>NZ_CP176426.1:0-5492246 GCF_046250155.1 Flavobacterium sp. PS2 | reverse complement strand
ATTTCCTTCCTTTGCGGTTAAAACCGGAAGTATTATTTATGCTAAAAAGAGCTTTACGAGATAATGTAATCTAAATTGATTTATATGCTAAGTTTTCTTTTGAACTCTCCGGTTTTATAATCTTACTATTAGCAACAATATTATTCTCCATGAGTAAAACGACAAATCGTAGACTCAACAGCATATACATGTAAAGATATATAATTGGAATATTCATTCCAATTATATATCTTTGTCACATTATTATATTGTTATGACAAAAAAAGAAAAAATACTAGCTGCCACTTTAAAACTCATCGTATCGAAAGGAATAGACAATACCCCAATGTCTGAAATTGCTAAAGAAGCAGATACAGGAATGGGAACGATTTATAATTATTTTTCTACTAAAGAGGTATTGATAAACGAACTTTACTTCCATCTTAAAGTAAAAGAATCTGAGATCATCATTGATGGTTACGATATCACACTTTCTGTTAAACAACGTTTTATCCATCTATGGAGGAAAATGGTTGATTATTTTATTCAGGAACCCATGGATTTTTTGTTTTTAGAGCAATTTTATTATTCGCCAACTATAGATCCAGCTGCAAAACATAAAGGTGGACTATATGTGAGAGAATTAGATCAAGTCTATCTGGATGGGCAAAAACAGCAATTAATAAAGGAAGGAGATATCAAAGAATGGATTGGGTTTACGAGTGGATCTTTGGTGTCACTTGTCAAATTACACCATAGTAAATACATATATCTACAGGAAACAACCATAGACAATTATATTCAGGCAGCATGGGATGCCGTAAAATCGTGATTTATAAAAATGGAATAACCATTCCATGAAATACTACAACTTTATGTTTAAGAAAAAAATAGCTTACATAGGTTCCTTGAGCCTTATTGGGATGATTACGACTGAATTTGGAGTAATTGGCATTCTACCCCAAATAGCCTCATACTATCATATTAATATTAGTACAGCCGGCTTGTTACTAAGTGCTTATGCCATAACAGTGGCTATTGCAGGTCCATTTATGACGATGTTCACGTCTGGAATTAATCGGAAAACATTAATGGCTGTGACAATGCTGATCTTTTTACTTACCGGTATTGTATCTTCCTTTGCTCCACCTTTTTGGTTATTATTGGTTGTGAGGATCTTACCAGCCTTTTTGCATCCAGTGTTAGTATCAAATGCTGTTGCGGCAGCCACTAGTTCTGCAGACAAAAAAGTGGCGCACCAAATGATGGCCATTGTTATGGCAGGTATAGGTATCGCAACAATTACAACGGTTCCCTTTGCAACCTATATTGCAGGGCTATTTGACAATTGGCAATTATCATTTATGGTTCAGGCATCCATTAGTTTAGTTGTGCTCGTAGCGATTATTATACTTTTGCCTTCGATGCCCATAAAAGAGAAAAAATCCTATGGGAGCCAGTTAAAAATATTGACAAAACCCACATTTTTGGTCAGCGCTTTCTTTTCATTTCTTATGATTGGGGGACTCTTTTCAAGCTATAGTTATTTTGCAGATTACCTTAGCAAGGTTAATCATATGAATCCCAAGACAATTGGTTTAATGTTGTTGCTTTTCGGATCTACTGGTGTTCTTGGAAACTTTCTTGCAGGAAAACTATTAACCAAAGATATTACAAAAACTACAGCGGCTTTTCTAATCGGATTGTTGATGATCTGCATTCCGATTTATTACTCCGGAACAATGTCTTTTTCTACAGTGCTTCTAATTGCAGTATGGGGATTCTTGCAAACTCCCTGCTTTCTGACTGCACAGGCTTATATGATAGAGACTGCACCAGAAGCACCTGAATTTGCTAATAGTCTTGCCATCTCTTTTGGGAATCTGGGTATTTCTTTTGGTACGGCAATTGGCGGACTTTTTATTAATAACTATGGTGTTCAGAGCACGCCATGGGTGATGTTTGCATTCTGTACTCTAGCTTTAGTGATGATGTTGTTAAAAAAATTAATTGAAAAACACGTCTGCAGAAAAAGTTAATAGTTTTCTACCACTAACTTTTTTTAATTTATAATTACGCCACTTCTTTTAAAACTTTTTCTGCAAGCATCAATAATTGATTTTTATTTGTAGATACTTTAAAGATTTGTCAATTGAATACAAGTTTGTTTACAATGATAATTATTCGCATGATCCAAGTGGCATTCTGTAAATACTAAATAATTTTCTCCTTCTACTTCAAATCCGTGATCAATAAAATAAAAAAAGGCTTGCATTGTAGTTTTTTTATCTGCTTTCAAATTCAGAAAGTAAATCCATAATATTCTGTGAATTTCTATTTATGTTGAAAATTACATGATAGCCTAAAATTCATTTTACACCCTCCTTTAAAAAGACAAAAGAGGGTAGTATAAAATAAGTAATTAGTATTGGATAATTAGTTTAGGGGTACAACTTGCCTGCTTAAAGCATTCGGAGTGCAATAAGTCAGTACCAGAAGATAGGGCAGAGGATAACCATTATGCACGTTGCAAGCCCAACGGTTTACAATTAATCTTTATATTTGATCATTAAATTAATAAAATGAGCGAAAAAACTAAACCGTATGCCTTAATAACTGGTGCCAGCAAAGGAATTGGAAAATCTATTGCTTATGAATTAGCGAAACAGGGTTATCCACTATTGCTTGTTGCAAGAAGTGACGAGGAATTAAAAGCACTATCTGATGATCTTCAAATTAAATACGGTATTGATGCTCCTGTTTTATCTATTGATCTTTCAACAAATGGTGCATCGCTAAAAGTAACTGATTGGATTAAAATGAATAACTATCCAGTAGGCTTTTTAGTTAATAATGCTGGTTATGGTGTGTGGGGCGATTTTAGTCAGTCTTCTTTAATCGATCAGCTTGGCATGATGCAACTTAACATGAATGTAGTTGTAGAACTTTCACATTTATTAGTCCCAATACTTTCACAAGAAAAACAAGCCTACATTTTAAATATATCCAGTACTGCTGCATACCAAGCTGTACCTACGTTAGCTGTTTATTCGGCTACAAAGGCTTTTATTTTATCGTTTACGCGTGCCTTGCGTTTCGAACTAGCCCAAACTTCAATTTCAGTAACTTGTTTTAGTCCAGGTCCAGTTGATACTGGTTTTGCTGCAAGAGCTGGTTTAGACGCTTTTAGCAAAATGGCCGAAAAGTTTAATATGCAGGCAGATGAAGTGGCAAAAATTGCAGTAAAAGCCATGTTCAACAAAAAATCAGAAGTTATTCCAGGTTTTACAAATATCATTTCGGTTTATGCCAACCGTATATTACCGAAGGGATTTATCGAAAAAATGGCTGCTGGAATTTATAAAATTTAATTTTACAAAAAATAAATAAAAAAATATTCTTTGAAAAAAGAAAAATTATATTAAGTTTGTATTAAATTCTACTAATTCTATAGAGTATGTCAAATAAAAGAAAAAATATGTTTAATTTATCTGAAAACCGAATGCACGTAAACATGCTAATGTTTTGTTGCTGTTGTTGTTATTCTGTTTTAGATAAAATTACAAACTATATTATTTCATTTATTAAATCTATATTATCATGGTATCTTCTTATAAAACCTTTACCCTTACTGAGCAATTAACTAATGAGCAAATTGCGGTTTTTAATGAATATGGCTTCATCCATTTCAAAAAATTTATAAATCCGGAAACTGTTTCATCGATCATTGATGCCTCGAAACAAGTAGAGCAAAATTGGATTGAAAACGATCTTCAAAAAGTAAACGGTGTTCCTATTAAATACGGAAAAGATTTAGATGGTTCCCCTATTGTACAACGTTTTGCTTTTATCAATCAACATCATCAAACCTTAAGCGGTCTTTTACTTGATCCAAGATTTAATGGTTTATTACCATTGGCAGGCGATGGCGCAAGATTAGGAACTGAAGAAAAAGACGGAATGGTTTTCAATCATTATATCAACGGGCCAGAAAGTAAGTTTACTAAAATGGGCTGGCATACAGATGGATTGAGAGATATTTTTTATGGTGCAAAATTAAATCCGATGTTAAATGTGGGTATTCACTTAAGCACTTTAAAACCTGAAAATGGCGGTCTTAAAATCATTCCGGGTACTCATAAGCAAAGTATTTATCAAATGCTTTTTCGTAAAAAATACTTTTTAGATAATAAACCTGATCCTCAGGAAGTTTCTATCAATCCCGAAGCTGGAGATTTAACCATTCACGATGGCCGTTTGTGGCACAGAGTGGCAGAATCATCTATTCGTGGCGAAGAGAGTAGAAGAAGGGTTATCTATATTCCGATTATTGCCGGAAAATACGCTCCTAAAAATGAGAATAGCCCAACGGTTTTTTATCAACGTTTTGCTGGTATTGTTAAATAATTATGCTGATCATTGTCGCATTTAGTTATCTGGTTAGATCAGGTAAGCTAAAGAGTACCACAAATTTTTTTAAAAATAGTCAAAGAAAAGTAAAGCTAAAAATTGTAAAACTAGAATTGGCTATACTATCTGGCTTACAAATATTACGCTATTAATGGGAAAAGAAATACAGATTGAAGATTATAGTGCAATCGCACAAAGAACATTTTCAGACCGTAAGCGAACTAATATTTTAAAAAGAGTAGAACAGTCAACGATTATATTTTTGCTTCCAAAGGTGCCTAAATTCATTTCGCCAAACGTACTCACTTTAATGGGTACACTTGGTTCAGGATTAGTTTTCTTGGCTTTTGTTTTAGGAGCTTATTTAACAAAATGGTATTTGCTTTTCGGTATTATTGGTTTGGTTATAAATTGGTTAGGCGATTCATTAGACGGAAGATTGGCTTATTATAGAAATATTCCCCGACGCTGGTATGGTTTTGCACTCGATATTATTGCCGATTGGATTGGTATTGTACTTATAGGCTTTGGCTACTATATTTATGCTAAAAATGGCACACAAATAGTAGCCTTTGCTTTTGTTGCATTGTATGGCTGGTCTATCATCATCAGCCAGTTGCGCTACAAAATCACAAATGAATACAGTATAGATTCTGGCTTTGTTGGCCCAACAGAACTTAGATTTATTATTGCTTTAATTTTAATTATAGAAGTTTTATTTCAGGGATCAATTACGTATTTGGCTGGCTTAATCAGTATTGTGTTGTTTGTAATCAATACTATTGATAGCTTAAAACTTTTAAAGTTAGGCGATTTAAGAGATAAAAATCAAGACTGATATGTTCAGTAAAAAATCCATTTTTACTTTTCTACGAGCACAAGTTGCGGCATTTTTAGGAGGCATTACCGATTATGGTTTAATGATTTTACTAACAGAAGTATTTAAATTGCATTTTACTTTTTCAATTCTAATCTCCGGAACCATTGGTGCCATTATCAATTTCAGCATCAATAGATTTTGGGTATTTAAAAATCAATCTGGTTATAGTAGCCGCATCAATAGTCAGCTTTTTAAATTTGCGTTAGTTGTATTGGGAAGCATTTCCTTAAAATCATTTGGTACGCTTATTTTGCAGAGAGTATTTCAAATCGATTATAGAATCGGAAGATTAATTACGGACAGCTTTGTTTCTTATGGATTTAATTATCCACTGATTAAATATTGGGTTTTTAAAATAAACAAAAATCAAAATGTAATTAAATCAGATTAGCGTATAAATAACCAATTAAGTGTTTTCTATTCAACACATAGTCCCGAAGCTTAGGGATAGATTTTAGATACCTAAAAAAGAATAGAAAAAGAAACTAGTTTCTCACACATAGTCAACCATGATTGTTTAAACAAGTGTAACGCCTTTTTTAAGCGTTGTGAATCTATGTTTCTATGTGTTAAAATAATTGCAACCAGAAGGTTGTATAAAAACTTCGTTATGAACAAATTATCATTTATATATTTCACAAAATCACTAATCGTTATAACGATCTTAGTAATTATAATTTCCGAAAATGTATTGGCACAATCCAAAAATCCATCGCCACTAAATTTTCCAACACCCAAGAATATAGATAATATGCTATTTTATATTCAGCGAGACCCAAATGTAAACACTGCAATTTATACAATAAACTATGACGAAAATGGAAAAATAAACAAAAGCAATCCTATAAAAGCCTATTGGATTCGATATGCTGAGAAAGGGGAGAAGAAAGACTTTAATTATATGCAACGAAAATATGCATACGGAATAGAAAGCAAAACTGTAAATAATGAGGAGTTTGAGCTTCAATTTGTATCGTATAAAAAGTTACCCTTAACCTTAAAAAAGATAGATTCAGATCAAAAATATCATGTTTTTGTAAATGTAAATCAGAAAAGAATACAGGTAGAAAAAATATTTGTACGCATTGAGGGAGGTTCTTTTTGGTTACCAAATGTAAAGTATGCTGAAGTTACCGGAATTGAGACTTCCTCAAATAAAATAATTACTGAGAGGATGTTGTTATAATAAGATTTCGATATAATCTTTAACGCATATAAATTTTAAAAAAAAATTAATTTATAATTCCCTCTACTTTTGATAATGCTTCCTTAAAGTTAAAAGTTTTTGATTGTGAATTTAAGTAACCTTTTCGTGAATCATCTATTAAACGATTAATATAAAATAGCTCGCTATCAATTGACAAATTCTTAAGATTAGATTTTATCAATGATAATTCTTCTTGAATTAAAAAAAAATTGACTTTGTTCGCTGACAAATTTGAAATATAAGTAGACATAAAATTCTTCATATTAGAAAGTCCAAATTTATCTTCATTTTTCATATAGATTTTTTCGTATAATTTATGTAAGGATTTATAATTATCTATTGCACTATAACTTGTATATGAGTTCTCTCTTAGTGACGGGACATTTTCTAAATCAAGAAACAAAAAAAGATAATTTATGGCATTTATTGAATTTAACTCAAAGAGAATCGATAAAGCAGATGAAAAATAATAATTTTTATCATCTTTTGCATTACTTAGATATTGAAGTGCTTTTTGAAGACAAAAATCGGACTCAACTTTTAAATCCATCATCAGCTTTAATGATGTCCAGCACTTGTGTGAATTAAAATCATCGCAAAGATTTTTGAGTAGAGGTAAATCATTTGTTAATTGTATGTATTGTATAAGAACTTTTTCAATATTATAATTGTAGTTTTTGTTCACTAGATATTCTCCAATCTTTATGTAAGATTCTGTAAGATTATTATTTAATGCATACTGAATGTGAGAGTTTAACGATAAGGAGTAGAGATCTCCATTGTGAAGATTTTCAATAATTCTTTTATTAATTGCTTCTTCACTTTTGATCCTACTGAGAAGCTGATTTAGGTCACCATCTTGTGCAACAGTTTTATTTATATCAATAAATTCGATGCTGTTTAAAAGAAACTGTTCTGAAAAATTAAAATTAAATTTAATTACAAAATACAATATTGCCTTGAGTTTGTAATAATCATCAAGCAAATTTAAAGAGTTGAAATTTACTATTCTAATAATATTTGTAAAATCGATTTCATCTTTTGCCTTGAGGCACCATTGGTAGATAAAACGTTTATGACTTATGTTAATTTCAAAAAAAGTATTGGAATTATTTAACTGTTGGATTTGGGCTTTGATTTCTTTTATTATGAATATGTCTTCCTCAATAAAAATTCGTTCAATATCAGTATATTTCAAATTCATTTGCATATTGTGGACAATTCTACTCAGTAAAGAATAGGAAATTTCAATTCTGCTAGCATGACCATTTTCTTTATACCAATCAGTGGTAATCTGACGAATAATTGTAGGACTAATACTACCACTATATCGATTGAATATGAATTGAATTTTGGAAAGCAATAATTCTTTATCGAATAGTACGTCGAAATCTTCTTGAGGTCTCTTTCTAAACTTCTCTTTTAAATTGTCAAATTCATTTTGACTTAAATAGACTTCTACAAATTCAAAACCTCTTTCAATCATTTCATTATTAAAATATTCAGCTAGATTACGGTCTTTAGTATTACCAAGAACATTTCGATAAAAATCGAGGTTGCTACTTTCTATAATGCCATTCGCAAATTTATTTATTACTATCTCAATGGTTTCTTCATCTGTAACGGAAGCCATAAAATATCCAAAAATTTTAAAGTCCACATTTTCTGTCAGATATTCAAATAGGTTTTGTTTACTATTTCGGTTGCTTTTTAAAATTAGATCTTTAATAGTTGTTTCCCTGAAGTAGTAATTTTCTATTTCTTGAAATGACACAAATAAATTTACCAAATAATTGGAATCTAAATTTTCAAAATAACAGCATCTCTCAATAATTTCCTCAATATATTTACTGTCAATATAATTTTCTCTTGATTCATCAAAGTAATACTTCGCCAGATCAATAAAATGTGCAGATACTGTGAACCTCAATATAATTCGTTCAAGAACCCAACTTGTTCCTCTGATTACTTCATCTTTTATTTCTCTTTCTGTAATTCCTTGATCTCGCAAAAATTCCGATTTTATATACCAAAAAAAACGATCAATATTTTGATATTCCTCAATTAATGACAAAAGTGCCCTATTAATTTGCTTGCTGGTTTCGTTTTTAAATAAATAAAATATGTCATCTAAAAGATTTTCGTCATTCATGCATAGCTTTAGATCATGGATACAGTCTAAAATATGAGATTTTATCATTTCGCTATTTTCAGAATTTTGCAGTAAGTTATAAAGTGTCTTTTTTAGATCTTCTTTTCTATCTGGCGAAACAGAAAAATGGCTTAATAATTCTAATGCTGAAACTTTAACTCGAAAATGAGCATCTACACTATTAATAAATGTTAGGAGGTAATCAAAATTAATTTCACAGTTCCCAAATTCTGCAATTTCTTTTGTGTTAAAAGTTTTGCTGCTATTTATCCAATAGGTCTTATCTACGCATTCCGATTGAAAGTAATGCTGAAAAACTTTTACTTTATAGCGATCAGTTCTATTTGAGTCTGCTTTAAAAAGCAATTCTGGTTCATGTTCAATTAACCAGCTTACGAGTTCAGTGTATTTGTCATTATCGACAATATTAATTAAAAACGTTATGGTATTAAATAATGAAGGATGTGTTTTGTTTATACCATTTTCGATAAGTAAAAAACCTTTTATTTTTTCGGATGATAATTTGCTTAATGCTGTAGCGGCAAAATACTCTTGAATGTTTCTGTGTTCAAAAAAATACTTCTCTTGATTAATAAGTTTATTTAATAACGGATTTTTCTTAAAATCCTCATATTCTGTAGTGTTTTCGCCTAGAGCTATGTACAAATCTTCTTCTTCAATGATGTTGTTTTTCATTAACTCGCTTATTAATGAAATTTTCATTGACCATTTTTTGAGCCCAGGTATGTTTAAAGTAATCTTTTTTAGTTTCTCATTTTTATCGTGAGTAAATCTGTTTTGAATATATTGTTCCCAAAGAACTGTTGTGTTCTGAGGAATATGTCCTTTACTTGTTATATAATTTGCTAATATCTCTACTTGGAAAGGAGTTTTTAGAAAATTTGTAAATGAATTATGAAAATATAAAGTATCAACAATATTCCCGCATTTTTTTCTTAAGAGTTCAGTACTTTCATGAAAGTATAAATCCCGCAAATAATAGACATTAAAATTTGGTATGCCTTTTACAATACTTTCATAAACGTTCGACCTACAGCTGATTATATATTTGAATTTTTTGGAACCATTTTCATTTTGAGTAATAAAGTTTTCTAATTTGGATTTAAAATACTCTATATCAGAAATTTCGTCAATACCATCTAATATAAAAATAACTTTATTTAAATTTTCCCATCCAATTGGAAAATAGTCGGCAATCAAATCAGTTGTTGTAAAGTTTTTTAAACTTTTAAATATTGGAATAAATTTTTCATTATCTCCAGTTTTCCAATTTTGTAATGCAAATTTTTTGAGTTCCGTAGATTTGCCTATTCCAGGATTGCCAATGATAAAAATTTTGTCTTCCTTATCTAGAATTGTTGAAAGGGTTAAATTCTCTTTTTTATCTCTTTTAAAGAGAATGTTATTGTTCTGAGCATCTTCTGTAAAATATCTTTCAATATTATTTTTATCCACATTTATATAGCCAATGAATCTGTCTTTATCGGCATCTTTTATTATTATTTTCTGAAAAGGCTTTCTTGAAAAAATAATTGTCTTAAACCTTTCTATTTCTTTTTCTTCATTCACAATAAAATTAACGTCTTCTCCATATACAGATCGATAAAAATTATTGTTTAATGCAAACAATTCTTTGATGCCATTTGAAATATCAAGGGCATAGTAAGTGAATTTAAACTTTTGACTGAGAACTGGTGATAATTTTTCAGAATTATCTTCATTGCTAAAATTAGATCTTGGATTTATTGCAATGAAAAGATCATTTTCATCAAGTTCATAATTTGATTCTAAATTTAAGCCTTTCTTAATGATATTCCCAATTGATAAATCTGTCTCGTAATTTTTACATTCTATAAATATTTTTTTTTCAGAGAAATCTTTAGAGACTATAATTAAAATATCAAAACCATTTTGATTTCCAGATTTTTGAGGTCTTGCTTTAGTTACAGTAAATCCAATTTTCTCAAATAGCCATACGAAAAAATCTTTCGTTATAATTTCAAAACTGCTTCCTAATTCTTGGCTTGTCATAATAGTAGTACTTTCTTCAAATATAAATTATTTTTTTGATGGAACTACATTTCAATTCTGGTAATATTACTTCTAAAATGCCCCCGCTCTCCAAAGAATTCTTATCAAAAGCTGTACGAATATCTCCTTACTTCGCACCCATAAATAATGTTCCAAAATAAAAAAGAGACTTCAAAAGTCTCTTTTTAGAATTAATATATCTTTATAATTATTTATTAATCAATTTTTCAAGCCTCACCATCATTTCATCTTTCTCTTTCAACATACGTTCGTACAATGCAATTTTTTCTTCGTGAAGTTTTTTTAACTCTTCGATAGGATTAAAGTTGAATGTAGAGTTGGGATTTCCAACACAAGCATTATCTCCAAAAGTATTAGAAATAATATTTATTGCCTGTTCCTCATCAAAATTCTGAAAAGCTTCAACAGGAATTTTTAATGCATGTGAGATTTGATTAAGTATATCATCTTCAATTATGTCTTTTTGCTCCAGTATAGAAATTTTCTTCTGATTCCAGTCATTTCCCAGATTATAAGCCAATGCTTCTTGTTTGATGCCAAGCATTTCTCTGAAGCGTTTTACGTTTCTTCCCTGATGTATTTTCTGTTCCATAATGAATGTCAATTTTTCTGAAGGCTCAAAGATAAAGCCATTTGGATAAAAATCCTGAATTTCAAAGATAAAAAAATATCTCGTAAAACATCTCTTTTGTCAGATATTATACCAATTTCATTTATGTTTTACTCCAATGTTTTCTGATATAATACCGATGTAATAGGAAAATAGTTACCATGCAATGGGACTATATTGAGTATACAATCGGTATTATATCCGTATTAGGAATAGATTATCCTTTGGGAAGAATAGAGCTTTGCCGGAGAATTTTTAATCTCCTTAGTATGAAAAAAAATAAAAGATTCTTCGAAACTAGATTTTGGGCAGGGGTTGAGGCGGGAAATCCATTTAAGGCTATTGATGCCTTTTTTGACTTTGAAGATCTTGATTATTATAAACAGACTTTAACCGAAGCGGTAATTTATAGCTATAAAAGAAAAGTCTACAAACAGGACAATCCATCCGATGTTTTTGTCTTTTATACTATTATTAATTCTTTTCTCAAAATCTGTTACTGCCTAAAACAGAAAAGTAAAAAATGGAAAGTTACAGCGTCTTTGCACTCTGAAACTGTATTTCATCTTACTTCCCTAACGAAGGAAGAATACGATAATCCTTTTATTGTATTTCAAAATGCATTTGATGAAAAAAGGCTGGAAGAATTTGAATTGTTTTTATGTCTAATCCTGGAACTCTCCTTGTCTCCCAATGCCGGAGATGCTGAATCTGACCTAACGACGCCCTATATTCATTTAATCAAAATGCTGGATGCGGTGGAATTAATAAGAGAAAGGGGTGTTGAGAAAATCAAAAAAAGAATCAGATTGATGTTGTAACGGAATAAAATATTCCTTATTCAAGCTTTAGAATACTAATCTGTTTAACCGCAAAGGTTTATCATTATGCATCTTATTTTTTAACGCAGAGAACGCAAAGATTTTCACAGAGTTCACTAAGATTTAAGTTGTGTTTAGACAATTTAAGTACGCAAAGCTTTGTGTTTGGAGGTTTGGGGTAATGTCATTAAGTTATGAAAAATGGTTTTTAATACTGTATCGGATAAATCTCTCGCAAAGCCGCGAAGTGGCAAAGAAAGCATGTGTAAATAGCTTTTTAAACCATTTTCTCCAGGATTTGAAGAAAATTGTTGGCTTTAAAAGATCTAAAAGTCTTGCCTTCCAATAATGGTAATAATCTCTACCCGTTTATTTCCATTGATTTGGTAGTAAATAGTATCAACACCACAAACACAATAACGATATCCTTTTTTAATATGGTCGGCAGATGGAAATAAAAAAGGATTTCCCTCTATTTTATCAAAACAATCGTAAAACATATTAAAATAGTTATCAGCTAGATCAATGCCAAACTTACTAACACCGTAATAATAAATTCTTTTTAAATCTTCTTTGGCTTCGCTACTCAAATAATAGCTATACATTAGGCAAATCTTTTTTAAATTCGGCTAACATTTCTTCTCTAGTTTGTTTTTTTGCAAAACCACTTTTTTCTCCCTTATCTATTTTAGATCTCACAAACTCATAGTATTCTTCTTGTGAACGAGCTTGTTTAATCAAATAGTTAATAGCTTCACTTTTACTACTAAACTCTTCTGTGTTAACCTGATTTTTCAACCATTCTTCATTAGGAGCAGTTAATGTTATACTTTGTCGTGTCATAATAATAAAAAGCTTTAGTTTGGTGTAAATTTACACCAAAACTTTGAAATGGAAATTATTAAATAATAAAAAGGCATAAAAAAAATCCCATTTCGTAAGAAATGGGATTTTTTGTGACCTCGACTGGATTCAAACCAGTAACCTCTTGAGCCGTAATCAAGTGCGCTATTCAGTTGCGCCACGAGGCCTTTTTTAGTTTTCAATTGGCTAATTTTTCGTAGCTTTGTTGAGCACTTATTGCGGGTGCAAAGATAGAAACAAATGTGAGATATACAAGCAATAAACAATAGAAAATTAAAAAAAAATGCAGATAAAAAATTACATCCGTGATATTCAAGACTTTCCAAAAGAGGGGATTTTATTTAAAGATATCACTCCGCTCTTAAATGATCCAATTGCCAGAGAAGAATGTCTTCAGATTTTATTAGATTCTTTAAAAGGACAAAAAATCGACAAGGTAATAGGAGCAGAAAGTCGTGGTTTTTTCTTCGGAATGCTATTGGCGCAAAAATTAAATGCAGGTTTTGTACCTGTAAGGAAACCCAAAAAGCTACCTTATAAAGTAATTTCGGCAGAATACGATTTAGAATACGGTACAGATTCGTTAGAAATGCATATTGATGCAATAAAAAAAGGAGACAAAGTATTAATTCACGACGATGTGTTGGCTACAGGAGGAACTGCTAAGGCACTTTGTGATTTAGTTATTGAACTAGGTGGAGAAATTGTACAATGTAATTTTTTAATGGAGCTATCTTTTTTAAACGGAAGAGAAAAGATAAAGGAAAATCCTATTTTTGCTGCTATAACATATTAGAGTAATTCTACACAAGCATTAAAAACATAAATTAACCAAATGAAAGTATTTTATTCGTTAGCCTTATTTACATTATTAATTTCTTGCAAAGATAATAACGACGTAGCCACCAAAGCAGATTCGATTTCTCAAAAGGAAGTTCCAAACACAAAGGATACTATTAATAAAATACCCAGCGAGTTTAAAAGTGAAATACGTCCAAGCGAAAAATTAAAACTACAACAAGTATATACTGATGTAGCCGAATATGCAGGGTTTAATGAAGGTGGAGATTATTCATATGTTAAAATTAAAAAGAATAACAAGATAACATTTTTAACGTCTAACTTAACTTCTGAGGAAGAACTTAAATATACTCTGGGTGATATTTATGAATTTAAATGGAAGATTGATAGTGTCTTTATTTCAGGAGATGGAGAAACACGAGATTTTACAGAATGGTTCGTAAGCGCTAAAAAAGTTAAAGACGGAAGTGTAACTCTATTCAGAAAAAAATATCCTAAACCAATAAAATATTATTGGGCAGAGGAGGAGGATAAGTACTCAACCGAGTTTAAAGATTACTTATACACTTTAGTCGAATACTATTTAGCAAATTCTAAAAGTGAGCTCGTAAAAGCAAATTTAAAAGATCCTAATTTAAATCTGACTTACTCAATAGAAGATAGAGAAGAGGAGGGGCATTCTTATACGGTTTTAGGCATCGCTAATGAATTTGAAAATCGTACGAGTATAATGCAATGGTTATATGTAGATAATGCAACCAGAGTCTTATATGAATATGATCTACCAAATGAAAAATTAATAGAGTTTAAGTAATAAAAAATCCGCTAGAGAATTAAATATTCTTTCTAGCGGATTTCTTTTATAATTCAACTTTTAACTATCGTAAGGTTGCCCCAAGTTCAGTTTCAAAGTTTTGTTGCAATTTACTCATGATTTTATCAATTTGAGCATCTGTAAGCGTTTTTGTGTTATCCTGAATGGTAAAGCTTAACGCGTATGATTTCTTGCCTTCAGGAAGGTTTTTACCTTCGTACACATCAAATAGATTTACATCTTTTAATAAAGATTTTTCTGTTTGCTTAGCAAGATTGTAAATACTATCGTAAGTAACATTTTTATCAATTAATAAAGCTAAATCTCTGCGTACTTCTGGATATTTCGGAATTTCGGTATATTTTATTTTACCTGTAATTATTTTCAAAATTAAATCCCAGTTAAAATCAGCATAAAAAACTTCTTGTTTTATTCCGAAGTGCTTTAAGATTGATTTTTTTACCACTCCCATTTCAACCAAAGTATCATGACCATATCCAATGGCAGCACCTTCAGAAAACACATCTGATTGTGTTGGAATATTAAGGATTTTATCAATTCCTAATCTAGAGATTACACCTTTTACATATCCTTTTAATAAAAAGAAATCTGTAGATTGTAATCCATTAGTCCAAGTCTCTTTATTTCTGTTTCCAGTAATAAACAAAGTAAGGTGTTTATGTTCTTCATAACCATTAAGAAATTTATGGTATGATTTTCCAAATTCAAATAATTTTAAATCTGAGTTTTTTCTGTTGACATTATATGAGATTGCTTCTAATCCTGAAAACAATAATGATTGACGCATTACTGATAAATCATTACTTAATGGATTCAATATAGTCACATTATGCTCTTCTTTTAATAGTGTCGAAAGATTAGCATAAGCAGCTGTTGTTAATGAATTGGCCATCATTTCATGAAAACCTTGTGAATTCAGTTGAGCTGCAATACTATTTTGTACTTTATAATCTTCTGTTCTTGGCGAATTTGCAACAGTCGCATTGAATTTTTTAGAGAAATTAATATTGTTATATCCGTAAACTCTTAAGATTTCTTCGATAACATCAATTTCGCGTTGCACATCTACACGGTAAGCAGGAATTGTTAATCCTAAACCAGCTTCAGAAACACTATTAACTTTAATATCCAGAGATACTAATATCTTTTTAATGGTATCTTTTGGAATTTCTTGTCCAATAATTTTTGAAACATGGCTGAAATTTAAAAACACAGAGAAATCTTCAATCTTCTTTTGGTAAATCTCAACAATATCAGAAGTTATTTCTCCTCCAGCAATTTCTTTTATCAATAAAGCAGCACGTTTTAATGCATACGCAGTAATAGATGGATCAATACCTCTTTCAAATCTAAAAGACGCATCTGTATTTAATTGATGTCTTTTAGCCGATTTACGAACGCTTACAGGATTAAAGTAAGCACTTTCTAAAAATATAGAAGTCGTTGTATCTGTTACACCAGATTTTTTCCCTCCAAAAACCCCTGCAATACACAACGGACCTTTTTCGTCACAAATCATTAAATCTTCCTGGTGCAAAGTTCTTTCAACATCATCTAGTGTTACAAATTTAGTACCTGCTGGAAGCGTTTTTACAATTATTTTTCCGTTGATTTTACTAGCATCAAATGCATGCAAAGGTTGCCCTAATTCATGTAGCACATAGTTTGTAACATCAACAATATTATTTTTTGGAGTAATCCCAATAGCTTTTAATCTGTTTTGCAACCAGCTCGGAGATTCATTTATTGTAATTCCAGAAATAGTAACACCACAATATCTAGGTGCCAAAGATGGTTCTTCGACATTAACATCAATTTTTAAAGTTCGCATGTCAACTCTAAAATTACTAACCGATGGAGTAATTAATTCTACGTTTACACCACTTTGTAATAATCCCGCACGTAAATCACGTGCAGTACCAAGATGGCTCATTGCATCGGCACGGTTAGGAGTTAATCCTATTTCGAAAACTTCGTCATTTTCTATATTAAAAACTTCTGCTGCAGGAGTTCCTGGTTTCAAAGCTTCGTCTAAGACCATAATTCCATCATGACCAGTTCCTAAACCTAATTCGTCTTCGGCGCAAATCATACCGTGGCTTTCCTGTCCGCGTATTTTTCCTTTTTTGATAGTAAAAGATTCTCCGTTTTTATCGTATAAAACAGTACCAATAGTAGCAACTGGCACTTTCTGTCCAGCAGCAACATTAGCTGCCCCACATACAATTTGTACAGGATGTTCTAAACCTAAATCTACAGTTGTAACTTTTAATCGGTCAGCATCAGGGTGCTGTACACAGGTTAATACATGTCCAACAACAATACCTTCTAATCCTCCTTTTATCGATTGGTATTTTTCAACCACTTCTACTTCAAGACCAAGGTCAGTAAGCAAAGCAGATGTTTCTTCGGATTTCCAATCTATTTTAATGAATTGTTTTAACCAGTTGTAAGATATTTTCATTTGAGTAATATTATTCTTGAATAAGTTTACAAATATAAGGATTGCACATTGTAGTAGGAAACAATTTATTTGGTTTTTTACAGCTGTTTTTACTTTATTATAAATCAATATTTTTTGAATATACTTTATTTTTTATGGTAATATTTTACTAATAGAGTATTAAATTTTAGTTATAAAAGAGAATCTGCATTTTTTGTGCTATCAGATGAATGAATTGTGCTATTCTTTACAAGAGAATGAAAGTAAATTTGAAATGAATCCAAAAAAAATATTTTTATGAGTACTCTAGCAAAAAGACCTGACTTTAAGGCAAAATACGATAATTACATTGGTGGAAAATTTGTAGCACCTATAAAAGGAGAATATTTTGATGTGCTTTCTCCAATAGATGGTAAAGTCTTTACAAAAGCAGCCCATTCTGGCAAAGAAGATATTGATCTGGCTGTAGATACAGCGTATGAAGCATTTAAAACCTGGGGGAAAACCTCAGTAACAGAGCGTAGTATTTTACTAAATAAGATTGCTCAAAAAATAGAAGACAATCTAGAATATATTGCAACTGTAGAAACAATTGATAACGGAAAACCAATCCGTGAAACCTTAGCAGCCGATATTCCATTGGCAATAGATCATTTCAGATATTTTGCAGGAGTAATCCGTGCCGAAGAAAGTTCGATTGCCGAACTAGATTCACAAACAGTTTCTATCGCATTAAGCGAACCATTAGGGGTAGTTGCTCAAATTATTCCTTGGAATTTCCCGATATTAATGGCAATTTGGAAAATAGCTCCGGCACTTGCAGCGGGAAATACAATTGTTTTAAAACCTGCCGAGAGCACACCGATTTCTATATTAGTATTAATGGAACTTATAGGAGACATTCTTCCTCCAGGAGTTTTAAATATTGTAAATGGTTTTGGTGCCGAACTAGGGCGTCCGTTAGTTACCAATAAAAAAGTTTCTAAAGCAGCGTTTACAGGTTCTACAACAACAGGACGATTAGTAATGCAATATGCTACCGAAAATATTATTCCGGTTACATTAGAATTAGGCGGAAAATCACCAAATATTTTCTTCCCATCTATTGCCGATCATGACGATGATTTCTTTGATAAAGCCATAGAAGGAGCTGTTTTATTTGCATTGAACCAAGGAGAAATCTGTACATGCCCTTCACGATTATTAGTTCATGAAGATATCTATGATAAATTTATTAAAAGAGTAATCGAAAGAACTGAGGCGATTATTGCTGGAAATCCACTGGATAAAACAACCATGATTGGTGCACAGACTTCGATAGTGCAAAAAGAAAAAATCCTTTCTTATATAAAATTAGGAAAAGAAGAAGGCGCAGAATTACTTACTGGTGGTGTAGAAAATAACCTGGGAGGAGACTTAGAAGGTGGTTATTACATTAAGCCAACTTTGTTTAAAGGAAATAATAAAATGAGAATTTTTCAGGAAGAAATTTTCGGACCAGTTCTAGCTGTTACTACTTTTAAAACTACCGAAGAAGCTATTGCTATTGCAAATGATACAATGTACGGTTTAGGCGCGGGAGTCTGGACACGTGATGCACACGAAATTTATCAGGTTCCGAGAGCAATTCAAGCCGGTCGTGTTTGGATAAATCAGTACCATTCTTATCCTGCAGGCGCACCATTTGGAGGTTACAAACAATCCGGAATAGGTCGCGAAAATCACAAAATGATGTTGGGGCAATACCGCCAAACCAAAAACATGTTGATTTCTTATGATAAAAAGAAATTAGGTTTCTTTTAAAGAATTGTATAAACCAAAGAGCAATAAACTATTAATTATTGCTCTTGCAAATAAATAAAATTATGTTGCCAAAAACAATGAAAGCCGCAGTTGTAAGAGAATTTGGTTCTCTTTTGAAGATTGAAGAAGTCGAAGTTAAGCGACCAGGTAAAAACGAAATCCTTGTAAAAGTCATTGCAAGCGGAGTTTGTCATACCGATTTACACGCCATAGAAGGGGATTGGCCCGTAAAACCCAAAATGCCATTAATTCCAGGACATGAAGCCGTGGGCTATGTTGTTGCGCTAGGTCAGGATGTAAAAAATGTAAAAGAAGGCGATGCTGTTGGCGTACCATGGCTTTATAGTGCCTGTGGAGGATGTGATCAATGTATTACAGGTTGGGAAACCTTATGCGATACGCAACAAAATGGTGGTTATAGTGTAGATGGTGGGTTTGCCGAATATGTAATTGCCGATGCAAGATATGTTGGACTTTTACCATCAAATGTCAATTTTATGGAAATGGCTCCCATACTTTGTGCTGGAGTAACGGTGTACAAAGGACTTAAAGAAACTGAGGTTAAACCAGGAGAATGGGTAGCAATTTCAGGAATTGGAGGATTAGGTCACGTTGCTGTACAATACGCCAAAGCAATGGGAATGCATGTTGCAGCAATAGATGTTGCTGATGATAAACTTGATTTGGCTAAAAGACTTGGAGCCGATTTAGTAGTAAACGCAAAAAATCAAAATCCTGGAGAATTCTTAAAAAAGGAAGTTGGTGGAATGCATGGGGCATTAATAACCGCCGTTTCTCCAATAGCATTCAAGCAAGGACTTGAAACTTTAAGACGAAAAGGTACAATGGCTCTTAACGGTCTTCCTCCAGGAAACTTTGATTTATCAATCTTTGATACTGTTTTAAACAGAATTACAATTCGCGGTTCGATTGTAGGTACACGTAAAGACATGAAAGAAGCAATAGAATTTGCTGTAGAAGGAAAAGTAAAAGCAACAATTACTCCCGCAAGATTAGAAGATGTCAATGATGTTTTTGACAAAATGAAAAAAGGACAAATTGAGGGTAGGGTAGTACTTGAGATTGCAAAACCATAATTAAATCATGAAAGCAACAAACTTTATAATTATAAAGTTTGTTGCTTTTTTTAAATACAAAATCATGATAAAAAGAATCGATGCCACAGATAAAGCCATAGAATTGATAAATATATTAAAAGAAAAACACGGTGATTTAATGTTTTATCAAGCCGGAGGATGTTGTGAAGGTACACAACCGCAATGCTTTGAAAAAGGAGGTTTTTACCAACGAATGGGAGATGTATGTATTGGTACAATCGAAGATACAGAATTTTGGGTAGACAAAGATTTATTCGAATATTGGAAACATGCCCATTTTACTCTCAATGTAATTGATGCTTTTGGCGTGGGCGGATTTTCATTGGAAACACCATTAAAGAAAACATTCCAGATAGAATACCGAATTTTCACTGAAGATGAGGAGAAAGATTTGGAACCGATTAGAATTATTTCATGAGGTACTAAGGTTCTGAGGGACAAAGGTTCAAAGGTTTTCCGTAGGAGGCGCACAGCAGTGCGTCTTTTTTTTGCATAACAATTGTCGAGCTACTTGCGGAGACCCTTCCTAGGTCAGGGTGACAAGATTGTGGTTGTATTGTGGGAAAGTTTTTCTATAACAAGATAGATGGTTCACGTTTCGATAAGAAACCTTAGCGCCTCAGAACCTTTGTCTCTTAGCACCTTTTTTTTAACCTTAGAACCTTTGTAACTTTGTACCTTCCTTAAATTCTCGAGCTACTTGTGGAGACCCTTCCTACGTCAGGGTGACAAGTTTGTGGTTATGTATCACTAAAATTTCTTTATAACAAGATAGATTGGTTCCCGTTTCTATAAGAAACCTTAGCGCCTCAGAACCTTTGCCTCTTTGCACCTTTTCTCAGAACCTTAGTACCTCAGAGCCTTTGTACCTTAAAAGACTAATTAATAAACAACAACTGATATTGCTTTGGTGTAATACCTTCATATTTTTTAAATAATCGGATGAAATAATTAGCGTCTCCAAATCCTGATAAATAGCAAACTTCATTAATTTGTATGGAAGGATTCTTCAATAAATTTTTGGCACATTTTATTTTCTCATTCAATATATATTCTATCGGACTCATTCCTAGTTCTCTCTTAAAAAAACGATAGAACGAAGCTGTACTCATACACGCTTTATCACTCAGGCTTTTTAAATTCATGTTTTCCTTTAAATTCTGCTTGATGAATTCTGTAACCTCTTTTATTGGATTATTTGCTTGAATTACAGTTCCTTCATCAATAGATTTTACCGTTTGAGTTTGTATTATTCGAATCAATAATTCTTTCAAGGTCAAATCTGCCAAAACATCTTTGGTTATCGAGGTGCTCATACATTCTTTTATAAGCTTATTGATTGTAGTAGCCATATCGACATTATTATAAAAGAAATAATTCTGATAATTTAATTGCCAATACATATCCTTTCCTTCTTTTGGATATCGCTCGTTTAAGAAATTTAAAGTGTCTATAATTTTAGATTGCTCAATTGCCAGAGCCAAACATTGTGTAGGGTTGTTTCTTGTAGCATCTGGAAAATCGATTTTCATTTCTACATTTGCAGGAACTACAACAGTTTCTCCTGGTAAATAATCAAATTCGGGATCATCAAAGAGATGCATTATTTTTTTTCCTCTCAACATACTTGTAACAACCAAATCATCAAACTTTAAAGGAACTAAAGTAGATGATTCGTATGTTTCGAAAATATTTAACTCACAATGATTCAAGTTATAAATTGTCCTGTTTTCTACAAGAGTTTTTAACGATTTCTCTTTTGATAGTTGAAGTGGATTGATTAAATAACGTTGATTATTCATTGCTTTTTAAATTTTAAGACGGAACTTTAAATTTAAGCAAAATAATTATAAGAAGAGTAGATTTAACGTTTAATTAAATCAACTCTTCGACATGTTTCTTAATGTTTTCGGCTATTTTTTTGGTCGGTAAATCATTTTCATCATCACCAAACGGATCTTCAATTTCCTCTGCAATAAGCTCCAAACTTGCCAATACATAAAAAACAAAAACAACTACAGGAGCAACATAATACCCTAAGCTAATAGAATAACCAAAAGGCAAAGTCATAATGTAAAAGAAAATGAATTTTTTGATAAACGCACTGTAAGAGTAGGGAATAGGCGTGTTTTTAATTCTTTCGCAAGCTCCACAAACATCTGTAAACGCTTGCAATTCATCATTTAAAATAATGAGTTGTTCACCAGATATTTTTTTAGCATCGTATAAATCATTTATTTTATGAAATATGATTCTCTTTACCTGATTTGGCTTGTGTTTGTGGTGATCTATTTCTAAATCTACGTCTTCAAAAAGTTGTTTACTTGTTTCTGAATCATGCAAATGCTTATGCAAAATATCAGCATATAGCGGAATGAATTTTCTGAAAAATTTTCTATCATTTTCATCTTTTAGCATAGCCGAAAGTTTAATAGCAAGATTTCGGCTATTATTTACAAGACTTCCCCATAACTTTCTTCCTTCCCACCAGCGATCATATGCCGTATTTGTCCTAAAAACTAATAGTAACGAAATTACAAAACCTAACATTCCGTGCATAATTGGAATATTCTGAACATAATCGTTTTTAGTTATTTTAAAATAATAAATTTCAAGATAACCAACAGTTGACGCGTATATTGCAATAGCAATCATGATAGGAAACAACTTCCTAACAGTATCTGATTTATGAAAATGAAAAATAAAAGTAAACCAGTCTTTCGTATTGTATGATATCATTTGCTATATGTTTGAAACAAATTTAGTTTAAAAACTAATATTTCCGGCTAATTCTTTTAATGCAATTTCAGATAATTTTGCTTCAAATTGTGCATTGCTGTAGCGCACTTTTGCATTTACATAATTAAGCTGAGCTGTTCTAAACTCAAGTGTTGTAATAGTTCCTATACGGAATTTATCTAGTGTAATATCTAAGTTTTGTTTAGCTATTACTTCGTTATTTTCTTCAAGATTTATCAACTCCAAATTTGTTAAATATGTTTGATAAGCCGTTGCTAATTGCGTACTCAATACTTGATTTTGTTGTTCTAAAGCAAATTTAGTATTCTCAATTTCAAGCTTAGACGTTTTTTCATTTCTATGTTGATTAAAACCATCAAATACGTTTAAAGATGCGCTAAAACCATAATTTAATCCTCGGGAAGTTGATTCACTTGTAAATCCTAAACTAGAATGACTTTCAGAAAAATTATATCCTGTATTTAATTTTACAGTAGGATAGCGATTTGCTTTTACTTGCTTTAATTGTAATTCGGCAATTCTTAAATTAATAATTTGCGATTCTAATTGTGGATTTTGTTTCTTGGCTAATTCTAATAAATTATCCAAAATCAATGTATTATCTACCGTAACATCATCCATAACCCTGAAATCAATTTTAGAATCTCGAGCTAAAATTTGATTTAATAATATCTTGGCATTTGCATATGATTCTTTCTGTCTCAATAATGTAACCTGATCTGTGTTTAAATCTACCTGAGCATTTAATACCTCTAATTTTGAAGCTTTTCCAATAGTAAATCGGTTTTGTGCCAAAGTCAACCTTTGCTTAGAAATTACAATCGTAGTATCTAATGCTGCTAATTG
The DNA here is from genome assembly GCF_046250155.1 of Flavobacterium sp. PS2. Taxonomy (NCBI): domain Bacteria; kingdom Pseudomonadati; phylum Bacteroidota; class Flavobacteriia; order Flavobacteriales; family Flavobacteriaceae; genus Flavobacterium; species Flavobacterium sp. PS2. The sequence continues at coordinate 5,468,644 of NZ_CP176426.1, read as the reverse complement.
TTGTTGTTGCTGAACCAAATCGTAGTAAGTAGAATTAACCTGTCCTACTTTTACTAAAATGGTACGTCGCAATTCGGCATCACCTAATTTCTGAAGTTCTTTAAGTTGATCTAATTGAGCAAACATTCTCATACCATCAAATATCGTCCAGTCTAATCCCACACCGTAATTTAAACTGTTGTTTTTTGCGTTGTTCAATGAAGTTGATGTTCCGTCCTGGCGTGTTTGCGAGCTATTTTGTATGCTGTTATTATCTACAACAGTAGCTGTTACTGTTGGTAACATCCCTGCATTTCCTATTGTAGCATTGGTCTCGCTAATTTTTAAATTATTTGACGCAATTTTTATTTCAAAATTATTGTCTAATGCTATTTTTACTGCGTTTTCTATGGTAAGAACTTCTTGTGCATTGCTTTTTGCAATACAAAAAAGAAACAAAACCAAGCATTTAAATAGAGTTTTAGTGTACATCATTTTTTATTTTTATTACCACAAATCAGCCATTAAATTTTTGTTTAAAAGCGATTTGTGGTTCCTATTTTTATTTAAAGTGAGTTTTGAGATTATTTATTACTATCTCTTTCATATTCTTCGATATGATCAAACTCAGGGTAATGTTTACGTGCTTTAGACCACATTAAATACATGGCAGGAATTACAAATAAAGTAAGTACTAAGGAGAAAATTGTTCCTCCCACAATTACAACTCCCATACCTATACGGCTTGTAGAAGCTGCTCCAAGAGACATTGCAATTGGTAATGCTCCTAATGCAATAGCCAAACTCGTCATTAAGATTGGTCTAAGTCGCGCTTCTGAAGCTTCTAGTATTGCTTCTAATTTTGGCTTGCCTTGTTCTCGTAATTGGTTGGCAAACTCCACAATTAAGATACCATTCTTGGTAACAAGACCAATAAGCATTACGGTACCAATCTGGCTAAAGATATTCCAAGTTTGGTTAAATAACCATAAAGAGAATAATGCTCCAGCAACTGCCATTGGCACAGTTAATATGATAATAAACGGATCTATAAAACTTTCAAATTGAGCCGATAATATCAAGAAGATTAATAATAAAGCCAATCCAAATGCAAATGAAGTATTCGAACTACTCTCCACAAAATCTCGCGATTCTCCACCTAAATCAGTTGTAAAAGTATCATCCAGAACTTTAGCTTTTATCTCGTTCATAGCATCGATACCGTCGCTAATACTTTTGCCTGGAGCTAAACCAGCCGAAACTGTAGCCGACATATATCTGTTATTATGATACAATTGTGGCGGATTGCTTTGTTCTTCAATCGTAACTACGTTATCCATTTGGATTAATTGCCCCTTTTTGTTTTTTACAAACATCGAAGTTAAATCCAATGGTTTCGAACGGTCTTTTTGGTCAAATTGTCCAATTACCTGATATTGTTTTCCGTTTTTAATAAAATATCCAAAACGTTGTCCACTTAAAGAAAGCTGTAATGTTTGTGCAATATCGATAATAGAAATACCTAAACTTTCGGCTTTTTCACGATCGATACTTACATTAATTTCGGGTTTATTAAATTTTAAGTTCACATCTGTAACCGAAAAAGTATCATTTTTATTGGCTTCGTCCATAAACAACGGAATTTTTTCTCGTAGTTTTTCGAAGGTTGGTGCCTGAATAATATACTGTATTGGCAATCCTCCACGTCTATTTACAGCAATTGTAGGCTGCTCTGTTACCGAGGTTTTTGCTTCAGAATATTTTTTTGTCCATTTTGTTAATTTCTCTGCAATTTCTTTTTGAGAACGGGTTCTTTCGTTTGGTTCTTTAAGTGCAATCCTAACTCTACCGCTGTTTACAGATGATGATCCAAAACCTGGTGAAGTGATTACCAAACTTACTTTTTTCTCCGGAATGGAGTCATCAATAAGTTGTCCTAACTCTTGCATAAAACGATCTGTATATTCGTATGAAGAGCCTTCGGGAGTTGTTACACTTAAAACTAATGCGCTTCTATCATCATAAGGAGCAGTTTCTTTTGGTAAAATACTGAAGAACAGATAAATTAATCCAAAACAAATGGCAATAATAGGAAAGCTCAACCATTTTCTTTTCATAAAACGGGTTAAAGCATCAGCATATCCTTTATTTAAACTTTCGAAATAAGGTTCTGTTTTAAGATAAAAATTCGATTTCTTTTGTTCGCCACCCTTCATTAAATAAGCATTTAACATAGGTGTTAAAGTCAAGGACACAAAAGCCGAAATTAATACTGCCGCTCCAATGACGACACCAAACTCTCGAAACAATCGACCAACGAATCCCTCTAAAAAGATTACTGGTAAGAATACTGCAGCAAGCGTTATCGAAATAGAAATTACAGCAAAGAAAATCTCATTAGATCCTTTAATTGCTGCTTCAATAGGCGACATTCCTTCTTCGACTTTCTTAAAGATATTCTCTGTTACCACAATTCCGTCATCGACCACAAGTCCCGTTGCCAAAACAATTGCAAGTAATGTTAATACGTTTATTGAGAATCCAAAAAGCCACATGATAAAAAATGTTGCTATCAAGGAAACTGGAATATCTATTAAAGGTCTAAATGCGATTGCCCAATCTCTAAAAAACAAAAAGATAATCAAGATAACTAGAACAATCGATATCAATAATGTTTCGGCAACTTCCAAGACAGATTTTTTTACAAAAAGTGTACTGTCTATCGCAATATCAAGCTTAATATCTTTAGGTAAATCTTTCTTTAAGGCATCGTATTTTTTATAAAATTCTTTGGAGATATCAAGGTAATTAGCTCCTGGCATAGGCACAATCGCAAGACCAATCATAGGAAGTCCCGATTGGCTCAATTTTGTTTCGGTATTTTCAGGACCCAATTCGGCATTACCAACATCGCTAAAGCGAACTATTTTTTCGCCTTCTGAACGAATAATAATATTATTAAACTCTTCAGGTTTAGATAAATTTCCAACCGTTTTTACTGTAAGTTCTGTATTGTTTCCTGTTAGTTTTCCAGAAGGTAACTCAACATTTTGTGCATTTAAGGCATTACGAACTTCTGATACTGTACAACCATACGCAGCTAGTTTTATAGGATCAATCCATAAACGCATGGCGTAACGTTTTTGTCCCCAAATTTGAACTGCACTTACTCCTGGAATTGTTTCTAATCGCTGCGAAATAACATTCTCTGCATAATCACTCAGTTCAAGCGCACTTCGTGTATCACTTTGAACTGTCATCGAAATTATAGATTCTCCATTGGCATCAGCCTTAGAAACAACAGGCGGAGCATCTATATCCTGAGGTAAACTTCTAACGGCTTGTGATACTTTATCACGAACATCGTTTGCCGCTTCTTCTAGATTTTTATCTAGATTAAACTCGATTGTAATATTACTACTTCCTTGTACACTCGACGAAGTAATGTTTCTAATTCCGTCAATCGCATTAATTGCTTTTTCAAGAGGTTCAGTAATTTGAGATTCTATAATGTCTGAATTTGCTCCTGTATAATTAGTACGTACAGAAACTTGTGCCGGATCAATAGACGGAAACTCTCTTACGCCTAAAAAGCTATATCCAATAAGACCAAACAATACAATTGCAAGATTTAATACAATTGTTAATACTGGTCTTCTTATACTTGTGGTTGATAAACTCATATGAGATTTATGATTTTAGTCCCGATAACTATCAGGATTAGATTTTAAAATAATGAAAATTGATTAAGATTATTAAATAATTCAAAATCTCTATTTTTTCACTTTTACTTTAATGAGATCGTCATTTTTTAATGCCATTACACCGCTAGTTATAACAGTATCTCCCTTTTTTAAACCTGATAAAATCAAGATAGACGCATCTGTTCTTGTAGCCGTTTCTACCATTACTTCTTTGGCTTTGCCAAAATTAGAAATAAAGACTTTTTTTCCGTTTTGTACAGGTACAATAGCTTCCGTAGGAACCACAATTGCATCTTTTATAATATCTAATGGTAATTTTACATCAGCAAATGTTCCAGGGAATAATTTGCCATCTTTATTTTCGGCGATAGCTCTAATCTGAAGCGTTCTTGTTTCTACAGCAACTTCAGGCTCTATTGCGTAAACTTTAGCCGTATATTGAGTCTCAGACCCAGAAACCGTAAAAGTAATAATAGAATTGTTTCTTACCTGACTTGCGTATTTCTCTGGAATCGAGAATGTAATTTTTAATTTGCTTGTATTAACCAGTTTAGCAACCAAAATTGTTGGTGTAATATAAGTTCCCGGAGAAATTGATCGTAATCCTATCTTTCCAGAAAATGGTGCTTTTACAGATGTTTTTGCAATTTGAGCACGTATTAATTGGGTTTGTGCTTGCGCAGAAGCGTGGTCGGCTCTTGCAACTTCATATTCTTCTTGGCTAATAGCTTCTTTTTGAAGTAATAACTTTGCTCTTCTTTCGTTTTCGGCAGCCAAACCTTCCTTAGTAGTCGCTTGTCTTAATTGCGCTCTTAATTCTATATCATTTACCTTAAAAAGAACTTGACCTTTGGTTACGTTGCTTCCTTCACTAAAATAAATTCCTTCGACAATACCCGAAACTTCACTACGAATTTCTACTTGCTCATTGGCTTCAATAGATCCGGATAAAGATAAATTATTATCAAAAGTTTGAGTGTCTACAACAACTCCCGAAACTGTTGTGGTTTTGTTTTTACCGTTCTGACCTTTAGATTCGTCGTTTTTATTTTTATTAGAAACAATTCGATAAGCGATAAATCCGCCAATTCCGATTATTAGCAAGGCATATACAAGGTTTTTTACTTTCATGAGATTTAGGTAAAGCTAGAATTAATAGATTATGGTTTTAAGTGAATTCACAAATTTAGTTTTTTGTATTGAAAACCTATGACCTTATTTTTTATTTAACAATTGTATGTACAAATATTAATATTTTCGTTAAAATAAGATGCAAAAGGGCAATGCTAGAAACAGAGGTTCTGAGTTACAAAGCCTCTAATTTTCTAAGATTTACAATAAACATAAGTTCAAAAATTTGTATTAAGACTCCATTCCTGAAGAAAGGTTTAAAGGGATAATAAAAAAAGGTTTTTTTTAAGGTTTAAAAAAGGTACAAAGGTTTAAGAAAGGTGCAAAGTTGTAAAGGTTCTGAGGTACTAAGATTAGAAAAACGAGAAGAACTAGGTTAATCAAAAAGTAGCCGCAATATAACCCCAATCTTGTCTCCCTGACGAAGGAAGGGTCTCCGCAAGTAACTCGAGAATTTTAAGGAAGGTACAAAGGTTTTGAGAAAGGTACAAAGTTGCAAAGGTTCTGAGGTTCTAAGAAGGTTCATAAGAATAAAATTTAACAAGCTTTGCGAACATTGCATATCCCGATGCTTCGGGATTGCGTCCCTTGCGGTTAATTTTACCAAATACATCCACAAACTTGTCTCCCTGACGCAGGAAGGGTCTCCGCAAGTAGCTCGGCAATCTAAGAAAGAAGCTAAGAAAAAAAGTGAGCATTTACTCTATTTTATATGTAGCGTATTTACTATGTGTTACATACATACTTAATATTGTGGTTCTGTTGTAGTTACGTTGCAGTAAAATTTACCGCAAAGAACGCAAGGTTTTACGCAAAGTTCGCAAAGCTTTATCCTGATGAATCTTCTTCAAATCTTAGTATCTCAGAACCTCAGAGCCTTTGTTCCTTTGCAACTCTGAACCTTTGAACTTTTCTCAGAACCTTAGTATCTTAGCGTCTCAGCAACTTAATCAACTAATATAATTCCAGATATTCTTTTTCTTTGTTAATTCGATGAAAATGGCTTTAAGGATTGCATTTTCAGGTTTTTGCAATGGAGCGTCTTCTTTTAGGACTTTTAAAGCATAATTTCTGGCTAGAGCCAAAATATCACGATCACGAACAATATCGGCGATTTGAAGATTAAGTACACCGCTTTGTTGCGTTCCCATTAAATCACCAGGACCACGAAGTTTTAAGTCAACTTCGGCGATTTCGAAACCGTCATTGGTTTGAACCATAGTTTCCATTCGGGTTTTACTATCCGAACTTAGTTTATGCGAAGTCATTAAGATACAATAACTCTGCTCGGCACCACGACCTACACGACCACGTAATTGATGTAATTGTGAAAGTCCGAAACGTTCGGCACTTTCTATAATCATCACACTGGCATTCGGTACGTTTACACCAACCTCAATAACGGTTGTAGCAACCATTATATTCGTTTTTCCTTCCGAGAAACGTTTCATTTCCGAATCTTTATCAGCTGGTTTCATTTTTCCGTGAAGGATAGAAATCGAATAATTAGGTAGGGGAAAATCACGAGAAATACTCTCATAACCATCCATCAAGTCCTTGAAATCCATTTTTTCTGATTCTTGAATCAATGGATATACAATATAAATTTGTCTTCCTAGAGCAATTTCATCACGCAAAAATTTCCAGACTTTCAGTCGGTTACTGTCATAACGATGAACCGTTTGGATTGGTTTTCGTCCTGGAGGTAATTCGTCGATTACCGAAATATCTAAATCACCGTATAAACTCATAGCCAGTGTACGCGGAATAGGCGTAGCAGTCATAACTAATACGTGTGGCGGAATTTCGTTCTTTTTCCATAATTTAGAACGTTGCTCTACACCAAAACGGTGTTGCTCATCGATAACAGCTAAACCTAAGTTTTTAAATTTTACTTTGTCTTCTAGCAAAGCGTGTGTTCCGATTAAAATATGTAAACTACCGTTTTCTAATTCTTCATGAATTATTCTTCTGGCAGCAATTTTGGTTGAACCTGTTAGTATTTTTACATTGATGTCTAATGTCGCTGCTAATTCTGACAATCCCACAAAATGCTGATTTGCTAAGATTTCTGTAGGTGCCATCAAGCAAGCCTGAAAACCATTATCGAGCGCCAATAACATACTCATAAACGCAACGATAGTTTTCCCTGAACCTACATCTCCTTGTAACAATCGATTCATTTGGGCATTACTACCCATATCGGTACGTATTTCTTTGATTACTCTTTTTTGTGCATTTGTAAGTGCAAAAGGCAAGTGATTTTGATAAAATACATTAAAATATTCGCCTACTTTTACAAATGGATGTCCTTTTATTTTATGCTTTCTAATTAGGTTTTTAGTTATCAGTTGCAACTGAATAAAAAACAATTCTTCAAATTTTAATCGGTATTGGGCTTTCGCCAAAGCATCGGCACTTTTAGGAAAATGTATATTGAATAAAGCTGCTTTTTTAGGAATCAGTTTTAACTCATTTACCAAATAATCGGGAAGTGTTTCAGTAAATAAAGTCTGTGTTTCCAGAAATAATTGCTGCATGAGTTTGTTAATCACACGATTTGAAATCCCTCTATTAGCCAAGGTTTCTGTCGATGGATAAACAGGTTGCATTGCAGAGCGAAGGCTTTGTTCGTGTTCGCTCATGAGTTCAATTTCGGGATGCGACATACTAAACTGACTTCCGTATAAACTACATTTCCCAAAAATCACACAAACTTCGTTGAGTTTTAAACTCTCACGAATCCATTTATGTCCCTGAAACCAGTTTAAGTCTATTTGTCCCGTATCATCTACAAAAGTAGCAACCAACCGCTTCTTGTTTTTGGCAAATTCAACAGTCTTTATATTGATGATTTTACCAACAATCTGAACTTCGGCAGCAGTATTCTGTAATTCGTTAATCTTATAATATCGCGTTCTGTCTATATATCTATTCGGAAAAAAATTAACCAAATCAATATATTTATGAATCCCCAATTCCTTACGCAGCAATTCGCCACGATTAGGGCCAACACCTTTTAAGTATTCGATAGGAGTTTGAAGAAGATAATTAGACATTCTTTATTTAGACGATTAGATTTTTAGACTTCTTAGATTTACGAACTTTTTTATCTTTAAATATTTCAATAATTAAATCTTTTAATTTCTATTTTATCTTTAAATATTTATAAAAAGCGAAGATAGATTTTAATTAGGAAAATAGAAAATACAATTGTTTTGAAAAAGTTAAATGCTTTTATTTATAGTAAGAAAGAATCATTTATCTATCTCATAAAATAAATAGTCAACTCTATAAAACAAATATTTTAAGAATATATTTCTTAAAAAAGTTTCTTTTAGTAAGTTTTTTATACAAAATAAAATACTTATTTTTGAAAAACTCTAGAGGAAGAGCTAATTAATTCTATAATAAATTCTTTTCTCAACACTTTTGAGATGAAGAATTATAATATAAAATTACTGCTGAAATAAAAATTATGCAAAGACTTCCTTACCACATTTACCTAAATAAAAAAACAATTATAATCCGTTTTGCTTTATGTCTATCTCTCTTCTTAATTGCAGTTTGGATGTTATGGCATAATACAAAACAGTTTTATGATGGTCAAAATTTTCATCCAGAGATACTGTTTTTATCTCCTTTTGTGATTATTGGAATGCTCTTTTATACAATAAAAGAAGGGCGTTTATTTGATAATAATGAAATACAAATAACACTTAATCATAAAGGAATTATTTTTTACGGAAAATATTTCATTGAAATTGGAGTAGTAAATTGGGAAGATATAACAAGATGTGTTGAAACAAAGGAACAATACGAAACTGTATTAAATATAATTGTTCATCAACCAGATACTTATATAAATAAAATTAAAAATGAAAAGTACCGTAAAAAAGTAGAAACTTACTGCAATGAAAATGGTAATGTCTTATTATGGATAAATGTAAGGCTTTTAAATTGTGATCTTACGGAATTAAAAAGAAACATTTTTCAAATGATAGATAAAACAAAGAATACAAATAACTAAGATTAAGCAATTATTTGCTATTTAATAACCCCCAAACTAATTAACAAAATGATTTACGTTTACGAAATTGTAACAAAGCCTTTAACTTCAAAAATTATTTCAGATGAAATCTGTCCCGTATGTAATAAAAATGGATGTATTGAATTAACATTGTATGTGCGTTATATCTCTATGGTTATCCCTTTCTTTGGAATGGGACGAAAAACAGGAGTAGTTTGTACCAATTGCGGTGAAGTTTTAAAAAACCCTGATGCATCTGTATTTGCAAAGAAAAAATACTCAGCCAATATAGAAGCTGAGATTAATCAGATTAGAAATAATCACAAAAGAACTTTATGGCAGTTATTATACCCGTGGTCATTTTGTATTGTATTGCCATTAATCGTTTTAATTGCATTAGGTTATAGTAAGATTAATAACAAATCAATTGAGAAAAAGTCTGAGGAGTATGCTGCATTAATTACTAATCCGCAATCTGGAGATATTTACAAATCAACATGGTCTCAAGAAAATAGCCAGTTACAAGGTGCATTAGTGAAACTGATACGAATTGATGCTGATACGATGTATGTTATTCGTAGTAAAGAAATGATTCCTATGAGTTTTTCTAAAGCAGAATGGGATAAGCTTTCTTCTAATGCCGATGCATTCGATTCTAAAGAGTATAAAGTAAAGAAATTTACAGATTTAAAAGGAGGCAATTTTGGGCAGTTTTTCATGTACAATAAAGATCATAATGGTAAAATGACTCCAAAATATTTGGGAGCAATACTTGATAATACTGCTGCAATGGATTTAAATTTTGAAACGATAGTACGAGCAAAATAAAAAAGATAATATCAGTAGTTTTTATGATTCTAAATAGATTTATAAAAACTACTGATATCTTGATAATTTAAATCACTCTAGGTTTTTATTATAATTGAATCTTTATCTTTGAAAAAATAAAATCAATACAATGACAACTCATCTCGCATTACTTCGTGGAATCAATGTTTCTGGACACAACATGATAAAAATGGAAGCTCTAAAAACAACACTTGAAGCTATTGGTTTTAAGAACGTACAAACATATATTCAGTCGGGAAATGTATTTGTAGATACCGATGAAGACAATGCATCCAAAGTTGGCTTTGTAATCAAACAAGAAATTTTTAAAGTCTTTGGACACGAAGTACCTATTGTTGTTATTAATAAACAAGATTTAGAAGCTTGTTTTAAGAACAATCCTTTCTTAAAAGAAAAAGACGCTGATATTAAAAAATTGTACGTAGCTTTTATTTCGATAGCATTGAAAAGTGATAGTATAAATGATTTAAAAATAAGTCAGTTTAAGCCAGACGAAGCTAGTATTGATGGCAACAGAATATTTATTAAATACGCTGTTGGAGCAGGAAAAACCAGATTTGACCAGAAATATATTGAGAAAAAACTAAACGTAACTGCAACGATTAGAAACTGGAATACAGTAACTCAATTATTAAAAATTTACGAAGAAAGAGAAGTTTAAAAACTAAACGTATTTACTTAGAAATTTGAATCGATACTTTTTTTAGATAAATAGTATCAGTATTATGTACGGCACCTTTTCTCATTCCGCCACCAAAAGGATTGTGCAGATCTATAGATTTCTTTTCGTAACCCTCTTTGTAAATAGCTTCATTAACATGTAATGGTGGTGCTTCATAACCAACAAAAGTAAATTGAGAATATCTTATTTCTTTTAAATTAAAATAGCCCATTGCATTGGTTAAGCTTTCTCCTACGTTACAATTTTCGATAGGAGTATGGGTTGTTTCGTCATAGATATAGCCCATAATTTGTGGTCTTTGGCATCTACTTACTAAACAACTCTGGAATGAAAATGCGACAATAATTAAGGTAATTATTATTCCGAATTTTCTAAAATTTGACTTATTCACTTGTGTTTATTCTTTTAATTAAATTAGGCTTACTCTAAATTTTTAATAAGCTCATCTGCCATTGGCGTATTCATTCGTTTTAACTCGGCAATCATGAGTTGTTTTTGCTCTTCGCTCATTACTGGTGCAGCTTTTACAAATTGGTCTTTGTCTGCCTCTTTATAAAACATCGCATCAGTCCATTCATTTCTTATCCCATCGATTACAAGATGAATGCGGTTTTCTGTGCCACGATTGGCAACCGAATGAATAAAATTAGCATCTATATACCAACATTCTCCTTCATTCATAATTAAGCGAGTACCATCTAAGATAAACTCGACTTGGCTATTTGTAATTATCGGAATATGTAATCGAAAAGAATCATCTTCATATCCTAAACAATTATCACTATGCGGTTTAATTTCAGCTCCAGCAGCTAATTGCAATAATCGAACAGCTGTTTTTTCGAATAAAAAACCATCTAATATTTCTTTAAAATAGGTGCAAGAATCTAATATTTCGGTAGCAACTAGTTTTTCATCATTGTTTGAAAAAGCATAGATAGCGTCCGATTTTCCGCTTTGTGACATTAAAGCAATCGAAGTCCATTTTCCTGAATAATCATTCGTATTATAATGATCAATCCAGTTTTTATCGATGATTTTCTGGAAATCATTTTTTAGTTTTTCCTTATCAAACAAAAGAGGAAACTTTATAGAGCGTACTAATTTATCCATGATTTATTCTCTTAGCCATTTTATCATTGTAGGAAATGCCTTTTTTCCTTCATTTGTTGCTCGTTCTTTTCCTAATGTAAGTCCTGCCCATTCAAGAAAAGGCAAACCTATATAGTTTTCATCGTTAAAATTTGAAATTAACCATTCTGAATCGTTCTTGTATCCATTAGGATGAAACACAAATTCTATTGGTAATTTTAAATATTTTGCTGCGGCAAAAGACCATAGGATTGTTGCAATTTCTTCTCCTTCAGTTGGCCAATTAGCGGCCATTTTATCTGTGCCAACTAATTCTCTTTCAGCTGTGGTAGTTACAGCCAGATGTCCTGCTTCATGTAGAATGTCTCCTGGATATAATAATTTTTCAAAATCAATATAAATACAATTTGAGCCTAAAGATAATCCTGGTAAAAAAGTGTTATTTAATTCCTTTTCGACAACTTTAATTCCGATTTGGTCCAAGAAAAATAAAATCTTCTCTATTTCTAAGCTCTTTTCTTTTACAGGCATTTGTATGACTTTTAAAATAATATTATTGAGTTATATAGTTAGAATACATAAAACCAAGACTGTAACAAAAAAAAAGCTAACCATATAAGTAATATAAGTTCATTTAAGTTTGCACAGATTCGATTATACTTACATTTACTTACGTTGCTTATATGGTTAAAATAATTAATGTCTTACTGTTTATATCAAATCGCAATACCAAAATCCATAATCAAAAGCATCGCTTGCATTTGTATCACAAGCTGTATCGCTAGATTCTGTTTTAGGTTTTTCATATTTTCGATGTACAATTTCTCCAATTTCAAATTGTATTGGTTCAGAAAAAATAGGTCCATCGAAAGTAAAGGTATGAAATTCGCCATTTTCTCCACATACATCTACATTATCTGGCAAATCATTTATAAAATTCTGATCGATTACACGACCTACAAAACTTTTATCCAGAAAGCGTTCGTTTACACAAACCACTATTGTTTTAAAACCTAAAGATATAAATTCCTGAATTAAATCTTTTGTTGGTATTTTCCATAACGGGAATACGGCTTCAAAGCCAATATCTACCAATTTATCTTCACGGTACTTTCGTAAATCTTCCAGAAATATATCTCCAAAAATAGAATATTTAACACCTTGATCTTTAAGTTTAGCCAATGTTTTAGTCATTACTTCTTCGTACACTTCCATAGTTGGCATTTCTGGAATTTGCATAATTTCTAGCGGTAATCCAATACTTTTTGCTTGTTGTTCTAATAACTCTACACGAACTCCATGCATCGAAATACGCTGAAACTGCTGGTTGACGCTTGTAAGTAAACAATTTATTTCGAATTCTTTTTCTTGTTGTATTTTGTATAATGCTAAAGCTGAGTCTTTGCCGCTGCTCCAATTAAATAAGGCGATTTTTTTCAAAGGAATTGTTTAAATATTTTCTGAAAGTAAACATACAAATTTCCTTCGATTTGTTCATCAATCCTTTGTAACTTTGGAGACCTTTGCATCAAATAAAACAAATAATGAAATACCTCTTTTTTTTCTTTTCCCTTTTCAGTTTTGCTCAACAAACCCAATATGTCGATTTTAAATCAGTTTTAGGGGAAATCACTATCAATACAGCAGACAGATCACTATCAGGAAATGTGATATATGATTTTGATGTTCTAAAACCTATCGATACTATAAAAATTGATGCTCAAAACATGTCGTTTTCGAATTTAAAAATTAACGGAAATGAAATTATATTTATTAATACAAACAAGCAATTACAATTGATTTTTCCGTTCCAAAAAGGAAAACACACACTTACATTTAATTATTCAGCCAAGCCAAAACAGGCATTATATTTTGTCGGTAACTTCGACTCCACTCAAGGTGATAAATCAGATGATGTAAATGGACAAGTATGGACACAAGGACAGGGAAGATATACCAGTAATTGGTTCCCAAGTTTTGATGATGTAAATGAAAAAGTAGTTTTTAACCTAAATATTACTTTTGATAAAAACTATAAAGTTATCTCAAACGGATTATTAAAAAACAAACTCGAAAATGGGAATTCTATTGTTTGGCAATATCGAATGCAAAATCCTATGAGCTCTTATTTACTAATGCTTGCCATTGGGAAATATGAAGAAAAAGAGCTCAAATCTAAATCTAGAATTCCTTTAGAATACTACATCGAAAATAATGATATCTCTCGTTTTGAGCCAACTTATCGCTATTCTAAACAAATTTTTGACTTTCTGGAGAAAGAAATAGGAGTGAAGTACCCTTGGGAAATATACAAGCAAGCTCCTGTTCGTGACTTTATATATGCGGGTATGGAGAACACGACTGCTACTTTGCTTTCTACCAGATATGTTGTTGATTCTATAGGTTTTGAAGATAGAAAATACACCAATGTTAACGCACACGAATTGGCGCACCATTGGTTTGGGAATTTAATTACTGCCGAAAGTAGTACGCATCATTGGCTGCAAGAAGGTTTTGCAACCTATTATGCTTTGCTTGCTGAGAAAGAAATTTATGGTGAGGATTATTTTTATTCTAAATTATACGATACTGCACAACAATTAAAATATGCATCAAGAACCGATACAATTCCGGTCTTGAATGCCAAAGCTAGTTCGCTTACTTTTTACGAAAAAGGAGCTTGGGCATTATTTGTTTTACATGATGCTTTGGGCGATAAAACATTCAAAAAAGTGATCAAAAATTATTTGAAAAAATATGCATTTCAAACTGTAAATACAAATGATTTTTTTGAAGAAATAAAAAAACTATCCAATTATGATTTAAAAGAATTCTCTAAAATATGGCTAGAAACAACTGCTTTTAATAACCAACAAGCAAATGAATTGTTGAGCAAAAATAAAGCAATTCAAATACGCTTAGAAGTTGATAAAGCTAGTAAAAAACCTTTAGCCGAAAAAGAAGCTTTTCTTATCAAAACATTACAATCCGATGTTTATTTTACAGTTAAAAAAGCAATTGTAAGCCAGCTCAAGAATGAAAAATACGAAGCTAAAAAACAATTACTCATTCTGGCTTTAAACACAAACAACCTGCAAGTTCGACAAGAAGTAGCTGTTTCTTTGCCAAAAATCCCTGAAGATTTCAGACCACTATATGAGACTTTACTCGACGATAGATCATACCAAACGCAGGAAATAGCATTGTTTTATTTATGGAATAATTTTCCTTCTCGTCGCAGCGAATATTTAAATAAATCGAAAAACTGGATAGGATTTAACGACTATAATTTAAGAACATTATGGTTGTCATTAGCTTTATCAACACCTAATTACGCAACAGAACCAGAGGTTTTAATTAATGAATTAATAGCATATTCTTCGCCTAAATATGAAGCAACAACGCGCCAAAATGCTTTAGAGAAATTAATAGATTTTCGATTAACAAATGATATTGTATTGACAAACTTAGTAAATGCGACAACGCATCATATGTGGCAATTTTCTAAATTTGGTAGAGATACCATTCGATTATTATTAAAAAATAGTGAAATGCGTACTTCATTTGAAAGAATTTTGCCTAATTTGTCCTCGAATGAACAGTTTCAATTAGAACGTTTGTTGAAAGAGTAAGAATAGAAGAAAGAGAATAGAAGAAAGAGAATAGAAGAAAAGGATAGAGGAAAGAAATAGATTAAAGGTTTAGTCTATTTTCTAGCTTCTTTTATCTATTTTCTTTCAGATAAAAAAACTACAATACATTTATGAGAGCATTGGTTATTTCAGGAGGAGGAAGCAAAGGAGCTTTTGCCGGAGGAGTTGCACAATATTTATTACAAATAAAAAAATGTGAATACGATTTATTTCTAGGGACATCTACTGGAAGTTTACTTATTCCGCATTTGGCACTTGGAAATATTGATAAAATCCATGGAATCTACACCAATGTGAGCATGAATAAAATATTTAATATCAGTCCTTTTGTTGTAAAAGAGAAAGGCGGTATTGATATTGTTACCATAAATCACTTTAATGTATTACGCCAGTTTTTTAAAGGGAAAAGAACTTTTGGCGAAAGCAAAAGATTGCAAAAATACATCAAAGATCATTTGTCTTTATCTGAATTTAATCAGCTAAAAAAACTAAAAACTGATGTTGTTGTTACGGTTACCAACTTGTCTCGAAATGAAGCTGAATATAAATCGATAAAAGATTGTTCTTACGATGAATTTTGCGATTGGATTTGGATATCAAGTAACTATATTCCGTTTATGAGTTTAGTGTCTAAAAACAACTCAGAATATGGAGACGGAGGATTCTCAAGTTTGGTACCAATACGTGAAGCCATAAATCGTGGTGCAACCGAGATAGATGTGGTTATTCTGGAAACTGAAGTAAACACTACAAAAAGTACAATTGGCAAAAATCCGTTCTCGTTAATGATAGATTTGTTCCGAATTGCTCTAGATCAGGTTGAGAAACATGATATTGCTATTGGAAAACTATTGGCGAAAAACAAAAATGTGAAACTGAACTTGTTTTATACACCAACAAAACTAACCAATAACGCATTAATTTTTAACAAAGAAGAAATGAAAAAGTGGTGGGAAGAAGGATATGAATATGCTCAGAATAAGTCTGAAATTATGAGTGATAATAGATGATTTTAGATTTTAGAATGTAGATTTTAGATTAATAAAGATTGAACTTAATTAAATAAGTTAGTATTCACTGAATCATTTTAACCATGTAAGTGATGTAAGTAAATATAAGCGCAACTAATCAGCATAAAACTTAAATGAACTTACATCACTTATATGGTTAACTTTTTTATTATAATCTTAAAATTCTATATAAGTCAGATGTTTTATTCTTCACTCTAAAATCTACAATTAAAGATTACCACATTTCGCTTACTTCTCTTTTAATATATCCTAAAGCAGCACTGCTTGGTGATTGCTTATCAAATAAATCATTTAAGATAACCTCACGTAATTTATCTGCACTGTCTACACGGTCGCTCATATTTGCTTTACGAATCATCTGGATTGTAGCATTTTTAGCTGTGGTTACAATAGTCCAACATTCATCAGACATATATATTTGTTGCGTTAAGTTATGCTCGAATTCTTGCTCGATTTGTGCAATAACTAAATTTTCATAATCATTTTTATCATTAGATATTGGCGCAACGCGTATCAATAAATTAGTTAAACTAATACGTTCTAAGTATAAAGTAATTCGTTCATAAGCTTGTAATCGTAAAGGCAAAGCTTGTTTTTGAGCATCTTTTTGCAATAACCATCTTCTTGTATTTTGTTTATCCTGAAGATACGATTTGAAAAAATAATAAGCTACGCTTCCTGTTATGATTGAAGGTATAGTATAAGCTAGAACTTCTATGATTTTGTTTGAATCCATTTTTATAATTTAAGGAAACAAAAATATACTTTTGGTTGTAATTCAGCATCATTTTAATTGTAATATTTGTTTAAGAAGGCTAATTTTGCTGACATTCAAATTTTAATCAAATACTACACTATAATTGGAAAACTATATTATAATTTTGCTTTGTTTAGCTGCTTTTGCAGCAGGATTTATTGATGCTATTGTAGGCGGTGGCGGGTTAATCCAAACTCCAATGGGATTAATTTTATTACCAAATTTACCTGTTTCGACTGTTATTGGAACTCTGAAATTACCTGCATTTAGCGGAACCGCTTTTGCTGCTTTTCAATACATGAAAAAAGTAACCATTCAATGGAAGTTATTATTGATTATGATGGTTTTAGCAGTCCCATCTGCATTTTTAGGATCTACTTTATTGACTTATGTTAGCAATGATTTTATGAAACCATTGTTACTGGTAGTTTTATCGCTATTGCTAATTTATACTTATGCTAAAAAGAATTTTGGTCAACATGTGGCCAAAGATCATTCAGCTAAAACCCAAATATTATATGCTGTTGTAATTAGTATAATAGTTGGTTTTTATGATGGTTTTATTGGCCCTGGAACTGGCAGCTTTTTTGTAGTTGCTTTTATAGCTTTAATGGGATTCGACTTTTTGCACGCTTCGGCAAATGCCAAAATGGTGAACTTAGCTACTAATTTTGGATCTATCTGTTTGTTTATTATAAAAGGAAAGATCATTTGGACAATCGCAATTCCTATGGCCATAAGTAATGGACTTGGCGGATGGCTTGGTGCTAAGCTGGCTATAAATAAAGGAAATGGTTTTATTAGAGTTTTCTTTTTGATTGTTGTAATCGGTACGTTGATACGTTTTGCTTACGATGTATTTTATAAATAGAGGTTCTGAGAGGCTAAGATTCTAAGATGCTAAGTTTTTTTCATCTTTGATATTTTGAACCTTAGTTCCTCAGAAGCTTAGAACCTTAGACGCTTTAAAAAAAAACAATTGTTTGAGTCTAGCCCCGATAGAGGTGATATCCTCGCAGTGAAACGGAGAGATAAAGCCGAAAGCGGGAACTTTGCTTCTTAAAAAAGCCTTTTGTTGTGCTTCAAAAAAAACTTAGCAACTCAGTGTCTTAACAGCTTAGGAACTTTCTTTTTAAATTCTTATTTTTGCAACAATTATGGAGAAAAATTTCATGCAAAAATACATTGACCAGCTCAATGACGCACAGAGACAGCCTGTTTTAAAGAAAGACGGGCCGATGATTATTATTGCTGGGGCAGGTTCAGGAAAAACACGTGTTTTAACAATTAGAATTGCTTATTTGATGGCGCAGGGTGTTGATGCGTTCAATATTTTGTCGCTTACTTTTACCAATAAAGCGGCTCGTGAGATGAAACACAGGATATCTGATATTGTGGGAGCGTCGGAGGCAAAAAACCTTTGGATGGGAACTTTTCACTCTATTTTTGCGCGTATTCTTCGTGCAGAATCTGATCATTTGGGATATCCATCTAATTTTACGATTTACGATTCTCAGGATTCAGCGAGACTAATTTCTTCTATTATAAAAGAAATGCAGCTGGATCGTGATGTTTATAAACCAAAACAGGTTTTAGGACGTATATCAAATTATAAAAATAGTTTGATTACGGTAAAAGCCTATTTTAATAATCCTGAATTGGTAGAAGCTGATGCCATGGCTAAAAGACCAAGATTAGGAGAAATTTATCAGCACTATGTTGACCGTTGTTTTAAAGCGGGTGCTATGGATTTTGATGATTTACTATTGAAAACCAATGAATTACTTAATCGTTTTCCAGAAGTTTTATCGAAATATCAAAACCGTTTTCGCTATATTTTGGTTGATGAGTACCAGGATACAAATCACTCTCAGTATTTAATTGTAAAAGCTTTATCTGATAAGTTTCAGAATATTTGTGTTGTAGGAGATGATGCGCAGAGTATTTATGCTTTCCGTGGAGCGAATATTAATAATATTTTGAATTTTCAGAAAGATTATGAAGGTGTGATAATGTTTCGTTTAGAGCAAAATTATCGTTCAACCCGTAACATAGTTGAAGCTGCAAATACTGTAATGGAACATAATAAGACCAAACTTGATAAAATAGTTTGGAC
Organism: Flavobacterium sp. PS2; assembly: GCF_046250155.1. Taxonomy (NCBI): domain Bacteria; kingdom Pseudomonadati; phylum Bacteroidota; class Flavobacteriia; order Flavobacteriales; family Flavobacteriaceae; genus Flavobacterium; species Flavobacterium sp. PS2. The sequence goes on along the minus strand of NZ_CP176426.1, from coordinate 5,449,623 downwards.
TGCAAATGATTTTGGACAAAAAATTAAAGTCCACAGAAGTTTAACAGATTCTGAAGAAGGTCGTTTTGTAGCGAGTACCATTTTTGAACAAAAAATGCAAAATCAATTGCATAATGGCTCTTTTGCAATTTTGTATCGTACTAATGCACAATCCCGTGCGATGGAGGATGCATTAAGAAAACGTGATATTCCGTATCGAATCTATGGTGGATTATCGTTTTACCAACGTAAGGAAATTAAAGACGTTTTGTGTTATTTGCGTTTGGTAATTAATCCGAAAGACGAAGAAGCACTGGTGCGTGTAATTAATTATCCTGCTCGTGGAATTGGAGATACTACTGTTGAAAAATTGACTATTGCTGCCAATCATTACAAACGTTCTATTTGGGAAGTAATGGTTAATATTGATAAAATTGACTTGAAACTGAATGCTGGGACAAAGAATAAAATCAGGGATTTTGTAACGATGATTCAGAGTTTTCAGGTTATTGATCAAAATCAGGATGCTTTTTATATTACGGATCATGTTACAAAAAAAACTGGATTAGTTCAGGAACTAAAGAAAGATGCTACACCTGAGGGTATGGCAAAAATTCAGAATATTGAAGAATTACTAAACGGTTTAAAAGATTTTACCGAAGGCCAGAAAGAAATTGATGGAGCAAGAGGGGCATTGTCTGAATTTATGGAAGATGTGGCACTTGCTACTGATTTAGATAAAGATACTAGTGATGAAGACAGAGTTGCTTTAATGACAATTCACCTTGCAAAAGGATTAGAATTCCCGCATGTTTTTGTTGTTGGGATGGAAGAAGATTTGTTTCCTAGTGCCATGAGTATGAGTACAAGAAGTGAACTTGAGGAAGAACGTCGTTTATTTTACGTAGCTTTAACACGCGCAGAGCATCAGGCTTATTTAACGTATGCACAATCGCGTTATCGTTGGGGTAAATTAACAGATAGTGAGCCATCTCGTTTTATTGAAGAAATTGATGGTCAGTATTTAGAATATTTGACGCCAGCAGAAAGTGGATATCGTTATAAGCCAATGATTGACATTGACGTTTTTGGTGATGTTGATAAATCAAAATTGCGTTTGGCTAAACCAATTGGTACAACACCTCCTAAACAGGTTAATAACAATGAACCAAAATCGGATTTAAATATTCGTAAACTAAAACCTGTATCGAGTAATAATCCTAATGCAAGTGCTCCTAATTTATTTGATAATAAATTAACTATTGGAAATCTTGTAATGCATGAACGCTTTGGAAGAGGTGAAGTTGTTAATATAGAAGGAGTAGGAGCTGATAAAAAAGCAGAAATCAAATTTGAAGTTGGCGGACTTAAAAAGTTGTTACTTCGTTTTGCAAAATTAGATGTGATTGGGTAGAAGATAATAGAAGTAAGAGAATAGACTTAGATAACTAGATAATATAATCTAGAAAAAGTTTATGAACTCATACTAGAATCTTTTGAATTTTAATCAAATTAAAACTTTAAACTAAAACAAAATGGCAGAATTTATAAAAATATATCCCGATAAACCGAGTGAAGCTGCTATTGCAAAAGTAGTAAAGGTTTTAAAAAATGGTGGTTTGATTATTTATCCAACAGATACTGTTTACGGTTTAGGTTGTGATATTACCAATTCTCGTGCTTTAGAGAAAATTGCAAAAATAAAAGGAGTGAAGCTCGAAAAAGCAAATTTTTCTTTTATTTGCCACGATTTAAGTAACTTATCTGATTATGTACGACAAATAGATACATCGACCTTTAAAATATTAAAAAGAGCTCTACCAGGTCCTTATACTTTTATTTTACCTGGGAATAATAATTTACCCAAAGAGTTTAAGAAGAAAACAACTGTCGGAATTCGTGTACCAGACAATTCAATTGCTTTAGAAATTGTACGTCAGTTAGGAAATCCTATTGTTTCTACTTCTATTCGCGATGAGGATGATGTTATTGAATATACAACCGATCCTGAACTTATTTTTGAAAAATGGCAAAATGTAGTTGATATGGTTATCGATGGTGGTTACGGAGATAATGTTGGATCGACCATTATCGATTTATCCGAACATGAGCCAGTAATCGTTAGAGAAGGAAAAGGAAGTTTAGATATTTTGTAAAAATATATTGCTACGGCAAGGTATTTGAAGTTAATTGCTTATATTAGAGCTACATTAACAATGCATTATAAACATATATCACGATAATGTTATTCTTAATTGATATTTAATTGGTTATTAAAAAGATTAAGGATACATAAAAGCAGGTCAACCGACCTGCTTTTTCTGTTTTTATAAATAGTGTTTTTAAGGCATGGCTTATCAGTGAATTCACTTCATGTATTATCACTGTAAATTTTTTAGATATAAACCCTTCGACTCCGCTCAGGGAGACAAACTATGCCTTCGTCAGGCTGAGCATCCAAAACTACAAGAGAAGCTTAATTAAAGTAGAAAAATAGTAAGCATAAAAAAGCCAGTGAAAATTTTTTCACTGGCTTTAATTTATTCTAGAATCTTAATCCTAAAAAGGACAATTCTAATATGAAATCATCAGATTATTTACCTGATTGTTTTTTCATTTCTTTTTCAACCATATCATAGAATTGGTCAATTTTTGGCATAACAACGATACGAGTTCTTCTGTTACGAGCTTTATCTTCAGCTGTATCATTAGCAACTAATGGTACGTAAGAACTTCTACCAGCTGCAATTAATTTTGCTGGGTTAACACCAAGGTCGTTTGTTAATACACGAACGATAGATGTAGAACGTTTAACGCTTAAATCCCAGTTGTCTAACAAAATTCCGTTGCTTTTGTAAGGAACGTTATCAGTATGACCTTCAACCATACATTCAAAATCAGGTTTGTCATTAACTACTTTTGCAACTTTAGCTAAAACAGTTTTTGCTTTATCAGTTACATCATAGCTACCACTTTTAAATAATAATTTGTCAGCGATAGAAATAAATACAACTCCTTTTTCAACATTAATTTCGATATCTGGATCATTGATACCTACAGCTCCTTTTAAGCTAGTAACCAAGGCAAGAGTAACACTATCTTTCTTAGTTAAAGCATCTTGAAGTCTAGATATTTTTAAATCTTTTTCTTTTAAACTTTCTAAAGATTTTTCTAGATTTTCAGCTCCTTTAGAAGTAAGCATTGTTAAATCTTTTGAACTGTTTATCAAATTCTGATTGTGATCTTTCAAACTAGCAACTGTAGCAGTTAATCCAGCTTTTTCTTCTAAACAAGAATTTAATTTTACAGTACAAGAATTTAGTAAATCTTGTGTTTCTTTGTTTTTAGCTTCTAAATCAGCATATTTCTTTTTAGAAACACACGAAGATAGTACCATTAGTGCAGTTAGGGCAATGAATATTTTTCTCATAAAAAATAAAATTTAATTAGACTTTCAATTACAAAGTTAAGGGTTATTAATTTGATTACTGTTAAAGATATCTTTAAAAACACGGTTTTTCGTTACATAGTACAAGAAAACGACACTTTTAATCATATAGTATTTTCGTGTTTGAAAATTACTTCTTTTTTTATAATATTCCGAAAAAAGACTATAAAAAGAGAAATGAGCTTTTATAATTGCCCAAGTGTGTTTGAACTTTCCTTGCACAAAAAACTGTATTCCAGCGATACCATCGAGTACTAGTCTTGCAAAAATAATGCCGTAAAACCCTTGCTTAGGCAAGTTTTTGGTAAGCATTAGCAAGGAGTTTCTAAAATTAAGAAAGGTCTTTCTAGGGTTGCCTTGTTGTAATGTTGCTCCACCAACATGATATACAACAGATTGCGAATTATATTTAATTGTATGACCTAGATTAATTGCACGCCAACACAAATCTATTTCTTCTTGATGGGCAAAAAAACCTTCGTCAAAACCGTTTAATTCTTTATAAACAATGCTCCTTATAAAGAAACAAGCACCCGAAGCCCAAAATAATTCACAATTATCATCATACTGATTATTGTCTTTTTCGATAGTATCAAAAATACGACCACGACAAAACGGATATCCATATTTATCAATAAAACCTCCGGCAGCACCCGCATATTCAAAGAAAGCTTTATTTTTAAAATCTAATATTTTGGGTTGGATAATAGCTGTCTTTGGTTCTTTTACGAAAGTATCCAGAATTGATTGTAACCAGTTTTCGGTAACTTCAATATCCGAATTTATCAAAGCATAAATTTCGGCATCGATATGTTGCAATGCATCATTGTATCCTTGTGCAAACCCATGATTACCTGTGTTTACAACGATTTTTACAGTAGGAAAATGCTCTTTTACGTAAGTTATAGAAGTATCTGTCGAAGCATTATCGGCTACATATATAGTAGCTTCAGGCGAAAATTGCATTACCGATGGTAAAAACTGTTCTAATAATTTTACTCCATTCCAATTTAATATAACAACTGCTATTTTATCCAAGTGTATAGTATTTTATTTACGTTAGAGAATTATAATTCGGTAACTCCCTTAAAAATTCATATTTTTCATTCTCAAAATCCATTTGACAGAAATAATGACTCAATCCATTGGTAACTGTCAGAAATTGCGCATTCATGGTCATATTATATCTAGCAATCTGATCAAAGGTAGCTTGCGAAATTTTTACTTCCGGTGCTTTACATTCTACCAATATATATATAGTACCATCAGGATTATAAACTACAATGTCGTAACGTTTACGCAACCCATTGACCTTTAAAACTTTTTCTACATTTATCAATGATTTAGGGTATTTTTTCTCCACCATTAAAAACTGAACAACATGTTGGCGAACCCATTCCTCTGGAGTGAGAATGATAAATTTTTTCCTGATTTCATCAAAAATAGACACTTTATTTTCGCTATTTTTGAACCGAAATATATAAGAGGGAAAATTTAGTTTTTGCATGAAGCAAAAATATAAAATAGTTTTAGGTTTCTCCCGAAGTCTCGGGATAAAGTTTCAAGATATTGAAACAACAGCCTTAAACATTTAACTTGAAACAATAAAGAAATGGATGAAGTTATAAAAATTGTTAATGATATAAAAGCTGGGAATATCATGCCTATCTATTTCCTTATGGGAGAAGAGCCTTATTACATTGACAAATTAGCCGAATATATAGAAAAAAACGTTTTATCTGAAGAAGAAAAAGGCTTTAACCAAACGGTTTTATATGGTCGCGATGTAACTGTAGACGATGTTGTTTCGGCCGCCAAACGTTATCCTATGATGGCTGACCGCCAGGTTATTATTGTAAAAGAAGCTCAGGATTTATCCAGAACAATCGATAAACTCGAAGCTTATGCAGGAAACCCAATGACTACAACAGTTTTGGTTTTTTGTTACAAATACAAAACGTTGGATAAACGTAAAAAAGTAACCAAATTATTAGGGCAAAAAGGACTTGTTTACGAAAGTAAAAAATTATACGAAAACCAAGTAGGGGATTGGATTAAAAGAGTTTTATCAGGCAAAAATTATACGATAGAACCAAAAGCCAATGCGATGCTGGTTGAGTTTCTTGGAACCGATTTAAGCAAAATCAATAATGAGCTGGAGAAACTACAGATAATTTTACCAAAAGGTACGACCATTACACCAACACATATAGAGGAAAATATTGGTTTTAGTAAAGATTATAATGTATTCGAACTACGTAAAGCAATCGGAGAACGAAATCAAGTAAAAGCATACAAAATTGCAGAGAATTTTGCTCATAACCCCAAAGATTATCCGCTAGTTATGACAACAGGATTAATTTTTGGTTTCTTTATTCAGTTATTAAAATATCATGGATTAAAGGATAAAAATCCAAAAAATGTAGCGGCTGCAATTGGTGTAAATCCTTATTTCTTAAAAGAGTATGATTTAGCAATAAAAAATTTCCCAATGAAAAAAGTGAGTCAGGTAGTTTCGGCATTACGAGACATTGATTTAAAAAGTAAAGGAGTGGGAGCCAATGCATTACCGCAATCTGATTTATTAAAAGAAATGCTGTACAAAATATTTAATTAAGCCACTAAAATTACCGATATTTGTAAGCTGATATAAAAATAAAAAACCGCAAATTATGGGGATGAATAAAAACACAATCTTAGGATGGGCAACTTTTATAATGGTGATCATGGGATTTCTCTTAATAGGACTTGGCATTTTTAGATACAGAGATGTTTCAGGTTGGGGATTTGCTGCGACTGGAGTTGGTTTTTTAGCCAATGCATGGGTTTTCAACGCTTTAAAAGGAAGAGTTTAAACAAGAATAAATAATAAAATTTAAAATAAATAGGCATGTCAGACGATAAGAAAGTAATTTTCTCGATGTCAAAATTGAGTAAAACCTACTCAAGTAGCGACAAACAAGTATTAAAAAATATTTATTTGAGCTTTTTTTACGGAGCTAAAATTGGTATTCTAGGTTTAAATGGTTCTGGTAAATCTTCACTTTTGAAGATTATTGCTGGAGTTGACAAAAATTACCAAGGTGATGTAGTTTTTGCTCCAGGATATACAGTTGGTTATTTAGAACAAGAACCACAATTAGACGATGAAAAAACAGTTATCGAAATTGTACGTGAAGGAGTTGCCGAAACTATGGCAGTTTTGGAAGAGTACAATAAAATCAACGACTTATTTGGTCTTCCAGAAAACTACGAAGATCCAGATAAAATGGATAAGTTGATGGATCGTCAAGCTGCTTTACAAGATAAAATAGATGCATTAGGAGCTTGGGAAATCGATACCAAACTAGAAATTGCAATGGATGCATTACGTACTCCAGACGGAGATACGCCAATTAAAAATCTTTCAGGAGGAGAGCGTCGTCGTGTTGCATTATGTCGTTTGTTGTTACAACAGCCTGATGTATTGTTACTTGATGAGCCTACCAACCACTTAGATGCTGAGTCTGTTCTTTGGTTAGAGCAACATTTAGCACAATATGCAGGAACTGTAATTGCTGTAACGCACGATAGATATTTCCTTGATAATGTTGCAGGTTGGATTTTAGAGTTAGATAGAGGAGAAGGTATTCCTTGGAAAGGAAATTATTCTTCTTGGTTAGATCAAAAATCTAGTAGAATGGCACTTGAAGAAAAAGTAGCTTCAAAACGTCGTAAAAACTTAGAGCGTGAGCTTGACTGGGTTCGTCAAGGAGCCAAAGGTCGTCAGACAAAACAAAAAGCACGTTTACAGAATTACGATAAATTGTTAAACGAAGATCAAAAACAACTAGATGAAAATCTAGAAATCTATATCCCGAACGGTCCACGTTTAGGAACAAATGTTATCGAAGCTAAAAATGTAGCTAAAGCTTTTGGAGATAAATTATTGTATGATAATTTAAACTTTACTTTACCACAAGCTGGAATTGTTGGAATTATCGGGCCAAACGGTGCTGGTAAATCGACTATTTTCAGAATGATTATGGGAGAGCAAGAGCCAGATAGCGGTGAATTTTCTATCGGTGAAACTGTAAAAATTGCTTATGTAGATCAAGCGCACTCTAATATTGATCCTAATAAATCTATCTGGGAAAATTTCTGCGATGGTCAGGAATTAATCATGATGGGCGGACGTCAAGTAAACTCTCGTGCTTACTTAAGCCGTTTCAATTTTGGAGGAAGTGATCAAAACAAAAAAGTTTCAACATTATCCGGTGGTGAGCGTAACCGTTTGCACCTTGCAATGACATTAAAAGAAGAAGGAAACGTACTTTTATTAGATGAACCTACCAATGATTTAGATATAAATACACTTCGTGCACTTGAAGAAGGTTTGGAGAATTTTGCTGGTTGTGCCGTAGTTATCTCTCACGACAGATGGTTCTTAGACAGAATTTGTACACACATCTTAGCTTTTGAAGGAAACTCAGAAGTTTACTATTTCGAAGGAGGATTCTCAGAATACGAAGAAAACAAAAAGAAACGTTTAGGTGGAGATTTAACTCCAAAACGTCTGAAATACAGAAAATTAATAAGAAGCTAATATTATTATCAATCACAAAAAGGCCTCAAATTAAATTATTTGAGGCTTTTTTTATATAGTAAACTTTGATGTTTTTTAGGAGCTAATTCCTGCTGTCTGCTGTATCTTTTTATTTTTAAAGAAAAAATAAAAAGGATGCCGCGACCATCAGGGCTAGAGATTTAGTTTTCAGTTTCAAGTTTCAGTTTCAAGTTTCAGTTTCAAGTTTCAGTCACAATTCTCAGATTATAATTCTCAGATTATAATTTCTCCTTCATTCAAAATTATAAAACTGTGGCGAATCTAATTTTAGCGCAAAATAAAATCTCCCAAATCTGCTAAATCTGCGTGAGTAAAAAAATGAATTTTCAGAATTTCTCCTTGATTTGAAAAAGACAAGATTAGATTAAACTAAAATTTGCTCAAATCTGTAAAATCTGCGTAAAAAAATAGGTCTTACAAAAACTTAGCTTTTAATTCAGGAGTAGTAATCATGCAGCTTTCTTTTTTTCCATACCACTTGTATCTGTTCTTAGCAATATAATTATATAGAGGGTCTCTCAAAAAAACAGGAATTATTTTAAAAACAGAAAACCAACTCCATAAAACTCCAAGATTTTCGGCTATGGCAATCGCTGCTCCCGATTTGTAATAATAAGCAACTCCAGGTTCATAAAATATAATACTATCAACTTTGGTAATATCAACTCCTATATGTTTACAAATTTCTTTTCCTATTTCAGACTGCAAAGCGGCAAAACGAAAAACATCTTTTTTATCATGCTTAATAATAAACTGCACCGCCGAATCGCATAAATTACAAACTCCATCAAAGAGAATTATTTTTTTGTTCTCAGCATTCTTTGCGAGGAACGAAGTAATGTCATCTTGTGGATTCATTTTTTTGTTTGTTAAAATTTTAAAAAGCTTTGGTAAAGTAAAAAATCAATGATGAAAGGAACTTTAGTATTTACACAAAATAACCCCAAACTTGTCATTTCTGTAAAGGTTACTTATTTCGGTAACGGATTAATCATTTCGATTGGTTTTTTTCCGTCAATTCCTTGATGTGGTCTTTCATGATTATAATAATATAAATATTGTAATAATTCTTCTTTTAATTCTTCTTGTGTATCGAAATCTGTATCTCTTAATAAATCATCTTCTAGAGTCCTCCAGAAACGTTCTACTTTACCATTGGTTTGCGGTCTGTATGGTTTTGTATATCTGTGGATAATTCCTAATTCCATTAGCATTCTCTCAAAAGGATGATTACTTTTTACTTTACTTGTTTTAGGGCCAAATTCAGCTCCGTTATCAGATAATATCTCTTCAAATTTTATTTCATAATGATCACTTAGAATGTTTAAGCATTTTAATGCAGCAAACATAACAGTTAAACTGGTGATATCAGAAACTAATTCAGCCCAGGCAATTCGGCTGTAATCATCAATTACACAGACTAAATAAAGCTTTTTGCTTTCTCCTTTAATGACACTTTTACTTAAATAATGGCAATCAATATGACCAAGTTGTCCCATTCTTTCCTTGATTATTTTTTGATGATTCTTTTTAATCTTCGGAGTTAATCTATTTATTTTATTTCGTTTTAAGATGTTATAAACTCCTGAATAGGAAGGTGTATGCTTTCCTAATTTGGGTTTTAAGATACTAACAATTTCATATTTATTGTTTCCTTTTTCTCTTAATTCAATTACTTTTTGTTCAATAAAAGGTAAAGGACGTCTGGTTTTGTAACGTGGCCCTCGCTTTTGGGGTAGTAAATCTATAGATTTCCCACTTTGTTTATAGCGATTATAATACTTTAAAAAAATCTTTCGACAAGTGTCATTTGCCGTATAAAAATCCATTGCTTTTTTATGCAAAGGATGAGTTTTGTTTTTTACCTGTTCATATTCTTTTATTAAAAAACGATACTTTTCTAAATAGTTTCGCTCTAAAGTGGAATCTTGACTATTATTTCTCATCGTAACAAAATTTATTAAAGTTAAATTTTGTTACCGAAATATCTAACATTTACAATTTCGACGAAGGAGAAATCTTAGTGAGAAGCTCGACAAAGATTGAACTTTCGTTACGGAGTTACTTGTGAAGATTTCTCCTTCGAAATGACAAAAATGCACAGACCTACATTAAACTTTAGCTTTTATCAAAGTTCCTTACATCCTTAGTTCAAAACTTTGACAAAGCTATTTTATGTAGTTTATTTCGTTAAAAATATTCCTTTTTATTACTATTGGTTTATTCTATCGATGTTGATTATTGTATAAATTTATTAAATCAAAAACAGCTTTCATAAATAACTTTTAAGTGGTTTTTTAAAATCTTCCAACTCATTAAGTGTCTTCCTGAAGATGATTGTTTAAATCGCTTTATTTTGGTTTTTGATGAAATTTTAGCTTTTTAGTACTGAAAACTGCGACAGAAAACTAAAAACTATTTTTTAGCTGCTTCTACAAATTCCAATTCATCCAAATTTACTTTCGAAGTAAAAATGCCATAATTTACTGTAGCTTTATTTTTTTCGATAGAGTCAATACTTCCTACAGACCTTCCGTCAATCATACGCACTCGATCACCAACTTTTAAAGTTACTTTAGGTTTTTCGACAACTGCTTTTAATTTCTTTTCTTTTTTCTCTTTTCGAATTTCTTCAACCTGAACAGTTACTTCGGCAATAACTTCTTTTTTCTTTTCAACTATTGCTTTTGCTTCTTTCGGAGTCGCTTTTTTACGTTTGGAATTTTCAATTTCGATAATCTTCAAAAATTCTCCTATCAGTTCTTTTTTATTTTTATTATTGAAATACTTCTCAGAGATGTCTTCAATTTTTTGTCCAATATAAATCGTCTTCTGGTTACTATCATATAATTCCTGATAGCTTTCTAGTTTTTGTTTTATCTTGACATTTATATTTTCCATTTTGTTACTCTCGGCACGCGCTCTAGTTTCTTCTTCTTTTAAGTTCAAAGAAGTTTTTTCTAATTTCGAGCGTTCTTTCTGAAGTGTTGCAATGGTTTTGTCAAAACGAACTTTTCCAATTTCGATTTTCTTTTTCGCACGATTAATCAAACCATACGGAATTCCATTTTTCAAAGCAACCTCAAATGTAAACGAACTTCCAGCTTGACCAAGAACCAATTTGTACATTGGCTCTAATGATTGTTCATCAAAAAGCATATTGGCATTTGTTGCAAAAGGCAATTCGTTTGCCAAAATCTTAAGATTAGAATAATGCGTCGTGATAATTCCGAAAGCTTCCCGATGGTAAAATTCTTCTAAGAAAATTTCAGCCAAAGCTCCACCTAATTCAGGATCAGAACCAGTTCCAAATTCATCAATCAAAAACATGGTTTTCTTGTTGCATTTCTTCAAGAAATAATTCATGTTTTTTAATCTATAGCTATATGTGCTTAAATGATTTTCAATAGATTGATTATCACCAATATCAGTTAAGATTCTGTCAAACAAGAAAGTTTCACTACGCTCGTGCACAGGAATCAACATTCCTGATTGTAGCATTAATTGTAGTAATCCTACGGTTTTCAGCGAGATTGTTTTACCTCCGGCATTTGGTCCAGAGATTACAATAATTCTGTTATCTTGCTTTAATTCAATAGTTTGTGGATGTGTAATTTCATTCTTTTGTTTGTTATTCAAATACAAAATAGGATGAAAAGCATCTCTAAAATACAAACGACGTTCCTCTGTAATTGTTGGCAAAATACCATTTATCTTATTAGCATATTTTGCTTTGGCAGCAACAACATCTATATCACTTAAAAAAGCCTGATAATCAACAAGCAAAGATAAATACGGACGAATAGCATTTGATAATTGTTTTAAAATACGAGTAATTTCTTCTTTTTCCTCATATTCTAAATTGCTAAGTTCTCTAGAGTATTTAAGAGTAGTTTCTGGTTCTATATAAGCAATACTTCCGGTTTTAGAACTTCCTAAAATAGAACCTTTTACCTTACGACGATACATTGCCAAAACTGCAAGAACACGACGGTTTTGCACAAAACTTTCTTTAATATCGTCCAGATAACCTAAACTATTGTATTGTGTTAAAGCTACACCAAAACTTTGGTTTACTTTACCACGAACCAAATTCATATCACGTCGAATGTTAGCTAATTCTGGAGAAGCATTATCTTTAATTTCTCCATACTTATCTACAACAACATCTATTTGCGAAATAATTTCTTTTGTGAATTCTACTTGCGAAGCTCTCGCATTTAGATTTGGATAATAATCATCAAATTTTTTAAAGTAATTCAATAAGAAATTAACTGTAGATGATAGGGTTGCAATTTTTCTAAAACTTCCAACTTCCAGAAAACTATCTTCGATTGCCAGAAATTTAATTTCGTAAGTAATCGCATCAAAACCATGATTTGGAATTGCATTGTTATTTTGGAAAGACGAAATATACTCCGATGTTTGCATCAATGCTTGCATCAAAGTTTCTTTGTCTCTAAAAGGTCTTATTTCTAAAGCTTTTTGTTTGCCTATATCAGTATTACAAATGTCCGAAATAGTTTCGAGCACTGTAGGGAATTGTAAATCTTGTAATGTTTTATCAGTAATAGATATCATATTATATCGTAAGTTGTAAAGCTTCAAAGTTACAAAGTTTTGAAACTAAATAGTAGTATTAATTGGTTCTTTGCAAAAAACTTTGCGTAATTTGTAGTAAAATTTATTGAAATGAAAATTAACCTCAATCCAGATTGGCAAGCAGTATTATCAGATGAAATAGGAAAACCTTATTTTAATGATTTGCTATTATCTCTTGAAGATGAGTATAAAAACCAAGTTTGTTATCCTCCAACTGATTTAATTTTTTCGGCATTTAATCATTGTTCATTTCAAGATGTAAAAGTAGTTATCATTGGGCAAGATCCTTATCATGGAGTAGGAGAAGCTAATGGTTTAAGTTTTTCGGTAAATGATAATGTAAAAATCCCTCCTTCTCTCCGTAATATTTTCAGAGAATTAAATACAGATTTCGATTCGGTTTTTATGCCGACTTCGGGTAATTTAGAATCTTGGGCAAAACAAGGTGTTTTACTTTTAAATGCTTCATTAACTGTTCGAAAAGACACACCTAATAGCCATAAACATTTAAAATGGAATTTATTTACCGATGCAGTAATCAAGGCAATATCTGATCAAAAAGAAGATGTTGTATTTTTATTGTGGGGTGCTTTTGCTCAAAAGAAAGGTCTTAAAATAGACCGTACCAAACATTTGATTCTAGAATCTGGTCATCCATCGCCTATGAGTGCCAATCAGGGAAAATGGTTTGGAAACAAGCATTTTACTAAAACAAATGATTTTTTAAAATCGAAGAAAATCGAAGAAATTAAATGGCTCTAATTGATACCGCTTCAAGATAAAAAAAAGTAAACACGAATTTATCTAATTCCCACTAATTATAATAATTAACTTAGTTTGTGACTCGAGACTGAAAGTCGAACAGACGAAGTAAATTCGTGTTCAGTTTTTTTTAAATATCTGTATATACGATAGCTCTAATTTGCTGGTTTCTTTTCTATAGATTCTAAAACAGCTTTCCCTGGATAATTAATTACTTTAAGTATTACTTCTTGATTTTTCAAGGTTTTACCTTCTATAACGTATAATTTACCTTTTTTATATTCTACATTACTTTTATCAAAATCAACATCACCAAATTGTAATGTGTTTTTTATATCCAAAGTGTCAATCCATTTTTCTGTCAAAATTTTAGAAGCTTCTTCAGAATAATGAAATGGTTTGTTTCTTAAATCATTTAAAACTCTTGCATTAGGAAAATAATTACAACGTGTATCTTTTCCACTAAATACAAGGGCTACAAAGAAACATCCCATAACTAATCCAACTAAATAATATGCAAAACGATGTACAAACTTCATGAATTCTATTTTTGGCAAAGGTACGCTAAAGTTGCCTTAAAATACAAGTAAATTAATGTCATTATCAGGTAAATCAAACCATTCGCCTATAGCTTTATTGGTTAAGATTCCGTGATACATATAAATTCCGTTTTTTAATCCTTTATTGCATCTTATAGCGCTTTCAAGTCCGCCATCTTCTGCAATTTGTAATAAATAAGGCGTAATTATGTTACTTATTGAAAGTGAGGCAGTTTTAGAATATCGAGATGGGATATTTGGAACGCAATAATGCAAAACATTACTTTTAATAAAAGTTGGTTTTTCATGTGTAGTTACTTCCGAGGTTTCAAAACAACCTCCTGTGTCAATACTTACATCTACAATTACAGCACCTTTTTTCATGTGCTCTACCATAGTTTCAGTTACTATAATCGGACAACGTTCTTTACCACGCATAGCACCAATAGCCACATCACAACGTCTTAACGCTTTTAATAACGCTTTTGGTTGTATTGTTGAAGTAAATACACGCTGATTAAGATTGTTTTGTAAGCGACGTAATTTGGTAATCGAATTATCAAAAACTTTTACAGTTGCTCCTAGGCCAATTGCTGTTTTAGCAGCAAATTCACCAACAGTTCCTGCGCCTAAAATTACAACATCGGTAGGAGGGACTCCTGTAATATTACCAAATAGTAATCCTTTTCCAAACTCATTTGTAATCATTAATTCGGCAGCAATAAGTATTGATGCTGTTCCTGCAATTTCGCTTAATGATTTTACAGCTGGATAAGTTCCGTCTTCATCTTTTATATACTCAAATGCTAATGCGGTAATTCTTTTTTGAGCCAAAGCTTCAAAATAGGTCTTTTTCCTAGTTTTTAGTTGAATCGCAGATATTAAAATTGTTTCTGGATTCATTAATTTAATCTCTGCAACTGTTGGTGGTTCAACTTTTAACAACATAGGGCAACCAAAAACTCGTTTGGTATCCTTTGTAACTTCTGCACCAGCATCACTATATTCTTTGTCGGTATAACTAGAACTTTCTCCTGCGCCAGATTCTATCATAACCCTGTGACCCTGATAGGTAAGTGAGTTTACGGCATCTGGTGTTAAGCAAATACGACGTTCCTGATAACTTGTTTCTTTAGGAATTCCAATGAAAAGTTCTCTTTTGTATCTGCCAATTTCAAGTTTTTCTTCTTGAGGCAACAAATCTTGTTTCGTAAATGGAGTTATCGTTATTGACATTGTTTATGCAAAATTAAGAGTACAAATTACGTAAAATCTTTTTAATAAAACAGTATTCTCTAGGCTAATACACATTCTTCAATGAAGTATAATTTTTGTATTAGCCTAAGGAATTAAACTAGTTTTAATAAACGTTTTCCGTCTGGTAACAATTCTATTGTTACAATCGAATGTTGTTCTGGGATCAAATTTGGAATTTTTTCTGACCATTCAATAAAACACCAATTTCCAGAATATAAATAATCATCAACTCCCATGTCTAGAGCTTCGGTTTCATGATTTAATCTATAAAAATCAAAATGATAAACAGTTTGATTGTCATTAGTTTGATATTCATTAACCAAAGAAAAAGTTGGGCTACTTGTGGCATCTTCAATTCCTAAACTTTTACACAATTGCTTAATAAGTGTAGTTTTTCCCGCACCCATTTCGCCATTAAAAAGGAGAATTTTATTAGGGTTTTGTGCTAAGATTTGCTTTGCAACTTCCTGAATTTGGTCTAACGAAAAAGTAACTTCCATTTTTTATTTATATTTTTTTTAAGCTAATTTTTTTTACTTCCGATGTAAACTGAAACTAAATTTTTCTTCTTTTACTTTGGATTAAATATCAAGAACGGGATTATCATTTCTTCTAATGAAATTCCTCCGTGCTGATAGGTGTTTTTATAATAACTCACATAATGATTGTAATTATTTACGTAAGCCAAAAACAAATCATTTTTTGCAAAAATAAACGAACTGCTCATATTTATTGCAGGTAAACCTATTTTTTTAGGTTCTTTTACAACATACACATCCTTATGCTCATAGGTTAAACTTCGTCCTGTTTTGTATCGTAAATTTAAGCTTGTGTTTTTATCTCCTACAACTTTCGATGGATTTTTTACATTGATAGTTCCGTGATCTGTAGTTAGAATTAATTTAAATCCTAAGTTCTGAGCTTGCTGTATAATCTCTAACAAAGGAGAATTTTTGAACCAGCTTAATGTCAGTGATCGGTATGCTTTATCATCCGAAGCTAATTCTTTTACAACATCTAGCTCTGTTTTGGCATGCGATAACATATCTACAAAGTTGTAAACGACTGTTACAAGATCATTATTCTTAAGTGCTTTAAAATTTTCAGCTAGTTTTTTTCCGCTTGCAAGGTTGGTAATTTTAAAATAGTCTTCTTTTATATTTAATCCCAATCGTTTTAATTGCGCACTTAAAAACTCTGCTTCGTATAGATTTTTTCCTCCGTCTTCTACGTCATTTTTCCAATATTCAGGAAATTGTTTTTCCATTTCTATTGGTAATAAACCTGAGAATATTGCATTTCGGGCATATTGTGTTGCCGTAGGAAGTATCGAGAAATAAGGAACTTCTTTTTCTAATTTATAATAATTTCCTACTACAGTTTCAAATGATTTCCATTGATCGTAACGTAAATTATCAATTACAACAAACAAAATTGGTTTGTCTTTCTTTTTAATTTCCGGAACTACTAATTCTTTAAATAAAGTATGTGATTGAATTGGTTTATCTGCTTTTGGTGCAAACCAATCTTCGTAATTACGCTCTATGTATTTTCCAAATTGAGAATTTGCTTCAACTTTTTGAGATTCCAAAATTTGAATCATTCCCTGGTCATTGATATTCTCCAATTCTAGTTCCCAAAAAACTAATTTTTTGTACAATTCAATCCAATCTTCATAAGAATTAACCATTGCCATTTCCATAGCAATTTTCCTGAATTCTTTTTGATAATCTAGTGTTGTTTTTTCAGAAATTAATCTTGAGTGATCGAGATTTTTCTTTAAGCTCAACAAGATTTGATTAGGGTTTACAGGTTTTATCAAATAGTCGGCTATTTTAGATCCAATAGCTTCTTCCATGATATATTCCTCTTCACTTTTGGTAATCATAATCATCGGAATAGTAGATTTTTTCTCTTTCATTTCCGAAAGCGTTTCTAATCCGCTCATTCCAGGCATATTTTCGTCAAGAAAAACAATATCAAAATTTTCATCTTCAAAAATCGCAATTGCATCAAGTCCATTATTACATGTCGTTACTGCATAGTTTTTTTTCTCCAAAAATAATATGTGTGGCTTTAATAAGTCGATTTCATCATCAACCCAAAGTATTTTTATCTTATCCATAATTATATAGCTTGTTCAAAATTGTTAAATCTAAGTGGCAATTTACTTCTTTTTAAAACGGCTATTTATTAATATTATGATAATTTTACTATGAAAAAAATAAAAACCACTGAATATAAAAAATATCCAGTGGTTTAAATATGAAAATTAATAAGTAACCTAATTATGAAATCTTATTGCCATCCACCTCCAAGGGCTCTGTATAATTGAATAATGGCATTATATTGTGAAAATTTGTTTTCGATTAAAGTTAATTCTGCATTTAAGGCATCGTCTTTTGCAGTAAGAACTTCTAAATAATTCACTAAACCATATTTTAATAATTCATCTGAATATCCTGTAGCAACTTTTAATGCTTCTACTTGTTTCTCGCGAATTGCAATTTTTTTGGTTTCATTGTTATATTGCGCTAAGGCATCAGAAACTTCTTTTCCTGCAGTAAGCAATGATTGCTCAAATTGCAGGTATGCTTTTTCCTGATTTGCTTTAGCTATTTCAAAATTTGTTTTAATCTGGCGTTGATTAAAAATTGGCTGTGTTAATCCTGTTACAACATTTGCGAAAAATGAATTTGCACTAAACCATTCTTTTAAATCAATACTTTGAAGTCCGCCAGTTGCTGTAATTTTAAGTGTTGGGTAAAAATTACTTCTTGCAACATTCGTCCTTTCAAAATTTGAAATCAAATTATATTCTGCAGCAATTACATCTGGTCTGTTTCTTAATAAAGTTGCAGGTACACCAAGCGTAATTTCTGGTTGCATTTTCTGCACTTCAAAACTACTTCTCTCTACTTTAGTAGAAGATTCTCCTAAAAGAATGCTCATTTTGTTTTCATAAAGAATCGTGCTTACTTTTAAATCAGCAATGATAATTTCTGTAGCATATTTTTGAGCTTCTGTTTGCTTAACTCCAACTTCGGTAACGTTTCCTGCATCTTTTAAAGCAATAATCGTTTCTACACTTTCCGTTCTGTTAATCAAAGTCTCTTCAGTTAACTTAATTTGCTCATCTATTGCAATCAATTGATAGTATGTAGAAGCAATATCTGCAATTAATTGAGTTTTTACAGCTTGATTTGCAGCAGTAGTTTGTAAATAAACAGCATTTGTTGCACGTTTATTACTTCTTATTTTACCCCAAATATCAGCTTCCCAACCTAGAGTTCCAGCAAGCTGGTATTGATCGGTACTACGATTTTGAAGTAAAGCTCCAAATTGGCTGTTTTTTGATAACTGTTGGTGTGTCCAATCTGCACCTACAGAAAGAGTAGGGAAGTACCCTGATTTTCCTTGTTTCATTGATGCTTCGGCAGCAGCAATGTTTTGCATTGCAATTCGGATATCCAAGTTGTTTTCTAATCCTTTTTTGATATAACCTTGCAAAATTGGATCTGTGAAAACTTTGTCCCAAGAAAGATTTGCCATCGAAGTACTGTCTTTAGAAACCACTTCGGTTCTATATAAGTTTTCGGTTTTAATATCCTTTGGTCTTTCGTATTCTTTTGCAACGAAGCAGGATTGCATAACAGTTGCCGTGATGACAACTGTTACTATTTTATTTATATTATTTTTCATTTTCTTCGTCTAAAAGTATAACATCTGATTCTTTCTCTGTAAATGGTTTTCCAGAGATTCTTTCTTGTAAGCTTTGGAAAATAATAAACAAGATTGGAATTACAAATACTCCAAAAATTGTTCCTATCAACATTCCACCTACAGCTCCCATACCGATTGAACGGTTACCTACAGCACCAACTCCTGAAGCTAAAGCCAATGGCATTAAACCAAAGATAAAAGCAAGAGAGGTCATTAAAATAGGACGTAAACGTGCTTTTGCACCTTCTATCGCAGCTTGTGTCAAGTCCATTCCGTGTCGTCGCCTTTGTATGGCGAACTCGACTATCAGAATGGCATTCTTCGCTAGTAGTCCTATAAGCATTATCAGGGCTACCTGGAAATAAATGTTGTTTTCTAATCCTGCTAGTTTCACAAATCCAATTGCTCCGGCAATACCTACGGGTAATGAAAGCAATACTGATAACGGAACTAAATAACTTTCGTATTGTGCACTTAATAAGAAATATACAAATATTAAACTCAATAAGAATACACCTGCAGCCTGACTTCCGGCAAGGATTTCCTCACGTGTCATACCAGAGAATTCATAGCTATAAGTTTTTGGCAAATGCTGAGCTGCTACTTCCTGAATTGCTTTAATTGCATCTCCAGAACTATAACCAGGTTTTGCTTTACCATTAACGTTCACGGCTTTTAGCATGTTGAAACGTGCAACTGCTTCTGGTCCATAAATTCTTTTGAAATCAACAAACTGGCTTATGGCTACTTGCTGACCTGCAGCATTTTTAACATAAATCGTATTGATTGATTCAAGAGTTGCTCTGTCTGATGGTTTTGCCTGAATCATTACACGGTATTGTTTACCAAATTTATTAAAATCGGTAGTGTACAATCCTCCGTAGTATCCTTGCATTGTATTAAAAATATCAGAAACAGAAACTCCTGCATTTTTAGCTCTTTCTACGTTAATATCCATTTGATATTGTGGGAAAGTAGGGTTGAAGTTGGTAATTGCGTACTGAATTTCTGGTCTCTTCATTAATTCAGCCAAGAATTCATTACTTACTTTACTCACTGTTGTCCAATCATCATCTCCTTTATCCTGGATTTTTAATTCGAAACCATCGGCAGAACCAAAACCTTGTACACTTGGAGGTGTAAAGAATAATGCTTTGGCATCTTTAAAATGTGCTGTTCTACCAAATAATTCACCTACAACTGCATCTACAGATTGATTGGCTTCTTTACGGTATTTCCAGTCTTTTAATTTAATTACTGTAAATGCATAAGATCCTCCATTTACACTATTTAATAAACTAAAACCAACAACACTCATTCTTGATTCTACAATATCCATTGAGGCCAAAATAGAGTCTAATTCATTAACGGCTAATTGTGTTTTCTCCAAAGTTGTTCCTGGAGGAAGCGTTAAATCTGCCATGATGATTCCTCTATCCTCATTAGGAATAAATCCTGATGGTGTAGTTTGGAATAAGAATATAGTGATTGCCGTGAATACTAATAATCCTGAAATTGCAACCCATTTTTTTCTTGCTAAGAATCCAAGAGACTTAACATATTTATTGTTCATTCTATCAAAACTAGTATTGAAAGCAATGAAGAATCTATCTTTGAAATTCTTATCGTGATGATCTGAAGCTTCATGAGGTTTTAAGAACAAAGCACATAATGCCGGACTTAAAGTCAATGCATTAATTGCCGAAATTAAAATCGCAATTGCCAATGTAATTGCAAACTGTTGGTAGAATACTCCCGATGGTCCACTTAAGAATGACACAGGAATAAATACCGCAGACATTACTAATGTGATAGAAATAATCGCTCCTGTAATCTCGCTCATGGCAGAAATTGTAGCTTCTTTTCCTGATTTTGCTCCTTCATCCAGCTTGGCGTGGACTGCCTCGACGACGACAATTGCATCATCGACCACAATACCAATAGCCAGAATCATTGCAAACAATGTTAACATATTGATAGAGAATCCAAATACTTGCAGGAAGAAAAACGTACCAATAATTGCTACAGGAACTGCTATTGCAGGAATCAACGTAGAACGGAAATCTTGCAAGAACAAGAACACAACAATAAATACTAATATAAAAGCTTCAATTAACGTTGAAATTACTTTTTCTATCGAAGCATCCAGGAAGGTTTTAGTATTATAAGGAATTACATAATCTACTCCTTTTGGGAAATCAGGTTTTGCATCGTCTAAAATGTTTACTACTTCAGTAATAATATCTTGTGCATTTGAACCAGAAGTTTGAAACACCCCAACGGCAACACCTTGTTTACCCATTGCAATATTTTTGGTTCCATAATTAAAACCACCTAATTCTACTGTTGCAACATCTTTTAAGTGAACAAAGTTTCCGTTACCAGTAGCTTTGATAACAATATCTTCGTAATCTTTAATTTCTGAAAGACGACCTTTATATTTAATTACGTATTCGTAAATACCATCGGCATTTTCTCCAAATTTACCAGGAGCTGCCTCAACGTTTTGCTCTTGCAAAGCTGCCTGAATATCTTTTGGCGCTACATTATAAGCAGCCATTTTTTCTGGATTAATCCAGATTCTCATCGAGTAATCCTTAGCTCCAAAAACGTTTACTTGTCCTACACCTTTAACACGTTGCAATTTTGGTACAAGGTTAATTTTGGCATAATTCTGAATATATGTCTCGTCAAAATCGTCGTTGTTCGAATACAAAGCAAAGAACATCAAAGCACTCGTTTGACTTTTTAGGGTAGTAACCCCTGTTTGCACAACTGCTTGTGGCAATTTACTAGTTGCACGAGAAACTCTGTTCTGAACGTTTACTGCAGCAATATCTGGATCAACTCCAAGTTCAAAATAAACAGATATTTTTGCAGAACCATCATTTGCAGCAGAAGAAGTCATGTATGTCATTCCTTCCACACCATTAATTTCTTCTTCTAGAGGAATAACGACACTATTTAATACTGTTTCAGCATTTGCTCCAGTATATGTTGCACTTACCTGAACGGTTGGTGGTGCAATTTCGGGGTATTGTTCTACCGGTAATGACATCAATCCTAAAATACCAAGTATGGTAATTAAGATGGATATTACCGTCGAGAGAACAGGTCTTTCTATAAACGTTTTTAACATCTTGTATATTATTTTTTAGCTGTAGTATTTGTTGTTTCTGTAGCTTTATTAGCTGCATCTTTGGCTTGTTGTGGCGTGATTTCCATGTCGTCTTTTAATTTTGACGCTCCTTCTATAACAACAACATCGCCTGCTTTAAGACCTTCTGTTACAATGAAATCTAAATCTGAAGTACCATTTGTTACTACAATTGTAGATTTTACCTTGTTTCCTTTTTCAACAACATAAATCATTTGTTTCCCTTGCACTTCAAAAACTGCATTTTGAGGAACTAGGATCACATTTTTTTGCTCAATAGGTAAACGGATAATTCCAGTACTACCACTTCTTAAAATACCTTGTGGGTTATTAAAATCTGCTCTAAATTGTGTGTTTCCTGTTGCTGCATTAACTAAACCATTCATTGTAGCGATTTTCCCTTTTTGGTCGTACTCTGTATTATCAACCAATAATAATGAAACTGGCGGTGCAGATTTTAATTTTTCGGCAGTAGTTGCTCCTTTAAATGTTTTATTAAAGAATAATAACTGTTTTTCATTCATAGAGAAATAAGCACGAACAATTTTTGTATCAGATACTGTTGTTAAAGGCACTTCGCTGGTTGCACTAACCAAGCTTCCTTCTCTAAAAGGTAAACCACCAATTACTCCACTTACCGGAGAAATGATTGTTCCGTATCCAATATTGGCAGCAATACTTCCATAAGCACTTTTGGCTTGAGCCAACTTAGCTTTTGCAGTTTCTAATTGAACGATACTAATGATTTTTCTATCAACTAGGGGTTTTAATCTGTCAACTTCTACTTGTGCTGCCTGAACAGAAGCTTTGGCTGCAGATGCATCTTGATTTAATGTTTGTGTTTCAAGTTTAAAAAGCAATTGTCCTTTTTTTACAACCTGACCTTCATCAACATAAATCTTTTGGATATATCCATTTACTTTCGGACGAATTTCAACATTTTGCTGACCTTCAAGATTTGCGCTATACTCTTGATATACTACTGCATCTTGTATTGAAATTGTTTTAACTGGGAACGGAGCTGGACCTTGCGGCGGGGCTTGTTCTTCCTTTTTTTTACATGACGCAAAAACTAGCATGATAGCTATTAGGGAGAATGAAATATTCTTCATTTGTATTAAATTTGATTTATGATTTATTATTAACTTTTTCGATTTCTATAATCTCAGTAATTGTTTCTATAACTAATTCTTCGACTTTTAGGATGTGGCTTTTATATGCTTTTGCATGTTCCATATTCATTCTTTCTTCAGGGGTATTCATTGTTTTCTCTCTGTAAAAAATCATTTTGTCAATTATTTTATTCTCAAACTCAAGAATTTTTAAATAATTAGTAAATCGTTCACTAAACGGTGGCGGTCTGAAATATTTTTTTCGATCACCATGTAAAGTATAATAATCTATCTTTCCTATTTTTAAAAGAAAATTCAAATTTGTAGATACAGAACTTTTACTAGCACCCATTTTTTCTACTATTTGCTCAAAAGTCAGCCCATCTTTAAAAGCTTCAACGATTAATAGTCCAAGAATTCTTGAGCAAAGCGGGGGCAAGTTATATACTGATTCAAAATGAATACCGAATAACTCTATAAGCTCCTCTCTTTCCTTTTGTATGTTAGTATCCATGATTTTTTGGGCAAAGATAAAATTGGTTCGTAATTTACCGAACTAAACGAACTTAAATTTGTGTTAATTGTTTGTTACCAATAAAAAAGCGTAATATTGTCTTTTCGATGCACTAATTTAGATAATTATGATAACATTACATCATAAAAACTTAATTTGTTTGCTTTTTTGCCCAAAATGTAAAACAAAATAAGTAGTAATTTAGTTATATTTGTTGACCTAAAAAATAACCAAATAGTGAACGTTATAAATAAGCTGAAAATTTTCAATGATCCCATATATGGTTTCATTTCCATCCCAAATGCTTTTATATATGATTTAATAGAGCATCCTTATTTTCAGCGTTTACGCCGAATCTCTCAAATGGGACTGTCTTATTTGGTTTATCCTGGAGCTAATCATACTCGGTTTCATCATGCCTTAGGTTGTATGCATTTAATGCAAAAAGCAATCGAAACATTACGTTTTAAAGATGTTACAATTTCCGTCGAAGAAGAAAACGCATTATATATAGCGATTATACTACATGATATAGGTCATGGACCTTTTTCGCATGCAATGGAGAGAAGTATTGTTGAAGATGTAAATCATGAAGCAATCTCGTTATTGTTTATGAATCAATTAAATATTGAGTTTAACGGAAAGCTAAGTTTAGCAATTCAGATATTTAAAGGAGACTATCACAGAAAGTTTATGTTGCAATTGATTTCGAGCCAATTAGATATGGATCGTATGGATTATCTTAAACGTGATAGTTTTTATACTGGTGTAGCCGAAGGTAATGTCAATTCTGAGCGTTTAATCCAAATGATGAATGTTGTAGATGATGTTTTGGTTATTGAAGAAAAAGGTATTTACTCTGTCGAAAAGTTTTTACTCTCTCGCAGATTAATGTATTGGCAAGCTTATTTGCATAAAACGAGCTTGGTTGCAGAGCTTATTTTGACGAAAGTCTTAAAAAGAGCAAAAGAATTAACTCTAAAAGGAATTCATTTGCCTTGCAGCGAACCTTTGATGTTTTTTATGCAAAACAAAATTACCTTGGAAACTTTTACTCCAGAAACATTGGATTTATTCTCTCAACTGGACGATTTTGATATAATAGGCGCTTTAAAAGCATGGCAAAAACATGATGATTTTATATTATCTACGTTAAGTAAAATGATAATAAACAGGGATTTATTAAAAATTAAACTAAGTAGCGAAAAAATTTCATTAGAAGAATTGCAAAGCCTGAAAGAAAAATTTGCATCTCAGAATAATATCTCTGCAATTGATGCAAGTTACTTTATATATAGAGGGAAAATAAAAAATCAAGCATACAGTAAAGAAGCCGAACCTATACGAATATTAAAAAAAGATAAGACAATTGAGGATGTTGTAGAAGCCTCAGACCAGCTGAATTTGAAATCGTTATCTAAATTGGTAACAAAGTATTACCTCTGTTTTCCAAAACAACTGATCTAAAATTAACATTTAAAACCTATTTTTTTATATTTTTGTCGCAATGAAATTTACAGCAGAACAAATAGCAGAAATTTTAGGAGGAGAGGTAGTTGGGAATCCCAATGCAGAAGTTTCTCGCTTATCTAAAATAGAAGAAGGTACAGAAGGATCCCTTACTTTCTTGGCTAACCCTAAATATATCAATCATATATATTCGACAAAAGCATCAGTAACAATTGTTAATGATACTTTTGTACCCGAAACAGAAATTAGCACAACATTAATTAAAGTTGACGATGCTTATGCGTCATTTTCTAAATTATTAGAGTTTTATAATCAAGTAAAATTGAATAAAAACGGAATTGAACCACAATCTTTCTTGTCTGAAAGTGCAAAATATGGCGAAAACCTATACCTAGGTAGCTTTAGTTATGTGGGACAAAACGTAGTTTTAGGAAACGATGTCAAAATTTATCCAAATTCTTTTATTGGAGATAATGTTGTTATTGGCAATAATGTACATATTTTTGCAGGCGCTAAAATTTATTCCGAAACAATCATAGGAAATAATTGCACAATTCATTCAGGAACAATTATTGGAGCCGACGGTTTTGGTTTTGTACCAAATGAAGAAGGTATATATAGTAAAGTACCACAAATAGGGAATGTAATTATCGAAGATAATGTTGATATTGGTGCAAATACAACTATAGACAGAGCAACTTTAGGATCTACAATTATCCGAAAAGGAGTGAAGTTAGACAATCAGATCCAGATTGCCCATAATGTAGAGATTGGTGAAAACACTGTTATCGCAGCCCAATCTGGCGTTGCTGGCTCTACAAAAATCGGTAAAAATGCAATGATTGGCGGTCAGGTAGGTATTGCAGGACATTTAACTATTGGAAACAATGTTAGATTGCAAGCACAATCTGGAGTTGCCAGAAATATTAAAGATGACGAAATTTTGCAAGGAACACCTTCACTTGGATATACTGATTTTAATAAATCATATGTTCATTTTAAGAATTTGCCTAAAATCGTTGCTGAATTAGAAGAATTAAAAAAACAAATATTAAACCAAAAAAATGGAAATAATGGTTAAACAGAAGACCATCAAGAAGGAAATTTCACTAACAGGAGTTGGACTACACACTGGGAAAGAAGTAACAATGACTTTTAAACCTGCTCCAATAAATAATGGATTTACTTTTGTGAGAGTTGATTTACAAGGACATCCTATTATTGAGGCAGATGCTAATTATGTAGTAAATACACAAAGAGGTACTAACCTTGAGAAATTAGGTGTTAAAATTCAAACGCCAGAGCACGTTTTAGCTGCATTGGTTGGATGTGATCTTGACAATGTTATAATCGAGTTAAACGCATCAGAGCTTCCTATTATGGATGGTTCATCAAAATATTTTGTTGAAGCAATCGAAAATGCTGAAATAGAAGAGCAAGAAGCACAACGTAATATATATGTTGTAAAAGAAGTTATTTCTTTTACAGACGAAGCTACAGGAAGTGAAATTCTTGTTATGCCAAGTGATGATTACCAAGTAACTACTATGGTCGATTTTGGTACTAAAGTTTTAGGTACTCAAAATGCTACTATGAAAAGTATTGCCGATTTTAAAGCTGAAATTTCTAATTCAAGAACATTTAGTTTTTTACATGAACTAGAATCTCTTTTAGAGCACGGATTAATTAAAGGTGGTGATTTAAACAACGCTATTGTATATGTAGATAAAGAAATATCTGACGCTACAATGGAAAATTTAAAGAAAGCTTTTGGTAAAGACAAAATATCTGTTAAACCAAATGGTATTTTAGATAATCTAACTTTGCATTATCCTAATGAAGCTGCAAGGCACAAATTACTTGATGTTATTGGAGATTTAGCTTTAACAGGAATAAGAATTCAAGGAAAAATCATTGCTAATAAACCAGGGCATTTTGTAAATACTCAGTTTGCTAAAAAATTAGCTAAGATTATAAAAATAGAACAAAGAAATCATGTTCCGGTTTATGATTTAAATCAAGAACCATTGATGGATATTAATAAAATCATGGCAGTTTTACCTCATAGACCTCCATTTTTATTAATTGATAGAATTATAGAAATGTCTGATAGCCATGTTGTTGGAATGAAGAATGTTACTATGAACGAAAATTTCTTCGTAGGGCATTTTCCTGAAGCACCAGTTATGCCAGGTGTTTTAATCGTAGAAGCTATGGCACAAACAGGAGGAATCTTAGTATTAAGTACTGTTCCTGATCCAGAAAATTACTTGACTTATTTTATGAAAATAGACAATGTTAAGTTCAAACACAAGGTATTACCTGGAGATACGTTAATATTTAAATGTGAATTAATTTCTCCTATCAGAAGAGGGATTTGTCACATGCAAGCAAATGCCTACGCAAATGGTAAATTAGTTACCGAAGCAGAATTGATGGCGCAAATTGCAAGAAAACAATAAAGAAAATAGTTAATTATTTAGATTTATTGTTTCAAAAAAAGACAATTTTAATTTAAAATATAAAAAATACAGATGAATCAACCTTTAGCTTATGTTCATCCTGGCGCCAAAATCGCTAAAAATGTTGTAATTGAGCCTTTTACAACAATTCACAATAATGTAGTTATTGGTGATGGTACTTGGATTGGTTCAAATGTAACCATAATGGAAGGCGCGCGAATAGGGAAAAATTGTAATATTTTTCCAGGAGCGGTAATTTCTGCCGTACCGCAAGATTTAAAGTTTGGAGGAGAAGATTCTTTGGCTATAATAGGGGATAATTGTACAATTAGAGAGTGTGTTACGATTAATCGTGGTACTGTTGCATCAGGGCAAACAATCCTTGGTAACAATTGCTTAATTATGGCTTATGCGCATATTGCTCACGATTGCGAGATTGGGAACAATGCAATTATTGTAAATGGTGTTGCTTTGGCAGGACACGTAGTTGTAGGAAACCATGCCGTAATTGGTGGTTTAGCTGCAATTCACCAATTTATTCATATTGGGGATCACGCAATGATATCTGGAGGCTCTTTGGTAAGAAAAGATGTTCCTCCTTATACAAAAGCGGCAAAAGAGCCTTTATCATATGTAGGAATCAATTCTGTAGGTTTAAGAAGAAGAGGATTTAGCACAGATAAAATTAGAGAAATTCAAGAAATTTATAGAATTTTATACCAAAAAAATTACAATACAACCCAAGCACTTAGCATAATCGAAGGTGAAATGGAGGCAACTCCAGAAAGAGATGAAATTTTAGATTTTATCAGAAACTCATCACGTGGTATTATGAAAGGATACTCAGGAAATTATTAAATAAAAGTTTAATCGTTTATTTGTTTATTCGTTACATCGAAAACAGATAAACGATTTAACGATTAAACAAAATATTAAATAAAACAAGAACAAAATGGCATCAACATCAGATATTAGAAACGGATTATGTATCAAATTCAATCACGATATTTATAAAATCGTAGAATTTCTTCACGTAAAACCAGGAAAAGGTCCAGCTTTCGTAAGAACGAAATTAAGAAGTTTAACTACAGGAAGAGTATTAGATAATACATTTTCTGCAGGACACAAAATTGAAGATGTACGTGTAGAGACACATAATTACCAGTTTTTATATGCTGAAGGAGATGAATTTCATTTTATGAATACTGAATCTTTTGAGCAAATTTCTTTGAATAAAAACATCCTGGATGCTCCAGGATTATTAAAAGAAGGAACAAGTGTAATGGTTCAGGTAAATACTGAAACTGATTTACCTTTATCTGTAGATATGCCATCTTCTGTAATCTTAGAAGTTACTTATGCTGAGCCAGGAGTAAAAGGAAATACAGCAACAAATGCTACTAAATCTGCAACTGTTGAAACTGGAGCTACAGTAAATGTGCCTTTGTTTATTAATGAAGGTGATAAAATTAAAATTGATACTGCTTCTGGTTCTTACATGGAGCGTGTAAAAGAGTAGTTTTTCAATAAGATAATTTGTCAATGAGTCAATTAGAAAATTGATACATTAGCAGAAATTAACTAAAAGCTTTTGTTTTTTCTAATTGACACATTTTCTAATTGACACATTCTCTAATTGACAAATTTTCTAATTATAAATTATGAAATTTCAAAAAGTTCACTCTTTACAAGAAATTGCAAATTTGCTTAATTGCGAATTTGTTGGTGATAAAAACTTCCAAGTCCTAGGTATGAATGAAATTCATGTTGTCGAGCCTGGAGACATTGTTTTTGTAGACCATCCAAAATATTACGACAAAGCCTTAAATTCGGCAGCAACAATTGTGTTAATCAATAAAGTTGTTGATTGTCCCGAAGGTAAAGCACTACTAATTTCTGATGATCCTTTCAGAGATTTTAATACCCTAACTAAACATTTTAGACCTTTTCAGGCAACAAATGTATCTATAGCTCTTTCTGCAACTATTGGAGAAGGAACCGTTATTCAGCCTAATTGTTTTATTGGAAACAATGTTACAATTGGTAAAAACTGTCTGATACATCCTAATGTTACTATTTACGATCATACCGTAATTGGTGACAATGTTATGATTCATGCAGGAACAATATTAGGTGCAGATGCTTTTTATTATAAAAAACGCCCAGATGGTTTCGACCAGTTAATTTCTGGGGGAAGAGTAGTAATAAAAGACAATGTTGGCATTGGTGCATTATGTACTATTGATAAAGGAGTTACTGGCGATACAACTATCGGAGAGGGTACTAAACTAGATAATCAGGTTCATGTTGGGCACGATACCGTTATTGGTAAAAAATGCTTAATTGCTTCACAAACTGGTATTGCTGGTTGTGTAATTATCGAAGACGAAGTAACAATTTGGGGACAAGTTGGTACAACAAGTGGTATTACGATAGGAGAGAAAGCTGTAATAATGGGACAAACAGGAGTTACTAAATCTGTAGAAGGAGGGAAGTCTTATTTTGGTACACCAATCGAAGAATCTAGAGAAAAGTTAAAACAATTAGCTAATATCAAGAAAATTCCAGAAATTCTTAATAAATTAAAATAACTATGACTGCTAAAGAATTTGTTCAGAAATTTTATAAATCGGATGCATTGATTGATAGTGAAACTTTCAAATTATATCTGCATCCTGAGGTAATAGTTGATTGGCATAGTACAAAAGGACCTATCCAGTTGAACTACAATGGTGTATTAGATTTATCTAACGAATTAGGCAGAGCTTACGTACGTTCTAAAGTAAGAATTAGTCATATTATAGAAGAAGATGATTTAGTTTCTGTACGATATTCTCATTATGTAAAAACAATAGAAAATCCTAGAGAAGAAATGCTTTTAGCCCATTTTATGGCTATTTGGCAAATAAAAGACAATAAATTATACAGAGGTTATCAAATGAGTCAATTATTATAAGATATTTTGATAATAAAAAGGTTTAAAATAATTTACAAAACCTTACTTTTGCATCACAATTTTAAAAACTACATAAAATATATATCATGAGTGTTTTAGTTAATAAAGATTCCAAAATAATT
Source organism: Flavobacterium sp. PS2 (assembly GCF_046250155.1). Classification (NCBI taxonomy): domain Bacteria; kingdom Pseudomonadati; phylum Bacteroidota; class Flavobacteriia; order Flavobacteriales; family Flavobacteriaceae; genus Flavobacterium; species Flavobacterium sp. PS2. The sequence goes on along the minus strand of NZ_CP176426.1, from coordinate 5,418,914 downwards.
GTTCAAGGATTTACAGGAAGCGAAGGAACTTTCCATGCTTCTCAAATGATTGAGTACGGTACTAATGTTGTTGGTGGTGTAACTCCAGGAAAAGGAGGAACTACACATTTAGATCGTCCGGTTTTTAATACAGTACAAGATGCTGTAGAGCAAGCTGGAGCAGATACAACTATCATTTTTGTACCACCTGCATTTGCTGCTGATGCTATCATGGAAGCAGCTGACGCTGGAATTAAAGTTATCATCGCTATTACAGAAGGAATTCCTGTAGCAGATATGATTAAAGCTAATAGCTATGTAAAAGAAAGAAACGCTAGATTAATTGGACCTAACTGTCCTGGTATCATTACTCCAGGTGAAGCTAAAGTTGGAATTATGCCAGGTTTCGTTTTCAAAAAAGGTACTGTAGGTATTGTTTCTAAATCAGGAACTTTAACTTATGAAGCTGCTGACCAAGTTGTAAAACAAGGATTAGGAATTACTACAGCAATTGGTATTGGTGGAGATCCAATTATCGGAACTACTACTAAAGAAGCTGTTGAGTTGTTAATGAACGATCCAGAAACTGAATGTATCGTAATGATTGGTGAAATTGGTGGACAATTAGAAGCTGATGCTGCTAAATGGATTAAAGCTGATGGTAACCGTAAACCAGTTGTAGGTTTCATCGCAGGAGTTACTGCTCCAGCAGGACGTACAATGGGTCACGCAGGTGCTATCGTTGGTGGTACTGATGATACAGCTGAAGCTAAAAAACAAATCATGAGAGACAACGGAATTCACGTAGTTGATTCTCCAGCTGAAATTGGTAAAAAAGTAAAAGAAGTATTAGGATAATCTCTAATATTCAAAATAATAAATTCCAAAAAAAAGTCTCAATATCTGTTGAGACTTTTTTACATTTTTAAAATGTATGGAATATAATTTAAAAACGTAGCAACTTAGATACTCCCTTTCTTAGAAGCTTAAAAAAAGAAATATGTATAAAGAATTAGAAAAGTTTACAGTAAAAGGAAATTTTACTTACACACAAGACGATAGCTTAGAAGAAGTTTGTAATGCTTCTGAATCAGGAAGTGGTGTTTTTGTTGTTTACGCTGTTAATGGTGATGACAAAGAATTAATCATGGTAGCTTCTACAGGAACTGTACAAAACGACGGAACTTTAAAAAGCAAAAATGGTGGATTACACGATAAAATCGTAAACGGTCATCAATTTGCAAAAACTGGAAGAAAATATTCTTGGCCAGCTCAAATGAAACTAGAAGGAATCGAAAGATTAGAAGTTTCTTGGTATGAGACTTTTAATGCAGATGTAAAATTAATCCCAACATACATTGAAGGGAAAATATTGCAAGATTTCTTAGATGAAAATGGTAGATTGCCAAGATGGAATGTAGCTTTCTAGTCATACTCCTAATAAAAATACAAAAAAGCTTCACTTAGGTGAGGCTTTTTTGTATTACAAATTTTATAAAACGCCTAAATAATCTATATTTGTATTTCAAAAATAAAAAACGAATACCTTAATATGAAATTACTAGAAGGAAAAGTAGCCATCATTACTGGCGCAAGCCGCGGAATAGGAAAAGGAATTGCTGAAGTTTTTGCAAAACACGGTGCAAACGTAGCTTTTACATACAGTGCATCTGTAGAATCGGCTTTGGCTTTAGAAAAAGAATTAAACGCTCTAGGTATTAAAGCAAAAGGATATCAATCGAATGCAGCAGATTTTACTGAAGCTCAAACTTTTGTAGATGCTGTTTTAGCTGATTTTGGAACTGTAGATATCTTAATAAATAATGCAGGTATTACTAAAGACAACCTTTTAATGCGTATGTCTGAGGCTGATTTTGACCAAGTTATTGATGTTAACTTGAAATCAGTTTTTAATATGACAAAAGCTATTCAAAAAACATTTTTGAAACAACGTTCTGGATCAATCATCAACATGAGTAGTGTTGTTGGTGTAAAAGGTAATGCTGGACAAACAAACTATGCTGCTTCTAAAGCTGGTGTTAACGGATTTACAAAATCAGTAGCATTAGAGTTAGGTTCTCGTAATATTCGTTGTAATGCAATTGCACCAGGATTTATCGAAACAGAAATGACTGCAAAATTAAGCGAAGATGTAGTGAAAGGTTGGAGAGAAGGAATTCCGTTGAAACGTGGAGGAACTACTGAAGATGTTGCAAACGCTTGTCTTTTCTTAGCTTCAGATATGAGCGCTTACGTTACAGGACAAGTTCTTAATGTTTGTGGAGGAATGCTTACTTAAAAAAGTCTCAGTTTAATGTTTTCAGTTTGCACTGATGACTGAAACTGTTACTGAAAACTAAAAATTATGACTACAAACACGATTCTATTATTAGTACTTTCATTAGTAATCGCAGGAGGTTTGTCGTTTTTTCAATATTATTATAAAGCCAAAAGCAAATCAAAACTGAATTTGTTTTTGGCTTTTTTACGTTTTCTATCCATTTTTGGAATATTGGTTTTATTGATAAATCCGATAATTACAAAGAACTCGTTAGAAATCATTAAAACTCCATTACCAATTGTAGTGGATAATTCAAGTTCGATAACAGCTTTAAACTCTAAAGAAAAAGTTCTTGAATTGTATAAAAAATTAACGTCGAATAAAGATTTACAAGATAAGTACGAAATTCAATCGTATCAATTTGATGCTGACTTTAAACAATCAGAAGAATTTGATTTTAAAGGAACTCAGACTAATCTAGACGAAATTGCTAAGAATTTAAAAAGCATCAATAAGAATGTGGTTTTTCCAACTGTAGTTATTACCGACGGAAACCAGACTACAGGAAATGATTATGTATATCGATTTGATCGAAACAATAAAGTATATCCTGTAATTGTAGGAGATACAACAACTTTTTTGGATTTAAAGATTAATCAGCTCAACGTAAACAAATACGCATTTTATAAAAATAAATTTCCTGTCGAGGTATTCTTGCAATATTCGGGAACAAAAAATATAAATTCCGATTTATCGATTTCTCAGGGAGGTACAGTTTTAGCCAAAGAGAGAGTTTCTTTTTCACCGTCTAAAAAAACTGCTACTTTAAATATATTATTGCCGGCAGATAAAGTAGGCGTACAAATTTTTAAAGCAACCATTTCGTCAAGCGAAAAAGAGAAAAATACCTATAACAATATTAAGAATTTTGCTGTAGAAATTATAGATCAAAAAACAACTGTAGCTATTGTTTCAGCAATAAACCATCCAGATATTGCAGCTTTAAAACGTTCGATAGAGTCTAATGCACAACGTAAAGTGGTTTTGGTTAAACCAAATGAAATCAAATCTTTACAAGATTATAATATTTTAATTTTGTATCAGCCAACAGCTGTATTTAAATCTGTTTTTGATACCAATAAAGCAGCAGGAATTAATACCTTTATTATAACAGGAAACAATACCGATTTTAATTTTCTGAATCAGCAACAAACAGCTTTCTCATTTAGAATGAGCAGTCAGAAAGAAGATTATTTGGCTGAATTTAATTCGCAATTTAATCTGTTTGCAGTCGAAGAAATTGGATTTGAGAATTTTCCGCCTTTGCAAAATTCATTCGGAACAATTACTACTAATGGAAATGTTTCGGTATTACTTTCGTCAAAAATCAGAAATGTAGCAACGAATGCTCCATTATTGGCTTTTACCGAAAATCAAGGAAAAAGAAATGCTTATTTATTAGGAGAAAATACCTGGAAATGGCGCATGCAAAGTCATATTGATAATCAGTCGTTTGCCAAATATGATATTTTTATTGATAAAATCATACAATATTTGGCATCTAATAATACTAAAAAATCATTAGTTGTAAATCACGAAAGCTTTTATAACTCGGGTGATGCGCTAGAAATCAATGCTCAGTATTTTAATAAAAATTATGAGTTTGATGAGAAAGCCAATCTTACCATTTCTGTAACCAATACAGAAACCAAGCAAACTAAAAATTACGATTTATTAAAAGGAAATAATTCTTATTCGGTAAATTTAGATGGACTTCCTGCTGGAAAATATTCTTTCTCTGTTAAAGAATTAAATTCAAAGACCACATATTCAAGTCGTTTCGAAATATTAGATTTTGATATCGAAAAACAATTTGTAAATCCAGATGTACTGAAATTGCAGCAATTGGCATTGCAAACCAATGGGAAAGCTTTTTTTCAAGATCAATCGGATGCATTAATAAAAACTCTTTTAGAAAATCCTGAATACAAAGCAATTCAAAAAAATGTGAGTACCAAAACTCCTTTAATTGACTGGGTTTGGTTGTTGGTTTTAATTGCTGCGGCCTTGGCTTCTGAGTGGTTTATCAGGAAATATAACGGATTGTTGTGATGAAATCTAATCGAATTCCTTCTAGCTTTTTGTAATCTTGTGGTTATGAATTAAAAGTGTAAATTATGAAAGTTAAATTCTTGTTTATTGTAGCAATTTTGATGGTAATTTTTTGTTTTTTTTCGTTTTCAAAGACAAATAATACTGTTAAAAGCAATCTTTTTGGAAACACAATTCAGCAGCGTTTTCAACTACCTCAGGGATTTGTGCGAGAAGAGGAATCTAAAACTTCGTTTGGATTTTTTTTGCAAAATCTTCCATTAAAACCTACAGGTTCAAACGTTTTGTATTTTGATGGAACTGTAAAATCAAATCGAAATGTTTATGAAGCGGTTGTGGATTTGCCGATTGGAAAACAGGATTTGCATCAATGTGCCGATGCCGTGATGCGTTTGCGAGCGGATTATTTTTATAGCCAAAAGCAGTACGATAAAATACATTTTAATTTCACAAATGGTTTTCGAGTTGATTTTAGTAAATGGGCCGCAGGTTACAGAATTGCAATTAAAGGCAATAAAACCAGTTGGGTTAAAACTGCAAAACCATCTGACAGTTATCAAACCTATTGGAAATACTTAGAGACGGTTTTTATGTATGCAGGAACTGCTTCGTTAGAAAAAGAACTGAAATCAATTAATGCTTCAGACATAAAAATTGGAGATGTTTTTATAAAAGGTGGCTTTCCAGGTCACGCTGTCATTGTAGTTGATGTGGCTGTGAATCCTAAAAACAATCAAAAAATTATGCTTTTAGCACAAAGCTATATGCCTGCACAGGAAATTCAAATATTGAAAAATCCAAATAATAGTTCATTGAGTCCTTGGTATGCTGTCGATTTTGGAACCTCTCTGAAAACACCTGAATGGACTTTTAGTTCCTCACAATTAAAACGTTTTTAAATGAAACGATTCCTTTTTTTAGTCCTTATATTCCAAAATGTTTTTTCTCAAGAAATCCCATTGAATGTTCAAAAATTAATTAAAGCATACCCAAATCAAGTAGTTGGTTATAAAGATAATAAAGTTATTTTTAGTGATAAATCATATTTGATTTATGATGATTTTAAAAATAAAACGAATCAAGAATTGTTGGAAAATCCAGATATTGAGGATCAATTTAAGTTTGTTTATAATAAAGCAAATAAGAATTTAATTCCAAAGGAAGATGCAGGAAGAATTCGAAATGAAGCATTTTTTAAGAAAATTTATGGAAATTCAAAATCAGAAGTTGAATCAAAAATGACTGAAGTTATTTGGTGTCCAAAATTAGTCAATCAAAAAATAAAAGTAACAACTGTAAATGGAATTGATAAAATAGTAAAAAAACTCTCGGCAGAATTAGATAATAATCCAGAATTTAAAAAATATATTAATGTTATTGGTGGTACATTTAATTGGAGAAAAATTTCAGGAACTAACCGATTGAGTATGCATAGTTATGGAATGACTATAGATATTAATGTCAAAAATTCCAATTATTGGCAATGGGATTGTAAATGTAAAAATGAAGAAGCTAGTCTTTCGTATAGAAATCAAATTCCTCTGAAGCTAGTTTCGATTTTTGAAAAATACGGCTTTATTTGGGGAGGTAATTGGAAACATTATGACACAATGCATTTTGAGTATCGACCTGAACTTTTTTTATAATTTTTTCAATTATTTTATTACAAATGAATGTAGTCAAATAAATTCCAAAAAGAAGATTTAGCAGACATAATATGAAAATTATAAAATTACTATTAATTTTAAACCTCTTTTTTATAAGTTCAATTACAAAAGCACAACTTGCAATTGTATATGATAAAGATGGTTATGTAAATGTTAGAGAGAAACCTGGTCTTAAATCAAAAATAACAGGAAAAATTATTGAAGGACAAGTTTTTTGTATTAACACATTTGATGATGAAAGGAATAATCCCGAATGGTTAAAAATTTGGTATCCGATAAATCCTGATTCAAAGATTAAAGATTTTACCAAATTCAGAGACATAAAAGAGGATGGATACATTCATAAAAGTAGAGTTTTTTATCTAGAAAATTTAAAAGAGATATCTTTTAAAAATGAGAGTTCTAAAAAAATTAGTGTAAAGAATGATACTTTACAAATTTACATTGAGTCAAAACCATTTGAAAAAGAAAAACATCAGATTATTAAAGATAATGATGGAGGACTTATTATCGATAAAGATGCATTTTATTGGGGATTTCTAGGTCAAATTCCAAGAAACGAATTAAAAGCAATAAAAGTTGTAACAAATAATAGTAGTTATAGTTTTCCTAAAGAGGCAATTTCTGGCTTGTATGAACTAAATTTAGAATTTACAAAATTATATATCGGAAATAAAAACGAAATCTATATTAATCTTTCAGGAGCAGACGGTTCAGATTCTTATGAAGTTGTTTGGTGTTTAAAGAATAATAAAATTTATTCGATGACTATAATGCAAATAATACCTTAAATAAAAATATGGATTTTAGGCTAAAAGTATTTTCTGCTGTTGCAAATAGGTTGAGTTTTACTAAAGCTGCTGCTGAATTGTATATTACGCAACCCGCTGTTTCTAAACATATTCAGGAATTGGAAGAAACTTACAAAACCAAGCTTTTTGAGCGAAATGGTTCCAAGATAACTTTGACTAAAGCTGGAGAAATTCTTTTAAAACATGCCAAAGACATCTTCGAAATTTATCGGGAAATCGATTTTGATATGAGTACGTTTATCAACGAACGTCAAGGATTATTGCGATTGGGAGCAAGTACAACCATTTCACAATACATTATTCCGCCTTTATTGGCGCGCTTTCATCAGAAATTGCAAGACATAAAAGTCAATTTATTAAACGGAAATACAGAGCAAATTGAGAGCGCTTTAATCAATAAAGAGATAGAAATCGGAATTGTGGAAGGGCAATCTAGGAACCAATCTATTAAATATACTGAGTTTCTAAAAGATGAATTGGTTTTGGTTTGTAGCAGTAAAAATCCCTTGGTTAATAAAAAAGAAATTCTATTAGCTGATTTACAAAATCTACGTTTTATAACGCGAGAAAGAGGTTCTGGAACACTTGAAGTTATTGAATATGCATTAAAACAATTCAATATCAAGTTATTAGAATTACAAGTCGAAATGCAATTAGGAAGTACTGAAAGTATTAAATCCTATCTTTTAAATTCTGAATGTGTTGCCTTTATGTCAATACATGCCGTAGATAAAGAATTAAAAAACAATGAATTAGTAGTTTTGGATATAGAAAAACTAACCATTGAAAGATTCTTTTACATTATAACACTTCACGGAAAATCAGATGCTCTTACAGAGTTATTTATAAAAAACATGTCTAGTTACTATAACTTGAAGTTATAGACGATTGCATTTTACGATTGGTAAATGTTGTAATAAGTGCAGACCTTTGTACTGTAATTATTAAATACATTTACCTTGAAAACAAAACAACATACAGCGAGTCATTTATTTGAAATTAGTACAATTTCAAAACAAATCATTTTTGTTTTTCTAATTTTACTTTGTCTAACTTCAATTATATCTCCACCAATCGCCTTATTATTAGGTTTATTGGTAGCCAATTTATCTGGGAACCCTTTTTTAGATTACAGTCATAAAGCAATTACTATTTTGCTACAATTCTCTGTTGTGGGATTAGGATTCGGGATGAATGCAACTAGTGCATTATCAGCCGGAAAAGAAGGATTGGTTCTCACTATTGCATCAATTTTTAGTACAATTATTCTAGGGACTTTTTTAGGAAAATGGTTTGGAATCGATAAGAAAACATCTCATTTAATCTCTTGTGGAACTGCTATTTGTGGTGGGAGTGCTATTGCAGCAATTGCTCCGGTAATAAAATCTGATGAGAAACAAACATCGGTAGCCTTAGGAGTTATTTTTATACTAAACTCTATTGCTTTGTTCTTATTTCCATATATAGGACATGAATTAAACCTATCACAGAGAGAATTTGGCTTATGGTGTGCTATTGCAATTCACGATACAAGCTCGGTAGTAGGAGCAGCCAATAGATTTGGTGCAGAAGCTTTACAAATTGCAACAACAGTAAAACTAGCGCGTGCTTTATGGATTATCCCGATTGCGCTTATTACAACGGTGCTTTTTAAAAATAAACAAACAAGAATTAAAATCCCATACTTTATCGGGTTGTTTATCCTGGCGATGTTACTAAATACTTATGTACCACAAACGGCTATTATAGCCCCTTCAATGGTTGTTCTTGCTAAAATAGGACTAACGGTTACTTTATTCTTAATTGGGGCAGGATTGAACCTAAGCGTACTAAAAACAGTAGGAGTAAAGCCTTTGTTGCAAGGAGTTTTACTTTGGGTATTTATTGCTTCAGTTGCACTAATAGCAATTATACATTTTTCTTAATAATGGCAATCAAGAGTTTTGATTCATAATACTAACCTAGTAGTTTTAAAAATCTGTTAGGGTAAATTATTAAACTTCAACATCATTTTGACCTTTTTGATACTATCAAAGAGGTTATTTTTTTAAATTAACATAATCTTTAGCAATATCCTTTTGAATTCTGCTTAAATAAAATACTTTTGCACCCCTAATAAATATAAAAATGAAAAACTTTAAAATGAAACCAAGACTAATTGCATTATTTGCATTAGCAATTGGTTTTTTGACATTATCCTGGGGTATTGTTGGTCACGAGCGTATTAATAAAGCCGCTGTTATGGCTTTGCCAAATCAACTTCAGGTTTTCTTTTACAATCACATCGATTTTATTACACAAGAAGCTTCTGTACCAGATATTCGTAAATATGCCTTGAATTATAAAGATGAAAATCCAAGACATTATTTTGATATGGAAAATTTTGGTTCTGCAGATAGCTTACCAAAAACTTTAGAAGAAGCAAAGAAAAAATATGATGATAAATTCCTGAACGTAAACGGGATTTTACCTTGGTATATCGAAGAAATGATGGTTAAATTAACCAAAGCTTTTAAAGATAAAAATCGTGCTGAAATCTTATTTCTTGCTGCCGATTTAGGTCATTATATTGGTGATGCACACATGCCATTACATACTTCTGCAAATCATGACGGACAATTAACTGACCAAAAAGGAATTCACTCACTTTGGGAAAGCAGATTACCTGAATTATTTGCTAAAAATTACAAGTTAAATGTTCCACAGGCAGTGTATTATGAAGATGTTCATAAAGCAACTTGGGATATGATTAATGATACACATAGTTTAGTTCAGCCGTTATTAGACGTTGATAAAAAACTAAGAACTGCAACTCCAGAAAATCAGGTTTTTAAAATTGATGCTGATGGAAAAGTAGTGAAAAGCAAATACAATTCGGCTGTTTTCTCTGATGATTATGCTAAGAAATTACATAAAGAGTTAAACGGAATGGTTGAAAGTCAGATGAGAAAAGCTATTACTGCAACTGCAAGTTTTTGGTACACTGCGTGGGTAAATGCAGGAAAACCTGATTTAAGTGGTTTAGATGCACCAGCAGTTACACAAAGAAATTATCAAGCTTTAAGAGATGATTTAAAATTGTTTCAACAAGGAGATTTATTCGGAATGAAAAATCAAAATGACTAGTTACTTTTAAGGTTCAAAGGTTCTGAGGTACTAAGATGCAAAGGTTTAAGGTTGCAACGAAATGGCTCCTGAAAATTTAACCGCAAAGTTCGCTAAGTTGAAAACAATAAAAAAGGCTCAAATTCTATAGAATTTGAGCCTTTTGTCTTTCTTATAATCTCAGTAGCTCAGAACCTTAGTTCCTTTTCAAACCTTTGTTCCTTTGCACCTTTCCTAAACCTTTGAACCTTTGCAACTTTTTTTTAAAACTCATATTTCTTATGCTTCAACATATCCGAAGCAGTTTGATAATACGAAATTGTCTCGTTGACCAAATCAGTTCTTTCTTTTGCTAAAGGAATTTCATCGTAGAATATCTGATATTCTGGTGCAACACCTTTCTTCGGAATTAAGTTTAGCTGAAATTGTTTTACTTTTTGTTTTGGCGAAAGTATCGTTAATACATTATCTTTTATCAATCCCATGTCCTGATATGTAGCAATAAAGGCTCTAGGCTTATAGTCTGATTTTAAAACATCTTCGCCATAAAACTTACTTTCGTAGCTAAAATTTAGTAATCCAAATACAGTTGGCATAATATCTATTTGCGACATCAGCTTATTATACTTTTGAGCAGGAACAAAACCAGGGCTATAAATAAAAGCCGGAATTCTATATTTATCTAGTGGAAGTTCTGTTTTTCCAGCGCTAGACGCGCAATGATCGGCTACAATTACAAAAACAGTATTCTTAAACCAAGGCTGTTTACTAGCCATCTCAAAGAATTTTTTTAGGGCATAATCAGTATATTTTACGCCTCCATCACGGGATTTAATATCCCCAGGAATATCAATTTTTCCATTAGGATATGTAAACGGACGGTGATTACTTACTGTCATGATATGATTAAAGAAAGGCTTATTTGTTTTTGCTTCAGCATTCATAACCTTTATCGCTTTATTGGACATATCTTCATCACAAACACCCCAAACATTTGAGAATGTAATTTCTTCGGGTGTAAAACTAGATTTATCTACAATATCATATCCATTTCCTGAATAAAAATCCTGCATATTATCAAAATAAGCATCTCCACCATAAAGATATTTAGTAGTATATCCTTTCTCTCTAAAAACAAATCCTGTCGAGAACTTATTCTTATTGTCTTCTCTTTTTACAACGCTTTCTCCGGCAGTAGGAGGAATACATAATGTAACTGCTTCCAGACCGCGAACGGTTCTATTACCAACTGCATATAAATTAGTAAACTCTAAGCTTTTATTAGCCAGACTATCTAAGAATGGAGTCATATTCTCTTCGTTACCATAACGTTTCATAAACTCGGCACTATAACTTTCGATAGTTATCAAGACTACATTTTTACGATTTTCTGCAGAATCACTTTGTATCTTTCGTAAAGTACTTTCGCCAGATATAGTAGGTAACTGTTGTTTCAGAATTTTATAAGCTTCGGCATTAGGAATGGTTTTATAAAATTTAAAATAATCTAAACTACTGTTTTTGTAGGCTAAATAGAATTTGTACAATCCGTTTGATTGAAGTTCATTGGAAAATACATTTTCAGAATTTTCACTAAGCGCTAGACGTGGAATTGCAAATAATGAAAAAACAAAAAGCGTAACGTATAAAGCTGATATTTTTATCTTTTCAAGAAATGAAGGTATAGCATCAATATAAATTCTTGTTTTCTTTACAATAAAATAAGTAACTGTTCCTGCAATTAAAAAAAGAGCAGAAAACAAAGGAATTACAGGATAGGATTGCATTATGTTACCAATAACCTCATTAGTGTAAACCAAATAATTTACTGCAATAAAGTTATACTTTACACCAAATTCATTCCAGAAAAAATATTCACTTATTCCGTTTTGCAAGATTAAAAGCACGTACAAAAAGATGACAAAGGCAAATAACCAAAATCTAATTTTATCACGATAGTTAGGAAGAAAAAGTAATAATCCAAATAAAAATGTTTTTATACCAACAAAAATAAGTACTATTTGTGGTAAGGCTCCACCATACTCGTTAAGGATACTTTTTCCGCTTGCTATATAAAGAAAAAGAGCTATAAGTATTCCAAAAATAATGTAACCTGATGGTTTTAAATACTTAGAGTTGGAGATAAAAATAAGATACAACCATAAAAAAACACTTGCTACAACAAACACAAAAACATCAGACAGTAATCCCAATCCAAATATTTTGATGGTATCAATAAAACTAAATGAAGTTTCGGTTATTGGATGAAAAAACAAAACTAATCTCAATACAAAACTTATCAATAAGTAAAAGAAAGACAGATAATAAAATGGGGCTAATTTCTTGTATAATGTCATCTAAAAAATTTTATTGCAAATTTAATTCTTTCTATTAGTCGGCTATTAGCCAAACCTTTTGTATAACTTAGCATTACCTTAAGATTGCCTTAAGACAAGTCTTTTTATCATTAATTTAAGGAAATATACAGCTTTTTATTTAGAATCTAATTCTTACAAAGAGATATGAAAATAATTAGGTAGTAATAACGCTTAGTTTTTTAAGTTCAAAAACATTTATCTTTGAAACTAGTAAATAGAATTATTTAGATAAATATTATTTAGAGAATCGTATCAATTTTAGAATATATAACAAATTAAAAAATGCATATTTTAATAGTCGAAGATGAAGCTGGTATTGTACAATTTCTCCAGCAGGGTTTAGAAGAAGAAGGATACCAAATTACTACAGCATCAGATGGATTGGCTGGTTTCGAATTAATTCAGAAACAAAAATTTGATTTAATTTTACTCGATTGGATGCTTCCTAAAATCACTGGAATAGATTTATGTAAAGCCATTAGAATAAAAGATACTACAACACCAATCATTTTTTTAACGGCAAAAGATACTATTCTTGAAACCGTTGAAGGATTAAAAGCTGGGGCAAATGATTATATAAAAAAGCCATTTAGTTTTGAAGAGTTGGTCGAACGAATTAAAATTCATTTCAGAAACCAGAAAACCCCCGAAATACTCACACTTGGAGCAATCCAAATTAATTTAGCGCAACACACCGTTATGACAAATAACACAGCAGTTTCGCTTACTCAACGTGAGTTTGAATTGCTAACGTATTTGGTTAAGAATAAAGGTAAAGTGTGTACACGAAATCAGATTTTGCAAGATGTATGGCAAATAAATTTTGAATACGACACTAGCGTTATTGATGTTTTTATGAATGCTATTAGAAAAAAGCTGAATTTAAAAATCGAGGAAGATTACATAAAAACAATTCGAGGTATTGGTTACATCGCAAACGACTAAAAAATGCTACAATTTTCGTTTAAAAACAGAATCGCTTTTAATTATATAATTATTACCGCATTATTAATTTTTGTGGTCTTTTTTACTATTTATTCTATTGTAAAACAAAGTGTTTACAGCCATATAGATAATGATATCATCGTTGAAATTAAAAATCATTTAGATGAAATTAAAGTCAAAAACGGCACGCTAACTTTAATAGATGTAGAAGAATGGAATGAACGCGAACATAATACTGTCGATGTAAATCCGGTTTTTGTTCAGTTCTTAGATGTAAATGGAAAAATTATAGAGAAATCTCCCAATTTAAAACTCGAAACACTAACGTTTCATAGCCAAAAAGAAAATTTCGAATTGTTTAATACCAAGTTACTTGATAATATTATCAGACAAATTCAGGTTCCCATTTATATAAATCAAAAGAAAATAGGATATTTAATGATTGCCATGTCTTTAACAGACTCTACATTGGTACTCGACAACTTATTTTATATACTGGTTGTAGCGTTTCCGCTTATTTTGATATTATTGTTTTTTATAGCAAGATTTTTTGCAGGAAGAAGTATAAAACCAATTAATACTATTATTGAAACCTCGAATATTATTACCAAAGACAATTTAAGAACCAGGATTCCGCTACCAGCAAATCGAGATGAATTGCATGTATTATCAAAAACAATAAATAGCTTACTAGACAGACTTGAAAATGCTGTAGAGAGAGAGAAACAGTTTACATCTTATGCGTCTCATGAATTAAGAACACCATTAACTATTATTAAAGGAACACTTGAGGTTTTAATACGTAAACCTCGTAATAACAATGAATATGAAGAGAAAATAAATTTTTGTATTACCGAAGTTGATCGGTTAAATATTCTAGTAGATCAATTGTTATTATTGGCACGATTCGAAAATCAAAAGCAAAGTTTACATATCGAAAAAGTATATTTAAATGCTTTAATTTTAGATACAATTTCGCAGTATTCAAGTAATATACAATCTAAAAATATTCATATTGTTACAGAATTTAAAAAAGATTATTGTCTGGATACCGATCGCTATTTGCTTTCGATAATTATGAATAATTTAATTTCAAATGCAATCAAATATTCTCATGAAAATGGTAAAGTCAGTATTATAGTTGCTGAAACTTCTGATGGTGTTGAATGCCAAATAATCGATTCCGGAATAGGAATTACATCGGATGATTTACAAAAAGTATTTGACCAATTTTTCCGTTCACATTCAGAGCTACATCCCGATATTAACGGAATGGGACTAGGTTTGTCTATTGTAAAAAAATTAAGTTTACTATTAGATATTACAATTTCTGTGTCCAGTAAATTAAACGAAGGAACGACATTAAAACTTGGTTTTTATAAAAATGAAATCGATTAAATCAAACTCAAATTTCATTAAATAAATAGCAATATTTCCCTGTATAAACGGGATAGAATTAGGTAATTTAACAATAAAGTCATTTTAAGTTAAATTAAAAATTGCTTTTTAATTAATTAATCTAGTATATTTGCAAACGAAACAAAGAAAAAAAACAATTCTAGTTATGTTATTAATTCAATTACATCATCATCATTTTCATTATTGCCCTCAAGCGATGTGTTAATGGTATGCGTGTAAATCATCATATTTTAAAAACCCGTTTGAGTACATCAAACGGGTTTTTTTATACCCAATTCTTTGTACTCAGACTATTAATTTAAACCAAAAAACTAAAATGAGTACTTTAAAAATTGCAATTCAAAAATCAGGTCGTTTAAACGAAGAAAGCATTCAAATCTTAAAAGATTGCGGAATTTCGATAGATAACGGAAACGACCAATTAAAAGCCGAAGCGACTAATTTCCCGTTAGAAGTTTTATTTCTAAGAAATTCAGATATTCCACAATATTTAATCGATGGAGTTGTAGACGCTGCTATTGTTGGAGATAATTTATTGGTAGAGAAAGGAAAAGGTATTCAGATTGCACAAAAATTAGGATTCTCAAAATGTAAAGTTTCTGTTGCAGTTCCTAAAGCCTTCGAATACAATTCTATAAAAGACCTTAACGGATTGCGTATTGCAACTTCATATCCTAACACTGTTAATGAATATTTTAATTCTTTTGGATTATCGGTAGACATTCACCAAATATCAGGATCAGTAGAGATTGCTCCAAACATAGGTCTTGCAGATGCAATTGTAGATATTGTTTCAAGCGGAAGTACCTTGTTTAAAAACAACCTGAAAGAAGTTGAAATAATATTAAAAAGCGAGGCCGTTCTAGCTGTTTCTCCTAAGATAAACCCTGAGAATCAAAAACTAATCGACACTTTAAAATTCAGAATAGAATCAGTTCTTAGAGCTAGAAAATCAAGATATATATTGATGAATATTCCGAATGATAAAATCGAAGAAGTGGGTAAAATACTTCCTGTTTTACGAAGCCTTACCGTATTGCCATTAGCGCAGGAAGGGTGGAGTAGTGTACACTCCGTAATCGATAAAGACACTTTTTGGGATGTAATAGATAAACTAAAAGATGTTGGTGCCGAAGGAATTTTGGTTTGTCCAATCGAAAAAATGGTTCTTTAGAGCTTCGCTCGCATTAGGCTTTAGGCAATATGCTTTTAGCCCAAAAAAATACAACACAAACTTAATAAAGCTTATGGCTTAGAGCCTAAAGCTTAAAGCATAAAAAAAAATGAACAAGATATATAACCCAACACCCGAGACTTGGTCGGAAATATTAAAAAGACCAACCAAAACCATCGATGATATCGAAACTACGGTTAAAGAAATTTTTAAAGAAGTACAAAAAAAAGGAGACGAAGCTGTTTCTAAATACACTTCGATATTTGATGGAATTGTCTTAGATAACAATGAAGTTTCGCAAGAAGAAATAAACGAAGCAATTGCTTTGATATCTGGTGAACTTAAAGAAGCTATTCAGCTAGCTAAAAGCAATATTTACAAGTTTCACTCGGCACAAAAAACCGAAAGAATCACAATCGAAACTACCGAAGGTGTAAATTGCTGGCAAGAAAAAAGACCAATTCAAAAAATTGGTTTGTACATTCCGGGAGGAACAGCGCCTTTGTTCTCGACTGTTTTAATGCTTGCAGTTCCAGCAGCAATTGCAGGCTGTAATGAAATAGTTTTGTGTTCACCTCCGGATAAAAACGGAAAAATAAATCCAGCTATATTATATGCTGCAAATTTATGCGGAGTAACTAAAATTATAAAAGTAGGAGGAATCCAAGCTATTGCCGGAATGACATTTGGTACAGAAACAATTCCTAAAGTGTATAAAATATTTGGTCCAGGAAATCAGTTTGTAACTGTTGCTAAACAACTGGCAACACAGTTTGGAGTAGCGATAGATATGCCAGCAGGTCCATCAGAATTATTGGTAGTTGCCGATGATAGCGCCGTCCCAGCCTTTGTAGCTTCTGATTTGTTATCGCAAGCTGAACACGGAACAGATAGTCAGGTAATATTAGTTTCGACTTCAAAAAATCTGATTGATGCAGTAGAAAGCGAAATTCAATCGCAAATTGCTGTTTTACCAAGAAAAGCAATAGCCGAAAAAGCAATTGCAAATTCAAAATTAATTTTTGTAGAAAATAGTACTATTGCGCTTCAGTTAATTAATGAATATGGTCCAGAACACTTTATTATTTGTACTAATGATGAGGATTTTTATGTAGATGGAATATATAATGCTGGATCAGTTTTTATAGGTAATTATACGCCTGAAAGTGCTGGAGATTATGCATCTGGAACCAATCATACTTTACCAACAAATGGATATGCCAAGAATTATAGCGGAGTGAATCTGGATAGTTTTATGAAATCGATGACTTTTCAGAAAATAACCGAAAAAGGAATCCAGAATATCGGAAAAGCGATTGAAGTTATGGCTGAAGCCGAAGGGTTACAAGCACATAAAAATGCAGTGACTTTGCGATTGGCGAAAATAGAGGCAAGAGAATAGAAGCAAGAGACAAGATGATAGAGTAAAGACTATATGATAAATAAAATAGAGTAAAAACTATATAATAGAGAGTAGATGATAGGTGAAAAAATATAGAGTAAAAACTATATAATAGAATAAAGAAAATCAATATTATGTTTTTAAAGCCAATGTCTATTATCTATTCTCTTGCTTCTATATATCTTGTCTCTTGTCTCTATAAATTAAAAAAATGACATGAAAAATTTTGATATAAATAACTTAGTACGTGATAACGTAAAAGAATTAAAACCTTATTCGTCTGCACGTGATGAATTTGAAGATTTTGATACTGCGGATATGGTTTTTCTGGATGCTAACGAAAATCCTTTTGAAAATGGTGTAAATCGTTATCCAGATCCACAGCAAAATAACGTTAAACAAGTTTTAGCAAAGCAAAAGGGAATTAATCTAAACCAGATTTTATTAGGAAACGGAAGTGATGAAGTACTGGATTTATTATTTCGTGCATTTTGTGAACCAAAAAAAGACAACATAATTTCGTTACCACCAACATACGGAATGTATAGTGTTCTGGCTAATATAAACGATGTAGAAAATAAAGAGGTTTTACTTTCGGAAGATTTCCAACCAAAAGTTGACCAAATATTAGAAGCTGTTAATGCCAATACCAAAATACTCTTTTTATGTTCGCCAAATAATCCAACAGGAAATTCATTTTCTGATGAAAGCGTAGTAGCTTTATTGCAGAATTTTAAAGGTTTAGTAGTAATTGACGAAGCATATATAGACTTCTCTAAAAAAGAAAGCTGGATTAACGAATTAGATGAATACCCAAATTTAGTAATCACTCAAACACTCTCTAAAGCTTATGGTTTAGCGGGGATACGTTTAGGAATTTGTTATGCATCGGCAGCAGTAATTTCGGTTTTAAACAAAATAAAACCACCTTATAATGTAAACGAACTAACGCAACAAAGAGCTGGTTTACGATTAAAAGAAACCGCTAAAATAAATACCGAAATAGCTGCTATTATAGTACAAAGAGAGCAATTACTTAAAGTATTACTTAATGTAAAATTTGTAAAAAAAATATATCCAACCGAAGCTAATTTTATATTGGTAAAAGTAGATGACGCTAACAAAAGATATGATGAACTTATTGCAAAAGGAATCGTTATAAGAAACAGAACGACTCAGCCATTATGCGAAAATTGTTTGCGATTAACTATTGGAACTGAAGCTGAAAATAAAAAATTAATTGAAGCATTGAAGCTATTAAACTAAAAAACAGGCCACAGATTTTTTAGGACTTTGAGAAAGAGTTGCTAACTTAGATTGTCTATAAAGGGACGCGGATGATACGGATTTACAAAAGTAAAGCCGCGGATTAAAACTGATTTAAAAACAATCAAAAATAAAATCCGTCCCGACGCTTCGGGATCGTGTTTTCGCGATAGCGAATCCGCATAATCAGCGTTCCTTTCGCAAAGAGTTAGATTGAATTTCACAGATTAAACGGATTATTAAAGTTTTTCCTCACTAAAAGAAATCTTCTTAATCCTTGAAATCAGTGGCAAAAAAAAATATAAACCATGAAAAAAGTACTTTTTATAGACCGTGACGGAACGATGGTTCTGGAACCAGCAGATTACCAACTGGATAGTTTTGATAAATTAGAGTTCTATCCAAAAGCATTTCAATATTTGGCTAAAATTGCCAATGAGTTGGATTATGAACTTGTTATGGTTACTAATCAAGACGGATTAGGTACAGATTCTCATCCTGAAGATTCATTCTGGCCGATACATAATTTTATTATGAAGGCATTTGAGAATGAAGGAGTTACTTTTGAAGCTGTTTTTATAGATAAAACCTTTCCGCATGAGAACGCAATGACTCGTAAACCAAGAACAGGAATGCTTACTCAATATCTTGATAATCCAGAATATGATCTGGAAAATTCATTTGTGTTAGGAGATCGCTTAACAGATGTAGAATTGGCTAAAAACCTAGGTTCTAAAGCTATTTTTATTAATACTGATGAAGGTTTGGGGAGTACAGAAGTAGCCTCAAAAAGAGAAGAATTAGATCCTGTAATTTCGTTACAAACTACCGATTGGAAAACAATTTATGAATTCTTGAAGCTAGAAGCACGCTCGGCTTCGATAACTCGTAAAACCAACGAAACTGATATTTATATCAACCTGAATCTTGACGGAACTGGAAAAAGCAAAATCGAAACCGGAATTGCATTTTTTGACCACATGCTGGATCAAATTGCACGTCACGGACAAATGGATCTTGAAATCCTTGTAAAAGGTGATCTAGAAGTCGATGAGCACCACACAATCGAAGATACTGCAATTGCTCTGGGTGAAGTGTTCGCCAAAGCATTAGGAAACAAATTAGGAATTGAACGTTACGGCTTTTGCTTACCAATGGATGACTGTTTATCGCAAGTTGCTATAGATTTTGGAGGAAGAAACTGGCTAGTTTGGGAAACTGAATTTAAACGTGAAATGGTAGGGAAAATGCCGACTGAAATGTTTTTTCATTTCTTTAAATCATTCTCGGATGGTGCCAAAGCAAATATTAATGTCAAAGCCGAAGGAACAAACGAGCATCACAAAATTGAAGCGATTTTTAAAGCTTTCGCGAAAGCAATAAAAGTAGCCGTAAAAAGAGATACCGAGAAAATGATTTTACCATCTACAAAAGGAATGTTGTAAAAACGCAATAGGCAGTAAGCATAAGGCTTAAAGCTTAAAGCATAAAGCTTTTTTAATGAAAATAGTAATTATAAATTACGGTGCAGGAAACATACAAAGTATCATGTTCGCAATCGAAAGATTAGGATTTAAGGCTACTTTGAGTAATAATCCTGACGAAATACAAGCGGCAGATAAAGTTATTTTCCCCGGAGTTGGCGAAGCAAGTTCGGCAATGGAAAAATTAATTGAGAGCGGCTTAAATAATTTGATTCCAAATTTAAAACAGCCCGTTTTAGGTATTTGTTTGGGAATGCAGTTAATGTGCAAATCATCTGAAGAAGGAAATACCAAAGGTTTGGGAATATTTGATGTCGATGTAATAAAATTTACACCTTCGGTAAAAGTGCCACAAATGGGTTGGAATAACATTTATAATTTGCAATCGCCTTTGTTTACAGGGGTTAATGAAAACGAGTATATGTATTTAGTGCATAGTTTTTACGCGCCACTTTGCAAAGAAGCAATCGCTACAACAAATTATGAAGTAGAATACGCATCGGCTTTACAGAAAAATAATTTTTACGGAACCCAATTTCACCCTGAAAAGAGCGGAGATATTGGAGAGAAGATTTTGTCGAATTTCTTAAAATTGAATGATTTAATAATTTAAATATTGAAAAAATCCAACAATCTTTAAATTATTAAATTTTTAAATCTTTTAATAAAAAACAATGAGAATAATACCAGCTATAGATATCATCGAAGGAAAATGTGTTCGCTTATCCAAAGGGGATTACAATACCAAGATTATTTACAACGAAAACCCGCTAGAAGTAGCCAAATCATTTGAAGCACACGGAATAGAATACCTGCATTTAGTAGATTTAGATGGTGCAAAATCGAGCCGAATCGTGAACTATAAGATTCTGGAAGAGATTGCTACAAAAACAAGTTTAAAAATTGATTTTGGAGGAGGATTAAAATCTGATGCTGATTTAAAAATTGCTTTCGAAAGTGGCGCAAACCAAATAACGGGCGGAAGTATTGCAGTAAAAAACAGAGAAATATTTGAAAAATGGATTGCCGAATACGGTTCTGATAAAATAATCCTTGGTGCTGATGCTAATAATGAAAAGGTAGCAGTTTCGGGTTGGTTAGAAGATTCTAATGAAGATTTGATTCCATTTATTCAAGAGTATCAAAGTAAAGGAATCCAGTACGTAATATGCACTGATATAGCCAAAGACGGAATGCTTGAAGGGCCAAGTTTTGATTTATATGAAAAAATATTAAGCGAAGCTAAAGGAATTAAATTAATCGCATCTGGTGGAATTTCAACTTTTGACGAATTACCTAAACTAGAAGAATTAGGCTGCGAAGGAACTATTATTGGGAAAGCGATTTATGAAGGACGGATTTCATTGAAGCAACTAGAGAACTACATAATTAGTAAATAATTGAGATAATGAGTCAATTAGAAAATTAGATAATAATTTTTTCACATTGCTTTTAAATTATCTAATTAACAAATTGAAAAAATGTTAACAAAAAGAATAATCCCTTGCCTGGATATAAAAAACGGAAGAACTGTAAAAGGTGTAAATTTTGTAGATTTACGTGACGCGGGAGATCCAGTGGAATTAGCCAAAATATATTCAGACGAAGGTGCTGATGAATTGGTTTTTTTAGATATTTCGGCAACCGAAGAAAGACGCAAAACCTTGATCGATTTAGTTCGAAAAGTGGCTTCGACAATAAATATTCCGTTTACCGTAGGTGGTGGAATCTCATCTGTCGAAGATGTTGAAATTTTGCTGAATAATGGTGCAGATAAAGTGTCTATTAATTCTTCTGCAGTCAAAAATCCGCAGTTAATTAATGACTTAGCACAAAAATTCGGAAGCCAATGCGTGGTTGTGGCTATAGATGCCAAACAGATTAACAATCAATGGATTGTGCATTTAGTAGGCGGAAAAGTCCCAACAGAATTAAACCTATTCGATTGGGCTGTAGAAGTTGCCCAACGTGGTGCAGGCGAAATCTTGTTTACCTCAATGGATAATGACGGAACTAAAAACGGATTTGCAAACGAAGCTTTGGCTAAACTTTCAGAACTGGTAAATATCCCGATAATAGCATCCGGAGGAGCAGGAAACATCCAGCATTTTGTAGATACTTTTAAAAACGGTAAAGCTGATGCAGCATTGGCGGCAAGCGTTTTCCACTTTAAAGAAATCGAAATAAAAGCCTTAAAACAAGAGCTTAAAAATAATAATATTGAAGTAAGGCTTTAAGTGAAATATTTATAATACAAACCAATATATGCAGAACAAAGACAAAATAGAAATCCCAATGAGTAAAGGTAAATTGATAAAATTATTATTTTTTTCAATCCTATTTTTAGTTGCAAGCCTTTGGATACTATTGGATCAACCCGAAGTAAGAAATCCGATTTTTAATAATCTAATTATAAAAAACACAGCCTCTATTTTGGGGACTTTAATGGGATTGTTTGGTATATATTTCTGTACAAAAAAATTATTAGACAAAAAACCGGGAGTTATTATTGATAATATGGGAATAGTCGATAACTCATCGGGAGTTTCAATAGGAAGAATACCATGGTCAGATGTTATGGCTGTTGCCGAACGAGCAGTTATAACTCAAAAATTTGTTACCATTTATCTTAAAAATCCAGAAGATTATATTAACAAAGAAACTAATTCGATTAAAAGAAAAATGCTTAAAATGAACTTTAAAGAATCCGGTTCGCCAGTAAGTATTTCTGCGAATGGACTTAAAATTCCTTTTATCGAACTGAAATATAATATAACACAGAAATTTGAAGAATTTCAAGCTAATGAAATTAAATCATCTTTAAATTCTTAAATTTTTTAATCTTTAAATAAAAAAATGAAAATAGATTTCTCAAAAAATAGCGACGGATTAATTCCGGCAATAATCCAGGATAGCGAAACCAAAAACGTGTTAATGCTTGGTTACATGAACGAAGAAGCGTATCAAAAAACACTCGAAACTCAAAAAGTTACATTCTTCAGCCGTACCAAAAAACGATTGTGGACAAAAGGCGAGGAGAGCGGTAACTTTTTGCACTTAAAAAGCATTAAAAACGACTGCGATAACGACACACTTTTAATACAGGTACAACCCGAGGGACCAACCTGTCATACAGGTGCAGACACTTGCTGGCAAGAAGATAACAAAACCAATTACGGATTTATTTCAGATCTTGAGGATACAATTAAATCAAGAAGAGAAAACGCCGATTCAGAGAAAAGCTATGTCGCTTCCTTATTTAAATTAGGCATTAATAAAATAGCCCAAAAAGTAGGCGAAGAAGCCATAGAAGTGGTTATCGAAGCCAAAGACGATAATGATGATTTATTCCTGAGCGAAAGTGCCGATTTACTTTTTCACTATCTAATATTACTACAAGCCAAAGGTTTCCAGATAGAAGATGTTGTAGAAGTATTAAAAAAACGTCAGAAGTAGATTATTAGGGAACAGCAACCTTTGTCAAAGTTCAAACTTTGACAAAGGTCTCTAAGACGCACTGCGGTGCGCCTCTACGGAAAACTTTTGTCCCTTTGCGCCTCAGAACCTTAGTGCCTTTAGCCTTACTCCATAAATTCAAAAACCTTAAACTGATTAGGCTGATGAAATCCAAATTGTGAGCCGTCATAAGGGGAAATTGCCTGATATTCGGTTTCATTACCATAATCGATTCTAAAAAGATTCCCTTTCCATTTTGTACCAACTATAGGAACAGTAAAACCTGCATCTTTAACAGCAGTTAAGCTAGAAAATGGAATCATGATTTCGGTATCATAACCGTCTTTGTTAATTTTACTGGCGGTTTTTAGCCCAGTAATATCTAATGAAATATCGGTATCCCAGCCACCGCAAGAAGGTGAAATACAATGAATAATCATATCATAATTGCTTGAAAAAGCATTAACACCAATCTCAATATAGTTTTCAGAATCTCCATCGGGATCCAGAAATAACTCAACCAAATCATCGGTGTTAAAAATTTGAGTATCATGATTTATAGCCGAGCCAATAATTTTGGAATCTTTACTCTTATACCCCAAATATAAGTTTTCATTATCCCATGAAAGGGAAACATACGTTTCTTGAGTGGCTTTTACTCCAGAATCATGTATAACAAATGGGCCAATAAAAGGAGTCTTCCAATCGGATAAATCACCATCGATAGTAATAGCATTCGTTATTCGATAAATAGGAATATTTTGAGAATAAGATAAAAATGAAAAAAGAAAAACTACAAAATAAAATAAACGAGAGAGCTTCATAACTAGGATTATAGCTTTATATCTTGCTAAAATAAGCAAGAAAATTTAGATAACAAGAGTTAAATATTTCAATAATTTTAAAAATGAAAACTATCACGAATTTAATTCGATTAGTTACATTTGTTGAAATAAAAATTTAATACCAAAAAATTATCTATTATCCAAAAACTGAAATTCATGAAAAAATGTTTTAGCGTTATCTTTTTCGCAGCATTTGTTTTTAATTACGCAAGTGCACAAGGACTTCTCAATAAGTCCGAAACTGCCTTTACAAGACAAGATACCTTACGCGGTAGTATTACCAAAGAGAGAGCTTGGTGGGATTTAAAATACTACCATTTAGATGTAAAAGTAAATCCAAAAGATAGTACGATTACGGGATCAAATACTATACGATATACCGTTTTGCAGGATTACAACAAAATGCAAATCGATTTGCAAAAACCAATGGATATCTACAAAGTTATCCAGGATGGTAAAGAATTAAAATTTGAAAGAGAAGGAAATGCTTTTTTTGTTCAATTAACGGCAAGCCAAAAAGTTGGTGAAGTAAAAGAAATAAAAGTATTTTTTGGAGGTAAACCAAAAGTTGCGGTAAGACCACCATGGGATGGAGGAATTACTTGGAAAAAAGATAGCAAAGGCAATGATTTTATCGCCTCATCATGCCAAGGATTAGGCGCTAGCGTTTGGTGGCCTTGCAAGGATCATATGTATGATGAAGTCGAAAATATGCTTATTAGTGTAAACGTTCCGGGACATTTAATGGATGTTTCTAATGGTCGTTTGCAAAGTGTAAAAAAATTAAAAGACGGTACAAAAACCTATAACTGGTACGTTGCAAACCCAATTAATAATTACGGAGTAAACATAAATGTTGGAGATTACGTTAATTTCTCAGAAAAATATAAAGGAGAAAAAGGCGATTTAGATTGTAACTATTATGTTTTAAGAGAAAATTTAGAAAAAGCTAAAATACAATTTAAAGACGCACCAAGAATGCTTAAAGCCTTTGAGCACTGGTTTGGTCCTTATCCTTTTTACGAAGACAGTTATAAACTGGTAGAAGCTCCTTATTTAGGAATGGAACACCAAAGTAGTGTAACTTATGGTAATGAATATAAAAATGGTTATTTGGGACGTGATTTAAGCGGAACAGGTTGGGGATTAAAATTTGATTTTATCATTATTCACGAATCAGGACATGAATGGTTTGCTAATAATATTACCTATAAAGACATTGCGGATATGTGGGTTCACGAAAGTTTTACCAACTATTCTGAAAGTCTGTTTGTAGAATATTATTATGGTAAAGATGCAGGTGCAGAATATGTAAGAGGTTGCCGAAAAGTTATTCGTAATGACAAACCAATCATTGGTAATTATGAGGTAAACAATGAAGGTTCTGGCGATATGTACCAAAAAGGAGCCAATATGCTGCATACAATACGTCAGTTAGTAAATAATGATGAAAAGTGGAGAGCTATTTTAAGAGGTTTAAATGCTACATTTTATCACCAAACAGTTACTACACAACAAATAGAAGATTATATGAGTAAAGAAGCCGGAATAAACTTAACTCCAGTATTTAATCAATATTTAAGAACAACGATGATCCCAACATTAGAGTATTACTTTAAAGGAGAGCATTTAACATATCGTTGGTCAAATGCAGTGGCAGGATTTAATATGCCAATAAAAGTTACTCTAAACGGTGTTGAGACTTGGTTAAAACCAGTAGCAGAGTGGAGTAATCTAAAAGTAGAATCTGGAAAAACAGATTTAAAATTAGATATCAATTTTTATGTTTCTGAATTCAATATTACAAAATAAGAACTTGCATAAAACCTATACAAAGGCTTCCAAATTGGGAGTCTTTTTTTATTGAGAATAATTTAAAATTTTTCATTATAAAACTATTATTTGTTATAAAACTTACAAAATAATTATGTTATGTTAATTATTTTTATAATTTAGATTAGCTAAACTTATAACTATTAGCAAATTAAAAAGCGTAATCCGAAAAGCTAAAGAGTAGGAAAAAATCAAATTATTACAATTATGAAAAATTTAAAAAACCTAAAAAATGTTGAAATTATTAGTAATAACGCTCAAAAATTAATATTCGGAGGTGTAAAACTTCCATACGTAAACCCTACAATCGGTTTATGCGACAGATTGTGTGGAGAAGCAGGAGGAGTACTATCTAACACACCAGGACAAGGAGATGTTTGTTTACAAGGAACATCAACATGCTGTTATTGCAGATAAAATAGGCTCAAAGGTTCTGAGGTTCTAAGTTGCAAAGGTTTAAAAACTTTTAAATTTTCTTAGTACCTCAGAACCTTTTCTCTTTATCTATTAATAAGCTTCGCTTTTTCTCTCATGATATCGGCTATTTTTCGATTCTCGATTTTGCTTTCAAGCCACGAAATAATATCCAAGTATAAAAATGCTCTTTTTTCATAAGTATTTTTTTCCAACTCGATAAAACGCTCACGCATCTTTATAAATTCCTTTTTAATATCGTTAGGGTAGAAGTTATTTAGGTTCTTTAAGAACTTAATAATCTCTTTTTGTACTTCGTGTAAGTCATTCATTTTTAATAAAAACTTATACGTGTTCTTCAATTGGTTTTCTAAGTAATAATCTTTCCCTAATTCGTAATGAACAATAAGACATAATATTCGAGAGAAACACATTAAATCTTCACGCATTGTAAGATTCTTATTGTTTATGATTTTCTCTAAATAAAATATAGATTCATTATACTTTTCGTTACCAAAATAAATACAAGCAATTTTATAGTAAAACAACATCTCGTGATGTTCATCAAGATGCTCACTATGAAGTTTTATTTTATCTAATATTTCTGGAATTAAATATTCGCTTTCAGCAAAAGACGCATCAAGAATATGATAGTTCAGTTTATTATTATACAAATACAAGAATGATAATGAAGCAACGTTGTCATTTACAGGAAAACGCGGGTCATTAATGGTTTCTTCTAATAAAGATAGGTATTTCTTAAAATTAGATTTGTATTTCAACATATACAGCGACTCCAGAAAATAATGGTTTCCTTTTAAAAAGAATACAGGATTCAGGTATATCATATTTGGATTATCATAAAACAACGTAACCCATTTATAGGCATATTTATAACTTGCCAAGAAATCCTGAACCAAGAAACTACGCCATAAATTGGCATTATAAAACCAATATTTTTCACGGAAACCAAACTTGCTTTCGTCTAATTTGGCAATATGTTTATTAAAATAATCATCGATGTATTTATATTCCTCATCACTCTTTACATAACCCGTTTTTAGCATTATACCATATAGCTGTAGCGAAAGATTAGAAAGTTTACTAGAAATAGTATTACGGTAATTTAATTCTTTGGCCTGAATAACCAATTCGTCGGCACGCCCTTGAATACTTCGTGTAATATATTGAGACTCGATTAATTTCTCGAACTCAACAATTTCATACGCCATATACTTTTCGTCATTCTCTAAAGCTTGCTGTTTGGTTTTATCCAAAATTTTCAAACTCTGTTTATACAACCCTTTATTATAAAGAATAGCAGCAAAATCAATTTGTTCACGTAACTGATAACGAATGTTTTGGCTAGGAATATTCAACCGAATACTAACCAAAATTTGCTTGTATAAATACGATTTAAGGTTTGATAATTGTACTTTTTTAATAATACCACTTTTCAAAATGAGCTTCTCATCGTAGACTTCAGATTTGTCTAAAATATTAAAAAGCTCGATAAATTTTGTATTTGAGCTAGTTTCTAATCGACTAGCAAAAATCTTGAATTGTCTTTTTTCGGATTTGGAAAGGGACTTTATTAATACAAATAAAAAATCTTTTTGATGGTTAGCCATTGTAAAATATAATAATGTAATTTATTGATATTTAGATAGTTGATAGGTTTTAATTTGTGTTATGAACAGTATATTTTCACTAAAATGAATTTCATACTAAAGTAATACAATATAAGTTTGTTATCAGGATGTGAAATTACATTAAATATATTAAAATGAATAGAGAGAAAGTTCAAATTTTTGATACCACCTTAAGAGATGGCGAACAAGTCCCAGGATGTAAGTTAGATACAAAACAAAAGTTAGTGATAGCAAAACGCCTGGACGAAATGGGAGTTGATATCATTGAGGCAGGTTTTCCTGTGTCTAGCCCAGGGGATTTTTTATCAGTCTCTGAGATTTGCAAAATTGTAGAGAACGCCACCGTCTGTGGTCTTACAAGAGCTGTAAAAAATGATATTGATGTTGCAGCAGCGGCATTAAAACATGCAAAAAAACCTAGAATCCATACAGGAATCGGAACCTCTGAATCTCACATCCTCCACAAACTCAATACAACCAGAGAAGACATTATAGCAAGAGCAAAATTTGCAGTATCGCACGCCAAATCATACGTAGAAGATGTAGAATTTTATGCAGAGGATGCTGGTAGAACTGATAATGCGTTCCTTGCAAAAGTCTGCGAAGAAGTAATAAAATCGGGCGCAACAGTGCTTAATATTCCAGATACAACAGGATATTGTTTACCTGACGAATATGGTGCAAAAATTAAATATTTAAGAGAAAATGTAAAAGGCATCGAGAATGTAATTCTTTCATGTCATTGTCATAATGATTTAGGAATGGCAACTGCAAACTCAATCGCAGGAGCTATAAACGGAGCAAGACAAATAGAATGTACTATTAACGGTATTGGCGAAAGAGCTGGAAATACAGCACTTGAAGAAGTAGTAATGATTTTTAAGCAACATCCTTACTTAAACCTAGATACCAATATTAATACAAGACAGTTAAACGAAATGAGTCGTTTGGTTTCTGAAAGTATGGGAATGATAGTTCAGCCAAACAAAGCAATTGTAGGAGCAAATGCTTTTGCACACAGTTCAGGAATACATCAGGATGGTGTGATTAAGAACAGAGCTACTTACGAAATCATGGATCCGCTAGATGTTGGAGTAAATGAGTCTTCGATTATTCTTACAGCAAGAAGCGGAAGAGCAGCATTGGCTTACCGAGCCAAGAAAGTAGGTTATGAACTTACCAAAGTACAATTAGACATTGTATATGTTGAGTTTTTAAGATTTGCAGATATTAAAAAAGAAGTTATAGATGAAGATATTCATCAAATTATTGAAGCTTGTAAAATAGAAAGTGAATTAATCAGAAGTTAATTTAAAAAATAAAATAAGATTTAAATACATAAAGAACGAGGCATTATGAATTTGAAAATAGCAGTTTTATCGGGGGACGGAATCGGACCAGAGGTAATTTTACAAGCCAAGAAAGTATTACATGCTATAGGCGAGGTGTACAATCATGAATTTGTTTTTGAAGATGCACTTATGGGAGCAATTGCAATCGATAAAACAGGAAATCCACTTCCTGAACAAACATTGAACCTTTGCTTAAATACCGATGCCGTATTATTTGGCGCAATCGGAGATCCTAAATATGATAATAATCCAAGTGCAAAAGTTCGTCCGGAGCAAGGATTATTAAAACTGCGTAAAGAACTTGGTTTATTTGCAAACATACGTCCGATAAAGCCATACAAAGCATTATTAGACGCATCACCTTTAAAAAGACAAATTATTGAAGGTGCAGATTTTACAATTTTCAGAGAACTTACAGGTGGAGCTTATTTTGGTGAGAAAACATTAAACGAAGCAGGAACACATGCTTCAGATTTATGTGAATATTCAGAAGAAGAAATCACAAGAATTGCACATTTAGCTTTTAAAGCAGCACAAAATCGTCGCAAAAAAGTAACAATGGTCGATAAGGCTAATGTACTTGAAACGTCTAGATTGTGGAGAAAAGTTGTAAAAACGGTAAGTGAGAATTATCCGGATGTAGCCTTAGATTTTCTATTTGTAGATAATGCAGCAATGCAAATTATCCTTAACCCAAGACAGTTTGATGTTATCCTAACAGAAAATTTATTTGGAGATATCCTATCAGATGAAGCAAGTGTAATCACAGGTTCTATCGGATTATTAGCTTCGGCTTCATTAGGAGAAAAAAATGCGCTTTTTGAACCAATTCATGGTTCTTATCCGCAAGCAAAAGGAAAAAACATTGCAAATCCTATTGCATCAATATTATCGGCCGCCATGTTATTAGAGCATTTTGGTCTTTTTACCGAAGCAAATAAAGTATACGAAGCTGTAGAAAAAGCAATAGAATATCAAGTAGTAACAACAGATTTAAAATCTGATTCAAAATTTGGAACTAACGAAGTAGGAGAGTTCGTTTCTAATTTTATTTTAAGCAAAGATGACTTGCTTTATTTCAATAATGATAACGTATATATCGGACAGTCTACGATTGTTTAAGGTAAATTGTTAAAATCGTGAAATTAATCACAAGAAGAAGTTGAAATGTTGAGATTTTATTTTTTTAGTAGTATTAGTTTTTATACTTTTGACACATCTAAAAAGAAAACATGAGAATTTCAATTATTATATCTTCTGTCATTATTGTCAATGTGGTAATCACATATACATAGGGGAATGGTATAAATATAATTGAAAAATAATATTATAAACCTTCCAAATACTGGAAGGTTTTTTTTTGAATAAAAATTAAAATACAAATAACACATAATGGAATTAAATAAGTACAGCAAAGTCATTACTCAAGACCAAACACAACCAGCAGCACAAGCAATGTTGTACGGAATTGGTCTAACTGAAGAAGATTTGAAAAAAGCACAAGTTGGAATTGTAAGCATGGGATATGAAGGTAACACTTGTAATATGCACCTGAACGATTTAGCAAAAGATGTCAAAAAAGGAGTTTCAAATGCAGATTTAGTTGGATTAATTTTCAACACAGTTGGGGTAAGTGATGGAATCTCAAACGGTACTGACGGAATGCGTTTTTCATTAGTTTCTCGTGATGTTATTGCTGACTCTATCGAGACAGTTATGGGAGCACAATGGTACGATAGTTTAATTGCTATTCCAGGTTGTGATAAAAATATGCCAGGAGCTCTAATTGCAATGGGAAGAGTAAATCGCCCTGCACTTATGGTTTATGGAGGATCAATTCATTCAGGAAAATGGAAAGGAGAATCTTTAAATATTGTTTCTGCTTTTGAAGCTTTAGGAAAAAAATTTCAAAACACTATTTCTGATGAAGATTTTAAAGGAGTAATTCAAAATGCATGTCCAGGAGCAGGTGCTTGTGGCGGAATGTACACAGCAAACACTATGTCATCGGCAATCGAAGCATTAGGTATGAGTTTGCCATTTAGCTCATCATATCCAGCTTTGAGCCCAGAAAAAAGACAAGAATGCATTGAAGCAGGAAAAGCAATCAGAGTATTATTAGAAAAAGATATTAAGCCAAGAGATATTATGACTCGTAAGGCTTTTGAAAATGCAATTACACTAGTTGCTGTTTTAGGAGGTTCTACAAATGCAGTTATGCACTTAATTGCAATGGCACATTCTGTAGATGTAGAAATTACATTAGCAGATTTCCAAAGAATCAGTGATAAAACACCAGTACTTGCTGATTTAAAACCAAGTGGTAAATACATGATGGAAGATTTACATGATGTAGGAGGAGTTCCAGCAGTAATGAAATATTTACTAAAAGAAGGATTTATTCACGGAGATTGTTTAACAGTAACAGGAAAAACAGTAGCCGAAAATTTAGCTTCAGTTCCAGATTTAAATGATGGACAAGAAGTGATTTTTGAAATTCAAAAAGCATTAAAACCAACTGGGAATATCCAGATTTTATACGGAAACCTGGCTACAGAAGGAGCGGTTGCCAAAATAAGCGGAAAAGAAGGAGAATATTTTGAAGGAACAGCAGTCGTTTTTGAAAGCGAATTTGATGTAATTCCAGGTATTCAGGCCGGAAAAGTAAAACCAGGAGATGTAGTCGTCATCAGGTATTGTGGACCAAAAGGTGGTCCGGGGATGCCAGAAATGCTAAAACCAACATCGGCTATTATAGGAGCTGGTTTAGGAAGTAGCGTTGCTCTTATTACAGACGGTAGATTCTCTGGAGGTTCACATGGATTTGTGGTAGGACACATAACACCAGAAGCTTATGATGGTGGTGGTATAGCCTTAGTACAAGATGGTGATTTAATAACTATCGATGCGATTAAAAATACCATTAACCTGAAAATATCTGACGCAGAATTTGATGAAAGAAAAGCCAATTGGATTCAACCAGCTTTAAAAGCCTCAAAAGGAGTTTTACTTAAATACGCAAGATCAGTTTCTAGCGCCTCTACAGGTTGCGTTACTGATAAATAGTATTCAATACAATTTCAAAAGTTTAATTTCAAAATTCAAAAAAATGAAGGAATTATTGAAAGAAGAAAATATAGATCTAATCTCTACTTTATTTGAAGGTAGTAGTGAAGAAAAAGATACCGATATGGAAAAGATAAAAATATCAGGCGCTGAAGCCGTGATAAGATGTTTGTTAGAAGAAGGAGTAGACTTGGTTTATGGATATCCGGGTGGAGCTATAATGCCTGTTTACGACGAGTTATACAAATTTAAAGACCAATTACACCACGTTCTTGTACGCCACGAGCAAGGTGCAACGCATGCAGCTCAGGGATATGCAAGAGCAACAGGAAAAGTAGGTGTCGCAATTGCTACATCTGGTCCCGGAGCAACAAACTTGGTTACAGGAATTGCCGATGCACAAATCGATTCGACTCCAATGGTTTGTATTACAGGACAGGTTGGGAAACATTTACTAGGTTCAGATGCTTTTCAGGAAACTGATATCATCGGAATTTCGACTCCTGTAACAAAATGGAATTACCAAGTTACCGAAGCTTCAGAAATTCCTGAGATTATCGCAAGAGCATTTTATATCGCAAGATCAGGTCGTCCAGGCCCAGTTTTGATAGATATAACTAAAAATGCACAATTTGATGAGTTCGATTTTAGCTATAAAAAATGTACAGGAATAAGAAGTTATACTCCAGTTCCTAAATTAAAATTGGATAAAGTTGCAGAAGCAGCCGAATTAATCAATAAAGCTAAAAAACCATTTATCGTTTTTGGGCAAGGAATTATTCTCGGTCAAGCCGAAGAGCAATTAAAAGCTTTGATTGAGAAATCTGGAATACCAGCTGGTTGGACCATATTAGGACTTTCGGCTTTACCAACAGACCATCCGTTAAACGTAGGAATGTTAGGGATGCACGGAAATTACGGACCAAACTTACTTACTAACGAATGTGATGTTCTAATTGCGTTAGGAATGCGTTTTGATGATCGTGTTACAGGAAATTTAGCAACTTATGCTAAACAAGCCAAAGTGATTCATTTTGATATCGATCCAGCCGAAATTGATAAAAACGTTAAGACAGAAGTTGCTGTTTTAGGAGATGTAAGAGAAGCATTAGATGCATTGCTTCCGTTAATCGAAAACAACAAACACGAAGCTTGGCATAATATATTTAGAGAAAAGTATCAAATAGAGTTTGATTCGGTTATAAAAGAAGAATTAAACCCTACAAATAATAAAGGTATTTCAATGGGTGAAGCCATGGAAATGATTAACAAACACTCCAAAGGTGATGCAATAATTGTTTCAGATGTTGGTCAGCACCAAATGTTTGCTTGTCGTTATGCTAAATTTAATACAACCAAAAGTAATGTTACTTCTGGAGGTTTAGGCACAATGGGATTTGCTTTACCAGCTGCGATTGGAGCTAAAATGGGAAGACCAGATCGCGAAGTTGTAGCAATTATTGGAGATGGAGGATTCCAGATGACTATTCAGGAATTAGGAACTATTTTCCAAACAAGAGTACCAGTAAAAATTGTAGTACTTAACAATGAATTCTTAGGAATGGTACGTCAATGGCAAGAGCTATTTTTTGACAACAGATACGCTTCTACAGAAATGATTAATCCAAATTTTGTTGCTATTGCCGAAGGATATTATATCAAAGCAAAAAAAGTAACAAAACGCGAAGATTTAGATGCAGCTGTTGCCGAAATGATGGCTTCAGAAGATGCTTATTTCTTAGAAGTTATGGTTGAAAAAGAAAATAATGTATTCCCAATGATTCCAACAGGAGCATGTGTTTCTGATATCAGATTAAGCTAAATAAAAAAGTTTAAGGTTTAAGGTTTAAAGTTGAGCAACTTGGAACTTTAAACAAGAAAACTTTAAACAAATAACTATGGAAAATAGAACATTTACCATTTCGGTATACTCAGAAAACAATGTGGGTTTATTAAATAGAATATCAGGAATATTCTTAAAGCGTCACATTAATATATTAAGTCTAAACGTTTCAGAATCAGAAATAGACAATGTTTCAAGATTCATTATCGTTGTAGAAACAACAGAAAAATGGGTTAAGAATATTGTTGGACAAATCGAAAAACAAATCGAGGTAATAAAAGCTTTTTATCATACAGACGAAGAGACAATTTATTTAGAAAATGCTTTATTCAAGATACATTCAAGTTTGTTATTTGATGAAAAACAAATTCAGAATATCATCAAAGAAAGCCAATCTACCATCGTAACTGTTTCTCGTGACTTTTTTGTGATTTCAAAATCAGGAAGACGTTCAGAGATTGAAGAAGTACATGCAAAACTGAAACCATACGGAATCATGCAGTTTGTACGTTCAGGAAGAATTTCGGTTTCTAAAGAAAAAATGGAAGTATCAACATTACTAGAAGAACTAAAACTGTAATCAGTTTTAGTCTGTAATACTAACTAACTTATACAATTATTAAATTACACATTCATTAAATATTTTTTAAAAAAAATGGCAAATTATTTCAACACATTACCACTAAGATTACAATTAGAACAATTAGGCGTTTGCGAATTTATGGAACAATCAGAATTCGCTGATGGGATTGCTGCTTTAAAAGGAAAAAAAGTAGTTATCGTAGGTTGTGGAGCTCAAGGATTAAACCAAGGTTTAAACATGAGAGATTCAGGACTTGATATTTCTTACGCTTTACGTCCAGATGCAATTGCAGAAAAAAGAGCTTCTTATAAAAATGCTGCCGAAAATGGTTTTAAAGTAGGTACTTATGAAGAATTAATCCCAACAGCAGATTTAGTATGTAACCTTACACCAGACAAACAACATACAGCTGTAGTTACAGCGATTATGCCATTAATGAAAAATGGTTCTACACTAGCATATTCTCACGGTTTTAATATTGTAGAAGAAGGAATGCAAATTCGTAAAGACATTACTGTAATTATGTGTGCTCCTAAATGTCCAGGTTCTGAGGTTCGTGAAGAATACAAAAGAGGATTTGGTGTACCAACATTAATTGCTGTTCACCCAGAAAATGACCCAAATAATTTAGGTTTAGATCAAGCCAAAGCTTATGCTGTAGCAACTGGTGGACACAAAGCAGGTGTTTTAAAATCTTCATTTGTAGCCGAAGTAAAATCGGATTTAATGGGAGAACAAACTATCCTTTGCGGAATGTTACAAACGGGATCTATCTTATGTTTTGACAAAATGGTCGAAAAAGGAATCGAGCCAGGTTATGCTTCAAAATTAATCCAATACGGATGGGAAACTATTACAGAAGCCTTGAAACATGGTGGAATCACTAATATGATGGATCGTCTTTCTAATCCTGCAAAAATCGAAGCTTACGAAATTGCAGATGAATTAAAAGATATTATGCGTCCTTTATTCCAAAAACACCAAGACGATATCATGTCTGGAGAATTCTCTAGAAACATGATGATTGACTGGGCTAATGACGATGTTAATTTATTGACTTGGAGAGCTGCAACAGGAGAAACTAACTTCGAAAAAACGGCTCCAACTGAAGCTGCAATTTCTGAGCAAGAATACTTTGATAACGGAGTATTAATGATTGCAATGGTAAAAGCTGGTGTAGAATTAGCTTTTGAAACTATGACAGAAGCTGGTATTATCGAAGAATCTGCTTATTACGAATCATTACACGAATTACCTCTAATTGCAAATACTGTTGCAAGAAAGAAATTACACGAAATGAATAGAATTATATCGGATACTGCCGAGTATGGTTGTTATTTATTTGATCACGCTTGCAAACCGTTATTAACTGATTTCATGAAAACAGTTGATACAAATGTAATCGGAAAACCATTCTCATCTTCAAATGGAGTTGACAATGCAGTACTTATCGCAGTTAATAAAACTATTCGTCTACACCCTATCGAAGAAGTAGGAGCGTGGTTGAGAGAATCGATGACTGCAATGAAAAAAATTGGATAATTAAATTAGGACTTCAACAAATGTTGGAGTTTGCGCTGTATCTCTGTTTTTATATAATATTTTGAATTAGTAAGCACTTATTAAGATAATATGGATATAGATGCATATTACTTTCACTTAACTACAAACGAGGCGATAGTTAAGTGGAGTAATACCTAATAAAAGACATTTTAAACCCTGTCTTTTAGTATCCTATTCATTAATAATGTTGCTGCTATTTTCAAAATCGAGAAGATATTGTAAGATGCAGAAAAATGAAATTAATGCCTTATTTACACATTAATAAATTAGTGAAAACAATTGATTCGAATTTATCTAAATCGCAATTTTCTGGCATTAAAATTAATTGTTGTTGATCTTGTTAAGACTAAAGGCATGATATTGTTTATCATGCCTTTTTTCATGCAAAGTAAATTTACCTATAATCGCAAATTTTTAAATGAATGCAAATAAATTGCTAAATTTTAAATACATAATGCAATTTTTTGTCATAATTAATAAATTAAATAGTTTTAAGAATAGAAAGAGATTTAATACTTTTATAAAAAAATTGGAAACATGAGTTATTACAAAATTGAAAATTTAGAACAATATTTTAAACACTACAATAAATCTGTTCGTGAACCAAGAAAATTTTGGGGAAAAATAGCAGAGGAAAATTTCACATGGTATCAACAATGGGAAAAAGTTGTTGATTTTAATATGGCAGATGCAGAAGTAAAATGGTTTTCTGAAGCAAAAGTAAATATTACTAAAAACTGTATTGACAGACATTTAAGTAAAAGAGGAGAAAAAACAGCAATAATATTCGAACCAAACGATCCATCAGAAAGTTCATTACATATTACTTATAATGAGTTATACGAGAGAGTTTCGAAAATGGCAAATGTTCTTCGTGAACAAGGAATAAAAAAAGGAGACAGAGTTTGTATTTATTTACCAATGATTCCGGAATTGGCAGTTTCAGTTTTGGCATGTGCCAGAATTGGAGCCATACATTCAGTTGTGTTTGCAGGATTTTCGGCATCGGCAGTAACTGCTAGAATAAATGATAGCGAATGTAAAATGGTTATTACTTCTGATGGAGGTTATAGAGGTAACAAAACGATTGATTTAAAAGCAATTGTTGATGAAGCGTTAGAAACTTGTCCATGCGTAACCAAAGTATTGGTTGCAAAAAGAACAAAAACTGAAGTAAAAATGAAAGAAGGGCGTGACCAATGGTTGCAACCGCTTCTAGATGCTGCATTAGACTATAATGTTGCAGAAATTATGGATGCAGAAGATCCGTTATTTATCTTATATACATCTGGTTCTACAGGAAAACCAAAAGGAATGGTTCATACCACAGCCGGATATATGGTTTACACAGCTTATACATTCAAAAATGTTTTTGCTCACGAAGAAAATGATATTTTCTGGTGTACAGCCGATATT
This sequence comes from Flavobacterium sp. PS2, assembly GCF_046250155.1. Classification (NCBI taxonomy): domain Bacteria; kingdom Pseudomonadati; phylum Bacteroidota; class Flavobacteriia; order Flavobacteriales; family Flavobacteriaceae; genus Flavobacterium; species Flavobacterium sp. PS2. The sequence continues at coordinate 5,380,867 of NZ_CP176426.1, read as the reverse complement.
GGTTGGATCACAGGTCACTCATACATATTATACGGTCCATTATTAAATGGAGGAACAACTGTAATTTTTGAAGGAGTTCCATCATACCCAGATTTCAGCCGTTTTTGGGAAATTATAGAGAAACATAAAGTAACTCAGTTTTACACTGCGCCAACAGCAATTCGTTCATTGGCAAAAGAAAGCTTAGATTATGTTCAGAAATACCCTTTAAAATCACTTAAAGTAATTGGATCAGTAGGAGAGCCTATCAACGAAGAAGCTTGGCACTGGTACAATGACCACGTAGGAGATAAAAGATGTCCAGTTGTAGATACTTGGTGGCAAACAGAAACTGGAGGAATCATGATTTCGCCAATTGCTTTTGTAACGCCTACAAAACCTACATATGCAACATTACCACTTCCTGGAATTCAACCGGTTTTAATGGATGAAAAACGTAATGAAATAGAAGGAAACCAAGTAGTAGGAAGTTTGTGTATTAAGTTTCCATGGCCAGGAATCGCCAGAACTATCTGGGGAGATCACCAACGTTATAAAGACACTTATTTCTCTGCCTTTCCAGGTAAATACTTTACAGGAGATGGTGCTTTAAGAGATGAAGTAGGATATTACAGAATTACAGGTAGAGTAGATGATGTTGTAATTGTTTCTGGACATAACTTAGGAACAGCACCGATAGAAGATGCTATTAATGAGCATCCTGCAGTAGCAGAATCTGCAATTGTTGGATTCCCACATGATATAAAAGGAAATGCTTTATACGGTTTCGTAATCTTAAAAGAAACAGGAGAATACAGAGACAGAGCCAATTTAAGTAAAGAGATTAATCAATACATTTCAGATCACATTGGGCCAATTGCTAAGTTAGATAAAATTCAGTTTGTATCTGGTTTACCAAAAACACGTTCAGGAAAAATCATGCGTAGAATTTTACGTAAGATTGCCGAAGGAGATTACTCAAATTTTGGAGATATCTCGACTTTATTGAATCCAGAAATTGTAGAAGAGATTATGAAAGAAAAAATCTAATATCTTTTTCAAAAAATAAATTTCTAAGCTGTCTCAAATCGAGGCAGCTTTTTTTATTTTAAAATGGGTTATTATCAATAAATTAGTTAAATTAGCAATAGCATTAATTCGTTAAAATCTAAAACACCTTGTAAAAATTAGATTAACGAACTCATAACTGTTAAAAACGAATAGTATCTACATATGAAAAAAAATGCTGATGTAGTGATTATTGGTGGCGGACTAGCAGGACTTACTTGCGGGATTCATTTATCTAAAATGAAACTACAAGTGATTTTAATTGAAAAAAATGAATTCCCAAAACATAAAGTTTGTGGCGAATACGTTTCTAATGAAATAAAGACCTATCTGGATTGGCTTGATTTGAAAATTCAAGATTTAAACCCTACAACAATTACAGAGCTAGAATTCTCTGCACCCAACGGCAAATTAATTCATTGCACCTTACCTTTAGGAGGATTCGGGATTAGTCGGTATGCATTAGATTATCATTTATACCAAAAAGCAATCGAAAATGGATGCGAAATAATTCATGATACTGTCGAAGATATTGATTTTAAAAATGATGTATTCACAGTTTCAACTTCAGATGCTAGAATATTTATTGCTAAAATTGCTATAGGCGCTTTTGGTAAACGTTCTAATTTTGATCAAAAACTACAACGCAATTTTATTCTAAAAAAAGCACCTTGGCTCGCTGTAAAAGGGCATTATAAAGGAGATTTTCCTAGTGATCTTGTAGGTTTGTACAATTTTGAAGGAGGTTATTGTGGTGTTTCAAAAGTTGAAAACGACATTATAAACATGTGTTATTTAGTGAATTTTGAAACTTTTAAAAAATTCAAAAATATCGATGACTTCCAAACTAATATTATCTATAAAAACGCACATTTAAAGCAGCTTTTTACAAATAGCACTCCATTGTTTGAAAAACCATTGACGATAAGTCAGATTTCATTTGAAGAGAAAACGGCAATAGAAAATCACATACTAATGGTTGGTGATAGCGCAGGACTAATTCAGCCATTATGCGGAAACGGGATGGCAATGGCAATACATAGCGGCAAAATAGCATCTGAATTAATTACAGATTTTTTTACTAATACAATTAAATCAAGAAAAGAACTTGAAGAAAAATATACCAAATCATGGAATTACAATTTCAAAAAGAGATTAAGAACTGGACGTTTTCTAGCTTCTCTTTTGCAAAATAAAACCAAATCTACATTTGTTATGTGGTTATTAATTCAATTTCCTTTTTTGTTACCTCAAATCATAAAAAGAACACATGGCAAACCTACAACTCTAAATTATTAATGGCTATTAAAACCAAATACAGAACCGATGATCCTGAAATTATGGATGATTTCAATTTAGAAGGTGAAATTTTGCAAAATGCTTTGGATAAAATCGCCAGAATAAACCAACTGCTAGGAGGAAACCAATTAACTTTACAAGGAGTCGAAAAATTATTAAAAGGCATTGATAAAAACCAAACTATAACTATTATAGATATAGGATGTGGAAATGGTGATATGTTAAGAAAATTAGCCGATTATGCATTAAAACACGATTGGGATTTTCAGCTAAGAGGTATTGATGCCAATGCATTTACAATAAGCTATGCTCGAAAATTATCCAAACATTACCCCAATATCAGCTACCGCTGTGAAGATGTATTTAGTGAAGCTTTTAATCAATTAAAATATGATATTGCCTTATGTACATTAACTTTACATCATTTTAAAACGGATGAAATTATTAATCTGGCAGCTATTTTTAATGTTAATGCAAAGTATGGCGTTGTTATTAATGATTTGCAAAGAAGTATAATTTCATATCGTTTATTTCAAGCATTATGCTTTATTACCCGATTAAACGGAATGCCTAAGAATGATGGTTTAACATCTATTTTAAGAGGATTTAAAAAAAGTGAATTAGTTGATTTTTCAAAACAATTAAACTTAAAAAAATATACCATTCAGTGGAAATGGGCTTTCCGATATCAATGGATAATTTCAAAAATATGAGTGTAAAAATAACCACAGTTGTTAAGCAATTACCAAAATATTCCAGGACAACAGAAGAAATTATTCCTTTTTTAGATTCATGGCTTATTGGTCAGGATGATCGTTTTATTCGAAAAGTCAAGAAAATTTTTGAAGGAGCAGCAGTAGATAAACGTTATTCTATTATGGATCCAATCGAAGTTTTTACCAATACTTCCTTTGAAGACCGAAACGATATCTATGTTCGTGAAGTTATTGATTTAGGTGAGAAAGTATTAAACAAAGCACTACATAAAGCAAATTGGAAACCAGAAAGTCTTGATTATATCATTACTGTAAGTTGCACCGGAATAATGATTCCGTCCTTGGATGCTTATCTAATAAACAAGCTCAAACTACGCCAAGATATCGTGCGTCTTCCAGTTACCGAAATGGGCTGTGCGGCAGGAATTTCTGGAATTATTTATGCTAAAAACTTTTTAAAAGCCAATCCAGGAAAACGAGCTGCGGTAATTGCGGTGGAAAGTCCTACGGCAACATTTCAGTTAGATGATTTTTCGATGGCAAATATTGTCTCAGCAGCAATTTTTGGAGATGGAGCGGCTTGTACTCTGTTATCATCCCATAAAGACGATAACGGACCAGAGATTCTGGATGAAGAAATGTATCATTTTTATGATAACATACACATGATGGGTTTTAAACTTGTAAACACAGGATTGCAAATGGTGCTAGATATTGAAGTTCCAGAAACTATAGCTTCCCATTTTCCAGATATTATTCATCCTTTTTTAGCCAAGAACAATTTAAAAATAGAAAATATCGACCATTTGATATTTCATCCGGGAGGGAAAAAAATCATACAAACCGTAGAGGAATTATTCTCGGATTTAGGTAAAAACATTGACGATACAAAAGAAGTGTTGCGATTGTACGGAAATATGTCTAGCGCAACCGTTTTGTACGTTTTGGAACAAGTTATAGATAATCAACCTAAAAAAGGAACTAAAGGTTTAATGTTAAGCTTTGGTCCTGGGTTCTCAGCACAACGCGTTTTATTACAATTTTAAATTAAAGCAGAAATGACGAATCAGGATATAATAGCTAAGTTGCCTTATACTAAACCCTTTCTGTTTGTAGATGAACTTATTTCTATATCCGAAAATGGAGTAGAGGGGAATTATTATTTTGATGAAAATTTAGATTTTTATAAAGGACATTTTATCTCAAATCCAGTTACGCCAGGTGTAATCTTAACGGAAGTTATGGCGCAAATTGGGCTTGTGTGTTTAGGAATATTTTTATTAAACAAAGAGTTTACAAAATCCACTTCAATTGCTTTAACATCAGTTGAAATTGATTTTTTAAAACCTGTTTATCCAAAAGAAAAAGTTACTGTTATTTCAGAAAAAATATATTTCAGATTTGGAAAATTAAAATGCAAAGTAAGCATGAAAAATGAACAAGGAACAGAAGTTTGTTCCGGGACGATTGCAGGAATGATTGTTTAGCCTGAAGAAAGCTTTGTCTTAAAATAGAACGCTGATAATATTGATTAAAGGATCTTAAAATCATCCTAATCTTTTTAATCTGTGGCAAAATAAAAAGAGCATCAGGATTAATTGATTAAGTGAAGACTCATGCAATTGACAGCAAAAAAATAAGCTTTGTGTTAAAATAGAACGCTGATGATACGGATTCGCTATAGCGAAAACACGGATTAAAACGGATTTCCTTTCGTCCCGAATGGGATCGTTATTATTTAAAAAATCTGTATTAATCCGTGTCTTTACTTTTGTAAACCTGTATCATCCGCGTTCCTTTACGGGCATCGGAGTTACTAACAATTAGATTATAAACTTAAAAGTAAGTAAAATGCAAAATAGAGTTGTTATTACAGGTCTTGGAGTTGTTGCCCCAAATGGGGTAGGACTTGATGCCTTTACAAATGCATTAAAAAAGGGTTTGTCAGGAATTAAACATGATTCAGAATTAGAACGATTACAATTTTCTTGTCAGATTTCAGGAAAACCTGAATTATCTCCTGAATTAATTGCAGAGTATTTTACCGAACTTGAATTACGAAATTTTAATGCCTCAGGGATTTTATATGGCGTAATTGCTGGATTAGACGCTTGGAAAGATGCAGGATTATCAATTGAAGAAAATGAAGAACCTGATTGGGATAGCGGAACAATATTTGGTTCGGGAACATCAGGAATAGAAAAATTTAGAGAAAGCATCTATAAAATTGATGATTTCCAAACCAGAAGATTAGGAAGTACTGTTGTAGCGCAAACAATGAATAGTGGTGTTAGTGCTTATTTAGGAGGGAAACTAGGACTTGGAAATCAAGTTACAACCAATTCATCGGCATGCACAACAGGTACAGAAAGTGTTTTAATGGCGTATGAACGTATAAAGCTAGGTCATGCAAAACGTATTCTGGCTGGAAGTACTAGCGATTCTGGACCTTATATTTGGGGAGGATTTGATGCTATGAAGGTATGTACGTTTAAACACAATGATTCTCCCGAAAGTGGCTCAAGGCCAATGAGTTCAAGTGCTTCGGGTTTTGTTCCCGGAAGTGGTGCAGGAGCTTTGGTACTAGAAGATCTGGAAACTGCTTTAAGTAGGGGAGCTCGAATTTATGCGGAAGTTCTAGGCGGAAATGTAAATTCTGGTGGACAACGTGGCAGCGGGAGTATGACTGCTCCAAACTCAGTTGCTGTACAAAAATGCATTAGCAGTGCATTAGAAAACGCTAAAATTTCGGCTTCGGAAATTGATTTAATCAACGGACATTTAACGGCAACTTCTAAAGATGCTTTAGAAATTGAGAATTGGAGTATTGCATTAAACCGAAGGGGAAAAGATTTTCCGTATGTAAATGCATTAAAATCAATTATCGGGCATTGTTTATCGGCGGCAGGAAGTATCGAACTTGTAGCAGCAGTTTTACAACTACATCAAGGTTTTGTTTCTCCAAATACCAATTGCGAGGATTTAAATTCTGAAATCACATCTATTATTGATAAGTCAAGAATCCCAACTCAATTAATTAACTCAGATCTTAATATTATTGCTAAGGCAAGTTTTGGTTTTGGAGATGTTAATGGTTGTGTGATTTTGAAAAAATATAACCAACTTTCAATTTAAAACTAATAATTAAATATGAACAACGACCAATTACTTACCGAATTAAAGAAGATTGTAAAGCCTTATACTAAGAATGATGAAGCTTTTGAAAACTTTACCGAAGAAACAAATTTCATAACCGATTTAAATATTAACTCTGCCAATTTGGTCGATATTGTATTAGATGTCGAAGAAGCGTTTGATGTTATAATCGATAATGAATCGATGGAGAAAATGGTTAATGCTAAAGCTGCTTTAAGTATTATTCAATCCAAACTCGATGAAAAATGATAGGCAATGACATTGTTGATTTAGAAACTGCTCGGCAAGAAAGTAATTGGAAACGAAAAGGATTTTTGGATAAAATCTTCACTCCACAAGAGCAATTTCTTATTCTGAATTCCGAAAAACCCGAAATAATGGTTTGGAATTTATGGAGCCGAAAAGAAGCTGCTTATAAAATATACAATCGCGAAACGAAAATAAGCGGCTATTTTCCAACCAAACTAGTTTGCTTTTACGAAAGTGCAAATTCTGGCACCGTAACCATAAATAATACATTGTATTATACAAAAACAACAATTACAGAAGATTATATTGATACTATAGCAGTTTCTAGAAAGAATAGTTTAAATAGAATCTCTGTTTTAGATACTGAAACTAAAATATTTAAAGATGTTGGGATTCCGTACATAATTGATGCTGCATTAAAATCTAGAATACCAGTTTCGGTAAGTCATCACGGACGTTTTATTAAGTCTGTGAGGATTAAGTAAAAAAATAAATACATTATAAAATAAAGTTTTGAACCATTAAGAGGTTAAGAAAAATTAAGTCAAATCTAAGTGAAGTTTAATCCCTTAATGGCAAAAAAAACAAAAAATTCCACAAATTCACACTAATGGGTTTCGTGAAAATTTGTGGAATTCGTTTTAGTATTTAAAGCTTTATAAATATTATTTTATCCCTAATCTTGATTTAAGTTTCAAGAACAATAAAGCAATTTTATAAGCATCTTCAGAAGATGAATTTCTTTCGCTTTTTGGAATTTTATAAATTTCGCATAATTCATCTAGAGAAAACTGTCTATCGTTGATATCATGCAGTTTGCGATACATCACATCAACATCTAATGCTTCGTTCTTAAGTCTTCCGCAATCTAATTTTTCTAAGGCAGCATTAATCATTTCAACATCAAAATTAATATGATGCCCAACTAAAATACCGTTTCCAATATATTCGATTAATCCTCTAAGCGCATCAGGTTCAGCTAATTTTTCCATTTTACTTTCTATAATAAACTCATTTGTGAGTCCGTTATCATGAAAGAATTTATACTGTAACAAAACGGCTTCAAAGCTATCCTGAATAACAATGCTATTATTTACTACTGCAAATGAACCAATAGATAAGATTACATCTTTTGATGGGTTTAAGCCAGATGTTTCGGTAGATAAAACAACAAAACGCTCTGATTTAGTTTCAAATTTAGCAAGGTATTCTTTCCAGAAATCAGGATATTCTTTGTTGATATTTTTCAGCCAGTCTAACATATTATGAAAATTGGGTCAGTTGAAATTTACTCTTAATAAGCTCTTCAAGTTCTTTCATTGGAGCTAATGCATTTTTTAATTTTTCTTTATCGCTTTTAGATAATTCTCTTAGATTTATATATTGACCAGAGTCATCATTTTTAAAACCTTCGATTGTTCTAAACTTTGATAACGTTAAAAAAGCTTCAGCACAGCTAAGATAAATATCTGCATTCTTAGAATCTGTAATTGCTAATTGCTTAAATCTTAAATAAGTATTTTTAATTCCTTTTATATTCGAACTTAATATCAATAAACGTGCTCCATCAATTAATGGCATTAATGCACGAGTTTTAATATCAAACATAAATTTATGCGGTCCATCTTCTTCAACTATAAATTTCTTAAAGAAACTTAAAGGAGAGTTTTTTCTCAAAGCATCATTTCCTAAGAAATCAAAGAATAATGTATTATTGATTGCGTTCTTGAATATCACATTTTCTATTGCTTCTTCAATTTTTGGTTCCCCAAAAACTATCTCATAATCAAAGAAAATACTACTTAAATCGTTACTATTTTCACCTGGAGTATTCATCCAGCTGTTGTATTGTTTTGTCCAGTCTGTCAATGATTTACACCAGAGCATATTACTTGCCATGTGTCCGTTAGGGCAATAGTCATATCCAATTTTTTCTAACGTTCCTGTAGTTCTTTTAGCCAGACGTAAAAAGTAATCTTTTACATCACGATATTTATCTGCAGTTACATCTTCAAAGATCAGAATACTATCCTGATCAGTTAACAAAAGCTGTTCTTTTCTTCCTTGACTTCCAATACTTAACCACGCAAATCGAGCAGGAGGTGAGCCCATTTCTAAAATAGAAAGCTCAACTGAGCGTTTAATCAATGCTAGATTGATTTCGTTTGCAATATTACTTATATGTGAAAGCGGAATATTCTTTTGTATGTAATTCTGAATTAAATCAGACAAACGATCTCTAATTTGTTTTAAATCCTTTGGCAATTGCGAACGTTTGATTTCTTTTATCAATACACCAGGATTACTCGCTTGGGCAACAATTAAATCATGCTCGGAGATAACTCCCTTTACAGCAGATTTACTTGTTCCGTCTTTTGTAACACACAAATGACTTACATTATGTTTTAGCATCAATAATTGAGCTTCTGCTAATGAAACATTTTCTATTACAGTTACAACAGGCGAGGACATTATTTTATCAACAGTTTCTTCAATTGAGAATCTACCTGTAGCAATTTTAGAAGATAAATCGGCATCGGTTACAATACCAATTGGTTTGTGATTCTCACAAACAACAATATTATCTACCATAGCATCTGTCATACGCAAAGCAGCATCTTTTACAATATCGCTTGCAACAGCTGTTAATGGCGAATTGTTATATGTTAATGACTGAATGTATTGTATTTCAGATTGTTGATCTGAATAAAATATATTATCAGAAATATGATTTCCTTTAGCGTCGGAATTGTCTTTTGTGTGACGTGTGTTTGTCGCAAAACTCTCTAACAAGAAATTTAAAACATCTGGATTGTTTGCAACAAATGGCCTAAAGACAGCGATTGGTATTGCATACACAATACTTTCTTCTCTGGCTTTTGCAGTCATCATATAGTTATTCTTGGCAAAAAATGGACGTAGCCCAAATATATCACCATCATGGCATTTATTTAGTAAAGTTTCTTCGGCATCTGCAATTACCGATAAATTAATAACGCCAGAAGCAACTACATAAAAACTATCGTGTAAGGCATCGTTAACTTGAAATAATACTGCGTGTTTTTCTAAATTAATAACACGAATATTAGTTGCAATCTCAGATAATTCTTGAAAAGTTAAATTATCGAATGGCGGATATTCTTTCAAGAAATCTGCAATATGCTCAGCAATTGTATTCATAAGATTGATAAATTTTTAGAAAGTATCGTTTGTAAAAATAATAAAATAAACCCTTACAATGAAAGCATAAATAATTTTGAATCTATTTATTTTGCTGTATATTGATTAGCTAAAATAAGCAATAAAAGTATTCAATACCAAACATAGGGATTGATATGATCGTTTTCGGGTTTAAAAACATTCTATTTTACATAATATAAATTATAGTTCATTTATATACTAGTAGAATAGGCGCAAATAAAAAACCATCTTATTGCTAAGATGGTTTGCTTATGCTTAATACAAATGAATTTAATATTTCTTTGAGAAAACAGATTTCCCGTTTAAGAAAACTTCAAATCGACCGTTATCATCATAATAAGCTGTTTTGTAAACGTCTCCTTTAAATATCGAAATGTCACCATGAACTCTTCCGTCAGCTTTTGTTGTGTAATCAAATATAATTTTTTTATTATAAGGACCTATGCCTAAGCTATAATCTGTAAATGGCGTTCCTTTTAAATCAAATTCTTGCTTAGAATCTATAATTTTATCATCTGAGTAAAAATTTGTAATTTGTTTTGTAAGCGGAATATCCGGATAAAATTTGTTGACTTTTTGAAGAAATTCATACTGTTCAACGCTTACAGGCTCAATTTTGGAAACCACTTTTTGAGAAAAAGAAACTGTAGTAACTAATAGTAATAATAAGGCACATCTTTTCATAATTGATAATTTTAAATTAATAATTATAGCCCTTTACAAAGCTAACTATGTTAAAAAAATAGTTTTTTCACTAAAAATTTCTTTAATGAATTAACAAGGTACGAAATATTTATCTTTGCAGTCAAATAAAAAATATATTTTTAAAATACAATGACTACAAAAAAATACATTCAACTTATACTTATTTTAGGTTCTTTAACTGCTCTGGGACCATTTTCTATTGATATGTATTTACCTGGTTTCTCTGATATTGCTAAAGACTTAAACACCACAGTTGCAAAAGTTTCCATGAGTTTATCTAGTTATTTTATAGGAATTTCGGCTGGACAATTACTTTATGGGCCTTTACTGGATAGATTTGGACGAAAAAAGCCTTTATTTATCGGATTGTTGGTTTATATTTTGGCTTCTTTGGGATGTATTTTCGTTACAGATATTGACACTTTTATAGGCTTACGTTTTTTACAAGCCGTTGGTAGTTGTGCTGCAACTGTTGCTTCTGTAGCAATGGTTCGAGATCTTTTTCCTGTAAAAGATATTCCTAAAATATTTTCTATGTTAATGCTTGTTGTGGGACTTTCTCCAATGCTTGCGCCAACTATTGGTGGTTATGTAACATCGTATTCTGGTTGGCATACAGTATTCTTTATATTAATGTGTATGGGAATTGTTATTTTATTGGCTTCACAAATTGGTTTGCCAAATACTCATAAACCAGATACATCTATTTCATTAAAACCAAAACCAATTATTGCAAACTTCCTTAAGGTTGTAAAAGAGCCTCAGTTCTTTACTTATGCTTTTACTGGTGCGGTATCTTTTTCTGGATTATTTACTTATGTAGCGTCCTCTCCTATCGTTTTTATGGATATTTTTAAGGTTGACGCTAAAATGTATGGTTGGATTTTTGCCTTTATGTCGTTGAGTTTCATTGGTGCCAGCCAACTTAATTCTTTATTGTTAAGAAAGTTTTCTAGCGAACAAATGATATTTGGAGCATTAATTACTCAATCTTTAATAAGCATTGTATTCTTGATTTTGGCAATGAACAATCTTCTTGGTTTGTACGAAACAATTGGTATGTTGTTTATTTATCTGGCTTGTCTAGGAATTTCTAATCCTAATACTGCTGGTCTTACAATGGCTCCTTTTGCCAGAAATGCAGGAAGTGCATCGGCATTAATGGGTGCAATTCAGCTTGGTTTGGGTGCAATTGCATCATTTGCAGTTGGTATATTTGTTGTAAACTCTATTATTCCGATGGTTGCGATTATGACTACAACTACAATTACCGCATTTATAATTTTAAATATTGGGAAACGTTTTATAAAAGAAAAAATTGCTGCTTCTAATGATGAAGAAACAGCAATGATTCATTAATGAAATAAATATAGTTTGTACAGAGGGACGCGGATTAAACAGATTCGCTATCGCGAAAACACAGATCAAAAACGGATTTTTAAAAACATTAAGATGTCACTCCGCTGGAGCTTTAGCTAGAAAGACGTACAAATTGACTATAAATATTACGCTCCGCTGGAGCTTTTAATGAAAAATTAAAATTTAGATTATTTACTCAGTCTAAACTCTTTGTTAAAGGAACGCGAAATACGGATTTACGAAAATAAAAACACGGATTAAAAGATAAAAAATCTGTTTAATCCGTGTTTTCGTTTAATCAGCGTTCCTCTAGATCAAGTAGATCTGTGCCCGAAAAATACCTTCTAGTTTATTGCTTTCTTGTCTGGTCTGATAATCATACGCAATGATTGATCTTTTGCAAAATAAGCAATCATCCAGTTATAGAATGTACTAAGACGATTACGATATGTTATAAGTGAAACTAAGTGTATAAATAACCAAATTGCCCAAGCTAAGAATCCATTAAAATGCCATTTTGGTTTTGGTAAATCTACAACCGCTTTATTTTTACCTATAATTGCCATCGAACCTTTATCTACATATATAAAAGGTTTTAATGGTTTGTTTTGAGCAATTGCTTTGAAGTTTTTGGCTAAGTTTATTCCTTGCTGAATCGCCACTTGTGCTACTTGCGGATGTCCGTTTGGAAATGCAGGGTCAGTATCCATTATAGATGTATCACCTATGGCATAAATATTTTCAACTCCTTTCACTTTATTATACGCATCGGTTGCCATACGTTTACCGCGTCCGTAACTTTCCACAGGAATACCATCGAAAGCTTTGGCTGAAACTCCGGCTGCCCAAATTAGGTTTTTGGTATGAATGGTTTCTCCGTTAGAAAAATATACAATATCATCTACATAATCGGTAACTCGATTATTTAGTTTTACCACAACGCCCAACTCTGTAAGTGCTTTAAGGGTGTCTTGTTGCGATGCTTTGCTCATTGGCGCCAACAGTGCGTCTCCTCCATCGACTAAGTAAACATTACTTGCTGTGGTATCTAGCTCTGGATATTCTTTTAATAAGATGTTTTTACGCATTTCGGCAAACATTCCCGAAACTTCTACTCCTGTTGGTCCGCCTCCGGCTACAACAATGGTTAATAGTTTACGGCGCTTACGAATATCTTTGGTAATAGCTGCTTTCTCAAGATTTTTAAGCAATGTATTACGCATTACGATGGCATCATTTAGTGTTTTCATCGGAATGGCGTTTTTCATTACGTTTTCCAATCCAAAATAACTGGTTTCGGCACCAGTTGCAAATACTAAATAATCGTATGCTAATTCTCCGTTATTAAGAATTACTTTATTTTCAGCAGGAACTACTTCTTGTAATTCTCCTAATCTAAAGTTAAGGTTCTTTTTGCCTGCAAAAAATTTTCTAAATGGGTAGCTAATACTTGATGGTTCTAAAAAAGCTGTAGCTACCTGATAAATAAGCGGCGGAAAAAAATTATAATTGTTTTTGTCTACAAGTGTGACTTGGATTTGATTGTGATTGACTAGCTCTTTTGCAAGATTGATTCCTGCAAAACCGCCACCTATAATAACTATTTTCATATATTGTTATTTTATAAGTAAGATTGTTTTTAAAAAAATTACCTTATAAAAGTACAACATTAATGTGCAATGACAATTGTCAGTTTTATTACTTTTTGAATTTTTTAACAGGTTTTTCGACTATCTCAGTTTTGTTTTGCAACAAATAATTGGCAAGTAACTTTTCTATCAATTCGTCTTTGGTTAAATGATGAAAAACTGTTTTTACTTTGGTTTTTAAATCTGTAGAAACGTCGTGATTTGGCTTTGTTTTAAAGATTTGTTTTGCCCACAATAAGGTATTGTTTTCTTCCAAACTTGCTACAGATGGTTTCTTGAACTCGGTAAATTTAATTCCTAGTTCTTTTTCAAAATCTGCTATTTCTTTTACTTCTTCTGGTTGTAAAACTGTAAGCGAAAGTCCCTTTGCCCCTGCCCTAGCAGTTCTACCGCTACGGTGTACATAAGCTTCGTAAGCATCTGGCAAATGATAATTTACAACATATGAAATTTCTTTAACATCTATTCCTCTAGCTGCCAAATCTGTAGCTACTAATATATTGATGTGTCCTTCGCGGAATTGCTCCATGATTCTATCACGGATTCCTTGCGATAAACTTCCGTGTAAAGCTCCTGAAGAAAAACGGTTAATGGCTAAGTTTTTGGCCAATTTATTTACGGCTGCTTTTGTTTTACAAAAGATGATTCCGCGTTCTCCATCTCTGGAGTTTAAGAAATGCATTAAAACTTCTAGTTTCTCTATCGGATCTACTACAATATATTCGTGGTCAATTCCTTGGTTTCCTACCGTTTCCATATCTGCACTTACCTGAACTACATTTTTAGATAAGTAATTCTGGATTAATTGCTTAATTGTTCCTGGTAATGTTGCCGAGAATAATAACGTTGTATGTTTTTTTGGTAATTCGGCTACGATTTCGTCAAGACTTTCTTTTAGGATAGAAACCATTTCGTCGGCTTCATCTAAAATAAGGTATTGTGTCTCTTTTAAGTTAACCGCTTTACGCTGAATTAAATCGATTAAACGTCCTGGTGTTGCAACTACAATGTGTGTAGGTTGTGTAAGACGCTCTATTTGTGGTTTTATTGGGATTCCTCCGCAAGTTGCTGCAATAGAAACTTGTGGCAGGTGTTTTGAAAAATCTTCTAAATTTTTAAATATCTGATGTCCTAATTCTCTTGTTGGAACTAAAATTACAGCTTGAACCGTAGGAAGTTCAGGATTGATTAACTGCAATAATGGTAATCCAAAAGCAGCAGTTTTTCCTGTTCCTGTTTTAGCTAAACCTACTACATCACTGTTATTTGCTAAAATAAGCGGAATTGTTTTCTGCTGTATTTCAGTTGGTGTAACTATGTTTAATTCGGTTAACGCTTTTAATATCGGTGCTGAAATTCCTAAATCTGAAAATTGTTTTGACATTGTTTTAATTTATTTAAAAATTGAAAAATTTAAAGATTTAAAGATTTCTGATTGTATTTTTTTTTTGAACCATTAAGGGATTAAGGAAAATTAAGCTTAATCTCTTAAATAGTTTATTTTTCTTAGCTACAAATTGTACTAATAAGACTAATTTTTATTATTTTACCATTAAGAGATTAAGAAAAGTTAAGTTTAATCTCTTAATGGTTCAATTTTTTTATTTTATTATAACTACGGAACTCCTAGCCCTGATGGCAACGGTATCCTTTTATTTTTTTTCTTTATAAAAATAAAAGATATAGTGTACAGCAGGAAATAGCTCCTTACTCTTCTCTCGAAGTTTCGGTACGCTCAGAGTGACAAACTTTAGGACTTAAAAAATCAATCTGGTTCGTTCATTATTTTTTCGCGGTATTTTTTACCGGTTAATAATACTAATCTTAATTTATAATCGTCTATAAGCCATTCGCGGTAATTCTTACTACACTGACTTAAACATTTTGAATAGCGTTTGATTCGGCAATCGATATCGTCTTCTAATTCTTTTCCTAATGCTTTTGCTTCTTGTAATGTTTCGGTATTATCTACACACATTGCTGCGTGTTGCTCTAATGATTTATCCAAAACTACTTTTGAACGTAAATTTTGTGCTATGGCGATTTTGTGTTCTTCATCGACATCAAAAGTTACATCGGCAGTTTTGCTGAATTTTGCACGCAATTCTGGTGGCATGCTATATTTAAAGTACAATTCGATTTCGGTATCGTCACGTAAATTCTCTAAATAGAATTCTGGTGATTTAAAGATATGTTGCCAGTTTACTGGTTCGCTCCATAAACCAAAACGTGCTGCATTGTTTCCTAAATCAATTACTGTAAATTCGTCTTTATTAGGTAATTTTCTTGAACCACGACCAATCATTTGGTAATATAATGTCAATGATTTTGTAGCTCTGTTTAATATAATAGTTTCTACTGTAGGCTCATCAAAACCTGTAGTTAAGATTCCTACTGATGTTAAAATAGCATCTGGAGTTTTCTTAAACCATTGCAAAATGTCTTTACGCTCTTCGTTACTACTTGTATTATCCAGATGACGAATATCGTATCCTGCTTCTCTAAATGTTTCATACACATATAATGATGTATGAATACCATTGTTGAAAATTAGGGTTTTCTTACCAAGTGATCTTTCTGTATATGCATGCAATAATTTTTCTTGCATGATTGTATTTGTATATAAATCATCTGAGGATTTTACGGTGTAATCTCCATTGATACCTACTTTTAATGATGTTAAACCTACATCATAACTATAAGTGGTTGCTTTTGCCAAAAAGCCTTTCTCGATTAATGAACCTATTGTGTCTCCTACAATTAGTTCATCGTAACTTTCGTGCATTGGCAATTTAATATTCGAACTTAACGGCGTTGCTGTTACTCCTAATATAAATGCATTTTTAAACGAGCTTAATAGTTTACGGAATGAGTTGTAATGCGCCTCATCGATAATTACTAAACCAATATTATCTAAATGTAGTTTTTCGTCATTAATACGGTTTTTTAATGTTTCGACCATCGCCACAAAACAAGAATATTCGTTTTGATCTAATAGTTCTTTTACTTTGCTATTGATTATCTTATTTTTAACACCAAAACCTTTCAACATTTTTGAAGTTTGCTTGCAAAGTTCAATTCTGTGTGTTAAAACTACTACTTTTTTATCGTGTTGTGACAAATAACGGCGTACGATTTCGGAAAAAACTACTGTTTTTCCTCCACCTGTAGGCAATTGATACAACAAATGATGTTGCGCTGAACCGTTGTCTAAACGATCAAAAATGGCGTCGATATCGCCTTTTTGGTATGCATATAGTTCTTTTTTTTCTTCTCTTTCTATTTCTAAAGTGTTTTGAGACATTGTATTTTATTGGTTTTTGCAAAAATACACCTAAAAAACAGTTATTCTGTCTTTTTTATCTTAAAATAAAAGGAAAAGTTTCGCTATTATTTAATTATGAATTTGGTTCTAAAAGAACATTTTATCCAAAATTACTTCAAAATCAGGCTCGTTTTTCCATTTTTGGGTAATAGTTTCCTGATGAATTTGATTGATTCTGGATTTAAATTCGGCTAAAATTCCGTTTGAAATTATAAAATTTACCGCTTGTTCGAATGAATTAAACATGCTTTTGTAAAAAAGTTCTTGCTTTATTGCGTTTTCTGAAGAGTATGTTTGAGCAATTTCGATGTTATAAAGCATAACATCGGCGATTACAAAGGGGTCTACTCCTAAAAGTATAAAGTGTTTGATGTATCTTTGAGCTACTGACCGACGCATTTTTGGTTTTACCCGACGGCGTGTTGCTTTTGCTCTTACGGGAAAATATTCGTGCGAAATTTTTAATTTGCATTCCTGCAAAAGTGTTTCTTCTTTAGGATTAAAAACAAAATTGTAATACACTTTTACTGGGCTAAATTTCTCGTATAATTCGATTATTTGCTCTTCGAGTTGTTCTTTGGTAAGATCGTTTAAATATTTTTTTAAATCGCGTTTACTCATTATCACTGTTTAAGATTGTAAAAGTAAATTACTTTAGCTTTCGATACCCTAAAAATCAAGCAGAATCATTAATTTTACCGATAATAATTTAAAAAAATAATTAAATGCTCAAGATTTTTAAGATTACAGCGATTTTAGAAGGAATTTCATATTTGGTTTTATTCTCTAACATGCTTTTTATTAAGCCTACAAATTTCCCATTATATAAAACATTATTGTTCCCTATCGGAATGAGTCATGGTTTGTTATTTGTAGCTTATGTTTTATTGGCTATTTTATTAAAAAGTGCTCAAAAATGGGATTTTAAAACATTTATGTTGATTTTGGTTGCTTCTGTAATACCGTTTGGAACTTTTTATGTTGAGTATAAATACTTAAAAAATGCCTAATTTTTTGGAGAAAATATTTAACTTCTTATACCCTCTTTTTAGAGACTGGGGCATGAGCCGCAATATTGCGTCTTATCTCAGCCTTACTATTAATATTGCTTTATTAATAATCATGGCTTATGCCGTGTATTATGTAGCAAAATTTGTTTTGGTTACGCTAACTGCAATTTTTGCTCAAAAGACAAAAACTAAATTTGATGATTTTTTAATCAATAATAAAACAACTAAATATACGGCTTACTTAATTCCGTTTTTCTTTATTTATAAAGCTGTTCCGATAATCTTGGATAAATATGAATATTGGGAATTGATTTTCGGAAAAATAGTAGGTGTTTATATTGTACTATTATTGTTGTGGATTATCCGTACTGTATTTAATTCGCTTAAAGATTATTTAAAACAAAAACCAGAATACAGCGATAAACCTATTGATAGTTTTATTCAGGTTGTCATGATGGTGCTTTGGATTTTTGGGGTAGCTATTATTATCTCTAAATTATTCGGAATCAAGCAAGGTGAATTGCTAACTATTTTAGGAACGCTTTCGGCAATTATTATCTTGATTTTTAGAGATACTATTCTGGGGTTTGTTTCTAGCGTACAGGTTGCGATAAACGACATGGTTCGTATTGGTGACTGGATTACGATGGAAAAGTTTGGTGCCGATGGTGATGTTATCGAGATTAATCTTACTACGGTAAAGGTTCGAAATTTTGACAATACTATCACTACCATTCCTACTTATGCTTTGAGTTCGGACTCGTTCCAGAACTGGCGCGGAATGCAAAAATCGAATGGACGTCGTATCAAAAGACATATTTTGATTAAAACCAGTACTATTCGTTTTTTAAATGATGAAGATTTGGCTTTGATGAAGAAAATCCAACTTATTACTCCTTATATTGAATCTCGACAGGCTGAAATAGAAAAGTTTAACACGATGCATGGCATAGATAAGTCGTTGGCTTTAAACGGTCGCAATATGACTAATCTTGGTTTGTTCAGAAAATATATTATCCAGTATATGCTGAATCATCCTGGATTAAATAAAGAGATGCATATGATGTGCCGTCAGTTGCAATCGACTGCGCATGGTGTTCCCTTAGAGATTTATACTTTCTCGAGTGATAAACGTTGGGCTAATTATGAATATATTATGGCTGATATCTTTGATCACGTTATGGCTTCGATAGTATATTTTGATCTTGAGATTTTTGAGTTGCCTTCTCAAATTGGGCATTTAGATTAAATACTCAAAATACAATTCTTAAACCATATAAGTTATATAAGGAAATATAAGCCTTGCTTAGATGAACTTACATAACTTATAGGGTTAATATTTAAGTCTACAAACGGTCTTTTACGTATTCTATCTTCGTTTTTCCGTGTGCTTTTGGTTTGCCATCTTCTCCAAGATTTACCATTGTAATATTATCGATTGTAATAATCGTTTCTCTGGTCATCATGTTTCGCACAATACATCTTAATACTAGCGAACTGTTTCCGAACTTAACTACATCAATCCCAATTTCGACAATATCTCCTTGTCTGGCTGAGCTTTTAAAATTAATCTCGGACATGTGTTTGGTCACCACTCTGTAGTTTTCTAACTGAATAATTGTATATAAAGCCAACTCTTCGTCTATCCATGCCAGTAATTGTCCTCCAAATAAAGTTCCGTTTGGATTTAGGTCTTCGGGTTTAACCCATTTTCGAGTATGAAATCTCATAATTGTTAATTTATTAGTAACAAAAATAACATTTTAGTATCATTATTTTTTTTAATTTTAAAAGAAAAACATGAGCCAGCGAGATACTTTTTTACAAGAATTCCGAGGACCAACTTTAGGCACTGTAAATGCTCAATCTTCTGCAGATGAATTATTTCAAAACGAAGTACTTCGGCCAATTTTACAACTTCAAAATGATTTATTGGTGGCTGTTTTTATAAATTATGTAAATAAAAACAAAACTGATTTTTATTCTTATACGGTAGAAAAGAAACTATCGGTAATCGAAAACTCTATTCAGAAAGACATTAAGTTTCGAAATTCACTAAAAGGAATGGTTATCGCTCTTTTTACATTAGATGAATATCAAACTTATATTCTAAACTCATCTAGTCTGAACAAAAGAATGATGAATCTGGTTATTGAAAGACTTAAAAACCAAGTTCAGTTATTTGAGTTGGAATCGAATTAGAAGCAAAAAAAGCCTTTAGAATTGGGCTTTTTTTTATTTGTTTTAATCAGCAGTACAATTCTGTAATCAGTGAGTTGGTGAAGATTAATAGAATAGTTGTGGGAAATATCAAAATCTAGATTTGTATTTTTTAATTAGATTTAAAATGTATATTTTTTATAGCATATAGTAATAAAAGTTATACTTGAACATATTTATAATGATAAAACCTCCAAAATCAATAGACTTTGGAGGTTTTTAGTTTGATAATTTTTATTTATCATCAAATATATAATGCGGGATTTTTAATCCAGTTGATTTTTAATAAGTCTCAACTTATTGTAACTGTATCAGTATTTTGTTTAATAATAAATATCTAAAACAATACTCGATTTAGAAGTATCTATTATTTTTTCTATTCTCTTAAAAAATACTTCATTTACCATAGGGCATCCTTGGCTGTGACTAATGTAATAATCTTGCTCTTCATAAGGAACAGCAGAATAAGAATGCAGTACTATAGCTCTTTTATAGGCATTATTATTGCTTTCCTCTAAACCAAATAATTTATAAGATTTTCCAAACATTCCTTTGTAGTCCTTACCTATTATATATTTTCCTAAAGAAGTAGATTTAGAATTTGGCATGTTACTAAATTTTAAATCTCCATTAATCCCTGTTTCTGACCCTGATCCATGAGCTACTAATCCTTTATCTATGATTTTATTATTCTCTAAATCATACACAAAAAAGCGGTTCATGCCTGATTTAATCTTCATATCGATAAAAAAGGCAACCTTAGGATTAAATTTAGGATTTCCATCTATCATGCATTTAAGATCACTTAACTGACTATTAAATCTTTCGACTTCAGTACCAGATGTAGTCGTTAAATTGTTATTATTGGAGGTAGAAAAAAATCCGATATTAAGAAATAAAATTAAATAAAGTATTTTCATAAAAGCAAATTTTAAATGCATTTAAAGATAGTCGTTTAACAAAATAGAATCACTGCTCTAATCTACTCTGCAAAAATAATAAATTATAGAATACACAATATGTTAAAATTTATTAAATAAACAGTTAGTTAGCAAAATATCAAGTAGTTACTGAGGCGTTTTTTAATTTAATCTTATATCATTGGGAAATAGAGCTTCAATGTGTCGCATTTATTAGACATAAAAAAAGCTAAATCCTTCGATTTAGCTTTTTTATATTCTTAAAGTTGAATATCTCTTTCGGAATTCTGTTTACTTCACATCAAACCATAGTTTTGTAGTAAGCAAGTCTTTTCCTTGAGCAGTTACTGCGGCTTTATAACTATTTCCGTTTAGCGATTGTTCTGTACCTGGATAAAAAAAGCGCGAAGGTATCTGTCCGTCCAAAACTGTAGCTGGACCAGCTGTTAAAACTGGATAATCCAGTCTCCTCCACTCTACAAAAGCATCAAGACCCTGCCCATAAAATGCAATCCATTTTTGAGTACCTATCGATTTTGCATAATTTGTTGCATCATATTTAACCGTTGTCTGATTAAGATAATTAGAAATAATTGTTGCATCGGTAATACCAAATTGATTGAACGATGCCGTGATTGCATTTTTATAAAATTGCTCTGCATCTCCAGGAATATAGCCACGTGCTACAGCTTCAGCAAGATTAAATAGTACTTCGGAATAAGAAACAATTACTGCTGGTGATGCCGAGGTTAAGAAATACGTACCTGGTTTTGACGTTTTAGCAAAACCCTGACTATTAGCATCACTGTTAGATAATCCATTGGCACCTCCAACATATTTGCCTACGCTTGCATCTGATGGTAGTTGAGCATAAACAGGCAAACGAGGATCTGATAATGCATTTAACTTATCAACTAATGTTTTTGAAATACGATAATCATCTCTAGTTTCGAACCAAGCCGAAGCTGGATTTTGCTGAGGCGAACTCGTGTAAGTAAACTTAAAGATTTCACTATTGTTACTAATTAACCCGGCTGCATCGGTTGTTGCCTCAATCGCAGTTTGTTTAGCTAAAGCAGGTTCTTTATCAGAAATTCTTAACGCAATACGCAAACGAAGCGAATTTACCAGTTTTTTCCATTTAGTAATATCACCTTTATAAGCCAAATCACCAATTACAGTTCCATTTGTTGGATTTAGCAAGGACTGAGCTTGTTTTAAATCTTCTAGTAATCCTGTATATACTTCCTTTTGAGTATTA
Organism: Flavobacterium sp. PS2; assembly: GCF_046250155.1. Classification (NCBI taxonomy): domain Bacteria; kingdom Pseudomonadati; phylum Bacteroidota; class Flavobacteriia; order Flavobacteriales; family Flavobacteriaceae; genus Flavobacterium; species Flavobacterium sp. PS2. Next base: position 5,358,750 of record NZ_CP176426.1, on the reverse strand, counting down.
TATGCAGGTGTTACTTTTAGACCAGCTTCTTTATAAGGAATGCTTCCGTAAGCATCTGTCAACAATAAAAACGTCCATGAACGCAGCGTTAGTGCAATCCCTTTATAATTTGAATTTGCTTGTTGGTTTGGGAAATTCAGAATCGTATTTAAATCCGTAATTAAGGTTGCGTATCCCGTATCCCATAAAGAAGTGAAAGAAGTATTAGATACATCATATCTGTCAGGTTCTGTATACTGGATTTTAGCCCAATGCTGAACAAATAATAAAGACGAGTCAAAGTTATTTATTGACCCCCAATATAAATCAGCACCTTGTTTTAATGATCCTGTTAATAAGTAAGGCGCCAATGGAGTTTCTGTTGCATTTGGATTTTTATTAATTTCGTCCAAGCTGTCACTGCATGAAAACAGGGACAATGCAAATAGTGTTATATATGATAGTTTTTTTAGCATGATTTCGTGTTTTTAAAATTTAAGATTAACATTAAGGCTAAAACTTCTGGTAGTTGGCAAAGCTAAACTCTCCAATCCTTGTCCGTTTCCTGTATTAAAAGCCGATTCAGGATCGATATTGGGCACGTCTTTGTAGATAAAAAATAGATTGCGTCCTGTTGCAGTAATACTCGCTCCTTGTAATCCAAATTTCTTAATTAGATTTTTGTTGACATTGTAAGTAAGTCTTACTTCTCTTAATTTTACAAAAGTTGAACTGTAAACATAAGCTTCGCTGATATTATATGATGCTTTGTAATACTCTTGTGCGCTAATTACCTGAGTATTGGGAGTTCCATCTGCATATACACCGTTAAAGATAACACCGTCATCATATACAGTTGCTCCATTTGGTGCTGCACCTGTCAATAAGGTTTTGTTATTACCTGCATAGTAGTAATTTAATCCACCATTGGCAGCATCACGACCCGGGAGAGTTTGAGCTAGCACACCAGTATAATTACCAGTTCTGTTAGTTCCAGAAAAAAGCTCCCCACCTACACTAGCATCAACAAGGAATGAAAATTCAAGATTCTTGTAAGTTAATGTGTTTGTAATACCACCTAAATAATCAGGAGTATAATGTCCTAATACTTTCTTTTGCGGATCAGCTTTTGGCAATCCATTAGCCCCTACTACAATATTTCCGTTTGCGTCACGCTGATAAGCAGTACCGTAAAGTGCGCCATAGGCTTGCCCTACCGATGCTAATACATCAACACCTCCAGAAGAACCAATTGTGTAGTTTTGAATGTTTCCTTCATAATCAAGAACATCTACTTTGCTTATATTCTTTGAATAATTGACGCCTACATTCCACTTAAAATCTTTAGTTTGAATAGGATTTCCATCCAATTGAATTTCTATACCATGATTGTTTATTTTACCTGCATTAATTAATTGCGAATTATAACCGCTTGCAGTAGTTGTTTTTATCTCCAGAATCTGGTCAAAACTATTGGTGTTATAATAAGCAACATCAAGATGCAATCTGTTTTTCCAGAAAGAAGATTCTAGACCAATCTCTGTAGAGCGAGTTGTTTCTGGTTTTAAGTTCTCATTAAGTTTCTTTTGAGAAGAGGTTTGAATTGGATTTCCGTCGAATGCGGATTTGAAAGTGTAAACTGTAGCCAATTGATACGGATCTGCATCATTACCTACTTCAGACCAACCACCACGTAGTTTTAAAAAGTCGAGTGTATTGCTTTTTAGATTAAAAGCATCAGATACTACAAAACTACCATTAATAGAAGGATAGAAATAAGAACGGTTACTGCTTGGTAATGTCGATGACCAGTCATTACGCGCAGTTACGTTTAAGAAAGCATAATTTTTATAACCAAATTGTGCTGAAGCATATACACTATATACTTTTAATTCTGAGAATGTGTTTGATGAAGTTAACGGATCTCGAGAGTTTGTCAATGTGTATAAATCAGGTACAGCCAGACGAGGTGCTTTTTGATAATTGTTTGCATCGCTGTGGTTACGGATATTAAATCCGGCAAGAGCATCTAAACTAAAATCCTGGCTTAGTTTTTTGGTATATTGCAAGATACCCTCAGTGTTTCTTTCGTTTACCGTATAAGCATCTTCTGCATACGACCCAAAAGGAGTTCCATTAGTACCATATTTAATCTCGTATTTTCTGCGATCGTTATAATAGTCAACTCCAGTACGGAATTTAAAATTAAGCCCATCGGCAATTTTTGCATCTAAGTGAATATCTCCTATCAAGCGGTTACGCTGCTGGCTGGTAGTATTATAATAAGCATTCCAATACGGATTGCTATAATAGCTGTTGTTCCAGTTTACATCTCTATTATTTCTAAGCTCATTGATATCTACCTGACGTCCGAACCAAAGAAACTGTAGCATTACACCAGCAGCACGGTTACCAAATGGGCCACCTGGTAGTGCTGGAGCATCGGTAACAATATAGTTTGCCGTTACCCCTACTTTTATATTCTTAGATATTTGATAATTAGTATTAACCGTAAAGTTTGTTTTGTTTATTTCACTATTAGGCACAGTTCCTAATTGTTTTTGATTATTTACTCCTAATCGAAAATCAGATTTTTCATCAGATTTGGCTACCGAAATACTGTTATCGTAAGTAAGACCAGTATTAAAAAAGTCTTTCACATTATCCGGATTAGCCACAAAAGGCACTGCTTCTCCATTTGAATAAAACTGAGGAATAAGACGACCATCTAGTTTAGGTCCCCAACTTTCATCAACACCATCATTAATTCCACCACCTTTACCATCTACATAACTAAATTTCCCATTGGATCCTTGTCCAAATGAATTCTGAAATTTAGGTAAAGTAGCAACTTGAGAGATAGTTATACCTGAACTGAAGCTTACACCCAATCCTTTTTGTCCTTTTCCTGATTTTGTAGTTATAAGTACAACACCATGTGCAGCACGCGATCCGTAAAGAGCAGCAGCATTAGGTCCTTTTAGTACACTTAATGATTCAATATCTTGCGGATTTAAATCGGCAATAGCATTTTTAAAATCGCGAGTAGCTCCACCAGCGTTTAACTGTGAGTTATCTACCGGAATTCCATCTACTACAAATAGAGGCTGGTTATTTCCAGATATAGAGGTTTCACCACGAATAATGATACGTGATGATCCCATGTCTCCTTGCGAATTTGTAATACGTACTCCTGCCAATTTACCTGTAAGACTATTCAGGAAATTGGTTTCTTTTGTTTCTGCCAACTCCTTACCCTTAAGTGATTGAGTGGTATATCCTAAAGATTTCTTTTCCTTTGTAATACCCAGTGCGGTAACTACAACTTCTGATAATACATTCTGCTCTTCAGTTAGATTAATAGTTATTGAATTTCCATTAGCTACAATTTCCGTTTTTTTATATCCCATATAGCTTACTATTAGCGTATAAGGAAGTTTTTGTCCAGTCTGGAAATGAAATTGCCCTTCAGTATCTGTTATAACTCCGTGTGTAGTACCCTTAATATTTACCGAAGCACCAATAATAGGCTCCTTTGTAATAGCATCGATTACTTTTCCTTCTAGTTTGGATTGAATTAATGGCTTGGTTTCTTGTGCTCTAACCCCAATGGAAATCAACAAAATGCATAGCCATGCATATCTATTTAATTTTTTTTTCATTACTTTGTTTTAGTTTAATAAATAAGGCGAGCCGAAAATGGATTTAATCCATTCTCGCTTCCTTATAGAGATGTACAATTTCTTTAAGCTTCACCATTTCTGCTGCAACAGAAATGGTTTTTTTTTATCTGCATTGCATTCGTCTTTTCATTTTTATTTATTTTGGATTACTATTATTTGAATTGGTCTTTATAAGATTTCAACTCTAAAATTGAAAACCTATCTTTTTAAAAATTTGCGTGAATTAGAGATTGAAGAATTTTTATCAACGATATGTCATCTAGATCGATAAATGACTTACTCTTATTCAAAAAATGAAATACTTTATACTTATTTTAGTTTAAATTCTACTAACTTGATAGAACAAAAGTATATTGAAAAAAATTAGTCCCAAAATTTTAACTGTTTTTTTTGTAAAAAAATGTTAATTAAAATATCGGGGAGTTTTTAAATGTCTAAAAATAAAATAGTTAATATTAATAGATGCTTTTCTGTTGTGTAAGATTTTTTCTAAACGGATAGCAATAATAAGAGATCTTTGCTGTTTCCAAACCGTGTTATTATCAAAAACAAGTCGTGTTTTTACCGAATCAAACGCGATATACCATGCTAGTGTGATTTGCTAAAACAGATATGTTCTCTGTTAAAAAAAATGACTATTTTTATCAAACCATCAACCTTTTACTATGACCGATAAATCACTACTCCGAGGTTCCATTTTCAGACATCTAGACGGCTTAGCAGTTGCACCAGTGGCGATCGCATTAAGAAATAAAGATGTTTTAGAGTTTATCCTGAACAAAAAGCAAGTACAACTAACTGAACTTGCAATCGCTTTTAAAGCAAATGAAGGTTATCTAAATGTAGGCTTAAGGATTTTGGCTTCTCAAGGTTTCTTAGATTATGAAGTCGATAACCAAAAACAGGAAATTAAAATTTCGGTAAATGAAAAGACAGCAATAGCTTTTTCGATGTTTCATCTTTACGAAGATGTTGTTGATTTACTTCAGTTTTCTATCCAGTTCCACCCTCGCCTATTTGAAGATGTGCCGTTTGAAAAACTCAATGCTATTTTTGAAAAATATAAAAAAAACTACGGAATTGAACCTTCTAGTGATGCTCTGATAAATAGTATTCAGACCCAGATTTTAAAACATATAGAAGGCTATTTAATTGGACCTACGATAGTGCGTTTGGCAATGAAAGGAATGTTTCATAAATATTTTATGGAGACTTCTTTTAAGCCAGAAGAATTTCATAAATCTCCTGAAAATTTCAAAAAAATATTAGACTTTTTTGTACATCTAGGATGGTTTCTGGAAAAAAATGGCAATTATCAATTTACCGAAGACGGTTTGTTTTTTGCAAAAAGAGCCAGTGCCTACGGTGTTACAGTTTCTTACTTGCCAACATTTGCAAAAATTGAAGAGTTAATTTTTGGCGATCCTGCTGCGTTAAGAATGATTGCTGGCGGCGAAAATGAAATTCACGTTGATCGCGAAATGAATGTTTGGGGCAGCGGTGGTGCTCACGATACTTATTTTAAAGTAGTAGATGAAATTATCGTTAAACTTTTCAATTTGCCAATTAAAGAACAACCAAAAGGAATCCTGGATATGGGTTGTGGTAATGGCGCTTTTCTGCAACATATTTTTGAAGTAATCGACAGGCAAACCTTGCGAGGTAAAATGCTCGATGAATATCCTTTATTTCTCGTTGGAGCAGATTATAATCAGGCTGCACTGAAAGTAACCAGAGCCAATCTTATAAAAGCAGATATTTGGGCAAAGGTAATTTGGGGAGACATTGGTCGTCCGGATATGCTCTCGGATGATTTAAGAGAAAATTATAATATTGATCTGAAAGATTTACTTAACGTAAGGACTTTTCTGGATCACAATCGAATTTGGAAAGATCCGGAACACATTCGCAAAGACAGGATTAGTGAATCTACAGGTGCATTTGCCTATAGAGGAAAAAGAGTCAGTAATAACCTTGTAGAGGATAATCTTCTGGAGCATTTACAAAAATGGTCGCCGTATGTGCGTAAATTTGGATTGCTTCTTATCGAATTACATACCATAAATCCAAAACTTGCTGCCAGTAATTTAGGTAAAACTCCTGCAACAGCGTACGATGCCACTCATGGTTTTTCTGACCAATATATTGTTGAGATAGATGTTTTTAATAATGTTGCTGCCGAAGCAGGATTATTTCCAGATAAATCAATTTTTAAACGATTTCCAGATGCTGATATAGCAACGGTAAGTATCAATTTATTAAAAGGAAAGTAATCTATAATCTCAGTTACATAAATTTACAATCCATGTCTGAAAGAAAAAACACATGTATTAAATATTAAACATAAAAAGCTCCATTATTTCTAATGGAGCTTTTTTGTATTTGCTAAAGACTTTCGACAATAAAATTTATTTTATCACATAAAAAGTAACATAATAAAGGCTTAAAGAGGATAGTAAATAATATAGTGTTTCATCATTTTTCTCTAACTTAGCGCTGTAAATCTTAAAATATAAGATTAAAACAAACTTTGTTTTTCGCAAATAACTGAATGAAAAAGCGTTACTGTTTTTTTTCTTACATTTTTTTGGAAAAGCATTTTTATAATAATTTTAGTTAATTGAAAACTATGAATAAATTTGATTTTGGAATCGTAGGACTCGGTGTAATGGGACGTAATTTACTTTTGAATATTGCGAGCCATAACTTTGCGGCAGCAGGTTTAGATTTAGATACTGAAAAAGTTAATTCACTTCAACAAGAAGCAGATTCTGACCATACAATTGAAGCTACTACAGATGTTAAGCATTTTGTAGAGCTTATACAAAAACCTAGAGCTATTATGTTATTGGTTCCTGCAGGAAAACCTGTTGATAGCGCAATAGCAAGCTTATTACCTCATTTAGACCAAGGAGATATTATAATTGATGGTGGTAACACTTATTTTACTGATACAGACAGAAGATTTTTAGAATTATCTGCTAAGGGAATTCACTTCTTTGGAATGGGAATTTCTGGTGGAGAAAAAGGCGCTAGATTTGGTCCGGCTATGATGCCTGGAGGAGATCAGAAAGCATACGAGAGACTTCGCCCAATTTTTGAAGCTATTGCAGCAAAAGTAGACGGAGAACCTTGCGTAGAATATTTAGGAAACGGATCTGCGGGTAACTATGTAAAAATGGTTCATAACGGAATCGAATACGGAATTATGCAGTTGATTTCTGAAATTTATGACCTAATGAAAAGAGGTTATAATCTGGATGAAGATACGATTCAGAAAACTTTTGAGGAATGGAACCAAACAAACGATCTTAAATCGTACTTGATCGAAATTACTGGAAACATACTGAAAGAAAAAGATACTGACGGAAGCAGGCTGATTAATAAAATTTCTGATTGGGCAAAATCGAAAGGAACAGGAAAATGGACTTCGCAAAACGCAATGGATTTACAAGTGCCAGTTCCTACTATCGATGCAGCAGTTTTTATGCGCGATATGTCTAAAACTAAACCGGAACGAATTGAAGCCGCTACTAAACTAGCTTGGAACGCTGCCGAAACAGATGTAAATACAAGTGAAGCAATTGCGGCATTAAAATCAGCTTTATACTTTTCTATTGTAGTTACTTATGCGCAAGGATTAGCACAACTTCATACTGCTTCTAAAGAATACAATTACGGATTAAATCTCGAAACTGTTGCCAAGATATGGCGAGGTGGCTGTATTATTCGTGCTAATGCTCTGGAAGATTTTAGAAAAGCATTTGCAACTAAGAATGATTTACCAAACTTACTTTTAGATTCTGGAATCGCTTCAAAATTAACAGAAAACCAATCTGGGATGAGAGCAGTTGTACAATTTGCTGTTCAAAAAGGATTGCCTGTAGCTGGACTAATGAATTCATTAGCTTATTTTGATGCCTACAGATCAGAAAATCTTCCAACAAATTTAATTCAGGCACAACGTGATTATTTTGGAGCACATACCTACGAGCGTATTGATACGACAGGAGTTTTCCATACACAATGGTCTGAATAAAGAACTTTAAGCAACACAACACACTAAAATGAATAAGTTCAAAAATATAAATCCAACAATCATTGTTATTTTTGGAGGAACGGGTGATTTGGCAAAGAGAAAACTCTTTCCCGCATTTCAAAATCTCTACCTAGACGGTCGTATGTCTGATAAGTTTCAGATTATCGCTCTGGGAAGAGCAGAAAAAAGTAATGAAGACTTTCGTAGCTATGTCTTAGAAAATCTAAATACTTTTTCAAGAAAGAAAGGACTTTCTGATTTAGAAACTCAAGAATTTCTTTCGCACATAATCTACCAAAGTTTTGATATTGACAAAGAAGAATCGTATCAAAAATTAAATGAGAAAATAAATAGTATTGATCAGGCATTTGAAGAACGTGCTAACCGTCTTTTTTACCTTTCTATTACTCCTTCTTTTATCACTACAATATCTAGTAATATTAAAAAAATTGGCCTTGCGGCTAATGCCAAGCAGGATCGTATCATTATTGAAAAACCTTTTGGTTACGATAAAACTTCAGCGATTGAACTTAATGAAATGCTTTCGCACACTTTTAAAGAAGAACAGATTTACAGAATTGATCATTATTTAGGTAAAGAAACCGTTCAGAACATACTTGCTTTCCGTTTTGGAAATTCGATGTTTGAACCTTTATGGAGCCGTAATTTTATCGATTTTGTTCAAATTACAGTAGCTGAAGAAGTTGGCGTTGAAGAACGCGGCGGATTCTATGAAGGAGTCGGTGCTTTAAAAGATATGATTCAGAACCATCTGCTTCAGATTCTATGTATGACAGCTATGGAAGCTCCAGCATCATTAGAAGCAGACGATATCCGTAACCGCAAAGCAGATGTCTTAAAATCTATTCGACGCATTAAACCTGATGAGGTTGATCATTACATTGTAAGAGGTCAATATGATGCAGGTTTTATAAAAGGAAACCCTGTTCCGGGATACCGTCAGGATAAAGGAATTGCTCCAGATTCTAATACAGAAACCTATGTAGCGATGAAAATTTATCTGGACAACTGGAGATGGCAGGGAATTCCTTTCTATTTGCGCACAGGAAAAAGAATGGAAGAAAAACAGTCTTCTATTATCATACAGTTTAAACCAGTTCCGCATTCTTCATTTTCGTATGGAAAAGAGGGTATGACACCAAACAGGCTTATTATTAATATTCAGCCTGCAATGGATATCAAGTTGCAGTTTATGACCAAAAAACCAGGACTGTCACTTTCATTAGAACCAGCAGAAATGATATTTGATTATTTTTCCTGCTCTACAATGTCACCAGAAGCTTACGAAACCTTAATTGCCGATGCTCTGGCAGGAGATCCTACCCTATTTATGCGTTGGGATCAGGTAGAACAAGCTTGGGATGCTATTGATACTATACAGCAAGTATGGAAAACTATAGCGCCAACCAATTTCCCTAATTACAAAGCAGGAAGCTGGGGACCGGAAGAAGCTGACGAATTATTGGCTCGCCAAGGACACGCTTGGATTCAAAACTCACAAAATAAAATAAAAGAAGAAGTATTAGATGATACAGATATATAATAACACAGAAGAAATTAATACTGTAGCCGCAGATCTATTTGTAGCTGCTGCACAGAAAGCAATTGCAGAAAAAGACAAATTTACTGTCGTACTTACCGGAGGTTCATCTCCTGCAGGGATTTACAAATTATTAGCTTCTGATGATTATAAAACTAAAATAGACTGGAGTAAAGTTTTTATATTTTGGGGTGACGAACGTTGGGTTCCTCTTAATGATGATCTTAGTAATGCAAAAATGTCTTATGCAGCATTATTAAGCCACGTCCCTATTCCGAAAGCTAATATATTTGAAATGTATGCAGCTGGTGTTACACCAGAAGATTATGCTGTTACTTATGAAAAGTCTATTAGAGAGGTACTAGGAAATGAAGGAAAGTTTGATCTTATTTTATTAGGAATGGGAGACGACGGACATACAGCTTCACTTTTTCCTGGACAAGCAGTATTAGAGGAACAAAATAAATGGGTATCTGCCTACTACCTTGAACCTCAAAAAATGCATCGAATTACACTTACTGCACCATTAATAAACAAAGCAGAAAAAATTGTAGTAGTGGCTTTTGGAGAGAAAAAAGCGCCAGCATTAAAAGAAGTTACAACAGGAACATACAATCCTACGACTTACCCAATGCAGTTAATTAAACCTGTTTCAGGCGAATTATTATTTCTTGTAGATAAAAGTGCTGCTGGTACAAATTAAGAAATTGTTTTATACATTTCTTGCTAAAATTATACTACAGACTAATTAGCATAAGTATAAAAAGAGATAGAGAAGATTTCCTTCTTTATCTCTTTTTTTTGTATTAATTTACTTTTGATGAGGTCAATTAATTTTGTCGCTCCTCTTTGCGTTGTATGGATGACTGATCTTCGGATTCTCCTTTTTTCCAATAAGAAATAGCTGAATATTCAGAAGAAAGCCAATTTTGTTCCTGCTTAAAATAATTGCGTAAGTTTTTTATAATACTAAATTCAGCTGCAGCAAAAACAAATCTATTTCCCGTAGGCAGAATTCTTTTACGTACAATTTCTGCAAGATTACTACCTTTTTCTGGGTATGGATTATGCACCCATTTTATCGATAAATTTGCTTTGGAAGACAAAAACATTTCATCCTCAGCCCCAAAGACTTCAAGTATTACATCGGCTTCGACTCCTTCGGGCAGTTGTTCTAGCATGGCTCCTATAACGGGAATAGCTGTACTGTCTCCAATTAATAAATATTTATCAGCATCCCGCAATATTGTTCTACTAGATTCCTTCATTGCAATACCCAAGCTATCTCCAGCTTTCGCCTTAATTGCCCAGCCAGAAGCAGGACCATTATCTCCATGTGCTACAAAATCTACAAACAATTCTTTTTCTTTGTAATTTATATATTGGGTGGTATAGGTTCTTACAGGAGATAAAGATTCTTTATTAGTCGTATGTTCATCTGGAAATACAATATCGTTTGTTCCATTAACAGGTAAGAATATCTTATTATGATCACCAATCATGACATTTTTAAACAATTCTGTCTGTTGATCTGACATAGCGAATACAATTCGGATATAGTGTGGCGTAAGGAACATTTTTTCTTTGACAGTAAAAACAGATCTTACTCCCTTTTTTTTGATTGTTTCCATGAGTTAAATTATTTCTTATTATTAAAAAGTAATATCAAAACAGCTATTAAACAGCTAATTGCGCCAAAGAAATAAACCGATTGATAATCATACCAGCCCGCAATGATTCCTGCTATAGGCGCAGCTAATGCTAGTGATAAATCAAAGAAAGCGGCGTAAGCTCCTAAGGCAGTACCTCTCATTTGGGGGCTTATCTTTTTTATTGCTAATACACCTAGAGCGGGGAATATTAATGAAAAACCAATTCCAGTCAGACTACAGCCTATTATAGCCATTGTTTTTGATGTTGAAAATCCGATTAACAGCTGCCCAGAAATTTCTACAACTAAGGAAACGAGTGCTACCTTATATCCTCCAAACCTATCAGAATAGGATGAGAATAAAATTCGGGTAAGAACATAACACCCACCGAAAGCCATAAAAGCTAGTGAAGGATCTCCCCAGTTTTGTTCTTTAAACAGTAATGCTATAAATGAAGAAAGGCAAGCAAAACCAATGGATGAAAAAGCAAGTCCCAAGCCCTGACTAGCAATAAGCCCTACTACTTTATAAAATGGAGGTCTTATGTGTGATAAATCTACAGGCAATGACGGAAGCTTCATTGTAGAAATCCAACTGAAAATTGAAATAGCTATAATTAAAATAAATACATATTCGCTACCCAAAGAATTTTTAATCCATATTGCAGCTGGGGCTCCAATTGCGATACCTGCGTACATTGCAATACCGTTCCAGGTCATTACTCTGCCTGACTTGGCTCCGCCAACCAAGCCTATCCCCCATGTTAATGCGCCAGTAACACATAAACTTTCGGATATTCCGTGTACTATTCTGGCAAATAAAATTAATCCCAGACTAAGCGAGGCATTATAATTCAAGAATATAGCTGTTGTATAAATAATTCCTGAAAAAATAACTAGAATTATGCCTCTATGATTGCTTTTTCTTGCGCCCTGTGTATCGGTCATTTTTCCCGAATAGGCTCTTGTTAGTAGTGTAGCCAATGATTGTAGTCCTATAACAATACCTACGATTAGGCTACCGAATCCTAAATCATTTTGGATAAAACCAGGAAGCACTCCTAAAGTCATTCCTATGGTAAGGTAAACCCCAAAAACCGATATAATTATCGGAGTAATAATTTGTGCAAATTTTTTATCTGCATTGTTTTCAATGATGATGTCCATCTTTCTAATTTTTTATGTCTTAATATTATAAGTGCAAAATTAGAAAGAGTCCTAACCAGAAATATAGTTCATTCCAAAGCGATCATTGGACAAATCATGTTTTTTCTTTTCTAAAATCAGAGGCCGTTATTCCTATATTTTTTTTAAAAAAGCGGGAAAAATAAGTATGATCTTCATAGCCCAACTCAAAAGCAATCTCTTTTATATCCAAAGATGTAAAGTGTAACAGTCGTTTAGCCTCTAGTAACGTTTCCTGATTTATCCAGTGACTTGCAGGAAAACCAGTGACTTCTTTTGAAACTTGGTTTAAGTAAAGCGGACTAATGTTTAATAATGAAGCAAACGCTTTTACCTGCTTCAATTCTTTATGTTTAGTGTTTACTAATTGTTTATAGCGTGCAATAGTAGCATACTTCTGACTATTGGTTATTATTTTGCTGTTTTGTGATTCTATGATTTTGGATATTATTATTCCAGTTAATGTTTCCAATGCTGAATTTAACAATGTCTTACGAAGTGGCATTGATTTATCTTTATTTATAGTTTCGATTAAAGGAAGTAAAGCAAATGATGGTTCATTCATTTGTACCGATACTACTTGCTGCACATTAAGATAGGTATTGAATATTTCTCGATATTGTTTTAAAATGAAGTCATTGTCTATAAAAACTAGCCATCCCTTACAGTTCTTACAATCAATATATCTATGAACCTGACCAGGAACAACAAAACATAATGATGGTCCCTCCATAAGAACCTCATTAAAATCAAGCTCTAATAAGAACCTCCCGCTTTGCTGAATGATAAACATATAATGATCATCACGATGTGCAACTTGTACAGAAGTATCAATACGTTCGATAGATACAATATCTAAACTGATGTCCTTGAGTTCATCTTTATGTAGTGCAATTATTTTTTTATTCATGATAATCTGTTAGTCATCTATAAAAGTATCAATAAGACAAAGTTATTTAATTTACTTGTTTTATACCTTAGTAATAATACTGTTTTCGATACTATCCGAATTAATTAAGAGGTTTTCATAAATCTATAAAAATAAAAAAGTTTGAAGTCCCGTAGAGAGATAACTCTACGGAATCCAAACCTAAACAAGAAGTATTTACAAATCAACCTCCAATTAAATTCTTATTTTACAGTGTAAATAATATGATTTGTTTCACAAAGTCTGAAGTAGCCCAATGCAAAATTATTAGTGTCAGTTGTGTTTATAACATTACCCCTAATATTACCTGGTGCTGCACCAAAAGGGTTCGAATTTGTTACCTCTAAAATTAAATTCATATAATTATAAAAGTTTTTAGAAATCCCACGATGTGTTATATCAAGAACTTTTCCCGGTTTAAGATCTGCGTCAGAAAATTTTTCATCTATTACATTCCCATTAACAAATTCATCACTTGTTGATGTGTATTCTGGAAAAGCAAGGATATCACTTTTGTAATCTGTAAGATAATAATTGGTCTGATCTGCTGGGTCTTTGTAATAAAATGTTACCACAATAAGATCAGGTCCTGTTATATCGGGCATAAATTCCTGATCTATCTTGTCTATTGGCGGCACAGCAATTAATTTTTCAGTAGCTGTTAAACTTTGTCCATCAACCTCTACAAATAATTTATATTCCATATTAATCACGGGTACAAAATTAGTGCAGGTATATAAACCCGGTGCTGATTCGTTGAATGTAAAAATAGTCCCTTCACTATTCTCAACTCTTACATGTGCTCCTGAAACCTTTGGTACAACAGCACTGTAATAAGGAGCCATTCGGCTTATTTTTATTGTCTGTTCATTTCCACTAGTTCCTTTTTCCCAAACTATCTCAGCATCTATAACTATTCTGGGAGGACCAGTTTCTAAATCAAGTTCAACAACCCTGTCACAGGATAAAAAAAGTGAAACAAAAAGAAGACTAAATAAAGTAACTGTTTTGCTTTTAAGGTTGTATTTTTTTAATCTTAGCATATTATTAAAATTTAAAATTATAAGAAACACCAGGTACTAATCCGTAAATAGACAGTTGTCTGGACTCATTCGTTCCCGAGTTAGTATTTTGTGAAAACATCATCGATGCAGCATTTTGCCTATTATAAAGATTATAAATACTAAATACCCAATAGCTTTGCCATCCTTTCTTTTTATCTGGTTTTGGAGTATAGGTTGCACCAATATCCAAATGGTGATATGCAGGAAGTCTGTTGGCATTTCTCAACGTATAATTAGGCACATTTCTTCCTCCAAATTCATAATAACCGTTTGGGTATGTTACCGGCTGACCTGATTGCAAGGTGAAATTAGCATTAAAAGACCATTTTGGGCTTAAATCATAATTTGCCGTAATATTTAAATTATGCAATTTATCGTATCCTGATAAATACCATTCACCATTAGCAATACCAGGTTCTTGTGGTGTTCTTCCTGGCGTTTTTTGTTCAGCTTTAGACAAAGTATAAGAAACCCATCCCGTAAAACGACCTGTATTTTTTCTGAATAATAACTCCATACCGTATGATCTGGCTTCTCCATTCAGAATATCCTGTTCAATATTATTGTTTCCCAATAGATTTGCGCCATCAATGTAATCAATACGGTTTTTAATTTTTTTATAAAATAATTCTCCTTCAAAAGAATACTCCCGTTCTTTAAAATTTTTGAAATATCCTACTGCATATTGATCCAGCATTTGTGGTTTTGTAAAAGGTCCGCTTGGTGTCCAGATAGTCATAGGCAACGGAGCACGGGTATTAGACAACATATGAATATATTGCGCCATCCTGTTGTAGCTTGCTTTTACAGAAGTTTCATCATTAAAAGCGTATGATAGTGCCAATCGGGGTTCTAAATTATTAAAGCTGCTAATGGTTTGTCCTTTTCCGTAATACTTGCTTCCAGTTGGTGTTGCTTCTTCATAAATATGATATAACGGATTATATACTACTGCTTGATCATTTTCGTAAGTACTGATACTTTCGCCACCTAAACGATAAAATGAACTATAACGAAGTCCGTAACGAAGATTCAACTTTTCTGTAACCTGATGTTCTACATCAAGATAGGCAGATGTTTCTAAAGCGTATTTTTTATCTAATTGATTATAATTATACCCCGAATTAAGACCAAACGGCTTTACAGTTCCTGGATTAAAATCATAATATAAAGCATCAATACCGTAGTTAAGTTTAAAATTTTCTGATATGGTGTGATTCCAGTTATATTTTAGTCCGTAATTGGTTATTTTACTATCCCATTCAAATTTCTGAAATGGTATTTGCAGATTAAATTTATAATCACTGTAAAAAGCAGAAAGGTTGGTATTTAACTTTTCCGAAAATTTATGTTTCCAGCTAACCGTTCCCATGGTATTACCGTATGTACTGGCGAAAAAATTGTTAATATCAAACAAATCATTTCCCAGATAACCAGAAAAAGCAATTGTATTATTTGCCCCCAAGCGATAATTTAACTTAGCATTAATATCATAAAACATAACACTACTCTTAATATCAGTGAGTTTTAAAAATAAATGCGCATACGAAGCACGTCCGGCAATAATAAACGAACCAACATCTTTTTTTATAGGACCTTGTAGTAAAAGTCGGCTCGATATAAGACCAATACCTCCATTTACTTTATACTCATTAAGATCTCCTGTTTGCTGACTTACATCTAGAACTGAAGAAACGCGTCCTCCAAATTTAGACGGAATCCCTCCTTTGTATAAATCTAATCCGCTAACAACATCAGCATTAAAAATAGAGAAAAATCCAAACATATGAGAGTCACCATATACTGGAGCGCCATCTAAAAGAATCAAATTCTGATCGGCAGCACCTCCACGAACATTAAAACCCGATGAGGCTTCTCCGGCATTTGTAACTCCGGGTAACGTCAATAATGATTTTAAAGGATCTGGTTCACCCATAGCAGTCGGTAATCTTTTAATCTCAGCCATCGAAAGCTTATTTACACTCATTTGGGTGTTTCTAACATCAACAGCTTTGTTAGTTCTTATAATTACCTGCTCCAACTCTTGACTGTCTGACTCTATGCTGAAATCATTTTTTGCATCCTGAGAAACCGTAATTTGTTTTTTTTTATTCTTAAACCCCACGTAACTAACCAAAATAGTATAAATTCCGTTATCTAAGTCTAAAGAATATTTTCCGTTTTTATCGGTTGTAGCACCTATTTCTATTTCTTCAACAAATACGTTTGCCCCAATAACAGGTTCTCTATTTTGATCAAGAACCTGCCCTGTTAGTTTATTCTTTTTGGACCCTTTTGTAACTTTTTGTTTTACAAAAATATTATTACCTACGATCGAAAAGTGGATTGAACCACTTTTATTAAGCTCATTTATAAGTTGTTTTATTTCGATATTAGTATAAACCTTTTTTTGAGTAAAATATTTTTGGCTCATATTAATCTGATCTGTAAAGGCAAATTTGTAATCTGTCTGACTCTCAATTTGCTTAAAAAACTCTTTTAATGTTACAGTTTGATCTACAGTTACGGTTATGTTTTGAGAGAACATAGTCCAACTGAATAAAAAAAAGCATGTTGAAATTATATGCTTCATGAATTTTTGTATTTTTGAATATTATTAAATGGATAGTTTTATACTATCTTGACTAAGGAAGGATGTTTAGTTTCGCGGCTAGTGCATCCTTTTCTTTTCTATTGAAAAGTAATCTGTTTTAATTTTTCATTTACTTCATAGTTTAGGTTATACATTTCTGATATTAATAGAACAATTGTTTTTAAATCTTCCTTTTTATTTATTCGCACAGTAATTCGTTGGTCATAATATTCTTTCGGAATAATCACTTTATAACCATAATTAGACTCGATATAAGTGCTTATAACACTCAGTTTTTCATTATCAAAATCCGTAAACCTGTTAAATTCTGTTACTGAGGCAGTTTCGTTCCCGTAGATAAATTTATCTCCAGGTTTCAGTATCCATTTTTTGTCTTGGTTTTTCACACTCATCTCAACACTTCCTTCATAAAGTTCTACTGCCACTTCTTTTTGAGGATATCCTTTAACTGTAAAAGCGGTACCTAATACTGTAGTTGTAGTTTCGTTACAAAACACCTGAAATGGATGTTTTTTATCTTTTTTAACTTTAAAATAAGCTTCTCCATTTATTTCTACTTTTCTATTGATAGCAAAATTACTGGCATACATAATTTTAGAATTCGGACTCAATTCTACTTTTGTACTATCTGGTAAGTCAATAATTTTGATTATAGAAGTTGTGTTTTCAATTGTATTTTCTACAATTTCAATATTATTACTCATCGGATCATTAGTAAAGTATAATCCAGTCCCTATAAGAGCAAAAATTAAAACTGCCGCTGCTGCATAATAGCGCCATGGTTTATTTTTTTGTTTTTGAGATGGGAATGTTTTTAATTGGAACTCTTCCCAAGAATTCTCTTTTTCAGTATCGGAATGTGCAATGGGAGTTTCGTCCCATAATTTTTTTAATTCCTCTTCTAATTTCTTTTCGTCCATATCTTTTGTGCGTTAAAGTTTTTGACAATAAAATCCTTGTTTATTAAAAACACCATAAACCATTTCTTTAATATCTCTGTTAGTTTCGATTTTTAGAATATGGTCACTATTATCCAAATCAAAATTCATTATACAATCAGAAATGATAAACTGCAGGAGAACTACAATAAAGCTTGCATCTTCCTTGGTTTTAACATCTGTTTTATAAGATTCAGTACGCATTTTATGTTTCCGTTTATATCTATAACAAACGAGAACATAAAAGTTCCTAATGCTCTTCTATTTTTTTTCGAATAAATTTACTGGCAAGATAAATATGATTGGCAATGGTCTTTTCAGAAAGATCCGTCATTTCTGCAATCTCTTTATAACTAAGGTTTTCCAGTTTGTGTAAAGTGTATATTTTTTGTTGCTGTTCCGGAAGAAGATTTATGAAATTATAAAGTTTTTCTTTTCTTTCTTCAAAAATTATTGTTTCTGTATCCTCTTCTTCAACTTGTAATGGTAAAGTATCAAGTTGAATTATTTTATTTTCTCGGTTAACATGGTTAATAATGATGTTCTTGCATATTGTAAACAGTTGTTTATCAAATAGAACATCTTCATTAAGCAATTCTCTTTTATTATATAATCTTAAAAAAGTTTCCTGAACAAAGTCTTGTGGAGTAAGTACTGTAAAATTAAATCGTCTGGCTATGTTTATGAGTTTATCATAGTAATTAAGATAAGCCTCCTTGAAAGATGCTTCATTCCCTTTTTTTAAACTTAATATAAACTTTCTGTTGTCCATAACGTAAATATGATCATAGTCTTAACCTAATCGCCAAAATAATATGGCACATTACAGTTATAGCTAAGTCTGACAGGCTTATTTTTTTAATAAACCTTTAGGTACAAAGAACAGAAATTTTATTCTAAAATTTTTTAACAGAAAAAAAATAGTTTAAAAAAAATTATATCTCAGTTTCTGCTACTGCATTATCACTTCAAATATAAATAAATGGCGTGACTAAATTTTGCATTTTATAACTAAATAATAGACCACTTTCTCTATCGGCATATTTCATTTATAAGTAATTCTGTTTTTTTCTATATCTGTGTGAATGTTGAGTATTTATTGAAAAACGAGTAAAAATACCTAGTTGGTTTTTGAAATTTAATTCTATCATTGTAGAATATAATTTTCGAAAAAAGTTAAAGCATTATTGAGGCTTGTTTAATGAAGATGTCTTTAGATGCGTACTATCATGCATGGGTAACTTTTTAATAAATAGTCTATTAACTTTAAAAAATAATAATATTATGTTTAAACGTAAAGCCCCCGAAGAAGGTAATGATTTGTTCCAGGCATCTTCATATTTGACAGAAGAAGGAAACGATGCATTATTAAAATCTGCTGAAAAGAATAAGAAAGACATTTTGTATGATTTGATGTTTGGATATGAAAAAGTTCAAATTAACGATCCAATCAGAGCCTTTCATGAAAGTAATTTACAGAATATAGTAGATGATGTAAAATATGGTGTTTTAAAAGTATTAGAAGGTACTTGGGTAAGCTATAATAGCAATAATGACTCAAGTAAAAAAAAATTAATTGGAACTGGAATCCATACTACTATTATGCCTTCGCCAGGTACAAATTTAGGTAGTATTCCTGGGAAATATAGTTTTGAATGTGAGGAATATATAGAAAAACTAACATTTGATTTAATAGATGGTGGAGTTCGTAATCGCGGTGGCGTAAATGAACAATTTTGTGGCGCTGTTAAATACGAACAAAGTATTAAAAGCGTAAATAAAGTACCAAACGATACCAAGCTAAAATATACTCCAATTCATGAGGAGAACGGTATGTATTTATGGCTTAGTGATATATTTAACTATGCGGCTACCGAAAAATCTATTAAAGAGGATCGTGGTTTGCACCCTATAGATCCAGATGACAAGCATAAAGATTTATATAAAAGCGGATACAAAGATGAAACTCTTTATTTGCCTTTAGGTAGTAAAGAATATGTTACTCAGGAAAATTTAAACGGACGAGAATATTCTGAAATTATCCCAGCGAAAGAACTTAAACCGGGAGATGGTCAAAGAGGCCCTTATTTTATACCTGATTATTCTATTTCTCGTAGCGGAGTGATTCCGCATGGAAGTACGATAACTTTATTGGGAGATTTAGTTCAAACTGGACCTAGTGGTCTAAATACTGGTGCTCCAAAATTTCCAGAAGGTTTTGATGCTTGGGACTTTGATCATCTTTCTATCTCGAAAACTATGGGTGGAGCTGATGCTAAAAAAGAGCCTATAAATCTTGATGCAGCTCCTCCTGCTTGGGTATTTGAGGAACTTAACGCCGATAATGATCCCAGAGAGAATAAAATATACACACAACGAATACTTGCACATCATTTATATCCTTATTCAGTAAGACCTGATTTACGCCTTCGTGATTCCAACAAAGGAGAAGATATAATAAATCATGTACACATCCAGATGTCATCTAAAAATAAAACGGGTGCTCAGGGTGGGATATTAAATGTTCCGTTTGTGAATCGTTTTGCGCCTACTGTCGAAATGAATATGCAAATGTGGGTTGAAACGGTTGTAGAAGACGGAAAAGAAATTCTTCAGTTGCAATACGAACAAGTTATATTATTCGAATTTCATTTTGGAGATGACGGAGGTACTACCAGCTGGCCACATATACAAGTAAATACGCTTCGCAAAATAGAAGATGTTTCTGAGGATCAAAGACGTTTAATCGAGGAGCAATTTAACTCTAATAAAATTAAATCTTCTGGGGCAGCTTCGGAATGTCCTTATAAAAAAGAATAAAATTTAAAAAAAAATCGACTACACCTTTATACTAAAGTGTTTTGGTGTTAGTTTAAAAGCCCAAATCCCTCCAATTTGGGCTTTTTTTATGCTTTATTTCCGTTTTACAGCAATAATTTTCTCTAAATTGATTTTTTTGTTTTTCTCTTCAATAAAATAATCGAAATAGTACTTTGATTATAAATTTTCAAAAAAAGGCTAACCCAGTCTGGTATTCTTACTTATTTTTTTCTGTATTATATAAATAATAACATTTAAGCAATGGTATTATTCATGTTTCATGTTATAATATGAAACATATAAATAAATATCTCAAAGTTATATTTAATTAATTTTGAGAGACCACATATTCTTTTACCCCCTTTTTTTGAAATTTTAGCAGTATTAAAATTTTAAGTTACCGTGGTTTAATAAATTGTTCATGTCCACCTTTCAATCCAGAATGTCTATGGAACAATCTATACTATTTAAGTTTTTTTTCAGGAAACTAATTTTTATTTCACTTGTAATTGTTTCTTTTACTACGAGGTCTTATGGACAAAACTGTTCTGTAAACGCAGGTGTACTTAATGTCACTATATGTGCAACAGACGATTTAATCCTTGCTGGAAACACACCATCTCCTATTACAGGAAATGTGTTATGGACTCAAATATCGGGCCCCACTGTAGTTATAGATTCTCCTAATAGCCCCACAACAACTGTAGGTGGTTACACAGGTGGTAACACTTATATTTTTAGGTATAGCGCCACTTGCGCTGACGGAATTGCAACCTATCAGGATAAAGTTGTTAATGTGCAACCAATCACGATTGCCAACGCTGGCAATAATATATCAAGCTGCCCTAATAGTAACGGAACACTTACGATTATGGCAAATGCACCAAAAAATTCTGGAGAAACAGGATTTTGGGATATAGTTGGTGCTAATAGTGCTGGAGTTGTAATTAATTTTCCAAACCTACCTACATCAACCATTACGTTACCTCAAACTAGTTGTGGTACCAGTACGCTTGAGTGGGTTATAGAAGGACCGGAATATTCGCCAGGGCAACGATGCCGAACTACATCGCAAATTACAGTGACTAATTATGGTGGTGTTACTCCAGTTACTGCTGGTCCAGATCAAACCCTAAGCAATTGTTATACTACAACACAAACTACAGAACTTACAGGTTCTTATGGAGGATGTAATATAAATGGGCAAGCAGGTGTATGGACATTTGTAAGTGGTCCTAATACTCCTACTATTGATAGTCCAAACTCAAATAAAACTCAAATATCAAATCTTGTTCAGGGAATCTATACTTTTAGATGGTCTGTTACAGGATCCTGTGCGTCTGGAAATGATTTGGTTACGATTACTGTTCCTGCTGCAACGCAAAATGTAACTACTTTGCCGGGCGGAGATGAAAATATATACTTCTGTAATAATAGTATTACTCAGGTTACACTTATAGCACAAACACCTTTGTATACTGGCGAAACTGTACAATGGACACAGATTGCAGGAGATCCTGGTGCTGTCATTGTTTCGCCAACTAATTCTACAACATTGGTAACTAATATATCAAGTGCAGGAAATCCTTATACTTTTAGATATACGCTAACCAATAATAATACAGGTTGTGTTTTTACCAAAGATTATAATGTACAATATAATGGCGCAACAAGAACCATTTTGGCTAATAATGGTGAGGATATGGTGGGTAGTTGTAATGCAACCGTATTTACCATTCCTCTTGCAGTTACAGGAACAGGCGTAAATCAGTACAGGATTGTAAGTGGCCCGAGCGGTTCTCCATTAGGCCCATTCCCTACTGCGTTACAAGATATTGGGAATTCTTTAACCCTAACCCTAACCTCATCTGGAGATTATAGCGTTGAATTTATCAGGAGCCAAAATGGATCTCCTGTTAATTGTGATTTCGGATTTGACACGCTGACTATTCTGGTTTCTGGAGCTCCAACACCTTCTAACGCTGGTTCTGACGTAAGTTTGCCTTGTGGTGATACCACAGCAATGTTATCTGGAGTGGTAACAGATGATGGAATGCATTTTTGGAGTCAGTTAAGTGGTCCTAATACCGCAACTATTGCAGATGTTTTTGCTGTCGATACACAAATAAGCGGACTTATTCCCGGAACATATGTTTTTCAATATATAACAAAAGGTGGTGGTGCAACCTGTGGTTTTTCTGTAGCCTCAGTAACAATATATGTTTCTGCAAGTGCTCTTGGAACAATTGATGCGGGACCTGATCAAATTGTGTGTGCTAGCTCTCAAGTCACTATGGCTGGTTCACCCCCACAAAGTGGTGAAATTGGAGAATGGGTTCAGATAGGTGGGCCCAATATAGTTATATTTTCTAGTCTTAATGATCCAAATGCTGTTGCTACAGGTTTTGCTACAGTTTCATCTGCATATGTATTTCAATGGACGATATCTTATCTTCATCCTGGTCCATCCTGTAGTGCATCTATTTCTGATACAGTTACAATTACTACAAATAACTCTCAGGCTGCGTCAAACTCTGATGCAGGCCCAGATGCTTGTTATCCTTCTGGTACAAGTACTTTTAATCTAGGAGGTAATACGCCTACGCTATCAGAATCTGGAACCTGGACTGTAACTCCTACGATAGGAGTTGTAATTGCTAATCCAAATGATCCTAATACGATGGTAACTGTTCCTGGAAATGGGACTTATGTTTTTACATGGTCTATTGAAACGGTAAGCGGACTATGCGAACCCAATAAAAACAGCGTTTCTGTAACTATAGCAAATACTCCTCCAGCAGCAAATGCAGGACCTGATCAGGAAATATGCGGTAACACCATTACCATGGCTGCAACAGCCAGTAGTGGCGGAATTGGAACCTGGACAAGAATTTCGGGTGCTGGAAACTATAGCATAAGCGATGAACATGATCCAAATGCTGTATTTACTTTTACTTACAGCGGCTATTATATTTTTAGATGGACTATAAATGCAGATGTTTGTGGTGTCGCCTTTGATGATGTAACCGTATCAATCGGGATTCCTCCTCATACTGCCGTAGCAGGACCAGATCAATATATTTGTAGTAACACGAGTGTTACTATGGTTGGAAATAATTATGATGATTTTTTTGAAAGCGGACAATGGACTTTACTCTCTGGAGCTCCTAATCAACCAAATATTCTAAATCCATCTAATCCAAACACTGTAATTAATGGACTTGTTGCTGGTACTTATATTTTTAGATGGACTATTTTGGCAAAAAATATTTATCTATGTACTGGTAGTTTTGATGATATGACTGTTGTAGTTGCTCCTGCAGCCAATGCTGGACCTGATCAGTCCTTTTGTGATGTAAGCAGTATACAACTTATAGGAAATAATAACTCTACAGGAACATGGGTTCTTACTAGTACAACCGGAAATGTAAATGATGTAATTATTACGCAATCTCCGCCAGACAGTTACATTGCCAATGCTACTGTTGTACCCGGAAACAGTTATGTTTTTACTTATATGACCGATCCTGTTACTTATCCAGATAGTTCGGTTTGTCCCGGATCATCAGATTCTGTAAATATTGATATTTTTAGTGGAGCTAGTGTTGATCCTAATGCTGGAGCAGATCAAATTTTATGTATTCAGGATGTTGGAGGAATTACATCTTTAAATGGAAACATTTCACCTCCTGATGTTTCTTTAGCCCAGTGGCGTTTTGCTTTTCAGCCTTCAGGAAGTGTTGCCGTTATTGATACTCCTAATGCTCCCAATAGTACCGTTTCAGGTTTAACTGTTCCCGGACTTTATATCTTAGAGTGGGTATTCGAAAGCAATAGTTGCCGTACCTTATCAGATATTGTTCGAATAGAGATGAATGCTGTGCCAAGTATAGCAAACGCAGGTCCTGATGATGCAGCAGCTTGTCAAACAACGTATAAAACTGCCGCGGTGCCACCAACAGTAGGTATCGGAACTTGGTCTTTTGCAAGCCCTACCGACGATCCATCCGGCGGAGACGTAGTAATCGACAGTCCAAATAGCCCCGTAACAACATTATCTAATATAACTACATTAGGAACGTATATCTTAACATGGACAGTAACAAATGGCCCATTTAGTAATCCGTCTTTATGCCAGCCTACCTCAGATACTGTTCAGATAACGTTTAATGACATCCCTCCTTCTATAGCAAACGCAGGACCCGATCAAGAGTTATGCGATGTTAGTCTTGCCACTATGAATGCAGTGGCTGTAACTTCAGGTTTAGGAACTTGGACACAAGTACCTGGTGGTCCCAATACGGCCAATATTGCATCGCCAAATAATGAAAATTCCTTAATGTTAGGATTGATTCCCGGAACGTATGAATTCTTATGGACTGTAACAACTCTTAATTTAAATGGATGTATTTCTCAGGATTCTGTAAAAGTTACGATATATGAATTGCCTTCAACGGCTAATGCTGGACCAGACCAGACAATTCCGCAATTTTCGCCAGTAAATCTAAATGCAGTTCCACCAACAGTAGGAACAGGAGTTTGGAGTCAGGTTTCTGGCCCAACAGTTATTGGATTTGATGATAAAACATCTCCAACAACTGCTATTGCTGGAACTATATCAGGAACTTATGTTTTACAATGGACAGTAACTAATGGCAATTGTGCTGTTTCTATAGATACTGTTACCATAACTATTCTTGCTGTTGCTGATTTAGAATTAACCAAATCAGTTACGCCTGGTAAAGGAAGCGCAGGTGATATTGTAACCTTTAATATTCAGGTTTTTAATAACAATTCACTGGGTGGTACTGTCGATGCCACTGGTGTAGCAGTTCGGGATTTCCTTCCGACTGGTTATACTATAGTGCCAGGTTCTGCTAATCTGGCTGGGCAATATAATATTGGTGATAATACAATTTCATGGTATGGCTTAATGATTCCTAATGGAGGCAGATTAAACTTAACTTTTCAAGCTACTATTAATTCAACAGGATCTTATGTAAATGTTGCCGAAATTATAGCTTCAAATCAATTTGATCCAGATAGTACACCAAATAATCATATCCCATCAGAAGACGATCAGGATAAAGCAGCTATAATACTAGACATTGTCGATTTATCGCTTGCCAAATCAGTATCGCCTTCAGTAGTGAGTATCAATGATAATGTAATATTTACTATAAGTGTTACCAATAGTGGCCCTAATAATGGCAGCGGAATAACTGTTCTGGACAAATTACCTCCAGGATATACTTATGTGAGCGATAATGGTGCTGGTAAATATAATAATGCTACAGGTATCTGGAATGTTGGAAACCTTAATAATGGGAATTCTATCTCGCTTCAAATTACGGCAAAGGTTAATGTGGCAAGCTCAGCCAATTATATAAATATTGCCGAGATTCAAACTGCACGACAACTAGATCCTGACAGTACTCCTGGTAACGGACTCCCTGAGGACGATATGGATGATGCCGCAATAACTTTAAAACTGGCAGATTTAGAACTTAGCAAAACAGTATTGCCTACAAGTGCGGCAGCTGGTGATGTAGTAGATTTTACCCTCACTCTTGTAAATAAAGGTCCAGGAAATGCTACTGGAGTAAACGTACAAGATGTTATTCCGGTTGGTTATACTTTAGTTCCGGGATCAGTATCTAATGGCGGATTATATGAAGTAGCAAGTGCAAAACTAGAGTGGAAAAACTTAATATTGGCTAACGGTGCTTCTACAAATTTGACATTTAAAGCAACCGTAAACCCTACAGGTAATTATTTAAATACGGCTCAGGTAACTGCAAGTGATTTACTTGATCCTGATAGTACACCGAATAATGATGATGGAGATCAGAGTGAAGATGATGAAGCTAATGCGCAAATTATCTTTATTGGTCCATCTGCAGATTTGTCTTTGATTAAAAATGTAGTTGCTGGGAATTCAAGTCCATTTATAGGAACTCAGATTTCTTTTGAACTTATTATTACTAATAGTGGGCCAAACAATGCAACTGGCGTTCAGGTAATAGATTTGTTGCCTTCTGGTTATGAATTTACAAATTATAGTTCATCAGCTGGTCTTTATGATGATAGTACTGGTATATGGAATGTTGGTAGCATTGATACAGGAGTTTCAGAATCTCTTATTCTTGATGCAAAAGTATTGCCTACAGGTACTTACTTAAATATAACTCAGGTTACAGCTAGTGATTTGCCTGATCCTGATAGTACACCAAATAATGATGATGGTAATCAGACTGAAGATGATGAAGATAGCGTATTTATTACTCCTATTCAGCCTTATACAGATTTATCTTTAACTAAATCGGTTGATAATCCAACGCCTGTAATAGGTTCTCAGGTTACTTTTAAAGTTGTAGTGACTAATAATGGCCCGCAAAACGATACTGGGGTTCAGATAACCGATTTGCTTCCCGATGGATATACGTATAACTCATTTACAGTTTCTACAGGAACTTACAACCCTGTAACAGGATTATGGGTAATTGGTAATTTAATCGATGGAGAATCAGAAACGCTGCAGATAACAGGAACTGTAAATACAACAGGCGATTATCTAAATATTGCTGAAGTAACCGCGTCTGATCTTCCTGATCCTAATTCTACACCAAATAATGGGATACCAACAGAAAACGATTACGGAACAGCGACCACTACCCCTATTAACCAAGCTTCAGATTTATCTTTAACTAAATCAGTTAATAATCCAACGCCTTTAGTTGGCTCACAAGTAACATTTAGTGTTGTAGTGACCAATAATGGTCCGCAAGATAATACTGGTGTTCAGGTAACCGATTTGTTACCTTCAGGATATACCTATAACGGATTTACAGTTTCTACAGGAACTTACAATTCAACAACAGGTTTATGGACAGTTGGTAATTTAATTAACGGAAAATCAGAAACCTTACAGATAACAGGAACTGTAAACCTAATAGGCAATTATTTAAATATTGCTGAGGTAACTGCAGCAGGTCTTCCCGATCCTGATTCTACCCCAAATAACGGAGTTACTACAGAAGATGATTATGCAACAGCAACGATTACACCAACTAATCAAGCTTCAGATTTATCATTGACTAAATCAGTTAATAATCCAACGCCTTTAGTTGGCTCACAAGTAACATTTAGTGTTGTAGTGACCAATAATGGTCCGCAAGATAATACTGGTGTTCAGGTTACCGATTTATTACCTTCAGGATATACTTATTACAGTTTTGCAGTTTCTACAGGAACTTACAATCCTGTAACAGGTTTATGGACAGTTGGTAATTTAATTAATGGAAAATCTGAAACACTGCAAATAACAGGAACTGTAAATACAACAGGTGATTACTTAAATATTGCTGAGGTAACTGCAGCTGGTCTTCCCGACCCTGATTCTACTCCTAATAATGGAGATGCAACAGAAGATGATTATGCAACAGCAACGATTACACCAACGAATCAAGCTTCAGATTTATCATTGACTAAATCAGTTAATAATCCAACGCCTTTAGTTGGCTCACAAGTAACATTTAGTGTTGTAGTGACCAATAATGGTCCGCAGGATAATACTGGTGTTCAGGTAACCGATTTGCTTCCAGATGGATATGTATATAATGGATTTACAGTTTCTACAGGAACTTATAATTCAACAACAGGTTTATGGACAGTTGGTAATTTAATTAACGGAAAATCTGAAACACTGCAAATAACAGGAACTGTAAATACAACAGGTGATTACTTAAATATTGCTGAGGTAACTGCGGCAAATCTTCCCGACCCTAATTCTACCCCAAATAACGGAATACCTACAGAAGATGATTATGCAACGGCAACGATTACACCAACGAATCAAGCTTCGGATTTATCTTTGACTAAATCAGTTAATAATCCAACACCTTTAGTTGGCTCACAAGTAACATTTAGTGTTGTAGTGACCAATAATGGTCCGCAAGATAATACTGGGGTTCAGGTAACTGATTTGCTTCCAGATGGATATGTATATAATGGATTTACAGTTTCTACAGGAACTTATAATTCAACAACAGGATTATGGATTGTTGGGAATTTAATTAACGGAAAATCAGAAACCCTACAAATAACAGGAACTGTAAACCTAACAGGCAATTATATAAATAGTACTGAGGTAACTGCAGCAGGTCTTCCCGACCCAAATTCTACCCCGAATAACGGAGTTACTACAGAGAATGATTATGCAACAGCAACTACGATTCCAATAAATCAGGCTGCAAATTTATCTTTAACTAAAACTGTAGATAAGTTAAGTCAGTTAATTGGTAATCAAGTTACTTTTGAGGTTATCATAACTAATAGTGGACCTCAGAATGTTACTGGAGTTGAAGTAACCGATTTATTACCTTCTGGATATACTTACAGCAGTTTTACAGCTACTAAAGGAACTTATAATAAGACTAACGGAAAATGGAATATTGGATCTTTGATAAATGGAGATTCACAAACGCTACAAATTACTGCCATTGTAAATGCAACAGGCAATTACGTAAATGTTGCTGAAGTAACGGCAAGTAGTTTGCCAGATCCAAATTCAACTCCTAATAATGGTGTTGTAACCGAAGATGATTATGCAACAGCCGTAGTTACTCCTACTAGTCCCATGGCCGATTTATCCCTTGTAAAAACTGTTTTAGGAGGTAATTTGAATCCTGTATTCGACTCAACAGTTACTTTTGAAATTACGGTAAGTAATAGTGGTCCACAAACAGCAACTGGTGTAAAAGTAATAGACTTATTACCAAGCGGATATCAATATATCACCTACAGCTCAACAGTGGGACAATATCTTAATACAACAGGAATTTGGGATATAGGATCTGTTTCTAGTGGTACTTCGGCATCTTTATTTGTTACTGTAAAAGTAAATACTACTGGTAATTATGCTAACACGGCCGAGGTTTATGCTTCAAATGTATTAGATCCGGATAGTACTCCAAATAATAATGATCCTAACGAAGATGATATTTCTACACTCGTACTTACTCCAGTTTCCGCTGTTGCAGATCTTTCGATAGATAAAAAAGTCGTTAATAATACCCTTACGCCTAATGTAGGGTCTCTAATTACTTTTTCGGTAACAGTAACCAATTCAGGACCGAGTACTGCAACTGGTGTAACAATAAAAGATATTTTGCCTTCAGGATATGATTTTGTATTCTATAATGTAACCTCTGGAAGTTATAATCGCGTTAACGGAATATGGTCGCCAGGAACGATTCTGTCTGGTAATAGCCATACTTTGTTAATTAATGTTTATGTAAAAAATCCAACTGGAGCTACAGATGAATATCTTAATACTGCCGAGATAATGACTTCAGATCAATTAGATCCAGATAGTACACCAGGTAATGGAGTTACTACAGAAGATGATTATGATAGCATATCGGTAACACCAGTAATTGTTATGGCTGATTTATCTATTAGTAAAATAGCATTAAATCAAGATGCTACTCATGATGTGGGTTCGCAAGTTATTTTTACAGTTACTGTTACCAATGATGGACCGGCAGATGCAACTGGCGTATTAGTTAAAGATTTATTACCGCCTGGTTTTGAGTATACAACCAGCAGTCCTACAAGTGGTCTTTACGACTATATTACAGGTGTTTGGAATACAGGAATAGTTGCTAATGGTACTACACAATCTCTTGATATATATACTAAAGTAAACCCTCCGACAGGAGTTGCTGATGAATATACAAATACAACCGAAATTATTGCTAGTAACCTGCCTGATCCTGACTCTACACCAAATAACGGAGTTGTTACAGAAGATGATTATGATAGTTTACAAATTAAAGTAGCTGTTGCCGATTTAAGTTTAGAGAAAACAGTCAGCAATAAAAATGCAAATGTAAATGAAGTCGTAACTTATACCATACAACTCAACAACGATGGCCCAAGTACGGCTACAGGAGTTGCTGTAGAAGATATGATTCCTATAGGATTATCCCATATTACCAACATCAATAACGGAGGAGTATTTAGCAAAAGCATCATAAAATGGGTGAATTTAACCGTACCTGTTGGCGGAATAACGCTAACGTATCAGGTAACAGTCGAGAATCCGCATGGACTTGATAGCTTCGATTATCAAAATATTGCTCAGGTTACAGCTAGTAATCAGTTTGATCCAGATAGTAAACCAAATAACGACAATGGAGATCAAAGCGAAGACGACGAAGATTCAGAATTCATAAACATTCCATCAACTGATATTGCAATAAATAAAGAAGTTGATAAAACAGATGTTCCTATGGGCAGCGAGGTAATCTTCACGATCACAGCAGAAAACCTTGGTGGTTTAACAGCTACAAATGTTGAGGTACAAGACATTCTCCCAAAAGGATATTCATTAACTAGTTTTACTGTAACATCGGGAGCATATAATAGTTCAACAGGAATCTGGACAATACCAAGCGTAAACGCAGGAAGTTCTCAAACATTGACAATTAATGTAAAAGTATTAGACTTTAAAGATTATTTAAATACGGCAAGTCTAATAAAAATGGATCAGATAGATACCAATCCGTCAAACAATCAGGATACTGCAACGATTGCTCCTAATTGCCTGAAAATTTACAATGAGTTTTCTCCAAATGACGACGGACAAAATGATACTTTTTATATCGATTGTATATCACAATATCCAGATAATCGCCTTCAGATATTTAACCGTTGGGGGAATTTAATTTACAATAAAAAAGGATATAATAATACTTGGGATGGAAAAGCAGATGGATCTGCGAAAGTGCTTCCAGAAGGAACCTATTTCTACATCCTTGATCTCGGAGATGGTTCGGCTAAAACCTCAGGATGGCTTTATTTAAAATAAATAACCAAAATTAAATTGGCTATGATTCAAAATATAAAAAAGATTTTCACCATCATAACGATGCTATCTGTATTTAGCGGTTTGGCACAACAAGATCCGCAATACACACAGTATATGTATAATACGCTTAGTGTTAACTCTGCGTATGCCGGATCGTTAGGACATTTGGCTGTAACCGGAATATACAGAACCCAGTGGGTTGGTCTGGAAGGAGCACCAAAAACGGCATCATTTAGTTTAGATACGCCACTAGGAAAACGCGTAGGATTAGGCTTATCTGTAATTAGTGAAGAAATCGGACCTTCGGAAGAACAATACATAGATGCTAATTTCTCTTATACGATACAATCAGGACCAACTCATCAATTATCTTTTGGTATAAAAGGAGGCGGACGAGTATTAAATATCGATTGGACAAAAGGAAGTTATAGAGATCCTGATGCTCAGTTTCGCGAAAACATTACTAACAAATTCTTGCCCGTTATTGGCGCTGGTTTGTACTGGCACGGAGAAAGAGATTACATCGGACTTTCAATTCCGAATTTTATGACACGGGAACGATATGATTATGATGATATTGCGGATGATCTTGTAAACCAACGCATGCACTTATATCTTATTGGTGGAATTGTTTTTGATTTATCAGCTAACACAAAATTTAAACCAGCAACTTTGCTTAAGTACGTTGCAGGCGCACCATTAATTGCTGATTTTTCGGCCAATTTCATGTTTAACGATTGTCTGACTCTTGGCGCATCATATCGTACCTCAGATTCAGTAAGCGGATTGGTTTCTTTGCAAATATCACCGCAAATACTAGTAGGTTATGCGTATGATTATACCACAACCGAATTACAAAATTACAATAGTGGCACACATGAAATTATGCTAAGATTTGAATTGGTATCACGCAAAAAAGGATTAAAATCGCCTAGATTCTTTTAATACTATGCTATATGAAAAGAACGATTATTATACTTGTATTATTAGTTATGCAGTTAGTTTATTCGCAAACGAAAAACAAAACTGCCGATGCTCTATTTGATAAAATGTATTATATAGAAGCAGCAAAATCGTATGAAATGTCTATAAAAAATGGAGACGTTTCTAAAGAGATTTTGCAGCGTGTTGGTGATGCTTATTATTTTAATACGCAAATGGAAAATGCTAGTAAATGGTATGGTAAGCTCCTTGCCGATTATTCAAATGAAGTTTCATCTGAATATTATTTCCGTTATGCACAATCATTACAAGGAATCCAGAATTATGAATTGGCTAAAAAATGGATGAAAAGCTTTTCTGAAAAACAAAAAGCATCAGATTCCAGAGGCGAGAATTTCTCACTAAAAACAGTAACACTTGAAGATATTAAAGCTATAAAACCACAGTTTATACTCGAAAATCTGGATATAAATTCGGCTTATTCCGATTTTGGACCAATGTTTTATAAAGGCGATTTAGTTTACTCTACAACCGTAGATTCCTCTTATTTAAAAACAGATAAATACGGATGGAATGACCAGCCGTTTTTAAACCTACAACTAGGAAAAATTAGCCCGACACAAACTGATGTGACTTTTAAAGAACGTTTCGGGAAAGAAATTACAACACAATATCATGAAGCTTGCGTGGCTTTTTTGCCTGACGAAAAAACAATTTATTTTACAAGAAATAATTATAACGGAAAACTGAAAAGAGATTCTAAAGGAATCAATAATTTAAAAATGTATTCGGCAAAAGCAGTAGAAAGTGGAAACGGTACTGTAAAATGGGAAAACGTAAAAGAACTTCCTTTTAATAGCGATAACTATTCCGTTGGGCAGCCATCAGTAAGTAAAGACGGAAAGAAACTATACTTTATTTCGGATATGCCAGGAACAATCGGTTCTACAGATGTTTTTGTTGTCGATATTTTAGGTGAAGATCAATATTCGAATCCTAAAAATTTAGGCGAAAAAGTAAATACTAGCGGACGCGAAATGTTTCCTTTTATAACTGATAAAGCATTATATTTTTCATCTGATGGATTCTTGGGTCTGGGTGGACTTGATGTTTTTGAAAGCCGATTAAACAACGAAATTTTTAATACGCCAGTTAATCTTGGCGCTCCATTAAATAGCAATCTGGATGATTTTGGTTATATCGTAAACGAAGAAACCAATAAAGGTTTTGTTTGTTCCAACAGAAAAACAGGCAAAGGCGATGATGATATTTATTCCTTCGAAAGAAGCTGTACACAATCTATAAAAGGATATGTTTTTGATGCTATTTCTAATGCTAAAATAGCGGGAGCCATTGTTACGCTTAAAAACAAAGAAAATCAAAAAATTGATGAAACAGTTTCTAAAATTGATGGTAGTTACGAGTTTGACGGAAACATTGCTTGCAGTACTTCTTACACGATTGAAGCTGCAAAAGATAATTTTGCAACGAATACAAAAGCAATTACAACAGCCGAAAGTTCAGGAGTAATACAAGTTCCTATTGACCTTGACCCTGCTCTTATAGAACGAAAAGACGGTTTATTAAAAATAAAAATTGGTATTATTTTCTTTGATCTTGATAAATCGAATATCCGATACGATGCCGCAATAGAATTAAATAAAGTAGTTTTATTAATGAGTCAATACCCAACAATAATTATTAAGATAGAATCCCACACCGATTCCAGAGCTAATGATCAGTACAATCTTGAACTCTCTGACCGACGAGCAAAATCAACCAGAGATTATATAATCTCTCAAGGAATTGCCCCTGATAGAATCGAAAGTGCAATTGGTTACGGAGAAACACAGCTTATTAATAATTGCTCAAACGGAGTTTCTTGTACTGAAGCACAACATCAAATAAACAGACGTAGTGAATTTATTATCACTAAGATGTAATTTAAAATAATAAAAATATTATAATAAAAAGAAGCTGTATCAAATCTTTCATCGATACAGCTTCTTTTTATTTTGCTTTTATACAATATTTTATTCTGTTTTCCCTTTGAATGAAGCGTAGATTGCCATAGCATGTCCATGACCTAATTCAAATTCTTCTTTAAGCCAATTGGTAATTTGGGTGGCTTTTACAGTTTCAATAATGTTTCCGTCTTTCAGGAATCCTTTCTTTTCAGCCAGTTCTTTAAATTCTGCTGGTGTTTTGCCAGTCTTGGCTTTAATATTATCTATATACGCTTGAAATGACATAATCGTGTTGGTTTAGTTTGTGATACAATTTATAGTGATAGTTAATTTTTAGCAGATGAATAATAGAGCATCCATTGATAACCAAATTTATCCGTAAGATGACCAAATAAGGCTCCAAAAAAAGTCATTTCTAAAGAATGAGTTGCAACGCCATCTTTAGCCAGATAAGCATAGGCATTTCTTATTTCTTCTTCAGTGTTAAAAGTAAGCATCATAGCAACATTATTACCTTTAACTAAATTTTCTGGAGCCATATCTGATCCCATAATTACAATAGAGTCACTCTTAAGTGTGGCATGCAAAATACATTTTTTCATTTTCTGCGGCAAATCTTTTGCCATTGGTGAGTCGGCTATGGTTTGTAGTTTGAGTTCACCACCAAGACAAGCTTTGTAAAATGTCATAGCTTCCCGGCAATTGCCATTAAATGTTAAATAAGAATTAAGCTGTACCATTTTTATTGTGTTATTGTTGTGGAAATTTAGTTAGATCCATATATAGAACTTCCCAAAGATGCCCATCTAAATCTTCAAAGCTTCGTTGTTGCATAAAACCATAATCTTTAGCTTCAGATGATTCCTTACCTCCTGCTCCTACGGCTTTATCGATCATTGTATTCACTTCCTGAGTGCTATCTACAGATAAAGAGTTAATTACAGAAGCGGTTTTAAAAGTATTACCGATTTCTTTTTTGGTAAATTCATTAAATTTTGAATGCGTTAAAAGCATTACATAGATTTCTTCGGTCAAAACCATACAAGCAGCAGTTTCATCTGTAAACTGTGGGTTATTTGTAAATCCGATTGCTGAATAAAAGGACATTGCCTTTTGTAAATCTGCTACAGGCAGATTGATAAAAATTTTCGTAGCCATTTGTCTAATTTTTTAATTGTTAATTGATTAATACAAAGATCGAACAGAAATAATAGAATATGAATATACAAAAATGACAACAAAAGGGTGATTTGCGACAAACTATATTTATCTTTGAAATAGTAAGAAATTAAAGCTATGATAAAAAAAGTTAGTATTCTTGTTCCTGAAAGCTCTGTTTTGCAAGCCATTGCAGACCCTCAGTATTTATTTTCGGCAGTAAACCAATTTATGGTTTCATCTGGTAAAGAACCGCTGTTTGAAGTACAGTTAGTTGGCTTAAAAAATGAAGTAAAGCTAAATGACGGATTATATTCTGTAAATGCATCTCATCTTTTAAAAGATATTACAAAGACTGATCTAATTGTAATACCTGCATTGTTTGGGGATATGAAGAATGCGATAGCTCTAAATCAACAATTTTTACCTTGGATAAACGAACAATATGATAAAGGAGCCGAAGTAGCTTCCTTATGTGTTGGCGCATTCTTATTGGCATCTACAGGTTTATTAAATAATAAAAAATGTTCTACACATTGGGGTTTTCAAAACGAGTTTAGAGAAATGTTTCCCGAAGTAGAAGTTGTAGATGGAAGCATAATTACTGAAGAACTGCGTATTTATTCTAGTGGAGGAGCAAATTCTTATTGGAATTTGTTATTGCATCTGGTAGAAAAATATACTGATAGACAAACTGCTATATTGGCATCTAAATATTTTGCTATTGATATAGATAGAGATAGCCAGGCTGCATTTGCAATGTTTCAAGGACAAAAAAATCATAATGATGCTGCAATTAAACAAGCACAGGAATTTATAGAAGATAATATTCAGGAGAAAATTACAATTGATGAATTGGCAGAACTAGTGCTATTAGGCAGAAGAAGTTTTGAAAGACGATTTAAAGCCGCGACCAATAATTCTGTTTTAGAATATATAAACAGAGTGAAAATTGAATTTGCTAAAAAGAGTTTTGAAACCAGCCGTAAGAATATTAACGAAGTGATGTACGATGTAGGTTATACAGATACCAAAGCATTTCGTAGTATTTTCAAAAAAGTTAC
Organism: Flavobacterium sp. PS2; assembly: GCF_046250155.1. Classification (NCBI taxonomy): domain Bacteria; kingdom Pseudomonadati; phylum Bacteroidota; class Flavobacteriia; order Flavobacteriales; family Flavobacteriaceae; genus Flavobacterium; species Flavobacterium sp. PS2. The sequence goes on along the minus strand of NZ_CP176426.1, from coordinate 5,322,284 downwards.
AGGATTAAACCCAATCGAATACCGAAATAAGTACAATAAGATGGTTCTTAATTAATACTCATATAGCTCACGGTTTCAACCGTGTGATATAGATTACGATAATGCATTATGGTCCAACGGTTAAAACCGTTGGCAATGTTTATAACACCCGATAGCACGGAAATTCTTTTCGTGTCCGCAAGATGTATTCTTAATCAAGATATAAGTTTATATCATTTTAAATTCCAGAGCTCCGATGGAGTAATTCCACTTCATATTTTCTAAAACTTCCTGAGAGCTAAAGTATTTTCTAAACTTGAAAATCACATCTAATAGCGAGAAATTCCTTGTATATGTTACATCACTTAAAGTAAAAAAAAGACTTTTTTGAAAATATTACTTTCCTATATTTGTTTACAACAAAACCAAAGTTTTTTCACAAACTGACGTTATGTGCAATCTAATCATATAATTAAACTATAAATTATGACAATAAAACATTTAACGATATTTTTGTTTTTTGCCTTACTTGGGTGTAAAAGTAATCAGCAAAATGTTGAAAATGCGATTACAAAAAATGCCCTACAGTTATTAGAGGACAAAAGATTTCATTCTGTTTCAATAGCTGTGTTTAAAGATGGAGAATCTACAATAAAACATTTTGGAGAATTATCTATTGGAAAAGGAAACAAACCAAACGATTCTACACTTTATGAATTAGCTTCTGTAACTAAAACTTTTACGGGCTATGTAGCTGCTAAAGCTGTACTTGATAAAAAAATAAATTTAGATGATGATATTAGAATTTATCTAAGCGAACCTTATCCTAATTTAGAATTTAATGGAGAATGTATAACAATCAAGCACCTCCTCACGCATACAAGTGGGTTTCCTAATTTTCCTATAAAAGGCGAAAATAAAGAAGCTTTTTTTGAAGGATTAAAACTAATCAAAATTGAAACGAAACCCGGAGAAATATATTCCTATTCAAACACAGCTCCAGAGTTAACAGCATATATACTTGAAAAAGTGTATCAAAAACCTTATGAGGAATTGGTAATTGAATTTGTTTTGAAACCAAATAAAATGAACCAAACCAAATTCACCTTAAATGATAATGAAAGAGCAATTTTAGTAAAGGGCTACAATGATAAAAACGAGTTAATGCCAAACTTCAATAAAACTTTATGGGGCGGAATTTCAGGATTGCACTCTACGCCTACGGATTTAGTAAAATATATGAAATTACAACTTGACAAGTCAAATCTTGTTGTAAATGAATCTCATAAAAAATTATACAAAGAAGGTTCTGATTTTTGGGAGGGTTATCATTGGTATATATTAGAAAATGATAATGAATTAATTTATAGACATCACGGAGGTATATACGGAATGCAAAATTGGTTTGTGATTTATCCTAAAAAAAATATGGGAATATCTATATTAACAAATACCAGTTTTAATGAAACAGGAGAAATTTTGGAAAAAGTAGTTGATAAATTATATGGAGACCTAAATAAATAGATGTAAACTAAAAAATAAACAACACATACCCCTTGTTTAATATGGCAGATTTAGGCCTTAATTTTATGATATGTGTGCTATAAATACAATGTTCTGATGGAGTAATTACGGATTATAATTTTCTAAAACTTCTAAAAAAAAGGTGCTGTCCAAAAATTAGACAGCACCTTTTTTATTACTTAAGAAATAATGAGTTTTGTAAATAGCTATTGTGAAATACTGCTATTTTTTGGTGGGAAAAAGAAATGCATAGGTTTACTTAAAAAGTACCTGAAGATTGCTCTTGCCACTTGTCTTAGTTCTGAAAGCGGAATGTTTCGAGAACGAAATGCAAGTCCAAGCGATAAGCTGAAACTAACCATGAAATTGACCAAACCGATGATTCCGATACCTAATACTGACCAGATAAACATCCATTGAGTAACATAAAAGTCGGTTCCGTATAAAGCCAACGCAAAGTTTCCACTTGCAAAAGTAATGTGCCTGATATCTATATTTAATCCGAAGAATATCCCAATAAAAGCCGTACTTCCCATAAAAACACCAAACCAGAAATTAGAAATAATACCTGCCCATTTTTTTTCATATAAAGAGGCTAATTTCTTAGTCCATTTTTTACCTAAACTCAATTTTAATAATGGATGTTCCTGAATACGATAGTATATATGATTGTGTTTGTCGCGATTGGCAATACTACCCGCAATAATTCCTGATAAGAATAGAAAAACTCCAGCTATGGCAGCATGAAAAATTGCTGCAGAATAAATCGGATTTAGATCTTGCATTAAAGTTGGCCATTTTTCCTTAGCTATATTATAATGAAAGGTTTGGTCAATAAGCCAGATTCCGAGTAATGAAACTGGAAAAGCTATAATAACATTCCCTACAAAAGCGATAAACTGTGAGCGGAATACACGAGCAAAAAATATTGCAAATTCTTTATATTTATAATCTTTTTTGTCCTGTGTTTTTTGCTTAAAGCCTTCTTGTAAAGCCCTTACCAGTGCAGAAGCGGTCATTGCAGGCTGTTTTGTTGCGAGCGTAAACCCAAGAATATAAATGATTATAAATCCGATAGAATAGTTCATGCTGTATAAAAAAACATGCCCAAATCCGCTAGCTTCTACTTTACCCAATAACAGTTTGATGATACACAGTATTCCTACGATGAAACCTCCACCAGCAGCAGAATAAAACATTTTATAATACTCCTTACGACTATTAGTAATATAATGTTCTCCAGTATTGGCAGTATGCTGGGTTATTTCATAAGATAAAAGCTGAGTACTCTCATTAACTAGTTTCTGGATATTATTTTTATCACAATTGTATTTAATCAGTTTATATGCTAGAGAAATTGTATTTCTTTTAGCATCTTCTTGATTGCCTTGTATCAAAAGTGGTAATAGCGATTTAAGTCGCTGAAGTTGCTGACGGATTCGTAACAGACTCTGATTTACGTGTAATGAAATACCAAATTTATTACTGTTTTTAAATGCGGTTTCTATATAATCTACACATTGTTTGTGCAGGATAATTAATTGTTTGTAACCTAAATCATCTTCATTGATAGCATTTTCAGGAGAATCAATTAGTTTCTCATTCATTAATAACAATTCTCGCTGAAAAGCAATAAATGGGCTTTCGAGATTTTCATATTCTGGCACCATTTGTATTACATCGGTCTCCATGGCAGACCCACAAATGCGATAAGTAATAACCTCCATTGCAAAAATTAACTCATTAAACGAAGAGTTTTCGTCAGTGAATCCATAAATAGAGTGAAATTTAAGCAAATAAAATAGCTCTAGAATTTGCTCTTGAGGTATTTTTTTAATCCATATTGGGTCAGTATTAACAAAGAATATTTGATTTAAAATAAATTGTAATGTGTCCTTTTCAGGTTGCTCGGGAATTAATTTAGCGAAAATCCTCTTGCGAACTTCAAAAAAGAAATTGGCATCTTGAAGAATACCTGCATCAGAAAGGATTTTATTAAACTTTTTCTTTTCTAAATGGGTATTAACGCAAACCATCAGTCCGTTACGATAATTTTCATTCTCCTTAAGTAGACTAATTAGCTCTGATAAATCTACAGCAGTAACAGTTTTTGGGTTTTTCGGACGAATTAAATTCACCAGTTCTACCAGTAATTCTACATTTTCGCTATTAAATTCCCATAACTGGGCATTATTAAAGTTTTTTTCAAAATAGTATTTTAATGTCATTTTTGGTTTTCTCCTCAATTTCATTCTAATCAAATTTATTATAGCAAATCTTTTTATATCGGGTACAAAAAGTGAGCTTGTTTGAGTTTGCAATATACTGTATAAGAATTATAGTCATTTTAATTTTCTCTTAAAGTATTCTCGCGATAGTTTATTTAGACAGAATTTTAATTCATTTCTTATTTCTGATTTTACTTTTGAAGGGGAAAAAATGTCAAACAGAAGTGCTTTTTGCCTTTTTTAGATTCATGGCTATAATTGCTGCTATCATAATTATAATTCCAATGATCTGGACAAAAGTTATATTTTCTCCTAACACCAAACTAGCAGTAAGAACAGCTACTGGCAACTCAACAGTCATTAAAAGACCACTTGTTGTAACTCCTACTTTAGGAATACCTACTGCAAACAAAGCCGGAGGTAATATGGTTCCGAAAACAGAAAGGAAAAGTCCCCATTTTAATAAATGAAAATCAAAATGATTAGAGAAAACTATAGGCTGAAAGTTTACTATTAAAATACAAAGAGCAGAACCAGTCATAATCCATGCACTTCTGTTTTGCCAGTTTCCTTCCTTTCCAGTCTTGCTATTAAGTATAATATAAATAGAGTAAATAAGGGAAGCCAACAGCACAAATCCAATACCTTTTAATGATAAAGAACTCCCTTCATTAAAATTTATTCCACTTGCCAAAATCGTCCCGAAAATAACAACTCCAGTTACTATTAATTCCATTTTAAGCGGTTTCTTGCCGTATAAAAGCCATTCTAGCAAGATACCAATCCATGTAAACTGCATAAGTAGTACAATTGCAATAGATGCCGGAATGAATTTTACTGATAAGTAATACAGAAAAGTTGTAATACCAATTGCCGCTCCTGTAATTAAAAGCCATCCTATTTCTTTAGGTTTTCGACGTTCCTTATTTGTAAAAAAAACAATAGACCATAACACAATTGCTCCTAAAAGAGCTTGGATAAAAGATATTTCAGGAGTTGTATAACCTTGCTGATAAGCAAGTTTTACAAATGAAGAAAGAATACCAAAACTTGCAGCGCCTACAAGTACCATTAAAACATATCTAAACATTATATTTTTTTTAAATTATTTAAAGTTCTCTCTTTATAGCTTTTCTTTCCGATTTTTTCCTCAATCAGTTCTAGATTTTTTAAGAAAAGTTCATTTCCATCTAGTAATTCGTTCATGGTAAGAATACAAGCTTCCCAACATTTTTCTAATTGAGGCAAGGCTAACTTTGCTTTTTCTGTAAGATATAGCAGTTGTTTCCGTGAATCGGTAGTATCAGTTTTGGTTTCTATATACCCTTTTGCTTTCATGTTCCTGATAATCTTAACAATTGCAGGATGTGACATTTGCAAACGCTCTGATATTTCGGTTACTGTGAGTTCTTCATGTTTTTTTAAAAGCAAGAATATAAGATGCCAATTTGGCTCAATATCTACTCCAACAGCTTTATAAAAGTCTTTTGTACTATAAAGAATATTATCCGTAAGTCGCTTTAATCGGCTGGTAAGTCCCACCAACTGTAATTCTATTAAAAAATCATTCTGTATCATAAATTACGTAACTAGTTACGCAAATATATAAAAAATACGTAACTAGTTACGTTGTTTGCGAAAAAAGAGGATAATTTAAATAAAGTATGATTACGAAATGTGTTTAATGAAGAGAATTTAGTTACATAAAAAACAGTTGGGATTTTCCCGATTATTGGTAATTTATTAAAAGGATGATGACACTCCAAATAATTAATTTTACTTATTGTTTAATTTTGTACTGTAAGAAAAACGTGTATCTTTAAAACAATATAAAATTTATATTATTTTAAATTATTTATTTAAAATTCAGATGATTGTAAATAAGTTATGCATAAAACTTAAAAAAACAAGAAAGAAAATTTCCAAAATCAATAGCGGTAAAACTAAGAATCTCAATAATGGCTCTTAGAGCGTATTATAATTTTAAGTGTATAACATTTAGTGAAATACAAATTGCTTACATGACAAAAACTGGATAACTTACAAGAAAAAACTAATGGAATCTATTGAGCTAAAAGAAAAAGAATTTAATGTTTTTGCCTGTTCTAATTGTGGAGGTGAACTTAAATACAAACCTGGCACTACAACTTTAGTCTGCGACCACTGCAATACTAAAAATGAAATTCCTCAAGAAAAAACAATAATTGAAGAACTCGATTTTAATGATTATCTAGAAAAATCAGAATCAGAAAGTCTTGGATTAGAGAAAATGATTCAATGTAAAAGTTGCGGAGCTACATCTTCTATCAATGAAAGCATAAAATCTTTTCACTGTCCTTATTGCAGTACTCCTTTGGTTGAGGAAGATATTCGAGAAGAACGAGTTATAAAACCTAGTTATTTACTGCCTTTTAATTTAGATACCCCAAAAGTTTACAACTTACTTTCGAGTTGGGTAGATGGTCTTTGGTGGGCTCCAAATAATTTAAAAAAGGCAGCTCTCTCTCCAATAGGATTACGAGGTATTTATGTTCCTTATTGGACTTTCGATGTTAATACTCACACTATGTATACGGGAGAAAGAGGCGAAAATTATAAAGTTACAACAGGTAGTGGTGATAATGAAAGAACTCAAATTAAAACCCGTTGGTATGATACTGCAGGCAATGTTTCCATATTTTTTGATGATATCATGGTTCCAGCATCAGGAAGTATTGATCCAAGTTCATTGGCACAATTGGGTCCTTGGGATGTAAATGCTTTGGTGAAAGTTAATGACCAGTATTTGAGTGGTTTTGTAACTGAAAAATATAAGATTAAATTAAAAGAAAGTTTTCAATCTATAAAAGGTCTCATTGATAACAACATTACAAAAAAGATATATAATGACATTGGTGGGGATGATCAGCGTATAAATTCTGTTAACACACAATATAGTAACATCCATTTTAAACATATTTTGCTACCAGTTTATGTTAGTTCTTATCATTATGATGGTAAAATTTACCATTTTTATGTAAATGGAAGAAATGGCAAAATGATAGGCAAAAGACCATATAGCACAACAAAAATTGCACTAGCTATTCTTATTGTATTCTTAATTTTAATTATTGTTATACTACTCTAGAAATTTAGGAGATGCATCAAAATAGTTTATTTAGAACTATACAAAAGACTAATCTTTACGAAATTTAAAATTCGTTTAAGATTGGTCTAAAAACATGAAATAACAATTTTAAACATTTGCATATTTTTTGTCAACAACAAGTAGCTGATTTGATAAAAGAAAAACTAATATTTTTTTAGATTTTTCTATTTCCATAAATTTATTTAAATCAGCTATAACATTTGAAACTACTTTTCCATTCATACTTTTGTAAAAGGGAAATAATTCGACTTGATCGAGATAAACTGTAGGCCGCTCTAAATTAGGATGTATTAGTGCTTGTTTTATTATTATACGATCATTATTAATTGCATAAACATCTTTAAATGTAACATCGGTAGAAATATTAATTTCCTTATTCCAAAGTGAAAATAAAAACAAATCAACAGGAATTGGTTCTACTTGTTTTTTTTCAAATATTGGCAGATCTTGATTATACTCCTTTTCTAATTTGAAGGCAAAATTGGTTTGGTTTTTAGAAATATCAAGTTGAAAGTTGGCTCTTTTCATCCAAAACTCTTTTTTTTCTGAGTAAGCCCATGCTTTACGATAATAATCGGCTGTCCAATGTGTATGATTAACAACCGATTCTATTAACTTTTCTTCATAAAAATTCTTTGGATGCTGAGAATCGGGATTTTTTAAATAGGTATTTATTGCAATCGCAACTTGCAATGAAAAGCGCATTGCTTTTTCTACCCCTGTTGAAGAAAGTGGATCTAATGTAAAAGCAGCTTCTCCAATTTTTACAAACTGCTTATTCCAGGGGTTTTGATTAACAAACGAGGTAACAGAACAAGTTTCTATATGACCGTTTCTTGCTTTGTTTGCTAATGGAGAAAATAATTCGGTCTTGTTCATTAAATCTAAAAGATGCAAATCACTATTATTTTTTAATGTAATTGGATCTGTAAAGCACATAATGCGATAGCGATTTCCCGCAACTGGAGATCCCCATAACCAACCATCATCAACAGCTTCGATTAATGCTTCTTTGGTAGTTGAGTTATTATCTATGTGTGTCCATACTGCAATAGCCGAAGGTGCAATGGGAACTCTCTCGCTTAAAAGTGTCCCTTTGCGACCTCGTGCATCTAGTACTATTTTCGAATTAACTTTAATTTCAACCGAATCGGCTATGATTTCTAATATGAATCCGTTTTCTGTACTTATGGATTGCTTTAATTTTGCGGGTTGTATGGAATGTAATCCTTTTGCAATAGCAAATTCTAGTAACTCCTGATCCAGTTTGCTTCTATCTACAATTATCCCTTCGTTATTTTGACCAGAACGATAGTATATATCGGCTGTATTTTCCCAAATTACCTTGGCGGGAATATTTCTTAAATACGTAGAATCTTCCAGTAAATGACCTGCATTTAAATATTCGAAAATATTGTGAATTCCAGGTGAAAGTGACTCCCCTATTTGTGGTCTCGGAAATTGTTCTTGCTCAAGCATTCCAACCGTATATCCCATATCTAATAAACGTATTGCAGCGCATAATCCGGCAGGACCAGCTCCTAGAATAAAGACATCGAAAGTATCAGGTACCGTTTTCATTTACAATTAATTATTCCAGTTTGGTTTTAATCGTGATAATCTTTCATTGGCTTGTATAGTATAAAATAACCATGATCGTATATAATCACAAGCCGGTCTTCCTTTTTCGATTACTTCATGATGGCATCCACCACCACAAAGGTATCGAGCCCAGCATTTAGAACATGGTTCTTGTGTATTTACATGTCTGGAAGCTAGCCAATTGTTTTGCAAGTCAGCTTGTACACCATTATTTAAGTCGCCCATTTTCCCTACGTCTTCGTTTACAAAACGATGGCACGCAAATAATTCTTCATCTGCAGATACGCCCATATAACCCGCGCCTGCACCACAAGGATAAGGTCTATGTGTTCCTTTGGAAATTTCCTTCAAAGCATTTACCATATTCAAAAAAGGATAACGTTTTCCTGCCAGTACATTTTTCTCAAAATTAAGTCCGCAAGCAATCATATTTTCTAACATGATGGCTAGCTGCTCATTGTTCATTTCATTTTGTCCGTTGCTAGATCTTAACAATGGCGAGAAACCTACACCATGAAAACCCATATTAATAAATTCATCCAGAACAGCAGGAAGGTTTGTATTTTCGGGAGTTACTGTTACTCTTGCTGATACCTGCATTTTTCTTTGCAAAGACAATAAAGGCTGAATATTTTTTATGATTCTATCATAACTTCCTTTACCTCCTTTCATGGGGCGATTAAGGTCATGATCTTTGCCTATTCCGTCTAAACTAATGGTTACTGAAAAACCATATTCTTCAAAAAAAATAGCATCACTTTCTGTAACTAAAGTTCCGTTTGTAGTAATGGAATAACTGACTTGTATTTGTTTCTTTTTTGCAATTGTATCAGCATAAACAGTAGCTTCTCTAATTGCTTGTCTGTTAATTAGTGGTTCTCCTCCTAAAAAAGTAAGTTGTGCTTTGCCTCCTTCCGGGCAATCTTTTAATAATAAATCGATGGCTTTATAAGCGGTTTCTAAAGACATGTTTTTTGTAGGTCCTCCAAAATCACCCTGATCGGCATAACAATACGTACAGCCCATATTACATTTTTGCGCTATTGCTAATGATAAAGCATGCAATGGCGGACTTTGTAAAGGTTCATCTGTAATATATTCGGGAGCATCCAGCCCCAAAAAGTTTAGCTCATCTTGCAGGCCTTTATCATCTTTTTTATCCATTAGGAAAGCTATTTTTTGCTCTACTTCTGGAGAAATAGTATAAAGTCGGCTTCCATTTGGGATAAAAATCTGAGTCGATTGTCCTCCTTTTACCAAATGCGCTTTGGCTGAACGTGGTTTTGATTGCGGGACAATTATTTGTGCCAATTTCGTTGCAATCGACGCATTTTTTTTCTGTTCGGCAAACGTATCAATAACTCCTATCATTTCGTTTTGTTTGATTTAGGTTTTATTTTGCTGCTTTCTATTGCATCATTTCCTTTTATGATAAAGTTGAGTTCGCCTTGCCAATTCTCAAATAAATCTTGATAGGAAATTAATCTTGAATTTTTCCAATCGTCTGGAATATAAGAGCCTGTTCGTTTTTTGGACATCCATAAATCACCTGTACTTAAGCCATTTTCATCTGGAACAATATTTACAAAATCAGGTCTGCTGGCTGCCCAATAATAGCAAGAACATTCACGGTAATCATTTTGCCACGGTGCGCAAAGTCCTTGAGTTAATTCTCCGGGTTTTAAAATTGTATCTGAAAATGCTGCACTATTACCATCAAATACTTTATTAACTACTAATATTACAGCAATATATTTTTCTACATCATGTAATTCCTTTAAATCAACTACAACTTCCTCCATTGAAGGTTTGGCTGTAAAATGACATATTACTTCCTGACCTTGTTTTTGCAAAACGTGAACCATAGAGTTCGACCATTCCATAAACGAAACACCGTTAGGGTTTGCATCCGTCTTTAAGGGAGTATTGTCCCCATCAGGAAAAACGGGACCAAATGTCTGTACCATTGTAGGTTTTCCTTCTATAGCTACCAATCGGTGTCCTACTAAACTTTGAAATTTTATATCGGTAGCTTCTAGTACATAATTATTATTTTCAATAAGAACAATACCATTAAATGTTCTTCTCCAAAGATTTCTAAAATCAAATTCGAGCCCGGGAAAGCAATTCGAAATCGCCGTTCTTGGCAAAACTGCAATAGGGTTTCCTGTTCCTCTATAATGTAATTGTGCGGTTAAATTTGTAGCTTTTAATGGCGAACCGTATGATACTGGCAGCGTATCTGGATTATTATCCTTAAAAATTGATGTTGTTGCAGCCTTTATTATCGTATTAATTTGGCGGTAGGTAAAAGTTAGTGATCTACCATCGGCACCACGCATTAATGCAGGCATTTTTCGAAGTGCTTTACTCGATAAATCACCTATTTCTGTAGGTTTTCGCAATAAATCACCAAACCAGGGCGATGCACCCGAACTTAACCCGTTAAAGACTCTTTCGTGTAATAATTGCAAAGCAAGATTATCTACAAGGGAGGTTGCCATAATGGGTTCAAAAAAACGTCCGAAATCATTTGTATTTTGGCGTACCATTGTACTGGCAACATTTTGTTTTCCTTCGTAACTATTCCCATTCATAATCGTTGTATTCATCAATCGAATAGTTTCAAAAGCTCTGCGAATAATTTCTTCGGCTTCTTCTATACTTACTTCTCCATCTATATCTGTACTTAATATTATTTGTTCTAGCTCATCAGACACTACACGAATTGGTAAAGTATCGGGAGCAAAAGATGGTGGCCCTGCACTAATATGTGCTTTGGCTGTTAATGTTTTTTCATCCGAAACCTTTAGTTTAACGGTTACAAAACCATCACATTCATCATCAATATATCCCCAGCTTACTTGCCAGCTTACTTGTTTATCATCTGTATAGGAATAACCAGCAAAAATTTGTGCCGGAGCGGTGTAAAATATATTAGGAGTGCCACTTTCCTGGTAACCACGCCATGTCCCTTTACCTTCGCTTGTATCGTATATTATTAGATCTTCTTTCTTTTCAAAAGTTGGGTCTTCTTGTATTTCTGTTTCACCAGGACCTGTCTTTCTTTTTAAATTTGAACCATAAACTTTACCGCCTGCAGGTGTATATCGCAATCTTAATTCTGGAAACTCTTTTGTTGGTTTTATGTACTGAACAGAACCTAATGGTAATTTTTTATTTGGCAAAAAGTTATTACAATCAGCTAGTAATGGTTTTGATTCATGCGAGGTAATGTTAGTAATTTTTGCTGTCATTTTATCATTGACATCAGTGGTTCTTCTAAATATTTTTATGTTAGCCACATCTACATCCCAACTAATGTCTTTCAGACTTAATCCTGCCTGAACAAGTAATTCTTCTGTAAGAGGCACTAACTCGCCAGGGTTTTGATCTGTTATGGCAAACACTTCCAGGAAAGGTGAAACTGGACGTATTTTTCCTTTTCTATCTGCCAGACTTGTAACCTCCTTAAATTTTATATTTATAGGGTCATGAGTTTTAATTTCTCCTGAAACGGGGTCTACTGTTAAGGTCGTTTTTGGTATTATTTCTCTAAAGTCAAGTGGTTTTTCTTTAGATAATTCAAGGTCATACGCTTCCATTGGTGTATTTGATTCTCCTAATCTGCCAATTGCAATGGGAGGAAGAATTCGTAATTCTATAATTTTCATATTGTAGTATTTTAAATGTTTTAATTGAGTTGAATTAATTTGAAACTATACCAGATTTTCCTGGGTTAAGTGTACAATTGCTTGTAATAGCTTTTTATCAGCTTCTTGTAATCCATTCAAATATTGAATATGTGGTTGGTCTTTAAAGTTCTTTAACTGTACGATAAGATTATTTGATGCTTCGAGAAGGTCTTTGTGTGATCTCCATCTATTGTGTTCTCCAAAAGGCAAATCAAATGTATATGGGAGTGTAAATGGTGGTCCAGCCATTTTGCTGCTATTTTTAGCAATAGGAGTCTGAACCAATATAGTAGCCAGACTTCGTAAATTATACATTTCTCCAAATGAAGAATTGATAATCATACCACGAGGAGAAGTATTCCCAGAATGATTATAACCATCATCTAGTAAAAAACTATGATTTAAGAAATTAAGCAATAATCGATAACGAATATCACACAAGTTTGCCCAAAGTATTGCCTGCGGATCTGTAATTTTTTCACTTTCTGCTTCTACTGCCGAGGCTTTAAACGTTGATTCTTCTATTACATCGATTTTTTTGCCTACATAAGGATTGGTAGCAACATCACGAGAAGGATTAAAAGTGCCTTTGGTATCTTCTAATAATTCTTTATACTCTCTATAGATATGTAAAAACCTTTCGAAATGAGATGGTGTACCTTCTTTTACATCTAAACCTTCTCCCTGCTCTGCTATTTCATTTAATGCATTATAAGCGTCATCACGAGATAATAATGCTGCAACTAATACGTCGGGACTTTTTGTATAAATGCTTTTTCCATCACTTCCTCTGTCACCTTCTTTATATCCACGACCCCATTCGCCAAATTTAGCATGATAGTTATAAGTAGCAGCCTGAAAAGTTTCATCGGATATTACATCAGGATCCTTAATTAATTGAAGTAATACTATAAACAATGCTCCAACGGTATGCGGATCATCTACAGTTGTTTGTACGGATTTCTTAATTTCGGCAGCCAAAGGATCATCACCATCCAGCCAATCCGAAGAAGCTTCGGCATAAACATATTTAGCAAGGGATTTAAGAGAGAATTTTTCTAAAGTAAAAGGAAAAGGATAAAAAGGACTATCCCAAGGATAACTTTCTCTTCCAAAATTTAAGGGAGCTCCAATCACTTTTAATACATTTTGTACCGAGATAAAATGTCCCATTTCTTCTTTGGCAATACCTAAAATTATGTTTTGCCAAGTATGTACTTTTTCTTGATATTTTTCTGGAATTTGAGGTCCACCTATACTGTAAGCAGAGTAAAGATACTGCAACATAAGCCCTTGCTCTATTTCGGCATCTATCTGTAGTAACATAGTAATGTAATCTTTTCCATTAAATTCTGATGGTACCTTAAAACGTTTTGCTTTTTCTAGATTTTCATAAGTGTCGGTAAGACTATCTGTTGCCATAAACATTTTGTTTGCGGCGTTCTCCGTCGGTTTATTATTGGCTTTTGCCCATTCTAATATTGGGGAAATAAAATGGTCTCTTTTCGGATTGTAATTCATAATATATTGTTTAGTTAAATTTCTATTTAATTATATATTGTACTTACTACCAACTCAATTATAAATGCTGATCGTTACTGGATTTTAGCCTTTTAATTCAAATAATAATTTAATAACCTAAACTCATTCTGTTATAACTGTCTAGTGTATTGGTTTTTAGTTGGTATTAGAAGAATCTAAGCTAAGTTTTTAATTAATAAATTTGCCCAGTATAAATACCTGTTTTTCATTGTTATGACATTTTTTTAATAAGATTATTATCTAAGTATTATGGTATGATACAGCATAAAAAAACCAGAATTGATTTAGGAAATCAATTCTGGTTTTTTATTGTAATTTTCGAGGAAATACTAATGAGAGCTATTTAACTTCGATATCATCAAATTCAAATCTATTATTATTTGCTGATTTTACTGTAACGTAGTACTTTCCAATAGGTAAATTGATTTCAATTTTATCGCCTTTTGGGATAATTAGGGTTGATTCTATTGGGATTAATAAATCTGCATTTTTAGTTTTGTTATATTCATCAAACAGAAAAATTTCAACTAGTAATTCTTTATTTTTAAAAGCATTGAGTTTTTCATTTTTTAAAACAACCTTCTTAAAAACGTCATTCGGGTAAACTGATTTTAGGTTTGCTTCAAGATTATTTATTAAAAAATAATCGGCACTTGATTTCATTAAAATATCATTTGCAAATATGGATTTAGGAAGCAAAACTAATTTTTCCTTCGTGTTACTTATAACCGTTTCCTGATTAATTGTAATCGGATCAATGTTTGAATATTCTTTTAAATAACTTCCCATGACACGACTTTCTCCCTCCTCTTCCAAGTGACCATGACCAACATAAATGAAAATTTTTTCTTTTGGATTTTTCTCTAATATTTTCATGATATTCTTGGCTTGCCCTATTTCTCTTGGAACGTTTCGATCTTGATTTTCATGTCCTAAAAGATTAAATCCTAAAGCATTTGCTTTTCTTACAAAATGACCAAAATAAGGATCTTTAATATAGAATCCATTTTTAGAATTTGGGACTACAGTTGTGTTATTATCTTCATTTGGCACAAATGTTTCCATTGAGATAGTTGTGAATCCTTTTTGTTTTAAAATATCTAATAATGACATAGCAAATAATCGATGTTTAGGATAAAAATGATCCTCGTTAAGCATGATTATCTGATTATTATTGGCTAAGTCGGCAATTGTAGTCAAAACATCTTCATTGGTTTTAACTTCCTCTTTTGATAAAGAATTTAGAACTGTAGCATTAAAATCATCTTTTTTATTTTCATGATCTTTAATGAGCAAATCATATTCTTTATTATTACTAATAAAAGAGTTAATAGTAAAATACAATGGCTCTTTGAGCATTATTTTTTTTGGATCTTTTATGGGAGCTTCTTTTATTTTCTCTCTTCCTTGCAGAAAATTTTTATGAGGCTCGACAGTATAATAATTATACAGTTTCATAAAAGACAGTTTTTCCAAATTAGTACCATCCAGATTAATAGCTTTTACGCTTTCTGATGTTCTTTTCAAATTATTAGTATTGTTCAAAATTTGTGTAATGCAAATAATTTTTTTTGCTCCTTTTTGTTTTTCAAGAATGACAACTCCATTTATACTGTCATTTTTTACAACTTCTTCATGAGTAATTGTATCAATTGGCTTTTCAACTTTTTCGAAAAAATATAGTGTTTCTAAATTTTGATCTGTTTTAAAACTAAGTATTAAATTATCAACAGAAACATCTTTAAATCCCTTGATTCTCTTTTTTAAATCGTTTTTCTTTACTTTCGAAAGATCTTCATACGCTACATTCCCTAAGATGTCAATCGAAACATCGAGTGAATCGTTGTAAAATAAATCTCCATAGTTTCTTTCTCCAACTATATAATTATGTTTAATAACATCTTGATTAATTGTTTTGCATCCAATTAGCAATAGGAAACAAGCTGCTGAAAAATAATATTTTATAAAATTAATTTGAATCGTTCTTTTTCTAAACATAATTATTAAAAGGTGAAATGTATTAAAGCGCATGTTTTTAACTATTTGTATAGGATAAAATGACTAAACTATTTTTTAGCCATTAAGCCATGTGTTTGCATACGGATTGTAATTACAACTTTGAGAATAGGCATAATATTTATTTTCGGCTGTTTTTACAGGAATGCTTCCATCTGGGCAGATATATCTGAATTCGCAATCTTGGCAAATCTTTATTTTATCCTTATTAATCTCCCAGAAATCTGTTATTTCAGGTTTAAGAACAATTTCGTTTAGATCATGAATAGCAACATTACCAAAAATTGATTTATCACTAATATATCTCTTTATATTTCCTAAAGAATCAATATATATTGTTCTATTGTAGGCTAGACTATATTTTAGGGATTCATTGAAATTAAAGAGGTCCAATAAGAAATTATCCTGATTGTTAATTTTCATAGATAAAGTTTCTTCCAATGTTTTTGTTTCATAAATAAATTTGCTTTTTATTGGCTCATTTTTAGTGACTTCATAAAAAATAACTTCAGTTATTCGGGCAAATTTATTTTGTAGTTTAATTAATTCACTTTCTAATCCTGCATTATGTTTTATATACAAAACAACAGATTTTACTCTTGCTTTATTAATGAATTTGAGTATTTCTGTCAATTTTTGCAAATCATAATCTTTACATATTATTCTAAGATTCGACACGCCCAAATTATCAATTTTACTTTCTAAAAATTCTTGTGAAATTGTTGTAGATAAACTGGAATCTAAAGTTATTGTGTCTAGATTATAAGGACGCTCAAAACTATTACTTATTGCTGGATATCGCTTTATATCATTACTTACAATAACTAATTCATTGGAAAGGAAAAAACGAATATATTTTTTTAAAACATTCTTGTCGTTATGAAAATCTTCAAATAAGGAGTATATTTCTTTACCAGAATATTCATTTATTAAATCAATTACTTGATTAGGTATTGGATAATAATTTTTCCTTTGAACATCTATTATTAATCCTCTATTGATACCTTTTACTGAAAAACAATTAGAAAACAGTTTGAATTTTTTATTTATCATTTGAATTTTTTAAATATACTGGCTTATCAAATTCGTTACAAATAATTTTGGAAGTTTGGTAAAACTTCGATTCAACATATTTATAGTAACTTTTATAATTCATTGTAAGAACAAGATCATCTTTGGCAGGCTCAGCAATTACTGGTAAACTTATTTTTCGTTTATTCTTCATTATTAAGTAAGATTAAATTTTCGGCAACTATTTTATGAAGAGGAAAATTACATGGGTAGGCAGTCATCCCAAATTGTCCTGAAGGATTAACTTCTAAAAAATAATATTCTTCATTTTTCAATGATTTGATTAAATCGATTGATCCTGTATTGAGTTCCAACTTTTTCATCAGCATATCTATTTTAGTTTCGATATACTCAGGAAGCTGATAAGGAATAAATCTATTCGGATTTTCCCAATCATACGCTCGAAAATCTAATTGAGTTTGTGGGTTACTTTGCGAAAATATTGCCATCGAATAACATTTGCCCATAATATAAAAAACTCTTAGTTCTATTTCTTTCTCAATGTACTCCTGAAACAGAGACGGGCTAAAAGTTTTATTTAAGTTCTTTACCGTTTCTATTTTTTTAGTACTAAAGGTCATTGAACTATTTGACAGTTTTACATGTACGGCTTCTGCTATCGGTTTTGTTATTATAAAGTTATTATTCTCTTTTAAAAATGATTCAAGATTATTTCGTTCTGTAGTTATAATTGTCTTCGGAACACTTAATCCAACCTGTTTTGCTTCATTTAGAATCTCTAACTTAGACTTCCATAAATTTCTTTTAAAAAGCCATTTTTTATCCTCCAAAAGATGCAAAATTAACTCTCGCAAGGCTTTAAATTCACTATACAAAAAATCAGTTAAATCCCTCACAAGAGTAAGCTTTCTTTCATAATCAGTTAGAAAACCAAACTTTCTGCACCAGACTACGGTAATATCCTTTATGTAAACTCTTTGCGTAGAATTTTCGAAATAGGAGTTTTCTATAAAATTGACATTATATGAAAAATATGATTTTCCCAGCATTAATTCTTCATCATCAATCCTGATAACTGGAGTCTTAAAAAAATTCAACCATTCAATAACATTATCGGTATCTCTATCGTCAGGTTTGCTTAATATTAAAATCATAATGTATGTTCTAAAATGTATTTAGGCATATAAATTATGCCTAAATACATAAATTGAAATAAGAATACTATTTGCTAGCTGGATCCATACCATCAAAGTCGTTTAGCTCCTGTCCTGGAACTTGACAAAATGTGTACGCCTTGCCTTTTTCTCCTCCTCCAACTACATTTTTAATCTCTACTTTTTCGCATTCGAAATCTTCTAATTTTTTCATAATTTTATGGTTTTATAATTAATTGTAAGCAAATATCTACGCTTTTTGATATTATTTTAAATAATATATTATCCTAAAATCATATTATATTACTCAAAAAATTCCTACACAAAATTAAAATTATAGTTTTGATTTGATAGATAGAAAGGGTACTGGCGAAGAGGTAGAAATCGAAACTCAAAAGTATATTTCACACAAAACCCCAATAGAATTACTTCTATTGAGGTTTATATTTTTGTCATGTCTTGAAACGATATTATGCTATGTCCTAATTTGGAGTTTCAGTTGAGTCTCCTTTTGTAATATCACTTTTTTTAGTCAGATTGTTTAGGATATTTGGAACCAGCCGCTCGCTAAATCCTGCTATAAAAGACCAAACGACCAACTTTCCAAACGCAGGAGGAATATATAAAATTCTGTAAAAAACTCTAGGGTTTGGAAACAAAGTGCCGCTAATCATATTCCCCAAAAAAGCAAAACCCAATATCATTGCAAAGATTGCTCCAATTGTTTGAACTGCTAATATTTCGGATAGAGAAAAATCCTCATGAACCAATTCTTTATTTCTTGTTCGAGTAATCAAACTTATAGCTGCTCCCAATGCTCCAAATCCACAAATTAGGCTAAAAGTTGCAACTCTAGTTAACATTCTAAATTCCCTTGATTCAGAATTCGACTTCCAATCGTCAGTTAAAGCATTAAGCATTGTTACTGTATTACTCCCTTCACTTTCATCAACATCTCTATCTCCCCCATGAACATCTTCATCGTCAAAATTGTTTGCAGGAGCAACACCCATTTCAATTTCAGTACTATCATTAGGGTTACTTGGTACGGCTACCTCCCCACTAACATAATAAGAAGTATGTGGGCTACTTTTTAAGAATGCAAAATATATGAATGGTCCTAAAAGAAATATTGAATAAAGCAGCGAAATTAAAACGAATGGAGCAGTATTGGTTTGCGATAGTTTAAACAATGTGCGTTTCATAAAAAAGTAATTAAATTAATTTTTAGGTTTTAAAAGACTTTAATATATCCAACCTTCTTTTTAATACTATGTTTTCAGTCTTTAATACCTTTAACATCATTCATTAAGTAGATTTTTGTCATTACTCAAAAGCTTCAATTGATTCCAATTCATAGCCATTTTTTTAGCTTTTTAATAGGAGTCAAATTTTTGTCGGCTTTTGTTCTAAATTCATCGAAACCATAAAACAAAATAAGCAAACAATAAAAGTTTTTCTTAATATTATCTGATTTTCCAAAAACATTCATTCCTGTTTACCCGTTCCTTGATTCTGAATATTCACATAGTGTAAATTTATTGATAATCAACAACTTACAAATAAGTATTTATACGTGTTTTAATGAAGTTGATTAGTTGATCGACTGTTGTTTTATCCTAACTTTTATTTTATTCCATTTCTCCTACAAAACCCTAAATCCCCATAAATATTAGCCCATAAGTTTCGCTATCGGGAAATAAGACTACAAAATTTTATGACCTATCTAAATTAAAGGAATTCTAAAAATGCTATGAATTAGTTAATTAACTATTGATAACTTTTAAATCATGTTTTTTTAAAGAAAATTTAATAAACATTAATTTTGCAAAGTATTATATTTGGCGGCTTATCACTTATAAGACTATTTATTTAGATACTAAAAAAGAAAAGTATCTGCCTATTTACCTATGAAACATATTAAGTTTATATCTGTTATTTTATTATTCTTGCTTTCCCTTTTAGGTAGCACGGAATTTTACAAATACTCTTTTGAACTAGATAATTATAATGGACAAGAACATATTTTAGAGACTGTATCTTCTACTCTATCAATGTCTAATGATTTGGACGTGCATTTTATAATCAAAAAGATTAAAAATCGCATTGTAAGTTCTGAATCAAGTGCCTTAAAAAAAGATTACTACACCCAGTTAGTTCACTTTAAGGTTTTAAAGGACAATGTTATTTATAGTATCGCTACTATATATGAAAATCAGCGACATACTCACCTACACTTATATCAACTTTTCTAGATTTTAAGATTGTGTATTTTTATATGAAGTCTCTTTTGTAATAATGTTTTTCATTATTATAAAGGGGTTATAACTTATAAAAATAATTCTTAACGAACGGTATTCTCTCAGCAGGGAATATACGATACACTTCCATATTCAATATTTTCTCATTTGCAACTCCCTATAAATCATTATTTGGGAGGCAACATATTTATATAATACCTTAAAAATTAATCATGATTATTAGTAAAAAACAATTCCTATTGTACGGTTTATCGTTAATATTTCTAACCTCTTGCGGAGATAAAGCCCAAAAAGACTCTGCCAATATAAAAACACTACCAGTTTACAAGATAACTTTAAGAGACACTGTAGTTTCTAACCGATTTGTTGCAGATGTGCACGCCAAAAATAATGTTGAAATCCATGTACGTATACCAGGATTATTAGATAAAGTATATGTAAGCGAAGGACAAATGGTGAAAAAAGGGCAAATTCTTTTTAAGATTAGCGATGCCGAATTACAAATACAACTTATAAAAGCTGATGCTGTTTACAAAAGCATGTTGGCAGACCTAAGAATGGCAAATGTGGAGCTTGAGCAAGCACAAACTCTTTTTAATAAAAAGGTAATTGCAAATCAGGAATTAGAATTATCTAAGGCAAAACACGATGCGGCTACAGCCAAAGTTGCTCATGCTGCTGCTGAGAAAAAATCAATTAATCAGCAAATAAGTTTTACCACATTAAGAGCTCCATTTGATGGTACAATAGATCGTATTCCGTTTAAGGAAGGAAGTCTTGTCGAAAATGGTTCACTCCTAACTACACTTTCTCAGTTAGACGATGTATATGCTTATTTCTCTATACCAGAAAATATCTATTTCCAGATGATGGCAGACAAAAGCCTGAATACTAAAGGGGATATAAAACTGGTATTACCAAACGGAATGGTATATGACCAACAAGGTGAACTTAAAACTGCCGATGGAGAGATTGACAGACAAACGGGTTCTATCCAATACAAAGCCAAATTTAATAATCCGCAAGGTTTTATAAAACATGGAACATCAGGAAAATTGATTATTTCTGAGCCAAGAACCAATGTTATGCTAATTCCTCATAAAGCAGTTTTCTCTATTCAGGATAAGCAATTTGTGTTTGTAGTAAACAAAGAGGGCATCGTAAAAATGACCAATATTACCATTGCAAACACTCTTGATGATGTATATATCTTAAACAAAGGGTTGAAAAAGAATGATCTTATCGTACAAGAAGGAACTCAATCACTAAGAGACGGAGATAAAATCAATATTAAACAAATGCAAAGCGCAAGCTTGTAATAAACCCCATACTTACAATTAAAAAGATATAAAATGATAGAGATGTTTATCAAAAGAAAAATATTATCATTAATCATTTCGGTTATGATAGTTTTGCTCGGAATATTAGCTTTATTCCAGCTACCTATAACACAATTTCCAGATATCGTTCCGCCATCGGTAACAGTTACAGCAAAATATACTGGTGCTAATGCCGAAGTTTCTGCCAATGCAGTTGCGCTTCCTTTGGAACGAGCCATAAATGGTGTGCCGGGAATGACTTATATGTCTACAGTTACATCAAACGATGGTTTAACGCTGATTCAAGTATTTTTTGAAGTAGGAACCGATCCCGATCTGGCCGCGGTAAACGTACAAAACAGGGTTACCACAATTCTGGATGAACTTCCCGAAGAGGTTATACGTGCCGGAGTAACTACCGAGAAGGAAGTTAACAGTATGTTGATGTACCTGAATGTTACTAGTACAGATAAGATTCAGGACGAACAGTTTATCTTCAATTTTACGGATATTAATATTCTTCAGGAATTAAAGCGTATTGATGGTGTTGGACGTGCAGAAATTATGGGTCAGAAAGAATATTCGATGCGAGTATGGCTTGATCCGCAAAAGATGCTGTCTTATAATATTTCGGCAAACGAAGTTATAAACTCATTGCAAAAGCAAAATATATCTGCTGCTCCGGGTAAAGTTGGTGAAGGATCAGGACAACTGGACAGTCACGTTCAGTATGTTATAAAATACGGAGGAAAATTCTATGAGCCTAAACAGTATGAAGAAATACCGCTAAGAGCCAATTCTGATGGTACTATCTTAAAACTGAAAGATATCTCAAAAATAGAATTGGGATCTATGAGCTACGGAATGGTTTCTAAGACTGACGGAAAACCTTCGGCTTCGATTATGCTTAAGCAAAGACCAGGTTCTAACGCATCTGAGGTAATTGCCAGCGTAAAAGCAAAAATGGCAGAATTAAAAGGAACTTCTTTTCCTCCGGGAATGAATTATAATATTGCTTATGATGTATCTCGTTTTCTTGATGCATCTATAGACGAAGTTTTAGTGACTCTTGTAGAAGCTTTCCTTCTTGTTGCCTTTGTAGTTTTTATATTCCTTCAAGACTGGCGTTCTACACTAATTCCTGTATTGGCGGTGCCTGTAGCTCTTATTGGTTCATTTACTTTTATGTCGATGATGGGCTTCTCTATAAACCTTCTTACGCTTTTTGCTTTAGTACTATCGATAGGAATTGTCGTCGATAATGCCATAGTGGTCGTCGAAGCCGTACACGTTAAAATTACGGAAGAACACATGGATCCTTTACCCGCCACCATAAGTGCGATGAAAGAAATCACGGGTGCCATTATTGCAATTACTATTGTAATGGCTGCTGTATTTATTCCTGTAGCTTTCCTTAGCGGGCCTGTTGGGGTTTTCTATAGGCAATTCTCGCTTACTATGGCTATTAGTATTGTAATTTCGGGTATAAATGCGCTTACGCTAACTCCTGCTCTATGTGCTATAATGCTTAGGCGACATGATCCAAACAAAGAGAAAACATCATTGTTAGACCGTTTCTTTTATCGATTTAATAAATGGTTTGATAAAATCACTTCAAAATATATAAACGTACTTTCTAAACTTGCAGACCGTAGCACAATTACGATAGGACTTTTAGTTTTATTCTGTATTCTTACTTGGGGAACATCAGCTCTTTTACCTTCAGGATTTATACCTTCTGAGGATCAGGGGATGGTATATGTGAGTGTAACTACACCACAAGGTGCAACAGTAGAACGTACAGATAAAGTACTTGATGAAGTAACACGTATAGCAAAAGGAATAGAAGGTGTAGATAATGTAACGACACTTGCAGGTTATAGTATTGTTACCGAAATCGCTGGTGCATCTTACGGTATGGGAATGATTAACCTAAAAGATTGGAGTAATCGAGATATATCAGTAAACGACTTTATTGCAAAATTAACAGAGAAAACAAAAGGCATTTCAGATGCGCAAATTGAAGTTTTTGCTCCGCCTACAGTTCCTGGATTTGGTAATACTAGCGGTTTCGAACTCCGTTTACTAGATAAAACTGGAGGTCCGATTAGTAACACAGATGAAGTTACTAAAAACTTTATAAAGGAACTAAATGCCACGCCCGAAATACAAAATTCATTTACGAGTTTTGATGCTACTTTCCCTCAATATATGATACATATTGATTATGATCTTGCAGCCAAAAAAGGGGTTTCTGTAGATAATGCTATGTCGACTTTACAAACAATGTTGGGATCGTTTTATGCTACAAACTTTATTCGTTTTTCTCAGATGTATAAAGTAATGGTACAAGCAAGTCCGCAGTTCAGAAAAAATCCTGAAAGTATACTAGATATGTATCTTAAGAATGATGCAGGCGAAATGGTTCCGTTTTCTACATTCGTAAAATTAGAGCGCGTTTATGGTCCAGAAGTTCTTACACGTTATAATATGTATATGTCGGCGATGATCAATGGCGAACCTGCTCCAGGTTTTAGTTCTGGTGAAGCCATTGCAGCTGTAGAAAAAATTGCTGCCGAAAAACTCCCAGGCAAGTTTGAACTGGAATGGTCAGGAATGACCCGAGAAGAAATCCTGTCTGGAAACCAAACGATATACATTTTTGCCCTGTGTTTGTTGTTTGTTTACTTATTACTTGCCGCTCAATATGAAAGTTTGCTACTACCCTTCCCTGTACTATTATCGCTTCCTGTAGGTGTTTTTGGTTCTTATCTTGCGCTTCTCGCTGTGGGGTTAGACAATAATATTTATGCCCAGGTTGCCTTGGTAATGCTTATAGGACTACTGGCCAAAAATGCCATCTTGATTGTAGAGTTTGCGATGGCTCAAAACAAACTAGGACAAGGTATAACTGAAGCTGCTATAGAAGGTGCCAGACTTCGTTTTAGACCTATCTTAATGACATCATTTGCCTTTATTGCCGGACTTATACCTTTATGTGTTGCTTCTGGTGCGGGTGCAATTGGTAACCGTTCTATTGGTACTGCGGCAGCTGGAGGAATGTTTATCGGGACTGTTTTTGGTCTTTTAATCATTCCTGGTCTTTATATACTATTCGCAAAACTTGAAAAAGCTTCGAAAAAATAAATTTAAACAATGAAAAATTCACTTAATAAATTCTATAAAAATACAACACCTTCGGTAAGTTTCGAAGGAAGAAAAGCAATGTATGTTTTGCCAATTGTATTTACTATGCTATTATTTGCTTGTTCTGCCCCTAAGGTGGCAGAACAGCAAAAGGCTAAAACATTGCCAGAGAACTTTGATGTTAATCGTAAAACAACAACAGACAGTTTGCAGGTTTTTATTCCTGTAAAAACAGAAACATATTTTAAAGATCCTGAATTAGAAAAAATATTAGATATCGTTATTGCTCAAAATCCTGATTATCTGGCAATGCAAGAAAGAATTCAGATAGCAAATTCTCATCTAAAAGTTGCTAAACTGGCTTTGCTCCCATCATTTGATTTGGGGGCTGACCTTTCGGGGACGCGTTATGGTAAATATACAATGGATGGCGTAGGAAACTTTGATACCAATTTTTCTCAGAATATATCAGAAAAGCAAAGAATCAATACAGATCTTACCCCTAATTTGTTCTTAGGCGGAAAAGTATCTTGGGAAGCTGATATATGGGGGAAATTAAGCAATCGAAAAAAAGCTGCTCGTCAGCGATTTTTTGCTTCACAAGAAGGAATGAGATTATTACAAACCAGACTTTTGAGCGATGTTGCCGAACTATATTATAAACTGATAGCGCTAGATAAACAAGCTATTATTTATGAAAAAAACCTTAAAACACAGCAACGTGCACTTGATATCGTTTCTGCACAAAGGTCTGTTGGTAAGGCAACTGAATTAGCCGTACAGCAATTTAATGCTCAAAACAATAATATTTTGGCTGAAGCCGAAGAATTAAATCTTAGTATTGATCAAACCGAAAAAGCTTTATTGACCTTGTTGGGAGAATATGGTGGTAAGATTACCAGAAGTAAAGAATTCTTATCAGGACATCTTGAGGTTTTGAATCAAAAAATAAGTGTTGATTCTATTATTCACAACCGACCAGATGTATCACAAGCGTATTTTGAATTATTGGCATCAAAAGCCGATGCTAAATCTGCTCGTGCTGCTTTCTTTCCGACTGTAAACTTGGGTGGTTATGCTGGATTTAACTCCTTCTCTTTCTCCACATTTTTTGATAGCGGCTCGTTTGCTTGGCAATTACTTGGAGGAATTACAGCTCCGGTATTTAACAAAGGCCAAATTAAGCATGAATATTTTACAGCCAATAAAAGACAACAAATTAGTTTTCTTGAATATCAAAAATCTATCACTGTTGCTTACAATGAGTTGAGTGCATTATTATATCGTACAAAAGCTTTTGAAGATGTGCTTGAATATAAATCAAAGGAAATTGAGCACCTTGAAATTGCAGTAAATGTTTCGAATGATTTGTATTTGAGCGGATATGCAAATTATCTTGAAATAATCAGTGCGCAAAAAAACAGACTTCAGGCTGAACTTGATTTTGTCGATATGCAATTAAAGAATGTAAACTCTCAAATATTATTGTATAAAGCTCTGGGTGGAGGAATAAATTAATTTTTTTATAAGTAAACTTAATCATAATGAACCCGATGTTGTATCGGGTTTATTTTTTTAGACTAGTCTCAACTTAACCCTTTTTTATTATTTTTGATCGATTTTAAAAAACATCAAAAAGAACCCGTTAAGGCTGGGAATAATCTCTAAAAACCTGAAAATGAAACAGAAATCTATACTTTTTATTTTTTTAACGGTGCTTTTAATTTCTTGTAAGGATACTGTAAAACAGGAAAATACCTCTATGACACCTGACAGTATAAAACAAGAAGAAAAAAATGCAGCATCAATAATTACAGATTCATCAACGGCTGTTTATTTTATAAAAACCAAAATGATACCCGCTACGGATGAACTTAGAAAAGTCATCACAGAAAAAATTGAAAGCGTAGAAAGTGTTGATTTTACAGGCGATAAAATTCCTGATTATATCTGTAAAACGGCGATAGATTCGTTAGGAATTGGAAATGAATACTGGATTTCATCGGAATATAAAATTATAAAAAAAGCAAAACATTATGACGGTTTTCATTATCGTTGGTTTATAAATTTAGATGATGATCCTGAACCTGAAATATTTGAAACAAACGGTGACGAGGATGGTGCTGATTACACTATTAGGGATCAGGATTTAATAACAGGAAAAGACAAAATATTGCTTTATATCAATCCGATTATCATTGAAAATCAGAAAAAGTATTGGGGGTATTCCTGGGACGTAAAAAATATAATTGCCCGTAAAATCGGAACCGATATTGAACTGTTCTGCTCTTTAAACCATAAAGTAATCAGAGACGGAAATGAAGAATATGACCCGAAATTTCAGAAAATAATGCCCGTAATCTTTTTTACGGGACATCATACACAAGAGAGTGGAGATCATTTCATAAAAGAAGAACAATGGTTAACATTGAAAGAAATCATCAAACAAACCAAAAGATAAACCCCTAAAAAACAATACTTAATCTTTTGCCTAATTTTCTAAAGCTTGTGTTTTTTTTATTAAATATTCGCTCAGGTCCTGAAAAATTTACTAAACACATAGAAACATAGATTTTATATGTAAAAAAGAGCAACGAAAAGAAATACATTTCTTTAACATAAAGAACTATGTTTATTTTAAACAAGTAAAACACCTATTCTGAGAATCCAAAATCTATGTTTCTATGTGTTAAAATAATTACAACCAATAGATTATATTTTAAAATTCATTAGGTTTTGTTTTTGGATTATAAAGCATTGCCGTACATAAACAGTTTTTCCTTTCTTTACTCATTAATATGGGGCAATTAATACAGGATTTGCAGCTTTCCCAAAATCGTTCGTCAGTAGTTAATTCAGAATAAGTAACGGGTTCAAAACCGAGTTCATGATTCATTTTCATTACTGTCAGCCCTGTGGTTAGACTAAATATGCTAGCATTAGGATATCTTTGGCGGCTCAGCCAAAAGATTTTTCTTTTAATTCTTTTGGCAAGACCAGTATGTCTGAATTGTGGAGCGACTATTAATCCTGAATTAGAAACAAATTGTCCATTACCCCAAGAAGAGATAAAAGAGAAACCTGCCCATGTTCCGTCAGATGCAAAAGCAATAATAGCTTCTCCCTTTTTCATTTTTTCCTCTAGCGATTCTGGAGAACGTCCTGAGATTCCTGTTCCCCGTGCTATAGCCGATGATAAGGTCGTTTCGCAAATTTCTTTTATCCAAAATAGATGGTTGGCATTGGCGATTTCAATGGTGAAAGTTAGTAATTCCTCAACTGGTTGAATACCTAATAATAAGGCTGTTTTGTCTGGGAATGGATCAGACAATAAAAAAGGGTTGTCTGAAAAACTTATGGTACGTTGTCGGGTTTTCATATCTAATTTAGCGTATTTTGATTTTATTAATAATGCTAATACAAAATGAAATATTCAAATTACATACCAATGTAGGTTTATGGTTGCTGTCTAAGCGTTACAAGCTGTCTTTGCTTGGTTTACGCCAATAATAAGATATTTATTGGTAGATTCTATCCCTATCATTATGATAAGATTGTATCATAATGATATGTCATTAAGTTAAGAGATTTTAGATTTAAGATCAACGATTGTAGACTTTTGATTTGGTGTTAATAAATAAAAAAAACACCTATTTTAATCGGTTTCACATATCTGAAATCAATCCCGACGCTTCGGGACGTTAGTCAAAAATCTTAAATCATTTTTAAAATTATTGCTTAACTTAATGACATTGCCCGAAGCCTCAGGATTACTTCTTTGCGAAAGGTTTATTTATTACAATCATAATAAAATTAAGTAGCAAGCAAACTTTTATAATAAGCTTCCACATCTTTCCAGTGATAATATGGTGCTTTATCTGTTTGTATAGTTGGAACAAGGATTTCTTTTTCGTGCAGAAGGAATTTTACAAGTATATCATCTGATTTTGATTTTCTGAAAAATACAATTTGTATGTTCCCAGCCATTGGCGCTACTTTAAAGTTGCTCCAAGCTTCATAAAATTTAGCAGGATCTGAGATGCTATTATAACTTCCGTCTAAATGAAGTAACATCGCCAACGGAATTATATTACCATCATGAGCAAAACGTAGAGTTGCTCCTTTTCCTTTAGAAGTAATTATTTTATTGGCACTTTCCAGAATATTTTTTAATGTAGGCTTTTGGTTTTCAAACATGATTCCGTTATTAAGGGCTGAGTTTGCATCGTTTACATACAAGCGATAGTTGCCACTTTGCCATAGGTCAAACAATTCCTGTTTTTCGAATAAATCATAAAAGGATAGTTTTGTTTCGGTATTTTGCATCCCTCCCGCTATGGCAAATAACTTTTTCATGAGATCATCAGGATTTACTTTTTTAACGATATAATCAGTATCAGAAAATAGAGAATTTACTAAACGATCTGGGTTTGTATGTTTAGCTTCAAATTTTAGGAATTCTTCTTTCCATGTGTCTTTAGCAGATCTAAAAGCAATTGCTTCTTTTGTATGATAGTTTAAATACTGTTGCCATTTTATACCCGCATTTCGAGAAATTTGCAGGCTTGGATTAAGTTCTTTAATGCGTTCGCTAAAAGCATCCATACTTAGTACAACACGCACAACTGTTGTGGCACTGGCTTCTACTTGAGCATCTTTTGCAAAAACTTTTGGATAATGCGCATACATACGTTCTGCGATTCCTCTTTGCTCCCTTTGTCCTAATGGCGTAAGATCGCCCCCTCTAAATTCTACTTCAGTCCAAAGTTCCTGCAATCGTTTTAGAGCATCTTTGCCTAAAGAAGATAATGCTCCATTTTTATTAGCATCTTCAAATAGGTTGATAACATCTTTATAATCATTATCACTTATTAAATAACGGGAACCATGTCGCCCAAAATGACTGATATAAAATGCCTCATATCCTTTTGGTACCGGTGTATAAGCTACAATATCCTTATCTGGATAAGCGTAATGTACACCAGCAGTTTTTTCGGGAGTATCAAATAATTCTTGTTGGGTAGTTTGGGCTAAAATAATAGACAAATTAGCTAGCGTAAATAATAATGATAAACGGATTTTTTTCATTTTGGTTTAGTTTTTTGCGAAGTAAATATATTGTAAATACTAGAAAATGATTGCGGTTATTTTGATCATTAAATTATCATTAACATCTTTTTCTATGTGAGTATTATCGGTTTGATAAAATTGTGGTGCATGAAAATACACTTCGCTAAAATCGAAGCAACGAGAAATGATTAAATAAACGTATTGTAAGTACTATTTGGCGTTATGAAAAAAGTTAGACTTTTTCAGCTTTTCGCAATCGCATCCAAACATATCCAAGTGCAAGGAAAACCATTGTTGCACTGGCATACATAAGCATCGGAATGTTTGCAATTACATCCTGATACATCCATCCGGCAACAAGTGCGCCAAGACCAATTCCTGCTTCAAGGGCAATATACATAGTTGCCATGGCTTTACCTCTATGATCTGCAAAACTCATATCGACAGTCCAGGCATTTAGAGCAGGTGAAACAATTCCTGTAGCGATTCCGTAAATTGCTGCTCCTACTAGAAGTCCGCTAATTGAGGTTGAAAAGCCAACAATGATTAGTGATATTATTAAAAAGATAAGTCCAATCCCAATTAAATGTAAACGCCCATATTTATCGGATGCTTTTCCTGCTCCAAAACGAATCATTACCGATGTAATTGTAAAAACCATAAAGAATAAGCCTTTGTTGGTTATTCCTAAATGCTGACTCCAATCGGGGATTAATGTAAGTATGACTCCATATGCCATATAAGAAAGGAATGTTACTATGGCTGCAGGTAAAACTTCGACAGCAATAATATCTTTTCTGGAAATTTTTAGGATATGCAAGCTAAAACGCTGTTTGTATTTCAACGTTTCTTTCATATTCATTAGAATGACAATGGACAGAAGAGCAAAAACGGAAGATGCATAAAATAGCATGTTCATGGATGAATATATCTTAATTGTACTCCCAATGGCTGGCCCTAATGCCATCCCGATAGAAAAACAAAGACCATGTAAGCCCAACGCTTCGCCCCAACGTTCTCTCGGAACAATATCGGCAACATAAGCTGCTGTTGCTGTAGGTTTAAATCCTGTAGAAAATCCGTGAATTAGTCGCAAGAATAAAAAACCTGAAACCGTCCCTAAAATTGGATAGAGAATTCCGCAAACAAAGCATACAATTGATCCGACTGCCATAACAGGAACTCTACCTAATGTATCGGTTAACCGACCACTGAATGGTCTTGAAATTCCGGCTGTTAATGTAAAAAGCGCAACAATTAATCCTTTATATTCTGCTCCACCCATATTGCTTAAATATTCTGGAAGTTCAGGAATTAGCATATTAAAACTAGCAGAAAAGAGTAAGGAACTTAAACATACTAATCCAAACTGAAGATTATAGATTGGATGAACGGCTTTTACAGGGGAATTCATGAGGTATTTTTAGAAATGCAAAGATAGGCAAAACTCTAACCTCAAACTAACGGATAATTGAAGAAATTGTTATGTAAAAATAGTTTAAATTATAAGCTATTCATAAGTCTCATAATTGATATACAAAACACAATTAGGCAGTATTTCTTTCATTGTAATAACGTGTTCCAGAAGGTATTCTCTATCAATGTTTTCGGAAGAAACATACAATTCTTTTAATTTTTGAAGGTTAAATAATCCTGGTAAATCTTCTAAATGAATTTCTGTTTTTAAGATATCTAAGTATTCTAAATCGACTAATTTATTAAGATATGGTATAGATTTGTTTGTGATCTTTTCATGCTCTCTTAAAGTAAGCTCCCGTAAGTTTTTAATGTTACTAATATGTCTTACTCCTTCATCGGTTATGAGATTAAATTTAAAATAAAGCCGATGAATAGTTGGAATTCTAGATATCATTGTAAACAAAAAGTCATCATCGAGTTCGGTATCAATAGCCTTATAACCATCTATTTCTGATGGTATAGCTGCAAGATTTCCAATATCAAAGTTGCTTCTCCAGAAGTGTTTTTCTTTTCCTTTTAAATGCATGACTAAATTGATTTATGGGTTATCAATTTGAAATAACTTGATTTACAATTACTGCGTTTGTTCGTTTCACTCGGAGTATTAAAATTAATTAATAGCTGTATATACTATAAAATTAATAATAAAACATTAATTATCATTGATAAGAAAAGAATTAAAGTTGCCCAGACATAATTACTATATTTAAAGCATTATATGTAATCATGCTAACCAAATTAATCCTAATGTTTTCATAATTTGTACGTTTCTATAACCGTTTAAAAAGTTAAAAATACTTATATTTACTTTTTTGGTGATAAAACCCGATTACACAAATAGTAAATTTGAGTAGGTTAAGCCGAATAATTTTAAGCAGTCAAGATGGAACAAAATACCATATCAATAGCATCATTACCTTTAGAGGATAATCCTATACCGAATAATAAAATAATAAAAGCTGATTTATTACCCAATCCAGAATCCAGGTTAGATTCTATGGAAATGAAGGAAACACCTCTTTATGATTCTAGCATTCCGTATAGAGATTTAACGGATGTTGCTAGTAAAAAAGAAAGTATTGCCCGGCTGATAGATAAATTAGATGTTGAAAAAAATATTAGATATCAAAGAACTGTAGAAGATACTTATTGTAATGTGTACTCTTACGATTATTGTTATTTTTCTAAAGTTTATCTTCCTACGGTTTGGTGGACTGATGAAGCTCTGGAAAAAATATTGAACGGACAAGATGTGGAAGCTGTTTTTGAGCAAACGGTTGATCGTATTTATTCTAGTGCAATACACGACTGGTTTTTACAATGGGGAGCCAGTTTTGGTTGGAAAAGAATGTTTTCTGTTGATGAAATTCAGGAAAAAGTAAATGCAAATGGTGGAATCGGAATGATTTGTGCCAAAAGAAGAGAAAAAGGACTCTCTGGACATATAGTTCCTGTTGTTCCCGAAACAGATTTACATAAGGCGTATCGTGAGAATGATGTGGTAGTGTATCCGCTGCAATCACAAGCAGGAAAGCTAAATTATAATTACTTTTCTGAGGTTAGAAAAGATTGGTGGAATGATGAGTTATATTCCTCTTATGTGTTTTATTACCATGAATAAAAAAACTTTTGCACTTTATTTTTAAATCCAAAAAAAGCATATTGATTTTCAATGTGTTAACAACTTGGAAATGATAAAACAATTCACTACTTTTGCAACTTAGAAAATACTAGGAATAGCAAAAGTTGTAATTAAGCTATCCTTATGCTTAAATTATTGATATAAAAGTGATTAATAACAATAGTAATTTTATAACCTTATTATAAAATTTTAGTTTTTTTTTCAATTCATCAGTCGCTACAAGTACAAAAAATCTAAAATATATTTTCCTATATTTTTAAAAGTAAACGAAAACTTTTATAATGGAGGCAACAATGATGCTCAATCCGTTACAAGGTTTCTTGTGTCTAATTTAAACTGATTAGACTCTTGTTTGCGGATAAAAAGTATCATCTTAAAAAAAGTATTATCAACCATAAAAAAGAAAATTAGTATAAATGAAAGACAATCAGACAAAAAAATATTATTGGGGAATTGGATTAGAAAACGAAACCTATTTGCAATTTGAAGACCCCCTAATAGTTTCTGGTGAATTTATACAAGAAAAAATTGGATTTGAGAAATACAGTATTGATTATAGAAAATGCTATAAACCAGAAAGCCTGGCTCCTATTTTAAAAAAAGCTTTTGGATTAAATGAAAGCTATAAAATAAGCCGAATGATGAATAGTCATTCTCTGGAAAAACTTGATATAAACTATCAGCACAAAACATTATCACCAATAAAGCCATTAATTGATACAGAAAATGGTGAGGTGATCGCAGAACCACTTGAGAATCCTGATTATCTTGGGAAATCTATCATGGAACTTTTCCTTGAGGATCAACCGTACAATATTCAGAGTATGATTACTCAAAGAAACAAAACAATGGGTTCTGTTCATTTTGATGGTGATTCTATCGAATTTGTAACTAAATATTTTGAAAACAGAACAATAGCCGATTCGTGCAAAGAATTAAAAGCGACCAAAAAGCTATTCATTGATAAAATTAATGAATCACGTGTATTAAACGGAAAATTAAACTTTCCGGATTATAACAATGGTCTTAATATGTTTATGACCAATCAGGAAAATTTGGTTTTGTTTAATAACGGAACGTACCATTTTCATATTACTTTGCCTTCATTAACAGAAGATAGCAGAATTGTAGATTATAATGAATTTGAAAAAACACATGCCAATGCTATTTATTTGTTGCAATGGTTTGAGCCATTTTTTATAGCTACTCTTGGAAGTCCTGATATTATGGGAGTGATAAGTGATACTTATAGCATGGACAAAAAATTTACTTTGGGCTCTATGCGCAATGCAATGTCTCGTTATATAGGTGTAGGAACTTATAATAAAGCGATGCCAAAAGGTAAAATTCTGACTTATAAAGTAGATGATTTTAGAAAATTATTAAAATTTGAAAAAGAAGAAAATGTTTGGTGGCGTGATCAGGTTGAAGCTGATATGGAATATGAAATGCTTTCGGAAGTTGGTCTTGATTTTAATCAGGAAAAAATGTACCAAAGTGGTTTTGAATTCAGAAGCTTTGATGAGTTTCCAGCGCAGTACTTAAACGATGTTCTTTTTTCTATAATTTTAATTTGTGAGCATTCTTTAAACTTACCCGATGTACAATGGGGACATGATAGCAAAGCATGGAATAATCTAGTTTTTAGAACTTTAAAAACGGGTTATTTAACTGAAATTAATGAAGATGAAAAGAATGAAGTTTTAAATTTATTGCAAGTATTAAATCCTGCTGATAGTAATTATAATATGCTAAAAGCTGAATTTGATGCTATCATAATGTTAGATGAATTCTTCTTTAAAATTTTGGCTGTCTTACATGATAAATACAAAGACAATAATGTTTGCTTAGATTCTATGTACGGACAAAAAACAAACTTCCCTCCTAAATGGGATAACTTTAATAAATACCAAACAGAGAAACATTTAAAACAAATAGGTTCTTTCTGTGAGAATTAAAAATTCTTAAGAAGTTTAGAAAAAAATCATACAACGCCATAAAATTATGGTATTGTATGATTTTTTTTTTGACTCCTACTATTTTATAAGTACGCTTTTATACTTAGCTATATCTTTTAAGACAGTTCCAGTACCAATAACCACGGCTCTTAACGGATCTTCTGCAATATATACTGGTAAATCGGTTTTCTGAGATATTCTTTTATCAAGACCACGTAACATTGCGCCTCCTCCTGCCAGATATAATCCAGTATTATAAATGTCGGCAGAAAGTTCTGGTGGTGTTAATGAAAGTGTTACCATTATTGCATCTTCAATTCTTTGTATTGATTTATCTAATGCTTTTGCAATCTCTCTATAGCTGACTTTTATTTCTTTTGGTTTCCCCGTAAGTAAATCTCTTCCACGAACCAACATATCATCAGGAGCTTCTTCGAGTTCTTCCATTGCAGCGCCAACCTCGATTTTTATCATCTCTGCAGAAGCATCTCCGATATACAAATTATGTTGCGTTCTCATATAATATAAGATATCATTGGTAAAGACATCCCCTGCAATTTTAATCGATTTGTCACAAATTATTCCTCCAAGTGCAATAACTGCAATTTCGGTGGTTCCTCCTCCAATATCAACAATAAGATTTCCCTTTGGGAGCATCACATCTAAACCAATTCCGATGGCAGCAGCCATAGGCTCATGAATTAAAAATACTTCTTTCCCGTTTACCCGTTCACAGGATTCTTTTACGGCTCTCATTTCAACCTCGGTAATACCACTCGGAATACACACAACCATTCGTAATGCGGGAGTGAAAAAACTTTTCTTTAGTTCAGGTATATTTTTTATAAACCAACTAATCATTTTTTCAGAGGCATCAAAATCGGCAATAACCCCATCCTTAAGTGGTCGGATTGTTTTAATATTTTCGTGTGTCTTTCCCTGCATTAAACTGGCTTCCTTGCCTACAGCGATAATTTTTCCGTTTCTAATATCTCTGGCTACAATAGAAGGACTGTCAACAACGATTTTTCCGTTATATATTATTAAAGTATTAGCTGTTCCTAAATCCATAGCTATCTCCACCATCATAAAATCAAATAAGCCCATAATATTGTTTTGTTTAAGAACGGTTATTGTTGCGGCTTTATTTTCTGCAAAAAATAAAATTAAAATGCGGCAATTAAATATGTTTAAGGATGGAATCTAGTTAAAAGGCACTAAATCATTCTTATACTAAGGTAGAACAAAAGATATGATTATTATGATGATTTGTTTTTATTAAATTATTTAATATTTTCTTAGTGTTAATTATCAAATTTTTTGTAAGGATTGGTTTATACTCGTGATTTACAGAGTTATCTATCTGCCAATTTAAAGCATTAAGTTACATAGTGAGATTCATGAAATTAATATTACAGCAAAAAAATAACCATAATAAGAGAAGTAAGGTCATTTAAGTTTATGCCGATTAGGAGTACTTATATTCACTTATTTTTTCCTATTATGGTTAAAAGATTTTTATTGTATTCGCTAAAAATTTTAGCAATACTTAAATAAATTTCTAGCAACACTTATCATTACTTTATCTATACAGCAAAATAAATTATTTTATTGGATAGCAGTTTGCTTTTAGTGGTGAGCATGTTTATCATGATTATCGCCTGCATCTTTAGGGCCTTCAGAAACATTTACTGTAAAATCTGCTGTATGAAGTTTACCATCTATTTTAAACTGTACCCACATTCTATAAATACCCGCTTTTTTAACTTGAGTCTCTGCGTAAATTGGGAAGTTTTTATCAGATATTGGATGAATATGCAGGAAGTCTTTAGTTTCTTTAGCAACCATTACAATATGAGCGCTTGCTCCAAGATACTGTTCAATATCTTTCTCCTCTAGTTTCTTACCCCCTTTTTCTACAGTAAATTTTAGTAACTGACCTCTGTCTGTTTTTAAATCATTTCCGTTAGTTAATGTAACTGTATAATTATCAACTTTAGATACTAGTTTTTCTGTTGCCATTTTTGGTATATCCAAAGGAGTTCCTTTTACTTCAACTTCCATCATTTTGACGTTACCAGACGCACCAACTGGTTTGTAATCGGTAAACAATAAATATTTGCCTCCACCCGGGAATGTTTCGGAAACACTATAAGTACCATCCGTTTGTTCTTTTGGGTGAACGTGATCAAACCATGTTAATTCTTCGTTCATAACCAAAAGATGCATCTTCATTTCATGCACTACATCCATTGTTACATTTTTACCATCTTCGGTAACTGAGATTGATAGATTTGTTGGTTTTCCAGCCTGAATTACTTCAGGATTACTAGATAACTTAACATCAAAAACCCTATCCTTCTTTGCTGCCGATGGTTCTAATTCCATTCCGCATTTTGAACATTTTTCTCCTTTTTTCCCTGTTACTTCAGGATGCATAGGGCAAACATAATTAGTGACTTCATTAGCGTGCTGATGTATATCCATATCTGATGTGTTTTGTTTCTTTCCTGTATTATTACAAGCGGATAGCATAGCAATAGATGCCGTTCCGAGCAATAAAATTTTTAGTTTATTCATACTATTTTTAATTATTTTAAAGGCTTTATTACCTGTTACAAAGTTCTATGTTTCTTAGAATCTAATCATTACACTTTTTCTAGTTTTATTTGTGACATTTACAGATAATGGATTGCGAACAAAAAAATATCTTATAAATATTGCAACGGTTTTAACTGCTGGAGCGCAATGTATTATCATAATTCGTATCGCATGGTTGAAACCGTGCGCTATGATTAAAATAGAATTTAATAACTAAAAAGAAAGAGCCCGATATGGTATCGAGCTCTTTCCAAACTGCATAACTGTAATAATATTGACTTTTTGCTTTTAACCTCTTTTGGAATAAGATGTATTTACAATATTAAACAGATAAAGGTTCCGCTTTAAAACCTTTACTTTTAATGATAGCAACGATTTCGTCTTCTGTTGCTCCTTCTGATTGCACTGTAAGGATTTTGTCGGCATTATCAGTGTCTACATTCCATTCGCCAATACCTTGAGCATTGTCTAAATCAGATTTTACTTTTGCTACACATCCACCACAATTAAGGGTTGTTTTAAATTGAAGATTTTTATTTTCCATTTTAATTGATACTTTAATAATTATTTGATACCACAAATTTCCGTCAATAATGCCTCAATTCGTTTACAATATTCCTTATTTGATTTGTGATATTTACTGATTAAGGGAGATCTTATATCTTCTTTAAAATTTCATCTTTTGAATCCTAACAGCATTTAGTATAGCCAATAGCGCAACTCCTACATCGGCAAATACAGCTTCCCACATGGTAGCAAGTCCGCCTGCTCCGAGTATAAGTACAATGGCTTTTATAGAAAATGCCAGTATGATGTTTTGCCAAACTATTTTTTTGGTTTGTTTACCAATATTTATTGCCATTGCAATTTTTGATGGCATATCATCTTGGATTACCACATCGGCAGTTTCTATGGCAGCATCACTTCCTAGACCGCCCATTGCAATTCCTGCATCACTCAGAGCAATTACTGGAGCATCGTTTACACCATCGCCTACAAAAGCTACACTACCATTACTGGCTTTGATTTCTTTTACTTTATTCACTTTGTCTTCTGGTAGTAAATCTCCGTAAGCATTATCTATTCCTAATTGTTTGGCAACGTAATCTACAACGGCACTTTTATCACCACTAAGCATAGTGACTTTTACATTCATGCTATGTAACTTATCGATTGCTATTTTTGCATCAGCTTTAATGCTGTCTGAGATTGTGAGATAGCCTACAAATTTCCCATCGTAAGCAATAGCAATAACCGTGTACACAATGTTTGCTGTATCGGCATCATGGCTGATATTAAATTTATCAAGTAATTTAAAATTACCAACAAGCAATTCTTTTCCGTTTACCGTCGATTTTAGTCCGTGTCCGGCTATTTCTTCCGTCCCTACCAAATTGATGGTATTGTCTATCTCGCCAACATAGTCATGAATGGCAGTTGCAACCGGAT
Source organism: Flavobacterium sp. PS2 (assembly GCF_046250155.1). Lineage (NCBI taxonomy): Bacteria > Pseudomonadati > Bacteroidota > Flavobacteriia > Flavobacteriales > Flavobacteriaceae > Flavobacterium > Flavobacterium sp. PS2. Next base: position 5,283,438 of record NZ_CP176426.1, on the reverse strand, counting down.
GTGTGCTTTGACTTTCGAGCGCATTGACCATTTTAAGGATTTCATCTTTATCAAATTCAGATTTTATTATTACTTCCTGAACTTTAAAAACGCCTTCAGTCATTGTTCCTGTTTTATCAATTACAACATTCTGTATATTGGCAAGAATATCCAAAAAGTTAGAACCTTTAAATAATATACCATTATGACTTGCTGCTCCAATACCTCCAAAATAGCCTAAAGGAATAGAAATTACCAAGGCACAAGGACAAGAAATAACTAAGAATACTAATGCTCTATATAGCCACTCACTAAAGACATAAGTATCTACAAATATCGCTGGCAACAACGTAATTGCAATAGAAAGCAATACGATAATAGGTGTATATACTTTGGCAAACTTACGAATGAACAATTCCGTAGGTGCTTTTTGAGCAGTTGCATTCTGTACCAGCTCCAATATTTTACTAAGTTTACTATCCGAATATGCTGTGGTTACTCTTACTAAACTTATAGTACTACCGTTTATCATACCTGCCAATACAGTTTCGCCTTTAGATTTCGTGTCGGGTTTACTTTCTCCCGTAAGGGCGGCAGTGTTAAATGAGGCACTTTCCGAAACCAGTTCGCCGTCTAGCCCTAATTTTTCTCCTGGTTTTAGCTGAATGAGATCTCCTATTTTTGCATCTTCAGCTTTTATAATAACCGTTTTGTTATCTCTCAGTATGGTAACTTCATCTGGGCGTTGATCCAGTAGTGATTTTATATTTCCTTTGGCACGAGATACAGCAAGTGTTTGGAACACCTCACCTACTGCATAAAATAACATAACAGCTACAGCTTCTGGATATTCGCCTATGGCAAAAGCACCAACTGTAGCAATAACCATAAGAAAGAATTCTGAAAAGAAATCTTTGTAGCGTATACTCTCAATCGCTTCTTTTATAACTGGTAACCCAACAGGAATATAAGCTATGATATACCATGCTAATCTTATCCAGCACGTAAACCAAGTTTGTGGAAAGTAATTATCGAAGCCTATCGCAATTAACAATAAAGAGAGAGAGATAATAGCAGGCAAAAATAACTGAAATGCTGTTTTATCTTCGAGGTCGTGGCTATGATCATGATCGTGTCCGTGACTATGGTCATGCGCATGATTATGATCTTTTTTAGTAGTATCGCACTGATGTGGGTGCACCTCTTTTTTTTGAGGTTTTACATGATTATCTGTAGTGCAGCATTGCTTTGACATATCTAATAGTTTTTAATTCTATGGCAAAGTTATCAGTCTGTTTTGGGAACTTGGTTGCAATTGTCGAAATGATAAAATTGTGTTTAAGCTTTACGGTTTTAAATCTTTACAAGATTAATCCCGATACCGCAGAAATTCTTTCTGTGCCCACAAACATTGTATATCCACGCGGTTGCATTTCTAGCCCTGATAGAAGGGAAAATCCTTTTTTATTGTTTTTCTCAATAAAAAAGATTTGGAATGATAGCAGGAAATAGCTCCTAAAAAATCTTTATAAAATAAATTATTTCCTGATTGTAGGGCAATTAAAGGCTTGAAATAAAGGATTTTCTAATGATATAAATACTAGTTTATTCTTGAGAAAATCTAAAAGAATTTGGAGCAATTTTCGCAAATTCCTTTCATTACAAAATTGACGCTTTCTAATAAAAACTTTTCAGGAAGCTGAATTGGTGGTATAGAAATACTTTCGAGACAATAGGTATTATGGCAACGGTTACAATTAAAATGAACGTGTAATTCTCCAACTGTACACATACAGGTTTCGTTACAAATTGAATATTTCATTGATCCAGAACCGTCGTCAATGTTATGAATAAGTAAGTTTTCATGAAACAAAGTCAAGGTTCTAAAAATGGTCGATTTATTCACGGTTTCTAATTCCGTTTCCAGATCAGTCAGGCTAAAAGTTTTTTTAAATTCAGTCATTGTTTTAAATATTAATAACCGTATTGATGTTGGCTTTATATTCCTGTTTAATAATCTTTTTTCTAAGCTTTCCATTTTTATACTTTATTTAGGCTTCTATTACAAATTTAAGAAAATAGCGAACGTTACAAATATTCCTATAACTAAAAAATCTATGTTTCTATGTGTTAAAAATAATTGTACTCAACACTTACAAATAATGTATATAACCAATTTCTGGTAAGTACATACAATTATCGCAAGTGTCATATTCGATAGTTGCTTTAGCCGGTTGTTCAAAATTGGCCTTTAAAAATGCATCTGAGAACAAAGCATACGGCGGAAATTTGGCAATATGATTTTTAAGCATTTTGTGAGCTTCTACAACAGGCGTTCCATAAAGTTTCTCAAATCTGCCAATTTTATATTTGGTAAATGTACCATAATGCACAATGATTTTTAGGGATAAAGGAATTTCCATTGAAAGCTGTAATGATAGTCTGGTTATTTCTTTTTTGAAGTTGTTGTACATTACTTCAATTTGAGTTAATGTAGTGCCAAACGACGGTATTTTGTGGTATTTGTAAAATAATATGGCATCACCTTCAATTTCCGAAACTTCTAAGGATAATGTGTTGCTGTCTATTATTGATTTTAGCAGACTTTCGGTTATGTATTTACCGATAAACATATTGGTATTTATTACAAAATCTGTAAAACCAGATATGTCTGGAATCATCACCATTCCTATTTTATATTGTGCAGTATCATTTTTCATAATTTGGATTACAGCTGGCTGATTACTATTATTAATTACCAACTGTATATCCCGCCTTTTTAATAGCTTCTATAAGATTTTCTGCAGCATCATTGTCTTCTACAGAAGCGGCTAGTTTTCCAGCTTCTATTTTTTGAATTTGAATGCCATCTATATCTTTGATAACAGTATTTACTCTAGCCTGACAATGTTCACTTTTCATATCAGGTATATTTAATATTATATTTTCCATTTTGCTTTATTTTATTATACAAATTTCAGAATTATACAGCTGTTTTTGATGGTGTAATTCCTTGTTTGATTTATAATATTTACTGATTGATTGAAAGAAGGTTCTGATCCCGAAGTTTCGGGACTGAGAGGCAAAGGTGCAAAGGTTTTTCTGTAGAAACGCAACCGCAGTGTGTCTTAAAGAATGTGTTTATGAAGGTTCTGAGGTTCTGAGAGGCAAAGGTGCAAAGGTTTTCCTGTAGAGACGCACCGCAGTGCGTCTTAAAGAATGTGTTTATAAAGATTCTGAGAGGCAAAGGTTCAAAGGTTTTCCTGTAGAGACGCACCGTAGTGTGTCTTAAAGAATGTGTTTATGAAGGTTCTGAGAGGCAAAGGTTCAAAGGTTATCCTGTAGAGACGCACCGCAGTGTGTCTTAAAGAATGTGTTTATAAAGGTTCTGAGAAGCAAAGGTGCAGGGTTTCTTGCGTACCGCAGATTTATAGAAAATTATTTTCAAAAAAAAGACCCCATTATTAATCAACTTCCAAACTATTAAAGAAGAGGATTAAAAATGAGGTCAAAAAAATGGTTTGTTTTAAGAATTTATAAAGCTCGTTTTTTGAATAGCATTTATTGTTTAAGCGTTTTTATAGAAAAAGCTGCTATAATTGCGGCAATGGCACATATAACGGCTGCAGAGAAAAAAGCCGTCTGGAAACCTGCATTTAATGCCGCAATATCAGTTTCACCCATTGCTTTAAGAGTATTCGTTTTTGCTGCTGAAATAGCTACAACAATACCGAGTCCTAAAGCCGAACCTACTTGATAACTTGTATTAACCAAGCCAGAAGCAAGTCCCATTTCTTCGGGTTTAGCGCCAGACATTGAAGCGATAGTTCCTGGAATATAGGCTAATGACATACCAAGCGCTCCTAATAAAGATGCGGGCAAGACATTGATTAAGAATGTTCCGTCAGGCGGAATGGTACTAAACAGAAGAAGTGATCCTGTAAGAGCTATTAATCCAGCAATTAGATTTGCTTTAAAACCAAACTTAGCAACCAATTTTCCTGTAACGCCAACCATTAAAAACATGATAGCAATTGTCATTGGTAATAAGGCAAGTCCGCTATTAAAAGCCGAGTAATTAAGGGTTTGTTGCAAATAAAGATTCAGAAAAAACCATAACGGAATCCATCCTGCAGCCATTAAAGCCATTACTAGATTACCTCCTGAAAGATTAGGAACTTTAAAAATACTCATTGGCACTAATGGTTCTTTTTTCTGTTTCTGAACAATAAAGAAAATAAGAAATAATAGCAATGAAAGACCTAGTAATCCAATGGTTTGTAGTGACTTCCACCCTGCTCCTTCTCCTGAAACAATGGCATACACCATTAATACTAATGCTGTCGTGGCTAGAATTGCACCTGCAACATCTACTTTTCCTTTGCGGGTAACACCTGCAAATAATAAGCTTTTGCTATATGCCAAGACTATAAGTCCTACGGGAATATTAATTAGGAATATCCAATGCCAAGAAAGCCATTCGGTAATTGCTCCACCAAGGAATACTCCTGCTGAACCTCCCGCAGCGGCTGATGCTCCCCAAAAACCTAGTGCTTTATTGAGTTCTTTTGGGTCGGTAAATTTAGATAGTACTAAAGTAAGTGCTGCTGGAGCAATAAGTGCCGAACCTAAGCCTTGTAAAGCCCTTCCTGTATTTAGTGCTGCTTCTGACCAAGCTACACCAGCCAAAAGTGATGCAGCAGAAAGGATAATGAATCCCCACATAAAAATTTTACGTGCACCAAACAAATCGGATAAACGCCCACCAAGAAGCAAAAAGCCTCCGAATAGGATAACGTATGCGTTAAAAATCCATTGTAAACCGCTTTGCGAATACCCAAGGTCGGCTTTTATTGCGGGCAGGGCTACCCCAATAATTGAGGTGTCCATAATTACTATAAATTGTGCGGTACAAAGTAGGAATAGTGCCGACCATCGTTTGCTATATGGTACAGGTTTGTCTATTGGTTGTTTATTATTTTTAGTCATATTTTTTATTTAATTGTTTTTGGTTAGTAATTATAGACTTAAGAGTCCGAGAGCTTGTTGTAGCTCTACATGTAGCATTCGGAGGTTATATACTGCGTTTAGGTAGTTTATTTTGGCTTGTGTTAATGCTAGTTCTGCATCTGTAAGTTCTAGCCTTGATCCTAAGCTATTTTTAAAACGATCATCTATCATTCGGTAGTTTAATTCTGCCGACTTTACCGTTGTTTCCTGTATGTCTAATTGCGTTACGGATTCTTTCCATTTGCTTATAATCGTAGCTAGTTCGGTTTTAACTTCATCTTTTAAATCGTTTAGCAATATATCTTCTTGCTGCGTTTTAATTTTGGCTTGATTAATCTGAGATTTAGTACGATTACCATTAAAAATGGGTACGCTAAGTTGTATGCCTAAGAAAGAGGTTCTTGGCCAGGCATATTCATTAAATTCCATATCATCAGCTTGTGCTTGTATCTGATATTGTCCTATTAATGCCAACTTTGGTAATAATTCTGACTGAGCTGCCTTTAATTTCTTTTGCTGAAGCTCAATGGTTAGTTTTTGGATATTCAAATCTTTCCTGTTTTTATCAGCAATTATTAATGCTTCATCAACTTGGTAAAATTCGCCTTGGCTTACTTTTATGTTATATTCAAGGTCGTCTGTTAGTTCGATTTCTCCCGAATCTTCCAATCCGATGAGTCTTTTTAATTCAATGCTCGATACCTCTATATTGTTTTTTAAATAAGAGACAGATGATTTTAAATTGGCTACAGCAATAAAGCTTCTTAGCGTATCTGATTTTAATCCTCTGCCTTGTGCAAATAGCGATTTTGAATCTAGAAGTGCTTTAATATTACGTTGATGGCTTTGTTCAAGTAATCCTAGTTGTCGGTTCATCATCAATATGTTAAGATATCGACTAGAAACCTGAAGTGCTACTCTGCTTTTTAAATCGGCAGTTTTTTCGTCCTGTATTTTCTCGTTGATTTTCGAGGCTTTTGTAAGCTGATGTGTGGCTGGCGCAAAGATGGGTTGGTACAACGATACGTACGCATTATAGGTATTTCTTCCGCCAACTGCAAAGTCTTGCACAGCTTTATCTGTGCCTACAAATGAACCTGGGAGAAATATAACCTGCTTGTCAAAATAATGAGAATAGCCTGCGTTTGCCGAAATACTAGGCAGCAAACCTCCTTTTGTTTCTCGGGTTATTTCTTTGGCATTTATTTCTTCTAAGATTTGAACCTGTAGTGCTTTGTTTCCTTGTTTTGCCATTTCTAATGCATCTGTGAGAGTCAGCTTTTTTTTCTGTGCATGCACTGCATTAGCGCTGCTAAGCAATAGCAGCGCTGTAACTATGTGTAAGATATTTGTTTTCATTTTATCTTCTTTGAGATTTAAAATCATGATTCTATGGCTGGACTGTTTGTGTCTTCAGAATCTTCTTCTTCAATAACAACTTCTCCTTTTTTGCTTGACAAATAAGAATAAACTGCTGGGATGATAAACAGGGTTAATATTCCAGAAAAGACAAGTCCTCCCACAATAACAATTCCTAATGACTGGCGACTGTTAACCGTAAGGGCAATGGGTAATGCTCCGAATATCATGGCTAGAGATGTCATTAAAATTGGACGGAAACGCTGCTCTGCTGCCTGTATTGCAGCATCGTATTTAGAAAGTCCTGTATCTTTTAGATGATTGGCAAATTCTACGATAAGTATTCCGTTCTTGGTAATTAATCCTACCAGTGTAATAATCCCGATTTGGCTGAAGACGTTTAAGCTCTGACCAAACCATGATAAACTTAAAATTGCTCCTGTTACTGCCATTGGTACCGTTAACATAATAGTTAGCGGATCACGAAGATTTCCGAACTGAGCAGCTAGAATCATATAAATAAGCAATAATGCAAGGACTAGTGTAAAGGCGATATTACCTTGGCTCTCGTCATAATCTCGCGATTGACCTGCTAATGAACTTTTGAAATTTTCTCCTAATACTTCTTTCTTAATCTTTTCGATTTCCTCAATTCCTTCTGCAAGGCTTACTCCTTCTGCTGTTGCTGCCGATACTGTTGCCGATATATATTGGTCGTATCGGTATATAGCAGCTGGACTTACTGCTTCTTCAGTGGTTATCAGGTTGTTCAACGGAATCATCTTACCTGTTGTTGAACGAACATAGATAGCGCTTAAATCACTTTTGTCATTTCTGTGTTGGCGGTCTAATTGTCCAATTACTTCATACTGACGGTCGTTGCGCAGGAAATATCCGTAACGCTGTCCTGAGAATGAAAGTTGCAGCGTGTGGGCAACTTCTTCCATAGATACGCCCATTAAGGCTGCTTTTTCTCTGTCAATATTTATTTTCACTTCTGGTTTATTGATCTTAAGATCAGCATCAACAAATAGTAGTTTTTTGCTTTGGCGTGCTGCTGCCAGAAATTTAGGAAGCACCGCTGTTAGGCTGTCTAGATTTGGGGATTGTAATACATATTGTATTGGCATACCTCCTCCATAGCGACTTCCGATGGTTGGTGGCAAATACGGAAACAAAAGAAATCCTCTAAATTTACCTGATGCTGCACCATATTGATTGTATAAATCCTTAATACTTGATTTTCGGTCTTTAGGATCTTTAAGGTAAATACTTTGTACAGCCACATTAACGGGTGCTGGAGCAGGAATAAATGAAATTGCAACCATCGAATAGGTTTGATACAACCCATCGGTAGAGTCGTTTACATACTTCCCTACTTCGGTCATGTGTTTTTTCATATAATCAAAAGAAACACCTTCGGGAGCAACGGCAATTAGATTCATGTTTGAACGGTCTTCTATCGGAGCAAGTTCTGAAGGAAGCCCTTTTCCAACGAGATAAATAAGTAAAGTTGTACCTATCAAAAATACCCACGCTAGCCATCTAAACTTCATAAAAGAGATTAACATACTAGCATATCCATTATTCATGCTAACGAAAAAAGGCTCGGTTACGCGGTAAAACCAACTAGGGCTTTCTTTTTTCTTCAAGAAATAAGCACTTAGCATCGGAGTAAGCGTCAGAGCTACAAAAGCCGATACCATTACGGAACCCGATACTACAATGGCAAATTCTTTGAAAAGTTGACCACTGATTCCTCCCATGAAAACAATAGGCAGAAATACTGCTGCCAGCGTAATGGTTGTAGATATTACTGCAAAATAAATTTCCTTAGAACCTCTAAACGCTGCTTGTATGGGTGACATTCCTTCTTCTATTTTTTTGTAGATATTTTCGAGTACAACAATGGCATCATCCACCACCAGTCCTATAGAAAGTACCAAGCCCAAAAGGGTAAGTATATTGATGGAAAAACCAGTTATATACATAATAAAAAATGCAGAAAGTATAGAAACTGGAATAGCTAATACTGGTATGATTGTAGATCTCCAGTCTCTAAGGAATAGGAAAATAATTAATACCACTAAACCAAAAGCGATAAACAGGGTTTCTTCGACTTCTTTAATAGATTCTCTAACAGAGCGGGTATAATCGAAACCTACTATCAAGCGGTATTCAGATGGGATATCTTTTTTTAACTGATCAAGCCTTCTGTAAAATTCATCTACTACTTCAATCGCATTTGCGCCACGTTGTATCTGGATAGCCACACCTACACCAATGCGGTTAAGGTTTCCGGTTTCATTGATGATGGCCGTTCGTTCGTTTACTTCTCCTAATTCGGCAGAGCCAATATCTTTCAGTCGGATTACCCTATTGTCTACTTGTTTGATGAGCATTTCCTCAAAGTCTTTTACCGTTGTAAGGCGTCCCATGGTACGAATACTTAGTTCACTATTATCTCCATCAATCCTACCTGCGGGTAAATCGATGTTTTCTCTTAGTAATGCCTTACGAATATCTTCGGGAGTTAATTGATAAGCAGCAAGTTTAGAAGGTTCAAACCGAAGACGCATCGCATATTTATGTTCTCCCACGATAGCAACATTATTGATTCCGGGGATAGACTGTATTCTGTCTTTTATCGTAGTCGATGCGAGGTGACTTACCTCTTTTATGTCTTTGGTATCGCTTTCTACTTCAAGAAATGCTACCAGATTATCTGGCGAAGATGCTTTTTGTACAATGGGCGGATCCACATCTGTAGGAAGCTGTTTTCGTGATTTGGCCACCTTATCCCTGACGTCGTTTAGTGCATCCTCAATGTTTATTTCACGGTTAAACTCTATCGAAATAACACTCACTTGTTCTCTAGATTCGGAAGAAATAGTACGTATTCCGTTTGCTTCTGATATAGATTCTTCCATTGGTCTGGTAAGCTTAGATGCTATTACATCTGGGCTTGCACCTGCATAGAAAGTAATTACCGAAATTACGGGTGGTTCTGTTAATGGAAATTCTCGAATCCCTAATTGTTTCCATCCTATTATTCCTAAAATAACAATGAGGAGGGAAAATACACCGGCTAAAACCGGTTTTTTTATGCTTAAAGCTGATATACTCATAACGCTAAAATTTGAATTTGATTAATTGGGTACAACGGCTTTTACGGGAGTACCATCTCCTATACGCAGCATATTTGAAACTATGATATTATCACCAGTTTTAATCCCTGATGTGATTACAGCATCCGTTTCTGTTCTATTACTTATGGTTACTGCGACAGGTTTTGCAACTCCATTTTTTATTACAAAAACTGCATAACCTTTATCACTTGGCGACAAAGCTTCGGTTGGTACCATGATACCTTTTGCTCCTTTCTCGGTAACACTGAAATAGACTTTTGCAGAGAGACCTGCACGAAATTTTCCGCCAGTATTACTTGTTATTGCCTGTACCTGTAAGCTTCTGCCTTGTGCATCTAGACCTGGTTCGGTTGCATTAATAGTTGCCGAATATTCCTGATCAGATAACTCAGAAGTAAACCTTACTTTATTTCCTGTTTGTATCAATGGCAAATATTTTTCTGGTACAGCAAAATTGATTTTAATACTGCTTTGATCTTGAAGGGTTACCAGTTCTGCTCCAGGTGATACATAAGCGCCAAGATGCACTTTTGAGATTCCGATTTTTCCTGAAAATGGAGCTCGGATTACGGTTTTGGCTAAGTCTACTCTAAGTAGTTCTTGTTGTGCAATCAAGGATTGGTAACGCATAACTGCCTCATCATTTTCTTGTGGCCTTACAGTTTCGGTTTTTAAAAGATTTGCTATCCTGTCTTTAGTTAAACGAGCCAGTTCTAGTTCCGCACCAATCTGTTTTAAGCGCGATCTGATGTCAGCATCATTCAGTTTGTAAAGCACTGCTCCCTGACTAACGTAGCTCCCATCTTTAAAAGCTACATGGGTAATTTTTTGAGGGAGTTCGCTCACAATAGCAACTTCGCGATAAGGCATCATGGTTCCCACTACAGCTTCTTCTTGATTGAGCTGTTTTTCTTGTGCAATTATTATGTCAACTGGTAATTTGTTGGCATCTGTCTTGGCTGTAGCATCACTTTCCGGTGCTTTTTCAGTTTTGTTTTCACAAGCAATCAATAAGATGCTCAACAAGGGAACTAAAATCCCTAACCTTTGTGTAGTATGTTTGTATAACATGTTCTTTTTTTTAATTATCCAACTAACTATTAAATTTCGTTGTCAAAATTACAGAGAGATGCTAGCGGGCTTTATACACAATTACAGGTAAGAGTTGTGAGATTTACTTTTTAGAAAGGTGCTAAGGTTTTTAGAAAGGTGCTAAGGTTCTGAGGGACTAAGGCGCAAAGATTTTCCGTAGAGGCGCACCGCAGTGCGTCTTAAGCAATACATTGGTAAAGATTCTGATTAATGATTTACTCGCAAAGTCGCTAAGACGCAATTGAATACAAACTTGACGTCTTTGTGCTTTTGCGAAAGATTTATCCTTCGACTCCGCTTAGGAGGACAAGATTGTGTTAAGATTAAGACAGAAAAGGATTTTTAAGAAGCCTTATTTTTATGAGATTGTTTATCAATAATGGCTAGCTTATCAAGTCTTATTTTTTTGTAGTAAGAAGAAGTAAAACCCGTATATTTTTTTAACTGGTTAGATAAATGCGCTGGGCTGCTGTAGCCTAAGGTATGGGTAATCTCAGACATCGATTGATCAGTATAAACGAGGAGTTCTTTTATCTTTTCGATTTTTCTCAGAATGATATATTTTTCTAGTGTTTGTCCTTCTACAGATGAAAACAAAGCACTAAGGGTATCGTAATTTTTGGTAAGTTTATTACTGATTAATGAAGAAAATTTGGTAGTTTTTCCGTTATCTAATTGCATCTTAATGCCCATTTCTACTAATTCCTTGATTTTTTCTACAGTTTCTTCGGTTTTAGTGAATAGTAGTTCAAATCCGTTTTTTTTAAGCATGGATTTAATTGCTTCTTGACTCATAGAAAAGTTGGCTGTATCTTTTATTTCAACGCGTCCTAACTCTATAGCAATGATTTCTAAACCTAGATTTAAAAATTCTTGCTCGAGAACATAAATGCATCTGTTGCACACCATTCCTTTTATTAGTAATGTCATAAAATTGATATTAATGATGCTTTTTCCATTTTCCTTGATTTTGTTCTACAAATTTCCTGATAGTTGAGTTGTGTCTTGTATTGCTATTCCTAATTTGATTTATAATATTTACTGATTGTTTGAGGAAAAGGTTCTAAGGTTCTGAGGAGCAAAGGCGCAAAGGTTTCCCGTAGAGGCGCACCGTAGTGCGTCTTAAAGAATGCATTTATGAAGGCTCTGTGATACAAAGGTTTCTCTTGTGCCGCGTATTTCTCAAAAAAAAAAACCTCATTTTAACTAGCTTCAAAGATTAGTGAAGAGGAAAAATGAGGTCAATAATAAAAATCAATTAAACTAAGAAGTAATATAAAACGGCGGCCAATATATTAGGAAACCGCCGTTTGGCAAACGCATCAAGGAGTTTACTTTTTCCATTTTAAGCGTAAACTGTTACTTACTACACTTACGCTGCTCAAAGCCATTGCAGCTCCAGCAATCATTGGGTTTAGCAAGAATCCGTTTATTGGATATAATATTCCCGCAGCAAGAGGAATACCAATTAGATTATAGATAAACGCCCAGAATAGGTTTTGTTTTATGGTTGCTACTGTTTGTTTAGATAATCGAATTGCTTGAGGTATTTTGTTAAGATCAGATGATATAATAGTCATCTTTGCTACATCCATTGCAATGTCACTCCCCTTACCCATTGCAATACTTACATCGGCAGTCGCCAAGGCTGTACTGTCATTGATTCCATCACCTACCATGGCAACAACTTTACCTTGTTGTTGTAGTTCTTTTACAAAATCGGCTTTGTGCTGAGGCATTACCTCTGCTTTATAATGTTTTATTCCTGTTTGTTCTGCGATAGCTTTTGCAGTAGCTTCATTATCTCCTGTAAGCATATAGAGTTCGATACCCATATCCTGCATATGTTTGATAGCTTCTACAGATGTTTCTTTGATTTTATCAGAAATTGCAATAACCGAAAGTGCTTGCTTGCTATTAGCAAACCAAATTACTGTCTTAGCTTCTTTACTCCATGCATCGGCTTGATCTAATAATGTATTGTCAATAGTGATACTATTTTCTGCTAGCAATTTTTTGTTACCTACATAATAGGTTTCGTCCATATAGATTGCTTTTGCTCCCTTACCAGTAATACTATCAAAATGGGTTAGAACTACGTTTGGTATACTTTCGAAATTTTTCACTACGGCTTCCGCCAAAGGATGTTCGGACTGCTTTTCGATACTAATTAAAATATCTTTTGTTACATCGTTATTATTTAGCCATTTAACACCAGTTACCTGTGGTCTTCCTTCAGTAATAGTTCCGGTCTTATCTAAGACAATTGCAGTAACTTTTCTTGCTAGTTCTAAACTTTCGGCATCTTTAATCAGGATACCATTTTCGGCACCTTTGCCCACTCCTACCATAATTGCTGTAGGTGTTGCAAGACCTAATGCACAAGGACAAGCAATAACTAGTACTGTAACTGCTGCTAATAAAGCTTGTGCCACAGCGTTTTCTCCTCCTAGAACTATCCAAACAATAAAAGTAAGTATTGCTATACTAATCACGATTGGAACAAAAATGCCTGCAATTTTATCAACTAGTTTCTGTACAGGAGCTTTACTTCCTTGGGCATCTTGCACCATTTTAATAATTTGCGCAAGCATGGTTTCTTTTCCAACTTTAACTGCCTTGAATTGAAAACTTCCTTTTTGGTTTATAGTTCCAGCAAACACCTTTTCGTTTTCCGTTTTCAGTACAGGAACTGGTTCACCGCTTAGCATACTTTCATCTACATACGAGTTTCCTGAAGTCACCATTCCATCGACAGCAATTTTTTCTCCTGGTTTTACAAGGATAATATCACCAACATTTACGTTTTCAATTGCTATTTGTTTTTCCGTTCCGTCAGGCTGAATAACCATTACAGTTTTAGGCTGTAAACCCATTAACTTTTTAATTGCTGATGAAGTATTTCCTTTAGCTTTTTCTTCTAATAATTTGCCAAGAAGAATAAATGCAATAACTACTGCTGCCGCTTCAAAATAAACGTGAGCATGTAATCCACGCTGATGCCAGAAATCCATAAATAACATGTTGAATACACTGAACAGATAAGCAATTCCTGTGCTTAAAGCCACCAAAGTATCCATATTGGCAGATCTGTTTTTCGTTTGTTTCCATGCATTTATGAAGAAGTCTTTCCCTAGCCAAAGTACTACTGGAGTCGAAAAGAACCACATAATCTCATTTCCATAAGGCATATCCATAAAGAACATACCAATCGTTACTACGGGTAAGGACAATAGCACTGCCCAAATGGTTTTGTTTTTTAATTTTTTGAATTTCTCGGCATGAATAGCTTCCAGAGATTCTTGCTGTTTCGTTTCGTCTACAATAAGTAAATCGTAACCAACGGCTTGCATGGCCTTTTGAAGTTTATTTGCATCTGTTAGATTTGGAAGATATTCTACAGTTAAGTTTCCTGTTGCAAAGTTTACCGATGCATCAACTACTCCCAATTCATACGTTACAATACTTTCTGCGCTGCCTGCACAAGAAGCACAAGTCATACCTAGAACAGGAAAAGTGTTTTTAACAGTGGGAACATTATATCCCAAGTTTTTAATAGCCTTTACAGCATTACCAACGGTTTCATTACCTTTAACAGTAATGGCAGCTCTGCGGTTGTTTACTTCTACTTTGTGAGTTTCAACGCCTTTAACCTCCGCTAATCCTTTTTCTACGATTAAAGCACAATGCTCGCTATCTACATTTTCTAGCGGAATGAAAATTGTTTCTTTACTATTATTATTTGTCGCCATATTTCACGTGTTGTAATTTACATGCAAAGTTGGCGACAATATCTATGAATTTTATTGTGTAATTATGGGTTTGATTTGTAATATTTACTTAAACCTTATCCAATGGTTTTCTTTTTTCTTCCCTAATTTGTTTAAAATGACTTGGCGTTAACCCAGTTACCTTTTTAAATTGATTACTTAGGTACGCAACACTAGAATAATTTAAACGTAAAGCTATTTCGCTCAGCGATAACTCATCATAAACCAAAAGTTCTTTTATTTTTTCGACTTTTTGAGCGATGAAATATTTTTCTATCGTAGTGCCTTCTACCTCCGAAAATAGATTAGAAAGATAATTATAGTCATGATTGATTTTTTCGCTCAAGATATCAGATAAATTGTTTTTGGTGTCATTATCTTGATGATGCACCAGGTCGATGATAATGTTTTTTATCTTTTCGATAATTCTACTTTTTTTATCATCAATTACCTCAAAACCTAAAGGAACTAATGCTTCTTCTATCGAATTTCTTTCGTCGGAGCTTAGTTCTTTTGTCAGGCTAACCTCTCCAAGCTTAATATTTGTAAAGTCTAAACCGAGTTTTTCGAGTTCATTTTGAACTACCATAATACAACGGTTACAGACCATGTTTTTAACGAATAATGTACTCATATCCTTGTTAGATCAGATTTTTTATTAAATATAGTATCGACAAATCTACTATTAAAATTCAATTAACCACAAAGGATGTTAAGTTTAAAGTTTGGGCTTAAAATTTAACCGCAGAGTTCGCAAAGATTTACGCAAAGAACGCAAAGGTTGTGTTCTTTGTGATTGCTTTGTGTTGTTTGAGGTAAAAACACATGGTTTGATTCTAAAAAATTTACCGCAAAGGCCACCAAGTATCACGTTAAGCTTTGCGTTCTTTGCGTAATACTTGGCGCCCTTTGCAGTAAAAATATTTAGTTTATGATGTTTAGAAAGTCACAAATTTCACTCCTAAACTAAACCATCTTGACGGAAGCGGAACTGCTCCAACCTCGTAATAAGTAGTGTTGAAGATATTTTGTGCATCAACATAAATAGTTACTTTTTTTATAGATTGACTTACTCTAAAGTCGTTAATCCAGTATGATGGCCCTGTTATTCTTTTATTAAAACGGGTAGCAAATAGTGCCGTAAAATTTTTATGCTGAAAATCGATTGTATTAGTTATTTGGTGCTCTAAAGAAGAAACCAGATATTTAGAATAAAGATCATCGATGACATCTTGAAATTTAAAATCTAAATAAGAATACGCCAGATTGATATTTAACCTGGAATCATTAGAAAAGTTAACGCTATAATTGGTACGTAAATTAAAACCATTTGTATTTAAATTTCCGTAATTATTACTTTGCCAAGGCTGAGTGGTTACATTTCTTGTCCAATCTATAAAATTGCTAATCTTTCTGTAAAAATAATTGGCATTAAAACTAAAATTTTGCTTCGTGTATTTGAATCCTATTTCGCTCTGAAAAGCATTTTCGGTTAACAAATCAGGATTTCCAATATTCCCGGGACGTTGGTTAAGGTATAAATCTGTAAATGAAGGTATACGCTGACTTGTTCCGATATTTCCAATTATCTTAAATGCATCTGTTATGGCATAACTAGCATCAATTCCTGGATAAGCTTGCCATTTATAATCTGAATTATAATTAAGATAAGTACCAAAATTCACATCTAATTTTTCAATAAAAGTAGTTCTGTATTGTAGATAAATTCCAAAATTTTCTCTATCATGATCCCCAATGTTGGATGAGCTAATGTCTTCATTTCGTACTTCTGCACCAAAACCCAGTTCTCCCCTTTCCATCTTATAGGTTGTGTTAATTTCTGCAGCTATAGAGTTGGTATAATGCTGGCTTCTCCCCGCTTTTAGATTAGAAATTCCGTAGTAACGATAATCATCATAATTATATCTGTAGCTTACTCGAGGCATCAATGTCCATTTTTCAGATAGATTATGTTTAGATTGTACAGATGCAAAAGTAGTTTGCACAACTTCACTTGAGTTTCTGTCACCAGGAGCAGCATAAAATCCATTAGCGCCAAAGCCATTGTTAATATAACCGAATGAACTTAAAATTTCATTGTTGTCGTTAATCTGAAAATTACCCTGATAAAATATTTTATTATTTTCGAAAGCTGTATTGTATCGATAACCGTTGCTTTTATCATGTGAAGCAAAAAGCGAATGTTGTTGTTTCTCTTTGCTTAAAACTCCTCCTACCTGAATTCCGGTACCATAAAATGTATCTCCTGTATCTTGCGTATCTTTTTCAAAATTAGACCCAGCATAAGTATTTACTAAAAAACCTGATTTGGTTGGTTTTTTGGTAATAATGTTTATAGCTCCAGTTAAGCTGTTAACACCATAAGTAAGAGCAGCTGGCCCACGAATTATTTCGATTCTTTCGATTAATTCAACAGGAATTGGCAAATTAAGCATATTGTGTGCCGTTTGTGAGTCAATAATTTTTGTCCCATTTATAAGAACAACTGTTTGCTCAAAACTTCCTCCATCTATACTTACATCGGCTTGGCTCCCAAAAGGTCCTCTTTGTCTTAAATCAACACCATTAGCATATTGCAAAATTTCCTGAATAGATTTTCCTGGTAATTTTTCAATTGCAACTTTATCAATTATATATACATTTCTGTTTTTTTTAGAAATTGGAGTGCTAAATCTATTTTCGTGAATTATTACTTCGTCAATTTTAATAGTATCTATTTGTACTTGAGCGTATAAACCAACACTCATAAAGGTTAATATAGCAAAATAAATCTTTGTCATTTGTTTTAATTTTTTGCAAAAGTAGTATCTTGCCGTACTACTAATGTGTACCAGTTTTATAAAAATGGATAGTCCGGTTCAAATTCCTTTCAAAAGTTTTATTCAGCTTAAGCCTGAAGAGTCAACTGCTATATATTTGCAAATAGTTTTTGAATTTATAAAAGCGATACAAATCGGATTACTTCCTGAGGGCACAAAACTTCCTGGAACTCGTATATTATGTAAATTATTGGAGGTTAATAGAAATACACTTATTAAAGCTTTTCAGGATTTAGAATTACAAGGTTGGATTGAAATTTTACCAAATAAAGGAACGTTTATCTTATCTGAAAAAAAACAGAAAAACAAAGCCGAATTTGCTCCGATTGAAACTGAAAATGCTTCAAAAATAAGTGAACCTTTTACTTTTAAGCGTTCTACAATTCTTGAAAACCCGAAAGAAACCAGCACTTTGCCCTATCAATTTAATGATGGTTTACCCGATTTACGATTGGTACAAACAGATGTTCTGGCGAGGTTATATGTATCTAAATTAAAAAGAAAAAAAAATACTAAAACGTGGGAACAAATTCAGACACAATCTCATTTGAATTTTAAGACTCAGTTCTCTAATTTTTTAAATCTGACTCGTGGTATACGTATTTCAACATCAAATTTACTCACAACTACTAGCCATGAAATCAGTTTATATCTGGTTACAAAATTACTGATTAGTCCTGGTGATAAAGTTGTTGTTGCTTCTCCGGGGTATTATATGTCGAATATGACATTATCTGATAGTGGTGGGCAAATTATTACAATACCTGTTGATAAAGACGGAATCGATACGGGACATCTAAGGCAGATTTGCGAAAAACAGAGTATCAGACTATTATATCTTACGTCTAATTATCATTATCCTACAACAACTTCTCTTAGTGCCAAAAGAAGAATGGAAGTGCTGGAATTGGCTAATAAATATGGGTTTGTGATTCTAGAGGATGATTATGATTTTGATTTCCATTATGATAACAATCCTGTATTGCCTTTGGCTGCTTTAGATTCTAATGAAAGAGTAGTTTATATTGGATCGTTTGGGAGATCTTTGCCAGCAGGCTTTGGTTATGGATTTATTGCTGCTCCATCAGAATTTATCAAGGAACTAGAAAAACATCAAAACATTCTGGAACCTGAAATTGATGTTATTAAGGAACAGGTTTTAACCGAATGGATTATGGAAGGTGAAGTTCATCGTCTTTCAAAAAAAAATAAAAAAATCTATAAAGAGCGTAGAGATTATTTTGTTTCGTTATTAAAGGAAAAATTAGATGGAAAAATCAAATTTCAAATTCCTCTTCGAGGTTTGGCTATTTGGGTAGAATGGCTTGATAATTTTAATTTAATAAACTTGCAAAAACAATGTATTATAAATGGATTGTTCTTGCCGAAAACAATTTTGTATCAAACAAAAAATCTAACTGCTACACGGTTAGGATTCGGACATTTAGATGAAGCTGAAATGGAAAAGGCGGTTGCTATTTTAAGTAAATCTCTCGAAGAGATTATTTAAATATTAGTCAAAAAAAATATCCCATAAAGAAAGGCTTCTTTTGGGATATTTTTTTGATTGAAAAAGGGTTTTAAGCTACTTCTTCTACTTTTAGGATTTCTAATTTCAAATCCCCTTTTTTAGCAGGCCATTCTACTAGATTACCTACTTTGTATCCTACCATTGCAATACCTTCATCAGAAAGAATTGAAATTTTGTTTTTGCTTACTTTTGTTTTCTCAGGACCTACAAACACAACTGTTTTTTCTTCGTTTGTTGCATGATCTTTATAGGTTACTTTTCTATTTACTGAAACAATATCTTCTGGTAAATCTCTTCTTAGTACCTGTGTTGCCTTTTTAAGTTCAAAAAGTAATAATTTTTCTTCTTCTATTGTTACTTTTTTTCTTCTTACGTGATCCTTAATTAAATCGTATATTCCTGTTGTTAAAATGATGTTTTGATTTGCTGACATAACTTTCTGTTTGCTCCATTCTCATAGGTATGATATATAACTCATCATTGAACTTTTTGTGGCTCTTGGTGTGTTTGAATTCAATGATATCAGAATCCTAAATAAAAATTGAAGATTAAATAAATGAGTTGCCTTAATAAAAGGGTCCCTGTCTAGAGTTTTGACAGGGCTTAATTAATAAACTCTTTAGAACTTTTTAAGAAAGTATCATCATGCAGATATAGTAACGTGCCCATAAGGCGCATCAAGCGATTATTTTTTAAATAAAAATTTGAAGTAGTCATTACTATATTTGCTTTTAACTCTGCAAAGATAGCTATTTTTTTTGAAAGAAAAAAATTTCAAAAATAGAACTTTAATAATGTCAAATAAAATGAGGAGTCTCAAGGTCAGTTATATAGGTTTTTGTATTGCAAATACTTACCTATAAAAAGTTAGTGTTAACTTAAAGTTGACTTGAATCTCTTAAAACTAAAGTTTATAGCTTATTCCTGCCACTATTATTCCTTTGTATCCAAAACCTAGCTCCGCAAATGCTCCTAACTTCTTCCCTACTCTTAAACCAACCGGATTTACCTGAAAACCAAATGCAGTTGCATTATCTGTATAAGCATTGGTATTATCAATTTCTTTGGTTTGCATCATGATAATTCCAGCTGCAGCCGAACCGTAGAAATTTATAAAAGATGTACGAACATAACTGAATTCTATAGTGGGTAGTACCAAAAAATATTGCGCTCTACGCTTATTGTGCTCTATCCCACCAGAATTTGGAAGTTTTGTTTCAAACGATTTATCGGTTCTAAGATAACTTACATCGACCCCTATTTTTAATCTTTCAGTAATACGATTGCGATATCCTATTTCAAACATTCCAAGTGTGCTATCTTCTGCATTATCGATTTTGGCTCCGTTGATGCCAGAAATAATTGCATCACCAAAAGCATTCGAAATCCCTGTTCCCATAATAAGGAATGTTGCATCACTATAACCTACGCGAAATTCGTGTTTTTCATTTTCTTGTGCTTTTGCAATAAGTGTAAAAAATAGTAACCCTAAGATAATAATCGATTTTTTCATTTTAATTCAGTTCTAATTTATATGTTCTCTTAAGTAATTTTCTTTTTTGCAAATATAAAAACGTTTGCCTATAATGCAACTAAGTTGCATTATAAAAAGAAATTTAATTTTAATAGTTACAAATGTATTAGTCTAAAAAATGATTTTCGATGTAATTTATCATTGTCTTTTAGTATAAATTTATTATATAAGATAAAAAACTAGTTGCTATAAACAGAGTGTCATCAACTTGTATAAACAACAAAAGCCTGAACATTGTCAGGCTTTTGTTGTTATATATACTATAAGATTTACTTTGTAGTTCCGAACATCATTATCAATTTATCACCAAGATAAAAATTTAAAGTTTGCTCTGCCACATCAAAACGTAGCTCTTTATTATCTAAAAGAGAAAGTACTTTTTGTTCAATTTTAGATGTCTTTTCGTCAAGACATGCCATTCTGGTAGATCCTAAATTACCAAACTGAATTTGATCGTTACCTTTAAGTGTATATGTTCCGAAGAAGTTGTTACATCCAGAATTTCCGCTCACTTTTTTAGTAGTTGGATCAAATTTAATTGAAGCTCTTCCGTAATCCTGCCCTACATTTTCAAGCATGATTAATTTCCAATTGTTTTTAGCAATAAAACTCCAAACATCATTTTGTGTAGGAATAGTAAATTCCATAATGATTTTGTTTTTAGAGTTTTTAAACTGCACTTTATTTTTTTTCTGTACAATTTTAAACTTTTGATCTTGTATAGCTTTAGTAAACTCTTGCTCTAATTTCATGCTCGCTTCATCACAAGCCATTAAAGTTCCTATTGATGAACCAATTTGAATTTGATTTTTTGAAGCAAGTTTAGTGTATTTTGCACTAAATCTGTTACATCCGCTTTTTCCGCTAATTGTCCCTGTAGCTGAGTCGATTGTCAAATACACATTTCCTGTAGATATTGTTTTACCATTTAAGCGAGTTAATGTCATTTTAGTATCATAAATACCTTTAGCAGTTTTGGCAGCTGTTACAGGTGTTTTAGAGATAATACTTTTTAGTTTGTACGTATAAATAGATGCGTCCGCAGGAACAATTCCTTCACGTTTTGTTCTGATTACAGTAATCTCATATTTATTTCCTTTTTCAAAATTAAAACCTTCAATGCCATTATAAAAAAGTTGATAGTCTTTTTCATTGTCATATCTTACTTGTAAGCACTCCATAGGACCTACACCTTGACAAGGTACTTTATTCTCTTTTACAAACATTTTTAGGGTCTCTTGTCCATAAGTAAATGATGAAACTAGTGTTACCATCATCAAAACAAACATGCATTTTAAATTTTTCATTCTTTTTAAATTTTGTAATACTTCAATAAGTATTGATTATTCTATGTTTTGGCTCTTTTGCATTAACTGTGCCATTTTGAAATATTTTTAAGATTTTAAAATATTTTTAAGATTTTATGGAAATTAAAATGATGGCTAAGTTGTCTATCTGTTATAGGCAATATTTTGTTTTGTAGACACTTATAAATTTATTAAATAAATAGATTTGTGCTAACGATTTTTTTATTTTTTTTTCTGCCAACTAGAAAAAATATATTGATTATAAAAGAAGATTTTATAGAATAATATTTTTTTAGGATATTTTAAACCCATAGCGAAGAGCTAGACTGGAGCAAAAAATGCCTTTATAATATAATTTTGCAACAGAATATTTTATAAATTTAATCACATTGACAAGAGATATTCATTATTTTATTTTAATAAATATTCTCAAAAAACAATTTTAGGTTCGATTTTTGTTTTTACATATCTATTATTAATCTAATAAAATTTGAAATCATGAAAATATTGAAACATTTATTTATAGGAATAGCATTTCTTACGATTAGTTTTTCATCTGCTCAAGTATCAGTTAATGTTAATATTGGTACTCCACCAGCATGGGGACCTGTAGGATATACAGATGTACGCTATTATTATTTGCCAGATTTGGAAATGTACTACGATATAAATGCATCTAATTACATTTATATTAGTAACGGAAAATGGATAAGAGCAAAATATCTTCCTAGAAACTATAGAAATTATGATCTTTATAACGAATATAAAGTTGTTCTTACGGATTACAGAGGAAATTCACCATATGATAATTATAGAACTCATAAAGAAAAATATGGTAAAGGTTATAAAGGTAAACCACAAAAAACCATTGGTCAAAAACCAGGTAAGGGGAATAACAAAGAACATAAGAATAATGGTAATGGTAATAATGGGAATGGGAAAGGACACGGTAATGGAAAACATTAAATCATAAAAAAAGGGTTACTCTAAAAATTGAGTAACCCTTTTTTATTTATAGAATGATGTGTTTTTACAACCTTACATAGGCTGCTACTTGCACTATATTATTTACAGTATTATTGCTTTTGCCAAGAACATACTGATTCATGTAACCTGCTTCAAGATCAAATTTTGGGCTTAATCTCCAACCTAATGCCAGATAGGCTCTGTTTTGGTCAAAAAAACTATCGTTTGGAGCATTTTGTACATTCAAGAAAACTTCATTTTGTAATGCTAAGAAAGCTCCTTTGGTAAAATTGTCTGTTTTAGAGAGCGGAAAGATAGAACGTGCAAAATAACGTAAACGTTGTGCAAATTCATAACTGTCGGTTACAAGCTCGTTTTGCTCAATTATTGCTTGTCCCATAAAACGCTGTTCTAGTCTAAAACGATGTTGCAAAGTAACTGGACGATTAGCTAGTGTGAATTTTTGATTGAAAATAAATTGTTCCCATATTCTGTGCTCAGGTATCCAACCATCAATATCCATAACGCTTCTGTTATTTCCTATATAAGCATACCCTACTGTAGCAATCATATTATCTTTTATATGATAATTTAAACCTGGGCGTATAATATAAGATTGAAGATTTTTTAGTTCATCTGTAGATCTTGCTTGTCCATCAAAATGAAGACTGAATTTATCATTAAGTTTATAAGTAAAAAATACGGCACTCCATCCGGTAAATGTGTTTTGTGTTTGTGCGTTTACAGTTGTACTTAGGAATAGAATTGTTATGCTAATTAAGCTAATGAGAGGTAATCTAGAAATCATTTTTTAATAAATTATATAAGGGAATTGCTAATTTATATAATTTATAATATAGTTCTGTTCCCAGCATTGTTAATTCTCATTTTATTTATGAAAATTATATTTTTTCTAAGTTATTTTTTGCTAAAAAATGTTAAAGCAATTTCAATAATCCATTTGTATGATTTTTGAAGGGTATGAAGATTGAATTATTTTCCCTAGCAATAATCTATAAAATTGGGTATTAAACAATTATAGTATATATTTCTAATTCTATTTAATTAGCAGTGAATTTTATTTCTGCTTATTAAAAAAACAGATAAATTTCCGTTTAATTATTTATTGGTTTCGAGTAATGGCAAAGTAAACTTAAAGGTACTTCCTTTCCCCGCTTCGCTTTCAGTCCAGATTTCACCTTGATGCATTTTTATAAATTCACTACAAAGTAAAAGTCCGAGTCCGCTTCCAGTTTCATTTTCTGTTCCTTTCTGGGTGACAATTTCGTTGATCTTAAATAATTTTCCTTTTATGTTATCAGGGATTCCAATGCCATTGTCTGTGATAGAAATTTCGGCCTTTTTAGGAGTTTTTTGAATTTTGACAATAATTTCTCCGCTTTTTTTTGTAAATTTAATAGCGTTACTTAGTAAGTTACGCACGATGGTATCTATCATGTTTTTGTCTGCATCGACTTCAATTAGTTCAGTAGATTCAAATGAAAGAGTGATATTTTTATTTAATGCTAAATTTTTATTTAGTTCTACGTTTTCTTTAATTAATGTGTTTAATGCAATTTTTTCAGGACTATATTCTATCATTCCTGTTTGTACTTGCGACCAATCTAAGAGATTTTCTAGTAGTTTGTAACTGTTTTTATTCGATTGATGTAACATTTCTATGATTTCCTTAATTTCGTCATGACTATATTCTTCAATGTTTTTAGTCAATATTTTCGAAAGCCTGAACGACGATCCTAATGGCCCTCTTAAGTCATGTGCTATGATAGAAAAAAACTGGTTCCTATCTTTTAGAAGTTTACGGATTCTAAGATCTTGTTTTTCCTTCACTAATAATAAAAATCCAACTGTACCAATGAGAGTAAGCAAAAACAAACTAATATTATACAAAGAGTCAAAAATATTATGGGAGAAAAAATCCTGTTGTGGATTATGATAATTGTTGATTGCTCGCATAACAACCAGAACTTCAAATGTTGCATAGCATAGCACGTAGAAAGTCCTAAAAAAGGTATATCGCTTTTCTGTAAAATAACTAATTGTAGGAGGTAAATAAATGGCAAATACCGCCAAAGACATAATTATAATGCGAGTATTGATTGTGCTCCCTAATAATACTGCGATGTTAAAAACTATTGCAGTAACAATAGTAATCCCTATTTGAAGCTTATAAGACTTTTTTTCTTCAGATTTAAGCATCGATAGCATTGCTATCGTTTCATAACAACAAGAAGCTAAAATGATTGTATTGGCTACATTTATAGAGATAAAATCGGGGACTATAGTCCTTAAAGCAATCAGGATCCAACCTATTGATAGTAAAAATTTTCCATATCCTAATTTTTGTATTATTTGCCTGTTCTCGCTGGTAGCATACGAAATAGAATAGCTAAAAATAAGAATGCAGATAAAAAAGTTTGCCCAAAAGTAAAGATGGAAAACAGTTTTAGAATCTAACAATAAAAGTTCGGACATTGTAGGGTTTAGTTTATTTAAAAAACTGATTGTCAAATATACAAATTATGGTAATAATCGAATGCTATTTTATAGTGAACTCGTTGTCTTTTTTGTAAAAAAGTAAATAGATAATAAATTAAAATGCAAAGAATCGTTCCCTGAGTTTTATGATAATTAGTTTTCTATAAATACAATAAATATTATAATTAAATGTTTGTTTTAATTAAGAGTTAATGAGATTAATTTAATACAGAAAAGTCATGAAAAGGATATTGTTTTTAATAATTATAATTTGTGTTTCTCTAAAGGGATATGCACAGGACGAACTTAATGGTAAATTTAAACCGATTCCTCCAAAAGATTCGAAAATTAAAGAAGTTATTCCTCCAAAAGAAATTAAACCAAAAGTTGATCCACCAGTAATTGTAGAGAAACCAGATCCTTTACAAATTAATCCTGAGGAACTTTTTAAGGATGGCAATTTATATAAAAAAGACGCTAATGTAGAAGGTATATTTTATAGACGAAACCAGTTTTTAGGAAGTTTTAAAACAAAATCATTTACATCTACAATACGTTATCGCGATGCAGCTTTTGTAGATGGCGATAAAATAAAAGTATATTTAAATGATAAAATAGTTGTTCCTGAAGTGAGTTTGAATGGAGATTTTCAGGAATTTAAAATCGAACTAGTACCAGGAATTAATAAAATTGATTTTGAAGCTTTGAACGAAGGTTTCGCTTCGCCAAATACAGCCGAGTTTCAGGTTTATGATAATAAAGGAGCTGTAATTGAGTCAAGCCAATGGAATGTTGGTACAGGTTATAAAGCTACAATTGTATTAGTTAAAGAATAAAACCAGCATTTTTTCTAATCGCTTCCCTCCTTTTCGTCTAAAAAGAGATTAATTATAAGTATTCATTGATAAAGAATCTATGTAAAAAGTTTAGGACTAAATATATTATATTTACGTTTTAAACGGAAGTTACTTACTATGGAAGATTTTTTAATTGGTATTGGAAAAAGATTAAAAGAAATAAGAAAAAAAAATGCCTTAACTATAAACGAAGTTGCCAATAGAGCCGGAGTTAGTAATGGTTTGGTTTCCAGAATTGAAAATGGCAGAACAATTCCTTCATTACCAGTTTTAATAGAGTTGATTCAATCTTTGAATACCGATGTAAGTTATTTTTTTGAAGGTGTCGAGAACACTAAAAATGCCAAATACATCCATATAAAGAAAACCGATTATCAAAAAATAGAAAAGGAAGACAGAGCAGAAACTAAAGGGTTTAATTACTATCATATTTTTAGCAAAAGCATTAATTCTATTGGCTTTGAAGCTGTAATATTAGAAGTTGAACCAAACTGCAAACGAGAAAAAGTTATAACCGATGCCTGGGAATTTAAATATATTATAAAAGGCAGTGTTACCTATATTATTGATGATGTAGAAGTTATTGTTAATGAGGGAGATTCTTTATGTTTTAACGGAAGACACCCACATGTTCCCGAAAACAGAACTCAGGAAAATTGTATTATGTTAGTGCTTTATTTTTATTCTGAAAGCAATAATTAAAATTTAACCGTAAAGGGCGCAAAGTTTTTCGCAAAGTTCGCAAAGTTAAATAATCCTAGCTTTGCGAACTTTGCGTTTTACTTCATTGCGTCTTTTGCGGTTAAGTAAAAATTAAAAAAGGCTACCTCCAAAATGGAGATAACCTTTCAAAAAAAAACAAAAAACACTATTTATATTAGTTTGCTGCAGGAAGCCAAGAGCGTCCATCTAGTGACCAAGCTGAATTAATTGGTACACCAAACCATTCAAGCGAAGAATAAGCTATATCTACCATTTTTGGAACAACTGTTTCGGCAGTACTTCCGCATTTTAAAGAAGCTGTACTTGAAACCCAAGTTGGATTATTTGCAAAAGGAATTGAAATAGCATTAGAACTAGAATCTATAAAAACGTTTCCAGAACCCGTATTTCCTTTCCAGTATCCTATAAGATTTGCATAATCGGGATGCGAACTTGTTATAGATGAACAGGTATAGTTTAAGATTGCAGCTTCGGATAAAGCCTTATTCCATACACGTACTTCGGCAATATTCCCGTTTACATTTGCAGGGTAAGCCAATGTTCCGTCCTGACCAATTGCAAAAGGTAATCCAGAGGTTAAACTTCCAAATCCGTTAATAATAGTTGCCTGTCCTACAAATACACCATCCTGATATGTTTTAACCAATTTTGCTGCACGATCAACTACTAGAGTTAAATGATGCCATTTTCCATCTTTAATTACTCCTCCTGATATATCAACACGATTTTGAGTATCGCCAATATTTACTTTCCAGCTTCCACCAGTATTTGCCGAAATTACAAATCCACGATTTTTACCACTAGCCCAGTTTTTATTTGAAACCAGAGACGGATCACTTGTATAACCCGAAGTTTTTACTCTACACTCAATTGTAAAGCTTGAAGTACCAAAATTATAAAGTGCATTATTTGTACTCGCATAAATTGCATTGGAATTAAAATTTGCAAATGATCCAGTTATTGATGTTGTCACATCTGCTGCTTTTTCAATTTTATTGGCTGCAAAGTTTTTATTATTGAAAATTGTAAAAATATTTCTTTCCTCGTAAGATGAACTGCCATGAGATCCGCTAGAACCCGTTACTATTCCGCCATGATCAGGTGCAATAATAACCAACCAATCTTCATTGGCATAATTAGGTCTATTCTTTAAGGCAGTCAGGATTTCTCCAATATAAGCATCCGTAGTTTCTATTGAGGCTTTGTATTGAGGAACATTTAAAGAGAATCCGTTGCTATGTCCTGCATGATCTACATCATCAAAATGCATAAATAACGCATCTGGATTATCATTTGTAAGTGCACTTACTACTTCGTTTTTTACAGCTAGATCGGTTGTAAGCGTTTTTTCGACATCAATTCCATCAACAATATAAGTGTTAATTGGAGCCCAGTGTACTATAGACATAGTTTTTAACGTAGAATTATACGTTTCAAGACGTTTTAAGAAACTTGGATATGTTGTGAAATTAGGAGTCAAAAAAGAATTATCTGTAACCTTATGTTTTAAATGTGTAACCCCACTTAGCATTGTGGACCAGCCGTTCCCACTCCAGGTTGGAGATTCGGTTAAGGCATCAAGACTATAAACCGAGTTACTGAGTAAGCCATGTACATTTGGCGTGTTTGCTCCCATTAAGGCATCTCCTCTACAGCCGTCAATACCTATAATAAGTAACTTTTTTACTCCGCCAGTTAATTTTGTAGTTTTTACTGATTTTGCATTTGCAGCTAAATTTGCTGGTTCTTCTTGTAAAGATTCTTTAGTACAGGAAATGGTCAAAAACATACCTGCAAGAATGGTAACATAACTAAACTTTAAAAATTTTTTCATTTTATTTAATTGTTTTAGGGGTTACTATATTAATTACTGTGTGAAACTCTTTTTAGCTACAACAAGTTTTACTTAATTAAAAATGCTGTATAATGAAGCCAAAGAGGGTAATATATAATCTGGTTTTGCATTTTCTAATTGTTCTCTCGTTTGTGCACCCGATAAAACTCCAATGGTAATCCCGCATTCAGCATTTTTCCCTTCATTGATGTCTATTGCCGAATCTCCAGCTTTTAATACTTTTGAGGCAGCTGTAATTTCAAACAATTGCATTGCTTTAATTATCATATCGGGATAAGGACGTCCGCGCTCGACATCATCAGCAGTTATTAAAGCATCATATTGAATGCCTTTTTTCCAATTTAATTTTTCTAATAAAGTATTGGCAACTTTACTGTTATATCCTGTATTTAGGACTATTTTTATGCCGTCTTTTTTAAGATTATTAAGTGTATTTTCTACACCATCAATTGGAGAAACTGGAGCAGTAAGATATTCCTGATCTAATAGTTCTTTAAAATATTCAAATATTGTTTTGGCTTTTTCTTCATCTATATTGTTTATATGTGCCAAAATATCTTTTATTGCCTGATATTTTTCTTTCCCTGCTCCTATCGTTAAGACCAGTTCCAGAGAAACATCAATACCAAATTTGTTAATGGATTTATGTAGAGATTTATAAACTATATTTTGCTCATTAATTGTTGTTCCTGCCATATCAAAAACAACCATTTCAATTTCATTAATTTTCATTTTGTGTGTATTATTTGTTTTTCTAAACATTTTATATTTTCAATGCTATCTGACTCTTTGTCGAAGGAACGCGGATTATGCGGATTCGCTAAGGCGAAAACACGGATTAAACGGATTTTCTTTTGATTATTTTTAAATCAGTTTTAATCCGCAGCTTTACTTTTGTAAATCCGTATCATCCGCGTTCCATTATAGACAATTTAAGTTTGCAATACTTAATTTTTCTTAATCCCTTAATGTTCATTTTTTTTAAATCTGTGCGATATTTTTTCACGCAAATTATGCAGATCAAGCAGATTTTTAATGTTTTTATCATTACAGATTAAGAAGCAATACTTAATTTTTCTTAATCTCTTAATGGTTCAATTTTTTTATCTGTGCGATATTTTTTCACGCAGATTATGCAGATCAAGCAGATTTTTAATATTACTGATAAAGAAGCAATACTTAATTTTCTTAATCTCTTAATGGTTCAATAAAGGGATAGCTTAAGCATTGAAAATTTTATCGATATTGTGCTTTGCAAATCCTGCACTTCCTGTCATTCCTTTCCCTCCTATTCCTGTTATGATATGAATGTTTTTGCCAATAGTATGTTCAAAGATATCTTTGGTTTTGCATTGAGAATACATTCCAAACCATCTGCTTTGGATTTCGTAAGTAGGCAAATCAATAATTTTTTTAGCTTCCTCAATCATAAAATTATCGATGTCCATATTCAAATCAAATCCTAGCGTATCTATTTCTTTTGCACTAGCATATTCATGTGAATCTCCTAGAATTACGGAGCCATCGATAGCTTGTTTAAATAAGATATGAACGCCATATTTTTTCTCAAAACTATTAGGGTCTTCTTTAGCTTTGATTGCTTTATACGATGGGCATTCTTCAAAAGATTCATACCTTCTTATTGTTAATCCGGTTAGGATAGAACCATCTAATTTGTAATTATTCTGAGGTTTTGTTTGTAACATCTGAAGTTTAGAAACTATCAAATCACTATTGTTATAAATTTCTGGATATAATATTTTAAAGTCACTTCCATTACAAATAATGATTTTGGAAGCCTTATATTCTATTCCTAATGAAGTTGTTGCAACTACTTCATTAGTGTGATCCTCAGTAGCAACAACCGTAGTATTGGTATATAAATCTAACCCTAAATGAGCTATCATATATTCATGAAGCTTATGAATCATTGTATTGGGCTCGACCGTAACTTCTTGAGGAAAAAACAAACCACCTTTGCAATAATCAGAACGTAATCCTGGATATTTAGCCAGACATTGACTTTTAGACAGCAATTCTGATTGGTAATCATTGGCGCTATTTATTAGATTCAACTCTTCTATAAGTTGCATTTCTTCCTCATTAGAAGCTAAATATACTGTCCCGTTTTGGCGTAAATTGATATCAAATTTATCTTGGATTTCTCTATATATTTTTAGGCTTTCTTTACCGAAATTTTGCCATTTTTTGTCCATTCCTGATGGAACAACCTGACCAAAGTTTCTTACTGTTGCCCCTTCTGGTTTTGTGTTTTTTTCGAGTATAGCAACCGATATTCCTTTTTTTAAGGCATGATAGGCATGAAATGTTCCTAAAACTCCTGATCCTACGATGATTAAATCATATTTATCTTTCATGTGTAATTGTTTTATTTTTATATAGATGTGCTACTTTTATTTAAGAATATAAAGGAGCAACGATGATTTTGAATGTTTTTTTGAATTTTCGTTTAAAGTAGTTATAAGATAACACGGTGGTTAATATTCCTATAAATGACAAGAGATAAATGCAAGTAGTAAAGAAACTTAGCAGTGAAATATCTTTGTTTCCGAAGTTTTTAAATAATAAAACCAAGACACTTCCTAAATAACCAAAGGCATCGGCTATGTAAATTAAGAATCCTGCATTTCCCTTTATTTTGTAGGTTGCTATCATTCTTTCAAAAAACAATCCGTTAAAAGGAATGTAACATACATACATGCCAAATCCAGATGCTATCATCCATGGCAAAGGCGCTATCATGTTTTTTTGGAATAAAAATGTAGTTACTCCAATAAGTAATGAACCTAAAAACAGTACCAAATGATAATTCTTGAATGCTTTATAGTTGTTTTTCATGCTTCCTAAAAAGCCCAGAATAACAAGAACTGATATTGCAATCGGAATTTCTGAGTACATATAAATAGAGATACTTTCTTTATATCCTAAAGTGTCCCATAATTCTCTGGCAAAATTATCTCTGAATTCGCGCATTGCAGTAAGCATTGCATAAAAAATGATAATGATAGTAAGCGGGAATGCAAACTGGTTAAACAATACAATACGTTCTTTGCTTTTTAGTGGTTTCCGCTTTGATCTTAAGAGTAAATCTTCGTCTGTTGGATTTGGTATTTTTTCCAAAAAAAGAGAAAATATTATTAATGGAATAATAAAAATTAAGCCTGATACAAAAGGCATCCAAAATTCATTGCAACCTAAAACTTTCAGAACAAATAAACCCACAGATTTTGCTGCGCCAGAAGAAACTATAAAGCTGGAACATAATATAACACCAAGTAATTCAGTTACTTTTCGACCTTCGATATAAGAGAAAACAATTCCCCAGATCATTCCTAATGGCAATCCGTTTATAAATAAAAACAAGATATTATATGGAGCTGGTGTTACTGCAAAGCCAAGTAATGCCAACTCAGATATTAGTATAAAACCAATAAGATAAAAGGTTCTTTTGGACGATTTTAATTCGGATATGATTTTAATTCCTAAAAATTTAGAACATGTATATCCTAAAACCTGTGCTAAAATAAGTAGTATTTTATAATCAATTCCCCAAAAGGATAAATTATCAAATGTTGCTACTGTAAAGGGTTTCCTGAACGCATACATACAAAAGTAGGTGCCAAAAGCAGCTATTGATGTTTTTAAAATAAATCGAAAATTGGATGCTTTTTTTGACATTAGTTCATTGTTATTAGAGTAAGAAATGATAAAAAATATTTAAGATTTTTGACTTTACTCCCGAAGCTTCGGGATTGATTGCAGATGTGTGAAATTCTATAAAATGAATATCCTTAATTATTCATTCATGCAAATTCAAAAAGCGTTAGTCAGTACTCAAAAATCTTTTAATTTAAAATCTCATTGGTTAACATAATGTTGTCTATAAATTATATTTAAGACCTAAATTGAATCTTGCTCCATAATATTCTACTTGCTTTGGTCTGTTTGGAGTTTCACCAAAATGATACATCAACGGTTCATTTAAGATGTTATTTACATCTGTAAAAATTGTAAAATGCTCACCAATTCTATACGATGCAGAGAAGTCAAGAGAATTGTATTTTCCATAATAAATATCATTCATGTCTGTGTTTTTTGCATTGGCATCAAACCCAATTGCATATGCACCTTTATGATTAAATGCTGCTCGGGCATTAAAACCTCCTTTTTCGTAGAACAACTGTATATTATATAACTCTTTGGCTTGGTATGGAGTCGAAACTTTTCTTCCGTTAGGATTATTTGTATTATCTCCCAAGGTCATTTCAGAGTTCATTAATGTTGCATTTATCTGAGTTCCAAAATATTTTAAGAATCCAGGTAAGAAACTAAAACGTTTTGTGATTCCGAATTCGATTCCGCCAATCCACGCATTTCCACCATTTGTAGGAGAACTGATTTCTATATTAGGAATTCCATTTATTGTACCTTGATACGTATCATCAAAAATTGGATCTGTGATTGATTTGTAAAATACACCAGCGTTGATTACCCCTACTTCATCCAGGAAATATTCTCCCAGTAAATCAAAGTTCCAAGAATAGGTTGGATTTAAATTTGGGTTACCACCTGCATATTCACCATCAATTGTATTTAATGAACCTGCTGGCGAAATATCTCCAAAATTTGGTCTGGCAAATGTTCTTGTAGTTGCAAAACGAAGATTTAGATTCTCTATTGGTGTGTATTTTAAATGAAGCATAGGAAGTACAGATGTATAACTTTTTGTGTTTTTAGCATCAACAACAACATTGTTTTCAACCGTTTTACCAGTAACTTGTGTAATGGTATTAGTCACTCGAACTCCTCCCAAAACTGTTAATTTATCAGATATTGAGTAAGTTGACATTGCGTATGCAGATGAAGTAGTTTCGCCTACATTAAAGTTTCTTCCTAATCCTTTTCCTAATTCTGGAATTTGAGAATCTGCAGGGTTTAAAACCAAATTACCTTGTGAAGAATTATATAAATTGTTCATTCCGTTGGCAGACAAAACGGGACCAAAACTATTTCCTATATTGGTTCCAATTTCTTTTCTTAAATAATCTGTTCCGCCAGGCTGATTAATCAAATCCTGACTATAGTCTGATAAAAAAGGGGTTGGTGATCCTGTCCAATTGTAATATTCATCTCTAAAAGTTGCAATACGATCTTTGTCAGTTAGTTTTACACCAAATTTCATTTTAAGATCTTCATTAAAAATGTGCTCATAGTTTGCAGCAGCAATAATATTATCTCTCTCCGTAATGCTTATTTTATATAACTCCAAAGTAGAAAACTTCATTTTTGTAGGGTCAGTTTTAAAATTTGGATCTGAATAGAAATCAAATATCGATTTTGGATTATTAGGATCCAGCATTCCTCCATCTGCAGCCCAATATGCTCTAGGCCCTCCTGCTCCACCACTGGCTAGAGGTACTGTATTAAAGTATTCTGGTTTAACTCCAACTCCAGTTTGATTGAACTGAATTAAAAAATAACTATTGTTTTCGGCAGTTGGAATATTACCATATTTAAAACTGTTTCTATAAGATGCTAAACTCCAATCTAAGTTTCCATTTGTTAGTTGATGTTTTCCTCCTAAATCAATACCAATAAATTGTGTAATTAATTCATTGTGAATATCTTGTTGTTCGACAGTTAAAGCATTTGTAGCAGAGTTAAATTTATCAAATCTAATGCGGTGTTTGTAATGTGTTTCTTTATCAGAAAGTCCTCCATAAGTTGCTTTCAAGAATATTTTATCTCTGGATGATGGGTTAAATTCCATAGCACCATTTAAACCTGTAGTTTTTCTAACTCCTGTATAATCTCTTAATTCTAAGCGATAAACACCCTGATCTCCATTTCTTCTTGCTTCATAATTATCTGTAGCCCAGTTTCTGTCCCAATAAGTAGCGTTTATAATGTATCCGAATTTTCCATTTTTACTTTTATCACCAATAGTAAGCGAACCACTATAGATTCCTTTATCCGATTTTTGGTTGTATCCACTAAAAACACTTACTTTAAATGTTTTTTTGGTTGGAGCTGTTTGTGTGGTAAAATTTACGCTTCCGCCAATAGCATCTCCATCCATATCGGGTGTGATTGCTTTTGTAGCTTCAACATAAGCGATAAGGTCTGATGGAAAAAAATCAAAAGCTGTGGCTCTGGAAGTAGTTTCTTCTTCGGCTGTTGGAATTCTGTTTCCGTTTATTGTAGTTGATGACCAAAAAGGTGGTAAACCTCTCACGGAAACGAAACGCCCTTCGCCCTGATCTTTTTCGATAGAAACTCCCGACATACGTTGTACAGTTTCGGCAGCATTACGATCTGGTAACTTTCCTATTCCATCAGCAGCAATTACATTTACGATACTCATGGATTTTTTTTGCATATTTAGCGCTCTTGCCTCGCTATTGCGAAGACTCATTCCGCTTACTACAACTTCATTTAATTCTTTTGAATTTGTCTTTAAGGAAATGATTCCTAAATTCAATCGCTGATTATCTTTTATTTCAATTTTAATAATTTTTACTTCATAACCTATATAAGAAATTTGCAACTCTAAGCTTCCAGATCTTACATCATTAATAGTAAACTCTCCGCTAAAATCGGTTGTAGCATTTTGTTTATTAGATAATGTAATAGTTGCTCCAGGTAATGGAGATTGTGCATCTGTAACCGTTCCGCTAATTGTTGCTTTTTGTGCAGTAATTTTTTGCGCTAGTAGTGTAATCGAAAAGATAATAAATACCTTATATATTGTTTTCATAATTCAAATGTTTACAAATATTAAATTTTACTATGCAAATAAACATTCAATTTTATAAATAGTAAAAAAAATGATTTTATCTAATTGTTAAAAAAATGAAAACTTAAAGCGTCTATTTTCTTAATTATTCGTTAAGAAATCTTGAATTATGGAGTGTTTACTGGGGATTATTCAATAATAACTTTATTGTTTAGTTTAAGAAATGTAGAATTATTGATAAGTTTGATAAAACAATTAAGCCTAGGAAATCGCAAAAGTTGCATAGATGTAAACATTTGTTTCCATTAGTTATATAAACAGTAAAGCCCGACAGTGATGTCAGGCTTTTGAATATTTTAGGAAATATTTCTAACTATATTGGTCTCTTTTTTGTACCTCAGGAACTAATCTTCGCATGCTTTTATTGATAATGCTGCGTACTGATTTCTTTTTGAACTCATAAGCTTTGGTGCATTTCTCGAGTTCAACATATAATAACTGAAACTTATCGTATAGCGCATCAAGCTCTTCCATGGCTTTTCGCGTCTTTTCGTCTTCAGTTTCTTCGATTTTATTTTGGGATATCTTAGACAGATATTCAAATTTATGAAATGCTGTTAGCAAAATTCGATGCTCTCTTGAGTTTATTCCTTGCATAATATGGTAATCTAAATATTGATAAACGATATAACTGTTTTAAACTATATAAGCCATAAACATAAGTTTTGCATACTTCGCTTAAATGGACTTATATAACTTACATGGTTAACCTTTTTTAAACCATATAAGTCATTTAAGAGAATATACGTTTTTGTACACTTCACTTAAATAGACTTACATCACTTATATGGTTGCTTTATTTTTTTATAAAACTTGAATTTAAGGTGTAAAGCGCAATAAGGGATCTATATCGGTATAAATTCTGGATGTAGGCAACAATCGCAATTTTGTGCTCTCTCTTTTGCTTACATTTCCCGATATTTTTCCTAATACTGCACTTATCAGAACTTCTGAACGGTTGCCTAAAGGAAAGACTTCGAGCTCTTGTAGTTCATCAGAATATATCAATGGATTTATTCCCTTTGAATAATTACCTTCATGTTTAGCATTAAATAATTTATAGATTGAAGGATATAATACCCAACCTTTAGTTCCTGTAATTCGATTATCTTCTATAGGAAATCCTGCTACATCTTTACCAAAGGTTTTATCGCCAATGGTAATTACATCCATATATGGTTTCAGATTATTTATGATTAATTCTGAAGCAGATGCTGTACGATTTCCGCATAATATATATACTCTATTAATGAGAGGATGCGCATTTTGTAATGCTTCAAAACTTATTTTAGATTCATTACTTTCTAATGCCTGCTTAAAGGATTGATCTACATTTCCTCCATTTTTATTTCCTTCAAATTTTATAAAAAGATCATTGGCACGAACATTTGGAGCTATGGCAATACTCAGCGCAGTTGCCGAGGCGATATCTCCTCCTCCATTATATCGTAGGTCCAGAACGAGTTCTGTTATTGATTTACTTTTTAGCTCCTGAAAAATTTGCAGGATTTGTTGTGATTGCCCAACATCAAAATGTGGAATTTGAACATATCCTATTTTTATGTTTTTATCAGTAATTATTTGATATGATATGGGTTGTAAAAAAGTGAACCCTGATGATAAAGTAACATCTTTTGTTTTAGAAAAACCTGATTGTGCCGTATAAGAGTTTATACGTAAACTTAATTGGGACGATGCTATCATGTTTGTATACATACGATCATAATTACCCTGATTAAGATCTGTCCCGTTTATCTGAGTAATAAGATTTCCTCTTTGCAGTCCATTATTTTTGGCTGGAGAATCTTCTAATACGTATAATACAATACCATAGTATTTTCCCTCAAACTCAACAAAGCTTATATCAAAACCAAATTTTCGCCTTAGACTTTGTGGTGCTGTATCCGGTAATGCAGGATGTAAAGCATAAGAAAAAATATCATCTTTCTGTAACAGTTTTGCGAAGTACTCTTTTGGAGTAGCCGACAAATCGCCTTGGGCTGGCATAGTTTCATTCCAGCGATAATATTTTTTCATTTGTTTGTACATCCATTCATTTACATATTCGTTGGTCCCTTCATTATAGACTTGCGTCGAATGATCATCTGGCGTACAGGAAATAAATAAACACCATAGAAAAAAAGATAAGTAGGTAATAAAAATAAAGGGGCGTTTCATATTTTATGCTTGAAATTTATAAGTGTAGGTTTATTTATTAACTATTTAAAAGTAAAAAAATCAACTAAATTTAAAGTTCCCTCTACTCCTGAAAATGCGCCGCTTGCATCTTTCTTTTCATCGAGTACAATTAATCGTGATTTATTTACCGACATAGTCATCATAACAGTAACTTTTTTTCCTGTAATGTAAGATTCTGTTGTGCCATGTTTTACTAGTTCCATTATGATTGTAGGTGGTGAACTAAAAGGAAATTCTATAAACGAACTAAATTTATCTTTATCAATATTCTCGACAACTCCCAGAACCTGGCCGTTAATTTTACGGATAATTCCGTCGAGCTTTCCTTCGTATCCGCTATTCGAATATTTGTTTTTGGATGGGAAAATAAATTTAAAGCCACTATTACTTGGTTTGCTTAATACACCAGGTTTTATGGATGTAATTTTATCAATCCAAATGTTTTCTTTAGTAAAAAAAGAAAGTGTATCAATAGGTGTTTTAGAGTTAAAACGATACGTACGTAATAACTCTTTTGTTACTTTATTTGTAATTTCTAAAGTTTTCTCAGCGTTTCCGTAATAAACAAATTCATACTCTTTTTCGATTTTTTTTGCAAAGGCAGTTTTTTTATCCTTCCCTATTTCAATCAGTTTACCATTTGCAGTTATCTGAATGGAATCTGCTAAAGCGCTATATCCTACTATAACTACTTTTCCGGGTTGGTTGGTTTCATTACTATAATAAGGTGTTAGCTCATCATTGGCACAAGATCCAAAAAAAGCCATTGTAATCGTAAAAAATAATGTTCTTGTTACTGTATTCTTCATATTTGTTTTTTTATTGTAGAAACTCTGTTTATCTGAAAAGCGCGAAAACTTTCTCTAATATTATTTTTTAATGAATTTTAATTTTTTAGAAATGTTATTGTTGGTTACTAAAAGAAAATATACGCCTTGTGATAAATGATCTACTGCTATACCTTCTTCTTTATATGCAGATGCTGCAACTAACATTCCGCTTGTATTGTAAATTTTTAAAGTTGTTTTTTCAGTCTTAAATTCTTCTCCTAGTTCTAATTGTAAATTTCCTTCAACTGGATTTTGTTTTAATTTACAAACTTGTGCTTTTAATTCTGCTTCATCTACACCTAGCAATGATTCAGCTGTAACAGAAATTTTATCGATTTCATAACCAAAAAAATTAAAATCACGAATAGTACCTAAAGCTATATATACAGCTGGTTTACCTACAAATTGCGAAATATCTACGTTATAATCTTTAAACTCTGTATCTTCAATTGTTGTTCTTTTTAAGTTTACTGTACTTAAAAGTGTAAAAGTTGCAGGATCTGGAGAGGTTGATCCATATACAAATAAATCCTGATTACCATCATAAACACTTGTTTGCGCATTTAGGATTAAGGAAATTTTTCCCGAATAAAAGGAAATATCTATTGCTGGAGATATTGCCAAATTGTCTTCTGTAGTTCCTAATTGTGTTCCACCATTTAATAAATCAATATTGTAAGTTCCCAAAACATCAATTGTACCATCTACAATAGCGCCAGTACCTGCATCTAATTGAATGTTTTTTCGGGTAAGCCAATTACTTCCATTTCCGTCTTTGTCCAATAAAGTCCAGTCTGAAGCATCGGCATCATCAAAATCATCTTCCCAAATTGTATATTGAGCAAATGATGTTCCTGTAACCATGATAAGTAATAATAAAAGTAGATTTTTTTTCATTTTTTTAGTTTTTTAAAAACATGGGCAGCTTAGTACTGCCCATGTGGAATTTTAATAATTAACCTAATGCATTAAAAATTTGTAAACTTTGTCCAAGTACCAGTCCAGTTAGATTCAGTTTTGAATGCTCCTGTAATACCTGTAAAGTTTAACGCTCCATCATTAAAGAATGGTTGGCTAAGAGCCCATTTTGTAGCTGGATCTGCTATAGAAGTACTTGTACCTATACCTGTAATAGTTGTTCCTACTGGTAATAATGGGTTGTCAAATCCGTGGATTGATATTCTTAAGTATGAAGAACCAGTTGGAACTGAAGGAGATTCCCAGTTGATACCTCTGTTGTATCCTGTAACTGTAACATCTGTAAGGCTGATGTTACCTGCTCTACGTACGTGAATAGCATTTTCGTATAAATCTGCTACTGTATTAGAGCTAACTCCGATAATTGATAATTGAGAAATAACAGGACGTGTAATAATTGTAGTAACAGTTCCTGTTGAATTGTTGTCTAATTCGATACCATTAGAATCTGGTTTTCCGCTACTTAAACTATGAGTTGAATTACTATCTGCAATTGCAATTGCTTTTGTGATCTTTCCAGTGTAACCAAAATCGAAATCGAAGTTATCATCATCTGGTGCAAATGAAACTAAGTGACTAGCATCTACTTTACCACCAAAGAATTCAAATGAATCATCTTTACCGTATGATACCTGGATGTGATCAACTACAGTTCCGCTACCTACTCCTGCAAGTGTAAGACCGTTAATTTCAACATCAGTATCTAAGATACGTCCTGCAAATTCGATACGTACATAGTTTAATGCTCCTGCACTATGAGCATTATTTGTACCTCCATAATAGAATTCAGCAAAATTAGGCTGATCATCTAATCCTTCAACGATATTAGTAACTGAACCAGTGTTAACTTCTGCATCTCCTAAAAGTACTATACCTCCAAAATCTCCAGGAGCTGCTCCTGTATTTGCGTTACCATCTAATAAATTATAACTTGTAAAAATTACCGGAGCAGTTGCAGTTCCCTGCGCATCTATTTGTCCCGTTTTTGTAATTACAAGAACTCCTGTAGCTACACCAGCAGCAAGTGGCTTAGCTTTAATATAAGTACCTGGCTGAATAGTAAGTTTAGCACCGCCCTTTACAGTAATAACTCCATCAATTTCCCATACTCTGTCGTTTGTCCAGGTAGTATTGGTTGTTATAGCACCACTTACCGTTTGAACTGCAGCTGGATACCCTGTGTAATCTGCTCCAGAAGCTTTCATAGAAAAAGAAGAATCTGTAGATGAATCATCATTTTGGCAAGAGCTCACAACTAGAGCTACCATTGCGAATAGAAAAAATTTTTTCATAAATAATTTAATTATTGCTATATTTGCCGCTATTACAATCTAGGCCTTTGGAGAGAGCAGCAAAATATCTTTCCTCAGGTCTTTCTCTTTTTTGGTAAAGATTTTTTTATAATTTCCCCGCTTTACCATCGGATTTTGTACCTACTATTTACTTCTTTTGCTCTTAGGATTTTTTACCGCAACAAAAGGTTATCTTTCCATTCTTTTAAAATTTTATTATCCAAAATTGTAAAAGACCTTATTAAGTATTTCGTTATTTTTTGTGCTTAATGCATTAAAGCAAAAAATCAAATTCAATACTTACAACTACTTATATTAGATTTTGAAAAACCAAAATATCATGCCAGATTTTATTGTTAACGGTTTCTTAATATTCAGTGATTGAAATCATTTTTTTATAAGATGTAATACTTTAGATTATAAAATTTAATCACCTGATAAATTGAATGTTATGAATAAATTATTAAAATTAAAAGTTTATAAACTTGGTCCAAGTGTTAGTCCAGTCAGTTTCAGTTTTAAATGCCCCTGTAGTACCTGTAAAATTTAATGGTCCATCATTAAAGAATGGTTGGTTAATAACCCATTTTGGAGCTGGATCTGCTATAGAAGTACTTGAACCTGGACCAAATAAACTTGTGCCGACTGGTATTACAAAATTATCAAAGCCATGAATTGATATTCTTAATCTTGAAGAGCCACTTGGGACTGAAGGAGATTCCCAGTTAATACCTCTGTTGTATCCTGTAACTGTAACATCTGCAATGCTTATGTTACCTGCCCTGCGTACATGAATAGCATTTTCGTATAAATCTGCTACTGTATTAGAGCTAACTCCAATAATAGACATTTGAGAAATAACCGGATTTGTAATAATTGCTGTTGCCTGACCACTTGGATTGTTATCCAACTCAATACCATTAGAATCTGGCCTTCCTCCGCTTAAACTGTGAGTTGAATTACTGTCAGCAATTGCAATAGCTTTTGTAATAGTTCCTCTATATCCTAAATTAAAATCAAAATTATCATCATCTGGAGCAAAAGATACCAAATGGCTTGCATTAACCGTTCCTCCAAAAAACTCTATAGAATCATCTTTAGAATAAGATACCTGAACATGATCTACTATAGTACTGCTACCTACCCCTGCAAATGTTAATGCGCTTAATCCGTAATTTGAATCTATAAGCCTTCCTGCAAATTCGATTCGTACATAATGTAAAGCTCCTGAATTATGAGTATCATTGGCTCCTCCATAATAAAAATCAGACCAAGTAGGTTGGTCATCTAATCCTTCGACAACATTTGTAGTAGAGAAAGTATTAATTCTTGCATCTCCTAATATTGCTACACCTCCAAAATCCCCAGGAACTGCTACAGTATTGGCGTTGCCATCTAATAAATTATAACTTGTAAAAATTACTGGAGCAGTTGCAGTTCCCTGTACATCAATCTTTCCCGTTTTAGTAATGACAAGTACTCCTGTTGCTACATAACTTCCTAAATATTTTGCTTTAATAAATGTACCTGCCTGAATGGTTAGGGTCGCTCCGTTTTTTACAGTAACAATTCCGCTAATTTCCCATACTCTGTCGTTTGTCCAGGTAGTATTGGTTGTAATAGCGCCACTTACAGTTTGTACCGTTGCAGGATATCCTGTGTAATCTGCTCCAGAAGCTTTCATAGAAAAAGAGGAGTCAACAGCATCATCATTGTTTTGGCAAGAGCTCACCGATAGAGCTATCATTGCGCATAGAAGTAATTTTTTCATAAAAGTATATTTATTAGATATTTGCCGCTCTTAAGAAGAAACCTTAGAAAGTGCAACAAAATATCTTTCCTTAGTTTTTTGATAAAAATCTCACTTAAAACGAATAATTAACTGATACACTTATAGTTCTACCGCTCCAAGCTTTAAACATAACCTGATCTATGTCTTCATCATATTTTTTACTAGCATTGGCTCCTAATGAAAATTGGCTTCTAGGATTACTCCCCATCGAAAAATCTTCAAGATGTGAATAGCTATTAGCATTATTATAGGTTTGAATACCAGCATCAAACATGTTTTTTATACTGCATTTTAATTCCAGATTTTTTTCTTTAAAAAACTTATAACTTACCTGAGCATCAGTTACAGCATAAGGCATTCTGATTTCTTCTCTGGAATATTCAAATCCTACCAAAATATATTGGTCACCAATTCCATTTTGCCTCACACTAAATCCCATGCGGTCTCCTATATAGTCTAATCCTAAATTATAGGTATAAGGTGATTGTCCGTAAAGTGGTCTGTTAGCCTCATATAGTCCACCCTCACCATCTATACGTACGTATGATGTTACTTTTGTATCATTAATAGAAACATTTCCTGAAACGAATAATTTTTCTAAAATTGGTCCTTCTCCTAAAAAAGTAAGATTTTTATAAAATTCCGCTTCTATCCCCCACAGTTTGGCGTTATAAGAATTAAGATTATAAATAATACCTGAGTTTCCGTTTACAGTACCAATAGCTTCTATAGGATCCTTAATGTCTTTATGATAAACTCCAAAAGACAAAATTTCACCACCTGATGGAAACCATTCTAATTTTAAATCATAATTATTAGATACACTAGAAATCATTCCTCCAGACCAGTTTAGAATTTTGGCGTTACGAATGGGATCATAATACGGAGTACCTACTCGTTCCGAAAATTGAGGACGTAATACAGATCTATTATATCCAACTCTAACATTCATTTTATTGGTTGGACTAATTGTTAAACTAGCGGATGGTAAAAATTGCCACTTTTTGTCTTCTTTTATGAATGAAAAAACGCCAGAACCTTCAAACTGATTCGATGTTTCGCTATAAATATAACTTTCGGCTCTTGCTCCCCAAACGAGTCTTACAAAACGACC
Organism: Flavobacterium sp. PS2; assembly: GCF_046250155.1. Classification (NCBI taxonomy): domain Bacteria; kingdom Pseudomonadati; phylum Bacteroidota; class Flavobacteriia; order Flavobacteriales; family Flavobacteriaceae; genus Flavobacterium; species Flavobacterium sp. PS2. The sequence continues at coordinate 5,239,945 of NZ_CP176426.1, read as the reverse complement.
AATTTTATTATCGAGCATTAAAAAAGGGGAATGAACTTTTACATCTCCTTCATATTTATCTCCATATTTTCCGTAATCATCCCAGCCAAAACCACCATAATAATATTGCGAACCATTCAAAAATTCTGAAAGCGGCATATAAATTTCAGATGTTTCACTCTTTTGTCCAACAGTTATAAGTTTAGCCGATCTTTGCTGATTAGTAGCTGTTTTATATGTTCCGAAATAACCTGCTTTAATATCATTTTTGCTTACTTCACCTAAATCAAAAGAATAATCTAAATTAATAGCCCAGTTATAATCCGTTTCATCATTAGAATAATTGTCTCTGCTAAATGGTAATCTATTTCCGCTGTTGTAGACTGTATTATAAGCTAATACATCGTCACCTACTTTTTTATATGAGGTTTGTAGAAAAGTAGCATCTTTTGTGTCTTTTGTGATATTGCTATAACTAGTATACCAATTAATCTCAAGTTGATCAAAACGATGATTTCCCTCAATTTTATTTTGAATAAAAGTTGTATAAATAGGATAATTAGTTTCAATTGTTGTTGGAAGATCACTACCGTCTATAATTCCGGTAATAGTATTCCCTTTTTCCCAACCCGTAATTTGAGTCAATTGATTGTTATAGATATGCATTGCGGTGTTACGAGTAGTAATTTTATGTTTACCTAGCTGAATAGCAGCATTAAACATTCCCCCCAAAGTAGAATTATAATTATAATTTGCACCTGAGTTATTAAATCCATATTTTTCAAAAATCGAATATGCTCTTCCTCCTTCTCCTTCTTGTGCAAATCTTGAGTTTTCAATAAATCTTCCTCTTTGTGTGTGTTCGATCTCTATTTTTTCTTGTGTATTCTTGAAAAGTATGGATCCCACAAATCCCCATTTATTGTTGTTTTTTAAATTATATGATCGCCCCAATGCAAATTGTAATGTAGTTCCTGGTGCGCCATACGTTTTATAGGTAGAAAAATTATCCTCGGTAAACTTTTTAGACTGTTCTATAAAAGGTCCTGATGTGGCTTGACTTGTTGGTGGCTCCAGAGGTAACATATTAGGATAATCACGTCTTCCGTCATCAAAACCCAAATAATCATAAGCTCCTTCTTGTTTGGTAAGTCTTTCTTTAAAAGCGCTTCGACTGTTATACGAGGTACTTACCGAAAAACTTGTAAAATCTTCTTTAGGAATATCCTTTGTTTTTATCTCAACATATCCTCCGGCAAAATTAGCGTACATATCTGGCGTTGCCGATTTACTTACTACAATACTTTCTACCATAGCAGTTGGGATAATATCAAAAGAGAAGTTTTGCTGGTATGCATCTGTACTAGGCAACGTGATTCCGTCCATTACAGCTTGGTTCCAACGTTCTCCCATAGAACGAACTACAACATATTTATTATCAATTGTTGTTACGCCCGTGATACGTTTAAGCGCACTACCCACATCTTTATCTGGTGTTCTTGCGATTTGTTCTGCCGAAATTCCATCAGAAAATTGTGCTGCTTTTTTTTGCTGTATCAACATTCCCTGAACAGATGCTGTTGCTTGTTTATAATTCTGAATTATAATTACTTCATTAAGCGATTGCGCATCTTCTTTTAAGGAAACTACTAAAGGAGTTTCGCCGCCTTCAAGCACTTTTATGCCAGTAATTTTTTGTGTTTGAAACGAAATGGCGCTAATCTCAATAGTATATTCGCCAGGCTCTAATTCTAAAACATAATTACCATCAATATCCGATTGTGCTCCCAAACTCAGTTGGGTTACTTTTATATTTACTCCGGGTAATGAAAGTCCGTTTGCATCGACAACTTTACCTACGATTTTGCCCTTCTTTTTTTTTTTGCCCGAATCTTTACTATTTACAGCTATATTATTTTCATTTCTTCTGAAATTTAAATTTGTCTGATTTTGCAAATCATTTAAAATTTCATCAATTGTAACATTTTCTTTTTTTAGTGTAACCAGAGGTAAACTTAGATCCAAATCTTTTTGATAAATAAATTGATACGGAGTTCTGGATTTTAAATTATCAATAATTTTTTGTGGTGTAGAGTTTTTAAAATCAACCGAAACTGTTCCGGTTTGTGAGTAAATAATGTTTGTTCCGAAGAATAATCCGAAAAACAAAATCCAAAAGGCAAATTGCCTGGAGTAATCATTGTTCATAATTGATAATTGTTAGTTTGTTATTGGTATTTATTTTAATATGAGATTTATGGTTAATATTTTTATAAAATTTTAATAGCTTCCCAGCAGCTAGCCATTAAATCATTTTTCTTATTGATTTAATACTGCTGAATTCTTTCTGTCAAAGTCTGTTTAAAAAAACTGTAGAACGGATTATCTACTTATGAGATAGGTGTCTTTGCCAGTTGTTCTTATTTTAATTTCCAGAGCAAACGCTACAGTTTGAAGCATTTCATAAAACCCTTGTCTAGTATCGAGGGTTCCCTGTATTTTAAGGTCTTTTATATTTTCCTCTAGATAGTCAACCGTAAAAGAATGGTCAAGTTTTAGTTTCTCTATAACTTGTGCGAGAGTTAACCCATCTACATAAATTAAAACCTTTTTCCATTCAGGCTCAAGCAAAGTAGTTTTTTGCTTTTCAATTTTTGCATCAGCATTATTATAAATAGCCTTATCCCCTTTTACTAAGAAAACTACATCTTGATCACTTTCTACTTTTACTTTACCAGTTCTTACATTTACTTGAGGTTCTTTGTTAGCATAAGAACTAATATTAAATGATGTACCTAAAACAGTCGTTTTTATAGCTCCAGATGTAATTACAAAAGGTCGTGATACATCTCTCTTAACTTCAAAGAAAGCTTCACCAGTTAATTTTACTGCTCTTTCATTTTTAGCAAATTCTGTTGGATATTCTATTAGAGTATTTTGATTTAGCCATACACGTGTTCCATCAGGTAAACTTATCAGGCGTATATCTTTGTTAAATGTTTTTGTTGAAGTAATTGCTACTGTAGCATTATGCGATGGAGTAAAAACCTGATATCCACTAAAAGACAAAATTATTACTGCACACGCTGCTGCAACCCAATTATAAAAGCTTTTGTATTTATTAATTGTAACGCTCTGAATGTTATCCCACATTCGGGATGCAATTTGGTCAGGAAGAATACCTCTATTAGGTATTGCGTTCCATTCTTCTTTTAATTTTTTAGATCTCATTACAATTAAGTTTACTATTGAAAATTATACATGAATTTTATCAATTCAATTACATTAGATTCCTAGTCGGGCAAATATCATGGGGTAATATTACTATTAACGTTTTCTTAATCTAAGTAACCATTTGAGAAGGTTTTTTTTGGAAGTGATAAACCAAAAATAGGTTAGCCAAAAAGAAAAAAGGGAGAGTAACGAGCTACTGTAATGTCATTAAGTTAAGAGATTTGAGATTGATGATTAATGATTCAAAATTTAGTGTTTCGGATAGTAAGATTATCCAATTTTTTGAGGTTTCAGAGTTCTGAAATCAAAAATCGTTAATCGAAAATCACCAATCAATTTATCAAGCTTGGCTGACTTATAAAGAATAATGCAAACCAGTACAGTTCATGATTATGTACTGAATTCTTTTTAAGAAATTGTAAGGTCTTTGAGATTTGATTAGCAACCGCGCTTGGCGACATATCCATCTCTACGGCTATTTCTTTATAACTAAGATCTTCAAATTTATGTAGATTGAAGATTTTCCTTCTTTTTGGAGGGATTTTATTCAGGAGGTATTCTATTTTTTCCAGCTTGGAACTTATATCATCTTCCGTTTCAGATACGCTATCAAGTTCTTTAATTAACTGGTCATTTTCTACAGAAAAGATTCTGTTTTGTTTTTTATACCATTTCGATATCTCTTGTTTTGAACTTTTAAACAAGATAGCTTCTAAGCTTACATTTGGGTCCAATTTGGTTCTGTATTTCCAAAGGTGAATAAATACATTTTGAGTCACATCTTCAGAATCTGCAAGCTGCGAGGTATATTTCTTTATAAAACAAAAAACTTTATAATGATATAGATCATAAATTTCTTTGAAGCAGGAATCATCTCCCTCTCTTAACCTTATTACTAAATTAGAACTCATATTGTAATTTTAAATCGTTAAAGAAGACCCTTACAAAAGTAAGATTAAACCTTTATCAATATTTTGTGGTTTAGTCATTTAATAATTTATTAATATTACGCTATGTCTGTTTTATAGATTTACGTTGAATTATTTAGAGGAACTATCACAATAAAAAAAAGCCATCTTTTTAGGATGACTCTTTATATAGTTTAATTGAAAGATATATAGGATGAAGAAGGAAGCGGAAATATATCTTTATCTAAAATGATGCTTGCATTAAACAGAGACACTAATTTACTTGAATTAAGTGTAGTGCTTAATTGGTAATCATCCAGATGATTAAAGATTACTTCAAGAAAATTACAAATTCCTAATACTTTTATTATAGCGGAACGATTCTCACTTTGAAATCCCATTTCTATAATCAAAGCAAAATAAGATTCCCATAATTTTTCTTTATTTTCCAGATAAGAATCACTTTTAAGATATATTAAAAAATCATTTACATTAGTATTAAAAAACACGCAGGTTTGTTCTATTATTTGGGTGAAATTTTTATCTTTATTTAAGATGTTATAAAATGATTTGAATTTATTAATATTTCCTTGTAAGTCGCTTGGATTAGATACATATTGTAATTCATAAGGAGCAATTCCGTCAATATAAGCAATAGCTTCATTTTGCATTTGTTCCCTATGTCCTCTTATTTTTAACGACGCTAATTTCGCAAGAAAAGAAAAACTGGCGGAGTCTTTAGCAAAAGGTTTGTACTGAAAAAAATCTAATGTTTTTATTTCTCTATTCATTGTTTATTTATGTTTTCTAAACTAAAATTGAATGCTGGCGAGTGATTACCAGGTCCCCCACCTGTCATTACAATATCTGCACTAGTTATACCAAATAAATTTATTTGTGAATTAATCTGTGAGATTATTGCAGAGTCTAATACATCTCCTTCTTCTATTTCAGGAACAACACCTATAAAAAGTCTTGGGTAAAATTCAAAAACTGCTTTTTCTCCAGGAGCTAGGTTTGTTTTTGTAGCAATTAATCTATTGTTTCTGTAGCAGTTTGCGTTGATTATTCCAGACGGAAGCGCGTTTTTTACTTCTATTTGGCTAAGATTAGTAGCTGGTTTTGATGCAACTCTCAGTACACTGCCAGCGTTATCCTTGACCATTTCATACGCTGTTCCTTCATAAGTGTAAAGCATTGGGGTAAAATTGCCGTATGAATCACAAGTAGCTACTTCATAGCCCATTGAAAATGCAAAAGGATGGTTGTCTAGTCTGCTACTATTTTCTATTACCTTCCAGGCAATAGCACTTTTTTCAAATTCCTGAGCAACATTTTGTTGAAAAATAATGACATTGTTGTTATTTGCGTCATTAGATTTGTTGATGAAATTCAATTTAATTTTGTCCATTATCATAATAATTTGGGGGTTGAACTTTCCTTTTTTACTTACCCTAATAATATTTGGTTTATGGATTTTTAATTTAAATACAATTTAAAACGAAAATTTAAATATCAATACCGTATTTATACCTATTTTGAAAATGTTAAATTCATACAAATAAGGATGATTATATACATAAAAAAAAACAGGCAATTACGCCTGTTTTAAACTTAAATATGTAGGTTGTAATTACTTTATAAGATGGTTTCTTGCCGCCTTAAGCCCTACAAAAAACATTATAACTATCATTATTAAAAGAAAGTATAAAGATAAATTCCATGTCTCACCGTATTCATATAAACTACCAAATATAGGAGGTCCAAATGCAGCCAATAAATAACCTACCGATTGTGCCATACCAGATATTCTTGTAGCAGTGTGACTATCTGCAGTACGAAGAACAAAAAACATCATTGACAGACTAAAAGATAATCCTGAAGATATTCCGAAAAGGATAACTGCAGTATAGATATATTGTAATTGAAAGAATAGTATAAGCAAGACACTAATAAACATTCCTGCAGCAACAACAAAAATTAAGCTTTTCTGGTTAGTAAGTTTAGATGCAATAATTGGCCCAAGGAAAGTTAAGGGTAACATCGCCATTTGCATAAAAGACAAAACCCATCCACTTTCTTCTTTTACCATACCAAAACCCTGTAACAACATCGGAAGCCAGGTTACAAGAGAATAATACATTAATGATTGAAGCCCCATGAATATACTAATTTGCCATGCCAATGGTGATTTAAATATATTTAGATTGCTCTTTACTATTCCTGTCTCTTCAATGTTTTTTGTTCTTTTTAATACGATTGGTAACCATATTAAAAAAGAAAATACAGCAATCCAAATCCAGATTCCTAAAGAGCCTTTCCAGCCAAGACTGCTTAATTTACCAATTGCTATACTAAATCCAGAAGCTAGAGCTGCAGTAAAATTCATCGATACAGAATAGAAACCGATAACCATTCCGGATTTATTAGGAAATGTTTTCTTGATATATCCTGGCACTAAAACATTTCCGATGCAAATTGCAATACCAAGTATGGCAGATCCTAGAAATAGTGTTACTACTGTCCCCATTATTCTTATATATAATCCTGCGATTAAAAGTGCAATCGAAAAAAGTAGAAATTTCTCCAGACTCAGTTTTTTAGATAATTGCCCAACAAGAATAGATAGGAATGCAAATGCCATTAATGGAATGGTTGTAAGGAATCCAGCCTCGCTATTTGAAAGATTTAGTGATTTACTAATCTCGGTTAATACAGGCCCTAGTGCTGTTAATGGCGCTCGCAATGTGGAGGCAACAAATAATATTCCGATAAATGGCAGTACGATTCCGAAACAGACCCCTGTCTTACTTTTCCAGTCTTTTTTATGCTTATTCATAATATTTTTTTTCTTCTGCAAATTTACCATGCGTATTATAATTAAATTTGCCATATATTTAATCTAAAACGACAAAAGCAAATCATATAATGCATTATGAAGAACTATGAATTAGTAGATCGTATTGCCAAAAAAGCCTACGTTTGGTTTGAAGATAATTGGATACATGACTCCAATGAGCATTCTCATAATAGGGCGCAACTTGTTTATGTAGAGAAAGGTTTTCAATACTTACATGTGGCTGGGCGTATCTATCTCTTGCCTCAAAATCATGCTGCATGGATTCCCTCTAACCTATCACACAGAACAACTGCAGTTTCTGAGGATATAAATTTGAGAACCATTTTTTATTCTATTAATGAGGAAGATAATTTTTATGATAAGCTAAGAATTTTTTCTGTTCCTCCAGTACTTCGGGAGATGATATCTTATTGCGTAAAATGGAGTAAAAAAGAAGAATATTCGATTGAAGAGAAAGCTTTTCTGAATGCCATTTTTGTAGAGTTGCCTAGCTTTTTTAAAGGCGCAATAACTTTAAATATCGTTATCCCAAACGATGAGCGATTGTTACAAATAAGCAATTTTATCTTAGATAATATGGCAAATTATATACATATAAGTACTATTGCCGAAAACAACAATATGTCTTTGCGATCCTTAGAACGAATATTTAAGAAAGAAACAACAATTACGATTTCAAAGTATATTCAATTGGTACGAATTATAAAAGGTATCGAGTTTTTAAGTACCGGAAAATATACAGTTTCTCAGGTTGCTTATCTTGTGGGTTACAAAAGTATACAAGCATTTAGTACTAGTTTTTTTCAGATACTCAACAAAAGACCTAATGAATTCTTAGGGTCTTGAAATAAATAAACTATTATTAAAAATGAAGTTGAGAAACTTTACTTTCAGAAAATTTTATTATACCTATTCATCTTCATTGGAGTTTTTAACTCTAACATTTTATTCTCGATTACATTTCCTCTTAAATCTATTTTAAAGCACAAATAAATATATCCACTTCCTATAGTTGAATATGAAAAACTATATAATTCAATTACAAGAATATAATATTCTGCTTTTTTAATACCATATATTTTATTTGGAATTAAGTTTTTAAAGTCTTTTATATTAATATCTTCTATAATATATTTATTTATCTCTATGAAAGGATTTTGAACAGTATTTAGTTTAATAAGAAGTTGATTGTCTATAGTTACATTAGAACATTCTTGAGTAATTAAATTTTCAGTCTTGATCATAATTTCAATAGTATTATTATATATTTTCTCCTGAATTTTGTACACACTTATTGAATCGTTTATTGGTATACGACAAGGTTCTATATTTTTTTGAATATAACTAAGATTTTTATTTTGAGCATTTAAGATACCAAAAATTGAGCAGAGAAAGAGAATTGCTATTTTCATAGATTACCTGTTGTACTATTTTTAAAACTAAAAGCAGTTAATTTATAAATAAATATTGTACCAAAATCCCCTTTGAATACAGAAACAGATTCAATAAAGGATTCTTCTAAAGTATAAAGATTAGACTCTTTTAATATTTGAAAATTGGAAGACATTACTTTCATATAATACTCAGTAATCGTAACCTTTTTTGTGTCTCTACTTCTTCGATATGTTTTGCTATATAAGCGTTAAACTCGTTTATATCTTTCATGATTTGGTTTTTCATAATGCTAAAAATCAATCCAGCTAATGGGTTTCCACCTGCAACCAGAGTAGGAAGTACCAGGCATTGCATCGGGTTCGCTTTTAAGTTCTTATCATTACTTTAATAATCTCTTTTTAAATATTGGTGAAATATAATTTTCAATTTCTTTCCATTCAAAGTGAATAATAAATTCTTCATATCCACTATTCCTATATTTTTTAGTATCAAAAATTGAAAAGTCAATGCCTGAAATGTTTTTATTTTTGTCTGTAATTATTTTAAAATTTAATAAATCATTTGCTTTTACTAACAAATTAACATCTTGGTCTTTTAATTTTTTTTTAATTTTTTTTAAAAATATTTGTTGATCTACAAATAAATTTATTCCAACTCGTTTGCCGTTGTTTAAATCAAAACAATAATATTTAGTTGCTTCCCATGGTGAACTATAAGATTGTATCGAAATCGAAATATTAATGATATTGTTTTTATCATAGTAAATTTCATAATGTTCAAATCCTGAATTTGACTCTCTTAAAGTATTCATCAAAATGCGATTAGAGATCGTATCTTTTTTCATTTTGATTCTTTGTTCAGGCTTGCCTATAAAGGTTTTTTTAAATATTTCATAAGTATTCTGAGTAATTGCATATATTTTATTATTTGCCTTTTCAATATTTGAATTAATTTTTAGTTCTTCAATCACAAAAAAGCTAGAGTCTACAAATACAGAATCTTTTAAAATTCTAATATTTTGACTATTTACTGAAATTGAAAAAAAAAGAAGTACTAATGATATAAATTTGGTTATCATTTCTTTGTAGATTTTACTTCTTCTTTTTTTGTAGGATTCTTTTTTTGAGTTGTCTGATTGCAGCTAGAGTATAATAATAATTGTTTCATAATTTATGATTCATGTAATATTTCCATAAATATCCTTTGTTATTTGGGTGGTCATAATGAAATTTCCAAAATATATGTTTTTGATCTCTTTTCATTTGTTTATTTTAGGTGGAGGAAGAAATCGATAATTTTTTTTATATTTTTCTAATTCAATAAAACATAAATAGTAGTTTATAGATAATATTTTATTTAGTTTTCTTTATTTTAAACTCTACTGAAGATGGACAATCCTTAAATGCTATAAAGTAATATTTGTCTGTAACTCTTTTTATATATGAAGCTTTTTCAAAATAGTCATTACGTGTACATTCTTGCTTGTCTGCAAAGGATTTTGGGATATCAACCAATGTCTTTGTTTTTGTGTTTACATCATAAATGAATTTTTTATATTCATTATCTTCATCTTCGTATAAGATTAGCTCGTTTTTTAAGTCAAAATCTAGTCGTATTTTAAAATAACTATATGTTAAAACTTCATTACCAGTTTCTTTATCATACAACCAAAAATAGGAATTACTTGTTCCTCCTCCATTACTATGTAAGGCAAAATAATTTTGAAAATCAACTCCTTCATAATACGGACGATAATTTGCGATGAAAGTGCTGGCTAATAAATAGGTATTATCTTTTTTGCCATTAATTAATCTAAAATTAATTATACCTTTATTTTTTTTATCTAAAGCAGGAAAAATAATCAATTTATAGTTGTTTTTAAGATAAGCGGTTTGTGATTTTATAGTATCGCCTTTTTCATCAAAAAAAACTGTGTCGATTGTCTTTGTTATTTTTTTTTCTTCATTAGGAGATTCGCGATTATCTGTTTTACAACTGATAAAGCAAATCACTAAAATGATTAAAATTTTATTTTTCATTTTTTATAATTTATGATTCATCATTCCTTTCCAATAATATCCTTCATTGTTTGAGTGGTCTTTATAAGGTTTCCAAAATATATGTCTTCCTACAACTACTGTTGCTTTATTAAGAATTCTTCCTTTATTGTATTTACCTGTGCCAACTGTTTCGTAATAATCGACATTTTTTAATCCTTTTGAATCAACTAAAATATCCCAAACACTACTTTTCTTTTGTCCAAAATCAAAAATATTATATGAATCGTTTGCAGAGGCATTTTTCTTTTCTTCAAACGGTATGGTCGCTAAAGCTTCTGCTTTTGTTTTATCTTTATCATGACCCTTTCCGTCTTTTCCTTCTAAATGTCTATAAAGCCTTTGAATTCCTTTACTGTCTGGCTTATACTCACAAGCATTGACAAATTTGATCCATAGATCTTTTGTAATATGAATTCCTCCATCTTTATCCGTTTTAGGATGTGGTCTTGCACTTATGACTCCTCTATCTGCAAAATCAATTCCATCCCATAATACTGCTTCTTCTGAATAATCCTTTCCTCCTTGTAAAACATGAATTAGTCCTTTGCGAGCATTTTTGCAAAGACTATCATTCTCTGTGTCTTTTAATGATTCTTTCAACGTTGCTGTTGAATAACCTGTAGAAAGAAGTTTTTCAGCAAATTTACTCTGTTCTTCCATCGTCAGCTTATCACCTTTTTCAAATTTTACGGCATTAAATGTTGCTTGGGTGGTTGCAGCTGCACTCTCAAATGTACTGGACTCTTCTGCTTTTATAACACCAGCTATATAACAAAATTGCTGATGGGTAATATCAAGCTTTTTATTATTCTTAAACGAGTTTTTTGTTTGGACTTTCCCATCACAAACATAAACATCATCTATACTTCCTTCAAAACCAGGTTCATCTATCTTACCTTCAAAAGTACCATCTTTATTATAAAAATGGCCATTTACATTTATAATACGGTCAAAAGGCATTAATGGTGGTGCGTCTTCAGGATCCCCATAAAGATACCCTTTATCTGCTATTTCATTGATAGAACCACCTGCATTTGTAACAATATCTCCATTGGAGTACATATTATGATTTCCTCCTGTTGTTTTTGTTATGATTCCTTTTACAACTCTTATTCTCATAATTTAATTTTGTTTTGTCCCTTCAGTACTATTATGTTGGATGTTGTTTTTTGCATGTTTATTGACATCTTTTTCACTGCTATTATGAATACCTTCTAAACCCGTTTCATATCTTTCTTTTTCAGTATGTGACATCAAATCTCCTTCAATATTTTCATTATGATCACCTCCCACATGCATAAAGCTATCTCCTGTAACATTTGTATTAAGAATCCCTCCTACAATTGTACTTTTATTTATTAGTGCGTTTTCTGAGATATTTGTACCTGCATTATAAGTAATCCCTTCTGATGCATTTATTATAAAATTTTTGCAATTAAAAGTGATTGTTTCGGGAGAAGTAAAATTCATGTCTTTGTTTTCTTCATCCAGATGAACTTCGTTTCCGCTTGGGTCAGAGAGCCAAATACCTATTTTTTCGACAAATTTAAATAGTTGTCCAAATCGTAGTTTCCATCCTTTTATCATGTTTTTTGACTCAAAAAATTCAGGCTTATCTTTTCCATTGTAATAGGAACCCGATACATACGGGCAATCTACATTTCCGCCCTCAAAACTTACTTGTACTTCGTCTCCTATTTCGGGATTCCAATAATTTCCCCTTCCTGCTCCTGCGTAGTGTTGTACAACACGCATCCATTCGCTTTTTGTGCTACCAGCTGCCCAATAAAAATCAACTTTTACCCGCCCCATTTCTTCTGGATCGTTGTTGTCTGTTATTCTTGCAGGTTGACTATCGGCTATAGAAATTACTTCAACATTGGTATAGTGTGGTGCAGCTACATCGGCAGGAATGGCTACAAACTCACAGTTATAATTACCATTTACTTCTGAGTGATGTATTACTTCGATAGCTATCAGTTCATGCTCAACGGTTTGGTTCTGGATTGTAAAAACTTGTCCGACACCAATGGGCAAATAGGAGGTTCCGCTATAAAAAACACTATTAGCATCACGACCTGCTGTTTGTAGTTTTGCCATATCAGTAATCTCAGTAGAATCTTTTGCCTGATTGGTGTAAGCGGCGATACTTAAATCAGGTTGGGATACCGATGCTTGTCTATCGCCAACGACTCTCGCAAAACTGTCGGCACTTCCTGTGGTGGTTTTGGCTTCGGCACCTCTTAAAGGTGTTGCATTGGTGTAATTATATCCTGCAAAAGAGGTTTTATGCGATACTAAATTGGTTTCGATGCTAAATTCATGCAAAGAAGCTCCATTAATAAGTTTGATTTTGGACGTTTTAGTTTGTCCAAATTGCATACGCATTCCGTCAAAATAAAACCATTGTCCGTAACGTGCCGAGAGTCGCTTTAAGAACTCAAAACTGGTTTCGTTGTATTGTGGTTTATATTCAAGATATTTTGTATAAGTAGGTTCAATAGCATCTATTTGATAAAATTCTCCTGCAGTTTCATCAGAAAATATTTGTAATGCTATTTCTTTTATGCTACGGTTTAAGAAAGTTCTTGATTTTTTCATGTCGTCTAATAAAATCGTGTGGCTTATACCTGTTACGTATAAACCCACTGGGCTTCCGTTTAGATCAACAGATTTTAGCTTTGAAATTATTCCTTTTGACATTAGTCTTATTCCGTTGACCAAGAAGGTAAAAATGACTTCTCTACCTTTATATTTACGCAATGCCGCAGCTTGGTCAGCAGGCTTAATTACTGCTTTACCAGTATATTGCCATACAAACGAAAAATGATGATGATCCATCATAGTTTGTGAAAGCTTTAAATCATAATAAACTACATTTTGGGTAAATTCATCTATTGTTATATGTACTTGCTCGGAAAACTTTTTCATGATGTGCTTGTTAATAAGTGCTTTAGTTATTAAGTATTTTGTTGTACAAAAAATACTTGCATAAAGTACGGGTAAGGAAGTTTTTTTATGGGTTCGAATAAGTTATATAACTATCAGGATAAGTCTTTTTTATAAAACAAGAGAGGCGATTAATTTGATTATTATACTATAGCTGGGCATCTATAAAAAATATTACTTTATTATATCTAAGTTCTTACAATACAATATTTTGCTGCTTTAAAAAAAATATTACCTTTAAGTTTTATGAAGAGTAAAATTATTTATTCATATCAAAAAACACCCCATTTGCATACCTTCTGGAATACATTAAATAGTTTATAAAGTAACTTAAAAATACATCCAAAATGCATAAAATCTTACCTACTATAATGCTGTTTTTATTTTGTTTATGTGCTTCATCTCAAACAAAACCAATTGATAGCTCGGTTACAACAAAGGCAAAACCAAAGAATATAGATTTTAATGTAATGCCTTATCTTAATTACAATAGAACGCTGGATTTTATGTTTGGTGCTATTCCTATGATGATGTATAAACTCAATAAAGCCGATACTATTTCGCCTAAATCGCTCTCGGGTATATCTGCCGTTTATACGACTAATAAATCCTATTTTGTGGCTTCTTTTAACAAATGGTATTTTAACGAAGACAAGTGGCGGGCTCAATTTATTTTTGTAACTGGTGATCAAAATGCCCAGTTTTATGTGGATGATATCAACACGCCAGATTTTTATGATTATGCAACTAAAAAAACAGTTGTAGCAATGACTCTCCAACGAAAAGTGGTTAAATCGCTGTATGCTGGCATTGGTTATTCGTATGCGCATTACGATACAAAATATGAAGATGACATACAACCATCTTCTGTTACTCAAACAAATGGTTTGCAGCTAAATATGATGTATGATACTCGTGACGCTGTTTATTATCCGACCAAAGGTGATAAAGTAAAATTGCGTTGGATTGGTTATCCAACGTGGGTTGGTAATGATGTTAGTGCCAATAAAATTCTCTCAGAATACAATAAATACTTTCCTATGCGAAGTGGAACCGATGTACTAGCAGCTCGTTTTTCGGGTAAGTTTGGTTTAGGGAATATTTCTTTTGAGCAGCAAGTAACTATTGGCGGTGAGGATATTAGAGGATATTCAGAAGGGAAATACCGTGGCGACGGACTAATGGCTTTACAAGCCGAATACCGTTATAACTTTAATAAAAAAATGGGGCTTGTAGGTTTTGCAGGTGTAGCAACTATTTATGGATCTGATACATCCGATTTTAACTGGAATTTATATCCTGGTGCAGGAATTGGTTATCGCTACAGAGCATTTAAACACGAGAAATTTAATGTTGGTTTGGATGCAGCTGTTGGAAAAGGCGATTGGGGACTTTATTTCCGAATCGGAGAAGCTTTTTAAATTTATTATTAGTTGCTAAGTTACTGAGCTACTAAGTTTCTGAGTCGTAGCTTGTATAGTTTAACCACAAACTTGTCTTCCTTCGTCAGGGAGACAAGATTGGGGATAAATTATGCTTAAAGCTTTGCTTACTTTGCGGTTAAATCCACTGGTTCTTCTTCATTCTAATATTTTTCCTTTTATTCTTGAGCCACTTGTGGAGCCACTTCCTTCGTCAGGGAGACAAGATTGGGGATACATTGTGGTTAAAATTAATCTTGGTCTCTTCTTTTTTTTCAACCTTTGAGCCTTTGTTGCTTTTTTTCTTTGTTCCTCCTCTTAAGGTAGCTTCTTCTCCATTTTAATATTTGCTCGTTCATAAAGTCCCTGCTCCAATGGGATTTCTTCAAATCCATATTTGCGATAAAGATGTATTGCTGATTCTAACTTTGTGTTAGAATACAGAATTAGCTTTTCTATTTTCATATCCTTTGCAGTTGTAATGCAATGCTCCAATAATAATGTGCCAATACCATAACCTTGTGCTTTATCACTGACCGCCATTTTTCCTAATTCGAAAATAGTATCGCTTTTTTTTAGAAGTGAAGCTGTCCCAACAATTTCATTATCTAATGTAGCGTAGTATATAAAACCACCTTTATCAATGATTTCTTCTTTTGGATTTGAGAGTGAAACTTCATCCATTTTTTCAATTCTAAAATATTTTTCTAGCCAAGCGTAGTTCAGAATTTTGATAGATTCTTTGAATTTATCTGTGTAATCTATTATTTTTATTCTTGATTGAGAGTTAATTATATCTTGATTCATTTGTTTTATATTGAACTTATTAGTTTAAGTAGTTTTATTTAAGTTACTGATATATAGTTATTTTGCTTAAAAATTAACACTAATCAAAACGAGCTATCACAATGACAGTTATATGTTTTTATAGGCAACAGTATTACAAAGCATTTTTTACAATTGTGCCAAGTCGTTTTATATCTAGATTCAGTTTATCATTCCACTCTAAAGCAAAATTAAGACGCATGCAATTATTGTATTGATCATGTTGGGTGAAAATTCTTCCTGGAGCAAAACTGATTTTTTGCTTTATTGCAATATCATATAATGAAGCGGTATCAATTTTTTTGTCAAGTTCAAGCCAAAGAAAAGATCCACCTTGTGGTTGAGAAATCTTAGTGTTTTCAGGAAAATAATTTTCGACAGCACGCTGAAAATGTAGGCAATTTGTATGCAAAGTGTGCCTGAAATTTCTTAGATGATGATCATATCTTCCAAATTCCATAAAATCGGCAACTACTTCTTGATACAAAGATGGCGTAGAGATTGTTTGTACTAATTTCTGCCTGATTATTTTCTCTTTAAACTGTCCCGGAGCAACCCACCCTACTCTATATCCTGGTGCAAGTGTTTTAGATACTGATCCGCACCACATAACAATTCCAGCTTCATCATAATATTTACAAGGTTTTGGTCTGGCTGTGCCAAAGAAAAGATTGCCATACAAATCATCTTCTATAAGCGGAATGTTATGATAAGTAAGCAATTCGACCAATTCCTTTTTGCTTTCATCGGGCATTAAACTCCCCAAAGGATTACTGAAATTGCTCATAAAACAACATGCTTTAATCTTTGGTATTACTTTTTTTAAAGCATCAAGATCTACTCCAGTTGTGGGATGTGTAGGGAGCTCGATAACATTAAGTCCCATAGACTTTGCTATTTGGAGTATTCCAAAATAAACGGGACTTTCGATAGCGATGGTATCTCCTCGTTGGGTTGTGACCATTAAGCAGCTATAAATAGCATTCATAGCTCCAGAAGTAGTCACAAAATCATCTTCGGTTAGTTTACCTTCTAATACAAGCGACCATTTTGCGAGATTGCGTCTTAGGTTTAAATTTCCTTGCACTAAATTATAATCAGTTCCACTCTCCTCCAGATTTCGCGTAGCTTTAATAATTCCTTTATTCAGTTTGGCAATAGGAAGCAAACTCTTATGCGGAACTCCCAAAGAAAATTGGGTAATGCTTTTATCACCAAAAGTGTCAAACACCTTAGTAATTAAATCGTCAGGACTTTTTTGGGTTTCTGATACTTTCAATTTATTCATCGAAGGAATCGAAAATTTCCTATTAGATGTATTACTTACATAAAAGCCAGATTTAGGTCTTGATTCTATCAAAGATTTACTTTCTAATTCTAAAAATGCTTGCTTAACAGTATTGATACTTACGTTATATAATTTTTGTAGTGCACGAATTGAAGGTAGCTTATCTCCTATTTTTAGCGTTTCAGATAAAATCTGTTCCTGAATAATATGAGCAATTTTTATATATAAGACTTCTTTAGCCATTTCTTTAATTATTATCTTAACAAGTTATATAACCTTATTGGCTAATATTTTATTAAAAAGCATTTTAAACCATATAAGTGATTTAAGAAAATATAAGTTTTAAAACACTTCGTTTAAATGAACTTACATAACTTACATGGTTCGCTTTTTTGTGTAAACAAAGCTTAATTATTTGTTCTAAAAACTAGCACTGATCAATCCAGTTTGCTAGTTTATCAATCGCATTTTGTACTGCATTTTCTTTGGTAGCATTATCATTAAATAAAACTTTGAAAGTTTTTTTTGCTTCTAGTTCTAAACCATCTTTTATTTGTGATGCATTATGTTCTTTTTCTTCAAAGCAATAATTAAATTCAGTTTCTCCAGAGCTATTAATTGTTACAAATCCGTAGCCTAACATTTGGTTTCCGTAATGAGCAACACTTAGCGGAAGTCCAAAATGATTCATATTGTTTTCGTCTATATTTTGTATCAGATTTGGATTGTTTTTAGTCCTTTCTTTTGCACGGTTAGATATATTTAATATGCTACCAAGGTGCGAGATATTTACAGTTCCAAATTCTAGATATTGAGCGTTATTTGTTTGAGTATTCATAAGGAGGATTTGTTTACTACAAACCTACGTACTAAATAAAAACAGGTACAGATACAGAAAACAATTTATATATGGATACAGATTATAAATATATGCTATTTTATCGGTAAATTATTCAGGTATTTTTACCTATAAAAAAACACTTCCTTTTTATTTACTTTGAGCTAAGCGGCTACTTATAAATTATTGATTTATATGTGGCACGCGATTATTTACTAATACCCCAATTATAGTATTATGGCAATTATAAAAAGTAAAATTACACTAGGTACCACAACTAATTTAATCTTTGGATATAACCCTTCTTGGAATCCTTCGTCTGTAGATAATCAAGGCTTGTTTCTGCAAGATAAAAAAGCTTTGAAAGAGCTAGAAATAGATATAAATCCCGATAAAAAACTGGAATGGAATTACCCAATAGTTTCTATTCACAAAGATGCAGAAAATCTTTTAAATACTCTATTTCCATATCAAATTGATAACCCTAATGATGGTGCTCCAGATGCTGAAGTCGCTGCGGGAACTATGTTATTGCGTGATCAGGATCGCGATGAAGCATTAAAGAAACTTTCTGAGAATCTAGGTTTAGATTTAAAAGCATCAGATACCTCGTATGCTCTTGTTAAGCTAGAACGCTTATCAGCTACGGCTTTTCATCCTATCAATAAATCTGGAACAATATTACATCCTAATCCGTTATTACCTTCGACAGAATATCAGATTGAGGAAGATTTTCGCAAAAGTTTGATTAAAGTAAGAGCTTCTGATGATGAAAAAGGACAATACAATCCTGCAGAAACGACTTTAAATCAGGCAAATATTTGCATGAAGCATTTTAACGAATGGGGAACTCATTTTGTATCTGGTGTAAATGTGGGAGATATTATTTTTCAGGTGTTTGCATACAATAAAGACTCCTTTAAGAAGGTTTCGGCTAGTTTTTCTAAAAATAAATACACAAATGAAGACTCTGTTAATTTTTGCTATTTTACAACAAATGCCCTTACAGGAGCTTTTGGTTTTGTAAAGGAATATAGTAAACTCATTAGTTTTGGTAATAGCAAACTCTTAGAAAGCGACATCAAAAAGAATCTTTGGCACGATCAAAGATGGTCAGAAACCAATAGTATTTTTGAACCGTTTTTAGATGGAAAAATAAATCTTGCTAATTATAAAGAAAACGCAGTTACAAGATTCAAACTTACAACCTTGTCCGTTTTTGCAGAGTATAACCGCCGTTTGGTAATGAAGCGTATCTTAAAAGGGGCGTTAATCCAAAAATTTACGGATCGTGTTGTTCCCAACTTCGAAAAATATTTCCCGTATGATATTAAGAATGTTATCCCTGACTCCGAAATTCCGGGATTTCTTAGTACAATTGTAACAAAAGACATAAATACGTATAAAGCCAAACTAGCGTTGGATGAAATGCAGTTTATAGCCAGTAATAAGGCGTTAAAATTCATACTTTGTTCGCAATATCTATATTCAAAAATTGGCACGATAAGCATTCCCGGAAACTATATTAATATACTTACTCAAAGTACTAATATGGAAACTGATAAAGGCGTTGTTGTTTGCAAACTAAGTAAAGAGGGTTATAAATCATTTAACTTCAATAGTAAAGTTTTTTATGGCGGAATGGTTGTTACAAAAGACGATTTCACGGAGCATTTTACCATAGTAGACGGGCTAAAATTTATGCATGATACAGCCAAAATACACGGTAGATCTCTTGTATTAATCACAGATGATGTTCGTAAGGAACCTAAAGAAAGT
Organism: Flavobacterium sp. PS2; assembly: GCF_046250155.1. Lineage (NCBI taxonomy): Bacteria > Pseudomonadati > Bacteroidota > Flavobacteriia > Flavobacteriales > Flavobacteriaceae > Flavobacterium > Flavobacterium sp. PS2. The sequence continues at coordinate 5,220,409 of NZ_CP176426.1, read as the reverse complement.
GATGTATTTCCAGATATGGAAGAAAATTTATCTTTTGCTTATTCTTTTGCCGAATCTATTATGGCAGGTTGTACTGATTTTAACGATACGAATCAAAAAAATGCATTAAACTTTGTGGCAGATACGATGGGTTGGATTACCAGCATTCTTCCTCAAGTAAGTAGTAATGCAAGTGTGCTAGATTTGAGAGTACGAGCGATGGATAGTGTCCGAAATGCTATGAATCCCGAATATGCTGCTTATGTACCACTATTACCGGCTAAAGAATACAAAAAACATATAGAAACTATTATACAATATTCTGACGGTATTGCTCTTGAGATACAAAAATATCAGGATATTATTGAGGCAAGAAAGACAAAGGAACTAATTATAGATGTAGGTAAATCGCTGAATGAGAATATAATTGAATCGGGTAAATTGCTTACAAAGTTTATTCAGGCAAATGCCGACCAGCAACGTGACCTGAGTTCGTATTACAAAGAAATTATTACCCAAAAAGAAAAAGAACTCAAAAGTCTGGAAGCTAAAATTGCTACTTTTCAGAAAAATGTTGACAGTCAAAAATCTGATTTGCAAACTGCTGTAACAAACTATAAGCAGGCTGTAAGAGATTGGCAAACCCGGCAAGCGATACAATTTGGTCTTGATATGGCGACGACTATTTTTTCCGTAGCTACATCTATTGCTATTCCAGCCAAATCAATCAAAGCTGTAGAGGAATTAGGACTTAAAGTGCAACAGATGCAGAAATTACTTAATATTCTGAATGCTTCTTATAAAGTATTTACAACGGGGGTTAAAGGTGTTGAGGAATTGCTAAATGCGGAGAAAGCTCTTAACGAACTAAAAAATGCTTCGTTTGCTATCGAATCGAATCTGGCATGGGATGAAATGAGTGCTAATATGAAGCTTATAATCGATTCTGGACCGCCTGTACAAGAAAAGAATGATTTGATAAATGCATTTCAAATTCTACTTCTTCGCGGAAAAGCGTTGCTTAGCGCAAAAGATGCAGCAAACCAACTCGCCAAAGATATTTATAATCAGCAAAGATTAAACGTATTGAGCGAAGCGCAGCAAAAAAGACTCGATGGAATAAAAGACCAACTAAAACCGGGTAATATTCCGTCGCTAGAACCGCTTAATCTTGATTTGATTGGTATGACTGCTTCACTTCAATTCTTACGAAATCGTATGTTGAGCATGCTTTCTAAAACGCTGATTTTACAAGATCAGGCACTTCAATATGAGAATCTTCAAGCGCCCACATTAATGACAGCATTTGATTTGCTGAGTTTTAAAGGTACAATTGTTAAGCAAAGCCAGAATACCTTAACTGCTTTGAATTTGCTAAATTCTATTCATCAATCTGTAACTAGTCCGATACGTATTACAGTAGAAGTGCCTGTAGGTAAATTAATCAATGGTAATGCTTATATTCTGGATATTGGTCTTGATAATGTAAATTTTAGCGAATACATTAATTGTCGTGTTAAGTCTGTAGTGGCAAGCGTTGGAACTTCGGTAAAAACAAAAAGTGGTAAATACCTTTTAAAATTAACGTATGAAGGTAATCCGTTTTTTGATCGTGCTCCCAATAGGATTCCGCGTATGTTTAAAACGCCTTCTCGTGAACGTATCTATGAGTATAAATGTGATACTAACACCCCGAATTTTACAGACGGCGGCGATACATGGTCTAAAGAGGTTAGCCCGATTACGCCATTCTGTAAGTGGAACATTAGTTTTCCTAAAACAGAAATTAATAAAGGAATAGAGTTAGAAGATGCATTTGTACCCGTAACACTCGAGTTTGTACTTGAGGCAAGAATAGAGGATTTACCTGGTAGATTATTATCGGGAGTTAAAAAAGGACTTCTTGGTAATGCTCTTACCTCCGCTCCTTCTTTGCAGGATATGCTGGTATTAATGCAAGGAAAAACGGTTACAAATGGTTGGGATGTTGTTTTTAATATGGGGCTTACCAAAATTCAGGAAACTATTAACAAACAGTATGATGAATTAAAAAAAGATAAATCATACGGAGGAAAAATTAAATTAGAGTATCATTATGATGCCACATCTAAAGTGAAAACCTGGGTAAAGTTTGAAGCCGAATATGGATATCCTAAACTCTCTTTTCTTCCCAACAATCCATCCAATGTAAAGATGGAATGCATCATCCATTCTGGAAAGATAACGAAAGGATCACAATACAAATCAGAACCTATAGAATGGGATGAACCAGAAGTATCTAATCCTGGGGCTCTTATTCAAGCACAGATTCCGCTAAGCGAGGCAAAAGGAATTGTAGGATCGGGTACAATTGCAAGCGAGAATGTGTTAAGCGTAATTCTGGACATGTCACAGGGAACTTTTGTTCCCAAAAACATTAATATTGAAGGAAATGATGAAAAAGCAAGATTCAACTTGGAACTCATTTCTTATTTTACGCAGAATCCTGTAGTTTTTGTTATTAGCTCACTAGATAAAAGTAAGATTGGTAAAATTAGCGATATGAAACCTAACCAATTTTTATTTAAAACGCTGATTACACGCAATTCAGCTAATCAAATTTTACAACTTTTCATTATGACTAATGATAGAATTGCGGAAAGTAGTCAAACATTTCTTAATGATTTACCCGAACCTATCCCAATGGGATCAGATGTGAGTATGATTGTAAGTAGTAAAGTTTTATTTGAGAGTGTGTTGCCACAAAGTTTGGATAAATCGGGTTGGAAATTAGAAGGTACTAATCCTAAAGATACTAATAAGTCGAAGGCATGGTCAGGAAAGTTTAATCAAGGTGCGCTTACTGCAGAAGTAAATTTAAGTGCTCTGGATAGTAGCTATACAAGTCCTAGAGGTGTTGTTGAAATCTCCAAGTATGCTGTTGATGGAGGAATAATTTCTGAACCAATTTCAGGAATGACTTTAACTCCTAATGGAACAAATATAAAATTAGATTTTAATCAGCAGCGCACGCAACATTTTACAGAATACTGGAAAACAATTATTTGGTTCCGTACGGAGTCTGGTACTAAAGACCATTCATCTGATTATACCTTAAATATTTCTGCTTCTATGCCTCTTACCATATCGGGTACTGGCAGAGAACAAAATATTTCATTTAAAATGACTAATCAGGATGTTAAAATTAGCGGGCATCTTTCGGGTGGTGGCCCTTGTGGTTGTGGGAATGATTTGCAGGCATTATTCAATATTCAATTGAATGAACAAATTCCGCCAAAATTAACGAAGCAACTCAATGTAAGTTTTAATGATGTTTCTGTATTCGCATTAAAGAATTTGATTTTCCCGCAAGGAAATTACATTGAATTAAAGGATGTAAATTGCCCAGGAGATTTGCTTATTACGGGTAGTATTATTTAAAAACGGGTCATTTTAAACAGATATAAAAAATTAGATAATAAAAAGAGCCATCTTTTGAATGGCTCTTTTTTGTATTGTAAACAATTTGTTTTAGTCTATTCGTTTTACCGAAAGTTTGTCTAAACAAAAATATGCTGCAGTATTGATTCCGTAAATGGGATCTGAGTCTGTTGAAGCCATCTGGAAAATAAGATATTTAACATCTCCTAAACTAGCTAGTTTAAGAGCAGTTACATCTATCCAACCTGTTGGCATTACAAGAGAAGTTCCTGTATGATTTGCTAATGTATGTGTTACTGGAGCAGAGATAACTCCGCTTGCATCAACACCATAAATTAATAATTCGAAATGATCACCAGAAACAAATTTCTTAGCAAAACCATCTCCATTTAAACAACCATAATAAGGCCACGGATGCATATTAATTTTCAATCCTTTAACTTGGTATGTTCCTGTATTTCCTATTTTTACCCAGTTTGAAAATCCTCCTTCAGTAAAAGTAGTTCCTTGTGGATTTTTAGGATCTAAATAACTAGACCAATAAGCTACAATATAAGGATCTCCTGTTGTTCCCGGAGTTCCTGGCGCAATTGTAGAAGAAGTATTAAAACCACTTCCTGCCATAGTTCCCCATTGGTGAGGCACCCAACCATCTGATCCACCCGGAGCAGCACCAGAACCGTAATCTTTAATATCATTTACGTTAGATACTATAAAACCATCCCAGTAGTTGTATCCCGCAGATGTAGCCGTGTGCGAAAACGTAAATATATCTACATTTAGTTTTGTGTTAGATACATAAGTGTTTTCCCAATACTTACCACCAGTTGTACTGATTCCGCTTGCCAATAAAGAACTCGTTAGATTAAGAGTTGTTGTAGTTCCTATTGCCGGATCAGCAAGGATTCTGCTTGTAGATGCATTTGCACTGTTTGCGACTGCATTTCCATTACCATCAATTAAAACATCATCTTCGTTACTACAGGACGAAAGTCCTAAAAGTAAACCAACGGTCAAAAAATAAATTACTTTCTTCATTATTTATAAAATTAGGGGTTAATAATTCTTCTTTAATGTTTTTGCAATAGCATACTTTTTTAAGAATATGCAGTTTTAATTATTTGCTTTTTGCAAAATTCAAATCCTCAGCTTCTTTAAAAGAACTTGTCAATAAATCTGAAGCTCCAAGCTCTGTATATGTTGATACATATACTTTAACAAAATCGATTCCAGGTAAATGCACTTTTTTTCCGTTACTATCTACAGCCCAACTAATATCTATCGAAGGATCTTTGATACCAGCATAACCCCATTCAAAAGTTCCTACATTAAAAGCAGTCCCTTCTCCATCACTTACATCTTTTACTGGTAAGTATAGTTTTGTTCCTTTTAGGGTATAAGAATCTCCTATCCATTGTGGGTAATAATTTAAACGTCTCCATTTTTTTGTTTTAGTAATAAAGTTGGATGTGTTTTTATTATCTGTCCATTTTAAATATTCTTTATCAAACTGCCAATCGGCTTTGCCTGTTACAGCCACTTTGGCTGGATCTGGCTTGAAATAAGTGATTTCGTAATTTTTTGTTGTCGTAGATTTATTATGCTCACTCCCTCCTATCTCATACCATTCATTATCATCTGCAATACCGTTTTTATTGGCATCATACGCTACATATACACTTACTGGGAAAACTTTTACAGTAGTACTATTAGCAACAGTTTGAACAGTAAAATCTCGTTTGCCATAAGAATTAATAACAGTATGATCAAATTTTGTAACAATGTACCCGCCAAAAGTTCCAAGGTTAATATCTTCTCCCTGATTAAGACTTGCCTGAATATTTTCTAAAATTTCAGTTTTAGTAGTAAACTCATAATTATCAAGAGCATAACTTGGTGCTGGTAAATAATCTATAAGCGATAGCGCTTTTGCTGTATAGGTTTTACCTGTTTCTGAAACTTTAACTTTCGTTGAAGCTTGTTTTACTAATTTGTCTAATGTTACTGTAAATTCTACAGCATAATCAGCCGCTTTAGGAGCAATAAATTGTAACGTCTTTGCATCGCCAATAATAGAATCTTTCACAACTCCATCAGTACCAGTTACTTTAACAGTCCATTTGTATTTTGCAACAGCTTCACTAGCGTTTTCAATAACAACTTCTGGATTTATAGTTACTACGCTATATCTTTCTACAGCAAAATTTGGTTCTAATTTTAATGTAACAGAAGCGTTTTTAACGGGTTCAGGAGTTATTTCAGGTTTTGAATCATCATCGTTACTACAGCAATAAAAAGCACCAATAGCTACTAAAATCAAACTATATTTTAAATATTTTTTCATTTTCTTATTCTTTTACTTTTCTTAAATTATATTTTTTTAATATATGAAGATCTGCTGCTCCTGCGAATCTTGTTGCCATTGATGATTGCTGATGACAAAGTCCCATTGGCTCACTAACACAGTTTACAATTTTTATAAAATTTATTCCCGGTAGATTTGCTTTGTTTCCGTTTTTATCTACAGCCCAGTCTATATCAATATCAGGATTTACAGCATTTACATATCCCCATTCAGGAGATTCAAAATTCCATAGTGTAGTTTGTCCGGGACGTAGTGGTGTAAATTTTACATTTAGCCTGGTTCCTTCATATACAGCTGTATTTTGAGTTGTCCAAGCTGGATAATATTCTTTTTTTGTCTTAGATCTTGGTAAATAATAGGTTTCAGAATTATTGTTTTCGCAATAAATGTGTTCACGATCTATAAATGGATCATTAGGACCACTTACTACTACAGGCTTTCCTATGGCAGGTTTATGGTATGTAATCTTAAAATTTTTGGTAGTATTTTCTTTAGTATGCTGACTTCCTATTATTTCGTACCATTCATCATCATCTGGTTTTCCATTACCGTTTTTATCATAGGCTACAAATAGTAATCCTGGAGCTGGGGGATTGCCTTTATCGGTTAAATCTCCTCCATAAACTCTAAAATCTTTTTGTCCTGCATTATTAATAACAGTATGATCAAACCCTACAATAATAGATCCTCCAAAACCACCTAAGTCTAATGGATAACCAACACTAGTTTCATTAATCCTGCCTAATGCTACTCGCATTATATCTTCTTTTGTAAAACCAATTTTAAATAAATCATTGGCAAACATTCCCGGTGCAGGATCAAAATCGTAGATTGCTGTTATATAAGGATTGTAATTTTTAGTCTCTTTAGTAACATTTACTAGTGTTTTTTTGCTTCCTTTTTTTCCATCTGCCGATACATTTAATGTCAGTTCATATGCACCTGAGTATAGCGCTATGAATCTTAAATCTTTAGTATTTCCAACAATAGAATCTGTAGTTTTATTAACTGGATTTTTAGTCATTACCCATTGATATGTTGGGTTTGTTGCAGTAGCTGAAGCATTTATATTTAAGACACTAAATGTTCCTATATCATGTTTTTCTTGAAGAGTAATTGCTATTGTATTCTTAGCCTCGTCTACTGGTTTTGAGTCATCATCATTACTACTGCATCCTATAACTAAGAATGCAAGGAATAATAAATGGGTTAAATTTTTTTTCATGGTTTCTGGTATTATAGTTTAATTTAAAATCCTTTTTTATTTATGGTCTGGTAGGGATATTTTCTCCTAAAAGATGCAAATCTGTAGCACCCATTATTTCGGTAGAAGTTTCTCCTAACCATCCGGCTTGCTGATTAAGTGCATTATAAACTTTTACGAAATCGACTCCTGGCAAATGAATTTTGTTTCCATTTTTATCTATTGCCCAATCAATATCTATTGCAGAATCATTATCATTGTTTGGGGCATTATCTGCATATCCGTATAAAAATGCGTACTGAACAAAATAGCTTCCAGTTCCGCTTTCATCAACAGCATTATCTGGTAATCTTGTACCTTTAAAAGTGATTTTTTCCTGATCTTTGAGCCATTTTGGCCAATAATCTAAGGAATGATTATAAGCGTTGTTCTGGGCTAAATAACCGTCTTTACCTTGGTTGTCTTTCCAGTATATATATTCTATATCTGTAAATTGTACAGTTCCTGTACCACCTCCTGGAACCGGAATTTTATTAGGATCAGGTCTATAATAGGTGATTTCATAATTCTGAACTGTTTTTTCCATTTTATGCCCAGCTCCTTCTATTTCGTACCATTCATCATCCGGAAGTCCATTTTTATTTTTGTCGTAGGATACCATTATAACTCCAGCTTCACTACTCCCGCCACGCATAGTTTTATCAGGATTAGGATTGGCCTCTGCCCAAAAAGCATTCCCTAAAACTCTAAAATCACGTTTGCCTTTTACGTTTACAATTGTGTGATCGAAGCCAAAAACAATATAACCACCAAAGGCTCCTAGCGAAATCAGATCTCCGTTTTTCTTGGCTAGATACGTATTAGCTCTGCTTAAAATTTTATCATACGTTTCACCGTCATTCGCTGCAGGCAAATCATTTATAAACTGTCCCGGAGCAGGTTTAAAATCAAATACTTTGGCAATAAATGTTTTATAATCCTTAGCTTCCTTGCTTACGTGTACTTTAATTTTTTGTGTTTGCGTATTTCCGTTATCAGTTATAACTACAGTAAGTTCATACGTTCCTATTTCTGTTGCTGCAAATAAGGCTTCTTTTGCAGTGTTGTTTGCCAAAGAATAATTTTCTGAAGGAGAATTTGTTACACTCCAACTATAAGTTGCATTTGCGCTTACGGTACTATTTACAGTAATTGGTACTATTGTAGCTCTTTGCGCATTGTACTCATTGTTACCAATACCACCTGTTGGCGGATTACTATTATCAGAACTATCGTCTCCACTAGAACAATTGGTTACCAATGCTGCTGCGAGTATAAGCAATAGCGTTCGGAAATGTTTTAAAGATTTGTTATACATGATTTTACTATTTTAGTTTTTGGTTATAAAAGCAATATGTGCAGGTATATTTCCTGCTGTAGTTTTCCATTTTAATTTTCCATCGGGTGTAAAGCAATAGATATAGCCTGTTACGACATAATTTTGTGCATCGGTGATATAAATTTCTTTGGTTTCGGGATTTACCTGTAGTCCGTAAGGAATCATTATTTGTTTATCTGTACCGTCAGTGATTATCTTGTCGCTTATTATCTTTTTGGTTTTAGTGTCTAATATTCCGTAGGTTACTTTATTACTATTAGTAAGATAGCTCCACGATACACTATAGAAATAGAGTAAATCATCTACTAAACACATTCCTAGAACCGGAATATCGAGTTGCATTTTTTTCTCATCCGTTTTGGTATCAATTACAAAAAGATTTGATGGTGTATTGTAATAATCTCCTCTGGAACTCACATAAATATCTCCTCTACTGTCTATTTGCATACTGTAAAGATTTATACCAACATCTATCTTTTTTATTTCGGTAAAAGTCTCAAGATCAATCACAGATACGGTTCTGTCATAATTAGGAACTCTATAACCTCCTGAGTTTGCTACATATAATTTTCCGTTACTAACCACCATTTGCTCTGGCTGATAACCTACATTTACTTTTCGTTTTATTTCTAATGATGTGGTATCAATTTCAGCCACAAAACCTATCTCTGCGTTAGGATCTATGGCTACAGGACCAGAATAGGAACTTACATAGGCTTTGTCTTTGTAAAAAGCTACATATCGGCAGTTAGGAATATCAATTTTTTTGATACGTTTTGCCGACCATTTATCGATTACTTCAACTTTATTAGAACAGTTTATTACAGCATAAACCTTATTACCATAAATTTTGATATCGTTACCTACGTCACCCAATTCTTTTATAACTGTAGGGTTTCGTTCCGAATAAATATCGGTAGTATAATTTCCGGTTCTATAATTAAATATATCGATGCTCGCGCGGTTCATCCCCATATTACCTTCGTTAAGCAGATAAAAACCTTCTATCTTGCCATCACTTCTTGGTGCAGCAACGCTTTTATCCGAAGATGGAAAAATGGTTTCTTCTTCTCTACAAGAAGCAAAAGCAAGGGCTATAAATAAACCGAGGATTAATTGTGTAGTTATCTTTTTCATAGCGCAATACTTATTATAAATTTCATTGTACGTCCCGGCATCGGATAATTGTATATAACCTCATACTGCTGATTAAGTACATTGTTTACCTCTATTGTACCTTTTATTAAATATTTGCTTAAAGCAAAAGACTTTTGTACCGCTAAATCGTGTGTGTACCAAGGCTGAATTTCATTGATTTTGATATTGTTGACATTACCATTATATCGTTTTCCTACATAAACAAAACTGTAGTTAAAATTCCAGGTTTTATAATCCACATTTAATATCCCAGAACCGCTATGCCACGGAGTATAAGGAATCTGATCTCCGTAAGAAGACAATTCTAAACCTGCAAATTTTGTATAATCTCTACTTTCAGAATAAGTGTAGGTAAGATTCGTAGCTAAGTTTACATTACCAATATGCATTCCTATATTAAGTACCGATTCTATACCTTTTCCTTTTACTTGTCCCATATTGGTCATCATCCAGCGGAATAAATTTCCTGTTGGAGCTGCTACAATTTTATCTTTGGTATTGGTATAATATCCATCAACCTGAATAGAAAGTTTGTCTAAAAAAGAATTATTTACTGGTAAATTATAAGTAAACCCAACATCGTACTGGTTCATATATTCGGGTCTCAAAGTACTGGATCCAACCATGGTATAATACAAGTCATTAAAAGTGGGCATCCTGAAAATACGTTTTGCAAATGCTCGTAAATTAAAATCGTAGTCTTTAAATGGTGTATAACCAAGGAATAATGCAGGAGTAAACTCTTTTTTGTCCGGAGCTTTTGCGTTATAGCGCACTTCTTCCTGAACATAAGTACCAACAACACTACCTAAAGCTTTAAATTGCCCAAGTCTGAAGGAACTTGCCAATGAAAACAATGCTGTATAGCGTTGCGGAAATGAAAATTGAGTTTGTATCCCTTTTCTTGTAGCATTAAGTTTATTGTATTGAAAATCTGTAGATAACGAAACATCCCATGTTGGTAATATATTGTACATATTTACTGCCGAGAAGTATATTTCCTGTTGGTAATAACTATCGTCAGATTGTGCTCCTTCGGTTACTGTTTCGCCTAAAATATGGGTTGTATCTCTGGCAACATAATGTGTATAATCATAAGCATATTTTGCCTTTGCCTGAAATTTGTATTTTTTTGTAAAATCCTTTACTATAGATGCCTGTGTGAAGAAATTCTTGTCGTACTGTCTAAATCCGTCAGAAAACTTATTTTCGACAATTGCTCCCGGTGCTCCCCTATCTGAGTCGTAATAATAAACTTTGGCATCCCAGGAACCATTATTTATTTTTCCGTAAAGTCCAGATTCAAATCTGAATGCTTCAATATCACTATTATGTCTTGTGGCAGTAGTATCGTAAGCTACGGTACCATCCTGATTGTTTCTTTTGTACCTGAATTTATATTCACCGTTAGATTTTATATACTCAGAACTTACGCTCATGCTTACTTTATTGCTCAGCTTTTGTTCCCATCTAAAAGACGGATCAAAATAATTTATGGTCATAGTTTTAAACCGCACCAATAAATTTGTTTTTTTATTCCCTTCAAAAACGGGACGTTTAGTTCTTAAATAAATAGTAGATGCTGCTGCAAAGTCTTTTGCAGACTGGAATATTTCGCTTTTCTGACCGTTATACATGGTAAGAGATTCCATGTCGTCTAGGGAATATTTACCTAAATCTGTAACTCCGTTTTGCGCATTACCTAATTGGATTCCGTCGTAAAAAACACCTACGTGGTGCGTTCCCATATTACGGACATCTACAGTTTTAAGTCCGCCAAGACCACCATAATCTTTAATCTGGACTCCGGCAAAATAACGAAGTGCATCGGCAACATTATGACTGGCAAGATTTTCTAGTAATTTCCCCGAGAGGCTTTGCACAGGAATTACTTCCTGGTATGGTTTTGCCTTAAGAATTACTTCTTTTAGTTTGCGAATGCTATCATTAGTTGCTTGTGAATGAAGCAAAAATGGAGTAAATAAGATAAAAACGAATAAAAGCTTTTTGTTTGTATTATACATCACTAAATAAATTATAAAAACTTTTCGCGATGTAATAATCAAGAAGCATAATAAGAAAGTCCCGCTATAAAATAACAGGCTAATTTTCTTGTTCTTCAACTTTATTCCTCGAAAGTTTTAAACTATGTGATTTTGGCAGGTCTCCTGACTTGTTCCATCTTTAAACAACCTTCTCATCCCGAGAATCGGGACAATGGCATAAGTAACGTTTAAAGACTTATATAGAACTTACAGTAGCGGGTCTGTTCAGGATTTACACCTGATTCCCTTTTAACTATTTTTCCTTAAATTTTAAGAAAAAGTAGACCAAAATTTTGAGCAAATATATAACATAAGTTTATGAAAAAAAGTTCTTATTTAATTTAATTAGAATTAAGACAATAAAATAAGGGCATAATCTGCTAATTTGATAATTTTCATTTATATCCAATAAATTTAAAAATATGACAATATATCAGTTTGAAAACTAGACGATTCTTGTAAAAAAACAATATCTCGATGTTTCGACATCCATGTGGTTACCTCCTATTTTTTAATAAAATGTAAAATAGTTCATCATTGTTTTTTACATAAAATGTATATTTGATTTTCTCTATTTCAATATTTAGAAAACCTTTATAAATTAGAGAAACTCAATCTTAAACTCAAAAAATTTAGCATAAAAAATGGAAGTAAAAAGTTTAGAAAACATTGATATTAAAGATCTATTAGCGGTTATTAATTTATCTTTTTCAGATTATATCGTGCCTTTTAGTCTTAATTTAGAGCAACTTAAAGCTAAGATTTCTGCCGAAAATATTAAATTAGATTTGTCTATCGGAGTTTATGCCGAAGATAAATTAGTTGGATTTATGCTGCATGCTTTAAATACTACAAACGAAGAATTTGTTGCTTATAATGCTGCAACAGGAGTTGTTCCAGATTATAGAGGAAAAGGTTTAGTTGGTAAAATGTATGCTATTTTAGTGCCGAAATTAGAAAATCTTGGCGTTAAGCAAATGGTTTTAGAAGTTATAGAAGGAAATCATCCTGCAATACGAGTTTACGAAAAGATGGGTTATACAATACATAGAAAACTAGATTGTTTTAAAGGTAAAGTACCGGCATTAGATATAAATCCTAAAGTTGATATAAAGAATCTTAAAGAAGCTCAATGGGAATTGTTTAAATCTTTTTGGGATATAGAACCTTCATGGCAAAACGATATTATGGCAGTGAACAATAGTATAGAATTTAGCCAAATTCTTGGAGCTTATATAGATGCTGAATTGGTAGGTTATGCAATATATAATCCTACATCCAAAAAAATTAATCAAGTAGCTGTAGCTCCTAATTATCGCCGTAAAGGAATTGGTACGAGTTTATTTAATCATATTAACAATGCTGTGGATCAAAATGAATTATTAGTATATAATGTTCAGAATAGTTCTGCAGAAGCAAAAGGATTTATAAAAAATTTAAATATACCATATACAATTTCGCAATTTGAAATGAAAAGAAATCTTTAAGTAAAAAAGAAATATAAATTTTCGGTTGTAAAATTAATTAGGCAAAAGAATTAGTGACAATTAGTGTAATTCGTGTTTAAAATTGATTTATAATATTTGAACCTGGACGAAAGTTTACTAAAATTTGATTTTTTTTTATAATTTTTCAACAGAATTGTATATTTAATTATATCAGTTATTTGAAGCTGTTTTTTATAAAATTTTAAGTAAGATTATTACTCAACTTAGTCATAAAACTCACATAGTCTGAGTCTTCCATTAGGAAGAACCTATATTTTTTAGTATTTTTGCACCCTTTTTTACACAATATAATACAACAATGGCACATTCAAACAATGATTTAATCCGTTTTTTAGAAGCGCAAAACCAGCTGTATCTTACCGCTCTTTCTGAAATTAAAAAGGGGAAAAAAGAAACCCACTGGATGTGGTTTATTTTTCCACAAATTACGGGTTTAGGCACTAGCGATACAGCCAATTTTTATGCTATTACCGATTTAAAAGAAGCTACAGAATTTGCAGCACACCCAATTTTGGGAAAACACCTTGTTGAGATTTCTGAGCTTTTATTGACTTTTAAAATGAAATCAGCAGAATCACTTCTGGGAGAGTTAGACGCTAGAAAATTACGTTCTTCGATGACGCTTTTTAGCTTAGTAGAAAACTGCCACCCTATTTTTCAGGAAATATTAAATGCTTTTTTCTCAGGAGAACAAGACCCACGCACTTTGACCATTATTAATTCAATTATAGAGCAATCTATTGAAACAACTACGCTGTAATTATACAGTAATGTAATAGATTATTTACTCAAAAAAAGACACTACATTGTATTTGCTTTCGCAAATCGGTAGTGTCTTTTTAGTTTTGTTAATTAGTAAAGAAATTCATCAATAAATTCGTTTTCTTCATTGATATATAGATAATATGAACTAACATTTACGTCATCATCTTGGTGATGAAGTTCTAATCTTATTTCGATACATGGTGTCGGAATGAATTCATGATCAACTAATATTGAGATTGATTTATTTACAATCTTACTTATGTTGTCTAAATATTCTTTATCAATATTATAATAATACTTAATAGCTAAATTATAAAACTCTTCTTTTTTATCTAATATATCTTTATAGGAATTCATGTTGAGGATCATTTCTAAAATGTAAATTATTCATTCAATTAGTAGTAGTTACAATTTCTGAAGTACTAAAATTTATTATTATTGATAATTTATTTTTTTGATCTCTGCATTAGCTCCTCAAAGTACACATTATAATCAAATACTTGCTTTACGTTTCTTAATACTATAACAACAATTGGCTTTGTATAAATTGAATAGATTGAGTTAAATTATTGAAAATTAGTTTTAATATATAATTGCTTTAAAAAAATATATTACTGAAAAAAGCGCAGTTCTTAAAATAATTACCCAATGTTTTACTATACTTAAACGGTTACCCTCTTTTACAAATAGTTCGTTTTTACTGTTTTTAAGCCAAAACTTATGAAATTTATAAAAGATAAATGAAAAAATAGCCAAACAAACGCTAATAAGCATGTTATATATCATAAACTTTAATTTTATATTACGTAATATTTAGGAAAGGTAAAAATCATCTAACAGATTTCAATAATAGCTATAATTTATGATGTGATTAATTATATGATATCATTTATAAGATATATTATACAGCATATGTAAAAAATGAAAGACGGTATTACAAAATAAAAAGCTTTAAGAGGTTTTTTAAATTTATTTTTAAGATAAAATTGAAGCACTTTTATTGCTAGTATTAAATTAATAATGAAAAGAGGCAAGTGAAAAAAATAGGATAGTATAACTTTTGATCCTCTAATATAAGTACCATAACTATTAATTCTATTATCTATCATAATAATTTCCAAAATTAGAAGGATTATTAGAATAGTAAATGAAATGTAGGAAGTTCTTAGTGTTTTATTTTTCATATAGTTAAATTCCAACCTCTTTTGCTTGAATATATACAAATATAACATTGATTTACAATCAGTGTTTACAATAAGAATTAAAATAAAAAAATTCCCGTTCATTAAAACGTGATTTTATGTAGATCATAATTGTTCAATTAATTCTTGAATGTTTATTCTGTTCATATAATTGGAATCAACAAATTTATAGGTAATACGATAATCGGTATCGATAACAAAAACTGCAGGAATAGGTAATTCGTTGTTATCATTATCGTTATAATCAGATAACTTTATTCCTAGGCTGTTGTAAGTAGGAATTACATACTCTTGAAGTTCAAAAGAAATACCAAGTTGTTTGGCCAAAGCATTATCTTTATCCGTTAATAACTCAAAATCTAGTTGGTGATTATTCTTTAATTCTTTGCTATAATCAGTTTTTTGCGGAGAGATTACTAACAATTTTGCCTTTCTGCCGACAATCTGTTTTAGGTTTTCCTGCAATGCTTTCAATTCTAAATTACAATACGGACACCAACTGCCTCGAAAAAAAGCTACAATCACTTTCCCGTTTTTAAGAAGCTCTTTTAATTCTATTTTTTCATCATTTGTATTTGAAAGACAGAAATCAGGAAACCGTTCGCCTATCCCGATGCTACTTTCTTCAATCCCCTGAGTTTTCAATTCCTCAATGGATTTACTAAATATTTCTAAAACTTCTGTCGGAAGCTGTTTTGCTAAATTTTCATTTAATTCCTCTATCTGTTGCGCTAAAATCTTCATATTTTGTTTACTATTTCCGCAAAGATTTAAAAGTTAATTCAGAACCGCAATACCGCATAAAATTGTCCTTATGGGATAAAAAAGTCAATTTTAAGAAAACAAAGGAATTAGCGATAGAATAAAAAAATATCAATTTGAATTTACCTGAATTTCATTAGCCAAAAATGAAAAATTAGTACGGCTCAGGCATTCTAAGTTATAAAAAAAACTCGCCAGTATTAGACGAGGTTTTATTGGTTTCTGCGATTTGCTTTGTGGGCACGAAGTCAGAGACGTTCGCGCAGCTGGTACTTTAGAACTCTTCGCAGAGCGGGGATTTTATATCCTAGCGATGAGAGTTATTATCTTCAGATGAATCTTTAGTAAAAATCATAATCAGTTGGCAAAAGATAAATATTGATATAAAAACCCAGTTTATTTTTGGATTTTCATGAATCATAAATAACAGTATAAAAATTAAAAAAAAATCGCTTAAATTTTCAAAAACATTAATTGTAAAAACTCTTTTTTTTCTAATTAAATCAAAAATAAGAAAAGATAAAAAAATTAGTACAGTTAGGTAAAATAAATTAAACATAATTTTTTCATTAACAAACCACATAATATAAGGAGCAAGTTAATCCCAAGTATACATAAAAATATTTATTTTTTTTTCATAATCAGTAAGATTTTCTTTATGATATAATTTCAGGATTAGTAGGTGTATTCATATTTTTTTAATTTTAGTAAATCGCTTTTGATTTTTTTTATCCAACGCTGTTGAAGGATAGTGTTTCCATACACCTGACTGTCGTATAGCTTATTTAAATCATTTCTCTTAATTATATTTGATTCATAAATTATAGTATAATTTTCTATAAAATTATTATTTTTAATTTTAAGGCTATCAAATGCTTTTCTGATTTTTCTCGCATATAACTCACTAATATCAAAATGCAATTGTTCATGTGCTAAAATTTGTGGATCATCGGTTATAGTCCAAGATTTACTTTTTATAAAAGTACATTCAACTTTATAATCTGTTAATAAATTGTTTGAAGAGTTATACTCAAAATTTATATCCGAACATGTTCCAGCAAGCATTATTGAATTAAGAGTGTCTGGAATTCCTTTGAAATCTTTCCAAATTAACTTTTTATTACTTGACCAAAAGATTATATCTTTATCGTCTTCTAGACTGCTGTTACTATCATTATAATTACTTAATGAACTCAAAATAATTATAAAAGATGCTAAGAGTATTGATTTTTTTATCATTCTTATAGTTTTTATATTACAAAATTGATTAATAAAAATATTATTATTAAAAACAATGATGCTTTTACATGTTTAAGAAAGGTTAATTTTAATTTTATAGCGGTAATATTAATAAGGTATTGAATTTAAACACAATAGTACTCATTTACAATGAGTACCTGTAATCAAAATTAAACTATAATTTCGCTCGCTAAAATGAGAATTTAAACTAAGTCAAGATTGGTTTAAGTGATTCGCTTTGTGGGTAGAAAGTATGGTGACATCCTCACAGCTTGCATAAAGAACACTTCAAAGAAGTATAACATTCTACTCCATAATAAAACCTCGCCAATGTTTGACGAGGTTTTATGTGTTTTCTTTTGATTGTGGGGGCGAAGTCGGAGATGTTCGCACAGCGCTTCGTTTGAACACGTTGGGAATATTCGAGCGATCGGGATTTATAGATTTTGAATAAACTGTAATGATTGATTATCAATCTTCATTGAGTTTCCATTTAACATAACTCCAAATCTATCAACACATAGAGTTTCTTTTGAATTGTCAGAATATAAAATTATAATTTTCTTTCTTGTATCTATATTTTCTATTTTGCCAGATTTATGCATGGAATTCATAATAGAATCTAATTTTTTTATTTTTTTTTGATCCCTAATTTTATAAGCTTTAACTAATCCTTTAAATGATGAATCAAACTCGGCACAATTTACTCTAACTGCCGTATCAATATTTAAATTAACCTTTTTTATCAAAATTTCGGTAATTTTTTTCTCATTAATATTACATCCTAAATTTAAAAAGATTGCAATTATAAAAATAATTTTTTTCATATATTTCATTCGTTAATTTTGTTTTTTAACTGGAATAGTGATTATTACTTCATTTGTAGCAGTTGTCGATGTAGGACTGACTGTTTCAATTAGTGTTCCTCCGTGATCTTTACGAGTAACCTCTCCTTCCTTAATTTCACCAAGGGCTTTAGCTGTTTCTTGTTCACTGCCCTCAATAACTCTTTGTTCCTCTTTATTGTCGTATCCCTCTACTTTAGTAGCCTTATCAGCTTTTTTTTGATCTGGGTTTTCTAGTTCTTGTAGAGCATGATCGGCTTCATGATTAACAATGGTCGTCGCAGATATTACTACTCCTTCATTTGTGAGCAATCCTTTATTAGGGTCCCAACTAATTGTATTTGTATTTGGGTCAAATTGGCTTCCTCCATCAATTGCTCCAATTGTTATAGTTTCTTTCCTTGCTTGTAATTTAGCAAAAATACCATCTGCTTTATTTGCTTTTAAATATTTTATAGCTGATTGTATTTTAATTACTACTCCTTCCTTATATTCTGAATAATCCTTATCTGCAAAAAAAGCATTAATAGTCTTAAATGTGTCTTTTCTAGCATCTAAAGCAGTCCCACCAGTCAATGGATTATTGCCACTATTAGAATTTTCATCTTCGTCTCTACCCTCTTTTGAAATAAATACCCATCCCGTATCGTCATTACCTACTAATAAAGCATTATGTCCAAAACCGCCTGCACCTTTTGGTGCATTTACTATAGCAACATAATCTCCTTTTTTGTATTGTTCTTGTTTAGGTGTAGAAATACCGTGACTTGCCTTTGCTTGTTCAAATGATACTTCTTTATCTCCATCTTTATAAACTCCTTTTCTTCCTGAATTATGGGCATCCCAATCGTAAGTAGCTAGCATTCCATCTGGGTCAATAAAAAACACAGGATTGTTATAACAATATGTATATGGCGACCATCTTCTAGACATTTCTGCTAATGGGTCAATATTCATCCAACGTCCAAGAGCAGGGTAATATTAAACCAATTTCTGCTGAATCAAATTTTGAAACTAATTCTTTCCAATAATTTTCATTTATTAATTCATCTTCTGAATCAACTAAATCCTCATAACTTTACGTACCTTATAAATAAATAATGAAAAATATATCTATTAATAGTGAATCGTTGGAATTGAGTATTGATAAATCATATAATATAATTGATGCCCTTTACTTAAATGATATCAAAAAAGAATTATCAAATACTAAGTTAAAGACATTTGTAGCAGGGTATTTTATTCAAATTTTATTCCGTTTTCTTTCACTGGATAACCTAAAATTAAAGATTTTACCCCATAAGATTTATCTTTTTCTATAATTTTTGACTTATCAATTATTACTATACTTTTCAATATTTTATCGGATAATGAATCATTTTCAAAAGTTTTCGATGTAAACTTCGTCTTAATAGCGAATTTAATTTTCAAAGTATTTCTTTCTTTAATAAATTCTTTATTTTTAATGTCTGGAATTAAAGGAAAAGTATCTTTCTCTATGATTATAGAAAGGTCATTAAAATTATTGCTTGTGGAATCTGTATCCTTAAATTCAACTATCGTCGTTAAATCAACATTAAACAATTTTGATTTCTTATTAATTGAATCATAAAGCAATTCTTGAGAAATTACTTTTTGGGTTTCTTTTGACTCAAAAAAAATACATTTTTGAAATACGACTAAAATAAACATTAATAAAATAGTCAATAATACGTTAGTTCTCATTCTCCTCTTTTTTTATAATAATTAAACATACTTTTGAGATGTGTTATATAATCAGGTGTTGTAGTTTTTTCATATTTTTTTAATTGGTCAGTGTAAATAGCAGTGTGTTTTTTGTCTGGATTCTGCAAATGACCAATTTTTCCTCCTTCATGATCTAATGTGGCAGTAAAATTATTTTTATCAGTAAGTAATGGATCAACTTTTCCATCTATTAAATTAACTGTTACAGTTGAGCCTTTGGTATTCATTAAAGTTTCACTACCATAAACATCTGGAACACTTGCAACTCCATCATTGTATTTTTCTATAGTATATGGAGTTACTCCACCCGTAGCTTCTCCTGGTATAGCATCTGCAACCGATATTTTGCCATTATGGACATCTTTAAGATCAACTGTAGCATCACTTGCATAATGTCCTGCTATTTTTGATAAAGTTGAATAATTTGATTCATTAAAAGTGTAATCACTTAATTTTGTTTCAAAATTTGAAAGTGTAGCGGGATTAAACTGAGGCGAATCAATAACTATATTATTAGTTTTTTTAGTATCAGTATATAAAAAATTACCTGCAGTATCGAAATGGTCGTCAGGTGGTGAAGCCATCATTCCATCTGGGTCAATAAAATAAACAGGGTTATTAAGAGCGTATGTATAGGGGCTAAATCTACGTGATTTTTCTGCTAATGGATCAATGTTCATCCAACGCCCAATTGCTGCATCATAATTTCGAGCATGATAGTCGTAAAACCCAAGCCCCAGCTCGTCTTGCAGCTCTTTTCCGTTATACTTATATTTATAATTAACTTGTAAATTATCCGTATTATAGCCCTCATGTTTTAAACCAAATGGGTAATAATTGTTTTCTTCGAGAATTTCAAGAACGTTTTGTGCATTTTTTTTGTAACTCACTCGTATATTCCCTAGATGGTCAGTATAATTAAACACATAATTATAGTTATCTGCTCCACTTGCAGGTGTATTGTTTACATAGCCCTCTGCTGTTGGAAAAAACTGTAGCGCATTATCTTTATATTGGAATCCACCTAAATAAATGGTCTTTGTTATGATCCCCTTATCAGTAACGGTTTTTCCTAATTTTTGCCCTGCTGCGTTGTAAATATACTCAATCGTATTTGTCCCTCCAAATGTTATTTTGGTTGGCAAATTAAGATGATTATAGCGTATCTCGGTAATGTTTTTATTTTCATCTTTAATTAAATTACCGTCAGCATCATAAGCATAATCATCTGAGCTGTCATTATAACCATCACTATCGTCTTTAAATCCTTTTGGAGAATTTGATGTATCGCTTACTTTTATCAATTGGTTTGAGTTGTCAGTATAAAAATACCCTAAGTTGTCTATGTCTCCAACGTAAGGATTGCTTGATACTCCAGCCATGGACTTACGTTGTAGTCGGATAATGTTTCCGTTTTTATCATAATCCAGATTCTCTCCAAAATAATTCTTGTTATCTGTAAGATTTGGAGTTTGATAGGTTGCATCTTTTAAGCGGTTCAATTGATCGTATTGATATCCATACCCACGAATAACTCCAATACCATCGGTACCAGTAGCCCATGATATTTCAGAAATATTACCGTTATATAGTTTTTTAGCAGCTCCAGCATCCCAATCAAGCGGGGGGCATTTTATAATCAACGAAGGCAAAAAAGAAATTCTAATTGTCGCTATTCTCCTTAACAAACAAGATAAAAGCAAAATGATTAAACGATTGTAATTTTGCTTCTTCCATAATAAAAAACCTCGCAACTTTGCGAGGTTTTTTGTTGTTTAATCTCTAAAATATTACTCCTCTAAGATATATTCATATCTTTTTAATTGATTTAATTCGATAGCGATATTTTCAATCCATTGTTGCTGTCTTTCATCATTAAAATAAACTTTACTATCATAAAAATCATTGTATTTATTACATTTTTCTCCATAAGATTCAAAGACTGAATAATAAACTTTTATATCTTTAATTTTTTTTTCGTTTAGACTATCAAAGGACTTTCTGATTTTTCTTGCATATAATTCCCATATATCAAAATGTAATTGTTCGTGAGCTAAATTACTATCGCTTTTAACTTTAACCCAAGATTTACTTTTAGAAAAATAACAAATTACATTGATTTTTGGGATTCCTTCTTGCCAATATCCATTCTCTATTTTTAGACCTGCAAATGTTTGTGCTTTGATCATAAGGTTTATGGTGTCAGGGTCGCCTTGAAAATCATTCCAAGTAAGTTTTTTATTACTTGACCAAAATAATATATTATTGTCTTGTTCTTGATAAAAAGATTTCTTTTTAAGTTTTATGTTTGATGAACAAACAAAAAACACAATAAAAGCAAATAGAATCATTTTTTTCATAATCAAGGATTTGTTATTTGCAGTGTCGAACTTGCAGATCCGTTTTCTATTTTTCCTATTCCAACAGATATTCGATTAGGATCGATTCCTCTATTGATTAAAAATTGCCTAATTGCTTTCGCTCTTGCCAATTGTAATCCTCCTATCGTTCCGTCCGCACCATCTACTTTTGTTTTAGTATTTTTTGTGTATCCAGTAAACGAAGCATTCCCTAAAATCAAAACTTGTAAACTACTGAAATCGACTAAGGTTTTTAATAAAGCTAAAACTGTTTGATCTGATAAAGGAGAATTAATTTTACTAGTATTTTTTTGAAAAGAAATATCTAAATTAAAATTTTGAACTGAATTTCCTTTAGTAATTTCTATACCATTTATAATTGGGTTTTCAGGAATTGAAGGTATATTAATTTCAGGTGTCTGAATATTAATATTGTTATTCATTGTTATTCCAGCAGGATTTAGACTAACTACCCCAGCAACTTGTCGCGGTCCTTTTCCTTCCCCTCCAGTTGAATTAGGAGTTGGAGTTTGTTTTTTTCTCTCTTTTTTAACTACATCCCATCCTGTACCCCGCGATTTTCTTCCACTACTCCTTCCATCTGCAGAACTAACTTGTTCTGTTTTCGGAACAAAAATACTATTAAACACTCTACATAACCAACAGCTTCCCAGTCCGTATTCATCAATATTTTCAATAGGGTTATTATCTGCCATTACATAAGGCGATTGATAATTTACAAAATCTGCCATCGGGTCAATAACTCCAAATCTTCCTATATCTGGCATATACATTCGCGCTCCTAAATCATACATATTAAGCCCCATCTCGTCTTGAAGCTCCTTTCCGTTATACTTATACTTATAATTAAGTTGATTATTATCAGTATTATACCCCTCATGTTTTAAACCAAAAGGATAATAATTATTTTCTTCAAGAATTTCAAGAACATTTTGTGCATTTTTTTTGTAACTCACTCGTATATTCCCTAGATGGTCAGTATAATTAAACACATAATTATAGTTATCTGCTCCACTTGCAGGTGTATTGTTTATATAGCCCTCTGCAGTTGGGAAAAACTGTAGCGCATTATCTTTATACTGGAATCCTCCCAAATAAATGGTCTTTGTTATAATCCCATTATCAGTAACTGTTTTACCCAATTTTTGCCCTGTTGCGTTGTAAATATACTCAATCGTATTTGTCCCTCCAAATGTTATTTTGGTTGGCAAATTAAGATGATTGTAGCGTATCTCGGTAATGTTTTTATTTTTATCACTAATCATATTTCCATTAGCATCATATGTATAATCATCTCCGGTTTTGTTACCGTCTATAAATCCTCTTGCATCATTTCCAGCTGAACCATCAGTAACTTTTTCGAGTTGGTTTGGACTATCTATTTTATAATCATACGTTAGGGCATCTATTTGCATTTTACCCAATTGCTGATCCTGAAGGCCAAAACGATTGAGTGACATGATATTTCCATTTTTGTCATAGCTAAGATTCTCATCATATGCATTAGTGATAAGCCCTGATTTCTGATAAATTGAATTCAATAAACGATTTAACCCGTCGTATTGATAACCATATTTTCTTAAAAGCCCCCCGTCAGATTGCGTTTTCCAATACGTTTCGGCAATATTACCATTATACAATGATTTTACATTTGGGTCGGTAGTTTCTTTATTGTAATTAATTTTAAAGGCAAACAAATCGTCTGGATCTGTATCTTGTTGCAAATTATCTGTTTTATTTATTCCAGTTAACCAACCTCTTATATTATAACTATAATCAACCTTTTGTAGAGGGTTACCAGTACTTTCACCTACCTTTTTAGCTTTAAGTTGTCCTAACTCATCATAAATATTCTCTGCTAAGAGTTGCACTATTCCTCCATTAATTTGATGCGTATGAGTTAGTAAGCGGTCTTGTGCCGAATAAGTGAATTCTTCTCTTATTGTAAGCTCAACTGTTCCTGTTGCCCGTTTATGTTTGGTTATGGTGTATAATGGTTTTCCTGTAAAATCTAGTTTACTATCAGTAGTAGTATAGCCTCCTAAATAATTTTGAGTATAATTACGTATTGGTCTGGCTTTATTGTTATAAAAAGTACTTGTAGTTTCTCCCGAAATAACAAAAGCTGATGTAAGTGCTCTTATCCAACTACCTGTTGCCAAACCTTTGGCATTAGCCAAAACATCTTGCCCTTCAATACTTGTAGCTACAGTCGAAACATTAGGATAATCATAAGTATCATAATAGTTTACTGTAAGAAGCTTGAAACTCGTTGGTGCAATAAGATTACTATAATTGGTAGCAACTCCATCAATTGTGCCTGAAGTTTGCTTTGTTTCGAATATTTTTGATGCTGTATTTTGTGCATCCTGCATCGTCTTTCTACTTTCTGCATTAGCCGCAGAATTTAACCAACCCGTATAAATTGGTCTGCTAAAAGCATCATATTTAGTTATTAACCAACCTATTGTAGTTTCTCCTTTAAAGGGAGAATTGGCTGGACCTGTAGCTACAGGACGATCCAATTTATCGTAAACAATAAACTCCCATTGCTTTCCTGGTAGTTTCTTCTCGACCAAACGGTTACGATAGTCGTATTTGTACTGGTAACATACCCCTTTTAAAACTTCGTCACTTATAGCTCCATCAGCTTTTGGAGGAATTACATAAGTTAGATTCCCGTAATCATCATATACATAATAGGTATCGTGTTTTTGTTGTGATTCGTAGGTTCTCTTTAAAATTACCTTGCCTTCTCTATCTTTAAATTCTACTGTGCTTCCTGCTGTTTCGGTTGGATTTGCCGGAGAATTCTCATCATAAGTTACCGTTTTAGATAACTCATTAGCATCGTAAAATACCCCATTATCCGAAAAGGAAATATCAAATATTCCTGCTGAAGCATTCCAACTTGTAGCTACTGTATATAATTTTACTTCACTAGCTGTATTCGTTTGATAATCCAATTTAATTTCATGACCTCCGCCCATAGCCCAGTCCGTTCCAGGAGCAGCTTGTTTTAGAACTCTGCTAAGAGGAGATGATTCTAATTCCTTTACAGAAAAAGGATTTGCTGTATTTTCATATTTTTCTGTATTATAAAAATTAATAGTATTTACATCAGCATTTGCTTCATAAGCCATATTAGTTGATGTTGCTTCATAAGGCAAGTATTCCTTCGTTTGTCGGCCAAAATCATCATAGCCAATATGTGTTATAATATCTTTACCCAAATTAGATTGCTGATTAGCAATTTGTTGTATTGGTCTGCCTAATCCATCAAAATAAGTAATACTAGTTTGAGCTTGATTTGGTGATGGATTCGATAAAACAGTTTTAACTGGCTCTTTGTAATTTGTCGTTATGACATAATTATGATCTGATGAAGGATTTTTAATACTAGAACAATCTGGATCTGAGCCATAAAGCAATGGACAATTATCAGAGTAATTATCTACATAATTCCCAGCCGGTTTGGTACATTGTTGCACAAAATTAGAAGGATCTCCCAAGCCATCAACTTCGTTATCTGCATACCATTTTGTATTGGGATTTATAAGTATAGCTCTATCATCGCAATCTGAAGCATTGGCTACATAACCTGTAGGCTGAATACTGTAATACAGGCTTACATTTGGATTCCCAAAAGTATCTTTATCAAAATCTTCATAAAAAGTTTGTGGAGGAATATTAGTAATATTTCCGGTTCTATCGTTATAGTCTGAATTATTCGTTACATATCCTACAGGCTGAATACTGTAATACAGGCTTACATTTGGATTCCCGAAAGTATCTTTATCGAAATCCTCATAAAATGTTTGTGGAGCGATGTTGGTAATAAACTCTGTTCTATCATCATAGTCAGAATTATTGGTTACATATCCTGTAGGCTGAATACTGTAATACAAACTTACATTTGGATTCCCAAAAGTATCTTTATCAAAATCTTCGTAAAAAGTTCGCGGCGCGATATTAATAATATTGCCTGTCCTATCATCATAATCGGAATTATTAGTAACATATCCAGTAGGCTGAAGACTGCATCTAACACTCACATTCGGATTTCCAAAAGTATCTTTATCGAAATCTTCAAAAAAAGTTTGAGGAGGTATATTTGTGATACACCCTGACTCATCATCATAATCACTAGCATTATCTACATAATTAGTAGGCGGGATACATCTAGCTATTGTAGTTGTACTGCGTCCATAACCATCTCCGTCTTTGTCATAGTACCAAGTCCTAATATACTTATATGTCGGGTTATAATCATCACAATCGTCGAAATTTTGAACGTACCTGTCTGGTTTTGTACAACTTTGTACAAATGTAGAAGCATCACCGGCTCCGTCACCATCATTATCATAATACCAAATATTATTAGGATGTATTGTTACATTGCCATCATCACAATCTCCAAACTTATCAGTATACCCCTCAGGTCTTATACAATTCAATACAAAATTAGCAGTCGCTCCAAACCCATCACCATCCACATCACGATACCATATTGTATTTTCATTTATATCAATATTATTATCATCACAATCTCCTCCATTTCTTATGTATCTAGGAGGTGCAGCACATCCTTTAACTGTCATATTATCATCACCACTGCCATCTTTATCGTTATCATAATACCAAACGGTATCAGGATTTAGATCTGTAGCTGCATCATTACAATCATTTGCATTATCTACATAACCTGTAGGTTTGGTGCAACTTACTGTCGTTACTGCACGATTCCCAAAACCATCTCCATCTCCATCTTTATACCAAACTGTATTTGGGTTAATTGTGATATCTCTATCATTACAATCTAAGTTATTGGTTACATAACCTTCGGGTATTACACTGCAGTACATTGTCTCGACAGCACTCCCATAAGTGTCCTTATCGAAATCTCTATAAAAAGTTTGTGGTGTAATATATGTAATCGCTCCATTAGCATCATCAAGATCCCATCCGTTTGATACATAATTTGTTGGCTGTAAACAACTGGTTGTAGTGATTGAACGGCTACCATATCCATCATGATCACCATCATAATACCAAACCGTATTTGGTGTCATCAATCTATCATTGTCATTACAATCTAAATTGTTGGCAACATAGTTTGGGGGTTGCAAAGTATAAAATACACTAGCATTGGGATTACCAAATGTATCTCCATCCATGTCCTGATAAAAATACTGGGTAGGAGGCCTATTGGTAATATAAGGATTGGTATCATCTAAATCATCACCCTCCGATACATATCCCTCCATTGGTTCTGTACTCATATAATATTTAGCAGGGTTTCCAAATCCATCTTCATCAACATCTCTATACATTTTAACAGGGCGGTCACCGCCTCCACCTCCGCCTGGAGGAGCAGCTTTAAGACTTTTATCTTGTCCATATCCTAATGAAACCATCAATAGTAATAAGAAACTGTATATATATTTTTTCATCGTTTTCATACTAGTTTTTATAATGATATTGGTTTTCTGATAAAATATTTCCCTGACTGTCTTTTACTACTTTTAAACGATTAAACTCATCGTATTCATAATAGGTAGTTAAGCCTTTAGGATCTGTTACAGTACTTACTCCTATTAATGGTTTATAAGTATAGGTTGTAATCATTGCATTGGATAAGTTATTCCTAAATGTGTTCTCGTTTGTTGTGTATGCTGCACTTGCCTGATCGTAAGTTGCATTTTCAACCTTAGCGATTGGTTTTGTTTTATTATAGCCCCAAATAATTGCTACTGGTGTACCACTCTCTAAAGTATACTGAAGAATATTACCTGCATCATCATATTTATCATATGTAATTTTTTTCTCTAAAGAATTTGCTGTAGAAAGTGAATTAGGGAATTTGGCAGCATAGATAAACTTTGGTAACAACAAATTACCCGTTGTGGCGTCCTTTGCATATTCCGTTTTTTGCTCGGATTGTTTTGAACCACCTCTAAAAGTTTCTGTTTTCAGTGGGGTATCAATTCTATTATTTGTAATCATTTCAGAAACAAAAGGTTCTGTAGTTAAATCCTGAGGATAGTAATACTTGGTTTCCAAAGTTTCTTTTAACGAGGATTTGGTACTTTGCGAAGTTAGCTGAAGATGTACAGGATTATTATATCCATAATTTGTTGTAGTTTCTATTGGATTTAATCCTTTAAGATCATACGTTTTAGATATGGAAGATTCCAAATAGAACCAGTATGCTATTGTTTTATATTCTGCGATACTCAAATTATCAACAGAATTTACAGTTGCGCAGAGTTCTTCAAAATCTTTTCTTACAGTATATCCTTTTATCTCCTTGTTATAAGAAGGATCTAACTTGTACTTATTTTCATTCTCGGTTACAACTATAAATGGAGCACCTCCAATTTTTTTCTGAAATACCTGTGATTTTATTTCCAAGCCGTTATCCCATCCAGTATTAGTAAGCGGCGCGCTTTTAAGTTCACTTCCTAAAATAGGATTACTAAAATAGTCTCTATGAATAATAAATTCTTTCATTTCTCCTCCATTTTCAAAAGCATCTCCTCCTTCACTAACAGTTACGTACTTATAAAAACAATTACTACTACCGGTATCAAATAAAGAAATCAAACTACTAGAGCTAATTGTAAGATTACTATTATCTACAAAAGAACATGCTACTCCCATTTGTCCATCTGATACTGGGCACCTAGTTCTTTGATTGGATATATCTGCATAAAAAGGAGTTTTCCCTCTATCTCCCGAAGAATGATTGATATCATCTTTATTGGCATAATAATATCTTTTATAATTTGCCTTAGCCAATGGTTCTGAAAAATCTTTAGTAGCTTTAATTCGTACGCCTCCTGTTTCTATATTTGTATTTGTCGTTACTGAGGCGGTAGCGTAATAGGTAATATTTACCCATGCTGAAGCTTTGATTCCGTTTTTAGAAAGATGAAGTGTATATGTCTTACCCGCTTTTGCATCAAAATAAAATTTATTGTCTACAACATGATGATCTCCATTACTGGCAGTTATAAAAACAAAACCATCATCATGAAAAAAATCACCAAACTGAGAATCTTCATAAAATCTAGGGCAATCTTCTGAAGGATCTGCACAGGTTATTTGCATTGCTGCACTATAATGTCCTGTATTGCCAGAGCCTGGTATTGGGTTACCATTCTGATCCAAAAGAGGTTCTTGTTCACCTGCATAAACAACACTACCCATAAGCTCAATTTTTTGATCAGTAGGTGAAGTAATGTTTATAGTTTTTGCTTCATGGTTTGTTTCTGTTTTGTCTTTTTCTAAGATTAGTGTAGTTTTTTTAGGATAAGTTGTTTTCTCTCCCCAATAAGTATTACTCTCATAATCAAATTCGGTATATCCTTTGGTAGGATAAATAATTTTATTTAACAATCCTATTTTAGTAAAATTCCCATCAGGCTCTTTATCAGCTCCATAGTAGTCTATATCATCTAAGCCTAAACCAAAATCCTTTATATTTTTAGGCACTAAATTAATATTATCCTTACCATTATAATACCCCCAATGATCCTGGCTTGTAGAGAGTCTTCTAGGGAAACCAGACTGGTTTAGATATTCGAAAGCGTATTTTTTACTTGGATCGTTAAACGTGATATTTTGCAAAAAAACACGTTGGTTAGATGTTTTTAAATAATTGAAACTTATTTTTTCAATCACAAGCCCATCGGTATTATATTGCGTAATGGTTTCGATCTTGCTATTACCATCGACTTCCTCATTAATCCCCGAAGCAGTATAAGCAAAAGTTACATAGCCATCACTACTATTATTACTGCTTATTTTGCTTATTCGTTTCCCAATAACTTTCATATTAAACGATATAATACCACTAAGGGCTGGAGCATTACTGTATGGAGAATTACCCTCGCAACTTCTTTGCGTTCTTGGATACGACATAGAGAGTGTTTGAGAATTTGAAGCAGTATAATCCATATTCGCGCCATCATAAGTAAGATAAATTTCGGATCCGTTTGGGTGTACCATCTTGCTTAAATACCATGCCGTTACACTGGCACTTATTACTG
Organism: Flavobacterium sp. PS2; assembly: GCF_046250155.1. Lineage (NCBI taxonomy): Bacteria > Pseudomonadati > Bacteroidota > Flavobacteriia > Flavobacteriales > Flavobacteriaceae > Flavobacterium > Flavobacterium sp. PS2. Next base: position 5,190,358 of record NZ_CP176426.1, on the reverse strand, counting down.
AGTGTCCCTCCCCCTGACTTCTAAAAGCTGTTGTTTCTTTTTCGGTAAAATAATATTTAACACCATTAGTAGTAGTCAATAAAAAATCGGCATTATTAGTGATTCTTTCTATTTTAATTTTTTGGTTATTTATTAAAACCGGTATGTTGTTTTTATCATATATAAATTTTCCTGAGTTGCCATTAAAATTAAAAGAATATATATCTCTTTCTGAATCAGCATTGCCTTGCGCAGCTGCTTTATAAAACGCTACTCTTTCAGCATTGGTAGCATTAGGCATATCATCTGGTGGGTAAATCATTGTTTGCAAATCATCTGATTTATCTCTTACGGTTCGGGTAATAACTCCTCCAAAATTAAGATTCCAACCCAATCCCACATTCGAAGCAACTTCATCTACCTTAATTCCGTTAGAGCCATAAAAAAGTGACATAGGAGATTCTAAATCTTTAGTTTTAAAACTTATTAATGGAACTGAAATATTTGCCGCTCCTGTAAACATTCCAACAGGAACGTTACCATATTTACCTAATTCCCCAGCTACAGGTGATGGTGGTGTTATATTAGGCATGAATTTACTATCATCAGACTGTGCAACACTATGCAAGGTTGTAAAAATGAGCAACAAGAAAAATATATGTTTAATCCTGTTGGTGGTATGTATTGTATTCATTATGATTCTTTTAATTTTTTCCTCTTCTTATTACTTTCACACCATCACTCTGCACATTAGTTTTTATGTTTATTATATAAATACCTTCAGGGTAACGGCTTAAATCTACTGGTACAGTTCGCTCTGTGATACTAAACTGTTGCAGGATGCGACCCGCCATGTCTACAACCGTAGCAGTACCAGTCTCGTACTCATATCCTATAATAATATTGGTAAATGTTACAACTGGATTAGGAATGGCTTCTACACTTATTTTAACTTTTTCGAGTTTGGTTTTGTCCTTGAGTTTTACAACCCAAAAATCATTTCCGCCTATACTTCCGTTTTTATCCTTAGATGCGCTGGAATTTGAGGTTCCTGCCATAAGATATCCACCATCTCTGGTTTCTACAAGCTTACGAAGTATATCCTCTCCTGCACTTCCTACTGTTTTCTTCCAAAGTTCTTCACCTTTATCATCTATTTTTAGAGCGATATAATCATTGATCCCTTCTTTATCTTTGTCTATCAAACCAGTTACTTTACCCACAATACCTTCTTTAGGAGATTTTTTTTCGCCTTGGGCATAACCTCCAATTAGGTAGGTATTGTCTTTATTTTCTACTAATGAAGTCAAGATATCTACTTTGCCAAAATCATAGGTTTTACTCCATATTACTTCTCCTTTCTCATCTAATCGTAATACCCAATAATCGGTACCATTACCTACTGTACCGCCTAAAGTCGTGAGAGGTTGAGTACTATTAGAATTCCCTCCTGCTATATAACCTCCATCTTTTGTTTGGTGAACTACATACAACTGATCATCACCATTGCTTCCATATGTATTTTGCCATTCTATCCCGCCTACATCGTTAATTTTTATAATCCAGTAATCTCCTATTCCTTTATTGGGTTGGGTTTTGTCTCCTGATAGTGTGGAATTAGAATATCCTCCTAATATATATCCTCCGTCTTGGGTTTGCTCCATACTTCTTAATAAATCAGCATACTGACCTCCATAGGTTTTTTGCCACTCTACTACTCCAGCTTTATCCAATTTCACGATCCAATAATCCATGTTTCCACGGCTTTTTTCAGATTTAGCGTATATATCAGTTTTGGTATCCAGAGGTAAAGATTTTGAAGTACTTATTAATGCTGGGCTTGAACTTGAAGAACCTCCAAGCATATATCCACCATCTTTGGTCTGAAAGGCACATAAAAGTTCATTTTGTCCACTACCGCCAATCGTTCGCTGCCAAAGCTCTTCGCCTTTGGCATTGAGTTTTATAACCCAAAAATCGGAAATACCTTTACACGGATCTTTCTTTTGGAAATCATTTGGCGAGCTTGAAGTTCCTGCAAGGATAAAACCGCCATCACTTGTGTTTTTTATGCTTTGTAGTAAATCAAAACCGCTTCCTCCAATGCTTTTTTGCCAATCGAGGTCGCCTTTTTCATCCATTTTCCAAATCCAATAATCTAAATCGCCATGATTATTATCGGTTTTATTGCCTGTTTTATCAGATAAAGAACTGCCTGCTAGTATAAAACCATAATCGGCTGTGGGTTGTGCATCAAAAAGATAATCTGCATGTTTGCCTCCATACGATTTTTCCCAAAGTATGTCTTGAGATTGCATGAATAACGGGCAAATAAATAAGAGTAGTAAGTAGTTTTTTTTCATATTAAAACTGGATTAAGATAAATGCAGCTATATATTACATAATACTGTTAAATAGCTATAATTTGCGCAATGATAGTTCTGCTATTCTGAAGATACAATACCCACTTTTAGTGATTTTATTATAAAATCACTAAAAAAAAACCTTATATATTGATAATTAGTTAATTATAAAAAACATCAATACATATAATAAATAAAACATTAACATAATAAAATAATGTTAGGAAGAATAAGCGTACAGTTAAAAAGTCTATTCTTGCTTCAGTTACATTTATTTTAAGCAATAAACAGTTAAAAGTCAGTATACTTAAAATCATAAACTAAAAAAGCTGATACGAAATGTATCAGCTTTTTTAAAATAAATCTTGCAACAATCAACATAAGCTTTACTTTCCCTCACTACCAAAATAATTTTCAAACAAAGCCAACTGATTTGATAACGCTTTGCTCCAATAATTTGTATCGTGTGCGCCCAGAGATTCTATATAAAGGTGTTCAATTTTTTCATTTGTTAGGAGTTTATGAAAATCTCTATTCATATCTATCATTTGAGCATCCTCTGTACCACAATCAAATATATAAAACTGATTTGAGGCTTGCATTTGTTTCGTTTTATCAAATGTTAAGTATTGTTTTGGTAAGCTTTTAAATTCGCCTAAAAATTTATCTACTTGATAATTATGGAAACTTTCTCCAAATCGATTAAAATCTAATGCGCCACATGAACTTCCTACTATCGAAAAAGTATTTTTATACGCAATTCCGATGTTTGTTGCGCCATATCCTCCCATACTCCATCCTAAGATTCCTCTAAATTTTCGGTTTTGGATTGTTGGATAATTGGCATCGATATAATCAACTAATTCTTTCCCAATAAAAGTTTGATATTGCGAAGATTTATCCACAGGGCTATCTACATACCAACTATTAAAATTACCATTGGGTAGGACATAAATAGTTTTATTTTTTTGAGATTTGCTTACAAGATCAGGAATATCCTGCTTATATGTTCTATCAGGATTACCGCTATAACCATGGAGTATATAAATGGTTTTATAAGTTTCACCATCTACAAGATTTGGTGTAATAATTACGGTTTCAATTTCCTTATTCATTTTTTTGCTATATACATTCTTATGAATGATTTTCTGAGCAGAAATTGATACTGATAAGGCAAGTAGTCCAACTGTGGTAAGTAATGTTTTCATTTTTTTGTTTTTTATTTATAAGACAAAAGTCAGATATATAAAAAGCAAAAAAGTTTACAAATGTTGATAGATTAAAAGTTTATTTCTTTACGAATTCGACTTAACTGAGTTGGCGTAATGCCTAAATACGATGCAATATGATGTTGTTTTAACCTCAGGAACAAATGTTGGTTTTCATATAATTCGATATAGCGCTGTGTAGCCGATTCCCATTTTAAGTTAATTTCTAAAGGCTCTTTTCTTACCACCCAATTTTTCTCTAGATAATTGATGTGAAATAATGCTAAATCATGATGTTTTTTAACCAATTCACGAAAAGCATTTGCAGGATAAACAATCAATTCTACATCTTCTAAGGCTATGATATTAAAATTACTTGGTTTGTCTTCAATAATTGCTGCTGTAGAGGCTACAAAGTTATTCTCTTCAAAAAATATTTTATAAATCGTATCCCCATTTTCATCAATAGTATAATAGCCAAGCAAGCCTTTCTTAACAAAATAATAATACAATGCCAAATCTCCAGCCTGAAGTATTAATTCGTTTTTCTTAAAATGTTTTACTCTACAAATACCCAACAAAGCTTGTGAAGTTTCATCGGAGATAGGATAATATAAATTGATTTGTTTTAAGAAGTCTTCCATAATTGTTTTAAATGAGTTTTATAAAATCAATCTCATTTATAAGTGACAAATTTACTCATTATTGATTGACTATTTTCTCTAATAAATGATTGAATTAACTTGAATAGATGCATAAAACATGATGTTTACACAAATTCGAAACATTTATGATAAAATTTGAAAGTTCGTTTTCTAACTCCCGTCTAACTTCGCTTAATTAAAGATTTAGAACAAAAGATTATAAATAAAATATCAAACCATGAAAAAAACCTTTAGCCTATTTTTAGCAATCACTACCATTACCATAAGCTCATTTGCCAAACCTAAACAAGATGATCCTTCTTTTGATTGGTTCAAAAAAACAACAGAAGTAATTCATTTTCAATTAAACAAAGCAGCTCAAACTTATAAACCGGGTAAAAACCCACGTTCTGTAAATCCTGATGGATCAGTAAGATTGGCTGGTTTAACCGATTGGACAACTGGTTTTTTCCCAGGAAGTCTTTGGTACGGATATGAACTCACTGGTGACAAAGTAATGGCAGAAGAAGCTAAAAAGTTTACCCTAGCTTTAGATTCTATCAGAAATATAAAAAACACGCATGATGTTGGTTTCATGCTTTATTGTTCTTACGGAAATGCCTATAGAATTACTGGTGATAAAACCTATCTTCCTGCACTTGCTGATGGTGCTGCAAATCTTTATGCTCGTTTTAACCCAACGGTTGGAGCTATTCGTTCTTGGGATTTTGCTTGGTTACATTACCCTGTAATTATCGATAATATGATGAATCTTGAGTATTTATATTGGAGTGCCATTGAGTTTAATAAACCAGATTATGCTAAGGCAGCAAGCACTCATGCATTGACAACAATGAAAAATCACTACAGAAAAGATTATAGCTCGTATCATTTAGTCGATTATGATCAAAAAACGGGTAAAGTATTACGCAAAGGAACACATCAAGGTGTTACCGATGATTCGGCTTGGGCTCGTGGGCAAGCGTGGGGACTTTATGGCTATGCTATGTGTTATGAAAACACCAAGAATCCTAAGTTTTTGCAACAAGCCGAAAATATTGCTTCTTTTATCATGAATCATCCGCGTATGCCTAAAGATAAAGTACCAGTTTGGGATTTTGATGTACATAACGCAATGGATACTGCAGAACTTGCACCAAGAGATGCTTCGGCAGCTGCAGTTATTGCATCAGCTTTACTAAATTTAAGCACTCAGGTAAAAGACGGGACAAAATATGCCGATTATGCCGAAGATATTTTGAAATCATTATCATCAGATGCTTATTTGGCTAAACCGGGTGAAAATAGTTATTTTTTATTAAAGCATAGTGTGGGCGCATTTTTGTATAATTCAGAGATTGATACACCACTTGATTATGCAGATTATTATTATTTGGAAGCTTTAAAAAGATATGCTACCATCAAAAAAATAGATTTTTCGGAAAAATCATAATTTAATAAATTAAAAATGAAGATTAAAAAATATACATTCATTTTAGCATTTATCTTACTTCTTGTGCAAAATATTTTTGCGCAAGAAGTAAAAATTAATCAATCAAGTTTTGAGAATATTAATCTTGACAGCAAAGGACTTGAAAAAGTAAAAGCATTGGTCGTTTCTAAAAAATATGAAGATGCTGCCGCTGCACTTTTAAAATACTATAGAACTCGTACTGGTGTTAAATCTCTGGATTTTAATCCTGTAGATAAAGAAAATTTGGCTGGCAAAAAGGTAAATGCTAATACATTAGAGCTTGCCAACAATATATTATTACACAAGTTTAAGCCCCATAAAGGATATCCTGCTTACGATTATGGCAAAGATATTAATTGGCAATATCGTCCGGTACAAGATCAGTTGGTAACGACTTTTTTGCATCGTACAGCTTTTTGGGAATCCTTAGGGATTGTATATAACAGTACTGGCGATGAGAAATATGCTCAAGAATGGGTACTCGAAGTGCGTGATTGGATTAAGAAAAACAAACAAGGAGCATATCCAGATGATAAAGATTACTCTTGGAAGGCATTTGTTGTTTCTTTTAGACTTAATCATTGGTCGAGTTATTTTAATATGTTTTTAGATTCGTCAAATTTTACGCCTGCTTTTTTAATGGAATTTTTAAACTCCTATAATGAACAGGCAAATTATGTAATGGCAAATTACACCGATATAGGTAATCATCGACTGTATGAAGCACTTCATTTAATGTATGCAGGAAGTTCATTTCCAGAATTAAAACAAGCTACAACTTGGCGTAAAAGCGGTATTGAAGTATTAAACGAAGAAATTAAAAAACAAGTATTACCAGACGGAGTTCAGTTTGAGCTATCCCCTTCTTACCATATCGGAAGTATTAAAATATTTTTAGATGCATTGCAAATTGCCCAATTAAATGGGGCTGAAAATGAGTTTCCAGGAAGTTACCGCAATCTGGTAGAAAAAATGATTCTTGCAGTGGGCAAATATTCATTTCCAGACTATACGTTTCCGTTATATGGTAATTCGTTTTTAACGAATAAAACTATGATGCTCAAAAATTATGAGAAATGGGCTAAAGCTTTCTCACAAAACGAACAGATTAAATATTATGCAACAGATGGTAAATCAGGAAAACAACCTGATTATCTTTCTAGTAGTTTGCCTAATGCAGGTTTTTATGCTTTTAGAAATGGTTGGGATTTAGCAGCAACAGTAATGCAAATTAAAGTTGGGCCTCCTGCAGAGTTTCACTCACATCCAGACAATGGTAATTTTGTTCTTTGGGTAAAAGGTCGTGATTTTACTCCCGATTCAGGTAGTTTTATCTACGCCAATGTTGGTAACCAGGAAAACTCAAAAAGAGATTGGTATCGTTCTACCAAAGCGCATCAAACCCTAACTATTGATAATAAAAATATCACAAATGATGCTAAAGTAATAAAGTGGCAACCAGATGGTAATCTTCAGCAGCTTTCTTATATAAATCCTAGTTACAAAGATTTAGATCATCAGAGAACCTTTCTTTTTATAGACAAAACTTTTTTTGTAATTATAGATAGAGCAATCGGGAGCGCTACAGGCAATTTAGGAATTCATTATAATCTAAAAGAAGATAGTAAAGCCTCTTTTAATGCTTCAAACAATCGCATTATTACCAATTATAACGACGGTAATAATCTCTTGATTCAAGTGTTAGATAAAGATAAAGTAAGCCTAAAAGAAGAATCTGGTTTTGTATCGTACCAATATCAAAAAGAAACTAGCCGTCCGGCTTTTGTTTTCGAAAAAAATAAAAGCGATACTACAACTCAAGGTTTTATTTCGATACTATATCCATACAGTGGTACTGCTGTGCCTGTTGTAAAAATCACCGAAAATGCAGCACATAATCTATCTAAAGGAATAATTGATATAATACTAACTATTAATAATAAAACTAGTCATATTAAAGAAAATTTAAACTTCTAAAAAAATATAAAAACCTGATTTAAAATTAAACAATGAAATACCTTTATAAGTAAACTATTTTGATGTGTTTGATGAGTTAAAGTTGATAACGGATGAATGGCTAAGAATACAGAAAATAATAAATGAAACTATTTAATAAATAATCTTATGCGTAAAAAATTATTTTTATCCGGATGGCTAATTGCCATAGTATTCAACTTTTCGTACGCTCAAATGAGTGATGTAAATAGTATTAAAACAAAATATAGAAATTGGCTTACGGGGGAAAATCTTGATTATTCTAAAACACAAGTTAATGAAAGATACAGCCGATTCCTGAGCAACGGAATTGCAGCCAAAAATCTATCTTCATATAATTTTGCTAATCCGGGACCAGTTTGGAATTTCACTGTAAGTGCAGATCAAAATGCCTATCAGGTACTTGTAGAACAAAAACTAATTAGACTTGTGTTTTTATATCAGTTAAAGGGATCAAGTACCACTCCTAATCCAGATTATCATAGTCCGGCACTTAGAGATATGATTCTCAGTCTTTTTAATTATATGAAAGCAAAAGGAATAAGTAGTACAACCAATTTTGATTATGTTTCAATTCCTGCTACCGAAGAGATTATTACAAGTGGTCATGGTGTATGCCTGCGTTCATCGGGATATGCAACAGCTATTTTCTTGATGAAAGACGAACTAGTTACAGCAGGAGAATTTACACATCATATGGGAGCACTTAATGCGCTTACCGCTTTTATAGCGCCAGAATTTCAATCTTTTAATTTTACCAATCCAGGTTTTAATACAGATGTTATTCGTTCGTCAGTTCAACAACGACTTTGTTATGTTTTGGCTCAGGATGATTCAGACAATTCCAGACTTGCTAATATGGATTTTCTAAAAAGGTTTATTAATAATGCTTTAAAAATCGGCAATGGCTGGAACGATTGTATTAAACCCGATTATATTACCTATCATCACAGAGGAGCATATTCTAATACTTATGGTGTAGAGGCTTTACAGCAATCCTCTATCATGAATATGATGCTGAAAAATTCGGCGTATGAATTAAATACAGAAGCACAAAGCAATTTAAAAAGTGCTATTTTAAACTATAGTAAATTCAGTAAAGATTTCGAAATGCCTTTAGGACTTGCCGGAAGATTCCCGACTAATACTGATGCAATAAATGATTTAAGACAAGCTTTGGCATTTTTATATGTAACAGATCCTGCTAGTAATCAAGATGCAGGAAGAGAGTTTGTAAGACTTTGGGATATATCTGTAACTGCTAATACTGCTTTACTAAGACAGAATGCCTTATCGATTACCATGATTTATACACCTAGTGGTGTAATGGATATTTTGCAAACTTTAAACTCTGGACTTACTCCTCTTCCCGAAATAACCGAAGCACAGTTTAGTTTTCCGTATGCGGGATTAAGCGTTCATAAGTATAACGGATTTCAGGTAAGTGCAAAAGGAACAAGCAAGCATATTTGGCATTTTGAGAATTCGAGTACCGAAAATGTTTTTGGAAGATACACATCTGCAGGAGCTTTGGAGTTACTTACAAAAGGAAGCCAAATGACCCGTGCTACAAATGGTTATATAGAAAATGGCTGGGATTGGTCGCACGTACCTGGAACTACAGTAGCATATCTTCCGTTAAGTACACTTGCAATTGGTACAATGAGAGAAATGAACGGAAAATCTTTTCTAGCACACGCATCTCTTGATAATAATGGAGTTTTTGGAATGGATTATAAAGATTTTAATTCCGCAACAGGAATGACAGCCTTAAAATCTAATTTCTTTTTTAAAGATATCATACTTTGTTTAGGTTCTAATATTCAGGACACAAACGGAACCTTTCCTATTCATACTACTTTGTTTCAAACTGCTCTGGCAGATACCAACACTCCTACTTACGTAAATGGAAATTCTGCTACAGGAACTAGTTTTACGATTACACAAACTGGCGGTGATTTTTGGGCAACCGATGCAATTGGAAATGGTTATGTAATTCCTGCAAATCCTAGCAATACTGAAGCTATTACAGTTACCAGATCAGCACAAATCTCTCGTAATAATGCCAATACGGTTAATACTACAGGTAATTTTGCTACAGCATATATAAATCATGGTATTGCTCCTACGGCAGGGAAATTTCAGTATGCAATTGTAATGCAAGGTGGTCAAACAGTGACACAACAACTGGCTAATAATTTTGATTCTTATTTTAAAATTCATCAACAAAATAATCAGGCGCATATTGTTGAGTATGTACCAGATGCCATATTTAGTTACGTTATTTTTAACCCAACGACTGTATTTGCTTATGATGCTGTGATAAGTGTAAATAAACCAGCTATAGTAATGACTCAAAAAACAGATGGAGGAAATAAATTAAAAGTAAGTCTTACGAATCCAAATCTGGGGTTATTATCAGCTACCGAAACTTATAAATGGAGCCAGATTAGTGGTCAAAACGCAATACTAAACAGAGAACCACAAACTGATGTTGTTACACTTACTATTGCAGGTAATTGGGTTTTAGTATCGCCAACAAATAATGTAACAGCGGCTATTAATGGTACTAATACCGATATTAGTTTTAGTACTATTAACGGTTTAACTATACAAACAGAATTGATAAACTCATCTCTAGGAACTAACAATCCTAAAGACGAAGATGCAAACGGATTAAAAGTAATTGTTGCTCCCAACCCAACGCAAACAGACTTTAAGATAAACGTAAAAGGAAATTCTACACAAGGAATTTATGTACTTGTATTTGATGCTTTAGGAAGAAAAATAAAGACTTTAAAAGCCGATTATAATCAAACAATTGTACTAGGGAGTGATCTTAATTCAGGAATATATTTTGCCGAAATACATCAGGGTAACAATAAAAGAACAGTAAAACTGATAAAACAATAAATAAAAACATTAATCAATTTAATGAATAAATAAAGACATTAAGAAGCTATTTTTGACGTAAAATATCAATATAAATAGCTACTTAATTATTACAGAAATTAAATCTATTTAATTAAAAACCAATGATAAATTTAAAAAGAACAGCAGCATTATTTTTTATGCTAATGACATTTTGCTTAACCCATGCACAAGAAGCTCCTATTACTAAGGCAAGTTTTGACAACATTAATCTTGCCTATCCGGGTTTAGAAAAAGTAAACAAACTTTTTACTGAAGCAAAGTATGATGATGCAGCCAAAGAATTACTTACCTATTACCGCAATCGTAAAAACATCAAACATCCTGATTTTAATGTTGGTGATGAAGCCCGTTTTAGAGGAAAAGATATTGGCAAAGCCAATCAGGAAAAAGCAGACAATGCCTTATTACATAAATTTCAGCCGCATAAAGGATATGGATTTTTTGACTATGGCAAAGATATCGATTGGGATTATTGGCCTATAAAAGACAATGAGATTCGTTGGCAATTACACCGCGTAACCTGGTGGCAATCTATGGGAATGGCATATCGTGTAAGCGGAGATGAGAAATATGCCAAAGAATGGGTTTTCCAGTTTCGTGATTGGGAAAAGAAGAATTATTTAGGAAGATCTAAAGGAAATGATAGTATCGCTTGGCGTCCGTTAGAAGTTTCTGAACGTATACAGAGTTTCCCAGGAACGTTTAATTTATTTGTAGTTTCGCCAAACTTTACTCCAGCATTCTTATTAGAATTCTTAAATAGCTTTAATAAGCAAACAGCTTATATCCCTAAACATTATAGTAAAGAAGGAAATCATTTATTGTTTGAAGCACAGCGTGTATTAAGCGCAGGAGCATTTTTTCCTGAGTTTAAACAAGCTGAAGAATGGCGCAAAAGTGGTATCGAAATCCTGAACCGCGAAATAAAACTACAAGTATTTGCCGATGGTGTACAATGGGAACTTTCACCAACGTATCATGTAGGTTGTATCGAAATTTTTACAAAAGCATATAATTCTGCAAAAATGGCGGGTGTAGAAAAGGAATTTCCAGAATCCTACATTAAAACAATCGAAAAGATGGTTTATGTTACAGCCAATATATCTTTTCCTGACTATAACTATCCTATGTTTGGTGATACTTGGGTTGTTGATAAAAAAGTAAGAATCAAACAATTTTCAAGTTGGTCAAAAATGTTCCCTCAAGATGGGCTTATCGAATATTATGCTACAGAAGGAGCTTCAGGTAAACTTCCTGATTATCTATCAAATGCATTCCCAAATGGAGGTTTTTACACATTTAGAAACGGATGGGATAATAAAGCAACCATACTAGTTTTAAAAGCCGGACCACCTGCAGAATTTCATGCACAACCTGATAACGGAACTTTTGAACTTTGGGTAAAAGGACGCAATTTTACACCAGATAGTGGTTGTTATATTTACAGCGGAGATGCCGAAGTTACCAAAATGAGGAACTGGTTCCGCCAAACAAGAGTTCATAGTACGCTTACCTTAGATAATCAGAATATGGTTATTACCAAAGCAGAGCAAAAGAAATGGAAAACGAGTAAAAACCTTGATATACTAACGTATACAAACCCTAGTTATACAAGTTTAAACCACGAGCGTAGTGTACTTTTTATCAACGAAAAATATTTTATAATAATTGATAAAGCAATAGGTAAAGCAACAGGGAATTTAGGAGTACATTTTCAGTTAAAAGAAGATAGCAAACCTGTTTATGATAAAGCCAATAATAGAGTATATACTACATATGCAGATGGTAACAACCTATTAATTCAGTCATTAAATAGTGATAAAGTTATTCTTAACGAAGAAGAAGGAAAAGTATCCTATTCATACGCAAAGGAAACGGCAAGACCAGCTTTTGCTTTCGAAAAACCAAAGAATGATGACAAAACACAACAATTTATAAGTGTTGTATATCCTTACGATGGCAATAATGCTCCTGAAATCAGTATTAAACCAAATACAGGTAATGATTTTGAAAAAGGAAACATAGACCTGAGTATTATTGTTGATGGCAAAAAAAGCGATCTAAAAGCTAGTTTGAATGACTAAATCATTCTAATTATAAACAAGTAGTTCAATTTGTAAAAGCGTCTAGAAAGTAATTTTTAGGCGCTTTTTTTATGTTTCAAACATATCTGTGAGCTAAAATGGTACGCGGATGACGCAGATTTACATAAGTAAAGACGCTGATCCCGAAGCGTCGGGACGGATTTTAAAACAATCTAAATCTCGTCAGAAACTTTGTATCGTGATGAGAGAAAATCAGTTTTTATCCGCGTTTTCGCTCTAGCGAATCCGCGTCATCCGCGTACCAATATAGACAATCTGCAACAGAAAATTAATAGAAAAACTCGTAAAACTTTGCGGAATCTACACCTAAAAAGACTCTTTATGAACAGAAAATAACTCATCAGAGTTTAATTTTTCTAAAATTTTGAATTATTTATTGTTAAATAGATTTAAAAAAATCAATCCCATATAAAAAAGAGAAATGTAATATCAAATTCTCAATCAAAATTGCAATAAAAGTAGTACTTAATTGTCTTTATTGGTCAAATTTACTTAACATTTCATTAAATTTTATTTAACCATTCTCCCCTACTTTCTATCTCAAAATTGTCCAGTAATAGCGGTGTTTTCTTCAAAAATAGAAGCAAAAATAGTTTAAGTTTTTTCTTGTTTTTCCTTTGTTTAAAGGGCGTATTAATCAAATTCAATAGTATTTTGGACGTATTCAAAACATTGATGTACCCTTGATGTATATATTTGTTTTTGTTAAACCAAAATCAAATTTAAATAAGCCACAAAATGAATAAACCAACACACCTCCGTTTTTATTTACCAGACGCAAAACTCCCCAGCGTTTTTCTCCCAGTTAACAAATTGTTATAATTTATTAAACTGATAACAATTCAATAATTGATTAAAAAAAAATAACCACATTAACTAACACTAAAAACCCAACTTATGATAAAAACTAATTTAGAGTTTCTATAAGGCTCATGAAAAATTATTTGATGAATATCTTTTGAGAAATAACAAAATTTATAAATCAAAATCGAATATCAATTTAAATAATATCAATTAGGAAATAAGAGGGTAAAACTTATTCCAGTTTAAACAAAAAATATGAAAAGGACTATATTTTTATTTTTGTTGCTACTAGTTTGTAAAGTTACGTACGGACAGACTATAACCGTAAAGGGTGTTGTAACTGATAGCCAACAATTACCATTACCAGGAGCAACAGTTTACGAAAAGGGAACTAAAAACAGTACGATTACATCTATGGATGGAGAATATCAAATTAAAGTAAAACCAGATGCAACATTGGTATTTAGTTTTATGGGAACCAAAACGGCAGAAATAAATGTAAAAAACAGAACAACTATAAATACAAAATTAGTAGATGATGCTAATAATCTAGACGAAGTAGTTGTTGTAGGTTACGGAACAAAATCAAGAAAAAATCTTACTGGAGCTATATCATCCTTAAAAGGTGAAGAAATTGCAAAAATGCCAGTGCAAAACGTTGCGCAAGCTTTGCAAGGTCGTATAGCAGGTATGCAAGTTACAATGGCCGATGGAACACCAGGATCTGAACCTTCGTTAAGGATTAGAGGTGGAACATCTATTACACAAAGTAACGAACCATTGTATGTTGTAGATGGAGTGGCTCAAACTGGTGGATTAGGCTTTATTGATCAAACAGATGTAGAATCTGTAGATGTTTTAAAAGACGCCTCCTCTACTTCTATTTATGGAGCTCAGGGTGCAAACGGAGTTGTTCTTATAACGACTAAAAAACCAAAAGGCGGAAAACTTACAATTGGTTATGATACTTATGGAGGAATAAAAACGATTGCCAGAAAACTTGACGTAATGAATCCGTATGATTATGTTCAATTAATGTACGAAGGAGCGACTGACGATGCAAAATTGCAGAAATTCACGAAAAATTTTGGAACATATGATGAATTAGCATCTCTTTATCAAAACAGACCGGGTATTAACTGGCAAGAAGAAATTTTCGGTAAAGCTGTAGAAACTCAATATCATAAAATAAGTTTTAGTGGTGGCGGAAGCGAAACTAACTTCAATGCTTTTTATTCTGTAAATAATGATCAGGGTATTATGCTTGGAAGCGAATCGGTAAAAAATATTGCAAAATTAGCAGTAACTCATAATGTGAGTAAAAAATTAACTGTGAGCGCAATTGTTAACTATTCTAATCAAAAAATAACAGGATTAGATACAGGCGAAGGTGGAAATGCAAGATTAAGTATGTTGCAAACTTTGCTACAATACCGCCCTACAATAGGGAAAAATGGTGTAGATGAAGATCTTAAAACTCTTGTTGTAGATCCATTTGATAATCAGGATTCACCTATATTTCAGAGTCCATCGATTACAATAGATAGTCAGAAAAGAGAAGCGATTAAAAAGTCTCTTAATATGAATTTTCAACTTCAGTATAATTTAACTCCTAAGTTGGTATATCGCGGATTAGTTAGTTATACAGATAATAATAATAGCGACAAATATTTTAACGATGCCAGAGGTATTCAGGCCATCAGAAGCGGCGGACCTAATGGTGGGGTTACTTACACTACATCTAACCGTTTAAACTATAACAATGTCCTAACGTACAGTAATACCTTTGCTAAAAATCATAAATTTGATGTTACAGCAGGTCAGGAATATATTTATAATTATTCTGAAGGAATTAATGCAAGTGCAAGTGCATTTCCAGATGTAAACTTAGGTTGGGATAAATTACAATTAGGTACAATTGCCGGAATCCCAACATCATATGCTGAGGATGATAAAATGTTGTCATTTTTTGCAAAAACAAGTTATGCATTCAAGAATAAATATTTATTTGCAGCAAGTATAAGAGCCGATGGATCTTCAAAATTTGGTGCAGATAACCGATGGGGTTATTTTCCTTCAGTATCTGCTGCATGGAGAATTATCGAAGAAGATTTTATGAGAAGCATACCTGAATTTTCAGATTTAAAACTTCGTGTAAGTTATGGTGAAGCTGGAAACAACCGAATTGCAAATTATGCAGCATTAGGTATTTTTAATTTAGGATCCTACCCTATTAATAATCAATCAAATATTACAGCGTATCAAAATAATATTCCTAACCCACAATTAAAATGGGAAGCTACAAAATCGACTAATATAGGTTTAGATTTAGGATTTTTTAAACAACGCATCTCACTTACAGCCGAGGTATATGAAAACCGTTCTAAAGATTTACTTTATAACACACGTGTACCAGCAAGCTCTGGTTTTAAAAAGCAGTTTCAGAATATTGGAGCAACTTCTAATCGTGGTTTAGAATTTACATTGAATACTGTAAACATCAAAAAAGCCGATTTTAGTTGGAATACAAGTTTTAATATCGCCTTTAATGAGACTAAAGTACTTGCTTTAAGCGAAGGAGAAAACTCTTTAATAACAAATAGTTACACCAATGCAAATGACTATATCCTTGAAGTAGGAAGACCAGTTGGAGTTATGTACGGTTATGTAAGAGATGGTTTGTATCAGGTAAGTGATTTTGATTATAACCCTACGCTTAATACCTATACTTTAAAATCGGGTGTGGTTAGCGATAATGTCGTGGTACAACCTGGATTTATAAAATTTAAAGATATTAGTGGGCCAAACGGTGTGCCAGATGGTGTAATTAATGATCTTGACAGAACTGCAATAGGAAATTCTAATCCTAAATATACAGGAGGATTAAATAATACATTTAGTTACAAAGGATTAGATCTTAGTATATTTTTAGATTTCTCAGTAGGTAATGATATCTATAATGCAAATATGCTAAACAATTCAAGGCTTAATCAGGAAAACCTAAACACATTTGCGGTATATGCTGATAGATGGACAACTATTAACTCAAGCGGACAACGTGTTACTAATCCTGCTGAACTAGAAGCTCTAAATGCTGGGAAAAAGAATCCCGCATTTAATGGTAATTCAACAGGACGTTTGTATAGTGATATTATAGAGGATGGTTCATTCTTGAGAATCAACAATATAAGTTTAGGATATACTTTTCCGAAAAAATGGTTGAGTAGTACGAAAATTTCAAACTTAAGAATTTATTTTACTGCTAATAATGTGTACGTATTTACTAAATATTCAGGGTATGATCCAGAAGTAAGTGTTATAAATAGCGCCATAACAAGAGGAGTCGATTTTAGTGCTTATCCAAGAAGCAAAACCTTCCTTACAGGTTTAAATATCTCACTATAATTTAAAGCTTAAAAAAATGAAAAAATATATATTTTCCTTTAGAACAATCGCAATAGCTGGGATAACTTGCCTACTATTACCGCTTAATTCTTGCGAAAAAGAACTAGAAGTAACACCATACTCCTACTTTACAACGGATGCTTTTTTTAGTAATATAAATGAAGCCTATATGGCAACATTAGGAGTTTATGAGCCAATGTCATCTGTAGATAGTTATGGTTGGAATATCTCATTAACTTTTGATGCCGATACAGATATTGGTCAATTAAGCGGAATAGGTTCTGATGATTGGCGTACTGTAGCACATTACCAGGGAATTTCTCAAACAAACACATTCTACCTTGTATGGAGTAAATTATACGAAGGCATAGACAGAGCAAATGTGGTGATTGAGAGAATACCTAAAATGGATTCGTATTTAAATGGAAGTCAAGCTGAAAAAGATCAACTAAACAGAATGATTGGCGAAGCAAAATTTTTGCGTGGTTTTTACTATTCAGAGTTAGTACGTTTATGGGGAGATGTTCCTTTTAAAACAAAAAGCTCACAACCAGGAGATAATCTTAGAGGAGGACTTGTAGATCGTTATGAAATATACACACAAATCATAAAAGATATGCAAGAAGCTGCGCTTGTCTTGCCAGTTCAAACACCAGTAGATGAACGCGTTAATAAATGGGCTGCAAAAGCCATGCTTGCCAGAGTAGCTCTTTTTGCAGGGGGATATTCCTTAAATGCAGATGGAACGATCAAACGCCCAGCTAATTACAAAGAATATTACCAATTAGCACAAAAGGAAATTAATGATATTATGGCGCAAAATCCATATAAATTAAATCCATCTTATTCTAAAGTATTTAAAAACCAATGTCTGCACGTTTTAGAACCTACAGAAAATATTTTTCAGGTTGCATTTTTTAATTCTGCCGGAGCAAAAGAGAATGGATCTTGGGTTGGATATTTTAATGGAGCATTAACATCAAACGGAGTTTATCCTACTAGTATAGGCAGATGCTTAGTACCAAAACCATTTTATAATAGCTTTACCGAAGGAGATCAAAGACGAGATTTCTCTATAGCAACCTATACAATTAATGCACAGGGAAATAAAGTAGCCCTTTTAACCGCAAAACAAGACGAAAGCTGGACAGCTGCAAAATGGAATAGAGAATATCAAACTAATTCTACGCAAGAGAGATCTTATACCCATATAAACTGGGTGGTGATGCGTTATTCAGACTTATTGCTAATGCGTGCCGAAGTAGAAAATGAATTAAATGAAGGACCAAATACTATTGCTTATGATGCCATTAATCAGGTAAGAAAAAGAGCTTTTGGTGGTGATATAGCAGGTAGCAGAATTGCTATTGATTTAAAAAACAAAGGAACAGGATATACATCGGCAGCCAATGTTTTAATAAAAATTACTGGTGGCGGTGGTACCGATGCTGCGGCTGCAGTAGTTACACTAGCGAGTGGTGGTATTAGTGCAATTGGTATGTTACGTTCAGGAGATGGATATACATCTGAGCCTACTGTAACGATTACCAGTGTAGACGGAAAAGGTTCTGGAGCAACTGCTGTAGCAAGAGTTTTACCAAAACTAACAACTACAGAAATGAATCTTACAACTGGATTAAGCAAAGCTAATTTTCTTAAAGCATTACAACAAGAGAGAGCTTGGGAACTTAGTAACGAAGGTATGCGTAGAGCCGATTTAATAAGATGGGGAATTTTGGCAGATAAAATAGCCGAGACAAGTGCAGCAGTAAAACTGATTCGTTCGGGTTATTTTTATCCATCTGTAACAAACTTTGTAAGCGGTAAGCATGAATTATATCCGTTTCCTCAAAATGAAACAGATGTAAATAAGTCAATTACGCGTCAGAATCCTAAATATTAATTTATAGATTTATGTATAAAATAATAGTTTTATTAGTCGTTTTTTTTCTTCCACTTTTTGGGCAAGCCCAAGTAGATGTTCACGAAGCTTCTGGCGAATACGAATATCCTACAGATCCGTTAGTTCGTGAAAAATTAGACAAATGGCAGGATTTAAAATTTGGAGTTATTTTACACTGGGGACTTTACAGTATAACCGCCATGAATGAATCTTGGCCTTTGGTTAACGAACTTTGGAAAAGAAGAGATACTACAAAAACATACGAAGAATATAAAAAATGGTATTGGGATCAATCAAAAAGCTTTAATCCTGTTAAATTTAATCCCGAAAAATGGGCTGAAATTTCTAAAAATGCAGGAATGAAATATCTGGTATTTACTACCAAACATCATGAAGGCTATTCGATGTTCGATACTCAACAGAGCGATTTTAAAGTTACCAATGGGCCATTTGCAAACAACCCAAAAGCCGATGTAACCAAATATATTTTTGAAGCATATCGTAAACAAGGTATGATGATTGGCGCTTATTTTTCTAAACCCGATTGGCATTCAGAATATTTTTGGTGGCCACGTTTTGCAACAGTAAATCGTAATGCAAATTATAACACAAACGAATTTCCAAAACAATGGAAAAAATTTAAAGATTTCACTTATAATCAAATAGGGGAAGTTTTAGGCAACTATGGCAAAGTAGATATTTTATGGTTAGATGGTGGTTGGGTTAGAAATCCTCAGCCAGGAGAAATGGAAAAAGCATATGTACAAAGTAGTAAATCCTACTATCCTCCCTATCCGCAAGATGTAGATATGCCTAGAATAGCCAAAATGGCAAGAGAAAAACAACCTGGGATTTTAGTGGTAGACAGAACCGTACACGGATCTTATGAAAACTATCGTACACCAGAATTAACTATCCCAAAAGAACAATTAAAAGATCCTTGGGAAACTTGCCTTACCATAGCTAAAGGTTGGGGATATACAAAAAAGGCCCCAATAAAATCAGGTACTTGGATAATCCAAACGTTGGCAGAAGTTGTAGCCAAAGGTGGTAACCTACTTTTAGGCTGGGGACCAACGGCTGAAGGTGAATTTCCAGAATATATTAATAAACCATTAGAAGAAATCGGTGCTTGGCTTAAAGTAAATGGTGAAGCCATTTATGGAACACGAATCACTGAAAACTATAACGATGGTTCGACTTGGTTTACACAATCTAAGGATGGGAAAAAGAAATATGCTATTTCTTGTATAAAAGAAGGAACAACCATTCCTGCAACAATAAAATGGAAAGGAAATATCCCAACAAATGGAAAAAAAATAAAACTAATTTCTACAGGTAAAAATGTAGTTTGGAAACAAGAAGGAGATTCTGTTGTGATAGAAATACCAAAAGAATTAGTAGGAAGTCAAACAGCTGCTTTAGCTTTTGCATTTTAAAAAAATCAATCAAATAAAAATAGCGATTATGAAAAACATACTATTGGTATTAAGTTTCGCCTTAATGACTACAGTTACATTTGGACAAAGCAAGCCTCAAAATATGAAAATATTAAGAGATTCTATTTTTACAGTCATGAAACTTAGTGATGAAAACAAACTCAAAATGCATAATTTAATTGCAGAGAACGGAAAAACTCAAAAAGCAATAAAAGAAGACGCAACACTTACCGAAGAACAAAAAAAAGAAAAACTACAAGCTTGGAGAAAAGAGATATCTGTAAAAGAAAAATCAATTCTAACACCCGAAGAATTCCAAATATGGAGAGATTTTGGAAAATCATTAAGCGATAAGTCTAAGAAATAATAATTGTCAATTGAATCTTTTCTAGTGAATTACCAAACTAGAAGTTGCTGAATACGGGTTTTAATTGAATTTAATATCATTTTGAACAAAATTAAAACCCTATTTAAGCATTGATGATTAAATTCGTTTTGTGGTTTTAAAGGGTAGTAAAAGAATAGTTTTATTTGTTGAAGTTAATTTGAAAAAAATAGGATTAGCATAGTTCCGATACCGATCCAAAAGCTTCGGGCAATGTCATTAAGTTAAGCCCTTTTGAGCTAATAATGGTTAATTGTTTTCTCGCAAAGACGCAAAAGCGCAAAGATTTTAGGCGAAACTTGGCGGCTTGGCGACTTGGCGAGAGATTTATTCGGTACAGTATTACAGCTGTTTTTCTTATCTTAATGACATTGAGCTTCGGGATGGGATGGGACTATGTGTTAAAAATAATAACAAGAATAAGCTAATCTATTAATATAAGTAGATATGAAATTTAGAATAAACATTTTGCTTTTATGCGTACTAGGATTGATAATTACTCCATTAATAAGTATTGCTCAAACCAAAGAACGTCCAAATATTCTCATCATCATGACCGATCAGCAAACTGCTGATGCGATGAGTATTGCCGGTAACAAAGACTTACATACACCCGCAATGGATAAGCTGGCACAAAACGGAGTTCGTTTTACCAAAGCCTACTGTGCACAACCACTATGTACGCCATCCCGCACAGCAATCTTTAGCGGAAAAATGCCTTATGAAACTGGTTTTATAGGCAATGCACCAGAAAAAGACGGACAATGGCCAGATGATTTATTAATGATGGGCAAAATCTTCCAAAACGGAGGATACAAAACAGGTTACGTAGGTAAATGGCATTTACCAGTTCCTACTACAAAAAAGAGTCAGCATGGTTTTGAATATATCGAGAACACCAATTTTCAGGATTATAATGATGCAGCTACACCATCATTTTGTGCCCGATTTATCAAAGAGAATAAAAACACCCCGTTCTTGCTAGTAGCTTCATTTTTAAATCCTCATGATATTTGCGAATGGGCAAGAGATGAAGATTTAAAAATGGATGTATTGGCCAAAACACCTCCAGTTGATCAGTGTCCGCCATTGCCGATTAACTGGAGAATTCCAGATAACGAACCACAAATAGTACGTGATCAACAAAAAGTAAGTGCCCGCACCTATCCTACTGTAAACTGGAGTGGAGACCAATGGAGACAATACCGTTGGGCGTATAATCGCTTAGTCGAAAAAGTAGATAATTATATCGAAATGGTATTGGCATCATTAAAGAAATATGGCATCGAAAAAAATACCATCATTGTTTTTACAGCAGATCATGGTGATGGTTATGCAGGTCATAGCTGGAACCAAAAGCAAATATTATATGAAGAAGCCGCAAAAGTACCTTTTATCATTTCAAAAATAGGACAATGGGAACCTCGCACCGATGATATGTTGGTTTGTAATGGTATCGATATAATCCCAACCATTTGTGGATTTGCTGGTGTAGAAAAACCTACTTATTTAAAAGGAATTGATATTAGTAAAAAAATTGAGAATCCATCGCTAAACTTACGTGATACACTAGTTATAGAAACTGATTTTGCCGATAACGAAGAATTATTAGGTATAAGTGGTCGTGCCGTAATTACTAAAGATTATAAATATATTGTTTACAATAAAGGAGAGATTAAAGAGCAACTTTTTGATTTAAGCAAAGATCCGGGAGAAATAACTAATCTGGCAGTAAATAAATCACATAAAAAGAGACTCGTAGAAATGCGCAATTATTTAAAAAATTGGTGCAAAATAAATGGAGACAGTTTCGTATCAGGATTATAAATCAGATCAAAAGAAAAGAATCATGATAAAGAAAAAAATAATTGCTTTGTTATTGTTAATTACATTTAATGCGTTTAGTCAACAAGAACCAGCAACAATCAAATTAAATGCAGAAAAACTGCATTCGAGAGTACGCGAATGGCCTTATCCTATAAACGGAATAACAGTGCCAACTAATGCTCCAGCTTTACTCTGGCCGGCAACCAATGGCAAAACCATGGTGAAACCTATGGAAAGCGGAAGTGCAGTCCCAGAAGATCCTAATATTGGCAATGTACGTTACAAAGTAATGTTGGCAAGTGATAAAAATTTTACAAAAGAGCTGCTTACTAGTTCAGAACAACGTTGGGCTGTTTATCCGTTACATCAATCATTAAAACCAGGAAAATGGTACTGGAAATATGCGTATGCTTTAAAAGGCAGCAATCAATGGACCTGGTCTACTGTTTATGATTTTGTAATTGATGCTAAATATGCCAATGAAAAAGTATCTCCACCAATAACCGAAGTGCTAAAACGAAACCAAGGTTCACATCCCCTATTATGGGATATGAATCGCATAGGTGAAGATTTTTATAAAAATAATCTGGAAAATCCTGAAGCCAAAACGTTTATCGCTTTCGCTGAAAAACTGATGTTAGCCCCTCTTCCTACAGAAAAACCTCAAAGAGTAATTGATACAACGGGGAAAAATCCATTGGAAAAAAAGTTAATTATTGAAAGAATGTACCATGGTTTTGGAGATGCTGTAGGTACACCAGTCCGTAATTTGTGTATTGCGTATCAATTAACCAAGGACAAACGATTTATCTTAGATGCAAAACGCAGAGCATTAAATATTGCTAATATGAACCCTGATGGTTTAGCCACAGGAGATGATTTTACAAGCGGTGCAGTTCTCGAAGCACTAGGTTGGTTTTACGATGCAGGATATGATTTTTTAAATCCACAAGAAAAAGAATTATTCAAAAACATAATTACACTTAGAGCACAAAGAGTTTATAATCATTTACCAAACCGTTTTGAGTTGCACGTAAGTGACAATCACGTATGGCAAATCACCATGCGCAATTTAGCCATTGCAACAGTAGCAGTTATAAATGATGTGCCCGAAGCCAAAGAATGGCTTACGTATATGTACGAAGTCTGGTCGGCACGTTTCCCAGTATTAGGCACAACCGATGGAGGCTGGCATGAAGGAAATGGCTATTTTAGAGTAAACTTTAAATCTATTATCTACCTTTCTCAAATGTTTGGAGATTTTAGTGGAGTAGATTATTTTAAACTGCCGTGGATGCAAAATCTACCTTATTATATGTTATATACACATCCTAATGATGGGGCAAGTACCGCCATTGGGGACATGTGGGAAAACATACCATACATTGTAAAAGGAGAAGCTTGGTTTGCAGATGCGCTTACTTATAAAATAGATAACCCGTATTTAAACTGGTACGTAGATAGAATAAAAAAAGATCATCCAGACTATTTTCGTGGTACAGATGATTACTTATTATTTAGATTATTAAACTTTAAACCAAATAGAAATTTACCTGTTTACTCGCCTACTGATTTGCCTAAAACACGCAAGTTTGGTGATGTCGGAGTAATAGCAATGCACGAAGATTTGGCTAAAGCCGATAAAACACTAAGCAGTTATTTATTCAGTAGTCCATTTGGTGCTTCAGGACATGGACATGCATCGCAAAATGCATTTACAGTAAACTTTAAAGGAAAAGTAATCTTTGGAGGAACTGGGTATTATAGCAACTTTAGCGATAAGCATAACCTTTTGTATTATCGTACATCCAAGGCATATAATACAATTTTGGCGGATAGTTTGAGTCAGAAAATTGGAGAAGAAGGTTACGGATGGACACCACGTGCCATTTCAGGACAACATATTCAATATGCTTTAGGTGACGCAAGTAACGCTTATGGCGAAATTAAAAGTGAATTTTGGCTGAATAGATTCAATCAAATTAATGTAGTTCCAAATAAAGAAAATGGTTATGGAGATCCAGGAGTAACATTATATCGTCGACATATGTTACAACTAGATGGTGGATATATTGTATTGTATGATGAACTAGAAGCTAAGAAACCTGTAAAATGGACAACGCAATTTCATTGCCCCTATTACACAATCGAAGCACAAAATACCGAAAACGCAAACCAACAAAACTTTACAGTAAAAACAGATTTAGGTAGCGTAACGGCAAGTGTTTTTGCCAATAGTCCTTTGAATATGAAGGTGCACAACAAGTTTTTTGAAGCAGCAGTTAATTGGAATAAAGTAACCAATGATACAGGCGAAATAAAAGATTTTAAAGACCAATGGCACGCAGGAATTACATCAGAATCTAAACCGAAATTCAGATATTTAACCATTATACAAGTTAAAGATGGTAAAGCTGAAGTAATTAAAACAGTTTCAAACTTAGATGGATTATACAATTTACAAGTTGGAGATTGGGAAATACAAGCACAATTAAATGGAGAAAAACCAGCGGCATTACAAGTAGCTGGCAAAGCAGTAAAATCATTATTTAATTATGGCGGTTTACCAATTAAATTTCAAGGAAAAACATATATCCCTAAAGTTATGGGAAGTTCTATTTTGTTAGAAATGAAAGGTTCTAAAGTAAACAAACAAGAGGTTGTAGATGAATTGCCAGATGTAGCTAAATACGATAAGAATTAAAAAAAGTAAACCATACAAGTTATCTAAGTTCATTTAATCGAAATTTATTATATTTTTAAAGTAAAAAAAAGTTAGATTACTTCAGCTTAACGCATTGAATAGCCACCTGCTTTAGCTGGAGGTTTAAGAAATGATGATGAATATGGCTTTAGCCAAAATAAAAATGAAAATAGAATTTGTGAAAATCATCACAATTTAATTACAATACCTACAAGGTCAAAAAAAGACCTTGCAGGAAAAAAACAAGAATTATTTAAACTACCATGAGAAAAAAGATTGCTATAATAACCCTTTTATGCACTGTACTTTTTGCAATAAAAAGTCACGCCCAAGTGCAAGACCGATATTTTCGCAATATTTCGGTTGATAAAGGCTTATCGCAAAGTTCAGTTTTTGCAATTCAGCAAGATCAACTCGGGTTTATCTGGATTGGAACTCAAGATGGTTTAAATCGTTATGATAGTAAAGGTTTTAAAGTATACAGACCTATAAAAGGAGCTAAAAATAGCTTACAATCCTACTACATCCGAAGCTTGTTTAAAGATCATAAAGGGCAATTATGGGTTGGAGGAAACCAAGGAATCAGTGTTTATAATTACGATACAGACAATTTTGTTAATTATAAACTTCCGCGTAGTCTTGGCGAATGGTACATATCATCAATAACAGAAGATAATGCGCATAGAATCTGGGCTACATCAATAGCAGGAGATGTATTTATGCTTACTCCCGAAGCCGAAAATTTCACAACAATAAAGTTTAATGCTTCATCACACGAAGTAAAAAAAATAGCCTATATCGGCGTTTGGCAACAACAAATTATTTTAGGAACAGATGTTGGGCTTTTTAAATTAAAACCAAAAACACACGAATTAATCAAAATTAATCTAGGAGCAAAAAAGCCTTATATTAATGATGTTTATGTAGATGGAAAAAAATTATGGGTAGCAACCGAAGGATATGGAGTAATACAATATAATAGCCAAAACGGGCAAGCTACTTCCCTCCTGCACAACTCAGGAACAAACAGTATAGCCGATAATAATATAAGATGTGTTGGTAAAGATACCGAAGGAAATATTTGGCTAGGAACCTTTAAAGGACTTACTATTTTTAATCCTAAGGCAAATTCTTTTGCAAATTACTACCATCAAATATCACAGCCTTACACCATTAGTCAGAACTCGGTGCGTTGTTTCTTTAAGGATAATCAAAACGGAATTTGGCTAGGAACGTATTATGGTGGACTCAATTACTATCATAAAAACGATATTAAGTTCAATTTACTAAGTCAGAACTCTGGTAAACCTTCTTTAAATGACGAAGTTATCGGTGTTATAAAGCAAGATCCAAAAGGTAATTTTTGGATTGGAACGAATGACAAAGGAGTAAATTATTGGAACAAAAACAATAATACAATTAGCTATTATTCAAACAGTGAGAATAACCCAAATAGTCTAAGTTCTAACAATATCAAAGCCATTGCTTTTGATGATAACGGCAATGTATTAATTGGGACTCACAACGGCGGATTAAATTTATTGAACCCAAATAGTGGTCATGTGCAGCGCTTTCGCCACGACGAAAACAATCCAAGTTCTATTGCAGGCGATTTAGTTTATAGTATTCTTAAAGATCATAAAGGACGTATTTGGGTAGGAACAAGATCAGGATTAGATCAATTTCATCCAGAAACAAAGTCATTTACACATATTCATTTAGATAAAGCTGGCAAAAGACCAACTTCTGATGATATTACTTTTCTTTATGAAGATAGTAAGCATAGAATCTGGATCGGAACTACCAACGGAGTTACGCTGTTTTATCCTGATAATCTATTATTTGGAAACATCGGACACGGAAAAGTCAGCGAAGATATTGTCAATTGTATTACCGAAGACAAAAAGCACAGAATATGGATTGGTACAAGAGAAGGATTGAGTTTATATAATGAAACACAGGAATCTTTTATCAGTTTTAAAACAAAAAACGACTTTGTAAAAGGAACTATTTACGGCATAATTCCAGATGAAGATAATAATTTATGGATTTCAACTAATAGCGGATTAATTAAATTTAATCCCGATAGTGGTTCTATACAAACTTTTGACGAAAGCGACGGACTTCAAAACAAGCAATTCAATGAGTATTCATTCTATAAAGCCAAAGATGGAATGTTGCTTTTTGGAGGAATAAAAGGTATTTCTTATTTCTATCCTGCAATGGTTAAGCAGCAATTGCTTCCGCTAAAACTTAGTTTTACAGGACTGGAAGTTTTAAATAAAACCGTTGCTGTAGATGATGAAACAAATATACTCGAACAACATATTGATCAAGCCGAAGAATTAGAGATTGGACCAGAATACAAGCAATTCAGTATCTTTTTTAATACATTTAATTACATATCTGCCAATCGCACACATTATTATTACAAATTAGATGGACTCGACAAAGATTGGCAACGTACCGATGAGCTAAAAATAAGCTATAGCAATTTGCCCGCAGGAAATTACAATTTGCAAATAAAAGCAATGGGACCTAATGGAGAAATGAGCCCAATAAGAAGTTTAAAAATTATAATTCTTGCTCCATGGTATAAAACAATATGGTTTTATTTATTGCTGTTGGCAATTATGGGTACAGCAGCATATATTGCTTTCAGAATGATTACTGAGCGTATAAAAGCCCTGCAACAATTAAAACTAGAACGAATAGATAAAGAAAGAGTGAGTTATATTAATCAGGTAAAAATGGACTTTTTTACCAATGTATCTCACGAACTAAGAACACCACTAACATTGATTTTGGCACCTCTGGAAGATTTATTAAAATCACCATTTGCAGATAAAACATCCAAAAAGAAACATGAACTCATGTTTATCAATGCCAAAAGGTTATATAATCTCGTTGATCAATTATTTGAGTTTAGAAAAACCGAAATGGGAACGCGCCAACTTAAAGTGGGTAAAAGTGACCTTGTGAGTTTTACCAATGAGATTTTTGAATCCTTTAAACCACTTGCCGAAAAAAATCACATTCATTACACCTATCATTCATCAGAAACGCAACTTATATTTTCTTTTGATAAAGATGCTATGGAGAAAATCTTGTTTAATCTACTTTCAAATGCATTTAAATATACCCAAAGTGGTCAAAGCATAAAAGTTGAATTAATAAAGGAAAATGAAAAAGTATTTATAAAAGTAGCAGACACAGGAGTTGGAATAAGCGAGGATGATTTGTCTAAAGTATTTGATCGTTTTTATCAGGTAAATAATAAAGAAATGAATTTGGGTTCGGGTGTTGGTTTAGCATTTACCAAACGATTGGTCGAACTACATCATGGCGAAATCATTGCTGAAAGTACAAAAGAAAAAGGAACTGTTTTTACTGTAGCAATTCCTACTTCAGAAACTGTATATATAAATGATTCACGTGTAGAAGATTCTGTATATGAGTTATCTATGGTAACAGACGATAATCTTGTTATAGAAGATGATATACTCCTGCAGGAAAATGAAATTTTAATAGATGAAACTGCCGATGGAGATCAAATAATCAAACTACTTATTGTAGATGATAATAAAGAGATTCTGGATTACCTGCAAGATTATTTGGGTAAGATGTATGAAATTGTAGTTGCTTACAACGGACAGATGGCACTGGAACTATTAGAAATTCAGCAATTTGACCTCATTATTAGCGATGTAATGATGCCAGAACTAGACGGATTACATTTTTGTAAACGTGTAAAACAGAACATCAATACATCACACATTCCATTAATGCTTTTAACTGCTAAAACGGAAACAAGTCAGCAAATAAAAGGATTAGAAATGGGAGCCGATGATTATATCACAAAGCCATTTTCGCCAAATTTACTTGCCGCAAAAATTGCAAACTTATTACGTTCCCGTAAACGATTAAAAGAATACTATTCGGCTGGAAAAGAAATGGTACCCGAAAATATTGCTTTTAATGCCCTTGACGAAGAATTTTTAAAACAAGCCATAAATATCGTCGAGGAACATTTAGCCGATTCAGAATTTACAGTAGATAAATTCAGTAAGGAAATCGGAATGAGCAGATCCAACCTTTATTTAAAATTAAAGGCAATTACAGGAGAATCGGCTATGGATTTTATAAAAAGAATACGATTTAAAAAAGCAGTCGAGCTAATGCAAAACAAGCGGCATACTATTGCGCAAATTACTTATATGTGCGGTTTTAACTCGCCTTCGTATTTCTCAACAGCATTTAAGCAATACTATGGTTGTATGCCAAGTGAATATTTAGCCAAGCTAAATGATGAAAAATAATATTACCAAAATACAGTGTAAAAAACTGAAATTTCAATAATACAAAACAAACCAAATTATTATGAATACCAATTTTGAAAGCCGTTTTGCAGTAAGTCCAAAAGAAGCAAAACAAATGGATACAGAAACATTACGCGAAAATTTTTTAATCGAAACTATTTTTAGCGCAGAACAAGTAAAACTAACCTTATCACATTACGATAGATATATTATTGGTGGAGCAATGCCAGTAAACCAAAAAATTGTATTACCTAATCCTACCGATTTAAAAGCGGAATATTTTCTGGAAAGAAGAGAAATTGGAATCATTAATGTAGGCGGAAAAGGAATTATTACCGCTGATGGCGAAAGATTTGAAATAGATTTTAAAGAAGCTTTATATCTGGGCAAAGATATAAAAGAAGTAATTTTTGAATCTGTAGATGCTAATTCTCCAGCCAAATTTTATTTAAACTCTGCTCCTGCTCACCACAAATATCCATCAAAAAAAGTAACAAAAGCCGATGCTGAGATTGTAGAATTAGGAACTATGGAAACGGCAAATCATCGCATTATAAATAAATTAATTGTAAATAGTGTGGTACAAACCTGTCAGGTTCAAATGGGAATGACAGAGCTAAAATCAGGTAGTGTTTGGAATACTATGCCAGCGCACACACATGATCGCCGTATGGAAGCTTATTTCTATTTTGAAGTACCCGAAAATCAAAGTGTTTGCCATTTTATGGGACAACCACAAGAAACAAGACATATCTGGATGCAAAATGAGCAAGCCGTAATCTCTCCTAATTGGTCTATCCATTCAGGATCAGGAACCTCTAATTATACCTTTATTTGGGGAATGGCAGGAGAAAATTTAGATTATGGAGATATGGATCATTGTGCTATTAACGATTTAAAATAAGTGATTATGAAATTGATTAAACTCTTTCTTTGCCTTGCTTTTGTCTCGCCGTTAGGTGTTTTTGCACAAACAAAAGCAACAATTACCATTCAGAATAATTCGGCTCAGGAACGAAAAGAAGCTGTTGTAGCTATAAAATGGGCAACGGTTTTATCACGTTATCCTCAAATAGATACAGCAAATTTTGTTGTGATTAATCAGGCGACAAAAAAACAAGTTCCTTTTCAGTTAGAACACCGCGGACTTTCCACAATTCAAAATCTTTTAGTACAAGTTAATGCTAAAGCAAAAGCGTCACTTATCCTGGTAATACAAAAAGGTAAACCAGAAACTTTTGCAACCAAAACTTATGCGCGTTATGTACCAGAACGCAAAGATGATTTTGCTTGGGAAAATGACAAAATAGCCTTTCGTGCCTACGGTAAAGCCATAGAAAACACAAAGGAAGATGCTTCTGGATTTGATGTTTGGGTAAAAAGAACCGATAAAATGGTCATTAACGAACGTTATAAGATTGTAAATTACCATATCGATAGTGGCAACGGAATGGATTATTACCACGTTGGCCCTACATTGGGCGCAGGAAATATGGCACCATATGTAAATGACAGTATCCGCTATTCGGGAAATTATCGCAAATGGTTAGTGCTAGACAATGGGCCTTTGCGCAGTACATTTCAATTAACTTACGACAGCTGGATTGCTGGAGGAATAGAAGTTAAAGCTACAAAAATCATTTCTATAGATGCTGGATCACAACTTAATCGTGTAGAAAATACCTATACATTTAATGGAAATAAACCTATGGAAGTTGTAGTTGGCTTAAGCAAAAGACCAGAAGCCGGAGTTATTTCATTAAATGAACAACAAGGTATTATGGGATATTGGGAACCTACATTTGGTGAAGACGGAACTACTGGAGTTGGTTCTATACTAACTACACCAGTAAAAAGTATGTGGGTAGATAAAACACAAATATTAGGAAAAACGACCGTTGTAAATAACGAACCTATCGTGTACTACACAGGAGCAGCTTGGAATAAAGCAGGAAAAATTACCGATGCAAAACAATGGTTTACTTATTTGGATAATTTTTATCAGCAACTAAAAAATCCATTAATTGTAAAAGTCGAATAAAGCTACAGTAGCACTCAAATAAAAACTTTAGATAAATATACCTAGTCAGCGCATTAAATTGTAGTTGACAGCCATACTTATGCCTTTTTTGAAAAGAATTTAGCACCAATCCTGCAAGGTTTTAAACCAAAGATCCAAGGAATTTTGATAAAAGCTCAAGTTTAAAGTTGGTCTGCGCATTTTTGTCATTTCGACGAAGGAGAAATCTCCGTAAGAAACTAACTCACAGGTTTTTCTTAAATTATTGAGCTACTCGTGGAGATTTCTCCTTCGTCGAAATGACAAGTTTGGGGATTATTTTGTGTAAAACTAAAGCCCCTTAGACCTTTGGTTTTAAACCTTGTTGGTATAATTTAAGAATACAAGAATAATACCTAACAGGTTTTAAAAACCTGTTAGGATAACAATAACTCAGAATACTATTAACTATAAAAAAGAAAAAAAATGTCAATTAACTTATTTGATTTAACAGGGAAAACAGCACTTATAACAGGAGGAGTTCACGGTCTGGGAATGGCAATGGCAAAAGGTCTTGGACATGCAGGTGCAAAAATTGTAATAAATGATCATTCATCACAAGAAGCTGTAAATAATGCAGTTGCAGAATATAAATCTGTGGGGATTGAAGCTTACGGATATATTTTTGATGTTACCGATGAAGCTGCTGTAATAGAAGCAATAAACAAGATAGAAGCCGAAGTTGGACCAATAGATATTTTAATTAATAACGCAGGAATCATTAAAAGAACTCCAATAATAGAAATGGAAGTTGCAGATTTTGAAGCTGTAATAAAAGTAGATTTAACAGGACCTTTTATCGTTTCTAAAAATGTTGCCAAAGGAATGATTATTCGCGGAGGCGGAAAAATTATAAATATGTGCTCTATGATGAGCGAACTTGGTAGAGACTCCGTAAGTGCTTATGCTTCTGCAAAAGGAGGGTTAAAAATGCTAACCAAAAATATGGCTACGGAATGGGCTAAGTTTAATATACAAACTAACGGAATTGGTCCTGGATATTTTGCTACAAGCCAAACTGCACCGATTAGAGTAAATGGACATCCTTTTAATGAGTTTATTATAGGTAGAACGCCAGCTGGTCGTTGGGGAGATCCTGAGGATTTACAAGGAGCAGCAATATTTTTAAGTTCTAAAGCAAGTGATTTTGTAAACGGACATATTGTGTATGTAGATGGTGGAATACTTGCTACAATAGGAAAACCATCAAACGAAGCATAATACATCATGGGTAAAGTACTTTGTTTTGGGGAAATCCTTTTACGATATAGCATGGGGGAAAACTTTCCCAAACAACAAGATATGTCGGCTTATGTAGGTGGTGCCGAAAGTAATGTTGCATTGGCATTGGCAAAATGGAATGTTCCTGTGGCCTATTGTACCGCCCTACCCGACCATTTTTTGTCGGCTACCATTCTTGCTTATTATAACAAAATGGGGGTTGATACAACTACAGTAATTAAGTCTGGGGAAAGAATTGGTTCCTATTACCTTAATCAAGGAGCAGATGTTAAGAATGCAGGCGTAATTTATGACCGTAAATATTCTTCTTTTTCAGAACTAGAACCGTCTAGCATAAACTGGGAAGAAGTTTTTGAAGGTGTTTCCTGGTTTCATTTTACAGCCATTGCACCAGCTTTAAATGCAAAAATTGCTGCACTTTGTGAAGAAGCTTTACTTGTTGCCACAAAAAAAGGAATTGCAATTTCTTTGGATTTGAATTACAGAGAAAAACTTTGGAAATATGGCTCAGAACCTAACGAAGTAATGCCTAAACTAGCTAGTTACGCTCATGTAATTATGGGGAATATTTGGTCGGCAGAAAAAATGCTCGAAATAGGTATTAATCAGCAATTAATAGCATCCGAAAAAGAAATTCATTTAGTAGAGCAAGCCAATGCAAGTTCTCAAGAAATCTTGGCAAAATATCCTAATTGTAATATCGTTGCGAACACTTTCCGCTTTAGTAAAGAAGATAGTGTAACCTATTTTGGAACATTGTATCAAAAAGGAAATAGTTATAAAAGCGAAACTTTGTTTGCTGCAAATACAATAGACAAAGTTGGAACTGGAGATTGTTTTATGGCTGGACTTATTTATGGAATATTACATAGAAAAGAGCCACAACAAATAGTAGATTTTGCTGCAAGAGCAGCCTATCAAAAATTATTTATAAAAGGTGATGCTACAACATTCCCAGTAGAAGAAATCGAACAGTTAATAAAGCAAAATGAATAAGTCAGAAAAAGTTATTCAACAAATCATTCATTCGGGTTTGTTGCCTTTATATTATCATGAAAGTAAAGATTTAAGTATAAGTATATTAAAAGCTTTATATCAATCAGGTATTCGTATTGTAGAATATACAAATCGAGGTAAAAATGCTTTAACAAACTTTGAAGCATTAAGGACTATAGCTTCACAAGAAATGCCCGATTTATTGCTAGGAATTGGTACTATAAAAACGGCTGAAGCGGCCAAAGAATTTATAGACTTAGGAGCTGATTTTATAGTAAGTCCTATAGTTTCTGCCGAGGTTGCAAAAATTGTTTTAGAGCATAATTTAGCTTGGATTCCGGGTTGTTTAACACCTACAGAAATTCATCAGGCGCAAGTTTATGGAGCTAGATTAGTAAAAATATTTCCAGGAAATTTAGTTGGAGCATCTTACGTGCAATCTATAAAAGACATTTTTCCTGATCTCCTTTTTATGCCTACTGGCGGAGTTGAACCAGAAGAACAAAACCTAAAATCATGGTTTGATGCAGGCGTATCTGCTGTAGGTATGGGAAGCAAACTTTTAAAAACCAGTGCAATTGAAGAGAATAATTTTGATGCACTTTCGGATTATATTACAAAAGTTACTATTCTAATTCAATCTTGTAAACATTCTTAAAATGAATATAACTTCAGAAAAAAGAGTTCGATATGGCATCTTAGCCCTATTGTTTTTTGGAACAACCATTAACTATATCGACAGGCAAGTAATTGGTTTGTTAAAGCCCACATTAGAGAAAGAATTCCATTGGACAGAAACTGATTATAGCAATATTGTTATGGCTTTTTCAGCAGCATATGCCATTGGTCTTATAGGTTTTGGAAGATGGATTGATAAAATCGGAACTAAGCTAGGATATGCTGTATCGGTTTTCTTTTGGAGTGTTGCTGCCGTAGCACACGCATTTGCCAAAAGTACGTTTGGTTTTGGATTAGCAAGAGTTGGTTTAGGCGTAGCCGAAGCAGGTAATTTTCCTGCTGCAATAAAATCTGTAGCCGAGTGGTTTCCTAAAAAAGAACGTGCCCTTGCAACAGGTATTTTTAACTCAGGTGCCAATGTTGGTGCTGTGGTTGCTCCTATTATGGTTCCTGCAATTTTAGGTGCTTATGGTTGGCAAGAAGCATTTGTTATAACTGGAGCTATTGGCTTTATTTGGCTGATTTTTTGGTGGAAATACTATGAAACTCCTGCTAGACATAAAAAAATATCCAAAGAAGAATTTGACTATATCCACAGTGACAATGAGGTAGTTTCAGAAACTGAAGTGCCTGTAAAATGGACTGCTTTATTTAAAGTAAAACAAACGTGGGCTTTCATCTTTGGGAAACTATTGACAGATCCTGTTTGGTGGTTCTTTTTGTTTTGGTTGCCTTCATATTTTTCCGAAACATTTAATCTTGATTTAAAGAAGCCAAGTTTACCATTGGTAATTGTTTATACAGCCACAACTATTGGTAGTATTGGAGGCGGTTATTTATCCTCCTATTTAATAAAAAAAGGATGGAATGTACAACGAGCACGCAAAACAACCATGTTTTTTATCGCCGTTTGTGTATTACCAATAATGTTGGCACAGTTTACCAAAAATATATGGGTAGCTGTTGGCTTAATTAGTTTGGCAGCAGCAGCTCACCAAGCTTGGAGTGCTAATATTTTTACAACAGTATCTGATTATTTTCCTAAAAAAGATATCAGCTCGGTTGTAGGTATCGGTGGTATGGCAGGTTCTGTTGGAGGTATTCTTTTCCCTCTGGCAATAGGAATCATCTTAGACCATTATAAAATCTTAGGAAATATTACCGCAGGTTATAATATCATATTTATCATGTGTGGTTCTGCCTATTTATTGGCTTGGATAGTGATGCATTTTTTAACCAGTACTAAAAAATAACTATTTATAAAGAAACCCAATCCCGAAGCGTCGGATAATGTCATTAAGTTAAGCTCTTTTTATCTAATTATGGTTAATTGTTTTCGCGCAAAGACGCAAAAGCGCAAAGGTTTTAGGCATAAACTTAGCGGCTTGGCGACTTTGCGTGAGATTTATTCGGTACAGCATTGTAGCTGTTTTTCTTAACTAAATGACATTGCGCTTCGGGATTGGGACTATATATTGAAATAAATTACGCCCAATGGGTAAAATAAATTTAAAATGATAAAAAGTATAATAGACAAATCAACTGGTTTCGAAAAAAGATTCGAAAATATTGACACGGTAGTTTTTGAGAATTCCACCGATGCATCCAAAGCAGTTGCGCAGCAAATAGCGGCACTTATCAAGTCAAAACAAGAGAAAAACGAATCATGTGTATTAGGATTAGCCACAGGATCATCCCCAAAAGGATTATATGCTGAGTTAGTACGTTTACACAAAGAAGAAGGATTAAGTTTTAAAAACGTAATCACTTTTAACCTGGACGAATACTATCCAATGGAGCCAGATTCAGTAAATAGCTACGTACGATTCATGAAAGAATTGTTGATGGATCAAGTAGATATTTTACCTGAAAATTACCATATTCCAGACGGACTTTTAACTAAAGAAGAAATCGCAGATTATTGCGCAGATTACGAAGCTAAAATAGAAGCTCTGGGCGGAATCGATCTACAAGTTCTTGGAATTGGAGCAAATGGACATATCGGATTCAATGAATCGGGTTCCTTACAAAACTCAAAAACAAGATTAGTAGCCTTAGACCATATCACCAGAGTTGCAGCAAGTAAAGACTTTTTCGGGTTAAACAATACGCCAAGAACAGCCATTACACTTGGAGTAAAAAAGATAATGGAAGCTAAACAAGTTATTCTATTAGCTTGGGGAGAAGGAAAAGCAGACGTTGTAAAAAAATCTGTAGAAGGAGAAGTTACCAATAGAATTCCTGCGTCATTTTTGCAAGAGCATAACAATGTAGTTTTTGTTCTGGATAAAGAAGCCTCATCAAAACTAACAAGAATCAACAGACCATGGTTAGTAGAGAAAATTGTTTGGACAGATAAACTAACCCGTAAAGCTGTTTTAGGATTAGCACTAGATTTAAAGAAACCAATCCTAATGCTTACCGATGCCGATTATATCGAAAATGGAATGAGCGATTTACTAGCCGATTCAGGACCAGCATACGATATCAATATTAAGATATTTAATAAACTGCAAAATACCATTACAGGATGGCCAGGAGGTAAACCAAATGCAGATGATACCAAACGCCCAGAAAGAGCAGAACCAGCAAGAAAAAGAGTATTGATATTCAGCCCGCATCCAGATGATGATATCATAAGTATGGGAGGAACATTTATGCGTTTGCAAGAGCAAGGACATGAAGTACACGTAGCATACCAAACCTCAGGGAATATTGCAGTTGCAGATGATGAAGCTTTGCGTTTTGCAAGATTCGTTACCGATTACAACGAGAAATTCGGAATCAAAAGCGCCGAAGCAGAAAATATCTATCAAAAAGCAGTAACCTTCTTGACCAATAAAAAGAATAGTGAGATTGATATTCCAGAAGTTCGCTACATAAAAGGATTGATTAGAAAAGGAGAAGCACGCTCAACAAGTCATTTTGTAGGTTTGCCAGACGAACAAATTCATTTTATGGAACTTCCATTTTATGAAACAGGAACAATCGAGAAAAAACCAATTGGAGAAGAAGATATTCAGCTTACAATGGCTTTAATCGAAAAAATCAAACCACATCAAATCTATGCAGCAGGAGATTTAGCCGACCCACACGGAACACATAAAGTATGTCTGGATGCTATTTTTGAAGCAGTAAAACGATTAAAACCAAAATCGTTTATGGATGATTGTTGGTTATGGTTATACCGTGGAGCATGGCAAGAATGGGGAATTGACGAAGTAGAAATGGCAGTACCAATGAGTCCGGATCAGGTATTAGCAAAAAGACATGGAATCTTTAAACACCAATCTCAAAAAGATGGAGTTGTGTTCCAAGGGTCAGATGCACGTGAATTCTGGCAAAGAGCAGAAGACAGAAATGCAGAAACAGCCGAATTATACAACCAATTAGGTTTATCACGTTACGCTGCAATGGAAGCTTTCGTGAGATGGCATTATTAAAAGGTTCTAAGGTTTTTCGAAAAGGTTCAAAGGTTCAAAGGCTCGAGGGACAAAGGTTTAAAGGATAAAAAAATCTAATTATTTTTTCAAAGTAATTAATAAAAAAGAGCGCTTTAGCGCTCTTTTTTATCAATTATCAATTATCAATTATCAATTATCAATTATCAATTATTAATGTTTTGCTTTAGATCCAAACGGACAACGCTTTATAAGATAATTGATTGTAGCGTGGTAAGCATCGAATCCGGTTCCAAAAGAATTTCTAGATTCCGAGTATAAGTTCGATCCTTTATCGTTATAAATATTCAGATTAATTTTAGTTTCATAATTAATCATTGTTGTGGCATTATTAGAGTTATATGCTGAACCCGATGATTTAGTAGTTTCTTTTCGACCTTCTTTGTTTTGGGTTTCTTTATCATTATAACTAGAAACACCACTTCCGTAAGACGAAGTTCCTTTATTAGTTACAGTGGCAATTCCGTATAGAACATTTTCAACCCCTAGTAATACGGCCATTTCCTGTGGAGTTATCGATTTTAAATTAGCATGTGTAATTTTATTTTTAGCCAATATACTATTTGTTGTAATAGGATCTTGCAAGTCTAAACCATAAGTATTGTCTTTAACAGACAAATAACCTTCTGCTTGCAACTGCTCAGCCATCGAATTAACATTAAGTGAAGGATCATTAGATATGAACTCAAAAGGCAATATAGCTATTCTCCCTCTGCGATCTGTAGATGTAGAAACTGGTGAAATTGTTTCGGAACTAGCCGTTTTATTAACTACTTCCGTTCTTCCGCTGGCAAATACGATTACATTTATATCTGCCTTTTTAAATTCATATTCTAGGGATTCTCCCTTAAATATAAACTTAATGGCATTATCTTTAACCGATACAACTTTGCCTTCTCTTTTTTCTCCATTTACCATAATAACAGTATCAACTTTATCCTGAGCAGACATGGTAATTACACTGCAAAAAAGGATTATAAAAAAAGTGATTTTTTTTAAAATAAGAATTTTCATTTTTTCAAAGATTAAATTTTTAAGAATTAAAACCAATCTAAATGCATAAAGCAAAATCTTTAATCAAGACAATAGTCGCGTATACAATTGTTAAAAAAAATGTTATTTGTAGATAAATTGATACTATAAAAATAATTATTTTTTTATTTAAATCCAATATAAACCCATATTAATCGTAGGTAAGCACTAGTTTTATCAATCGATTGCGCAAGTTAAATTTTTCTTAAATTAAGATTTTACCCCACAAAAGGATAATCTGTGTAACCTCTTCCTGTGCCGCCACCAAATAAAGTATGATTATCTGATATTTCATTTAATGAGGTATCTAATTTGACTCTTTTTGGATAATCGGGATTCGTCAGAAATTTTCTTCCAAAGCCAATTAAATCAACCAAATTGTTTTCTATTAATTTTTCACCTTCTTGAGGGGTTTTATTACCAGTGGCTATAATTGTATTTTTAAATTTTGCTCTAAGTTCTTTCCTGAAATCATTTGAAATTTGTGGAGCATCATCCCAATCGGCTTCACAAAGATGAATGTACGCAATATCTAATTTATTCAATTCCTCCGAAGCTAACATAATAGTTTCCAGAATCTCAGGATCGTTCATATCTTTAAAGCTTATAAAAGGAGAAAGCCTTACTCCTGTTTTTTCTTTTCCAATAGCTGATACTACTGCTTTAGAAATTTCAAT
This sequence comes from Flavobacterium sp. PS2, assembly GCF_046250155.1. Lineage (NCBI taxonomy): Bacteria > Pseudomonadati > Bacteroidota > Flavobacteriia > Flavobacteriales > Flavobacteriaceae > Flavobacterium > Flavobacterium sp. PS2. The sequence continues at coordinate 5,150,725 of NZ_CP176426.1, read as the reverse complement.
TAATAATCGGATTCTATTTTCTTTTGAACCTCCATGTTTATCGATTCTTTTATTACTATTACTTCTTAAAAACTGATCGATTAAATAGCCGTTTGCTCCATGAATCTCTACACCATCAAAACCTGCTTCGATAGCATTTTTAGCACCCTGAACAAATTCTTGGATTACGTTATCGATATCAATTTTAGTCATTTCTCTAGGTTTTTCTACAGGAATAAAAGTAGCATCACCATTTGGAGCGCCATCAAAAATATAAACATTGGTATTTTGTGCCAGTAAAGCCGAAGGAGCAATAGGTTGCAATCCATTTACTTTAGAACTGCTTACCCTGCCTACATGCCATAATTGAAGAAATATTTTGCCTCCTTTTTTGTGTACAGCATCTGTTGTTAGTTTCCATCCTTCTATTTGTTCCTGGCTATATATCCCTGGAGTTTTTGCATATCCCATACCCTGCATAGAAATTTGCGTTGCTTCGGTAATTATAATACCTGCCATACTCCTTTGAGCATAATATTCTGCCATTAATACATTAGGAACATCTCCGGGTTGTGTAGCTCTAGAACGTGTCATAGGAGCCATTAAAAAACGGTTTTGTAATTCGATTCCTTTTAAGTTATATTTCTGAAATAATTCTTGATAATTCATTTTTATGTCAATTTAGAATTGTAATTTATTTTTTGAATTCTACTGTTGAAAAAATCAATGTTGTTTCTCCAGTGTTTTTTAAATTATGAATGAAAAAATTCTCTTCATTAAGCTTATCAAAATAAACTGTATCTCCTTTTTCATAAATTATTTCCTTTACAGAACCATCATTATAGTAAGAAATAGATTTGCCAGATGAGAGTGCTGTCCAGAAATAGCGCAAACAATGTTTATGAAACGGAAGTTCTTTTCCTGCAGGTAAATGAATAGTCCAAACTTTAAATTCTTTATTTTCAAAAACTAATTTTTCACCTACTACCCTATTGTTTTCAGCATTATTAAGTTCATTGCGTAATTCATCAGTCCACAGTTCCCAGGTTCCTGCAGGATTTATTATTGTAGCTTGCATGTTTATCTTTTAATTTAAAATTCAATAGCAATCTTTCCTATTGTTTTTCCAGATTCCAATAGTTGATGTGCCTTTTTTAAATTATCAGCCGTAAGACCAGTTAATGTTTCATTCAAAGTAGTTTTGAGTATTCCATTATCTAATAAATCAGCTATTTTATTGAGAATATTATGTTGTTCTTGTATATCATTTGTTTGAAACATAGAACGGGTGTACATCAATTCCCATGAAAACGAAACGCTTTTGTTCTTTAATTTATTCAAGGCAACAGGGTCACTGCTTCCGGTAATAGAAGCAATATGTCCTTGAGGTTTAATAAGATCCACCATAATATCCCAATAAAAATTTGTATCAACAAAATCGAGAATGAAATCAACATTTTCGAATCCTAATTCCCTAACAGCAGAAATCAAGTTTTTATGATTAACCACATAATCGGCTCCTTGCTCTTTGCACCAAGCAATAGTTTCCGGACGAGATGCTGTGGCGATAACAGTTAAACCTGCTATTTTTTTAGCCAATTGTATGGCAATAGAACCAACTCCTCCTGCCCCTCCAATTATTAAAACCGTTTTACCTTTATCCTTTTCAGGATTAATACGAATGCGGTCGAAAAGTATTTCCCAAGCTGTTAAACCTGTTAAAGGTATAACGGCAGCTTCTGCATTCGTAAGAGATTTTGGTTTTCTGCCTACAATGCGCTCATCTATAATTTGATATTCTGCATTGCTACCTTGTTTCGTAATATCTCCTGCATAATATACTTCGTCGCCAACTTTAAATAAGTTTGCATTTTCACCAACAGCTTCTACTATACCTACAGCATCCCAGCCGATAATTTTTGGAGTTTCTAAAACTGTATTTACAGCACTATTCTGGCGAATTTTAAAATCTACTGGATTTACAGATACCGCATTGATTTTTACCAATAAATCATTTGCACCTGGTATAGGTTTAGCAGTTTCAAATTCTAAAAAACTATTTTGTTCAGTTATTGGTAGTGATGTTTTAAATCCTATTGCTTTCATAATTTTAATTGTTTTATTTATTATTCATTTCTAAAAACAGCTTCGAGCAAAACTCCTGTCGGAGTATGCAAAAAGATTCTTTTTTCATTAATATCCTTTAATTCCATTGTGCTATAATCCACAGCTAGTGAATCTAATTTTGACTTAAATTTTTCATATCCATTCATAAAAAACGCAGTATGATCTATTGCTTCTGCAGCATAATTACTACTTTGCTGAAATCTTAAATTAGATTGAATGACATGAACTATTGGGTCATTTCCTTCATATAACCAATAACCAGGAATAGATTTTTCGATCACATCGGGGCGTTTCCCTTCTTTTAAATCAAATACAGAAATAAAGAACTTTTTTGTATTGTCTATATCCCTTGTTCGAATGGTAGTATGATCAATGTGCATGGAAATTATAATTAGTTATTAAACTTTTCTTCGGCATTATCGATAGGCGTTTTAGGATCATTTTGAACCATCTTAGCGATATCATCCTTTCTCATAAATACGACTCCTTTTTTAGTTTTTGTATATTGAATAAAGGTATCCATTGCTTTAACCATCGCTGGAGTTCCGCCTATTCTGTCATGAAAACTAATAGACATCATTCTTCTTTTGGTAGCTCCTTCTTCATAAAGTTGGTCAAATTCCATTTTTAATTGAGCCAAAAATTGATCTGGACTCCAATGTTTACCCTCTACATTTACAATATCATTATTACGAAGTGTATATGGCATTACGACAAAGTTTTTCCCATTTACTTTAGTGATAAAAGGTTCATCACGACTTAAATCATCGATATGATATAAAAAACCAAGTTCTTGCAATACTTTTAGAGTGTTTGGACTTCTGCGTAACCAGTTTGCATTATATCCAACTCCCCTTTTACCAGTAATAGATTCTACAGTATCAATCCCTTTTTTTACAAATGCTAATTCATCAGCATAACTCATATTCCATTGATTACTCCATGACATTCCATGAGCTGCGATTTCATGACCACCATTTGCAATAGCTTTTGCAATTTCGGGATATTTTACAGCAGCTTCACCTACTACATGCGAAGTAACTTTAATATCGTATTTCTTCCATAAATCCAGCATTCTGTAAATCCCTTCATTTGCTCCATAACGAAACCAACTTTCGGCAGGTAAATCCGGTTGTCCTTTGGGTAATGGACTTCCAGAAAACGGACTTTCTGCACCTTCTGGTTGGCCTCCTGTTTCGAATTGCATGGATACTGAAATTACTAATTGAGCTCCATTTGGCCAACTTTTAGTACTGTTTTCTTTTTTTGTCTGTGCATTAAATGATAAAAATAACATCATGAAAATTGAAGTTATTATTGTTTTGAAAAAAGTTGAATTCATTTTTTATAAGTTTAAAATTTTTAACAAAGTTAATATGGTTCTACATCTGTTTTGTTGTAAAATATCATTGAATGTTTGTAAATTTCGATTAACCAGTTAGATTTGTTTTTATAATCTTTATAGAATACAATTTCATATTAAATTTGAATATTAACAACAAGTAAACAAAATCATAATCACTTATAATTAACCAACATACGTTGATTTAATAATCTATATAAAAAGAAAAGCACACAATAAAATTATAAAAAATTATTGTGTGCTTTCTTTTACCTAAACTAGTATAAGTATGTTTATATTAATTGGGATTTTTGTTACCCAAATAAAGCAGTTCCGCTACTCATTCTCTCTAATAATCCCATGCAAAGTGAGCATGTAAATAGCGTAATTGCAATTGCCATTAATCCAAAAATCATTAACAATTTTCGAATAGATCCTCTTGCTAAATTTTGTTCATTATCTTTTGAAATGTATTCATAGATATTTTTGAAATTTTTATAGATGATAATTCCCGTAAAACCTATCGCAAAAAATATCACTGCTGCTATAACAGTCAATACATAAAAACGAAATTGATTACTATGAATAAAAACATCACTAAGCGTAATTAAACTTAGTATAAAAAAAGCTACTACAGCCGTATAAACAGAAATCTTGAAGAATGTAAACATAGTTGCTTTTAAGTATTTAATTAGTCTATTTTTTAAAACGATAAATATAATAAGGTGGTTTGCCCTCATCACCAGCTCCTGTAAATGCAGGCGAACTATCAAGTTGGTTTACTGAAATATACATCCATCCATCTGGACCTTGGTAAACATTATCAGGCCATAATATTCTTTCACTATCTTGTATAATATTGGTTAATTTACCTTTAGCATCTAGTTTGGTAATAGCATGTTCTTGCAAGTTAGTAAAATAATGATTGCCATCTGCATCCGTAATTGCTCCGTCACTAAAAGGTTTGCTTCCAACTCTTTCTATCGAATTACCAATTACAGCATCACTTTTACCATCTCTTAACAGTTTTGCAGACACTTTATACCAAGAAGAACCATTCATAGCTCCAAAAAATATAGTTTCTCGATCATTCGAAAGCGTAATAGGATCAATAGCCACACGAGCCGGTTTACCGCCAAAATGGGTAACCTTACCTTTAATAATCATATCTTTATCTTCTGCTTGCAATGAAGTATGTCCGCTAAATCTACGAACATTTTTAGTTTTTAAATTCAGTACAATAATTCCCGGATTGGCAATATCAGCTAAATAAGCAAAACCATTCTTTTCATCTATTGCTACATCTTGAGTAAAAGTTCCTTTGGGAGCTACAGATGAAGGTAATTCGATTTTTTGAGTTACTTTATTTTTGCTAATATCAAAAGCCCAAAGCCTTGTTTTACCAAGTTCAAGCCCCATATCGATAACCCATAATTGATTGTTTTTATCAAAAATAAGTCCTAGCATTGCATCAAATGTAGCATCAGTAGCTTTTTTACCATTCTTCTGAAAATTTTCAGATGGATAAGGAATTGCTTTACCATTTACAATTTCTACCAATTGTATTTTTTGACTTCCTAGCGGGTGTATAGTTGCAAAAACACGACCTTCTGCCGATACAGCTACATCCCCCGGACGTATATCCATTGCTGCTACAACTTCTAGATTGTTATTAGTTTTATTAGCGTTCCCAAAATAACTTGCAGTACCTTCTATCCAGTCTTTACGAGGAGGAGCAAAAAAGTCAACATCGAGTGTTCCATCTTCAAGACATTCAAATTGATGTGGTATATTCCCTGGAATTATAAGTACTTCTCCAGCCTTAACGATATAATCTTTGCCTTGCATAGTTACTTTTACGCTCCCTTTTGTAATGTAAGATGTTTGTTCATTAGGATGCTGGTGCAAAGGTACTTTTGCTCCTTTATCCATCTTAAATAAAGCTAACATTCCTTGCTCTCCATATACATATTTTCGTTGTAATTTATCTCCCAACTGTTCCCAACCCAAATCATCAAACTTAATATGTTGTATCTCTTTTATATTTTGTGCTGTCATACTATTCGTAATCAAAGTCATTACAGCAATTGCCAATATTGTTAATTTTAATTTTATCATTTTTATTGTATTTAATTATTTGAAATAGATTTTCCCTTCAATTATTAGTAAGAGCTTTTGGTATTGCTTTGCTGCGGCCAAGGTTTATCAAAAGTTTTATTTTGCTTTGGCAAAAGAATCTCATAACCTGATTTTTCGTCTATACTAATTTTTATTTTTACAGAAGATAATTCTCCAGAAACCAAATGTCCCCCATATGTTTTATCATTTGATATAAAGTGAAAATGAAACGGTGACAAATCGATAGCTGCAAAAGATGGTGGATTATAAAAGCCAACCAGAGTTCCCGAAATATTTTCTTTTTTATATAAAGGCCTTGTTTTCATTAACTCAGCTAAACCTGTAGTATTCCAGTCTTCGAGTTTATTTGCGCCACCCACTACAATAGATTCAAAAACACATTCTATTCGTAATGCATATGGCTTATTTGCAGATGGGAGTTTGCTTATGATTTCTTTTTGGAGCATTTCAATATTTTTAATACCACTCACCTCAAATTCTTTGTCTGCTCTAAAAAAAGCAACCGATGCAAATGGAACTTCTCGTTCAACTTCTGCTTTTGTAACACGTCCATCCGAAGCTATACGATAAAAAATACCATCCAGAGCAATCATTTCACCATCGAGATGATTATAAGTGCCTAATCCGAAACTTCCTTTAGCAGCAAGTGATTTTATACTAAGATCACCTATGTAAACACCGTTTCGCATTGCGTCCATTACAGAATAATGGAAAATTGGCTTCTCTTCCTGAACTTGCCCATTTACTGCTAAGAAACTAGCAGTAGTAATTAAAGAAGCTATTGTTGTTAATTTTTTTCTCATTGTTTAATTTATTATTCTGTTTACACAGAAAGGATTATAAAAGCAAAGATATTTTTTAACAACTAAGATATATTGTAGATTTTCATTGTATTTTTGTATAAATTAATCATCAGTATATGAAACGTTTTAGTAGCTATCATTCCTTAAATGTATTTAGATTACAGCTCGACGAATGGGAATTTCCAACACACAAACACAATTTTTATGAATTCATTTTTATAGAGAAAGGAAGTGGTAATCACATTCTAAACGAAACCATGTTCAATTATAAAGAGGGAGATGCTTTTTTATTAAGACCAGAAGATTCCCATTCTTTTGAGATAGAGGAAAATACAAGCTTCATTTTCGTGAAATTTACAGAGCAACTTTTTATAGAAAAACTAGAAGGAGGCAAAACTGCCAAATGGATGGAAATAATTAAAGTTCTTTTACAAAATCCATCTGCTGTAGATGGAACTTTGATATCAGATGAAGAAGATAAAGAACATATTTGCAACTTATTGAAAATACTATTAATTGAATTTTCAAAAAAATGTGCCTACAGTCGTGAAGTTGTATTAGAGCTTTTTGGCGCAGTAATGATGATGGTTGCAAGAAGCCATTCTACTTCTAAACACGGAGATCAATGCCCTAGTAATACAGAACTTGATAAGTTAAATCAAATATTAGGTTATACCCGTCTACATGCGTTAGATGCTGAAAAAATGCGCATTGAAAATATAGCAGAGTTATTTGCCATGTCCCCCAACTATATTAGTATTTATGTAAAAAAGCACAGTGGAGTTTCGATTCAGCAACATATTATTCAGACAAAATTAAAAGCTGCTGATCAATTACTTAAAAATGGTCGCCATAATGTAAATGAAATAGCTGCCAAATTAGGATTCACAGATGCAAGTCATTTTAATAAAATATATAAAAAGTATAAAAAAGTAAGTCCTACCGGATTCATGAAACCATGATAGATTTTTACAATCTTAAAAAGTCTAAAAAGTGTTATTTTGTCCTAAATCAGGAGAATTATGTTTTTGACTTATTTAATAAAACAACTAAATACACTTACCTTTGCGGCACTGCTTTATATTCTAAATGAGAGTTTTACAAACAATTAAAATCTTTTTTAATCTCAAAAAACAATTGCTCTAATAGTGAATATTTTAAAGTTCTATTCAAAAAACACACCTATTCCATATGTTTTCATTATTTAAATCCCGCTATTATTTAAAAGATTTAATACCTAATCATTATATTGATATTCATAACCATCTCTTACCTGGAATTGATGATGGTGCTAAAACAATCGAAGAAACTAAAATGCTTATTTCAGGCATGAAAAAAATCAATATTACAGGTGCGATAGCTACACCGCACACTTTTGCTAAATATTGGAATAATACTCCCACAAGTATAAAAACCGCATATAATGTTGCCATAGAATCTGAAGAAGAAAAATCTTTTTTAAAAGGATATGCTAGTGAATATATGTTAGATAATACTTTGATCGAACGATTGAGTAAAGAAAATCTTTTATGCTTACAGGATTCATACATTTTAGTAGAACTATCACTTGTAAGCTGTCCATTAGACTTGTATGAAATGCTATTTGAATTAAAATGCAAAGATTATAAAATTATAATAGCGCATCCTGAACGTTACTTTTATTTTCATAAGCATATTGATAAATTTGAAAAATTAAAAGCATTTGGTGTTTATTTCCAGCTTAATTTATTGTCATTAACTGGCTACTACGGCAGGGAAGTTCAGAGAACTGCTGAACGTTTAATCGAGAAAGATTTATATGATTTTACAGGTACAGATATCCATAATGAAGAGCAAATGAACCAATTTTCAACTGAATCAATTTACTTCAATAAGAACAAAATTGGTGATTTGATGCAGAAGAATAATATCTTTTACAGAGATTAATTTCACTTTATCATGTTCCAATATATTATAGCTTAAAATAAAAAAGGTCCTCATATAAATGAGGACCTTTTCGGTTAAAGCATATTTAATATAGATTCAACTACTTCTTAAATAAACGATTAAATAACGTTTTCTTTTCAACATATCTGCCATAACCATAATTATGACCATAATTATACCCACTGGCAATATCATTAATTACATACCCCATATTATTGAGTTTTTTGTCTTCATTTAGTTTACTAGAATAAGAAATTAATTTTTTCTCCGTCATTCCTGAGCGTACAACATACAAGGTTGTATCTGCATATTTAGAAATAATTAATGAATCTGAAACCAATAATGTAGGTGGCGTATCAAAAACTATAATATCGTACAGTTCTTTTATTTCATTTACAAAAGTTGTAAATCTTTTACTCGATAATAAAAGTATCGGATTAGGTGGTATATCTCCAGATAACAATACATCAAAAGAAAAATCGTTTGTTTTATTCTTATAGAGTAAATCCTGCCATTCCAATGAACTGTTATGTAAATAATTAGATAATCCTTTATTATCAAGTTTAGATTGATCTAAATGTTTATGCAATTGTGGGTTTCTTAAATCTGTACCTACAATAAGTATTTTTTTGCCTAATTGAGCAAGAGTATTAGCTAAATTAAATGATACAAAAGTTTTCCCCTCGCCTTTAATAGATGAAGTAACAAAAAAGATTTTTCCTTTTTTAGTATCATCAAATGGAGTAATAAATTCGGTGTTATGAACTAACGTTCTAAACGCTTCCAATACTTCTAAATTAGCTTCATTATTTTCATTTTTATTTTCTTGTAATGAAGGTAATTCTCCAAGAATAGGGATATGATTGTTTATTTTTTCGATATCATTAGTACTGTATATCTTATTGTCAAATTTAAAAAGCAGATACAAAGCGCCAAATGGAATAAATAAACCTAACATTAAGGCCATCAAAAAGACAAAACTTGTTTTTGGATAAATAGGAATATTATTTGTTATGGCATAATCTATAATTTTGGTATTAGGTACTGTAACAGCTAGATTAATAGAAGCTTCTTCTCTTTTTTGAAGCAATAATAGATATAAGTTTTCTTTTAGATTTTGCTGACGTTCTATACTACGTAATACTTTTTCTTTTTCGGGTAACGTCGAAAAAGCACCATCTGCAGTTCGCTGAGCTAATACACCTTGATTACGAGTAGTTTCTAATTGTTGCTTGTAGCCTTTTATAGAATTTATAATATTATCTTTTTGATTCTTAAGAGAACTTAACACAACTTGAACCGATGGGTTATTGCTACCCGCACTCGTTTGTAGCTTTTGATATTCTAATATTAATGTATTGTAACCTGTAATTAACTGATTTATAGTAGCATTTTGAACTCCAATATCAGCAGGCAAAAGATCAAAACCAGACTGTTTAAATAAATTATCCTGAAGAAGTTTAACCAATAATAATTGAGATTCTACATCAAAGAGTGCTTGTTCCTTGTCAGACTTTATTTTTATACTCACTCCAGCATCTTCTTGAATAAAACTTAGATTGTTGCTTGTCTTGTAGTCTTTTTTAGATATTTCTATCGCATCTAATTCTTGCTTTAAATACACAAATCTATTATCAACAAAATCAATTGTTCGTCGGGAAACTTGTTGATTATCCTTAATTCCGTCCTCTTCAAATACTTTAATTAAATTATTCAAGATAACTTGAGCGTGTTGTCCATCAGAATTTTTTAAAACTAATGAAATGATATCACTATCTTTTCCCATTGCAGTTACCTGTACTGCTTTAGTTAGCTCTAATGTCGCTACTCTAATAGGCTTTAAAATTATCTGATACGTATTATCAACAAATGAGTTTATACTTTCATTCGCAGATGGTTGGATTGTAATCGGGAAATTAGGAAGCGGTTTATTAAGCCAATATCCTTTAGTTTTCAAGGTCTTTCCTGAATCTGTGTCTAAAATTGTATATCCTGTTTTAGTAATACTTATGTCATACCGTATTATATCTGATAAACTATCTTGTGGTAGCGCATAATTGATTACAAATGGTGGATTAAAATTTATTTTAGAATTTATTTTTCCTTTTGAAATATAAATTACATTTAATTTTAAATTCTGCACTACTTGTTCAGAAAGACGATATGAGTTAAACAAAGCAATTTCGTTTTCTAAGTTAATAGCAGATTTACTAAATGCTTTGGAGATATCCAGAGAAAAATTAGTATTCTTTTTATCATCTATAAGTTTAACTTTAGCTTCTGTTGTATATATAACATCTGCATAACGTAAATATGTAAATGCAATTAAAAGAGAAAGAAGCATTGCACCCAAGAACCAAGGCCAATAGCGCAAATATTTTTTAAATGATTCTACAAAATTTATAGTAGTCTCTTTTTCGTCAAAGTCTAAAAAACTATTTTTAGTTATATTTTTATCCATCTCAAAATTATCGTGTTAACAAAATAACCGAACTTAATACCAAAGAAGCTATCGTTAATATGGTAGCTGCATTTCCTATATAGCCGGATGTTTTTACTTTAGAATTATTAGGATTTATTACTAGTACATCGTTCTGTCTGATAGTATAATCTGGATTATTCATCCAATCGGTCGTAGTAAGATCTAGGTGTTTAATAGTACGTATACCTAGTGATTCTCTGATAAGTATTATATCTTTTCTTTTACCATTAATAGTTAAATCTCCTGCATATCCTAGAGCTTGAGGTAAAGTAAGGTATTGCTCTGTAAAAGAATATGTTCCTGGCTTATTTACCTCCCCCAGTACAGTAACTTTAGCGTTTAAAAGACGAATACTTACAGTTGGGTTTAATAAATGACCTCCTATCTCTAATACATTTTTTAGTTCTTGTTCTAGCTCAGAGGTACTTTTATTGACTACAGGAATTTCACCTAATACAGGAAAAACAATTGTGCCTTGAGGAGATACTAAGTATCCTTGCAATTTCATTGTCTCAATATTAGACATACTATTTGTACCTAATTGTTGAATATTATAAGGAATAACCGTTTCTGGAACTTTTGCCCCCACAGTAATACTTAAAATATCATTCGGTTGTATTAACGAACCTGTATACTCAATACGGCTTGATATGTATTCAGTGCTGTCTTGAAAATATAAAATATCTTTTTTGGAAGCACAGGATTGCAAAAGCAAGAGAATGGATGCTAATGCGTAAATGTATTTATTCATGATTTTATTTATTTATTTATTTATTTATTTATTTATTTATTTATTTATTTAAAGCTTATTAAACTGAAGTAAAGCAAAAAATCGAATTAAATGAATTTGCCTTTTTATTCGTAAAGGCTGACATACTAAACGATAAGCCCATTCTAGATTGTTATTTATCCACCATTTTGGTGCTCGTTGTACATGACCAGTAAACACATCAAAACTCCCACCTAATCCTTGATAAGTTGCTTTATGTCTCTTTTGAATTTCTTCCATGAGCAATTCTTGCTTAGGAGAACCCATTGCTACGAAAACAATATCAGGTTGTTTCTCGACTATATCTTTTATTAGATTTTCTTTTTCTTCATCCGTTTTTAAAAAACCATTTCTGTAATTTAAAATCTGAATCCCTGTAAAATCTTTTTTTAAATTTACCACGGTAGCTTCAATTACTTCATCTTTTCCTCCAACTAAATAAAATGTTTTAGTAGTATGATATGCAGCAATTATATCTAACCAAAGTTCGCATCCAGGAATTTTTACTGCTTTTTTAAAACCTTTTTTGCGAAGTGCCCAAACCGCTCCTATTCCGTCAGGATATCCTAAATTTCTGTTTATAATAGAGCGACTTTTATTAGTTGCATGGAGTATTTTTTCTGCGTTTACAGCAACTAAAATTTTATGATTAAAAACAGCATAATTTATAAGTTCAATTCTAGATTGAGGGGCATAAATATTAACGCCATTTGAAAAACTTGATTCCATAATTATAATTTTGAATTTTCTTTTAAAAATTGAGTCATAGCGTTAAACATAAAAGCATTACTCCAGCGCATATACGAAATTTTTGAACTTACCCCCTTTTTCAATTGGTAATAAAAATATCCTTTAGGATCCTGCATATTATTAATTGTCCATTCCATGATTTTTTTAGCTAACCCTTTATTATTCATAAATTTGTTAAGACTCGACAGCGTTACAAATAATTGTGCAGGACAATGTATATCTATAGGATAAGTTTGATTATGATAATACTTTGGTTTTCCGTCAGCTTCAAAAAAATTTTCTATATAATATTTAAAGCCTCGCTCAATATTTTCTGAAAAAGTAAAGTCATCCGTACAATTCTGATAAGTACTTATTGCGTCTAAATTGTAGCCTGTATGAAAACTATCAATCCAAGACTGCACTGGTAAAAGACCATATACCCAAGAACCATCTTTTTGTTGTCCATCACAAGCAGCTATTACGGCATTTTTTGCAGTTTCTTTTTGATTAGAATCCTTAGTATAATTATAACATTTACTCAATAATTTTGCACCAAGTAATGAAGCGTTATAAACAGTATTATTCCCTTTTAACGGACTATATGAAAAAAGAAAACCATTAAAATGTGGTGTTCTTCCAAGGTCATTCAGAACAAAATCTGCTGAACTTAAAGCAGTTTTAAGATAAATCTCGTTTTTAGTAATCTCATATGCTTCAAATAATGCCGAAGCACAAAAAGTTGTAGCAACAACCGTTGGTGTGTTTTTAGGGAATAAAAAAAGACGACGCGCTTGCCAATCAAAATTATATCCCCAACATACTCCTGAATAGTGTTTATTTTGTAATTCTAATAACAAATCTGCAAGGAAAATAATTTTTTCAAGAAACTCCTCTTTCTTGTCAAAACTGTTATTCCCTTTTTTAGCTAGTTCATACAGGTTACAATAACCTGATAAGAACAGACCAATACCTTTTGCATTATATTGTTTTGGAACAAAAAAAATCTTCCTAAAATTAATAGGTGATCTTTTAAACCCTTGAATCCATGCTAATCTTGCTAAATCCCATTGCTTAAATGGGAGTGCATTAAAAATTTTAGAATTTAAACCATCATAAGGATCCCAACCTTTAAAGTTCTGATATTCACAATATGATTTTAGTTTAAGAAAAGATTTATCTAAATTCATTAGTTTAAATTAATAGTTTAAATTTTCCCGAAATAGATTTTACAGGTTCTGGTATCTCTCTAAAAGTGAATTCTATATCAACTTTAGAAGAGTCAAATGAATTCATTGGATTGAAGTCTTTGCTTAAATTTATGTCTTGATTTATTACGTATAAAATTTCGACTTGACCTATTTCGCTTTGACTTGCTTGTATACTAACACAGTAATCAAATAATTTATGATGTCTTCCAAAAATCAATCCTGTCAATGGAATTTTTTTATTCTTTTTATCTAAAATATATTCACCACTTCTTCCTTCTTTTATCGAAAAAGAACTTAATAAGGAGTCCCTATATTCGCAATTAAAGGCAATATCTTCAGTATCATATCTAATCATTGGAGATTGAAAATTGTAGTAATTCGTTCCTATTAAACTTGATTCTCCCTCTGTTTCATCAGTTTCAACATAGCCATAAGTATGAAGTGGCTTATATTTATTTTTATCTATCTCATATGCTATTATACACCCTTCGGAGTGTCCATAAAAAGCATTTGTTTTTACACCAAAAACCTCTTCAATTGTGATTCTTAAATAATCGTAAGGAAACTCAGAATTTAATATTATGCCTTTTAAATCTCTCTTAAGCCTTTCCTTGAGTTGCTCATTTGTCTTACAATAAAGAGCTAGTTCATATATTGCGCTTGGGTAACCATGAAGGAATTTAATTTGAACTTTTTTATACTTACCTAATAATACTTTTGATATAGTATTATAATCACTATATATATCTAATCTTAGGCTATTTCTAACGAAATCGTAATCTACATAATTCCGAACATCGTTTCTTCCTACAAGCATAAGCTTTAATTCAGGTACTTTAAACTTCATTTGTTTTTTCCAGATATAATGGAGATGAGCCCATTCTATACCCATTTTTTCTGAAGGAGTAAAAAAAGATAATGTTTTGCCACTTGATCCTCCAGTATTTACTTGAACTGCTTTAGTAAAGTTTACCGACCTATCTGAAATATTGTATTTAAGTAAAAGTTCTTTTTTGATTATTGGTATGCGCTTAATATCATTGAATGAATTCAGTTGCATCATAGGATTGAAATTCAATGAATTATAATAATCCTTATAAAATGCTATATTTTGATAAGCATAAATTGTAATTTTTTTTATTTTAAAAAATAGATACTCTTCTTTTTTCTTCTTTTCTAAAGTATTAAATACTAATAATTCTTTTTGTGAATCTCTATAACTTTTACTAATTCCAGGCCTAAAAGAATAAGGCAAAAACGAAATGATTTTACCTATACCATATGGCATAAAATTTAAATTATTTCTTAGAAAAAAACCTAAATTCATATGTTATTATATAAGTTGTTTAATATGTTTTTGACATTTTTAGGAAGGTATGGTTCTACCATTTTCATGCTATTTTTTCCTAAAAACTCAAACTCTTTTTGTTTTTCTATGATGTATAAAATTTTATCTGATAATGCTTTTTTGTCACCTGGATTTATTAAATATCCGTTTGCATTTTCTTTTACTACCTCAGGAATGCCTCCAACGTTAGTAGATAAAATCGGTAAACCATATGACATTGCTTCCAAAATAGATATTGGAAGACCTTCGTTGTAAGAAGGTAAAATGTAAGCATTAACACTATTCAAGTAATTGATTTTTATGTCATCAGATACCCAACCAATATATTCTATTAAACTGTTTAAATCATTTTTTAATATTAACTCTTGTAATCTATTTACTTCGCCATTACCGCCTATCAGAAATTTACATTTACCAAGAAGTTTTTTTTTATTTTCTATAATAACATCTAGTAATAACCAAATTCCTTTGTTTTCAGAAATATGGCCCAGAAATAAAAATTTAAAGAGATTATTCAATTTATTGACTTTAAGATTAGGATAAGGGACAATATTAGGAACTACATCAATTCTCTTAGGATTAAAATTTTCTAAGAAAAATATTTCCCATTCTTTTGACAAACAAATAACTTGATCAGCATTGTTTATAAAATCTTCAATATATCTTTTTACTCTTTTAGATGATTTTGCATAAAACACATTAAATTCTCCTCCATGTATATGATATACTATTTTACAAGAAAATCTTTTGCATATTTTATAGATGATATACTTTCTGAAAAAACTATGATATGACGATCCATGTATATGGATAATTAAGTTAGAATTTCTAATTAAAAGAAATGAAAGCTTAGAGATACAAATTAAAAATTGTATCAAGTTGCTAATTTTATTAACTGAGGATGTGGATTTAATAAATATTGCTTCAGGAAATATTTTTGAATATTGAAACAATACACTAGCGACGCCACCTTTTCCTTTTTTGTAATCAACTCCAATAAAAACAATTTTATTCATTTATTAACTAGTTTTAATACCTTTTAGCGCGTCGGTATTATTCATTTAGAGCCGAATAATTGATATTCAACACTCATTACTTCATTAGGATGTTCAGATTTGCCACCTATTGTAACATTTGTTCCTATTTATACATTTTCACCAATTACTATACATATTATAATGAAGGACACAGTCAATTCCGCCTCAAGCAAATTTTGTTAGTTTTCCTATTTTTGCGGAAATTCTTTTTTTATAGAACCAATGTCTCATTCTATAGATACTTAACATTTTAAATAAGCATTTATAATTTTATAAAGCATACAGAATAAGCATATACCAAATTGTTATTATTAAAGATTTTTGAAAAAAATTAAGTAGTTTGATACTGTTGCACTTATGCTAAATTTTTTTATCATAGAATCTCTTTTATTAATTATTTCTTCCTTACTAACAGCAAATAGTTTTTCATTTTTTTTAAATAACTCAACATACGAACTTACAGCATTCGTTTTAGGAAAATAACAGTATTCTAAATCTCTAAATACGTTTAAATGCTCTTTTATAGGAGATAAAATGAGTGGAACACCTGTATTCATGGCTTCTAGAACAGTAATAGGTAATCCTTCATGAATCGATGAGGAGATATATAAATCTGATGAATACATTAAATCATTAATGTTATCTTGTATACCAATAAATTTAATATTGTTTTTAAATTTCAATTGGTTATGATGCAGTTTTATATTTTGATAAAGACTGTCATTATAATGCTTACCACATATTAATAGATAAAGTGTGCCTTCATATAATTCAGTATTCAGGTTTTCTATTAAGTCAATAAGTAATAATTGATTTTTTTGTTTTGTAATCCGTCCAACATTTAATAGAATTAAGCTGTTTGTGGGAATTTCATATTTTTGGGTT
Source organism: Flavobacterium sp. PS2 (assembly GCF_046250155.1). Lineage (NCBI taxonomy): Bacteria > Pseudomonadati > Bacteroidota > Flavobacteriia > Flavobacteriales > Flavobacteriaceae > Flavobacterium > Flavobacterium sp. PS2. The sequence goes on along the minus strand of NZ_CP176426.1, from coordinate 5,133,948 downwards.
ATAAATTCTCTAATGTTTTGATTTGCGTGAAAAGCTATACCATTATTGATAACCATTCCTTCTCCTATAATTTTATTTAAACTCAAATAAGCTTCATCAGAACAATAGGTATATTTAAACTTTAAGTGAAATAATTTAGAGTAAGCTAATTTTAATAATTTACTCTCACTTATATGTGTATTGTGTATTGTTTGAACAAATTTGATTTTGAATATAAATGCAAAAGGAAAAAAGTATATACTTGCCAAAAAGGAATGAATATGAATTAGCGTAGGTTTATTTTCTTTCAATAATTTATATATTTTAAAGAATAAAAAAAGTGATTTTTCGCCAGGTTTCCTGTTTAGACTTATTACTTTTATACCGTTTTCAAATAATTGATTTATTTTTGACATCTCAGAAATGTCATTAGAAAATGAATCAATTATGACAACCAAAACTTCATGATTGTGTTTTTTTATACCTATAGCCAAATCTTTCAAAAGTGTTTCTGCCCCACCAGCTCCTAAACTCGCTATTACTTCAAGGATTTTCATTTTTTTCATTATTGTATTAAGTAGAAAAAACTTAATTTTTCAACGGTTTTTTTTATATGGAAATTTTCATCGAAATAGTTCTTTATATATTCTTTATCAATATTTGATTTGCTCATCAAATGTTTTTTTATAACTGTATAAAAGTCTTCATGCGAAACAGATTTCGACAATAATCCGAGTTGAGAATTTACAATGACATTAGGAATTCCTCCAACAGGAGTGCAAATAGGATAACATCCTGTAGATAAGGCTTCCAAAAGTGAGATAGGTAATCCTTCCCATAACGAGCTCAAACAAAATACATCTGAATTAAGTAAATAATCTGCTACATTTTCTTTTGGCCCTAAAAAGATAATTTCAGGTCTTGCATTTTTTTTTATCTCTAGTCCAAAAGGCGTATCAAAACTAGAGCCAATAACAAGTAAAAGTACATTATGATCTTCGGATAAAAGTTGATTAAAAACTTCCACTAATAGCATGTGATTCTTTGCTTCAATACAACGCGCAATATTGATGAAAACCAAACGGTCTTTATTTTTTTTTAAATTAAAAATATACTCTTTGACCTCTTCGAACTTATTTGTGGGAACCTTAGGATAACATCCATTTTCGATTAGTATTGGAGAATCGAGTTTATAAAATTCTTCAAATGACTTTTTAGATTCCCCCGATATTGTAATTGCATTAATTAATTTTTTACTATAAAAAAAACGAATAACATTTCTAAGTGAATAACCTTTAAGGGATATGCATTCTTTGGCTGCATGGCTGTGTATCGTGTGAAAATATTTTGCTTTTTTATAAAAAATTGATGGTAAAAAAGTATATACAATATTTAAATGAGAATGAACAACATCTGGTTTGATTTCATTAATTTTCTTATAAAGAGGTAATAAAACCATTAAATCAAGAACCTTTTTATCAGTTCCTTTCAAATTAATATATTGAATGTTATTATTCAATTGATTTCTATAAAAAGTAGTATGTGATATTGAATCTGACACAATTTGAATTAGAAAAATATCATGTTTTTTTGACAGTTCATTACAAATATCAATAGTAATTCTTTGTGCACCTCCAGAACTTAATGTTGGTATGATTTGTACTATTTTCATATAAACTTATTTTGAGATTTTCTTAAGGTTAAAAGTGATATTATTCCAAAGAGATAAGCTATAGCGAAAGAGTTATATAGAAAAAGTACAAAACCACAAAAAATAATACTAAACAAAATACACATTAAAAACTTTGATTGTAAGTCTTTATTCAATCTGATTTTTGTGTATATTTTGCTAAACATTGATTTTAAAAGAAGAAAATAAAAGGTAAACCCTATTATTCCAAGTTCTGCTAAATTGATCATATACTCAACATGACATACATAAGAATTAGTTTTTCGATAATTCAATAGTCCAATTCCGAAATATGGATTGTCAAGAAAAATGCTCCATCCTTTGATGTAATAAATACCACGATCTCCGAATTTCTCAAAAATAGTTCCTTTAACAATTTTTGCTTCACTCATTCCTGAAAGGTCTTCAGTAGTATTCATTAGCCGTTCACCCAAGGTTGTGTTTTCAGCAATATATTGGAATAAACTATAACAAACAATACCAAGAACAATCATTTTGAATATAAAAGTAAAATCCATTTTTTCTTGTTTTATAGTCCAATATCCAAGTCCTAAAATTAGAAATGCGCCAAAAGCCATCCTTGATCCTGATAATACTATATAAACTGTTGGTATTATTAAAAGAGATATTACTTTAAATAAAGACATTCTATTATTTAATGCATATAATAAAATAGTTGCTACTAATGCTAAAATGATTATTACTATTTCATTCATATTCATCATATTATTATGAAATCTTCCATTTACAAAGTTGGAAGTAAACATAAAAATAGAGCTTGATGCATATAGAGTTATTATCATGACTTTCAAAAAAACATTTACTCTCCTAACTGGGATCAATGTAACTACATATATAATTACAAATGGAATAACTAACCTAGACATTATAAATATCTCAGTATCTATTTTATTAAAATTAGGATTATATAAAAAATAAGAGTTAATAATTTTATAAATGAGAGCTAAAAATGCAATTATTAGGATGGAATTTTCTTTTAATACGTTGTATGCGAACTTATCATTGAATAAATTTAATAACAAAATTGATATAGTTAAAAATACATTTACTCTCCCAGCTCCATCAAAACCACTAAAAATACTTGTTTGTGTAGCTTGCCAAATAAAAATTATAACAATAAAACCAATATTAAGTTTATAAAGCTTTATCATTTAATAATCCTTTTGAGTTTATTTATAAATAACATTTTTTTTTCAAGAAACTCGTCATGTTCAATTATAAACACATCATATTTTATTTGAAATAAAAAAACCAGAATGAGATAAATAATTCCTAGTAATGCAGTAATAATTACGGTAGTCCCAAAATAAATTTTTAATAACAGAAAAGGAACATAAACAAGTATTGATATTGAAAAAATTAAAAATATTTTTTTCCAATCAAAATGATTAAATATTGTGGTATTCAGCACTTTCATTTCGCTACGAATAATTAAAGCAATTGGAATAATTAATCCAATAACTGAACCTGTTACAGCACCTCCTATTGAAAAATTACAAACTAGAATGTAAGTAACAGGCATTGTTACTATTGAACTTATAAAGTAAATCCTAAGTGTTGATTTAGTATTGTTAGTAGCTCTAAGTATCAATCCAGCTCCTAATGCAGTAAGAACTACACAAATTAAATAAATTCTAAAATATGGAGTTGCAGGTAAATATTTTTTTGAAAAAAGCAAACTAATTATACTATCTGCATATAAACAAACAATCAAAACCAATGGAAGAGTATAGGATAATGTTTTTACAATTAAATTTCTATAATTTTCTACTATTTCTGCAATGTTGTTCTCTTTATAAAGATGAGTAATTTTTATAGTGTAAACTTGAGCAAGAGAATCAAATACTTCATTAATTCCAGGTACACCGTAATAAGCAATTATATAGATTGCATATTGTGTACTAGTTAAAACGCTAAGTGATACAATTTTATCAAACCGCAAACTAAATAATTTTAACATTACAGCTAATCCAAAAGGAAAACTATAGACAATTTGCTCTTTTATCAAACTATAGTCAAATTCTATCTGAATTCTCTTAATTTTAATTATTATATAATAGCATAAAAAAGAAAAAGTAATAAAACTAGCCAAAATTACACCTTTTAATACGGAGTCAATATTGTTGTTGTAAAGTGTGAAACTTATGATACAAATAGTCTTCAATATAACCAAAAAAAAAGGATACATTAGACTCATTTTTTTGTCATTATGAAGTATATATAAGGGCTGTATCATTTCGACAGGTATGGAGAAAAGTAAAGCTAATACCAAATAAATAAAGTATTTACTTAACCCACTTTTCTCTAGGATATTTTCATTTATAATCGGAATTTTGAGAATAAATACTATTACCACTGCCATTAATAATAAAATTATTAGTGACTGTAGAATTAGTTTTTTTTGATCTTTACCTTCTTTAATATTGAAAAAATAATACAAACTTGTATGAATCCCCATTGTACTAATACCAACTAAAAATAATAAAACGGTATAAAATTGTCCATATGTACCATAATCTTGCATATTAAGAAATCTTGTTAATATCATTGGCATCAGCATTGTAGCTATTAAGGCTAAACCTTTGCCTGTTATTAGAGAAATTATTTGACTTCTTGATTTCATATGAATTTAGATTTCTTCTTTTAGAAATTTTCTTGGTAATTTATCAATATCAATTTTTACGATTTTCGCAGGATTTCCAGCAACTATTGCATTTTCAGGAACATCTTTTGTTACAACAGAGGACGCTGCTACAATAGAATTGTTACCAATTGTTACACCTTTGCATATACGAGCAAACTCTCCTATCCAACAATTATCTCCAATCATGATAGGAGCCGAATCAGAATGTTTTATTGATCTATATGATGAATCTTCAGATTGTTGACGCATAAATAATCTATCTTCTGGATTTATAGGGTGATTATTATTATCAATTATTCTAACATTATTTGCTATTGCCGTATAACTGCCAATTTCAACGTGATTAGCTGACATTATTATAGAGTTTGTACCGATTTTGCTAAAGCCTCCAAATTTAATTTTACCACCATTGCATGATGTTAGTGAGCCCAAAATCCAAACATTATCATCTAAAACGATATCTGACTTTAAAGAACCTTCTTGTAAATTTATTATGGTTGATCTTCTAAAAATATAATTTTTACCTAGTAATGTCACCTTACTTTTTACTTCATTAGAAGAACGTTTATCAAAAAAAACACTGATTAAATTATTTATATATCTTAACATGACTTAATTTTTTATTACACCACAAAAATCTAAAACCTCTTTGTCCTCAACAATCTCAATTTCTTTAAATTCCTTATGATTAACTAGAAATACAATTATATCTGCTGAACGAGCCGCTTCTTCGTAATTGGTTAATTTAAAAACTTTGTGTTCTGTGATGTTAGGTTCTACTATAAAATATTCTCCATTGTTATCATCTTGCAAAACTTTTTGAACTATATATTTAGCTGGAGATTCTCTTAAATCATCAATATTTGGTTTAAATGCTAATCCCATAAGAGCGATACTAGCTTTTCTTCCGTGTTTTAATTCAAATTTTAGTTTGGTAGATTGAATTTTTTCAGCACACCAAAATGACTTAAAATTGTTAATTTCTCTGGCTGTGTTTATTATTTTAGATTCCAGCGGATATGTTGAAACCAAAAAGTATGGGTCAACAGCGATACAATGTCCTCCAACACCAGACCCAGGTTGTAGAATGTTTACTCTCGGGTGTTTATTAGCAAGAGCAATTAATTCCCATACATTTATGTTTGCTTTATCGCAAATCAATGACAATTCATTAGCGAATGCAATTTGTACATCTCTTGACGAGTTTTCCACTAATTTGCACATTTCTGCAGTTCGTGCATTTGTAGCGTGTAATTTAGATTGTACAAATCTTGAATAAAAGGCAATTGCTTTTTCTGTTGATTTATCATCTATTCCGCCGATTACTCTATCGTTATATACCAATTCATACATAACATTTCCGGGTAATACACGCTCAGGGCAATAAGCAATATCTAAAAAGCCCTCTAATTCAGGTCGTTCACTAAAGATAAAATCTCTCATTTTTTCAGTAGTTCCGATTGGAGAAGTAGATTCTATAATATACAAATCTCCTTTTTTTAAAATCGGGATAATACTTTTTGTAGCTGCTTGAACAAATGAAATATCTGGTTCATTTCTTCCTTTAAAAGGTGTAGGAACAACTATTAAATAGGTTGAAGCTTCTACTGGCGTTGTAGCAGCTTTTAAAAAACCTGCTTTAACAGCATTTTCAACAGCAATATCTAATTGTGGTTCTACAATGTGAATTTTACCCATATTTATAGTATCTACTACTATAGGGTTAATATCGACACCTAGTACACGGATATTTTTAGACGCTATTAATGCTGCTGTTGGTAGACCTATATAGCCTAAACCAATCATTACAACTTCTGGTTGATTCATTGTTATTATTTTTTGTTCGTGAGTTTATCCCGCTATATTATTTCTGTACCTTCAATTCTGCAATAAAATTTACTATTCTATTACTCGCATTACCATCACCATAAGGGTTATGTAAAGAACTCATGCTATCAAAACGATCTTTATCATTTAAAAGATCCAAGGTTTCTTTTATAATCAATTCTTTATCAGTTCCAACTAGTATTACGGTTCCTGCTTCTACCGCTTCCGGACGTTCGGTAATATCTCGCATAACTAGGACTGGTTTACCTAGACTAGGTGCTTCTTCTTGTACACCACCACTATCTGTAATAATTAGTTTAGATCGATTCATCATCCAAATAAAATCCTCATAAGCCAAAGGATTAATAAGTAATACATTAGGAATATCAGATAAAATTCGATTTACAGGTTCTTGTACCTTAGGATTTAAGTGAACTGGATAAACAATTATTCGGTCCAGATTATCCATTGCTATAGCTTTTAAAGCCTCACATATGCGGATAAATCCATCTCCATGATTTTCTCTTCGATGTCCTGTTACAAGAATCATCTCTTTTTCGCCAAGCTTTGTTGATAGTTCCTGAATTAAGCTACTCGGTGCTTGATTTACTTTGTCTATACTTTGCAACAACGCATCAATGACAGTATTTCCAGAAATTATGATTGAATCTTCGGCTATATTTTCGTTTAATAAATTTTGCTTAGACAATTTGGTAGGTGCAAAATGATAATCTGATAAACGTCCTGTTATCTGTCTATTTATTTCTTCTGGAAACGGTGCCCATTTATTATGGGTTCTTAAACCAGCTTCAACATGACATATTTTAGCACCGCTATAAAATGAGGCGATACTTCCTGCCATAGTTGTTGTGGTATCTCCATGTACGAACACATAATCTGGTTGAAAATCTTCTAACACAGATTTCATGTTAATAATTATATCCGATGTTAAGCTATATAAGTCTTGATTTGGTTTCATTAAATCAAGGTCGTAATCTGGAGTAATGTCAAAAAAGTTTAATACTTGATCTAACATTTCTCTATGTTGAGCTGTTACACATACTTTCGTAGTAAATGTTTTTGGATACTTCTTAAATTCTTTAACCAATGGGGCCATTTTAATTGCTTCAGGACGAGTTCCGAATACAATAAGTACTTTTGCCATTTTAATTATTTTAATTATTATGTTATAATTTGAGTTTTAGATATTCTCTAAAGAATACTTTTTATCATACTAATTATCTTGACTTCCTCAATGTTAAAGGCAGATAGACAATAGAAGAAATGATAATAATTAAGAATAAAGCAAGATTGATATTTACGTTCTGTAGTAAAAATGCACTTAGAATTACAATTAAGGATAATGATGTAATAATAATTGTTGCTTTTATATGTGTCAATCCTGAATCTAAAAAGTAATGGTGAATGTGATTACGGTCAGCTTTAAAAGGGCTTTGGCCATTTTTAATTCTAATAATAAAAACTCTTAAAGTATCTGTTAAGGGTAAAGAAAGAAATGCTAAAATAAAAATAGGCCCATTATCTAGTGAAAACGGAATTGCCAAAGTCTCATTTATTGTTAGGAAATTGATAGATTGATACATTATAATAAAACCAATTACCATACTTCCCGTATCACCCATAAAAATTTTTTGAGTTTTGGAAACATTAAATTTAAGAAAGGCAATTAGTGGACCTATCAAAGAAAACGAAATCAGCATTTGCGTGAATTGTCTATTTGCTAAAAAATAAAATCCGAAAAATAAACTAATTATTAAGGCAATTGCGCCAGCCAAACCATCAATACCGTCTATTAGGTTGTAAGCGTTTATAACAACTACAAAAGCAAAAAAGGTAAAAATGATTGAGATAACATATGGAAGTTCATGAATACCAAAAATTCCATAAAAATTGGTTATATATATATCTGAAAACAGAATTAAAATTCCAGCTGCAAAGAATTGCGCTATTAATTTTTTTAAAGGAGAAATGACTAATAAATCGTCCTTGATACCAATAAAGAATAAAATTAAAAGGGAGGCTGTTAAATCTAATAAGGTATCTATTTGTAAATATTTATTTAAAATTGATCCTAAAAATGCAAACGTCAATGTAAAGCCAAAGAAAATCCCTACTCCACCCATAGTTGGTGTATTATATAGGTGAGAACTTCTTTCTTCTGGAATTTTGGATAATTTTTTTACAGAACTTAAATGAATCAATATAGGAAATAGTTTATAAGACGCTAAAAAAGAAAAAAGTACTATTATAAAAGCTCCTAAAAAGTAGTAATTCAGAATATATGTCATTAACATTTGCATAAAACTTATAATAAAATCGTGTTTTTAATTTATTTAGATTTGATGTTTATCAGATATAGATAAACGCAATTTCGATAACAACTAAAAAGACAAAATGGATAGAATATTTAAAATATAGAAAAGGGTCCCCCGTAGCCAGTCACATTTTGGCTATTATTTGGATATATTATTAAGAAAATCAAGCAGATCAAATCACAGGTAAATACTTTAAAATACAGTACTTAAAAAGGAGTCTTTCATGCTGTTTTTAGCACCAATAGATAGTAGCTAATTTTTTACAAAAGTACTTGTAAGCTTAAAAAAAAGGCTGAATTAAAAGTGGCATAATGTCCTAAATAAGGACATCTTATTCGGAAAAAGAGTTGATTAATAGAAAAATTAGATATATACACTAAATCTTATTTAGCATATATTATTTTGAATAAATTTTGCAGTACAAAATCAACTAATTTATTCTTTTTTTTGATTTAGAAGTTATCAAAAAAACGTTTATACAAACAATAAAGACCTCACAAACAACAATATAGATACTGTTCAAAATATTGATATGGTTCATTTTTTTACTAAAATTAAGTTCTCAAACAATTATTTTGAAAAAACTTATTATAATATTTTAATGATTTATTGTGGCTTTTTAATTTTCATTTCCTAATTAATTTTGCGTATAATTTATTAACAATTAAACAGATACATTTTTTTGAATGATTTATTGCTTTAAAATGTATTTACAAAAATTAGTTTCTCATGAATAAAAATATATCAGAAAATATCAGAACTATACGCGAAATGAAAAATCTTACAAGAAAATTTGTAGCTTCTGAGATGGATATGAGTATTAGTGGATATGGTAAAATTGAACGTGGTGAAATTGATTTAACAATTTCTAAATTATCAAAAATAGCTTCCGTTTTTGGAGTTTCATTAAATGATTTATTATTCCTTGATATATCTTATTTTTTTAATAAGAGTTATAACAAATCTTCTAATCATGATTATGTAGATAATAATATAAAAAAGCATGATTTTATATTTGGACAATTATAACCATCGTAATTTAAATAGTCCTTTGATACTACCTACCTATATATACTATAGGTAGAAAAACTTCCTGAGTTTAGATTCTCCTAATATTCCTCTACCCTACTTTAGAAATTCAGTACTTATTGAATTTCGCAACTATCACTTATCTCTCCATTAATACTATCCAAATTGCTTAGAATTTAGTATTCCGAAAATGCTCCTTTGTAAGCCCAAAGCTATAACTGGAATACATCAATGGATATAACATTTTAGAACAAGACACTTTTTTATCAATTACATTAAACTTATTAAATTAAGAGTAAAAAAATACTTAATATAATTTTAAAGTTAATTTATTTGGATTATTTCATATTAAAACAGAATAATATAGTATAATCATATTTTAAACTATTCAGATATCTTTGGTCTCATTATTAACAAACCCCAAAAAAAATTATGAAACCAAAATTATTATTATTTGTGGCGTTTATTTTTGTTCTTAAAATTAGTGCTCAAGGGCTACCCTGCAGAACAAAAGAAGAAAATGACAAAATTTACAAACAGAACCCCAATGCATTAAAAGAACGGCAAAACTTTGATGCGTTTACCAAAAAGTTTAGTGCAGAACGGAAATCCAAGACTTCCAAACTACTACAAACATCCTACGTAATTCCCGTTGTTTTTCATATATACGGAGATGTTCAAAGTGGAAAAACCATTACCTACGAAAAAATAGTAAATCATCTTGCTCAACTTAATGATGATTTCAATGGTCGAAATGCTGATTATGCAACAGTTGATCCATTTTTTCAACCCAGAAGAGGCTCGTTAAATATTGAGTTTAAACTTGCTAAAATTGATCCGAATGGAGGCTGTACCTCGGGAGTCGTCTTTCATTCTACCAAAAACGGGTATGGCAACGGTAGCGGATATGATGATCAGATTGCAGCCGATGCTTGGGATAATACAAAATACATGAATGTATATATCCAAAATGATCTTTACCAAGATGGAGCTCTCAATAACTCAGGAGTAGCTTGGTACCCTGACTCTGGTATGACTGCTGACAATACAGCCCGTGTAGTCTTTAATGGAGCTTATTTATATGATAACTCCTATAGTAAAGAATTTTCGGCTACACTAACACATGAATTTGGGCATTTCCTCAATCTAATACACACATTTGAGGGTGGTTGCACAGGCACAGATCAAGTAGCCGACACTCCTCTTGAAGACGGATTACATACCTTAGCCTGCACTCAAGGAACAAATTGTAACGGCGACAGAGTGAATAATGAAAATTACATGGGTTACAATGGCGCACAAGGATGTTATAAAATGTACACTCAAGGGCAAATAGATCGGATGCTCGCTGCCTTAGAACATCCCGCAAGAAAAACCCTTTGGCAAGAAAGTAATCTCATTGCAACGGGAGTTAATTATACAGGAAGCTTATTAACTGTGAATAAAAGTTCTTTTAAAGAAGCTGTAGTAAATGATGGATCTTTTGACACATCATCGATAATAACACTATCAGGAACAAAATCACTTGCAATTAGTTCTGGAACTATGCTAGCGGGAACACATTTTACTCACACATTCCCAGCAGGAATTACACCAGTACTTACTGTTAACTCCAATTCTCAAATAACAGTTACCTTAACAGGAAAAGCAACAAATCATTTATTAACTAATAATACTAAAGGAGCAATCTCATTTTTGCCAGCAGCATTTACAGGAGGCACAACAGGTTTATCTTGTACAAGTATATATTTCAATTTCAATTTTGTAAATCCCTATGGGATTTTTTTTGTTGATATGCCTGACGTAACTGTTTCATCAGCCCTAACCTGGAAATATTTTGAAATAGAAAAAGGAGATGATCCAGCTTTTGGAGGCTGGAGATTTGCTGCCAATGCGCTAAAAATTGAAACTTATGCTAAAAAATTAGTATGTCAAACCGGAACTAAAAATATTTCGCTATTAGCTCCAAATACTCAAGTAGGTCCTGCAAGCAATTTTACAGCACCAGGAGCTTATCCCAACCAATTAGATTTACGTACTGCAGCTTATACAAACTGGGATGGGAAATCTGGATATGTTGGTTTTGATTATCTTATTGATGGTTTAACTTGCTATGGATGGTTCAAAGTTACCGTTGCAGCAAATGGAGACGGTTATACAATCTCTGAATATGCTTATAATACTCAACCAGGTGCGACAATTAACACAGGAATGACGGCTAAAACTGCTGTTGTGTTATCTGCAAATACACTATATGAGGCTGATGCTAATGATGGTGGCATAACATCAAGCACTGAGATTTCACTGTCGACCAATAATGGAACTTTTACCAAAAGTACAGGAACATTTACCCCTGGAACTGATTACACTATTTCGGGAGTACCAACTGGTTTAACAGCTGTTTTAACATTACAAAGTAACTCTAAAGTAGCGCTTACTTTTACAGGGAAAGCAAATCCACATTTACCTGCCAATGATGCTGCTGTTATAGTTACATTTAAAGACGCTGCAATAACTGGCGGAATTATAACTGTGGATAATCCTGCAAAAACAATAAATATAAAATTCGATGCTCCTTATGGAATTGTTTATGTAGATAATCCTGATTTTATAGTTTCTCCTGCAATCACTTGGAAATATATAGATTTGGGTATTGGTGACAATACCGAATATGGTGCTTGGCAATTTGCTGCCAGTGCATTAAAAATTGAAACTTACGGCAAGAGATTAGTCGGAATAACTGGAACAAGAAATATTGCTAAAATTGCTGCTGGTACATCTATAGGTGCTTCAAGTACTTTTGTTACACCTGGCGCAGCATACCCTGATCAATTAGATTTACGTACAGCAACTTATACAGCTTGGGACAATCAAACTGGTTATGTAGGTTTTGAATACACTAGCAGAGGAAGAACTTGCTACGGTTGGTTCAAGGTAAAAGTTACAGCTAGCGGAGATGGATATACTATCACCGATTATGCTTACAACACTAAACCTTTTGAAGCTATAATAGCTGGAGCTACAAGCGGAACAACAGTTGCAGCGCCTACAAATTTAGTAGCAACTCCAAACTCTACTACGCTTCAAGCTGTATTAACATGGACAGATAATGCTACTAATGAAACTGCTTACTCAGTTGAAAGAGCTTCGGCTGATGGTGTTTATAGCGTTATTGCAACACTTGGAGCTAATGTTGTAACATATACAAATACTGGATTAACAGCTGGAAATACGTATACTTATAAGGTAAGAGCAAATGCTAATACTACATTTTCTGATTATTCTAATGTTGCAACGGCTGTTATAGCAGCTACTTCACCATATTGTAGTGCACAAGGAGCAAATCAATATGAATATATTAAAGATGTTGTAATAGGAAGTTATACAAATTCATCTGGTGCGAATGCTTCCGGATATGGAAACTACACTTCTCAGAATATTACATTAACTCCAAACGCAAGTACACCAGTTAGTTTAACTCCAGGTTTTTCTAGTTCTAATTATACTGAATCTTGGGGAATTTGGATAGATTACAATAAAAATAACACATTTGAAGCTTCAGAGAAAGTAATCACTGGACTTTCGTCGAATGGTACAGTTACTGGTAATTTTACGGTGCCAAATGATGCTACTGGAACAACCAGAATGCGTATTGTAATGAAATATAATTCGAACCCAACTGCTGTATGCGGAAGTATTGGCGATGGAGAAGTTGAAGATTATACGGTAACTTTTGGACCATCAAATCCAAATCCTGTAACTCTGGCAACTCCTACAAATATAACTAATTCGGGAATTTACGCTCAAGGTTTTTATGCTTCATGGACACAAGTCGCAAATGCAACAAGCTATGAAGTACAATTATACAAAGCTGCAACTGGATGGGCAACCCAAGGAACATCGACTACGTATTATTTGTGGGTTCCAAAACAAGGAACTGAAACAGCTTATAGATTTAGAGTAAGAGCAGTTAATGCGGCCGGAACAAGCGATTGGAGTAGTTATCTTGACATAACTCTTCCTCTTGCCGGAGCTGAAGCTAATGATTCACTAGCAGGAAATAAATCCTTTTCGATGTATCCAAATCCTGCTTCAGATGTAGTTAATTTCTCTTTTGAAAATGTAAATAGTGCTACTGCAATAATTACCATTTACAACAATAACGGCGTTGTAATAGATACTGTACGCAATGCATCTAGTTATACTATCAAGAATTTGCCAACAGGTATTTATCATGTTATACTTACCGATGGGGCTTATAAACAAAGTAAAAAATTATTGGTAAAATAAAATTTGCTAATACTTTATAAGTAATCATAAAACTGAAACCGCTGAAAATTATTTCTCAGCGGTTTTTTTATATGTTGTAAATATCTACAAGAAAATGAATCATAAATAATAGCAAGCCTTCCTTTTTATAGTTCCCGTCAAATTGATTGGTTTAATGATAATTCAAATCTTTTACAACTTCACCGTTTTCCATTTGCCGGTTCTAAAAACTAAAACACTGCTAGTTGCCAATACAATTTCCGAAATTAGGATGGCAATAAATATTCCTTTTGGTCCCCATTCGTAATAAGTACCCAGTAAATATGATAATGGAAGCTGGATAATGTAAAACATTAGGATATAAAGTACGGTCACCGTGTTTACACTTCCGGCTGCATTTAATGCACGAGAGATTACCATGGTATAACCGAAGAAAAAGTAAGCAATAGCCATATACTGCAAATAAGTACTTGCATAAGAAAGGATTTGCTCATCATGGGTAAAAAATCCTGCCAGAGTTTTGGCATAGATCAATAAAAAAATGGCAATTAGCCCCAGAAAACACATATTAAACGCTCCTGTTTTCCATACCGAAGCTTCTGCCCTTTCCGGCTGTCTTGCACCAAGGTTTTGACCGGTTAATACACCAGCTGCATTAGCAATTCCATAGGCAGGTAAAACACTAAACATAATAATCCGATTGGCAATTATATAGCCGGCTAGTACATTTTCACCAAGTTTGGCAACAATCACAATCATTAAAAATCTACTTGAAGAAGGCACCAGGTTCTGAATCATTCCGGCAGTTGCAAGTTTTAGGATTCGTTTCATCAGGGCTGGAACCATCAACATCTGTCGTTTTCCTATAATAATTGTGCTATTATTTTTAAACAAATACCATAACTGGTAACCAACACTAAAGACATTTGCAATCACCATAGCCACTGCAGCTCCCAATAAACCCAGTTTCGGAAATGGACCCAATCCGAAGATTAGTACCGCGCACAGCAAACCATTTAAAACATTCGAAAATGCGAGGGTTCGCATAGCCATCGAGGCATCTCCGGAACCTCTAAACACTCCGTTAATCAAAATACGCATGATCATAAAAATGAGTCCTGCAAACATAGTTTTAGAAAAAGTGTTGCCGTAGCTCACCAAATGATCTGATCCACCTGCAAAACGCATAATCTCCTGGTTAAAAATTACGGCTAAAACGCTGCATATCACAGAAAGGAAAATCCCCAAATAAATGACCTGCATTGCGGTCTGTCCTGCTCTACGAGGTTTTTGTTCTCCTACCCTTCTTGAAATCATTGCTGTTGCCGCAATACTCAAACCCATCGCTACTGACTGAATAAGAATCACTACAGAGTTAGTAATCCCTACGACTGTAATGGCATTTTCACCCAGACTGCTTACAAAAAGAAGATCGACTAAAACAAAAAGAGACTCCATACTGAGCTCTAACATGGTAGGTACAGATAATAAAAAGGTCGCCCTGTTTACATTTCCTGTGGTAAAATTCTTTTCAGTTCCTTGCAATGCAATCCTGAATAAAGTAAATATTGAACGTATTTTTACTAGCACAATTATTTGGTTTAAAAGAGAAATATTAAGATTTTTTTGGAGAATGGCAGCGGTACTAAAATACCCGGATCAATCCTCTCTGGTGGGGTGATTATCTGCCTTTATTTTTTCGTAAGTGAAGAGCTAAACAGCATCTTTATTATCACAGCTGCAGATTCTTCTTTTAAAATTTAGCTTAACTTTTGTTTCGCATGGTTTTCAGGATAATTTCAAACCTCTTTATTAAATATGCCAGGAAACTTTTTTATCTATAGCGGTTCTCCTTTTGGTTACAGAAAGTGCCGACTCCTCAGGGAAACCTATAAAAAATAGTCCTAAAGATTGCTCATTGGCCTCGAGACCAAAGGTTTTTACATACTCTATTGCAGCACCACTTGAATCCCAATAGGAACCCAACTGATAAGAAGTTGCACTAATAGCCATATTTTGCACTGCGCAGGAAACGGCAGCCAGTTCTTCCCACTCAGGAATGTTCACTTTGGTGCTTTTAGAAAGAATCACTCCGATCAGACACGCCGCTTTAAGTGGATATTTTTTAAGATAATTATACTTTGCCGCTTTTTTTTCGACATCAGTAATATCCTCATACAGATACTTGTAATAGCCTGCCATATAATTTCCATATTTTTCAAGTTGACTTCCTTCAAGCACTATAAATCTCCAGGGTTCTGTCATTTTATGAGTAGGCGCCCATGTTGCATTGATTAGAATTTCCTGCAATACTGTATCTGAAAGACTTCCTCCTACATAAGAATCAGCATAAATACTTTTTCTAAATCTAATTAGCTGAGTTGCAACTTCAGATGAAGAACTTATGATACTTGTTTCCATAAACTTTAATAAAGATTTAGTGATAATTTAGATAAAATTAAGTACGAAAAATATGCAAAATAAATTTTGTTATTTAAAATTATTATAAATAGCTTTGCTGAACTAAATTATTATTTATAATTAGAATAAATAAGAACAAAGCAAATGTATATAGTAATTCTCATAAAAACAACATAAATCTTGTTATCACATCAAAAAAAACCTATGTAATCTACTATAGAACTAGGCAGGCTAACAAAAACAAAATTTTACAATACTAAATAATTGTCCCATAATTATGAAAAATACAACCACTTACTTCCTACTCTTAACGGAAAAGATCATTATCAAAATTTTAACAGATTAAAGCAATTAAGTATACCCCTTAAAAACGCTTATCTGATAAAAGAAAACACTTTGAAAAAGTAATCATATCCATTAAACCAAAAAACCCAATGAAAGAAAAATCCCGAATCGTAAGACATGAGAATGGTCAATTAAATCCTCAACTAGTCACATCACATCTTCAACCTGAAATATGGGAAAAAGTAAACAGAATACAGCTAAGAAAAATGCTATGTGAATATTCACATGAATTATTACTTAGTCCTCAACTGCAGAGTACTAACGGAATCTGGGGGCTTTACAGCCTTAGTGCACAAGATGGAATAACAGAATATCAATTTCATGCACAAATACTTGCATTAGACCATTGGCATATTGACACAGTCTCTATTACTAAAAAAGTAAACGGAAATCCTGAACCTCTTGATGCTATCGCTTTTCTTCTTGAATTTACTGAGGAATTAGGCTTTACTGATCTAAATCTGCCTACTTACCTTGAAGAAGTAATCAGCTGTCTCTATGGTAGTGCTTATATGTACACTAATAGTGAGCTTTCAGCTAAAGATCTAACTGAAGCAAGTTACGCTGATGTAGAACATGCCATGACTGCCGGGCACCCTTGTTTTGTAGCCAATAGTGCCAGAATAGGCTTTGATGCAGTAGATTATCAGAATTATAGCCCTGAAGCAGCAACACCGCTTTCACTGGTTTGGGTAGCAGGCCATAAAAATTACACCGAATTTACGAGTATTCCTCCTCTTAGTT
Organism: Flavobacterium sp. PS2; assembly: GCF_046250155.1. Taxonomy (NCBI): domain Bacteria; kingdom Pseudomonadati; phylum Bacteroidota; class Flavobacteriia; order Flavobacteriales; family Flavobacteriaceae; genus Flavobacterium; species Flavobacterium sp. PS2. Next base: position 5,116,643 of record NZ_CP176426.1, on the reverse strand, counting down.
ACCAACAAGTAATGGAGCAGGAATTAGATGCAGGCTTAAAAGCATCATTTGATTCGATTCTTACAGAAAAAGAACTTCAACCAGAAGATTATATTTATTTCCCTATTCATCCATGGCAATGGCACAATAAACTGATTTATTTATTTGCCCCGGATATTGCTGCATCAAAATTGGTTTGTTTAGGTGATAGTAAAGATTTATATATGCCCCAACAATCGGTACGCACATTTTTTAACGTAAGTGATGTTAAAAGATTTTATGTTAAATCAGCTCTTTCTATTCTTAATATGGGCTTTATGAGAGGGCTTTCGCCTTATTATATGCGAACAAACCCACCGATTAGCGAATGGGTTGCGAACCTTGTAGAAAATGATCCCTATCTTCAGAAAAAGGGTTTTACCACCTTAAAAGAAATCGCTACAGTTGGTTACACCAATGCGTACATCGAAGAAGCTATAAAAGTAGATTCTCCTTATAAAAAAATGTTGTCTACATTATGGAGAGAAAGTCCGATGGACAAAATAGCAAATGGTGAACGTCTTATGACTATGGCAGCACTGCTTCACATAGATACAAACGGAAACTCATTGCTGGCGGAATTAATTAAATCTTCCCCTTTGGATGTAAAAGGATGGCTTCAAAGCTATTTGCAATCTTACCTTAGCCCGCTTTTACATTGCTTTTATTACCATGATATGCGTTTTATGCCACACGGCGAAAATTTAATTCTGGTATTCCGTGACAATGTTCCGGTTAGGGCAATTATGAAAGACATTGGTGAAGAAGTAGCTATTGTAAATCAGGAAAAAGAATTACCAGAAACAATCAAACGAATCATTATCAATGTCCCTGAAGATCTAAAAATCCTATCAATTTTTACTCAGATATTTGATTCTTTCTTCAGATATCTAAATCATGTACTGGTAGAACATGTAAATCTGCCTGAAGAAGATTTTTGGAGTCTTGTAGCGGAATGCGTAACAGAATACCAATCAGAATATCCTGAACTGGAGGATAAATTCAGAAAGTATGATTTATTTGATTCAGAGATCATTAAAACGTGTTCAAATAGATTACAAATGCAAAACAGCACAAAAATGCTTGACGCCACCAATCCTTTCAAGAATCAACAATTTGCCGGTACTCTGAAAAATCCACTTTTCATTTATCAGACAAAATTAATCTAGCTCTTCTTTAAAACTATAATACGCTAAAACCATGAATATAGATACGCAAATCTCTCCAATACAAGCATCCAGCCATTTAGAAAAAACAGTTTGGGACAAAGTAACTCGTTTGCACCTTAGAAAAACACTTGCCGAATTTTCTCATGAACGACTTGTTATTCCGAAGCTAATCGGAAATAAAGACGGCTGGGAAATCTATCAACTGACGAGTGCAGACGAAAAAAACGTCTATCAGTTTAATGCCAAAATTTTAGCTTTAAACCATTGGTATATTGATACTCCATCCATTGAAAAATTTACTGAAGGCGAAACTGTTACACTAGACGCATTAAGTTTTATCATTGAATTTAAGGCAGAACTTGGAATTCCTGAGGAGTCGTTACCTGTTTACCTGGAAGAAGTATGCAGCACATTGGCCGGAAGTGCTTACCTTAATTATTATGGCAAACCCAATTCAAAAGAACTATTGGATGCTGGCTATCAGCAAACTGAATCTACCATGACAGGTCACCCTCGATTCATTGCTAATAATGGAAGAATCGGTTTTACTTCTAGCGATCACAGGGAATATGCTCCGGAAGCTGCCGCACCGTTTTCTTTGGTATGGCTTGCCGGTCATCGCTCGACTGCTGTGTTTACTGCCGTCCTGCCTTTAGATTATGAAAAAGTAATGCTACAGGAACTTGGTGAAGAAACGTTAAAAAACTTTAACGATCAGCTTCTTGAAAAAGCGTTAAATCCTAATGATTATTTTTATATGCCGGTGCATCCATGGCAATGGTTTAATAAATTATCCAATATATTTTCAGCCGATATTGCAACTAACAGACTGGTTTGTTTGGGATACAATGCCGATAAATACCAGCCGCAACAATCGATACGAACATTCTATAATATTACCCATCCTGAAAAATTCTATGTTAAAACGGCTTTATCTGTTCTCAACATGGGTTATGTACGTGGGCTATCTCCTAAATTTATGTTGTCTAACCCACCAATCAATGAGTGGATTTACAACCTGGTAAAGGATGATAATTACTTACAATCGAAGGGATTTATCATTCTGAGAGAAATCGCCAGTTTGAGTTTTGCTCATCAATATTATGAAACAGCAGTTCCAGGTGATACTCCTTACAAGAAAATGTTCGCCTGTTTATGGAGAGAAAGTCCAGCCGATAAGGTTTCTGAGAATCAGCGTTTAATTACAATGGCAGCATTACTTCATATTGATAATGAAGGCAAAGCTTACCTTCCTGAATTAATACAGGCATCTGGTTTAACAACTTCAAATTGGTTAAGACAGTACTTTAGCTGTTATTTGAGTCCTTTACTTCATTGCTTTTACAAATGGGACATGGTTTTTATGCCTCATGGCGAAAACTTAATCCTGATTCTGGAAGATCATAAGGTTGTTAATGCTATTATGAAAGATATTGGTGAAGAGGTTTCACTACTTAACTGTAGTTTAGAGATTCCTGAAGAAGCTTTGAGGCTTGCTGTTGACGTTCCTGACGATCGTAAAACGTTGCCTTTATTTACACAGGTATTCGATTCTATATTCCGATTTATAGCTGCAATACTTGTAGAACATGCTGATTTTCCAGAAGACGAGTTTTGGAAGCTTGTAGCAGAGTGCATCTTAGATTACCAATCTGCACATCCTGAATTCAGCGAATCTTTCCAAAAATTTGACCTGTTTGTTAATGAGTTCAGCCCTGATGCTCTAAACAAATTGCAACTGAATAATAACAGACAGTTGAGAAATCGTGCCAATCCATTTCAAAACCTTCCTTATATCGGTATTGTAAAAAATCCGGTAACACCATTTTACATTAATTAATAAATAATAATTTCGTGAATTATTTTACATCATTAAACAAGTACATACCCTCGCTGCTTATTACTGCTGCATTCTTATTATTGTCTTTACAAACTCAGGCACAACAAACCCAATCGGGTGTCATCAAAGGTCAGGTTATGACAGAAGATGGAAAGAAGGTACTGTACGGCACTGTTAACCTAAATGGAAAATACAGTGTAAAAATAGACAAGGATGGTTGGTATACGTTTGATAAGCTTACATCAAAAAAGAATACGCTTACGGTCAATATCACGGGATTAGCCCCACAAACAAAAACAGTTACCGTAGAAACAGGGGAAGAAATTTTATTGGATTTTAACCTTACCGCTAATGCCGAAATTCTTAATGAGGTTTTTATTGTAGGAAACAAATATAAAATTACTTCAAAAAAGAAAAGTGAGTATGTGTCGAGACTTCCAATTTCAAACCTTGAAAATTCACAAGTTTATAGTGTAGTTGACAAAGAACTAATCAAAGAGCAGATGGCTTTAACAGTCGAAGAATCTTTTAGAAATGTTCCGGGAGCTGCACCTGCAAAAACGGGGGCTGGAATGCCCTCTTTTTTCTCGAGAGGTTTTCAAACCAGTGAAAATTTCCGTAACGGAATGGCAACTTATCTGCGCACAGGTGTAGATCTTGCTGCTGTAGAACGTGTAGAGACCTATAAAGGTCCAAGTTCTACACTTTTCGGAGCGCAGATGACCTCATTTGGAGGAATTGTTAATTACATTACCAAAAAACCATACGATCATTTTGGAGGCGAAATTGGCTATACCATGGGAAGTTGGGACCTGAACCGTATGACATTAGATATCAATACCCCGGTTAAGGATGCCGAAGGTTTACTGGTTCGATTAAACGTGGCTCGTCAGACCGAAAATACCTTTCAGGATCAGGGTAACTCTGCTACTTTACTTATTGCACCAAGCATTACTTATCAAGTATCAGACCGCTTGAAATTTACGCTGAATGCTGATTTTCAAAGTGTACAAGGAATTGCTCCGGGCGGATGGATTACTTCTCCTACGTTGGGTCTAAGTAGCTTTAAAGATCTTAATCTAGACTACCGCATATCACTTAATGACAACTCTCTCGTAAGTAAACAGGCTTCTACCAATGTATTGCTTGATGCTGAATACAAAATTTCTGACCAATGGACCTCTCAGTCCAGATATGCTTACGGTGGTGGTACTTATGATGATCTTTATATTTTTGATTTTATCTGGCAAAATAAATCATCTGTTGATCGCGTATTAAGAGCATTTACGGATGAAAAAACAGTGCGAAAAAACTTCCAGCAAAATTTTACCGGAGATTTTAAAATCGGGAACCTCAGAAACAGACTTGTTGTAGGTTTTGATTATTTATCCAGTTACAGATCAACCCGATATGATGGATTAGGATATGGTGGTAAAGTATTTGAACCGGCAAACCTCGATAATCTAGGTGCAACGCCAGTGATTCGAATAGAGGACGTTGAATCGGTTTTAGCAAAAAGAAACACGGGACAAAACCAGACAAAAGAATCTACCTATAGTGTTTATGCCTCAGATGTTCTAAATATAACAGATCAGCTTTTAGTTATGGCTAGTTTACGTGTAGATCGTTATATTGGTGATGGAACAACAAATACAAAATCCCGCACAACTGTAGGTGACTACAATCAAACCGCACTTTCTCCTAAATTTGGTCTTGTATATCAAATTATTGAAGATAAAGTAGCGGTTTTCGGTAATTATATGAATGGATTTAAAAACATAGGTAGCAAACTTCAGCCAAATGGAGAAGTTTCTGTTTTTAAACCCCAAGAGGCTGCACAACTGGAAGGTGGTGTTAAACTTGATTTATCAGACAAAATCAATGCAACTGTAAGCTATTACCAGATTGATGTAACAAACAGTTTAAGAAATGATGTGACAACTCAGGGAACCTTCGTTGTCCAAGACGGAACACAAAAAAGTAAAGGGCTTGAAATAGAAATTATCGGAAGACCTTTTTCAGGTTTCAACTATGTAGCCAGTTATGGATATAATGATAACGAGTTTACCAAGTCAGCCGAAAATGTAATGGGCAAAAGAGCCGCTGGTACTCCAAAAAATGTGGTTAATCTTTGGGCAAGTTACACTATTGTCAATGGTAAAGCTCAGGGACTGGGATTGGGAATTGGAAATTCTTATGTTTCTGATGCTTTTATTGACAATACAAATACGTTTACTCTTTCCTCTTATAATCTTCTTGATGCTACCCTGTTTTACAACCGTCCGAAATATCGAATTGGTATTAAAGCCAATAACATTCTGGACAAACAATATTGGGTGAGCGACGGTTATTATGCACGTCCACAAAAGCCAAGTAATTTTATGATCAACTTTACTTATAAATTTTAATTAGATGGAGCATATCGATCAGCGCGCTTTCAAATCCCAAAGAATACTATTGGGAGTAGTAATGACTTTTGCGATTCTGGATCATACCCGACTGTTTTTTCATTACTGGAACACCAATCCGGCAGATTTAGATCATACCACTTTCACTTTGTTCTTTACCCGATTTATATCACATTATTTTGCTCCCGCAGTTTTCTTTATAGCTGGTATTGAATTATTTCACTGGATGGGTAAGAGAACCAAAAACCAAAATGTATGGCAGTTATTCAAACTTGGCAGTGTACTGATCCTTATTGAAATTTTCGTAAACAATTTTTTGTATACGTTTGATCCCTATTACCGTACGATTGGTGTCTTTATCATTGGTTCATTAGGTTTATGCCTGTACTGTATGGCGGGGTTACAATACTTCAACAGAAAATTGATCTTATCGATCGCTTTAACTATTATAATAGCTCATCATTTACTGGATTCTTTGCAAATGAAAGGGGATTCTATAAATGCTATCTTCTGGTATTTGTTACATCAACAAAAATTTATACCTCATGGTCAGAGTTTATATATCGTAAATTATACACTACTCCCTTGGTTTGGTGTTCTTTTACTGGGTTATTTTTTTGGATTCTTTTGTAGGTCAGAAAGTTCGCCAGTAATTCGAAAAAAAGTACTGCTGTACAGTGGTTTTACTCTTATTGGATTATTTTTCTTATTACGTGGCCTAAATGGTTACGGAGAATCTATCCCGTGGAAAGCAGGAAATTCAAACCTAATCAGCCTACTGTCGTTTTTCAATCTTACTAAATATCCAGCTTCATTGGATTTTCTGGCGATCACATTAGGTCCGATTTTCTTGTTCTTAGCTTATGCAGAAAACTGGAAAGGCAAAGTTGTCAGTTTCTTTTTTACTTTAGGACAGATTCCTTTGTTTACCTATCTGTTCAGTACCCTTATCATTCATTTAGCAGCTATGATTTGGTTATGTTTTAATGGAAAATCATTACAAACGATGGTAATAACGACTGCTTCTTATGGCAAAGATAGTCCATTACTTAATTATGGCTACTCTCTGGCTACGGTCTATATTTTGTGGATTATATTCGTTCTGATCTGTTATTTCATAATAAAAAAAATAAAACCGATGCAACAAGATTTACTATAAAAATTGTAAATAGTGCATTCAAGGAAATAAAAAATGCAGAGAACATATTGACTATGATCTCTGCATTTTTTTATTCAGGTTAAATTTACCAGGTCATAAAAAACAAAAACAAAGTACAAATTTTGATTCCTTGTTTTATTAAGTATCTAAAATAATGCACTAGAAAGTATATTTAGGAGGTTTTATAGTGAATAAATACAAATAAGAAACTTCCATTCTTAACTGCAAAAAAATAAGCGGATCCACCCCTGAACCCGCTTATCATTCTATTTAACAAAAAAAAACATTTACTTTCACCTTAATCACTTTAAATTAAAGCTACAGTACTTTTTATTGGATAATTCCAATCTATTATATCTAAACCGATTGCAAAGCTTTATAATAATCCTCACGTGTACAAAACTCAAGATGTGCTTTTTTATGAGGCAAATCAATTTCGGTCTGGAATACAAATCCAGCTTTTCTATTCAATGCATGAATTTTATGATTGCGTGCATCAGGTTCAACAACAACACGTTGATTTTTGGCATCACAAAAAATAAAATCCAGTATTACGGTAAAAATTGTCCAAGTAAACTTGTTTACGGGTATCTCTAAGGGTGCTACTAAAATATGCATCCCTTTATCCCCTTTTTCTACCTTATAATACGCTCCAATACTATCTGTTTCGGGATTGTAACATTCTAATAAAAAGGAAATGTCACCGTTAAAAATTCCCATGTAAACATCAGTTTTCTCTAGAATTTCGCGGTATGAATCGTACACTTCCTGCAAAGAAAATCCATTCATTCCCCAATAAACCGCATAATCACGATTCACCCAGTCATGAAGTAAAGGCATATCAGTTTCTAAGTCTATTGGACGCAATTCAAAAACGCCCATACCAGGAATTGTTTTGACAAAAACAATATCAGAAACAGCTTTATCTTCTATATCAATTATTTTATTATTCATCATCTCTTATCGAGTTAAACTTATTATTATTTTTAATGGGAGTCACATAATCTGATTTTGTATTTTCCTCAAAATGGTAAAACAACAACCAAGATTATCTCAGCCGATTACGGTCTTGTTATTGAATACCTTCTAGCCGTTGAACCGGAGCAGTGTTTACAGAATCTCTTCAAAAACATTTGACTCTACAACTTCAGCTACAGCAACTCCAAACTCCTGAAAAGCAATTTTTGTTTCAACTGCATAATGCTCAACACCCGTAATTTCTTTGATAATATAAGAATTTCGGTAACAAACCATTCCTAAGTCGGGTGTAACAAATCCGTGTGTGTGTAATTCCGCATTCTGAACAAAAACTTCTCCTCCATTTTTATCGATACTATAATTTCGATTGGCAGCAAAACGTCCTTTATCGTCCCATTGGATTCTGTCAGTAATTCCTTCGAGGAAAGGAGGCAATTTATAACCATAACCTGTTGCCAGAACTAATGCGTCGGTAACATGACGGTATTTTTTATCTTGTTCGACCTGATGCAATTCCAATTCAAAAGATTGTTTACTTTCGTCAAAATCTGCTTTTACACAAGCGGAATTTGTTCTTAAATTCACATCAATTTCCCCAATCACTTTTTTAGCATAAATAGTGTCAAAAATAGTTTCAATCAGGTCTTTATTAATTCCTTTGTAAAGCAATTTCTGCTCTTTTAACAGATAATCTCTCTTCTCAGCGGGAAGACTGTAAAAGTAATCCACATATTCAGGAGAGGTCATTTCTAAAGTTAGTTTGCTGTAATCCATTGGAAAGAAACGGGACGAGCGTGTAATCCAGTTCAACTGATATCCGTACACATCAATTTCCTGTAATAAATCATTAAAAACTTCGGCAGCACTTTGTCCGCTTCCCAAAACGGTAATCGACTTTTGTTTTTGTAATGCTGCTTTATTCTGCACGTAGGCAGACGAATGAATTGCTTTACCTTTAAGAGTTTGACAGGATTTAGGAATATGTGGTGCAGTTCCCGTACCTAAAATGATCTTTTTAGTCTTGTAAAAAGTAACCTTACTTGTTTTGGTGCAAACTGTACTCACAATATAAACAGACTCATTATCATCATATTCAATCATCGAAACTTCTGTATTAAAAAATACATTTGGGAGTTTCTTAATTGCCCATTGACAGTATTGGTTATATTCGTTTCTTAACAATAAAAAGTTTTCACGAATGTAGAACGAGTACATTTTGCCCTGCTCTTTTATATAATTCAAAAAACTAAACGGGCTAGTTGGATCTGCAAGTGTTACTAAATCAGCCAAAAAAGGAATCTGAAGAGTGGTGTCCTGCAATAACATTCCGGGATGCCAGTTGAAAGATTCATTTTTATCAAAGAACAAACCATCTAGATTTTCAATTGGCGCTGTAAGACATGCCAGACTCAAATTAAAAGGTCCAACACCAACAGCTATAAAGTCGTATATTTTATTTTCCATAAGGGGTATTAATTTATCAATGTATATTCCTGACCGTGAAAAACGATTAAATTTATAATTTCTTCAATATCGGCCTGAGTTGTAAGAGGGTTAAGTAGCGTGAATTTCAGAAATACTTCATTATAGACTTTTGTACTCGTTATAATGGCTTTTCCTTCATTAAAAATGGCTTTACGGATGTAACTGTTTAAGCTGCAAAAAGATCCTTCATCTGTTTTCCAAGGTTTATAGCGGAACACAATTGTGCTTATTTCAGGATTATGAATTACTTCAAAGTCATCTCTCCTTCTTAAGAAATCTGCGGTAAAGAAAGCATTATCAATCGCTTTGTCCATGTAGGTGCTTAGTCCCTTTGTTCCAATTATCCTTAGGGTAAACCATAATTTTAAGGCATCAAATCTGCGGGTGGTCTGTATTGATTTCTTCACCATGTTTGGAATTCCCTCGTCTTCCTGCTCTTTTGAGTTCAGGTAATCTGCATGGTATTTTATATAATCTACATACGATTTGTCTCTCATAAAAAAACCACTTGAACTTACTGGCTGATAAAAGGTTTTGTGATAATCTATAGTAACAGAATCTGAAAGCCCAATGCCTTCCAATTTATTGTTATGCTTCTCACTGATCAATAATCCACCGCCATAAGCCGCATCAACGTGAAACCATAATTTATTCTCTTTTGCTATTGCAGCAATTTGGGTTAAGGGATCAATTGAACCAAAATCTGTAGTGCCTGCTGTACCCACAATTGCTATTGGAATATTTCCTAAATCTTTCTGTTGCTGAATTACTTTTTTCAAAGCCAGAACATTCATTTTAAAATCAGTATCAACAGCCACAGGAACAACTGCATTTTGGCCTAATCCTAATAAACTTAAATTCTTCTTTAAGCTAAAATGACTCACTTCAGAACATAAAACTCTAAATTTTGATGCATCCGCAGGAAGCCCATCCATTTTAGGGTCCATATTGTAATTCTTTTTCACAAAATGATCTCGCGCTAAAAGTAATCCCATCAAATTCGACTGTGTACCTCCGCTTGTGAAAATTCCATCTGCTCGTTCCGGATAACCCAATTTTTCAATCGTCCAGTCTATCAGCTTCAATTCGATAAAAGTGCCTCCGGTACTTTGATCCCAGGTATCCATTGACGAGTTTAAAGAAGAGATAAACGCTTCTGCAACAAGTGTAGGTATCAAAATTGGGCAGTTTAAATGAGCTATGTACTTTGGGTCATGAAAATGAATACAATCATTCAGGTAAATGTCTTTAAGCTCGTCTAAAACATATTCTAAACTGTTTCCCTGATTCTTTTCTTCAAGTACTATTGCATCAATTTTTTCTTTAATCGAAGAAATACTTGCGCCTGTAAAAGGAGTATCTCTGCTTTCTAAATGATTTGCAATTAGTTTAATTGTTTTTTTCATACTCTTCTTGTAAAGAGAAATGGCTTTTTTATTATTAGAAAAAATGTGCTTGACATGTTTTTTTTCTAAAACCTCTTTTAATTCAATTGTGCTTATCTGTTCACGTGCTTCCATTGACTTATTTTATTTAGATTCATTCTAAAGAATAGTTTTTAACAAAAGTATATCCCATAAAAACTAAAGTCAATACTACACGAATAGTAAATAAAATTATACAAAAGAGGTAGTAGCAATACTACATATGTAGTATAAAATAGACAAAAAAAACACTATTTACCTAGTCTTTAATTATATTATTTTTCTGTCAATTGCATATAAAATAAGCTCTGGGGTGGTATGTCTGCCAGTTTTTTTCATAATATTTTTCCGATGAGTTCTAAATGTATGAATACTTATAAAAAGGTCAGAAGCAATGCTTTTCCCATCATTACCTTTAGCAATCTGCTTTAAAATTTCAGACTCTCTAAAAGTTAGTTTCTCTTTTAAATCAGATGCTGGTGAAATAAGCACATCTACAAGAAGATTTAGTATTTTCGGACACAAGTAACGTTCACCGTTTTCGATTTTATACAAAGCATCAAAAATAGTTTGCTCCTGACAGTCCTTTGAAATAAATCCATCAATATTTTCTTTCAGAAAACTGCTGATCGTTTGTTTATTCTTAAAGTATGATAAAATGATAATTTTACAATTTGGAGAATTCAGCCGTAGCTGCTTAAAGTCATCATCATAAAATAAAAAAATATTATTCGGATCGATAATTAAATACTCAACTATATTTTTCTCCAGATGAGTAATCAACTCATCTTTAGAACCTACCACGGTTAAATTTGATTTCTTCACAAACTTTTTCAAGGTCTGTTTCAATCCTATTATATGCAAGTTTTCAGAATCTGCAATCAGGAAATTTTTCATTATTTAGGTTGTTTAGATTTGGTCTAAACAAAAATAACAAATAAATATCACATTATTGTATTAATTTTTCGCACTTATACAAATACAAAGAAAGAAACTAAGTACAAAAAAGAAACCTTAATGACAAGTTTGAGGAATTGTACGCGGATAAAACAGATTCGCTAAAGCGAAAACACAATCCCGAAGCGTAATGTCATTGAGGTTAAGGAAAAAAAGAAAAAAGATTTAAGATTTTTGATTAACGATTTTTGTTTTCAGATGCCTTATAGCACGCGGATAAAACGGATTCGCTAGAGCGAAAACACAGATAAAACGGATTTCTCGATATTGCTTTTAAAAATCAGCTTTTATCTGTGTCTTTACTTTTGTAAATCCGTGTCATCGGCGTTCTATTTGTAGCCAATTCTAGAACAGACGAATTAAATTCTATCTAACTCTTTGTGTATAGTACGCAGATAAAACAGATTCGCTAAAGCGAAAACACAATCCCGAAGCGTCGGGATTGATTTCAGATGTGTTATAGTATGCAGATAAAACAGATTCGCTAAAGCGAAAACACAGATAAAACGGATTTCTCGATATTGCTTTTAAAAATCAGCTTTTATCTGCGTCTTTACTTTTGTAAATCCGCGTCATCTGCGTTCCCTTTTAGACAATCTTTGTCAAAAATACATGGCTTAAAAAACTTAACTTAATGACATTGCCCGAAGCTTCGGTTCGTATTTCTCTATATTACTAATAAAATCTGTTTTTATCTGCGTCTTTACTTTTGTAAATCCGCGTCATCCGCGTTCCCTTTTAGACAATCTTTGTAAAGTTTCTTAGAGCCTTTGTCGCTCAGAATCTTAAAAAAAAAGGTTCCTGATAAAAATACCAGGAACCTTTTTTTATATTACTTAATAGATTGTCTTAGAAACTGTAACCAACAGCTAGATTAAATCTTGATCCATTTCCTCTTGTATAATTGGCATTTGTACCATAAAATTGAGAAGTTGTAGTATAATAGTCTGTGTTAAGTAGGTTTTCAATACCTAATTTCACTCTAATTTGATCCGTTACTTTATAAGCTGTAGCCAAGTTCCATAAGTTGAATGAATGAATCGGACCTTCACCAATTGCATAAGCTCCTTTGGCATTTGGTTTAAAATAATCGCGATCTCCAACATACATCCAATATATTTCTACATTTAATCTTTCGTTTCCAAATTTTGCGTAACCAGTCATTTTAACTGGAGGTATCCTGTTTGATTTTAAATAAATATCATTCTCTCCATAAAAATGACCATCACCATCTTTATCGCCTCTACCTTGTACATAGGCGTAATTTCCTCCTATAGTAAGTTGTTTTAATACTTGATAATCTGCCTGAATCTCATAACCCCATACACGCTCTGGTAAACGTTCTGCAAGTAAGAAGCCATCAACTTGTATCAAGTTTGTTCCTAGTTTAGAAGTACTGTAATAATAAGCTGCACTTAGATTAAACTTCCCTAATTGGCTACTAAAACCACCTTCATAGTTATTAACGATAATTGGTTCAGTTTCTAATTTTGAAATAGCATCTTGTTTTGCTGCAGTAAGCACTCTACCTAAATCAAATACAGAGAAAGCTTGAGAAAAACTGATGAAAGGGTTGAAAAACTTAAACTTAGAATATCTTATACCTGTATTAAAAACAAATGCATCATAATTAAGTTCGCCACCTTTTACGGCAACACTTCCCGCACCGTTTGCTCCTGTAGCAAGAGTGTTATAATCATCAATATTTATTTTGATATTTTCGATACGCAAACCAGCTTTTACTGTCCAATCCTCAAATAATTGAGTCGATAATTGTGCGTAAGGAGCTAGATTAACCATATCAATGTTTGGAACCCATACTCTACCATCGACTAATTTTTGATTTGTTTTATCGTTTAGTAAATCAAAACCATAAGTAACATCTCCCGTAAAATTTGACGAAACTGTAAATGGTGTGTTCAAATAAACTCTTAATCCTTTTTTGGTAGATGCTGTTTGTGATTGTCCAGATCCGTAGAAAAAGGCAGAATTAGAGAAAATAGTCAAGAAATCCTGAAAATATAAATTAGCCGTTAAACTAGTATTACCAAAAATCTCTTTGTTTGAATATTGAAGATTTGCATTGTGATTGTAACGTGTACCTTCATCGGCACCAGGTCTGTTTCCTAATACACCAATTGCTGGGCTAACTCCATAAACTCCATTTTTAAGTACAAAATCAGAATCTTGATTTGAACTGAAGTAATTGTACATTAATTCAATTCTTTGCTTATCTGTAAGATCATATCCTAATTTGGTAAACAGATTATATGTTTTGGTTTCACCTAATCCATATTCTGGAGATATAACTTCTCCTTCTCCATCACGAAAAACACCAGTCTTTTCATATACACCACCTATGATATAATTGAAATTTTTAATTTTTCCATAAAACTGTTGTAAAAGTCTATATCCTACAACGCTATCCCCTTTAATGTTTCCAGTAGTACCAGCTTCACTATATCCTGCAAATTTCTTTTGTGTCTTGCCCGATTTTGTAATATAGTTAATCAAACCTCCATCGGCTCCATTACCATAAATAGCTGTTGCTCCTTTTATAACTTCAATACGTTCGATTACCGAAGGATCAATAGAGCGTAATTCTCTACCAGCCGATTTTAATGGTGTCGATTGCGGAATCCCATCGATAAGAACCAAAGGATTTCTTCCTCTAAGCGTTTGCCCGTAATTCCCAGTGTTATTAGTCGCAGAACCTAAACCTGGAACTGCAAAAGCAAGAACATTAGCAATATTTGGACTTACTATTGATAAGTTTTCGATACTCTTAGCATTAATTACCGTTACAGATGATGGCGTTTTAGATAAAGTTTCTACTTTTCTGCTAGCCGAAACAATTATTTCATCCAGCTCAGATCCATTATCTCCAAAATTTGCGCCTAATGCCTGATCTTTATTTGATACTTTTAATATTAAATTAAGTGTTGTGGTTTGATTTTTAGAGACACTAATCTCTTGTTCTATTGTTTCGTAACCTTTTAAGGATACCTGTAAAGTATAGATATTAGCGATTATTTTGTCAAATTTAAAGCTACCATCACTACCAGTCGAAGTGTTATATTTTGATGCTTTAAGGATGATACTTACTCCTGTTAAGGGTTTGCCATTTGAAGTTGTTATTTTTCCTTTAATTTTCCCTGGACTTTGTTGCGCGAAAGATGTTAAGACCGAAAATAAAAAACAAATTATAAATATAAACTGTGATATTCTTAAGTTGAGATACTTCATTAAGTTTTAAATTTGATTGGTTACCTGTTTTTAATAGTTCTAAATAAAAACAGCGCAAATGTAAATATTAATAATCCTTTAACAAAAATTATTTAGATTAATTCTATATAATTTCTGTTAAAAAATCACCTCAATTGGCTTCAATATCAAATGCCTAAATATTTATAGAATGCATTAGAAATAGTAATATTTTGAAATAATAGAAATCCTAGTAACACTCACCTATCACAGTCATTAATATCAATTTGGTTTTAAATATTCATTTTTGTAATTTCATTTTTTATAACCTTAAATTATGCATCTACAAGTATTGCATTTCTTTTTAGAAGAGAGCAAAATTTGTTATCGGAATTAATTAAATGAAAACACCTTATCAAATTTCAGATTTTATAGAACAAGCAGACGAAAATGGTTACGTAGCGCTTAAAGTTTTTTGTAATAAAGTTTTTAGACTAAATGACGATGCGATTTCTGGATTTTTTGATTCAGAATATAGATTTTATGAATCCCCTAGGTCTCAGGCGGCTCGAAAAGATATACGAAATAACATCTCTTTTATCGAGATTATTAAGAAAAGAAGAGCTACTGGAGAAACTTATACCGTAAGAAAAGTTAATGGTGGAATATATAAAGACGATTTGGAATATTTTATTGCACAAGCCAAAATTGCAATACTAGAAAATGATCAACTATTTGACAAGGTCTACGAGCAATATGCTTTACAAAGAAATGAAAAAGTAAGAATAAATCTGGAAAAATACGGATCTCAAAAAGAGGAATGATTCATTACTCCTCTATCTCTTTGCTTTTCTGCCATGGAAATTTCCCTTCGATTTCTACCTCGAGTGATAAACTCAAAAATGTTCTAATTAATACAATAACTCCTAACGAAAGGACACGATCCATTGTTGGTTCGGTTACAACTGTGCCAATAATATCTCCTGCAACAAGGATTTCTAGACCTAATAAGATTCCTTTACCAAGTTCTTGCCTTAATATTTTATAGGAACGTGGAGTTGTTCCCTGAAGTGAAAAAATGAACTTACCCATCGCTAGCACAATCCCTATAATTATGGTGATAATACCAGTTATTTCAATTCCTTTCGCTACATATTCTATGTATATTTTTACTACTTCCATTTTATCTTATTTTCAATAAATTAGCATAGACTAATGTAAGTAAATTAACCCACATTAATCTATATTAATATATCTTTTATAAAATAGGATTGGAATGAACTAGCATTGCTTTTCTAAAATAAACTTGCTCTTGATTGCTATTCTTGCTATTATCTTCTTCATAATCGAATACTTGATATTCCAGAGATTCCAATAATTCAATCAAAATAACATCATCTTTAAAAGCTTTAATCCATATTAAATCATATTTTCTTTGATTAGCAACTTTTTCAGCACGCTTGAGTAGTACCATTAAATCATCTTTTCCAAAATAAACAATATGGTCAATACCAACAGGTTTATTCGCACCAAGATTTTGATTAGATAGTCTGGATGAGTTAAGCTTCATAAAACCTAAAGGTGTTTCGTTATCATAAACCATCATTATTTCGACCGAAAAATCATTTTGTATTTTAAAGAGTTTAGGAATAGACAAGTTTTCTTCGACATACTTCTCCCCTAATGCTGTTGATTCTCCAAATAAATTGGAATAGAAATTAATTGCCTGATTTTCTATCCAACCAGCATTATCATTTATTATAACTACAAATTTTGCAACTTTTGACATAATTTATTTTTTATTTACACATTGTCAGTAAAATTATCATGGTACAAAGTTGCGTTGATTTGTTTCATCAATAAAGAGCCAAATGTCTTATATGTTGGTCATAAAGTCGTTTTTAGAGAAGCTTAACCATAAAGAAATTTACCGCAGAGAACGCAAGGGAAAAACGCAAAGTTCACAAAGTTTTTAATCTGTAGGTTAAAAAGTTTAACCATTAAGATATTAAGATTCATTAAGGATTAAGCTTAATTTTTCTTTTTTTCTTAATGGTGAAAATTATTTTTGATGGTTGTGTTAAGCTTAACTGCAGAGCACACAAAGTAGTAATGACCAAGCTTTGCGAACTTTGCGTAAAACTTTGCGTCCTTTGCGGTTAATTTTTTGTTTTTAATTTCTCTGCGGTAAAATCAACAAGTTATTATCCATTATTTTTACGGTATTCCAAAGGAGAAAAACCAGCAGAATTCTTAAAAAATTTTCCGAAAACAGATTGATTGGAAAAGTTCAGCATTTCACTTATCTGATTAATGGTTAGTGCTTTGTTTTGCAGTAATACTTTAGCTTCAAGCACTATAAAATCATCAATCCAATTGCTAGCTGTTTTCCCACTATTCTTTTTTATAACTTCAGATAAATATTTGCGTGTAACATTTAAACTATCAGCATAATATCCTACGGAACGTTCTCTTAAAAATTCTTTGGCAAGGATTTCTTTGAATTTTTCAAACAATGGATTTTGATCGTAGTTATCGGTAATAGTTTGTTTTATAGCATCAAGTTCGAATACTAATATATAGAGATAACTTCTTAAAATTGAAGATTGATTGTTGTTATCTCCGTTAAGTGTATCACTAATTAAATCAAATATTTTCCCAAATTTAATTTTAGCACCTTTCTCAAGGCTAAATACATGCATCTGACTATTATCGAAAAAATCATATTGATTCAGGAAGAAAACATTTGCCTGATTTTTAAGGAAGAATTGCGGTTTAAAAAAGATGATATCCATTAAAATTTCATCGCTGTTTTTGGTAAAACTTCTTATTACCGAAGGTCCTAATGTGATTATTGCTGGTGCGTGAATTACAATTTTTGTAAGCCTTGTTTGCATTATAATACTTCCTTTTTTAAGAAATTCTATCGCATAACTTTCTGCTCGATAAGGTTCGTCGATGTAAGGATGATCATTTATTTGTACATAAAAATAATCGTTTTTGTTTTCCTCAGTTGTAAACAAGCTTGTATGATGCTCAAGTGAGTATGTTATAATTTTGTTCATTAATGAGAAATTGGAAGCTAATTTATAGCCAAATATAATTAATGCTGGACGAATACTTAAATGTAGCCACAATAAAAAGAAAACAAAATTTATTATCTTTACTACTATGATGGAAATAGGTATAGATAGTTTTGCCTCTGCAATGTACGGGGACAATAATACGCTAAGTAGCGTAGATGCAATGGAGCAATTATTACAAAGAATTGAACTAGCTGATCAGGTAGGTCTTGACATATTTGGTATTGGCGAGCATCACAAAAAAGAATTCTTAGATTCTGCTACAGCAGTTATTTTGGCAGCAGCTGCAGCAAAAACAAGCAATATTCGGTTATCAAGTGCCGTGAGTGTTTTAAGTGCTGCTGATCCTGTGCGTGTATATCAAAGTTTTGCTACTCTGGATTTAATTTCCAAAGGACGTGCTGAAATTGTCGTTGGGCGTGGATCATCAATAGAAGCTTATCCCTTATTTGGGTTTAATCTTAATGATTATGACCAACTTTTTAAAGAGAAACTAGAACTTTTGCTGCAAATACGAGATAATGAATTTGTTACTTGGTCAGGAAAATTTCGTCCTGCTCTAAATAACCTTCCTGTTTATCCACGTGCATTACAAGAAAAATTACCTATTTGGCTAGGCGTTGGCGGAACTCCTGAATCTTTTGTGAGAGCAGGAACTCTGGGATTACCATTAATGGTTGCTGTTATTGGAGGTCAAACACATCGTTTTCGTCCGTTAATTGATTTATATAGAGAAGCTGGTAAAGCAGCAGGATTTACTGCCAAAGAATTAAAAGTAGGCTTGCATTCGCCAGGTTATGTAGGTAGTACGAATGAAAAAGCAATTGCCGATTATTATCCGGGTTATGCCGAACTTTGGACTAAACTAGGAAAAGAACGTGGCTGGCCACCTGTTACAAAAGCACAGTTTGATAGTCTTATCGACGAAAAAGGAGTTTTGGTTGTAGGGAATCCAGAACAAGTAGCTGAGAAGATTTTAAGACATAGTGAATCTCTTGGCGGTGTTTCAAGATTTACATTCCAAATGGATAATGCAGGACTTACACATTCCCAATTAATGAATGCTATAGAATTAATTGGAACAAAAGTTATCCCATTAATTAGAAAAGCAGAATAAATTTTATTTTGCGTCTTAATAAAATTAACACATAGAAAAATAGATTTTTTTAGTTACCAATAAAGCGTTTCACTTAGTTGAAACACACATAGTTAGCTATGTGAAAAAAATATGATTTTCTATAAGGTGCTTAGATATTCATTTTAAATCTATGTTTCTATCTATTAAAAATCATTTTGCGATATATATTGTGTTAGACACACTGCGGTGCGTCTCTACCTAGATACATTAAACAGGAAAGGTAGCCTAGTGACTACCTTTTTCTGTTTAGCAAATGTTTGGACTTTTACTCTCCGCTATTCATAAATGTCATTAAAAGTGTGTACGCATTCTTAGTCACAACTTTTGATGATGCATTTATTAAAGAAGATTTAATTTGGCGAAAGCCTTCATTAGTCGTTCCTGGTTCTACCGGAATCATTTTATAATTATTATTTCCTGTAGAAGAAAAAACAAAGAATTTGCCTTGCCATCTTACAACAGCATCTTCTGGAACGGTAAGTGCTTTTTCGTTTTCAAATTCTGCTTCAGCATTAATAAAAAGACCAGGAAGTAATGAGCTATCGTATTTATTTACTTTACAGATAACTTCGGCAGCACGATCTCCGTTAAGACTTTGATTTATATAAGCAATTTTAGCTGTATATTTCTTTGAAGGATTACTATTGGTAAAAGCTGTAACCGATTGTCCTACAGAAAGTAAGTGTACATCTTTCTCAAAAGCATTCATAACAAGAACGATATCACTGGTTTCCATTAATTCAAACAACATATCCGTTGGAGATATGTATTTCCCCACGTTTACATTAACCTTAGTTACCAGACCATTTATAGGTGAAACAATAGATACCGTTTTACTGATATTTGAGGCTGTAAGTGTTCTTACATTAATCCCTAATAAAGTTAGTTTCTGTGCCAATGATGCCATATTTATACGCTGGGTTTGCATTTCGGTAGCAGTTTGTTCGTATAATTTATCGCTACTTGCTTTCTTGGCATTAAGTTCTTTTTGTCTGTTATATTCGCTTTGCGATAATTGAAACTTTTCTTTTGCAGTAAGATAATCCTGTTGGAGTTGTATGTATTGCATATCTTCTACTACTGCTAATAATTGCCCTTTTTTAACATGCATTCCAGACATTAAACTTGTTTGTTTAATATATCCTCCTAACGGAATACTGATGCTTACAACACTTTTGGGCGGTACAGTAACTGTTCCCTGAAGCGTTAATATTTCTTTTACGTTTTTTTCTTGTGGGTTCCCTACAATCAATCCAGCATTTTTTACCTGATCGTTAGTTAATTGAATGCTGTTTTCTTGCTTATTGACTTCGGCATTATTTTGTTCTTCTTTTTTATCGCTTTTGCAGGATACTATAAGCAACATGCCTAAAATTGCGGTTATATATGTTCTCATTATATTATAAATTATTAATGGTTTGCAGATTAATTATGGCTTTATTATAGTCATTAATCCTGTCTAGATATTCACTTTTTATTGTAATTGCTTGGTTTACCACCAATACCCATTGTAGATAATCAATATCTCCATTTTCTAACTGACTATTGGCAGCATCAATTATTGTCGATGCATTTTTAAGCCCATCAATCTCATAATAATTAAGACTTTCTTTATACTTCTCTACCTCACTTATAGCATTCGAAATATCCGTTTTTACTTCAATTTTTGCTGCTTCTGCCATTGTTTTATACGTTTCGTATTCTGTTTTAGCAGCTTTATTTCGTGCTGATTGACTTGTATAAAACAACGGAATAGATAATCCCAGATTTACATAACTAAATCTATGGCTGCTATCATAATATACTTCTTGCCCAGCATCATTGGTTTGAGCACCTATTATACTCAAATTATTATATCCCAATGTAATATCTGGTAACATCTTAGCTTGTTCTGTTTTCCATTTCCATTTTGCAGTTTCGGCAATATGATTGGACAGTTTTATTTGTGGCAACTCTGCCGAATTTGATTTTTCGTTTAACGAAACATTAAATTCATTCTTGATATTAGTTGCTGTTGGAACATGAATTATACTATCCTGAAGAACAGCATTAAAAGATCGTATTGTTATATCTATATCTCTGTTTACCATTGTAAGCTGGTTGGTATAGAATTGTCTTGCCGATTGAGAAGCGCTTTTTTCAAGCACATTTGTTTCTCCGGCTCTATAACGCAAATCCGATTTCTGTTCCATTAACCTGTAAATAGAATCGGCATAAGCCAATAGTTCTTTTTTACTATTTAGCCAGATATAGGAATAAAAGAGATTCCTCACATTCGATTTTATTTGTTGTGCCGTTAACTGAGATTCAGCCTTGGCAGCATTATACCCTTCTTTTAAAGCCTTTTTCTGATTGCTATAAACGGTTGGGAAAGCAAATGTTTGGCTAATGCCGAAACGAGTGTCGTTAAGACCACTGTTAAACTGCCCATAATCTGCATCCAAAGCTGTTTTCGGGATATCAAAAGCCGATTTTTGGAGTTGTTCTTTTGATTTTTCGTTCAGTTGTGCCGATTTCACTCTTTTGTTATTCTGAATCGCAATAGACAATGATTCATCAAGAGATATCGGTCGTTGTTGTGCCTGAACCGAAGCTGTAATTAATAAAGCAACAAGTAATAATGTCAATTTATCGATTTTATGTTTCTTCATTTTTTTGGTAAATACTTTGGTATGATATGTCATTAAATAAATAGACGGAAGCACGAACAACGTAAGTAAAGTTGCCGTTATTAATCCTCCTATAACTACTGTCGCAAGTGGTCGTTGAACCTCTGCACCTGCACCATTACTTAAAGCCATTGGCAAGAAGCCTAACGATGCTACAGCGGCTGTCATTAATACGGGACGCAACCTGTTTTTTGTTCCTGTAATGATAATTTGGAACGGATCAGTGATTTCACCCAGCTTCTGTATTCGGTTAAACTCCGATATCAAAACAATTCCATTAAGTACGGCTACTCCAAATAATGCAATGAAACCAACACCGGCAGATATACTAAAAGGCATATCGCGCAATGCAAGTCCAAATACCCCACCAATTGCCGATAAAGGAATTGCTGTAAATATTATAATTCCTTCTTTTAGAGATCTAAACGCAAAATATAGCAATGCCAGAATCATAAATAATGCAGCTGGTACAGCAACTCCAAGACGAGATTTTGCTTGTTGTAAGTTTTCAAAAGTTCCTCCGTAAGTAATGTAATACCCTGGATCAAATTTTATCTGGGCATTTACCTTTTTCTGTAATTCTTCTACAATCGATTCTACATCCCGACCTCTAACATTAAAGCCAACAATGATTCTTCTTTTAGCGTCTTCTCGTTGTATTTGGTTTGGACCTTCAACTTCTTTTACCGATGCTACTTGGTAAAGCGGAATTTGCATTCCTGATGGTGTTGCGATTAATAGATTACGTACATCAGATATATCTTTTCGCCCGCTCGCTTCTACCCTAACAACCATATCAAATCGTTTTTCACCTTCATAAATACTACCAGCAACTGCACCTGCAAAAGCTGCATTTACGGTTTGGTTAATGTCAGAAACATAGATTCCGTATTTAGCCATTTCGGCCCAATCATAATCTATAACGATTTGTGGCATTCCTGTAACTTTCTCCACATATAGATCTGTCGCCCCTTCTACAGTTTTACCAATATTGCCTAATTTCTCGGCATATTCAGCAAGTTTATCAAGATCTTCTCCATAAATTTTACATACAACATCTTGTTTTGCACCAGTCATAAGTTCGTTAAAACGCATTTGAACAGGAAATTGAAAACCAGTCGTAACTCCGGGAGCAACTTGTTTTACTGTTTCGGTCATTTTATCTGCCAGTTCTGGGAAAGATGAAGCACTTGTCCACTCCGATTTATCTTTTAAAACAATAATCATATCCCCACCTTCTATAGGCATTGGATCCGTAGGAATTTCGGCACTACCAATTCTCGATACTACTTTTTCAACCTCGGGATAATTGCTTTTAAGAGCAGCCGAAATTTTCTGAATTGTTTCTGTAGTTGTCGATAGATTTGTTCCTAGTAGTAAACGTGTTTCTACGGCAAAATCTCCTTCTTCTAGTTGTGGTATAAACTCACCGCCCATTCGTGTAAACAAAAGCATGGCAATACCAAATAAAACAAATGCCGAGATAACAATAGATTTTCTTACTCGTAAAGCTTTAGTTAACCAGTTTTCGTAATATGATTCTAACCTTGCCATAATTCGGTCAGAAAGATTAGGTTTATGGTTTACTTTTTTACTTATAAATAAAGAACTAACCATTGGCACATAGGTAAGCGATAAGATAAATGCTCCTAAAATGGCAAAAGCAACGGTTTGTGCCATTGGTTTAAACATTTTACCTTCTATTCCTTCTAATGATAATATAGGAAGATATACTATAAGGATAATTATTTGTCCAAATACTGCTGCATTCATCATACGCCCTGCCGAACTAGCAACTTCTTTGTCCATTTCTGGTTGCGAGACACTATCGACATTTTTATACTTTTTAGTGCTGTGCATATGGTGTAATATGGCCTCGACTATAATTACAGCACCATCGACTATTAAACCAAAATCAAGAGCGCCAAGACTCATTAAATTTCCGCTTACGCCAAAGGTATTCATCATGATAATAGCAAATAACATTGCTAATGGTATCACCGATGCTACAATAAATCCTGCACGCAGATTACCTAAAAACAGCACCAATACCAAAACAACAATCAATGCGCCTTCAATAAGATTTTTTTGAACTGTACCAATAGCGTTATCAACCATTTTGGTACGGTCTAGAAAAGGTTCTATTTTTAAACCTTCTGGCAAAATCTTTTCAATTTCGGCAACACGTTTTTTTACATCTACAATAACATTATTTGCGTTTTCGCCTTTAAGCATCATAACAATTCCACCTACAGATTCTCCCAGATCATCTGTGGTTAAAGCTCCATAACGTATCGCCGAAGACATTTTTACATCGGCAATATCTTTTATAAGAATTGGTGTTCCTGCTTGGGTATTTTTTACAATAATATTCTGGATATCACTTATATTCTTGGTAAGACCAACGCTACGGATATATAGTACTGTTGGACCTTTCTCGATATAAGCTCCTCCTGTATTCTCATTATTACTACTTAAGGCTGTAAAAACCTCTTTAATAGTAAGACTTTGGGCTTTTAATCGTGCAGGGTTTACGGCAATTTCATATTGTTTTAATTTTCCTCCAAAAGTAGCTACATCGGCAATTCCGGGAGTTCCTAAAAGTTGTCTTCGAATTGTCCAATCTTGGATTGTTCGCAAATCCTCAAGAGAATACTTGGCTTCGTAACCTGGTTGTGGTTTTACAACATATTGGTATATTTCGCCCAATCCTGTTGTTGCAGGAGCCATTTCGGGTTTACTGGCATTTTTGTCTATTTCTACTTTTTGCAAACGTTCGGCAACCTGCTGACGCGCCCAATACACATCTGTATCATCATCAAAAACAATTGTTATTAACGAAAGTCCGAAACGCGAAATACTGCGGCTTTCTTTAAGCTGCGGAATATTACTTATCGCCTGTTCTATCGGGAATGTTATAAGACGCTCTACATCTTCGGCTCCTAAGGATGGAGCGGTTGTAATAATTTGTACCTGATTGTTTGTGATGTCTGGTACAGCATCTATTGGTAAACGACTAACTTCATACACGCCATAAATAATCCATAGCAATGTAAAGACGCCAATTACCAGTTTATTCTTAACTGAGAATTGTATTATCTTATTAAGCATAATTTGATTTAATTTTTAGATATAATAATGCTATAGCTGAGACATATAAATGTCTTAACTACAATAAAAAATTTGAAAAATTAAATTATGCTATAGGAGGTCTAAATACCGAAAATAAGGCAGGGTTAGAATACAGGTTGGATGTATAAGGAATAATAGCAGACTCTTTAAGTCCAGTATTAAAAGGTATATAAATGGTATGTTTATCTGTAGGTATAAATACAAGCTGTAATGAATAACCACTTATATTTTTAAAAGGAAGTTGCATATCGCGATCACCATCATTATCGTTTAGATCATCGCCCCAATAATGCATGGCCAAAAAATCAATAAAACTTACATTTCCTATTTGCTGATGTTCCTTAAAGTGCTCAAGTAATACAGGCAATTTATAAAATTGCTGAAAAAAGCCAATGTTAGACGCTATTAAGAAGATGAATATGTAAGGAATAACTTTTCGCACTTCACAAATTTACTTTTTATGGCAAAACAATCCCAATTTTAAATTGGGTCTAAGCCATTTTTATTGATTTAAAGAGAGAAGCAAAATGCAATTTATTTTATTTCATTAATACGAGCAAAACATTAAACTATTTTCAATTAATAAGCACTTTTCGTTTATTATAAATAAATATAAGATAAAACCTAACAACCTGTTAATAAGACAACTCTTAAGGCTAATTATTGCTGCATCAATAAAGTAGCTATATAAAAAAAACAGGTAAAAACACGTATTGCTACACTATCTCCTTTATATACTTTAGCTAGACAAACGTATTGATTGTCAGTTATTTATAATCATTCTACGTAAATAAAAATCAAAAAAATAATGTAATAGAAACCTAAATTATTAATTAACACCTAAATCCCCCAAACCAATCTTATGGAACCTATCCCCTATTCTAAACTTTTTTTAGAAGCTTCGGCATTACTTACTGGTTTTAGTAAAACAGAACTTAAGTCTACTGGAATGCAGGAAAGTTATTATAATACCATTCTTAAAAATATAAATAAAGAAGACGTTGATTACTTCTTTATCGATTTTAACAAACTACTCATCGATTCTAAACAGAATCCAAAAGTTATCGAACATGCACTGGCTACACAGTTTATGCCTACATCTTCTTATGGCAATCTAGCTCAAAGTATTATTGTTCTTTGGTATACAGGAAATTGGAACGGGAATGTAGTATCATCAGCTTCATACATACAAGGCTTAATGTGGGATGCGATACATGCACACCCGCCTGGAGCTAAACAACCTGGGTATGGTTCATGGTCAGATCTTCCTCTTTCAGTTAAACAATCAACTGCTAAAAAAGTTTCAAATGGAAAATAATAGTTATGATGTGGTAATTGTTGGATCTGGAATAGCTGGATCAATAGTGGCAAAATTGCTCACCAATGCAGGAAAAAAAGTATTGATGCTCGAAGCTGGATTAACAGCAGGTATAGCTATGGATCAGGAAGCTAATTACAAAAATTATCAAGACTATCTTACTACTTTTTATAATGCTTCCGCAAAAGTACCAAACTCACCTTATCCCGATGTAAAAGATGCACAATCTATAAATGTATTAGACTTACAGGTGATGCAAAAAAACAAGCCGTCTACTAATGGGTATTTAGTACAAATGGGACCATTACCTTTTGCAAGCGATTGTACCCGTGCTCCTGGTGGTACGACCTTACACTGGTTAGGTACAACACTCCGAATGTTACCTAATGATTTTAAAATGAAATCAAAATACGGTGTTGCTGTAGATTGGCCTATTAAATATGAAGATATGAACCGTTACTACGAAATGGCCGAAAATGAAATTGGTGTTTCTGGAGATGTAAAGGATCAAAACTATCCTATTGAGCAAAAAAGTATCTATAATAAGGATTACGTACTTCCTATGAAAGGTATCCCGATAAGTTATCTCGATAAAGTAATGACTGATGTAATAGACAAAAACAGTAAAATT
The DNA here is from genome assembly GCF_046250155.1 of Flavobacterium sp. PS2. Taxonomy (NCBI): domain Bacteria; kingdom Pseudomonadati; phylum Bacteroidota; class Flavobacteriia; order Flavobacteriales; family Flavobacteriaceae; genus Flavobacterium; species Flavobacterium sp. PS2. The sequence continues at coordinate 5,090,030 of NZ_CP176426.1, read as the reverse complement.
ATACTTAATGATAAAGCATACAAACTGTATTGCATTAGTACGCCACAAGGTCGGAATTCTATTCCTAATACAGATTATGATATTGATGGAGTAGCTTGGAATCCGGGTACAAAGAAACTGGATATAACCCGAAACAAATCAAAAGTAGATTATAATCCTGTGGGGTCAAACTGGGATCCTTATACTGGGCAACGTTGCGAAGGTAATGCAAGCTGCGTTCCTATTTGTCCTGTACAAGCTAAGTATAACGCATTAAAAACGCTTAGAAAGTGTGATATGGGAAATCTTTCCATCAAAACACAAGCTGTAGCTTCCCGATTATTAATAAACGAAACTTCTAACTGGATAAACGGTGTTGAATATAAAAAATATGTAAACGGTAACTCTAGTAAATACGAAACATTTACTGCCAAAGGAACAATATATGTAATGGCTGCTAGTGCTATAGAAAACGCCAAATTACTACTTGCTTCTGGTGCTGCCAATAGTAGTGATCAGGTAGGTCGTAACTTAATGGATCACATGACGGTATTACGATGGGGACTTGCCAAAGAACCTATTTATCCGTATCGTGGTCCGGGATCTACTACCAATATTCCAACATTTCGTGATGGAGAATTTCGTAAAGACCATGCCGCATGGATATTACCATTGGATAACTGGGGTTGGGCATGGCCTACATTTTCTCCGGGATCAGATGTAAGTGAGGCTGTTAGCGAAGGTGTATTTGGTAAAAAACTACGTGATAGAATCGAAGATCGCGTTACCCGACAATTCTTTACTCACTTTGAATGTGAACAAGCTCCCGACCCAAACAATCGTGTAACAATTGATCCGGTATACAAGGATAATATCGATAATTACAGACCCGTTATTCACTACAACGCAACGGAGTATATGCTAAAAGCTTTTGAAGCATCAGGAATTGTTTCTGAGCAATTGTTTGATCAATGTGGTATTAAAGATTTTACAGAGTACAAACCCGGAGAAGACCCTGATTATGTAACCTATAAAGGCAAAGGATACAGTTTTGCAGGTGCTGGACATATTGTAGGAACTCACCGCATGGGATTTACTAAGCAAGACTCAGTAGTAGATACAGATATGCGTACCTGGGATCATGAAAACCTTTTTCTTGTGGGCTGTGGCAATATGCCTACTCTAGGCACCTCCAACCCTACTCTAACAATGTCTGCCCTGACTTTTAAAGCCGCAGAAGCTATTCTTAAACAACTTGAACAATAATTAAATCATGGAAAATAATTTCTTTCAAAAAAATAATCCGAAGCGTCAGAAACTAATCAAGCCTCTCACTCATTTGGACACACCACAAGAAATCGCAAACTCGATTGCTCTGCAAGGTGACGCTTTGCAAATTAAAGATCTTCCTGTTCAGCTAAAAATGTCTCAGGATGATGTCATGAACTATATCAAGGATATAAAACATCTTCAGCGATGTCTTAGGACTGCGTTACAACTAGAACTTTCGACAATACCGCCTTATTTATGCGGTCTTTACACCATAAAAGAGGGTAGCAATGTCGAGGCTGCTGCGCTAATACGAAGCGTAGTTGTAGAGGAAATGTTGCACATGATATTAGTATCTAATATTCTTAATGCGATCACTGATCCTAAAAGTATAAAAAAAGGTGAAAAACTTTTTAATGTAAAAGATATCATCCCTACCTACCCTACCTTTTTGCCCGGAGATATTCGACCAGTTGTTCCCGAAGGAGCACCAGCGTTTAAAGTACACTTGCTTAAATTTTCTAAAGAAGCATTAGAAGAATTTTCTACAATCGAAAGACCATCGGATCCTAATGCACCAATTACAAAGAATTTTGATAGTATAGGGCAATTTTATGAAGCCATACGATATGGTTTAGAACGCCTGAACCGAGAATCGGAAGGCAAAATATTTAAAGGAGATCCTAAACGTCAGATAACTCCTGAGCATTATTATGGTAGTGGTGGTAAGATTACAAAAGTTACAAACTATCAAGAGGCTGAAGAAGCCATTGATGAAATCGTTGGTCAAGGTGAAGGTATAGACGGAACTATTGCTACAGATCATGTAATGTTTGGAGAAGATATTGAATATGCACATTACTTTAAGTTTCAGGAAATAAGTTATGGGCGTATGTATAGTGCCAATGACACTAATTTTCAGATGCCAGTAAGAAGCGTACCTACAGGCCGCCCGTTTACCGTAAGTTGGTCATCGGTTTATAATATGAAAGCAAATCCTAAAATGAAAGATTATAAGGATAATCCCGAACTATTACAAAAAGCCATCGATTTTAATAAAGTATACGTAACGCTGCTCAATAATATAAATGATGCTGTAAGCGGTCATCCCGATTTACTAATTAAAGGTATTGCGGTAATGTATGACCTTAAATATAAAGCACTGGAATTATTAAATATTCCACTAGCAAATGGAGAATGTGCAGGACCAACATTTGAATATGTAGAAGTATAATCTCTTTAAACTAACATTTTAATTCATCTATAAACTAAATACAAACCAATTATGTATTATCCCCTAATCGCAAAATGGACCATTTTACCCGGAAATGAAGTTAAAGCAACTGCAGCTTTAAAAAAACTTGCTCAGGATGTAAATGAAAAAGAACCCGAAACATTATTGTATATGGTACATATTCCTAATTTTAATGAAAAAAGTTTACCCACGCCTCCTGCTGGCGAAGTTGTATTCTGGGAAATCTACGAAAATCAAGATGCTTTTTTTAAACATGTAGAAGGACCAATATTTAAAGAATTTGTAAAGACATACGGCAACTTATTCTTAAATGATTTCAATGAACGAGTATTTATGATTACAGAAATCTTGACCCAGATTGAGGGATTTAGCCGAAAAGCTTTTTAAACTCATAATCTGCCAATGAGATTAATCCCTTTTGAGTATGCTGTAGAGGTGCCGTAAAGTCTGGAATTGTTGCAGGAATAGAAATGAACGTAAAAAAATCATTTAGCAAAAAACATTCAAATGTGCTGTACAGCCTATTGGCTGACATAATTAGATGATTCCTGACCTTTTTTTGTAAAAAAAATCACCCTATTAATTGAAAAAAACCTTCGTTTTTAGTGTAATTTTAAGCTAATATTATGTTTTAAAGTCCCTAAAACATTAGGATTGTGTGCTTTGAAAAAAAATAATGATTTTAACAGCAAATTATTTAGTACTTACGAACAAAATTTTACTTTTGCGCCTTAATTAAATAAAAGCATTATCATGAACGACTTATTCGCCAAAATCACGACAGAATTCGAAACATTCAAAAATGAATATGAGTCTTTAATGGACAAAGGTGTGAAAGCAGCTGGACCAAGAGCTCGTAAATCAACTTTAGAATTAGAGAAATTATTAAAAGAATTTAGAAAAGTTTCTGTAGAAGAATCTAAAAAATAAATTTATTCTCAAGTTAAAAAGCCCTCCTGAATTTGTTTCTGGAGGGCTTTCTTTTTTTACTACAACACTGAAATTATATTCTATTAATATTTAACTATTTAGTGATGGAAAGTGAGGCAGAACTTCCTCTGCCAGTTCATCAATAATTTCAGGTATTGGTCGTTTACTGAACTGAATACCTAATGCTGCATGATTTACACCAACTTCTTGCCATTCTGATAATAAATCGATAAGTCCTAATCTCCCTGTTTTTAGTACAAATCCTCCTCTTAGTGGTGTTCTGGGGAAATATGGATCTTCATCCAACTCAATCCATTCGTTGGTCATATGTGGTTTGAATTGCTGGTTCGGAATAAGTTCTCTCCAAGCATTTATTTTTTCGCCCAAGCGAATCGTATCATTTTTGTGAGCTGTAGCTCCTGGATATGTAATCCAGCCATCGCTATTATTTGCTATCCATTCTAATGATTGCTGACTTGATCCAGTAACAAGAGCCGGAATGGATTTTGCCACAGGTTTAGGAAGCAGATCTACACCATTTAGATAAGTTAATTCAGAATTTATTTTAGGGAATGATTCTTGGCTTATTTGACGGAATTCTTGTAATATTTGCCTAAAACGTTCCCCACGTTTTTCAAAAGGCAGTCTGAATGCAGGAAATTCGGCAGCACGATCACCAGAACCAACTCCGAGGATTAATCTGTTATTTGATAATTGATCCAAAGATGCAGTAATTTTAGCTAAAGCGATTGGGTGCCAAAAAGGCAATACGATACTTCCTGTACCTAAAGCTACATTTTTGGTTTGTCCCGCAAGGTATGAGAGATAGGTAAATGCATCATATACCTGACCAGCATCGCCAAAACTAGGATCAAACAATGGGATATCTCGTACCCAGATAGCACCAAAATTCTTTTCGTCAATTTGTTTGATATAGCTAGTGTGATTATTAAAGATTGTAAGATCTCCAGCATAAAGATCTAGTGGCAAAAAAAGACCTATTGTTAATTTGTTTGGAGCATAAATGCGGTTGAATGCTTTGTGATTTTCGAAAGTTCTTATTGAATTTTCCATATTAATGTAATTTTAATGTTTGTGAGCTTTGCAATATTATTTTCAATATTTTCATATTATTAGATATCTAGAATTATAGATATTATGTAGTTTAAAAAAAAGAACTTATAAGTTCTTTCCTCTGTTATTTTAAATCAACATCTTAAATATTCTTTTTGTTATTATAAAAACAAAAATTATAAGGCTTGTTTAATGTAATCTCCTAATTCCTGGATTTTTTCTTCATTACGTTTGTAATAAGTCCATTGCCCTTCTCTCACTGATTTTAGTAAGCCGGCACTAACCATTGACGATAGATATGATGAGGTTGTAGATTGAGAAATACCTGCTTTTTTTTGTATAACGCTCATACATACCCCATAATCCTTTACCTCTGGTTCTATATCCTCAATTGCAAAATGGGCATGGGGATCCTTTAACCATGATAAAATGAGTATACGATGCTCATTAGACAACATTTTAAACAATTCAATCATATCTAGATATCTGTAATTATCGATACAAAGGAACAAATAAATACTTTTACTATCAAAAAAATTAACGTAAAATCTATATTCTATTTTATTCCTGTAACAATTTAGACTCCGTTTTATCTGTTTTGCTAACTTTTTATTAGTCATTAAATCAAAGCGAGATTTATAATATTATAAACCAAAAGCCCTCAAAAATTAAATTCTGGAGGACTTTCTTTTTTACTACAAGTAACTATGTTTATTCTATTTTAAATCAGCACGCTATCGATTCAGAATTTACATTTTTTTCTGATAATTTTGATTGATCTTCTGTAATTGCATGAAGTGCTTTTTCTTTTAAAAATTCAATTCCCTGATCGCGCGAAATTCTATCATCGTACATTTTACTCATTCCGATAATTTTTCCGTTAAAGGCCTTTAAGTTGAAATAAACCTTATTATCAGAAATTGTTTTTTTGTAAAACTTTGTGCTGTCTTGTGAATTTGTTTTTACAGATTCAATTCCTTTCTCGCACATAAATTTTCTTGTGTATCCGCTGCTTCTTAAAAGTATCTCTCCTTCTTTATTTATAAATTCAAACTGAAACTCATCATTTGTATTTTTTGTAATTACAAATTTCTCCATTTTTAAAACTATTATCTATTATATATTCTATTCTTTTTAATCATTGAATGTCACTGTAAACGTACTTCCCACCCCAACTTCACTTGCGACGTTTACAGCTCCATTCATTGATTCAATCTGGTTTTTTGTTATATACAAACCTATTCCGTGTGCATCTTCATGTTTATGGAATGTTTTATACATGTCAAACAACAAATCCCCGTGTTTTTTTAAATCTATTCCCAAACCATTATCAGTTATAGTAAATGTTTTTTTGCCATTTTCTATAAAGAAATTAAACTCAATTATTAAAGCTCTTTCCGGATCAGCATACTTAATAGCATTGGTGCAAAAATTCAATAAGACGCTTTCCAGATAAGCCGGATTAAAATTAATTGTAGCTTCTTCCGGGATGTTATTTATAATTGTACCAAAATTTTTGTATTTGTATGCACTTACTATATCAAGTACTTTCTTTAAATATGAATTTAAGTTTAATGGTTTTACAATAATATTTTGGTTATTCTGAATATTTACAATTTGAGATAAATCGGCAATCGTATTATTCAAATCATTCGATACCGTTCTTAAATAACTAAATGCTTCACTGTTTTCGATGCCTTTATTTTCAGCATCGATCATATCCAAAAGCAATTTTAAATTCCCTGCATGCGAGTTTAAATTGTGTGCCACTATATGAGAAAAGTTCAATAACTGGCTATTCTTTTCACTGTATAGCTTCATTGTTTTCACCAATTCCAATTCCTTTTCTTTCTGGGCAGTAATATCAGTATGAGTTCCTATTACTCTTAATGGCTTTCCTTTATAGTCACGCTCTATAACTTCTCCTCTATCTAAAATCCATTTGTATTTTCCGCTAGAGGTTAACACCCTATGAAAATTTTCATAAAACGGAGTCTTATTATCAAAATGCTCATTTATAGTAGCGTAATATTCTTCTAGATCATCTGGATGTACAATTTCATCCCAACGTTCTGGATTATCAAAAATATCAGTAGAATTTATTTCGAGGATTTTAAAAGATTGCGACGAATAATAAACAGTATTCGTTTTTAAATCCCAATCCCAAACACCCGTGTTTGAAGCTTCCAGAGCAAATTGAAATCTTTCTTCCAGTACTTTGAATTTCAATTCCTGAGCTCTCAACTCTTTTATATTCGAAACCTTACTATAAAACATACGGTTTCCGTCCTCACGAAATTTTGAAGGGAAGCTATTCATAGCTCTATAACCATCCTTATTGTAAATATCAAACATCATATCTCTTCGCTACTAAATTCATCGACAATAAAACAAAAAGAAATTATCTCTTAATGTCCTTCACAAAGATACTAGCAATGAAATCAATAGTTTATAGTACATCGTACCACTTTATATAGAACTTGTACTACATGATTATGGGCATTAAACACAAAGGCTCGCAAAACTATTGATGAAGCTTTGCGAACCTTTCTCTAATTGCGGTTAATTCAGCATACTAAAAAACAGATTATAGATGCAGATTACGCAGACGCACTGCGGTGCGTCTCTACACCAATTGAAACACATACAAAATACAATCCATCCGTTTACACACGATACTTTGCGCTCTTTGCGGTTAACTCTAAGCTAGATCATAGTTTTTTTACCGCAAAGCACACAAATTTTTTATAAGTAAGATTCTATAAAATCGCGGAGTTCGCTAAGCTTTGTATTCTTTGTTTTTTAAGACAAAAAAAGCGGAGCTTAAATGGCTCCGCTTTTTAAAATATTTGTACTTAATAAAAGAATAGTACTTATGCTTCTATTTATTTCTCATCATAATAGAGATGAAAAAGCTTTATTAGTTCGGCTAGATTATCTACTTCCAGTTTTTCGAAAATCCTGTTTTTATAAGTACTCACAGTGGTTTTCTTGATCTTTAAAATTTCCAGAATTTCCAGATTACCGTATCCTTTAACAAATAAACGGGCTACTTCCATTTCTCTATTCGATAATACTTCTAACGGATTCGTTGGTTTTTTAGTAATATAAGAATCCAATATTCTGTCTTTAATATTCTGGGTCATGTATTTCCCTGAAGAAATCATTGTATTTATCGCCAATTTCATTTCGTCTTCAGAACTTTCTTTGGTTAAATATCCCGATGCCCCAGCATTTAAATATCGCATGGCATAAATATTCTCCTCTAGAGCCGAGAATATTAATATTTTGACCTCTGGCTGAATTGCCTTAATTTCTGCCAATATATTCAAGCTATTACCATCTGGGAAGTTTACATCCAAAATCAATAAATCTATTTTAACCTCTTTTAATATTTTAAAAGTATCGTTAAAAGTAGCTGCCTTATAAACCATAGCGTTCAAGAATAGTTCTTTAACAATTAAAGTCACCCCTTGACGTACTACGACATGGTCGTCGGCAATTAAAAAACTATAACTATTTGATGAATTCATTGTTTATAAATTAAATTATTATAAACCCGTTTATACTTCTAAAATACGAAAACTGTATTTATTCTGTTTTATTTTAAACTGGGCTTAATATCAAATTAAATACAACTTTTGTGCCTTTTCCTTCTTCGCTTTCAATTTTGATTTCTCCATCAAACAATTCGACTATTTCTTTACATAAATTAAGACCTAAACCTACTCCTAAATCATTGATTTTGTTAGATACAGCTCCTTGGTAATATAATTCGAAAATATTTTTTAAATCATGCTCTGGAATACCTGCTCCATTATCCTGAATCTCTATTTTTAAATTATACTCATAATCCGAACTATTATCAAGATCAATCCCTATAGATATGAGTCCGTTTTCGGTAAACTTATTTGCATTACCCACGATGTTGTAAAAAAGCTGATGAATTTTTGTAGCATCAGAGTACACTTCGTAATCGGAATTTAAATTAGAGTTTAACTTAATCTTATTTCCTTTGCTTTCTACCAGTGAAGACAAAGAATCTATAATTTGATTTATTTCTGATTTTAAATGAAAGTTTTTATTCTTTAGCTTAAGCTCGTGATTTTCTTCTTTTGAATATTCTAAAATCTGATTTGATAATAAAATCAAAGAATTAGTCGTAAACTGAATCGATTTGAATGTGTTCTTTATTTCAACATCTTTTATAGAAGAACTGATCTTCTTACTATACATAGAAATTATACTTAAAGGTGATCTTATCTCATGGCTAATCATTCCCATGATTCTATTCTTAAAGTTTAAACTCTGGCGTATTTGGTTCTGTGCAATTGTTAATCTTTTTTCATACTCAAAAGCCATTCTGGTAAAACTAAAAAGTATGATTGAAACGATAAGCATCACAATTATTAATATCAATAATGTATAATTCCTAACCGTTATATTTGATTTGTACTGATCCTGTAATTTTTTCTGAGAATCGGCCTGTAGCGTATTAATAGGATTTGTATAGTTAGGTAATATCGTAGCGCTTAAATTTAATAATTTGCTATTAAGCTCAGTCAATTTTAAATCTTGATCTCTTAAACTTGAAAATGATTTCTTTAAATTATTAAACTGGTTTTCATAATATTTATTAGTCGTTACAAATACATTTTTTATTTGATCCTCGATACTACCAGAAATAAGTTTATCATTGTATTTCATAGTTACAACAATCTTTAATTGTTCTTTCTGAATATCCATTTTACCAGCGAGCGCATCTCCTAATCTCGAGAAAAGTCCTTTTTTGGATACGCTATCAATTTTCATATAAGAATCCGTTTTAATACTATCCAGGATTTTCTTGTATTCAAACTTTTTAAAGTCTAATAAACTCGCTGCTTCTTTGTTATTTGGATTCGTTTGAAGCGCAATAATGGAGTCAATGGTAGATCGCAAAGCCAGAACATCCGATTCGGACTTGCTTTTCTCCATTAACAATTGTTTAAATTCCTGATTATTTGCAGTAACAGCGCTTAGTTTATCAACCAATTCACCTGTCTTATTTATTGATTCAGCGTATTCTTTTAAAGAGGCTTCGTCTTTATTACTTATATAATTATTATAGTGTTTTTGGGAATTAATAAACGAATCGTTAACCTCATTCGTAAGTTGTTTTACACTGCCTAAATAGTTTATCGAATCAAAAATCTTCGATACTTTGGCTTCATTAGTCGATTCGTTATACCATATTATAACTGCCATGATTTGTAAAAGGATTACAAATGCCAGCAAAGTATAATGAATTACTTTTCTATGTTCGAATTTTAGTTTTGTAAAACCAAATGTATTTTTTGTCAAGTTCTCTTTAGTCAAAATTTATACTGTATTAAGGTTAAAAAATGAACTAATAAAAATATTAACTCATAATAACTGCTTTGATATAGGTTCTGAAGTAGTATATGTACTACATTTTTTAAATAGTTATTGTTTTTAAAATATTAAAATCTGTGTTACCAATTAAAGATAAAATAGGTTTAATTGGTGTCAATGTTTTTTTTGAAAAAAAATTAATACTAAACTAAAACAAGAACACGCATTTAAAAGAGATTTGGGGAAGTCTTTTAACTAAATATAAAAACCAATATGTTCATACAATTTACATATTTTAATTATTTTTTAGAAATATATTTTCTTTTTTTATGAAAGAATATTTTGCAAAAATAACTTGCTAGAATTTATCAATATGTAGAACATCGGATAGTCATACTCTAGAACTTGTTCTACAAGTTAGCGCTTTTTATTATACAAATATAAGTTTTAATATAAATGTGAATCGCAAAAATCGAGTTTGTTGCCTTTATATAATCAAACTTAAAGATTCTTAAATCACTTACAGAGTTGTAAAAACGACTATTAGTTTAGATTTTTTGTACAATTCTGTTGATTGAATTTTATTACATAATCACCAATAAAAGTCGATTTTGATGAAAAATCCAAAATAAAACTTAATATATGTGTCTGATTTTGGTATATATGCAAGATTAAGGTATTTTTGCAAAAACGAAAATGAAAAGGTGATGATTATAAGAAAAGCAACAATAAAGGATTCCGAAAGTATTGCAACCTATTTACTATTAGCAATGGAGGATATCGTTTATAAATTTATTGGTGAAGAAAACTACAATAAAGCAAAAGACTTTTTGCTACACTTTATAGCAAAGGAAAATAATCAATACTCTTATCAAAATTGTTTTGTTGCTGTAGATGACAACGAGATTGTTGCTGCTGTAAATATATATGATGGTGCAAAATTAAACCTATTAAGAGAACCTATCGTACAATACGTTAGAACTCATTACAACAAAAATTTTAATCCTGAAGACGAAACTCAAAAAGGAGAATATTATATTGACACGTTAGGAGTTGATCCTAAGTGCCAGGGAAAAGGTATTGGATCTAAAATTTTACAGTTTTTGATTGATGAATATGTAAATAAAAATCAACAAACTTTAGGATTACTTGTAGACGAAGCAAATCCTCATGCTAAAAAATTATACTTAAAATTAGGTTTTAAACCTGTTGGGAACAAAACCCTGATTGGAAAGAAAATGGAGCACCTCCAGATAAAAGGCTAAACAATAGATAGATTTAGCTGATATATTGATAAATACGTTTTATAAACCCCTAATAAGACGAAGAAGAAAAGAATTATCTTTGCGAAAAATTAATAATACCACATTATAATAAGGACTTTTATATTCCTTGTTTTTAAAGAATACCATTGAATTTTAAATTAAAAAATAGCCTTTCTGGGCGTAACTTCTTTATTTTAGGAATTGTTTTCGTAGTCGTTACATTACTTTCTATTTATATACTAAGTAGTTTAATAACACAAATATCCGAAAAATCAAATTCTACCAACGCGCTACGTAGCTTTATAAAAAAGCAAGAAGTTCTAGCGCTGGAGTTTTCACGTTTTCTTGAAATCGAGAAAGAAATAAAGCAGATTATTAAAATTAGCACTCCTAATAATTTATCAAATAATTTAAACGTTTTAAGTACTATACATGCCAATCAGAATCTTGTAAAAAACAATTGGTTCCAGATAAACAATGGAAAAATAGAATTTAGAACCTCTAATAAGAACGCTGATTTAAGAGCGGATATCAGTGATTTCATTGCTAAAAACGGTGATAAAGATAAATTTAATTGTATCCTTAAAGATGGACAAAACATTTTTTGGCGTATTTATTTTAAAGCTAATGCAGCAAATGGCGAAGTAGTACGCTATGGTTATGATATTGATTTAAAAGCATTGCGATTCTATTTTTCAACCGTAGATCAATTGGCAGAAAATTATGCTTTTGTATTTGATAAAGAAGGAACTATACTTTATCACCCCGAAATTAAATTTATAAAGCAGAATGTTTTTAAAATAACCGATGTAGTACCATCAGATACAATCTTTGTTCCTAAGATAGATTTCACAAAAAAAATAGGCCTTTCCGAATATTTAAAATTAGACATTGTTAGATACACAAAACGTTTAAATGTAGCAGGTACAAATTGGTACGTTTGTGTCAATTTCCCAGAAAACATTGCAAATGAAGATGTAGATGCTATAAAAAAATATGCGTCATTAATTTACTTTATAACTACAGCAATCTTACTTATATTCTTTTATTTATTTGCGCTTTTTACCCGCAAAAGCTTTCAGGAAAAAGAAGACCTAGCCAAAGAAAAAAATAAATTAAGTTTAGAAAATGAAAAGATAAAGAAAGAAAAAGCATTGATTCAGTTGCACCAATTAAAGGAGCAAATTAATCCTCATTTTTTATTTAATTCCCTGAACTCCCTTTATATGCTTATTGAAAGTAATACTGGCGTAGCGCGCAAGTTTACTTTAAATCTTTCTAAAATTTATCGGTATTTAATAAATCCACCTGAGCAAAATATTGTTACACTAAAAGAAGAACTTCTATTTATAGAAAAGTATATCTTTTTGCAACAAACCAGATATAAAGACGAATTTAACTTTACAATAACAATCGAAGACAATAGTGTTTTATCAAAAAAAGTACCCTACTTAGCTTTTCAGATTGCGATAGAAAACGCTATCAAACACAACATTGCTTCAGATGAAAATCCGTTAAATATAACAATTACCATCCAGGAAAATAAGGTGGTCATTACCAATAATCTAAACGAAAAACAAAACTTCGGGAAGGAGTCTAAGTTTGGTCATAAGTACTTACAAAGTATTTACAACTACTATTCTAAAACCGATTTTGAGACGTTTAAAAGAGACGGTTTTTTTGTCTGTATTTTACCCTTAATTGAATAAAAAAAGCATTCACTCCCGAAAAAAAGCCACTCACTCCATTTTGTTTTTTTTAACGTAATGGATGCAATATTTTAGGCGAAAAATTAACCTAAACTTAACTTCAAATGAGGGAAAAGGCATTATTGAAATATTTAAAAAACACATTTATTCTACTATTATTAATTAGTAGTACTACAATTATTGCGCAGAAAAAAGATAAAAAAAGTAAAGAAAACAAAACTGAACAAGCAAAGGATTCTACAAGCAACAAAAAAGGAAAAAAATATGATGATCTTTTAAAAGGCGCAACCGTTAAAAAAGGATTATTTAACATTATACAAGCTAAAACTGATCTTTATCTAGAAATAAATGATTCTCTTTTTCAGAGAGAATTTCTTGTGGTAAATAAGATTTCTAATGTCCCAATGCAAGTTAATGAGGCTGGGTTAAATAAAGGAATGAACTATGAAAACAAGATAATTACTTTTCATAAAGATCTTGTTGCCAAAAAGGTATGGGTAAAATCATCTGTTCCTAGTGTTTCATCTCCTGTAGGTGATGCAATAACGGCATCTGTAAATAATAACTTCTCTGAGTCTATTATAGAAGTTTTTGATATCGAGACAAAAAACAATGATTCGACTTCGATTGTAATCAAAGCAAATAAAGTTTTTGACGGAAAACAAAAAAGTTTCAATGATGTTTTAAGCAACATCGGCTTTGGTGGATCTGTAAAATCAGAACTATCATATATTGAATATGCAAAATCGTTCCCAAAAAATATAGTTGTTAAGTCACAACTTACTACTTCTGTAAGCGAAGGTGGTGGTCCTGCCCTATCGGTTACAATTGGGGTAACTAGTAACATTATATTATTAGACAAAGTTCCTATGCAACCTCGTTTTTCGGATAGACGTGTAGGATATTTTACCGAAAAGCACTGGTATTTTAGCGATGATCAGCATGCAATGCGTGAGAAAGAATTAATAACACGATGGAGATTAGAGCCTAAAAAAGAAGATATCGAGAAGTACCGTAAAGGAGAATTGGTAGAACCAAAAAAACAAATCGTTTACTATATCGACCCTTCAACACCTAAACAATGGCGTTCATATATTATAGAAGGAGTTCGTGACTGGCAAGTAGCTTTTGAAAAAGCAGGTTTTAAAAATGCTGTTATTGCAAAAGAACCTACTGCTGAAGATACTGATTTTGATATCGACGATGTACGATACTCAGTTATTACTTATGTAGCTTCTCCAAAATCGAATGCGATGGGACCTGCAGTTGTAGACCCTAGAAGTGGTGAAATAATCGAATCGGACATTATATGGTGGCATAACGTTATGACATCTTTACACAGCTGGATGCGTATACAAACAGGTATAATTGATCCTAAAGCCAGAGGAAATAAATTTAGCGACGAACATATGGGAGAAGCTATCCGTTTTGTATCCTCTCATGAAGTAGGACATACTTTTGGATTAAAACACAATATGGGTTCTTCGTTTGCTTATGATGTAGAATCGTTACGTTCTAAAGATTTTACAGCAAAAATGGGTGGAACTGCTCCATCAATCATGGATTATGCTCGTTACAATTATATTGCTCAACCAGAAGATCACGTAGAGGCTATTACACCAAAAATTGGTGAGTATGATAAATACGCTATCGAATGGGGATACAGATGGTACGGTGACGAAAAAGAAGAGCACACGGCTTTAAATGGTCTTATCTCTAAACATCAAAATGATCCTCTTTATTTTTATGGAGAACAACAAGACGAAATAATTGACCCACGTTCTCAATCAGAAGATTTAGGAAATGATGCAATGAAAGCGAGTGAGTATGGTCTTAAAAACTTAAAACGTGTTGTAAATAATATCCTTGACTGGACGTATGATAAAGATGAATCTTACTACGAGACTGGTAAACTTTATATTGGTACTATTGGTCAATGGCAACTTTATAACAGACATGTATTAAGCAATCTTGGAGGTATTTATCTTAATACAACTGTACATGGTGATAACAAAGCTAGTTATGTAGCTGTTCCTGCTACTATCCAAAAAAGAGCTGTAGCGTATTTATTAAAAAACAGTATTGCAATTCCTGAATGGTTGTTTTTTAACCCAATTCTGGATAAAACAAATGCATTAAAAGATTCTCCACTTGGTCCTTATGAGTATACACCTTATACCCTGGCGAGAGAATTACAATACAGTACTTTATATAGTATGCTTAGTGATGATCGCTTGTTACGAATTACCGAAAATGAATTGTATCAGCGTAATGAAGCTAAAGAAAACGTATTTACTGTAACGCAATTATTTAAAACACTACGTCAGAATATTTTTGCTCCAACGATCCAAAATAAATCATTAACGATTATGGAACGTATGACACAAAAGAATTATATCGATGTGCTTATTGTTTCTACAAACAAACTTTTTGAGAAAACAGACGGCAAAAAGATAATCGAAATACAAGATAATTTAAACATGCCTCATTTATGTAATCAATTAGATGAATCAAAAATGGCACGTAATATCAATCAATCTTCTCTTAAAAGAGTTTCGGAAGTTACATCTGATAAAAAAGGAGAATTAAAACAAATTTTACAATTATTAAGAACCAAGAAAAATATTGGAAATCAGGAAACACAAAACCATTATTTTGATTTGATTCAACGAATAGAGAAAGCTTTAAATACCACACTATAAATCTTTTATCCTAATTAAAAACCAGAAATGAAAAAATTAATTTACATCTTGACCTTATTCCTGACGGTTGTTGGGTATTCGCAAGAAACTCGAACAATTACAGGAAAGGTAATTGATTACCAAGACAAATTACCAATTCCGGGTGCAACAGTATATGTTGAAAATAGCTCGGTATCTAATAGTACAAATCAAAAAAGCGTTATCGAAAGCGCTAGTATCGGTACTATCACAGATTTTGATGGTAATTTTGAATTAAAAATATCAAGCAACACTACAAGTGTACGTGTAACCTTTATGGGATACCAATCGTATACTATTAATGTTACAGCTCAAAAAAGCTATAATATTTCTTTAAAACCAGACTTAAGCGAACTTAAAGAGGTTGTTGTAACCGGATACCAAAAAATTGAAAAAAGAAAATTGACTTCGGCTGTAGCCAAAGTTAATATGGCTGATATTCAACAAGCAGGTGTTGCAAGTTTAGATCAATTATTAGTAGGTCAGGTTGCAGGTGTAGCAGTTACTCAAGCTACTGGTGCTCCTGGTGCTATTGCAAAAATTAGAGTTCGTGGTACAGCATCACTTTCTGGCTCACAAGATCCATTATGGGTATTAGATGGTTTACCATTAGAAAGCAATGATGTTCCTAAAAACTTTGATAAAGACAATATCGACGAATTAAATAACTTTTCAATCGCTGGATTAAACCCTGATGATATTAAAGATATTACAATATTAAAAGATGCCGCTGCTACCGCAATTTATGGAGCAAGAGCTGCAAATGGAGTAATTGTTGTTACTACCAAAAAAGGTAAAAAAGGGAGCATGAAAGTAAATTTCATAGCAAATACCTTTGTTACTATGAAACCTGATTTTTCTAAATTAAATCTTTTAGATGCTTCACAAAAAGTAGATTTTGAACTAGGATTAGCTAGCAGATCAGACTTAACTTATAGAGACTCTGGCGGAGAAATTTCTCGTATACTAAATCAGTCTAATGAATTAGGGGCTTATAGAACGGGAGGTTTTTCGGCGTTGTCTTCAGCTACGCAAAATTCTATTAATAACTTAAGAAACAATAACACAAACTGGGGTGATTTATTATACCAAAGTGCTGTAAATACACAATATGGTTTAAGTTTCTCTGGTGGAGGCGAAAAATCTGATTATTACTTCTCTTTAGGAGCTTATAACGAGCAAGGTGCTACAGTAGGAACTGGATACGACAGATATAATATTACTTTAAAAAACAACTTTGAAGTTACTGATAAGTTAAACATTGGTATTGGGTTATTTGGTTCTGAAAGCAAAACAAAATCATATATAACAGACACAGATGGTTTTACAAATCCTGCTAATTACTCAAGAACAGTAAATCCGTATGTAACTCCTTATAATGCAGATGGATCTTATAACTACGACAAAGATATTAGTGGTTATTCTGATCGTTACATCCCTTTTAACATTATTGAAGAAAGAGAAAACTCTTCTTACGAATTAAAGAACAGAGCGATTAAAGCTATTCTTGATGTAGATTACAGAATTACAAAAGGCTTAAAAGCAAGTACTCAGATTGGTTTGCAATTTGACAATACATCTAGTGAGAAATTTGCGGATAAAAACACCTATTTTACCAGAAAAGAAAAAGAGAAAACGTTAAGATTTAATAATGGTAAGCCAGCTTATTTTCTTCCTGAAGGTGGAATTATCCAAAACACAAATACTGACTTTTTCCAATACAACTGGAAAACGATGTTAAACTACTCTACTGTTTTCAATGAAAAACATGAGTTGGAAGTTATGGTAGGAAGCGAATTGAGAAGAAATTACAACACTAGTATTGCAACCAAAGCATTTGGATATGATCCAAAAACGTTAACTTCAATTCAGATAATTTTCCCTAGCGCCGATCTTGCAGACGAACCTGTTTATAGAACTTATAAAAAGTCTAAAAATGAAAATGCATTTGCTTCATTTTTTGCAACAGCATCTTATACCTATGATAGAAAATATACTTTCTTCGGAAGTGTTCGTTATGATGGTTCTGACTTATTTGGTGTAGATCCAAAATACAAATACTTACCACTTTGGGCAGCTTCAGCTTCTTGGTTAGTATCTGAAGAAGATTTCTTAAAAGGTAATGAGACTTTATCTAACTTAAGATTACGTGCTTCTTACGGATTGCAAGGAAATATAGACAAAGGAACATCACCATTTGTAGTAGGAGAATATAAAATTGAAACTATTTTGCCAGGACAAACTGAGCCAAGTATTGCGATATTAAGCCCTCCGAATGATAAATTAAGATGGGAAAAAACAGAAAATACCAATTTAGGTATGGATCTGGGTTTATTCAATAACCGTATTAGTATTGTTACAGATGTTTACGGAAGAAAAAGTAGTGATTTAATTGGAGTTCAATCACTTCCTGTTGAAAACGGATTTGAGTACACAACTTTAAACTGGGCACAAGTAACTAATAAAGGTTTTGAGATTGCATTGGCTACAAAAAATATTGATCGTCCTAATTTTAAATGGACCACTAATATTAATTTCTCGCACAATAAAAGCAACGTTGATCGTATGCAAATAAGAGAAAATGCGCTTACCCCATCAATAGAAGGGTACCCGGTAAGAGCGGTATTTGCTTTAAAAACAAATGGAATTGATGAGAATGGATACCCTTTGTTTGTAAATAAAAATGGTGAAACGGTTAATACCCAAACATTCTTTCAATTATACGATGCTTTAGCTGAAGTTATACCTGGAGAGTTCTCACAAACTAAACTTGATACTAAAGAAATAAGAGATTTATTTACTTATGCTGGAGATTTAGATCCTAAGTATACAGGTGGTTTAACCAATACTTTCAAAATTCATGATTTTGATATTACAATTGCTACCACTTTTAATATTAAACAAACAGTTGTAGAAACACCTCCGTACAATGGAACACTTGTAGATCGTGGACAAAACTTTACTACTGATATTCTAAATGCATGGTCTCCTACTAATACCGGATCAAACTTACCAGGAATTGTTGGGAAAGATAGTGGTACTGGCGACTCTTGGCTGGCTTATAAATGGTATGCTGGAACAAACTCAATAAATACCAATAAATATTTAGATACTTGGGTACATGAAATGAGTTATATGCGATTAAGCAGTTTACGTTTTGGATATACGTTACCTAAAAAAGCAATAGAAAAAATGTTTTTTGATAGTCTAAGATTTAGTATTGAAGGAAGAAACTTATTTGTTATTAGCTCTGATTACAAAGGATATTTTGATCCGGAGACTTATGGAAACATCTATGCTCAGCCTATTCCTAAATCAATAACATTAGGATGTAACATAACTTTTTAATTAATTTAAGATGAAAAATATATCAAAATACCTATTCCTTTTTGTAGCTGCAATAGTTGCTACAAGCTGTGATGATTACCTGGATGTAAAGCCAGTTGGGAAAGTAATTCCTGAAACACTTACTGATTTTAGAGCTGTTCTTACTAAAGGATATGCTGTTTTCCCTTTGCACAAATCACTAACGGTTTTAAGAGGAGACGAAATGCTGCTTGAAGAAGAAAGCAATGATTTAGTATTCTACAAAGATAACTATATGTGGAATGATGCAAATCCGGATCTTATTGCTACAAAATTTCAATATGGACAACTATACAATTGTATATTTTACACCAATGTAATTATTAACGAAGCTAGTGATAAACTAGGTGCATCGCCAGAAAAAGATCAATTAGTTGGAGAAGCATATGCCTTAAGAGCGCTTGCTTACTTTGACTTAATTAACCTATTCGCAAAACAATATGATCCAGCAACTGCTAGTTCTGAGAGAGGTGTTCCATTGGCATTAGAAATAGATTTAGAGCAAGCCTATATACCACAAAGTGTAGAAGTTATTTACGGTCAAATCTTATCGGATAAAGAAGAGGCTAAAAAATTGCTTAACTTAGATACACAGGCTAAAGGACTAAACTATCGTTTTTCTAAAGCTGCATTATACACAATGGAATCTCGTGTTTACTTGTTCCAAAAACAATGGGCTCAAGCTATACAAGCAGCAGACAAAGCAATGGCTATTAACAATTCGTTAGTTGACTTAAACGTTACTCCTATTTTGCCAAACAATTATGATACAAAGGAATCGATAATGGCTCTTGAAAATACGTTTGAGAATAAATTAAAAAGATCTGCTTATCCATCTCCAACCTTAATAAATGCATATGACAAAGTAAATGACTTGCGTTATAAATTGTATTTTAAAGTAAGTGGAAGCGGATTTATATTTTTAAAAGGTGGTGAGATATACCAAAAAAATACATTTAGAACTTCTGAATTGTATTTGACAAAAGCAGAAGCTTCTGTACAATTAAATGATCTTGCGACGGCAAGAACAACTATATTAAATTTCATTAAGAACCGATATAATACCACAGGTTACGCTCAATTGAGCACAAAGATTAGTGCTATGAACCAAACAGAACTTCTTGATTTTGTATATCAGGAAAGACAACGTGAGTTTGCCATTGAAGGGCACCGTTGGTTTGATTTAAGAAGAACTACTCAAAAACAAATCGAACATACACTGAGTAACAAGACCTATACTTTGATCAAAAATGATCCGAGATATACGTTGCCTTTCCCATTAGATGCACGATTAAACAATCCAGAATTGTAAATTAAATTAGCTCCGTTTTTAACGGAGCTTTTTTTTTTAACTTTGCAAAAAAAAGGAGAAATGAAAATAGTCATTATTGAAGACGAATATCTTGCTTCAAGCTATCTGAAATCTATTCTGGAACAGCAAAGTATTATTACTATAAGTGAAATAACTTTATTGAAATCAGTAAAAGATGCTGTAGCTTTTTTTGAGAAAAATACCGTTGATCTTGCTTTTATGGATATTCATTTAGGTGACGGAAAAAGTCTTGATATCTTTGAAAAAACTACTATTTCATGTCCCGTTATTTTTATAACAGCTTACGATTCTTATGCTGTTAAAGTTTTTAAACATTTTACTATAGATTACCTCCTTAAGCCATACGAAGAAGAAGAATTATTAGAAGCGCTATCGAAATATAAAAACATAAAGGAAACATTTAATCCCAACCCTATTGTTGAATCGCTTGTTACAATTGAAAACCAAACTAACATTCAGCACCACTTTTTGGTAAATCACAGAGATAAACTTATATCTATAAACGATAGAACAATCTCCTATTTTTACGCCACAGGAAAACATCTTTTTATTTATACAAATTCAGGCAATAGTTATTTTTATAATAGCAATCTTAAGGATCTTATAAACAAACTAGACCCTACTCTTTTCTTTAAAGTAAATCGAAAATATATTTTTAATCGAAATCATATTCAGGAAATCGTCAAGCATTCTAGTCAGAAAATAGAGTTGTTATTAAACATTTCTATTCCCGATACCGATCCGATTATTTTGAGCAAAAAAGAAATTAGTAATTTCAAAAACTGGCTTGATTCGTGACTTATTAAGTTACTATCCCGAAGCTTCGGGACTGAGAGACTAAGGTTCTAAGACTGTGTACTTATATTGAGTACTTATATTGAGTACTTTTTTTTGCAACGAATTTACACAAATAAAAAATCTGCTAAATCTGCAGAATCTGCGTGCTTCTTTTTTTTGCCACAGATTAAAGAATTAAAATGATTCCAAAACTTTGCGCCCTTTGCGAACTCTGCGGTTAATTCTCCACAATCTTGTCTCCCTGACGTAGGAAGGGTCTCCGCAAGAAACTAACACAAAGTATTCTCTAGATTGTCGAGCTACTCGTGAAGATTTCTCGTTCCTCAAAATGACAACATCGGCGAGAAACTTTGCGCCCGACGCTTCGGGATTGCGTAATCCTTTGCGAACTCTGCAGTTAATTTTCGCAAAAGACAATCACTACCTTGCTCTGCTGTTTTCCGTTTGTTCCACTTCTTTTTTCTTGTAATCTGTTTTTTTGGAGTTTCCAAAACTATACGTTGCAACAAGCTTATAGTAATTTGTCGTGTATGTTCTATGATAATAAATCTCAGTTTGTCCTACGGTATAATTTCCAGAAGCATAAAATCCTTTAAAAATATCATTGGCAGAAAAGTTCAATTTTAAGGCATTATTTAAAAAATTTCTTTCGATTCCCAATGTTACTATCGAGCGACTATTTTCATCTCCCAATCCGTAGCTTTTATCACCCAGATACCAGGCAAGCAATTGAATTTTGAACACATCAGGAATGGTAAATGTATTATTTGTATAGAGATAAATTTGTGGTTTTGTTGCACCTAATGTAAATGAATAAGTGTTGTCTACAGATTTTGTGTAATTCATACTCACGGTATTGGTCGAACTCCACCATTTGCTTGTAAATGACCTTGAAATCGATGCAAAATAACTATTTTCTTTATCTAAATTCAATGATCTTAAAATATAACTATTGGGATTAATACCGCGTAAAGCAGCTCCAGAAATAGGATCGACTTTGTACGTGTATCCTATTTTAAAATCATACTTTTTATACATTGCTCCTATTTCAAAAGCATAGATTTTTTCTGGTTTAAGATTAGGATTTCCTTCGATAGTTGTAAATGGGTCCTGGTAAACAACATACGGATTGAGCGCCTGATATCTTGGTCTTGTTATTCTTGAAACATAAGAAGCATGCAACTTCAGATCATCAGAAAGAGGCATATTCAATAATACATTAGGAAAAATATCGGCATAACTTTTCCTGAATTTCTGATTCCCGCCTGCAGTTGTATTTAATTCATAATTGGTCCATTCGCCTCGAGCGCCCAAAGAATAATTAAACTTTTTTCCTAGAGAACTACTGTAATTTATATACGCAGCTCCAATTTTTTCTTCATATTTAAAATCACTCGAAAGGTCTTCATCAAATACAAATTCGGGATTTTTATCATCAGCAATCAAAAAATCAGAACTTGTTTTGATTGTTGCATAACTTACTTTTGCACCTGCTTCTAACTTTGTACTTTCATTTATTTTTTTTGCATAATCTGCCTGAGTGTTTATAATATTGATGGTATTATCGGCATTGTTTTTTAAATATCTCTCTGTATTTAAGCTGTTAACCAAACCATTTTCATCAATAAGATCTCTTGTAAAACCATTGTAATTAGAAAATTGTGTACCTACAAATAACGATGAGCCTTTATCATCTGTAATTGTATTATAATTTAAGTTTATAAACTGATTGAGTCTAACATCATTTCTGTCAACATCTGTAGCATAAAAACTATTGCTATTGTTGGTTGCAATCGAATTTCGATTGGCTACTACTCCACCCAAATCATTAATATTCCCACTATATTCCAACGAAATATAATTCGATTCAGAAAAAGTATATTGTAGTCCAAATCCAAAGTTAGAATAGTTATTAAATCTACGTCTCCAATCTGTGGTAAGTTCAGATTTCATAAATTCGGTAGGATCAGGTCTTGTTCTGGTTGTATATAACAGTTCTCTGTTTTTACCTAATTGCAGTCCATAATTACCAATAATAGAAACTTTTCCTTTATTGTAATTAAAATCTAGCAGTGTATTTGTACTTGTTCCTCCAAATTCCGAAACTGTAATCTGTTGGCTTGCCGTTCCCATAACTCCACTCTCAAAGTTTTTCTTTGTAATGATATTAATGACCGCTTTTCCTTCGGCATCATACTTAGATGATGGATTAGAAATAACTTCAATCTTGGCAATTTGCGAAACAGGAATTGCTGCAAAACGTTCGTTACTAATTAAAATTCCGTTTAAATAAATAATAGCTTCTCCTTTTCCTAATACACTAATTTGTCCTTCGGAAACAATTACATTTGGAACTCTGCCTAATAGTTCATTTACCGAACTACTGGTAGAAAGCAAAGTATTAGCTACGCTAACCTCAAGTGTTCCATTAGATCCATATTTTAGCAATGAAGCTTGATTTTTTATAACAACTTCATTTAACTGATTGTTGTTTCCATTAACGAGTATTGTACCCAAATTTATATTTTCTTTTCCATTGAAAGTAATATGCTGGAATTTGTCGGCAAATTCTACAGAAGTAAGTTTTATCAATACTTCTTTTTGATTGATATCAGATAATTGAAAAATACCATCTAAAAAATCCTGCTGTTTAATTAAAATAGAATCACGAACAGACAACAATGAAATATTTCCCATCATGGGTTCGTTGCTATGATTAGTAACTTTTCCTGACAGAAATTTTATCGATTGTGCTTTTACAGTTATAGATGATATAAATAAACAATAGATGTAAATGAAAACTAAGATTAGAATTCTCATAAAATTTAACGATTAAGATTTGACTTTTTATTAGTACAAAAGTCTATCGTAAATCGCAGTATGAGGTCATTCAAAGAGAAATCAGGAGTACGGATTTATAAATCTACACTCTGTTTTGCTGCCCTAACAGACTTTTAAAACCTGTTAGGTATTTTTTTGAGCTTTTTCTTTTAGAAAAGCTAAGATTAAACACAATACTGTCATTTCGACGCAGGAGAAATCTCCGCGAGAAGCTCACCAATTTAAGGCAAAACTGTGGGTTAGTTTCTTACGGAGATTTCTCCTGCGTCGAAATGACAAGTTTGGGATTATTTTGTGCAAAATTAAAGTTCTTTACCCCCTTGGTTTGGGACTTGCAGGAATAAAATTGAAATCAGAATTATTAAGCTAATGAAGCTTGTAACTGATAATTTAAAGGTGTTGTTCCTGTATGCTTTTTAAACGCCACAAAGAAGGTTGATTTAGAATTAAATCCTACATCGTAACCAACCGATTCTAAAGTAAGTTTATTGTTAGAAGTTATGATTTTGCACGCTTCGTTTATCCTAAATTCATTAACGTAACTGGTAAAATTCTTTCCAACGTTGTTATTTAAGAACTGAGATAATTGGTGGCTTGAAATAGTAACTTCTTTGGATAAATCTTGTAATGTAAGATTTGGGTTTTTATATAGTTCTTTTTCTACCATTACATTCTCTAGTTTTTGCAACAAGATTGTTTCTTCGGCTGAATCAATTTTCTTTCCTGAATACTTTGGAGAATTAAGTAAAAATAAATCGTCTGTTTTTTTTCGGTATAAAAGAATAGAAATTATCATATACAGAATAAAAGAAAAAATTATAGATCCACTTAAATAAGAAACAAACGGTGCATTAATCAATGCCAGAAAATAGAAAGTAAAAAGTAAGGTATTACCAAGGTAAATCATGCCAAACCACATTTCGGCTGGATTTGTTTTTTGTTTTCTGCTTACAATCTTTTTTAATACTTCTTTAATTGTAAAACCTGCAAAAACTACATATACAAACCACTGAATATAAATAAGTTTTACAAAATAATCTCTCCAAAGCTGAGGGTAAACACTATACGGAAACAGTATTCCAACAGTAATAATAAGTATTGCCCAGAAAATAAGGGTCAGTTTCCAGGATTTGGGCATTACATGAATTTCCTTAACCGAAGCTTTCATGAAATAATATAAAAACGGACCTATAAAAAAACAAGCCGAAAGACCAATTTGAAGATAGGTTTTAGGTAAGGTTGGATCAAAATATATAAATACAGATTTAGCAATTCTAATACTTAACGCTAGTAAGAGTGCGCCTAGAAAATAATTCCCGAAGTATCTTTTCTTTGTAAAAAAGAAGAAATAAATACCCAGAATAATTCCGTTGAAAGCTCCCAAAGCACTAAAAAAGAATAAAAGTTCTTTGCTAGTATCCATAATATATTTTCGTTTTATAAATAGTTATTCTGCAAACAAAGCTAAAAAAAAGATTGATGTATGCTTCAAATAAATTGTTTAAAAAATACTGTAATTCTTAATTAAGTAAAACTTACTTTTATAGTATAGTTAAATCTTTTATGTAAAGTTCATAAAAAAGCCCAATTCTAGAATCGGGCTACTTATTTCTTTTAAACTGTTAGGAGTAATTATTTTAACACATAGTCCTGAAGCTTCAGGCAATGTCATTAATGTGTTAATTCAAATCTATTTAAGGAACTAAAACAGCTCTTCCTTTTATTTTTCCTTGTCTTAATTTATCATACACTTCGAGAGCTTGATCTAAACTATATTTTTCGACTTCAATATGTATTTTCTTTTGTATTGCCAGTCCAATTACTTCCATTAACTCGGTTCTTGAACCCCAATAAGGATTGGATATGCTTACGCCAACGGGTAAACCGGTATTGTATTCATACTTTCCTCCTCCTAACCCAACAATGGTTAAATCGCTATCTAAACCTATAATTTTTGTACCTAAATCTATTGTAGATGTAGCACCAACAAAATCAAGAACGACTTTTGCTTTTTTTATTCCAGTGATTTTCTTGATTTGTTCGGCAGCATCTTTATCTGTAGAGTTAACGACATGAGCTGCGCCAAGTTGTTTTGCAAATTCAAGTCTTTCGGGAGTTATATCACAAGCTATAATTGTTGACCCGCACATTTCGGATAAAATCTGTAATGCAACATGTCCTAACCCTCCTACTCCAATAACCACAACATATTCGTCTGGCATAAGTTTATGCAATGATCTTTTTATTGCTGAATATGGTGTTAATGCTGCATCTGTAAGCGGAGCAGCAATTACAGGATCTAAATCATGAATTGGGACTAATAATCGAGAGGAAGGTACAAGCATATAATCTGCCATACCACCATTTAATCCTAGTCCACCACCATAGGCTTGCTCGGAATGATGATCACAATAGTTTTCTTGCGAATGCTGGCATGGTTTGCAATGTCCGCATCCCCAAGGTCCGTATACCAAAACCGCATCTCCTTTTTTAAATCCCTTTACATCTTTTCCAACTTCTTCTACCCATCCTGCATTTTCGTGCCCTAAAGTAAATATTGCACCAGAAACTAATCCTCCATCAATTACATGTAAATCTGAATGACAAACTCCTGCTCCACCAATTTTTAATAATACTTCATCTCCTGTAGGAGAAGGTTTTTCTAGATCGTTTATAATTCTAACATCTTTGTGTCCATAATATCGTACTGCTTTCATAAGATTTTATTTATAATTTCTATACTATAAATTTAATCAAACCTGATGTTATACGTACGTTAATGAATTATAAATAAAACCTTTAATACGTTAAAAAACAAAGCAAAATACTTTAAACTTTAACTTGCAACATAACCTGATTTCTATATTTTATTCGTAAACTAAAACTTATAAAATAATTAAAACACAATAATCTTAATCATAGATTGTGTGGATATTTATCTTTTAAGCTAAGAGAATAAAATAATCAAAACCCGAGATTATTAACAGGATCTGTAAAGCTACAACCACATTCCCGACGCATATTTTTAGACTGTTTAAATGTATATTTTAAATAAAATTGATGCGATGACGGTGCATATTTGCCTAATCCGTTTATGTTATGATCATAAGCATATCCGGCTTGAAAATCCTGAAGCAAATTAACTCCTATTATTCCAGTTATAGCCGAATCCCAACGGTAGGATGCTCCAAATCTGAACTTTTCTTTAAACTCAAAATTAAGAGCAAAATCTATTGCCAATGGTGATCCCTGAACCTCTTTTGCTAGTATGGATGGTTTAAATAACAATTCATGTGTTAGCGCAGTTTGATATCCTGTTGTAAAATAAATTTGAGGTTTTGTTACCGATAATCCTGCAACAGTTGGATCATAACTTTCTTTAATAAAATTGGGCGTAGATAATCCTATATACCAATTTGGTGTATTGAATAAAAATCCAACTCCTATTCTTGGAGATATTCTGTTTTCTATATTATTTTCAAAACTTAGATCATTTGTATTCTGTACATCAAGGCGTGTATAATCTACATTAAGGACATTAAAACCTGCTTTTAGACCAAACGAAAGCATATTTATTTCGTCTGTAAAAATGGTGTAGGAATAATCTCCTGTCACAATTAATTCTTCGGTTACTCCTAATTTTTCACTTGAAACATTCAGTCCTGCTCCCATATTCATTGTAAGCGGAATATTGACATTTAAGTTCAGACTTTCGGGCGCACCATCAAATCCTGCAAATTGTGTTCGGTGTATCACTAATACACTTCCGTCAAAAAAACCTGCAAAAGCGGGATTAAAACTCGACATATTTAGCTTATAATCGGAGAATTGAGCATCTTGTTGAGCTCTGGCAGAAAATAGTGTAAATGTAAATGCCAGTACTAGTATATAATTAAATTTCATTTGTTTTTTTGATTTTGTGAATTAAGGATTTAGATGCAAAAAGCCTGTTTTTGTAATACGCTTATTATCATGATTTGTAAAGCTAAATACATAATAATACGTTCCATACGGAAGTAAACCAGTACCGTTTCCTAATCCTTTATTACCAAATCCTTTAAATAGATTATCGTCTTGTCCGTAACGACTAGCTTCGTAAACTAAACTTCCCCAACTATTAAAAATTTCTAGTTTATTATCAGGAAAAGTTGTGGCTCCTTCTACAAAAAAGGAATCATTTTTTCCGTCACCGTTGGCAGAAATTCCGTTATAGACCACAACATCACAATACCTAATAATAATCTCTATTTCTAGCCTTTTAGAACTTTCGCATTCTGCTCCTATGTAGGATGCATAATATTTATGTTTATCTTCTAAGATTGTAGTCGATGCAAGAGGAACACCTCCTGTTGCAGTTTCGTACCACAAGACTTCTTGTTCATTTGTAATAAGATCTGTAATTGTTGCTTCTTTTTCTTTACATATATACTGCACATCATTGCCTGTGGGAGATAATGCATCTTTAACAATAATTGTAACAGGAATACGATTACTATAACAATTACCATAATTTGTAGCTGCATAATAGGTTCCGCTAATTATACTTGTATTTAATGAAAGACTTTGGGCTGATGTAGCATCAATAAACCATTTTAAATTAGTACTATCATTTACAGCTATATCCCTTATTGTAGGCGCATCTATTAAACAAAATTCTTGTGTAAGACTCGGGAATGTTGGTTCCGGAATAGGAAGAATTGTTACAATCGCTGTTGCTGAACCTCTGTTTCCTGATTGATCTATTACGGTAAGGGTTACTGTATTGACTCCTATATTACTACAATCAAAAGTGGTTTTATCGAGTAGCATTTTATCGATAGTACAATTGTCTGTAGAGCCGTTATTTATCTCATTAACAGTAATACTCACAGTTCCTGTTACTTTGAGCTGAACTGTAATATCCTGCGTTACCACAGTTGGATTTATCTTATCTTCTATAGTTACTACAGCAGTTCCAGACGCTGAATTTCTATTAAAATCTGTAACAGTAAGTGTTACGATATTTGTTCCAATATCACTACAAGTAAAAGCTGTTTTATCGAGTACCAACATATCGATACCACAAGCATCATTAGAACCATTATTAATCAGCGCTGGAATTATTGCTGCATTTCCTGTAGCATCTAGCTGGACAGTTATATTTTGGGTTATAACATTTGGGGCAATCAAATCCTTTACAGTAACAACAGCAGTTCCAGTCGCTGAATTTCCATTTTTATCCGTAACAGTAAGTGTCACATTATTTATTCCAACATTCGTACAATCGTAAGTTGTCTTATCAAGAATCATCGTATTAATACCGCAATTATCTGTAGAACCGTTATCTATTTGCGTAGCATTAATAGTTGCATTTCCTGTAGCATCAAGTTGAACAGTTATACTTTTTGTAATAACAGTTGGAGCTATTTTATCTTCGACAGTTACTGTAGCAGTTTCTGATGCTGAATTTCCATTTATATCTTTTACGGTAAGTGTTACTGTATTTACTCCAACATTTGTACAATCGAAAGTGGTTTTATCTAATATCATGCTATCAATACCACAAACATCACTTGAACCATTATCGATATCAGCTGTGCTTATAATAGCGCTTCCTGTGGCATCAAGCTGAGCTGTTATATTTTTTGTTATAACAGTTGGAGCTATTTTATCTTCGACAGTTACTATTGCAGTTTCTGATGCTGAATTTCCATTAATATCGGTAACGATTAGTGTTACCGTGCTTGCTCCAATATTCGTACAATCAAAAGTAGTTTTATAAAGGATTATTGTGTCAATACCACAATTATCACTTGATCCATTATTTATTTGAGCCGCGGTTATAGTTGCATTTCCTGTAGCATCTAGCTGGACATTTATATTTTGAGTCACAACAGTTGGAGTTATTTTATCTTCGATAGTTACTGTTGCAGTTTCAGATGTTGAATTTCCATTAATATCGGTAACGGTAAGTGCTACTGTGTTTACTCCAATATTAGTACAATCAAAAGTGGTTTTATTGAGGATCATTGTGTCAATACCACAATTATCACTTGATCCATTATTTATTTGAGCGGCAGTTATAATAGCTTTTCCTGTAGCATCAAGCTGAACTACTATATTCTGTGTAACAACAATTGGAACTATTTTATCTTCGATAGTTACTATTGCTGTTTCTGAGGCTGAATTTCCATTAACATCGGTAACAGTTAGTGTTACTGTATTTACTCCAACATTTATACAGTCAAAAGTGGTTTTATCTAATATCATGCTATCAATTCCACAATTATCTGTAGAACCATTATTGATATCGGCTGCAGTTATAATAGCGTTTCCTGTGGCATCAAGCTGAAGAGTTAAGTTTTTTGTTATAACAGTTGGAGCTATTTTATCTTCGATAGTTACTGTAGCCGTTTCTGATGCTGAATTTCCATTAACATCGGTAACGGTTAGTCTCACTGTGTTTACTCCAATATTAGTACAATCAAAAAAGACTTTATCGAGTATCATCATACTACCACCACAAACATCATTAGATCCATTGTCTATATCTGTAGCGTTAATACTTACTTTTCCTGCACCATCAAGCTGAACTGTTATGTTTTTGGTTACAACATTTGGTTTTATTTTATCTTCGACAGTTACTATTGCAATTCCGGTTGCCGAATTTCCATGTCTATCAGTTACTGTAAGCGTTACCGTATTTGTTCCAACATTCCTACAATGAAAAACAGTTTTATCGAGTGTCATACTGTCAATACCACAAGCATCGTTCGAACCATTATCAATATGAATGGGTGTAATAGTTGCACTTCCTGTGGCATCAAGCTGAACTGTTATATTTTGGGTTACAACATTTGGTTTTATTTTATCTTCGACAGTTACTGTTCGTAATGTTGAAGTTAAATTTCCGCTTTTATCTTTTATCGTAAATATTACCGTATTGGGTCCAATATTGCTACAATTAAAAGTTGTTTTATCAAGTACCATCTCAACGATACCACAATTATCATAAGAACCATTGTCTATTTGTGTAGCATTAATTGTTACATTTCCACTAGCATCTAGCGGAACAATTATATTTTGAGCTATAGCGGTTGGGACTATTATATCTTCGACTATTATAGTTGCATTTTCTGTAGTGCTGCAATCTTTTTCATCTGTTACAGTTACAATATAAGTACCAGGTAACAATCCTGTGGCTGTGGCTGTAGTTTGCTCAGGAATGGTGTTCCAACTATATTTATAGACTCCAGTTCCGCCCGTTACACCAACTGTTGCTTCCCCATTAGCATGTGTACTACAATCTGCATTTATTTGGGTATCGATTGTAGCAACAAGTTCATCTGGTTCTGTTATTGTAAAATTTTGAGTTGCCGTTTCGTTATTACTATCGGTTACTGTTACGACATAATTCCCTGGACTAAGATTTGTTGCCCTTGTACCATTTCCGCCTGACGGTGACCATGAATAAGTATAAGTAGGTGTACCGCCTAAAGTAGTAACCGAAGCTGAACCATCGTTTTTTCCGTTACATGAAACATTATCTTCTGATGCTTTAACTAATTTAAGTATATCGGGTGTGGTAAATGGAGAATGGAATATTGTTGAATAAGAGGAACCTCCATCTTCTGTAACGAAATAAAAGTCATAAGATGTATTAAGCGTGAGTCCTGTAATTGGATATGATTTTTGTGTATTGGCTATAAGAGCCGAACTACCACTTGCTGCAACATTTACACCTCCATAATTTACCCCGCTTTTTATTTCAGCTATTGTTGGTCGTGGTGATCCAGCAGGAACAACTACATAATAACCTGTTACATCGGTTTGCGATAACGTTTTAAAAACTGCCGATGTATATTTTATATCCGTTATTGTTCCACTTGCATTAGCGATATCTTTAATTATTTCTTCTAATTCTACAACTTTACCCGCAGCATAATACCACTTAAATTCATCACTCTCTCCTACCGCAAGATCATTTAATCTAACAAAAAAACCATAAGAACCATCAGTGGCTCCACTACTAATAGCACTTGTATTTGGGTTTTGATTAATTACATAGTTCCATTGGCAACACATCTGAATAATAGTATTGGCACGATCAGAATTTGAAAAAATTATGACACCTTCTTCTCCCGAAAAAAGTTTAAGTGCTTTAGCACGATCACTACTTATAGTTAAAGGAACAAAAGCATC
Organism: Flavobacterium sp. PS2; assembly: GCF_046250155.1. NCBI lineage: Bacteria > Pseudomonadati > Bacteroidota > Flavobacteriia > Flavobacteriales > Flavobacteriaceae > Flavobacterium > Flavobacterium sp. PS2. The sequence goes on along the minus strand of NZ_CP176426.1, from coordinate 5,057,955 downwards.
ACCAACTATATTTCCTCTTGTTTTTAGCGGGTTGTCATTAGTCCCGATAAAATCATCTTTTGTCCCTGACCAATATCTTACATTACTTACTGGAGCTGTACCTATATTCTTAATTTTTACATTAATTATGATAAAACTTGAGTTTTGTTCTAATGTATATGTGTTTTCGACCTCTAATAAAGATCCATTAATTGTAATATTTCCTTTGGAAACAATAGTACCATAACCTTTTGGCGACGTAGTAGTTATAAACTTTGAATAATCAATTGTTTGGCTTGTTAAGGTTCCATTAATCGACGAAAATCCATTTGTATTCCATTCACTAGAACCATCCCCATCAATATAATAGGCATTATCAAAAGGATAATCCTGATAAGTAAGCTTTGCCCATAATGATGATGTAGAATTAAAATAAAAAGGCTGCTGTAAATTTCCTGCAGGATTTACAGAGTTTTCTGCTCCTGTACCAAAACGAAGTATATCATTGTCTAATACCTTTTGTGCGGAAACTTTGTTTAGTAAAATAAATAACATGCATATGACTATATATGACTGTTTTGACATTACTTTATCAAAGTATTTTTTTTTCATAATTGATTTGATTTATTGCCTGAAACGGCTCTCTGAAGTGTGCGCAAAACTAATCTAGAAAGGATTCTTATTATAAAATATGGGGTGGACAAATGGGGGACAAATGATGTATTCGTCTTTAAAAACCTTATAAATAGTCATTTATAGCATATCTATTTTATACTAAATATTACTTCTCATGGATTCATATTTTTGTATTTTAGCAAATCAATGATTCCTTACGCATGGCTTATATTATAAAAAGAACAGGAATTCTATTCACTGTTTTTATTTTTACTTTTTTATCTAAATCATATTCCCAAACGCTAACAATTCCGTTACAAGATTCACGTGAAAATATTGAGCGCATCATTCTTCAGGAGAAAGATTTTCAAAAAGACTCTGTACAATTAAAAAAGTTTTTGGCTCCTTTACTGCAATCTTCGAGTAAGAAATATAATATCCTTTACTATGCCTTGCTGGCAAATGGCTATTCTAGTTTTTTTGATAAAACAAATTCTCTAAGCGATACTTATTACTTACTTTCTATCCAAAAAGCAAAAGACATAAATGATCCTTCGCTAGTAATCTGGACAGAAATGAATTATTCTAAATACCTGTATTATTACAGAGAAATAGACAAGCTTATCCCAACTTTATTAAAAACGATTGATGCTACAGAAAGCATAAATCCCAACAAAATGATTCTTCCAGGAGAAACTTTTAAAATTTTTGGTTGGATAATGACTACCATTGATGATGAAGACTTGGCTGTTAAATTTTTAAAGAAGTCCTTACATTATACTAAGACTAATTCTCCAGAATATGCAAGTGTTTTAAATGCCATAGGAGTATATTATTTTAAAGAAAAAAACTTTCCTGCGGCAATGTATTATTTTGATAAAACCATAGCCGTCTCTTTACCTATTAGTGACAATATACGCTATGCAAAAGCACTTGGAGATAAAGCGCTCATTTACGAAAAAAAGGGAGATTATAAAACTGCTCTTGAGCTTTTGCAAAAAGATATCGATTATTCAGAAAAATATAAAGACGAGAAAAACAGCATGTATGCCTCTATTTTAATGGCTAAAATTCTTTTAAAAGAACAAGATACATCCAGAGCAAATGCATTATTACAAAAAGCCGAAAAAATTGCTTTGTCTAAACCTTATTACAATAATTCTTTAAAAGATATTATCGAATTAAAACTGAATATATTAAACGGAAAAGATCCTGAAAAAGAATTATCATTAAGACGTGAACTTAAAAAAATAGAAGAATCTTTACTTAAAACAGATGGCGAAACTGCTTTAACAAGGGCAAATTGGTTTGTACAGAAAGCCAAATATGAAAATAGGGTCAAGAATACACAACTGCAATATGAACAGGAAAGTAAGATGAAGAATATCTATATACTGCTTGTTATTTTGGCGATTTTATTATCAATTTTTATTTTCTTCTCTTTTAAGAAAAGACTGAAAAACAACAGCTTAGAATATGATAAAAAAATAATAGATCATAAAATAGAAAAAAGAAACTATGAGAAAAAACTTAATGATGCAAACCTCGATCTTGATGCACACATTAAATTTTTACACAATAAAAATATTCAGATTTCTAAATTAAAACTAGAACTCGAAAATATAAAACAATCTCCGTCTTATCATATAGAAAAAGGAAAACTACAGGAATTGTTGGACTCTCATTTAATGACAGATGAAAACTGGAATACTTTTAAACGAGAATTTAAAAAAGAATACAATGGTTTTTATGAAGCTTTAATGAAGGATTTCCCAGAGTTAAAGGATTCTAATCTTAAAGTTATAATGCTCCAAAAATTGCGATTCAGTAATTCCGAAATTGCAAGTTTGCTCGGTATTACATTAGATGCCGTAAAAAAGAGCAAACAACGCTTGAAGAAAAAACTTGGAGATAAACACAATCTATTATTTGAGATAATCGATATGTCGTAATTGTAATATTATGTATGAGATAATATCGGAATCATAAGTTTTTGGTTATTGAATAAATCTTCTAATTCTGGTGAAACAAACAACGTCAGATCTTCCTCTTTATGAATTGTATAATTATAATCTGCATTTAAGGGACTGAATCCAAATAGTACTGTATCAACATCTGGCGTTGCTAAAGCAAGAATTATATCTTCTATATTTTGTTCTTCCAGCTGAAAAAGCTGAAGTATAGTCATGGTGTTTTCTTCTTTTTGTACAATGGCAATTGTCTTTAAGGATTCGATATAATATATAGAATCTTTAAACCCAAAATCAGGATAAGCATAACAATAAAAAAATGTCAGACTACGGTTTTTAGTATTGAATGATGAAGTTGGTATTGAATTATCTACATAAGTTTCTAATAGCTTACGTTGGTCCAAATCATCTAGATTTAGTTTTCTTACTTGATGACTACTTTCTCTAAACTCTATTTGTTTACTCGCTTGAAATTCTTGTACTGCTGAAAAATTAAATTTGGGATAGAAGTTCAAAACAGAATCATTGGCAAATAGAAACATTCCGCTTACTTTTTCCTTATAATCTTGCAAAATTCTTTCCATCAAATAACGGGACAATCCTTGTTTTTGATAATCATGACGAGTCATTACCGTTCCTAATTGAGCCAAAACAATTGATTCGTTTTTAACAATAGTTTCAAATGTACTTACTGTAGTGTGAGAAACTATCTGGTCATCAATAAACAAAGAATAAATGATACAGTTATCGTCCCAATATCCGGATTTGTAATAATTTTCAAAGTCAAATCCCCATACTTCATTTGTAAGTTGATTAAACTTTTTACGCAGATTATCGTCAGATTGATATTGAATATATAATGTAAATACTTGTCTGTTAAGGGTAATTTTTTCTGTCTGCATTTCTCTTTTTTTCAAAATTACAGAATTATTTCATTTTCTGCCTCTTTACTTTTTCCTTTTATTTCGAAAAAACAGAAGAATATTATATTTAATATACACTAAATAAACACTTTATATAAGGATACAGAATAACCTATTTATCAAATAATACCTTAATAGTATCTCCTTCATTAATAACCTTATCTAACCATATTTTTTTCTTATCCGAGATTATAATTTTTAATTTCTTTTTTTCTCTTTTCACAACAATATCAAAGTCTTGCCCAAATGCATGAATATTTCGCAATTCCATTTCTGGCCATGATATTGGAAGACGAGGTGTAAAATCAAAGCCTTTTAAACTCGTTGGGCGAATACCAAACAATCCTTCGGTAAAAACTCTGCAATATAAACCACTTTCTGCCGATAGATGACGCTGATTTCCTTCGGGATAAGCTTCTACAGGATAAGGAACATGATCTCCTAATAAACGACGCGTGGAGTAATAATGCAAAAAATCTATTGCTTTTTCGGTTTCTCCTGCTGCCAAAACACCTCTTAAAGCATATAAAGTCGACCTGTCCCAGAAAGTTTTATCTCCCGAAAGACTAGCTAGCCCATCTTGAGTCCATAGTTTGGGTGAAAATAATGCTGCAATAGTTCCTTCTTTTCTATTATAAATACCCATCGTTAATGGGGTGCATATCCATGCGCGTAAAACATCATTTTCTTTATAGTATTTATAGGTTTGATACCCATCGATAGTAGAACCAAAATATTTTTCGATTGCAGATTTTAAGTTTTTTGCCTGAGTTTTATAAGTTACAAGTTGTGCTTCCTTTTTCCCTAAAGTAGCTCCTAAATATATTGCTGAGTTAAGTGCGTCATAATACAATGATGATGTATTAAGATTTGCTTTTCCAGCAGGGAAACGCCCTTCTAATTCATCTGAATCTGAGGTAACAACACCTTCCGTATTTAGTTTTAAATTGCAATATTCAAGACACCATTCTATCAATGGCCATAATTGTTTGGCTTCGTCAATACTACCTTTTGCAAGAGCATAACGTGCAGCTCCATAAGCAATCATAGCAGCATCTCCCCGATCCCCTGCTCCATCCCAAATATCTGTACCTTCGGCAACAATCGAGCTTGGAATTGGTTTGTATTCTTTATTAATAAATCGTGCAAAATGAAGATAAGCGTTCAGAGACGCTTTATCGCCATAATCATATCCCAAAAAAGGAAAAAATGGTCCTATATACTCTGCTTCATCATTTGCCCAAATTGCAGCATAATACGCTTCTCCGCCCGGTCCATGCATTGGCCCGCCTTTGGTTTCAAATATACTTTCGGCAGCCCTTAATTTTGCAAAAGCAAATTCAGTATTCAATATAGTATCAGGTGTTTCTAAAACCAATTTATTCGATAATTCTTTAACCAATTCCAGACGCTTCATTTTCTCATTTTCAGCATTCAGTTCTGGTAACGTTTCATTAGATTTTCCAGCAAAATAAAGAACCGAAAAGCTAATTATATCATTTGGTTTTAGATTAAAATAACCATCATTTAAAACTTTAGATTGAATAGTATAACTTCCTTCAGTTCCATTTATTGGGTCTGTATTATAAATGGTATTCGATTTTGGAATTTCCACAGTATATCCTTTTCCAGAAATATTTTTGATAGTATATATTTCGCAATAACTTGCCTCTGTCGTTGTTGGAAAATATTGTCGGGTTAACTCTAGTGTTTTACCAACTTTACTTTTTACTAATAATGTTCCGTTGAGGGTAATCGAAACTACTTTTTCGTTCTCGATAGCCTTATTGTTAACGGTTACTAGTTTTAAATGATCTTGTGCAAACCTGCGGGTAAGGCTAGCGTGAGTATTGTTTGGGATTGTCCTTAACATAGGCCATACCAAACTTCGGGTTACATGAAAAGAACTATCCGCAGCAACTCCATATCTAATTACTGAGGAAATTTTCTTTCCGCTCATCTCAATATGGTCGTCATGAGGTATATTATTGATGTTCCATGAGATAGCTCCATCGGTAGTAATTTGCCAACGATTATTTTGTTGTGCAAATGATTTACCTGATATAAAGCAAACTATAATGATAATGAGTTGTTTTTTTGTAAATGCAGTATTCATCAATTGAATTAAAGTTTTAGAATTGTCTTATTTGTTTTTTTTATAGAAAATTATGCTTTGCTTAATCGATACATCAAAACACCGTGAGGTGCTATAGTTTCTTTTAATATTTTGGAAGTTGTCCCTGTATTTTTTTTACTCCAAACATCAAATAAGTTGTATACGTTCTTATTATCCAAGGTATATTTATAAATAGCATCTACAATGTTTTCTTTACTCCAATCAAAACTAACAGACTTAGATTCGGTTTTACGATTTATAAAGCAAATAGCCCAATCTCCGTTTTTAAGAGGTTTACACCAAACTTGCAATCCGTCTTTATCTAGATATCTAAATCCTTGTATTCCTAATTCATCCTGATCGATATTCAGCACCTCTTTGTTAGTAAGAATCTCCAAAGTTTGTTTAGACATCTTTCGGATATCATTACCCGCAATTAATGGTGCAGCCATCATACTCCAAAGAGAAAAATGAGCTTTATCTTCATCATAAGTCATTCCGTTACCTACTTCAAGCATATCTGGATCATTCCAATGTCCCGGACCAGAATATTTACGAAGATTAGACTGCAAATCTGCAATATGCATCACACTTAGAGAATTCCACGTTCCTTCATCATGCACCGAATCAAATATTTGATATATATCTTCAGTAGTACGCCATAACTGACCAACTCCTTCGCCCCACTCCCATGGCTTGTTTACTCCCCACTCACAAATACTAAATACAATAGGTCTTCCTGTTTTATTCAAGGCATTACTCATAGTAGTATAAGCTTCTTTGGCATTTATACCCGTGGCAAAGCACCAATCGTATTTTAAAAAATCAATTTCCCATGCTGCATAATTTCTAGCATCCTGATATTCATAACCGCGTGTTCCTGGATATTTCTGGCAGGTTAATGTTCCTGCACAATTATACAATCCAAATTTCAATCCTTTAGAATGAACGTAATCGGCAACGACTTTTATACCATTAGGGAACTTTTTAGGATCAGGCACAAGATTACCCTGATTATCTCTTTCCATTGCCATCCATCCATCATCAAGAACTAAATAAATATAACCTGCATCCTTCATTCCTGAGGAAACCATAATATCGGCAGTTTCCATTACCATTTTTTCGTTAATATCAGTATGAAAAGTATTCCAGCTATTCCATCCCATTGGTGGTGTCAACAACAAATGATCTGTTTTTTGTGCATTTAATTGCGAACAAAAAATTATAATAGCCATTAAAAACAAATTCTTTACTTCTAGATATCTCCTCATTTTTTAAGTTTACTTTTTTAAGCAAACCTACATGCAATCTAAATTTAAGGCATATAGTATATTAGCTTTAAATTATACTATTTTATCTGATTTTTAATTTTTTGGAATGAAGAAATAATAAAACAATTCACAAATCATTTTATCATTGATTAGAGAGATATTGGAAAATTAACTTGAAGAGTAATACCTAATAATTAAAAAGTATCTGTTATAAACCAAATTTATATTTCGTTAAATTTATATTCTAGAAAACAGCATCTTTATATATCTATAAATCAATATTTTGAAACTAAAACACTTAAATCATATGATACTACAAAAAATAAAAACTATTGACTTTAATCAAACCCTGATTGCTGTATTATTCTTAATCCTATTTCATACAGTAATTTTTGCAATACCAAAAGACACCCTTGCTTATAATGGTTTTGGCTACCTCACGCTTTATAAACCTAGGATTATATAAATTGTTTTTTTAATGAAAACTCAAGTTTTATAAGTTCAAATTTATCTCTATCGAGTGGTTTGTTAAGAAAACGGATTACCGATGGAATATTTTCTACACGCTTAAGATCATCAGGATGTGTAGAAGAAGTAATCATTATGATAAAACAATTTCTTCTTATTATTTCAGAGAATTTTATGTATTCTTCCAGAAATTCAAAACCATTCATTCCAGGCATATTGATATCAAGGAAGATCAGCTGAGGGAGTAAATCAGGCGTACTTTCTAATGAAAGAAGGTATTCGAGAGCATCTGGTGCTGAATCTAATAAAACAATTTCTTCGGCAAAACAATACTTCTCTGCCATACGATTGGCAATATAGCGATCTGTTGCGTTATCATCTACAACGAGAATTTTTTTAAACGGTGGTGTTGTTGTCTGTTCCATAGATTAAGTTAATTTACTTGTTTGGAATTTTAATAGCAAAGGTGGTTCCTTGGCCAATTTCAGATTGAACTTTTATATTTCCATTGAGTTTATTTATTGCTTCTTTTACAATGTAAAGTCCAAGACCCGAACCAACTGATTCTTGAGATACGCGATAAAACATATCGAATATTTTTGAGTGTAATTCTTTATTAATACCAATACCATTATCCTGCACAATGATATTAGTCTCGATATTAGAAGTTACTATTTTAATATTTATAAATGGGTTTGAAATTTGTGCGTTTTGATACCGAATTGAATTCGAAATAAGATTATTTAAAATTGTAACCAAACGATTTTTATCAGAGTACACAGGAGTGTCACCAATTATATCTACTTTAAAACCAACCCTCCTATTGCTATCTCCCATGAATTTTAAATTTTGGGTTACATCATCAAGAAGTTCATTAAAGTTTATTTTTTCCTTATGAACTTCCATGCGTGAATTACGAGAATAAACAAGGATATCGGAAATAAAGCTATCGAGTTTTTTAGCATTTTCTTTTAACATCTGGAGATGTCCCAGCATTAATTCTTCGGCGGTATCATCCTGTGCAATTTCAATAAGACCTAACATTGAATTTAAAGGAGCACGCAAATCATGCGAAGTACTGTATACAAAACGATCCAGTTCGTAATTTGCGGTTTTTAATTCTTGATTCTCAATTTCACGCTTTCTAAATGTTTGATTGATATGTGCTTCACTATATTTTTTAAATTGATAAGCCCATAATCCGCAAAGGCCAAAAATAGTTGTTGCCAATATTATATGAATAATAAAGGTTTGCAACGACATATAATCTAACTGAGTAAAAAAAACATTGCTAACTCCTTTATATTGCAAATAACCAAACAGTGCATGATGAAATATTACAACTAATGTAAGCGGTATTTGTAGTTTCCAGTTTTGATAAGTAATAAGTATTGCACTTGCTACAAATGCTGTAAAATGCATTTCGAACATACCATGCATTTGATAAATGTATTGACACATAAAAATACCTAATATCGTACTGAGTACGTACTGATAAAAGTCTGATTCTGGCAAAGCAAATTTTGAAGAATAATAAGCAACAAGTAGTAAACTGCCTACTCCTATTGCTATTTGCCATGTATCATAATAAAAGGCCAGTAATAAACCGACAATGAAAAAAATTAAAAGAAAATAATTAATCAAATTATCAGATTTTCTTTTAATTGCCAAAAGGAATTCTTGAATATGTATCGACTGCTCTATATCTTCTATTTTTTGCTTCATACTATTTTTGCGATTTGGTAATTCACATTTGAACGTTTTTAAGGCAAAGGTAAATAGGTTTAAAAAGTGTATGAAAAGGAGGTTAATCCTTTAAAATTAATATCCCTTTCTGGTATGACAACTTTATGTAGGTTAGAGAAAGTGATATGTTGTAATGTTGATAAAAAGATTCAACTTAAGAACGGAATAAAACAACTTTTTTACTTCAAGCTTTTGCAAGTGAGTTTGCTGAGAATAAGTTTATAAAGTAAAAAACCATATAAACTTTAGCTAATTTATGAAAAAAATAGCAAAGTAAGATTTTGTTTGTTATAATATACTTGAAAATTATGAAGAGAGCTTATTAAAATAAATTAACAGCTTTAAAATTATACTTGATTAACCCAGAGTAAAACTGACATTGAAGAGATATTTTAAAGGTTTGATTTTATCTCTGGGATTTTCGCCTAAATAAACTTCTTAACTTTCTTTTACATTATAGTAAAATACAGTTAAAGTGTGAACTATAAATCTGATACAATATCTAAAATATCTTTCAAAAGTTTTATTACTTCACCGTATTCAACTTTCATTTCAAGAAAAAATTTAGAAAGAGTAAAAACTAAACTTATACCCAATCTAGTGTGAATTCTAAAACATAATGGATTAATGTAATTATTCCGCTTAAAATAATAATGGCTAAAATCCTTGCAATATTTTGATTTAGTTTAGTTTGTATTTTTCTTTTAATATAGTATAAATCGATTAATACAAATGGAATAAAGGAAACCAATCCAATAAATCCACCTATCCAAATTATTATAAATCCATATAGTGCATTAAATATGGAAAAGAAACTTGTTGCATCAATAGGTTTTCCTAATTCAATTCTCATCCATACCATTCCTGAAAGTATACTTAAAAGAAGCCATATTACGTATTTGATAATTGTTATTGTAACTTTCATTCTCAATAATTATGGTTTATATACAAAACGGCAACTCCACATAACTCTACTCTCACAAACCCTTTCATAAATCTACTTTTTCCGTATTCTGAGTTAACACCTGAATGTATATCATAGGTTTGTCAATAAATACTTTATTAGTTTAAATTCAATGAGGTACATAAAAATTTGCTAAATACCTGCATGTTTTATTTTAATCAGAGTCCTAAAAATCTACTTATAAAAGATTGTGGATTATCATGATCTTGAAATATCGCGCACAAAACAAACCAATAAACTATTGCTAAAACTACCGCAAATAGAATAATTAGCACCAAAGAAAGTAGCCATTTATTCTTTATTTTTCTAGTTAAAAAATAAATTATTAAAAAAGAAAAAGTAGGGATCAATGCCCCAACAAGTCCAATATAAATTGAAATATTCATCAATGATTTCATTGGCATAGCAGACATATCAGACAAAAGATGATCTGATACATACCAATAGGTTATTCCTATCGTAGAAATAACAAAGATTATAATACTATAGAGAATTAGTTTGTAAGTGCTTTTCATAATTATTTCTTTTTATAACCTGTATTTATGCCTGAACTAAAGGAACTTCTTAGATCTGCTTCTACTTTTTCCCAAAATTGAGTATGACTTAAACCGTGGGATACAGTTGCAAAATAAGGAACTCCACCTGGTCTAATCGCCATATCTATTTTTTTATCTTTATCTGAAACAAGATTCGCATGATAAAGAGTTACTAGCTTTTGATAGTTTAGTATATTTTTTCTTAAAATCTTGATTTGAGCATCTAAGTCACCTGTTACGGCATATTCTGCATAATCTAAATAGCTATTAAACGTTGTAAGGGTTGCTGGTACTAAAAACTGGCTGAACAAACGCATTAATAGTTCTTCTAAATTATTTCTTTTTAAAGCACCTTCAACTCCTGTAGCAAAACCCTCAAATTGAGCCTTTTTTCCTCTACTGTGATAGGAATCATTAGTCGTAATATTTCTATCAACAACAGTTAAACTTCCTGCTTGTTTTTTTGGTGACCAAGATGTATCATCAATACTATCAGTCAAACCATGACTTTCTGCAAATACTTTTGCTAATAATTTTAAGATATAACTATCTTTTACACCCGTTTTTATATCAAACAAGATATTTAATACAGCTACCCCTTGGGTAAGATTCAAATTGCTAACTAACTTACTTTTTCCATATCCACTATTTATGCTACTAAAGTTTACGTGTACATCATAAGTCCATTTTAAAAGGCTTTTAAGCAAAACAACAAACTCATCTCTTTCTTTATCTAAAGTGACTTTAGCAACGTTTATACTTTTAATATATTTAATGAATTGATTTGTCAAAATATTAACTCCAAGAAATACTTTTGCCATTTCTCTCCAAATAATAATTGCCTCTTCCTCATTCATTCTAAAATCGACAACATTATCTTGTAATGCTTTTTTATCTACACTTGCCAATACTTCCATCCCTCTTTTAAAACTGTCAGAATGAAAATCTTTAAGAAAAACTTCTAGATTTATCAATGTAAAATCTGCCACAAAACGTTGGGTAATATCATACTCATTATGAACATTAATGATTTTACACTCCTTGTGTACTTTAGCGTGATTTAACTGATGCTTTTTTTGAAAAAAAGGTGTAGATAAATAAGTAATACTTTTTATTTTCCAAAATTTAGGAAATCTTTTATCAGTAGCAATCAAATTTGTAAATTGATTAATCACATTACCGCCATGAGAGTGACCAATTAAGTGTAAGTGGACTTCTTTATTCTTGTATTTAGGATAAACTCTAACAAATAAATCTAACAAACGATCTGCAGCAATAGTTCTTTCCTCTGTGTTATTATCCCCAGACCAACTTAAAAATGTATCTTCAATATGTAAATCATGAAATTGAAATTTCAATTCTTTTAACTTTCCCCAAAAATTTTCGTTACTAGCACGCCAATAATCCTTATTAGCTTCGTGTTTTAATCCTTTGGTATTTATAGGGTCAGTAGTACCCGGTACAAACATAACAATATCAGTTATTTTACCATCGGATTTCACTACTACTTCTGGTTTTTTAAACCTCGGTTCTCCAAGTATTACATTCCCCATACTATTGTTTATTACCTTTTAGTTGTACCTTTTTGTTCGAAATCAATGTAAGATTTTTATCGGTTGCAACGATTTCAACTTTCTCAGCTGTTTCAATAAACTTCTGCGAAATGCCATAATACTTGTTGTCAACTGTAGTATAAAAATTTTTAGCGGTTTTAGTAATTGCCATAAATAATTTCTTAGATAATTAAAACATATTCGATTTCTCTGCACTATTTACATCTACCGTTTTGGCACTGCTTTCTAAAAGCATACTTTCTTTGGTACTAAAAATGGTAACTTCTTCAGCATGCTGAGTCGATTCTAGAGAACTTCTTATATGTGTTTTTTCTATTATCTCTGTTTTATTATTTGCATTCTCAGTAAAATCTCCCGCAGCAGTTTGATTGATATCTTTTGCCGCAATTTGTATGATATCTTTGTCCGCAGAATTTTCTATGTTTTCACCTGCTGTAATAGTTACATTTTTACCTGCCGAAATAGCAAAATCCTCTCCAGCATTAAGTGTAAAGTTCTTAGGAGCATTTGCACTTATATTTCCTTTCCCATCCATTTCCCAAGTATTCCCACTAGGATCTTCAATTAAAACACTGCCTTCGGCATCATTAAAAACCATTTTAATTCCTGAGCGGGTATGGATAGCTTTTAAATCATTTTGAGCCGATCCGTAACCAGATGCCTCTTTACCATTGTATTGTGTTCCTAATATATATGGATTCTGTGCATTAGCCCCTTCAAAACCGACCAATACTTCTTCTCCTATTTCTGGGATAAAATAAAATCCTTTACCTACACCTGAGTGGGGCTGTATCATACGTATCCATTCGCTTGTGGTAGTACCACCTGCCCAATAAAACTCAACTTTAACTCGTCCTAATGCTTCAGGATCATTATTGTCTTTTACTTTAGCTGGTTGCGTCTCTGCTTTGGCAAAAACATGCACATCAGTATAATCCGGAGCACCTACATCCGAAGGAATTGCTTTGAACTCACATGAATAATTTCCATGTACTTCAGAATGGTGTATTGCTTCTGTAACAATAAGTTCATGCTCTACAGTTTGGTTTACTATTGTAAATACCTGTCCTATTCCTAAAGGCAAGTAAGATATCCCGCTATAATAAACACTATTGGCATCGTTTCCTGCGGTTTGCAATTGAACCATTTCGTCTATTTCTTCTCTGTTTTGAGCATTGGTTGTATAAGCACCAGTACTTAGATCACCTTGAGTGACGGTTCCTTGATTAAATCCTACAATTGAGGAGAAACTATCTTTACTACCTGTACTTGTTTTTAAAGCCGAATTTCGAATATTGTTTGCATTTTTATAGTCATATGCAGCCAACGAAATTTTGTGTGCTGTCATATTAGTCTGTATCTTAAAGCTATGCAATGAAGCTCCGTTGATAAGTTTTATTTTACTAGTTTTAGTTTGTCCGAACTGCATACGCATACCATCAAAATAAAACCATTGTCCATAACGTGTTGCCAATCTTTTCAGAAATTCAAAACTGGTTTCATTATACTGTGCCATATATTTAAATTCCTTAAGATACGTAGACCTTATAGAATCTCGTTGGTAAAACTCTCCTGGTCCTTCACCTAAAATTCCCAGTACAATATCGTCCATTCCTCTTTCTAAATACGTTCTGGATTTTTTCATATCGTCCAAAACAATAGTGTGGCTTATTCCTGTTACATGCAAACCAACTGGGCTACCATGAAGATCTACAGAAGAGAGTTCTGTAATTATTCCTTTACTCATAAGTCGAATTCCAGTAAGACTTTTAAAAGTAAAAATAACTTCATCTCCTAAATAACTCCTTAAAGCTTTTGCCTGATCGGCTGGTTTAATAATTGCTTTACCTGTATATTGCCAGATAAATGAAAAATGATGATGATCGGCCATTTTTTGGGATAGCTTTAAATCATAATAAACAATGTTTTGAGAAAAACTTCCTATAGTAATATGTACTTGTTCTGAGAAATGTGCCATAATAATATGTACTTATTTTTAATAAATTTTTTAAAATTTAATCTAAAGCAATCCAGTTGTTTGAGAATTTAGCATCTCCAAAAGTCAATTCTTTAGCCACTAATTCCATGGTTATTTTCATTGGTACTTCGGTAGTACTTGTAAATTGCTCTTCGTAATTGATACAGAAAGCCTTAACAAACTTAAGTTCTTTCATTTTGCTCAGTGCATCTCTTCTGTAAAAAACAATTTTTCCATCCTTAGTCAAATCACTATTTAACATCCATGACAAAAAATTAGTATTTTGGTTGGCTTCAATAATCATTTTTACCACACCGCCCTTGGCAGCCCCAGTTGGTTTACTTGTGGTATCAATTTCTTGTTTAAAATTAATATTAAATTCAAGAACATTATATTCTTCCCCATCGATTTGTAATTTGGATAAAAAACTCATTTGTCTTTTTTTTAGGATTATTTATTGTTAAAACTTTATTCGGAATATTAAATATATAAAATTAATCTCTCAAAACTATACTATCTAATAGCTTCATACAATACCCACTTTTAGTGATATTTACTTAAAAATGAACTTACAAACTTTAATTTTAAATAAGTAGATCTTGTTATCTTATAACCTCTAATGGTCCTCCGGCTTTAGGACGATATAGATACATATCATACCATACTGCCTTACCTCTTTCTGGATCTTCCCTCATTAATGCTGAGTAATCAATATAATATCTATCTACTTTTACTAAAGCAACCATTTTACCATCACCAAAAAATTGCATTTTATATTGATTGAAAATAAAAGGTTTACTATCATTTACGTTATCTATCCATTCATTTACAATTTTTTGAGGATCATGAACTATTGGAGTACCAAACCATTCATTCTGATAATCAGCTTGCGTTATTTCAAATTGTCTTTTGTAATATTTTCCCGCTATAGCATTCACATCTTTGGCTTTGTAATATCCTATCATTTCTTTGTAAAAAGTCTCTACTTCTTTCAACAGTTCGTCTTTATTTTCTTTGCTTAAATCTATTCCATTTTTCCATCCTTCAATATCTTTTTCATAAGCAACTACAGGAGCATCAAATTCTAAGTTCACTTCATAATAAGGTAGTCTTCCTTTTTGTTTGGGTAATTCATATTTTAATGCTTCTTTAAAGTCTTTTACTTTTTCTTTTCCATACTCGCCGTAATTAATACTTAATTTCAACACCACATTTTCCATATCAATTTCCTTTGCCATATTGTAGTTATTATCTACAACTGGAGTCATCCGGATTGTTAACTTTTGTTTCCCAAACTTCAACAGTGCTTGATTGATTCGGGTCAAACCTGATAAATTACCAGGGTCATATTGTTTATATACTGGTAAATCATTTACTAATGCTTCAAAAGTAAAATTGTTAGCTTTATCTATATTAAGTGTATAACTTGGATTGTAATTATAAGTTTTCACCTTTTTATATATATTTACCACCTTCTTTACGTTTTCCTGATTCATAATCTCCTCTTTTTTTATTTCTTTTTGTGCACATGAAAATAAAAAAACAAAACATAAAAGTGTGCTAAATAGTGTTTTCATAAATTTAGCGAATTACTTCTAAAGGCCCTCCAACTTTAGGACGGTACAAGTACATTATGTAAGTTTGAACATTCCCTTCAGCATCTTCGCGTATTAAGTTTGAAAAATTAAAATAGTATTTATCTGTTCTTACTAAAGCAACCATTTTTCCATTTCCATAAAATCGCATGGCGTAATCCTCAAATACAAAAGGCTTAACATCATTTACATCTTTTATCCATTCTTCTATTAGCATTTGAGAATCTTCAGGCTTATTTCTGTATCCCATTTTATCTAATTCTAATTGCCTTTTGTAATATTTTCCAGCAATAGCATTTACATCCTTGGCATCATAATATCCTATTATTTCTTTGTAGAAATTCTCTACTTCTTTCAACAGTTTATCTTTATCTTCTTTAGTTAAATCTACACCGTTTTTCCATCCTTGTATATCATTTTCATAAGGTAGTACTGGAACATCAAATTCTAAATGTACTTCATAATAAGGCAGTTTTCCTTTTTGCTTGGGTAGTTCATATCTTAGAGCTTCTTTAAAATCTTTTACTTTTTCTTTTCCATATTCTCCATAATTAATACTAAGCTTCAATGCTATATTTTCCATGTCAATCTCCTTTGCCATAATAAAATTATCATCTTTTAAAGGAGTCATTCGGATTGTTAGTTTTTGTTTTCCAGAATGTAGTAACGCTTCATTAATTGGCATAGAACCTGTGAAATTCTTTGAATTATAATTTTTTATCAATTGTTCATCATTTACCAAAGCTTCGAAAGTAAAATTGGAAACCTTTTCAATATGCAGGGTATAACTAGGCTTATAATTGTACTCTTTTACTTCTTTGTAAATATTTGCTACTTTTTTTATGTTTTCCTGATTCATTATGTCTTCTTTTTTTATTTCTTTTTGTGCACAACCTGTAATGCTGCAATTAATTAATAATAGAACAATTATTTTTTTCATGATATTAAATATATTTTATCTGTTTCAAATTTGTAATTCAAAAAGGTAACCTCTCCTTCTATAGATCCTCCTATTTCAAATAAAGGTTTACTATTCTTTAAATTTACACTATCCCCTTTTTTAAACTGGGCTATACCCGTTGCTGAAAACGAAAGTTTAATTCCTTCAAATTCTAATTCTTTCTTGGCGAAAAACCCTTTATTATCAATTCCGTAAAAATCAGTTACACCAATTCCTGCTTCAGCTCCAGCTCCAAATCCTAATTGCAAAATAGCTTCGTATCCAAGTGTTTTATATGTATTCGCAATGTTTATTTTAAATTCCAGAGCTGTTTTAATACTGGTTTTCCCCTTAGCATTAATTTCTTTAAAACCTGCCAGCCTATTATATTGAAAATCTACAGTAGTGTCTATTTGTCCTGATACCGAGAACTCACAAGTTATAGCACTTGAATCGTCTGCTAATATGTATAATAAGGCATCAATAGCTTTTAATACTGCATAAGCAATAGGGTGTCTTCTGCATAAAAGTTCTAAAATATCCCATTTTATGGAGACTCCTAAAAGAGGACCAGCTTTTAGCATTAAATCTATACCCAATCCTTGTCTTCCTGCTAATGCTGGATATTTTTTGGCGTCAATTTGCTCATAATACCAAGAACCTGCAAATGATAATTTAGGATATAATATTTCATATTCTACAGTTTTTCTTTTGAGCTTATCCATCAAGCCATCAATACTTTTTTCTTGCGTTGGAGTATATCCTTTCTGATCATAATCCCCTTCTATAATACCTATGGCTTTTCCAGCTAATAAAATTACTGGTCTTAACTGTTCGTAAATTTGCTTTACGAAATTTTCAGTTAATTCATTTTTTATGTCTCCACCATAATGTTCTTCTTCTAAAGACACAGTCATTCTTTTCATAATCTCAAGCAACTGCTTAAAACTTGTTCCTTTGTCTACTGGTGCGACTTCTGTTGTTTTAGGTTTTAGATCATATTTTTGAGTAAAGTACTTTTCAGCATTATCTAAGGTTTCTTTTCGTCTTAAATTAGCCTCATTAATTTTTTTGCCTTTCTCGGTGGTATCGTTTTCATTAGCTCTAAAATTAGCCTCATCCTTTTCTTTAGCATTATCTTCAAAGGTTTTTAATGGTGCAAAATCCCCTCCTTTTCTATTTAGTTTTTCAATATCTTCCTTCTTTACATTAAAGCCAAATTTTAATGTCCATTTAATGTCGGGATAGATTGCAATATTTATATTTTGCTGAAAAGCACAACTTTTTGCGACTGCAGTAAGAGTATTTATCTTATCTGCGCTTAAATTGGGCAGCCAGAAATACTTCATTGCTTTATAAAAAGTTGTTAGGGCATTAGCGTCCTGTGGGATATCGTAATTATAAAACGCATCAAACTCAATTTGTTTCTGCCTAACGGTTACAATTCCTTTTTCTGAAGCAACACTTTCTTTTTGCGTTGTCTTCGCACCCATCGTCGAAGTTTTATTACTCGATTCGGTTTTTACTAATTCTTTTTCTTCTTTTTTTACCTTATGCTCTGCTTTGGAGCTTGGATCTATTTTTAATTCATAATCTTTTGGAATAGTTAGTATGATTATTTCCTGAGTATTATGTTTTGGTTTTCTTTCGCATTCTAAGGTTTGAAAATCAAAGTCTAAAAGGTATGTTTCTTTCTTCCCTGTAACTATTTCTATTCCAAGATCTTTTATTGCTCTTTGTTCATCTTTTGACGAATCAAAAAGGATTGTAGATCCTGCTTTGTCTTGCTTTTTTAATTCAATTTTATCGTATCTACATGGGCTGAAACTAGCAATATTAGTTTCTACTTTCCCAACAAGAACAGGATTATTGGTAGGTTCTGTAACAGTCTCATGTTTTTCTCCCTTTATTTCTACTTCTAAAAAGCAATTTTCAGGTATTTTTAAAAATTTCCCTGTTTCTTTTGATTTTACTGTAGGGAAAATTTTCAAGGAACTTCCTGCTTTAGCCATCCATTTTGCATCAATTAAAACAGGAATTCTAACTTTCTGAACATGTGATTCTGTTTTACCTTTTACTTTTATACCTCCAGAAATTCCAGTTTTATTTACCTCATTTTCAAGTAATTTATGTACTAACACTTCACATCCAAAGTTATCCTTATTAGAAATTGGCAGTAAATCATTAGGATCTGCAGTGTCTTTATCCCATAATCCAACCTCTAAATCTTGTCCATACATATGAGTTGTATAAATGTTTAAAAGAATTTTAGAGCCAAATTTCACCTTTCCTGTAATTGGTTTACAATCAAGATCTGTCCATGCGATACGTACAATTTGAGGGATACCAGTAGCACGAACATACAATCCGTGTGGTGTTTTTCCAGTAGCGGGATCATTTTTAGTAAAAACTTCAAGCCAGGCAAAGCCACCACCAACCAGAATCTCCGGAAAAGAAATGTCATTTTTATAATCTTTGGGTATCCCAATAGTAAAGTCGCTGTTATGTGCTATTGTTTTACCTTTCATTCCGTTACCTACAACTTCCCAAGACCAGCTTATAGTTTTAAGCTCTTCAAGAATTTTTTCGTTAAAGGCTTTCTTATCTTCAACGTATTGTTTTTCTTTCTCTACTACTTTTTCATGTTCCGCAACGTATCTCTTCCTGTCATCAATGTCAGGCATTTTCAAAACTTCCTCTTGAGTTAATTTTTTAAAAGCACCTGGTTTTTTTGGAGCGTTTTCATGAAGCCCAGCTGTGGGTATAATTTCAACGACAAACACTCCTGCCTTAGACAAGGTTAAGCACCCCATCGCTTTATCAAATTTTTGGTCTTTAGTAAGAGGTAATACTGGAACAAGATGTAGATTTTTACTCATAATTTACTCTTTTAAGCTTTATTTTCAATCATTAAAACGGCATTATCTAAATCTTCAAAGTCCACTGCAGGGAAAATTTCATTTAACACCTCGGGTTTACTATTCTCCACATTTTGTTTAGTCACTTCAGCAGTTTGACCATGATCTGTTATAGTAATACAATCGGGGGCTCCCATTGGGCATGTCCCTTTACTGTCTTCTAGTAATAGTTTTCCTTGATTAGATAAAACTATTTTTTCATAAATACCACTCCATTTGGTAATTTGGGCTAGGCACGGTAAGTAATCACTTCCTGCAGGTTGCTTCTTACACTTACCAAAGGTGTTTTTCTTAAGTGTTTGCCCTATATCTTTATCACTGGCAATTAGCTTTTTCGATCCGTCTTTGTCATTCGCATAATGTTTTGTATGCGTTTTAACCATTAATTTATCAGTTTTAGGCTCTACACTAAATTTACATTGGCAAGTAGCGCCTTGTACTACAATATGTTTTTCACTCATAATAAATAGTGTTATTTTCTTTAATTCTTAATCTGCTTTATTTTAAAATAATTTAAATATGCTCCAAAAACTATTCTTTTCTTTAACCGGCTCATTTTCTTCTTGCCAATATGATGCACGCTTCTGCTTAGATTTCGAATCAGGTCTGAAAGAACTATTTTCAGGTAAATGATAAATTTCTATTTGGGTTGTTTTCTGTATTTTTTCTGTAATTTTTGTTTTGTAAGTTCCTATTATAGAAAATATACTTTTATCTTCTCCATATAATTTATATTGCACTTCCATATCAGAATTTAAAGGCTCTACTTTAAAACCAGCCATATCCGATTTTGGATATTCACATCGATTCAAAACTTCATTTATTGTCCTCTTGTCTGCAGATTTTCCTTTAATATTAATGTAAATCTTATCTGTTGCAGAGTAGTATTCTTCAATCATTTGTTGCACATCATACTTTATGATTTGGTTTCCAAAAACAGGTGATTCCCAAACAGAATTATGTGCTTGATCTAAATCATATTTTATATATAGTGGTTTGAAGTAAAGATGGAAAAACCACATTTTAGAGATTGATTCTGTTAGTAGCTTCTTATTAACTAAAACAGACTCAATTTTTAGAAGTATTTCAGAAATTATATTTCCTTGATAATATTGTGACAACCTTTCTTTTATAGGAAGCCATCTATCTTTAATAGCATTATGATTTATGATATCTAGAATATCGCCTTCTTCGCTAACTTTTACCCGAATCGGAAAAATCGCTTGTGAACAGTTATCTGCTATTTGTTCTATTTTCAAATCAGGGGCTAGATTATCTATATAAACTTGTTCTCTATTTATATCAAAAGAGAAATTACTACTATTATAACTTTGAATACATACTATGTCTACTTTATAATGGATGGTGCTAATTAAATTGTCATCCTCAAAATTTTGTAGCGTAAAGCCATAAACTCTATTTTCATCAAAAGGATTAAATTGTATTGTATTATCATTTTCTAACAATACTTTTTTTAAGTCTGACATATTTTAAATTATCCTAGCTAAATTATTTTGTATTTAATCACACATTGAGTTTATTATTCTTTATAATCTTCAAAACAACATGTCTTTGTTATTTGTTAAATATTCATTGATTACTGCAATATGTTTCCCAATTATTATAAAAATATGTAAGATTTATATTGAATTTAAAGATACATATTTTTCTTACACTACAAAATCAAACAATAAAAAATAATAATTTTTTAATTAACATTATAGATTTTTTAGAGTATTATTATTTGGTATAATCTATAAATAACCCCCTATTTTATTGACTAAAGTGGGTTTCAAAAAGCGCATTTATAAAGCAAAAAAAAGAGTAAAAAAAATTGGATCGTTAAGCAAACTAAATGCTATTTTTTCCATTTATTAAAATAAATATCATTGACAAAACAGTTTTTAAAAATTCTGATAAATTATTAATCTGATAAAAGTGTACCAACTTTTATATAAAGTTTTAGGCTACTTTTTATTTGAATAAGTTTTGAGTGATTATCCTATTTATTTCCTGTAATTCCGTTCAGAAAAACAAAAAGGAAATTAGTGTAAACGAAAAAAGCTCCAGATTTCTCTGAAGCTTTTTTCGTTTTAATAGCGGGAAATATCAAAAAACCTAACCTAATTATTAAAGATTATAATAGGATAATCTATTTGAATTTGAATTTGAATCTTAATTTTATTTCGACAAAAGATTATTAATACTGAGAGAGCTTCCCTCCTCTTTTTTATCGAACTAATTGTATATATGCGCTATAGATATCGTCCTTAAGAGAAGTTCGCATATAATATACGTTTTCTTCTTTATCTTTTAAATTATATTGAATTAAACCCGCATCACAATAATAATAAAACAAGTTGTCATCATCAGGAAATTCAATATTAGAAACAGGTATACTTGTTAATTTTATTTCGAGTAATAATTTACCATCCGTTAAGTCTAGTTTAAAAAGTTTTCCTTTACGAGTATATCCCCAAAGTTCATTATTTTGCTCAGTTATGTATTCGATATTGTCGCCTTTAAAATCAGTTTTCCATATCTGAGTTCCTGTTTTTGAATCAACAGCGTATACAGAAGAAACTGTAGAACCTTGTGCGGCAAAATATACTTTTTTGTCTTGGCAAAATATACGTTCCTTGATATTATATTGATTTTCCTCTAATTTAAATTGCCATAAAACATCTAGCTTATTCGGAGTTAAGGCAAAAAGCACATCTTTTTCATTTGCTATAAATACATTTTCGTCATCTGTTACAGGTTTTCCGGTCATAGCTTCCTCAAAGCTTTTTTGGTTAAGAACTTTTCCTGTATTTGCATCAAAACTATAGACATTCGATGCACTTTGAGTGAAAATTTTATTATCAAAAAAGAGTACTGGAATATCGTTATTTGGAGAATCTAACTTGTAGCTCCATGATAAACTACCATCTTTTATATTAAGAGCGTACAGATTACTACTTTGATCTTGATTTTGACCAGTTATATACAGTTTTCCTCCATTTATAATCGGAGTTTGATCTTTTAGAATAATTTTATCTGTAATGTTACCTAACCTTGATTTCCAAAAAGGATCCCCAGTTTCGTTATCTATTGCAAAAATTTCACCGTTTATAAATGGAACGTATATGACTCCATCATGTATTGTTACTTTATTTGCACACATTTCAGTATTAGCATCTGTAGGTTTTACAGTCCAATTAACATCTTCGGAGTCAAAATCATATGAAAAAATAGTACCGTCGTAATCATAAAGTAAGATTGCTTCTTCATCTAATGTTACTTTTTGAAGCGGACTTATTACCTTATTAGTGACTGCTTCGTTAGGAGGCAACTTATCATTAGAATAATTAGTTTTATCAGGTTTTGAAGTAGTTGTAATTTGCCCAAACATATTTATGACAGTAAATACAAATAAAATAGTTATTAGTTTTTGTTTCATTTTTGTTTCAGATTGTAATGTTTTATTTGGTTTTTGCATTTTATTCTTAAATATATTTAGTGCAAACAAATATAAACGAAAAAAGCTTCAGATTTCTCTGAAGCTTTGTCTTTGTAACCCTAACGAAACAATTCTCTAACCTATTTGTGGATGATATAAAGATATTGAAATGGTTAAGTGATTAATTCAAAATTTTTGTTCCCAAAAAATGATGAGTTAATACTGTTTGCAAAATATTTTTATTGAATTATTAAGTTTTAGAAAAAGAAGTAACCAACAGATAATTGAAATACTCCATTTTTATTTTTGATGGAAGAACCTTCTACATTATTAATATCGGTTAATCCCAAATTATATCTTGCGCCAAAATTAAGTCCGTTGTCAAGTTTATAGCCTAAACCAAAATTAACACCAAAATCGAAAGTATTAAACGAATCTTTTACATCTGTTTTTTCATTTTTAGCTCCAAGTAAAAACCCTATTTGAGGTCCGGCTTCAACACTTAATCCTTTTGTTACATAATATTTTCCCATTAAAGGAATGTTCAGATAACTTAAGGCAACTGTGTTATCATTAAAACTATATCCCTGACCAGAATACATTAATTCAGGTTGAAAAGAGAATTTTTCGGAAATTGGAATTTCTGATACAACACCAAAATTAAATGATGTTACAAGATCGATATCTTTGGTATTATCTCCACTGATATTTGCAAAGTTTAAACCTCCTTTAACACCAAATTTGATTTTTTGAGCATTAACATTTGTAAATCCTAAAACTGTAACAACAGCTAGTAATAAAAATTTTTTCATAAAAATTGATTTGAATTATTTGACTGCAAAATTCAGTTAAGAAAAATCAGAAAAGGTATCAAAAGCTTAAAAATGGATAAATTGGTACTTATTTTGGGGGTATTTTAACATTATTTGTGTTGTGACCAGTTATTTTTTTTAAGCTTTATAAAAAGTCGTTTTGAAGTAAACCCGGATTCTAATTTCTCCGATGGCACGAGTTTCCCCTTCGTGAATGCAAAGTTGTTTCATGGGTAATCTACAATAAAAAAAACTCCAGATTTCTCTGAAGTTTTGTTTTATAACAGGAAATACTAAAATCTATATCCAGCACTTAATCCAAATTTTGCAACAATAGTATGGTCTGTTTTATTTGCATTGAATAATAGGCCACCAAAACCAACATTCACTTCAAAAAGAAATCCGCTTTTACTCACCCATTTCCAGCCTCCGCCGGCACCAAGAGCAAAATCAATAACATCGGGATTTTCGGTATATATTGAATGATCTTCTGAAGCGTATATTTTTTTGCCATCTATTGAAGTCAGCATTCCAAATCCTTCAACAAACCAGCCTGATGCATATTTTTTACCCAAATATCTTCTGTAATACGGAGATATTGAATAGTTTAAATCTTCTTCATTCTTTGTATTGTCAAACACATAATAAAAAGAAAGTCCTAATGACGAATTATGATTTAAATGTCTTTCGTAACCAACCTGAAAAGATTGCCATAAAGGAGCAATTGCATTTAATTTAATTTCATTATTTTTCTGATATGAATCAGTTTCATTTTGAGCATTAGCAGAATAAAAGACAAACAAAATGATTAGTAGTAAAAAGTTCTTTTTCATAAAAAGTGATTTGAATTATTTAAATCCAAAATTCACGTAAGAAAAGTTAGAAAAGGTTTCAAAAACTTAAAAATGAATAAATTGGTACTTATTTACTGGTATTTTTATATTCATTTGGTGTCTGACCAGTAACTTTTTTAAAGGCCTTATAAAAAGTCGTTTTTGAAGTAAACCCAGATTCTAATCCCATCGCTAGCAAATTGTAGTTTTCATATTCAGAATTTGAAATCATTTCCTTGACAGCTTCAACTCGATATTGATTAATGTAATTAGCAAAATTATCCTCTGTTATCGTGTTTATAATTTGTGAAACATATCCTGCGCTTATACCTAGCTTTTCAGCGACTTTTTCTCTGTTTAATGTACTGTCGGTATAAATGTGCTGCTCTTTACAAAGAACTTCAAGTTTTTGAAAATAAAGATTCTCTGCCGTAATAGATTCTCTGCATTCTTCCGGGGTATTATTTTCTTCTGTTGGGCTTTTTTCTATAATTTGGAGACTGGGAGACGAAACAGCTAAATTGGTATTTAAAAAATTATAGATGGCATCTTTGTTTTTGGCAAGCCTATATTTGTAAATGCCGATATAAGCTGTCCAGTGCATTATTAATGTTGCCAATATAGCCACCCCACTCATGGTAGAAGAAATATCTAATTGAAAAAACAGGCCAATCAAATAGGTAGTTAGCCAGACAAATAAGATCAAATACATGATAGTCAATAAGGTAATGACCCATTTTTTCTCTTGAGGATCTTTTAAATGTCTTATCATAAAATAAGAGTAAAGAGGTAGAAACAGGATGGTGATAACGGCCAATAAAATCTGAATCAGCTGAAGTATAGTGATTAGGAACATGTAGGACTCAGGAATTTTATAAATTCCTGCTACATGATCAAGTTGGATTGTAATATTAAGAGTGCTGGCAAAGACAAATGGAATATAACACAAATAAATTTTTTGCCTGTTTTTTACCGCATCATCAATGCGGTTTATAATAAACAAAAATGTGAAAACAGGTAATAGAAATACCCAATCGATAGCATCTATAAAACGTATTAAAGGATAGGATGTGAATACACCTTCAATTTCAAAAACATAATTTAATAAAACAATGGAAAGTGTAAATAGTAAGTATGCCAGATATTTATTTGAATTACTATTGAATATAGAAGACTTTAAAATAATTAAGCCTAAGACTATTCCCTGGAAAATCGCAATATTTAAAAGTGTTGTATAAATCAATTTTTTAATATAAAAGTTGTTTTTATGAGACGAATTTATATTAATACTGATGAATTTTCTTAGGGGATTAAGAAATGATTAACTAAAAGGCACTCTCCGAAGAGTTCTCATGCAAGCCTATGCACATGTTTCCTGACTTCATGCCTGCAATCAGAATCAGACAATATTTTATAAATCTAAACAAACAAAAAAAGCTCCAGATTTCTCTGAAGCTTTGTTTAGTAACGGCAAGTATTGAAATATCTAACCAACTTATGAATGATTTTATAAGATTATTTGTGAATAATTTATATTTCTTTCGTCAGCCTGTCTAATTCTCTTCATAAAGTGGGAAATCTATATTCTCCAGCCATCCTTTCAACTTTTGTAAATGCATCGTTTAAATCAATACCGATTGAAGTAATAAAAAGTTTTTTTTCATAAAAAGTAATTTGAATTATTTCAATCCAAAATTCACATAAGAAAAGGTTTCAAAAACTTAAAAATGGATAAAGTTGGTACTTATTTACTGGTATTTTTATATTCATTTGGTGTCTGACCAGTAACTTTTTTAAAGGCCTTATAAAAAGTCGTTTTTGAAGTAAACCCAGATTCTAATCCCATCGCTAGCAAATTGTAGTTTTCATATTCAGAATTTGAAATCATTTCCTTGACAGCTTCAACCCGATATTGATTAATGTAATTAGCAAAATTATCCTCTGTTATCGTGTTTACAATTTGTGAAACATATCCTGCGCTTATGCCCAGTTTTTCAGCGACTTTTTCTCTGTTTAATGTACTGTCTGTATAAATGTGCTGCTCTTTACAAAGAAGTTCTAGTCTTTGAAAATAAAGGTTATCTGCCGTGATAGATTCCCTATATTCATCTGGTATACTATTTTCTACAATTTGCATATTGCTATACGAAATAGCTAAATCTTCATTTAGAAAATTGTAAACCGCATCTTTGTTTTTGGCTAGTTTGTATTTATAGATACCTATATAAGCTGTCCAGTGAATTATGAATGTTGCAGATAAAGCCAGGATGCTCATAGTAGCAGAAATATCAAATTGAACAAATAAGCTGGTTAGATAGATAATAAGAAAAGCGAGTAACAATGAAGTAACAATTGTTAATAAGATGATTATCCATTTTTTTTCCTCTGAATCTTTTAAATGCCTTATCATAAAATAAGAGTAAAGCGATAGAAATGGGATGAATGTAACGGCTAAAAAAAGATGAATCAGACCAAGTATATTGATTAGATTGATGCCTGACTCAGGAATAGTATAAATTCCTGCAACATGATCAAGATCTTGTGTAATAGTAAGCACAGCGGAATAGGCAAATGGAATAAAACATAAATAAGATTTTTGTTTACTTTTTACAGTATCATCAATCCGGTTTATAATAAACAGGAATATGAAAGAAGGGATTAGAAATACCCACTCGATGTGATCGATAAAGCGTAGAAAAGGATAGGGAGTAAATGCATCTTCAATCTCAAAAACATGATTCAGTAAAATAATTGAGAGTGTAAATAGTAAGTATGCCAGATATTTATTTGAATTACTATTGAATATAGAAGACTTTAAAATAATTAAGCCTAAGACTATTCCCTGGAAAATCGCAATATTTAAAAGTGTTGTATAAATCAATTTTTTAATATAAAAGTTGTTTTTATGAGACGAATTTATATTAATACTGATGAATTTTCTTAGGGGATTAAGAAATGATTAACTAAAATGGCACTCCCAAAGAGTTCTCATGCAAGCCTGTGCTAATGATTCCAGACTTCATGCCTGTAATCTGAATCAGACAATATTTTGTAAATCTAAATAAATCAACAAAGCTCCAGATTTCTCTGAAGATTTGTCATAGTAACGGTAAGTATTGAAATATTTATTGATTTTTTTTGAGGATTATTATAGTATTTTAGCATGCGCATCCTATATGATTTATAATGAAAATTATATATTTGAAATAAAAAGGGTGTAATAATTATCACACATATAAATAAGTTGACAGTAATTTAAAACAGATATTATGACAAAACAGACATTTATAATCTTTCTTGGACTTTTGATGCTAAATTCTTGTAAACAAGACAATTCTGACTATGTTTTTGTGGAGGGTGGAACTTTTGAACAAGGTAAAAACCAATTCATCATTAGCCCAAAAGGAGACACAATAAATGGTTTTACAAGTCCACACCGAATGGTAGAGCTTGATGACTTTTACATAAGTAAATATGAAATAACTGTTAAACAGTTTAGAGAATTTTGTAAAAAAACAGGCAGAAAAATGCCTGAAGCACCTATTGAAAATGCCCACGGAATAAAAGTATATTATAAATGGATAGACGAAAACCCAATGCTTGCAACTTGGGACGAAGCAAATGACTTTGCCAAATGGGCAGGAGGAAGATTACCAACTGAAGCAGAGTGGGAATATGCCGCTAAAGGCGGAAAGAAAACTAAAAACTACAAATATAGTGGTAGTAATAATCCAATCGAGATTGGATGGGTAAAAGAAAACTCAGACAGCATCTTTCATAAAGTTGGTCTACTTAAACCTAATGAACTAGGAATTTATGATATGACTGGAAATGTTGGTGAATGGGTTTTTGATTGGTATAATCCTGAAAAAGATAGTTTAGTAAGTACAAAAAATCCACAAGGACCGGCCGAAGGAGCTTATAAAATTTCGAAAGGAGTTAGTTGGTTTTACGAAACCCAAAGCACTGATGGAAAGCCATTAGAATATGGAATTCATATGCCAGAAGTTAGGTACCAATCTCCAAAAGGCACACGAAATGACGGATTTGGATTTAGAATTGCAAAAAATAAATAAAACTACCGCTAACAGTTATTACAACCGATTTGGACAATAAGCCTTAATGGAAAGTAGGTTTTATATTTGGGATGATTTCTTTTAAGAATAAAAAGAAGGCACTTTATTATGAAATATAAAACTATTGAAAAGATTAAATAAATTCACTAATTATAAAATTATAGCTTAATTTTTTTCTTCTTTTGTTGATATATTCACATTCATTTTATGTATCAAAAACATCAAGTAAAATAAAAATCCCTTTGATAATTTATAATGGAAAAATTATATATTTGAAAATAAATAGCATACAATACTTATCCTTTATGTCTACCCAAATCCGGGTCGCTTTTTGTGGTTCTGTCACACATATAAACAAGTTGGCTGCAATTTTCGGGAACCTTAATAGTAAAAAAAAAAAACAAAATAAACCAAAATAAACCAAAAAAAAGATAATACAACATGAAAAAAAAAATACTCTTACTTCTTACATTATTCATTACAAATTTTAACTATGCTCAAAACATATTACTTGACAGTTTAGTTCAAAAGAATGGTTTCCCTTTCCAAATTGATAAAAATATTTCATTTCAGGGAAAAGGATGGGATGTTTTACTAGATGAAATAAAACAATCTAATTCGGTTTTGTTGGGAGAAAGTCATTTTACAAACGAAATTCCTTATTTCACAAATGCTATTATCAATGAGGTTAAGTTTGATAATTATTTTCTTGAGGTTGATCCTTATTCAGTAGATATAATCGAAACAAATATTAAATCTCTATCTGCCGAACAGCTTAATTCTTTTGTTAAAGAATATAGTACAAACTTTTCTTTTTTGGAGTTAGAACCCGAATTTAATTTGCTTAAGGATTTAGTTAAACGTAATACCAAAATATATGGTGTTGAACAAATTAGCATTTTTGCAGATCAAATGATAATTTCAAATTTAAAAGAAACTTCGAAAAATAAAAAAGTGATTGAGATATATGAGCAAATGCTTCATAATTCCAAACTACTTGTGTCTAAAGAAGGGCATGAAAAATTCTACCTATTATCCGAAGATTGCCTTCAAAAAATAGATTTGTTGTTGAAGTTAAAACTTTCTGATAAAGAGCGAAAACAAATTGAAGCATTAAAGTTAAGTAGAGAGATTTATATTAATAGAAATCATCCCTTAAGGATTCAACTGATGAAAAGTATCTTGCTAAACCAAATGCCCGATTGGAAAAACAAAAAAAATCTTTTCAAATTTGGTGCAGTTCATCTACCAAAAGGGGAAACCATATTAACAAAAACTGATATATATGATATAGGCAGCTTAATTTCTAATATTGAAGAAGCAAGTTGGAAAAAATCGTTACATATAATGCTTGTTGGAAAAGGAGAAGACGAAGAGGATAATACTAGTTTTAAATCTTTTCTAAATGTGTTAAAAGATGATCAATGGTACTGTTTTGATTTAAGACCTTTAAAGAAATCTATTTTACAAAACAAACTAAAAGTAGATGATATATACTTATCGAGAGTTATAAAGGGGTATGATTATCTTATTTATATTCCTAAAGTAACTAAAAGTAAAGAAATCTCGATAAAATAATAGGAAGATATTTTAATAAAAAAAATATGCAAGAAGAAATAACGAAACATTCAGAAAAAATTTATAAAACTGTGAAAAATTCAAAACATACATTGGGAGAGAAAGTGAAGGAAATCATTATAGAAATTTTTATAATCGTTTTTGCTGTAACACTTTCAATATCGTTACACAGTTGGAGCGAACACAGGCATCAACAAGAAGAAGTGACAGTGTTTCTTGAAAATTTAAAGAATGATTTGCAAAATGATGTAAAAAACATCGACATTGAAAAGGAAGCATACAAAAAGTCAAACATAAGCTATGAGAAAATTTTAGCACTAACACCTCACCAACTTGACAGTATTTATAAGTCTAAAAATAAAGTTGATTTTCCAATTTATTCGCATGGACCAAAAATGAATATTGGTAATTATGAAGGTTTTAAATCTAGTGGTAAAATTGGCTATATTGAAGACGAAAAATTAAAACAGAAAATCTTAAATTATTATCAAATATATGTACCGGCAATTAACGAAGTCGATAAATATTATAATGATTTTTTGTTTAAGTGTTTTGATAAAATGATAGAAAATGCGGATAAATCAGAACAAGAGTTATATTCAGACCCAAAATTTAAAAAGACAATTGAATTTCTTGTAAAACTAGGTAAGAATAATATAAGGGTTTACGACAAAAATACAAAACCACTAACAATTGAACTTATTAAAGAAATTGAAAAAGAGTTGAATAAATAAAAAATGGCACACAACCGCCGTTTGACAATGTGGCGGGTTTAGCCTTAATTTGAAGTTGGGCTATTTGGAATGATTAGCAGATATAATGAATGAGTATAATTTAATTTCAAGCCCTCTGTACTAGAGGGACGTTATAGGCAATCTTAAATAAACGAAAATTACTTGATATTTGTTACTTATTGGAATGGATGAGAAGTCGGGAGACTTCTCATCGCAATCATGGCAATAGGAACACTTCGGAGAGCAAGTGGCATTACTATAACGTAAAAATAGAATTAAAGGTAAGTCCTGTAAGATAAATTTAAGGACGAAACAATTTCAAATTATTTAAATTTAATAAATCTAAAACCTGGGGTGAAACTTTCAAATCGGATCGAAACTTTAAAACACCTTTTATGAAATGTCTATGTAATTCTTTTGCATTGCGTATTGAAAATGGAGTATTGAATATAATGGCTTTATAAATTATTGTGTTTGTAGCGTTATCGAAATAATATACACAAATATCAAGACTTACATCTTCACCCTCTGATAAAACTACATCATAATTTTTCGGATTGGGATTTGGGGATAAAGACTTAAAAGTTAGAGATTCAATAACTATTTCATTATTATAATGGTGCAAACCATTTTGATCAACTATTACTTTGGTAATTTTATTTTTTCGGATAGTAATTGTATGCTTTACTATGGCATATATCAAAAAAGATAGCAATAATATAGATAGCACTACAGAATAAAATTTAAATATAACAGATAGTTTTTCAGATTCAATGATAACTACCTCTGAAATAATTATTCCTAAAATTGTACTCACAAAAATAAATGCTCCTAAAACCTTTACTATAAAAGTAATTTTATTTGATTTTAATGATTCAACTTCCGAAAATTCATTATTCTGAAAATCCATTTTTTGTTAGAAGTTAGAAATTAAACATTATAGCTTTTGGAGTAAATTTAAGAAAGATAAATTTATTATTCTATTCATACTTACTCAAATCTAGATTAAGAATATTCCCTACTCTGCTAAACTCTTCATTAATCTTTGCATTCAAGATTAGTTGTTCGTTTTTTATTGGATGATTAAAGATTAACTGATGTGCGTGAAGCATCATTCCTTTCATCTCATAATTCTCCAACCATAATTTATTTTGCTTGTTACAACCATGTGGACGGCTTCCTAAAATGGGATGAAAAATATGTTTGAAATGTTTTCGTAATTGATGCATACGTCCGGTTTCAGGAATCGCTTCTACCAAACAATATCGTGACGTTGGCTTATTATTAAACTCTAACTCAACTTCGGCATTTTGCAAACGGTGAAAGTATGTTATTGCATTTTGTTTAATGTCATCATCATTTATTAAATCATAATCAATCGTTAGTTCTTCGGGTGACCAACCACGTAAAATTGCTAAATATTTTTTTTCGACTTCGCGTGTGGCAAAACGATCATTCATAATTTTCAAAACCTCTTTGTCCAACGCAAATAACAAAACACCAGATGTTTTACGGTCTAACCGGTGAATAGGATAAACGTGTTGCCCTCCTATTTGATTTCTCAACTCCTGAATAGCATAAACTTTTGCATCGCGGGCATAAAATGATTTGTGAACCAATAATCCACTTGGTTTATTAATTGCAATAATATATTCGTCTTGGTAAAGAATTTCTAACATTTGGCAAAAGTAAAAGAGATTTCGATTAAAATCACTTTTATGACTTATTTGTTTCTATGCTTTTCTTTTTTATTCTAAATCGAAAAACACAATAAAAGATTCCATTGCAAGAAGTGCTATTAAAATTGCATCTCTAGCTCTCCGAAGTATACATGTCTCCTGACTTCACACGTACAATCTTTATCAAGTAAATAAAAAAAGATGGTAACAGCGATTTAGCAATATTAGAGTTTTAGGCTTAATTTAAAGTTAATCGTGCCTTTTAAGATTTGTGTTTAACGAAAAAAAAAACTTAATTTAGTCCCAAGCCTGCTGTAGTCCCAGAACATTAGGTATTAACACAACATCGCTAGATCAAAACAAAACTCGACAAAAAACAGAAACTCTACAAAAACAGAAATGAATACAATCGAAAAAATAATTATCGACAATATGACGAAAGGTATTGTCGAAGTAACAAAAAATGACTTAAAAAATCATATCGGAGAAACCGCATATTCTGAATGTGAAATTCAGGAAGGCTATCACGATTATCTCAAAATTCAATTCAAAGGACAGAAGATAGGACTGTTTATATACGATTTCGATTGGGACAAAACTCCTTACTTTAAACTCGAAATTTCAGAACCCATCGATAATCTGTCGAAAGAGAATCTTATTGACAATGTAATTCCTATTCTGAAACAACAAATTTCTGATTTATTTTTTGACAAAGCCAATCAGCCAATGTTTAGGTATTGTATTAAGTTAATTTTGGAATTTGAATATAAAAGCGGTTCATACAAGGAAACATTTTTCATTGAAGATGAAGAACGAAAATTAGAGCTTCAGAAACGGATGAACAATTATATCACAAAAGTTATTTACAATCTCGATAGAAAAGTTAAGGATGCAAGAGAAATAACTGTGTTTTCGGGCAACCTAGTAAATTTTAATTTGATGGGTTTTTCACCAATGAAGCTTATTGAAATAATAGAACACTGTTTAAATCACACTTTCAAAGACATTAAAAACAGAAAATCAAGCGAAGATTTCGAACGAAGTATTTTGCATATGCTCAACAACTGGGTAAAAGACGAATTTAAACCATTGCATTTCGATATTTCTGGAAATTTCTCTGAAAAAAATGCAATCAAAAATGATTTTAAAAAAGAAAATGTAAACGCCGAACAACTTTCACTTTGGGTTTACACTTCCTTTTTGAGGATTAAATTTAAAGATTACGCTTCAGACGCGCTGAAAGATTTAGAAATAGCAAGCAAGGATTTCGGTTCTGAAACTGCAAAAAAATATCTTAATTTCGGCACAGGACTATTTGCCCAAGAAGATATTCATTATAAAAACAAAAATATAGAATGTAAAGCCAATGATGTTTTTTCTACAATTTCCGTTACTATCAAAAACGAAACTTCGGAATGTTACCAAAAGGCTTTAGATTTTATAATCAATCTACTTCAAAAAGGGTTTCCCAACAGTTACTCTATTAAATTTTCTTCAAAATCCGAAAAACAATTTTTACCAATTAAAGGAATTGCAAAATCTTCTACCAACAGATTTTTTACCAATTGTTTGCAATATCCTGAACTACATGATAAAATCGAGCAATATGCATTGGTTGCTATGAAAGAATTCGAGTGGTATAATGACGTAGAAGAAGGCGAAAAAAGTTGTCTACCTGGAAGTTATGCCGTATTTGGGTTGGGATTGACTTCCGAAAAATATTTTCCATTAGTTCATAAATATTTTGAAATATTAGACGATGAACATCAAATGGTTCATAAGTACTTTATTAATAACCTAATTGACAAATATGAAGTTACTAAAAAATCAATCGTTCTGATTTGTGAAGGTATCCTCTCTGCACAGTTTGAAATGACTTATAAAAACCTTGCAACATTGATGAATAAAGAACCAAATTTAGAACTTTTAATTAACGAGTTGGAAAAACTCGAAAGTTATGAAGTTGAAGAGATTATTTATTCGATTTGGGGAAGAGATTATACAAAAACAATCCCAAAACTTGATTCACAATTAAAAGAATTGTTGCTCGAACAACTCAAGAAATAGCTACTACAGCAAACATCGGTTTGGTAATATGGTGTCTGAAGTACTTCTATAAAGTATTTGTACAAGGCTCAAAAGCAGGAATTCTATTAAACTTTTGTACTAAAGACATTGATAGTGCAGATTTGTGTTTAACTAAAAAAAAAAACTTAATTTAGTCCCAAATCTGCTGTAGCTTCAGAACCTTAGCAGAACGTTCGCCAGAATCGCAAATAAAACGAAAATGAAATCAATAGTTCAATATTTAAGAGAAGAAAAAAACTTAACCCAAACTGAACTTGCCGAAAAAAGTGGACTTTCGCTAAGGACAATTCAAAGGATTGAAGCAGGAAACATTCCAAAAGGATTTACATTGAGGGCACTTGCAAATGTCTTCGAAACTCAACCTGAAAAACTAATTCCTTCCAAAGAAATTATAAAACTTGACAGAGCAAAATTGATTAATTTTTCTAGTTTATTTGGCCTTCTGATACCTTTTGGAGGAGTTATATTCCCATTAATTTTGACCTACAAAACAAAAGATACCAAAAACAAAGAGCTTGGAAAAAATATAGTAAGTGTTCAAATTCTAATTACAGTTGCGCTTGCTATTTCACAAATAGCAAGCCCATTCATTCAAAAAGAATTATCACTACATTTTCCACTTTTTATATTTCCATTGTTATTAATTATTTGTCTGAAATTATTCGTAGTTATTGTAAATGGTATAAGTTTAAACACAAAAAACGATTTGAATAAAAACCTAAAAATCAATTACTTATAAACTTAATCAGTAGATTGACGTAAAATTGGCGTATTCCTTTTGCAAAGAAATTGTTTTGTAAAACAGAAATTTGTAAAAAAAATCTAATGAAAGTTTTAAAGAAAATTGTCTTGACCATTTTGGTCGTTTTGATTTTAGCTGCACTTGTAGGCTATATTTATTTTGATCAAAAATTCACTCCAGAAAAAAATTATTTGACAGTAGACAATGAAAGTGGTTTTATTCCATTTACATGGTTGGGTACAGAAAAAAATGTTTTGTTGCTTCCTTTACATTTTTCGAATGATACAATAACTTATTATTTGCAATTTGACACGGGTTCGCCTTATACCATATTTTATTCAAATTCAATAAAAAAAATCAGTCAAATCTCCGTAAATAAAAAACTTGCAAAAACTTCTTTCTATATTGGAAAAACAAAAATTACTTCAGATAAATTTAAAATTTATGATTTCGGAAATGATGATAATGATTCCATAAAAATAATTGGGACTATTGGTGCAGATATTTTAGAAAATAGAAAAACAATCATCAATTTTAAAGAAAATTATATTGCTTTAAATCTATCAAAAATGCCATCTCAATTTCAAACTAAATTGTTTGATTTTAAATTCAAAAAAAGAAAAATAATAGTTAGAGGTTTATTAAAAAAGAAAGAGGAAAATTTTTTATTTGATTCCGGTACAAGTGCCTATGAATTATTAACTGACAAAGAAGTATGGGAAAACTTGAAATTACCTAACTCAAAAATAAATATAGAAAAATCACAATCGTGGAATAAAGTTTTAACTGCGTACACAGCAAACTGCAACCAAAAAATTCAATTCCCCAACCACGAGATACCTTTAAATAATGTTACTTACGTTAAGGGATTTTCACAAGCCCAATACTTAATAATGAAATTTTCTGGCATGACAGGATTACTCGGAAACAAAATATTTTTAAACAATAGTTTGTACATTGATTGTACACAAAACAAAATGGGAATCGAATAAAAAAACTGCTAGCGCACGAATCCCGCTCTTGAACACGACGAGGTGTTGACAAAGATGGTTAAAAACATAAAAGCTCCAGATTTCTCTGAAGCTTTTTGTCTTAGTAGCGGGAAGGATTCAAATATCTAACTAAATTCTAAAAGATTATTATAGTATTGTCAAATGTGTATCTTAATGATTTATAAAGAATAAATTATAATACTTATCATATATATACCCCAATTTGATAGTTTTGTATTGTTTTGTCACACATATAAATAAGTTGTACTCTAATGTATAAAAATCTAAACCTAAGCGTAAATGACAGAAAAAGAACAACAAGCAATAGATAATATTAAAAAAAATAAATGGTGGATTTTAAATAGACAAGATCGTTTTGAATATAACGGAACAATTGTTGAAGATGGTCAAAATCCTAATGAAATAGTATTTCTAAGTCTATCCTCTAAAAAAGAAATTGATGATAATTGGTTGGAGAAAATTGGACAAATTACGAGTTTAGAATCTTTGCACATTGATTCAACTTCAATTACAGACATCGGAATCTCTCATTTAAGCAGTTTGAAAAATTTGAAAAATTTAAACCTTCGAGGGACTAGAATAACGGATGATTCAATTATGGCTATATCTTCTTTAGAGAATATTAATTATTTATGGCTTAACGACACCTTAATAAAAGGTCAAACTTTAAATTATTTGAAGAATTTACCACTTTTGACTAATTTGTTTTTAGGAGGAACAGAAGTTAATGATGAAACCCTTATGAATATTAAAGATCTTAAAAACCTCGAATATTTACAACTCTTTGACACAAGTGTAACCGAAAAGTCATTTACATTATTTAAAAATTTACCAAATTTAAAATCATTAGATATAACTAGGACGAAAATTTCTGAAGAAAGCGCCGAAAATTTAAAAGTCCAATTACCGAATCTCTTTATCCACATTCAAGATTGGTAAAAAACAAAAGCATACAATAGCGTAATTGTCTTAATGAAATATTGGTTTTGTATTTAGGATGATTTGACAAATCCGAAGAGTGGACTTAATTTAGTCCTAAACTTCATGTAGTACCAGAACGTTGGCGATAACTTTAAAAGATACCAAACAATGAACATAGCAGTTTTACTATTTGACGACTTTGAAACCTTAGATGTTTATGGGCCTGTAGAAGTTTTTGGACGACTTGAAGACTTATATACTATTAAGTTTTATTCGTTAAATGGTGGGCAAATAAAAAATAAACATGGAGTTTCTGCCTTGACTGCGAAATTAGAAGATGTTAACGAGGACTTGGAAATTTTTATAGTTCCTGGTGGCTTGGGTACAAGAAAAGAAGTTGAAAATAAATTACTCATAGATAAAATAAAAGAAATATCAACATTCAGCAAATTCGTGTTGACGGTTTGTACAGGAAGTGCACTACTAGCAAGGACTGGACTTTTAGACAATAAAACAGCAACTTCAAATAAACGAGCATTTGCTTGGGTAATTACAAATGGGACAAATGTAAATTGGAACAAAAAAGCACGTTGGACAATTGACGACAAATATTATACATCATCGGGTGTAAGTGCTGGAATAGACATGGTTTTGGGTTTCATAAGTGACCAACACGGAATTGAATTTGCAAGACGAATTGCATTTGAAATAGAATATAATTGGACAGAAGATAAAGACAACGACACTTTTAAAGTAGAATAAAAACCATCCTGTTGGCGTGAGCGTCCCGCTCGTAAACGCGACGAGATATTGACAAAAAGGGTTAAAACAAAAAAGCTCCAGATTTCTCTGAAGATTTGTCTTAGTAACGGGAACAGGACTCGAACCTGTGTCCGCCGCGGCGGATATGAGCCCAACGGAGTTATAATTTAGAAATTAGATTTTTAATAAACTCCCTTCCAATTCCGGATTTTAGATATTTTTCTCTTTTCATAGCTTCGGATTTAGAACTAAAAAATTCAACATGAATTACTTCCCAAGGTCTGAATTTTATAGTATATCCTTTTGTTTCAAGAAAATTGTGGGATTTAAATCTTTCAATTAAATTAGAAGTATAACCAGTATAATTTTTATTAAACTTTTCTGAATATAAAATATAAACAACAAATTCATCCATAATAAAAAGCATAAAAAAAGCTCCAGATTTCTCTGAAGCTTTGTCTTAGTAGCGGGAACAGGACTCGAACCTGTGTCCGCCGCGGCGGATATGAGCTCAACTGAGTTATAATTTAGAAATTAGATTTTTAATAAACTCCCTTCCAATTCCGGATTTTAGATATTTTTCTCTTTTCATAGCTTCGGATTTAGAACTATAAAATATTACTTCCCAAGGTCTGAATTTTATAGTATATCCTTTTGTTTCAAGAAAATTGTGGGATTTAAATCTTTCAATTAAATTAGAAGTATAACCAGTATAATTTTTATTAAACTTTTCTGAATATAAAATATAAAAAACAAATTCCTCCATGATAAAAAGCATAAAAAAAGCTCCAGATTTCTCTGAAGCTTTGTCTTAGTACCGGGAAGCGTTCAAATATCTAACCAGTTTATAAATGATTTTTTTGAAATTTTATGTGCATAAATTGTATTAAAAATTATTTTCTATATTAGCTTGAAGAAAAATAAAATCATCAGAAGAGGATATAGAAAAGCAAACAACTAATTATGGAAATAATAATACGAAAATCATACTTGTTTTGGGATGGCGATGCATACAAGTATGGTGGATTCGGAGAAATAATAGATAAATGTTCTTCTGTTTCTGAGGCTGAAATTTTAATTGAAAAACTAAGCATTAATTTTTTGAGGAATATCAATCCTCTTATTAAAGATTATGTTTTTTCAAATAATAATTATGATAAAGATGTTGAACTAATTGAAAAGGTATCTGCTTTTTTTAAACAAGAATTTCAATTAGATTTCAAAACTGAGTTTTGGTTACCTGCAAACGCAACAGACAAACAGATCTTGGAATTATCGAAACTTTTTCCTTTTCCTTTTTATTCACTAATTAAAAAAGTTAATGATACTTTTTTCATAAATGAACTTAATGCAACATTCTGGAGCGAGAGTGAAATAATTGAAATAAAAAAAACTGAGTGG
The DNA here is from genome assembly GCF_046250155.1 of Flavobacterium sp. PS2. Lineage (NCBI taxonomy): Bacteria > Pseudomonadati > Bacteroidota > Flavobacteriia > Flavobacteriales > Flavobacteriaceae > Flavobacterium > Flavobacterium sp. PS2. The sequence goes on along the minus strand of NZ_CP176426.1, from coordinate 5,018,281 downwards.
GATTTTACAAATATTTGTTTGGGAATGAAGGGACAAATAAAACACCTTTATAATGATATTGAAAGTGCTAGAAAAGATGGGATTAAAAGAATGCTTTCAAATGTTAGAAACGAAAATAACCATCAAATTTTTAGCAAAATTACGAATTTAAAAGAACTGAAATTTGTGCAAGAATGGCATAATGAAATTGATTACTACGCTGAAATTTTACCCAACAATAAGCAGAGTAGAAAGACAGAAGAAGTTATTGAAAAAATTAAAAGTACTGTTAATGTAGAAGATATTTTTAAGACGATTGAAATTTCATTTGAAGAGGCACTTTCATTTGAAGAAATTCCATAGAAAACTCTCATCTGCTGTTAAATCTGATAATTACAATTAAGTAAAACTAATTAAATTTTGCATAAAAAAAAGCTCCAGATTTCTCTGAAGCTTTGTCTTAGTAGCGGGAACAGGACTCGAACCTGTGACCTTCGGGTTATGAGCCCGACGAGCTGCCTACTGCTCTATCCCGCGTTGTTTCGGGTGCAAAGATACATAGTCTTTACGGTTATACAATGAAAAAAATGAATTATACCCGATAACGCTGATTTGCAACCTTATGCACAAACGTTTATCTCATCCTAGAATAAGTTTACTTATTAAACTTCAAGATACTTTACTGCATAAAAAAAGTTTCAAATAAATCTGAAGCTTTTTTTAGTACGGGAAGCATTCAAATATCTAACCAGATTATCTTAGATTATTCTAGTATTTTAGCATGTACATCTTAATTATTTTTTGCTTTTTGTTTGCATGACCACACATATAAGTACCAAAAAGTATCTATCAAATTAAAAGTCTGTTTGATAATTTGTAGTGAATATATATGAAAATAAATAATGTGTGAAATTTATCACACATATCTACCTAAATTTGGATAGCTCTGTGTAGTTTTGTCACACATATAAATAAGTTAGTACTAATTTTATAAAAATGAAAAGACATATTATTGTAATAATTTCTCTGATTTTGTTTTCTTGTAATGGCCAGCAATTGAAAAATCAAAACGCAATAGTAAACCAAGAAAATTTAAAAAACGAGAAAATGAAAAATTATGCTTATTTAAAAGATATGTATGCTGATTCATATTTTCCAAAATTTCTCGTTGACAAAGTGAAAACAATTCTTATTTAACTATGCATTGATATTGAAAAAACATCGCCGAAAAATCTTGACGAACTTTATAAGTTAACACATACAGCGACTATAAAAATAAATGATTTACAAAACGAATTCTTTGAGCAAAACAGCGATATTGAAACTGGTGCTAGAGAATCGATTGGGGCAGACTTTGACTTTATAGCTAAAGCATATAGATTCAATGCTGATGTAGAAGAACTGATTGCTCCCAGAGAATGGTAAAAAACGCTAACAGCTACAACTACGGATTTAGGCAATTAGATTAATGGAAAGTTGGTTTTGTATTTGGTAAATCCGAGAATAGGGCTAAATTTCAAAACCCGCTTTGGCCCTAGAACATTACCAGCTATTTAACAGAATTGCATATGAAAGAATATTGGCTTTTTATAAAAACTCCAGATCATTACGGAAACTCGGAGATTATTCAGATTGATGAAGATATCATTGATTTTTTTGTTGTTGAAAAAATCAATGATATTTGTCTAATAAAAAACAGAAATGAAAAATTAAGTGAAACAGAACATAAATTTATAAATCAAAATCGAATTAGATTTTTTAGAAAAGGAAAAATTCATAAAATTTTAAGCGATGAAGAATCTATAACTGAAGATTGTATATTCGAAAACGATTACGAAAAACTAAACGCAACAGAAACTGAATTAACAGAAACTGAAATTCAGAATTTAAAGTTTGAGTTTAATTGGAATGGAGAAAAAATGAATCTTAGATTCAACGAGATTTTGGACTCACCAGTTATACAAGAAATAGACAAACGTTTGAATAAAGAAGGAAGTAAAATTGTACTTGAAAAACTAAATAAAACGCTATTTCTTTCACTTTATACAGACAATTATCTTGATAAACTAATTCCAATAAAATATGTTGACAAACAAAAGATGATATTATATGGTTTCCCAAAAGAACCTTATCAAATTAATTGTCCAATAGTAGAATAAAAAATGGCTGCTAACAGCTACTAGAGCGAATTTGAACAATCGGCTTAATCGAAAGTTGGCTTTGTATTTTGGAATGATTTAGCAAATTAGATAATGGGCTTAATTTAGTCCCAAAGCCTCTGTATTAGCAGAACGTTAGTAACTATTTTAAAAACCTTATATGAAAGAAACAATTTTGTTAATAATCCTTCTCATTAATCTCAATACTTATTCACAAGAAAAAAAATGTTCTGATTATAAAGTGGGTAAATTCACATATACCAATCCTATTTACAAAAATTGGAAGATATTGCGAAATGAAACTGAACAAATAGAAACTGACAAAGTAAATAAAATTGAACTCCGAGCTTCAATAAATTGGGTATCAGCTTGTGAATATATTTTAACTTACACAAAATTTAATGATTCCGAAAATCATTCAATTGTGGGACAAAAAATAAATGTCAAAATAATTAAAGTTGGAAATGAAAGCGTTATTTGTGAATCAGAGGGTTTGGGAGCTAAACTAGAATTAGAAATGGTTCTTGAAAAGGAAAAATAAAATGTTCAAAATACTTGAGAAAATAACGGAATTGATTGGTTGGTTTAAAATTGTGATTTCGCCAACTTTGTTAAGTTTGGAAATTGGATGCATTGTTTATTATAATATTTAAAATTTAGCCGGATTAATTTTAGGAATTAAAATTTCAATAATCGGGCTAATTTGTGGAATTGTGCTGGCTACAAAGAAGTTCAAAACAACTGGAACTATTCATTTTTTGTCAAGAGTTAGCGCAACGCCAGAATTGTACAACATAAACGAAACATCTGAAAAATAAAAAACAGTTGCTAATAGTTACTACAACGGATTGGGGCAATTGGCTTACTGGAAAGTTGATTTTGTACTTGGAATGATTTGCAAAGCAAAAAAATAGGACTAAATTTACTATCAAATCCTCAGTAGTACTGAGACGTTATGTGTCATGCTTTCACGACCACTTGCCTGACAAAAATAATTATTAAAAAATGGATGAATACTTAACAAAATATAGTGACATATTCTCAAATTTCATAAAACAAAACCCAGAATATTTTTATCTGTCTATTTCTGCTATTTCACTTTTATTTTTTATAGGGAGTATTAGAAAATGGGATTGGATTATAAATAAAAATGGAAATTATTATGAAAGAGGAATGTTCTTTTGGATAAATATTTTTGGTGAAAAATTAGTGAGACTTTATATTACAATACTATCAGCAACTGTAACTATAATATGTTTGATTATATTTTTTTATTATAAATCATTTTGAATACCCGATAGCACGGATTTGCAATTCGTGCCTCAAACGTTTGTCTCGTCCTAAAATAAGTTTACATATTTATTTTACCCTACTCCCCGAAGAGTTCTCATGGAAAGCTGTGCGAATGTCTCCTGACTTCGCTCAGGATGACAGACGAAAAAATTACTGCATAAAAAAAAGCTCCAGATTTCTCTGAAGCTTTGTCTTAGTAGCTGGAAGCATTCAATTATCTAACCATATTATCTTGGATTATTACAGTATTTTAGCATGCGTATCTTATTTTTTTCAGCTTGTTGTTTGTTTTAACACTCATATAAATGCTAAAAAGCATCACTCAAATTAAAAAGCCTTTTGAAAATTGTAGTGAAAAAAAATATATATTTGAAAATAAATATTGTGTGAAATTTATCACACATATCTACCGAATTTGGGGCTTTGTATGGTTTTGTCACACACATAAATAAGTTGGTGGCAATTTTGCGAAACATCTCACCTACATTAATTAACAAGAAATAAAAAATGAAATTAACAATTACAATCGGACTTCTTTTAATTGCACATCTTACATTTGGACAAGACAGAATTCAAAAAATTGACAGTTTGCTCAATTCTCTTTATTCAAAAGAGAAAATCAATGGAAATTTTCTAATTGCAGAAAAAGGGAAAGTTATTTATAGCCATAGTTTTGGACTTGCAAACGAAACAACAAAAGATAAATTGAACGAAAATTCGATTTTTGAATTGGCATCTTGTTCAAAGCAGTTCACAGCTATGGGGATAATGATACTTAAAGAAAAAGGGAAGTTGAATTTGGACGATGACATCAAAAAATACTTACCTGAACTTTCTTTTTATAAAGGTATAACTGTAAGAAACTTATTAAATCATACTGGAGGTTTACCAGACTATATGCAGCTTATGGATAGTTTATTTGACAAATCTAAAATTGCCACTAACAAAGACATAATTAATATATTTAGTGAGCATCAACCAAAAATAGTATTTGAGCCAAATACTAAATGGGAATATAGCAACACGGGCTATGCACTATTGGCATCAATAATTGAGAAAGCATCGGGTTTGACATACGCTGACTATCTAAAAACAGCTATTTTCCAACCGTTGAAAATGAAAAATACCTTTGTTAACAATCGTAGATTATCGCCAAAGAAAATTGACAATTATGCTTTTGGTTATGTTTACTCAGATAGTTTGAAAAAATATGTTTTACCAGACGAATTGAAAGAAACTAAAATTGTTATTTGGCTTGATGGTGTTGTTGGAGATGGATCAGTTAATTCAACTGTAAAGGATTTATTGATTTGGGATAGAGCATTATATACCAATAAATTACTCACAAAAGAGGGAATGAAAGCAGTTTTTGAATTAGCAATTTTGAAAGACGGAGCTAAAAGGAATTATGGTTTTGGTTGGGGAATTGAAGAAAATGCTGATTTTGGAAAAATTGCAAACCATGATGGGGGGTGGCCAGGTTATGTAACTTTTATCGATAGACATATTACAAATGATAAAACAATAATAATACTTCAAAATCACAACAACGTTTCAATTCCTTCTAAAGCAATTAGAAATATTCTATATAATAAACCATTGCCTGTGCAAAAAATCAGAAAAGAAATTATGATTACAACTGAAGAACTTCAAAAGTTTGTTGGGACTTATGAAGTTGAAAAAGATTTTGAAATCAAAATTTCATTAGATAAAGACCAACTATTTTCACAATTGACAGGACAAAAGGTGTTCCCGATATTTGTAGAAAGTGAAATGTTATTTTTCTACAAAGTAGTAGATGCACAAATTCAGTTTGAAAAGAGCGATAAAGGAGAAATTTCAAATTTGTTTTTATTACAGAATGGAAAGAAGATAGAAGCAAAACGGACGAAATAAAACTGTCCTGTTCTTCGAAGAGTTCTTATTAAACGCTGTGCGAATGTCTCCTGACTTCGCACCCACAATCTAAAGTAATTAAGCAAGAGTTGCTTTCTACGAATTTCTTGCGTAATTATCTTTGCGTTCCTTCGACTTCGCTCAGGATGACAGACGAAAAAATTACTGTATAAAAAAAAACTCCAGATTTCTCTGAAGCTTTGTCTTAGTAGCCCTAACGAGACAATTCTCGAACCATTTTGTGAATGACTTAAAAAAAATAAATATTATTTTATATTGATTTCCATGTTTAAATTTGATCTTAGTCATTTATAATATTGAATCAGTGGAATAAAAGTCTGTTTATTTAGTTCTTATTTTATTCTCAGAAAGTAGAATTAAATTAGAATTTAAACAAGAATTAGCTTGACATAAATTTTATACCTATTGAAATTGCACTCATATATGTACTAAAGGATTCAACAAATATAAGTTCGTTTGAATATTGTTAAGTAAATATCCTATTTTTGAAAACAAATAAACACTGACATTTGTCAGACATAGCACCCCACTTTAGGGTAGATAAGTCGGATTTTATCAGACATATACACAAGTTGGTAGAAATTTTAAAAAACACATCATGTCATTAAATATTACAGGAATTTTAATAGATTATCTTCCAGATTCAAAAGTGCATTACGATTCAAAAGATTTTGAAGTATCATTGATTAATCAACTTTCTCCAAAAAATCTTTCAATAACATTTATTAAAAATTCAACATTGATTTTACTTGACAAAATTTTCTTTGAAAATGTTAATGAAGAAAAAGAGTTGACAAGTTTAGAAAAAGACATTTCGGAAATTTTTCCAAAGAGTAATGTTTGGATTTTTGTGCTAAATGATATAATTGACTTTTTTGGTTTTAGTAGAATAGAAAATGGAATTAAAATTCGTTCAAAATTTATAGGACAGGGACGCCCTTTCCTTGACTATGGAGATTTGCATATTGTTGAACAAAAAATTTATGATGAGTATAGTGAAATTCTTTTTTCAGACGAATATATAAAATCAATATTTGACGAAAAATTTGAGAAACTTGATGAGATTGAGGTAAAAAAGCAATTTTTAGTTTTTAGAGATAAAATTTTAAATAAGAAAAACATACAAAATAATTTTGCTTATTTAAGTGGTAATATGGAATCGTATTATATTGAAAATCTTTTTGAAAAAATAATTGAAATAAAGTTGCTTGACCTATTAGAAATTAAATTTGTAACCTTTAAAAAATCTAAATTCAATTTTAATAAAGAATCATTAAAGAATTATATTTTAACGGCAAAGTCCCAAATCTTATAAAAAAACTACTGCCAACAGATGCTACAACGGATTTGGGCAATAGGCTTAATGGAAAGATGGTTTTGTATTTGGGATGATTTGTCAAATTCGAAGAAAGGGCTTAATTTAGTCCCAAACCCGCTGTAGTCCCAAGACGTTGGCAGACATTTTAACCTAAAAAATCGTGAAAAGAATAATATTAAGTATTTTACTGTTCAATTTCATTAATTGCAACTCTCAAATAACAAAAGAATTAGAAAATTTTATTAAACCTTTTGAGGATTATAAAACTTTCAATGCAATGGGTTGGAAAAATGATTCAATTTCAAAATTGTTAAATAAAAAAGCAACTGAAGAAGAATTAGTTTATCTTTCATTAAATGGTAAAAACACTTTTATAAAAGGAATTTCAATTGAAACATTAATAAATAGCAAAAGTAAAAAAGTATTTGATGTTTATGATAATTTGATTGATTCAAAAGACACGTTAGTTTATTCAACTGAATGTTTATCAAGCAATGAAAGTTTCCCGAATTTTATGTTTCAAAGCTTGACTTTTAATCGAAACTATTCAAAAGATGAAATAACTTCAAACAAAGAAATATTAGTTCATAAAATATTAAATAAAAATCCAATAAATGTAAAATTGTTGGAAAGCATAAATTATTGGATTCCGCAAAATGAAGAATTCTATGAACCAATAAGAAAAATTGTATCAGAAAATAAGTCTTCTGCCCTATTAGTTACTATAGCAAAATATAAAAAAGAAAATGATATAGAATTAATTAAAAGCTTCGGAATAGATGCTTTACCAGCAATTGAAGAATTTCCAAACAAACAATTCAGAGAAATATTAGAAAACAATATAAAATTTGACGATTTTCAATATATGTTTGCTTTAGCAAAATCCTGTACTCCAGAAACTGTTAAAACAGTTGAAAAAGCTGTTCAACTCAAAATTGAAGATTTGAAGAATAATGATTGTGGAAATTACTGTTTAAGTACAATTTACAATCAAATTGAAATGAATAAATGTGAATTATTTTATCCAACTTTAGAGAAATTATGGCTTACAAATAAAATAATCTCATACAATATTCTGGATAATTATAAAAAAAAACATTCAAAAATAGAAACAAAAAATTTCCTTTTCAATGGTTTAATGTTAAAAGGAAAAGCAGAAATTATTCATAAAAATATTTACGATGATAGTGATTTCGTAGAAAATATGGAAAGTGGTTTGACTTGGAATAAAGAAGGTAAATTAATTCATATCTTAAACGAGTTAAAAAAAATATCTAACGCAGAATATTTAAAAGCTTTAGAAAACAACATAATCGAAAGCGAGGATTTAGGTTTGCCAAATTTTGTTGAAGAATTAAACGACAATAAAAGTTTATTGATAGTTAAAAATTCATTCATTGATAAACTCAAAATAAATAAAAATGCTTATGGTTTGTTATCAATAATGGAAGCAATTAAATTATTAAACGATAAAGAAACTTTTAATAAAGGTTTTGAAGTTATAAAAACCAGAAAAGAGGAATTTAAAAAATTTCCTGGTTGGGAAAAAGACTTGAAAGATTTTGTAAATGAGAACAACTTAACATTAGAATAAAAAACGTATGGCAACACACGCTACAAGCAATTTAGACAATTGGCTTAATGGAAGTCAGTTTTGTATTAGGGATTATTTGGCAAATCCAAAAACATAAATCTTAATTTAATCCCAAACCCGCTGTAGTGCCAAGACGTTATAGCCAATGGTACAAAAACCGAAACAACAATGATAATCCCGACAATACACGGATATATGGACAGAAGAATTTTAATCAACTTCACAGCTGACCCAAAATCGGTGGAGAAAATTATTCCGTTTCCTTTTAGACCAAAACTATACAAAGACAAAGCTATCGTTGGAATTTGCTTAATCAGACTGAAAAACATAAAACCAAAAGGATTTCCTGACTTTGTTGGTGTAAACTCTGAAAATGGCGCTCACAGAATTGCGGTGGAATGGGATGAAAATGGTGAGACAAAATCAGGAGTTTATATTCCACGCAGAGACACTTCATTAAAATTAAACACACTTGTTGGTGGACGAGTATTTCCAGGCAAACACTATTACGCGAAATTTAATGTAGCTGAAAAAAACGGAAATTATCATATTGCCTTTAAGAGTTCAGACAACACCGAAATATTAATTGATGCCACGGAAACAAAAGTATTTAGCGATAATTCAATTTTTGAAACATTAAATAATGCTTCAGACTTTTTTGAAAATGGTGACCTTGGATATTCACTAAACAAAGATAAATTTGACGGACTAAGATTGAAAGCATACAATTGGGAAGTTCGACCTCTTAACGTTCAAAATGTAAAATCAAGCTTTTTTGAAAACGAAGATATTTTTCCAAAAGGTTCGGTGACTTTTGACAACGCATTGCTTATGACAAATATTGAACACGAATGGAAAAGTGAAACGGATAAATAACCACTGGCTATAACAGCAACTACAACGGATTTTGTTCTCTACTTGCACGAGCGTCCCGTTCGTGAACAAAACATGGACAAACATATCAAAACGAAAAAAAGCTCCAGATTTCTCTGAAGCTTTTTGTCTTAGTAGCGGGAACAGGACTCGAACCTGTGACCTTCGGGTTATGAGCCCGACGAGCTGCCTACTGCTCTATCCCGCGTTGTTTCGGGTGCAAAGATACGTAGTCTTTACGGTTATACAATGGAAAAAATGAATTATTTTTAAATAAAATTAAGTACTAAACTAAGTACACTACTTAATTTACTGTAAGTCAATAAACTTAGGGGTTTAATCTCAAAAAAAAGAAGTTCAGTTTATAAAACTAAAACCTGATTCTATGTAGAATCAGGCTTTTTAATTGTGAGGAATAGTCAAATACTATTTTTTTATAAAACGTTTTACTGTTTTTGTACCATCTTTATCTAAAACAATCAGATATATTCCTGCTTTTAAACTTGAAACATCAAGACTGTTATTAATAATCTTTTGTCCAGAGATTGCAGCTCCAGTTTGAGAATCTACAATACTAACATTAATACCAGTAACATCTGTTGTAAAGAAAAGCGTATTCTCTACTGGACTAGGATATACGATTAAAGAATCTGTTTCTTCTATTTCCGAATTTAAAGAAGCTACTTTTGCAGTTGATCCAGATTTAGTGATTTTAATCCAATTAATATTTACCCCACTATTCTGAATGTAGATTCCAAAATTATAAGTACCTGCATTTACATTTACCGTTTGAGATACAGTTTGCCAATTTTGCCAACCTCCCGTATTTGGAATGTTAACAGCTCCTAACTGAATTATACCTGCATTTAAATCCGAGGATATTCTGGCACCATTTACAGCACTTGCAACTCTATATTCAATTACGTATGAGCCTGATGTTGGAAAATTAATGTTAGAATATGCCATCCAATCTCCTGTATCGGCATAACCTACATTTAATCCTCCCCCTGTATCTGTTGTGGCTTCTGTTTGAACTCCACTCATCGATGAGTAATTTTCTGCTTGAATTAAAACTGTACCTACTGGTGGTTGCCCGGCATTTACTACTTGATCAATAGCTGTTAACAAAGATTTAGAACCAACTGCATCTTGAGATAATTCCCAAATCATAACTCCACCTGCATTTTGAATCGCAAATGTCGTTTTTTGCTTAATTGTTGGAATTCCGTTATAGTAAATTGTGCTGGCAACTTGATCCGTATTTTCTGCACCAGGATACGTATTTACAATATTAGCGTATGAAATTCCCTGATTTGCAGAACTTCCAAAACCGTATCCGTAAAACGGAAGTCCTATTATAGCTTTGCTTGCTGGTAATCCTCTGCCTGTCCAATAATTAAACTGATTAACTGCCATACTGTATGGAGAGTGTTGACCCGGACTTCCCGGAGCCCAAGGACCAGTAGCATCATAAGCCATAATATTAATCCAGTCAAAAGCGGCGAATGTAGATGATGGTACATTTGCTCCTCCATATCCTTCAGAAAGTGCTGCTGTAATTAGCTTACCATTTGCATGTAATTTGGCTGCAAGAGCAATTACAAAACCTCCGTAATCACTATTAATCGCTGGGCCTTCTAAATCCATGTCGACACCATCAAAATTATGGGCAACTACATAATCATATATTTTTTGAATAAATGCTGTCCTGTTGGCACTCTTAATCAGATTAAAATAATTGTCGCGAATTGCACCACCTTCAGATACGGAACCTCCACCTAGGGATACAAAAACTTTCACATTTTGGGCATGTGCTGCTTGTATAATTGTATTACTTCCTGAATTAAAAGATAAATATCCATTGGCATCTGGATTTTCGAATGCAATGTTAATGTGGGTTAATTTACTGTATTGAACGCTACTTGAAAATGCATTAAGGTCAATCCAGTTAGGGATGTAAGCTATTACTTTTTTCTGGGCAATTGACAAATTGAAAACTCCCAACATCAAAATGATTATACATCTTGATCGCATTGTTTTGTAATTGTTTTTCATAGGGCTTGTTTTTAAAATTAGTAGGATTTATAATAAATTAATTTATATAGTAGGTTACATAAATTTACACTAAAAACTAACCATATAAGTGATGTAAGTTCATTTTAGCTTACGCTTATTTATAGCGCTAATACTTACTTATATCACTTATAAGGTTAAAATAATTTCTCTAAAACTATTTTTTTATAAAACGTTTGACAATTTTTTTACCGTCTTTCTCAAAGATAATCAAATAAATTCCTGATTTTAAATGCGAAACATTTATACTATTATCTGTTGCTTTTTGTCCAGAAACCGCAGTACCAGTTTGAGAATCAATAATACTAACATCTCCTCCTGCTAGATCTGTTGTATAAAAAAGTGTATTTTCTACTGGGCTTGGATAAATAATTAACGAACTCGGTTCTTCTATTTTTGTGTCTATTGAAGCTACTCTTGCTGTTGCTCCTGTTTTAGTTATTTTAATCCAATTAATGTTTACGCCTGAATTCTGAATGTAGATTCCAAAATTGTAAGTACCTGCATTTACATTTACTGTTTGAGATACCGTTTGCCAGTTTTGCCATCCTCCTGTGTTCGGAATGGAAACATTTCCTAAGGGAATCGTTCCGGCATTTAAATCCGAAGATATTTTTGCACCATTTACAGCACTAGCAACTCTGTATTCAATTAAATATGCTCCTGTCGTTGGGAAATTGATATTATTATAAGCCATCCAATCTCCAGTATCTGTATATCCTACATTCGAACCTCCATCGGTATCTGTGGTTGTTTCTACTTGAATTCCGTTCATGGCAGAATAGTTTTCGGCTTGAATTAAGGTTGAAGATGGCGTTGTAGGTGTTGATCCTCCATATCCTCCAAAAACAGCAATTACTTTGGTAGGTTGTGTAGTATGAAGTGATGGAGATTGATCAGCAACATCATCATAAGCAAATCCGTAAGCCAGATTATCAACACTTATACCTGGCAAATGCCAAAATTTAGAATAATGATTGGTTGGGTTAACTTGGTAAAATTTTGATGCATCATACCAATTTTGTTGCCCAGGATTTGGAGTAGTCACATTTACTACATGCCTGTTAATTGCTGCTGTTAATTGTGCCTGAATTACAAGATCCAAATCACCATCTACAAGTCTTCTGTCTAAGACTCCTTTACCTTCAAGTGCTTCTTGAGTTGATGGTCGATATTGCACTCTTCCTGTACGTCCTACAAATCCTCCAGATTGCCCAACCATTTCTAGTTGTTCGCCTATTACTCTGCCTTTAAAAACACCTGCATCTCCTGCATAAAATATTAAATCTTCTGTTTTATATTTATTCCAGATGGCATCAATATAGGGTTTTAAATAATTGGCTTGAGCGCCTACGGTAGTTCCTCCTGTTCCATCTGCGAAGGCTGGAGTTTTAGACGGCGCAGTAATTTCACCCGTTGCATCATTAACACATCCCTGAAATTGTGATGGTACATTGGCTTTAAATGCTGCAACTATATCAGCATGTTTTTTTAACTCCCCTACTCTTTTTTGGTATCCATTGGCTCCAAATAATTCAAGTCCCATTGGGTATTTATACGAATCTACTCTGGATGGATTACCAAAAAATCCATATTGATTATTAGTAAGTTCTATAATTTCATATAAAATACCTTGATTAGGATCTGTTACGTTTAACGGATTTGGCGATGTATATCCAGATGGTGCTCCATTGGCTCCAAAAAAGTAAAAATACAACTGCTGTCCTTTGGCTATAAAAACCCTGCAACCTGCAATTTGAGGCAACGTAAATGTTTTATTCGGAATTTCACTCAATTTGGTAAAACAATTAGCGTATTTTGAGTTTTGTCCCGGTCCTGTATTTCCTCCAATAGTAGGTCCTGTAACGGTATTGTATGATGAACTCATTGGTAATACCTGACTTGTTTTTGCATTTACCCAAACGTGGTTGCCTGTTGTATAATCAATACCTACAATTGCTACGTACAATTCATTGTCATTAAATGTAGATGTGTTGTTTATTGTAAACGGTATCGGCCCTTGTCCGTACATAAAATTCGATAGCAGCATAAACAGCAATACTGCAATAAAAGGGATTTTTTTAAATTTAAAGTTCCTCATGTTTAAAGTTTTTTTGGGGTTAGTAATAGTATATATTCAAAAGTTAGTAGGCGTGAATGCAATATCATTAAGTTAAGAAAACAACTGTAATGTTTTGCCGAATAAATCTCTCGCAAAGACGCCAAGTCGCAAAGTTTAGGCTTGATTTTTTTTGCGACTTGACGTCTTTGCGAGAAAAATTATAGTTCAAAAGCTTAACTTAATGACATTGAATTAAATGTTGGTTGTAATTATTTAAGCTTATTACAACCAACAAGTTTTAATTATTCTTTAATGATTTTTTTAATCCAGGATTTTTGATCTGATGTAAAGTTTAGAATATAGATTCCTTTAGAAAGCCTACTAATATCGATAACACTTTCATTTGCTTTAGCATCAACCTTATTCTGTAACATAGCATTACCAGATAAATCATAAACGGTAATCATTTTATTATCTAATTTTCCAGATGATGAAACTTGGATATAACTACTCGCAGGGTTTGGATATATATTTAAACCTGTAGTTTCTTCTTCAGGAATTTCGTTTGTTACAATAGCCGACATTTTTGCTGTCGAAGCTGATCCATAAGCTTCTATCTCAAACAATGAATAACCGTAAGGAGTCAACGCTTTGGTTGTACATAAAATTCGGATGTATCTTCCTATTCCGCTTACTACTAAATCATCTGTACCACCATCACTAGCAGTTTGTGTGTTTACAGTTTCATTTTCGGTAAAAACATTATCCGCAGAAATTTGTACTTTATATTGTGTTGCGTAGGCAGCTTCCCATTTAAGAACAACACGATTAATATTGTAATTACTTTGTAGGTCAACATAAACCCATTCGCTTGTATTTGCAAAACTACTTGACCATCTTGTACCCGCATCTCCATCTGTTGCTTTCGCAGAAGAAAAAGTTGTATTTTCTTCGCTTGAAGCTAAAGTTGGTTTAGCCAAAGCCAAATTAACATCGTTACTTGGAACATCTGTAGTAACTAAATTTACACTTCGGATATTATCAAAATAATAAGTGTTTCCTGAACTCGTTCCTGGCTCGAATAAAAATACAAAACGATTTACCTCATTATCTAATGTAGATGCATCTGGCGCACTTGCATATGTAAACACAAGCGTGTGCCAAGTATTGGTTTGTTTTACAACCGCCTGATATACACTATGTCTTCCTACAGGAAAATTAGACGGGATTGATGCACTACTTTCTGCTTGCCAAGAAATAATAGATCCTACTGGTGCAGAAGTGTAAACATCTATTGCAAACTTTTTAGTTCCTTTTTTAAAATCTCCAATATTGTTTAAAGTTGTAGTAAACGAAAAGTTATCATATAATTCAGTTGATTTTCTAACATATTTACCAACTGATGATGACGTATTTATTCCGCTTGCACTAGGATTAACCGTATTTGGAGTATAGGTTCCGATGGCATCTCTAAAAGTAATATTATGTATGGTTTGATAATCTTCATAAACTACTCCTGCCGTAAAAGTATCTGGCAATTTAGTAGAACCAATTCTTATATTATCAAAATAGTATGTATCGCTTGTATAAGAACCTGAATTAACCAAGATTACCATTTGGTTTATAGCCAAATTTGATGTTCCTTCATCGGGGCTTGAATTATAATAAAAGGTAAGTGTTTCCCATTGATTCTGTTTAGTAGTCATTGCTACATAACTACTGTTTCTTCCTGTTGGAAAATTTGCAGGAAGCGATGTTAAACTGTTTTCCAGATTCAAACTAACAACTGTTCCTACTGGTGCTGATGTGTAAACATCAATCATTATTTTATTCGTCTGGTTCTTTAATAAACCTGCATCTTCGATACTATTTTGTGTATTAAAAAACAACACATCATATTGTTCGGTTACATTACGAACATACTTTGCCACATTTGCAGAAGCATTAACCGAATTTGCACCAGGATTAGCAACTACCGAATATGTTCCTGTTGTAGTTCCTTTTATAATCTTATTGATACCGTCATAATTTTGTAAAATATCGGTCGCAATAATTGGCTTTTCGGGTGCGGCTTTTGTGAGTAAATTATCAAAATAATATGTCGCTCCAGAATTAGAGTTGGACTCAAATAAGAATACTACATTATTAATAGACAAAGCACTTGTATTGGCATCTATTACTTTTTCAAATTCAAATTCTATCGTTTCCCATTTATTTTGTACAGTTGTAGTAGCTTTATAACCACTATGTCTTCCTGAAGGATAATTAATAGCTGTTGTTACCAAACTATTTTCTAATTGCATTGATATTTTTGTCCCCACTGGTGCAGAGGTATAAATATCAAATGAAAGTCTTTTTCTGCCATACACATAATCATTGGCATTGGTAATTGTTATGTTTTTTATATTTAATACATCATATATCTCTGAAGCATTACGAACATATTTCCCAACAAGTGCAGATGTATTCACTCCTGTAGCCGACGGATTTGCAACTGCCTCGGTTAAAACTCCTGTTTTATTTAGATAAACTATATTTCTGTTAGACTGAAAATCTTCATGTATTTTCTCAACAGGCAAAGACGGTTCTGTAGTTACAGCTATTTTATATGTTTTACTATCGCATCCATTTACTGTTGCCAATACCGAAACATCTCCTCCAGTTGCTCCCCAATTTACATTAATTACATTGGTTCCTTGTCCTGAAGTTATTGTTGCCCCAGATGGAACTGTCCAAGTATAATTTGCTCCCGCAATAGCGTTTACAGAATATGTTTTGTTGGTTGCATTGGCATATACTTTTGCAGCTCCAATTACGCCATTGGCAAAACTACCATCATAAACTCGTACATAATCTACTAATAATTTTGCAGGAAAATCAGCTGGATTAGGTGCTACTCCTGCACCATTTACACTTGTATAAGGCGTTCCTAAACTCCCGACTGCTAAGTTTAAAATGATATAAAATTTATTATCATTAAATGGCCATCCTCCATTTACAGTAGTATTAGGACTTGCTGTATGAAATAAATTCCCATCTATAAACCATTTTATACTATTTGGTCCCCACTCTACAGCATAAACGTGAAAGTCTGTAGATAAATCCGTTGGAGATGTATAACTTCTACCTGTATAATGATATCCGCCTGCATCGTAATGTAGTGTTCCATCTACCGATTTTGGACTTTTATGTTTGGCTTCCATAATGTCTATTTCACCTGTAAAAGGCCATGTTCCAGTTGCTCCCTCTGGCAACATCCAGAAAGCTGGCCATGCGCCCACTCCCGAAGATAGTTTCATACGCGCTTCAATTCTTCCATATTTTAAAGAATATTTCCCTTCTGTAGTGAGCTTTGCAGAGGTATATGGCTGATCAGGAAATTGTGAGTTTGGCTCATATTTAGCTTCGATATTTAAGTAACTATTTGTACCCTCTTTAACTATCGTTGCCTGGTTTGGATTATACCTTTGCGCTTCGGCATTACCAAAACCACAAAGCGATGGACAACCGTTACCTGTAATACTTTGCCATTTACTACCATCGATTGTAGTACCATTAAACTCATCTGCCCAAACGAGTGTATTACATTGAGAATGTAATTTAATAAAAGGTGACATTACTAAGAATGCCATCAGAATAAACTTTTTTAAAAATTGTAGGTTATTCTTCGGTGGTTGGCCGAGAAAAAAGTTTTTTTGTTTCATAGTTTTTTGTTTTTTGGGGTTAAAAATTATTAAACTCAAAAAGAACTATCTGTAAAAAATAGATTCTTTTTTTATTAATAACTCACAATATTAACAAACAAACTACTATAAACTCACATTTGCAAGTACGGTTTGACTACGGTGCTAAAAAAACAAACACTACAAAAACTTATCAATACAGCAAAATAAATGTGGTTTTATTAGGGATTAAAGCGTTCATTGACTGTCATTAATTTTAAAATCCTTTTAATCTGTGGCAAAATTAACCGCAAAGGACACAAGGGGTTACGCAAAGAGCGCAAAGTTTTAAAAATTAGTGCAATTAGTATAATCTGTGGCGAAAATTAACCGCAAAGGGCACAAAGCTTTTACGCAAAGTTCGCAAAGAATTAAAATCTGTTTAATCTTTTAATCTGTGGCAAAATTAACCGCAAAGGACACAAGGGGTTACGCAAATTTCGCAGAGAATTAGAATCTGTTTAATCCTTTAATCTGTGGCAAAAAGGAACACGGATTAAACGGATTTTCTATCTATTATTTTTAAAAATCTGTTTTTAATCCGCGTCTTTACTTTTGTAAATCCGTATCATCCGCGTCCCTATCCGTGTTCATTTATAGACAATTTAAGATTGCGGTTAAGCTTTAAAAGTTGAGTATAAACTCCGTAATATTTGCCTCAGATGAAAGGTGGAGTTTCTTACGGATACGATATCTGGTATCTTCTACCCCTCTAACCGAGATGCCTAAAAGTGGTGCTATTTCTTTGGTATTGAAATTCATACGCAAATAAGCACACAATCGCATATCGCGGGGCGTTAATTCGGGATAACTTGCTTTTAAACGTTGGATAAAATTATCGTGGAGCTGATTAAAAATTTCTTCAAACTCATTCCAATGTTTATCTCCTTGCAATTCATGATCAATTATTCGATTGATTTTGGTTAAGAAACCCAAATTTATAGCGGAATCATTCCTTTTATCAATTTGATTAATAAGTTCCTTTATAGATAATAAAATTTCATTAAGATGTATCAAATTGACTGTATTTGAAGCTACTTTGGCATTCTTGAGATTAATTGTAGCTTCTAAGTTTTCACGAATCACATTCATGTTTTCTTGTTCTAATAACAGTTTTTGCTCATTAAATGCTGCTTGGTTTAGCAATAGTTCTTTTTCCTGATCTAGAATTAATTGTTGTCGCTTACGTTCTGCTAATTTTTTTTGATATTTAATAATAACATAGATTAGAGTTCCAAAAAGGAATAAATACAAGATATAAGCCCAACTCGTTCTGTACCAAGGCGGCAGAATTTCAAATTTAAAAACAGCTTCTTCGCTTACTACATCATATATATTCTTGGCTCTTACATGAAAAGTGTATTCGTTTTCGGGTAGATTAGTGTATTCTTTTTCTGTTTGTAGTCCCCAATCAGACCATTTTGGTTCAAAACCTTCTAGCCAATATTCGTATTTTGTACCATCGGCATCATCATACCAAAGTGCAGCAAACGAAAAATGAAGTGCATTTTTAGAGTAAGGCAAGGCTGGATAAAATTTATCATTTGTAGTTGTTTCCTTTGCCGAAAGAACATCGTATCTGCTTGAATATAATAGACTGTCTTTTGGAAAAATACTTTTTACTTCGGATATAACTGCTTTGTATTTTAAACCATAGCTTTTATTTTTAATACTATTATAATGAATCAACCCGTCTTGAGTGCCAAAAAATACATCTCCCTCTTGAGTAGTTTGTATGTTTTCGAAGCCAGGAATATATAAATACCTCAGTTTTCTAAAAGGTAATTCTTCTATAGAAAAACTTCCATCCTTTTTTTTATCAATTCTTCCTGTATTATCTCCCGAAACATACCAAATAGCGCTTTTATTGTCGGATTTGAGTAATCTGATGTGATTATTCATACCCAAATACGTTTTAAAAACAGCATCGGGAATCATTCGTTTTGTATAAGAATCTTGTTTGTAAACCCCTTTTGTAGTACCAAAAAGAATTTTATTATTTAGCTTGACGGTATTCAAAAATATACTCGACGGAAAACCGTCTTTCTTGTCATAAAAATGCATGCTTGCAATACTATCAAACGTATTATTCAATCTTATTTTAAAGATTCCCTTGTATCCATGTGCTATCCAAATATTATCTTCTTTATCAATTGTAATTACTCTGCTACTTTCTTTAAAGCCTTTAATTTTAAACTGATATACCCAGGATTGATTTACCTTTTTTAATAAATATAATCCCGAATATCCTCCCACTAATAACAAATTGGGATGATTTGGCATAACTACACCTTGCCATGCTCCATCTGTTTTTGCAACTAATTTTGCTGCACTTCCGTTTATCTCGAATATTCCGTTTTTTTCGAAAGCCAAAAGTACATTATCAAAAACACCAATGTTCCATACCGTTTCAGACATTCCCGCTACACGCTGAAAATGTATATTTCCGTGTTGCCCAAGTTTATATTTCTCCCAATCCAACCAAAACAATCCATTATCCGTTCCTATATATAACTTATTTTGATAAATCTGACTGCAATATATTTTGGTTTCGAAGTTTGTGGTATCCAGAATTCTTGATAATGGCGATGAAATTTGAATAAGCGCAATCCCATCTTTAAGTGTTACCCACAAATTACCTGCTGCATCGAGCTTAAGATTGGTAACATACTCATTTTGCAAACCCATTTGCTTATTGATATGCTGAATTAAGTGTCCGTTTTTATCAATAATAATGAGTCCGTTTTCTCGTGTTCCAATAGCATAATATCCATCTGGAAGAAGAATACCAACAGAAACCTGATTTTGTTTTAAAAGATAATCTGCTTCGGTTTTTAAAGGTTTTAATTGGTTGTTCTTGTAAATAAAAAAGCCGTCTTTTTGAGTTAATACTGTTAGGTTATTTTCGGTTCCGAATAGCTTCAGGATTTTCATTCCTGCAAATTTAGAACCGCCATCAATAGAAATCAACTGATCATCTTTTACTTTAAGTAATCCTTTCTTATTATCTAATACATAAAGATTAGTGCTAATTTTAAAAAACTCATCAAAACTCGTAGTAGCTTTTATAACTTGAATTTTATTATTCTTATAAATAAAAAGAGCTTCGTACGAGAAAAAAATTACTTCATCATTATGAACAATAGTATGCCATACATCACTAAAATTTCTGGATGAAACTGGAAGTAATTTAACTAAAGATGTATAGTCGTATTGACCATTTGACTGTTTGGTTACAAACCCAAAATCGCCTTGAGCACCTATAAAAATTTTATCGTTTTTATCTATTGCGAGGGAGCGAACCATACTCTTGTTTTCTGGCTGCATAATTATCCCCCATCTTACTCCATCAAATTGTAATAAACCAAAATGATTGGCAAAATACATCATTCCTTGAGAGTCTTGTAAAACATCCCAATTCTCTGAAGCTGCTTTATAGGTTTTAGGGCTATAATTTGTTATAAAAGGAACACCTATTTTCTTAATTTGAGCGTTAAGTACGAAGGTTACAAATAAAATAGAGATACATAAAAATCTAATTCTAAATTTGATCATTTTGTTTTATACAGTAGGTTATTTTTGGTGCTTTTACAGCGACTATTATAAAAAAACTTCTGGGGCAAGAAATTCTTTTAAACAAAAAAAACGTTTTTAGTATTATTCAAAAAGCACTAAAAATTAGTATTTCGAATTAATTAAAAACGAATATATAAAATCAAATATATAAAAAAATATTTTGTAGTAAGGATGTAATAGATTGCTAATTTGAATTTTAGCAGCTACTTCCTGTAGTAATGGTAGCAGTAATACTTCAAGTAAAAAAAAGATTCCACAATACTCAAAATTAATCTGTTCGTTATAATTAGTTTTGACACATAGGCAGACTCAACATTAAAAGGCGTAAGTATTCTTTGATGCAGATTTCAAAAGATTTAAGCTGATATATGCAGATTCATTTACTAATAAATCTGCTCTAATCTGTATTATCTACGTGAAAAAAATCTTTTGCTGATTTTAAATCCTTAATCGAAACTTTATAGGTTTAAAATTAGTAATGATTTGCTTTTCTTGCATTATGAAACAAGAAAAACAAATCATTAATTAAGTACTATAAAAACATGCTTAATAAAAAACCTGAAGCGATAGTTACAGCAATGGTAACAAGTCCGGGAAGCATAAAACTGTGATTAACTACATATTTCCCTATACGAGTTGTGCCTGTACGGTCAAAATCCATGGCAGCGACTAATGTAGGATAACCCGGTAATATAAAGTCGGCATTTACAGCTGGAAACATCGCTATAAGATGTGGCTGACCAATTCCTAAAGACAATCCTATTGGCATCATAATTTTTGTTGTAGCAGCCTGACTAAAAGTCAATGCTCCCATAATTATCAAGGCAAAGGTAAAAGTAAAAGGATACTCTGATGTTATATCTCTAAAAGTGCTTTCTATTAAAGCATTATTTGCTCCCATAAAAGTGGCACTCATCCATACTACACCTAAAACTGAAACAATTGCAGTAGCCATTGATGTAAACAAACTCATTTTTGCTACCAACACTGGAGGCGTTTTGGTAATTATCATTATCAATGCCGAAGCCGATAATGTTATCATGATTATTAATCCTGTAAGGTTAATTGCTCCATCTGCTCCTACCGCAAATCCTGCAGTTCCTTCTCCAACATTTGGAATAAATTGCGGAAATGCTCCAAAAAATATGATGAGTAATATGGCACTACCAAAAATAAATACTGCTGTTTTTGCACCTGGTTTTAACTCTCTATTTGTTTCGGCTGTTTTGTTTATACTCTCAGTAAATTCAGGGTCTTTCATTTTTTCGATAAACTCTGGATCATCATTAAGTTCTTTGCCTTTTTTCCATACCGAAATAACACCCGCTATAATACCTATCATACAAGCAGGAATACATACTTTCATTATATCTACAACTGCTGTAGAATAAGCTAGTATTGCTGCCAATGAAGCCGTTGCCGCACTCATTGGGCTACCCGTAAGTGCCATGTGTGATGCGATAACAGATATACTTAACGGTCGTTCTGGTCGTATTCTTTTCTTGGCTGATACTTCGGCTATAATAGGTAGTAGTGAATATACTATATGCGCTGTTCCTGCAAATAGACATAAAAAGTAAACTGTAAATGGCGCTATAAAAGTTATATACTTCGGATTACGTCTAATAATCATCTCGGCAATACTTACCAAATAATCCAAACCTCCAGCTGCCTGTAAGGTGGCAGCTGTGGTTACAATGGCTAAAATGATAAGAAGTACCGCTATAGGCGGATCAGCAGGACGCATATGAAAAAACAAGACAAAAATAAGCAGTCCTATCATTCCCATAACTCCCAAGCCTATCCCTTTAAGCCGTGACCCAATAAGGATCATAGCCATAAGTATAGCGAACTGTACTAATATCATGAAGTGATGAATTTAGGATTAATAAGGTTTTCTATAGAGTAAATCTCCTCCCATTTGTCTTGGGTAATTAGCTTTCTTTCATTTACTACAATATCGTGTATCGATTTACCTGTTTTAAGTGCTTCTTTGGCAATACTTGAAGAAGCTTCGTATCCTAAAATTGGGTTAAGTTGTGTAACAATACCAATACTATTCATTACTAAATCTTTTGCATGTTCTGCATTGGCAGTTATACCTACAATACATTTATCTTTTAAAGTATTGCAAGCTTTAGTAAGATACTCTAATGATGTAAACAAGGCAAACCCAATTACTGGCTCCATTACATTTAATTGCAATTGACCCGCTTCTGCTGCCATTGTAACCGTTAAATCGGCACCAATAACATAAAAACAAGTTTGGTTTACTACTTCGGGTATTACAGGATTTACTTTTCCTGGCATAATCGAAGATCCTGGCTGAAGCGCTGGCAAATTAATCTCATTAAATCCACAACGAGGTCCGCTACTTAATAAGCGAAGGTCATTACAAACTTTACTCAATTTTATGGCACTTCTTTTTAAAGTTCCACTTACTTCTACAAAAGCACTTGGGTCGTAAGTCGCTTCAAATAAATCGCCTGCAAGCGTAACAGGAACTCCACTTACTTCGGCAAGGTATTTTACACAAAGTTCTGGATACCCTTCTGGAGCATTTACTTTACTACCAATGGCAGTTGCTCCCATATTTACCTCTGTAATTAATCTTTCTGATTGGCGCAAACGAATTACATCTTCGCCTATTGTTGTTGCAAAAGCATTAAACTCTTGTCCTAATGTCATTGGTACAGCATCTTGTAATTGCGTACGTCCCATTTTAATAACATTAGCAAACTCTTTTCCTTTCTGAAAAAAGGCTTCTTGCAGTTGCGCTAAGGCTTCTGTAAAATACTCTATTTTAAGATAAATTGCTATTCTAAAAGCCGATGGATAGGCATCATTTGTACTTTGTGAAAGGTTTACGTCATTATTAGGATGAAGGTATTGATACTCTCCTTTTTTATGTCCCATATATTCCAATCCCAAGTTGGCAATTACCTCATTAGCATTCATATTGGTGGATGTACCTGCTCCTCCTTGAATAAGATCACTTATAAACTGGTCTGCAAATTCTCCTGCAATTAATCTATCACAAGCATAAATAATAGCTTCAGCCTTTTTTGCATCTAATACACCAAGATCTCTGTTGGCCATTGCTGCAGCTTTTTTCACATGACCAAAAGCCTTAATAAATAAAGGTTCTGATCCAATAGGAATTCCTGTTATATCAAAATTTTCTTTGGCACGTACTGTCTGTACTCCATAATAACAATTGTTTGGTATTTCTTTTTCTCCAAGAAAATCATGTTCTGTACGAAAGTTGCTCATAATGTAATGTGTTAAATTATTAAAGGAAATTAAAAACGGAAGAAATAATCTTGCAGTTCTTTTTTGTTTTTTGATTTTGTAAGTCCAAGCATCAATAATATTCTTGCTTTTTGCGGACTAAGATTATCTGATACTACTGTACCAAGTTCATTGTCATTTGTTTCTCCATCAAGCACTACTCTGCCTTCTAGACAACGGCTTGAGCGACAAACTGCTATATTTGCTTTAGTAGCTTTTTTTATAGCTTCGGTAAAAGCTTTAGAGAAATTTCCGTTTCCAACACCAGCTATTACAATACCTTTTACTTTTTGTTTTACTAAATAATCTATATATTCTGGAGAGGCATCGGCATACATATATACAATTTCTACTTTAGGTAATTTTGTGTTTTTATTTACTTCAAAAGGTCCTTCTTTTGCTGTTTCTCTTACCGATGATTTGTAATATTCTACACGGCCATCATATACTTCTCCTAGCGGTCCAGAATCTGGTGATCTAAAAGCATTTACTTTTGTTGTACTAGTTTTAGTAACTTCTCTGGAATCGTAGATTGATTCATTAAAAGATACTAATACACCACGCCCTTTACTTTTAGGATCTGCAGCGACAGTAATTGCATCAAAAAGATTTTTAGGTCCATCTGCACTTATAGCTGTTGCCGGACGCATAGATCCTGTAATTACAACAGGTAATTCATGCGGTAAAACTAAATCAAGAAAATAAGCTGTTTCTTCCTGAGTATCAGTACCATGCGTTATAACGACACCATCTGCCTCATTTTTACTAAATATTTCATTAATACGTACAGCTAGTTTTTTCCATATTTCAATACTCATATCCTGACTACCTACAGAAGATATTTGTTCTCCGCTAATATCTGCAATAGCGTTTATGCTCGGAATACTTCCTATAAGATCAGCTACAGGAATTTTACCCGCAGTATATCCAGCTCTATCCGAAGATTTTCCTTCGCCTGCTATAGTTCCACCCGTGGCAAGAATTATGATTCTGGGCTTTTGTTGTCCAAAGGCCAAAGATGTTGCAATACACAACAAAAATACAAGTACTAATTTTTTCATTTTTTAAAATATTTATTTGGTTAATCCTGATATTAGAAATTAAATAGCATCCCAAAATTGATGCGAACGGCGTTAGCTCCTTGTGTACTTCCATCGGCATATTGCAATTGTTTGTACCCTATTTGTGGTTCAAGTGCAATTGTCAGAAAATCAAAGAAGTCATACGATGCGTTAAGCGTAAACTGGTAATTTGTCATTCGGTCCCAACCTGCTAGTGTACCTGCTCCATCATAAAAATGATTATAAGAAGCCATAACCATCGAGTGAAACTTTTTATTAAAGAAACGTTCGTACGAAATAAAACCAGCATGTACAGGTAATAGATCTAGTTTTCCTGAAAAATCTGATCTGGCAAAACCATCAAGACCTGATCCTCCTACAGCTAGAAAATAATCACTAATTCCCTTACCGATTGTCCATTGTGCTTGCAGATTATTTACTAAACCTGATTTTTTTCTAAAAAATATACTTGTCATGGCAGTAACACCACCACCACTTTGAGAATCAAATTCAAACTCTGTTTTTCCTGCTGCAATATCCTCAGAGTCATAAGCAATACTGCGATAAAGACCTGATAATTTCATGAAACCTCCGTTATCAAAAGCATATCGTATACCAGCCACAGCATCGGGAGCTCTAGAGGGAGCATAATCTACACCATGAGTTGGACTTAACGTATAATCATACAAACGGCGCGGCTCCATATACTCTGCCGAAAGCATAAAAGAGGTATGTCCGTTTTCTTTAAAAAGACCTGTGTAACGTACTTGAATCCTACGAGAAAGTACCATACCAGTAGGTCCGTCCCAATCTAATAATGGCGAAGGCCATAAGGATGAATCACCAAAATTTGACCAAGTTTGCCCTACTGTCCAATGATCATACTGAACGTAAGCATGACGCAGCCTAAACTGAGACGTATTATTAGCACCTTCAAAATCAGCTTCTAACATTGATTTTAATTCTTTACCATTATTTAATTGTATCGTGCTAACAAAACGCAACTGCGACTGTCTCATATCCATACTAAAAGAAGGTATATCTAAACCCGAAACATCATTATTATGAATAAGAAACGAACTATTACCCGCAAGGCTTCCCTTAATATCATAAATACCATTTAATTTAAGTCTTCCTATAAGTCTGGCTGTAACTTTGGGTTTCCCATTTAAAGTATCTTTAGACTCTACAGCCATTAATTGGGCATTTAATGAGTTGGATAACAATACACAGGAACAAAAAAGAACCAATAGCAAAAGTTTGTTTTGTTTCATAAATTATATAAATAAGGGGGGTATAATAACGAAGTTTAATTACTTTCTTTTTGAGAATAGTTTATATAATTACACCATTACAGATGTATTAACAACGGTATAGGATAAATTAGAATTTCTATCTAGATAAACTATTTAGAAAATTGCATTGTGGTATTGTAGACGGGCCTAAAAAATTTAATCCATTCTAATCGGATTAGGCTTATTGCTATAACAAAGCTTGTATTAAAACACAAAAACATCAGTCGGTTAAAGGGTATCTTTTTCATACAATTCCTAAGATTAGATTTAGTATACAAAATCATTGATACAAACAAATATAAAAATAAATAGTACAAAATCTTACAAAAAATAATTTGTTTATTCTTGAAAATTTACCTATTACATAATAACAGGGGTGCTTATTTTTTAATACTTCATTATTAATAGAATATTATGGCTAAATATTAAAGAATAAACAATGTTTAATTTTTAGGCATTTTTTTTCAGAAAAATAGGATATTGATTATTTACACCCATTCCATTTTACGTTTTTAATTAAAAGATTCAATCTAAAATTAAATGAATTATAGTAAATTAGGATTCCCTTAATATTAAGTCTTAAAAAATCTTGCAAATAATGAAATCTACTACTTTAAAAAACAAGATGATTATCGCAGCTACAGGCCTTTTCTTATGCTTTTTTCTTGTGATACATCTGCTTGGTAACTTACAACTTTTTTTACCCGAAGATCAGGCAAGAGAACAATTCAATTGGTACTCTAAATTATTGTCAGGCAATATGTTTATAAAAATTATTTCCTGGGTTTTGTATTTATCCTTAATCGGACATGCAATTTATGCAATAATTGTTACTATAAAAAATAATACTGCAAGTAAACAAAACTACCATTATGACAAAAGAAATTTTGCCAGTGCATGGAATAGTCGGAACATGGGCATATTAGGTACAATCCTACTCCTATTTCTTATCATACACTTTAAGGATTTTTGGTATGTATATAAATTTACTAACCTGCCTGTAGATGCAGCAGGAAATAAGGATTTATATGAGATTGTTGTACAATCGTATTCGCAACTATGGTATGTAATAATTTATGAGATATCATTTATAGCATTAGGTTTCCACCTATTACATGGTTTTTTTAGTGCCTCGAGAACAATGGGACTTTATCATCCTAAATATGTAAAAGCTATAAAAGTATTTGGATGGGGATATACCCTAATTATCACAGGAGGTTTCATGGCAATTCCCCTTTATATTTATTTAAAATAGTATGAAAATGAGAGATTCAAAAATACCAGATGGCCCACTTGCTGATAAATGGAATAATTATAAAGCCAAAGCAAAACTTGTAAATCCTGCTAACAGAAAGAAACTTACTGTTATAGTTGTAGGAACAGGACTTGCAGGATCTTCTTGTGCGGCATCACTTGCTGAACAAGGATACAACATTAAATCATTTTGTTTTCAGGATTCGCCCAGAAGAGCACATTCAGTCGCTGCACAAGGTGGTGTAAATGCTGTTAAGAATTATAAAAACGATGGCGACAGCGTGTATAGAATGTTTTACGATACTATAAAAGGTGGAGATTTTAGATCTCGCGAAGCCAATGTGTATAGATTAGCCGAATGTTCAGCTAGTTTAATAGACCAATCGGTTGCTCAAGGTGTTCCTTTTGCAAGAGAATATGGAGGTTACTTAAACAATAGATCCTTTGGAGGCGTACAGGTTTCCAGAACCTTTTATGCGCGAGGACAAACAGGACAGCAACTTTTGCTTGGAGCGTATCAATCACTTCTTCGTCAAGTAAACACTGGTAAAGTTACCATGCATACGCGTCACGAGATGCTCGAATTGGTTTTGATAGATGGCAAAGCCAAAGGAATTATAGCGCGTAATCTAGAAACTGGAGCCATAGAGCGTCATGCTGCCGATGCTGTAGTACTTGCAACAGGTGGTTATGGTAAGGTGTATTACCTTTCTACGCTTGCTATGGGCTGTAATAGTTCGGCAATATGGCGAGCACACAAAAAAGGGGCTTATATGGCAGGCGTAAGTTGGATTCAGTTCCATCCTACTTGTCTTCCTCAACATGGAGAAAATCAGTCGAAGCTTACTCTTATGTCTGAATCATTGCGAAATGACGGTCGCATTTGGGTTCCTAAAAAAGCGGGAGACGATAGAATTCCTAATGCTATCCCCGAAGAAGAAAGAGATTATTATTTAGAACGTCGATATCCTGCCTTTGGTAATCTTGCTCCTAGAGATATTTCTTCACGAGCTGCCAAAGAACGAATTGACACTGGTCATGGTGCCGGACCAATGAAGAATGCCGTTTATTTGGATTTTTCGGATGCAATCGCTGTACAAGGCAAGAAAAACATCGAAGCCAAATACAGCAACCTTTTTGCTATGTATGAAAAAATCAACGGAATCGATGCTTATAAAGAACCTATGCTTATCTCGCCAGCTGCACAT
Source organism: Flavobacterium sp. PS2 (assembly GCF_046250155.1). Classification (NCBI taxonomy): domain Bacteria; kingdom Pseudomonadati; phylum Bacteroidota; class Flavobacteriia; order Flavobacteriales; family Flavobacteriaceae; genus Flavobacterium; species Flavobacterium sp. PS2. The sequence continues at coordinate 4,989,606 of NZ_CP176426.1, read as the reverse complement.
TTTACAATGGGCGGACTTTGGGTAGATTATGAACTTATGACTACAATTCCTGGATTGTTTGCCCTTGGTGAAGCCAACTTTGCAGATCATGGAGCAAATAGACTTGGTGCAAATTCTCTGCTTCAGGCTTGTGTCGATGGCTATTTTATAGCTCCCTACACTATTCCTAATTATTTGTCTGGCGAACTAAACGCTTCCCGAATTAGTACCGACCATCCCGCTTTTGCGGAAGCAGAAAAAACGGTTAGAGATCAATTAAACCAATTTTTACAAAGCAAAGGAAATTTATCAACTGATTATTTCCATAAAACCATAGGACGATTATTGTATGAAAAATGCGGGTTATCCAGAAGTAAACAGAATCTTGAAGAAGCAATTGTAGCCATAAAATCTTTGAAAGCTTCTTTTGAAAAAGACTTACTAATAACTGGTGATGATACATTAAATAGTGAATTAGAAAAAGCCGGACGTGTAGCCGATTATATTGAATTAGCTGAGCTTATGTGTTACGATGCATTACAAAGAGAGGAATCTTGCGGAGCGCATTTTAGAGAAGAATACCAAAGTAACGAAGGAGAAGCAGTACGAAATGATGCCGATTTTTGTTATGTGTCGGCTTGGGAATGGAAAGGAGAATCAAATCCTCCTGAACTACACAAAGAGCCTTTGGTATTTGAATCAGTAGAACTTGCAGTACGTAGCTACAAATAATTAAAACTAAAAGAGATGAAATTATATCTAAAAATATGGCGCCAATTAAATGCCAATTCTAAAGGAGAAATGGTAGATTATGAAATAGATGGCGTAACCGAACATATGTCTTTCTTAGAAATGCTCGATCTTTTAAACGAATCACTTATCCAACTACGGGAACGCGTTATAGAATTTGACCATGATTGTAGAGAAGGTATTTGCGGACAATGCGGTGTTATGATTAATGGTAGAGCGCATGGCCCATTAAAACATACTACAACTTGCCAACTCCATATGCGAAGTTTTAAGGATGGCGACACTATATATATTGAACCATTTAGAGCAACGGCTTTTCCTGTAGTACGGGATTTAAAAATTGACCGAACCGCATTTGATTCTATTATAACTGCTGGTGGTTATATTGGAGCTTCAACCGGACAGGCGCCCGAAGCAAATAGTATTCCTATATCCTACGAAACCGTCGAAGCGTCCTTTGATGCAGCAGCTTGTATAGGTTGTGGTGCTTGTGTTGCGACTTGCAAGAATTCTAGTGCAGCATTATTTGTTGGCGCCAAAATAACTCACCTAGCATTACTCCCACAAGGAAAAATTGAAGCATCAAAAAGGGTTTTGACAATGGTAAACCAAATGGATTCTGAAGGTTTTGGAGCTTGTTCTAACACCGAAGCATGCGAAGTAGAATGTCCGCAAGGTATATCGGTACTTTCTATCGCAAAGATGAACTACGAGTATAATAAAGCATTGGTAATGAAGAAATAATCTTTCATATTGTTTGCCTATAAAACTATTTAAACTATATAAGTTTATAAACACTTCGCTTAAATAAACTTACATCACTTATATAATTAGCTTTTCTTAGATAACAGTTTTAAAGCCATTTAAGGGAATACTAAATCTTTAAACACGAATTGCACTAATTAACACGAATCTTAATGATTAAATTGGTTTGTGAAATTAATTCCACAAACCAATTAGTGAAAATTAGTGCAATTCGTGTTTCTTTTTTGTATCTATATCCAGAAAACTGGCAATAGTTTTTGACCCAAACAAAACTTAAAGTTTGGATTTTGTAAGCATATTTTTCTAAATTTGACGTCTTAAATACATGATTTATATTATGCGTCATAACAGAAATTTTATTTGTCTTTTATCCTTACTAACGATACTGTTCTTCTCACCGTTTGCTTACTCACAAGCCACAACAACGGCTACTCCAGATACTGCTAAAACACAAGGTAGTGGGAAATTATTTGAAGATTCGACCAAGACCGATAGTGACTATCTTATGGCTATCGAAAAAGCTGGAGAGGTTTTGCAATCTGCTTATAATGACGCAGTTTTTGAAGGAAGTACATTTCATCTGTTTACTGAAATAGATAGAACTCAAAATAAACTAGATCTTATTCTGGCTAATTTAAAAGGAGCTAATCCAAATGTACGAAATCAGCAAATGTATCGTATTGTATTAGAAGAAATTCGTCAGGAATTAGACGAACAAAATACTGCCATAAATTTACGCAACAAAAACCTTGATAAAATCAAAGGCCGATTTGCTGACTTACGCAAAGACAAAGCGCTAATTACACTATTAAAAGATACCATACTTCGCAAGCAATTTAAGAGCGAATTTTTAAATCTTAAAAAGACTTATTTAAGTACAGATAGCCTCATGAATCACAATCTAGAGGTTCTTAATACTAAAAACAGACTGACGGTACAAAGAAAAATAGCTGTTTCGAGTGCATTATTAACTGTAGAAAAAAAGCTTGAAAAATCTGGAATAAGTATTCTTGGCAGAGAATATCCTTTTATATGGAATACTAGCGATACGATTGCCAAAAAAGACATATCGCAAAATATTAAAGCAAAAGTAGCTATAGAGAATAGCGTGGTATCATACTATTTAAATTATAGTATCGGCGGACTAATCACTCTTACATTTTTTATGGGATTATTAGCTTGGTACATTTCTCGCAATCTTAAATACCTAAAAAATAACAATCATTTTGAGAACCTTACATTACTAAACTTTAAATACTTAAATAGTGGCATTATTATTCCTGTAATTGTAATTGGGCTTAATATTGCCATCGTAAGTAATTTATATGCTCCCGCCCTATTTATAGAATCATTACAGTTGATACTGCTTGTGGTACTTACTTTTCTATTTAAAAATCATTGGTCTAAGGAATCAATGCGAAACTTGTTTCTATTAGTAGGATTATTTTCTGCGCTTTGTTTCCTGGATTTATTTATCGGGGTTGGCTTGTTCCAACGTTGCGCTTTTATCCTAATTAATGTCTTCGGAATACGTTATGGATTAGTTCAGCTTAAGAGTATTAAGGATCAATTATACATAAAGGGATTCTTTAAATGGGCAAGTATAATATTCATAGGTTTAAATGGTTTGGCTATTGTTTTTAATATTTACGGTAGAGTTTCTCTCTCAAATATGTTAAGCCTTACTGCCTTTATTGCAATTACTCAAATTATTGCACTTAGCGTACTATTAAAAATAATTCTAGAAATAATTCTTTTACAAATATATACGACAAGAATCAAACGCGGAATCGAAACCATTTTTGATCATGAGAGTTTATCAGATAATCTAAAAAGACCTTTTATAATAATAATCAGTTATATGTGGTTGGTGGTGATTGCATCCAATTTAAACATTTGGGAATCGCTACGTGCATCATTTACATCACTATTAACCCACCCAAATACTATTGGTAGTATAACATTTACCTTGGGTAATATTGTTTTGTTTTTTATTATAATCTGGATGGCTCACCTTCTGCAAAAATACGTTGCTTACTTTTTTGGTGAAGTCGATGATGAGAATGAAGAAAATGTAAACAAACGCCAACATTCTAAATTATTAATAACACGTCTTGTGGTATTAATTGGAGGTTATTTATTGGCTGTAGCCGCATCAGGAATGCCGCTGGACAAACTAAGCATTTTATTGGGTGCTTTAGGAGTTGGTGTTGGACTTGGTTTGCAAAACATTGTAAGCAATTTTGTGTCGGGTATTATTTTAATTTTTGATAAACCAATACAAATTGGCGATGTAATCGAAATTAGTTCTCAATCTGGTCGCGTAAAAGCAATGGGACTTCGTACAACTAAAATTAATGCTCCAAATGGTGCTGAAATAATAATTCCAAATGGTAACTTATTATCTCAAAATATTACCAACTGGACTTATACTGATAACTTTAAACTAGTCGAAATTTCCTTTGATGTTGAAGGCGACATTGTTCCAGATGATATTAATTTAATTGTACTTGAAGCACTTGAAACTCAAACATTGATAAACAATTCCAGAACTCCACAAATTTATTATACCGCCATATCTGATGGTAATTATAAATTACTAGTGAAATTCTGGTGCAGTATTTATCGCACCGAAGAAACTATTAGTAGTGCACGCCAAGTATTGTTTAGTAATTTTAAAGCTAAAGGTTTAAAATTTTCAACATAAAAAACACTTAAAAAATGGATTTTAAAATCATAGCTATGCTTTTTCTTTCCATTTTAACATTTGAGATTTGCGGTATGCAAGGGGAGAAATTCCTTTTATTTCTTTAAATTTTCTATTGAAATTAGAAATATTATTAAACCCACATAATTCTGAAACTTCCAGTACAGATAACTCTTGTGATCTGGATAATAACTTCCCTGCCCGCTCAATCCGGATTTCTATCAGGAACTGAAAAAATGTCTTGTTGGTCCGGACTTTAAAGTATTTGCAAAAAGCATTTTTAGTCATATTTGATAATGCAGCGATTTCCTCCAGAGTAATATTCTTCTGAAAATTAGTCATAACGTACTCAAAAACCGTTTGCATTCGCTTTCCTTCATTATCTGTGATTTTCTTATCATATATATAACTAGAAAGTGGCGTTTTATTCTCTTGAGATAACTTCTTGGTTATTTCCAGAAAAAGAATAAAACGATCAAATTCATTTACCTTTTTTATTTTTTTAAATGCCTTAACAACTTTATTTGAAGGATTATTAACCACAAAACCATTCTTACTGTTTTCCCAAAATGGCTGAATGTCTTTTAAAGCAGGAAGCGTAAAAAAATCTTTCCCAAAAGAGTTAGTCGTAAAAAACAATGTTAGCATTACCGAAAGCTCGTTGGTATTATTTTCGCTTCTAAATACATGTGGTAAATTACTACCAATAACTACAACATCTCCTTTTTGATATGGAGAAATTGTGTCGCCTACAAAAATGGTTCCTTCGCCATTCTCGATATAGCTTATTTGTATTTCTTCGTGTTGGTGCAATTTATCATAAAAAACAAATTCTACGTCTTCTTGATAAATGAGCGAATCTTCTTTAGTTTTTGGAATCTTAAATGGAAATACTTTCATAACGGATTAATTATATTCTATAAATATAAAAAAATGTATACATATTAAGTAATAATTTTAAAAATTAGTATAAAATCGGATAATATAGTATCTTTTTGTGATAACTTACCTAATTACATATTTGCAGGTTATAAATATTTTTGAAAAAATTAAAATCGTAATTATGAGTATTCAATGGAAAGGCGTTATGCCAGCAGTTACAACAAAGTTTACTGCCGATGACAAGTTAGACTTCGACATGTTTGGAGTAAATGTAAGAGCTCAGCTCGAGGCAGGTGTTTCTGGGATTATCCTGGGAGGTACACTTGGAGAAGCAAGCACTTTATTAGAGGATGAAAAAAAAGAATTAATCAAAGAGACTATTAATATAGTTAACGGGCAAGTACCGGTGATTATGAATATAGCCGAGCAAACTACTCGGGCTGCGATTCAAGCTGCTAATAAAGCAGAAGAAAATGGTGCAAAAGGATTAATGTTATTACCTCCTATGCGTTACAATGCAGCAAGTCATGAAACAGTTACTTATTTCTCTGAAGTGGCAAAAAGCACTTCACTTCCTATCATGATTTACAACAATCCTATTGATTACAAAATTGATGTATCATTGGATATGTTTGAAGAAATTTTGAAATTTGATAATATTCAGGCAGTAAAAGAATCTACAAGAGATATATCTAATGTTACCCGAATTATAAACCGTTTTAAAGGTCGTTTAAAAGTATTATCTGGTGTTGATACATTAGCATTAGAAAGTATTTTTATGGGTTCTGACGGATGGGTTTCTGGTTTAGTAGATGCGTTTCCAGCTGAGACTGTCGCTATTTTTAAATTAGCAAAAGCTGGTAGAGCCGAAGAAGCATTGGCTATTTACAGATGGTTCTTGCCTTTGTTAGAACTAGACATTAACCCACTATTGGTACAAAATATAAAACTGGCAGAAGTTGCTACTGGTCTGGGAACAGAATTTGTTCGTGCACCAAGATTACCACTTCATGGAGCAGAAAGAGAAAGAGTTTTGGCAATCATTGCAGAAGCATTGCGCACTAGACCAACTCTTCCAGATTATAAATCCATAGTACTATAAAGCATACATTACCCGTTGAGGTAGATTATATTTTAACACGTAAAAACTTATTCGTTAAAATTGATTTGTAATTATATTATGTAAATGCAAATAAGTAAAACTTGTAGTACAATACGTCAAAATTATTTTTACAAAATCCTCCCCAACGGAGTTAACAATAATATTCTTTTTTAAGTTTAGTTAGATTTGTTTTTAGTTTGGTTTGTTTTTGAGCTGGTTATTAGAGTAGATAGCCAGCTCATAAAACATAATATTTTTTTTAACAAGTCTGGATTTAATTATAATCTTAATACATAAAAAATGATTACAGGAAAAAATTATATAGGAAGCAAGCTTAAAGCTGATGGAACAAAAACCTATAAAACAATAAACCCACAGTTAAACATAGAAAATCCCTGGACATTTACAGAAGCTACTCCAGAGGAAATTGATGAAGCTGTAGCATTAGCAAATGATGCTTTTAAAGTTTATAGAAATTGTCCAGCTCAAAAAAAGGCAGATTTTCTTAATGCAATTGCTGAAGAAATCCTTGCCCTTGGCGATGAATTATTAGAGGTATATTGTACAGAATCTGGTTTCCCAAAAGGCAGAGCCGAAGGAGAACGAGGTCGTACAATTTTTCAGTTACGCTCATTTGCAAATATGCTTGCTGAAGGAAGCTGGGTTGAAGCAACAATAGATACTGCAATTCCAGACAGACAGCCTTTACCAAAAGATGATTTACGTAAAATGTTAGTTCCATTAGGTCCAGTTGTTGTTTTTGGATCTAGTAACTTTCCGTTTGCATTTTCTACAGCAGGTGGCGATACAGCATCGGCATTGGCAGCAGGTTGTCCAGTAATTGTAAAGAGCCACTCTATGCATATAGGAACTGGCGAAATGGTAGCCTCGGCAGTTATAAAAGCAGCCAAAAAACACAATATGCCCGAAGGTATTTTCTCAAACCTAATTGGTAGTGGTGTAACACTTGGAGCAACTTTAGTAAAACATCCACTTGTAAAAGCGGTAGGGTTTACAGGAAGTATTAATGGTGGTAGAGCTTTATTTAATTTAGCATCGCAACGTCCGGAGCCTATCCCTGTATTTGCAGAAATGGGAAGTATTAACCCTGTGGTTATTTTGCCAGAGGCTTTAGAAAAAAATAGTAATAAATGGGCAACTGCCTATGCAAATTCTATTACCTTAGGAACAGGTCAGTTTTGTACTAATCCAGGATTACTATTAGGAATAAAAGGAGAAAAATTAAATCAATTTATGGAGCAATTAGCCGAAGAAATTGAAAAAATTGCGCCTTCATGTATGTTACATCCATCTATTAAAGACGACTTTAATAATGGCAGAGAAAAAATAAAATCTCAAAATGGAGTAAGTACTATTGCGGAATATAAAGGTGAAATATCTCCTAACTATGCACCACAAACTATACTTACAGTAAATGGTAAAACATTTCTGGAGAATGCTACATTAAGTCATGAAGTATTTGGTCCATTTTCTATTGTGGTACAATGCGAAAATGATGAGGAATTAGAAAGAATTATTAATAAATTAGACGGACAGTTAACAGGTACTATACTTGCAGAACCAAAAGAGATAGCTAATTCTAATACTATTATTGATGCTTTACAAAGCAGAGTTGGAAGATTAATTTTTAATGGCGTACCTACAGGAGTCGAAGTTTGTGCTTCGATGATTCATGGTGGTCCCTATCCTGCTTCATCGGATTCTAGATTTACAGCCGTAGGAATCCATGCCGTTAAACGTTGGGTACGACCATTTAGTTATCAAAATTGGCCAGACGAATTACTACCGAGCGCATTACAGAACCTAAACCCCTTAAAAATTACAAGAACCGTAAATGATATAATAACCAAGAAATCTATTTAGTTTATGCCAAGAAAAACTTTTTTTTGTGTCGATGCACATACTTGCGGTAACCCAGTGAGAGTGGTTGCCGGAGGCGGTCCAAATTTGGTTGGGAATAATATGAGCGAGAAACGCCAACATTTCCTGAAGGAATATGATTGGATTCGCAAAGGGCTAATGTTTGAACCACGAGGTCATGATATGATGAGCGGTAGCATACTTTACCCGCCAAGTAATCCTGAGAACGATTTTGGTATTTTATTTATCGAAACATCAGGTTGTTTGCCTATGTGTGGCCACGGAACTATCGGTACAATAACAATTGCTATCGAAGAAGGTTTGATTACGCCTAAAATTCCAGGGAAAATAAAAATGGAGGCTCCGGCAGGTTTGGTTCAGATTGAATACCAACAAACAGGCAAAAAAGTAGATTGGGTACGATTAACTAATGTAAAATCATACCTCGCTGCCGAAGGACTTACTGTAGATTGTCCTGAACTTGGCGAAATAGTTTTTGATGTTGCTTATGGCGGAAACTATTATGCAATCGTAGATCCTCAAGCCAATTTTTCGGGAGTACAAGATTTTACGGCAGGAAAAATTGTTCAATACAGTCAGGAAGTTCGCAAGCGCATCAACGAGAAATATCCTAACCTTTTCATTCACCCAGAAAATAGTACTATTCGCGATGTAAGCCATATGCTCTGGACAGGTGATCCTATTGATCCAACATCTTCAGGAAGAAATGCTGTTTTTTATGGAGATAAAGCCATTGATCGTTCTCCGTGCGGAACAGGAACTTCGGCTAGACTTGCTCAGCTTCATGGAAAAGGCAAATTAAAGAAAGGCGAAGATTTTATTCACGAAAGTTTTATTGGCAGCAAATTTATAGGAAGAGTTGAAGAAGAAACCACTATTGGAGATATTAAAGCCATCGTGCCAAGTATACAAGGATGGGCAAAAGTATATGGATATAACAATATAATCATTGATGAAGATGATGACCCTTATGCATTTGGTTTTCAGGTAATTTAACAAAAATATAATCCAAAATAAATCGTTGGTTTAGAGAGCATAATTCTTACCGATGATTTTTTAAATTTATAAGTATAATGAAAAAAGTAAGTATTATTGGTGGGGGAATAATCGGACTATGTTCAGCGTATTATTTAGCAAAAGAAGGATATCAAGTTGTTGTTTTCGATAAGTCGGATATGACAGATGGATGTTCCTACGGGAATGCAGGAATGATTGTTCCCTCGCATATTATTCCGTTGGCACAACCAGGAATGATTACACAAGGAATAAAATGGATGTTTGATAGTCAAAGTCCGTTTTATGTAAAACCTAGATTAAGCATGGATTTGGCAAATTGGGGATTACAATTCTACAAACATGCCAATAAGCAACATGTAGAAAAAGCAATGCCAGCACTTTGTAATTTATCTCTTTTTAGCAAAGAATTGTACCAGGATTTTATAAAAGAAAGCAATTCTTTCTTTTATGAAAAAAAGGGTCTTTTGATGCTTTATAAAACAGAGAAAACTGCCGAAGAAATAAATCATGAAGGAAAGTTAGCCGAATGTTTTGGTCTGGAAGTAGATTACCTTTCTAAAGACGGAGTAACAAAACTAGAAACAGGAACTAGTACTGATGTAATAGGTGGCGTACATTATAAAAGTGATGCGCATATCTATCCTCAAAAATTCATGCAATTTATAAAAGATGAATTAAGCCGACTGAATGTAAAAATCCATAACCGGACTACAGTAGAAGATTTTGTAATAAAAAACAATACTATAACCGAAATACTTACTGATATGGGACCTTTTATGACCGACGAAGTTGTTTTGGCGTGTGGATCATGGAGCCCAAAAATTGCAAAAAAGCTAAATCGGTCCATTTCAATATTACCAGGAAAAGGATATAGTTTTACTCTAAAAGATGTAAATATAAAACCTTCTATACCTGCCATTTTATGCGAAGGAAAAGTTGCTGTTACGCCTATGAACAATGATATCCGTTTTGGAGGTACAATGGAAATTACACATACAAACGATACCAAAATTAACAAAAACAGAGTTCAGGGAATTGTTAATAGCATTAATGAGTTTTACCCTGATTTAAAAATTGAAATGCCAAAAGAAGAAGAAACATGGTACGGATTTAGACCTTGTACTCCATCAGGAATGCCAATAATTGCAAGAGATAAAAGAATAAAAAACTTAACTTTGGCAACTGGACATGCCATGATGGGATTAAGCTTGGCACCAGCAACAGGTAAAATTGTTTCGGAAATTATTTCTGGAAAAAATACCTCTGTTAATACACAAATGTTTCAATTATAAAATTATGAGATACGAATCGATACCTTCTTCTTCATTTATCGAAAACAGAAAACGTTTTTCGACAAAAATGAATCCAAATAGCATTGCTATTTTAGTTTCTAATGATGTAATGCCTAATAATGCCGATGATGTTATGGGGTTTGCACAAAATAATGATTTGTTTTACTTAACAGGAATCGATCAGGATGAAACTATTTTGGTTCTTTTTCCAGATGCTTATAAAGAAGAAAATCGAGCTATTTTATTTGTAAAAGAAGTAAGTGAGCATACTAAACTTTGGGATGGTGATTTCTTAACCAAAGAAGAAGCAACAGCAATATCGGGTATAAAAAACGTAAAATGGATTCATGAATTTGAAAAATCTTTGCAGCTTTTTGCTTTTGAAGCTGATGCCTTTTATTTAGGACACAACGAGCATATAAAAAGAGTAACATCAGAAATGACTACTCGCCAAGACCGAATGATACAATGGTGTAAAGAGAAATACCCGTTGCATCAATACGATAGAGTTGCTAAGATAACTCGTGAATTACGACCAATAAAATCAGACGAAGAAGTTGCGCTAATAAAAAAAGCTGTAGCTATTAGTGTAAAAGGTTTTAAAGGACTTCTTAGCGCTGTTAAACCAAACATAAATGAGTTTGAACTAGAAGCAGAACTTATTTATGAAGTAATAAAAAATGGAGCTACACGTCATGCTTTCAAACCTATTATTGCGTCTGGAAAAAATGCCTGTGCCTTACATTACAATTCTAATGATGCGATATGCAAAGAGAATGATATGATTCTGGTAGATTTTGGTGTTTGTTATGCCAATTATAATTCAGACACTACAAGATGTGTTCCTGCAAACGGAGTATTTTCACCTCGTCAGCGAGAAGTATATTCATCAGTTTTACATTGCTTAAAAGAAGGTTCTAAGTTATTAAAACCTGGTATTAAACATAGTGATTACGAGAAGCAAATGGCTGGTTTAATTGAAATAGAATTAATTAAACTAGGATTAATTACCAATGAAGATATTGCCAATCAAAATCCAGATGCTCCTGCTTATAAAAAGTATTTTATGCACGGAACAGCACATCATTTAGGACTAGATGTTCATGATGTAGGATTGTATTCTCGTACTTTAGAAAAAGGAATGGTGCTTACCTGCGAGCCAGGAATTTATATATTAGAAGAAGGAATCGGTTGCCGATTAGAAAATGATTACCTACTTACGGCAGATGGAAACATCAATCTCTCGGAAGCATTACCAATAGAGATTGAAGATATAGAAACACTTATTAAAAATAAATAGTCTTATACCCTCCTTTAAGACTATTAGTTTAAACAGTTACAAGAGCAATTTTGTAGCTGTTTTTTTTGTCCTGCAAGGTCTTTTTTGGGATCTTGTAAGTAAGCTGTAAGGAACTTTAATCAAGGTTCCTTGCCCCTTTTTAACCATCGTGATAATGCGTGCGTTCCAACGGTTGAAACCGTGGGTTATGGTCTGTAACATCTTATTGTGTTTGGAATCCATATCGAGCTTTTAGTCTGCACCATATCATTTTAAGTTTCCTCATATTAAAAAGACAATATTATGTCTGTTTGCACAAAAAAAATCATAAAATCATGAAAGCAAGTTTCTTAAATTCCTGATTTTTAAATTTTACCAAAGACAAAATTTCAATCGAAAATTGGGCTTGTTCTATGCGATTTACCTTCGATTTATACCTCATCATTCTGGTAAATATTGTCCAATAATTTTTCTGATAAAAAACACCAAAACCTCTTTAGGTAAATAAATACTTTCAAATCTATAAAAACCCCAATATCTCAGATAAAATATACTCAAAACTAGATAACATAATCTGATTTTATGATAATATATTGGCATAAAAAAAGCTATAAATGCAAAATATTTGCACTTATTAATAATAAAACCAGTATATGAAATTCAAAATTAACTTTAGGAAAATTGCAATACTCTTTTTTGTATTTGCAACACAACTAATTCTTGCGCAAGAAAGATTAGTTACAGGAATTGTTACAGATGATGCAGGAATACCCTTACCAGGTGTTAGTGTATTAATTAAAGGATCTAAAACAGGCACACAAACAGATTTTGATGGAGCATATTCTATCAGCGCCTCGCCTACTCAGGTTCTTTTATTTAGCTATATTGGGATGAAAACCCAAGAATTACCTGCAACTACAACCAAAGTAAACCTTAAATTGACAGGCGGTTCAACTGTTCTTAACGAAATTGTTGTTACTGCATTAGGTGTAAAAAGAGAGAAAAAATCTCTTGGTTATGCTACACAGGAAGTAAAAGGTGAAGATTTAAATAAAATAAATAACGGTAACGTAGCAAACTCTATTTCAGGTAAAGTTGCCGGTGTTGATATTAGAAGAAATAATAACATTGGTGGATCTACAAATGTTATTATTCGTGGATCTTCTTCTTTAACTAATGATAACCAAGCATTATGGGTTGTAGATGGAGTTCCTTTGAACAATGACAACACAAATACTGATCAACAACAAAGTGGAGGAAATAAAGGAGGTTATGATTACGGAAATGCTGCCTCAGACATTAACCCGGATGATATCGAATCTATTAACGTTTTAAAAGGAGCTGCTGCATCTGCACTTTATGGTTCAAGAGCTGCTAATGGAGTTATTCTTGTAACACTAAAAAAAGGAAGTAAATCTAAAGGAGGGTTAGGTATTTCTTTTAATTCTGGTGTAACTATTGGATCTGTAGATAAAAAGACATTACCGCAATACCAAAATCAATATGGTAGTGGTTATGGTGATTTTTATGGTACTGTAGATCTAGGAAGTGGTACTCATCCTTATGCAGCAACAGACGATGCTTCTTGGGGACCTAAATTCGACCCTAGCTTATTGGTTTACAACTGGAACTCTTTCTACCCGGAATTACCTACTTATGGTATTGCAACTCCATGGGCTCCTGTAAAAAAGAATCCTAACGATTTTTACCAAAATAGTCTTACTTACACAAATAACATTGCTGTTGCAGCAGGAAATGATAGCGGTGATTTTAGATTTGGTTACACAAATTACAACCAAGTACAAGGTGTTTTACCAAACAGTAACAACAGAAAAGATAACTTCAATTTCTCAGGAAGTTATAAAATTAGTGATAAAACCAAAGTATCTGCTTCTGCAAATTACCTAAAATCATATGCTAAAGGAATGAATGAAACCGGATATGGTGATGGTGGAAATAACTACTTAAGCAGTGTAAGACAATGGTATAATATGAGTGCTGATTTTCAGGATTTAGAAGATGCTTATAACATAACTGGAAGAAACACAACTTGGAGTGTTGGTGGGCCAACAGACTTAAAAATTCAATTTCATGATAACCCATATTTTCAACGTTATAACAATTACAACTCATTAAACAGAGATCGTTTCTTTGGTAATTTTGCTTTAAGCACTGATGTAACAAGTTGGTTAAATGTTGTTGGAAAAGGATCTGTAGATTTTTACCAACAATTACAAGAAGAGCGCATTGCTGTAGGTTCAAAAAGAACTCCAAATACATTAGGACAATACTCAAGATTTGACAAAACATTCCGTGAGATCAATTTAGATTTAATCTTAAATTTTAAAACGAATATCACAGAAAAAATCAAATTTTACGGATTAGTTGGAGCAAACTCAAGACGTTCTTCAAATGGTAATACTTATGTAGAAACTAATGGTGGTTTAATTGTACCTGGTAAATACATGTTGAGTAATACAGTAAATCCAATTAATTATCCAAATGAGTTCTTAGAAACTATAGGTACAAATAGTGTCTATGCTAATGCAACTTTCAACTTTGATGAAACATACTTCATAGAAGGTTCATACAGGGTAGATCAATCATCTACATTACCTAAAGAAAACAACACGTATACTTATCCTTCTCTTACAGGAACTTACATCTTTAGCAATCACCTTAAAACTGATTGGTTATCATTTGGTAAACTACGTTTAAATTACGCAGAAACTGGAAATGATGCTGAATTTGCAGTAATTCAATCTACATATCCTAAGAATAGTAATTTTGGACCAAATGGAATACGTTTTTCTACTGAAAACAACAAAGCTAATAGTAACCTAAAAAGTGAACTTACTAAAGGTACTGAAGCTGGTATTGAACTTAAATTCTTAAAAAACAGAATAGGTTTAGATTTTTCTTATTACAGAACTAACACGACTAATCAGATTTTATCAATCGAGACACCAGTACAAACTGGTTATTCCAGAGCTTGGATAAATGGAGGTGATGTACAAAATAAAGGTTTTGAACTTTCATTGAATGTTATACCATTTAAAACCCAAAATTTCTCTTGGGAGGCAAGAATCAACTGGTCATCTAATAGAAATGAAGTAATTAGTCTTGATGGTGCCGATAGAATGTCTATTGGATCATTTCAAGGTGTAGGATATATTGCAGAAGTAGGAAAACCAATTGGGCAACTTATCGGAACTGGATTTAAATATTTAGATGGACAAAGAGTTGTGAAACCAAACGGAAGATATGAAACTGTAGCTGGTGCAACAATTGGTGATGTAAATCCTGAATGGACTGGAGGATTTAATAACGTTATTACTTATAAAAACCTCACATTCAACTTCTTGATAGATGTAAAAAAAGGTGGTGATGTATATTCTTTAGACCAACAATATGGTAATACAACAGGTATATACCAAAGTACTGTAGGAAATAACCATTTAGGAAATCCTGTAAGAAATTCTATTGCAGATGGTGGAGGAATTATTCTTGGTGGTGTAAAAGCTGATGGTTCACCTAATACTACAGTTGTCTTAGCTGATTATGATACTTACAACACAATGCCACAGGAAGCATACGTTTATGATGCTTCTTATGTAAAATTACGTGAAGTTGGTTTAAGCTATAGATTTCCATCAAAATACCTAAAGAATACATTTATTAACAGTCTTGTTTTTGCTGTAAATGGCAGCAACCTATGGATCATAAGTAAAAATCTTCCTTATGCTGATCCAGAAGCTGGAATGTCATCTGGAAACTTACAAGGTTTTCAAACTGGTGTATTGCCAACATCAAAAGAGTATAACTTTAATATGAAAGTTCAATTCTAAAAAATATAAAAATGAAAAAATTAAATATAATATTCTTTGCAAGTGCACTATTGCTTTCGGCAATTTCTTGTGACGATATCGATAGCCTAAACGAGAATACTAAAGCATATACTACTGCATTACCTAGTACTTTAATGACTAGCTCTCAAGTAAATTATTCTTATTTCCTGACTAATGCATCTGTAAATGATAACAACTTTAGAGGTTATGCTCAACATTGGACTACATCTACCTATACTGATGAGGTAAATTACAATCAAACCAAAAGAAATTTAGGAAACTCTCATAATGTAGTACTTTATAGAGATGTTTTACAAGATTTTGTAATGGCTAAAAACAAAACAAACGATGAAGTAGCTTTAGGACCAATAGAAGTGGCTGTTAAAAAGAATAAAATAGCAGTTTTAGAGATTCAAATTATAATGACTTACCAAACATTGGTAGATCTTTTTGGAGACATCGTTTACACGCAAGCTTTAAATATAGAAAGTTTTCCAAATCCTAGATATGATGATGCTAAAACTGTTTATTTAGATTTAGCTGCCAGACTAGATATCGCAATTGCTAATCTAGATGATGCTTACGGTAGTTTTGGAAACGCAGATCTTATTTATAAAGGAAATGTTGGTAAATGGAAAAAATTAGCCAATAGCGTTAAACTAAAAATGGGAATGCACCTTGCAGATGTTGATCCAGCTAAAGCTAAGACTATGGTCGAAAGTGCATTTACATCAGGTGTGATAATGAATAATGCTGAAAATGCTTTATTCCAATACTATTCAACTACAATAGATGAAAATCCATTGTATAATAGTTTGGTAAATGAAAGCCAAATTATGCCTACTGAATTTTTTGTAAATGAGTTAAATGGAAAATCCGATCCTAGAAGAGATATCTTTTTTGACCCAGCTTCAAAAATTGCAGGCGAATACAAAGGAGCGCCTTATGCACAACAAGTTTCTTATAAAAACTTCTCTAATGTAGGTTTAAAATTAAAAGAAAAAACAAATCCTGGTGTAATTTTCGACCATACAGAAACAAGTTTCTTACTTGCCGATGCAGCTAGCAGAGGATTTAATGTAGGTGGTACTGCTGCTGATTATTACGAAGAAGGAATTCGTTCTAGTATGAAATACTGGGGAGTTTCTACTGCAGATGCTGATACTTATTTAGCAAGAACCGATGTTGCTTTTGCAACAGCTTTCGGAACTGATAAACAAAAAATTGCTTACCAACTTTGGATTGCTTACTACAACCGTGGTTTTGAAGCATGGACAGAATACAGAAGATTAGACTTCCCTATTCTTATCGCTCCAATAACTGCTGTTAGTGAAGCTGAAGGAAAAGTTCCAGTAAGAAACATATACTCCCTTTTTGATTCAACATTAAACAGAGATAACTATAATGCAGCAGCGACTGCGATTGGTGGCGACAAAATGACCACAAAATTATTCTGGGATAAATTTTAATTTTGAGTTAGTAACATATTAAGTAATTCCATGAATTGAAACAGGCACCTAACAGTGCCTGTTTTTTTTATGTCAAATTTTATGGGTTTATTATTAAGCTTGGATACAAACATTTCAAAATATAGAAACATAGACTTTACAAACTCTAAAAAAGACGTTTCACTTATTTAAAATCCACATAGGAAACAGCTATGTCAAAAAAATATTTATCATTTTATATTCTTTTTTAGGTATAAAGTCTATAATTCTATGTATTAGATACCATCACATAGAATTACACTCAATGATAAATATTATTCAAAACAAATAATCGCAATATGAGAAATATCTATCATTTTATAAGAATAAAAATACATAATGTAATTTCTAGGTTAATTTATAGATAATTTGATATCATAAACGAATAAAATAGTACAACTACATAATTCAATATAAAAATATCTTTGGTTTCATACTAACAAATTCCTAAGATTATGAAAACAAAATTATTTTTATTTATGGCGTTCATTTTCGTTTTAAAGATAAGTGCTCAAGGATTACCTTGTCGGACTAGCGAAGAAAACGAAAAGATCTACAAACAAAATCCCCATGCATTAAAAGAAAAACTAGACTTTGATGCATTCAGCAAAAAATTCAGTGCTGAAAGAAAATCTAAAACATCCAAAAAAGTAGAAACGTCCTATGTTATACCAGTAGTGTTTCATATTTACGGTGATGTTCAAAGCGGGAAAACCATTACTTACCAAAAAATCGTAAACCACCTAAAAGAACTAAATGATGATTTTAATGGTCGTAATGCAGATTACGCAACTGTAGATCCTTTTTTTCAGGCAAGAAGAGGAACATTAAAAATTGAATTTAAACTTGCTAAAATCGACCCAAATGGAGGTTGCTCTTCTGGAGTTGTATTTCACCCTGCAAAAAATGGTTATGGTAATGGTGGCGGATACGATGACCAAATCGCTGCTGATGCATGGGATAATAAAAAGTATATGAATGTTTATATTCAGAACGATTTATATGCCGATGGAACACTTAACAATTCAGGAGTTGCCTGGTACCCAAGTACAGGTATGACTGCTAGTAATACAGCGAGAGTTGTATTTAACGGTGCTTATTTGTTTGACAACTCTTATAGTAAAGAATTTTCGGCTACATTAACACATGAGTTTGGTCATTTCCTAAATTTAATACACACTTTTGAAGGTGGTTGCACAGGTTCTGATGAAGTAGATGACACTCCTCTGGAAGATGGTAAACATACGTTGTCATGTACACAAGGAACAAATTGTAATGGTGACAGAGTAAATAATGAAAACTACATGGGTTACAATGGTGCTCAAGGTTGTTACAAAATGTATACTCAGGGTCAAATAGACAGAATGCTTGCTGCCTTAGAACATCCTGCAAGAAAAACACTTTGGCAAGAAAGTAACTTAATTGCTACGGGAGTAAATACAACAGGAGGATTATTAGCTTCAAGCACAAATTTCTTTAAAGAAGCAGTTGTTAATGATGGCTCGTTTGATACTGCTGCAACAATTACCCTTACAGGAACAGAGACATTTGCTCTAGCTTCTGGAACACTAACTTCTGGAACACATTTTACCCATACTTTTCCAGCAGGAATTACTCCAGTAATAACAGTTAATTCTAATTCTCAATTAACAGTTACTTTAACGGGAAAAGCAACAAGCCATTTAAAATCTAATAGTGCCAAAGGAACAATTACATTGTTACCAGCAGCTTTCTCAGGCGGAGCTTCGACTATGACTTGTACAGCTTTATACTATGATCTTAAATTTGCAGATCCATACGGAATTTACTTTGTAGATATGCCAGATGCAACTGCAAATGCGGCGCTTACATGGAAAGCATTTGATATCGAAAAAGGAGATGATCCATCATTTGGAGCTTGGAGATATGCAGCCAATGCATTAAAAATTGAAACCTATGCTAAAAAACTAGTATGTGAAACAGGAACCAGAAACATTTCATTACTTCATGCAAATACTCAAATAAGTGCTGCTAGTAATTTTAAAGCTCCGGGAGCATATCCTGATCAATTAGATTTACGTACTACAACATACAAAAACTGGGATGGTAAAACAGGATATGTAGGTTTTGACTTTCTGCTTGAGGGCGCAACTTGTTACGGATGGTTCAAAGTTACTGTAGATGCAGACGGAAACGGATATACAATATCTGAATATGCATATAACACACAACCAGGTTCGCCTATAACTACAGGAGTAACTGCAAAAGTTGGGGTAACATTATCACCAAGCACATTATATGAATCTGATAATAATGATGGTGCAGTTCCTACAAATGCAGTAATTACATTATCTACCAATAACGGAACTTTTACCAAAAGTTCAGGAGCATTAATTGTAGGTACCGATTATACAATTACAGGAGTACCAGCAGGATTAACTGCAACTTTAACATTAGAGAATAACACTAAAGCTGTACTTGCTTTAACAGGAAAAGCAACTTCTCACTTACCTAATAATAATTCTTCGGTAGTAGTTACATTTAAGGATGCAGCAATAACTGGCGGAATTACAACACTAGATAATGCATCTAAAACAATAAAAGTAGAATTTGAAGCTCCTTTTGGAATCTATTATGTAGACAATCCAGACTATGTAGCTTCACCAGCAGCAAACTGGCAATGGTTTAGCTTAATTATCGGTGATAATACCGAATATGGGGCATGGCAATTTGCAGCAAATGCATTAAAAATAGAAACTTATGGTAAAAGATTAGTTTGCGAACCAGGAACAAGAAATATCACTAAAGTTCCTGCAGGTGGTACTATAGGAGCATCAAGTAATTTTACAGCTCCGGGAGCATATCCTAATCAATTAGATTTACGTACGGCAACATACAATACTTGGGATAACGAAACTGGTTATGTAGGTTTTGAATACACTAATAGAGGAAGAATATGTTACGGATGGATGAAAGTAAAAGTAACTGCAAGCGGAGACGGATATACCGTTACTAATTTTGCTTACAATACTAAACCAAACGAATCTATAACAACCCCAATTATCAATGCGCCTAGCAATTTGGCAGGAACAGTAAATGTAACAGCACTTTCGGTTGCATTAACATGGGTAGATAACTCAGATAATGAAACAGGATTCACATTAGAAAGAGCTGAAGGAACTGGTGCATATAGCGTTATTAAAACTTTTGCTCCAAACATAACTTCTTATACAGATACAGGATTAACAAAAGGAAACGCTTATTCTTATAGAATAAAAGCAAATATGAATGCTACAAATTCTGATTACTCGAATGTGGCAACAGTAACAATCGAAGATTCTAATCCGAACCCAACATTGGCTAAGCCAATAATTAATGAAGGAGATACAGGAATTTATGCTGCAGGTTTTTATGTAACATGGGGATTAATCAATGGTGCAATTAGTTATGACATTCAGGTATATAATGAAACTGACGGATGGGTTGACCAAGGAACATCAACTGCTCATTTCTTATATATTAATAAAAAAGGAACACAAACAAGTTATAGAGTAAGAATGAGAGCTGTAAATGCAACAGGTACAAGTGACTGGAGTACTCCTAGAGACTTTACACTTCCTGGAGCTTTAGTAGCGCCATCTAATCTTGCTGCAATAGCAAATGCAGCTACTCTTGAAGTTGATTTAACATGGGATGATAATGCAGACATCGAAACTGGATTCTCTATAGAAAGAGCTTTAGGAAACGGAGCATATAGCGTAATTGCAACTCTTAGTGCCGACGAAACTTCATATACAGATACAGGATTAACTGCAGGAAGTACTTACTCTTATAAAGTAAGAGCTAGCGAGAATACGACTTATTCTACTTATTCTAATATTGCAACAGTAACTATCGATGATGCAAACCCAGCGCTACCAATTCCTGTATTTTACGATCCATCTAATGGAACTTACCCTTACGGATTTTACGCTACATGGGCATTAATTAATGGTGCTACTAGTTATGAAATTCAATTATATAATGCAGTAACAGGATGGGCAGATTTTGCAACCTCTACATCTTATAGTCAATATATTGAGAAACAAGGAGAAGAGAGAAATTACAAAATAAGAATAAGAGCTGTATACGCAAATGGAGCAAGTGATTGGAGCGCTCCTATGGACGTTACCCTTCCTCCTACGCTTGGAATTAATGAATTTGAAAACGATAAATCATTTACAATTTCTCCTAATCCAGCTTCAGATGTTGTAAACTTCTCACTTAAGAATATAGAATCAACTAATCTGGTAATTACAATTTACAACAACAATGGAGCGCTTATAGATACAGTTCGTAATACAACTACTTATCATGTGAACCACTTACCAACAGGTATATATTATGTAGTAATTACAGATGGTACACTTAAGCAAAGTAAAAAACTGGTAATAAAATAAACGATTCCTAATTTTTATAATAATACTCATAAACCTAAACCGCCGAAAAGAATATCTTTTGGCGGTTTTGCTTTTTATAATTAGAATCTAGAACAGCATCTAATTAAACCAATCTGGATATGCCTCATGAGTTTGTATCCATTTTCCATTTTTCTTCTCCATTACTACAACAAAAGTGCTTCCTCCGCCTATCATGCTAGATTTAGTCGTCACAAAAACCAAATATTTTTTTTTATGGTAATAAATTGGATCTGAAAAAAAATACATTTCATAATTGGTATCATTACGCATATCTAAATACTTATTAAGTAAATCAGTCTGTGTTTTATAATGCTCAATAATGATTCTTTTATGTCTAAAGTCTTCTTTTGTCCAAAATTCATTTTCCAATAGATATCCTTGTTCGGGCAATTGGATACGTCCATACTTTTTCTTCATTACTTCCCAATCTTTTTCTTTAAAGAAAGTTTTATCATATCGCTTCACTCCTTTAGCATCTACAGAACTTATTTGGTTCGCTTTTAGAACCTCTAGTGTAATATTTGAACTTTTTTTCTGTTTTATAACAATAACTTCTTTGGTTGAATCTTTTACAATGGTTTCAAAATAATTGTTCAAAGCATTGTATTTATCCTTAGTCGAGGAACAACCTGATACAAAAATTGAGATAGTTACGATACAAATAATATGGTTTTTCATCTTTCACATCTTTTAAAACAATCCAGATTCCTATTTAATAAGAATCTGGACTATTATTGTAATAAGCATTTAATTAAACCAGTCTGGATATCCTATATGTGTCTGTACCCATTTTCCGTGTTTCTTCTCCATTATTACAACATGAGAGTTTCCACCACCTTCCAAACGAGACTGAACTGCAGTAAAAATTAAATACTTCCTTTTGTGATAATAGATAGGATCTGAGAAAAAGTATACTTCAAAATTAAGACTATTATCAAAAT
The DNA here is from genome assembly GCF_046250155.1 of Flavobacterium sp. PS2. NCBI lineage: Bacteria > Pseudomonadati > Bacteroidota > Flavobacteriia > Flavobacteriales > Flavobacteriaceae > Flavobacterium > Flavobacterium sp. PS2. The sequence continues at coordinate 4,967,216 of NZ_CP176426.1, read as the reverse complement.
TCATGTATTTAATAAGCAAATCATTTTGTGTTTTATAATGCTCAAAAATAATTTTTTTGTGCCTAAAGTCTTCTTTTGTCCAAAATTCATTTTCCAATAGATATCCTTGTTCGGGCAATTGGATACGTCCATACTTCTTTTTCATTGCTTTCCAATCTTTTTCTTTATAAAAAGTAGTATCCGCTTGTGTAACACCATTAACATTTATATAACTTATTTTATTTCCTTTTAGCACTTCAAGTGTGATATTTGGACTATATTTTCGCTTTATAACAATAACTTCTTTGGTAGAATCTTTTACAATGGTTTCAAAATAATTGTTCAAAGCATTGTATTTATCCTTAGTAGAGGAACAACCTGATACAAAAATTGAGATAGTTACAATACAAATAATATATTTTTTCATCTTTTACATCTTTTAAAACAATCCAGATTCCAATTGAATAAATAAGAATCTGGACTATTATTGCAATAAGCATCTAATTAAACCAACTGGGGTATGCTTCGTAGGTTTGTATCCATTTTCCACTTTTCTTCTCCATTATTACAGCAAAAGTGCTTCCTCCGCCTATCATGCTAGATTTAGTTGCCACAAAAACCAAATATTTTTTTTTATGGTAATAAATTGGATCTGAAAAAAAATACATTTCATAATTAGTATCATTACGCATATCTAAATACTTATTAAGTAAATCATTTTGTGTTTTATAATACTCAATAATGATTCTTTTATGTCTAAAATCATCTTTTGTCCAAAATTCATCTTCTAATGAATTTCCTTGCTCGGGCAATTGGATACGTCCATACTTTTTTTTCATTGCATCCCAATCTTTTTCTTTAAAGAAAGTTTTATCAACTCGCTTTACTCCTTTAGCATCTATAGCATTTATTTGATTTGTTTTTAATACGTCGAGTATAAGATTTGGGTTGTCTTTCTGTTTTATAACAATAACTTCTTTCATAGAATCTGTTACAACAGTTTCAAAATAATTGTTCAAAGCATTGTATTTATCCTTAGTAGAGGAACAGCTAGATACAAAAAGAGCGATAAGGTTAATGCAAATAATATAGTTTTTCATTTTTTAGATATTTTACTTACACGGTATTCCTCTTGGAGATTGGGCATTTGGCGTTCCTTCTCCCACAGGACGCCCCGATTGTTCTGCACGCACTCTATTATAAATTCTATTATAATCATTGCTTCCTACAGGAAATTTAGCTTTAAATGTTGGCGTTTCCATTAATCCACCCCATACTAGGTCTTTGTAAACTTGTAAATCAACATCAAAAATATTATAAGGAGGATTGTTTAATTGGTACCCGTAAATTGCACTTGCTATTGTATTGACTGTAGAAACCGCCATTGCCTCATGCTGTGCAGCAACAGTCATGTTAGGATCATGCGGGAATTTAGTAATATAAAACTCAAATAACGTGGGATAATCTTCAAAAGGGGCATTTGTTGGATAAGTATTATAATTATCTACAACACTTAAAAGATAGGCATGAACCAATTCATGTACAATGGCTGTAGCTTTGTATAAAGTAGTAGCTCCCTCATAATCTTGACTAATGGTAATTGTATAATCGTTTTTTCCATTTCTGTTTGTTTCGGCATAGTTACTAGATTTTTTTAGTGTCCCCATTACCATTTCTACATTATATTCACTTTCTGCTCCTAGACTTGTTAGCATCTTTGCTAAATCCCCTTTTGCTTCTTTTTTTAATTCCTCAAAAATTTCTTTAGGACAATCATCTAGATTTGTTACACCGATACGATTTATAACAATTTGCGCTGCAGATCGAGGTTGTCCATTACTATTGCCTCCGTAGTCATCTCCTCCTGCAGAAGCACCACCTCCATCATCACCTAATCCACTACCTCCCCAGTCATCACAAAAAAGTACTGAAACAAAACGACTACTACCGTCACTATACATTTCGTAAATTCCTATGCAAATCGCATCTTCCATATTTGTTTTACTAGTTTTTGAAGTAGCAGATTTCTTTTTAACAGAACTAAAATAATTAATTTTACTTTGAGAACCTAAGGTTGTTACAAATCCTTCAAAATTTGTTTTAACGTTATAGAAATTAAAATTCTTATCATTAACGTCAAACTTATCACTTTCGGCTGCAATTACAATATGTGATAGTTTATATACCCCTTTTTCATTTGGAGTAAACATCAACCTATTGTATGTTTTTAGTGGTTGACTTTCACTTGTTACTACAACATTATCTTTTAAAACAATTGGTATTTCTATAACAGTACCTTTTACTCCATCTGTTATAATAGCAGCACTCCAACTAATTTCTTTGGTGTGTTTTAGGATAGTCAATTCTGGATTATTATCATCAAACCAGTTTTTAGCCTCAATGACTTTGGCATCCAAGATTGGTTCCTCCCTTCCAATTTCTTCATTCGTACAATTTGTCACAAACACAACGGAGACAAAAACAAATAGAACTTTTGATATTTTTCTAAATTTTATCATAATAAAACAATTTATTAGTTAATAATTCCTTAAAATATTAATTATAAAATTATAGATATTCAACCCAAGAAAAGCTACTAAAAGTTTTAAAAATAATAGAATAAGACACATTAATTAGCTCTAATACATCGAGTAACTTAATAAAGAAACTTATAACACTCAATTTAAAATTAAACACTAATTCATCAAAAAATATATTTTAAGTAATAAATCAAGATAAATAAGATATAAATGCAAATAGACACTTTCTCAAATACACAAAAACACTGTTCAATCAAGTGAGTAAGCTTAATATAATTATAACTTTGTGTGATTAATTTGAGAAATGACATGAGAAAACAATATAACTTACGCCCAAGCAAAGATGGTTTAAGAGCTTGGGATGTACATCGATTAATAGAACTATCTAAAAACTTCCCTGTTAAACGTGTTTTATTGAGCGAAATTAGTGAAGTAAATGAAACATACTGGTTTCAAGATCCAAGCCAATTACCTACTTGTACAGCTATTCTGGAGCATATAAAACTCATGGAAGAAGCTAGTTTAGACTACCCAATTATTTTATGTGCCAATGGACGCTTGATGGATGGAATGCATCGCGTAATGAAAGCACTACAACAAGGTCATACCGACATTAAAGTAGTACAGTTTGAAACCACACCCGAACCCGACTTTATAGGTATTCCAGCAGACGAATTGCCATATTAAAAATTTAAAACCTTTGTTCTTTTACTTATTTAATCATTAACAATAAAAGCTAAAGAAGGAGCTATTTCCTGCTATATACTCTATCTTTTATGGCGAACCCCGCCACAAAAGGATGCCGTTCCTATCAGGGCTAAAAGAATAAAAAAACATCAAAATAATTTATTGGTCTCAGATATAGTTTAAAACTATCCACTTTAGTGCATTTCGCTTTAGCTTCTAAAAAATATTTTAGCCACAAATTGCACAAATTTTCACAAATTAATTAGCGCTAATTTGTGTAATTTGCGGTTAATAAATAAGTATTGTAACCTAGCAGACTTTCAAATCTATGAACTTTTAGTCCATAGTGGTTTAATTAAATAAAAAACAAACAACAACACTTTTTTATAGATAATTTCGCAAACAAACTAAAAAAATATTCTAATATGAAATACATATTGACCTTATTAATCACGCTGCTTTCATATAATATGCATTCACAAAATATTATTGGCGAATATTGGCGTATTAGCGAAATTATTGGACAAGACACAAATTACACTCAAGAATATGTTTTACAAAAAATGGATAAAGATGATAAACCTTATTCAATGTATGGAAATAGAATATTCTTTGAAAAGAACAACACATTTAAATGTAGTTATTCTGCTACGTGCGGAAATGATTGTTTTCCATCGTCAGTAGGTACATACAAACTCATAGACAACAAACATATCGAGATAGATATAAATGAATTTTCGCAAACAGGAGATTGTGAGCAAAAAAAGATTGCACTAAATCTTAAACTAAAATATTATATATCGCAAAAGACAGATAAAATAATTAAACTCATTAAGAGTGACGGAAATATATTTCAGGATAATCTAAATGAAAAATACTCTTTAATGCTTGACAATTATAGAGAAGAAGTAAAAAACGGAAGCTTCGATTTGCTTAATTTTAAAACAAACCAAAAAGACAATTTCCTACGAGTAAATGCATATATAAAGAATAAAACTAAAATTAAAAACTATAAAATTCTCTATACCAAAAAATTAGATGGCACTTTTCTAATAAATTTAGTTCAAAATGAAGACACAGAGAATGATTATTTTTATATTATAAATGCTTTTGTAGACAATTTCGAATACAACGTTGGATATTATAAACTCAAAAAGAAGTAAAAACTACTTCTTTTTGAGTTTATAATCCTAACAGGTTTCAAAAACCTGTTAGGTATTAAATTGTGCTAAACAATCTCTAAAAGGTCAAGAAAAGACCTTACAGGATAACATATTTAACCTTTAAATCTGCATCATCTGCGAAACTTTAAACTTTAAACTTTAAACTTTAAACTAGTTTAATATCCAAAAGGATTATCTACACTATCCATTGGCTCAGTAAACCACTTAGGACCATTTGCAGTCATATAAAAATGATCTTCATGGCGAATACCAAATTTCCCAGGAATACAAATCATTGGTTCATTACTTACAACCATTCCTTCTTCAAGTTCTATTTCGCTACCTCTTACCAAATAAGGATATTCGTGAATGTCTAAACCAGTCCCATGCCCTACTCGATGAGGTAATCCTGGTAAATTATAATCAGAACTTAATCCCGCTTCCGCTAAAGTTTTTCTGGCAGCATCATCTACAGAACCGCAAGTAGCACCTATTTTGGCAGCTACAAAAGCAGCGTGTTGTGTTGCCTTTTCCAGATTCCAAATAGTTTTATACTCTTCAGATGCTGTTCCATAAGCATACGATCTTGTAATATCCGAAATGTATCCTTCTAATTTACAACCTGTATCGATAATAACTGCTCCATTATCTTTTAAATCCTGAGGAACAGATACACCGTGAGGATATTGTGTATCATCGGCAAACAATACAATACAAAAATACGATCCCGAAGGTATACCCGCTTTTATATGCGCTGCATTAATAAAACTAGTAACCTCATTAGCGCTAATTCCTGGGCGTAATATCTTGGCAGCAGCACGTTGCACAACCATTGTAATATCTTTGGCTCTTTGGATAATAGCAATTTCATTTGCCGATTTTTGCATTCTGCAACCCGAAGTAATTGGCAAAGCATTTATAATCGTATAAGATTGATTCGTTTTAGTAACACCATCAACCAAGAAATATGGAGCCGACTCATCTAAAGCAATAGTTTCGCCAACTATGTTTTTATTCTTTAATAATTCACCCATTAAAGCATACGGAGATTCATGCTCTTCCCAACAGTTGATTTTTCCGTTTATTTCCATATACTTTTTAAAAGTACCTTCTTCAAACTTAGGGACAATATAATCTAGTGTTCCGTCATCGTATAGTAAAGCGCCAACCATTCTTTCAGATGGATTCCATTTTGTACCAGTAAAATAATAAAGGTTCGTTCCGGCGTTAACATAAGTCGCCTTTACCTTTACCTCTTTCATAATAGCAACTGCTTTTTTAATCCTGCCTAAATATTCCTCTGACTGAATTGGCTTTACATCCAAAGTCATATTTTCAATTTTTTCTAACTCAATAGCTGCGTTCGAGCCTCCTATTCCAATTGCCATTTATTAAATTTTTAAGTTATTTTATTTATCTAAAACCGTTAAGGTATATTATTTATATGTAGCGCAAAAATTAACCACAAGGTTGACACAAAGTTCGTAAAGTTTTTAAAATCTTTCTAATCATGAGGAAAATTTAACCGCAAAGTCCACAAAGATTTACGCAAAGCTCGCAAAGTTTATCCTCAATATTGTCTTTCTGAGGAACGAAGAATCTCCACAAAAAACTCCGCAATCTTTATCGAGCTACTCGCGGAGACCCTTCCTGCGTCAGGATGACAAGTTTGCGGGTATTCGCACACATTCTCAGAACCTTAGTATCTTAGCGCCTCAGAACCTCTGCCTCTCTGAACCTTTGCCTCTCTGAACCTACCTAAGTATAAACCCATTTTTCATAGGGTCTTTTGGATCGATGATAAAAGTATTTACGCCTGTTACAAAAGCAGTTCCTTGTACTTGCGGAATCACTGCCTGAAACGGACCAAAATCTTTTTCCTCAACAAGCGAACCTTTAAAAGTACTTCCTGTAATACTTTCTATCGTAATAGATTCATTCGGTTTTATGGCATTTCTAGCATTTTCAATGGCAATTCTGCCTGAAACACCCGATCCTGTTGGAGAACGATCTACTTCGCCATCGGCAAAAACACAAACATTCCTGCTATGATTAGCAATATCCTGTGGTTCATCTATAAAAATTGTTCCATAAAGAAAACTCAAATCATCTTCAAAAGGATGCAAAACTTCTTTATCCTGATTCATTACCGCATGTTTTATATCCATTCCACTCTGAATAATGGTACGATAATCTTCTTCGGTTAAACCGAAATTTAAATGTGTATTTTTTCTCAAATCTACATAAGCATAAAATGCACCGCCATAAGCCAAATCATAAACAACATTTCCTATCCCGGGAACATCTACAATACGATCCAATCCTACAACAAAACTAGGCACACAATGAAAACGTACTCCAGTAACTTCTCCGTTTTTAATCGTAACATAAGAGAATATTCTACCACAAGGAGCATCTATTTTCAGTTCATTTTCGCCTTCTATTACAGTAATCCAGTTCATTTTTGCGGCAAGCGTGCTTATCGCAATAATAGCATGACCACACATACTACTATATCCCTCGTTATGCATAAACAAAATTCCAAAATCGGCATCATCATCATTTGGCGGAAGCAAAATACAACCGTACATATCAGCATGACCACGTGGTTCAAACATTAATGAAGTTCTTAAATAATCGTAATTCTCTTTAATATCTCTACGATATTCCAATACACTATTTCCTTTAAGCTCAGGAAAACCCGAAACAATAACACGCAATGGTTCGCCACCAGTATGCATGTCAATCGTTTTTATTTGTAATGCATTCGATACTATTTTATATTCTGTATTACTACAAATATTACTATATGTTTTAGACATTTATCTCTGATTTTAAATTAAACTCTTTATAAAAATAAGCTGCAGCAACAAGGTCTTCTAAAGCATGACCAACCGACTTAAAGAAAGTGATTTCAGTATCAGATGTTCTACCTTGTTTTTTATTGCTACATAATTCAAATAAATCTGCTTTAATAGATTCTCTTGTAATAATCCCATTGGTTAACGGAATTAAAATATCGCCACTTTCCTTTAATCCACCCTGATAAGTATCAAGAAACACACTCGATTTTAAGATTGCTTCATCATCGGCTTCACGCATATCCTTTTTATATGCACCAACCAGATCCAGATGTTGCCCTGCTTTAAGCCATTTACCAAACACAAGCGGAATAGGCGACAATGTTGCCGAAGAAATTATATCAACTTGCGATATCACTTCTTCGATTGTAGAAACAGCTGTACAAGTAAACGGAAAACCTTTTAGAGCGTCACAAACCATTTGTGCTTTTTCTATTGTTCTTCCCCACACATATACTTGTGTTATAGGACGAACACTGGCATGAGCCTGAATTAAATTAATTGCCAAAGCACCAGTTCCTATCATAAGCATAGACGAGGCATCCTTGCGAGAAAGATAACTACTTGCCAATGCCGATGTTGCTGCTGTTCTTTTACCTGTTAAGGATTTAGCATCCAGAATTGCTTTGATATTCCCTTTATGTCCATCTAGATAAATGTATGTTCCTTGTATAGAAGGCAAATCATACTTACCATTATTAGGGCTTACGGTAACGATTTTTACTCCTAAATCTTTCCCAGGCTGAAATGCGGGCATTAATAATAATGTAGAATCTTTGTTTTCCTCAGGGTTAGAAAAATCATGGTGATGCCGAAGAGGTACTTCAATTTTTTCTGTCGAAAATCCATCACGAAGTCCTTCGATTAATTTTTTAAAATCACAATTTTCTTCAATAAAATTGTCTGAAATAAGTTGAATAGGTTCCATATTTAAAGTTGAAATTTCATTAAAAATAGCAGATTATTTTTTCCAAATCCAATTTTACAAAGAACTAGTTAACATAAGACAACTTAAGGTTAATATAGTATAAATTGATTAGTTTTGAAGACTATATTTTTATAAAAAAATCAATTTAAAAATAATGAAAAAGTTAAAACACATTTTATTACTTCTGGTTGTTTCCCTTACTTCATACTTGAGTTTTGCTCAAACAGAAACTGCCGTTAAAACCGATTTAGAGAATAAATTATCCCAATTATTTCCTGGTGTTGAAATTACCAAAATGAAAGATTTAGAAGGTTTTAAAGAATCGTATCAATTGGTACTTAATGAACCATTAGATCATAAGAATCCTAAAAAGGGAACCTTTAAACATTATATCTATTTATCGCATATAGATTTTAATAGTCCGATGGTAATCGAAACCGAAGGATATGCAGCTCGATACACAAAAACCGAATTAAGTTCTTTATTAAATGCCAATCAGGTTATTGTAGAATATCGTTTTTATGGAAAATCCAGACCAAACCCAATTCCTTGGGAATACCTGACAAATGATCAAGCCATTGCCGATTATCATAACATTGTTACTAAACTAAAACAATTGTACACAGGAAAATGGATTTCGACAGGAATTAGCAAAGGCGGAGAAACTACCTTAATTTACAAGTCTAAATACCCAAAAGATATTGATGTTGCAGTTCCTTATGTAGCACCATTAATTAATACACAAGAAGATCCAAGAATACAACAACATTTAGCAACTGTAGGTACAGCAGAATGTCGCGAGAAAATAGTTGAATTTCAGCGTGCATTACTTCAAAATAGAACTGCACTTCTTAACGAAATAAAACTATATGCAGCAGAAAAGGAAATGACTTTTACAGAAGTTTCTATGGATGAAGCATTAGAATATGCTGCTCTCGAATTTCCTTTTTCTTTCTGGCAATGGGGAGGAAAATGCGAAGACATTCCGAGTAAAAATGCATCTTCAAAAGAATTATTTGATTACATGAATAAAATCGTTGGAATTAGTTTTTACTGTGATAAAACCTTCGATGAGTTATTACCATCTTATTACCAACACATGAGCGAATTGGGTTATTATGGTTTTGATTTTACTCCAGTAAAAGATTTACTGACTGCTGTAAAAAGCACTTCAAATTCTCGATTTGCACCTAAAGATGTCCAAATAACCTACAACCCAAAATACATCAAAAAAGTTAGAGAATACGTAGAAAATAAAGGTTCAAAAATACTTTATATCTATGGAGGTTATGATACTTGGGGAGCTTGCTCGCCTACTCCAAACCCTAGCCTTGATGCGCTAAAAATGGTTAATCCGGGAGGAAGTCATGCAACAAGAATAAAAAATTTCCCAGAACAAGATCAGGAAAAAATAATGAAGACTTTAGAAAAGTGGTTAACCCAATAGATCTATAAAAAAAGAGAAAAGCAAAATGATTTTACCGCAAAGAACACCAAGATTTACGCAAAGTTCGCAAAGCTTAATGATTAAGCTTTGCGAACTCTGCGATTTTTCCTTGCGCTCTTTGCGGTTAAATTTTATTCTTAATGTAATCTAGATTCATTTATGTACTACATTTTCTTCTGTAAATCCTTAATATCTAAAATACAAAACCAAGATTAAGACGAATATTTTGAGGTGTTCCAGCAAACAAAGATGTTGTTCCGTATGCGCCTGGAAAATATAGTTTATCGGTAATATTATTGGCAGTTACACCAACAATATAATTTTTGTATCTGTAATTTGCCGACATATCGATATAAGAAAAAGCAGGTAATAAAATAGAATCAGCGCGGTAACTACCTCCTAAAGTATTTCCTTGAAACCTAATTCCTGCACCTAATTTTAAATTCTTTAATATTGTTTCGGTAAAATTGTATTCCAACCAAACATTACCAACATATTTAGGAGCATTCAAAGGTCTGTCGCCTACATTTCCTATCGATGTTTTTCCTAGATATTTAACCTCATTATAAGAGTAACTTCCCATCACTGACCAGTTTTGAGAAATAATACCTTGTACCGAAACTTCAATTCCTTTACTGTTTAAACCCGGAATTGCCATTCTTCTTTTCTTGTTTGGATCACTCGGATCAGCCACAAGTAAGTTTACATAATCTATATCATATAAAGCCAGCGTAGTACTTAGTCTATTCGAAAAAAAGTCACCTTTATAACCTATCTCATATTGTTTTCCTTTTTTTGGCGGAAATGGTCCACCAGCACCAACATTATTATTGGTTTGTGGTTCAAATGATTCTGTATAAGATGCATATAGAGATATATTCTTTTTAAGTTCATAAACCACTCCTACTCGTGGAATCCATGCATTAGCATCTGAAGTTATTTCTACTCCCGTAGCATCAAGTTCATCTACAGGCTTTTGTTTGTAACGATATTCATTATAGCGCATTGCCAAGTTTAATTTCCATTTTTCTCCTATCGAAATTTGATCCTGAATAAACCCTGCATAGTTATTCGTAACCTTAGTATTATTATCCATTCCCTCATCTCCTAGCGGTACATTTGGATCATTAATAACAATTGCATCTTGCGAATAATCTGGATTATCAATGCTTAACGACGGATATACTTTGCTTATATATAGATTTTTTAAAACACGATCCTGAATAATATCTGCGCCAACTATCAGTTCATGTGATATAAATTTAGAAGTCTTAAAGTTATATTTCAAAAATGCCGTATTAGCAATCCATTGCGTATTATATTTCCATGTAGTTCCTTCTCTCGGAATACTATCTTGTGTAGCATTTAATGGTCCAAATCCATAAACATCAAGCATATCCAAATTTCTTTTTACATATCGACTCATTAATGTAAAGCTAAGCTTATCGCTAAATTTATGTTTAAAAGTTAGCGAAGCCGAAGAGTTTTTATCTTTCCCAAACGAAGGATTTCCTTGCGTAGTAAAATTTGGATCAACATTATCAAAATCATAGCTTCCATCGTCTTTTTTCTTAATATATGTCCCTCTGTCATATTGAAAACGCGAATTCATAGTTAGGTATGTATAATCAAGATTTAAAGATGTTTTATCCGAGAAATCATATTGCAAAGTTGGCGTAATAAGCAAGTTTTTCATGTATTGAAAATTTCTATAACTATCGCTATTCTCTCCTCCTACAACCAATCTGTATTTTAATTTTTTATCTTTAGTTAATGGTCCCGTAGCATCGGCAAATCCTGTAAATAAATTCCAACTTCCGGTAGTAAAATTAACCTCATATCTTGCTTTATCCAGAGGTTGTTTGGTCGTTAAACTAATAACTCCTCCTGGATTTCCTACAGAATACATTACAGAGGCTGGTCCTCGCATTATTTCGATTTGATCGAGATTATATAATAATACTTTCTGGCTATAATGATATAGAGTACCTCGCATCCCATTGGTCAATAAATAAGAATCTCCATAATTATTAAAACCTCTCATAGAAAATGAGCTATAAGGCGTTGTATTAGCAACTCCTACCATATTTTTGGCAACCTCATTAAGATTTAAACTTCCTTGATCTTGCCAAATACCTTTGGAGATTACCTGTATAGATTGTGGTATATCTATAAGCTTTGTCGCAGTACGTGTTGCAATAGAAGAGATTGTATCGTTGTACCGCTTTTCTTTTTTTCCGTAAATAGTAATATTATCTAGTTCTTCAGTTTTGGCGTTGTCTTTTGTAGTTTTGTGCTGTGCAAAAGCAACTTGCCCCAATATTAAAAGGGCAAAAAGTATATTTTTCATTTAGTTTTATATAAATTTTAAATAATAACAAGTATTCCATTGGCAAAAAGCCATGAAAATTCATTTCAATACCGATTGAAAATTGAAATTAGATTTTATATAAAATAAGCTGGAGGTCGAAATGTTACTATAGAAACCGAGATAGGTTTCTTTGCAAAATGAAAAAAAGAAGTTAAATGATTCTCTTTATATTTTTTATCAAAGATATCATCGCTACTAAAATTTTGAATGAAAACAAGTTCTTGCTTTTCTTTTAGATGGTTTTGCATCTCTTTTTCATTAGCATCAAGCTTTAATAAGTTTTTTTTAAGCTCACACTTTCCATTACAAGAATTGAATTCTACTTTTCTTTGTACACAAATAGTTTTAGCAATTTTATCTTGGTTAATTTTAAACATCGCATAAACCAATACATTCCCAAAAGATGGAAACATTAGTATAGATGAAAGTAATATGATAAAAAACTGCTTCAGACTTGTTTATTTTCAGCAAAAGTAACGTATCTATCCAAAAATAATCATGCTTTTTTAATAAAACTCGATTAAAAACCTTTAAATTTATGTTCTAAAATCTTATTTTATGAAAAACTACGTACTACTTTTCGTTACTGTTTTAACACTCTCTTTTAACTCATGTACAACGATGAAAGACACTACAAAAACTGCAGATCTTTACAATACCTCTTGGGAACTAGAATATATTTCTGGTCCACGTATAGCATTTGAAGGTTTATATCCTGATAAAAAACCTTTTCTTAAATTTGATGAAGCTACAAAACAAGCATCTGGAAATGCAGGATGTAATGGATTTAGTGCTCCATTTACATTAAAAGGAAAAACACTAACATTTGGAGAACAAGGGCCAACAACTATGATGTTTTGTGAAGGTGGTGGAGAACAAACTTTCTTGCAAATGATTAAAAAAATCAATGCCTACTCTATTGATAAAGATGGTAAACTTAATTTATTACTAAATGACGTCCCGATGATGAGATTTAAAAAAGTAACTAAATAATCTTAGCATATAAAAACAAAATCCCTCAATATAGAGGGATTTTTTGTTTTTAAGATTCTAAGTTACTGAGGTTCTGAGCTACAAAGGTTCAAAGGGAAAAAATTTTGCGGTCAAATCTTTTGCCACTCACGAAGCTTCGGGATAAGAGGATTAAATAGATTCCGAACTTTGCGAACATAGCGTAACCCTTTGCGAACTTTGCGGTTAAACCCCTACTACATTATATTGAGAGTATATACTATCCTGAAATTTCGGGACTGAAACTAAAAACTGAAACTGAATACTATTTTTCCATTATTCTCTGGCGATGTTTAATACCCCAATCTGCGATTACTTTGGTAACATCTTTGAGCGTTGCACCATATTCTGTAATTTCATATTCTACCATTATAGGCTGAGTGCTTAAAACTGTTCTGGTTATAAGAAGATTTACTTCTAACTCTTTTAAATCTCTACTAAGCATCTTACCCGAAATACCTTTAATCTCTTTTAATAAGTCCGAATAACGCATTTTTTTATAGCATAAACAGGCAATAATCGATATTTTCCACTTCCCGTTTAATATATCCACCACATCCTGAATGGCCATTACTGTGCTATAGCACTGTTTTAATCGAATATCATTTTCTGTTTCCATACCATGTTACTTGGTTACTCATTTGTCACTATTACTTTTCGTTACAAAGTTACAAAAAGTAACAAGCTTTTATCTAGATTTGTATTTCCTAATTAAAAATAATTAAAAGATGAATTTAATAGACACATTAAAGTGGCGATATGCTACTAAAAAAATGAACGGTAATAAAGTACCGCAAGAAAAATTGGATTATATACTGGAAGCTGCCAGACTTGCTCCATCTTCTTCGGGATTACAACCATATAAAATTTTTGTAATTAGTAATCCAGATTTATTAGAAAAAATTAAAGCTATTAGTTGGAACCAAAGTCAGATTACAGATTGTTCGCATTTATTAGTTTTCGCAGCTTGGGATGGTTATTCGCTTGATAGAATTACTGCTGTATTTAACAAAACTCTTGCCGAGAGAGGTTTGCCAGCTGATACAATGGATGATTACAAGAAAACACTTTGGGGACTTTACGAACCTCTTTCTACAGAGTGGCACGCAAATCACGCGGCTCGTCAGGCTTATATCTCTATGGGAGTTGCAATTGTAGCTGCTGCTGAGCAAAAAGTAGACGCTACACCAATGGAAGGTTTTATTCCTGCAGAAATGGATAAACTTTTAGGTTTAGAAGAGCAAGGTTTAAAAAGTGCGTTATTGTTGCCTCTTGGTTACAGAGATGAAGCTAATGACTGGCTAGTTAACATGAAAAAAGTAAGAACTCCAATGGAAGAGTTTGTTACTGAAATTAAATAAAATATTTGAGGTACAAAGGTTCTGAGATTCAAAGGTTCAAAGGGAAAAATTTTGCGGTCAAATTTTTGCCACAGATTAAAAGGATTAAATAGATTCAAGACTTTGCTCCCGACGCTTCGGGATTGCTTAATCCTTTGCGAACTTTGCGGTTAATTATCAAACACAGATTTTAAAATATATTTATTGAAAATGAAAACTCAATATATACATCTTAAACACCAGTACAGCCCTTTGAACCTTTGCTACTCAGAACCTCTGTGCCTTAAAAAACTTATTTTTTTATCTCTTGAAATATAAATTCAGCATCGGTATAACTTATAGGAATCTCTGGAGCAAAACAAGGCAGACCAAGATATGTGGTTACGACACCTTTTCCTAAAATTAATTTATTGTCTTTTTTTAATAACGAAATCGGAACTCTTTTTAGGTCACCTCCATAAGTTCTACAATAAAATTCCCCAAGATATACATCCTTTTTGATGTTACCTTTTATACTTCCAGAATCTTTCGTTGTTTCTCCGTACTTTATTTCATATTGACCATAAAATCGGTCTTTATTTATCACAATTGATAAAACAGCAGTATCTTTATTTGTACTTATTGCCCGATAAACAACTTGCTTTTCTATAACTTTCTTTTCTTTTTGGTTACAACCAATTAACAATAAAACTATCCCAAATAAAGCAATTAATTGGGCTACTACATACCTTTTTATCTTTTTCAAATACATATTTTGATTATTTCGTTCCATCAAAAATAAGAAATAGTTAATTAGTTCAGTTATTTATTTTTAAAGTTATAAACATTCTGAAAATCATGAATCTATACCAAACGCAAAGCTTTTTTAAACTTGAATCAAGGAATTTTTTATTGAGAGTAAAGACTATATCAAAGTCAAGAAAGATTCAGAATGATATGAAGTAAAAATCTTTGCAGATCCTAAACCTTTTCTAAATAAAGAACCCAACTACATTTTGTAATCGGGTAAACTTTAAATCAAAAAAAATAAAAAACAACCAAATAAAAACATTAATAATGATTACCACCAATCATTATTACATATATTCTTTTGCAGGGACTAAATCGGCATTACGATTTAAAAAATTTGCTAATAATTTAAAAGAGATTCCTTTTAAGTATTCCTCGAATGAAACATCAAATATTGATTTTTCTTTTAAAGAAAAAATCAATATTAAACTATTGCTATCTATATAATCCTTATGGGGTTTATTACTATTATTAAGTTTATTATTAAGGAATTCTGCATGAGGCATTTCGTTAATAAATTTCTGCATCATAACGGCATCTATAAATAAACTAAAACCAAATGTCTTTTGATTTACTGCGGGTTCATAAGCATTTTCAATTTGATTATTTAAGATGGTCAAATCTAAATTTATTGCATCGTTTATTTCATCATCTAAATCGCCAAATTCAGTTAGATTATAATCAAATATATAAAACTCTTCCTCTGATGTCAGTTTACTCATCCTTATAGGGCTAGTTAACGTATAATCGCTAAAAAGTACCGAAATACCTGGCGCTACTTCTATAAAATAAGTATGTCCGGTTCCAATTGTTTCTGGAATAACAATTATTTTATCATCAATAAGTTCAGCATTAATTCCATCAGCAAACGACCGTTGCCATTGCGGTTTTAATGAGTAAAAATGTGTGGTATTTTTCATATTTTATATTTTAAGAAATATTCCTGAATATTTCAAAATGGAAATAAATAGTTTGAACATATCTGGATAAATTATTGGGATAAAATTAATATAAGTACATTTAAATATAACTCCTTTTAAATCAAAAAAACATCAAAAAAAGCCACAATTTCAACAAATAGCAACTAATTTTTTAATGATATTAAAAATTACTTATAATATCACAATTCACACAACATATAAAAAGAATAATTGAATTAAAGCAACGTGACCATAACTGTTATATTAAAATAAATCTACGTGAGATTACAATACACTCATAAAAATAAGATATATTTTATTGTGCCTTAATTCATAAGCAATATCGTTAATTAATTTAAAATTTTCGGCTTTATAGGTAATAGATTTACTAGTATTTATTTCGCATCAAAAAAAATAATAGGATTAATCTAAATATTTTCTATAAAATACAATCATTGCTTAAAATCTCTTTATTACCTAATATACTCTGTAACAATAGAGTAAAAAACACAAGAAACCGAATGTAATTATTTGATTTAAATTGTGAATATCTATTTTACGAATTGTCGATTTCTTTTTCTTTAAAATCTATCTTTGATACCCTTAAAAAAAAAGAAATGAGCACAATTTGGTACGAATGCAAGGTAAAATATAGAAAGACAGATGATACTGGAACACAAAAGGTTACAACAGAACCTTACTTGGTAGATGCGTTATCTTATACGGAAGCAGAAACCAGAATTAATGAAGAAATGTCAGCCTATATTAGTGAAGAATTTAAAATCACAAATATAAAAATGGCTAATTATGCCGAAATTCACCCTTTTGAAAATGCAGATCGTTGGTTTAAATCAAAAGTATCTTTAATGGCGTATGATGAAGAAAGCGGAAAAGAGCGAAGATCAAATATGTATATTTTGGTACAAGCAAATGATGTAAAAGAAGCCTATGATAATACAATCGGGATAATGAAAAACACCATGGGAGATTACTCGATTCCTGCTATTGCAGAATCACCTATTATGGACGTATTCCCATACTTTAGTGGTGAAGAAGGAGAAATGGAACAATTAGAAAGATTTAATGCGCTTAAAGCTTCAAAACCTGAATTAGTAGCCGCTGGTGAAACTGGTGATGACTTTGTAGGAGCTGAAAGTGAATAATTCGTTTTAGCATTTATAGTATATAAGGAGGGCTTTTTTAGTCCTCTTTTTTGTTTATTAAAGAATAAAAAAGCCAATCCGATTTTAATTAGATAAATGCTATAATACCAATATAATTTCAAAACGATTATCAGTAATTATTTTGAATCTCACTTTTTTTATTATCTTTATTTCTAGCTTAATTTATTAATATATTCTTATACCCTGATAAAATTTACAATGAAATTATCTTTAAACCCAAATTACATTAAATCATCAAATTTTATTTTTATCTCTGTAGGTCTTGGGCTTATTAATTTTTTACTTTCACCACATATACTTTCTTCAAAATCGGCAATGATTCTAAGTATAATTACTCTTTCCTTACTCTTTATAGCAGGATTACTAGTTAGATTTCAAATCTCATGGATTAAATATCTTTTATTAGCTTTAATCCTCATTGGTTTTAATAGTCTCCCGTCTCTTATAAAAGAAGAATTAACTACTCATCCCATAAATGCTATCTTCACTATATTACAAGCCATAACTCTAATTTATGCCACCCTTTTGTTGTTCTTTAAATGGTTTTTATATAAACGAAACAAGTAGGAACTGAGGTCTATTTGAGTTCCTACTTGTTTCTACTTTGTTTACGGATTTAGATTGTGGGTGCGAAGTCAGGGGGCTTTCGTACAGCACACACTACTAATTTATTTATTCATTAGAATTCTTTGAAGACCGAGTTATGAGATTAATATACTTTTTAGCAATTAGTTTAATGATAGTGGCATGTAATGACAAAAAGAAGTCTAAGGATAATGCTATAAATTTAGCAGAAAACTATGATGGTTATGGCATTATTCGATTTACGTCCAGTTCAACAGGCTCTATAAGATATTTAGAGTTTTATCCTTTATTAATTGAAAAAGATGATAAAATTGACTTCAAAGATATAAGCAAATTTAATATTAAAAACGGACTTGTTTTACGACAGACAAATAAATCTATATTATGGCAAAGTCTAATAACAACTAAGAATATTAAATGGGACGATGAGGGCTATGGATTAGCATTGATTTTAATCAAATACCATAAAAAAAATAATGATCATAAATTTGTAAATGAATTTGAAAGTTATTTAATTTTAAAAAATCGTAATATAACAGTTAAAATGTTTGACCCTGAATCTAATAAAATTGAGATTGATAATTTTAAAGTAATTCAAGGAATATAATTTTAGAATATTATTCCTGAAGTTTTCTTTCCCTCGATGCCCACTTCAAAAAAGCAAGTACAAGTTTAAAGTATGTATGAAGAAATTTGAATTGTTTAAATAAATAAAAATGACTTCGCGAATATTTTGACGAGGCTTTATATATTTCGTTTGATTATGAGTGGGAAGTCGGAGACGTTCACACTGCACTCGTTAGAACACTTTGGAGAGCAGGTGGATTACAATTAAGACGACAAGAAGATAATTTTGGCAATTTTTCAAAAGGGAAATTAGTTTAGAACTTCAATATCAAGAAAATAATTATCCAATAAATTATAAAAAAATCAATGAAGAAAATAGTAATTTTAATATGTTTATCTATTCAATTTTCTTGTACCAAACAAAATGAACTCAAAACTATTTTTATAGCCAAAGAAAATGAATATTGGCAATATAAAGATGATTGTCAAAGTCATGGAGTTTATTTTAAATTCAATAAAAAAGGTGATTATGATAAATATAATAGGTTCATTAACGGTGGTTTTGATTTATTCAATAACGATGGCGATTTAATAAGTGGTCCAAGATCTTGGGGTATAAAAAATGATTCTACATTCGTTTGGGATGATGAAGATTACAAAATAGAAAAATGTAATCCCAAGCAAATAATACTATCTTATTATCACTATAAAGAAAAAAACAGAAAATGCAAAATAACCCTTAATAAAGTATTAGACAAATAAGCTAAAAAAGTCAAACTTCAAAGGTACCCGACTACTAGGCTAGGATATGCATAACGATAAACCTGACAGCTCGGATATACACAACGATAGCGCTGATTTGCAATCAGTGCCCGTAATCTAAATCGATAATCTTCAAGTAAAATATGTAAATTCTTTTTGTGTCCGTAACAAATACCTCATGCAGATGCAGTGTATATATAAATTAAATGAGTGAGCTTTAGGCGTAGGATTAGGAATTGCTGCATGGCCAAAAACAGGTCACACAATTGGTAAATATCTTGTACGTTCAGTAATTCAAGGTGCTAGAAGTATTAATACTGCTGAGTCACCAATAGACCCAACAGTGTTTGGACATTAAAATAAAAAATTATGAAATTAGAAATAAAATTATGTTTGCTTTTTATATTACTTACCTGTATTACTTGCGATGGAACATTGGGCGGCTTTTCTACTATCCGTTTTCCTACATCAAAAGCAAAAATTAAAATTGCGATTGATAGTTTGTATTCTAAATATCCCGAATACAAAATCCCAAGCAAATGGGATGATAATGATAACTGGTCAAAAAGAGGGTATGATTTTTTAGAAAGTCACATATTTTATTTTAAAGATACTCCCGAAGAAATGTATTACATCTCTTTTATTGGAGATGAAGAAACATTTAAAGATACTACACATATAGATATTGCTATTCGCTCTGTTTTTACTAATCGTAACCAAAAATGGCTAAAACAAGAAGAATTTGGTAAAGATGAAGAAAATAGAATTCAAACAAGATTTAAAAACGAAATAGTTTCCAAACTTGAAAAATATACAAATACAAAATCAAAGGATTTAGAAAATTAATATGTGTCTGACTCGACCACTCAGGTATGCGCAACGATAGCGCTGATTTGCAATCAGTACCCGTAGTCTAAATCGATAATCTTCAAGTAAGATATGTAAATTCTTTTTGTGTCCGCAACAAATACCTCATGCAGATGCGGTGTATATATAAATTAAGTGAGCGATAATAGTTTTTGTTCGACTACGTCTAATTTTAAAATAGGTAAGGAAATTAGTTTAGAACTTCAATATCAAGAAAATACTTATCCAATAAATTATAAAAAAATCAATGAAGAAAATAGTAATTTTAATATGTTTATCTATTCAATTTTCTTGTACCAAACAAAAAGAACTCGAAAGTATTTTTATAGCCAAAAAAAATGAATATTGGCAATATAAGGATGATTGTGGTAGTAGTCATGTTTATTTTAAGTTTAATAAAAAAAGAGACTATGATAAATATTTAAGCAAGCCTATAAATGAGGGTAAAGGTTTTGATTTATTCAGCAACGATGGAGATTTAATAAGTGGTCCAAGATCTTGGAGTATAAAAAATGATTCTACATTCGTTTGGGATAATGAAGATTATAAAATAGAAAAATGTAATCCCAAACAAATAATACTATCTTATTATCATTATAAAGAAAAAAACAGAAAATGCAAAATAACACTTAATAAAGTATTAGACAAATAAGTTAAAAAAGTCAAACTTCAAAGGTACCCTGCTACTAGGTTAGGATATCCACAACGATAACCCGATTTCCCTGCCCGTAAATAATATTAAAATTAAAGCAACTCATAATCAAGTTGCTTTTTTAATACAAATTAAATCAACATCCTCATTCCATAAACAAACAATCGATTCCATCATGTGTGCTTAAAAGAAATTTAACTGCTAAGTCATACCTCACTTCTTTCATCTAATATGCCACTCCTTACTTCCTATTTCTTAACCATTTATCTACAGGTTCAAGAACCGTGTTCACGATAGTAACTAAGAATGTACAAATTAATGCTTCGGCAAAATAACCTGAAGCCGCAATACAGCCAATAGCTGCACTACACCATATTGTAGCTGCCGAGTTTAATCCATGTACATTTGGTCCTTCTCTAAAGATTACTCCTGCTCCCAGAAAACCAACTCCCATAACGACTTGGGCAGTAATACGAGTTACATCTATATTTGGTGCAGTTGCTGCAACTTTTATAGACAATAATACAAAAGCTGCTGCTCCTGTTGCGACCAGCATATTGGTTTTTAAGCCAGTTTCTTTATGATGCCATTGTCTCTCAAAACCTATAATTAATCCTGCGAAAAGGGCTATCACTAGTCGGGTTAAAAATTCTGTTGTAGTCAAAATAATTATTTTTTATGATTAAAAATCACTTTATATAAAGATATTTAATTTTTTAAAAATATAAGAGTTAAGCAATTAATATTATTCGAAGTATAAGAACATCAATTGAATCAAATCTTGATTTTTTCAACTTTCGACAACACCCGAAGAAATACTTGCAATAACCCAGAACAATTATTCTATTGAAAACCAAGACTTAATAGGTATCATTTCAAAAACTATTCTATGTTCTATTTTATAATTTGAAACCAAATAGTAAAACAAACGATACTTCCAATACTTTTTTATCATGACTTTGTCGAACTTATGCGTAACAATTTCTGTAGAAATAATATAAAGAACATCCATGTTAAGATGGTGTAAATGGTAAACTCTCTCGAATTAAAATCTGGCGTAACCTACGAATATCATATAGACCGAAAAATCATAGGCACATTTAAAGCCGGAATAAACAATGTTTTAAGCACTCGTGTTACCGAAAGAGGCGAACGAACCGACAAATATATTTATGACAACAAGCAAGATCCTCAAGGCTATTTTAGATTTGGTATATCTTACAATCCATTTTAAAAAAGAGAAATCATGATTGAAATTTTTAAAACAAACGTTCAAAACGAAACTGAAACAACTGTAATTATAAAAAGTATTCAAGACTATTTTCAAGACCATAAAATTAATTTTGACTTAGAAGATTGTGATAAAATACTACGAATTGAAGCCAATGAAATAGAATCAAATAAAATTATAGAACTACTTAATATTCTTAGCTTTGATTGTGTTAAATTAGATTGATTTTTTTTAAGGTTCTGAGATGCTAAGGTTCTAAGTCACTGAGACTAGATATTTTTTGCCACAGATTAAAAAGATTCTATCCCAAAGCTTTGCGACCTTTGCGTATCCCGACGCTTCGGGATTGCGTTCTCTGCGATTAAAACATATAAAACTTTGCAAACTTTGCGGTTAAACGCAGTTAAATACACCCAAAACTTTGCGACCTTTGCGTATCCCGACACTTCGGGATTGCGTTCTCTGCAGTTAAACACACATAGAGCTTTGTGGTAAAACATCTTCTAAATACGATAAAAAATGAAACTACGATTATTACTTTTTTTGTGTGCTGTTACTTTTAATAGCTTTTCTCAGAATAACGTATTGGTTTTTCAATCTGATTTTGGATTAAAAGACGGTGCGGTATCAGCTATGAAAGGAGTTGCAATGGGCGTTTCTACCGATTTGAAAATATTCGATTTAACGCACGAAATCCCAGTGTATAATATATGGGAAGCAGCTTATCGCTTATCGCAAACAGCTCAATATTATCCCACAGGAACAGTCTTTGTTTCTGTTTGTGATCCCGGAGTGGGAACAGCAAGACATTCGGTTGTATTGCTTACTAAATCAGGACATTATTTTGTAACTCCAGATAACGGAACGTTAACTTTGATAGCAGAACAATTAGGAATTCAGGAAATTCGCGAGATTGACGAAGTCAAAAATCGTCGTCAGGACTCAAATGAATCATATACTTTTCATGGTCGTGATGTGTATGCATATACTGGCGCGCGTTTGGCATCCAAAACAATTACTTTTGACCAAGTCGGACCAAAATTACCTAATGAAGTAGTAAAAATAGAATACCAAAAACCTGTTTTCGAGAAAGGAATCATCAAAGGAGGAATTCCGATTTTGGATATTCAATATGGAAATGTATGGACGAACATCGACAAAAAAACATTTGCCAATTTAGACTTGAAAGCAGGAGATTTGGTAAAAATTCAAATCTTCGATGGAACTAAAAAAGTATATGACGGCAAACTAAAACTAGTACATACTTTTGGAGAGGTAAAAATCGGAACCGATGTTTCCTACTTTAATAGTCTTTTAAACTTTTCATTGGCAGTAAACCAAGGGAGTTTCTCCGAAAAACATAAAGTTTATAGCGGTGCAAATTGGAATATAGTAATCAGCAAATAGCTTAATTATTAAATAAAAAAAGGTGTTCATCATTACAATGAACACCTTTTTTTATTTAATAATTCTCTAGTTTTTAAGAGAAGCCATGTCTATTACAAAACGATATTTTATATCGCCTTTTAATAATCTTTCGTAAGCATCGTTAACACCATTTACGCCAATAATTTCTATATCTGCGGTGATGTTATGTTTCGCGCAAAAATCAAGCATTTCCTGAGTTTCGGCAATTCCACCGATCAAAGAACCAGAAAAACTTCTTCTGCCTAATATAAGACTAAATGATGTTACAGGAAGTGGATCCATCGGTGCACCTACTAATGTAAGCGTTCCATCTACTCTAAGTAAGTTTAAATACGCATCGATATCATGTTGAGCCGATACACAATCTAAAATAAAATGAAGGCTTTTAGCATGTTTAGCCATTTGTTCGGCATCACTAGATAATACAACTTCGTCTGCTCCTAAACGTTTAGCATCTTCCGTTTTAGATAACGAAGTAGTAAAAACTACAACATGAGCGCCCATTGCTTTTGCAATTTTAATTCCCATGTGTCCTAAACCACCAATACCTACAATACCTACTTTTTGTCCAGGACCAACTTTCCAGTGTTTTAAAGGAGAGTAAGTTGTAATACCAGCACAAAGTAAAGGTGCAACACCGGCAAGATCTAATTTATCAGATATATGAAGAACAAAATTTTCATCTACAACAACACTCTCAGAGTATCCACCAAACGTTTGTCCACCTAAATGTTTATCCGGAGAATCAAATGTAAGTGTACTTCCTGAATCGCAAAACTGCTCTAAATCTTCTTTGCAATGTTCACACTCTCTACAAGAATCAACCATGCATCCTACTCCAGCTAAATCTCCTACTTTAAAGTTTTTTACATGATCTCCTACTTTGGTTACTCTACCCACAATTTCGTGTCCCGGAACTATTGGGTATGTCGTACCGTGCCACTCGTTTCTAGCCGAGTGAAGGTCTGAATGACAAATTCCGCAATACAAAATATCAATTTCTACATCATGAGCCGTTACCGCTCTACGTTTAATGTCTAATGTTTTTAATGGTGCTTCAGCAGCTTCAGTACCAAATGCTTTTATGTTTTTTGTTTCCATAGTTTTATAGTTATATTTAATTCTTGTTTACAAACAAATTCAAACTCAGTTTTTAAATAGATTCATTGCTAAAATTATTTAGAAAAACTGTTGTATTCTTCATCAGTAACTTGTTCCATCCAAGTCCCGATGCCTTTATCAATCTCGGTAATAATTGCTATATGTGAGAATCGACTATTTGGTGTTGCGCCATACCAATGTTCTACCCCTGACAAAATGGTAAGAACTTCTCCTTTATGAACCAATCGTATTGGTGTACCTCTTTCCTGAAAATATCCAACACCTTCAGTCGCAACAAGCAATTGCAAAGCCGAGTTAGTATGCCAATTATTTCTAGAACCTGCCTCAAAAGCAACTTCTTTTATAGTAGTATTACGTGGCTGAATATCGCTAGTACGTTTTTTATAAGAAACTGCGCCTGTAGTATATTTATTAGGAACTATTCCTTCTTCGATAACTGTTGTATAATGTGTTGACATAAATTAGTTATTTGTTGTAGTTTAATTTATTATTTAATGCTAACCCAATAAAAATGCAACCAATTTAAAAACAGTAAATTACAAAAATATTCTCTTATAATAATGTAGAGAACAAAAATTTAAGAATTACTTTTTTTAAGCTTGTTTTTAAATTAATATTGGATGAAACAACACACCTATACCTTAAAATTATTTAAAGCTATTGTATTGTTCGTCAGTTACTCTTTCCAGCCAATCTACAATACCATTTTGAGTATTAGTACTTATTGCTATATGAGTAAATTCACTCTCTGGAGATGCACCATGCCAATGTTTAACATCTGGTAAAATAGAAACAACATCACCTGCATTAAGCAACTGGATTGCTTTTCCTTCTTCCTGATAGTACCCTACTCCATGAGTAACTATAAGAACTTGACCTCCGGGATGAGTATGCCAGTTGTTTCTTGCGCCAGGCTCAAAAACTACATTTCCCATAACAACATTTAGTGCGCGATTATCAGGAACAAGAGTTTTTATCCAAGCATTACCAGTAAAATAATCTGCTGGTGCAGGATCTCCTTTGGGGAAAATTGTAGTATCGATTTGATCTGCTTGATTTTTCATAATTTTTCTGGTTTTATACATCAGATAGAAACTAAATCTTGAAGTGGTGGTCAATAATAACTTCGACCATATCATTTAGCTAAACAATCTAATATTGGTTAATACTAATTATTTCAATGCAAATTTACTTTGGCAAAGACATACAGATATAACGATTATCAAACAAAAAATTAAGAATTTCAAACAATCTACACTCTTAAAGTTTTAGGTATTGTTCCTGTAAGTCTTTTAAAGTAATTATTAAAGTAGCTAGGATACTCAAATCCTAACGAATATCCGATATCAGCAATACTCCAATCCGTATGTTGCAAAAGCGCTTTTGCTTCACTAATTATTCTTTCGGTAATATGTGCTGTCGTCGATTTTCCAGTAATTTCTCTCACCGAACGATTCAGGTGGTTTACATGCACAGCAAGATTTTGAGCATAATCCTGTGGTGTTTTTAACTTAAGCGGTTGGTTCTTGGTTTCTATAGGAAATTGTCTTTCTAAGAGTTCAAGAAAAAGAGTTGTTATTCTCGAAGATGCATTTTTATGCTTAAAGAAATTTTCCGATGGTTGCATTTTAAGCGCCTCATGTATAATAAGGTTGATGTAATTACGAATTAAATCATCTTTAAATATATAGTCAGTATTTTGTTCCGAGAGCATTTTCTTAAACATTGTAGCAATAAAACTCTCCTGTTCAGCAGTTAAAGAAAAAATAGGCGTTCCTCCTATTTTAAATAATGGGGACTCGTTAAGGCTCTGAGAACGATCTTGTTTCTTTATAAAATCTTCTGTAAAAACACAAGCATAACCATTATAAGATGGCGATTTAATTTCCCAAGAATAAGGAATATGAGGATTACCAAAAAACAATATAGTACCATCAGTCTCAATACCTCTGTCTGCATAATGAATAAAACTTTTGCTAGTATTAATGCATATCTTATAAAAATCTCTACGATTATAAGTAGGAATAGCATTAACACCACTTTTTACTTCATACACCTTAAAGCCCTTTAACTTTAAGTCATTAGTAGTAAAATCCGAAGCCTGAGTAACAATTTGATTATCCATGATGCAAAGTTAAGAAAATCAAATATAACTCAAACTAAAATTATTGCAATCAGTTTGTTATTATTTACCACAAACTTAAAGTATTAAAAATAGAAAATCCGTTTAATCCGTGTACCAATTCCGCAAAGAGTTAGCCCAGATTTATAAAACAAAAAATAGAAAATCCGTGTCATCCGCGTTTTCGCTTTAGCGAATCCGTATCATCCGCGTATCCTTTTCGCGAAGAGTTAGCCACAGATTTATAAAACAAAAAATAGAAAATCCGTGTCATCCGCGTTTTCGCCTTAGCGAATCCATATCATCCGCGTACCCTTTTCGCAAAGAGTTAGCCACAGATTTATAAAACAAAAAACAAAAAATCCGTTTAATCCGTGTTTTCGCCTTAGCGAATCCGTTTAATCCGCGTACCATTTTCGCAAAGAGTTAGCCACAGATTCAAAGGATTAAAATGATTCTAATACATACTTGGATTTAAAAACTTTGCGAACATTGCGTATCCTTTTGCGCCCTTTGCGGTTAAATACCACACAACAAAAAACTAATAAAAATTGGCTATTAATGTAAGTTGTTTAAGATCTAGTAATTGTATTTTCCGACCTTCCATCCAGATAAGATTATCTTCTTTAAATTCATGAAGTACTCTTGCCAGTGTTTCATTTGCAGTACCTGCCATGTTTGCCAAATCGGCTCTGGAAAGCATTATAAAAACCTTTTTTTCGATATCACTTATTTTATACTTATCATGTAATATTAGTAAACTAAGAGCGACTCTTTCCCTTACAGTTCGTTGAGATAATACAGCCATGAGGTTTGCCATAACACTAAATTCATGGCTTAAACTTTTTAATAATAATCTGGAAAAAACTACCGAAGTGTTCAGAATATGAATAAAATCGTCTTTAGAAATAAATGAAATGATGGCATTTTCTATAGCAACAGTGGTATCTCCATACGATTCCTCGCTTAAAATAGCCGAATAGCCAAAAAATTCTCCAGGATTGTAGATGTAAATTATCTGTTCCCTGCCATCGTTATCAACTTTGTATTTCTTTATTTTACCAACCTTAACATAAAAAATACCTGTAGGCAAAGTTCCTTCAGTAAATATAGCTTCATGTTTGCGATATTTTTTATTATGCATAACCTCTTCGAGCATATCCTTATCATCTTCAGGAAGCTCATTTAAAAGATATTGGTTATTAAAAATAAATTTTGATATCATAATAAACTCAAAGTTAAGCTATTTTCCTTCCTACTTTGTAAATATTGATTTAAATCAAATTTAAGCATCATTTTAGTCGTTATAATCTATTTTAAAGCTACTTACCTTTGTTTTATTCAAAAATTAAGTCACATTATACATTTTATAATAAAATGATATAATATAAAAAACAAAAATTATGTTTATTCCTAGAAGTCTTTATTACACTAAAGACCATTTGTGGTTACGAAAAATTGGATCATGCGATTTCTATATCGGTATTACAGATTATGCTCAAAAAGAAATTGGAAAAATTGATTCAGTTGAACTAAAACTAGAAAGCAATACTATTAAAAAAGACGAAACATGGGGAACTATTTATGGTACAAATAAAACTTTTACCCTTATCTCCCCTTTAGATTGTGAAATCACAGTAACTAATTGTATCTTAGAAAAAAATGCATCACATATTAATACCGATTCTTATTATAATTGGCTCTTAAGAGTAGTTATCACAATAGATAACAGTACTTTTTTGACCAATGAAGAGTACATACAGCTAACAAAATGATTTTTAAAAACCTAAGACAAAATATTGATATCGAAGACAGTACATTTAATCAATTGTACCCAACTCGTATTCAAAGACTTTCTGAACGACATTGGACACCTGTTGAAATAGCCAAAGTTGCAGCCGATTATCTAGTCGACAAACCTTATAAAAAGGTATTAGACATTGGTGCCGGAGCAGGAAAATTTTGCTTAGTGGGAGCTGCATCTACAAGAGGCTTTTTTTATGGAGTAGAACAAAGAGAATCACTCATAAAAGTATCTAAGAAAATAGCCGAAAAACACGATATAAAAAATGTAGAATTTATTCATTCAAATATCGATCAAATCTCATTTTCAGATTACGATGCGTTTTATTTCTATAACTCCTTTTACGAGAATATAGATATTACCTGTCCGATAGATAAAATCATACTTCCAGAAAAAGAATTGTTTCACACCTATTCTAATTATGTGAGAGAACAACTCGGCAAAACTCCCAAAGGCACAAGGCTCGTAACCTATTGGAGTACTTGGGAAGAAATTCCAGAAAGTTTTGACCTCGAAGAATCTGCTTGCGATGGAATATTGAACTTCTGGAAGAAAAAATCCTAATTGTTTATTGCAATTTATATCAAAAAACCTGCCCGAAAATGATTTTCCGGGCAGGTTTTCTGCTTTAATAATAAAAGCAATTAACTATACTGCTTTATTTAAAACTGCAACAACTTCTTTCCAATTGTTTACCCTTAAATGATGAGTTTGGTTTACATTATGAAACGCCGTAAACATAATAGGTTTTCCCATACAATAATCCAGATTCTTAGCATGATCATCAATCATATAATCTGTATTAATAATTCTTTTGCTTCCGCATAAAATAATATTTTCCCATTTTATAAAAGGAAAATGTTCCTCAAGCCAAAATACTTTTTCAGAAAGAGACATTGGAAACTCCATCGCTGCAGAAACTATAAAGAGCTCATAGTTTTCTTGTAATTCCAGTAAACTCTCCACAGCATTAGGCATTACAGGCAATGTTCTAAAAAAATTCTCCGAATTTAAAATCCTGCGCAAAGTAGCTCTCTCCTTAAAAGCTTCCTCTTCAGTTAGCCCCTGAATACTATCTTTTGTAATCGCAGTTCCAAATTCATTATTATAATACGTGATTAAATGCGCCTCAATATCCGCAAGTACGCCATCCATATCGATAGCAATTGTTTTCTTATTCATGATAAATTATTTTGCAACAAATTTATGCAAAAATTGCAATATATTGCAATTTTAACTTATTTTTGCAATATAAATCCGCAACACATGAAAAAGGAAGAACGTCAGAACGTAATTTTAGAATACCTTTCCAAAGAGCACAGAGTAACGCTAATAGAGCTTAGCGAATACTTAAACGTATCCGAAGATACCGTAAGACGCGATGTAAAAGAACTTTCTGATCAGGGATTACTCAAAGCAGTACGAGGCGGTGCAGTAGCTCCATCGCCAATACCGCTACATTATAGAAATAGAGAAAAACATGACCTCGAAAACAAAAAAATTATTGCCGAAAAAGCAATATCATTACTAAAAGATGGTCAGGTAGTATTTATCGATGGCGGAACAACTTCAGTGGCTTTAGTGGCTAGTTTTCCTTACGATTTAAAAATAACAATCATTACAAATAGCTTTCCCGTTGCGGCATTAGTAGAAGATTTGCCTAATATCGAAC
The DNA here is from genome assembly GCF_046250155.1 of Flavobacterium sp. PS2. Lineage (NCBI taxonomy): Bacteria > Pseudomonadati > Bacteroidota > Flavobacteriia > Flavobacteriales > Flavobacteriaceae > Flavobacterium > Flavobacterium sp. PS2. The sequence continues at coordinate 4,937,184 of NZ_CP176426.1, read as the reverse complement.
TCATTTTTGCAGGCGGAAAAATGTGCAAAACATCCTTTGCAACCTCCAGTATCGAAACAATAGATTTCTTCAGAAACTTTAGAGCCGATGTCTGCATCTTAGGAGTTTGCAGCATACATCACGAACGCGGAATTACAGGCATTATGTACGATGATTCGCAAATTAAAAAGAATATGATACAAAACTCAAACTTTGTTATCGCATTAAGTTCTATCGAAAAAGTAGGAACTGCCGAAGCTTATTTTGTTTGCCCAATCAAAGACATTAATGTTCTAGTAACAAATAATGATCCCGAAGATGAACTATTAAAACCTTATAAAGACGCAGGCATAACAATAGTCTAATACTATTTATAAGGAGCTAATCCAGCCATACACTATATCTTTGCTTGCCTAAAGAAGGCAAACAAAGGATGCCGTTACTGTCTGGGCTAGGACTCCCGTTTTCATAAGAAATCTAAATTTAGACAAATCTTAACTACTTAAAAAGCCTTTCAAAATCAAGATTCTGAAAGGATTTTACCCTTGTAAAAGTTTAAAACTTTGACTAAGGTTGTAATGGAGAATTTAATAGTGAATCAAATTGCAGAATCAGTTTCAAAATACAACATAACATACAAAATAAAGTCTCCCAGAACTCAACCTAAAATATCGTTTAATGAAAAGTAAACTTCTCTTGTTGCTTTAAAATTCCAATACTAATTTTTCCATTTTTTTTAAAATATGGACTTAGAATAATATATTTCTCTCCGGGATAAATTATACTATAACTAAATGTGGTGTCTATTAATTTTATTTCTAAGTGATGTATTCCTTCTTCATTTATAAAAACTTTAATCGTTTCATGTGTAGGAACAACATTGGTAGATTTTAAATATATTTCCTTAACTTTCTTCCTGTCTAAATTTATTTCAACTTTCAAGTCATCGAGCTGCCTATTTTTTGGCTGTTCAATCGAGATTATAAACTCTTTATTAGTACAACTTATCAAAAAAAACATCATTATAATTACTATTGTAAACTTTCGCATTATTGATTAATTTTTAGAAGTTTTTAAAAATAAATTTAACCTTATAAAAGTACTAATTTACTCAACAACAACTTTCATTTTAAAAAACTTCATTTCCATTAAATACACAAAAAAACCTCTTGAAATCTTACTTTCAAGAGGTTTTGTAATCTAAAACAAAAATGATTTTCTATTTCCAACCACCACCTAAGTCTTTATAAATATAAACTGCAGCATTAAGTTGTTCTTTTTTAGTATCTATTAATTCCAGTTTAGCTTCCAGAGCATCACGCTGCGTCATTAAAACTTCAAAATAATCAATTCTGGCAGATTTAAATAAATCATTAGAAATATCAATCGATTTGTTTAACGCATCTACTTGTTGCGATTTTAAATCATAACCTTTTTGAAGGTTATCAATTTTAGAAAGCTGATTAGAAACTTCTAAATAAGCATTCAGAACCGTACGGTCATAATTATACAAAGCCTGAAGTTGTCTTGCATTTGCACTTGCAAACTCCGCTTTAATCGCATTACGATTAATTAATGGCGCAGCTAAATCTCCTGCTAAAGAATAAAGCAATGACTCTGGCATAGTAAACAAATATGATGGTTTAAATGCTTGTACTCCTATTGCAGCCGAAATATCTAGTGACGGATAAAATTCGGCACGAGCTACTTTTACATCTAGTTTTGCAGCCACTAACTCTAACTCTGCTTGTTTAACATCTGAACGATTCGCTAACAACTGCGACGGAATCCCAGAACTAACCGATGAAGGTAACAAAGCCAAGAAGTTACTATTATCTCTTTTAATCTCTTGAGGATAACGTGCTAACAAAAAGTTGATTTTATTCTCTGCTTCTTTTATCTTCTGAAGAATCTCAAATTCCATACTTTTTGAAGTTAAAACTTCAGCCTGAAATTTCTGAACACCCAATTCTGTTGCTCTCGCAGCTTGCTTCTGAACTTTTACAATTTCCAAAGCATTCGTTTGCAATTTTATCGTCTGCTTTACGATTTCTAGTTGGCTATCAAGAGCTAATAATTCATAATAAGAATCAGCAACTTCTGCAATTAGGTTAGTAATTACAAAGTTTTTCCCTTCTACAGTCGCTAAATATCTGCTTACTGCTGCTTTTTTAGAATTACGCAATTTTTTCCAGATATCCACCTCCCAATTTGCATAAGCCGAAATAGTAAAATCACCCAGTGGATCTGGCGTTTCTCTACCAGGAGTTATTTCAGTAGAAGCATCACCAGCACCCTGGCTAGTATATCTTCCTACTTTCTCTACTCCTGCACCAGCACGTACGCCAACAGTTGGCAACAATAATCCTTTTTTAACGCGAATATCATTTTTGGCAATTTCTATTTCTTGCAAAGTGATATTTAGCTCCTGATTGTTTTTTAGAGCAACATCTATTAAATCTACAAGATTCTGATCTTTAAAGTAATTATTCCACTTAATAGCCGACATATTTGTCGTGTCTTTCTTGTCTCCAAAAGACTCAGGAACCGGAGTCTTTGGAGTTTCTGCTACTGTTTCTGGAGTCTTGCAACTTACTACAGCAAGACAAAGCCCTAAAGCAATAGCATATTGATGTAATTTGAATTTATACATGATTGTTATCAATTTCTTCTGTTAATGGGTTTTCTTCTTCATGTTTTACCAGCTTGTGTTTTTCGGCAATTCTACCAAATATGTAATACAATCCCGGAATAACAAATACCCCACAAATTGTACCTATAAGCATACCTCCGGCAGCAGCAGTACCAATGGTTCTGTTACCAATTTTACCAGGTCCCGTAGCAAAAGCAAGCGGCAATAATCCGGCGATAAAAGCAAATGAAGTCATCAAGATAGGACGGAACCTCGCTTTCGCTCCCTCCATTGCGGCTTCAAGAACTGATTTGCCAGCGGCATGCCTTTGTATAGCAAACTCTACAATCAATACGGCATTTTTACCCAATAAACCAATAAGCATTACCATGGCAACCTGAGCATAAATGTTGTTTTCTAATCCTGTTATTTTTAGCAGAAGGAAAGCTCCAAAAATACCTGCCGGCAATGAAAGAATTACAGATAATGGCAAAATAAAACTCTCATATTGGGCAGCTAAAACCAAGTACACAAATCCCAAACAAATCAAGAATACCCAAATTGCCTGATTACCCTGTGCAACTTCATCGGCAGAAATACCCGCCCAATCAATATCATATCCTCTAGGTAGCTTTTTGGCAGCAACATCCTGAATTACTTTAATAGCTGTACCAGAACTGTATCCCGGAGCTGCACCACCACTAATTTCTGTAGAATTGTACATATTATGTCTTGTAATTTCTGAAAGACCATATACTTTTTCTAATTTCATAAATGCCGAAAATGGCACCATTTCATCATGGTTGTTTTTTACATAAAGTTTTAAGATATCATCAGGTTGTGCACGATATTCTGGAGCAGCCTGTACGATTACCTTATAGTTAATTCCGTATTTAATGAAACTAATTTCATAGTTACTTCCCACAAGAGTCGATAACGTATTCATCGCATTTTCGATAGAAACTCCTTTTTGTTGAGCCAGATCATTATCGACCTTCATCATATACTGAGGGAAACTCGCACTAAAGAAACTAAACACGTTAGATAACTCAGGTTGTTTGTTTAATTCTTCAACAAACTCTTTATTAACAGCTTCCATTTTTTTGAAATCTCCCGAACCTGTTTTATCTAGTAAACGAAGTTCAAACCCTCCTGCAGCTCCATATCCTGGTACCGCTGGTGGTTGGAAAAACTCAATATTTGCACCTGGAATATCTTTCGATTTTTCTTCCAGTTCTGCCATAATCTCCACTACAGATTGTTTACGATCGTTCCAATCTTCTAAGTTAATCAAACAAGTTCCCGCATTAGATCCTGTACCTTCCGTCAGGATTTCATAACCTGCAAGGGCAGATACTGATTTTACACCCTCTACATCTTCAGATATTTTTTGCAGTTTTAATGCAATATCATTTGTTCTTTCTAATGATGAACCCGGAGGTGTTTGTATAATAGCATAAAACATACCCTGATCCTCATTTGGTATAAATCCAGAAGGAACTGTACTACTAACTAACCATGTTCCTACACAAAAAACCAGAAGTGCGATAATAGTAACAGCTCTTCTATTTACAATTTTGGCTAATACATTTTGATATTTGCCTTGAGCAAGATTAAACTTGTTATTAAAACCATCTATAAATCTGTTTACAGGCGTTTTCTTTTTAGGTTTACCATGATTATTTTTTAACATCATTGCACAAAGTGCAGGAGTTAAAGTCAAGGCAACAATACCCGAGAGTATAATTGCTGTAGCCATCGTGATCGAGAATTGTCTGTAAAATACTCCTACAGGACCAGACATAAATGCTACAGGAATAAATACCGCAGCCATCAGGAAAGTAATTGCAACAATAGCACCCGCAATCTCATGCATTGCTTTTTTAGTCGCTTTGTATGCCGAGAGATGTTCTTCTTCCATCTTGGCATGGACGGCTTCGATTACCACAATCGCATCATCGACGACGACTCCAATCGCCAGAACCAACGCAAATAATGTGATTAAGTTCAATGAAATATCAAAGAATGTCATGAAAATAAAAGTTCCAATTAAGGAAACTGGTACTGCAATGGCAGGAATAACCGTAGAACGCCAATCACCCAAGAAAAGAAATACAACAAGTCCTACCAGAATAAAGGCTTCAATTAAAGTATGAATTACTTTTTCTATAGAAGCATCCAAGAATTTAGAAACGTCATAAGAGATTTCATAATTCATTCCTTTTGGAAACTTTTGCTTAATTTTTTCAAGTTTAGCTTTTACATCTTCAATAACCTGATTTGCATTACTTCCAAAAGATTGTTTTAATACAATCGCTGCAGATGGCTTTCCATTTAAATTAGAATAAATATCATACATCGAACTACCAAATTCAACTTTGGCAATATCTTTTAAACGCAAAAGCTCTCCGCTACTATTAGATCTAACTACTATATTCTCATATTGCTCTTTTGTTGTAAAACGACCAGAATATTTTAATACATATTCAAATGCCTGAGAACGTTTACCAGAACTTTCTCCTGTTTTACCAGGCGAAGCTTCTAAACTCTGACTTGATAATGCTTCCATTACTTCATCGGCAGAAATTTTGTAAGCCAACATACGATCAGGTTTTAACCAAATACGCATTGCATATTCACGAGTACCTAAGATATCTCCTGATCCTACTCCATTTACCCTTTTTAATTCTGATAGTACATTGATATCTGCGTAATTGTACAAGAACTTCATGTCGGTATTTTTATCCGTACTATAAAGGTTCACATACATTAACATACTAGGAACTTCACGCGTGATCTTTACACCTTCACGAACTACCAATGGAGGTAATTTATTGGTAACCGAAGCTACTCTGTTTTGAACATTAATGGCTGCCTGATTAGGATCTGTTCCTAAATTAAAAACCACTTGAATACTTGCTTCACCGTCATTTCCTGCGTCAGAAGTCATGTATTTCATTCCCGGAACTCCGTTTAGAGCTCTTTCTAAAGGAATAACAACCGATTTAATCATCAATTCCCCATTAGAACCAGGATAATCTGCTGTAACATTTACCATCGGTGGAGAGATGGAAGGGAATTGAGTAATAGGTAAATTCATCACCGACAATATCCCTAAAAAGACAATTATTAGCGATATTACTATCGACAGTACAGGTCTTTGTATAAATTTATTAAACATTTATTTGTATTTTTTTAATGATTAAACCACATTGTGAAATGTAAGCTGTGAAATGTGAGTTGTGAAATGTAAACTGAACACTGTCACCGTAAACTGTTACTGAACACTGAACACTTCCCCCTACTCCGCTTTTAATCGTAAATTATTAATCACTTTTTGAGGAGCGATATAGCTAAATTTAATCTTATCATTATCTTTTACTTTCTGAACTCCTTCAAGTAAAATTTTATCATTTTCAGTAAGTCCGCTGCTTATTACATACAGATCTGGGATTTCGCCAGTAATACTGATTTCTCTAGAACTCACTTTATTATTTTTATCTACAATAAAAACATATTTTTTATCCTGAATTTCGTAAGTCGCTTTTTGTGGAATCACAATCGCGTTTTTAAGCGGTACAAGCATTTGTACTTGTCCTGTTTCTCCGTTTCTAAGTAATTTAGCCGAATTAGGGAATCTTGCTCTAAAGGCGATATTTCCTGTTTCATTATTAAATTCACTTTCGATAACTTCTACGTTTCCTTTATCTTTAAAAAGTTGACCATTTGCTAAAACCAAATTCACTTTAGTTTCTGCACGATCTTTCACATCCGTTTGATATTGAAGATATTCTGGCTCAGAAACATTGAAATAAGCAAACATCTGACTGTTGTCTGAAAGACTTGTCAATAATTCGCCTTCATCAATAAGACTTCCAAGTTTTAACGGAATACGATCGATTGTTCCGTCAAACGGAGCTCTGATTTCGGTAAATGACAAATGTAGTTTTGCCAATGCAACCTCTGCTTTTGCAGCCTGAAGTTTTGATAATGCTACCGCTTGTTCGTTTTTAGAAACGATATTTTTGTCTGCCAACATTTTAGTATTCTGCAATTCGATTTCAGCAGCTTTTTGTTCTGCCTGAGCTTTAAGCAACTCAGCTTCATACATTTTTGGCTGAATTTTAAACAATAATTGTCCAGCTTTTACAAACTGTCCTTCATCAACATAAATATTTTGTAAAAACCCTTTTTCCTGGGCGCGGAGTTCGATGTTACGTACAGATTTGATCTGCGAAACATACTCTTTAGTAAACGAAGTGTCTATTTTTACAGGGTTTGTTACTGTAAATTTTTCAGCTTCTTCTTTTTCTTCTTTTTTAGTTGTACAACTAGTTAGGCACACAAGGGCTATTAAGCCTGTGAACAAGATAATTCTCTTCATGGTATAAAATGGAAATTAAGCGATTGAATGCTTGGAATGCAATGATTCCTTTGGATGTTAAAAAGACATCAGTAGCCATAGTTATGCACGAACAGTCATACAAGAAGAAGTACTAAATATACAACAACAAGATATGCATCATAATCACACTTTAGGTAACCGATGTATCTTGTTTATCAGATTCTTAATACTCGTTGAGTAATATAAATAGGATTGGATTGGCCACAAAATGGCGTGAAGATTTTAAAACTATTTTGATGATGGTCTAAAATAGATTGACAAGAGAGTGTCAAATACCAATTATCTAATAAGCTATAATTTCCTGTAAAAAGTTTATCAGAAATTCCATCTTTGATATCTCCTCCAAGGTGTTCCTCGTCGATATCTAAGTCGGCATCTTCAATTAAAGAACTGCCTGAATCCTGATTAGTAAATTTTACTCGGTGTTTTTTCTCTAAACTATGAGAAGAAGAATTTTGATGTGTACCGGCATTAAGATATTGACCTCCGCCTAGCAGAAGCAAACTTAAATACACAAATATCACAACGATTTTTTTCATTTGGGGTCAAAAGTAAACAAAGTATTGAAACAAAAAAAGAATTTTCACTAGGCTTTAACAAGTAAAAGCCAACGAAAACGTTTTCTATTAGTTATCAAATAGTTAAATAACTCAAATCTTGTATTAATTTCTTAAAATAGTAACATTAATGATGTTTTTTTTAGAAATATTTTATCCCATTAAATGCTACATTATTTCTGGTAACTTAAAAAAAGATCTTTTTTGTGTATAGCTATTTTAGGACGATACAATAAAATTAAACCTAGAATACAGAGTCTTATTTTATTCTTTTATGCAGATGTAACTGATTTAGCGCTATTCTTTTAGATTTACTTCGGTTTTATTTTTAAACGTAGAAATTAAATATTCTTCGTGTCTATTTTGCTTAATATGACATGAATCATATTTTGTAAAAAAAACAGGCCATAACTTTGTGTTTTCTATAAGTAAATGAAAACCCTTGCCTATATATTTTTAATAACTATGATTTTAAGACCTGTCTTTCCTGTCTTAGATTACATTATTAATTATGATTATATAGCGACTGAACTTTGCGAAAACAAAAACCAACCAGAATTAGATTGTAAAGGGAAATGTCATTTAAAAAAGGAATTAGGAAAAGCAACCGAAGATGATTCTTCATCTTCATCAGAAAAAAAGAGCTTTCCTACTGGATTAGATCTATTATTTCTGGAAAAAATCAACTCATTTAATTTTAAACTCATTTTCAAATCCATTTTGAAGAATGATATTTTGCCTATAAATCTATATTCTCATTTCAATATTGATTTAATATTTCATCCACCTACTCTTCAGTATTAATTTTCGGAATTTTTATTAATTGTCTTATCGGTAATACAAACCGACAAGCTGCATATTATCCATTTTTAAATTTAATACTTATGAAAAATTTTAAATATTTATCTATTCTTTTTGTTGCAATTACTCTTTTTTCTTGTTCTTCTGATAGTGATTTTACACCCGAAAAACCTATTGATGAAATATCAGGACTTACAAAAATTCAAGAATTATCTAATGATAATCATATCATCGAACTTTATTCTGAAACTGGAAAACTAACCCAAGGTTACAATCAGATTTCATTAAGAATAAAAGACAAAAACACCAATACATACATTACCAACGCTTCCTTAAATTGGATGCCAATAATGAATATGGCTACCATGCAACATTCTTGTCCTAAGTCTCTAATCGAAAAGGTTTCTGGTAAACAAACACTATACGATGGTACTATTATTTTTCAGATGGCTCAGAATGACAAGGATTTTTGGGAATTAAAAATTAACTATACTATTAATGCTGTAGATTATACTGTAACAGCACCTATAAGTGTATTTGCATCTGAGAAACGTACTGTAAACTCTTTTACAGGAACTGATGGTGTAAGATATGTTTTGGCTTACATTGCTCCTAAAAGCCCGAAAATTGGGTTGAATAATATGACCGTAGGGCTATATAAAATGCAAGATATGATGACGTTTTCTGTGATTGATAATTTTAAAGTAAAAATTGACCCACGTATGCCAAGTATGGGCAATCATAGTTCTCCAAACAATACCGATTTAACACAATCGATAACGCAAGGATTTTATAACGGAAATCTTTCCCTGACCATGACTGGTTATTGGAAAATTAACCTCCAACTCTTAAATGCTTCTGGCGAAATATTGAAAGGAGAAGAGTTTACTCCCGAAAATACCTCAAGCAGTCTCTTCTTTGAGATTGAATTTTAATCATTTTATTAGTAACAAAATAAGGACTAAGTGGCAACGCTTAGTCCATCCCTATTTGTGATATTATGAAAATTATAGCAACAATTCTGTTAGCAGCATTTTCAACTATTTGCTTTGCACAGAAAAAAGAAAAAGATAGTATTTCGCCCATTGATCTTAATGAAATTATTGTTATTGGAAAAAAAATGCCAGTATCTCAAAAACAACCTAAATCTCTTGCGACTGTCGAAGAATATTTACAACAATCATCTAAAGTAAATATGGTACGAAGAGGCGGATATGCACTCGAACCTATTATCAATAGTATGGCTACAGAACGAACTGTTATCACGATTGATGGCATGCGTATTTTTGGAGCTTGTACCGATAAAATGGATCCTGTAACTTCTTATGTAGAGATATCAAACTTATCTGAAGCCAATATTGCTTCAGGTCAGCAAGGAAGTTGTCATGGCCCTACAATTGGCGGAGGAATTGATTTAAAACGAACCAATCTTACTCAAAGAGAATTAGGATGGAATGGGAATTTAAGAACGGGATATGAAACCAATAATCAGCACAAGATCATAGGGACATCTATAGGTTACAACAATAGTTCTTTTTATATCAATACTGATTTTATGTATCGTGATGCCGAAAATTACAAAGCGGGAAACGATGAAGAAATAAACTTTTCGCAATTTACAAAATACAACCTATCGGCAACAGCGGGTTATTATTTAAACAAAAAGAGTTTAATAGAAGGTTCGATAATTTATGATAAAGCTACGGATGTAGGTTATCCTGCGCTACCAATGGATGTTTCTTTGGCGAAAGCTACAATAACTTCGTTGCGTTATAGCTATACTCCTGCTTCTAACTATTTTGCCAATTGGGAAACCAAAGTATACTTTAATACCATTACTCACAGAATGGATGATACCAAAAGACCAAGCGTCCCTATTCATATGGATATGCCGGGTTGGTCAGACACCTACGGATACTACTCTAAACTAAAGGGGAAATTTAAAAACCATCACTTCATGGCAAACCTGAATAGTTTTTATAACAAATCGGTTGCCGAGATGACAATGTATCCAAACAATCCCAAAGAAAATGCAATGTTTATGTACACTTGGCCCGATGTGCGAACACTTTATAACGGATTATATCTAGAAGATGCAATACAAATTTCCTCAAATACTGATATTAAACTTTCTGCAAACATCGGAATGCATTCTAATAAAGGGGCTGATGAATTTGGTTTACAAAGTCTACAGATTTTTTATCCTGATATGGATGCATCCAAAAATAGAATTCTGAAAAGCCTTTCTGGGAATTACCACGTGCATCACGATAAATTAGAATATGGTTTTGGTTTAGCCTACGGCGAAAGAGCACCTTCAGTTTCAGAGGGATATGGATACTATTTGTACAATAGTAATGATTTTTATGATTATGTAGGAAATCCAAATCTGAGAAACGAAAAATCATTTGAAGCTAATCTCTCATTTGGATTTAAAACCGAAAAATTTACTTCAAAATTAACTTCTTCCTTTTTCCATATTCAGGATTATATCGTCGGGAAAATTGATGCTAACATACAACCTATGACTATTGGAGCCTCGGGAGTAAAAGTATATAATGCATTAAATTATGCATCAATTTTTAATACCGATTTAAACCTAGAATATAAAATAGCCGAAAACTGGAATTTCAAAACCATGTTCGTTTATAGCTACGGAAAAGATAATGATAACAATAATCTGCCATTTATAAGTCCGTTGCGTTATTCGGGAAGCATTCAATACAAAAAAGAGAACTTTAATTTAGGATTTGGCGCTTCTGGAAATCTGGCGAAAACAAAATTCGCTTCGGTATATGGAGAAACCAAAACACCTGATTATGTAATTTTTAATTTCAATTCTGGATATACATTTCCATGGAACGATAACAAGTTAAATATTCAGGCTGGAATCGAAAATATTCTTGATAAATATTACACCACATTCTCTGATTGGAATAAGATTCCGAGACAAGGAAGAAACTTTTTTATTAATGTTTCTTATAGTTTGTTTTAAGTAATGAAAATTAGGATTCTGATTATTTCTTAATTCAGAAATGATTAATTTTGATATCAACAGTAAATAAAAATCTTGTTTACTAATAATTACTTCTGTCATTAATCGTAAGAAAGAACAAAATTATGTGGCACAAAACCAAATTAACCAAAATTCTGAAAATTAAATACCCTATTCTTCAAGGTCCATTGGGTGCAGGTTTTTCTACTGTAGATTTACTTACTTCAGTTTCAGATGCGGGAGGTTTGGGTAGTTTTGGAGCTTATACGCTTACACCACAAGAAATTCTGGAAGCTGGCAATAAAATAAATGCAGCAACAGACAAACCATATAATATTAATTTGTGGGTATCGGATGTCGATGAACGATTGAAAAATTATTCGCCCGAAAGTTTAGCAAGAATAACAACCATATTTAAGCCTTATTTCGATCAATTAAACATTCCGATTCCTGATCTAAATATTGACATTCCATCAAAATTTGAACAGCAAGTTGAAGTTCTGTTCCAGATAAAACCTGCCATTTTCAGCTTTGCATTTGGAGTTCCATCAGAAGATATATTAAACGAATGCCGTCGTTTAGGGATTAAAACTGTTGGTAGTGCCACTACCCTAGATGAAGCTTTATTTCTCGAAAGTCATAAAGTTGATGCCATTGTTGCAGCAGGATTTGAAGCTGGTGGTCATCGCCCTTCTTTTCTAAAACCCGCAGAAGATTCTTTAACAGGTACATTTGCCTTAGTACAACAGCTGAAAGCCAAGATAAAAACACCCATTATAGCCGCCGGAGGTATTGTAGATGCTAAAGGTGTTGCTGCAGCACTTACTTTAGGCGCAGATGCGGTACAATTAGGAACTGCTTTTTTAGCTTGCGATGAATCGGGTGCCACACCCGAACATAAAAAAGCATTGTTTTCTGAAGCTTCACAATATACCTTACTTTCTAAATCGCTTACTGGAAGAATGGGTAGAATGATGACCAATCGCATTGCCGAAGAAATAAAGTTTGAAACCGAAGTATTACCATTTCCGCTTCAGACAAGATTAATAGCTGCTCTTAAAACAGCTGCATTCGCTCAAGGAAAAACCGAATTGATTAATTTCTGGTCTGGACAAAATGCAATTAATCTAAAGCATACTAATGCCAAAGAATTAATGCTCTCCTTAATTAATAAAACTAATAAAATATTGAAATAAATCCATATTTAAATTCTAACCAAACAAAAATATGAATGCAAATAGTGCAGGGCAAAATAATGAAACAATCAAAAAAGTATTACCACTTATTTTGGCGACTTCTATTTTTATGCAAATGCTTGATTCTACTATTCTTAATACGTCGATAACTTCTATTGCCAAAGACTTAAACGAATCACCGCTGGACATGCAAAATGCTATTATCAGCTATGTTCTGACCTTAGCACTCTTTATGCCTGTTAGCGGATTTTTATCTGATAAATTCGGCACCAAGAAAGTATTTATGTTTGCGTTATTGTTATTTAGTGTTGGGTCTTTATTCTGTTCGCTTTCCCAAAATTTAACTCATTTGGTTTTTTCCCGTGTGATTCAGGGTATTGGAGGAAGTTTAATGACACCAGTAGGAAAGCTTGCACTTATTAAAACATTCCCTAAAAAAGAGTTATTAAAGGCAATGAATTTTGCCATTATTCCTGCCTTAATTGGTCCGGTATTGGGTCCATTAGTTGGTGGGTATATGGTCGATTATTTATCATGGCACTGGATTTTCCTGATCAATATTCCGTTTGGAATTATTGGTATTCTTTTAAGTTTAAAATACATGCCTGATTACAAATCACCTATAATCGATTTTGATTTAAAAGGCTTCCTTATCTTTGCTGCAGCTTCGCTCCTCTTGTCTATTTCTTTAGAATTATTTGGCAACACAGTTCAGTTAACACCTGTTTTACTGATCTTAATGGCAGGTTTTTTAATGTTGTATTGGTACTATCGTCATGCTGTGACTGACAAAAATCCTCTTTTCCCTTTAAATTTATTTCAGGTAAGAACCTTTCGTGTGGGCATAATAGGTAATCTCGCTACTCGTTTGGGTTTTAGTTCAATCCCTTTATTATTACCTATGATGATTCAGATTGCTTACGGTCAATCGGCAGTAACCTCGGGGTGGATTGTTGCTCCCATGGCTCTTACTGCTATGTTTGGAAAATCGGCAGTAATAAAAATTTTAAATACTTACGGATATAGAAAGACTTTAATGGTGAATACCTTTATTATCGGTGTCCTAATTTGCGCTCTTGCCATTCCATCTATTCATACATCTATCTATTGGTATGTTCCTATTATTTCGGTATTGGGTTTCTTTAACTCCATACAGTTTACCTCTATGAATTCTATTTCTATTGCCGATTTAAGAAACTATCATACAAGTAGTGGTAACTCATTAGTTTCTGTAAATCAGCAGTTGGCTATTGGTTTTGGTATTGCTTTCGGACTATTGGTTCTCAAAATTTTTCAGGGTGATGTAAAACTCATTCACAACGAAATTCACAATGCTTTTCGATATACATTTTTAGTTGTGGGCTTTTTGACAATTCTATCTGGTTTAGTTTTCAGAAGACTGCATGATAAAGATGGTGACAATTTAAAGTCAGGAATTTAACTGCATTTTTTTGCTTCACCATAGCAATAAATTACTTGACATAATTTTATAAAAAAGCCTGTAAACATAATAATTACAGGCTTTTTTATATCTCTTTTTTCTTTACTTCTGTTTATTTATCGTCGAATAAATGATTAGGCTTCATTCTTTTTGTACAAAAGCATTGACAGATAAAAATGTTAAATCAATAATTATTCTATTTTTCATGCATAAAAGATGTGCGGTTGCTATTTGGTATTTAGTCTTTCAATTATTAAAGATGAGAAACTCCTAACACCTATTTTTATACTTTCTTCATCAACTGTAAAATTAGGGGCGTGATTCATTGCTACAATCCCTTTTTCACTATTTGATCCTCCCAACAAGAAATATACTCCTGGTATTTTTTGTTGAAAATAAGCAAAATCATCATTGAAATATGGAATTTGTCCAAAATCATTTACCATCAAATTATTTCCATAAATTTTATTTAGCGATTTTATGGCTTTTTTGGTCAAGTTTTCATCATTAATTACTGTTGGATTTTCTTGTATAAAAGATAGTGAGATCACTTTTTGGGTATATTTCTCTTTGGCCAGTAACTCTTCTATTTCAGGTATTATTTTTGGCAGATTCGATTTATTGGTTTCATACAGATAGGCTTCTAAAAAAAGTTCTCCATTTTTTGAGTAGACATTAAATTGACCGTCGACAAAAAGATAATCTTTAAAAATTGTATTCTGATTCATTAATCCAATTTCAGGATCAAGCATAGATTGTATTTCCCATGGTTTTGTACCGCTTTGGTTACGAGAAAGCAAACTCTGAATTTTCGCTGTAAGCGCTTTGGTTTCGTCTTTCGACAATTCATCTTTCAATTTGATTCTGATTCGTTTTTGGTACGCAAACATTTCATTTGGTTTCACCATAATTTCCCCTACCGGCAACGCGCTTATATGTAGAGCATAAATTTCTTCGGGATTTATTTTAGAAAATAAGCCTTTGTCGATCATACCTTTTGCTCCGACAAATGTTTCTTCTTCTGATTGAAATATAAAATAAACTGTTCCTTTTAATGATGCTTTGTTTTTCGAAAGTATTTCGGCTATTCCCAGTGCAATTGCAAGATGTACGTCATGTCCGCAACCATGCTGTATTCCTTTTATTTTAGATTTAAAATCAACCTTATCAGGAAAATCATTTGGCAAGGCATCCATATCCGCTCTCCACGCAATACTTTTTCCTTTTTTTTCTCCTTTCAAAATGCCCACAATACTATACCCGTGTACATCCATTACAACTTCGATCCCTAAGTCTAACAAATATTGCTTTATGATTTCCTGGGTACGTTTTTCATTTCCTGCCAATTCGGGATTTTCATGAAAATCTCTTCTAAGTTCTACCAGCTTACCGTAAATTTTGTCAGTATCTGCCGAAATGCGTTTATGAATTGCATTTTCGACAGATAGTCCTGACGGATTTTCTTTATCTATTTGTTCTAAGTTAAAGATAAATACCAGAATAAATATTGATAGAATAAGTTTCATATGTTTGAAGGTTGTTCTTTTATAGACGGCATTAATAATATAAAGGTTACATGTTTTTAATCATTCTTTATTAAATAGCCCAAAAAGCTTTCAAATTTAGAACTCCAAATAATGCAAAAAAGGTCTATTGGTGATCTTTAAGCCACTCTAAACGTCTCTGATCTGCAAGATGTTTTACAGAAAAATTTTCGAATTTTGCTTCAAATCCGTTTCCATCAGGACAAGCTGCCATAAGTCCTACCATAACAGGGATATTATCCTGCAATGGGGCATTACGAGTCAGAATATAGTTTTTATCATCCAAAGAATAATAAATTTCTACAGCGTCTAATCTGCGTACAGCCTTAATCCATACAAAAGGAGGAACTTTGTCCAGTACATTCACACTCCAGTCGCTCTTTTCATGTGTTACAACCGTACTGATATTAAACTTACCGTCTACAAACTCAACGCCGGTTTTAATATAATTTTTTTCATCTACACGAATCATAAGTCCCATCTGGTCGAAACGGTTTTTATAATTTCCTGTTAGTTTTACTTTTGTTTCAAATTCACCTCCGTACATACTGTAATAAAATGGACCATCGTCAACAGTAAATCCATAATGCGAGATTCTCCAATAATCACTTTTTGGTGTAACCTGCATAATTAAGCTATTGTCTTTTATCTGCCATTTTTCAGGCTCATTAAACCAATGCATTTTTTCAAGACTCTGTGCATTTATTTCAGTTAAGCTCAATAAGAGCCCAATAGCTAATATAGTTTTTTTCATAAGTTTGTTATAGATTTGAAATGTTACCTTGTGCATTCCAAAATTATAAATTAATATTCTACATCAAATGGCTATAAATAACCATCAGGATACTGAAAATATTCGTGAGTTACTTGATATAAAACTATTTTCTCAGCCTTTTTCAGGTTTTTCTCAGCCTAATATGCAACTCGACGATGGTAAAATGATCGCTAAACTATACGCCAAACTAGAAAACACAATTAGTGTACTTAGCGATTTAAAAGAAAGAAAAAGTTATATTTATTCTGGCGGAATCGCTCAGCAACTGGGATTTGAACCCAAGCAAACAGCCATAAACTCTATTTGGGAAGATGAATTATTGAGCCGGGTTCATCCGGAGGATCTTCAGAAAAAATACCGACTTGAGTTTCAGTTTTTTAAGCTACTGAAATCTATTAGTTTAAATGAGCGCCTTAATTATAATGTAATTACCAAACTGAGAATTAAAAACAACGAAGGTAAATATCTTTTGATAAAACATCGCTTACTATATCTTAGCAGCACAGATGAAGGAAATGTTTCACTAGTACTTTGCTTATACAACATGGTATATGATTATCCTGGATTTGATGTTCCTGATGGAGTGATTATTAATACCGCTACAGGGGTAATTTTAGATAGCGAACAAGGCCGTTTTGATGATTTGCTATCGATAAGAGAAGGAGAAATTATTCAGCTTATTAATTTAGGAATGCGAAGCAAAGAAATCGCAGATAAACTGTCCCTGAGCATACATACAGTAAATAGGCATCGCCAAAATATTTTTGAAAAACTCAATGTCAATAATGCCATGGAAGCCTGCAGAATTGCAAATGCCACGGGATTAATACCACGTTAGAATTTCCCCAAAAAAAAGAAGGGATAGTTTTTCAATTCAACTATCCCCTGCTTCAAATAAAACCAACAAATTAAATAATTATCATTTATTTTTTAAATTAATTCCATCCACCGCCAAGAGCGCGATACAAGTTTACAACGGCGTGCAATTTCTGACTTTGATCATCAATTCCTCTTAATTGTGCATTTAGTAAATTTTGTTCGGCTGTTAACACATCGGTATAATTAGTCGTCGAATTGTTTAATAATTCTTTATTAAAATCTACCGCTTTAAATAATGCTTCTAATTGTTTTTTCCTTTTTTCTTCTTTTAAAGCTGCGTTATCATATTTAGACAATGCATTCGAAACTTCTTCACTTGCTTTTAACATCGAAAGTTCAAAATTATACAACGCTTCTTTTTGCAAAGACAATGCTGTTGCCAATCTCGCTTTATTGATTCCTTTATTAAAAATTGGTTGTGCAAGCCCTCCGGCTATATTGCCAAAAAGTCCACCGTTTGTAAACCAATCTTTTAATCCGAAGCTAGAAAAACCAGCTGCTCCACTAATAGTCAAACTAGGATAAAAATAAGCTCTTGCTACATTACTTTCTTCAAATGCAGCTCTAAAATTATATTCGGCTTGTTGTACATCTGGTCTGTTTGCCAAAAGCTGCATCGGAACCCCAATTTTTAAATCATAAACAAGCTTTTGTTGTTCCAGAGAACCACGTACAATCTTAGTTGGAGATTTTGCCAGAAGCACACATAAAGCATGTTCGGTTTCGGTTATCTTTTGTTCTATATCCGGAATCGCTAATTCAGCTTCATAAAAGTTGGCTTCACTCTGCACAACAGCTACTCCATTAATAATAGAATTTTCGAAAAGAACCTTAATTGTTTCGGCATCAGTTTCTCTATTTTTGGCTGTCTTTTTAAGTACTTTTAATTGTTCGTCAAGTATAAGCAACTCATAATATGAATTGGCAATATTGGCTATTAGTTGAGTCTGAATAGCACGTTTGGCAGCATCTGTAGCCAATAAATTAGCAATAGCTCCTTTTTTAGCACTTTTTAATTTTCCCCAAACATCTACTTCCCATCCTGCTGTAATTCCCAAATCATATTGTGTTGATTGGTCGAAAAGTCCAAATCCTTGCGGGAAAGCCAATCTGGATTCTTTTACCGAAACATTCCCATCTACCGAAGGCAAGAAAGCAGCTTTTTTCAGTTTAAGATTTGCTGTAGATTGGTTAATGCGTTCTACTGCAATCTTTAAATCCAGATTTGCCGCTAATCCATCGGAAATAAGTTGCTGCAAAGCTGCATCAGTAAATAGCTCCGACCATTTCATCGTTGCCATATTTGTAGTATCCTTATTTTCAGGCTCACGATATTCTACTGTTGTTGCAGGTTTTGAATAGGATTTAGTGATTTTACACGAACTCCATATACTGGCAACAATCAGTATAATGACTATTAATTTATAATTATATTTCTTCATTATAATATGTTTTTATTTTTTATTTATTTGGGTGAAATTAACCGCAAGGTTCACAATCCCGAAGCGTCGGGATACGCAAAGTTCGCAAAGCAGGTTCAATACAAAGCTTTGCGAACTTTGCGTTTTTATAAAACCATCCTTGTAAAAAACTTTGTGTCCTTTGCGGTTAAAATTTTATCATAAGGTTCTCAAAGAAGGTTCAAGGCAAAGCTTTGCGAGCTTTGCGTTTTTATAAAACCATCCATCTAAAAAACTTTGCGCCCTTTGCGGTAAAATAATCGCAAAGCTATTCCCTCTGAACCTTTGAACCTTTGCTACTCTGAGCCTCCAAACCTTTGTTCCTTTCTTATCTAATCTAACATTCTCGGCTCATGCGCAGGTTCTTTTATTCCTCCAACTTTTTCCTGCATAGCCTGAAAAATGATAAACAAAACCGGAATCACAAAAACCCCGAATAATGTACCAATCAACATTCCGCCAACGGCTGCTGTACCAATAGACCTGTTACTTAATGCTCCTGCTCCTGTAGCAATCATCAACGGAATCAATCCGAAGATAAAAGCAAACGAGGTCATTAAAATAGGTCGTAATCTTGCTCTCGCTCCGAATATTGCCGACTGCACAAGACTTCTTCCGCTTAAGCGATGTAATAGTGCAAACTCTACAATAAGAATGGCATTTTTGGCTAAAAGCCCAATCAGCATTATCAAACTTATCTGAAGGAAAATATTGTTATCTACTCCAAAAAGATTCGCAAATATAAATGCTCCCGCAAGTCCTATTGGTAAGGATAACAACACCGAAAATGGTAAAATATAACTCTTGTATTGTGCACTTAGCAAGAAGTAAATAAAGATTAAACAAAGTCCGAAAATCAATGTTGTCTGACTTCCGCTGGAAAGTTCTTCTTTGGTTAAACCAGAAAATTCATAAGTATACCCTCTTTCTAGTGTTTGTGCTGCCACTTCCTCGATTGCTTTTATTGCATCTCCAGAACTATATCCTGCATTTGGCGCACCAGTAACTGTAGTAGATGTAAAAAGATTGAAACGATTTAAAAATTCTGGACCATACGTTTTTTTCAATGTTACAAACTCCGAAATTGGTGCCATTGCTCCTTTATCTGTTCGAACAAAAACTTTATTAATATCACTTTCTTTCGCTCTGTAATCAGGATGTGATTGTAACATTACTCGATATTGTTTTCCGAATTTATTAATATCAGAAGCGTAGATTCCACCAAAATAACCCTGAAGCGTATTAAGAACCGTGTTTACAGATACACCCGCGTCTTTACACTTTGCTACATTTACATTAACTTCCATTTCTGGGAAACCAATATTAAACGGACTTGTGGCATACATTATCTCTGGTCGCTGATTAATTGCTGCCATAAACTTCCCGATGTTCTTATCAAAATTCTGATAACTACCTCCCGTTTTATCTTGCAGTTGCACTTCGAATCCGTTACTGTTTCCGAATCCTTGCAAAGTTGGCGCAGCAAAGAAAATGATACTTGCTCCTTTTATATGTGAAGTTTTTTCAAACAACTGACTCACAATTGAATTAACATCCTGAGTTTTACCTTTCCTTTCATTCCAAGGCTTCAATCTAATGAATAATGCTCCGTAAGAACCTCCAGATCCGTGAATTAAATCCATCCCCGAAAGGGTCGATGATAGTTCTATTTCGGGAATACTTCTCGCGATATTATCTATTTCTTTTGTAATTTCTTCGGTACGTTCTAGTGTCGAAGATGGTGGTAAAACCACATTCCCAAAAATAGCTCCTCCATCATCATTAGGTACAAAACCTGTTGGTGTTGTTTTTATTAAAGCATAAAATACCATTCCGAATAGCGCAATTGCAACTAATGAAATCCATTTTCTGCGAATCAGGAATCGAACAGCACCAATATATTTATTGGTAACAGCATCAAAAGCAACATTAAAACTTGCATAGAATTTAGGCAGGAATCCTTTGGGATGATTTGATTTTTCTGAGTCATGTGGTTTTAGTAAAATAGCACAAAGAGCAGGACTTAAAGTCAATGCATTAATTGCCGAAATTAATATGGCTACTGCCAATGTTAAACCAAATTGTTTGTAAAATACACCCGCCGAACCTGTAATAAATGTAACAGGAATAAATACCGCCGACATAATTAAGGTAATAGATATTATCGCTCCGCTAATCTCGCTCATAGCATGAATGGTTGCTTTCTTAGCCGATTTTGCGCCTTGATCTAGTTTGGCATGAACTGCCTCGACGACTACAATCGCATCATCTACCACAATACCAATAGCAAGAACCAAAGCAAAAAGGGTCAATAAATTAATCGTAAATCCGAATAGTTTCAAGAAAAAGAAAGTACCAATAATCGATACAGGAACTGCAATCGCCGGAATTAATGTTGACCTGAAATCTTGTAAAAAGATAAACACAACTATAAAAACCAGAATAAATGCTTCGATAATCGTATAGATTACCTTTTCGATAGATGCGTCTAGAAAATCATTGGCATTTAAGAATGTATGATACTCTAATCCCGGAGGGAAATCCTTAGATGCTTTTTTTAATATATCTTCACAAGCAATAATTAATTCTCGAGCATTAGAACCCGAAATTTGACTTATCGCTCCTCCCGAAGAAACTTTTCCTTGGGTTATTAATGAAGTGGTATAATCTAAAGCTCCAAACTCGATATCGGCAACATCTTTTAAGCGCAATAAACTTCCTTGTTTACCGCTTCTCAAAACAATGTTTTCAAACTCTGCAGGGTTTTCAAGTCTTCCTGTAAATTTTAGAGCATACTGTACCGATTCTTTACTGTTTTCTCCAATTTTTCCAGGTGCAGCTTCAATATTTTGTTCTTGTAATGCTTTAATAATATCGTCTGGAACCAAGCCTTGATTTGCCATTGCATCGGGTTTTAACCAAATACGCATTGAATATTCCTGACTACTATAAATTTCAGTTCCTCCTACTCCTTCAACACGTTTCATCTCGGGCATGATATTTATCCTCAAATAATTATCAAGAAACTTTTCGTCGTACTTTCCGTCTTTGCTATATAACAAGAAACTAAAGGCGGTACTGCTTAACTGTTTGCTAGTTGTAATACCCGATTTAATAACCTCATTTGGTAACAAACTTGTTGCTTTAGTAACTCTGTTCTGAACATTTACCGCTGCCATATCGGGATTTGTTCCCTGTTTAAAGAATATGGTTATCGACGCTGTACCATTACTACTGGCTGTAGATGTCATATAGGTCATATTCTCGACTCCGTTTATTTGTTCTTCTAGCGGAACAATCACACTTTTCATAACCACATCAGCACTTGCTCCTTGGTAAGAAGCGGTTACAACAACTGTAGGTGGTGCAATTTCAGGGTATTGTGATATGGGCAGGGAAGCTAATCCCAGTAATCCTAAAATCACTATTATTATCGATATTACAGTGGATAATACTGGATTTTCTATAAATTTTCTAAACATGTCTTTTTATTTTTTTGATGATGGAACTATCGGTGCGATTTTCACTCCATCCCTTAAATTCCCTATTCCATCTGTAATTATAGTATCTCCAGATTTTACGCCTTCGGTTACTACATATTCTTTTTCTGTTGAGGTGTTTCTTATTTTTATTTCGGTATTATGCACTACATTTTTTGCATCTACAGTAAATACAAAAAAGCGTCCCTGTAACTCAAATACTGCTTTTTTAGGAACTAAAATCGCAGCTTCAAATTCTGTTGGAATGACAATTGTGGCACTTGCTCCACTCCATAATTTACCTTCTGGATTTGGGAAAACTGCTTTAAAATTTGCCGAACCAGTACTTGCATTTAATACTCCGCTTAAAGTCTGGATTTTTCCTTTTGATGGATATGTTCCTCCATCGGCAGTTACTAACGAAACCTCGGGCATATTCCTGAATTTATCTTTTAATTGATTCCCTGAATACTGACTCAAAAAAGAGTTTAATTGTTGCTGACTTAGCGAAAAATAAGCAAAGATATTTTTGGTATTAGCAACTGTAGTTAAAGGTTCTGGTGCCGAACTGCTTACTAAACTTCCTATTTTAAATGGCAAACTCCCTACTACTCCATTAATAGGACTCACGATATTGGTAAAAGCTAGTTTTGATTTAGACGCAGATAAATCGGCATTTGCCTGGCTTAATTCGGCTCTTTTTACTCGTTCAATATTTTTAGCAGATGTCAATTCATAGTTATTTATAATTTTCTTTTCTGCTAAAGCTGCTGTTCTTTTAGTCTGGATAACGGAGGTTTCCAGACTTGCTTCGGCTGCAAGAACTGCTGCTTTCTTATTATTTACTTCCTGCAAATAACTATTGGCATCTATTTTAAATAAAGGTTGTCCTTTGGCTACAGCCGAACCTTCTTCTACATAAACCTGCTCTATATATCCATCTACTTTGGAGCGTATTTCGACAGTTTGTTCTCCTTCTAAAGTCGTTGGAAATTCTACTGAAACATTGGCTTTTTGTGCCTTTAGCGTAAGCGTAGGATATGCTACTGGACTTTCTGTTTGTTCTGCGTTTTTGGAATTACATGAAACTATCAAAAGTGTTCCTATAATCAGTATTACTATTATTTTTTTCATTTGGTCGTTTATTTTCTTTTGTAAATCATTAAAGGAGAACCTGCTTCTCCCCACATTAGGGTTTGTACATATTTAATTAATTGGCTTGTGGCCAATACTAGAATTTCTTCGGGTATGGACGAATTGGCTTTTAGCACTACTTTTTGATTAATAAATGCCGAAAATTCTATTTTCCTTATTCTTTCCATCCATAAAATTCCTTCGTGATTTCCAATTGTCGAATACACCACTATCGATGCATGCGGAGCTAGTAATGAACTGATTAATACATACGCCCAAAGCGGAACTATGGCATCATTAGAACAAGTAATTACTACATCTTTTCCTTTATATTGGTTCCAATCGATATTAGCCATTTCTAATCGGAATGTCTTTTCTTGCAACATAAAATCTTCTATAAGAAATGGTACAATATCAAATATTATAAAATCATTTTCGATGGGTTTATACGACCGTAAATCGAGAGTTTGTATGCCTGAAGCATCTATTTTATTTATTATTTCCATATTTTGGATTATTAAAAAATTGGGTTATTTATTGAATTTTAATTTTTGAGTTTTGCTAATTTTTGGACATAGGTATCCCCCGCCCAACTTGAATACTATTTTTCTAGTATGTTGAGCACGTTGTAAAAACCGCTTTAATTTGAACTAAAGGTTTTTGAGATTTCTAAAATCTATAATGGAGAGTATGTACTATTTGTAGATTTTCATTAACACATTCCAGTACGGAACGATATATACAGGTAAATTAATCCTATCATATGAACTAATGGGTGGTGATTGTAATTCTAGTACCATAATCTATAGTTTGTATTAATAATTTCTGTAACTCTCAATATTGATTGCTCTTAGGATAATAATATCTGGCAATGAGCTTTGATAAGTTATGCAAAATTAATATTTTTGCATAATAAAACAACTAAATACTTGTTTTATTAATTTATGACTACAAATAAGATTTTAATGTTGCTCAAAATGCGAGGTCCTCTTACGGCTCTCGAGATTGCGCATGAGCTTAAGATAACAAAGGAAGGCGTTAGACAACAACTACTTAAACTTGTTGAAGAAGATTTTATTCATCCTCAAGAAGAGTCTAAAGGTGTTGGTAGACCTCAAAAAACTTTTAGCCTTACGGCGAATGGAAATTCGAAGTTTCCCGATACTCATGCCGAATTAACCCTAAAGTTGATTAACATTATTAACGCTATGGGTGGAGATACTATGCAAGCGGTTATTGATGTGTATGAAGAAAGTGGGAAAAAGAAGTATCATGAAGAAATTGATACTATTAATGATTTGGAACAAAAAATAGAAAAACTTGTCGAAATAAGAACAAGAGAAGGTTATATGGCGGAATACGCTAAGAATGACGATGGGTATCTTTTTGTCGAAAATCACTGTCCTATTTGTGCTGCTGCTACAATTTGCCAAGGTTTTTGTTCTTCCGAATTAAATACATTTAGATCTGTATTAGGAAAAGAAGTTAGCATTAATCGTGTGAGTCATATCATTGCGGGCGAAAGAAGATGTGCCTATCAGATTAGTATTTAGTTTTTAGTCGCGGTTTTCAGTGGCAGTTTTCAGTGGCAGTTTACAGTATCAGTTTACAGTAAAGCTTTGCGAAAAAACCTTTGCACTCTTTGCGGTTAATTTCTCTGCTACTGAAAACTGAAACTGAAAACTAAAAAAGCCCTTTCTAAACTTTAGAAAGGGCTTTTGATTGATTGACAATTAATTAAATTTAGTCCATTGAAACAACAATAAATTCACTTCTTCTGTTCAATTGGTGTTCTGCTTCTGTGCAAGGAACTCCATCGGAACAGTGGTTTACTAATTGACTCTCGCCATATCCTTTGGCGGTTAATCGATTAGATTTAATTCCGTTTTTTATCAACCATTGTTGGGTTGATTTGACTCTTCTGTCTGATAATGCCAGGTTGTATTTTGCTGTTTGACGACTATCGGTATGGGAGCGGATATCGATTTTCATCTTTGGGTATTGCTGCATTACTGCCAGGATTTTCTCTAGTTCGAAGGTGGCATCTTTGCGGATGATGGATTTATCTAAATCAAAATAGATGATAGGTATGTTTAGTGTTTTAGCTAAATCAGTTCCTACTGTGATTGGTTTGATGCGTTTTTCTAATTTTATATTTAGCTCTGTTTCTTCTGATTGTTCTTTTATGATTACTGGAGTTTCTATCGTTTCATAATCTTCTTTGGCTACTCGGATATGATAGGTTTTGTTACAATCTACCTTAAAGCTGTATGTTCCGTTTGCTGCTGTTGTAATCTCGCCTATTGTTTTAAATTGCTCGTCGAGCAGGGTTACTTTGGCGTTGTCTAGTATGGCGTTGGTTTCTTTGTCGGTTACTATTCCTTTTAGGATTTGTTCGCAGTTTAGTTTTCTGGTTTGGGTTAGTTTGTAAATATCATCGTTGCCGTTTCCTCCTTCTCGATTGGAGGTGAAGTATCCTTTTTGGGTTTTGCTATCGATGATAAATGCAAAGTCGTCTTGTTTGCTATTTATTGGTGCGCCTACGTTTTGTACTGTTGTAAAGGTGTTATCGTTGTTGTTCTTATCGCTGTTGTTATCATTGATTTTGGCAACGTATACATCGAGTCCGCCTAGTCCTGGTCGTCCGTCGCTGGCAAAATATAGCTGGTTGTCGTTTGCTATAAACGGGAAGGTTTCTCTGCCTTCGGTGTTGATTGTCTTTCCCAGGTTTTCTGGTTTTCCAAAGCTTTTGTCGCTGTTTATCGTTACGCTATACAAATCGGATTGGCCCAGTGTTCCTGGCATATCGGATGCGAAGTATAGTTTTTTCTCGTCATTGCTTAGTGCGGGATGCGCGGTGCTGTACTGGTCGCTATTAAATGGTAGTTCGCTTACGTTGGTCCATTTACCATCGATTTGTTCTGCTTTATAGAGTTTTAACAGGGTGATTTTTTGGTTGTCTTTGCCTCTTTTTCCTTCCAAGTAGTTGTTTCTTGTAAAGTACATTATTTTTCCGTCTTTGGTGAAAACGGGGGTGGATTCATTGAATTTGGAATTGATGTTCTTTTGAAATCGCTCTGGTGTTCCTAGTGTTCCATCGGCTTTTATTTCGGCGGTGTATAGGTTGGTGAAGGATTTATTGGTCCATTTGAATGTTTTTTTGGCTATGCCTCCGGTATCTCTGGCGGATGCAAATACGAGTTTGTTGTCGTAATAGGCGCTTCCGTAATCGGTTTGGGTGGAGTTGATTTTTGCGTCGGCTATTTCGTATCGTCCTGAGTTGGCTTTTATTTGCTCGAGGTAGTTTTTATTGTTTTCGAATAGTTCTCCTCTTTTATCGGCTGTCTTTTTTTTGTTAAAGGTCTCGAGGGTTTTATCTGCTTTGGCATAATCTCCTGTGGCTTTTAGGGTTTGTGCGTAGCGGTAGTAGTACTCGGGTTCTTGTTCTGGGTTCATTTCAAAAAGGGCCTGATACCATTTGGCGGCTTTGGTTAGTTCGCCATTAAAGTAGTAGGCGTTACCTAGTCTTTGGAACATTTCCTGGTCTTTGTATCCTTTTTCAGCTATTCTTTCGTAGGTGGCAATGGCATCGATATAGGCGTATTGGTTATAGTCTTTATCGGCTTTGTGCTGGCTTGCGCTTTGTGCTCTTCCGTTTAGTGTTATCAGTACTAAAAGGAGGGTGAGGGTGATGGCTATATAGTTTTTTTTCATCTTTGATGGTTTTAGAAGAATCTTGGTGAGGTTATTCGGCTGTAATTATTAAAGAATTCGAATCGCAGGAATATCTCGTGGGAACCTGAGTTGTAGTTGTTCAGGCGGGTGGTTTCGCGGTCGTAGGCGTAGCCTAGGTATAATCCGTCGCTTACCTGGAATCCTACCATGGCGCTTAGGGCTGCACTCCATCTGTAGGCGACTCCGGCTACAAATTTGTCATTGAACATGAAGTTGGCTGACAGGTCGACTTGTAATGGGGAACCTTCGACCATTTTGGTCAGTACGGCTGGTTTGAATTTGATATAGGGGTCTAGATCGAATACGTATCCGGCTATTAGGTAGTAGTTGATTTTGTCTTTGAAGATGGCGATATCATTATCGTTGTATCTGTTGGTTTCGATAAAGTTGGGTACGGATAGTCCGATGTAGGCTTTATCGGAATGCCAGTATACTCCTGCTCCTATGTTGGGGGTGAATTTGCTGTTTAGGTCTTGAAATTGTGGGTCGCCTTGTTGTTCTGGGTTTAGTTTACCGATGTCTAAATTGAACAAATTTGCGGTGGCTTTGATCCCGAAGGATAGCTTGAAGGTTTCGGATGTGGGTATGGTATAGGATAAATCGGCCGAGAATGTGTTTTCGTTTGTTGGTCCTATTTTATCATTTACCAGGGATACTCCAAGTCCTAAATTGCTATTGTTTAGTGGGGTGTTTAGGGAGAAGCTGCTGGTTTCGGGTGCTCCATCGAGTCCTACCCATTGGGTACGGTATAGTCCAAAGATGCTCATGGCTCCTCTGGAACCGGCATAGGCTGGGTTTATATTGATGGTATTGTACATGTATTGTGTAAACTGGGCATCTTGTTGTGCATGGCTTACTGCGGAAAAAAACATAAAAACGATTACTAATTTTCTCATTTATTTTTCTTTTAAGAATGGCTTAGCTTTTTAGGGCTAAGCCGTTTCTATTTGTTTTTTACTTTTATTTATTGATGTATAAATATCCTGCTTCCTGGTGGGCATTGGACTCGCTGTCTTTGTATTTTAGTACGTAGTAGTATGTTCCTACTGGCAGTCCATCGGATTGTTTTACGGTGGTGCGTCCTTCGGACATTCCTCTAAAGGCGCGTTCTTCGTTGTTGTAGTGTTCGCGTTCGAATACTAAAACTCCCCATCGGTTGTATATCTCTACGGTATTCTCTGGATAACATTCTAGTCCCTGGATATAGAATCTCTCGTTCATGGAATCTCCGTTTGGTGAGATGGCATTGAAGACTTTTATTACGCAGCCTTCTATTGGGGATACCGTTGGGTTGTCGTCTACATTGCTGGTGTAATCGGATTTGTCTTCTACTGTGATTCCGTTGGCACTGGTTCCAAATGCGGTGGCCTGGTTGCTTATTTTTCCGGCATTGATATCGGATTGTTTGATTACATATACGCCTATAAATGTGTGTTCATCGGTTTCATTTACGCCTAATGTGATTGGGCTTCCTGTCATAACTAGTCCTGGAAGTGGGTCGCTAACTGTTACGTTTGTCAGCGGGGTGTTTCCAGTATTGGTTATCTTGAAGGTATAGGTGATCGTTTCTCCTGCATTGGCATAACCGCTTTTGTTTTCGTCATTGAATGTGGCTGTTTTTATTACGGCTATCGATGGTACGGCAACAAAAATGGTCACTTTGGCACTTACGCAATTTGTTTTGTTTATCACATCACAAATTTGGTAGTTTAGGGTATAGGTACCTCCTGGTGTATTTGGCGCTACATCTATTGTTCCGTCTTCGTTTAATGTGATTCCTGATAATACGGTTAGGCTTTTTATAGTTACAATAGCTGGGTTGTTTATTCTGCTTCCGTTTAATTTATCATTGTCTAATACATTGATTGCTTCTAGTGTTCCGTTTATTCCGTCTGCAAAGAGTACGTTATCATCTGTTGCATCTATCACCGCTGCTCCTACTACAATTACTGAGGTTACTTCATCACAGTTTGTCGGATTGGTTACTTCGCATATTTTGTACGTTACATCGTAGTTTCCTGCTGGTGTATTTGGAGATACGGTTACAGTTCCGTCAGGATTTAGTGTGAGTCCTGTTGGTACTGTTACTGGCGTTAGTTTTACTTCGCCTGGGTTGATTCCGATAACTACATCTACTCCATTTAATTTATCATTGGCTGTTAATGGTGGCGTTTTTCCTCCTGTGTTTCCGTTAATTGGTGAAGTCGTTTCTGTAATTGCTTCGATTAATGGCTGACTTACTACAATTACTGAAGTTACTTCATCACAATTTGTCGGATTAGTTGCTTCGCATATTTTGTACGTTACATCATAGTTTCCTGCTGGCGTATTTGGAGATACGGTTACAGTTCCGTCTGGATTTAATGTGAGTCCTGTTGGTACAGTTACTGGAGTTAATTTTACTTCGCCTGGGTTGGTTCCGATAACTACATCTACTCCATTTAATTTATCGTTTGATGTTAATGGTGGAGTTTTTCCGCCTGTATTTCCATTTATTGGAGAAGTCGTTTCTGTAATTGCTTCGATTATTGGTTGACTTACTACAACTACTGAAGTTACTTCATCGCAATTTGTCGGATTGGTTACTTCGCATATTTTGTACGTTACATCGTAATTTCCTGCTGGTGTATTTGGAGCAATTGTTACAGTTCCGTCAGGATTTAGTGTGAGTCCTGTTGGTACAGTTACTGGCGTTAGTTTTACTTCGCCTGGATTGGTTCCGATAACTACATCTACTCCATTTAATTTATCATTAGCTGTTAATGGTGGCGTTTTGCCTCCTGTATTTCCGTTAATTGGTGAAGTCGTTTCTGTAATAGCTTCGATTAATGGTGGACTTACTACAATTACTGAGGTTACTTCATCACAATTTGTCGGATTGGTTACTTCGCATATTTTGTAGGTTACATCGTAGTTTCCTGTTGGTGTATTTGGTGCTATTGTTACAGTTCCATCTGGATTTAATGTGAGTCCTGTTGGTACAGTTACTGGCGTTAGTTTTACTTCGCCTACGTTGGTTCCGATAACTACATCTACTCCATTTAATTTATCATTAGCTGTTAATGGTGGTGTTTTTCCGCCTGTATTTCCGTTAATTGGAGAAGTCGTTTCTGTAATAGCTTCAATTAATGATTGACTTACTACAACTACTGAGGTTACTTCTGCACAGTTTGTCGGATTGGTTACTTCGCATATTTTGTACGTTACATCGTAGTTTCCTGCTGGGGTATTTGGCGCTATGGTTACGGTTCCATCTGGATTTAGTGTTAATCCTGTTTGTACAGTTACTGGTGTTAGTTTTACTTCACCTGGGGTGGTTCCGATAACTACATCTACTCCGTTTAATTTATCGTTTGATGTCAATGATGGCGTTTTACCTCCTGTATTTCCGTTAATTGGTGAAGTAGTTTCGGTGATAGCTTCGATTAATGGTTGACTTACTACAACTACTGAAGTTACTTCATCACAATTTGTCGGATTGGTTACTTCGCATATTTTGTACGTTACATCATAGTTTCCTGCTGGTGTATTTGGAGATACGGTTACAGTTCCGTCAGGATTTAATGTTAATCCTGTTGGTACTGTTACTGGCGTTAGTTTTACTTCACCTGGGTTGGTTCCGATAACTACATCTACTCCGTTTAATTTATCATTGGCTGTTAATGGTGGCGTTTTGCCTCCTGTGTTTCCATTGATTGGAGAAGTCGTTTCTGTAATTGCTTCGATTATTGGTTGGCTTACTACAACTACTGAGGTTACTTCATCACAGTTTGTCGGATTGGTCACTTCGCATATTTTGTAGGTTACATCATAGTTTCCTGCTGGTGTATTTGGAGATACGGTTACAGTTCCATCTGGATTTAATGTTAATCCTGTTGGTACTGTTACTGGCGTTAGTTTTACTTCACCTGGGTTGGTTCCAATTACTACATCTACTCCATTTAATTTATCATTGGCTGTTAATGGTGGCGTTTTGCCTCCTGTGTTTCCATTGATTGGAGAAGTCGTTTCTGTAATTGCTTCGATTATTGGTTGGCTTACTACAACTACTGAGGTTACTTCATCACAGTTTGTCGGATTGGTCACTTCGCATATTTTGTAGGTTACATCATAGTTTCCTGCTGGTGTATTTGGAGATACGGTTACAGTTCCATCTGGATTTAATGTTAATCCTGTTGGTACTGTTACTGGCGTTAGTTTTACTTCACCTGGGTTGGTTCCAATTACTACATCTACTCCATTTAATTTATCATTAGCTGTTAATGGTGGTGTTTTTCCGCCTGTATTTCCATTTATTGGAGAAGTCGTTTCGGTGATAGCTTCGATTAATGGTTGACTTACTACAACTACTGAAGTTACTTCATCACAATTTGTCGGATTAGTTACTTCGCATATTTTGTAGGTTACATCATAGTTTCCTGCCGGTGTATTTGGAGATACGGTTACAGTTCCATCTGGATTTAATGTTAATCCTGTTGGTACTGTTACTGGCGTTAATATGACTTCACCTGGATTGGTTCCGATAACTACATCTACTCCATTTAATTTATCGTTAGCTGTTAATGGTGGCGTTTTTCCTCCTGTATTTCCATTGATTGGTGAAGTCGTTTCTGTGATAGCACAAATAACATAATCAATAGTAATATTACTAGATGGAAGAGAAATACATCCTGCATCACTTGTTACGGTGAAACTATAACTACTTCCTTGTACTAAACCTGTTACAGTTGTAGTTGTAGTATTTCCAGAAACATTTCCAGGATTTATAGTCCAATTACCTGATGGTAAGCCATTCAAAACTATACTACCTGTTGAAATTGAACAAGTTGGTTTTGTTAAAGTTCCTAATCTTGGCTGTGCTGGAGTGGTGTTTACATTTACTACTACGGCAGTTCTTGCACTTTCACATCCGTCAATTGTCTGACTTGCATAATACGTTCCTGATGTTAAAACATCTGTTACTGAATATAATGTTCCGTTTGTGCTTGCGGAATACCATTGGATGGCTGTTCCTGTAGCTTGTAAATCGCCTACTTTTTTAGCTTCCGCTGAACAGAAAGTTTGCGTTGTAGCGGTTGGCTCTGCTGGTGTTGGAGTTATTTTTACCACTACAGCAGTTCTGGCACTTTCGCAGCCGTCAATTGTTTGGCTTGCATAATACGTTCCTGATGCTAAAACATCTGTTACTGAATATAATGTTCCGTTTGTTGCTGCGGAATACCATTGAATAGCTGTTCCTGTAGCTTGTAAATCACCTACTTTTTTAGCTTCAGCTGAACAAAATGTTTGCGTTGTAGCGGTTGGTTCTGCTAGTGTAGGAGTTATTTTTACCACTACAGCAGTTCTTGCACTTTCGCATCCGTCAATTGTCTGGCTTGCATAATACGTTCCTGATGCTAAAACATCTGTTACTGAATATAATGTTCCGTTTCTACTTGCCGAATACCATTGAATAGCTGTTCCTGTAGCTTGTAAATCGCCTACTTTTTTAGCTTCGGCTGAACAGAAAGTTTGCGTTGTTGCGGTTGGCTCTGCTGGTGCTGTTTTTGGAGCAGCAATTCCACTACCCGAATTGGTACATCCATTTACAGTAGTCGTAACAGTATAAGTTCCTGCTGTACTTACTATAATACTAGATGTTGTTTCGCCATTACTCCACAATAAAGTACCAGCAGCTGTAGTTGATAATTTTGATGTACCATCACAATTATCTTCAACTATTACAACTGGTGCTACTGGAGCAGAATTAATCGTTACAGCCACCGCTGTTCTCGTACTTTCATTTCCGTTTATAGTCTGACTTGCATAATAGGTTCTCGTTCCTAATACATGAGTTGCATCATATAGAATCCCTCCTGTTAAACTATCGTACCATTTTATTTCATTACCTGTAGCAGGTAAATCAGTTATTTTTTTTAGGTCAGCAGAACAAAATGTTTGTGCACTAGCTGTTGGTGGTTTCGTTTTTACAGTAATACTAATTGTAGCTTCATTAGATGTAAAACCATCGTTATCATTTACAACATAGTTCAAGCTTGCAGTTCCGCTAAAAGTTGCCAAAGGTGTAAATGTTACAATTCCTGAAGCATCTACAGTATATGTTCCTTCACCTGCTACTGTAAACGTGGGCTGAATACCTGGCGTAAGAGGATCCAGATCTACTGTTGCAACATTTATAGTTCCATCAGGATCAGTATCATTTGTTGTCACCGCAATAGTAACTGCTGTGCCACCAATAGTATTTCCTGAATCATTATTAGCCACTGGTGGTTTTACTGGCTCACTAGAGCTTTCGTTATTTAAAGGATCTGGATCTTCTTCATTTCCAGTAATTTTAGCAATATTATTATAATCTCCCTTGGCATTAAGAGTCGCTTTTACAGTCAAAGTAGCGTTTCCTCTATTGGCAAGTGTACCAATATTCCAAACTCCAGTACCTGAATTATAAGTACCTGTCGATGGGGTTGCACTTACAAAAGTATATCCCGAAGGTAATAAATCGTTTACCTTAACTCCTGTTGCTTCATATGGTCCAGCATTACTGGCAGTAATAAGGAAAGTTGCGACATCACCTACTTTTTTAGGAGTACCTACCACCTCTTTTTTTACCGATAAATCAGCACCATAACTAGCTGTAATTACATCTATAAATACACCTGAGTCATAAGATCCGTCACCAACATCTGCAATTGCAATTTTAAAATTATAAGTTGCTCCTGGCGTCAGTTGTGTAAGATCATAAGAAAGTCTTTTTGTTAAACCATTGTATTCTACAAATACTGGTTTAGGTCCAATTCCATCATTCGTTGTGCCATCATTTTTATGCCCATTATTTATATAATAATTTGTCTGTTGCAAGTCTGTCCCAGGTACACCATTCGCTCCGGTTTTACTAACTCCAAGCTTTCCTCCATTTACCGAATTAACAGAAATTTCTCTATTACTTGATGGTAATTTTGCGATATTTTGTGTCCCTGTAACTCCTGGTCCTGAAATAAAAAATCCAAAAACATCATTAAACGTACTTCCAACATAATCAGGATATTCTTCTGATCCAAACTGAAAAAAAATACGAATGGCTGTCATTTTAGCGTCCAAAGTTACCTTGAAGGTATATACAACTGCATCATTATTTGCTGAGCCATCAAGAGTTGCTAAATCCGGATCAATCGCTGAATTTCCATTTGGATTGGAACCTGCAGCTAAAGATTTATTCCTGTTGCTTAAATCTGAAGTAGCATCTCCTGTAGAAAACAGAATACCTCTGTCTATCTCTAAACCCGCATTTGTTCCACCCGAAAAAACGGCAATTTGTTTAGCTCTAACCCCTTTAACTAATGTAGGAACGCTCAAAACAACACCGCTACCATTTAATGTACTTAAAATTGTTGTATCATTAGGGCCTGCACTATGTGTGGTCTGGACTTGTGAGTAGCCTATGTTTCCAAATATAAACAGAAACAAGAAACAGACTAGAAATCGATTCAGAGCCCCCTCTTTATTTGGCATTAATAATTTAAAATAAGTAAAGTTCCTCATATAATAATTGTTATTAAAATTCTAAAAAATAGTATTCAGGGATATTTATTAATCTCTAAATATTGTAACTATTGAAATCAAACTATTTGGTATTCTATTCTGGTGGTTGCTTTAATCGAAATTTGCAGTTTTTAATCAATGTTTTTAACTGATAAACAACTACTTCCATATTAGAGTAATCCAGATGCGAATATCTTTCTAATCATTAAGAAGCCATGTAGAGAATACAGAATTGTACTGTAGAATTAATTCTACAGATAAAGGCTCCTGCTTTTTCGTAATATTGAACGGTAAATTTTCAAGGTATTTAAATGCCTTTCTCTAAGAAATATCCCAATAATCATTAAACATTTTAATAATTTAATAGCATTATTTCTGACATTGTTTTTTGTCAATTTTCTTTATTCTCAGATAGATAATAAAGACTATACTCTTATTTGGTATTCTGCAGACAATAATATACTTCCTCAAAACAGTGTAAAATCCATAATAAAAGATAATAATGGTTTTATATGGATGGCTACCGAAAATGGATTAGTAAGATATGATGGAAATCAATTTAAGACATTTAATACCGAAAATGTAGCAGGAATGACTACTAACAGGATGAGTCTTTTTCGAGGAAATGCACTTAAAGACAATATCTATTTACTCAATGATCTTGCCGATTATATTAGGATAAAAAACAATACTGCTTCTATAATTCCTAAAAATAAAATTCCTAAGCAATTTAAAATCAGTAATGCCCTTTATAAAAAAAGACGATTTTATAACAACAAAATTCATAGAACTGATAACAAATATTTTACGCTCTCAAAAAAGTATATTGGTCTGTATCAAGATGAGAACAAACTATTGTGGCAGGTTAAATATGCTTATGATGAGTATCAAAACTTTTTCATACTAAACAATATTATTTACAACTATGATGGAGAAAAATTCATAAAATTCGAGAATGGAAAAATTGATCTTATAAAAATAGATGGGCTAAAAACAAATAATTTTTCTATTATCATAAACAATGTTTCTCAACAAACCTTTTTTATCGTTGAAGGCAATTTTTACATCCTTGAAAAAAAACATAAAAAACTTGGACTTCGTTTGTTGTTAAAGAATTATGACCTTTCAAAAAGAAATATAGTATCTGCATATTATGACCT
Organism: Flavobacterium sp. PS2; assembly: GCF_046250155.1. Taxonomy (NCBI): domain Bacteria; kingdom Pseudomonadati; phylum Bacteroidota; class Flavobacteriia; order Flavobacteriales; family Flavobacteriaceae; genus Flavobacterium; species Flavobacterium sp. PS2. The sequence continues at coordinate 4,901,473 of NZ_CP176426.1, read as the reverse complement.
AGATGATCGAATTTTATATATCGGAAGTAGCACTGATGGATTGCTTGTAGTTAAGGAAAAACTTTTTTTGGCCATTCCTGGAAAAAATAAGGATGGTGTATATTACGCGCAGGTTCCATATCAGGATAATCAATTCTTGGCCACATCGGGAGAAATTTTCACGACAGATGGGCAATCATTAAGTAATCCTTTATTTAAAGTTCTAAATGATAATTATAGCCTGATGTTTGATAAAATGGGAAATATCTGGACTAAGGCTAATAATATTGTATACTGTTTTCATAAAAAAAGCAATTTTATTACCTATAACAAATGGAGTTTTGAAGATAGGGTTACACAAATTTTCCAGATGAATAATGGGGAAATAATAGTAGGAATGAGCGTTGGAGGTTCTCCAAATGGAAAATTATACACATTAGGAGGTACAAAAGATAAACCTCATTTTAATTTTTATATGAATGTTCCTTTTAATGTAACCTATATGCTTCAGATAAAAGATAATATTATCTGGACAGGATCACATTTAGGATTTCATCAAATTCATTTTAAAGAGAAGAAAATTGAAAATGTAAAGGAGACAGAAAACAATTATGTGAGAAGTGTATATATTGGTAAACCAGATGAAATATGGATAACAACTTATGGAAATGGTTTTTATCTATACAATCAATTTACTAAAAAAACTACCTCTTTTCCTGTAGATAAAAACAAGTATCTACTCACTTCTCATTGCATTATAGAAGATAAAAACGGATATTTTTGGATTACTACCAATAAAGGATTATTTCAGGTTTCTAAAAAAAATCTACTGGATTATTCCAACAAAAAAATAAAAAATATTTATTATCAATATTATGATAAGTCCGATGGTTTTGCAACCAATGAATTTAATGGCGGATGCCAGCCATGCGGATTATTATTAAAGAATAATTACGTGACATTCCCATCAATGAAAGGAAATGTTGTATTTGATTCTAAAAAAGTAAAAAGACTTTTACCTAAAGGAGATATTTATTTTGAGCAAGCAGAAGTCAACAATTCAAATGTTACTATTAAAAATGACACTCTTAACTTAAATCATGATTTTGAACGACTTAGACTTTTTATAAATAGTCCTTATTATGGAAATTCAAATAACTTAAATATAGAAACCAAAGTCGAAGGTCCGATATCTCAAAAATGGGAATCGATAATCGATAATAATATTTACTTTACGACTTTACCACACGGAACTTATCATCTGACAGCCAGAAAAATGACCGGACATGATTCTGAATACCGATATAAAACACTAACTATAATAATCGCTCCGGCATTTTATCAAACCATTTGGTTTAACGTATTGATTTTTATTTTAGCCTTTGCTACTCTATATTATGTTGTAAAATTAAGACTGAAATATGTTCGATTGAAAAACATTCATTTAGAAAAAAAAATAGCCGAACAAACTTTTCAACTCCGAAATACAATTACAACATTAAAGGATACAACCGAAAATTTACGTGAACAAATCACAAATCACAAAAAACTTATAGGAACAATTACACACGATATAAAAAGTCCATTGCGTTTTTTGGCAATGACTGCAAAACACGTTTATCAAAACCCAAATGATTCAGAAGCTGTTCAGGATGGCATAAAATCATTACATACTTCATCTTTCCAACTCTATAATTTTGTAAATAATATATTAGAATATACCAAAGTATCTAAACACGAAAATTTATCCAGTACGTATTGTTTATATGATCTGATCGAAGAAAAAATAAAAATTTTCCTGACCATTGCCTCTTCCAAAAAGATCGTAATTGAAAACCTCATTGATACAAACCAAACTATCAGCAATAATCGATTATTATTTTCAATCGTTGTACATAATCTTCTGGACAATGCAATAAAAAATACTCCATCAGGAAAAATTACTTTAGTCTCAGGAATAATGGATAATAAGCTTTTCTTTGCTATTAAAGATACTGGAAGCGGAATGTCTGGCGATATTGTAAACCTTTACAATAAACAGGATATAAAATCAATGCAAACCCAAGAAAAACCTGGAATGGGGCTACAAATTGTGACCGAACTTTTGGAAATTATGAAAGCTAAAATGAAGATTGAGAGTACTATAAATATCGGTACAAAAATTACAATTCTGTTTTTGAATACCAAATAAATCTAGTTTATGAGTTATAAGAAAGACTAGATTTTTGTCTAGTTTTTATAGATTTTTAAAATTTCGACTAGTCTAACAACATTGTTGATCCCTAGTTTTTCAAAGATTCTATTTTTAAAAGTACTTACTGTTGTCATCTGGATATTCAACTTATTCGATATTTCGAGATTCCCTTCTCCATTAACAAGAAGTTCGGCAACTTCAATCTCTCTATCCGAAAGGATTTCTAATGGATTTATTGGTGTTTTATTTAGGGCGTTTTGAAGAATTTTCTCTTTTACAACATCACTAATATATTTTCCGGTTTCTATAACAGAGCGAACAGCTTTAATAATTTCCTCGTCACTGCTGTCTTTATTTAAAAAACCATTGGCACCAGCATGAATATAACGCAAAGCATATTGCGTTTCATCATAAGCAGAAAACATCAAGATCAATAAATTAGGGTGATTTTGCTTAATTTTTTCAACCATTTTGGTACTATTCCCTCCAGGAAGGTTAATATCTAAAAAAATCAAGTCTTGTTTCTGGCGTAGTTTGCTTATAACTTCTTCAAAACTATCTGCATGAGTAATGTTAATACTTCGGAAAGCTTCTTTTAATAACAAAGAAATTCCGTGCCGTACTACACTATGGTCATCTGCTAATAATATATTGAAGTCTTTTTTCATAGAAAATTTTACAGCTCAAAATTACAATTATTTGCCTGAACTAAAAACATTTATGATAAATCAATGCTGTTAAATCATAATTTTAACACCTATAAAAGTTATTTTTATAATAAGATAAGACCAAATACTCTATTCCAACTGATCCAGAAGGTATAAGTAAGGCGGAAAAGAATGATGAATCATTAAATCCTTACTATTATTTGGGAATTTTTCATAATACACCGCATCATCTTGTTTAGGATAAAGTACAATAGTAGTACTTGTACGCACATAATTATTACTGTTATAAAAAGGTGGTGGTACAAACTCAGGCAAAAACTCTTTTACCCTCTTAGCCATTTCTTTACCTAACAACTTTTGATACGTTTTTACCGTTTTGCGTGATGGACTCGTTGCTTTATCATAAACCATGTTTAAAAGCATTCTTTTAAAGAAGTTTTGCTTCTTAATGGTTTCTTCTACCAAGGCAATTGGACTTACTATAGGTAAATCTTCAGGCATTTCTACAGAAAATGGTGTTTGAGGAACCCAATCTGCAGCACTTACAACATTATATGCCCAACCGTTTTGAGTTTTACGCTCATAATCATAAGCAAAATATAAATTACCGGGTTTAGGAGCTGCACTACAATAGGTTTTAAAACGAATATCGGCTGGTATAATACCTTTGCTTTGTAAATTATAAAAATGTGCTGTAAGCAAATAGCTAATTCCTCCGCCTTGGCTATGTCCCATGATTATGAAATTCTTAATCCCTTGTTTGTAACAAGAATCTATCTTTGGGAGCATTTCTTTAGAAAGAAAAGCAGTACTTAAAAGATATCCTGTATGAACAGCTGCATCTTTATTAGTAGATAATTCATATTTAAAAGTATCCGTATTAGAAATTTTTAATTCTCCCTTTGCCGGAGTCATTGCCGCATAAAGATTTGCAAGCCAACTTTCTCCTTTTTCGGTAGTTCCCCTTGTACACAATACAGCAGTTTTACCATCTTTAAGCCATAACTCCCACTGATTATCCAGCCCTATTGATTTGCTTTGATACACCAATTTTGAATGTTCTGGCAGCGGAATATCCTTTGCTTTCTCTGGAGATTCTGTCGATCGAGTGGCAATATAAACTAACTCACGATATTCTGCCTTATCAAATCCGGGTTTTAAATCTTGCGCAATGCTATGTGTAAAAGAAAACAAAAAGCAGAAAACAACTAAAGGTGATTTTAAAAATTTCATAAAGACCAAGGTGCTAATTTATTAGTAATAACGATTTTGATTAGAAATTAAAAAATAGCATAATTACCTATGTTTATCTAAACTAAGACTTTATATAAAACATTCGATATAATTATGACTACTTATTTATTTGAGAACTAATCTTACAATAAATATAGACATTATTTTGGTAGTACTTCCTGATTTTTATTTCCATAAGCATCAAAAACACACTTGTTGCATACAGAGTAAAGAGGATAATTACAGATCAAATCCATCTTTTAGACGATAATCTTTTGGTCTTTAAATCTATATTTGTTTTTATATTAATGATATAAAAACTTGTACAATCGGTACGAGAATAAAAGCATTCCTATGACAACAAAAAACCACCAGTATTTTTTCATCGAAGTATAACTCTCATTCTTTGAGTTCTTAATTGCAAATCCCATAACAATACTGATTAAAGGAATTATTAGCCTAACTATTTCTTCTATACCCATTTTTAATTTTAATTAATTGACTTAAATAAACATACTATTGCGCCTATTACAAAACCTATAATAATTACCCAACTATTAAAATTTTGAAGGTTTGTTTGTGGTTTTGAATACAAATCAGGATTTTTATTTCCATCTCTGCCTTCTAATGACCATTTGTTTAACTTATAATAGGCAATAGCACCAATTATAAATAAAAAGCAATACACTAAAAATCTATAATTCATAAATATAATACTGTCTTTCTTTATTGAAGTTTGCGAATATATGTATTTTAATTTTATCGAATAAAGATAGCTCGAATGTTGCTGAAAAAGTAAAAATAAAGCTAGAACAAACAATTATATTAACATTTCATCCATCTAAATAATATGTTTTTTTTACTTTTGATACATACAAAAAAATAATATGTCAAATTTATATCAAACTCCTAGAATAATTATTCGTGAGTTCTTGTCAGAAGAGCAACAAACGTTTTTAGATCTGTTTAAAGACGACGAAGTGACCCAATATTTACCTCAAGTTTCCCCTGAGAGATATGAGGAAATGTTTAGTGAACTTCTTGAAAATTATGAGAAAGGCAACCTAAGCCGATGGGCAATTTTTGATACTACAAATAATAATTTTATAGGTATGTGTGTTGCGCGTGTTTTTGTACACAACACCAATCAAATAGAAATAGGATATGTACTTAGTAAAGAATACTGGGGAAAAGGAATTGCTACTGAAGTATGTAAAGGTTTAACCCAATATTGCTTTACAAATACTGATATAAATGAGGTAGTTGCTATAACAGATCTTAACAATAGCGGATCCCAAAATGTATTACTGAAAGTAGGATTTGAGCGATTAGATAACATAATAAGAGATGACGAAGAAATAGCTTATTTTGTAACAAAAAGACCTTTGGTTTAATTAAAAACACTACTTGCAAGCTAGTAAATAGAGATTTTGCGTAAAATACTAGTAGAACATTTTAAGCTTTTCAGTAGCATTTTTTGGTGTATCGCCAGCATAATATCCCTATTGATGTGAATCGTAGGGCTATTTTTATCACTTATTGGTATTTGAGAAACTGTAAAGTAAAAATACTTTTCTAAATTAGTTTTTAGATAAGCAAACAATTTAGGTTGCTCATTATCAAATTCAAGAATAAAAGACCGCTCATTAATTGCCAGAATATCCAAAACTTTGGTATTAACCAATACGCATAGTAAATATTCTTTGGCCTCAGCATAATCTGTAAAATCATTTTCGCAATCGATGGTATCAAATGAGAAATGATATAGTTGTCTTTTGTGTATGGAGTCCTTTATTTTTGCCATGAGCGATTTTATCAAATTGTTCATTTGAAAGCAATAAAATGCGATTCTTTTTAATATTAATAAAATGATATAAACAAAACATAAAAAACCAAAATGAATAGTCGTTTATATTAAATTTATTCTCGAATTTAACTATGCTTAAAATTAAATCTACTTTTTTAAAGCCTAGTACTTTTTGCATCAAGAAATGTTTCATTTTAAAATTTGGAACACGTTTACTCAATATGAAACTCTTCTTCAGGAATCATTAATTTACCCCAATCGTTTAACATCCACAGAATATCCACCAACTTCACCCCTAGTTCAGTGAGCGAATACTCTACTCTTGGCGGAAGCTCATTAAATGAAACTTTAGTTAAGATACCATCTTGTTCCATTTCTTTTAACTGTTGATTCAAAACTCTTCTATCGACCTTGGCAATTCCACGCAAAAATTCACTTGGGCGCTTTTTACCTTCATTAATTTGCCAAACAATCGGAATTTTCCATTTACCACTGATAGAATTAACTGCTACTTCCAATGGACAAATTTTGTTTTCTATGCTTCTTTCCTTTGTTTTCATAATAGTGACTTTTTTACCCCTATGTGACAATAATATGCGTTATTGCACATATGAACTTTCTTTTAAACCTTTGTAAAATTAATAAACATTTTAGCAAAGCAAATGAGAAACCGCGCAAATGCATGTTTATTTAAACAATAGATAAAATCAGTATGACAGATATAAAACGAAAAGGCTCACGCTCAACAAAAGACATACCCAAAGATATTTTAGAGAAATTAAATAAAGGAGAAATCGAAACCGCTAATTTAGTCGAATGGCTCGCAATTGATCAAAAACTACTCCTTAAGAACTTTCTTGATCAGAATAATCGTTTAAGGTATTTAGAGCCAATCAATACTACAATTGATGCGTTAAAGAAACAAACTGTCAATACTATTAATGAAGCCATTGGAACAAGTCTTTTTAAATTAGCAAAATCAGAAGATGATACTGAACTATTTTCAATACTATCAAAGCATAAATCGGATTTAATTAGATGTTGGGCAACTTATACAATTGGAAAAAATACCGAGCTATCAATTGAAGAAATGTTAGAACAGATTCAGTTTTTTTCTGCCGATAAACATTTTGGCGTTAGAGAGATTTGCTGGTTAGCCGTAAGACAAACAATTGCCCAGAATCTAACCGAAAGTTTGGGAATCCTAGCTAAATGGACAAAACACTCAGACGAAAACGTAAGACGATTTGCTAGCGAAGCCACAAGACCAAGAGGAGTTTGGTGTGAACACATCGAAGAATTAAAGCAAAACCCTGATTTGGGATTAATCATTTTGGAACCTCTAAAATCGGATAAATCAAAATACGTACAAGATAGTGTTGGCAACTGGCTAAATGATGCGAGCAAAACCAAACCAGAATTTGTAATTGCTATTTGCGAAAATTGGAAAAACATAAGTCCCACAAAAGAAACTGTTTATATAATAAAAAAGGCACTTCGTACAATCGAAAAGTGATCTATGCCAGAAAAAGTATTCAGTCTCAGTTTCGGTTTTCAGTCTCTGTTTTCAGTCACAATTTCTTAGTCTCTTAGTACCTCAGAACCTTTGAACCTCAGAACCTTTGCGCCTTTGCGCCTTTGAACCTTTGAAAAAAACACTTATATTAGCATTAAACAAACCAAGTAATTTATAAATAATGCTAGATGTTATCAAGAAACTAAAATTTAAGGATAAAGGAACAGTTATTAATGCTCCAAAAGTAATAGAAGATGAGTTTATTCAGCTTGGTATGAAAACTACTTTTGATAAAAAAATAAAAAGTACAAACACGCTAATTTTCATCAATAATAATGAAGAGTTTTTAAATTACCTTAAAAATGATTTAGAAAACGTAGAATCTGATAGTGTCTTATGGTTTGCGTACCCAAAAGGAACTTCTAAAATTAAAACTGACATAAATAGAGATACGATTCATGTTACAGGTAAAGAATTTGGATTAAAAACAGTAACAGCTATTTCTATAAACGATACTTGGAGCGCATTACGTTTTAGACCTGTCGATAAGGTTGGTACCTAATATTTCTTATTTTCTAAATCTAATACCTCAACAATGTCACATCCCTATATATCACATCTTTCGAAAGATTCTGCATTCCAAAAAATTCTTGAAAATGCAGAACATCGTGAACTTAAAACAAACACTAATCTTGCTCAGTTTTTATATACATCAATTATTAATCAGCAATTATCTGCCAAAGTTGGTGATGTTTTTTTAAAACGTTTTCTGGATATATACGACGGACTAGAGCCTAATTCTTCTCAAATTCTTGAAACTCCAGATGAAACATTGCAAGCTATAGGTTTATCAAAACCCAAAGTTAGCTATATAAAAAATGTAGCACAATTTGATGTCGATTTTGGATTAGAATACAACAAATTTATCGAAATGACCGATCAGGAAATTATCGATTTGGTAACTTCTATTAAAGGTATAGGCAAATGGTCAGCCCAAAACTTACTTATGTTTGCCTTAGGACGCGAAGATGTTTTTTCGGCCGATGATTTAATTATTCGTAACAAAATGGCAATCTTGTTTAATCTCGATAAAACCGATAAGAAAAAATTTAATGAAGACATTATTCGTCTCTCGAAACCATGGAGCCCGTACAGAACATTTGCATGCCTACATTTATGGCGATGGAAAGATTTTTGAGTTACTAAGTTTTTAAGGTTCAGAGTTTAAGAGGTGCAAAGGGACAAAGGTTCTGAGGTACTGAGTTTTTGCAAACCTTATATAAGCCTTTGTGTACTTTGCGTAGTCCTTCGTGTCCCTTGCAGTTTATCTTTCTGTTAAAAATCACAATACAACCACAATATTGGGGAGAAACTTTGCGTAGCCCTTTGCGCCCTTTGCGGTTAATCCACACAGGTTAAAACCTTTACAATTATTCTTTAAACCTATTTATCAAGTTGAAAATAAGGCGCTAAAATATCCTCAAAATTATACAATCCGATACCTTTATTTTCTATGTTTTCGGCAACAAAAATAACTCCAGTTCCAAATGCTTCCCTCGAAATCGATTCGTGAATAAGTCGAACTGTTTGGTAAGGAAACCCGAATATTACTTCATGTTTTCCAACGATACCTCCTGCCCTAACTGAATTTATACTTTCTTTCTCGACATCTAGAGCTTCTGCAATTTTTATAGCAGTACCTGATGTTCCTTCTTTTAACTTAAAATGTTCTTCATTGACCTCAATATCAACCCAAGGTGCAATTTTCTTCAAAAATTTAGCTGCAAATAACAAATAGTTAACTCCAAGAGTAATATTTGGAGACCAAAACACCGTTGTTTTAATCGCTAATTCTTTTAAAAATTTTAATTCTTTATCTTTATAATGAGATATCGCCGATATAATTTTAATGCCTCTTTGGGCAGCAGCTTCACCATAAGTATGAATTCCTAAACTTGAAGAAAAATCAATTATAATATCGACAGGATGTTTGTCTAAAAGCTCTTTAATTGTTGTTTTGGAACTAGAATATATTAATCCTGGTTCATCTGAAGGAACACCAAAAAACTCTGGTACTGATCGATGTTCTAAAACTGTACTTTGTCTTAATACCCATTCTAAACAAAAATTTTTATTTTCAAGTAATACTGAAGCAACTGACTTTCCTGTTTTTCCAAATCCTATTAATCCTATTTTCATATTTTATAATTTAAATGGTTTCCAACTTATTTCAAGTTTAAAATTTTAATTTTACAAGTAAACAAATTGATTATTAATACTATTTAAGTAAAAATAGGTTAAAAAAATTAATCGAAATTATACGATAACAGCAATATATTACAATATACCAATATGATAATTCATACAAACTGCTAACATACTGCTGTCATAAGATCATCTTAACTTTGTTAATAGAAATCATAAATTATGGAAACTTATGGAAACTAAAGATGGAAAACTAGCAATCTATGCTATTACAAGAGCTGAATGGCGAAATTGGCTGAAAGAAAATAGTCAAGTCGAAAAATCTGTTTGGTTAATTTTATACCACAAAAAAAGCACTACACAAAGTGTTAATCTTAATGATGCAACCGAAGAAGCATTATGTTATGGTTGGATAGATAGTTTATGCAAAAAACGGGATTCCGAAAGTTTTTATTTGACATTCTCTCCCCGAAACCCCAAAAAAAGCAAATGGAGTAAACCCAATAGAGAACGAGCAGAACGACTGATAGAACAGGGCTTAATGACCGAACACGGACAAAAGCTAATTGATATTGCAAAAGATAGCGGTAAATGGGATGAAGCCTTATAACATTACAACTTTAGCAAAAAAAACCTGCTCAATTAAATGAACAGGTTTAAATCTATTTTAAAAAAGTAAATACTTTATTTATTGTATTTCAAAAATTACTGGAGCGGTTCTGGATACTTGATAGTTTCCTCCTCCAACAAGTCTAGTTTTAATTTCCGAAATCGTAGCTTGATCTCCTCTACCTGCTTTAGATAATGCAGCTTTACATTGCGCATTTAATTTATCACCAGAAACTACAACTGTAGCTTGTCCCGGGATTTTAAAATTAAATCCAACAACATCTAATCCTACTTCAAAATCAAAGTCTACCAATTTAGCTCCAATTGTAACTACTTCCAGATTCGATTTAGGCCCTTTTACAATACCCATTTCTCCTCTAATAGTTCCAACTGGGGCAGGAATACCTTTAATTCTAAAAGTTCTCTTATCAGAAACTGTAGAACCGTTTGGTAATGTACCTGTAACAGTAATTGTAGTTTCTGTGCCTGTACCCGGACTCATATTATATTTTCCTGGTCTACCAGCAGAAGATAATCCTGGAGCACTTGCTACAACTTTATTATCTGCAACACCTGCAAATGATACGGATATTGGATTAACAACACCTCTGTAAACTACATTCATTTTATCTGCAGATATTGTAGCTGAATTTGGCTTAGGTACTACAACATATTTTCCTTCAAATTTAAGTGGAATAGTTTTTCCATCTTCTAAGAAAGTAAATTGCCCGTTAATACTTTGTTCTCCTACTCCACCAGCAGTCATAGAAATAACAGCTTGTCCGTTTACAATTTTTCCTGGACCAGAGAATGAAGTTGGTATTGTATTTTCGTCATAACGACCTAAAACAACTTTACCTGTAACCGTTTCTCCCTGAAAGTAAGCATTTTTATCAAGAACTACAATTGCTTTATAATTGTTATAAGAGTTAGTCGTCATTGCTGCCTCTCCTAAAGCTGCACTGTAAACATCTGATTCCGTTTTTTGAACATCACTTTGCCAAGCAGATAATTTTGCAACCGATGCAACTACAGGGAAATTTTTAAAATGGTACGATAAAAATTTATCTTTTAAACCTTCTTTATTTTTAACGTCTGATGTATCAAATTTGCTATCAATCTCAGCTACAATTGCTTTGTATTTTTTGTCACTTAGTACCGCTTTCATATCAGCTTTGTACTTATTAATTTTTGCAACAATCTCGTTTCCTTTTGCAGTATACCCTTCTCCAACAAACCAATTATCAGTATTATCACCTTTCTCCATATCCTCATAAGGTAATTTTCCTGTTGCTGCATCTTTATCAAATCCTTTTACAACATCTGTCTTTAATGTATTTATATAATTGTAAAAATCTTTAGATATAGCTTCCACTTTATGAGCTGTTTGAGCCGCCAGAGCAAATTCTCCTTTTGCCTCTTCTGCTTTGGTATCTAATGAAGCTAACTTTTGTGCATTGCTCATATTTGAAGATGCATTGGCACTTTCAAATTTCTCATTCATTAAGCCAAAAGCAGACAATACTTCTTTTGACATATTCATTGCTAACATTGCGATAAAAACCAGATACATAAGGTTTATCATCTTCTGTCTAGGGGTTAATTTTCCTCCTGCCATATTTTCTAAATAATTAGTTCGTATTAATAATAATTGCTTTTTAACTAATTATCCTTTGTTACCCATAGCCGAAAGCATACCGCCATATACATTGTTTAAAGAAGCAATATTTGCAGTCATAGATTGCATTTGCTCTTTTAGTTTAGTTGCGTTTTCAGCGATTTCTTTATTAGCTTCTGCATTTCTTGAAGCACTTTGTAATTGAACTTTATATAGACTGTTTAATGATTCCATTTGAGAAGCCGCAATAGATAACTCATCACTGTATTTTTTAGTAGAAGCAATTGAATCAACAGTTGGAGCAATTCCTTTAGCAGCAGATTCAAAATTCTTAATACTGTTTCCTAAGCTTGACATTAACTCACCGTCAATTTTAGCTTCTTTAAGCATAATATCTAATTTTTGAGACAATAGCCCTTGTGCTTCAGTTGGAGTCTCCACTTTAGCCATTTTTGTTTCCTTTCTAGCTTTACCATCTCCTAATTCTGGATATACAATAGTCCAATCCAATTCCTTTTCTACAGGTTCAAAAGCAGAAAGAGCAAAGATTAATGCTTCAGTTACTAATCCGATTGAAAGCATCAAGGTTCCTGTTAACGGTCCGATTTCAAAATGAGTAATTTTGAATAAAGCTCCAATAATTACTACTGCTGCTCCCATACCATAAGCGAAATTCATTGCTTTTTTACTTAATAATGCCATAATTTTTTTGTTTTAAATTTTATTTTAAGTTTTAAATAAGAACTTGTTTTTATTTTTAATTTGCTCTAAATAATTAATCATCTTAATTCTCTGTCGCTTAAGTTTCCATATAAAATGATCTGATTTTTTATCTAATAAAAACATGCAAATGTCTTTATAAATCACTATCCCCTATAAACAACAAAAGCCTTTAAATAAACAGATTAAGACATTTCTTTGTTACTTTATAATTTTAACAGAAATAATCTGTCAAACAAACTCCTTAAATATTTTAAAAAAAGAATATTAGACAAAAAGGATGTAATAAAGGAATTTGAGTTTCATATAAATGCTAAAATAATACGACTTCAGAAATACAAGTCATGTCTTAAAAGCTATGGGAATAGATAATGAAACGGCTCAATCGACAATACGTTTTTCAATAGGAAAATACACAACCCAAGATGATATTGATTTTGCAATTAATAAAGTAGAAGAAGTTCTAACCACATTACGCCCTGTAAAATTGAAATAAACAAGCTGGCAACGTTGGATTAACTAATAAGTATTCTAAAAAAAATAAGGAAGCCGAAGCTTCCTTAATCTTGAAAAGAACTTATTTAAAAAATTACTTGTCTCATGGAGTAAGACAAATGAAAAATCTAAAGCAAATATCTCCTTATTCTAGAAGTAATTCTGCCTCAAAACGTTTTTAAAAACATATAATAAGACAAAAAAAACAACTTTAAAATTTATGATTCTAGTTTATAATGTATATCCGACTGCTCTCTTAAAGTTGCAGCACTTTTCTCTGGAGTAATATCTCTTTGGGACTCACCTAACATTTCGTAACCTACCATAAATTTCTTAACCGATGCTGATCGCAATAAAGGTGGATAAAAATGCATATGGAAATGCCATTCCGGATGTGCATTACCATCTGTTGGAGCCTGATGGATTCCTGATGAGTATGGAAAAGATGTCTTAAAAAGATTATCGTATTTTGTTGTCAACTGTTTTAAAATTTTAGCGAAAGCAGTTGCTTCTTCTTCGGTAAAATCAGTTATTCTTCCAAAATGTCTTTTGCTTATAATCATCGTTTCATAAGGCCATATTGCCCAAAACGGAACCAAAGCTACAAAGTGATCATTTTCTATAACGATACGTTCATCCTTTTTTAATTCAGCTTGAAGGTAATCTTGCAAAAGAGTAGCCTTATATTTATCAAAATAATTTTTTAAACTATTTTGTGTTTTTTCAACCTGAGTTGGCAACGACGATTGTGCCCAAATTTGTCCATGAGGATGCGGATTGCTACAACCCATAACGCTTCCTTTGTTTTCAAAAATCTGAACGTGATTTATATATTTAATTGCACCTAAATCTGTATATTCTTTTTGCCATGTTTTTACAATATTTTCAATATCCTTTACTTCCATTTCTGGTAATGTAAGGTCATGTCTTGGCGAAAAACAAACTACTCTTGAGATTCCTCTTTCTGGTTTAGCCAGAAAAAAAGTGTATTTAATATCTTCTTCATAAATGATTTCATCCTGTTTCATGGCAGCAAAATCATTTTCGAAAACAAAGCTTCCATCGTATTTAGGATTATTCATTCCGTTTGCCCTTACATTATCTGGACACAAATAGCAAGTTGGGTCATATTTAGGTAAAGGTTCGGTAATAACTAACTCATTTTGTCCTTGCCACGGGCGTTTTGCTCTATGAGGTGAAACTAAAACCCATTCGTTAAGTAATGGATTATAACGTCTGTGTGGGTCTTCGCTAATATTAAAATTTCTCATTTAATTTTATAAGTTGTAAAGTGATGTTCCATTTGCTATTTTTACGTCGTAAAATTTTAATTCAATCCCAAATATATCTAAATAAAGGGACGAAAACTTATTTTTTACTTCATTTTCTTCTCCTTTTTTAATTAAATTAATGGTGCAGCCTCCAAAACCGCCTCCCATCAATCGAGAACCTATTATAGAATCATCATCTTTTGCAGTAGCAACAAGCATATCTAGTTCTGGACAACTCACTTCATATTCATTAGACAAACCATCATGAGTATCAAAAAGCAATTGTCCTAAAAGCTCAATGTTGCCTTTATCAAGAGCGTTACAAGCCTGTGCAACACGATTAATTTCTTTTACAACATAGTGTACTCTTTTAAAAACTGTTGCATTCATTTTATCCTGAATACTTAATAACTGATCTTCTGTACAATCTCTAAAACTTTTTATTTCAGTAAAATGATTTTTAATTATCGACAAACCTTCCCCACATTCTTTACGACGCGTATTATATTCAGATGTAAATAAAGAATGTTTTACATTACTATCAAATAAAACCAAAACATAATCACTAAAATTAGCATCGTGATATTCAAATTCCAACGTTTTGCAATCTAATTTGATTACTTTATTTTCTTGCCCATGTACGCTAGAAAACTGATCCATTATACCGCAATTAATCCCCACCCAATGTTCGGCCTTTTGTCCTAATAAGGCAATATCTACTTTATTAATAGTAAGATTAAAAAGTGCAGCAATTCCAAAAATCATCCCACACTCTAATGCTGCCGAAGATGATAAACCTGAACCAACGGGAATATTACTGCTAAAAACGCAATTAAATCCTTCAAAAGAAAAACCATTATCCTGAAGTTGTTTTATAACTCCAAGAATATAATTTGTCCATACAACATTACTTAACTGAATCTCTTTTGTTAAATCAACTTCAAATTCGTCATTTAAATCTATTGCATAAATTTTTGATTTTTTTGAATTACTCTTCTCAAAAGCAAAACAAATAATTTTATCTATAGCTGCTGGCAAAACATAACCATCATTATAATCTATATGTTCACCTATAATATTAATTCTTCCTGGAGAGAGGACTACTTTTTGTGGTTGGTTACCAAATTTTTCTTTAAAAAAATGGGTCGTATTTTGGATTAAAATATCATTCATTATTATTTACTAATTAATATGGTTGATGGGTTAATTTATTTAAACTTTTAAAATTCTTATAAAATTCAATTAAAAGAAACTCATAAGATAAAGAAAAACTAATTTCATTAAATTATTTACAATTAATAGAAAACCAAAAATAAATACTTACACAAAACAATCCTACTAGTCCCTACTGGTTTTGAGAATATAAAAATAAAATTCTCTAAAATTACAACTTTATCAAAATAATATTCTATACTATTTTTTTAGTATATATCTTCTTTAACTCCCATAAACACAGCTATAATTTCTTAAAAAGCATCAGAAATAAAAACATAAAAAAAACCATTTCTTTAAAATGGCTTTAAGTTAATTTTACTTTTTATAACAACAAACTGGTATAGTTTTATACTGATATTTTTTAATTAAAGATCAAAATACCAATCTGGTCGTAGTTTTTCATCTCGCCAAAATAACGCTCCTTGTCCCCATACATCGCCATTTGTATTTTGTAATTGCCAAACTATAGTATCATGAATGGTAAAACTATTCTCGTACTTATCGACTCGATCTCCCCTATAATTATATACAATCCCCTCTTGTGCGACTTTATCAAATAATAATTTGCGTTCGTATCTATTCTCAATTGCAGCACTAAAACTAGATGGTATCGCTAGAATTTCCTCATTCGAGTATTTAAAACAAGACAAAGCATATTTATTAGCATAAATAAAATAAGAATTAGTATTGGCATTTTGAGCCAATATACTATAAGGCGCATTTTCATGTAACCATTGGTAACGGTCGGAAATATTGGGCGGAGATGGAAGTTTTTTTCCATTTAGAGCCAAGAAACAATCATCAATTTGTTTCAGCAGAATGTGTTCGTTTTTTAAAGACATAATATTTTGTTTTATAGGTTCTTAAGACGGGGATTACTTCCTAACAATTGCAGCGAATCGACAGTAATTTCTATAAGCAAAGATTGAGGAGGTTTATTTTTTATCATCATACTATCTAACAGATCATCTAGATTAGATAAATCGGTATTTAATATTTCGGCATTCCAGCCACATGCCCTCGCAATACTACAATAATCAAGAGATTTTAATCGGGCATGATAACGCTCATTATCAACATCTGGCATAATTTTGCCCAATCCTTGTTCGACAATTCCTAATGTTTCATTATTTAATAAAAATAAAACCAAACCAAGATCGTGAACTTCTCCCATGCTACCAGAGAATAGACGAAAGCAGCCATCACCCGTAAATAAAAAAACAGAGCGATCAGGACTTGCCAGTTTTGCTCCTACTGCAACACCAAATGCACCACCCATAGCCGAGCCTCGATAAAGTGAATAAAATTGAATATTATTATTAGGACGTTGGGTTACATATTGACGGTCTTTATAGGCTTGACAAACATCATCAATCCCTATAGAGCGTGCAGGCCACCAATTATCAAGCTTTTGATATAAAGTAACCATATCTACATAGTTATCACGGGCAAGAGCAAATGGCAAATTATTTAAGTCTTTTGGAGCAGACTCAAATGGGAGGTTCTCGAAAGGCAATAAATGGGCTGCATCAATTATTTTTTGAATTACTAAATCTAAAGGAGCATAAACATGATCATATTTACTTTCTATAATATGTTCTAAACTATTATCAACCAGTCCGTATGCATCGGGAATATTGCCAATAAAAAAGGTATGAGCAACTGGGAATTTATTAAAATTAACTGTGTATTCGTCTGGGCATGCACCAAGTATCATTAAAACATCATTTTCATCCAGAGCATTTATTAATGATAAGGCTTTATCATTTCCTCCGAACGATACATATCCGTAACCATAAGGATTATCACGATTTACAGCATTTGCGCCATTAATGCTCCAAATAACTGCTGGGCATAAAAGTTTACTTAACTCAGATGTATAATGTATCGCATCTGGATAACGTGTCATCTCTTCGCCCACAAGAAGAACTAATCGTTTACCTTTAATTGTTTCCTTAAAACTAGTTATAAAACTATCTAAGTTTGTATTCTTAAAAACATTTGACTGATTCGGATATGGAGATTTACATTCAGTAGAAATAATATTTAATCCTTCGTTATCAAGAACCAAAACAACTGGTTTAAAACGATCTAATTGTTTTTTTGCCTGAACTAAAGTTTCTTTTAATGTAGCTTGATTATTTAATATAAAAACAGAATCTGGCAATTCGGCTTTTAATTGCTCCACAATATTACTACCATATTGTGTGGAGTCTTGTAAAGGAGAAAAACCTACAGTACTATTCCCTGAAACAGGTATAATATATACAGCTGGAATATCATGTAATTTGGCATCGCTCAGGCCACAACTAATAAGCTTTGTAGCTGCTCCTGTGGTTGCCACAGTTGCTGCTATCTTACCTGTACTTAAGTAATAACCTAACGGCACAAAACCTGCGCTATACTCCCCAAAAGTTAAAAACTCTGTTGTATTAAAAGAATCCCTTTTATAAGGATTGAGGTATTTAAGAAAATGAATAACACCACCACCAGTAACACCGGTATATAGTGATATTCCCCAACTTTCTAGGGTATTTACTATTAACTGATTGCTGTCCATATAGTTTTGAAACTTTTAATTATTAAAGAATAATAAAAAGCTTATTGAATAAGATAACTCTAAGTATCTTTTTAATTAAGAGTTTATGATACCCAATTAAGCATCACAAACTTTTCAGAACAACAAACAACCTAGTTGTATTAATATGATAATTCGTTTCATAATGATAAGATTTGGGTCTTATAAAGATATAAACAAATTCCTGTATAACAGCAAGTAAATCAGTACAAATAAAACATAATTAATTGAATTACAGTATTTTAAAATAAAATAAATAATTTTAAAGTTTATATAATTATTATAGTCTGAAAATAAATAATCCTAAAAAATACCTGCTAAAAAAATTGAATTTTCAAATCCAAAATCAATACTACTAGTATTCATTTCTTTATTTAATATCTTTATAATTCTTTTGCTAGTTATAGCTGTGTATTCATTTCAATTAAGATTCATATGATTTTATTCTGGAAATACCTTAAACCGTATAGTTGGCTTATCGTACTTGTTTTATTTTTTGCTGGGATATCGCAAATACTCTCACTTTATGATCCAATTATTTTTGGAAAAATCATCGACGATTATGCCTTAAACAACAAACAAGGCAACAGTAGCAAAGAAGAAGGTGTTATAAAATTATTAATAATAGCTGTTATCGTAGCCCTTGCGGCACGTTTGTTCCTTTCGCTCAAAGATTATGTATTACGAATGATTGTGCAAAAGTTTGGGATGCAAATTTTTAATGACGGCTTGAGACAAACACTAAGATTACCTTTTCAGGAATTTGAAGATCAAAGCAGCGGAGAAATTTTATCGGTATTACAAAAAGTACGTACTGATACCGAGAAATTTATTTCGTCTTTTATAAACATCCTATTTACATCGGTAGTAGGCATCGGTTTTTTAATGTGGTATGCTATTACGAAACATTGGGCACTTATTCCTGTATTTTTTATTGGTGTAGTTGTCCTTGGCGGATTGACAAGCATTTTAAGTCGTTCGATAAAAACATTACAACGTTCGCTTATTCGACAAAACCGACAAATGAGTGGTACTATAACCGAAAGTTTACGAAACATAGAACTTGTAAAAAGTCTAGGTCTTACTTATCCTGAAATTAGACGTTTAAAAGTTCATACTCAGGAAATATATGATCTAGAAATGGAAAAGGTCAAAAAAATGCGAACTCTGACTTTTCTTCAAGGCAGTATTCTGATATTTCTAAAACAGTCTATTCTATTTATACTACTATGGCTTATTTTTAAAAACGTTTTATCTCCTGGCGAACTTATTTCTATGCAGTTTATATCCTCTGGAATTATAAGTCCGTTACAAGATCTTGGCAGCATTATAATATCCTACCGTGAAGCCGAAACTGCTTTGTTTCTTTTTAATGAGCTAATGCAAAAGCAACCAGAATATAGTCCTGAAGATCCTGTAGAAGTTGGCGCAATTAGCCAATTACATTTTAATGATGTCGTTTTCAGACATAAAAATGCCAGTTATAACGCCATTCAGAATATTACCTTTAAAGCAAAACTAGGCGATAATATTGCATTTGTAGGACCGTCTGGCTCAGGAAAATCAACTCTTGTAAAATTATTGGTAGGTTTATACCGTCCTGTAGAAGGCGATATTCTTTATGATGATATATCTATTAAAGATTTGCGATACAATCGTGTTCGCAGACAAATGGGGTTTGTAACACAAGATACCCAACTATTCTCTGGATCTATTCGTGAGAATCTACTATTTGTTAAACCCGATGCTACAGATGAAGAAATGCTTTCGGCAATAGAGAAAGCATCTGCAACTCCTATTATAATTAATTCTGGGAAAGGTCTTGATACTGTTCTTGGCGAAGGAGGAAAAAAACTTTCGGGTGGCGAGAAACAACGACTCTCTATAGCCAGAGCTTTATTACGTAAACCAAAGATATTAATATTTGATGAAGCGACTTCGGCATTAGATTCTCTTACTGAATCTCAAATTACACAAACTGTTAGAGAAATATCTGCAGACAAACAGCAAATTACCATTCTCATTGCACACCGATTATCGACCATAATGCATGCCGATACTATATTTGTACTCGAACGTGGGAAAATTATTGAACAAGGAAATCATAATGAGCTTGTAGAAAGAAAAGGATTGTATTATGCTATGTGGAGACAGCAAATAGGTGAACGTAAAGACGATTTAGCTCCATCAAAAAAACAGAATAAAACCAATTGAAAAAATATTTTAACCATATAAGTAATCTAAGAAAACATAAGCATAAAACTTAAATGAACTTACATTACTTATATAGTTAACTTTTGAGTACAATCTTATTTCCTAGCTTTATATTCATCAAAACTATAAGGCCCAGCTCCAAAAAAAGAAATCATTAATGCTGCCCCAATAATAGAAAGGTTTCTCATAAAAGTCATAAGAACCAATTGATGATGAACTGGATCTTCAATATTCCAGAAATCATGCATTACAAATGTTACTGGTAACAGAATAAGAATTATCAACCATGAACCCCATTTGGCCATGAACCCCGTTAAAATACTTAATCCTCCCAATAATTCAAAAATCCCCACCAAAGGAACCAAAATATAAGAACATGGTATTCCTTTTGCCGTAGCTTCATAAACAAAATAATCTGAAAAATTTGCGATAGAAGAATACATAAAAATTGTACTAAATAAGATTCTGCCGATTAAAGGGATATAATTCATAGTAAAAAGTATTAGTTAAATTGATAATAGTTTTATTTTGAAATAAATCTTTAAAAATTAAAGAACACTTAAATTTAGTGAATTAAAATCAAAGGACAAGGGCTTACTGAAATTCTTAGTAAGTCTAACTTGAATGTTTTCAATGCTAAACGATATAAAAAAAATAAAGGCCGTCTCATATTGAGACGACCCCTATTAAAAAAAACTAAATGTAATTGTTTTTGAGTTATCAAATTTAGTATTAACTAATTTCAATTACTCGTGGAGATTTACTTTCCTTTGCTTCTTCTTTTTTAGGAATAACAAGGTGTAAAAGTCCGTTATCGTAATGTGCTTTTATTTTTTCTTCGTCAACTATATTGTTTGGTAATTCAAAACTTCTTTGAAATGATTGATAACTAAATTCTTTTCGAGTATAATTATCTTCAACTGTTTCTTTCTCATTCTGTTTAACAGAAGATATCGTTAATAAATTATCGTTAAGAGTAACATTAAAATCCTTTTTATCCATTCCTGGTGCAGCAACTTCTACTT
Organism: Flavobacterium sp. PS2; assembly: GCF_046250155.1. Lineage (NCBI taxonomy): Bacteria > Pseudomonadati > Bacteroidota > Flavobacteriia > Flavobacteriales > Flavobacteriaceae > Flavobacterium > Flavobacterium sp. PS2. Next base: position 4,880,126 of record NZ_CP176426.1, on the reverse strand, counting down.
CAAAATTTTCATCAGTTTCTTTAATATTTATTGATGGTATAGTTGTACTTGTAGATGAAAAATTGCTGTTTTCCCAGTTAAAAAGTTCACGTCCGAAAAAATCGTCTAATAGTGATGGAAATGATTGTGTATTGTTTCCGTTATTTCTGATACTTAACATGATGATTTACTTTTAATAGTTATACAAATAATTTAATAATCATTAAAAATGTTGATCAACATCATGCATATAACAAAATAAATACCAAACCATAAAACCTGTCATTTTTTCATAAATAAATGAAGTATTGACATAAAAAATCCTAACATAAACTATTAACACTAACAAAATGACAGTATCTATCTATTTACCCCAATCATACCGACCTAAAGCTCTTAAAATAATCCCTTTCTAAAATTTAGAACCAGTCTAACCGACTAACAAAGATCTTTGCCAATTTTTAATACTAATTTTATCCTTTAATTATAAAATTATTACCATGAGTGCTATTGAAAATGAAACCTTGCTGAGTAAGGAACTCTCTGTAATAGACAAAAAATTAAATAAGCTTAATGATGAAAAAATAAAGCTTCTTTTTAATGCATTAGGTCTTACCTCACGCGAAGATATCCCGAAAAATTACCTTGACTGGGAAACAATTCTAATCATTGTACCAAACCGTCAAGTATCGCATGAACTAAAATCTTATAAATATTCAATCTCCAGAATTACCTTTGCTACAAATGTTTATGCAAAAGAGATACATATTTATGACTTAAATGATTGGAAAAAAGCATTTAGTAACAAAACACATTTGCAAATAAAAAATGCTTTAAAAGAAAGTTTTGGTGGTGTTCAAAGAACACAGGAAGAATATATCAAAACTATCCCGAAAGGCAACTAAATAGCATGGAAGCAGAACATCATTATATAAACAGAAGTGGATGGTTACGAGCAGCAGTTCTTGGTGCCAATGATGGTATTTTATCAACCACAAGTTTAGCTATTGGTATTGCTGCTGCCAGTACAACTCGTGAACCTATTATTCTGGCTACCATAGCTGGTTTAGTAGCTGGTGCTTTGTCTATGGCTGCTGGCGAATATGTTTCGGTAAGTTCTCAATCTGATATCGAAACTGCAGATTTAGAAAGAGAGCAAATTGCATTAAAAACAATGCCTGAAATAGAATTAGAAGAACTTGCAGACATCTATGAAAAAAGAGGATTAAAACCCGAACTTGCCAAAGAGGTTGCCAAACAATTAACTGCTCACGATGCTCTGGAAACTCATGCAAGGGACGAATTAGGTATTAACGAAATCACTCAGGCAAGACCTCTACAAGCTGCTCTTGCATCGGCAGCATCATTTATTGCTGGAGGTGTTTTACCGCTCTTTGTTTCAATTTTTGCTCCTCTTAAAGAAATTGTACTATATCAATATGTTTTTGCCATAATCTTTCTAGCACTTTCTGGAGCATTAGCCGCCAAAGCTGGTGGTTCTGATACTACTAAAGCAATATTACGAATTACTATTTGGGGTACTTTTGCTATGGGAATATCAGCATTAGTTGGTTATCTTTTTGGAGTAAATATTTAATTCTTAATTCCTTTTTTGAGATTTTTAAGCAACGGATTATCCGAAAGCTTAATTTGTTCCACCACTATTTTTGCAATTTCGGTTGCTCCCAATAAAGAAAGATGCGTATCATCATCTTTGCCTTCTGGATAAAATGCAATTTCTCCTGCCTTGTAATGCAAATGTAATTTCTTCGATTTTTCAGGACCGTAAGATTGTTCTAATAATTCCGTATAATATTCTAAGTCGATAAATGGCACATTTAATTCCTTAGCAACCAATCTGGCTTCTAAAGGGTAATCTCCATGTGTGCTAATTAGAACACCTTGTTCATTAAAATTTCTTCTGGCAATAGACGAAAACAGAATCGGAATTGCTCCTTTTTCTCTACTTTCTGTCACAAAACGAATTAGATTATGTCGATACGCCGTATGTGGATTAGTATATCTAAGAGAATCAGCTATTTTTTCATCGTTATGTCCAAACTGAATAAAAACATAATCCCCTTTCTTAAGTGATTTATATACTGCTTCCCATAGTTTTTCATCAATAAAACTTTTTGTACTTCGTCCGTTTACAGCTTTATTCTCAACAATAATACTTTCATTAAAAAATGGCTGCAATACCTGGCACCAACCATGTTCTGGATTTTGCTCAGGATCTTTTTTATTCGCCATAGTAGAATCTCCAATGCAATACAAAGTTGTTTTTTGTGCAGAAACATTAAGGGTAATTAGTAATATGATTAATAAGTAATATTTCATTTTTTTATTTTTTAAACATCTTAGATATAGATAAATCAATATTGCGTAGACGCACTGCGGTGCGCCTTTACAGAAAATCTTTGTGACTTAGAACCTTTGTTCCTTTGCACCTTTCTTTCCTCAATCTTGTCACCCTGAGGAACGAAGGGTCTCCGCGAGGAGCTCGACAATTTATGACAAGTTTGTGTTAGTTTCTTGTGGAGATTCTTCCTTCGTCAGAAAGACAAGTTTGGGGTTACTTTATGGATAAACCTAATATTGCGTAGACGCACTGCGGTGCGTCTCTACAGAAAACCTTTGCGCCTTTGTTTCCCTTTGCTTCTTTGAACCTTAGAGCCTTCCTAAAGAAACCGCCGTAGGCACAGTTGCTTTCTCTCCGATAAAAACCTCACTCATCGTTACATTTTCGGCATTACTATTCGAAATTGCATTCTTAGCCGATTTGATTTCGATGTTATCCAATGTGATGTTTTTAACTTTTTTCTCTGGGAATCCCTGAATTACAATTCCTGTTCCCGTAACTTTATTACACGAAATATTAGAGAATGAAATATCTGAAATTTCAGATGGGAAACCGCTTCCCTCTCCATGATAATTAGCGGTAATATACAAGCAATCTTCGACTTCGTCTAATTGGATATTTCGAACAAAAACATTTTTTATATAGCCACCTCTATCCGCATTTGTTTTTAAATAAATCCCTCTTTTTAAGTAACCAACAGTTTTGCAGTTCTCAACAAATACGTTTTTAATTCCTGCCGACATTTCACTTCCTAAAACTACACCATGAAGTCCTTTAAAATTACAATTTCTAATTACAATATTCTCACTTGGCGTATCCGAATTTGCTCTTCCCTCATGGTCTCTACCTGCTTTAATAGCAATATTATCATCGCCATTATTAAATGTAATTCGCTCTATCAATACATCTTTGGCATATTCAGGATCGATTCCGTCGTTGTTATGATTCAAAGATTTATAGCTTACATCTCTAACAGTTATACTTTCGGATTTTAATAAATGTAAACACCAAAATGGTGAATTTTCAATTCTGATTTTCTCAACCAAAATATTTTTACAATTGAAAAACTGAATCATCTGCGGTCTTAAAAAATATCCATCACCGAATTTTCTATCTTTTAACGGAACATTATTATGATTCATTTCGCGGCTTAATTTTTTACCTGCTCCTTCTTTGGCTTTAAAACTACGCCACGTATTTCCTCCTTCGCCATCTATTGTTCCTTCGCCTGTAATAGCAATATCCGTACATCCATAGGCGTATATTAATGGACTATAATTATAAAGCATTGTTCCTTCCCAACTTGTAAGTACCAATGGTAAATAATGATTAGGATTGTCACTAAATTTAATTTTAGCATCTTTTTCTATCACTAACCTTACATTACTCACAAAATGTATTGGTCCATTGAGTTTATAAATTCCTTTAGGAACTATTATCGTTCCGCCTTTATTTTTCTTGCACAATGCCATCGCTTTATCAAAAGCAGGTTTGCTATCACTCACAGAATCTCCTTTGGCGCCAAGCCTCACAACATTTATTTGATACGAGGGAATTACTGGTAATTTAATTCTGCTGACAATTGAATCGACTTTGCTTGTCGGAAAATCAACCGTTTGCGCAAAACAATTGAATGATATTAATAGTAAAAAAAGAAAGCTGTATTTCATAAATTAGACTTCTTAGATTATTAGACTTCTTAGAATATTAGACTTTTGGATTATTAGATTTGAGCCTTTATTGCGTAGACGCACTGCGGTGCGTCTCTACAGAAAACCTTTGTTACTTTGAACCTTTGTCACTCTGAACCTTTGTCACTCTAAACCTCAGTCCCTTTGAACCTTAGAAAAAACATTCTCAACTGTATATTTCTTAGCCTCTTTTTTTGTTAACTGATGCGACCATTTAACTCTTTCTTTTGGTTTAAATCCTTCACCACTACAATTGTATTCGGCATAAAAAGCTGTTTTTTCGGCTTCGGGTTTAGACCAGTTTTCCCAACCTTGTGGTACTATATGATTTCCCATTTTGCATTCTATAAAAACGGTTTTAGCATAAATACGCCATGGTCTCCCCAAGTATACTTGCGTTGCATTTTTATCGGCTGTAAGGGTACAGTTTTTAAAGACAAACCCAAATGCTGCGCCTTCGGGTGTTGATGCTGCTGTTATATATGAATTCTTAAGACTATGAATTTGACAATTCTCGAATAATACGGTGGCTTTCCCAAAAATAAAATCGGTTGTTCCTTCGATATAACAATCTTTAAAATACTGCCTGGAGTTGTTTCCCGAGGCATATAATGTATCTTGGTTTCCTAATATATTACAATTAAAAACATAGGCATTATCTCCCATAATAGATAAAGCAACTGCTTGTCCTATATCTCCTGATGAATTTTGAATCGTTAAATTAGATGCCGAAAAATCATTCCCTTCTACCAGCATTGTGTAGGTATAAAAAGTACTATTTCTGCCTAAATTCATCTTACCAAAATAATCATCGTAGGTAATGATCGTCTTCTCTTTACTCTCACCAATTAACGAAATATTGTTATTGAATTCTGGGATTCGTATTTTTTCATAATACGTTCCGTTTTTAATATGAATCGTTACATTTTCATACGGAAAAGCTTTGGCTGCATTTATCGCATCCTGAATTAACTTAAAATCTCCTGATCCATCTTGCGCAACAGTAATTACGTTTTCGGATTCAGCTTTTTTTTTTCGCTTTTTTCAAAAGCGTATTTTTTCTCCCAACTTGGGTATTTTTTTAAAGGTTCTTTTGGTTCATCTGTGTACCAAGCGTAGCCATTTTTGCGTTCTCCTCCTATTTCGTCCAGAGATTTCTTTTTTACTCCATCTCTATCACAAAAAAATGGTTCGTTGTTGTCTAGCTCCATAAACCTCGCCCAAATTGGTGAAACATTTGTTGCAGGAATCATTTTTTTATCGATAATTTTTCCTGCATCATTTAGAATTCGTTTTTCTTCGAGATTGGTGATTTTAGTTTTTTCAAACCAGGCACAAGCGCTTTTTACTGCTGTAATTACTTCTGGTGACGGATTATCTATAGACATTAATAATAATACTATTTTAGCCGATTCTTTTCCGCTTAAAGATGGTAATTCGTAAGCTCTTGCTTTGGCTGGAGCCAAAGTATTTTCGTCATGTTGTGCACACCAAGCTGTTAAGACTCCGTTTTGTTTGTACTGTGTTTTTATAATACAAGTTATTCCTTTATCAAAAGCAACTTTAGCTTTAGCAACATAATCTTGTGAAATAGGAATGCCATTATAATCTGAAGTTTCTGTGATTTGTTTTAATATTGATAAGATATGAAACATCGAATCGTCGTTGTAGGTAATATGGGTATAATATCCTTTTTTTAAGGGATAAAATTGTGGCCATCCTCCATTATCATATTGTGCTTCTAGCAAATAATCAAGTCCTAAAAGAAATGCTTTTTTATAACGTTCATCTAGTTTTTGCTTGTACATTTTTGCCAGAAAAAGCATTTCCTGACACGTTGCTCCATTATCGGTCGTGATATCGTGTAAGTCACTTTTTAATGCAATTAAACTTTGCTTTTCAGCTTCTGAAAGTCGTTTCTGCATTTCGATATTCTTTGGCCAACCACCAATGTTACGTTGGTATAGCAACACATTCTCGGCAATGGTTTGAGCTTCGGACGTTGCAAACCAAGCCGCATCGCTCTTTCTAATAATATCACTCCAATTTTTATAATTATTTTGTGCTTGCAACATTATGCTACACCCAAATAATGCAATTAGATTTAATACTATGATTTTAATATGTTTCATTTCAAATTATCTATTTAATTCTAATGCTGCCAAAATAAATGGACCTGTTGCTTTAGGATCGTTGTCTTTTTTTCTTTCGTTTACATAATATTCATAAGAACCGTCTCTGTATGGTTTTCCTCCTAATCCAGCCACAGCGCAAGCATTCGTAATTGTAATTTCTCCATCGGCATCAACTTTTATCAATTGTTTGGTTAATCCATCAAAAGATTTGTTTGCGATGTCTTTGTATTTTTTTGGTAAATATCCTTTGTTTGCTCCTTTCGCGAAAGCATAAATAAACATTGATGATCCTGATGATTCTAAATAATTTCCTTTTTTATCTCCCATATCGGTTACCTGATACCAAAGTCCTGTTTTTTTATCTTGAAATTTCACCAAAGCCTCTGCTAATTGATTTAAATACGTAACCAATTCTTTTTGCTTCGGGTGGTCTTTTGGGAAATAATCCAATACATCGACTAATGCCATTGCGTACCAACCTAATGAACGTGACCAAAAATTAGGCGATGTTCCTGTTTCTGGATTTGCCCAAGGCATTTTTTTACTTTCGTCCCAAGCATGAAAAAGCAATCCTGTTTTTTTGTCCAAATCGTTTTTTTGAATTAATTCAAACTGTTTGGCTATATCATTCAGTTCTGCTCCTTTTTCAAACTGGGTTGTATATTGTGCATAAAATGGTTCTCCCATATACAATCCATCTAACCACATTTGGTCTGGATAGATTTTTTTATGCCAGAATCCACCACTTGCAGTTCTTGGTTGTTCTTTTATTTGTTTCCTTAAAAGCTCTAATGCTTTTAAATATTTTTGATCTTTTGTTGTATCATACAAATTAAATAATAAACGACCAGCCGTAACCATGTCTATATTATAGGTTTCAAATTTATAGCTTTTAATACTACCATCTTCTTGAACTAAATCATCAACATACTTTTTTATGTAATTGTAATATTTAACATCGCCTGTCTTTTTATACAATTCTTCAAAAGATGTTAGTACTAATCCGTGCACATAATCCCATTTTGGTTCTTTTAAGTCATCAATCATATAGGCTTCGGGATGGCGTTTCATTATAGATAATGCCATTCTTTCAGACCATTTTAAATCTTTAGAAATTGCTATAGTAGTTTTTGCAGGTTCTTGAGAAATAGTTTTACAACTCATGAATGTCATTACACAAACCAATGCTATTGACCCAAAATAATTTCGTTTTATAATATTCTTCATTTTAAAATATGCTTTATATTTTTATTTATCCAACTCTATTGCGCTCAACATAAATGCTGTTAAAGCTATGGAACTGTTGTCTTTCTTTTTTCCGTTAACATAATATTCATTTGTTCCATCTCTAAATGGATTTCCTCCTAAACCTACATTTGAAGAAACGTTTATTATATTCAATTCTCCGTTCTCTCCAAATCTAACAAACTCTTTTATAAAACCATCAAATGATTTTTCGGCAATCTCTTTATATTCCGAAGGTAAATATCCATTATTTGCTCCTTTTGCAAAAGCATAAATATACATTGCCGATCCCGATGGTTCTAGATAATTATCTTTAAGCGCTGGTTTATCTGTTACCTGAAACCATAATTCCGACTTGTCTTTATAAGTAAGTAACGCTTTCGCTAATTGGTTTAAATACCCAACTAATACTTTCCTCTTCGGGTTGTTTTTTGGATAATAATCCAACGCATCAACCAATGCCATCATGTACCACCCCATTCCTCGTGACCAAATTGTTGGTGATGTTCCTGTTGCTGGATTCGCCCATGCAATTTGCTTGCTTTCGTCCCAAGCGTGATATAACAATCCTGTTTTTTTATCGACAAAATGATTTTGGACTATCTCAAATTGTTTTGCAATGTCATCTAGCTTTTTTCCTTTTTCAAACTCAACTGTGTACCGTGCGTAAAAAGGTTCTGCCATATACAATCCATCCAACCACATTTGATTAGGATAAATTTGTTTGTGCCAAAATCCTCCACTTTCATTTCTGGGCTGACTCTCGATTTGATTTCTCAAAATAACCAATGCTTTTCGATAGCGTTCTTCCTTGGTTAAATCGTATAAATCAAAAAGGATTTTCCCCGGATTGATGTAATCTATATTATTCTCTTTTGCGTCATAACCTGTTATATTCCCAGAACTATCTATCAATTCATTTGCGTATTCTTTTACATAATCCAGATACTTTGGATTATGGTTCTTTTGATATAATTTTTCAAAAGATAGCAATGCAAATCCTATTTTGTAATCCCATTTTGGTTTTTCGGCACCATCAATCTGCCATGCTTTTGGGTATTTGCTTATAATCGAAAGCGCAGTTTTTTCAGACCATTTTAAATCCTTAGTAATAACATATTTATTTTGTCCCATTATTAAACTACTGTTGAACAGAAGAAAAATAATTACCCAATTGGGATGGTTTATCTTTATAAAAACATTTTTAAGCATGTATTTCTTTGATATTTTTGCCACAGATTAAAAGGATTTAATTGATTAATCATGGTGTGTTTACTTTATGCTATTTTTCACGCAGATTAGGCAGATTAAGCAGATTATATTTTTAATCCATTATTATTTTTTGCCACAGATTAAAAGGATTTAATTGATTAATCATGATATGTTTACTTTATGCTATTCTTTACGCAGATTAAGCAGATTATATTTTTAATCGTTTTAATCCTTTTAATCTGTGGCTATTAAACAAAAATTACATTTTGCCTTTTTTATTCAATACTTCTAATCTTTCGTCAACGTATTTTATAAATTCTTCTTTGTTTTTTATACCATCTTTTTCCTGTTCCCAAGCGCCTAAGAAGTAAAACGAAGTTGCTTTTGCGGTTGGTTTAAAAACCAATAAATAATCTAAATCTGTATCGGCTACATTCTCGATTGTACTGGTTTCATAAAAAATCGCCATTCCTAATTTATCAGGAACTAATGATTGTGTTCCGTATGTAGCAAGGTATGCCCACTTTTTATTTTTGCTTTCTTTTTTAAGCAATTCAGCATTTTTCTGTTTTACAATTCCAGTACAAATTCCTTGAATTTCTTTAGACGCTTTAATGGTATGTTGCGTATATAATTGATCTGGTTTAATGGTTAATTCTGATGTAAAATCAATTTTATCTGATGCTGTTTTCCATCCAAAATAATTCACTTTTACTTTAGATTCATTTACCTTATTTTGTACATACGCCAATGTTGAATCGACTTCATAAAAATGTAGTTTTTTATTATCCAGATAACGATCTATAGAACCTATTCCGATTCCTTTTCCTGCTTTTAAAATATCTGCTCCCCAATCGCTCATTTCGTGATAAGAGTCAAAATTGTCTTGTCCTACTATTGGTAAAATCATTTCTGATGTTTTTTTGCCAAAAATATCAATGGCATTTCTCCAGTCTAAGTACAAACGATATCCTATTCTGTTACTTTCCCATCCTGGTCCTTCGTAACGAATATCAAATGAATGATCGGTATGTTCCGGAGCTAATTTTAGTTTATCAACATTCTTAAAAACTGTTCCTCCTATATACTTGCGCCCTTCCCATTTACCATCTGTTTTTACCGATATTTCGGCATAGGTTTTTGCTGTTTTTATATTGTATTTGCTTTGTGCTTTACAACTTGAAAGTCCTAAAATTAATGCTGCCGATACTGTTATTATTGTTTTCATTTTATTCTAATTTATTTAAATATTGTAGCTAAAAATTGTGTTGTGTATTGTACTGTTTCATCAAACCATGGATTAAAAAACCAAAATGAATGCGGCGAATTCTCTATCGTTTTTACCTCGTTATATATCTTATTTTGTTTCAAAATGGTTATCATATCGTCTCTTCCTGCATGAAACCTGTCCAAACTACTATTGATAAGCAGTATTGGTGGTGTGTTTTTATTTGTATGGGTTAATGCTGAAGCATTTTTCCAATTCTTGGGATTTTCTTCATAAGAACCATTTAACCACAAAGCTGCCATTTCTCCCTCTTCGGATTCTGGATGTTTAAAAGCTAAAATTCCATCTATATCAATAATTGCGTTTACTGCTGCCGATGATTTACTCTTAAACAAAGCATCTTCATAAGCTACATCTCCATTTGTTGTACCAATCAAAGCAGCCATTTGACCTCCCGAAGAACATCCTAAAATAGCTATTTTGTTTGGATCCACTCGGAATCTTTTGGCATTATCTTTTATAAACTTAATCGCATTTTTTACATCGTAAATTGCCTGAGGATATTTCGCTTCAAGCGATAATCTGTATTCTATTGCAAGACAAGAATATCCTTTTAATGCTATTTCCTGTCCTAGAACCTGCATTTGTTTTTTATTTCCTGATTTCCAACCTCCGCCATGTATCATGATTACGGCTGGATTTAATTTTTGTTTTTTATTGATGAAAGCATCAAGATGTAATTCTCTGCTTTTCTCCTGATTATAAACTATATCATAAACTGCGTTAACATCTTGATTCTTTTGTGCCTGAGCAATTGTTATAGAGGGATATCGCTTAATTAATTTTGTATAGGTGCTTTTTACGGTGTACGATGTATCGATCCTATACTGACTTTGTACATCAATAGCTTTGAAAAAAAGCAACAAAAAAAGCAATATTCTTATCATCTATAAAAAAATAATTTTTAGTTAAGAAAGGAGTTCGACATATAATCAAACTCCTTTTTAACTAACTCAAAAAACAATAATTTAAAAAAATTATGGAATTACTAATTACTAACGCTTCTTAATATGCTGGATTTTGAGGGAAATCATTATTTCTGTTCAAATCTAATGCTGCTTGTGGGATTGGTCTTAAAACTTTAAGATTTCCATTTTGTCCATTAAAAGCATTTGCACTTGTTACTTTAGGATTAAATAAAACGGTTCTTTGTACTAAAGTTCCTGTACGTTTTAAATCGAACCAACGGTGATATTCACCTAATAATTCTCTTCCTCTTTCGTCTAATATTGTATTAATATCTATTGTTGTTAGTACTGGTATTACTCCTGCTACTCCTCCTCCAGCTCTTTTTCTTACTTCGTTTAAACGTGCTAAAGCTATTGGAGAATCTCCTGCTTTAAAGTAAGCTTCGGCAGCAATTAAATATGTTTCTCCAAGTCTGGCTATGATAAAATCACGTGTACTGCTTCTGTTTGTCGCAACGGTATATGGCGTTGTATTAAAGTTTACGCTTGTTGCACCGCTATATGGTGCTTTTGGATCATCAAATTTACGAACCGGAATAAGGTTATAATCTCCTCCTGCTGCTGCAGCTGAAGAATATGATCCCCAAATATGGTATCCTGTAGGCGTTGTTGCTGGTGCAACTACTTTTCCTAAATCTTTATGTGCTGCTATATATGCATCTCTATCGGCTTGGGTAAACCATTTTGGCTCGTAAAAATGAGCAATTTTTAATGCTGTTTTATCGGCTACATCATAATAATCGTAATATCTGCTATAGATTTCGGTCATGAATGTTCCTTCCCAACGTTTGTCTCCTTTTTCAAATAATGATAAAGCGTAAACTGTAGGACAAAGTGTGTAACTTCTGTTAGGATATGGGTTTCCTGATGCAGCTGCTCCTAAATAAGAACTAAACCAATAGTTTTGTGAACTTCCTAATGATGTTGTTCCTGTAGCATTTGAAGAGATTGAAAATTGAACCGAAAAGATTGTTTCGGCATTCATTTCGTTTCCTGGTTTTACAACATTATCAAATGACACAGCTAATGCCTGACCATTAATTACTTTATCTGCCAAGGCTGCCGCTGTTGCAAAATCTGTTGCGTTTCCGAATGTTTCGTATCCTCTTGTAAGATATACTTTTGCTAATAAATTCTGAACGGCTCTTTTGTTAACTCTTCCTGTATATGCTCCGTCAGCTACTAGCGGAAGTGCTTCATCAAGATCTTTTATAATTTGAGTATATACTTGTTCTGCCGTATTTCTGTCAAATGAAGTAACTGCTGTATTGATATTTTCTAATACTACCGGAACTCCTCCATACGTTTGAACTAATAAGAAATAGGCATTTGCTCTTAAAAATTTAAGCTCTCCTATTCTTGTATCTAATGTGCTTGATTTTTCGGTTATTCCTGAATAATACAATCCTTTATTGGCTTGCTGAATAGATGAATAACACGTTCTATACAACTGATCGACTCCTTGCGAAGAAGATGAAAGAGTTAGATATTTAGCTAATCCTTCTGGTTCTTGATTTCTTCCTTCAGAGTACATATCTGTTCCTGCCTCAAACAACCATGGATCTCCTCCATAAACATCTTTTAAGGCTGCGTAGTTTGTATTTACCAATGATTCAAATCCTGGTGCAGTAATAAAATATTGCTCTGCTGAACCATAGGAACGATTATCTTCATCGATATAATCCGAGCAAGAGTTTAGTGTCGTTACTAGTATTCCTATAATTACTATTATTTTTTTCATCTTTCTTTAATTTAAAATTTTAAACTTAATCCCATTTGTACTGTCATTGTAGACACTCTATTAACTCCTAATGAGGCAGTTGCCCATTCTGGGTCATACCCTTCGTAATTTGTAAATACAAACGGATTCAAGAAGTTTACATAAAGGCGTAAGCTTTTAAGTTTTAATTTATTTAGCAATTCATCATTAAAACTATACCCTAAAGCAATATTCTGAATTTTAACAAATGAAGCGTCTTTATAAAATGCAACATTATTAGTATCATAATAAACTCCTGCTCCACGTGGTAATGGGTTTGTGTTTGAGTATTGTGCAGGTAAACCAGCTCCATTTGCAGGAACATACCAATCTCCTAAATCTAACTTCTGGCGTCCTCTATCGGTCACGTCGGCAAAGTTGTCGTGAAAACTACTAAATACTGTCATTCCCTGATTGGTTATCAAAGACATCGATAAATCAAATTGTTTTACTTTTAATGTTGTAGAGAAACTTCCTGACCATTTTGGATCATAATTTCCTAAGATGGCTCTATCATTATTAGCATCGATTTTACCATCATTATTTAAATCTTTTACTTTTGCTTCTCCTGGTTTTTGACCATAAGAAAGTGCCTGAGCAGCTTCGCTTTCTTGCCAAACTCCATCAAAAACATAGTTGTAATAAGAATGAATGTTTTCTCCAATAAATAAGTTATTCCCCACATCATCTACTTTATCTTGTCCGTAAATAGATTCTAATTTATTCACGTTTTTAGTAAATGTAAAACTGGTTTCCCAAGTCACATTTTCAGTTTGAATATTCTTGGTTACCAAAGCAACCTCAATTCCTTTGTTGCTTACAGAACCTACGTTTGAAGTAATTGTAGGAACTCCAATCTCTAATGGTAATGCTTGCTGGAACAATAAATCTTTAGACAAACGATCATAAACATCTACACTACCAGAGATTCTGTTACGTACAAATCCAAAATCTAAACCTAAGTTTACCTCTTTTGTTTTTTCCCAGGTAAGGTCTGTATTTCCTAAACTTGCAGATGTATATCCGTTTGCAACTGTACCATTAAAATCATAATATGTTGGCACTTTTAAAACGCTTAAACTTGAGTATGGACTTACGTTGTCATTTCCTGTATAACCGATACTTCCTCTTAATTTAAAGTTTGAAACAAATTTTAAATTTTTCATGAATGATTCTTCGTGAACATTCCATCCTAAAGCTACAGATGGAAAAGCTGTCCATTTATTTTCTTCGGATAAAACCGATGATCCATCGTATCGTACAGAAGCTGTTAATAAATAACGCCCTTTGTAAGCATAGTTTAAACGAGCTGCATAAGACTCTAATGTATTTTTGGAATACGGAATAAATATACCTGAAGGAATTAAAGCAATATTACCAGATGGTGTTAATGAATAAGTTGCTTGTGCTCCTGAAGGAAGATTATAAAAACTGGTCTCGAAAGGATTTTCTCTTGAAGAAGAAAAATAAGTTTCGGTTGTATTTGAATAAAAACTCTGAAGTCCTAAAAAGCTAAATACGTGAGCATCTTTTATAGTGTAATTGATATTAAACTGATTATCCCAAGTGTAATTAAAGTTATCTACATTGGTTACATCACCAGATGTTAAACTTTTGTTTTTAAGTCCAAAATCTGTTTGTGCTCCTAATGATCTACCTTCTCTGGCATCCATTTTTCCTGCTGAAAAAGTTGATTTAAATGATAACCAACTTGTAGCTTTGTACTCTGCAAATACGCTACCTATAGTAGTAAATCTTCTTATCTCGTCGCTAGAATTAGCAATTTCTAAAAGCGGGTTATATGAACCTGTTTTATTTATTCCAAGTGCTCCATTTGGATATTTTAAAGTACCTGGTTGTTGTGCATACGTACCTACTATTTCGTTACCCGATGCATCTATCGCCCATGGTGATGTATATGGATTTTGTCTAAAAGCTTCTTGCATTGCAGTTCCACTTCCTAATTGTTCGTCAGTTTTAGACATTGTTAGGTTTACCCCAAATGAGATTTTATCATTTATCTTATGATTCAAACCTGCCTTAAAAGTATATTTATCGATTCCTTCATTATCAATAACTCCAGTTTCTTTTTGTGCACCTAAACCTATGTTGTAAGCCAATCCATTATCGGCACGACCCGAAACTGTAAAGTAATTATTTTGTGTCATTCCGCCTTTAAGCACAGTATCTTGCCAATTGTAACTTTGGTTATTTGCTACCCTTTGAAACAAAACTGCATTGGTTCCGCCTTGACCTACAGCAGCATTTAACTCCGTTGGATCTATATCCATATAAGTTGGATTACTTGCAGAAATAGAAGTTGCCAAAAATGCTGATTGATGATAATACCACCATTTTTCAGGACTCATTAATTTAGGTAATCTCACAGCTTGTTTATTACCATAAGAAGTATCAAAAGTAACTGTTACACCAGCTTTGGCATTTGTTCCGTTTTTTGTAGTTACAATAATAACTCCACTTCCTCCTCTTGAACCATAAATTGCAGCCGAAGATGCATCTTTAAGTACGTCCATTCTGGCAATGTCTTGCGGATTTAAGAAATCGATATTATCTGTAGGCACTCCATCTACTACAAAAAGAGGTTTTGATCCATCTTTATTAATAGAGTTTGCTCCTCTTATAATAACATTAAATCCGTCACCAATTCTTCCTGAGTTTGAAGTCACCTGAACCCCCGCAATACTTCCCTGAATTGCTTCCATAGGATTGGTAACATTTCTTTCGGTTATTTTGGCAGATGATAAAGTATTTACTGCTCCCGTAAGATCTGCTTTCTTAACAGTTCCATACCCAACAACAACTACCTCTTTTAGAGAATTTGTATCTTCGATAAGGCTTATATTAATTTTTGATTTTCCAGCAACGCTCACTTCTTGAGTCTGGAAACCTAAATAGCTTAATACTAAGGTAGCTTTACTGTTTGTTACATTTATTTTAAAACTTCCTTCAAAATCTGTCGAAGTTCCGTTTTTAGTTCCTTTTTCTAGAATATTCACTCCTGGCAGAGATAATCCAGCGGCATCGGTAATTTTTCCTTCTATTACAGTAGATTGAGCATTTATGGTATTGCTCAACAGAAAATTCAGGAAAAATAAAAATACAAGATTGTATTTTATTTTTTTCTTTAATAATGGTTTAATGTTCATAGTTTGGTTTTAATGGTTTGGTTAATTGATAGTATTTTAATTCATAATTGATTCTATTTTTTTATCATTAGATAGGTAGTAATAAAATTTATGCTTTTAATATTCTTTAGTAAATAAACCTAATCTGCTTTTTTTTGCGATTAATCCCTCTTTTTCCATGGATTGGATTCAGAAATATTATGAACTTGTTTCTCTGTATGAAAAACCAACAGTATAATCACATTAAAAACTGCAACTATTTGTGACGTTATAAACTTACTTACAATCATCTATATCGATTATTAATGCCTTTTCTGAATAAAAAACAACAATTATGTAATCGATTACACGAAAGTATAAAATTAGTTTGAACGAGCCAAATTAAATTAAATAAAAATTACGTATTTAATTTATATACAGGATTAAAATTACAATAAGTGTAAAAAAACTGATAATTTGTTATTATAATAATTTAAATAAGATTCAAATATTACATTAAAGTAATCGATTGCTTTAAGTGTTCAGTTTCAGCTTGCAGTACTAGTTTACAGTTTCAGTTGTGGTGATTGAGAGATGTGAAATGTAAATTGTATAATATTTTAATCATAGCTCACGGTTTCAACCGTGTGATACAGGTTGTGATAATGTATTGCGCTCCAACGGTTGAAACCGTTGGCAATGTCTATAAATTGCGGAGAAAGTTTGTGGAGAAAAATTATCTGTAAGGAGCTACATACTGAGACTGGTACTGTAAACTGACACTAAACACTGAAGCTAAAAAAAGAGATATGCAAAAAATTGCATACCTCTTTTTAAACTAATTTATAAGATAACGCTATTTAAACCAACGCGGATCTCCTACATTATTCTCTTTTAATGTCTGATTTCCAACTGTAAAATCACCATTTAAAGCATTTGTGAATTTAGGATCTAATGTTGTGTAATTTCCAGAATTATCAAATTTTATAGGAGTTGCAGCTGTAGTAAAAAGTGCAGCTGAATTATAATAATTATTATTTACAAATGTTGGAGCTACTGTTACAGCTTGATTTGCAAAGATTGCAGCTGTTTGCGCAAACAATGTATTACGAATTGTCGTTGCATTAGATACAAAACGTATGTACAAAATTCTATTTGAAGCAGTCATTCCATTATTAAATATCGTACAACCATCAATTAATATATTAGTGATTAAACCTGTCCCTGTTAAATCTTTGGCATTATCTATACGGATAAAATCACGTCCTAATGCACAATTATTAAACGTACTGTTTTTTAATGTAAGCTGTCCTAAATGAGCAATCCTAAAGTCAATAAAATCACCATTATTAGTCAATACATTTGTTACAACAGTGTTCTCTACTATAGCCGAACCAACTCTTGTGTTGGCTTGACTTGAAGATATTAATGATTTTCCGAAATCATGGATATTACATCCACTTATTAAAAGCGGACCATACGTTACATTTGCTTCATTGTATTTAACAGCATCAGTAAGAGTTTTATCTCCGTTTAAATCTAAATCTATCAAATTAAGAATTGTAGATCCATTATTAAGTGAGAAGTTTACATGTAGTAATGGTTTCTTATAGCTATATAATCCTCTAATAGTGATTGATTTATTTAAACTGATTGTGCCTTTAAAAACAGTATAATCACCAGGCATCAATACTAATACGGCTCCTGGCGCAGCATCGGCAATTTTAGCACTTAAATCATCTTCTGGTTTAACCAAAATTCCTGTTCCTATATCAATTCCTGTTGTAAAATCTAAAAAACCTCTTTTTTTAGTACCATTAAACAATTCTGCTCTATAAGGTGTTTCTCCTTTTAATCCTGTTATTATCGCAATTCCGTTTGCTTTTTCTTCTGCAATTACAACATGTTTAATGGCGCCAGGATTAACAACTATTTCTGTTACATTACTATTAGCAATCCATCTCAAGGTAACTTTATTCGACTCTATGTCGCCATCTTGGCTAGCTAAGAAAATTTGCTCTGATGATGTGGTTGCCTTAGTAACAGACCATTTAGAATCTTCTAATCCTGTTGAACTCACTGCTTTTATTCGAATTGAATACGTTGTTTCTCCTTCTAATTGTATACGAACCGGCAATTCTTGTGGATTAACGTTAACTGTTTTATAAATAGTCTTAAAATCTACATCATCTGCGCTAAACTCTACAACATAATGATCTGCATCTTGATTTACAGTCCAATTTAAATCAACTGCAGTTTGATTCCTAACTACCGCAGTAAGACCTATAGGCGAAAACTCTCTGGTTGCTCCTATTCCGTCTAGTAATCCTTCATTATAAGTTTCGCAACTAGCAAAAGCAAGCATGAACAATAATGTGGCTATTAATCCTTTTAGTATATATTTTATTTTCATAAACTTAATAATTTATAATTAGTTTTAAGTTAGATATTAATAGCCATAATCATTAAACAATTTTCCATTGCTTCCTTCAATAAGCTTTTGCCATATTGGCCAAAACTGTCTTGTATCTGGATCAACTCCAATCTTGTAAATCGAATTTATCTTACTATCCGTAAGTGTATTCCAAGGAGAAGAGCTATAATCTGGTCCTGGATTTACATTCTCACCGCGATTTAATCCATAAATATCAAGAGTTACATTATCAGCTTTGTACTTATAATACAAAGTAGTTGGTACATCGGCATAATCTCCTGTGTGTTTTTGCAAATCAAACATTTTTTGCTTGGCTTCGTCTAATTTTACTTTAAGTAAATTCCAACGAATAAGCGCTTGTTTACGTTCCATTTCTCCAGTAAACTCATATTTATTTTCATCTACAATAGCATTGAACATTGCTGTTTTACTACTTAAACCATTTACGTAATTATCTACTTTTTGACTCTGATCTCCAGCAGCAAAAGCTCTTCTGCGTATTTCTTTTAAGTAAGGTGCAGCAGCTGCAGGACCTTCTAATTCATTAGCAGCTTCCGCAGCAATTAAAAGCACTTCGGCATAACGCATATAAATTTTATTTACTCCATCATCATTTGTAGAAGTCACAAAACGAGTCATCCATTCGTAACGGTATTTACCAAAATACCATTTATTTAACGCTCCTAATTCTTGCTTGGCAATTCCATTTACAGGTTTACCATATAAATAAGGCACACAGGTAACATCTCTACGACTATCTGCTTTATCGTAATCATAAAAAATAGTAGGTAGTGGTCCTGCCGAACCTCCGCGGTTAGGTCCATTTGCATGAAATTGATCTACATCTGTATGCTTTACAGCAAAACTGTATAACATTCTTCCTCTACCATCTGCAAAAGGAATTTCCCAAAGAGATTCCCCTCCTGCCGTAATATTTTCCTGGTTGTATTTTCTCCAGAATGTTTCAAACGAAGGTTCCAAATTAGCTTTTCCACTCTGAATAACCGAACGAGATTCATCTAATGCCAATTTATACATTTTATCTACCGAAAGTTCTGTATCATTACTTCTGTGAACACCGTCTGGATATTGCTGAAATCCACTAGCAACCAATGCTAAACGAGCACGTAATCCTTTTACAAAAGCTTTATTAATTCGTTCTACACTTGTAGTAGCAGCACTTTCATTTGGCCATGGAACTAGTGTAGCGGCTTCTCCCAAATCCTGAATAATTTGCTTATAAATTACATCACGACTTGATTTTGGCAAATAAATGGTTTCTGTATTAACTGGCTCAAAACGAGCAGGTACATCGCCATGTGCTTTAACCAAATCTGCGTAAAATACAGCGCGTAATGTTAATGCCTCTCCTAATAAATATCCAAATTCTGTTCCTGGTTTTGGGTCACCATATTTACGAATACCGTTGATACAAATATTAGCTCGCTCGATTCCCGTATACATAGATGTCCAAGGGTTACCTCCACCACCATCTGTTACCTCCAGATTCATCTGGCTATTGGTAGGCTTTGCGTCGTAAATACTTAAACTTGCTTTATCATCAGAAGTAGATTCTGAAGCATTATACCACTCAGTATCAGTATTAAATCCGTAAAAAGGAAGAAAACGACCTCTGTGTCCATTAGTTTCAGCGAAGGCCACTTTAATTCCATCAACTGCACCTTTGGTTAATCCCTCATTAGAAAAAATATCCTGTTCATCTAATGTTGATTTTCCGGGAGCATCCAAATAATCTTCTGAAAACTCTTGGCAAGCACTAAAAAGACTTGCTAAAATTAGTCCTGCTATTATTATTTTATGTTTCATCTTTTGATACGTGTTAAATTAAAAAGCTAGATTTAAACCAAAAACCATTTGCCTGCTACGCGGATATGCAGAATAATCTACTCCTGGAGTTAGCGGTGTTTTTCTTCTTGTAGAAACCTCAGGATCAGGTCCTGAATAATTCGTAAGAAGGAAAACATTAGTAGCTGTTAGGTAAAATCTTAATTTAGAAACTCCCAATGCCGAAATAAGAGAATTTGGAGATGTATATCCTAATGTAAGTGTATTAAGTCTTAAAAAAGAACCATCTTCGACCGCCCAATCATTAAAAACAAAACGATTCATATATGGTGACCACATTGTTGTATTAGCGTTAAGAGCTGCTAATTGAGTAGGATCTGTTACTAATTGTCCAGAAGCTGGGTCAAGATTTGTCCATCTGTTACCATCGGCCATATCAGTACTTAAATTTCTATATTGCCCATTTGACGTAGAAGTCGTAAATTCAACTTTATTAGCATTATAAACATCATTGCCAATACTATAGTTAAAAGAAGCTGAAAGATCAAATCCGTAAGCGTTTCCGTTAATTACAAAACCTCCACTATATTTTGGGTTAGAATTACCAATTATTGTACGATCATCTACAGTTACCACTCCATCACCGTTTAAATCTTTTAACTTCATACTTCCTGGTCGCACAGAACCAACAATACCCGAGCTGTTTGTAATTCCTGGTTTTAAAGTATATTTCGTTCCATCATAATCAAAATCAGACACTTCATAACGACCATCATTCTTAAAGCCATACATCATACCTATTGGCTGACCCACTTTTACCTGATAATCACCATCTATCGTCGAATTCCAAGTACTTGAAGGATTAAAGCTATCCATAACTCCAAGAGAATTAATGCGATTTTTATTTATACCTACGTTAAAAGAAAAATTCAAACCATAATTCTGTTTTTGTAATGCCACAACATTTAGAGTAGCTTCAAAACCTGTATTTTGAGTTTCTCCCATGTTTCGATATTGGCTCGAATAACCTGATCCTGCTATAAGGAAATTTATCAAAAGATCTTTAGTTACATTTTTATACATTTCTACAGAACCATTTACACGGCTTTTAAAAAAATCAAAATCTATTCCTAAGTTCTGCGTTACTGTAGTCTCCCATTTTAAGTCTGGATTAAACAAGATCGTTGGTGCAGCCCAATAGTTTTCTGTACCATCTATCCATGCAGATGGCGTTGATTCTAACGTTTTTACTGTTTGTCCAGTCGGGATATTATTATTCCCAGCTTCACCATAACTCAATCTTACTTTAAGTGAGTTTATCCAAGAAACCTCTTTTAAGAAACTTTCTTCAGATATTTTCCAAGCTGCTGCTGCTGCAGGGAAAAATCCCCATTTATTACCGTCGGCAAACTTACTCGAACCGTCGGCACGATATGTTGCTGTAAAAATATAACGGTCTTTATAATCGTAATTTAAACGTCCAAAAAACGAAAGTAATTTATCATCTGCAAAATAATAATTATCTACAGAGATAGGTTTACCTTGTGATGTCAATTTTTTAGCTTGTTCAAAATCAAAAAACGTCGGAAAACCTTGTAAAGTAGTATTTACATCATTTCTTTGATAGTTAATAGACTCTTCTCCTACAAGGATTTTTAAATTATGATTATCACCCAATGCTTTTTTAAAGTCATAATTAAGGGTATTTGCGTTTCTAAAACGAACTTCTGTACGATCACTCATTATAAGTGCAGGCATTCCTTGTAGTGTAGCTGCAGGTTTATTGGCCACATAATAAGTAGAACGTCCGTAAAAACGAGAATCCAAATAACTATAATTATCAAGTCCTAAATCTGTTTTAAAAACCAGTTTATCAGTAATTTTCCATGAAAAACTACCTAACATATTAAAGTTTTTTCTAAGCTGCTGGCGGTCATTATCGGCTACAGCCACAAAAGGATTTACAAGATAACCCGATACTGCCTCATCTGTATCATCTGTAGTTAAGCCTGGCATTGGTAATGGCGAATATCCCACAGCGTGTTTTAAACGAGAATCATTTGATGAAACTTCATTTTGCTCATTAGCTCCTCCTCCGTTTATTTCTGAATTAGAGTAACGCATCGTAAAGGTAAGATCAACTTTTTCACTCGCTTTACTTTTTAGCGCAAGCGATAAGTTATCTCTTTTAAAATCTGAACCTTGCATAATTGCAGTTTCATCATAATGCGCATAATTAAAATTGAAATTAATTTTGTCCGAACCACCACGTATGGCTAAATCGCGGCTTTGTACTTCTCCTGTGCGACCATAAATTTGTTTTTGCCAGTTATCCCCTTTTAAACCTTTGTAAATATCATAATCTTGCCATGATCCAAAATATTTTTCATACGAATCTACATTTCCTTTTTCGAGCAAAGCATATTCATATTGCCACTTTACAAAATCATCTGGCGCAAGAACATCAATTTCATTTGCCATCTTTTTCATTCCGTAGAACATATTAAAGTTCACTGCAATTTTACCATCTTTACCACTTTTGGTAGTAATAATAATAACTCCATTTGCACCTCTGGAACCATAAATTGCTGTAGATGCAGCATCTTTTAAAGTGGTAATAGTATCAATATCAGATGGAGAAATATCATTCATACTATTTACAGGAAATCCATCTACTATTATTAATGGTGAACTATCTTGCGTTAAAGATCCTCCACCACGAATTCTAATTTTAACTTCTGAATCTGGCGAACCTTCTGAAGATATTACCTGAACTCCAGCTATACGCCCTGTTAGAGCTTCGGCTACGTTTGCAATAGGTGTCTTTCTTACATCGTTACCCGATAAAGTAGAAACAGCGCCAGTTAAATCCCCTTTTTTTACTGATCCGTATCCAATTACTACAACTTCGTTTAATGTATTGGCATCTTCACTTAATACAATATCTATTTTGTTTTTTCCTGTTAGAGCAACTTCTTTGGTTTTAAATCCTATAAAAGAAAAAGTTAATATCGCTTTCGGATTGGTAAGTTTGATTTTATAATGTCCGTCAAAGTCGGTCGAAACACCATTCTTTGATCCTTTTTCTAATACATTTACACCCGGTAAAGTTAAACCTGCGGCATCTTTAACGGTACCTTCTATTGTTACATCCTGAGCAAAAATTTGATTGCTCATGAAAAATATCAGAAAAAAGGCCCAGACAAAATAACTTCTTGTCCCTTTTTTTAATAAATGGTTATTATTCATAAATTTGGTTTTAATAGTTAAGGTTTGTTTGTTTTGGTAGTTTATTTTATGCTTTTCATTTTAACACCATTGATGTAGGTATTATTAAACTTTAAATTCTTTACATGTTTAAGCGAATATGGTTTTTCTACTTTATCGATTCTAACATTGGTAAACGTGATATTTTCTATAGGCGATTGCTCATATCCATCGGCAAGAATACCAAACTTTCCTCCATTTTTTACTTTAATATTTTCTAGATTAATGTTTCGTATTGCTGGAATAAAATCACCTACTTGGCTACCATAGATATCATAAAACATGGTAACTCTCAAAACACTTTCGGCAACGGTTCCAACTTCAATATTCCTTACATAAACATTCTCTGTAAGTCCACCTCTTTTTGAGTTGGTTTTGATTCTAATAGCTCTATCTAGATTAGGGCTGTCCATGATGCAATTTTCTACAAAAACATTGCTTACACCAGCAGATATCTCACTTCCCATTACAACACCGCCATGACCATCTATCATTTTACAGTTTTGAACAATGATATTTTTACTTGGAATTCCAACTCTTCTTCCATCCCCATCTCTACCAGATTTTATGGCAATACAATCATCACCAGTATTAAAAGTGCAGTTTCTGATAATTACATTTTGTGAATATTCCGGATCGCAACCGTCGTTATTAGGACCATGACTTATTATAGTTACACCATCGACAATTACATCTCTGGATTTCATAGGATGAATAACCCATGAAGGCACATCGATAATTTTTACATCTTTTACCAAAACAGTATTACACTCGAAGAATTCTAAGAAGTTTGGGCGTATATAATATCCTTCTCCAAAAACTCTTTCGGCTACCGGAGTTCCTATTTCTCCCATTTCTACCAAAGCTGGACGATTAAGTGCATCATTCTGGCTCGGCATTCCTTTTTCCCAACCATACCCCTTACCAGCCCAAGTCCACCAGTTTTTAGTACTAGATTGACCGTTAAGCGTTCCTTTTCCGGTTACTGCAACATTTGTTTTTTTGTAAGCATATATAAAAGGAGAATAATTCATCATTTCAGTCCCTTCAAAAGAGGTATGAACTATAGGATAATCTTTAGGATTTGTACTAAATAAAATCTCTGCATTATCATCCAGAAACAAATTCACATTATTGTCTAAATGTATTGCTCCTGTAAAATATTTTCCGTTTGGCACTACTACTTTACCACCACCACTTGCAACACAAGCTTCGATAGCTTTTTTAAACGCTAGCGTATTATCTGTTACACCATCAGATATTGCTCCATACTCATTTATGTTAAAATTTTTATCTGGAAATTTTGTAGTAGGAATTTTTTTAATTATTTCTTCCATTTCCTTCCATGGATTTTTTTGAGCTTGTAATTTAAAAGAAGTAATACACGATAAAAATAAAGCTGTAATTACTATATAAATATATTTAGTATTCGCAAGTATTGGTTTATTTATAAGCATTGTGGTATAGTTTTTAGAATTCGTTTTCAACAATTAAATATTTTAATGTAATCGATTACACGAAAATATATAATTACTTTGAATGCGCCAAATATATTTAGATAAAAATTAGATATTTAATTTTTAATCACAAATAAAATTATATTTAGTTCAAAAAAAACTAATAAATTATTACTATAATGCACTTTTAAAAGCCTTACTAAAGAAATAAAGTAATCGATAACAACTACCAGTCATTAATGTTAAAAAAAATCTTATTTTTGTAACTTACTAATAAAAAGACTACTGCTGCATGAGCGAAAAAATAACTATTTATGATATTGCCGAAAGATTAAATATCACTGCTGCTACTGTATCTAGAGCATTAAATAATAATCCTAAGATCAAAGAAAGTACGCGTAAGTTAGTTATAGAAACAGCTGCTGCGATGAACTACAAACAAAACAGACTTGCTCTTGCTCTACAGAGTGGAAGAAGCAATAATGTAGGTGTTATTGTTCCTCGTATAGATAGTAACTTTTTTGCTTCGGTAATTAGAGGTATCGAAGAAGAATTACACCCACATGGTTTTCATGTTATTATTTGTCAAACACATGAGAATCCAAAAAGAGAAAATGAAAACTTACATACATTACTTGATGCTCAGGTAGATGGGATTTTAATGTCGGTTACCGATGTTACAAATGAAAACGATACAGCATTTATGAATATCGTTAACAATAATGTTCCGCTAATATTTTTTGATAGAAAAAAAGACATCAACGGAGTAAGTTCTGTAACAATCGATGACTTTAAAGGTGGATACGAAACTACCAAACATCTTATTAATCAGGGATGTAAATCTATTGCACATTTTTCTGGAGATCAGTCGCTGGAAATTTTCAAAAACAGGTTTCTTGGTTACAAACAGGCTTTATTAGATTCTGGATTAACATTTGACGAAAAATATGTTATCCAATCCAAGAGTAGCGTTGATGCAGGAAAAGAAGCATTAGATATTTTAATGCAATACGATACGCCACCAGATGCTATATTTTCTTCGAGTGATTTTGCGGCTTTGGGAGCAATTCAGGAATTGAGAGCCAGAGATATTAATATTCCAGCTGATTTTTGTGTTGCTGGTTTTAGTAATGAGCCTTTTACTAAATTCATGGAATTATCTATAACTTCTGTAGATCAGTCTCCACTAGAAATGGGTAAAATGGCTGCTCGTGTTTTCTTAGAACAAATGGAGAAAACAGATAAAATCATGATCGAAAAAAAGGTAGTCCTGAAGCCTGAATTACACATCCGTAAATCATCTGCAAGAACTACCCATTAATATTTTTAAACATTACGTTTAAGTTTTTTTACCATTAAGGTATTAAGAAAAATTAAGTTTTATAAGTGTTTCACTTAAATGAACTTATATAACTTATATGGTTAACTTTTATATTTTAAACCATTTTTACCATTTAGATATTTTCTTTTTACCATTAAGATATTAAGAAAAATTAAGTTTTATAAGTGTTTCGCTTAAATGAACTTATATAACTTATATGGTTAACTTTTATATTTTAAACCATTTTTACCATTTAGATATTAAGAAAAATTAAGTCTCCTGAAGAAGTAAATCGTAAAACTTATTATTTTAAGTAAAACAACCGCGAACTTGTCACCCTGAGGAACGAAGGGTCTCCACAAGAAACTAACACAAAGTATTTTTTAGGTTGTCGAGCTACTCACGGAGACCCTTCGTTCCTCAGGGTGACAAGATTGGGTGGGAATTAAACAAAAAAAGACCATCATTTCTGATAGTCTTTTACTTAACTTTTCTTAATATCTTAATGGTTCAAATCTTTGCGCTCTTTGTGTAAATCCTTGCGTCCTTTGCGGTTAAATTTTTAGCCACAAACCTTTCTAAAGTGAAACCCCACGTTTCCAAGGAATAAAATCATTTTGGTTTAAAATCGCAGCTTTGGTTTTGATCTTACCACTTGCTACATTTATTATAAATTCTAACATTTCATCCCCCATTTCTTCAATAGATTTTTCTCCTGTGATGATTCCACCAGTATCAATATCTATAATATCCGACATTTTTGCAGCCAACTCAGAGTTTGATGAAATTTTTACAACTGGTGCAATTGGGTTTCCTGTTGGAGTTCCTAAACCTGTTGTAAATAAAACCATATTTGCTCCAGAACCAACCATTGCCGTAGTACATTCTACATCGTTTCCTGGAGTACAAAGCAAGTTTAAACCTGGTTTTGTAATATATTCTCCGTAATCCGAAACACCTACAATTGGCGAAGTTCCGCCTTTTTTGGCAGCTCCAGCCGATTTCATTGCGTCGGTAATTAAGCCATCTTTTATATTTCCTGGTGAAGGGTTCATATCAAATCCAGATCCCGCATCGACAACTGTTTTTTCATACCATTTCATCAATTCCAAGAAACGTTTTCCGCTCTCGTCTTCTACACAACGGTTTACCAACTCCTGCTCTACTCCACATAATTCTGGAAACTCCGAAAGAATTGTAGTTCCTCCTAAAGCAGCCAATAAATCGGATGTTATTCCTAATGTTGGGTTAGCCGAAATTCCTGAGAAACCATCAGATCCACCACATTCTAATCCAATTTTTAATTTAGATAATGGAGCTGGCGTTCTTTGTATTTCATTCGCTTTTTTAATAGCTTCGAATGTATCTTTTACAACGCTACTTAACATTGCTTCGATAGTTCCTATTTGTTGCTGATCGTAAATTAAAACAGGCTTTTTACTATTAGGATTTATCTCGTCCAGAGCATCTTTAAAAATCTGAATTTGAAGATTCTGACACCCTAAACTCAATACGGTTGCCCCTGCCACGTTAGGATTGTTTACATAACCAGCCAAAAGTTTGGCTAAACTATGCGAATCCTGACGAATACCACCACATCCACCTTGATGGGTGATGAATTTTACTTCGATATTATTGAATAAATTAGAATCATTAGAAGCTGCTTCATTACTCGCTCCGCCACTTTCTGATTTTACCAAAGAACGAAGCAATAACTGGTAATCATTCTCTTTAGGTTTCATTAATTCCTTCTCGAAAATATCTTTTAGGATTTCGATATTTCTGTTTTCACAAAAAACCAAAGGAAAAAATAACCAAACATTTTCAGTTCCTACTTGCCCATCTTCTCTATGATATCCATCAAAAGTTCTGTCTTTCCATTTATCTATATTTGGAACAGTCCAACCAATCGATTCTGTTTTTTCGAATACTTTAGCGCTTTCATGTTTTACATTACTTATCGTAAGTACATCTCCTTTTACAATTGTTTGACTTGCTCTTCCGACCAAAACACCATACATAATAATTTTTTCGCCTGACGCAAAATCAGACAAAGCAATTTTATGTTTCATTTTCACATCAGTCTTAATAGTGATGTCTTCACCTTCAAAATTGATGACCTCACCAGCTGAAAGATTTACCAAAGCTACCGCTACATTATCGGTAGGATGAACTTTTATTAATTTTTTTTGAGTTGCCATGATTAAACGTTCTGAGTTGTTGTATTTAATTGTTTTTGGAAATTAGCAAAACCATTCTCAATTCCGTTTGCATCAATTTCCTCTAATGCTGTTGTAATTGCTTTTGTCAAGCCCAGAATCAGCGTTAAATCTTCATCCCAGAAACTTTTATTCTGCAAAGTAAGTCGTGCTATTTTCTCATAATCATCGGATTTCCAAAGTCCATCAAAGAAAGTAACAATATCCTCACTATCATTAATTGGTAAAGCTTGATTTTGCCAAGTGCCTTTATAAAAACGAATCAAACAAGCAAAAGCAAACGTTAAATGAATTGGAAGCTTATTGTGAATTGCAACATATTCGACTAAACTTGGCAAAACACGAACTTTAAATTTCGAAATAGAGTTCAATGCTATACTGGATAATAAATGCTTTATAAATGGGTTTCTAAAACGATCCAAAACTTCATCAGAGAAGCTTATTAGTTCGTCTTTGTCCATGTTTAATGTTTCGTTTATTTCATCAAAAACGGCTTTATTTACAAAGTCACCTGTAAATGGATTATCTACTGTTTCCTTTACCGTTTCATTTCCATAAAGAAGAGAAAACGGAACCATTGCAGTATGTGCACCATTTAAGATTCTAACTTTACGAGTTCTATACGGTTGCATATCGGCAACAATTTTCACATCCAGATTGGTTTTCTCAAACGGAAGTTTTGCCTTCAATTTATCATCCCCTTCTATAACCCACAAAAAGAATGTTTCGGCACTTACAA
This sequence comes from Flavobacterium sp. PS2, assembly GCF_046250155.1. Taxonomy (NCBI): domain Bacteria; kingdom Pseudomonadati; phylum Bacteroidota; class Flavobacteriia; order Flavobacteriales; family Flavobacteriaceae; genus Flavobacterium; species Flavobacterium sp. PS2. The sequence goes on along the minus strand of NZ_CP176426.1, from coordinate 4,851,119 downwards.
TTAAATTATCTGAGTAATCCAACTGCTTGTTGTATTCTTCTATTTGATCTTTTGGATAACCTGGAACGATACGGTCTACCAATGTATTATGAAAAGTACAATGATTTAAAAGCCATAATGTAAAATCTACTTCAAGGCTCCAATCTGCACAATATTTTAATATAATCTCTTTTAAAGTATCCGAGTTATAATTGATTAATTCGCAAGGAATAATCGTTAATCCTTTAGACTTATCTCCATTAAAATGTTTGAATCTTTCGTGTAAAAGCACCGTTAATTTAGCAGGAAATGAAACTGGCGGTTGCATTGTAGGCTTATCACTAGCAATATATTCTATACCTGCTTCGGTAGTATTAGAAATGATAAAAGCTAATTCTTCTTCTTTGGCTAAAGCCAAAAACTCATTAAAAGAAGCATAAGGATCAACTGCTTTTACAATATTTGTAATCAATTCTTTTTCCTGAATTTCTTCTCCTTTTTTTATCCCTTTCATGAATAATGTGTACAAACCATCCTGGTCGTTAATCATATTAACCAAGCCTTTATCAATAGGCTGTACAACAGCAATTCCTGCATTAAAATTGGCATCTTGATTCAGTTTCTGAAAAGCAAATTCTACAAATGCTCTCAAAAAATTTCCTTCTCCAAATTGAACAATTTTTATTGGAAGTTTATCGGATAATCCTATATTTTCTCTATTTAGTTTTTTCATTATTATAACTTAAAGTGTTGTATATAATCGAATTAAAAGTTCCAAACCTTCAGTTGTAAAAGAAACATTATACTTGCTGTCAACAAAACTTGTTGTGAGGACTGGCAGGTTTTATTCTGCAAGAATAATGCTCTATTACAACTTAAAAATCAAAAAAACATTTAAAAACAATCTTTAGGAATGGCTATTCCGTATTTTATTTTCTAATTTTTTTAATAATCTCAAGAACTTCACTGACTTTGTTTTTTAGTCCTTCAAAATCCTTGTTGTCTATTATTTCTTTTGAGATTAATTGCGAACCAATTCCCACGCAAGTTGCACCAGCATTAAGCCAGGATGACAAACTTTCTTCGGTTGGAAAAACTCCACCCGTAGGCATAATACTCGTCCAGGGAGATGGTCCTTTTATTCCTTTTATAAATTCTGGTCCATAAGTATCTGCTGGAAATAATTTCACGATTTCGCAACCTAATTCTTCGGCTTTGGCAATCTCGGTAAGTGTGCCACAACCTGGTGACCATAATACTTTACGACGATTACAAACTATTGCTATATCTTCTCTAAGTACTGGCGTTACAATAAAATTAGCTCCCAATTGCATGTATAATGAAGCTGCTGCGGCATCGGTAACTGATCCTGCACCCAGAATCATTCCGGGCAATTCAGCCAAAGCATATTTATTTAAAGCGCCAAACACTTCAAAAGCAAAATCACCACGACTTGTAAATTCCATTAATCTAGAACCTCCATCGTAACACGCTTTTAATACTTTCTTACTTATCTCTATATCCGAATGAAAAAATAACGGAATCATACCGTTTACTTTCATTGTCGTAGCTACTTCTATTCTTGAATATTTTGCCATTTTTATATTATTTATCTTGATACTAATCCTGCCGAATTACCATCAAGCATATTTTCAACTTCTTTTAACGTTACCAAATTATAATCGCCTGCAATAGTATGTTTTAAACAACAAGCTACAACTGCAAAATCTAATGCTCTTTGGTTATTATTTGGGTATTCCAGTAATCCGTAAATTAATCCACCCATAAAAGCATCACCACTTCCTACACGATCCACGACAGGTGTTACCTCTTGTACTGCAGCCTGATAAATTGCTTTTCCGTCAAATAATACACCTCCAATTCTCTGGTGAGATGCGCTTACAGAATAGCGTAAAGTTGTTGCGACAGTTTTTAAATTCGGAATCAGTTCAAATAACTTACTATACAAAACAGGAAGTGATTTCTCATCCTGATAATTAGGGTTTACTTTAGGGATTCCAAGCATGAAATATGCCGTATCAATATCTCCTAAAATAACATTGCTATATTGTAACATCTCTGGCATAACATCGCTTGGAGCTTTGCCATATTGCCATAATTTTGATCTATAATTTAAATCACATGAAATCGGAATTCCCATTTTATGAGCCACTTTAATAGCTTCAAGACAAGCTTCGGCAGCACTTTGAGAAATCGCTGGAGTAATTCCGCTCCAATGAAACCAATTTGCCCCTTCTAAAACTTCCTCCCAATCAATTAATCCTTTTTCAATAGTTGCCATCGAGCTATGTGCACGGTCATAAACGACATTACTTCCGCGTGTTCCTGCACCTGTTTCCAGAAAATAAATCCCTAAACGCTCTCCACCATAAATTACATTTTGGGAAGCCACATTCATTTTCCGCATTTCTTTTACTGCCGAAGCACCGATTTCATTTTCAGGTAATCTTGTAACAAATTCGGCATTTAAACCATAATTAGCCAAAGACACGCAAACATTAAATTCGCCTCCACCATAATTAGATCCAAATGTTTTAGCTTGAGAAAAACGGAGGTGTCTCTCTGTCGAAAGACGCAACATAATTTCACCGAATGCAACTACTTTATTCATTATAAATACTTATTAATATTATTTATTTACCATTAGGATAATTTAACCGCTAAGAGCGCAAAGATTTACGCAAAGGGCGCGAAATTTTGAACCATTAAGAGATTAAGAAAAATTAAGATTTAGCCTTATAACCGTTTTTTCTTGCCACTGATTAAAAAAAATCTGCTTTATCTGCTAAATCTGCGTGAAACTTTTTTTTTACCACTCCCGAAGCTTCGGGATAAAATGATTCTAAAGCTTTGCGGTTAATTTTTTCACAATCCAATTCTTTTCATTCTTTTAAACTCAAACCCTTAATTTTTCTTAATCTCTTAATGGTTCAAATCTTTGCGGTTAATTAACCTTTAAAATTTAAAATATTCTTTTGCGTTATTATAAGAGATATCCTGAACCATTTTCCCTATCCATTCCATGTCATTAGGAAGTTCTCCTCGTTTTATTTCGTCACCTAAAAGATTACAAAGAATGCGTCGGAAATACTCATGCCTTGGGAAAGACAAAAAGCTTCTGGAATCGGTTAGCATTCCTACGAAACAACTAATTAATCCCATGTTTGAAAGTGCGTTTAATTGTTTGGTCATTCCGTCTTTTTGATCCAAAAACCACCATCCTGATCCAAACTGAACTTTACCTCTAATACTACCGTCATTAAAATTTCCTATCATCGTTGCCATAACTTCATTATCGGCTGGATTTAGGTTATAAATGATAGTTTTTGTCAATTTATCTTTGCTATCTAATGCATTTAAAAATGAAGATAGTTTTTGTGCTTGCGGATAATCCCCAATAGAATCCCAACCAGTATCTGGTCCTAAAATCCTGTGCATTCTCGCATTATTATTTCGTAATGCTCCTAAGTGAAATTGTTGTACCCAACCAAATTCATGATAGGTTTCGGATAAAAATAACAACACAGCACTTTGGAATTTTAAGGCTTCATCGGGTGTAATTGTTTGGTTTTCTCTTTTCTTTTTAAAAATTGAATTGATCTCATTTTCAGTGAAGTTTTCAAAGTAAATCTGGTCTAATCCATGATCACTAAGTTTGCAACCATTTTTAGCAAAATATTCAATTCTGTTTTTTAAAGCGCTGCATAAATCAGTATAAGAACTAATTGTAATCCCTGCAACTTCTCCCAGAGTATCAATGTATTGATTGTAACCATCATTAGAAATTAAAATGGCTTTATCAGGTCTAAAAGCTGTACTCATCTTAGTCCCAATTGGGTTCTTAGCTAATTTTATATGGTATTCTAAATTATCAATTGGATCTTCGGTCGTACAAACCACTTCGGCATTTACTTTTTTAAGCAAGTTTTGTGTGCTGTACGCTTCTGAATTTATTTTCTCCGAAGTTTCGATATAGATACGCTCAGCCGATTTTTCATTCAATAAATCATAAATATCAAAATAACGAGCCAATTCTAAGTGTGTCCAATGATACAAAGGATTACGCATCGTGTACGGAACTGTTTTTGCCCAGTTTATAAACTTGTCTTTATCAGAACCATTTCCTGTTATAAATTGCTCATTAATACCCAATGTACGCATAGCGCGCCATTTGTAGTGATCGCCATTTATCCAAACCTGAGTAGTGTTTTCAAAAATTTTATCTTCAGTAATAAATTGCGGATTCAGGTGATTATGGTAATCTATTATCGGTTGATTCTTGGAATAATTATGATATAATTCTTCCGCGAATTTATTTTCGAGTAAAAAATTATCGTTTATGAATGTCTGATTTGCGCTCATATTTTTTATAGAATTGAGTGGTTATTCGTTTGATGGTTTACCGATTGTGGCAAGGATTCCACCATCAACATATATAATTTGACCGTTTACAAATCGGCTAGCTTCAGAAGCTAAAAAAACTGCTGTTCCGGCTAAATCTTCTGGATCTCCCCATCGTCCCGCAGGCGTTCGACTTATAATAAATTCATTAAAAGGATTTCCGTCTACGCGAATAGGTTCCGTTTGCGAAGTAGCAAAATAACCCGGTCCGATTCCGTTAACCTGAATATTGTGTTTTGCCCATTCCGTTGCTAAGTTTTTGGTAAGCATTTTCAAACCTCCTTTTGCAGCAGCATAAGCAGAAACACTATTTCGGCCTAACTCACTCATCATCGAGCAGATATTGATAATTTTACCTTCGTTACGCTCAATCATTTTACGTCCCACTAATTGCGACATGATAAAAGCTCCAACTAAATCCACATCTATAACACGACGAAAATCTTCGATTGGCATACTCACCGCAGGTTCTCTCTTGATGATTCCTGCATTGTTTACCAAAATATGAATTGGTCCCTGATTCTTCTCGATTGCTTCTACTTGTTCGGCAGCAATTTTTTCGTCGGTTACATCAAAAATATATCCTGACGCTTTGTACCCTTTACTTTTGTAATATTCAAGCGCCTCTTCTAATTTGCTTGGCGTTGTACTACTAATTACTAACTCTGCTCCTGCTTGCGCTAAACCTTCGGCCATAGCCATACCCAGACCATGCGTACCTCCTGTTATTAAGGCTCTTTTATTACTTAAATCAAATAATTTCATGATTCTTTATTTTAGTTCGTTTGGTGCAACGATGTCCATATCTCCGTAATCTAAATTTTCTCCCGCCATTCCCCATATAAAAGAATAATTAGACGTTCCAGCTCCCGAGTGAATAGACCATTCTGGAGATAAAACTGCCTGATGATTTTGCATGAAAATATGACGTGTGTTTTGTGTTTCTCCAAGGAAGTGACAAATTGTTTGTGGCGCTTCTAGATCAAAATAGAAATATGCCTCCATTCTTCTGTCGTGTGTATGTGCGGGCATTGTATTCCAAACATTGCCTGGTAATAACTCTGTTAATCCCATTTGTAATTGACAGGTTTGAACAATACTATTCACAATCAACTTATTCAAAACCCTGCGATTTGCAGTTTTTTCTTCTCCTAACTGAATTACTTCGGCATTTTCTTTACCTACTTTTTTATTTGGAAATTTGGCATGAGCCGGAGCTGAGTTAATATAAAACAAAGCTTGCTCTCCATTGGCACTTGCAAACAAAACTTCTTTGCAACCCTGACCTACATATAAAGCTTCTTTTTTATCTAATTCAAAAACTTCTCCATCGACAGTTACAGTTCCTTTTCCGCCAACATTTATAATTCCTAATTCTCTTCTGTCTAGAAAATTTTCTGATTTTAAATATGGAATCGTTTCTAATTTCAACACTTTTCCAACTGGCATAATTCCTCCTACAATGTATCTATCGTACATAGAATACGTAAGCTGAATTTGGTTTTCGATAAATAATTTCTCAATTAAAAACTGAGCTCTTAATTCGTCAGTACCATACTTTTTAAAATCTGTTGGATTTGTTGCGTATCTAAATTCAAAGTTTGTCATAATTTCTATTTAAAAATGTAATCGATTACAAAACTACGCAATATATTCTAATTAGTTATAATCAAATCTCAATTTATTATTTATAAATCAGTGATAGGTGCGTATTTTGGCACTAAAAGTTTCATTACCGACCAACCTGTTAAGTAACAAACAGCACATATTGAAAAAATGATAAAATAACCCGCTTCAATTCCGTGAAAACCCATAAAAGACATATTGGTTTCTTTGCTATAATCAAACAACAAACCTGATCCTTTATTAATTAATGTTGATCCAATACCTCCTGCTAATCCCCCAATGCCTGTAATGGTTGCGATTGCTTTTTTAGGAAACATATCTCCTACTGTTGTAAATATATTAGCCGACCAAGATTGGTGAGCAGCACCAGATATACCAATTATAATCACTGGCAACCAATAGCTTATATATCCTAATGGTTGTGCGATTAATGCTAATAAGGGAAAGAATGCAAAAATTAACATGGCTCTCATTCTGCCTTCGTATGGATTCATACCTTTCTTCTCGACAAAATAAGTCGGCAACCAACCGCCAATAATTGAAAGTAACGTAATCATGTATAAAACAAATAATGGTAAAGCTGCTTGGGTAGAATCCATTCCGTAAACCGAACTTAAATAAGCTGGTGTCCAGAATAAGAAAAACCACCAAACACCATCGGTCATGAACTTACCAAAAGCAAAAGCCCATGTTTGTTTGTATCTAAAGCAATCTGCAAAAGTTACTTTGGTAGTGTTTTCGGGAACGTAACCTACAAGTTTACTATCGGCAATATCATCTTGCTGAATATATTCTAATTCAGCAGCAGATACCTTCGGATGTTTTTCTGGTTTATCATACATAAAAACCCAAAATCCCATCCAAACAAAACCTAAAGCACCTATAATAATAAATGCCATTTCCCAACCAAAAGATTTAGCTATAAAAGGAATAGATATTGGTGCTGCCAATGCTCCAACGGTAGCACCAGCATTAAATATACTTGTAGAGAATGCTCTGTCTTTTTTAGGAAAATATTCGGCTGTGGTTTTAATCGCTGCAGGAAAATTTCCTGCCTCTCCTATTGCCAAAATGAAACGGGCAAAAATAAACAGAGTAACACTCACATTTATTACCATTCCTGTATCGTTTATAGAACTAATTATTTCTTTAGAACCTTCAAATCCTACAAACCAATTACCAGTTATTATTCCTGAAGTTGCAATACCGCAAAACGCATGCAAACAAGCTCCTAAAGACCAAATTCCGATTGCCCAAAGAAATCCTTTTTTGGTATCCAACCAATCCACAAATCTTCCTGCAAACAATAAAGAAACAGCATAAAATATTGAAAATAAGGCAGTAATATTTCCATAATCATTGTTTGTCCAATGAAACTCAGGAGCGATATAATCACTCCATGTTAAAGAGAGCACTTGTCTGTCTAAATAATTGATGGTTGTGGCAAAAAATAACAATGCACATATACTCCAGCGATACTTTCCAGTGGATTTAGTGGTTTGGTTCATGGTTTTGGTTTATTATGGATAGTTAAAAAATTATTCTCTTTATTTATGCTTGTCAATTTCAAAATTAAGGCAGAAATAAATTTTAATGTAATCGATTGCACAAATATAGTTTTTAATACTAACTTAGCAAATAATTTAAATAATTTTTTAAAAAATCTATTTAAATAAACATATCACATAAAAAAACCAATACATAAGTAAGCATTAACCAATATATTTGTTAAATGGTCTTTTACCAAAAAAGATAGAATTAAAGGCCGAAAACTCAACCAAAAACTGCTAAATAAAAGCAAAATCAATAAAGAAAATATTGCATTGAAACGGCATAGTTTCGATAAAAAAATACAAAATGAAAAAAAATAAGAATCTAAAAAATTGCCTAACAGTTATAATTCTAATTGTAACCTTAAAGATAGGCACTCCGATATATGCTCAGGATAAAGTTATTCCGCTTTGGACAACTGCAATTCCAGACGCTATAAAGGCACCAAATTATCAAGAAAAAGAAATTGTGAAAGATGGAATAGTAACAGGTGTTAGTTTTGTTACAATACCTACATTGGCTATATACTTACCTCACGAAATCAAACCAAATGGAACATCGGTACTAATTCTTCCGGGTGGTGGATATTCGCATTTATCAATAGATAAAGAAGGTGCGAAAGTTGCTAAATGGCTTAACTCACTCGGGATTACTGCTTTTGTACTAAAATACAGATTACCAAGCGATTTAATTATGAAAGACAAAACAATTGGGCCGTTGCAAGATGCGCAAGAAGCAATGCGCTTTATCAGAAAAAATGTCAATCAATGGGGTTTAGATTCTGATAAAATTGGTGTTATAGGATTTTCTGCAGGAGGACATTTGGCTTCGACTCTATCAACTCATTATAATGATATTGTGTATAAAACGGATAATACTATTAGTGCCCGTCCGAGTTTTTCTATTTTAATTTATCCTGTAATTTGCATGACCGATCTAGTGGCTCACAAAGGATCTCAAACTAATTTATTGGGCGTAAATCCCTCTCAGGAATTAATCGAGAAATTCTCTAACGATAAGAGAGTTACTCCCGAAACACCTCATGCTTTTCTTGTTCACGCAACCGATGATACTGTTGTTCCATCTGAAAATAGTATTAATTATTATCTGGCTCTTAAAAACAATAAAGTTTCTGCCGAATTACATTTATACGAAAAAGGCGGACACGGTTTTGGTTTAGGCGTAAAAGATACAAGCTTCTTCTGGACAAAAGATTGCGTAGAATGGTTAAAGGCTAATGGGTATTTATGAAGGTATAGAAATAAGAAGTCACTATACAAAAACTAGTTTTTCAGTTTAATCTATGAAAATTAAAAAAAAGAAAAATACCTTTATTGACTTATAACTTATGTTCAATAAGCGAGAAAAAATTATACAAAACAAGAATTAATTAAATATAAAAAAATTAAACAATGATTATAGATTCATTAAATAACGCTGCAAAATATTATAGTTTACACCCTAACTTTAAAAAGGCTTTTAATTATGTAAACGAAAATGATATAAGTAAGCTTCCGGAAGGATCATTTGAAATAGCAAAAGGGGTAAAAGTAATAGTTATTCATGGCGAAGGACTTTTAAAAGAGGAAAGTATCAAAGGATTTGAATGTCACGACAAAAATATCGACATACAAATTTCTATAAAAGGCCCTGAAACTTTTGCCTGGAAACCAAGAGAAAAATGCATTAGTCCGAATGGAGATTATAGCAATGAAAAAGATGTACGTTTTTTTCATGATGCTCCAGATATGTTTTTTCAATTGCAAGAAAAACAGTTCGCTATCTTATTCCCAGAAGATGTTCATGCAGCAATGATTGGTGAAGGGATGTTAAAAAAAATCGTGATTAAGGTTGAGAAATAAAACATTCAGGCTGGACACAATATAAAGCAAAGAGAATTTGATTTGAAAAGTAACATGATAATCGATCATATCTCTTGATACAGAATAAAAAATAATACCTAATTTATATGGATTCAATATTTAATCTTAAAGGAAAAATTGCTTTAATAACAGGCGGTGCAGGCGTGTTGGGCAGTAACTTTGCTACTGTTTTAGCTAACCAAGGCGTTATCACAGGAATCGTATCACAATCTATTGAAAAAGCGAATAAAATAGTAGATAGAATACAAAATAATGGCGGACAAGCTTTTGCTATACAAGCAAACGTATTAAAAAAGGATGAACTCGAAAAAGCAAAAGATCACATCATAGCTCGATACGGACGTTTGGATATTCTTATAAATGCAGCTGGCGGAAACATGCCCGGAGCAACCATAAGTCCAGACCAGGCAATATATGATATGAATGTTGATGATTTGCAAAAGGTAATAGATCTGAATATAATTGGGACAATGCTACCATCTCAGGTATTTTCTGAACTTTTTGCCAAGCAAAAGCAAGGTATCATCATTAATATTTCATCGGCATCGGCACAAAGACCACTAACAAGAGTTGTTGGATACTCGGCATCAAAAGCTGCAATTGATAATTTTACCCAATGGATGGCAGTAGAACTAGCTACTAAATACGGAGAAGGTATTCGTGTAAATGCAATATCTCCTGGCTTTTTTATTGGTGAACAAAACAAGGCTTTATTACTTAACCCTGATGGTAAATTAACACCAAGAGGCGAAAAGATTATCGAAAATACTCCTATGAGAAGATTTGGGACACCAGAAGATATAAATGGAGCTCTTTTATTTTTATGCAGTGACATGTCTAAGTTTGTAACGGGAACAATCCTTAAAGTAGATGGTGGTTTTGCAGCCACGAGTATTTAAAAAGGAGTTATCTCAATAAAAACTAATGTCTTGATATCATCAATTCTAAAAAATATTCTCTGAAGAAACAAACATTAAGTTGCACTTAAAACATTGATATAAAAAAAGAAAAATGAATAATATGATTTCTCTTGGATATTCTCTTACTTTGTGTAAACTATTATAAATCATTAAACTATGAAAAAAATTAATTTACTAGCAATTATCTTATTGACTGCTTTTTCTGTTAATGCTCAAGATGTTAAATTCGCACCGTTGGATACAAGTCCAGTTGACATTAGTTATTATCCACACAAAGCCGTTAAATCTAAAAAAAAAGATAGTCCAACTGCTGTTATTAAGGTTATTTATTCTAGACCTTCGGCAAAAGGGAGAGCTATTTTTGGACAATTAATTCCGTTTGGTGAAGTTTGGCGTGTTGGAGCTAATGAAAACACAGAAATAAAATTCTACAAACCAGTTACAATTGGTGGTAAAAACATTCCAGCAGGAACTTATAGTTTATTTGCCATTCCTGAAAAAGACAAATGGACAATTATTATCAATAAAGAGATAGATCTTTGGGGAGCTTATGCCTATGACGAAAGCAAAGATATTGCCAGAGTGACAGTTCCTGTTAAGGCGGTATCAACTCCTATTGAAGCTTTATCAATTGCTTTTACTAATAATGGTTCCGTAGCAAATCTGGTAATTGGTTGGGACAAAACAACTGTAGAAGTTCCGATAACAATTAAATAATTATTTACAATTAGAACTAAATATAAAAGAGATACTTAATAAAATAAGTATCTCTTTTTTTTATACTGAAAACTGAGAGTAAATACTCAACACTGAGACTGAATACTAAAAACTAAAGCCTCCTAACTTCCTTAGGATTTAATCCTGTTTGTTTTTTCAGGAATTTATTAAAATGACTTACATCCGAAAATCCAAACTCATTGCTTATTTCTTTCATTAAAGCATTGCTGTGTTTAAGGCGATTTTCTATTAATTTGTATTTATAATCATCGATATATTTCTTTATTGAACCTCCTGTTTGTCGCTTAAACAAACTACTTAAATGATTGGGTGCCATATTAAAAAAACCTGATAAAACCGTTAAGTTTAAATTAGCAGGCACACGAATTTCTTTATGGATGTAATTCATAATTCCGACCAATAAGCCTTCATTCAAAACCATATTTACTCCTAATGATTCAAAAGCATTTTTCTTAATTACAGCAAATACACTTCGTATTAAATAAAGAAGCACCTCATTAGATCCGTTCTGGCTACCTCCATCCCACTCGCTCACAATCAATCGCATAAGGTGATTTATTTTATCTAACTCTTGAGGAGAATCAACCAGTTTGCCATCTGAGGTATTGCTTATACCAAGCAACTGATCCAGGACTTTATTCCATTCGTTTTTGGCAGTATCAGATGAAGTTCCGTCGAGATAGCGATTATTAAATTTTAAAACACTAAACTCTGTTTCTTTATCAATTATAAAAAGATGATAATCTGATGGACATAACAAGAATACACAAGGTCCTTTATACGTGACTTCTCCCCCATTTAATTGATGTAATCCGCTACCAGAATGAATAAAAACCAACTCAAAATGATTGTGATTATGCACAGGAAACGGCCAGGTTTCAGTCATAAAATGCCGAATAAATAAAGGAGTATGTTGGATAAAACGTTCCAAATGATTGTTGTTTTTTTACAAAAATAGAGTTTAAAAGTACAATTTTTACTTTTAAGAGTACAATAGCTTTGCAAAAAAAGTTTATGACAAAAACCAGTTTTAAACCAGCGGTGATTCCGCTTATGGCAGTTTCAGCCGGAGTAATCGTTGCTAATATATATTACAACCAACCCATATTACAAACAATAGCTTTGTCCCTTAAAGTTACCGAAACCCAAATCGGGAAAATTTCCATGCTTTCGCAATTAGGATATGGACTTGGAATGTTCTTTTTACTTCCGCTTGGCGATAAAGTCAACCGTAAGAATCTTATACTTTTATTGTGTGGATTATTGGTACTTACTTTGTTTTTTATAACATTGACATCTTCATTAACTGCCTTATATATACTCAGTTTTTTTGTTGGACTTTTCTCTACTCCTGCTCAAATTATATTACCAATGGCAGCAACATTGGGCAAAGAAAACAGAGGTAAAAATGTGGGCGTAGTTTTCAGCGGAATATTGGTAGGAATATTAGGAGCGCGGGTTATTAGTGGTTTCATAACCGAATTACTAGGTTGGCGTTATGTTTTTGGAATTTCGGGATTAATGGTTCTTTTGGTCACGCTTATGCTAAAGTTATACTTGCCCGAAGTACCTTCAAAATTCAAAGGCAGTTATTTTCATCTTATAAAATCAACATTAGCACTCATACCCAAATACCCTGTTTTACGTCAAACAGCACTTTTAGGATCATTTACATTTGGAGTGTTTTGTTCCTTCTGGACCACGCTTACTTTCCATCTTAGCAGTGAGCCTTTAAATTATCATTCGGGCATAATAGGATTGTTTGGTTTAATCGCCATTGGTGGTGCATTGGTCGCACCGTATTTTGGCAAAATAGCCGATAAGGGCAATGTACGACGCTCTTTATTAACTACAGTTTCTATGATTATAGGCAGCATTATCCTTATAAAAATCTTCCCATATTCTATTCCTGTGTTAATTCTTAGTGTTTTCTTCTTAGATATTGGTGTACAAGCAACCCAAATTACCAATTTTACACGTATATATAGTTTACACGAAGAAGCACATAGCAGACTGAATACCATATACATGACTACTTATTTTATAGGTGCCGCAGTAGGTACTTACTTCGGACTTTTAAGTTGGAAGTTAGGAAAATGGGATATGGCTACCTCGCAAATGCTTTTATGGAGTATTATTGCATTAATAATAGTAATTTTTTCAAACAAACGTAAAGCATGAAGAACATAGCAATAATTAGTGACATACATGGTAATTTACCAGCGCTAAAAGTCGTTCTCGAAGACATAAAACAAAGAAACATTGATCAAATATATTGCTTAGGCGATTTGGTCGATTTTGCTCCTTGGCATAATGAAGTAATCGAGCTAATTAATGCATTAGAAATTCCTTGCTTAATGGGAAATCATGATGAACGAATCGCATTTGATCATGAAGTAACTCCATTGCCAAAACATAATCCTGAAGAAAGAGCCGCACGCCTTAACGGAATTAATTATACCAAACAAACTATTAAACCAGAGAACAAAGTATTCTTAAAAACGCTTCCTGAAAGACTCTTACTTAATTTTACCATTTCTGGAAAAGAAACTAAAGTACTATTAGTTCACGGTAGCACCCGAAGCAATGATGAATACATTTATGAAAATCATAATCTTGAAGATGTTCAATCGATGCTTACTCAGGAAAAAGCCGATATCATCATTATGGGACATACTCACAAACCGTATGTTAGGTATATAGAAGCAACCACAGTATCTCCTGCTGGAACACTAATAAATTCTGGTTCCGTAGGTCGATCCAGAGAAGATAATCCATTAGCAACATATCTTATATTACATATTTCTGATAAAAATATAACTCCCGAAATTGTAAAGTTACAATACCCAATAAACGAAGTTATACGTGCCATTGAAGAAAGTGAAATTCCTGATTTTTATGCCAAATTTTTAAAGAAAGACCTAATCGTTTAATTTGATAAAATAAAAAATCTATAAAATATTATATCCCGTTGAGGCTTACTTTGTCTTTTTTAAGAGCGAAATTTCTATGTTTCTATCTGTTAAGGAATTACCTCCAGTGGATTATATATTTAGCCTAAAAATAGCAAGTTTGTTCCAAATAAATAATTATATTGCGATACAAATCAATACAATATGATGGGTTTAAAAAATAGTAGCAAGAAAACAAAAGCCGCTTTTATACTGGCAATTGTAATGTTAATTATAATACTAAGTACTTTTAATACACTACGAAACGCTGAAACCACCAATGAGAATATCAATGCAATTTACAAAGATCGCTTAATCGTTTCGACCTATATTTTTCATTATGCCAATGAGTTAAACCTTGTTAAGGCAAACGCAGTTAAAAACAGTAATGAAGCTGATAAAAACGATGCTGTTATTACGTCTATTCAAAATATCAAGGCAATAAACTTATTGTATCATAAAACGGTTTTAACACCCAAAGAAAAAGAAGACTTTAATACTTTTGTGGCTATCTGCTCCAAAATAAACAAACAAGCTCAAGACAAACAATGGCAAGAAGTCGAAAAATCGGCAGATGAAGCTTTAGTTACTTTAGAATCACTTTCTAAAATTCAGGTTGATGAAGCTAAATTACAATTAGAAAACGCCAATAAAGCATACAACCAATATAATGTATTGGCACAACTAGAAATTGCTTTATTAATAGTTCTTGGCGTTGCAATTATCTATTTATTGCTAACAAAAAGACACAAGCGAACTATAAAAATTCCCGAAGGCCCTAGCCTGAATTAATTTAAAAATCATATTTCTTAAATCATAAAGCCTGTTGAAGCAAATACTGCATCAACAGGCTTTTTCTATGTTTTCTGTATTTCTACTTCACTCCTTCTAAATATTAAAATATAAAAAATGCATTTCATGATTTTAATCATGAAATAAGATTAACCTCAATAATATCTTTACAACGCTAAAACCATAATTAAATAATTATAATTCAAAAAGTTATAAAACATTTGTAGTGAAAATTATGGAATAGGTTCCTCCTAGGCCGAATACAAAATTAGAAATTGCAATAATATGCAATAGCCTTCATAAAAAGCAAGGCAATTATATATAGAACACGTTTTCGGTTTGGGAGTTTTTTTCAATTTAAAATTCTGTTTTCTAAAAAAGTAACTAATCTAATTTGGGTATTCTTAACATGAAATATAAGAGTATCGATAAAAATAAATTCATGGATAAATTATTCTTAATTTCTGAAATAAACCGATTAAAACAAGAAAAAAACGCGATTATCCTCGCTCATTATTATCAAGAAAAAGACATACAAGATATTGCCGATTTTGTAGGCGACAGTCTTGAATTATCAAAAAAAGCAGCCACTACAAATGCAGATACAATTGTTTTTGCAGGAGTTTATTTTATGGCCGAAACTGCAAAAATTATCAATCCAAATAAAAAAGTGCTTTTACCTGACCTCAATGCAGGTTGTTCTCTTGCCGATGGATGCGACCCGGTTAACTTTAAAAAACTAAAAGAACTTTTTCCTAAACATGTTGTGGTAACCTACATCAATTCTTCAGCAGAGATAAAAGCTTTAAGTGATTGGGTATGTACCTCATCTAATGCTAAGAAAATAATTGAAGCGATTCCTAAAGAACAAGAAATAATTTTTGCCCCAGACAAAAACCTAGGAATGTATCTAAAAAAGGAAACAAAACGTGATTTACTTCTTTGGGATGGTTCCTGCATTGTACATGAAGCTTTTTCATTAGATAAACTAATCGAAATTTACAATACAAACCCAACCGCCAAGATTGTTGCCCATCCCGAATCCGAAAGACATATCTTGGAAACAGCCCACTATATTGGGTCAACATCTGGAATGCTCAATTTTATCAAAAATGATTCGGCTACAACATTTATCGTAGCAACAGAGGCAGGAATAATGCATCAACTCGCAAAAGATGCTCCGCAAAAAACAATCATTCCAGCTCCTTCTCACGAAGATAATACCTGTGCTTGTAGCGAATGTGCCTATATGAAGATAAATACATTAGAGAAGCTTTATTTATGTCTAAAGAATGAAAGCCCAGAAATTAGCATTAATGAAGAATTACGATTACAAGCTATAAAACCAATAGATAGAATGCTCAATTTCTCTTAATCACCAAAGCTTATCATCATGAAAAATACTGACATACTTATAATTGGTTCTGGAGTGGCAGGTTTATTTTTTGCAATAAAAATAGCGAAAAAACGTCCCGAATTATCGATTACGATCATGACCAAAGAAAAAGCTAAAAACTCCAATACACAATTAGCGCAAGGAGGAATTGCAGTTGTTACCGATAGTATCGAAGATAGTTTTGAGCAACACATTCAGGACACCTTAAAATCTGGTGGAGGTTCATGTGATGAGGAAATTGTAAAAATGGTAATACATCAGGCGCCAGAAAGATTAGGTGAACTTATTGATATTGGTGTTTCTTTTGATAAAAATAAATCCGGAATCTGGAATTTAGGTTTAGAAGGCGGACATTCTCAACATCGCATTTTACATCATAAAGATATATCTGGGGCAGAAATCGAAAAAAAACTAATTGATACCATAAATCAATTATCTAATATTACCGTATTAGAAAATCATTTGGTTATAGATATAAATACTAAAAACAATAAAGGAAATCCTTATGCTACAGGAGCTTTTTATTGTGACAAAGTCAATGACAGAATAAAATACATACAAGCTAAAACCATTGTTTTAAGCACTGGAGGATGTGGACAAATTTTTAAAAACACTACAAATCCCGAAATTGCAACAGGTGATGGAATCGCAATTGCATCACGAGCCGGAGCCTTAATAAAGGATATGCAATACATACAGTTTCATCCAACGGCATTATACGAAGAAGATAAAAATCCATTTTTTTTAATTTCTGAAGCTGTAAGAGGTTTTGGAGCGCATATCGTTAATGAAGATCAAAAACGTTTTATATTTAAAGATGATATTCGCGGAGAATTAGCTACAAGAGATATTGTTTCTCAAGCTATAAGCAAAGAAATAGAAACATCTGGAAAACCGTATGTTTATTTAGATTGCAGACATTTGGAATTAGAAGAATTCTATGCTCATTTTCCTTCCATCACAGATTACTGCAAGAAAATCGGATTAAATCCTAAAACAGACTTAATTCCTATTGTACCCGTTGCGCATTATCAATGTGGAGGAATAAATGTCGATAAGAACTCAGAAACAAATATAAAAAACTTGTACGCTATAGGCGAATGCTCCAGAACGGGATTACATGGGAAAAACAGATTAGCTTCAAATTCTTTATTAGAAGCTTTAGTTTTTGCACATCAAGCTTCAAAACATATTGATAGTATTATTGATGAAATAGCATTTTCTCCAAAAAAATCTATGATAGGCTTTAATGAACCTTTGGTTAAAACCAATTCTAATAATTTTATAAAGCTTAAAAAAGAACTTCAAACAATGATGACTCATTTTTACGCTAACAAAGATGCTGATTTTGAAAAAATAATAGACGAAATAGAATCGATGAAAATGAAAACTGTAGCATTGTTATTTAAAAAACAAAAACTAACAACACAACTCGTAGAATTTACAAATATGCTTACAGTTGCAAAAATTGTTATCGAGGATCATAAAGAACAAATTATTGAAAATATCTCGAGTTATTAAAACTCGAGATATTTTACTTGACATAGAATTAATAACTATCTGAAAATTATTAAGAATCACTAATTAATGCTCCACTTCATCAACACCATTAAACATATTTATCAGTTTGGTAATAGGATCGTCAGAATGCATCATTTCAGTAGAATCCAGAGTGATTTTTGTAATCTCCGAAGCTCTTTTGCACATTTGCTTTTCGTAAGCGGCAATTGCTGCCTGAACGTTTGGGAAGTTATCACCAGAAAGAACCTCAGCTAATTCAAAAGCATCTTGCATTGCCATATTTACACCTTCTCCTGCATAAGGCGGCATACGATGTGCAGCATCACCTAACATTGTAAGATTTGGCAAAGCATCCCATTGCTGATCTAGCGGGAAATGATATTGTGGTCTGGGAATAATCGACATTTCATCACTTTCGAATAATTCCTGCCAAACTGGATCCCATGAACCAAATTCTTTTTTAAACCATTGGTAAACCTGGTCTTTATTTGAGAAATCAATACTACTATCACGAACCCAAAATTCATCGACTTTACTACCTGTATAAAAAGATAGTGTTCCATCCCCTTTCATGCTTAAAATCAATGTTTTTTGGTCGCCAAAAGCAAATAATTTTCCACCATTTACAAGCTTAAACAATTTTGGAGCATTTTTTTCAGAATCATAAATGTTTCCTTCCACAATTGTAACACCCGAGTATATTGGTTTTATCGAGTTAATGTGAGGTCTTATTTTTGAGTTCGCTCCATCGGCTGCGATTACAATATCAGCTTCTGCTTTTGAACCATTTTTGAATGTTAATTCCCAACCCTCATTTTTTGGATCCATCGAAAGAAACTGACTGTCCCAAACCACAGTATCGGGTTGTAAAGAATCTAGAAGTATATTTCGTAATGGGCCACGATCTATTTCTGGACGATTCTCTTCATAATCATCAGCAGAATGCGTATCCATTGCAATATTCAGGTTTTTATCTAGAATACGCAATTTACCTGCTTCAGGACGATGATTGGCATAAAATGCGTCTATTAATCCTGCTCGGCGAAGTGCTTCTAATCCTGATTCTTCATGAAGGTCTAGAGTTGCTCCCTGAACTCTAACATCCGAATTAAAATCTCTCTCATATACTTTTACTTCTGCGCCTTTAAGTTGCAAAAGTCTTGCTAATGTTAAACCTCCTGGTCCTCCACCTACAATTGCTATTTTTTTATTTTTAATCAACATAACTCAATTCTTTAATTTTATAAGACAAAATTATTTCTTCTTGAGTGTCGATAATTGTATAAATCGGTCGTTTATATTCTTGTTCAGTTCCTTAGGAGTTACACCCGAGAATTTCTTGATGTTTTTTATAAAATGAGCCTGATCCGTAAAGTTTTGTTCAGGAAAAAGTTTGCCTTCTTTTATTTGTTGAAATGTAGCTCTAAAACGAAGAATGGTACAATACGCTTTTAATGATATTCCAAACCGTTGATTAAAGTATCGATTGATTTGTCGGCTGTTCCAATGAATTGTTTCGGCAATTTCAGCAATCGTAATTTCACCATTTGAATTATATATTAAATCAAATAATTTTCTCTTACGTTCGTCAATTTCATGATTCAGAATACTCAGGAATTTCGAAGAAAGTAAATCACAAAATCCTTCAAAATTCTCAAAGTTATCAATTGAAATTCCAAAATAATCTGAAGGTAAATTATAAGCAGTATCTATTAAAACAGGGAATTTATCTTTAAAAAGATATTCGATAGCCAATAGTTTAAAACTAACTGCAAACATAGCTGTCTTTGGAGCAAGCACTGCTCGTGAAGGCTCAAAATCGACTCCCAAAAGTGTAATATCATCTTTATCTTCAAAAGAAAATATAAGATCTATTCTCCCATCTGGCAGAATCACAATTTGTTTTTCCTGATCAGAAACATTCGAAAGCATCCAAAAACTTTCAACATAGTTAGACAACGGGAAACCAGGTTTCATTTCCCGATAGTCTATATCTAGTATTTCTTGATTAGTTTTATTCAATTTTTTTTTTACCATTAAGGCATTAAGACAAATTAAGCTTTATTTTTTTTTTGCCACAGATTAAAAGGATTATAAAGATTTTTTCACCATTAAGTAATTAAGAAAAATTAAGCTAAACCTTAATGGTGAAACTTTGTGACCTTTGCGTTAACCCTTGCGTACTTAGCGGTTAAATCTTAATCCCTTAATGGTAAAACTTTTTAGCCACAGCTCCTAAACTTTGCATTCTTTGCGTAAACCCTAGCGTACTTTGCGGTTAAATCTTAATCCCTTAATGGTTAAATCTTATCTCACAGACTTAAACACTTTCTGTTTCAATTACAACCTTCACTCCTGCATCTACAGCCTTACCTTTTGATTTAACCAATTGGTTTACTCTCCAAATAAAGAATATCGAACAAAGTGTTACTGCCGAAATTACATATCCCAGAATATCGTAATTCTCTAGCGGTGATGTCTTACTCTCTTGGTGTACAATAAATCCAGCACAAACTGCTGCAATGCCTCCTGCAATTTGTTGCATTGATGAAGTAATAGACATATAGGCTCCACGATCTTTCATATCTGGAATTCCAGTATTAAGTGTTGTCGATGGAATCATACGACTCATGATACCCATAAACAAAATCATATTGATTACCACTACTTCCCATAAAGGAATTGGCCCCAGATTGGTATAAATTAATATCATAATAATCGATAGTATTGACCCTGCGGTAAACAACCAAAACTTACTAACTCTGTCGCTTAATTTCCCCACAAGTGGCATGATAAAAAGTACCGAAAGACCTGTAAAGAAAAAGACCATTGGTAACTCTAATTGGCTAATATGAATGTTATTTACTAAGAAAGAACTTCCAAAAGGCTGCAACATAAATCCGCCTATAGATAAGAATGCAATTGCCGCAAAACCAACCTGATAGTTCTTATTACTTAAAGTATGCCATAAATGTAAAAAAGGGCTTTTATCCGACTGTAATTTAAGATGTTCGGTAACTGGTTTCATCTTGATTACAATTGTAACAAGTATAAGAATTCCTAGTCCTGCAATCATCAAAAAAGCGGAATGCCAACCCCAATGATTTGCAAAATAAATACCTACCGGAATCCCTAAAATTTGGCTTGAAGCAAAAGCCATTTGGATAAATCCCATCACACGACCACGCTGATGAATTACAAATAAATCGGTCACAATTGCCAAAGAAACGGATCCAATTACGCCTCCAAAAAGACCTGTTACAATTCTGGCAGAAAGTAACAACGCATAGTTAGTTGCTAAGGCACAACAAACTGTACCAATAATAAATCCTGTGTAAAAGAAAACAAGCAGTTTTTTTCGGTCAAACTTGTCGGCAAAACCAGCTGCAAGCAATCCTGAAGTACCCGCACTAAATGCATAAGCCGAAACTGTAAATCCAAAATTTGCGGTAGTCATATCTAGATTTTTCATTAGGATATCTCCAAGTGGAGAAAGAACCATAAAATCTAGTATAACCGTAAATTGTAAAAGTGCCAATAAGGCGATAATATATTTTTGATAAGAAGAAAAGGGTGGGATTTCTAATTTTGTTTTTTCCATTATAATATTTGTATTTTTTTGATTAATTTAATTCCTGGCATTCATGTCCAAGATCATTAATAATATTAATTATTGTTTTAACTGTAAGTGTTTCCGAAACAATGCGCAGCACATAATCAACATCATCGGTATCAACACTCCATTGCAGAATATCTGCGTGATTGTTTAGTGTTTTAGTCACCTTACAATCGGTACATAGTTGTTCTATGTTAGTTTTAAAAATATAGATTTTATCTAAATCTGTTTCCATAGTATAATTTTATGGTTTTAATGCTCTTATAGCAGCCCCAAAGGCTTCTTTCATCATGTCTTGAGTAAGCTTAAATGGCTTCCCTCCCATGCTTTTTCCTTCATTATGAAAATTCAACAAAGTATATAAAGGACCGTAAGCAATACTCCAAAAAACTTCAAATTGCATTGGCACTAGTTCCTTATTATGCAATGAATTTTCAATAAATTGTTTCATGATTATTCTAAAATCAGAGAATTTGGTTGTAGAGTTTAATATATCCTCAGCATGTGGGGATTGTTTAATTACTTCAAAGAATGCAACCTTCTTTGGATACTTAAATGTAAATGCAGCTCGGTTTTGCCATTGTATCCATAAACCTTCCTCAAATGGCATATCTGGCGAAAAATTCTCTATGGTGGATGTAAAGAATTCTATCGCAATTTCTGCCCCAATTTTTTTAATCAAATCATCTTTGTCTTTGTAATAAATATAGAGAGTCGCCACAGAAATATTACAAGCCTTCGCTAGCTTATTCATACTGAAGCCCTGAAAGCCATCCTGAACAATTAACTCAATCGCATTTGTAACAACTAACTTTTCTTTATCTATATCTCTTACTCTCATAATTTGGAAATTTTTAGCAAATATAAAACATTAAATGAATGAGCGTTCTTTTATTAATATTTTTTTCAGTTGAAAAGTAAAATTAATACAAGTCTTTTACTGTAGATCTGCAATTAACAGCAAAGAACGCAAGGGGTTACGCAAAGGACGCAAGGATTTACAATCAGTGCCAAAAAGGGTTAACCATTAAGACATTAAGTTTCATTAAGGATTAAGCTTAATTTTTCTTAATATCTTAATGGTAAAAAAAATAGTCACTCAGAACCTTCAAAAAAACTGGACCATAAGCAAAACTTAAAACTGGATTATCGTCATCATCCACAACTACTTACCTTTGTATTATGAAAGATATGATAATTTCCAATTTAAAACAGGTTCATGAGCGCATCGAAAATGCCTGTAAACTATCTGGTAGAAATGTATCAGATGTTCAGTTATTATTAGCAACCAAAACCGTTCCCGCCGATAAAATACGCATAGCTATTGAAGCTGGTGAAACTCTTATTGGCGAGAACAAAATGCAAGAACTGCGAGATAAAGATTCAGGATTACAAGGATTAGATATCAAACGTCATTTTATTGGTCACTTACAAACCAACAAAATAAAAGATGTTCTAAAATATGTAACTTGTATTCAGTCTTTGGACAGACTTAGCTTGGCTGAAGAACTTCACAAGCAATTACAAAACCAAGGAAGAAATCTAGATGTTTTTATACAAGTAAACACCTCATACGAAGAAAGTAAATTTGGGCTTCCGCCAAAAGACGTTGTTTCTTTTATCAGAGAAATAAAGAAATACAACACCCTAAATATTAAAGGTTTAATGACTATTGGTTTATTAGATGTAGAAAAAGAGAAAATGCAGCCATCACTTAGTTTACTCAGACAAATAAGAGATGAGATTTATGCAGAAGAAATTGAAGGTATTACCGAATTAAAACTTTCTATGGGAATGTCTCAAGATCTGGAATTGGCTATAGCCGAAGGTTCTAATATAGTTAGAGTTGGAACATCTATCTTCGGAAATCGATTTTTAGGAAAAGAAATCTGGAATGAGAATATTGCAGAATAAGACTTAATTTTGCATCAAATAAATAATTGAGATGAATCTATACGAACTTACCGTAAACGATACCGAGAAAATTGCCTTGAATGATTTGCTTTTTAGCGAAGAAAACAAAGCCGCTTTAGAACAAATAATAAAAGAACATCGCTATCTTGATGAATTAAAAAAATATAATCTTAAAGTAGATAATAAAATATTCCTGCACGGGCATACTGGCTGCGGAAAAACAACCACTGCCAAAGCAATTGCAACGGCTTTAAACAAAAATATTGTCATCATAAATCTGAGCACATTAATCAATGCGCGAATTGGAGAAACTTCCAAAAACATAAAAGCAATATTTGATAAAGCCATTCGTGAAAAGGCAGTTTTATTCCTAGATGAATTTGACCAAATAGGAAAAAGTCGTGAAAGCGATGATAAAGATGTGGGCGAAATGCGTCGTTTGGTAAACACAATTATTCAGTTAATTGATTATTTCCCAGATGATAGTTTGCTAATTTGCGCAACAAACCATTATAATATCATAGATACGGCTTTATTGAGAAGGTTTCAGATAAGACTGAAATTTGAAATGCCAGACGAGAACGAATTGGATATATACTATGATAAACTATTAGCATCTTTCCCATCGCATCTACAGGAAATAGTGCGTAAGTATAAAATTTCTTATGCCGAAGCAAAAGATTATATCAACACTACAATGAAAAAACAAATCATTGAAGAATTAGAGCTTCAGAAATTATTTTAAACATATAAGCGATATAAGTTAATATAAGCATGACCATCAACGTTAGACTTAACTGAACTTATATCTCTTATATGGTTATTTTTTTTGCAACAATCTCAAGTTTGAATAATGACTTATGCCGAAAACCAAGGATTTCATTAATATTTCTTCACAGAAAAAAACAAGATTATCTCCTGTTCAATTAAGACAATTCATTAACACGTTGGCGTTTTAAAGCCTCTATAAAACTCCCAAAAAGCCCAAAATACCTCACTATAGCACTGACTAACAAACAGTTCAATTTACCTCTTCTATCTTAAAGTTTTGCTAAAAAAATTTCTCAATATTGGCATATCGGAAAAAGTCGATACATTTGCATCATGGAACATATCGAAATTTTTAAAGCATTATCTAATAAGTCCAGACTACAAATGTTGGAATGGCTAAAAGACCCCGAACTAAACTTTCCTGGTCAAGAACCTTATGGTTTTGAGCATGGCGTATGTGTGGGACAAATACAAGCCAAAGCTGGACTTACGCAATCGACTGTTTCCGAATATTTATCTATTCTTCAGCGTGCAGGATTCATTGAATCTACACGTGTTGGACAATGGACTTACTACAAACGCAATGAAAAAACATTTGTAGAACTAAGCAAAATAATTGAATTTAATTTATAAAAAACATTGATATGAGTACAAATAGTCTATTTACGCCTTTTAAATTAAAGACGTTAGATCTTAAAAATAGAATAGTAATGGCGCCTATGACGCGTTCATTTTCTCCTAACGGAATCCCTACAGATGATGTAGCAAACTATTACCAAAAAAGAGCCGAAGGTGAAGTAGGTTTAATTTTATCTGAAGGAACTGTTATAAACAGACCTTCATCGTCTAATGATGCAAATGTTCCTCACTTTCATGGTGATGAAGCACTTGCAGGATGGAAAAAAGTAATTGATGGTGTTCATACAGTTGGCGGAAAAATGGGACCACAAATTTGGCACATGGGTATTATGGATAACCACCATTCAGGTTGGGTTCCTCCAGTTCCTTTTGAAGGGCCATCTGGATTAAACCGCCCAGGTTTTAGCAATGGCAACACCATGACTACAAAAGATATCGAAGATACAATTCTTGCATTTGGTCAGGCTGCTGCAGATGCAAAGAGATTAGGTTTTGACTGTGTCGAAATTCACGGTGCTCATGATTACCTTATCGATCAATTTTTCTGGGATGCAACAAACCACAGAACCGATGCTTACGGTGGAAAAACTCTTGCAGAACGTACTCGTTTTGCTGTAGAAGTAATTAAAGAAGTTAGAAAACAAGTAGGAGAAGATTTTGCAATTATCATCAGACTTTCACAATTTAAACCTGCTGATTACACTTATAAATTGGCTAAAAACGCACTAGAAATGGAAGCTTGGCTTGCTCCTCTAGTTGATGCTGGTGTAGATATTTTACACTGTTCACAACGTCGTTTTTGGGAACCAGAATTTGAAGGTAGCGATCTAAACTTTGCTGGATGGGCAAAAAAAATAACAGGTTTACCTACAATCACTGTAGGTTCTGTAGGTCTTTCTAGTGATTTCTTTGGTGCATTTGCAGGCGAAAGCTCTCAACCAACATCTTTAGATGAATTAACAAGACGTATGGACAGAGGAGATTTTGACCTTGTTGCTGTTGGAAGACCATTACTTTCTGACCCAAATTGGGTTGCTAAAATTAAAGCAGGAAAAACCGAAGAACTAAAAGGCTTTAGTAAAGAAGCTCTAGGTCAATTGGTTATTGAATAATTTTTTTAAGGCTCTGAGAAACAAAGGTTCTAAGGCACTAAGAAACTGAGAATAAACATTTATTTAACCATAGATTAAAGGATTTTTTACCATTAAGTAATAAAGAAAAATTAAGCTCAATCCTTAATGAAACTTAATGCCTTAATGGTTAAACTTTTTTTGATACTGATAATAAATATTTTTCACCATTAAGAAATAAAGAGAAAATTAAGCTTAATCCTTAATGAAACTTAATGCCTTAATGGTTAAACTTTTTTGACACTGATTGTAAAACTTTGCGCTCTTTGCGTAAACCCTTGCGCTCTTTGCGGTTAATTTTCAGTCACAGATTAAAGGATTTTTTACCATTAAGTCATTAAGAAAAATTAAGCTTAATCCTTAATAAAGCTTAATGCCTTAATGGTTAAACTTTTTTAACCTACAGATGATAAAACTTTGCGAACTTTGCGTAAATCATTGTGCTCTTTGCGGTTAAGTACAAAATATTAAAATAAAATACAATGGAAATAATAGGAACACCTAAAATGAAAGTAGAAGTTTGGAGCGACATCATGTGTCCGTTTTGCTACATTGGAAAACGAAATTATGAAACGGCTCTTAGCAAATTTGCAGATAATAAAGACATCGAAATTGTTTGGAAAAGTTTTCAGCTTGACCCAAACATTCCAGAGCATTTTGATAAAAAAGAAAATGTTTACGAATATCTTGCCAACAGAAAAGGAATTAGCTACGAGGATTCAGTAAGAATGCACCAAGGAGTTGTTCAAACTGCAAAAAACGCAGGATTAGAATATAACTTTGATAATGCTGTTGTTGCAAACTCTTTCAACGCACACCGAATGATTCAACTGGCAAAAACAAAAGGACTTGGTGATCAAGCCGAAGAACGTTTGTTTTATGCTTATTTCACAGAAGGAAAAAACTTTGGAGATCCAAAAGTTTTAGAAGAATTAGGAAAAGATATTGGTTTAACTACCGAAGATGTAAAACTATCTTTAACAGATAATCAATATGCCGATAAAGTAAAAGGCGATGTTCAGGAAGCTCAAGAACTTGGGATAAATGGAGTTCCGTTTTTTATCTTTAATCGCAAATATGCTATTAATGGCGCACAAGCTCCTGAAACATTTTTGCAAACATTAGAAAAATCATTCACAGAATGGAGAAAAGATAATCCTGCTACAAAATTGGATATAATCGACGGTCAGTCTTGTACTCCCGATGGAAATTGTAAGTAAAAACAATTTAGCTAAAAATCATATAAATAAGTCTTCAGTTTTAAATCAAAGCTGGAGACTTATTATTTTATAGAGAAGGCAATACTTTTAAATCTAATTCATTAAATTTATTCTTCTAAAGTAAAACTTCAACTTTGATCTTTTCATTTAAATAAAATTCTAAATATGAATAATAGTGATAAAATAAGAAAAGTTGCCATTGTAGGATACAACAGAATTCCTTTTGCAAGAGCAAATACTGCTTACGCAAAAGTAGGAAATCAAGATATGATGATTGCTGCTCTTAACGGATTAATAGAGAAACACAAGCTACAAGGAAAACTACTTGGCGAAGTTGCTGGTGGTGCAGTTATCAAACATACATACGACAGTAATCTTATAAGAGAATGTGTAATGAAAACGGCTCTTGATCCTGCTACTCCCGCTTGCGATTTGCAACAAGCATGCGATACAGGAATAGAAAGTGCCATTTATATAGCCAATAAAATAGCACTCGGGCAAATTGAATCTGGAATAGCTGGTGGAGTTGACTCTATAAGTGATATACCCATGGCGGTAAGCGAAAATTTGAGAAAGATATTGCTTGATGCGCGAAAAGAGAAATCATTAGGAGGCAAAATAAAACAGTTTTTTAAACTTCGTCCAAAAGATTTTACTCCTTTAGTTCCTAGAAACGAAGAATCTCAAACGGGACTTTCTATGGGCGGACATACTGAAATTACAGCCAAATACTATAAAATTTCAAGAGAAGACCAAGACAATCTGGCGCTAGAAAGTCATTTGAATATGGCAAAGGCTTATGACGAAGGTTTTTTTGATGATATGATTACTCCTTTTCAAGGACTTAATAAAGACAATAATTTAAGAAGAGATAGTACTATAGAAAAACTAGCAAAGCTTCCTCCTGCATTTGATAAAGTAAATGGAACACTTACGGCTGGTAACTCTACTCCTCTTACCGATGGTGCGTCTTGCATACTTTTGGCAAGTGAAGAATGGGCGAAAGAACAAGGTCTTCCTATCCTCGCCTATATTACTTTTGCTGAAGTTGCCGCCATCGAATATGTAAAAAAACAACAGAATCTTTTATTAGCTCCTTTATTTGCTGCAAGCAGAATGCTCGATAAAGCTGGACTAACGCTACAGGATTTTGATTATTATGAAATTCACGAAGCATTTGCAGCACAAGTTTTAGCATCATTAAAAATTTGGGAAAGTCCAGAACTCAGCAAAGAAATAGGATTAAAGAAATCTCTTGGTGCAATCGACAGAAATAAACTTAATGTAAAAGGAAGTAGTCTTGCTGCAGCACATCCTTTTGCCGCTACTGGCGGAAGAATAATTGGTGTAATGGCAAAACTACTTAACGAGAAAGGTTCAGGAAGGGGCTTTATATCTATTTGTGCAGCTGGCGGACAAGGAATAACAATGATTATTGAAAAATAAAACAAATGAAAAACACACAACAAATTGCTCAAATATTCTTAAGACTGGCTTTAGGAATTGGTTTTATATTACCTGTAATGGATCGTTTAGGAATGCTTGGCGCTCCGGGAGAACCAAATGTTGGTTGGGGAAATTGGGCTAATTTTGTAGATTATACCAACTCCTTAATGCCTTATCTCAATCATGATATTGCCAACGTTATGGGAATCATTGCAACGCTGGCAGAGGTTTTATTTGGCGTGCTACTAATTATTGGTTTTAAGACCAAATTATCTGCTTATGGTAGCTTTGCATTAACGTTATCTTTTGCTTTAAGCATGCTTCTTTTTGCTGGATATAGAGCGCCATTTAATTATTCGGTATTTACAGCAAGTGCAGCTTCTTTGTTATTAGCTTCAATTCCTGTTTATAATTGGAGTATCGACAAATTACTATCTAAAATGAAATTAATCGTTTTATAAATTAACTGCACTTTGTCATTGGAATCTCTTTTTGTTTATTTTTAAAAAGATGATGTGAATTAAAAACAAGTACCGAGATAAAAATTATTCCGTACGATAAAATTTGCAACGGTCCGCTTTGCTCATGATAAACAAAAGTTGCCAAACCAAAAGCAATCATAGGATTAATATTTAGCAACATTCCCACTGTAGATGAGTTAAGACCTGTAAGTGCAAATAAGTTTAGTAATAATGGAAAAATAGTGAAGCCCAAAGCAATTATTTCGATACATAGATAAAAGTTAAACTCCGTTGGAATTGGTCCGCTGTATGCAGGAAAAAATGGCAATAAAAACAATGCCGATAAAGTGATATGAAAAGTAAGTACGATAAATTTATCAAATCCAATATTTACTCTTTGGCTAACTAAATAACTCGCATAAGTCAGACCTATTACGATACTAAAAACCATATCCATAATATTAGCATACGATAAAAGCAAACAACCAGTAACGCTTAACCCTACTGATACCCATTGTGTTTTAGAAAGTTTTTCATGCAAAATAAAATAAGCCAACAATGTAGTTAAGATTGGGCAAACTAAGTAAGCAAGTGATGTTGCCTTAACGCTCACATGATTCATTACATAAATAAATGTAAACCAGTTGGCTGTTAAAAATATACTTCCACCAATATTTAATAAAATCGTTTTACGCTTTTTTGAGAGTGGTAATGCTTTAAAAGTTTCGATTGCATCTTTTACTCTTTTTCGTTTAAAAACAAAAGTTATCAGCAACAATAATATACTACAACTAAAAACGCGGTAGAACAAAATGTCTAAAGAAGCATAAGAATGTATTGGTTTTAATACCAGACTAAAAAAACCCCAGATTGTATATGCCGTAATGGCTGCCAAGTAATATTTTGTGCTTTTCATGGGAACTTTTATTTACATTTTGTAATACAGCAAATTTCTAGAAAATAAAATAGCAATACAGATACAGTTTTATTAAATTGCAGCGCAACAGTTATCATTTTTAAAATGAAAAATACCAACTATTTATATTTACAATTTGCCGATCGTATTGAGAAACAGATAAAAGCAGGTCTTTTTAATGTTGGCGATAAACTTCCATCAATACGAGAAGTATGTGCTGAAACTGGATACAGTATGAGTACAGTAAGCAAGGCATATTACGAAATGGAAAGCCGTTCTCTTATAGAATCCAGACCACAATCTGGTTATTATGTAAGTAACATTTCGGCAAGAGCAATTGCTGAACCTACACCAAGTAGCCCGATAATAAGTTGTGCCAATATCGAACGGGAAGATTTAATAGACCTTGTTTATGGCAGTATGATGGATAAAAATGTAACTATGCTTTCTTTAGGATTTCCATCTAATGAGCTACTTCCTATTACTAAATTAAACAAAGGAATGATTCAAGCCATGCGACAATCACCTAATAGTGGTACTTGCTATGATGAATTACAGGGAAATCTTAATCTAAGGAAAGAAATTGCCAGATGGTCATTTACCTGGGGAGGCACATTAACCGAAGATGATGTAATTACAACATCTGGTTGCATAGGAGCTATATCGCATTGTTTAATGACATTGACTAAACCTGGCGATACTATTATTACAGAAAGTCCTGTTTATTTTGGAATCTTACAACTGGCAAAATCATTGGGTTTATATATAATGGAATTGCCTACTAACATGACGACAGGAATAGAACTTGACGCTCTGAAAAAAGCACTTGCAACCAAAAAAATTACCCTTTGTTTATTAATGAGCAACTTTAGTAATCCATCGGGAAGCATGATGCCTGTGGAGCATAAAAAAGAAGTGGTTCGATTAATGGAGTATTATAATGTACCGCTTATTGAGGATGATATTTATGGTGATATGTATTTTGGAACTAGCAGACCAACCAATTGTAAAACTTATGACGAAAGCGGAATCGTACTTTGTTGCAACTCTGTATCTAAATCTCTTGCTCCTGGTTATCGTGTAGGATGGGTTTCGCCTGGAAAGTTTAAAAAAGAAATATTACGTACCAAGCTTTATCACACCGTATCTGCTACCACTATTACACACGAAGTAGTTGCTGATTTCCTCAAAAATGGAAGATATGAAAATCATCTTCGAAAAATACGCCAAATTTTGCATCACAATAGTATCAATTATATCAATACCATTCTGGAATCTTTCCCTGCAGGAACCAAAGTGAGTCAGCCACAAGGAGGATTTTTTCTTTGGTTAGAATTAGATAAAAAAATTGATACTGCCGTGTTTTATCAAATAGCCATGAAACATAATATTAGCATTGCACCGGGAAGAATTTTTACTTTTCAGGACCAATTTTGTAACTGCATGCGATTAAGTTTTGGGTTACCGTGGAGTAATGAACTACGACAATCTATACAAACATTGGGTATGTTGGTTAGTAAAATGTAGATTAAAATATTAACCGTAAAGTTTGCAAAGATTTAAATTAGTGCAAAAATTCTAAACCATTAAGACATTAAGTATCATTAAGAGTTAAGTTTAATTTTCTTTATTTCTTAATGGTGAAAAAAAACTGTAGCAA
The DNA here is from genome assembly GCF_046250155.1 of Flavobacterium sp. PS2. Classification (NCBI taxonomy): domain Bacteria; kingdom Pseudomonadati; phylum Bacteroidota; class Flavobacteriia; order Flavobacteriales; family Flavobacteriaceae; genus Flavobacterium; species Flavobacterium sp. PS2. Next base: position 4,819,567 of record NZ_CP176426.1, on the reverse strand, counting down.
AAATTTAACCGCAAAGGTCACAAAGGCTTACGCAAAGGTCGCAAAGTTTAAATCTGTAGTAAAAAGTCTAACCATTAAGTTCGCAAAGGTTTTAAAAATCCGTTTTTATCCGCTTCTTTGCTTTAACAAATCAGTATCATCCGCGTTCCTTTGTAGGCAATACTTGCTAGTAAACAGCTCCTAAAATAATATTTCTAAAACTTTTATTAAAAAAATTAATTCCTCACATACCGATTGGTATTTATTTATTATTTTTGCTTTATAATTTATTCGAAAATCAATCAGCCCCATGAATACTTCGGAATTTATACTAGACAAAGTTGCTCCTATTTTTAACAAACAGGGATATATTGGTACGAGTTTATCGGATATTACTAATGCAACTGGACTGACAAAAGGAGCAATTTATTGTAATTTTGCAAATAAAGAAGATTTGGCTCTAAAGGCATTCCAACTTAATGTAAGTGTAGCTATAATACCATTATTTAAACTAATTGCTACCACAGAAGGCAGTATTAATAAATTGTACACAATAACCAATTATCATCGTAGTTATTATGATCTGGTAAAAGACAGAGGTGGCTGCCCTATGCTAAGAGTTGGAATTGATACAAAATTTGTTAATCCGTTATTGTTCAAAGCAGCCGAAAAACTATCTCAAAAGTTTATTTATGGATTAACAGATATTCTAAACGAAGGAATTGAGTCGAATGAAATCACCCAAAATATTGATGTAAAAAAATATGCTCAAATAATTTTATCTCTAATCGAGGGAAGTTCGCTTTTATCGTTTACCCATAATGACGAAACCTACATAAACAATGCAATGGATTGTATTGATAACATAATAATAGAAACTATTAAAAAGTAAAAAAAAAATTAACTCCCTATATACCAATTGGTATGCAGTGTAATTTTAAAAGAAAATGGAAAAAGTATTAAAGACAAAAAGAAAAATCAGATTTCAGGATTGTGACCCATTCAATCATTTAAACAACTCAAAATATCTAGAATATTTTATTAATGCCCGCGAAGACCAAATCGCTGAGCATTATGGATTAGATATCTTTAAACTCATGAAAACATCAGCTTTAAGTTGGGTGGTTGCATCTAACCAAATAAGCTACATGAGACCAGCATTTACAATGGAAACTGTTGTTATAGATTCGCAATTAATTCAATATACTGATAACGTATTATTGGTAGAAATGAAAATGTGGAACGAAGACGAAACGGAACTAAAAGCTGTTCTTTGGATTAAATTTATTCATTACAGTTTTCAAACAAAAAAAGTAGCAAATCATGCTGATGATTTAATGCGTTTATTCCAAGCAGTTGTAGTTCCTGTAGAACAAACTGTTTTTGAAAATCGTTATATGGAAATAATAAAGAAGCTGAAAGAACATGCCTAAATTAGAAACTGTAGAGCAATTTATCTCGATGGTAGAAGCCAACGAGCATGATAAAGCGATCGAAAGATTTTATACCGAAGATGCATCTATGCAAGAAAACCAAGCGGAACCTCGTGTTGGTAGAGATTTTCTTGTTGCCAATGAGAAAAATGTACTTTTGAGAGTAAAATCATTAGTTTCTAAATGTATTCGTCCTGTTTTTATCAATGGTGATTTTGTAGTCATTCAATGGTATTTCAAATTTGAATGGAAAGATGGAACTTCTACGGAAATCGAAGAAATGACGCTTCAAAACTGGGAAGGAGAACTCATAAAGAAGGAACAGTTTTTTTATGATCCAAAACAATTCATCCCTGTTTAACAGTTTTACTAAACATAAATTTTGATACGATTTATTTAAACCATTAAGAGATTAAGAAAAGTTAAGTTTTTAATCTCTTAATGGTTTGTTTTTTTCTTACCGTTCAACACAAACTTGTCATTTCGAAATAGCATTAGATTATGCGCCCTTTGACTCCGCTCAGGGTGACAAAATTGTGTTAGTTTCTTGCGGAGACCCTTCGTGCCTCAGGGTGACAAGATTGTCGAGTTCCTTGCGTTGACCCTTCGACTCCGCTCTGGGTGACAAGATTGAGTATAATCTGTGTGCAATTATACACAGCTATATAAATTAATAATCAACAACTGATAATTAACAATTACTTTAAGATTGGCGCAGCAAGACAACTTTCGGGAATATCAAATGCATTTACCAAAGCAACAGCATCGGGTCTTATATCCCAACAAAGCTGGTTAACCATTTTACGAATTGCTTTTGTTTTTACCGCTTCCATATATCCATCTTCAAGATACCAACCTTTATTTTTTTCGATTTGAGCGAGTGCATACAAATGGCACAATTTCGATAGAATCTCTTTAACGTTTGTATCTTTAACTGTTTCAATTGCAATTTGAAACTGCTCCAAAACGATTCTTTCCAAATATGCCTGAGCAACATCTATCATTTGGTGTTGCACCACATTAAACGCATCATAAGGCTCGAGTCCGCTATCGATAAGTTTTTTTATTCGCTTTGCAGCAGATGCTAAAGTCGTTTTTTCTCTATGCTGAAAAGCTAATAAATGAAATTCATTGTCAAGCAAATGAGCATCTTCTGTTTTTCTAGTCGCAATTGGATTTTTTTCAGAAATAGCCGTTTTCGCATTTTCAAAAACATAATTTACGATTCCCAATGCTCCCATTTCGCCAAATGATTTCCTGAATTCAGATAAGCGATTTTTTGCAACCAATTGCATTAAAACTGTATTATCACCTTCAAAAGTGGTGTAAATTTCAGTATCATTTTTTAAGGCATCGATTCTGTTTTCAGATAAATATCCTTTCCCTCCACAAGCTTCACGACATTCTTGCAAAATATCTCTTGTGCTCCAAGTTGAGTATGATTTCATTCCTGCTGCAAGTGCTTCAATTTCCTGCATTTCGGATTCTTTCTTATTCAGGAATCGATTCGTAAGGTATTGCAAAGCAAAATGTACTGCATAGGTTTTTGCTAGTTGCGGAATCAAACGACGTTGATGCATACGATAATTTAAAATCGGAACTTCCGATCCTCCTTCTGGTCCAAATTGTCGGCGTTGATCACTATATCTAATTGTTATTGCCAGTCCAGATTTGGCTGCAGCCAATGCCGAACGCGGAATTCCGATACGTCCGCCAACTAATGTTCCAAGCATGGTAAAAAAACGACGGTTATCACTCGGAATCGGACTTTCGAATTCTCCCTTTTCATTTACCGAAGCAAATCTATCCAGCATATTCTCTTTTGGGATAATCACATTATCAAAACTTATTGTTCCGTTATCCACCCCATTCAATCCCATTTTATGTCCACAATCTCCAATTGTAACACCTTTTATATTTGTACCGTTTGTGTCTCTTAAAGGCACTACAAATGCGTTTACACCATAATCAACTTCATTGATGATTAGTTTTGCAAAAACAGTTGCCATTTGTCCGTGTACAGCTGCATTACCAATATATTCTTTTTGTGCGTTTTTGTTCGGCGTACGAATTGTAAATGTTTGATCGTTGTGATTGTAAGTTGCTGTAGTTTCAAGCCCTTTTACATTCGAACCATGATGTGTTTCGGTCATGGCAAAACAACCAGGTAATTTGAGTGAACCTATATCTTTTAAATATTTACTATAATGTTTCTCTGTTCCCAATGATTGTACGCTCATTCCCCAAAGTCCAAATTGTACACCAAATTTTATTACCAAGCTTAAATCGTGATAACTCAGGGTTTCCATAATAGCAAAATAATCAGCGATATTTTCTCCTCCGCCATATTGCTTTGGATACGCCATATTACCAAAATTTTCTTTAGCAAGGATTTTACACCAATCATATACTTTTGCACGATACACATTAATATCTGTAGAAGTTTCATAAGCAAATTCAGGTTTACTAATAACCGTTTTTACTCTTTTTATAATTGCCGCTTGTTCTCCATCCAGAATCTCTGTTAGTTTTGTAGAATCAAAACTGCTTTCTGTTTTATAATTTGAAGTCAGAGAAGTTGCTGTTTTTTTGAAAGTACCAATGGCTTCCTGTCCAAAAACTCCAAGATCATTTTCTAATTTTGTAAAAACAGGTTCTAGCTCTTTAAGATTTTTATCATCTCCCGAAAGGGCAACAACAATATCGTATATAGATTTAACAGACTGTTTATCCTGAATACTTTTCTCTATTTCTAGTTTCCAACTAGTAAGTTGTTCTCTTGATGGTGGTACCGAAATATCTATTTTAGAAAGCAATTCTTCTCTCTCTTCTTTGGTAAGCCAGTTTTGTGAGCGAATAAATTCTTGCAACGTAACGAACTCTTTTTGGGTTAAAAGATCATCCGACCAAACAAGGTAAAAAAGAGGTATAAAGGATTTGAGTCTTGAGTTTTCCATAGTAATCTTATTTTTTAACTTTTGTTAAATTAAAGAATTTTGTTAACTAAAGTACGTTAAGGATGTCATAATTAATTTTATTTAGTGATTTATATGAAATGTTAAAGAAATAATTCTGTGTGAGAAATAGTTTATTTTGTATCTTCGTTAATCAGGTGATGCTCAGTACTATTTTAAACTTCAACAAAGATTTTATGAAAAAAAGTATTCTATTGCTTATTACATTCTTTTTCGTATCTACCTCTTATTCTCAAGTTTTAATTTCTATGGTGTTTGGAGACAAACTAAACTCTCCTTTTCTTGAGTTTGGTCTGGAAGGTGGTGTTAATTTATCAACCATTTCTAATCAGGAAACCACTGGTTCGAACATCGGGTTTAACCTTGGTTTTTATTTTGATATCCATTTGAAAAAAAGTCTAAACTGGATGGTAAATACTGGAGTTATTGTAAAATCTCCAATGGGAGCTCATGGTATACCAGTGTATTCTTTAGAAAACGAAACCTTAGATAATACTTTTGAAGGTGGATATGTGGATAGAGAAATTCGTTATTTTAATGTCCCGATTTTAATTAAATATAAATTTGACAACAATATTTATGTCAAAGCTGGCCCTCAATTTGGGCTACTAAGTAAAGCTTTTGATAGATTTAGAAACAAAATTGACGGTGATAACGTAATCTACAAAAACGATATTAAAGATCAGGTACGTGTCATAGATGCTGGTGTCGCCCTTGGTTTAGGATATCGTATAACTGCAGGAAATGGTATAAATGTTGGGATGCAATATTATTATGGTTTGGTTCCTGTAATGAAAGGAGATGGACCTAACCAATACAATCGTTCTCTTTATTTAACGGCTGCATTCCCAATAGGAAAAGGTAAAGCTGCCAAAAGAGCCGCTGAGAAAAAAGCACTCGAAGAAAAAAATGGCATTCAATCTAAATGATTTTGGTGAAATACAAAATGTAATTAATTGTGTAAATTAAATTGTTCTTTATATTTTATAATATGAATATAATCAAACACTAATTGCACCAATTATCAAGAACTGATTCGTGATAATTGGCGCAATTTGCGGCGAAAAACAATTTGATATTAGCTTTAGAATTTATCCATTTACTTTAGCATTCATCATTTTGCTAACAATATTAATCACTGCTTTTCTAGGTAATAATCTTGGCAAAAATGATTGTAAATAGTTTGTAGTACCAACTATTTTAAAGCTTTTGTTTTTTAATAATGCCGAGATTCCTTGTTTGGCAACTGTTTCTGGAGTATTTGCAGCCATTCCTTTAGTATTTGCTTTTGCGACTGATTGAAATCCTGTAGTAGTATTCCCTGGGCAAAGTGCTGTAATCGTTACTCCTCTTTTAGAATATTCGCCATATAATGCCTCTGAGAAATCCAATACAAATGATTTACTTGCACAATATGTTGCAACATAAGGACATGGTTGTAATGCTCCAGTCGAAGCTACATTTATGATTCCGCAATCCCCTTTTTTCAGCATATCTGGTAATACGAGATGGCATAATTTTACAAGAGCATTAATATTAATTTCAATCATTTCGTCATAATCTTCCATACTTTCGTCAAGAAAATTTACCCATTTACCAAATCCTGCATTATTTACCAATAAATCTACCGACAATCCGGCTTGTTTTATTTGATTATACAATTTCTGTGGAGTATCTTTTTGCAAAAGATCACCAGTAAATACATTCACTTGCACGTTATGTTCTTTTGAAATTTTATGAGCTAGAATTTGTAGTTTATCTTCTGATCTGGCTGTTATGATAAGATTTGCTCCTTGCTTTGCTAATTCATAAGCAAATGCTTCGCCAATACCAGATGAAGCTCCAGTGATAAGTGCGGTTTTGTTTTTTAGTGTTTTCATTTCTTTAATTATTATCTGATACAAAATTCAGTAATAACCAAAGCAATCTACTTAACGTATGTTAGGAAATTATCTGTTTCCTAATTCGGCTTAAACTCTCTGGTTTAATTCCTATAAACGACGCTATATATTGTAGTGGAACATTTTGGATCATAGCAGGATTATCTTTTACTATTTTTAGATAACGCTGTTCTGCTGATAAAGCAACAATATCATTGGTTCTTTGTTCATTATAAATTAAAGATTTCTCGTAAATGATTCTAGCAAAATCTGCCCACTTTTGGCTTTTATTGCATAATACATCAAAATCCTTTTTTGTAATTCGTAATACTTCGCACGCAGTTATACATTCGATATTATCTACAGCAAGAGTTCCTGTTACAAAACTATTAAAAGAAGTAATAAATCCCGAAGGACAATTAATATGTGTTGTAACTTGATTGCCATTCTGGTTATAAAAAACTCTAATAAAACCCGAGTTAATAAAGTATAAATACCGAGCTACTTTACTCTCATTTTCTAAAATTTCTCCTTTACTACAACTTACTGGCTCAAAGAAATTTTCGACCAATATAACATCTGAATTATCGATAGCAATAATCTCTGCTACAAGCTCAAGTAGTTTTGTGTACATGAATTACATTGGTTTAATAAGTTCCTGCAAAGCTACAAACTCTTTCTGAGTTAAAAGATTATTAAAGCTTCAAAGGTTTTTTTAAGGTGCAAAAGGACAAAGGTTACTTTTACTCTAAAAAAATAGAATATATTAGTATCTCTAAATAATTAAACCCTAAAATTATGAAAACAGATTTTTATACTAAATTCATATTAACTGTAATTGCAGTATGTCTGACTATTTTAACGTTACAAAATGTAGACATTATTCCGAAAGCATATGCTATTGAGAAAAATGATAATCTAAATGTACTAGCTACAAAAAATTATGGTTTAGTTCCTGTAAATGCAAATGGTACTATTGATGTAAATATTAAATCCTGCGCTCCAAATTTAAACGTTAATGTAAACAATAAGGTCGATGTAAATATTGATAAAGTTGGTGGCGGTTATGTTTCTAGTGGCGGTCCGATTCCTGTGAAGATAAAGTAGGTTTCTTTTAAGGTGCAGAGGTGCAAAGGTTCTGAGGTACTAAGGTTTCTCTCTTAAGGTACAAAGTTGCAGAGGTTCTGAGGTACTAAGGTTTCGAACACTTATGGCGGGACGCTCGCACTAGCACAGAGAGATAGCAATTGCAAATAACATGTTATAAACATTGCCAACGGTTTCAACCGTTGGAGCGCAATACATTATCTCAATCTATATCACACGGTTGAAACCGTGGGCTATAAGTTTCTGAGCAATTCTAAATTATCAATTGTCAACTATCAATTATCATTTGTTAATTATCAATTAAAAAGTTTCTCCTGCATTAAGATAGAATCCTTTTGAGCTTCGTCCCCAAGCATAATCAACAATAAGGTTTGTGCGGGTTGCTTTATCTATTAAAATACGTAAACCAACTCCTATTGCTGGCTGTACGTATTGAAAAAGTTTTTCGTTGGTACCTGAATTACTTGCTGTTGTAAAATTTGTAAACACAGTACCACTAAACATTTGGTTGCAAGTTATAGGAAATCTAAACTCTGTAGATAAATATACTAAGTTGGATCCTCTAAATAATCCTTGTGTATACCCTTCTCCGCTCCTACTACGCTGATCCCATCCTATTGCGGGTAAATTTAGGTAAGGAACTTTTCCGCTTGTTACAAACTGCCCATATGCCCAAAATGCTAAGATATAACGTTCGTTTGTTTTACTTAGCGGAATAAATTGTCTGTATTCCGTATATAATACATTACTATTTCGCTGATTATTGAATAGATCCGGATTTATTCGATAATTAAAATTCGCAAATATTCCATGCGTTGCATTTACCTGATTATCTCTGGAATCATAGACGAGATTTAGACTAAAACCATTTACAAAATATTCTAAATCATTAAATCCATTTTCCTGACTATAATTGTAATGATAGGTATATTGCCCGTTGGCAACATCGAGGTTGTAATCTTTTATCGAAGCATACCAATCAATATCGATTCCTGCTCCTACATAAAAATTCTTTTTTACTTCCCATGACATCGCCTGATGGAATTTAAAATAATTATAATCCATAGGCTGAGCCAACGCATCAATATCAAAATCTGCATCTTGATTATTACCCGGAATAATCGATGTTCCTAACCCGTAATTTGGCTGAGAAAAAACATATAATCTATAATCTCCGTTTAGATATATTTTATTGCCTTTTAATAAAACACTATTCTTTGCATTAATAAGTAATTGCTTTTTTGTAGTGTACGTTACTCCCAAATTTATAATCGAATATTTATCTTCAAGTTCTTTGCCTTTAAATGTATATTGAGCAACTCCCCCAAACATAAATCCTGTAGCTGGTTGCGAACCAATTACAGGAATTACGAGAAAAAAACTGTTTTTAGCAGGTTTTTGATCCTTCAGTGTATCTTTCTTTTTGAATAGGTCAAAGAATGTTTTAGGCTCGCAAACTTCTTTTTCGTTTTGTGCAATCGTACTATTTTGCATGAATATAACCAACAATATTATTGTCGTTTTAGTGAAGTATTTTTTCTTTCTAAAGAGTATATTCATCTACAAATATCATTTTGTTCCTAAAACTAATTATTCAACTGTTGCTACTACATCTGTTGCTGGTACAATTGGAACTATTTTTTTAATTGCTGGTATCTCCCATTTGCCTTTTAGCATTTGTTCATTTGGAGAATATACGCGCAATACGATATTAAAATCTCCTGATGATACTGGCAACCAATTACTTTCTCTGATTTTCCCTGGATATGATCTCTGAAAATAGATATCTATTGAACCATCTGCGTTTCTAATTAACTTATCACGATTACCTATCGTAAAACGATTCATCGGATTGCCTGCCGCGAATAATCCTTTAGAGTCATAGGCTGTTAATGACCAGAAAGCATTTGCCAATGGAACCTGTTCTTTATTAAAGTGAATTGTATATTTATTAGCGCCATTAAGTTTTTCACCATCTTCGTCATTTATACAAAATGAGTAAATTAAATCTTGCGGAAGATTAATTTCTAATCCTGAGTATGCAACCTCGGCTCTGCGTTTATAATCGGTTCCAAATACTCCTATTTTTGTATCTATTGGACTCCATCCATTTTCGAGCTTTGGTGGCGATTTAATGTCTTTATCTAAGTCTCCTAATATTTTCTCCGGAAGTCCTCTTAAAGCAGCTTGTACTGAACTATTAAAGGAACTTAAATTGAATTTTGTTCCTGGTTTAATTCCTATCGTTGCAAGCAATTTTATTGTTTCGGCATCTGCTTCTTTTGGCGGATTATTTGCCATTAACTGATTTACATAATTAAAAAACTCTCCGATAGGTATTTTCGAAACAATTTCTGTTGGCGTACCTTTTGGTACCGATGAATCGATTTTTCCTATTGGTGCAATATAATCTGCTCCCCAACTACTTAAAGGTATAAGTTTGTATAAGCGTTGTAGTTTGTAAACCTTTAGTCCATCGACATAACTATTCATCTGGATTCTGCTAATAACACGAACTATATTGGTTGGTGATTTAATCTCCTCCATTCCTATAGGAACAGGCTCATTAGATTTTGGTCCTGTTATTAAAAAATTTGCCGCAGTTGTTCCTGTTGTTCTTTTGCCCACAGAGGAGAATACATTTGTATAAGCATCCTCCATAGAAAGTTGGTAATATCTACCATATGTATCTGGAACAGAAAGCACCACAGGCCCTTTGCCTAAATCTAGCCAAGCTGATGAATAATAGGTGTCGGCATTAGGATATAAACCATTTTTAAGGGTTGCATCAGGAAACGCCGATTTATGACTAAACTGGTTCATGGGTGCTACTACATTATTTGGCACCTCAGTATTAGTTAATTGTCTTCGGGTAATATCCATTATTACTAATGGTAATCCATATAAATAGGCTGCTTCAGCTGCTTCTATGATGGTATTATCATCGGCAACAGCAACTGTTTCTTTTGCCTTTCCCTCTTTTTTTTCCTCTTTCTTGCATGCTATAAATAAGCAAATTATAAAAAGTGTAATAGTAAAGTTTTTCATAAGTTTTGGAATTTAATACAAAGCAAAATTATATACTTTGTAATTAATAAATATTCTCGAAACATCAATTATTAAAAAAATTATGTGACTAACTTAATTAAATTAAAAAATTTCTTACAAGTTACGTTTTATAATTAAACTCTCAAACCTTAAAATTAATTTTACTTTTTAACCTATCCTATTTAAACCTGCGAATTCTGTTGCATTTTAAAATATGCAACAGACTTACTTAATTTAAGGCACAAAAAAATCCCGATTACAAAAAGTAATCGGGATCATGCAAACTAACTAACCAACCATTGAAGCCCTAATTATTAAGCTCCAAAAGCATCTTTAGTGAACTATTTTAATTTAAATTTCACTTTCGTTTTAACGTCTGTAGAAGAAGCTCCAATTAATGCCTCAAAATCACCAGGTTCTGCAACCCAGTCATGTTTAACAGGGTCGAAAAAGCTTAAAGCAGCTTTATCTACTGTAATTGAAACTGTTTTTTCTTCTCCAGCTTTTAAGCTTACTTTTTCAAATCCTTTCAATTCTTTGATAGGACGTGGTAAAGAAGATTTTAAATCACTTATGTATAACTGAACCGTTTCTGAACCATCTTTGGTTCCTGTATTTTTCACTTTTACAGTAAATGTAATTTTATCTGCAGCCGTTATTTCTTTCGCGCTAGCGGTAACATTTCCGTATTGAAAAGTAGTGTAGCTTAATCCGTGTCCGAAGCTGAACAAAGGTTTTACTTTTTGCTTATCTGCCCAACGGTATCCTACAAATATACTTTCGTTATAAGTAACTTCTGGACCTCCAGGAAATTCTCCTAAAGCGTGTGCTCCATTGTCTTTTAATTTTACTGGGAAAGTAAATGGTAATTTTCCTGATGGATTAGTATCTCCAACTAAAATTGATGCCAAAGCATTACCTGTTTCTGATCCTAAAAACCATCCTTGTACAATTCCTGGTACTTCGTTTACCCACGGCATTGCTACTGCATTTCCAGAAATATTTACAAATACAAGGTTTTTATTTGCTTTAAGCAATTCAGTTACAATTTTATCCTGATTGTACGGAAGGTCTAATGACAAACGATCTACACCTTCAGCATCTTGATGATTACTTTTGTTTAATCCACCAATAAACAATACAATGTCGGCCTTTTTAGCAACATCTATAGCTTCTGCTAATAATTGTTCTGCCGAACGTTTTTCTGATAAATCTTGCCCAGATGCAACTCCGTTATAACTACTTTCTGCATCTCCTACATATCCACGAGCGTACGTAATTTCAGCTTGAGATCCGATTCTTTTCTTTAAACCATCAAGGGGCGAAATTTCATATTTTGCTTTCAAAGATGAACTACCACCTCCTACTGTCATCATCTTGATTGCATTTTCTCCAATAACTGCAATTTTCTTAGTTTTGTTAAGATTAATTGGCAATATATTATTTTTGTTTTGCAATAAAACAATTCCTTCTTCGGCAATTTTACGACCTGCAAGACCATGCTCTTCTGTTCCAAACGAACCAAAAGGTTTGTTTCTATCCATTGTTGTAAGGAATGCCAATCGAAGTATGTTACGTATTTTTTGATCTAATTCTTTCGTTCCTACTTTTCCTGATTTTATTAAATTCAGGTATGGTTTTGCCAAATAATAGTTATCATATGCATTGCTTGTTCCTGCAGATAAACCATTTGTCCATGTTCCGAATTCCATGTCCAGACCATTTGTAATTGCTTGTTCGGTATTACTAACGCCTCCCCAATCGGCAACAACAGCTCCTTTAAACCCCCATTCTCCTCTAAGAATATCGTTTAACAAAAACTCATTGTGGCAGTTAGGTTGTCCTTTGTATTTATTGTAAGACCCCATAATTGTCCAAGCATCTCCTTCTTGAACTGCTGCTTTAAATGCTGGTAAATAGATTTCGTACAAAGCACGATCATCTACATTTACATTTACTGTATGACGATTTGTTTCCTGATTATTTAATGCAAAATGTTTTACACAAGCTGCAACTCCGTTTTCCTGAACACCTTTAATGTAAGGCACAACCATTTTTGAAGCCAAAAACGGATCTTCGCCCATGTATTCAAAATTACGCCCGTTAAGTGGTGATCTGTAAATATTTACTCCAGGTCCTAATAAAACATTTTTATTACGGTAACGAGCTTCCTCACCTATAGATTTTCCGTATAATGCAGACATTTCTTTGTTCCAGGTTGCTGCAAGAGCTGTAAGCGCAGGAAATGCAATACAAGAATCATTTGTCCATCCTGCCTGATCCCATTCATCCCATAAAACTTCTGGGCGAATACCATGAGGACCATCGGTCATCCAGAAATCAGGAATTCCTAAACGTGGTACTCCAGGCGAACTAAATTTTGATTGCGCATGAACCATTGCTATTTTTTCTTCTAATGTCATTCTCGCAAGTGCATCCTCTACACGTTCCTGAATTGGCTTTTTATCATCTAGATAAACTGGCACTTTATTTTGTGCATTCATTCCGAATGAACCCAATAAAAGCAAAACAACAACTGCTTTAATGTTTCTAAACATAACTACTTATTTATTTTAATATAAAGACTAAACTTAAATTCTAGCTAATCTTAAACTAAGATTCCTATAATTAATATTGTAAAACTAAAACGTTATAGTTTACATAAGAAGTCTTATTATAGAAAAGTAGTGAATTCAAAACATAAGCAACTAATTAATAGATAGTTAACTAATTTTATAGCACAAAAAAAGTAGTAGATTTAAAATAAATTATTGCGTTTTGGCTACAATTAAGCCAATTTTCATAACCATTTCTTCAAAATCATTACGAGAAACTGCAGCCTTATTTCTCGCCCTTGTACGATAATTGTAAATGGTGCTTAATGAGTAACGAAGAAAAGCTGCAATTTTTACACTATCACTAATACCAAGACGTATTAGTGCAAAAATTCGTAGTTCGGTATTTAATAATTCGCCCTGCTTAAGTACAATTTGTTCTTCTTTTATAAGCAAAGAATTAAAGTCTTTTACAAAAGTGGGATATAGATTTAAAAAGATAGTATCAAAGTTCTTGTACAACTCTTCGAGTTCATTATCGACCAAGGTGGTTGATTTTAAAATTTTATATAACTCATCAAACTGTTTGGCGGTAGCCTTCTTGTTTAGGGTAATACGGTAATTTTCTAGTTTATTGATGTAAGTAGAACAAAGACTAAAAAAATGCGCGATGTACTCTTCTTTAATATGATTAGATTCTGATAATTGAGCGTTTCTTTCTTGCAACTGATTATTTGTGTTACTAATATCTGCATTTAGCTTTACCAGTTCTTCGCTTGTTTTCGAAAGTTCTTCTTTTATTCTCGAAACTCTTTTCATCTGTTTGTAAACATAGATTACAGCCACAACAAGAAAAACAGAAAGTATGCTTATAAATAAAAGGTACAATTGCAATTGACTTTTGCTTTTGGCTTCTTTCTCTAAATAGGCAGTATTGATAATCGAATATACTTCGGACATTTGTAGCGTACGGAATTGTACATTACAAAAAATAGCATCTTCGATAGCCGATCTTGTTAATTTATAAGCCGTATCTACATCTCCTAATTCGTAATAAACTAATGCCAATTCCTGGATAGAAGCATTGTCTTTTATAGAGTTTTTTAAATCCGCAGTAGCAGAGATTGCGTAATATATTTTCTTTAATTCCAGATTCTCTTTCTTTTTATTGATACTTCCCAAAAGATAAGCAATCATGGCATATTGCGGATTATCATCATTTGTTTCTTTCAATAATTTTATCAAATCTTTCTCTGTACTATCAATTCTTCCTTCAGAAATATTCTTTTCGGCTAGATTGATCTTGTATTTCAGCGATTGCGGATTTAGTATTGCCAATAATGAATCGCGATACTTTATAACCTGTTCTACATACATCGGATTATAACTATTGGTCGAATAATGCGAGAAAAACTCACGATATCCTTCATAGTAATCTGGAAGTAATTGGGGGGATAATTGCTTTTTGTTTATGCCTTTTAAAATTTCTTCAGACTCGCGGTATCTCCCCGATGAAGAATATAGATTTGCTAATTGCAATTGAGCCGTTTCTTCTAAATCTTTTTTATGAAGTTCATTGGCAATCTTCAGATTCTTTTTTACATAAAAAATAGCCGAATCTGAATCAAATTTTTGGTATTCTTTGTATAAACTCTTGTTGTAATTATACTCTTGATAATCCGTTAAGTCAGTCGATTTTATCTTTTTGAAATTAGCAATACGCTCTTCCTTTAACTCAACATATTTCTGCTTGTTCTTTAATGCTAAATTCAGTTTTACAAATACCGAATCGGCTCTGTTTTCAGCATAAGCAGGAAAGCATACAATAACCAGAAAAAGAAACAAAAGAGTATTTTTCAAAACCGTTTTTAGATATAAATAATTATGATAGCCAAAGATAGTAAAGTGCAATTAATTTTAAAGGTTCTTTCTTTATAAGGCTCATTCTTTATAAGGTTCTAAGAAACTAAGGTTCTAAGGCACTAAGAAACTTTGCGTAATCCTTTGCGAACTCTGCGGTTAAAATTTTGCCACAGATTAAAAGGATTTTTTTACTTTGCGCTTTGCGACCTTTGCGTAATCCTTTGTGAACTCTGCGGTTAAATTCCTTAATGGTAAATCGTTCTAAATGAAAAAAGCACCCAATCATGGATGCTTTTAATTTATCTTGTAAAAGATTCTGTTCTTATTTAAAATTGAAGCTAAATACAGCTCCTAATCCAAACTGATACGAAGCTACATAATCGGTTACAGCTACCGGACCATAATAATATGTCCAATAATAGCTATTTCCTACCGCAGTGCTCACAGATTGCAAATAGGCATTTAGGTTTATTGATAGTAATGAACTTGTTCTTAGTTTTACACCAGCTTTAACATCCCATGCAAAATTAGTATCGCTACCATTTCTTGGTATTTGGACAATTGCAACTCCAAGACCACCTCCTAAATAAGGAGAAACATTAGATGAACCTGTATCAAAATAATAAGTTCCTTCACCAAGAATAAAATTAAAAGTTGATTTATCATCACCTGCATTAATTTGATTTCCTAATATGTATATAGGTAAATCAACCTGCTGTCTTAAATATTTTAATTCGACAGAAGCGTTCTTTGTAATAAAATACTCAAAACCAGCACCATACTCAAATCCATCACCTACTTCTCCAGAGGAATTATAATACGATACTTTATCAGAAAAAGTATATCCTCCGTATAGGTTAAGGGAAAAAGAATTTGCGTCTTGGGCTTTCACTCCCATCGACACTAAAAAAACAACAAATAATAGACTGAAATGTTTCATAATTTTTGATTTTGATTATTAAAATGTAATTCCGTTTGGGGCAATAAAATAATTACAATCCTAAAATTAATCTTACTTTTTTAATCAGCCTATTTTTCTCAAATAAGTATGTTTCATTTTCTAAAATGGAACATAATTTGCCTAAAATCTCCAAAAAAAACTAAAAATTTGCGTTTTAAATAGTTAGTATTTTCCATCTAAAAAAATAAAAATTTAATTCTTTAATTTATCCCAAAAAGTCTTATTAATTTATAACTTCGGTTTTTTTGACCAAAAATCAGGCGCGTCAAGTCAATATTTACGAAAGAAAAGGAAAAATATTTTTTTATATGATTTACAAGAAATCACTTAAAGCAAAGAATAGAACAGAGCCTGTTTTAATAAGAACATTATAAAATATCTAAAAACAAAAAAACAATGCACAAGATTAGTACGCTAAGATTTACATTCCTATTACTATCAGCCATGACGATAACTTTAAATGGAAATGCACAATCTAATAAAGGATTAATATCTCCATCAAATGCTACAATAAATAATGCAGCTAATAAGCAAAAAGTAGAAAGTCAAAATCAGGAAAATGCAAAAAAATGGTTGATAAAAACTATTGAAACCAATTTTAATAAAGACACTTATGAAATGAGTGATATGACAACCAAAACCTATGCTCAGTATAAAAGTGATGCCATAAATATTGAGTATGATAATGGACTAACAGAGGAGTCTTTTAAAAAGAAATGGAAAAGTAAATTTGACACCAAATATGTTGGCATGAATGGTTTTCTTGTTCCAACACAAGATTATGGAAAAATAAAAGTATCTAGCTGCAAATTATTATATGTAATAAAAGACAAAGGCTTTGTTTTTGAAACCATAATTAAAGATCTTACTTTTAAAACAAGTTATAAAAGAGATATAAAAGTGATTCCATCTGGCAAATCATTTTTAATAGCCGATGTTAAGGAATATTAATAAAAAATGAAACATATTTTCTTTATTAAAAACCAAGCAAATTTATAAATTCAGATTTCATTCAAAATTGAATTAGTAAATTGCAGTATGAAAATTTTAATAATAGAAGACGAATTAGAAATAGCTGCAAGTATAAAAAGCTATTTTAAGCCCAATGGTATTCATTGTGAGACATCTGGAACATACAAAGATGCTCTTGATAAAATCAATGCTTATGATTACGATTGTGTATTATTAGACTTGATGCTTCCTGATGGAGATGGTTTTGACATCTTAAAAGAATTAAAAAAAAGAAATAAAACCGAAGGCGTTATTATTATTTCTGCCAAAGAAACACTGGATACCCGAATTGAAGGTTTTAACCTTGGAGCCGATGATTATTTGACTAAACCATTTCATTTATCTGAATTACTAGTACGAATTCAAGCGCTTATTAGACGTAAAAACTTTAAAGGAAATAATAATGTTATCTTTAATGAAATTGTCATTGATATTCTTTCTAAAACTGTCACAGTAAACAATACCAGACTAGATATCACAAAAAAAGAAATAGACTTATTACTATTTTTAATTGGTAATGAAACCAAGGTACTATCCAAAGGTGCTATAGCCGAACATCTTTCGGGAGATATGGCGGATATGCTCGACAATCATGATTTTGTTTACGCGCATATAAAAAACTTAAAAAAGAAACTAAACAATGCAGGAAGTGGCGATTATATAAAAACGGTGTATGGTTTAGGATATAAATGGGATAATGAATAAGAAACTTTTAAATAAAACAACGACCAGTTTTTTGATATTTTCAGTTTTTATACTGTTAATATCAGTTCCTGTTTTTTACTACATTACCGAGCGATTGTACCTGGAGGAAACCGATGAAACGCTCACTTTGCATAAGGATGAATTCTTAAAAAATGAGTTATCAAAATTTGATAACAAAGACATCGCTTTATGGAATAAATACAATCGAAACGTTCAAATTATTCCATCTCATATTGCTGTTAAAGACACCATTTTTAATAAAGTTTATTTTGATGAACTAGAAAATGAAAATGAACCTTACAGAGAACTTAATGCTCCAATTATAATAAATGGACAACCATACACTTACATAGGAAGAATTAACCTGATAGAGACTGAAGATTTAGTAACTAGCATTGCTATGTTATTTCTCGTTGTAATTATCATTTTACTTTTAGGGATATTAATCATTACCAAAATTTCGTCCAGAAAACTTTGGAAACCATTTTACGATACGCTAGACCAAATTCAAGGATTTGAAATAGACAAAAATAAGACCCCTCGTTTTATGGATACTGATGTAGAAGAATTTGACCGTCTTAATAAAAGTCTTAATCGTCTTATCGAAAAAAATACTGATATTTATAACAATCAGAGAGAATTTGTCGAGAATGCTGCACATGAGTTACAAACCCCATTGGCACTTTTTCAGACAAAAATTGATACCCTTTTTCAGCTTGATATAACCCAAGAACAATCGGAGGTTTTAAGTTCTCTAAACAAAGATGTTTCCAGGCTTAATAGACTTAATAAAAATCTTTTGTTATTATCTAAAATTGAAAACGAAAATTATCTCGACAAGCAACCTATTGTTATAAATGAGTATTTAAAAAAGCATCTCGATTTCTTTACAGAACAGGCAAAGGCTAAAAACCTCAACATTGTTATCGAATATACCGAAAAACTAAAAATAGAAGGAAATCCATCGCTAACAGAAGTACTTATTAATAATTTGTTTCTTAATGCTATTAGACACAATATTAAAAACGGAAAAATTAGCATTATAATTACTGGCGATTCTATTACGTTTTTAAATACTGGTCAGGAAACACCATTGGTTGTCGATAAATTATTCAATCGTTTTTCTAAATCAAATCCTTCATCACAAGGCAACGGACTAGGAATGGCGATTATAAAGAAAATAACTGAAATAAGTCATTGGAAAATAGACTACGCATTCGAAAATAATTTGCATCGTTTTACCGTTAAATTCTAAAAATTCAAACTTCCTACAGATTCCAAGAGTAATTTTGAAGTAGATATTCATCAATCAAAAAATAAAAAAATATGAAAACCTCAATACTAACACTTTTTGCAATACTAACTTCGGCTTTTGCAATGGCACAGGCTCAGGATTTAGACCCAAAAGATGTTCCTGGAATTGTAAAATCGACTGTTTTAATAAAATTTCCAGATGCAACAAATATAAAATGGGAAAAAGAAAAGGATAATTACGAAGCCTCATTTATTTATGAAAAACAAGAACAATTTGCTTTATTAGATCCTTCTGGAAACCTCATCGAAACCGAAATAAAAATAACGAAAGATGATTTGCCTAATAGTGTTTTGCCATACGTTAAAGTTAATTACCGTCGCAAAAAAGTTAAAGAAGTCTCTAAAGTTAAAGACGCAAACGGCAAAGTTTTTTATGATGTAGAAATCTATAAAAAAGATATACGATTTGACCATAAAGGAAATTTCGTAAAAGAAATCGACGAATAACCTACATCTTTCGTCTAGAGAACGTATCAGAATCTCCCTAGTCCTGATACATTTTTAACTGAAACACATTTTTAAAAACAGAATTTACAAATGCTATATAGAGTAATCATCTATAACTAGCAAAGGAATCTATTTGCCTATTTTTTTGGCAAAACAAATCATTGAATACCATATAAAATGAAAGCAAAAATAATTTTGTTGCTTGCTCTGGCTCTATTTATAGCTACAAAAGTAACAGCACAAACCAAAACGGTTACCATATCTGGAATAATAAAGGATAAGACTTTAAAGACTTCAATACCTTATGTAAATATTGTTTTAAAATCATCCAAGAATCAAACATTTATTGCAGGAACAGTTAGTAACGAAGAAGGTCGTTTTACATTATCGAATATTAACTCTGGGAATTATATCTTAGAAATTAGTTTCTTAGGATATAAAACAAAAAATCAATCCTTATATGTAGGAACATTATCTGAATTTCTTGATTTATCCAATATAGAACTTGAGGAAGATATAAACACATTAAATGAAGTGGTTGTAAAAGCATCTAAAACCGATGAAGTATCGGCTAAAATGGATAAAAAAGTTTTCTCGGTAGCCGATAATATTACCCAAAGTGGTGGTTCGGTTTTACAATCTATGCAAAGTCTTCCCGGCGTTACTGTACAAGACGGAAAAGTACAATTGAGAGGCAATGATAAAGTAATGGTTCTTATCGATGGGAAGCAAACTGCGTTGACTGGTTTTGGTAATCAATCGGGATTGGACAATATTCCTGCATCAGCAATAGAGAAAATAGAAATCATAAATAATCCTTCGGCTAAATTTGATGCCAATGGTAATGCAGGAATTATTAATATTATTTACAAAAAGAATAAACAAGAAGGTTTTAACGGAAAAATAGGTATTGCATCTGGATATGGTTCTTTATGGGAACGTAAAGCTAATTTGCCAACCATACGACCACAATACCAGGTTACACCAAAAATTAATCCTTCGCTTTCGCTAAATTATCGCAAAAACAAAATTAACGCCTACTTACAAGCCGATTATTTATATACCGAAACGCTCAATAAAAATGAGTTTGTTACCCGAACTTATGATGATGGTACTATTATAAACCAGCAAACAAAGAGAAATCGCAATACCCATTTTACAACTATTAAAACTGGACTTGATTGGAATTATAATGAGCAAAATACATTTGCATTCTCAGGTATGTTTGGGAGCGAAAAGATTATTGATAATGGCGATGAACCTTTTTTTAATCAAGACTATTCGGAACGTTTACGATTATGGCAATTTCTAGAAGATGAATTAAAAACAACAGCAATGGTTTCGGCATCCTACCAACATAAATTTAAAGAAGCTGGTCATAAATTAAACGCAGGAATTAATTACACCTATCACAGAGAAGACGAGAAGTATTTCTTTGATAATATTATGCCCACCTTTACAGGAAAAGATTCCTTTAAACTACTATCTGATGAAAAAGTAATCGATATAAATGTCGATTATATTCAGCCTTTAAAATACGGTCGTTTTGAAACTGGATTAAAATTCCGAAACAGAGAAATCCCTACCAATATGCAATTTTTCCCTGGTATAAATTCTCCTTTGGATCCAAATGCTGGTGGTTGGGCAACCTACAAAGAAATTATTCCGGCATTGTACGGAAACTATATATTCGAAAATAATAAAATCGAAGCCGAAGCTGGTTTACGTGTCGAATATGTTAAGTTACAATATGACGTAAATCCCAACCATCCTACATACAAAAGTGATGGTTACGATTATACACAGCCCTTCCCTAGCCTTCGATTTGGTTATAAAATAAATGACAAGAATAAAATAACGGCTTTTTATAATCGTAGAGTCGATAGACCAAGTGAAGTAGATATTAGAATTTTTCCTAAATATGATGATGCCGAAATTATAAAAGTGGGGAATCCTGCCTTAAAGCCACAGTTTACAAGCGCATTTGAACTTGGTTACAAAACGAACATTAATAAAGGTTATTTATTTGCATCGCTTTACCATCGGTTTGTAAACGGTACTATAAGCCGCATAGCAACCACAGCGCCAGATAGTAATCTTATTTATAATGTTTTCCAGAATGCAAACAGAAGCTCATCTACAGGCATAGAAGTAGTATACGCTAAAGAAATTAACTCTTGGTATTCTTTTAATTTAAACGGAAACGGATATCAAAATGATATAGAAGCATTTACTGTTACCAATTTATATCCTGTACCAACAACCTATTTTGGGAAAAGACAACAGATTTTTTCTGGAAATATAAAGTGGAACAATACTTTTCAGTTAAATAAATCTACCAGTGGTCAATTATCTGCCGTATATCTTGCACCAGACATTATTCCGCAAGGAAAAATAAACTCTCGTTTCTCAATAGATTTGGGCGTTAAAAAGACGGTTCAGAAAGGAAAAGGCGAAATTTTTCTTAATGCCACAGATATCCTAAATACACTTGTAATCAAGAAAGAGATTCAAGGCGATGGCTTTAGCTATAACAGTCGTGATTACTACGAAACACAAGTTGTACGATTTGGTTACAGTTATAAATTTTAAGAAGTACAATGAAAAAATTGCCAGAAATTACAATCGCATTTTGGATCATGAAGATTTGCGCCACAACATTAGGAGAAACCGCAGGCGATTTAATGTCTATGACGCTAAATATGGGTTATGGCTGGAGTTCTATCATTCTTTTATTCTTATTTGCAGCTGTTCTCATTGGGCAATTAGTTTCAAAAAAACATATTCCGCCACTTTATTGGGCAGTAATATTAGCAACCAGTACAGCCGGAACAACCATGTCAGACTATATGGATCGTACTCTTGGCCTTGGCTATGCCAAAGGGTCGGCAATACTAATCATACTCTTGCTAACGGTTCTTTTTGGTTGGAAAAAAACCGAAAATTCATTAAATGTTACAACCATAAATAGTTTCCGGGCAGAAACATTTTACTGGACTGCAATCCTTTTCTCCAATACTTTAGGAACTGCTTTAGGAGATTTTCTTGCCGATAATACAGGTCTGGGTTTCTTGGGCGGTGCATTACTAATAGGGAGTTTACTCTTACTCATGATTTTAGCATATTATTTTCTTAAAATCTCACATATAGTATTATTCTGGCTCGCATTTATACTCACACGCCCATTTGGAGCTACATTTGGAGATTTACTTACCAAACCAGTCGAAAAAGGAGGTTTAAATTTGGGGACTATTGGTTCTTCCTCACTCCTATTTGTCATTCTTTCTGGTTTGATAATTTTTTCTACTTTTAAAGACCAGCAAACGAAAAGGATAGATACCTAAAATTAATTCAGAATTTGATTAGGAACTTTAAGCCATTTTATTCATAAAAACACTAGATTGCGCACTATATTTTTTACAAAAAAATTAAAATAAATAATGACATATATTCACTTTATAGTTAACCCAATTTCGGGCAATGGTAAACACAATATTACAGGAGATTTTTTAAGAGATTCTTTCCCTAGTTCTGAATTTAAAATCGAAATTGATTACACAAACCACAAAAAACATGCTATCGAATTAACGAAAGCTGCTGTAGCTAATAATCCAGACTATATCGTAGCTTGTGGTGGTGATGGTACTATAAATGAAGTTGCTTCTTGCCTTATTGGTACTACTATAAAATTAGGAATTATCCCTGTGGGTTCAGGAAATGGTTTAGCATCTAATCTAAATATTCCAAGAAAATTTGAAAAAGCAATCGAAATCATCCGTAAAGGAACCGTTTCGACTATAGATGTTGGTAAAATAAACAATCAATATTTTTTTAGTAATACAGGAATCGGAATCGATGCAATGATTATAAAAAAATATGAGAACTCAGGCAAACGTACGCTTATCGCTTATGTAAAAGCAGCATTATCATCTAGTCTTGAATTTAAAACTCAAGAAACAAAACTATCTTTTGATAATAAAGAGATAATTGCAAATCCGTTTTTATTATTCATTTCAAACTCTAACGAAATGGGATATAATATGAGCTTAACGCCAAAGGCAAGTCTTAATGACGGCTGGCTGGATATGATAGTAGTACCTAAATTATCGTTTCTTGAAAAAATGACACTTGGTTACCATGTATTACGTAACACTGTCGAAAAATTTAAAAAAGCCCAACATACATTAATACAAGATTTAACGATAGAAGTTCCTGTAGCAACATCTCTAGATGCGCAAATAGATGGAGAATCTTATAATCTTAAAACCAATAGCATAAAGGTATCTATCATTAAAAATGGACTTACCGTTATTACCGACTAGAGAAAATCATAGCATTTTTTTACTATTCTTACTATAAGCCTCAATAAAATGAGGCTTTTATTTTTTATGCTTTATATAACATAGGTTTTTTGATTATATTTGAAAGCTAAATCGATTTATTAACAACTATTATTTCATTGCAATTATGGATCTGAAACTTTTCATTCCTCAAAGTAAATTATTGCAAAATTATATCGATTATTTTTATATTCTAAAAAAAGCTCCAGATACAGAAAACGTTCGCTATTATACTTTTCCTTACGTAAACTCTATTGTTTCTATTAATCAATATCCAGAGTTTATATTCGAAAAGAACAAACTAACCGTTGATAAAAACATCAATAATCCGTTACTAGCCACGCTTATATGCGGATATACAAAACCAATTGAAATAAGCATTCCAGGTTATATTCACGAAATCACGATTAGTTTTAAGCCATTAGGATTAAATGCTTTTTTAGAAAAAAACCTCAACTTTTATAACGGAAAATCCTTCTCGTACTTTAATCCGTTTAGTGATTTTAGTGCTTCGATGTCGGATATTATGAATACCGTTTTAGCAGAAGATAAAATAAAAAAATTAGAACAATATTTCATTAGTAAATTCAAAGGATTTAGTCATCCTTTTTTAGGGTCAATCCTTAAGGATATGCAAAATAGCGAAGGTAATTATACGATTAAAGACCTTGCCGATAAATATAAAATAAGCCGTAAGACGTTATGTAAACATTTTGAAATACATATAGGCAAAACACCATCTGAACTACGTAAAATCATTAGGTTTCGGCAAGCAATGCACCAACAAATGAATATGCGTACAAAGAACAATTTTTCGGATATTACTTATCAACTTGATTTTTTTGATCAATCGCATCTTATCAAAGATTTTAAATCAATAACAGGCTTTACGCCTAAGTCATTTTTCAACAGAATAACGGCTCATGAAGACGGAAATATTAATTGGTTGTATATATAATTACTTAGGGTTACATTTTTACAATTTTAGAAGAATACAACTAGATATTTTTGTTAGATAATTCCCATATTTCATAATCACAATCAGTATGCTTGTATCACTAATTACAATCTTATTTAGGATGATCTTAAATCTGATTTAGGAAAAAACGGAAACAAATTTAACCTCATAATAGACCAGAAAACCAGTAGATTGAGAAAAATGCAAAAATAGAGCCGCGCTATTTTTGCATTAATTTTTTAGGAGAAGCAATATACTCTTAAAATTAGGGCAAAAAGCTAACCCTAAAAGTTATCTAAATCCATTTAAATAAAACTTTTACAAAACTTATATTTCCTTAAATTACTTACATGGTTTTAAACAAAACTATATGTTCTAAAACCCCATTGCAAACCCAAACCCTATTTGTTTGCCATTATAAAAAGGAGTAATTACCGAAGTAACCCTTTTTTCTCGTTCTCCAAAAATTTTCTTAGTTACATAAGGACTTACCCAATATGCGATTTTTGTACTTAAGATACCAATTCCTGCACCTGCAGCAACATCAGTAAGCCAGTGTCTGTCGTTTACCATCCTAAATATTCCTGTTCCTGTTGCAACAGCATAACCCGCAATACCGTACCATATCGACTTATCTTTATATTCCTGATATAAGAATTCGGCTCCCGCAAAAGCAGTTGCAGTATGTCCCGAAGGAAATGAATTGTTTGAACTTCCGTCTGGCCTTTCGACCTTTGTAATAGATTTTAACGCTAATATGGTAGCTGTCATAATTACATAAGATGTCCCTAAGATTATAGTTCTGTCTTTTAAATTATTCTTTCCTTGAACACCTAATCCATTCAGGGCATAAACAGAAACTGCCGGAGCATACTGCGAAAAGTCATCAATTGTAATTCTGGTATCAATATCCTCTTTTACTTCATCATGAATTTGAGAATTAAAACCTTTTAACTGATCACTTTCAAGACCTATAATCCCATATCCAATTAAAACACCCGGAATAATAAGCTGTTTGTAATTGAATTTCAAATTCTGAACCGTATCATTTTTCACAGTTACGGTATCTTTTACAGTATTTTGAGCTTTAAGAGTTATAACGCTCAACAATGAAAACAGAATGATTTTTAGCATTTTTTAAAAGATTATAAATTAATAATACACAAGTGAATAAATAAACAAGCGTAATTTTTCTTCATAACAACTATTTAAAATGTTTTGGGTTTTATAAATTCAATGCTAAATATTAAACAATACCAATGTTGTATTGTACTACAAATTTCATATCCAATTTTGAATAAATTCTGCATTTTGAATAAACCTTCTATCTTTTTAATTAATATCTTCGCTAAGTCCTAAACCATAAGACGACTATTGCATGAAATCTATTTAAATGAAAGAAGATAGCTCCATAAGACAACGAACTATAACAGCAATAAATCGATCTGTAATGAATTCAGAGGAATGGCTTTATTCTAAGGTTTCAACTGATTTAAAAAATGATACTTTTTTATTTGAGGATAATGAATTACCTATTTTTGAAATTGAAACCTCAAAAGCAATTATTACAACTCGTCGGATTTTAGAAAAAGAGAATGAAAATTTGAAACTAATTAGTTTTGATGATATTGACGATACAATTTTTGGTGATTTTAAAGGACAAATAAATAAACCTGAATTATCAATATTCCGAATTGTAGATATTTACGGTGAAGAACAAAATTTTCAGATGGAGACAGGAAAAGCTGCAATTGGATTGATAAGAGCTATCAATACTGTTACAAGATTAAGAGCAAATATAAATAGTAAAATCCGCTATGAATTCTAAACCTGTTCTACTAGCATCAGCACTAATAATAATTGTAACTATATTTTATTCTTGCAATCAAAAAAAAGAAAATGAAGTTATAGAAATAGATCCATTATCAATTGAATATCATTAATATTCTCTAAAACAAAAACTCAATCAATAATAAAACCTAATAGCATACAAATTGAAATTAATACCCTTTTTAAATCCAGAAACAAATAAAACAGCCTATAAATGTGATTGTTGCGATGTTGTTTATAATGATCTTCCGCTTTGTTTTGGTTCCGATTATCCTGAATATTATTTCTCTGTTCCACCAGAAGAAAGAGAAGAAAGAATTCAACTCGAAGAAAGTTTATGTATTATCGATGATAAATACTTTTTTCATCGTGGCAGATTAACAATTCCGATTATTGATCATCATGAAGATTTTGCTTTTGATATTTGGACATCTATAAGCGCAGAGAATTTTGAAATCAGAATGAATTTGTGGGAAGACGAAAACCGAACCAAACAAGAACCTTATTTTGGTTGGTTACAAACCATGGTACCTAATTACGGAGAAACATTAAGCTTAAAAACAATCGCTATAGAGCAAGAACTTGGATTTATTCCTGAGATTAAATGTATCGAAGAAAATCATCCGCTAACCATCGACCAAGAAAACGGAATAACATTTGAAAAAGCAAAAGAAATGGTTGAAAATATATTGAGACAATCACATAATCAATAATTCAAGAATGAAAAAAAGTATATTATTTCTAATGTTTTTACTCTTAGCATCGTGTAATGAATCTGAACCAAAAAGACAACGGATTAAATCCGGATTCATTAATAAGCCAGGAATATATTCTGTTTTTCAAAGAGATCTTAAAACTAAAAAAATAGTTTTAAAGCAATTTAAAGATGAATCTATAATATTTGCAATAACTGATATTCATAATAAAATATTATTTCAACAAGATTTAAATGAAACCTTTAGTGCTTATCATTATTGGTGTTTATATGTTGATGAGCATGCTAATGTATGGTATTATAATTCTGATTATGATTCTCCAAAAGCTATTATATTAAATCCTGAGACAGAATTATATGAGATTAAGGATTTTTGCAAAACAAAGTTATTATTACCGACAGAGTTTAGAAAGGAATTAGAACTGAAAAATGCATTCACAAATTGTAAGTCATTCAATTAATCAAAAAGAAATTTTAAAGTGATTTAATAAAACAATCATCTAAACTAGCCCATGAAAATAAGTCATGCATTTTATATCGCAATTATTCTATTCTCATTTCTGTTTACTTCTTGTACAGAGAAGAATTCCGATGACCCAAATGAAGTATATGAATTATGGTCTTTTCGTGAACCCGAAAAGGATATAAAAATTACTAACGGACAATATTGGCAATCTGCACATTTTACACGAGAATATGAAATGTATCTGGAACTATATGCATCTCCCGAATGGCTAGATGAATTCATCAAAATAAATAATTTAAAAGTTCACACCTCCGAAATTTATTTACCAGATGATGCTCCTTCTTGGTTTAAACCAAAAATAGGTTTGATCGCTTTTTCATCTCCTAACAACCTAACATCAATCTATTTTATAGATTTAAAAAAAGGATATTTACTTTTTCATGAAATGCAATTATAAAATAGATTCTTTTTTCAATGCAACCCAGTAGTTTGTCATTAACATCTAAATTTTTCCATACTCCCCACGCTAAAGCAAAACAAAAGCATATCTTTGAAAAATATGAAAAACAAAAGAACCTATCCTAAAAACATGCGACTTGTCGTGATACTACTTGCTGTGGTGTTTGCGCTTACTCCATGTTCGGTAAAAAGTTCTTTATTTGCTGCTTTTGATATAGAGTACTTCCAAACGCTTAATAAGAACCAAACTACCCAAACAGCAGTTTCTTATTGCGAAGTAGAAGAATCAAACGTTAATCAGTCAGAAAATAGCGTTGAGAAACTCCACAAACAAATTCCTGTTTTACCCGTTTCTGTTTCTCGAAATCAAATCATATTAGCAACAGCATTACATAAAAAAGATATTTATGTAAATGTAGCCGCTGTAAACACTCCCCCTTTGTATATTTTATATAAACGATTAAAATCCGATTTGGCATAATCCAGAACAGTCGCATTTTATATACAATCGTTTTTTAAAATTAAAATATACACTTATGAAAAATATTCATTCGAATCAGTCATACAACTTGGCTGGTCTTTTTACGCTTTCTATTAGGCTTGTTATTGGCTGGACATACTTTTCGGCTTTCTGGCGAAGGCTTGTTCTCGAAAACAAATTAATTCAGGATGAAGCAGGATATATTGGCGAAAAATTCAATCATTTCCTTCCCAATGCTTTAGGAATAAAACCTATAATCGAATACTTAGTTACAAATCCCGAAGCGCTTTGGTGGTCTATGGTTAGTTTTACCATCATCGAAGCCATTGTAGGATTATTGATAATGCTAGGGTTCTTTACCCGATTAATGAGTATCGGAGTCTTTAGTTTAGCCATGGGAATTTTGTTAGGTTCTGGTTGGATTGGTACCACTTGTCTAGACGAATGGCAAATCGGAGTATTGGGAATTGCTTGTGGTTTTACGCTATTTTTAAGCGGAAGTGGTTCTTATTCCCTAGACAATTATTTCATGAACAAAAACTACGCATTTACCAAAACAAAATGGTTTTCATGGCTTGGTTCAGGTAGTCTTCCTATTGCTAATCTTAAACCAGTAGTTCTTGTTATTTCCTTGCTTATATTCTCGCTTACTTTGTATACCAACCAATATTTTCATGGTGGCGTATTTGGAAAACTACATAACAAATCGGTAAAACCAAAAGTAGAAATTAGCGATGCAACTATAAAAAATGATGTCTTACAATTCCAGATATACCGTACAGAAGGTGTTGATGTTTATGGTTCGTTCTTAATTGGGATTCAGTTAAAGAATGGACAAGGAGAAATAATCTTTGATTTAAAAGGTGCTGATTTGTCTAAATTCCCTAAAAAAGATATAGCAAATATATATGTTACAAAAGTAAAACCAGGCAAACACAGTTTAATAATTCCGCTTGGCGCAAAAGCAATTCTGAATATTGATTTAAAGAATTACCAATTACTAAAAGGTAATAATTATACTTTAACTCTTACTGATATTAGCGGAACAGAATGGACGAGTAAAGTGGCAAAATAATCTATAAAATAATTTTAAGTTTGGCGAGATAGAAGCATATTTTTATTTGTATTTTCGTTCAATAGAAAATACATTGTTTCTATTTCGTCGAACTTTTTTTAATTATTCAAAATCTTATAATGACCGTTACAGAACTAAATACGAATGAAACTATAGAAATTAAAACGGCTACAAATATTAGAAGACGATTTCTTGCTGCTTTTATTGACTATGGAATTATTAATACAAAATGCTATTTAATAATAACAGTATTTGGAACTCCAGACGAAAACGGAAATTTTCATTTATCAGGTTGGTCAGCTTTAATCCCCTTTTTAGTTTGGGCATTTTGGACAATTGGATTAGAGCAATACTTTGGAGCTACCTTAGGAAATTCTATCGTAAACTTAAAACCAATCTCATTATATAATTCTAGATTAAGATTAACTTTTAGTCAATCTCTAAAAAGACACCTACTTGACCCAATTGATATGTTTTTCTTTGGTTTAATTGCTTATTTAATCATCAAAAACACAGAAAAAAATCAAAGATTAGGAGATTTATGGGCAAATACTACAGTTATAAAAATAAATAATTAAACTCAACAATGGTAAAATTCGGCTATACAATATTATATGTTAACGATGTAAGTAAATCAATTTCGTTTTATGAAAATGCATTTGGTTTTACTAAAAAATTCATAACTCCCGAAAATGATTACGGAGAACTTAGCACTGGAGAAACTACGATTTCATTTGCATCAAAAGAATTGGCTAATTCTAATTTAAAAGACGGTTTTATCGAAAGTGATTTAACCAATAAACCTTTTGCAACCGAATTGGGTTTTATAACCGATAATGTAAATGAAGTACTTGCTAAATCTAAAGAAGCTGGCGCAATCATTTTGCAAGAAGCAAAACAAAAACCTTGGGGACAAACAGTTGCTTATGTAAGAGATATTGATGGCTTTTTAATCGAGATTTGTACTCCGATGGGATAAATATTACGAACAAAGAAATCTAATTTATCAAAAATCAACACAAAGGCATGAGTAGCAGCACAAAATAAAGGACATTATTCATTTCATAAATTCTATCCTATTTTGACCATAGCCCACAGTTTTAACCGTGTGATGCCAATTGTGATAATACATTGCATTCCAACGGTAGAAATTGTAGACTATGTTTGCAATGTATTATCAATTATTCACAAAATAGCCACAATCTTGTCACCCTGACGAAGGAAGGGTCTCATCAAGTAGCTCTACAAAAATTATGGAGTTTCTTACGGAGATTTACTACGTCTGTTCGCTACCGCTCGGGTCTCTTTCATCGGAATGAAAAGATTATCTAAAATCAAGCTATTTCAAAATATAAATTTAGAATAACAATAAATTTAATTAGTAATTATAGTACAAAATAGAATATATTAGCTTCGCCTAAAAAAGTAAATAAAAGCTAAAACAAAACAATGGAAGAATTAAGACCTAACGGACAAAGAGCTAAAAATGCAATGCTATTAATATGGATTGTTATGGCAATTGAATTGGTAGCGTTAATTTCTAAATGTTTTCAATATAATTTACTGCAAACTGCTGTAAATGGAGGCGTTATAACTACAGATGAAGCAATTGCAAATGATACTACCGAACAAACTATTGCAATCCTTTATTTGATTGTTTATATTATTTCTGCAGTAACTTTTATCCAATGGTTTAGACGTGCTTATTACAATCTTCACTTAAAAACTGAATTTTTATCCCATTCTGAAGGTTGGGCTGCAGGAAGTTGGTTTGTTCCAATTATTTCTCTTTACAGACCTGTACAAATAATGAGAGAACTATATGAAGAAACAGAATCTTACTTAACAGAAAAAGGGCTGAATATTGATGATAAACTCAAAACTAATATGCTAACTCCATGGTGGACACTTTGGATAATTAGTAACATATTAGGACGAATAATTTCTAAATACCCAACTAATAGTATAGATGACTTAATTAATAGCACAATTGCAAGTATAGTTTTAAATATTATTGGAATACCTCTTGCACTAATTGCTATAAAAATAATTAAAGATTATTCACGTGTAGAACCATTACTTATTGAAAATGAGATTAATGAAAAACAACTTAAAACTACAGAACCTTTAGTCGAATCAAATCTTGAAATATCGTAGATTATTTTATTCCACCTCAACCGTCAATGAGAGAAACCTAAAGAAACACTTACCAGAATTATAAAGATTACGATTAAAGTGATTACTACATACAGATAGTCTTTCTCTAATAAAAAAGAAAATAACGATAATAATACACGCAATACAGGAGTAAGAAAAAGCAATATTACACCAAAAAATATTATCGATTCTCCATTACCCTGAATAACTCCGTTGTAGATTGCAGAGATTACCTCGAAGATGTTTCTGTCGTTTTCTTTAAATACCGAATAATCTTCGATATCATTACCGTGATGCATCAAATAAACAACTCCACCAATAAAAGCAACCGATAACGAAATCCATACTCCGTAACGCAATAAATTACCTATAATGGTCTGAAAATCTTTTTCTCCAAATTTTTCGTGTGTCATAATCTTAGATTTTTCCGTTAAGTCCATTATAAATCATATTTACTGCAAGTACAAAAATAAGACAAGCAAAAAAGATACGAAGCTTTTTAGGATTTGTTTTTACTAATACTTTGGCTCCAGCCATAGCTCCAAATAGTACACCAATAACAACTGGCATACAGATTCCTGGTTCTATATATCCTTTTTGGATATAAATTACAGAACTCGCCATTGCTGTAACTCCCATCATAAAATTACTAGTTGTGGTAGAAACCTTAAACGGAATTCGCATGATATTATCCATTGCAATTACCTTAAAGGCACCAGAACCAATTCCTAACAATCCCGACATCATTCCTGCAATTCCCATCATACTAAATCCGCCAACAACATTTTTTGTTCCGTAGCTAATAACCTCCCCGTCATGCGAAGGATAAGTTCCTTGTAAACGCAACTTTTTAGCCAATGGACTTGACTCTAAAACAATATGTTCTTCTTTTTTTCGTAGTGAATTAATAGCCGAAAATATTAATGTAAGTCCGAATAAAACAGCGATAAAAGATGTTGGTGCAATTGTAGAAAGTAATGCGCCACCAACAGCTCCAACAGTAGTTGCGATCTCAAGGAAAATTCCTAAACGCATATTGGTAATCCCCTCTCTTACATAAGCTGCGGCTGAGCCTGATGAAGTTGCAATTACCGATACAAGTGCCGCTCCAATTGCGTAATGTATATCGACTCCCAGAATGACTGTTAATAATGGTATAATGATTATTCCACCTCCTAAACCTGATAATGAACCTATGAAACCTGCTAAAAAAGCACCAAAAAGCATAATCAGGGTAAATGTAAGTACTGTCATCCGAATGTATTTATATCGCTGCTAATTTACGAATTGATATTTATTATTTCAGATTTCTGTTTCATAACAAAATATTAAAAAACCTTATCCCTTCCTTTTTAATAGTAGATTCCCGTAATTAAGTGTTATTTTTGATATTCATTTTTAAATCGATTTATGATGAACGTTGTCTAAAATGGGACGCAGATGACGCGGATTCGCCAAGGCGAAAACACGGAAAAAAACGGATTTTAAAACTGATAGAAAGAAAAAGAATCCGTCTTTATCAGCGTCTTTACGTTAGTAAATCCGCGTCATCCGCGTCCCATCTTACACAATCTTTGCAATTAGAATAAATACAAGAAACAACTATTATATGAATGTTTTACTCATTGAGGATGATAAACGCATAAGCGAATTTATTGTAAAAGGTTTGGAAGAAAACAATTTTACAGTGCATCTTGCCGAAACTGGAGAGATTGCCCGTGACTTGATACAAGACAATACTTGGGATATTATCCTGATGGATATTATGCTTCCAGGCATCGATGGTATTCAACTAACTAAATTGATGCGTTTTAAAAAAATTCATACACCCATATTAATGCTCAGTGCACTTAGTAATACCGATGATAAAGTAAATGCATTAGATTCTGGTGCCGATGATTACCTCGTGAAACCTTTTCATTTTCAGGAATTAATATCGAGAGTTAATGCGCTTACGCGAAGAACCAAATTTAACTATGATAAAGTCGAAACGTTATACACCTGCGGAAGCTTAACCATAAACCCTGAAGAACATAAAGTTACCGAGAACAACATACCTATAGATTTATCCCCAAGAGAATACAAACTGTTATTGTTTTTATTAGAAAACAGAAATAAAGTAATGTCCAGAACCCAAATATTAAATGCTGTCTGGGGAATTAATTATGATAATAACACCAACGTAGTCGATGTTTATATTTCTTACTTAAGAAACAAAATCGAACAAAACCATAAATTTATCCATACCATAAAAGGAACAGGATATATGATTAAAGAATAGTCATGAAAATACGCAACCGATTTACATTAATATCATCATTTACGTTTAGCATTGTATTTATAATTGCTTCGATTATAACGTACTTTTCTTTTTACAGCTATTCTGAAAAGATAATGTATAATGAACTTCAAAAAACGTGCTTGCTTACAGGGATTTTCTACTTAGAAAAAGATGAGTTACCCGAAAATCAACATTTAATCATCGGGCAGCAATTCAGAGAAAATTCACTCGAAATAGTTACTCGGGTTTATAACAAAGAAAATCAAATTGTATACGGCGATAAAGGAAATGATAAGAATATAAATAAAGAGCGACTTGATTATATCCGAAAAAATAGAAAGTTGAGTTTTAAATCAAACCATCATTTTTATTTCGGAAGTTATTACCATGACAATCAAGGAGATTTTGTTGTTTTTGTAAAGAAAAATGATGTCGAATTCAAAACCATTACAAACCGATTGCTTATCATCATGATTTTGGTTTTAATTATCGGACTTGTAATAATATATCTGGTTAGCCGTAAACTATCAAATCTTGCTTACAGTCCTATAAAAAACATTGTAAATCAGGTAAACGAAATCGAGGCTTCATCACTAGACAGACAAATTATTTCTCCTGATACTAAAGACGAAATACAAGAACTTATAGAAACCTATAATAATTTGTTCAAGCGATTATCTGATACTTTTGTAATCCAAAAAAACTTCATCAATTATGTTTCTCATGAATTTAAAACACCATTAACTGCTATATCTGGAAACCTGGAAGTATTTGCTCAAAAAGAAAGAACTAGTGCCGAATATAAAGAAATGTCCGAAAAAGTATTAGAGAATGTTTATCAAATAGAAGATACGCTCAACACGCTTATGATGCTTTCGGGATTAAGAGATAATACAGAGCTTAATGAAATTTTCAGAGTTGATGAACTTGTATGGGATATTAACGACCAATTGCCAGATGTTTATCAATTAAAAGATGCTCAAATACAAATTGCAATAGAGATTGTTAATGACAAACTACTTTCGATAAGAGGAAATAGTAACGAAATTAAGATTGCCTTGTACAATATTATCGAGAATGCTGTAAAATATTCAAAAGGGAATCCTATAAAAATAAGTCTATTACAACAAGATAATCAACTAAAAATCGTAATCGAAGATCACGGAACTGGCATTAGAGAAGAAGACCTAAAATTCATCAAACAAACCTTTTACAGAGGTAAAAATGTAAATGATATAAAAGGTAGCGGCGTAGGACTTTCTTTGGCTAATATTATCTTTAAGCAGAATAATATTCATTTTACGATTACTTCAAAAAAAGGCGAAGGCACTACAGTAACATTACTATTCCCGCCACTCTAATCGTTTTCTAATGTTGCTCTAATCCTCTTTTAACATACATCAAATTATCATTTAATATGGCGCAAGTAGCTTTGCATCATCTTAAAATAACTTAATTTGAAACGTATAATTTTAACCCTACTCGTTATTGTATCATACAAAGGTGTGGCACAAACTGCTGCAATAAACGATACAATTGTTCTTTCCCGAACACAGGCCGAGGCTTTGTTTCTGGATAAGAATATTTCTCTTATTTCCGAAAAGCTGAATATTGACGTTGCCGATGCTCAAGTTATTCAGGCAAAATTGTGGCCTAACCCTACTCTTACTATTGGCGAGATAAATCTTTGGAACAATGCTACGGCGCAACAATTACCACCTTTATGGGGCAATTTTGGAACTACATCGCAAGTAACTGCCGAACTGGAACAACTTATCCAAACAGCTGGAAAGCGAAAAAAGCTAATTGCCATGGAAAAAGTGAGCGTAGATATCGCCAAAGAATACTTTAAAACTTTTTTACGCAATCTAAAAATTGAGTTTAGAGGTAATCTTACCGAATTACAATTTGTACAAGCCCAAGAAGCTGTTTATCAAAAACAACTTTCTTCGATGCAAACTTTGCTTAAAGCATATAGTAATCAAGTTGCTCAGGGAAATATTGGTAAAGGCGAATACATAAGACTAAAAGCAACTGAGCTACAATTCTTAAAAGAAATAAGTGACCTTAAAAAAGAAAATAACTCGTTGCAAAAAGAACTTAAAGTCCTGATGAATCTTCCTGCAACAAGTTATATCAAACTTACCGAAGATGGTTTTCTTCCTGATAATAAAAACATCGACAATATAAACTTAGGTAATCTTATGGCTTCGGCTGTAGAAAACCGACCAGACATGAAAGTCCTTAAACTAGGAAATGAATATAATACTAATAAGTACAAATACGAAAAAGCAATGCGAACACCAGATGTTACCCTTGGTGTGAGCTATGACCGTGGCGCCAGTTTAATGAATGATTTTGTTGGTGTTGGATTCTCTCTGGATCTTCCTTTTTTTAATAGAAACCAAGGAAATATAAAAGCAGCAAAAATAGCTATCGACCAAGGTAAATTACTTGCCGAAGAGAAAACAATAAGTGTACAATCGGAAGTATTACAAGCTTATGAAGATTTAATAGTTACCAAAAAATTATATGATAGTGTAGATGCAGCTTATGAAGGAGATTTAGAAAAACTTTTAGAAAGCTATCGCAAAAACTTCATGCAACGTAATACAAGTATGCTTGAGTACCTTGATTTTGCAGATGCTTA
The DNA here is from genome assembly GCF_046250155.1 of Flavobacterium sp. PS2. Classification (NCBI taxonomy): domain Bacteria; kingdom Pseudomonadati; phylum Bacteroidota; class Flavobacteriia; order Flavobacteriales; family Flavobacteriaceae; genus Flavobacterium; species Flavobacterium sp. PS2. The sequence goes on along the minus strand of NZ_CP176426.1, from coordinate 4,782,877 downwards.
TTTAGAAAACAAATCGATATTACTTAATTCTAAAAAAGACCTTAATAAAAACCTTGAAGAACTACGCTATATAGCAGGTCAGGAAATTAATTAAATCCCAAATTATTTAAAAATAATAACAATGAAGAAACTTATTTTACTCCCTATACTTGGATTAATGCTCGTTTACGGATGTGGCAAAAAAGAAGAAATTAAAGATACAAAAGAGGAAAAATTTTGTATTGACAAAGACCTAAAAGAAAAAATCACTATCGAGCCTGTACAAAAACGTGCCGTTAGTGAATCCATAAATCTTACTGGAAACATAACCTATAACAACGATCATGTAGTGCAGTTTAATAGCCTTGTAGAAGGAATTATAACAAAAACTACATTTTCGTTGGGGGATTATGTGAAAAAAGGACAAGTACTTGCCGAGATAAAAAGTACAGAACTTAACGGTATGCAATCCGAAAGCAAATCCTTGCAATCACAAATAGCTGTTGCTCACCGCCAGTTACAAGCTACAAAATCAATGTTTGATGATGGTATTGCATCACAAAAAGATTTAATGCAAGCACAGAGTGAATTAGATGTTTTAAAATCATCTCTTGAAAACGTAAGAGCAAATCTTGCCATGTTTAGCGCTAGTAGCGAAAGAGCAGTTTTTCAGATAAAAGCACCTACAGAAGGATATGTAGTCGCTAAAAACATTAGTCCTGGAATGCAAATAACTGAAGGTAGCGAGCCGCTTTTTACTATTTCTGACTTAAAAGAAATTTGGGTATTGGTAAACGTTTATACCAGTAACTTAAAAAATGTAACCGAAAATATGCTTGTAGATGTAACTACACCTGCATATCCTGGCGAAATTTTTAAAGGAAAAATTACCATGCTTGCTAAAGTTTTTGATGCCGATGAACATGTGCTAAAAGCAAGAATTGTTATGGAAAACAAAAACTTAAAATTGAAACCCGGAATGACTGCAGATATCATTATCGATAAAAGTTTAGGTGGAGAAATGCTAGCAGCAGTTCCTGCAAAAGCAGCCATTTTTGATAATAATCGTGATTATATCTTAATCTATAAAGATGATTGTACCATCGAAACCAGAGAAATTAATCCTACTATAAAAAACAACAACTGGATTTATTTTGATAAAGGAGTTAAAGAAGGTGAAATGGTTATTACTAAAAACCACCTGTTAATTCACGAAAGATTAAAAAACTAAGTATCCCGCATAAAAACGGATAAACACAATACAAGATATGAAAAAATTTGTACAAGGCTTAGTTGCTTTCTCGCTAAAAAACTCCCTTATAGTTTTTTTCCTGACAGCTGTACTACTAGTCGCTGGTATAGTAAGCTATATCCATACCCCCATAGAAGCTTTTCCTGATGTAACCAATACCCGGGCAAGAATAATTACACAATGGCCAGGAAGAAGTGCCGAAGAAGTTGAGAAATTCATCACACTTCCTATTTCTAAACAAATGAACACGATACCTAAAAAAGCCGAAGTACGCTCTATTTCGCTTTTTGGATTATCAGTTGTTACCGTATTATTTGATGATGATGTTGAGGATTTTTACGCCCAACAATATGCATCCAATCGCCTTAACGGATTAGATTTACCAGAAGGAGCCGATGTAGAAATTGAACCACCATCCGGTGCAACAGGCGAAATATTTAGATATATTATAAAAAGTGATTTACCTATTAAGGAAATAAAAGCCATTCAGGATTGGGTAATCGAAAGAGAATTGATATCTGTACCAGGAGTTGCCGATGTGGTAAGTTTTGGTGGAGAAGAAAAGATTTTTGAAATAAAAATTAACCCAACACAGCTAGAAAATTACAACCTATCAGCGTTAGATGTTTATGAAGCTGTTTCTAAAAGTAACGTAAACGTAGGTGGGGATGTTATACAACGTGGCGATCAGGCTTATGTAGTACGAGGAGTTGGTCTTATTAATAAAGTAGAAGATATTGGGAATATCCTTATCGAAACCAAAGGCTCATCGCCAATATTAGTAAAACACGTAGCGGAAGTTACAATATCTGCCAAACCTAGACTTGGCCAAGTAGGTTTAGATGGTGATGATGATGTTGTAGAAGGTATTGTAATTATGCTTCGTGGAGAAAACCCTGGTGAAGTTATAAAAAGACTTAAAGATCGTTTAACCGAGCTTAATGAAAGAGTACTTCCTGATAATGTAAAAATAATTCCGTTTATAGATCGTACCAAATTGGTAGATACAACAGTAAAAACAGTTACAAAAAACCTTGTAGAAGGGATTTTATTGGTGTCTCTAATTGTATTTATTTTCCTTTACAATTGGCGTACCTCATTAATTGTGGCATCAGTGATTCCGCTTTCGTTCTTGTTTGCCATTATAATGCTACGAATTCAGGGATTACCTGCCAACTTAATATCTATGGGAGCGCTGGATTTTGGACTTCTTCTAGAAGGAACGTTAGTTATTGTCGAGCAAGTATTTGTCTCGCTCGAAAAGAAAGCGCATAAAGTGGGAATGGAACGCTTTAATAATATGAGTAAAATGGGGCTTATCAAGAAAAGTGTAGGTAGTGTAGCTACTTATATATTCTTTGCTTTAATTATTTTAATTGTTGCGCTTCTGCCTATTTTCTCATTCACGAAAGTAGAAGGGAAAATGTTCTCTCCCCTAGCCTTTACTTTAAGTTATGCGCTATTAGGGTCATTAATTTTGTCACTTACTTATGTACCAGCAATGTGTAAAGTAATGTTGACCAAGAACATCGTTGAGAAAGAGAATATGATTTCGCGTTTCTTTAGAGAAAACCTATTTAAATTATTTAAATGGAGCACACGCAATCGTAAAGCAACATTATACGGTTTCTTAATTTTACTTGCCGTATGTTGTGCGAAATTTGCATTTTATGGTTCAGAATTTATTCCTAAGTTAAACGAAGGAGCGATTTACGTAAGAGCAACTTTGCCAAATAGTATCAATCTAGATGAATCTGTGAGGCTTACCAAAGAGATGAAAGCTAAAATAAGGAAATTTGAAGAAGTAAAATTTGTACTGACCCAAACAGGACGACCAAATGATGGTACCGACCCAACGGGATTCTTTAATATCGAATTACATATTGAGTTATTGCATCAGGATGAATGGAAACGTAAAATTAGTAAAGAAGAGTTAATCGCCGAGATTAAGAAAGAACTAGATGTATATCCCGGAATAGGTTTTGGTTTTAGCCAGCCGATTCAGGATAATGTCGAAGAATATGTTGCAGGTGTAAAAAGTCCGCTTGTTATAAAGATTTTCGGAAATGACCTATTTCAACTCGAAGAAATGGCTGCAAAAGTGGCTAAATCTATCAAAGACGTAAAAGGAATTGAAGATATCAATGTGTATAAAAACATTGGATTACCAGAATTAAGAATTCAACTTGATGATGAAAAAATGGCGCGTTATGCCATTACAACAGCCGACGCACAAGCTGTTATCCGAATGACAATTGGTGGACAAGCAGCAACCAAGTTTTATGATGATGAAAAGATATTTGATATTACATTACGGTTCGAAAAAGAATACCGTGACTCGAAAGAGAAAATTGAAGATATCCTTATCCCAACCATGAATGGTAAAAAAGTTCCTTTAAAAGAAATCGCAACTGTCGAGTATAAAACTGGACCTACATTCATTTATCGTGAAGGAAACAGTCGTTATATTGCCATAGGATTTAGCATCGAAGGACGAGATTTAGGAAGTACAATTGATGAAGCACAGAAAAAAGTTGCTGCAGAAGTAAAACTACCTAAAGAAAATATAATGAAATGGGCAGGAGAATTTGAAAGTAAAGAAAGAGCTTCTAAACAATTGGCTATGATTGTTCCAGTTGTATTAGTATTGATTTTATGTCTGTTGTATTTCAATTTTGGAAATTTCAAAGATACTATGGTTGCGATTAGTGCAATGCCATATGCCTTTATTGGTGGTTTCCTATCATTATGGATTACAGGAACCGTATTTGGAATATCCGCAGGAATAGGTTTTATTATACTCTTTGGGGTCAGCGCAATTGATAGTATTGTCCTCATCGGAATAATAAAAGAAAATATGAAAGCCAAGATGCACTTAAAAGATGCTATCTCAAATGGTATTTACGCCCGAATTCGTCCAATTGTAATGATTGCACTTATGGGAGCTTTGGGATTATTACCTGCAGCATTATCTACAGGAATGGGATCGGAAGTACAAAAACCATTGGCAATTATGATTGTAGGAGGATTAATAACCTGTATGATATTATCTTTAACCGTATTACCACAAGTATTTTACTTAGTATATCGCAAAAAAGATCTTAGTAACACAGAATCTTAATCAGAATAAATAAAATTTTAAAACACCTTTATGCTTAATGTTTAAAGGTGTTTTTTATGTCTTATTTTGAGTTGCCTAGATTGTCTAAAAATGGAACGCGGATTAAACTGATTCGCTTAGGCGAAAACGCGGATAAAAACGGATTTTTTAGTTTTATTATTTTTAAAAATCAGTCCCGACGCTTCGGGATCCGCGTCTTTCCTTTAGGAAATCCGTGTCATCCGCGTCCCTTTCCCCTTTGTTCCTCTGCACCTAAAAACCTTAAAATCTCTTCCTAAATTCAGATGGAGAAATTCCGGTACTACGCATGATGAATTTATTAAAATGACTACTGTCTATAAACCCCAAATCATTACTAATCTCGGAGAAAGTCAAATTACTTTTGCTTAATTTTTCAGTTACAACCTTCAGTTTCGTTTGTTCGATATAATCCCTTAAAGTAATATTTAAATGATTTTTAAAATATTCGCCAATGTAATTTATAGAAACATTAAAGTGATTTGCCATTTCTTTTTTCTTTAGCAAATGCGGATTAGCAATATTCGAACGAATGTAACTTAAAATAGTATCTATCTTTAAAACCTCGGTAGTTTGGATATTTAAATTACTTTCGTTTATACTCGCATTCCTCCTTATTATCTGAATAAGCGACATCATCAAGCTCTTGATTATGACTTCATTCTGCCCTTTTGGTTTGGCAACTTCATCTAATATTTTCAAAATAACCAATTCGCAAAATGCTTTATCATCTTCGAAGAAAATCAAATTTCCATTCAATTGATTATGATAATAGAATAGCTTTTCTATTTCTTCAATTTCTTTTTTATTCGAAAAAAAATTCGGCAAGAAACGCAAACAATGAAACTTTGTTGGTTCTAGTGTTTTAAAAGAATGATAGTCCTTTGGCGTAAGCAAATAAATATCATGCTCTTTATAATTATGATGAATCGAATTTAAGATATGGTTTCCTGTACCATATTCTATATATAAAAGCTCGAAGAAATTATGTCGATGTACTTCTTTCTTCCAGGTTAATTCTTCGACAGAGTAAATTTCGAAATCTTTGTATATAAAAAAAGTGTCTTTCATAATCCTTAAATTATACAAATATAACCTATATTTTTACATCAATTAATGAATGCGAACCTATTTACTTTGTATCACTAATTTAAAACCCAAAATACTAAAAGATGAAATCTGATACAAAAAAAATAGGAATTCTTGGCATTGGTGGAATCGGCGGATTTGTTGGCGCTCCATTGGCAAAAAAATATAAAGACACAAATACTAAAATTATATTCATTTGCAGAGGCGAAACCAAAAATGCCATACAAAATGAAGGTTTAACATTTGAATCTAAAGACACAAAAGATACCATATTCCCTGACTTAGTATCTGATAATCCAACCGAAATCGGAATCTTGGATGTATTGATAATCACCAGTAAATCGTATTCTGTAAACGAGATATTGGCAACTTATAAAGATTGTATAAGTAATGATACAATTATAATCACTTTGCAAAATGTTGTAAACGCTAGAGAAATCGTTCGCGAAACTTTACCTGAACTTGGAGAAATAATGGAAGGTTGTATTTATGTTGCTTCCAATATAAAAAGTCCAGGACATATTCAGCACGTTGGAGGTCCAGGAAAGATTTTCGTAGGAGGACAAAAAGAAAACAAATGGCTTATTGATTTACTAACTGCTGGAGGATTAGATATTACTTATGTTGATAACATCAATCAGATACTTTGGAAGAAATACCTATTTGTAGCACCAGTTGCTGGAATAACTTCTGCTTACAATGTTTCTTTTGGTCAACTTCTCGAAGATAAAAACCTAATGCATATTCTCGAAAATATGATGGTAGAAATTCAGTCGCTTGCCAGCAAAAACAATATCAGCCTGACAAAAGAAGATATCGAAACCTCAAAAGATTTATTAACTAAATTTCCATTTGAGTCTAAATCATCGTTGCAATTAGATTTTGAAAACAACAATCAAACCGAGAAACAATTCTTAGTAGATTACGTTATCGAAAACTGCAAGAAACACGGAATTCCTACTCCCTTTTACGAAAGTGTAAACGAAAAGATTATTTCTTAAAGCAGAGTTATTTCGCAAAGTTTTACAAAGGCTGAAAAAGAAAAAAGCACAGAGATTCTCTAAGTTTTTTATCCATAAACTTGTCTTCCTGACTGAGGAAGGATCTCCACGAGTAGCTCGCCAAAGATTGTGTATAATGAGACGCAGATAAAACGGATTTCCTAAAAGAAAGACGCGGATAAAAACAGATTTTTATGCTTCGCGAACTTTGCGTAACCTCCTTGCGCCCTTTACGGTTAAAAAACTTTGCGACTCTCTGTGCTTTTTTCTTTGCGAAACTTTGCGAAATTTCACGAAATAATTCCCCGTTTTCCTCACATTTCCCTCCAAATAGCAGCAACTTTAAAAATCTCTTATCAAGCAATAAGAAAAAACTATGAAAGATTTATTTTGTAATCCCGAAAATTGCCATACATTTGCCTAACGGTGTTAAACAATTTAATACTCTATAAAAATGGCAAGCAAAGATCGAATTTTAAGACAAAAAGAAGAAACCAGAAAGAACATTCTGGATGCTGCCTGTACTATTGTAAAAGATGAGGGATGGCAAGGTCTTAGTATGCGAAAAATCGCTGATAAGATTGAATATACTGCTCCAATCATTTATGAATACTTTTCTAATAAAGAAGCAATATTACAAGAACTAACAGGTAGAGGTTTTGTAAAATTAACTATTGAACTAGAAAAAGCCAAAAACAAATACGATAATCCTGAAGAACAGCTTGAAGCAATGTGGATGGCATATTGGGATTTTGCATTTACCGATACCGAAATGTATCAGTTAATGTTTGGTGTACAAATGACTTGCTGTAATGAGCGATGTTCGGCTTCTGAAGCACCTTACAAACTATTTGTTGCTGTTATTGCCGAAGTAATGAAAGATAGCAAACCAACTGAAGAAGTAATAAAACAAAAGTATTTTACTTTCTTTTCTGTTATTCACGGTTTAATTTCAATCAATATCATTAACAAAAGTGAAGTTTTAGAAACAATCAATACACAAATTTTAAAAGATGCCATAGGCGGTATCATAAAATCAATACGTTAAAAAAAATTTAATGCTCACTTAACGCTGATAAATAATTTAATGTAGTAATTTTGAACCAAACTTAATTACTCCATTGTCATTCAAAGTTGAATCAAAGAAAAATCAAAAGTTTTTTTTACAATTCCACTTAACAACGTTAGAAAATTTAATACAGTAATTTAATACCACAATTTCAATTTATTATCGATCTGAACGGAATCGAAGGAGAAATTGAAGTTTTTTTGCCACTTCACTTAACGGTGATAAATAATTTAATACCAATTATAGCATATTATAACTGGAAGGAATACTTATATGGATTTTTACACTATTTTACTTAACAACGTTAGAAAATTTAATACAATTAAATGTGAATCAAAATAATACAAAACCCAATCAGAATTCAAATTACCAAAATGTCCAACAAATTAAAATTAAAACTAAAATGAAAAAAGTAATCTTAACCAGTATCCTAATTGCCTTAGTTGTAATAGGATGTGCAGATAAGGCTCAAGCACCAGCTCCTGCAGCCCCATTATTACCAGTGCTTGCAATTAAAAATACCGAAGCAACTACAGATTCTGAATATCCTGCTTCGATACAAGGAACAATTGATGTAGAAATCCGACCACAAGTAAGTGGTAATCTAGACCGGGTTTTTGTAGATGAAGGTGCTTATGTTTCTAAAGGACAATCTTTATTTAAAATAAACGAACGTCCTTTCCGTGAGCAACTTAACAATGCACTAGCAAACCTTCACGGAGCCGAAGCGGCATTAATCAACTCACAATTAGAAGTTGATAAACTAACACCACTTGTACAAAACAAAGTAGTATCTGATTATCAATTAAAAACTGCAAAAGCATCACACAGAATTGCAGCTTCAAATATTGAGCAAGCAAAAGCAATGGTAGAATCGGCAAGAATTAATTTAAGCTATACCACAATCACTGCGCCTGTAAGTGGTTACATAGGTAGATTGCCTAAAAAACAAGGAAGTTTAGTTTCTGCAACAGATGTAGAACCATTAACCAAACTTTCAGATGTACACCAAGTATATGCTTATTTCTCATTAGGAGAAACAGATTTCATCAACTTTAAATCTCAATATTCTGGAAATACAATTGGTGATAAGATTAAAAACTTACCTCCTGTTTCTTTAATATTAGCCGATGGAAATGCATACACCCAATTAGGAAAAATCGATATGGTCGATGGACAATTCGATAAAAACACAGGTGCAATCACACTTAGAGCTACTTTCCCTAATGCAAACGGAACATTACGTTCAGGAAACACAGGAAAAATACGTTTAGGGATTCAGCATGACGATGCCATCTTAGTTCCGCAATCTGCTACTATAGAAATGCAGGATAAAGTTTTTGTTTATACACTAAACAAAGGAAATAAGGTTAACAAAATGCCTATCACGATTATTGGTAAAACAGGAACTGATTATCTTATTAAAGATGGTGTAAAATCTGGAGACCAAATCGTATTAAGTGGTATCGACAAGCTACAGGAAGGACAAGTAATCCAGCCTGAGAAATCAACACCAACTAAAGTTGCCCAAATAATTAACAAAAAATAATTAAACGAAAATGTTCAAAATATTCATACAAAGACCTGTACTGGCAACTGTTATCTCCATTTTATTGGTGATATTGGGTGTACTTGGGCTTACAAAATTACCCCTACAACAGTTTCCCGATATTGCGCCACCATCGGTTTTGGTAACGGCAGTATATCCAGGGGCGAGTGCAGAAACCGTTTTGCGTTCCGTAGCGCCATCACTAGAAGAGTCTATAAATGGTGTTGAGAACATGACTTACATGAGTTCAACAGCCAGTAATGACGGTACGCTAGCCATTACAGTTTTCTTTAAGTTGGGTACAGATGCAGATCAGGCAGCCGTAAACGTACAAAACAGAGTTGCACAAGCAACAAGCCAGTTACCTACAGAGGTTGTTCAGCAAGGTGTAACAACCGCCAAGCAACAAAATAGTTTCATTATGGGTATCGGTTTATATACTGAAGACGAAGCTAAATATGACCAAACATTTGTTGCCAATTATGCCCAAATTAATATTATCCCAGAAATCAAACGTATTCCAGGAGTAGGTTCAGCAAGTATTTTTGGTGGTGTAAGAGATTATTCTATGCGTGTATGGTTAAACCCAACACAAATGGCAACTTATCAGGTTACTCCAAATGAGGTAATGAAAGCTATTCAGGACAAAAGTTTAGAGGCAGCACCAGGAAAATTTGGAGAACGAAGCAAAGAAGTTTTCGAATACGTAATTAAATACAAAGGAAAACTTACCAAACCCGAAGAATATGAAAATATTGCCGTACGTGCTAATGCAGATGGATCAATACTTCGCTTAAAAGATGTAGCAAGAATAGAACTTGGAGCATATTCATACAACAGTTTAACTCGTTTAAATGGTAAAAAGGGAGTTGTAATTGGTATTATACAATTAGCAGGATCAAACTCTAATGAAATTCAGGTAGCTATTAATAAGCTGATGGAAAAATCGGCTAAAAACTTTCCTGCAGGAATAAAACAAAATGTTTTTTATAGCACAAAAGTTTCATTAGATCAATCTATAGATCAGGTAAAACATACTTTGGTAGAAGCATTTATACTAGTATTTATTGTGGTATTTATCTTCTTGCAAGATTTTAGATCAACATTAATTCCTGCAATTGCAGTTCCAGTAGCTATTTTGGGTACGTTCTTTTTCATGCAGCTATTCGGCTTTTCGATAAACCTGTTAACACTGTTTGCATTAATCCTTGCGATTGGTATTGTCGTCGATGATGCGATTGTCGTCGTCGAGGCCGTCCATGCCAAAATGGAACACAAACATTTATCGCCAAAAGTGGCTACAAACGAAGCGATGCACGAAATAACTGGAGCAATTATTTCTATTACTTTAGTAATGGCAGCCGTATTCTTGCCAGTAGGTTTCATGGAAGGTTCAACAGGAGTTTTCTATCGTCAGTTTGCCTTTACAATGGCAATTGCAATTGTAATCTCGGCAGTAAACGCATTAACTTTAAGCCCTGCCCTGGCAGCCTTATTCTTAAAAGACAATCACGCTGCAAACGGAGATAATCCAGAAACCAAAAAAAGTTTTAAAGAAAAATTCTTTACAGGATTCAACAAAAGTTTCAATTCCTTAACCAACCGTTATGTAGGTAGCTTAAGATTCTTAATCCGTAATAAATGGGTTAGTTTAGGAGGTTTAGCAGTAATAACAGCAGCGACTATCTTAATGGTAAAAACTACTCCTGCAGGATTTATCCCTACAGAAGATCAAGGATTTATTGCCATTGCGGTAAACACACCATCAGGAACATCATTAGATGGAACTCAGAAAGTAATGACCGATGCAGAGAATACTTTAAGAGGATTAGACGCATCTCGATTTGTAACAGCTATTTCAGGTTTTAACCTGTTAACGAACTCAACAAGTCCATCATCGGCAGTTATTTTCGTATTGCTTAAACCAAATGAAGAACGTGGAGCAATCAAGAATATTGACCAAATCATGGCAGATGTACAAGGAAAATTAGGTGCTATTTCAGCAGGTAGTTTCTTCGTATTCAGTTTTCCTACCGTTCCTGGTTTCAGCAACGTAGAAGCATTAGATATGGTGTTGCAAGATAAAACAGGTGGTAAACTAGATAAATTTAGCGGAATCTCACAAACCTTTATTGGCGAGTTGATGAAACGTCCGGAAATTGCAGTAGCCTTTACAACCTTTAAAGCCGATTATCCACAATTACAATTAGATATTAATGATGAAAAAGCAGACCAATTGGGAGTAAATGTAAAAGACATTCTACAAACCATGCAAGCTTATTTTGGTAGCGCACAAGCATCCGATTTTAACCGATTTGGAAAATATTACAGAGTCGTTGTACAAGCAGATATTGCCGACAGAGCCGAGCCATCATCAATTAATAACGTATTTGTAAAAAACAAAAATGGCGGAATGGTTCCAATAAATACCTTAGTAAAACTAACCCGTATTTATGGTTCCGAAACGGCTTCGAGATACAATTTATTTAACTCGATTTCGATTAATGCAATCCCAAAACCAGGATTTAGTTCCGGAGATGCGATTAAAGCAATCGAAGAAGTTGCTGCCCAACAATTGCCAGCAGGATATAGTTATGAATTCTCAGGACAAACCCGCGAAGAAATTTCTTCAGGAGGACAATCAACAACGATTTTCCTATTATGTCTTATGTTCATTTACTTCCTACTTGCAGCACAATATGAAAGTTACATTTTACCATTGGCAGTAATATTATCAATCCCAGTTGGAATATTTGGAGTATTTGTAGCAATCGGATTAACAGGAATCGAAAATAACATTTATGTACAAGTTGCCCTGGTCATGCTTATAGGACTACTAGCCAAAAATGCGATTCTTATTGTCGAGTTTGCCTCACAGCGACGAAAATCAGGAAAATCATTAGTAGCAGCATCTATAGAAGCTGCCAAACTAAGATTACGTCCAATTATCATGACATCACTAGCATTTGTAGTAGGGTTAATCCCGATGATGAGCGCCACAGGACCATCTGCCAAGGGTAATCACTCTATTAGTATTGGTGCAGCCGGCGGAATGATTTCAGGAGTAATTCTTGGGGTATTAATCATCCCGGTTTTATTTATCGTATTCCAACATTTACAAGAAAAGGTTTCTGGAAAATCATTAGCCGTAATTCATAACGAAGAAAAATAAAAAATGGAAAATTATATAACATCAGTTCTGATAACAGTATTTGTTGTCTTCGCATTAATATCCTGGAAAGTTTCAAAAGTACTTGAAGCACCAGAAGATAAATGTCAAAAAAATTAATGATAAAGTATAAAATGAAAAATTATATAACCAAAACTGTTGTGGCGGTCCTTTTAATCACAACATTCATATCCTGTAAAGTCTCGAAGGATATCGAAGTTCCAAAAGATGCATTTCCTGATAATTTCAGGAATGCATCCGCTTCAAGCGATACCACAAGTATTGCCAATTTGGAATGGAAAAGTTTCTTTACAGAGAAAGACATCGTAAAACTGATAGACAGTGCTATTACAAAAAATAATGATTTGCAAATTGCAACTAAGAACATTGAAATTGCACAATATCAATTAACGCAGGCAAAATGGGGAAATATTCCGGAGCTAAATCTACTTGTAAATGCAAGTACCAATCGTCCATCCGAAAATAGTTTTACAGGTCATAACTTAAGTCAGGCTTTGCAAACAAACCATATCGAAGATTATTCGGCAGGGATCGGACTATCATGGGAAGCAGATATTTGGGGTAAAATCCGTAGCCAGAAAAAAAGTGCTTATGCAGGATATCTTCAATCCGAAGAAGTGAAGAAAGCATTACAAACAACAATAGTTTCTAATGTTTCCAAAGGATATTATAACCTTTTAATGCTAGATTCACAGTTAGAAATTGCTAGAAAAAACCTGAAATTAAATGACAGTACAACCTTCATCATCAAGTTAAAATATGATGCTGGCCAAGTAACATCATTAGCCATTCAGCAATCGGAAGCACAAAAACTAATTGCGGCACAATTGATTCCTTTATTGGAACAAAATATTGCAATACAAGAAAATGCATTAAGCGTATTAACAGGTTCATTCCCTAGTTCTAAAGAGCGAACAATCACGCTAAATTCAATTCCGTTAAAAGAGAATCTAACAGCAGGAATTCCGTCATCATTAGTAAGACAAAGACCCGATGTTAAAAGTGCCGAATTGGCCTTGGTAAAAGCAAATGCAAGCGTAGGAATTACAAAAGCAAACCTATACCCATCGCTTAAAATCACAGCAAACGGAGGTTTAAATTCGTTCGAAACAAGCAATTGGTTTAATATTCCAGCTTCATTATTTGGAACAGCAATTGGTGGATTAACACAACCATTGCTAAACAATAAAAAGATCAGAACACAATACAATATTGCCAAAGCCGAAAGAGAAAAAGCAGTATTAAATTTCAGACAATCAGTATTGGTTGCCGTTAGCGAAGTATCAGACGCATTAGTAAAAATAGAAAAACTAGAAAGACAGCAATTCTTTCTTAAAGAACGCGTAAAAACGTTACAACAAGCGATAACCAACTCGAATATGTTGTTTAAAAACGGAATGGCAGACTACCTCGAAGTAATTACAGCACAAGCTAATATATTACAAAGCGAGTTGGAACTTGCCAATATTAAACGTGAACAATTAACTGCCAATACCGAATTATATCGCGCACTTGGCGGAGGATGGAAATAATAAGGTTTTATTATTAATTTGAGGCGGGAACGCTGTAAGACTTAGGTTTTGCAGCGTTTTTTTATTACTTAAAATTGTCATCCTGAGCGGAGTCGAAGGAGGAGCTATTTCCTGATGTACACTATATCTTTTATGGCGAACACCGCCACAAAAGGATGCCGTTTCCATCAGGGCTAAAAATAAAATTTCATAGAAAGACAATTACATTTATTACGAAAACAATTACATTTACTGGACTTATTACCCCACATTTAAGTCAATTTAAAAAACTAATTACCCTAACTAAAACAAAATGAAACATTTATTAAGTATTGTACTTATTCTTACACTATCATTTCAGGGAATTTCCCAGAAGAAAAAAACTAAAAAGAAATCTAAACCCAAAACAGCAGTAGTAACATCAGACATAGCAGTCGAAGATATGTACGTTACAGAAGAAATAGTAATTGATACATTACGTATATCACAAGGAAAACGATATGTATTATTAGTTGATGTAGATAAATACTCAGGTCAAAGTGAAGTTACTTATACTTTCGCGGAAAGAACTGAAAAAACAGAATTGATAGAAAATTTTGGAAAAGAAAATCTGGAAGTAATAACTATTAATAAATATACTTATGTAGTTTTCGAAAACAAGCAAACACTGGACATTAGCGGTGAAGGTCAATCCTATCAAGCATTTGCCTATTGGAGCGGAAAGATAAAAGACGATGTACAGGTAAAAGAAGGTACAAAAATGGCTACCGAATTTGTCGCAGAACAAATGGGGGTAAAAAAGGAATCTTCCTATGTCATTAATACTAAAAAATATAAAAAAGAAGTCGCTTCATTACAGAAAAAAAATAAAATTACATCAAAATCCAGAGAAGTAATGAATGCTTTATTAAGTAGTTATGCTTTACCAATAACTGAAGTTCAATTAGAAGATATTCCGGTATATCAACAATCAAACGCAAAAATAAAAACTATAGAATCTTATTTGTTTAAAAAAGGCGGAACCAAAACACTCTTAAAAAGCATTTATTTAGATGAAAAAGGACTCCCTACAGCAATATCATATTATGACAGAGATGGAGGTGCTAAAAGCAAAAAAGACTATGTTTATAAAGACGGAATGCTTGTACAAATAAAAAAAGGGGATGAAGTAACATTATCTATCAATTACGATGATAATAAAATGATTTTTACTGGAAATGTTGGGGATGCAAATGAAACAAGAATCGTTTGGCTTGAAAATGGAAAGCTATTGGTAAAATCATATACCTTAATGATAGATGACAAATACTCATACATGAACACTCTTGTAGAAGAAAAAATTGAAGACAATTGTGTTTCGTATTCTATCAACAACGTTCGCTGGTCAATAAATTGCAGTAGTCAAGCTAATATTTTTCCATTTATTCATAAATATACTTCATTTCAAAATGGTGATATACTTCAATTCACAAAATCTAAAATAGAGAAAAAAGGAGAAAAAACATTCGAAAAATATTACTCTAGTGCAGAACGAGAAGAACAAAATGATATTTTTAAATTATGGGGAACTTTTCAGTTAAATGACCAAAATTTGGTAAGTACTTACAGTTTTTCAAAAGACAATAAAAAGGAAGTTATCAAAATAGATTATACGTACTACGAATAAGTTGTCATACTATTTTCAGAAAATACTTTTTAAACGCTGTAAGACTTAGGTTTTACAGCGTTTTTTTTATGAAGCCAATCCTGTTACGCATTGTAAGTGTCGGAATTCCCATAAAAAAATGTCGTTCCCATCCTACGATGTATAAGAACAAAAAGTGAACACGAATTTCACAAATTGACACAAATTTTAATGGTTAACTTAGTTTGTGAAATTAATTCCACAAACTAATTCGTGTCAATTCGTGAAATTTGTGTTTAAAATTCATTTGTAATATTTGTGTCCATACGGTAGGTTCTCATCAGGGCAAAAAAACAAAATTCAGAAAAAACAAAACATATTAAATCACATATAAAATATACTTTTGTAGTTATCAATACGATCTGTTTTAATAAACCATAACCAATATGAAACTCATTTACAACTTGCTTTTTTGCTTAATTTTTATAAACTGTATTTCCCAAAATAAAAAGATTTCTAATTGCGGAACCGAAGATTTGGCAATACAAACAATTTCGAAATTAAAAGAAGTTCAATTACAACAAAAATATATAGATTCCATTTCAAACCATACAAAAGGAGTCTCCTATATGACTGATGAAAAAATCATTAAAAACAAAGCTTATTATGAAGTCGCTACTGGTTATAATGGTGAATTGCGTTGGGAAACCTATTATCTTTTTTATGTAAATAAGAAAAACTGCGATGATATCTATGTAAATGAAGTCGTTTCTGGTGATATTATTTCAATCGCACAATGGAGAAAACTGAAAGCAAAAAAAGCGAAATACTAATTGACTGTTCAAAGTCTCCTTACTTCACACAGCATGAAACCTTTGTCAAAGTTTTTTTAACTTTGACAAAGGTCGCGCAAGATTGAGATAACCAAAATATTCATAACACTTTCTCCTTAATTAAATACTTTTGATAGGATAATAGAAACTCATGACATTCAATAAAGATAAATACAGCAACGATTTAAAATTGAAATTCCTAAGCTATGCTCCTATTACAGATGCTTCTTGGAAATTAGTTGAAGATATTATTGAATTCCAACTCCTAAAAAAAGGAGAAATCCTTTTAAGAAATGGACAGATTGCCCGAGAAATCCATTTTATATGCAAAGGAGCATTAAGAGCCTATATCACCGATAAAGAAGGTAATATCTATAACAAAAATATCTTTCTTGAAGGCTATTTTGCAGGTTCAAAAGTTTCATTATTACAACAAACACCATCAAATTTTACAATCGAAGCGCTAGAAGATTGTATTCTTATTGCCATAAACTACAAGAAGTACAGAGAGCTAATTAATCAAAATGATGATTTAAAAAATTATTATATTGCTTATCTCGAAAAAAATTGGGTAATCGAAAAAGAACAAAGAGAAATCGCATTGGTTATGGAGAATGCAACCGAAAGATACCTTGACCTTCTTGCCAAACATCCTGATATTTCGCATCGAATTCCCCTACTCCATATCGCATCACATTTAGGAATCACGCCAACACAGTTAAGCCGAATAAGAAAAACTTTAGACAAAAATAGCTAAATCAACATATGTAAAGGTTCAAGTAAAATCCTAAACATATCTTTGTTCTATATTCCGCTATAAATAGTATCGAAATGAAAAAAAACGCAGACTTAATCGCAGACAATATTAGTAATCTTACCCGTTTATGGAATACAGTAGGAACACCTTTTCAATCGAACCATAAAAATGATACATTCGAATATTGCAAAATAGAAAACTCAGGTTGGCCAAACAAATTGTGGTTTAATCAAGACCTTACACTAGATAGTGCCGAAAAAGCAGTTGAAACACTACAATCCAATCCTAATTTGGTTATTCCGTATTGGAATATTTACGGAACAAATTCTAATGAAATTCTGGAAGCCAAAGGTTTGATAAAAAAAACCGAGCAAGTAGCAATGGCATTAAAACTAGACAAACCATTTGAACTACAAGACACACTAGAATTTAAACGTATTTGGAATAGTGAAGATGCTAAAATCTGGTCTGATTTATATCCAAATGCATTTGGTTATGTTATTAGCAAAGAGATACTAATTCATAATTACAACGAAGTACAATTTCATTTAGTCACTTACCAAAACCAGCCAATAGGCACTTTTATGTTATTCCAAACCGAAAACAACGTCGGAATCCATGGCGTGGGCGTAATTCCTGAAATGAGAAGAAAAGGCTTCGCCGAAGAAATCATGAAATATGCTCTTAATCTTTCGATAGATTTAAAAGCCGAATATGCATTACTACAAGCATCCGTAATGGGAAAAGGCATCTACACTAAACTTGGCTTTGAAGACTTGTTTATTATAAAAAATTACATTTTAAAAAGTGAATAAAAATTTTAAACCATTAAGTGATTAAGAAAATTAACCGCAAAGAACACAATCCCGACGCTTCGGGATACGCAAAGACTGCTAAGTTTTTGACAATCTAATTCTCATAATATTGTCTTTCTGAGGAACAGCAGCATCTCCACCAGAAACTCCATAATCTATGTCGAGCTACTAGCGGAGACCCTTCCTACGTCAGGGTGACAAAAATGAGAGTAAATGTCTGTGAAAAGATAAAAAAATCCTTCTAATCCTTTTAATCTGTGGCATTAAACTTAACTTTCCTTAATCTCTTAATGGTAAAAAAAATCCGTTTAATCCGCGTTCCATTCATCGTAATCCTCCTAATCAGTAACACAAAAAACTTAACTTTCCTTAATATCTTAATGGTTAAATAACCTTAATAGTATAAAAAAGCGATTGTCGCATACGCCCCTAAATTAGTCGTAAATGCGTATTTAATCAAAAAAAGAACAACTGTAAGTTTGTATAAGTAATTAATAACCACTTAAAAAACTAACAAAATGAAATCAACAAAAATTATTTTCTGGATAACAACCATTATCATTTTCCTATTTGAAGGAGTTATGCCAGCCTTTACTTCGCAAACCGAACTAGCAAAAGAAGGAATCAGACATTTAGGTTATCCCGAATACTTCGGAAATGCATTGGTAGTATTTAAAATCGTTGGCGTATTACTATTAGTAATCCCTACAATTCCTAATCGTGTTAAAGAATGGGCTTATGCAGGTTTTGCATTCGACTTCATATTTGCTTCAATTAGTCATTGTGCTGTCGATGGAATTGGCTTTCAAGTATTCTTCCCATTAATTTTTTTGGTAATTTTGATACTCTCATACACCAGCTATCACAAATTATTGAACTACAAATCATCAAATTAAATCTATGCTAACTTAGATTGTCTATAGAGGTACGCGGATTAAACGGATTCGCTATCGCGAAAACACGGATTAAACAGATTTTACATTTATCATTTTTAAAAATCCGTTTAATCTGCGTTTTTACTTTTGTAAATCCATATCATCCGCGTTCCTTTCGCAAAGAGTTAGATAGATTAAAAAATAAACTAACAATCAATACGTTATAGTTTAAAATCAGAAAACCCATGATAGAAGTTTTCAAAACAAATGTTCAAGAAGTAGAGCAATCCCAAATGATTGTTGCAAAACTTCTTGAGCATTTCCCTAATGGCAATATAAACTTTGACTTAGAAGATTGTGATAAAATTTTGCGTATTCATGATCTGAAGATTTCAAATAAAAAAATAATCGAACTACTTAATTCGTATGGGTATCATTGCGAGGTACTTCCGTGATAAAACAAATACACAAATAACTGATTTTTAATACTTTAAAAATATTAAAAAGTGTAATTTTATTCTATTATTAAACTTTAAATTATAGAAAGATGGAAATCCCAACAACACATCAAGCTGTAATGCCTTATTTAATGCTAAAGGGAGCTTTAAAATTTATAGACTTTACAAAAAATGTTTTTGATGCACAACTAATAACAAGTATGCATAAACTACATGAAGATGGAGAAACAATAAGACACTCAGAAATAACAATTGACGGAAGCACAATAATGTTTACCGATGCAACAGAGCAATGGAAACCTCAACCAGCGAACTTATTTGTTTATGTAGACAATGCCGATGAAACCTATAAAAAAGCTCTAGCTAATGGCGCCACAACATTAATGGAATTAAGTAATCAGGATTATGGCAGAACCTGTGGTGTAACCGACCCTTTTGGTAATGTATGGTGGATAACATCATCTGTAAATAGATAATAAACACAACCTTTAATTAATCAATAAAATGAAAACATTACTCCAAAAAAAAATCACTGAAACATTTGAGCAGCTCTACAAAATACTTTCTTCACTTTCAGAAACGGAGCTAAATACAGTTCCTTATGAAGGAAGCTGGACAGCTGGGCAAGTACTGCAACACCTCATCCTGGCGAGTTCTGGTTATCCTGAAATGTGCAGTGGTCCAACAGAAAAAACAACTCGTGAACCCGACGAAAAAGTAAAAGATATAGCAGCTCTTTTTCTAAACTTCACCATAAAAATGCAAGCTCCAGAATTCATAATACCATTGGATAAAAAATACAATAAAAATTCGCTAACTTTATCTCTGCAAAAAATAGAAGAAGAATTATTGCATGTATCCGAAACTTATGATTTAACTTTAACATGTCTCAATTCAGAAATTCCAACATTTGGAAAATTCACAATTTATGAATGGATTAATTTTTCTCTTATTCATATACAAAGACATATAAAACAGTTAAATACAATTTATCAGGAAGTAACAAAAAAGTAAGTTTACCAAGTAATCTTAGGCACTAAACACAAACAAACATTTACATGAAATCAAAAGTTGGAACAGTTTTATTATCAGGTTTGGTTGCTGGCACATTGGATATTATTACCCCTATTCTTATTTATGCCGTTATTTTACAAAAAACTACTGCTCTTAAAATTTTACAATCTATAGCTAGTGGTGTTTTTAAACAAGATGCCTACTCGGGCGATACAAAAATGGCATTTTACGGACTCGCATTTCATTTTATAATTGCGACCATCTTTGCTTTATTCTATTTTAAAATTTATCCGTACGTTTCGTTTTTAAAAAACAATACTATAATCTCAGGAGTACTATATGGAATTTTTGTTTGGATTATAATGAACCTAGTTGTTCTGCCAATTGTTTTTCCAATACTACCTGCCAAAAGTTTAGATTTTCCGTTACTATTATCAATCCTAATATTGATTTTTTGCATCGGGATTCCTATTGCATACATTACAAAAAAATACTACACATACACATCAAATCGGTGATTACAAAAAAAGTCCCAATGAGATAAAACCTATGCATTAAAGAATTGATTTAACTTAAAAATTATTATCATGGCAACAAAAGATTTAAACATTGTATTGGTTCATGGGGCATGGGGCGATGGCTCACATTGGCAACATATTATTCCTGCTTTGCATAAAGAAGGATACAAAGTGCGAAGCGTACAAAATCCGTTAACATCACTAGATGATGATATCCAAAAAACAAAGGATTTAATAGATGCACAAGATGGCAAAGTATTATTGGTAGGACATTCTTATGGAGGTTCTGTAATAAGCGGCGCAGGACATCATGACAAAGTAGTAGGTTTGGTTTATATTGCGGCATTTGCACCAGATAAAGGTGAAAGCTTAGGCGGTATATTCGGACGCAGAGAACAACCTGCGGGCGGAGCAAGCATATACCCTGATAGCAAAGGTTTTTTATGGATTAAATATGATGAATACCATAAAAGTTTCTGTCAGGATTTAAATGAAAAAGATACCCTGACTATGGCTTTGGCACAAAAACCTATTCATAGTAGTTGTTTTGGAGCAGAATCTGGAGAACCAGCCTGGAAAACTAAACCAAGTTGGTATCAGGTATCCAATAACGATCATATGATCCCTCCTGCAACTCAAATAGAAATGGCTAATAGAATGAATCCTAAAAAAATAATTCATTTAGACGCAAGTCATGCTTCATTGGCTTCACACCCAAAAGGAGTATTAGAACTAATTCTGGAAGCTGCAAAAGCTGTTGAATAAATAACAGTTTTTTATTTTACTTAAGTAAAATAATTAACCTGTTAGAATAGAGTTTCTGTTAACACATAGTAACATAGCTTAAATAACATAACAAAGATGTTTTCCAGAATTCATCGTAGGTTATAATTTTAAATTTATGTTCCTATGTGTTGATTTTTTTATACTGGCTACAAACTAAAATAATATAAAATAATCATGGCAAACCAATTAACAGTTAACAATAGTATCGAGATAAATGCTCCAGCCGATAAAGTATGGGATGCATTGACAAATCCTGAAAAAACAAAAGTTTATATGTTTGGTTGCGAAGCTTTGTCTGATTGGGAAGTAGGAAGCGAACTTCTTTGGCAAGCCAATTACGAAGGTCAGGACTTAGTTTTTGTAAAAGGACATATTGTAAGCATAGAACCGAATAAAAAACTTATTTATTCTACATTTGACCCAAACTCTACTATTCCCGATATTCCAGAAAATTATCTAAATGTAACCTATGAATTGGCCGACAATAACGGAAAAACAATCTTGAATGTTTCTCAAGGCGATTACTCAACTGTGGCAGATGGACAAAGAAGATATTGCGAAGCTTTAAATAATGGAGAAGGTTGGAATCCGATTTTGGTAGAAATAAAAAAACTAATAGAAGAAAATTAAATGAGTCCAATGTTTTTCGAAAATCAATCTGAGTTTAGAAAATGGTTAACCCAAAATCATCTACTCGAAACGGAATTACTGGTTGGTTTTTATAAAGTAAATAGCAATAAACCAAGTATGACATGGTCACAATCGGTAGATGAAGCACTTTGCTTTGGCTGGATTGATGGCGTTCGCAGATCTGTTGATGCCGATAGTTATTCCATACGTTTTACACCCAGAAAAGCTACAAGTATTTGGAGTGCTATAAATATTAAAAAGGTCGAAGATTTAACAGAACAAGGATTAATGCAACCCGCAGGAATTGCTAGTTTTAAATTGCGAAAAGAAGATAAATCCAGAATTTATACGCACGAAATCGAAGAAGTTCACTTTTCTGATGAATTTGAGGAAATTTTTAAAACCAATGAAAAAGCTTGGAATTTCTTTCAGGCACTTGCACCTTCTTATAAAAAAGTTTCAAAAAATTGGGTCATGAGCGCTAAACAAGAAACTACAAGAATAAAACGCCTAAACGAACTTATTGCTGATAGTGCAGAATCCAGAAATAAATGGAAATATTAATTACTAAAAACAATTATCAAATTGTATAACTCAAAACCATTTAAGTCATTTAAGAAAATATAAGCTTTAAATACTTCTCTTAAATGAACTTACATAACTTACATGGTTTCTTTTATTAAAAGTTCATGGTTTTAATAAATTACTATTTAGCCATATAACACAAACCATTTATTCTTACTTTTGGTTAGAACAAAAATTATGAGAAGCTAAATGATTGATATAAAAACTTTTGACAAGACAATTGGTTTAGAAAAACCGAGACGGGTTTTAAAATATGTTTTAATCTTTTGTACTTCGGGTTCAGTGACCATTTCAGTAGATGAAAATGAATTTGAGTTAACAGAAAATACTGTTCTTACCATTACCTCAGGACAAATTCATTATTTTAAAAACATTCATAATGCCAAGGGAATTGTTCTTGAATTTACTTATGATTATTTCTGCAAAAATGATAATGACATCGAATTAATCTTTCATAATGGTTTGTTTTGCCACTTTGCAATGAACGAAGTTATTCCTGTAGATAATAGCGAAACCATACTACAAGAATTGCAATTAATAGAAAAAGAATTAGCCGAAACTCCCTATCAATATCTAATTTCTACACACAGCCGAATTGAGTTAATTTTGATTGAAATAAATCGTTCTAAAATAAATCGTGGTGACGAAATTTATAAACCCGATGCTTTATTTCTTGCCTTTCTGGAAACAATACTTAAAAACTTTGAGAAAAACTTATCTGTAAACGAAATTGCCACTTTACTTGGTACTACAGAATCTAAGCTAAATGAACTCTCTAAACTTCATACTAACAAAACGGCACAGAATGTAATTTTTGGGCTAATCATATCCGAAGCAAAACGCCTTTTTACCTACGAGAAATTATCGGTAAAAGAAGTTGCATATATGTTAGGCTTCAATGATCCTTTTTACTTCTCTAATTTTTTCAAGAAACATACCAAAATAGCTCCAAAAACATATAAAGAAAAAGTCATGATCTAATAGTACATGCTTTTTCTAATATTCTCTATTCTTTAGCGAATAACCATATTGCACCTTTGTCCTGATAATAATTACTAATAAAAAAGTAAATGAAAAAACATCAGGACACAGCAACTTTGCTATTACGTATTGCGCTTGCAATTGGTTTTTTATCGGCAGTTTCCAGCCGTTTAGGTTTATGGGGAGAATACTCTTCGGGATGGCAAAACTTTATTGCCTATGCTGAGAAAGTAAACTCTTTTGCTCCCAAAAACAGTATTTCACCTATTGCAATACTAAGTACACTTTTAGAAACCCTGTTTGCATTAATGCTTTTGATTGGCTACAAAACCCGATTAGCAGCAACTGGAGCAGCAATCCTTACATTATTATTTGCTCTCGCAATGGCTTATTCTTTTGGAGTAAAAGAACCATTAGATTATTCGGTCTTGGTATTTTCTGCAGCCGCATTTCTTTTGGCTACAATGCCACAATACCGTTGGAGCATTGACGAATTACTTCTTAAAAACAAAAACTAACCCTAATTTAAACTATACACAAAATGAAAAAGCAAATCACAAAAAGTAACGAAACCAATTGGAAACCGCTAGTAGAAGAAGGAATAAAAACAGACGGTGTTTATGTAAAAGTTCTACGCTTTGACGACGCTACACAAAGGCCTCCTACTTTTTTATTAAAATTTGATGCAGGTGCCTCCTACCCTAATCATAGTCATCCTGCTGGCGAAGAAATATATGTCTTAGAAGGCGAAGTACGCTTTGGCGCAGACCAATTAAATAGTGGCGATTATTTGTATATGCCACCAGGAAGTACACATTCGGCATTTTCTAAAAACGGATGTACCATGTTATTCGTTGTGCCAGAAGAAGTTATAATATTAAAATAGACAGTATCCATTTTTTAAAACGAACCTTCAGGATGAATATTTTGAAGGTTTTCTTTTTTATTTAAACTCTTAACGTATTGATAAATAACATTTGATAAGTTACAGTTTTGATTACCTTTAAAAAAACTAACTCAAATGGAAACACAATCCTACAACAATCACATTCGGTATTATAAACCTCATCATTTTGTTTATTATCCCGTATTATTAATATTACTTGTTTTTAGTATCTATTTTTCCTTTACAACCGATGACACAATTATCTGGATTTTTATAAGTCTGATATTAGTTGTTTTATTAGGATTAGGATTTATGCTCCGTCAGCATTATGCATTAACGTTACAAAACCGAATCGTAAAACTAGAGCTTCGATATCGGTATTTGTCGATAACAGGAAAAAGATTGGAACTTATCGAAGACCAATTAACCGATGAACAAATATTTGCATTACGATTTAGCCCAGATAATGAACTTAATCTACTAATCGAAAAAGCGCTGGATGAGAATCTCTCAGGAAATTCTATCAAGAAATCCATCACAAACTGGAAAGGTGATTACGAGAGAGTATAGTTTTTCTCGCAAAAACACCAAGTCGCCAACTTAAAACTATTTAAACCATGTAAGTGATGAAAGTAAATATAAGTGTGATTAGTCAACTTAAAACTTAACTGAACTTACATCACTTACATGGTTAACTTTTTGTAACAATTTTAAATTTGTGTAAGCGTCTAATTAAACTTTTATAAGCATTGGTATTTAAAGAATATTTTTATTCTTCAATCTATCTAGTAATTCTCTTTTATAAGTAATTCCTATAGGCAATCGTTCCTTTTTAATCACAACAAAATCTTTATCAGTAGCTTCTATTTTGTCCAGAGCAACAATATAAGATTTATGAATGCGCATAAAACCCAATTCGGGAAGGCCCTTTTCGAATTCGCTAGTTGTAATAGATGCCAAATAGGTTCTTTTTGTAGTGTGTAATTTTACGTAATTACCAAAACTTTGTGCAAACAAAAGATTCTCCAATTCGAGTTCGATAAAGTGACCATCTACTTTTACAGAAACTGTATTGGCAATAATTTCAGCAGGTTTATTTTGAACATTTTCGATAGAAAAGAAACGGTCAATTGCTTTTAAAAATCTCGGAAAATATATAGGTTTTAGCAAATAATCGATCACTCCATAATCATAACTTTCCAAAGCAAATTCTGAGTAAGCAGTTGTCAGGATTGTTTTTGGTGGTGATGGGATAATCTTTAATAATTCTATACCCGTTATTTCAGGCATATTAATATCAAGAAACATTAAATCGACTTTATTCTCCCTAAGATAATTCATGGCTTCAATGCCATTATAACATTGAAAAACTAAATCTAATTGTGGATTTTGCTTAATATAATTCACCAAAACATAATGCGCAGCAGGCTCATCATCGACAATAATACATTTTTTTGGCTCTTTCATTTTATACAAACTTCTTGAGTTGCAATTTCAAATCTACGATATACGTATTATTATCATCCTGAATATCTAATTTATATTCTTTACCATAAATTAAATTCAAACGTTCGATGGTATTCTTCAACCCTATTTTGGTCGAAATAACATTTGTTTTTTTAGTTGGAATAGAATTTATCACATGAAGATGCAACAACCCATTTTCGACCGTGATAAAAATACGAACAAAACAGTTCTCTATTGCACAAGCTCCGTGTTTAAAAGCATTTTCTATAAAAGCAATCAATAACATTGGCGAAACTTTATAAGCATTCTCATTATCAATCTTGCAATCATAAGTAATATCACAACGATACCCTACTCTTTCCTTTTCTAACTGGATGTAACTATTAATAAACGAAAGTTCCTCCTCTAGCGATACACATTGTTTGTTATTACTCTCAAGCTGATAACGCATTAATTGCGACACTTTCATGATTAAATCGGGTGTACGATCTGGGAATTCAAGACTAATTCCGTACAACGTATTAAATGTATTGAATAAAAAATGAGGATTTAATTGTCCTTTAAGAGCATTTAGCTGCATTTGATTGAACAACAACGTTTCGTCTGTTTGTTTTTTATGGATTCTGTAGAATTTAAAAACAATTATCGGACTCAAAATACATACTAATGTTCCTAAAACACTTGCCAGTTGATAGGCATAACTTCGTTGATGTGAGTTTTGGTACAAACGACATTTATTAAACATATCCAATGTCGTTATTTCATATAAAACTATCGAAAACAACAATACTCCAAGGAGTGTGAGGAATATGTATGTTAATGGTCTTTGATCCTTAAATAAAATAGGAAGAATAAAAAAACGGTTAAACTGGGCATGCATGTATAAAACCAAGTAAAAAAAAACGCCCATGGATATAGATGCTAAAGAACTAAATAACATCCAATCATTTTTTAACGTGTAGATTGTAAACGAAAAGGCTATAACAGCAATTTCTTGCCACCATTTGTTATCCAATATCTTGTTAAACTTCTTATTCATTTTTAATACTTAAATAGTTTACAAATTAACCACATTTTTTTAGTTTTTAAGATCAATAAATGACCAATTCAATTCGTCATTTTTTATCGCATTACATCATTTAAGAACTGTTATTTCGGCACAAGTAAAATATTTTTGTTTCATAATTTCTTATTTAGAGTTTTATGTATTTCAAAAAAATTGCCTTATTATTTTTATTGTTTTCCGTTTCGGCAAGCTTTGCCCAAACACTATCATTAAAAGATGCTATTAAAACAGGTCTTGAAAATTATGGTAGTGTCAAAGCAAAAAGCAATTATGCTAATGCCTCCAAAGAAACGCTAAAGCAAGCAAATCGGGATTATTTACCCAATTTAAACTTATCTGCACAACAAGATTATGGAACCATAAATGGGCAGAATGGTGCCTTATATGGTTTTAATGGTTTAGGAACTGCCTCTTCTGGTCCTGCATTGCCAGAACAAAACTGGAACGCTTCGTTTGGAGCATTATATCTGGTTAACATGAATTGGGATTTTTTTACTTTCGGGAAAATCAAACAAAAAATCAATCTTGCCAAAGTCGAAGTTCAAAGTCGTGAGAATGATTTACAACAAGAAAAATTTCAGCAAGAAATTAAAATCTCTGCGGCATATCTTAATTTGCTGGCAAGCCAACGTTTATTAATTTCTCAGCAAAAGAACTTAACACGTGCCGTAGTTTTTAAGAACACTGCCGTGGCAAGAGTAAAAAACGGATTACTTGCCGGAGTAGATTCGACATTGGCTACAGCCGAAGTTTCCCGTGCTAAAATCGCATTGAATCAAGCTAAAGATTTTGTAAAAGAACAAAACAGCAAACTCGTTATTTTAATGGGAGTTCCTACTCAGGATTTTATTCCAGATACTTTATTTGTGAGTCAGATTCCGAAAGAAATGATACAACCTACAGAATCTAATGATAGTTTGCATCCAGTACTTCAATACTACAAAAGCAAAATTGATTACAGCAATCAACAGGTTAAATTATACAAAAGAAGTTATTACCCAACAATGAGTATGTTTGGTGTTTTACAAACCAGAGCATCAGGGTTTAACTCCGATTATGTTACAGACCAAACTTCTTTTAACCGAAATTATATCGATGGTATTAGCCCCGACCGAACCAATTATCTGGTAGGAGTTGGAATTACCTGGAATCTTACTACGCCTTTTAGAACAAGCAAACAAGTAAGTGCTCAAAAATTTATTTCGCAAGGTTTACAAGATGAATACAACCAGATTGATACCGAGCTTAAAGCACAATTAAATCTTGCCGACGCAAAAATTAAAATCACGATGGATAATTATGTCGAAGCCCCTATTCAGGTTAAAGCTGCTGCTCAGGCGTACTTACAGAAATCGACTTTATACAAAAACGGATTAACGACATTAACCGATATTACCCAAACACTATATACGCTAAATCGTGCCGAAATAGACCGTGATATTGTCAATAATAATGTTTGGCAATCTTTCTTACTCAAGGCTGCTGCCACAGGTAATTTTGACTTATTTATAAATGAATTTTAATTATAGATCCTAATGAATTTAATACGTTTTGCACTTCGCAAACCCATTTCCATACTGGTTATGGTTGCAGGTTTATTCTTCTTCGGAATTGGTGCTATTAAGGATATCAAGGTAGATATTCTTCCGAAAATGAATTTACCGGTTATTTATATTGCACATCCCTTTGGTGGTTATACACCAGACCAGATGGAAGCTTATTTTGCCAAAAATTATGTAAATATTCTACCTTTTGCCAATGGAGTAAAATCGGTAGAAACTAAGAATATTCAAGGGTTAATGATTATGAAATTAACCTATTATGAAAACACAAATATGGCTCAGGCTGCTGCCGAATTGAGTTCATTATCGAATAGAATTCAAGCGGCATTTCCTCCCGGAACGCAACCACCATTTATCATACGTTTTGATGCTTCGTCTTTGCCTATTGGGCAATTGGTATTAAGCAGTAAAATACGTTCCAATAATGAGTTGCAGGATTTAGCCAATGTCTATGTTCGTGCCTCCTTTACCTCTATTCCTGGTTTATTATCTCCGGCACCCTTTGGCGGAAGCCCAAGAACAATCGAGGTAAATGTAGATCCCGATTTGTTGCGTTCGCATAATATGACACCCGACCAGATTGTTGAAGCCATTCGTGTAAACAACCAAACGGCTCCATCAGGAAACGTGCGTATGGGCGACAAAAACTATATTACGCCAACCAATAACACGATTAAAGAAGTTAAAGATTTTGAGAACATTCCGTTGTTTAAAGGAAGCGTTCAGAACTTAAAATTAGGCGATGTTGCCACTGTAAAAGATGGTGCCGATATTACGGCTGGTTATGCCTTGGTAAACGGAAAACGTTCGGTTTATATAAGTATTGCCAAAGCGGGAGATGCTTCGACTTGGGATGTGGTTCAGAAATTAAAATCAGAACTGCCAAAAATACAAAGTACACTTCCCGAAGATGTAAAATTATCTTATGAATTTGACCAATCGGTTTATGTAATCAATTCGGTTAAAAGTTTAATTACCGAAGGAATCATCGGAGCTGTATTAACCGGATTAATGGTTTTACTTTTCCTTGGTGATAAACGTGCGGCTTTAATCGTAATCTTGACAATTCCTATTTCGATTATCTCGGGTGTTTTATTCCTGAAATTATTCGGACAAACCATCAACTTAATGTCTTTAAGCGGATTGGCTCTTGCTATAGGAATTCTGGTAGATGAAAGTACCGTTACGATCGAAAATATTCACCAGCATCTCGACATGGGAAAACCCAAGGCACTCGCCATTTGGGATGCCTGTCAAGAAATTGCGTTACCTAAATTATTGATTCTTCTTTGTATTCTTGCCGTATTTGCTCCCGCATTTACCATGGTCGGAATTCCGGGAGCCTTGTTCTTACCGTTGGCATTAGCAATTGGATTCTCGATGGTTATTTCGTTTTTGCTATCACAAACTTTTGTGCCTGTAATGGCAAACTGGTTAATGAAAGCACATCCTGTTCACGCACACGCACCGGGCATTACCGATGATGAAGCTGAATTTAATGATTGCGGATTAACTCC
This sequence comes from Flavobacterium sp. PS2, assembly GCF_046250155.1. Classification (NCBI taxonomy): domain Bacteria; kingdom Pseudomonadati; phylum Bacteroidota; class Flavobacteriia; order Flavobacteriales; family Flavobacteriaceae; genus Flavobacterium; species Flavobacterium sp. PS2. The sequence continues at coordinate 4,752,724 of NZ_CP176426.1, read as the reverse complement.
TGAGTCAGAGAAAGATTTGATTACTCAGAAAAAACAAATGGTCGAAAGAGACGATTTTAATAATGATGGAAAAATAAGTCATTTTGAGAAATTCAGAATCCGATTTATGAAAACATTAAACCGTTTGTTTCCGCATAAAAAAGGAGTTACCCTCGCCTATCTATTCGGAATCACTTTCTTAGCAATATTACTGATTACGTTTATCGGGAAAGATGTTTTCCCAAAAGTAAACTCAAGCCAGTTCCAACTAAGAATGCGTGCTCCCGACGGAACTCGTTTGGAACGTACCGAAGAAAAAGCAATTTTAGTACTGAAAGAATTAAATAAAATGGTTGGTAAGGAACATATCGGAATTTCATCTGTATATGTAGGACAGCATCCATCGTTGTTCTCTATAAACCCTATTTATTTATTCATGGCAGGCTCTCATGAAGCGGTTTTTCAGGTAAGTTTAAAAGACTATCATGCCGACATGGATGAGTTTAAAGATGAGTTTAGAAACAGGCTTAAAAAAATCCTTCCAGATGTAAAAGTCTCTTTTGAACCAATCGAACTTACTGATAAAGTATTGAGCCAAGGTTCTCCTACTCCTATCGAGGTACGAATTGCCGGAAAAGACAAAAAACGAAATGAGCTTTATGCTAACCAAATAGTCGAGAAACTAAAGAGAATATCCTATTTCCGAGATGTACAAATTGGGCAACCCATACATTATCCAGCAATGAATATTGATATTGACAGAACTCGTGCTGCCGAATTAGGCGTTGATATGAATGATATCTCACGTTCTCTGGTAGCTTCAACCTCATCGTCAAGATATACGGAGAAAAATACATGGGTCGACGAAAAAGCTGGATTATCCTATAGCGTTCAGGTACAAGTGCCGCTAAACAACATGAAAAGCAAAACCGATATTGGCGAAATTCCAGTATTAAAAAATTCGCTTCGTCCTGTTTTAAGCGATGTTGCCAAAATTACACCGGGATTTGTGAGTGGAGAAAATGACAACTTAGGTGCTATGCCTTACATTACAGTTACAGCCAACATTAGCCAAACCGATTTGGGTACGGCAGTAAAAGATGTAGATGCAACTATAAATTCATTAGGAGAGTTACCACGCGGATTATTCATAAGCCCAATTGGTATGAGTAAAGTATTAGTAGAAACACTAAGCAGTTTACAAGTAGGTTTATTGGTTGCAATTTTCGTGATATTTTTAATGTTGGCGGCAAATTTCCAATCTTTCAAGGTTTCGTTAGTAATCTTAACAACAGTTCCCGCAGTAGTTCTAGGAGCTTTATTAATGCTTACGATTACAGGCTCAACATTAAACTTACAATCGTATATGGGAATCATTATGTCGGTTGGGGTTTCTATCGCCAATGCCGTTTTATTGGTTACCAATGCCGAACAATTACGCAAACACAATGGCAATGCATTAGAGTCGGCTCGTGAAGCTGCAGCATTGCGTCTTCGTCCTATTATCATGACCTCTGTGGCGATGATTGCAGGAATGTTACCTATGGCAATAGGTCATGGCGAAGGTGGCGATCAGGTATCACCATTAGGACGTGCAGTTATCGGCGGATTATTCTTTTCGACCTTTACAGTACTACTTATTTTGCCATTAATTTTTGCGTGGGCACAAGAAAAAGCAACCACACAATCAGTTTCTTTAGATCCAGAAGACGAAGAAAGTATTCATTATATATCCTCATTAAATCCAAAAAATGAAAAATAAAATATTACAAGCAACCATGCTATTTTTAGTAGCAATAAGTTTATTAAGCAGCTGTAATTCGGGCAAGAAAGAAGAAGCTGTTGCCGAAATCGAGCCGAAAACTGAAACGTTTCTTTTGCAAAAAGAGAAGCTAACAACCGAGCTAAGAATGCCAGCAGAATTATCTGGTTTCCAACAAGTAGATTTATATGCAAAAGTGAGCAGCTTTGTAAAATTACTTAAAGTAGATATTGGCTCGAAAGTAACCAAAGGACAACTTTTGATAGTATTAGAAGCACCCGAAATTAGTTCGCAACTTGCAGCTGCCGAATCGAGATTAAAATCGATGGAAGCGATTTACAATACAAGCAAAAGCACGTACAATCGTCTTTACGAAACCAGTAAAGTCGAAGGAACAATCTCCAAAAACGACTTGGAAATGGCAAACGGAAAAAAGAATTCTGACTATGCACAATACCAAGCAGCCGTGGCTTCGCATAAAGAAGTGGCAATTATGAGAGGTTATCTGGAAATTCGTGCGCCTTTTAACGGAATTGTAACCGCAAGAAATGTCAATTTAGGCGCTTATGTTGGTCCATCAGGAAAAGGATCTGATTTGCCGTTATTGACAATCCAGGAACAAACAAAATTGCGTCTTGCCGTATCTATCCCTGAGCTATATACAGGATATTTAAAACAAGGAGACGAAATGAGTTTTAATGTAAAATCATCGCCAGATACTTTTAAAGCCAAAATACAACGTATGTCTGGAGCATTAGATTTAAAACTACGTTCAGAACGTGTAGAGATGGACGTAAACAATACAAGCGGAGATTTATTACCAGGAATGGTAGCCGAAGTTTTGCTTCCGCTAAATGCAAAAGACAGCACATTTGTAGCGCCAAAAACTGCCGTTGTAAGTTCTGCCGAAGGTGTTTATGTTATAAAAGTAGTAAACCATAAAGCAACAAGAATCAACGTGAAAAAAGGAAGAGAAATCGATGATAAAATCGAAATCTTTGGAGGTTTAAATGCCAATGATAAACTGATAAAACTTGCCAGCGAAGAAATAAAAGAAGGTGATACTGTAAACGAATAACCACCGTTTAGCTTTCTTTTTTATTAAATTACCCAAAGAACTGTACGCAATTATTAATTCCCGCATTTAAGAATCTGAAAGGATTTAAAAATGCATATTAAAAATTGCCCTAAAGGACGATGCTTATAAAGTATCGTCCTTTTTTTGTGGTGTAGAAATAATCTCGTAAAGGCGCAGAGTCGCAAAGTTTTATTCTAAAAGCCTGAATTGCCTCCTGCTTTAGCTGGAGGGATTTTATATAGCAAGAACCAAGGCTTTAGTCGAACATGTACATTTTGGCTAAAGCTTTTTTTATTATTCTATCATAAACCTCCAGCTAAAGCAGGAGGCAATTCAAAAAAACTATTGAAACTTTTCATTTTTTTAGGAGCTAATCCTGCTATCATTCCAATCTTTTTTATTGAGAAAAACAATAAAAAAGGATTTTCCCTTCTATCAGGGCTACAAACCTGACTGTGTAGATATACGCAACAATAGCGCGGATTTTCAATCCGTGTCCACAACAATAAAACCTAACTTTTTCTTTAATACAACTTTGCGGGCAAGGATTTCAAATCTACTATCTAGTCTAAATAAGAAATTTCATTCGATTAAATAAACAGGTATATATACTTGATTGTTAGAGATTCGTAATTGGTATTTTTGAAAAATATGATTAAATTTTATAAAGTAAGGTTTTCCGTAAAATTATAATAAATCAAAAAATTAGATTTGATTTATTATAATTTTTAATAAGGACATTACAAATTAGGCATTAAATAAAACAACTAAACTTTTGATTTATGAATAGAGCAAGAATTATTAGTACTAACGAGATTGTTATGGCTGAAACTTTACTGAAACTTTATCCAAATTATAAAGAACTTGAGTTTATTTGTATTGACGAAAAATGTTCTGTGCCAATGGCACCAAGTTGCATAAAAAAAAGAGAACTTAGAAAACCCCATTTTAAAAAATATAGAAATAAAGAACACATAGAAACTTGCGAATATGCAACTTTAAATGAACTATATCAAAAAGGGAAAGGTGGAAAATTAAATAAAACACAAATTAATAAAATTGGTTATCCCTCAGTTTTTAATTTGAATGAAAATGATGGTGAAGCAGAAGAAAAAAAAACATCTCAAGCAAGAAATAATGACGATGAAGGAGTTACTGGTCGTGGAGGAATAACAAAAGTATATGAATTTGATGGTGAAAATCTCAAATTTGATAGAAAAAACAGAGTTCAAAGCATCGATAGAATTGTAGATTGGTATTTAGGATTTCCGTATAATAGAGATGTTGAAATAGAAATAAATGGTAAAAAAATCCCATACCGATTTTTTTTCAAACGTATAGAAAGTCATACAGAGCCATCAAGTTTGCAAAATGATCGAATATTTTATGGCAGGATTATGCTATCAGAAAAAAATAAAAATATTTTCGATAAATATTCCGATAACGTTTTTTTTACTCTACTTGGATTTAAAAATAAATCAGATAACATAATATACAATTATTCAATAAAAATTGATAAAAAGGCAATATCTAAACATGTTTTATCAAGGTTGAAGAATAAATACAACACATTATTTAATGAAGCAATTATAGATTTTAAAAATGACATAAATGACATAAATATAGGATTATATGTTTTTGTATATGGATCAATTGATGAGAATAATGATACTATATTGAATGTAAAACAACATCATATAACGTTTAGATACGATGAAGTTAGAAAAACAATGAATGAAGTTTAATAATTTTCCAGTTTTCTGAAGTCATCCTAAAAAAAGGAATATTATGAAACTTTGCGAGAGAAAGTCAGATCCTTATTATGAATATTCAAAAAGCTAAAATTAAATAAAAAAAATATTTTCCAATATATTTTTTTTTCATAAAAAACCTTTTGACCTTTACATATAATCTTAAAATGAAATTTATGAACTATACTATTAACGATTTTACAGTAGGTGATTCTGTTTTTTTTAATCATCCAAGTATTACTAACTATGATCTTTATTGGAAAGTAATTAGTATTGATATTCAAAATCAAAAGTTAGAACTAAAAGTAAACGAAAATGGAGAAAATGATCACCAATGGATTGATCTGAAATACATTTATCGTAAAGAATTTTAATTTTTAGTAGCTCATTCATGCAAAAAAATGAGCTGCTTTTTTTGTCTCGTTCTTATAAGTCTTACATTTAGCATAAAAATATTCTTAAAATTCATGTGCTGCACTAAACCCAGTTCTCCGAAGTTTTCTTAAAAAAGAAAATATCATCATAATTTATGCGTCTCTGCTCTGTACGAAGTCTCCCGACTTAGTACAGGTACACATTGCTATAATCCATTTCTACTTTATCCAAATCTCCTTTTGTTTTTAAAACATATTGTTCTAATATTGTTGTCAGAAAATCCAGTAGCTTCACTAGACAAACACTTGCTCTAAAAATACAATAACCAATTATATATGAAACAATTTAAAACAATACTTATTCTTTTAAGTTTCTTTTTATTTAATTGTGGAAACTCAGAGAAAAAGAAAGTTGACAATCAAAAAATCAATAAGATGATAGAATCTAATTTACTAAATCAAGTTAAACTTGCTATTAATCCTAAATTTCAGGATTGGGTTTTGTTTAAAAATGGAACATACATAATATTTGACAACGCAGACTCAATTCCGAATTTAGAAAATGAAGCTATGAAATTAATGAAAGAATTTGGTCCCGTTCATGTTGGAGGCTCGGCAGGAGATTTTGGTGTAACACACTTAAATAAAACTGAAGGATGGGTTGTTTCAGGACATGGATACGGAATGTATACTTACGTAAATCCAAAAGAATTAAAACCAGAAAAACCAAATGATGTAGAAATTGGTTTATTTGGGCGCAATAAAAGAGATTTAGACGGCAAAAATCCAATTATCGTACACATTAATCGAAAGATCAAATAAGTATCTTATACTATTAACCACACTTTTCAAAGTCTTTACAACAACGAAAATATCATTTGAAATTGTGCGCTGTGCATTCTATGATAAAAATATAATCAATGACAAAAATTAAAATAGCAATATTACTAATACTTTCCATCATCATCACTGGGTTTAAAGCTGAAAATAATAGTATTGAAGGTTTGAGTATTAAATTCAAGAAGGTTTCTGAAGACTATATGAGACCTGGTGATCCAATACCTTTAATGCCACGAATACCAATAGAAGCTGCAGAAGGGATGAAATTTGTCAAATTAAAACTTACTTTGAAAAACGAAGGTGAAAAAGATTGCATTTTTGATTTTGCAGAAGTATACATTTCGTCTGAACAAGATACTTTATATAGATTCTTAAAATTTCAAGCCTATTTTACAGATACAAAAACGAAAATCAAACCCAAAAAAGAAATTGATAGAATTGTATTATTTGAGTTTCCTGATAAATCCACACCTAAAGAACTATTTATTGAAGATAAGAGGTACAAAATTATTGAGGATAAATAAAATTAAATGACCTATTAAATCCCCTCTGTGAACCCGAGCGTCTCGCTCATGAACGCAAAGAATGGCAATAATTAAAATAAAAAAACTAGTAATAGTTTACCAAAAAAAACTTAAAGAGCCAATATTCGTTTTGTTAAATTTAGATTGCGTTCACGAGCGAGACCCTCTCGTCAGCTGAGATTGCGGGAATCACATCTTAAATTTTTTTTCTAGATAATTCAACAATCTTTCTTTCTCCCAATAAATTATTTATATAGGAACTTTCTAAAGTATATTTATTTTTACTTCCTCTATTATTTATTTTTAGAGTATTATTATTTCCCATATTTAGAGTTATACTCTTTTCGTTAGCTTTAATTAGCTTTAATTTTAAATTCTTTTCCTCTAAATAGCTGAATAAATAAAAACTTAGAGAATCTTTACTCAGTTTTATGTTAATTGTAGCCCAACCTCTCGGATCTGCCGATTCGTCTTTCATTCTCAAAAATGAACCTTTATAGTTTCCAAACCATTTACTTAAACTCTCACCAGAGTCTATCTTATTAGCAGCATCTAAATTTTTATCTACTCTTTTTATATTTAGATATTTATCATTTAGAATACTCGCAATTACAAAATCTCCTTTCTCATTTTTCTCTAATAAAAAATCTACATTAATCTTTTTTTCATTTTCATCATCAAATAAAAAAAAACTTACTCTAAATTCATTTTTATTTTTTAAAGGTTTTATCTCTAATGTATTTTTAATCGCATTGTGGCTATAATCTTGTCCTTTTATAAATGGATCGTAATCTAAAATAAGATTCTCTCCATTTCTTAAACTATCTATTCTTTCTAAAATAGTTGTTGAAACAAATTTTCTTTTAAGATCTTTATCATTAATTACTCCATCATCTAAATAACATGAATAATAGAAATCCTTTAACATATTAGCCCCAAAATCATTGCTATCAATTATTAAAGTATCTCTATTTTTTATGCTTTCGTTAATTGATGGTGTGTGTTTTTTGCATGCTGCAAAACATAAAAATAATATTATAATTTTTCTCATTTAATTTATCTTTTCGCTTTCTATTTCTATATTCTTTTCAAATGTATTACTCTTTTCATTCCAATATTTTATTATAGGAGATTGTATATAAAATTTATTATTTCGTTTGATAATCTTTAATAAATAATCTCCTTCCGATAATGATTCAACATAAGAGACATCATATGGTGACTTTTTAAATTTTTCTGATTTTATATATAAGAATAGTTCATTACCATGCCTATCTACAATACATTCAATCTCACATGCAGGTAAGTCATCTTGATACAAAATACAAGTGTTTTTTTCTATTTTAATATGATAGCTTTTATAGCTTTGTTCAAAATTTCCATTATCAAAATTGTAATTACCTTGCCACAAGTTTAAATCTGTTTTTTGAGAATTTATTTTATCCCAATTTTTAGTTTTTAGTTTTTCATATAATTCATCATCTTCTGTTCCTATTCCAGATATAAAAGATGTTCTGTACTTATTATTTTTGCAAAAATAAAGGAACGTGATATTTTTATCATTTGTTAAGTAAAAATAGGAACCACCATTGATTTTTAGCTCATACTTTTGCTTTCCTACAATCATATCAGCCGTTATCCAAATCGGAAAATCTGATGAAGTATAATGAAGTGCTCGAGAATCTCCTTCTCCTCCATCCCCTAATTCTCCTGATTTTAAAATCTCTTTTATTTGAGATCCATCAAGTATTTTCCACTCTTTACATAAATTATAGTCGTAAATATTTCTTTCTTGTGCTTCATCACAATTTTTTGAAATATTTTCTATAAGTGTATCTTGTTTTTTTAAGATTGAATATTCTTTATTTGAAATGTCCTTTGATAAGGAAGTATTTTTTTTACTCTCTTTACAAGAAATCATTAAACATAGTATTGGTAATAAAATTATTTTTTTCATAATTAATAGCAACATTACTTTGTTAAGAAACTATCTTCCTAATTCTTCTCCAACCATAATCCATCATGGTTGCAAATCTCCTCTATCAATGTAAAATCTAGATTAATCAGCGCTATTGGTAATAATTCTTTTCACATTATTATTAATCTGAATTATTTCAAGAGTTGTTACCCCTCCTTCATAATTCATAGTAATTTCTAGTTTTTTTGAGGTCATTATTTTGTATTCAATATTTATAATTCCTTTTTCATTTATCACAATATTCTGATTTGATTCGGGAAAAACTTTACTTAAATATTCTGAATCGTTTATCTCTTTATTCAAAATTAATCTATCATAAATATCTTTTATATTAGTGTTTTCAAAAATACATACTTGAGTTGTTTCCATTTCTCTAGTAGTGGTTTTACAATTTTCTTTTCCTAATGGTTTATCATCTTCTTCGAAATAATAACTTCTATCATTATCAAAAAAACATTCAATAATTTTATTCCATAACTTATGCTCAAAAGTCAATTTTATAGGATTCTTAATATCATTTGTAATATTTAAAAGTCTCATGTTTTCGGCATCAAAAACAATCCAACCAATGGTACTTTCAGACTTATCATTTGCATCAAACAAACGTAGTTTCATATTAACCCCATTATTATTTTCAATCTCAATTTTCAAATTATCCTTAAAAGGATTTTTAAAGTTTGAACTTTTTATTAAATCAATAATAACTTGGTAACAATCAGTTTTTAGATTACTAGATGGATTTATATTTTTCTCAAGTAATCCATCTTTTTCTTTACCTCCAACTTCTTTATCAATATCTTTTTTACAACCAACGGCAATAAAAATCATAACAAATAAACAAACAAAAATGTTTTTCATAGTCTACTTTTTAATGAACACTCGTACTTATAAATCGCGAAATCTAAAACATAAACCATCATTTCATTAATAACATTTTTTTAGAATAGTTGGATTCTCATTACTAATAAGTGATTCTGTATTTTGTCTTTCTTTATTCACTTTGTTATAAAAGCCTAACCAAGTAAATTCTATTTTGTTATCCTCTAAAAATTTTACAATCGCAATTTCATTATCATTAAAATAACTTTGAGCATTTATATCTTTAGATCCAATTCCTTCAAATCCTTTTAATTTATATTTTAAAATTTTGTCCTCCTTTTTTTTATTAATCTTAGTCAAGTGTATATAATAAACATTAGGCTCAACACACATTATTAATTCATTTTCTTTTATTACTATTCCAATTGGATTTTCGCAATTTGTCCCCCATTTACCAACTAAATTTTCACCTTTTACTTCCTCTTCATTATTTTCAGAACATTCACTAAGAGGCTGCATTTTATAGGCTATCTTCCCAATTTTTATATTTAAACTATCTGATAATAATACTTTGTTTTTATTCGACTCTTTTCCGAATTCCCATAACAGATTATTTTTTTTAGTTAATGACCAAACACTGTTTTCTGGAATTAATTTATCATTCTTAAAAAAATAATAGCCATCAGATGTGATTTTATATTTATTGCTATTTATTTTTTCAACATTTTGAATATTATAGTAAGCTCCTTCTTGTGGATGGTAATAATAAAATTCTTTTTCAGAAATTCTTAATACACCATTTCCTCCGTCACATCTATTATAAACAGTATACAAACTATCCGTTTTCTCAACTTCTAATAAAGTAATCCCCTTTAAATCATTAACTTTTTGATTATTTGAATTATTTATTACTTCATTCTTATCTTGACCTTTACAAGAGAACATTAGCAATATCAAACTTCCAATAATATATTTTTTTACTTTTTTCATTTTTAAAATGTAATTAATGAATTATCATCTATTTTTTTATTTCTCCTAATTTGACTAACAACATATGATTTACCTTTATGAAAAATCTCGTCTGAATATAATTTATCTTCATGTTTTGTAAACTTATAATCATTTATTTCTCCATTCTTTGTTCCAACATCCCAAAATCTGTATTTTAATACATTGTTATCACAAAATCTCCCTACAATTATTACATAATGATCTGTAGTTGGGACACTGGTTTCATTATATTTATAAATATTTGAATGATGAACACCTACCATTATAGGATATCCTTCTTCTAAAGACTTATCAATATAGTTGATTCCCTTTTTAAAATTATCAATATTTAATGTTAATCCTTTTCTATCTTTTGTTTCCAATGCAGTTTGGTAATATGATTCACCATCTTGTTCTGTTGGATTTTCTGGGTAAATATCAATAATTTTCATGATTTTTCTACAAGTAATATTACAATCTGTACTTGTCTTCTGGGCATAAAAGGTCATTTTATTTCTCAAATCAATATCACTTTTATCGCTACATCCAGTATTTGAATTACTATATCCATCACAACAACTATATCCAAATTCTTTTAAAAACCCTTTTTTAAGATAAAGCTCATTACTTGTTGCAACTAACTCTTCCTTTAAATAGGAATCGTATATTTTTTTTACGTCTATAAAAGTATATAAAGAGCTTTGTTGACCATAAGGAGAATCAGGTAAACTAGCCCAACATAAACTAGAAAGCAATGCAGCTCTTTTAATATCATCATCAATAATTAATTGAATAATGTCAGCTTGCTGATTTTTAAACCTTTTTCTCCATTCTTTAGATTCAACACTTTCGGGATTATAAAAACTATTTGGTCTATCATCTTTGTAATAATGCTTCATTAATATTAAACACATTTTATCCTGAGACTCTTTTGTGAAATTTGAAATTTTATATCTTTTACCGTAATTTCTAATAATTTCATCATAAGTATCTCCCATAAATTGATATGCACCAGCTGCATTAGAATTTTTATTAATTCGTTTAATGTATATGGAAATTTTAGGATGTGTACTCCAATCTTTTTTATAATCTTTTATAAAAGATTTCCCTCCTACATTTTTTTCGTAACCAGAATCGCCGACAGTATCTTCTTTTACCCTCAACATCCTCATAAAAGCTCGAACTCTTGCCTCACTCTCACAAATACCGTTTTTCTTTTCCTCCTTCTTCTTCCACCAATTATTATCCGTATTAACCTTCATCAAACTATTAATTTTTTCCCAGACAGGATTAAAGTCTGTTGTAGGTTTTATAGCTACTTTCGCTTCATGATAGTCATAAACTTTATTCTCAGATTTATTTATTCCTTTTTCTTCTTTTTTAGATGGGCCTTTTTTCTCTGCAGGAGTTTGTTTTATAACTACTTCTGGTTTATAATCAGGATTAGGCACATTAGTGTTTAAACTAGGTACTCTTTTTAATTTTCTTTCTAAAAATTCTGCTGTTACATAATACTCATGATATTCGCCTTCGTTAGTATCTCCTTCTGCTAGTTTCATATTAGCAAGCCAGGCATTACTAGGATCTAAATAAAACGAAACATCAGCTATACCGTTTAAAACATTTCCTATTTTTTCTTGTATTCTTACGTTAGTAGTGTTTTGTTTAGTTTTACCTCCATCATCTTCCCATAAAGTAGCCTTTATAGAGAACCTGTCCATCCCGACACAATGCACACGAGCAACAATCCAATCACCATAAACAAACGGCTTTGTTGGCTTACTTAAATTAGCATTTAACAAATCAACATGCACTATTTTGGCTTGCGATGCTCTTAGTGGCTTTATATCAAAAATAGCTTTTTCTCCATTAACTTCAACTGATAGTTTTATCCCTTCACGAATAAGGCTTTTTTGATAAAAAATATAATCTACTGTTATTCCTGTTTTATTATTTTCTTTCGTTTTTCGCCAAGAACCTTTATCAAATATCCAAACAGACCATTTTACTTGATCATTAGATGCAACTTGATATTCTGGTAGAATATTTTGTTTAGAAGATGAATCTCCAAAGAAATCATTTATTGAATAATATTCTTTGACTCCTACTACTGGATTGGGATTTCCAAATATCTTTAAGTTTGACATATCCATTTATATTTTTAAAATAAATACAAGATTAATTATACGATATTATAAACAATTATTTAATTAAAATAATATTTATATTACAAAATTACATTTTACTTTATAGATACCCTCAACACGACATACTTTACCCCTTCTTTAGAAAGGAAAAGATATAGTGTCCAGAATTGAGACAGAAATTCATATTAATCAGATTGTCAGCTCTTAAAAAAAATAATCATCTAAAAATTTGCGAAACCGAATAGTTGCGCGTAAATTTGCAACTGATTGGTTTCTTATTTTAAACTTTAAGTAATATGAGACGAGATATATTTCAGGCAGTAGCCGACCCAACAAGGCGATCTATAATTGCCTTACTTGCCATACAAGCAATGACTCCCAACGCCATTGCAGAGAACTTTGACACTAGCCGACAATCTGTTTCTAAACACCTAAGGATACTTACCGAATGCGAACTTGTAAAACAGGAACAACAAGGCAGAGAAATTTATTATTCACTCGAAATTGAAAAAATGAAAGAGATTGATAAATGGTTAAACCAATTCAGAGAAATCTGGGAAACTAAATTTAATCAACTCGACGAAGTATTATTAACACTTAAAAATCAGAAAAAATGAAAAATTTACAATTTGATTTTACCGTTGACAAATCCATAAAAACGGTATTCATAAACCGAGAATTTAATGCGGAACTTCCGCTGGTTTGGGACGCTTTTACCAAACCAGAACTTCTGGATCAATGGGTTGCTCCTAAACCATGGTCAGCTAAAACAAAACACATGAATTTTGAAGTTGGCGGACGAAGATTTTATGCTATGGTAAGTCCCGAAGGTCTGGAACGCTGGTCTGTTCAGGAATACACTTCGATTACTCCAAAGACTAATTTTAAAATGTACAATACTTTTGCCGACGAAAATGAAAATAAAGAAATACCCGGTTCTGATTGGGATTACAATTTTAGCGAACAAAACGGCATAACAAAAGTGAGCATTACTATTGTAAATGAATCTCTGGAGCGTTTGGAGAGAATGATTGAAATGGGCTTTAAGGAAGGCTTTACAATGTCTATTGATAACTTAGAAAAATTATTAGGGACTTTATCTCAAAAGTAATTTATGCTTAATTTATATAAATCTCCTGCAAGGTCTTTTTTTGACCTTGTAGGTATGATAATTAATAAGATGCCTAACAGGTTTTATCCCGAAGCTTCGGGACTCTTAAGATAATAATACGAAATCTTATAGTTCGTAAAAATTATACCTACAAGGTTGAAAAAAACCTTGCAGGAATAGAAATCCTATTGAAAAACAAGCTTAAAAAAGGTGATAGAATCAATAATCTTCCCTCCTAGCCCCGATGGGAACGGCATCCTTTTTATGGCTCCTTTAGCCATGAAAAGATATAGTGTACAGCGGGACTCAAGTTGATATTAACTAACTCTTGTTCTGCTCCTGAAAATAGACTCTTCTATTTATTTAATATTGTTTTACAGGAAAGATTATTGCTTGCTGTATTAATAAAACTTAAAATTTTCTTATTGATTTTGAATATATGTAGTCAACTACGTATATTTGCATATAAATTATTTTTTGACAGCATAAATCAATTAAAATGGAGAATAAATCAAACGCAACTTTGACCAATATAATTAAGACTGAACAAATCGATAACCAAGATCAAATAGATCTTGCGTTCTTTATACGAAGACAAGTTTTTGTAGAGGAACAACATGTATCGGTAGAACGCGAATCGATGGATGACAACGAATCTGTTCATTACTTAGCTACTTATAATGAGTTGCCTGCTGGTGCAGCGAGATATAGAAAAACAGAAAAAGGAACTAAAATAGAACGTATTGCGGTACTGAAAAACTATAGAGGAAAAGGTATTGGCGAAGCATTATTGCTTAAAATTCTGGATGATGTAAAATTGGAAGAAAAGATATACTTGCACGCTCAGGTTGTTGCGAAACAATTTTATATAAAAAATGGTTTTAAAGAAACTGATAATTATTTTGTAGATGCTGGAATCGATCATCTCGAAATGGATTTTATTAAATAAACCTGATTTTCAGCTAAATATAAAGCCTTCTAAAACATACGTTTTTGAAGGCTTTTTTTAATTAAAATAGAAGTAAATTTGGTAGCGAATAATTTCATCGAAAATAAACCAGAAAAAATATATGTTATTTCTAATTTTAAGTATTGTATGTAGTGTAAGTGTTGGTGTTTTATTTAAGATAGCACGAAAATACGATACTAATAATATCCAAATTGTCGCTTACAATTACATCTTTGCATTGGCGCTTTGTTATATATCATTTAGCCCAGATATTACTGCAATTACAGCTGCTGCACCATGGAATCTTTACATTGTGATTGGGGTTTTATTACCTTCTATATTTCTCTTTTTGGCTCTGTCTATAAAACATATGGGGATTGTAAAAACCGATGCTGCACAACGCCTTTCGCTATTTATACCTATTCTTGCTGCTTGGTTATTATTTAAAGAAGAATTTAATATTCTTAAAATAACTGCGCTTTTAATTGGATTTCCTGCCCTATTGCTTATCCTGAATAAACCCGCAGACAAGACCACTAATAAATGGTTTTATCCTGCAATTGTATTATTAGGTTTTGGAGTAATTGATATTCTTTTTAAGCAAATAGCAACTCACACCGACCTTCCCTACACTACCTCGTTGTTTGCAATTTTTGCAATCTCAATGACGATAATGATTGTAGTAGTTCTTTATCAAACTCTTATTAAAAAAGTAAAACTAACTGCTAACAATATTCTTTTTGGAGGGTTAATTGGTATCCTTAATTTTGGTAATATTCTTTTTTACTTAAAAGCACATAAGGAATTTGCCGATAATCCGTCGACTGTTTTTGCAGGAATGAATATGGGTGTAATCATTATAGGAAGTCTTACTGGTATTTTAGTCTTTAAAGAGAAACAAACTAAGCTAAATTATCTCGGGCTTTTCCTTGCGTTAATAGCCATTGTTTTAATTGTGATTTCTCAAAATAGTAAATAAGCTAAATAATGGAAAGTTATTCTTTTGATCCCATATCGTCACCAAATGCCTCTGTTTTAATTCTGGGAACTATGCCTGGAATAAAATCTTTGGAGTTAGGACAATACTATGGACATAAACAAAATAACTTCTGGAAAATACTATTCACCGTTTTCAATGAAGATTCTACTGATGTTTATGAAGCTAAAAAAGAAATCTTAATAAAAAACAACATCGCATTATGGGATGTTTTAAAATACTGTGACAGAGTTGGAAGTCTTGATAGCGCCATTAAGAATGAAATAACAAATGATTTTGATACTTTCTTGAAACAACATCCTGACATTAAAACTATCTTGTTTAATGGACAAAAAGCAGCCGCATTTTTTAAAAAGTATATTAAAGTAAGTAACGATTACAAACTTATTACGCTTCCGTCAACCAGTCCTGCAAATGCCGGAAAGTCATTCGATTCTAAACTAAATGAATGGAAAATTATTTTGGAATTACAGCAAAAAATTTAAAAACCAAATCTTGAATTCTACAATAAATATTTTCGTTTATTTGTATCATCTTTTCATTTTTTACATTTCACTTTTTATCTTTTTCCATCACTAATTAACATGACTGACTATTTCCTTGATATTGAATATAAAGACATCACTTATAACATAGATGATGCGAATTTCAAGGATTTTGAATCTTGTACTTTTACCAATTGCAATTTTTCTGCCTGTACTTTTCTAGCCGTTACTTTTATCGATTGTGTTTTTAATAATTGCATCTTTAGCGAAGCCAAAATAAACTATGTCGCTTTTAGAACCGCTACTTTTAATGATTGTGAAATCAAGGATGTGAATTTTGCCATGTGTGACAAACTCATCTTTGAAGTAAATTTTAATAATTGTGTTCTCGATTTTTCTAAGTTTTATACTTTAAAGATAAAAGGAACTTCCTTTACCGATTGCAGTTTGGTTGCTGTCGATTTTATGGCAAGCGATATTACAAATGTAATTTTTGATAATTGCGACTTATATCGTGCCGAATTTGATAAAGCTATTGCAAACAAAACTGACTTTAAAACTAGTTATAATTATACCATCGACCCATCTAGAGTAAAACTCAAAAAAGCTATTTTTACCTTAAAGGAAGTAAAAGGATTGCTTTTTAAACATGATATTATAGTAAGCTAAACAGATTTCAAGAAAATGTGTGTGTTTTATAGTTACTAACTTAAATTGTCTAGAAAGGAACGCGGATTAAACGGATTCGCTATGGCGAAAACGCGGATAAAAACGGATTTTTTTAACAATGGTGATATCGATTCTGAAGCTTCAGGACGGAAAGGGAGAAATCTGTTTTTATCTGCGTCTTTACTTTTAGTAAATCAGTATTATCCGCGTTCCTTTCGCAAAGAGTTAGATAGAAATAAAAGAATTCAGTCCTATCTCGACATTTCGGGATTGCGACCTCTGCGTAAACCATTGCGCCCTTTGCGGTTAATTTCTTAAGTCTAAAATATTCACGACTTCATCTATTAATTTTAAAAATCAGTTTTAATCCGCGTACATTGACAAAGAATTAAAAACTATATATTTACTTCTTCAATATTAACAAACCATATTAGATTATGAATAACCAAGAATATACCATCCGAAATGCTAATGCAAATGAATTTGAGGAAATCGGAAAATTGATGGTTCTGGTTTATTCGCAATTAGAAGGTTTCCCTAAAGAATCTGAGCAACCCAATTATTATAAGATGCTTGCCAATATTGGTGATTTAACTACTAATCCCGAAACAGAACTTTTGGTTGCTGTTTCTTTTGATAACAAAATAGTTGGTGGCGTAGTTTATTTTGGCGATATGCAATATTATGGTTCTGGCGGAATTGCTACCAAAGAAAAAAACACCTCTGGTTTCCGATTATTAGCAGTAGATCCTATGACAAGGGATCAAGGAATTGGTAAACTATTAATAAATGATTGCATCCAGAAAGCTAAAGGTAAAAAACAACATCAGCTAATTATCCATTCGACCAAAGCAATGCAAACTGCTTGGAAAATGTATGAACGATTGGGTTTTAAAAGATCTGAAGATTTGGATTTTATGCAAGGTGAACTTCCTGTTTTTGGTTTTAGATTATTGTTCTAAACAAAAAATAGATATGTTCCTTTAAATAAGACACTTTAAAACTTCTACTCTCTTAAATCACTTATATAATTTAAGAAAAACGAAACATATAAGTCATGTAAGTACATTTAAGCGTAATCTAATAAAACTTATAATTCCTTAAATGGCTTATATGGTTTAAGAAAAAATAAACATATAAATGATGTAAATACATTTAAGCTTACTCCAATAAAACTTATTTTTCCTTTATAGTGTAATAATATTCTACTTTCTTAAATCACTTATATGGTTTAAGAAAAGTCAATATATAAGTTATGTAAGTACATTTAAGCGTAGTGTATCAAAACTTATATTTCTTCTTTGGCGAAAGCCAATAAATCTTTAGTTTATCGGATTTATTATTCTTTTTTTACTTTTTACAATACCTATTTACATCATTATTGCTTAATCGATGCGAATTATATAATCTTTATTTAAAGTTATATAATGAAAATTGTATGTAAAATACTGACCTTTATCATTACAATAACAAACATAACATTTTACAAATCAATAATTTAAAACACCCTGATTTGTAAAATCATAGTGTTTTTCAAGAAAATATAAATTACCTTTAGTTAAGTATTTTTTTACAGACTAAGAATTTTTCCATTTTTTTAATACGCATTACGATTATAAAATGATTTTTCAACAACTAAAAATATACTATGCCACTTTTCTACTTAAAAGACACTTTTACAGATATTGGTGATGTAACACTTTTTACCAAAAAGTTTTTCAAGGAAGTTTTTATTCCTCCATACGAAACCAAAGAATTCTTTAGGCAATGTTATCTTATTGGCTATAAATCTCTTCCGTTGGTAGCGATAACAGGCTTTATAATGGGATTAGTGCTTACATTGCAAACAAGACCTACATTAGCCACTTTTGGCGCAGAATCCTGGTTACCAGGTATGGTTGCATTATCATTAATTCGAGAAATTGCTCCAGTAATTACTGCATTAATTTGCGCAGGAAAAATTTCATCCGGAATTGGTGCCGAACTAGGTTCGATGAAGGTAACAGAGCAAATAGATGCTATGGAAGTAGCAGCCATAAATCCGTTCAAATACTTGGTTGTAACCCGCATTTTAGCCACAACTTTAATGGTTCCTATATTGGTAATTTTTGCCGATGCAATAGGAATTTTGGGCGGCTATGCAGGAATTACAATTCACAGCGATGTAAATGCTTATCGCTATATGTCGCAGGTTTTTGAATCCCTAGACTTTATAGACATTTTTCCCGCCACTATAAAAACTTTTTTCTTTGGTTTTTTTATAGGAATGATTGGCTGTTACAAAGGTTTTAATGCCGCAAACGGTACCGAAAGTGTTGGTAAAGCTGCAAACTCAGCAGTAGTTACAGCATCGCTTACCATTTTTATCATAGATATGCTCGCAGTACAAATCACTGATTTATTCTTTTAATATGAAATCTGAACAAGAAAATATAGTACAAACAGTTGCTCCCAATAAAAAAACTCCTGTAATTGAGATTAAAGATTTGCATAAATCTTTTGGCGATAACGATGTTTTAAAAGGAGTAAATCTAACTGTAAATAAAGGCGAAGACTTAGTGATATTAGGAAGGTCTGGCGAAGGAAAATCTATAACTATAAAATGTATTGTAGGATTGGTAATTCCTGAGAAAGGAAATATAAGTGTTTTAGGCGAAGAAATAATTGGATTAGGAAAAACTGAACTCAATAAGATAAGAGTCAAAATTGGATTTCTTTTTCAAAGTGGGGCTTTATATGATTCGATGTCGGTAAGAGAGAATTTAGAATTTACATTAAAAAGACATAACAAGGAATTATCCCCTCAGGAAATAGAAACTGAAGTTATGGATGTTCTCGAAAGTGTTGGTCTGGCCGATGCTGTAGATAAAATGCCTTCGGAATTATCCGGCGGTATGCGAAAACGAATTGGTCTTGCCCGAACATTAATACTAAAACCCGAAATTATTCTATATGACGAGCCTACCACGGGATTGGATACAATTACATCTAAAGAAATAAGTGAATTAATATTAGAAATTAAGAAAAAGCGTAAAACAACCTCGATAATTATTACCCATGATATGTCTTGTGCCAAACTAACTGCAGATAGAGTTATGATTTTAAAAGATGGTGTAATACATGCTGAAGGGAAATACGAAGAATTAGAAAAAAGTGAAGACGAATGGGTAAGATCATTCTTTATATAAACATTTAATAAAACGAAATTATGAATAAGGAATCTGGATATAAATGGAAACTAGGAATGTTTGTAACAATAGGCTTAATCCTTTTTATGGTAACTATTTACTTTATCGGAAAACAACAAAATCTATTTGGTTCAACATTTCATATAACATCAACTTTTAAAACCGTAAGTGGTTTACAAGTCGGAAACAATGTACGTTTCTCAGGAATTAACATTGGTACTGTCGAAGAAATACAATTGATAAACGATTCTTCGGTAGTTGTAAAACTGGTTATAAAAGAAGAGGTCAAGCAATTTATAAAGACTGATGCCAGAGCTAGCATTGGCTCTGAAGGATTGATGGGTGACAAAGTTCTTACCATATCTCCGGGAAACAAATCTAATAGAATCATTGCTAATAATGGCAAAATTGCTTCTATAGATGCCATCGAAATGGATGATATCATGAAAAGTGTAAAGAAAAGTGTGGACAACGCAGGTGTAATATCCGAAGAACTTGCCATTTTCACCCATAATATGAATAATGGGAACGGTGCATTATCTAGATTAATGACTGATCCTAAACTTGCAAATACACTGACCAAAACAATTACCAATCTAGAAAATGGTACACAAGGGTTTAGTCAGAACATGGAAGCTGCCAAAAGTAATTTCTTGTTTAGAGGATATTACAAAAAACAGGAAAAAGAGAAAGAAAAGGAACAAGAAGAAGCTGATAAAAAAGCAAAGGAAGAACATGAAAAACTAGAGAAGGAGAAAAAAGAGAAAGAAAAAGAAAAAGAAAAGGAGAACGAGAAAAAAGAAGAAGCTACAAAAGAAAACACAAAAAAATAATATATAAAAATACTTCTACTTTAACTTCTAATATAATTACTTGTTCTAAAAACAGTAATCAAATGATTATCGAAAAGATACAATTATGAAACTACGTTCAACCGAAACTTTTTGGCCTATAAAAAATGCTATGGACACAAGTTATCCATCGTTGGATGCAGACATTACTACGCCTGTTTTAATTATAGGCGGAGGAATTACCGGAGCTTTAATAGCTTATAAACTAATCTCCGAAGGTAAGAAAGTAGTTCTTGTAGACAAACGAGATATCTGTAACGGTAGTACGGCCGCAAGCACAGCGCTATTACAATATGAAATTGATATTTCTTTGCATGAATTAATAGAAAAAAGAGGCTTCGAATGTGCCGTTTCAAGTTATAAGAATTGCGAAAAAGCAATCTTTGATCTCAAGAAAATTATCGATACAATAAAAAGTGATTGTCAATTTGAGTTTAAAAAGAGTATTTATTTTTGTTCATTAAAAAAAGACATTCCGTTTTTACAAAGAGAATTTAAAGCCCGAAAAGAGAATGGTTTTAAAGTAAAGTGGCTTGAAGAAACTGATTTAAAAAAACAAGGTTTAAATGCTTGTGCTGCCATAGAATCAGAATCTGGAGCAATAATGGATCCGTATAAACTGGCACATGACCTTCTGAAATATTGTAAACAAAAAGGAATGCTAATCTTTGACCGCACTAATATTACTGAATTTAAATATCTGAAAGGAAAGATCATTGCTGTAACAGAAAATGGATTTACAATTACTACTGAAGATATTATACATTGTACTGGTTATGAAAGTACTGAAACCCTTACTGAAAAAGTTGTAGATTTAAAAAGTACTTATGCATTAACATCAGAAAGTTTTATAGAAATTCCTAACCCTTTTAAAAATGCTATTTATTGGAACACATCTGAACCTTATTTATATTTTCGAGGAACTTCCGATAATAGAATTATTATGGGCGGTGGCGATGAAGAATTTCATAATGCCGAAAAACGAGATAAATTATTACACCGAAAAGAAACCTATCTTTTAAAACAATTCGAGAAATGTTTTCCTGATATAAATTATAAACTTGATTATTCCTGGGCTGGTACATTTGGAGAAACTCAAGATGCTCTACCCTATTTTGGCAAACCCAATCCTAAAAAAAACGAGCATTATGTTTTAGGATTTGGTGGTAACGGCATTACTTTTAGTGTCATGGCAATGAATTCTATTATAGCATCACTAAACGATTCTCAACATCCTGATTTAAAATTTTATAAGTTTAATAGATAATTAAATTCCTAAAACAATGTTATGGAAACTACTAATATCATAGGACTTGTAGCAGGAATATGCGTAACCGTAGCTGTTATTCCGCAAATTATAAAAGTATGGAAATCTAAAAAGGTGAAAAATGTTTCTTTAACGATGTTTAGTACGCTAACGCTGGGTATTTTTTTATGGGTCGTTTATGGTTTTCTTAAAAAAGATTATCCGATAATGATAACAAATAGTATTTCTTTATTTCTTAATTTATTGATGATCTACTTTATTAGTAAATACGAAAAAGAATAAACAAAAAAAACAGCTTTATAAAAGCTGCTTCTTTCCTTAATAAACCAATAAATATATTAGGCTGTTTTAGCTATCGAGTTCTGGTTGTATTTATATTCTTTAGGACTACAGTTGTACTTTTGTTTGAATATTTTAGAGAAATAACTTCTGCTTGTAAAACCTATAGAATATACAATCTCAGAGATATTTAAGTCTGATGTTCTAATTAAATTTTCTGCTTTTTCTATTCTCATAAAAGTTATAAAATCATTCACCGTTCGATTATGCACGAGCTTAAATCCTTCTTGCAATTTATTTGGTGATAATCCTGTTTTTTGAGTTAAAAACTTAATAGTAAATTCCTCTGCAGGAAAATTTATAATGAAATTTGAAATCCTTTTGATTTCATCAATTTGTTTTAATGTAAGACAAGTTATAGCTTGAGATATCTTAGCAAAACTATCAGTATGCTGCTCGATTTCCATTGCCAAAATAATTTGCAAAATTCCTTTTTTTAGCAAACTCCGAACAATTCCTGTTTGGGTTATAGCATTAAACTCTTCAATTTTTTCGGCAATCTTAAAATTTTGGAATCTAATATCTAAGTAATTTTCTTTCTTATTTAAAAATGTATTTTTTAGCTTATTTATTAAATCATCATTATGTCCATTAGTAGATACACTAATACCAACTCCTATTATAGAAAATTTAATCGGAATATTTTTTTCAAAGTATAAAATACTATTAATACTAGAGGAACTTTTTAGTACTCCTGAATTATATTTCTTAAGACTCTTTTTATCTCCATTCTCTCCAAAACTATGCTTAAGAGCACCTTCGGAACAATAAGCAAATAAAATCGGGGATGTCTTAAAAGATTCCATACTCAACATTACATCATCAGAAAAAACAAGATCAAATTGCATGTACGCCATCCCTTCCTGAAATGTTATTCCTTCGATATTACCTTTTACAAAATCTGATTCTAGTGCTAAATTATATTCTTCATTATTCAAGGTCAAAGTACCTTTAAGACTTTCTTTTAATTCATTAAAAACATCTTGTGCTTTTCCGGCTTTTAGATATATATTTTTCATTTTTAATAATTTTTTAAAATAATTCTTAATTCTTTTGAATGTTCTAAAAAAACAGATGCTCTAAATCTGTTTTAGTTCGTTCTTGATACTTTCAAATTTCGCATTATAAACAAGAATATTGTTATAGAATTTCGACATTAAGTTTCATAATTAACTAGATATCAACACAAAACACAAAAAAAAGTCTTATCATTATAATGACAAGACTTTTTAAGCAAAATAATTTTATTGATCCCCCAATCAAATAAAAAATAGTTATGGATTATTTATACTTTCTTTATCTGAACAATTAATCTCCGGAATATCCTTAAAAAATTCAGAGGCATCTAAATCACTAGTGGGACCATAGCCCAGTAAAAATGTTCCTTTTACTGAGTCGGCAGTTTCAATTATGTACAAAATAGACATATCATCGGGATTACTCATACCTTCATATCGATGTTGCGCTACAATAAATATCTCCTCTGGTTTATAGGAGTATTTTGTTTCTGTATCAATTAAATACCCATTTTCGAAAAGATAGTTAGATGTATATCCTTTTTCTTGATACTCTTTAATATAATCCGTTTCGTGTTTTGCATATTCTATTTTCATAATTAATAATTTTTTTAAAGAGATAAATACAATTTTCTATCATCTTTTAATTTATACTTTTCTTCTTCCTGTAACCAATGAAATTACAAACAATACAATGAAGATAAAGAATAGCACTTTGGCTATACTTGCGGCTCCAGCAGCAATACCACCAAAACCAAAAATTCCGGCAATAATTGCAAGAATTATAAAAATGACTGTCCAACGTAGCATAATGATATATTTTTAGTTAGTAAATAAGCTCATAATGACCTTCTAGTTATTACAAATTTCTCTTTTCTTAAAGAATTGAATTAACTCAAACACAAAAAATATTACCTCAATTAAACATTAACCTTATAAATACTTAAAAAAATAAATTATGTCTTTTTTAAATCTAGTATTTTAAACAATTCGTAATTATCTAAAAACAAGCCAATTACATCGTTTTTAATTCATTTTTACTAGCTATTTATCCTTACATTTGATAAAAGCAATTTTATCTGTTTTGCGGTTTTAAACTTTAAATTTCAACCAAATCTTCCATTTTAACGAATAAACATAAATGAGTCAATCAAATAATCGATTGAGTTAATCTATGTAATTCTACAATACTAATTTTATAAATTCAAGATTTGTTACAAAACGGTTACTAGATATAAAACTAGAATAGAATAACTTATAAGCCCCATAATACATCTAGTACATGTTGTCGATAATAAAGTTATAGTAGAATAATAAACATAAAATGATTTATTACAAGAACTAAAAATTAACGCCCATGAAAACGAGAGACACAAAATCGAAAATAATATTCCTTTCTACATTTCCGCCAACACAATGTGGTATTGCTACCTATACAGAAGACAGTATTAATGCGATAAATAAAGTATATGGAAAAAGTATTGCCTGTGAAATATGTGAATTGACCGATAAAATAAATCCAAATACTAAATCGGGATATATTTTAAATACTAAAAATAGAGATGAATATAAGAAGGTAGCGCTTGAAATAAACAAAGACGATGCTGTAAAATTAATCCATATTCAGCATGAATTTGGATTGTTTGGCGGAGAATATGGTAATTTCCTAATCGACTTCTTAAATGCAAGTAAAAAGGCTATAACTTTTACTTTTCATAGCGTTATTCCAAATCCAAACGAAGAATTAAGAAGCTTTGTTAAGTTATTAGCATCATATTCTGATTCGTTTTTTGTAATGACAAATCAATCTAAAAAAATTCTCGTTGAAGATTATGGAATAAATAAAGAAAATATTGTTTGTGTTCATCATGGTACACATATCGTAGAATATGAAAATACATCAAAAGCAAAGCAAAAATTTAATTTTGAAGATAGAATAATACTTTCCACTTTTGGATTATTAGGTGAAGGTAAAAATATTGAGACAGGATTAAAAGCACTTCCGAAAATTGTAAAACAATTCCCTACTGTATTGTATCTGATTCTTGGGAAAACTCATCCCAATAATATTATTAATAATGTAGATGAATACCGCAATCATTTAGAATCTATTGTAGATGATTTGAACTTAAAAAACAACGTCCTTTTTGTTAATCAATATTTAGAAGTTAAGGAACTTTTAAATTATTTAAAAGCAACCGATATCTATCTTTTTACATCAAAAGACCCAAATCAGGCTGTAAGTGGTACTTTTTCGTATGCTATGAGCTGTTCTTGTCCTATTGTAGCAACTAAGATACCTCATACTATAGAAGTACTCTCTCCTGATACCGGTATTTTGGTAGACATTCAAAACTCGGAACAATTTGCAAATGCGACTATAAAACTTCTTTCTGATTCTGGATTGCGAGAATCTATGGCTTTAAATGCATTCGAAAAAACCAGAAAAACTTCCTGGGAGAATGTAGCAATCAAGCATATGATTACCTACCAGAAGATTATAAAAGAGCCTATAGAAGTTAAATTTACGTATCCAGCAATAAAAATGGATCATCAAAAAAATATGACTACATCGCTAAGAATGATACAATTTAGTAAAATCTCTGAGCCTGATATTACTTCTGGTTATACACTCGATGATAATGCGAGAGCATTAATTTCTATGTGTTTACATTACCAACTTAAAGAAGATATCAATGATATTTATTATATCAATACTTATCTTAATTTTATTGAAAGATGCCAACAACCTGAAGGTAATTTTATAAATTATGTAGATGAATTTAATAATGTAGATCCTAAAAATGATACTGTAAATCTGGAAGATTCAAATGCAAGAGCAATTTGGGCTTTAGGAATGCTAATTTCATTAAAATCGATACTTATACCTCCTTCTACGCTAAACAAAGCATCTAAATGTATTTTTAAAGCATTAGATTGGACAGAAACAGTTACTTCACCTAGATCAATTGGTTTTATAATCAAAGGATTGTTTCTATACAACTCCGTTGAACCTACACCACGCATTATCGAAATAATAGATAAACTAGCTGATAGACTTTCTAAGAATTATAATGATCATGCAACCAAAAATTGGAATTGGTTTGAAAATTATCTTACTTATGCCAATAGTATATTATCTGAATCGATGCTATATGCTTACTTAGCAACGGATAGGTTACTATATAAGAAGATTGCAATTGAATCTTTTGATTTTTTATTACCCAAAATGTTCATAAATGGAGAATTTAAAGTCATTTCTAATAATGGATGGCATCATAAAGGGTCGATACCCTACCAATATGGCGAGCAACCTATAGATGTTTCGTATACTATACAGACATTAGACCTATTCTATAAAACTTTTAAAGATCCTTTTTACAAAAAATCCATGAAGATGGCCTTTAATTGGTTCTTGGGTCAGAATCATTTAAACCAAATTATGTACGATCCAATTACTGGCGGTTGTTATGATGGTTTAGAAAAAGAAAATGTAAATCTAAATCAAGGTGCTGAGTCTACGATTTGTTATTTAACTGCACGTTTACTCATGGAGAATAATATTGTTTCTAATAGTAAGATTATAAAGCTGGAGAGCACAAAAGAAAACTTAGCATATAAATCAATTTAGATTACAGTATCTCTCGAAGTTGCTAAGAATAATAATTTAACCGCAAAGAGCGCAAAGGATTACGCAAAGAGTCGCAAAGTTTAATAAATAGCTTTGCGATCCTTTGCGTTTTTTTTCTTTGTGTACTTTGCGGTAAAATCTTTTTGCTTCTTAAAAAGTAAGGCACAAAAAAAATCCTCATCAATTACTTGATGAGGATTCAAAAGAAAGGCGACGACATACTCTCCCACATAACTGCAGTACCATCTGCGCAGGCGGGCTTAACTACTCTGTTCGGGATGGGAAGAGGTGAGCCCCGCCGCAATAACCACCTTAAGGTCGTTGTTACTTGAGGTAACTTTTAATTATTAATTATCAATTATAAATTGTTAATTATCAATTAAACAATATCTTAACACACTGAGATAAAGAAAAAAGTATTTTTTAGAAAGTTTCTCCCAGCCCCTTTGTTCCCCCTTCGGGGGTTAGGGGGCTGGAAAAGCGTACATAAGCTTACGGATTATTAGTACTACTCGACTATGACATTACTGCCTTTACATCTATAGCCTATCAACGTGGTCATCTCCCACGATCCTTAAAAGAAATCTCATCTTGTGGTGGGTTTCGCGCTTATATGCTTTCAGCGCTTATCCCTTCCAAACGTAGCTACTCTGCGGTGCTCCTGGCGGAACAACAGATACACTAGAGGTTTGTCCAATTCGGTCCTCTCGTACTAGAATCAGATCCACTCAAATTTCTTGCGCCCACAGTAGATAGAGACCGAACTGTCTCACGACGTTCTGAACCCAGCTCGCGTGCCACTTTAATGGGCGAACAGCCCAACCCTTGGGACCTTCTCCAGCCCCAGGATGTGACGAGCCGACATCGAGGTGCCAAACCCCCCCGTCGATATGAGCTCTTGGGGGAGATCAGCCTGTTATCCCCGGCGTACCTTTTATCCTTTGAGCGATGGCCCTTCCATGCGGAACCACCGGATCACTATGCTCTACTTTCGTACCTGATCGACCTGTATGTCTCTCAGTCAAGCTCCCTTATGCCATTGCACTCTACGCACGGTTACCAAGCGTACTGAGGGAACCTTTAGAAGCCTCCGTTACTCTTTTGGAGGCGACCACCCCAGTCAAACTACCCACCAAGCAATGTCCCCCGCAAGCGCGGGGTTAGGCCTCAGATAAACAAAGGGTTGTATTTCAACAATGACTCCACAACGCCTAGCGACGCCACTTCACAGTCTCCAACCTATCCTACACATCATTTATCCAAGGTCAATACTAAGCTATAGTAAAGGTGCACAGGGTCTTTTCGTCCCACTGCGGGTAAGCGGCATCTTCACCGCTACTACAATTTCACCGAGCTCATGGCTGAGACAGTGTCCAGATCGTTACACCATTCGTGCAGGTCGGAACTTACCCGACAAGGAATTTCGCTACCTTAGGACCGTTATAGTTACGGCCGCCGTTTACTGGGGCTTCAATTCAATGCTTCTCCGAAGATAACATCTCCTCTTAACCTTCCAGCACCGGGCAGGTGTCAGGCCCTATACTTCATCTTACGATTTTGCAGAGCCCTGTGTTTTTGATAAACAGTCGCCTGGACCTCTTCACTGCGGCCAGCATTGCTGCTGGCGACCTTTCTCCCGAAGTTACAGGTCTATTTTGCCTAATTCCTTAGCCATGAATCTCTCGAGCACCTTAGGATTCTCTCCTCGACTACCTGTGTCGGTTTGCGGTACGGGTACTTATTACCTGAAGTTTAGAGGTTTTTCTTGGAAGCCCTTAGGCGCACTATCTCTTTGACCGAAGTCTCCGAGTACTATCGTATTTCCCCAAGCCGCGTGGATTTGCCTGCGCAGCTTATAGGTAGGTACTTCAACGAACTATTCCGTCAGTTCGCGGCGCTTTCATCACTCCGTCACCCCATCACAGTAATAAGTAGTACGGGAATATTAACCCGTGGTCCATCGACTGTCCCTTTCGGGTTCGCCTTAGGTCCCGACTAACCCACAGCTGATTAGCATAGCTGTGGAAACCTTAGTCTTTCGGTGTGCGGGTTTCTCGCCCGCATTATCGTTACTTATGCCTACATTTTCTTTTCTAACCAGTCCAGCACGCCTTACGACGCACCTTCAACCCTGTTAGAATGCTCCCCTACCACTTTAACTTACGTTAAAATCCATAGCTTCGGTAATATGTTTATGCCCGATTATTATCCATGCTCGTCCGCTCGACTAGTGAGCTGTTACGCACTCTTTAAATGAATGGCTGCTTCCAAGCCAACATCCTAGCTGTCTGGGCAGACAAACCTCGTTCTTTCAACTTAACATATATTTGGGGACCTTAGCTGATGGTCTGGGTTCTTTCCCTCTCGGACTTGGACCTTAGCACCCAAGCCCTCACTGTTGTGAAACATTATATAGCATTCGGAGTTTGTCAGGAATTGGTAGGCGGTGAAGCCCCCGCATCCAATCAGTAGCTCTACCTCTATATAACTTTATGCACAACGCTGCACCTAAATGCATTTCGGGGAGTACGAGCTATTTCCGAGTTTGATTGGCCTTTCACCCCTACCCACAGGTCATCCGAAGACTTTTCAACGTCAACCGGTTCGGTCCTCCACTGTGTGTTACCACAGCTTCAACCTGCCCATGGGTAGATCACACGGTTTCGCGTCTAACACTACTGACTAAAGCGCCCTATTCAGACTCGCTTTCGCTACGGATCCGTGGCTTAACCACTTATCCTTGCCAGCAACGTTAACTCGTAGGCTCATTATGCAAAAGGCACGCCGTCACCCCACGAAAGGGCTCCGACCGCTTGTAAGCGTATGGTTTCAGGATCTATTTCACTCCGTTATTCACGGTTCTTTTCACCTTTCCCTCACGGTACTGGTTCACTATCGGTCTCTCAGGAGTATTTAGCCTTAGCGGATGGTCCCGCCAAATTCAGACAGGGTTTCACGTGCCCCGCCCTACTCAGGATACCACTATCCTTTACACTCATTACCTATACGGGACTATCACCCTCTATGGTTCTACTTTCCAGTAGATTCTAATTCTTTGTGCAAGAAATGTCGTGGTCCTACAACCCCAACATTGCCGTAACAACATTGGTTTGGGCTAATCCGCGTTCGCTCGCCACTACTTACGGAATCACTTTTGTTTTCTTCTCCTCCGCCTACTTAGATGTTTCAGTTCAGCGGGTTTGCCCACCTATCGGTGTACTATGTCTTCAACATAGTGGGTTGCCCCATTCAGGTATTTACGGATCAATTCGTGTGTGCCGATCCCCGTAACTTTTCGCAGCTTATCACGCCTTTCATCGCCTCTGAGAGCCAAGGCATCCCCCATACGCCCTTATTTTGCTTATTGTACCAGTCTTGATAAATCAAGACCGTTTTCTTTATCGTCTGTATCACTACTTTCAATAAAAAATGCTTTCTACTTTTTATTATTTTCTTATCTCAATATGTCAATGAACTTTATTATGCTTTAGGCTTTACGCTTTAGGCATTAAGCTTATAGCCTACGGCTTATAGCTTTTTGTGGAGAATAACGGAGTCGAACCGTTGACCTCCTGCGTGCAAGGCAGGCGCTCTAGCCAGCTGAGCTAATCCCCCATTTTTCAATCTTAGATTGTAGAATTCAGATTTTAGACTTCTTAATTCTTATCTAATTTCTTTTGGTGAATTCCAACTTCTAGAATTTCCTTTTTTTTAAGTTTACAGTCTTTCTAATTAGAAATTGTCAATTATTAATTGTCAATTACTTTTTAAAAAGTAGTCCCGGGCAGACTCGAACTGCCGACCCCTACATTATCAGTGTAGTACTCTAACCAGCTGAGCTACGAGACTCTGTTTTACTTAATTGTATTATTTGAACTAACAGCAGAGTAATATAATCTTCAATTTAACCTATAGGTCATTTCGTCTTCTTTCCCTAACGTGCACAAGTGCTAACATATAGGGCTCTAGAAAGGAGGTGTTCCAGCCGCACCTTCCGGTACGGCTACCTTGTTACGACTTAGCCCTAGTTACCAGTTTTACCCTAGGCAGCTCCTTGCGGTCACCGACTTCAGGCACCCCCAGCTTCCATGGCTTGACGGGCGGTGTGTACAAGGCCCGGGAACGTATTCACCGGATCATGGCTGATATCCGATTACTAGCGATTCCAGCTTCACGGAGTCGAGTTGCAGACTCCGATCCGAACTGTGACCGGTTTTATAGATTCGCTCCTGGTCGCCCAGTGGCTGCTCTCTGTACCGGCCATTGTAGCACGTGTGTAGCCCAAGGCGTAAGGGCCGTGATGATTTGACGTCATCCCCACCTTCCTCACAGTTTGCACTGGCAGTCTTGTTAGAGTTCCCGACATGACTCGCTGGCAACTAACAACAGGGGTTGCGCTCGTTATAGGACTTAACCTGACACCTCACGGCACGAGCTGACGACAACCATGCAGCACCTTGTAAATTGTCTTGCGAAAGATCTGTTTCCAAACCGGTCAATCTACATTTAAGCCTTGGTAAGGTTCCTCGCGTATCATCGAATTAAACCACATGCTCCACCGCTTGTGCGGGCCCCCGTCAATTCCTTTGAGTTTCATTCTTGCGAACGTACTCCCCAGGTGGGATACTTATCACTTTCGCTTAGCCACTGAGTTTGCACCCAACAGCTAGTATCCATCGTTTACGGCGTGGACTACCAGGGTATCTAATCCTGTTCGCTACCCACGCTTTCGTCCATCAGCGTCAATCAATTAGTAGTAACCTGCCTTCGCAATTGGTATTCCATGTAATCTCTAAGCATTTCACCGCTACACTACATATTCTAGTTACTTCCTAATAATTCAAGTTTAACAGTATCAATGGCCGTCCCACCGTTGAGCGATGGGCTTTCACCACTGACTTATTAAACCGCCTACGGACCCTTTAAACCCAATGATTCCGGATAACGCTTGGATCCTCCGTATTACCGCGGCTGCTGGCACGGAGTTAGCCGATCCTTATTCTTACAGTACCGTCAAGGTTCTACACGTAGAACTGTTTCTTCCTGTACAAAAGCAGTTTACAATCCATAGGACCGTCATCCTGCACGCGGCATGGCTGGATCAGGCTTGCGCCCATTGTCCAATATTCCTCACTGCTGCCTCCCGTAGGAGTCTGGTCCGTGTCTCAGTACCAGTGTGGGGGATCTCCCTCTCAGGACCCCTACCCATCGTAGCCTTGGTAAGCCGTTACCTTACCAACTAGCTAATGGGACGCATGCTCATCTTTTACCGTTGTGACTTTAATAATTGCTCGATGCCGAGCTATTATACTATGAGGTATTAATCCAAATTTCTCTGGGCTATCCCTCTGTAAAAGGTAGATTGCATACGCGTTACGCACCCGTGCGCCGGTCTCTACTTCCGAAGAAGTATACCCCTCGACTTGCATGTGTTAAGCCTGCCGCTAGCGTTCATCCTGAGCCAGGATCAAACTCTTCATCGTATATTTTAATATTATATTCGACTAATGATTCTATCGGTTTTATTCAAATCTATCGATTCTATTACTCTTATTTTGTTGTTCTAAGATCTCTCTTAAAACGGCTGTCAATTCAATATGTCTAGGAACGTGTTCTTCTTTTTTAATATCGCTTGTTTCTCAAAGCGGGTGCAAAAGTAGAAAAGTCTTTTCTAACTGGCAAGAAATTTGTGAAGTTTTTTTTTGGAAAATTTTCGTTTCCGTTTTCTTCTTTCTTATCAATCTTTCAAGGAACTTTGCTTGTTTTGCGGGGTGCAAATGTAACATCCGTTTTCCATTCTCACAAGCTTTTCGAAATCTTTTTTTTTAGAATTTTATTTCTAATTTGATTCGTCTTGCTTGTCAGTATTTAAAGGAACGTTTGTCGTTGTTGCGGGTGCAAAACTACCACCTTTATTCAGTTAAACAATACTTTTTAGAGAGTATTTTTGGTTTATTTTTTAACAGTCTGATAACAGTATGTTTACGGGTGTTTTTTTTTCTTTCTCTCTGTCTTTTTTGAACTCTTCCTCTAGGTTTTCCTTGTTTTTACTGGATTTCGCTAGGTTTCGCGCAAAGGCGCAAAGTCTCTTTTATTGTCGTTCTTATGGGGTTTTTGTTATGTTTTGTCGCCCCTAGCCCTGATAGTAGCGGAAATCCTTGGCCTTTTTCCTTTAAAAAGGACAAGATTGTAGCGGATAGCAGGAAATAGCTCCTATATATTATAGTACAATCTTACTCCTATATATAAGGCCATAAAAAAACGGCTACTATATACAGTAGCCGCTTAAATATTTAAAACCCGAATTAACGAATCCTTTTTTTTACTTCTCTCGTAATGCTTGATCCTTCTATAGTATTTATTAAGATTATGGTATTAATGACGCGAATAATTATTATACAATACTACTCAAAGGATAGTAAATTATACGACAAAATAATTTGATCTTGTAATCCTCTCTCTGAATTGCAATAAAATAAAATTGAACAATATAACTTCTCATTTCAATTATTCGATAGATAGCATTTTGTCTATAAAAATTGCATTTAATCGATTTTCTAGCTATACGAGCACCTAGCATAATGTCTTGATTTTAAACAATATATAGTTTAAAAAAATACCATTTTGAGCATACTTCTTAAAAAAAAATACAAGACTTAAGAAGTAAAATTTCTCTTTTTTTTTGTTTTCATATCACAAAATTGTCATTTCAACGACTTTTTAAGTTATTGAAAGGAAAAAAAATAATAATAAAAATAGAGTATATAACTTTGATTATGTTAAAAAGATAAATATTTCATAAATTTTAAATTAAAAAAATATGGAAACAAAAATTACTCTCCTCATACAGACAGTTTAGTTCTGTTATTTCTGACAATAGACAGTTATTCACAAACAAATCCAACGATTAGCCTAGGTGAATCAACAGCTTTTAAATATTCAGGTTGTCCTTCAATAGAGATAACAATCCCAACTTTTTATTAAAAAAAAATAATAAAAAATTAATTACTGTTTTATTTAAAATAAAGATTATGAAAAAAATTACTTTTATTCCGTTTTTAACTTTTTTAATATTATTGTTTTCAACGACAGTTAGTTATTCACAAAATACTAATGTTACATTCGATAATGTTAATGCTTCATTAACAACGACTCCTGCATGTTCCTTTTCGCAATGTAATGCTCAAGATGTAAATTTTGGAGATGTTTATTTAGGTGATAATGTTGGGAATGTGGCTACTTTGGCTTATATTTCAAATCCTGTAAATGGATTGTATATTTGGGTTACTATTTCATCTAACAGTTCCAAATATGATTTGTTATTTCAATTTGACTATCTGGTTGGAGGAGTTCGAAAAAATTTCGATAACACTAATTTTGTTGGTGCTGCAACTGATAGGTTAACTATTAAAATTAGAGGGAGTATAATTACAGCCGGTTCCAAATACAGAATGGCTCAAATTACAAACTATACTGCAGGTCAATCCCTTGAATTAAAAAACATTTACTTAAGTTGGGAAACAAGTGGGCAAGCCATTACGCCTGCTCAAAGTCTTTCTTTGATAACTTGTAATCCTCCTAAATGCAGCAGTGCACTTTCTAGTGGGATAATTATAAAAACACCTTTGTTCGCCGATTTTTCTATTACTAAAAGTTGTGATGGAGGTACTTATCAAAAAGTGGTTTATACCAGTACTTCAACAGGAGTTGAGCCAAACACTAATTATAGCTGGTCATTTCCTGGTGCTGCTACAATTTCCCCAGTTAGTTTAACAACAATAGGTCCTTATACTGTGACTTATTCTTCAGCTGGTCCGTTTAGTGCCAGTTTAACTGTCTCAGATCCAACAAATCAAGTTATTCCAAATGCTAAAACAGTCAATAATATAACTTTAGTAGCGTGTTGCACCCCACCAGTGATAACAGCAATAACTGCCTCTAGTATATGTAGCGGAGGTATCTTTACTGTAACACCAGTGAATGGAACCAACGGAACAGTCCCAGCTGGTACTCTTTATAGTTGGGCAGCTCCAAATGTAATTGGAATTTCGGGAACTGCTGCTGGAAACAATGCCACTAATATAAGTGGTACATTGACAAATTCAACCAATGCTCCGATAAACGTAATATATACCGTAACTCCAACGTCGGGAATCTGTACAGGAAGTACTTTTACGGTAACAGTAACGGTAAATCCGAAACCAGCATTGAACAATATAACTGCTACTAGTATATGTAGTGGAGGTACTTTTACTGTAACACCAACAAATGGAACCAATGGAACAATTCCGTCTGGTACCACCTATAGTTGGGCAGCCCCAAATGTAGTTGGGATTTTGGGAACTGCAGCAGGAAACAATGCCTCAAATATCAGTGGTACTTTAACAAATTCAACCAATGCCCCGATAAACGTAATATATACCGTAACCCCTACTTCGGGAACTTGTGCAGGAAGCACTTTTACGGTAACTGTGACAGTTAATCCATTACCAGTATGTTTGATAACAGGTCCAGATGGCCCAATTTGCCCATCTTCAACAGGTAATAGTTATTCAGCACCTGCAGGAATGAGCAATTACACTTGGTCAATTTCAGGAAATGCTACTATTAATGGTAATACATCTTCCCAAACAGTTTTAATAACTGCGGGTGCTAACTGTGGCGCTTCATTTACACTAACCTTAGTTATCAAAGACATCAATGGATGTGAATCAACATGTACTAAGATAATTAATGTTCAAGATGCAACCGCACCAACCTGGACAACTGCTCCAGCTTCTCTAGATGTAACGCTGGAATGTAGCGATACTGCAGGATTAACTACTGCGCAAGCTAATGCTCCTGTGGCAACTGATAATTGTGGTGGAACAGTTACGTATACTAAAATCAGTGGAACTTTTGCTCAAGGCAACTGTGTTAACTCTGGAACATATACTAATACCTGGACAGCTACTGATGTTTGTACTAACGTTTCTTCTGTATTTACTCAGGTAATTACTATTCAGGATACCACTGCGCCAACATGGACAACTGCTCCAGCTGCGCTTGATGTAACGCTGGAATGTAGCGATACTGCTGGATTAACAACTGCTCAAGCCAATGCTCCTGTAGCAACTGATAATTGTGGTGGAACGGTAACCTATACTAAAATCAGCGGAACTTTTGCTCAAGGCAACTGTGTAAACTCTGGAACGTATACTAATACCTGGACAGCTACTGATGTTTGTACTAACGTTTCTTCTGTATTTACTCAGGTAATTACTATTCAGGATACCACTGCGCCAACATGGACAACTGCTCCAGCTGCGCTTGATGTAACGCTGGAATGTAGCGATACTGCTGGATTAACAACTGCTCAAGCCAATGCTCCTGTAGCAACTGATAATTGTGGTGGAACGGTAACCTATACTAAAATCAGTGGAACTTTTGCTCAAGGCAACTGTGTAAACTCTGGAACGTATACTAATACCTGGACAGCTACTGATGTTTGTACTAACGTTTCTTCTGTATTTACTCAGGTAATTACTATTCAGGATACCACTGCGCCAACATGGACAACTGCTCCAGCTGCGCTTGATGTAACGCTGGAATGTAGCGATACTGCTGGATTAACAACTGCTCAAGCCAATGCTCCTGTAGCAACTGATAATTGTGGTGGAACGGTAACCTATACTAAAATCAGCGGAACTTTTGCTCAAGGCAACTGTGTAAACTCTGGAACGTATACTAATACCTGGACAGCTACTGATGTTTGTACCAATGTTTCTACTGTATTTACTCAGGTAATTACTATTCAAGATACCACTGCGCCAACCTGGACAACTGCTCCAGCTGCGCTTGATGTAACGCTGGAATGTAGCGATACTGCTGGATTAACAACTGCTCAAGCCAATGCTCCTGTAGCAACTGATAATTGTGGTGGAACGGTAACCTATACTAAAATCAGCGGAACTTTTGCTCAAGGCAACTGTGTAAACTCTGGAACGTATACTAATACCTGGACAGCTACTGATGTTTGTACCAATGTTTCTACTGTATTTACTCAGGTAATTACTATTCAGGATACTACTGCTCCAACCTGGACAACTGCTCCTGCTTCTCTAGATGTAACATTACAATGTAGCGACACTGCTGGATTAACAACTGCGCAAGCCAATGCTCCTGTAGCAACTGATAATTGTGGTGGAACGGTAACCTATACTAAAATCAGCGGAACTTTTGCTCAAGGCAACTGTGTAAACTCTGGAACGTATACTAATACCTGGACAGCTACTGATGTTTGTACTAACGTTTCTTCTGTATTTACTCAGGTAATTACTATTCAGGATACTACTGCTCCAACCTGGACAACTGCTCCTGCTTCTCTAGATGTAACATTACAATGTAGCGACACTGCTGGATTAACAACTGCGCAAGCCAATGCTCCTGTAGCAACTGATAATTGTGGTGGAACGGTAACCTATACTAAAATCAGCGGAACTTTTGCTCAAGGCAACTGTGTAAACTCTGGAACGTATACTAATACCTGGACAGCTACTGATGTTTGTACTAATATATCAACTGTATTTACTCAGGTAATTACTATTCAGGATACCACTGCGCCAACTTGGACAACTGCTCCAGCTTCTCTAGATGTAACATTACAATGTAGCGACACTGCTGGATTAACAACTGCGCAAGCCAATGCTCCTGTAGCAACTGATAATTGTGGTGGAACGGTAACCTATACTAAAATCAGCGGAACTTTTGCTCAAGGCAACTGTGTAAACTCTGGAACGTATACTAATACCTGGACAGCTACTGATGTTTGTACTAATATATCAACTGTATTTACTCAGGTAATTACTATTCAGGATACCACTGCGCCAACTTGGACAACTGCTCCTGCTTCTCTAGATGTAACATTACAATGTAGCGACACTGCTGGATTAACAACTGCGCAAGCCAATGCTCCTGTAGCAACTGATAATTGTGGTGGAACGGTAACCTATACTAAAATCAGCGGAACTTTTGCTCAAGGCAACTGTGTAAACTCTGGAACGTATACTAATACCTGGACAGCTACTGATGTTTGTACTAACGTTTCTTCTGTATTTACTCAGGTAATTACTATTCAGGATACCACTGCGCCAACCTGGACAACTGCTCCAGCTGCGCTTGATGTTACGTTGGAATGTAGCGACACTGCTGGATTAACAACTGCGCAAGCAAATGCACCTGTTGCAACCGATAATTGTGGTGGAACAGTAACATATACTAAAGTTAGTGGAACTTTTGCTCAAGGCAACTGTGTAAACTCTGGAACGTATACTAATACCTGGACAGCTACTGATGTTTGTACTAACGTTTCTTCTGTATTTACTCAGGTAATTACTATTCAGGATACTACTGCGCCAACCTGGACAACTGCTCCAGCTGCGCTTGATGTAACGCTAGAATGTAGCGATACTGCAGGATTAACTACTGCGCAAGCTAATGCTCCTGTAGCAACTGATAATTGTGGCGGAACAGTAATATATACTAAAGTTAGTGGAACTTTTGCTCAAGGCAACTGTGTAAACTCAGGAACGTATACTAATACCTGGACAGCTACTGATGTTTGTACTAACGTTTCTTCTGTATTTACTCAGGTAATTACTATTCAGGATACTACTGCGCCAACCTGGACAACTGCTCCAGCTGAGCTTGATGTAACGCTAGAATGTAGCGATACTGCAGGATTAACTACTGCGCAAGCTAATGCTCCTGTGGCAACTGATAATTGTGGCGGAACAGTAATATATACTAAAGTTAGTGGAACTTTTGCTCAAGGCAACTGTGTAAACTCAGGAACGTATACTAATACCTGGACAGCTACTGATGTTTGTACTAATATATCAACTGTATTTACTCAGGTAATTACTATTCAAGATACCACTGCGCCAACTTGGACAACTGCTCCAGCTGCGCTTGATATAACGCTAGAATGTAGCAATACTGCAGGATTAGCAACCGCTCAAGCGAATGTTCCTGTAGCAACTGATAATTGTGGTGGAACGGTAACGTATACTAAAATATCTGGAACTTTTGCTCAAGGCAACTGTGTAAACTCTGGAACGTATACTAATACCTGGACAGCTACTGATGTTTGTACTAACTTTTCTTCTGTATTTACTCAGGTAATTACTATTCAGGATACCACCGCGCCAACTTGGACAACTGCTCCAGCTGCGCTTGATGTTACGCTGGAATGTAGCAATACTGCAGGATTAACAACTGCGCAAGCTAATGCTCCTGTAGCAACTGATAATTGTGGTGGAACAGTAACATACACTAAAATATCTGGAACTTTTGTAGCGGGAACTTGTGCTAACTCTGGAACATATACCAATACCTGGACAGCGAAAGATGTATGTAACAATACTTCTACAACATTTACTCAGGTAATTACAATACAAGATACTACTGCGCCAACATGGACTACTGCTCCAGCTGCGCTTGATATAACGCTGGAATGTAGCGATACTGCAGGATTAACAACTGCGCAAGCTAATGCTCCTGTAGCAACTGATAATTGTGGTGGAACGGTAACGTATACTAAAATCAGTGGAACTTTTGCTCAAGGCAACTGTGTAAACTCTGGA
This sequence comes from Flavobacterium sp. PS2, assembly GCF_046250155.1. Taxonomy (NCBI): domain Bacteria; kingdom Pseudomonadati; phylum Bacteroidota; class Flavobacteriia; order Flavobacteriales; family Flavobacteriaceae; genus Flavobacterium; species Flavobacterium sp. PS2. Next base: position 4,713,356 of record NZ_CP176426.1, on the reverse strand, counting down.
ACATATACTAATACCTGGACAGCTACTGATGTTTGTACTAATATATCAACTGTATTTACTCAGGTAATTACTATTCAGGATACAACCGCGCCAACCTGGACAACTGCTCCAGCTGCGCTTGATCTAACGCTAGAATGTAGCGATACTGCAGGATTAACAACTGCGCAAGCCAATGCTCCTGTAGCAACTGATAATTGTGGTGGAACGGTAACCTATACTAAAATATCTGGAACTTTTGCTCAAGGCAACTGTGTAAACTCTGGAACGTATACTAATACCTGGACAGCTACTGATGTTTGTACTAACGTTTCTTCTGTATTCACTCAGGTAATTACTATTCAGGATACTACTGCTCCAACTTGGACAACTGCTCCTGCTTCTCTAGATGTAACATTACAATGTAGCGACACTGCTGGATTAACAACTGCGCAAGCAAGTGCTCCTGTAGCAACTGATAATTGTGGTGGAACGGTAACCTATACTAAAATCAGCGGAACTTTTGCTCAAGGCAACTGTGTAAACTCTGGAACGTATACTAATACCTGGACAGCTACTGATGTTTGTACTAACGTTTCTTCTGTATTCACTCAGGTAATTATTATTCAAGATACAACCGCACCAACTTGGACAACTGCTCCAGCTGCGCTTGATGTAACATTACAATGTAGTGATACCGCAGGATTAAATGCAGCACAAGCTAATGCGCCAGTTGCTACTGATAATTGTGGTGGAACAGTTACTTACACTAAAATAAGCGGTCAATTTCAGGGAGGAAATTGTGGAAGTACAGGAACTTATACCAATACCTGGACAGCTACTGATGTTTGTACTAATATCTCAACAATCTTTACTCAAGTAATTACTGTTCAGGATACAGCTATCCCAACTTGGATTACTCAAGCAGGAACATTAGATATTACATTACAATGTAGTGATGTTACTGGATTGACAACAGCACAAAATCAAGCACCAACTGCAACTGCAAATTGTTCAATCGTTACTTATACCAAAACTAGCGGTCTGTTTGTAGCTTCTACTTCATGTGCAAATGCTGGAACGTATACTAATACTTGGGTTGCCAAAGATGATTGTGGTAATATTACCGATGCTTTCACGCAAGTGATAACTATCGAAGATACTACAATACCAACATGGACTACTCTAGTTGGAAGTTTGGATGTAACCATTCAATGTAGTGATGCTGCAGGTTTAACTTCAGCGCAAGCGAATGCTCCTACTGCAACTGATAATTGTGATAGTGATGTAACTAATATCGTTAAAACTAGCGGTCAATTCGTTGCTTCTCAATCTTGTGGTAATGCTGGTACTTATACTAATACCTGGACGGTTAAAGATGAATGTGGTAATACTTCGGACACTTTCACGCAAGTGATAACTATCGAAGATACTACTAAACCGACATGGACTACTCTAGCTGGAAGTTTGGATATAACTATTCAATGTAGTGATGCTGCAGGTTTAACTTCTGCCCAAGCTAGCGCTCCTGTTGCTACTGATAATTGTGATAGCGATGTGTCTAATATCGTTAAAACTAGCGGTCTGTTTGTAGCTTCTCAATCTTGTGGTAATGCTGGAACGTATACTAATACTTGGACAGTTAAAGATGAATGTGGTAATACTTCGGACACTTTCACTCAAGTGATAACCATTGAAGATACTACTAAACCTACTTGGACTACTCTAGCTGGAAGTTTGGATATAACTATTCAATGCAGTGATCCTGCTGGATTAACTACTGCGCAAGCTAACGCTCCTGTTGCTACTGATAATTGTGATAGTGATGTAACTAATATCGTTAAAACTAGCGGACAGTTTGTAGCTTCTCAGTCTTGTGGTAATGCCGGAACATATACTAATACCTGGACGGTTAAAGATGAATGTGGTAATACTTCTGACACTTTCACGCAAGTGATAACTATCGAAGATACTACAATACCTACTTGGACAACTCTAGTTGGAAGTTTAGATATAACCATTCAATGTAGTGATGCTGCAGGTTTAACTTCTGCTCAAGCTAGTGCTCCTGTTGCAACTGATAATTGTGATAGTGATGTAACTAATATCGTTAAAACTAGCGGTCAGTTTATAGCTTCTCAATCTTGTGGTAATGCTGGAACGTATACTAATACCTGGACGGTTAAGGATGAATGTGGTAATACTTCTGACACTTTCACGCAAGTGATTACTATTGAAGATACTACAATACCTACTTGGACTACTCTAGCTGGAAGTTTGGACATAACTATCCAATGTAGTGATGCTAATGGATTAACTTCAGCGCAAGCTAGTGCTCCTGTTGCTACTGATAATTGTGATAGCGATGTAACTAATATCGTTAAAACTAGCGGGCTGTTTGTAGCTTCTCAATCTTGTGGTAACTCTGGAACGTATACTAATACCTGGACGGTTAAGGATGAATGTGGTAATACTTCGGACACTTTCACGCAAGTGATTACTATCGAAGATACTACGAAACCTACTTGGACTACTCTAGCTGGAAGTCTTAATATAACTATCCAATGTAGTGATGCTGCAGGTTTAACTACTGCGCAAGCTAGTGCTCCTGTAGCAACTGATAATTGTGATAGTGAGGTGACCATCGAAAAAACTAGTGGACAATTTGTAGCTTCTGAGTCTTGTGCAAATGCAGGAACTTATACAAACAGTTGGATAGCAAAAGACAATTGTGGTAATATCACTGATACTTTCACGCAAGTGATAACTATAGAAGATACTACTAAACCAACATTTAACGGTGAGCTTCCTACTGATATCACAGTATCATGTGATAAAGTTCCTGAAGCAGCAAATATAACTGCATCTGACAACTGTAATGTTGATGTGCCTGTAGTTTATACTGAAGTAAAAAGCGGTATCGAAAACGAATGTAGCACCAATTATATACTAACTCGTAAATGGACAACAAGTGATTGTTCTGGTAATACAACCACATTTACACAAGTAATCACGGTTAAGGATACTACGCCTCCAACAGGAACTGTTCCTGCTGATATTACAAACTTGCAAAGTATAGCCGACATTCCTGTAGCGAATCCTAATGCAATAACTGATGCTATTGATAACTGTAGCCAAACTGTAAATGTAACGGTAAGTGATTCTGATAACGGTGGTACTGGTTGTGGAGGTAGTCCATATATCTTAACAAGAACCTATACATTATCTGATTGTGCTGGTAATAAAACCATATTGGTACAAACAATTACAGTTAGAAATGAGGTTATACCAACTGCAACTTTTAATAGTGAAGCTTGTAATGCAGATTCATCTACGGTTAACTTATTTAATTTATTACCTAGAAGTACAACTGCGGTTGGTACCTGGATAGATACTGATAATTCTCATGCTATAAACGGTAACATAGTTACTTCTTTTGGACTTCCTGTTGGTAACTATTTATTTGAATACCAAATACAAGATGAAGTTTGTCCTAGAAGCATATTTGTAAACCTTTCTATCAATGATGATTGTAAAGTATTAGCATGCGGAACAATACTGGTACATAATGCATTTTCTCCTAATGGTGATAGCTTCAATAATAAATTTGTTATCGACAATATAGAAGACACAGTATGTTATCCAGATAATACTGTCGAAATATACAACCGTTGGGGAGTACTAGTATTTGAAACTAGAAATTATAACAACACAACAAATGCTTTTGACGGTATTTCAAGAGGAAGAACAACCGTAAAACAATCAGACGGTCTTCCTTCAGGAACTTACTTTTATATTCTAAATTACACTTCTGTGGATGGAAACGGTGCAATTCAGACGAATAAAAAAGATGGCTATCTATATCTTTCCAGATAAGCAAAATGCCATCTTGATAATATATAATCAAGATGGCATTTAATTAAAAAATTCGCATTTTAAACTTACGAATTAATATACACTTGTTTTTTAAGATTAAAGGGTAATGACAATAATAACATAATATACACCTACTATGAGAACAAAATTATTTTCTTTCGTTTTGATGTTTACAGCTATAGTAAGTTACGCACAACAAGATGCACAGTTTACACAATATATGTACAACACCATAAATATCAACCCCGCTTATGCAGGGTCACGAGGAGCTCTAAGTATTTTTGGTTTATACCGTACGCAATGGGTCGGACTTGATGGTGCCCCAGAAACTAGTAGTTTCTCGGTAAACACCCCAATAAATAACAGTAATCTAGGATTAGGAGTGTCATTGGTTAATGACAAAATTGGACCTACAAATGAAAATACTTTTTCTGTAGATCTTTCTTATACCATACAAACGTCCGCAGATTTTAAACTTTCATTTGGTATTAAAGGTTCAGCTAATTTATTCAATCTGGATGTCAACAAATTAAATCCAGCTGATCAAGGCGATCCTCAATTTCAGAATTTAGATAATGTATTCAAACCAAACATTGGAGCTGGTGTCTATTGGCACTCAGATAAAGCATACATAGGTCTGTCAATTCCAAATTTCATCGAAACCAATCGTTATGATGATAATGATATTGTAATATATAAGGATAAAATAAATTACTATTTTATGGCAGGATATGTATTTGATTTGGGACCTGAGTTAAAATTCAAACCAGCAGCACTTATAAAAATGGTAGAAGGTGCACCATTACAGGCAGATGTTTCGGCAAATTTCATGTTTATCGATAAGTTTGTTGTAGGAGTTGCTTACAGATGGAGTGCTTCACTAAGTGCTATGGTAGGTTTTCAGGTTAGCGATGGACTATATATAGGCTATGGTTATGATCGTGAAACGACCAACTTAGATAATTATAATTCTGGCTCACATGAAATATTCCTGCGCTATGAATTATTCAAAAACAATGGTAAAATGACAACTCCTCGTTTCTTCTAAAAATATTTATCATGAAAAATTATATACTCCTTTGCATAATAATAGTACGTGTTTTTTCATTTAACAGTTATTCGCAACAAGGCAAAGTAGCTGCTGGCGATAAAAAGTACGATAACTACGCATACATAGATGCCATTAAAACTTATGAGCGTGTAGCCGAAAAAGGATACAAATCTGAAGATATGTTCAAGAAGTTAGGTAACTCATTTTACTTTAATTCCGAGTTTGATAAGGCCGCAAAATGGTATGGCGAATTATTTGCCATGAATACCGAGGTAGAACCGGAGTATTATTACCGATACGCACAATCATTAAAATCTACCGGAGATGTTGTTAAGGCAAATCAAATGCTTGATCTATTTAATCAAAAGTCAAAAAATGACAATAGAGCTAAATTGTATGAAGAAAGCAAAAACTATCTTGATGAAATTAAAGCTAATTCGGGGCGCTATAATATAGGTCCAACAGGTATAAACAGTAAATATTCTGATTACGGAACTGCATTTTATCAAAACAAAATTGTTTTTGCCTCGGCAAGAGATACGGGTAATTTTAATCAACGAATACACAAATGGACTGGTGAGCATTTCACCAATCTATACCAGTCAGATGTAGATCAGGATTTTAATCCCAATGCACCTAAAAAATTCAAGTCTAGAATAAACTCAAAATTTCATGAATCCACTCCTACTTTTACAAAAGATGGAAAGACAGTTTATTTTACAAGAAACAATTACATTGGTGGAAAAAAGGGAAAAGATGAAAATAAAATTACTTTAGTAAAAATATACAAAGCGACACTTGAAAACAATGAATGGGCTAACATAAAGGAGGTTCCTTTTAATAGTAATAATTACAGCACGGCACATCCTGCCTTGAGTCCAGATGAAAAAACATTATATTTTGCATCGGATATGCCAGGAACATACGGACAATCGGATATCTATAAAATAAGTATCAATGATAATGGTGAATTTGGAACACCAATAAATTTAGGTTCATCGGTTAATACTGAAGGAAAAGAAACTTTCCCATATGTAACCGACGAAAAGGAAATTTATTTTTCCTCAGACGGACGCCCCGGACTTGGAGGATTAGATGTTTTTGTTGGAAAAATAGCTGACGATGGCACAATAAGCAATGTTCAAAATATTGGAGCAGATATTAATTCTCCCAAAGATGATTTTGCTTATATAATTGACACCAAATCCAGAAGAGGATTTTTTACATCTAACAAAGATGGCGGACTGGGATCTGATGATATCTATAAATTTTTAGAAACAAGAAAGTTATACTGCATTCAGGAATTATACGGAGTCATAACAGATAAAGAAACAGGGGAAGTTTTACCGAATACAAAACTGACCTTATATGACGACAAATACAAAATTATAGCTACTAGTTATTCTGATCAAAATGGTAATTATACTTTTCCCGTTGAGTGTGGTATGTCATATTTTGTACGTGCCGAAAAAAACAAATATACTACTAGAGAGTTAATGGTAAATATTTTAAAAGAAAACGGAAGAACCAATTTACCAATAACATTAGAAAAATCAGAATGTATGGTAACAATTGGTGATGATCTAGGTAAATGTTTTGGCATCAAAATGATATACTTCGATTTGGATAAATCTAATATCCGTACAGAAGCCGCATTCGATTTAGAAAAAATACTAGATGTATTGAATCAATATCCAAAAATGAAACTTGATATTCGTTCTCATACCGATAGTCGTGCCACACATAAATACAATGAAGCATTGTCTGACAGAAGAGCTAAATCAACCATACAATGGCTAGTTAAAAATGGTATTGATCCAAACAGATTAACTGGAAAAGGTTATGGAGAAACCCAACTTGTAAATGGTTGTTCTGATGGTGTAAAATGTACCGAAGCTGAACATCAAATGAACAGACGAAGCGAATTTATTATTTCGGCATTATGATAAATATTTGTGAAAAAACAATTTTAGGTTCGGTTTTTGTTTTTATCAGTGCATTATTAATTTAATAAAAAATTGAAACCATGAAATCTTTAAAACTTTTATTCATAAGTATATTTTTCATTACTGTAAGTTCTTTACACGCTCAAGTATCAGTTAATGTTAATATTGGAACTCCACCTGCATGGGGTCCTGTAGGCTATACAGATGTACGCTATTATTATCTGCCTGATCTTGAAATGTATTATGATATTAATGCATCTAGTTACATTTATATCAGTAATGGAAAATGGACAAGAGCAAGAAGCCTTCCTAGAAACTATAGAAATTATGATCTTTACAATGAATATAAAGTTGTTCTTACCAATTACAGAGGCGATTCTCCATATGATAACTATAAGACTCATAAAGTAAAATATGGCAAAGGCTACAAAGGTAAACCACAAAAAACTATTGGTCTAAAACCAGGTAAAGGGAACAATAAAGAGTATAAAAATAATGGAAATGGAAATGGACATGGGAATGGAAAAGGGCATGGAAATGGAAAACATTAAATTGTAAAAATTAAAGGGGTACTTAGTAAGTACCCCTTAATTTTTATAAATAAGATATTTAATCATATCCTCTAAAATTTCTTGCTCGACACAAAAACCTATTCAATTAAAAAACAGGTTTAACATAATAGTTAAATAAAGAGTCTGCTTATAAAAACTGCTTATCTTTTTTTCTGCTGACCAGGTGCGTAATTTTTTGCACTCTTACTTCCTGATATTTTTTTTGCCTGCCCAGGAGGAATCTTCCCAGAATTTGAAGATGAATTATGAACAGTATGAACACTGCAACTTGTTATAAAAAGTGTTAAAGAAATAGTAATGAATACGTTTCTAAAAATTCTAGCGGTTTTCATAGTTGTTTTTTTTTCAAAGTTACACCTTTTGCTATTACTATAAAAAGATTTGCTTTTTCGAATTTAGCCTATTTATAATTCCTTTAATAAATTCAAGACCACTATTACTCCTTCCTTTTCATTATATCTTCAATATCAAAAAAGAAGAATCATACTTAAAGTAAAAGAACATTCCTGCTTATTATTTTATGCAGCATCTTATTTTTTAGTAATAGAAAATAGCTGTGGATGATGTAGTTAATGCAACAGCATTGTCCCGAAGGGTTTTAAAAAAAAGATTTCAGTTAATTTTAAAACGAAGTATTCTAGACGAAATCAATACGTTACGTATCAAACAAGTCAAGCAACTTCTGATCGAAACGGATTTATCCATCACAGAAATCTCAGATGTTTGCGGATATACCGATACCAAAAACCTTTCAAGATATTTTAGTCGATATGAAGGCGTTAATCCTTTAGAATTTAGAAAATTAAAACATTCCAAATACTAAAATTTTGATATCATCTAGTAATGGATATTAGAGGTTCTTTCTTGTGAAACTATTAATATACCTACTTTAAAAATCACTCTTTATAATTGTGGAAATTATAATCTATGACACCGTATACACCCATAATATCTGCATAATTATTCATAACAAAACATCTTAAACCACTAATGTGCTCCTAGAAAAGAGATTAACAAATTATCAAATGACATCTACTCTATTAAAATAATAGACAAACCTTTATTTGCTATCATTATGCATTATTATTTCAAGATAACTTACTTAATTAATAAGTCATATGTAATACTAGGAGGAAATAATAAATTTAAAGCATTCGGTTTTATTTTGAATAATGGTCCTTTTTCAGCTGCAGCTCCTGAAGGAGTTTTTTTAATTAAATGATCAAGTGTAATTATTCCTTGTTCTAACAGAATATCAAATTGAGTTACAATAGGTTTTCTTGTATGCTCTACTTTTTTATATTGAAAATACTCCTTTCCATCATCAATAATTGAATCAGCAGCGATCCAAAAAGTTTCGTTGTGTTTTTGAAGTAATCGTTTATGTAATGTTTCTAGCCCCCAAACAACAAAGTCACCGATATTTGATTGGTCAGAGTTTTCCTTAAGCTGATTTAATTTAGAATCAATTTTCAATTGTAAACCTTGTGAATTTCTAACAATTGTAGAAACAGTACAATATAATTTAAAATCGTTACCTCTAACGTAACCAAAACTATTCAAAATGTCTGATGAACTATTGAATTTACTATCTTTCCAATCCGGAACTTGCGCAAATAAAGTTTTTCTGTTGCCCCTTTTATCACGGAAAGATTTCAATTCTATACCTTTATAGTCTGGGCTCTTAGATGAATTGATATCAATACCTAACAGTGTTTCAAGTGTCCTTCCAATTGCAGTATCTGCGTTTAACATCGCAGGAACCGGACCTAACAAAGCAATTCCATTCAATAATTGTAATAATTCATCCGAAACTTCATTTGATATCTGGTTAATTTCATTAACAAGCTCTTGTAAAGGATTTATAATAACACTGCTCAGAAGTTTTTTAATATCTAATTGAGTAATATTTAAAACATATAACTCATCTCTAAAATAAATGACACCAAAAATATCATTTGCATTTACATACTGTCCCAATCCTTTAAACCAAATTCTTGGATCTCCTTTTTTTGTATTGGGACGATAAAGTGACGCTATCGATTTTATTAAACCCTGAGCTGAAATAAAATAAGAAAGTACTTGAATCTTATTCTCAGGACCTTGCTTCTGCAATTCATAATCATGAACACGATTAGACTTAAAATAGGCTCTGACAGAACCTGTAGCATCCATAATTGACTTTTTCAAACCATTTTCAGTTGGTTCAATCAAACAAAGTTCTACTGACTTTTCTGTTAACAATTTTATCCTATCTATTTCAATACTTGAAAGTTGCCTCATTCTTTTAACACATGAATTAATAATTATTTCAACATGAATTTATCAAATTGATATTAAGCTTATATTTTTTAAATATTAATGAACACTCTCTAATTTTATTTTTTCACTAAGAATTCTTTCTTTTTCTACTATTCTTTGGGATAAATCATTTTTAATTTTTGTCTTTGTTACCCCAAAATGAGCTTCTCTGTGGCAATTAGGGCAAATTGCGGCTACATTAATAGGATGATCTGGTCCATCGTCGGATAAACTAAAGATGTGATGAACTTCTAAAAAAGGAATTCCGAGCTGATTCTTAAAAGGAGCATTATTATCGCATTTCTCACAAATACCATCTGCTCTTAAGAGTGCATATTTTTTTATCTGAAGAGATCTTATTCTATATTCTTTCAGCCCCATTGGCTTTGGTTTTGAAAATTGTTCATTATCACTCATCACCCTATCTCTAAGGCTTTTGAAGTCAAATTTTTTAATTGATATATTCTCTAAAGGATCGTGGATGCGAAAGTTTATTTGATCAATTTCCTCTACTATGGGCCTCAGCGTGTACTTTATTAATTTATCTCCTTTTCGATTGCCCTGATCAGGAATATCAATTGACCAAGAAATAACATTAAACAATCCTTCAAATTGGTATAATTTTTTATAATTTCCTCGATCACGAACTTCTTTAGAATTCGGTTCACGAGTTGAAAATATTAATACTTTTTTTTCTTTATTAGTTAATAATGAATTAGCAAAACTATTAGGGTTTTGATCACCCTTTCCTCCTTGTCCCGTGTATATCCAACTTCCATCTTCTTGCAAAGAATCACTATAACTTACTTTTTTTGTATGTCTTCCACCGGTAGTAATAATTACAGTATCATTAACTTTCCTATTCCATATAATTCCAGATTGTTGTTGTTTACTTCCAATAAAATCTAAAAGTTTATCCCTCTGATATAAATTACCAATTTCGAACATAGTATTACTTATCTATAATGTTTTAATTGCTGAATTACGATTTGTTTTTAATTGAATTCTCTAAATATATAATATAAATTAAACTAAAATTTAATTTACCTAAACTATTACAATATCATCTGAATTATGATCAATCCACAATATTGACCTTTGGTCAATATATTTTAAGATTACTCTATCAGTTTCAATTGTTTTTTCAACACTTCACCTAAAGATTTAGCTAATAAGGGTGGCACTGCATTACCCACTTGAGTATATTGAGGTACTTGGAATTTTCTCATTTTACCACCAGTGGTTACTTTTGATCTAAATTCAAACCAATCGGGAAATGATTGAAATCTTGCCATTTCCCGAACCGTTAATGTTCTGGGTTGCTCAGAGTGATAATGGCACAAATCATCTGGTACAGTCAACTGAGCTGGAGCAGGACCAAATTCTTTTAATGCCCTCTGAGAATGTTTTTTAGTCGGTATAGATTTCATTAACACTTCAACTTCCTCTAAATTTCTTGGATACTTTGAAATTTCCCCCTTATCTTTAATAAACAATAATTTGTGCTGAGAAAATTCTACATTAAGTTTAGCCAGTACATCTGGTGATACTTTTTTTCCTGAGAATAAATCTGTAGCTCCCTTTTTTAATCCATTTTGGAATTGTTCTATTACTTGATAAAATCTAAATCTTGACCTTATAATTGGATTATGATTTCTAGGCTCATGGTTTTTTATTTTAGAGAAGTCTTCCAGTGTGTTTTTACTAAAAATATTGTTAAGCGAAGTAGCATATTTCCCTGCAGTTTTATTAATATCATATTGAATATCGGCTCTTAAAATATCTCCTATAGCTTCACTTGTACTAATAAAATCATCAAGACTATATGTCATTTTGGGTAAAACTAAACCATCAAATAATTCGGGATTAGATTCTATATCATAGTAGTTAAAATCTTTGATAGTAATCTTTTCAAGTGAATTTATATTCTCCGAGACAATTTTATAAAATTTGTCTGAGTTTTTAAGTATTTCGTTCTTGTTATTTTTCTTTAAAATTTTATTAAAAATGTCCTTTCTGTAAGCCATCAAAATAAATCTAGGTCTGTTTTGAGGAACACCAAAATATTTAGAGTTCAACATCATACACACCGGAACAAAGCCTTCAAGAACAAACGCTTTACATACCTCCAACCATGCATAATATTTTTCTCCATTTTCTGTAAAAGGAGCAGTAATACCCTTTACATTTTCTAGTAATACAATCTTTGGCTGAATTAAGCCTGCTAGTTTTGAAAAAGATAGTGGCAATTGATTCTTTTCATTATTTTTTTCTCTTTTACCTGCTAAGCTAAAACTTTGACAAGGAGGTCCACCTGATATTAAATCTACATTCTTCTTTTTAAGTTGATTTACTATCTTATTGTTCTTGTTTAGAAACTCTAAGAAATAATCAATATTTCCAATTAAAAGTTTTCCATTTAAATCTGTTTTTGCATCTAAATCTGAATATTTTCCTTTTGCTGTCTCAAAAGGATTTTCTCGTAATCTATCTTTTAAATTATCTTGAGCATAATTACTTTTGATCCAAAGCGTATTATTTGCTTTTTCACCAAGTTCTGATTTACGTTCCAAGTTTTCTCCTAAAATATTATAAGCAAACGTTTCCCCTGCCATGGGCGATAATTCATTTGCGAAAAGTAAATCAAATCCGGCAGTCTCTAATCCAAGACTCATTCCTCCACATCCAGCAAAAAGTTCAATATGTGTTAATTCACTCATTATTTTAATTTATTATTTTCTCTTACATTGATAACAAAATCAAATTCCAAAAACCATGAAAACTTAGACAGATAATCTATACTGCAATTGAACTTACCGCTTTCAATTTTAGAAATAGTAGTTCTACTAACTTTCATAATTTCTGCCAGTTGTTCCTGATTATATCCTCTTTTTTCTCGAATTTCACGAATTGAAACGCCCATTTTTAAACGACAATCTTGGAGGTAACTTATCATAGAATTCTCTGCTATTTGAGCGTCACTGTTTGTCATTTTTTTATGCTTGCGTTATTTGCCTAGTAATAATTTCAATAGCCTCACTTTTACTTACTATATTTCCAAACTCTTGTAATGATTCGTCATCTTTGTAAACTCCATTACGGTCGTTCCAACTAAGCCATTCTATTAAATCTAATCTAGACTTAGAATTTAATTCTGCTTCCAGAGCATCACCTCTTAATTCCATCAGTTTATAGTAAGGATGCTTTAGTTTTTCCTCATCATTTATGTATGTACTCATAATAATCTCAATTTTGATCGTTCTATTCTATTATTTACTCTGGCTTTACAAATAAGGTTCCTAAATGTTCTATGCCATTACTATCAACGACAGTAAGCCAAACATTAGTCTCAACACCATAAACTTCATTGGATAAGTTTACTTCTATTTTTTGGTCACTCACTTTAATTACCCTTCCTTCCACTTGAGAATAATCAGATTTATTGATTGTGACTTTATGACCAATTAAATCATCCATATTTACTTCTACAATTTCTAATTCTCCTAATCGTACAGTATTTATTGGAGCAAAAGATAATCCCGTATTCAAAGCTTGAATTTCGGCCCTAGGTCTTTCATCATCTTCTATCACTTCCAAAACAACATATATTTGATTGGGATTTTCCTCTGGTAAAGGAGTGTGAAATTTTACGATTTGCCCCTTTTTAATTGTCTTCATAATAAATCTCTTTATATGGATTACTTGTAATTCTATTTAGCAAATATAGAAAAACGAATTCGAAAAAGTGCAATATACTGAACATTTTATTAACAAGTTTAATTATGGAATTAATAAGAATGTGAATTCATTAAATAACAAGCTCAAAATTATTTTAAAACCTTTTAATTATAAAAAAATCACAGAAGCTTTCCTATCTTTCATTACAATATTTCTTGTTTCACTTATTCTGGTTATTTCGTATTACTTATACAAACAGGATGTGGTTACTTGGACCTTTGTCTTAAACAACTATGTACTTTGTTAGTTTACTCCACTTTTTAACATTAGAATTATGAACTTGAAATAATTGCGTAATTAGTACTTCTTTACCAAGCTCATTCCTTTTTTTAATCATCACAAAATCCTTTTCTGGGATGTTGTGAATAGATACAGTTTTGTCATTAACTATTATATTTATTGAAAGTTCCTTAAAGTCAAAGCTCGTATTTATTTTTTCCAATAAAACAATTTTCTCCCATTTTTCTAACTGATTTCTTACAGAGAAATGAAGTGCTGGACATTTAAATTGATGATTACAAAAATCACAAATATCAGCTTTAGGTGTTGCTAAAAGATTTGTGTTTCCTAAATCTATAAGAGTATTAGTCTCATTTATCAAGTTGTCAATCTTTATGCCATGTTCAACATATTCTTCATGAGTACAATTGAAAGAATATATCTCATTATTTCCCAATCCTTTAATTACTAACTCAATGTTTTGCGCTTGGAACCCGGTGGTTTGATATATTATATATCCATATGTTTTTAATTGTTCAATATAAGCTTCTTTCACACCTATATTCATTCCGTCTTCAGTATTAAATAAGATCCCCGTTTTAAAGTCTGTAATACGTATTTTATCATCACTTATCTCATACAAGTCAATAATTCCATAGACATTTTTATAATGCACTTTCTTTTCTGGATAAATAATACCTCCAGCCAATAGCTTATAGTTGGTCAGAATTTTAAGAGTATTTATCTTTTTAGGGTAATAAGCCGGAACCCAATATTTAATATATTCTAAAACATCATCTTCTGATTCAAGTCTAAGGTATTTACTCATTTCTATTAAAGAGGCTTCCCACTTATAATCAAACAGTTTTAAATCATAAATTTCTTTATAATAAGTTTCTAAAACTTTATGAATTAAACTACCCAAAAACGAATTTATATTAAGCTCATGACTATATCCTCTTCCTACGCTAATATTACTATCCAGACTAAATTTTAACTTGCATTTTTCAAAAGAAACAAGCATACTTGGACTTATTTTTTCAATTTTATTTATCACAGTTAAATCATTGATTATTACTATTTCTTAACCATTCGAAAAACTCTTCATAACACCAAGCCATTCTTCTATTTAAGTTAAAAGTATCTACAAAAAATATTTTATTTAAATTCTCACATTCAGCTACTACTATTGAAAGAGCAGATTTATTTGGAAAACTTTTTGTATTCCAAAAAGGATGTGTGATTACAATGTTAATATTCTTATAAGTGATAATAGGAATATTTTCTATAACGCGGTAATAACTTGGGTTTTGAATAATATCAATACCCAAATTCATAGCGAAATCTCTAGCATATTCATCTGCCATTTCAGGCCAATCTCTAATTTCAATATAATCCCAATTGCCATCTAAACCTGATAAATATGAAGCATCTGACAAAACTCTTATAAGACCAACTGCCAATCTCCAATCTAGGATTCCATGATAATTTAAATTCCTATAATTCCTTAAATCTTTATAGCAAGAATCTTTACATATTTTGGCATGCTCTTCATTGATAAAACTGTAAGTATATCTATTTTGAGGACTAGGCTTTAAACACATTTTAAAGAATTCATCAATATTATTATGAAGATAATCAACAAAGCCAGATCCATTAGGTAATTCATCGGACAACACTATTCTTCCAGTGCTTCTTCCTGTCAAATCATCCAGTTCTTGCTCCGTAATTGCAGCCAATTCAATCTCTTCAGGTGAAACATCTAAGAGATCCGCTAGACACCTTTGTAATAAATAGGCCGCTGAATGAAATGCTCCCTTGGAACTAACTTTCTTCGCTTGATTTGTAGTATGGAATGGGTTTATATCCAATGAAAAATCTAAGTTTTCAGGATGTAAACGTATTACATTTGTAGTTTTTTTAGCTCCTAAAGATAACTTTTTGCCATTTTGAGTTTCATCTGATAATTTAATATTAATTCCAGATTTTTTAATTGCCTCATTAAAACCGAAACCCAATTTCTTTTTTAAACCCAAATCCAAGAATTGATTATTAAAATCTGCATAATATTTATCAGTAGTCTGCAGAAAATTAAACCCTTCTTCTCCATTAGTATTCAATCGCCAGGTAAAATCACTAAGAGCGATGCCAACAATGCAATTTCCCTGTTTTTTACCTTTCTCATCAGGGCTTATAGCTTCAGAAAACAATAGTGGTTTAGAAGTGCTAATTTCTTGATCAACCTCTCGATCTTGTGGTTCATTACTCCAATCCGTCCTAAAAGCATTTGGAAAAACTACTAAATAAGCTTTTTCACAATTTTTATTAATTTTATCATCTACTGATTCACCTTCTATATGTTGCAGCGTTTTTAAAATATTATTTTGTAAATTCACCACAACCCATACTGGTTTTTTATAGGCATCATTATCATAGCAACGGGCTTTCCAAGTTCCTTTATTACTAAAATCTTTATATATTTCCCCTATGTTTGGAGTCAATCCAACACTTGTATAAATTCTTTTATCTTTAGTTTTTTGAGCCCCTGGGGCAAAATCAAATATAGCTCTCTCAATTGGACGACTTATTGTTTTTGGCATAAAACTATTTTCTGATTTTTTTTCAAATCCTACAATAAGATTCCTTAAACCTGTTGGCATTCCAGACATTGGTAAAATTCCTGAATCGGCCATAGCTTCAGATAAGTCACCAGATGCATATCCTTTTTGAATGTCAGAAAATTTTTGTAGAAATTTTTCTTCTATCCATTGTGTAAAACCATCAATATTATAACCCAGATACAATTTATTATTAACAAATAAATTTAAAGTTAAAGAATCATAGATATCCTTCCAATTATCTTGAACATCGACCCATTTTTTAAGGTCATTGAAATTGTTATGATCTTTATTAAAAAAATCTTCTATTTTACCGAACTCTCCATGTACAGATCCAGATGTAGTAAAATTTTCAAAATATCTCTGTAAAATCCCTTTAATAATCATTCTATAAAGAATTTGATCTTGAGCTTGACTTAAAAATGGAACTGGTGAAAGATCTCCTGTCATTCTTTCTGGATTATTGAAAAAATATTCATCATGGCTTCTTCCTCTACAAAATGTTAAAGCAATATTAAATGCTTGTCCAGCTCGTCCAGCTCGTCCTACTCTCTGTTGGTAGTTAAATCGCATCGGAGACATATTTCCTTGATAAACAGCTTGCAAAGATCCAATATCAACACCCACTTCTAAGGTAGTGGTAACACTTAATAGATCTATTTCTTCTACAATTTTATTTGGACCTGTTATAATTCCTTTAAAAAGTCGTTGTCTTTCAAGTTGATTATCTGTTTGCCCTGTTAATTCTTCACAACGCATTCTAATAACTTCATGATTATCTAATAATTGCTTAGCATAAAAATTACGCTTTCTGGTTTCTTTAGTGGTTCTGCTTGAAGTTTCGGGTAATTGCTTAAAGCAAGATTTACAAACACCAGCAGAAGGGTGTAAGTGAATGGTCTTACAATACCCACATTCATAAACTTTATCATCATCGTCAGCAAAATTAATCCTTAAATTTTCTAATTTTAATACTCCGTCAGAATGTCTATATTCATTAGTTAATGAATTCCATAAGGCTTCTCCTAATTGTTCTTCATCAATTGCTTTATTTAGAGCAACGCTTTTTATATATTTTCTTTCAGGTCTCTTTTTAGATAAATCGCCATAATTTCTTATCAATTTTTGAACATAGGTGCTATCTGTTTTGTTGTGTTTATAATTATCTCCTAAAATTCTAGCTAAAGTATTTAATGCTTGTGCATAATCGGAATTAGTAATTAAACTTGGTAAAGGGTTTTTTGTTTTAGTGGATATCTCAACCAATCCTAAAGCAGAAGACTCCATACTATAGAATAGGCGTCCAAAAATAAAAGAACTTATTTCCTTATAAACAGGTACTCTTATCCCATTCATTAGTATTTCTTCAGAATGCACACCAACAATTTTTCCTTCATTTATTGTAGCTTGTTGCCAATCAAAGCAGTCTTTCCAATGCTCAGTACTTTCAAAGTATTTACCTTCTCGCACTAATAACCTTTCTTTTGATGAAGCAGGGCCAGCAGGATTAATACCTTTCTTAACTAAACCAAATATAATTTTATCAACTAAATCCTCCAATTTAATAGTAGCTTGCTTTACATCAGCAACAAGTCTTTCATCTTGTGTCTGTGCAGGAATAACATCATCATTTATTGCACTGTATGCCATCTTTATTTTTCTTGCATATTTTTGATCCATTTTTTTAAATAGATCCCTCTGCAGATTCAAATTTCCAACTTCCAAAGCATCAAGAAATTCTTTTGCAAAAATTGTTTCTTCACGCTGATCTAATAATAATTCCTTAATTATTTGATTATAATTCTCTTTCTCAATATCATTAGCAAATCTGGCAGACTCCTCTCTACTGTCAGAAAAAGCAACTAACTTTCTTGGTTGTTTTTCCGTGTTTGGTATGGCAGTAAATAACTCCTTCGCTAATATTTGATTTGTTTTACCAAAACCAGTTCTAAACCCTCTTATAGGTGATTTTCTTTTCTTACGATATTCATAATCTGCTGCACAATTAGGGCAACTATGTGGTAAGGCTGTTCCCGACTCATTTGATGGTTTTACACCTCCACTGGGATTAAAATATAATCCTTCTACTGTATTGGGTCTCCGATTATAATAAAGTTTTCCATCGTTGTTTCCTAAATACCTTATCTCCCATAAATTTTCTTCCAGTAAATCTGAAATGATCTCGTCTCCTTCTAAATATTTTGGCCAAAAAACTGCATAATCGAGTTCAGATCGTCTTTCGACCATTGCAGATTGAGACTTTTCAGGAATGCTTTCAATTTCTGGTGGGGTAGTAATTATTTCATCCCTAAATGTTTTTTTATCAGTATATTTAATTTTCGTTCCTCCAACAAAAGTTGTCCCACAATTTTCACAATAAAGAGACTCAAAAACCCGCTTTTTATGATGCTTAATACTTGAAAATTCTAATAGTTCATCAAATGGATCTTCATTTCTGTCTCTACTTAATTCTCCTCCTTCATCATTTTTTAATGTTGTCCACAGTCCTTCTATATTTCGAATAAAAAAATGCATTCTAAATCTAGGCAAGTTACATTTTATACCTTTACCATATTTAGTATCAAATAGACCACGAATCAATAAAAGACCTTTTATAGCTTTATAAATTTGTTCGTCATTTTTTAAATCTCCAAATAATTGTCTTCCTATGGAAATGAACTGTTCTGTTTTATCCTCATCATTTTCCTTATTAAATACTGGAAAAGGTCTGAATCGATAATTTTCTGATCCCTTATCCAAAGACTTAAAAGCAAAAACTAATTGCGAATTTAAATTCTCATCTAAGTTTATTTCTTTCAATAGTTGAGACACTCCTTCTTCAACAACACATTGCTTCCATTCAGCTACTTTTATCCCCAACTCATCTATAAAATCCTCTTCATTTGAGCTGGAAATTTCAGAAGCGAAATCCGCTAATTTAATATAGGTTGATGGCTCGATAGGTTTTCTAATCTCTTTTGGCAATTTATAAGTTCCATCAATTACTTTCATTTCTTTATTTAGTCCAAAGAATCCTTTAAGAAATGATTGGCTATCCTCATATTCTCGACTTCCTTCCTGTCCATCCAAAGAAGCTGAAGAAGCTAAAAATCTTACTTTTGATGAAGAAGGATCTAGACCTAATCTAGAATATAATAGTCTTAATAAATACGAAATTTCAGTACCTGGTGTACCACGATACAAGTGAAGTTCATCAATTACAATATGAAAAATTCTTTCTTCTTTTTCTTTTGTTCTTTGGGCATCACTTAAATTTTTCAAATCCCAATCTGTAGTGCATTCTAACCATTTTTTAGTCTCTTCAAGCATTCCACTCTCTATAGCTCTCATAAGAATAATACTAAGCATTGAAAAGTTGGTAATTAGAATATCTGGAGGTGTTTGATGCATATCAAAACGTGATCGCATCTCTGCGCCATCTAATCTTTGAAAATTAGTTTTCAATTCTAATTTTTCTTTATCTGATAATTTCTGCCCCTCATCTGATACTAAATAGGCTTCAATTTCATCATAGGTTTTTTGGATATTACTTAGTTCTGTAGCCAATTGTTGCCATTTTGACTCATTTATTTCAATTTCACCTAAATCATTTATCTTTGAAAGACTACCTGAAACAGGAGTTGTACTATTATATCTTCCAAAAAATATTCTGTTACCATTCAACTCTTTATCACAAAATTTACGGATTACATCATTGTCTAAAGTCATTCTTAATCTTGTAAGCTGATCCTCAACAAGGGCATTCATAGGGTAAACAATAAGCGCCTTCATAACTTGTGGACGATTTTCATTAGATCGCTGTAAAACGCAATCAGCTAATCTAGCATCATTACCATCAAGTAGTATATTTCTTTTACCTTGTCCATTTGTGTGCGGACCAATTTCATTAACACATGCAGTAACGTGGATATATTTTGATAAATCTTTTAGCAAGTATGCAATTAATGGGAGTAAAAAAGCTTCTGTTTTACCAGATCCTGTTCCTGAAGTAATAACACAGTTATTTCCTTGTAATGCAGATTGAAGCATTCTAAATTGATGCTCATACAATGGAAAATCTCCCATAAATAGACCTTTAGAAACAAAGCCCTTAAAGAGTTCCACCTCTTCTTTTGTGAGTCCTGATAGATCTCTTTGTGATAAATTTTTAATTTCTTTTCCTTCTGCACTTTTGTATTCAAGCAAAGGTTCAATCCAAGGTTGTCGATACAAAACTTTATCAGTATTAAGTAAGTTCTCTCTATTACTTTCAAATTCCTCATAACGAGTACCGAAAGCAGTTTTGATATATGATATATAACCTTCTTTTACTTTTTCAAAAATTCCTAATGGATTTATCATTTAATTTATAATATTACATTGTTGATTTAATTTACTTTCAATTAATTGTATTATACTATTATGAATATTTCTATATACTCGATAAGATTTGTTTTGATACCTATCCAAAATAGGTATTCTTGCATCAATTAAAAGCAACCCTCTTTCTATCCAAAATGGTAGTTTCATGTTTAATGGAATATACAAATCAGAAACATCTTGAACGCTATCCTTTTTTTGATAGAAAACATTATTTTCAATGAGTTTGAAACTGCACAATGCATAATCATCTAAAACTTTAGTGCCATTTTCATCCTTATATATGTGAATCATTTGTCTATCCTTAAATCCATCATATCGTATAAGGGCCGGCCCTGAAACAGTATTTATATCTTTTGTCGATTCTTTCCAGATGTAACTTTCTGAATCAAAAATTAGTTTCCTATGGTGATCAGTTGCATATAAAAGTTTTGTACTTAGATAAGCATCAAGTTCTTTAATGGACCTTTGTGTATAAAAACAGGCCAATTGATATACAGCATAACTGCTGTTGAATGGATTCTCTATATTGTTAATATATTCAATTCCTATTTTTTGAGCAAGCTTTTTGAACCTGTCTAAATCACCCAATTTATCATAAATTTCTATTCTATAAGGCAATATTTCTGATTCATTTCCATAATGACTTGTCGATTGAATTATCAAATTTAGCTCCAGACAGGCAGCAACTAATTTTTCAATAAATGCGTTGTTTCTAAAACCAGTTAGAAATGCTTTTAATCCTTTTGGCGACTCAATAAAAAATAAATTAGTAGGAGAAACTCTAATTACTTCACCATATGTTTGAAAATTAATATAGCCTAAATCTCTCCAATAATGCATTACCCTTTTACTAAACTGAGAGCTTATTGTTGGGTTTAATTCTTTGATAAGGGTAACAAATTCAAATGTCTTAATAGAATTATTAACTGATAAATAATTTAATAGTTTTTCCCCTTTATGATCTTTATTGTAACTAAAACTATTCAAGTTTTTTGTAATATAGTCACTCTCCCCGGATTTAAAGATATTCCACAGATTTCCGTTCCATGTATTGAATTTAACAGTATCAAAGTCCTCTCTGTTAAAGTTTATCGGAATATCAAATATATCTTCAGACTGAATCACTCTTTCAACAATATTTACCCCATCTTGATCTTTTGAATATGGGCGAAAAACATTACTATGTTCTCTATTGCTTAACTCTCCTGTTGTATAAAAAAAGTGGCTTTTTACATTTGACTGCCTCTCGTAAACATAGAATTGTACATTTTCAGGAATATTGTTGTCCAACACAAATAATCCATCTGTTCCATTTAGAGCCATTGCTAATTCCCATTCTTGATCATCTTCTATGCTTTTGGCAATTAATTTTGGTTCTGCCACGGGCCCTGAATATTTAAACGAGCTTTCAAATTCTTTTAAAATAACTCTTCTTCTATCGAGCAAGAAATTACCAACTAGCTCAATTTTCCCCTCGATTATCTGTTTATACCCAAGAAGATTATTTAAGTTTTTAAACTGAGATTCTGTTAAATTTTCAAATTCAACAAAACTATAATCTAACCATGGAGTTTCATAAACTTCAATCTGCATATTAAATGCTTCTTTAACAAAAAGTAGTTTTTCAGAATTAACTAATACAAGAATATTTATTGCATTAGTAGGTACTAAAACTTCAATCCATTCTTCTAATTGTCTATTTAAAACTAGCCATTTACAAGCTCCTGTAATTGAATATCTTCCACTATTTCCATTTCTAATTGAAAAATCTTTTTTTGGTATCCAGTCAAATACTATTTTCTTGGAGTATTCTTTGTATTCATGTTCAACATTTAAAACAACACCTTGTAAATTAATAATATCTTCATCTAATTCATTTGAAAAGGCCCTAAAATAAATATTCTCTATTTCTATTTTACTAGACCATCGAGGCAACTCTTTTAAACAAAAAAGTAATGGAATACATGGCTTACGAATATTCCCTGAATTTGAAGATATTATTGAATCTATAAAATTATTTTGATAATAGTCATTTATAAATTTCAACAAAGTTTCTTTTAATTCTGAGTCTTCTTTTAAATAATCAATAATGATTTCAGAATTGCCAATTCTCTTTTTATTTTCTTTAAATATTTCTAACCATTTTTCAGCAAAAATATTTTCTTTGGGAGTTATCCCAATATCAATCAACACATTAAACAATTGCCTAAAGTGGTATGAATTAAATAATCCATGTCTTTCTATTCGAGAGACATATTTTCTTTGCTTGTTCTTAGGCTCTTGTATACTAAAATAACCTATTTTCTTAGCTTTGAAATTTTTAGACCAATCTTCTAAATCAATCCAGACTAACTCTAAAATATCCTTTGCAAATCCTGTATTGATATCGTTCCATTTATTTTTAAATCGACTTTTTCCAATAGTATTTATTCGAGTATAAACATTTGAGACACTTAGGGTTTCATTTTGTGATTTACTCAAGCTTAAAATTAAATATATTAACAGCCCAAAATACTCAGGTATTGGCTTCCTTAAAGTTCTCCCTTCAATTGTATTTGGCTTACTTAATTCATATAATTCACTAAATTTGTCTGAAAATAATTTAGATCTTAATTCTTTTTCTATAGATAATTCAAAATCAGAATATGTATATTTAAAGTCTGAGATTTCTTCAAATAATTCCTCATATACAAAAAAACATGGTATTTCTTTTGCTTCGTTCTTTGAATTAAAAAAATATTCGATAAGTAGTTTATTCCATTTTTTGTAATTAAAAATTAAGATTTCATTTTCTTGATCATCAATTACGATTGATATATAATCTGAATTAATTTTTGAACTTTCATTACTTAATTCTTCCTTTTCTAAATTAGAATAAGATAATAAATTTCCAGGCTGGGATTCATTTATAACTTTAATATTCTCAAAAGGTATAATTGGTTTAAAATTTCTTTTAAACTCAAATTCATTCCAAACTTGAATACTTAATTTATCGATGTTGCCATGATTATAAGTACCTATTCTCTCTAATGAACTAAATATTAGTATTTGTACTTGTATCGATCTAATATTTCTATCTAATTCAT
Organism: Flavobacterium sp. PS2; assembly: GCF_046250155.1. Lineage (NCBI taxonomy): Bacteria > Pseudomonadati > Bacteroidota > Flavobacteriia > Flavobacteriales > Flavobacteriaceae > Flavobacterium > Flavobacterium sp. PS2. The sequence continues at coordinate 4,689,590 of NZ_CP176426.1, read as the reverse complement.
AGGCCAATTTTTGAATTTCGGGATTACTCTCATGTAAACCCAGCCCATTGAGTTTTCTAAAAAGATAATAGACTTTTATTATTTCTTCTTTAGACCATTCTTGCCCAGATTCTATGATTTTCTCTTCACCTATTATTTTATCTGCCATTATTTCGTATTCTTTAATTGATCGCACATAATAGGCTATTTAGTAATATTTTATAATCCAGCGTAAAAACTTATCATTCTTACTGTCCAAATATCGCCCGTATAATTGATTAAATTACGTTCAAATCATTGTAATTTTTAAGCTTTTCTTGAAATATTTTTTAATAGAACTTTAAAACCATTTTGTTAGCTTAACTAATCCTCTTTTTTCTCTTCTTTGTATTCTATACTGATCTATTTTTACATTTAATCACGTTACCTATTAAATATTTACCTGCAAATAAGCAAATATTATAATTTATTTCACAAGGTTATTACGTAAAACCATAATTGATTTATTAATCTCAAAAATATTAATTATCATATAAAGATGAACAAATAGTTTTGGTGTTTATAGAATATAAATGAATGTCAGATTTGATACTTTCATGTCAAAGAAAGGTTAAATTTTAAAAAATAAATATAATAAATTTTATAAGTTTAATTTAAATCTAACTTAGCTAACTTGTGAACAGAAAAACATTACACTAATCAATATGACAGAAAAAATAAATGTATCCACAATAAAAAGTCTACTTTATCATGTGCATATAATACAAAAAAAGTATGATGATATCGCCGAGATTACAGGAGAAAAATTTAATATTTTTTCTGTATTGAATTTAACCAACAATGAGGTGCGAACTCATTCTGCATTTATTGGCGAACTTTTAAACACTAAGGGCTCACATGGTTTAAAAGATAAACCCTTAAAACTTTTCATTAAAATCCTAGAAGATAAATTTATTTCGAATGAAGTCGAAGAATCAGAAATTATGATTGATTTAGATCGATTTAAATTTAATACTGAAACTGCAACAACAATAGTTGAAAAAAACATCAAAAAATTGAATGAGGACAAAACTGAAGGAGGTCGTATAGATATTATTATAGAGGATCGGGATAAATTAAATGCACTTATTATTGAAAATAAAATATATGCAGGAGAACAACAAAATCAACTAGTAAGATACTATAATTATTGTAAAGAACACTTTCTAAAAGAAGTACCTATATTATACTTGACACTGGACGGAAGTTCTCCCACTTCTGGAATAGGGCTCATTGAAAAACAACACTATTTTAATATATCATACAAAGAAGACATCATAAATTGGTTAGAACTCTGTATAAAAGAAGCATCTGATAAACCAATGCTTAGAGAAGTAATAAAACAATATATTTATCTAATTAAAAAGCTAACAAATCAAACAATAAACAAAAAAATGAGTGAGGAAATACAAAATATAATTTTAAAAAATTTTTCATCGGCAGAGCAGATTGTCAAAGAGTTTGATAAAATTAAATATAAAATTTCAGGCAATATAAGAAACAGAGTAGCAGAAGTTTTAATTTCTGAGTTGGGTGAAAAATATGACATCATTAAACGCAGGGATAAAATAGGAGAAAAAAATTCTGGAATATGGTTGTCTCTAAAAAAATATCAAAAAACTGGAATATATTTTGGAATTGAACCTTTTAGTGGAAAAGGGAATGTTCGTAATGAATTATTTTTTGGAATTTTAGATCTAGAAGATAAACATAAAGCTACCTTTCTAAATCATAATTTTAAATGTGCTGGATGGTGGCGAGATGTTGAATTATTTAATAATTTGGAAGATTTTAAAAATAACCGAATAAATTTTAGCGATTCTGCTTTTATGAGCTATTTAGGACAAGACCCCATGAAACAAAATGAATTAAGCAGAAAAATAGCTAAAAAAATGATTGAATTCATACAATCAAAAGAAAATTCAATAATTAATATTTACAAAGAATTATACACTTAAATAAATACATCAAAAAAATGAATTATTATTTACAATTTTATTGCTAAAATAAAAACAGATTAACAATTTATGGATTTAAATACATATTGATGGAAATGAGCTTTTGAAAATCTAGTTTTTACAAAAGAATTAGCAAATTTTGAAGAGGGTAAAAAGATGTTTAGATTTTTTATTGATTAAATAATCTAAAATACCAATCATCGTTTTATGACAAAATCATGATACATTAAAGAGATGCAAACATCTGACCTTTATTATTTTCTTGCGTTAAGTTTGCATTGTGAGCTGAATTAAATGATTTACTGATTTTAGATTCCCATTGTACCTGAAATTCTTGGAATATTGTAAACATGGACTTGCTAATTACTGGCTCCGAAAGTAACAGAACAAAACATCCCAAAATAAAACTACGCACCTAAACATCTGAAACCCATAATAAAACAAGTCTGTCAATTTCTACATCTGGGAGTAAAATATTAATATTATTGCTTCATAATCCATAAAACTTTTCGATTGTTTACTCCATATTATTCCATTCCCCTAAAACAATTTCACAATACTCAATAAGTGGATTATTAACAAAATTATTTAACGATTCCTATAAAAAAAACTCCGAAGTCATCATACATCGGAGATCATAACATTAGTAAGTTTTGCTTTAAGAACGTGGTTTAGACAAGTTCCTGTCGTACATAATAATAGTTCCTGCCACGGCCACATTTAAACTTTTTTCTGATTTAAATTTGACTAAATGATGGCATTTATCCATTACTTTATGAGATAAGCCATGATCTTCTGCTCCCAATAAGTAAACACAACGCCTTGGATGTTCAAAAGTCTCTAAATCGGAAGCTTTTTCATCTAATTCAACGCCAACCAATCGCGCACCTTTGGGCAAATTTTCAAAAAAGGCTTCAAAAGTATCATAATGAAAATAAGGAATTGCTTTTACTGCATCGTGAGTATCACAAGCTTGTTTGGCATATCGATTACCTATGGTAAATATAAAAGTAGCGCCTAAGTTTTGAGCCGATCGCCACAAAACACCCAAATTTTCAGGCGTTTTACCATTTTGTATTCCTATCCCAAAATACTCATTTATAAAATTATCATTCATAAAGGCAAAAGTACAAACTGTAAGTACATAAGTCAATTTTTTATTGAGATGAAACGAACTACTTATGACTTACTAGAAACAAAGAAATAGCTTAAATCAACTTAGATGGTCAATTATTTAAATAAAGAAATTTATTATATTAGCCTGAGGTAAATATCCATTTACAACTCAAAGCTAATTAATTTGACCTTATTGAAACCTTTCTTTGGCTAGCCTAAATAAGTTAGCAGTCAGAACATTAATGAATTAAACTATGACAAAATGGTAAATAGAGGTTTTACACCTTTCCCAATTTTAACAACTGAAAGACTAACTCTTAGACAATTATCGGCGGAAGATAGTTCAGCTATTTTTACATTGCGTTCTGACACAGAAATAAACAAATATCTTGGCAGACAAGCAAGTCGAACAATTGAAGATGCAATAACTTTTATCAACAATATTAATGATAACATCAAAAGAAATGATTCGATTTATTGGGCAATAACTTTAACAAATAGCAAGATTTTTGTTGGAACAATTTGTCTTTTTGACTTTTCAAATGAAAAAAATAAATGCGAAATCGGTTATGAACTTTTGACAAATTTTCAAGGTCAAGGAATAATGCAAGAAGCAACTACAAAAGTTATTGACTATGCCTTTCAGATAATACAACTTAAAAAGATAGAAGCATTTACTCATAATGACAATTTGAGTTCGATTAAACTTTTGACAAAACTTGACTTTAAAAAATCAAAAGAAGCTGACAACGAAAACCCTGAGTGCGCTATTTTCACCTTAACAAATTCACTTTAAGCATTTTAAATTAAATTTTCATAAAGAATACTCTGCTAGTCAAATCAGCAACTTCGATTACTTGCGAAACTTTCTATACAATTAAAAAATGAAAATGAGTATTTAAGGAAGAAACTTCGGAAACGATACTGATTATGTAATCGTATTATCTCCGAACATTATTTTATACTTTTTTCGGATACTTTTAGAATATTTAAAATACCCTACTCTATATTTTTAGTTCTAAAGCTTTTCAGACAAACTAATAAAACTTCCTTAAAAATGGGCATTAACAAATAAGTAATAGCATTAATTGGTATTATTTTTTACATTTGCTTAATCTTATTGATTCTAAATAAATCACGCTATTGAGTCGTGAATTTTATAAGAATCAACACAAATTAAAAAGTAATAAATATCTATAATATGAAAAAAAACATTCTTCTTTCTTTCGCATTAGTCGCAACTTTATTTGTTAGTGCTCAGCAAAAAAATACTTTATTAGAAGCTTCTTTTTGGAAAACAGCGCCAAGTGTTGATGTTGTTAAAGCTGAAATTGCAAAAGGAAATAGTCCATCTGAAGCGAATGCAAATGCTTTTGATGTACCAGTTATTGCCATTAATAATGATGCGCCTTTTACAAGTATAAAATTCTTATTAGAACAACCAGGAAATCCAGTAAATAAATCTACTCACGACAATCGTATTTACTTACACTGGGCGGCTTACAGAGGAAATACCGAACTGGTAGAATATCTTATTGCCAAAGGTTCAGATATTAACTTTGAAGACAGCCATAGTACTACTCCACTTGTTTTTGGTGCTACTAGCGGTTTACTTAATTCAGGTATTTGTGATGCTTTTTTTAAAGCTGGAATAGATCCGAAGAAAAAATATGCTAATGGAGCAAACCTATTGCTTTTGGCAGTTCCGTTTGATAAAGACCTTACGATTACCGACTATCTTACCAAAAAAGGATTGTCTCTAAAAGATGTTGACAACAACGGAAACACAGCATTTGATTATGCTGCAAGAACAGGAAATGTTACTCTTTTGAAAAAGTTATTAGAGAGAAAAGTAAAATATACTGATAATGCACTTCTTATTGCAACTCAAGGTACACGTAGAGAAACTACTCCGATTGAAACTTATAAATTTTTAGTGGAAGAATTAAAAATAAAACCAACCGCTACAAATAAATCTGGAGAAAACGTATTGCATCTTTTAGCAGGAAAACCAAACCAAGCCGAAATAATTACTTATTTCCTTGCTAAAGGTGTTGATGTTAATGCGATTAATAAAGATGGAAACACTCCTTTTATGATTGCAGCCGGAGCTAAAGAAAATGGAGTATTAGAGCAATTATTACCAGCAGCAAAAAATATCAATTTACAAAATGCCAAAGGAGAATCTGCCTTGACTATAGCTGTAAAATCTGGAACTGCAGAAGCTGTTGCAATACTTTTGGCAAAAGGTGCCGATGTTAAAGTTATTGATAAAGAAGGTAATAATTTAGGTGTTTATTTAGTACAATCTTACCGACCAGATGCTAAACAAGATCCATTTACTGCCAAAATAAAATTACTACAAGAAAAAGGATTAGACCTTACATCTCCTCAAAAAGATGGGAATACATTGTATCATCTTGCAGTTCCTAAAAACGATTTATCTTTGCTTAAAAAATTAGCTGATTTAAACATCGATGTAAATGCTAAAAACAAAGACGGTTTGACTGCTTTACACAAAGCTGCAATGGTTGCCAAAAATGATACTATCCTGAAATACCTTCTTTCTATTGGAGCTAAAAAAGATATTATTACCGAATTTGACGAAAGTGCTTATGCTTTAGCCAAAGAAAATGAGTCATTAACAAAACAAAACATATCAATTGACTTTTTAAAATAATACTTTTAAATTTTCAAATACCAATTCAATTAAAAATATAAAACCGGAATGAAATCAATATTTAAAATAGCTTTTACAAGCGCATTAATCTGTCTTATATCTTTTCAAGCTTCAGCACAGGCAAGTAAATACAAATGTATGCTTCAAATGTCTAACTATATGGGAGAAGGTGCTTACATCGTAGTTTCACTTATCAACCCTAAAGGAGAATACGAAAAAACACTTTATGTAATGGGAGACGATAAAAAATGGTACAACTCATTAAAAGAATGGAATAAATTTCAAACTAAAAAACTGGTAGATATCAGTGCAAAAACTGGAGCGTCTGTTACTGGTGGAGATCGTAGTATGACAACAATTGAAATTGAAGATTCTAAAATAAATAAAGGATATAAATTAAGATTTGAATCTGCTGTTGAAGATCAAAAGTACCATGTAAGCGATGTTGAAATCCCTCTTACAACTGAAGGTCTTGCTGCTAAAACAGAAGGTAAAGGTTATATTAGATACGTGAGATTAAATAAAATTTAATCTCTTAAACCTGAAATTCGAGCTTTGTCAAAGTTTTAAACTTTGACAAAGCTTAAAACATTTGATTACCTTTTAGATTACACTCAATGACTCTTTCTTTCTGGCGTTACACTCACTTGGCTTTGGCTTTGTTTTCTTCTTTATTTCTACTGTTGGCATCTGTAACGGGTATCATACTGGCAGTAGACGCAATTCAGGAAAAAACACATCCGTATAAGGTTGAAAATTTTGATCAGATAACTTTGGGTCAAACTTTGCCAGTTTTAAAAAAGATATATCCTGAAATAACAGAATTAAGTGTTGATTACAACCAGTTTGTAACACTTCAGGCAATTGATCAGGATGGTAATGATGTTAATGCTTATATTGATCCCAGAACAGGGAAAAATTTAGGAACACCAGTTAAAAAAAGTGAATTTATCCAATGGACAACTGCCTTACATCGTTCTTTGTTTCTTCATGAAACAGGACGCTTTTTTGTTGGCGTTATTTCTTTTTTATTGATTTTAATTGCTTGTTCTGGTTTTGCACTTGTTTTAAACAGACAAAGAGGAGTCCGTAACTTTTTCTCTAAAGTAATTAAAGAGTATTTTGCTCAATATTATCATGTTGTATTAGGAAGATTAACTTTAATTCCGATTCTGATTATTGCTATTACCGGAACTTATTTATCACTGGAAAGATTTAATTTTTTCATGGATAAAGAGAAAAATCAAAAGGAAAAAACAGAAATTATAAAACCTTCTAAAGGTAAAACTGAATCAGTATTTACTACTACCCTACTATCTGATGTAAAAAAAATAGAATTTCCATTTACATCTGATCCTGAAGAATATTATATCATCGGATTAAAAGACAAAGAAATTGAAGTTAATCAGGTTACAGGAGCTGTAATAACTGAAAAACGTTCCCCGATGACGGTTCAATTATCTGATTTAAGCCTTGACCTTCATACCGGAAGAATAAACGCTATTTGGGCTATAATATTAGCTATTGCCTGCATCAACATTCTCTTTTTTATATACTCAGGTTTTGCCATTACATTAAAGAGAAGATCAAGCCGAATTAAAAATAAATTCAAAGCCAACGAAAGTAAAATCATTCTACTCGCAGGTTCAGAAAATGGAAGTTCATTACGTTTTGCCAATGCTATTCAAAAACAATTAATCGCTCATGGCGAAAAAGTTTTCCTTACGGAACTTAATAATTACAATCTATATCCGAAAGCAGAACACATTATCGTTTTCACCTCTACTCATGGTTTAGGCGATGCACCTTCTAATGGAAATAAATTTGTATCGCTATTAAAGAAATACAATCAAGAACAAAAAATCAATTTTTCGGTGGTTGGTTTTGGTTCAAAAGCTTATCCTGATTTTTGTGGTTTTGCTATTGAAATTGATCAACTTTTAGCCACTCAAAATTGGACGGAACGCTTTTTAGAAATTCAAACCGTAAACGACAAATCTGTTCTCGAATTTCTAGAATGGATAAAATTATGGAGTGCCAAAAGCGGAATTCCATTATCAACAACGCCTTCATTATACAATCATGTTCCTAAAGGTTTACAAAAATTAATGGTATTAGATAAAACATTAGTTTCTGAAACGGAACAAACTTTTATATTGACTTTAAGAGCTAATATGAGAGCCAAATTTACTTCGGGTGATTTACTGGCTATTTATCCCGCAAATGATACCAGAGAGCGTTTATACTCGATTGGTAATCATTCTGGCAATATACAATTGGTTGTAAAACTTCATCCTCACGGTTTAGGTTCTGAGTTTTTGAATAATCTTAAACCTGGGAATACTATTAAAGCTAGAATCTTAAATAATAAAGCTTTTCATTTTCCTAAAACTGTGTCTAAAGTTGCTTTAATATCTAACGGAACTGGTATTGCTCCTTTCCTTGGAATGATTGAACAGAATAAGAAAAAAGTTGAAACTCATTTATACTCTGGCTTCCGAATGGAAACTGAAACTGTTTTAGGTTATAAAAAATTTACCGCAGAAATGATTCAAAAGCATCAACTTCAAAGCTTTCATTTAGCTTTATCACGTGCAGAAAATCATCATTATGTAATGGATTTGATTAAACTAGATGTTGACTTTTTTATTGATTTATTACATCAAGGCGGCGTTATCATGATTTGTGGTTCGCTTGCAATGCAAAAAGATGTAGAATCAATTTTGGATGATTTATGTCTTTCCAGAGAAATGAAATCTATTTCATATTATAAAGATAATGGTCAGTTGTTGACAGATTGCTATTAAGTTAATTGATAATTGTTAATTGATAATTGTTAATTGATAATTGTTAATTGATAATTGTTAATTGATAATTGTTGGATTGTTGGATTGTGTAAGTCCCTTCGGGACGACATATTTATAGAGATTTATTCGACAAAAACCAAACCCCATCGGGGTGACATATATTGGCTATCAGAAAAATATCGCTCCGCTGGAGCTTAATCAAAAGAAATCATGCATACATCAATCCTACATAAGTTTTTAGTTGTTTTTATAATTGCGGTTAGTTTTTCAGGCAACGCACAAGTTCTCCGAAAAAGAACGACGCTGCTTATGGGAGGGCGTTTTGACATTACTATTGTTGCAAATGATACTGCATCTGCTGAAAAAAATATTGATGCTGTAATTGCCGAAATTACCCGAATTGAAAATTTAATTTCTGATTGGAAACCCGACTCACAAGTATCTGAAGTAAACCAAAATGCAGGAATCCGACCTGTAAAAGTAGATCGTGAGGTTTTTGAATTAACACAAAGAGCCATAAAATTATCTGAAATAACAAATGGCGGCTTTGACGTTAGTTTTGCTGCAATGGACAGAATATGGAAATTTGACGGTTCGATGACCGAGATGCCTTCGGCGGAAGCCATAAAAAAATCAGTAGAAAAAGTAGGCTATAAAAACATCATTTTAGACAGTGTACAATCTACCATATTCCTAAAACTTAAAGGAATGAAAATAGGATTTGGAGCTCTGGGCGAAGGATATGCTACCGATAAATGCAGAACTATGATGCTATCTAAAGGAATCAAAGCCGGAATTATAAATGGATCTGGAGATATGAGCACCTGGGGAAAACAACCTAACGGTGAACCATGGAAAATTGGCATTACAAACCCATTTAATACCGAAAAACTTTTAGCTGTTGTCCCTTTAGAACAAGAAGCTGTAACCACTTCTGGAAGCTATGAAAAGTTTGTGATTTTTAATGGCAAAAGATATTCTCATATAATAAATCCTGCAACTGGATACCCCGCAACTGGATTATGCAGTGTTACCGTTTTTGGTCCTGATGCAGAAACAGCAAACGGACTTAGTACTTCTTTAATGGTTTTAGGTCAAAAAGAAGGTTTACTTTTACTTCAAAAATATCCTGATTATAGTTGTTTGATGATAACAGATAATGAAAAAGTAATCAAATCAAAAAACTTCAAAATCAAGAAATTCAAGACTAAATTTTAACCTTATAATCTACGGATTCTCTAGCAGCTATTTACAATCTTAACTTCTTGGTACAATGAAAAACCACACCCTTCATGATGTTCTCGAAAAATGGATTAAAGCATGGTCTTTATCAAGAGAATTATCTTTACCCGCAAAATACAAATCGGGGTGGATGGTAGATGTGGGATATGAAAACCAAAAACAACGTTATGTTTTTCCTGAACTTAACAATGATTTTATTCAATTATTTGAGACTATTGATGAACCTTGGGTATATTTAAAAGTTTGTGCTTCACCCGATGAACTAAAAGGCAAATTATCTGAAAAATGGGTAATTCAGCCTCAAGGTTATATGATGTCTTGTTTTAAACAAATGAGTTTTGCCAGTGGTAATTTACCCGATAAATACAAGTTCGAATATGAGAGTTATAGCTCTACTTTTGTTGTTAGAATTGTTACTAAAGATGGCGAACTAGCATCGATAGGACGCGTTGTTCTTGTTGATGATTTAGCCGTTTATGATAGAATCTCAACCGAAGCAAATCATCGTCGAAACGGTCTTGCTACTTTCTTAATGAAAGAACTCGAAAAAATTGCCTTAGCCAATAGCGTTTACAACAATTTTCTGGTTGCTACAGAAGATGGGAAATCCTTATACCAGACTCTGGGATGGGAAATCTATAGCCTTTATACATCGGCTGTTATTGTTGATTAAAACAAAATAATCCCATTCAAAACTCATTATTATTTATTTTTTAATGAAACAATGTTGCATTTGTGAATAAGATTTTTATATTTGCAACAGTATTGCGTTAAGAATAGAAAAACAGAAGGAAATAACAACTTTCTTCATCGTTTTATATCATAATTCTTTATTATTTTTATTCTTAAATAAACATGCTTTATTAAATCTTGATTCGTCTGAATGAAAAAGAAATTTAAATTTATTAATCTTCTTATGCCACTAATAGTAGTATTCGCTATACTATTTCCGGCAATCCATTCTTATGAACATATACAAAGTCATGATACTCCCCATAAAAACACACAGCATTTAAGTACTGCTAAAACGGAACTTATAACACACAATCATTCTTCTGAAGAGTGTGCTATATGTCATTTTAAATTTACTCCTGTAAGTACGTTTACTTTCATGTCTTTTGAGTTTTATAAAAGATGTAGCATAACCTCGTATGTCTCTTTTTATTACAAATCTTATTCCTATTTCTTTAAGGGATCCTTATTTGCTCTTCGAGCGCCTCCTACAATTTAAAGTAAAATCAATTACTTGGCATTAATCCATTTTTAATAGTTTTCTTTTAGATGTTACTACAAAAGCTAATTGTATTAGTTATGTAAATTCATTTAGACGAAGTGTTTATAAACTTATATTTTCTTAAATGACTTATATGGTTTAAAACCACTTTTCTATAAAAATTTCTATAAAAACTAACCATATAAGCTATGTAAGTTCATATAAACAAAGTGTTTATAAACTTATATTTTCTTAAATGACTTATATGGTTAATAAAATTTTATAAAGCTGTCATTCGGTTTCGTTTATTCAAAAAGCCAAGATTTTACTTCTGCTTAATTGCAATTCCATTTTTAAACAATTCACATTTCATAGAATAATTATCTATGAATATGTCCTTCTGTGCTCCTTTTTAAGTTGGCATTGCGTATAGCTGTATCATTTAAAAAAGCGCATTCCCCTACTCTGTAACCAAAAATTAATACATATGAACAAAATGAAAATCTCAAAACTTGTACTGGCATCTTTTGCTGTAGTCAGCATCTTTACAGCGTGTGATAGCAGCGATGATGCTAAAATTGATACCGAATATCCTGTTATCGATATATCGGCAGCAAATGCTTTCCCAATACAATGCAGCGAAGCAATCCGTGGGCAAAAATTTACTTTCAGAGCTAAGTTTACCGACAACTCGGCATTAGGATCGTATAGCTTGGATATCCACCATAATTTCGACCATCATAATCATAGTACCGAAGTAAATGATTGTACTCCTGAAGCTATAAAAAAACCTGTAAAACCATTGTTATATATCAATTCTGTCACTATTCCCGAAAATTTAAAAAGCTACGAGGCAACTCAGGAAATCAACATTCCGACAGATATTGATCCCGGAGATTACCATTTCCTTATTCGCCTAACCGATAAAGAAGGCTGGCAAACAATTAAAGGTTTAAGCATCAAAATTAAATAAGTGACTTTGAAGAACGAATATAAATCAAATCGATTACGGATTATTTATCTGTTGCTGTTTTGCGCTGTTATTTTTACGAAAGTATCTGCACAAACCGTCAATATATCAGGTAGCGTATTCTCTAATAGTCATAAACCTTTAGAAGCTGCAACTGTAACGATTTACCCCTCATCTATTACCACTCTTACAAATAAAGAAGGTGTTTATTACTTTAATCAAATTCCGAAAAACTCAAAGAAACTTATTGTTAGTTATTCGGGTTATATCAAATCTGAAATTGAACTTTCGTTAGACAAAAACTCAAATGTACAACCTCATATTATCTTACATCAGGAAGTTAAAGAACTACAAGAAGTTGTAATAAAAGATAATTATGCAACGCGTCTTAACAAAAAAGAATCACTTAATATAGATGTAGTAAATAGTAGTTTTATTCAGCGTAATCTTGGCGGCAGTTTGATGCAATCGCTCCAAAGATTACCTGGTGTAAAGACTATTTCTATTGGTTCTGGAGGTTCAAAACCTCTTATCCGGGGATTAAGTTTTAATCAGGTTATTGTTGTCGAGAATGGCATTAAACACGAAGGACAACAATGGGGTGCAGATCACGGGCTCGAAATTGACCAATATGCTGTAAATCGTGTAGAAATCATTAAAGGCCCATCTTCATTTATTTATGGTTCTGATGCTATTGGCGGCGCCATTAATATAAAACCGTTACCTGTCCCGGCAAAACATACTTTGGGCGGAAGCCTAGATATTACTGGCAAAAGCAATAACGAACAATATGGTGGTTCTTTTAACCTGTTTGGGCGTAATGAAAAATGGTTCTTTGATACCCGAATCACTACAATGGATTATGGCGATTATCGTGTTCCTACTGATGTTGTTCAGGTTTATAATTATGCTGTCCCGTTGTATAAAAATCATTTACGCAATACCGCTGGACGCGAACTCGATATGCATGCGAGTACAGGATATATAGGTGAGAAATTTAAATCGGTTATGTATCTAAGTAATGTATATAGCAAAACTGGCTTTTTTGCCAATGCTCATGGTCTTGAACCTCGAAATGTAGATACAGAACTTCATGACAAATCCAGTCGTGATATACAAATGCCATATCAGGAAGTAAACCATACCAAGATAAGCAATACTACTTCTTTTCGATTAGGCGAACATCAACTGGAAACTCAAATAGGTTTTCAAAAGAATTTTCGTCGAGAATGGAGCCATTATGTTAATCATGGTTATATGCCACCTATATATCCCGATGATATGTATGCTCCAAAAGATCTAGAGCGACAATATGATAAAGAAGTTTTCTCCGCTTCGGTAAAAGATGAATTCTCATTGGGCAATCATCAGTTTACTGTTGGAGTAAATACAGAATTGCAACAAAATAAAATTGGTGGCTGGAGTTTCCTGATTCCTGCTTTTACGCAAGTGAACGCTGGAGCATTTGCTTATGACAAAATTCAGCTCAATGAAAAATGGCTGCTACATGCTGCGCTACGATTGGATTATGGAAAAATTAAAATGAAACAATACACAGATTGGTTTGAAAGTGAAGTAACTACTAATGGGCAAACAAATTTTGAATACTTAGAACGTTCGGAAGAGCTTACGAGAACATTTAAAAGTTTTACCTGGTCGGCAGGAGTTAATTACAATCTGGAAAAATTCTCATTGAAAGCAAATGCAGGAACTAGTTTCAGAATGCCGATTGCTAAAGAATTGGCTTCAAACGGTGTAAATTATCATTATTTCCGATTCGAAAAAGGAGATCCAAATTTATCTGCCGAACAATCCTATCAGTTAGATCTTGGGTTAGAATGGCAGGATAATAAGTGGTCTGTACAATTGAGTCCGTTTTTTAATTATTTCCCCAATTACATCTACCTAAACCCTACTTCGCAACATGATATTTATTATGGAGCAGGCAATCAGGTTTTTGAATATGAGCAAAGTAAGGTCATCCGTTATGGAGGTGAATTGCAAACGCGCTATCAATTCTTAAAAAATTTAAGTGGTGAAATTCTTGTCGAATATCTTTATTCTGAACAATTATCGGGTAGTAAAAAAGGCTATACCCTACCCTTTTCTCCTCCTGCATCGGTTTTGTTTGGGCTTACTTATAGTCCCGAAATTAAGAATCTAAGAGAATCTTATTTCTCCTTAGATTATCGTTTTACTGCCGAGCAAAACCAAATTGTTCCACCAGAAAAGAAAACTGCCAGCAGTAATGTTTTCAACCTTGCCTTGGGAACAAAAATAAGAACTGGACAGCAGGATTTAGCCATTTCACTGCAAGTACAAAACTTGTTTAATGCTAAATATTTAAATCATACTAGTTTTTATCGATTAATAGAACTCCCTGAAGCAAGCAGAAACATTATTCTATCGGTTAAAATTCCCTTTTTAATACATAATCAAAAATAATATGAACCCTTTTAAACAAACAAAAAAACCTATGAAAAAAGCAAAATTATTCCCCTTGTTTTTACTATTTATTGGCGCATTTACAGCGTGTAATAATGACGATGATACTACCCCAGAAATTGCAAAACCTACAATGACAAATGTTGAAATTGGTTCTGCCAATAATAAGCAAGGAGTCATTGGTCGCGATTTTCACTTTAACGCCGATGTTACTGCTGGAGATAAAATTGCAGCCGTGCAGCTTAAAATACTTCCTAAAAAAGGAGAAAAATATACAAGCGATTGGAAATTAGAACTAAGTTGGGCTGAATATGTTGGTGCAAAAAACACTACAGTACATAAGCACTTTAATATTCCTAATGAAGCTCCTGAAGGTAAATATGACTTTTTCTTTACAGTATTGGACAGCAATGGTTCTAAGCTGGAAATTAAAGAAGATTTTACCATTGTCGATGCTGCAAATTTACCTACTGATCCATTAATTGGCCGAGATATGATTTCTCGCAACGAAACTTTAATTTATCATATGGGAACTTGGGTTGAACCTGAGCTAATCTTTAAAAAGGACGACATATTAACGGCTCATGCTCAGATAAGTCAGATTAAAGGTGATGGAATATTATACTCTGTACTAATTAAAAAAAGCGCCAATTACCATCCTGAGAGTATTGACAATCTCGATTTTAAAAAAGTAATCGTGATTTCTAAAGTCGAGCATAAAGGTCTTGCCGCAGCATCAAAAATTTCGACTTTACAAAAGATAAATGATGTTTGGGGCGGCGAAAAAATTGTTATCGGTGCTGCAACTGATGCTAACCTACCTAATGCAAACCCAATAACTGGCGAAAAAGCATGGGAATCTGGTGTATATAACTGGGTGGTTTTGTATAAAAATACAACTTACAATCTCAATGTATATAAGTCAATGCCTATTACCATTAATTACTAATCTAAATATTATCTTAAACACCCTTTTACAATGAAAAACATTAATTTTAAACTGATTTTCTTATTTGCTTTATCCACTTTTGCAATCTCTTGTAGCAATGACGACGATGACAATACTACAGAAACTCCAAAGGAAACTTTGGCTGAATATAAGTATTTAAGAGTATTACTTTCTGATGAAAAAACAACAGAAATTACTCTTGTAAATCCAGTTGATGGTACTTCGAGTTTCTTTAATGCAAAATTTGCAAAATCAACTATTTACACAACAGAATCTGGTAGATATGCAGGAATTATTCATAGAGCTGATAATACTGTAGAAACTTTTGACAGCGGATTTGAAGGTCATGGCGATCATGTTGATGTAGACGGAATTCCAAAGTTTGGAGCATTAACAGGTCAATCGCCTATGCCAACTCATTTTAAAAGTAAAATTGGAGAACTATTAACTTTTAATGATGGTGATGGAACATTATCTGTAGCCAAAGAAGCTGATGTTAATACGGCAGGAGCAAAATTTAAAGTAATTAATGCTGGTTTATTAGCTCATCACGGTGCTATGGCCACTTTTACTAATGGCACTTATGCTATTACCCAAAAAGACAATTCGGTTGCAGGAACGCTTCCTGAAAAAGTAAAAATTATAGATAATACGGGTAAAACTCTTTTTGAATCTACAATTTCTACAAAAGGAATCCACGGAAATGCATCTGACGGAACGTATGCTGTTTTCGGTTCAGCAAGTGGTGTTCTTGTGGTTGAAAGTTCAGGAAAACAAAAACTTATTGCGCTTCCTGAAGGTTTTGGAACAGCATGGTTTGGAAGTATCTTGGAAACAAAAGCTCAAGGAAAATTTATAGGTTTTACTGCTGAAAAAGGGGCTTACTTAATTGATGTTATTAACGGAACAATTAAGCCAATTATACAAAGTGCTACTATTGCACAATATAAAGTAAGCTACAACATGAGCAAACTAGGAATTTTATTAAATAGTGGTGAATTTAAATTATTCAATTTAACTACGCTGCAAGTTGAAAAAGAAGGAAAAGTAATTGCTGAAATTGCAAAAGATGCGACTATGAAACCTCAAATCCAACTAACAGAAAATTTTGCTTATATAACTTCTCCAACTACAGGAGAATTATTGCAACTGAGTTTATCTAATATGACAATTGTAAAGAAAATAAAAGTATCTAATACTCCATACAGAATTACGATTCTTGGTTTTGAAAACAGCAAAAGTCATTAATCTTAATTTTCTAGTCTTATTCTAAAATCTTATTTAAACACATAGAAACATAGTCAAAGTGTGCAGAAAAGAACAAGAAAGAGAAATATTTTTCTTTCACATAGCTATGTGCATTTAAAATAAGTGAAACGCCTATTTTAAGAATACAAAATCTATGTTTCTAAGTGTTTAAATTAATTTATCAAACATTTTAAATAGTATTAATTAATAACAGCAGATGCTAAAATATTTTAGCATCTGCTGTTTTATTTCAATATTTTATATTTATAAGTTTTTCAAATCGTCAACTGTATAAAACTTAAGTTTATTAGCCTTTGCATACTCGCATATTTCTTGTAAAGCTGCAAGCGGTGTTTCTATTTTTTCATCGGCAACATCTACAGTTTTATGCCCATAAAAAATAACAATCTTATTATGTTTCTTGGCATAATCCATAAGAGTTTTATAATACGCAACATCAAACTGCTTGTAATCATCATCGATACCCAAACCATAAATAACTCTGTTTCCCTCATAATAACAATATTGTGATTCTGGATAAAGTTTACCATAAGTTGTACCTCTTATAATGTCAAAATATTTTAATAATTCTTTGTCCAAATCTGCATTGCGTGCTCCATCAGGATAGGCAAATGAGCGCAAATTAAACCCGTCTTTATCCATAGCAACTTTTAGCGGTAGTATCTCCTCTTTTATATACTTATCGATCCCGTATTTAGCCGAATATTTAAGTGCATTTTCATGATTATATCCATGGGCTGCTATATCGTGTCCCATATCTTGCAAATAGTGCAGTTTTTTCTTTTGCGTAGCATTCAAAGAATCATATTTACATATAAAAAAAGTCGCTTTCCAGTCTAAATGGCGCAGTCGTTTTTCGGCATTATACCAATCATCAATATAATTATCATCGAAGCTTAATATGATACCTGGCTGAGATTCTTTCTTTACTGGAAGAAGCGGTTTAGATTTCTTCTCTTCAGAATAAGTACTTGCTGTATAAAGTAAAATACCTATGGTAAAAAGACCAATAAGTGCATATATAATTCGCTTCATAGTGTAGATTTTGTAATCAAATTTAAGTATTATCCTGTAAAAAAAATCTACTTACTGTTATTAATTAATTTATTAATAAAGCTTCCCGATTTCATTGGTTTATTAAACTGCTGTGACAAAGTTTAACCCACTTCTTTGCCTAGGGAACACGGATAAAACAGATTCGCTAAAGCGAAAACGCAGATAAAAAACGGATTTTTAAAAACAAAAGAAAGAAATCCGTTTTGATCCGCGTCTTTACTTTTGTAAATCCGTATCATCTGTGTCCCATTATAGATAATATTGGCTATAAACATTCCACTCCGCTGAAGCTTTGACTATTTTTTTTACCACGCAGATTACAAAAGATTTAAGCCGATAAGCGCAGATTTTTTCTTCAATACTTATAAAACTAAATCTGCTTAATCTGCAAAATCTGCGTGCAAAAAAATAATATTTAATCTTCTCTCGCAGATTCTAAAAGATTTAAGCTGATGAACACAGATTTATTAATGACTAATTTTTAAAAATCCGTTTTGATCCGCGTCTTTACTTTTGTAAATCCGTATCATCTGTGTACCATTATAGACAATATTGGCTATAAACACTCCGCTACAGTTGAAAAACATTTTAATACTTTAGATCTTTCTGTTTAAATTTGCTGTTCAACTACAACTCATGGATTCTTTTACTCAAATTGTGTTAGGAATTGCAACTGCCGAATTATGTGCAGGTGAAAAATTGCAACGCAAAACGATTTTATATGGTGCAATTCTAGGAACTATACCTGACTTAGATGTTTTGTTTGGGCAGTTTTTAAACCCAGTAGATGGTGTAGCTATTCACCGGGGATTAAGTCATTCCTTATTATTTTTTGGCTTATTATCGCCCATTTTAGGTTGGCTTATTTCTAAAATAGAACAAGAGAAAATTAATTTCCGAAGTGCTACTGTTTTAGTATTTTGGTGTTTATTTACCCATGTATTACTGGATATGTTTACATCTTGGGGAACACAAATTTTCTGGCCTCTACCCGACCGAATTGCCTTAAAAACTATATTTGTAATTGATCCTTTATATACGCTTCCGTTACTTATTTGTTTAATTATAGGATTGCGCAAACCTACTTTCGCTTTGCGAAAAAAATATGTTTTACGCGGAATATATATTAGTTCGTTTTATCTCTTGATAACCTGTAGTTTAAAATTATATGCTTTACAACAATTTAAAAATGCATTGCAAGAACAACATATATCTTATAGTGATCTTATTGTAAAACCTACTGCCTTTAATTGTATTTTATGGAATGCTAATGTGGCTACAAAAGAGGCATATCTATTGGGCGATTATTCCTTATTTGATAGCCAGTCGATAACTTTTGAACGTTATGAAAAAAATAATACGTTATCAAAACAACTTTCTGGCAATCCAGATTTTGAAACCTTAAAAAAAGTGAGCGAAGGATGGTTTATTGTAACCAAAAAAGACAACGATTATTACTTTAATGATTTGCGCTTTGGCTTGCTTACTAAAGATCCCAAACAGCCTCAATTTGCCTTTAGCTACGTTTTTAAGGATGAAAACGGAAAACTAAAGGCTCAAGAAGTTCCTAAGCAAAAACGTGATGGAAAAGCCTTAATGCAAGGAATCTTAAATCGCATAAAAGGAAATTAAAAAAGGAACTATTCCATTTTGAGAAATATAATATCATTTTGATAGTATTCATTTTATAAAAAAGCATTAAAAAAACACATAAAACACTAATATACAATCGTTTAATTCATTACAGAATTTACAGGTATTATGTTTGCTTCAATAATGAAAATCTAAATCATTATGAACAACTATCCTGAACAAAAAAGACTACTGCATCGCAATAAATTAAAAAAATTGGCTCGAATAAGAATGAAAATAACCACAACCCATTTGCTATTCATCACTTATGCTGTTGTGTTAGTTTTTATTGCAATTTTCAAGTTAACAGGTCAATAGCATAAATAAATTATTAAAGTACAAAAGGTATTGCATTACATCATATAATTATTATTTGTATTTTAGTAATCAAAAACTACTATATGACCAAAAACCTCCTTTACTCCGTTTTGTTCAGTTGCTTTTTTTCTGTTTGCACTTTTGCTCAAGGACAATCCCTAAACTGGATAAATTCTCATGCATTACCCATTACCGACAATGAGAATGACAATAAGGCATATTACTCGCAGTTAACCAATCTGCTTAAGGATAACAAAATTTGTGGACTGGGAGAAGCTTCTCACGGAACTCATGAATTTTATACCGAGAAGAATCGCATTATTAAATACCTAATCACAAATGCCCAATATAAATCGATTGGTTTTGAGTTTGGCTATTCGGCGATAGAACCAATTAATGTTTATTTATTAACTGGAAAAGGGGATTTAAAACAACTCATGAAACCATTGCGATTGTTTAATACAAAAGAAATATATGATTTGTTTGAATGGGTAAAGACATATAATACCTCCAAAACTCCTAAGGATAAAGTTAATCTTTTTGGTTTTGACACCAATTATATCAAATCTGATATTGATGCGTCTGCCAACTTTTGTTCTGCTTATTTAACAAAAAATGCGTCTCTTTATACTAATGGATCAGCTGCAATACCAGTTTTAAAAAAGATAACAACTCCAGATTTTCCTCTATATGAATTATCTGATGATGAAACGGGAATTATTTCTCGCTTAAATACCGAAGTAAAACTTAAAGGCACATCGACAATTAAAGGTTTTAACGAATTTAAAAAATACATATCCCTTTTATACCAAGGAACATTATTATCTAATCCTTTGGCCAGAGATCAATTTATGGCCGAAAACCTTATCGACATCCAACAAGAAACTAAAGCCAAAACTATTATTTGGGGACACAATATCCATTTTGCAAAAGATACCAATATGCCTAAAGCAAAAGGAATGGGATATCATGTAAAAGAGAAATATGGCAATGAATATTACGCAATAGGTTTTGATACTTTTAAAGGAAAAGTGACTGTACTAGATGGCAATGATTATGTAGAACACAGTTTTGAAGCGCAACCAAAATCTTATTCGGCATTGTTTGCAGAAGCTAAGTTCCCTACTTTCTTTGTAGCCTTTGATACTGCCGAAGAAAGTCCTTTTTATAATGCAAATGGCAACATAACCAATATATACTCTAACTGGACTAATGTAATAGCATTACCTATGAAACCAGGTATTGATTTTGATGCATTAATTTTTATACGAGAAACAACTCCCTCGATTATATTAAAGTAATTAATTTAACCATATAAGTGATGTAAGTAAATATAAGCTGGTCTTTTCGGCAAAACTTAAATGAACTTACATCACTTATATGGTTCGAGAAATAGTTATTTTCTTTTTATAAAATATTACTTTAAATCATCAAATTCCAGATACAATTGTTTTAAGAGAGTAATAGAATAATTCGTTCCATTTGCATCAACCTGAATATCATTTCCAGCTACTCCAATTGGACTATTTTCAGATTTATTCACATTGATTAAACTATATTTTTCATTTTTTATAAGTGTAGTCAAATCTGTTTTTACTTCTAAAATCTGCTCAAAATCGGGTTTATTTGTAAGCTCATGAACCATAAATTGTTCTTTTACATTACCAAAAATTATAAAATTAGTTGTAGCCGGTTTTACTTCATCTGGATTAAACTTTTTATAAAAAATCACTTGTTTGATAGTTACCACAACATCCGAAGCTATTTTCTTCCCTCCTCTCTCAAAATGACCTCTGTAAAGATTTACTTTAAATGATTTAGGATTGTTAATCATATCTGGCAAAACAAATTCTTCGGGCTCAATCATATAAGTGTTATAATCCGGGTTCTTTTCCTGATCTGCTACAAATAGTTTCTTTGTTTTACTATCCAATTCTAGTTCCAAAATAATTTGATAATTATGTGGAGAATGAAACATTGGTAAGTGTGAAGCATAAATTTTTTCTTTACCAAAAATCAACATTCCATGTGTCGACGGTTTATCTGTACTACTATTATGATGTTGCGCATTTGACAATGTAATGAAAAAGAAAAAAAGCAATGAAATTGAATAAGATCTCATAATCAAAATTTAAAATATTTTTTGGCGAAGATAAAAAACACTCTAAAAAGTAATTGTTAACTAGTTGGTAAAAGATTAAATTAACTCTTTCGGATGCAATTACTGTTAAAACATAGAGCGCAAGGTTTTATGCAAGGTGCACAAAGTTCTTCCTCAATATTGTCACCCTGAGGTACGAAGGGTCTTCGCAAGAAACTAACACAAACTTGTCTTACATTATCGAGCTACTAGTGGTGACCCTTCGTGCCTCAGGGTGACAAGTTTGAGAGTATATTGAGTATATGTTCTACAAAGCTGTTATCAGTTTTGTAGAATCGTTTTTACCCCAACGACACATCATAAAAAAAACGAGTTAAAATATTTTTATAAATATTTTAACTCGTTTGAGTTTATAAAATCACAATCGTTTTATCTATTTAACTTCAGATAAACCACGTGTTAACCAACCTCTTTTATTTGCTGTAATAATTGCATAAGGAGTAATCCAGAATAAACCAAAGGTGTAAAACACGCTATAAGAATAAGCCCAGAATGACTCTGATACATTATGTCTTTTGGCATAAAATAAAGCCGAGAAACTAGATACAATCAATATACTTAAAAGCGTAGATCCTAAAAACAATAATGGATGTACTACTATAAAAAACAGCATAAATAACATGAATGGATATGCCATAACAATCTTAAGCGATTGATCTATAAATAATAATCTTGTACCAAATTTAGATCCTTTTCTAAAATCTTTAAAAACATATTGTGCCATCATTAAGTTTTCACGCACATTACTTCTTCCCCATCTAATGAACATTTTATATAAACCAGTATAATTTTCGGGTACGTTTGTTAATACGTATGAATTTCTTTGAAACAATACTTCATGTCCTTGTTTTAAGATCATGTTTGTCATTGCACGGTCTTCGCCAATGTCTGATGGTTGTCCCATAAAAGTTTGATCAATCCATTCCGGAAGACATGCAAATACTGCATCGCTACGATAAGCTGCTAAAGCTCCAGGAGTACAAAGTACAGATCCCAATACACTTTCGGCAGAACGCATGAACTCAAAACTCATTACGAAACTTACGTTTAACATTTTAGGAAGTATTGCTTTTTTATTATTTAAAACAAGTACATTTCCTGCAACGGCTCCACAATTTTTATTTGTAATAAACGGACTTACTAAGTTTCTTACTGTATCTTTTTTTACTACTGAATCACTATCTACAGTAACAAAAATTTCTCCGTTACCTAGATTAAATCCGCGGTGTAATGCATGACGTTTTCCTTGGTTTTTAGGCTGCTGATAGATAGATAAACGATCCCCTAATTTTACTTTTGCTTGTTGCATCCAGTACCAGGTATCATCTTTACTACCATCATCAATGGCAAGTATTTGCATTTTTTGCTCTGGATAATCGCTATCTGCTAAACTTACTAAAGTATCCCAAACCAGTTTACCTTCGTTGTAAGCAGGAACAATTATGGTACAAGTTGGCAATAACTCATCTGTAACAGATTCTATTGGTTTATATTTAAAATAAAGGAATAAATTAAATAGAAAAACACCCGTTTTAAAAAGAAAAAAGACTGTTGTTATAACCAAAAATGGATATCCCCACGTAGAATTTATTCTGTCTATATGAAATTGGTCAAAGTCTGATTGAAATTTATATACTAAGAAAGCTCCAGCAATCATTAATAAAAAAGTACTGATAAGTACCATAATCCCTAACGGACTTGATGTTTCTTTTATCGCTTTTGCGAATGATTTATCGTTAATACGAAAAAAAGAACCTGTTAATGAATCTCCGCTATTACCTGTATTGCTGCTTGTAGAGAATAATTGTTTTGAAATTGTTTCAGTTTTCATGCTTGTATTACTATCGTTTTCTATATTAAGGCTTTTATCTAAATGCCATTCTTTTTCGTTTCTTTTTCTCGTTTGTAAAGAATGGACAAATCCCAATTTAGCAAGCCCCGTGCCATTGTCCTTTTAAATAGAAATTGAGGCGATTACGATAGTTTTTGCATACTAGCTGTGTATAATTAGTATACAACTTGTGTAAAAATTATACACATTGTATCCGTTTTTATAAAAATAGAAGTCCGTTTTCACGAAAGAATCAGGAATAAAGCCTGTTGTATTTTGCAAAGATGATTATACGATTTTCATCTCATAATTGCTTGATAAAAGTACTGGGAGATATCCCAAAAAACTTTTTAAATTTTGCCCCAAAATAGGACGTATTTCCAAAATGCAATCTATCCGAAATTTGTAATATCGTTAGTTGTCTACCTTCAAGGAGTTCTTTTGCTCTATGCAATTTATTATTCATAAAGAACAAATTTGGCGTAGTTCCTGTTATTTCTTTAAAAAGAACTTTAAATTTTGATAGAGACATATTTGCATTAAAAGCCAGTTTTTTAATCGTGGGAAAATTACTTTCTACGTTATCCATTAAATACATTTGGCTAGAAATGATAGCATTAAAATCATTTCTATTAACTTCTTCGAGGATGATTCTTTTTTTTGATAATTTATTTAAATAGTTTGAAAGTAATAACTGAACACTTCCTTTTAGATTTAAATCAAATATTGCTTCTCCAACTTTTAGTTTGCGTAAATCGTTGAGAATATGATAACTCTCGTTGCTCATTCGGTCAAATTTTACAATTTCCCTATCTTCGTGATTCCTCTTTTTTTTAATACTATCAAAAGGTATATTATTCTTTTGAGCAAAAACTTGTAAGATATTTTTTTTTATAAAAACACAAAGCATATAAATTTTACTTCCTGCTTTAGCATAAAAATCTGATTGTAAGGCACCATCCATAATTAGTAAATTATATTTCCAAAGCCCTAAGTCATATACAATATCATCTTTTAAAATAGAAACTTCTCCTTCTGTCAGATTATAATACATCGCAACGAAATCATCTTTTACATTTTTCTGGGTTACTTGAAAATCAATATTATGAACCACATCTACATAAAACGCAACAATACCTTCATTACATTCTAGAAAATAACATGTTCCGGAATAATGACACTTCTTAGGAATAACTATAAAATTCCCTTCTATTTTAGCTCCAAGTTGCGCTGCAAAATGAGCAACCCAATCTAGATCTGCGCTACAAAAATGTTCAAATGTTTTCATAAAAACACCCGTTTTATAATTTAATTCATCTGAACAATTTAACCTCAACTATTTAATTTAAATAACAAATCAAAAAGAAACAATCGTACCAAAAGTGAATACTTAACTAAAACATCTAATATAAGCAATTGATTTTTCTTACATAATTTTCTAATGAAGAATACTCTGAATATTTATAATACAGAAATAAAATCTTCTTAACAACAACTCTTTTTTATAAATTTAATGTAGTCTGAAGGAGATTTTCCTGTATGTTTTATAAATGCCCTAAAACAAGTTGTTCTGGATTTAAATCCCGAATTCCAAGCCATTCCTTCAATAGTCAAATTATGATCAAAGTTGTCTATAAAATAACTTACTCTTTTACTATTAATATAATCCTGAAAACGAAGGTTATATTGTGTATTAATCAAAATAGAAAGTTGATGTACAGGAATACTCGTTTTTTTAGATAAATCGCGAATAACAAGATTTCTATTCAAAAAAATCTTTTCTTTTATTACAACTTCGTTCAAAGCCAAAAGATATTCTTGCCTTTTCTGCTCATCAAATAAACTTAATGTTTGCAAAGTATTTTTTATAGATGTTTTTATAATCTTATTTTTATACTTCGCAAAAAGGAATAATCTATCAATAACTTTAGCACTATAAATCTGGAGTTTACGCATTTTTTTTAATCAACATTAAGAACTTTCTATTATTTATAACACGGCATATATAATAACAAACCTTAAATAAATAACCATACACAACTGTATCACAAACAAATACAGTTGCGTTTTTAGGCTTAGAAAATAAAATTATATTAGGAAGTAAAGGTCTAGAGTATTCTTTTATACATTGTTCACTAAAAAGCAATAATGTCTTGCGTTAAGCCATTTTTGATTTAAAACATAGGTAAAACTCAAAAAATAAAGGCATAAAAAAGCTGTAATATTGCTTTACATTAGGAACTAGAAATACTAATCCTGAGCAATATAATGGAAAGGGAATTATTTAATAAAGAGGAAAATAAAAAGAAAACTAGTTAGCAGTTGTTAACGTTTTAATAAGCTCATCTAATTTACTACCGTGAATATTTTTGGCAAGAATAATTCCGTTTTTATCAATTAAAAAATTAAGTGGAATTGCTTGAATTTTATAGTTTAATACAACAGGAGAATCCCAAAGTTTTAAATCACTTACTTGTATCCATGGCTGTTTTATTTTTGCCATTGCGCCTAACCAAGCCTGTTTTTTAGAGTCTAAAGAAACACCATAAATCAAAAACTTATTAGGATATTTTTGGTACAATTTTATTAATTCAGGTTGTTCCTTAACACAAGGTCCACACCATGAAGCCCAAAAATCAACAAATACCAAAGAACCTCTTAAAGAGGAAAGAGTAACTACATTGCCTTTTGTATCCGGAAGATCTATATCTGGAATTATGTCTCCTACATCAAGACCTTCGGTTTGTGCATTGATACTCGTAAATGAGCAAATTAAAAATGTAAGCGTAAAAAATAAATTCTTCATAGGTTATAATATTTTCAGGGCATTGAAACAAAACAGTCTATCTAAAAAGAAATAGCACGATTAATAATAGTAGGATCGTTTTTATTTCTTGTGGCGAATTTATAAATATTTTTTTCCTTAACCTACATTAAAAAGTTCCTTCGATTATTAATTACTATGATTAATAATCGAAGGAACTCAATACTTTTTAAAACTAAATTCATGACTACATTATAAAACAAAATAAGCATTGCAAATCTTAAAACAGCTTTTTTTGTTATTATAAAACTGACGTATTTAACATATAATTACGAACCAAAACCTTCTAATTTATTTTAGAAACACATTTTACCTTCATTTTGTAATCTATTATTGCATTAAATAATATCGTAATACATTCTTTTACGGCTATTTAAATTGCAAAAAAAATCCATACATCTTTTATAACATATGGATAGATTCTTTAAAAATCAGAAATCAATTAAGGAGTCTCCGTTTTAGGAGCAACTGTATGGATTTCTTTCCAAACAATTCCGAGTTTCTCACTATTATTTTTCCTTATTTTATTAGCGAGAGGAATATTATCTGATAATTTTAGTCCGTATGACGGAATCATCTCTTTTATTTTCTCTTGCCATTTTGGTGTCTTAAGTTCATTTTTAAAACATTTTTCTATTACCTTGAGCATAATCGAAACCGAGGTTGATGCTCCTGGCGATGCACCAAGCAAAGCAGCAACACTTCCGTCTGACGCTGTTACGACTTCGGTACCAAATTGTAAAATCCCCCTTTGTGTTGTATTGTCAATTTTTATAACCTGAACCCTTTGCCCAGCAATTTTTAAATCCCAATCTTCCATCTTGGCTTTAGGAAAATATTCCTGCAATGCCGCCAATCTTTGTTCGGGTGTGAGTACAACTTGTTCTACCAAATACTTTGTAAGCGGAACATTGTCCAAACCAGCTTCTAACATAGGTCTTATATTATAGAAATTAAACGATGCAGGCAAATCTGCCCAAGTTCCGTTTTTAAGAAATTTGGATGAAAATCCTGCAAAAGGTCCAAATAAAAGTTCTTTTTTACCATCAATAACTCGCGTATCAAGATGCGGAACCGACATTGGTGGTGAACCTACCGAAGCTTTTCCATATACTTTGGCTTGATGCTGCGCTATTATTTTAGGATTATTACACACCAACCACTCCCCGCTTACAGGAAAACCTCCATAACCTTTTGCTTCAGGAATATGTGTTTTTTCTAGTAATGGGAGCGTTGCTCCTCCTGCTCCTATAAAAACAAACTTCGCATTAATGGTTTTGGTTATATTATTTTTTAAGTCTTTAATATACACTTTCCAAGTACCATCTTCATTCCTTTTAAAATTGGTTACTTCATGATTTACTTCCAACTTCATTTTTCCAGATTTCACAAGATTAGAAGTCAGCTCATTAGTAAGTGCTCCATAATTAACATCGGTTCCAATATCAATTTTTGTAGCAGCAACTTTTTGCGAAGGATCTCTTCCGTTCATTACAAGCGGAATCCAATTATTGATTTGTTTTTGATCATCAGAAAATTCCATTCCGGTAAAAAGCGGTTCTTTCTGTAATGCCAGGAATCTTTTCTTAAGGTATTTTACATTGTCTTCCCCTATCACAAAACTCATATGTGGCGTTGGATTAATGAAAGTTTTTGGTGGGCCGATTTTATTATTTCCTACCAAATACGACCAAAACTCTTTTGAGATTTCAAAGGATTCATTTATCTCAACCGCTTTATGAGTATCAATACTACCATCTTTTAGTTCGGGTGTATAGTTCAGTTCGCATAGTGCAGAATGTCCTGTCCCAGCATTATTCCATGCCGATGAACTTTCCTGACCTACAGCATCAAGCCTTTCGTAGGCAACCATGGTCATGTCTGGATCAAGCTCATTTAGCATATTTGCCAAAGTCACACTCATGATGCCACCACCAACCAAAACTACATCTACTGTTTCGCCTTCGCTACTTTTCTTATCAGCGCATGATCCTAATATTAGAATGCATAACAAACAGATGAAATTCTTTTTCATTTGCTACTGATTTCAATTAGAATATTTATAATTTTTGAAAAAGAGAATAAAAATAAAAACAGAATGAATCCCGAAAAAAAAGTAGATGCTGGCAAAATCCATCCCCCAATTCCTCTTGGAGTCGCAATAAGGTACACTGTCCCTATTAGTGTTACTAAACCAACAACATAAGCCAAAAACTGGAATATAGATGCTAGCGTTTTAAGTGTTTTTTGCTGTTTTAAAATGGTAATAGAAGTAGCTGTAGTCATAATTATTACGTTTATAAGTTATTAATAATAAGATACTTAATTCCTATTAAAGATAAAAAAAAATATCATTACCTCTAAAAATTAATAATGCTAATTGCCTAATTACTAACTATTAGCCAAACCCTAATGTGTATATTTTACTTTTATAAAATTGAAGTTTCCCATTTTGTATTCACAAATTATCTATGAAATTTTGCTACTCTGGTGCTTTACGAAAATATATTTTTAATAAAAAAACAATCTAATATTGAAAATCAAATCCTTATCATTGTTTAAGAAATATGCTAAGTTTGTATTACAAGATTAAATATAAAAAGTAGTGCAATTAATGTAAAATACTTAATTAAACATTAGCAATAAAATTATAAAAATGAAACAAGCCATTATCAATACAACTATACATACTGGTGACGAAATAATAAATAACGGTGTCATTATTATCGAAAACGGAACGATTCTTTCTGTTCAAAATGATATTCCAAATGATATTGAAACGATTGATTTACAAGGAAACCATATTGCGGCAGGATTTATCGATATTCAGATAAATGGTGGCGAAAAACATTATTTTAGTCAGACTCCAACCGAAGAAACGATTCAGGATATATATGATTCAAGTCTTAAATACGGAACAACTCATGTGCTTCCGTGTTTAATATCATCATCTAACGAAACGATTCTTAAAGGAATTGAAGCTGTGCGTAGTTACAGAAAAAAGCATAACAATGGCGTAATCGGAATGCATCTGGAAGGTCCTTTTTTAAATCCTTTAAAACGTGGAGCACATAGTATTGACCAAGTGCGTAAACCAACTAATTCTGAACTTGAAGAAATTATACGACATGGAAAAGATGTTATAAAAGTAATCACGATTGCTCCAGAATGTTTTACTGATGAACAACTGAATATGCTATTAGAAAGCGGAATTACAATTTCGATAGGACATTCGACCATTACCCACAAAGAAGCGCAAGTTTACTTTTCGAAAGGGATAAAACTCGTTACCCATTTATTTAATGCCATGACACAATTTGGTCATCGCGAACCTGGTTTAGTTGGAGCAACTCTCGAAAATGAAAATGTTTATGCGCCCGTGATTCTGGATGGCGCACATTGTGATTATGCTGCAGCAAAATTGGCTTATAAACTAAAACAAGATAAATTTTTCTTAATTAGTGACGCTACATTTTTAGGGCGAAAAGTTTCTGATTTTAAATGGGATAATTTTGATGCACATCTGGAAAATGGCTTTTATAGAAACAACGATGGCAATCTGGCTGGAGCAGCTATATCAATGCAAGATGCAGTACAAAATGCCTATAATCATTTAGATGTTTCTGCAGATGAAGCTATAAAAATGGCAACTTCACACGTGGCTAATGCCATTGGTTTAGGAGATCAATTTGGGAAAATAAAAAATGGTTTCCCTGCTAGCTTTGTTCAATTCAATGCTGATTTATCGGTAATAGAAACATTAAATTTTGATGCTGTTACGGTTATTTAACCGCAAAGGTCGCAAGGATTTACGCAAAGAACGCAAAACTTTAAAATCTGTGGCTGAAAAAAGGAACGCAGATTACGCAGATTCGCTATCGCGAAAACACGGATAAAACGGATTTTTAAAGTTAAAATTCTTTTAATCTGTGGCAAAAAAATTAATCGCAAAGGCTCGCAAAGTTTAATCAATAGCTTTGCGAGCCTTTGCGTTTTTTTCTTTGTGTACTTTGCGGTTAAATCGAATCGGATTAAAAAGTTGAGGATTAAGCAACAAAATAACCGCAAAGGACAAGTTTGTGGAAATTCGTGTAATCTGTGGCAAAAAACTTCCTCTCCTAGTCTAAACCTCTACTTCTAAGCTTTCTTTTTCTAATATCATTTGCAACTGAGGAGCAAAACCCAATCCCCACTTATCGAGTGCTACAATTAATGGCAAAAGAGATTCTCCTGTTTCGGTAAGATAATATTCTACTCGTAGCGGAACTTCTGTGTAAACTGTTTTACTTAAAAGTCCATGAAATTCCAGTTCTTTTAATTGGTTTTGTAATACGCGCTTGCTAATACCACTGATTTCTTTTACTAAATCTTTAGGGCGCTTTATCCCTTTAGAAATTTCATCTAGTAAACAAAACTTCCACTTAGAACCTACCACTTCCATTGCAACAGTAAGACCACAATTATAATCTATTGGAATTTTTCGTTGATACATATCTTTAGTTTCATTTGTTAATTTACAAAAGTAAAGATAAAATAGAGTTCTTACTTCAGTTTTCAATGGTGATTAATTTATCACTACATGATTAATTCGCCCCTTATTGATTAATCCCTCTATGTATTTGACCTTTGCAGTAGCAAATTTTAAAACTCATAACATGAAAACTTTAGTAATTATTATACATCCCAATTTAAAGAATTCGATTATAAACAAACGATGGATTGAGGAACTAAAAAAACATCCCGAAAAGTATCTCTTACATGATTTACATAGCGAATATCCAGATGAGAAAATTGATATTGAAAGAGAAAAACAGCTCTTAGAAACCCATGATTCAATTATATTTCAATTCCCTTTTTACTGGTTTAATTCACCGCCTTTATTCAAGAAATGGCTGGATGAAGTATTAACACACGGATGGGCATATGGCTCCAAAAGTGGATATAAACTAAGCAATAAAAAAATTGCTTTAAGCATCGCCGCAGGAATTAATGAAGAAGACTACAGTTTAACGGGTAGATACAAATACACATTAGAGCAACTAACTGCTCCCTTTGAAGTTACTTTTAATTATATAAAAGCCGATTATAAACCATTATTCGCTTTTTATGGTGCAGAAAATAATGCTACCCCAGAAAGAATAGAAAAGAGCACACATGATTATATTTCATTTATAGAGCAATTATAATAACTGAAATTAAACTTGTTTTAAACTTAACCTCATTTTAGACGCACTGCGATGCGTCTCTACTATATTGTAATCGCACAAAGGTGCATGCGTAAACAAAATGAAATAACCTCATGTTAGACGCACTGCGGTGCGTCTCTACTTTATATGGTTATCGCACAAAAGTACATGCGTAAACAAAATGAAATAACCTCTTGTTAGACGCACTGCGGTGCGTCTCTACTTTATATGGTTATCGCACAAAAGTACATGCGTAAACAAAATGAAATAACCTCTTGTTAGACGCACTGCGGTGCGTCTCTACATTATATTGTAATAGCATAAAAGTATATGCACAAAAAAAATAATCTTAAAACAGGTTACAATCTACTTTCTTTTAATTGTAATGCTCGTTGTAAAAAACTCTGATTAGCAATTTTGCTTTCAGCTTCATTAATCGCTTTCAATAAATTATTTTCATTATCAGTAATTTCATTGAGAACTTCGGAGATAATATCCCAAACAGGTTTCATTTTTAAGATAAGTTCTTGTCCTTTTGTAGTAAGCACAATTAAACGTTTACGCTCATCTTCTTTATCTTTTTTGGATCGGATAAGCTTCTGTTTTTCTAATTCTTTTAGCAAACTAATTGTAGAGGGATGTGTATAACCAATCTCATTGGCGATTTCTACAATACTCAATACGCCTTTATTATAAAGTGTATAAATTACTGGAAACCATTTAGGTTCAAACTCAATATCAAATGATTTGTAGAGCAAAGCGCCGTCTTTACGCAATTGTTCGCTAAGGCGTTGTAACCTTGTAGATAGTGCTAAAATCCCCGATTCATCTATAATATTCATCATATCTAGTTTAATTTTAAATGACAAAACACATTATCGGCTCCCATTACAGGAAAAGCCTCTGGAAGTGTTTCTTTCTCAATTCTTATAAAATTATTTCTCTCATAAAAACGTAAAGCTGCTTCTAATATCGAAACTGTTCCCAAATATAAATCAAGTATGTCATTTTCTTTGCTAAAAGCAATTAAAGTATCCAAAAGCTGTTGGGCAATGAATAACTCTTTGCCTCTGAACTCTTTTTTTACAAACATCTTTCTTATTGCGCCTTCCCTATCATCATATCTTACCAAGGCAATAGTACCAACCAATTCTCCATCTACAAATGCTCCCCAAAAACAACCTCCTTTTTCATGATAAAAACTATTTATTTCAAGAAGATCAGGCTGGTCTTGTAAAGTAATAGGAACATTAAATTCTTTTTGCTGAATGCTTAGTATTAAATCAACTACTGCTTCTGAATAGTCATTATTGATAGGAACAATTATTGTTTTCATTGCCAAAATATTTTATAACTCAAAACTACGTAGTTAAATACATAAAACAAAATTATTCTAAAAAAATATACTATTTGTAAAAATATAAACAATGATTTACCATCATAAAAAAAAAACAACAAGAAATCATAGTACCAATTATAAACGTCAATCAATATCAGTCATCTTTTATAGAAAATAGTTTACTCAAACTTTTTTCAAACAAAACAGATAATCTAAACCTTATTCAAAAATCACTTAAAACACTGCAAATAAGATACTTACGCATAAAACAAATTCTTTAAACAACGACAATTTATTTTTTTAGTATTATATTTAACAAATCTTTAGCAGGTAGAGCAGCCTACAAATTACTAAAAACAGTAATTTTGTAAAGTAATTTCTACAAAAAAAATAAATGCATAATCTAAAAAGCGAGATTTTAAAAATTAAGAATAAGACAAGATTTGTCCTATTCTTCTATTTTATATTTTTCCTGTTTTTTGGACAAAATTTGTTAGCAGATAATAACAAAGCAATACCATTATTAAAGAGTAGTCACAAAAAGGAAGTGTCTATTCAAAAAACCTTATCAGGAATAAATAATGATATTGATTCAATAATTTCAAATGAAGATTTAGATATAGAAAACCCATATTTCATTCCTTATGAAATTCTGGTTTACTTACAAACTAACTCATTTGATAATAGATTCTCACTTCTAAAAGAGAGTCCAAATAGTACGCAGTATAATTTACCGTTATTCTTACAATACCACGCAATAAAAATACCATAAACCTTCGGGTTAACTATTTTTAATACACAGAAACATAACTTCCAAAGTGTAGAAAAGGTATTCTTATCAAAAAAACGCATAACTCTATGTGCTAACTTTTTGATGTTTTAAAATTGCCTGAAACTTAATTTCGGAATCTATCTCCCTATGTATCAAGTGCCATTTTTACGAATTACATACAACAAATTACTTTACTGTTTTCCCCACTTTCGATGTACTCAAATTCGAAAGTAATTCACCGTATTCTTTAAACAATTTAAAAACAAAAAATATGCACTTAACTCCAAGAGAGACCGAGAAATTATTGGTCTTTTTAGCGTCCGAGGTCGCTTTAAAAAGAAAAGCTAGAGGATTAAAACTTAATTATCCCGAAACTATTGCAATCATAACAGCTTTTGTTATGGAAGGTGCCAGAGATGGCAATACTGTTGCCGAACTTATGCAAAGTGGTGCCAAAGTACTAACACGAGACGATGTAATGCCGGGTGTCCCAGAGATGATTCATGACATACAAGTAGAAGCAACTTTCCCAGACGGAACTAAACTGGTAACTGTTCACAACCCAATTCGTTAATCTAAAAAAACAAAAAATGATACCAGGAGAAATATTTATAAAAGAAGGCGATATCATCTTAAATGAAGGTCGTGAAACAACTAGTATAAAAGTAATTAATACAGGAGACAGACCAATACAAATAGGTTCACATTTTCACTTTTTTGAGGTAAACAGAGCCATGGAATTTGATAGAGAAAAAGCATTTTGCATGCGTTTAAACATTCCATCTGGCACTGCGGTTCGTTTTGAACCAGGCGAAGAAAAAGAAGTTAGCCTTGTAAAAATAGGTGGAAATCGCAGAATTATGGGACTAAATAATCTTGTAAACGGTGATGCCAATTCATCACATAATAAAGACATGGCATTAAAATTAGCTGAGCAATTAAATTTTAAAAATACATCAAATGAGTCTTAAAATAAGTAGAGATAAATATGCTAATCTAGCAGGACCAACAACTGGAGACAAAATTAGATTAGGAGATACCGATTTAATAATAGAAATCGAAAAAGATTATGCAGTATATGGTGACGAAGTAATTTTTGGTGGAGGAAAAACGGTACGTGATGGTATGGGACAATCCACAACTTCTATCCGTGAGCAAGGTTCGTTAGACCTTTGTATTACAGGAGTTATTATTATTGATCATTGGGGAATTGTAAAAGCCGATGTAGGTGTTCGCGATGGTAAAATCGTAGGTATTGGTAAAGCTGGAAATCCAGATATTATGGATGGTGTAGATTCTAATCTTATCATTAGTGCCTCTACCGAAGTTCATGGTGGTAGCGGTTATATCCTTACTGCTGGCGGAATCGATACACACATTCATTTTATTTGTCCGCAACAAATAGAAACTGCTTTGTATAGTGGTATTACAACAATGATTGGTGGTGGAACTGGACCAAATGACGGAACTAATGCTACAACAATTACTCCTGGAAAATGGAATCTTGAAAAAATGCTTCAGGCTGCAGAAGAATATCCTATGAATTTAGGTTTCTTCGGAAAAGGAAACTGTTCTACATCTAAACCGTTAGTAGAACAAATTGAAGCTGGTGCATTAGGATTAAAAATTCATGAAGATTGGGGAGCAACTCCTGCTGTTATTGATGCTTCTCTTACTGTAGCTGATGAATATGATGTGCAAGTTGCAATACATACAGATACCTTAAACGAAGCTGGTTTTCTAGAAGATACTATGACAGCGATTAATGGTCGTGTTATACATACTTTTCATACTGAAGGTGCTGGAGGCGGACACGCTCCAGATATTATTAAAGCTGCAATGTATAAAAATGTTTTGCCAGCATCAACAAATCCTACAAGACCATTTACAGTAAATACTATAGATGAGCACATGGATATGTTAATGGTTTGTCATCACTTAAGTAAAAACATTCCTGAAGATGTTGCTTTTGCAGATTCTAGAATTCGTCCAGAAACTATTGCTGCCGAAGATATTTTACAAGATATGGGAGTATTTAGCATCATGAGTTCTGACTCGCAAGCTATGGGGCGTGTAGGTGAAGTTGTTACCAGAACTTGGCAAACGGCTAGCAAAATGCGTTCTCAAAGAGGATATTTAGAGCCAGATACCGAAAATGATAATTTCCGTGTAAAAAGATACATCTCTAAATACACTATTAATCCAGCAATTGCTCACGGTATTTCTGATTATGTTGGATCTATCGAAATAGGTAAAATAGCCGATTTTGTACTTTGGAAACCTGCATTATTTGGTGTAAAACCAGAAATAATTTATAAAGGCGGATTTATTGCTGCTGCAAAAATGGGAGATCCAAATGCTTCTATCCCTACTCCACAACCTATTGTTTACAGAACTATGTTTGGTGCTCACGGAAAAGCTAAATATGGTACTTGTGCCACTTTTGTATCTCAAATTTCTATCGAAAAAGGAATTGTTGAAGAATATGGTTTGCAAAAAATGGTTTTACCAGTAAGAAACTGCCGTAACATCTCTAAAGCAAACATGATTCATAATGATGGAACTCCTGATATTGAAGTAAATCCTGAGAATTACAAAGTATTGGTAGATGGTGTACATATTACATGTGAACCTGCTACTAAATTGCCTTTGGCTCAATTGTATTTTATGTTTTAAGAGCTTAGCTAAAACTAAATTAAAAAAGTTATCACATGCTTATTAAAGAAATATTAGGTAATACTGCCCAGCAACCTTTAGGTAAACTAAAGGTTGACTTACTGGAAATAGAATGGTATGAATCTACCAAGCGCATCCAGCGAAAAACTAGCAATGGTGGTACCGAATTGTCTATAAAGTTCTTAAAAGAAGGACAACGATTACGTGATGGCGACATCCTTTATCAAGATAATGATACAGCTATTGTTGTGTACATAAAACCTTGCGAAGCTCTTGTAATAAAGCCTACTACGATGTTGCAAATGGGAACTGTTTGTTATGAAATTGGCAATAAACATATGCCACTTTTTATACAAGACGATAAAGTATTAATGCCTTTTGAAATGCCCATGTTTAGATGGTTAGAAGCCGCAGGTTACCAGCCTACAAAGGAAGAACATCAATTACTGAATTTATTAAAATCAAACGTAGAACCTCACGGTCATGCGGGAAGTACTTCTTTATTCAGCAAAATTATTAATATCGCCTCAAAAAATGACCAATAAATTTTTAGGCAGTTTACTGCATATAGCCGATCCCACATTGCCCATAGGAGGATTTTCCCATTCTAATGGATTGGAAACTTATGTGCAAAACAATATCGTAAAAGATACCCCATCGGCTGAAATTTTCATTGAAAACATGCTTAAATACAACATCAAATTCAATGATGCCTCTTTTATGAAAATGGCTTATGAAAAAACGCTAAACAATGATTTGCAAGCCCTGATTCTTCTGGATCAGGAATGTACTGCATTAAAATCTCCCAGAGAAATGCGGGATGCCAGCCAAAAATTAGGGCTGCGATTCATTAAAATTTTCAGGCGGCATAAAGAATTTGATCTGGCTTTGCAATACGAGCAAAGCATTTATAAAGGCGATACAACGGGTCATTATGCTATTGCTTTTGGGATGTATGCCTGCTTAATGGAAATCCCTCTGGAAGAATCTTTGTTTGCCTTTTTTTACAACAGTTGCATCGGAATGATTACCAATAGTGTAAAATTAGTTCCTCTGAGTCAGCTTGACGGACAAGATATGATGTTTCGCTTTCAGCCTAAAATAGCGCAATTGGTAGCAGAAACCCTTTGTTTAGATAAAAACCTAATCGGAATGTGCAGCATTGCTTTTGATATAAGAGCCATGCAACATGAGAGATTATATTCAAGACTATATATGTCTTAAAACAATAATATTTAGAATAAAAATGGAAGATAGAAAATATGTGAAAATAGGTGTCGCTGGTCCTGTAGGATCTGGAAAGACAGCACT
The DNA here is from genome assembly GCF_046250155.1 of Flavobacterium sp. PS2. Taxonomy (NCBI): domain Bacteria; kingdom Pseudomonadati; phylum Bacteroidota; class Flavobacteriia; order Flavobacteriales; family Flavobacteriaceae; genus Flavobacterium; species Flavobacterium sp. PS2. The sequence goes on along the minus strand of NZ_CP176426.1, from coordinate 4,651,817 downwards.
TTTGGAAAGACTTTCCAGAAAAATAATGGACGATTATAATATCGGGGTAATTACCAATGATATCTATACTAAAGAAGATGCCGAATTTATGGCAAAAAACAGTCTTTTACCAAAAGAGAAAATCATCGGAGTAGAAACTGGTGGATGCCCTCACACGGCCATTCGCGAAGACGCAAGTATGAACTTAGAGGCTGTAGATGAACTGGCAAAACGATTTCCTAACATCGAAATTATTTTAATCGAAAGTGGTGGTGATAACCTTTCGGCAACCTTTAGTCCAGATTTAGCCGATGTAACCATTTTTGTTATTGATGTATCTGGAGGTGAAAAAATTCCAAGAAAAGGTGGGCCAGGAATTACACGTTCTGATCTATTACTAATTAATAAAATTGACCTTGCTCCTATGGTTGGTGCAAGCTTAGAAGTAATGGAAAATGATGCTCGCAGAATGCGTCAGGGAAAACCATTTGTTTTTAGTAATCTTAAAACAGATGAAGGTCTTGACAGTATTATAGGATGGATTAAAAAATATGCCCTTTTAGAAGATGTCGAAGAACCAAAGTTATACCGCTAATGGATTCTAAATTAAGCATCGTAACAGGCTGTAGAGACGGAAACTCTTATATGAAAGATGTGTATGTAACACCTCCTTTTCGCGTTGTTCCTGTGGGGCAATTAAAAAAGGATGGTGGCGCATACTTAATGATAACCAATTCGTCACCAGGGATTTTAAATGGTGATAATTATTATATCGATATTCTGGTAGAAGAAAATGCTCGTTTGCAGCTATTATCACAATCCTACCAGCGTTTATTTAATATGGATGGTCATGCAACGCAAAATCTTGTTGCAAAAATGGAAGCAAACACTTCTTTCTTTTATGTACCACATCCGATTGTACCACATGAAAATTCAACATTTATAAGTACAAATACAATTTACATCGAAGATGATTGTGATCTTATGATGGGTGAAATAATTACTTGCGGGAGAAAACACCATGGAGAAATTTTTAAATATTCTCATTTTCAGAATAAAACTGAAGTCTTCCATAAGCAAAAATTAATTTTTAAAGACAATATTTTATTACGCCCCCAAATAATCCCATTAGATTCTATAGGTTGCTTAGAAACATTTACTCATCAAGGCACTTTAGTTTATCTGAATACTAAAAACATTAAAACTGATGATTTTATAGAAGATATTTACGAAATGATGGCAACTGAAAAGGAGTTGGAATTCGGAATTTCATCTTTACAAAATGATGGTTTTGTTCTAAGATTATTAGGCCACGGAGGAGAACAAATGTTTAATTGCTTCCAGAAAATACAGGAAAAAGTATGGGCTTTTAAAACCGAAAATATTTTATCATGACAGAGACATTATGGGCATTATCGCTCACCGCCATATCCATTAGTTCCATACATACCATGTCGGGACCAGATCATTATTTACCTTTTATTGTATTATCACGTTCAAGAAAATGGTCTGCTTTTAAAACCTATATGCTCACAATAGTTTGTGGTTTTGGTCATGTTTTAAGTTCTGTAGTTCTTGGTCTGATTGCTGTGTTTTTAGGCTGGCAAATGAATAAAATAAGCTGGTTTCAGGATATACGCGGAAACATTTCTGGCTGGGCTTTATTGATTTTTGGACTCATTTATTTAATCTATGGAGTTTGGCAAGCTTATAAAAACAAACCTCATAAACATTTTGATGTTCTAGGTGAAGATGTTTATGTTTTTGAACACAAACATGGCGAAATTGTAATGCCTGATAAAAGAGTAAAAGTAACACCTTTGGTTCTATTTGCAATTTTTGTTATGGGTCCAAGCGAACCCTTGATTCCTCTACTCTTTTTCTCAGGAACACATCGTTCTGTAACCGAAATCGTGGTACTTATTAGTGTCTTTACAATTTCTACCGTTCTAACCATGTTACTTATGGTAATCTTAGGTCGTTATGGATACAGCCTTATCAAGACTGAAAAACTAGAGCGCTACTCTAACGCAATAGGTGGTTTTGTAATTACAACTTGCGCATTCGGGATGGTATTCTTAGGATGGTAAACTGTTATAATTTCTTTATAAATAATTACAATTATAGCAAACAAAAAATCTACAAATTAGATTAAAAAAGAAAAAGATGAACAAAATAATAGAACAAAAATTTCCCCTTGCAAGTGAAGTTTTAAAAGGTGTTGGACAAATAATGCTACAAGAAAACATCTATACTGGATTGCTTTTTACCATTGGACTTTTTGCAGGATCTGCATCAATGGGTATTGCAGTACTTCTTGCATCTTTAACGGGTACACTTATCGCTAAGGTTTTAAAATATGACAAAGAAGAAATTAAAATGGGATTATACGGATTCAGTCCGTCATTAGTAGGTGTTGCATTGGTTTTTTTATTCAAAAATGAAGCTGTTATTTGGCTACTCGTTATTCTGGGATCTATTGCTGCTGCAATGCTTCAGCATTTCTTCATTAAAAGAAAAATTCCTGTTTTTACTTTCCCATTCATTTTTGTTACCTGGATTATAGTATCATTACTTCACCACTTTTCGAATATTCCTCCATCACCAGAATACCTAACCGTTCCCGATTTAACAGATATTGACGCTTTTTCTTCTGAGGTTAATGGCTTTGGAGAAGTAATTTTTCAGGCAAGTATTTGGGCAGGGCTTCTTTTCTTTATCGGAGTTTATATTAATTCGCCTATTGCTGCTTTATATGGTTTAATGGCTTCTGCAATAAGTTCGGCACTTTCTTTTCATGGACACGAGCCTATTAATGAAATTCATATGGGATTATTTAGTTTTAATGCAGTACTGTGTGCCATTGTTTTTGCTGGAAATAAAAAAATAGACGGTGCTCTGGTTTTAATTTCAGTAGTAATCTGTGTCATAATCAATATCGGATTAGTAAATGCTAAAATTGAAATTCTTCAAAATGCTGGTGGTGCATTTACGCTACCATTTGTTTTGGCAACTTGCTTGGTTTTACCTCTTAAAAATTATATTTCAAGGAATGATTTTTTCGCCAAACTAGAGGATTAATTCTTGAGTTATATCATTAAACTAAAAAGTTAACCATATAAGAATATAACTTTCATGTAAACGAAACTTAAGTTTTCTTAAATGACTTATATGGTTAAAAATCACCGAAAAACGCTTAAAAATATTGTAGTGTTTTTCCTGTAAAATATTCAAGAAAAGATTACAAATCATTTAACTTTTATTACAAAATTTTAAGTTAGTTTTTTTGTAATTTCGCGCCCTCATATTTTGAATCTTTCCATGAAAAACAAACTAATAAATATCCCTCCATTACCAGCAATTATCTTAGCAATTTTAAGTGTACAATGCGGAGCGGCCATTGCAAAAAGTCTATTCCCTGTTCTTGGTGCAGCTGGAACTGCATCGTTACGTATAGGAATTTCTGCAATAATATTATTATTAGTTTATAGACCAAACTTACGTATGATTACTCCTCCTCAATGGAAACTTGTAATTCCTTATGGTTTGTCTTTGGGAGCAATGAACTTAATTTTCTATCTAGCTATAGAACGAATTCCGGTTGGTCTTGGTGTTACATTAGAGTTTGTAGGACCTTTATTAGTAGCCGTTTTTGGTTCTAAGCGTTTAGTCGATTACTTATGGGTATTACTTGCTGCAATAGGAATTGCTCTTATTGCGCCGTGGTCTAGCAATGGTATCGATCTTGTTGGTGTTTTATTTGCATTATTAGCAGGTGTTTTCTGGGCAACATATATCATATTAGGAGGAAAAGTTTCCAGAGTTATGAAAGATGGTGATGCAGTATCTACAGGAATGTTATTTGCCTCTATACTTATCGTCCCTTTTGGAATTATGGAAAACGGATTAAGTAATCTAACACCTGGTTTATTAGGAATGGGTATTGCACTTGCACTTTTATCGAGCGCAATTCCGTTTACATTAGAAATGAAAGCACTAGGACAACTACCTCCGCGCACCTTTAGTATCTTAATGAGTTTAGAACCTGCTGCAGCCTCGATTTGTGCCTTTTTCTTTTTGCAAGAACACCTTACTATAAGCCAAATACTAGCTGTTGCCTTGGTAGTTATAGCTTCTGCTGGCGCAACAATGACTGCGAAGAAATAGAAATTTTAGTCCCGAGGCTTCGGGGTAGATTTTAGATTACTTTGTGCCCTCTGTCCCTTTGCCTCTTAGAACCTCAGTACCTTCTTAAAAAACCTCTGAACCTTTGCATCTTAGTGCCTTAGTCCCTTTTCAAAAAAAACCTTAGCACCTTACAAATAAACAAAGGTCCAAAAGTTACTCAGTTTATACATAAACCAAACAACCTTTGAACCTTTGCTTCTTAGTTCCTCTGTACCTTTCTTAGTACCTCAGCACCTTTCTTAAAATCTCAGAACCTTAAAAAATTCCGATATAATATTGATCTGCACCTGCTGTTATTCTTGCACCCAAAGTACCATTAGCATCTGTAGAATTTACATCAAACATATAGATGTTACCCGGAGTTCCTACTGGAGTTAATGCAATATAAAATTTACCATTTTTAACAACTGAAAATTGGTATTGAGTTAACCATAATCCAGCAGGTACATTTAAGTCTACAATCGTATTGTTTTTAAGGTCAATTCTTGCCAATCCCCAAGGAGCAGAATAGCTTGGATCACCATTTTTATCAACACCAATCTGAATTTTTGTGTCACCTTTCTTTTCGTAAGGCATATATCCAATTCCGTTACCAGCATAGAACCAACCATTACTAGAAGCATCTCTACCTAACAATCCGCTTACGCTATATTTATAGGTTTCATCATATTTACCATTTATAATTTTCACGATATTTAAATCCTTACCGTTACTTACCATTTGCATGATTTCACCAGCTTCATTAAAGTGTTGTGTTGGTGTACGGTAACCATTTGTAGCTCCTTTAACTTGCGAAGTACTAATTACAGTAGCATTAGCTAAACTTGGATAGTCTAATACAAGAGTAAATGTTTTATCAGTTGCATCATTAGCACCAGTTGATGCATTAAATTTACTTACAGATGTACCGTAATACAATTTATTACCAGAAATAACCGGGCAATCAATACGATCAATATAATACCCCTCACTTGCCAAAGTTCCAGGAAGAACTACATCAATATCTTTCTTAAAGTTACTACCAAAATTCATGACTTCTAAATCAAGAAGACCGATACTTGCAGTTATCTTATGTTTTAAAAACTCTGTATTATTAGCTCCTCCAAATACTTTAACAGAAGCAATACTATGAACAGATCCAACTTTATCAGTCATTTTTGTAAAACGTACTGCCTTAACCCCTAATGGAATAGAAGCATCAAAAGTTACTATTTTATTATAATTATCTCCACCATGGTACGTTAACTTATCAATAGTACCAATTGTATAATTAAGACTGTAAACAAGCGAACCATCCGATGATGTAAATACTCTTGCTGTACGAGATGAAGTCATTGAATATCCTTTTTTAGAATATGAAATTTCACCTTGAGAAAGATCTGTAACCCCTTGAAGATAAGTACCAGAAATACTACCAGAACCACTAGCAAAAGCCAATTGAAAATCAGTTTTTACCTCTGGCGATGTAGGAGTGTCTCCATTATTATCATTACTGCTGCATGAGCTCAATAAAGCTATTGCACAAGCACCTGATAGTAATGTACTTTTTAAATTTCTAAATTTAATTTTCATTGCGATTATTTATTTTGAAGTTAATGAATACGTTAATTTGGCATAAAATGCCCTGCCTGGTTTTTGCAAACCAAAATTGTCAAATATCTGTTGATCAAATATGTTTTTTGCATCTACACTAATCGTAAATCTATTAGAAGGAAAAGTATAAGCGATTCCTAAACTATTAGAAAATTGTGTTGGAATATAGTCTAAGTTCTTTCCTCCCACATTTGCCCAATTCCTAAGAAATTCATCCACATAGCTGATATTATAATAAATAGAAGCCTTTGAATTTTTTGCAAATAAATCATCCTGATAATAAACTGCATTAATATTAAATTTAAACGAAGGCTCGTTTCTTATTTGCATACGGTAAAATAAATATGGAGCACCATTGGCATCAAATTGAGTATTAAATAAAGACTCAAACTTAGATACATTAAAAGAGAGATTAAACTTCTTGGCATAATCATAAATAATCTCAGCATCTATACCACGAGACATTACATTCTCTAAGTTTTCAAATTGCGAGTAAGTAAAACTTCCTGCCCTTATAGATTCCCTAATCATACCTTTTGTATCTCTATAAAAAAGAGAGGTATTTAGTCTAATAGAATGATCCCCAAATTTTAATCCAGACCAATTTACTCCAATGTTTACATTGTAACTCGTTTCAGGTTTAAGCTCTCCTGCCGGAGCGAGTAAATTATCATTAACATTACCAAACAATTCGTTAGGACTAGGTAATCGCATCGCTTTCTCTGCAGATCCTAACAAATACAAATTAGGATTTAATTCATAAGATAAAGTAATACCATAACCGCTAAAATCAGATTTTTTGGTAAATACTCTCATTTCGTAATTAGGAACTCCTGTAACAATATCTTTCCTGTAAGGTTCATTTGAAGTTGCCTTTTGAAAATAATGTTTATAAAAAATATTAGTTCTTAATTTTTGAGAGAAAGCCAAATTCTCATACGTAAACGAAACGATATTTTTTTGTAAATCCCTGGTATTCTCTAGTAATTGCAGACCTAAAGGTTGTAATTCATCCGATATACCACGTATAAAATTATTATACATATAATTGGCATATATCGTATTATTGCTATTTATTGTATATCCTAAGTTCGTACGAACAAACAAAGTCTTATCAGTATTAATACCTAGAGTTTTAGCACTTGCTACCTCTGCCCCACTACTATATTTTACATAAGTTCCGTCAGGATACATTATTGGTTTTCCTGTCCAGTCATACATAACACCTACAGTATCTATAGCCTGTCTTTTTAAATAAGAATAACTTGCATCAACTTTTAGCGAAAATCCTTTTGCAAAAAAATCATTCTTACTATAAGTTAATGTCGCAATACTAGAATTACGTCTGGTATGGCGGTCACCATATACATTATCCATTGTAATACCATGCTGAACCTCTTTATAATCCTTAGATAAAATACCACCAACCATAAACCTATCTGCCCATTTAACATCTGTAAAACCAGCTTCAAACTTTACTCCAGATGATTTATAAGCATCATGAAAACGTTTTGCACGTTGGTCAGTCTTAGTTTGCCCTGTATAATCCTTAAAAGCAATACTTTTTCCCCAAACTTCATAATTATTATCGCTATAATTATAAAATGCAGAAGCATCAACTGTTAACCCATTTTCTTTTCGGTAATTACCCGCTATATTCCATTGATGAGTATTAAAAGAACCCAATGAATAAGATGTAACAAGCGTGTTTCTAGTTTTCTTTTTAAGAATAATATTAATCGCTCCACCCAATGCATCTTCAGAAAGATTAGCAGGAACTACCCCTTTATAAACCTCGATACGCTCAATTAATGCTGGAGGAATGCTATTTAAAGAATATGAAGAACCAAAGTTAGAAGCAGGAACACCATCAATAAAAACCTTTACAGCATTACCCGATAAACCATTAATATTATAATCAATCTTAGAACCCAATCCACCATCTTGCCTAATACGAACCCCTGCCGAACGATCCAGCAACTCATTAGTTTGTATAGACTGCAAAGCCATCTTTTGAGTATCAATAACATTTACAGCAAAACCCTTAGTTTCAACCTCTTTTTTCTCAGTCTTTACATTAATAACAACCTCTTTTAAGCCTAAACTTTCTGAAGGTTCAACAACCAGAATAATCCTTTCGTTGCTGCCTTTAAATTCTACATTAATGCTCTTTCTGGTAATCTCGATAGAACTTACCTCAATCTCATACTGCCCAAAAGCAAGACCTCTAAATTCAAATTTACCTTCATCATCTGTAATTACCTGATTTTTGGTGTTTTTAACAGCAACAGCTGCATAAGTAATTGGAGTTCCGTTTTCTAGTTTTAAAACTCCCGAAAGAGTTCCGTTTTGAGCAAATGCCCCAGAAGGCAGAAAAAACATACCAACAAATAACAAACTATATTTTAGAGATTGTAATAAAGAGTTTTTCTCTTTTAAAGGCTGAGTATTTGTATTGGTTACAAAAAAAAGTTTTTCTTTTAACCCAAATACCTCATCGCATACATTTGTAATACAAGCAGTTATTATATTCTTGATTGCTATAAAACAATCGATGTAGTTTTTGAAACGCATTAAAAAGTAAAATTGGCATTGTTAATTTGCCTGCAAAATTACCTTTAGTCTCTCGGGTCAAGGGTGTCAATAAGGGATTATAACATACACAAAAAGGATTGTTTTTATTTAGACTCAATACAGATATTAAATATAAACGTATCTTTGTAACCAACATAGTAAGAATTAGAATGCAACTTAAAACCACGATAAAAGACATAGATTACAAGCTCTGTGACCAGACTTTTTTTGAAGAAAAAGATCACGCTTACGAAATTATTGAAGATATTATTACATTCAGTGATTCCAAATATGGCAGCATAAAAGATAGCCAAACTTTAGCAGGATCGTTTTTTATAAACTTTATCGAGGTAGATTTATTACAGCCTATAAAAATTGAATATTTTACAGACGAACCAGTCATGCAGATGTTCTTTTTTATGAAAGGATGTACCAACATGATGCATCACCAAATACATTACTTACCCGCTGGTACAAAACTGGCTAAACTTCCCGCTACACCTACAGCAATAGAATACCTCTCGATATTAATACCGCAAGATACCTACAACACACTAGTAGATTCTTTAGATCTGGATTTTCAATTCATCTCAACATATTCTAATGAGAATCCAGCAAAACAAGTAAAAAACAGCGAGATCATGACGCCAGAGATTTTGGCTGTAGTAAGAGACATAAGTTCTTGCGAAAGAACTGGTCATTTTCGTAGAATGTACATGGAAACAAAAGTTTCTGAATTATTATTGTTACAAGTAGAGCAATTAACTCAAGCGCAAAAGGTTTTACATTCAATTCCGAAAATTGATGTCGAAAGAATGCACCATGCCAGAGAAATAGTTACTCAAAACATTATGGCACCCTGCTCATTAATAGATCTTGCCCGAAAAGTAGGAACTAATGAATTTAAGCTAAAAAAATACTTCAAAGAAATATTTGGCACAACAGTTTTTGGTTATCTAAATGAACTAAAAATGACTGAAGCCAAACAAAAATTACTAAAAAGCGAACTAAATATATACCAAATAGCAGAATCGTTAGGTTATAAATCACCTAATCATTTTAGTACAGCATTCCGTAAATACTTTGGGTATCCGCCTAGTCAAATCAAGAATCAAAATAATTGCATAGGTTCAGGACTTATGAAAATAAAAGAAGTGGTAATAAGTATGTTCTGCCCTTTTGTAACAGAATTATCGGCACTAGACCTATTAATTATCTAGATTTATTATTACCCCGATTATTTTTATAAGGAGCTAATCCAGCTATCCACTCTATCTTTTCTTTGTTAAAGAAACAAAGAAAAGGATGCCGTTACTATCTGGGCTAAAAGACAATAAACTCAAAAAAACATTCAAAAAAAGCGCAAAGTCATAGACAATGCGCTTTTTTAAAACCTTTTGTTTGCAAGAATTAATCAACCCATTGGGCGCAATTACTGCGTCTATTCATTTCCCTCGGGTCGTGAAAAAAAAATATTTAACACATAGAAACATAGCTTTTATGTGTAAAAAAGAGAACAAAAAGAAATACATTCCTTTCACATAGCTAGTTCCGATCCCAAAGCATCGGGACGCGATGCATTTGAAAACAAGTGAAACACATTTTTTGTGCGCAAAAGACCTATGTTTCTATGTGTTGAAATTAATTGCACCCAACGAACCTAATTAGTTTTTATTTAATAATCTTTTTAACTACTACTCCATTATCCGTGTAAATACGCAACAAATAAACACCTTTACTTAAAAAAGAAACATCAAGAGGCATTTCCTCTGGTACAACTCTCTTTACCAAAGAACCATTTATAGCGTAAAATTCGACTGCTAATATCGTATTTCCATCAGCAGTAATCGTAAGGATATCTTCCGTAATTGGCACAGGATATAGTCTAACATCACTTGCTACCAACTGTTTATTTAATTCCTCGATAACAACTTTGTTCTCAGATAAACTCACATCCGAGGATTTCATTGTATTATCATCCTTTGCATCTACAGTAGTATCTTCATCATTCTTTTTAGTTTCAGAACTTACAGTATCATTGTCATAAACAGCAGTAATAACAACATTTGTTGCTTTAGCAGGAATTACTCCAGAATAAGTAACACCAAATTCTTGACTACTTACATTATCTATTTTAATATCCCAATATCTAAAAGTATGACCTGCTTTAGGTTTAACTTCCAAAGAATAAGAAAGACTTTGTAAATATTTCCCTTTAAAATTATTCAACAATTTAATAGTATTTAACAACACATCCCCTTTAGAAAAATCATTATTTACATTCAATGCCATCTCATTACCGCTCAAACCAAAAGAAGATTTTACGTGTTTAGTAGCATAGGGTTGTCTTTTAATCCAATAATCTTTCATTGATTGGATATTTTTTTTCCAAGTTGCCAAAGTCGGAACCGAAGAATGAACATCATGTGTATAACCTATTTCATTTTCAATCTTTTTTGCAAGACTATCAGTAATAGGTGTTGTTCTGGTAGGATCAAATGTTTGATAAGCATGAACAATATACTGACCAGCAAATTTTTGCTTAAACGTTGCATTTTTACAAAGACTATAAAAAACATATCCCATCGAGCTTGTAGAACTCTTTTGTGTACGGTTTATGTTATTATCCGCAGATGAATAAACTATTAAAGCCAAATCGGCATCATGCAATATATAACGCCATTTTGTTTTATTAGTATAAGGTCTCCATGCTTTAATGTTATTATCAGGCTGATCACGATTGTTAATATAAGTTTGTACTAAAAAATAATTTAGTACTTCAGGCTCATCAATATACTTCTCTACATATTTAAGATAATTAGCTTCAGTTTTAAGGTCATTTGCTTTAAGATAACTTACCATTTCATTCCACTGATTCATGTTTCCCTGAGAAGCACGAATAGTAGAATAATCGTTATGTTTACCTAACAAATCGTATTCGTTAGTCTCCAAACCATAATTAGATTCCAGATAATCCTTTTGAGTTCTTTCTCTAATATTCATCAAGCCATTATAATTACCATTAATATATACAACAGCAGGCTCATAAGCTCTACGGTCTATATCCATTTGATCTTTTATCAAAACATGAACTAATGCATCCTGTAGCATCGTTTTTTTACCATCCTGTCCCGAAGTTCTTAATGTAACCGACTTTCTTTTTTGACCTTTCTTTTCATTAAAAAAGTCATATTTCATTCGATTATTTCCCTGAAATCTTTTGTCTGCTATAATATTAAATTGTTTGTGCTCTTTTGCACGCTGACTAGCTGCAAATATCTCAACATTCATTTGATAGTTAAAATTAGACGTCCCATTTTGAGTTGGAAAAAATTCAACATTAGAAGGTCTTTTCATAACCTTATTATTATAGTTTCTCCATATTCCCAGCGTTCCATCATTTCGATATTTTTCATTCATAGAAACCGAAAAAACAGGCAAATCAATATTTCGTTTATTTTGCAAATAAGATTGAGTAATAACAGTACTTGGTAAATAACCAGGTGCATAAACTTTTGCTCTAATAACAGCATTAGTAACAGAGATTGCGCCATTATAAAGCAACGCTTTTCCAGTAAGCATTTTAGATGCATCAGTTACCTGAGTTGTTGCATCAAAAGGTTCGTCACCATTTAAAGTATAATAAATTAAAGCTCCAGGAGTTTTACTCGTTAATGTAATTTGTTTCGTCCCACTAATAAATCCTCCCGCTTCACTAAACAAAGGTTGTTCAGCCTGTTTACTTGCAGGAAAACCTTTAGCATTAGTTGTTTTAGGAGTAGGATAACTCATAAGACTCCATTCATTACCACCATCTGTAGCTCTGCCATACGATATATTACCATTATTTAAAGGAGGATAAGTTATTTTATCTACAAGATTTTTACTGGCATCAAACATATAGATAGTTCCACCTTTAGGCTCCAACCTAAAACTTGCATTTGTGCTTGTATTAGTTTCATCAAAATAAACTAGCAAATATCCAGCTTTAGAGATACTAGCCTTAGAGCTTGTAATTTGCCATTTAGTAGGCAAATTGATATCATCAGAAAAATAATAATTTCGAAAGCTAACTGTAGTATTCGCTGGATTATATAATTCTATCCAATCCGAAAAGTTGTATTGTGTAGGATCATAACTCATGGTATTACTCGCCATGATCTCATTTATTTTAATCTGTGCAGTTGTAGAGATTGATACTAAAACTATCAATAAAAAAAAACGCTTAAAAATTTGGTGTAAAGTTCTATTCATAAAGGTTTATATTTAAGTTAAAAAATTTAACTCCAAAAATGCCTTTATTTTTTTTCTTCTTTAACTTTCAAAAGTTTTATAATTAACAAATTAGGACAATTGTTTAATCATAAGTATTCTAAAATTTCACGAGCTGTTTTACCTGTTAACCCGCCACCGTTTTGAACTTGTGGTTCTTATCACCTCAGCACCTTTTTTAAACCCTTTTCTTCGAGAATAAATTCTCAACCACCCAAGCTGGACCAATCATTAAAAACTGAAGATCTTTTAAGAAAGAAGGCTTTTTCCCCTCTATATTGTGTCCATAAAACTGCCCAATCCACGCAATAATGAAAACACCAATAGAAAATATCCATAACGGAAAAACTTGTCCGATATAATAATTTACAACCAGACAAATAGCCGAGAAAATTGCAATCTTAAAAGCCATTGCAACCGACAATCGAATATAGAAAACGAGTACAAAAAGTAACACAACCACAGCCCAATTTTCGATTATTGGAGCATTCAATTTTAGAGTATGAGCAATTAAACCACTCGGAATACTCATTAATAAACCTACAATCGAAAAGAAAATTGCAGGAACACATACATAATGTATCGCTTTATTCTTTGGGTTTTGGTGACTTACTGCATATTCATCAAACCATTGTTCTAACGTTCTCATATTTCAGGATTTAGGTATACGTAAATCTAATAAAATTTATGAAAGATACAAAAAAGGTTTTTTAAAGAAGGTACTAAGGGATAAAGGTTCTCAGGTGCTAAGGCTTTTAGTTTGCGGATAAAATGATTATGATACTATCACCCTATAAAAGTTCTTAAACAAGATAACTACCGCATTTCTTTATTCTTTAAAAAAGTGTTTATACCTTAAACAATCCTTTTTTAAATAAATATTTTTATCAGAAAGAAAACTTGTAAAACAATACTTGTTGCATAAAAAGTCAAATTTCGCGACACCTATTAACTCTTTCTTGTTGTAAAAAATCAAAATATCTTGATAACAGTTTAAACATCTATAGTCAGGGAAATATTTTCCAGGATTTTTATCTGTCAGAAAATCTTTTATATTGGCCTCAAAATCGTTACTTATTTCTCTTTTTAAAAATCCATACTGAGCTAATTTTGTATAATTGAATTTATTTTTTTCCTGCACAAAATCAGAATAATAAATATCAAACCTATCTGTATTATCTGGTGGACCAGCCAATTTATAAAAGCTACTGTGATAATACTCTACCTCATCAAATATTAATACATTATTTTTATCTTTTTGACAACTCAAAAAAAATACACCTGCTAACAGTAATAGAATCTTTTTTGTCATGATTGATTTTATATTTATCATTCCTTTTTTTTAACAATTATTTACTCATTCTTAAATATTAGTACCAAATTGTTCCTCAAACTATGTCGAGTTACTTATGTATCACAATCCTTTTACTCGCAAACTAAGCAACCTTTGTACCTCAGTACCTTTGAACCTTTTAAAAAAAACCTTAGAGTCTTTCCTAAAAAACTCCATCCCATAATTCATCAATCTTAAGGAGCGCTTTATCAAGCGAGATAACTTCCCATTTTCCATTTGTTTCTATACCAAGACCAATGTTTTTTAATTTCAACAGAGCGTCATTTACATCAAAATCTAAATCTGTATTTAGCTTTGTCATAAACCAAGATTCAATTTGATAATCGAGTTCATCTGCAGTTAAAGGATTCTTACTTCTTTCTAAAAATGCATAAGCCAAGATAGTTTCCTTAAGTACTTCCTCCTCTGATGAGTTTAATAAAGAATAAAACGCACCACTATTATTTCCTAGGTTCTTAAAGTAAAGACTATCAGAAAGCATCTTAGAATATTTTATCTTCTTATTCACAAAATTGCTATACTGCCTAAATAAATATGCAGATAAAATTCCTAATGCAATTAAACCCTGATTTAGCGAAGCTTTACTATTTAGCAAGTCAAGAGTTTCTCCCGATTTGTATGCAGCATACATACGAATCAATGCCGGAATTACGGTAGTACTCAATAACGAAACACCACCAAAAATACCAGGAACCCACAACAAGAGTTTGTCTGTAGTAGACATCTTGGGGATTGCATTTGGAAATATCGTTTCGAGGTCATTTTTAGGAACGCGCTTAAAGATTTTTAAAACCACAGAACCAGGCTCAATAGGCATTTTTCCTAATTTTACTTTTTTCTCTCTAAGATAATCGGCATCATTATAATTAAGATAAATCATGACACGATCATAATATTCTATCTCAATTTCTTTCTTCCAGAAAATAAATTTAGTGACCTTTTCTTTTGCCTTATGATTGCCTCTAACATATAATTCGTAATCTTTAAAAGCATTAAAATCTATTGCTAAATTTAGACCTATTAAATCTGAATCTTTAAAAGCCTTATCTAATGTTTCCTTGTCAATGCGACTATAATTACCATGTTCCAAAACTGTAACAAGCGTTTCTTTAAAAACAGAAAAGTCACTCTTGCCTATAAAACTTTCACGTTCCTTATGGCTTAAATCAGGATCGAATAGAGCATAATTTTGTTTTAAATTTCGGTTAAGATTAAAAGCTTCATAATGATAATAATGCTCTATAATATCGAATAATTTTATAAAATAATCGACCTTATTTTGGTCTTCACTAAAAGTTGCAATTTGTTGTTCGAGTAAGAACTCCTTGTTAAAGGGAATATAATGTTCTCGGTTCATATAAAATTTGGGGGCTTATTTTAAAGGTTCAAAGGTACAAAGCTTTTTAGTTTCTGAGGTACAAAGGTTCAAAGAAACAGAGGAACAAAGACTGCCTAGTTTGCGGATAAAGTATAATGCTAGAGAGCTTTCTCTACACAAACTAAATAGCCTTTGAGCCTTTCTAAATTAAAAAAAACTCTGAGAGTAACTTGAGAAGCTACTTATACAGATTCTAAGACTATTTCTTTTAGAAACAAATATAATAACTAAAAAAAACTATTTTATTCATAAACGAAGCTGCCTTTGTCCCTCTGTTTCTTAGCACCTTAGTGTCTTTCCTAAAAAACCTTTGTTCCTTTGCTTCTCTGCTCCTTTGAACCTTTGAACCTTTCTAAATTAAAAAAACACCTAATGTAGCATGAGCCATTTCTATTAGCCTACCTTACACAAAAAAATGGCAATAGAACATAAAGTTCGGCTCGTAGAAGCATTGTTTGACCGCCTTGAAATTGAAATTACTGCTTTTCAATCTGAAACACATATATTTTGTAACGCTGGTTGTGGAAAATGTTGTTCTAAACCTAATATAGAAGCTTCACCCCTAGAATTTTTGCCCTGGGCATTTCATTTGTTTTTAAATGGTTTGGCTGAAGAAACTTTAGCAGAATTAAACAATACATCCAACAAAAATTGCCACTTATACCGCCCACTTTCTGTTTTGGAACATCATAAAGGAAAATGTAGCAATTATCGTTATCGCGGCTTAATATGTCGCCTTTTTGGTTATGCCGCAAATACCGATAAATACGGAAAACTGCGATTGGCAACCTGCAAAATCATAAAAGAAGAACAACAAGATAACTTTAATACAGCCGAAGAATTGATTAATAAAGGACAGTACGTGCCTATTTTTACTGATTATTATATGCAATTAGCACAAATAGACCTCAAAATGGGAATTACATTGCTCCCTATAAATGAGGCTTTAAAAATGGCCATCGAAGAAGTCTTACATTATTATGCCTACAGACCATTTCCTGGTGGATTAGAGAATATTGCTTAGTTTTTTTTGGCACAGAGGTTCTGAGGTACAAAGATTCAGAGATACAAATCTTCTTTTAAAAGATTAAACCTTAATTTTTATCTCTTACTAACATATTATGGTCTTGCTTTTTGAAAAATTCTATATACTTCTAGCTAATAGAAAAACAATCAATGAAAAGACTAGAGATCTTTTTAATTAGTTTATCATAAAAAAAAGCACAAAATCAGAGACTTTTGCACTTTTTCATGATAGATACTTCCAGAAGGAATATTCTTTTAAGCTTTTTTTCTCATCAAGTAATGATACACATTCTGTCCTCCAACTGTCACAACATTTGACGCTACAAATTCATACCCGTTTGAAGACATATAATTTAAAGCATCTATCATCGAATTGAATACTAAACCTTCTCCATTTTCATCTTTTAAAAGTGTTGCATCTGTATTACTTGCAAAATATTTAGTTTTTTGCCCAATGTCAATTGTTATAGTAAGTTTTGAAGACATCATTTTAGAAGTCCCCAAAATTTGCAAATATTGTACATCCAAATCTTTAATAGGAATTCCGTTTATAGTTTGCCCAAAACTTACAAACCCAAATAGCAATGCGAAACTCAATAATGTTTTTTTCATTTTCTTAATTATAATTAATATTCTAATCTTATAAAATCAAATGTAGGATTTATTATAACTTTAAGTTCTTAATACATTTAATTATTTATACTCAAGCCAACTCACACATAAGAATTTTAAATAATGTGTTTACTTCTTTAATTTCAATAAATTCATCTTTAATTGATTTAAAACTTATAATGATTTATTAATAAGTTTAATTAATTCTTGAATTTTATTCTATTATCAAGAACATATATATATTCTTTACTAATTGTTTTTTTTAAATTTTTCCATAGACTTTATTATGCCTCTTCAATTGGTACTCTCTCCCCTTTTCCTAAAAAAATTAAACTACTCTTCCATAAACACTAACTTTTATATTTGTATTATTTTCAAAATTATTCCTTTGCCTAAACTTATACTAAAGCTTGACTTCTTAACAATTTTTCCATCTGCTTCGTAAAATATCTTAAAAGATGGAGAATATGCTATCTTTCCATTGTCATGATAAGCTGTTCCCAATGAAGAATATGCAATCTTTCCATTATCGTGATACGCTGTTCCCAATGAAGAATATGCAATCTTTCCATTATCGTGATACGCTGTTCCTAATGAAGAATATGCAATTTTTCCATTATCGTGATATGCGCTTCCTAAATTATTCCATTTTATTTTTCCATTAGAATGGTAAGTTGTTGCCATAATTATATTTTTATTAGATTGTTTTAATTCAAAACAAATATCATCACTAGATAATCCCCTTCCTTACGGAAAACCGCAATCGAGTTAAAAAATTTATTTCCAACAAGGATACCAATAAATAAAAGTAAAGCCCCCAGTATAAATACCCATTTTGTTAAACTGGTAAATCCTGAAAATTCATTTCTACTGTAAACCAATTATTTGCAATTATTTTATTTATTATTTTTTCGTAAATTTGGAATAATCCCTTTATCGGAAGTTAATACTTCCTAAGAATCCTAGATTTTTAAAGTTGATTTCTTCAAAAATAAATAGCGTTCCTATTTTATTCTAATTAAAAAATAAAACTATGCGAGTACCTGTCATCCGAAAAAATATACGATTTATCCCAGATTCCAAAAGAGTTGTTGCCCGATATTTTATGAATGGTGATGAACGGACAATCCAAATGGTTGCGCGCATAATGACACTCGATGAAAAACAAGTCGTAGAAACCTTAGAACATACACTTCGTGAATTTGCAAGACGTCACCGAAATATTTCAAGCATCTTTCTTAAACATTCCGGAAAAATAAGAGGTATAATCGAAGGGATGAAAATAGACTATGAAGCCATGTCTCTCGACCGAAAAATGCTTATAGGTTCTTACTGCACGATGGAATATGCTATTGAATCGGCTGCTATTTTCAACCCATCTATTGTCGAAGATTTAGATCAGTCGGATCTTCAAATAGGCGAAAAACGAGTTATTATTTCATTCCGAGCCACAGGCGAAGGACATATTTCGTCAATTGTTTTTAGGAGAGGAATTCTTGATAAAGATAACAACCTCCAAGTAATGAAAATTGGGCATAATATCGATAAAGCCGAGATTGAGCACAAAAGCCTATACAACAAAGAACGATTCCTCTTAAAATTGTCCGAAATGCATACACATGACAAATACATAGCGCAAATCATGCAGGATTTGCCTAATGAATTTGAATATGCTGTATTAAAAAGTATGGTAAATATCGCATTAAGCGATCCATCAATTCGTCAGGAAAGGAGAACAGCGCTCGAAGAAATAATTTGGTTAGCCGATTCCTTTTATGATTTACAATTCAAACACGACTCCGATATTACCGAACGCGTTATATTCCCAATATCTGACTCTGAAAGCAAAGGAATCGAAGATGCTCGTTTTGTACGTTTTGTAGATGATGATGGCTCCAATCGGGTTATGGCAACTTATACAGCTTATAATGGGCATACCATACTCCCAAAACTTATTTCTACCGAAGACTTTTATACCTTCAGGGTAATGCCACTGCATGGCGCTGGTGCGCAAAATAAAAACCTGGCGTTATTTCCCCGAAAAATAAAAGGCAAGTATGCTATGCTTTCTCGTATCGATGGCGTAAACAATTACATCATGTATTCCGACAGAGCCACTCAATGGAACAATCCTATCCTACTCCAAGAACCACGTTATACTTGGGAATTTACACAAATAGGAAACTGCGGATCTCCACTCTGGACTCAAGAAGGCTGGCTCGTAATAACCCACGGTGTGGGCGCCATGAGACGTTATTGCATAGGCGCATCACTATTTGACCTTGATGACCCTTCCAAAGAAATCGGAAGACTTAAAGAACCACTACTTTCGCCACTCGAGGATGAGCGAGAAGGTTATGTACCCAATGTAGTGTATTCCTGTGGAGCAATCATCCACAACAACAGCTTAATATTGCCCTATGCCGTATCCGATTATTCATCGACATACGCCATAGTCGATATGGTAGAATTAATAACTGCATTAAAAGACAGTAAATAATAATCAATATTTAGAGCTATTTCCAGCTATCCGCTATATCTTTTCTTTGTTAAAGAAACAAAGAAAAGGATACCGCTTCTATCTGGGCTAGGGGTTTACGTTTATATTCAGGTTATGACTTTTCTCTAAACTTTCATTCTCTCAATCTTATCTCCCTGGCGAAGGAAGACAAGATTGAGGGCAAAACAACCACAAACTTGTCTCCCTGAGGAACGAAGGGTCTCCGCTAGTAGCTCGACAAAGATTACAGAATCTCTTTGGAGATTCTTCTCCTGAAACCTCGGGATAAGAAAGACAAGATTGGGGATAAAACAAAGAAATTACTTCAAAAAATAATCGGCATCGATTAATCGGTTGCCAGTATCGTCATAAACAGCATAATTAAAACCACCCTGAATACAATACGAGCCATATTCTCCCGCTTTATTCAAAGCGATAAAACCTACTTGAATATCTTTTAAATCTTTGTTTCTATTCTTCGTTAGTTTTACGATTCTTGCTACGGCTTCCTCGCAGGCTTTTTGAGGTGATTTTCCTTGACGCATTAATTCAACAACAAGGTGACAACCCGAAATCCTTATTACTTCTTCGCCGTGACCTGTGGCAGTTGCAGCGCCAATTTCGTTATCAACATATAAACCCGCTCCTATAATTGGCGAATCTCCTAAGCGTCCATGCATTTTAAAAGCCATTCCGCTTGTAGTACACGCACCCGAAAGATTTCCGTTGGCATCCAGAGCAATCATCCCGATTGTATCGTGATTTTCGATATTGGCAATTGGTTTGTATTTACTGTCTTTCAGCCATTCTTTCCATTCTTTTTCGGACTCTTCTGTTAGCAGGTTTTCTTTTTTGAAACCTTGTGCTAATGCAAATTGCAAAGCTCCATCACCAACCAACATTACGTGTGGTGTTTTTTCCATCACGGCTCTTGCAACAGATATAGGATGTTTTATAAACTCTAAACAACCAACTGAACCTATGTTGGCATTTTCATCCATAATACAAGCATCTAGTGTTACACGACCATCTCTATCAGGGCGCCCACCATAACCTACGCTTCGCTCTTTTGGATCGCCTTCGGGAATTTTAACTCCTGCTTCTACAGCATCCAGAGCACTTCCTTTGCTTTTTAAAACTTCCCAAGCAGCTTCATTTGCAGGAATTCCAAACTTCCAAGTAGAAAGCACAATTGGTTTCTTTACTTTCTTAGATACCAATATCTTTTCTTCTTCTTGGTCTGTATTAAAAGATTGCAATGCTACAGCAACTGAAGCTATTGCTGCTGTTTTTATAAAATTTCTACGATTTGGGTTTGTCATATTAAATATTTTTTAAACCATATAAGTTATATAAGATCATTTAAGTGGGCTGTTTATAGCAACTCAAAATTAAATCATATAAGTAATTTTTAGAACATTTACAGTTATTTATAGCTACTAAAAAATTAAAACCAAGTTATCAAAAATTCTTTTACATGAACTTATATAACTTATATGGTTTAACTTATTAAGCTTTATAAAGCAAACTTGTCGCTCCTAATAAAGCAGCTTTTTCATTATCTGTAGAAATAGAAACATCGACTTTACTTCCTGCTTCTTTTATTTTTTTAATGAAAGTAGGCAAGAAAAACTCACTTGCATTTGCAATTTTTCCACCTATAATAAAACTATCAGCAGAGAATTTTTCTAACCACGGAATAACAATTGCAGCTAAATCCTCTCCCATTTCTTCGAATACTTTTATTGCCATTTCATCTTCGGCTTTAGCCAAATTAAAAAGCTCTAATCCGTTGTTGAGTTTTTTTCCGCTTAAAGCGAAATAACCAGCTATAAGTCCTCGTGCCGAAACATAATCTTCTGCTATTCCATCTTTATAAGGTTGGTCATATATTTCGCCATCTTTAGGAACTAAATTCCCTGTACTAATCGATTCTCCTTTGTCTATAAAACAAGCTCCAAGTCCTGTACCAAGCGTGATTGCCATTACTTTTTTAGAAAGATTATCTGAATCTTTAAAGACTTCGCCTTTACCAAAACATACCGCATCATTTTCAAAAAGAATCGGAAAATCTGTCGAAAGATTTAATTTATCCTGAAATAAATCACGAACGTTTAATCCGTAAAAATGCTCGTATTTAGATTGTCCTTTTATCCAACAAACTCCATTAATATAATCAAACGGACCTGGCATACAAACTGCTAATCCTGTCGGTTTTTCTACTTTAGAATTTTCTATAGAAGTTCTAATTGCTTTTTCCCAAATAGTCATCACTTCTTCCACTGGCAAATTAGAGTCAAATGATTCTTTATGCAGCGAAAAATCAATCACTTTCATGCTTACTATATCTATAATTGCTGCGGTAATATGTGTGCCCCCAATGTCTAATCCAACGGCATATTCTTTATTCATTCTTGTTTTTTTTTTGGAATTGAATCATTAAGAGATTAAGTTTTTTTTACCATTAAGAGATTAAGTTTATTAAGTATTGTTGCTTAATTTTTCTTAATTTCTTAATGGTAAATATTCTCTCGATTTAAAAAAATAAGTTTTTTTAAATCTCTTAATGGTAAATATATTTTTAGTTATTTAAATGTTTTTATCTTTTAAAATTTGAGGATAATGGATGCTTGTATGTACTATCATTTCTCCAAATAGTGTATTTGCCCAAGCAAACCATTTTCGGGTAAACTTAGTAACATCGTCTTTATGAAATGACTCGTGCATAAATCCTGTATCGGCATTTGTTTTTATCAAATTACTAATACACGCTTTTATCTCTTTTTCGTCGACACTGGTAATAGCTCTCAAAACAATACTCATTGGCCAGATGGTATCTGTTCCTGTATGTGGTCCTCCAACCCCTTCGCCTGCTTTTCCTTTATAAAAAAACGGATTGTTTTCTGAAAGTACCACTTTACGCGTATTCAAATATAACGGACTATCTGGTTCTATGGCTCCTAAATATGGTAATGATAATAAGGATGGAACATTGGCATCATCCATCATATGGAAACTTCCGTAACCATTAACCTCAAAAGCAATAATTTTTCCGAATTTTGGATGTTCGATGATTCCGTTTTCTTCTAATCCTTTCTGAACTTGTCCTTGTAATTCTTTGGCTTTAGCCACTAAATCATTGTCCTTTAATGCTGGCAAAGAGAAAATTTCCTGAAGGTATCCAAGTACTTCGATAGCAAACATATTACTCGGGATTAAATATCCAAACAATGTACTGTCATCACTTGGTCTGAAAGTCGAAACGATTAATCCGCATGGTTTTACAGGATATCCGTAACCGCTTAATGGTACACCATCGGTAGCCCAAGCTGTTACTCTCTGGAAATTATATGGTCCTTTATCTGTCCAGCGTTGTTGTTCTTTAAAAGTTTGTAATACCAAAAGCATGGCTTCTTTCCATTTATTGTCAAACAAACTAATATCTCCAGTTTCTTTCCAATATCCGTGCGCCAGTCTTATTGGGTAACATAAACTGTCAATCTCCCATTTGCGCTCGTGGATTCCAGGCTGCATTTTGGTCATATCATTTTTCCACTCACTTACCTGATTAAAATCTTTGTAAAAAGCATTTGCATAAGGATCAAGCAAAATACATTTTGTCTGACGATTGATTACTCCTTTTACTAATTCTGCCAGTTTTTTATCTTCTTTTACAAAAGGAATATACGGCCAAATTTGCGCTGTACTATCACGCAACCACATCGCATCAATATCTCCTGTGATAACATACGTATCTGGTTTTCCGTCGATGATTTCAAAATCGACAGTTGTGTCTAATGTATTTGGGAAACAATTTTCAAACAACCAAGCCAATTCTGGATTTGCTATTTGTTTTTTGATTCTTACAATTGCTGCTTCAATAGCCTTACTTGTAAATTTTCTTTCTGCTAATGGTGGTCTTTTGGTAATAAAATCTTTTAATGCAAAATTGAAAGCATCCGACTGCATTCCGAAAACATCAGATTGAAGTGCCAATAATCCTGCTGAAAAAATCCCTGTGTTTTTTATAAATTTTCTACGTGATTGCATAGTATTATTTTGAAGTTGAATAAGAATATGGATAGGCACTTGCTGAAGTTCCTCTTTGTAAATTATGTTTGCTGGTCATGTCAAAATTTAATTCACCACCTTTTAATACATCAAAATGATTGATATAATTTTTGGTGTGAGTTGCATTATTCCATTTTAAATCCTGAACATATTTATTAGTTTCAGAATTATTTGGTGCATTTATAACAAGCTCTTTTCCGTTTTCTAACTGTAATGTTACTTTCTTAAATAATGGTGCTCCCAGAACATATTCGTCTGTTCCCGGACAAACTGGATAGAATCCCATTGCTGAGAAAACATACCAAGCCGAAGTTTGTCCGTTATCCTCGTCTCCGCAATATCCATCTGGAGTTGGTTTATACAAACGGTTCATTACTTCTCTTGACCAATATTGTGTTTTCCAAGGTTCGCCAGCATAATTATACAAATAAATCATGTGCTGAATTGGTTGGTTTCCGTGTGCATATTGTCCCATATTCATGATTTGCATTTCGCGTATTTCATGAATAACTGCTCCATAATAACTATCATCAAAAACTGGTGGAGTGGTAAAAACTGCATCTAATTTGGCTGTAAATTTTTTCTCGCCTCCCATTAAATCAATTAAACCATTTATGTCGTGAAATACACTCCAGCTGTAATGCCACGCATTTCCTTCGGTAAAAGCATCTCCCCATTTAAACGGATTGAAATTTTTAGGGAAACTTCCGTCTTTATTTCTACCGCTCATTAATCCGATTTCTGGATTATAAAGTTTTTTATAATTCATCATTCGTTTTTCGAATAAACTAATTTCTTTTTTCGGACGGTTTAGAGCTTTCGCCAATTTCCAAATCGTGAAATCATCATAAGCATATTCTAGTGTTCTGGCTGCATTTTCGTTGATTTTTACATCATAAGGAACATACCCTAAAGTGTTGTAATACTCCGCTCCTTTTCTTCCCACAGCTTCTAACGGACCTTCGTTATTGGCTCCATGCAACAAGGCTTCGTATAATTTATTGATGTCATAACCACGTAATCCTTTGATATAAGCATCAGAAACTACAGATGCCGAATTGTTCCCTACCATTACATTTCTAAACCCTGGACTTGACCATTCTGGCAAGAAACCGCCTTCTTTATAATCGTTGATTAATCCTTCTTGCATCTCTTTGTTTATAGAAGGATAAACTAAATTAAGTAAAGGATATAAAGCACGGAATGTATCCCAAAACCCGGTTCCTGCGTACATATAACCCGGCAATACTTTGCCATTGTAAGGACTATAGTGTACAATTTCTCCCTTAGCATCTATTTCGTATTGTTTTTGAGGAAAACAAACGGTGCGGTATAAACAAGAGTAGAATGTTTTTAGTTGCTCTTCGCTTCCACCCTCAGCATTTAATTTTCCAAGAACTTTATTCCATTCTTGTTTAGATTCGGCTACTGTTTCATCAAAAGATGCTTTTCCTAACTCGCTATTCAAATTTAATTCGGCTTGCTCTATACTGATAAAAGATGATGATACTTTTACATTTACTTTCTCGCCTTTTTTGGTTTTAAATCCGACTATTGCGCCTACATGATTATCTTTTAATTCTAGTTTGTCTTTTTCCAGAACTTTATCATGCCATGTATAATTTGTTGCAAATGGTTTATCGAATTGTAATACAAAATAGTTTTTGAAATTCTCTGGAACTCCTCCACTATTGCGAGTTGTATATCCTATGATTTTATTTTCTGACGGAATTATTTTGATATAAGAACCTTTGTCAAATGCATCGATTACAATAGAAGATTGTTCGTTTTCTGGGAATGTAATCTGAAAATGTGCTGCTCTTTCGGTTGCTGTAATTTCGGTTGTAACATCATAATCGGCTAGATATACGCTGTAATAATAGGGCTTTGAAACCTCGGCTTTGTGGCTAAACCAACTTCCTCTTTCGTCTTCTGTAAAAGCTAATTTTCCTGTTACTGGCATGATCGAAAACTGCCCGTAATCATTCATCCAAGGCGAAGGCTGATGTGTTTGTTTGAATCCTCTAATCTTTTCGGCTGTGTAAACATACGCCCATCCGTCACCCATTTTTCCTGTTTGTGGTGTCCAGAAATTCATTCCCCAAGGTCGGCAAATTGCAGGATACGTATTTCCGTTAGAAAGGCTATGCAAAGATTGTGTTCCCATTAAAGGATTAACATATTCTACCGGATCTAACGTTTTAACTTGGGCATTTACGAAAACGCAACATTGCATTATCCCTAAAAAAATTAAACTCTTTATTTTCATATTCTGTGTTGTTATCCTAACAGGTTTTTAAAACCTGTTAGGTATTTATTGTAAAACGTGAATTGTCGACTTTCAAAGCTTTGTCAAAGTTTAAAACTTTGACAAAGCTTACATAAACCTGAAGACTTAAATTATACCTAACAGGTTTTAAAAACCTGTTAGGAAACTGAATACTGAAACTGTAAACTGCGACTGAAAACTCTTAAAGCGGTCTATCTTCTTTCTTCACTCCAAAAGTTGCTGATGGTTTACTTCCCATATACAATTTTAATTCTCCTCCTTTTACAATCATATCATGTGTAATGTATGATTTTGTGTATGGTTTTCCGTTATACTCTGCTTTTTGGATATAGATATTGGTTTTACTATTATCTATTGCTTTTAATGTAAATGAAATTCCTTCTTTGTGATGGATTGTCGCTGTGTTCACTAATGGGCTTCCTAAAACGTAAATTCCGTTTGCCGGATTAACAGAATAGAATCCCATTGATGAGAATACATACCAAGCCGACATTTGTCCTAAATCCTCATTCCCGCATAATCCATCTGGTTTTGTCGAGTAGAATTTATCATCGATTTCGCGGATTAATTTGGCGGTTTTCCAAGGTTGTCCTGCGTATGCATACAAATACGGAATATGGTGATTTGGCTCGTTTCCTTGCGCATATTGACCAATTAATCCACTGATATCTGGTGAAATTTCTTCGCCTTCTACTTTATCTGTTATCAGGAAAAGTGAATCTAATTTGGCTAAAAATTTATCTTCGCTTCCAAATAATTCGATTAAACCGTAAGGGTCTTGTGGAACTAACCATGTGTATTGCCATGCATTTCCCTCTACATAATCGTCTTTACGATGTGCTGATGAAAGCGGGTTGAATGGCGTTCTCCAATTTCCATCAGTTAATTTCCCTCTCATAAATGTAGTTTCTTTATCGAAATACAATTTGTACAAATTGGCTCTTTTTGAGAAATAATTGTAATCATCAGTTTTGCCTAATGATTTTGCCATTAATGCCACACAATAATCATCAATAGCATATTCTAGAGCATTACCAACTGATTCTAATACTTTATCGGCTGGAATATATTCTAGTTTCTGAACATAATCCATTCCGTCACGAGTTTGCATTGCTGTTTTTTTGATGGCTTCATATGCCAATGTGGTATCGTAATCTCTGTAGCCTTTCATGTAAGCATCTACAATAACTGCAATCGAGTGATTTCCGTTCATTGTATTGGTTTCATTCCCCATTAAATGCCAAACTGGTAATCGTCCTTGTTGCTCGTAGATTGCTAGAAATGACTTAACGATATCATTAATTTTATCTGGCTGCGTAATGGTATATAATGGATGTAAACCACGATAGGTATCCCAAAGTGAAAAAGTTGTATAATTGGTAAAACCTGCTTTTTCGTATACTTTTTTATCTGTTCCTCTGTAATCTCCGTTTACATCATTAAAAATTGATGGTGCAAACATGGTATGATATAAGGCTGTATAAAAAACTTTTGTTGTTTTATCGTCTGCTTTTATCTGAATTTTATTTAGCTCTTTGTTCCATTTTGAAGTCGCTTCTTTTGTTACAGCATTAAAATCCCAACCCGGAATCTCAGCTTTGATATTCGCGGAAGCGTTCTCATAACTTACCGGAGATATTCCAACTTTTACTAAAACCTGTTTGTTTTTTAAAGCTTTAAAATCTAAAACCGCTTTCATTCGTACTGCTTCGCCTTCGCTTCCTGCAACAGCGGTAGTATTATCATACAATGCCATACTAGCGATTGGTTCTGAAAATTCCATCGTAAAGAAAATACGCTGATCTGCAGCCCAACCCGCAGAATATCTATATCCTACAAGTGTTGTTTCGTTTATTTTTTTGATAAACGTTTTTACTGGTTTGTCCCATCCCACACCATCGGCTAAATCTAATAAAACGTGATTATCGGTAGTGGTATTAAATGTGTATTTATGAAAACCTACTCTTTCGCTTGCTGTTAGCTCTGCTTTAATTTTGTATTTATCAAGAATAACGCTGTAATATCCTGCTTTGCTTACTTCGTTTTTATGAGAGAAATATGAGCCATAACCTGTTACCATATCTTCTTTTGTTCCTTTTGTAAGTGGAACTTTTCCTGATACTGGCAACAACAGAATATCGTTTAAATCTCCAATTCCTGTTCCGCTTAAATGGGTGTGCGTGAATCCTAATATGGTATTACTAGCGTAGTTGTATCCGCTGCACCAATCCCAACCCTCAAAAACATTTACGGGTCCTAGTTGTACAGCTCCAAAAGGAACATTGGCACCAACAAATACGTGTCCGTGTCCCGCAGATCCTATTAATGGATTTACATATTGGGTGTAATCTATACTTGTTTGTTTTGCTTTCTTTTCCTGTGAAATTACTGGATTAGCAAAAAATAGGTTTAAAGCGATAATACCACTAAAAGCTATTTTGTTATATATTTTAAACATATTTTATTTTTTTATTTGACTTGTGTAATGGCACGCAGATGACACGGATTAAACAGATTTACGCGGATATTTTTTTAATCTTTGAACATAAAAATTTAACCGCAAAGTTCGCAATCCCGAAGCGTCGGGATACGCAAAGCTCGCAAAGTTTCCCCTTTGAACCTTTAGACGCACTGCGGTGCGTCTCTACAGAAAACCTATGAACCTCTTTTTATTCACAATACAAGAAACCTTTGTCCCTTTGTCCCTCAGAACCT
The DNA here is from genome assembly GCF_046250155.1 of Flavobacterium sp. PS2. NCBI lineage: Bacteria > Pseudomonadati > Bacteroidota > Flavobacteriia > Flavobacteriales > Flavobacteriaceae > Flavobacterium > Flavobacterium sp. PS2. The sequence continues at coordinate 4,623,265 of NZ_CP176426.1, read as the reverse complement.
TAGTACCTTTAATTGTACCTCTTCAAAACATCATATAGTGAATATACTCTAACCTCTGGCTTAGCTATTTTCCCTTCGAACGTAATTGTTCTTTCTTCTCCTGCTTTTAAGTCGATGTAGTTATCGCTCCATTTGCCTGTGTATCCTTTTATGGAAACATTTACATATTTAGCAAATTTTGATGCTTTTAGAGTCAGTTTGTTTCCTTGTACTTTCCAAGTGATTTTTGGGTCTTCGAGTTTTAAATCTATCGGACGTGTTAAATCAATTGTCGGAGTTATATCATCTCTGTAAGCTTCTTTCATGGCGTACCAAGCAGCTTTGGGTTGTCGGTCGTAATAATCGGTTACACTCCAACTTGCTACTGGCCAACAATCGTTAAGTTGCCAAACCAATGTTCCCATATTATAAGGTGCTTTTGAGCGATGGATTCCGATAATATTTTTAAGCGAATAATACTGTAAACATTGTGTGAGATACGTATAATCCTCGACATTCATTTTCTTTATTTTAGTCGAATCGATAAAATAACGACTCAAATACGAATCTAATTTCATGAATCCTTTTCCAGCTTTTTGATGTGCCTGCAAAATATCTGAATATAAATATCGGTCTTCAGCTTTTGTAAATCTTTCGATAGAAGAATAATTTGGCATTGCCTGCATTCCATACTCACTCACAAAACGTCCTGTTTTTTTCTGCACTGCTTCTATATCTTCTAATCCCCACCAGGTTCCCCAATAATGGCTATCTCCTTCGGTAATACTTTTTTCTTTAGACCAATGAAATAATGGTGATGAACTAATGTATGGTCTTTTATTATCGACTTCTTTTACCCATTTTGGGATACTATCCTGAAACAAACGAACGTAATCTTTCCACAATCGTGTTGAATCTTGTTTGGACATTTTCATGCTTTTTTGCCATCCCCAGTTCTTAAATGCTTCGTCGGCTTCGTTATTTCCGCACCACAAAACAATACTCGGATGATGACGCAAACGCTTTACTTGGTATTGCACTTCTTTTTTTACATTGTCAAAGAAAGCATCATCTCCTGGTACCATCGTTCCTGCAAACATAAAGTCTTGCCAAACATTAATTCCGTATTTATCGCATAAGTCATAAAAATAATCATCTTCATAAACTCCTCCTCCCCAAATACGTAACATATTCATATTGGCATCTTTTGCCATACCAACTACTTTTTCGTATTCTTTTTTGGTCACTCTGGAAAGAAATGCATCCGAAGGAATATAGTTTGCTCCTTTCATATACACTGGCTTTCCGTCGATTTTAAAGTAAAATGATTTACCCAAGCTATCTGGTTGTTGCACTAACTCTATCTTACGATTAAGCACATATGGTTTCTCTGGAGTTTTTTCGTCATAAGCTTCCAATCGTGGTGTTTTCCAAATTCCGCAAGTGGTGAATTTTGGTCCCCAATCCCATCCAAAATGGTATTGTGCTTTTCGCACATAAGCACGAGGATTGTCTGGAATTACAAATGGTAAATCTTTCTTTGCAAGTGAATCGACCACATTTTGTGCCGATTTAAATACGATTACTAAATCATTATTCCCTGATTTGATTATTTTCTTTACATCAACTCTCCATTGGCGGAACATATTATCGGCTTTTAAAACCAATTGATTGTTCAGGTAAACTGTTGCGTAAGTATCTAATCCGTCAAAAACTAGTTCTGCATTCTTTTTGCTAAACGTTGCTGGTGTAACCTGAAAAGTTGTTTTATACTCCCAATCTTTCTTTTCTATCCATTCTAGTTTTTTCTCATTGTCCCGATAAAATGGATCTGGGATTAATTTGTTGTTTAACAAATCGGTATGAATCTCTCCAGGAACTGTTGCCGGATTCCACTTTTCAGTTTTTACTTCCCGATATTGCCAATCTTTTTTTATATCTATATTTTGTGCATTTAATGCAAATGAAAAATTTGCAAGACATATGCCGACAAACCAATAAAAGCTTTTTTTACATTCCATTTTTACTGAGTAATAAAATTATTATTTATGTCTAATTTTTAAGTGTGTGTTTGCAAATAGCAAAAGGTAATTTAACCGTTGGCAGTGGGAGAAGGGTAATTGTTTACACAATTAACTCCTTCTCTTTTTAGGTTTTATATCCTAGAATAAGAGTAACTAACAAAAATATCTAGACATTATTTCCTTTTTTACGGCTGCCAAACTTATATTAATTTTGGTCTCGATAGCTATTTTACTGTCTGAGCATAATTTTAAAAAGCAAACACGAATTTCACAAATTGACACGAATTAGTTTGTGAAATAAATTTCACAAACTAAGTTAACTCTTAAAATCTGTGGAAATTCGTGAAATTCGTGTTCAAAATTTATTTATAATATTTGTGCCCATATAGTAAGCTAACTATCAGTATTAGATTTTAGATTGCTCAAAAAATTATTCGTTTATTTTAAGTTCTTTGGAAAGTAATTCCATCTTTTTCAGCAAAAAGCAATTTTTCTGATTGCGAAAAAAAAGGTACTAAAAAACAATATATTAACCTCTTTATAACAAATGTTTTTTTTTATAAAAATCAAAATAGAAACTTAAAAATAAGCCGGGAGGGTATATCCTACCCGACTTATTCTAACTAATCAACCAAATTAATTATTTATTTATCCCACCAAATTCTAGTTGTCATTAAATCCAACCCTTGACGTTGTATTGCTTCTTTGTAGTTTGCTCCGTTTGTAATTAACTCCGATTGATCGTATATTAATCGTCTCGGGATTGTACCATTGGTTTCTCCTAAAGGATCGTCAACTGGTACTAAAACAGGATATCCAGTTCTTCTCCACTCAGAGAATGCTTCGAAACCATTAAATAATAAAACAATCCATTTTTGAGTAATAATTTGCTCTATTTTCTCTGCTTCTGTTCCAGTAGCTTTAAATGGGTGAGCTGTAATATAATCGTTATATTCTGCAATGGTAACTGCTGGTACTTTGTCTCCAAAAATAGATAAGATTTCCATTGCTCCTTTTACTCCATCTTCATAATGTTGTTGAGCTGTTCCTGATACATTCCAACCTTTTGCTGCTGCTTCTGCCAATAAAAATTGTACTTCGGCATAAGACATGATTAAAGTTGGTGCATCTAAACGCAATACGGTAGAAGTATTAGGATCTGAGAAAAGTTTTTTGTCTCCACCCGGAAACTCTTTTGCATCATTTGCAAGTCCTTGCTGATCTGCTGGATTATTATTTCCTGAAGCTTCTAATTTTGCATAAACTCTTAAACGTGGATCGTTTGTATTCTTTAATAAATCTATAAAAGTTTTACTGTATTTTATATTTGATTCTCCTCCGTTTAAGTCATTTCTAACCCAAGATGATGTTATTGAGTTTGTTCTAACTCCTTGTGGTCCTGCATCATGTTTTAATACTGCACTATCAATATTAGAATTAAAAACTCCTTTTGCAAAAGCTTTTTCTACATATTGTTTTGATTTTGCCGGATCTACTTTAGACAAACGCATTGCAACTCTTAACATTAATGAGTTTGCAAACTTTTTCCATTTTGCTACATCACTTTGGTAAAATAAATCTGCATTACCTACAAAAGGTTTATTAGCATCTAATGCGTCTCCTGCTTCATCCAACTCTTTTAATAAATCATTGTAAATGACTTGTTGCGTGTCGTATTTAGGAGCAAAAATATTTCCGTTAAATCCTTGTCCTGCTTCAAAATATGGAACCTCTCCATACGTATCTGTCAGTTTCTGGAACATGAATACTTTCATGATTCTACATGCCTGAATCATATTTGAGTTTTCTGCCGTTTCTGGTAAAACAGACATCAACTGAAGGATTTGATTTAATCCTTTACCGTATGACTCTCCAAACAATGAACCTGAATACTCTGATGAATAAGTATATTTAGAACCTGGTCCTCCTAATGAAGAAAAGTGTTGTACTATTTGTGCAGCATATCCATTATTTCCTCTTGTGTTAGAATAATCTTGTCCGTCGATATATATTTCAGCAAGTGTGAACATCGATTTTGGTGCTGGATCTATTAATGCATTTGGATTCTTGTTTAAATCCTCGAATCCTTCATCGCATGCTGTGAATGTCATTGCACTAACAATAGCGATACAGAATATTTTTATATATTTATTTTTCATCTTTCTATTTTTATTATTAGAATTTGACATTAAGTGTTACACCATAATTTCTAGTTAAAGGCATAGAAGCTCTTTCAAGTCCTTGTGCATTGCTATTAGAATAATTTGACTCTGGGTCAATGTTTGGCGTTGCACTATAAATTGTCCATAAATTATGAGCAGAAAATGCTAAACTAATAGATTGAAATGGTGAATGCGCTAGATATGCTTTTGGAAAATTGTAGCTAAAAGAAACTGCTCTTAGCTTAACAAAATCGGCATCATAAACAAAATTTGATGTTATATCGCTATAACTTCTCCAATAATCGTATGCCGAAACGTGTGCGCTTACGCTATTTCCAATAGGTCCAACTCCCTCTACGTCAAATCCAGTTTCACGTCCTTCAACAGTCTTATCCGTCAATCCATAACGTGTTCCTAACTGGTTTGTGGCCGAATAGATTTCTCCTCCAAATTTAGCGTCTACAAAAACCGAAAGTGTTAGGTTTTTATAAGTAAAATCATTAGATAATCCCATAGACGTTGGAGCTACTCCTTGTCCTGCAATAATTAAATCTCCTCTCATGAATTTACCATTAGAATCTAATGCAATGTTTCCTTTTTCGGTTCTTAAATAATCATATGCTTTAATTACTCCAAAAGGCTGTCCTTTTTCTAAAACTACCGAAGCTCTGGAATCTCTATTTCCTTCTAATGTTTTGGTATTAATTTTGTCTGATAAACTCAATACTTCACTATTATTGTAGGCAAAATTATAACCTACATTCCAACTAAAGTTTTCTGTTTTTATCGCTTTTAGATTTACTGCAAACTCAACCCCTTTATTTAAAATCTCTCCCACATTAATCTTGGTTGTTCTGTAACCCGAACTTTGAGAAATATCTGCATCAGTAATATCATTTGTTGTTTTCTTGTAGTAGAAAGTTAAATCTGTACTAAGTCTATTATTGAAGAATGTGTTTTCGAAACCAAACTCAATTGTACTTACATTATAAGGTTTTAGGAATTTGTTAGGAACTGTTTCTCCTTTAATACCCAAAATTGGTTGTCCTAGTGCGTCTGTTTGTCCGTCTGGCGCAGTATAATTCAAAGATAAGGCATAAGCTTCTTGCAATCCACCTCCTACGTTACCCCAACCTGCTCTAAACTTACCATATGACATCCACTCTGGGAAATCGATAACTTCTGAGTAAACAAAACTTGTACTTACAGATGGGTAAAATGTACTGTTATTAGCAGGGTCTAAAGTAGAGAACCAATCCTCTCTTCCTGTAACATTTAGAAATAAGAAATTTTTATATCCTATATCGGCAGAATAAAAAAGAGAGTTTACTTCAGTTTCACCATATAATTTCTCCGTTTTATCAGGCAACGTGTTTCCATAAAAGTATTTAAACGGAACGATAAAGTTGTTCCCTTTCATTTTAATACCACTAAATCTGTTATGCTGACGGTTTGCTCCAATAAAAGCATCTAATGAAATATCTTTAGCAATATCGCCTTTGTATCCTAAATAACCAGATGCATTAACCTCTGAACGGTTTTCAATCCTGTTTTCATAAGATCCTCCTGGGTTATAATTAATTCCTGTAGGTTCTATTTCAGTATATTCGTAATTAATATCATCAATTCCAATTACTGCTTTAGCGTAAATTTTGTTTGTGATGTTATAATTTACTTTCGCAGAACCAATAAAACGTTTTCTAAGATCATCGTTTAATGTTTCTTGTGTTGCAAAATATGGGTTAGTTTGGTACGTATTTGCTCCAAAATAATCTGCTTCTCCTCCGTTTTCATCATATCCGTTACTTAACCATCTAATATCTGATCCTGGAGTTAAAAATGTAGTAGGAAAAGATGCATTTCTTGGTGAATCATTCAAATAAGGTCTGTTATGACTTTTCTCAGAAATATATTGTGCATTAGTTTCAATACTTACTTTTTCATTTACTGTAGAGTTTAAACTCAAAGCAACATTACTTCTTCCAAAATCTGTTCCTGGTAAGATTGACTCATCTTTTGTATTTCCAAATGACAATCTAAAATTTGTATTCTCGTTACCTCCAGATACTGCTAAAGTATTACTGAAAGAAAATCCTGTTCTATAAAAATTGTCTACATTATTTTTACCGTAAGCTTGGTATGGTCTAGTTTGCCCATCAAGAGAAAGTGAAGGTGTTCCGTCATATTTATCTCCCCAGGCAAAATAGTAAGAATCTCTAAGTTCCTGCAAGTTATTAAATCTTGTAGCAACTCCATTTACAGGTGCCCCCGCTCCGTATTGATCTTGCCATTTTAATAAACTTATAGGAGTATTAAATGTAGCGTTTGTGCTAAAATCTACTCCAATACCTTTTCCCGCTTTTCCTTTTTTAGTTGTAATTAAGATTACTCCATTTGAACCTCTATATCCATAAAGTGCAGATGCTGCACTACCTTTTAATACTGACATAGATGCAATATCATCTGGGTTAAATGATGACATACCATCACCTTTATCTGCTCCACCCCACATATTTGCATTTCCTTGCTGACTATTATCAATAGGAATACCATCTACTACATACAAAGGTTGGTTAAGTCCTGAAGCCGAAGTTGCTCCACGAATTACCACACGACTTGAACCTGATGGTCCAGAAGCTGGTGCAGAAACATTTACCCCTGCTATTTTACCCTGAAGTGCATTTCCTAAGTTAATTTCTTTGGTTTTTGTCAAATCATCTCCTTTGAGTTCTCCAACTGCGTATCCTAAACTTTTCTTTTGTTTTTTTACTCCAAATGAAGTAATCACAACATCTTTTAATTCTTCTACGCTAGATAGTAATAATATATTAATAGTATTTTCTTTCTCTCCTACTTCTATATATCGTGTAACATAACCAATAGATGATACTGTTATACTAATTCTTCCTTCCGGAACTGTCATTGAAAAACGTCCATCGGTATCCGTTATAGCACTAATGGATTTTCCTTTTACCTTTATTGTTGCAGAAACAATTCCCTTGTTATCTGCATCTGCTACTATGCCTGTTATTGATCGATTTTGTGCCACAGCCCCTAAGCTTGTCAACAATACCATTCCTAACACTGCTAAAATTTGTTTCATACGCATTCGTTTTGGTTTATTTGTTTTGATTTGTTTTTGTGTTTGACTTGTTTGTTTTTAAAATATTAATAAAAAATATGAACTCAATTTTAATATGCCATTCGTAATCTCTAAACTATGAATGTCATTGATTAGCATCAACTTGATACTTCTGCCATTTTGCTAAATCGATATAGTAAACTGATCAAAAAATTTTAATAATTCTTCTTTTTTGATAAATTAAAACTTACTAAAACGATTTAGTAAAAAGAATAAAAAAAAACAAAAGTTCCCTTCATTCTTTTTTTTAGAAAATGGCATTTTATTATATTATACCGATTCTCTTATTATTAAATTTCCTTTTTTACGTATTCCTTCAATAACAAAAGGTTTAATCCCTGTCATTTGATCCATCAATAATTTTATTGCATTTTCGGCGATTTCTTTAATCGGTTGTGCAATAACAGATATCGTTGGTGTATGTAATCGAAAACTATCGTGATCATCAAAACTTATAACCGAAACATCTTCTGGAATCCTAAACTTCATTCCTCTAAAAGCCTGAAGTCCTGCTAATCCCATATAATTCGCCAAAAACAATACAGCATCGATCTTTGGGTTCTTTGTAAAAAAACTGAATATATCGGCAATTTTACTTTCCTCACTACTATTGTAATCCATATGGAGAACAAGGGAATCATTATAAATACCTTCTTCTTTTAAAGCATCTCTATATCCCTCTTCTCTAAGCTTCATCTGGATCATTCCAGAATTAGTATTAACAACAGCAATATTTTTTCTTCCTTTATTTAATAGAAATTTAGTTGCAGAATGCGAGCCTTCGTAATTATCCATAACTACATGACTTACTTTCTGGTTAGGAAAATATCTATCTATTAATACAACTGGTTTTTGCAATTTTAAAAGTAGATCTATACTTTTTTCCAACTTTTCTGTTGGTGTAATTATAAAACCATCCACATTAGCTTGTAAAAGACTATGTATCAATTCTTCAGAACGTTCATCATCACCACCTGTACTACAATAAAAAACTCTATAATCAATACTCTTAGCTTCATCCTCTATAACTCTGGCAAGATCTGCAAAGAACTGATTCGAAATATCTTCAACAATAAGTCCGATAGATCTAGTCTTTCCTGTTCTAAGACTTGTCGCAATCATGCTAGGCCGATAATTAAGCTTTTCGGCAACTTCTTGCACTTTTTTAATTACCGCAGGACTAATGCCCATTTTTTCGCCTTTATCATTAATGACAAAAGATACAGTAGATATAGACACTTGCGCCTCAGTGGCAATATCCTTAATAGTAATCTTTTTCATCTAGCGAGTTAATTTTTTATTAAGCTGTTATTAATTATATCACAAATATATATAAAAATAGTTACTAAAACGATTTTGTAATTATTTTTTTGAATAAAACATTATTTTATAGACACTTCTAAGAATTATCATCAGCAATTATAAGTGTTTACCGATTAATTAGCATATTTACTTAGTGGTCAGTCTTCAGTAGCAGTATTCAGTTTACAGTCTCAGTAACAGTATTCAGTAGCAGTGTTCAGTAGCAGTGTTCAGTCGCAGTTACAAAGTTTAATCACAGTTTATTTCTTTAATATCTTTCCCTATTTTCCCTCTGAACCTTTGTCTCTTTGAACCTCTGAACCTTAGCATCTCAGAACCTTTGAACCTCTAAATAAAAACTTCCAAAATTGATGCTTCTCCATTTAACACATAAGCATCCATTGCTGCAGGAATTAAAACTGTATCTCCTTTTTTATATTGATACGTTACATTTTCATATCTAATTTCAAAAATACCTTCAATACACATATAGACTGTAAAAGTATCTCCTTTTTTATTTACTTTCACTACTCCGTTTAGCGGAATATAATTTGTTGTAAAATATGGACAATCTACAACTACATTAGATTTATTTACAGTCTTTTTATACTTCTTGTACGTATCAACTTTATTATAATTAATGGCATCTAAGGCTAAATCAACATGTAATTCTCTTTTATTTCCCTGAGCATCTTCTCTATCAAAATCATATAAACGATACGTAATGTCTGATGTTTGCTGAATCTCAGCCACAACCAATCCTGCTCCAATAGCGTGAACTGTTCCTGTTTCCAGAAAAAACACATCGCCTGCTTTGGCTTTTACATCATCAAGAATAGAAACCAACGTTTTATTGTTTAGATTCTCTAGATATTCTTCTTTACTCGAATCTTCTTTAAAACCTACAATAATCCTTGCATCGGTATCAGCTTGCATAACATACCACATTTCGGTTTTACCAAATGAATTATGACGCTCTTTTGCCAACTGATCATTAGGATGTACTTGTATCGATAAATCTTCGCGAGCATCTAGGTATTTAAACAATAATGGAAATTGATTCCCGAATCGACTATAAACATCTGTTCCCAGAATTTCGTTAGGCAATGCATCAATTAAATCTGTTAATGACTTTCCTTTTAATTCGCCATTGGCAACAACACTTATATCTCCTTCTACTGTAGATAATTCCCAACTCTCTCCTGTAATTTTAGAAATGATAGGTTTGTTAAGAATTGTTTTTAATTTTTCGCCACCCCAAATTCTCTCTTTTAAGATTGGTTCAAATTGTAAAGGATAAATTTTTATGCTCATTTTATGTTTTTTTTAATTATTATTTTTTTTTGGATTGTCAAAAAGGGAACGCGGATGACGCGGATTCGCTATCGCGAAAACACGGATAAAAACGGATTTTAAAACAATACTTTGTTTTGTCTTTTTACCACAAATTGCACAAATTTTCTCAAATTATTTTTCATCTAACTTAAATCTGCTCAATCTGCGTGAAACAAAAATCTTTTTAATCCTTTTAATCTGTGGCTAAACTTTTTCTCTCGCAGATTTGGCAGATTAAGCAGTTTTTTTTATCAAAGATTAAAACAAAAAAACCGTGTTCATCCGTAAAATCCGCGTCATCCGTGTGCCATTTCTACATCTCACATCTCACATCTCACATTACTACTTTCCACATCTTACATTATGGAAATTGCCACCCCACCACTTGCTGCTAATTTTTGTTTTAGTTTAGTTTTACTGTTTACAGTAACTTTTCGGATGTTGTACGATTGCGGATTGGTTTTATAATCTGCCGTTTTTCCGTCTTCGTAAATCGTTGCAGTAAATGATTTTCCTGTTGGTAAAAAGCTAAAATCAATTATAGCCGTACGCGAATTTTCATCGGTTATTCCGCCTACAAACCATTCTTGTTTTCCTTTGGTTTTTCTTGCAATGGTAATATAATCTCCCGGTTCGGCTTCGAGGATGTATGTTTCGTCCCAATCTAGTGCAACATCTTTTATAAACTGAAATGCATCTGGAAAACGCATATAATTTTCGGGTAAATCGGCAGCCATTTGCAACGGACTGTACATGGTAACATACAATGCCAATTGTTTTACTAATGTTGTGCTTAACTTATTCTTTTTGGAACCATAAACCGATAAATCTCCCTGAAAAATCCCAGGTGTATAATCCATTGGACCTCCCATAAGTCTAGTAAAAGGTAAGATTGTAGTATGATCTGGATGAATTCCTTCCATAGCTTCAAACTCTGTTCCTCTTGCCGATTCCTGAGCAAACCAGTTAGGATAAGTTCGGTGCAAACCTGTAGGTCGAACTGCCTCATGAGAATCTACCATAATCTTATGCTTCGCAGCCTCTTTGGCAACATACGTATAATGATTCACCATTTGTTGCCCATCATGATGCTCTCCTCTCGGAATAATTGGTCCAACATATCCTGTCTTAACCGCATTATAATTATTATCGACCATAAAATTTAATGCGTCATTTAATTGTCGCTCATATTCGCCAGTCGAAGATGTGGTTTCATGATGCATTACAATCTTCACGTTCTTTTTACTTGCATAGTCGCTTAAATCTTTTACATCAAAATCAGGATATGCTTTAGTAAAACTATAAATGCGTTCTTTCTTAAAAGCCGTATTATCTTCCCATCCTTCATTCCAACCTTCGACCAAAACAGCATCGAAACCGTTTGCAGCAGCAAAATCTATATATTCTTTTACATGTTTCGTATTTGCGCCATGGGTTTTATTGGGTTTTAATTTAGAGAAATCGGTAGAACCAATAACAACATCTTGATTATCTGAGTACGCCCAAGTAGATCCTCCACCTGTAAAATATTCCCACCAAACACCAATATATTTCACTGGTTTAATCCAAGAAGTATCTTCAAAATTGCATGGCTCGTTAAGGTTCAATATCATCTTTGAAGCCAAAATATTTCTAGCATCATCACTTACAACAATTGTTCGCCAAGGCGTAAAACTTCCTGTTTGAATATATCCTTTATTTCCTAAAGCGTCAGGAACAAGATGTGAACTCAGCGAATAGGTTTTATCATCGACATTAAGGCACATTGCCGGATAATTTTTTAAAGCTGCTTCATGGATATTGACATAAAGTCCTGCATCGGTCTTTATCATTAAAGGTGTTTGTGTAGCCAGATTTTTAATAGTCGTTTGTGCTGCCAAAGAAACATGAGTTGCATTATATACCAAAGATTGCATCTCGGATATTTTAGAAGTTGTATAACTATATTCGTTGGTATCATAATCTCCCGGAATCCAAAAAAGTTTATGATCTCCTGTCAAGTTAAACTCGGTTGTTTCTTCCTGAATAATAAAGTGGCGCAAGTTATCTTGCACAGGAAATTCATATCTAAACCCTAATCCATCATTAAACAAACGGAAATAAATTGATATTTTTCGTTTGCTTTTCTCTTGAACAAGCTCCGCTTTTAATTCATTATAGTGATTTTGTATTTCTTTTTGTTCCCCTAAAACAGGTTTCCAAGTACTGTTTTCTGACTGAAATTTGGTGTCAGCAATCTGGAAACCTTTATTCAGCATGATATCAGATTTTATGATAAAGCCTAATTTACTTTCCTTAATCACTTCTTTTTTCTTATAACTCAAAGAATAAATTGGTGTTCCTTCAGGATTTAAATGAAACTCTAAAATCAAATTTCCATCGGGCGATTTAAGTTCCTGAGCATTCATAAATGAAGTTGAAACAAAAGTAAAAAAGCAGATAAAAAGTATGTTTTTCATAATTTTAAGAAAGTTATATGAGTTGCTAAATCGATTTAGCAAACATAATAAAAAATGTCATACTTGCATACTTAATACAAAAATTATGATTATAAAATAATTAATCTCGCATGAATATGAGAATATATCTAGTTAGTATTCAAAAAACTGTAAATAATTACAAACCTAAAAGCAAGTATTAAAAAGTACTAAAAATCAATCAACCTAAAAGGTTTATAAAAAAATTAACAACTACGACAGCCAAGAAAAAGTATCTTTGCCCTCAACTATGACAAAAAAGTTCTACATATTGCTACTCGTTACGCTTGGTTTCCTTATGGGACCAACGCTTACTTATGCGCATGGAACAAAAAATGAAATGTCATGTTGCAAAAAAGAATCTACAACAAAAGACTGTTGCAAGAAAAAGCATTCTAATAAAAAAGAGCATAATTGCGATAACAGTTGTTCAGGGAATTCTTGTGGTTCTACAAGTGCAAACTGTGGATTTTCGCCAATGGCACTTTTTCAAACAGAAAACAATTCACTTTTTAGTTTTTCTGAAAGAAAGCAAAATTATTATTATTCTGAAATCTTTATTTCTTCAGATTTCCGTTCTATCTGGCTTCCACCTAAAATAAGCTAGATTTAATTTCCCGACAGCCATAAGTCTGTCTCATTCAAAGTCATTTTAAGGCTTTAAATCAAAAAAAACATTTTTTAATCCCAATTCTATTCGCAGAAATAGCTGTATTTGCTATAGTTTCTGTTATGTTTTAGGATTAATCCATCCAAAAAAAATTACATACAATGAACTCAATAAAAAAATTATTGATGGTAATGACTCTATTACTATCAGTTACTTACGCCAGTGCGCAAATAAAAAACAAATCTACCGAAACTGTAAAAATCAATGGTAACTGCAGTATGTGCAAGAAAACCATCGAAACTGCAGCAAACATAAATAAGGAAGCCAAAGTAAACTGGAATGAAAATACTAAAACGGCAACTATTACTTACGATAACAAGAAAACTAATCTTGATACTATACTAAAACGTGTTGCTGATGCAGGATATGATAATGAAAAATTTACTGCACCAAATACAGTTTATGATGAACTACACGGATGTTGTCAATATGATAGAGACGCAAGCCCAAAAAAGGTGCAATAATCTTAATCATTTAAATAACCATGTTTGCCTGTAATGCTAAATGGAGCGCAGATTGAACCATATAAGTCATTTAAGAAAATATAAGTTTTAGATGCTTCTCTTAAATGAACTTACATTACTTACATGGTTAGCCTACACACAAACATTAAAAAAAATATCATGTTCAAAATAAAAAATATAATCACATTATTCGTCCTTGTAGCGACTGTTTCTATAGCAAGTGCACAAATAAAAATAGGAGATTCTTTTCCAGACGTTCAGCTTCAAAACAATAAGAATGCTATCGTTAAACTAAATTCTTTTAAAGGAAAAACAGTTTTAGTAGACTTTTGGGCTTCTTGGTGTGCTCCTTGCCGAATGGCTAATAAAAAATTGGTAAAACTATATGACCAATACAAAGGTCAGAACTTTGAGATTGTTGGAATATCAATAGACATCGACAAAACAAAATGGTTAAAAGCGATTGAAAAAGATAAAATGAAGCACCAGCAATTAATCGACCCTAAAGGTTTTGATGCTAAAACGGCTGTAACTTTTGGAGTTGATGCTTTGCCATCGACCTATCTTTTTGATGCATCAGGAAAACTGATTGCTATAAACCCAACTGAAGCGCAAATAATTGCTCAAATCAAAAAAAACAAAAAATAAAATGAAAGCCTTACATATAAAATTCATAGCCGCGGCACTTTTAACAGTAATAACAAGTGTAAATTCTTATTCTCAAATCACTAAAGCCGAAATAATAGCAACAGGATTAACTTGTTCTATGTGTTCTAATGCCATAAACAAGCAATTAAAATCTTTTACAGAAGTAGATAGTATCGCTACAGACTTAAACACAAATACGTTTACGGTTTACTTTAAAAAAGATAATTCATTACAACCTAAAGTATTAAAAAAAGCAGTTGAAAAAGCTGGTTTCTTCGTAGGTTCACTGGTTTTAACAGCTAAATTTCATACTGATAAAATCGAAGATAATACAACCTTAAAAGTTGATGATGCTACTTATAATTTCATCGATATTAAAAACCCAGTAGCTCATGCTGAAGCAAAATACAGAGTTCTGGATAAAGGTTTTGTAACCCAAAAAGAGTACAAAAAACTAGTTAAATCATATTCTAAGTATCCTGGTTATGCTACAGAAAATGAGGATGAATATTACTTAAAAGCATTATAAAAATGAAATATCTATCATTAGTCTTCCTATTTTTTATTTCATATAATATAGATGCCCAAGAATTATTTGTAGTAACCGAACCCGCTAGTAACGCTTCGGCGGGTTCTATTGGGGTTCGTGTTGGGCAATCACTTATGGATAACAAACATGAAAGTGGTTCTATGTACAATTTAACGCCTGAAGTTACTTGGGGAATTAATAAAAATCTGATGGTTCGTACCTCAGCGTTTTTAAGTAACCAAGAAAACGGATTGGGTCTTAAAGGTGGTGGTTTTTATGCCAAATACCGATTCTTTTCTGTAGATGATTTACAGAGTCATTTTAGGATGGCTGCCTTTGGAAGATACAGTTATAATAACTCCTTTTTTAATCAGGAAGCTATAGACCTGGCCAACGGAAATTCTGGTTACGAAGCAGGTTTAGTAGCAACTCAGTTAATTCATAAAGTTGCCTTGAGTTCATCTGTAAGTTATGTGCGTGCGCTTAACAACCCAGATTATAGTTTTCCAGATGCTTTGGGAAAAAATGCTGTAAACTATACGTTTTCGGTTGGTAAATTAATGTATCCAAAAAAATATACGAGTTATAAGCAAACTAATATTAATGCAATGTTGGAATTTACGGGACAAACAATTACCGAAAACGGAAAATCATATATGGATGTAGTTCCATCAATTCAGTTTATCATCAACAGTCAGGCGAGAATTGACCTTGCTTACAAAAAAGAATTGTATAGCTCGATGCAACGTGCCGCATCTGATGGTGTTTTCTTAAAACTGGAATATACTTTTTTTAACGTAACTAAATAATTTTAATTCTATCTAACTCTTTGCGAAAGGAACGCAGATGATACGGATTTACAAAAGTAAAGCCGCGGATTAAAAACGGATTTTTTAAAATAATATCTAAAAAATCCGTTTAATCCGTGTTTTCGCCTTAGCG
Organism: Flavobacterium sp. PS2; assembly: GCF_046250155.1. NCBI lineage: Bacteria > Pseudomonadati > Bacteroidota > Flavobacteriia > Flavobacteriales > Flavobacteriaceae > Flavobacterium > Flavobacterium sp. PS2. Next base: position 4,607,591 of record NZ_CP176426.1, on the reverse strand, counting down.
AATCCGTTTAATCCGCGTTCTTCTATAGACAATTTAAGTTAGAAAAAAATAAAATAGAGATCTCTTTTTAGCTGTGTAAAAGGTCGTTTTACTCAAAAAAATAAGGTCTCATTCCAAGCCTAACAGGTTTCAAAAACTTGTTAGGTTTATTTCTATAAAAGTGTAATTACCATCAGAACAAAACCTTCTGATTAAACGCATAACATTTACATCAAAATTAACACCCTTCTGATAATTAAATTTTATTTTCGTATTTCTTATGGCAAAAAAATTCTACATACTATTAATTATAACGTTTGGTTTCTTTTTGGGACCAACGCTTAATTTTGCCCGTGGAATTAAAACAGAAAAGATATGTTTTAAAAACAAAACATTCTTAAAAGCCGCTTGTAAAGAAACAGACTTTAAAACAAAAGAACACAGATGTGCTAATGGTTGTATAGAAAGTGCCGCAGATTGTCCTGTAGTTTACTGTAGTTATTTTTCACCAATGATTTCTTTTCAAATAGACAATCATTCATTTTTTAATTTTTCTGAAAGAAAGCAAAACTATTATTATTCAGAAATCTTTATTTCTTCAGATTTCCGTTCTATCTGGCTTCCGCCAAAAATAAGCTAGATTCCTTTTGCGACAGCCATAAATGCGTTTTATCCAAAACCATATTAAAGCTGTAAATCATTAAAAAAAATCCAATCCTATTCAGGGAATATAGCAGTATTTGTTATGTTTTCTGCTGTGCTTTGGAATTAACTCTTTCAAAATTACAAAAACAATGAATTCAATAAAAAATATATTGATAGCAATAACCTTATTACTATCTGTCACTTCTGTTAATGCACAAATCAAGAAAGGTGATGCATATCCAAATATCCAATTACAGAATAATAAGAATAAAGTAATCAAACTAAATTCTTATACAGGAAAAATAGTTTTAGTAGAATTTTGGGCATCTTGGTGTCCGTATTGCCGAATAGCCAACAAAGATTTGGTGAAGCTATATGACAAATACAAAGGGCAAAATTTTGAAATTGTTGGAATATCAGTAGATATTGAGAAAGCAAAATGGTTACAAGCCATCGAGAAAGACAAACTGAAACACCCACAATTAATAGATCCAAAAGGATTTGATGCAAAATCGGTAGCAATCTTTGGAGTAAAAGGAATACCAAGTACCTATCTTTTTAATACTTCAGGAAAATTAATTGCCATCAATCCAACAGAAGCACAAATTATTGCTCAAATCAAAAAACAATAATTATATCAATATATAACACTATATAAAAATCAAATTATCACCAGAACAACTCGTTCTTATTAAACTTATAAAATGAAGAAAATCTTATATTTATTACTCCTGGTTTTTGCTTTTGCCAAAGTTCAGGCACAGATTATAAATCCTGTGAAATGGGAAGCTTCAATTGAGAAAAAAACCGATACCGAATTCTTTCTTTCTTTTAAAGGAGCTATCGAATCAGGCTGGCATGTATATTCTCAATTCACTCCCGAAGATGGTCCGCTGCCTGCCGAATTCCTTTTTCATGATAACAAAAACAATTATGAACTAGTTGGAAAAGCAACCGAAAGCGAAACAAAACGTGCCTTTAATGAAATCTTTGGCGTAGATGAAATCTTCTTTTCTGATAAAGTAGTTTTTACTCAATTAGTCAAACAAATTAATCCTAAGAAAGAAACAATACAAGTAGAACTTGCTTATCAGGTTTGTAAAGAAAACTGTATTAGCGAAACGAAATATTTTGAGTTTAATCTTAAAACGCTCGAGGCAAAAGAAATACAAGCTGCTGATATTGCAAACGAAAAAACGACCAAAGTTGATGTAAATACTGTAGTAGAAAAGCAACCAGAATCGGATAAATCTGACTCTAGTTTATACATGATTTTCTTTATTGCTTTCTTATCTGGTTTTGCAGCATTGCTTACACCTTGTGTATTCCCGATGATCCCAATGACAGTAAGTTTCTTTACAAAACAAAGTAAAACCAAAGCCAAAGGAATTAAGAATGCTATTATATATGGAGTTTCTATCATCTTGATTTATGTATTTCTAGGAAGCGTAATTACTTTACTATTTGGTGCCGATGCTCTAAATGCATTATCTACCAACGTTTGGTTTAATGTTATTTTCTTTGTGTTATTGGTCGTATTTGCTTTATCCTTTTTAGGTGCTTTCGAAATCATGTTACCTAATTCCTGGGCTAATAAAGTGGATCGTCAAGCGGATAAAGGAGGAATATTAGGAATCGTGTTCATGGCATTGGCACTAGCAATCGTTTCTTTTTCTTGTACTGGACCAATTATCGGAACTTTACTTGTAGAAGCAGCATCTAAAGGTGGTATTGCTCCAATTGTAGGAATGCTAGGTTTTTCATCTGCTTTAGCATTACCATTTATGTTGTTTGCTATGTTCCCAGGTTGGTTAAATACATTACCAAAATCTGGTGGATGGTTGAATACTGTAAAAGTATTTTTAGGTTTTCTAGAACTGGCTTTAGCGTTTAAGTTTTTATCAAATGCCGATTTGGTTCTGCAATTACATTGGTTTGAAAGAGAAATTTTCTTAGCCATTTGGATAGCGATATTCGGTACGTTGGCATTCTACTTATTCGGAAAAATAACCTTGCCACATGACTCCCCTACAACTTCTATTTCGGTAGGAAGATTATCTATAGGATTAGTTGTATTGGTATTTACCATTTATATGATTCCGGGATTATGGGGCGCACCTTTAAAACTAATAAGTGGCTTCCCTCCTCCTATGACGTATAGCGAATCTCCTTATGGTGTAGGTGGCTCAAACAAGCAAACGGCTTCGGCAATAGCATTACCAGACGGAGCACATAAAGGTCCGCATGATATCATGGCTTTTACCGATTATGAAAAAGGATTGGCCTACGCCAAAAGTGTAAACAAACCAATTCTCTTAGATTTTACAGGATTTGCTTGTGTAAATTGCCGAAAAATGGAAGATTACGTTTGGTCTGATCCACGTATTTTATCAATCTTAAATAATGAAGTTGTATTGATTTCATTATACGTTGATGACAAAAGAGAATTGCCTATTGAGGAACAATATGTATCGAAAGAAACAGGCAAAAAGATAAAATCAATAGGTAATAAATGGAGTGATTTTCAGATTACTTGTTATAAAGCAAATGCTCAGCCGTATTACATTATATTAGATACTAATGAACAAAGCTTAAATAAACCTACTGGATATACGCCAGACATTACTGAATATGAACAATGGTTGAAATCTGGAATTCAAGGATTTAAAAAATAGTTTCTAGGAAATATTAACCGAAAAGTTCGCAAAGTACGCGAAGTTTCAAAATCTGTGCCTAAAGATGGAACGCGGATGACGCGGATTCGCTATCGCGAAAACACGGATAAAAACGGGTTTTTAAAAAATTAAAATCTTTTAATCTGTGGCTAAAGAAGTATTCAGTACAAGTATACAGTCTCAGGACCTTTGCATCTCTGTACCTTTGAACCTTTGAACCTTTGCATCTCAGAAACTCAGAACCTTTGCAACTTAATAAAAAAGGCTATCCGAAAATAATTTGGATAGCCTTTTTTGTAATAATTTCATTACTAGAATCATCATAGACAAAAAATATCTTATTTTTTATATTTGAAGGCTAATCTAAAAAAGGAAGTAGTAACTTTATAACGATGAATATTTTAGTAATAGAAGACAACCAAAGAGTAGCAGAACTAATCCTAAGAGGACTTGAAGAACATGGATTTATACCTACAATCGCTTACGATGGTCGCTCAGGAAAAAAGTTAGCCCTTAGTAATCAGTATGATTTGATTATAACAGATATTATTTTGCCAAAACTCGACGGACTTGATTTATGTAAAGAAATACGATTAGTAAAACCCGATTTACCTATAATAATGCTGACAGCTTTAGGCACAACCGACGATAAAGTAGACGGTTTTGATGCCGGAGCAGATGATTATCTAACTAAACCTTTTGAAATGAGAGAGCTTTTAGTACGAATAAGAGCTTTATTAAAACGTAGTAATAACAACATAAATAATACTGGATTTATCTTAAAATATGCCGATCTTGAAATGAATCTGCAAACCAAAAGCATAATAAGAAATGAGACTGCAATAAACCTTACTCCAAAAGAATTTAAACTCTTGGAATATATGCTGCAAAATTCTGAGCGTGTTTTATCCCGAACAGAAATTGCTGAAAAAGTATGGGATACCCATTTTGATACAGGCACCAATTTTATTGATGTATATATAAACTATCTGAGAAAAAAAATTGATAAAGATTTTGATAAAAAACTCATTCATACCCGATCTGGCATGGGATTTATTTTAAAAGCAGAATGAAAATCAGAACTCGATTAACCATATTATTTACATTTATAACAGCCACTATCTTATTAGTGTTTGCTTCTATTATACTTATTTCTGCTAGAGAAAATAGAGAGAAAGAATTTTATGCGTTATTAAAAAAAGAGGCAATTACAAAAGCCAATTTATTCTTTAATGCCAAAGTAAATAGTAAAACATTACAAAACATTTACAGAAACAATAGGGAAACATTAAACGAAGTAGAAGTTGCCATTTACACAACTTCATTTCATTTATTGTATCATGATGCTGTAGACATTGATGTTGTAAAAGAAACAAGACCAATGATAGATGAAATCGCTAAAAAAAGCGAAATACAATTTTATCTAAACGATTGGCAAGTAATTGGAATTAAATATAAATTTCAGGAAAAAGAATATATTGTTACTGCTGCGGCTTACGATGGATTTGGGTATATCAAGCTAAATAATTTGCTTAAAACCTGTATTATTGTTTTCATAATATCTATTTTACTGCTTTATATGATTGGTCGTTTTTTTTCAAAAAAAGCGTTCGAACCTATTGTTAAAATGACCGATAAAGCCAAAACAATTTCAGCCACAAATCTGGATTTACGATTATACACAAACGAAAGTAAAGACGAAATTTCTGAACTAGCAACGACCTTTAACAAAATGCTGAATCGTTTAGAAAACTCATTTGATTCTCAAAAACAATTTGTTTCTAATATTTCTCATGAACTCCGAACACCTCTTTCGGCTATTATTGCAGAACTAGAACTATCAACTCATAAAGAACGTAATAATGACGAATATAAAGTTGTTATTCTTAACACCCTGCAAGATGCCAAAAAGCTAGCTAAACTATCTAATAGTTTGCTGGACTTTGCCAAAGCAAATTATGACCCTTCAGAAATTGCATTCAAACAAGTTCGCATCGATGAGATTTTACTTGATGCCAGACAACAAGTCCAAAAATCAAATCCTACATATAATATTGCAATTCATTTTGAAAGTGATTTTGAAGATGACAATCAAATTTCGATTAATGGAAACGAATACTTACTAAATGTAGCATTTATAAACCTATTTGAAAATGGTTGTAAATTCTCTGAAACCAAACAAAGCAAAGTTATTGTATCACTCGAAAAAGAGAAGATTATTTTACAATTTATCGACAATGGTATTGGTATTCTGGAAGAGGATTTAAAACATATTTTTAAGCCATTCTACCGAGGATTAAATAAAATCTATGCAGATGGTAATGGTATTGGATTGTCTTTAACCCAAAAAATTATCTTACTCCATAAAGGAACGATCTCCGTTACTTCCGATAAAAAATCAGGTACTATATTTACTGTTGAGCTTTACCATGACATAAAAAACACTACAGTTTAAGTCTCTTTTATCTTTATTATATTGGGCTAACTGTGCGTAAAAAAGAACGCGGATTAAACAGATTCGCTATCGCGAAAACACGGACAAAAACTGATTTTCTTTCTATCGCTTTTTTAAAATCCGTTTTTATCTGCGTCTTTACTTTTGTAAATCCGCATCATCCGTGTTCCATTATTTGACGTTAATCTTTTAGCATCTATGTGTAAATCCGTATCATCAGCGTCCCACTATAAGATACGGTTTCTAATAAAATTCTAATTTTTTTCTAAAACATCTCTAACGGCCCCTCTTCAGGGGTTGTTCTATTTTTGCACCATTATAAACGGAAAATAATTTATTCAATAATATCAAAATGGATATCCCTCCTCCCAGTAAACAAAAATTATAAATTTCGCTTCTGCAGATATGTCATTGACTTTTTCGCAGCAGCGAATTAAAATCAAAAAATCATGTCAAAAAACTTCTTTAAAACTCCATTTAAAAAATTTAATGCTGATTAAAAATTAGTATTAAATGCACCTAACTCAATCTTTAATCTGACTTGTGTCTCAACTTTATTAGAGATACAGACTTGTTATTGCTTGTTAATACAATTCGTAAAATATATTAATAAAAACTACTATGATTCCTAAAAGAAACCAGAACTGCAGAATCCAGATAATTAAAGCTTTAAACAGAAAATTAGAATATCCGAATATTATAATTTTTTTCATGATAATCACATTTTTCACTGCTTGCAATGATAAAAAAGCTGTAACCGAAAATGAGAATTATTCTTTAAAAAGTGATACAATTATTGTTCCTGCAACATCGACAATTGCACCTAAATTAAAACTTGAAACGGTCAAGAATGAGCCTTATCAATTAGAACTAATAACCGCAGGTACAGTAAAAGCTATTCCTAATTTTTATGCCGAAATTGCTCCTCCATTTTCTGGCAGAGTTACTAAAGTATATTTAAAACTAGGAATGAAAACTCAGGCTGGAACACCCCTTTTTGAGATGGTTTCACCTGATTTTATCGATGCTCAAAAGAACTTCTTTCAGGCAAAATCAGCTTATCAGGTTGCTAAGCTTTCATTAAAACGTCAACAAGATTTAAAAAGTAATGGAGTTGGTTCTCAAAAGGATTTAGAAGAAGCCGAAACCAATTTTGAAGTCAACGAAAAAGAATATCAAAATGCAATTGCAAGCCTAAAAATATTTGGAGTAAATGTAAATAAACTAGTCTTTGGTCAGCCACTTGTAATCACCTCTCCTATTGCTGGAGAAATTATTACAAACGAAGTCGTAATGGGACAATATATAAAAGCTGATGATACGCCCAAAGCTAAAGTTGCCGATTTAAAAAAGGTATGGGTAGCAGGACAGGTTAAAGAAAAAGATATTCGTTTTATACACGAATTAGATGGTGCCGAAATTCAGGTTGCTTCCTATCCCGATAAAAAAATTACAGGAAAAATATACCATGTCGATGAAATGGTTGACGAAGCCACCCGAAGCGTACAAGTATTAATAGAATGTGCCAATAATGACCATGCCCTAAAACCGGGTATGTATGTGACTGTAAAATTTATTGATACTCCCGAAAATACTTTGTTTGTTCCTGCTAAAGCTGTCTTACAATTTAATGACAAAAGTTTTGTCCTTGTACAGATTACCAAAGGAAAATACGCCAGACGCTATGTAGAAACTGGAATTTCCAGCAAAGGAAAAATAGCAATCCTATCCGGGTTAAATCCTAATGAAACAATTATAAGCGAAGGTGCTTTTTATCTGCTTGAAGCGAAGTAAAAGTGTTCAGTACTAGTATTCAGTCTCAGAACCTTAAACTTTACAATAGCTTTTTTAATCAGTTGCAGAAAAAATTAACCGCAAAGTGCGCAAAGGTTTACGCAAAGCTCGCAAAGTTTATCCCAAATATTTTTTTCGACGAAGGAGAAATCTTCGTGAGAAACTCCATAATCTTTGTCGAGCTACTGGTGGAGATTCTTCCTACGTCAGAAAGACAAGTTTGTGGTAAAAAAACTAACCATTAAGATATTAAGAGAAATTAAGCTTTGCTCTTAATAGAACTTAATTCCTTAATGGTAAAAAAATCTTTTAATCCTTTTAATCTGTGGCGAAAAATTAACTACAAAAGACACCTTAGAACCTTAGTTCCTCAGCGTCTTTGAACCTTATAATAAAAAAAATGAAAAAAAATATATTTGAAACAACAATAGCAAAACGCTGGCTAATTCTAGCGTTATTTTTACTCCTATCCTTATTTGGGTATTATTCATGGACACAACTTTCGGTGGAGGCTTACCCAGACATTGGCGATGTAACCTCGCAAGTCGTAACACAAGTTCCAGGATTGGCTGCGGAAGAAATAGAACAGCAAATTACAATTCCGATAGAACGTGCTATAAATGGTTTGCCCGGAATGCATGTTATGCGAAGCAAAAGCACTTTTGGTTTATCTATGGTAACCATTGTTTTTGATGATGGTGTCGAAGATTACTTTGCCCGAACAAGAATTCAGGAACGCTTAAACGACGTCGAATTACCTTATGGAGCAACACCCGGTTTAGACCCGCTTACATCTCCTACTGGCGAGATTTACCGCTATATCATCGAAAGCAAAAGCCATGATTTACGAGAATTAAGTGAATTACAAGAATACACCATTATTCCTCGTATCAAGCAAGTTTCGGGTGTTGCCGATGTTACCAATTTTGGAGGAATCACAACTCAATATCAAGTTGAACTTGATCCTCGCAAAATAGAACAATACGGTTTATCACTAAGTGAAGTAACCGAAACTATCGAAAAGAATAATGCCAATGTTGGCGGAAGCGTCATTAATCGCGGAGATCAATCGTATGTGGTACGCGGAATAGGTTTGGTAAAAAATCTGGATGATATTGGTCGTATTGTAGTAAAATCGGTAAATGGTGTTCCTATCTATTTAAACGATATTGGCACATTAAAATACGGAAATCTGGAGCGCAAAGGCGCATTGGGATATACAGACAAACGTGGTACAGATTATTCGGATAATATTGAAGGAATTGTGCTTTTGCTAAAAAACCAAAACCCATCGGTAGTTTTAAAAGGTGTAAACGAAGCAGTTGATGATTTAAACAAAAATTACCTTCCCGAAGGTGTTCAGATTCATGCTTTTTTAGACAGAACCGATTTGGTTGATACAACACTTACAACCGTTTCTCATACTTTACTGGAAGGGATGTTACTGGTAATTATTGTATTAATCGTTTTTCTGGGTAGTTGGAGAGGCGCATTATTAGTCGCGATTACAATTCCTATTTCGCTGTTGATTGCATTTATCTTAATGAAATTAACCAACATTCCTGCCAATTTACTTTCATTGGGAGCAATAGATTTTGGAATTATTGTAGATGGCGCAATTGTAATGATGGAAACTATTCTGAAAAAACGAGAAGATAATGAAGCCGAAGAACTCACAGAAAAAAGCATTGCCGAGAGAGTAAAAAGCGTCGCTCGTCCTATCTTTTTTGCCACCTTAATTATCATTACTGCTTACTTACCATTATTTGCTTTTGAGCGTGTCGAGAAAAAACTATTCACACCAATGGCATTTACTGTTGGCTATGCTCTTTTTGGAGCATTATTGGTGGCATTATTACTTATTCCGGGACTGGCTTATTTTATTTATCGCAAACCACAAAAAATGTATCATAATAAGTGGTTGGATAAACTGACTAATTCCTATCATAACAGAATTCTAAAAATAATGAAGGCTCCAAAAAAGGTATTTGCTCCTTTAATTGGTGTATTATTCCTTGCTTTTATTCTTACTGTAATGGTCGGAAAAGATTTTTTACCTCCACTGGATGAAGGGTCAATCTGGTTACAGGTTTCGTTACCTCCAGGTAATACTTTAGAGAAATCGAAAGAAATGAGTGATACACTTCGCCATCGGACTTTAAAACATGATGAAGTAACTTATATGATGGTTCAGGCAGGACGCAATGATGATGGAACCGATGCATGGACGCCTTCTCATTACGAATGCAGTATTGGCTTAAAGCCTTATAGTCAGTGGAAATCGGGTAAGACTAAAGCCGATTTAATCAAAGAACTTGCTGCTGAATATGCTACAATGCCTGGATATAATGTTGGTTTTTCGCAACCTATGATTGATGGCGTAATGGATAAAATCTCCGGAGCGCATAGCGAATTGGTCGTAAAAATATATGGGGAAGATTATAAAGAAACCCGCCGAATTGCCGAGGATATTATTAAAACCCTAAAAGATGTAAAAGGCGCTGTAGATCTTGCCATAGATCAAGAACCTCCATTGCCACAAATTCAAGTTATTGCCGACCGTCAGAAAATCGCTCAATACGGATTGAACGTAGATGATGTATCGGAATTGATTGAAGTTGCAATGGGAGGAAAAGCTGTTTCGCAAATTTTTGTAGGCAATAAAGTTTATGATATTATAACGAGATACAATGAAGAAAGTCGCAATAATCCTGAAAAAATAGGAAACCTAATGTTGACAAATTCCGAAGGCATAAAAATTCCATTATCTCAAGTATGCGATATCAAACTCAATACTGGAGAAAGTACCATTGCCAGAGAAATGAACAAACGCCATCTTACGGTTCGGTTAAACTTAAGAGGAGCCGATTTAAGTTCTTTTCTTAAAGAAGCACAAGCTAAAATTGAACAAAATGTAAAATACGACCATGAGCAATTTAAAATAAAATGGGGCGGTCAATTTGAAAATCAAGAACGTGCCTATAGCCATTTGGCAATAATAGTTCCGCTGGCTTTGGCACTAATGTTTGTATTATTATACGGTGCATTCGGAAAATTCCGTCAGGCAGGATTACTAATGAGTATCGTTCCGCTGGCATTATTTGGAGGAATGCTGGCACTTAATGTTCGTGGCATGACGCTCAATGTATCATCTGCAGTAGGTTTTATAGCCTTATTTGGGGTTGCAATACAAAACGGAGTCATCATGATTTCGCATATTAATCAGCTTCGTAAAAACGGAATGGATTTACTAAGTGCCGTAACAAATGGTGCTAAACAACGCTTTCGTCCTGTATTAATGACTGCAACTGTTGCCGTATTAGGATTATTACCTGCTTCATTAGCAACTGGTATAGGCAGCGATGTACAGCGACCTCTTGCAACGGTAATTGTTTACGGACTGATGTTCTCTACAATACTGACACTATTCGTTTTACCTTCTCTTTATTATCTCATCGAGAAAAAATTTGATACTGAAAACGAAGCACTACAACATCAAATCGATAATCAATAAAACGATACATTATGATTAAAAATATAAAACATAAATGGGTATTTCTTTTGTTACTGCTGAATATTTCGGCAGTAATAAATGCCCAAATTGATACCACATTTACACAAGTAAAAATGAATTATCCTGATTTCTTATCCTTAGTAAATAAGAATAATTTAGGATATGCAGCCGAAAAATTTAATATGAATATAGCTGAAGCTAATGTAGAAGCTTCAAAAGTATTTCCTGATCCTGAACTCGCTATTGGAGCTAGTGATAATGGACAACGCAGAATGCAAATGGGCTATGGTTTTTCGACTGAATTAAGTTGGACATTGGAACTTGGCGGAAAACGAAAAGCCCGAATAAATATAGCAAAAAGTACTAGCGAACTAACAAAAGCTTTATTAGAAGATTATTTTCGTAACCTACGTGCCGATGCAACTTTAAATTATTTAACCAGCTTAAAGCAAAAGGAAATATTTAAGGTACAATTAAACTCTTATACAATTCTTAAAAATATAGCTGTAGCCGATAGTATTCGGTTTAAATTGGGTAGCATAACCGAAATTGATGCACGCCAAAGTAAACTAGAAGCCAATACGATGCTGAATGAAGTGTACCAAAGTGAAGCCGATTGGAAAACTACTCTATTAGAACTAGGAACTTTGGTAGGTAATCAAAAAGCAGATACTTTGTATTCGCCTATTGGGGATTTAACAAAATTCGATCGCTTATTTGATTTGAATGAACTTATAATTTCTGCCGAAAACAATCGAGCTGATTTATTGGCTGCACTTAAAAATAAAAATGTATCACAGGATATTTTAAAATTAGCCAAGGCAAATAGAGTTCTGCATTTAGGATTAAATATGGGAGTAGAAAGTGCTTCTGTAGTAACAAATAGTGTTGCTCCTACTCCATCTTCTTCGGCGGTTTCTGGAGGTATTTCTATTCCTCTTAAATTTTCTAATCGAAATAAAGGCGAATTAAAAGCAGCTGAATATAGTGTGCAACAAGCCGATATATTGTACAAACAAACGGAATTACAAATCCAGATAGAAGTACGAAAAGCATGGTTTAATTATCTCACTACACAAAAACAAGTACACCAATTTAATACTGGTTTATTGGCCGATGCACAACGTTTGCTCGATGGAAAGGTTTATAGCTACAAACGCGGAGAAACCAGTTTACTCGAGGTATTAAATGCGCAACGAACCTATAATGAAACTCAACTTAATTATTATGAAACTCTATATAATTATGCTGCAGCACTGGTTGAACTAGAAAAAGCAGCTGGTATTTGGGATATTAATTTTTAAAATAATACTGATAACAATGAAAAATACATATACAATTTGCATCATGCTTTTTTTTATACTCAAAATTAGCGCGCAACAAGATGGTATCACCTTTGGAATAAGTGGTGGTATAAACTGGACATCATTAACAGGTAGAGATGTTGATAGTTTATCTAATGATGGATCTCAGAAAAGTTTAATCGGACAATCAATCGGGATTACGCTCGACAATAAAACATCTAAATACTTCGGACTAAAACACGAATTATTTTACAGCCAGCGAATAATGTCTATCAAAATCGATGATGGAATAAACCCTGAATTCTCAAGTAAATTTAAACGTCAGTATATTGATATATTCCCAGTTAGTCCAACTTTATATTACAAAGGATTACAAGTCTATACAGGACCATATCTGGCCGTTTTATTAAATGCTTCCATACAACGTAAAGATGCCGATGGAAACCTATATACCGATAAATCGATTTATGGTTCTGGCGAAGCTTCTAGTAATTATAGTCAGAAAATGGATGCCGGATTTGTTGCAGGTTTAAATTACGAATTCAAAAATGGAATTAATATTGGCGGAAGATTTATTCGTGGCTTTGTGCCAATAATAGAAAATGCGAATACCAAACAACAGTTGAAAATTTATAATGAAAGTTTTTTTGTTATGATAGGATATAGCTTTTATTAAGTTACTAAGACTCTGAGGCACTAAGGTTCTGAGAGGCAAAGGTTCAAAGGTTTCTTGTATTGCGAATAAAAAAGGTTCATAGGTTTTCTGTAGAGGCGCACCGCAGTGCGTCTTCAATAGATATTAAAGATTAAAATCTTTGCGTCCTTTGCGGTTAATTTTTTTTGCCACAGATTAAAAAGGATTAAAAAATATTTTTTACCATTAAGGGATTAAGAAAAGTTAAGTTTTGTCCTTAATGGAACTTAATGTCTTAATGGTTAGTTTTTTTCACCACAAACTTGTCTTTCTGAGGAACGAAGAATCTCCAAAATCTTTGTCGAGTTTCTTGCGGAGATTTCTCCTTTGTCGAAATGACAATATTGGGGATTTTCTATAAATATAACGTCCCGTTGGGACTTGTTCATAATGAAACCTAATTTTCTTAATCCCTTAATGGTAAAAAAATATTTTATCTAAAATGACATTTCTTCTTCTAGTTCTTTAGGAGCTTTCACGGCTCTGGAAGCTACTTTGGGTGCTGGAGCTGTTTTTACTTTTTTGCTGAATTTTTGTTTTCCCCACCAAATTAAAAATCCTGTAATAGGTAAACTGGCAGAAATTAAACTTGCGAAAAAAGCTAAAATTTTTCCTGTAAGTCCCAAGACTGCTCCTACGTGAATATCATAATTCATTCGGCGTATTTTATCTGGAACGCTGGCATCTTCATACTTTCCAGAAAAAGGGGTTTTGATTGTAATGTCTTTGAGTGATTGCTGATCGAAACTATAGCGATCCATATTATAAAACGTATGACTTTTTTTGTAGACAAAAGCTCCAATAGGATCTGATGGTTTTTCGGGCATTGATATTAAAATCCCAGCTGCCTGAGGACTTTCTTTTGCTAATTTAAGCATTACTTTATCTACTGTAGCAACATGAAATGCTTTAACGTTTGTTGTATCTGATTTAGGTGATTCTCTATTTTCTACTAATGGTTTTCCTCCAGAAGTTACCCAATATAAAGATTTACTAAACCAGCCAAAGCTCCAAACTAAACCTGTTAATGAAATAAATAATAGAAAAAACATACTGTAAAAACCAAGTACATTATGCATATCATAATTTACACGTTTAAAACTAGCCGCCCATTTAATTTTGAAACTCTTATCACGGATCGATTTAATCCATTTTGTTGGCCACCATAAAACTATTCCAGTAATTAATATTACAACGAATATTAAAATAGCAACTCCTACAATAGGACGACCAATATCATAAGGCAACCATAAAGCACGGTGCCCATTAAGCATAAATCTAAAAAAATCGGGGTCTTCTCTAGAAAATGCTTTAACATTAAGAACTTGTCCTGTATAAGGATTCATATACACATTAAAAGTCGTACCGCTTCGTCTTTTTTTACGTTTTGGTTCTTTATCTTTAGGCTTCTCATTTGAAGCCAGATTACCAGCTTTTGCTTGTTTTTTCTCTTTTTGTGCTTCTTCTTCCTTACCTTTATTATCTTCTTTCTTTTCTTTTTTAGCAACAAAATATCCAACAATTGCTGCTTCGTCTTTTTCTCCAAAAGTAACACTAGTGGCTTTTTTGCCTTTCATTTCCTTATCGGCAATACTTATAAGTTGCGATGGCAACAAATAGGCTTTTTCCTGAGGAGTAACAAAACGCCAATCTTCTATAAAATCTTTTATTTCATGCTCAAAAACGTACATGCAGCCAGTAAGACTCACAATAACTACAATGATACCAGATCCTAATCCTAACCACAAATGCAGCCAGGCTGCAGTGCGTTTGAAAAGTGACTTTTTACTTTTTTTCTTTTTTTGAGTAGTGGTAGACATGTTTTTGAAATCTATAAAAATTATGTAATAATAACCATAAGCTCTAAAGGCAAAAGGTTAGCAAAATAACATCCTGAAAACGCAAATTTATAAATTTACTTTTATTTAATAAGACTAATTATAAATAATTTTCATATCAGAATAGCAATAATTTATCACTTAAATTATCTTTATACGCCTATACTTACAGAGCTTACTAAGGATTAGTAAACAAGTTTTATGTTGTTTACTAAATTTATAAAATGCCGTTTCAAAAATGAAACGGCATTTTTAATCACATTAATATTTTAATTTAGCAATAGCTGTAATTTCTCCACCTTCAACTTTCATACCTTTAGTAGCAACTCCTGTTGAACCATTAATTGTATAAATCCAGTTACCGTCTGGTGTATTAATTCCTAATATTAAAGAGTTATTATCTTCTGTAGTAATATTATAATTTGTAGTAGTTGATTTAATTACCTCAGGCCCATTAGTAACCCACTTAAAAGTTTGAGCGTACACATCGGCTACAGCCAATTTAGCCACTCCGTAATTTTTACCAGCATTACCATACATTTGTAACAACACTTTTCCTTTACCGATATAACTGCTTGAAGAAATTTTATGTCCACCAGATTTTTCTTCTATATTAAAGAAGTAAGATTGATCAAATTCTGTAGTTCCTTTTTTAATTTTCAATACCGCAGATGGTTTAGTCGAAGTTATAACACTATTACTTGTTGCAACTGCACTAGAAAAACCGTATGCATCTCCATTTTCATCCTGAATTAATCCATTTGAAAAATAATCTCCTAAATAACTTGTACGGTTATCTTTGATTACTTTTTCTAATTTTAATTCTGGGTAGTTATATACGGCAACCCATGTACTATCAGGATATTTAGTTCCAAAGGTATCTACCTCGTCTCCTTTAATACTCATATAAGGCATATATACCTTATCTCCTACCTGTGTTGCCCACGTATAATGTGCTCTTTCTCCGTTTTTAGCCAGTTTTTTGATATCTTGTTGTGCTCCACCCACGATAAGTGATGATGTTGCATCAATTCTATACATAGATGCTATAGATGACGCACCTCTTCTTGGTATTTTTATTGTTAAAATTTCTTTGTTTACTGCTGCAAAAACCTGTACTGTTTCAGCTTGAAAGTTAGATGTTTTAGTCAATTTACCTTCAGCTGTCAATGCATAAGTAGTAACTGCTCCAGGATTTCCCTGTCCATAAAGTAAACTAAAAAATTTATTCTGATTTGTAATATAAAAACGGTACGAACCATCTTGCTCTAATCCGTTACCAGTTGTTGTAATAGATCCTTTAGTAATATCATCTGTAGTTAATAAATAATCAGCAATTCCTTCTGCCCCTGTAGTTGCTGTAATGATATATTTTGTTTTTTCTGTTCCTGTGCTTGGTGTTCCACCATCTGGAGAGCTAGAGTCACTGCTACAAGAAAATGAAGTAAAAGCTAATAAAGCTGCGAATATCGCTAATGTGCTAGTTTTTTTCATAATGATTATTGTTTGATTTATTTGAATTATTTATTTGATTTGGTAAAGAAATACCTGAATTTTATATTGAATGAACGACTTGGTTTTTGCAGCGAAAAGTTGTCGTAAAGCTTATTATCTAATACATTTTTACATTCTAAAGCAATATTATATTTACCATCTGCAAAAGTGTATACTGCATTTAAATCATGATTAAATTGTTGCGGTATATCCAGTTTACCATCCTTGGTACCTTGACTTGGCCATGACAAATAATAAGTGTGTACGTATAAAAAATTATAACCAATAGATAAATTATTTCCCTTTTTTATGAAGTCATAAAAGAAAACGGAAGCATCGGCATTACCAAAAAGATAAGGAATATTAGGAACTCTGTCTTTATAATATGCTGATTCAACATTTTTGCCTGGCTCATATTGTGTCATATTACGAATATTTTGATACGTCATGTTCACGCCAGCAGTAAATCTATTTTTATAAGAATATCGCACCTCACCATCTATACCATAATTTGTAACGCCTTTTTGGTTAACGCTAGTAGCCATCATTTGATTTAAATACATTTCTGAACGAATAAAATCGGTTGCATCACGATATAAAAAATTCACATCAAATGTCATTGCATTGACTTTCTTGAAGCTTGTTTGATAACTTAATCCTACATTAAAATTATTACTCGTTTCTGGCTTAAGTCTGCTATTCCCTGCCACATTATCATTAACATTTCCGAATAATTCATCAGGAGTTGGCAATCTGTAACTTTTTTCGAAAGATCCTTTTATCTGTAAATTCTGCTTTAAGTAATAACTGCTTGAAGCACCATATCCAAACAAGTTTTTATTATCTGCATGCTCTATATAGGCAATATCCCCCCAATTCCCCGAAGGGTTATAACTCTCTGAATAGGTATTTCTCAAAGAATAATTTTTAACAAATACCGAAGTACTCCATTTTTCGTTATAATCAAATTTATAACCTGCTCCTATAATATTTTTTTGAGATTTCTTCGGTTGCTGATATAGTAGCGATTCAGGAACCAACTCATCACTTTCTTTACGATTAAAGGTGTTAAAAGTGTTGTTCAGCATAAACGAATGTCTTTCGTTTAAATGGTAAGTGAAATTTGCTGTAGCGATTCCATTATTGTTTTTGAACTTACGTAACGTACGGCCTCGCTCTCCTCCTAAACCAGGTACTACTAAATAATCTCCAAACCAATTATATCTTCGAAAAACCGTATCAACATTTTGTTCTTCTCCAAAATTAAAATTACCTGTAACACTAACATCTAACCCTTTTGTAAAGAAATCTTTTACCTGATATTTAACAGTTGGCATCAAGATATTTCCTTTACCATACACTTGACCAAATACACTAGTCATACGGGCTCCTGTTTGTATATCTGCTTTATTTTGACCTGCTGTAAAACCAAATAATAATTTATCTGCATATTTTTTTCCAGTTATACCTACATTCAGTATTACGGTTTCATTACAGTATTTATCATGAAATCTTCTTACACGAGCATTTGGAAAATAGGCCCCCGTATTTAAATCTGCGGCTTCTACATTTACCCAATAATTATTATCTGAGTAATTCTGAAAAGCATTTATTTCGGTAGTAAAACCACTCTTGGCAGTATATCCAGCATTTACTGTCGTACGATGTGTGTTAAATGATCCAAAAGAATAAGAAGCATCAAGATAAGTACGAGGTTTAGAATTGGTAACAATATTAATGGCTCCTCCAAGTGCATCACCACCTAACCAAATAGGCACAACCCCTTTGTAAACCTCTATTCTATCGGCAAGATTTACAGGAATATTATTCAGTTGAAACGATGATCCAAAATTATCCATCGGTACTCCATCAATAAAAACTTTTATCTGATTCCCTGAAAACCCATTAATAGAAAGCTCTGATTTAGAACCTACTCCACCCGATTCACGAACACGAACACCAGAAACTCTATCTAAAGCATGTGACAAATCTAGTGTCGAATTATGCAGCTTTTTAGCATCGATTGCTGTTACGCTATAGGATTGTTTATTTATTTTCTCCGTTTGGGTACGTCCCATTACTGTTATATTTTCTAATTCGTTTAATTCACTTTCTAAACGAACAGAGAAAATTATCTCGCTTGTCCCCTTAACTTCGATGTGTTTTTTTGAAGTGGAGAACCCTATTGCGGAAACTTTTAAAACATAATTTCCTGCTGCAACATTTTTAAAATTATATTTTCCGTTTTCATCGGACATAATGATAAAATCTGTTTTTTCTAAACTTACTGTTGCAAATGGAATACTCTGCCCTGAACTCTCCGAAATCTGTCCTGAGACGGCTATCCCCTTATTTTGTTGGGCAAATGAAAAGAAGGATACTAAAAAAAATATACTTAAAATTGAAAATTTATGAGTTGACATATGTTTACTTAGACTAATTATAAATAACTTTGCGACAAAAGTACCACGAACGCCTCCTTTTTATATAGGGAAAAACGGATTATTATTTTGTAAAAACGGATTATTATTTTGAAAATTAAATCGAAACTTCTGAGTCATGAGCGTCCAATAATTTCTATTGCAGTTCATGATGGCTACGACCCAAAAAGTCACTTGGCAGACGAAAACATATTTATAAAAAATGAAACTTTAGAAGAAATAAAAAGTCATCATTTGATAACCGATGGTCTTGTGATTATTGATACTCAGATGTATTTCTCGGAACCACAAACGGTATTATTTGAGATTACTTGTGAATCCATTGTGATGAATTTTATATGTTGCAATAATGTCGAAACTTATATTGACCAACTAGAAACTGAAAAATATTCGCGGGAAAATACCCATAATATTTTCTATACTTCAAATTATAAAGCCACTTTTAAAATTCCGCCATTTGAGCAAATAAATTACTTTTCTATCATCTTATCAAAAGATTTTTATTACAATATTATCAATGAAGACTGGGAACTTCATCAAAAATTCTCCAAGAATATTCTCTTAAAGAAATCGAGTTATTTAACTTCAAGATATATTCCTTTTACATCATCAATACAATGGGTAATCCACGAAATTAAAAATTGCAATCGCCAAGGTGCTTTAAAAAGGATGTATGTCGAAACTAAAATTAAAGAACTATTAATTTTACAATTGGAATCTCTTATTGAAAAAACAATTCCTAACGATTTAATAGATGAGGAGGATTATATCAAACTACAAGAAGCTAAATTAATCTTGGATAAAGATTATGTTCACGCCCCTTCTCTTCCTGAACTTTCCAGGATGATTTCTCTTAATGAATTCAAGTTAAAAAAAGGATTTAAAGCGTGTTTTGGAACTACTGTAAAAAGTTATATTATCGAACTTAGGATGAAACATGCCAAAGAATTATTCAAATCTAAATCTATAAGTGTTAGCGAAGTAGCTTACAAATGTGGTTATAAAGATGTATCGCATTTCTCGGCTGCTTTTAAATCTTTCTATGGTTTTTCTCCTCAAAAATTTAAGATTAATTGGAGCAGTATTAATGCTTGGATAACAAGTTTTTTATTGCTTGGTTAATAGTAATTACTGCATTTATTTGCCATAGATTGTCTATGATAGGACGCGGATGACACGGATTCGCTAAAGCGAAAACGCGGATTAAAACGGTTTTTTTTCAATAGTTAAAAAATCCGTTTTAATCCGCGTCTTTACTTTTGTAAATCAGTATTATCCGTGTTCCTTTTGCAAAGTTTTTAGGAAAGAAAATTGAATCTTTTAGAAAGCAATTATTTACTTTGAGTAATTATTCTTTTCGCACAATCGGATGCACATAATAATCCACCAGCCATCATGATAACATCTTTAATAACCAATCGTCCTGCTCCTGATAAATAAGGAAATCCATGTGTAGAACTACCCAAATCAGGAACCCAAGTTTCGGGTGTTGTAATTAAAAAAGTTAGCGTAACCAATGCCATACCAGCAGTAAGAATTCCTCCTACAAGTCCTATACGAGCATTAAAAATTCCAAATAAGGTTAGCAATCCTATAATTATAATTACTGTACCCAATATGTACGAAAAAACATAAGTACCGTTCTCATTATGCCATTTGATATTTTCCTGAACAACTTCACCTTCTTTATTTTTGTGATCTTTATACTCACTCGGATTGTTATAAAAGAAACTCATTAATGGGCTATTTGCAACAAAAGGTACAATTCCATCTGCTTCATATTTAAAAGCTTTAAGTCCGCCAATCCACACCATTACAATAAAAATGGCTATTCGCATTAAATTAAAAAACTGATTTTGTAGATTTGATAACGTCGATAATATGTTCATACTTTTATTTGTTAATGATATTTACATTTAAATGCCAAAATTAACTACTCTATGATCTGCTCACAATGGACAAATATGGCTATTACCTAGACGAATCTGCAACGATAGATATACCAACATTTTCTCGAAATGCAGTTGGTGTAATCCCTGTATGCTTTTTAAAATAACGACTAAAGTAATTTTCATCATCGAAATTTAATTCAGCTGCAATTTGTTTCATGCTTTTATAACTAAGATGAATTAACTTTTTTGCCTCAAGTATAACTCTTTCCTGAATTAATGTAGATGGTGTTTTTAGAAAATAATGCTTACTTAATTTCGAAAAATTATTGGGCGAAATTCCCATTTGCGTAGCATAAAAAGAGGGTTGTCTTTCTTTACGAAAGTTGTTTTCTAATAAATCTTTAAACTGAATTAATGGGTGATGTATGCTCTTTTCTTCGTGAACAAGATTATCTTCTGATTTTATTTTGCTACATAATGCTAATATTAATTGCAAATAAGAACGTACAACTGCCATAGCATAACTACTAGTGTTTTCAAGTTCTATAATTAGTTTTCCTAAAATATAATCCAACTCAATATACTCTTCAGTCGCAAGATTTACATAAGGTTTCTGATAAATATTATTGAATAAAAGTCCGTTACAGGCAACCTCTTTTTTATGATATTCTATACAATAAAAATCACCATGAAATTGTAATCTTCTGGTTTTAATTGGCTTTTTTATGTCAAAATGAATGATTTGGTATGGTGTTGTAAACAGTATAATTTTACCTTCAAAAGTGTATTCTACCAAATCTACGCTAACTTTTCCATTGCCTTCCAATAGAAAAATACTGTACATTGGTGAACTTCCATTCAGGTTAATATAATCTGTATCGCATTCCTGAACGGTACAATTTTCATGGTCAAATTCATTATCTATCATTAATTTTCTATTTATTCTTGCTGTACCATTTTATCTTAAAATAGTTTTCATTTCTAGTTTTATCTACTGAATCATTTTTACGAAGCTTGGCACCAATTGCAACTAATTCCCAAAAAGAAGTTGAATCTTCGGGATATGGAATCTTATAAAAATTAGTTTTATCTCCATATTTACAAATCACGGCATTGATATAATCCAGCACATGAAATGTATTAAAACTTTCTCTAAATTCAGGTCGAACTTCATCATTATTTGCAAAACATACTGCTCCTATAGCATAAGAATCTGATATAAAAGGGATACCAATTATCTTTTCTATCTTATCTAAAACGTCTTTATCAAAGTTAGGAATCATAATGTATTGTGTAAATATTTTTTTTAATTTATGATGAGAAAATGATATTAAAACTAAAAAACCGTTTCAAATTAAGAAACGGCTTTTTTATCTTTTTTCAATATTTATTAGCACCCAACTACACTTCCATCCTCTAAAAGTGTTGGTAGGCAAGGTCTTTCTTGAGGACCAATACATGGATAATTAGGATAGTCATAAGGATTAACACCTGGACCTGAAGGCGCCCAGTCACCATCAGAACATCTAGGTACAGATATCGGGCCATTATAACCTTTACCAATTGTGTTTTTTTGTTGATCTTTACTTAGTAATTCTACCCCATTTAAATTCAAAATTGTTTTTAACATAGTAACTTAAATTATAAAATTTTTAGATTTATCAATCATTTTGAGTCCATTGATTTTTAGACTTTTTAATATAGAGAATCCTATTTATTTAGCATTCAGTTACGGTACCGTCTGCATGAAATGTAGGAAAACAAGGTTCTGTTACTGGTTCAGCAATATCTGCACATGGATAATTAGGGTAATATGCAGGATTAGCTCCTGGAGGTGCCCAATTACCATCTGAACATCTAGGAGTATTTCCCGACCCTCTTTGTCCTTTTCCGACAATATTTTTTTGTTGATTTTTACTTAGTAATTCTACTTCATTTAAATTCAAAATTGTTTTTAACATAGTAACTTAAATTATAAAATTTTTAGATTGATCAATCATTTTAAGTCCATTGATTTTTAGACTTTTAAGTAATTAAATATAAGAAATTACTTTTAAACTGAAACACTTTTTTTATGTAAATTATCTAATAAAACAATTAAAAAAAACTAACTTTTTTTGCGACAAGAAATACCTATAAACAAAAAAAAGCAGCAAACTTACGCTTGCTGCTTTTTTGGGAAATTAACTTATATTATATTAATTCGCTATTTTCTTTTAGGAACTAAACTTAGAGATTCTATACTAGTACGTATATTCATAAGTTTCTCCATTACTAACTTTTTTCGTCAAGAAATTGTTTGTATCATAAGTGTTCTCATAAGTATGAGTTCCTACAATTACGTCTCCTTCTTTTTCTATTAGTTTAGTAAAATTATTTACTGTATTAGCTTCCTGATCAAAAGCTTCAGAATCTAATAACTGTGCATATCCTAAAATATTTTTAAACGGACTATTTTTAGTATCATACTCAAATAAATTGATACTATCATTAAATTCTACCTTAACTATATTACCACTAGCGTCTAAAGTAAATATGCTCGAAGAATCTAATGTTTCTACTTGAGCAGTCGAAATTAAAAAAGTAGCAGTCGAAATTGTTCCATTTGCATTATAAGTATAATCTTTTCTTCTCTTAGAAGAATTACCAGATGGAGTTTCCAGATACGATTTTAATTTATTGTTTTCATAAGTAAAAACCGTAGTTGTAAGCAATACATTTTCTTCATAATATTCGGTTTTGGTAATTAAATTCCCTGTGTAGGTAAATAAAGTTTTATGACCTCCATCAGCTACAAGACTCACAATTTTATTTTCATCATAAGTATAGGTAGTCGTCGAATTTTCTTCTGGATGAGATGCATATGTATACTTTTCTGTTTTAGGTAAAATAACAGTTTCAACGGTAGGAAGGATAGGAATGACAGGAACGTCAGAAATGATAGAAGCAGCATTGTCATCAGTATCACTAGAGCAAGAAGTAAATACTAAACTTGCAGCACAAAATAAAAGTAAAAGTTTTTTCATTGGTTTTGGGGTTTTAAATTTGGCACAAAAATATAATAATATCTATAATAATAAACTTGTTTTTTATGCTGTTTTAAACTGTACCTCTTTTAATTCTTTTTGTTCTTGAACCGATATCCTAATCCTATTAACACAACCAAAATTGATAAAATAAATATTGAATTATTCATAAAATTTCACTTTCTATTTTAATTATTATTTAATGATATTTTGATAAAATATAAATCACTACAAGTAAGATTAACAAAAAGAAAACTGAATTTGGATTTGCAAAATTTATTGTCCAGCCTAATTGTTTTATTCTCTTTGGAGGAAGTATTCTTTTGTCTTCTTTATTAAAATAAAAAATTCCCCAAATCCAATTTGATGGATCTTGATGCCACTTATCTTTGGTCTCTTTACTTGGTTCCATAAATTTTACTTTTTGTTATACATTAAAAAAAACAAAAGGACTATCTTTTTATGACAGCCCTTTTGTAAAATTATTTTTTGCATTTAACTATTGAAAAGCATATGTTGCTAATCTGAAATTACTAGCAGCTGAAGTAAAAGTATAAACATTATTAGGTACTCCTCCTAGTTTATAAGTTTCTTTTTTAAAGTATAAACCTTTTGGATTTGTTAGTTCCTGATCAAATTTCTTTAATAATACTGGCTCAGCAATAAGTGCAGTTGCAGTTTGCCAAGAAATATGTTTAAGGACAATTGTTTTATTTACGGCATCCTCAACAACTTCTACATTATGATATAGTGTTGCTTTTCCTCCTGTGAATGTATATACTATATACGTACTTCCTGCATCATTAAATTGAAATTGAACTCTGTTAACCTTTTGTGCTGCAGGTAAACTAGCATTAATTTCATTCAATAATGTTTTACATAAAAGAGAATTTCCAGCCGTATTACTCAAATACTGTGCAATGTATCCAAATGCTGTTGCTGGTTGTCCATCTAAAATGATTTTATAATCATCTGTTAAAACTAACGGTTTTGTAGTGTACTTAATAGTAGCAGATACCCCATTTGTTCCAGTTGCTGTAAAGCTACCATCCGCATCATTATAAACAAATTCAGACAAAGCTTGATCTTTAACTACAATAGCAGGGCTTACTATCATTCCTGTTGCAGAATAACCAACACCTACATTATAACTTTCAGAAAAACCAGCTGTAATAGGATCAGCAGTGGCAAAACGAGTCGCATCATCAAAATTAAAATCAAACTGACGTACAGTTGTTCCATCATTTGTTTCTAATAATCTAAAAAGTGGTCGTGTATTTGCTCCAATTACATTCTGCTCCATTATTGTATTTTGTGGTAAGTTATCCCAATCGGCAGCAGTAGCTTTTACAAAACGTAATTCTATAGACTTTCTGTTGGTTCTAAAGATAATATCTCCTTTATCTTCTCCATAAAATAAAAACTGAAAATCACCCAGATATCCTTGACCTTTCAAATCTTCCGTTGGGTATGATCTTGAGTCAGATAAAAGGTGTATTCTGTTAGCAGTAGTAAAAACTACACTTACAGTACTCCCTAATTGAATCTCGTATTGACTATCATACTTTTTTGTATCACTGTCAAAATCTGATGCCATTGTTACTTTCCCTCCAGGAGAGAATTTAAATAAATGTGTATATCCTCCTAATTGTGTATTATCAGTAAAATAAACGGCTTTCCATCCATACTCTGATGCCAGCAATAACTCATCTAATTTTTTAGACTGAGCATTTGTTCTTGCAGTAGGTGTTTGATCAAACTTTTCCTCAGTATCACCGTTACTGCAAGCAACTAATTGAATTGCTACAAAAGCAACAATTAGCAACTTATATAAATATTTTATTTTCATAATGTTATTTTAAGTTAATGTTTTAGAACTTAATAGTATAATTACTAATTGCCATTAATTACAATTGTAGTATTTTTTTCAGCCTCGTCTCTTAATGCATAGAAATCCATATCAAAGGCATCTTTAAAATACTTCACTACAATAGCTTCTTTCTTTTTAATATCTTCTCTTCCTTTCGGACTTGTTATACTTGCTAAAATAGCTGCATATTCTGCCTTAGAGCTAATTAAGATTATAGAAGCCGTTTCAGCAAAATCTTCAACAATATTGTTTCTTGCATAATTCGTTATAAATCCTAATTCTCTCGATGCCGAATTAGTTTCTAAATGCCAGGTTGCTGTATATCCTGAAGGAGTTAATTTACCCCAAGCTTGCTCATCAAAAGGTTTGTTCTGATTTAAAATATGAACATACTCATGCTGAATAGTATGAATAAACTCCGAAACTATTGCACGATTTTGTCTGTTGATATAATCTACTTCAAAAAGTGTAATTCTTTGTCCACCTTCTGCAATTCCTAATGTTCTGGTACCATTGTCATTCATATTTACTCCACCAACTAAAACAACTTCTCTTGGTGCAATTTTCTTAACAAAATCAGCTCCACCGATGGTTGCGTAACTAGACAACCATATTTTTTGAACAATTTCTAAGGCTGGCTGCACTTTATCAATCGTTGGAGGAAATAAAAACCTACTATTATCAACCGTGTTCTGATTCCATTTGTATCGTGCGTTAATATTGTACGGAATAAGGTAATTTGTAGTAATCCATTTATCTAAATCTGTTTGAACTGGCTGAGTAAAATCTAACTGGCTTTCACCTGGTTGATCCTCATGAGCACAACCAGAAAAAATCATAACTACTCCAGCAATTAATGCTAATTTTTTATATTGGTTTAATATTTTCATAATACTTTATATTAAATTTTTATCTAGGATTTATTTCAACTCCGTTGCTTGATGCACTTAGCGGTATTTGTAACGCTCTGCGTTTATCATCTTTAACTAATGTGTTTGACGGACTATTGAAAATATCATGCTTCACTACAAGATTAAAACGCTTCACATCAAACCATCTCATACCTTCATGAATAAATTCTCTTCTTTTAGCCTCAGCAATAGCTTTTACATACGATGTCTGTACTGGAGTCATAGTATAAAATGGTGTATACTCATCTGTAATAACTGGATATTTAGCAACAATTTTTGCCTCTGTTAACTTATCAGTTGCTGCATTATAAGCCTTTGTTCTCATTCCTAAAAAGAACTCTAACTCTGTATTTGCTTCAGCAATTCTGTTAGACATAACAAGTGCTTCAATTCTGTTTAAATAAAATTCATCGTTTGTAAAAAGCACTGTCCCTAAATAAGGTTCTCCAATTGCAGCTGTTAGGTTAGTATACTTGAAATATTCTTTGTATTTAGGACGGAAATCTGTCTTACTGTTATAAGAGTATGTAGTATAGTACCAAGCTTTGTTATATATATTTGTTGCGTTCCCAAAAATTTCAATCGCTTGATTTGAACCTAAATAAAATCTATTTTGTTGAGTCGCTCTAGAATAAATAGAATAAGATGAAATTACTAATAAGTTTGTAGGATGTTCAGCTTTTGCATAATCGATAAACTGTACGTTTGGATCTAAACTTGTATATGCTAAATAATCTCTGATTTTTCCAGCAGGTTTTGATCCTAGTCCTTCTGTAACCTCTAATACTTTAGCCCAGTCCCCTTTTATAAGATAAAAACGGCTTGCAAATGCTTTTCCTGCTTCTCTATTAAAATGAAACTTTGGTTCTTTATACTCGTTTGTTACATATTTCAAACCTTCTTCTATATCTTGTTGAATGAAATCATAAACTTCTGCAACAGTATTTCTTGTATATTTTTTAATTAATACTTCTTCTGGTTCGTTTACATACGGAATACCTAAATCAGTCGCAGCAGTAGCTGGATTGTATCGATTAGACCAGAATGTCACTAACATAAAATGAGAATAGGCTCTTGCCAATAATGCTTCTCCTCTTTGTGAATTTAAATTAGAAGGATACCCTAACTGTTTAATAGCCTGCAATGCCTTGTTAGCATGCGCAATAGCTCTATAACATGCATCCCAATAGTTTGCCTGAGTGTCTATATTAGTTTCATCCTGCATTTCCCAATTATAATTCTGCAGGTTTTTAGGTAATGTCTCTGTTAATCTTCCATCAGTAACGTTATCAGACATTGTTTCGGCAAAATCCATATAAGTTCCACCCACTGGATAGGCATTTACCAATAATTCTGATATTTTTTCCGGAGTATCTATTTGTGTTCTGTTATCTGGTGTTTCCGAAAGAAACTCATCGCAACTACTAATACCTAGAAGTAATAATAATGCTAGCGCTATTTTTATATTTTTCATAATTTAATACTATTATAATGAAATATTTAAAGTAAATGTGTACTGAGAAGTTATAGGAAATGCTACTCCTCCTGTATTACGGAATTCAGGATCCTGACCGTTTAATCTTTTATCAGAATAAATTAACCAAGGGTTAACTGCAGATCCTTTAAGAGTAAAGGTATTTACACCAATTTTTCTCTTAAAATCTTTAGGAAATTCCCAGCTTAATGAAATGTTTTTCAATCGTACAAAATCACCATCAGCTATTCTAACATCTGAATAATTGTAAGTGTTATATGCTCTTGCAAGCGTACGTGCACCATCATAATTAGCATTTAATCTCTTATCTGCAATAACTGGAACATTAGTAATGTTCTCGTCACCTGGATTGATCCATCTGTTAGTAAAGTCTTTTGTAAATACTGTTAAATCATCATATTCACTATCATAAATAGGGTTTAAACGAACTTTATTTCCTGCTGATCCTACAAAGAATACATATAATGACCAGTTTTTATAAGTAAAAGTATTAGCAAGTCCAAATGATTTATTTGGCTCTATTGATCCTTCGTATTTTAAATAATCTGTTACGTTATTATTATCCTGAAAATTAGCTCCAGTAATGTTATTTGCCGCTCCATCTTGCATTTTAAATGTTGGAAGACCTTGATTATTTAAACCTGTAAATTGGTAAGAATAAATAGAGTTTCTAGGACGTCCTATAGCATTACCTCCATTTCCATCAATTAAATCAAAAGCAGTTGGTTGGTTTTCTAACTTCGTTATTTCCTGATTAAATACTGAAAAATTGAATGTTGTAGACCATTTAAAATCTTTACTTACGATATTTTGCGTTGTTAAACCAATCTCTAAACCTTTGGTTTCCATGTTTGCATTATTACCTTGTTTAATTTTTTGTCCACCAATACCTGATGTTACAACATAATCAACTAAGTCAAACGCTTTACGTCTGTAAACATCAGTTACTAATTGTACTCTGTTATTAAACAATCCTAAATCTAAACCAATGTTAGTTTCAAATTGTTTCTCCCAAGTTAAATCACCATTTTGTAGTTGATCGATTTCAATACCTGTTTCTCTATCATTTAAGTTTAAACGATTAGCTATCATACTCTTATATATAGCCAAAGAGTTTGTTGCTGGTCCAGCAGTTGCTGTTAAACCATACGAACCTCTTAGTGCTAAATTGTTTACAGCTTTTAAGTTTTGCATGAATTTTTCTTCAGTAACATTCCATTTACCACTAAAAGTATATGTTGGTAACCATCTAGAAGAACCACTATTTCCTTGTCTGTTAGAACCGTCGTAACGTCCTGTAACAGAAGCAGTATAACGACGATCAAAAGTATAACCTACTTTTCCGAAGAAACCTACAGTTCTTTCTTTTTCTGCATTAAATGCAAAATAAGAGTTCCCTTCATTAATTACTTTTTCGATCATTCTAGGGTCTGTAAAAGCAGTAAGCCCTCTGTCATATTGAATACCTGCAGCTGTAAAATTATCGCTGTTTCTATCTAATGATCTTAACTCAGTACCAAAAAATCCTTCTACTTCATGTTTGTCATTAAATGTATTTCTATAGTTCACACTATTTCTAATGTTATAAGAAGTCATATCATTTGTAAACTTTCTTAAGAATCCACCATTTGGTAAAACTGATACTGGTGGTATAGATATATCATTTGGATTTTTGTATAAGAAGATATTTGCATCTCTTACAATTGTAGTTTCCATTGCGTTATAAGCTCCAACAACATTTGAATCTTCTAAAATTTTATGCTCTCTAGTTGTATTTGCATAACGAGCAGATCCAGTAAGGTTATAAGTTAAATGTTTGTTTATTTTATAATCTAAATCCACCTGAAAACGGATATCTTTTACATTAATATCCAAATAGTTATTTTCTAACTCATTAATAATGTTCATAGGAGCCCAGTTATTACGATAGTACTCCAGGTTTCCTTTTTCATCATAAGGTCTTAACGTTCTGCTTGTATTTAAAACATAGCTAAATGGGTTAATATCAAAATCTCTGGTAACTTTTCCAAAAACCTCATCCTTTTGGCTTTCGTATGTACCCGGAGCTTGTTGATCTCTAACAGATGCCATTGTAGATAAAGTAATATTTAAGTTGTCATTTATATAAAATGTTCCTTTAATATTTGTAGATAATTGTTTCACTTGATCAGCAATAGTCCATCCCGGATCTGTATAATATCCTAAAGACGCATAAAATGTATTGTTTTTTCCTCCTCCAGAAAAACTCAAAGAGTGGCTTTGTGTGATAGATGGTCTAAATAAAACTTTAAACCAATCTGTATTAGCTGATTCATATTTTTTCAAAAAGTTATTACGACTTACAGGGTCATTGTTTACTAAATAACCACCAGTTTCTGGTACGTAAGTATTAATAGCTTTTCCTAGAATATTATATACTCCACCGTATCTTCCTTGTACAGTTGATGGCAAATCTAAATACCCTTTAGATTCCATTTCTTTAAAAATACTCATAGATTCTTGTGAGTTCAAGATATCATATTGAGTATAATTTGGTACTGATCTAACAGTTTGCTCTAAAGAGTAGCTTACTTTTAAAGGAGAATCTCTACGTCCTTGTTTAGTTGTTACAACTACAACTCCATTTAAAGATCTTGATCCATAAATAGACGTAGCCGAAGCATCTTTAAGAATTTCAATACTCTGAATATCGTTAGAGTTTAATCCTGCAACAGATGAACTTAATAATGTTTCTGAGTTTCCAGAAGCTAAATCTGCAAATGAAATATTGATAATATCTTCTTGTACAACACCATCAATAACCCATAAAGGTTTTGTATCTCCAAAAATTGAAGATGATCCACGCACAGTAATTTTAGGAGCAGTACCAAATGTTCCAGTAACGTTTTGTACAGTAACACCCGCAGCTTTTCCTTCAATCATTCTGCTGATATCTACAACTCCATCAACTTTTAATTCAGTTCCCGAAATTTTACTAATCGCTCCTGTAAAAGTTCTTTTAGATGTTTTTTCGTAACCTGTAGTAACCACAACCTCTTTTAAGTTTTGTCCTTGTTCACTTAAAGTAATTGTAAGTGGTGAGTTTGTTATATTTACTTCTTTTGTTTCCATACCTACGTAAGAAACAACCAATTTTGTAGTGTTAGCTGGCATATCGATAGTAAAATTACCATCGAAATCTGTAAGTACTGCAACCTTGCTTCCTTTTGCAAGTACAGTCGCTCCTGGTAACGGATCACCACTTTGGTCTACAACTTTTCCTTTTACAACTGGAATAAATAAACTCTCAAACAATGAGCTTGGGAGGTCTATATCTTCAAAATTAGCTGCTTGTGAGCTATCTTTTTGCAAGATAATCTGATTACTTACCTCTGAGTAAGTAATATTAAATGGTTTTAGTACTCTATTAAGAATACTAGATAAAGTTTCATCATTGGCTTCGATACTCACTTTCTGATTCAATTGAGTCATTCTTGAGTTGTACGAAAACTTAACTTTAGCTGATTTTTCAAGTTTAGATAACGCGTTATCCAAACTCAAATTAACAACGTCAATAGTCACCTTCGTATCCAATTTTCTTTGTCCTTTCACACTATTTGCCATAGTGACAGTTGAAAAGACAAATGCCAAGACAAACTGAAATAATGTTATTTTCATGATTCGAAAGAGTAATCGTTGTTTAACAACATGTTTTTTCATAATTTTGGTTTGTTTAATTAATACTATTTACTGGGTATTGAGGAACATTACAAATTGCCCTTTACAGAGAGCAACTTGATATTATCTAAGCGTCGAAAATGTTACAGCATCTTCGGCGCTTTTCTTTATATATTTATTACATAAGCACTAGGGTTTATTCACATCCATTAGATGTAATAATGATCTGATTTCCATTCATTTCATAACTTGTATTATTACCGAGGCTTTTACAAATAATTTTTAGTTTCTCTGGTAATGGTTGATCACTCAACGAAGTAGTAAGATGGCAATCTTTTAATTTCGAATAAGGAAAATCAATTTTCACCAAATACGCTTGTTCTATTGTCCTAAATATTTGGGTAACTGGAATATCATTAAACTCAAAACTTAATTGTTCGATATTACCTACCGAGTGCGCCAAAGATTCATCTAGTGTGATATCGGTGATTTTATTAAAAGTAAATTCCTCACGTACAAAACGTAGCGCTTGGTTAGGTAATAAAACAACTTCTTCTCCTTTAGAGCTTGATTTTGAATTTGTAATTAATTCGTTAGATTTTACCGTTACTTTTCCTGTACGTACAAGTACCTCAACATTAGGCTGATCAGAATATGCTTTAATCCTGAAACTTGTTCCTACAACTCGGGTAACTATCTCATTGGCGAAGACGAAAAATGGTTTTTTGGGATTCTTACTAATTTCAAAAAAGCCTTCGCCAGATAGATAAACTTTTCTTTCGTTTCCTATAAATATTTTAGGATAACTAAGCTTACTGTTTGGTTTTAACAAAACAGAACTGCCATCAGATAAAGTTATAATTTGTGATTTGTTTGTATTATTGGTTTGTTCTACTAATCCTTCATTATTCTCACTTACCAATTCTTTATAAGTAACAACTTCAGTATTAATAATACTATTTGTGTTGTTGGTATAAAACCAGCTAGCAACTAATCCAAAAAACAAAACTGCTGCAGCTCCACTAAACCAATAATTCTTCCAAAGTTTAAGTACTGGAGAATTTGTAGCTTTTTCAGCAATTTCTTTTCTTTCGATTTTATTCCAAGTAGATTCTAATGCAGATTGAATATCTGCCGGAGATAAAGTAGTTTCTGGAACATTCATGGCTAGCAACCATAATCGTGCTTCTTCTACCAATTTGGCACGTTTAGGATTTTCTAGAGTCCATTCTTCCCAGCGATCAGAATCATCTTCAGATTGTACCCACAATCGAAATGATTCGTCAGCCAAAAAATCTTCTACTTCTGTATAATTGTTACGTTCTTGCATCTAAAAATAAGGTTACAAAAACATAGAGGACACTTTTTTATTTATATACTCACCAAATTATGATTTTTTTTACATTTAATTAAAAAAAACTAAAAAAGGCTTGATGATAACAGCAATAAAAGGGAAAGATTGCCTTTCCATTCTTTGCGAAGATTTAATAAAGCGCGATGCAACAAGTTATTTGCCGATTGATAATTAACATCCAGCATGTCGGCAATTTGCTCCACACTAAGTCCCTCATTATATCTTAAATACAAAGCTTCTTTTTGCCTTCCTGGCAAAGCATTTAATAATTTATTAAGATGTGATACTTTGCCCAACGTTTCTTCATCGGCAATAAGTTGATGCTCTACCGAAAAATCAAATAAAAATTCAATGGAGTCTGTAGATGTTGTTTTACGAAAAATATGATCACGTTCATGAAGTCTGGCAATTCGCTTGCGTACGCTTGATAGCAAATATGCTTTTACAACAACCGAGTCATTTAGTGATTCTCTGTAAACCCAAACATCCGTAAATACATCCTGCACGCAGTCTTGTACTTTTTCGGCAAAGGGAGACAGTGAATTCCCGTAACGAACTAAATGAGCATAATGCTTTTCAAAAAGTAATGAAAAAGCCTTTTCATCTCCCGCTTTCAGATTATTCCATAGTATGGAATCATCAAGAACATCTACTTGTGTTATTGTTTGGCTTTTCATAATTTGGTTTTGGTTAATTGGTAATTTTCAATGCGAATATGCTGACGTACAAGCCAGTCGAAATTCTCATTAAAGTTTTTTGGTTTAAGAATTTTAATGCTAACAAATAAAAACCTACAATTTATTTTTTTGATGAATTGATGTTCTACTGTATTTTTTAATTTATAAGTAGAAGTCAATTTAACAAATGATTTTATTTTTATTAACATTTCAATGAATTTCAATCTTAATAGCATTGCGTTAAATCAAGCAAATACTCTTATTTACAACACTTTACAACCCTTACTATCAGGGGACATTTTAGTAATAGGCTCTTTTTTATTAAACAAAACATCCTAAAACATAAAAGTTAATTTTAACCTTATATTTAATGTTTTATTAACAAACATAAACAATTATGAATAGAAAAATAATTTATAATCACAAATTTTTAAAGAAATGTAACAATCAAAATGAAATTGCATTTTTTTATAGAAATTTACTTTTTTTGAGCATGTAAATTAAAAATTCAATAACTTTAGGTTAACAAATAATCCACCGAAAAAACTGAAAAACCTTAAGGAATATGCCTTGTTAGTAGATAACCACATTCTATAATAATATAATTTCATCTCTCAAAACACGTTAAATACTATAATCTTCTTACAGTTTATACGTTTATCTTGTTGTAAATAATACTGAATATCTCTAACTTATATAATAAAAACCAAGAATATGTGACTTTATAATTTTCGAACAATTTTAAAATTTTAATTATGGCATTTGAATATATAGAAATTGAAAGAGTAGAAAAACTTACAAAAAAAGAATTTATCGAAAACTATTATAAGCCTCAAAAGCCAGTAGTTATAACCAATCAAATAGAAGATTGGCCCGCATTTACAAAATGGAATTTTGATTTTTTAAGAGAAGTTGCAGGCGATAAGACTGTTCCTTTATACGACAATCGTAAAACCGACCATACTAAGAAAGTTAATGAACCAGATTTTACAATGACTATGTCCGAGTATATCGATATACTCGAAAAAGGACCTACACATTTACGCATATTTTTATATAATTTAATGAAAGATGTGCCTTCTATGAAAACCGATATACGATGGCCTAAGTTAGGTCTTCGGTTGATAAAGAGTTTACCGCTAGTTTTTTTTGGAGGTCAGAATGCAAAAGTTTTTATGCATTATGATATTGATTTCCCTAATATATTTCATATTCATTTTCAAGGAAAAAAACAATGTGTTTTAGTAGATCCTAAAGAAACAAAATACATGTATCGTCTTCCCTATTCCTGGATTTGTAATGAAGATATCGATTTTGATAATCCTGATTATGAAAAATTTCCAGCTCTTAAATTAGTAAAACCATATATTACTAATTTGCAACATGGCGAAATGCTTTATATGCCCGAAGGCTGGTGGCATTACATGAAATATACCACTCCGGGATTCTCCTTAAGTCTGCGTTCTTTATCCGGAAGACCTACCAATGTACTAAAGGCATTGACAAATGTAGCCATTATTCGCTATTATGATAACTGGATGCGAAAACGCAAAGGACAAGCCTGGCTGGATTATAAAGACGAAGAATCTATTCGCAGAACAAATGCTTTGCTACAGGAACAATGATTTTACCATTAAGAGATTAAGAAAATTTAAGCTTTGTTCTTAATGTAACTTTATTTCTTAATGGTTCAATTTTTATTTTAAAACAGCTTTAAAACTTTGCGCTCTTTACTGTTAACTTTTTACTTCACAGACTAAAAAATCATAACTTCCTGTCTACAATCCTAAAAGTAAGATTAATTCTTGGCAGAATATCCTTGGTCGTTTTAGGAACCTGATGCTGCCAAAAACTTTGTGTTGTTCCGCCCATCAATAAATATGAACCATGATGTAACGGAATCTCTAATTGTGGAATTTCTTTTTTAAATTTATGTCGCAACTTAAAAATTCTTGTTTCACCAAAACTTACTGAGGCAATAATAGCATCTTTTCCAAAATTTTGCTCCCTGTCGCTATGCCAACTTACTCCATCTTTTCCGTTTCGATATAAATTGAGCAGAACACTATTAAATTTAACTCCTGTCTCTGCTTCTACTCGCTCCTTAATCAGCAATAATTCGGGTGTCCAATCTGGGCGATCTGGTTCTGCACCAATATTATTTTTATCTTCATACCAAGAAATCATTCTAGGCACTTTAAGCGTTTTATCATAAATCTCCATTTCATATTCACGCCATGCTGTTGTGTTTAGCAAAACATTATAATATAAATCAGCCTCTTCTTTTGTAAAAAGAGTATCACACAATATCAATTCTGTATCTGGAAGATCAAAAACCTTTTTCTCTCTATTACCAGTTGTAAATATCTCGGTATCATTAAAAAGTAACATGCTTCATGAATTAAGTGAAATGAACTAATAATTAGTCTCTTTGTTTTTTATACAAAACAAAATTAGTATATATCGTCACAAATTTCATATATTTACTGTGACGAATTATCCCATTAACATATGTCTTTATTTTCTGATAATATTAAATACTTAAGAGCCCGAAAAGAAATTTCACAACGTGAAGTTGCCGAAGGCTTGCTCATATCCCGTGATCGTTATGCCAAATATGAAGATGGAAAAAACTCTCCTCCTCCAGAAATATTAGTAGCCATATCGCGCTTTTTTCATATTAGTATTGATATTTTACTTTCGGTCGAAATGAAAAAGATTCCCATGGGAGAATTGCTAAAACTGGGAGATAATCGGATACTATTGCCTATTACAGTAGACCGAAATGGTGATAATTTAATAGAAATTATTCCGCATAAAGCAAAAGCTGGGTATCTTACTGGTTATGCCGACCCTGAGTTTATAGAAAATCTGCAACATATATCGCTTCCGTTTTTAGGACACGGAAAACACAGGGCTTTTCCTGTAGAGGGCGATTCTATGCCACCTCACGAAAATGGTTCTTTTATAGTTGGGCGTTATATAGAGAATTTAGGCGAAGTCCTGGATGGCAGAACCTATATACTTATTACAAAAACTGATGGTATCGTTTACAAACGTCTTAACAAAAATGGGAAGAATGATTTAATGGCACATTCTGATAATACTTTTTATCCTCCATATTTAGTAAAGGCATCAAATATTCTGGAAATTTGGGAATATGTATGTAATATTGGTCGAAATGATAAAGAGCAAAAATCTTCAGAAATCGACGATGTCAAAACAATGTTTTTGGAATTAAAAAACGAAATTAAAGCATTAAAGAATAGATGATTTTTATGCTATCCCATTTTTCTTTTTAAAGTTGGATATAATATATCTCCAAACTCTTTTATAGCGATTGGCTTGCTTAAAAATTCGGTTACATACTGATTGCTTTTAATACGTTTTATCTCCTCTCTTACTAACGAAGATGAAAGTACGAAGATTTGGGTTTCATATTTTAGATCATCCGAAAGCTTATCGTAAGCCAGCAAAAATTCAAAGCCGTTCATGATTGGCATCTGTATGTCTAAAAGAATAACTAGAGATTGGTTAAAATTCTTCCTATGATTTATAATCCATTCTATTCCCTCTTTACCATTATTAACAGTATTTACATTTGTTACGTCAAGCACTTTTTTTAGTAATTGTTTTATAACAAGTTTATCGATATCACTATCTTCTATTAGCAAAAAAACATATTTAAATTCCATATATAGGTCCTATTTTTTTTTAGAAATATGTTATCAAGTTTATAATTTTAAATCATACGCAGCTCCTATAATTTAGGAATCGTTACAGTAAATTTACTTCCAATTGTAAATTCAGACTCTAACTCAATTGTTCCATTAAGGCTTTTTATAGCTTCTTGTACTATATAAAGACCTAACCCAGACCCTTTATTACTATCTACAACATAAAACATTTCGAATATATGTCCCTTTGATTCTGGTTTAATCCCAATTCCGTTATCAGTTACTTCAATTTTATAAAAATTCCCTTCAAGATAAGTCTTAATCGAGATACGCATTACATCTTTACTTTCATCAGCATACTTTATGGCATTCGACAGCAAATTATTTACAATGATTTTTAGCCTAAGACTATCACTCTGAACTTTGTCTGCCATAATATCTATATCAAGCATAATACGATCTGCATTTTTTATATGGGTATGCTGTATTATTGCTCCTTCAAATAAACTTACCAGACTTACGGTTTCAAAAACAACATCTTTCCTTTTATTTTTAGAGTAGTCAATAATATCATTTATAAACTGATCTTGCTTAATTAAGCTTTGACTCATCAGGTTCAGATATTCTCTTATCTGCTCTAAGTCGTCTTCCATTTGTGTAATCTCGATTAATCCTTTAAGCGAAGTAATCGGAGATCTTAAATCATGTGAAGCACTATAAACAAATCTATCTAGTTCTTTATTTGCAAGCGTTAAATTTTCATTCTTAACTTCAATTTCTCTTTTTGATGCTATTATCCTTTTTACCATTATCGAATAGTAAATGCAAACACTACTTATAATGATTAGAATAAAGAATATATTCGTGAAAATTAATCGATCCTTAATTGTTCGTGTTCCCTCACCTAAGGTATTCGAAAAATTACGCTCATTTATGGTTAACCTATCACTTATTATACTAATTAAGCTTAGAAAAGCTTTTTGATCCTCAGGCTTTAAACTAGAACTCTTTATTTTTTTATCAATCTCTTTTCCTATCTCAGCTATCTGATTAATTAATTGATCGGCTTGCTCCCATTCTTTGATTGCTTTGGCTAAAAAAGAAACTGATCTAAAGTTTCTAAACAGCCATATCATATCGTCTAAATCCTTTTCGTGATTGCGTCCGTCTCTTAATCCTTTTTTAATGATTTTAATATCTCCATTAACTAAAAGTAAGATTCTGGCAATCCCATCACCTTGCGGAACCTTTAATTCTTCTTCGTAAAGCTTCCATTGCTCTTTATCTCCTGTGTACAAATACGTAATAAGATGTCTTACTGCGTCTTTCTGTCCTTTTGAATAATGTGATTCCCCATTAACATAAGCTCTGTTAGCAGATAAAATCTTGATGGTAAAAAAGTTAATAAAAATTAATAATGTACATGATAAAAATACTATAAGTAAAAGAATGTAGACATTAGGAAGTTTTAGGTTTTCTATAATTTTGTTATTCGGCATATTTTAAATAAATCATTTAGAGGCGACATTTAATACCAAGCAATTTTAAATCAATCTAAAATTAAGCATTTATTATACAATTCTAACAAAAATAAAAATCTTAAATAATATATTTAACAAGTCTTATTTTATGTATAATACTAATTTAACTATTATAGTAAAAAAAATGCATGCTGTAAATCAAGCTATAAAGTGCAATTAGCCCTAAAAATTAACATTTTATTGTTATTCTACTTAACCCATAGATTTTAATATAAACTAAATCTGACTTACATTTGCATCATAATTTAAAGGTCACAAATAAATAAGAAGAGCTAAATCATTTTTAATTCTCTAATAATTAAGTGCTTCCTTTACATTATTTAATGATTACAAATAGCTAGAATATGATAGAATTAAAAAATATAACCAAGAAATTTCACAAAACCGGGAGGGAGATTACTGCACTAAAAGGTGTATCTCTGCATGTACCCGAAGGTAAAATTTTTGGTGTAATTGGTACTTCGGGAGCAGGAAAAAGTACACTTATACGTTGTATTAACTTATTAGAAAAACCAACTTCAGGAGATGTAATCGTTGGAGGGAAATCGTTATTACAACTATCTAATGCCGAATTGGCTCAGGAAAGAAGACAAATCGGAATGATTTTTCAGCATTTTAATTTACTATCATCCAGAACTGTTTTTGATAATGTCGCTTTTCCATTGGAATTAGCCGGGGTTTCTAAAAATCAAATTAAAGACCGAGTAAAAGAATTATTAGAGCTTGTAGGTCTTGAAGAAAAAATAAATGATTATCCAGCAAGTCTTTCTGGTGGTCAAAAACAACGTGTTGCCATTGCAAGAACTTTAGCAAACAATCCTAAAGTATTACTATGTGATGAAGCTACAAGTGCACTGGATCCTGGAACTACAAGATCTATTCTAAACTTATTAAAAGACATTAATAAACGCTTAAATATTACCATATTACTTATTACACACCAAATGGAAGTTGTAAAAGCAATTTGCGATGAAGTTGCTGTAATTAGTAATGGTGAATTAATTGAGCAAGGAACAATTGGCGAAATATTTGCAAATCCTAAGCATGCTCTAACAAGCGAATTTATTGCCTCTTCGTTACATATTGATATTCCAGATTTATATCAGGAACGTCTTTCGGCAGTGTATAAAAAAGGACTGAATCCTTTATTGCGTTTGGAGTTAAACGGTAAATCGGTAAATGAACCTATTCTTACTCAAGCAGCAAGAAAATTTAATGTTAATGCTAATATTATAACGGCTCAAACTGCATTTGCTGGCGATGTAAATTTTGGAATTCTTATTGTAGAACTTTCAGGTGATGAAAGTGAGCAAAACCAAGCAATTAATTTTTTTAAAGAGAAACATATTAAAACTGAAATATTAGGCTATGTCTGAATCTATTATAACATTATTATTAAAAGGTACATTAGAAACCATTACCATGACTTTGCTTTCTGGTTTCTTTGGTTTTCTTTTAGGTCTTCCGGCAGGTATATTTTTATTCCTAACACGCAAAGGGCAAATTATGGAGCATGTTTTATTTAACCGAATTTTATCGGTTGTTGTAAACATATTCAGATCAATTCCTTTCATTATTTTAATCGTTTGGATGATTCCTTTTACCAGAGCATTGGTAGGAACTTCTATCGGAGTAAGTGCTGCATTGGTACCGCTTAGTATTGGAGCTGCACCTTTTATCGCAAGATTAGTCGAAAACAGTCTTTTAGGCTTACCTTCGGGATTAATAGAAGCTGCGAGAGCATTAGGAGCAACTCCTTTTCAGATTGTTTACAAAGTATTATTGCCAGAAGCACTTCCGTCGATTATCAATGCTGCTTCAATTACCTTAATTACACTTGTAGGT
Organism: Flavobacterium sp. PS2; assembly: GCF_046250155.1. Lineage (NCBI taxonomy): Bacteria > Pseudomonadati > Bacteroidota > Flavobacteriia > Flavobacteriales > Flavobacteriaceae > Flavobacterium > Flavobacterium sp. PS2. Next base: position 4,566,813 of record NZ_CP176426.1, on the reverse strand, counting down.
TATTCTGCAATGGGCGGTGCTGTAGGTGCTGGTGGTTTAGGACAAATTGGGTATCAATATGGTTATATCGGTTATGATGCTACAATCATGAATACTGTATTAGTTCTTCTTGTTGCGCTTGTATTTATCATACAATTTGCAGGAGATGCACTTTCTAAACGCTTTGATCACAGATAAAAAAATAATTTTAATATTAAAATAAGAACATGAATACAAGAAATAAATTTTCAATACTAGCCGGAATAGCATTACTTACATTAGTATTTGCAAACTGTGGAAAAGAGAAAAAAAACGATCCTAATCATATCATAGTTGGAGTTGCTGCAGGACCAGAATTTGCAGTTGCTCAAGCAGCTCAAAAAGTGGCAAAAGAAAAATACGGACTGGATGTAGAACTTATTACATTTAACGATTATGTGGTTCCCAACGAAGCATTAAATCAAGGTGATATTGATGTAAACGCTTTTCAGCACAAGCCTTATCTTGACGAACAATCTAAACAAAGAGGTTATAAACTAGCTATTATCGGAAAAACTTTTGTTTATCCTATCGCTGGATATTCTAAAAAAATAAAAACGCTGGCCGAATTACAGCCAGAAAGCACTATTATAATTCCTAATGACCCAACCAATGGTGGTCGTTCGTTATTATTATTGCAAAAAAATGGTCTTATAAAACTTAAAGATGGTGTTGGGCTTCTGCCAAAAGTAACTGATATTGCAGAAAACCCTAAGAACCTAAAAATAATGGAACTAGAAGCACCACAAATAGCCAGAGCGCTAGATGATGCTAATGTAACTATTGCGATTATCAACAATACATTCTCTTCTCAAGCTGGTCTTGTACCATCTAAAGATGCTATATTTGTAGAAGATAAAGATTCTCCTTACGTAAACTTAATCGTTTCCAGAGAGGATAATAAAAACGAAGAAAAGGTTCAAAAATTCCTTAAAGCATTCCAATCTGAAGAAGTAGAAAAAGCTGCTGAAAAAGAATTTAAAGGTGGCGCCGTTAAGGGCTGGTAGGTTTTAGTATTCAGTCGCAGTATTTAGTACCAGTACTCAGTTGCAGTTACAGTAAAAGGCAGATATTGTATCAATATCTGCCTTTTACTTTTTCTACTTTCTACACAATCCACTGAAAACTGCCACTGGTACTAAATACTGCGACTGAAAACTGCGACTGAAAACTGTCACTAAAAACTCACTTGCATGATTAGCTTCTTGCCTTTTGTTTTATTCAAGCGAAGTATCTCGTGTGCTTTGGTTACAGTTTCAATATTTAACTCCCCGATAATTTCAATATTTGGCGGAGTTACGGATTCCTTTTCTATTAATCGAACCATCTCTGATAATCCATTTTTATAATACCCATACTCTTTTTCTAAAGAATAGGTGTAATTAGAAATATTCATAATTATAGCTCCTTTATTAAATAGCGTTTCTCTGGATTCTTCGGTAGAAAGTGCAGTGACATCCAGAAACGTTCCATTTGATTTTAAAAGCTTGGCTGCAATTTCTCCTATTTTATTTCCGACTAAATCCACTACAAAATCAAACTTTTGCTGGTTATTTTTTGCTAAAGCAAAAGTTGCTACATCATCTGTTTTATAATTAATAATTTGACTCTCCTTTACTCCTATTTCTTTTAATGATTGAATGCTTTCTTCATTTCCGGCTGTAACAATAAAGTTTGAGAATTTATTTGCTAAGAGAATTTTCACCAGCATTGCACCAACTCCTCCTGCTGCACCAGTTATTAAAACCGAATCGGAATTTTGTAATTTCATTCGGTTAAAAGATTGCAAGGCTGTTAATCCTGCCGAAGGAATCCCTGCTGCTTGCGCAAAAGATAAAAAGTCTGGTTTATGTATTACAACAGATTCTCTAATAGCGATATATTCGGCATAAGTTCCATTCGAACCCATACTTCCTGAACCTGAAAACACGGCATCGCCGACTTTAAAATCTTTAACATTTTCTCCAACTTCAGCTACAATACCCGAAAGTTCTCGTCCTAAAATTGGAGAATGCATTAGTTTTCTTTCCAGTTCATTTTCTAACATCTGATAATCGATTGGATTAAATCCCGAAGCGATAATCTTTATCAATAATTCACCTTCTTTTATTGTTGGCGTATTTACATTTTCTAAATGTAATTTACCTTCTTTATCTGCTATAATTGCTTTCATATTTATCGATTTAAAACACAAAAATATTCTGAATATCATTTATATTTACTATCCGTTAACTAATGGTTACTAGTTACCTTAAAGAAACTATTATGGCAAAAATTAAAAGAGATGGTGTTTTGCGTGAAGCAAATTGTACAGAGGAACTACTTGCAATGCGAGATAGTCTGGACGTTTTGGGAGGAAAATGGAAACTGATGATTTTAAGATTCTTAACGAACAGAACGCATCAAGTTATTCATTTTAAAAAAATGCAACGCGAAATTGAAGGAATCTCTGCTAAAATGTTGAGTAAAGAACTCAAAGACTTAGAGGTTAATTTGCTTATTACAAGAGTGGTTCAGGATACTAGACCAATTACTGTTGCTTACTCAGTTACTGAATACGGAAAATCAGTTTTACCCGTTACCGAAACCTTGGTACAATGGGGATTAAACCATCGTGAAAAAATTATTGAATCGATTTAATTAGTTAAGTCTAGCGTTTTGATAACTACAATAATCAGAATTCCCATTAATGCCATTCCGAATAAATAATCGGCTATTGTTTCTAATTTTCTCTCTAATTTTTCTTTTAATGTCTTAATAGATAAAAAGGAAAAGAAGCAGGAAAAAATAAGAAATATAGCTATGATCGATGTGAATTCGTCTATATAAGTCGTTTCTGATTTATCTGTGATATGCAAAGACGTTATAACAATCAGGCAAAAACCCAAAAGATTTGCCGATGTGTTTAATATATGTTGTGAGGTTTTATTAGCCATATCGTAATCATTTTAATTACAAAATTATAAAGCTACATTTTTATTATGAAGAAGGAGCAATTGTTAATTGATAATTATTAATTGTTAATTATTGACGCTCAAGATGGTGTAAAATTGGACCAAAGGTTCTCTGTAGAGACGCACCGCAGTGCGTCTACGCAATAAGAGTTAATACGTAAAAGTAACCTACTTCGAAAGCGGAGTCTAAGCCCCGTAAGCCCTTCTCCCGAAGTTTCGGGACGCTCAGGGTGACATGCGGTTAGTTTATGGTGTAACATCTTTACTTCTTAACTCACAAGAAACTCAACAAAGATTGTCGAGCTACTCGTGGAGATTGCTTCGCCAGTTCGCTATCGCTCGTGTCTTCCTTTGTCAGGAAGACAAGTTTGGGGGTTAGTTTATGTGTAAACCTATATTGCGTAGACGCACTGCGGTGCGTCTCTACAGAAAACCTTTGGGACACTAAACCTTTGTTTCTCAAAACTCTGAACCTTTATTAAAAAACCTCCCCCGCAATCATTTTTCCATTAAAAAACACGCCTTCTCTTTTTGGCAAACGGGCAACTGCTTCGGCTGAACAACTTGCTTTTACCAGAATAAAATTAGCATCATTTCCTACTGCTGGCCATACTCTGGTTCCTGCGTCGTTAAGAGGTAATATCTCGTTTGTAGTGGCAATATGCAAGGCACGACTTAGGCTATATTCGTCTGTCCAACCATAGAGTTGTGCACATAATTTTGCTTTTTCGAGCATATCACAAGTCCCAAAAGGCATCCAGTGATCAACGATACTATCTGTACCTGTCATTAATTTTACACCGTATTTTTTTAAAGTCGGAATTGGCATAATTGTTCTTCCGATAGGAATTGTAGAAACAACTCCTATACCAAGTGCTCCCATTTGTTCAGCTACTTTTTCCAGATCTTTGGGTTCCATTTTTGCAAGAGCAAAACCATGGCTTATATATGTTTTTCCTTGTAGTTGTTTGTTTTCTTCGGTTCTTTTAATAATATACTCTATAGCGGCTTGCCCTGACGGAAGTCCTTCGTGCAAATGGATATCTATCCCTTTATTGGTATCTATTGCAATTTGAAACATGGTATCCAGCGATTTTTCCATATTACCATCTACACTTGTTGGATCTAATCCGCCTATGAAGTCTACTCCCATTGCAGCAGCTTCTCGTAGCAATGGTTCTGATTGTGAGTATAAAATTCCGTGTTGCGGAAAAGCTACAATTTCCCACCCAAAACTATCTTTATTTTTATCTAATGCTGCAAGCAAATGTTCTAAACTTTTAAGTCCGCTAACAGGATCAATATTACATTGACAACGGGCAAAATAACTCCCTTGGCTTTGCATTAGTTTAATGGCTTCTTCTGCTTTATGCTGAGAATCTGTAAGCAATTGTGGTATAATCTTTTGCTCCAGGGTTATCATATCTTTTACGGTATATCCTTTTCTTGGCGCAGCATTCCAGTTTCCTCCGTAATAGGTTTTATCAATATGAATGTGCATATCACGTAATCCCGGAAGCATCAGAAGTCCTTTGGCATCAACCGTTTTTAATTTTGTAACTGGTTTGCCTGTAGTAATATTTTTTATTTTACCATCGGCAATATGTAAATTATATAAACTCGTTTTGGTAGCTACTACTTCGTTTTTATCGTTGTATTCAAAACCTTCTTCTAGTCTTACATTAACTAAAATATATTCTTTTAAATCCTTATTTTTTTTATCCTCAGCTTCTGTTTGTGTCATTGCTGTAGCGCCAATTCCAGAAAACAATGCAGCTCCTGTTGCAGCAGCTCCAAGTCCTAAGAATTTTTTTCGGCTTATTATATTCTCTTCCATAAATTATATTTTATTTTGCTCCGGCTTGTTGTAGTATTTTAATCATTTCTGTATAACCTAATTTCTTAGCATGTCCTAATGGTGTTACGCCGTACTTATCGCCAATATTTACATTACAACCACCATCTATTAAAGCTTTCACGATATTTACATGCACTGGCCCGCCATCGCTAAGCAAAACTGCTTCTAACAATGCTGTCCATCTTAAATTATTAATATGGTCTATAGGAAAGTTTGGTGTATTTACTAAAAGTTTTACCACCTCTAGATGTCCTTTTTCTGCTGCTGGAATAAGTGCTGAACCTCCATAACGATTATATACTCTGAAATTTGCTCCATGTTGCAAAGCTAGTTTTACGACTTCAAGATTTCCTTCTGCACCAGCGTATAAAAACGGACTATTTAGCATATTATCTTGCGCATTTACATCGGCACCTGCTTTAATTAATAATCTTGCTATTTCGTTATTATTATCATAAACAGCTCTCATTAAAGGGGTTTCACCTTCTTTGTTTTTTATTTCTAATAAGGGTTTCTCTTTTAAAAGTGTAGTTACACTAACAACATCTCTGGTTTCGACTGCTTCAAAAAGTGTTTTACTATTCATTTTTTCTGTTTTTATATCTGCTTGTTTAGAAGAACATCCGGCTAATAGCAGGATATTCAAAACTAAACAGTATAGCAAATTGCATCTGTTTTGTATTTTTTCCATATTTTTTTAAAATCATAATTGCTTCTGCAAACAATAATTATTTATCATTTACAAAAATCGCTTAGAATTTTAAACAGCAATGGTATTTTTAATGAGAAGGATGGTAAAGATTATAACTTTCTTTAAAATCGCCTGGTGTTTTCCCAGCATATTTCTTAAATACTTTACTAAAATAGCCATTATCATTAAAGCCTAATTGATACGCTATTTCTTTTATGGATAAGTCGGTGCTTGTAAGCAATCGTTTGGCTTCGAGAATTGTTCGCTCTTTTATTACATCACTGGCTGATGTTTTTAAGAACTTTTGGGAAAGGATATTAAGATAGTTTGGTGTAATGTTGAGTTTATTGGCATAAAAATTTACTGAGGTTTCTGTTTGAAAATTTTTATCTATTAGTGTATTGAAGTTTTTTATAACTTTTTCTGGTCTTGCCGAAAAACTATATTCTGGAAATTGTTTGAGATAGTCTTTTTGCAATAGCTTAAATAATAAATGCAATCGAAGTAAAACTGTTTCTTTTGTAAGCAAATCATTTTGAGGTAATGCAATTTCTATTTCATGCAAATGCTTTTTAAATTCTTGAAATTCTTCTTGAGTTAAAGAAAGACAAGATGGTACGCTTTGCTCAAAAAATGGAAGTTGTGATAAATTTGAAAAAATAGTGATTATCTCTGATGATACCATAAGCTGGAATCCTGTTGTATTTACATTAAGCGACCAATTATGTACTTGCCCTGGTCGTATAAAATATACCTGATTATCGGCTACTGTATGTTGTGTAAAATCTATGCTATGAAATCCTGAACCTTTCTCTACAAAGAACACCATATAAAAATCATGTTTATGTGGTTGCTCGAATGCATTACGTCCTTTTACACTATGCTGAAATAGTGTAATACCCAAAGTTTCTTCGCCAAGTATATTGCCTACTGATAAAGTGGGAATAGGAAATTTGTTCAAGTGTATGGTATATTAGTTATGTATTTTCAAAAATATATAAATAAAGTTATAAAGTCCCACTATCAGTGCTCTTTTCTGAGATTAGCTGTTTTGCCGTTATTAATTACGAGTACTTTCTACTTTTAATCTATTATCTAAAAACTTAAGCAAATAATTATATATACATCAAAGAACTCTATTTTTTTTTATCTAATTCATATAAATATCTGTAAATCAATATTATACATACAAATATCACAAGAAACATGTCGAAATAAATAAAAAAACAACTACATTTGATTCACTACCACACTGATACTTAAATATTTAAAATAGTATCATCCTCTAAAAACATTTTCTTCAAAATTTCCCCCATCTATTTTAGAAATAAAATCTAACCATTTAATAACTACTACAATGAAAGAAACATTATTAAAAAATTTAGAAAAAACAAGAGGTAATGATATTTTCCCCTCCTTAGAATTAAAAGAAGAAATTGTCAATGCTTTTTTTCCAGAAAGCACTTCTTCTCTTACCCAAAATTTATCTAATGTAACTGGTGCTTTTTATGGCTTGTTATTAAAAGATATTGGAGAAACTTATGGTTATGATAAAATGGACAACCATTCGAAAAGATTATTCTATGAATTAGGAAAATTAAAAACAATACAGACATTTGGTGTACATCCCAAATTAGAGAAAGATACGAGAGCATTTGCTGCTGTAGTAATTTATGCGCTATACAACTCTAGTCCTGAGTATAACTTTAAAATAATAAAATACACTCCTAATAACACTATTATTGAACTAACGGGAGTTGATCGGTATTTAAGAATATTGACTGAATTAGGTATAGAAAAACATATAACTATCCCAACTCTTTTACCATTTGTAGAAGGGATTAAAGAGATTGTAAATATCAATTGTGAAATAGAATATACTTTTGAAATAACCGATCAAAATTTCAACATTAAATCTGTGTATAACATCAAACAATTGTAATATCATGATACCTAAGCCCCAAAAAAACATAGCTGAATTAATAGGCGAAACGCCTCCTTATTTGTTTGAAAATGCAGATAAAATTATATTCAACCAAAGTGATACTGAAATTCCACTTTACAAATCATTTCAATCTTTTGACAAGGAAAATTTCACCGATCTTCTTAAAATCCTCTCCACATTGGGAAGTCTAAATTTAGCCAATAAATTGAATTCAAATGAGAAGAATTATTTTCTTGGTGAAAAAGTAAGGATAAGAAAAATTTCCTATAACCAGCCATCGGGATCATTAAGTGCCAAAATAACATCTCAATTAGAAAACATTCAAAAAGGAAGGGCTTTAATAGAAGTTGTAGATGAAAAGACTAAAATATTTCAAATGGAAATTGATTATTTTATCATAGATGAACCATCATTTAAGAAAATATTTGATTCTCATTATTCTGCAGGAGAGAACAATCCTCTTACAACCGTATTACCTAACTCTACTTTTGAATATGTGGGTGATGATGAATTTAATATAAATATTGACGTTTTTACCCGAAATCACTGTTCTGGACATTTTAATAATTATGAAATTGTTCCTGCTGTATTTATGGGTAAATGTATCCTGAAAAACATTTTTAAAACACATCCTGATAGTAATACGGAAATAGAAAATATGGAAATATTTTTAAACAGAGCGATGCCTGTAAACACGGCATTTAAAGTGAACATAAAAACGCAAAATTTGTCAAAGAGTTTAAAAAAATATAAATGTACTGTAAGTGATTCCAATAACGAATACGGGCATTATTTCATTACATTAAAAAATTTATTTTTAAACTAAAATAAAGAAAAGAGGTTTAGCTTTATTTAAAGCTAAACCTCTTTATGGCTAAATAAATTCATTTTTTTGACAATCTTTTATTCAACATCAATATTACTTATTATTAAAATTTATTATAAACTCGGAGCGTCTGTTTAGTTGATGCTCTTTGTCTGTACATTTTACTCCATCGCTACATTTATTAATTAATTGACTTTCTCCATATCCTTTACCAGTTACTCTACTTGGTCTGGCTCCTTTGTTTAGGAGATAATCTACTGTTGCTTTGGCTCTTCGTTCGGATAATTTAAGGTTATACTCATTATCTCCTCGACTATCCGTATGTGATCTAATATCAACTGTTATTGTTGGATAATCTTTTAGAACTTGTACAATCTTATTCAACTCTTTTTCGGAAACAGGTTTGATTCTTGTATCATCAAAATCAAAATAAATTGGTTTTAATCCTAACTTTTTTGTTAGATCAGATCCGTCTGTAATCGATTTGTTATCTTCGGTTGTAAGCTCACTCGCATTGGGATCTGTATCAAGATATTTATTGATTTCAATCATTTGATTTTCGTTTTTTTGAACAATCTTCAAATCTTCTTTTCCTTGCAAATATCCTACCTTATCATACGTTAGGTGATAATCTCCCGGAGGGACTTTTATAAGATATTCTCCTGCATTATCGGTATAATAATCATCTATCTTTTTTTGATTAGAATCAAACAATGAGATTTTAGTTTTTGGTAATAATTCGCTATATTTTTTATCATATACTTTTCCAAAAACAAGAACATCATACTTTATTTTTAAAGGTTCTAGCTCTACAAAACTATAAATTTGGTCATCGCCTGTTCTGTTAGAAGCAAAATATCCTTTGCGTGTTTGCGGATTAATTATAAGTCCAAAATCGTCTCCAGGAGAGTTAATTGGTTTCCCAACATTTACCACTTTATAGGTGGTATTATCTGCGTTTTTAACTGCTTCAAAAACATCTAAACCTCCAAGTCCCGAATGTCCATCGGAAGCAAAATAAAACTCTCCTGCTGTGGATATTGTGGGGAATGTTTCTCTACCAATGCTATTAATCGAGGGTCCCATATTTTTGACTTCTCCAAATGTACCATCCTGATTTATTGCTACTTCATACAAATCTGTCTGACCAACTGTTCCCGGTCTGTCTGATGCAAAAATCAAACTCTTTCCGTCTGGTCTTAATGCTGGATGTGCATTTGAAAAGGATTCGTTATTAAAAGGTAAATCTTCGATATTGGTCCACTTATCATTTACAAGTGTTGCTCTGTAAATCCTTAATCGGTTGGTTTTTGTATCATCGACTCCATATTTATTACCTAAAAAATTACTTCGGGTAAAATACATTTGGGTACCATCTTTGGTAAATGCTGGTGTAGATTGATGAAAAACTGAATTTACTTTTCCATTCAACTTTTTAGCATCAGCCAAGTCGCCATCGCCAGTAATTGTAGCTTCATAGAGTTTAAAGAATGGCTTTTTATTCCATCTGTCTTTCATTCTCTCTACCACATTTGTATCTCTGGCTGACGTGAAAACTACCTGATTTTCTTTGTAAAATGTAGCTCCATAGTCTGGCATTTTCGAATTGATACTAACCGGTTTTATCGTATAACGATTAGATTGCCTCTCGACTTCTTTTAGATAATCGGTTCCGGAATTAATAGCTTCTTTTCCTGACTTGCTATTAAGTTCTTTTATGATTTTTGAAGCTTCATCAAATTGCCCATCTGACTTAAGACATTGCGCATAACGAAACAGTTGCTCATCGGTAAACTTATAATTATCTTTTAATTTACCTATCTGATTATAAGCCTTTAAAGCATTTTTGTAATCTCCGTTAAAGTAATAAGAATCTCCTAATTTTGCATAGATTCCCGAAGAGCCAAATTCTTTCTCTACCAGCTTATCATATAAATCGCTTGAACTTACGTATGCATAAGCTTGTTTATCGTATTCTTTTTCTGCTTTATCAACTAATTTAGTCTGCGAATGCATACTAAATAAGCCAAATAATGCTATCCAAAGTAGAAAATGTTTTTTCATAAGTATTTTTTTAATCATTAATTAAAAGAATCTTGGATTTATCATTCGTTTATTTGACTTATTGAAAAGATCAAACCTTAAGAAAATTTCGTGTGAACCTGAGTTATAATTTCCCAGATTTGTAGTTTCATAATCATACGCATACCCAATTTGTATCCCATCGGTAATCTGGAAACCTGCCAAACCACTCACACTGGAATCTATACGATAGGCTAATCCGAGGGTTAGTTTATTACTAATTAAGAAATTAGCAGATACATCTACAGCTATTGGAGCTCCCTTTACTACTTTTACCAAAACTGCTGGCTTGAATCTTAAATTAGGGCTAAAATCAAAAACATATCCTGCAATACCATAATAATGAGCGTTTGTTGTATAAACTGTTGAAGCTACATCATCATAATAATCTGTTTTTAATAATTTAGGAACTGATACTCCTATATACCAATTGTAGGTATGCATATAGAATCCCGCTCCTACATTTGGCAGAAACTTAGATTCTTTTCCGTTTAAATAGGGATCTGGATTTTGAATAGTTAATTTATTATAATCAACTACATAATTATCAAACCCTCCAGAAATACCAAAAGAGAATCTTAAGTCGTTATTACCTATAATTGTATAGGCATAATTAACCATTACTCCTGTATTATTTGTTGGCCCTATCTCGTCACTAACCACATTTAATCCAATACCGTTGGCATGGTACCCTAATGGACTTTGTATTGAAAAGTTCATTGTTTTTGGCGCACCATCTAAACCAACCCATTGTGTTCTATATAATCCCATTGCACTTACTACTTCCCTTGATCCTGTATAACCTGGATTAAAAGCCATAGTGTTGTACATATATTGCGTATACTGCGATTCTTGTTGTGCCGAAGCATTAAAAACTCCCAATAACAATATTGCTACTATGTAAAAAATCTTTTCCATTAGTTTATTTTATTGGTTATTGATATATAAATATCCTGAACTTTCGATCCCATCTCTACCATTACTGTATTTTAATACATAGAAATAGGTTCCTGTTGGAAGTTTTGCTCCTTTGTTTACCGTTACGCGCCCATCTGAATATCCTGTGAACATATTATCGCTCTCGTTATATGATCTTGCATCATATACTTTTACTCCCCAGCGATTGTATATCTCCACTCTATTATCTGGATACTTGTTAATTCCTTCTATAAGGAAACTATCATTAATACCATCTCCATTTGGTGATATTGCGTTATTTACAACGATATCAAGATTAGGATTAATGTCTGGTTTGTTAACTATAGCAATTGTAAAAATTCCATAGCCCCTTACTTGTGAAGTAACTAGTTTTGAATAACTTCCACTAATATTCGGATTGCTTGTAATACCGCCTTCATCTACCCATTTTGCCAAAGCTGTATCCCAACGTACTATAGATAATTTTTTATTGGGATCTGTTACAAAAAAGGCAGCAGGTGTTGTAGCTGGATCTAATGAAAGACTTAAAACAATCTTTTCGCTTCCTAAGTCTTGGGTTGTATTCCAATACTCTACCTCATCAATAGTTAGAATAATATCTTCTTTACTTGTATATGGACGGGTGCTTCCTGCATTATCGAGAAAATATTGGGTTACATAAACATTATTTGCATCTGTACCTACACCATGAAATGAGGGTCTGAAAAACAAATCGTCTCCAACTGGAAACTCAAACAATGCAACTCCTCTTTTTTCTACTTGTCCATCTACAAAGCTCAAATTACTAACATCTATGTGAGTCGCTTTTTCTTTGAAAATTACTTTACCATTATAAGTAGCAGCATCGACAATTCCGCTTTTAAAATCCACCTGCTTCCCTACAGAAATTTTGGTATACAAATGAAAAGGAACTAATGAGGATAGATTATCAAAGACTATATTCTGGAAATCTGAAACTGACCTGCCTTCAATATTTTGCGCAGTTGTGCCTATAAAAAAGGTTATTCCGTTATTAGCTTCTGTATATCTGACTATTCCATCATTATTAAAATCTGAATAAACGATGAAATTTCCATCATTTAAAACATTACCCGATATACTATTATTAAAGTCTGATACTGTAGCAAACTGTGTATTAGGCATAATCGTTAGTACTCCCGAATTTGCTGTTTGTGCACCAAGCCTACTTATAAAAAACATCGATATAATAATAGCTTTTATATAAAATTTAATCATATCATTTTATTTAAAGTGTTATCCCTAATTCATGACAAATTGTGTCTTAATTAAAACATTAGAGTTATTAAAACACCTCGATTATCTTATTTATAAAAGAGGTGTTTTTTCTACTTTTATCCTTGATTAAGGAATAACATAGTCTACATTGATATTATCTTGCACATATCCGATAGCCCAAGCCATTGAATTAGCATAAAAAATACTATTGTAAACTGTTGTACCACCGTTATAAGGTTTAGAAAGCGGTAGTCCAGTTGTCGTGATTTTTGCAGGATAATCCGTTGTAGAATTATTTGTACTTGATGTACCTGTAAGCAATCCTCCATCTCCACAGAAAACATATCCTAATGTATTGTGTCTAAATGTTGTTACCCTGGCAGGAAGTCCGCTTATTGTTGCTAAACTAGTAGTATTTGCTGGTAGTGTCATAGAATAAGAGTTGTTATTATCACCACCTATAGCTAGTCCTTGTATGTTCCCAAAAGGACCATTAAAGATTGGATCGGCAATATTAGCCAATGGGTTTATATAGGTACAATTATCTCTATTAACATCTGCCGCAGTTATTGTAGAACCACAAATAGAATTAACTAAAGTTGCTATACCTGCATTACCATTTTCTTGCGCCTGAATTAATACTCCTCTTTTGTTTTTAACAAAATCTGCAAGAATATTTAAAGTTGTCGCATCTGTCGTGTTATAATTATATCCTAAAACTATGATATCAATTTTATTGTTATTGATTAAGTTTCTTAATGTAGTTCCTGTATTAGTTCCTCCATTAACAATCTTAATTCCATCTACCTGTACTGTACCTGTAGGTCCAAAGTTTGCTAATGAAGCTAATACTGCTCTAGATGCATAAGCCCCTCCTGTACCTGGCTGATAAATACCATCTCCTAATCCTAAAACGTTCATTAAACGAATAACGAATGATACGCTTTTATTACAAGGAGTAGCTCCATTGGTACTATTTGCCGTAATAGCATAAGTAAAAGGCCCTCCTGCTGTTGGTGTACCAGTTGCCGTCATTACTACACTTTGCAATCCTGGTGTAGCAAATGTTCCTGATGCTGAAAAACTAATACCATTAACCGTATTTGTTGTAATGGTGTACGCTCCAACGTAGGTTACTGTTACAGGAATTGTCATAGTATTTGTTGCATCCATAGCTACTCCTGGGGCATAAGTTCCTGCCACTACTATTCCTCCACAATTAGTTACGTAGGTAACTGGTTGTGCTGCAATAGTTACATTTAATGAACAAGTTCCTACCGTACCTGGGGTTCCCGTAACTGTAAAGGCTATTGCTCCTGAAGCTGTTGGTGTTCCTGAACCACTTAAAGTTACATTTTGAGGTCCTAAAACTGATAAATTAATTAGTCCGGATGTAAATGTAATTCCGCTAGCTGTGGTAGTACTTATTGTTGTTTGCCCTGTTGCGGTTACATTAATTGGTAAAGTGATTGTATTAGCAGCAATTAAAGGAACATTTTGCATGTAAACTCCGTTTTGTGTTGCTGTTGTACAATCCATTGTATAAGCTACAGGAGCGACTGGAACTGAAATACCAGAACAAGATCCTGTGCCTGCTGTTGTAGCATTAGAGGAAAGATTAAAGCTATTTGTTCCTGATGCAATTGGTGTACCAGTTCCTAATAGATTAATTGTTTGAACTCCTAATGTTGTATAGTTACCCGTTGCACTAAATGAATATCCATTTACTGTATTGGTACTCATACTCCAGAAACCTAGATTTGTTACATTTACTTCTACAGATAACTTATTTGCAACTGTAAGTGGGATCCCGATATTATAAGAACCTGTTGGCGCTATACTTGCACAAGTTATTGCAAAATCGACATTGGCTTTTTCTACATAAACATGAGGTACACATGAAACTGGTACTCCATTTAATGAAATCGTAAGTGCATCTCCCGGATCTCCTACTGTAAAACCATTATTTGGTGTTCCTGTACCTGGCAAATTCAAAACATAAGAACCTGCACTAGGAAAAGTTCCGCTAGTTGTAAAATAATATCCGTTACTATTTGTTGCTGATATAGTGTAGGTTCCCGGTTGAATGGCTGTAACTGGAACTGTCAAATAATTTGCCAGTGTTAAAGCTACCCCTTGTTTATAGGTACCATTCCCAAGTATTTGAAGACATTCGTCTGCCGAAATTCCAAATACTGCCGGTGGTGGTGTACCACAAATACTTAACCATACTCCTTGTATCTGACTCCAATAATCAAAACATCCGGTTGTTGTATTAAATATTAATAATCCATCGGTTAAATTAGCAACAGCAATTCCATCACGTTGTGCTGTAGTTAATCTTGAAGTTAACATTCCTTTGTTGTTACTTTCTAATTCAAACAATGCTCCGGGAAAGGCTTTGGTTGCCCCGGTACTTATTGTACCGTCCTTTAATTTTGTATTATCCGTTTGTGCAAAAACTGAGCAAAAACTGAGCAAACTAAATAATGTTGCTAGGATAATTTTTTGCGTTTTATATATATATTTCATAATCTTATTTTTTAGTCTAGAATAATATTAGTTGATACTTACGCTTTTTGTACTGAATACTAAAAAGCTGATAAGAACTTTTATCATTTTTTCTCTAGTATTAGTTTTTCTAATTTTTCCAAACGTTGATTCATCGATTCTGAAGCTAATTTCAATTCTTTAATTTCTTTGTCTTTTGCTTCAATTTCTTTGTTTTGCTCGATTATATGAAGGTATATCTCTTCTGTTTTTTCTAATAACTGAATTGATAACTCCGACATATTAAATGAATACCCTTCTTTGGTTTTTTCTAACTCTGTAATTGGAGTTATTCCTGGAAGATGTTTGTTCTTTTTGATATAATCCTCTACCTCTGATAAACGTTTGAATTTATAATCGGCTTTGATTTCAGAAAAACCTTTAAAATAATCTTCGAATACATAATCCGCATAGTAACTATTGATTGTTGTAATAGCACCATTTACTCTCAATTTTTCATTGGTTGCTGCAGATGGTGTTGTGTATCCAATTCCTACCCATCCGTTTGTATAAATATTTTCGGTATTTAATGTAGCACCAACATTAGTTGTTGAACTAAACCAAGGCTCTTTTACAGCAGCACTCAAATCTATTGGGTTTACTGTTCCGTGTTCATCAGTAAAATCTAAAGTACCTGTTGCAAGATTTACTTGTAATGTTGTTAATGTTTGCGCATCTCCAACTAAATCTGTCAATTTAAAATCAGAAGAATTTCCTTCTTCATCTTGATAAATCAATGACTGAGTTGTACCATCATAACTCAATGAAGTTAATGTTTCTACTCCTTTAACTAAAACGGATAAATCTATTCCATTAGGAGTACCTACCTCATCTGTATAAGTCAATGTGTGTAAATCCTTAACATTCCCAAATTCATCTGTAACTTGTGTCACAACATCTGTTAATGATGTTAGCGTTTCTTTAATATCTACTGGAGTTCCCGCAGCTTCATTTGTATAAGTTGCAATGGTATTTCCTGTAGTTACTATTGGAGTTATTACTGTTACTGTTTCATTGGCTTTAATAATAGCGTTATCTACAAAAGCTCCACCATCTGCTCCAACTGTTACAATATTACCAGCATCGGCACTTACTACTTGCGAAGTAACTGCTGTACCGGCTTCATTTGTATAGGTTATTGCTCCTGTTGTTAAATTTTGAGATTCTGTTGTCAATGTTTCGTTGGCTTTAATAACTGCATTGTCTACAAAAGCTCCACCATCGGCTCCAACTGTTACAATATTACCAGCATCGGCACTTACTACTTGCGAAGTAACTGCTGTACCAGCTTCATTTGTATAGGTTATTGCTCCTGTTGTTAAATTTTGAGATTCTGTAGTCAATGTTTCATTCGCTTTAATAACAGCATTATTTACAAAAGCTCCACCATCTGCTCCAACTGTTACAATATTACCAACATCGGCACTTACTACTTGCGAAGTAACTGCTGTACCGGCTTCATTTGTATAGGTTATTGCTCCTGTAGTTAAATTTTGAGATTCTGTTGTCAATGTTTCGTTGGCTTTAATAATAGCGTTATCTACAAAAGCTCCACCATCGGCTCCAACTGTTACAATATTACCAGCATCGGCACTTACAACTTGCGAAGTAACTGCTGTACCTGCTTCATTTGTATAGGTTATTGCTCCTGTAGTTAAATTTTGAGATTCTGTTGTCAATGTTTCGTTGGCTTTAATAATAGCGTTATCAACAAAAGCTCCACCATCTGCTCCAACTGTTACAATATTACCAGCATCGGCACTTACAACTTGCGAAGTAACTGCTGTACCTGCTTCATTTGTATAGGTTATTGCTCCTGTAGTTAAATTTTGAGATTCTGTGGTCAATGTTTCATTGGCTTTAATAACAGCGTTATTTACAAAAGCTCCACCATCTGTTCCAACTGTTACAATATTACCAGCATCGGCACTTACAACTTGCGAAGTAACTGCTGTACCAGCTTCATTTGTATAAGTTATTGCTCCTGTAGTTAAATTTTGAGATTCTGTGGTCAATGTTTCCTCTGCTTTAATAACTGTTGACAGCTCTGTTTTAAAAGCTGGATCATTTAAGATTGTAGAAGAATTGGCAATTACATCACCTACAACATCTATTGTTGTAGCTGTAGTATTCTCACTTGTGTAAACATATTTACCATTATTAGCAGCATCTTTTGTTAATGTGGTCAATGTTTCGTTTGCTTTTACAATGGTACTTATATCTACTAATTGTGGAACTCCGGCTGCGTCGGTATAACTAAACTGATTTGTTGTAGAATCAAAAGTTACAGCACCAGCTGTTTTAGTTGCAATTTCCTGAATAATAGTTGTTACCGCAGGGTTATTGGCAATTGTACTAAAGTTTGTTGTTACATCACCAACAACATCAATATTTACAGCTGTGCCTGCTTCGTTATTATAAGTATAAGAACCTCCTCCGTTATTAACAAGAGTTGTTAATGTCTCCTCGGCTTTAATAACATTTGTTAGCTCTGTTTTAAAAGCTGGATCGTTAAGAATCGTAGAAGAATTAGCAATTACATCGCCTACAACATCAATAGTGGTAGCTGTAGCATTCTCACTCGTATAAAGATATTTACCATTATTAGCAGCATCTTTATCTAATGTGGTTAATGTTTCCTCTGCTTTAATAACCGTTGTTAGCTCTGTTTTAAAAGCTGGGTCGTTAAGAATTGTAGAAGAATTTGTAATTACATCGCCCACAACATCTATTGTTGTAGCTGTAGTATTCTCACTTGTGTAAACGTATTTACCATCATTAGCAGCATCTTTTGTTAATGTTGTCAATGTTTCGTTTGCTTTTACGATGGTACTAATATCTACTAATTGCGGAACTCCGGCTGCATCGGTATAACTAAATTGATTTGTTGTAGAATCAAAAGTTACAGCACCTGCAGTTTTAGTTGCAATTTCCTGAATAATTGTGGTCACCGCAGGATTATTGGCAATGGTACTAAAGTTTGTTGTTACATCACCAACAACATCTATGTTTACAGGCGTTCCTGCCTCGTTATTATAGGTATAAGAACCTCCTCCATTATTTACAAGCGTGGTTAATGTTTCGTTTGCTGCAATAATATTAGTCAGCTCTGTTGTAAAAGTAGGATCGTTAAGAATCGTAGAAGCATTACTAATTACATCACCTACAACATCTATTGTTGTGGCTGTAGTATTCTCACTTGTATAAACGTATTTACCATCATTAGCAGCATCTTTTGTTAATGTGGTTAATGTTTCGTTTGCTTTTACAATTGTGCTAATATCCACCACTTGCGGATTACCTGAGGCATCGGTATAACTAAATTGATTTGTTGTAGAATCAAAAGTTACTGCGCCTTCGGTTTTTGTTGAAATTTCCTGAATAATAGTTGTTACCGCAGGATTATTGGCAATGGTACTAAAGTTTGTTGTTACATCACCAACAACATCAATATTTACAGGCGTTCCTGCTTCGTTATTATAAGTATAAGAACCTCCTCCATTATTTACAAGCGTGGTTAATGTTTCGTTTGCTGCAATAATATTGGTTAGTTCTGTTGTAAAAGTAGGATCACTAAGAATCGTAGAAGCATTTGTAATTACATCGCCTACAACATCTATTGTCGTTCCTGTAGCATTCTCACTCGTATAGAGATATTTACCATTGTTAGCAGGATCTTTATCAAGTGTGGTTAATGTTTCGTTCGCTTTTACAATAGTACTTATATCTACTACTTGCGGATTACCTGCGGCATCGGTATAACTAAACTGATTTGTTGTAGAATCAAAAGTTACTGCACCTACTGTTTTTGTCGCAATATTTTCTATAATCGTAGTTACTGCAGGATTATTTGCAATCGTACTAAAGTTTGTTGTTACATCACCAACAACATCAATATTTACAGGCGTTCCTGCTTCGTTATTATAGGTATAAGAACCTCCTCCGTTATTAACAAGCGTGGTAATTGTTTCCTCGTCTTTAATAACATTGGTTATTTCGGTTTTAAAAGCAGGGTTGTTTAAAATTGTTGAAGAATTTGTAATTACATCACCTACAACATCTATTGTAGTTCCTGTAGCATTTTCACTCGTATAAAGGTATTTACCATCATTAGCAGCATCTTTTGTTAATGTGGTTAATGTTTCATCTGTCTTGATAACATTTGCGAGTTCGGTCGTAAAAATTGGATTGTTTACAATACTTGAAGCATTATTAATTACATCACCTACAACATCTATTGTAGTGGTTGTAGCGTCTTCACTCTTATAAACATATTTACCATCATTAGCAGCATCTTTTGTAAGTGTGGTTAATGTTTCACTTGATTTTACTACTTGAGTAAAGTCAACTGTTTGTGTTACTCCAGACGCATCAACATAAGTAAATTGCTGAGTTGTTGGGTTATAAATAACAGTTCCTGTACTTGGCGCAACTTCATTAGAAATAACTATTCTATTCCATTTATTATCATACCAATAGTAGTATCCGGCTTTAATGTCTGCAACATTCGCTGTATTAAATACTAATAAACTGTTTTGATTACCATTTGTAATTGTGGTAGCATCCGTAGAACTTGTTAAATTAATTCTTGGGATTAAAATACCTTTGTCACTAGCAACAACTTCTAACTGTGAAGAAGCATTTGGCAATGGTGTTCCGATACCTACCTGTGAGTAAGCCGAATAACTACCTAAGACAAAAAGCAAGGGGAGTAATTTATTCTTCATAAGATTCATTATTGGGGGTTAATAATCTATTTTGAATTTAAACTAGAAATAGAGAGACTATCTCTAAAAATATAAGAACTTGAAATTTTAGATAAAGTAATAGGTGGTATTCTTCAAAAAAATATAATATTCAGAATATGTAGGTTCTCTAAATTCTAAATACAGATTGTCTACAGATATCCCATAGGGAATCCATTTTGGCGTTTAATTAATCTAAGTATTAATTTTGGGTGATGACTAAAGACAATATAAATTACAACACTTTACTTGTCTGAGTATCAATTTTGAGTGATGATTAAAGACAATGTAAATTACAACACTTTACTTGTCTAAATATTAATCAACAATATATATTTTAGGCTTTTATGTTTTTTCAATATATTTTATAAAATCATTATAAATTGGTGAAGTGATGTTTAAACCATTTATACTACTTTAATACTATTGATAAACAAAAGCTTTTTTAATGTTAAAGAACCTTAAAGTGGTATTTTAGTTTTCTTTAACGAAATCTTATTAAAGTTTCTTTTTAACAACAACTCACGCTAAAATGTAAGTTATTGAAAATAAGAATATTAAAAGTAATAAAAAAATTATACAAAATAAAATAATGCTTGAATTTTTTTTCACCTTAATGTTTTCTTAATATTATAATTGACTCTATATCTATAAAAAATTCTCAAAAAAAAAGCTAAAGCCCCGAATACCCAGTGTATTCGGGGCTTTTAATTTTTTAATTTTTGAGTTGAAAACAATTAAAAAAAAACAATTACAACACATTTACAATCAGATAATTGTGTTTTTGTAGTATTTTTTAAGCTAATTAAATCGGATAAACGGCTAAAAACATCGCCAAAGCGTCTTATTAAATACATTTTACAAATAAAAATCTTATAAAAAACAAAACGCTATTCACTAATAATCAAAAAAAAATGCTGCTACAATTAATCTTTTTCTGTTACCTCAAGAAATTCTCCTTTTTTATCAAATACTAAATCAAGGAATTTTCTATCTTTTACAACTCCTACTTCATAAGTTATAATATTATTGCCATCGATAAGTCTTGCTGCTTCTCTAATGGTTTGGTCTGGGTAGTTTTTTTGTATGTAGCTTAAAGCTGCTTTAGGAAGTTCTGTTCTGGCAATTGCCAGTTCATATGCTTTTAACATCCCATTATTATCATAAACTGCTAATCCTACAGATGTACCTGTATTAAATTTAGCCAGATAACGAATGTGATCTGAATCTTCGCCTTCATAATCCTTTGTCCAGGTAGGAACTTTGCCTGTAAACTCTTTTTGAAAAGCAATTGTTACTGCCACAGGAGGAACAACTTCTTTATCTGATTTAACTTCTGTTTGACCAATCATACTTGCTCCATATAAAATGGTTAACGCTAGAAATAGTTTTTTCATAATCACTAATATTTAAAAATTAATAATGGGGGTTAATTTGAATTTAAAATTACTACTGCTAAATGAAAAACAGATTAACTTTTAATTATTTAACACGTATATTTATCATAATTAAGAATTCTATCATATTCAAAAAATATTGTAATACATTTATACTAAGATAATTAATTAAAACAATATTGAAAACACCATCTAAAATTGATTATTGCATAAATTTTTTCAAAGAAAGAAGTGTGCCGTTATTATCCCGAAACGGGAAAGTGATTACGCAATTTATTATAACTCTTTTCTTTCTTGGCGTTGCGATTTGGTTTCTCAAACAGGAACAAACAGAATTGCTTCAGGTAAGGAATAGTTTTACAACTGCAAAACCGCAATGGATTATTGTTGGGATTTGTACAACTATGCTTTACATCTTACTTCAGGGAGTAATGTATATAAATGCATTTTCGGCAATTGGGGTTAGAATTAAATTAAAACAAGCTCTTGCTTTATTCTTAAAACGAAATTTTGTTAGTGTATTTATTCCTGCTGGCGGAGTTACTTCGCTATACTTTTTTACAGAATCTCTAACTAAAAAGGGGATTGAAAAAGTACAAATTCATTTAGCGTCTGCCATATATGGTTTTATAGGTATCTTATCTGTTATAATTATCGGAATCCCATTATTTATTTACGCTTTATTAAAAGGGTCAATAGCATCGGGTGAATGGATTGGAATGCTGGTAATTATTCTCTTAATTCTTGGATTGTTCTTATTATTTAATTCGATATTAAACAAAGGAACTGCCAACAAATTGCTCCTTAAATGGTTTCCTAAAACTGAAATTTTCTTAACCGATTTACAAAACCATACTATAAATCGAAGCAAATTTTTTTATACAATTCTAATTTCTATTTTTATCGACTTAGTGGGAATTACTCATTTATATATTGCAATGATGGCTTTACAATTTGAACCTTCATTAATTGCAGCATCAATGGGATATACAATCTCTGTTATTTTTCTTATCATATCTCCTTTTCTTCGTGGTCTTGGCCCTGTAGAAGTCTCAATGAGTTTTATATTAATACGTTATGGATTTACCAATCCCGAAGCAATTTCGATTACGTTACTATATCGGGTGTTCGAATTTTGGATTCCGTTATTTGCAGGAATACTTACTTTTTTATCCAAAATAAATAGACTCTTAATGCGAATCGTTCCGGCATTGTTATTATTTTGTCTCGGAATAATTAATATAATTTCGGTTTTAACACCTGCAATTAGTGGCCGATTAATGCGTTTAAAAAACTTCTTACCTCTAGAAGCAATTCATTTATCTAATTATCTGGTTTTTACCTCGGGATTGTTCCTATTAGTCACCTCATCATTTATGCTAAAGGGTTTAAAAATGGCTTGGTGGTTTGGCTTAGGATTATCTGTAATTTCGATTATAGGAAATCTTACCAAAGCAATAGATTTTGAAGAATCTATTATTGCCTTAATAGTATGTATAAGTTTAATTGCAACTCGCAAAGAATACTATATTAAAACCAATCCCAGGCTTCGTCTTTTGGGTTTACAAACCGCAATTTTAAGCGTAATAGCTGTATTAATTTACGGGGTAATTGGCTTTTATTTTTTAGATAAAAAACATTTTAATATTGATTTTAGTATTGGTCAGTCAATTCGATATACTTTGCAAAATTATTTTCTGCTTGGCAGTTATGATTTAAATCCTCTGGATAATTTTTCGAGACACTTTCTAGCATCAATTAAAATTAGCGGATTTGTTTCTTTTACCTTTTTAATTTATACGTTGATAAAACCTTATATTTTTAAAGATCCTGTAACTACTGCTGAAAAAGAAATTGCGAATGGACTTTTAGAAAAATACGGAAATTCGCCTTTGGATTATTTCAAAACTTACTTTGATAAACTGCTTTATATTTCACAAAACAATGAGGCTTTCCTAGCTTATCGCGTTTCGGGTAATTTTGCAGTAGTACTCGAAAATCCTGTTGCTAAAAACAATGATGAAAGTAAACAATGCATCATCGAGTTTGATAATTTTTGCTATGAAGCAGGTTTAAAAAGTATCTATTATCGTATTCCCGAAGAAAATCTGGAGTTGTATAAATCTCTTGGTAAAAAATATTTTTTTATAGGGCAAGAAGGTGTTGTAGACTTATCGACTTTTAGCCTCGAAGGCGGAAGTAGAAAATCGTTGCGCAATGGATTAAAAAAGATTAGCGATTTAGGATTAAAAGCAACCATAAATTTACCTCCTATAAAAGATGGTTTATTACAAAAAATACAATCGGTTAGTGACGAATGGCTGGAGGAAACGGGACGGAATGAAATCCTTTTTTCTCAAGGTATTTTTTTATGGGACGAATTAAAAAAACAAACTATAATTACAGTCGAAAATAGCGAAGAAAAAATTATTGCTTTCCTTAATATCATTCCTGATTATACCAAAGGCGAAGGAACGTATGATCTAATCAGGAAAACTACCGATGCTCCAAACGGAATTATTGATTTTATTATGATTGTACTTTTTGACTACTTAAAATCTCAAAATCTTACTGCTGTAAATATCGGTCTTGCGCCAATGAGCGGTATCGAAAACCCAAATACGATTCAGGAAAAGTCGATGAAATATGTGTATGAAAAAGTAAAGTCATTTTCTCATTACAAAGGCCTAAGGGATTATAAAGAGAAATTTTCGCCTTCATGGCATAATCAATATATTGTCTTTTCTGATGATTATGATTTAATACAAATCCCGCAAATACTATCCAAAGTAATTAAACCGTAACTTTTTTTAGCTTTTCACTAAGATTCCCTAAACAAGAGCACTGATGATACGGATTTACTAAAGCAAAGATTCGGATAAATAAAGATTTTTTATATCATTATCTTTTTTAAACAATAGACTGTTCAGGTTTGGTTATGCTACCTGTATGATTCAGAATACATAAGAATAAATCAACTTTATTAAGTCACAGTAAAATATGGGCAAAACCGTCCTTTATAAAAAATAGATTTAACCACATAGAATCAAACATTTCTTTCAATTCACATATTTTTTGTTTAAATTCGTTTCTTATCAACAACAAACAACACACTATAAATTAAACACTTACATATAACCCTTATGAAAAATATTTTAAAGCAAGCCTCAGTAATAATGTTATTTCTTACCGTTATAAGCTGTCAGAAAAAATCAGTATCAGATGAGTTAAACGGAAGTTGGGAACTCCGCCATATCGAGGGTATTCAAGTAGCTCGAGTCGATCCTAACTTTAAACCAGGAAACGGTACATTACTTAAATTTGAAGGGCAAAAATATGAGCGCTATTATGAAGGTAAAAAAGAAGAAGACGGCATCTTTGCCATTACCCCAGAAGACACAGTAATAAACAATAGTAAAGCCAATTACAGTTTTATATTTAATAACAATAAAGAAAAAATATATGTATTATTGGAAGGGAATAAACTAGTAATTTTTAATGGAATTATAGCTGCCGATGGAACAGAATCGACTTATGAAAAACTGTAATTTAAACTATGAGACGATAGCCTTATAGAAACAAGACTAAATCCTCATTATCTGTATTCTTTTTTAAACAAAAAGCAAAACGCCTGCAAAGAAAATCCTTGCAGG
The DNA here is from genome assembly GCF_046250155.1 of Flavobacterium sp. PS2. Lineage (NCBI taxonomy): Bacteria > Pseudomonadati > Bacteroidota > Flavobacteriia > Flavobacteriales > Flavobacteriaceae > Flavobacterium > Flavobacterium sp. PS2. The sequence continues at coordinate 4,541,919 of NZ_CP176426.1, read as the reverse complement.
CGTATTTTATATAATTCATAGTTTTAAACTATCTTTTTGTTGTTTTTGTCACAGATTAAAAGATTTAAAACTTTGCGTTCTTTGCGTAAACCATTGTGCCCTTTGCGGTTATTTTTTAACACGCCCTTCATCAAAGATTATGGAGTTTCTCAAGAAGATTTTCAACTCTTCTCAGAATAACAATATTGCGCAAAACTTTGAACCTTTGTCCCTCTGAACCTTTAAAAAAACCTTTGAACCTCAACAAAAACCTATCCACATTTAGATGATCCACAATCATTACAAGTAAGGCAACCTTCTTGATATATAAGATTCTCAGAGTTACAATTACTACATTTTTGACCATGAGCTTCTGTACCATCTACGATATAACGTTTAAGGGCACGCGCAACACCATTTTTCCAGGTATTTATAGATTCACCGTCAAGCTGAAGACTGCTAACTAACTCAACAGCTTTATCTATAGGCATACCATGTCGTAAAGTACTCGATATTAGTTTAGCATAATTCCAGTATTCAGGATTAAATTTATGCGAAAGTCCTTCGATGGTTGTTTTATAACCTCTGGTGTTTTTATATTGAAAGTCATAACGAGTAGTTCCGTCTTCTTTTTTATTTTTGATAATAAGTCCTTCCGAAACCCAACGCGGAATTAAAATTCCATCTTCATCATCTACCAGACCTGTGAAAATTTCATAAGGTCTGCCATCAATTAATCCGATAAAAGCAATCCACTTATCTTTACTATTCTGAAAACGAACCACATCAGCTTCTAATACCTGAGGGCGTTTTGTCGAAAAAATACTTGGTACAGTCGGAGCAGCTTCTTCTTTCTTTTCAGTATTAGCAATAAGTACTCCCGAACGTGAACCATCACGATATACAGTAACACCTTTGCATCCTGCCTCCCAAGCTTCCATATACAATTTATCTACCATTTCTTCGGGTGTTTCGTTAGGCACATTTATGGTAACAGATATAGAATGGTCTACCCATTTCTGAATCTTTCCTTGCATACGAACTTTACTTAACCAGTCGATATCATTACTTGTCGCTTTATAATAAGGAGATTTTTTTACTAATTCATCTATTTCTTCCTGACTGTAATTTTTAGTAATATCATATCCATTAATAAGCATCCATTCTTTAAACCTATGATGAAACACAACATATTCTTCCCAGCTATCTCCTACCTCATCAACAAAATCTACACGAGCATCTTTATCATTTGGATTTACCTTTCTTCTGCGTTTGTAAACAGGCAAGAAAACAGGCTCAATTCCCGATGATGTTTGTGTCATTAAACTTGTTGTTCCTGTAGGTGCTATAGTAAGCAAAGCAATATTACGACGACCGTGTTCTTTCATTTCATAATACAACTCTTCATCGGCTTCTTTTAATCGAAGTAAGAACGGATTGTTCTTTTCTCTTTCAGAATCATAGATAGTAAACATACCACGTTCTTTGGCTAGGTTTACAGATCCACGATAAGCCTCGATAGCAAGTGTTTTATGTATCTTTTCAGAGAATACAACTCCTTCATCGCTTCCGTAACGTAATCCAAGTGCAGCAAGCATATCACCTTCAGCAGTAATTCCAATTCCGGTACGACGACCTTCTTTGGCTTTATTTCGGATATTAAGCCATAAATTTCTCTCTACTAATTTTACCTCATCACTTTCTGGATCAGCATCTATTTTTCCTAATATAGCATCAATCTTTTCTAATTCAAGATCAATAATATCATCCATTATTCTTTGAGCTGCAGCTACATGTTTTTTGAAAAGTTCAAAATCAAAAGAAGCCTCTTTAGTAAAAGGATTATTTACATAAGATAATAAATTGATAGCCAACAAACGGCAAGAATCATAAGCGCAAAGCGGAATTTCTCCGCATGGGTTTGTAGAAAGTGTTTTGTACCCTAAATCGGCATAACAATCAGGCAAAGATTCCTTAATGATAGTGTCCCAAAACAAAATTCCTGGTTCTGCAGATTTCCATGCATTATGAATAATTTTATTCCAAAGTTCTTTGGCTTTAATCTCTTTAGAATACAAAGGATTATCGCTAAATATTGGATATTTCTGAACATATATTCCATCTGCCTTAACAGCTTTCATAAACTCATCATCAATACGTACAGAGACATTTGCCCCAGTAACTTTTCCCTGTTCCATTTTGGCATCAATAAAATCGGCTGCATCAGGATGATTAATAGATACCGAAAGCATCAATGCACCACGACGACCATCTTGTGCAACTTCGCGAGTCGAATTAGAATAACGCTCCATAAATGGCACTAATCCTGTAGATGTCAATGCCGAATTTCTTACTGGCGAACCTTTTGGACGAATATGAGATAAATCGTGACCAACTCCTCCTCTTCGTTTCATAAGCTGAACTTGCTCCTGATCCGTTTTCATGATTCCCCCATATGAGTCTGAATTATCATTACCAATTACAAAACAATTTGATAATGATGCAACCTGAAATGGGTTTCCAATTCCTGTCATCGGGCTACCTTGAGGAACTAAATATTTAAAATCTTTTATCAAATCAAAAACTTCAACTTCTGATAACGGATTAACATACTTTTTTTCAATACGAGCAATTTCTCTTGCAATACGTTGATGCATATCATTAGGAGATAACTCAAAAATATTGCCTTCAGAATCTTTAAGTGCATACTTACTTACCCAAACAGTTGCAGCAAGACTATCTCCTTTAAAATATTCTAAAGATGCTTGTACAACCTCTTCTTGAGTGTACATAATCGCATTGTTTTTTGTAGCTAATAATTTGTCCATGATATTGATAATTTTTAGTATTAAATTCTGATGTAAATTTAAAAATAATTAAACTACTAAAAAAATCAAAATAAAAAAGTTTACAAATAAAACAATTTAAAAAACTAAAAATCAATAGATTAAAAATTTACTAACATAGAAAAGTTAACAAATTTTTATTTTTAATGTAATACCGAATTAATTTTTAATCACAATTAAACTTCTTTAATAAAACAATTTTCATGCTGTTAAAAACCATCAATAATTCATAAAAATTTTGACTTTTTTTACAGAATACTTTCCTTATTAAGAGTTTTAACAAATAATAATTTTTGATGTTTAAAACGTAACGTTGTGCTCCTCCCATAATACATTTCAGCGTGAAGTTAATTTTGGTTCACGCAGATTTTGCAGATTTTTTTGTTTTGGTTTTAGGATTCGGCTTGTGGAATATATTACGGGAGACGCACTGCGGTGCGCCTCTACAAAAAACCTTAGTACCTCAGCACCTTTGCCACTTTGCTCCTTTGAATAAAAAAGAGTAAATACCCTCAATGTTTTAAACACCCTGCTATACATCCCTACAAAAGACCCTATAACCCCAGTATGTTTGTATCTTTGCACTTCTAAAAACAAGAGTAAATACCCTCAATATTCTAGACACACTGCTATGCGTCCCTACAAAAACCTTAGTACCTCAGCACCTTTGTCCCTCTGCCACTTTGAACCTTTGAACCTCTGAACCTTTGAACTAAACCCTCAACATTTAAGACGCACTGCTATGTACTTCCCATAATGCATTTCAGCGTGAAGTTAATTTTGGTTCACGCAGATTTTGCAGATTTTGCAGATTTTTTTTTGTTTTGGTTTTAGAGAATATATTACGGGAGACGCACTGCGGTGCGCCTCTACAAAAACCTTAGAACCTCAGCACCTTTGCTCCTTTGCTCCTTTGAACCTCTAAAGAAAAAAACATAATATAAAGAAAAAATAAATACATATTACATTGACTTTAAGCAATATACATATATAACTTAAAATATTTTAACCGAACTTTACTGTAATAAACAACTACATTACAATTAATAAAAATACCCGCTGGGTGTAAATTAATTTAAAAACTGAGCAACAGAGATTGGTATAAGCAAACAAAACTATTTCTTTCGGCTAATAAGCTATATCTGTTTTAAATAAAGAAAGCGTCTTTTTTTTGAAAGTTAAAAATCATTTCCCCTTTACCTGTTAGATAAAACTTTCATGACGGTAGCAAAGCAAACAGACGGAGTAATTACAGCCTACGAGTTAATAAAATATATTTTATTATGGCAAAAAAAATAAATCAAATAGCATCCCTAATCGTAATATTATTTACTATCCATTCCTGTGCTAACGATACAAGCATTAGCAACGAGCCAGAACCTATCCCCATAGTTGTTGTAGAATACAATTACACCCCTATAGAGCTAGAAACAATGGACTTAATAAACAAATACAGAGTTAGCAAAGGCCTAAATACGCTAGGCACAATAAACTATCTTTCACTTAAAGCCGAAGAACATACTAATTATATGATGGTCAATAATGCTGTAAGTCATGATAACTTCGCAGTTCGATTAAAAGACATCATCAGAACTTTAGGTGTTATTAAAGTCAGTGAGAACATTGCCTATAATTATAATACTCCGCAAGAAGCCTTAGATGCTTGGCTAAATAGCCCCGAACATAAAAAAAACATTATGGCCGATTATACTAACTTTGGTATTTCGGTGAGACAACATCCAATTAATGGAAGAAAATATTACACAAACATCTTTGTAAAATATTAATCTATTAGCTTATACTCTCTGCATTAACTCTTCTACTCCAGAATAGAAATTTCAAATCTTATTCCAGTCAACTCTGCTCTAAAAGTTCCTGCTGCACAAGCAATACTTATTAATTCCTGCGAAGATTTCTTTTTCACAGAAAAACAAAATTACGATTACTTCAAGCATAAACTAAGCCTTTATCTCTCAGAATCTTTACATTACAAAACTTAAAAAAAACCTTATTCTATTGATTTTAAACCCTATACAGATATACATTAAAATAAATTGACCAGACCTTTGCCGTATCAAATAAATCTAACTGAATCAGTAAATTATTTTTTATTATGGCAAAAAACATAAGTCTAATTATATCATTAATCACAATAGTATTTACGCTACATTCATGCTCTAATGATAGTAGTAATAGCAATGAAACAACAAAACCTATTCCTGAAATTGTAGTAGACTATAATTATACTCCAACAGAATTAGAAGTAATGGATTTAATAAACGAATATAGAACTAGTATAGGTTTAAACACATTAGAAAAAATAAACTACATTTCTGTTAAATCCGAAGAACATAATAATTACATGATTACTAATAATATTGTAAGCCATGATGATTTTGTAGCTCGTTCAGAAGACATCATTAAAGCTCTTGGTGTTATAAAAGTAAGCGAGAATATTGCCTATAATTACAACACCCCAAAAGCTGCTCTCGATGCTTGGTTAGCTAGTCCTGAACACAAAAAAAACATTACAGGAGATTATAGCAATTTTGGTATTTCGGTTAGTGAAAATCCTATTAATGGCAGAAAATACTACACCAATATCTTTGTAAAATATTAATACCACAAATACCACATCTTAGATTATTTTAATGTCCAAAAGCAGAAAAACACTCTCAAAAGGAGTGTTTTTTTTTGTTTCTTATTCATTAAAAAAAATGAAAGATCTAAGATTATTTTAGCATTAACTCTTCTATTTTAGAATAGGAAATCTCAGGATTTGCTCCTGCCGATCCTGCTACTAAAGCTCCAACTGCACAAGCAAGATTTATTGATTCCTGCGGAGATTTACCCGTAAGTAATGAACTAATTAATGTTGCAAGAAAGGAATCTCCTGCTCCTACAGTATCTACAACTTTTATCAAGTAACCGCTATTATGATACAATTTGCCTTCCCATAATAATGATGCTCCATCTTTACCCTTGGTTACACACATGGCTTTAGCATTTGTTTTTTTAGCAATAAATGCTATGTTTTCCTCTAAACCAACATAAGACGACCCCATAGCCGAGGCAATTTCCTGCAACTCTTCGTCATTAAACTTTATAAAACTAGCCGATTGCATTAACTTCTCGATTATATCATACGAGTAATGCGGTTTCCTTAAGTTTACATCAAAAACCTTGTAAAGATCATTTTGAAGCAATTCTTCTAATGCTAAACGAGAAACAGAATCCCTACAAACCAAACTCCCGTAAATAAGTACATCGGCTTGAGTAACCAACTTTTTTGCCGTTTCATTTAAAACAATTTTATCCCATGCCGATGGATAATTAATTTCATAACTAGCCGATCCATTTTCACTTAAAGAAACCTGAACTAAACCAGTCGGAAATTCCTCTGATTTGATAATAGCATCGGTTTCGAGACCAAGACTTTTAACCTGATTTATTATTGCTATTCCGTCTGTATCATTACCCACACAACTCACCATCGCAACATTACAACCCAATGCTTTCATACGTAAAGCAACATTAAGCGGAGCACCTCCTATTTTTTTTTCGTTTCCAAAAACGTCCCAAAGTACTTCACCGTAAGAAACAGCATTAAGTTTTTTCTCTTTATTCATTCTAAAATCAATTTAAGTATTGCTATCAAAACCTACATCAGTAAAGTAAAAATAATCTTTTATTTCATGTAACCAAATGAGCAAAAGCTATATCTATAAACAAAAAGACAAGCCTATTTGACTTGTCTTTTATAAATATATTCATTTTTAAACTCTTTGTAATTGCATCACGTATTTTTTTCTTTGTATAAATATAAAGGTAAAAAGTATTCCCAAAAATGACATTCCTACTCCTATTAAATTAGGCGAAGCATAACTGTAACCAGCTATTAGAGGCAATCCTCCTAAAAAAGCTCCTAATGCATTTCCTATATTAAAACTTGCCTGAATTGCTGCCGAAGCAATCATTTCGGCACCCGTTGCTGTCTGAATCATTAACATCTGGATTGGTGCTACAATCGAAAACGAAACACAACCTGTTAAGAAGGTCAAAAATAAAGACGCATACTGATTATATGAAAAGAAATAAACCAAAAGCAAATCGATAGCCATTACAAAAAGCAACATTATAACAGTAATTGATGCCGAAAATTTATCCGCTAATTTTCCTCCTATAAAATTCCCTATTACCATTCCTAATCCTGCTAAAATTAAGATGTAGGGAACATTCTCTGGCGAGAAACCAGATACATTTGTTAGCAAAGGTGCGATATAACTAATCCAGGAAAACAATCCTCCAAAACCTATTGCTGTAATTGCAATTATTAACCAAGCTTCAGTCTTCTTAAAAAACTGCAATTGAGTTTTCATACTTTCGCTTTTATTAGATTCCAGATTTGGCATCCATAAATAAATAAAAAGAAACGTAAGTAATCCGATTACTGCAATAAGTACAAATGTATAACGCCATAAAAAATGATGCCCAATATAAGTTCCGATAGGAACACCTATTAAATTTGCCAATGTTAATCCCGAAAACATAATGGAAACAGCCTGTGCTTCTTTTCCTTTATCAGCAAGTCGGCTCGCTACAACAGCTCCCACCCCAAAAAAGGCTCCGTGAGGTAAGCCCGATAATAATCTCGATGCAAATAATATTTCGTAAGTAGGCGCAATAATCGAAAGAGCATTAAATACAGCCAACATCATTGCCAGAATTAAAAGCATTTTCTTTGGCGGATAATTTCTTCCTATAATAACTAATAATGGTGCACCAATTACAACACCTAATGCATAAGCAGAAATTAAATATCCTGCTACAGGAATAGAAACATTCATATTCTGAGCAATATCAGGCAATAAACCCATCATCACAAACTCTGTGATCCCAATAGTTAAACCGCCCAATGAGAGCGCAATAAGACTTTTTTTCATTTGATTTTTTATAGAAAAGGAATAGATTTTCTATGCAGCAAATTTACATCCGGTAATGTTAAAATAAGTTGTATATTTACGACATTAACTTGTACATATCGAGCATGCCGAAATTAAATCAATTTGAAACACTTGTTATAGATGAATTTGAAGAAGAAAAATTTCACCTTCCTTTTCATGGTCACACCTATTATGAAATTATTTATATCGTAAAAGGCAATGGAATTCATCATCTTAATCAAAACTTACTTCCGTACAAAACAGGTGACCTATTTGTAATTTCGCCCGAAGATGAACATTGTTTTGATATCAAGAAATGCACTCGGTTTGTATATATAAAATTCACAGATAATTATTTCAATTCTAATAAAAGTCTTTTCTGTGATGATTTATTACTCAATACTCCAGAGTGTTTTATGCGGGATAAACTCCTAAAAGAAACTGTTCTGAAATTAGATGAGCCTTGTAAAACAATCCTAAAAAACACAATAGAAAACATTACAGCTTACAACAGCCGAATAGATGTAACAACTTCTCCAATTGTATTCTATCAGATCCTTTCAATCTTTGGACTAATCAAAGAAACCATGCGTGGTATGAATCCTAAAGCACAAGGAAATCATTTTGATAGCGAGCAAATCACATCTTATATCCATCAGAATATTTATTATCCCAAACTGGTTCAGATAAAAGCAATTTCAGCTCATTTTAATATAGCCGAAACCTATTTTAGCGCCTATTTTAAAAGAACATTCGCCATTAGTTATCGTGATTATATCAATAACCTAAGAACGATATTAATCGAAAAAAGAATTACCAACAACCAAATGCCTATCAAGCAAATTGCCTACGAATTTGGCTTTACAGACGAAAGTCATTTATCAAATTACTTCAAGAAAAGAAAAAACATGAATCCTAGCGATTTCAAAAAATTGTAAATTCTAAGACGTGTGTATATTTATTGATTGCCTATAGAGGGAACACGGATAAAACAGATTCGCTAAAGCGAAAACACAGATAAAAACGGATTTCTTTCTATTGTTTTTTATTTACGTAAAAGTCACAAACTAAGCAACCTTTGAACCTTTGCCTCTTAGTACCTTAGAGCCTTAAAAAAAAGTCATAAATCACAACGATTATTTCAAACAAAAACTAAGCAACCTTAGCACCTCAGAGCCTTAGTACCTCTGTACCTTTCCTAAACTAAAAATGTCTTATTCAGCTATTTTTATATCTTATTACAGCAATAAATCCATCCTTTCTGAGCTTACTTTGCAAAAATCCAGGTGTTTATTATATCGTGAAAACAAGTGTATTTCAGTATAATACCCTATTACAGTTTAATAAATACCATTTACGGCTTTGATATATACTAAAATTAGATTTTCAGTTCTTTTATTATTTATATTTTCCTTTTCTTATTCCCAAGAAGGAATTCCTATATACTCCGATTATTTATCAGACAACTATTACCTGATACATCCATCAATGGCAGGAGCTTCTGATTGCACTAAATTAAGAGTAACATCACGCAGCCAATGGTCTGGACAAGACGATGCGCCTTCGCTTCAAACATTAAGCCTTAGTAGCCGAATTGGAGATAGAACCGGTGCAGGTATTATACTCTTTAATGATAAAAATGGATATCATTCTCAAAAAGGGATAAAACTTACTTATGCCTATCACATTCTTTTTTCAAGAGATGAAATGGACTTAAATCAACTTTCATTTGGTATGAATGCTGGAGTTATTCAAAGTCAGTTAGACGAAACTTCATTCATTGGTTTTGATCCAATTGTTAACGGAGGTGTCTTAAAAGATTCTTACTTTAATGTTGATTTTGGAGCGTCTTATAATTATCTAAATTTTTATACCCACGCTACGGTTCAAGGTGCTCTCGAAACAAGACGTCAGTTATATACAGAATATGAAAGTAAAAATATCCGAAAATATCTTTTGAGTGCAGGATATACTTTTGGGAGCAAAAAAAGAATATGGATAGAACCTTCATTCCTTTTTCAGCTAGTTGATAAAACCAAAGAAAAAATAATCGACATTAACTTAAAAGCTTATAAAAAAATTGGAGAAGGTAATATATGGGCAGCCTTGTCATACCGAAGAAATTTTAATGGTACCGAATACTATGATGGTATTGATGTTTCTAAACAAAACTTACAATACGTAACTCCTATTTTGGGCGCTAAGTACAAAAATTTCATGTTTGCATACACGTATTCTAAAGTTATAGGTGATATACAATTTGATAGCGGAGCATATCATCAAGTTACATTAGGAATAAATTTATTCTGCAAAAAAGAACGATATGAATGTGAATGCCCTGCAATAAATTTATAATTCTGATTTAAACAAAAACAACCGATTATAACAAATAAAAAAGCGAATATCCATTTTTAGGCTATTCGCTTTTTAAGTAACTTGGCATTGATATTTTTTTTGCTAATATATTGAATCCTAAAAAACATAAAAAATCTTTTCAAACTTAATTTTGTGATTTTTCAAGAAAAACTAAACCGTTATATATTTCGGTAACATTCACTTAAATTCCATACAAACCTACCCTCTTCTTTATACAGTTTTTTAACTTAAAAAGTTTATCGAAAGCCGAAATGCTTAAATTTGATAAACTATTTTAAATAAAACCGTAATGAACATAAGCGAACTTAATTCTTTAATAATAATTTTGATTTTTGGGTCGCTCATTCTGCTTTCATTTCTTAAGATAACTAATCCTCTAAACGTAAATAAAAAAGCTAATTTTTATTTCGGAATATTCCTGTTCTTGTGGGCAACATTCTGGATTGATGAAATTTCTTTATTCTTGAGCAATCACAAAGTAAGTGAACCTTTAAATTCGTTTATCCACTTTATTCAGTTTACTACTCCTCTAGTGTTTTATTTTAGTATTGTGTTTTTTACAAATCCCAATTATAAATTCAGCAAATCCGATTTTAAATACCTCATTCTCCCAATAGTATTCTTTTTTGTATTGCTTCTAAGATCAAAAGAAAACTCAACTTCTCTTAAATTACTTTCGATTACACTTATGCTAACACAATCAGTTTTCTATGCCTTAGCTTCATATTTAAAGATTAGAAAACACAAAAAAAATACACTTCTTTTTTCATCTAATGCAAATGAAATTGACTTAAATTGGTTAGAATACATTATTTTATTAATCCTATCAATGAGCTTAATTATTACGGTTTATAATGTGTTTTTTTATTACTCAACATTAAACGTATTTATAAATAGTGCTTCGTTAATTATAATCTTCGTTATTGCGTATTACTCTCTTAAACAAAAAGAGATTTTTCCGTTGGATGAAAAACAACGCTCTGAGATAATACTAATAAATGAGCAAGAAGAACTAATCGAAATAAAACGAAAAGTGATTTCTGATGCCGAATTGATTGTTATAAAAACAGAGCTAAATCGTATAATGCTTGAGCAAAAACCTTATCTGGATAGTGAACTAAATCTTATAAAATTATCCGAACTCGTAAATCGTACGCCACATCAAGTATCCTATGCTATTAATTCAGGCTTTAACGAAAACTTCTTTCAGTTCATTAATAAATATCGTGTCCAAAAAGCAAAAGAACTATTAGTAAAAGAAGAAATGAACAATCTTTCTATTTTAGGGATTGCATACGAATCTGGCTTCAACTCGAAAACTTCATTTAATAATACATTCAAAAAAATCACCAATCAAACTCCATCCGAGTACAAAAAGAATAGTCCAAGTTTATAAGTTCGAACTTTTACCTAAAACCGACAACTCATTTCCAAACACTTATGCAAACATAAAACTGGTTCTCATTTATAAACACGAACATTTACGGTTATAATCAAATCTACATTTGCTACAATAAATTAAAGATTATGTCAGCCGAAAAAAAATCAGAAGAATCATTTGTTGTCATCACAGGTGCAAGTCAGGGATTAGGAAAAGAATTTGCTTTGGAATTTGCCAAAAGAAAAATGAACCTCATATTGATAAGTTTACCCAATCAGGGCCTTTTGGATTTATCCAACGAAATTACTGCCAAATACAATGTAAAAACATCTTACTTCGAAACCGATTTAAGTGTTTCTGATAATGTTATAGCGCTTTCTAATTGGATAAACGAAAACTTTAATGTTCATATTTTAATTAATAATGCCGGAACTGGCGGAACAAAAAAGTTTGTCGATGCCAAGGTCGATTATATCAATACCATTATGCAGGTAAATGTTGTGGCAACATCCATCCTTACGCATCAGTTATTGCCTAATTTAATGAAGCAAAAACAATCCTATATCCTAAATGTTTCGAGTATGGCAGCTTTTTCTCCCATTGGTTACAAAACTGTTTATCCTGCATCCAAAACCTTTATCCATTCTTTTTCCCGAGGTTTATATCAGGAATTAAAAGATACAAACGTATTTGTAAGTGTTGTAAATCCTGGCGCAATGAAAACCAACGACGAGATTAAAGCCAGAATAGAAAAACAAGGTTTTTTAGGAAAACTAACTTTATTAGATCCCGAAAAAGTTGCACAATATTGCATCAAACAATTATTTAAAAAAGATAGTGTAATCATGGTAAATCCTATAAGTTGGGCAATACTAAAAATTTTACCAATAGGAATACGATTGCCTTTAATGACACGAGCTATTAAAAGAGAAATTGTATCATGAAAAAAGTATTTGTAACAGGTATTAGTGGTTTACTAGGTACTAATCTGGTCGAAACATTATTAGACAATGATTTTTTTGTAAAAGGATTAATACGTGATAAAGCCAAATTTGAAGGTCAGAAACATTCAAATCTGGAATTATATCAAGGTAATTTATTCGATGATTTAACCTCAGCATTAAACGACGTAGATTTTGTGATACATATTGCTGCCGAAACAAATCAAAACTTAATTTATTATCGTGATTATCAAAAAATAAATTACGATGCTACTATCCAATTATTCAATGCAGCTATTTACTGCAAGGTCAAAAAATTTATTTTTGTTAGCACAGCAAATACATTAGGATTTGGTTCTCTGACTGATTTGGGAGATGAAACGAAGAAGATAAAATTACCTTTTACAACTTCATATTATGCCAAAAGTAAATTAGAAACCGAAGAGTATTTATTGCAAAAAAGTAATAAAATTGAAGTTTTGATAGTAAATCCAACTTTTATGCTTGGCGCTTATGACACTAAACCAAGTTCAGGGAGAATTATCTTGATGGGCTGGAAAAAGAAGATTCTGTTTTATCCGCCAGGAGGAAAAAACTTTGTTCATGTAAAAGATGTTGCTTCTGGAATTATCAAGAGTTTAGAAAAAGGAAAAAATAAAGAAAAATATATTTTGGCTAATAAAAACCTCAGTTACTTCGAGTTTTTCAAGAAGCTCAATATAATTGCAAATCAAAATCCTATTATGATAAAAATCCCAAAACAAGTTTTAATAGGATTAGGCTATTTGGGAGATGGCATTAGATTATTAAAAATTAAAACCAGCATTAGTTCTACCAATATGAAAGCACTTTGTATTGATAATTTTTATTCTAATGAAAAATCCATCCACGAATTAGGAATAAATTACAGACATACTGAAGTAGCTATCAATGATGCTTTAAAATATTTTGAAAGCAAAACTAAAAAATTAGGGAGAAAGTAATTATCGAATGACTTACTTAAAAACCCACGGAATTACAAAATAATCACCCCTCCTTCATGGAAGACGCACTGCGGTGCGTCTCTACAGAAAACCTTTGAACCTCTGCATCTTTGAACCTTTGAACCTTTGAACCTTTAAAAAAGATTTATTCCTTAATTTTGCTTCAAAACGAAACCACCATGCAAAAGCATTATTCAGTAGCTATATATCCTCCAGAGGCGACTATCGCTTTGATTAAATCAATGAAAGAACAATTGGCTGATGAAATAAAATGGTTTAACAGCAAAAATTCAGTTGCGCATATCACCATTTGCGAATTTAAAGCTACGGATAAAGAACTTGAAATAGTTAAAGCTAAATTAAGCCGTTTATGCGATTCTTTTGAACCTTTTGAGGTACAACTCGATAAATTTGATTCTTACCCTAATGGAGCTTTTGTAATAACTCCAAACGAGGTTTCCAGAAACAAATTAAAACCAATTATGAAACGGGTTCACCAATCACTTGTTATTCCGAATATGAAAAAAAGTGATAATCCGCATCTATCTATTGCAAGAAGATTAACTCCTGAAAATATAGAAATTGCAAACCGACTATTTACTACAATTAATACCAACTTCATATGCGATAGTATTGTACTAAGACAATTTAACGAAGTGGTAAAACAATTTTCAGTAATCGATACTTTTCAATTCAACAGTAATACACAACCAGAATTAATACAAGGAACACTTTTTTAGTATAAATGCAACCAACAACTTTAAACTATCAACAATCAACTATAAACTAACAACAATAAACAAATAACCAAATTTCGTATATTTGAATTTCACAAATCATTTGGTATGAAAACAACATCTATAGACGAGTTTTATAAAAATCTCACTGAAGGTTCGGATATTGAACCAAGTTCGTTATTACCGAATGATATTAAAAAAGAAATCGGTCACTTTAATGTTTTCAATACAAAAGAACTTTGGGAAAAACTCCGAGAAAAACCTTTTATGCCTTATGACCGAAGAGCATACTACAAAATAAGTTTAATAAGAGGTAAAAACAGAGCCGAATACGCCGATAAAGTAATTGATATTGAAAAAAATGCTATTCTATTTGCTACTCCAAAAATTCCTTATCATTATGTTCCCCAAGACATCTATCAATCGGGGCATTTTTGCGTTTTTACATCCGAATTTATAACAGGAAATAAAAACGGAATAGAACTCGATGAACTTCCTATTTTTAAATCAGATGGTTACCCAGTTTTTCTATTAACGGATGAAGAATCTACAGAAATTGAATTCATATTCCAAAAAATACACAAAGAAATCAATTCTGTCTACCTTTACAAGTACGATTTAATTCGTAATTATGTATCTGAATTAATTCATTTTGGGCAAAAATTACAACCCATAACAGCTTTATATTCCAAACATAATTCCGCAGCCAGAGTTTCTTCATTATTTATAGAATTACTTGAGAGACAATTCCCTATAGAATCTCCACACCAAAGATTGGAATTAAAAACTGCTAAAGATTTTGCAGCACGATTATCTATTCATGTAAATCATCTTAATAAAGTACTTAAAGAAAATACAGGTAAAACTACTACCGAATTAATAAGTAGCCGACTAACACAGGAAGCCAAAATTCTATTAAAAGAAACGGATTGGAATGTATCTGAAATTGCATATTCACTTGGTTTTGAAGAACTAGCACACTTTTCTAATTTTTTCAAAAAACAAACTACACTTACACCATTATCATTTCGTACATAATTAGTCTGATTTGAATTTCGCAAACATCAGATTGATATTTGCAACTCTCCAGTTTTACTTCGTTCCTACCTTTGTCTTATCAATTTAAAAATAAATAGAGCAATGGAATTACTGAACAATAAAATACTAATTACTGGTGGCGCAAGCGGTATTGGCTTGGGACTTACCGAAAGATTTATTAAAGAAAATAATACTGTGATTGTTTGCGGAAGACGCGAATCTGTCTTAAAAGAACTTACCGATAAATTCCCGACAGTAATTACTAGAATATGTGATTTATCGATTGAATCTGAACGAATAGATCTTTATAAATGGATATCAGAAAATCACAGCGATCTAAATGTCCTTGTAAATAATGCCGGAATCCAGCAATGGATGAATCTTTCTGACGAAGATTTCTTTGAACGTGCAAAAACTGAAATAGCAACCAATATTGAAGCTCCTTTACATTTAATTTCGCTTTTTATTAATTTAAAATCGCTTAAAACGGTTATGAATGTTACCTCGGGACTTTCTTTTTCTCCTTATGCCAAAGTACCTGTTTATTCAGCTACAAAAGCCTTTTTTCGTTCATTTACTTTGTCTCTTCGTCATTTACTAAAAGCTAAAAACATTGAGGTAATCGAAATAATTCCGCCTGCATTAAATACTGACCTTGGAGGTATCGGTTTGCATAATGCAGCACCAAGTGTAGAAAGTTTTATCGAATCTATTTTTGAACAATTAAAAGAAGGAAAAGACCAACTTACATTTGGATCTAGCGAAACAAGAGCTAATGCAAGTGCAGCCGATTTAAAAACTGCATTTAACCAAATGAATGCCAATTAATAACAATAAAAGAATCAAAATGACAACAAACACAAAAATAGCCTTGGTAACTGGTGGTAGCAGAGGATTAGGAAGAAATATGGCAATAAGCATCGCTAAAAAAGGAATTAATGTAATACTTACTTATAATAGTAACGAAGATGAAGCTAAAGCTGTTGTAGCCGAAATTGAAAAACTAGGACAAAAAGCAGTTGCGTTACAACTTAATACTGGCGGGGATATAAAGAGTTTTGATACTTTTTACAACCAAATTACAACTGTATTAAAAGAGACTTTTAATACAGAACGCTTTGATTTTTTAATCAATAATGCCGGTATCGGAATAAATGCTCCCTTCGCTGAAACTACCGAAGAACAATTTGACCAGTTAATGAATATCAATTATAAAGGTGTTTATTTCCTGACCCAAAAAGCATTGCCTTTTTTACAAGATGGTGGTCGAATAATTAATATCTCAACAGGATTAGCGCGCTTTACAGGACCTGGTTATTCTGCTTATGCTTCGATGAAAGGTGCGATAGAAACATTTACAAAATACCTTGCAAAGGAACTTGGTAACCGAAAAATCACTGCCAATGTTGTAGCTCCCGGAGCAATAGAAACCGATTTTGGTGGTGGAGCCGTTAGAGACATCCAGCAATATAATGATTACGTAAAATCTGCAACTGCCTTGGGTCGTGCCGGATTACCAGATGACATTGGTGGTGTTGTAGCTTTTTTATGTACCGAAGATGCCCGATGGATTAATGCGCAACGTATTGAGGTTTCGGGAGGAATGAATTTGTAAAACCATTCACCATTAAGAAATTAAGTTTCATTAAGGATAAACACTTCCCTTTTCTTAATCTCTTAATGGTGAAAAAATATTTAGACAATTAGCTACTTTTATAAAATTATTTTAAAAGTCTTGTCTGTCCATAACAGTAATACAGTGAGAATACACATTATAAGAGAATTATAAAAATGATTGTATTCCTGATGAGCCATATGAGCTGTAAATGCACCTATTGCAAAAGGAAACAACAATAGAATCCCGATTGTTTTTATAGGCGGATTAAATAATCCTATAACAATTAGCAAGACACCGATAAGTTCTCCGATACCAATATAAATTGTCCAAATCTTGTTAAAGCCTAAAGATTCCATGCTTTTCATCATAGATTCTTTTTGAAAAACTTTGAAAAGTGAGGCATACCCAAATACATAGAGATAATACAAATAACTCGCCCAATAAATGATTGTTTTAATAGTTTCCATTTTTTACAAATTTTAATTTTTACGCTGTAAATGTATTTACTAACTTGCATTTATTAAAGTACATACAAAATTGTAGGGTACTGATAAAAAAGTAAGTACACGCTATGAGAAAAGAAAACTCTACCAATAGTATTAATGAAAATTACTTAAACGAGAATTGTGGTATCGCCTATACGCTATCGATAATTGGAGGGAGATGGAAAATAAACATATTAAGCTATCTTATAAATGAGAATAAACTCCGATACAGTGAATTAAAATTAAGACTTACAGGAATTTCAGAGCGTATGCTTATCTCTAAACTTAAAGAATTAGAAAATGATGGTTTAATAAATCGGATTGTTCACGCACAAGTTCCTCCTAAAGTAGAATATGAATTAACAGAACTTGGTAAATCTTTTAAAGAAATTTTAGATTTAATGTCCAACTGGGGAGAGAAAAATAACAAGGTACTAAGGCACTGAGTTGCAAAGGTTCTGAGGTTATTCCGCTTGAACACAAAACATTCATCATCTTGTCATTCTGAGCGGAGCCGAAGAATCTCCATAAGTGAGTCTATAACCTATTTAGAGTCACTTATGGAGATTGCTTTTTCAACTCACTATAAATTCTTATCTTCTTACATCAGGATAACAATAGTGTAAATACTATTTTTAACTTTTTTATGTTCAAACTGAGCAACCTCAGAACCTTTGCAACTTAGTGCCTTAGTACCTCAAAAAGACTAATTCATATATCTATTAAAAGATTGCCAGTATTTGTCTTTGTAAATTTCATATTCAATCTCAACTTGAGAGGCAAATTTATTCTTAATCACTTCCAGTACTTTTGAAGGTTTTCTAAAATCTTTACAAGCAAAATAAATTTCTCTTAAATTTTCCGCAGTTTCACGCCCTAGATTAAGATATCCTTCGGAATCTTTAAGTTCTTTCATTAAAAAATTATCTTCGATTTCATTTAATAACTGAAATGTTTCATTATCAGGAAATCCGTTATTATCCTCTCCGTTATAACCTATTTTTACGGTTACAATCCACGGATGTGATGGTTTAGCATCCCATTCAAACAATGTAGAATTAATAACTGCAATTAGAGGTAAACCACTACTAAGTGTAGCTTCAAGACTAGAATAACCATCATTCTCAGTATTATGCCTTACTCCTTCATACTTCTCAACAAATTCCTTTTGTCTCCAAATCAGGAAATCTTGTAGTTTCTCAATAGGTACTAATTCTTTATTTGCTTCATCTTTACCAATTACATCAATTATATCTATGTTTTCGGTAAAGTGTAATTCTCCCAGATAATTATCTAAAAAAATATAAGTTCCGTTAGTTATAATTGGCTTATTCTCTTCATTACAATCTAAATGTACTACTGTAATATCTATTTTATCTGGATATTCCTTATCATCATTTGAGTAAAAAAACAGATTATCACTACCAAAAGTATAATCTCCCATTTTTATAGAAACATTTTTAATATCTGTCGCTGGTTTTAAGGCGGTAAATTTCCAGTTCGGAAGTTTAGGAGCTGCATTAACTAATTCTTCTACAAAAACAATATTCTTTATGTTTCCATCTGCAGTAAGAACCAATTCAGCAGTTTGTTCATTAAGCATTCCTGTCAAAAAAAAATAACCCTCTTTTAGACTTTCTAGCTGGGGAGATAATTTATCAAAAAAATCTTTCTCGATATTTGTACCTCTATTCACCGCGTTGTAAAAATCCTTTTCATTTTTTTCAAACCAATTCCAAAAATCAGCATTTGACTTTATAGCTTCACTTTTTTTTCCAAAAATATTTTTAAGCATACTCATTATATTATTTTCTAATTATTCTTTTAATTTCAATTTATATTCAAATATAACAAAGTGAAAAATTATAAAGAAATTAAAGACATAAAAGGTAACAAAATTATAAAGATTGTTTACCTCTCTCATTTATATAAAAAAACACCTATTTCTTCCTCACTGCATCTATTTTCAATTTCTTGATCTAAATAAAATTTTAAAAAAAATGTCGCTTTTTTATTAAAAACATTACGCTTTTAAGTTAATCAAAAAAGCAATTGCTAAATAGCCCTGAAAAGTTATAATAATAGCAGAATAAGTCACATTACAACAGTCTATTTAGTTCATTTTTAAATAGTTAAAAGAAAATCAGAATTCCTAGTTTCAATTAGGAAATTTATTTAACTTTGATTAGTTTTATAAATTTTTTAACCTTTTTCCTACAAAAAAGCAATGATTAATAGTGCCCCAGAAGAAAAACTAAAAGAAAGAATTAAAGAATTATTATGTCTTTATCAGATTTCAAAAATAATTTCAAAATCTAATAATGTTAATAAAGTTACTCTGGAAGAAATCATTTTTTCTGTGGTAAAAGCATGGAGATTTTGTGATGATTCTATAGTCGAAATTCAGATAAATGATTATACACTAGCTACAGCATTAATTCCAAAAAACAATGTTTCCCAACATCGTGAAATAATAGTATCAAATAAAGTCTCAGGATTTATCAAAGTATATTATCCTCAGCCAAAATATAATCTTAATCATTTTCTAAAAGAAGAACAAGAACTTTTAGATACTGTTTCTTTTGAAATTGGCAATTACATAGAAAAATATCAAAATTTAGACAAAAAAGCTACTCTAAGGAAAACTTTAGAGAGAAAAGACAGACTATCTATTCTTGGAGAAATGACTGCAGGAATTGCACACGAACTTAATACTCCCCTTGCTAACATATTAGGGTTTGCAGAGCTTATTAAAGATGAAACTAAGGATCAAATAATTATTGATGATATCGCCAAAATCATAAATTCAGCAATCTATTCACGCGAAATAGTCAAAAAATTAATGTTTTTTTCTTGTGGTATGCCTCAACAATTACAATTGCTGAAAATAAAGCCAATAGTAACTGATGCTCTCACCTTTCTTAAGCAGAATTTTCAGAAAAAGAGTGTACAATATCAACTTGATTTTCAAGACGATGATATTATTGCAAAAGTAGATTCCATTCAACTTACTCAAGTTTTATTTAATCTACTTATAAATGCAATATACGTAGCCCCAAAGAATAGTATCATCTATATAGGAGTGAATAGTGATGAAGAAAATATGATACTAAAAATAGCAGACAATGGCCCTGGAGTTCCTCATGAAATTAAACAAAAAATATTTGACCCATTTTTTACTACAAAACCTGTAGGCGAAAGCTGTGGCCTTGGACTTAGTGTAGTACATGGAATAATTAAAAATCATAATGGAGATATAGAGATGATTGATAATACCCCAAGTGGAACGATTTTTTTAATAAAGTTACCATTACAATAATTAAAATGAACTTAAAGAAAGAAAACATACTAATTGTAGATGATAATTATGACATGCTAGATTTGCTTCAGCGCAATCTAAAAGCATTAAATTATCATATCTATAAAGCATCATCAGTAAATGAAGCTTTAGGTATTTTAAAATATACCAGTATAGACCTCCTTATTACCGACCTTAATATGCCGGAAATAAATGGTATTGAATTAATAAAGTTTACTGAAGAACATTATCCATTAATGCCTAAATTGGTAATAACAGGTTTACCATCAATTAATAGTGCCGTAATTTCGATACAAGCTGGTGCATTCGATTATTTGGTTAAACCATTCACAAATGAAGAACTTAAAAAAGCGGTTGAGAATTCCTTTATAAAAACAAGAAATAAAGCAAAAACTCTACTACCGAAAAAAAACTCTATACCAATAGATAATAATTATTCTGGTATTGTAGGTAACTCTGATCAATTAAGAGATTTAATTGAGATAATAAAAAGAGTTAAAAACAACATGGCAACAGTACTTATACAAGGAGATAGTGGTACTGGAAAAGAACTTATCGCTAAAGCAATACATTATAATGGTGTTCTAGCGAAAATGCCTTTTATTACTGTAAACTGCGGTGGAATTCCAGAAGGACTAATGGAATCTGAACTTTTTGGCTATGTAAAAGGAGCATTTACCGGAGCTAATGAATCAAGAATCGGATTGTTTCAAGCAGCTTCTGGAGGAACAATTTTTCTAGATGAAATTGGTACAGCTTCATTATCTGTACAAACAAGACTTCTTAGAGTACTTCAGGAAAAAGAGATTACAAGAGTAGGATCACAAATTCCCGAGAAACTTAATGTTAGAATAATTGCTGCATCTAATACCGATTTATTTCAAATGGTACAAAAAAATGCTTTTAGAGAAGATTTATATTATAGACTAAATGTTGTTAATATCAAGACAACACCTTTAAGAGAAAGAAAAGAGGATATCATTCCTATAATAGATACTTTTTTAAAAAAATACAGTATTGAATATGATAAACCAAACATCTCAATCACCGAAAAAGCGATCGAAATATTACTACGCTACTCTTGGCCTGGTAATGTTCGTGAACTCGAAAACATTATACAGCGTATGATAATAATGAGCGATGATATTATAGATATTCAACAAATTCCAGAGCATCTTAAATATCACATCTCAAGTGGAGAAATAAACATTCTTAAATCACTAAAAGAATATGAAAAAGAACAGATTTTAAAAGTTCTTGCAGCTGTTGATAATAATAAAACTCATGCTGCAAAAATATTACAAATTGACCGTAAAACACTTAATCAGAAAATTATATGAGTCTGAATTGGGTAATTATTCCTCGAATGACACCAAATTCCCATGGCTCAAAAACAAATGATTTTATAAGCTTCTATATCATTAAATTGATTAGCAACTTGTTAACTTTTATATGAGTTTAAGGCATACATTTTGCCTTAATTCATACATAAATACATACAAAAGCAATATTTATATTGTTATACAAAACGAATTAAAATAACCTCAATAAAGCAGAAAAAATGGAAAAGATGATGAAAACGAAAATGGATATGATAATGGAAGTGAAAGCTGAAATAAAAACAGGAACTATAAAAAATACATTACCAAAAATTACCAAACAAGAAATTTTAGAAGCAAAAGAAAATACTTGGGATTTTTTCTTTCTATTACTTTCTAAATATTATGAATTAATGGATGGGCAATATGATGAAACTGAAAATGAATTTAATACTGCCCAGCATACATTAATGGCATATAATATACTATATGGCGAAGTTACTAATGGAGGCTATTTATCCCTAATACAAAATGGATATGGTGGTTATATATTTGAAACTCTTTTCTCTGAAACAATGAAGGTATGGGGAATAAAAGAAATGGCAATAAATATAGATAAAGCCAAAGAAATTTATTTAGTACATAAGCCTTTTTTAGAAATGGAAAGGACAGAGGAACAATTTTCAAGAATGTATCAAGAGTTTCCACATTTTAATTCTATCGATAAAGATTTCTTCAAGATTATGGACGATGAAAGCGAAAAAATTAAAATACATATCCAGGAAAACATGAGTGATTTCGCAACTGCAATATAATCATCATCTATAAAAAACTGTAAACATCATCATCCTAATCAGGATAAATACGACATGCCTTAAGATTAAACAATAATATCATTGTTACTCTTAAAGATTTGTCATATAGTTTCTAACTGCAACTTACTTAAGAATGCTGAATGTTTATAATTAAAATAACTAAAAAAAATAAACTGCTATAAAGCATACGTTTATTAAGTAAAATCAAATTACAATGGAAAATAATAAGATAATAATAGAAGCAAAAGAACTTGAATTATTAAAAGAAATTATATCAACAACACAAAACAATAACGATAGAATATACAATCTTTCCATTAAAAGATTATCGAGAGAACTTGAGACAGCAACAGTTATGGCTCATAATCAGATGCCTGAAAAAATTGTAAGAATAAATTCAAAAGTAACCGTGCAAATAGCAACCAACATCATTAAAAATTTCCAGATTGTTGTTCCTGAAAAAAGCAATTTAAATCAGAATAAACTATCCGTAATGTCTCCAATGGGATTAGCTCTATATGGATATTCTATTAATGATGAAATCTCGTGGCAGTTTCCTTCAGGAATAAATAAATTAAAAATATTAAATGTCGAATAAGCAGCTTTTCAAATATGAATGCTATTTAAAAACAAGCTGTATAACTTTATTATATCAATATTACTGTGAAAATAATTAAACACTCATATGGAACCAACTTAGATTGGGTAGCTCCACTAGCTGAGCAATTGGGCGCCAAAGTTGATGGTAATTTTATAATTTCATCAGATGGTCTTTTCTCTGGAAATAGATATTTTTTAGATTGTGAAGACGATATTGTTGCCTATTATGTCGATGGAATAAACAATATGGATTTTAACTTAATCCAAAAAAACACTAGTGATGATTTTATCGGAATATATTACAATTTAACTGAAGGGGGAATAAAATATTCTAGTAGCAATTTTGAGCAAGAAATAGGTCGCTGGCACTATAATCTCTTAGTTATTGATAGTTCACTCGAAACAAATTATTTGATTAAATCGGGAACTAAATCATTTGTTTTTTGCATTTTCATCAAAAAAAACATGATGGAATCCTATGCCAAAAAAAATAACATTACACTAAAAGATATAGACAAAATTACAGATCCAACAAAAAATACTATAATACGATTTGATAGAATGAGTAGTGATAGTTATCATATCCTTACCGACTTACAAAAACTAAAAGTTGGCGGTCCGATATTTGACTTAAACCTCAAGGGAACAGTACATTTATTGTTATCTAATTTTTTCAAAAAAATGTCGAGTACAAGAATTATCATCCAAACTGTAAATAAAACAGACTTGGCTAATATTGTAGCTGTGCAGATGTTTTTAATCGATAATATTGAAGACCACTTTCCGACTATCAAATTCATTGCGAATAAAGCAAACATGTCTGAGTCTAAGTTTAAAAATTTGTTCAAAAAAATAACAGGTATGACACCTAATGCATTTTTCATGGACAATAAGCTACTTAGAGCTAAGGAACTATTAGAAAAAAATCAGCTGTCAATATCACAAGTATCCGATAAGCTTAATTTTACTAACAATTCTTATTTCGCATCAAAATTTAAAGAGCATTTTGGTATTTCACCTAAAACATTTATTAAACAATTATAACATAAAACAAAACTACTTTTTTAATCAACTGTAAAACGATAATACTATATTTTAAAACATAGGACAAGCAAATAAAAAATCCTTATATGAATGATACAAAACAAAATCACTAGTAAATAACATATAATAAATACTGACAATCAATATTTTAATATAAAAAAACTTAACTTTATAGTGCATAAAAATATATCTCTGTGAAAATAATAGAACATACTTATGGTGCCGACCTGAACTGGGTTGCTCCTTTTGCATTACAAATGGAAGGAAAAACGGATGGTAATTTTATAGTTATACCAGATAGTATCCAAACCGGAACAAGATATGTTCTGGACTGTGGCGATGGCATTATCGCCTATTATATTGATGTAGCTTATAATAAGAGTTTACATTTTATCCAGAAAAACAATACTAATGATTTTGTAGGGATTTATTATAATTTAACCGAAGGAGAAGCTTCATTAAAGAGTAATACTTTTATGCATGATGTTGGGCGTTGGAAATATAATCTGTCAGTTATTGATGGTGGACTGGAATCAAATTATTTTGTTAAGAACGGAAGTAAAACATACAGTCTTTGCATATTTGTCAAGAAAACTACGATAGCTACATTCGCAAAAAAAAACAATATTACTTTTCATAATATTGATAAAATTGCTGATCCTGAAAAAAATACAATTATTAGATTAGACAGAATGAGCAGCGAAAGTTATCACATACTAACCGATTTGCGTAAGCTAAAAGTTGGAGGACCTGTATTTGATTTAAATCTAATTGGTACTGTTCATCTATTACTTTCTAATTATTTAAGAAAAATAGCAAGTCATAGAATTATTATACAAACAGTAAATGAATCTGATTTGGCAAATATTGTAGCAACACAAATGTTCTTAATTAGCAATATAGAAGATCATTTCCCGACAATAAAATTAATGGCAAGCAAAGCAAACATGTCAGAATCAAAATTCAAGAATTTATTTAAAAAAATTACAGGAGCAACACCAAATGCATTTTTCATGAATAATAAAATGCTATTAGCTAAAGAACTACTGGAAAAAAAACAATTATCGATATCTCAGGTTTCTGACAAGCTTAATTTTACCAACAACTCCTATTTCGCTTCGAAATTTAAAGAGCAATTTGGAATAACTCCAAAATCATTTATTAAACAATTATAAAAATACCGGATTAAAAATATCCATAGCAGTGAATAGAAAATAAAAAAGACTAAACAAAAACTTATCTGCAATGAAAAAAATTACACATTTTTATTCTTTAACTCCAGAATGGCAATACAAACTTGCTGAAGAAATGGGTGGAGAACTTATTGATGATAAAATAATTGTTATTCCTGAAACATTAGGGCACGGGCAATCCTATTTTACTCAAATAACACCTGGAATTTCCGCATTATTTATGGATTTTGTTTTAACAACTCCTTTAAAAATAAACCGTCTTAAATCTGAAAACGAATTATATATATTCCATTTTGATTTAAGTGACCATACTAATTTAATTAAAATACAAGATATCGATTATGAAATCGGTTCTGCAATAAATGTAGGGCTAGCAATTATAAGTAATGATATAGAGAGCTCCTTTAAACCTGCAGTAGGACATAGAACATTAGCATTACGTCTACTTGTTGATAAAAACTTATTAAACGAATTTGTAGAAAGTCATCCTAGCGAAGAATTTACTAATAGAAGAATAAAAATAAAAAAAACAGTACCTTATTACTACGATAATATGGATAGTAATAGTATATTACTTATCCAATCCCTAAAGAGTAGATCAGTATATGACAGTTCATTTGATCCCTATCTTAAAGGAATTTCTTTAAAATTATTAGGTAATTTTTTAAATAGATATACAGATTCTGAAGCAGTAAAGAATGAAACTACCGAAATTGAAATAGAAGCTATTACCAAGACAAAAAACTACCTTCTAGATCATTTATACAACCCATTCCCTTCTGTACCTTTTTTATCTAAAATGGCTGGAATGTCACCTTCAAAGTATAAAATGTTATTCAAGAAAGAATTTCATAATACCCCAAATAATCTTTTTATAAAAGAAAAAATGCTTCTTGCAAACCGTCTTTTACAAAGTGGAGATTATAGCACTTTAACAGAAATAATTTATGAGTTAAATTACACCAAATTAAGCTATTTCTGCACAAAATATTATGACCTTTTTCATAGAAAACCTTCTGAGGATTTTATTAAAAAAAAGAAACAAAAAAACTTTGCTGTTCTTAGACCAGATACTTATCTGTAATTATACAAGTACTACTCTTTCTTAGATAAACTAAAAAGAGTAGTATTTTATATTATCTCCTTTTCAATACTTATCTTGCAGTTCAATTTAATCTTTTAATTTATTCTGCATTTTACAGACATTGCTATTTATTTCATAATCAAGCATTACCATTCTCTCCAAATATCCGAAATCCCTTTCCCGTTTGCATAAATTTCAGGATTAAGACCCGCAACTAAAGTTATTTCATCTACCAAGTCACATAAATCTTCACTTACACCAAAATCGAATAATCCTTTCTCATCATTAAATCGATTGAGTAAATTAATAGTAATTTCAAACAATTCAATTTTATTTAATTCTGATGCTTTTTCTCCTAGTAAGCATAGTTTACCTAATAAATAGTCAAAAATGGCTTTTATAACATCACAATTCTCTTGAGTATATTGCTCAATCCCTTTATCATTTTTATCCTCTGTATCTGCCGAAAAATTATCTATCCATTCATCAAATGGATAATTATCCTTGATTTCATTTAATCTTTTCTGATAAATCATTACACCTTTTTTTTACTCAATTTAAATCCTCTCGATTTATGTATCTCATATGATCAAAACAAAAAAGTGGATATCATAATGATATCCACTTTTTTTAAAACATATTTCTATTCAAATACCTTATTCGTGATGAAAAGAAATAATGAACTCTGAACGTCTGTTTAATTGATGTTGTTTCTCAGAACATTTTACACCATCAGCACATTTATTTATCAATTGAGTTTCACCATAACCTTGGCCTGTAACTCTATCTGCTTTGATTCCTTTACTTACAATATAATTAATAGTAGCTTTAGCTCTTCTATCAGAAAGTTTTAAGTTGTAAGCATTATCTCCTCGACTATCTGTATGCGACTTAATATCAACTGTTAATCTTGGATAATCTTTTAAAATTTGCACAACTTTATTCAATTCTTTTTCTGAAGATTTTCTAATATTAGCACCATCTAAGTCAAAATAAATTGGTTGTAAATCAAGAGTTTTTGTTAAATCAGAACCATCAGTAATAGTTTTTCCTCCTTCACCTTCTAACTCTTTTACACTAGGATCAGTTACCAAATATTTATCAATCTCAAAACTTTGATTTTCAAATTTCTTAGGAATCAGTAATTCATGCGTTTGTTGATAATAACCAACTTTATCATAAACTAAAGAATAATCTCCTACTGGTACCTTTAACAAATATTCGCCTGCATTATCAGTATAAAATTCATCTACC
Organism: Flavobacterium sp. PS2; assembly: GCF_046250155.1. Classification (NCBI taxonomy): domain Bacteria; kingdom Pseudomonadati; phylum Bacteroidota; class Flavobacteriia; order Flavobacteriales; family Flavobacteriaceae; genus Flavobacterium; species Flavobacterium sp. PS2. Next base: position 4,513,964 of record NZ_CP176426.1, on the reverse strand, counting down.
ATTTTCTTATTTGCATCAAGAACAGTAATCTTAACTTTTGGTAACAATTCATTTTGTTTACTATCATATACTTTTCCGAAAACTACAAGATCATATTTAACTTTAATCGGTTCTAATTCTGTCAAACCATAAATTTGATCATCATTAGTTCTATTAGATGCAAAGAAACCTTTATGTGTTTCTGGATTAATTACAAATCCAAAATCATCTCCAGATGAATTTATTGGTTTCCCAACATTCACAATTTTATAGGTGTTATCAGTATTCTTGAATGCTTCGAAAACATCTAAACCACCAAGTCCTGGATGTCCATCAGATGCAAAATAAAGTTGCCCTGTAGTTGACATAGAAGGAAAAGTCTCTCTTCCTATTGTATTAATAGTTGGTCCCATATTTTTAACTTCACCAAAAGTCCCATCCTCATTGATTGCAACTTCATATAAATCCGTTTGTCCAATAGAACCTGGTCTGTCTGAAGCAAAAATTAAGCTTTTACCATCAGGTCTCAAAGCTGGATGAGCATTTGAAAAAGAATCACTATTAAAAGATAAATCTTCAATGTTTGTCCATTTGTCTTTTACAAGTGTAGCTCTGTAAATTCTAAGACGATTTGTTTTTGTTTCATCAACACCATATTTATTACCCAAAAAGTTACTTCTGGTAAAATACATTTGATTACCATCTGCAGTAACTACAGCTGTTGATTGGTGGAAAACTGAATTCACTTTTCCATTCATTCTTTTAGCATCAACTAAATCTCCATCATCAGTGATTATCGCTTCATAAAGTTTGAAAAAAGGTTTTTTATTCCATCTGTCTTTCATTCTCTCTACAACATTTGTATCTCTTGCAGAAGTAAAAATAACCTTATTGTCTTTATAAAAAGATACTCCATAATCAGGCATATTAGAGTTAATACTAACAGGTTTAATTGTAAAACGATTTGACTGTTTTTCAATATTCTGTAAATACTCAGTACCAGCTGCAATTGCTTGCTGTCCTGATTTACTATTAAGCTCTTTTATGATTTTTGATGCCTCTTCAAATTGTCCATTAGATTTTAGACACTGCGAATATCTAAATAACTGGTCATTTGTGAAAACGTAATTATCTTTTAATTTTGCTATCTGATTATAAGACTTTAGAGCATTCTTGTAATCACCATTAAAAAAGTACGAATCCCCTAATTTTGCATAAATTCCAGAAGAGCCAAATTCTTTTTGAACTAGTTTGTCATATAAATCACTTGAACTAACGTATGCATATGCTTGTTTATCGTAATTTTTTTCTGCTCTATTAACTAATCTGTCTTGCGAATAAGAATTATGCAGACCAAATAATACTATCCAAAGTAAAAAGTATTTTTTCATATGTATTTTTGTAATCATTATTAAAAGAATCTCGGATTAATCATTCGTTTATTTGACTTATTGAAAAGGTCAAATCTTAAGAAAAATTCATGTGAACCTGAATTATAATTTCCTAGGTTTGTAGTTTCATAATCATACGCATATCCAACTTGGATACCATCTGTTACCTGGAAACCTGCTAATCCACTTACACTGGCATCTACACGGTATGCAGCTCCAATAGTAAATTTATTATTAATTAAGAAGTTTGCAGATACATCGACAGCTATCGGAGCTCCCGATACAAATTTTGCTAAAACTGCAGGTTTAAATCTTAAGTATGGATTAATATCAAATACATATCCTGCAATACCATAAAAATGCGATTTTGTAGTATAGACAGATGATGAAACATCATCAAAAAAATCTGTTTTTAATAATTTTGGAACCGATACTCCAACATACCAATTATAGGTATGAACATAAACTCCTGCTCCAACATTTGGTGAGAACTGAGATTCTTTACCCATTAAATACGGATCCTCTGCATTTTTGATATTTAATTTAGAATAATCTACTACAAAATTGTCAAATCCTCCAGAGATACCAAAAGAAACTTTTAAGTCACCATTATTACCCATAATTGTATAGGCATAATTAAGCATAACTCCAGTATTTTTTGTTGGTCCTATCTCATCGCTTACTACATTTAAACCAATTCCATTAGCATGATATCCTAAAGGACTTTGTATCGAAAAATTCATTGTTTTTGGAGCTCCATCAAGACCAACCCATTGTGTTCTATATAACCCCATTGCACTTACTACTTCTCTTGAACCCGTATATCCTGGATTAAAAGTCATTGTATTGTACATGTACTGTGTATACTGAGACTCTTGCTGTGCCGAAGCATCAAAAATCCCTAACAATACAATTGTTACTATGTAAAAAATCTTTTTCATTAGTTGTAATTATTTTTAATTTAATGATTTTTAATTTTATTGATTATTGATGTATAGGTATCCTGATTTCTCTTTTCCTTGTACTCCATTGTTATACCTCAATATATAGAAATAAGTTCCTGTAGGAAGTTTTTCTCCTCTATTTACTGTTACACGACCGTCTGAGTATCCTCTAAACATCACATCACTCTCATTGTATGATTTTGCGTCATATACTTTTACCCCCCAACGATTATATATTTCAACTGAATTATCAGGGAAATCTTTAATTCCTTCAATAAGGAAAGTATCATTAACTCCATCACCATTTGGAGATACAGCATTATAAACAACTACTTCTTCATCATCGATTTCTCTATTAACTAATGCCATTGTGAAAATTCCATAACCACTAACTTCTGCTGTTAATAATTTTGAATATCCTGCTTTACTTGTACTTGGGAAAGGATCACTAACAGCTCCTTTTTCTTTAACCCATTTCAATAAAACATCATCCCAACGAACTATAGCGACTTCTAATTTCGAATCAACATTAAGAAATTCATCAGGAGTTGTTTGTGAATCTAACGTAAGAGTTAGTACAATTTTATCAGTTCCACCATCACGTGTTACATTCCAATATTCTTTATCATTTATCAACAAAATAGTTTCTTCTTTACTTGCATGTTTGTAAAGATTATCAGAGTTTTGATGAAAATACTGGGCTGTATAAATACTACCATCACCAATACCATCAGTAGCATGGAAAGTAGGTCTAAAATAAAGATCATTCCCTACTGGAAATTCAAACATACTATTTCCTATTTTCTCCACTTTTCCATCAACAAAACTTAAGTCACTAGCATCAGAATGAATGGCATTTTCATTAAAAATCACCCTACTATTCTTATCCGCTTCTATTATTCCATTTATAAATTCCGCCTTACCGTTAACTGTAATTATTTGATTTAAACGAAAAGGAACCAATGTATCCGATTTACTATCAAAAATCACATCATGAAAATTACTAGTTGTACGACCCTCAAGCGTCTGCACTTTTTTACCATTGAAAAAAGTTTGTCCTTCGCTATTCTTACTATACAGTACCTCACCATTATTACTCCAGTTATCAAAAATGTAAACAATTCCATCATTTGTAAAACCTCCTGAAGGTTTGTTTACATATGGCTCATAGACCGATAAAATTGTTTTATCATCTACCTTTATGATACCATCATTAATAAACTGCGCTTGCCCACTTTGAGAAGCCAACAAAACCAGTACAAAACTTAAGATACCACCAGGGTAGCTAACAATTGATTGTTTCGTCTCTTTATATAAGTCATTTTTTTTCATATATAATATTATAATTTATTACACAAATCACACTTTCTATTATGATACAAAGCTAAATCAATCACAAAATCAACTTAACCCGTAAAAGTTATTGCTATATCAAAATAAGACGAATTAATTTCAGCTATATCTAGCTTATATCTCCCTTCAATCTATCCTTAGTATTCACTATCTCATCATTTTATTTCAAGTCATTTCCTTAATACTTAAACCAAATCCAATTAAATAGTTTTTTATAAATTTCAAATAAATAAGAGCTTATAAATCCTCTGAAAAAGAACAAAAAAGAGAACCGAAGTTCTCTTTTCATACAAAAATCTAATCATCAAAAACCATAATATTCAAAATCAAAAGTTGTCCTTCTTTTCACTCAAACACCCTGTTATCAACATTACAAATTTCTTATTAACCCATCATTATTTTTACCTCTAAAAGCTTTTAAACTTATAGATTTGGGTATAAAAAAAGAGAGAGCAAAAGCTCTCTCTTTAAAAAATAAAAAACTATGTTACAAATTGATTGTAGATTAATTTTTCTATAATAAAATATTAGTGTGTTTTATTAAACACCTCAATTATGATTTCCATAAAAGAGATGTTTTTTTTACCTTCACTTACTTCTTACTATTTAAATGTATATTTTGTATTTGTATTATTTTGTGCATAATCTACAGCCCAAGCAAAAAGATTCGCATAAAAAATACTGTTATAAACAGTAACATTACTATCATATCCATAACTAGGTTTTACAACAGGAATACCACCAGATTGCATTCTTGCAGGGTAATTTCCATTTTGATTATTATTTACCACACCCGCATTATAACCCGCATCTCCAATAAAAACAAATCCATATGTATTATCTCTAAAAGAGAAAACTTTAGATGAACCTTTTTCAGTAGCTAACACAGTACTATTCGCTGGTGCTGCAGTAAGAAATATTGAGTTATCAACATCTCCACCCATGTTAAATCCAGCTGTATTACCAAAAGGACCATTTAAAATAGGATCAGCAATATTTGCCAAATCAGTTATATTTCTACCAACTCCATTATTAGCTGCAACAGTTGAAACATTAGTTCCTAAAATACCATTTATAACATTTGGTATGTTACCATCTCTTTCAGAAGCAAAAATAACCACTCCCTTTTTATCCTTAACAAACTCTGCTAAAACTGCAATTACATCTGCATTAGGCTGGAAGTTGTATGCAATATGAATAATATCAGTATTATCTCTAATAATATTACTTTTAAGTGTACTTGCACTCGGCCCACCGTAATTAATAAGCTTAAATCCTCCTAACATCTGAACTTTACCATTAGGTCCAAAATTATTTGCATTATTCAATACTGCGTATGAAGTTTCACCGCTGGCAGCACTTCCAGGGTTATAAAGACCATCTCCAATACCAGCAATAATCATTTGACGGTATGCAAATGTAATTGCTCTAGAACAAGTTACACTACTTGAAGTACTATTAGTGCTAATTGTGTAAGAATATGATCCTCCAGCAGTTGGAGTTCCAGAAGCTTTTAACGTTATAGTTTGCGCTCCTGTACTAGTGAAAGTTCCAGTAGCTGAAAAAGAAATTCCATTTAACGTATTAGTAGAAATACTATAATCTCCTTTGTAGGTAACATTTACTGGAACTGCCATTGAGTTTTCACTTGTCATAGCTACATTAGGAACATAACTTCCTGATGTGGTAATACTATTACATGTCATTGTAAATGCAATAGGTTGTGCTGCAATAGTCAAATTATAAAAACATTCTCCACCAGCTCCTGGGGTTCCTGTTACTGTTAATTCTGTTGTAGCTCCACTCGTAGGCGTCCCTGAACCTTTAAGAACAACAGTATCTGCACCAAGTTTTGTCAATACAATTGGCCCTGAAGAGAAAGATACTCCGTTAACAGTGTTGGTTGAAATTGTTGTTGAACCTGTAGCTGTAACATTTATAGGCAATGTAATTGTATTATTAGTTGAGTTAAGCGCAACATTTTGCATGTATACTCCACTTTGTGTAGCTCCGGCACAATTCATAGTATAAGCAACTGGTGCAATTACTACTGGAACTGCATTACAAGATCCACCTGCAACTGTATTGGCGTTTGATGTAAGATTGAAAAGATCTGTTCCAGAAGCTACTGGAGTTCCTGTTGCTAATAATTCAACCGTTTGAAGCCCTGTTGTAGTAAAAGTACCTTGTCCCATAAATGAATATCCGTTTACAGTATTCGTTTTCATACTCCAAAAACCTGTATTTGATACATTAACATCAAGCGTTAATTTATTATCAGCAGTTAAAGCGACACCAATGTTGTAACTTCCTATCGTAGTAAGACTACCACAAGAAATAGCAAAATCAACACTAGCTTTTTCTATATAAATATGTGGCGTACAATCACAAACTACACCATTTAAAATCACAGTTACCACGTCACCTGGATCTCCTGTAGCATAACCTGTATTAGGTCTTCCTGTTCCTTTTAATGTTATATCATAAACCCCTGCAGTAGGAAAATTTCCACTTGCCTCAAAATAATACCCATTGGCAGTTGTAGCTGTCATTGTATATGTACCAGCTTGTGTAACTGTAACAGGAACTGTAAGTGTATTATCTCCTGATAAAGTAACTCCTTGCTTGTACGTACCATTAGCTATAACCAATGAACATTGTGCTGCAGAAACATCAAATACAGCTGGTGGAGGCGTACCACACATACTTAACCATTGTACCCTTAAAGAATCCCAATAATCAAAACAATTTGAATTGGTATTAAATATTAATAATCCATTTGATAAATTAGCCGTAGGGATAGCATTACGTTGTGCTGTAGTCAAACGTGAAATTAACATTCCTTTATTATTACTCTCTAATTCGAAAATAGCACCATCTTTAGCTTTGGTTGCACCACCGCTAATAGTTCCGTCTTTGATCTTTGCTGTTTCTACCTGAGCAAAAACAGAACCAAAACTTAATAAACATAGGATAACCGCTAAGGTCATCTTCTGTATTTGATTTATATAATTTTTCATATTCTTAAATTTTAATCAGTGTCAAAGCACTTTATAAGTGCTTTGACCAGATTAATTATTAATTGATTTACTATTTATTTGACATTAATTTTTCCAATTTTTCTAAACGTGCATTCATTTCATCAGTTGCTGCTTTTAATGATTTAGATTCAACTTTTAGTTTTTCAATTTCATTATTTTTAGCTTCCAATTCTTTGTCCTGCTCAATAATATGTAAATACAACTCTTCCGTTTTTTCAAGTAATTGTATTGATAACTCAGAAACATTAAATGAATATCCTTCTTTTGTTTTCATCAATTCGTTAATTGGTGTAATACCTGGAAGGTGCTTATTCTTTTTAATAAAAGCATCTACTTCATCAAGTTTTTTGAATTTATAATCTGCTTTAATATCAGAGAATCCTTTAAAGTAATCCTCAAACACATAATCCGCATAATAGGAGTTTACAGTTGTTATAGCACCATTTACTCTCAATTTTTCATTTGCAGCTGTAGATGGAGTATCAAAACCAATTCCTACCCAACCTTGTGTGTATATATTGTCAGTATTTAAAGTTGCTCCTTTTTTAGAATCAACACCATACCAAGGTTCTTTTACAAGATCTGCTAGATTTAAAGGATGCAAAGCTTTGTTCTCATCAGTATAATCTAATGTACCTTCATCAGAATTTATCACTAACTTGGTTAATGTTTGATTTGCACCAACCATATCAACCATGTTAAAACTTGTAGTAACACCTGCCTCATCTTTATAATTTAATTCACCTAGAGAACCATCATATTGAAGAGAAGTTAAGGTTTCCACTCCTTTTACTAATGTTGACATATCGATAGGAGAATCAACTCCTGCTTCATCTGTATATGTCAAAGTATGTTTATCAAATACTTGTCCACGCTCATCTGTAGTCTGTGTAACAACATCTTTTAAAGAAGTAACAGTTTCTTTAATAGCTGCAGGATTTCCAGCTGCATCTGTAAAAGTTGCAATGTCATGTCCAGTAGTTACAGTTGGTACAAATGAAGTAACTCCATCAGCTCCTTTTAATCCAGCAAGTTCCTCTGCAGTAAAATCAGCGTATGTAAATGATTTACCATCTTTTCCGTTGGCACCGCTAACTTTAACCCATTCTTTAGTAATTGGATCTAGAACATAAACATTACCAGTAGTAGTATCTATCCAAGTAGTTGTACTTGCTGGTATAGTAACTCCAGGATCTCCAGGAACTCCAGGACCTCCAGCAAAACCAGCAGCACCGTCAACTCCATCTTTTCCATTTACTTTAACCCACTTACCGTCGGCATCTTTAACATAAACAATACCTGTTTCTGTATCAATCCAAGTAGTGGCATCTGCAGGGATTGTGACTCCAGGAGCTCCAGGAGCCCCAGGACCTCCTGCTAAACCAGAAACTCCATCATTACCGTTTATTTTAACCCAGTTTGGAGATTTTGATGCCCATTCTGCATCTCTTCCTGCAACTGTTTTATCTGTACCTGTGTAAACATAAATATCGCCATTTGGTGATTTTATAATCGCATCAAGTGTAGTGATTGAACCCGCAGTACCTGGTTCTCCAGTTGCTCCAGTAATTCCATCTTCTCCATTTAATCCGTTGATTTTAACCCAGTTTGGAGATTTCGATGCCCATTCTGCATCTCTTCCTGCAACTGTATCACTTTCACCAACATAAGCATAGATATTACCATTAGCATCTTTTACAATCGCATCTAGCGTAGTAATTGTACCTGCTGTACCTGGCGCTCCATCTATACCTTTAATTCCATCTATACCATTTTTACCTGATAAAGGAATCCATTTGTCATTATTATTTGGATCACGTACGTAAACAGTTCCTGTTTCATTATCTATATAAATAGCCACATTATCTCCAGGATATCCAGTTTCTCCTTTAGCTCCAGGAATTCCTTTGCCTCCAATTACACCATCTTTTCCATCTTTTCCATCAAGTCCATTAATCTTAACCCAATTTGGAGATTTTGATGCCCATTCTGCATCTCTTCCTGCAACTGTTTTATCTGTACCTGTGTAAACATAAATATCGCCATTTGGTGATTTTATAATCGCATCAAGTGTAGTGATTGAACCCGCAGTACCTGGTTCTCCAGTTGCTCCAGTAATTCCATCTTCTCCATTTAATCCGTTGATTTTAACCCAGTTTGGAGATTTCGATGCCCATTCTGCATCTCTTCCTGCAACTGTATCACTTTCACCAACATAAGCATAAATATTACCATTAGCATCTTTTACAATCGCATCTAGCGTAGTAATTGTACCTGCTGTACCTGGCGCTCCATCTATACCTTTAATTCCATCTATACCATTTTTACCTGATAAAGGAATCCATTTGTCATTATTATTTGGATCACGTACGTAAACAGTTCCTGTTTCATTATCTATATAAATAGCCACATTATCTCCAGGATATCCAGTTTCTCCTTTAGCTCCAGGAATTCCTTTGCCTCCAATTACACCATCTTTTCCATCTTTTCCATCAAGTCCATTAATCTTAACCCAATTTGGAGATTTTGATGCCCATTCTGCATCTCTTCCTGCAACTGTTTTATCTGTACCTGTGTAAACATAAATATCGCCATTTGGTGATTTTATAATCGCATCAAGTGTAGTGATTGAACCCGCAGTACCTGGTTCTCCAGTTGCTCCAGTAATTCCATCTTCTCCATTTAATCCGTTGATTTTAACCCAGTTTGGAGATTTCGATGCCCATTCTGCATCTCTTCCTGCAACTGTATCACTTTCACCAACATAAGCATAAATATTACCATTAGCATCTTTTACAATCGCATCTAGCGTAGTAATTGTACCTGCTGTACCTGGCGCTCCATCTATACCTTTAATTCCATCTATACCATTTTTACCTGATAAAGGAATCCATTTGTCATTATTATTTGGATCACGTACGTAAACAGTTCCTGTTTCATTATCTATATAAATAGCCACATTATCTCCAGGATATCCAGTTTCTCCTTTAGCTCCAGGAATTCCTTTGCCTCCAATTACACCATCTTTTCCATCTTTTCCATCAAGTCCATTAATCTTAACCCAATTTGGAGATTTTGATGCCCATTCTGCATCTCTTCCTGCAACTGTTTTATCTGTACCTGTGTAAACATAAATATCGCCATTTGGTGATTTTATAATCGCATCAAGTGTAGTGATTGAACCCGCAGTACCTGGTTCTCCAGTTGCTCCAGTAATTCCATCTTCTCCATTTAATCCGTTGATTTTAACCCAGTTTGGAGATTTCGATGCCCATTCTGCATCTCTTCCTGCAACTGTATCACTTTCACCAACATAAGCATAGATATTACCATTAGCATCTTTTACAATCGCATCTAGCGTAGTAATTGTACCTGCTGTACCTGGCGCTCCATCTATACCTTTAATTCCATCTATACCATTTTTACCTGATAAAGGAATCCATTTGTCATTATTATTTGGATCACGTACGTAAACAGTTCCTGTTTCATTATCTATATAAATAGCCACATTATCTCCAGGATATCCAGTTTCTCCTTTAGCTCCAGGAATTCCTTTGCCTCCAATTACACCATCTTTTCCATCTTTTCCATCAAGTCCATTAATCTTAACCCAATTTGGAGATTTTGATGCCCATTCTGCATCTCTTCCTGCAACTGTATCACTTTCACCAACATAAGCATAGATATTACCATTAGCATCTTTTACAATCGCATCTAGCGTAGTAATTGTACCTGCTGTACCTGGCGCTCCATCTATACCTTTAATTCCATCTATACCATTTTTACCTGATAAAGGAATCCATTTGTCTTTATTCTCTGGATCACGCACATAAATAGTTCCTGTTTCACTATCTATATATATAACTACATTATCTCCTGGGTAATTAGTTTCACCTTTGGCTCCAGGAATTCCTTTGCCTCCAATTACACCATCTTTCCCATCTTTTCCATCAAGACCATTAATCTTAACCCAGTTTCCACTAGCATCTTTAACATAAATATGACCTGTCGTGGTATCAATCCAAGTTGTTGCATCACCAGGAACTGTAACTCCAGTCATTCCAGGTGCTCCAGAGCCTCCAGCTAAACCAGCAATCCCGCCAGAAACTTCACTTGAAATAGCAAGTCTTTGCCAACTATTATCAGATACAGACCAATAGTAGTAACCTGCTTTAACATCTGAAGCAGCTTCTAAATTATAAACCAGTAAACTTTCTTTATTACCATTTGTAATTGTAGTTTGATCCGTTGAGCTCGTTAATTTAACTCTTGGGATTAACATACCTTTGTCTGTAGCATATACTTCCAGCTGAGCTGAAGTATCTGGGTTCAGTTTTCCTATACCTACCTGTGAGTAAGCAGAATAACTACCTAAGACAAAAAGTAAAGGGAGTAATCTATTCTTCATATTATTTAATCTTTAATGGGTTATTAAAATTATTTTTATTCTAGAAATTGATTCTACTGCTAAAAAAACCTCATCATAACTTGATATTAAGTCAATTTGTAAAGGATTGAAAGCATACAATCTACTTGCTCGAAAAGACAAATCACATTCTGGCTTCATAGATTTTCTACTATTTTAATTGCTTTATAGAGTTAATTTCCACACATTATCAACATCAATGTTCTTCGTAATTAAACACTTAGTTTCAAAGCACAAAGTTCCCTGTAAACAAAACTTATTTATACCCTTAAAAGTTTTTATACTTACAATTTAAGGCATACTTACAAAACCTTTAAAACATAGAAATAAGACACTTACAACATTTTAAATATCAATATCTACCTATTACTCTAACCCATTATTCATAACATAAATCAGCTTTTTAATTATTTAAACAAGAAAAAAGAACTATGAAATAATATCTTCAAGAAAAAGACAACAAATTTTTCTTTTATAAATACTTTTTTAATAATATATCGACACCGTTCATTTAAAATTCCATAAAACATCCTAAGGTTTATTCATAAACAGGAAAGGGCAGTTCATTTCTGAACTGCCCTTACATCTATAATAAAACCCAATTTAAAGTTATGGTTTATAATTTATTCCATTTGTAGTAGCTCTGCTTACTGCCCATGCCATAATGTTACCCCATAATGCAGAGTTTGCTCCTCCGTTTCCACTAAGTTTTGGTGTAGTTCCATCAAGTAAATTTCGGTTTAACCAACCTCCATCACCTACAAAGAACAAACTAGTTCCTGTAGCTCTAAACACTCTTGAACCTCCCGCATTGGTATTATAATCAACAATTGCTCCAGCTGGGAAACCTTTCATAGCATTACCACCACCACCATCATCTTCCCAGCCTAAGCCAGTTAAATCTCCAAAAGGCCCTTTGATGATTTGATCATTAACAGCGTTAAACTGTTCTACCCTCGCTTGTGTAACATTTGAATTGGTAAGAATATTACTTGGATACCCCATCATTGTTGCAACATTCAAAGCAACTTGAGTATTACCAGATTCAGTAAAATAAAGTACTACTCCTCCCGCATCAAGATATCCCTTAAGCAAAGTTGCTTCAGCTGTATTCATATTATACGGATAATGCACTACGATAATATCTGGTTTACTCGCAACGGTACTTGCCATATTACCACTATTAGAAACAGTAAATCCTTGTGCTTTTACTATACTAGTAGTAGAAGTACCAAAATTTGCAGCGGCTTTTATAAGAGCCAGTGCCTCTCCTGAATTAGCACCATAACCACCTCCATTAAAATCGACTAATCTTAAATTAGGAGAAGCTACAGTATAATTCATGGTAACAGAATTTGGGGTTAAGGTACCATTTGAAGTTATAGTAACTGGAAATGTTCCTCCAGCAAGCGGCGTGCCTCTACCTGTTAATGTAATTGTCATTGGGTTTTGAGTAAAGGTCCCTGAAGACGGTCCAAATGTCATTCCATTAACTGTAACAGCTGGAATACTATAAGTAGAACCAAATGCACTTGTATTTCCACTAAGTGAAATAGTAATTGAGTTTGTTGAAGAATTCAATGGTGAATTCACAATCCCAATACCATTAGCACTTACACCATTAAGTGCAAACATAGGAGGAATAGCCGAAGGTGCCACCAATACATCTTTTGTACAAGTAGACTCTACATCATTCATGGTAATATAAATTTTATCAGGATTTGATGCAGTTCTTTCCGCTTTAGGAGATCCCATTCCTCCAATAATAAGCTCTACTGGTCCAGTACTCGAGAACGTACCCGAAGCATTGTAATAATACCCATTATCAGGTTTTGCTGCTACTGAAATAATATAAGATCCTTTTTTTTCTACATTTAATTTCAAAGTAAGTGTTGTATTAGAAACACTCTGTCCTTCTTTAAAATCTCCTGCAATAACAACATCGCTATCACAGTTAAGAATCTTAATCATTGCTTTTGGCGTACCACAATTACCTACCCAATCCTCACCAGTATAGCTCTCAATACAATTAGTTTCTAGATTAAAAATTGTCAATCCAACTGCTGGATTTGATATCCCATCTCTTTGCTCTGTAGTTAAACGAGGTAGCAAAAATCCTTGATTGGAAGACTTTAATTCCAAAACCGCAGATGCATCCGCTTTTTGGGTTCCTATTCCTATGGGATCTGCATTTTGCGCAAAAACCTGCGCAAAAGACAAGATTGTTATTAATAATACTAAAATAATTTTTTTCATTGTTCTTAATTTTTAACGTTATTTTTCTAGCCATAGCCAATAAGCCTTGGTCAATTGAATGACCAGGCTTAAGAACTATAAGTAAATAATAATTTAAATTACATAGTGTACGTAATTACGTACCAGTTTACTCCATTTGATTGTAACGTAACTTTCATACTTCCTGCAGTTGCTCCTCCAAATAAACTTCCTGCCATATATGTATATCTAGCTTTACTTGAATAGCGTATTTCGTGATTAAAATTAACCACAATAGGTGTGTCATCTGCTTTTACCATATCAAACTGGTTTATTACTAATATTCTACCTTTGCTTAAAGCTGGATCTGGAAGTGTGATTGTAATATCTTTAGTTAAGTTTTCTGCAATAACTGTATAATCATCAACTGTTACTACATAATCATCATTAATTACCTGTATTCCCAAAATGTTATTAGGCGCTACTTTTCCACTTACAGCAATCCATTCTCCCGCAGCATCTTTTACATAGATAACTCCATCTGTTGTATTAATCCAAGTTGTAGTACCTTCTGGAATTATAACACCTGTATCGCCAGGTGCCCCAGGACCTCCAGCTAAACCAGGAGCTCCATCAACTCCATCTTTACCACTAATTCTAACCCAGTTTGGAGATTTATCCACCCATTCTTTATCACGACCTGCAACTGTTTTATCAGTCCCGACATAAGCATAAATATCGCCATTTGGTGATTTTACAATCGCATCAAGCGTAGTGATTGACCCTGGAGTACCTGGTTCGCCATCTGCACCTGGAATTCCGCTCTCACCATTTAGTCCATTAATTTTTGCCCAGTTTGGAGATTTTGCTGCCCATTCGGCATCTCTTTCTGCAACAGTTTGACTTGTTCCTATATAGGCATAAATATCACCATTTGGAGATTTTACAATTGCATCAAGTGTTGTGATTGAACCTGCTTTACCTGGCTCCCCTGTTGCTCCTGCAATTCCTTCTTTACCATTTAAACCATTGATCTTAATCCAGTTTGGAGATTTTTCTGCCCATTCTGCATCTCTTTCTGCAACAGTTTGACTTGTTCCTACATAAGCATAAATATCACCATTTGGAGATTTTACAATTGCATCAAGCGTAGTAATTGAACCCGCTTTACCTGGCTCCCCTGTTGCACCTGCAATTCCTTCTTTACCATTTAAGCCATTTATTTTAACCCAATTTGAAGATTTCTCACTCCATTCTTTATCACGACCAGCAACAGTTTTATCTGTTCCTACGTAAGCATAAATATCACCACTTGGTGTTTTAACAATTGCATCAAGTGTGGTGATTGAACCTGGCGTACCTGGCTCTCCGTCAATACCTGGAATCCCATCTTCTCCATTCAATCCATTTATTTTAACCCAGTTTTGAGATTTATCAACCCATTCTTTATCACGACCTGCAACTGTTTTATCAGCCCCAACATACGCATAAATATCACCACTTGGTGTTTTTACAATTGCATCAAGTGTAGTGATTGAACCTGGCGTACCTGGCTCTCCATCAGTACCTGGAATTCCAGCTTCTCCATTTAATCCATTTATTTTAACCCAGTTTGGAGATTTATCAACCCATTCTTTATCACGACCCGTAACTGTTTTATCAGCCCCAACATATGCATAAATATCACCACTTGGTGTTTTTACAATTGCATCAAGTGTAGTGATTGAACCCGGCGTACCTGGCTCTCCGTCAGTACCTGGAATTCCAGCTTCACCATTTAAGCCATTTATTTTAACCCAATTTGGAGATTTTGCTGCCCATTCAGCATCCCGACCCGCAATTGTTCCATCAGATCCTACGTAAGCATAAATATTTCCACTAGAATCTTTTACAATAGCATCAAGTGTAGTAATTGTACCCGCTTTACCCGGTTCACCATCTATACCTTTAATTCCATCTATACCTCTTTCACCAGTTAATGGAATCCATTTGGCAGCATCCTTAGGGTCTCTTACATATACAATACCTGTAGATTGATCAATATACATTTGGATTGTTCCATCTATTCCAGCTGTACCTTCTGCTCCTGGTACTCCATTACCTCCAGATAAACCATTTTTACCGTCAAGTCCATTCTTACCATTAATTGAAGTCCAACTTGCAGGGTCAGTTGGATCTGCTCCAGGTGTCAATACATAAATAGTACCTGTAGTATTATCAATCACAATTGTTGATCCAGATGGTATTGATACACCGTCAGTTCCTGGTTTACCATTAACTCCATCAATTCCATTCTTAACACTTAACGGAATCCAATTATCTTTATTTTTTGGATCTCTTATATATATAATACCAGTAGACTGGTCAATATACATTTGAATTGTTCCATCTAAACCTGCTTCTCCCGGTAAGCCAATGCCTCCAGCAATTCCATTTTTACCGTCAAGTCCATTTTTACCATTAAGAGTTGTCCAAGTTCCATCTACATTTTGCACATAAACAATACCTGACACTTGATCTGTATAAATACTTACATCTGCACCAGGATACCCAGCTTCTCCTCTATTACCTGGAACACCATTACCTCCAACAACACCACCACTACCTCCAGTGGCTTCACTTGAAATAGTAATTCTATTCCACTTACCTTCATACCAGTAGTAGTAACCTGGCTTAATATCAGAAACAGTTGCAGTATTAAAAACTAATAAACTTTCTACGTTACCGTATTTAATTGTAGTTGCATCCGTTGAGCTTGTTAATGTAACTCTTGGAATTAGGATACCTCTATCGCTAGCAAAAACTTCTAGTTGCGATGAAGTACTTGGCGTTAGTGTCCCTATACCTACTTGTGAGTAAGCGGAATAACAACCTAAAACAAAAAGCAAAGGGAGTAATCTATTCTTCATATGATTTATTATTTAATTGAATTATTATGTGTTTTTAATTTATTGTAGAAATAAAAAAATCTTAAATCACATCACAGTAAGATTTAATTAAATCTATCTCTCTTCATTTATTTCTTCAAACACAGTTAGTTTGAAGCTACAAAGGTCTCCCATAAGCTTATCTGTTTTTACCAATAAAAGTTTTTAAACTTATAGAATAGGACAATACTCGTTTATAAGAAAAGTTTTAAATAATAATCTATAGAGCGATTATAAAAACACCTATTAATATGTTTTTTTTAGCAGAAGTTTAAATAAGTAAAAGAGTAACCGAAAGAAATAAAAAACAAAAGGCATTAAAATGGTAAAAAAGATTAAATCAATCTTTTCAGATAAAGAAAAATAGAATACAATATCCTCCTAAAAATAGAAATGAGGAAACCAAAGTTTCCTCATTTTCTAACTAATAACAAAGCCCAAAATAAAATTGAATTCAAAAAAATTGTTTACCCTACAATTTAAAATACAAATCTACTCACAAACAATAGTTACAATAACCCCTAAAAGTTTTTTAATCCATAGATTCGGACATTATTTAAAAAACATCAAAAAAGTAAAGAATCTAAAGTATTAAAGTTCGAAGCATTAAAAGGGAAAAATAAATAATAATTTATAATGAAGTTTTTGAATAAAAATATTAATTCTCAAAACAATATAAAAAAAGCCACAGTTTATTTAAATCAAAGAAAGATATAACCAGATTGGTATCAAGTAAATCTCTCTAATCAGCAAAAGTCTGTGGCAAAAAAAATTCTTTCGAAAAGAAGTGCTTTTAAAATCTCATTTCTTTATAATTCATTCTGATGTTTCTAACTGAAGTACGACATTTTGGTATTTCTCTCCCAAAGAAAAAACCTGTTCCGCTAAAAACATTATAATAACAGGGATAATAAAAAATTCAACTTCGTTTACGATATATAAAAAATAAGTTGTACAAATAAAAATGCGAAAATATTCTAGATAATAAATCCATTTGCGTTGTTCTAATAAAGCACCACAATTAATAAGCGTAATAATAATAAAAGATAAAACAAATATTTTATCGGATGCATCCAAAGAATCAAAATAATAGGTAAAAATTGTTAACAAAAAGGTACTTACTCCCAATTGTAAATAAAGATAATTCTTGAACTTAAGCCGATGACTAGGATTGTCTTTGTCTTGCAAAAATCGTTTCTCTAAAATTGGACGAATATCTTGATCCATATCAGCAGGACTTCCAAATATAGCATTCCAACGGTCTTTAAATCCTTTAGACCGTTTCCATAATTCATAAATCTCAAAATAATAATGAAAATGCTGCCAAAGAAAACTATAGCTTTTTAAAGGATGAGTCAGACCATATTTTGGTTTTTCTTCCTCTTCTTGGAAAGTCCCAAAAATGCGATCCCAAAACGTAAACATATCTCCATAGTTTTTATCTAAGTATTTCTCATCTGAAGCATGGTGTATTCCATGAACTGATGGAGTAACGAAAACATATTCCAACCATTTTATCCTTCCTATAATCTGAGTATGCGTAAAAAAAGAATAAGCTCCATGCACAATAAGCATCGTAATAACCATCTTGGGATGAAAACCCAAAAACGGTAAAACACACCAAAACCCAGTGCGAATAATTGCCTGAAAAGTAGTTATTCTTGCTGCTGCTGTAAAATTGAATTCACTGCTATGATGGTGTACAATATGAGCTGCCCAGAAAAAATTTACTTCATGCCCTAATCTATGATACCAATACCAAACAAAATCTGTAGCGAGAATCAATCCTATCCAAACTAAAAAATTACTCGGTATCTCAAAAAGCCTATAATTATTATAAATCCAATAATACAATTGATAAAAACTAGCAGCAATAAAAAGGTTAATTAGCCGCTCGGCAATACCAATACTTATATTCGAAACAGAGCTTTCATAGTTAAATAATTCGGACCTATTACTTCGCTGTGCAAGTCGAAACTCGATATACACAAAAAGAAAAAAAGCAGGCATAGCAAACGCCAAAAAATTAATGTGTTCCATTTTTTAAATAGTATGTTCGTATTTAGGGAAAGAGGTCTTGTAAATAATTGAAAGTTTAAGAAAAAGACATTTCCATTGATTATATGTAACCAATGGAAATAATCTTAATCTAGTTGAAAGTCAAATTAGTATCTAATAAATTTAATTCTGTTTGAATTTTTTCTCAATCAATTTAATCTCTTTTACAGCCTGAATATCTGCGACTTTACGCAAAGCAATTATATAAGCCGCAATACGTGGTGTTACTTTATATTTTCTTGAAGTAGCAAAAACTGTTTCGAAACTTTTCTCCAGTATATCTTCCAAGCGTTTATTAATCTGACTGATTCTCCAGGACTCTAAAAGACAATTCTGAAGCCACTCAAAATAGGATACCGTAACTCCTCCCGCGTTTGCTAAAATATCTGGCACAACCAAAACATTATTTTCATGCAAGATTTTATCTGCATCTGAAGAAACTGGTCCGTTTGCTCCTTCAACAATTATTTTTGCACGAACATCCCCAGCATTTACGGCAGTAATTACATCTTCTTTGGCAGCAGGAATAAGTACATCTACATCTAGTAATAATAAATCTTCATGTTTTATAGCAACTGCATTTGGATATCCGTTAACGCTTTTGTTATTTAGATTATAATACAAAATAAGCTCAGGGATATTAATTCCTTCTGGATTATAAAAAGCTTCAGAAACATCACTAACAGCAACAATTTTCAGTCCTTTTTCGAATAAAAACAAAGCCGAATGAAGTCCTACATTTCCAAATCCCTGAATGGCAGCTGTAGATCTTGCAGGTCTTAATTTTAATTTTTGAAGCGCCAGAATACTAATAATACTTACTCCTCTACCAGTAGCTTCTACTCTACCTAAGGAACCACCCGAATGCAAATGTTTACCAGTTACAACAGCATGAATGGTTTTACCATGAACTAATGAAAACTCATCCATTAGCCACCCCATCTCGTCTGGGCCAGTTCCCATATCTGGAGCCGGAACATCTTTATCAGGACCAAAAATATCTGATAAAGCATTAGTATATTCTCGTGTTATTTTTTCTAATTCGGATTTAGAATGCAATCTTGGGTCACAGATAATACCGCCTTTGGCTCCACCAAATGGGATTCCTGTAACAGCCGATTTCCATGTCATCCAGGCTGCAAGTGCTTTAACCTCGTCTAGATTAACAGCAGTATCATAACGAATACCTCCTTTAGATGGTCCTAAAGCAGTATTATGAATTACGCGATAACCTTCAAAATTTTGTTCGGTACCATTATCAAGTGTAATCGAAAAATTAACTACTATTTGTTTCTCTGGTCTTTGCAATTTTTCTCTAACCGATTCATTCAGTTGAAGAATGTCGGCTGCTATATTAAAACGATCAATCATCGATTGAAAAGGGTTCTGTTTTACGATTTGTGAACTCATAATTTTATGGGAGTGTTAAATTATATTTTTTATTAAATAAAGTATAGTAATTGAAAATGAACTGCATAAAAAAACCCTTTTGTAGATGTTACAAAAGAGCTCAAAATATTATTTTATAAATAACAGCAACTTCTGCAACAGGGAAGGATTTTCATCTGGCAGCATTGCATCATAATGTTCGTATTTATAGAATATAAGCTCATAATTTATTTTTATTTTACCATTAAGAAATTAAGCTCATTAAGTTTTAAATATTTAATCTCGTACTTTTTTTAGCATATAATTTCAAAAAAAAACAGATGACACAGATTCAAACGAATTTAATTTTTAGCTTAAAAAAACAAGAGCAATACTTAATGAAACTTAATTTCTTAATGGTTTAAAATTTTCTTTTTAAAAATCTTAAGTAAAAAGCCTTTTAAAAGTATTTAAAAAAGGCTTTTTCTTTACTAACTAACCAAACCATAGAATGCCTGTTCATACAATAAATCATACATATAACACATTATCGTGTTACAGTCATAAGGAATTGTATTTTGGCTTTCATTTCTCATTTCTTTTACAAATCTATAAATATATTTCTAATATTCTATAGAATAAGTAGAGTTATTTTTATAAAAATTTAAAAAATACTGGTAAACAAGCAATTAATCACTCTTTAACCAGCCCGTAATACTCATTCTTGTGTTTTGGGTAACTAATACTTCATGAACTAATTCATCACTTTTAAAAAAGACAGTTTTACCTTGAGTAGGGCTAATTTTCTGATTGTTATTTAACTGATGAATAAGTAGTTCACCTCCATCACTTTCTTTCCAATCAGCATTTAAATAACTAATCATTGAGTATTTCCTACTCGGATTATTCTTAAATTGATCTAAGTGTCTCAAATAAAAATCTCCCGTTTCATATAAAGAATAATGAAACTCATAACCAGTTATACCAGCATAGCAACTAATGTTTAAATAAGCTATAAAAGCTTCAATCTGAACAAAAAATTCATTTTCGAATGCATTATTATGCTTTTTATCAAGCCAGTAAATCGAATCACTACGAATAGCTCCATCATAAGTTACTTTCTCCGAATTTCCTATTCCCGCATCCTGCAGTAAACTTTTAGCATTTAAATCAATAAGATTTTGTTTTAAATTATTTGCTAATTCCGTACTCAAAAACTGTTCAGATATTCCTACTTTATTTTCAATATAAGTAGCAATCAAAGCCTCAAAGCTATTCTCCATTTGTGTATTTGCTGGAATACAAATGCAACCAACGGGACAAGGTAGACTAATTAAAATATGCAGCACTATAATTGAAGATAAATATCAAAAGCTAAATCTTTTAAATATAAAATAGCATAAAAAAAGGGAGCGACAATTATCTCTCCCTAATTTTAAATCTTTACAGTTTACTGATATAACTACCATACATATCCTTGAATTCATATCCTTCGGAAAAACGATCTTTGCTTAATTTTTTATATTCTACCAAACCCCATAATATGAACTCTTTCATAAAATAACGATCTTCAACTGGCAATTCAGACTGATATTTTTTAAGTAAAATATCAAGTGGAGGAATCCCATCAAGAATTTTTTTGTATTCGGCATCCGAACAATCATCTAACAATTCAAAACCACTTTCTGTAAAAAACCATTCGATTGTATCGGTATATGGTGTTTTCTCATTTGGTTTTTCAAGTTTTTCAATCTTAGGGAAATACGTCGGAAAAAAAGTTCGTATTGCATCACCTATTAAGTGTTGTGCAACAATTGCCG
Organism: Flavobacterium sp. PS2; assembly: GCF_046250155.1. NCBI lineage: Bacteria > Pseudomonadati > Bacteroidota > Flavobacteriia > Flavobacteriales > Flavobacteriaceae > Flavobacterium > Flavobacterium sp. PS2. The sequence continues at coordinate 4,492,443 of NZ_CP176426.1, read as the reverse complement.
CCCCCTCCTGCTCTCCTTCATAAACCAATTCGACTTTTCCTGTAATAGCTGGAATAATCCCCATAAAGTCAGATAAACGCAAAACTGTTTTATCAATGCCTGCACGCAAAGCACGACGCTCAGCTGTACTCAATAAGTTTTCGTAAGCAGTAATACTCATTCTGGCACTCACACCACTTTTATTATCTACAAACTCACTTTCGCGAGCTTCAAAACTTATTTGCTCCAATAAGTCCTTGGCCAAACTAGGAATATAAACCGATTCATTCTGGCTTGCATCTAATTTAGCTTCCTGTTCTGTAATCGTTCTGGCAATAGCAACAGTTTCAGGATAATGTGTTAGGATTTGTGAACCAATTCTATCTTTTAATGGCGTAACTATACTTCCTCGATTCGTGTAATCCTCAGGATTTGCAGTAAATACAAATTGCATATCTAGAGGCATTCTTAACTTAAATCCTCTTATCTGAATATCTCCTTCTTGCAAAATATTAAACAAAGCTACCTGGATTCTTGCTTGTAAATCGGGCAATTCATTAATTACAAAAATACAACGATTGGCACGCGGAATCATTCCGAAATGAATCACACGGTCATCGGCATAAGAAAGCTTTAAATTGGCAGCTTTTATTGGATCAACATCCCCTATTAAATCAGCAACTGTAACATCTGGTGTAGCTAGCTTTTCGAAGAAACGATTATTTCTATGCAGCCATTCTATGGGTGTTTCATCTCCTTTTTCGGTAATTATATCTTTTGCAAAGCGAGAAATTGGATTGAATGGATCATCATTAATTTCTGACCCAGCCACAAATGGAATGTATTCATCTAATAATTCCACCATTTTACGAGCCAATCTTGTTTTGGCCTGACCACGAAGACCTAACAAATTAATATTATGGCGTGATAAAATAGCACGTTCTAACTCCGGAATAACAGTATTTTCAAAACCATGAACACCCTCAAAAACAGGTTTACCAGATTTTATCTTTTCACGAAGATTATTTCGTAATTCATCTTTAATGCTTTTACTTTTATATCCAGAGGCTTTTAATTGACCTAAAGTGTTTATATTATTTATTTCCATTTTTATTGAAATATCAATTTGTTGTTTATTTTATATTTGAACTATTAAACGCAGCTGTGCATCTATGAAACTTTATCTAAAGTTAGACGCACTGCTGTGCGTCTCTACGGCAAATCTTTGTCGCTTTATTGCTCTGAACCTTTGAGACTCTTTATCGAACCCTCTTTTTTCTATTCGCTTCATAATCTTCAAAAATCATTTCGCCAAGACCCTTTAATCCCGTATAGAATGCTTTTCCCTGATTAGCTTCGGTAAAATGGTTGACAAAACGTTGCAAATAAGGATCACTTGCAATCATAAATGTGGTAATAGGAATATGTAGCTTTCTAGCTTGTTGTGCCTGATTGTAACATTTGTCTACAATATATTCGTCCAAACCATTACTGTTCATATAATAAGATCCATCACGCTCACGAACGCAACTTGGCTTACCATCAGTAATCATAAAAATTTGTTTGTTTGTATTTCTTTTTCGGCGTAATAAATCCATCGCCAGTTGCAAACCAGCAACTGTATTGGTATGATATGGTCCAACTTTTAAGTACGGTAAATCCTTGATAGCAATTGTCCAGGCATCGTTTCCGAAAACCAGAATATCAAGTGTATCTTTAGGATAGCGAGTAGTAATTAATTCGGCGAGCGCCATGGCAACTTTTTTGGCTGGAGTAATACGATCTTCGCCATACAAAATCATACTATGACTAATATCTATCATTAAGACTGTACTCATTTGCGATTTGTATTGTGTTTCCTCCACAACCAAATCGTTTTCAGTAAGCATAAAACTCTCCACTCCATTATTGATTTGAGCATTACGCAAACTTTCTGTGAGTGAAATTCGTTCTAACCCATCGCCAAAATGAAACTCACGGAATTCCCCCGTATGTTCATCTCCATTTCCGGCATATTTAGTTTTGTGGTTTCCGTTTCCAGAACGTTTTAAATTTCCGAATATCTGATCAAGTGCTTGTTGCCTTATCGCACGCTCAGTTTTGGCAGTAATTCCAATTCCTGAAGAACCATCTTCTTTTATTTCGTCTTTTATATAACCTTTCTTTTTTAGATCTTCTATAAAATCGTCGATAGTATAATTCTCATCTGTAAGTTTGTATTCTTTATCCAACTCACGAAGCCAATCTATAGCTTCATCAAAATCACCCGAAGTATGGGTAATTAGCTCTTTGAAAATACCAAAAAGTTTTTCAAACGGAGACTGATTTGGCGCTTCATACGTTTTAAAATAAAACCCTTTTTTATGTTCCTCTTTCATAATTCTAAAATTACATCATTTTAGAATGTAGCTAAAACAAACAGATATTAATTTTTAGTTAAAAGATTTAATCAAAATTAGCTGATAATCAGTTAAAAACTACTAATTATTCAAACTTTCCTTCAAGATAATACCAAACCCCATTTTCTTGTTTAAAAGTAGAAAACTCATAATGTGTTTGAGGTTGTTTCTTTTCATCCAAGAAGTAAGCTTTAAATGCAACTGTAGTTTCTGTAAAACTTATAATTTCCAATCGTTGCCATTCATTGGCTGTAGCCCAATTCAAGATATCCTCTTTCGAATAATATTTCCTTTCGGAAGAATGGGTCGTAGACAATAAATAATTGGCATTTTTAATAACATAAGCCGAAAAACGAGAACGCATTAAAGCCAATGCAGTTGGTGCATTTTGATTATTCTTGAGATATAAACCACAACAATTATCAAAATATAAACCTGTATCGCAATAACATTTGGAATTTTCCATAAAGACAAAAATCTAAAATTATTCGGCAGTATTTATCTTTTGATGTAATTGGTTTAATAAAACCTGATATTTACTAATCTCGATTAAATCTTCATCCTCTTCCGAAAAATCGAGCAAATCATCCAAAATATCACTTACTTCTGTCAATTTATTGTTCGCAGATTTATTTTGTTTAGCAGCAATTAAATCTATTATTTCCTGAACACTTTCTTTTAAACCACTGAATTTATCGTTTTCCATATATTTTATTTATCAGATGAAGATTTATCCTCATTAAACTTCTTTACAATTTGTTTTAATTTCTCCTTACGCGCAATTTCAGCTTGTTTTACTTTGTCTTGTGCCTTGTGCAACTTATCGTTGTGTTTCTTAATATTCCTTTCGTTATTCCTTCCCATTATTCTATTTCTCTTTTAATTTCTTCTAAAGTTTTTTCTGTAAAAATAAGTTCATTTATAATTGCTTTACGCAAAGTATCGATGTCTTCATAATCAAAATATTTTGCCCATGAAGTTAATTGTTGCAAATTTCTAATTTGTTTAATCCTTTTTGTTGTTTCAAAACTGGTTCTAAGTATAGCTTTATTATCATATTCTGGATTATTCTTGTGTTGATAATTAACCGTATTTCTAAAATAATCAGCTTCAATATAATATATTTTATCAATGGCATTATCAGGATAAAAAGAACTCCAAGCCGCAAAACCCAGTTTAAATTTAGATTCTGTTTCAGGTTCCATAGCAACCAAACGCCATTTGCTATTAGCCAATCTTCCCCAATGGTTAGAGAAACGATACATTCCTAAATCGGAATAATAATACCTACTTCCTGCTTTACTTTCAAATTGAATTTTCAAACCTTCGACTTCTTTCGAAGTTACTTCCTGAAAAACACAAAATGTATTTTTGAACGAATTAGGATTTGGTCTAAAGTTTTTTTGCATGTGCAAATATACTTAGATTGTCACGAACTCCCTAAACCAAACAATATATTGATTAACTTTGCAGCTTCAATTTTTAAATAAAAATATCATGACAAAGGCTTCTCAAGAAAAAATGTTACAAAAAGGGGTTTATACTGGGATAATGGAGAAGGATGAAAACAACAACTATTTTTGTGGTGAATACCTTTTAGATTACAAGATAGCACATGCTAATCACGTAGTTGGAGATTGGATTACAATAAAATCTATAATCGAAAACCCAAGTGATATTAGCTATAACAAGTATCCTAAAAAATCAAAAAACTTTGACAAGGCAAATAATAAGCCTGAACAAAAATAAAACAATCATTTTTTAATCTTTTGCTTTTTCAGTACATAGTATTAAGAATCAGCAAACTTATTCTATTTAAAAATCAAGCTTTTACATATTTTTTGAATATTTTTTACTACGAAAGTAAAAAGTTAAAAAAAAGTGTACCTTTGCAAAAAATTTGTCTTTTTTGAATTAAACAAATATTAATTTCAATCTAATAGACAAGTAGTTATCTTATTTATGAAAAAAATAGTTGAATACCGCAAGTTACTAAACGTAGACAAAACTGCAGAATTAAAAGATTTAAAAACCATTTACCGTAATGCTATGAAAGAATGTCATCCTGACAAATTTCAAGGTAACGACGCTGGTTTGAAAGAAGCAGAAGAAAAAAGTAAATTAGTTATTGAAGCTTACCACTTTTTGGTAAGTATCAATCCTGAGACAATTAAACTAAACTTGCCAGAATATACAGAAACAATCGCTACTTCATCTATTACAGATTACAAATTTGTAGAAGGTAGATTAATTATTGATTTCTCAAATGGTAGCGTTTACGAATACATCAGCGTACCAAAAGCTACTTATGTAAAAATGGTAAATGCAGATTCTCCTGGAAGATTTGCAAAAAGACATATTCTTAACTCTTTTACTTGGAGAAAGAAAACAAATCAAGACTAAAATTATAGTCTCTGTAAAAAAGCATCCACCATTGGCGGATGCTTTTTTTTTGCTGCAAAAACACCTAAAATATTATTTTTTATTTTAAAATTAAATCAAAAGAGTCACACATCCTTACAAAAAACACCCTAAACCAACTGACTACAAGGTTTTTATCTTACAAAAAACTATAACAAAATTTTAGGTTACAAAATTATTTATCTTTTATAATTTTAAATACTTTTGTTCCACAAATCAATTAACTAATTAATAATGAAAAAAATATTTTTTTTACTTACTGCTTCTATAGCAATAATTTCATGCAACAAAGTTAAAGACGGTGAATACCTTATTACTGGAACTGCAACAGGAATTGAAAACGGGAAAACTATAATCCTACAAACTCAAGATCAAACTACAGGAGCTCTTATTGCTCTAGACACTGCAAAAGTTGAAAATGGAAAATTTGAAATTAAAGGTAAAGTTACTGAACCTGCATTTCATACATTACAATTACAAGGAGCTCAAGGACCAATTCCTTTTATCCTAGAAACAGGAGAAATTAAAGTTGTTGTGGATAAAGATAGTATCCATAAATCTAAAATTTCTGGAACATACAACAATGATGAGTATGTGAAATTTAATGATGAACTTATGAAAGTTCAGAAGAAATTAGTTGATTTCCAGAAAAAAAACACACAAACTATGAATACTGCTCAACAAGCTAAAGATACAGCAGTAATCAATGGTTTAATGAAAGAATTCATGAAAATCCAAGGTGATGTTCAAACTGAGACTAAAGCAAAATATACTACATATGCTGAATCTCACCCAAAATCTTTCATCAGCGCTTTAATTATCAAAGGAATGTTGAATGATCCATCTACTGATGTAAAAAAAGCAGAAGCTCTTTATACTAGTTTAGATGAATCAGTAAAAAACACTAAACCTGGTAAAGAAGTAAAAGAAAAAATCGGTCAAATGAAAATGCCTGCCGTTGGTGCTACTGCTCCTCCAGTTGGTAGCGCAAACTGAAGGTCAGATTTTTCTGCTCCTAATCCAGAAGGAAAAATAGTATCGCTTAAAGAAAGTTTAGGCAAAGTAACTATCGTTGATTTCTGGGCTTCATGGTGTGGACCTTGTAGAAAAGAGAATCCAAATGTTGTAGCTATTTATAAAGAGTTACATTCAAAAGGTCTTAACATAGTTGGTGTTTCTTTAGACAAAGAAGCTAAAGCTTGGAAGGAAGCTATTGCAAAAGATAACTTAACCTGGACACAAGTTTCTAACTTGAAATTTTGGGAAGAGCCAATCGCAGCTCAATACGGTGTTCAATCAATTCCTGCAACATTTATACTAGATGCAACAGGAAAAGTAGTAGCACAAGATTTAAGAGGCGATGAACTTAGAGCAAAAATATTAGAGCTTTTAGCTAAATAACATCAATTTTAGAATAAAACAAAAAAATCTCCCTAGTGGAGATTTTTTTTTGTTTATACATTACCGATTTATCATCACTAATTCATAACTTAAAATTAAAACAAACGAATAAACATTCAAAACAATATAAATCAACCTTCATAACATTCTAACACCAAACACATCAATAAAGTCGCCATATTAGATTTTAAGCCTATCCACAATAAAACAACGCCTTTCCAGTCCACATAACTCTTATACGGAACCATTCCGTAATCATTTTGGTTTTCTGCTTTAAAACTCATAAAAAACACATCTAGAAAGACTCCATGAATCAATATTAGATCTACAGAGTACTAGTCGTCGTAAATTTACCTTTCTAAAAAAAAAGAAGCCCAAAAGGAGCTAACACAAACTATTCCTAGATTACGAACTACCCGTAAAAACCCTTCATTCCTCAGGGTGCGACAAGTTTGCGGTTATTTTGCAATAAAATTCTTTTTAATCAGGTTATCTATTTTTTACTTCTCTACAGTTTTTATTTGCATCAATCCCTTCTAATCTGTTTTTATAAATATCAAAACTGTTTTTAAACAAAAAAACCCTGCAAATCTAAAAATTTGCAGGGTTTTAACATTTTCAGGATTAAAAAAAAGCTTGACTAAGTTGCCTTTTCACTTCTTTTCCCTTTTCGTGGGGAGAGCAGGATTCGAACCTGCGAAGTTTACACAGCAGATTTACAGTCTGCCCTCGTTGGCCGCTTGAGTATCTCCCCGAAGCTTGTATTAATACGCTTTGTTGTTCTAAGCGGTTGCAAATATAGGAACGTTTTTGATGTATACAAACTAAAATTGTACTTAATTTTAAGATATTTTTTAAATCATTGGTATTGAATAAAATAAAAATCATTAATTAGAAAGAATTTTCCGTCTTACTTAAAATATTGATATTTTTTGACTAAAAGCTAAGTAGTTTTACTCAAAATTAACAGTCTTTAAATATAGGAAGATAGGTTAAAATACATTTTTTATAACCTCTGTCAACTATAAATTGTAGTATTATGAAGAGGAGCTATCCGTTTTTTTTTTGCCAAAAGGCCACTTAAATACTGTAGGTTGATATTTTCGAGTTCGAAAACCTACAAAAGATTTTTTTGAGTTAAATTGAAAATAAATATTATAGAGCATTAAATAAGACATATCTTTTCCTGGTGCTGTGCCATATGAATGACCAGGCCAAAACAGTGAATAAACAGGTAAGTAACTTTTCAAGAATTGAACGGAATCATACAAATTTCCAGCTCCTTCTTTGGAACAAACTCCAACACCCTCGATAAAAACGGTATCTCCAGAAAACACATGCTTATCTATTAAATAACAAACACTACCTGAAGTATGCCCTGGGGTAAAAATCGGAGTTATTTCTATTGTACCAATTTTAAAACTCTGTAAGTGAGAAACCAATTGTAATTTAGAGTATGTTAATCGAAAATTAATTGCATCTATATCCGAAATCCATATTGGAACATTATTTTTTTCCGAGAATTCTTCTGCCAGGTCTATATGATCTAGATGCCCATGTGTAATCAACACTCCCTTTAATAAGATTCCATTTTCTTCTATGTAAGAATTGATAAGCTCATAATTCCAAGCCGGATCAATCAAAATACCTTCATATTGATTATGAATTAGGTAACATTGATTATTAAAAACACCATTAGTAACCTCAAAAAGTTGCACATAAATCATTAAGACAGTGAGTTTAGACAGGTTAGATCTTTTGTGAAATCAGTTAAATTTATATTTGTATTTCTGGGGCAAATAATAGAAATAATATAATATTTTAAAACTATAGAAAATGATTTGTACTGCGTAAAATTTTTAAAGTTTCCCGTGTATATTCCATCTTTATAATTAAGAGAATCTAATTCTAAATATTTAAAATCAATCATCATCCCTGTCTTTAAAATTTTAGAAAGGCTTTCCTTTACTGTCCAAAGCAGCGTATAGGCAGTAGCCTTATCATTAAGTTCTGAATTTACTAAAATTATTTCTTCTTTGGTAAACATACTAACCATCAAATCGACTTTATCGGGATTAATTCTCTCTATATCTACACCAATAGGATGAGCTTCTGGATAAGCCATAGAAATACCAATAGCATCACAGTGGGTAATAGAAACCTGAAAGCCAGAGTAAGGTAAATGCTCTATGACAGGAAATTGAAAAACTCCAAAACCTACTTTAAAAGAATTCATTGCTATCTTGTCTGGAATAATTTTGCTTAAAGCATTTTTTGCGCTTATACGTCCTAACAAATAACTAGATTTTCGTTTATCGAATTTTAAAGAATTTAGATAGGTTATCTCATCTAAATGCAAATCTTTTAAATATCCATACAAATCTGCTAATTCTTGCTTTATAATAGTATATCCAGCTGAATAATGTACTGAATTTTCTCTTGCGAGTTTTATAGTGCCTTCAAATAGCATAATTGGAGGGATTAGAAATTAAACCATTTAATTTTTCTAGTTGTCTGAGCTCATTCCCAAAAGGAGATAAAATTGGCTGTATGTATGACTCTGATGTTTTTGGTATTGAATATTTAGTAAAAGTAGCACTAGTACCAGAAGGCCCTAAATCAATATATATACATGGACCGAGTTGTTCTAAAAAATCAATTCCTTTTATATGACTAGAATATGAACTTACAACTTGATTATAATACTCTGTATCTATGCTTGTTAATAAATCCGATGTTAGACTAGACACATAAGGCACTTTAGGTTTAGCCAATTCAATACCTTGTTGCATATAAAACGAAAAATCTTTTAAACCTTCATAAATAAGGGGAGAATGAAAAGGAATGGTGACTGGAATCCGTGCATGCATTATCTCTTCTTTCTTTAAGATTTTTTGATATTGATCTAAATTAATTGCTGTACCTGAGACAGTATAACTTCCCTGAAAATTATCGCTGGCAAGACACAAATCATACTGCTCATATATTTTGGATTTATGGTGCGCCTCAGCATTTATAACCGTAAGCATACCTCCTTCAAGGTTGCTTCTCGTTAAAGATTTGGACTGTTCTACAGCCGCTTTTATAGCTGTAGGTGCAGACCAAACACCAGCTGCAACACCGGCAGCAAACTCCCCAAGACTTTGTCCAAAAACATAATCTGGCAAAATGTTATAAGATTTCATTACCTCTATCATAGCAATCTCTATTGCCACAATAGCCGGATGAGTGATTAATAGCTCATCAAAATCTGTATCATCATTACCATATAATTCATTCACAAGGGATCTATGCAAGTATTTCTGAAAAATTAAATCACTTTCTTCAATACTTGATCTAAAAACGGCATTGTTCGTAAATAGATCTTTACCCATATTACGATACTGACTGCCTTGACCAGAAAATAAAAAGACGACTTTATACTTTTTCATACTTGTGTAAGATTACTACATTTTTTTTAAATTACTAAATATATCCCATATGAGTTTGACCTGTTTTTATGTAATATCTTTTAGTTATTTACCTCCCGAACAAGGCTTTTATATTTTCTTTGACTTGTGATTGTTGAAAAGTTATTTCGTGCATTTCTAATTCCTGATCAAATACTTCTTTTAAACTTGCCTTGATTTTTGATGTTAAATGCTTTTTTAATATCACTAATGAAAGCCTTGGTTTCTCGGCTAACTTCTTTGCTAATACTATTGCCTCTGTAATAACTTCTTTTTTTGAAACTACTTGTAAGGATACACCTCGTTCTTGTAATTCTCCTCCTCTATAACTTTCGGCTGTAAAAAGCATTTCGCATCCTAAAGAGGAGCCAAACCGTAAGGGTACCATATATGTCGCTCCCATTCCTGGAGTAAATCCGTATTTCATGAAGTTAGCTGTATATATGTTTTCTTTTCCTAAAATTTGAAAATCTGCATAACATCCAAACACTAGTCCTCCTCCTATAGCATGTCCTTGCATGGCAGCAATTACAGGTATTTCACAATCTATTGGTGCTGTAAAAAAATCTAATTCGGTAAATTTTAACTCTCCATCATATATTTGTTGTAATTCATCCTGAGTTCCTCCGCAAGAAAAATAGCTATCATACCCTGTTAGGATTACTACTTTATATTCTTTCTTTTGGTTTACGATAGCAAAAGCATCTTTTAATCCTTTTATTAACTCTTTAGAAAATGTATTTCTTGACTCTTTATCTTGCATCGTAATTTGTACGATATCTTTGGTGATTTCTGTAATACTTACTACTTCTCCCATGGATACTCTCCTTTCTCTACAAAGTTTTTTATATTATTTTGTACAACTTCTGATTCTATTAGTGATTGTAATTTATTAACTGCTACTATTTTGGTTTCATCCTTAATTATCCAAAGTTTTGCTGTATAGGATTTAATTTCCTGAATTGTATTAGTTTCTAATCGACTAAGTCGCAATAAATTTTTCCTTACCTGATTACTAATTTCGTCTGTTACCTCATCTATTAAACCTATTTCATAAGCTCGCTCTGCCGTTATTCCATGTGTAATTAATGTCAACCATTTGGCTTTCTGCGGCCCAACTCTTTGTATTAAAAAAGGCAATACACAAGCGGGTAACAATCCGAATAGAGCTTCGGATAATCCAAAAGTTGCCTGATTACCTGCAATTACTATATCACTAGCTGCGACTAATCCTAACCCTCCGGCATTTACTTTCCCTTCTACTTTTGCTATTACAACCTTATCAATTTCGCTAATTGTCTGCAATAAATTATAATATTGATCAGGTTGTTGACTCATTAAAGCTTCATCCTTCTGATGTACTACAGCTTCAAAATCCATTCCTGTACAGAATTGATTTTCGTTTCCTGATAATATAATGATTTTTACTTTGGTGTTTTGCTTTGTATTTTCTAAAACCTCCAAAAGTTCATTCACCATTACTGCATTAATACTATTATTCTGTTTGGGTCTGTTGAGTTGAATGTGGATAACTTCTCGTTGTTGACTTACTAAAATAGTATTGTATATTTTATCGACTTGTATCATACCCATTCGTAAATTCTGTGATAATTTTTAATTTCAGAAAAGATTAGTTTCTTTTTTCCTTTTACTTTACTAAATGGTTTTGGAAATAATGAGGTGTCTATTTTGAAATCTCTGGTTCCGAATTTGATTTCTGAATTGACTCCAAAAGTATTTTCATATTCTTCCATTGATAATACCACCCGTTCATCTAAATGTTCCTCTATAGCCAAGGATGAAATTAAAGCTTGGCTTTCGGGATGTATTATTCCACTAAAAAATTCTGAACAACATCCTGATCCATACGAAAAGATACCCACTCTTTTTGGGGTTTCGAAGTTTCCTTTTTCAATCATACTTACTAATGCTAAATAGGTAGTGGCTCCCATAATATTTCCAACTCTCTGACAATATTCTAAAGATGGAGCTACACGTTCTTGAAAATCTCTTTCAATTTGATCTGGTTTTGCCTTCTTGAATTTTCGCATATTGGTTCGGTGTGCTCCTTTTACCATTCCTCCAAAAGGTGTATGAAAAACTAAATATTGAAAACTATCCTGATAATCTGCATCTTCGACTCTCTTTTGATATTCTTTAAAGCTGTTTTCACAACAATCCAGATATGATAATAACGATAAATCGGAGTCACCAGCTTCTTTATCGGGAACAGGTCTACAGGTATCCATAACTTCATAACCGTAATAACCGCTAGCACCTTTGTCTATTTCAAATATCTTGGGTTTATCACTAATTAACATTGCTACAGCTCCTGATCCTGATGAAGGTTCTACAAAAGACATTTCCATAGCTGCTCCTTCTACTGTACTCATCCTCATGATATCTGTAGCTATTACTAAAACTTTTCTGCCGGGAGCTGTACCTGAAAGAATAAAATTAACAGCCATCTGTAATCCTGCTGTTCCTGAATAACATGCGTTCTTAAGTTCAAACAATCTGCAATTTCTACTAAGTTTTAAATAATCATGCATGTACGTACTCATCGACTTTCCAAAATCAATTCCTGATTCTGAACAGCTGATTAGCATATCTATACTTTCTATTTCTTCTTCTGTCAATGCATCCAATATGGGTTTTGCTGCATTTACTCCGTTAGAAATAGGGTCTTCATAAGGCATTGGTACTGTTTTTTCTTTCATTAACAAATTTTCAAATCGATCTATATTTAATTGTCGATGTTTTGCTAATTCAACTACGTTTATGGCTGCTGATCCACAATATATATTTATAGCTTCTATTCCTGCTCTCATATTTTTTTTTGATTCTATATTGATTACGCTTCTAAAATGATTGCTGTATTAATACCTCCAAAACCAAAGCTATTGCTCAATGTGTATTGTATCGAATGTAGGTCTCTATAACTTTGTATCCAGTCCATAGGGTAATCTATTGGTGTTTTTAAATTAAGGCTTTCGTGTACAAAATTCCCATTCATTTGTATCAAACTCGCAATGGCTTCGACTGTTCCTGCTGCTGTAATGCCATGACCTATTAATGATTTTGTACTATTTATAGGTTTGTTTTTGAGCTGTAAATTAATCAAAGCTTCAACCTCTGTATGATCTCCTAGTTTTGCTCCTGTGCCATGTGCATTGATATAATCAATTTGTTCTGGTAAAATCCCCGCTTTTTGCATCGCTTTGGCTATCGCTCTTTGCTCTCCATCTACAGAAGGATTTGGATTCCTATTGGCATCCAATGTAACTCCATATCCAGATATAGTTCCGAACACTTTTGCCTTTCTTTGTTGTGCATATTTTTTTGATTCTAATATAATTGCTCCTGCATTTTGTCCATATATAAATCCTCCATGATCTATATCAAAGGGTTTGTATAGCGGAACTTCGTCTATCGCTGATGCTATTGGTTGCATAGCTCCCAAAGCAGAAAGTCCTTGATATTCGAATACCGATAAATCCATCATAGGAGCAATTACCATAACGACATCATATTCATTATTTTCTATAAGTCTGCAGGCTTGAATGATTCCCATATTTCCGCTCGTGCTGGCTGCACCAATAGTAAATCCTTCTCCTGTAATCTCGAATAATTCTGAAGCAACACCTATCATATCACTATCCAAAAAATTGAATCCGTAGGAGGGTTTCATGAATTGCATTTTACTTTTGTATGTATCTCTAATCTCTTGACAATACTGTTGTTGTGTATTACTACCTGCTACAACTATAGCAATTTTGCTTTTATCAATCGTTAAAGGAAGCTTGGCATTATGCCAAGCTTCCAGAGCACAAAATATTCCATAAGCAGTGCTTGATGAAATATCTCGTAAACGATTTATTTTTAGTTTCCAATGTTCCTCAAACTCACTGTCTGCTATGCTTTTTTTGAGATCAAAATTTTCTACTTTTCCATATATGTAGTTAAAAATTCTGTCTTCAACAGTATACTCTTTTATAGCAAAATTCGATTTCCCTTTTTTTAAAGCCTCTGTAAAGGCAGGGATTCCTATTGCTATAGGCGTTATTACTCCCATTCCCGTTACACAAGCTTTATATATTTGATCCGGATTCATATAAACGTTGGTATTTTTATTTTTCAGCAATCAATTCTGCCAACTCATTTATGGTTTGTGCTCCTGCTAATTCTATTCTGGGGATTTCTTTTTCTAATTGTTCTAATGTTAGTGCAATTAATTCTGCTCTATCGATAGAATTTGCTCCAATATCTGATAGTTTTTCATCATTAGATATTGTTTGTCCTTCTAATTCTGGAATAATCTCGATTAAATTTTCTCTAATTTGTTCTACTATTTTACTTTTCATGTTGTAATGTTTTTATGTTAATTATATGTTTCCTTTAAATACTTTCCACAAAATTTTGGGTCTGAATAAATCTTTTCCTGATTTAAGATATCCTGCTACTTCTAATAATTCTTTAAATAATTCGGTGTCTTTATTAGCTGCTTTTTGTAAAGCTTTCATATATCCATTAACCATTTTAAGTCCAGCAGGTTTTTCTCCTTCTGTTTCTGGATATTTAAAATCTTCATAAGATCCCGAAGTCCAGAAATCTTCTATTACTTTATTTACTTTGTTTATATAAGTCTTAAAAACTTTATCATTCGATGGTGTAATTCTCAATACTTCGTCTAGAATTTTGGCCTGACATATAGCTGATGCCATTCCTTGGGCATACATTGGGTTGAAGTTTGAAACTGCATCCCCTAAGACTAAATATGACCCCGGAAATCTCTCTAGTTTTTCATAATGTCTTCTTATGCTATGTGGACATTTAAACACTAGAAAATCTGTAAGCCTTGTTGCTCCTGATATGGCATCATATAATCCTGAAATAGGTAGTCCTTTTAAAAACTTTAATAGTTCTTCATCATTTTGAGGTGGTTCAACTCCTCTCATTCCGATTAATGTAAGTACCCATCTATTATTTTCGATAGGCATCAGCACGGCTCCTAATTTTTCATTTGGTGCCTCTGGAGTATAGCTAATTACTTCTAATTTTTCTTCCGGAAGCATTTTTTTACGTTCAAATAATATGGTTACATACATGATATCAATCTTGATTTTAGTTTCTTCTGGTGTTGGATATCCATATTGTTCTAACCATTTATAAGCTTTGGTTCCTCTTCCTGAAGCATCTACTACAAAATCGGTATTTATAATCTGTTTTTCACCTGCTTTTTCTAATACCAAAGCGTTGACATTCTCATTTTGCATTTTCATTTCTAAGGCTTTGGTTTCATCTTGAATCGTAATATTCTTGATATTTAAAACCTGTTTTTTTACATGATATTCTAAAAGCTCCCTTGTCATCGTAAGTGCAGTAATTCCTGTAACTCCTTTTTTCTTGAACCCTCCGTATGAATACCAATTGTAATCATTACCGACATCCAGTTCTGATGCGCCATTTTCTATTAATTCTTTTTTTAGCGATGGAAAATACGCTAAGAGTATGTTCATTGCATGGGCTAGTACCAAATGGATATGTCTCGTTTGTGGTTGTCCTTTTCTCGTTTCTGGTTTATTATCTACTTTATCTTTTTCTATAATGGTTACTTTTTTAAAATGGTTGCTTAATGCTCTTGCTGCAACTAAGCCTGCCATACTCCCCCCTATTACTACTGCATGTTCTCTAGCGGTATTCATATTTTTATTCGTTTTAATATTTTATACTTTTTTATCCGACACTATCTTTAAACCAATGCAGCTTTTTTATTCATTAATTTTTCTGCAGATTCCATGATTTTCATTCCTATTTGATCTACATGTCTGTTTTGCCATTCTTCTAATGGTGTTCCTTTTACCCATTGATTAAATGCACCTAAAGCTGCTCCTGACTGTATTTGAAAATTAGCTTGTTCTTCTGTAGCTCCTTCTAATGCATATTGGTTTGCCTGCCTTAAATAATATTTAAATATAGTAGCCATCTTTTTCTTAGGTCTTTCTTCTATACTCGCTATTTGTGCTATTTCATCTCTTTGTATAAACTCTTGTTTGATAATTTGCCATACTTCTGGTAATGTTTTCTTGAAGTATTTAGCCTCTAGTTGTTCTCTTACATCAATGGGCAAATCATCTAAACCATCATAGCGTTGATACAACTCGTATAGTTTTTTTGCACGTGTTGCAAAGAGAACTCCTTTCTTTAATACCTGTGCTTGTATGCCAATTTCAAATAGTTCTTCGTCTGGAATGTATGCTGTATCCTGTACATCACTATTTTGTAATAACTCTTTGGCTATAGGGCTTAAACCAGATTCTACTGTACATTGATTAATTGAACCTGTGAGTACAAAATCGGCTTCCATGATAAAAGCACTAACAACAGCTTCCGGAGTTCCTATTCCTCCTGAAATCCCCAGATGTATTGGGTCTTTATACTTATATTGCTCTTGGATTTGGTTACGCAAACTTTTTATCGATGGAAACAATACAAATGCAGAACTCCTATGCGTTACCCCTCCCGGATCTGCTTCTATGCAGATATCTCCACTTAAAGGAATTTCTCTTGCCATTTCTGCCTGATCTTGTGTAATCCATCCGTTATCTAACAACCTTTTGATAAGCCTTTCCGGAACTGGTTTCATAAAACCTTCTGCAACTTCTGGTCGCGATATTTTGGCTATGATTTGGTTATTACAAACTATATTTTGACCGTCTTTCCTCTCTAAACCTACAATTCTAAAATACGCTAAGGCTGAGGTAATTTGACTAAATCCTCCTGCTTCTATTATTGTTATCCCTTGCTTTAGCAAACTATTGACTAATTCTATCTCTTTGTTAGGATCCAGAATATTGTGATATAAATTAACTCCAAAAGTTTTCTCTTTTGCTACTTGTTCCTGAAGCCTTTCTATATCATTATTAATTTCTTTTATGGTACGTCCTTTGGTTCCCAAAAAACTTAACATTTGAGAATTTGCCATTTTCTTCACCATCTCTACCGAAGTTATTCCCATATGAAGTCCACCTGCAACATAAGCATAAGATGTATTGTATCTTTCGCAAAACGTACTACTTCCTAACGTATTTTTTTTATGAATACCGGTTGTTTCTTCCGCTATATTTTTTACTTGTTTTTCACTAATAAGGATTGGCTCTTCTATCTTTATTTCTTCATAAATAGGCGAACAACTGCTCTGAATTTGCTCAACCATTTTGGTTAATCTATCTCCTCCTACTTCTTCATATTCTTTAACATTTTTTCCCATCAGATAACGGATAGAATCAACCCATTGTACTGAACTTGCTATTTGTGTTCCGAGCAAATCTTTAATTTCATGTTGGGCGTAACTTCTTGCTGTAACATTAGAAACTACTGGAACTTTAAGACTATTAAACTCTAGTTTATGAATAAAGCCGTTAAACTCTTCTACTGCACTTTTCATATACCTGGAGTGAAATGGTGCGGTAACTAGTAATTGAATAATTTTTATATCTTGCCTGTCAAAATCTTTTACCAGCTGATTAATTGCTTCTTCAGGACCTGATACTACTACTTGACTAGGTGTATTGAAATTAGCTATATCAATAGCTTCATGTCCTCCCTCTTTCAATTTTTCTTTTAAAGTGATTTCATCTAATCCTAAAACAGCTGCCATTGCCCCTCCAGAAGCTTCTCCCATTAAGGCACCTCTTTTTTGTACAATTCGTACTCCCGTTTCAAAATCAAATGCTCCTGCCGCCAATAAAGCATTATATTCTCCTAAACTATGACCGATAAAATAATCTGCTTGGATTGAAGCAAATTGTTCATCATATTTTAGTGCGTTAACAACAAACAAAGCAGGTTGTGTAAACTCTGTTTTGTTAAGTTCTCTTTTGGGATCTTTAAGACATAATTCTTCTAGGTCATATCCAAGGATATTTGAAGCTATTTCCGTTTTGTCTTTATACTTATCAAAAAGATCTTTTCCCATTCCTTTGTATTGGGCTCCTTGTCCTGGAAACATTATTGCTTTCATTGATTTTTCTTGGTTTTAATTAATAAAAAACTATTTACGCATATTAGCCACAAATACTTTCCACATAAAATTGGGAGAGAATAAATTTGTTACAGGTTCTATCATGACAGAAACCTTTACAAGTTCACTATATACCGATGCATCCTTATTGGCTGCCTTATGAATTGCTACCATATATTTATTGACTAGTTTTACTCCTTTAGGTTTTTTACCTATGGTTTCTTCATACCTGAAATTTTCATACGATGAGGCATCCCAACATTGATCCAAGATCTTAGCAACTTTTTCAAAATATATCTTTGACATATTTGCCGGATCATGTTTCTCTATTAGTTCTTCTAAAATTTCTACTTGTAAACAAGCAGAAGTTATACCTTGTCCATGTGCAGGATTTAAATTGCAAAACACATCTCCTATCGGAAGGAATCCTTTAGGGAATTTAGATAACTTCTCATAGTATTTCCTTAAGCAATACGGGAACTTATAGGCTACAAAGTCACTTTCTTTTTGGCATGCAGCTAGCACATTATAAAAATTTTTGTCTGGTAATTGTTTAAGAAATTCCATTAAATCTTCGTCTGTCGGAGGATCTTCTTTATGCCAACCAGCTACACAAACCAAGTTTTTATTATTTTCAATGGGTTGTATTACCACTCCTATTTTATCGGGAGATTTTGGTGCATACATCATTACCTTTCCTCCCTGAAGTCCTCCTTCAGGTCTCGTGTATATAGCTGTTTTGTATGTAATGTTAACTATCGTTCTCTCTTCTTCTGGCTTTGAATAATTGTTGTTTTCTAACCACTTAGGTGTTAAAGAACCTCTTCCCGTCGCATCAATTATCAAATCGGATTCTATTACATATTCCTCAGTATCTATACCCTTAACTTTTACTCCTTTAATCGTTCCGTTTTTTTCAATTAAATCGATATATTTTGTTTTATCGACTATTTGCACATTCGGTATTTTTTCTACTCTTTTTCGAACTCTATAATCAATTAATTTTCTACTACATATCAATGTATTTATCCCCGTAATCATGTTTTTTTTTATACCTCCATAAGAATACCAGTATGCTCCATTGGCAAGGTCTAGTTCTACAGCTCCATCATCTTTTAATTCTTTTGTAATCCTTGGAAAATAGTGTTCTAAAGTATTTAACCCTCTAAGCAACAACACATGAAACTGTCCTCCGTGAGATTGACCTTGTCGCACTTCTGGCTTGTCCTCTAGTTCATCTTTTTCGATTAGAATTACTTTTTTATATCTTTTACTGAGTACTTTTGAAACCATTAATCCAGAAATTCCTCCCCCTAATATAATTGCAGTTTTATTATTCATTTTATTGTTTTTAAAATTTTAAGGCTCTTGTTTACAATTGCATTTATACAACCAAAACAGGTGTGTTCAAACGCTTAATTTTTATATTGAATTTACTAGGTCCAAGAGTTGTATTAAAATGATCTTCTACACTATTTTCTTTATCTGCTTTTGTGATTTCATAATTTTTTAAAATCATACACAAAATGGTTTTCATTTCTACCATTGCCAATGATTTCCCAGGACATATTCTTTTTCCAAGTCCAAAGGGTATAAGGTTACTTTGAGTTGTATGAAACGTGATACTTTTGCTATCTACCCAGCGTTCCGGATCAAATGCTTCTCTTTTTAAAAAAGGACAACTTTCCTGATCTCTATAATGGGATAATAAAAATACATCTGTATCTTTTGGTATTTCATATTCTCCAATAATACAGTCTTCATTTGTAGTTAATGCGATGACTGGGATTACTGGTTTTAACCTCATTACCTCATAAATAACTGCATTTACATACTCTAATTGATTGGAATCGTCCATTACTTGTAAAAACTTTTCTTCTCCTAAAACAAGCGATATTTCTTCTCTCATCTTCTTCTGAACTTCGGGATAGTCTGTAATATAATGTAGTACCCATAATATAGTATTGGCAGTTGTATCTTCTCCAGCTACAAGTGTTCCAAATATACTTGGATAAATCTCTTCATCTGTTAAGTGTACTCCATCATCATCTGTTGCCTGTAATAATGCCTCTATATAGTTTGTCGGGTTTTCTTTCAGTTCAGGATTTAATCTTATTCTTTCCTTTGCTTCATTTATATACTTCCAGATACCTTGTTTTATTTCTTTTAAATCTCTATCTAATTTATAATCCTTAGGTAGTTTAAAAAATTTCCAATATTGAACAGGAACTACAATTCGAAATTGTATCATGTTCATTACTCTTTTATAATTGTTTTGAATTTTATTTCCGTCATTTCCAACAGTTCCTATTTTCTGTCCAAATGCTAAATAGGATATAATATCAAATGAGTAATTAAAAATATCTTTATGCACGTCTATTTCTGACGTTTTTTCCAATGTTCTCTCCCAATGATTATAAAGGTCTTCTGTAGTTTCTTTTATAGATGGATAAAAGGACCTAAGTACTTTATTAGAGAGTGCTTGAGTTACGTATTTTCTGCTTCTTTTCCATTCATCTCCTTCTGTTGAAAAAAGGTTATGAACATCCATCTCTTCTAATACGGGTCTGATATTTTTAAAACGTCTGTATTTATAAGGGCGTTGGTTTAGAATTTCCTTGATAAAAGACACTTCAGAAATCACTACTCCGTTTTCGCCATTAACATTAATTTTATAAAAAGATCCATATTCTTTTGCCCATTCTTCGTATTGCAAATGCACTTTTGTCATCTTAGAAAGAAAGCTTAACGAATTACCAAAAACTGGTATTGTTTTGGGACCTGGCAAATCTTTTAATGATTTTATAGGTATGTATCTTTGCTCAGGTGTATTTTCCATCTCTCTTTTATGAGCCAAAAGTTCATTTTTATCAATAAAGATATCCCCATTAACTATTTCATAATAGAATGTTTTTAAACCGTCTTTTGATTTGCATTTATTTTCTCCTGATGTGCAATTAAACTTCCATTGATGCGCTGGGCATACTATATTTTGCTCTCCATCAATTTCTCCAAAACTCAGCAATTCTTTTTCGTGCGGGCAGAGTCCTTGAAATATTTTAATCTCATCGTTATTATTAACTATTACAAGCTCTACATTTTCTTTATTTATACCTATCATTTTCTTATCCTCCAATTCACTACTATTTATTAGTCTAATTGGATGAAACTGTTTTTTAATTTCCATATTCTATATTTTAAAAGGCCAATTAATAATTTACTTTTTTCCCTTTTTCATCTAACATCTTTATGGCAGATCTCCATGAAGGACTTTTTTCTGTCTCATAAGAAACATAAGCTCCGTATACTGCTATTTTACCAATATCTTTCATCACATTTCTATGTTCACCATTGTTTCTAAATTCCAACATATGCTCATGGTCTCTCCATAATGTCATTGTATAGACAATTCTAAAAAGTTTCAAACTTCTATATTTTAAGCACTTTACCTCTTTCATTTGTTTTTTTAATCTGTATTCTACACCGAATAATGACATTGATTTTAATAGTGAAACACTTTTTATCTTAGTTATAGATACTATCATTGCTAATCTTTTTAATGTTATTTTATGTTATTTAATTCAAGGATTCTTGTTCTTTTTGTTCTTTATAAAATGTTATTTCTTTAACCCATTTGGAGCAATGAGGTTCTCTTATTATCGAAAAATGATCTCCTTCTACATCTATTACTTCTACCTGTTCAAAATATGGACTCCAACCTAAATCATAGGATTCATTTGTAATTACCTGATCTTTTACTTTGGCTAGTGTAATAGGAACCTGATGCTGAATATCCATTTCGTAAGTACAACTCATAGATACATCAAAAACATCCCATAGTTTTCCAAACATTTGTTCATTTACTGTTACTCCATTTGTTGTAATGAAATCATATAATAATTCCTTTCTAACTGTATTTTTTTCTTGTAGAATGGCTTGTACTCTATTTTTTAAAGCTTCTATTTCTACTTTATCAAATATTTCAGGGAATAAATTAAGGAACAAAACAGTTTTATCCATCTCGTTGCTGGATAATGTATTAGGAAAACAATCGAGCATAAATATTTGTTTAACTTCTATACATAATGCTTGTAACTGCTTTACCATTTCATAACTAATTAGTCCGCCAAAACTATGCGTAACAAGATATATCGCTGAGTCTGGTTGTGCTATTTTAGCAATCTCAGCTACATTATGGCTAGCCATTTTTCCTATGCTGTCTAATGGTTTTTTATTATCAAAAATTCCTTGCATAGTGATTCCATAACAGTTTCCATATTTAGAGAACTGCTCTGCTAATTCATAATATCCGTACGCAATACCCGGAACGCCTGGTATAATAAAAACATTAGGTTTTTCGGGTACTATCTTATGAAATTGTATCAAATAAGAAGACCCTTCTATGGTACTTTGTAATTCGTTAGTATCTAGCTGACTTAGGCTATGCTCGTTATTTTTTGTACTCGATGAGGTGTTTTTATTACTTAATCCGTTTTCTGAAATTACTGCATCAATGTCTTGATGTTTATCATGAACGGCTGCATTATATTCCTCTAATAAATGCTCAGCTAAACTTTCTATAGTTGTATTATTGTAAAATACTGACGGTAATAATGAAATCTCATAATAAGCATTCAGCTCAGAATTTAATTCGGTTAGTAAAATTGAATCTACTCCATATAATGCTAAATCTTTATCTCTTTCTATTTTATTTTTATCTAGCTTTAATAGATCTGCAATCAATAAGTGTAACTTATCCGTGAGCGCTTCTCTAACATTTTTTCTAATTTGTTCTACTGCATTTTCATCCTTTTTCTTTTCAGTAAAATGGTTCGTAATAACATTTCCTATTTTTTTCGAATCTCCATAGGCTACTATTATATTTTGAGAATTTGTAGATAAAATTGTTTCAAATAATTCTAATCCTACTTCTGTTGGCATTGGTTTCATCCCCCATTGAGTCTCTAAATAGGCTATTTGTTCATTTTGCAATCTCATTCCTCCATCTTGCCAAAATCCCCATCCAATACTATAGGTTTTACCTTGTCTGTTTCCTTGTAATCGTTCCTCTTCTCTATATAAAGCATAATTATTAAGATAGGCATTGGCTGCAGCATAATCTGATTGCCCAATATTTCCTAATTCACTTACGATAGAAGAAAATAGCATCATAAAGTCTAAAGGTTCATCTTTACATACTTCGTCTAAGTGTTTTAGTCCTTCCATTTTTGGAGTAAAAACACTTTTAGCTTCTTCTTCTGTTTTGGCTAGGATTAAACTATCTTTTGTGATTCCTGCTGCGTGAATGAGTCCGTTTATATTTCCAAACTTTGTTTTAATTTTAGAAATTGTATTCTGTACTTTTTGCTCACTTGCTAAATCACAAATCATGTAGGTTACATTTGGCAAATTCCCAATAAAATCTTGTTGACTTTTATTTAATCTTTTACGTCCTAAAAGAATGACTTTAGCTTTTTTATGACTACTTATATGTGTTGCCAAAATGCGTCCTAAACTCCCCATTCCTCCAGTAATCACATAGAGACCATTTCTTTTAATAGCTGTTTTTCCTTTAGAATTTGGAAGGCTAACTAGTTCTAGCTGTTTACAATTTCTGTTTCCTTTCGTATATTTAATTTCCTGATCTGTTGATGCTATTTCATTTTCAATTATTTTAGAAATAACGACACTATTTGATATTGTAAACTCCTTATCAACTCCTATCATTTTTGTTATGATTTTTGAGTTCTCTAGCGAAGCTGTTTTTAATAAAGCACTTAAAAACGCTATGTCTAACTGCTTATTTATAGGATATGCAAAGATTAGTTCGACAGTTTCTTTGCTTGTTATCAATTCCTTGATTATTGCTATTGTCTTTTCAAAATAAGTTTCGGCAGAATTGGCTTCAATCACAGCTATATCCGTATTTAATAATTCATGAAAATGTGCTGCCATTTCTGGAGCAGCATCACAGATTACTATTTTACGTTTTACTTCGGCATTTCTTTTAGCACTTATTGGAGTCTCTTTCCAAACTGGTTTATAAAATTGTGCTTGCTCAGTTGTTATTATTTCTGGCGTTATTTTTCTTTCTGGTAGAAATAATACATTCTGAAATGCGATTAATACTTCTCCATTCAGATTACAAATATCAACGTCATAATTAATGACTTCATCTGATTTGTTGTTTTTACTTTTTCGTACATACGACCATATATTCTCTTCTAATGGTTGGTAAATATCAATCTGCTCTACGCTAAAAGGAAATAGAAGTCCTGTTACTTCTTTTTCTAAATTGATCCCTATACATGTTTGCAAAGCACTATCCATAATACCTGGAGTCAAAGCATATCCTTCTCCTTTTGGCAATTCAATTTTAGAAATTGCTTCAGAAGAGTTATACCACAAGTGTTGCACTCCTCTAAAAGAGGCTCCTAACTCTAATCCTATTTCTTGGTATGTCTTATAGAAAGCATCTCTGGAAATACTTTTGTTAAGAGATTTTTTAATTTTCTCTATATCATGTTTTATAGGTGTTGAGACTTCGATTGAGATCAGTTCTCCTTGGCTATGAATTTGTTTTTCCGAACCCAAAGTATCTTTTCCTTCTATGTTACTATATACAACATATTGAAGGCTTCCCTTTTGTTTGATGATTTCTGTTTCAATTTTTACTTCATTTCCTTGATGCCATATAGGCTGAAGCCATAACACGTTTTTAAATTGCGTAATATGTTTTTCTATACTCTTTTCTCCAGCAGTTTTGGCTAGCTCTAAATAAGCTACTCCTGGTAATATTTTTTTATTTCTAAAAATATGATCTCTAAAAAAGTGCTCTTCTCCTAAATAAGTACTGCTAAATTTTTGAATTCCCTCATCTACGCTTACACTTTGATGTAACAAAGGATGTCGTTTTTGTATTCCTTGATTCGACTCGATAATGGTATTGTTTTTTAACCAATACCTGTCTTTTTCAAAAGCATACGTTGGTAAGCTTATTCTTTGAGGTTTCTCTTTATTATCACTATATAATTTATTCCAGTCGACAGCTACGCCCATAGCCCATAAACTGGCCAAAGACTGATATTCATTATGTTCTGTAGCATATTTTATATAAGCTTCTCCCGCTCCGTTTGACAAAAAGGTCTTGAATTGATTTTTTTCTTTCGCCGAGATTGCGCTTGAACTTACAGTACTCTTATCGTTCTTTAGCTTAATTAAAAAGTCTGTTATAGAATCTGTTATAAATACGCTACGGAATTCCATCGATTGACGTCCTACTTGCAAAGTATACGCTACATCTTCAATAGAAATTACTGGTTTTTGCTCCAGGTAATCAACAAGTTGTTTTATTTGGCGTTCAAGAGCTTTCTCACTTTTTGCAGATATTGGTATAACAAACTCTTTATTAGAACGATTTTGTTGATGCTTATTTTCATAGTCTTCTACAACCAGATGGGCATTTGTTCCGCTAAATCCAAAACTACTTACGGCTGCTCTCCTTGGTGTTGCATCAGCAGTAACCCAGTCTTGTATTTTATTTGTTATATAAAAAGGACTGTTTTCTAAGTTTATTAAACTATTTGTCTTTTCATAATTTAAAGTTGGCGGTATTTTTTTATGCTGTAATGCCAATATTACTTTTTGTACTCCTGCTACTCCTGCTGCATAAACGGTATGGCCTATATTAGTTTTTACACTCCCTAATCCGCAATAATTAGTGTTATTGGTTTGTTTTCTAAAAGCACGTGTTAATCCTTCAAACTCTATAGGATCACCAAGACCTGTTCCAGTACCATGCGCCTCTATATAAGTTATGCTATCTGGGTGAATATCATATTTTTGATATACTGCATTTTCTAATTCTTCCTGAGATTTCATACTTGGTGCTAAAATCCCATTTGTAGTTCCATCCTGATTAGTTTCTACTCCTTTTATAATACCATGTATATAATCGCCATCTCTTTTTGCATCTTCTAATCTCTTAAGTACCAGAACGCCTACCCCTTCTCCTGGTACAAACCCATTGGCACGATGATCAAAAGCATAACATTGACCGTCTTTACTTAGCATACCTGCCTTGCTTGATAATTTGTAAAATCTAGGTGTTGTATTAATAAATACGCCACCGCTTAATGCTACATCAATTTCTTTGTGATATAAACTTTTGCAAGCCATCTCTATTGCCACCAATGATGATGAACATGCTGTATCTATAGCAATAGCAGGACCTTTTAAATTAAGGAAATAGGATATTCTTGAAGCTAAGATGGCACTACTATTTCCCCAATAAATTGCTGCATTTTCCAGATTATTTGTTTGCACATAATCTCCTTGTCCTGCTCCAACATATATTCCGCATTTTGCCCCATTTAACTGATCTGATACAATAGCTGCATCTTCAAAAGCCTTCCAGCAATGTTCTAAAAATAAACGTTGTTGCGGATCCATACCCTCCGCTTCTTTACCAGATATTCTAAAAAACAGGGGATCAAATTTATCTATGTCTCTTAAAAAACTTCCCCATTTACTATAGGTTTTATTAGCTACTTCCTGATCTGCAGAGAAATGTTCTTCAATATTCCATCTATCATTTGGTACTTCTTCTATAAGGCTTTCCCCTTCTTTTATTTTTTCCCAAAAATCATTTAAATCCTTTGCACTACCATATTGCCCACTCATTCCAACTATAGCTATATCCAATGCTTTGGCGTTTTGATTGGATTTTTTACTTTCTGTAGAATTACGTAATGGAATTTCTATCTGTGACGTTCTTGCCGAATTGGCTCTTACAATGACTTTACCAATATTATTTCTGTCTTCTAATATTGTATAGGCTTTTTTATAATCTTCAAAAGCAACTTCTGTACTTATCACTGATTTTAAAATTCCCTTTTCTATATATTCTTTACATTCAGCCCATAAGCCTTCAATATATTCTCGATCTTCGCCTATTAATTTTCTTAAATCAACTGCTATAAAGGTTTGATTGTTTGAAAATTTACTCAAATCGATTTTATTTGCTGATTTTAATGCTGTCATCGATAACTCTATATACTGCCCTCTTTTTCCTAAACAATTGATTCCTTTCTGAATATTTTCGCCCGAAAGCGTATTCACAACAACCATTACCCCTTGGCCATTCGTTATTTTATTTACTTCTTCTTCAAAATTTTGTTCTCTATAATTAATCGTATATGGAACTCCTATTTGCTTTAAATAATTTATTTTATCATCACTGCCTGCTGTGGCAATAATCTTTAATTCAAAATATTTGGCTAATTGTACAGCAATATGTCCGATACCACCTGTGGCGGTTTGAATTAAAATATAATCTCCTTTTTTTATCTGTACTCTCCTAAAAGCTTCTACCATAGTCATCGCTACTGTAGGAATTGCACATGCTTCTTCAAAAGATTGATTTTCGGGTATGGATAACAGCTGTAATTCATTAGCAACACAATGTGTACTATGCAATCCGTAACTCCCATCAGTCATTACTATTACTCTATCTCCAGTCTTAAAATTGGTTACTCTTTCGCCTACTTCCATAATCGTTCCCGAGGCCTCAAATCCTGGCGAAAAAGGATACGGAGGCATTGTAGGATATAATCCTTTTACACAAAGTAAATCCCCAAAATTGAGCGAGAAATGAGAAATCTCAACCAGAACCTCATCTTGTTGTATTGCGGGTAAATTAAATTCAACAACCTTAATATCTGCTATCGTGGCAGGTTTTTCTAACCATAGGCGTTGCGCTTGACTTTTTTCTTTATTTATAAAAAAAGCTGTTTCTTCTTCTTTTATTGTTTCTACTGGTTGCTTTAAGACTTCATTCTCTAGCCTGGTTTCATTTTTTGATACTGCTGGCTGCATAGTAAAAGCCGAACTATGTTCTTCTGCCAAGTATTTAGAAAATTCTTTTATGGTAGGATAATCAAATAATATTGTAGTTGGAATTGCATCTGTTAGCGTTTCATTTATTTCCTTTATTAATTCTAATCCTATAATTGAATCTACTCCATAATCAGACATTGGTGTTATCTCATCAAATTCTGAAACCTCCATTTTTAGCACTAAAGCTAATTTTGCCTTTATAAAATTTTCTATCTCTCTAATATCTACAGTTTGTGATGATTCCGTAGCATTGTTAGAATCTATTGCTGCTTTATCCGATTTAATTTCTCTAACACTTTGTGCTACTTTAACCTCCTCTTTTACCAAGATAATTTCGCCATCACTTTGAGATATTATAATTTGTTGAAATAATTCTTCGTCTTCTGGGTAATTCATCGCATTGACAAAGCCTGTATCTGTTAACACTTTTTGCCATCCCACGGTAGATAATCCCGGGCTACCTTCCAGCCTTACTTCTGCATCTTCATACAACCACCAGCCATCGAGCAATCCAAATGTGAGGGTTGCGTATATATCATTCTGAGTTATTTCATTTAATACCAACACTCCATTTTTCTTGAGCACTCCTTTTATATTTTGAAGGCTATTTCTAATGTTTTTTGTTGCATGTACTACATTTGCTCCAATTACCATATCAAAACTTCCTAATGGGAGTTCCTGATTTTCTGGTGACTTTTCGATATTAAAAAGTTTAGTTTCCAGATAAGGCGCAATGCTTTTGTAATGCTTCTCTGCATGAAACAAGAAGCTTTTGGATAAATCTGTGTATACATAACTTATTTTATCTTTGTATGCACTTAATACCTTAAATAATAAATTACTTGTTCCTCCTGTACCTGCTCCAACTTCCAGGATAGTAAATTTTTCTCCTTCTCCTAAGGCTTCAACATTATCTGCTACAATATTTTCTACTACCTGACATAGTATATCATTAAAATAATCGGCTTGTTCATTCCCTTTATAGACTCCAGAAACCAGCTCCATACTTCCATCAGGAAACATTACATCTGTTGCATTAACTTTTCCTTGAAATATGGACTGTAACCCTTCCAGACATGCAAATAATAATTTAGCATGATTTGCCATTTCTGGCATTTCTATAGTGCTTTTTTGTAATGTTACCTGCCAATCAAAATCTCTTAATTCATCCTGAATTACTTTAGAAATCGTTAGCATCCCTTCATTTTCGTGAAGATATTTATGGCTTTTCAAACTACGAATACATTCTTCCAGCAAACGAGTGTGTTTATCAATAACCTTTAATTCTATTTTTAACAGGTCTATTTCGTTAGCTATGTCATTTCTAAACCCCATACTCATAAAAATACTGAGTAAGGATTTATAACATATCCTTTCCATTTCTATAGCATTATTTTTTATAGTAGTCATTTTAATTTAAGATTTGTTTTGGAGACGTTAATTTGATTCTTTTAAGTTCTATTGTTGCCACTTTTGGAGGTTGAACTTTTTGCTTTTTCAATTGAAAAATATTCATTCTCTTAATTACGGCATCATTTAAAAATTTCATTACGAAAAGTTGACCGCTTTTTTGTGTGAAAACTTTTTCTAACGCTTGCATGCCTTCAGCTTCATTAATACTTCCTATACCCATTTGTTGCATACGTTGTTCGTACCCCTTAGTAGAAACAATTCCTGTATTCCCCCAATATCCCCAATGGATTACATAGGTTGGGATGCCTGATTTTTGCTGAACTTGTTTTGCTAAACTATCTTTATAGGTACATCCTGCTGCGTAATTAGATTGACCAGCTGCTCTAAAGAAACTTTGTGCTGAGGAATAAAAACAAATAAAATCCAATTCTTCCTGGCTAAAAGCCTCTATTAAATATTGACTTCCTACTGATTTTGGGTAGAATGATTTTGTAAAATCTTCTTCGCTCATATTGGCAATTATTTTATCATTGAGCACTATAGCCGAATGAAAAATCCCATTGATATCTTCAGATGTAAGCTTGATTTGTGTATACGCCGATTGCATGCTTAGCTTATTGCCTGCATCACATTGGATATATGTTGGAGATACTCCGTATTGTGCTATTTCTTCAATTGCTGCTGTAATAGTATCATCTTGCTCTTTTCTTCCTAACCAATACACTTTGGCCTGATATTCTTTTACTAAGTATGAAGTTGTAACTTTTCCTAAACCACCTGCTCCTCCTAAAATCACATATACTCCGCCTTTTCTAAATTTTGAATATTGCTTTTCTATTTTATCTTCTACTGGTACAAGTATATTTTGATATAAATTGAGATTTCTAATCGCAAATGATTCTCCCATTTTAGAATAGGAAACTTGAAGTATGCTCTTCATATCATTGGACTCCGAAACATCTACACTTTTAAAAACCCAGTTCATTTCTTCTTTTACCAATGAACCAACAAATCCAACAATACCTGCTCCTTTTTCAGTAACTATGTCCGAAGAAATTACCTTTTGAGTTTGTTTAGTTACAAATACTATTTCTAGTTTTTCGGTACTTCTTTTTTGTAAAGCTTTTATATTGTTAAATACATTTAATTCTATTTTATCAATTTGCTCAAGCACCTCGCTTTTATCATTTGCATCCCATATACCTTGTAAAAAATAAATAGATTTTATGTCCAGAGGAACTTCCATTACATCTCTATACCAGCTTACACTTCCTCCATTGGTTTGTATTTCTTTTTCTAATCTTAAAGAGTATTCATTTTTAGTTCCAATAAAAGCATTCTTTTTATGAGCAACCAGAACTTGATTTTCGAAAGATGTTTGCTCCCATACAGATTCATAATAAATTCCAATAGACTCACTATCGTTCTTTTCTTGCTTTATTTTTGGTTCCGGACTTAATTGTATCGACACAAAATCTCTCATTCCTATCAATACATTTCCATCCTGATCCAATACTTGCATTGAATATTTTTGTGTTCTGCTTTTTTCATTATGCTTTTGTACATAACACCAAGAAGCTCCCGATAGGTCTTTAGCATAGATATCTACCGCCTGAAGGCTATATGGTAATTGAACTCCTCCTTCTTTGTTATTAAAATCTACACCAATAGTTGCTTGCAATGCCGCATCTAGAACACCTGGATTTAATGCAACACCTTCATATGTAGGTAAATCAATGCTAACCAAAGATTTATGATCATTAAAATACATTTTTTTGATTCCTTGAAAACTATCACCATATTCTAAACCTACCTTTTTAAAAGCCTCATAACATACTGCGCCTTCTTTCTCTCCTTGCATTTGTTCTTTTAAAAGCGAAATATTGTATTGCAAGGGTTGTTTTAACTCTTCTCTGCCCAGTTTTATCTCGGCATGCGTTATACTTTTCCCTTCTTCATTACTTGATATTTGAACTACAATTTCGCTTTTATCTTTAGATACCAGAGTGGTAACTTTTTTTGTTTTATTTTCAACTTTTAATGGTTTCAACCAAGTAATGTCTTTGAGTTGTAATACCTCCTGATGTGTTACTTCTTCTAATACTTTTCTAGCCAATTCTATATAGGCAACTCCTGGAAATAGTTTTTCAGAATTTACCAAATGATCTTTTAAGAACGTTTCGTTTCCTGAGAAATCACTTTGAAATTTAATTCCTTCCAAATCCGAAATGTTTTCATGAAGCATAGGATGTATCTGTGTGGCTTCTTTTGATTTTACAACACTTTCGCTAGCTTTATCAATTTTAGAAAACCAACAATGTTTTTTTACAAAAGGGTATGTAGGTAAGCTTATCTTTTGAGGTAATTGTTTTTTATCATAGTACATAGACCATTCAGTCTTTCTTCCCAAACACCATAATTCTAATATCCTTGCATCCCCGGTTTCCCATAATCTTTTGATTTCAGTATCTGCTACATCGTCATTCATTAGTACATCTGGATTTATAGTTCCGTAATAATAATCTAACGAAACGCCATCCAAATAAGCATTTAATTGGGTGATTGCTTCCTCAATAGTAGTAGCATAAAAAGCGAGTCTATGCGACATTGCTTCTCTTCCTATCTGAAGCGTGTATGCAACTTCTTGTGGTAAAAGTTCTTCCTGATCTTTTATAAATTTCAAAAGCTTCTCTACATATTCCTTTAGTTGTTTCTCTGATTTTGCAGACATAACCCATAGCGGTATTGGCTGGTCATAGTTATCTTGCCTTTCTTGAATATTGTATTCTTCAATAATCAAATGAGCATTACTACCTCCTGCTCCAAAACTACTAATACCTGCTATTCTCGAGTTTCCATTAGTATCCCATGGTTCTAATATTTTTTGTACCCTAAATGGAGTATTACTAAAATTAATATTAGCATTTTGTTCCTCTGCATGAATAGATGGTACTAATTGTTTATGCTTTAATTGTAGTAACACTTTTGTTATTCCTGATATTCCTGCAGCCGATTCGCAATGTCCTATATTAGATTTTACAGAGCCAATCTTGCATAAATAATCTTCATCATCAACCTGAAATGCTTTTTTAAGACTCGCTACTTCTATCGGATCTCCTAAACTTGTTCCTGTACCATGAGCTTCGATATATGAAATTTCATTTGCGTTGAGGTTAGCCTTTTCCATAGCTCTTTTAATTACCGAAGTTTGAGCTTTTGGATTAGGTACCGTGTATCCATTCGTTTTTCCGCCATGGTTTAACGAAGCGCCTCTGATAACGCCATAAATATGATCTCCATCACGCTCTGCGTCAGACAATTTTTTTAGCAAAACTGCCCCAACTCCTTCAGATGGTACATAGCCATCGCCACCTTCTCCAAAACTTTTACAACGTCCTGTACTAGATGCAAATCCAGCTTTACTTAAAAGCAAATATTTATTAGGATGAATACTTACGTTTACTCCACCTGCAATTGCTGCCTTACAATCTCCGTTCATAATACTCTGGCAAGCCAATTCTACCGCTGTTATCGAGGAGGAACACATCGTATCGAGAGCCATACTTGGCCCATGAAAATTAAAGAAATAAGAAACCCTATTGGCTATACTACTCGGATTACCTACAAGATGAATCTGATTTCCTTTATGCTGTTCTTCTATACCATATAGTTGATATTCTTCATACATTACGCCTACAAAAACACCTACATTGCCAGTCATTTCATTTGCTTGAGTCGACTGTCCTAATTGCTCTCTTGTATAACCTGCATCTTCAATAGTTTCCCAAGCTGTTTGTAAAAACAATCGCTCTTGAGGCTCCATAATTTCTGCTTCTCGAGGAGATATATTAAAAAATAATGGGTCAAACTTATCTACTCCTTCTATAAAACCGCCCCATTTACTATAACTTTTACCTGATTTACCTTTTTCTTCATCATAAAAAGTGGTCATATCCCATCGATCATCTGGTATTTCGGTTATACTATCTTTTCCTTGTTTCAAATTTTCCCAAAACTCTTGTACATTATTTGCTCCTGGGTACTTTCCTGCTAATCCTATAATTGCTATTTTTTCTTCGTTATCTGTATTTTTGGCTACTGAAAAAGCATCTTGATATTTTGGATTGTCCTCCGCTATAAATTGACCTAAATCTTGATTTTTTTCTTCAACGACTTCATCCAAAAATGTTTCATTACCTTCTTCTTTATGCGATAATGAATACAATGAATCTTCATTTTTTAGCAACAATTCTTGTATTGTTGCTTGTTGGTTTTCTAGAAAATACCCTATTAACTCTTGAAGTGAATGGTACTCAAAAAATAAGGTTCTCGGAATATCATTAAAAACAGCATCAAAACTGTTCGTTAATTTGGTAATGCTAATCGAATCTATTCCGAAATCTTCAAAATATTTATGAAGTTCAAATCGTTCTTTAGGCAACTTAAATTCTTCTGATAAAAGATCTATTAAATAAGAAGTAATAAATGATGTTACTGTTTCCTGATTGTATTCTTTGTCTTTCTTCTCCTTTACCTCTTTTACAACCTCTTTAATACTTGCTTTATGTGTTTTAATTTTTTCTAATAAACCATATACTGGCATCATCTGCGTATGCTCACTAAACAATATGAGATCAAAACTATTGGTCCCTATCTCATTAGGCATTGGTAACATACCTGTTTGATTTTTTATATACTGTTTTTGTTCTTCAGACATTTTCATTCCCCCATTTTCCCATAGCGGCCAATTAATGCTTATGCTCTTACCAAATCGATGTCCTTGCTCACATTTTATCCTTCTGTAAGTCATAAAATTGTCCATGTAAGCATTGGCAGCAGCATAATCGCTTTGCCCCTGATTTCCCATTACTGCTGCTACGGCAGAAAAACTTACAAAAAAATCTAATTTTTCATTTTTAGTAACCTCATCTAAAAATCGTATACCG
Organism: Flavobacterium sp. PS2; assembly: GCF_046250155.1. NCBI lineage: Bacteria > Pseudomonadati > Bacteroidota > Flavobacteriia > Flavobacteriales > Flavobacteriaceae > Flavobacterium > Flavobacterium sp. PS2. The sequence continues at coordinate 4,458,515 of NZ_CP176426.1, read as the reverse complement.
TCCATTTTAGGTTTTACTACTTCTGTTGCTTCTTCCATAGTTTTATGAATTATCAAACAATCTCTTATAATTCCTGCACTATGTATGATTCCGTCCAGACCACCAAATTGTTGTTTTATTTGCTGAAACTGAAGTGCTACTGATTCTTTATCAGATACATCGCAGCTACTATATACCACATTTGGATAGGAGTCTACTATTTTTTTATAAGCATCGTTACTAACACTTCTACCAGTAAGAATTACTTTTGTATTCTTGGTTTTCAAAATATGTTCTAAGAATATTTGTCCTAAACCACCCATTCCTCCAGTTAACCAATACACTCCTCCTTCCTTAATTTTTACTTCTGGAGTTTGTTTTTCTGGTGTTATGGCTTCCAAAATTCTTTCTTGTCGCTGTCCATTTATATATCGAACTTCTAGACCTTCCAAATTTCTTTCTGATGATAGAATTTGAAGAATTTCTTCTATACTCTTTCTAGCCGCATCTTCCAGAACTATAACTTTCCCTGCTACTTTAGAACATTCTAATTGAGCAGATTGAAGTAATGCTACCAAATATCCATATTGATTGTACTTGCTGCTTTCTATCACGATAGTAAGCTGTATCTCCTCTTTTGCTGTTATAATTTCTTTAAGCTTCTTAAAAATAACCCCAAATGCATCTTTAGGATCTTGACTATCTGATAGGACACTAACATTCAAACCATTGTACTTTATTTTTTCGGCTATCTCATTTTGAAATCCTGCCAAATAAACCAATTGCTTATTTTCTTTATCCTTACTTATTTGTGGGGCAGTATTTTTCCATACTTTATTAAAATATTGGATTCCTTCTTTGCGATCTTCTTGTGTTTTATCTTTATCTGCAGGAATGCTTTCTAATGGCAATAGTGTGAATTCATTTAACTTTAAAATCGTTTCTCCTAAACTATTTACCAAAACCATATTATATTTTCGGATGCCCGCAGCATTAGATTTAGTCGCTATTAACTCAACCAAACACCAGGCTTTGAGAGGTAGGTCTTTATAGATAGTAAGCCTTTGTATACTATATGGAACATAAATTATATTGGTTTTTCCTTCTAATGAAAGTCCTATAGTACATTGAAATATACTATCTAACATACCTGGCTCTAAAACAAACTGATCCTGCTTTTTAAATGTTAATTCAACTAGTGCTTTGTTCTGAGAATATTTAATATTTTCAATTCCTTGAAAGTTTTTTCCATAATCAAATCCTAAATCATTAAAGTGTTCATATATCTCCTTTTTATTCTTAGACAGAGATAACTCAGTTCTTATTTTCTCTACATCTAATCGTTCTGAAAGCTCAGTATTAGCGGATGTTTTTCTCAATTTACCTGAGCTATGTATAACTTTTTTCTCATTGTGAGTTGAAAATATTTGATATTGATATTCTGAACTTGCCGTTTTTGAGATTACAGTATTAAGCTGAGGCCAGTTTTCTTTATCTCTTAAAGGTTCTTGCCATGTAAGATCATATAATTCATTAATCTCAGTATTAGTACTAATTTCTCCTGCTTCTCTTGCCATTTCTATATATGCAGCTCCAGGGAATAAACCAGAGCCATTTACTATATGCTCTTTAATAAAATATTCTGTACCATTAAAGTCACTTACAAATCTCTGCGCGTTAAGTGTCGATGCATTTTGATGAATTAATGGATGTATTTTTGAAGTTTTTTGAGATTCTATTTCTGTTTCCTCAATCCAATATCGATCTCTCTCGAATGGATACGATGGTATTTTAATTTTCTTTATCGTTTGATTATAAAATAACTCCCAATCTATTTTTACACCTTGTGTCCATAATTCTGCTACAGTTTCTAATTCTGCATGTTTAATAGCACTTTCTACAAATAGTTTTCCCGAAATACCTTTTATAGTAGTGTTCTCTTGTACTCTTATATTATTTGTATAAAAACCTGAGACGCTAGATTTTTCACGATCCAGATTTAAAAAGTTTTTTAACTTCAATAGTAGCTCTTCTTTATTCTGTGCTACACAGGCAAAACGCTCTTCCATTGCAGTACGCCCTACTTGAAACGTATATGCCAAAGAGTTTAATGAAATATTTGGGTTGTCCTGAACAAACGATAATACTTTTTTGCCATATCGCTCTAGACTATTTTTATCTTTTGCAGATATAGCGATGATTACTTTACCATTTATCTCTTCTCCTTTTTCTGAAGGAGAAGGAATATATTCTTCAATAATAGCATGCGCATTAGTTCCGCTAAAACCAAAACTGCTAATGGCGGCTCTTCTTTTACCTCCTACATAATCATCCCAAGGTTTGAGCGCTGTATTTACATAAAAAGGACTATTCTCAAAATCTACAAATTCGTTATTTTTTTGATAATTTAAAGAAGGTGGCATTTGTTTGTGTTGCATTGCCAAAATCACTTTTTGCAATCCCGCTAATCCTGCTGCATGCAGAGTATGTCCAATGTTGGTCTTTACACTTCCAATACCACAGTAATTCTTTTTTTGTGTTTTTGTTCTAAAAGCCTTAGTAAGAGCTTCCACCTCTATGGGATCTCCTAATTTAGTTCCTGTTCCATGCGCTTCTACATAGCTTATAGTTTCTGGATTTATATTAAAAGTTTCATATACTTGTTTTTCCAAAGCTTCTTGTGATGGTGCGCTTGGTGCCAAAATTCCATTGGTTGCTCCATCTTGGTTAGTGAGTATTCCCTTAATTACGGCATGAATCATATCACCATCTCTTAGAGCATCGCTTAATCGCTTAACAACCACTACGCCTACACCTTCTCCTGGTACAAATCCGTTTGCTCTATGATCAAATGTAAAACACTGCCCATCCTCACTTAACATTCCTGCTTTGCTTGCCATTTTATGAAATAGTGGCGTGGCTGCTAAACTTATGCCTCCACAAATCCCCATATCAATATTTCTTGTTAACAGGTTTCTACAAGCTGCTTCTAATGCTACTAATGATGATGAACATGCTGAATCAATTGCTATTGCAGGTCCTCTTAAATTTAAATAATATGAGATTCTGGCTGCAAGAATTGAATTATCCATACCCCAAAAAACGGATACATGCTTGTTTTTTGGATTTTGTATATAATCGCTATTTCCTACTCCGGCATAAACTCCTACTTGTTTACCATCTAAATGAATTTGCGTTAAATTTGCATCTTCTAATGCATGCCAACAATGCTCTAAAAACAATCGTTGCTGTGGATCCATGTTTTCGGCTTCTATACCTGATATTTTAAAAAATCCTGCATCAAACTTATCCACATTATCCATAAAACCACCCCACTTACTATAGGTTTTATCTTCTTCCCCTTTAATAGGACTGTAATGAAGCGCAGCATCCCATCTTTCTATTGGGGTTTCTCTTATTAGACTTTCTCCTCCTTTTAGAGCTTCCCAATATTCTTCTAAATTAGAAGCTCCTGCATAAGCTCCGCTCATACCAACAATTGCGATATCACCTGAATCTATTTTTTCATCTATTGTTCGGGTTGCTATATACTCTTCCTTATTAGGTACTGGTATATTTACATTTTTGATTTCTATTATCTTGTGTTTCCAACCGTCCTTATTTTCGATAATATATTGCACCAATGATCGAATACTAGGATAATTAAATAAGTCCGTTGGTTGGATATCAATATTTAGTTCTTTGTTTATGTATTCGCTAAGTTGACTACTCAAAATAGAATCGTACCCCATTGTTGAAAAAGGTTCGTCTATATCAAACTCTTCCTGAGGAAGCTTAATTAGAGAAGCTGCTATTTTTTGTACTATGGCTAATACACTATTTTGATGTTCTTCACTATCTGAGGCATTTAACTCAAATTGATCCATCAGTCTTTTCTCTTCAGTAATCTTTTTTACTAAGTAGTCCTTTTTTATTCTGGACGTTAAACTTTTTGCAATCGTTTTTTTAGAAAACTTCACTGCATATAGTTCCTTTTTTTCGCCTTCCAGAATTTTTTCAAAGGCAATCATTCCTTCTTTTGCTTCAATGCTCCCTATTCCCATTTGATCCATTCGATCCGCATATTTAGCATCCGAAGCCACACCTATATTCCCCCAATATCCCCAATTAATGGTATATGCAGGTATATTATATTTTTGCTCAATTACCTTTGCTAAAGCATTTTTATAGGTACATCCAGCGGCATAATTGGCTTGTCCTGGACCGTTAAAAAATCCTTGAATAGAGGAATAAAAACACATAAAATCTAAAGGTTCGTGTTTGAATGCCTGAACCAAATTTTGAACTGCTATTGATTTTGGAGCAAAGGCTTTAGTAAAGTCCGAAAAACTCATTGCATAAAATGGTTTATCTTCCAGCACTAAAGCAGAATGAATTACACCGTTTATAGTTTCTCCACTAGATTTTATTTGTTCAAAGACAGCTTTTACATCTTCTAGTTTATTCGCATCGCATGAAATATAAACAGGCTTCCTGCTATATCCGGAAAAATCTTCTATAGTAGCTTCTATAGATATATCTAATGGTCTTCTTCCTAACCAATATACTTTGGCATTATATTTATTAATCAAGTGTTCTGTAGTGATTTTACCTAATCCACCAGCTCCTCCAAGAATTACATACGTTCCGTTTTTTCTAATTTTATTAGAATAAGGTAATGCAGGTAATACATCTATAGTATTTAATAGTTTCTTATAAAAACTTCCGTTTCTATACCCCACTAATGTTTCGTTTGCTTCTAGTATTTTAATAGCTAATTTTTCAAAATCTATTAACTCTTTTTCATTGATATCAATTACTCTAAAATTCCAAGTTGGCATTTCGGCAGCTACAGTACCAACTAAACCAAAGATTCCAGCTCCTTTTTCCTGAACTATATCAGGAGGGAAAACTTTCTGCGTCTGGTTTGTAATAATCTGTATCTGAGAATTATTAGTTTTTAATTCTAAAAGCTTTTTTAAACATATAAATACAAATTCTTCTTCTTTTCCATAAGATATACTTTCGTTATCATTGAGTACCAAAGAACGATCTGGAAATATAAATACATAATCAAAAGATCCTTTGATATTCTCCATAGATGGGGCATGAATTACGGCTGCACCATGTTTTGTAAATGCATTTTTAAAGTGAAGAAGTACATCATTAGTATCGCCCAGACATAGAATTTTCTTTTCCTGAAAAGGATTGGTTTCTTGATTGATTTCTTTAATCTCTTCCCATACTTCTTCAAAATATTGCAATCCGAAAACACTATTATCCGAAAACAACTTTACTCCTTCAAATACTAACAGGACTTCTCCTCCCGCACTAAGCAGATTAACGGTATAGAGTACCTCTTTACCTTCTTCCTTGATTACCTGACACCATTGTGTATCCTTAATATCTCCATATATATGCATTCCTTCAATGCTTTCTATCCTTGAAGTATTACTGTCTTGCTGCCCTTTTAAAGTCTGAAAAGCACTTTCAATTATATTTAATGGTAACACATACTGCTCATGTTCCTCTTTGGGAGTAACCCTTGACCATGACTGATTTTGTATTTGAAATACAGAATGAATACTCTGTAATTCATTACTATATTCAAATGATTTATTTGCTAACTGCTTATAGAATTCTTCTTTGTTTAACTCAGGAACTATACCCGCCAAGTGCTCCAATTTAATCTTCGTAGGTATAACTCTGGAAACATTTAATAAATTTCCTTGTGCATATATTGTTTTATGAAAAGCATCATTTTCCTGATAGAATTCAAAAGAGAATCCCTCTTTTTGTTCCCATAATTCGATATAAAGTACCAACGGGTCCTTTTCTATTATAATAGGCAGATTCCATTTAAAGTTTTGTATTACATTGATTTCTCCATTATTTACTTTACATCCTGCAACTCTTATCATCTCTATATAAGCTGATAATGGTAAAGTTTTCTTTCCTTTTATTTTATAATATTGAAAGAATGACTCTTCTCCTGTATATATAATCTTGAATTTCATGTGATTTAATTTTGAAATAATGGGTGAATAGCTTTTGATACCTTTTCTCTTTTATCTAATTTCTCTGAGATTTCTGGTAACCAATACCTCTTCTTTACAAATGGATATGTTGGTAAACTTATTCGCTTGGGTTGTGTATTATAGAGCTTTTCCCATGCAATGTATTCTCCCTGAATCCACGATTTTGCCAGTTCATTTAGATCTTTATTATCCAAAGCTGTTTTATACAAAATATCTGTATTGACTGTTTTATTTAATTCGTAGCTTTTTAAGGTATTTTTATACCCTAAAAACTGATCTTGCAAATAGTCATAAAGTTCTTTTTTTAGTGCTTTTACAGATACAACTTCTATGCATAATCTCGTTTCCATAGCCACTCGGCCTAGTTGTAATGTAAAGGCTAAATCAGTCAACGAAATAGTATCATTTTCATTCAGAAATTGAATAAGTTCTTCGGCTTTCTGCTTTAATCGTTCGGTATTCTTTGCCGATAAAACAAGGAGTACTGGCTCTATCTTATGAGTATCTCTTTCATCATTTCTTTGATATTCTTCGAGTATGATATGCCCATTACTTCCTCCTGCTCCAAAACTGCTTAAACCCGCTCTTCTTTTCTCTGAATCTTTAATTATCCAATCTGTGAGTTCTTGCTGAACCTCAAATGGACTTTCATCAAATTGAATATGCTTATTGAGTATAGCACTATGAATCGAAGGCGCTATTTGTTTGTTTTTAAATTGAAGCAAAATTTTTGTCAATCCCGAAATTCCAGCAGCCGACTCGCAATGCCCAATATTAGATTTTACAGACCCTATTTTGCAATTAGCATTATAACCAAGATTTAAAGCCTGAGATAACCCTGCTATTTCTATTGGGTCTCCTAAACTTGTACCTGTACCATGAGTTTCTATATACTGCAATGAGGAGGCTTCTATCCCTGCTTTTTGAATTGCTTTTTGAATAACCTTGGCTTGCGCATTAGGATTAGGTACATGAAAACCATTGGATCTTCCGCCATGATTGATTTCTGTAGATCGGATAACACCATAAATTTGATCTTTATCTTTTATAGCTTCTGATAGTGGTTTTAAAAGTACTGCTCCAACTCCTTCACCTGGAACATACCCATCTGCCCCTTCGCCAAAAGCGGCACATTTTCCCTGACTCGATACAAAACCAGCACTACTTAGCGAGAGATATTTATACGGATGTAAATTAAGATTTACTCCTCCTGCTATTGCGGTTGTACATTCTCCTTTTCGGATACTCTCACAAGCCAAATGTATTGCGGTAATAGAAGAAGAACACATGGTATCGATAGCCATACTCGGTCCTTCAAAATTCATTACATAAGAAACTCTATTGGCTATACTACTATGGATTCCTTTTGGTGTTACAAATTGGTCTCCATGCATGGCATCTATACCAAACATGGCATACTCACTGTACATTACCCCAACAAAAACACCTACTTTTTGATTCAGACCTTCTGGCGTATATCCTGCATCTTCGACCGTCTCCCAGGCTGTTTGTAAAAACAAACGCTCCTGTGGATCCATTAGCTCCGCTTCTTTGGGCGATATATTAAAAAATATAGGATCAAACTTGTCTACATCCTCTACAAAACCACCCCATTTACTATACGTTTTTCCTTCTTTACCTTTTTCCTTATCAAAGAATAATTCGGTATTCCATCTGTTTTTTGGAATTTCTGTAATACTATCTTTTCCTGTTTTTAAGTTCTCCCAAAATTCTTCCAAGGTATTAGCTCCGGGGTATTTTCCTGCCACACCAATAATTGCAATAGGCTCTTCAATAGCTTTAGAATTAACTGCTATTGGTTCTTTTACTTCTTTATGGTAAAAAGTTTCACTTTTATCTGCTACAAATGTTTGTTTTCCTTGCTGAGATTCTGTGAGTTTCAACATCGAATCCGACTGATACTTCATGAAGTATATTGCTAAATCTTCCAGAGTTGGATTCTCAAAAAACAATGTATTTGAGATGTGGTCAAAATCTTCATTCAACTTATTGGTAAGTTTTACGATACGGATAGAATCCATTCCATACGTTTCAAATGGTGTCGTTAAACCTATTCTCTCAGGTTCTATTTGTAACTCTTCGGCTATCAGATTTCTAAAATATTCAATACAAACCTCTTTTGTAACTACAGAATTATTTGTAGCTGAGCCTATTATTTTTTGTTCTTTCTTTTCTATGAGTTTAGATGCTTTCTCATACACAACCATTACTTGCGACGGCGCTTCTTTAAAAATACGAGATAATGCTTTAAGCCCTTCTGTTGTAGGCAATGGTATCATTGCCCAGTAATGCTCTAAATATTTCTGACTTTCTTCATGAATTTGTAGTCCTCCATTTTCCCATAATCCCCAATTGATTGTAATGGATTTTCCTGAGCGTTTTCCTTCTTTTACCAATTGGTTTCTATATAGCGCATAAGCATCCATATAGGCATTGGCAGAGGCATAATCAGCTAATCCTATATCTCCCATAATGGCAGAAATGGAAGATACATACATAATAAAATCTAATGGCAGTTGCTGTGTCAATTCATCTAAAATTCTAGTTGCATCAATCTTTGGGGATAATACTTTATGTATTTCTTCTGGGATCTTTTTTATTATCTGACTCGCTGTTCCTATTCCAGCACTATGAATAATTCCATTAATTTGTCCTTCTTCTGTAAGGATTTCATTAATTACCATAGACATAGCTACTCGATTAGTAACATCACAACGGATATACTTTACATTATTTAATGCATTGATAGTGTTTTTCTTTTCTTGAGATAATTCACTTCTTCCAATCAAAAAGAGTTTGGTGTTTTCAAATTGATTCAAATAGTTTGCAAAAATCATCCCTAGTCCTCCAGCTCCTCCAGTAATGATATAAACTCCATTAGGTTTAATGGTAATCGTATTTTCATTGAATGTCTTCTCATAGAATCCAATTTCTTTAACTTCACGACCGCTATTGCTATATCGAACTTCTGTATCTTTTGTATTTTTTTCTTCTTTTATAATCTTGCACAGAAGGTCTATGTTCTCTATTGAAATTTGATTTACCGTTATCGTTTTCCCTGAGATTATAGGGTTCTCTTTGTTTGCAGATTTCAATATTCCAGAAACAAAACTATACGCCAAACTTTCTTGGTTTTCAAATACAATGAAGAAATGAGTCTCTTTTTTATGAATCAGTTTTTGTTTAACACAATCCAGAATAGCATTAAAAAATTCTTCCTCGTTCTGGCTTTGTATACTCGTAACCTGAATTTCCAGTTCATCAGTTAATCGTTCGGCTATTTCTGAAGTTGAACCTGCCAGAATAACTTCATAATTTCTATTAGAGTTGATTATTGCACTCTCTGTGATTGGTTTAGATTTCCACTCATAAGAATATAATTGTGTGTAAGCTTCTATTTTATTCGATACTGCTTGCTCTTGATTTATAAAGGGTAGCGTTACAAAATCTATAAAACTCATTATTACTTCTCCCGTTCCATCTATTAATTTTACATCATAGTGTTTTAGCGCGTTTTGTCCTTCATCTTGTTCTTTTATAGTTACATAAGACCAGAACGAAGAAGGTAATTCTTTGTAAATATTTACTTCTTTAACACTAAATGGGATTGATAATGGCAATTGTTTTGTATTCCCATTAAGGTGAATTCCTAAACAGGTCTGTAAAGCACTATCCATTGCCTGAACAGCCCAATACTGATCTGATAAATCTTTATCAATACTAATTTTTGCTAAGGCCTCATTTTTGGAATATTGGATATATTCGATTCCTTGAAAACTTGTTCCATAATGAAATCCAAGTTCTTTAAATAATTTATAATATTCTTCTTTATAAACAACATCCAATAATCGATTACGGATTAATTCTGTATCAACTCTTTCTGTTTGTTTTGAAAAGGCGGTACTGATTTTACCCTGACTAAAAACAATGTTTTCTTGTTCTTTATCTTTAACAGTAAAAGTAATTTCTTCATTTAATGTCTGTAATTCAGTAACTATTGATCTGGAATGTCCGTTAACTTGTAATGGAGACATCCAAAATACATCTCTTAATTGCGCTATTTTTTTATCTATATATAATCCTCCCGAAATTCTTGCTATCTCAAGATAGGCCACACCAGGTAAGATTTTTTCTGTATTCAGGATATGTTCTGACAAAAATTGTTCGGTACCCGAATATTTACTTATAAATCGAGAACTATCTAATTTATGAAATTGTTGATGTACTAATGGATGCTCTTTTTTAATTGCTATTGCTTCTTTTGGCTTAAACCAACAATATTCTTTGGCAAATGGATAATTTGGCAGACTAATGATATTAGGCGTTTTATCATGCAAACGACTCCAATCAATACGTTCTCCCTGAGTCCATAAAGTAGCCAAAACTTCCCGATCTTTTTGTATTATAGCCTGCTCAGCGTCATTGCTTATTTCTTTATGATGAAACAATTTATTGGTCTCTATTTCGCCTAGTATTCCTACCGTAGGTTCTACTAGATATTGCTTTAGTTTTGCAACCAATTGGTGTGCATCTGTAACTATAAAAGCAACTCTGCTTTCCATTGCTTCTCTACCAGTTTGCAAAGTATAGGCTATATCATTAATCGTAAACTGCGCTATATTTTCTTCTAAATAGTTGCCTATATTTTGGACATATTCTTTTAATCGTATAGCGTCTTTAGCCGATATAGGAACGATAACAGGATCTTGATTATCTGCCAAATCCTGTGTAGCATTTTCATATTCTTCTATCACAAGATGTACATTGGTACCTCCTGCTCCAAAACTACTTATACCTGCTATTCTTGGCCTGCCATCTGTAGTAATCCAATCTTCTAATTCTTGCTGTACTTTAAATGGACTATTTTCAAAATCGATATTGGTATTTAATTTCTTAGAATGTAATGAAGGAACAAGTTGCTTATTCTTGAGTTGCAAAAGCACCTTCGTAACTCCAGATATTCCTGCTGCTGCCTCGCTATGTCCAATATTTGATTTTACCGAACCAATCTTACAAGATTGATTTTCGGCCCCTGCAAATGCTTTTTTAAGTCCAGCAATCTCAATAGGATCTCCTAATTTAGTTCCTGTACCATGAGCTTCGATATAACTATAGGTATTAGCCGAAACACCAGCTTTTTCCATTGCTTTGGAAATTACTGCGGCTTGCGCATTAGGATTAGGTACCGTATATCCGTTTACTTTTCCACCATGGTTTATAGCTCCACCTTTGATAACCCCATAAATTTGATCTCCATCTTCTTTAGCTTTTGCCAAGGATTTTAACATGACTGCGCCCACTCCTTCTGAAGGAACATACCCATCTCCACCTTCACCAAAGGTTTCGCATTTGCCTTTTTCTGATACTAGATGTAAATCGCTCAACATTAAATATTTGCCCGGATGTATGCTTAAATTAACACCTCCCGCTATAGCTGCTTCACAGTTACCAGAATGTATGTTTTCGCAAGCCATCTGGATGGCAATTAACGAGGAAGAACACATCGTAGCTACAGCCATACTTGGCCCATGAAGGTCTAAAAAATAAGAAACTCTATTGGCTATACTACTGGCATTTCCCGTTGGAGCGATAAAATTACCCTTGAATCTTTCTTCTATTCCGAACAATTGGTATTCTTCATACATTACTCCAACAAAAACACCTACGTTACCTCCTATATCTGTAGCTGTGTTTTTTCCTATATTTTGTAATTTCTTTTTGGTATATCCCGCATCTTCAATCGCATGCCATGCAGTTTGTAAAAACAAACGTTCTTGTGGATCCATCATTGAAGCTTCACGTGGCGAAATATTAAAAAACAAGGAATCGAACTTATCTATATCATCAATAAAACCTCCCCATTTGCTATAACTTGTTCCTTTTTTTCCTTTCTGCTCATTATAAAACTCATCAATATTCCATCGTTGTTCTGGTATCTCTGTAATACTATCTTTACCTGCTTTAAGATTTTCCCAGAACTCCGCAATATCCTTTGCCCCAGGATAGATTCCGCTCAATCCAATTATGGCAATATCTTCGTTTTTTATTTCTTCCTTTTTTACAACCGAAACTAATTTTGGTTGCATAAAACGCGTGTATTCTTTTGCTTCAATTATAGCAAAATATTCTTCTTTCTTAATTATTTTGTCAACGGGAACATCATATGTATGTTTTGTAGCTTTTAATGCTTGCAAAGTAGCTGAATGTTCTTTTACAAAATAAGACACAAGTTGGTCTATTGTTTGATATTCAAACAGTAACGATACCGAAACGTTATCAAAAACATCTCCTAATCTATTGGTTAGTTTTACTACCAACATTGAGTCTATACCATACTCCTCAAAAGGTAGTTGGGTTTGAATATGTTCTTCTTTTAATTTTAGCTCTTTCTTAAATATTTCGACTATTTTCTGATAAGCAATTGTCTTTAAATCTTCTGTTGGTTGCTCAGAAATACTATTTTCATCAAGAACTACTATATCAATTCCTTTAACTCCAAAGATTTTGTCTAGTTTATTTTTAGCACCATATACCACAATGGTTTGTTCCTTTGCTAGTTGTAGTACCTTATCCAAAGCTTTTGCTCCTTCTGCCTCAGGAAGAGGAGACATTCCCCATTGTTTTGATAAAAACTCTATACTCTCAGCATTGGCTTGCATACCTCCACTTTCCCATAATCCCCAGTTTACAGAAAGTGTTGTTCCTTTACGTTTACCATCTTGAACTAAACGATTGCGTTTTTTTGCAAAATGATCCATATAAGCATTAGCAGCTGCATAATCAGACAATCCTATATCTCCCAATACCGAAGAAATGGAAGAGCAATACATCATAAAATCTATTGTTTCATTTTGTAATGCTTTGTCTAAATTTTTAACTCCTGCAATTTTTGGTGGCAATACCTTATAGATTTCTGTTACTGTTTTCTCTATAATTGTACTTGCCAAACCTATACCTGCACAATGAATAATTCCATCTATTTTTCTGTAATCGGTCAGGATAGTTTGTATCAGGTTTTCTACTTCTTCATACCTGCTAACATCACATGCGTAATATTGCGCGTTTGGCAGGTTTCCTATACACTTTTGGATTGTTTCGTTTTTAGCGCTTCTTCCTGTAAGTACAAGTTGAGTTCCTTGAGTTTTAGCAATATGCTCGGCAAAAACACTTCCTATTCCGCCTGCACCACCAGTAATTAAATAAACGCCTCCTTCTTTAATCCTAAGATTAGAAATCTGGTTTAGAGATACCGAAGTTGCCTTTTTCACTTCTCTAATTCTATTTAAGTAACGTACTTCTGCTTGTTCATCCTCAGTTTCCTCCTGCAAGATCTGTACTAATTCATTTCCTGATTTACCATTTATTGATACTATAGAAATAAGTTTAGTCTTAACTCTTGGATTTTCTTTTGAAGCCGATTTCAACATTCCTATAATAAATCCGTATTTATCATAGTCTTCGTCATTTATAAGTACCGAAAAATGTCCTCTCTGTTTCTGAGACATTCTTTTTTTAAGCAGCTCATTTATTTTCAGAAAATAAGATTCTTCTATTTCGTCGTCTATACGATATACTGTTCCCTCAAAAGCTGCACTAAATTGTTGTGTCAAATTTTGAGTAGTCTCTACTAAAACCACATCATTGTAATCTGTGGCATGAGCATACGTTTTTTCTAATTCAGTTGCGTTCCATTGGTAATCATAAACTTCTGTAGCCAAGGATTCTCTTTTGGAGTTTTTATTTAAAAATCCTCCATCGTATGGTAATATGACAAAATCTTTAAAACTTACTACAACCTCACCTTTGTCGTTTAGTAAATCCATATCACATTGGGGCACAACTGCTTTTGGGTTAGCCTTTGGACTAAACCTTGCATATGACCATACCGGAAATATAATCTCTTTATAAACCGTTACTTTCCCTACACTAAATGGTATAGACAAAGGCATTTTATTACTGTCTTTTAGAAGTAACCATGCCAAACATCCCTGTAGTGTACTATCTAGTACTCCAGGATCTAAGGTCATGTCACTATCCTTACGCAATTCTATTTTGGCCAGAGCTTCTGTATCATTGTAATACAACTCTTGTATGCCTTGAAAACTTTCTCCGTATCCAAACCCAAGACTACTAAACATTTCATAACAAACTGCTCCCGAAGCTGTCTTATCAGTACGAGATTTAATTTTTATTAAATCATACGGTTTAGGGGCTTCTTGAGCAATTGTGGTTACAATTCCTTGTCCATGAACACTTTCTTCTTCTTGTTCCTTAGAATATACCTGATATCTAATTTCCGTTCCTGAAGGTTCTAGTCTTATCGTAACTTTTTTCGGTTGTTCGAGTACTTTAATAGGATGTAACCATGTTACGTCCTTAAATTGTGTTACTTTTTGGTGTGTACTTTTTTCAACTGCTTCTCTAGCCATTTCCAGATAGGCTACACCTGCAATAACTTTTTCATTTTGAACAAAGTGATCTTCTAAAAAATATTCTGTTCCTGTAAAAACACTGCTAAATTTTTGCGCTTCAAAATCGGATTCATTCGTATGAAGCAACGGATGTAGTTTAGTGATTAATCCCTGTTTTACATCTGTATTAATTGTTTGTACCCAATACTTTTCTTTAGCAAAAGGATATGTTGGCAAGCTTACTTTCTGTAAAGAACTGGTATTTGAATATAGTGATTGCCATTTTATTTCAACTCCTTTTGTCCATAATTGAGCTATAGATGCTACTTCTTTTTCCTGAAGAGCTTCTTTAATATAGGCTGCTCCAGCTTTACCTTTCAACAAAAAATCAGCACTTTCGTCTTTTATATTCCCCGTAAAAATATCTTCTGTAAAAACCACATCGTTTTTAACAAAATGTTCTAATTGTCGTGTCAACTCTTCTTTAGAACTAGTTACTATTGCCAATCTTTCGGGCATAGCTTCTCTGCCAATCTGCAAAGTGTACGCTATATTTTGTAACGTTTCCGGAGTTTTTTCTAAGTAAGTTGTTAATCGACTTGCATAGGCTTTTAATCTATTTTTGTTTTTAGCCGATAAAACTACTATAACTGGTTCTTTATTAAAATCATCAACTATATTCGCTTTTGGATACTCTTGTATAAGAATATGCGCATTGCTCCCTCCCGCACCAAAACTACTAATGCCTGCAGTTAACAATTTTTCTCCTTGGTAGTGCCAAGGTTCTAATTCTTGTTGAACTAAAAAAGCGGTTTGATCGAACTGTATGTTTGGGTTTAATATAGCCGAATGAATAGATGGAACTAACTGTTTGTATTTAAGTTGCAACAATACTTTAGTAATCCCTGAAATACCTGCTGCCGATTCGCAATGTCCAATATTCGATTTTACAGAACCTATACGACATTTACTGGCATCGGTTATTTCTAATGCATTTTTTAGCCCTACAATTTCTATAGGATCTCCTAAACTAGTTCCTGTACCATGTGCTTCGATATAAGAAATAGATGCTGGTTTAAGATTGGCTTTTTCAATAGCTTCTTTAATTACCGCTGTTTGCGCCTTAGGATTTGGAACAGTATAACCCGTAGTTCTTCCGCCATGATTTAATGCCGTTCCTTTAATCACGCCATAAATATGGTCTCCATCTTTCTCTGCCTGCTCAAGAGATTTTAACAAAACAGCTCCAACGCCTTCTCCTGGAACATATCCGTCTCCTCCTTGTCCAAAACTCTCACATCTTCCTTTACTACTTGCAAAACCACCATCGCTAAGCATCAAATATTTGTTTGGGTGTACACTTAAGTTTACACCTCCTGCAATTGCTGCATTAATTTCTCCTTCTTGTATGGCTTTACATGCCAAATGAATAGCTGTGCTTGATGAGGAGCACATTGTATCTAAAGACAAACTAGGTCCATGAATGTCAAAAACATACGAAACTCTGTTCGCAATACTACTTGAACTACCTCTAAGCGTTGTTGGATTCCCTTTTAGTGTTTCCTCTACTCCATATAACTGGTACTCCTGGTACATGACCCCCACATAAACCCCCACTTTTCCGTCTGGTTCTCCCGTAAAAGGATTTCTTTTTAAAGTTTCATTAGTATATCCTGCATCTTCTACTGCCTCCCAGGCTACTTGCAAAAACAATCGCTCTTGGGGATCTATTTTCTCTGCCTCTAAAGGTGTTATGTTAAAAAATAATGGATCAAACTTATCCATATCATTTACAAAACCTCCCCACTTGCTATAGCTACGCCCGGATTTTCCCTTTTCTTTATCAAAAAAACCATCAATATTCCATCTATCTTTAGGAACCTCCGTAATACAATCTTTTCCTATCTTAAGATTTTCCCAGAATTCGGATATAGAATCTGCTTGTGGGTATCTACCGCTTAATCCTACAATAGCCACATCAGTATTCTTCTTTGGAAGGTCTTGTTTAGTTTGTGACAGTTGTATAAACTTATTCGTTGTAACCTTTTTAAAAGTTGATTTTATTTTTGATGAAATACTAATTTGATTATTTATTTCAGCAACTCCTTTTTTACTATTCCCTATTGCGTTTAATTCATTAGGATATTCCTCTACGAAAAAGGCAACCAACTCTTCTATGGTTAAGAATTCAAAAAATAAAGTCTTCGGAATGTTCGGAAAAGTTTCTTCTAAACGATTTGTCAGGCTTGTCATCATTATAGAATCTAATCCGTATTTTTCAAAAGCATCTGTGATTTTGAATTTACTTTTTGGAAAACGTAGCTCTGCTGCCAAAATTCCCACAAGATATTCGTAGGTAACCTCTTTTATATTTTCTTCAGTTAGTTCTTCGGTTAATCTTCCCGTTTCACTTCCGTTATTTTGATGTATAATATTCGCTGCCACTCCTTTTATATCCGATAAAAATGTTTCAGACAAAGGAGCTTTTCCGTAATGCAATACAACTGACTCAAGGGTACTGGCAAGTACTTTTTCTAACCAATGTATTCCCTCTTTTTGGGGTAAAGGAACTATATTCAGTTTCTTTTCAAGAGATTGCTTATTGCTATCATTCATTTGCATTCCGCTACCAGCCCATAATGGCCATGCAATACTTATTGTTTTTCCAAAAGCTCTCTGTTGTGATACTTCTTTATTTCTGAATTTCGCAAAATCTCTCAGATACTCATTTGCAGCAGCATAATCAGCCTGTCCTGAATTTCCTAAAACAGCAGATAATGAAGAAAACATAAGCATAAAATCTAATGAAATATGCTGTGTGGTTTCATGAAGATTACGTATTCCTTTGGTTTTTATTTCTAAAACCTGTAATGCTTCTGCACTATTTTTTTGCTGAATAAAATTATCATTTACGATACCTGCCGCATGAATAATTCCGTTGAGTTTACCGTACTGGCTTTGTACCTCATCAATTAATTGTTGAGTCGCTGGCTTATTTGTAATATCACAACGATAATATACCAGATTCTTAAATGATGCTACATATTCCTGATTGTCTGCATCTAAAACTGATCTTCCACTAACAATAATTTTAATATCATTATAAGATTCAAAAAGGTATTCTATCAATGTTTTTCCAATACCGCCCATACCACCTGTAATGATATAAACTCCTCCTTTAACGAATTTGATATTTTCATTTGATACCGTTAGCGGTTCTACTATTGGAACAATTGTTTTTACTTCTCTTTTTAAATTATCATAGCGAACTGTTGTTTCTTTTTCATTTAATTCAACTGTAATAATTTTCGATAGTTGTTCTACATTGGTATTTGTGTCTAAATCAATACCTATACATTTCCATAAAACTTTAGGGTTCTCGATAGCTGCAGTTCGTAATAATCCTGATAAGAACTGCACCTTATGTTCGTTCTTATAATCATAAATAATTACAAAACGTACCGGAGTTCTGAAAGTTATTACTTGCTTAACTTTATCAAAAACCGAAGAAAACAATACTGTTTCTTCAATATCATTAATTCTTGTTATAGCGCCCAGTAATTCGACTTTAGGAAAATCACCAACCACTATAAATTCGTTAGTTATAGTAGAATCGACTATATTATTTGTATTTACTTTATGTTGCCATATAGATTCATATAAATACGTTTGTGCCGTATTGGGTTTAACTCCCAAAATTGGCATCATTCTATAGCCTGATAATGCAATAAGAACTTTTCCTGTTGCACTTAATAATTCTATTTCAAAGCTTTTTTTATTTTCCTTATCAGAATAATAGGCATAACAATATTTAATTTCCTCCTCTAGATTGTACCATGTAATATTTTCAATAGAATAGGGTAACGCTAACTCTTCTGAATTTTGTAACCATAATAATGCTCCTGTTTGAAGTGCATTGTCTAATATTTCAACTGGAAGTTTAAAAGTACTTTTATCAAAAACCGAAATACTTGTAAGCACTTCGTCTTTTAGAACATTGGCCGAATTTATATGTCTTAAACTATCGCCATAATTAATTCCTTTAGTTCTGAAAATTTGATAACAATGCTCACCAGTATAAAATGCAATACTTTGCTCTTTTATAGCAGATATATCTCTGTAAAGGGGGGCTTTTTTTTCTTTACTCTCTCCTATACTGGACTGAAAATGAATCATTATTTCATCATTATCTATACTCTTTATTTCAACATAAGTGCCCTCTGCATTTATATAAATTTCAGTTTCAATTGACTTTGATTCTTTATGTATTTCTATTGGTTGCAACCATTTTATATTCGAGAAACTATGTGGCTGTAATCCACTGCGTTCTACAGCTTCTCTTGCCATTTCTATATACGCAACTCCCGGAAGTATCTTTTTATCTTGTACGATATGATCCAACAGGATAGCTTCTTTACCAGTTAAACGAGATGAAAATTTTTGTGATTCAAAATCCGATATGTTTTCATGTACTAATGGATGTAATGTTTTTATATTAGAGAATGATGTTTCTGCTTTAGGAGTTATCCAATATGATTCTTTAGCAAAAATATACGTAGGCAAATGAATTTTACTAGGTTGCTGTACATCGTACAAACTCAACCAATTTATAGTATTTCCTTGTTCCCAGTATCTTGCTATTACATCATATTGCTTATCATAAATTGCCTGCTGAATTTTTAATTCACTAACTTCATTTTCAATCTTTTTATAAATACCAGTCGTTTCTTCCAGAACAAATTGTTGCAATTGAGCAATCAATTCTTCTATATAATTCACAACAAAAGTTTTACGACACTCCATTGCTTTTCTACCTACTTGTAATGTATAGGCAATGTCACGAAGGTTTAGGTTCTTTTCATTTTTAATAAAATCGGCAAGTTGTTGTGCCTTAACCTTTAATCTTTCTTCGTTTAATGCTGATAAAACTATTAGTATCGGTTCATCAATTTCCTCCTCTAGATTGTTTTTTTGTAAATGTTCTTCTAAAACTACAAATGCGTTGGTCCCACTAATGCCGAAACTACTTACTGTAGCTCGTTTAGGTTGTTTGCTATCCCAGGCAGTTAATCTTTCCTGAATCTTAAAAGGACTGTCTTTTAATTGGATATGCTTATTGATGTTTTCATAATTAATAGATGGAGGCAACTGCTTGTTTTTCATAGCTAGTAATACTTTGATAATACCCGCCATTCCTGCTGCTCTAAGCGTATGTCCTACATTTGTTTTTACACTCCCAATTCCGCAATAATTCACTTTGGAAGTATACTCTTTAAAAGATGCCTTAAGAGCTTGTAACTCTATCGGATCTCCTAATTTCGTCCCCGTTCCATGAGCTTCTACATAGGTAATTGTCTCTGGATTAATATTATATCTTTTAAAAACTTCTTTCTGAATGTCTTGTTGGGATAATACACTTGGAGCAGTAATTCCGTTAGTTGCCCCGTCCTGATTAGTAAGAATCCCTTGTATAGTGGCATAAATAGGATCGCCATCTCGTATAGCATCGTCTAAGCGTTTCATAATTAGTACCCCTACACCTTCACCTGGTACAAATCCGTTGGCTCTTTCATCAAAAGTATAGCAATGTCCATCTGGAGATAACATTCCTGCCATGCTGGTTAGTTTGTAAAACTCTGGCGTTACCGATAATGAAATGCCTCCTGTTATAATAAGATCGGTTTCTTTTGCCAATAAACTTTTACAGCCCATATCCATCGCAACCAATGAACTTGAACAAGCGGTGTCTATTGCTACAGCAGCTCCCTTTAAATTTAAAAAATATGAAATGCGCGCTGCTAATATAGAGCCCGAAATACCCCAAAATGCAGAAGGTTCATTTGCCTCTTCTAAAAAGGTTTTGTAGTAATCCCCATCTGTTGCTCCAACATATACACCACATTTAAAATCTTGCAAAAGATCAGGGTCAATTGCCGCATCTTCAAGTGCTTTCCAACAATGTTGTAAAAATATACGTTGTTGCGGATCCATATTTTCGGCTTCCTTACCAGATATCTTAAAAAACTCGGGATCAAACTTATCTATGTCTCTTAAAAAACTTCCCCATTTACTATATGTTTTTTGCTTAGCTTTTGGATCTTCATCAAAATGCAATGCAATATCCCATCTGTCTTCTGGAACTTCCTCTACAAGATTTTTTCCGCTTTTTAGCGCCTCCCAAAACTCCTCAAGATTATTAGCTTTACCAAATTGTCCACTCATTCCTATGATAGCAATAGTATCATTTTCCTGAGTAGTTTTCCTTTTTGATAAGTTAGGTTCTACAACCTCTTTTTCAGAAATCTGATCCAACTCTGATGCTTCTATTTTACTTTTTGCATGAAACAACTCTGGGTATATATCCAGTATATGCTGTGACAATAAAGGAATTGTTGGATAGTTGAATATAGCTGTAACATCTAAAGTTATCTCTAGACCTTTATTAATGTTTTTAATAAGTGTAAGCCCCAAAATCGAATCAAAACCATAGTCTGAAAACGGCTTTTCTTTCTTAAAAGCTGTTAACGGAAGTTTGATTGTGCCAGCTGCAATAGCTATCAATTTCTGCTGAAAATCATTTAAATCTATTGTAGTATTTGAAGCAATTGCTACAAACTCTTTTTCATTTTTTTCTGCTGTTACCTTGGCAAATTCCTCTGGTTTTTGAGTATCAACTAATACTCTGCCATTACTTTTGGCTATTATTATTTGTTGCGGAATATCTTCTTGTTTGGGATATACATCACAATCTACAAACCCAACTTCCGATAATACTTGTTTCCATCCATTAAAAGTCAATGCCGGACTACCTGAAATTCTCAATTCCTTATCTTCATGATTCCACCAATCAGAGAGTAAACCAAATGTTAATGTTGTAAACATTTCTAGCGTACTCAACTCATTAATAAGTAACAGCCCACCATTTTTAAGAATTGGTTTTATATTTTTAAGTGTTTCAGCAATATTAGCAGTCGCATGAATAACATTAGCTCCTATTACAATATCATATTTGCCTGTAGCTATTTCTTGTATGGATGCTGATTGGGTAATGTCAAATATTTTGGTTTCAAAATAAGGTATAATGTCTTCGAATCTTTCTTCTGCTGCGATCAAAAAACTTTGAGATACATCAGTAAAAGTATATGTAACATGATTTCCATAATTTTTTAATCGTTCCAAAATGCGCACAGTTGTTCCTCCTGTACCACCTCCTACTTCTAATATGTTTATCTTTAAATTATTCCCTTCATAATTCTTAATTGTGTTTTCTACAATTGATGCTGCTATTGAGTTGAAATAATTAGATCTATAATCGCCATTATAGATAGCACTCACTAACTTGGAATTTCCTTCGGGAAACAATACATCTGTAGCCTTAGTTTTTCCTTTCAAAATTTCTTCAAAAGATTGAATCGTCTGTTTCAATAATGCATAGTAATTATGATGGCGATTTGCTTCTCTTCTGGCTTTTACTAACTGATTTTCCAGAGAAAAAAACGCCGCTTTTTCTTCAATATGTTTTGGTATAACTACTCCCTGATTTGTAATCTGGATATAAAACATTCTCTCGAGCTCTTCGAGAATAGTCTGAAATAAAGAATTATATTGAGGAATAATATTTAGTTCTTTTCGCCATTCTACTATTGTATTTGCGCGCAAAGATTGAATTCCCATTCGAATTAATATTTGTAATATCGCCAGACCACAATCCTCTTTAAAATCATTCTCAGCAATTACATCTTTTTTATACAATGTTAAAGTCGGAATTTGAGGAGTCAAAAACGTGCTTTCTTGCACCAAAGTCACTTTTTTATTTTTGTTAATCTTAATCATAATAGTTTGTTTCAATTAATGTTACCTTAGGCTTTTATATGAATTTTGCAGCAATAACTTGTTGGTGTTCTTGTGCAATTACTTCTTCTAAAATTGCCATTCCTTCATCTGCCTCTATACTCCCAATACCTAATAACTTCATCTTATTCCTGTATTCATCAGAAGCGACTACCCCGACTGATCCCCAATACCCCCAGTTAATAATCTGTACCGGGATATTGTATTTTTGTTGAACTGTATAGGCGAAACTATCTTTATACATACAAGCAGCGGCATAATTTGCTTGTCCCAAAGCATTTACCTGAGATTGCATAGAGGAATAAAAGCATATAAAATCCAAAGGCTCTTTGGCAAATACATCTATCAGGTAGTGACTTGCTGTAGCTTTGGATTCAAAAACTTCAACAAAAGTTTTTTCGTTCATTTGATGCATTAAGCTATCCCTAAGTACCAATGCAGAGTGAAATACACCATTAATATTTTGATACGTTTGTTTAATTTTATGATAGGCTGCTTTTACTTCATTTTCTAAAATTGCATTGCATTGGATATATGCTGGTTTAGGTCCCCACTGTGCTATTTCTTCTTGCGCATCCAGAATGCTTTCATTTTCTGCACTACGTCCTAACCAAATTATTTGAGCTTGATATTTTTTAACCAGATAGGCTGTGGTAACTTTCCCGATACCACCTGCGCCTCCTAATATTACATATACCCCTCCATTTTTAAATTTGGTGGTAATGGTTTGTGTTTCTAGCGGATATAGATTTCTTATATAGGTATTTTGATTGCGATACGCTATTATTTCTCCATTAGAATCAAATGGTATTGTTAGCAATCGCCTGATATCCTTATCTGTTATTTCATTTGATGCATCCACATCGATAATACGAACATTCCAATTGCTTTGTTCTTTTGCCAATGAACTCAACAGTCCTAAAATCCCACTACCATGACACTGTACTTTATCATTAATTACTACTTTTTGCGTACGATCTGATAAAACGGTAATGTTTAAACCTTTATGTATGTAGGATGAGGATAATAGTTTTTTGAGCAGTTTAAAAACCGCCAATTCATTTCTTTCCCAAAATGTTTCTGATACCAAAAGAGCCTCTTCTACTGGCGCATCATGCACAATATACAAATCAGTAATTCCTTCTGGTAACGCAGACGAATCATCCGAATTAAAAATAGTTACATCTTTATCAATTAAATAAGCACTTAATTGATTTACCATCTTACTTCCTTCATTTTGATAAGAAATAATTAAGGCGTTTCCGTTATGAGTCTCTTCCTGTTTAAATAGTCTTTCTCTTTTCCATTCAGAAACATACATCAAATCTTCTATCGAATAAGACAGTTCTTCTGCAATAGGTTCTGACTTTATATTTAAAGCAACAAATCCTTCAAATTGAACTAAAATTTCGCCATCTCCAGCTATTAAATCTACATTGTATGTAGGAAGAACTTCTCCTTTTGCAGGAGCTATTTTTTTAGCATACGACCAAAATTGTTGTGGCAATTCTTTATAAATTTTCACCTCTTTAATACGAAAAGGAAGTTTGGTAGGGTTCTTTTTATCAAATCCAAAACTCAGCCCCATCACAGTTTGTACTGCACTATCCAATAAAAATGGAGAGAGCATATATTTATCTTCCGTTTCTGTTAAATAAATTTGTGCTAAAACTTCGTTATCTGAATACATAATTTCCTGAATACCCTGAAAATGTTTTCCATAAGTAATTCCCTTATCATTCAGCAATTTATAGTAATCCTCCTTGCTTAAACTATTAGGTAATCGCAAGGCTATATTATCTATAACGACTGTTTTTATTGCTGGTAATAAATCGTACTGAATTGTACCATTACTGTAAATTGATGTTGTATCTGATTTCTTTTTAAAGCTATAGCTCAATCCATTTTCAGTTTCTTCTAATGCTACAACAACTTCAACTTGTTCATTGTCATTTTCCTGAATAGCTTCTCTAAAAACTACATCGGTAATTCTAGTCACAGGCTTTTCCTTATAACGATTTCCTACTTCGCGAATCCATTCAATTTGAGCAGCTCCCGGTAAAACATTTATTCCATTTACTTTGTGTGAAGCAAAAATGGATTCTCTTCCAGAAAAAACACTTTCGTAAGTAGTATCGTTTATAGTTGTTTGTACTAAAGGATGAACTTTTCTAAAAGGCTTTGCTATGGTTTCTTTTTCATTTTTTGTTGGAACAAACCAATAGTGAGCTTGCTTAAATGGGTATGTAGGCAAATGAACTTTTTGGGGTGTTTTATTTCCGTATAAAACTTTCCAATCAATTGCTACACCTAAACTCCATAATCTTGCAATTGTATTTACATCTTTGTCAGTAAAAGATTCGTTCGTAATATTCTGAAATTCTTCTTTATCTGTATCAGTAATACTATCTTCATTAGTACCAATGTACATATCGTTTAGTCCGTGATCAGACGTAATAAATTCATTTAATCGATTAATACATTCCTTTTGGTCATTTACAACAAATGCCAATCGACATTCCATTACTTCTCTTCCTGACTGTAGCGTATACAATACATCCTGAAAAGCTGTATTATTAGTCAATAAATATTCCCTTATCGTTTTTGCCAAACGATTTAAATCATCCATGTCTCTGGCCGATATTGCAAAAACAGGAATTGCTTTTAATGAATAATTTGGTTTCTCATTTGCTATATATTCTTCGATAACTATATGCGCATTTGCCCCTCCAAAACCAAAACTACTTACTCCTGCAATTTTATGTTTTCCCTTTGTTACCTTCCAATCTGTTGTTTCTTTTTGTAGATAAAAAGGAGTATTCTCTAATTTTAAATAATGATTGGGTTGCTGCAACAATGGATTTCCTGGGATTGTATTGTTTTTCATCGCCATCAAAACCTTGATTGCTCCTGCTACTCCCGCTGCAGCTTCCAGATGTCCTATGTTTGTTTTAATACTGCCAATAGCACAATGAGCCTCTTGTCCATAAATAGATTCAGAGTCTTTATATAACGTTTCAAAAGCTAATTTTAAACCTTCAGTTTCAATAGGATCTCCCAATGGCGTTCCAGTTCCATGAGCTTCAATATAACTAACTAATCCAGGGTCTACCCCTGCCAGTTGATAGGCTTTTATTAATAGCTTTTGTTGGGCTTTAGGATTAGGAGAGGTTAAAGTATTGGCTTTCCCTCCATGATTTTCTGCACTTCCTTTTAAAATTCCGTAAATAGGATTTTTATCTTCAATGGCTTGGTCTAAATCTTTTAATATTAAAATTCCAACACCTTCTCCTCTTACATAACCATTTGCTCCCTGATCAAACGTTTTGCAACGTCCATCTTTGCTTAGCATTCCTGCCTGACTAAAAGATAATGTTAACTCTGGCGATAATATGGCGTTTACACCTCCTGCAATTGCCATTGTACCATGACCATTTCTTATATGTTCTGCTGCTCTATGAATGGCAATTAGAGAACTGGAACATGCTGTATCGATAGGCTCACTTGGTCCATGTAAATCGAAAATATAAGATATTCTGTTTACTAAAACAGAATGGGCAGAGCCTGTTGCAAATTGAGCCATACCTATTTGATTGGTTTGCTCTTTTAATAAAGTCGAATAATCAGAACTTGAAACTCCTATAAAAACACCAGTATCAGTCCCTTTTATCGTATCGATTGAAATTGCTGCATCTTCTAAAGCATGATACACTTCCTGCAATACTAAACGTTGCTGAGGATCCATCAGTTCGGCTTCAACAGGCGAAATATTAAAAAATAAAGGATCAAACTCCCCTATTTTGTCCAGAAAACCTCCCCATTTACATAAAGTTGTATTCTCTTTTTGCTGTGGGTCTCCATAATACGTTCTCCAATCCCATCGACTCTCAGGAACCTCTGAAATTAAATCTTCTTTATTTTTTAAACGCTCCCATAGTTCATTCACATTTGCCGCCCCAGGAAAACGTCCGCTCATTCCCACTATAGCAACTTCTTTTCTTTTTGAAGCTTTATTCGAATAGGCATCAAAATCTGCTTTTTTCTCTTCTTCCTGAATTGTAAAAGTTTCTATGTTTTCCTTTTCCTGATTGTATGGTTCATTCTCTGCCGAAAAGGTATAATTCGCCTCTAAATGTGTGGCTAATTCATCTAGAGTAGGATAATTAAAAAACAATGTTGGTGTTATATCTAATTCATAAAACCCATTAATTTCATTACAAAACTGTGTATATAAAATCGAATCAAATCCATAATCTCCCAGTTCTATATGCGAAATTATTTTCTCTGGATTCATTTTAACCAATGTAGCTGCTAGTTGAGTTAATTTTTCCAGCAGCGTTTTTGTCGAAATTCTATTAGAATTCGTGGCATCTTCAATTTTTGTTGGCACCTTTTCTGATGAAACTTTATATATAACTGAAGTCTGAACAAAGTCTGAACTCAAAATTTGTTTCAATGCTCTTATACCTTCTTCATTAGGCATAGGTTGCATTCCCCATTTTTTTTGCAAAAATGTTTCAGTATCTGCACTAATCTGCATTCCTCCGTTTTTCCACAAAGGCCAATTGATACTTTTAGTAATTCCATAACGATTTCCTTTTCTACGTTGCGTTTCTCTATATCTTGCATAATCATCAAGAAAAGCATTAGCGGCAGCGTAATCCATCTGCCCTATATTTCCATAAATAGCAGCTATAGAAGAAAAGAATACCATAAAGTCTAAAGAATCGTACTGTGTTTCTTTATCGATATTCTTAATACCTTCTATCTTTACTTTTAAGACTTTTGTAACATCTGGTATCGTTTTGTTTTTTGCATAACTATCTGCAGTTATACCTGCCAGATAAATAACACCATTGATTCCTGTAAACTGTTTCCTAATTTCTTTAAAAACTGTAGCTACAGCATACGCATCTGTACTATCACATTGATAATAATAAGCCCCTTCGGGTAATCTTTTTTCAGGCTGCTCACTTCTTCCTAAAAGAATCACTTTAGTATCTGGAGTTTCCAGAATATAATCACAAACAGTACGCCCTATTTCTCCAGTCCCACCTACCAATACATATACTCCTGCTGTTTTAATAGCGCTATATTGCTGTTCATGAATAGTAAATTGTCTATTGCTTTTCTCTAACCTTTCAAGAGATGTATATTTTACCTCAACCGCTTTATTAAATTGTTCTTTATTTAATATTTCGAGTATCTCATGACTATTATGAGTCGAAAAATCTTTAATAGCAATTACTTTCCCTTCAAAATTTGGATGTTCTAATGTTAGTGTTTTCAGCATTCCCGAAAGGAAACCATACTGTTCGTATTCTTCATTTGATCCTAATACAATTACTTGCGTTCTTATTTTAGAATGAAGTCTTTGTTTCAAATCTTCAAAAATTTGAATATAAGTCGAAATCTCATTTTCAATGGTTATAGACTGAATCTCTGCTTCATAAGAATTTCGGATTGCATCTGCCAAAATAGGATTGCCCCCAATCACGTACACAATTGTATGATCATAAACTAAATCATGATTCTTGATGTAAGGTGTTTTTTGCCATGCAATCTCTTGAATATCTAAAGCATTAGCAGACTCTTTTTCTCTTTTTTCTTTTATAGGAAGAAATACACATTGCAGAAATTGTACTAAGACATTCCCTTGCTCATCCAAAATATCTATATCATATTCCTGAACTTTATGAGCTGCTTGATTTGATTTACTTTTGCGGGCATACGACCAAAATGTTTCTGGTAATTGATCTACAAATCGATAGCAAGTTTTCATACTAAACGGAAGTGCCTGATCCAATACCCCTTCCATCATAATCCAGCCTAATGCATTTTGTAAAGCACTATCCAGTGCACCTGGTTGCATCTTATAACCTGATTGTAAAGGCAGCTGAATTCTCGAAATAGAAAATTCAGGAGTAGAATACTGTTCTTGTATTCCTCTAAAACTTTCACCTAAATCAAAACCTTTTGTTTTAAGAAAAGCATAGAATGCTCCTTTCGAAGTATTTTTATGAGTTAAACTCAATAACCTTCTTACATCTATTTTTTCTGGTTTCTGTGGCTCTTGTAAAATAGCTAATCCTTTACCATGAATTAAATCACTTCCATTTTCTTTGGTATAAATCTCATAACTATTGTTTTTTGAGTCAGAAATTATTCTGGTAAACACTTCTTTTTTAGCATTTACTAGTAGAGGTTGTTGCCAAAAAATATCTTTTAGTCCCCATATTCTTTGACCAGTTGCTTGTTCTAAGGCAATACTTGCTTGCTCTATATAAGCCACCCCTGCCAAAACTTTGTTACCATTAACTACATGATCCTTATAAACTGTTTCTTGTCCCGAATACTCGCTTATATATAAATGTCCATCCGATGTAGAAACATTGCGATGTACTAATGGATGTAATTGATTTTGAACAATTTTTACAGCAGATTCATTTGTTATACCTGAATTTACAGGTTCTGTCCAGTACCTTTCTTTTTCAAAAGCATAGGTTGGTAATTGAACTTTTCTTATTTGCTCATTACCATATACAAGTGCCCAGTCTACATTTGTACCCAAAATCCATATCCTGGCAAGCGTTCTGTAGTCCTTTTTTAAGATCGCAGCATCCATTTCTTCTTGAGTTATAGATACTGTAGTCTTTTTTCGTTTATCAACTGTTCCTCTTAATACTTCATGATTTGATTCATTAAGAAATTGAGACAGATGATTTATAATTTCTTCTTTAGAGTTGCCTATAATAGCTAATCGCTCTTGCATAACATCTCGGCCCAATTGTAGTGTATAAGCAATTGCTTTTAAAGATTCTTTAGACTCTTTAAGGTAATCCACCATTTGTAACACCTGAGCTTTAAGACTATATTCTGTTTTGGCAGAAAGTAGTATCAATTGTTCAGTACCATCATTAGGTATTTTATCTGATTTTGATTCTGGATATTCTTCTAATACTAAATGGGCATTGGTTCCGCTAAAGCCAAAAGCACTTACAACTGCCCGTCTAGGATGTTTTATATTGAGTTTCCAGGGTTTAAGAGTTGTATTAATATAAAATGGAGTTTTCTCTAAAGATATCTCATCATTGAGTTGCTCAAAATGTAAGCTAGGTACAAGGAACTTATTCTTAAGCATAAGTATTGTTTTAATGACTCCCGAAACTCCTGCAGCTTCGGCAGCATGACCTATATTGGTTTTTACTGATCCTAGTGCACAGCTATTATCTAATTCCTGTTTTATCCCGAAACTCGTTTTTAGAGCCTCAATTTCTATAGGATCTCCTAGTTTAGTTCCTGTACCGTGAGTCTCTACATATTTTATGGTTGCAGGATCTATATTATATTGGTCATAAATACGTTGCTGAAGTAAAGATTGTGCAACCCCATTAGGTGCCGTAATTCCATTGGTTTTACCATCTTGATTGATACCACTACCTTTAATGATAGCATGTATCTGGTCTCCATCTTTTATAGCTGCATCTAATCTCTTTAAGAATAGTACTCCAACCCCTTCAGAAGAAACAATTCCATCTCCTTTATTATCAAAAGTTTTGCATTTACCATCTTTCGAAGCCATTCCTACCTGACTGGTCCAAATATGCAATAATGGTGTACACATTAATTTAACACCACCCGCAAGAGCCATATCTGTTTCGCCCGAAACAATGCTTTGATATGCTCTGTCAATAGCTACTAAAGATGAGGAACATGCTGTATCTAGAGTAAGAGCTGGTCCTTTTAGATTTAATAAAAAAGCAATTCTTCCTGCCAATATAGCCTGAGAATTCCCCATAAAAGCAAAACCATCTTTGGCAGCTTGATTCTGAGCCAATAGATGCTGATAATCTCCTGAACTTGCCCCTACAAAAACACCTACATTTTGTTTGTCGATTGATTTTGATGTGTAGCCTGCATCCTCTATAGTTCGCCAACATTCTTGTAAAAACAAACGCTGTTGAGGATCCATTAATTCAGCTTCCCGAGGAGATATTCCAAAAAACAAAGGATCAAATTTATCTTTGTCTTTTATAAAACCACCCCATTTACTATAGGATTTTTTTTGTTGTTTAGGATCATTATTGTACCAATCGATATCTTGCCATTCTTCTGCATCAATTTCTGTAATAGAATCGACCCCTTGTTTTAAGTTATCCCAAAACTCTACTATATTTTCTGCTCCGGGAAAACGACACGACATTCCAATTATAGCCACATCAGATTGTGCAGATATTCCGGAATTTACTATATCCTCTCGCTGTACATTAGTACTTACTTTTCTCTCTTGTGGTACTAATAATTGTTTCTGATCAATTTTTCTAAGTTCTAAGTTCTGAATTGAAATTAATTTACCCTGATCTGAAGTTATTTCTATCGAAAAAAGTAATTTATCCTCATCAGCTTCATGACAAATCATATGGCAATCATAGTTTACGTCGGGTTGTGCAGACGCATGTATATTTATGGCTTCTACGCGGTAAGGCAAATACATAACCCCATCTATATTCCCCTGACGTTGTTGTATTGCTGCATACTGTATTGCAAATAGTAATGCTCCATCTAGCCATTGAGACACATAACTAATAGCCTGATTTTGTGGTCTGGTAACTGCTAGAATGCCTTTGGCAAATTCCTCTTTAACCTCTAGAGATTTTCTTACCTGAAAATAACTATCCGATAAAATATCTTTAGTCCAATCGGTTAGTTTCTCTAAGTCCAACTGAATTCCTGATGCAGTAGGTCTATAAACCAAATCATCGATTAAAGCAATTTCTTCGACAATAGTCCCCCTAACATAAACTTTTTGTGTTTCTTTATTACTAATTATAAATCGAATAGTTCCTTCATTAACTCTTTTCAAATTGAGCAAGACGGGAACCGTCTCCTCTTTTTGAGCAATTAAAGCTTCGGAGATTCGAAATTGTTTTAGCGTTAAACTTTTTTTACCAAGTTGCTCGCTAAAAAAAGCATATAGCATTTCAATATAAGCATCCGTTGGTAAAATGTATTCATTAAACACTTTATGATCTCTTAAACAAGGTGTATTTGCTATGTTTAAGTGATATTCAATAGTAGATTCTCCATCCTTTTCTATAGTGCCAATGATTCTAATTGGTTTAAAAAAAGAATTAATAGTATGCTTTTCTTCTTGTTTACTGCTTTTAATTGTATAATTCGAAATCAAATACACATACAACTCAGACAAGGTTGGATAATTATAGAGTAAAGATGTTGCGCATTGTATACCAAACTCTTTGTTTATTTTCTTAACGAATTCTACACCCAAAATAGAATCTAATCCTAATGATGCAAAAGTATCTGTAGATGAAATTTCTTCTTTCTCCAGATATAAAAGCGCTGCCAGAACATTTTTTAGTTCTCCTTCATTAAACACATTTATAACTTCCTGCTCAGAGCTTTCTACAAAAGTCTTTTTTGTTTCACTGGTTCCTGCTAATCCAAGGCTTAACGATATATAGTTACTTAATTCTGATACCGTAGGATAACTATAAATTTGCGATGTAGGTATTGAAAGCTTCCATTTATTATTGATTTTCTTCACCAACTCTACACCTAAAATAGAATCTAATCCTAATGCTACAAAAGTTTGTGTGTCGTCTACTTCCCCCTCTTCCAAATACAATAAATCGGTTAGCAATGTTACCAACTCCTTTTGAATATTAGGATGTTGGTTTGTGTGATAATCCTTTACTGTGTTAATTTTATCGATTTCTATACCCGATAATGATATTTTGTTATCAGAGGCGATAAAAACAGAATTTGTGTTGTCTAATGTCTGTAAGTAAGTCGCTAATTCTTTTAGGGTAGGATGATTATACAACTGTGCTGTAGCAAAATCAATATTCCATTGTTTCCTGATTTTTTTCGTGAATTCAACTCCTAAAATAGAATCTAGTCCCAATGCTACAAAAGTTTGCTCGGGTTCTAATTCTTCTGTTGTCACATATAATAAATCACATAAAAGTTCTTTTAACGTTTTTTCATAATCCTCGTTTAAACTTTCATTCGATTTTATTTCCTTTACTTTTTCAACGATATTTTTATTATCACTAAAAGTTTCAATGGGTTGTAGCTTAATCTTAGGAAAGCCCTCTTTTTTATTATGAATAGATGTTTCGCCTACAGGCTTAAGTGCACTTGCCAACTCTTTTACCGAAGGATAGCTATACAATTTTGCAGTATTTAATGAAATACCTAAAGCTTTATTTATGTTTTTTGTAAACTCAACTCCTAGAATAGAATCTAAACCTAACTCAACAAATGTCTGGTCTACATTAATTTCTTCCAGATCCAGATATAATAAGTCTGCTAGTATCTGAGATAATAATGACTCTATATCTTCAAACTTTTCCTCTTGATAAGAAGGTACTGCTACAACTTCACTCTCAATAGCTTGTACCTGATTTACAGGAATTAGTCTAATTTTATTTTCGGTAAAAATTTTCTTTGATTCCATAAAAGTGACCACTCGCTCTTGCGGAGTTATAACAGCTTGATTTGAAAAATCTTTAGAGTTTATAATTGGAGCGGTTGGATTTTCTTTCCTTTGAATCTCTTTGCCTATCCAAAATCTTTTTTTAGTGAACTGGTAAGTTGGTAAGGCTATTTTATACATTTGAACCTTGCCATATAATTGCTCCCAGTTTACAGTTCCTCCTTTAGTCCAAAAAATTGCTAATGCATCAAAGTTTTGTTCTACTATATATTGCTTTGATATAGACTCTTCTTTATGAACCTCTTTGCATTGTTTTATATTTTCTGTATAGTATAATGCTGATGTTTTATTTTCTTTCGAAAGAAAGCTTTCCAATTTAACTAGCAAGTCTTTATGATCTTTGTAGGTAAAGGCTAATCGCTCTGCAAATTCTTCTTTGGCTATTTGTAATGTATATGCCAAAGATGCTAATCGGATTGTTTCTTGCTTTTGTATCCAGTTATATATTTTTTGAACATATCTTTCCAGGCTTTCTTGGTTTAAAGCTGATAATACAAATACGTACGCAGGTAGTTCGATGCTTTCTTCCTCATCTGGCATCAGATTTTTATTATATGCTTCAACTACCACGTGAGCATTGGTCCCTCCTATCCCAAAACTACTAATACCTGCTCTAAGTGGCTCATTAGTGGGTGATTTCCATACTTGCCCCTCCTTTTGAATTATAAAGGGACTGTTCTCTAATTCTATATGTGGATTTAATATTTGGAAATTTAGTGATGCAGGCAAATATTGGTTTTGCATGGCCAATACTACTTTTAATAATCCGGCAACTCCAGATGCAGCTTCCAGATGTCCGATATTCGTTTTTACCGATCCTAAGCTGCACCAATTTGTTAATGATTTATCTTTTTGTATGTGTTCAAATGCATCTCTAAGAGCTTTAACTTCTATAGGATCTCCCAGTGTCGTTCCTGTTCCATGGGCTTCGATATAACTAACTGTTTCTATTGGAATATTGGCATGCTTATAGGCATTTGTAATCAGTTTTTGTTGCTGAAACGGATTAGGTACAGTTACTCCTCCTGAATATCCTCCATGATTAACTTCTGCACTTTTTATTATTCCTAAAATTTCATCTCCATCTTTCTGAGCTTTATCCAACGGTTTTAAAAGCATTACAACAGCACCTTCACCTCTTACATATCCATTTGCTTCTATATCAAACGTGTGACATTTTCCATCTTTGCTAAGCATATTTGCATTACTGTAAGCTATACTTTTTGCTGGATGGCACATCAAATGAATTCCTCCTACAACTGCCTGATCACATTCTTGTTGTCTCAATGCTTTTACAGCTTCGGCTATTGCTACTAAAGAGGAAGAGCAAGCAGTATCAATACTCATACTTGGGCCTTCAAAATCATAGAAATAAGAAATACGATTGGCCAAAAGAGCAATAGCATTGCCTGTAGGTGTTCCCGGCTGTATGGAGTCATGCTCTGCCACTACTCGTTCATAGTCACTACCACTTACCCCAATAAATACTCCTGTATTACTTTTCTTGTATTGACTTGGTTTTTGCTTTGCATTTTCAAACAACTCCCAGGTTAACTCTAAAAGCATTCGCTGTTGAGGATCCATTAACTGGGCTTCTCTAGGTGAAATTTCGAAAAATAAAGAATCAAAACTTTCTATATCGTTTAGATATCCTCCATAATTGATTCCTTCATATTTATCCTCAATCCCTTCAGGCCAAACCCATCTATCCTCTGGTGTAATTATTATCGATGAAATACCATTCTTAAGATTCTCCCAAAACGACTGCGGTGTATCTGCTTGAGGTAATCTGCAACAAGTACTTATTATTGCTATATCCGCAGTATAATTTTTATCTTTTTCTTCTCTTTTTAAATCTTCTTTTACCGCTTTTCCTGAACAATACCCTATAATTTCCTTGACCGTATACAAACCAAAAAAATGACTTGGATTTGTTTTTAATCCACACTCAAGGTTAAGATGTTCTGATAGTTCTGTATAAATAATCGATTCTACACCTAATTTGCGCAAGTCCGTATTTAAATCGATTTCACAACCTTCATAGACTGAATTAAAAAAGCCTATGACTGTATTAGTAAGTTCTTCAGCTGAAACTCCAGCATTATTATCAGCGATTCCTTCAAGAGATCTTTGAGGAGTTTCTATTTCTTCTTTTTTAATAAAAGAGTTACTTTTATTATCCTGTAAAATCTCTTTTTCCTTTTGTACTCCGTCTGAAATTTTACTGGATATAGTTACCTTTTGACTTAACCTCTTTACTGTAAATATTTTGGCAATAATCTGACCATCATTTTCCCTGTATAATGACGAAGTCAATCGTACAGTCAAATCATCCTCTAATAAGGCTTGATCAAGCTGATATCTTAATTTTTCATTAGGATTAGCATTCCCGTAATAATGAATATCTCTGGCAATACAAGTAGCATGAATAGCCCAATTTATTTTTTCGTTTTCAATAAGAATATGCTCTTCAAAAAAATGACGCTCACATTTATCACTTATGTTTGGATAAGATGCAAAATATAAAAGCCCAACCCCATTAATATCGTCATAAGGCTCTACTTCATAAGTTCTGGTAAATAATGGTTCTGCCAGTATTGTAAATTCTGTGTCGTAAAAAGAATGCTTATTAGAAGTTTCTTCCTCATTGGATAAAGAAGATATATGGTTCTTTACATTAAAGAAGGCTTTAACGTATTTAGGTATTATTTGTAATAATGGTACTTTAGAATCTTCTTTTTGAATAGGTGTGCCTTTGACTAAATTTTGATTATCATCATTCTTTCTAGCCGAAAAAATCGAAATCATTGAAGTTTGCAAAGTACTGTCTCTTGTTACATTTTTAACAGTCCCATTGCTCAAAAACATTTTGGTTCTATATTGTTCTATACACGATTCAATTGTAGTTTGATCGTTCTCTACAAAACTTTTTAATCCAATATTGTTTTGGCAACTCCATTGTATCCTAACAAAACTGGCATAAAGACGCTCTCCATTACTATCAAAGATAGCATCTGAGGGGGCCCCCAAACCCTTTGATATCATTTCCCAATGGATGTCTCCTAATTCTTTTAAAAGCCAATTCTCAGACATTCTCCCGTATAACATCTGAGGGATATTTAAAGAGTAATCTCTTTTTAGACAGTACGTATTCATGCTTTTTACTTTTTTTACTATAGCAATAAACTCGCATTGATTAGTAAAGACAACTAAAAACAGCTAATCCTTTAATCTCATACATAGGGCGTCAACTTCCCCTTTGTTTACTTCTACATTTCAAAAAACCAATTTTAAGCTCTGCGTCCTTTATAACCTAATAGTAGATAACCCTCAAATTCATTAACCGTTTCTTTAACAAAAAGAATAAATAGCTCTTATAATAATATAATAAGCTATTGGATTTTTATTGGTGAGACTATTAAAATAATTTAGTCCATTTACATTAATAATGGCACAGCCCACGATTGATTTTTACGTAAAAATAGCAGTTAGATTCCTCTAAAAATTACGGACTTTTAGAGTAAAAATTACGGACTTTTACTTGCTTAAGGAGTAAACGTAACTTCAATTTTTGTCCCGTTTCCAATTTTTGATTCAATCTTAAATTTACCTTTTAATGAATTCGTTCTTTCTTTCATATTATTTAAACCAATACCACTTTTTTTATTTTTAATATCAAAACCTACTCCATCATCTGTAATACTCAGTTTTAAACGATTCTTGTCTGTTTTCTGAATCATTACCTCACATTTTTTTGCATTTGCATGTTTATTAATATTTAAAATAGCCTCTTGAATTATACGATATAAGTTTATCTTGTATATATTTTGAATCGCTCCCCATTCAACAGTTTTATCTTTTATATATTTAAACCTGGTACTACTTATATCTTTCTGATTTTCGATTAAATTTGACAACAACACATTAAAATCATTTCCTTTAAAAAAAGAACTTCGGCTTAGGTCATGCGATATCGTTCTTATCTCATGCTCTATATTTTGTAATTCAAAAATATACTCTTTCCTTTTTTCAACCATTACTTCGTCCGTTTTAGAATTTAAAAAGCCTAAATTCATCCGAACTCCATAAATTTTGTTCAATACACCGTCATGTAATTCTTTGGCTATTTTAGCCTTCTCATTCTCTTTGGCAATATCTATTTTTTTATGTTGCTCTATTAATAGCATATACACCTCATCATTAGCTTTTTGCTGTCTTTTTAAAAACTGCACTTCTTTGCTTTTATATCTTAAAAATCGCACTATAATAATTATTACTAATACTAAAATTAATATCAACGAAACAATTAAAATGTAAAAGTTACTCTTGGTCAATACTTTATTTTTGTCCTCAAGTCTTGAAGTTTCGTATTCAATTCGGGCATATTTATTATGAGAGTTTTTTTGAATAGTATTAATGCTATCACTCACTTTTATATATTCGTTTGCATAAAACAAACTATTCTTTAAATCTAATTGAGAGAGTAATCGCAATGACGTTAAAACTTCATTACAGTTCTTAATTTTAATTGCTAACTTTTTTGCCTCTTTTAAACTTTGAATTGCTTTTATGGTATCTTTTTGAGTTAAAAAATACTCTCCAATACGTATCTTTTTATACAAAATATCCGATTCGATCCCTATAGAATCAACAATTCTTAAAGATTCTAAAAACATGGATTCAACATTATTATACTCTCCACTTTTCATCTTAGAATAAGCCAGATTACTCAAAACATTGGCATATAATCTAGGCCACTTTTTTTTCAAATCTTCAGAAAGTAAATCTTGTAATGCTTTTATAGACTCTGAGAATTCACCTTTTAAATCATATAAATTGCAAATGTTAATAGTAGAGGTTACATTAAAATTATTTATTTCGTCTTTATCATTATTATGGGTTTTCATTTTTTCTAACTCACCCAATGCTAACCTGTGATACAGTAATGCCCCATCATAATTAACTAATTTCTCTAAGCAATTCCCCATTAAAGTATTGCAAGCATAGATTAAAGAATAATCTTTAGATTTTTTTAAATACCGTAATGCCTTAGAAACTTCGGCTTCGCATTCTATATAATTCCCATCATAAAATAAAACGTAGGCTTTATTAAATAACATTCTGCCAACATTATCATAGTCATGAATTTTTGTATATACTTTTTGAGCCTGCAGATAATAGAAATAAGCGCTATCTTTTTTAGAATTTTCATAGCAATCACCTACATAATACAATGACTTCGCTATTCTCACACTATCATTAGAATCTTTTGATAATTGTAAAGATTTTAGACTAGCATGCAACGATTTTTTAGGTTCATTGATATAGTAATATTCAGCGGCAATCTTTAAATATAAA
This sequence comes from Flavobacterium sp. PS2, assembly GCF_046250155.1. Taxonomy (NCBI): domain Bacteria; kingdom Pseudomonadati; phylum Bacteroidota; class Flavobacteriia; order Flavobacteriales; family Flavobacteriaceae; genus Flavobacterium; species Flavobacterium sp. PS2. The sequence goes on along the minus strand of NZ_CP176426.1, from coordinate 4,420,338 downwards.
TCTCTTACAAGGGAGTCATTATTTTTAGATTTTAATGACTCAGCTATCGAGTCCAGATATTTCTCCTTTTTGATTCCGGATAAACTATCAATATGACTTTTGTCAAATAAAATCGTTGTATCTTCTTTACAGGAAAAAAGAAAAAACATTAAAAACAAACAAATATTTTTCGTAGGAATAATCAAAGTGTAATTATTAATTTACGACTTCAAATATAGTTTATTGCAATAAAGAAGACTATGTAATTAACAATAATTCACATAGTCTTCCTTTTAAATAATTACAGAATCAAAAGTTATCTTTTTGATGGTTTCGGATTACTTGGATCTCCTTCACCAGGATTCTCTTTAATATAAAAAAACACATTAATTGAATCCTTTCTTTTTTCATTTACTACCGTTTTTAAACTTACGTCTGGTACAATTTGAGAACTATTGCTTTTAACTTCTGAAACTTCATAAACATCATCATTAGAACATGAATAAGTCAACCCTAAGATCAAAACAAGCCCTACAATACTTAATTTACTTTTCATAATAATTTAATTTAAATTAATGATCATTTAAAGCAAAAAAACACCTTCAGCTTGTTCTAATTGTACGGTATATCCGTAATATTTGAGTAATTTTGATACAAATTTGACAAAATGAATACGAGTCTTACTATTTTGATAGTCGATGATCACCCTATGACAGTTGATAGCTATATAAACCTGTTATCCGGTAATGATTTTCAAAAAAATGAACCCACTTTTATAAAGAGTTATAATTGTGAAGAAGCTTACAACAAAATAATTTTTCAACTAAAACAAAACGTAAATATTGATTTTGCTTTATTAGATATTAGTCTTCCTCCTTATAAAGAATTTAATATTGATAGTGGTATTGATTTGGCAATACTCATTAGAGAAAAATTTCCAAATTGTAAAATAGTTCTTCTTACAATGCATAGCGAACCCTTAACTGTAGATAAAATTATTAAGGGAATAAAACCAGAAGGATTCATATCAAAAAGCGACATTGATTTTGAATCATTCCCAAGTATTTGTAAAAAAATCATTGAGGGAGAAATATTCCTAAGTAATAGTATAATAAAGTCTCAAAGAAAATTATTCAAAAAAAATATAAATTGGGATAATCATGACAATCAAATTTTAATCTTAATTTCTCAAGGGGTCAAAACCGTTAATCTTCCAGATTATATTCCCCTTTCTATGAGTGCTATCGAAAAAAGAAAAGCAAACATAAAAGACCAACTTTTAAAAGGAAAAGGAAGTGATAAAGATCTAATCGAGAAAGCTAAAAAATTAGGATTATTATAACTTAAAAAAAATGGAGTTGCTCACTAATTTGCTACAAAAAGCTAAGCCTAGCTATCATTACGATTTATTATCAATAAATTTTGATAGAAACTTATGCATACAAAACTCTTCCGTTGATTTCATCTTACATTTATTAACACATCAATTATCAATGCTTAATTTAGAAATATTCAAAGCTATAGAATAAAAAAAATCGGAACACGATTACTCCTGCTCCGATTTAATTCACTTAATTTTTGAAACTTCTGAAAAAACTTCAATCATTATCGAATGAGATTTCTATGCTATGGTATATTTTTTTTCTGTTACAGTATTGGTAGTTTCACTTGTTACACTATCTACAAATCGCCATTCAGCTTCAGAAACAGATGACGTAAATTTAAGATATGTGTATCCACGTTTATACAAATTTGCATATTCTAAATCATCTATCAGCACTGTAAATGCCTGTGCTAATTCTATCGCCTTTTTAGGGTCGGATGTAATTCCAAGATAAGCTTCCAATCCTGGCGATGAAACAGAACTGCACGCTATTTCAGTTCCTATAAATTTCCCTTGCATATCGGTAAGTTTACCCATCCAGGCATTATGAGTATCTCCGGCTAAAACCACAACATTTTTTCCAGAAAGCATGCCATAGAGCTGTTCTCTTTCTGCAAAATAACCATCCCAGGCATCCAAATTATATGGCAAAGTTGTCGTAACTCTCGCAATTTCCTGAGCAGTTAAAGAAGGATCACTTTGTTTATATCTCATTTTAATAACAACAAGTTCAGAGATTGCACTAATAAGAGCCTGCATGGTCGCTGGCTGTGCACTTCCGAAATGATCCACTTCTGCTAAAACTTGATTCAAAAGCATCAGCAGCTCTGCAGGAATCATCATTTTTGTCATTAAGATCTGTTGTCCCAATACTTTCCACTTAGCAGTATCTACATTGATCTGTGATCCCAGCCAAGTCATTTGTTCACTTCCAATTAATCTTCTGCTGGTACTTAACAGATCTGTTTTAAATTTTGTCTGATCAAAATTTCCGCCATTATCAATATAATCTGAATAACTCATCTGCTTATCTCTCGCAATAACTCTAGTATCCATCATATAAAGAGAAAGGATATTACCGAAATTAAAACTTCTGTAAATTCTAAAATCTTTTCCTGTTTTAAGCGGAATATATTCACTGTAGGCTTGAAAAGCTGCCATTTTTCTCATCTGAAAATCTCCTTCGGCAGGCTGATGATTTTCTGCGCCGGTTTTATAGGTATCGTTAGCAAACTCATGGTCATCCCAGACACATATAAAAGGTTTTTTCTGATGAAGTAGCTGAAGATTTTTATCCCCTCTATATTGTCTGTAACGCTCTCTGTAATCACTGAGACCTATAATCTCCCTAGCAGGTTTATGTTCTCTACCCAGTGGGTTGGTAAAAGGATTTGTACCATACTGTCCTGGCGCATATTCGTAAATATAATCTCCAAGATGTACCACTACATCAGCATCTGAAGAAGCAATCGCTCCATATACATTAAAAAGTCCAGCTGGAAAATTAGAACAGGAAACAACAGCCATTTTTACATCATTTACAAGATCTGTTTTAGATGGCAGCGTACGCGTTTCTCCGATAACAGTTACCTGTTTGGTTTTGGCATTATAAAATCTATAATAATATTTTGTATTGGAAGAAATATTCTGAACATCTACCGCTATTGTAAAATCATTTATAGAAGATGCTCCGGCCTGCCCTTTTCTTGTTATTTCAGAAAATGCAACATCCTTGCTTAGCTCCCAGGTAATTTCAGCGTCTGAACCTGCTGAATATCTTGTCCAGATAATCACTCCTGTTTCAGTCGGGTCAAAACTGGCTACTCCTGTCTCAAACCCTTCATTTTTCATTCCGTCTGGCGCACCGCTGTTATCGGTTTTATCATCGTCACTACAGCTTTCAATAAGTGGAGCGATAAAAACTCCTCCGGCGGCCAATAAAGAATTTCTAAGAAACCTTCTTCTGCTTAAATCATTGTTGTTTTCCATAAAAAATTTTTATATCAAAAAAACAATGTAATATTAAAACACAGGTTATGGCACTTTTAAAATTACCTTACATTACTATTAACAATCCATTTACTATAATAAATTATTGATCTGTTTAAGAACTTTAAACTGGGACATGGACCATTTTTACCCTATTAAAGTCTCCTCTTTTTTCTTGTATAAAAATTCCGCCATTTAAAACAATATAGAAAAGCCTTTAGTATATTTTGTAAACAAATCGATTGCAATCAGGATGATAATTAAGAAAATAAGAATTAGTATATAGGTAATTATTTGAGCTTTTTTATTGAATTCAAAAGTGGCGGGATTTATAAAATAATCAGCATAGACGGCCTGAGAAATTTTTATATGTGGGGAAAATAAAGTAACGCCCTGCAGAAAATGTCCAATTAGATGATATTTATTTTTCGGGATATAGGTCATTCCATTCTCAGGTTTAGAAAAATCAATGGGAATCTGTTTGCCTTCTTTAAAACCGAAAATATATCCCGGAGAATATTTTGTTCCAATTTTTCTATCGATATCACTCACATAAGCTTCTCTGCTCCTTTCAAGCTCCTTGTATAAAATACTCTGGATAATGCCATTGTATTGGTGATGATGTATACCATATTGATCTACAGAAATGAGGATGATTTTTTTAAGTTTTTGATGCTTGTAATTCTTGCAAAAAGCCCAAATACCCCAAAGAAGTATGGAGAAGTATATTAGATCGAAGATCATCTCGCCGATAGATAAGCGGCTATTATGTTCCAGCTGAATGCTCAAAGGAAGTCCTATAAATAAACAAAGCATTGCGATACACAAAAGTCCGAACAGTATATACACAAAAATAGTAGCAGTTAAATTACGTTCAGAAGTTACTTCAGGAAAATTTTCTTTGTTATAAATCATTAACTACTTATTATTTAAAAACATCATTCAAATCAGGCATCGCTCTTTTCCTAAGTTTGTTTTACTACATCAAACCAGTAAAATCCGATATGCTCTTTGTGTCCCAAGCGAATTCTATATTGTTGCAGTTAAAAAGACAAAACCTCTTTAGGTAAGTTAACTATGAGTTTCTATGTTAACATATACCTTTTCTTGAGCTCAGGGGTTTGTTCTAAAACATTTCCGGGATCAAAAATCTAAAAGCGTAAATTCTAATTCTGTTGAGTTGCCATACAAATCTACTAAATTTGGAACTTCATAGATCAAATTATTTTTATCAAAGCAATAATTAAACACTTAGCTATTTAGTACTCTTTTCTATTTATCAAGAAATTATTTAATTTTGATTATAAATAAAAAACGAATTACAACATTCATTTTAAAAAAGTTAAACTACAAATTCAACTGAAAAATGTTGATGGAATTATCATATTAACTTTTATGGCAGAATCGCAACACCTAAAATACACATAGAACATCACCTAAGCAACAATAAATACATTAGAGGCCCAAGGAAGTCTTTCATATAATTCTACCTTTATTACTATCGAATTTAATATTTTAATTTACCGTATACAAATACCAAATAACGCAAATTTAAAATAGTGAGCAACATTTTAAAATCTTGCACTATTCATATTGTAAAGCAATTAGAATAGTGACATTCAATAAAAAAATAGGCTGCTTCACAAATTATGAAACAGCCTCCTAATATTTTGTAAAGAGAACTCTAATTCAATTTCTAATATAAATAATTCAGAGCTGTAACATCATTAGAATTAAAAGCTCCTGTCTCACTTGAACTAAAACATGCTCTCATATAAGAAGTTGCATCATATCCTGAAGGTGTTCCTGGGATTAAAATTGCTCCCACACCAGCAGTACCTTCGTTTGAATTTTGTCCACAACTTTGACGGCTGAACCAATCTGTATGACGTAAACCAATACAATGGCCGATTTCATGTGCAGCTACGTGTGCATTTACACCTGTTGAATACGTGTCTAACCCAGAATATAATGTAACTGAATTATAAGGATTTCCACCTGAAGGGAAACCTGCTACTCCACCTGCAGATCCGGTTTGTCTTCTTACAACAATGTTTGCACCTGAAGTACTTGAACTAAAAGTTAGAGTAAATTTAATAGTCAGTCCTAAATTATTATATCTGTTTACTGCTGCTTGCAATCCTGCACGCATATTTGTACTTAAAGCTGTTGTACCAGTCCCTGATAATCCAACAATTTTGATAGTTTTTGGAGTAGATACTAAATTAGTAGTACGGTATTGTTCTGTGGTAATACCTCCATGAAGATCCATTTTGTTTAATTGATCTTCCGACATTACAATACATCCTTCTATAAGAAACGCATCCTCAGTGGTACCATCTAACTTAGTGTTTTTAATCACTTGAACATCTGTGGAATTTAATGAAAGGGATCTAATTTTATTTAACACCTCTGGCGTTACTTTAAGAGATCCTTGATTTGATTGATCTGTCTCGTCTTCTTTGTTGCAAGATAACAGCGTTAACGCTATAAATGACAAGGCTAAAATTGATTTAATTTTTTTCATAATAGGTTTTTTGGGGTTGTTAATAATAAATTGGTAAATAGGGGCTTTACAAAATATTAGTAATATTTATAATCAAATTTATATAATTTTTAATCTTAAAATACTGATAAAACAATTATTTAACAAATTTAACATTTTTTGTTAAATTATTTTAAGTAGATTGTTTAGTAATAATTATCTGATTATTAATAGAAGCCCTGTAAAATCAATAATTAAATACAAATCAAGTGGTTACACACAATAATACTATTCAGATATCTTATTTTGATTAACATGTGTAAAAAAAATACTGTACAATTTTACATAACATTTAGACGAATAGAGTTATAAAAAGAGAATATTACTTATATAGATTTTGAAGTTACAGAATGAAATAAAAACTAATATTTTTTTTTCAAATAATTTAATAACTTTGATTTACCTACAACGGATAAACATTTCAGATAGAAATCATTAAGTACAAATTTCATCTTTGATTTATCTAAATTCATTAATAAAAATGTTTAAAATTGCCCCAACATCTACTGTAAATGAAGACACAAATTACTTTTCTCTTTTTTATGATAACGACAATCAGTCTCTCTCAAAGCTCTGAAAAATGGAAACAATACATAGAAAAAGAAAACGAAACAAAATTTGAGAAATACTATTTTACATCTTTAGAAAATGCACATCACAATAAATACAAAGTTGTAAAAAAATTGGATAGTACTTTTTGTATAGTAGAAAATTTAAAATCTAATCAACCTTTAAAGAAAACACGCTCAGTAAATAGCTTATGGAAATTACCATCCAATTTTTCAAATCACACCGAAGACAAGCAATATATAATAGCAACTGATAGTATCAAATCATTAATTACAGATTTAAAAACAATCAACATTTCTGAGATCGAAATACTAAATAACCATCTTATAATCATAAAAAGTGATTCAAAAAAAATTATTGACCACATTATAACTTTGAGCAGTGTATCTTCTATTTCGCAAGAGTCCCTTCAACCAAAAGTTGAATCTAAAATAATCGATCAAAATTTTAGTATCAATTCTATAAATAAAGCCAATACTAATTTCCCTCTTATAACAGGCGAAAACCAAATTGTAGGTATCAAAGATGATTTATTTGATGTAAATGATATTGATTTACTAAACAAACACATTCCTTCTCAAACAGAATCTGCTATTGTATCGAGCCATGCAACAGCTATGGCAACTATAGTTTCTGGATTAGGAAATAGTTCTGCACTAGGAAAAGGAGTTGCTCAAAAGGCCAAAATACAATCGTCTGACTTTTTGAATATCTATCCTGATGAAATAGCATCTTTTCAAGATGTTACTATTCAAAATCATTCCTACGGTACCAATATTGAGAATTTTTATGGTTCTCTGGCCAATGCTTATGATTCTCAATTATTCTTAAATCCTAATTTGACTCATTGTTTTTCTTCTGGCAATAGCGGACTTCAAGGTTATAAATCTATTACTGGTAATTTCAAGCAATCCAAAAACAGTATCGCAGTAGGGTGTATTGATCAAAACGAAGTAATTATGCCGTTTTCTTCAAAAGGACCAGCTTATGACGGTCGAATAAAACCTGAGTTAGTAGCCTACAGCACGCAAGGAACTTCAAATTCTACAGCAATAGCTACAGGGATTATTGCATTAATGAAACAACATTATAAAACTATAAATAATATCTCTTTATCTAATTCCCTAACAAAAGCAATTTTAATTAATAGTGCAAAAGATTTAGGGAACATAGGTCCAGATTTTACCTATGGTTATGGTAATATCAATGCTGATAAAAGTTTAAGAACAATCAGTGAAAATAGAATTATATCAGGTAATTTGACATCCGGACAAACAAATTTACATACCGTTACCCTCCCTCCAAATACAAAAAACTTAAAAATCACATTAGTTTGGAACGATTTGCCGACTGCAATCAACAGTAATATAAGTTTGGTAAACGATTTAGATATGGAGGTCAAGTCGGCCGACAACACCACTTTTTTGCCATGGATTCTTAATCCTGACACCCCACAGCAGCAAGCTGTAAGAGGAAAAGATAAAATTAATACTATAGAGCAAGTTACTATTGAAAATCCCGCATCTGGATCTTATACTATCAATATTATTGGCTCATACATATCGAACACATCCCAGGAATACAGCATCGCATACGAATATGAATTGGAAAATCGATTTGAATGGAATTACCCAGTTAATAATGATAATTTCCCTTATGATGGCAAAACTATTTCCCCTTTCAAATGGAATTCTTCATTTTCTAATATCCCTGGACAATTATCTATTAGTTATAATAATGGGCAGACTTGGGAAATTCTCGCAAATGATATAAATCTAAATACGGAACAATTTACCTATACCCCTGCAGAACAAAAATTTTCAAAAGCAAAATTGAAAATGACCATTGATAATACCGATTATATCTCTGATAGCTTTACAATATCTTATGATTTAAATATCAGTACCAGCTTAGTTTGTGATGGCACAACAGAAATTAATTGGGACAAACCTGCCGATGTTTCTTCATTTAATATTTATCAATTGACAGGAGATTATTTGGAATTTAAAGAACAAACAACAAACACGACTTACACCTATACAGATGAAAAAACTCATACTGTTATTCCTGTATTTGACAATATCGAAGGAATAAAAAGTGAGTCAACATTACAGTATGTACAAAACTCAAATTGCTATTTCGAATTAGCTTTAGCAGAAGTTTATGAAGAGAATAAAATAAAAATTAATGCCAGTCTTTTCAGCTTGTACAACATCAAAAGAATTGAGATAATAAAAATAATTAATAATTCAGAAGGTGTTATTAACACAATAGATAATATCACTTCAAAAACATTCTCTTTTTTAGATCCGGCTCCCTTAAAAGGAAGTAATAAATATAAAATAAATATAATTTTAAAAAACAATAATATAGTAAGCTCCCTAATTCTTGATACTAATTATCTAGGCAATGATTTATTTTTTGTACACCCTAGCCATTTAAGCAAAAATGAAGAATTAAATATTGAAGCCAAAAAAGAAGAAAATGCTATTTTTTATTTATATAATATTAGTGGACAAAACACTATTACTTCCCCGTTACTTTCTAAAACCAATAACATTAATCTAAAAAATATTGCCACAGGAATTTATATCTATAAAATCATTACAAGCTTAGGCGAAATTCAAACAGGAAAAATTGCAGTTTTTTAAGATATTATTTTTTTTGGAAGAGATATTTTTAATATATAAAATCACATGGCATCTTTATACAAAATCGTTGCGCAATTCTTTGCCGCAACATAAGTTTCAAAAGACTCAAAAGGGATATCTTTTATTCCAGCAATAAGAAAATTATCTCAGGACCTCATTAAATAGCTTTAAGAGCCTAAAAAACAAAAAGGATAAGAAAACCACTTACAAATCACTAGAACTAAAAGAAATTATCTCATTTAAGAAAGCTTTAATATACTTTCAGATGTAATTACACAAATACTGAAGAATATTTGCTTATATCGATGCATATTAACTAAAAAGGACAAACAAAAAAGATTCTTTGATTCAAATTGCTCAATTATGTCTAAAGAACATAAAATAGATTCATAATCTAGATATAATTTACGTTCGTTTTTTGTATAATGCTTCCGATTTTAACCGCAGAGTAATGAAATAGAAAAAACACAAAGCTTCGCAAAGCTATTGATTAAACTTTGCGAACCTTTGTGTAATCCTTTGCGCTCTTTGCGGTATTTTTTTACCTAATCACTCTCAGCTCAACAAATCCCAAAAAGTAAAGCCCAAAAAAAATCCTCATCAATTACTTGATGAGGATTTAAAAGAAAGGCGACGACATACTCTCCCACATAACTGCAGTACCATCTGCGCAGGCGGGCTTAACTACTCTGTTCGGGATGGGAAGAGGTGAGCCCCGCCGCAATAACCACCTTAAGGTCGTTGTTACTTGAGGTAACTTTTAATTATTAATTATCAATTATAAATTGTTAATTATCAATTAAACAATATCTTAACACACTGAGATAAAGAAAAAAGTATTTTTTAGAAAGTTTCTCCCAGCCCCTTTGTTCCCCCTTCGGGGGTTAGGGGGCTGGAAAAGCGTACATAAGCTTACGGATTATTAGTACTACTCGACTATGACATTACTGCCTTTACATCTATAGCCTATCAACGTGGTCATCTCCCACGATCCTTAAAAGAAATCTCATCTTGTGGTGGGTTTCGCGCTTATATGCTTTCAGCGCTTATCCCTTCCAAACGTAGCTACTCTGCGGTGCTCCTGGCGGAACAACAGATACACTAGAGGTTTGTCCAATTCGGTCCTCTCGTACTAGAATCAGATCCACTCAAATTTCTTGCGCCCACAGTAGATAGAGACCGAACTGTCTCACGACGTTCTGAACCCAGCTCGCGTGCCACTTTAATGGGCGAACAGCCCAACCCTTGGGACCTTCTCCAGCCCCAGGATGTGACGAGCCGACATCGAGGTGCCAAACCCCCCCGTCGATATGAGCTCTTGGGGGAGATCAGCCTGTTATCCCCGGCGTACCTTTTATCCTTTGAGCGATGGCCCTTCCATGCGGAACCACCGGATCACTATGCTCTACTTTCGTACCTGATCGACCTGTATGTCTCTCAGTCAAGCTCCCTTATGCCATTGCACTCTACGCACGGTTACCAAGCGTACTGAGGGAACCTTTAGAAGCCTCCGTTACTCTTTTGGAGGCGACCACCCCAGTCAAACTACCCACCAAGCAATGTCCCCCGCAAGCGCGGGGTTAGGCCTCAGATAAACAAAGGGTTGTATTTCAACAATGACTCCACAACGCCTAGCGACGCCACTTCACAGTCTCCAACCTATCCTACACATCATTTATCCAAGGTCAATACTAAGCTATAGTAAAGGTGCACAGGGTCTTTTCGTCCCACTGCGGGTAAGCGGCATCTTCACCGCTACTACAATTTCACCGAGCTCATGGCTGAGACAGTGTCCAGATCGTTACACCATTCGTGCAGGTCGGAACTTACCCGACAAGGAATTTCGCTACCTTAGGACCGTTATAGTTACGGCCGCCGTTTACTGGGGCTTCAATTCAATGCTTCTCCGAAGATAACATCTCCTCTTAACCTTCCAGCACCGGGCAGGTGTCAGGCCCTATACTTCATCTTACGATTTTGCAGAGCCCTGTGTTTTTGATAAACAGTCGCCTGGACCTCTTCACTGCGGCCAGCATTGCTGCTGGCGACCTTTCTCCCGAAGTTACAGGTCTATTTTGCCTAATTCCTTAGCCATGAATCTCTCGAGCACCTTAGGATTCTCTCCTCGACTACCTGTGTCGGTTTGCGGTACGGGTACTTATTACCTGAAGTTTAGAGGTTTTTCTTGGAAGCCCTTAGGCGCACTATCTCTTTGACCGAAGTCTCCGAGTACTATCGTATTTCCCCAAGCCGCGTGGATTTGCCTGCGCAGCTTATAGGTAGGTACTTCAACGAACTATTCCGTCAGTTCGCGGCGCTTTCATCACTCCGTCACCCCATCACAGTAATAAGTAGTACGGGAATATTAACCCGTGGTCCATCGACTGTCCCTTTCGGGTTCGCCTTAGGTCCCGACTAACCCACAGCTGATTAGCATAGCTGTGGAAACCTTAGTCTTTCGGTGTGCGGGTTTCTCGCCCGCATTATCGTTACTTATGCCTACATTTTCTTTTCTAACCAGTCCAGCATGCCTTACGACACACCTTCAACCCTGTTAGAATGCTCCCCTACCACTTTGACCTAAGTCAAAATCCATAGCTTCGGTAATATGTTTATGCCCGATTATTATCCATGCTCGTCCGCTCGACTAGTGAGCTGTTACGCACTCTTTAAATGAATGGCTGCTTCCAAGCCAACATCCTAGCTGTCTGGGCAGACAAACCTCGTTCTTTCAACTTAACATATATTTGGGGACCTTAGCTGATGGTCTGGGTTCTTTCCCTCTCGGACTTGGACCTTAGCACCCAAGCCCTCACTGTTGTGAAACATTATATAGCATTCGGAGTTTGTCAGGAATTGGTAGGCGGTGAAGCCCCCGCATCCAATCAGTAGCTCTACCTCTATATAACTTTATGCACAACGCTGCACCTAAATGCATTTCGGGGAGTACGAGCTATTTCCGAGTTTGATTGGCCTTTCACCCCTACCCACAGGTCATCCGAAGACTTTTCAACGTCAACCGGTTCGGTCCTCCACTGTGTGTTACCACAGCTTCAACCTGCCCATGGGTAGATCACACGGTTTCGCGTCTAACACTACTGACTAAAGCGCCCTATTCAGACTCGCTTTCGCTACGGATCCGTGGCTTAACCACTTATCCTTGCCAGCAACGTTAACTCGTAGGCTCATTATGCAAAAGGCACGCCGTCACCCCACGAAAGGGCTCCGACCGCTTGTAAGCGTATGGTTTCAGGATCTATTTCACTCCGTTATTCACGGTTCTTTTCACCTTTCCCTCACGGTACTGGTTCACTATCGGTCTCTCAGGAGTATTTAGCCTTAGCGGATGGTCCCGCCAAATTCAGACAGGGTTTCACGTGCCCCGCCCTACTCAGGATACCACTATCCTTTACACTCATTACCTATACGGGACTATCACCCTCTATGGTTCTACTTTCCAGTAGATTCTAATTCTTTGTGCAAGAAATGTCGTGGTCCTACAACCCCAACATTGCCGTAACAACATTGGTTTGGGCTAATCCGCGTTCGCTCGCCACTACTTACGGAATCACTTTTGTTTTCTTCTCCTCCGCCTACTTAGATGTTTCAGTTCAGCGGGTTTGCCCACCTATCGGTGTACTATGTCTTCAACATAGTGGGTTGCCCCATTCAGGTATTTACGGATCAATTCGTGTGTGCCGATCCCCGTAACTTTTCGCAGCTTATCACGCCTTTCATCGCCTCTGAGAGCCAAGGCATCCCCCATACGCCCTTATTTTGCTTATTGTACCAGTCTTGACAAGTCAAGACCGTTTTCTTTATCGTCTGTATTACTACTTTCAATAAAAAATGCTTTCTACTTTTTATTATTTTCTTATCTCAATATGTCAATGAACTTTATTATGCTTTAGGCTTTACGCTTTAGGCATTAAGCTTATAGCCTACGGCTTATAGCTTTTTGTGGAGAATAACGGAGTCGAACCGTTGACCTCCTGCGTGCAAGGCAGGCGCTCTAGCCAGCTGAGCTAATCCCCCATTTTTCAATCTTAGATTGTAGAATTCAGATTTTAGACTTCTTAATTCTTATCTAATTTCTTTTGGTGAATTCCAACTTCTAGAATTTCCTTTTTTAAGCTTACAGTCTTTCTAATTAGCAATTGTCAATTACTTTTTAAAAAGTAGTCCCGGGCAGACTCGAACTGCCGACCCCTACATTATCAGTGTAGTACTCTAACCAGCTGAGCTACGAGACTCTGTTTTACTTAATTGTATTATTTGAACTAACAGCAGAGTAATATAATCTTCAATTTAACCTATAGGTCATTTCGTCTTCTTTCCCTAACGTGCACAAGTGCTAACATATAGGGCTCTAGAAAGGAGGTGTTCCAGCCGCACCTTCCGGTACGGCTACCTTGTTACGACTTAGCCCTAGTTACCAGTTTTACCCTAGGCAGCTCCTTGCGGTCACCGACTTCAGGCACCCCCAGCTTCCATGGCTTGACGGGCGGTGTGTACAAGGCCCGGGAACGTATTCACCGGATCATGGCTGATATCCGATTACTAGCGATTCCAGCTTCACGGAGTCGAGTTGCAGACTCCGATCCGAACTGTGACCGGTTTTATAGATTCGCTCCTGGTCGCCCAGTGGCTGCTCTCTGTACCGGCCATTGTAGCACGTGTGTAGCCCAAGGCGTAAGGGCCGTGATGATTTGACGTCATCCCCACCTTCCTCACAGTTTGCACTGGCAGTCTTGTTAGAGTTCCCGACATGACTCGCTGGCAACTAACAACAGGGGTTGCGCTCGTTATAGGACTTAACCTGACACCTCACGGCACGAGCTGACGACAACCATGCAGCACCTTGTAAATTGTCTTGCGAAAGATCTGTTTCCAAACCGGTCAATCTACATTTAAGCCTTGGTAAGGTTCCTCGCGTATCATCGAATTAAACCACATGCTCCACCGCTTGTGCGGGCCCCCGTCAATTCCTTTGAGTTTCATTCTTGCGAACGTACTCCCCAGGTGGGATACTTATCACTTTCGCTTAGCCACTGAGTTTGCACCCAACAGCTAGTATCCATCGTTTACGGCGTGGACTACCAGGGTATCTAATCCTGTTCGCTACCCACGCTTTCGTCCATCAGCGTCAATCAATTAGTAGTAACCTGCCTTCGCAATTGGTATTCCATGTAATCTCTAAGCATTTCACCGCTACACTACATATTCTAGTTACTTCCTAATAATTCAAGTTTAACAGTATCAATGGCCGTTCCACCGTTGAGCGATGGGCTTTCACCACTGACTTATTAAACCGCCTACGGACCCTTTAAACCCAATGATTCCGGATAACGCTTGGATCCTCCGTATTACCGCGGCTGCTGGCACGGAGTTAGCCGATCCTTATTCTTACAGTACCGTCAAGGTTCTACACGTAGAACTGTTTCTTCCTGTACAAAAGCAGTTTACAATCCATAGGACCGTCATCCTGCACGCGGCATGGCTGGATCAGGCTTGCGCCCATTGTCCAATATTCCTCACTGCTGCCTCCCGTAGGAGTCTGGTCCGTGTCTCAGTACCAGTGTGGGGGATCTCCCTCTCAGGACCCCTACCCATCGTAGCCTTGGTAAGCCGTTACCTTACCAACTAGCTAATGGGACGCATGCTCATCTTTTACCGTTGTGACTTTAATAATTGCTCGATGCCGAGCTATTATACTATGAGGTATTAATCCAAATTTCTCTGGGCTATCCCTCTGTAAAAGGTAGATTGCATACGCGTTACGCACCCGTGCGCCGGTCTCTGCTCCCGAAGAAGCATACCCCTCGACTTGCATGTGTTAAGCCTGCCGCTAGCGTTCATCCTGAGCCAGGATCAAACTCTTCATCGTATATTTTAATATTATATTCGACTAATGATTCTATCGGTTTTATTCAAATCTATCGATTCTATTACTCTTATTTTGTTGTTCTAAGATCTCTCTTAAAACGGCTGTCAATTCAATATGTCTAGGAACGTGTTCTTCTTTTTTAATATCGCTTGTTTCTCAAAGCGGGTGCAAAAGTAGAAAAGTCTTTTCTAACTGGCAAGAAATTTGTGAAGTTTTTTTGGAAAATTTTCGTTTCCGTTTTCTTCTTTCTTATCAATCTTTCAAGGAACTTTCCGTTGTTTTGCGGGGTGCAAATGTAACATCCGTTTTCCATTCTCACAAGCTTTTCTAAATCTTTTTTTTTAGAATTTTATTTCTAATTTGATTCGTCTTGCTTGTCAGTATTTAAAGGAACGTTTGTCGTTGTTGCGGGTGCAAAACTACCACCTTTATTCAGTTAAACAATACTTTTTAGAGAGTATTTTTTGTTTATTTTTTAACAGTCTGATAACGGTATGTTTACGGGTGTTGTTTTTTATTTCTATCTGTCTTTTTTTAGCTTTTTCCTTGTTTTTGCTGGGTTTCGCGCAAAGTCGCTAAGGCGCAAAGTCGCTTTTATTGTCTTCCTTAATGGGAGTTCTGTTGTGTTTTGTATCTCCTAGCCCTGATAGTAGCGGAAATCCTTGGCCTTTTTCCTTTAAAAAGGACAAAATTCTAGCAGATAGCAGGAAATAGCTCCTAAAAAAACTTCTCCTATATAGTATAGTAGAATATGACTCCTATATATAAGGACATAAAAAACGACTACTATATATAATAACTTGACTGGAGCATTCCTGAAACCTATAACTCGGCTTATTCATCAATTCTACCTACTCCTATATATAAGGACGATATCACACCTTATATATGTAGGCATACAAAAAAAGATTGCCTGTTACCTCAAAAAACCTCATTGAATCAGCCATTATTACTTTTTACAAAACTTAGCCTCTGTTTTGAGACAAGAAACAGCTAAGCAAAAAAAATCCCGTCATTTATAAAATGACGGGATTTACTATTTAGAGGATTTTATTTATTCTAAAATAAAACTCACACTTACATTTGATACGATTTCTATTTCTCCAATCGCAAGCGTTTCATTAGAAGCAGCACCTGCACTATCCATAGCCATAGATTTCATAGCTGCATACATAGGTTGCGGACGGTATCCTTGTGAGTTATCTGAAATAACAATTGCTTTACCTACTTTTTGCCCTAAAACTGAAACATAATCTTCTGCTTTAGACTTCGCATCTTTTATTGCCAATTTTCTAGCTTCTGACTCATGTTGTGCTAGTTTTGAAGATTCGAAAGTAACACCATCGATACGATTGATTCCCTGATCAACCAAACCTTCCATTAACTCATCGTACTTAGTTAAATCTTTCAACGAAATTTCTACTGTTTGTGTAGCGTTATAATTATGTTTCTTTTTTTCATAATCATATTGTGGATTTAACGCAACTTGTTTTGTTTTAAAATCTGCAGTTGGAATATTCATTTTTTTTATGAATTTTAAAACAGCATCCATTTTCTGGTCGTTTTGCTTTTTTACATCTTTAGCATTACTTCCTTTAGTTTCAATTGTTGCTAAAATTGTTGCCTGATCTGGAGCAACTTTTACTTTTCCTTCTCCAGACACACTAATTTGCGGAATTTGTTTTGTTTCTTGAGCGTAAGACATAGTCATAAACATAAGGGTTAAAAATAGAGCTACTTTTTTCATATTTGTATTATTTAATTGTTCTTTATTATTCCTTTTCAAAAGTTGTGCCATTATAGTTTTCCTAGCTTAGCCATTACAAAAAGTATAACAATTGGTATCGCTAACAGAACAACCATAAGACTGTGATCGTAAACTAAAGATGGGTCTTTTATCAATGTAATCATATAACCTCCAATGGCTCCGCCAAAATGCGCTATATGACCAATATTATCATTTTTAGCTCTCATCCCGTATATCGAATACAATAAATACAAGATTCCGAAAAGATAGGCTGGCATCGGAATTATAAAAAATATCCCCAACATCATGTCAGGTTGTAATAATATCGCCGAATACAATATTCCTGTTACCGCTCCGGAAGCTCCTACTGCGCGATAACTATAATCATTTTTATGGAATAACATGGTTAGTAAACTACCAAAAACCAAACTACCAACATAGATCAATACAAACGAAAAGTTTCCTAAATGATTAATAACTACTGGCGCGAAAAACCAAAGCGTTAACATATTAAAAATTAAATGCATCATATCTACATGCAAGAAACCTGATGTCAACATTCTTATTTGTTCTCCTGAACGTATACTCCCTACGTGAAACTCATATTTTCTAAAAAAAGAAAGATCATTAAAACCCTTGTAACTAACTAAAACATTGGCAACAATTATTCCTATCAAAATGGTATTCATATTCTATATTTATTGTGAATTGTAAATATAGTCATTCTCCCAGAAATCACAGTTACTGATTAAAATATATACGTTATCCATTTTTGAGTTATATTTGTAAAAAATAAAACTGCATGCAATTCCTCGTTTATATACTGGCATATCCATTACTTTGGATTATATCTATTCTTCCATTTCCAATTTTTTATTTATTTTCTGATGTTGTTTATTTCATAGTTTACTACTTGGTTAGATACCGAAGAAAAACAGTGAAAGAAAATTTAGCAATTGCCTTACCGCATCTTACTGATAAAGAAAGAAAAACAATCGAAAAGAAATTTTACCAACACATGTGTGACATGTTCTTGGAAATGATAAAAACGATGACTATTTCTCCTGAAGAAATGCGCAAACGTTTTGTTCTTACCAATGTTGAGCTTATAAAAGAATACGAAGAAAAAGGTAAAAGTGTCGTTCTTGTGGCTTCACATTATGCAAGCTGGGAATGGCTGTTAACTCTAAATGCTCAAATAAAATTTAGAGGAATTGGTGTTTACAAAAAAATTGTAAATCCTTATTTTGATAAACTAGTTAGAAAAATTCGCTCTAAATATGACGCTGATTTAGTCGAAACTAAAAAAATAATCCCACTCATGGCACAAAACCAAAGAGATGGTATTTTAAGCATGTATGGCTTAGCGAGTGATCAATCACCAAAACTAGACAGGGCTTTTCATTGGGATACCTTTATGGGAATTGAGGTTCCTGTACATACTGGCGCTGAAATGTTAGCTAGAAAATACAACTTGAGTGTTTTATTTGTAAAAGTAAAAAAAGTAAAACGTGGATATTACGAAGCTACTTTTATCCCTATTTGCGATACTCCAAAAAAAGCGGATGGTTTTGAAATTACTCATACTTATCTAAAAGAAGTTGAAAAACAAATTCTGGAAGCTCCTGAGTATTATTTGTGGACGCACAAAAGATGGAAACACAGAAGATAACTCATAAAAAAAGCTCCAAAACTTAATGATTTGGAGCTTTTTTTTATGTAAACATTTAGATACAATCTGTTTTATCACCAAACAGAGAAAAGAAATAAACTGTTTTTTTAAACATTAATAGAAATATTCTCTTGTCGAGATTTTATTATTATTATCAATACTACTTCTTAAAATTGGAAATCCTTTTGAATTGTATGAGTATTCAAATATACTTATCGTTTTTTGAAGAGAATCTGAGAAAAACTCTTGTATATTTGAAGTAGTTGACGTAGTTTTAACTATGTTATTTCTATTACCATTTAACATACTAAGAAATCGGTCATCATCAAACAATAAATCACAACCCAAAATATTTTTATACGGATTATTCATAGTATCATATTCTTTTATTGCCGTTTGAATCACAACTTCTTGATTGTCTTTATATACATACTCTTTTTTTACAAGATTACCATTTTTAAATGTGAGAGTACCAGTTGCTTTTTCTGTTTCTGTTGAGTTAAAAACAAAATACTTTTTAAACGAAACAGTTCCGTCTACGTTATGCGTATAAGCAGTTTTCGAGAAACCATTATCCCCAGTAAATTTTTCTGTATAACTAACTAACTTTCCATTATCATATCCAAACTCATATGTATAGTAAGCTGAAGCCTGTTTAGTAATATAATTTCCTGTATACGTAAAACTAATGTCACCACTACTAACTATTCTATTTCCGTTATATACATTTTCAGAAGAGTATGTCTCTTTATTATTTTCTTTACCAATCTCTTTTCTTAATAAAATATTCGTAGAATCATTTTCATAATCATCATCTTTAGAGCAAGAAGAGAGTATTAGTACAGAAACTAAAAATATATAAAATATTTTTTTCATTATTTTTGATATTATTATTTTTAAATTTAGAATATTATTTTCGATAAAAATAAAACTGATCTATTCCAATAATTCAAGTTATTGCAATCAAATTAAAGTTTATGAATAAAATACATTTTAAATATTAACGATGACAGAGTTCAAATATATAAATCCCAACAAATTTATTAACTAATAAACATCATGTTAATTTCACAAACAAAAATACCCGAAATTGATTTCGGGTATTTTTTATTCCATTTTATCGTGAAAATTAAATTCCTGCGATTGCTTTTATTTCGTCTATAATTCTCAAAGCAAGAACATCTGCTTTTTCTTGTGATGGTGCTTCTGTATAAATACGAATAATTGGTTCTGTATTTGACTTTCTTAAATGCACCCATTCTGTAGCAAAATCAATTTTTACTCCATCAATAGTAGTAATATCTTCATTTTTATATTTCTCTGTCATTGCAACTAGAATCGCATCAACATCTATTTGTGGTGTTAATTCGATTTTGTTTTTGCTCATATAATACTCTGGATATGAAGCACGCAAAGCCGAAACTGTCATTTTTTTATTTGCCAAATGTGTCAAAAACAATGCAACTCCTACCAAACTATCTCTTCCGTAATGAGATTCTGGATAAATGATTCCTCCATTTCCTTCTCCTCCAATAATAGCATTGTTTTTTTTCATCAACTCTACTACATTCACTTCTCCTACAGCGCTGGCTTCGTATTTTCCTCCATGAGCAACTGTGACATCTCTTAAAGCACGAGATGACGACATATTCGAAACTGTATTCCCAGGCGTTTTACTTAAAACATAATCAGCACAAGCTACAAGAGTATATTCTTCGCCAAACATTTCACCATCTTCACAAATAAAAGCCAAACGATCTACATCTGGATCTACTACTACTCCTAAATGCGCTTTTTCTTTCACAACCAATTCGGAGATATCTGTAAGATGCTCTTTTAACGGTTCAGGGTTATGAGGGAAATGTCCGTTTGGTTCGCAGTATAATTTTACTACTTCAACTCCCATTAATTCTAATAATTTTGGGATAATAATTCCTCCAGAAGAATTCACACCATCTACAACAACTTTGAATTTTGCTGCTTTTACTGCTTCAACATCTACCAAAGGCAAATTCAAAACTTCATCGATATGAATATCCATATAAGCGTCATTAATTGTAATTTCGCCTAAACTATCTACATCTGAGAAATCGAAAGCTTCTGCTTCAGCAATTTCTAAAATCTTTGCTCCTTCTGCTCCATTAAGGAATTCTCCCTTTTCATTCAATAATTTTAATGCATTCCATTGTTTTGGATTATGTGATGCAGTAAGTATTATTCCTCCATCTGCTTTTTCTAAAGGAACAGCAACTTCTACTGTTGGTGTTGTCGAAAGACCTAAATCTATTACATCAATCCCTAGTCCTACTAATGTATTTACAACTAAGTTATGAATCATTGGACCTGAAATTCTTGCGTCACGACCAATTACAACGGTTAGTTTTTCTTTTTTAATATTATTTTTAAGGAAGGTTCCATAGGCCGAAGCAAATTTTACTGCATCTACTGGAGTAAGATTATCCCCTACTTTACCACCAATTGTTCCTCTTATCCCTGATATCGATTTTATTAAAGTCATTGTATTGAGTTATGGTTATAGCTACAAATATAAAAAAGTTGCCGAGTAAGTAAGAGAATAAAAAGCCAAGATTTTAAAAAAGTCGCTAAAGCATTCCGTTTTTAATCAAATGAGTTGAAAAGTTTTTATACTTTTACATGAGTAAACTTAGTGCCTTCTGTTTTTAGAACCTTAGTAACTCCTATAAAAATGAATTTCCTAGCTCATATATATCTTTCTGGCGACAATGATTTGATTAAAATCGGCAATTTTATGGCCGATGGAATTCGGGGGAAACAATTTGAAAGTTTTCCTGCTGAAGTTCAAAAAGGGATCATTTTACATCGCGCCATAGACACTTATACTGATGCTCATCCTGTTTTTAGACAAAGCACCAAAAAACTTCATGAAAAATACCATCATTATGCTGGTGTAATTATTGATATATTTTACGATCATTTTTTAGCCAAAAACTGGAAAACTTATTCAGATGAAAATCTCAATGATTTTGTTGATCGATTTTATAATTCTTTAACTGAAAATCATAGTATTTTAAGCGAAAAAACACAACGCATAATGCCTATTATGTTTCACGAAAACTGGCTCGTTAGTTACCAAACCATCGAAGGGATTAATCATATCCTGACTCAGATGGATCGCAGAACAAAAAACACTTCAAAAATGCAATTCGCTACAGCGGAATTAAAAGAATTTTACACCGAATTTGAAGCTGAATTCACTAATTTTTTTGAAGATTTAAAACAACACGTTAATCACAAATTACTTTCATTATGAAGAAGATTGCCTTTTTATGCTATTTTATCTCGCTTACCTCTTTTGCCCAAAACACAACTAATCAACTAACAGGATTAGTTACTAGCAAAGCAATGGTTGTTTCGGCACGAGCTGAAGCATCCAAAATTGGTTCCGACATTATGAAAAAAGGAGGAAATGCATTTGATGCTATGGTTGCCACCGAATTAGCATTGGCTGTAGCCTTTCCATACGCAGGAAACATTGGCGGAGGAGGATTTATGGTGTACCGAAAAGCAAATGGTGAAGTTGGATCTATTGATTATAGAGAAAGAGCTCCTCTGAAAGCTACCAAAGATATGTTTCTTGATAAAGACGGAAACGTTATTAAAGGAAAAAGTACTGAAACTGCTCTAGCTATTGGAATACCTGGAACTGTTGCAGGAGTTTTTGCAGTACACAAAAAATTTGGCTCCTTACCTATGTCAACAATTTTAGAACCTGTTATTGCACTGGCAGAAAGAGGTGTAATTGTGACTAAAAAACAAGAAGAGCGTTTAAACAATTACCGAGATGTAATTATAGAAAGAAACGGCAAAAATACTTTGTTAGCAACCGTATATAAAGAAAATGATACTATAAAATATTCTGCTCTTGCAGAAACTTTAAAAAGGATTCAGAAAAATGGTCGTGATGAATTTTACAAAGGAAAAACTGCTAAAATATTAGTTGATTATCTTAACAAAAGAGGTGGGATTATCTCTATGAAAGATTTAGCATCATATGAAGTAAAATGGAGAAAACCATTAACTTTTAATTACAAAGATTTAAAAATTACTTCGATGTCTCCACCTAGTAGTGGTGGAATTTGTTTGGCTCAAATACTAAAAATGATTGAACCTTATGATTTAGAAAAAATGGGACATAATTCAGCAGAAGCAATTCAAGTAATTGTAGAAGCAGAAAGAAGAGCTTATGCTGATAGAAGTTACTTTTTAGGCGATCCTGATTTTGTAAAAATCCCATTAAAAGGATTACTTTCTGATGATTATTTAAAACAAAGAATGTCTACTTTTAGTTTTGACAAAGCTACTTTGTCTTCGGATGTAAAACATGGAGAAATAAAATATAATGAAAGTACTGAAACAACTCATTATTCAATCGTAGATCAATTTGGTAATGCTGTTGCAGCAACAACAACAATTAACGATGCATACGGTTCTAAGTATTACTGTGATGAACTAGGTTTTTTCCTAAACAACGAAATGGATGATTTTAGTGTTAAACCTGGAGAACCTAATATGTTTGGATTAGTAGGAAATGAAGCTAATAGTATTGCTCCTCAAAAAAGAATGCTAAGTTCTATGACTCCTACAATTGTGGAAAAAAATGGTAGTTTATATATGGTTGTTGGAACTCCTGGTGGGTCTACAATTATTACATCGGTTTTGCAAACTATTTTAAATGTGCATGAATACAATTTTAGTATGCAGGAAGCTGTGAATGCACCTCGTTTTCATCATCAATGGTTACCTGACAACATTAGCTTTGAACCAAAAGCTTTTGATTCGAAAACACTTGAATATTTAAGAACCAAAAATTATATCATCAACGAAAAAAATCCTCCTGTAATTGGAAAAGTAGATGCTATTTTGGTTTTACCAAACAAAAGTCTAGAAGGTGGTGCTGATTTCCGTGGAGATGATACAGCTGTTGGTTTTTAATTAAATAACATATAAAATGTCTTTTTTTTTGAAGCTGTTAATTTCTTTCGAGAGATTAACAGCTTTAAAATTATATAGTTTGGGTTCTAAAAGCTAAATTTGCACTATTACATAACTTTTTTAAAACATAATGTTAAAAAAATACATCCGGAGATTTGAATCGATTATTGCAATGCTGCAATCTGTATTGACGCAAAAGCAATTTATATTCTTGTCCAGTGTTTTGGTTGGTATTTCATGCGCTTTTGCTGTAATTGTTTTAAAGACATTTGCCCACAGCGTATTTTCGTTTGCCACTTACATTAATGGTATTTTAAAATTAAGCTTCATCAATAGTATATTACCTATTATTGGTATTTTACTTACTGTTTTTGTTGTAAAAAGAGTTTTAGGCGGAACTATTGAAAAAGGTACTTCGCAGATATTATATACTGTTGCCAAGAAAGCGAGTATTATCCCAAAAAAACAAATGTATGCTCAAATTATTACAAGCTCTCTTACTGTTGGTCTTGGTGGATCTGCAGGTTTAGAAAGCCCAATTGTAGTTACTGGAGCAGCTTTTGGGTCTAATTATGCACAAAACTATAAACTACCTTATAAAGACAGAACTTTACTTATAGGTTGCGGTGTTGCAGCTGGAATTGCAGCGGCATTTAATGCGCCAATTGCTGGAGTTCTTTTTGCTATCGAAGTTTTATTGGTCGATGTAAGTATTTCGGCATTTACCCCAATTATGATTTCGGCTGCCACTGGTGCTTTAGTTTCTGCAATTGTTTTAGACGAAAACATCTTATTAAATTTTAAGCAACAACAAACATTCGATTATCATAATATACCTTTCTACGTACTTCTAGGTGTATTAACTGGATTTGTAGCCGTTTATTACGCTAGAAATTTTCAGAGAGTCGAACATTATTTTTCCAAATTAAAATTAAGCCCTTATAAAAAAGCTTTATTTGGTTCTTCGATGTTAGCAGTTTTAATTTTTATCTTTCCAACATTATTTGGTGAGGGATATGAAAGTATAAAAACCTTATCCGAAAGTGATCCCGGAAAATTATTAGATAATACCTTATTTGCAAGCTTCAGAAACAATCAATGGGTTTTACTACTTTTTGTGGGATGTACTATGATGATGAAAGTTTTTGCTTCTGGCTTAACTATTGGTAGTGGTGGTAATGGAGGAAACTTTGCTCCTTCTTTATTTTTAGGTTCTTATCTAGGGTATTTCTTTTCAAAATTTGTTACCCTAATCGGACTTTCAAAATTGCCTATTAGTAATTTTACCATGGTAGGAATGGCTGGAATATTAAGCGGATTATTTCATGCGCCTCTTACAGCAATTTTCCTGATTGCAGAAATTACTGGTGGTTATAGCTTAATGATTCCTCTTATGATAGTTTCATCTATAAGTTTTGCTATTTCTAAACGTTTTGAGAAATATTCGCTTGACGTAAAAGGTTTAGCAAAAAAAGGTCATGCTTTTACTAGTAATAAGGATTCTAACATTTTATCAACCTTAGAAATTGATTCTATCATTCAAACTGACTATTTAACTGTTTCTCCAGATGAGCATCTTAGTAAACTAGTCGATTATATATCACATTCTAATCAAGTTGTTTTCGCGGTCGTAAATAACGATGGTGAATTAGTAGGGATTGTACATTTTAATGATATTCGTGAGATTATATTTAATGTGTACCGAGTAAAATACACTTTAATAAAAGATGTTATGAAAACTCCTCCAGCAACTATTTCTTCTATAGATAGTATGGAAACGGTGATGAATAAATTTGAAGCATCTAAAGTGGCATTTTTACCTGTAATAAGAAATGGGAAATATTACGGCTTCATCTCCAAATCTATAGCTTTAGAAGCTTATAGAACTAAGTTAAGATCTATGACAATAGAATAAGCTTAACATCGGATAGGCTTTAAATTAGATTTATCCGATATTAAGACATACCTTTGGGGTATTATGTGGAATATAGACTTAACATATAGAACAGAATTTCAATCAACATTTGAAAGACTCTACAAAAAAAGACAAGATTTGCAAGCCAGCAGACCATTGCCTAACATTGCTTTGCATAAAATTCGTGAAAGCTTATCGATAGAATGGACATACAACTCTAATAGTATCGAAGGTAATACTATGAGTTTACGAGAAACTCAAATGGTGATTCAAGAAGGGATAACTATAAAAGGAAAATCGCTTCGAGAACATTTTGAAACTCATAACCATGATAAAGCCATCGATTATTTATATTCAATTGTAAGCGATGATTATAAACTACGAAGCATAGATATTCTTTCTCTTCATGGATTGGTCTTACGCTCTATCGAAGATGATTTTGCAGGACGCATCCGTAATGGTGGTGTTCGTATTTCGGGAGCTAATTTTATGCCTCCGAATGCTAACAAAGTATCTGATTATCTTGATGAATTAATTGATTTTATAAATACAAATCCGTTAGGCTTAAATGATATTGAGTTGGCAGCAATTTTCCATCATAAATTTGTTTGGATTCATCCTTTTTTTGATGGTAATGGACGTACCGTTCGCTTGAGCATGAATTTATTATTGATGCGTTGTGGTTTTCCCCCAGCAATCATCCTGAAAAATGATAGAAAAAAATATTACGAGGCGCTCAATCAGGCTAATAATGGTAATTATCAAAAATTGATTCTTTTGATGAGTCAAGCGCTAGAAAGAACACTTAATATTTACCTAAACGCAATGCCTGGTAACGAAACCGAGTACCAAACAATATCTGATATTGTAAGCGAACCAAGTGCGCCTTACGGTCAGGAATATGTAAGTTTATTGGCTAGAACAGGAAAAATTGATGCTTATAAAGAAGGCAGAAATTGGTATACAACCAAAGAAGCTATTGATGATTATATTTTAACCCGCAAAAGAAAACGCTAACTACTTAAGTTGGCGTTTTTTTTATCTGTGCGAGTAATGGAACGTGGATGAAACGGATTCGCTATCGCGAAAACGCGGATGAAAACGGATTTTTTACAAACTTAAAATCTGTTTTATGATTCTTTTAAAAATCAGTTTTCATCCGCGTCTTTACGAAGTAAATCAGTTTTATCCGCGTTCTATCTTATCGCAACATATGTTAAATCAGTATTTTTAGATGAACATTATATAACAGTAAATTAATTTTATCCGCAATCTATTTTAACACAAACTTCTATACTGTTATATCAAAAGAACAAATCAAAATGGTAACTTTGCTTTTTTGCAAAAACTATGTCAGATACAAATAATACTATTGAAGTTCTTGGCGCAAGAGTTCACAACCTAAAAAACATCGATATTTCTATTCCTCGTGAAAAACTAGTCGTAATTACTGGTTTATCTGGTTCGGGGAAATCTTCTTTGGCATTTGATACTATCTATGCCGAAGGACAACGTCGTTATGTAGAAACTTTTTCGGCTTACGCGAGACAGTTTTTAGGTGGTTTGGAACGTCCTGATGTTGATAAAATCGACGGACTTTCGCCTGTAATTGCTATTGAGCAAAAAACAACCAGTAAGAGTCCGCGTTCTACCGTTGGGACTATTACCGAAATATACGATTTCCTCCGTTTATTATATGCCAGAGGTGCAGATGCCTATAGTTATAATACAGGCGAAAGAATGGTGAGTTACAGTGATGAGCAAATCAAAGATTTAATTATCCGAGATTTTCTGGATCAACGAATCTATGTACTTGCACCAGTAATTCGTGCCAGAAAAGGACACTATGCCGAACTTTTCCAACAAATAGCGAAACAGGGTTTTTTAAAAGTTCGAGTAAATGGTGAAATCAGAGAAATCACCGCTGGTATGAAACTGGATCGTTATAAAACTCACGATATCGAGATTGTTATTGATCGAATTGCTGTAACTGCTGTTTCTGAAAACGAAAAACGCATAATGGAAAGCATCAATACCGCAATGCATCATGGCGAAAATGTATTGATGATTCTGGATCAAGATACAAATGAAGTACGTTATTTTAGTCGTAACTTAATGTGTCCTTCTACAGGAATATCATACCAAAATCCTGAGCCGAATTTATTTTCTTTCAACTCCCCGAAAGGTGCTTGTGCGCATTGTAACGGATTAGGAACTGTAAATGAAATCAATGTTAAAAAAATAATCCCTAATCCTAAATTATCTATAAAAGCTGGTGGATTTGTTCCGCTTGGCGAATATAAATCATCATGGATTTTTAAACAACTGGAAGTTATTGGAGAGAAGTTTGGTTTTAAAATTACCGATCCTATCGAAAAAATTTCTGATGAAGCCATGAATATGATTTTGCATGGCGGAAAAGATAAATTTACCGTTAACTCAAAAGATTTGGGTGTTGCTCGTGATTACAAAATAGATTTTGAAGGAATATCTAATTTCATCAAAAATCAGCATGACGAAAGTGCTTCGACTACAATAAAACGTTGGGCGAAAGACTTTATGGACGAAGTAAAATGTCCGGAATGTCATGGTTCTCGATTAAAGAAAGAAGCTTTATTTTTTAAAATAAACGAAAAGAATATCACCGAATTGTGTGATATGGATATATCTGATTTGACTGCATGGTTCTTGGACTTGAACAGTCACTTATCAGACAAACAACTTTTGATTGCTTCTGAGGTTGTTAAAGAAATAAAAGATCGTTTGAACTTCCTTATGAATGTGGGTTTAAATTATTTGGCTTTAAGCCGAAGTTCAAAATCTCTTTCGGGTGGTGAAGCGCAACGTATTCGATTGGCAACCCAAATTGGTTCGCAATTAGTTGGTGTATTATATATTCTGGATGAGCCAAGTATTGGTTTACACCAAAGAGATAATGAAAAATTAATTCATTCTTTGGAACAATTACGTGATATCGGGAACTCGGTTATTGTTGTAGAACATGACAAAGACATGATAGAACGTGCCGATTATGTAATTGATATTGGTCCGAAAGCAGGAAAATATGGTGGGGAAATTATTAGCAAAGGAACTCCTGAAGAGATTCTGCAGCACCATACTATCACGGCTATGTATATGAACGGCGAAATGAAAATCGAAATTCCTGCAAAACGTCGTGAAGGAAACGGAAAGTTTTTAAAACTTACGGGAGCAACAGGAAATAACCTGAAAAATGTTTCTATTGAATTGCCTTTAGGAAAAATGATTTGTGTTACGGGAGTTTCAGGAAGCGGAAAATCGACTTTGATAAACGAAACACTTTACCCTATTCTTAACGCTTATTATTTTAATGGAGTTAAGAAACCGCAACCGTATAAAAAAATAGAAGGTTTGGAACATATTGATAAAGTTATCGATATTGACCAAAGTCCGATTGGGCGAACACCTCGTTCGAATCCGGCGACATATACCGAGGTTTTTACTGAAATAAGAAATCTGTTTACGATGACTTCCGAAAGTATGATTCGTGGATATAAAGCAGGTCGTTTTAGTTTTAATGTAAAAGGTGGTCGTTGCGAAACTTGTGAAGGTTC
Organism: Flavobacterium sp. PS2; assembly: GCF_046250155.1. Lineage (NCBI taxonomy): Bacteria > Pseudomonadati > Bacteroidota > Flavobacteriia > Flavobacteriales > Flavobacteriaceae > Flavobacterium > Flavobacterium sp. PS2. The sequence goes on along the minus strand of NZ_CP176426.1, from coordinate 4,391,432 downwards.
GGGTGTAAGAACTATCGAAATGAATTTCTTACCAGATGTTTATGTAGAATGTGAAACTTGCCAAGGAAAACGTTTTAACCGAGAAACTCTTGAGATACGTTATAAAGGAAAATCAATATCGGATGTTCTGAATATGACTGTTGACGAAGCTGTTCCGTTTTTTGAAAACATTCCGAAGATTTACAGAAAAGTAAAAACAATTCAGGATGTTGGTTTAGGTTATATCACGCTTGGACAGCAAAGTACAACACTTTCGGGTGGTGAAGCACAACGTATTAAACTTGCTGGAGAATTATCTAAAAAAGATACCGGAAATACGTTTTATATTCTTGATGAACCTACAACAGGATTACATTTTGAAGATATTCGGGTTCTTATGGATGTAATTAACAAACTGGTTGACAAAGGAAATACGATCCTGATTATCGAGCATAATATGGATGTAATAAAACTTGCTGATTATATTATTGACATTGGTCCTGAAGGCGGAAAAGGTGGCGGACAACTTATTGCAAAAGGAACTCCTGAAGAAATAATTAAAAATAAGAAAAGTTATACAGCGCAGTTTTTGAAAAAAGAATTATCTTAGTATATTGCGCCCCGCTTTAGGGTAAAATAAAATTGATAAAGTATAGCCTAGCCCAGATGGGAACGGTATCCTTTTTATTTTTTCTTTAAAAATAAAAAGATATAAGTGGACAGCTGGTCCCGAAGCGTCGGGAGCTCCAAAAAAATAAATTAATACAAAGAAAATGAGATTAGAAGATTTTGATAATGACGAAGACAAAGTAATCCAAGATAGATTAAAACAAAAAACATGGAACGAAATTAGAACCAACGATAGTTGGGCGATTTTTAAGATCATGGCTGAGTTTGTAAATGGATATGAAAACATGGGACGTATTGGTCCGTGTGTATCTATTTTTGGTTCAGCGAGAACAAAACCAGAAGATAAATATTATTTATTGGCAGAAAAGATTGCCTATAAAATCAGTAAAGCTGGTTATGGTGTAATTACTGGTGGTGGTCCTGGAATTATGGAAGCTGGTAATAAAGGTGCTCACTTAGGCGGAGGAACTTCGGTAGGTTTGAACATTGAGTTACCATTTGAACAGCATTTTAACCCTTATATCGACCGTGATAAGAACTTAAACTTTGATTACTTTTTTGTACGTAAAGTTATGTTTGTTAAGTATTCGCAAGGTTTTGTGGTTATGCCAGGTGGTTTTGGAACTCTTGACGAAATGTTTGAAGCAATTACTTTAATCCAAACGAAGAAAATCGGTAAGTTCCCTATTATTTTGGTTGGAACTGAATTCTGGTCTGGATTAATTGATTGGGTAAAAACTGTATTGGTTGAGAGAGAACATACGGTAAGTCCTGATGACTTGAACTTATTTAAAATCGTTGATTCTGAGGATGAAGTAGTTGAAGCTCTGGATAAATTCTATAAGAAATATGATTTAAGCCCGAATTTTTAAATTTTAAAAAAGCTGTGTAAAAACAGCTTTTTTTTATGCTTTTTTATCAATAAGTGGCTTTATAAATCCACAATTAATAGTATATTTATTTCGTTAATAAATCTTTAAGGACAATCATTGAAGTTATTTTATAAAATTACTATTTGCACTTTTGTTTTATTGAGCTCGATAAAACAGTACGCACAGCATCATTCTAAAATGACGGTTGCGGTTAATCTCGAGCTAAAAACTCTGAATATCAGACAAGACATTACCTTTAATAATGTATCGAATGATACTTTAATTTCGGTAGTTCTTAATGATTGGAATAATTCTTTTTCGGATAAAAATACCCCTCTTGCCAAACGTTTTTCGGATGAGTTTTACAGAGGATTTCACCTTGCTAAACCTGAAGAAAGAGGGAATACTACGATTATAAGCCTGACAGATACAGAAGACGGAGCTTTGGCATGGGAAAGATCAGAAAAAAATCCCGATTATATTGTAGTCAAACTAAATCGAAAATTAGCTCCAAACGAAACAATTGTCTTGCATCTTACCTACATCGTTAAGATTCCTAGTGATAAATTCACACGATATGGCTATTCTCAAAACGGAAGCTTAAACCTAAAAAACTGGTTCTTAAGCCCTGCCCGATTTGAAAACCATCGCTTTATAAAATACAATAATTATAATCTGGATGATATTGCCAATGCTGCAACTGATTATGAGGTAGAAATAAAAGTTCCTAATAATTACACCATTACCACTGACTTAAATAAGACTTCGCAAGAACAATTTGAGAAATACACCAATACTTTTTATTCTGGTAATAAAAGGACGGATTTAAGCTTATTTATTGAACCCAAAAACAGTTTTACTAGATATAAAATAGGATCTACAGAGGTTGTTACTAATTTAAAGAACAACAATTTAAATGAAATCCAGAAAGCTCTTGCGATAAACAGAATTGTAGATTATGCTAATAAGTATATTGGCGAATATCCGCATGAAAAAATTACGGTTTCGCAAATAGATTACGAAAGGAATCCGTTTTATGGTCTGAACCAATTGCCTTCGTTTATAAATCCTTTTCCGGATGAGTTTATGTTTGAAATTAAGTTTTTAAAAACCTATTTAAATACCTATTTAAAAAGCAGTTTACGCTTAGACCCAAGAAAAGACAACTGGATTTATGATGGCATACAAATATATGTCATGATGAAATACATTGAAGAAAACTATCCTGATCAGAAAATGATGGGAAGTCTCTCGAAACTGAAGATTTTAAAAAGCTACAAAATAACTAATCTGAGTTTTAATGAGCAATACAGTTATTTTTATATGCTTATGGCTCGCAAAAATCTAGACCAACCTCTGGGCGACCCTAAAAACACGCTTATAAAATTTAATGAACAAATTGCTAGTAAATATCGTGCTGGACTTAGCCTTAGTTATCTAGACGATTATTTGGGTAATAATAGTGTACAAACTAGTATTCAGGATTTTTATGAACTTAATAAAATAGAGCAAGTAAGTCGTAGTAATTTTGAAAGTCTTTTGAATTATAATGCAAAAAAAGACATCAATTGGTTCTTTGATATTATAATAAACTCTAGAGATATAATAGATTATAAGTTTAATAATGTTTCCAAAACTAAAGACAGCATTACATTTTCGTTAAAAAATAAAACAGAAACCTATGTTCCTATTCCTGTTTATGGAGTAAAGAAAAAGGAGGTAATGTTTAAACAATGGATTGATCCTAAAACTACAGATACTACATTTACGATAGAAAGAAAAAATGCCGACAAAATTGTTTTAAACTATGATAATGAAGTTCCTGAGTATAACTTAAGAAACAACTGGAAATCACTAAAAGGTTTTTCGCCAACCAATCGTCCTATAAAATTTAATTTTGCCAAAGATCTCGAAGATCCGTATTATAATCAGATAATTTATATCCCTACGCTTAACTATAATTATTATGATGGGATTACTCCCGGAATACGTTTTCATAACAAAACGATATTAGACAAACCGTTTACTTTTGATATTAATCCTGCTTACTCTATAAAAGCAAAAACAATATCGGGTTCATCGGGTTTCTCATATGTTCAAAATTTTAGAAACAGTACTTTATATAACGTAAAATATTCTTTTTCTGAATCTTATTTTCACTATGCGCCAGATGCAACTTATTTAAAGTTAAATCCATCTGTACAGTTGCGAATAAGAGAAGAAAACTTTCGTGACAACAGGAAACAACTTATTACGTTGCGTCAGGTTATTGTTAATAGAGAAAAGAGCAATTATGTTACAGACAATTCCAGTCCTAATTATTCTGTATTTAATGCCCGCTATTTTAATACTAAAACTGAAGTTACAAATCATTTTAACTTTATGTCGGAAGTACAATTTGCAAGTGAATTCGGGAAAGTGGCCAGCGAAATAGAGTTCAGAAAACTTTTTGAGAACAATCGACAGGTAAATTTAAGAATGTATGCTGGAACGTTTATATACAACAATACCAATTCTGATTATTTTAGCTTTGGTATAGACCGTCCTACAGATTATTTGTATGATTATAATTATTACGGAAGATCTGAGAGTACAGGTCTTTTTAGTCAGCAATTTATAATGGCCGAAGGTGGTTTTAAATCAAAACTAACTCCGCAATATGCAAATCAATGGATAACTACTTTAAATGCAAGTTATTCTCTTTGGAATTGGATTGAAGCATATGGAGACGTAGGTTTTATTAAAAGTAAAGGTTTTGCAGAAAAATTTATATATGATAGTGGTATCCGATTAAATTTTGTTCCAGATTATTTTGAATTGTATTTTCCGGTATACTCTAACAATGGGTGGGAAATTTCTCAAGATAAATATGGAGAAAAAATACGTTTCGTAGTTACTTTATCACCTAAAACATTAACCAATCTTTTTACAAGAAAATGGTTTTAATCAAATAAAAACCAAACAAAACATAAATTATTATTACTAAATTACACAAAATAATAAAAAAACAACAAAAAAAGCATCCTATTATACCCTTTTAAATACAGATAATTAAATTATATTTTTTTTAACGAATTATGATAATTGCTAGTTTTTAATTAATTTTGTGATCTAACATGACCCATTCCAGATTATGATAAAAGAAAAAAACAATACTACACTTACTTTCGAAGATTTCAAAACCGAAGTTTTGAACGACTACAGAATCGCTATTATTAGCCGGGAATGTAGCTTAATAGGTCGTAAAGAAGTATTGACAGGAAAGGCCAAATTTGGAATTTTTGGCGATGGTAAAGAAGTTCCTCAATTGGCGATGGCAAAAGCCTTCAAGAATGGTGACTTCCGCTCGGGATATTACCGCGATCAAACTTTCATGATGGCAATTGGCGAGTTAACTCCTAAACAATTTTTTGCTGGTTTATACGGTCATACCGATTTAAACTTTGATCCAATGTCGGCAGGTAGACAAATGGGTGGACATTTTGTTACTCATAGTTTAAATGAAGATGGTTCTTGGAAAGATCTTACCAAACAAAAAAACTCTAGCGCAGATATTTCTCCTACCGCAGGACAAATGCCTAGATTATTAGGACTTGCACAAGCATCTAAAATATACAGAAACGTAGACGGAATAAAAATCAAAGATAATTTCTCTGTAAATGGTAACGAGATTGCATGGGGAACTATCGGGAACGCTAGTACATCTGAAGGATTATTCTTTGAAACTATAAATGCTGCCGGAGTACTACAAGTGCCAATGGTAATGAGCGTTTGGGATGATGAATACGGAATTTCGGTTCATGCAAGACATCAAACTACCAAAGAAAATATCTCGGAGATATTAAAAGGATACCAACGCGACGAAAACTCAAACGGGTACGAAATCTTTAGAGTTAAAGGTTGGGATTATGCCGAATTAATTGCAACATACGAAGAAGCTGCAGCTATTGCACGCGAAAAACATGTCCCTGTATTAATTCATGTAAATGAATTAACACAACCTCAAGGCCACTCAACTTCGGGTTCTCACGAACGTTATAAAAACGCAGCAAGACTGGCTTGGGAAAAAGATTTTGACTGTATTCGCCAAATGCGTTTATGGATGATTGCTATTAATATAGCATCACCAGAAGAGTTGGACGAAATTGATATGGAATTAAAAAAAGAAGTTCTCGATGCCAAAAAAGAAGCATGGAACTCTTTTATAGATCCAATTATTCAAGATCAAAAAGTATTGCTTACTTTATTAGAAACTACTGCAAATAACAGTACTGATAATAAGGAACAAATCTTAAAACTAACAAGCGAATTAGCGGCTATAAAATCTCCTCTAAAAAAGGAAATGCTTGCAACAGCCAGAAAAATATTGCGTTTAGTTGTAAATGAAGACAGTAAAACCGAATTAGCAAACTGGATTACTGCATACATTGCAACAACGCAAGAAAGATTCAGCAGCAATTTATTTTCAGATTCTAATCTTAATGTTTTCTCTGTAGAGAAAGTTTTACCACAATACGAGGCAAACAGCCTAGATGTTGATGGAAGAATGATTGTAAGAGATAACTTTGATGCCATCTTTACTAAATATCCAGAAACCTTAATCTTTGGAGAAGATGTAGGAAACATTGGCGATGTAAACCAAGGTTTAGAAGGAATGCAAGAAAAATATGGAGAACTTCGTGTTGCCGATGTAGGTATTCGTGAAGCAACCATAATAGGTCAAGGAATAGGAATGGCTTTAAGAGGATTACGCCCTATTGCCGAAATCCAGTATTTAGATTATTTACTATATGCAATCCAAATCATGAGTGATGATTTGGCTACTTTACAATATAGAACCGTAGGAAAACAAAAAGCACCATTAATAATCAGAACACGTGGACACCGTTTAGAAGGTATCTGGCATTCGGGTTCTCCAATGGGAATGATTATAAATGCAATACGTGGAATACATGTACTTGTACCTAGAAACATGACTCAAGCAGCTGGGTTTTACAACGCATTATTAGAATGTGATGAACCTGCGCTAGTAATCGAATGTTTAAACGGATATAGATTAAAAGAAAAAGCACCTACAAACTACGGAGAATTTAAAACACCAATTGGTGTTGTTGAAACCCTAAAAGAAGGTAAAGATATTACGCTAGTTTCTTACGGATCGACTTTGCGATTGGTAGAACAAGCAGCTATCGAGTTGCAACAAGTTGGTATTGACTGTGAAATTATCGATTTACAATCATTACTTCCGTTTGATATCAATCAAGATATTGTAAAAAGTATTGCCAAAACAAATCGTCTTCTTGTAATAGACGAAGATTTACCAGGTGGAGCTTCTGCTTATATCTTGCAACAAATTATCGAGCAACAAGATGCATACATGCATTTAGATAGCAAACCACAAACATTAACTGCAAAAGCGCACCGACCAGCATACGGAACCGATGGCGATTACTTCTCTAAACCTTCAGCCGAAGATATTTACGAAAAAGTATACAGCATGATGCATGAGGTTAATCCTTCTAAATTCCCTAATTTATATTAAGAATTTAGTTTGATTATCAAATATAAAAAAAAGCTCCAAATTGTAATGATTTGGAGCTTTTTGCTTGAAGGTTTTGAGATGCAAAGGTTCAAAGGTACAAAGGCTTCTGTTTGAGTAAAACAGGATTGAGAGTATTTACTCACTACTTTTGTTTACTCACAATATTGCCAGGCGGAGTCGAAGCCCCGTTTACAGAATCGACAATTATACAATAAATTCTATTTAGACAACAAAAGCACTCTGGCCTTCTCCAAATCCTCCGGTGTATCAATTCCAATACCTACATGAGTAGTTTCGACCATTTTTATGCGCTTTCCAAACTCCAAATAGCGCAATTGCTCCAACTTCTCCGAAGCCTCAAGCGATTTCATTGGTAAGCTATAAAAATCTAATAAAGCTTGTTTTCTAAAAGCGTAAATCCCAATATGCTGAAAATAACGCACACCAACTGCTACATCTCTAGGATACGGAATAACCGAACGAGAAAAATACAAAGCAAACCCACTTTGATCCACCACAACTTTTACATTGTTAGGATTATTTATTTCGGTTTCATCTTTAATTTCACGCATTAAAGAAGCCAAATCAACTTTTTTGTCTGAGTCATTTCTGAAAACTTCAATTACTTTTGCCAGCGGCTCAGCATCGATAAAAGGTTCATCGCCTTGTACATTTATAACAATATCAACTTCCAGATTCTGGATAGCTTCAGCAATCCTATCACTCCCCGATTCATGTTCTTTAATACTCATAATGGCTTTACCTCCATTTGAGACAATCTCATCAAATATAATATCCGAATCTGTTACAACAAATACATCATCAAATAAATTGGTTTGTATTGCGGCTTGATACGTTCTTAAAATTACTGTTTTGCCGCCCAAATCTTGCATTAGTTTGGCGGGAAATCGTGTAGAAGCGTAACGTGCGGGAATAACTGCTATTATTTTCATTTCTTGAATGTATTAGTGATAAATCGTAAAAACAAATATACCTATTCACAATCAGGTATTAAAAAATTATTTCTAACATATTTCTTAAATAATTAAACTTTAATATGTTATAAAATATTTATTTTTATGAGAAAAAAAGTATGAAAAGATTATTAGCACTTCTCCCTCTCTATTTCTTTTTAGTAATAAATAATTCATTTGCGCAAAAGAATGAACCCTCAATTATAAACTCATTTTCAGACCGAGTATTTCCTGGTAAAGGATATTTACCATTAGGCGACATTAAATGGAAATTTAAAACCGATGGCAAAATATTCTCTTCGCCAATAGCCAAAAACGGAATTGTATTTATTGGTAGCGAAGATGGTTTTCTTTATGCTATCGAAGAGAAATCTGGAAATTTAAAATGGAAATTCAAAACTAATGGAGCAATCCATAGTTCACCAAGTATTTACGAAAACACTATCTTTTTCGGCAGTTTCGATGGCTGTTATTATGCCGTAAATACAACAACTGGTAAAGAAGTCTGGAAATTTAAAACAGGTGGAGAAAACTGGTATAGTGATCTTAGAATATTGAGCACGGAGCCAAATAACAAACCCATGGATGATTTATGGGACTTTTATTTATCATCGCCTGTGGTTTATAAAGACAATAAATCGGCTTCGGTATTATTTGGGAGTAGTGATGGAAATGTATATTCGCTTGACGCAAAAAAAGGAAGCTTAAACTGGAAATTCAAAACCGAAGGTCCAATTCATAGCACACCAGTTCTAGATAAAAATACTTTATACATTGGTAGTTGGGATGCTAAACTATACGCTATAAATTGTAAAACAGGAAAAGAAAAATGGAAATTTACTACCGAAGACAAAATAGGATTCAAAGGAATTCAATCTTCTGTAGCTGTTGCGGATGGAATGGTATATTTTGGTGCCAGAGATCCTCATTTTTTTGCTTTAGATTCTGAAACAGGAAAACTAATCTGGAAATACGATGCCGAAAGTTCATGGATTCTCAGCTCTGCTGTAATACTAAACAATATTATATATGTTGGAACTTCAGACACTTATGCCTTACTTGCTTTAGATTCTAAAACTGGAAAAGAACTATATCGCTTTAGAACAAGCGGATATGTATATTCAAGTCCTGCAATTTCTGGAAACACTATTTATTTTGGAGATTTTACAGGTAATTTCTTTTCATTGGATATTCTTTCGCTTGGCAAAATATCTAATTTTATAAGCACCGATAGTAGAAAAAAACATGCTGCCGAAATTCTAAAAAATGACCAACTAGACTTTACATACGCAGCCAAAAATTCGGATTTATCTCAATATAAAGAAACTAAAAAAGTTATGGATGAGTTTTATAAACTTGGTCCAATTGTTTCTTCTCCATTTATTAGTAACAATACCATTTATTTCGGGAGTACCGATGGGTATTTTTATGCTATTGGATTGTAAAATTTTATTTAGCTCACTTCAAAAAGGAACGCGGATGATACTGATTCGCCAAGGCGAAGACGCAGATAAAAACGAATTTTTAAAACAATAAATAGAAATCCGTTTTAATCCGCGTTTTTACTTTTGTAAATCCGTATCATCCGCGTTCCACTTATAGACAATCTTTGCCAAAATCGCAAAGAAAAACACTTTGTAGAAAACTGGAACTGTGACTAAAACTGTACACTATTTCTGTTATATAATCTTAACCGAAGTCATACTCAATGAACCAGCCAATAGTTTATCATTAAATAAACTTAACTCTTCGGATTTATCTTTTAAGCCTAACGTATAAAGCAACGGTAAATAATGATCTGGTGTTGGAATCGCTAATTGAATCGCTTTATCCATTTTCTCGTAATTAATAAGCGGTTGAAAGTTTCCATCCAGCAAATAATCATTAATAGTTTGTCGAGCTTCTATCGCCCAATCGTGGCCATAATTATCTCTATCGTAATTATGAAAATCGACTAATCTTAAATTATGGACAATATTACCACTACCAATAATCAAAACTCCTTTATGACGTAAGGATTGTAATTTTTGAGCCAACTCAAAATGATATTGCCCCGATTTTGTATAATCAATACTTAACTGAATCACCGGAACATTTGCTTCAGGATATAAATGCTTTATCACACTCCATGCCCCGTGATCCAAGCCCCAGGTTTCATCTAATTCTATTTCGACAGGAGTAAGTATTCTTTTAGTTTCAACAGCTAATTCCGGACTTCCTTTGGCAGGATATTGTACATCAAACAAGGCTTGTGGAAAACCTCCAAAATCATGAATAGTTTTAGGCATTTCCATCGCCGTAACTTTTGTTCCTTTGGTGTACCAATGTGCTGAAATACACAAAATAGCATTCGGCTGAGGCAATGTTTTTGCTAAGTTTCTAAATCCTGCAACAAACTCATTTTCTTCGATAGCATTCATCGGATTCCCATGCCCTAGAAACAAAACTGGCATTTTATCTGTATTCGAAAACGTAGACGAAAACGTAGACGAAATCGAATGTAAATCGTTTAGTGTTGTCATTGTAAAACTGATTTTCTAACACGAATTGCACTAATTTTCACTAATCTCAATCTAAAAAACAATTCGTGCTTATTCGTGTTTTATTCCTCAAAGCTCTCATCTTTAAAGCCTATCAAATATAATTTATTTTTTGCTCTTGTCATAGCAGTGTACAACCATCTTATGTAGTCACGGTCGATACCGTTTGGCAAATAAGGTTGTTCTATAAAGACTGTATCCCATTGCCCACCTTGCGATTTATGACACGTTATTGCATAAGAGAATTTTACTTGTAAACCATTAAAATACTCGTTGGCTTTTACCTTTTGGAATTTCTTATATTTTGTAGTTTCATTATCATAATCTTTCATCACCTCTTCATACAATCTATTCGATTCTTCGAAGGTTAACGATGGTGATTCGCTTTTTATAGTATCCAATAATAAAACCGTTTCAAAAGGTTTCTGATTTGGATAATCGACCATTCGTATTTTTACTTTCGCAAATTTGAAACCGTATAATTCCTGAATACTAAATATTTCCAGAATCTCGATAATATCACCATTGGCAATAAAACCAGCTTCATCAGAATCTTTTAGCCAGAAATAATTGTTCTTAACTACCATCAGGAAATCTCCTGTAGAAAGATCGCTTTCTTTAAACAAAATCTTGGTACGAATTTGTTCGTTATACTGATTGGCTCTTTTATTAGAACGCACAATAAACGCCGTATCTTCAATACTATAATTACTATATGCAGAGTTTATCGCATCCTGAATATCGTAACCATCTGTTAATCGTACAATATCTTTAAACTTCTTTACATCAAACCTAAACTCGGTAATAAAACTTTCTTTTAGTAATTCACGTAATTCCGTAGCATTAAATAAGATTCCTGAGTTTTCCTCCTGACGCATTACTTCGTCAAGTTCTATATGCTCAATTTCTTTGTTATAATTTACGCTTAACGTATGAATATCTAGTGCTGGACTAATATCTAAATTTACTGGTGGCAACTGAGCCGTATCTCCCAATAAAATCATTTTACAATTGGTTCCCGAATACACGTATGAAATCAAATCATCTAATAAAGAACCGTTTTCATATAATTTAGAATCCGAATTACTATCTGAGATCATCGAAGCCTCATCGACTATAAAAATGGTATTTTTATGCTTGTTTTGCTGAATGGTAAACGAAACTCCACCGCCAGAAGATTTCTTAGGGAAATATATTTTTTTATGGATTGTAAAAGCGGGTTTCTCCGAATAATTAGCAATTACTTTTGCAGCACGACCTGTTGGCGCAAGCAAAACATATTTCTTATCAATCTCGGCTAAATTATTTACAATGGTCGAAATTACCGTAGTTTTTCCTGTTCCTGCATATCCTTTTAGTACAAAAATCGTATCATTTGCTGTATCGGTTAAAAATATAGCAATCTTCTGAAAAAAAATATCCTGTTTATAGGTCGGAGAAAAAGGGAATTTTTTTTGTAAAAGACTATAAAACAGGGAAGAACTCATAACGGTTATATTAATGTAAAATTATCATCAAATATAGGTATCAAACGCGAGGGAACCACATAAAATCCCAAATGAATAAAAAAAAATTGTAAGTTTGTCATCACGTTTAATTCTATCTTGATTCTTAACAAGAATTGAATTCTAAATCCATTTATGCAATCACAAAATACAAATATAACATCAAAAAAGTACAAAAAGCTTTCCATTCAGGTTTCACTGGCTGGGCTTTCGTTTTGTTGTTTTGATACATTAAACAATACAATATTATCTTTAAACGAAGTCACTTTTGACACGTCTCACAAAACTAGCAAAATTGAAGATTTGTTTGCCGATGCTTTTAGCAAACATCCAGAACTTAAAGATACTTATGATCAAATAACGATAATACATAACAACAATTTATCAACGTTTGTTCCTACTGCCCTATTTGACGAAAACTTTTTAGGCAGTTATTTACAATACAATACCAAGGTTTTTGAAACTGATTTTTTTGTTTTCGACGAAATTTCTAATTATCAAATGAATGCTGTTTACATTCCGTATGTAAACATCAACAACTTTTTTATTGACCAGTTTGGCACTTTCGAATACAAACACGCCAATAGTATTCTTGTCGAAAAGCTTTTGGATGGATCCAAAAACAATGACGATAAAACAATGGTTGTCAATTTTAATTTGGGACATTTCGAAATTATTGTGGTGCAAAACCAAAAACTATTATTATTTAATTCTTTTGAATATCAAACTCCTGAGGATTTTATTTATTATTTGCTGTTTACAGCAGAACAACTTAATATGAACCCCGAGAGTTTTAAACTTGAATTGTTAGGAACGATTTCTGAAAAAGACGATTTTTTTGCAATCGCTTATAAGTATATCCGAAATGTATCCTTGTTTGACGTATCTAACTTAGAAAAAAATAATTCTTTTTCGACGGCTCAAAATCAACAACATTTTATACTTTTTCAATCATGAGAATCATTTCAGGAAAATACAAAGGAAGACGCATATCTCCACCCAAAAACCTTCCGGTAAGACCTACAACTGACATGTCTAAGGAAGCATTATTTAATGTTTTGAATAACCATTTTAGTTTTGAAGGCTTAAAGGTATTAGATTTGTTTGCGGGAACTGGAAACATCAGTTATGAATTTGCATCTCGTGGTTGCACTCCAATTACATCTGTAGATGGTGATTTTGGTTGTGTAAAATTCATCAAGCAAGTAGCAGCCGAATTTGACTTTAATATTGCCGCAACAAAAAGTGACGTATTTAAATTTTTAGAAAGCTGTAAAACATCTTACGATATTATTTTTGCAGATCCTCCGTATGCTTTGGATCAGGCTACATTCGAAAAAATTGTAATGTTAGTTTTTGAGAGAGAGCTTTTGCAAGATGATGGAATGATGATTATCGAACATTCTAAATATACTAAATTAGATCATTTGAGTAATTTCTCATTTAAGAAAAGTTATGGTGGTTCATTCTTTAGTTTCTTCGAATTTGATTCTTCCGAAGATGAAGAAATAAGCCTTAAAGCTGCAACAAAAAGTACCGAAGAAGACGAAGGTTAATAAACACCCAAGTTATCATAATATAAAGAGGCTGTCCGAAAAGTAATTTTCAGACAGCCTCTTTGCTTATTTAAACAAGTTTATGACATTCTAAGTCCCAGAGGGACGTTATATTTATAGAAATTCACAAACCCATTTTATAAACCCCATCGGGGTGACATATATAGCAATCTAAAAAAAACAAAATGGCGCTACGCTGTAGCTCTTTAGCAATAGATTCTATAAAAAATGCTATAAACATTATGCTCCGCTGGAGCAATTAGCAATCATGTTTTCAAAAAACTCTAAAAAACTAACTTAATGACATTACGCTTCGGGACTATGTGTTAAATAAATTTTATCGAATCCTGTTTGAATCATCTACATTTTTTTCCTTAAACTGTGAATCTTTTATTTTTCCGAAAGAATATTTTATAGCAATCGAAATTTCGTGCCAATCAACCTGATATCTTGCCTTCGAACTAACGTTATTAATAGTAAACTGTTCTTCTTCGATATTACTATTAAAAACATTATTACACGTTAAAGTACAATTCCAGTTTTTGAAAAAAGTTTTAGAAAGCGCCATATCTACAATAAATCTTTCGTTTCGCTCAAAAACACCTTTGTTTTGTTTAGTCAATCCCCAGCCAGATACAGTAAGAGTAAATCCTTTGGAAAGTTTAAATTCATTATTTGAGTAATAATACAAATAGGGTTTTGAAGCTAAAAACATAGCTGATTTATCTTCTATTTTTTCTAAAATAAAAACCAATGAATTTGTCGTTGTCCAAAATCTATAAGTAAATGGTAATGTGAAATCCAGGTTAAATCCTGTTTCTTTATCAAAATTGATATCTTTAAACGTCATGATATTTTGTTCCTCATCATATATAAAACTATTATAAACTGGGTTTGTGTTTTGATAATAACTTAGCTTAACCGATTTGTCATGATACTGAAAGGTAGATGAGATTTCATTAATAATAGTCGGATCCAAATTTATATTTCTGCCATATAAAAAGTAAGGATTAATATACGTTGTTCCCTGACTTAAAGAAGAATAATTGGGTCTCGAAATACTTTTGGCATAATTTACACTAATGCTTTTTGTACTATCTATTGGGAAAGTAAGTTGTGCTTTGGGGAAAAAATTAGTGTAATTCTTATCAATCAAAGGCAATAAATCGGTTTTAAATTTTCCGTTTACATTAGTATTCTCCACTCTTATCCCAACCGAAAAATCTACTTTCTTAATCTTACCCGATAACTGACTATATCCCGCTAAATTTTGCTCTTTAAAATCATAATGGCTCAATACATTTTTATTGGTTTCAGAATAAAATATATCAAAATCTGATTTTGAATCGGCAGAAGAATACAATCCTCCAACTTCGAATTTCATTTCATTTTTAAACTTTTTCTCAATATCTATTCTTCCTAAAAAAACACCAACTTTAAACTTTTGATCTCGGATTTGTGTCAAACCAAACTCTGTATCATTAAAATTGTTTTCTACTTCACTCCATAATCCCTGATCAAAATTAGAATATTGCAAGCCTGTAAAAACCTGCGTATCGATAGCTTTTATTTTCTTAGAATAATTTAAAAATGTGTTTACAAAATCCTTATTGCTATCATTATCACTAAAGGTTACAACATTGTTTTCGACATTATCTTTTTTATTATAAGTACTCGTATTAATATCAAAAGTGTCTTTTTGCAACTTGCTGTTTATACTAAACGAGAAATAATCATCCTCATTTAACTTATAAAATAATCCACCTCCAAAAATATACTGTTTGCGTTTGGTATAAGCTTCAACATCATAATCTGAAACAATATTTGCATTAGCAATCTCATAATCGATACTATGATTTTCCCAAGGTTGCAATTGATTGTAATTAAAATTAGCCTTCCATTCTAGTTTGTTTTTCTTGAAACTAGAATTAAACCCAAGATAATTATTGTATCTTTTTTTAAAAGACGCTACTTCAGAAATGTCCGTTTTAAAACTATCTTTTTTACTAAATTTTCTTGTTATCAAAATCACAGCACGTCCTTCGGCTTCATATTTAGCCGATGGATTCTGGATAATCTCAATATTCTTTATATCATCTACCGATAGCGCATTTAAGTCATTCATCCCCACTCTTTGGTTATCGATGTAAATAAGGGGCGTTCCTTTGCCTACAATCGAGATATTCTCTTTGTCTGAACTTATAATAATAGTAGGTAACTTAGATAATAAATCTAGTGTGTTAGGAACAGAGTTATAAACCGAATTAGCAACATCTATTTTAATATTTCCGTTTTGATTCGAAAATGTTTTTGCTTTTGCACTAATAACGACTTCTTCTAATTTATTCGAAATACTATCCTTTGGCGTTTCGCTTTGTGCATATCCAAATGCAGAAACTAGAAGACAAATTGCAATTATTATTATTTTAATCATCTTTTAAGTAAATTAAGAATCCAATTCAAACAATCTTCTGTATCCATTATCGACCAAGAATGCGGATTTTTACTCCCGTTTAATCTCACTCCTTTTCCTTGACTTATAATTACACTTGCATTATTATTCCCCATAACTTTCAATTGGTTTATCATCCCAACTATGTCAATCCCGTTCCAGTCATACAAATCACGGTGACGTTCATTAATTAGCCAGTTAACATCGAGATCTGTGTACATGCGAATAGGCATATTTTTTAAATATTTTGCATTGCCTCCATCTTTTGCTCCATAAGAAAAAATAGAAGCATCAATATATTTTTCCGGGAATTGATCAGGCGAACCGCCATACAAAGTATCCCAATTATCCTTTATCCATTTTGCTTCATTTGCTCCAGCTTCAGAAAAATTTCTTTTAATTTCTCTTTCACAATATTTATAAAAACGAGCTTGATCCAGCGGAGCATCCAAAGCGAAAATTCCTTTAGGAGTTAAGAATAATTTGTTTGGATTTTTAATGGCGTTTTCCGCATAAGTCAAAGAAATAATACCGCCACTCGATAAACCTCCTAAAATAAAATTCTCCTTAGAGACCTTGTACTTTCTTACAACTTCATCAAAAATCTTGTCTAAAAAAGAAAATTCAGCTTCACGACTATCCGTTCCCCAATTTATTGAAGGAATAATTACCAGAATACCTTTTTTAACAGCTAACTCATGCAGTGTTATTTGTTTTAATAAATCTTCTGTAGATTCCCCTCCAGATGGCAAAATTACCAAAGCCCCTATAATATCCGTTTTTGGAACCATTTTGTAATAATGCAATGATTGAGAGTCTTCGTCATTGACATATATATCATTGGTATCTAAATAATCAACAGTTACTTTTTCCACTTTTTGCCCATAACAAAATGTAATTCCAAACAGAATCAGCATTGATAATCGTTTTTTCATAATTTGTCTTTTTTCTATATATTTCGATTGCAAAAATGGTTCTAAAAACTCCTGTTGAAAGTTAATCGTAGGTTAATGCAGGGTTAATGCATAAATTAAAAGATAAAAGCTTTATTTTTGGGATGTATTTATTGGATGAAATGAAACACAGAATCAACTTATTAATCTTTTTATCAGCTATCGCTCTGGTGGTTTTATCTGTTGTGCAATGCTATTTGGTAAAAACAACTTATGATTATAAAGTAGCACAGTTTCACTCAGAGATTAAGAATGAAATTGCTTTTATCACAAATGATTATAGCGATATCGATTCGACAATTGTCAACAAAAAAGAACATCTCTACAAGCAATTAGCTGAGAATTATATACATGATAAGAAAACAAAATCGGACATTAAAACCGCTTTGCTTCAAAATGAATTTCGAGGTGAACTAACCCGAAAATTGCAACAGAAGTTTAATAGAGAAATTCCAAATTTCTCTATAGATTTTGCCATTGTACTCAACAAGTTTATCATCTATAATAGTTCTAAAAAAGCCGATACAATTTTCTCCGAAAAGCCATTTATAAAAAACAAATTATATGGTAATCTGGCTTCTTTAGACAATGCCTTTTTAGTCCGAAATTATGTGGGTACAACAAACGGAACAGCACAAATGCAAGATTATAATTTGCTCACCGAAGATTCTATGTACGTATCGGTTATCGATTGGGAAATGATAATATTAAAAAGGATGAGCATGATTTTATTCTTGTCCCTACTATCAATCTTAACCTTGATAACACTTTTTGTAATTGCCATAAAAGCATTGATAAAACAGAAAAAAGTAAGCGATATAAAGACCGATTTCATCAATAATATCACACACGAGCTCAAAACGCCTTTAACGACTCTGGCTATTTCAACCAAAATACTAGAGCGAAAAGACATTCGTGACAACGAAATTCATTTCAACTCGATTCTTAATACCATTTCGCGTCAAAACAACCGTTTACAGAGTTTGATAGACCAAGTTCTGGCAAATTCTCTAGATGAAAATGAAATGGAAATGCAGAAAGAAAAGATTATTACCGAGTCTTTCTTAAATGCAATTATCGAAGATTTTAAAATTGCATATCCTAAAGTTAAGATAGAAACTCATTTCGGCACAAACGAAACTACTCTTGTATTAGATAAATTTCACTTAACAACAGCAATCTTAAATGTGCTCGAAAATGCAGTAAAATATGGCTCGAATACCATTGTTATAAAAACTACATTAATCCAAAACCAATTTAATCTTAGTATTCAGGATGACGGAATCGGGATTTCTAAAAGCAAACATTCTTTACTTTTTGATAAATTCTATCGTGTAGAACAAGGCAATCTACACAATTCTAAAGGATTGGGATTAGGACTTTATTATGTAAACCAAATCATCAAAGCCCATCAAGGTACGATTGCGGTAATAAGCGATTTAGGAAAAGGAGCTAAGTT
This sequence comes from Flavobacterium sp. PS2, assembly GCF_046250155.1. Classification (NCBI taxonomy): domain Bacteria; kingdom Pseudomonadati; phylum Bacteroidota; class Flavobacteriia; order Flavobacteriales; family Flavobacteriaceae; genus Flavobacterium; species Flavobacterium sp. PS2. Next base: position 4,372,970 of record NZ_CP176426.1, on the reverse strand, counting down.
TTATATTAGTATTCCGTTAAGTTAAGTTTTTAGTTGCAGTTTCCGTTTTCAGTCGCAATTATTACTCTAAAAACAATATCAATTTTCCGTCTCTTTGTGCCTTAGCTGCAAAATAAATTTATAATCCAAAATGAAAAAAATACTTTTAGCCGAGGATGATTCCGATTTTGCAAACGTGCTCAAACAATACCTAGAATTGTATGATTATGATGTTACTTGGGCCGAAAACGGTCAGGAAGCATTAGCTATTTTTCAAACTACAACATTCGATATTTGCGTATTCGATGTCATGATGCCTATTATTGACGGATTTACGCTTGCCGAAAAAATCATCAAAATCAATCCCGAAATTCCATTCATCTTTCTCACAGCAAGAAAACTTAAAGAAGATAAAATAATTGGATTAAAACTCGGTGCAGACGATTACATTGTAAAACCCTTTGAAGCCGAAGAACTTATCTTACGCCTAAATAACATTCTGAAAAGAAGCCAACAAAAAACATCTCTTTTCTCAGAAACCAACGAGTTACAAATTGGAGATTATTTATTTGATACCAAACGATTATCATTAAGAAAGGACAACAAAAACCAACAACTTACAGAGAAAGAAGCTGCGCTTATTCATTTCTTTTACACGCATAAAAATCAAATGCTAAAAAGAGAACAAATCCTAAAATCGATTTGGAAAAATGACGACTTTTTTTCAGGCAGAAGCATGGATGTTTATATCAGTAAAATTCGAAAATACTTTAAAGACGATTCCCGTATTAGTATCGATAGCATCCGTAATATCGGACTGGAATTTAAGATAAGTGATTAATTACTCTCGTGTGTAGCTAATTTATCCAAAATCATCTGATATGTTGGTGTTTCAATTTCATACTTCAAACCTTCATTTACTACAAATTCAGTAAGAGATGAAAGTTCGATTTTTCTTCCTGCCAACAAATCACGGTGCATAGACGAAGTGGCATCACGAGGTGTTTTCTCCAATTTCAGGATAGTTTGCATTACAATATCATTAGGAAGATTCAGTCCTTTTACAGCCGCAATCATAGTGATTTCATTCAGCAATGAAACATATAAATTTCGGCTAGAAGCATTTTCCATGATTTCACCAATATTCTGATTCAAGTAAGAAGTAGCTGAAGCCAAAGACGATATAAAAACAAACTTCTCCCAAACTGTTTCTTCTATATTATCAACAAGATAACTTTCGATTTTAGCATTCTGAAAAATGGTTTGCAATGCCTTCATTCTATAAACCGAAGCACTCTCAGAACCAAAAAACAACTTTTCGTAAATTCCTGTTTTTTTAATAACACCAGGCTCAGCAATCATCGAAACGATGTAAACACAACCTTGCAAAACTTCATTATCAGGAAAAATGATACTAATACGTTCCGTGGCATCAACGCCATTATATAAAGGAAGGAAAACAGTATTCTTGGTAATACATTTTTTTATAGCATCAAGACTTTCTTCAATATCATAGGTTTTAGTAGCACAAATAAGGTAATCTAGTTTCCCAATTACATCAGGATCATTAGATACTACAGTCGGGAAAACAATCGTTTCTCCTTCATCAGTACTAATTTTAAGACCCGATTTGGCAATAACCTCCATAGTTTTACCACGCGCAATAAAAACGACTTCTATAGCATCGTTTTCGGCGTAGGCTTTCGCCAAAAGTCCACCAAAATAACCACCTACTCCACCCAATCCTAAAATTCCAATTCTTGTTTTCATATTATTTTTTTTGCCACTCCCAATCTCGACGGTTCGAAACGGGATAAAAAGATTCCACAGATTAAAAAACGTAAATATTCATAATCTACGTCTTTGCATCATGTTTAATTTCAGAAATAACTAGTGAAGATTTTTCATGAAAATAAATTTAATACTCTCACAAATATAAAAAAATGCAGACCTATAAGCCGGATTCTGTTCTTGTTATTACTAACAATACCTTATCATTTATCTAGACTTACAATTACTCATAAGTTCAAGCTATCTACCCTTCAGCAACGAACGAGAAGCCCTTAAATGCTGATATACTTGATATTTCACCGCATAGAGTTTACCTGTTTTCACTACAGCATTACCTGTACATACTTTCTGCTGCACTTGTCCTAACGCTATTTCTAACGCCGACGGGTGTTACCCGCTATGCTTCTCTGTGGTGTCCGGACTTTCCTCCCCTCACCTAAATGAGCGACGATAAGGCGGTCTGCGAGGCAAATTTAGCGTTTTTATTGCTCTCTTTTCTCCATTATAAAATTTACTTTAACACTCCTTTTACAAACACTTAATTTTAAAATAGTTATCTTTAAACGTTAACCACCAAAATTTCATTTATCATGATTAGAATGTATCACTACGCAACTGTATCCAAAGCTTTGGATCAATTAAACGAAAAAGGATTTACTTATGATTTTAATCTAAATGAAGATGTAATAAAGAAAAATCCTGAAAAATTTGAAATCGTACATGTGTATCGATACGAAGGAGAATCAGATCCAGGCGATGAAGCCGTGGTTTATGGAATAAAATCTACATCGGGCAAAAAAGGTGTTTACGTCGCTGGATTTTCAGCCAATTCCGATTCTGAAACCGCAAAAATCTTAAGTGATTTAAGCATCAGAGGAAGATAATTTTATTCAGGAGCTATTCCTGGTATCCGCTGTATCTTTTTCTGGCTAAAAAAAAGCCAGAAAAAGGATGCCGCTTCTATCAGGGCTAGGGATTTGGGTTTTCATCAGAATATCTAATCTCAAATTTCAACTAAATTAATATTTAGTCATTTTTCTTTTCTTTTAATCACCAGCACTAGCTCGCAATATCGTTAAGTTAAGCTTTCTGAACTAATACTTTTTCTCGCAAAGCCGCAAAAGCGCAAAGATTTTAGGCGTAAACTTGGCGGCTTGGCGACTTTGCGTGAGAATTATTCGGTACAGTATTTCCCACGCTAGCGCGAGCGTCCCGCTCGTGAACATTTATAAGGCAAGATTTTGATGACTATCTTAACACTGTAGTCACGAGCGGGACGCTCGCGCTAGCTAACAACTAAGATAATCAATATGGCGAATAATCCATTTTTGTCAAAACTCGATCTTCAATATTGCCTATTAAATCTCCAAATTTAGTACTCGTTTGTTTTTTAATTTCTATCCATTCTTTATCTGCTCGAAATTGTTCCCAAGCTTTCTTCATTGTAGCTTCATCAGTCCATTCCAAAAGATAAACGAATTCTGTTTTCTTATCTGATTTTGATTCCCAGATCGAAGAAATTTTAAAATTATATTTCTTCATAATCTCCATTGCATTATTTCTAAATCGATCATGAAAACCCTTTTTGTTATTTTCGAATATTTCATAAATACGTAGTTCATAAACTGGAGCTGCCTTACTGCCATCAGATACAGCAGTTGCATTTTGACATTTTACAACCGATGTTGTAATTAATAACAAAGTCAATAAAAGTAGTTTCATATCTAAAATTAAGGAATTCTATAAAATGCTTTAGAGACAATTCTCCAACCTTCAGAAAATTTATACAGCGTCAAATGATCTGTAAAAATTTTCTTTTTGTTCTTAGATACATTCATAACAACTGTTGCTGCATTTCCTGATACTATTACATTCAAATATTCACTTTCAGCCTTTATTATTGGTTTACCAGCATTTTGCTTACGTCCCTTTTCAATTCCTATTATCCATTCCTCCAATGCAACCGACACAACATCATTGTTATCTAATCGTAACATTTTAAAAGTAGGGTGAAAACCTTTTCGTATATCTTCAATTGGTCCTCCATTATGTATTCCGCCTATATAAGCACTTTCAACAATTGCTTTAATCGAATCCTCGTCTGCCTTGCTTTGTCCAAAATTTAGATTACTTACCAGAAGTAAAAAAAGTAACAGTTTAATTTTTCTCATAATTAATTCATTAAGTTCTATTTAGTCAATAAATTTCACAGATAAAAATAATAGATTTTAATATAAAAAAAACATTTCTTGATTTATATTATACTTATAACAACCAAGAAACCAATTAAGTAACCTATATCCATAAAAAAAGTCCATCATAAAATGATAGACTTTTAAGAATAACAACATAAATAAATTATGCTGTTGGTATTTTTAATTTCCAACCAACTTGTATTAGGTCAGGATTTTTAATCACATCTTTATTAGCTTCGTAAATTGCTTGCCATGAAACTCCATGTGCTTTTCCAATTTTTGATAAGGAATCACCACCTACAACAGTATAATCTGTTGTTGTTCCCTCAGCAACAGCAATATTCATAACAACATCTGCTGCTCTAAAATCAGGATCAATTTTTCCGTAAACAGCCCAAAGTTTTTCTTTGTCCTCAGCAGATTTTGCAGTTCCATCAACATACAAAACATTATCCTGCTCTCTTACTTGCAAATTAGCGATACCTAAATCAGTAGCTAAACTTGTTAATTCTCTGTATTTATCTTGTAAACTCATAAAATCTTTATTTAATAGTTAACTTGTTTTCAACTTTTTTAGGTTTCAATTCTTGTACACTTTTTATCAAAGCTGGTAATTGGTCTCTTTTAATATCACCTTTTAGTGTTACCACACCATCCAAAACTGTAGCAGTTACACCACTGTACGTTTTTACTACCTCGTTTATCGAAGTATTCAAAACACTATCGGCATTAATTACAACAGGCGCAGCAGTAGCTACAGGCTCAGGAGCAGCAATTTCGCAGTTATTCACTACCGATTTTACTCCTTTAATTCCTTTTGCAATAGCCTCACAGCTTTCTTTGCAAGCAGCATCTTTACAAACTCCCGAAATAGTAGCTATACCATCTTTTACTGTAACTTCCATTCCTGGCATGTCACCCATTTTTGCAGCAATCTCTTTTTGAATATCTGCATCTTTGGGACCACAAGCCACTAATAAAAAAGCTAAACTCATTCCTAACAAAATAGACTTAATTTTCATAATCATGTTTTTTTTAAAATTAATTAAACGATTTAAAGTTAACGAACAAAACAACAAAATATTACAAATTATCTTACAAATTAAATTTTAATCAATTACTAAAAGTCAAAGTATTGAATAACTCTAAAACTTTTAGTTATGCAACACCTATTTTCAGTAACTACGAGTATTTCCAACCTAAGAACCATTAATATTATTTCTTAAAAAATTGAATCCAATTTAGTTGTTATAAAATTCAGATTTAGCAAAAAATAGAAATTATTTATAAATATAATAGATTAAAACAACATTTACCAATTATATTTTATTCCAAATCAACTAATTATGTAAATGAAATCGAAAATTGTACAACATTACTTCCTTGTGTTGCAACTATATTAGCATCTAACCTTTTAAAGATTTTAAAATGAAAAACAGAAGCATATTACTCGCAATATTATTTAGTATCAGTTTATTTTCAGCTTCATGCAGTAGTGATGACAACGAAGGAGAAACACTGATACCTCTATCAGGAAAATGGGATCTTAGCAAAGTAGGTACTGTTGTTAGCGGAACAGAAACTTTGGTAGACGCTCCACAAAATCAAACAGGCTGTAATAAGGATTATCTTGAACTTAAACTTGATAATACTGCAACCGAAGGTGATTATGATTCTACAATTAGTGCTTGTGCATTAACAACTAGTGCTGGAATTTATTCCAGATCGCATAATAACTTAACAACAGTTATTGATGGCGAATCTAAAACTCAGGATATAGTAAACCTAACTCTTAGCGAGTTAAAACTAAAAGATGCAGCAGGAATCATAACTGTATATACTAGATAAAGACAATCGTTTTTATTAGTATTAACCTAAAACGGAAATAACTATTTAAAGTTATTTCCGTTTTTTATTTGAGTTGCATCAACTTCTAAATACTATAATTAAAAATAGTATTATTGTATTAAAATCAGCTCCATGAAATTAAAGTACATCTTATTCTTAGCATTCTTTTGCTTTTATAATTATTCTTATTCAAGTGAATTTAGACGCTTAAAAAAAGAAGCAATGGTTAATCAAGGGATTAAGGGTGCTGATATAATCTTTTATGGTGAACTAATTAAAATAGATACAATCAATAAAATCTCTACTTTCAGAATTTTAGAATTATTTAAAGGAAATTATAATTCCAAAATTATTAATGCTAAAAGTGACGAAACTGATTATCCCATATATCCTTTAAAAAAGGATTTATGGATAGTTTATGCACTATTCAATAAAGACAAGAAAACAATAACCCTAGATTTAAGATCTCCAACTCAAACAATGGAAATAGGGACTGGTTTTCTACCTCCGGTTCCAATTCATGGCATTTACGGCAAGAAAATCACTAAACTAGATTCTATTATTTGTGAAGTAGAAAACTTAAAAATAAGAAATGAAACACTTTCAGCTTTCTTTTATCAATTAGAACTGCTTAGAGCATACAAATCTTCTCAAAATATAATTTCAGAAAAAGAAAAAACAGAGCTAAAAATAGAAAGCTACAGCAAGTATATTATCATTTCTTTGATTGTCAATATACTATTATTTTCATTTTTAATCTTTATAATTCTGAAGAAAAAGATATTCATCAAATAAACAAAATACCCCTAAAAAAATAAACAAAAATCTTATCTTTGCTACCCAATAAACAAACTATGGAACAATTTGTAGTATCGGCTCGTAAGTATCGCCCGCAGACATTTAAGGATGTTGTGGGACAAAAAGCCATTACCAACACTTTACTTAATGCCATAGATAGTAATCATCTTGCTTCGGCTTTATTATTTACAGGACCACGTGGAGTTGGTAAAACGACTTGTGCTCGTATTCTTGCACGAAAAATAAATCAACCAGGTTATGATGATCCTAATGAAGATTTTGCATTTAATGTTTTCGAACTCGATGCAGCTTCAAACAACTCTGTAGACGATATTCGTAACTTGATTGATCAGGTTAGAATCCCGCCACAAACAGGACAATACAAAGTATATATTATTGATGAGGTGCATATGTTGTCATCAGCAGCTTTTAATGCTTTCTTAAAGACATTAGAAGAACCGCCTAAACATGCCATCTTTATATTAGCAACAACAGAGAAACATAAAATCATTCCGACGATTTTATCTCGTTGCCAGATTTTTGATTTCAAAAGAATTACCGTAAAAGATGCTAAAGAACATTTAGCTGAAGTTGCAACAAGTCAGGGTGTTGTTTTTGAAGACGATGCACTACATATTATTGCACAAAAAGCAGATGGCGCTATGCGTGATGCTTTATCAATTTTTGATAGAGTTGTTTCTTATTGTGGTACTAATTTAACACGTCAGGCAGTTACCGAAAACCTGAACGTTCTAGATTATGAAACCTATATTGCTATCACCGATTTTATCCTTGAAAATAAAATCCCTGAATTATTAATGGCATACAATGATATCCTAGCCAAAGGTTTTGATGGGCATCATTTTATTGCTGGTTTAGCATCACATTTTAGAGATTTATTGGTAAGCAAAACTCCTGCTACTTTATCACTTCTAGAAGTTGGTGAACAAGCACAACAAATGTATGGGGTACAATCTCAAAAAGCTTCTCAGGAATTTTTACTTAAAGGAATTAAAATTGCTAATGATTGTGATTTAAAATACAAATTGAGTCAAAACCAGCGTCTTTTGGTTGAACTTAGTTTAATGCAATTGGCCTCTATCAATTTTGATGGAGAAAAAAAAAAGTTGACCAATATATAATTCCGCCCACTTATTATAGAAATCCTACTTTCTCCATCACAGAAGTTAAACCTTCTGCCGAAAAGAAAGAACAAACTTCTGTACCCGTAACTCCCAATGTAGCTCCTGTACCTGCTGCTAAAGCAGAAACTGTAGCCCCACAGAAAGCACCTGTTGTACCAAGCACAACAATATCTGGTATTTCGGCATTTTCATTATCGAGTATTCGCAAGAAGAAAGAATTAGAAGAAAGCAGTAAATCTTACGTAAAGCCTACTACAGCTGATTTACCTACGGAAGATTTTACTGAAACTGAAATGTTATTGCAATGGAATAAGTATGCACAACGTTTAGGTGAAAAAGGATTTAAGATAATGGAATCGTTATTACTTATAAACGATCCTGTTTTAAACGGAACTTCTATTAGCATCGAATTACCTAATGAAGGTTCTAAACTTGATTTTGAGAAAGAAATGCACGGTATCTTAGGTCACTTAAGAGGTCATTTGCATAATCATGATATCACAATTAATGTAATTGTAAATGAAGCTTACGAAAGTAAAAGAAGCTATAATGACCAGGATCGTTACAACCGTTTATTAGAAATAAATCCAAACATTGAACTTTTAAAAACAACATTTGGATTAGATTTACAAGGGTAATTTTAAAAGAGGTTCAAAGGCTTTTTTTTAAGACTCTAAGGTTCTGAGACGCAAAGGTTCAAAGGTTTTATGCTAGGTTCTCAATCCCAATCCCGAAATATCGGGACGGGATAAATCATTTAAATCAGTGGCAAAAAAAATCACTTATTTTTTAATCCAAGATTGTAAACTTTAGTCAACCATTTTTCTCTTTGGTTATTATCAGATGTTTTTATAACTCCGATATAACTTACCTTAACTGGTGTTATACCACAAAACTCTAAAGTCGATTTCTTTAACTGATTCACACTTGGTCTTCCAAAAACCAATCTGTAATACCAGCCGGGCTGATCGAGAGTTGTAATAATATGAGCCGTTTTACCTTTTAGAAGTTTGTCCCACCAAACGGAATTTTCACGATACTGAAAAGCCATTCCAGGTAAAAAAAGACGATCAATAAACCCTTTGGTTATTGCTGGCAAACCTCCCCACCAAACTGGATGTATCCAAACCAAATGATCTGCTTTTTTTATTTTGTCCCAAGATTCTATTAAATCAGGTTCTAATTCGGTTCTTTTTTGATAACCAAATTTCAAATTAGGACTAAATTTTAAATCGGCAATTGTAATCGTTTCTACTTTAGCATCAGTTTTTAATGCTCCTTTTTTATAAGCTTCGACTAAAGCAAAATTAAAACTCGCTGGATTAGGATGTCCGTTTATAATTAGAATATTTTTCATGTTCTGCTAGCTTATTTTAAGATTGATTGTGTTATAACTATTTAATGCTTCATAAACTTCTTTTGATGAATGCATTTGATGACTAAAATAGATTCCGCCAGATAAAGTCTCACTTAACATCTTTTCGACATGTAAAACAGTAGAAAATGCAGTTAATTCGGCTTGACCTTTACTACTTTGTAAGCTAATCTTTTTTGTTTTAGCCTGAGTTTTAATAATAACTTCAAAAACAGTTTGATCTCCGTTTCCACTTGAACCAAACATCAATTGTCTTTCTTTTAAAGACATGATATTAAAAATCTTAAGCGACTGAAAATACCCCATTAAACTAGTAACAAATTTAGAGTTATAAGTCATCTTAACCGAAACCGTTGGTATCTTTTCTACCTGATTTAAAATAAACAAATCCGGAACATCCAGATTATAAGCTTGGCGTTTTCCTATCCCAAACTCAAAATTAAACTTCTCAGAATCTAAAAAGTGTTTTGCTTCCAGTGGTTTATTATTTTTATAAACGATAAATGGTTTGCAAACATTTTCGGCTAAAAAATTGGCGGAGCTTTTCCCTGCTAAATCTTTTACCGAATAATAGATATAAAGATTGGTTTCTTGAATTTTACGCTTATCAGGTTCCACAAAATCAATCAAACTACCTACAATTCCTCCCATCCAACCTGAGCTAAAAACAATACGACTATTTACGTTTTGCTTATTTGTTATAGCCAAATTATAAGCTACAGTTAAATCTGGAGTTGGTTTTGTAATATCAATATAATCGAGTTTGTTTTGTATTGCAAATTGTAAAACTGCATTGTTACTATCTTTAGTACACATTACTATCAAATCGATTTTATTGTGTGTAATCGAATCAAATGTTTTTGAGTTATTCACATCAATAACCAAATCATTAGCCGTATTTCCTAATTGACGGCTCCCTATAAATAGATTGTAATCAGGATTTCTTGCTTTAAGAATACGTAAAATAACTTTGCCTACTAATCCTGTTCCTCCAATTACTAAAATATTTTTTCTCATCATTACTATTGTTTTCAGCAAAATTAATGACGTAATACCTCTCAGTAACTAGACAAATGTCCTATAAAATAGCTTTTCTAATCCTGCTTAAATGTCTTGGCGTAACTCCTAAAAACGAAGCTAAATATTGTAACGGAATTAGCTGAATATAGTTAGGATGATTTTTAAAAAGTGTTTCGTATCGTTCTTTTCCTGTTAGTTTTTGAAAAGATAAAATGCGTTGTTCTAAGTTTATATATTGCATTTCGGCTATTATTCGCCCTACTTTTTGCCAATATATACTATTCTCATAAAGGTGTTCAATACTGGAGTGACTTATCACTTCAAGCTCAGTATCAAATAATGCCTGGATATTCTCTTCGGTTGGTTTTTGGGTAATAAAACTAGCAAAAGCAGACATAAATTCATTCTCGAATGTAATGCAGTTTGTGATTTCTTCTCCTTCGTTATTGATATAAAAAGAGCGCAAAGCACCCGATTTTATCAGAACTATCTCTTTGGATATTTGACTTTCCTGAATTAAAAAATCTCCTTTTTTTAATTTCCTCTTGGTAATTAAACCATCTAATTTGTCTAATTCATCCGAAGGTAAAATCTGAAGAGATTGAAATATTGATTTCATTATGTTTTATTATGGGTAAAGTAAAGCGGAAAGAATTGTGAGGTTTTATGAATCGATTGCTTTTTCGGCTGAGATAAAAATATTTTCGATTCTTTTATCTGGAATCAACCATAATAACGCTACTATAAAATAACAAGCTCCAGAAATCCATTCGTTATAAAAAGAACTAATGATACCTATAGCATACAAAACCATAGAAGCTTTTCCTTTTAAATCTTTACCTAATGTTTTGGCTAAAGCCGAACTTTTACCTTCGCTGGAAACAATAATTTTTTGCAGAATAACATAAGCAATTGCAGACAATAGTAATGTAAAACCATATAAAGTCATTGCAGGTTTGGCAAAATTATGCTCTCCCATCCAGCCTGTAGAAACAGGAACTAATGAAAGCCAAAAAAGTAAATGCAAATTTGCCCAAAGAATTTTAGCATTGACTTTGGTGAGTCCGTGTAGCAAATAATGATGATTATTCCAGTAAATACCGATGTAGATAAAACTTAAAATATAACTGATAAATTTAGAAAAAAGAGGCATTAAATCCTTAAAACTTTCTCCGTGGGGAACTTTAATTTCAAGAACCATTATGGTAATTATAATTGCCAAAACACCATCGCTAAAAGCCTCTAATCTCGTTTTATTCATCTATTATATTATAAAATCAACCACAAATTACACAAATTTTCACAAATTTTTTATTCCTATTATAAAAAACAATTCGTGCTAATTCGTGAAATTCGTGGCAAAAAAAATTAAATTTTACCGTAATACATTGCTTTTACAATACCATCAGAAAGACCTATTTTAGGAACATAAATTTGTCTTGCTCCACTCCATTTCATTGCATTAAGATAAATTCTTGTTGCAGGAATGATAACATCGGCACGATCGGGATTAAGTCCTAATTCGGCTATTCTCTGATCATAGCTAAGAGAATTTAAGAAAGCATATTGCGAATTCATATAGATATATGACAACGGTTTCTCTTGTTGTTTCCCCGACATTTTAAACAATTTATTGATGTTTCCTCCTGATCCTATAAGGGTTACTTCCTCATATTCTTCAGTATTTATTCTGATCCATTTTTCTATTTCATCCCAAACTACATCGCAAACCATACCGTTTAATAATCGTACTGTTCCTGCTTTAAATGATCTTGAAGTTACCATTTTCCCGTTAGAGAATAATGTAAACTCTGTACTTCCACCACCAACATCAACAAAAAGATATGTCTGGTCTGTTTTTAATAAATGATGTAAATCTGTAGAAGCAATAATGGCTGCTTCTTTTTTCCCATCGATAATCTCAATTTTTATATCCGCTTTTTTCTTGATGATTGCCACCACTTCTTTTCCGTTATAAGCTTCTCTCATTGCCGATGTAGCAAATGCCATATAACGTTCTACTTTATGTACTTTCATTAAAAGATTGAATGCCTTCATTGCATCACACATTCTTTCAATATTTTCTTCAGATATTTCTCCAACTGTAAAGGCATCTTGACCTAAACGAATTGGAACACGAACCAGGGAACTTTTATTAAATTGAGGTTCCTTACCCTCTTGTTCTACCACATTGACAATCAACAATCGCATGGCATTTGATCCAATATCGATTGCTCCATATTTTGTTATTTTAATCATTCTCGCTTATGATTTGAAATTAAGTATCTTGATATAAAAGCAGTGTTTATTAGGTTTTACACAACTTCTTCTATAGCATTTACTTTGTTTTGGTAATATTTGTATGTTTCTAATTGTGCTCTAAATATGGCGTGGTGATTTCTCGCTTTGTATTTATTATCCAGTTTATAAGAATGAAAACGCACTTTTACATTCCCTTTCCAGGCAATATTAAAGTTATCTATTAACTCGTTTTTTATTGCCTGATCATAAATTGGACAAGTTACCTCCACTCTTCCGTCTAGATTTCTGGTCATAAAATCGGCTGATGAAATATACACTTCAGTCAATCCGGCATTACCAAAAATATAAACTCTGGAATGTTCTAAGTAATTATCGACAATGCTTATGGCTTCGATATTCTCACTCATTCCCGGAATTCCCGGAATTAAGGAACAAATTCCTCTTACTTGCAATTGTACTTTTACTCCTGCATTACTCGCTTCGTATAATTTATCTATCATTTTAAAGTCAGACAAACTATTCATTTTAAGCTTAATATACGTTTTACGTCCAGCCAAAGCATGTAGAATTTCTCTATCGATTAATTTTACAAATTTTGACCTTGTATAATGTGGCGATACTATTAAATGCTTATAACGATGTACTCTATAATTGATATCAAAGAATTCAAATATCTTGGAGATATCTTTTAGGATTTGCTGATGACTCGTAAACAATGTTACATCGGTATAAATTTTAGCCGTTGATTCATTGAAATTTCCTGTCGAAATAAACCCGTATCTTTTGGTTTTATCCTCATCAACTCTTTCGATTACACATATTTTACTGTGTACTTTTAGTCCTTTTATTCCAAAAATAAGTTCTATTCCTTCTGTTTGCATTTGCTCTGCATACGAAATATTCGAAGCTTCATCAAATCGGGCTTGCAACTCTATTTGTACAGTTACTTTTTTTCCGTTTTTGGCAGCATTAATTAATGAACTAATAATTTGGGAATTCTTTGCTAAACGATATAATGTAATCTTGATTGATGTAACTTTTGGATCTAAAGCTGCTTCACGTAAAAACTTTGTTACATATGAAAATGACTGATATGGTGCATTTAGCAAATAATCTTTTTTACCGATTTTTTCCAGAATACTTCCTTCCATACTCAATCCCGGAATTGGTAATGGTACATTTGTTTTGTATAACAAATCATATCTCCCCAGATTAGGAAAATTCATATAATCACGTCGGTTATGATATCTTCCTCCAGGAATAATACTATCTGTAGAGATGATTTTCATTTTTTCGAGAAAAAACTGCAACGTATCTGGTTCTATCAATTGGTCATAAATAAAACGAACTGGTTCTCCTATTCGTCTATCTTTAACTGATGTTGCTATTTTTTCGAGCATACTTTTACTCAAATCACTATCGATATCTAATTGGGCATCGCGAGTAATTTTTATCATATGTGCCGAAACACTTTTATAATCAAAAATGGTAAAAATGCTACTAAGATTATGTCGGATAACATCATCTATCAAGATAATATAGTGTTTATCGTCATGCGAAGGTAAAACTACAAATCGATTAATGGTTTTTGGTATTTCGATTACTGCATATCGCACTTCGGCGGTATGATTCATCTCTAAACGCACTGCCAAATAACCCAGAGTATCTTTTAAAACAGGAAATTCGGCTAAATCATTTAATATAATTGTAACGAGTTCCGGACTTAATTTTTCAATAAAAAAGTTCTTTAAGAACTCTTCCTGATCTTTTGTAATTTCATTTTCAGTAATTATAAAGATATTCTCTGTTTCCAGTTCTGTTTCGATATTACTTAATATCCTCAAGCTCTCAGATTGTTGCTGAATCACGATCTCTGTAATATCTTTCACCAATTGTTGGGCAGATATTCCGCCCAAATATTTTTCGCCAGAAATCCCTGAAAGACTTAGTCTTCGAATGGCTGCATAACGAACTCTAAAAAATTCATCTAAATTATTCGAAAAAATTCCTAAAAAACGTAATCTGTCTAAAAGTGGTACTGTAATATCGGCTGCTTCCTGTAATACTCTTGCATTAAAAGCCAACCAACTTTTTTCTCGGTCTATATATTTTTGTTCGTACACTGTATTCATTTTAAATCTTTGGGGAAAATGGTTTTGAGAGTTCTGCCTTTATCTAATTTGTCCCAACTTTCTGTATCAAACTGTAATGATACAAAACCTGATGTGGGAACATTATCTATAAAAACATCCCCAAATTTATTAACAAAATTTGTAATAGCCTCGTTATGTCCGAAAAGAATAACACTTTCGAAAGCATTATTACATGATTTGATAACCTTTTCCAATTGTTTCTCATCAAATGTATAAAGATCATCCTTATAAATGATGCTTTCTATAGGGTATGAAATATTTTGTGCAAAAATAAGTGCTGTTTCTACTGCTCTAGCGGCAGTGCTGCTCCATATTAAATAGGTCTTAGGAAGAAATTTTGAAATACTAGCTGAAACGTCATGAGCATCATGAATTCCTTTTTTTACCAAAGGTCTGTCAAAATCTTTTAAAGGTGCTTCCCAACTTGATTTTGCATGTCTGATCAATATTAAATTTTTCATATTACGGATACTATTTGTTTATATGGAATATAACCTTTTGCTTTTTTACTGTATTTACTCTTTGCTTTTAATCACAACAACTTCAAAAAAAAGAAGAAGTATTTATGATTAAATCGCAAAAACAGCTTTGAAAATTTAGCTACAATTTACAAAAGAATTTTATAAGGTCATCTCTTTTGTTGATTTTTTATATTTCTTCTTTATTGTGATGAACTATTTATAGTGAAAAATATTCCTAATAAATTCTTAAAAAAAATCACAAAAATTTTAGCATCCCATTTTGTCAATTACAAATAATCTAAAGATTTAACTTTTTAAAAACATCTCCAGTTTTTTTTATACAAAAAAGATGTACTTAGTCTATGATAAATGTATTTCGTCGATGTTTCAAATAAAAATTTAAAACTTTTAAATTGCTGATTATCAATTAATTAAATAATAATAAAAAATTATTTATCATCTAAATTTTGACAAAAATCACTTCAATAAAAAATAAAAAACACAAAAAATAAACGCCTTTTTTACGATTTTTTAGGTCAAAAATGGCTTTTCAACGAGTATTTGAGTCATTTGCAGGAAAAAAAAATCAATTAAAAACAGACTATATAACTTTGATTATGTTAAAAAATTAAAAATTTTACAAAACATAAAGTTAAATATATGAGGGCGAAAAAAAGGAAAACCAAACAGAAAAAAATCTATTCAAAGGGTCTTAACTCCCAAACACACCAAAATTATATTTAAATAAAATTACACGTAGGATATCACTTTAGAGAAACTATTATTTTTTGAGATTAAAGATTATGAAAAAAACTACTTTATTAACTATTTTAGGATTATTCTTTTTTTCTTTTGGTTTATACGCACAAGAAAAAAATATTCCAATTAGAATTGGGAATACGCCTTACCAAAATAAATTTACTGCCAAAAAAAGTGCCTTATTAAGTTCAGATGCTGTACAAGTACAGGCACAAGCACTAGCGGTAGCAGGATCTATAGATGTTGCTAATCCAGCTGCCGGAAACAATGGATATAATGCAGATCAGTTAGTAAGAAACATATTAACTTCTGGCTGCTTGATTGTGAGTAACGTTAGATTTGGTTATTACCAAAAAAGTGGAAATAACTGGAACTGGACTAATCATGCTTGGTCTGGGACGGCTGGCGATAGACAATTAGGATATTACAGTAAAGGAACTTCTACTTTCCCAATTGATGAGGGACTATTAATCTCAACAGGAAAGATAAATTCTGCTATGGGACCTAATACCTATACAAATAAATCGGATGCAATGGTTAATGATGCAAGTGATCCAGATTTAACAAATATTTCTGGTCAGACAATGCGTGATGCTGCCATTCTTGAATTTAATTTTGTTCCTGATGGAAACCTTGTTGAATTTCAATTTGTATTTGCTTCTGAGGAATATCTTGAATATGTCCATACTGGCTATAATGATGCTTTCGGTTTTTTCTTAAGTGGTCCTGGAATCACAGGTTCTTATACAAACAATGCAGTAAACCTAGCCCAATTACCTAATAATGACGCGGTAACCATAAACAATATCCATTCTGCAGGAACTAATATATATGGAGATCCTTTTCCTGCTCATAATGCAGCTTACTATGTAAATAATGCAGCTGGATCTACAGTTATGGAATTTGATGGATCAACTACTGTTCTTACTGCAACTTATGCAGTTACTCCTGGACAAACCTATAAAATAAAAATGGCTATTGCCGATGCATCTGATCAACTTTATGATGCAGGTGTATTCTTAAAAGCAAAAAGTTTTGCCACTAATACTTTAGTAATTACCAATCCTGCTCCTGTATGTTTCCCTAATACGGTAAACCTTACTGCTGCAGCTGTTACTGCTGGAAGTACTGCTGGATTAACTTATACTTATTGGCAAGATGCTGCAGCTACTATTCCTTACAATACTCCAACGGCAGCAACCGCTGGAACTTATTACATAAAAGGAAAAAACCTTATTTCTGGCTGTTTAGATATTAAACCTGTTGTTGTAACCGTAAGTAATGTTATTGTAACCGAAGCTGTTGCATCGCATGTTAATGTAAAATGTTTTGGAGCTGCAACTGGGGCAATTACTCTTAATACCCCTACTGGTGGTGTTGCACCTTACACCTATTCATGGAAGAAAAATGGAACTGCTTATGCAACGACTCAAAACTTAACAGGCTTAACTGTTGGCTCTTATGAAGTTACTGCAACAGACGCAAATGGATGTAAAGGAATTTTGACTATTGCAATTACACAACCTACAACTGCCTTAGCTGTTACTTTGACTTCTAAAACTGATGTGCTATGTAATAATGACGCTACTGGCGCAATAGACATAGCGGTAACTGGTGGTACAGGTGCTTATACTTATAGTTGGACAAAAGATGGAAATCCATTTGCTCCAACAACACAGGATTTAACAAACCTTCTTTCTGGTGCTTACAACGTAACTGTAACTGATGCTAATGGTTGTCAACAACAACTTCCTGTAACCATAAATAGTGGGGATTCAACTAAACCAATAGTGAATCCATTACCAGCACCTTCAACAATTAATTGTCCACAAGTGCCGGCATTTACCCAAGCTACTGCTACCGATAATAGTGGCACAGTATCTTCATTAACGTTTGTTGATGTAAACACTCCTGGATCATGCGCAGGTACGTATTCAATAACCAGAACATGGACTGCAAAAGATGCTTGTAATAATACATCTCTTCCTGTAAGCCAAACTATTAATGTTGTAGATACAACTCCGCCAACTTGGACAACTGCTCCAACCGCGCTTAATGTAACATTACAATGTAGCGATGCTGCTGGATTAACAACTGCTCAAGCAAATGCGCCTGTTGCAACCGATAATTGTGGTGGTACAGTAACGTATACTAAAATATCTGGAACTTTTGTAGCGGGAACTTGTGCCAACTCTGGAACATACACCAATACCTGGACTGCGAAAGATGTATGTAATAATACCTCAACTGTATTTACTCAAACAATCACCATTCAAGATACTACTGCGCCAACATGGACAACTGCTCCAACGGCGCTTAATGTAACTTTACAATGTAGTGATGCTGCTGGATTAACAACTGCTCAAGCAAATGCGCCAGTTGCAACTGATAATTGTGGTGGAACAGTAACGTATACTAAAATAGCGGGAACTTTTGTAGCGGGAACTTGTGCCAACTCTGGAACATATACCAATACTTGGACTGCTAAGGATGTATGTAATAATACCTCAACTGTATTTACTCAAACAATCACCATTCAAGATACTACTGCGCCAACATGGACAACTGCTCCAACGGCGCTTAATGTAACTTTACAATGTAGTGATGCTGCTGGATTAACAACTGCTCAAGCAAATGCGCCAGTTGCAACTGATAATTGTGGTGGAACAGTAACGTATACTAAAATAGCGGGAACTTTTGTAGCGGGAACTTGTGCCAACTCTGGAACATATACCAATACTTGGGTTGCCAAAGATGTATGTAACAATACCTCAACTGTATTTACTCAGGTAATTACAATTCAAGATACAACTGCACCAACTTGGACAACTGCTCCAACGGCGCTTAATGTAACTTTACAATGTAGTGATGCTGCTGGATTAACAACTGCGCAAGCAAATGCGCCTGTAGCAACTGATAATTGTGGTGGTACAGTAACGTATACTAAAATATCTGGAACTTTTGTAGCGGGAACTTGTGCCAACTCTGGAACATATACCAATACTTGGACGGCCAAAGATGTATGTAACAATACCTCAACTGTATTTACTCAAACAATTACAATTCAAGATACTACTGCGCCAACATGGACAACTGCTCCAACTGCACTTAATGTAACATTACAATGTAGCGATGCTGCTGGATTAACAACTGCGCAAGCAAATGCACCTGTTGCAACCGATAATTGTGGCGGAACAGTAACGTATACTAAAATATCTGGAACTTTTGTAGCGGGAACTTGTGCTAACTCTGGAACATACACCAATACTTGGACTGCCAAAGATGTATGTAACAATACTTCGACAACATTTACTCAAACAATTACAATACAAGATACAACAGCACCAACTTGGACAACTGCTCCAACTGCGCTTAATGTAACTTTACAATGTAGTGATGCTGCTGGATTAACAACTGCACAAGCAAGTGCTCCTGTTGCAACTGATAATTGTGGTGGAACAGTAACGTACACTAAAATATCTGGAACTTTTGTAGCGGGAACTTGTGCCAACTCTGGAACATATACCAATACTTGGACTGCTAAGGATGTATGTAACAATACCTCAACTGTATTTACTCAAACAATTACAATTCAAGATACAACTGCACCAACTTGGACAACTGCTCCAACGGCGCTTAATGTAACTTTACAATGTAGTGATGCTGCTGGATTAACAACTGCGCAAGCTAGTGCGCCTGTTGCTACTGATAATTGTGGTGGAACAGTTACTTACACTAAAATATCTGGAACTTTTGTAGCGGGAACTTGTGCCAACTCTGGAACATATACCAATACCTGGACTGCGAAAGATGTATGTAACAATACCTCAACTGTATTTACTCAGGTAATTACAATACAAGATACAACTGCTCCAGCTTGGACAACTGCTCCAACTGCGCTTAATGTAACTTTACAATGTAGTGATGCTGCTGGATTAACAACTGCGCAAGCAAATGCGCCTGTAGCAACTGATAATTGTGGTGGAACGGTAACATACACTAAAATATCTGGAACTTTTGTAGCGGGAACTTGTGCCAACTCTGGAACATATACCAATACCTGGACGGCCAAAGATGTATGTAACAATACCTCTACAACATTTACTCAGGTAATTACAATACAAGATACAACTGCTCCAACTTGGACAACTGCTCCAACTGCACTTAATGTAACTTTACAATGTAGTGATGCTGCTGGATTAACAACTGCGCAAGCTAGTGCTCCTGTAGCAACTGATAATTGTGGTGGAACAGTAACGTATACTAAAATATCTGGAACTTTTGTTGCTGGAACTTGTGCCAACTCTGGAACATATACCAATACCTGGACTGCGAAAGATGTATGTAATAATATTTCTACAACATTTACTCAGGTAATTACAATACAAGATACAACCGCACCAACATGGACAACTGCTCCAACTGCGCTTAATGTAACTTTACAATGTAGCGATGCCGCTGGATTAACAACTGCGCAAGCAAATGCGCCTGTTGCAACTGATAATTGTGGTGGAACAGTAACCTATACTAAAATATCTGGAACTTTTGTAGCAGGAACTTGTGCCAACTCTGGAACATATACCAATACCTGGACTGCGAAAGATGTATGTAATAATATTTCTACAACATTTACTCAGGTAATTACAATACAAGATACAACCGCACCAACCTGGACAACTGCTCCAACTGCGCTTAATGTAACTTTACAATGTAGCGATGCCGTTGGATTAACAACTGCGCAAGCAAGTGCACCAGTGGCAACTGATAATTGTGGTGGAACGGTAACGTATACTAAAATCTCTGGTGCCTTTGTTGCCGGAGCTTGTGCCAACTCTGGAACATATACTAATACTTGGAAAGCAACTGATGTTTGTAATAATGTTTCTACTGTATTTACTCAAACAATTACCATACAAGATACAACGGCTCCTACTTGGACAACTACTCCCGCATCTCTTGATGTAACCTTACAATGTAGCGATACTACAGGATTAAATGCAGCTCAAGCGAATGCTCCTGTAGCAACTGATAATTGTGGTGGAACGGTAACTTATACAAAAGTAAGTGGTCAATTTCAAGGAGGTAATTGCGGAAGCACAGGAACTTACACCAATACTTGGACAGCAAAAGATGTTTGTAATAATACCTCAACTGTATTTACTCAAGTAATTACTGTTCAGGATACAGCTATCCCAACTTGGATTACTCAAGCAGGAACATTAGATGTTACATTGCAATGTAGTGATGTTGCAGGATTAACAACTGCGCAAAATCAAGCACCAACTGCAACTGCAAATTGTTCGATAGTTACTTATACCAAAACTAGCGGTCTGTTTGTAGCTTCTACTTCATGTGCTAATGCCGGAACGTATACTAACACTTGGGTTGCCAAAGATGATTGTGGTAATATTACTGATGCTTTCACGCAAGTGATAACTATCGAAGATACTACTAAACCAACTTGGACTACTCAAACTGGAAGCTTAGATATAACTATTCAATGTAGTGATGCTGCTGGATTAACTGCTGCGCAAGCGAATGCTCCTGTTGCAACTGATAATTGTGATAGCGATGTAACTAATATCATTAAAACTAGCGGTCTGTTTGTAGCTTCTCAATCTTGTGGCAATGCAGGAACTTATACTAATACGTGGACGGTTAAAGATGAATGTGGTAATACTTCGGACACTTTCACGCAAGTAATAACCATCGAAGATACTACAATACCTACTTGGACTACTCTAGCTGGAAGTTTGGATATAACTATCCAATGTAGTGATGCTGCAGGTTTAACTTCTGCTCAAGCTAGTGCTCCTGTTGCAACTGATAATTGTGATAGCGATGTAACTAATATCGTTAAAACTAGCGGTCTGTTTGTAGCTTCTCAATCTTGTGGTAACTCTGGAACGTATACTAATACCTGGACGGTTAAAGACGAATGTGGTAATACTTCTGATACTTTCACGCAAATGATAACTATCGAAGATACTACGAAACCAACTTGGACTACTCTAGCTGGAAGTTTGGATATAACTATCCAATGTAGTGATGCTACAGGTTTAACTTCTGCGCAAGCTAATACTCCTGTTGCTACTGATAATTGTGACAGCGATGTAACTAATATCGTTAAAACTAACGGTCAATTCATTGCTTCTCAATCTTGTGGTAATGCAGGAACATATACTAACACCTGGACGGTTAAAGATGAATGTGGTAATACTTCTGACACTTTCACGCAAGTGATAACTATCGAAGATACTACAATACCAACTTGGACTACTCTAGCTGGAAGTTTGGATATAACCATCCAATGTAGTGATACTGCAGGTTTAACTTCTGCGCAAGCGAATGCTCCTGTGGCTACTGATAATTGCGATAGCGATGTAACTAATATCGTTAAAACTAGCGGACAATTCGTTGCTTCTCAGTCTTGTGGCAACTCTGGAACGTATACTAATACCTGGACGATTAAGGATGAATGTGGTAATACTTCTGACACTTTCACGCAAGTGATAACTATCGAAGATACTACAATACCTACTTGGACAACTCTAGTTGGAAGTTTGGATATAACTATTCAATGTAGTGATGCAGCAGGTTTAACTTCTGCGCAAGCGAATGCTCCTGTGGCTACTGATAATTGTGATAGTGATGTGACTAATATCGTTAAAACTAGCGGTCAGTTTGTAGCTTCTCAATCTTGTGGTAATGCTGGTACTTATACTAATACCTGGACAGTTAAGGATGAATGTGGTAATACTTCTGATACTTTCACGCAAGTGATAACTATTGAAGATACTACTAAACCTACTTGGACTACTCTAGTTGGAAGTTTGGATATAACCATTCAATGTAGTGATGCTTCTGGATTAACAACTGCGCAAGCTAGTGCTCCTGTTGCAACTGATAATTGTGATAGTGAGGTGACCATCGAAAAAACTAGCGGACAATTTGTAGCTTCTGAGTCTTGTGCAAATGCAGGAACTTATACAAACAGTTGGGTAGCAAAAGATAATTGTGGTAATATCACTGATACTTTCACGCAAGTGATTACTATCGAAGATACTACGAAACCAACATTTAACGGTGAGCTTCCTACTGATATCACGGTATCATGTGATAAAGTTCCTCAAGCAGCAAATATAACTGCATCTGACAACTGTAATGTTGATGTGCCTGTAGTTTATACTGAAGTAAAAAGCGGTATCGAAAACGAATGTAGCACCAATTATATACTAACTCGTAAATGGGTAACTAGCGATTGTTCAGGAAACACAACTTCGTTTACTCAAGTAATTACCGTTAAGGATACCACTCCTCCAACTGGAACTGTTCCTGCTGATATTACTTTGGAAAACATTGCAGCTATTCCTGTTGCAAATCCTAATGCAATAACAGATGCTACTGATAACTGTAGCCAAACTGTAAATGTAACGGTAAGCGATTCTGATAACGGTGGTACTGGTTGTGGAGGTAGTCCATACATCTTAACCAGAACCTATACTTTATCTGATTGTGCTGGTAATAAAACCATATTGGTACAAACAATTACGGTTAAAAATGATGTTATACCAACTGCAACTTTTAATAGTGAAGCTTGTAATGCCGATTCATCTACAGTTAACTTATTTAATTTATTACCTAGAAGTACAACTGCGGTTGGTACCTGGATAGATACTGATAATTCTCATGCTATAAACGGTAACATTGTTACTTCTTTTGGGCTTCCTGTTGGTAACTACTCTTTTGAGTATCAAATACAAGATGAGGCTTGTCCTAGAAGTTTATTTGTAAACCTTTCTATCAATGATGATTGTAAAGTATTAACCTGTGGAACAATACTGGTACATAATGCATTCTCTCCTAATGGGGACAACATGAATGCCCGATTTGTTATCGACAATATAGATGATACAATCTGTTATCCTGACAATACTGTCGAAATATACAACCGTTGGGGAGTACTAGTATTTGAAACTAGAAATTATAACAACACAACAAATGCTTTTGACGGTATTTCAAGAGGAAGAACAACCGTAAAACAATCAGACGGCCTTCCTTCAGGAACTTACTTTTATATTCTAAATTACACTTCTATAGATGGAAACGGTGCAATTCAGACGAATAAAAAAGATGGCTTCTTATATCTAACAAAATAACAAAGAACACAACTCACTGATAATATAACAGCTCTGTTATCAGTGAAGTGTTTTAATAAAAACAAGTCTTTTTTTGATACACGAATGTATTACTACTTCTTTATCATTAACAAAAAGAACCAATGCAATAATAAAATAATAAATATCTACTATGAGAACAAAATTATTTTCTTTCGTTTTGATGTTTACAGCTATAGTAAGTTACGCACAACAAGATGCTCAATTTACACAATATATGTACAACACCATAAATATCAACCCCGCTTATGCAGGGTCACGAGGAGCTCTAAGTATTTTTGGTTTATACCGTACTCAATGGGTCGGACTTGATGGCGCGCCCGAAACTAGTAGTTTCTCGGTAAATACCCCAATAAATAACAGTAATCTAGGATTAGGAGTGTCATTGGTTAATGACAAAATTGGACCTACAAATGAAAATACTTTTTCTGTAGACCTTTCCTATACTATACCTACTTCACCAAACTATAAACTATCTTTTGGTATTAAAGCCACAGGTAATTTATTCAATTTAGATGTCAACAAATTAAATCCAGCTGATCAAGGCGATCCGCAATTTCAGAATTTAGATAATGTATTCAAACCAAATATCGGAGCCGGAATATATCTTCATTCAGATAAAGCATACATAGGTTTATCAGTACCAAACTTCATCGAAACCAACCGTTATGATGATAATGATATTGTAATATACAAGGATAAGATAAATTATTATTTGATGGCAGGATACGTATTTGATTTGGATTATTACCAAGACATTAAGTTTAAACCTGCTTTATTGACTAAAATGGTAGAAGGTGCACCACTACAAGTAGATGTTTCGGCCAATTTTATGTTTGTCAACAAATTTGTAGTTGGAGTAGCTTACAGATGGAGCGCCTCATTAAGTGCGATGGTAGGTTTTCAGGTTAGCGATGGATTATATATAGGATATGGCTATGACCGTGAGACCACCAACTTAAACAATTATAATTCTGGCTCACATGAAATATTCTTGCGCTATGAATTTATCAAAAACAATGGTAAAATGACAACCCCTCGTTTCTTCTAAAAATATTTATTATGAAATCGGCAATGATTCCAAAATAGCCAATAATAAAGAAGAATGGCGATACCATGTTCCTTTAAAAAACAAATAAATAGATCAACATGAAAAATTTTACAATCCTTTACATAACAATAGTAAGTGTTTTTTCTTTAAACAGTTATTCACAACAGAGCAAGATTGCTTCTGGAGATAAAAAATATGACAACTATGCCTATATAGATGCCATTAAAACCTATGAACGTGTAGCCGAAAAAGGATACAAATCTGAAGATATGTTCAAGAAACTAGGCAACTCCTATTATTTCAACTCCGAGTTTGATAAGGCAGCAAAATGGTATGGCGAATTATTTGCCATGAATACCGAGGTAGAACCAGAGTATTATTACCGATACGCACAATCATTAAAATCTACCGGAGATGTTGTTAAGGCAAATCAAATGCTTGATTTATTTAATCAGAAATCAAAAAAGGATACTCGTGGTAAACTCTATGAAAGCGACAAAAATTACCTTGAACAAATTAAAGCTAACTCTGGACGCTATAACATTGAGGATGCAGGAATAAATAGTAAATACTCTGATTACGGAACTACTTTTTATCAAAACAAAATTGTATTTGCTTCGGCAAGAGATACTGGTGGTTTAGGGCAACGCAAACACAAATGGACTGGTGAACATTTCACCAATCTATATCAGTCAGATGTAGATCAGGATTTTAATCCCAATGCACCTAAAAAATTCAAGTCTAAAATAAACTCAAAATTCCACGAATCTACTCCAGTTTTTACAAAAGATGGTAAGACTGTTTATTTTACAAGAAACAATTACATTGATGGTAAAAAAGGAAAAGATGAAAATAAAATTACCTTAATAAAAATATACAAAGCCACGCTAGAAAATGATAAATGGACTAATATAATGGAAGTCCCATTTAATAGTAATAATTATAGTACGGCACATCCGGCACTTAGTCCAGATGAAAAAACATTATATTTTGCATCGGATATGCCAGGAACATTTGGACAATCGGATATTTATAAAGTAACCATTAATGCCAATGGAGGATTTAGTTCTCCTGTAAATTTAGGCCCTGGAATAAATACAGAAGGAAAAGAAACATTCCCATTTATAACAGACGAGAATGAAATTTATTTTGCTTCGGATGGTCATCCCGGACTTGGAGGATTAGATGTTTTTGTTGGAAAACTAAGTGATAATGGTGTGAGCAATGTCCAAAACTTAGGATCAGATATCAATTCTCCCAAAGATGATTTTGCTTATTTAATCGATACTAAATCACGAAGAGGATTTTTTACATCTAACAAAGATGGCGGACTGGGATCTGATGATATCTATAAGTTTTTAGAAACAAAACCATTAGTATTTTGTACTCAGGAATTATACGGAACCATAACCGATTTGGCTACTGGAAAAGTTTTACCAAACACCAAATTGACTTTGTATGACAATAACTTTAAAGTAATTACAACAGGCTATTCAGATCAAAACGGAAATTATACTTTCCCAGTAACATGTGGTCTAACCTACAACGTAAGAGCCGAAAAAGAAAAATATACAACCAAAGAGCAAAGTGTTACTATCTTAAACGAAAAAGGAAGAACACAGTTATCTATAGCACTTGAAAAATCTGATTGTGTTGTAACAATTGGTGATGATTTAGGTAAATGTTTTGGAATCAAAATGATTTATTTTGATCTGGATAAATCTAATATCCGTAGAGAAGCAGCTTTGGATTTAGAAAAAATACTAGATGTATTGAATCAATATCCAAAAATGAAACTTGATATTCGTTCTCATACCGATAGTCGTGCAACGCATAAATACAATGAAGCATTGTCTGACAGAAGAGCAAAATCGACTATAAAATGGTTGATTCAAAACGGTGTGGCTCCAAACAGATTAACTGGAAAAGGATATGGAGAAACCCAACTTGTAAATGGTTGTTCTGATGGAGTAAAATGTACCGAAGCCGAGCATCAAATGAACAGACGAAGCGAATTTATAATTTCGGCTTTATAACAATAAATCAAAGTATAGTTTTAATAAAAAATTGTTAGTTATGTATTAAACCTAAACCAGTGAAATCAACTTCACTGGTTTTTTGTATAAACAAGTATTGTTTCTCTACAAACTTGTCTTTCTGCGTCAGAAAGACAATATTATGGTTGTTTTGTGGTAAGCCACTCTACAATATTAACTAGATTACATTTATTTAAAACACCCAAAAAAGGCATCCATAAAAAAAGCTGTCTATAAAGACAGCTTTTTACCACTACAAATTAAATAGCCGTTATTAATTAAAATAACGGCTATTAACCTCAACTTAAATAAACCAGTAACATAAAAAGGGTCTTTTTACTTCCATTTTCTTCTGTAAAAAAAAATAGATTCAATTATATTTTTGCAAAAATATTAGTATAATATTTTCTTCCGTTTTCTGGATCTTGTTTTATAGCTATACCAAAATGCGTATAGTCACCTACTATATTTTGTTTATGTCCTTCGCTTTCTAACCACGCTTTTAATACTGCTTGTGGTGTATTATAATTGTAGGCAACATTCTCACCTACTTTTTTAGCTCCTAGTACTTTAATAATGTTTTCTGAGCGATCTACAAAACCATCATGATTTACTACATCATGAGCAATCATGTAATCATCATGCTGTTCAGATTTAAAAGAAACGTGATTTATTGTTTTTAAAGCATTTAATCCAACACTAACTCTATAATCATTAATAAGTTGCATTGTTTCAAGCTCCGTTTGATTATAAGTATAATCGGTAACTAGTTCAGAAGAAACACCTGATTCTGGATTTGAAACTGAGTCAACCGAATCAGATGCACAAGAATTCATGGTAAGCGCCGCTATTACCAAAAGCGATAAAAAATGAATTCTTAATTTCATAAATATTAGTAGTTTAAGCTTAAAGTAGATTGTGGGGCAAACTCTTTAAATTGTATTAAATAAATTATGCTTCTTTTTAATTATTAGTTAAATCTACATATTTTATCGTTAAACTACCAAAAAAAATCGATGAACTACACTATAAAATATTTTTATAATGTATTTTTCCTACTTTTAAGACGAAAGTCGTTCAATCTTCCAAGAGTAATCATCTTGAGCAACATATCTTATTCTGTCATGCAAACGATTTGGTCTTCCTTGCCAAAATTCAACCTCAACAGGAGTAACAAGAAAACCTCCCCAATGTTTAGGTCTGGGAATAGCTTTCCCTTCAAATTCTTTCTCAAGTTCTTTTAGGTTCTCTTCTAGAAATGTTCTTGATGGAATAACTTCACTTTGATGAGATACAATTGCTCCTAACTTACTTCCGTCAGGTCTTGAATCGAAATAACCATCCGAAACCGACTCAGATGTTTTAGCTGCTATTCCTTTTATAATAACCTGGCGTTCTGAGCTTGGCCAGAAGAAAGACAAACAAACATGTGGATTATTCTGTATTGCTTTTCCTTTTTCAGAATTATAATTGGTATAAAAAATAAAGCCTTCTTCAGAGAATTTCTTCAATAAAACAACTCTCGATTTAGGAAAGCCATCCAATCCTATTGTCGAAACTGTCATTGCATTTACCTCATCAACTCCACCAAAGTCTTCTACTTCATGAAACCATCTGTTAAAAAGATTAATAGGGTCTTCTGGAATATTAGTTTCCAATAATTCACTTTTCTCGTAGGACTTTCTATAATTACTTAGATCATTCATTTTTTTTTAGATTAGTTAGATTGTTAGATCTTTTAGACTACTTAGATTATTAGACTTTCTTAGACTACTTAGACATCTTGGATTATTAGACCTTTTAAACTTCTTAGAATTTTAGAATTAGTAACCTCATTCTTTGGATTGCCTAAAGCTTAGAACTTAATGCCTTCGGCAATTATTTAAAATTCAAAACTCTTTCCATCATCACCTAATAATACATTAGGAAAGATAGTTTCGGCTTCTTCTCTAAACAATTCGATACTTTCGTATCTGGTAGAATAATGCCCCAGAACCAAATGTTTAGCATTGGCTTTTAAAGCAATTGTAGCAGCTTCTTTGGCTGTTGAATGTAATGTTTTAGAAGCCAGTGCTTCTTCCGATTGCAAGAAGGTACTTTCATGATATAATACATCTACATTATTTATAATCGGTATTACGGCTTCATGATATACAGTATCTGAGCAAAAGGCATAACTCTTAGGAGGCAAAGGGTCAAATGATAATTTTTCGTTGGCGATAATTGTACCATCATCCAACTTTATATCTCCACCGTTTTTAATTTTCTGATAATAACAAGTATCTATATTATAATGCTGAACAGCATCTACATCTAGTTTACGCGGGTCTTTTTTCTCCTGAAACAAAAAACCATTTGTATAAACCCGATGATTTAAAGGTATTGTCGTTACAGTTACTTTTTGATCTTCAAAAATAACTTCACTTTTATCTGACACTAATTCATGAAAGTACAAACCATAGTTTGTCCATGAACTCGATAATTTCAGTTGTAGTAATATGATTTCTTTAATTCCTTTTGGACCATGAATATGCAAATCGGTAGTACGTCCTAAAAGGCTAAAAGTAGATATTAACCCGATGAGCCCGAAGAAATGGTCTCCATGTAAATGCGAAATAAAAACATGATTTATTTTAGAGAATTTTACCTTGTTTTTACGCAATTGTACCTGAGTTCCTTCACCACAATCGATAAGAAACAATCTGTTTTTTATTTCTAATACCTGCGAAGTAGGATTAGTAAAAGTTCTTGGAGTTGCGGCATAACAGCCTAATATTGTTAACTTCAATTTTGTTTATTTGTTTATTGGGTAAAATCGTTTAATCGTTCAAGAATAAAACATCAAAATAAATCGACTAAACAGTTAAACAAATAAACAACTAACCCATATTTTATATTAATATATCTAAAATTTTAAGATTCGTTCAGTATTTAAAATCTAAAATTAAAAACCGAGGTCTCTTTCTATTTCGTCCATTTCAATAATATCATGCGCCTCTAAAACCGAAGGAACAACAATTAATGCATCTGGAACGGCATTATAATCTATATCAGAAACAACAATGGCAAAAGATTTTTTGGCTTTTTTTTGTTGTTTAGAAAGAGGTAATAATAATTTGATATCGTTTATGGTTAAATCTTTATGCGCTAATAAATCGATAATAATATTGTGATTTCCGAAGGTTTTAAACTGCTGTGTTATTTTCTCCAGAAAAGAAGTAAAATCTCCCTGAGTATCTTTAATTATTGTTGTATGTCCTTTTTGATCTACTTTCATTTTTTCTCTTGCTTTACATTCATTAATCCCTAAATACCTCTTTGGAACAACGAAGGTAGTTTCTTTTTGGAATTTATTGGATTTTTGAAGCCAAAAGATAAATAACCGCCATACGAACAGCTACTCCATTTTCGACTTGATTTAAAATAACCGAATGTTCTGAGTCGGCTACTTCAGATGTTATCTCTACTCCCCTGTTTATTGGTCCGGGATGCATGATTACAATTTCTTTGTTCAAAGAATCTAATAACGCTTTATCTACACCATATTGTTGTGAATATTCTCTTGTAGAAGGGAAAAAGTTCACATCCATTCTTTCGTTCTGCACACGTAACATATTTGCTACATCACACCATTCTAATGCTTTACGTAAATTAGGTTCTACAGTAACTCCTAATGATTCAATATATCTAGGAATTAATGTTTTTGGACCACATACTTTTACCTCAGCACCTTGCATTTTCAAAGCATAAATATTAGATAAAGCTACTCTTGAGTGTAGAATATCACCTACAATTACTACTTTCTTTCCTGCTACATCTCCTAGTCTTTCTCTAATAGAATAACTATCTAGTAATGCTTGTGTTGGGTGTTCATGTGCTCCATCTCCTGCGTTTACAATACTTGCTTTTACATTCTTGGATAAAAAGTAAGCTGCTCCAGGATTGGCATGACGCATTACGACCATATCCACTTTCATCGAAAGAATATTATTTACCGTATCGATAAGTGTTTCTCCTTTTTTAACCGATGATTGCGCTGCCGAAAAACTAATAACGTCGGCCGATAATCTTTTTTGTGCTAATTCGAATGAAAGTTTTGTTCTGGTACTATTTTCAAAAAATATATTGGCAATAGTAATATCTCGCAACGAAGGAACTTTTTTAATTGGTCGGTTAATGACTTCTTTAAAATGGTCGGCTGTTTCAAAAATTAGGTTAATATCATTCTCATTGATGTATTTTATTCCTAACAAATGATTTACGCTTAATTCTTTCATCTTTTATGTTTAATTGTTTTATTTGTTTAATCGTTTTTTGCTAAACCGTTTAATCATTTCTACCGATTAAACAATTAACCGGTTAACCGATTAAACTAATTTGTCACTAAGTAAACGACATCTTCACCATCATTCTCTTTCCAACTCACAATCACTTTCTCATTATTGATAGCATCCACCTGTCTGCCGCGATAATCGGGTTGAATTGGTAAATGTCGGCTAAAACGCCTGTCGATTAATACCAATAATTCAATTTCTGCTGGTCGGCCAAAGGATTGAATAGCCGTTAAAGCCGATCGAATACTTCGTCCTGTGAATAATACATCATCTATAAAAATGACTTTTTTATTCTCTACAATAAAGTTGATTTGGGTTTTATTAGCTTCTAGGGGTTTATCTGTTCTTCTGAAATCATCTCTAAAAAAAGTAATGTCTAAATATCCCAATGTAATCTCAGGCGTTTTATATTCTTTTTCTAATAATTCTTTCAGTCGCTCTGCCAAGTAAACACCTCTAGGTTGAATTCCTACCAAAATCGTGTCTGAAAAATCAAGATGCTTTTCTATCAATTGACAGGCCAAACGATGTAATATGATAGTAACTTCTTTTGAATTAAGTAATACTTTTTGACTCATAGTAAAGTGTAGTGTTTGGTTGGGCAAATATACAAAATCAGATTTTATTTGTTGGGGTGTTGGGGAGGGAAATATTTTTTTTTGATTTGGTGGGGATTTGAGAGGTTTGGAAGTTGAGTTTTTAAATAACTTTTTTATTATTATTTTAGAAATAAAAACTTACTTTTTAGGGATTTTTTTGATACAAAAAATTTATTTTAGCATAAACAAATTCACATTTACCAAATACATGATTCTAAAACACATTTTTATCTATTCAATTTCTTTTAATGCAACTCTAATAACAAACAAAATTATATGAATACAAAATTACTTTTCTTAAATCTTTTTCTACTTTTTTCATTCAATTTTTCGCATGCGCAATTTAGCTTAGTTAAAAATTTTTCTGAAACCCCATCTAATTTTCATGTACACAATGGTCGTCTTTATTTTTCTGCAACCGAAACAAACTTGAACAATAATGAGCTATGGGTATATGATGCAAACGTATCCCTTTCTTCTTCAAACCCAAAGCTATTAGCAGATTTAAACAATGACTTAAATATAAGTTCCTATCCTAGAAATTTCACTTCATATAATGGTAAATTATTCTTTAGCGATAATACTTTTTTATATTCGTATAATAGTGAAGAACCAATTTCTCAAACTAATCCTCTAAAAATTGGAAATAAAGGGAACGGTCTTGTAGTATACAATAATAAATTGTATTACGAAGAAGCAACTGAGTATCCTAAATCTTGGTTATGGGTTTATGACGACACACAAAGTATTAGCACTGCTAATCCAAAAAAACTAAATACTAATTCAGAACTTAACTCAACATCTTTAGGATTTCGTTTCAAATCAATTGTTTTTAACAATAAACTTTATTATTGCGGGGATAATTTAAATGATAAAAACTATGAATTATATGTATATGACTCTAAATTACCTATTTCAAACACAAATCCAAAAAAAATAAATGATATAAATGCTGGAGCAAATCCTTCAACTCCACAGGGTTTTATAATCTTTAATAATAAATTATACTTTAGCGCAGATGATGGAACAGGAGAAGAATTATGGAGTTATGACGAAATTAGTAGTCCTATAAAAGCATATGATTTAGATCCATCACGTTATGGCGGATATTTTCAAGATAAAACTCTTTATAATTCTAAAATGTATTTTTCTGGACATACAAATTTAGGTACTGAACTATTTAGCTATGATGGGATTAGTACAGTAGAATTAGTTGCAGATATTAACCTAGGTACTGAATTTTCAATTCCAAAAAAATTAACTGTTTATGAAAATAAGCTTTTCTTTAATGCTGCTAATGGGACTCAAGGACGTGAATTATGGTATTATGATAGTAATATCCCAAGTTCATCAACAAACCCAAAAATTATAGATTTATTTAATGGCCCAGAAAGTGGTATGGATTTAAGTAGTGATTTAATTGAATACAACGGTATCTTGTATTTTAGTGGAAAAACAAGTAATACAAACATTGGTTTATTTGCTTTAAAAAATAATAACCTAGGCGTGATTAATTATGAAAGAAAACTAGGCAATATACTTTATCCAAATCCAACTTCAGGAATTATTAATATAGAAAGTCCCGAAGAAATTATTGATCAATTAAACATAATAAATTCCTTAGGACAAGAAATTTCTTCATTAAAACCGAACAATAAAAAACAGGTAATTAATTTAAAAAATAAAGGGCTTTATTTTATTCAAATAAAAACCAAAAATGGTATTGAAACACAAAAAGTAATCGTGAATTAATATTGTTTCGGAAAAATCTAATAAAAATCTACGCAAATGTCTTTTGACTTTGCGTTTTTTTTATTCTTACTAACTCGACTAAAATGACATACACAACGATAGCGCGGAAATTTTTTCCGTGCACACAAAGTATATTCACTAATCAAAACATAAGTTTATATCATTCTAACCCCTAGAGAACGCAAATATTTATAGAAATTCATAAGGTCGTTTTACAAAACCCCATCCGATGATATATTAATCTGAAGCAGTAACCGAAATATCGCTACGCTGTAGCTTTATCGCAAGAAACTATAAATTAGCTATAAATATGATGCTCCGCTGGAGCTTTTATTTACAAAAAGGTGACTATTCATTATTTAAAACATCAAAAATGTTCAAACAAAAAGAAAGAAAAAAAGAAGAACTTATTAAAGAATTAAAAAAAGGGGAGAAATCTGAAATGATAAGAGATTTTGATCGTGATTCTTTTATAAAGAATCTTCACAAAAAATATTTAAAGAATTACATAATATCCAATTAATTTCGATTGCTTGAATATGTATCACTCCTCTGGAGCAAATCCCCATCATGTTTTCTAAAACTTATAAAAAAAGAGGCTATCCAAAAATTACTTTTCGAACGGCCTCTTTGCTATTTAATATTCTTTTTTTACTATTTCACAATTAATTTAGCTGTAAACAATTTACGAGAATGTATTTTTAAGATATAAACTCCTTTTGGTAAATCTTGGTTTATTAAAGAAAACTTATTGTTGTTTACATTTTTTGTAGCGTATAATAGTTTTCCTTCCATATTATAAATTTCTATTTCATCAATAGGATATTCTGACTGAATAAAAGTTTCTGCACTACTATTAGTAGGATTTGGATATACTTTTAATCCATTATCAATTTTAAACTCATCGTTACCTAGAGAGCTATCTATTACTTCAAAAGAAACTCTGTTTGATACTTCGTTATAAGAATCATTGGTAAACATTACCAAAAAGTAATTTCCTTTTTCGGTAGGTAACTCAGTGGTAGCAATAGCTTTTGTTCCTTCCGAAAGTCCTTCAAAATAAGTGTAACTCACCAATGGTTTTTCGTTAGGATTATCGCCTTCATGATAAATTCCCAACCAATCTTTTACAATTCCTGGAGCATCAGTCCATGAAGCTGTGATTTGTTCGCCAAGATCATATACGGGTTTATTAATCCATAATTCGGTAACCACAGCTCCGATTTTAAAGAATACTTTATTTCCGATAGCATTAAAACTATCCTGCAAATAGTATTCGGCATAATAATATCCTTTTGGTAAATTGTTAAATGATTTAGTATCTGCAACTGTGGTAACATATTGCCAACTTGTTGAGGCAACTCCAGATCCTGGATTTACTCCCATTCTATATATACCAATCCAATCCTTTGCCAATTGTGGTCCATTAGTATAATTAACAATTACTGGTGTTCCTACCGAATATTCGGTATTATCTGTAGTTAATACAGGAACTGGCCCAACATAAAAATATTTTCGTGGTGCAATTTCCGTATATCCACCATTAGAGAATATTACAGCATAATAACGTCCTTTATTAGCCAATCCGTTAGGGAAATTAATAAATCCGCTTGGGCTACCATTTGTATATTGCCAAGTTAGCGATGGAGTCGATGATCCCGGTGTTTGCCCTTCTTTATACAATCCTATCCAAGTTTTTGTACTCGCTGGTGCATCGGTAAAATCAACTTTAATAGGTGCACTTTGCGAATAAGTTAACGCATCGGTAACGATCTCAGTATTTACATTATTACTTCCTGTTACAGTAAATGCTTGAGTATCGCTCCAAGGAGACCATTCTAGATTGCGGTCTCTATATCTTAATTTCACATAATACTTACCATTAGGAAGCGAGTTCGAAGCTAAATCCATCTTGGTAATATCTACACCTAGATTTATATCAACAGTTGAATCTTTTTGGGTCTTATATTTTCCATATAAATTTTCGAAATCGCGATATACTTCTTTTTTGATTATATCGAATGTTGGCGTTTGCGAAATTAAAAACTGACTTGTATTTAATAACTCATTCGTTGTTGTACTATATGCCGAACCTGAAATTGTTAATGGCAAAGTAACATTTGCAGCAAAGGTATTTGTAATAGTTGGCTTTACTGGTGCAACTTTGTTTTTATATCTATGGAACTCGTCCATTAACTGGTTGTTTTTCCATTTATCAACGCTTCCGATAGAATAGCTTTCGATATCCATTTTTCCGTTGGTAACATCAATATCAACAATTTGGTAAATCCAATTGCATATTGTTTTCTGCACATCTTCAAAATCCTGTTCTGTAGATGATCCCCAATATTGATCCCAAGCTGTTCCGCCCGAAATAATATTGTAGGTAGGTGTATTTTTTAATTGTCCTCTATGATACAAATGGTGGTGTGCCCCAATATGCATAGAATATTTTGGAGAAGTTACCAATAAAGGAACAGCCGTATTACGAACCCATGTAGAGATATCTCCAACATATTGCTCTGCTTGATACGGTCTGTGGCTAAGTGAAAAAATCCACTCTACGGTATTATCAGCATTTGCAGCAGCAAGAACCTGTTGTAACCATGTTAATTGTGCAGCTCCTGTATGTTCAGAACTTAAACTAATAAACAAAACATTTCCTGCTTGTTGCGCATAATAATTCTCTGTTCCTGATGAAATTCCTTTATAAGAAAGCTCACTAATATAGAAGTGATCATAATACGAATTCATCCCAAGTGTTCCATACGTTTCATGGTTTCCTACTGTGGTCTGAATCGGTATATTGCCCGATAATCCTCTATTCTTCTTGAAGTGTACGTTTTCGTAATGATCCAAAGTTCCTACATCGACTTGATCTCCAACCATAAATGTCATGGATATATTATCTTCTGGAGATAATGTAGAACCCCATTTTTGTTTTATTTTTCTTTTTGCAGCCGATACTAAAGAATCGTAACGAGGTACAGCTTTTAACTGATTATCTCCCATAATCAAAAAGCGAATATGTCCATCGGCAGTTGCTGCTTGCCCAGGGTTTGGCAATGTTTTAAATGAATAAACGGTAGACACATCTGCACCCGTTTTTATTCTGTAATAATATTTTGTGTTCGGCGACAGATTCATCAGTTTCGCGCTGTGGTAAAAATAATTCCCAGGATAACCCGAATCTGTAAAAACGTTAGTATTACCTGTAACAGTAACATTAAGGGAAGATTCAGTTGTTCCGTATTCTACAATAGTTTCTGGGTTGCTTTCTGTTTTCCAGTTAACATAAATAGATGTAGGGGTTGCGTTTTGCAAATAAGGAAATAGCTTTTGTGCTTGTGCAGTAAAACCTATTCCTAAAAGAGATAATAGAAAGTAGAGCTTTTTCATATGTTGTTGTTTCGTTGTTAGACGAAGCAAAAGTATTCTACCAAAATGCAAATACTTTTAAGACAACATTACCCTTCTTTTATCTTTACTTCTCTTTATTGTAAAGTTAATAATACTTAAAAAGGGTACGCAGATGAGACGGATTTACTAAAGTAAAGACGCGGATAAAAACAGATTTTTTCCTTTTGGGTAATTTTAAAAATCCGTTTTTATCCGCGTTTTCGCCTTGGCGAATCCGTTTTATCCGCGTCCCTTTTTAAGTTAGAGAATCTTATGCAGTAACAGCTTTTTTCTCTTTTCCGAAAGAAATCCAGGTTGCTTTATGCCAAATATATTCTAATGGTCCTTGTT
This sequence comes from Flavobacterium sp. PS2, assembly GCF_046250155.1. Taxonomy (NCBI): domain Bacteria; kingdom Pseudomonadati; phylum Bacteroidota; class Flavobacteriia; order Flavobacteriales; family Flavobacteriaceae; genus Flavobacterium; species Flavobacterium sp. PS2. Next base: position 4,335,485 of record NZ_CP176426.1, on the reverse strand, counting down.
TGTGTGTTTTTAGCCACCAAGTACAAAATCCTAATTGTAGCAAAAACAAAACAATACCTATTATCAAACCAAATGTTGCGCCTGTATATTGGTATAATCCTAAACCAAAACGGTAGTATATAAACGACCCTAAAATAGATTGAGAAAAATAACTTGTTAAGCTCATTTTTCCGAATGGGATTAATTTTATCAGAACTTTATTTATAGCTTCTTTTTGATATAACAATACAAATGTACTTACTAAAACGACCATAAAGGAAACATTAGACCAAGATGTAAAAATGATTAATAAACTATTTACCATGTCTTTATTTGCTATAAGTTCTGACAAATAAGTTTTGAATGCAAATAACGGGATAAATAATATAATTGCATATACTAATGCTTTTTTCCAAAATGCAATACTAGCTTCCGAAATAACAAAGAGTTGTTTTCTTCCTGCTATCATCCCAAACATAAATAATGCTGGTGCCTGAAAAAATCTTCCGTTTTCCCACGACCAGAATACTGATGCCCATCTTCCTATTGATAAATTCCCCACTGCATGATCTACAAATGAGTTCCCGCTTAAATAAGTTTGCATACTTCCATAATAAGCATTTGATCTATTTGCAGGAAGTATATAATCGGGATTAAAAAGTATATTAAAAAAGTTGAACCACTCCATAGGAAGCATCAACAAGAAAGTTGCTATTGTTAAAACGTATTTGGTATTTAAATTGCAAACCGGAATTAATATTAATCCTAAAACGGCATACATCATTAATATATCTCCTGAGAAAAAGAGTGTATTTACTAATCCGAAAACAAATAATATTGCCAGTCGCCAAACGTATCTCCATCTAAAATCATTACCTTTTTTACGCTGATTATCGTATTGTATAAAAAAACTAAAACCGAAAAGAAGTGAAAAGATGGCATATGATTTTCCTGCAAAAAGAAAGAATAATGTATCCCAAATTATTTTATCTAATACCTTGATTGGTTCAGGTAAATATTCGGGCAAATAATAGAAATCAAAGTGTTCTAAATTATGAAGTAACATAATCGCCATAATGGCTAAACCACGTAATGCATCTATGACTTCTATACGGGGAGTTTTTAAACTAAAAGCATTTTCTGACATAATATTTTAAGGATTAATTTATAGTATTTTAACTCAAATATAATTTTATTTAGCCAAAATCTACAATCCAAATCCTCAATTATAGCGCAGCCTAACAGTCTAATTTTCAATTATTCTCAACTATTTTTCATAAAATTAAAAATCAAATAATAAAACATTTTACAGGAATTATATAACATTCTTTTTGTGGTATTTATTAATTTCACAATAAGACAATAATGATTGTCATTTTTAATTAATTTAAAAACACGAAATCATGAAAAGTAAATTATCTACAATACTAGTCGCTTTAATTATATCGTTATCTCTTACTAGCTGTGAGGCTATTGAAGGCATTTTTAAAGCAGGAATGGGTGTCGGTGCTTTTGCAGTAATTATTGTAATTGTTTTAATAATTTACCTGATTATTAAAATCTTCGGTAAAAAATAATAGAATAAAAAAAATCCCAATCGGTGCGCCGATTGGGATTCTTAAAAATATGTTTTAAGTATTAAGAATACATTTTCACTCTTAATTCTTGTACTTTTTCATCATCAAGATATTCATCAAATGTCATGTAACGATCGATAACTCCATTTGGTGTAAGCTCTACTACTCTATTACCTACAGTTTGTGCAAACTCGTGATCATGTGTTGTAAAAATCACTGATCCTTTAAAGTTTTTTAGTGAGTTGTTAAATGCTGTAATCGACTCTAGATCTAAGTGATTTGTAGGCTCGTCTAGCATTAATACATTGGCTCTTTCCATCATCATTCGAGATAACATACAACGTACTTTTTCTCCTCCTGATAAAACTCTACTTGTTTTTAAAGCTTCTTCTCCTGAGAAAATCATTTTCCCTAAGAATCCTCTAATAAAAACTTCATCGCGCTCTTCTTCGGTTTTTGCCCATTGACGTAACCAGTCTACCAATGTTAAGTCATTCTCAAAAAATGAATGATTCTCTGCTGGTAAATAAGCTTGATTTGTTGTGATTCCCCAATCAAAAGTACCTTCGTCGGCTTTTTGATTGTTATTTAAAATTTCGTAGAATGCTGTTGTTGCACGTGAATCTTTAGAGAATAAAACAATTTTATCTCCTTTTGCCATATTCAAATCAACACCTTTAAATAAAATATCTCCCTCGATTGAAGCGCTTAAGTTTTCAACATTTAAAATTTGATCTCCAGCTTCTCGATCCTGATCAAAAATAATTGCAGGATAACGACGGCTTGAAGGTTTAATCTCAGAAATATTAAGCTTACTAATCATTTTTTTACGAGAAGTTGCTTGTTTAGACTTAGCAACGTTGGCACTAAAACGACGAATAAATTCTTCTAATTCTTGTTTCTTTTCTTCAGCTTTTTTGTTTTGTTGTGCACGTTGTTTTGCCGCTAATTGGCTAGACTCATACCAAAACGTATAGTTTCCTGAGTAATGGTTGATTTTACTAAAATCGATATCTGATATATGTGTACAAACCGAATCTAAAAAGTGACGGTCATGCGATACTACAATTACTGTATTTTCATAATTTGCAAGGAAGTTCTCTAACCAAGCGATTGTTTCAAAATCCAAGTCGTTGGTAGGCTCATCCATGATAAGTAAATCTGGATTTCCGAATAAAGCTTGTGCCAAAAGGACACGTACTTTTATTTTTCCCTCTAGATCTCCCATTAATGTATAATGGTGCTCTTCGGCAATACCTAAGTTAGACAACATCGAAGCTGCATCAGAATCAGCGTTCCATCCGTTCATTTCTTCAAACTGAACTTGTAACTCTCCTATTCTATCTGCGTTTTTATCGTTATAGTCTAAATAAAGTTCATCCATTTCTTTCTTAACCGCGTACAATACTTTGTTACCCATAATTACGGTTTCAAGTACGGTATGCTCATCGAACATGTTGTGGTTTTGATTTAAAACCGACATACGTTTTCCTGGCTCTAAATGGATATGTCCTGAAGTAGGATCCATTTCGCCTGAAATTATTTTAAGAAAAGTTGATTTTCCAGCACCATTGGCTCCGATAACTCCATAAATATTTCCGTGTGTGAAAGTTGTATTTACTTCGTCAAACAAAATTCGTTTGCCAAATTGTACCGATAAATTATTGACTGTTAACATGAATGTCTATATTAATTAATTTTGTGCAAAAGTAGTGAAAAAGGTTCAGAGGTACAAAGAAACTGAGTGGCTAAGTTTTTTTAATATGAAAATAGCTAAAATTATCTTTTACAACAAATCATATCTGTAAAGGAACGCGGATGATACGGATTTACAAAAGTAAAGACGCGGATAAAAACAGATTAAAAAAATAATGGATAGAAAATCCGTGTTTATCTGTGTTTTCGCCCTAGCGAATCCGTGTCATCCGTGTTCCCTTTAAACACAATATTAGCATTTAAAAAGATTTAATTATAATTTACTTTCTTTCTCCAAAGCTACTTCTAAGCTTTTATAATTATTTAAAACTTTGGTAATTAATCCTTCTTTGTTGATGATGAAATGTGTGGGAAAAGCATTTAACTGCAACGTTTCATTCATATAGATTTTCATATTTGGAATAACGGAATATGATAATGGTTTTCTAGCCAAAAATACTTTTAATTGTTCTGGTGTGTCTTCTGCTAAACTTACAAAAAGAATGTCTTTTCGGTCTTTGTATTTCTCTACCAATTTATTTACATCTGGAAATTCTTTAATGCATGCAGCACAATGAATATACCAACATTTTATCACTATAATCTTTCCTTTCATAGTTTCATTAGAAACCAGATTTCCGTTTAAATCCTTAAAAGAGAATTTAGGGAATGGAGTGTTTTCCATTTTGAAGTTCTTATACGCATCAAAAGCTTCTTGGTTAATAGTTGCTTTTATACTTGTATCGGAATTAGGCTGAATTTTGAATAATTTATAATAATAAATAGCATCATCCGATTGTAATCGAATGGGGATATAATTACTATTTGCTAACTGATCTAAAAAAGTCTCTTTTGGTATTTCTTTCGAGAGTGTATCTAGTGCTATAAAATCTGTGGAAAGCATTATGTTTTTACTCTGATACGCCCACCAACTACTGTAGTCTTTTTGGATTTGTATTGGATCAACTTCTGGATTTTCGTATTTTGTTTGTGCTAAACAAGAAGTAAAAATTAAGAATGTTAGTATAAGGCTAAATGTTTTTTTCATGAAGTTGTGATGCAATAATTGGGTTTCAAAAATAGCTAAAAAATAGTTTCTAATAATTGTAACCTTTGTCAAAGTTCAAGTTTAAAGTTGGTCTGTTCATTTTTGTCATTTCAGAAATGACAAGTTTGTGATTATTTTGTGTAAAATTAAAGTTCCTTACACTCTTCGTTTTGAACTTTGACAAAGGTCTATTTGAAATGTAATTACTTTGTACTTCGCAATGGTGATTCCTAGCCCTGATAGAAATGGAAATCCTTTTATGTTTTTTCTTTAAAAACATAAAAGATTGAAATGGATAGCAGGAAATAGCTCCTAATCCTTCGACTCCGCTCAGGATGACAAACTTCGGGCAAAAACAACTGTATCTCTCCAATCGCGATAAGGCATAAAAAAACCTGGCACTAAGTGCCAGGCTCATAATGATTTCCTCTAGGTAAAAACCAAATAACAAATTACCCAAATTCAATGCATTTATCCAAAATATGAAAAATCAAATTAAAAAATAAATAACCAAACTCAATTTTAACTGCCCCAATTTTTCATTTTTTTGAATTCTTAAAATCTTAATTTAAAAAGTTCATTACCTTAAATGATTTTCTGTTTCCAGATTTATCAGTCACAACTACGATAAATAATTGTTTGGTTAAGAAACTTCTGTTTTCTAGCAACAAATTGTTACTATTTTGAATGTTTTCGTAACTTAATACCGATTGTCCGATTGTGTTATACACCTCAACTTTACCGATATTATTTGCTTCGTTAGATATTGCTAGTGCATTATCTTTAAAGTATGCAATTGTTTTATTGCTTGTTACTTCTATCTTATCTTCTGCTTTTATTTTAGCAGTTTGTGATGCAAAATAAGCTGCATATGCTTTAGACAATTCAGATGAATTACCACAAGAAGATGCATCCCAGTTTACTGACCAAGTCATTAAACCTCTTAAAGAAGGATATGGCCCGCCTGGTTGCATAGTGTAGGTTCTTCCTGAAAAAGTAGTTCCGGTTCTTAAGTAATGCACAGCATTAATTCCTTCTGTCGGCGTTAAATAACCGCTACCTGCTGCACTTGGACAAGCTGGTAATGCAATAAGAACTTTTGAGGCTGGTAAACCATCAAAACGCATTCCTGTTGTGCCAATGTTATACCCTTTTATAATCATATCTGTTAGGGCTGTTACCATGTTTGATTTCTTAGCTGAACCATAATATTGACCATCTAATCCGTTTTCTCCTCCTGTATTATACAATTGTACCGCTAACAAATCTAATTCGTTACGCAAGTTTTGAATGATTGGAAGGAAAGAACCAAAAGTATCATTATAGGTAGAATATCCTCCTTGTACATATTGTGTTTCTGGAGCTGCAGTTAATAAAAATCCAGGACCATAGTAAGCTTTTAATTCTTTGAAAGCATCTACTACGTTTTTTAATCTTGGATAAGCAGAAATACCCGCATAAGAAATATCTCTTAAAGCTCCTGCATTAAAATTCATCGATCCACCTTCAAAATCAATATCAACTCCATCAAATTGATACTCATCAATAATTGCTTTTAGACCATTAACAAAAATATTTTTTTGAGTTACATTGTCTAAAACAACATGACCATTTTGACCTCCAATAGAGACAATAACAGGAACTCCGCTATCTCTTAAAGATTTTATATCGTTTTTCAACAATTGCTTATCGAAAACTCCATTGGTCAAATATCGAGTATCATTTGTAGTTAATACTGGTGTATAACCATCACGATTAACTGTTTCTACGAAAGAATAATCGACTACGTTAAACTTACTTCCTACCATTTGAGAAAAATATAAAAATGGAGCACCAGCATTTTCCCAAGAATGTGCATATCCTAAAAGAACTTTAGATGGAAGCGGGATAAATCTATTAGTGCCCACTTGAGCAATTTTAATTGTATTATTTAATGTAGTTACAGCAGCTTTATTATCGGTTGCTTTGATTACAACTGGATAATCCTGATAAGCTGATGGTGTAAAATTATACGTATAGGTATTATTTGTACCTGCTGTCATGTTAAATGTACCTCCATTTATTGTAATCGCAACACCTGAAACCGATCCGTCACTATCAACAGCTGTAACTGAAATTGGCACAACTTGAAAAGAATTTTGGTATATAGTCGTATTCGATGGTGTATTCCAAGTAATTACCGGCAATGAATTAGGACAAGTTGTTCCTGAACATTGTAAAGAGAATGCTTTTGTATTTTCTGCCGTTGTACCACTTGACGCCGTAACAGTTGCTTTCAAGGTATAATTTTTGTTGAAATCTGCTGCAACTGGTGTCCAGTTTGCTACATATTCTGTTCCTGAAAGTGCTGCTGTAATATTTTGTCCGTTAATGTTGAATACAACTGACGAAATAGTTAAGCTGGCATCTACACTTGCAGTTGCTTTCAGCTGAATCGCTGTTCCCGGAGCAATCGCTACAGTTGCAGCTGAAGGAGCTGTAATGGTAACCTGAGGTGGTAAAACTGTATTTGTATTAAAGTTATACACCTGAGGCGTTGTTGGCATAGCAAAGTTTACCAGATTATTTGGAAAATATGCGGTATTATTATTCTCCCAAGCATTTAATTTTAAACTTAAAACTTGTGTATAACCTGCTGTAACTGTATTATCGTAGCTAAAAACTCCTTGTGCATCTGTTGTTGCAATAACACTTTTCCAGTTATGTGTACTATCTGTCCAAGGCACAACTAATTCTACTTTGGCTCCTGATACCGGAGTTGTTCCATTCTTAACTGTTCCACTAATTATAGTACCTGGTGCAACAAGCTCTTGAGTAACACTTAAAACTTTACTCTCTACCAAGCTTTTATCAACTGTAGTCGCTGATGGAGTTTTAGTTTCTGATACTGCAACTACTTCGCTCGGTACGCTTTCGCCTGCAACTTTTAATGGCGCTACTGTTCCTGTACTAAAGTCATAGACTTGTGATGTAGCCGGAATAGGCAAGTTTGTAAGATTAGAAGGTGAATAAGTAACGTCATTATTCTGCCATGAATTCATTTTTAAACTAGCGATGATTGTATATCCTGAGAATATTGCATTATCAAAACTATATTTTCCTTGCGCATCTGTTGTTGCTAGAAAACTAGCATATGGATGTGCATTATCTGTCCAATTAAAAATTAATTCTACTTTGGCACCTGCTACTGGATTTGAACCATTCTTAACTGTTCCGCTAATTTTACTAGCTGGAGCTGCATTTTGTGTAAAGTTTAAAACTTTACTTGCCGTAAGATTGTTATATACCGTAGAAGCTGGTGAAAATGTTACTCCTGCTTTAGCAATTGTTACTGTATAGTTTGCTCCCGAAGGTAAATTAGCAATACTATACGCTCCTGTAGCACTAGATACTGATGTAAATGTTCCTGCTGTAGAAGTTGCTGTAACTGTTGCTCCAGAAACTGCTGTTGCTCCATTCATTACGCTTCCGCTAATAGTATAATATACCGTTTGAGTAAAATTCAAAACTTTGTTTTCACTTAAAACTGAATATACTGTAGATGCTGGCGTAAATGTTACTCCTGTTTTTGCAGCTGTAACTGTATAATTAAGTCCTGCTGTTAAAGCTGTAACAGTGTATGCTCCGCTTGCATTAGTAACTGCAGTAAATGTAGTTGTTCCTGCTGTTGCTGTAACTGTTACTCCCGAAACTGCTGTAGTTCCGTCTAGTACAGTTCCGCTAATAGTATAAAGCGGCTGTGTTCCCTGAATAACAACGTTGGCTTGGTTTGCTACAAGATTTGTTAATGTTACTGGCGTAAAAGTATAGGATGCTTTTAAAGCTGTAACGGTGTAATTTGCTCCTGAAACGACATTGTTAAAAGTATAATTTCCATCTGTAGAATTAACTGTTTGAACAATTGCATTAGTAGCATCTTTTAGCTGAACTGTAACTGTTGGAACTAAATTTGTACCATTTTTTACTGAACCACTTACCGTTAATGTTCCTATAACGGCAGCACTAAAAGTAGTATTTACTTGACCTAATAATGCGTTAGGAATTGCTCCTCTTGTATCTTGAGATAATTCCCAAATCATACCTCCTCCAAGATTTTTGGATTTAATATACTCTGCTTTTAACTCCATCGATTGTTTATCTTCATAACTAATAAACTGATGTAAGGAAGCATTGTATAGGTAAGGAACTTTGGTTGCATTATCCCAATATCTTACCCATCCTGCAGATGCTGCTGCTGGAGTAACCAACATAGTGTTTGGGTCTAAATAAGGATGTGAGTTTGTTACCGGATTACCTACTAAATCGCAAATCTCGATACTTCCTGATTTTTCGCAAGCTGCGGGACCATCCCATGTTCCTGTTGGATTTTGCGGGTTTGTACATCCTGAAACTGCATCTCTTGGTGCTGTAACAAATAATCCTGGCATATTAGGCACTGTATTAGTTGTTCCAACATTTTTAAATATTTTTCCGTAAAAAGGCAATCCCATTACTAGCTTATTAGCAGGAATACCGATAACGTTTAAATATTGGTTTGTTAACTCATCTAATGATTCTGATTGAGTTGCATTGTATAACGGATCATTTGTATTTCCGCTTGGATATAAAGGGGCATTGTAGCATGTTTTATCATACCAGTTTCCTCCAAAATCATATCCAAAATAAGTGATATAATCGCAATAAGTCGAAATATCTTCTGTCATTCCGTATTGTGCTCTATTGTTTGGGCCTAAATATTGTGCTCCTACTTTTCGAACATTATTACCTGCAGCAATTGTAACTAATTTATTAGGCATTGCTTGTCGCATTGCTTTTAATAAATAAACCAAATTCTTGTTATCATCCGGACTGTATTTTTGTGGAGGTATTGGTGCTCCATTAATAACTTCTGTTCCGTCTGTTCCTCCAGAAAGGGGATATTCCCAATCGATATCAAATCCGTCAATAAAAGGATAAGTTACCAAGAAATTAGCCATATCTGCCGCTAAAGCTGCTCTTGCAACCGGGCTTGCAGAAATTGGTGAAAGATCTTGTCCTTTTGTCCAACCTCCTACGGAGATTAAGATTTTTAAATGTGGGTACTTTTGTTTAAGTTTCATTAAATCATAAAAATTTCCTTTTACAGGAGCATCCCACGGTATTCCGCCTTCCATATGCTCAAAATCAGCATAGGTATCCAAACATTTTAATTTGGTATTTTCTGGGTGTGCCGGATCGAAAGTGGTTCCGTAAAAAGAATAATTTAAATGGGTTAATTTACTTCCGTCAATTTTGGGGACATTAAAATCCCTTGCATAAATGGCCCATTGAGCATAGTATCCGACAACTTTTTTATTATGTGCTGGTTGGGCAAATAATACAATCGGAAACAAAAATAATAACAGCAATCTGTAATAATGTTTCATAATTAATAAATAGGTTGGTTAATAAAAAATAAATATCCAATTGGATCAAATGATTGGTAATACAAAAACCAAAAATCACTTTAAACAAATGGTAATCGCTAACTCAGTTACATTTGGGGCAACTGAATCATTTTTAAATTAAAACAGATAAACTTGGGGCTTAGCAATCTTAATTGTAAATCTTTATTATATTTTAAATTTTAATATCTATTTTATCATGGATTCGGTATTCTAAAAATATCCAAACCGAATCTTTACCATAATTTATCTCTCCTGGAAATTCCAGAAGAGATAATTAAATTACTAATTAATTATGGCAACTAAACTTCAACTAATTCAATTATTAATCTAACACAACTTTTAATCTTACTCTATATTAATTTTTTTAAACTTTCATATACTGCTAACTCTACATCTCCATAATCTTTAGAGTTACATTTCTCTAATAATTCATTTAAAACTACTGGTGCAACTGTTGCTTTATTATCTAAAACATTTACTAATTGCTGTGATAAATCACTAAGATTATTAGCAAGTGGTAAAATTGGCTGGATCAAAGGCGCATTTTCACTTAAACTTGTTAGGCTAGCTTTTAAACCAATCCACTTGTTTAAGAATGAAGTTACTTTGGCTTTATTAGCGGCTGATTTGTCTGCTAAATATTCTTTTACAACTGTATCAAAAGCAATTGCATCTGAAGCATCTGGTGTACATGCATCTGCAAAAAGTGTAAATGGTGAATATGTTTGATATTCAACTCCTCCTTTATTTCTCTTATACCCTTTAAGAGGCTCACATACATTAGAGAAATCGGTTAATGCTGCAATGTTTTGATTGTTTGCAATATTTCTTAAGATCACATCTTTGTTTCTAATATGTGTAATTCCTAGTTCTTCTAATCTAAATGAAACAACTGCTAATCTTCTGCGCATGCTGTTTAAATCTGTAATATCTTCTGCAGACCATAATCTTTCGGCTATTGCTGCTGTTCTTGGCCAAAGTCTTGAATCCATGGTTAAAGGCGTTACAAGTTCTGTCCACATTGTAGCTTCTCCTCCTAATACTCTTGCTTTTTCTTCTGGGGTAAAGTTTGCGCTTTTAGGTAATGGATCGTTTAAATAATGTGCTTCTACTCCTTGAACTAAATCAATATAATAACCATTAGATAAGACTGTTTTATAACCATTTTTTACAGATTCTGTTAATGATTTTCCAACTGCAACTCCTTCATTTGGTCCTCTCCATGCGTGAATAATTGCATCTTTAGACATATCTTTTGTCATAATCTCTTCCCAACCCATCAATTGTTTACCATGTTTTTTAAGCATCGGAACTAATTGCATCGTAAAATAAGTTTGCAAATCATGATTGGTTACTAACTTATGTTTCTTTTTAAACTCTTGTATCTTAGGGTTTGAATCCCAGTCTTTACCTTCGTTTTCATCTCCTCCGATATGAAAGTATGCACCTGGAAATAACGGACATGCTTCATCAAAAATCTCGCTTAATAATTGGTAAGTTTTAGGATTAGATGGATCTAATGTTGGACTGAAAATTCCTGCATTACGCTCTATACTATATGTAGAGACTACTGCTGCTTTTGCACTACTCTCTGAAGTTCCATTAGATATATTTACTACTTTACTTCCTATTTCTGGGTAAGCTGTTAAAATAGCTGATGCATGACCCGGAACATCGATTTCTGGCACGACCAAAATTCCTCGCTCATCAGCATATTTAACAATGTTTTTAATTTCTTCTTGTGTATAATAAAATCCATCTGAAGCTAAATCAGTAAGTTTAGGATGTTTCTTTAATTGTATTCTCCATCCTTGATCATCTACTAAATGCCAGTGAAAAACATTCATTTTCATAGCTGCCAATGCATCAAGGTTTCTTTTAACAACATCTACTGGTTGAAAATGTCTTGCAACATCCATCATTAAACCTCTCCATGTGAATCTTGGAAAATCTGAAATTTGAGAAACCGGAAAGTAGTAAGACGTACTATTGTTTTGTAACATTTGTAACAACGTTTCAAGGCCATGTAAAGCTCCTAAATCACTTGTTGCATTAATTGTAATTTTATCTTGCTTTATATCAAGATGATAACTCTCGTCTTCATATAAACCAATTTTACCACTTTTGGTGCAATTTATTTGTAATTGTGCTGTAGGTGCTGAATTAAGTTTGGTCAAAAAATCTTGCTCAAAAAACAATCCTGTTCTACCGTCTAATCTTCTTAAAAAACGAGTTGCCCCGCTAAAAATTCTCGGATTAGGGTTTCCTGTAATATTTATTCTAAAACCTTTAGTTAAAGCAAATGTACCCTCGGATAAATTTATTGTTTGTGGCCATGGCATAAGGTTTAATTGCTCTTTTTTTATTTGAGCATTAGCTACTATACCTGAAAATAATAAAATCAATATATATTTCATATTTTTTGTTGTAAAAGAGTCTTTTGCAATCAATACATATTGACTTAAAAACTCGGATAAAAACAAAACTCAGAATAAAACCTAATTGAACCTCTTTATCACCAAGGTATCACTCTGAATTTTGTAACTTAAATTATTCTAACTCGTGTAATCTTTTAATAATCAAAACGTTTAAAGGCTTCGATTGCTTCGTATTCGGCAAGTCCTAAATCATCGTATAAAATCGCTGTGTTTTTATTACGATCTTCAGCTCTTACCCAAAACTCTCTAGAGTCGTTTCCTTGAAACATTACTCTGTCTTTTTGAGATTGGTGGTATAAAATAGCGTGACGTTTTAATAATACTTCCGATGGGCTTAATGGTACTGCCATGTCTATTTCATGTATATCCCATTCGTGCCAAGCGCCTCGGTACAACCATAACCAACAATCATCCATGAATGGTTTTGGTTTTAATTCTTTCATTGCCGCAAATATGGCATTCAGACATACTTCGTGTGTGCCGTGTGGATCTGCTAGATCTCCTGCTGCAAACACTTGGTGTGGTTTTATTTGTTCGATAATGTCCTTTACAATTGCGATATCTTCTGGACCTAACGGGTTTTTCTTGATTTGTCCTGTTTCATAAAATGGTAGATCCAGGAAATGGGTATTACTATCTTTTAATCCAATATATCTTGTAGCGGCATAAGATTCTCTTCTTCTTATTAATCCTTTTAGTTTACGAACTTCTAATGAATCAATCTGATTCTCTGATTTATTGTTCAAAAACTCTATTACTGATTTAAAGTTTATTTTGGTATCTGCATCTGTTATAAAATCATTACTTACTTCTGCAAATTTTAATGCCTCATCATCGGTAACGGCAATATTTCCTGAGGTTTGATATACTACATGTACATCATGCCCTTGCTTTATTAATTTTGAGAATGTTCCTCCCATCGAGATAACATCATCATCTGGGTGTGGACTAAAAAGGATAATTCTTTTCTTGGCTGGATTGGCTCTTTCTGGACGGTGTGAATCGTCAGTGTTTGGCTTTCCTCCTGGCCATCCTGTAATGGTGTGTTGCAATACATTGAACATATTAATGTTCAAATCGTAAGCTGAACCTTCCTGAGCCAATAAATCGGACATTCCGTTATTGTTGTAATCTCTGTCGGTTAATTTTAAAATTGATTGTTTTGTTTTTTGGCATAGCCAAACAATCGCTTTGCTTTTTAATTCCTGATTCCAAATACATTCTCCTACCAACCATGGTGTTTTAAAACGGGTTAATTCAGATGCTGCCGATTGGTCCAGAACAAATGTTGCATTGCCATGATTTTGCAAAAAGGTTGCCGGAACTTCTGAACTGATATCTCCCTGAATGGTTCTCTTGATGATATCGGCTTTGTTTTGTCCCCAAGCCATTAGTACAATTCTTTTAGATCTGAGAATTGTAGATACTCCCATTGTAATGGCCCTTTTTGGCACATTATCAATTCCGTTAAAATCGGAAGAAGCATCTACTCTCGTTATATGATCTAAAGTAATGATACGTGTTCCTGAATTTATGTGTGAACCTGGTTCGTTAAATCCTACGTGTCCGGTACGACCAATTCCTAATAATTGGAAATCGAGTCCACCAGCATTTTTAATATTCATTTCATAATCAATACAATATTGATTTAACTCTTCGATTGCAACGGTACCATCTGGAATATTAACATTATCCGGATTGATATCGATGTGATTAAAAAGATGCTGATGCATGAAATGGTGGTAGCTCTGATTATTCTCTTTGGTCATTGGATAGTATTCATCCAAATTAAAAGTAATAACATTACTAAAACTTAATCCTTCTTCATTGTGCATTCTAACTAATTCTTCATATACTTTTATAGGTGAAGAACCAGTGGCTAAACCTAGTACACAAGATTTGTTCTTTTCTTGTTTAGATCTAATTAGTTGTGCAATTTCCTGCGCAACAATTATTGATGCTTCGGTAGAGTTCTTAAAGATTTCATTGTGGATTTTTTCAAATCGTGTTTCTTCAAACTTCCCAGCACTTTTATAGCTAATGTCAGGTTTAATTTCTATAGCACTTTTCATTTTATATTTTTTTATACTATTATATAAAGACATGCGTGTTTAAAAGTGGCATAAGTAATTTTCATTACTTATGCCACTTACACTCTTTTTTAAAAAATCTGTTTTTAATTAAAAGTTTGGACCTGTAGTATCCCACCAAAGTCTAGTTGCTCCATTATCTGGACCTCCAAGTTTTGCAATTCCTGTTTGAACACCTCCGTTATTAAGTGCTTTTTCAGAATCTGCAAAAGGTAGCCTTCTAACACCTAAATTAGTATCGATAATACCTCCACTTTTATTATTAGATATTGGAAACAATTTCGGATAACCTGTTCTTCTAAATTCAGTCCAAGCTTCTTGTCCCTCAGGAAAATTAGCAATCCATTTTTGAGTGATAATTTTCTGTAATTTAATTTCATTAGATGCAGCCTCATCCCAAGCTACTGTAACTTTATTAACTGCTGCAATACTATTTTGACTTGCTATACGGTCAACATAATCTTTGGCCATTTTTGTGTTATCTGCTAAATAACTATCAGCTCCAGATACCCCAACTTGTTCAAATGAAGCCTTAACACCCAATTCATATAACGTTTTAGCATCTCCTCCCATGTTCCAGCCTCTTAAAGCACCTTCAGATCTTAAGAAATAAACCTCAGCAGTAGTCATCCAAACATTTTCCCCCGTTCTTGCAACTGCTCCAGTTTGTGAAGTCCCATTATACATGGTATTACTTGGATACTCAATACCTGTTCTTACTCCAACATATTTATCAGGAAATTGTACCGATTTATCAAAATATTTTGCAATTCTAGGATCATCATACCCAGTCAGTATAGATTCCATATCAGCTCCCATATATAAACCATCCCAAACATGACTAATTACATCAATAGGGTTAAGATTTTGTGGTGATTTTATCTTCATAACATCATCATTTGTGTTCATAACTCCTAATTGATGATTAACGGCTTTTTCTGCCTCAATTTTAGCCAAAGCCGGACTAACTTTAGCAATACGCATAGCTAATCTTAAACGCAATGAATTGGCATATTTTACCCATTTTTCATAACTTCCTTTATAAGCAGACAAATCCGTTTTCTTAAATTGTTGCTCTTCTCCAGATTTTACTCTAGCTGTTAAATCTGCTACTGCTATATCTAACTCTTTGAACATTTGATTATAAACTTGCTCTTGAGAATCATATCCAATTGGAACTGTAGTTTTTCCATATTCAGAGTAAACAACAGGTCCATACATATCCGTTAATCTTTGCATTGATGCAACTTTCAATATTAACGACCATGAATAAAACTGATCTGCAGTACCTTTGGATGCTACACCAATTTTTCTAATATTCCCCATTAAATTAAGATAACCATCATCCCAAGCTGTACTAGTCCAACCAGAGTTCAAAGCATAATCGTGATTATTAAAGGCTCCAAATATAACTGGTGTAGTCATGTAGCCCGACCACATGTCTCCTTGTAAGTTTTGTTGAGTTTGATACTGCCAAGTAACGTCAATAATTAAAAATCTATTAAAAATTGGAGCAAATAAACTTCTAATATGATTATTATCTTGCATTAATTGCTCTTCACTAAATCCGTTAGGATTAGTATTTATCTCCTCGAAACTATCTGAACAACTAAATGTTGCCAGTAAAGAGAAGCATATCGCTGTTCTTTTTATTTTATTTGATATCATGATTTTATTAAGATTAGAAAGTGAAATTTAAATTAAGACCTATACTTCTTGTAGATGGCAAGCCATAAATATCTACACCTTGTAAACCTTGACCAGTACTTAATGCAATATTTGGATCAAAAGGTGCATCTTTATAAATAAAAAATAAATTTCTCGCAATCAATGAAACACTTGCTGATTGTAAAAATGGAAGTGATTTAGGATTAAAAGTATAACCTATAGAAACCTCTCTAACACTCACATTTGTAGCATCATATACATATTCACCTGTAGCTCCGTTTCTACCGGCAATATTAGTATAATAAGCTTGTGCATCCATTGTAGTAATAGGCGCACCTGTTACAGCGTTAACACCATTAACTTTAACACCTCCAGCATTTCTAGCATCTCCTGTTGCTTTTGAAACTCCATTGTAATCATTTATTGATTCTGTTAAGCTTAAAACATCCCCTCCAAAACGACCATCAATTAATATACTTGCAGTAAATGGACCATATTTAAATGTATTTGAAAGACCTAGCATAAAATCAGGGTTTGCATTACCAACTTCCTCAAAACCAGGATTTCTTTGTACAGTTCCGTCAGCATTAATCAATATTCTACCTTGTGCATCTTTTTTTAAGTTAATTCCTTCAATTACACCAAAAGGTCTACCTTCTATTATAGAATATCTGTAAGTATTATTTCCAGAAGGAGTTAAGATAATTTGACCTCCCTCAGTCGGTATATCTTTAACTAAATTTTTATTTTGAGAATAATTTACTGTTGCATCCCAAGAAAATTTATCAGCTCTAACGATTCCTGCATTTAAAACAACCTCAAAACCTTCGTTTTGAATTTCTCCTGCATTAAGTGCGAAGTTACTAAATGACTGTCCACTTGAAGTTTCTGCAGGAACTTGTATTAATTGATTTTTAGTTTTTGATTTGTAATATGATAACTCAAATCCTAATCTATTATTAAACATTCTCCATTCTGTACCTAGTTCAATTTCAGATTTTAATTCTGGTTTTAAAGTTTCACCTGCTCTAGGTCCAACTCTTGGTATAGTTACAACACCTCCAATTACTGAATAAAACGGAACAGTTAAAGTAGCAGGAATATCATTACCAACTTGAGCATAAGTAGCACGCACCTTACCAAAGTTTATAAAGCTAGGTAATGTTGTCATTTCACTTAAAATAGCACTTAAACCAACTGATGGATAAAAGAAACCTAAATTATCTGTATTTACTAAAGTAGATGACCAGTCGTTTCTTGCAGCTAAGTCTAAATATAAATAATCTTTATATCCAAAAGTAGTTGTAGCAAAAACTGATTGTACTTCTCTACTAGACCCGTTTTGTGCGTTTAAGAAATTATCTGTAAAGTTTCCTAGTGTAAACCAGTTTGCTTTAGATAATCCTTCTCCACGACCTGAATCTAAAACATATCCATTTGATTTAGAATTATTAAGACTAATCCCAAATGTAGAATTGAACGAAATACTTTCAGAAAAACGTGTATCTATTTTACCTAACAAATCAGCATATGTTTGTGTTGTTGTTACATTCGTGTTAATATACCTTCCTGTTATAGGAACAAGTGCAGTATTTGACGTTGCAAACATTTTTTTCTCAAAACCATTCTCTGAACGATTATAACTGAATCTTGAAGTTAAATGAAACCATTTTTTAATTTCATAATCCAAAGCAATAGATCCATTAAAGAAATTACTAACATCCTCTGACTTATTTCTATTAATTAACCAATAAGGATTTTGATAATATTCTGAAATCTGAAAAGGATAATTTTGCGCCATAAGGTTTCTTACTGGGTCATAAACCTCAAATGTCTTTAAATCATTAAAATTTGTCCCTCTTGGATGTTCATAAACACTTGTTAAAGGATTAAAATATAATCCATTGATAGGTCTATTATCTACATTTTGTACAATATAGTTACCAGTTACTGCAACATTTAATCTATTATCAAAAAATGATGAAGTTTGGCGAATACCAAAATTATTCTTTCTAAGATTGTTTCCTGGCATTACACCAGAAGCGGTAGTATTTGAATAAGTAAGAGATGTAGATGCACCATCAGTCCCTTTACTAAAACCAAATGATGTAATTTGAGTAACTCCTGTTTCAAAAAAGTCTTTCACATGATCATCAGTTTTTCCAGCTGCACCCCAAGTTAAAGTTGATCCTGGAGCTGCTACATAATCTGTTTGAAATTTTGGTAAATAAGCAGCTGTTTCGAATGTAGTTACAGAATTAGCTGTAAATACTTCTTTTCCAATTTTAGCTTTTTTAGAAGAAAGCAATATTACTCCATTTGCACCTTGGCTACCATATAATACTGATGCTGCAGCTCCCTTAAGAACTGTCATACCTTCGTAATCGTCAGGATTAATAAGCGAAACAACATCTCCTCCATCTTTATTACCACCCGCAGTATCTCCAAAAGCATCATTTGGCTGTCCTCCACCTGCATTAGACAATGGAATACCGTCTATTACATAAAGAGGTTGTGTATTAGTAAATGAAGAATTCCCTCTAATTAACACTTTAGTAGAACCTCCTGTACCTCCTGAACTTTTAGTAACTGCAACACCCGCTATTTTACCAGCAATAGTATTAATAACGTTAACATCTCTTACTCTGGTTAACTCCTCAGCTTTTAGTTCCTGAGTAGAATAAGTTAAAGATTTTTTTGCTTTTTTTATACCCAATGAAGTTACAACAACTTCATTCAAAGCATTAGAAGCTGCATTCTTTAACTGAACATTAATTGTAGTAGCATCACCAACTACAATATTTTGTGTTTCTAAACCTACATAAGTAAAAACCAAAGTTTGGCCTTTCTGAGCATCAATAGTGAAAACACCATCAAAATCAGTAACAGTCCCTTTTTGTCCCCCTTGCACTGCAACGGAAGCCCCTGGCAACGGCATTCCATCAGAATCTGTAATCACACCTTTAATATTTTTTACTTGTGCAAGCGAAACCTGCGCCGTAAAAACAATCATAAAGATTAAGAAAATTTTTTTCATGTTTATTTATTTTTGTTAGTTATGGTGTAAATTTATTCTTAAGAGATTGTTAATAAAAATAAATTATACCAACAACAACAAACTTTAAACAAACGACATAAAATAATCAATAATACGTTATACGAAAACGTTTTCCTTGTATGTATTATGATGTATTTTGTATTTTTTTTAAAGCTTAATGTAAAAAAAAGTTGATTTCATTAACTAATCATTTAAAGTCATAAAAAACTTTTTTATCACATCTTAAAATTCACTGCTAATTAATACTAAATCAATAAAATAAGGAGTTACCAAGAGATTAACTCACATTAAATTACAATCTGATTTTATACTATTTTCAATCTTGTATCCGATTAAAACACGTTAAATGCAAGTTCTATAAACTCTTTTAACATAAAAACTCATGAAAAAAATACCCCAAGATTAAACTTCTTATTACTAAAGATTCTAGGTTTAATTTCTATAGCACTTTTCATTTTATATTTTTTTATACTATTTATTATAAAGACATGCGTGTTTAAAAAAGGCATAAGTAATTTTCACTACTTATGCCCTTTACACTCTTTTTTAAAAATTTGTTTTTGTTTTGATTAGAATTTATTAACTCCTGTATCCCACCAAAGTCTAGTTCCTCCATTATCAGCACCACCAAGTTCTTGAACTCCTTGTGCATATCCTGCTGGATTAGAATTTTTCTCTTGAACTGGGAAGTTTAATCTCCTTACGAAAGTTCCGTCTGGAATTTTACCCGAAGAAAAGTTATTTGTAGGTAAAAATAATTTAGGGTAACCTGTTCTTCTAGTTTCAGCCCATCCCTCTTGACCATCAGGGAAACCTGCAATCCATTTTTGAGTAATAATCTTTTGAAGCTTAACTTCGTTAGATGCAGCATCAGACCATTTAACAGTAACAAGATTTTGAGCAACAATATTATTAGCTGCATTTAAAGGATCTACAAAGTTTTCTGGTAATAATACATCATTATTAATGTAGCTAGTTGCAATACCTGCACCGTTCTGTGCGAAAGATAAACTAATACCATCCTCATAGAAAGATTGAGCAGTACCGCCTCCCATATCCCATCCTTTTATAGCTCCTTCAGCTTTTAGGAAACTAGCTTCAGCAGCAGTAAACCAAGGAATTTGCCCACTACTTAGTACTATATCACCAATTCTGGAAAACTGTTTTTCTTTTGCAGTTTTATAATCATCATTAACAAGAGATCCCATTCTTATTCCTTGATATGTTCCAGTAGCTGTCTTTGTAAAATAACGACCTCTTCTTGGATCATCATACCCATTCATCATAGAAGTAAGGGCTGCTCCAGCTTTAATGTCTTTCCACTCGTCAGAGTATGTTTTAACTGGATGATCTGCTAAATAAAATACGTTCTCAGCGTTTGAATTAATAGTACCAAATCCTTTAACAGCTCCTTCTGCTTCTGCTTTCGCCTTTGCTGGGTCAATATTCGAAATTCTCATTGCTAAACGAAGACGTAATGAATTGGCAAATTTAATCCAATTTACAACTACTCCTTTTGCAGTTGTTCCGTCTGTTCCATCTTTTGCATCTACGAAAAAGGTACTTTTTACATCAGCAGTTGCAAAAGGTGTCAAAATATCTACAGCCGTTTTTAACTCTGTAAAAAACTGGTCATAAACTGCTTTTTGAGAATCATAAGGTACTGTCGCAGCCTCTGATCCAAAAGCTGAATAAACTATTGGTCCATGATAATCCGTTACTTTATGCATTGCATATACTTTTAAGATCAAAGCCCATGCATAATACTTAGGACCTTTTTCCTTAACCAATCGCTCTACCTTAAGTGCATTAACCATTTCTCTTCTATAGGCATTCTCCCATTCTGCACTATTCCATCCGTCAAGAAGAACATAAGTAGAATTGTTGTTATTACCCTCAAAAGCAGTAGGAGTTGCCATATATCCAGAAAAAATATCTGCATTTAGATTAAACTGTATCTGACCTCTCCAGTCATCTTCGACCAAAATATACATGGCTCTTTGCATCGCTCTAAGAGGTGCCTTTACATTGTTAAAGTCTTGTTCTAAATCTTTATCTGAAAGAGCAGTATCATTAGAATTGACATCGTCAAAATTACTTGTACAGCCTCCAAAAGAAAAAGCCAGGACTGCACCTAAAATTAATAATTTATTTTTCATTTGTAAAATTTTATTGTTGATTAAATTATTTTCATCAATTTATGATTAAGCATATTAGACCTCATTAACTATTTCATTTCCATCTTCAGCCCAAACAATTAAAACATCATAAATCAAAAGGTTTTATCCTTTATAAGAAAACATTCTTAGAATGTTAAATTCAAGTTCACACCAATACTTCTAGTAGATGGAGCACCAAAAATATCAATACCTTGCAATCCTTCACCAGTACTTAAAGTTACGTTTGGATCAAACGGAGCATCTTTGTAAAAGAAAAATAAGTTTTTCCCAACAAGAGAAAGATTCACAGTTTTAAAAATAGTTTCTTTACTAAAATCAAAAGTATATCCAAAAGAAAGTTCTCCTAATCTTACATTTGTAGCTTTGTACATATACTCTCCAGTAGCTCCACTTCTATCTCCTACAACACCATAATATGTTTCAGTATCATATAAACCAGTATATTTAGTACCATCTGCATTTACAGCATTTATAGCAACTCCACCTGCAGCTCTGGCATCTCCTGATTTTTTAGAAACACCATAACTATCCAACATAGCTTCAGTTAAACTCATCACATTTCCACCAAATCTTCCATCGATAAGTACATTTAAGAAAAACTTCTCATATTTAAATGTATTAGAGAATCCCAACATAAAATCAGGATTTGAAGTTCCCATTTGTACCCAGTCTGTTTTTTGGATCTTCCCTTTATCATCAAGTAGAATTTGTCCTTGATCATTTTTTACAATATTTTTTCCTTCGATAATACCAAATGGTTTTCCTTCAATTAAACGGTATCTATAACTATTTGGATCACCATTTGTTAAAAGAACTCCAGTATCTTTAAATTCTTCACCCAAAGATTTTACTAAGTTTTTGTTTGAAGCATAATTAAGAGCTATATCCCAAGAAAATTTATCGGTAACAATTGCTTTTGCAGATACAGTAATCTCAAAACCTTTATTTTCGATACTACCTGCATTAAAAGCATAATTAGTATAACCGAAAGGATTTGTTAATGGAGCTGGTATAGTTACTAACTGATTTTTTGTTTCATTTTGATAATACGTAAAATCAAGTCCAAATCTATTATTAACAAATCTCCACTCTGTACCAATCTCAAATGAGTTTTGTTTTTCAGGTTTCAAAGAAGTCCCAGGTCTTGGACCTGTTACTGGGCTAATCACACCTCCAAAAGAAAGACTATTTTCAGGCGAAGTTAAATAAGGAGTAATATCATTACCTACCTGAGCAAACGATGCTCTTACTTTTCCATAGCTTATTGCTTCTGGCAACTTAACCACCTGGCTTACAATAGCAGTAACACCCACAGATGGATAAAAGAATCCTAAACTTTCAGTATTAACCAATGTAGATGACCAGTCATTTCTTCCTGTAACATCTAAGAAAAGCATATCCTTATAACCAAAAGTAGCACTACCAAATACAGATTGCACTTCTTTTTCTGCCCCAATAGTTTGACTGTTTCCTGAAGTTGCAACAAAGTTATTGATGTTAAACCAGTTTGCATTTATCAATCCTTTTACACCCGAGTCATTAGTTACTGTATTATTAACTGTTGATTTAGTAATACTTGCTCCTAAAATAGCATTAAAACTAAAATCACTACTAAATTTTGTATTTACCGTACCAATAAAATCTCCGTATAATTGAGAACTTTCACTGTTTGATAAAATATATCTACCAGTAGTTGCAGCTAAAGTTGTATTAGTTCCTGCATAAACTTTCTTATCATATTTACTGTACATTTTATTGTAACCACCTCTGGTTTTAAAACTTAACCACTCATTAGCCTTGTAAGATAATGCGATAGAACCAATAAAAGATTGGTTAATATCAGTAGTTACGTTTCTATTCTGAATCCAATATGGATTTTGAATAATATCTGTAGTAGCACTAGCCCAATTTTGAGTATTTAAATTTCTGATAGGATCAAATACCTCAATGTTTTCTTTGTAGTAATTAAAATCATTCCCTCTTGGAAACAAGTACACCCCAGTAAGAGGATTATAATACAAAGCATTCGTTGGCTTGTTAGTAATTTTCTGATCTGCAAAAGAGAAAGCAGCATCTACATTTACTCTATCTTCAAACAATTTTACACTTTGGCGAATACCAATATTATTTTTCTTCAATTCATTTGTTGGCATAACACCAGCAATGTTAGTATTTGCATAAGTAAGACTTGTAGTAGCTTTTTCACTTCCGCTATTAATTCCAACAGAGTTTATAAAAGTCATCCCTGTATTGAAAAAATTATCTACATGCTCAGGAGACTCTTTAGCAGCTCCCCAAGTTTTTGCACTTTCGGCAACAGATCCATAAGATGTTTGAAATTTAGGTAGCGATATCACATTGTCTACAAAAAGACTTGAAGTATAATTTGCAGTAACAGTTCCAACTTTACCTCTTTTAGTAGTTACAAGAATAACTCCATTTGCTCCCTGACTACCGTATAAAGCAGCTGCAGAAGCTCCTTTTAGTACCGTCATAGACTCGATATCCTCAGGATTCATCATAGACACAGCATCTCCACCATCTCTGTTACCACCCGCTTTATCTCCAAAAACATCATTTCCTTGCGCAGTAGAAGAGTTCAATAAAGGAATTCCATCAACAACATACAATGGTTGGTTGTTTGAGATTGATGAATTACCACGGATAGTTACTTTAACAGAACCTCCAGAACCAGAAGCACTTCTACCCACAACTAAACCAGATACTTTTCCTGATAAACTATTAATAAGATTCGCATCTTTTACACGAGTCATTTCTTCACCCTTTACCTCTTGTGCGGCATAAGTTAAAGACTTCTTAGCCTTCTTGATACCTAATGAGGTTACAACAACTTCATTCAATGCATTCGAAGCAGCGTTCTTTAACTTTACGTTAACAGTGGCAGCATCTCCAACAACAACATTTTGCGTTTCCAATCCTACATAGCTAAAAACTAAAGTTTGCCCTTTTTGAGCTTCAATAGAAAATACACCATCAAAATCGGTAACTGTACCTTTTTGTCCTCCTTGAACTGCAACTGAAGCTCCTGGCAACGGCAATCCATCAGAATCTGTAATCACACCTTTGACATTTTTTACCTGAGCAAGCGAAACCTGCACCGTAAAAGCAATCATAAAGATTAAGAAAATTTTTTTCATGTTTATAAAATTTTTGTTAGTTATGGGATAAAATTATTCTTAAAGAATTGTTAAAAAAAATATTTTATACCAACAACAAAAAACCATAAACAAACGACATTAAACAATCTATAATATGCTAAACGAAAACGTTTTCTACATACCAATAATTCAATATTTTAAGTTTTAAACTAAACTTAAGTCATAAATACGGGTTTTTTAACAAATTATTACACATTTAAAAATAAAACTGAGCAAATAAGCCAGTATATCTAGGAAACAATCAATTATGCATTTTACGAAAACGTTGTCTAGACTAAATATTTCATGTTTTAAGATATTTTTCAAATTTTTATTCAAAAAAATTGTGTTTTCATTAACTAATTGATTAAAGTTGCAAAATAATATTTTACTAATTACCTAACCCAACCAAAACCTCCTACTAATTGAATAGAATCAGTAAAATGAAATTCGATATTAAACTTCAAAATCATCTTTGGTTTTGGGGAGTTTATTTTATATTGAATTTCTTAAGATGGGGAGCTTACTTCAATAACTATCAATATTCATTTAAATCAAATCTTATTGAATTCTCATTACATATACCATTAGTATATTTTAACCTATTTGTTTTAGTACCACGGTACGTTTTAAAATCTAAATACATCACCTATACTTTTAGTCTTATAGCGAGTCTATTTGTAATTTATTTAGTAAAAACCGCACTTACCTATTACTTAATATCCCAAAACATTTGGCCAGAGGCAAATCGCGAATACAAACCATTCGAGATAAATCATATCGTTGCTGTATGTATTGGTGAATTATACGTATTAGCAATGGCATCATCTGTTTACCTGACACTTACATGGCTACGAGAAAGAGAAAGAAACCGATCCTTGAGAGAAAACCAGTTTAAGATTAAATTAAAATATCTTGAAAATCAGATACAACCTCATTTTTTCTTTAACACTCTAAATAATCTATATGCATTATCACTGGAATCTTCAGACAAAGTTCCAGATGTGATTATCAAACTTTCCAAATTAATGGAATATGTTTTATATGACATAAAAGGAACAAAATCTGTTAAATTAATTCAGGAAATAGACTATATTCATAACTATATTGAGATAGAAAAACTACGATTTCAAAATGTAGAAGTTAGTATTAATTTAGAGTCAGATATAGACGATGTCGAGGTACCGCCTTTAATCTTCATCTCCTTAATAGAAAACGCCTTTAAACATGGTGGACTTAATAACCCAAATTTAAAAATAAAAGTAAACTGCAAAATCATTGATAACAAAACACTCGATTTTGAAGTATTAAATAATTTTGTACATTCACAGAATTTTAAGACAAAAAGAGGAATTGGCTTAGTCAATACCCAAAAGAGATTAAAACTAATTTATAAGAATAATTACAATTTAGAATATAAAACTAAATTTAATTACTACATAATTCGCTTGCAAATACCTATTAATAATGAAAATTAAATGCGTATTGATTGATGATGAACCATTAGCAATCAAAGTTCTACAAAACTACTTTACAAATTTTACCGATTTTGAAATTACCGGTACATTTGTTAATGCGCTAGAAGCACTGGACTTTATAAACAACAACAGTGTAGATGCCGTTTTCCTGGACATTAACATGCCCATGATGACTGGTTTTGAACTCATTAGTTTAATAGAAAACAAAACCAAAGTTATCATTACTACCGCTTTTAGAGAATTTGCAGCCGAAAGTTATGATCTTGAAGTTTTAGATTATTTAGTAAAACCTATCCCCCTTCCTCGATTTATAAAATGTATCAATAAAATTACGACAGAGTTCAATTTAAAGAACAATATCAAAGTCGAAAATCATCGTGTCGAGCCTCATCTTTTTATCAAAGTAGATAAGAAAATGATCAAGATAAATATCGATGAAATTTTATTTGTAGAAGGAATGAAAGAATACATCAAGGTAGTAACCCTTGATAAAACGTACATTACACATAAGTCATTAACCGCATTATCAGATGAGTTACCGGCCGATAGATTTATGCGTATTCACAAATCTTACTTAATTGCAGTGAATAAAGTCAAATCTATTGAAGGAAATCGCATACAAATCCAATCTTTCACTTTACCAATAGGTAGGAATTATAGCAAAGATGTAAAAAGTAAAATACTAGAATAACCTCCTCAAAATCATCGATTTTACCTCTCCAAAAAATAACACTTTGTTGAATAAATCATACCGTTGGTATAAATTTAACATTATTTGTTCTGTTTTATTTTTTTTTAAACGAGTTTACAAATATATTTACGCTCATCAAAAAACAAATAAAAACAAATAAAATTAACCTTATAACATTATGAGTTCAGAAAATGTACAAACAAAATGGGGACAATTTATCTCCTTGATAATAGTTTTCTTTTTTTGGGGCTTTGTTGGATCTGCCAATGACATCCTAATTCCAGTATTCAAAAAAGTTTTCACTTTATCTCAGGTACAATCACAATTAGTTGCTTGGGCATTTTATGCAGCTTACTTCGTAGGATCTATGATTTTCTTCTTAGTATCTTTAAAAATGGATGTACTGCAAAAATTTGGATACAAAAAAACACTTTCTGCTGGTTTAATTCTTTCTGCTGTAGGTTCGTTTCTATTTGTTCCCGCTGCAACTATGGAAAGCTTCCCTTTCTTCTTAACCGCTTTATTTACTGTAGGTTTAGGATTTTCGATTCAACAAATTGTAGCCAATCCTTTAGCTATTAAAATGGGAAGCCCACAAACAGGGGCTCACCGTTTAACTTTAGCAGGAGGTATCAACTCTTTCGGAACAACAATTGGAGCTATTTTATTAGGGATCGCTTTGTTCGGAATGGGAGATAATAAAAATACTTCTCTTTCATTAGAAGACATCAAACTACCTTTCATCATTCTTGGTCTTGCTTTTATTGTAGTAGCCATTTTCATGAACTTCTCTAAAATTGAAGATCCTGCAAAAGAAGAGGAAGAAGTAGTTAAAGTAGCACACGAAAAATTCAACATTTCAGACTACCCACAACTATATTTGGGAATGTTAGGAATCTTTATATACGTAGGAACAGAAGTAACAATTATTAGTAATTTACCAGCTTTACTACATACTGCCGAATTTGGTAATATTCTAGAAGATGCTATCGCCCCATTTATCGCTCTTTATTGGGGAAGTTTAATGATCGGACGTTGGAATGGTGGAGTAAACGTTTTCAACACTTCTACGTTAGTAAATACAGCCTTAAAATTCATTGTTCCAGCTATCGCCTTTGGAGTAATTATTGGAGCTAATATTTTTGCAGCACATGACGTTTCTTCATTCTACATTTACCCAATCTGGATTTTATTATTCATAGCAGTAAGTTTTGTAGGTGGTAAAAATGCTGGAAAAACTTTAATGCTTTTCGGAATTTCAGGTTTATTAATGATGGTTGCCGGATTAATTTGTCCAGATCCATCAATTGCTAAATTCTTCTTTATCTCTGGAGGTTTATTCTTATCTATCATGTGGCCATCTATATTTGATTTAGCTATTGCTGGTTTAGGAAAAAACACCGGAAAAGCATCTTCATTCTTAATCATGATGATTCTTGGAGGAGGAGTAATTCCTTTGATTCAAGGAAGTATTTGCGATATCGACCTTACTAGCCCAGAAGGAATATTTGGTATTACATGGACACACTTTTCTTATATCGTTCCGCTACTTGGTTTTGCATATTTAGGATTCTACGGTTATTATTGTCCTAAAATACTAAAGAGACAAGGAATTAATCATACTCAAAGCGGAGGACGAGGTCATTAAAAACCCACCGTATTAAAATAGAAAAAGTCCCATTGCAAAATGGGACTTTTTTATGCTTTACAACTTTCCATTAGGAATTAGATTTAACCACAAAGTCCGCAAAACTTAATAATCAAGCTTTGCGGACTTTGTGGTTTTCGACTTTGCACCCTTTACGGTTAAATAGCATACCACATGATAATATAATCATTTAGCATTAAGGATATTCTCCAAATTCTTTTTAAAAATCACCTTATTCTTTTCAGGAATAGTATACACCACATCTTTGTTAGCATGCACTATAATTTGCTTTATATCCAGATCCAAAAGCTTTCTCGGTTCTTTTAACTTCAAGGTACAAGCACCATCAAAATAACCATCATCTTCAATAATTTTTTGAGTTTTAACAATACTTCCATCACCAAATACTGCCGAAATTGTCATCGAATTATTTAATGTTGTAGTATAAAAACCATCCATAACCAACATAACGCGGTAGCTGTTTTTCATTTCCGCACCTTTAAACTCATGTCGTACAATTGTATAACGCAATCCTTTATCAAGAACCTGAAAGCTTTTTGAACAATCCAGTTCAAATGTAGCCACGTCACCAGCATCATTAATTCCTTTTATTACTTTGGCTTGCGCAGTAACCGACAATCCAACTATTGTAAACGCAAATGCAATTAGTAGCTTTTTCATATGTAGATAGTTAATTTTGAGATACATAAAAATATAAAAAAAACGCCATGTTTTTGACAAACATGGCGTTTTAAAATAAATTTTAAGAAAAATTACTTATTTCCTTTTTCAAAATCAGCAACAAACTGCGCCAATCCGATATCTGTTAATGGGTGTTTTAATAAACCATAAATTGCAGAAAGAGGTCCAGTCATAACATCAGCACCAATTTTTGCACAGTTTACAATATGCATAGTATGACGTACAGAAGCAGCTAAGATTTCAGTTTCATAACCATAGTTATCATAAATCAATCTAATCTCTTCTATAAGCGCTAAACCA
This sequence comes from Flavobacterium sp. PS2, assembly GCF_046250155.1. Lineage (NCBI taxonomy): Bacteria > Pseudomonadati > Bacteroidota > Flavobacteriia > Flavobacteriales > Flavobacteriaceae > Flavobacterium > Flavobacterium sp. PS2. The sequence continues at coordinate 4,306,349 of NZ_CP176426.1, read as the reverse complement.
TCTGTAGAAACATCATCCAAACGACCAATAAAAGGAGAAACATAAGTTGCTCCAGCTTTAGCAGCCAATAAAGCTTGTCCAGCAGAGAATACTAAAGTTACGTTTGTTTTAATTCCTTTATCCGAGAAATATTTCGCAGCCATAACACCTTCTTTCGTCATTGGCAATTTAACTACGATTTGCTCGTGTAAATCAGCCAATTCTTCACCTTCTTTAATCATTCCGTCATAATCCAAAGCATTAACTTCGGCACTAACATCACCTTCAACAAGATTACAAATATCAACGTAATGTTTCAAAATGTTGTTTTTTCCAGTAATTCCTTCTTTTGCCATCAATGATGGATTAGTAGTAACCCCGTCTAAAACACCTAAAGCTTGTGCTTCTTTAATTTGAGCTAAATTAGCTGTGTCAATAAAAAATTTCATATGTATTATATTTAATTGTGTTCCTAAATAGGGCGTGTTCGCCGCGGCGAACGGGTTTTACATTACAATCTTTTATTTTTTAAAGAAAAAAATAAAAGGATTTCCATTTCATCCCCTCACGCAAAATGAAAAATCGCTGCAAAATTACAACTTATAATGATTCATTAACATCTTTTCATAAACTTTATCAGGAAGAATACGTTTCAAAACAATTGAGAATTTCTGCATAAAAGCCCCAACTTTATAATGTCCTTTAGGCTCTTTAGTTTGCATAATTTTATAAATAGCTTCAGCCATTTCATTAGGATTTCCACCCGCATCTACATGCTCATTCATCGTTTCAAGCGTACGTCCATACACAGTCTCGTAAGCCGAACCCTTTATTACAGGTGCATGATAACGCCCTGCAGCAATATTAGTAGCAAAATCACCTGGTGCAACATTGGTAATATTAATCCCAAAAGACTTAACCTCCATACGCAAAGCTTCCGTAATTAACTCCAAAGCTCCTTTCGAAGCCGAATATACACTTCGATAAGGCAACCCCATATAACCAGCAATAGAAGTAATATTAATGATCAAACCTGACTTCTGCTCACGCATTTGTGGCAAAACAGCTTTCATTACCTCGATTGGACCAAAAAAGTTAGTTTCAAAATTATTCTTGATTTCCTCTGTCGGAATTTCTTCCAGAGGACCAGTAATCCCTACACCAGCATTATTAATAACAACATCAAGACGCCCTGTAGTTTTTATAATTTTAGCAACCGCAGCCTTAATCGACTCTACATCACGAACATCTAAAGCAACTAAAGGAAAAACAGAATTTAAAACCTTCTCAGGAGTTCTACTAGTTCCATACACTACAAATCCTTTGTTATGCAAAAATTCTCCAATAGATTTTCCAATCCCTGAGGATCCTCCGGTAATTAAAATAACTTTACTCATGATTTAGATTAGATGTTAAATGTTATAGTTAAAAGTAAGTGCCTATGCCTAAAATACGATGTTAAAGAAAACTTCTAACATCCCACATATGACTTCTAACTTCAGACAGGTCCAAAAATAAAAAAATCCTCCCGAAGGAAGACTACTTTTAAATTTATTCTAAAAAAAAATCCCGAAACATCGGGAGACTAAAAAAAGGCAAGCGACCTACATCGCATCGCTCAACCACTTACCCTTGCTATGTTCCCATCCTGGGGGAGTCTGCAGGAGCAGATCGTGTAGGACTTGCCGGTGCAAATATACAATCTTTTTATATTTTTGCAAGAGCTTTGTGCCTATAAAAATAACATTGTATATTGGCTACTTCAAATTTTAGACTATGAAAAAACATAACTTCTTAACTTTCATTTTATTAGGAATCACACTGGTTGGTTGTAAAGAGACAAAAAAAGATGAAAATTCTATATTTTCTTTTGATGATTCTAATTTTCCTGCCCATTTTTTAACAAATCAGTCTATTTCTTTAGGTATTTCAAACCCAAATTCGAAACAAATCGACAGCATTGTGTACTTTGTTAACGATACAAAAGTTGGCGCAGTAAAAGGTTTAAACAAATTAAATTTTGAATTAAAAGATCAAAAACTAGGATACCAAAAACTAAAAGCATTGGTTTATTACGACGGAGAAAATGCTGAAGCAACCTCAAGAATTGAATTAGTTTCGGATATTCAACCTAAATTATTGAAATATAAAATCGTAAACACATATCCTCACGACACCAAAGCTTTTACAGAAGGCTTAGAGTTTTTCAGAGATACTCTTTATGAAAGCACAGGACAAAAAGGAGATTCGTACTTTAGAAAATACGATTACAAAACTGGTAAAGTATATAAAGAAATCACACTTGATAATAAATACTTCGGAGAAGGAATTACTATTATCAACAACAAACTATACCAATTATCCTGGCAAGAAAAAACAGGTTTTATATATGATATCAATACATTAAAACTTGAAAAAACTTTTACCTACGATAAAGAAATCGAAGGTTGGGGAATGACAAATGACGGAAAATACATTTATCAAGGTGATGGAACCGAAAAGATTTGGAAAATGGATCCTGAAACTCAAAAAATGATTGATTATATCAATGTATATTCAGGAAGCTCAAAAATCAAAGCTATAAACGAATTAGAATTAATCAACGGGAAATTCTATGTAAACGTATTCCAAAAAGATGCAATTGCAGTGGTAAACCAAACAACTGGTGCAGTCGAAGGAATCCTAAACATGTCAGGATTACGCAAGCAACTAGCTCCTAGCATAACAATCGATGATGTTTTAAACGGAATTGCTTACAACCCAAAGACAAAAACAATATTTGTAACAGGTAAAAACTGGGACAAAATGTTTGAAATAACCGTTTCTGAATAACATACAAAGACAATATTCGAATTTCACAAATTTTCACGAATCGATTAGTGTTAATTTGTGACACGAGACCGTAGGGCGAACTGACGAAGTAAATTTGTGTTTTATTTCAATACTATAAAACAATCAGTATCCTTTTTTAAACTAAATTTATACAATGATTACTTTAATTACAAACATAAAAGAGCTTATACAGGTTCGGGAAACTCCAATTTCTAAAGTTTCCGGAGCCGAAATGGCAATACTTCCAACCATCAAGAATGCTTATTTATTTATAAAAGACAATCTAATTGCAGGATTTGGTTCAATGGAAAACATTCCTGAAATAAAAGCCGATTCAACTATTGATGCAACTAGAAAAATGATTCTTCCCTCTTGGTGCGACAGCCATACACATATTGTATATGCTGGCAACAGAGAACAAGAATTTGTAGATAGAATAAATGGACTTTCTTACGAGGAAATCGCTAATCGCGGTGGTGGAATTCTAAATTCTGCAAAAAAGCTTAACGAAACCTCCGAAGAAGAAATATACAACCAATCCAAAGCCAGACTAGAAGAAGTTATGCGTTTAGGAACTGGAGCTGTCGAAATAAAATCAGGTTATGGACTTACTGTAGACGGCGAATTAAAAATGCTAAGAGTCATAAAAAAACTTGCCGAAAATTACCCAGTAACTATAAAAGCAACTTTTCTTGGCGCACATGCATTCCCTTTAGAATTTAAGGAAAACAAAAAAGGATACATCGATGAGATTATCTACAAAATGCTCCCTGAAATTGCCAAAAACAAGCTAGCAGATTACGTAGATGTATTTTGCGAAACGGGTTACTTCTCTGTCGAAGAAACAGAGCAAATTATGGAGGCAGGTATCCAAAACGGATTAATACCAAAAATCCATGTCAACCAGTTTAATTCTATAGGCGGTATACAAGCAAGCGTTAAATACAAAGCCCTTTCTGTGGATCATCTCGAAATAATGAACCCAGAAGACATTCAGGCATTAAAAAACACCGAAACGATGCCTGTAGCTCTGCCATCGTGTTCTTATTTTCTGAGTATTCCATATACACCAGCAAGAGAAATGATAAAAGCAGGATTACCAATTGCATTAGCTACAGATTACAACCCAGGCTCTACTCCATCCGGAAACATGAATTTTGTCGTTGCAACAGCATGTATCAAGATGAAAATGACTCCCGAAGAAGCAATTAATGCAGCTACAGTAAATGGAGCTTATGCAATGGGAGTTTCAGATACCCACGGTAGTATAACAGTAGGAAAAAAAGCTAACTTTATACTAACTAAACCTATTACCTCCTATTACCAATTACCTTATGCTTTTGGTACTAATTTAATAGAAAGCGTTTTTATCGAAGGTGAAATTTTCGAATAATAAAATCGAAAACTAAAAAATACAAACTCTTATTTTAAAAGACTCTAAAATAGCTACTTAAATTAGGTAATCCCTAAATAAGTTACTATCTTCATCTTTTTAAAATAAGAGTTTTTTATTCATGAATACATTAGGCCTCATTTTAGATTTATGCAAATTTAGTTTGAAACAAAAAGGTTTCAATACTAGCATAAACTGGGTCCCTAACACAAACGTTCCTATAACGTTTACAAATTCATTTAAACAAAAAATCTTCCCGAATTATTAAGCATCCGCGAGTGTGCTTAATACATCCTATAAACTTTATTTTTTACAATCCCATTTCCAATACAATTTTGGATAATGTTACTCGCTATATAAAGTTTTATTTATATCTATAAATTTTAGGATCAAGGCTATTTTATACTATTTAAATAATTTTAAAAAAAAATAAGATCATGGCTAAGGTTAACAATATGAAAGCACCTTCAAAAGATTTAAAGGCGAAGAAACAAGAAAAAGCATTAAAAAAACTAGAAGATAGTCAGAATAAAAAACGAAAATCCAGATAAATAAACCAAAAAAAAGGGCAGCAAAACTATGTTTTACTGCCCTTTTAATATTATTAAGTACTTTTTTATCTTAAAGTAAAGCTTGTTTTAGAAACCAACTCGTCATTATCAAAAACGTTGATAAAGTAAGTTCCTTTTTCAAAATCTTTACCAGGTAAATCTTCAGAAACATTTACTGATTTGTTTTCATACTGAACTTTTGTAACAAAGCTATAAACTAACGATTTATCTCCAAAAGATTCTGTTTTTTTATCTCCTAAGACATTGTTTTTACTATCGATAACTTGTACATAATACGTTTTATCTCCAGATTTAGCAATTTGATTTTCAGCAATTGTAAAACTAATTTTTAATACATCAGCTCTACTAGCTTTATCAGTTTCAATTTGTTTTCCTGAGCTTCTTAATTTGTAAGCTGCAGTTTTTGTATTAAGGATAGATAATTTCGATCCTTTTTCAACAGTTTTAGCCAATTCTTCATTTTGACCAACTAATACTTCGTTGAATTTTTTAGATTCTCCTAAAACAACAATTGTGCTATCACGTTGAACTGTTAACACTCCATTTTGTTTTTTCAACTCATCGTTTTCTGCAACTAAAACTTTCATTTTACCTTGCATAGCCTGAACTTGAGTTTTAAATTTAGATACGTCCCCTTTTGTTTTATTCAAATCATCCATTAAAGTAACTACTTTGTCTCTTTCCTGAATTAACTCATCAGACATAGATGTATTCTCAGCAATTGCAGCATCATAAGTTGCTTTTAATTCCTGTAAATCTTTCATTACAGACTCTTTTTCTGTTAATGTAGAAGTAAGTTCAGTTTTAACAGCATCAGTGTCTGATGTCATTTTAAATATATACACTAAACTACCTACTAATAAAATTGCTAAAACTGCTATTACTGCTTTTAGACTTGAGTTGTTGTTCTTTTGATTTTCCATATTTAAATAATTTTTGTAAACAAATTTAATAATTAATATAAGCTAATAACGTAAGTTGCTACAAATATATTATTTTTGGAAAATATATTTTTTTTATGGAAAAACTAATCCCTTTTACTATTAACGACTTAGCTAAAGTTACAAATCACAGAAGTGGCGAAATAAAATTTGGCGAAAAAATGATAATAGTTCCCAAAGGTGCTGACACAATTGATTTTCTTAAAAATTGTGAAGCTAAGTATGTCCTTTTAGGAATTCCAGAAGACATTGGAATACGCGCCAACTACGGAAGACCTGGGGCTGCGTCTGCTTGGGATAGTGCCATAAAGAGTATTGCAAACATCCAACACAACCGTTTTTGCAAAGGAAATCACATTGTAGTTTTAGGTCAAATTGATGTAAAACAAGAGATGAAAGAAGTAGAACATCTTGACTTTAACGACATCGACGACCGATCAAAACTTAGCCAGTTGGTAGAGCGTGTAGACAAAGAAGTTTCGCATATTATATTTAACGTTATCAAAGCAGGAAAAATCCCAATTATCATAGGCGGAGGTCATAATAATGCCTACGGAAATATAAAAGGAACAGCACTTGCTCATGGAAAACCTATAAATGCAGTAAACTTTGATGCGCATTCAGATTTCAGAATTCTGGAAGGAAGACATAGCGGAAATGGTTTTTCATACGCTTACGAAGAAGGTTTCTTAAAAAAATACTTCATATTTGGATTACACGAAAATTACACCTCCAAAAGTGTACTCGATATTATTAAAAAAATTGAAGACCGAGTTCGTTACAATACGTACGACAGCGTAAAAATTAGAAAAGAAAAAGATTTTAATGCCGAAATGCAATTTGCTTTAGATTTTGTTAAAACAGATATCTTCGGAATCGAAATCGATTTGGACGCAATTCCAAATATTGCAAGTAGCGCTATGACCTTAAGTGGATTTTCGATTGAAGAACTACGCCAGTTTGTATCTTATTTTGGACAACATAAAAATGCAGCTTATTTGCATATTTGCGAAGGAGCACCAGATTTAGGCGAAGAAAAAAACAATCATTTAATTGGAAAATTGATAGGCTATTTAGTTACAGATTTTATAAAATCGAACTTTGAAAAAATCGAAATAAAAAGCTCAATAACTAAATAAACGCATATTCAAATAAACGATTAAGCGAATAAACCTATCTTTGCACAGAATTTTAGTACTTAAAACTAAATTCTTAATACCGAAAATATGTTATTCGAAGACTTATCACTTTCTAAAAGTATACAAAAAGCCGTATTTGAAGAAGGCTATACAAACCCTACTCCTATCCAAGAACAATCTATTCCGATTGTACTAGCTGGAAGAGATTTAATTGGGTGTGCCCAAACAGGTACTGGAAAAACTGGAGCATTTGCTATTCCTATCATACATCAATTACACAGAATTGTAGGTTCATCTAAAAAAGCCAAAGTAATCCGTGCACTTATAGTTACACCTACAAGAGAATTAGCGGTACAAATTGGGCAAAGTTTTGAAACTTATGCAAAATATACCAACTTAACTCAACTTACAATATTTGGTGGAGTATCACAAAATCCGCAAGTAGATACCCTTAAAAAAGGTGTAGATATTCTTGTGGCAACACCAGGAAGATTACTTGACTTACAAAAACAAGGATTTATAGATTTAGATCATTTACATGTTTTAGTATTAGATGAAGCAGATCAAATGCTGGATATGGGTTTTATAAACGATGTAAAAAAGATTGTAAAACTTACTCCAAAAAACAGACAAACCTTATTGTTCTCGGCTACAATGCCAATTGCAATTCGTGAACTAGCTGAGATGTTCTTACAAGATCCAGCAAAAGTTGAAGTTTCGCCAGTATCATCTACAGCCGAAAATGTAGAACAACGTGTTTATTTTGTTGAAAAAACAGAAAAAAGAAATCTTTTATATCATTTGATAAAAAATGAAGATTTATCGAATGTTTTGGTTTTTTCAAGAACAAAACATGGAGCCGATAATGTTGTAAAAGCACTTAGAAAAAACAATATCGCTGCCGAAGCAATTCACGGTGATAAATCTCAAAATGCAAGACAACGTGTTCTTGATGCCTTTAAGAACAAAGAAGTTGGAGTTCTTGTAGCTACAGATATTGCTGCACGTGGTATTGATATTGATCAATTACCATTTGTTATTAATTTTGATTTACCAAACATTCCTGAAACGTATGTACACCGAATTGGTAGAACGGGACGTGCAGGAAACGGAGGAATTGCAATTTCTTTTTGTAGTAAAGACGAACATGGATATTGGAAAGATATACAAAAACTAATAAAAGTTGATGTAAAAACGATAAGTGATCATCCGTACCAATGGCATGCAGGAAGCCCTGAAGCGGCAGCGGCAGCAAAGCCTAAAAATTCAAACCGAAGTGGCGGAGCGCACAAATCAAGAAAATCAGACGCATCTAAACAAAACAAAAAACGTTGGTATTAATCTTATCACGTAAACATACCGAGTTAAACCCGAACTCATAATTATCAGTAATTAGCGAAATTCGTGTTTAAAATCAATCAGATTCAAACGTTGGCACTATAGCCAACGTTTTCTGTTTCTACAATAAGGCAATTTATAATTTTGAATAATTTTACAGATTCAAAAGGCTTTATTATAATATCATTTATCCCTGCAGAAATAGCTTCATCGGTAATCTCATCTTTATCAAAAGCAGTTAATGCCACAATAGGCGTTTTTATGCCTTTTAAGCGTATTTTTCTAGTTGTTTCGAATCCATTCATCATTGGCATATTAATATCCATTAAAACAACGTCAAAAGATTCCGTATCTAATATCTCCAAAGCTGCAAACCCATCATCAACAACAGTACAGCTATAATTATTTTTTTCGATAATCTTTTTAGTCACAAGCTGGTTTATTCGATTATCCTCAACAACCAAAACCCTGAACACCTGATTAGAGGTTAGATCAACCTGAATTTCATTAATTATACTTTTTGTTTTCTCCGGATCATATTCAAAAGCTATAGTAAATGTAAATGTAGTTCCTTCCCCTACATTACTTTCTAGCGAGATTGAACTACCAAACAATCCTAATAATCGTTTTACAATAGTTAACCCTAAACCTGTTCCTTGATAATCTTGTTCGTTACGACCTACCTGAACAAATTTTTCGAAAATCTTATCCTGATCAACAACGGCAATTCCCATTCCAGTATCTTTTACCTGAAACTCTATAAAATGTGCCTTTCCTGCAACTTTAACTAGATTTGCAATAATAAATACCTCTCCTTTTTTAGTGAATTTTAAGGCATTGCTTACCAAGTTCATTAATATCTGAGCAAGCCTTAATTTATCTCCAATTAAATACTCAGGAATATCCGAATCGATAATTACAGTAATATGATTATTATTCTTTTGTGATAAAAAAGACAATGAGTTCTTAATCATATTAATCTCATCAGATATATTAAAAGTCAAACTTTCCAGAACAACTTTATTTTCTTCTATTTTATTAATTTGAAGAATATCATTTACCAGAGACAATAAATACCTAGCCGAGAATTTTAAAGAACTTAAATGTGGGCTTCTGGCTAATTCTTTATGTTCCTCCAGCAGCATATTAGTTATCCCTACAACACCATACAGGGGCGTTCGTAATTCGTGACTTATGGTAGATATAAATTGAGTTTTAAGAACCGAAGCCTCTTCTGCCTGTTCCTTAGCTTTTATTAATTCCTCATTTGTAAACAATAACTGTGCATTAGTTCTCTTTTTAAAAACAACATTTTTATATAATGTAACTATCAGAATAAGAAAAATACAAGAGGTTAAAACAAATAACAAAACGATAATTCTGGACTTCCTTAAATCCTGATACTGAACACCTTTTTCAATTTCAATTTTACCAATTTGTCTTTTATACTCATCCAATTCTAGATTAAAACCAGCCTTTTCAGCACTTTTTAATTTACGCTCGTTATAAAGATTCTCCTTAACCGCATTGTGCTTAATAATATTTTGATAAGCTTGTTTATGATCCCCTATTTTATTCAAAAACTTAGAATATTCTAGATATGAATACAATAAATCAGATTTTTCCATTCCTGCTTGCCCCTCTTTAATTGCCCGAATAAAATATGCGGCAGCTTTAGCTTTATCTTCGATATGAGAATAATACATTCCGTTAAGCAAATTAAACGCTACAATTGTAGATTCGTTAAGATGATTGCTATGATGTTCATTTATATATTTAAAATAAGGCAAGGCCAATGAAAACTCACCAATATCAAAATACGCCCAGGTAATATTTAAGTTAATCAAATAAACAAGCGAGCTATCTTTCTCTTTCTTACTGTAATCAAGGGATTTTTTATAATACTCTATTCCTTTTTCATATTGCTTTTTTTCAAAACAATACATATTACCTAAGTTATTGTTTATTCTGTTTTTTAAGATGTTATTGGTAGTTTTATTGGCAAAGGATAATGCCTTTTTATAGTAGAATATTGCTTTGTCAAATTCCGAAAACTCGTTATAATTTGCAGCAATGATATTGTATGAAACAGCTATTAGGTTATTATTTTTAGCTATTAATGCTTGTTGTAAAACTATTCTGGAAACAATTAATGATTTTTCAAAATCAGATTCTTTTAGATATTTTAGTGCCTTATCAGCTGTTCTTGTGATATCTTGTTCTGTTGGCAACTCTGTCTTAGCAATTACAGGCTTCGTGACACAAATCATCAAAAATAGCGATAAAATAATCCGAATATTAAACATAAATTAACTATAGTTTCATCAAATATACATTTAAAAACAAAAAAGGAGTTGTATTTTATAAATAAAATACAACTCCTTATAATATATTTTGAATAAAAAAGAATACAAGTTACTCTTACAAATAGTACTCTTTTTAAACTATCTCACTATTAAGAATTTCTCTCTTAACTATTAGAATCTACTGCATCAAAATTAATCTCTTTGTCAGCTTCCCATTTTCCTACTACCGATGTAGCAAGTGCATTACCTAATACATTTGTAGCACTACGGAACATATCACAAAAATGGTCAATTGGCAAGATTATAGCAATACCCTCAATAGGAATATCAAACATACCACAGGTTGCAGCAACAACAACCAAACTGGCTCTTGGTACACCTGCAATACCTTTACTAGTTAACATTAAAACCAAAAGCATTACCATTTGAGTTCCTATATCTAAATGTACACCATAGAACTGTGCAATAAAAATACTTGCAAAAGTCATGTACATCATACTACCATCCAAATTAAAAGAATAACCTAATGGCAACATAAATGATACAATTTTATCTTTTACACCAAATTCTTCCAACTCTTCTGTTAATTTAGGAAACACAGCCTCGCTACTTGTTGTTCCAAAAGCAATAGCAACAGGTCCCATAATACGTCTTAACAATTCAGTCATTCTTCCTTTAAGGAAAATATAACCTACTATAATTAAAACAACCCATAAAGTACTAATCCCTATTAAAAACGAACCGAAAAATTTAAAATATGTGATCAATAATTCTTCAGCATCTCTTACAGCAAATACACCTGCAATGGCTCCGAAAACCCCAATTGGAGCGAAGTTCATTACATAGTTTACCATTTTAAGAACAATGTGCGACATTTTATCCAGCGCATTTATAACCGGTTTTACACTAGTTCCTAATGAAGCTGCTGCTAATCCGAAGAAAATGGAGAATATTACAATTTGTAAAATCTCATTTGTAGCCATTGCTTCAAAAATACTCTTAGGTACAATATGTGCAATAAAATTCTCAAACGACAACGATTGCGTTTTCCCTGTTACCTCAGTTGCAGCCGACATATCTACGTGGTCTAATTTTAAACCTACTCCTGGTTGCAAAATATTTATATAGAACAAACCAATCAATAATGATATAAAAGAGGCTGTAAAAAACCAAGCCAATGCTTTTCCTCCAATTCTACCTACTGTTTTTATATCTCCCAATTTAGCAATACCAACTACCAAAGTGGTAAATACTAAAGGCGAAATAATCATTTGAACCAAACGAATAAAGATAGTAGCTAGCATCTTTATCTTATTACTAAACTCTACTGCCGCATCATGCGAAATATAATTATGCAATATAATACCCAGTGTTGCACCAAGAAACATTGCAATAAGAATTTGCCCAGTTAAGCCTCTGAAAAAAGATGTTTTTTTGATTTCTGTATTATTGTTCATCAAGTGTTTTTTGTATTATTAATTAAATATAAGACGCTCGCCTGTCTTACGTATCTCTCTAATATGTTTTATTTATCAAATGAAAATCTGCAAGAACTATTGCAGCCATAGCTTCTACAATTGGTACAGCACGAGGAACAACACATGGGTCATGACGTCCTTTACCAGTCATAGGAGTAATATTTCCTTTGTTATCTAATGAATCCTGTGTTTGCATAATTGTTGCAACAGGTTTAAAGGCAACTCTAAAATAGATATCCATTCCATTACTAATTCCACCCTGGATTCCTCCCGAAAGATTTGTCTTAGTAGTTCCGTCAGGATTATATAAATCGTTATGCTCGCTTCCTTTCATTTCAGAACCCGAAAAACCACTACCATATTCAAAACCTTTTACAGCATTGATAGAAAGCATAGCTTTTCCTAATTCGGCATGCAATTTATCAAAAACAGGCTCACCTAAACCTACAGGCACGTTTTGAATCACACAAGACACAACCCCACCTACAGTATCACCTTGTTTTCTTATATCTCTAATATATTCTTCCATAGTCGCTGCAGCAGCTTCATCCGGACAACGCACAGGATTACTTTCTGTTTTAGAAAAATCTAATTCCTGATAAGGAGTATTTAAATGAATTGGTCCTACAGACGAAACGTAGGCATTGATTTTAATAGTAGGTAACATTTGTTTCGCAATCGCTCCAGCAACAACTCTACTGGCAGTTTCGCGGGCGGAGCTACGACCTCCTCCACGATAATCACGAAAACCGTATTTTTTATCATAAACATAGTCAGCATGACTAGGTCTGTAATTATCTTTTATATGAGAATAATCGTCTGATTTTTGATTTGTATTCGGAATAATAAAACCAATTGGAGTACCAGTGGTTTTTCCTTCAAAAACTCCAGATAAAAATTGTACATCATCTGGTTCCTTCCGTTGGGTTACTATTGCAGATTGTCCAGGTTTTCTTCTTGACATCTCAAACTGTATTGCTTCTAGATCTAATGTTATTCCTGATGGACAACCATCAATAATTCCGCCTAAAGCTTCCCCATGCGATTCTCCAAATGTTGTAATTTTAAATAGTGTTCCGTAGCTATTTCCCGCCATTGTAATTAGTTTTGAGCAAATGTAAGTTTTATGAATTAAATTAAAAAATTTTAAATTGGTATTATTATCTAAAGGTTAATTTGCATTATCATCACGATTTCTTAAAATTGAAGAACAATTGATAACTATTTATTAAAAACAAATCGGCAGCAGATTCTTTAAATTTGTTAAACACCAAATCAAAACCAATTGAAAAAAAGAAATGTTGAAGTTGTAGTAATATCAGATGTTCATTTAGGAACTTACGGAAGCCATGCCAAAGAACTAAGCAACTACCTATCAAGCATTAAACCGAAAATTTTAGTATTAAATGGCGACATAATTGATGCATGGCAATTTAGGAGATCTTACTTTCCTAAATCCCATTTAAAGGTAATTCAGAAAATTATCGGCTTTGCTTCCAAAGGAACTAAAGTGTATTATGTAACAGGTAATCACGATGAAATCTTAAGAAAATTCAGCGAAATGACTATGGGAAGTTTTGCCTTAGTCGATAAATTAATCTTAGAATTAGATGATAAAAAAGCCTGGATTTTTCACGGAGACGTATTTGATGCCTCTGTACAACACTCTAAATGGATTGCTAAACTAGGCGGAATAGGTTATGACTATCTAATTTTAACCAATCGATTCATAAACTGGTGCTTATCTAAGATTGACAGAGAACCTTATTCTTTTTCTAAAAAAATTAAAGCCAGCGTAAAAAAAGCTGTTAAACATATATCCGATTTTGAAACAACTGCAACAGATTTAGCTATCGAAAAGAAATACGATTACGTAATTTGTGGACACATTCATGAACCAAAAATTGAAAGAAAAGAAAATAAAAACGGATCAACACTTTATCTAAATTCTGGAGATTGGATAGAAAATTTAACCGCATTAGAATACCATAAAAAGCGATGGAAATTATTTCATTATTCTCAAATGAATTTCTCTGAAGAAGAAAACCTTTTTGAAATGGAAGATAGTTTAAGTAGCCAATTAATGACCTCACGCTTTATCCCTAAATAATTTTATCCAGATTTGCATCAAGTATGATTCAGCAAAGCAAAAATGTGAATTATGAAACATTTAATATAATTTCTATAATTTTAACATTTTGTTTATACAATAACTTTGTCTGAATAAATACTTACTTATGAAAAAAATAATTTTGTCAGCTATCATGTTGCTAGGATTAGCATTTACAGCACAAGCTCAAGACATTTCTAAAAATGCGCTTGGATTGCGTTTAGGAGATAACCACGGATTTGGAGGAGAGATTTCTTACCAGAGGGCATTATCTAAAAATAATAGAATTGAAGCCGATTTAGGTTGGAGAAATAGCAACGATGTAGATGCTTTTAAATTAGTAGGGCTATACCAATGGGTATGGAACATAGACCAAGGTTTTAACTGGTACGCAGGTGTCGGTGGTGGTATTGGCAGCTGGGATCATGATTACCATGGCTATAGTGACAGTGGAACTTTCGTATTTGCAGCTGGAGATATAGGTATTGAGTACGGATTTAAAGAAGTGCCAATTTTACTTTCACTAGATGCAAGACCAGAAATTGGTTCTGGATATTACGATGATGATAATTTTGGATTTGATATCGGATTAGGAATCAAATTTCAATTTTAATAAATGTGTCTCGTCCTAAAAAAGCGATACGGATTATTACATAAAAATAATTAATTAAACAGTTGCAAGAACGTTCTTGCAACTGTTTTTTGTTTTATAAGTTCTCATTTGGATTTTATTTTGAGTATGCATTTGATTTGGTGTTAACATGTGATTAGAATAATGTGGTCTTAATTCATTATAAATATTGATAGATTCCTTTATTATTAGGTTTGTGATTTTTCTTTTTTGATGATACTTATCAATCATAAATTCTTGTTTTAAAATTCCATTGATTCTTTCTGCTATTGCATTTTCATAGGGATCCGAGTTTTGAGTCATGCTACATAGTACTTTGTTTTTGATAAGCTCTTTTTGATATTCATTAGCACAATATTGCAAACCTCTATCAGAATGATGGATTAGAGTTAGCGTATTATGCGTTCTTTGTTTAAGAGCCATTTTTAGAGCTTTTAAACTACTTTGAGTATTGAGATTCTCAGCAACATAATATCCCATTATCTTCTTTGAATAAGCATCAGTGATTAAGCTTAAATAACATGGATTGTCTCTTTTTCCGATATAGGTAATATCGGAGACCCAAACTTGTTCAGGACGATTTATTTCAAGATCTAAAATTCGATTTTCATGCTTTCTAAAACGATGATGTGAGTTTGTGGTTATATGATAGCTACGTTTAGGTTGTATTAATAAATGATTAGCTCTAAGTATATCAAAGAATTTATCTCTTCCAATCTTCATTAAATGGAGTTTATCCAATAAAAGATAATATAGTTTTCTAGTACCTATTCTAGGCATTAATCTTCTAAGATCATTAACCATTAAAACAACTTCTTTAGCCTTGTTTTGTTTGATTACTGTTCTTTTAATTTTTCGATAATAAACCTGTCTGTCTATCCCGAACAAATAACAGGTAAATGCTATTGTTTGTGGTTCTCTTTGTCTGAAATGGGCGATTGTTCGGGTACAGAGTTTTTTCGGATATCAATATGATATTCTTTTTCGGCTAAATCAATCATCATATCAAAGAGGATCGCTTTTTTGTCAGCAACAAAAGCCTGTCTTTCTAAGAATGCTTTTTGTTTCTCTAAAAGTTTGACTTGAGCTTCAAGCTCCATAATTTTTTGTTCAGGTGTTTTTGCCATTTTGATTGAGGTTTGGTTCTCCCAATCAAAGTTACCAAATTTCCGAAGCCATTGAACAACTGTCCTTCTACATTGAATACTGTATTTCTTTGTAGCTTCGGTTGCCGTAAGCTTTCCGTGTTCAATTTCTTGAACAACTTGTAATTTAAAAGACATTGAATAGTCTTTTTGTGTTCGCTTTACATAGCGTGATTCTTGAGATGATTCCATAACGATACTTTTTGTGTATCGCTATTTCAGGACTAGACAATGTATTTATAAAAAATCCTGTCATACTTAATGACAGGATTTTTTTTTATTTAATGATAATTTCTTTTTTCGAATTTATTTTTACCACCGCATAAGGATAAGTAATCACTTGCATTACCATACTATCGGGTGCAGGAGCAGTTTCTTTAACAGTTATAATAATATTTTTATCTGTTTCTTCTACTTTTTCAACTCCTATAGAATAACCTCCAGTATTTTTCTCTCCCATATTCAGGACAATATAATTTGCCTTTTTTATATCGTCTTCTTTTATTTTTCCTTTTAAGCTCTCATCACTGGTCAACATCTTGATTTCATTAGGTTCGCTCAATATTTCAAAAAAATGAATATTTCCACCACCATCACTTTGCTGAGTCAAAACTTCATACAAAGCAGTATTTTTATCTCCAGATTTTGTTGCCCCAC
Organism: Flavobacterium sp. PS2; assembly: GCF_046250155.1. NCBI lineage: Bacteria > Pseudomonadati > Bacteroidota > Flavobacteriia > Flavobacteriales > Flavobacteriaceae > Flavobacterium > Flavobacterium sp. PS2. Next base: position 4,289,828 of record NZ_CP176426.1, on the reverse strand, counting down.
AAGAAATTACAAGAACCGAAACAAATAAGACTAGTATTTTTTTCATTGTTAACTTTTTAAATTAATATTTTACTGTACTCCTTTGTGATCTTTATAATCATTAATCGCTTTTTGATATAATGCTTCATACTTTGGCAATATATTCTTAATATCAAATTTCTTCGCAACCTCCAGAGCATTCGCTTTAAACACATTTAAAGTCGCATCATCCTTAAGAATCTTAAGAGCATTCACAGCCATTTCTTCAACATTACCTACATCGCTTAAATATCCCGAATAACCATCAAAGTTTACCTCAGGCAAACCGCCCGAGTTACTAGAAATTACAGGAACACTACAAGACATTGCTTCAAGCGCTGCCAAACCAAAGCTCTCTGTTTCAGACGGTAATAAAAATAAATCCGTAAAACACAAGATTTTATCTATTTCGTTACTATTCCCAAAAAAGATTACTTTATCATAAATCCCTAGTTCCTGGCATAAAATCTCGGCTTTCTCCTTTTCAGGCCCATCACCTACCATCATTAATTTTGCAGGAATCTCTTTTTGGATATTATAAAAAATCTTGATAATATCCGGGATTCTTTTTACTTTTCTAAAATTACTAATGTGTGTAATAATACGTTCGTTTTCCTTTGCCATAACATAACGATGACAAGGAGCGTCAGGATCTTTTTTAACCTTATCCAGTTCGATAAAATTAGGAATCACCTTTATCTTATTCTTAATGTTGAACAATTTTAATGTATCATCTTTCAAACTCTGAGAAACCGAAGTCACATAATCTGATTTGTTAATACTAAAAGTTACTGCAGGTTTATAAAACGGATGATTTCCTACCAAGGTAATATCCGTTCCGTGAAGCGTTGTAATCATCGGGATATGAATTCCCTCATTTTTAAGCATTTGCTTGGCCATATAGCCTGCATACGCATGAGGAATTGCATAATGTACATGAAGCAACTCAATCTTATACAACTTTACCATATCTACCAATTTGCTTGACAAAGCCAACTCATACGGCTGGTAATGAAACAAAGGATATTCAGGAACATTTACTTCGTGATAGTGTACATTAGGATTCAAAAGTGCCAACCGAACAGGCTGACTATAAGTTATAAAGTGAATTTCGTGACCACGTCTTGCTAATTCAAGACCGAGCTCTGTTGCTACAACCCCGCTCCCACCAAAAGTAGGATAACAAACTATTGCTATTTTCATGTATTAATTTTAGTCTTACGAAAGTACTTAAAATTAGTGTTGAATTGAAATTTTAGAATGTTAATAATGTTCAATCATTAGAGTTTAAAATTTTCAGAAGCAGTAGTTTTCATTTCTAAAAGAACCATCTGTCCCGCTGTCCACTATATCTTTTTTAGTAAAAAAAAAAGACTAAAAAAGGATATCATTCCCATCGGGGCTAGATTAGAAGATTAGTTTTCATAAGACGTTATTATTCCACAATACCTCTCACCTTCGATATCACTCACCAACCTTTGTCAAAGTTTTAAAACCAAGGCTGTAAGGAACTTTAGTAAAAAATATTATTTTTATTTTCGTATATCTTTAAACATATCATGAAATGCAAATCAGAACAGATGTGAGAGAAATATTAAGTTATATCTCAGATGATCAACTTGATTTTTTTGCTCGAGAAACTATGGTTGATTGGAATGCTAAAAAATTAAAAGGTAAGGAATTATTTAAACTTTGTGTTTTTGGAGTTCTAAATGAAAATAGAGCTAGCTCTAGAGTATTTGAGAATTTTTATGAAAATCATTTCTTTTGTAAATATGCTCAAATTCCTAAAGATAAAAGTGTTAGTCACAGTAGTATTGCTGAGAGAATAGGAAAAATAAACGTTGCGTATTTTGAGAAATTATATCAGCATACTGTTACTATCTTTGAGGATAAACTTAATGAAAAAGATAAAGCTAAATTAAGTTTATATGACTCAACAATTACAAGTTTATCAGCTTCTTTACTGAGTTTTGGAATGCAAAATGGACAAAAGAACAAAAAAGGCGAACAAGGAAAAAATAGTATAAAATTCACGATTGGCTTTAGTGAGCTGCCTTTTAATGTCAAGTTTCACAAAGATCAAAAAATGATTAGTGAGGATTTGGCTTTGGGAAATATTCTAGAAGAACACATAGCCAATAAAAAAGATATTGCAGTTTTTGACAGGGGAATGAAGGATAGAAAGACAATGGTTGAACTCTCTAATGATGATAAGTATTTTGTGACCCGAATTTATAAATCATCTAAATATGAAGTAGATAAAGGTAGTAAAGTAACTCTATTAGATTTTGAAAATGAAATCCTTAAACTAACAAGACATAGCAAGGTTTACCTTTATGCTAATCAAAAGAAGACTAAAATAGTTTTTAGATTAGTTGAGGGGATATTAAAATCTGATGGAGAAAAAATATTGTTTTTAAGCAATTTACCTGAAGATGAATTTACAGCAATTCAAATAGCTGAAATTTACAAAAGACGTTGGGATATTGAGCGTTTCTTTAGATTTATAAAACAAGAATTGAATTTTAAACACTATTTTTCAAGACAGTGGAATGGAATTCAAGTAATGATTTACATTATTTTAATTGCATCAATATTGCTTTTGAGTTACATAAAACTAAATCAATTAAAAGGATATAAAATCCCCAAAATGTCATTTTGTAATCAATTGCAAAATGACATTATTCAACAAGTAGTAATACATTGTGGTGGAGATCCTACTAAATTAGAAACATTTAATGCATGAAACCAAGTTCCTTACAGCCTTGGTTTTAAAACTTTGACAAAGGTCTCCAGACGATATAAACCAAGCTAATAGCGCGATAAACTATTGCAAAACAAATAACACATTACAAACATTGCCAACGGTTTCAACCGTTGGAGCACAATGTATTATCACAATCCGTATCACATGGTTGAAACCGTGAGCTATAATCAAAATGCAATAGAGCAAAAAAAAAGGCACAAAATCTAAATTTTATGCCTTTTGTAATTTATCTATAATAAAGATTTAAAAGAATCTACTATGCCAGCTATCTGCTGCTGGAACTTCCCACGATTCATTAAACTCTTCAATATTGTTTACCAAATTATTAAAAACGATAGTATTTTCAGTAACTGCTTTGTCCTTCACCATTTTCTTAAAATCAATCAATGGCTTGTGAGCAATATGTTCTCCTAATTTAAAAGTAACATTCATCTTATCTAGCAAGTCTACATTGTATTTTTTCTCAAGACTTTGGATAAACTCTACCGATGAATCGATAGAACATCCTGTTGCAGCTTGTACATCTTGATCTACAGCAATAATTATAAATCGGTTGTATTTAAGCAAGTATGATGATTCTAAACTAGTTCCGTGTGCTGCCCAAGATTCAAGGAAACCTTGTAAAGCAGTTTCTATTTCAGAAAATTCTTCGTCCGAGAACTTTCTATTGGATTGATAAATCCAAATCTTTGATTCTCCGGGTAAATTTTCAAAAGGAATATACATTTTTTTTTATTTTAGATTTTAAACAGTTTAAAGTTTCATGTTTAAAGTTCAAAACCTTAGAACCTCAGAACCTTTGCAACTTTGAACCTTTTTTTTTAAACTTTGAACCTTTCCTAAACTACAAATCCTGTGCATTAGCGATTAACTCGGCAATGTCCATTACTTTAGTTTCAGCTTCTTTTTCTTTATTTTTGATACCATCCGTTAGCATTGTATTACAAAACGGGCAAGCAGCAGCAATAATATCTGGTTTTACTTCCAGAGCATCTTCAGTACGTAATACGTTAACTTCTTTGTTTCCTGGCTCTGCATCTTTAAACATTTGCGCTCCACCAGCTCCACAACATAATCCGTTTGCTTTAGAGCGTTTCATTTCGACCAACTCGATATCAAGTTTCTCAATTAATTCTCTTGGCGCTTCGTATATTTTATTAGCTCGTCCTAAATAACATGGATCATGAAACGTAATACGTTTTCCTTTAAACTGTCCGCCTTCAATGGTCAATCGACCATCATCCAGCAATGATTTTAAGAATTCTGTATGGTGTACAACTTCATATTTTCCACCAAGTTCAGGATACTCATTTTTTATTGTATTAAAACAATGCGGGCAAGCAGTAACTATTTTTTTTGCTTCATAAGCATTCAGAACTTCGATATTCATCATAGCTTGCATCTGAAATAAAAACTCATTTCCAGCACGTTTTGCAGGATCTCCAGTACAACTTTCTTCTGTACCAAGAACCGCAAAAGAAACATCTGCACGATTTAATATTCGCACAAACGCTTTTGTGATTTTTTTTGCTCTATCATCAAAACTTCCTGCACAACCTACCCAGAATAAAACTTCTGGTTGTTTTCCTTGGGCTAGCATTTCTGCCATTGTTGGCACAACTAAACTTTCTGACATGTTCTTTTTTTGTTTAATCGGTTAATCGTTAAGTGGGTAATTGTTATAAAACAAATCTACCTTCAAACTTTCACTAAAAACCGAAAAATTATTTTATTCTATTAATTAAACGAATTACCGATTAACCAATTAAACTTTTTTAATTTTCGTTTTTCCAGTTCAATCTATCTTGCTGATTGTACTGCCATGGTGCTCCATTATTTTCAATATTCGTCATCATTGCATTTAAAGGCATTGGCGCAGCACTTTGCTCCATAACCAGGTAACGACGCATATCCATAATAATAGATAACGGACTAATATTTACAGGACACTCTTCTACACATGCATTACATGATGTACAAGCCCATAATTCTTCAGGAGTGATATAATCATTCAATAAAGACTTATTATCTGGAACAAAAACTCCTTTATTAGCATCTATATTTTTTCCTACTTCTTCTAATCTATCTCTTGTATCCATCATAATTTTACGAGGAGACAATTTTTTTCCTGTTTGATTTGCAGGGCAAGATGAAGTACAACGACCACATTCTGTACACGTATAAGCATTTAATAACTGAACCCAGTTTAAATCCTGAACATCACTTGCACCAAATTTAGCTGGTGCAGCATTTTCATCTGCCGGAGGTGCTGCTGCAAATGGATCAGCGTTAGGATCCATCATTAATTTAACCTCTTTTGTAACCGATTCTAAATTATCAAATTGTCCTTCTGGTTTCAAATTAGCAAAATACGTATTTGGGAAAGCCAATAAAATGTGCAAATGTTTAGAGAAGTACAAGTAGTTCATAAAAATTAAGATACCTATAATATGCAACCACCAAAATACTTCAAACAACAATACAACCAATTCGTTTGACAATCCGTTAAACATTGGTGCTATAAACTGACTCACAGGAAAACTACCTGCTTTATGAAAAACTCCTCCAGGAACATTTTGCAAATGAAAGTCAGAAGCATTCATCAATAAAAACAATACCATCAATACAACCTCAAAATACAAGATGTAATTTGCATCATTTTTAGGAAATCCATTTAAATCTGGATTAATAAAACGCTTTAATCGAACAATATTTCTTCTTATCCAGAAAACTGATACTGCAACCAAAACTAACAATGCTAATATTTCAAAAGAAGCTATCAATACATCATATACTGGTCCTAAATATGGTGCAAATACTCTATGCGTACCAAATAAACCATCAATAATGATTTCGAGTAATTCAATATTTATAATTATAAAACCAACATAAACAACAATATGCAATACTCCTGCTATTGGTCTTTTTACCATTTTAGACTGACCAAGGGCAATCATAGCCATGTTTGTCCAACGTGCTTTTGGATTGTCTTTACGGTCTACATCTACTCCAAGCTTTATGTTTCGGATGATTTTTTTTACGCTAGACGCAAAAAAACCAAAACCAATTATAAGAAGAATGGCAAATAAAATATTATCTAAATAACTCATATCTTAAGCTTATTTTTTAGAAATCGAATCGTTTACTGGTGCTACGTATGGTTTGTTTTTCTTACCAAAAAGAGAAACATTTACATAACGTGTTGGCGACAAACGTACATCTTGTAACAACAACTCTAGTTCTTTAGATGTTGCTTGTAGGTTATTATAAAGCGCTTCGTCTTTTAGTAATTTACCCATTGTACCTTTACCTGAATTTAATCCATTCATTATACCATCAACTTTAGCCAATGTTTGGTTTAAATTTCTAACCGTTTTTCCTAGATCTGCTTTATTTAATGAATCTGATATTTTAGAAAAATTCCCAGAAACTTTATTAAAGTCAGTTACAATACCGTGAATTTGGTTTTTGTTATTATCTAAGATTGAATTTACACTAGCTGAAGCTTTATGAAATTGAGCCATAGTTTCGCTTAATTCTGCCAAAGTCTTTTTTAAATCTTCTTGCCCTTTTTGATCAAGAATATTGTTTAATCCAGAAACTAGTTTATCTATATTAACTAACATCTTCTCTACTTTATCCTGAACCGGAGCTAATTTATCTGCCAAACCTGCTGTTAAACCAAGTTTAGTAGTTCCTCGTAACATTTGCCCGTCTTCTGCTGGCTCTTTATCATTAAAGTTCGGAATGATTGAAATTTGTTTTCCTCCAATAAATCCAGGCTCATATATAGATGCAGTACTAGATTTAGAGATTGGAAAATCAGTTTTCAACTGTAATTCCACTAATAATTTTCCAGTAGCTTCGTTAATTTTTATACCGTTGATTTTTCCAATTGCTAAACCATTTAGAGTAACAGGTGCAGATGTAGCTAATCCTTCTACATTGTCATATTCAACATAAAATGTTTTGTAGTTTGTAAAGAGGTCTTTGCCTTTTAGAAAGCTGTACCCCCAAATAAATAATAAAATTGATGCGATGACTAAAATAGCCGTTTTAATTTCTCTTGTTAGTTTCAAAATTGTAAGTGTTTGTACAAATTTAATATAAAAATATTGAACTTGTAATTATTATTTAAGCGAGTCTTGGATACTAATTTTTTCTCCATTTTTAAATGCAATCAAAAAAGCAGAGTCAAACCCCTTATCTTTTGCTTCTTGCAAATATTTTTTTGCTTGATTATAATCCGCTGTTTGCTGGTAGGTGTATTTATAAACATTATTCTCATATACTACAGAAACTCCAGATAATCCCTTAAAGTTAGATGGCGCCAATGGAGTCTTTTTTATACTAGCCAAAAGTTGTACCTTATATATAGAACCTGTTAAATTAGGTTTTACTGTATTTTTTTGAGCTGGCGCAGTATTTACATTTCTTACAGGTGTAGAATCTTTAACTGCATTTTCTATCATCTTAGTAGATGGTTTTTCATCAACAGCATCGGCAGAACCAGTACCGAAATATTCTTTTTTATAACTGATAATAGCATCAGCAATTGCTTTTGCATATTCGTTTTGTCCAGCATCAGAATTTAAAATATCTCCTTCTGTAGGATTAGAAATAAAACCTGTTTCTACCAAAACTCTTGGCATATATGCTTTATGAAGTACCATAAAAGGAGCTTGTTTTACTCCTCCATGACGTAATTTTTTCCCGAGAATATCAAAACCTTCTTCTATTTTACTTGCTAATGCAATACTATAATCTAAATATTCTTCTTGCATTAACGTCATTCCGATCATAGATTCTGGCGAATTAGGATCAAAACCTTCGTATTTACGTTTGTAATCTTTCTCTAAGGTAATAACGGAGTTCTCTTTTTTTGCCGCTTCAAGATTCGAAGCAATTTTATTCATACCCATAACATAGGTTTCTGTACCAAATGCAGCAGTATTTTTATTTGCATTACAATGTATAGACACAAAAATATTAGAATTTGCTCTATTAGCAATATTGGCTCTTTCGACCAAATCTATAAAAACATCCGTCTTACGAGTATAAATAACATCAACATTCGGATAAGACTCTAGTAATTTACCTACTTTTAAAACTATAGCCAAAGCAATATTTTTTTCAATTCTTCCGCTATAAACCGCTCCAAAGTCATGATCTCCGTGACCCGCATCCAGTGTTACTTTAAACACATTGGACTGACTATAAGCAGAAATCGATATTATAGTTAGAAATAAACTAAATATTACCCTAATTTTGCTAAATATATTCATAAATTTAAAAGTTAATTTTAATAAAACACAACTGTTATAATTTTTTCAATTGATTATTTTTGACAAAAAATTATATGTAAGTTTGACATGTCAAAAAACAAGCCATATTTTTACAAAAATAGTATTTAAACCTTTGCATACAAACTTATTTAATATCGTTTTATTATCATTTTTCCTAACGCTAGGATGCGGTAATCTATATTCTCAAGAAACAAACAAAAAAAAGAAAGCTGCAAGCGCTAATAAACAGCCAGATAGCATCAAAACTGCAACTATTGATACCATAAAGGTAGATAGTATAAAACCCAAAAAAGCTTTTTTGGATGGCAAAGTAAAATACAAAGCCAAAGATTACGCAAAGATTGATCAAAAGCGTAAACTTATCACCTTATATAATGAAGCTGAATTATATTATCAAGATGTCGAACTAAAATCGGGTATCATTGTTTTGGATTATGAAAAGAATGAAGTTTATGCAGGTCGATTAAAAGATTCTGCTGGAGTTTATACTCAATATCCAAATTTCAAACAAGGCGCAAGTGCTGTAGAACCCGATTCTATACGGTTTAACTTTAAAACCCAAAAAGCTTTAATTTGGAATTCGAGATCTGAACAAGGTGAATTTAGAATAAAAGCTGGTATCACGAAAAAAGAAAACGACTCTGTTTATTTCTTAAAAGGGGCTCGATTTACTACTGCAAAAGATGTAGATAATCCTGAATACTATTTCCAGACCAATAAAGTTAAATTTATTCCTGGAAAAAAAGTAATTACTGGTTTAACCAATATGGTAATTGCCGATGTACCTACTCCTATCGCCTTACCATTTGCCTATTTCCCGATGACAAACGAAAAAAGTGTTTCAGGTTTAATCCTTCCAAGTTATAATGACTCTAATACTCGAGGATTCTCATTACAAAATGGAGGTTATTATTTTGCTTTAAGCGATAATTACGACTTAACAGTCCTGGGAGATTATTACACCAACGGAAGTTATGCCATGCGATTTGAGTCGGCATATGCAAAAAGATATAAATATAGAGGTAATATTAATGTTCGTTTTGAAAACCTGATATCTAGTGAAAGAGGATATCCAGATTACTCTAAACAAAACATCTACAACATTCAATGGTCACACTCTAAGGACACAAAAGCAAGTCCTAATTCAAGTTTCTCTGCTTCGGTGAATATGGGTAGTAGTAAATACTTTAAACAATCTATCAATCAGGCAAACATCGGGTCTAGCTTAAACAATACTTTAAGTTCATCTGTTTCTTACAGCAAAAACTTTAATACGTTACCACAAATACGTACATCGATAACTGCCACGCACTCGCAAAACACGCAAACGGAAGTTATTAATATGACGTTACCAACGCTTGAAGCAAGTGTAGACAGGATATATCCATTTGTTGGTAAAAATGGAGTTAAAAAAGGTTTTATCAAAAATATTAACTTTCAATATAACCTGAGTGGAAAAAATAGTATTGTAACAACTGATTCTTTATTTTTCAAACCTCAAATGTTTGATAATGCAAAAATTGGAGCTAAGCACAGCATTCCTATTAGTACCAACTTTAAAATATTTAAATATTTTAGTGCCAGTACAACTGCCAATTATCAGGAAGTATGGCAAACAAAAACTGTCGAAAAACATTACGATACTGACCAAAGTAAAGTAGTAGAAAATGTTGTAAATGGTTTTGACGCCTATAGAACTTACTCTTTTAGTTCTAGCCTTGGTACAACAATATACGGTACTTTTAATTTTGGCGAGGACAAAAAGATAAAATCGATACGCCACGTAATGCGTCCGTCTGTTTCTTATGGATACACACCAAGTTTTGAGAAATATTATGATACTTATGCTACTGATGCTACTGGTACTATAACTAAAGAATATAGCCGTTTTGAGGGTGGTATTTTTGGTGCTCCGGGTAATGCTAATTCTAATATTATAGGATTTGATTTAAGCAATACTTTTGAAGCTAAAGTTACAGACAGAGACAGCACAAAAACAGAGCCTAAAAAAATAATGCTGCTTAACAATTTAAACTTCTCTACGAGTTATAATTTTAATGCCGATGGTATAAACTCATTTGCATGGCAACCAGTTAGAGTTAGTGGAGGAACACAACTTTTTCAAGACAAAATGAATGTCAATTTTGGAGCAACTTTAAACCCATATGCAATTGACAATTCCGGGAGACAAATAAATAAATTCAATATTGACAACGGAGGAAGTTTATTCCGAATGACGAGTGCCAATATGACTTTAAACTATTCTATCTCAAATAAGGACAAGGATAAAAAGAAGAAGGACGAGAACAAGCAAAGTGAAAGAAATGGTGGTCGTGAGGATGACTTGTTTGGAACAAATACCGACTTAAATGATCAACGTAAAAGTCAGTTTGATGGATCTGAAGAAGATGATAATGCAATAACTGAATTCTTTAATGCAAAACTTCCTTGGGATATGACACTTGCTTATTCCTTAACTTATGGAAATACTGCCAGAGAAAATAAAATCATCGGAAACTCTATAATGATTTCTGCTAACATGGACATTACCCCTAAATGGAAAGGTGGTATATCTACAGGATATGATTTTGTACAAAAAGGAGTTACTTTTACCCAACTTCGTTTTGAAAGAGATTTATTAAGCTGGAGAATGGATTTTAACTGGACTCCACTAGGTACAAATTCTAACTGGAATTTCTTTATCGGGATAAAATCGGGTGTTCTTAGTGATATCAAATGGAACAAAAGAAGTACTAATAACAGATAATATTATCTTGTTACAAACAAAAATACATTTAATTTAAATTGAGATAATCATGAAAAAAATCATTTTTACCGAAAATGCACCAGCTCCAATTGGACCATATAACCAAGCTGTTTTAAAAAACGATACTCTTTATGCTTCTGGTCAAATTGCTATTAATCCTCAAACTGGAGAATTAGTAACAGATAACATTCTTGATGAGACAAAACAAGTAATGGAAAACATAGCTGCAATTTTAAAAGCTGCAGATATGACATTTGAACACATAGTAAAAGCAACCATTTTTATTATGGACATGAATAATTTCGCTGCAATAAACGGCGTATACGGAGCTTATTTTGACGAAAAAACAGCACCTGCGCGCGAAACTGTTCAAGTAGCTTGCTTACCTAAAAATGTAAATGTAGAAATTTCTATAATTGCAATACGATAGCATTAAGTAGTAATTGTGCCGAGGCTTCATTTGTAGCCAACGGCACATTATGTACATCGCACACCCGCACAAGCATATTAATATCGACCCCATGGGCATGACTCGCTAGTGGATCTTTGAAAAAGAAAACTATCTGGATTTTACCCTCAGCTACTTTTGCAGCAATTTGAGCATTACCTCCCATAGGTCCAGGAAGCATTTTAACTACTTTAAAGCCTGAATTCTCAACACTCCTTCCTAATATTCCTGTTGCTATAAGCTTCATTCTTTCATCCTGCAAAATGATTCTATTTTTATCTAAAAACTGAACCATGTCTGCTTTCTTCTTATCATGAGCAATAATCGCGATTACTATATATTTTTTCATGAATTAACACTAGATTTAATATCAAATTTACGCAAAAAAAGACAACTAAAAATCTAAATCAATAAATACCAATCGATTACACAAAACAAGAAACAAAAAAACCGTTTCAAATAATTGAAACGGTTTTTATATATTTTTAATATCTTGATATTTATAATTGCAAAGCGATGGCATTTAATAATAACTGTGCAGATGCTTCATTAGTTGCCAATGGTACATTATGTACATCACAAACACGGATTAACATATTAATATCAACCTCATGAGCATGGCTTGCAAGTGGATCTTTAAAAAAGAAAACCATTTGCGTTTTACCCTCTGCTACTCTTGCAGCAATTTGAGCATCACCTCCCATAGGACCAGAAAGCATTCTTCGAGCTTTAAAACCAGCGTTTATAGCCTTGCTTCCTGTAGTTCCGGTAGCGATAAGTTTAATATTTTCCTGAAGTAAGAGCGTTTTATTTTTATTCAAAAACTGAACCATATCTGCTTTCTTTCCATCGTGAGCAATAATAGCAATCTCCATACTTTTCATGTATCTTATTTATTAGAAATATGATATGCGATAAGTCCATCGATTGGACGTCTCAAAACATTACCTAATTGCAATTCATATTTATCAAAAGTTTCTTGTAACTCATCTTTCAAATAATAAGCAATAGAACCTACAAAATGAACTGGAACTTCTTTACAATTATCAAATTGTTTGATGTAATTCTTAACAAATGATTTCATCCCTTTAAAGATGATTTTTCTACAAAATTCTGAATCTTTATGTTTGATTAAGAACTTTGCAAAAGTTGCCAAATAAGCATTTGGATTTGGCTCTTTATATAATTTATTTTTAATAAAATCTGGATCCATGTTGTATTCTTTTGCAAATTCAACTGCTAAATCCTGAGGCATTTTATTAAAGTAATATTTTCTAATTAATTCTTTTCCAAAAACATTACCACTACAATCGTCCATTGCAATGTATCCTAATGATTGTACTTTTTGGAATAATTCTTTACCATCAAAATAACTACAATTAGATCCTGTTCCTAAAATACTAACAATTGCTTTCTCTCCTCTTGGAGTTGTAGCATATACTGCTGCATACGTATCTTCGTGAACATCTACGATTGCATTAACGAAATATTCCTGAAAAATTTGTGATAGAGCGATTTTCATTCTATCTGTACCACAACCTGCTCCATAAAAGAACAAATGTGTAGCTGTATTTTTATTCTGTAAAATATCAAAACGATCATTTAATCGGGTTACGATTTCATCTCCATTAAGAATTTCAGGATTTAATCCTAAGGTTTGTGTTGTGAATAATATCTTGCCATTATCATCAATTGCTATCCAATCTGCTTTAGTAGATCCACTATCAACTATTAATTTCATTTTATTTTATTTAGTTTTCGGTTTAGTTTTTCATCTTACAATATTAAGTGTAATTATTTACATTATTGGAGAGTCAAACAAAATAATAAAAATCCCGCTATCTATTCAATAACGGGATTTTGAAATGTATATAAAATTATTTAAGACCTGCGATATGCACAGATAAATCAATTAATTTACTAGAGTATCCGTACTCATTATCATACCAAGATACAATCTTGAAGAAAGTTGAATTTAAACCAATTCCTGCATTAGCATCAATGATCGAAGTTCTTTTATCAGAAATAAAATCTTGAGATACAACTAAGTCTTCAGTATATCCTAAAATACCTTTCATTGTAGTTTCAGAAGCTTTCTTTAAAACAGCCATAATTTCTTCATAAGAAGTTTCTTTAGCCACTTTTACAGTTAAATCTACTACAGAAACGTCAGCAGTAGGAACACGGAAAGACATTCCAGTTAATTTTCCATTTAAAGATGGAATTACTTTTCCAACAGCTTTAGCAGCTCCAGTAGAAGAAGGGATGATGTTTATGCTAGCAGCACGTCCACCTCTCCAGTCTTTTCTAGAAGGACCATCAGCAGTCATTTGAGTTGAAGTTGTTGCGTGAACAGTTGTCATTAAAGCTTCAACAATTTCGAAATTATCGTGAATTACTTTAGCCAAAGGAGCTAAACAGTTTGTAGTACAAGATGCGTTAGAAACTACTAAATCAGAAGCTTTTGCAGTTTCATGATTTACTCCCATTACAAACATTGGAGCATCTGCAGATGGAGCAGAAATAATTACTTTTTTAGCACCACCTTTAATGTGCTCATTTGCAGTTTCGATAGTTGTGAAAATACCAGTACATTCAGCAACTACATCAACATCAACTTCATTCCATTTTAAGTCAGCTGGGTTTCTTTCTGCAGTGATACGGATGTTTCTTCCGTTTACAAAAAGTTTTCCTTCTTTTACTTCTACAGTTCCGTCAAAACGACCGTGTACTGAATCATATTTTAATAAATAAGCTAAGTGATCAACATCTAATAAATCATTGATTGCTACAACCTCTACATTATCTCTATTGAAAGATTCTCTGAAAACAATTCTTCCAATTCTTCCAAATCCGTTTATTCCTAATTTTACTTTTGACATTTTACTAAATTTTTATTTATTTTTTGTTATTCTACTTATTTTCAAAGTCTAATTTCCTCACAATAAACTTCAATTTTTTTATTCTATATTTTTATGTTGACATGATCTCAGAAACGCGTAGCAATTCTCTATCTATTTCAGATTTACCTTTAATTGCTTGTTCCAAAGGCGTTAAAGTAACTTTGTCATTTTGTAAACCAACCATATAATTTGATTTCCCTTCAAGTAAAGATTCTACAGCTTTTACACCTAATCTACTTGCAAGAACACGATCAAAACAAGAAGGAGAACCTCCACGTTGCATGTGTCCTAAAACAGAAACTCTAACATCATATTCAGGTAAGTTAGCCTCTACATAATCTTTTAGTTCAAATACGTTTTTACCGATTTTATCTCCTTCGGCAATAACAACAATACTTGATGATTTTCCAGATGCTTTACTTTTTTGAAGTGATTCTAATAATCTATCTAAACCTAAATCTTCTTCTGGAATAAGAATTTCTTCAGCTCCAGCTCCGATTCCTGCATTTAGAGCAATATGACCTGCATCTCTACCCATTACCTCTACAAAAAACAGACGGTTATGAGAACTCGCAGTATCACGTATTTTGTCAATACAATCTACAACAGTATTTAGTGCCGTATCGTACCCTAAAGTATGACTCGTACCAAAAATATCATTATCAATAGTTCCTGGGATTCCCATTACTGGGAAATTATATTCAGAGTTAAATAATAGGCCTCCGGTAAAGCTACCATCTCCTCCTATTACAACCAAAGCATCGATTCCTGCTTTTACAAGATTCTCATGAGCTTTTTTTCTTCCTTCTGGAGTTTTAAATTCTAATGAACGAGCCGATTTTAAAATCGTCCCTCCTTTATTCACAATATTATTTACACTTCGAGGTCCCATTTCTTTGAAGTCACCTTCAATCATTCCTTGATATCCTCTATAAATTCCGATACATTCGATGTTATGATAAGCACAAGTTCGAACTACTGATCGAATGGCTGCATTCATTCCTGGTGAATCTCCTCCTGATGTAAGAACACCAACTTTTTTTATTGTTTTTGGCATTATTTAAGTATTAAAGTGTAAAATTAGCAAACATTCACCACTATTCGGGCTATATTTATAATAAGTTAATAAAATATGTTAAATTCAAACGTTTTCGTTAATAAGTTTTCGGATAGTAAAAAAAATCAATAAAATAAAAAAAGACATTTATTTTAATTGATAATTTAAAAATAACAATATACGGCTGAAGTGTTACAAAAAATGGGATGTAACTAAACTGAAAGATAAGGAAATTGTAAGGCTAAAAAAAATCATTAACAAAACTAAAACACATTAGTAACTTAAAGTGTGTTAATCTTCTTCAGGAATGTATCCCTGATCATTAGTTTTCACCTTTTCTTTTTCCTTTTTATTATTCTTTTTTGACTTTGAGAAATCAATATAATCTGGATTTATAGCAGAATCCGGAACATCATTATTCTGGTTCGAAGTTTTAATCGCACGTTCTAGTTTATGGTCTTTAAAGATTTTATTTACCAATTCTCTAAAAGTATCAAAATCTACTTCATAAGAAACCCCTATACCTTGTGTATAACCAACTCCCTGACCTATATAATTAATATCGTTTTCTCGGTTAAATAAACGTAAGTTCATACTTCCGTCTTCATTAACTCTGTATTGCACCTCTACGTCGCCCACAATTGCCGATTCGTTGATTCCTCCTACTGGTACTCCTACTTTACCGTTTATGGTAATTCTCTCATTGATCTGAGATGAAATTGTCGCTGCAAATTGACCATCGGCTTCCTGACCAAGTCGTCTGTCGGCAGAGGTATATGTAAAACCAATATCTATCTTATCACTATCAGAATGAATTATCCCTCCCAATAAATTGGTGGCTGTTTCGAATAAACTACTAGAAAAATCAGATTGACTCACTCCCTCAGGACTTAAGAATCCTCCTGAAGACAGCAAATAAAGTGCTTGTGTTTGTCGCACATCTTTATCGACTAACTTATACTGGATTTCAGACTTTAATACATTACTTACCGTTGGGAACTCAATATTAAAATCTGGCTCTGGGCTCGTTAAATCTCCTCGAATACCAATAACTACCTCTACAGGTACTTTTTTGCTAAATGAAGAGTTCTCTAATAATACTGCAGGATTTGCAGATGTTTTATAAACTGCTTCAAGATTTAACTGCGCTTTCATCGGGTTACCTTCCCAAGAAATCGAACCTCCTTTTTTTACAACAAATTTCTTATCGATTAATCCACCATACTTAAAGTTATAGGTTCCTTCATATGCCTGGAAATCCCCCCACATATTAAATTTACCAAGTGTATTAATTTTAAATAATAAAGATCCAAATCCTTTTCCTTTCATTCCGTGTCCAGAATTTCTATCTAAAATTACTTCGACCTCGGCGTCTGGAGTAATATCAAAATCAAACTCCAATTCCAGACCATTATAGTTTCTTGTCTTTTCGACAATACCATTAGCAAGATTATACTTTTCTTTGGCTGTGATAAAATGAATAAAATTATTATCACTCATTGTTTGCGCATCATTAATCGGGATCTTCACAGATGTTCCTTTCTCTGATTTTGCATCTACTTTTATAAATAATGCCGTAGTTGGCCCTTTAATAGTTGCTCTACCATTAATAAATGCTGTACCAAAATAAGCCGCATCTTCACTGTCTTTAGTATCTAATGCTAACAATCTTTTTGAACTGATATCTAAATCTAATTTCCAATCGCCAAAATTATTATGCTCGACTGTACCATTTAAAATCCCTTTAGTTCCGTATTTAGAATCGGTGATAGTATTATTTCGTAACAAGAATTTCTCATCGGTTACATCGACAATAGTTTTATCACTCAGCTCATAATCTATATTTAAATAAGGAATAGTCATTCCGGCTTTATCCAGATATAAACGCCCATTAACATCAGGTCTTTTTAAATTCCCGATAATAGCCGCGTTACCCGAAACATAGCCTCGAATATTCGACAACACTTCTCCTCCCAAAGAACTAAGCGAGGCTAAATTAAATGTGTCAAATTTAAGCTGTAAATCGAGTATTGTTTCTTTATTAATAATTTCGAAGCTTCCGAATAACTTAAACATCTCCAATTTATCATTTTCGATAGAAGAATTTATTGTAAACTTTCTAAGGTTTTCATCACCTACAATATCAAATTTTAATCCTCCTAAATCGGTCTTATTTACATTTAGCTTATCAATAAAGATGGAAGCTGTTGGCTGGAAGACATTCTTTTTTTGCTTAAAATTAATCTCTCCGTTAATATTACCGTTCAAAACAAGCTTATCATTGGTTGGTGTAATTTTATTAAGATCTACATCTTTAAAACTTAGTTTCAAATCTTTAAAATCGGCATCTTTTATTTGCCCGACTAATTCTATCTTTTGGTTTTCGTGAGATAGAATAATATTATCTATGTCAAAATTCTTGAATTTTTTATCAAAAACGATTTTATTATCTGGTTCGTCATTTTCATTTAAATACCATAAATAGTCTTTAAATTTCAACTC
The DNA here is from genome assembly GCF_046250155.1 of Flavobacterium sp. PS2. Lineage (NCBI taxonomy): Bacteria > Pseudomonadati > Bacteroidota > Flavobacteriia > Flavobacteriales > Flavobacteriaceae > Flavobacterium > Flavobacterium sp. PS2. The sequence goes on along the minus strand of NZ_CP176426.1, from coordinate 4,272,057 downwards.
GGATTTATTGATTCCGACAACGTTGTTCTTATCTTTATCAATAGTATGATATAAGTTGAAGTTAAAATAATCTTCTCCTTTTGAACCTCCTTTAAACTCAGACCTTACAAATAAGGTATCTTTCATGGTTACGTTTATCAAACTAAAATCACGTACCTTATAATACTTCGTTTTAATACTATCTAACTCGATATAGGTATTATACAATGGATTTTTATTATCTACAGCAACTCTTATATTGTCAAATGTATTTTGTGCTGCTTTAATTTGAGGAGAATTAAACTTAAACTTGAATTCATCCTTATCGGCGTCGATTTTCCCTCTCACAACTGTATTGGTTGCTACCTCTATCTCAGGATAAAAGATTTCGATAATCTTATTGTATATGGTAAAATTAAAATGTAGAAACTGTCCTTTACTTACCTTAAGTGGTTTATAATTGGCATATAAACTACCTACAGAATTTGTAACTAAATTTTCTAATTGATTAAATTTAAACTTCCCTACAATTTCACCATCAACAACATCGGTAGAACTTATTGTTATTGTACGTATTTTATCGGCATCAAAATTTGAGCTTACTTTTACCTGATCAAAAACATAAGTCGATTTTGGATTTTGATAAACCGCATCATTAATCTCAATATCCCCTTGAAGATTTTCGATTGTATTTCCTGATACGTGAACCGCTACATCACCTTTAAAAACAGATATAGAATCTTTTATGAATTTAAGTTTGTGTAAATCGGCATTTTCTACCTTAATATGAAAATCATAGTCACTATCTTTTCTACTTAAATCTATCAAACCATCAAATGTCATACTCAGGTTAGGATCATTCACAGAAAGCTGTCCTTTATAATGTGGCAATTTAAAATTACCATTTAAGACTATATTATTATAGGTATAGTTATTATAATAAAATTTCTGAACGTCTCCTTTTATAACTGTGTTCAGGTATTTCTCGGTAAATCCTTTCCCATCTACATCCAGATTAAGGGTTGTTTTACCAATATCTTTTCGACCAAGCAAAGTACCAACATCAAAATTCTCTAAGACAATATTTCCCGAATACGAAGCTTTATCGATAACATCGATATTATTCATATTCAAATCAATAAGTCCATTTCCTAAATCCGTTATCATTGTAAAATCGGTATCCAAAGCTGTCTTAGATACTTTTGCTCTACCTACAATCGAGAACTTACCAATACGTTGTAATTCTTTAGGCAATTTTTTCCCTAATACATTTGGCAACAAAACAACCAAGTTATCATAACTAGACGAAAGCTTATCGAATTTACCATTCATAAGAAACTCTTGTCCGTTTTTACCAAAAAGATTTTTGAAATTTATATCTCCATTTATAGTCGATTTATGCAAATCAGACAATCTAAGATGTTTTAAATTTAAATCATTTAAAGTTCCGTCAATTTTAGACTTAACACGGAAGTATTGGTCTTTTCCTAGTTCTTTATAAAAATAACGAATATCGTTAGATCCAATATTAGCAGAATCTAAAACTACATCAAACTGAACTTTATCGGTAAACTTAGCAAAATCTTCTATTCGATAATTTAATGTAGCCGCTCCGTATATTTTAGAGTACTTGGTAAGAATAGACAATTTTTCAAGCTTCATTTGCTTTTTAGTATAGCTAAATCTTGATGTTAAATTAGCTACATACAAACCTCTATGATCCAAAAACGATAATTTATGAATCCTTGTACTTACATCGGGTCCATAAAGTTTAAAATCACTTATGTGAGCATTAAGTTTTGTAAAATCGACATCTTTAGGAACTACTCTATTTTCGTCTGTTAGAATAAAATGTCCGTTGGTAATATAAGCATCTTTTGCGGTAAGCAAGAAACGTTTTGCTGAAGGTTTTTTTGGTGGTCCTGTTTCGAAAGCCTGAATGAATACATCGAGATTGGTTTTCTTTTCGCTTTTATAGGTTTTTAAATTAAAAAGTAAACCTGTCATACGAATTTCGCCAAAAATCAAATCGCCATCAAGAACTCTCTTAACGGCCAAAATATTAGTTTTAATTAAATCAGAATAGATTAAAGTATCTTTATGGTGATCCATTATTAATACTTTCCTGAGTTTTACTCCACCAAAAACACTTACAGAAACTTTCTCTACAGATATATGTGTACCAAAATCTGAGTTTAAAGTGTCGGTAATATAATTTGCAATTTTTGTCTGAACGACCGGTAGAGACAATGCGATAGCCAGTACTAACAAAAGTAGAATTAGTCCGATTAAGGAACGAGATACTATTTTTTTTATTTTTCTGATACTGGTTGTTTTTTAGTTTTTCTTTAAATTTAATTTTAGAGCAAACAAAGGAAGGTTCCTTTGATAAAAATTCTTTAATTTTGGCTTCTGCTTTTAAATAAAAAAATTTAAAATTTGATTCGTCAAATATAATTCAAAATTCGTGCCTTTACATGCAAAATCCTGAGGTTTTTATTCTAGCTATCGAAAGTTCTTGTGATGATACTGCAGCGGCTGTTTTACATAACGATAAAGTCCTGTCAAATGTTGTTGCCAACCAACTGATACATACGCAATATGGCGGTGTAGTACCCGAACTTGCGTCTAGAGCTCACCAACAAAATATTGTTCCTGTGATTGATGCTGCTCTTCGCAAAGCAAATATAAAAAAAGAACAATTATCTGCAATAGCATTTACACAAGGTCCTGGTCTTATGGGCTCATTGCTAGTAGGAAGCTCTTTTAGCAAATCGATGTCTTTGGCTTTACAAATCCCCTTAATTGCTGTTAATCATATGCATGCGCATATATTAGCTCATTTTATTGATGAAGATGGTTATGACAAACCTACATTCCCTTTTTTAGCATTAACAATAAGTGGTGGTCATACACAGATTATTAAAGTAAATGGCTTTTTTGATTTACAAATTATCGGAGAAACTACCGATGATGCTGTTGGAGAAGCATTTGATAAAAGCGCCAAAATTCTTGGACTTCCCTATCCTGGTGGCCCACTAATAGATAAATACGCACAATTAGGAAATCCAAAAGCTTTTGCATTTACAAAACCAAAAGTACCTGGATTAGACTTTAGTTTTTCTGGTTTAAAAACGGCTATTTTATATTTTATTCAGAAGAAAAAACTAGAGAACCCAAATTTCATCGAGGAGAATCTTAATGATATTTGTGCTTCCATACAATATACAATTATCGAAATTTTAATGGATAAATTAAAATTGGCGGTAAAAGAAACTGGAATCAATCAAATTGCGATTGGCGGTGGTGTTTCGGCTAACTCGGGCATTAGAAACAGACTGAAAGAAAGCGAACAAAAATACGGTTGGAAAACTTACATTCCGAAATTTGAATACACTACCGATAATGCTGCAATGATTGGAATTGTAGGTTATCAAAAATATTTATCAAAACAATTTGAAACAGCTGCTGTTGTTTCTAAAGCACGAATACAATTTTAAACTATGCAATTATTTTACAACCCAAATATTGACGAAACAACTCAGGAATTTTCTTTTGATAAAGAAGAAAGTAAACACATTATAAAAGTATTACGAAAAAAAGATTCTGATATATTACATGTAACAAATGGATTGGGTTATTTATTTGAAACCGAAATTACACTGGCTTCTGATAATAAATGTACTGTCAAAATAATTTCTGTTGAGAAAGCTCAAGATCCAAAATACCGTTTGCATCTTGCAGTTGCTCCTACCAAAATGAATGATCGTTATGAATGGTTTCTGGAAAAAGCTACCGAAATAGGTATTCATGAGATTACTCCAATTATTTGCGATAGATCAGAACGTAAAGTGATTAATATGGAGCGTTTCGAAAAGATTATTTTATCGGCAATGAAACAATCAAATGAATTGTATCTTCCTAAACTTAATGAAGCTATTTCATTTAAAGAATTTGTAAAACGCAAAAACGAAGGTTTACAATTAATTGCGCATTGTGAGGAAACAGATAAAAAATCATTAAAATCAGTTTTAAAACCAAATGAGAACGTAACATTGCTTATTGGTCCTGAAGGTGACTTTTCGGAAAAAGAAATTGCTTTGGCTATCGAAAATAATTTTCAGCCAGTATCTTTAGGAAATACAAGATTACGTACTGAAACAGCTGCAATGGTAGCTTGTCATAGTGTTGCTTTTTTTAATGAAATTTCTAACTAAAAGTGTAACAATTAAGACAAAGCTTTGTCATTTCGACGAAGGAGAAATCTTCGCTAGAAACTCCGCTAACAAATGTCAATCTTTGTCGATTTTGCAACGAAGATTTCTCCTTCGTCGAAATGACAAAAAAGCGAAATACCAGATAATATAAATTATATGAAAAGAATATTCTACTTATTGTTACTTTTATCGGTTTCTTCTTTTTCGCAAGAAATTGCATTACTAAAATATAGTGGTGGTGGCGATTGGTATGCAAATCCTACTTCATTACCTAATTTGATAAAGTTTTGTAATGCTAATATTGATACTCGTATAAAAGCAAAACCCGGAACTGTAGAGCCAAGCAATCCCGACTTGTTATCCTATCCTTTTGTACACATGACTGGACATGGAAATGTAGTTTTTAGCGATGCTGACGTTACTAATCTTCGTAATTATTTATACGGTGGAGGATTTCTTCATATTGATGATAATTACGGAATGGATCAATACATTCGAAAAGAGATAAAAAAAATATTCCCAAACAATGATTTAGTAGAACTTCCTGCCAATCATGCTATTTTTCAGAAGCCGTTTCTTTTTGCAGGTGGTTTGCCTAAAATTCACGAACACGATGGAAAAAGACCTCAGGCATTTGGGATTTTTATCGAAAATAAATTAGTGTTGCTTTATACATTTCAATGTGATCTTGGTGATGGCTGGGAAGATGCCGAAGTACATAACGACCCTCTCGAAGTACGACAAAAAGCTTTAAAAATGGGCGCTAACATTATCAATTATATCTTTACCAATTAATTTAAGTCAAGTGCAATTAACACACGAAGAAATACAATTCGAAAGAAAGACATTCCCTATTACATTAGTTTGCGATCATATCTATTTTCAACAAAACATTGGTTCTCTTTTTAGAATAAGTGAAGCTTTTGGAGTTGAAAATATTATTTTTTTAGGTAAAGACATTCCGCTTAACCCAAGAAAAATCAATAAAACTTCCCGTAATACCCATCTTCATATTCCATATACAGTAATTGAAGAAACACAAGATTTAGTTACTCATCTGGTTGATTTAAATTGCGAAATCATTGCATTAGAAATCACAAATAGTAGCAAACCTTTAAAAGAAGTTATACTACCTGCTGATAAAAAAATCGCATTAATAATTGGAAGTGAAATCAATGGAATTTCAGAAGAATTATTAAAAATTTCGAGTCAAATAGTTCATATTAATATGTTTGGAAAAAATAGTAGTATGAATGTTGTACAAGCCGCCAGTATAGCGTTGTACGAATTTACATCTTAAAAAACAAACCTCTTTTTTTGTAAGAACTAAGCTATGCAAGGGTTTTTAAAATTGTGACAAACAAAATAATAATAAAATTTTGTCTGTTAAGTTTTTTGTTATAAAATTGCTTTAATTATTAACTAAACTAAAATTTTATAACAAAACCCCAAACTATTATGAAAAAGATTGTTTTATCCGCATTTGCAGCGCTGCTGCTATTCTCATGTCAAAACGACCAAACAGAATCTACAACTCCAGAAGCTTCAGCAACTGCTACTACTCAACGTGGTTGCGCTACTCAAGATGTTCTTGAAGCTCAATTAAAAGCCGACCCTACTTTGGCTATTAGAATGAATCAAATCGAAGCATTTACAGAAAACAAGTTACTTACGGGCAAGTTGGTAAATGGAAAAGTTCAAATTCCAGTTATTGTAAATGTATTATACAAAACGGCAGCAGAAAATATTTCTGATGCTCAAATCCAAACACAAATTGATGTCTTAAATAAAGATTTCAATGCTCAAAACTCAGATTACAACAGCGTTCCTGCTTTATTCGCAGGAGTTAAAGCAAATGTTGAAATTAGCTTTGTTTTAGAAAAAATCAATAGAAAATCTACAACAAAAACTTCATGGGGAACTAATGATGCTATGAAAAAAACGGCTAACGGTGGTATAGCTCCAACATCTCCAACTACTAAGCTTAATTTATGGGCTTGTAAAATTGGTGGTGGAATATTAGGTTATGCTCAATTTCCTGGCGGATCTACTACTACTGATGGAGTTGTAATTGACTCTAAATATTTTGGATTATCTGGATCTGGTGCTGCTCCTTACAATTTAGGAAGAACTGGAACTCACGAAGTGGGTCACTGGATGAACTTACGTCACATTTGGGGAGATGCTAATTGTGGAAGTGATTTAGTAAATGACACTCCTGTACACAATACAGCAAATTATGGTGTACCTGCATATCCTCATTATAGCACATGTACAGGAACTCCTGTTGAAATGACTATGAACTACATGGATTATACAGACGATGCAGGAATGTATATGTTCTCTTTAGGTCAAAAAAACAGAATGGCTGCTATATTTTTATCAGGTGGACCTAGAGCTGCTTTTGGTATCTAATACAATAACCATATAACTAAACAGGTTAATAATTATTAAAAGCGAGATATTAAATCTCGCTTTTTTTGTTTTATAAATGTAATCTTTCCCTGCTTTTTTCTATATTTATGCTCTAAAGAAAAACAGACTATGATTACATCTAAAGTAATTTCAAACGGGATTTTAAGAGCTATCGCAACTATTTTGGGAGTATCGCTAATATTGTATTTTTTATATCAAATACAAACTGTGATTGTTTACTTATGTGTTTCTCTCATACTGTGTTTAATAGCAAACCCTTTTGTGAAATTCCTGAAAGAAAAATTAAAATTCAATAGCTCATTTGCAGCTATAACAACTATCGTATTTTTTATATTATTAATGATTGGGTTCATCTTATTATTTGTACCGTTAATAATATCTCAGGCTAATAATTTATCTCTTCTTGATACTGATAGTCTTCAAAAACAATTTATGCTGATAGAACGTGATTTCGAAAATTATTTCAACTTGCAACATCTCGATTTACAAGCACTTTTAAAAAAACCTGAAATAACGTCTAAACTAGATTTTAGTTATTTTACGGCTTTTATAAACTCAATCCTAAACATGCTTGCAGGTTTTGGAATGGGATTAGTATCTGTTTTCTTCATTACTTTTTTCTTTATCAAGGATCAAAACATTTTTAAAGAAAATGCAAAAAGAATACTTCCTGATAACAATGAAGACAAAATTATAAACTCGATTACTAAAATAAATCATTTGCTAACACGCTATTTTGTAGGCTTGTTGCTACAATTAACAGTTGTATTTATTCTTTATTTTATTGTGCTAATAATTTTTGGTAGCCAGAATGCATTTGTAATTGCTTTTTTATGTGCTGTCTTAAATATCATTCCTTACGTTGGACCCATTATAGGAACCATTCTTGCAGCTATATTAACGATGTTGAGTTTAATTGGCGGGGATTTTCAAACAGAAATTTTACCTAAAACCATATATATAGTAATTGGATTTTTATTGGTTCAGGCAATTGATAATAATGTTAGCCAACCTATTATTTCCTCAAAAAGCGTAAATTCGCACCCGCTGGAAATATTCTTAATTACTTTAATAAGCGGAATAACTTTTGGAATCGTCGGAATGATTATTGCAATCCCGTTTTATACTTGCCTTAAAGTTATTGCCAAAGAATTTTTTCCTAACAATAAAGTTGTTATTGTATTAACCGAAAAAATATAACCTTGAATTTAGCCCTTTTACATAATTCTGTTCAGGATTTTATAAATAAAAAAGTAAATGAATCTATCTCAAAATTAGCACTTCAAAAAAATCCTTTTCCAGAAATAGAATGGATTGCAATTTTGAATCAGATTGAGGCTAAAACAAAAGCTAAGGATAAATTACCAACTTGGTTTGCGACCGAGAATATAATTTATCCAAGTAAAATTTCGATTGAACAAACCTCATCAGAGAAAACAGCTCTGTATAAAGCCAACTTAGTTTCGGGTGAGAGCATAATAGACTTAACTGGAGGCTTTGGTGTAGATGATTATTATTTTTCCAAAAAAATAAAAAATGTAGCACATTGCGAGATAAACCCTGATTTATCTGCAATTGTGCAACATAATTTTAAGCAATTAAAAATTGACAATTGTACTTGTTATCCCGAAGACAGTTTTGATGTTCTTAAAAAACTAAACCAAAAATGGGATTGGATTTATATAGACCCTTCCAGGCGGAATGATGCCAAAGGCAAAGTTTTTATGCTAAAGGATTGCTTGCCAAATGTACCTGACTTATTAGATTTCTACTTTGAAAACTCTAATTCTATTTTAATAAAAACGGCTCCTTTATTAGATATTTCTGCTGGTCTTTCGGAATTAAAAAATGTAAAAAACATTCATATAATTGCTCTCGATAACGAGGTTAAGGAATTACTGTGGGAAATTCATAAAGGCTATTCTGGGAAAATTACGCTAAAAACTGCTAATATATTAAAGGATAAAACGGAGACTTTTGAATTTGCATTAAATGAAGAACCTGAATTTGTAAGCTACAGTTTACCTCATAAATATTTGTATGAGCCTAATAGTGCAATTATGAAATCGGGAGGATTTGACGAAGTAAGTACTTTTTATAAAACAGATAAGCTACACAAACACTCTCACTTATATACCTCGGCCGATTTAATTACATTTCCTGGAAGAACATTTGAGATTCTGGAAACCATTCCTTACTCTAAAAACGAAATAAAACTCCATCTTTCTAATAAACAAGCTAACATTACTACTAGAAATTTTCCTGATAGTGTAGAAACCATCCGAAAAAAATGGAAAATAAAAGATGGCGGAAATTTGTATTGTTTTTTTACAACTGATAAAAATGATAATAAAATAGTTTTAATTTGCAGAAAAATATAATAAAATGAAACAACTAATTACTTTAACTTTATTCTTATTAACTTTTAATTTATTTGCACAAAAAGATTGTGAATACACTGTAAACGTTACCGATTCTATAGGAACATACAAATCGACTAAAGAAACCATGATTTCCGAAAAAAACTTTGCAGGAACTGCGAGTTATATCTTTTTCTCCTTAGCACAAACAGATGGTCTGCCAACACTTAATGTACAATTGATTAAAAAAAGTAAAGAGTTTACAGCCGCAAATTGCTTTGATAAGAATTCGAAATTATTTTTACAATTAAGCAATGGAAAAATTGTTACGCTTATCCATATTGACCAAGAAAACTGCGGAACATTAATTCGTGATGACAAAGGATTTGATAATCGCGTTACTCCAGGTATTTTTATGTTCTTAAAAGATAATTTTGAGGATTTAAAAACTTCACCTATCTCGATGATTCGTATTAAATACTTATCAGATACTGAAGATTATGTTATGAAAAAAGAATTCACATCTGAACTAAATGATAAAACATACCGACCTGAAACATTCTTTATTGATAATATAAGATGTGTTGAATAATCTAATTACAATCCCATTTTGTATTAGAAACTTTATCGTTTAAACCTGCTTTTAAATTATAATGCCACCACTCTGAATCGAATGAATTAAAATTATGTTTTATCATTATTTTTTTCAACAACAGGCGATTGGCTTTAATAGTATCTGATAAATTTAAATAGCTATGACTGGCTTCTTTTCCGAAAAAATCAAAAGAAGTTCCCATATCTAACTCTTTACCATTACGGTCTACAAGAGTAATATCTACGGCTCCTCCTCTATTATGGATGGAGCCTTTTTTTGGATCAGCCACATATTTAGGGTTAGAAACTATTTCCCACATTCTTTTTTGGATAAATAGAGGTCTGTAACAATCAAACAACTTGATTTTATACCCTTTCTTCATAAAACTTTTATTAGCTTCTACTAGTGCTTTTACTGTTTTTAAACGCAAGAAACATTCGGCACAATCATACACTTTTGCTTTAAGAAAATTATCTTCTGTAGCATATTTCATATCATACACAAAATCGCTACTATAATCTTTTAAATTAACAAAAGTAGTATCTGCAATTACCTGATTGGTTTCGCTTGCATATGACTCATTTTGAGCATTTGAAGAGGCAGTAAAGAAAAATATTATTATGAAAAATAAAGATTTAATATATGAAGTTGTTTTGATTATCATGTTTGGAAATTTATTGTAAAAGTAAATGTAAACAAAAGTAAACCATATAAGTTATGTAAGAAAATATAAGCAAGGCTAATCAGCGTAGAACTTAAATGAACTTACATCACTTATATGGTTAAAACAATTCTTTTAAATTACTTACTTTCTACTTCTTCTTTTAAGTTTGGTTGTCCTTTACCTGTAGTAATTAAATTGTATAAACTATTTTGTATGTAATTGGTCCAGGCGTTAAAGCAGATATCGTAACATTCATAATCTGGAACTAAGCCTTGATGTGTTAAACGAACTTCTGTTTTATTGTCTTTCTGATTAATTTCAAAAATAACTTTTGTACCTACCCATTCGCTTTTATCTGTAGTAAAATTAAAATCATTTTCTAAGACATCCCAAACTACTTTTTTGTTAGGAATAACTTCTATTAATTTCATTTTACAGATATGAACATCTTTATAATGATACTTAAATACATCATCTAGTTTTGCTGTACCTCCTTCTATTTCTTCCGACCACCATCCTCTAACATTCGTTATAGCATCAAATGCTTCTTTGGGACTTTGGTCTACCAAAATACTTGTAGTAAAATCTTGATTATCCATGATATTATTTTTTAATTGATTTATCTTCTATTTCCTGATTCAACACATTCAGATTTCCTTTACCAGTAGTTATCAAACTCAATAAACTATTCTTTAAAAATTGATTCCATCCATTTGAGCAATCGTCAAAACATTCTATTTTTGGCACTAATCCTAAATGAGTAAACTGAATTTTTGTTTTATCATTTTCTCTAGAGATTTCAAAAACAATTTTAGTATCATTCCATTCTGATTTATTTTTGAGGAAACTCAATTGACTGGCTGTAACGAGCCAAACAATCTTTTTTTCGGGTACTAGCTCAACTATTTTTTGTTTGGAATAATGAACATCTCCAAAACGAACTTCAAATTCATCATTAAGCTTTTGTGAATCTCCTTTAAAATCTTCTGACCACCAACTCCGAACTTTCATAATAGCATCAAATACTTCTTTGGGAGTTTGGTCTACCAAAAAAGTTGCATTAAAATCTTGATTATCCATGATATTAATTGTTTAAAAAATTAAAACCTCATTTGAACTAAACAAAGTTAACATTCTCATTTACAATTAATAGGGCGTAAAATAGACTTTTACAGGGTTAATTAAGACATATTAATGTTTAACTTAATCTTCTTGAGTTAAAATTTTATTTTTAAACTAAAATTATCCAAACAGTCTAACAGTTATCCGCTTTATATTTCAAAATTATAATCTAAAAACAAATTCTCTCTTATTGATACTTTAGATTGTCTTTAATTTATTAGTATTCCTTTCAAATTATACTTTTCCGATTCTATAGCATACAAAATGGACTGATCTGAAGGATCTTCATTTACATCAAAATGAAATGATTTATTTATCACAAACTCCTCATGAAAGATTTTATATTTTCCGTTTCGACATTCAATACAATTTTGTTTTAAATTAAAATCTTCTACGTAACCTTGAGCCCTCAAAGCATCTATTCCTTCTATAAGTGTATCGTACGTTTCCATTTCTTTATAATTAAGTTTTATTTTAATTAATTTCTGTTCTTTATTTATAACACCAAAACAGCATCACAAAATGCAATACTGTTTTGGGTTAATTAAAAATAAAAAGAATTATTCTCTATCATAAGAAAACTGAATTCCTGCTGTACCTCCTGTTTTAATAAACAATTGCATAAATTCCTGAGCCGTTTCAGAACGTCCCCAATCACGTTGCAATTCACAAAATAATTGAGGTGTACTAACCAGAATTGCTCCGGCTTGCTCCATTCTTCTTAATGCTGCATTATGCGCCTCTAAAGAAGTTCCTCCTACAGCATCAACTACCAAGTAAACATCATAGCCTTCTCTTAAAGCATCTAGTGCAGGAAAAGAAAGGCAAGCCTCTGTCCATAAAGCGGTCATTATTAGTTTTTTCTTTCCAGTTGCTTTAACAGCTTCTAAAAATTCTTTGTCTTCCCAAGAATTTATAGTAGTTCTGTCATAAGACGGTATTCCTTCTAATTCTCTTTTTAATTGAGGAATCGTTTCTTTATTAAATCCTGTTTTTACATTCACCGTCGAAAGTACAATCGGTAAATCATAAACTTTGGCCATTTTGGCTACACCACAAATATTATTAATAAGTATCTGTCTATCCATTGATGCAATAGAATTGACTTGTACTGGTTGATAATCGATAATGATTAATGCTGCATTTTCTGGTGTTAACAAATGATCACTTTTCTGATCACGAATTGGTAAACTGCTCATAATTTCTATTTTTTATGTTAATCTTAATTTATTATTACTGCCTATTATAATCTCTTTACTTTTTAGATGTTCCTATACTTTCTGCTTTTAAGAAACTTTCGATTACTGCCTGGTAATTTGGCATAACCGCTGAATAAGCTTCTGCAAATTGTAAAGCATCTGGACGATTCCATGTTTTTTGAATTTCGCTACAAACAGCTGTTGTTGTGATTGGAACCACTCCTGCAAGTGTCAATCTGGCAAGTGTTGTTTGTGATGATAAAGGACTCATATCGCCAGAAGCATCAATGACAGCAAATACTTCATAACCTTCTGTTACAGCCGAGATAGAAGGAAAAGCTACACATACGCTAGTTAATACACCTCCAATAATTATTTTTTTCTTACCCGTTTTTTTAACTGCTTCAACAAATGCTGGCGTATCCCAAGCATTAATTTCACCATTACGAGGCACATAAACAGCATGTGGAGCATATTTATGAATTTCAGGCATTAGCGGTCCATTAGGTCCATTAGGCTCAGAAGCTGTTGTTATTACAGGAATATTTTCTATTGCTGCAATTTTAGCTAGTGTGGTTACATTGTTACGCAATGAGGTAACGTCAATGTCTTTTACGGTTTGAAACAAACCACTTTGATGATCGATAAGTAAGATTACTACTTCGTCTGAATTTATTCTAGTTACTACTGACATGTTTTTTAAGTTTATTTGTTATTATTATGTTTATCTTAATTTATTCCTTTGGAAATTCTCCATCCATTTTTATTAGTACATCGTCCTTAAGTCCATCAAAAGGTAAAATCAACCCTACTTTAAAATCAGAACGTTTTAACGTTGCCAAAACCTGAAATCCAGATGTGATTTTGTTCGAATTCGGATTAAGCATTGTTCCTCGATAAATAAAATCTACCGTAACTTCTTTTGTAAAACCATGCATACTAAGATTGCCAGTAACTTTATAATTATCTTTACTGCTTTCTTTTATCGCATTACTTTTAAAATTTAGAGTAGGATATTTTTCCGCATCAAAAAAATTGGGACCGCGTAAATCTTCGTCTCTTCCTTCTGAATTTGTAAACACCGAATTTATTTCTGCTGATAATTCAAAAGAGGCATCACTAAAATCTGATTTGGTCGTTACTACTGTCAAATCAAAATTGTTAAACTGACCTACAATATCATTAATCATCATATGTGTTACCGTAAAGCCAAGTCTTGAATGCTCATGATCATTTCGCCATATTGTTTGATTTTCCATATTCTTATTATTTAATTCTTAATCTATTAATTACTCTAAATACCCGAACCTTCCCATATTTACATCATCGAATGCCTGAATGATTTCTTCCTGGGTATTCATAACAAAAGGCCCATGAGCAACTATTGGCTCATTTATCGGTTCCCCACTCAATATCAACACTATCGAATCTTCAGATGCTTTAATTGTAAATTCTTCACCTTCATTTGCAAAAAGCAAAAAATTATCTGCAGGTACATTTTCACTATCATTAACACTAATACTTCCTTCTATCACTAAAAGTGCTGAGTTGTGATTAGCAGGGAAATTAAAAGTTGCAGTAGCTCCTTTGTTTAATTTTGCATTAAACAAATTCACAGGAGTAAATGTTGTGGCTGTTCCTGGAGTACCATTATATTCACCTGCAATAACTTCTATAATACCATCGCCATTAGGCAGCTTATGTTTATTGATTTCGCTATTAATAATCCCCTGATATTTGGGTTTTGTCATTTTATCCTTGGCAGGAAGATTTACCCAAAGCTGTACCATCTGAAAATCTCCTCCTTCTTTGCTAAACTGCTCTTCGTGATATTCTTTATGTAAAATTCCAGAAGCAGCAGTCATCCATTGTACATCTCCTTCACCAATTACACCACTGTTTCCAGAACTGTCATGATGTGCTACTTTCCCTTTATAGGCAATCGTAACTGTTTCAAAACCTCTATGAGGATGTACTCCAACACCTCTTAATTCATCTGTTGGCGAAAAATAAAATTTAGAGTTATAATCCATCATTATAAATGGGCTCATTCTCTCCATGCTCATCCCTTTTCCGTAAGGAATAAAATTATGTACTCTAAACCCGTCTCCTACCATATGTGGTGCAGGCGGCGTTAATACTTGTTCTATTTTTTTTGTTTTCATTGTGATATTATTCTTTATTATGAAACAATGAGTTTGCCTGATATTCAGGATGCTTATCGATATAGGCTTTTATGTATGGACAATAAGGTTTTACTTTAAGATGATTCTCTTCTGCATAATCCAAAACATATTTAGCGATATACGCTGCTATGCCCCTTCCTCCTAATTCTGGCGGAACTTCTGTATGGATATAAGCAATACCGCCATCAAACAATTTGTATTGTTCAAACGCTATTTTTCCATCTAAATGAATCTCAAAACGTTTGTCTTTTTCGTTATTTATAACTGTGTATTCCATGATCTAGTTTTTTAGTATTGTAAAATTAGTGAGGATAAAAAACTAAGTACTTGATCTATGATAAGAAATATAAAAAGGGAGGGTAAAAATATAAATCAATGATTATCAACTTATAGAAATACAGAAACATGACAGTATTATGCTTCAAAGTTTAATTTGAAACAAATACTCTCTATTGTAAAGAATAGGCTTTGAGCCTAAAAAATATTATGAAGATGTTATTGTATTAACAATAATTATTAATAACAACTATTATGGAGTCTGTACTGAATAACTTAGTACTTGAAGTTTTTTCTGGCTAGTTCTTTTCGGACTCTACTCAAACTTTCGGGGGTAATGCCAAGATAAGAAGCAATCATTTGAAGTGGTAATCTAAAGGTAATTTCGCGATGCGTTTCTATAAAATCTAAATATTTTTTTTCAGCAGTGGCTGCCAATAAATAATTTATTCTTTTCTGCATCTGGCGAATGTTTTTTTGCAAAGCAAGGGTATTAAAAGAAACAAAATTTACAGAGATCTTCTCAGCAT
Organism: Flavobacterium sp. PS2; assembly: GCF_046250155.1. Taxonomy (NCBI): domain Bacteria; kingdom Pseudomonadati; phylum Bacteroidota; class Flavobacteriia; order Flavobacteriales; family Flavobacteriaceae; genus Flavobacterium; species Flavobacterium sp. PS2. Next base: position 4,256,493 of record NZ_CP176426.1, on the reverse strand, counting down.
TTTTAAGAAACTCCTTTTGAATATAAACTATCTCTGCATCTTCAATTACATCAATAAATAAATCTGATGGCTCATCAAAGTAAAAACTGCTCCTGTCTGCAATCCACCAATTTTCTGAAGCAAACTGGATAATATGATCCTTTCCCATTTCATCCACAGTATAGGAACGTAACAAACCTTTACATACAAAGAATGCCCTATCGCAAATTTGATTTTCTTTTAATAAAATTGTTCCTTTTTTTATTTTAAGAGAATGTACCAAATGCTCTAACTCTTTATACTGTTCCTCTGATATATCAGTATTACTTAGTATATATTTTTTAAATTGTTCCAGCATTTGTATAAAGAGATTAAATTGTAAAATGAATACATGCAAAATTAATTAAAATGATAAAGACTTATAAATAATACCTAGTTTAATTTAAGAAAGTAACTCCATAACAATAGGAACAGAGGTAATATTTCAGGTTTTAGGCATTCTCTGTTTTAACTAATCTTTACACATCATTTCTTCTAAAATCAAAAAAAATTGAATCTTCTAAGCATTCCAATTAAAGATTAAAATATTAGATAAAACAAAAAAGCCCACTCGATTGAGTGGGCTTAAATATGAATATTTTCAATAAAAAAATATTACAATCGTTATTATCTTTGTTCAGTAATTGCAGATTGGTTAAGTTTAATAACCCTAATTTTTTGGTTTGTATTATCCGATAAAAAAAGACGGTCATTAAGTTGTGCTGTACTTACAATAGTTCCAAAATTATTTTGTCCCATAACATCCGAAGCATTTACTCTTGGATTGTAAATCTTGTCCATAAATTCTCTTCTAGGATAAATACGCAAATAATTTAAATCCTTAACATTTTCTGAGGTAATAGCCCAATCTGCACTAATAGCAAGTGCAAGAGGTTTTGCCTCTCCAAACGGGATTACTGTAGCTTGTATAGGAACTGTAAGCGAAGCCGCTCCATTGGCACGAATACCTGCAATATTGTAATATAAATACCCCTTTGCATTTCTTCCTGCTACAACTAGATTCCCATCTGCAACATCCATTGAATATACCTCATCATAACCTTTTAAAGTATTTAACTTGGCCATAGGAGCTAAATTCCAATCGCTTTTATCCGTAATTTGCGATGTCTCAAAAACTTTAATACTCGTTTCTTTTTCTTTAACGAATACTAATCCGTCTTTTACTACAACTCCAAAAACGTGCACAAAAGTTTTCCACCATTGACCGTTTCCTACTGTACTAATCCCTGCATTTGTAACTTCATCTATAACAAAAAGTCTAGACTCGACACTACCAATATAAATTCTGCCATTATCTACACATACCGAAGAAAGTTGCGTTAGCGGAATAGTGGTACTTCCTTTAGTATAATTTGCAATTGTTTTTATATGAGCCAATGTTTGAGCGTTAAAAATATCAAGTACATCACCATTACAAACATACAATTTGTCATTTGCTACAGCGATACCTTTAGGGTTAAATGTCCCTTTTCCGTCTCCAATTTGACTTACAGTAATTGATGCTTCGTCAGTAGGATAATAATAACTATGATTAGGAGAAGCCCCCTCAAAAGAATCCTTACTGCAGTTTGTAAAAATGCAAAGCAGTAGTATAAAAAAAGCTATTTTATTCATTGTAGTTTTAGGTGTTAATTCCATTTTCCGTCTCCTTTATATTTTATTAAGAATGGATTTTTGGGATCAATTTTAAAAACAGGTTTTTTGTAAGTTCCTGTTAAGTAGTTTGTTTTAGTATATCCTTTTAAAACATCTGGATCTGTAAAAGGAAGATCGTTTAGGTAAATCAAGTATTTGTAAAAATGAGTCAACATCTCTTGTTGTCCCCCACCTTCGCCACTATTGGCTAAATTACTACTATGGCTAAAACCGATATGATGTGAATATTCGTGTGACCAAACCGACATATCACCTTTCCAGTGTCCAGTTACATAACTTGACTCCCATTGAGAAGCCAAAGCTCCGCCACCCCAAGCAGATCCTCCGCCTACCATTGCCATATCAACAGTTCTGCTATCAAGATAATTCCAATATATTTTCTCTATTTCAGCTTTAGAAAGATAATCATAAGCACCACCAACATCATCAACATTTCCATGCCAATAAGTAGCTCCATTTATTGCTGTACCAGCTTGAGCAGCTTGTTCTTGCTTGTATCTGTCAAAATTAATAAAAGTGTCATAATATATTGGATGACTTAAAGCATACGAATAGTTGATAATCATTGCTATTGCTTCTTTAGCCAAAACAGGATTCATAGGTAAGTACACATAAGACGCATCACCACTAAGATGATACCAATCGTTAAATTGAACTAAATGTGAAGACTTAATCTTTTTGAATTTTGCAAATAATGGATCGCTAGATTCTACTGAAAATTCGATTGCTCCAGAAGAGAAACCATCAATTTTATCAATTGTTACCGCATTACCACTTTCTAATAAATAATCATTTTTGCCAGCAACCAAAGGAAGTTGGTGAAACGAACGATGAAAAGCTGGAACTTTACTAAAATTATAAATTAAGAATCGCTTATCATAATTAGGCAATTTTGCATAGATTCTTACATCTGTAAGTCCAACAGGAGAGTAAAGAGAAATTTGTACAGAATCTTTTCCTTTTTGTATTACTTGCATTGGTTGATTTACTCGAAACCAACGATCTTTTTTGTCATACATTTTTGAAGGACTTTCGTCGTCTTCAAACATAGTCATAGCTCGATTACCTGGTTGTAAATTTGTTGCATCAATGCTTGGCAAATAGTTGGCTTCATAAGCCGTAGATTGGTCATCCTTATCACAACTTGTAGATATAAGAAAACCAGTAAGTAGTAAGCTGGCATAGAGCCACCTCTTGATGTTTGTAATCATTGCTTGTAGGTTAATTAAAATTGTTTTTAGTCTTTGGGATATTAGATTTAAAAATCTAATGGGTGCAAATATCTTTTATTATTTTTTAAATAAAAATTTATTTTTATTATTTATAAAAAAGGGTAATCTTTAAACAATTCTTGTCAGAAAAACGATACTGTTACGAAGATTTACAAAAACCAAAACTCGCTAAATTAGCGAGTTCGTATTTTGACCTTTATTATATTATTGAATTAATTGTTTATTTCCAACCACCTCCTAAAGCGCGATACAAATCGACAACTGCCTGTAACTTTTGTAAATTATCATTTACTCCGCTCAATTGTGCGGCCAAAAGATTTTGTTCAGAAGTCAGTACATCCGTATAATTGGTAGCCGAACTGTATTCTAAAAGTTGTTGTGTAAAGTCAACTGATTTTATCAATGCTTCAATTTGTTTCTCTCTCGAATCTTCTTTTTCAACCGCCATCTCATAAGCATACAAAGAAATGTTTAAAGTTATCGTCGATAGATGGATAAAATAAAAGACGACTATCCAAAATAGGCAGATATGCCGCTAATCGCTAATCCTTTCTATATCAATCAGATTAATCAAATCCTTAGCTGACTTTGTAAAACGCCCAATTATGTTCTATTCGAAAAGAAGAGAAGCTTAAATTTAACGAAAGAGAAACCTTATTTCATATTGTCTTTTAGGAGAAAACACTTAACTTTATTTGATTCTTAAAATAACAATCAAATGAAAGGAATCACATCTAAATTCGATAAAATTTTAAATGCCTCTACAGAAAAAGGGAAAGTAAATCATGAACCCGATTCTAGCAAAGAGCAGCAACGTAATACTCCAGAAAAGTCCATGCCGTTTTCAGATCAAATTGGAAACTATCAACGTAACATAGGAATACCAACGAAATCCTATAAAGACAGTAAAGTCTATATTATAGGTAGCGGAATAGCTGGTATGGCAACTGCCTATTACTTTATTCGTGACGGACAAGTTCCCGCAAAAAACATTATATTTCTAGAACAATTACCTATTGATGGAGGCTCACTAGATGGTGCCGGAAATCCTAAAGATGGTTACATCATTAGAGGTGGTCGGGAAATGGACATGACTTATGAAAACCTTTGGGATATATTCCAAGACATTCCAGCTCTAGAAATGCCTGCTCCATATACTGTTCTGGATGAATACCGTTTAATAAACGACAATGACTCAAATTATTCCAAAGCTAGACTTATACATAACAAAGGTGAAATAAAAGATTTTAGCAAATTCGGTCTAAACAAAAAAGACCAGTTAGCCATTATCAAACTTTTGCTAAAGAAAAAAGAAGAACTAGACGATATAACCATTGAAGGCTATTTTAGTGAATCTTTCTTAAGTAGTAACTTCTGGACATTCTGGCGTACTATGTTTGCCTTTGAGAACTGGCATAGCTTACTTGAATTGAAACTTTATATGCATCGTTTCCTCCATGCTATTGATGGATTGAACGACTTATCATCTTTAGTATTTCCAAAATACAACCAATACGACACCTTTGTAACACCTTTGCGCAAATTTCTACAAGAAAAAGGAGTTAGTATTCAATTTAATACACTCATAAACGACCTCGATATCCATATCAATACCGATGGAAAAGTAGTAAAAGGAATTATTACAGAAAAAGACGACAAAGAAATCATTATCCCAGTTGAAAAAGATGATTATGTAATTGTAACTACAGGATCTATGACAGAAGACACCTTTTATGGTGATAACAAAAAAGCTCCTATCATAACGATAGACAACAATACTAGTGGAAAAAGTGGAGGATGGAAACTATGGAAGAATCTTGCTGCAAAATCTAACGTTTTTGGTAATCCGGAAAAATTCTGTAGTAATATCGAAAAATCATCTTGGGAATCAGTTACTTTAACTTGTAAGCCTTCTGCATTAGTAGAAAAACTAAAGGAGTATTCTGTAAATGATCCATATTCAGGAAAAACAGTTACCGGAGGAATTATTACTATTACAGATTCTAATTGGTTAATGAGTTTTACATGTAACAGACAACCTCATTTCCCTGAGCAACCAGATGATATTTTAGTACTTTGGGTTTATGCATTGTTTATGGACAAGGAAGGAAATTACATTAAAAAGAAAATGCCACAATGTACAGGAGATGAAATTCTTGCCGAATTATGTTACCATACAGGTATTATCGATGAGCTAGATAATGTAATTAAAAACACCATCGTACGTACAGCTTTTATGCCCTATATTACTTCGATGTTTATGCCTAGAGCCAAAGGAGACCGTCCAAGAGTAGTACCTGAAGGATGTAAAAATCTTGGGTTAATAGGACAGTTTGTAGAAACCAACAATGATGTAGTTTTTACAATGGAAAGTTCTGTAAGAACAGCAAGAATAGCCGTTTACGAATTATTGAATTTAAACAAACAAGTACCCGATATCAATCCTTTACAATACGATATTCGTCATTTGCTAAAAGCGACAAAAACACTAAATGACAATAAACCATTTTTAGGAGAAAGCATATTGCGTAAAGTACTAAAAGGAACTTACTTTGAACACATCTTACCTGTTACTGAAGAAGAAGAGGAAGAACATGAGTCTTTTATAACAGAACAAGTAAGCAAATTTAAAGATTGGTTAAAAGGCGTAAAAGGCTAATAGTCATTTAAAACTCATATAAAAACAGAAATCCTCAAAATCAAAAATTTTGAGGATTTTTTTGTGACCACGGTAGGGTTCGAACCTTAAACCCACCCAATTTTAATCAAGAAGGTCTTTCGGGTGAACTACGTATTTTTATAAAATAAATCTCTGTTATGCTTTTGGAGGAGTTCCTTCTGCATTTGCTACAACTACATCAATTTGGATTAACGCATCATTAAGTAAAGCTGATACACCTACAGTTCTTCGTGCAGGAATACCACTTGGGAAGAATGTTCTATAAACTTCATCTACAGCATCAATATCTTCAATGTTTTTAAGGAATAGATTTACTTTAACCACATCGTCCATAACATGGTCAATACTTTCTAAAATTACCTTAATATTTTTTAAGCACTGTCCTGCTTGCTCTTTTACACCGCCAGATATTATTTCACCCGATTTTGGATCCAAAGGTAATTGAGCTGAAATGTGATTGTAATGAGAAAACGCTACCGTTTGTGTAGACAAAGGACTCTTTGGTGCATTTTCGGTATCGTTTGCCTTAATAACGATTCCATGTCTATCTTCAATAGCTTGCGGAGGCGTACCATCACCGTGTGACACTACTGCTTCAATTTGTACCAAAGCATCCATAGGTAAAGCTGAAACTGCGACTATTGTACGCGCAGGAACATAAGCTACAGCTCTGGCAATAGCAGAATCTGGGAAAAATGTTGTGTAAACTTCATTTACAGCTTCAATATCCGAAAGGTTTTTAAGGAAGATATTAATTTTGACAATATCATCAAAAGGAACATCGATGCTTTCTAAAATTACTTTAATATTTTTTAAGCATTGTCCCGCTTGCTCTTTTGCACCGCCTACTACCACTCTACCCGTTTTTGGATCAATCGGTAATTGAGCCGAAAGATTATTGTAATGAGAAAATGACACCGTTTGTGTAGATAAAGTACATATTGGTGCATTTGCAGTATTATTTACAAGCTTAATAAGATTGCCTGCTTGTGGCGCATTTGGAATTGTCCCCTCACCGTTTGAAACAAGTGCTTCTATTTGTACCAATGCATCTATAGGTAAAGCCGCAACAGCAATTACAGTTCGTGTAGGAACATAAGTTGGGAAGAATGCTTTATAAACGTCATCTACAACAGCAATGTCTTTGATATTGGTAACAAATACAGAGATTTTAACCACATCACTCATAACATGGTCGATGCTCTCTAGAATTGCCTTGATATTTTTAAAACACTGTTCAGCTTGTTTTTTTACACCACCAGCTACCAATTTGCCCGATTTTGGATCAATTGGTAATTGAGCCGAAAGATTATTGTAATGAGAAAAAGCAACTGTTTGTGAATATGAACCAATACTTTTTGGAGCATTTTCAGTATTCTTTGCTAACAATGAATTTTCTTTATTTGAAATCATTTTGTCTATATGTTTATCTAATTAATAATTTAGCTTTAAAATTTTAGCTAAATCAAAATTATTCTGATTCCAATTTAAAATCATTCACGGCAAGACATAAAAATATAACCATAGGACTTTCTTGCAAACACAGAATTCTGAGGCTTTCAATAATGGATAAATATCTATAGCTTCTTTTTTTTAGAAAGTAAAAAAAAGTGAATCAATGAAAAACTAATTAATCGGGATTAGAAATTGGGATACTCTATCTGGCTGAACTATACGCTCGTTTATTTCCAATAAAAAAACCACTCGATTGAGTGTTTTTTTGTGTGAAGACAGAAGGATTCGAACCTTTATAATTTGAAATATTTTCTATGTACTTTATAGAAAGAATTCGTAATCTTTGATATTTTAAACTTAATATGATATGTTTTAATTTAATCTCAATCTCTTTTCCTCCTTTAATTTATATAGAATATTTGTACAAAATCTCATTTAAAAATTATCATCAAAGCATGAGAACCTATAGATTTGTAACAATACTATTGATATTAAGCAAGAACTCTTGCGTTTGTTTAATATCAAAATAATTTTGTTTCATCCATTCAATTTGATATTTAACTGGAAGATAAATCCCCCATTTAGAAATGACTAATGATTCTGGATTTATTTCTAATTCTTCGGTTATAAGTTTATCAACAACCTGTACGTTAGCGTTTAAAAAATTTAATTTAGATAAAAAATCATCTTTAGAAAGATAAATATCAAATGAACTATTACTATCTTCTAGTGAGTTTTTTATATCTAAAACATTAAAAATAAATTCTAATGTTCTGTTTGTCTTTGTTCCTGTAAAAGTATAGAATACGAGTTTTTTATCTGAAACTAGCAATGGTCTTTCTGATTCCATATTTTTAATAGCAAAAGGTGAAAAATCACTTCTCATTTCATCTAATATGTCTGCAGATTCATCATTGAGTTCAGCATAAATCTCATCTTGATAAAGTATATCAAACATTTTTTGTCTAATAGCAGCATGCACAATTCCACCACCTCCAGAGAACTTGGGCTTTTTGCCATCGTTTGTTGGTATAACTTCAATTTTTTTTGACTTGAGATCAACAAACATAATCTTCCATATTTTAGCCGCCAGTAAAATATTTTCATTTTCTATAATTTGCGGACTCAACGGAATTTCACCTATTTTGATCCCAGCGTTTACCACTTTAAAATTATCTTCGAGAGTGAACGCGCTGTAGAAATCCCTGTGATTTACTATTTTCTCACCTTCAATTCCTATTATTACTTCGTCTCTCAATTTTTCCATCAAATCGATATCAATCAAATGATTTAAGATTTTTTCTATATCAGAGACTTCTATGTCATTAAATGCAAAGTTTTGCTTTAAAAGTGTAACCAAGTCAATATATCGAATGCCCGAATGTCCTTTTGTAATCGATAATGCCTGATGTAGTAACAGATCATACGCAAATCCCATTGATTCTTTGGGTTCTATAAAACCGTCTTTATATAAATGCCAGCAAGCCAGTGATTGTAGTAAACTCCAGCTATCTGTTGCGTATAATAATAGAAAACTTTTGGCACCATCTCTACGTCCGCTTCTCCCAATACGCTGTATTAAAGATGCAATACTATATGTTGCATCGATTTGCACAACCTCATCAACAGAGCCTATATCAATACCAAGTTCTAATGTAGAAGTACAAGAAATACAAAAATTTTGTCTGTTATTACTTTTAGCAAAAGATTCTACATATTCTCTAACCTCCTTGTCAACTGAAGAATGATGTGAAAAATAATTTATATGTCCATTTACCTTTTCAGAAATTTTCTTCAGTTTTACTGCTACTTCTTCTGCAAGTCCTCTACTATTAGGAAAAATAAGGACTTTACTATCTTTAGTTTCCTTATATAAATCTTTTAAAAGACCTAAAGGTAATTCTCCAGTTTCTCTTTCAAAATACTTAAACTTGGCTTCGATTTCTTTTGATGCACTGTCTCTCAGCACTACAGTTTCTAAACTATTACCCGCAAATTTCTTTGCTTCCTCATAATCTCCTAAAGTTGCCGACAGACCAATTATTCTAAAATTATTTTCATTTACATGCTGTAATCTGGATAAAAGAGATTTTAATTGTATCCCTCTTCCTGATCCAATAAAAGAATGAATCTCATCAATAATAACAAATTTGAGATTCGAAAAAATATGCTTTACATTATGAGGTTTGTTGACAAACATGGCTTCCAGAGATTCCGGTGTCATTAAAACAATTCCTGTTGGATCTTTTACTAATTTTTCTTTTGAAGTTTTATTCGCTTCTCCGTGCCATTTTACAACATTGACTTCTAAGTTTTTACACAATTCCTCAACGCGGAAAAATTGATCGTTTATTAAGGCGATAAGTGGAGAAATATATAAAACCTGAACTCCTTGTTCATTAAAATTTACTTGAGATAAAACAGGTAAAAAGGCTGCTTCAGTCTTTCCTGAAGCAGTTCTTGATACTAGAATATAATGTTTATCTGTAGTTAAAATTCTCGTAATTGCTGCATTTTGAATAGGACGCAATTGTTCCCATCGTTTATCGCGAATGTATTTTCGGATGGGTTCTGATAATAGCTCAAAAGACATTATAATTCTTCAATACTATCAATTAAAACAGTATCTGGTCTTTCGTCCGAAATTTCGATGTCGCCAAATAATTTGTTTTTGTCTAAATCTGGATTTTGTCTGATTATATTTAGAATATTTAAGAAATCCCTAATAACTTCACGTGGAGTTAAAAACTCTGAAGCGCCTGGTTTATTAAACATTTCTTCCATAAAATTCTGTATATCATCGTCGGAAATATTTGTTGTTACTTTATAATTGTAATCAAAAATTGCTTTTAGCTTTTTGAGTAATACAAAAACTTCATTATGATCCAGTGGAAGTAATTTAATTACTGGTTGTGCAAAATCTCTAATTTCAGCAGTTTCAAATTTATTACTTTCTAATCTTGATTTTAAAGCATGATAACTGAATAAACCTCGTCGTTCATTTTCAAGAACTTCTTTTGTTCCTGCAAAATTGAAAAATAAATTACTCACTTTTCCCTGAAAACAATCATTATAAATACTCAAAATCTTCTCATAATTTTTTTCTCTCATTACTGATGTTGAAATTTTATAAAGATTTATTGCTTCATCAAGATTAATCATAAAACCGCTATACCCCATGCTTACAAATAGTTTACAGAAGTTTTTAAGCATGTCATAATAGTTCAGATCATTTATTATTTCTCTTACTCCTAAATCTTGTTTTGCTTCCGTTTTTGTATGATATTCACCTTTAAGCCATTTTAAAGCATTTCGTCTTAATTGTTCATCATCTTTAATATAACCCTCGTAATATTTCATCACAACAGTTCCAAAATCAAAACCTCCAACTTCTGTAATTTCATTGATGGTTTTCATTATGTTGTTTTGAATGAGATTTAAATATTTCTCATCTCTTATATTCTCTATTCCTATATTATTATCCTGAGCCGTTTTTAAAACTACCTGTTCTATCCATTTTTCCATTAAAGTAGGTAATGCTCCGCCTTCAGGTTTAGTCTGGATTGCAATATTATCCATTATAGCTGAATATAGCGCAACACCTTTCCCGTCATTGGAGTAAAGCCTGTTGTCAGGCGTAAAATCGGCATTTGTAACTACAAACTTTTGTTTTAGTGCTACAGTGTTTAGTAAATGGAGCATAAATGATTTTCCAGATCCAAAATCACCAATCCAAAACTTCACCATACTATGTCCATTTTTCACGTCTTCTAGCGCATTTACAAATGCGCTTATTTCTTCAGAACGTCCAACGGTAATATGCTGAACACCAATTTTAGGCACTACGCCTCCGATTAATGAGTTAATAATTGCTGTGGCTTCTTTTGGTTTAATGTTCTCTATCATTTTGCTAATATTCGGTTAAAATAAGTTTCGTTTATAATGTAAAATTCTTCATCTTCTTCAATTAAAACATCATCTAATGTTTCATAACAAATTTCATTAATACTTTCTATCAGTTGATTCTTAAACATTCCTTTTGATCTTGCTACTATTTCAAAATCAGCCTGAAGAATAGAAAGATTTGCTTTTGAAAAAATATCTAAAATCTCTTGTTGAATTTTTGTAAAATTAATTGAATCTTCAAAAGAACTTGTTTGAATCTGTTCTGACGGAGGAATTATTTGCAGGAAAATCTCATTATCCATATGTAGTTTTTCAACTTCCTGTATATCCTCTTCATCACGTAAATATTCATTAAGTAGTTCAACAGTCCCAGAATGTTTATCATGTACTTCCTGAATAGCTTGTCTGTCTAATTGTATTTTTTTTCTCTTTGCTGCATATACAGCTGGAATCGATTTTAATGCTTTTTCTAAGTCTTTATCCTGTACAAAATGATTAATAATAACCTGAAAATCATTCAACTGTTCAGTAGTTTTAAACAGGTTTTTTTGAGTTGTTATATTTAATTGCTTATTATCAAATTTTACCGAATTGAGATCATAGTAAATATAATAAACGTATAAATTAAGTGCAGTTTCTTTATCATGACTTGCTATAAACTTTGAAGCTTCATAAAAAATATTCTCAACAGATGGATTATTTTTGTTCTGAGTTCCCAAATTGATAATCTTCTGAGTAAATGCTTTTGAATCGTTGTTATACTTACTCACCAATTCATCAAATTTTATTTTCCAACGAGTTGTATTTTGTGCATTAAGTTCAACATCTGTTTTTTCATCTGGCTCATTTATGGTAGGAAGGTAAACTTGCATTATCTTTTTTAATCGTAAAACTATTCGATTATTATATTCTTCAGTAATCGAATCAGAAGTATATTGTAAATCAACATTCAGTTTTCTTTTATGCCCAAAATTCTCTCGAACAACGTTTTCACAGTATTTAAAAATATTAGAATGAAGTTCATTAACAATTGTCTCTATAGAGTATTTATAATTACTACTTCCTTTTCGATAATTATAATGTTTACAAGCTATACTATCGGCAACTTTATCAAGTTCATCGTTTAAGGAAGATGATTCTTTTTCATACTTTTCTTCTAACTTTTTAACTACATATAAATAAAATTTGACAACCTCAAGTCCGCAAAATTCAATACTGAAAAAGTTGTTTTCCGGATTCCATAGCTTGTTTAGCAATTCTACATCCTGATCACTTAAATCCAGTTTGGCTCTAAATTGAGCGCCTAATTTTAAATAATCATATCCTGAATAATCATCATAGTAATTTTCTTCTTTCCTTATTCTTTCCACATCTTTATGAAGATTGTGTTCTAGCAATTTTTTAACCAAATACGAAATACAATATGATTTAGTTTTAGGATGGTAAATCCTTAACTCTTTTAATTGTTTTTCGAGACGAATAGTATTTTTGTGATTTTCATATTCATTTAAAAGATCAAAAAGCAAAATAAACGCATAGTTATTATTGCCTTCAAGATTTGTATAAATATTGTTTAGAAAATTAAATTTATAAGTTTTATAAAAAACACGCTGCTGACTCGTTGCAGAGTTAATTTCAGAATAGGAATATACATATTGATGTCCCCAATACGGAACATTAGAGTTTCTCGATAAATTATTAGAAAGGCTATAGTATTCGCCAGTGACATCGATAATTGAATTATCCATATATTCTGAATTTTAAATATTATCAAATATTAGTATTTTAACTTTCACTTTATTACGGAAACCCATAATTTATGATCGTATAAAAATACCATTCCAAAATTATAATGAACTAAATATACTTGTTTTTATCAACTTAATATCAATTTTAATTTTGTTAAAATATTATGAATATTTTAAAACAATAATTTTTATATATTAAACTTGTAAAATATATAATAATCTAAAAAACTAGTAAATCATAAAACAAGTAAGAATTGAGAAAGTATCAAAAACAAAAAAACCACTCGATTGAGTGGTTTTTCGTGAAGGCAGAAGGATTCGAACCTTCGACCGCCTGCTTAGAAGGCAGGTGCTCTATCCAGCTGAGCTATGCCTCCATTTTATTTCTAACTTAACCTAGACTTAACTTATTCAAAATAAGCATACTTTTATCTAGCTAAGCTATACGTCCTTGTATTTTAACCGAAAACCCGCTAATTTAGCGGGTTTTAGTGTGAAGGCAGAAGGATTCGAACCTTCGACCGCCTGCTTAGAAGGCAGGTGCTCTATCCAGCTGAGCTATGCCTCCATTTATTTTAAAACTAATGGAAAGTTTTAGTCGGGGTGGCAGGATTCGAACCTGCGGCCTCCTGCTCCCAAAGCAGGCGCGATAACCGAGCTACGCTACACCCCGAAGGCAAAATTTTAATCGCGGAGAGACAGGGACTCGAACCCTGGCACCGATCACTCGATGACAGTTTAGCAAACTGCTCCATTACCACTCTGGCACCTCTCCAACGCTCAAGAAACGTGTTCTGTTTTGCGGTTGCAAATCTAAGACATCATTCCGTATCTCACAAGTATTTCGGAGACTTTTTTCAATATTTTTTCATCTTTTTTCAAAAGCACTTCACTATCAAACAAATAGAATTATATAAATTTTACTAATAATTTAAAAACACAATCAAAACACACAAAATTTGAATTTGTTTAAATAAAGATTAAATTTGCTTCATTAACTAAATCACACAGAAAATGAACAAAAGAGTTGTTATTGTTTCTGCCGTTAGAACCCCTATCGGAAGTTTCATGGGAGGATTATCTACAGTCTCAGCCCCAAAATTAGGTGCTGTCGCTATTAAAGGAGCTTTAGAGAGAATACAATTAGACCCAAATTTAGTTGATGAAGTATTCATGGGTAACGTAGTACAGGCAGGAGTTGGTCAGGCTCCAGCACGTCAGGCAGCTATATTTGCTGGATTATCTAATGAAGTAGCTTGTACAACTGTAAACAAAGTTTGCGCATCAGGAATGAAAGCAGTAATGTTAGGTGCTCAGGCAATTGCTTGTGGCGATGCCGAAATCGTAGTTGCTGGTGGGATGGAAAACATGAGTTTGATTCCACATTACGTACAAATGCGTAACGGAACTAAATTTGGTCCAACTACAATGGTTGACGGAATGCAAAAAGATGGTTTGACAGATGCTTACGATAACAACGCAATGGGAGTTTGCGCTGATTTATGTGCGTCTGAATATAACATCAGCCGTGAGGAACAAGATAATTTTGCTATTCAATCATACGAAAGAAGTGCAAAAGCTTGGGACGCAGGAAAATTTGATTCAGAAATTGTTCCAGTTGCCGTACCACAACGAAAAGGAGATCCGATAATCGTATCAAAAGACGAAGAATACACTAATGTTAAGTTAGACAAAATCCCTTCATTAAATGCTGTTTTTACCAAAGACGGAACTGTAACTGCTGCAAACGCTTCAACAATAAATGATGGTGCAGCTGCTGTAGTATTAATGTCAGAAGAAAAAGCAATTGCATTAGGTTTAAAACCGCTTGCTTACATAAAAGGCTATGCCGATGCTGCACAAGAACCAAAATGGTTTACAACAAGTCCGGCAAAAGCATTACCTAAAGCATTAGATAAAGCTGGGATTTCAATAAGCGATGTAGATTATTTCGAATTCAACGAAGCCTTTGCAGTTGTTGGATTAGCAAATTCAAAAATATTAGATCTAGATAACGATAAAGTAAACGTAAATGGTGGTGCCGTTTCATTAGGACATCCACTAGGTTGTTCAGGAGTTAGAATTATCGTAACTTTAATCAATGTTTTAGAACAAAACAATGCCAAAATTGGTGCTGCAGCTATTTGTAATGGTGGTGGTGGAGCTTCGGCAATTGTTATCGAAAGAGCATAAATAAATATCAATCAGGAGTTATTGCATAATAATAACTCCTGATTCTTAACTCATAAAACACCTTAAATGTTCGGAATTTGTAATCTAGCCATAGTGCCTGTTCGATTTGAACCAAGTGATAGAAGCGAAATCGTTACCCAAGTTTTATTTGGAGAACACTTTGAGATTCTGGAACAGCAAAATCAATGGTCTAAAATTAAAATCCAATTCGACGATTACGAAGGTTGGGTCGATTCCAAACAATACCAAATAATATCCGAGGCAAATTATAACTTACTATCTTCGGATGCACAAATACTAAATGCCGATTTAATCGACTATATCACATCACCAAATAATTTATTATTACCAATTCCGCTTGGTGCATCACTAACCTTTCTGAATAATAGCGAGATAAACACTTCAAATTTTGAATTTGAAGGCACAAAAACCAGCGGCATAAAACCTAAGAAAAGTTTAATAAACACCGCTTTTATGTACCAGAATGCACCATATCTTTGGGGAGGAAAAACTCCTTTTGGGATAGATTGCTCTGGTTTTACACAAATGGTTTACAAGTTAAACGGATATAAAATTAAACGCGATGCATCGCAACAAGCCTTAGAAGGAGCTCCTTTAAGTTTTATTGAAGAAAGCGAAGCAGGCGATTTAGCCTTTTTTGACAATGAAGAAGGAAACATCACGCACGTAGGTATAATCATGGACAACAACTACATCATTCACGCCAGTGGAAAAGTACGAATTGACCGTTTAGACCATTTAGGAATTTACAATCCCGAAACAAACAGACACACTCATAAACTGCGTGTTATCAAAAAGATTATCTAATATTTCTTCCTTTACAAATTACAGAAACTTCATAGCTAGTTTATACATAGCCTAAGTAACTTACGTACAAAAATCAGACTAAACTTAAAACAATTAGAATGTCAAACGCATCCCAAATAATTGCAGAAATTGATAATTTTTTAGATAAGTATTCACTGAAGAAAAACACATTAACATCTCAGGATTTAATTAATTATATTGAAGAGAAATGGCATCAGGCTGACGATGAAAAATACAACATCCAGCAGGGAAGTATTTTTATTGGCAGGATGATAAATGAATATATAAGATTACAAGACTATAATAATATGCAAAGATGGCTGGATATGATGAACCTTCATTCCCTATCACAAAAACACCCAGATTATATAAACAATTATTATAATGGCGAATGTTGTTTAGAATGCGGAAACGAAGAAAAAGCATTAGAATACCTTCATTTATCCTATAAAGAAAACCCTGAATATCTATTTACCAGAGCACCATTTTGTTTTGAGTTTTTCAATAAACATCTTGAAAACCCTAAAGAACTTCCGGAAAAAGAACAAGATGATGAAATCTATTACAACACTATCAACCTAAAAGATTGGCAGTTATTTTTTAGTGAAAACGAAGAAAGACTAGATTACGTTATATTAGACGAGGATTCAGATGAAATTGAAGAACATTCTACAGAGCACAATAACGGAATCGAATATTTACAAAACAATCAGACCAGAATTCTAGAAAGCATTCTTTCTGAGCTTTTAAGTAAATACCCCGAATTACAAGAAATCTATGATTATCCAGAGGATGAAAAACAAGATTTCATGCCAGATATATCTCAAATAAAAGATTTCGCAGATCTATTATCTCCATCTACTTTTTATATAACATCAGTATTTAAAGATGATATCCCATACATTGGTTATATGTTTTCTTGTTCTTGGGATCAGGAACACGGATTGGGCGTAATGACACATAAAAACAAAATAATAGAAATAGGCGGTGCAGACACAGCATTCTCAACTTGGTCAGCAGAAGAAGATTTAAAGAAAAACTAAGAAATCTTTTTAATCCTTATAATTCCTATCTACCACTTTGCGAAAGGGACGCAGATTAAACAGATTCGCTAAGGCGAAAACACGGATTAAAACTGATTTTCACCCATACCGAAACTTCAGAATTATCATTGTTTAAAAAAATCCGTTTTAATCAGCGTCTTTACTTTTTGTAAATCCGTGTCATCTGCGTTCCTTTATAGACAATTTAATTAAGACGTATCACTTTTCTAAATTCCGAAGGACTATTCCCTCTTTGTTTTTTAAAGAATTTATTAAAGTGGCTTTCATCCGTAAAACCAAATTCATACGCAATTTCGTTAATGCGTTTATCACTAAACTGCAAGCGATGTTCTATGAGTTTCGTTTTATAATTACTAATATATTGCTGCATGGTTTCATTGGCATGTTTCTTAAAATAACGTCCTAAATACGTATTCGAAATCCCAAAATACTCACTTAGCGATTCCGCTTTTATTCTTTCAGGATAGTAAATATTATTCTGAATATATTGCAAAATATCCATTGCTTTAGCCTCACATCCAATATTTACCTGCTCCGGCAAATACTTCGCAATATTTCTGGCAACAATAATAATTAAAGTGTTCACCAATTGCTGAATCAACTCCTTGTTATAAACATCTTTATCCTGATGTTCACGACAAATAGCTTCAATCATCACTTTTACCAAACATTTATCAGCATCATTTTTCAAAATACAACCAGGCTGATGATTGGCATTTTGTAAAATATATTCCAAACGCTGAATATTCTCATTCTGCAAACTAGAATTTTTCAAATAAATATCATTGAATCTCAAAAAGAAAAACTTTGTTTTAGTCTCAATCGTAAAATTATGGCAATCCTCAGGAGTTAGTAAAAACATATGTCCAGCATCATATTCAAAAATATTTTTGTTGATACATTGCGAACCCGTTCCTTCCAAAATATAAACCAATTCAAAGAAATTATGACGGTCTCCAACATCAGGATATTCATCCAGCGTTTCAAAAGAAACCGTAAAAGGTTCGTATAAATTTTCTTTCTTCATAATACCGCTTAATTAATTCAGTTTGCAAATATACCTAAAAAACACAAATATATACAAGTTAACAGTCTTAAAAACAGTATAATTTTGCCAAACAAATTTTAAGCATCAAAATACAACATCATGGAATATAGAAAATTAGGCAATACAGAACTCGAATTATCAGCAATTACATACGGCGCATTTGCCATTGGCGGTACAATGTGGGGCGGAAACGAAAAGAAAGATTCAATAGCATCAATACACGCCTCAATCGATAATGGAGTAACAACATTAGACACCGCTCCATTCTACGGATTTGGATTAAGCGAAGAAATGATTGGCGAAGCCCTAAAAACACAAGACAGAACAAAAGTACAACTACTAACTAAATTTGGACTAGTTTGGGACGGAAGCAACAACGGAAAAGGAGAATTCTTTTTTGATGCCGAAGACAACGGAAAACAAATTCCCGTATATAAATACGCTTCCAAAAATAACATTATAAAAGAAGTCGAAGAAAGCTTAAAACGCCTTCAGACCGATTATATCGATTTATTACAAATACACTGGCCAGACGCAACAACACCCATTAGCGAAACCATGGAAGCCATGGAACTATTAATCCAACAAGGAAAAATAAGAGCAGCCGGAGTTAGTAATTATAGTACAGCTCAAATTCAAGAAGCACAAAAAACAATACAATTAGCATCAAATCAAGTATCATACAGCATGCTTAATCGCAGTATCGAAACCGATTTGATTCCGCTAACAGTTGCTGAAAACATTGGTATTATTGCTTACAGCCCAATGGAAAGAGGATTGCTTACTGGAAAATATTTTACCGATAGTAAACTAAAAGACAACGACCATCGTAATGGATATTTTAACCAATTCGACCTCGTAAAAGTAAAAACACTAGTCGAAGAACTAAGCTCATTAGCCAATGCCAAAAATGCAACATTAGCACAATTAGTTTTGCGTTGGACAACATTACAAAAAGGAATTACAATAGTTTTAGCAGGTGCGCGAAATGCCGAACAAGCAATTTCTAACGCAAAAGCAATGGATTTCGATTTATCAGCATCAGAACTTGATTTTATTAATCAGGCAATTTCAAAAACAAAATAAAAAAAATTTGGGTGTGACCCCGCACTCTCGAAACCTCGAAAGCGGGGTCGGGTCATCCGCTAAATCTTTTATTTTTTTAAAGAAAAAAAATAAAAGGATACCGCTACTCCCCCTCACACAAAACCAATAATGCAATTAGAAGATTAAAAGATGAAAAAAATATTTATTATTAACGGCGGACAAAATTTTGCTCATTCAGGAGGAAGATTCAATCAAACCGTTACCGATTGGACAATCGAATACCTAAAAAGTAAAAACTACGAAATAAAAACAACCGATATAAAACAAGAATTCGATCTGGATCAAGAAGTTGAAAAATTCGTTTGGGCAGATGTCGTCATTTATCACACACCCGTTTGGTGGTTTCAGGTACCAAATGGTTTCAAAAAATACATCGACGACGTATTTACAGCAGGACACAATAAAGGAATTTACAAAAGTGACGGTAGAACCAGAACAAATCCAGACATTAATTACGGAACTGGCGGACTTTTGCATGGGCGTAAATATATGCTAACCACAAGTTGGAATGCTCCCGCAGCAGCATTTACACTTCCTGGAGAATTCTTCGAACAAACATCTGTAGATGATGGAGTAATGTTTGGTTTTCATAAAATGAATAAATTTGTAGGAATGGAAAAATTAGACGGATTCCATTTTCATGATGTCGAAAAAGGCGCTACTGCAGAAAATATTGGTATCTTTAAGCAGGAATATACTACACATTTAGAACAACTTTTTAAAACTATATAAATATGATTTCAATTACAGCCATTATTAAAAGTAAAAAAGAAAGTATACAACAAGTAAAAACCTTGGTTGAAAATCTGGTAAATCAAACCCGAAAAGAAGACGCTTGTGTGCGTTACGATTTACACAACGCCGAGAATGTTTTTATCATTTGGGAAGAATGGAAAGACCAATCAGATCTTGACATACACGACAATCAACCTTTCTTACTAGAGTTCATTACAAAAAGCGAAAATTTACTTTCAGCACCAATTCAAGTTTACAAAACAGTGCAAATACTATAATCAAGAAGATGAGAGCACTTTTTATAAATACTTACGAATCTGAATTTGTAAGTACAGATATTGAAAAACCAACTCCTAAAAAAGGAGAAGTTTTGGTTAAAATACACGCAAGCGGCGTAAACCCAATCGATAACAAAATCAGAATTGGAGTTTCTCCCTATGCATCGCCAGTATTACCAGCTATTTTAGGTACAGACCTTGCTGGAGTAATCGAAGCAATTGGTGAAGGTGTAACCCAGTTCAAAATTGGCGATGAAGTTTACGGACTAGCAGGAGGTGTTTTAGGACTTCAAGGAACTCTAGCAGAATACACCGTTGTCGATGCTGATTTGTTAGCCATAAAACCAAAAAACCTAAGCATGAAAGAAGCTGCCGGAATTCCGCTAGTGGTACTTACAGCTTGGGAAGGTTTAATCGACAGAGCAAAAGTAAAAAAAGGAGACAAAGTCCTTGTACATGCAGGAGCTGGCGGAGTTGGACACATTGTGGTACAACTTGCCAAAACTCTAGGTGCAGACGTTTATGCAACAGTTTCTAAACAAAAAGAAGACATTGTAAAATCGTACGGAGCAACTCCTATTGATTATAAAACCACTCAAGTCGAAGATTATGTAAATCAATACACAGACGGAAAAGGTTTTGATATTATATATGATACCGTTGGAGGTCAATCTCTTGACGATTCATTTAAAGCCATTCGTCATTATGGTCAAATTAGCAGCTGTTATGCTTTTGGAACACATACTCTTGCAACAAGTTCGCTACGTTCAGCAAGTCTTCATGGTGTTTTTGTATTACATCCAGCAATCAGTGGTGAAGGAAGAAAACACCACAGCGATATCCTGACACAAGCCACAAAATTATTTGAAGAAGGAAAATTAAAACCTCTTATTGATCCTCGAAAATTCACTTTGGACAATGCCATCGAAGCCCATAAAGCAGTGAGCGATGGTTCTTCTACTGGACGAATTGTTGTAGATATCGTTTAAATTTATAGGTCATCAATTTCTATGACTTGCCGTTGGTTTTAACCAACGGTTTAATAACAATAATAAAAAAGGCTTTAGCCGAATCTATAGTGATTCTGCTAAAGCCTTTTTTAGATTATTTAATCCCGCCAAAAGCACCAAAACACATATTCTTGTGTAAGATTTCGACACTCCTAAAACCTACCTTTTTCATTAAATCTAACTGATAATTCATCGATCTGGGAGAATCTTCTTTGGCAACATAATCTAATACATTTTTGCGATATTCCTTTCCTCCTAACCCCTCAAGATAATCTCCATATCGCTCCCAGGTATATTCATTTAGTAACTCTGTATCCTGAGTAATTAAATCCGAAATCATAAAACATCCACCAGGTTTTAATAGTTTAAATATCTTAGTAAATGTAGTTTCCCAATCCTGATCATCACGTAAATGATGCAAAACTGCTCCAGCCAAAATAATATCATAATGATTCTCCTGTAATTCGACTTCGCGAATATCACCTTGCTTCACCTCTACCCTTCCGTCAGTTTCATCAGACACTCTTTCATAAGCTTTATCTAACATTGGTTTACTCAAATCAACCAAAGTGCAATTTAAATCCGGAACTTTTGAAAGCATCATCAACGTATAATTTCCTGCACCACAACCAATATCCAAGATATTTTTTGCATTAGGAACAATTCTCTTAGAAGCTTCTGTTATAAGTTCCAACGAAATTTTAGCATCAATTGTAGATAATTGACCCGTATCTAAATTTGAAAATCGCTCGACATCATTATCAAAACGTTCCCTAATTTCTGTAGTAGTTGATTTTTCCATAGTTTTTGTTTCAGGTTTTCACGCAGATTTGGCAGATTAAGCAGATAATCGTAGATATTAAAATCTTTTTAATCTGGAGTGGCTAAAAAAATAATCCGCTCAATCTACCAAATCTGCGTGAAACATTTTTTTTCAAAAGTCTTCTTTTGATATATACTTCAAAAATACTTGTTTCATAATTCATCAATACACACCAAATTTATAAAACTACGCCATCTAAAATATTTTTTGGCTCAAGCCAAAGAAATAAATCCTATTATAATTCCCCAGAACATCACTTTACTTGGCATAAAAATCAAGAAATTATAAAATCAAAATACGAAACACAAGCAAATTTATTTACCCAAATAAAATTACTGAAGCTATAAAACATTATGCATATCGCTAACTTTTAAATACCTTAGCAGAAAATAATATTACCCATAAAAAACAAACAAAATGGCTGAGCAATCTTCAATTCAGTGTCCAAATTGCGGAACAACAATCGATGTAAACGATATCCTAAAACATCAATTGGAAGATAGCATCCGTAAAGAATTTCAGCAAAAAGCTACAGCACAGTCAAAAGAACTGGAGCTTAAAAACGAGCAATTCGAAAAAGCTAAAGCAGAATTTGAAGCCAAGAAAAAGCAAGAAAACGAACTTTTTACAGAACGCTTAGACCGAGAAAAAAAGATTGCTGAAAAAGAAATCACCGAAAAATTAAAAACAAAGCTAAACGAAGAAAACAAAGACCGTTTGCTTTCGATGGAAAAAGAACTTTCGGAAAAATCAGAAAAATTACGCGAACTAAATAAAATGGAAGGCGAGATTGCTAAACTTCAGCGTGAAAAACTGGAAATAAAAGAAGCAATCGAAGCTGAATCTCAAAAACAACTCAACGCAACTTTAGTTTTGGAACGCGATAAAATTCGCAAGCAAGAAGAAGAAAAAAACGAGTTAAAAATAAAAGAATACCAAAAACAATCCGACGACCAAAAGAAGCTTATCGAAGAAATGAAACGCAAGCAAGAACAAGGTTCTATGCAATTGCAAGGAGAAGTAATGGAATTAGCAATTGAAGAATGGCTAGCTTCTAATTTTCCTTTAGACAGTATCGACGAAGTTAAAAAAGGAGCCAATGGAGCCGATTGTTTGCAAATAGTAAATACACGCGAATTACAAAATTGTGGTTCTATATATTACGAAAGTAAGCGTACAAAAGCCTTTCAACCCGCTTGGATTGAAAAATTCAAGAATGATATTCGAGATAAAAAAGCCAATATTGGAGTTCTTGTTACCGAAGTAATGCCAACCGGAATGGACCGAATGGGAATGCGCGACGGAATCTGGATTTGTACTTATGATGAATTTAAAGGTTTAAGCGCTGTTTTACGTCAATCCCTAATACAAGTGAGCCAAGCAGTACAAGCACAGGAAAACAAAGGCGATAAAATGGCCATGTTATACGATTTCTTAACCAGCAACGAATTCCGTTTACAAATAGAAGGAATCGTAGAAGGATTTACACAAATGCAAAGCGATTTAGATTCAGAAAAAAGAGCCATGCAACGTATCTGGAAACAACGTGAGAAACAAATAGAAAAAGTAGTCAATAATACCCTAGGAATGTACGGTTCTATACGTGGTATCGCCGGAAACGCAGTCCAAACCGTAAGAGCATTAGAATTGGACTTTGTAGATGATCAAGCGGAAGAATTAGAGTAAACTCTAAGGTACAAAGGTTCTAAGATGCAAAGGTTCTAAGAAATTGAGATAAAAGAGCTTCAGAGTCGTAAAGAAACAAAGGCTCTGAGGAATTACTTCAAGTCGACCTGACGTAGAAAGGACCGCACTAGTAACTCAATATCGTTTGGTTAACTGTTTGCGAAACTCTTTATTCACGTGACAAGACTATGAAAAATCCCATTGAGTATTTACTCTATTTTATATATAAATGAATTCATAACATAGTTAAAAAAGACAAGCCACATAATTATGTAGCTTGTCTTTTTTAATCTCAGTACCTTAGAACCTTTGCATCTTTGAAGCTCTGAACCTTAGAAACTTTGAACCTTCCTTAGTCAATTTTTCTGAAAACTAAAAGCAATCCAGACGGATTAGACAATGATAATCTATTATTGGCTACAGTATAAGTTGTAGTACTTTGAAGCGCTTGCAAAAATTCATCTTCTTTATTATTTCCACTACATGCCATTAACGTTGAAGCCACATTTGTGAAACGCAATAAATCTTTCTCATAAAAGATACTTCCGTTAACCTGATTACATCCTGCAAAGCCTAAAAATCTATTCTCAGCACTATAAATTTCAATTCTAGGTAGTTCTCTTTGAAAATCAACTACAGCAACTTTTTTTCCATTTAATTGCTCCAAAACCCAGATATCATGTAAGCGATAATCAGTAATATATCTTCCGCAACCTTCGATATTTTTTACGCTACCATCGCTATTATTTGTGATTTCGATTTTAACATTATAAGGCGATTTATCTCCCGACATTGTATCAGTACAATCCATTTGCTGAATCGTAATACTCATACTACCTGTTTTAGTATTAAAACGATACAACTTAACATTTGCATCCATCGCTCTAATAGGCTCTATATAAGGAGAACTAACTTCCTCTAATCCTTCAATCAACGAGGTAAAAGTAATTTTTTCTTTACCTATTTTTAAGCCCCAAAAAGGTTCGTTTCCAGTAGCCTTAAAAAACGTAGAACCATCATATTCGTCTGCATTATTTGTATTCATAGATGCGGGGTTTTCTTCCTTTGGTTGTGTTAAAGGTTTAGGCTTTACTGTCGTTTTACAACTGAATGACAAAATTGCGACCGAGACTAATAGTAAAAGTTTTTTCATGTGTGTAATTTTAAATTAACATCCTAAATTTAAAGATGTTAACTTCTTTAATAAATAAAATAGATTTTTAGCTAATTTACAATAAAAAAATAAGTGCAACAATCAGCTGTGATAAAGCGCTAACTCATTTGTACTACTGCTAGTACGATTCCTATTGACTTTTAGATTATTTATATATCTTAAATTATGTATCTTTGGTTGTATATATCTCCTTATAAATGACAACACCTTTTCAGAAAGCAAGCGAATGGATTGATGCCGAAAATGCTCAGGATCCAAATCATGAAACCGATAATAACACGACATATCCTAAAGAGTTGCTTTACTCTAACAGGATGTATGCAAAATTAATGGAGTTTCATCCAGAAGCTTCAGAAGAAGTACAAATTGCTTCTAAAGCGCAACATATTTGCAGATGGAAAGTTGCCCGAGAATCTTATCCAATGGATCGTGTGGGATATTTAAAATGGAGAGAAGATTTAAAAAAGTTTCACGCTAAAACAACTGCTGTAATTTTAGAAAAAGCAGGTTATAATTCAGAATTTATAGCTCGCGTTTCTTTTTTAATCGAAAAAAAATTACTTAAAAAAGATGCTGAAACCCAATTGTTAGAAGATGTAATTTGTCTCGTATTTTTAGAATATTATCTTGATCCGTTTGTGCATAAACACGATGAAGAAAAGCTAAAAAACATCATAAAAAAAACTTGGGATAAAATGTCTGATAAAGGACATCAGGAAGCCTTAAAAATAAACTACAGCAAAGAAAATCTCGAATTAATTAAAGCTTCTTTAGGCTTATAATTTATCATTTTCCTACCATACAATTTTACTTTTAAATTAATATCATCTCAAAAAATTAAGAATTACGTATATTAGCATAATAATCTAGCAGAATATACGTAAATCCTAATTTGTAAATTAAGTAAAATGGCAGATATCATTCGCGTTGTTCTGGCAGATGACCATGTATTTGTAAGGGATGGCATTAAATCATTATTAAAAAACGAATCTAATATTGAGGTTGTTGGGGA
Organism: Flavobacterium sp. PS2; assembly: GCF_046250155.1. NCBI lineage: Bacteria > Pseudomonadati > Bacteroidota > Flavobacteriia > Flavobacteriales > Flavobacteriaceae > Flavobacterium > Flavobacterium sp. PS2. The sequence continues at coordinate 4,230,819 of NZ_CP176426.1, read as the reverse complement.
AGCAGCAGATGGCTTAGAAGCCCTGGAAATTGTTATAGACAAACAACCCGATTTACTTATAGTAGATATTAGAATGCCACACTTAAATGGCATCGAAGTAGTAGAAAAACTTAGAGATCAGAATCAATCTGTTAAAATAATCATATTAACAATGCATGAATCTGAAGAATATGTTTTAAAATCTATTAAGGCAGGTGCAGATGGTTATTTATTAAAAGGCTCCAGCAAAGAAGAATTTTTAAAAGCGTTACATACTGTCGCTATGGGCGGTAAATACTTTAGCGGTGATGTATCGGCAATATTAATCAAACAGTTACTTCATAACAATTTCAATGTTGATTTAAGACAATCTTCGGGTGAAGAAACAATGATTACCAGAAGAGAGAGAGAAATTCTTAAACTATTATTAACTGGAAAAGGAAACAAAGAAATTGCAGAAACTCTTAATATTAGCAAAAGAACTGCCGAAGTTCATCGATTCAATTTAATGAAAAAACTCAAAGTAAAAAATCTAATGGAGCTATCTAATAAGGCTTCAGAATATTCTTTGATCTAGATTAAAACATCTCAATTCCTACAACTTCAGGAAACAAGTATTTATACTTACTATTAAAATGCATTAATTAGCCTTTTATCTAAATACGATATAAGTATGTATTATAATTAAATCCCTTTATTACATCATAATTATTGTTTTTTCTACAATAATTAACTTCACTACTATTATATTTCACCCACCTAAAAACTAATACAACTATTTAAAAATCTTACAGTTATAAATAAATATTATATCTTTATTAATAACTTTTGCCCTAGTTCTTCGATTTATTGTTTTCGCAACCTACTTAATAAAAATGCATCTAACTATAATAAAATACTAAGTTAAGAAGCATCTTGCAAAATAATAAATAACAATAATTTACCATAAATTTAGATTGTATGACTTTTATCACATAAAAAGACCTTTTTGTCCTTTAATTTTACACTGTATATAAATAACTTAGTTATGAAGAAATTTAAAATTATCGCTTTATTAATATTAGGAGGCATAAGCATTGATATGCAAGCACAGGAGTTTGACGCAAATTTACAGCTTAGACCCCGCTATGAGTATAGAAACGGATATAAAACTCTTATCCCATATGGTCAGGAAGCAACATCTTTTGTTTCTCAACGTACAAGATTAAATTTAAACTTTGCGCAAGACCAGCTAAAAGTTAAATTAACTTTACAGAATGTTAGAACATGGGGAGATGTGGGAACAACTACAACGAAAGATGCAAATGGTGTAGCCCTTTTTGAAGCATGGGCACAATATGACATAAGTGAAAAATGGAGCGCAAGAGCGGGACGTCAAGTACTCTCATACGACAATCAACGTATTATGGGAGAAATCGACTGGTTACAACAAGGACAAAGTCATGATGCCTTAATGGTTTCTTTTCATCCAAAAAACCATCAGCTTGATATGGGATTAGCCTATAACTCTGACGCCGAAAGCAACTTTCAAACTCCATACACAGTAGGTAACTATAAAACAATGCAATATGCATGGTATCATACTAATGTAGACAAATTAGGAGTTAGTCTATTAGTTTTGAATACAGGTTATGAGTATATGAATAATGATGTCGACAAAAAACTACTAATTGATTACAAACAAACTTTTGGAACTTACCTGACTTACAAAACAAAAAAAATTGATGGTAATTTAAGTCTCTACGGTCAAACCGGAAAAAGTGCAGACAAACAAGTAAGCGCCTGGGATGGAGCTGTAAACTTTGCATACAGTATAACAGATTCATTTAAAGCTGGTATTGGTTACGAATATCTATCAGGAAAAGATACAAATGACGGAAGTACAGTTATCAAATCATTCAACCCCATTTTTGGTACCAATCATGCTTTCAACGGGTATATGGATTATTTTTATGTTGGAGGAGGTCATCAAAACAGCGTTGGTTTACAAGATGCTTCTTTAAAATTCAATTACAATGTAAAAAAATGGCAATTTGCATTAATGCCACACGTATTCTTATCTGCTGCTGATGTAGTTGTAGATAACAAAAAAATGGATTCCTATTTAGGAACTGAGGTCGACTTTACAGCTGGATTCAATTTCAAAAAAGATATCACACTTACAGGAGGTTATTCTCAGATGTTTGGTACTAAAACTTTAGAAGTTTTAAAAGCTCCTGGATATGCAGGACATACCAATAACTGGGCTTGGTTAATGATCTCCGTAAATCCAAGGATTTTTACTTATAAAAAATAGAATCTTTTTGTAAAGTACTCCTCTTTAAACTCAATTTTATAACTTCCCTTTTGCACAAAGCAAAGGGGATTTTTTTTGCAGATAATGTGTAAAATAATCCAAAAGCGTATGATTGAGGAAAAACTTAACATTGCCGTACATTTATATTGATTATATTTACTTAACTGAAAGTTAACAATTTAGACACATCCTTAACCTTTCATCATTACTAACTTCAAAAGTTTTCAATTATAAAGCCAATATCATATGGAAAAAAAAGCGACAGAAGGTATTACTCAAAATACTGATTTACCCAAAACAGATGACGTTCAACCAATTGTAGAAGACAAAAAACCAGTAACAACACCAGTAGCAAAAACACCAGCTAGAAAAGCTCCTGTTAGAAAAACAATCACAACTAAACCTGTTGTTAAAACACAAACTAATGCAACTACAACACCAGTAAAAGTTGCACCAAAACCACCTGTAAAAAAAGCAACACCAACAAAACCTGTTGTTAAAGCACAAACTACAGATACAACTCCTACACCAGTAAAAACACCTCAAACTATTCCCGCTAAAAAAGTAGCTACTCCAGTTGTAAAAACTGTAGAAAAAACAATAGTAGAGAAACCTGTTGTAGCACCAAAAAAGAAAAAAGGCACAGCTCCTAGTACAGGTAATTTAGTTGATGCAATAGGAGAAATTATTAAAGAAAAATCAAAAGATAAAAAGAAGAAAAAGATGAAAGACAAGGATAAGGAGAAAGAGAAAGAAAAAAAGAAATTAGCTAAGAAAAAAGAAAAAGCTAAGAAGGATAAAAAGAAAGAAAAAGCTAAAAAAGCAAAACTTAAAGCAAAAGCCAAAAAGAAAGAAAAAACTAAGAAAGCTAAAGAAAAAGCTAAGGCGAAAAAAATAGCAAAAAAGAAGGCAAAAAAATCGAAATCGAAATCGAAAAAGAAGAAATAATTAAAATAGGGTTTAACTTTAAAAAGTTGAGCCCTTTTTTGTTTGGAGATGCTAAGACTTTACTTATTCTGCATGTAGATCAATCTGTTAACCTTCTAACCTTTGTCAAAGTTTTGAACTTTGACAAAGGTGTTTTGCGTAAATTAGTCTAATCACTTTGTAAAAATTCCAAGCACAAATAACATATTATAAACATTGCCAACGGTTTCAACCGTTGGAGCATAATGCATTATCACAATCCGTATCACACGGTTGAAACCGTGAGCTATGACAATATGATAGAATTTAAAAAATGAAAGGAATTATAACCCTGACTTAAACTCAAAACCTTAGTAACTCAGAACCTTTGTCCTTTTGAGCCTCAAAAACCTCTGAACCTCTGCTCCTTTTTCTCTCCAATCTTGTCACCCTGAGGAACGAAGGGTCTCCACAAGAAACTAACACAAACTTATCCTAAATTGTCGAGCCACTCGCGGAGATTCTTCCTACGTCAGAAAGACAAATTTGGGCTTGCATTATAAATAAACCAATATTGCGTAGACGCACTGCGGTGCGTCTCTACAAAAAACCTTTGCATCTTTGAACCTTTGAGCCTTAAAAAAACCTTTGAACCTCAAAAAAAAAAACTACCCCCCAATAGCAATCATACTGCGATTGTCCTGGTTTAAATTTGGGTTGTTCAATTCTTCTATTGTAGTCATTCCTGCTCTTACTTTTTTCTTACTATCAATGGCCGCAGAAATCAAATCGGTAATCGTTTCTCCATTCCTAAAAGGAGTTAATAAATCCGTTTCGGCATTAGAGAACAAACAGTTTTTTATTTTACCATTTGCCGTAAGGCGGATTCTATTGCAACTATCACAAAACGGATTTGTAACCGAACTGATAATTCCGAAACTTCCTTGATAATCTTTTATTTTAAAAGTTCTGGCTGTGAAGTTTTTTTCATCCTCTAACTTTTCAATTTCAGATGGATTATAATGATTGGAAAGAGTTTCCAAAATTTGTTTTTGGGAAACCATTTTGCTTTTATCCCATGCATTTCCTGCAAAAGGCATAAACTCTATAAACCGAATTGATAAAGGTAAAAATTTCGTTAATTTAATAAAATCAATAACCTCATCATCATTAAATCCTTTTATCAGAACGACATTTACTTTTACATTAAAATCATTGTTTAAAAGCAAATGCAGATTATCAATTACTTTCTCAAACTGATTACGAAGCGTTATCGAATTGAATTTTGAAGCAATTAAAGTATCCAGACTCAAATTAATGTCCCGAACATTAAATTGTTTTAAAACGTCTAAATGTCGGTCTATCAAAATACCGTTGGTGGTAAGAGACAGTTTAATATTAAAAGTGGCTAATTTTGAAATAATTTCAGGAAAATCCTTTCTTAAAAGTGGCTCCCCTCCTGTTAATCGGATTTTGTCAACACCGTTTTGTACAAATGTTTGTGCGATAGCAAAAACCTCATCGGCAGTCATTAACTCATTTTTCGGAGTTAATGTAATTCCGTCAGCAGGCATGCAATAGGTACAACGCAAATTGCATTTTTCAATAAGAGAAATACGCAAATAGTTGTGCTTACGCCCAAAATCATCTGTTAAAACTGTTTTATTTGGCATCATGATTATTGCCTTTTAAAATATGAAATACATGTAAAACATGTGGAAAAATTGCATCCATAGATTCTCTGGCTCCATTAGTTGATCCTGGCAAAGCCAAAACCAAAGTCTTCCCTAAAGTTCCTGCGACTGTGCGTGATAACATGGCATACGGCATACGTTGTTGCCCATAGTTACGAACTGCTTCTTCAATACCCGGAATACGACTCTCTAATAATGGCGCTAGTGCTTCGGGAGTTACATCACGTGGTGACAAGCCTGTTCCTCCTGTAAAGATCACTAACTGATTCTCTTTTGCGTAAGCTTTAGTTCTTTCCTGAATAATATCAACCTCATCAGGAATAATCTCATAATGTGCTGTTTCTACCCCATAAGATGCTAGTTTTTCAACAATGATTTTACCTGAACGATCTTCTTTATCGCCTGCAAAAATAGAATCAGAACATACAAAAACTGCCGCTTTTATAGTTGCTGGAAAACGGTTCTTAAATGACGATTTTCCTCCTTCTTTATTAATTAATTTTATTGTCGAAATCTCAATCTCTTTATCAATCGGTTTAAGCATATCATACATTGTAAGCGCCACAATCGACGCTCCGTGCATTGCTTCGACCTCTACTCCTGTTTTGTAAACTGTTTTAACTCTAAATATAATTTCGATCGTTAAACCTTCAATTTTATATTCTACAGCCGTAAATTCGATTGGAATAGGATGACAATCCGGAATGGATAAATGGGTGTTTTTTACAGCAAATAATCCTGCTGTTTTTGCCATTTCCATAACATTCCCTTTCGGTACTAAATTATTAACAACTGCATCAATAGTCGCTTGTTGACTCACTTTTACAATTGCTGTTGCTGTTGCTGAACGTAATGTATTTATTTTATGGGTAATATCAACCATTTTCTAGGTATTTTGCTTCCAGGTGAAAGTATCGTTTTCAAATAATTCTTTGCCAAAAATAGGCACATCGGTTTTTATCCAATTTACAATAGCTTCTGTAGCTTCATAAACTTGTTTGCGCCTTGTAGCCGAAACAAAAACAAATAAACAAATCTCACCTGCTTTTACTACACCCAAACTATGATAAATATGCATACATGTTAAATCATATTTGGCAAACGCTTTTTCTCTAATTGCATGCAAAGCTTCATTCGCCATATCTGTATAAGCCGAATAATCAATGGCGACTACAGTGTTCTCATGAATTACATCGGCACGAACTTGTCCCAAAAAAATATTGTGCGCCCCAATAGTATGTTTCGATTGATGTTTCGCAATAGATTCGGCGATAAACTCAGAAGAAATTGGTCCTTCTACAAATACATTTTTACTCATTATTTTTTATTTTTATTTGCCACGAATTATTTTTAAAAAAACTTTTTGCCACTAATTACACAGATTCTCACAGATTTTCTTTAATCCTTTTAATCTGTGACTAAGAAATTAACCGCAAAGTTCGCAAAGCTTAAAAACATAGAATCTCAGAGCCTTAGAACCTTTTTTTTTAACCTTTGAACCTTTGTTCCTTTAAAAAAACCTTTGTTCCTTTTAAAAAGCCTTTGAACCTTCTTTCAATAATTGATTCAGTGCCAAAGCTCCTCCGATTATACTTTTTACATTTTTGAACTGATTCTTACTGAGTAATTCAACTGCCATTTTACTTCTTATTCCTGATTGACAGAAAACATAAATAGTTTGATTTTTATTCAGTTTCTCCATTTCATCTTCTAAATTCAATAACGGAATCTGAACTCTATTTTTGAGATTAATTTCTGGAAGTTCTCCTAAATTTCTAACATCTAAAAAAAGTATCTCTTCAAAATCTATTTGATTCAAAACTGTTTCGACCGTAATTTCTTCTGCTTGCTTTTTGATTACTTTATATTTTGCTTCAAAAGTAGATTTATCGATAACTAAGTTTTCCTTTTTCTCAAAGTCATACTTTTGCTGTTCATTATTCAATAAACTATAAACCAGTATTTTACCACTCAGCACCTCGCCTATTCCTAAAATCATTTTTATGACTTCATTTGCTTGTAGCATTCCGATAATCCCTACCGAAATTCCAATTACTCCTGCATCATTACAATTTAAAGATTGACTATTTTCATCTGAATATAAACAACGATACGTAGGTCCGTTTTTATAATTAAAGACCGAAACTTGCCCTTCAAATCTATAAATAGAACCATAAACTAATGGTTTGTTTACAACGCAACAGGCATCGTTTATAAGATATTTTGTTGATAGATTATCTGTCGCATCAACTATTATATCATAATACTTAAATAAATCAAGTGCATTTTCTCCCGAAAGTCTTTCGGATATAGCGTTTATTTTAACTGTTGGATTTAATTCGGTCGCCATGCGTTTTGCCTCTAGCACTTTACTATTTCCAACTGCATCATTTTTATAAATAACCTGACGATGCAAATTACTCAACTCGATTACATCATCATCTACAATTCCTAATTTTCCAACTCCCGCAGCAGCCAAATAAGGCAATATAGCCGATGCTAAACCACCTGCACCAATTATCAATACTTTGGCTTTAAATAATTTTTGTTGACCAATTTCTCCCACTTCAGGAAGTATAATTTGTCGATTATAACGTGATGCTGACATATTAAATGTATTTATCCACCTGCAAATGGTGGCAATAAAGCAATAATATCATTGCTTTTTAATTCATAAACAGTTGTTTTGGGAACTATCTTCTGATTGATTGCTATACTAAACGAGAGTGTATTTAACTGATATTTTTTATCTAAATCGTTTAATAATTGTTCCAATGACAAATTCCCCAAAGGAATTTTTTCTGTTGGGCAATTTGTTTTTTCTGCGACAGCACCAAAATATTTAACCTCTATCATGGCTTTAAATTTAAATTCTGATAAATAAACTCATCTTCTAAGTATTCTTCAAAATAGGAGTTTAGTTCTAATATATTTCTTACTACTTCACCAATAACTATTATTGCTGGCGAAGTTATTTCTTTATCTTTAACCTGTTGAACAATTGTACTAATCGTTCCTGTTACTTTCTTTTGATTCTCTTTTGTTCCGTTTTGAATAACCGTAATAGGCAAATCATCCGTTCTGTTTTTTTGATATAAAGCAATTATTTCACCTAGCTTATGCATTCCCATTAGGATAACTACTGTTGCTGCCGATTGGGAAGCTAAATTTATATCCTTTGATAATTTATGATCTGCAGTTGTTCCTGTAATAACCCAAAAACTTTCGGCTATTTCTCTTTGTGTCAAACTAATTCCGTTTGTAGCAGGAACTCCTAAAGCCGATGAAATTCCGGGAACAACAGCTGTTTCCAAATTAAACTTTTGAGCATATTCTATTTCTTCAATCCCACGCCCAAATACAAAAGAATCTCCTCCTTTTAACCGAACTACATGACCATAACGATCAGACATCGATACAATTAATTCGTTTATCTGATCCTGACTATACGCATGGCATCCCAAACGTTTCCCTACAAAAACAATTTCTGCATTTGTAGCATATTTTAATAATTCTTCGTTTACCAAAGCATCATACAAAACCACATCGGCATTTTGTAATGCTTTTATTGCTTTTATCGTAATTAACTCTACATCGCCTGGCCCAGCTCCTACAACGGTTAACTTAGGTCTTAATGATATTTTCATAACATCGAATTTAAATTGGCATTAAGATCATTTAATTCATCAGGCGAATTTATATTCGTAAAATTAAGACTTTGACTTTCGTCGAAAGTTATAATTTGATGCGGTACTTTGGCTATCAGATTCATTAATTTTAAATCTCCTTGGGCAATTGCTTCTTTAATAATTGGAAGATTTTTTTTAGCATAAATCCCAATCAAAGGATGCATCCGACTCTCTGATGATAAAACAGTAATCGCTGCTTCTTCATCATGTTTTTCGATTAACTCAGATAATAATTCGGTAGATATCAAAGGAATGTCACAACTCAAAATCATGCTAAATTCACTTTCTGAATGATACAAAGCAGTATAAATTCCTCCCAACGGACCTTTGTCAATTTCGATATCACTTATTTTATTATACTCCAAATAGTCATAATCATTTCCATTTGTAACCAAGTGTATGTTATTTGTAATAGGCACAATAGCCTGAATGATATGTTCTATAAAGGGTTTGCCTTTAAACAATACTAATCCTTTCTCAGATTGCATCCGGGAACTTTTTCCTCCACATAGAATAAAAACTGCCAGATCTTTCATATCAAAAATTTTACTTGCTTTTAATTTTATGGAAATATCAATTTTACACTTGCGAGCAGAATAACAACTCCTAAAACATATTTTAATGTTTTATTAGAGAAATATCCACTTCCGTAATAACCACCTAAGATTCCTCCAAAAACTGCAATTGGTACTAAATAAAAACTATCTATCGGAATGGTTTTTCCTCCTAGAAAATAACCTGTTATTCCCGCTAGTGAATTTACGAAAATAAATAGACTTGAAACCGCTGCGGACTCTTTAACTGATGCCCAACCTAAAAATAATAAAATAGGACTTAATATAATTCCGCCTCCGATTCCTAGCATTCCTGATAATAAACCTATCCCAAATCCTAAAGCCAATGCAAAAGGAAGTTTAATTACCACAGCTTCTTTTTCTTTAAAATTAAAAAAACCAAATAATCTAAATGCTGCAAATACCAAAACTAATCCTAATATTACTTTGTAAACCGTACTATCTAATGTTATAAACCCTCCTATAAAAGCTGCTGGAATCGATGCTATTGCAAAAGGATAAAAGAGCTTGGGTTTAAAATAATTCATCTTATAATAAAAGAAAAAAGAGATACTGGACACAAACAAATTAAGCAACAGCGCCGAAGGTTTCATTATACCAATCGGAAAGGCAAAAATTGCCATAAGCGCCAAATAGCCTGAAGCTCCACCATGACCAACACTTGAGTATAAAAAAGCAATTACTACAAGTGCAATGCTAAAAATGATTAAATTTTCGGTCGTTAATATGTTCATAATTATATTTAATCTAATGGTAACAAGATTACATCTTCATCTTTTTTAATTTCTGTACTGTCGTAAGGTACAAAAAGCAAAGAATTTGCTGTAGCAAAAGTATTTAACATTGCCGAGCTTTGGCTATCTAATACACTTACATGAGTTTCATTATATAGCGCTTTTAAAAATAATGTTTTCCCTGTAGTATTAATTACTGCTGTACTTAGTTTTCTAACAATTCTTTTTAAATGAATATCCTCAAATCCCATCATTTTTTTTAGTGCTGGTAAAACATACACATAAAAACTGGTAAGTGACGATGCTGGATTTCCTGGTAATGCAAAAACTAATTTTTCTTCTTTATTTCCAAAGAACAATGGTTTTCCTGGCTTTTGGTTTATTTTATAAAACAACTCTTCTACTCCATTTTTTAATAAAGCTTCTTTAACAAAATCATAGTCTCCAACCGAAATCCCTCCCGAAACAAGAATCATATCGTATTTTTCTAAAAGCTTTTTCAAAACTTTTTTAGTGGCTTTTAAATTATCTTTTACTCTAAAAACTTTTACTTTTTTTATCCCTGCAGTTTCAAGAGCTGCTTGCAACATAATCGAATTACTCTCGAAAATCTTTCCTAATTTTAATTTTTTACCTGGTTGTACCAATTCATTTCCTGTAACAAGAATTGCTACTTTTGGTTTACTATACACTGTAACTTCTCTAATTCCTAAACAGGCCAAAAAACCAATTCCAGCTGGAGTTAATAGCGTATCTTTTTCGAGCATTATATCGCCATCGTTAACCTGTTCTCCTTTTGCTCTAACATTTGCATTAGCTTCTGGCATTTTATCTATCGTAATCGAATCTCCATCGACAGTAACATGCTCTTGCATTACTACTGTATCTACAGAATCTGGTACAAATGCTCCAGTAAAAATTCGTATTGCCTGATTGGCTTTTATCTTATGCTTATCACTATCTCCTGCTTGCGAAATACCAATTACATCATATTGCTTATTATCTGAATGTGTAAAAGCATAACCATCCATAGCCGATTGACGAAATGGTGGCATTGCGATAGGTGCATAAACCGTTTCGGCAAGTATATAACCAAGTGATTTACTCACTTTTATTTTACGAACTGGCATTTTAATACTGTTGTCAGCAATAATGGATAAGGCTTTATCTACTTGAATCATGTTGATGTTTTATATAAGTAAAAATACGTATTACAAATACAAGTATTTTAATTTGGTAGAAATCTTTACTAATTTAAAATTTCTAAGGAGTATAAATTTAAGCTTAATTCTTTAAATACTGTGTTCTAAATTAACACAACCTTTGTCAAAATTAAAAACTTTGACAAAGGTATTCAAAGACATTTACAGGTATAAACTCGTTTTTAAACCTATATATTAAGCAATTACAATTGTAGAAATATCTTATTTCTTTTTAAAGTTTCCTTGTGGTAAATAATACATCCATGAAAACCCAATTAAAAACAATACAGCAGAAGCTATAAATGCAGGCAATAATATTTCTGTGTTATTATCCAATGCGTTGTTCAGGGAAGCATATAACAACCAAATTTGGATACTTACATTTAAGATTAAAATAAAAATTAGTGTCGAAAGTATATTGTTCAACTTATTTGGATTGGCACGATTCTGACTTCTTCTAAAAGTACTCATACTACTATTTTTTTAGGGTTGCTCTAGCTTTCTTTCTGTTCTACAAATTCTTTTACAAAAACGCCTTTATCTTTAAAAAACACTTCTAATTTTGGTAATGCTCTAGGCGGAGGTCCAGAAATTACATCTCCAGTCGCAGCATCAAATGAGCCATCATGGCAAGGACAATGAATTATTCCTGTTCCCGGTTTATAAAATACAGAACAAGACAAATGCGTACATTTTTGTTCATATGCTTTGAAATCTCCGTTTTCCAGATGTATCAAAATATAAGGTACAGTACTTCCTTCTATTACAAATCCTCTTGTTCCTCCTACTGGAACTTCATCTTTATTGCAAATAAAATGCTCTCCTTGCACTCCTTCTTTTGGTAATAAATAGGCTTTTGCAGCAACAAATCCGCTACCTACCATTAATCCTCCTGACACAAATGTTAGGAATTTAGCAAAATCACGTCGACTTACCTGAGTAGATTCTTGCTTTTTTATTGGGAAATCTTTTTTCCAGTTTTGATTTAAATTATCTTCTTTTGACATGGATTTTAGATTTAATATATTCTTAATTCATTACTGCCTTTAGGCATCATAATGTTTACTTTGGTATTTACTACTTCTTTTCCGAAGATAAATGTGTTGATTGGTGTACTATTTGGTCTCATTTCTTCAATTTCGGCTCTTGTTCCGTAAAATAAAGCTCCACTAGGGCAAACAGTTGCACACATTGGTTTTTTACCCACACTTGTTCTATCATAACACATCGTACATTTCATCATTAAATCGTACTCTTCCATCTTTTTAGGCACTCCAAACGGACATGCCATCACGCAGTTTGAGCAACCAATACATCTTTCGGTATTGGCAGTATGTACGATTCCGAATTCGTCTTGTGAGATTGCATCGGCTGGACATACGTTTGCACATACAGGATCTTCACAATGCATACAAACCTGTACTGTAGTTTGAATGGTTGATGAACGCTTGACATAGTTCACACTGATCAATGATTCTTGCCCGTTAGTTTCACATTCGGCACAAGCCATTTCGCAAGCCTTACAACCAATACAACGCTGCAGATCTACAAAAAACTCTTCATTTGTATTAAAATTAGTTTGGTTCATAGTCACGTTTTTATAGATTAAATACTTGCATAAGCTTCAGATTCTGTAGATGGTGGCGCAATTACTCCTTGTGGATCCAATAAACAGGCACAAACTTTAAATTCTGGCATTTTAGAAACCGGATCTAATGTTCCGATTGTTAATTGATTTGCTGATTTTGCTCCTGGCCAATGATAAGGGATAAAAACGGTATCTTTTCGGATTGTCTCAACAATATTTGCTGGAAAAATCCCTTCTCCTCTTCGGGTTTCAACTCGCACTAATTCACGCTGTTTAATTCCGTATTTCAAAGCTAGCTCAGGATGAATTTCTAGTAAAGGTTCTGGAATTTGATCTACTAACTTCCCTATTCTTCGTGTTTGAGTTCCGCTTAAATATTGAGAAACAACACGCCCAGTTGTGAGCGTTATCGGATATTTATCATCTGTAACTTCACTTGGTAATCTATATGGCGCCGGATTAAAATGAGCTTTCTTATCTGGAGTACAAAATACTTTATCTTCCCATAATCTAGGTGTTCCTGGGTGATCATCTGTTGGACAAGGCCAAAAAACTCCCATATTATCTTCTATTTTTTTATAAGATATTCCAAAATAATCTGCTGTTCCTCCTTTTGAGGCAACTCGAAGCTCATTAAAAATAGCTTCACTATTTTCATACGTAAACTTATCTTCTTCACCCAGTCTTTTTGCCAGTTCTAAGAAAATAGAAGTATCTGTTCTTGCATCTCCTGGAGGAGTAACTGCTTGGCGAATTCTGATAACTCGTCCTTCTGCCGATGTAGTTGTTCCTTCTTCTTCTTCTTGCAAAGATCCTGCAAGAACAATATCTGCATGACGGGCAGTTTCATTCAAGAAGAAATCGATACAAACATAAAACTCTAATTTTTCAAGTGCTTCTCTTACATAACTATTATTTGGCAATGATACCAACGGATTAAAACAAATAGAAAGTAATCCTTTTATTTCTCCTCTATGGATGGCATCAATGATTTCGTAAGCTGATAGCCCTTTTCCTGGCATATCTTTTTCATCAATTCCCCAAACTTGCGATATGTATTTACGATGTTCCGGATTTTCAATATCTCTGTTTCCTGGCAATTGATCGCATTTATGACCATGCTCTCTTCCTCCTTGTCCATTTCCTTGTCCGGTTATTGTTCCGTATCCGCAGTAAGGTTTGCCTAGTCTTCCTGTTGCCAGAACTAAATTGATACAGCCTACTACATTATCAACTCCTTTAGTATGTTGTTCGATTCCGCGTGCGTGAAGCAAAAAGCTCGTTTTGGCTTTACCCCATAATTCTGCCGCAGCTTTAATTTTATTCTTATCAATTCCTGTAATTTCTTCAGCCCATTCTAAGGTATAATCTTTTACAGCATCTATAGTTTCCTGAAAACCTGATGTATAGTTGTCTATAAAATCATGGTCTAACATATCGTGATCTACCAAATATTTTAGCATCGCACCATATAATGCCGAGTCGGTTCCAGGTTTTATGTCTAAATGAATATCTGCAGTTCTTGCCAACGGAATCATTCTAGGATCTATAACTATAAGTTTAGCTCCTCTATCTCTGGCTTTCCAAATCCAATGGGTTAATGTTGGGAATGTTTCGCTAATGTTTGCACCACTAACAATAATTACTTCGGCATATTCTAAATCAGAATAATTATTTGAAGCACGGTCCAATCCAAAAGCTTTTTTATTTCCTGCTCCTGCACTCACCATACAAAGTCTTCCGTTATAATCTAGGTTTCTAGTTTTTAACGCTACACGCGCAAACTTTCCTACCAAGTAACTTTTTTCGTTGGAAAGTGATACTCCAGATAACATAGAAAAAGCATGCTTGCCATATTTTTCCTGAATTCTTTTTATCTCAGATACGGTTTTATCCATTGCTTCATCCCAAGTAGTTTTCTCAAAACCTTTTCCTTCTACTCTTTTTATAGGATGCAAAAGTCGGTCGGGATGATTATTTTGTAAATAGCGCTGTACTCCTTTTGGACACAAACGCCCTTCGTTAAAAGGAAATTCCATCCAAGGTTCAAAACCTACTACTTTATTTTCTTTTACTAATAATTGAATACCACATTGCATTCCGCAAAAACAACAATGTGTTTTTACTATTTCATCTGGTTCATCTCTACCTTCGTAACCATCTTTAGGCGCATAATTTAAATGCGGTCCAAAATCTTCAATTATCTTCTCGGTTGATACAGGTAATTTTGCCATGTTTTTTCTTTGTTTGTTTTGTTTAAAGTTTAAAGTTCTAAACTGGTACTGAATACTGCCACTGTAAACTGTAAATATTTATCCAAATAAGCTTCCGCCACTTTCTAATCTTGCTTTTAAATGTGCTTGCGCCAATCGGGATCTTTTTCCTTCTGGACTTAAATCAAGGTGTGAAGTTCCATCTTCGTGGGTAAAGTCAAAACCTAATTCTTGGGTAACAATCTTTAAATCGTTAATATGTAATTGGGTAGCAAATTCTTCTCCGGTATGCGGACAAACTGCCATTCCTTTTTTCATTCCTTCTTTCTTGTAAATATGGGCTCCTATCTGGGCTGGACGCTGAATGATATGGAAGAATTTCCCGAAAGGAATCCATATTAAAAACATAATTACTGTTACGGCATGAATTACAGCCAGGAAATCAAACGCAAATCCTTTCATAAATTGATAAGAATAGGTAAGACATAATCCTGTAACTGATATTGCGATTAATAAAATAAGTGGTAATAAATCGCCCTCAAAAGATTGCGTAGCTATTAAACCTGGATTTGTTAATCGTCTTCGCAAATAATAAACTGATCCAATTATAACTAACCAAGATGACCAGTTTAAAGCATGAAAAATCATGAATGCCATAAATGATCCTATTTTGAAATCCATCATTTTAAATCCAAAAAAATGGGCTTCATAAATTGAAATAGAATCTGGTGCCA
Organism: Flavobacterium sp. PS2; assembly: GCF_046250155.1. Lineage (NCBI taxonomy): Bacteria > Pseudomonadati > Bacteroidota > Flavobacteriia > Flavobacteriales > Flavobacteriaceae > Flavobacterium > Flavobacterium sp. PS2. The sequence goes on along the minus strand of NZ_CP176426.1, from coordinate 4,215,209 downwards.
ATGTAAAATGTATCCAACCGAACGTAAGCGGAATTGTTATTGCAAATGCCGACATACAACCTAATGCAATACAAAAGTGTGCTATCCAACGGTATTTACTTCTTGGGTAAATGAATTTCTGAACAACAATATTCTCTACCGATTCTTTTCCTAAAAACCATAAATGGGAGAATATTTTTCCTGTAAATAGAAACTTGATACTACGCTTAAAATACATCCATGTGGGTGGGCGTTGTAACCAAACTGAATAACGATATACGATACCGAAGAAGGCAAACACAGTTCCGAATAAATAAGTAACTAGTGCAGCATCAAAATTTTGTAGTTGTCTCGACCCGTAAAACACAAGTACTATAGTTAATGCAGATACAAGAGTTGCAACAAGTAAAGCTTTGGTATTAAAAGTTTTATTTTTCATCCTTAATTAAAATTTAATGAATTACTTATTAACTCGGTTTCTCACAACCTTTACGATTATAGAACCACCAATTGATACCTGTAGCTAATATAGTGAAAATAGCAACGCCAATAAAGAATTGATTTACAGTACCATTAGCAGAAATATTGTTCCCGATTAATTTTGAAAAGATAAATGGCCCAAAAGCTGCGATTGCTGCTGTCCAACCAATAACTCCAGCTGCCTGACGTTGGTTTTCGGCAAAAATAATTGGGTATTGTCTAAACGTACCTGCGTTTCCAATTCCTGTAAAAAAGAACATCGCTAAAATTACTGTTACAAAAAGAGGAAATTGATCCATACTTGTTGGTGCTACTAATCCTTCTGTAACTAAAATAATTGCTCCTGCTAAAATTCCTAAACCAGTAATTGTAGTAAGTATAGCTCCTCCCACTTTATCTGCAACAAAACCAAAAGCAATACGGCTCGCAGAACCTATAAGTGGTCCGTAAAAAGCATAAACTAAAGGATCTGGTGCATTAGGGAAATCTCCATATAAAAACTTAATCATTAATGGGAAAGCTGCAGATAAACCAGCGAAAGTTCCAAAAGTCATTACGTAAGTAATTGTACAATACCAAGTATGCTTGTTTGAAAAAATGTCTAATTGCTCTTTAACCGATGCTTTCATTGGAATACTTTTTAAGTAAAACCAACTTATAATAGACAATAATATTAGAAAGGGAGCATACCAAAATGCAGCCGACTGTAAATAGATTTCTTTATTATTAACTGCTGTATTTTTTGGACTGATATCATTTAATATTTTTTCAGCCATTTTTGGGTTTGCATTTGCAATAGCCTTAGCTTTTGCTTTTAAAGGCAGTGACGTAAAAAGAGCCACTTTATCATCTGATTGTATTGATGTACTTACAGAGTCAATAACAGTTTTCTTTACATTGGTCAATATTCTAGCTTGTACCTCAGGATCTAATGCAGCAAAAACCTCTTTTTGTTTTTCAATACTAGCATCCTGAAAAACAACTATTGCTTCTTTATGATCAATACTTGTAAATACTAACGAGGCTCCAAAAATACTGACGCTTATAATAAGTGGTGTTACAAATTGTGCTACCGAAACACCAAAATTTCCAATTCCCGCCTGAATTCCGAGTGCCGTACCTTTAAGCCTTTTAGGGAAAAATAAACTTGTACTTGGCATATAAGAGGAGAAATCTCCACCTCCAAAACCTGTAGTAAAAGCTAAAACTGCAAATACCCAAAATGGAGTATTTACATCCATCACTGCAAAACCAATTCCTATTACAGGAATTAATTTAATAAGTGTAGCAATCGACACTATATGTCGCGTTCCAAATATTGGTAATATAAAAGTGTGAATAATTCTTAAGATTCCGGCAGCTAATCCAGGAATTGCTGTTAGCCAGAAAAGTTGATCTTTAGTAAAACGAAACCCTAATCCTGGTAATTTAACCGCTATAACACTCATCATAAACCATGAGGCAAATGATAATACTAAAGTTATTGTTGTTATTGTTAATGTCCTCCAAGCAATTTTACTTCCGGTAGAACTCCAAAATGCTTCATCTTCGGGCTCCCATTTGTCTAACCAAGTTTTCATATATTAATTTATTTTAATTTTTAATGTTTGTCTTCTATTTCTCTGGTAAAATTTGGAGATTTTGCTCTCATTGCATTTATAATAGTTCGGTGCATCCATAACAAGCAAAGAACTGATACGATGAAAATAAATATCCAGGAACTAGTCCAGAGCCCAGTATAATTAAGGAGATAACCAAAGATAATCGGGCCTACAAATCCGCCTAATCCACCTATTAAACCTACCATTCCACCAACAACACCTACCTCATTAGGAAAGTATTCCGGAATGTGTTTATATACAGCTGCTTTACCAATTCCCCATGAAATACCTATCAGGATTACCAAAATCACATAGACCCAAAGATTGGCGCTAAATTTTATTTGAGTGATTCCCTTAGCTAGTAATTCTTTCTTTTTTACTTCTTGATTTTGTTCTACAACTATTTCCTGCCAAGAATTTTTAACTGGAAAAATTGCTGTGTCATCATTACCCGAAATTACTTTTGTATTGATTTTATGCTCTTTACCATTTACAATTACTGCATCGGCAGCAACTTCGGTAACAATACCATTATTACTAGCCAAAACTCCAGGACCTGCTGTAAAGATTTCCATTTTTGGGAACATCAGTAAGAAACTAATAACTATCGATGAGCCTAAAACCCAATACATTACTTTTCTAGCTCCGAATTTATCAGATAAATAACCTCCAAAAGCTCTGATTATTCCAGATGGCAAACTGAACATTGTTGCAAACATCCCTCCCATTACCAATGAAGTATGGTAAACATTCATGAAATTAGGTACTAACCATTGTGAATAAGCTACGAAACATCCGAAGACTAAAAAGTAATAGGCTCCAAAACGCCAAACTCGGATGTTTTTAAGCGGAGACATTAGCTCTTTCATTGTTTTTGAAACTCCTGGATTGGTTTTATTTTTAGCAAAAACAATAAAAAGTATTCCTATAAGAACTAAAACACCTCCATAAATTATTGGTAGCATTTTCCAACCATTTAATGGATCCTTTTCTGATAGATGATTTAATAAAGTTGGCGCAACAAAAGTTGTAATCGCTGCACCTGCATTTCCCATTCCGAAAATACCCAAAGCTCTTCCTTGCCAATTTTGAGGATACCAAGCCGAAGTATATCCTATACCTACAGCAAAACTGGTTCCTACTAAACCAAATAAAAAGCTTAAAACTGCAAAACTCCAGAATGAATTTGCAAACGGAAGAAGAAAAAGAGGAACAGAACATAATAACAATAAAACAGAAAATATAATCTTCCCTCCATATTTATCTGTTAATATACCTATAGGAAGTCTGAAAACTGATCCTGAAAGAATAGGGATTCCTAGCAACCAACCTGTTTCTACAACTGTCCAATTAAATATACCTTTATCTACAAGATACGTAACCAAAACACCATTTAGTGTCCAGCAAGCAAAACAGATTGTAAATGCTAAAGTATTTAAAAATAAAATTTTGTGTGATTGAGATAAACTACTCATAATTGACTGTTTTTAATATCGTTTTTAATTAAATCAGTACTCTAGTTATGAACCTCTTTAATTAAAAATCAAAATTAAAGAAATCAATTTCCACTTAAAATGACATTTGTCATATTAAGGACAATATTATCCTTAATAGGTTTTTTATAGCCAATCGGATATTATTTTAAACAATGGTGGTTTTATTCCGAATAAAATTAACAAAAAATTTTACACAAAAAGGAATTAACACGTATTAATAAAGAATATAAATAACTTAATATCAATACCATAAACTAAAAAATTTTGATTATCGTTTATTAATAAGAGAATAACGAAAATCCTTTTCTGCTCCACTTTTGTTAAAATTTCAGTTGCAAATGAGATAAACAGCACTTTCATACCAAAACAATAATAAAAAGGAAGATTTTGATAGTCAATAAATTAAGATTCCATATTGAAATTGTATTAAAAAAGCTATTTTTTATTAATTACTATATCTTTTTTTAAATAAAAAAAGAAGTAACAAACAAAAACAAACACCTAGTAATCAATAAATTAAAACACAAAAAAAGAATAATAAATTGTATCTCCCCTATTTATTTTCAAAAATAATTATATAAATTTTTGGTTTTTATTATATATAATTTAACTTTGTCTATAGAATTAGTAGAGTTTAAATAAAAACAATCTATATTTTGAAAACAATCGAGAGAATATCTAACTACAGTCTTCCTAAAGTATACACTTATAACACCTTCTGTTATATGTGTATCTGTTGCTAATTCTCATCGTAATATTTTCGTTTACCTATCATAAAACTATAAACTCATTATAGTTTTACTTAAACGAATTTTATTAAACACCCTCCACAATTATCTTACTGAAAAGACAAAAACTATTCTTTACCACATGCGTAAGGAACAAGTTGGTGGAAAAACATGTAAAAAACTAAAATAAATAATTAACTAAAAAAAGGAAAATGAAAACAATGTATAGAAGTTGCTGTAAATAAAAAAAGCCATTTCTGCGGCAACAGAAATGGCAGGCTTAAAAAAAAATGTGAATCTCTTTATAAAGGAAACGATTGTTGATTTCTCAGCTTTCGCTATGCCTTTACTATTTAAACCAACACAAAGAAATGAAAAAAAAATTAAACATATACTCATTGCTATTACTTCTGCTTGTATCTGCCGGAATTAATGCACAAGATACAACACCTCTTATACAATCTAAACTCGACGGAACCATAGTCGATGACATTACAAATCAGCCCATTATTGGAGCTTCTGTAAATATTAAAGGTACTACGCACGGAGTAGTAACAGATGCCGAAGGAAAATTTTATTTTCAGACAGGTCAAAAATTTCCATACACATTAATAGTAAGTTATATAGGATATAAGAAAGCCGAGGTAATAGTTGAAAAAAATCCTATTACCATCAGTTTAAAAGAAGAACGCCAGGAACTAGACGAGTTAGTAGTTGTGGGATATGGAGCTCAAAAAAGAAAAGACATTACAGGTTCTATAGCTTCTGTTCCAAAAGCAAATCTGGCACAAGTTACCTCATCGGCAGATAACTTACTACGAGGCGCAATTCCCGGAGTGGTTGTTACCCAAAGTTCAGGACAGCCCGGAGCATCTTCGAGTGTACGTATTCGGGGAGGAAACTCGATTACTGCAGGTAACGAACCGCTTTATGTTGTAGATGGAATATTAATTTATAATGACAATAGTAATAGTACTGCAGGCGTATCGTATTCGGGAGCAACTGTTAATGTACTATCAACCATAAATCCCGGAGATATAGAATCTATTGAAGTGCTAAAAGATGCATCGGCAACTGCAATTTATGGATCTCGTGGTGCAAATGGTGTCGTACTTATTACCACCAAAAAGGGAATAAAAGGACAAGACAATATTTCGTATCAAGGATATTTCGGATTTCAGAATGTTTCAAAAAAATTAAACTTGATGAATGCCAGCGAATGGGCAAGTTTACGTAATGATGTTCAGGCAAGTATAGGACAAGCACCTTCTTTTTCGCCAGCTCAAATAGAAGCTTTAAAAACTTCTGGAGATTATGACTGGCAAAAGGCAGCTTTTAGAACTGCTGCTCCTATTCAAAATCATCAGTTAACGTTCTCTGGCGGAGATGATCGCTCCAGATATGCAGTTTCTGCAGGATATTTTGACCAAGAAGGAATTTTACTCGGATCAGATTTTAAACGAATTTCTCTTCGCGCTAATTATGAAAGAAACTATTCTCAAGCTTTTAAGTTTGGTGTAAATGCTAATTATAGTAACTCTATATCTAATGGCGTAGGTTCTAACTCTAGTAGCAGACAACCTAATCCGCTAGTTGCTGCTTTGCTAATGGCTCCTGTAGTTCCTATCAGAAATTCTGATGGTTCTTATAATGTAACTCAAAATCCTTACGCTACATCTGTTAATGGTTACGTACCAAACCCTATTAATGATTTGGAAAATACAACCAACGAAACTAAAATTAATAGAATATTGACTAGCCTGTTTGGGGAATATAAAATAACTAAAAAGCTTGTAGCCAAAGTCGCTGTTAGTGGAGATGTTATTAGTACTAAACAAAATTATTATGCGCCATCAAACACTACAAATGGTGCAGGAACTAAAGGATTAGCGTCTGTAGGTGACCGATTAGTAAGTTCTGTACTGAATGAAAACACCTTAAATTACAATACTACTTTTGGTGAAAACCATAAATTCTCTGCTTTGGCAGGATATACACTTCAATACACCGAAGGAGAAATAGTTAATGCTGGTGCAAATACTTTTGTAAATGATGCAAATACTTACAATGCTTTACAAGATGGTGTACCCGTAAAACCATATAGTGATGCTTTTGAGAGTGTGTTGAAATCATGGTTAACCAGAATAAATTATTCTTATAAAGGCAAATATAATTTTACATTATCTGCTCGTGCGGATGGATCTTCGAGATTTGGTTCGGAATCACTTTGGGGTTATTTTCCGTCGGCAGGATTTTCATGGAACATAACCGAAGAAGAATTTGCTAAAAATATTAAAGGTGTAACCGAAGCAAAACTAAGATTAAGTGCTGGAACAACAGGAAATCAGGAAATAGGAAATTATCTTTCTTTGGCTTCAATGGGTTCTGTTAATTATGCTTTTGGAGGAACTTTACAAACTGGATTAGCTCCTACCCGATTGGCAAATCCAGATTTAAAATGGGAAAAAACCAATCAATATAATATAGGTTTAGATTTATCATTATTAGACAGAAGAGTAAATTTTGTTTTTGATGTGTATTATAAAAAAACAAACGATTTGCTTATAAATGTGCCAATTCCGCTTACCTCAGGATATGCAACAGTACTACAAAACATTGGTGGAGTTGAAAATAAAGGGATCGAAATTGGTCTAACAACAGAAAATTTAAGAACAGAAAACTTCTCATGGAATTCTAACATTGTTTTCTCTGCCAATAAAAACAAAGTAGTTTCAATAGGAAATGGAGTTGACCAATTTTTTCCTGTAGTTCCAAATGGTTCTTTGTTGCAACAACAGCCTGTAACGGTAAAAGTAGGTTCGCCTTTAGGAACTTTTTGGGGATATAAAACCAATGGTATTTTCCAAACTCAGGAAGAAATTAATACCCAACCTAAAATAAACAGTCTTGCCAATACCAAAGTTGGAGATAGAAAATATGCAGATACTAACGGAGATGGAGTAATATCGGCTGCTGATAAAGGAGATCTTGGAAGTTCTCAACCAAAATTTGTTGGAAGTTTTAGTAATACAATCTCCTATCACGATTTTGATTTGAATTTCTCACTACAAGGATCTTATGGAGGTAAAATTTTTAATGCACTTAACCAACAATTAGAAATTTCTACTCTTGGTACTAATGCTGCAGCAACTCTAAATGATCGCTGGACACCAACAAACCCAAGCAATGAAATCCCTAGAGCATCTAGTTCACCGCTAGGTATAGTTTCTGAACGCTATGTAGAAGATGCTTCTTTCCTGAGATTAAAACTGATCACTTTTGGATACACATTACCTAAAAGCCTTTCATCTAAACTAGGAACAAAGAGCATTAAATTTTATGTATCTGCCGAAAACTTAATAACATGGACTAAATACACTGGTTATGATCCAGAGGTAAGTTCTTATGAACAAAATAATTTATATCCCGGAATTGATTTTGGAGCTTATCCAAACTCTAAAACATTCATTTCTGGCTTGAACGTAACTTTCTAAGTAAAAAAATAAACGATGAAAAAAATAATAACATTACTATTAAGTGTCGGTCTGTTTATATCGTGCACCGAACTTGAGGTAACACCAACCTCATTTGTAACCGAAGATAATTACTTTAAAACCCAAGATGATGCAGTAGCAAGCGTAAATGCAGTATATGCCTCTTTGAGTCTTGATCCGGGAGAACAAAGTTTATTTGGCAGAAATCTTTATTTCCTAACCGATATGGCGACTGATTATGCAGCAGCAGGAGTTTCGGCAACAAATCCTCAAGTAAGAGCATTGAGTAGTTTAACTCATGATGCAACTTCTGATCGTGTACAAGTGGCTTGGCGCCAAATATATGCCGGGATAAACAGAGCCAATGTATCTATCGATAATGTTCCCAGAGTATCAGGTTCAGAAGTAGTAAAAACCAGATTGATAAATGAAGCTAAATTCATTAGAGCACTATTGTATTTTCAGGCAGTTCGTCTTTGGGGCGGAGTTCCGATAGTTTTACACGAACCAAAATCTATTGATTTAGAGAATCTAAAAGCAAATAGAGCAACAGTAGATCAAGTGTATGCTCAAATTATTACTGACTTAAAGGATGCCGAAAGCTTACCAACTACTTACCCTGCAAATGATGCTGGACGTGCTACATCCGGAGCTGCAAAAGCTATTTTGGCAAAAGTATATTTGACAAAAAAAGATTGGCCAAACGCAATCCTTAAATCCAACGAAGTTATTAATGGCGGATATGGATATGCTCTTTTTGAAAATTTTGCTGATGTGTTTAATAAAACAAAAAAGAACGGAAAAGAACATATTTTCTCGGTGCAATTTGAGCCAAATCAAGCAGGAAATGGATCTAGCGGAAGCACTTTTCAAGGTACCTCATTTACAGGATTTACCGCCACAGAACCAGCAGATATCATCTCGGATGTAGCTTTATTTTATGATACTTATACCGCTGGAGATACAAGAAGAGATGTGAGTTATGCAAAACAATTATTGAATCCTGCTACAGGAACACTTTATACTTTTCCGAAACCGATATTTAAAAAATACTTAGACCTTACAAATCTGGCTACACCTGGTAATGTGGCTATTAATTTTCCGATTATTCGCTATGCCGACATCTTATTGACTTTAGCGGAAGCGACAAATGAACAATCCGGACCTACTACCGAAGCCTATGAAGCTTTAAACCAAGTAAGAAGGAGAGCTTATGGAAAACCAATTAACACGCCAGATCCTACGATAGATTTATCAGGATTAACCCCTGCAACATTTAGAGCAGCGATTCAGGAAGAACGCAAAAAAGAATTTGTACAAGAAGGACAACGCTGGTATGATTTAGTACGTTGGGGAACATTGGTTACCGAAGTAAAAAAAGTAACTGCAAAAAACTCAGTTTCAGAAAGAAACAATCTATACCCAATTCCACAAAGCGAAAGAAATATTAACCCAGTTGGTTTACCACAAAACCCTGGATATTAACTACAAACCATAAATAAAACTATTAAAAAATGAAAAAAATCAATACAAACAGTAAGATCAAAAGTCCTAAAAAGGGGCTTTTGATTACTGCTCTACTAGTTACACAATTAGGAGCAGTGCAAGGATTTGCACAAACAAATCCAGATGCAAACTTTAAAGGTGTAATAGGAAAAACCTTGGCGGAGTCAAAAGAATATTGGCCAGAACCAGTTACAGCGCCAAAAGGTGCACCAAATATTATCTGGATTTTACTAGACGATGTTGGCTTTGGTGCATCAAGTTCTTTTGGAGGATTGGTACAAACACCAACATTTGATAATTTGGCAAATAATGGTTTGCGCTATACTAACTTTCATACAACAGCTATTTGTGCGCCAACTCGTGCCGCACTATTAACCGGAAGAAATTCGGGTAAAGTACATGTTAGCGGATTTTCGCATACAGTTATGTCAGCAGGTTTTCCTGGTTGGGACGGAAGAATTCCATCTGATAAAGGAACAATCGCTGAGATTTTAAGAGATAAAGGATACAATACTTTTGCAGTAGGTAAATATGGATTGACTCCTGATGAAGAAGCTACCGATGCCGGACCGTTTGACAGATGGCCAACGGGTAAAGGTTTTGAACACTTTTTTGGTTTCTTAGGATCACAAACAGATCAATACAAACCAGATTTAGTCGAGGATAATGCCCATGTTACTCCAGATGGAAGACACTTAACGGATCAGATTACCGATAAAGCCATTAGTTATATCACCAAGCAACATAAAGCTGCTCCCGATAAACCATTCTTCTTGTATTATGCACCTGGAGCTGTTCATGCACCTCATCAGGTAGCTGAATCTTGGAGCGATCAATACAAAGGGAAATTTGACGAAGGTTGGGATGTATATCGTGAGAAAGTATTGGCTAATCAGAAAAAATTAGGAGTAATTCCTGCCAATGCCGTATTACCAGAACGCAATCCTCTTATTACCGATTGGAAAAAATTATCAGCCGATCAAAAGAAAGTGTACGCCAGATTTATGGAAGTATATGCTGGATATCTTACTTATACCGATCATGAGATTGGAAGAATCGTAAATCATTTAAAAGAAACCAATCAACTAGAAAACACATTAATTTTCGTTGCAATTGGTGATAATGGAGCTAGTAAAGAAGGTACTTTACAAGGTACAATTAACCAATCACTATTTTCTAAAACGGTATCTGATGAACAAAATCTTCAGAATAATTTAAATAATATCGGAGAAATTGGAACTGCAAAAGGTTTAAATACAAATTTCCCTTTAGGATGGGCACAAGCAACAAATTCGCCTTTTAAAAATTGGAAACAAGATGCACAATCAGAAGGAGGAACACGTAATCCGTTGATTGTTTATTATCCAAAAGAAATTAAAGAAAAGGGCGGAATCAGAAATCAATACAGCCATGTAACCGACTTACTTCCTACAACCCTGGATATTGCAGGAATTAAAGCTCCGGAATATATTAGAGAAGTTAAGCAAGATGCGATACAAGGCTCTACATTATATGCTTCGCTAAATAATGCCAAAGCAGAGTCATTACACAAAATACAATACTACTATATTTTTGGAAACAGAGCCATTTACAAAGACGGATGGAAAGCTGCTGCAGCACATCTTCCTGATTCATTTGCGATAAAAAATTCATTAGGTAAAAATGAAGCCCCAGCGCCAAGCAATTTCGATACTGATGTTTGGGAATTATATAACCTAAACGAAGATTTTAACGAGCGCGTAAACTTGGCTAAAAAGTACCCAGAAAAATTAGCAGAACTTCAGAAATTGTTTGATGAACAAGCAAAAGAAAACAACGTTTATCCGCTAATCGACTGGCAAGATGTATTTAATAGAAGAATACATAATCTTGGTGCCGATAAAGGAAAAACACTTCAGGAATTGGCTAAAAAAGCAACACAATCTGGAGCAACAAATTAATAATAGCTGTAAAATGTATTTAACACATAGAAACATAGTTCAAAAATAAATTTTAAAGAGTTTCTAGAAAATTATAATTTTTTCGCATAGCACTATGCGGTTTATTTTAAGTGAAACGTCTTTTTAAGACTTTGAAAACTATGCCTCTATGTGTTAGAAATAATTATACACAAAGAATTTATAAATCTTGATTCAGGTTTTTTACAAGAACATTAAAGACCTGAATCCTTTAAATAAAATTATCATGAAACGAGTAGACTTTGAAATTATAGGAAAAAAGATTCTTGTTGGTGCAATACTCTTTTTAGTTCCGCTAATCATTTTGGCAGGAGGTTTAACCTTAGTAAATCAACTTTTAAAATAAGAAATCATGGCAGTAGTACAGAATTCAAATAAAAATTTAAGAAGAGACTTAGTGATTAGTCTTTTTATATACTCATTGCCAGTATTGGCAATTTACCTTTACTTTAAATTAAGTAACGGCATCGTAACCGAATCGCATATAACATTACCATCGTTTTTAGAATTTGCAAAACCTGTATTTTCAAACATAAGAACATGGGGATTAACAGTATTTATGCTCGTTTTGGGTATCATAGAATTCACCGCTGGTTTATACGATGATCAATGGACGGGTGAAGAACGCAAAATAGATATTATAAGCTTCTTAGCTCCTAAGTTAATCTTACCTCCTGTTATTGCTTTTTTCAGCTTAACGATTTTACCAATTGTAATTCCGAATCTTGAAAATGCGCTTTCTTGGGTTCCTTTTTGGGGAGGTTTTTTCTTAATTGCAGTAGCCGATGATTTAACCCAATATTGGTACCACCGTTTGCATCATCAAGTACCTTTTTTATGGCGTTTTCATAGAACACACCACTCAGCCCCGTATATGGGAATGGCGATGCTTTCTAGACAAAACTTCATTTATACCGTGTTTTTCTCTCAAATATACCTAACAGCTACATTAACCTATTTAGGATTAGGATTGCCTGCTTTATTTGTTTTGGTTATAAAAAGTTTCATCACATTAGGAGCACATTCTAGCATTGCTTGGGACAAACCTCTTTATAAATACAAAGTATTACATCCTATTGCATGGGTTTTAGAACGATTAATTTCGACTCCTGCCACACACCACGCGCATCATGCAGATACTAGCGGCGACGGAATCGGACATTTTAAAGGCAACTTTGGGAATATGTTTTTCATTTGGGACGTAATCTTCGGGACTGGTTTAATTACCCGAAAATTCCCAAAATCGTACGGAATCAAATCATACAAACAAGAAGAATGGTATGCACAATTTCTTTGGCCAATATTCAAATCTAAAAAAGAAGGAAGTGCTCTCGCCGATGGTGTTTTTTCAGTTCCGCTAACACAAAAAGCGAATAATACAGCTACTCAAAGTCCAAGTCCTGTTTATTTTGAACAACAAACTCAATCCTAAAAACATGAGAAATTCAAACATAAAAAACAGCATCACAGCATTGATCTTACTATTTACGATTGTAAGCTTTGCTCAAGATAAAAGCTCAAATATCGTATCGCTAGATGTCTTTTATTCGAAAATAAAAAGTCAAAAAAATCCGCAGATAATTGATGCCCGAGGCGCAGAAGAATTTGCATTGAACCACATAAATGGTGCAGTCAATTTTAATTTGCAATCTGAGAATTATGCTAAATCAGTAGCTGCATTAGATAAATCAAAACCTGTATTTATTTACTCCATCGGAGCTGGGCGAAGTGTAGCTTTAGAAAAAGAATTATTAAAAAATGGCTTTAAAGAAGCTTACAGCCTAGAAGGAGGAATAGCCAATTGGATTGGAAGCGGAAAACCATTTTATGCTAATCCCGATAGCTATCGGGATAAAAGCAAATTATCACTAGCAGAATACAACAAAATCATTGCCGATAATAATTCTGTATTAGTAGATATTGGATCTAAATATTGTGGCGCTTGCAAAAAAGTAAAACCTGTTCTGGAAACCATCAAAGCACAATATGGAGAAAACTTAAAAATCGTAGAAATTGATTTAGAAGAAAACCCACAAGTCATAGCCGACTTAAAATCAATAAAAGTTTTCCCAACCTTGATTCTATATCAAAAAGGGAAAATTGTTTTCAAAAAAGAAGGATTAGGTGATTTGAAAAAAGATGTTGATCTAGCTTTGAATTAAAGGTTCTGAGGTTCTGAGGTGCAAAGGTGCAAAGGTTTTCCCGTAGAGACGCACCGCAGTGCGTCTAACCATTCAAAGGTTTAAAAAAAGGTACTAAGACACTAAGATTCTGAGGTTCTAAGCCGCAAAGGTTTTCCTGTAGAGACGCACCGCAGTGCGTCTACACTAGGGTTGAAAATTATTCTCGCAATATTGTCATTCTGAGGAACGAAGAACCTCCGCAAGAAACTAACATAAAGTATTCTTAAATTGGCGAGCTACTCGTGGTGATTCTTCGTTCCTCAGAAAGACAAGTTTGGGGTAATTCTCTCCTTCATTTCCACACCTACAAGGTCAAAAAAAGACCTTGCAGGAAAATAAATTAATAAAAATTAAATGTCAATTAAAACAAAACAATATACCATTCACGAAGACTGGACAGTCGTTATTCTAGGATTTTTAATAATTGGGATATCCCTATTTATTTTTCTTCCGGAAGTTCCTGTATTCAAATGGACAAATGGAACAGATTTATTAAAAGATGTATTTGCTTCAGATAATTTACAAATCATCGCATTGCAGTTTTTATACCTTATCACTATAGGTACAATTGGTGCTTTCCTAATCGGAAAATCAGTAAAAAACTTTTTACTCGGTTTCCCAATAGTTTATATACTAACCGTTATTGCCTTGATTATTGCAGGAAATGCAACAATAAAAGGATTCAATCTCGAAGCAGTAATTTTTAGTTTGATGATAGGTTTAGTCATTGGGAATTTTTTCAAACTACCCGAATGGTTTCGTACAGCACTTGCTACAGAGGTATTTGTAAAAATCGGATTGGTTTTATTAGGCACAAGCGTAATCTTCTCCGACATTCTTAAAGCAGGCACTTTAGGATTAGCCCAAGCTTTGGTAGTCGTATTATCTGTTTGGTACTTTGCTTTTTGGTTGTGCAAAAAACTAAAAGTCGATGATGAGTTAACAATGATGATTTCTAGTGCTGTTTCCATTTGTGGAGTTTCTGCTGCTATTGCAACATCAGGCGCTATCAAAGGAGATTCGAAGAAACTATCCTATGTCATTTCGATGGTATTAGTAACGGCAATACCCATGATGATATTTATGCCCATAATTGCCAAGTATTTCAACTTCCCCGAAGAAGTAACCGGAGCTTGGTTAGGCGGGAGCATCGATACCTCGGGAGCCGTTGTTGCTTCAGGTTCGCTAGTAGGAGAAACAGCTTTAAAAATAAGTACAATTGTAAAATTCTCTCAAAATGTATTATTAGGATTAGCCGCTTTTGCCATATCTGTTTACTGGACATATACCCATAATAAATCAGCCGAAGCAGTCGCATCCAAACCTACATTAGGAATTATTTGGGAACGCTTCCCAAAATTTGTTATCGGTTTTATAGCTGCTTCATTGATCTTTTCGTTCCTGCTTACTCCCGAAGTTAGAGATCAGGTCAAGGATAGTTTAAAGAATTTACAAGGAATTTGGTTTGCATTAGCATTTACAAGTATAGGTCTGGAAACCAACTTTAAAGATTTGTTTAACAACAACAGCAAAAAACCATTATATGCCTTTTTAATCGCGCAGTTATTCAATGTAATCATAACCCTTATAATCGCCTTTTTACTATTTAGTAACTAAAATTACAGATTAGAATTAGCTCACAAAATTTAAAATGAAAATGAAAAAAATAATTATCACACTAAACCTTCTACTGACAACAGTTGGTTTAGTTCAGGCACAAAACAACACTTCAAAACCTAACATCATCCTAATCATGGTTGATGATATGGGCTATTCGGATTTAGGAAATTATGGCTCCGAAATAAAAACACCAAACCTAGATAAACTAGCCACAGAAGGATTACGATTACGAGAATTTTACAACAACTCTATTTGTGCTCCAACCAGAGCATCCCTATTAACAGGACAATATCAGCATAAAGCAGGCGTAGGTTTTTTTGATGTAAATCTTGGCTTACCAGCTTATCAAGGTTATTTAAATAAAGAATCATTAACCCTAGGCGAAGTTTTCCGTTCAGGCGGTTACAGTACTTTATTGTCTGGAAAATGGCACGTAGGATCAGAGGATCAGGCACAATGGCCCAACCAAAGAGGATTTGATAAATTTTACGGAATCCTAAAAGGAGCATCAAACTATTTTGATACCAAACCATTACCATTCGGAAAAACACCTTATCCAGTAAAACTGATAAAAAACAATGTCGAATTACACCCAAAAGACGATTCGTATTATTTTACAGATGAAATCGGGAATAATGCCGTAACATTTCTAGAAGAACAAAATAAAGAAAACAAACCATTCTTTTTGTATTTAGCCTTTACAGCGCCACACTGGCCATTGCAGGCAAAACCTGTAGATATAGCCAAATACAGAGGTAAATTTGATGAAGGTTGGGATGTATTGAGAGAAAAAAGAATCCAAAAACTAAAAGAAAACGGAATCCTTCAGGCAGATCAAACCATTGGACCAAGAGATACCGAAGTACCAGAATGGAATAAATTAACCTACGACGAGAAACAATTCTGGAAAGCCAAAATGGAAGTTTATGCCGCAATGGTCGATAATATGGATCAGAATGTTGGAAAAGTTTTAGACGAATTAAAAGCATTAAAAAAAGATAAAAACACCCTAATAATTTTCATTTCAGACAATGGTGCACAAGGCGGATTCAATAGTTACAATCCGTTAAACAGAGGACTTGTACGAAATACAGGACCAGTAGGAACATCAGGTTCATTTGATTATCAGGAACAAAACTGGGCGTATTTATCCAATACCCCATTGCAACAATATAAAAACAATATGCACGAAGGCGGTTTTAGCTCCCCATTTATCGCATGGTATCCATCACAAATAAAAGCTGGACGAATCGATAAAGGAATAGGACACATCATCGACCTTGCCCCTACTTTTTACGAATTGGCAGGAATACAATATCCCAAAGAATATAATGGTGTGACGACAAATCCTTTGGTTGGAAGTAGTTTGATACCTGTTTTATTTAATAATGTTTCGCAGGTAGATCGAGGCACACCATTATTTTGGGAAAGAGCAGGAAACCGAGCCGTGAGAGATGGCAAGTGGAAATTAGTTTCCATATATCCATCCTACGAGTGGGAACTTTATAACATCGATACCGATAGAGGCGAAACTACCAATGTAGCCCAGAAAAATCCTGGAATCGTAAATCAGTTATCGGCAAAATATTTTGATTGGGCAGATAAAACCGGAGTAGTCGAATACAGCAAATTCAAACTAAAAACCGAAGTAATACCCGGTGGATCCCCATTAAAGAAATAGTTGCTTTTTTTGATATTTTAAGCAATTATAAACGAAAAGCGATAGTCCTCAAACTATCGCTTTTTTAATTTTCAGGAGCTAAATCCTGCTGTACACTATATCTTTTTCTGTCTAAAAAAGCCAGAAAAAGGATGCCGTTCCCATCAGGGCTAGGCTATGAATATTGTAAATAAATTTTAAACACGAATTACACTAATTTGCACAAATTTTAAAGATCAAATTAGTTTGTGAAATTAATTTCACAAACTAATTAGTGTCAATTCGTGAAATTCGTGTTTATTTTTATATCAAAACTAGGCTATAAATTGCTACTTATTTTTTAAAATCATTAAGTGCTTTTTCTATAATAGCAAGACATTCCTTAATTTGATCTTCGGTAATAACCAAAGGTGGAGCCAAACGAATTTTGTTTCCATGAGTAGGTTTAGCTAATAAACCGTAATCTCTAAATCTCAAACAAATTTCCCAAGCAAGATCAGATTCTTCATCGCAGTTAATTACAATTGCGTTTAGTAAACCTTTACCACGAACCAAAGTAATAAGGTCATTTCGCTTAGCAATATCATTTAAACCATTACGTAATATAATCCCTAAACGCTCTGCATTTTCAGATAAATTCTCATCTCTTACAACCTCAAGAGCTGCAATTGCAACAGCAGCTGCAACAGGATTTCCTCCAAAAGTTGACCCGTGTTGACCTGGTTTAATAACGTTCATGATAACATCATTACACAATACAGCCGAAACAGGATATACACCACCAGAAATTGCTTTACCTAAAATTAAAATATCAGGTTGAACATTTTCATGGTGTACAGCCAATAATTTTCCTGTACGAGCAATTCCCGTCTGAACTTCATCAGCAATAAACAAAACATTATGTTTTTCGCAAAGTGCTTTGGCTTTAGCCAAATAACCTTCAGAAGGAACATAAACCCCAGCTTCACCCTGAATAGGTTCTACAAGGAAACCAGCGATATTTTTAGACGATTCCAACACTTTTTCCAAAGCATCAAGATTATCATATTCTATTTTTATAAAACCAGCAGTATAAGGACCAAAGTTCTTACGTGCACTCTCATCATTAGAAAACGAAATAATAGTAGTCGTTCTACCATGAAAGTTATTCTCACAAACAATAATTTGTGCTTCATGCTCAGCAACACCTTTTACTTCATACGCCCATTTACGACATAATTTAATAGCCGTTTCTACAGCTTCAGCACCAGTATTCATTGGTAAAACCTTATCAAAACCAAAAAACTTAGTTACAAATTCTTCATAGTTTCCTAGTTTATCATTGTAAAAAGCTCTCGAAGTCAATGTTAATGTTTGAGCCTGATCCACCATTGCTTTCACAATTTTAGGATGACAATGCCCTTGATTTACCGCAGAATATGCCGATAAAAAATCAAAATATTTCTTTCCGTCAACATCCCAAACATAAACCCCCTCACCTCTTTCTAAAACAACTGGTAATGGATGATAATTATGAGCACCGTATTTATTTTCTTTCTCAATTAATACATTAGATTTTGACGAAAGAATTTGTTGAACCTGTTCCATGATCTTTATTTTTAACTTTTTACAAAAATAAGACTATTTTTTAATTTTACAATAATTTTTAATACTTTTGACTTGATTAAGGGTATAAAAAGTCAATTTATATTTATTTAATTAAAAATAAAGTCAATTTAATTTAAAACAAATTTCATGGATTCATTAGACGAATTTGACATCAACATCATCAAACAATTAGAAAAAGACGGTCGAATGGCATATTCTGCTATTGCAACCAACTTAAAAATTTCTAATACAATGGTGCATCAGCGCATTAATCGTTTAATAGAACAAGGTGTATTATCTGGGATAAAACCAGTTGTTAACGAAAAGAAAATTGGGTACGATTGGGCATCATTTACAGGAATAACTCTTAATAAAGATTCAGATTCCGACAGGATAATCGAGGCATTAAAAAAAATTCCCGAAATCACCGAATGTTATTATGTTACAGGATCCTTTACCCTTTACATAAAAATTATAGCCAAGAATCACGAACACATGAGAAAAATACTCTACGAAAAAATCGATAGCATTCCAGGAATCGCCAAAACAGATTCTATTATAGAATTAGGATGCGCTTTTAAAAGAAATGCAAGTCTATAAAAAATAGACTAATTTCGAAAGAAACTTAAACTGGCTAAATCATATGGTTTATTCTAAAAAAAACATACTATTTATATTCTTTTTTTTCCTTTTTAGCTTAACCCTTTTTTCGCAAAAAACAAGGAAAAGAGAGGTTAAAAAACTTCAGGAAAAAGCACAAAAAGTAACCATCATACGTGACAATTGGGGTATCCCTCACATTTATGGAAAAACAGATGCCGATGCTGTTTTTGGCTTAATGTATGCCCAATGCGAAGACGATTTTAAACGTATTGAAATGAATTACATAGAAAAACTAGGACGCCTTTCAGAAATAAAAGGAGAATCAGTTTTATATAATGATTTAGAAATTAAACTTTTAATAGATGCTAATGAGGCCAAAGCCGATTATAAAAAAGCGGCTCCATGGTTAAAAAAATTATTGAATAGTTATGCTGACGGAATTAACTACTATCTATACAAACATCCCGAAGTAAAACCTCTTTTATTAACCCATTTTGAACCTTGGTTTCCTTTGCTTTGGACTGATGGAAGTATTGGTGCCATAAGCACAGCCGATCTTTCTACAGGAGAATTAAAAGCATTTTACTCTGGAAACAATGACAAAGTAGCGTATGTAGAACGAGAGAAAAATGTGCAAACTGGCTCAAACGGTTTTGCTTTTTCACCTTCTAAAACTGCATCTGGAAATTCAATTCTTTATATAAATCCACATACTACTTTTTATTTCAGACCCGAAGTACAAGTTACAAGCGAAGAAGGACTTAATGTTTATGGCGCAGTAACTTGGGGGCAATTTTTCGTTTATCAGGGATTTAATGAAAATTGTGGTTGGATGCATACTTCTTCAAATGTAGATGTTGCCGATATGTATGCCGAAAAAATAGTCGAAAAAAACGGAAACCTATTTTATGAATATGACCAAGAATTGATTCCTGTAATTGAGAAGAAAATCACAATTAGCTATTTGGAAAACGGAAAATTAATTCCAAAAAAATTCAAAACCTATTTTACAAACAATGGTCCCATAATGGCTAAACGAGATGGGAAATGGATTAGCCTTAAATCTAACAATCGCTCCATGAATAGTTTGGTTCAAAGCTGGATTAGAACAAAATCAAAAGGATTTGAAGATTATAAAAAGGCCATGGATTTAAAAGCAAATACATCCAACAATACCGTATATGCCGATAACAAAGGAAACATTGGGTACTGGCATGGGAACTTTATACCTATTAGAGATAAAAAACTAAATTGGTCAAAAGTTATAGACGGCACAACATCGGCCACACAATGGAAAGGATTACACGACGTATCCGAAACAGTTCATTTATATAATCCCGCAAATGGATGGTTACAAAATTGTAATTCTACACCTTACACTGTAGCTGGAGATAATAGCCCTAAAAGAGAAAACTATCCTGCATATATGGCACCCGACGGAGAAAATTTTAGAGGTATAAATGCCGTTCGCATTTTTAGTAAAGGCGAAAAATATACACTGGACAAAGTAATCGCCGATGGCTATGATAGTAAACTCTCCATTTTCGAAATATTAATTCCTGCCTTACTTACTACTTTTGAAAAAGACATAAGCCTAACTGATTTAGAATTTAGTGATTTATCCGAACCTATTGCTGTTTTAAAAAACTGGGATTATTATGCCCGAGAAAATTCTGTTGCAACTACACTAGCAGTCGAATGGGCATACAAATTAGACCCAATTATACAAAAAGCATACATTAATGAAGGAGAAGCCGATCAGGTAGAAAACACTAAAAACTTTGCAAAAAATGCAACCGACAGTCAATTAATTCCACAACTACAAGCTACAATAAAAGAATTAAAAGATAAATGGGGAACATGGCAGGTTCCTTGGGGAGATATAAACCGTTTTCAGAGATTATCAGGAGATCTAAATCTAACTTATAATGATTCACAGGCAAGTTTACCTATAGGATATGGCCCAGGATCCTGGGGCAGCTTACCCTCATTTAAAAGTAGTTTCCAGAAAAATACTAAAAAGCGTTACGGATATAATGGCAATAGTTTTGTTTGTGCCGTAGAATTTGGTACTAAAGTAAAAGCAAAATCTTTACTTGCAGGCGGAAACAGCGGAGATGTTAAATCAAAACATTTTTACGATCAAGCCGAAATATACCAAAAAGGGCAATTTAAAGATGTTTTGTTTTATAAAGAAGATGTCGAAAAAAATGCCGAACGTACCTATCATCCAGGTCAATAATTTACAGAATCTACGACAATCAATATAAACCTCAGAAGAAAAATCTTTTGAGGTTTTTTTCTATTATTATATTTCTGATATTTGTCTTAAAAACATATTATTATGAAAACCATATATCTATTTATTTTAGGAATTTCACTAAATACCACAATTATGTTTGCACAATTAAAGCCCATAAAATATACCGATGGCAGTCAGACTCTTAACGGCTTAGCCATTCAGCCAACTACAAAAAGCAATAATAAACCAGGTATACTAATGATTCCTGCTTGGCTAGGAATCGATAATGCTTCAAAAGCAATTGCCGAAGATTTGGCTAAACTGGGTTATCATGTCTTTATTGCCGATATATATGGAGAAGGTAATTACCCAAAAAATACTACTGAGGCTAACAAAATTGCTACCCATTACAAAACCAACTATACCGAATTCCAGAAAAGAATTAATCTTGCCTTGCAACAATTGGTAAAATCTGGAGCTAATGCCGACAATATCGTTGCAATAGGATATTGTTTTGGAGGAACAGGCGTTCTGGAAGCTGCAAGAGGGCATCTTAATTTAAAAGGTGTTGTTTCATTTCACGGAAGTTTAGCCAGAGATGCAGCCAGAACCAACGAAGCTATTACAACCAAAGTTTTAGTTTGCCATGGTGCAGATGATCCATATGAATCTGCAGAAGAAATTACCGCTTTTCAACAAGAAATGCGTGACACCAAAGCCGATTGGCAAATGATTTATTATGCCAACGCGGTACACTCATTCACCAATCCCGAAGCAGGAAACGATAATTCTAAAGGAGCTGCATACAATGAAAAAGCTGCCAAACGTTCATTTGAACACTTAAAACTTTTCTTAAACGAAGTGTTAAAAAAATAAATACAATAATCTCAAACCAAAAAATACCAAACCAAATAATTTATGTCAAAAAGTCCATTAAGAAAAGACAAAACCTGCTTAAATTGCAGACACGTTGTCGAACAACATTACTGTCCAAATTGTGGACAAGAAAACACTGATACCAGAAAAACATTTCATCATTTATTCATTCACTTTTTTGAAGATTTAACGCATTATGAAAATGCTTTTTGGCGTACGATTAAAAACCTTTTATTTAAACCATCAGCTTTAACTAAAGAGTATCTTTCTGGAAAACGATTATCTTATTTGGCACCAGTTCGTCTTTATATTTTTATCAGTTTTGTAACTTTTCTTTTAATCGCCATGTTTCCTCTTCATGTAAATGACGACACAAGCGAAGCTATTAATCCAGAAAACGTTCAAAAGCAAACTACAACCATTACCAAGTCATTAAAAGAAAATAAAGATGTAAAAGCACTACTAAACTCTGAATCAATATCGAAAGAAGATAAAAAAGCGATTGAAGAAGTTTTAAGTAATCCCAAAGCAAGCAAAGAAAGCCTAATTCAATTTGGATATACATCTGTTAATCAACTAGACTCCATTCAAAAATATGGTCCAGAATCTAAAAAACTTTCCGACTTTAGTTATTGGCTGAACAGAAAAGTCCAACTTATAAAAGATAAAAATAATGGCCGAGAAGTACTCGATAAATTCGTAGAGTCATTTATACACAATTTACCTAAAGTTTTATTTATCATCATGCCATTTTTCGCTTTCTTTTTATGGATTTTTCATAATAAAAAGCGTTGGTATTATTTTGACCACGGGATATTTACCCTACATTATTTTTCATTCTTATTGCTAATATTCTTAATTCTATTTACAATAGGAAAAATAGGAGATGCAATAAACTATCCATTTCTTTCTACTATAATTAATTGGTTCACGGCTGCCGGAGTACTGTGGATGTTTTATTATTTTTTCCCTGCTCACCATAGATTTTACGGAGAGTCAAGAATTGTATCATTTATTAAAAGTATGGTATTATTTTTCATAAATTCAATTTTTATACTATTTTTACTAGTTGCATTCGCTTTTTACACATTTATCAATTTACATTAAATAAACAATGAAAAAATTATTAATTCTATTCGTAATTGCTTCGGCATTTTCATGTAAAAACACCCAAGGTGTTGTTGCAAAGGATAATTCGGATCCAACCAAATACATGAACACTATTACTGCCAAAGATTTAAAAAAGCATCTTTACATAGTAGCTTCTGATGAAATGGAAGGAAGAGAAACAGGATCAGAAGGACAAAAAAAAGCAGGAGTTTATTTAATTAATCAGTACAAAAAAGACAAAGTTTCTTTTCCTAAAGGGGCAGCCGATTACTACCAACCCGTTCCGGCTTCTTACCTTAATGCCAAAAGAAATCAAAACTTACCCGATTCAGAAAATATTTGGGCGTATATCGAGGGTTCAGAAAAGCCAGATGAAGTCTTAGTTATTTCTGCACATTATGACCACGTAGGAGTAAAAGATGGCGAAGTATATAATGGTGCCGATGATGATGGCTCAGGAACAGTTGCTTTACTAGAAATGGCACAAGCTTTTGCAAAAGCAAAAAAAGAAGGACATGGACCTAAACGTTCTATACTTTTCTTACATGTAACTGGAGAAGAACATGGTTTACACGGTTCACGTTTTTACTCAGAAAACCCATTGTTTCCGCTTGCAAATACAATCGCTGATATTAATATTGACATGATTGGACGTCGCGATGTAGAACATGCAAAATCAAACAATTATGTATATGTAATTGGTGCCGACAGATTATCTAGCGATTTACATAATATTGTAGTAGCCCAAAACGAAAAGTACGCTAAACTCGATTTGGACTTCAAATTCAATGATCCAAAAGATCCAAATCACTTTTATGAGCGTTCTGATCATTATAATTTTGCTAAACATGGTATTCCATCTGTATTTTTCTTTAATGGAGTTCACGAAGATTACCACCAAAAAGGCGATGAGCCAGAAAAAATCGAATACGATGCTTTAACAAAAAGAACGCAGCTTGCTTTTGTAATTGCCTGGGATTTAGCAAACAGAGAAAACAGACCAGTAGTTGATAAAAAGTAAAAAAGAAGGCTCTAAGGTTCTAAGTTACAAAGGTTCAAAGATTCAGAGGTTTTCCGTAGAGACGCACCGCAGGGCGTCTTTGATAGAGAGTTGCAAAAGTTCTGATGTTCACAAAAAAAGGGATGAGTTAAAAACTCATCCCTTTTTTTATATTTATAGATTCCAAAAGTAAAACCTTTGAACCTTTGAACCTTTGTAACTTAGAGACTTTGAAACTCTCCTCTAGTCATTCATAGAAATTAAAAACTCTTCGTTGTTTTTGGTTTTCTTGAAACGATCGTTGATAAAGTCCATTGCTTCAACAGGATTCATGTCTGAAAGGTATTTTCTCATGATCCACATTCTTTGTAATGTTTTCTCGTCTAGTAACATATCATCACGACGCGTACTTGAAGAAGTCAAATCGATTGCAGGGAAAATACGTTTGTTAGCAATCTTACGATCCAATTGTAACTCCATATTACCTGTACCTTTAAATTCTTCAAAGATAACCTCGTCCATTTTTGATCCGGTTTCCGTTAATGCTGTAGCAATAATACTTAATGAACCTCCATTTTCTACATTACGAGCAGCTCCAAAGAATCTTTTTGGTTTTTGTAATGCATTCGCATCAACACCTCCACTTAATACTTTACCAGAAGCTGGCTGTACCGTATTGTAAGCTCTAGCCAAACGTGTAATCGAGTCTAACAAGATTACTACATCATGACCACATTCTACTAAACGTTTAGCTTTTTCTAATACTATATTAGCAATTTTAACGTGTTCTTGTGGTTCTCTATCAAAAGTAGAAGCAATTACTTCTCCACGTACACTACGTTGCATATCGGTAACCTCCTCAGGACGCTCATCTATAAGAAGAACGATTAAATATACCTCTGGATGATTTGCAGCAATAGCATTTGCAATATCTTTAAGCAACATTGTTTTACCCGTTTTAGGCTGTGCTACAATCATACCACGTTGTCCTTTTCCTATTGGAGAGAACAAATCGATTATACGAGTTGAAATTGTACTTTGCTTTTCGGCTAATTTAAATTTTTCAGAAGGAAAAACTGGAGTTAAATGTTCGAATGAAACACGATCGCGAACTACTTGTGGATCATGTCCGTTTATTTTTAGAACTCGAACTAATGGGAAAAACTTTTCTCCTTCTTTAGGAGGACGTACTACTCCTTTTACTGTATCACCTGTTTTAAGACCAAACAATCTGATTTGTGAAGTTGATAAATAAATATCATCTGGAGAGGCTAAATAATTATAATCTGAAGAACGTAAGAATCCGTAACCATCCGGCATCATTTCCAGAACACCTTCACTTTCGATAATTCCGTCAAACTCAAAATCAGAGTCTCTGAAATTATTCTTTTTATTCTTAAAGTTTGGATTTTGATTACCATTATTCCCGTTTTGATTTGGATTTTGATTCGGGTTCTGGTTTGGATTTTGATTTGGATTCTGCTTATTCTGGTTCGGATTTGTCTTTTTTACCTGAACTGGTGCTTCAGTTTTTTCCGATGTAGCATTTGTTGGAGTCTCATTTTCAGTTTCAGCTGAATTTTCATTTGAAATTTCTGCTTCTGGCGCAACCTCTTTAGCTGCTTCTTTTTCCTTTTGTAAAGCGACCTTTTTTTCGTAGGCCGATTTATTGAATTTTATAATTTTTGATCCTTTTTTCTCAGGAACAATCTTTTCTGATGTTTGAACAGGTTCAACTGTTTCTATAGATTCTGCTTCTGGAGCAATTGGTGCTACTGGAGTATCAAGAATTTCAGTTGGTTTACTTTCTTTTTCTTCTTCAAAAACTAAATTCTTTTGAACTGTATTCTTTTGTATAGCTGCTTTTTTAACTGGAACAATTCGAGCTCTTTTAGGCTTATCATCTTCAACAACTTCATTTTCTTTTTGAACAACTGGCGGTTGCACAGTCGTTTCTTGATGTGCTAAAATCTGACTTATTAATGTGTCCTTTTTTACACCGTTAAATTTTATTGTTTTAGCTAACTTAGCTATTTCTTGAAGCTCAGAAAGCTTCATTTCTTTTAATGCAGAAATATCAAACATGAATGTTCTATGAATTTAATTAATTTTCGGAAATACTGTAAAAGAATAGGTAGTACTGTTTTTTTTTGAATCAACCGCAGTATGAAGTGCTTACGGTATTGTGATGCAATAATACGAATAAAATTTTATCATACAATAGTATTTGTAAAAAAGAAAATATATTTTTGTAAAACAATAATCAAGAAAATGATACAACGAATTCAAACTATATATTTACTTTTAACATTTGCGGTTACTATATTAATGACTTTCGTTCCGCTTTGGACAACAGCAGATGCTAAGCCTTATTATTTCATGCAAAATCAACTTTACGTTGTTTTACTAGGTTTAAGTGCTATGTTATCTATAGTAAGTATTATTTCATATAAAAAGAGACAAAACCAGTTTGTCATGGGCAGACTGAATATAATATTAAATTTAATTTTATTAGGATTGTTTGTATATCATTCACTAAATGTATCTGGAGAAACACCTGCTGTTTCTGAGAAAGGTATTGGGATGTTTCTACCTATAGTTGCTATCGTATTATTAGTGTTAGCTAATAAAGCCATCAAAAAGGATGAAGATCTTGTAAAATCTGTGGATAGATTGAGGTAAACCTATAAACTTAATTTATTTTGTGCGAAGAAGACCCGAATTATATAATTCGGGTTTTTTTGTGGGAAATATCAAGATTTTTGCACTACTATGATTAAATTAAGCCCTATAAACACTTATAGTCCCTTATTTTTTCATAAATTTGAAACGAATAGTTATCATTTTTATGAAAGACAAAATACGAGTACATCTAGCCGATGATCATCAGGTACTTATTGACGGGCTTACCAATTTATTACATACCGTTTCTGACTTTGAGGTTGTAGGCTCTTCTTTGAACGGAATGAATATTTTTGATGATGTATCTACAAATAACACTAGTATCTTAGTCCTAGATATTAGTATGCCTCAAAAAGATGGTATCGAAGTCCTTAAAGAATTCTCAGAAAAAGGTTTTCCCTGCAAAGTAATAATCCTTTCTAGTTATGATGATTTAAAAATCATTAAAGAGGTAATGAATCTTGGAGCCAGTGGTTATCTAACCAAAAAATGTGCTGGCGAAAATATCATTGAGGCTATTGAAGCTGTTAATAAAGGTGAAGAATATTTTTGCGATTCGGTTAGAGAAAAAATATTTACCACTTTTACAAGAGGTAATCCTAAACTCAACGAACGTACGCGAGAAGAAAATTCTATATTAAGCTCTCGTGAACTTGAGATTATCACATTAATTTCTCTTGAGTATAGTGGAAAAGAAATTAGTGAATTGCTTTTCATCAGTACTAATACTGTCGAAACACATCGCAAGAATATCATGAAAAAATTAAAAACAAAAAACACTATTGGTCTTGTTAAATACGCAATTAAGAACAATTTGATTAAATCATAAACATAAAAAGTGCTTCAAAAACTGAAGCACTTTTTTTATTCTTTACTAAATTAATTTACACCTTTTTATTTAAGTTAATTAGTAGTAGATCATTTTAAGAAACTTTATTAAACATCAGTTTTTCCACCTTTGTCAATATCTACCTTTTCTTCTATTGGCTCTTCTGGTTGATTTTCATCTTCAGGAGTTGGTTCACCTCCAGTATTAGTGTTTGGGTCTTCTCCTGCTAAATTGTAATTTTCTTCTCCTTCTAAAAATTGTTTTGACATTTGTTATTTTATTTAAATTAATTAATACCCAAATCATTTTAAGACACTTTGGGTTCTGTCCTTATTATTAATTGAGTTATATATTTTTATCTATTTTTGTCAGAATTTAAGCTTCATATACCTAAAATAATCTTTAAAATCTTCTGGTCGTTTCCTGAATTATATAGTATATATAAAACTCCATAAATGATGCATTTTTATATAAACAAGCTTTACAGCTATCTCAGTCACTCTTAATACATCTATTTAGTATTTAATTACTTACAAATTAATTTCGCAAATCAATTCATGAAAAGCCACGACTAACTAGAAACATTACCAACACAATAATAACTTATTTTTTTCAAACATGAAGGGATTTAATTATTAAATTTGGCGCTAAATGTTAGAAATTCTTATCTATAAAATAACAGTCGTATTAAATGCATAAAACTCGATTTTTCTTATTACTCATTATATTACTAATATGTTTTAGCACCGACTCTTACTCTCAAAATAAGCCCCTTTTAAAAAGTGAAATAGAGAAACTATTAGAAGATGCGATTGTTAATTATAAAATTAATAACTACGAGAAATCTTTAAAAGAATCTAGAATCGCTCTAAAACAATCAATCGAAATTAATGACAATAATCTTATTGCACGTTGCTACAACACAATAGGTGTGAATTTTGATGATTTGATTATGCTTGATAAAGCTTTAGTATTTTACCAAAAAGCGCTATACTATGTTGATAAAACTAATGATAGCAAATTAAAAAGCAAAATCCATAACAATCTGGGAAATACCTATTTTTTCTATAAAAAAGAGTATCAAAAAGGAATCAATCATTACGAAAAATCACTTGAATACAGCCAGAATTCACCGGATAATGCAAAAATATATCTTAGAAAACTTAATATTACCTGGGCCTATTTTGAGATCAAGAATTATGACAAAGGTTTAGATTATTTAAATTATATAAATGAATTTAAACTACATGGAGATGAGTCAACTCAGGTTGCTCTTAATATGCTAAATGCAATATATTATGATCATAAAAACGATACGATAAAAGCAAATGCATTTTTCACGAAAGCAATTGCACTAGGAAATAAAAGTAACGAAAAATTTGATTTAGCAAAAACACATGAAAAATATGCTGATTTTTTATTCAGAAAGCATGACTACAAAAAAGCGTACGAAAACATCACTAAACTTAATGCACTAGAAAAAGAACTTACTGAATCTATAGAATTAAAAAAGACAAAACTGGTAGGTGTTAATCTTGAATTAGATGAATACAAAAGAGAAGTTGATAAAATTGAATCTCAATATAAAACCAAACAACAATCTTTATTAAAGGAACAATCCCGCAACAAAAAAATTGTTAGCATTATGTTTTCCTTATTTATTGTTACTATCATCTTATTCTATTTTTTCTATCAAAATACCAAACTTAAACAGAAAAACAGACTTAAAGATGTACAGAGCAAAATACAACAAAACATCATTAATGCCAGTATTGACGGTCAGGAAAGTGAGCGCAAAAAAATAGCATTATTTTTACATGACAACATTAGTGCCTTATTATCTACCGCAGGAATGCATCTGAACGTTTTTTCGACACAAAACGAACCTGCATCTGAAGAAATTCTTAAAACAAAATTTATTCTCGAAGAAGCGCATGATAAAGTACGTGATTTGTCTCATGAACTTTTACCCACATTATTAGTTCGCTTTGGTTTGTTTTATGCTCTTGAAGATTTGTGCGAAAAAAACTCGAACTCGACTCTTCTTTTTGAATACTCCTGTACAATTCCCCCGAAGACACGTTATCATGAAAAATTCGAAATGAGAATCTACTTTATAATTTCAGAACTTTTAAATAATATCATAAAACACAGTGAGGCTACCATTGCAAGTGTTTCGTTAGTAGAGAATAATTCGAATCTTATCATTAATGTAAATGATAACGGAAAAGGATATAATACCAATGAATTTAACATCGCTGAAGGCTTTGGTCTGAATCAGATTAGAGCAAGAATAAAAAATTTAAAAGGAGATATCGAAGTTATTTCCAAAATTGACATGGGAACCTCAATAAAGATAGATGTTCCGATAATGTCTGAATCGTAATTTAATCCTAAAAACTGATTTATATAAATCATCAAATATTAAATTACTTACTATTGTATTCTAAATTAACATGTCACGTTTTGAGCATCAATTAAACATCAATAGCAATAAAATTAATTATTAAATTTGAACCCTAATCTTTGAAATTACATATATAATAATCATTATATTAAATGCACAAAAATCGAATTGTCTTATTACTCGTCATATTGCTAATTTGTTTAAGCAACAAATTTTACCCTCAAAGCAAGCCTCTTTCTAAAAAAGAGACAGAAAAACTTTATGATGAAGCTGTAAAATTTATGCGTGAAGGACAATACGAAAAATCCCTAACACTGTCTCGTCTCACTTTAAACTATGCCATTGCTGCTAATGATCCAAATCTTATTGCAAAATCATACAATACAATTGCTGCCAATTTTGATGAATTAACAGAACCTGACAAAGCCTTATTTTATTACAAAAAAGGATTAATATATGCCGAGAAAACCAACAATGGCGAACTTAAGAATTGGCTTTATAATAATTTAGGTAATATTTACTGCTTTAATAAAAAGGAATATGAAAAAGGAATTTCTTATTATAAAAAGTCTCTTTTTTACAGTACTAAAATAAAAGACTCGGTACAAGTAGTGTTTACAAAACTAAATATTACTTGGGCTTATTTTGACATCGGTGGTTATAAAGACGGTTACCCCTACTTGAGTTACATTAATAAGTTCCACTCAAAACATGGTGACGCTTCTACTTTGGTAGTATTAAATATGCTTAACGGTATGTATTATAATCATGAAAACAATAACAAAAAAGCAGATTTATTTTTTAAAAAAGCAATAAAAATTGGTCGAGAAGGAAATGAAAAATCAGATTTATGTTTCACTTATCAAGAATATTCTAAGTTTTTATCAAAAATAGGAAAACCTAAAGAAGCCTATGACAATCTAGCTCTTTATACTACTTTAAACGAAGAACTAAATAATGAAGATAAATTACGAAAAGTAGATGTTGCTGGTCTTAATCTAGAAGTAGATCAATACAAAAGAGACATTGATAAAATAGAATCGCAGTACAAATCAAAACAACAATCTTTATTATCGGAGCAATCCCGTAACAAGAAAGTGGTTAGTATTATGGTTTCTCTATTTGTGATTAGTATCATCTTGTTTTATTTTTTCTATCAGAATACCAAACTGAAACAAAATAACAGACTAAAAGATATTCAAAGCAAAATACAACAAAACATAATTAATGCCAGTATCGACGGTCAGGAAAGTGAACGAAAGAAAATTGCTTTATTCTTACACGATAATATTAGTGCCTTATTATCTTCGGCAGGAATGCATTTAAATGTTTTTTCGACTCAAAACGAACCTGTTTCTGAAGAAATTCTTAAAACAAAATTCATTCTGCAAGAAGCTCATGATAAAGTACGTGATTTATCTCATGAACTTTTACCTACCCTATTAGTTCGATTTGGTTTGTTTTATGCGCTAGAAGATTTATGCGAAAAGAATTCTAATTCGACGATACTTTTTGAGTATTCTTGTGCTATTCCATCGAAAACCCGATACAATGAAAAATTTGAAATGAGAATCTATTTCATCATTTCGGAACTTTTAAACAACATTATAAAACATAGTGAAGCTTCTCTTGCTAGTATTTCGTTAGTTGAAGAAAATGGCCACCTGATTGTCAATGTAAATGATAACGGCAAAGGATATAAAACAAATAAATTTCATATCGACGAAGGCTTTGGTCTAAACCAAATTAGAGCCAGAATAAAGAATTTAAAAGGTGAAATAGCAGTTATATCTAAAATTGATATTGGCACCTCGATTAGAATAGAAGTTCCAATAGTAAACCTAGTATAAATTAATTACGTTTCTCGATTTCTATAATTTCTAAATCTTTTATTTTATCTCCGTCAATCACAAATCGCAACATCGTGCGCACTTGATGAAAACCACTTTTACCAGCAGCTCCAGGATTCATATGCAGCAAATTATTCTTTTTATCGAACATTACTTTTAAGATATGTGAATGTCCGCAAATAAATAATTTAGGAGGATCAGAAGCCATTTCTGCTTTTATAGCGGGATTATACTTTCCGGGATAACCACCAATATGAGTAATCCAAACTGAAACATCTTCACACATAAAACGATTGTTTAACGGAAATTCTAATCGAGCTTTAGCATCATCGATATTTCCATAAACGCAACGTAGTGGTTTTACTTTTTTTATAGCATCGGTAACCGATAAATCACCAATATCTCCCGCATGCCACACTTCATCAGCTTGGGAAACGTATTTTAAAATTGTATCATCAATATGGCTGTGCGTATCGGAAAGTAGGAGGATTTTTTTCATTATAGGTACAAAGGTTCTGAGTTGCAAAGGTACAAAGGTTTTCTTTAAAGATGCTAAGGTTCTGAGGGGCTAAGTTGCTGATTTTTTTAATAAAAAAATCCGATTCGCTTTCGCAAATCGGATTTAAAACTTTGTGTTAGACGCACTTCTGTCCGTCTCTACGTTATACGATGTCTTTTACATTTCATCTCTAACGTTTTACATTTACAATAGCTACTGTTTCTTAGGATTTTTAACATCTTTAGAATCTTTGGTATCTATCATTTCCATTAGTTTTAATCCTAACAAACCACTAATAGAACCATCAGAACCACCGTTTCCGGAAATTAAAACATCAGGAATTATTTTGATGTTTCCTTTTCCAATTTCCTCGGTAACTTTATATCTGGTAAAATTATCTCCACCCATCGCGCTAACCTGAAGTTGGTACGATTCTGCAGTCGATTTACCAATTGCCATAATTTTCTCTGCTTCGGCTAAACCTGTTTTAGAAATCCTTTCTGCCTCTGCACTTGCGTTTAGTTTTGTTGCTTCGGCTTGTGCTCCTGCTCTTGCTTTTGTCGCTTCGGCTTCGGCATTTGCACGCATTTTTGTCGCTTCGGCTTCGGCGTTTACATTCAGTTTTAAACTGGTTGCATCTCCTTCAGCTTTCTTCACGGTTGCATCTGCGGTACGTTGTGCAATTTCTACACTTTGCGAAGCACGCACAATTTCTTTCTGCATATCTGCAATCGCGGTTTCTTTCTCCATTCCCTGGCGTTGTTCCTGCGCCATTCTTTGAGTTTGATATGTTTTTTGCTCCTCTTCTGCTAATTTTCTATCTGTCAAAGTTTTCATCAATGAATCTGGCGGAACGATATCTCCAATCAAAGTATCAACAGCATTTACGTTATATTCATCAAGAACTAATTTAATATGATTTTTAGCCGATTCCTGACGTTCTTTTCTTGTAGACAAGAAAGAAATAACATCGCTATCCTGAGCCGAGTTTCTGAAATAGTTACCAATTGTAGGCTCTAAAACCTGAGAAACTAAGTTATTCATGCTTCCAAAACGAGCAATTACTTTTGGCGCTTCGGCAGCCGGAACGTGAATGATTTGTGCCACATCCAGATTAAATGGGAAACCATCTTTTGAACGAACAGTAATCGTAGAAAGATTTTTATCTAAATCATGCGACTCGCTTCTGGCATTTGCCCAGTTCAGAACCAAGTTGGTTGTTGGAACTGCTTCTAACTTAGTCGTATATTTATTTAAGGCATATTTTCCAGGTCCAAAAGGTTCCATCCAAACACCACGTTGTCCTTTTGAAACAATGTTCCCGTGTTTAAAAGTATCTCCGGTAACATCTTGACCATCTTCTCCAATATACGAAATAACTACTCCAACATATCCAATAGGCACATCGGTCATTGGATTTTGTTCTATCAAGATTCCCCATGTATTAATATAGTACGATCCTGCCAACATTACCTGAGGCTGTAAACCACGATTTCCGCCGGTATCTAAAAACTTGTCAAAATCCTGAAAATTATTATGACCTTCAACAAATTTCCCTGCAATTTGTCCTTGCGGAATTGGTTCTCCGTCAAGAGCTGTTACAATACCAATCATGTTCTCATAAATCTTGATTTGGTCTGCAATTACAATTTCGAACAAGAACGTATTTATACGATACGAACCTGTGGTAATAAAAGCAGTCTGACGCCCTTTTTGTCCACCATTGTCCAGGAAAAAAGTAGCATCCTGAAAGTTGTCACTTTCTACTTTTCGGGCTAAGATTCGACCGGTTGGAATTTCCTTTCCGTCTTTACTTAAAACAAGTCCAATTTTTCCTTCCGGAATAACTGTAAATCCAGTCATATCTATCGAATATTGCCAGATCCACATTCCCCAGTATAAACCCGGAGCAAGCGTTTTTGCCTGATAACCTGCTTCTCCTTTTGTCGCAATAATACGACCATCAGGAAGCGATTTATCGGTTCCGAACAAAACGAATTTTTTAGTCACAAGACCAATCTTATCCTCTGGAACCATCACCATCCCGAAGAAAACACGCAAAATAAACTTGTAAAAAAAGATGGAGAATAAGATTAAAATTATCCACCAATAAGAAGTAATTTCATTCATAGTTTTGATATATTAGATTACAAACATAGCAGAAATACTTCCTGTTAAAATGAAATATTTGTAAAATTAACTTTTGTTAATTTTACTTAAATAATGTTTAAAAAAGCCCCTGATTAAATCGTTAGAATTGTCAATTTCTGACACGATTTTTTGCTAAACAAACTATGATTGGTATTTTTGATTTTAACAGTTTTTTGAGGAAGGTACATAGGTTCAGAGAAGCAAGGGTTCTTTAATTAGGTTCAAAGGAACAGAGATGCAAAGGTTTTCTACAGGGATACATAAACATTGTGTCTTTGTTTATTTTCATATCTAACGTGAGACGCACTGCTGTGCGCCTCTACGAATAACCGATAAAAATGATTACACATCGTATAGACAAAAAACCTTATCCCGTTGTGTTAGACGCACTGCGGTGCGCCTCTACAATGCGTCCCTAAAAAAACCTCAGAACCTCAGAACCTTTGCACCTTTGCATCTCTGTTCCTTTGAACCTTTTTTGTACCTTTGCATCTTAGAACCTCTGCACCTTAAAATGAGATATTTTATACAATTTGCATACAACGGCACACATTATCATGGTTGGCAATTTCAGCCTAATGCGTCATCAGTTCAGGAAACTTTAAACAAAGCACTTTCTGTTTTATTAAATACTCCTATTAATTTAATGGGGGCTGGTCGTACTGATACTGGTGTTCATGCCAAAGAAATGTTTGCTCATTTTGATTATGATTCTCCTATTGTCGTTCCGAATTTGGTTCACAAACTCAATTCTTACTTACCAAAAGACATTGCTATTTATGATGTTATATTGGTTCAGGACGAAGCGCATTGTCGTTTTGATGCAACCAAACGTACTTATGAATATCATATTAATACAGTGAAAGATCCTTTTCTGGAGGAACTGAGTTGGTATTTTCATCAATATCTGGATGTTGCTTTGATGAACGAAGCTGCTAAAATTTTGTTAAATCATACCGATTTCCAATGCTTTTCGAAGGTGAACACTGATGTAAATACATTTGATTGTAGTATTTTTGAAGCGTATTGGAAAACCGAAGATAATAAGCTGATTTTTACCATTTCGGCCAATCGTTTTTTACGAAATATGGTTCGCGCCATTGTTGGCACTTTGATAAACATTGGTTTACACAAAATTACGCTGGATGATTTTGAAAATATCATTGCTAGTAAAAACCGAGACAAAGCTGGTTTTTCGGTTCCGGCTCACGGATTGTATTTAACTAAGGTTGTTTACGATTATTTATAGCTTTAAGCTATAGGCAATAAGCCTAAAGCCTAAAGCCTAAAGCAAAAAAATAAAATGAAAGCAAAAGCATTTGATACTGGCCTCTTCAAACGAATTCTTACTTATACTAAACCTTACAAATGGCGCTATAATGGTGTAATCATTTTTGCGGTTTCGCTCTCTATATTTGCCGCTCTTCGCCCCTATTTGCTTAAGCAAACGGTGGACGGATATATTAAAACGCACGACCAATTGGGTTTACTTTTTTATGTAACCCTAATGGGAATTGTGCTTTTACTGGAGGTTTTCTCGCAGTTTTATTTTGTGTATTGGGCAAACTGGTTAGGTCAGGATATTGTAAAGGATATCCGTACGAAGTTGTTTAAACACATTTTGAGTTTTAGAATGAAATATTTTGACCTTGTACCTGTAGGACAATTGGTTACTCGTTCGGTTTCGGATATTGAGTCGATTGCCAGAATCTTCAGCCAGGGTTTATTTATGATTATTAGTGACTTGATGAAAATGCTTGTTGTGCTAATTTTTATGTTTTATATGAACTGGAAACTTACTTGGATTGTGGTTATTGCCATGCCTATTTTGGTTTATATCACTCGTATTTTTCAGCGCAAAATGCAGGTTGCTTTTGAGGAAGTTCGAACTCAGATTGCCAACATGAACTCGTTTGTACAGGAGCGCGTTACGGGTATGAAAATCGTTCAGCTTTTTAATCGTGAGAATGCTGAGTACGAAAGTTTCAAAGACATAAACGGAAAGCATAAAAAAGCATGGATAAAAACGATTTTATATAACTCTATTTTCTTTCCTATTGCCGATATTATTTCGTCGCTTACATTGGGTTGTATTGTAGTATTTGGAGGATTTAAAATCCTGAATGGCGATAACTTTACGACTTTTGGAGATTTATTCTCCTACACGATGTTTATCGGGATGTTGTTTAATCCCTTACGTCAGATTGCGGATAAATTTAACGAGATGCAATTAGGAATGATTGCTGCCAATCGTGTTTTTGATATTATCGATACACAAGACCATATTCAGGATACTGGAACTATCGAAGCTCCTATTTTTAACGGAAGTATTGAATTTAAGAACGTTCGTTTTGGATATATCCCAGAGGAGGAAGTTATTAAAGGCATCGATTTATCGGTTGAAGCTGGGCAAACTATTGCTATTGTAGGTTCTACCGGAGCTGGAAAATCGACTATAATAAACTTACTGAATCGCTTTTATGAAATTAATAGCGGGACAATTTGTATTGACGGTCATAATATAGAGAACTATACGCTGGCTTCATTACGCAAGCAAATCGCTGTAGTTTTGCAAGATGTATTCTTGTTTGCCGATACGATTTACAATAATATTACGCTTAATAATCCTGAGATAACCAAGGCCCAGGTTGTAGAAGCTGCCAAAGTAATTGGTGTACATGATTTTATTATGAGCTTGCCTGATAATTATGACTTTGATGTAAAGGAACGTGGTGTAATGCTTTCTTCGGGTCAGCGCCAACTAATTGCTTTTTTGCGTTCGTATGTAAGTAATCCGAGTATTTTAATATTAGATGAAGCAACTTCATCTATAGATACCTACTCTGAAGAATTAATTCAGCGTGCTACCGAAACGATTACCAAAGGCAGGACTTCGATTGTTATTGCGCATCGATTGGCAACAATTGTAAATGCCGATAAAATTGTGGTTATGGACAAAGGTCTTATTGTAGAGCAAGGAACGCATCAGGAATTGATAAATCGTGCCGAAGGGTTTTACAAAAACTTATACGACTCACAATTTGTGATAGCAAATTAATTTAGAACTCTGTTTTAATTACTGCTGTTTTCGTAAAATAAAGGTGATTATTTGCTTAATTTTAGCAAATTAAATCACTTTTATTTCAATCTCTGTGAAATAGCCAATGTAAATTGACCTTGAAATAAAAATTAAACCTTTTTTTAAAATAAATCCTTAAATTCGCAATCTCTATTCATAGTTGAAAAATAGAAAATGAAATGCGTTTTTAACCGCTTTCAATTTTAAAAATAAAATAAATACTTAAAAAATGAAATACGACGTTATTGTTTTAGGAAGTGGTC
Organism: Flavobacterium sp. PS2; assembly: GCF_046250155.1. Classification (NCBI taxonomy): domain Bacteria; kingdom Pseudomonadati; phylum Bacteroidota; class Flavobacteriia; order Flavobacteriales; family Flavobacteriaceae; genus Flavobacterium; species Flavobacterium sp. PS2. Next base: position 4,177,326 of record NZ_CP176426.1, on the reverse strand, counting down.
CAGGCGGATATGTAACTGCCATTAGAGCATCACAATTAGGCTTTAAAGTAGCCGTAGTTGAAAAAGAAAACCTAGGTGGTGTATGCTTAAACTGGGGTTGTATTCCTACCAAAGCATTACTTAAATCGGCTCAGGTTTTTGATTATCTAAAACACGCTTCCGATTACGGATTGACTGTTTCTGAATTCGATAAAGATTTCCCTGCGGTTGTACAACGTAGCCGTGGTGTTGCAGAAGGAATGAGCAAAGGTGTTCAATTCTTGATGAAGAAAAATAAAATTGACGTTATAGATGGTTTTGGGAAACTTAAACCAGAAAAAAAACTTGACGTTACTGATAAAGATAATAAAGTTACAGAATATAGCGCTGACCATATTATTATTGCTACAGGTGCTCGTTCTCGTGAGTTACCTAACTTACCTCAGGATGGAGTAAAAGTAATAGGATACCGTCAGGCAATGACTTTACCTACTCAGCCTAAATCGATGATTATTGTAGGTTCTGGAGCTATTGGAGTTGAGTTTGCACATTTTTATAACTCAATGGGAACTGAAGTTACTATTGTAGAATTTATGCCAAACGTTGTTCCTGTAGAAGACGAAGATATCTCTAAACAATTTGAGCGTTCTTTGAAAAAAGCTGGAATTAAAATCATGACTAACTCTTCTGTAGAGCGTATTGATACAACTGGTGCAGGTGTAAAAGCATTTGTTAAAACTGCAAAAGGTGAAGAAGTTCTTGAGGCTGACATCGTTCTTTCGGCTGTTGGAATTAAAACTAACATCGAAAACATTGGTCTTGAAGAAGTAGGTATCGCTGTAGACAGAGATAAAATCTTGGTAAACGCTTACAACCAAACTAATATCCCTGGATATTATGCTATTGGTGATGTTACTCCTGGACAAGCTTTGGCTCACGTAGCTTCTGCTGAAGGAATTAACTGTGTAGAGAAAATTGCTGGTTTACACGTAGACCCAATCGATTACGGAAACGTTCCTGGTTGTACTTACGCAACGCCAGAAATTGCATCTGTAGGTTTAACTGAAAAACAAGCTAAAGAAAAAGGATACGAATTAAAAATTGGTAAATTCCCATTCTCTGCTTCAGGAAAAGCTAAAGCTGCTGGAACTCCAGACGGTTTTGTAAAAGTAATTTTTGATGCTAAATATGGCGAATGGTTAGGATGCCACATGATTGGTGCTGGTGTTACAGATATGATTGCCGAGGCAGTTGTAGCTCGTAAACTAGAAACTACCGGACATGAAATCTTAAAATCTATTCACCCTCACCCTACAATGAGTGAGGCTGTTATGGAAGCTGTTGCTGATGCTTACGGCGAAGTAATTCACTTGTAATATTCCCTTAGTTAAGAATATAATTTTCAATCTAAAATCCGATTTGCGAAAGCAAGTCGGATTTTTTTTATGATTTACTTTTTTTAATTAATTCTAAAACCCTGCCCTAACACGTAATAAAAAAATTACTAGCACGTTCTTATTATATAATACTTAAATTTACTTAATCTAATAAAACTCAACTAAATGAAAAAGCAAATCGTAACACTGATAATGGCAGGGCTATTAATGGCGAGCTGTAAGGATAAAGATGCCATGAAACAAGATACAATTACGCAAGACACAATTGTAACTCATGATGAACATACATCACAAAATTCATTAGATTGGGTTGGTACTTATAAAGGAATTGTACCATGTGCAGATTGTGAAGGAATTGAGCAGGAAATAACAATAAATGACGACAAAACTTTTTCTATAAAAGAAACATATCTGGGTAAAACAAAAGATAATAAATTTACCGATGAAGGAACAACTACATGGAATAAAGAAGGAAACATAATCACGACTATAACTAAAGATAAAACTAGAACAACATCTTACTTAGTGGGAGAAAGAACACTAACACAGCTTGATATGGACAATAAAGAAATTACTGGTCCTCTTGCTAAAAATTATATTTTAAATCAAATAGAACCTAAATAGAAAGTCAATTTTATAATTGGTCTTAATTCTATTTCATAAATATTTAAAAATCCGATTTGCAAAAGCAAGTCGGATTTTTTTATGATTTTACTTCTCGATAATGTCAAGTAAAAGTTTCTATTTTGTTAATTCACATACTTCACATAAAACCAATAAAATATTAACCATTTCATACAAATTTGAAGAATGTTTTATCATAATAAAGTCTTATTTTCGCACCACCAAATCTAACCCTCAGTACTAATATGAAAAAGATCTTCTTTATTATTACAATTACCTTATTTTCATTAAATAGTTTTTTTGCCCAAACAAAAAATGCAGTAAGTTCAACCTCTGAACCTCAAAATGTTTTTTCGAAATCATATGATTATGTAAATGACTTCGAAAAAATATTATCTCCAAGTCAAATAGCAACTTTAAAAAACACTTTAAAATCGTGCGAGACAAGCTCGGGTCATAAAATTATTCTTGTTACAACTCCATCCATAAAACCTTATTCTGATATTCCAGAATACTCATTGGATTTGAATACTTATTTAGCCAATAACCTAAAACTAAACACAGCCGTTTTAATTGTTTTTAGTAAAGAGTTGAGACAAATCCAGATACAAGGTAGTGACCAGGTACGTAACACACTTAATTATGACGAAACTAAAGATATTATATCTAGCTATGCCTTACCAGAATTTAAAAAAGGTGATTTTTATAAAGGTTTAGAGGAATCAGTTTCTGAAATAATCAAAAAAATAAAATAGCGTTTTTAAGAAAAATTGAAAACTTTTAAAGAATCCAATTTGTGCAAACAGGTTGGATTTTTTTTTTATGGCGTGCCCCGCAGAAAAAGCGGGTCAGGCTTTCGGCTTTATCTTTTGTTTTGCTTCGCTTACAAAAGGATACCGCCTCTATCCTTCACGCGAAACTGCAATACAATGAAGTTTTATTTTCAATTATAAATTAACACTAAAAAAACTATATATTAGTCGTCTAATAAAAAACTTTTGCGACTTACATTACCTAAAAGTCAACCAAGAAATATAAAAACTTATAATAGATATATCTAAAGTATGAATTCTAATTTTACTAAAAAACTTAAGCTACTTTTTGTTCCATTTTTAATTACGATGCTAAGCTTTTGCATTATTTATACTTTTTTAAACTGGTTATTATTTATCAAATTTCAACTCTTTTCAGTCAAAGAAATGATAATTGATTTTGTAATTCCATTGATATTTCCTGCAATACCGATCATATTTTATTTACACAAGAGATTAAACATTTTAAACCTAAAAGCGAAAAACGGAAAGACTTATACCGATTTTTATATTTTTATTCTTTGGCTTTCCATTTCAGTTCCAACAATAATTGCTCAAGACTATCTTAAAACAGCAACAGGAAAATTAACCCAAGTCGAGAATGTTTCTGCAATTTCCAAACAAGAACAAACAAAGTATTATAAAATAAACAGAATATTCATAGACAAATCAAAAGCTAGTTCTTATACTTTATTTGAAGTAAGTGGCAAGCACGATACTGATTTTAACATGACTATATATGTTGTTGTTCCTGTTTTTGATAAAAAAAATAATGCTTCGACCGCTACGAATTGCAAATATTGGTTAGGAATAAAATACCATAATCAGGTTAGTAATAGTATAAGCGATTCTAGAAAAGAAAGTGAATACCAATCTTTTGCAAACTTTAGCGAAACCGAATTTAACCGAACAGATTTAAGTGATTTTATATACTTAGAAAGAGTTGGAAATTCAGAAACTGGAGATGGTTATAAAAAAGCCTTAAAAAATTGCATTAAATTAAATACTGAAGGTGCAACTATTTTTATTTCTCACAAAGAACCTTTTGAAAACAAAAATGGAAATTCCTTCCTATGGTTTATCTGCACATTATTAGGAGGAATAGTTATATCACTAATTGCGATTTTAATTCCAAAATTTAACCAAAGAGAATTAAAGAACCTAGAAAGCGGAAATCCCCAAGAAAACAAAGATTTAAAAGAATTCTTGGAATTTATAAAACCAAGAGAAGGCTATTTTGTTACTCCAATTTTAATATACCTAAATATTGCAATCTTTTTAGTGATGTTTATATCAGGCTTAGGCTTTATATCGTTTAATGGGCAAGATTTACTAAACTGGGGAGCAAACTACCAACCTTATACAAGCAATGGCGAATGGTGGAGACTTATTACAAATGTCTTCCTTCATGGTGGTTTCATGCATTTGCTATCAAATATGTTTGGACTTTTATTTGTCGGAATATTTCTGGAGCCTCTATTGGGTCGAACGAAATACTTAACAATTTACCTAGTTACAGGAATTATTGCCAGTTTAGCTAGTATTTGGTGGTATGATGCAACAGTAAGCGTAGGTGCTTCGGGTGCTATTTTTGGGCTTTATGGATTATTCCTAAGTTTGTTATTGACAAAAGTTTTTCCTCCACAAATCAATAACGTATTCTTAATTACAACGCTCATTTTTATAGGATATAATTTGCTTATGGGACTTACTGGAGGAATTGATAATGCAGCACATATCGGAGGACTTATTAGTGGTTTTGTAATTGGATTGATTATGAGTAACTCTTTAAAATCGGAAAAAAAACAACATCCAAAAGAAATAAATGATTGAAAAAAAGGCTCTGGCTTATAAAGAATCTTTTGCCAATCCTGCCTAATTCGCATAAATATAAATTGACAATAATCTTAAAAAAACTATTATGGGTTTATTTGACTTTTTTTATATTAGCAATTGGACTAACAGCTTTACAATCTTATAAAGCATAACAAATACTAACTTTCAACAGATTGCATCTATTTTAACAAGACATAAATGAAGAAATATTCTGATTTTGCAATAAATATTTGCAATGAATTCAAAAGCATCCAAGAAAAGTTCGTAGAAAAATACAACTTAAACGATTTTACAGAATGGTTTTACGATGAAGAAACATCATTAATTACATTTAAAAAAGGGCAAACCGAACTAAATTTTGAATACATTCCAATTGGTAGTTATTCTAATTCGGGTAAAACTTGGTTATGGGCATGGAATAATAAAGAATTGCTTCATAATAATAAACTTAAAACTTTATTAATAAAACAGTTTGGAGAAAAAAACAATTATTCAAAACTAACTGAAGGTTTCTTTGATGCTGATAAATATGTTGGTTGGGAATTGACTGCAATAGCCTATAACATGATTGAAGCAATCGGTTCGTATCGAATTGTTAATGATAATAATCTTGAAATATATTTTTTGTTAACTGATAAAATTGAAAGCAATTTCGTCGAAGAACTAAAAATTATAAATAAAAGTAAAACAGAAAAACAGATTCAATGCAAAAAACACGGTTCTAACAGGCTCGCCTTTATTTGCCAACATCTTAACGAAATAGATAAAACTGGTTTTGAAGAAGCATTTGAATCAGAAATTGGAATGTATTTAGGAGAAGATGATGATTTATCTGCTTGGTGCAATAAATGTGAAGAAACTAGAATTAAAGATGATGGTTGGAATGAAGAAAATATAAAAATGGCTAAAATAAAATTAGTTTGTGAAGAATGCTATTTCGAAATAAAAGAAAAAAATTTAATTTAAAATCACATTATGAAAAAACTTATACTCCTTTTTTTCTTCGCAATCGGGTTAAATTCTGCTCATGCAGAATGTGGTGCAAACGGAATGCAATTTTTCCCAAAGAAAACAAACATAAGTTTAAATTCGATGTTTATCATACAGGGATATTACATGAGTGAAAAAACAATCAATAGTTTCAAAAATCGAACTGTTTATTTACAAAGTAAGAAAGGTGAATTGGTAAAACTTAATCTTGTTGAAATTCTAAAAGGTCAAATGAGTCTGACACAGGCCATTTTTAAACCTGCAAAACAACTAAAACCTAATACCATTTACTTCTTAAAATACTCTAAGCAAACAGAGAGAGAAACAGAAGAAATGACACAGTGGAATACTGAAACGAACCAAAATGAAAAAGTTTACTGGAAAACAACAAACAAAAATTCAGCTGAATTATTAAATCCTAATCTGAAGATTAAATATCAAAAAACAGAAGTTAGAGAATATGGTTGTGGTCCTGCTGCAAATGCAATATTCAATGTTACCAATAAATCTGATTCTGAAATCTGGTACAAAACAGAAATGGTTGACCTTAATACAAACCAAAAAATTGTGTTTTATATCAAAGAATGGGATGGAAAACTTAATGTAGGACATGGAATGTGTTCCGGAGCATTTACTTTTACCAAACTTGGAAAATATAAGGTCCGATTCACTCCAATGAATACGGATGGAAAGTCATTAAATACAACAAAGTGGATAAATTTTGAAAGTCCATTTAGGAATGATAAAAGCAGTTCTTAAAGAAAAAAAATCAACCCGAAAAACCAGATTTGTAACAAATTATAAAAAATAGTGTCTATATAATAAAACCAATTATTAACAACCAAAAATAAATTTATGAAATCAAGAACTATTTGCTTAATCGGATTACTGCTTTTTGTTAGTAGTTATATCATGTTTTCACAAGGTTCTAAATTTGCTTATTTTCAAAAGCCTATAGATTTTGCACACTGGTTTAATTTAATTGGAGCTGTATTATTACTTTCTTTTAATGATGTATTCCCTAAGAATAAACTTAATTCAGTAGCTTCTTTTCTAACCATTTTAGGAGTTATAGGTCACGTTGGGCTTTGTACTATTGACTTTATAATGTGGAGTTTTGGAGATGACGAAATCTCAAAAACGGAATTAAGTAATCAGATAAGTAATACGCCATCTATTTTATATCCTTTTGTTATTATTGGTCCATCTTTACTTTTTATAGGATTGGCAGCGCATGCCTTAAATTTTATTAAAACTCATACCTTTAGTGCCTTAATGGTTATAATTGGAGCACCCGCAGTAGGTATTTCTTTCTTTGTATTAAAAAACGGATCGTATATGGTACTAAGTTGTATTCTTTTTGCTTTAGGATTGTTTTCATTACTTTACAGAAATGATGACAAAACAATATTAACTGAATAGCAAACCACATTTCCTAAATTCATATACTACAACAGCACATTACTAATCTTCTTAAAAATGAAAAAACTTCTAATCCTTACCCTCTTATTATTAGAAACTGGAGTAGCCTTTTCTCAAATAAAAACGGAGAACAATCTTAAAAAACTCAGTGAGCAACATCAATTTGTAAAGATGGATAGCTTAAATAATAAAATTAGAACTAAAGATTATTATTTTTATAAAGCACTGTTTGCCAACGTATGTAATAAACCTGATTTATCAAACTTATATTTAGATAGCTTAAATAAAAGCCAAATCACCAAAGAATTTAGATATTATAAATTAAAAAATGACAACTATATAAAGCTGTTTGATTATGCAAATGCTTTTAAAACATCTGGTATTTTAACCTCTACATTTTCAGAAAAATTCACAAAAGAAGAACTGGATGATGAACTGAATACAAGACGTATTTGGGAAGTTTTGAAATTACAGAAACCTCAAATAATCGATTCTTTTTCTAATCTTTCAGTGGCAACAAAAAAAGATAAAGCAGGTTTAATTACCACTAATGTTTTAGCAAATACTATAGATACTGATTTTGTTTTTGATACTGGAGCCGGAATTAGCTGCATAACCGAAAGTTTAGCAAAGAAACTAGGCTTTATCATCTTACCAGATAACAACATCGAAGTTATGAGTTTTACTGGCGTTAAAAACAAAGTGCTTATGGGCATTGCCCCAGTTTTAAATATCGGAGATATAAAAATTCATAATGCCGTCTTTTTGGTTTATCCAGATTCAGCATTTACATTTGCAAATGGTAAATATGTAATAAATGGCATCATCGGATTTCCTATTATCAAAGAATTAGGAACTGTTACAATTGAAGAAAATAGCCTTACTTTTTCTAAAAACAAAACGATCAAGAGCAACGACAAAAACTTATTCATCGATGAACTTCGTGCCATTGTAATGCTAAATTTTAAAGGAAAAACTCTTCCATTTAATTTTGATAGTGGTGCAAAAACAAGTTCATTTAATAAATCTTTCTACGAATTATTCAAAACTTATTTGGATAAAAATAGTACTCTAATTTCTGCAAAAACAGCCAGTGCAGGCGGACAAGAAATTACTTCAGAACTTTTGGAACTAAAAGATCAACAAATTTTATTAGGGAAAAATCAAATAAACGTACCTAAATTGCAAGTCGATAAATCTGATTATGGTGTTTATGGAAAAGTAAATTACGGCAATATCGGACAAGATATAATTGGTCAGTTTAAGAAAGTCACCATTAGTTTTGATCATAATTATCTCAAATTAGAAAATTAATAATCTCCGTTAAAGCCTAAAACCTGGAAAACCATACAAAGTAAAATAACTATTAACAACATTATATCTTCGATAAAATTCCCTTTTTAAATTCGTATTTTCGTTAGATAAAAAACATTTCTATTTAAATACTAAATCCTACGAAAACATGAATGACACTTGGACTGAAAGATGGAATGACAGATATAGCGCAGATGAGTTTGCTTATGGCGAACAACCTAATAATTATTTAAGAGAACAATTAGAAAAAGGTAATCCCGGAACAATTCTTTTTCCTGCTGAAGGCGAAGGGCGCAATGCCATTTTTGCAGCCAAACTAGGTTGGACAGTTTCGGCATTTGATATAAGCATAGAAGGAAAAAACAAAGCCTTACGACTTGCCGAAGCAAATAATGTAACTATCGACTACCAAGTTGGCGAATTGCAAACATTAAATTATACTTCAGAACAATTTGATGCAATTGCATTAATTTATGCGCATTTTCCTGGCGACATTAAATCTTCATACCACAAAACACTTAGTACGTTTTTACGAAAAAGTGGCTTGATCATTTTCGAAGCTTTTAGCAAGAAACATATCGAATACAACTCTAAGAACGAAAAAATTGGTGGACCAAAAGAATTGGATATGTTATTTTCTATTGAGGAAATACAATCTGACTTTCCAGATTATGAAATCATCGAATTAGTAGAACAAGAAATCGAGTTAAACGAAGGTCTTTTTCATAATGGGAAAGGCTCTGTAATACGATTTGTTGGTCGAAAAAAATAATAATGAAAAAACTAATAACATACCAGATTGATTCTTTTACCAAAGAAAAATTTAAAGGAAATCCTGCAGGAGTTGTAGTAAATGCCAATGGTTTGAATGATTACGAAATGCAGCAAATTGCGAGAGAATTAAACAACTCGGAAACGGCTTTTCTTTTTCCTCCAGATAGTAATGATTGCGATGGTGTAATACGATACTTTACGCCAAGTACCGAAGTTCCTATTTGCGGACACGCTACTATTGCTGCAATGTATGCCAAAGCTGTCGAAGAAAACTTAGATTCTTGTGTATTAAAATTCAAAACCAAGATTGGTACTCTTCCTTTTGAAATCATCAAAAATAATGGAGATTATCAAATTGTAATGACTCAGGGAAATTTTGAACTTAGCCCTACATTCGATAACAATATAAACAACAGAATGCTAACTGCATTAGGACTGGAAGAATCTGATTGGGATGAGAAATGCCCGATTCAAATAGCTTCTACAGGACATTCGAAAGTTATGATTGGTATTAAAAGCAGAGCAAAACTCAATACTTTAACTCCAAACTACAATGCTCTCGCCGACTTAAGTAAAGTGATTAATTGCAATGGGTATTTTGTCTTTACATTCGACTCTGATGATAAAGATATCTTGACTTACGGCAGAATGTTTGCCCCTGGAATTGGTATCAATGAAGACCCTGTTACTGGTAATGCAAATGGACCACTAGGAGGATATTTAATAGAAAACAAAATCGTTGATTTTACTGGCAATGAATTCGAATTTAACGGAAGACAAGGTGAAAAAATAGACCGCCTTGGTCTAATAAAAGTTAAAGTTAAGATTGAAAATAATAAACCATCATTGATTCAGATAAAAGGAGATGCTGTGGTAGTTTTTAGAACCGAAATTGAGATTTAAAATAAACTATATTAGTTAAAACCTTAAACTAAACAAACATGAAACAATACTTTTTAAGTATAATTATTTTAGTGCTTGCGGCTTCTTGTAATTCCAATAGTAACGAAACTAGCAATGACGCTAAGGTAATGGCAATGGAAATACCTCCTCCTCCTCCACCTTCTACGGGTTCTGATACTAATTATAAAGATAAAAAAGAAGTATCTGAAGACAAAAATACTGAACCAGAAACTATTAAGCCTGTAGTAAAAGAAAAAAAAATCATAAAAGACGGAACTGTTTCGGTTAAAACAAATGACATTGCTGCAAGCAAAAAAAACATTGATGAATTACTAAAAAAACTTAATGGCTATTATGAAACGGAGGATCTACAAAATAATGATCAGTCGATTTCATACGATTTAAAAATACGAGTTCCAGCCGATAACTTCGAAAAACTAATATCTAATATCGAAAATGGAAAAGATGAACTTACGAGCAAAAGCATACAAGCTAGGGATGTAACCGAAGAATTTGTTGATATTACAACTCGTTTGGCTAATAAAAGAGAATATTTAAAACGTTATAAAGAATTACTTTCCAAAGCTTCTACCGTAAAAGATATTCTTGCCATCGAGGAAAATATAAGAGTAATCGAAGAAGAAATAGAAAGTACAGAAGGACGCTTAAAATACCTTAGCGACCAAGTATCTTTTAGTACACTGAATTTAAATTTGTATAAAGAAAAAGAGTATATCTATAAAGCTCGAGAACAAGATAAATTTTCGGAAAGAATTAAAAATTCTATTAGCGAAGGATGGACTTCTATTGTTGATTTCCTATTGTGGTTATTTTCAATTTGGCCATTTATCATCCTAATAACTGGTATTATATACATCTTTAGAAAAATTCGTAGAAAACGTAAAAACCAAGCACAATAATAAGTGTAGATGAAAATTGTAGAAATTAGAAAAAGTGACCTAGATTCTCTAAGGAAGATATTCTTAGAAGAAAGGCAAACAACATTTTCGTGGGTAGATCCAGCTACATTTCATTTACATGATTTTGATACTGAAACCGAAGGTGAATATATTCTGGTTGCTATTCTCGATGATATTACAATTGGATTTATTTCTATTTGGATGCCCGATAACTTTATTCACCATTTATATGTAGATAAAAAATATCATGGCAAAGGCATAGGAACTCAGTTGCTAAAAGCCGCTCTCAGGAAAACTAATTTTCCCGTTACTTTAAAATGTCTAGAAAATAACATCCAAGCAGTAAATTTCTATAAAAGTAAAGGCTTCATCGAGAAAGGAAAAGGAGAATCTAAGCAAGGAACTTTTATTGTATTTGAGTTAGTAAAGAATCCAGAATAATAAGATTATAATTAATTTTAACACATAGTCTCAATCCCGAAGCACAATGTCATTAAGGTTAAGAAAAAAAACTGTAATACTGTGCCGAATAAATCTCTCGCAAAGTCGCCAAGCCGCCAAGTTTACACCTAAAATCTTTGCGCTTTTGCGACTTTGCGAGAAAATAATTAATTCTATTTTGCTTTAAAAACTTAATGCAAATCTAAAGGTTAAGAGAAAAATGATAAAAATATTTAAGATTTTTGACTAACGTCCCGAAGCGTCGGGATTGATTTCAGATGTATGAAACCTCAGAAAAATCGACAGTCTTATTATTTACAAACACTAAATATAAAATCTCTTAACCTTAATGACATTGTCCGAAGCGTCGGAACGGGAGAAAATCCATGTTTAATCCGTGTTTTCGCTATAGCGAATCCGCATCATCCGCGTTCCTTATAGACAATCTTTGTTGAGAATATAATTAACCATAATTAGCTCAAAAAGGCCTAACTTAATGACATTGGCTGCGGGAATATGTGTTAAGTTTTTTTCAAATCATCATCTTAAAACAAACTTCATGAAAAAGATATGTATCGTTGAGTTTCCTTCAAATTTGGGTTTAAAAGAACCTCAACCAGGAAAAGAACCTGGCGTAAAACTTTTACCAGATTGGTTAAAGAAACACAATTTGCATAACTTAATAAATCCAGAAAGTATTCTCAGGCTTGATTCTCCTGCATACAGCAGCAAAAAAGATCCAGAAACTAAAATTCTCAACGCAAATTCTTTAGCAGATTATGCGATAAAACAAGCTGAATTAATACATAACCTAATCACAACAGATAAATTTCCATTTGTAATTGGTGGAGATTGCAGCATTCTTTTGGGCGCAGCAATTGCCTTAAAACAAAACGGGAATTATGGTTTGTTTTACCTAGACGGACATACCGATTTTATAGATATTTCTTTGTCGGAAACTGGTGGTGTTGGCGGCATGGCCGCTTCTATAGTAACTGGCAACGGACATAAAAAGTTAACCAATATCTTAAATCTTTCGCCTTATATAAAAGAAGAAAACCTTTGGTGTGTGGGTAATCGCGAATACGATGACGAATATGAAAATGAAATTCGTAAATCGGAAGCCACATATATTAGCCTGGATTTATTAAGAAAACGAGGTATTGCAAATTGCATTCAATCGTTTCTTTTAGAAATTGAAAATAAAAATCTAGATGGATTTTGGCTCCATATCGATGTTGATGTTTTAAATGATTTGATAATGCCTTGCGTAGATAGCCGAACACCTGATGGTTTAACGTATCAGGAATTTAACGAACTTACTTCCCTCCTATTCCAAAGCAAAAAACTTACTGGATTTGAGATAACAATCCTAGATCCCGATTTAGATACTACGGGAGAATATACGGCAGCTTTTGTAGATAATCTTGCTGCGACTTTTAATTCTACATGGTCCAAATAATTCCTAAGATAATCATATTTAAAATAAAAATTATATTTTTGTAGTTATATTCTGACTCAAATGGTTTTCTAACTAATTGGTTCTATTTTTAACAATTAAAAACAAAAATAATGAAAACAAGTATTTTAACTTTAGTAGTTGCAGTACTTTCTTTAGTAAGCTGTAAAAACAATGACAATCCAAAAACTGTAACTACAAATACAGATAGTAATTTGGCTCCTCTTGAAAAATTAGTAACAGGAAATCAAAGATTTTTGAATGAGAAATCAATTCATCCACACCAAAACAAAAAATCTGTTCTTGAAAATCAGGATGGACAAAAACCATTTGCTGTTATCATAACCTGTTCTGATAGTAGAGTTTCTCCCGAAATTGTATTTGATCAAGGTATTGGCGATTTATTTGTGATTAGAAATGCTGGCAATCTAATTTCTGATATTGATATGGGAAGTATAGAATATGCTGTAGAACACTTGGATACAAAATTAATTGTCGTTTTAGGGCATACAGAATGTGGCGCCATAAAAGCATACATTAACGATAAAGATGGTGAATATAAAAAACACTTTAACCATATAGATGATATCGTAGAAATGATAGCAAAAGAAAATGAAGAAATAGAAGCTGATAAAATAACTCCTAAGGCAACTAATTATCTGGGAGCAATTAATGCCAACATTAAGCATTCGACAAAACTCATCCAGGAAAACAAAATCATAAAAGAACACAAAACACAAGTTGTGTCTATGCAATATGATGTTCATACGGGAAAAATAATACAATTGTAGTAATACTAAAAAAAACACTTGCAAAACGTAATAAAAAACTTATATATTTGTTTCTTTATCAAAGCTTAATTATAAAGAAACCATGAAAAAAATAACCAGCATTCTTCTGCTTCTAGCCTTTAATATTTGTTTCTCTCAATTCGGAATTATAAATGACCCTGATGGTTATGTTAATGTTAGAAATTCTGCGGGAAAATCGAACAAAATAATTGACAAATTAGATAATGGAGCAATCCTTTATAATTATGAACCAGATGGTAACTGGGTTAATATTGACTACAAAAAAGGTAAAGAAAACTTAAACGGATATGTCTATAAAGACCGAATAATCGATTTAACAAACTTCACAAAAATACCTGTTAGAGAAAATAAAAATGGAGTTATAAAACTCGAAAACAACAATATTAAGGTAGTGATCACCGAAATTGCATTTAGCCCAAAAAACCACAAACTAAAATATAATAGTGAAAGTCCAACTTTATTAGAAACTATTGATGATCAGGTTATATTTGGAACTGATGGAAATATTCCTAAAAGAAAGTACAAATCAATTGAAATAGAAGTTGATAAAATTTTAATAAACGTACCCGAAAATGCTTTAAAAAATGCATTTGAACCTAATCTGGAACAAACTATGGTCAACTACGATTCTGTAAATGACATATTGTATATACAATCTACCAATGGTGATGGCGCTGGTGGCTACGTGATATTATGGGTAATCGAGAAAAAGAAATTCAAAACCAGAGCTGAAGCCCGTCCTTTCTAAAAATCATAGAGCATTATAAAATTAAAAGTCCATGAAATACTTATTTTATATACTAATCCCTCTCATCATTTCGTGTCAAAATAGAGCAGAAACCAAACAAGAAGATAGTAAAAAGAATAAAAACCTGATATACTTTAATTCTCATTTCATGGCAGACTTAGGCGATGATGAATGGTATAAACTACAACCTAAAATGGACTCACCTATTAAAGCGCAGTATCTGGATGATGTTATTTATGTCACAAAATATATTGATGTAAATGCATGCGGAACCTATGTGGGAGATATAGAGATAAAGAATGATACTATTTACTTAATTCATAGATTAGTATCTGATGAAATCTGCGCTACGACCTCGATAAATAAGGTAATCTATATTATAAAAAATCCAAATCAAAAAAAGTACAAAATGATTATTCGCTATGAATAATTAAAAAAAACATTACAATTCTTACTTTTAATTATTACTTTTAGTTGTAAAACAATTACGAATGTAAATAATATTAACTCCTGTTTTTATTTTTAAATAAAAAATTACCGCTATGAAATATAAAAAATATTTAATTTGGAGTTTATTGTTTATCATGTTTTACGTATTGTTCGTTTCTTCTTTTCTTATGAACGCATGGGGATATATTTCTGATAAGAATTACCATTTACCAAAAGAATCAAACTTACTTATTTTTAATGCTACCACCATGCAAAGCCCTACTAGTGATATTTGGGTATATGGCGAAGACTACAATAACTATTATTACAATGCTGGTTTAAAAACCGAAGATATTATTACGATATCCAAAGAAGATATGAAAAGCTGTCCAAACTTTAATCCATTAAATGTTAGTACTTGGTGTGGAGCAGAAAATCCTCATAAATAAAATATAGATTAAAAAAAACAATTAAGCATTCCCCATAAAATGACAATAGACCAAATTATTGATGATCAAATGTTGGCTTTCAACAATAGAGACATCAAAAAAATGATGCCCTTATGTAGTGATGAAATTAAAATTTTTAATCACGCTGATAATACCATAACTATTGATGGCATAAATGAGTGTGAAAAAATGTTTATTACATTATTCGATAATTCACCAAATCTTTACGCTGAGATAATTAAAACTATAAATTTTGATAATAAAGTAATTGTTCACGAATACGTATGTGGACGAAATGGAAGCGATGAAAAAACGGAACAAGTAGTTATTTTTGAAGTAAATAATCAAAAAATAACACGAATGGATTTGATAAGAAAATAGATCTTATAAATTTTCAAAACAATAAACACCATTCACAAAATTAACGATGAAAACATTGCAGAATGAAATAATAATTGAGGTGCTAAATGCTATGGATGAATTTGAAACTATAGCAGAGCAACTAATTAATAAAGTTATCTCCGAAACAAAGCAACCTGAAATTGAAGCAATAAAAAAAGGTGATTATTTCGAAATTGAAAATGCCGATTTTATAAACGAAGAAGAAATATTATCCGATAATTGGCTTTATGATGTTCATGGAGAACATTGCATGTTTGAAAATAAAATAACTGGACAAACTCTGGAAGTTTCTCTTGGTCATAAAGAGCATATTGCAAATCTAGATCCTTATTTTTTCTATAATTTCCTTAAAACAACCAAGCATTTTACACATCTTACCAAACATTTTGAAAGTCCTTTTAAAGATATGTTAGATTTATTTGAAGATCTTGAACAAAGAAAATTACTAAAACATATTTATAGAATTGAATATAGAAAAATATAAATAGTTCCTCTTATTTGCATTCAATAATCACAAACTCAAAGTATAGGATGATTATTAATTTATTTTCATAATTTCGTTTAATAAGGCAACTCCTTTTTAAAACCCAAATATTATGAAATTAGATTTTACTGAATTTCCAAAACTCGAAACTCAAAGATTAGTTTTGAGGAATCTCGAAAATCAAGATTTCGAACTCATTCATAAATTGCATTCTGATCCAATTGTAAACGCATTTGTAGGCAGAGATAATTCCTCTAGTTTAGAAAAAGCAAAAGCATACATAATCAGAATGGATAATCTGATTGCCAAAAACGAATGCATTTATTGGGTAATCACAACAAAAGAAAGCAATGATTTAATAGGTTCTGTTTGTCTTTGGAATTTTGACACTGAGAACAAAATTGTCGAGATTGGTTACGAAATGTTATCGCAATACCAAGGAAAAGGTTTTATGACAGAAGCATTAAAAGAAGTTGTAAAACATGCTTTTGAAGAAATAAACTCAGCAATAATAACCGCTTTTCCTTCTTCTGACAATGTTAATTCAGTCTCCATTTTAAAGAAACTTAATTTTCAATACGAAGACAAACCTTATAATAATACCCATCTAAATATAGAGAATTTGGTAACTTATACATTGAGAAAAGCATAAACAAAAACCTTAGCTGCAAAAAAAAAATACCACACATGAAACAAAATAAATACGACGACGAATCCTTTTTTGATAATTATAGCAAAATGCCTCGTTCTGCCGAAGGATTAAATGCTGCTGGCGAATGGTATATTTTACGCAAAATGTTTCCTGAATTTAAAGATAAAAATGTTCTTGATCTAGGATGTGGATATGGATGGCATTGTATTTATGCCAAAGAACAAGGCGCAAAAAAGGTTGTTGGTATCGATTTGTCCCAAAAAATGATTAAAAAAGCCAAAGAGAATTCGAAAGACTTAGTTATAGATTACAGACAAATGGCAATTGAAGATATCGATTTTAAATCCGAAGAATTTGATGTTGTGATTAGTTCACTAGCATTTCATTATGTAAAAAATCTAAAAGACATTTTTGATAAAATCAATACGTATCTAAAAAAAGGCGGAAGCTTTATTTTTTCAATGGAACATCCTGCTTTTACCTCTCGACCAGAACAAGATTGGTTTACCGACTCAAGCAGAAATCGCTTGCACTGGCCAATAGATAATTATCAGGATGAAGGTATAAGACACACACATTTTTTAGGTCATGAAGTAATTAAATACCATCGAACTTTTGAGACTATTGTAAACACATTAATCAATGCTAACTTTACAATTAAACAAATATCTGAACCTAAACCTTCTGAGGAAATAGTAGAGAAATATCCTGAAATGATTGACGAAGCCAGAAGACCAATTTTCATCTTGATATCAGCAGTTAAGAATTAAACTTAATACTTAAACCAAGTAATTGTCTGAATAGTAGAATATAGACATTATGATTTTTTGTAACAAAAAAATTCATATTACGTCATATAAAAAAATCATCAATCATGACAATCAAAACAATCAACCGTTATTTATTACTGCTATTCTTTCTAGCATCGCTCTCATTATCAGCTCAGGTTGATAAAAACTCCGATTTATACAAAACCATCATTTCCAGAGATAGTTTGCTCTTTAAAGTTGGGTTTAATACTTGCGACATCAGACAATTTGAAACTTTATTAACCGAAGATTTTGAGTTTTTTCATGACGAAGACAGTATATCTAATAAAAAGAAATTCATTTATAACCTTCGTAACGGATTATGTGCTTCTACTAAGACATATCAGTTAAGAAGAGATTTAATTACAGGAAGTACCGAGATTTACCCACTATATAAAGACAAAGTACTCTATGGAGCAATACAAATCGGAATCCATAAATTTTACAGAATAACTCCTGACAAAAAAGAAACTCCAGGAAGTAGCGCTCGATTTACCCATTTATGGCTACTACAAAAAGATACTTGGAGACTAGCTCGCGCTCTTAGTTACGATCATGATAATACTACAACTACTGCTAATAAAACTGCTATTTTTGACAATGACACCGAAATTGAAAAATGGCTTAAAGAAAACAATGTTCCAACTCTTGGATTAGGAATCATCAATGATGGAAAACTACAACAGATTAAAGTTTTTGGCGAACTAAAAAAAGGAGTCACAGCACCATACAATACCATTTTTAATGTTGCATCACTTACCAAACCAATCACTGCGATGGTAACCCTAAAATTGGTTAGTTTAGGCAAATGGGATCTGGATGAACCTCTTTATAAATACTGGATTGATCCAGATATTGCAAATGATCCCAAAACAAAAAAAATTACAACAAGACAAGTTTTAAGCCATCAAACTGGTTTTCCTAATTGGCGCTGGAACAGTCCTGATAAAAAACTACACTTTGAGTCTGAGCCAGGAACAAAATACCAATACTCTGGTGAAGGGTTTGAATATCTTAGAAAAGCATTAGAAAAAAAGTTTAATAAAACCCTGGATCAATTAGCAAAGGAATTACTATTTACTCCGTTGCAAATGAACGATACCAATTATATCTGGGACAAAAAAATTGATGAATCCTGCTTTGCAATTGGATATGATCCGAAAGGAAATGCATACGAAACAGAGAAGAGAAAAACTGCCAATGCTGCCGATGATGTATTAACAACTATCGAAGATTATGGAAAATTTTTGATTAGTGTTATGAATGGTGACGGATTATCTAAAAAAGTTTTTGATGATATGAGAACAAACCAAGTAGAAATGAAACCCAAAGAATATTATGGCTTAGGTTTCGTTATTTACGATTTAGGAAATGGAGAAATAGCATT
Organism: Flavobacterium sp. PS2; assembly: GCF_046250155.1. Taxonomy (NCBI): domain Bacteria; kingdom Pseudomonadati; phylum Bacteroidota; class Flavobacteriia; order Flavobacteriales; family Flavobacteriaceae; genus Flavobacterium; species Flavobacterium sp. PS2. Next base: position 4,158,283 of record NZ_CP176426.1, on the reverse strand, counting down.
GTCTCATGGTGGTGCAGACCAAGGAGTACAAACAATCTTTTTTATTCTCCCAAAAATAAAACAAGGAATACTAATTTTTACCAATGTCGATGATGGTTATAAAGTATATGAAAAACTACTTTTCCATTATTTGGGAGATAACGGAAGAAAAATATTCGAAATTGAAACCAAAAATTAACCCGAAACTAAAACCATGAACACTATCAATCAAGACAACCAAATTAGATGTCCAAAATGTCATTCGAACCAAATATATGTAGATAAAAAAGGCTTTAGCGGAAAAAAAGCGTGTTGCGGAGCAATTCTGGCTGGACCTTTAGGACTCTTATGTGGCACTCATAAATCGAATAAAGTTAGAATGACTTGTTTAAATTGTAAACGTACCTGGTAAATGAAACTAGATGATTTTACTTTAGGTTGCCACGGAATCCCCGAGAGGTGTTATAAAATTAATGACAAGCACATGCCTTTTTGCGCAAGATGTTTGGGTGCAAGCATCGGACATATTTTTTGTGCTATTTGTTACTTTTTTTATTTCCTCCCTCCTTTTTACTTTTCGATAATTGGTTTAACATTAATGCTTGCAGATTGGTATTTCCAAAATTCATTGCACAAATACCATAGCAACTTTATGAGACTTTTGACAGGTACAATAGGAGGTTTTTCGATGGGAATAATCATTTGGAAAACGGTTGATTTTATACTAAAAATGATTTAGAAAAAACAGCTCCTTTGCTTATCTTTATTGATAATTTCAATCTTATCATTGACCTAAGCATCACTATTTTTTTAGCTATAAAAACAAAAACTATGTTGAACCATTTAAATCACAATGAATCCTTTTGGGAAGCTTCGAAAGATTTTTTTTACTCTGAGAAATTAAAATCAAAAACGGTATTACTGAGCGAAGGAGAAATTTCTAAAAAAATGTTTTATGTAGAAAAAGGATGTCTACGAGTTTGGTTCAATAGCAACGGAAAAGAAATCACCTTTCAGTTTTTCTTTGAAGGACAAATGGTTTCCTCATTTGAAAGTTTTTGGACAGGACAACCCAGTTTATATAGCATCGAAACCATAGAAGATAGCATAATTCATACTATAAAAAGAAGTGATTTTCAAGAAGTCCTCGATAGCAACCCGAGTACAAAAAAAGATTTTGAAAATTATATTTACAAACGTCTCGGTAACTATGTGAAACTTTTTCTTTCCCGAATTGCAGACAAACCCGAACAACGGTATAAGGAATTATTAAAAACCAATCCTGAAATTTTACAGCGTATTCCTCAACATTATATTGCCTCTTATTTAGGAATATCGGCAGTATCGCTAAGCAGAATTAGGAATAGGCGTTAATACATTAATTAACAATTGTTATCGTTGGACTATTTTTAAATGAAGAATTTTGTCATTCACATTTAAAAATAAAACAATGAAACCAGAAGATATTTTAAAAGAAAACGAAAATTTTGTAACGATACAAGGACAAGAAATCCGCAAAGGTTCCATAGGTGCATTTATGGAAAATTGCAAAATTATTAATCAAAACAATCAAAATTCAGAAGAATACAAAACAGCAATTCAAGATATAAAAGTGCAAGCACATTTGTTGAAAAAAATTGGCTTATTTGATATATTTGAATTAAAATCCTCGAGATTAAAAGAAATAATTGAACTAAATTAAAGAATGCCTCTTCTTTATAATTGAGGTATTCTGTTATCTAAAAAAATAATGGCTGTACCTCAAAATAAAACCGAACTTTTAAAAGAGATTGAAATAACATATGTAAAACTTCGAGAGGATTTAAAAACAATTCCTATTGAACTTACAGCAAAGGAAACACTCGAAGGACATTCTAAAAATACCATGATGAGCGTGAATAATTTAGTTTCATACCTAATAGGTTGGGGTGAATTAGTCCTAAAATGGCATCATAAAAAGAATAATAACGAAGTTGTAGATTTTCCAGAAACAGGCTATAAATGGAACGAGTTAGGCAAACTTGCGCAGAAGTTCTATGCCGATTATCAGGATTTAGATTTTATTGCACTACAAGAAAAACTAGATGCAACAGTAAATAAGTTACAAATCCTGATAGAAAGCCACAACAATGAAACTCTTTATGAGCAAGCATGGTATAAAAAATGGACAATGGGAAGAATGATACAATTTAATACCTCATCACCATATAAAAATGCCCGAGCACGAATAAGAAAATGGAAAAAAGAAAATAACCTGAAATAAAGAGCGCAATGCATCATCCCAATCCGTATCACACAGTTGAAACCGTGTGCTATGATAAAAATAAATAAAACCTTCTCCCATTGCTAATGCGAGCGCAATGTCATTAAGTTAAGAAAAAACAGTTGCAATACTGTACGGTATAAATCTCACGCAAAGATGCAAAAGCGCAAAGGTTTGTCTTTTCGACGAAGGAGAAATCTCCTCGAGAAGCTCGACAAAGATTGGATTCCCGCTGCAGAGTTACTTACGGAGATTTCTCCTTCGTCGAAATAACAATATTGCGTTTAATCTTTGCTTCTTTAAAACAATTTGCTAGAAAAGAGCTTAACTTAATGACATTGAGCTCGCGTTAGCATTGGCTCGTCAACAGATTGCCAACAAAAATAACATGCTATAACATTGCCAACGGCTTTAACCGTTGGAACGCAATACATTATCGTAATCCGTATCACACGGTTGAAACCGTGGGCTATAATAAAAATAGGATATATTTTTTGTTTTTTTTGATGTACATCAATGTTTTCCCTTTCTTATTTAAACAATTTTGTTCCTTCAAAAATTTAATAATTAATTAAAAATGAACAAAAAGTATTTTAAATACACCAACACTTTATTTGTTATTACTCCTATAGCTCTCATTATGGCGTTTGTGGGTTTTATGCGCAATTATAGCTTTGGAGAAGATTTGTCCTTCAAATTCCTAAAAGCTTGGGGCGTCATAATTCCTGTTGCCTATAGTACCGCTTTTATAATTATTCCAAATGCTAGAAAGCTAGCACAAAAAACAACATCAAAATGATTACCGAAATAGAAAACGAAAACCCATTAGTATTATTTGGTACAACTAGTCAAGAACGCGTTGAAAATGCAATTAATGAACTTAGGCTCGGAAAAGGAATTTTACTACTAGATGACAAAGACCGTGAGAACGAAGGCGATTTAGTTTATTCAGCCCAGCATATGTCAGTCGAAGATATGGCATTGATGATACGCGAATGTAGCGGAATTGTATGCCTTTGCCTCACTAACGAGAAAGCCGATGAATTAGAATTACCTTATATGGTAAAAGAAAACACCAGTCTTTTTCAGACTCCGTTTACTGTAACTATAGAAGCAAAAGAAGGAGTTACAACAGGGCTTTCGGCATCAGATAGGATTCAAACCATAAGAACCGCATCTGCAGAAAATGCAAAATCTTCTGACTTAGTAAAACCTGGACATATTTTTCCGCTAAGAGCAAATGATAACGGTGTACTACAGCGCAACGGACATACCGAAGGAAGTGTCGATTTAATGAAACTGTCAGGTTTAAAACCTGAAGCTGTATTATGCGAATTAATGAATCCTAACGGAACGATGGCAAGATTACCCGAGATTTTATCATTTGCCCAAAAGCATCAATTGGTAGTTTTAACAATAGCAGATATTGTACATTATCGTAAATTTGTTAAAGATTTTATTTAAAACATGAAAGAGCAATTAATCGAATATATAAAAGAGGTATCAACGGTTACAGACGAAGAACTGGAGAAAATAATCAGTTACTTTAATCCTATAGAAGTCGAGAAAAATGAGCTCTTGGTTTTCCCAGGGCAAACCACCCAACGAATGTATTTTATTTGCAATGGTTGCTTGCGCATATTTTTTATAACCGAAGAAGGGCAAGAAGCAACACGATACTTAGGATTCGAAAGTAATTTTGTAACCGCCTTATCTAGCTTTGTGCTAAATGAACCTTCTTTAGAATTTGTTCAGGCATTAGAGCCAACGGAATTACTTTATATTTCGCGTCAGGATTTTTATCATTTGTTGGAAATCATACCTAATTGGGGAAGTTTTTACAGGCATTATATGGAAATGGCTTATGTAACAAATACCAAAAGACTCATGTCGTTCTTAACCCAAAATGCGACCGAAAGATACAAGCAATTACTAGACACCAGCCCTAAAATCACACAACGTTTGTCTAACAAGATTGTATCTTCCTTTCTTAACGTTTCGCAAGAAACACTAAGCAGGCTAAAATCTAAATCTTAAAGATTATTCAATTCTCAAAATACAAAAAGGCAATACTAGATTCTGGTAATTGCCTTTTTTTTGTTTAAAAGCACACCTATATTTTTCATAACTTCGTTTACAATTGCAAAAGCAATCAAACGTGCATGAATCAAGATAGTATACATATATCAAATAATAAAGCCATTAGCCTGCAAATGGTCGAAATTCCTCAAGGTCAGATTACATTGAGAGACGATAGGATTAAACATATCTGGACCGCAAATATTCAGCCTTTCTTAATGGCAAAATACCTTGTAACACAAGATTTATATTTAGAAATCACGCAGGATTCTCCAAGTACTTTTAAAGGAAATAAAAAACCAGTTGAAACTGTATCTTGGAAAGAAGCTATCGTTTTTTGTAATTTACTTTCAGAGAATTCAGGACTTACCCCTTGCTACTCTTGGAATAATAACAGCGAAGAAATACTTTTTGATAGCAAAGCAAATGGCTACCGACTTCCTACCGAAGCCGAATGGGAATATGCATGTAAAGCCGGAACTACAGGCATAAGATACGGCGAGATTGATACAATTGCATGGTATAAAGAAAACGCTGAGAAAACGACACAAGATGTCGGAACAAAAGAACCCAACGCATATGGTCTTTATGATATGCTGGGAAATGTATGGGAATGGTGTTCGGATATATACGATGAAACCGTTTATGGTTCCTACCGTACTATTCGCGGTGGTGGCTGGTATGATGATGAAAGAGGTTGTATGGCTACAAATCGCAGACGCAGCCATCCTAAATCGTTTAAAATTGATGATTTAGGCTTTCGATTAGCTCGAAATTTATAATAAGTGAAAAATGATAAAACTAGAAAAATTCGATAATACCGATTTTGAAAGATTAATAAAATGGGCAGATAATGAAGAAATGTTAGTTCAATTTTCAGGTCCAATTTTTAAATTTCCATTAACAACTGAGCAGTTAGATGATTATCTAAAAGAAGAAAATAGAATTCCTTTTAAAGTAATTGATACCGAATCCAAAGAAGCACTTGGACATGCCGAAATATATCAATCCGAAGATAATTTGGCGAAACTTTGCCGAATACTTATTGGTGATGCAAAATATAGAGGAAAAGGAATTGGAGAAAAAATAGTTAATCTTCTTGTACAATATTCTTTTGAAGAATTAAATGTAGAGAAAGTAGAACTTAATGTCTACGACTGGAATAAACAGGCAATAAAATGTTATGAGAAATCGGGGTTTGTCATAAATCCAGACAAAATAAGCGAAATCATAGTCCAGGAAGAAGTTTGGATCTCACTCAATATGATAGTTACTAAAGACAATTGGAAAATAAATTAAAAAGAGAATAATCTTTTTACATCATTTCTGTAACAGAATACATTTTAATCGTCTATTAACTAAATCATAGAATATAAATTAACCATTTATTAAAAAAACCAACCAAATGAAACATTACATAGTAACAATACTAACTTTTTTAACCACATTAACCGCTTTTGGACAAGATATTACAGGACAATGGAATGGTCTTTTAAATGTTCAGGGAACACAATTAAGATTAGTTTTTAATATTAATAAATCCGACACTGGTTTTAAATCCACAATGGACAGTCCTGATCAAGGTGCAAAAGATATTCCGGTAACTACAACAACTTTTGAGAACTCAACTTTAAAACTTACTGTTGAGAATGCTAAAATCGAATATGAAGGCATACTTGGCAAAGACAATAAAATAGTCGGTACTTTTAAACAAGCTGGTCATGCATTTCCTATGAATTTATCGAGAGAAAAAATTGAAAAAGAAAAACTAGTACGACCGCAAGAACCAACTAAACCATATCCATATTATTCTGAAGATGTAACTTTTAAGAATGAAAAAGCAGGAATAACTCTGGCAGGAACACTGACTCTACCTAAAAAAGAAGGTGTTTTTCCTGTTGTTATTTTAATAAGCGGAAGTGGCCCACAAAACCGTGATGAAGAATTAGCAGGACACAAACCTTTCTTAGTATTATCGGACTTTTTGACCAAAAACGGAATTGCGGTTTTACGATATGATGATAGAGGAACAGCACAATCTACAGGTAACTTTAAAAATTCAACTTCTTTAGATTTTGCTACAGATGCTCTGGCTGCAGTAAACTATTTGCAAACCAGAAAAGAAATTAACAAACAAAAAATTGGTTTAATCGGTCATAGCGAGGGAGGATTAATTGCTCCAATTGTAGCTACAAACTCTAAGAATGTCAATTTTATTGTATTACTGGCTGGTCCCGGACTTCCTGGAAACCAATTACTTTTATTACAACAAAAATTAATTGCAGAAGCAGCCGGAATGAGTGAAGCTGATATTCAGAAAGCACAAGAAATAAACAAAACAGCTTTTAATATTATTGCTAAATCTAAAGGCCCAGAACAATTAAAAACCGATATAACGGCTTACATAACCCAAGTTTCTAAAAATGACCCCAATAAACCCACAGGAATGACTGAGGCTGAATATATCAAAATGCAAACAGATAAGATTCTAACTCCTTGGATGGTAACTTTCCTTACCTTTAATCCTGTGCCAACATTAGAGAGGGTAAAATGTCCTGTTTTAGCACTTAATGGAGCCAAAGATTTACAAGTTGCACCAAAAGAAAATCTAACCGCCATAAAAGAAGCCATCTTAAAAGGAGGAAATAAAAATGTAACAACCAAAGAATTACCAAATCTGAATCATTTATTTCAGGAATGCAAAACTGGTTTACCTCAAGAATATGCAACTATAGAACAAACATTTGCACCAACAGCTCTAAACGAAATTCTGGATTGGGTAAAAACACAAACGAAATAATTTTTAGATGAAAAATAAATCAGCAGCACAAAATAGCAAACGAAAAATATTCATTAACGGCAATGTTTGCAACAGTCGTGAAGATTTCTGGAATGCCTACGCAAAAGAAATCGACTCAGAATCGGCTAAACATTTTGGGAAAAACTTAGATGCATTTAATGATGCTATTTCGGCTGCTGGTCCGGGATATCCCGGAGAATGTATTATAGAAATAACAGGAACAGAAAATTTAAATAAAATATTTGGTACAGAAAATTTTCAATACATAATCGAATTACTTACAAAGGCGGACTTTGTAGATTTAATTACTCAGGAAAACTAATTACCGATTACATAATACATTTTACAATTAAACAAATGAATAGAATTACCGTTTTTTGTGGGTCAAGCTTTGGAAACAAAAAAGAATACGAAACTCAAGCTTTTAAACTTGGACAAACAATGTCCGAAAACAATATCGATTTAGTTTATGGCGGAGCCAAAGTTGGACTTATGGGTGCAGTTGCAGATGGAGTTTTAAATAAAAACGGAAAAGTAATTGGTGTTTTACCAGACTTCTTAATGAAGAAAGAAATTGCACACGATAATTTAACCGAATTAATTATTGTAAAAAGCATGCATGAAAGAAAAACCAAAATGAACGAATTAAGCGATGGCGTAATTGCTTTGCCAGGCGGATTTGGAACTCTTGAAGAGTTTTTTGAGATGCTTACCTGGGCTCAACTTGGTCTTCATAAAAAACCAATCGGGATTTTAAATATTGGTGGTTTTTACGATTTGTTATTAGAGTTTATACTAAAAATGGTAAATGAAGGTTTTTTAAAAGAGATAAACCAACAAATGATACTCGTAAGTACAGATTCAGAGGATTTGCTCCTTAAAATGAAAAATTACGTGGCTCCAGAAGTTGGTAAATGGATTAAAAAAGGAAATGAATAAATCATTTAAAAATCAAAAAACATGCCTGTAGATAATTTAAATTTAGAAATTCCGAAATTGATTTTTAATGCACACGGAGAATTAATAATCCTACCTTCCCCTACTTCATCCAAAGATGATTTTGATTTTTTTCAGGGAAAATCTAATATTATAAATAAAAAACTAAAATACCGATTTTCGAATTGTACTGAATGGATTGAATTTCCATCAACACAGGAAATGTACAAGATTCTTCAGGGAATTGGTAATATCGATAATTTTCTGGCTGAATTTGATGGTGTTCCTTTTGAAGGAATGACGGTACGATTATTTAATCCCGAAACAAAACTATGGAGTATTTATTGGTCCGACTCTAATACCGGAGTTTTAGATAAACCCGTAATTGGTTCATTCGAAAAAAAAGTAGGTCATTTCTTTTCAAGAGATATTTATGAAGGAAAAAAAGTAATTCAACTATTTCGTTGGGATGCCAGAGACAAAAACAATCCTATTTGGAGTCAGGCAATGTCTGCTGATAACGGAGAAACCTGGGAATGGAATTGGTATATGTATATGACCAAAGTGAAATAATTTAGATACTTTTCATCTAGTAAAAAAAGCTATATTACTGTAGTAAAACAAGATAGATTTTTTAATTGAATTATGATAAATATTAAAATGGAATTAATTAATACTATTGAGATTTTACCTTCAGAATACTCGAATAATGATTATAAAAGCCCTAATACTAGTTTTTTAGAAAGTAAACTTGAATGGTATAATTATTGGAAAAAATGTATCAGTGATAGTAAGTTAACGGAATTAGAACCCATAGAAAAAGGTAGTTTCTTCGTTGATTTAAATACTTTAAATGATAATGAGTTAAAAGTAATTTTACTAAAAACACTTATAGAAATTGATTTCGAAAATATTGATGATGAAATCTCACATCTTTATGGTGGAATTGTATTAAAATTAAATGACCAAATAATTATCCAGCCTAATTGTTGTTGCGACATTGGAAATTTATCCGAATGGTTAAAAATTTTAATTTCAAAAGAAGATGAATGGCACCAACTATGGATTGGACATCCTTGGGTATTTTTTAAAACAGTTGATGATTTAATTTATTTTTCAGATTATACTGAAAAAAATAATGGTCAAAATCTAGATGAGAAATTCTCTATCCCTAAAGGTTTATTGGAGAAAAATTTAAAAAAAATAAAACAAGAACAAGAAGAATTCAGAACAAGAATAGAAAGAAATCTCATAGAATTAAATATTCAGCAACCAAAAGAAATTGCTGATTTACTAGCAAGCTTAAGATAAAAGAAATAATTTAAAAAGAACACCACTTAAATTAAATATGAAAAACAAATCAAATCCAGTTGTCTATTTTGAGATTCCTGTAACCGATATAGAAAGAGCCATACAATTTTACACAGCAGTATTCAATTTCGCCTTTGAGCGAGATATTATACATGATAACGAAATGGCTTTTTTCCCTCTTACCGAAGGCAATAACGGAATTTCGGGAGCCTTGGCAAAAGGAGAAATATACAACCCAACGATAAACGGTACACTTATTTATTTTAATACAGAGGATATCGAGGAAACTTTAAATCTTGCATTGCAAAATGGTGCCGAAGTTTTATTTCCAATAACATCAAATGGTGAATATGGTTCTGTAGCAGAATTTAAAGACTGCGAAGGAAATAGGATTGCATTACATATGGCTAATAAATAATATAACAACTTATACAAAACAATACTTTAACAATAAAAATGGAAGGATTAAAAGAGAATGAAGTGCCTACGCAAAAAATTTATAAAGACCGAGCTATCTGGGTTGGAACATTTTTAGGAGGACCACTTGCAGCTGGATATTTGATAGCTGAGAATTTTAAGGCATTTAATGACACAAAAAAAGCAAAAACAACATGGATAATAGCTATTATAGCCACAATAGCAATATTTGGTGGCGCTTTTTTAATTCCTGAAGATGTAAAAGTCCCAAATCAGATAATCCCTTTAATATATACTGGAATAGCTTTTTATTTCGTACAACATTTTCAGGGACAAAAAATAAATGAACATATAAATTCTGGTGGTTCATTTTTTGGTTGGTGGCGAACAATTGGAATCAGCTTTATTGCCCTTTTAATCACATTTAGTGTTATTATATGTGTAGTGTTATTTACAGAAAATGAACAATTTGATGGAATAACAAAAGAATATGGCGTTATGAAAAACGAAATTGTTTATCAAGATAATATACCCGTAACAGAAGTAGACAAACTAGCAGAAGGCTTTGAAAAAAATGCATTTTTTGAAAATACAACTAAAAAATATGTGTATATAAAAAAGAGTAATTCTACTTATGAAGTTTCTATTCCATGTAATCAAACTATTGAAGACATCCCTGAATCACAAATTCCTTTTGTCCTATTAAGAAATGAAATACAAAAAGAATTCCCTAATAACAAAATCGTTTTAAATTTAGTAGTTGATAATCTTGATAATGTTGTAAAACGAATCGAATAATAATTATCGTACTCACTGAATTTAAAGACTGCGAAGGAAACAGGATTGCATTGCATATGACTAATAAATAATTATGTAATTATAGAATTGATTTAACACATAGAAACACAGATTTTATGTGCAAAAAAGGATACAAAAAGAAATACATTTCTCTCACATAGTAACTAGTTGAGATAATACATTTGAAGGTAGAGATACGCCGCAGTGCATCTAACGAGATATAGTTACTATGCGGTTGTATGTAAAGTGAAACGTCTATTTTTGAGAGTGCTAAATCTATGTTTCTATGTGTTAAAATAATTGCGCTCAACGGGTTAATAAAATAAAAACAATCCATTAAAATGTCTGGAGAAAAAGATTTAAAGAAATTACTCAAAAGCATGAAACCCAAACACAATGTTGGTGATTATGTTTTTTGCACTGTAGAAAGTCTTGAGAACATAGCAATCAAAGATATTGTAATGTCATTTACAGAAAGCGAAGGCATTACTTTAATCTTAAAAAAAGAAATTGCCGATGAACTTAAACTAAGTTATTCGGTTGTAATGTCGTGGATAACACTAACTGTACATTCATCATTAGAAGCTGTGGGTTTAACTGCCGCTTTCGCGAAAGCGTTATCAGACAATAACATTAGTTGCAATGTTGTAGCTGCATTTTATCACGACCATATCTTTGTAAATAAAAAAGATACAGACAATGCCATTACTATTTTAAATAAATTTTCTGAATAGAATTAATTAGTATTCGATGACAACAGATATCATAGAAATAAACAACTTCGTCGTTTTAATAGAGCAATCAAATGCTGATAAAACGATTATCGAAAAATGTGAAATCGATGGAGACGCTGTTGGTTTTGCTTTCTATGGTTCAGGAAATGTCGAATTAGAAATTACGTATGAAAATAATAGTATAATTATAAACAATACTACAGGAATTGCAATTTCATTTTTTGGAAACAGCAAAGTCGGATTTGCTCATAAAATTTCGCCTAATAAACCATTGCAATCTATTAGCGTATTTATGAAGATAAAAAATCTTAATATGCTGCCAGAACGTGAAAGCGAAATCTTCTCTGAGTATTTACAACAACTCCTTAATCCCGAAGCCAATTTTGTAGAAGGTCCAAGTTTTTATATGTCACCCGATATGCAAAATGCAGTTCAAAAAATATTTAATACCCAATACAAAGGAGACACAAGATTGATGTTTCTTAAAAGCCAGATAACCGAATTACTGGCACATTTCTTTGCACATCTTGCTACCGAAAAAGAAAAAACTACCAACAAAATTGACCGTGATAAACTCTTTCATGCAAAAGAAATTATGACCCAAAATATTGCTACTCCACCCTCATTAAGTGAGTTATCTAAGCAAATTGGTCTTAACAACAACAAACTCAAAAAGAATTTTAAAGAACTTTTTGGTATTCCTGTATTTAAATACCTTCAGGAACAACGACTAAATAAAGCGCATGAATTATTAAGCAATACCGACAAGAACATTCAGGAAACTGCATGGTTTGTGGGATATGAAAGTTTAAGTTCTTTCTCGAATGCTTTCCATAAAAAATTTGGAGTACGCCCAAGCGAACTAAAAAAATAATTCTTTTCGAACAAACTTTAATCCTTTTAAAACAAACAACTGATAATCAATAGTTCTAATTTTATTTTGTTAACTAAACATCATAATCATGGAACCATTTATTATCGACACAAAAACTATTGTTTTATTATTTACCACATTATTAACCGGACTTCTGGCTGGGATCTTTTTTACTTGGTCTAATGCTATAACTCCAGGTATTGGCAGGCTTGATGATATTAATTATCTAAGAGCTTTCCAGAACATGAACCGTACTATTGTAAACCCATTATTCTTAGTGATAATTATGGGGCCAGTATTTTTATCTTTTGCTACAGCTTATCTTTATAAATCCAATCATCCTTATATTTTCTGGTTATTACTAATTGCAGCAATACTATATTTTGTAGGCGTATTTCTGGTAACAATTATGGGGAATATTCCGCTAAATAATCTTTTAGACAAAACTGACTTAACCAATATCTCTCTGGAAAATGCCAGAAGTTTAAGAGATCAATTTGAACTTAAATGGAATAATCTGCATTTGGTTCGAACTATAACATCTGCACTATCATTCTTCTTATTAATTATAGTGTGTTTGTTTAGAAATAGTAACTTTTAATATTAAAATGAAATGAAAAAAATGAGAGCAATTTTAGTTGGAGCGTTAATCTGGCTATTAATATTTAGTACTTTCGGTGTATTAAGTTATCTTCCAAACATTAAAGATTCTGCATTACAACAATTCTTAGTTGTTGCACCATTGGTAATTCCATTTACAATTCTTGGTGCTTTTATTTTCTATAAAAACGGAAATAAAACCAACGGATTCATACTTGGTTTAATTATAGTTACAACTGCTTTAACACTAGATGTACTCATAACTGTACCTTTTACCATAATCCCAAATCAGGGAAATTATCATAGTTTTTTTACTAGTAAATTCCTCTGGATTCTTGTTGCAGAGGTGGTTACTATTGCATACTTTTATTGGAAATTAAAGATTAAAACCAAATTACAAAACATATAATTAGTTTTTAAATCAGTACAAACAATATAAAGTTTAAACAAAATATGCAAACATTAGGGCTTATTGGCGGAATTAGTTGGGTATCTACAGTCGATTATTACAAACTTATTAATGAAGGAATAAATGAAAAATTGGGCGGATTAAACTTTTCTCAATGTATTATTTATTCATTTAATTATGAAGACATCAAAAAAAATAATGATAATAATGATTGGGAGAAAACTTTTCAGATGCTATATGAAGCATGCAAACATTTAAAATCTTCGGGAGCAACGGCAATTGTATTATGTGCCAACACTATGCATCATATTGCCGATAGACTTGAAAAAGAAATCGGAATCCCACTAATTCATATTGCCACAGTAACAGCCGAAGAAATCGAAAAAACCGGACTAAAAAAAGTAGGATTACTGGGAACTAAATTTACAATGGAACTTGATTTTTTCAAATCTAAACTTACTGATAGAGGTATCGAAACAATTATTCCTGATGATGAAGACAGAGAGTTTGTACATATGACAGTTTTTGAAGAATTAGGAAAAGGAATTGTCACTGAAAAAACCAAAAAACGATACTTGGAAATTATTGATAAATTGATAAAAAACGGAGCCGAAGGAATCATACTTGGTTGCACCGAAATTCCGCTTGTTATAAAACCCGAAGATGTAACCATCCCAACATTTGATACTGTATTATTACACTCGAGAGCTGCAGTAGCATTTTCATTAAATACATAAAGTTTATCATATAAAGCAGCATAAATAAATGATTAAATAATAAATAATCAAGATGAATATAATCTGTAAGAACTGTAATCAGCATTTTAAAGGGCATTATTGTAGTAATTGCGGACAGCCAGCCGATACTCACAAACTCGATTTTCATTTTCTGATGCATGAAATCCAACACGGATTAATTCATTTTGATAAAGGTATTTTATACTCCGCCAAACAACTTTTTACGCGTCCCGGAAATACCATAAGAGAGTTTATAGAAGGAAAACGAATTAAACATTTTAAACCACTTTCCTTAGTAATTATTCTCGCAACTCTTTATGGAGTTCTTTATCATTACTTTCATATCAACCTAATTGCAGATGCTCCCACAGATAGTGAGACACTATCGATAATTAATCCCAAAGCAGCAAATGAATGGGTCGCGACTCATTTTTCATGGATAACATTAGCAACAATACCATTTTACTCATTAGGAACATATATCGCATTTAGAAAACAAGGATACAACTATATCGAATATTTTATACTCAACACCTTTAAAGCCTCGCAACGACTCTTTGTACATATTGCTTTATTTCCGTTGCTTTATTATTATAATGGAACTCCCAATATAAAAACCATAACCCAAATTCTATATGTTATAGATATCATATTAATTTATTGGACAAATGTTCAATTTTTTAATAAACTCACTAAAACCAAAGCTTTTCTATTATCTGTATTGAGTCACGTAATATTCCTTGTTAGCTCTGTGTTAATTTTATCCATAATTATCACAATTTTAAACAAATTACACAATTAATAATCATATTATTTGTTTAACATTTAAATATTTAACAACCTAAACAAACTTTAAAACAATTCTTAATGAAAGTACTTCTGAAATTTATGTTTCTCTTCCTAATCGTTCTCAACACATCAGCACAACAAGCAAATGGTACAAAACCCGAAGATTCCAAATCACTTTATGATATACAGGATGATGTTTTAATTAAAACCAGAGATGGAGCATTAATTTCCGCAATTATAGTCCGCAAAAAAGGAATAACAACACCACAACCCGTTATTTTACAATTTACAATTTATGTACGCGATCGAGATATTAAAGGTTTAAAAGAAGCCGCAGATAATGGTTATGTTGGAGTTATGGCATACTCCAGAGGGAAAAGATTAAGTCCCAACGAAATATTTCCGTACGAGCATGATGGCAAAGATACCTATGATGTTATCGACTGGACAAGCAAGCAATCATGGTGCAATGGAAAAATCGGAATGTTTGGCGGTAGCTATAACGGTTTTACACAATGGGCATCGGCTAAAAAATTGCATCCTGCACTTAAAACAATCGTCCCTTATGTTGCCAACAGACCAGGAATGGGATTACCAATGGAAAATAGCGTATTTATAAATCCTAATTACGAATGGGCATTTTATGTAACCAATAATAAAACCTTAGATACAGTTGTTGGAGACGACAGAAAACGTTTCCGAACCATGCAGGACAAATGGTGGGATTCGGGTACTGCTTATCGCAAAATTGACAGCATTGATGGCACACCAAATAAATATTTACAAAAATGGTTATTACATCCTGGTTATGATAAATATTGGCAAGATATGGTTCCGTATAAAGATGAATTTGCCCAAATAAACATCCCTATTTTATCTATCGATGGTTATTATAACGATTCCCAAATATCTAGTTTATACTATTTAAGAGAACACGTTAAATACAATAAAAATGCTGAGCATTATCTTGTTATCGGACCTTATGGACATTTTGGTGCTCAAAAAGGTGGAGACCCTACCATAAATGACTATAAAGTAGATCCTATAGCAATTTTTAATACCAAAAAACTAACCTACGAATGGTTTAACTACATTCTTAAAGGTGGTCCTAAACCTGCCGTTTTAAAAGATAAAATAAACTATGAAGTAATGGGTGCTAATGAATGGAGACATGCACCATCATTAGAAAAAATGAGTAATGGTTTTCTTAAACTATATTTAACCAATACCAAATCGAAAGATAAGTATCTGTTATCAGATAAAAAACCCACCAAATCTGGGTTCTTACCTCAGGAAGTAGATTTTGCCAACAGAGAAATTAGTAATAATGACTATTACCCAGATCCAATAATTCGTAAAGAACTCGATACTATAAATGGCTATTTTTTTATAAGCGAACCTCTTGATAAACCTATTTTGGTTAATGGTGCTTTTGAAGGCGAAATAAAAGCGCTTATCAACAAAAAAGATATGGATTTAGGTGTGGTATTATATGAATTGATGCCTAATGGCGAATACTTTCACTTATCCTATTTTTTAGGCAGAGCCAGTTATGCAAAAGATATTACAACCAGAAACCTTCTTGTTCCTAACAAAATAGAATCTATCCCATTTACAAATACCAGATTAGTAAGCAAGCAATTAAGCAAAGGAAGCCGTTTGGTTGTGGTAATAAATGTAAATAAAAATGCTTTCGCCCAACTAAATTATGGAACTGGTAAAGACGTAAGCGATGAAACCATTAAAGATGCCAAAGAACCTCTAAAAATAAAATGGTATAACGATAGTTTTGTCAAAATTCCAATCTGGAAAGATTAGGGAATATAACCTCTATTTGCTGCCATAGATAATCTATAAATGGGACGTGGATAAAACGGATTTACAAAAGTAAAGACGCAGATTAAAACAGATTAAAAAAATAGAAAAAAATCCGTTTTTATCCGCGTTTTCGCCTTAGCGAATCCGTTTTATCCGCGTCCCTTTTTTTAATCAGGGATTCAAAAAACTTTGCGCCCTTTGCGGTTAATTTCTCTACCACAGTTTATTGTTTTTAACTAAATAAAAACTTTAATTTTCTTAACTTCGTTTGCTACATAAAAACGCTGAAAATTATGGCATGGAATCCCGAAAAATACAACGAGTTTAAAACACTTCGATACAAACCTTTCTTTGATTTGATTGCCCATATTCAGGATAAACCAAATATGACCGTTATCGATTTAGGTTGCGGAACCGGAGAGTTAACCAATATGCTATCCGAAAAGCTAACCAATCCTTCAGTAAAAGGCATCGATTCCTCGAAAGAAATGCTGGAGAAAGCCAAAGAATTTACTTCGATGCAATTTGATCAAAAAACCATCGAAGAACAAATTAATACGGGAGAAAAATGGGATTTAGTTTTTGCAAATGCATCCATTCAATGGGTTGATAATCACGAAGAATTATTTCCTAAAATTATATCATTATTAAATCCCGATGGACAATTAGCAATCCAAATGCCTTGTCAGAACGAGAATTTACTCAATCAGATTGTAATCGAATTAGTGCAGGAAGAACCATATAAAAGCGCATTGAATAATTGGAAACGACTTTCTCCTGTTCTTACAATGGACGATTATGCCCAGATTTTATTCGAAAATGGCGGTACAGATATGGTTATTTACCAAAAGGTATATCCTATGATAGCCAACTCGCATGACGAATTATATGAGTTTATTTCGGGTTCAACATTAGTTCCCTATTTCGAGAGATTAGAAGGTGCAGTTAAAGAACAATTCATCAAAGAATTTAAAAAGAGAATAGAAAAAAGGTTTAGTAAAACGCCATCATTATACGCGTTTAAAAGAATCCTTTTATACGCAAAATTCTAAAAACATAACTAGAAAAAATATCGATATGAGTAGTAATCCAAAATCTGTTGAAGCCCAAATGCTGATAAGAAAACCAGCTGCAATTGTTTTTAATGCTTTTATAGACCCGAATGTAACCAAGAGCTTTTGGTTTACAAAAGGAAGTGATAAACTGGCTGTAGGCAAAAATATAATCTGGGAATGGGAAATGTACAAAGTATCAACTACCGTTTTTGTAAAAGAAATTATCGAAAACGAGAAGATAACTATCGAATGGAACGAACCTAAAACAACTGTTGATTTTGAATTCAGAAAAATAACCGACGATACAACTTATGTGATTATCAAAAATTATGGTTTTGATAAAGAAGGCGACGAACTTTTAAACACAATCAAAGATTCTACAGGCGGATTTACCACTGTTCTAGACGGGCTAAAAGCCTATTTAGAACATAACATCAACCTGAATCTTATAGCCGATAAATTTCTTAAAGAAGCGTTTAATACATAAAAAAAGAGCGAAAAAATTAATCGCAAAGATCACAATGATTTACGCAAAGGTCGCAAAGCATAAAAAATCCATGTAATCCTTTTATCCCGATAGCTATCGGGAGTGGCAGAAAAATTAACCGCAAAGGGCGCAATCCCGACGCTTCGGGATCGTGTTTTCGCCTTAGCAAATCCGTTTCATCCACGTTCCTTTTTATAGATAACCTGCAAAAAACACATTATTAATTCATATCAACAAAATGAGCTTAGAAAACAATTATATAGAAGTTAATAAACAATCTTGGAACAGTCGGGTTGAGTCACATCTTACATCTGACTTTTATGATTTAGAAGGTTTCCTAAAAGGAAACACTTCATTAAATAGTATCGAATTAGAATTACTTGGTGATGTAAAAGGAAAATCAATCCTGCATTTGCAATGTCATTTTGGTCAGGACACAATTTCTTTGGCAAGACTTGGCGCAAATGTTACGGGAGTCGATTTGTCTGACAAAGCAATAGATAGCGCCAACAAACTTGCGCAAGAAGCTGATGCTGAAGCTACATTTATATGTTGTGATATTTATGATTTACCAAACCATTTAAACCAGAAATTCGATATCGTATTTGCAAGTTACGGAGCAATCCCGTGGTTGCCAGACCTTGATAAATGGGCAAAATTAATTTCTGATTTTCTTAAGCCGAATGGGAAATTAGTCTTTGCCGAATTTCATCCAGTAGTTTGGATGTTCGATGATAATTTTGAAAAAGTAGGATATAATTATTTTAATTCGGGAGCAATAATAGAAACCCAAGAAGGAACCTACGCAGATAGAGAAGCTCCAATAGAACTAGAGTACGTATGTTGGAATCATAGTATGAGCGAAGTTGTAAATAGTCTAATAAAAAACGGACTAGAACTAAATGCCCTAAATGAATATGATTACTCGCCATATAATTGCTTTAATAACACAATCGAGTTTGAACCAAAAAAATACAGAATAAAACATTTGGACAATAAAATTCCAATGGTATATTCGATAGTTGCCACAAAAAAGTAGTAGACCAAAAAATATAACTCATCACATTATGCAAACAACAATTGGATTAATTCTAGTAACCATCTTTCTATTCCTGGCAGGAATTCATATTTATTGGGGATTTGGTGGGAAATGGGGAAATGATGCCGCTATACCAACAACCGCAAACAATGAAAAAGTTATCAATCCGAAACTAAAAGAATGTATGGTAGTTGCAATTGCCTTACTGAGTCTTTCGGTTTTAGTTTTAATAAAATCAGAAATAATAGTCTTTAGTTTGCCTAATTGGTTACAAGAATATGGACTTTGGATTATTTCGATATTGTTTATTGTGAGAGCAATTGGCGAATTCAAATACGTTGGATTTTTTAAAAAAGTCAAAACCACAAAATTTGCACAAATGGATACCAAATACTTCTCACCATTATGCTTATTTATTTCGATTTTAGCAACAACATTAGCATTAACAGCATAATTTTTTGTGCTACTTTTACATAGAATAACATTATAAATTGAAATCAAAAACCATGGAATTAATTACTATCGAAGAGTTTTTTATTATCGGATTATCGATAAGAACTACCAATGAAAATGAACAATCTGCAACGGATATTCCAGCGCTTTGGAACAAATTTATGTCTGAAAATACAATCGAAAATATTCCAAATAAAATAGATAGCTCAATCTATGCTGTTTACACCGAATATGAAAAGGATTATACAAAACCATACACAACAATTTTAGGCTGTAAAGTTTCAAGTTTAGAGAATATCCCAGCCGGAATGATTGGAAAAACCATTGCAAAAGAAACCTACAAACAATTTACAGCCAAAGGAAAATTAGCCGACGGTGTTGTAATCCAGAAATGGATAGAAATTTGGAATACTGATCTTAACAGAAAATATACTGCCGATTTTGAGATATACGGAGAAAAAGCATCTAATCCGGAAAATGCCGAAGTGCCTATTTTTATAGCTATTTAGTGAATTTACTCATATCAGTTAATTTCAAAAAAATGCTTTAATTTTCTAGATTCTCTCGCAAAGTCGCAAAGACGCCAAGTTAAAATTTAGCTTTCTTTGCGACTTAGCGTCTTTACGAGAATTTATAACTACAACACTTATATAAACAATAATGCAACCAAAACTAATTGAACACATAAAAAAGTACGTCGAATTAAACGATGAACAAACCCAATTAGTTTTGGCTAATATGAAGCCAATTACCCTAAAAAAGAAAAGTTATTTACTAGAAGAAGGACAAATATGTTCTTCGCTTTATTTTGTAGAAAAAGGGTGTTTACGTTTCTTTTTTATCAATGATA
Organism: Flavobacterium sp. PS2; assembly: GCF_046250155.1. NCBI lineage: Bacteria > Pseudomonadati > Bacteroidota > Flavobacteriia > Flavobacteriales > Flavobacteriaceae > Flavobacterium > Flavobacterium sp. PS2. The sequence continues at coordinate 4,137,855 of NZ_CP176426.1, read as the reverse complement.
AAGGAACAGAACAGATCACACAATTTGCAATCGAAAACTGGTGGATTGCCGATTATATGAGTTTTGATACACAATCGCCATCACAGTTTTACATTCAGGCAATCGAAAATACCGAAGTTTATGTATTTGATTATCACAATCAGGAAAAAGTTTTTAGCCAATTACCTCAACTAGAACGCTACTTCCGACTTGTTTTGCATAGAGCTTATTCGGCTGCCCAATTGCGAATGAAGTATTTATACGACTTTACAAAAGAAGAAAGTTACCAGCATTTTATTACCAGATTTCCTGAATTTGTGCAACGAATTCCGCAATATATGCTAGCATCTTACTTAAATCTTACTCCGGAATATCTAAGCGAGATAAGAAAAAACGTACTTTAATCTCATTTCTTAAACCAGCTTAAGATTTTTCATGGTTCCTATAAATATCTTTGCTTAATAATTAAAAACAAAGAAATCATGAGCAAGAGAATTAAAATCGCACACACTCAACCAACTGCTGTTAAACCATTATTGGATTTGAATACCTATTTAGACTCAACTCCTTTAACCCACACACATCACGAATTAATAAAAATTAGAACATCACAAATAAATGGTTGTGCTTATTGTATCGATTTGCATACAAAAGATGCCCGAAAATATGGCGAAACTGAACAACGTATTTATTTATTGAATGCTTGGAGAGAAGTTGATTTTTACTCTGAAGAAGAAAGAGCAATTTTGGCTTTGACCGAAGAAATTACATTAATAAGTAATGGAGGAGTTTCAGACGAAACCTATCAAAAAGCAGCTAGTTTATTTGATGAAAACTATTTATCAAATATTATAATGGCGATTATTACAATAAATGCCTGGAACAGAATTGGGGTTACAACCGAAATGAAACCAGCTTTAACTCGTTAAAAATTAAAGGTTCCAACCATTAAGATATTAAGTTTTAATTCTTAATTTACTTAATCTCTTAATGGTTTGACAAAAACATCCTTTCTTTCTTATTTAACTGATTTTTCCTACTCGTTGTTGTTAAAACCCTTATTTTAAGATAATCAAAAAATTATAATCAATACTTTTTACATTATTATTTTATTGCCAAATTATTAATATTAAATACAAATTTTAATAAATACGCAACATTAACAATTTTTCTTTTAATTTCATTGCGTTATTCAATTATCTTTGTGATAATAAAATTATAGTATAATGGAAGAATGTATATCGGTATTTGATATGCTTAAGATTGGTGTAGGACCATCAAGTTCACACACCCTTGGACCTTGGCGTGCAGCAGAACGTTTTCTTGCTGAATTAAAAAGTGAAAATCTGTTTTCTCAAATCACTCGTGTCAAAGTCGATTTGTATGGTTCTCTTTCTTTAACAGGAAAAGGTCATGCTACAGATTTGGCAGTTATGTTAGGATTAAGCGGTCAGGATCCCGAATATATTCCTATAAACGACATTGCAGGAATTATCAAATCTATCGAAGAAACCAATACAATTATACTTGGAAACGAGATAACCATTCCGTTTTTCTTTTTACAAGACATTGTTTTCAATAAAGAATTCTTGCCTTTTCATGCCAATGGTTTAAAATTTACGGCTTACGCCAAAGATGATTCCGAATACGAATCTATCTTCTACTCTATTGGTGGTGGATTTGTGGTAAAAGAAGAACGTGAAAATGCTAAAATAAAATCGGAGATAAAATGTGCATTTCCGTTTCCTATACAAAACGCAGCAGAACTTTTAGAATATACCATTACTCAAAACAAATCCATTTCGGAGATTGTTTATGAGAATGAAAAATCGATGCGTTCTGAAGAATTCATTAATAACGAATTAATGCGTATTTGGAACACCATGCTCGAATGTATGTATATCGGTTGCCATTCTGAAGGAATACTTCCAGGCGGACTAAATGTACGTCGTAGAGCATTTGATATGCACCAAAACCTCATCGGTTTATCTAATTATAATTCTCCACAAACGTGGCTAGAAGAAATAAGAAAAACTGAGGTTAAATTTCGTCAAATCCTAAAATGGGTAAGTTGTTTTGCACTTGCCGTAAATGAGGTAAATGCTGCTTTAGGACGTGTAGTTACTGCCCCGACCAATGGTAGTGCTGGTGTAATTCCTGCCGTTTTAATGTATTATTTGGTAATTGAAAACCATGACGCAGGCGAAAAAGAAATCAAACAATTCCTGATGGTTGCTGGCGAGATAGGAAGTATCTTTAAGAAAGGATCTACAATTTCTGCCGCAATGGGTGGTTGTCAAGCCGAAATAGGTGTTTCGTCATCTATGGCAGCAGCAGCACTTTGCGAATTAATGGGCGGAACTCCTGCTCAGGTTTTAATGGCTGCCGAAATCGCTATGGAACATCACTTAGGATTAACCTGCGACCCAATTGGTGGATTAGTACAAATACCTTGTATAGAAAGAAATACAATGGGAGCTATAAAAGCCATCAATGCAGCCGAATTAGCACTAGAAACAGACTCTAAAAATGCAAAAGTGCCTCTCGATAAAGTAATCGATACGATGTGGCAAACAGCAAAAGATATGAACTCTAAATACAAAGAAACCTCCGAAGGAGGATTAGCAATTGCCGTGAATATGGCGGATTGCTAGTATTCAGTCGCAGTTTTCAGTTTTAGTTTACAGTCACAGTATTCAGTATTCAATAAAAAAAGTGTTCAGTTGCAGTCGCAGTTTTAAAAAACTACAGATTGTACTGAACACTTTTTTTAATTATACCTTTACAATTATCAAAACTGTAAACTGTCACTGGTACTAAAAACTGAGACTGAATACTGCAACTGAATACTGAAAAACTTACGCTTTAAGCAGTTTAAACCAGAACGAACTTCCTAATCCCAACTCGCTTTCTACGCCAATTGTTCCGTTTTGTGCTTCGATAAATTCTTTACTGATAGATAAACCAAGTCCAGTTCCTGATTTATGACTTCCCGGAATCTGGAAAAACTTATCAAATACTTTGGATTTATAATGGCTATCGATTCCTTTACCAGTATCGACTACTGCAAAAACAATCTGATTTTTTTCTTTTTTCAGTTTAACTGTAATACTACTTTTTTCATAAGAGTATCTAATAGCATTCGTTAAAAAATTAATCATCACCCAAGTTGTTTTCTCCGAGTCTGCTTTTATATCTGCAAGATTAGGTTCGCTTTCAACAATCAATTCAATTTGCTTTTGCTCAGCTTGTACTTTCACAGCTTCAAGAGCATAATCTATAATTTTATACGGACTACATTGTCCAATATCTAGCTTAATATTACCTGTTTCCAGTTGTGCCATATCCAGCAATTCACCCGTAATTTTCAGCAAGCGTTGGCTATCATCCTTAATACTATCTATTAATTGTTTTTGCTCCTCATTAATACTTCCTGTGTTCGGCTTTTCTAATAACTGAAGGCTTAATTTAATAGATGATATAGGCGTTTTTAATTCATGCGAAACTGTTGCAATAAAATTAGTTTTGGCAAAATCAAGCTCCTTAAACAGTGTAATATTTCGTAAAATAATTACATCGCCAATATTAATCGTTTTATCCTCACCTGTTGGCGTAATAGTAATATTAACAGTCTCTTTATCAAAATAGCTTTCTTTACCATCGGCAAAAATCTTCATCGGGTGCGCTTTCGTACTTTCGAGATCATTGATGATTAAAGATTTCATCAAATCATTTTTCAAAGCCAGCGTTGTAGCCAATTCTCCAATTACTTCCTCCGATTTCATTCCGATAATCTTCAGTGCTTCATCATTTACAAATAAAACTTTCCCCTGATTATCAAGCCCAATAATTGGGTCATGCATATTATTTATTAAAGTCTCGAGTCGTTTCTTTTCAAATGATAATTTATACAAATTACTATCATGATATTCCTCGAGTTTTTCGGCCATTGTATTAAACGATTTTGCTAAATCCCCAAATTCGTTATGATTCATAAAATGTACCCGTTCTGAATAGTTTTTATTCGCAATTTGCTTAATACTTTCGGTCAATTCCTTAATTGGATTTGCGATATTATTAGGCAAATTAATTAGCAAATTAAAAGCAATCAAAAAACAAAGTGTGCCTACAATTGCAATCGAAAAATTAGCCGTTTCGGCAGTTTGTTTGGCAATATCACTTTTCTGTTTTATGGCATTCATATTAAGTTTCATAATTGCAAAAATATCCTGACGAATCTGACTTTTAACCGCTTGATCCTCCCAGTTCTTTTCTAATTTATTAAAACTCATTTGTAAATTAGTCGTTACCTTATCTTCTCCAGCTTCAGTTACGTTGATAATTTGTTTGTCCAAATTGTTTTTAAAAAAAACAATTGCTTTATCTTCATTACCACTTATTTCATCAAGCGAAGTGAGCATATTTCTAGAATATTCCAATGTGTTATAATTGGCTTTCAAAATATTTTCGGTATCTCCTTTTATCAAAAAAATATAAAAGGCACTAACTAATGCAAGGATAATTATCATTAAAAATAATAGTCCAACGCCCAAGTTTAATTTCGTTTTAATTTTCATTTCCTATGATTTACAAAACATTTTATTTTTATCCAAGTATCTAACTTTTCTAAACAGCTTAATAAGTACTTGCATAACTTAAGTGATTAATCTTTTTTTAAACATATAAGACATTTAAGAAAATATAAGCCTATCCAAAACTGAGCTTAAACGAACTTACATAACTTATATGGTTAATCTCTTCACATCAAACAACATTAATCTTTTTTAAACATATAAGCCTTTTAAGAAAATATAAGTTTCCTAAAATACTTTAAAACTATAAAGTAACTCTCCTCAAACAACTTAAATGAACTTACATAACTTATATGGTAACTCTTTTCACGTCAAAAATCTCAAATCTTGCTTCTCTACATCTAACAACTCTCAACACCTAAGACAAAATAACAAGATCAACATTCGATAAAGAAAGACGAGTTAATAAACGTCTAAAAATCGATGTCGCCAAAATTACCTTAAAAAAATTAAAATGAGGTTTCCCAATACAAACCGTTGTAATTTCTTTTTGTTCTACAACCTTAAGCATTGTATCAGTAATATTGGTACTTTCTATTTTAATTACTTCGGCACCGAGTTGAGTCGCCAATTTAAAATTATTAATTAAGTGACGTTGTTTATCCAGCGCTATTTTATCACTGCTTTCTCTTGGTAACTGAACATACAAAACATACCAATCACTATTATAATAACTAGCCAATCGAGCCGTTTTTCTGATAATATTCTTTGCCGTTCTCTCATTACTACTTATACATGCCAATAATTTTTCGTGTCGCAGCGCCTGAGTTTTAGGAACTTCATTTTCTACTTTTCGCAACACCTGACTCGCTACTTCTTTAAGAGCCAATTCTCGCAATTGTAGAATCTGATCAGACTTAAAAAAATTATTCAGCGCAGTCTGGATTTTATCTTCCGTATAGATTTTCCCTTCTTTTAATCGGTCAATTAAATCTTCCGAAGTCAAATCGATGTTTACAACCTCATCCGCTAATCGTAACACATTATCAGGAATCCGTTCTTTAACATCAACATTTGTAATTCGTTTTACATCTTCGTTTAAACTCTCGATATGCTGAATATTAACTGCCGAAATCACGTTTATTCCAGATTCTAAAATCTCCAGAACATCTTGCCAGCGCTTTTCATTCTTACTACCTTCTATGTTTGTGTGCGCCAACTCATCTACAATAACCACTTCTGGTCGCAAATTAATTATGGCTTGCACATCCATTTCCTCCAGTTGCTTGCCTTTGTAAAAAATAGAACGACGCGGAATCACAGGCAAACCATCCAGCAATTCATGCGTTTCCTTACGATTATGCGTTTCTATGTATCCGATTTTTACATCTATTCCATTCTTTAATAATGTATGTGCTTCCTGTAGCATACGAAAAGTTTTGCCTACACCAGCACTCATGCCAATGTAGACCTTAAACTTTCCTTTACGGGATTTCTGAATTAAATCGAGAAAGTGCTTAACATTATTTTCCTTTTCGTTATCCATAATTTTATTTGCATTATGCTATAAGCAGTAAGCTTTAAGCAATACAAACTTTTAAAAAAGCTTATTGCTTAAAGCTTATAGCCTAAAGTCTAAAGAGTAATTGCCAAAGAAGTCGTTATAAATACGTTACTATCTGTTGGATCATTATTTTTCAAAAAGATATCATCTTTACTATTCAAAGTTCGTGCTTCTAATCTAAATATTACATTTTCTGCGGCTAAATAATCAAAGTTTGCCGAGAAACCATACGTTTTAAAACCGTTTGGAGTATCAGTTGCAATGATTACACCTTTTTTATCCTGATAATACTCTCCCCTTGCTGCAACCATAATTTTATTTGTTGGTTTATATTGAGCCACTACAATTGGCGAATACCAAACATCATAATCAGAACTTCCGTTAGTAGCTTGTTGCAATCCAATATCAAAACCTGCAATCAGGTTTACTTTTTCAGACACTTTAAACTGTCCGTAAAAATCATTAAAGTATCTCCATTTTCTATCCACATCCGGTTGTTCATTCCCAACATATGTACTCCAGTTTAATGTAACTGCCGAAGTTGGTTTATAAGTAACCTGTGTTCCAAAAGCCGGAGTCTGATTTCCCTCAACCTTCTGGATACGTTGCCAGCCATTTAAATACATTACTGCCAAATACCATTTTTCACTTTTAGATGTATATCCTAACTTAACACCCGCCTCATAATATGGAGAGTTCTCCGCAAGAATACTTCTGGTTAAAGTCATACAATCTTTCCCGATTGCACTTTCAAAACCAATGTGCGAAGGCATAACTCCCGCATCAACCCAAAGATTATGCTCTTTTGAGATTTTTACTCCCACATTAGCTTCATAAACATTTTTTAATAAGCCTTGTTCAGCAGCCATATTATATTCGGCATAAGTTCCAGCCATAATTGCAAAATTCCCTCGAACATTGTCTTTAGCATAATTCACTTTTGCCAAACCTAAATTCAAGTTTACCTCATTGTGTTTGTTATAATTATAAAGAAAACTTGGGCGAGTATGATTATCAGGATTTCCAAAATCATAACTGTAATAAGTATCTATATACCCCGAAAACGTAAACGGACTTTTAGATTCTTCCTGAGCATTCATTGTTGTGTATCCAAAAGCTATTAAAGCTGTAAATATTATTTTTTTCATTTTATTTTGTCATTGCGAGAAACGAAATAATCTCGTCCTCTTAATTATTCTTTTTTGTTATTAGTTTTTTTTTAGGAGCTCCCGAAGCTTCGGGACCAGCTGTCCGCTATATCTTTTTCTGTCCGCCGCGGCGGACAGAAAAAGGATACCGCTTCCATCTGGGCTAAAACACTTGGGGCAACAAGGGCTTTAGTCATCCTAACAGTCCCGACGCTTCGGGATAAAACCTGTCAGGCTGTAAAGGGCAAACTCAGATAAAACAACTACAAGTCTATCTATATTTTATCCCAAAATTTTCATACACACAAGGCACTAGAAACCTTGCCAACAGGTTTTTATCCCGAAATTTCGGGACTGTTGGGTTTAGTATTAATCATCATATTTACAAGTATTTTTGTTATCCTAACAGGTTTCCAAAACCTGTTAGGTATCTAAGTACTGATTACTGAATATCATACCTACAAGGTTTTAGAAACCTTGCAGAATAAAAACTTAAGAACCTTTTTTAGAAAGTTCGTCAAGAGCAATGTTCAGTTCCAGAACATTTACCATTGCAGTTCCCATAACCTTAGGAGTATTGATTTTAGATTCAACCAAAGCCTTAACTTTATCCTCAGCTAATTTTCTTTCTTTAGCAACCCGTTTTACCTGAACCAAAGCTCCTTGAGGAGAAATATTTGGGTCTAAACCACTCCCTGAAGCAGTAACCATATCGGCAGGAATTTCAGATTTTCTTAAATAAGGATGAACAATTAAGAAAGTATCAATTCTTTTTTGAACCACTGCTAGGTAATCAGCATTACTTGGTCCTTTATTGCTTCCACCACTACCAGCAGCATTATAATCTACAGCCGAAGGGCGTCCCCAGAAATAATTAGATTTATCAAATTTCTGACCTATTTTTTGATACCCTACCACTTTACCATTAACCGAAATAGTTTCTCCCTTACCTTGGTTAGGTGCAAGCTGAGCAATACCATAAATTGCCAGAGGATAAATAACTGCAAACAGAACCACCGTAAGTAGGGTAAATTTTACTATTGAAAATATATTTTTCATTGTTTTTATTTTTTGAGTTTCTAAGAGACTAAGCTTCTAAGACACTAAGAAAAAACCTTAGAACCTTAGTATCTCAGAACCTTTTTTTAGATTACATAAATAAAGCTACTGCCAAATCAATTAATTTAATTCCGATAAAAGGAATAATCAATCCTCCTAAACCATAAATCAACAAGTTTCTTTTTAGGATTGCACTTGCTCCGATTGGTTTATAATCAACACCTCTTAACGCAAGCGGAATCAATATTGGGATAATAATCGCATTAAAAATCACAGCCGATAAAATCGCACTCTCTGGACTATGCAAATGCATAATATTCAAACCTTGCAAAGCAGGAATCGCAGTGATAAAAAGTGCAGGAACAATAGCAAAATACTTCGCTACGTCATTTGCAATAGAAAATGTTGTAAGTGTACCTCTGGTCATCAACAACTGTTTTCCAATTTCAATAATCTCAATTAACTTAGTTGGGTCATTATCTAAATCGACCATGTTTCCGGCTTCCTTAGCAGCTTGAGTTCCGCTATTCATTGCAACACCTACATCTGCTTGTGCAAGAGCCGGTGCATCATTCGTACCGTCACCCATCATTGCGACAAGTTTACCCATTTGTTGCTCATTTTTAATGTAGTTCATTTTATCCTCAGGTTTCGCTTCGGCAATAAAATCGTCAACACCAGCAGCTTCAGCAATAAACTTAGCCGTAAGAGGATTATCTCCAGTAACCATTACCGTTTTTACACCCATTTTTCTCAAACGGTCAAAACGTTCTTTCATTCCAGTTTTAATAATATCCTGCAATTCGATAACCCCTTGTACTTGGTTGTTTTTAACCACTACCAACGGCGTTCCTCCTTTAGACGAAATATCAATTACTTTTTGAGCAATATCTTCAGGGAAACTATTTCCAGCCTGAAGTGCAATATTTTTTGCCGCATCCTGAGCCCCTTTTCTAATATTAGTTCCGTCTTTTAAGACAACACCACTAGTTCTGGTTTCAGCAGTAAATTTGATTAAAGTAGCACCTTCAATAGATAAGTTTTGAGCTACAGTTGGGCCTGCCAACTCTACAATACTTTTTCCTTCAGGAGTATCATCTGCAAGAGAACTTAATACTGCAGATTCGATAAAATCTTTTTCTGTAACACCTTTAGCAGGATAAAAATTAGTTGCTTTTCTGTTACCAATAGTAATAGTTCCTGTTTTATCAAGAAGTAATACATCAATATCTCCGGCAGTTTCTACCGCTTTTCCGGATTTTGTAATTACGTTAGCACGTAACGCTCTATCCATTCCCGCAATTCCGATTGCTGAAAGTAAACCTCCAATTGTTGTTGGAATTAAACATACAAAAAGAGAGATAAAAGCAGCAATTGTTATTGGCGCATTAGCATAATCTGCAAATGGTTTTAAGGTAACACAAACAATCACGAAGATTAGAGTAAATGCTGCCAACAAAATAGTCAATGCAATTTCGTTTGGCGTTTTCTGACGGCTTGCTCCTTCAACCAAAGCAATCATTTTATCAAGAAAACTTTCGCCAGGCTCAGATGTTACGATTACTTTAATTTTATCCGACAATACTTTTGTACCTCCAGTTACCGATGATTTATCACCACCAGCTTCACGAATTACAGGAGCACTTTCTCCAGTAATCGCACTTTCATCAATAGTTGCCAAACCTTCGATGATTTCACCATCAGTTGCAATTAAATCTCCAGCTTCACAAACGAAAACATCTCCTTTTTTTAATTCCGAAGAACTAATATTTTTGATTTCTCCATTAGCTAGTATTTGTCTTGCTGGTGTTTCTTCCCGTGTTTTTCTTAAACTATCGGCTTGAGCTTTACCTCTTGCTTCGGCAATTGCTTCGGCAAAATTGGCAAACAAAAGAGTTGCTAGTAAAATTAAAAACACAATTAAATTATATGCAAAACTACCTTGATCGTTTGCTCCCATCAAAATGGAAATACAAACAGCAAACATAATGGCAGTCCCTATTTCTACGGTAAACATTACCGGATTTTTAATCATCAATTTTGGATTAAGCTTCACAAAAGATTGCACTAAGGCATCTTTTACCTGCTTACTTTCAAACAATGAATTGGATTTATTGTTAGTCATTTTCTTTTATATTATTTTAATGTAAAATATTCTGCCAATGGACCTAAAGCCAACGCTGGGAAGAATGATAAGGCGGCGATAATTGCAATTACTGCAAAAACCATTACTCCAAAAATAGAAGTGTCTGTTTTTAAAGTTCCTGCACTTTCTGGGATATATTTTTTATTAGCCAATAATCCTGCAATAGCCAATGGCCCGATTATAGGAATGAAACGACTCAATAGCAATACAATTCCTGTAGTAATATTCCAGAACGGATTATTATCTCCTAAACCTTCAAACCCAGAACCATTATTGGCTGCACTAGAAGTATATTCATATAACATTTCTGAAAATCCATGATTTCCCGGGTTGTTTAACCAACCTGTTGCATTCCCATTAAACCACCATCCCATTGCTGTATCATGTGCAGCAAAATACGAAGCCAAAGCTGTTCCTGATAATATTAATAAAGGATGAAGAATAGCAACAAAAGCAGCAATCTTAACTTCCCGAGCTTCAATTTTCTTTCCTAAAAATTCAGGTGTTCGACCAACCATTAAACCAGAAATAAATACTGCCAGAATAATGAAAACATAAAAGTTAAGAATACCAACACCACAACCACCATAAAATGCATTAACCATCATGGCAAGCAATTCCATAGCACCAGATACTGGCATCGAGCTATCATGCATACTATTAACCGAACCTGTAGAAATTACCGTTGTTGCAATACTCCAGAAACCAGAAATAGCTGGACCTAAACGAACCTCCTTGCCTTCCATTGCTCCTGTTGCCTGGGTAATTCCCATTCTTTCGATAGCTGGATTTCCGTTAATCTCACTAATAACCGTTGGGATAACCAGTAATAAGAATCCAACCGTCATAACGCCAAAAATAACGTATGATAATTTTCTTTTCTTTAGATAAAAACCTAGGGCAAAAATCATCCCAAACGGAATAATTAATTGAGCCCATAATTCGACAGCATTAGAAAAATAAGTAGGGTTTTCTAATGGATGTGCTGAGTTAGCTCCAAAAAAACCTCCACCATTTGTACCTATATGTTTTATGGCAATAAATGCTGCAGCAGGTCCGCGAGAAACCTCTACATTATCACCTTGTAAAGTAGTGATAGCATCTTTACCTTCAAAAGTCATTGGTGAACCGCTAAATACCAAAGCAGTAGCTACAATAGCAGCTAATGGTAATAAAACGCGAGTACAACTTTTGATAAAATAGTTATAAAAATTACCTAATTTATCTGTAGATCTTTCTTTCATTGCAGTAAAAACCATTGCTGCAGCAGCAAGTCCAACACCAGCCGAAACAAATTGCAAGAACATCAAGAACATTTGTGATAAATAAGACACACCACTTTCGCCCGAATAATGCTGTAAATTACAGTTTACTATAAATGAAATGGCAGTATTAAATGCCAAATCTGGACTCATCGATGGATTGTTGTCGGGGTTTAAAAATAGTGACCCTTGAAACAATAAAATAAAGAAGCAAAGAAAGAACCAAACCATGTTTATACTTAAAAGTGCTTTTAAGTGTTGCTTCCAGTTCATTTCTTCGGTGGAATTTATTCCACTGATTTTAAAAATAAGTTTTTCAATTGGATTGAAAATCGGGTCAAGTAATGTTTTATCACCCAAATAAACTTTAGCAATATATTTTCCCAAAGGAATGGCTAAAACTATCGTAATGATAAAAATACTGATGACGCCAAATAATTCTGTGTTCATAATTTTTTAAATTTTAGTAAAATGTCAGATGTGATTTGTAAAAGGAGACCGACGTATAACATCTAACATCTCACTTATAACTTTTAACATCATTAAAATTTTTCGGGTTTGATTAATACGTAAACCAAATAGCCGAAAACGGCAAGGGCAATAATAAATAATGCAGTCATGATTTAAATTTTTTCAAAAAATTCGACAGATTTAAAACAAATCGCAAAGAGCAAAACTGCCAGTGCGAGTAAAAGAATAGTGATTAACATAGGTTTTGATTTATTTAGATTATTGGATTATTATTTTTTAGACTTCGGAGAGGCAAGATTTAAAGATGAGGAGAAACAAGAGGCAAGACTAAGAGATAATAGATTTAGTCTTTTTATCTTGCGTCTATCATCTTGTTTCTATTCTCTTGGCTCTATTCTCTTGACTCTATCAGTCTTTCCTAGACACCCGACGCATTAATTTGCTTTATATATTCAGCCTTCAATGATTTTGGAAATAAATCCGAAATCGTACAATGCCGTAATTCCATGAAAGAAGAAACCGAGAAAACGTATACGTTCGAAATGGCACTTTTAGTTTCGTAACTCCCTGTAGTATATAATCGCTCGGCAAGCGCCAGACATTTTTTTGCTCTGACAATATTCCCGCTAATGATTGCTGTCTTAGTGATTTCGGCAAACCGTTCAGCTTGCTTATAAATCGTGGTGACTTGATTTTTCATAAGAATGATTTTTTTTGTTCTTCCTCCCTTATGCCAAAATACATTCCAAAAAAAAACTTTTAACCCAATACACTATAAATTAACACCTTATCAAATTTACTTAAAATTCAGGCATAAAAAAAGCCTATCAAAATGATAGGCTTTTATTGAAATGATAAGGATTTTAATTTTTTAGTTTTGAGTCCCATTGGGACAATATATTCATAGAAAAATTAGAAATTAGTAGACAAACGTTTCGTAATCAAAATATGTATCGCTCCGATGAAGCTTTTAAATTGGAATTTGGAATTTATCCCGATAACTATCAGCATTGGAATTTTAAATAATTATTGAATATTGTATTCGTCTAATTTTCGATAAAGCGTTGCAATCCCTATTTCGAGTAATCGTGCCGTTTCGGCTTTATTACCTTTAGTATAATTAAATACCTTCTGAATATGTAATTTCTCGACACTTTGCATAGAGAATGCCGACACGCTTTTATTCGTTTTAACTACTTGGTGTTGCATTTCATAAGGTAAAACATCTTGAGTTAAAACATCGCCATTTACCAGAATAACCGAGCGCTCAATAACGTTCTTTAATTCTCTAACGTTTCCTGGCCATTGGTACGATTCCATTTTTTGCATAAACCCTTCATCAATAGATAAAGCTTTCTTATTTATTTTTTCAGAAAATTGCTTTACGTAATAATGTGCCAACGGCAAAATATCCTTAACCCTTTCTCGCAAAGGCGGAATCTTGATTTCAAAAATATTCAACCTGAAATATAAATCCGAACGAAAACGGTGTTCTTCACTTTCTACTTTTAAATCTCGATTGGTAGCTGCAATTAATCTAAAATTCGATTTTCTTGGCTTCGTATCTCCAAGCTGAATGTATTCGCTTGTTTCCAGAACACGTAATAATTTAGCTTGTAGTTCTAATGGCATCTCTCCTATCTCATCCAGAAATAAAGTACCACCATTAGCCTCCTCAATATATCCTTTTTTATCTTTTATCGCTCCCGTAAAAGCACCTTGTTTGTGTCCAAACAATTCGCTTTCCAGAATTTCTTTACTAAAAGTACTGCAGTTTAAAGCCACAAACGACTTACCAACTCTATTACTGTTTTCGTGAATTGCCTGAGCAAAAACCTCTTTACCAGTTCCCGTTTCTCCCATCAAAAGCACAGTCGAATCTGTTTTAGAAACCCTTTGAGCCAAATCGATAACCTGCTCAAGCCCTTTAGATTTTCCTATAATATTATCAAATGAATATTTATCAGAGATACGCTTTTCAAGTTGTTTAACTTTCTTTTGCAATTGCACTTTTTCCAAAGCTTTGTATAAAAGCGGGATAATTTTATCATTATCATCACCTTTTACGATATAATCGAAAGCGCCATTTTTCATGGCTTGAACACCATCAGAGATTTTACCGAAAGCCGTCAGTAAGATAACTTCTGTAAACGGGAAAGCTACTTTTATTTTCTGAAGAAAATCAACACCATTTCCATCAGGAAGTTTTACATCACACAACACAGCATCAATATCATTGTGTTCTAACTTTTTGAAGCCCGATTTTAAATCTGCTGCTTCAAAAACTTCGAAACCTTCCGAGCGTATAATTCTGGCGAGAAGATGGCGTAATTTTTCTTCGTCGTCAATAATAAGAATATTTTTCAAAATGGGGATTTGTGAATTAGTTTTTCAAAATTAGTTATTTTACCCATTTGTCAATTAAATACTTCCAAATACTTTTTTAGCATAAAATAATCTACCCTTTTATTTAGGAGCTAATCCCGCTGTACACTATATCTTTTATGGCATCCCGATAGCTATCGGGACAGCCATAAAAGGATGCCGTTCCCATCAGGGCTAGAAACAAAACAGATTGCTCAGTCCCGAAAATATCAACACAACGATAGCACAGAAATACTTTCAGTTACTTCGAGTTTTAAATTGACTCCAGTTAAAGCACAATGTCATTAAGTTAAGCTTTTTTTTATCCAATTATGGTTAATTGTTTTCTCGACAAAGATTGTCTATAAGGGAACGCGGATGACACAGATTCGCTAAAGCGAAAACACAGATAAAAACGGATTTTAAATTAAAAGATTTTAGATTGAAGGTTTGGCATTTGTAAATATAAGATCGTCGATTTTTCTAAGGTTGCATACATCTGAAATGAAAAATCGTTAATCAAAAATCATCAATCATTTTTCTCAATTTTCCCTTAACTTAATGTCATTGAACTAAAGCAGGAAGCAATTTATAATTTAGTACATATACTCTTCTCAATTAATTTTACTTCTCATTTTTTATATTCCCTACCAAAATTCATTTTAAAAAAATTCATTTTATTACTTTTACAGATTCAAAATATAAATCAATCCCGATTCTATCGGTACTAAATCATAGATTACAATGTCTGTAGCAAAAAAAGATTACAAAAGAATTACTACCAAATCATTAATTGAGATGAAAGCCAATGGGCAAAAAATCTCAATGCTTACGGCTTACGATTATACAATGGCCAAAATTGTTGATACTGCCGGAATCGATGTAATCCTTGTAGGAGACTCAGCTTCGAATGTAATGGCTGGTCACGAAACTACCTTACCAATTACTTTAGACCAAATGATTTATCATGCGTCGTCTGTAGTAAGAGCTATCGAAAGAGCTTTGGTTGTTGTTGATTTACCTTTCGGAAGTTACCAATCAGACCCTAAAGAAGCATTGCGTTCTGCTATCAGAATCATGAAAGAAAGCGGTGGTCACGCAGTAAAATTAGAAGGTGGAAAAGAAATTAAAGAATCAATTAAAAAAATATTAAACGCAGGAATTCCAGTTATGGGACACTTGGGTTTAACACCACAATCAATATATAAATTCGGAACATATACCGTTCGTGCCAAAGAAGAAGACGAAGCCGAAAAACTAATTGAAGATGCAAAATTGCTAGAAAAAATTGGTTGTTTTGCTTTAGTTCTTGAAAAAATCCCTGCACATTTAGCTCAAAAAGTTGCCGAAAGCATCTCTATTCCTGTAATCGGAATCGGTGCTGGTGGTCAGGTAGATGGTCAGGTTCTTGTAATTCACGATATGTTAGGAATGAACAATGAGTTTAGCCCACGTTTTTTAAGACGCTACATGAATTTATACGAAGGAATGACTACTGCAATTAGCCAATATGTTGATGATGTAAAATCTGGAGATTTCCCTAACTCTGGTGAGCAATATTAATTTTTTAAGGCACTAAGGTTCTAAGCAACAAAGGTTCAAAGGTTTTAAAATTGAATAGCCTCCTGCTAAAGCAGGAGGAATATTTTAAGTTAATCAGGCTTTAGCCAAACTTCTTTAAGGTCCTAAAATGCTAAAGAAATAAGGTTCTAAGGTTTCTTCTTAGCATCTTAGAAACTTAGCCACTTAGGAACTCCAAAAATAAACTATGAAAATCATTTCCAATAAAGATAATCTCCAGGTTCTACACGAAGACAACCATATTATTGTTGTAAACAAACGCGTAGGCGATATTGTACAAGGTGACAAAACAGGCGATAAACCATTATCGGATGTTGTAAAAGAATACATAAAAGACAAATACAATAAACCTGGTGACGTATTTTTAGGTGTAATACATCGATTAGACCGTCCTACAACTGGAATTGTAGTTTTTGCCAGAACAAGCAAAGCATTAACGCGTATGAACGAATTGTTTAGTAATCGCGAAACTCAAAAAACCTATTGGGCTGTTGTAAAGAATAAGCCTGTAGAAACAAGCGCCAAATTGGTTCATTTTCTAAAAAGAAACGAGAAAAACAATACTTCAAAAGCGCATTTAAAAGAAGTTCCAGATAGTAAATTGGCAAGCTTAGATTATACTGTTTTTAAAGAACTTCAGAATTACGTAGCCCTCGAAATTAATTTACATACAGGAAGACACCACCAGATTAGAGCACAACTATCAGCTATTAGATCACCTATAAAAGGAGATTTAAAATATGGTTTTGACCGAAGTAATCCCGATGGAGGAATACATCTTCATGCCCGAAAATTAACCTTTATACATCCTGTAACCAAAGAACCACTTACCATTATTGCTCCTACTCCAGATGAAGTGATATGGAATGCTATATGATTTTTGGGTAAAATCACTTTTATTTAAAATTTTAAAATTAACTTGCATAGTAAAAACTAAGCAGATTTTAAAATGGACTATAAAAATGACATCGGTTACAGAAAAGAGACGCTTAAAAAACTATTGTTCAACATACAAAAAAGCGAAGATTTAATCATTAAAGCTTTGTATGATGATTTCAAAAAACCTGCTTTTGAAGCCGTTCTAACCGAAACCAATTATGTTATTTCGGAATTAAAAGATACCATTAAAAATATTTATCGCTGGGCAAAACCACAACGTGTTTTTCCATCGATACTTAACTTTCCTTCTACCGATTATATTTACAAAGAACCTTACGGAAAAGTATTGATTCTTGCTCCTTGGAATTATCCTTTTCAATTAGCTTTATGCCCATTAATATCAGCTGTAGCAGCAGGAAACAAAGTCATTTTAAAACCATCAGAACTTACTCCTAAAACTGCCGAAATTATAACCGAAATCATTCAGAAAACATTTCACATTAATCATGTCGAAGTGGTACAAGGAGGAGTTGATGTTTCGCAAAAACTTTTAGAGAAACGTTGGGATTACATATTCTTTACAGGAAGTGTAGCCGTTGGGAAAATTGTAGCAAAAGCCGCTGCAGAACACCTTACTCCTGTTACGCTGGAGCTTGGCGGAAAAAACCCATGTATTATAGATGAAACTGCTAATTTAAAACTAGCGGCAAAAAGAATTGTTTGGGGAAAATTTATAAATGCAGGACAAACCTGTATAGCCCCCGATTACATCTTGATTCATAAAGATATGAAAACTCATTTTATAGGATATCTAAAAGATGAGATTAATAAAGCTTACGGAGCAAATCCCGAAGAATCACCCGATTTTGCCAGAATTATAAATACCAAAAACTGGGTACGATTAGATAGCATGATCGAACCTGGCAAAGTGGTTTTTGGAGGACATACCGATGCGAAAAAACTATATATCGCGCCAACTCTTATAGACGAACCAGGTATGGAAAGTAATATTATGCAAGAAGAAATTTTCGGGCCATTATTACCTATACTTGCTTACAAAACCGAAGCTGATATAAAAAACATTATCGAGCAATATGAAAAACCTCTTGCCTTATATGTTTTTAGTGACAACCAGAATTTTACAAAAAGAATAATTACACGTTACTCATTTGGCGGAGGATGCATTAATGATACCGTTGTTCATTTTTCAAATAACAGACTTCCGTTTGGAGGTGTTGGTCATAGTGGCTTAGGAGCCTATCATGGCAAATTAAGTTTTGATACTTTCTCTCATCATAAAAGCATTGTAAAAAAAGCCAACTGGCTCGATTTACCAATGCGATATGCACCATATAAAGATAAATTAGCGACTATAAAAAAATTATTAGACTGGATCTAAATTTATCTTAGTTTAAACAATCAATTAATCAAAATTATTTTCCGTAACTAAATCAGATAATTGCGTTAAATCATTTTGCTAAAAACCCGATTTTAACTTTGCCGACTTAAAAAATATACTATATTTACTTCTGATATTTTATAAAAAGATAATCTAAAAAAAATCCAAAATATAACGAATAACTACTTTCAAAAATTATGAATCGTACGCAACAACGAATAGAAGAAATCAACAAAATTGGTTATCAATTAGACTTTTCAAATGTATTTAATCATGCTTTCGAAAATTATAAAAAAATAGCGCTTTACGCAGGATCTATTCTTCTTATTTTTTACTTTGTACTTGCTATTTTCGGTTCGAGTATTGTGATTTCTTTATTTGGAATCGGAAGTCTAACAAAAGAATCTATAGAAAACTTACAACATTTAAAATTATCTGGAAATTTCCTTATAATATATATGACATCTATGATTTTATTGGCTGTATTTATTGCTCCCTTTACTGCTGGATTTTTAAAAATGGCCGATTGTGCAGATAAAGACAAAGAATTTAATTTTGCTACAATTTTTTATTACTACAAATTACCATACTTAACAAATATCATAGGAGCTACTTTTATTATATCGGTTATAAGTATCGCCATATCAATAGCGACAGAAATGATAAATCTATCAATTTATGGAACAGTAATTTCATTACTAATTTCGCTTTTTACTTACCTAACAATTCCATTAATTGTCTTTGGAAATTTTAATGCCATTGATGCTATTAAAACTAGCTTTATGCTTGTTTCAAAACAACCTCTAATTCTTATTGGGTTATTAATTGTTGCCGGGATCGCAGCAATGGTAGGATTTATAGGGTGTTGTATTGGGGTAGTTTTTACCCTTCCTTTTATTTATTCTATGACCTATGCCATTTATTGCGCAATTATCGGTGTAGATGCATTAGACGAAATTGAAGAATCTAAATCAGGACCAAAAACATTTTTATAACAGATAGAATTGATATAATAATTTCTCCAGGAATCTATTTAATTAAACCTAAATTAACCAAAAATCTATGGTATTTTACTGTAGTTTTATAACAATGATATCCTCATGGCCAAACCTAACAGGCTTGGCCCATAATTTATTGTTATTTAGCGACGTAAACCTCCAATGGATTGTTTCTTACAACAATCCTAAATTTCCTGCACTAGGACTGGCTTTATTGGGCTTTATTATTTTTTTAGGTTATCATTTTTTCAATATAAAAAAGCAATTAGGTAATTTTATCGAAAAAGAGAAAGAAAATGATACTACTGATAAAGAGTATCTTCTTTATTTTTTGTTTTTTGGGATTACCATTATTGTAATGGAGATTGTTAATGAGCTATTTAAAATTAGACCAAAAAGCTTACTTATCATTAATACCTCGATTGGTCTTTTCTTTTTATTATTCTATTTTATAACTAGTAAAGTTAAATACTTACGTAAAAAAGTACAATTTATCTTCATTGCATTATTTTTACTATTCTTTGGTTATATATTACGCAATATCATTTCTCTTCCTAATGATATAACCCCAATAATTAGTTTTGTCGTAGCCTATTACTTTTCTTATACTATTTTAAAACCTATAAAATTATATTGGTTTTTTACAGCCTTATTATTTTTGTTTTTAGTTGATGTTACTATTTCACATTCTATTCCTTTAAAAACATCTGTAATTTTAATTAATTTTTCTCTTATTGTATTTGTTGTCAACTACGTAAAATATGCTGTTTTATTAAACGAAAACGACAAATTTCGGTTTTCTAACGAAATAGTACATAAAGGAAACTCTCTTACAATTGCCAGTAATCGCAAAGGAGAAATCTTATTTTGTAGTGAAACTATAATCGATATTTTAGGATATTCACCCGAAGCAGTTATGGGAATTGGATTCTGGAATCTTACAGAAGATCCCGAGTTTATTGGCGAAGATTACCATTTAACTTATATCGACAACAAACTCTACATCCGTAAATTAAAATGTAAAAACGGAGAATATAAATACATTCAATGGAAAGATAAAAAATTCTCAGAGGACCTAATAATTAGTATAGGACAAGATATAACTGAGCAAATAAACACTAAAGATTTATATAAAAATCTAATCCAGACCGCTACCGATTTGATTTTTGAAGCCGATGATGACGGTAACTTTACTTTCATCAATGAATTTGCAATTTCATCATTAGGATATTCAGAGTCAGAAATTATTTCTCATAATTATTCAGAATTCATTCACGTTGATTACACCATAAATACGGTGAATTTTTATGAAAATCTGGAAGAAAACTTAAAGAAAAAGGAAAATGATTTTCCAGCTATAGAAATTCCGTTATTGAAAAAAAATACCGAAGAATTATGGGTTTCCCTAAAAGTAATTATCCGTAAAAATGATGCCGGCCAAATAATTGGTTATTCAGGTATTGCCAGAGATATTACAAAACTAAAAAACATTGAAAACGAGAATAAAATCAGGCATGAAAAAATTGAAGATTATAATACTGTCTCCAAAAAATTATCGACCACAAACTTCAGTAATTACGATGACATAGATAGTGTTGTAGAACTGATAATAAAAGAAGCCGCAATTGTTTCTAAAGCCAATCGGGTTAGCCACTGGAAATATACTGAAGATATAATTATTTGTACTAATTTATTTAGCGTAGACAATCACAAACTAGAGAAAAAAAAGATTTTAAAAAGAGAATTATACCCTATCTATTTTAACTCAATAAAAAACAAAACCATCATCAATGCTCCAGATGTTTTTAATCATTTAGAAATATCAGAATTTACAAAAGAAGCTTTCTTAATAAACGATATTAAATCGATGCTAGATGTCCCTATTTTTACGAATGGACAACTAACTGGTATTCTTTGTTTTGAATCTACTAAAACCAAACGGATTTGGGATAATGAAGACATCAATTTTGCCCGAACCATTTCGGATATTATTTCATTAGCAATTTCTTCGCAAATGAGGTTAATGACCGAAAAAAAATTAGAATTCAAGAGTCAGCTATTATCCGCACTTGCTTTATGTACCGAAAAGTTTTTACTAAGCAAAAGCACTTCTAAAATGTTTGAAGAAACCTTTGAAATAATAGGAAAAGCTACAAAGGTGGATCATATGTTTTATTATGAAAAAAATAATGATACCCATCTTGTAAGTCAGAAATACAAATGGGCAAGAGAAGGAATTACTAAGCAAATCACCGAATTACGAGGTTTTACCTCCGATAATTTACATGAGATATTCAATCAGGCTCAAAGCAAAAAAATCTTAAATACACTAACAAGAAAACTTAAAGATTCGTTTTTTAAAGAGCTATTAATAGCCAATGAAATCAAATCAATCTTGATACTTCCGCTATATATAAATGACGATTTTACTGGCTTTATAGGATTTGATGATTGTACAAATGAAAAAAAATGGTCCGAAGACGAAATTTATATTTTACAATCGCTTGCTAATAACGTTTCTTCGACCTTAGAAAGAAACAGAAATGAAGCTAGAATTCACGAAAGTGAAGAAAAATTTAAGCTAATTGCTAATAATATTCCTGGTACAGTTTATTTATCCAAATTTGATGAATTAGGCTCCAAAGTATTCCTAAACGATGAAATCGAGAATTTAACTGGATATCCAAAAACTGAGTTTCTCGAAAATAGATTATCCTTTATTTCATTAATGCATCCAGAGGACAAAGAAAACATCATTAAAAACCAAATAAATGATTTAAAAAGAGGAATACCAATACATTGTGTTTACAGAATACAAAGAAAATCTGGCGAATACATTTGGGTAGAAGAATTTGGCGATGTAATTAAAAAAGGAAATACAATTGATTTTGTTGGTGGAATTTATTTTGATATTACAAGCAAAAAAGAAACTGAAGATGCTATAAAAGCAAAACAATTAGCAGAAGCAGCAAATAAATCAAAATCAGATTTCCTGGCAAATATGTCTCATGAAATCCGAACACCTTTAAACGGAATTATTGGTTTTACAAATTTATTGATGAAAACCAATCTTCAGGAAATTCAGCAAAAATATATGATTACCGTTAATCAATCGGCTCAATCATTGCTAAATATTATAAATGATATCCTTGATTTTTCTAAAATAGAAGCTGGAAAATTAGAACTAAATATCGATAAATATGATATTAGAGAAATACTCAATCAAGTAGTCGATTTAATATTATACGAATCTAATCTCAAGAAACTTACATTAGAATTAAACATAAATGAAGATGTACCAAATTGCTTTTGGATTGACGTACTCCGAATAAAACAAATCCTGATTAACTTACTAGCAAATGCCGTTAAATTTACCGAGAAAGGAACTATAAAACTAAATGTGTCCGTACTCGATAAGATTAACGATACATACACAATACGCTTTTCGGTTTCTGATACTGGCATTGGGATTCTTGAAGAAAACAAAAAACGAATTTTTCAGGCGTTTTCACAAGAAGACAGCTCGACCACCCGCAAATTTGGAGGTACAGGATTAGGATTAACCATTTCTAATAAACTACTTAGTTTAATGGACAGCCATTTAAAACTAGAAAGCAAACTAAATATTGGAAGTACTTTTTATTTTGATTTAGATATCAAAAGTTGCGATACATATGTGCCTTATCTTTTCATAAATGAGACCGAAAACAGCAATAGCACTTCTACTTTAAACAAAGACCTACTCACTAGAGAAATAAAGTTCCTTGTTGTAGAGGATAATAATGTGAATAGATTATTACTTAGAGCCACTATAAAAAACCTATTTGTAAATGCTATTATTTACGATGCCGAAAACGGTGAAGAAGCCGTTAGATTACACAAAGTAATTAATCCAGACATTATTTTCATGGACATACAAATGCCTGTCATGAATGGATATGAAGCTACAAAAGCAATACGTAAATTAAAATCAGGTAAAAAAACCCCTATAATCGCAGTAACTGCTGGTGCAGAAAAAGATGAAAAGCAAAATTGCATCAATGCCGGAATGACTGGTTATATATCTAAACCAATTATTAAAGGCAGCATCGAGAAAGCTATAATTAAATCGATTTCCTAAATAGTAAAGAAATAGAAGATAAAAGCTACTATTTCAAAAAATATCAATAAATTCGTGTACATATAATTTCGAATAAAAACATTAAAACCATATAATTATGAAATGGCAAGGCAGAAGACAGAGCGATAACGTTGAAGATAGAAGAGGAATGTCGGGAGGTGGAAAAACTCTTGTGGGAGGTGGAATCATCGGAATTATAATTTTACTAGTAAATGTTTTTGGAGGCGAAAATGCACAATTAATAACTCCAGTTTTAGAACAAATGCAAGGTTCTCAATCAAACCAAACCGAAGCTGCTGCACCATTAAGTAAAGAAGATGAAGAAATGGGCAACTTTGTTAAAGTAAATCTCGCCGATAATGAAGATATATGGGGCAAAATATTTTCGGAAAACGGAATGACATATAAAAATCCAAAACTAGTACTTTTTAGAGGATCTGTAGAAACTGCTTGCGGTGGAGCTACATCGGCATCAGGACCTTTTTATTGTCCCGGAGATCAAAAAGTATATATGGATTTAGCCTTTTTTGAGGAACTAAAAACAAGATTTGGTGCCAAAGGTGGGGACTTTGCTATTGCATACGTTATAGCGCACGAAATTGGGCATCACATACAAACATTACTAGGCACATCGGCCAAAATGCGTAAAGCACAAGAAGGCAAAAGCGAAGCTCAAGCCAATAAACTATCTGTAGCATTAGAACTTCAAGCTGACTTTTATGCAGGAGTTTGGGCGCATTACAATCAGGCAAATTTAGATCCCGACGATATTGATGAAGCTTTAAGCGCAGCAAATGCAGTTGGAGACGATGCAATACAAAGTAAAATGCAAGGACGAGTTGTTCCAGACTCTTTTACACACGGAACATCAGAACAACGCAAATTTTGGTTTATGAAAGGGTTTAAATCTGGAGATATTAGCCAGGGCGATACGTTTGCCGAAATTAGATAAAAGATTTTTTCTCTAGAGAAACAAGCGACTTAAAGCAGTTATTGAAAAATAACTGCTTTTTTTATGCAATGTTGTCTTTCTACAAAACTCTCTTTCTCCGAAGCTTGTTTACCCATAAACTTGCCTTTCCGACGAAGGATGTACTTTTTAAACGCAAAGCACGCTAAGAAAAAGAACGCAGAGGTTCGCAAAGCTATTTATTAAGCTTTGTAATCCTTTGAGTTCTCTACGGAAAACCTTTGTCGCTTTGAGCCTTCGAATCTTTTTTTACCTTTCCTCAAAAAACTAAACGCACAAAAAAAGCCTTGAATTTCTTCAAGGCTTTAAATTTCTGGGTGGATGACCGGGTTCGAACCGGCGACCCTCGGTACCACAAACCGATGCTCTAACCAACTGAGCTACAACCACCATTTTTGCTTAGCGAGTGCAAATATAAAGTAAAACTTTACTTCTACAAAGAAAAAAATAAAAAGGTTCACTAAACTATTTATTAAACTTTATGAACCTCTGCATAACCCTTTGCGCTCTTTGCAGTTAAATCTTTTTTGTATAAGACAATCTTTATCCCTTTGAATCTTTAGAATCCATTTTAAACGCAAAGCACACAAAGACAAAAAAAAACAAAGGTTCGCAAAGCGATTCATTAAACTTTGTGTAACCCTTTGCACTCTTTGCGGTAAAATTTTTCTCAAAAAATTAAACATACAAAAAAAGCCTTGAATTTCTTCAAGGCTTTAAATTTCTGGGTGGATGACCGGGTTCGAACCGGCGACCCTCGGTACCACAAACCGATGCTCTAACCAGCTGAGCTACAACCACCATTTCTGCTTAGCGAGTGCAAATATAGAGCAAAACTTTACTTCTACAAAGAAAAAAATGAAAAATTTTCATCTTTTTTACATCAAATTCCCTAAACTATTGACGGCCAAACACCTTTCAACAGTAAAACCTTCGGCAAAATCCACACCAACTAATCTTCCTAAGTCTTGTGCACGATAATTTAAACTTTCAAGAAAATTTTTACTCGTTATCGGGGTAGCAGGTTCTTTAGAATTCGCATCATAAAACTGCGATCCATACGCTAAAATCGATTCTATTTTCTTTTCAGTAAATCCTGTGATGTCCACAACAAAGTCTGGCTCGATATTTTTCCACTGAATATAATGGTATACAACCTTAGGACGCCATGCTGTTTGTTGCTCTCCATTAAGAGTTGTTTCTATCTTCATCAAACCAGATAAGAAACAAGCATCAGAAACTAATTTGCTACCTTTTCCGTGATCAATATGGCGATCATCGATTGCATTACACAAAACAATCTCAGGTTTGTATTTACGGATCATTTTTATGACTTCTAATTGATGCGCTTCGTCATTTACAAAAAAACCATCACGCATCGCTAAATTTTCACGTACAGAAACTCCTAATATGTTTGCCGCAGCAGCAGCTTCCTGATCTCTTAATTCGGCAGAACCACGTGTTCCTAATTCTCCTCGGGTCAAATCGACAATGCCAACTTTCTTCCCTAGAGAAACTTCTTTTAAAATTGTCCCTGCACAACCTAATTCTACATCATCTGGATGTGCTCCAAAAGCTAATATATCTAATTTCATATTTTATATTTTAGTACCAGTTTCAGTATCCAGTCGCAGTTTACAGTTTTCACTGATTACTGCTACTACTTACGGATTACTGTTACTGATTACTGTTACTGATTACTGCGACTGAAAACTATTCAACAGTTACACGTTTAAAACCCTTTTCATCGTCATTGACTTATTCACACTTTCCTCCCACTCGTTTTCAGGAATACTTTCTTTTGTGATTCCGCATCCCATATACAAAACGGCTTCAGAATTACGTATTTGCATACTTCGTAAATTTACAAATAAATCAGAGCTTATCGAGTCAGATGCGAAACTGCTATTTAGTTCGCCTAAAAAACCTGTATAAAAAGTTCTATCGTAATTTTCATTTTCCAGAATAAATGCTCTGGATTTCTTTTTAGGATAACCACAAACTGCAGGTGTTGGATGCAATAAATCTATCACTTCATCTAAACTAGAATCTGTATTTAAAGCCCCCGAAATATCGGTTTTTATATGCCAGATACTTCCAGCATTAGCACTATAAGGTTCAGTAACTACTACCGAAGAAGCTACGTCCTGCAATCTTTTTACAATAAAGTCGGTAACATATTGTTGCTCATCTTTTTCTTTCTGATGCCAGATAACATCTGATGCCAAAGCAGCCTTTTGAGTTCCCGCCAAAGCAGTTGTTTCAAATATATTCCCATTTGCTTTAAGCAATTGCTCAGGCGTTGCTCCCATCCAGAAACCAACTTCGGGATGATAAAAACAATACGCTAATGTTGTTGGATATAAATTTGCTAAATTTTGAAAAGTCTCAATAAAATCAAAATCATTCAAAGGAACAATTTCACTACGAGATAAAACTACTTTTTTAAACTCATCATTCACAATGGCCTGAACACCATTAACAACTAATGTTTCAAATTGTTTTTTAGCTTCAGCATCAAAACCAGAATCAGCAACATCAACTAAATTTATCGATTTTCGTTCTAACAGAGTCGTACAAATTTCAGATTCCTTTTCGGGAATAAGGACAATTTGTTTTTTATCAAAAGAAGCAAATACAAAACCCTTTTCTTTATAATCAACAACCTTATACAACGTATTATTTTGTTGTAGTAAAGCTATGACTGTATCCGATTTTGGTTTCTTATAAAGTACAAAGGGCAAAAGCTGCTCTTTGTGTTTTTTAATTTTAGAAAAAAATTCATTCATGATTTCCAGATTACTTTTTTTGTCTGTCTAAAACCATGTTCGTCAATTTACACAATGAAACCAGATTACCTTCTTCATCAGTAATTTTGATCTCCCAAAGATGCAAACTTCTTCCTTTATGAATAATTCTTGCCGTTCCGAAAACATACCCCTCACGAATACTTTTTAAATGGTTTGCCGAAATTTCTATTCCGCGTACTTCTTGTAATTCAGGATTTATAAAAAAAAATGATGCTGCACTACCCACACTTTCTGCAAGTGCTACCGATGCACCTCCGTGTAATAATCCCATTGGTTGGTGAACTGCTGGATTTACTGGCATTCTGGCTACTAAAAAATCTGCTCCAGCATCAATGTATTCAATTTGTAGAGTTTGCATTAACGTGTTTTGAGAAAACTGATTGCAACGCTCCAATATTTGTTCTTTACTAAAATTCATTTGTTTGGCTTTAAAATGTAAAATTAAATAAAAGATGAGTCACAAAACAGAAAATGCAATTCTAAATTGAAAATCATATGTTAATCGAATTAGTTTTTTGCTATTTTTACATAAATTCTATTCAAATGCGTACTTTTTTTTTACTATTTACTATCGGAATACTTTTAGCAACAAGTTCATGTCGAAGTGATTTTGAAACCGTTGCCAGTACTGGAGATTTAGTTTTCTCAAAAGACACCGTTTATCTAGATACTGTTTTTACGAATATTGGTTCGAGTACATACCAACTCAAAGTATTTAATCAAGGTAAAAAAGACATTACAATCCCGTCTATCAAACTAGGAAAAGGCTTAAGCTCTAAATACAGAATGACTGTTGATGGAATGCATGGAACCGAAGGTAAAATCTTTAGCGATGTAACGCTTTTGGCCAAAGACAGTATGTATATTTTTATAGAAACAACTGCAGCAATTGCCGATGCAAACCCAACCGATTTTTTATACACCGACCAAATCCAGTTTGATAGTGGTGCAAATCTTCAAAACGTACAATTGGTAACACTTATTCAGGATGCTACTTTTTTATATCCAAAAAAACTCTCTGACGGAACTATCGAAACATTACCAATTGATGGCAAGGAAGTAGCAGGTTTTTATCTGGAAGAAAACGAATTACAATTTACAAACCAAAAACCGTATGTAATATATGGCTATGCAGCCGTTCCCGAAGGAAAAACCGCTACGTTTGATGCTGGCTCAAGAGTCTATTTTCATTCAAATTCAGGGCTTTTGGTTAGTAAAAAGGCAAGTATTAATGTAAATGGAGCTCTTTCATCAACAGAAAAATTAGAGAAAGAAGTAATTTTTGAAGGAGATCGTTTAGAACCACTATACTCCGATGTTCCAGGACAATGGGGAACAATCTGGCTTGCTGACGGAAGTACAAATAATATCATCAATCATCTTACGATTAAAAATGCAACCACTGGTTTACTAATAGAAAATAGCGACCAAACAGCTGTTAGCATCAAAAATACACAAATTTACAACTCTGTAAATCATGGTATTCTGGCACAAAATGCAAAAATAAAAGGCGAAAACATTGTAATAAATCGTGCAGGATTATCGAGTCTAGCTTGTTTATATGGCGGAAATTATGAATTTACACATTGTACATTCAATAACAATTGGCAAAGTTCTCAACAAGCTGCGGTTTCCCTTAGCAATACTCTCGCAGGCGCAACTCCCGAAACCAAAGATTTAACACAGGCAACTTTCAATAATTGTATTGTTTACGGATCAAATACAAACGAATTATCTTTAAACAAAAAAGCAAATTCAGCCTTTGTATATCAGTTTAATAATTGCCTAATCAAGTTTAGTAACACAAGCACTAATCCCGATTTTCAGTTTAACACCGATACCCAACATTATAATGCAATTATATTAAATCAGGATCCTAAGTTTTATAATGCTTCAGAAAACAAATTTAATATCGACACCAATTCTGGCGCTTTCGCAAAAGGAAATCAAGCGTATAACATTCCGATTGATATTATAGGAAACACAAGGACTTCACCTCCCGATTTAGGCGCTTATCAAAGCATGCCATTTCCGAAATAATTGTTTTTTTTTACAAAAATGCTAAAGCACTAAGTATTTTTGTTTAAGCAACTATTAAGCGTACTGTCTGTCTTTTCGACGAAGGAGAAATCTCCGCAAGTAACTCCGCAACTAGAATCCAATCTTTGTCGAGCTTCTCGCGAAGATTTCTCCTTCGTCGAAAAGACAATATTGAGGAAAACACGAGTAAGAAAAATGCTGCATAAATTAAACATCTCTTAACACAAGGTATCGCCAAAAGATGTAGATTTGTTTCATTGTAAAACTAACCAACTCAAAATCAATTTTTTGAAAGTTTCACAAGCCCTATTTTTTTAACTTTAAACTATTAAATTAATTATGAAGAAAATCTACTCTTCCATTTTATTACTGCTTTTTAGTTTTGTGACTTTTGCTCAAATTCCTTCGGGATATTACAACACTGCAACAGGTACAGGTTACGCCCTTAAAACACAATTGTACAATATCATAAAAGATCATACAGACAATGGTTATGCCGGTTTGTACGTCACTTATCAAGCATCTGACATTGATAATTTTTATGAAAACGATGGAACAGTTCTAGACATGTATTCTGAAAATCCATCAGGAACAGATCCTTACAATTATAGCATAGGAACTACACAACGATGTGGTAGTTATGTCGTAGAAGGAGATTGTTATAACCGCGAACATATAATCCCACAATCAGTATTTAGTGAAAAATCACCTATGGTTTCTGATGCTCATTTTATCACACCAACCGATGGAAAAGTAAATGGTATAAGATCAAATTATCCTCATGGAGTTGTAAACACACCAACTTACATTTCTAAAAACGGAGGGAAACTTGGAGCAAATTCAACTTCGGGATATTCAGGAACTGTTTTTGAGCCAATCAACGAATTTAAAGGAGATATTGCCCGAATGTATTTTTATTTTGCAACACGTTATGAAAATACCGTTGCAGGTTACAGCTACCCTATGTTTGAGGGAACAAGTAATAAAGTATTTACAGCTGCCTTCTTAAATATTCTTTTGGCATGGAACGCGCAAGATCCAGTAAGCGCAAGAGAAATTGCAAGAAACAATGCTATTTACGCACGTCAGAACAATAGAAATCCTTATATCGATCATCCCGAATATGTAAATCAGGTTTGGAATCCATCTAGCGATACGCAAGCACCAACTGCACCAACAAGTTTGGCAAGCACCGCAAAAACGTCCAGCACTATTTCTGTAAGTTGGACAGCATCTACAGATAACGTAGGAGTTACAGGTTATAATGTATATGCTAATGGAGTTTTAAAAACTACAGTTGCAGGTTTAACCGCTACTATAACTGGCTTAACAGCTTCTACCAGCTATAATCTTACTGTAAAAGCCAATGATGCTGCAGGAAATATTTCGGCTACAAGCAATACAATTACCGAGACAACCGATACCGGTACTGGAACTGGCGGCGGAACAACAACCGATTTATTATTCTCAGAATACATCGAGGGATCTGGAAATAACAAAGCTTTAGAAATTCTGAATGCAACAGGTAGCCCAATTAACTTATCTGGATACACTATAAAAAGACAAACAAACGGAGGCGGAACATGGAGTTCTGGTCTAGCCTTAAGCGGAACTTTAAATAGCGGAACCAAATTTACTATTGTAAATAGTTCTATTGCTTCTACATGTTATCCTAAAGCTTCAGCCAATATTTCGACAACAGCTTCAGAGATTACTTTTAATGGAAATGACCCTATGGGTTTATTTAAAAATGGAGTACTCATCGACATCATCGGAACTTTTAATGGTGGAGCAGCTGACTTTGCAGCTAATGTAACTTTAAGAAGAAAATCGACTGTAACTTCTCCAAGCTCAACATTTAATTTAAGTTCACAATGGGATTCATTTGCTGTAGATTCTTGTGAAAATTTAGGAAATCGTACACTAAAAGTAACAAACCCTGAATTAATGTCAGATTCAGATGAAATTCACTTATATCCAAACCCTTCAGACGGTAACTTTTTTATTAATTTCGATAATTCAAACACTCCTTATACGATAGAAATAATTTCAGTATCTGGACAAAAAGTATTCGAAAAAGCAAACACAATTCAACAATCTATAGCTGTAAGTAATCTACCTAAAGGGTTGTATATAGTTAAAGCTACAAAAGAGGAAAAAACTTTCATTAAAAAGATAATAATCAATTAATTAAAAATTAGATCTCTAATAATTAAAAAGCGGCAAATTGTCGCTTTTTTTGTTTTAATACTAAATAAAACAGTCATTTTTTCACGCAGATTTTGCAGATAAAGCAGATACAAAAACCTCTAAAGAATTTATGCAGATTTAATAATTCTCAATCAATTAAATCTGTTCAATCAGCCAAATCTGCGTGAAACAAAAATATTTGTGTCTTTTTAAGATTAAAAAAAACTTCTATAAAAGAAATATCTTTCACGCAGATTTTATAGATAAAGCAGATACAAAACCTCTAAAGAATTTATGCAGATTTAATAATTCTTAAATCAATTAAATCTGCTCAATCAGCCAAATCTGCGTGAAACAAAAAACTTTGCGTCTTTTTAAGATTAAAAAAAACTTCTATACAAGAAATATCTTTCACGCAGATTTTATAGATAAAGCAGATACAAAACCTCTAAAGAATTTATGCAGATTTAATAATTCTCAACCAATTAAATCTGCTCAATCAGCCAAATCTGCGTGAAACAAAAATATTTGCGTCTTTTTAAGATTAAAAAAAACTTCTATACAAGAAATATCTTTCACGCAGATTTTACAGATAAAGCAGATACAAAACCTCTAAAGAATTTATGCAGATTTAATAATTCTCAATCAATTAAATCTGCTCAATCAGCCAAATCTGCGTGAAACAAAAAACTTTGCGTCATTGCAAAATTTAAAAAAAACGTACTACTCTGCGCCTCTACACATTACCATTGAACCTCCCGACATTATCATGAAAAAAAATCACTGCATTTTTTTTTAAAAGAGTTCGTTTTCAAATTTGCGCTTACTATTTATTTACACTAAATTTGCAGCTAAATACAACAAACTACACAACACAATGATTCATTTCTTTGAAAACCAAAGCAAAACTGTTTTTGCAGTACAAACGCAAAACGAAATTTCGGCTCAAGACATTTCAAAATTAAACTGGCTTTTTGCCAACTCCAATAAAATAGAAAAATC
This sequence comes from Flavobacterium sp. PS2, assembly GCF_046250155.1. Lineage (NCBI taxonomy): Bacteria > Pseudomonadati > Bacteroidota > Flavobacteriia > Flavobacteriales > Flavobacteriaceae > Flavobacterium > Flavobacterium sp. PS2. Next base: position 4,105,341 of record NZ_CP176426.1, on the reverse strand, counting down.
CGTACTGACGGATTTTTTTGTTGGTCCTCGTGCCACTATGATTACCCCTTGGAGTACAAATGCTGTAGAAATTACTCAGAATATGGGTATTCCTGGCATCATCAGAATTGAAGAATTTTATCCGGCAACAGCTGATTTTTCAGATTTTGACCCGATGCTTTCGCAAAAATATACTGAACTGAATCAAGAAATCTTTACTATCAACGTGCAACCAGAAGCAATTTTGGACATTGATGATATTGCTGCTTACAACAAAACCGAAGGGTTGGCTTTAAGTCAGGAAGAAGTAGATTATCTAGACAATCTAGCTGTAAAACTAGGACGTAAATTAACCGACTCTGAGATTTTTGCTTTCTCACAAGCAAATTCAGAACACTGTCGTCACAAAATTTTCAACGGAACTTTTGTAATTGACGGAGAAGAAAAAGAAACGTCTTTATTTAAATTAATCAAGAAAACATCTCAGGAAAACCCTAACGATATCGTTTCGGCTTACAAAGATAATGTGGCTTTTGTAAAAGGACCACGCGTACAACAGTTTGCTCCAAAAACAGCAGACAAACCAGACTTTTACGAAATAAAAGAATTTGATTCGGTTATTTCATTAAAAGCCGAAACACACAATTTCCCTACAACTGTTGAGCCTTTTAACGGTGCTGCAACAGGATCAGGAGGAGAAATTCGTGACCGTCTTGCAGGAGGACAAGGTTCTTTACCACTTGCAGGAACAGCCGTTTACATGACTTCATATTCTCGTTTAAAATCTGAATCTACACAGGATGACAGAACATGGGAAAACGCAATGGACGAAAGAAAATGGTTGTACCAAACTCCAATGGATATCATGATCAAAGCTTCTAACGGAGCATCAGATTTCGGAAATAAATTTGGTCAGCCACTTATTACAGGTTCAGTTTTAACATTCGAACATGAAGAAAACGACCGCAAAATTGGTTACGATAAAGTAATCATGCAAGCTGGAGGAATCGGTTACGGAAAATTAGATCAAGCCATTAAAAAGAAACCACAAGAAGGAGATAAAATCGTTATTCTTGGTGGAGAAAATTATAGAATCGGAATGGGTGGAGCTGCAGTTTCATCTGCAGACACAGGAGCTTTTGGTTCAGGAATTGAATTAAATGCAATCCAACGTTCTAATCCAGAAATGCAAAAACGTGCTGCCAACGCCATTCGTGGTTTGGTAGAAAGCGATAACAACCCAATTGTATCAATCCATGATCACGGAGCTGGAGGTCACTTAAACTGTCTTTCTGAACTAGTAGAAGAAACTGGAGGTTTAATAGATTTAGATAAATTACCTGTTGGAGATCCAACCCTTTCTGCTAAAGAAATTATCGGAAACGAATCTCAGGAAAGAATGGGATTAGTAATTGGTCAAAAAGATATTGATATCTTACAAAGAATCGCCGACAGAGAGCGTTCGCCAATGTACCAAGTTGGAGATGTAACTGGAGATCACCGTTTTACTTTTGAATCTAAATCGACTGGAGCTAAACCTATGGATTATGCACTAGAAGATTTCTTTGGAAGTTCTCCTAAAACGATTATGAATGACAAAACTATCGATAGAAAATATGCTGATGTTTCTTATACAGCAAATGACTTCGAAAGTTATTTACAAAATGTTTTACGTTTAGAAGCAGTTGCATCTAAAGACTGGTTAACAAATAAAGTTGACCGTTGTGTAGGTGGAAAAGTTGCTAAACAACAATGTGCAGGACCATTACAATTACCATTGAATAATGTTGGTGTAATGGCTTTAGATTATTTAGGTAAAGAAGGAATTGCAACTTCTATCGGGCATGCTCCTATCGCTGCTTTAATTGATCCTGTAGCAGGAAGCAGAAATGCTATTGCCGAATCATTATCAAACATTGTTTGGGCTCCGATTAAAGATGGTTTAAAAGGAATTTCACTTTCTGCAAACTGGATGTGGGCTTGTAAAAACGAAGGTGAAGATGCTCGTTTATACGCAGCTGTTGAAGGTTGTTCTGAATTTGCAATTGAGCTAGGAATCAATATCCCAACAGGAAAAGATTCACTGTCAATGAAACAAAAATATCCTAATGATGAAGTAATCGCACCGGGAACGGTTATTATTTCGGCAGGTGGAAATTGTACAGACATTAAAAAAGTAGTAGAGCCAGTTTTACAGAAAAATGGTGGTTCTATTTATTATATCAATTTATCTCAGGATGCGTACAAATTAGGAGGTTCTTCTTTTGCACAAATCAGAAATACTATCGGAAACGAAACTTCTACTATTAAAGACGCTTCTTTCTTTAAAAATGCATTTAATACCATTCAGGAATTAATTGGCGAAGACCAAATTCTTGCTGGACACGATATCGGAAGTGGAGGTTTAATCACAACTTTATTAGAATTATGTTTTGCTGATGTAAACCTTGGAGCTAAAATTGATTTTAGTGCTTTCGCAGAAAAAGATTTATTGAAAATTCTTTTCGCTGAAAACATCGGAATCGTTTTCCAGGCAAAATCTGATGCTACTGTTGAAGCTAAATTAAACGCCAACAATATCGAATTCTTCAAAATTGGTTCAGTTCAAAGCAAACCAAGTTTGGAATTTGGAATTTATAATTTGGATATTGCGAAGTACAGAGATATCTGGTTTGAAACTTCTTATTTATTAGATCAAAAACAATCTAAAAACGGAAGAGCGCAAGCCCGTTTTGAGAATTATAAAAATCAAATTTTAAACTATACTTTCCCAGCACATTTTACAGGAAAGAAACCAGTAATCGACGCTTCGAAACCAAGACCAAAAGCAGCTATTATTCGTGAAAAAGGAAGTAATTCTGAGCGCGAGATGGCAAATGCAATGTACTTGGCTGGATTTGATGTAAAAGATGTTCACATGACCGATTTAATCTCTGGTCGTGAAACACTTGAAGATATTCAGTTTATTGGTGCTGTTGGAGGATTCTCTAACTCGGATGTTTTAGGTTCTGCCAAAGGTTGGGCTGGAGCATTCTTGTACAATGAAAAAGCAAAAACAGCTTTGGATAAATTCTTTAAAAGAGAAGATACATTATCTGTAGGAATCTGTAATGGTTGCCAATTATTTATGGAACTAGAGGTAATTAATCCGGAACATGAAGTACATGGTAAATTATTGCATAATGAAAGCAACAAACACGAAAGTATCTTTACTTCTGTAAAAGTACACGAAAACAACTCGGTGATGTTATCATCTCTTGCAGGAAGTACTCTTGGAGTTTGGGTTTCTCATGGAGAAGGAAAATTCAATTTACCATTAGCAGAAGAAAATTACAATATCGTATCTAAATATGCTTACGAAGGATATCCTGCAAACCCAAATGGATCTGATTATAACACAGCAATGATGTGTGATAAAACAGGAAGACATTTAGTAATGATGCCACACATTGAGCGTTCAACATTCCAATGGAACTGGGCGCACTATCCAAAAGACAGAAACGACGAAGTTTCTCCTTGGCATGAAGCGTTTGTAAATGCAAGAAAATGGATTGAGAATAAAAACAATTAAATGAAAAAATTACCATTATTCCTTTTAATCTTAGTGTCATTGTTTTCGTTCTCATGCGAAAACAATGACGAAACACCAGAAGTTCAAAAAATTGATGATGATTATAAACTTCTTTCGATTACTTCTGAAGGGAAAATTTTTGAAATTGGTAACAATAGTGGAAAAACGACTACTATTGGACAAATTAAAAATTCATCAAATTTGATAATGCTTTCAACTATTTGTAATGTAGGTTCCAAAATCTATGCATTTGAAGCCACATATATTCCCCACCCAAATATTTTAATTATTTATGACAAATTAACAGGAACTACTACAACGAAGCAAATCACTTTACCAGTCTCCCTTACAGAAACGATGCTGGATCCTTTTATCACAAATTTAAAATACAATGGCTCAGAACTTGTCGCAATAGTGAGTGAAAATCAGCCAAATAGAAGTCAGCCAAATAAAATCATATCAATAAATATTCAAAATTATCAAACAACCGATTTAGGCATTAATTTTTTTCTAAGTTCATTCACTACTAGTACAGAACTCATCAATAATAAATTATATGTTTCGACTGTATCTAATGGTCTTTTAGAAATAGATCTTACTGATAAAACAGTTAAAGAGTTGCAAGCAGACGGTACAAGGATAAGTGCAACAAGATTGGCTAAAATTAACGATACAAAACTTGGTCTTATGAATTTAAAAGTACCAAAAGTAATTAATGGAGTAAAACCTTTTGACTTTAATTTAAGTAATAATTTATTATCAGATAAATCTTCTGAAAATTTATTTGCAGTAGGTAATATTATAGGAGGAACGATTTTTTACAATGAAGAATATCTGAATTTAGTATTCCGTACAGACTCCAAGTTTGGAATTTTAAAAATTAATCATGAAAATAACTCAACAAAATTTGTAGAACTTGATAAAAATGTTTTGGGTCAAAATGCAATAATTATTGATGTCATTAAATAATTTTAAACGTTGTCGCTAAATATTTAAAACGACGAAGTTTCTCCTTGGCATGAAGCGTTTGTAAATGCAAGAAAATGGATTGAGAAAATCTAATTTTTATACTCATACTAAAAAAACTCATTCGTAACTGAATGAGTTTTTTTTATTAAGTAAGACTACTCTCATACACAAAATTGAGCACTAAAAACACAACGAGTTAATTCTCAATACATCCCATTTTTGGTATAAAAAAGATAAAATTAGTACGCTGATTTTGTCTTTTTTTTTGACCTGATTTTATTAGTTTTGCCCTCCCGCATAAAAAATAGACTTATTTATTGTGCCCCAAAAACAAATAAAATTAATCCCTAAATACCATATTAATGAAAGTTAAAAACCTACTTTTTATCACACTTTTTCTTTGTTTAACAAACGTATATTCTCAAATTAAAACTGAAAAAATTACAGCTAAAAATCAAGAACGTTTCATTACTACTACAATCTCTTATCCTGTAAACGGAATTTATTTATATGATGGAAAAACGGAACCAATTGTTCAGTTAAATGCAAATGGAACCGGAATTTATCAATATGAAGATCTTACCAAGAAAAACATTACTTGGGGATTTGAATGTTCTGAAATTGGAATCCCTATATTTAAAGAAGGATTTGATAGTGCTTCATATTCTCTTTGGTACAAAACAAATGATAAAGAAGACAGCGAATGGATTTACGCGCAATTCTCTATTCATTTTAAGAAAAAGAAAATGTATATTTCTGGAGAGAGAGTAAAAGAATATGTTGAAGAAGTAAAGAAATAAATATTTCTGAATCATTAAAAAATTAAGAAAGATTAAGCGATTTTAGATTGTAGATTTACGATTGTAGGTTTATGATTTATGATTTGGTGTTGGTAAAAAAGATTGTCATTTTTTGGAGGCTTCATATAACTGCAATCAAAAATCGTTACCCGAACCTGATCCTGAAATTTTGGGACAAAACAGGCGAAGCAATCTAAAATCCGTAATCTTTTTTTCTTAATTTAATTGCATTATTCTAAAAACAAGAAGCAATCCAGAAAAAACTTTAATCATAACTAACACAAAGGCGGTACTTTAAATCTGATGTCTAAATTTAGTTTTTCAAACAAATAATATCATTATCCTATTGTTAATTAGCAATATAAATAAAATAAAATATATCGCATAAAGAAATCGATTTCGTAATTTATATTAATTAGAATTAAAGTTTTCATATTTAATTTATTAAAAATAAAAATTAACGATAAATTTTATTAATTTGCGGTAAAATTCAATCTAAACGCCATGGTTACAATTACGAGACTTTTTGATTTTCCTTATTATCAGAAAGAAAAATATAATAAAAAAGATGCTTTAGTAACCAAACGTAATGGTGTTTGGGAAAAAACCTCTACTGAAGAATATATTGCAAAAGCCAATGCCGTTTCTCGCGCGTTATTACGTATGGGAGTTCAAAAAAATGATAAAATTGCTTTAATCACTTCTACAAATAGAACGGAATGGCATATCATGGACATTGGAGTTTTACAAACTGGAGCGCAAACCGTTCCTATTTACCCTACTATATCTGAGGAAGATTACGAATATGTTTTAAACCATAGTGGTAGTAGTTATTGTTTTGTATCTGATAAAGAAGTACTAGACAAAGTATTAGCTATTAAACAAAATGTACCTACATTAAAAGATGTCTTTACTTTTGATGAAATCGCTGGAGCCAAAAACTGGACTATTGTATTAGGCGAAGGTGCAGATGAAAGCAATCAGAATGAAGTTGAAGCAAGAAAAGACAGTATCGATACTGAAGATCTTGCTACGATAATATATACATCTGGAACAACTGGACGTCCTAAAGGTGTTATGCTTTCGCATAAAAACATCGTTTCTAATGTTCTGGACAGTGCTCCAAGAATTCCGTTTGACCCAGGAAATAGTGTAGCATTAAGCTTCCTTCCTATTTGTCATATTTTCGAAAGAATGATATTGTACATTTATCAATATTATGGTATTTCGGTATACTTTGGAGAATCAATTGATAAATTAAGCGATAACTTAAAAGAAGTTAGACCAAATGTAATTACAGCTGTTCCTAGACTTCTTGAAAAAGTATATGATAAAATTTATGCTAAAGGAGCTGAATTAACGGGAATCAAAAAGAAATTATTTTTCTGGGCTATCGATTTAGGTTTAAGATATGAGCCTTACGGAGCAAATGGTTTTTGGTATGAATTTCAATTAAAAATAGCACGTAAATTAATTTTCAGTAAATGGAAAGAAGGTTTAGGTGGTAATATAGATTTAATGGTTTCTGGAAGTGCCGCTTTACAAACAAGATTAACTCGCGTTTTTGCAGCAGCAGGAATACCAGTTATGGAAGGTTACGGTTTATCTGAAACTTCGCCTGTAATATCTGTAAACGATACTAGAAACAGAGGTTTTAAAATTGGAACTGTTGGAAAAGTAATTCGTAATGTAGAAGTTAAAATTGCCGAAGATGGAGAAATCCTTTGTAAAGGACCTAACGTTATGATGGGATACTACAAAGATGAAGAAAAAACTGCCGAAGCATTACAAAATGGATATTTCCATACAGGAGATATTGGTGAAATCGACAGCGAAGGTTTCCTTAAAATTACGGATCGTAAGAAAGAAATGTTCAAAACTTCGGGAGGAAAATATATTGCTCCTCAAATGATTGAGAACATGATGAAACAATCTCGTTTTATCGAACAAATAATGGTTATTGGTGAAGGCGAAAAAATGCCAGCTGCTTTTATCCAACCAAACTTTGAATTTGTAAAAGAATGGGCTAAAATTCACAAAATAGTTTTAGGAGATTCTAACAACGATATCATTACAAATGTTCAAGTAATTAAGCGTATTGATGAAGAAGTTGAAGCTGTAAATGAAAAATTTGGTCATTGGGAAAAAATCAAACGTTTTGAGCTTACTCCAGATGTTTGGTCTATCGATGGCGGACAATTAACTCCAACTTTAAAACTAAAACGTAAAATAATCAAAGAAATTTACGCGCCACTTTATAAGAAAATCTACGGCGAATAAAATATATTACCTAAAGAAGTAACGCGGATAACGCTGATTTACTAAAGTAAAGACGCTGATAAATACTGATTTTTAAAACTTGTAAAAAGAAAAAATCCGTTTTTATCAGCGTTTTCGCGTTAGCGAATCCGTCCCGACGCTTCGGGATCGCATTCTATTTTTTAGACAATGCTAGCAATTTCAATAAATTTATCTATTTTTAAGATTCCGAATAATCCTAAAATAAAAATCATGAGAGTAAAATTTATTATTTGTTTTTTAAGCATTATATTATTTTCTAGTTGTAAAGATGAAGCCAAGGTAGATCCTGTTAAAGCTAATTATCTAGATTTTTCTAAACGTGATGATCAACTTACTGGCGGAATAAAAATGATTCCGATTACTACTCCCAAAGGAAATTTTAAAGTATGGACAAAAACCGTTGGTAACAATCCCACTATAAAAGTTTTACTACTACATGGTGGTCCAGGACTTACGCATGAGTTATACGAATGTTTTGACGGTTATTTCCCTAACGAAAGTATCGAATACATATATTACGATCAATTAGGCTCTTACTATAGCGACCAACCTACCGATAGCAGTTTATGGACAAATGAACGTTTTGTAGAAGAAGTAGAACAAGTACGCATTGCATTAGGCTTGGACAATTCTAACTTTTATATTTTGGGTCAATCTTGGGGCGGAATCCTTGCTATGGAATATGCGCTAAAGTATCAAAAAAACTTAAAAGGTCTTATTATCTCAAACATGATGGCAAGTGTTCCTGAATATAATAAATATGCCAAAGATGTTCTGGCTCCGCAAATGGATCCAAAAGTATTAAAAGAATTACAGGATATTGAAGCCAAAAATGATTTTAAAAATCCTAAATACAGCGAACTTCTTTTTAAAAATTATTACACACAACATATTTTAAGAATGCCTCTAGAGGAATGGCCGGAATCTATAAACAGATGTTTCAAACACATTAACCCAAGCGTATATGTGTATATGCAAGGTCCGAGTGAATTTGGGATAACTGGAAATGCTACATTAAAAAACTGGGATATTAAATCAAGATTAAAAACGATTACAGTTCCTACTTTATCTATTGGTTCTAAATACGATACTATGGATCCGGAACACATGAAATGGATTGCAAACGAAGTACAAAACGGGCGCTTTTTATTCTGTCCTAACGGAAGCCATCTTTCTCAATATGATGACCCTAAACATTATTTTCCTGGTGTAATCCAGTTCCTTAAAGATGTGGATAACGGGAGTTTTAAAAAAGGATAATCTATTTTAATTTTATTAGTATTCAATTAAAAGTTTTTTAGTATGTTTGTTTTGAGTTTAAGAAATACCTTGCTTTTCTTGTATAAAGAAAATGATGATGTTTCGTCATCGATGTAAGATTATTTAACATTCAGCACTACTTCTATCTTATGGATGAGAAAGGGTACTATACGTACAGTTTCGGTTCCACCTCCTCGAGATTAACTGTACGTATAGTACCCTTTCTCGGGAGTTGATAGACATAGTCCTTAGAAAATACGAAGGTTTTAAACTTTAAGCCCTATTGCTACAATAGGGCTTTTTAATGTAAAATAGCGATTGTAATATGTCTGAACAGCTTAGTAAACAACAAATTTATGATAGAATAAAAGCTACCTCAAAGGATAGCTACATATTAGAAGAAATGCAACGTTTAGGATTTTGGCAATCAGGATCTGAACCTACTCTATCTGAAATTCTAATTAATCAGGAAGCAAAGATTGAGAAGGAATTAAATGATCTTTTAGCACAAGACAGAAAGTTTAGCAATAAAGAAGCTATGGTTCTTGAAATGCGTAAAGCACGTATGAAAATTGCTAAAGAAAAAAGAGCTGAAACCAAATTAAACCAAGAGAAGAAAAGACTGGATAAAGCTGAAAATTGGAAATTATTGCAACAGCAACAAATTTTACATTTAGGTGAATCTGTATCTAGAGGTTTAAATGCTAAAGAAACCGATTCTACACTTTTAGAAAAATATAGTCTGCCTATTTATGAAGATGCATTGGCATTGGCAAAAAGCATGCAGATAGACTTAAAAGCATTACAATATCTTGCTTATAACAGAAAAGTTTCTAAAATCAATCATTATCATACATTTGAACTTGAAAAAAAATCAGGTGGTAAGCGCAAGATATCTGCTCCAAAACCAAAGCTAAAAGAAGTTCAAACCTGGATTTTAGAAAACATACTCCACAAAATACCTTATACAATAGAAGCGCATGGCTTTATAAAAGAGCGTTCTATTGTAACCAATGCCCAACCACACATTAATAAAGACATTGTTGTTAATATCGATTTAAAAGATTTTTTCCCAACAGTAACTTATAAAAGAGTAAAAGGATTATTTCATAAAATAGGCTACTCTGAAGAACTCGCTACAATTTTAGGTTTATTATGCACCTACTCCGAGATTAATGAAACTACACTAGACGGAGTTACTTATTATGTACAATCTGGCGAACGCAAATTACCTCAGGGTTCTCCTGCAAGTCCAGCAATAAGTAATATGATTGTTTATAAAATGGATAAAAAAATTAATGGGTTAGCCAAAAAATTAAATTTTAGCTATACCCGTTATGCAGACGATATGAGTTTTTCGACTACTGAAGAAAATAGTCAAAATGTTTCCCGATTATTATATTATACTAAAAAAATTATTGAATCTGAAGGTTTTATAATTCATCCCGACAAAGTGCACGTAATGCGAAAAGGGATGCAACAAAAAGTTACTGGAGTTGTTGTAAATAAAAAACTAAATATAGATAGAATTCAATTACGAAAATTTCGTGCCTTACTACATAATATTGAAAAAAATGGATGGAAAGACCAACAATGGGGAAAAGCTATTCATCTAATTAATGCCATAGAAGGTTATATTAATTATGTGTACATGGTGAATCCTGAAAAAGGAACGGCATTTAAACAAAGTTTAAAAACCATTATAAAGAAACACGGTCAACCCAATATAGCAAAAACAAGTATTCCTGAAAAAGTAACTCCAATAGTTGTTCCCGTTCTTGAAGAAGTGGAAGAAATAGTAACGGATCAAAAGCCAGAAAACTGGTGGAATATTTTTTAATTAATACCCTTTTCAATTATGAAATTAATTAAACAGATTAAACTTTTCTATAAAGAAGGGAATTCAGACAAAGTATACGAAATAGACTTGTGTAGTATTGATGATGCTAATTATGTAGTCAATTTTAGATATGGAAAAAGAGGAAGCGTTTTAAAAGATGGAACCAAAACCCCTGAATACGTTTCGGCCGATAAAGCACAAATCATTTTTGACAAGCTTGAAAATGAGAAAAAAGCTAAAGGTTATGCTTCAGAAATAGAAACATTAATAGATCTTCCTTCGTTAGAAAGTGTAGAACCTGATTCTATAAGCGGTGTTATTCTTCAGCGTTTAGAAGATGCTGTAATGGGAAAACAAACTTTTAGTACAACTTGGAAAACCAGTCGCGTAATTTGGAAAGCGGGTTTATTAGATACTAAAGAAGCGATTCCTTATATCATTAAATTAGCCTCAAAAGGGGATGATTTACAAACCTATTCGGCTATTTGGGCTTTAATAAAGCTTAAATCAGATACTGCAGAAGAAGTTTTTAAATCGTATGCTTTACAAAACAAACAAAAAGAATATATAAGAAATCTGGCTCATGAGGGATTACTAGGAATCTTAAAAGAGGAGGAATTACAAAAACATATCTCAACAATTCTAGAGGCAATACCTCAAGAAGCTCGATATCATATTGATAAAAAAGATTTCGATTCGTTAATAATTTTTCTAAAAGAGGAACTAGAGAATAATTCTATCAATTATCTAACAGCTTTATACTTAGTTGCAAAATTTGATAGCAAATTACATGAAATTGTTATTTTCTTACTAGAAGCAGTTCCATTTAGACCTCCTTATTTTAAGCACATTAGAGCTATTTATAAACTAGCTCATATAAGAAACGATGCAGATGCAATTGCAGTTCTTGCTTATCGTTTTGAGAATGAAAATCCTATGTTCACAAGAACCGTTTCGCTAGAAAGTGAATATGACAACTCCCAATTTATTACTGCTATAAATGAAAGGGTTAACATTGGGAAAGAACTCCGCGGAAAAGATAGTAAAATTGCATTCTCTAATTTTACCAAATTCTATTTCCAGAAAAATAGTCTTCGATTTTTAACCGAAATGGATTCTGAAATGGATTCTAAAAAATACCTGAAGTTTGCGGTATCGATTTTATTGAAGTATTCAGAAGAAGATTATAGCAAAGCCGAAAGAGCGCCTATAAACATTTACGGACAATACAATTACAACGATAAAAAATATTATTACACAGTAGTAGATTACCCTGAGTGTTCTAATTTACTTTTGTTATCAACCATTTTATTTGGAAATGACAAAAAGCGAATTTTAACTCCAAAGATGAAATTCATTTTAAATCAGGAAGTATTCTCAAGCAAAAACTATTATTACGATTCAAATCAAGTAACTAAAGTAAGTAGTAAAATAACTACTGAAAATAAAAATACTGCTGCAGACCAAAGTTCTAGCTCAGTATTAGATGTTGCCAAAAAAGCATTTTCAACTTTTTTTGGTAAAAAAGAAACAGAGAAAAAAACTCAAAGTCTTATCGTTCCTGAAGAACAAAAAACTATTGTAGAAAGTTCTACAAGCCGTTTAGAATTATTTCCGGAACATTGGGATGCTTTTCCCGAAGCTTACATTCAGCTAATCATGGAAGCGCAAATGAATATCATTCATGAGTTTGCTTATCAAAATTTAAAGACTAGAAATGACTTTAATATAATCATCGATCGTTTTGATGAAAAAAGCATATTGGTTTTACTAAATAGTGATTTTAAAATTCCAAATAATTTAGGTTTTGAAACTATAGTACTGAAAAACAATACACTTTCTAATCAGATTGGTTTTATTGGCGATGTCTTGAATTCTAAAACTGAAGTTGCCAGAAATTGGGCCAAAAATCATATTTTATCAAACAAAAATCTTTTTCTAAATGACATTGAATGTGTTGTAAAGCTAATTTTTAATGAAGTTCCTGATTTAAGAAATTGGATAACAAGCACATTAGAAAGTTTTATATTTAGTGAAGATAAAGCCAAAGCAATAACAGGAAAAGTAATCGTTGAACTTCTTACGTTTGAAGAGTCTGATGTAAACAATGCATTAGCAACTCTTGCAATCGACAGACTTAAAAAAATAGCCACGCCACAACTTGAGCAACTAAGCTGGGATATTGTGGCACGTTTAATTTCTTCTGATTTAAAAACGAATAATCTGTTAGCGAGTTCTATTTTAATTCTAAAATCTAAAACGGTAGATTCAAAAGAAATTCCGTTTTCGTTAATCAGTCTCTTTTTAGAGGATGAAAATACTGAAATTAGAAAAAATGGTATTAAGTTATTAAATAACTATCAGGAAGATTATTTATTAGCAAATAGTGAATCCTTATTAGATTTATTAAACAATGAATATTCAGATGTTATTGAATCTGTTCTGGAGCGCATTACACAATTAGGCAAATCCCATTCTGATATAATCGAGATTGCTCTTCCTAATACAGTTTATGCAATGATTCGAAAAGAAAAATTTGAAGGAGCACATTTTATCTTCAAAAAATTCATTCTTGAAGAAACAACCAATCATTGGGATACTGCATTACAACCAAGAGATGTTATAAAATTGATTCACGCTAATTATAGAGAAAGTCAATTAACAGGTTACGAGATTTTGAAAAAATATACTCGTAAAGACGATTTTACAATTCGCCAGATTATCTCTTTAGGAAACCATGAAATCCTTGCCATAAGACAATGGTGTTGGAATTATTTTGTGGATAGAAAAGAACGAATTAGAGCCGAAAGAAATAATGCTTTGGCAATATTAGATACAACTTGGGATGATACCAGAGCATTTGCATTTAATTTTTTCAAAACCGAATTTGATGAAACCGATTGGGATTTAGAATGCCTCATAAGTATTGTCGATTCAGTATTACCAGCTGTTGAACAATTTGGAAAAGAAATCATTACCCGATATTTTAATCCTGATGATGGTGTAACCTATTTGACTAAGTTAAGCCAGCATCCTAGTGTAAACATTCAGATTTTTGTCACTAATTATCTAAATACCTACGCAACAGATAATCTAGCGAAACTAAAAGAACTTGATTTTTATTTCCGTTCCGTATTAACCCGAGTGCATAAAGCCAGAATTGCTAAACAGCGTATTTATCAATTCTTACATCAGGAAGGAAAGAAAAACGAAGAAGCAGCAATTTTTGTAACCCAAATTATCGACGAAGTTTCGGCTACTGTAGCAATACAAGATAAAGCAAATTGTATCTCTATTTTGACCGATTTAAAAACGCTTTACCCGCAATTGCATACCCATTTAATCCTTAAAAACTAAGTTATGTTATTTGATTATAAATACAGCGGAAGCACCATTGTAAATAACACCTCTAATAGTACTGGCATGAGTTTTTCGCCAGATACTTTACGAGAACCTACTTTTTTTGTTGGAAAACTAAACCAAAAAATCGCTTTTAGAGAAGCAATTTCTGCGTTGCATGATGTAGTAATTTCTGATTTACGTTTTTTTCCAAAGGATAAAGAAGAATACAAATTATGGGCAGCAGAACAAGAAAAGTTATGGCTTAGCGAATATATGGCCGAATTTCAGATTGAAAATGTTCGTGCCCGCATTCAGGAATTAAAAGAGGAACTAAGTGTTGTTCAAAAAGAAAAAAGAACAATTCTAGGGCCTTTTAACAAAGCTAAAACTGCCTATTTTGATTATTTATATAAAAATGATAAAGATGCTTGGTTTGTCTTAGATCCAGTAATTACTGTACATCCTGATGAAGTGTTTTTTGAATGTTTTAGTAAAGATGAATCATCTTATGGAAAATTAAGCTGTAATTATAATATATTCACAGAGATTAGTGACTTTAAATGTGGTACAACAAATATTGATTATTCAGAAGGATTATATAATGAATTCCAAAAAATAAGAAATTATAAAGAAACCGAATTTAAGATTGATCCTTCAGGTTTTGAAGCTAAAACCACAAATGAACAAGTCTATAAAGAGGTAAAAATAGATTTGCCAGATTCTTGGGTTAGAGGATTTCTGCAAGTAAGTTCTGCAATGACTTTACCTGCAACTGTACTCGATTTACATCCTATGGACATTTTTAGCTTGTGTCAATATTTACGACGCTTCAAAGAAAAGAAAGGACCTAGAGCTTTACGATTTGTACTAGAACCAGACAAACCTATTAAAGCCATATTTGAACCTTTGCATGACGAAATTATATTTCATCGCTCTATTTATCAAGGAAACGAATCTAAAACAATCCGTATATGGGGAAGACGTCGATTATTAATTTTAGAAAGACTAATTCCTGTAGCACGTAATTTTAAAGTAGTTTTATTAGGTTCAGGTTTACCGTCCTTTTTTATTGCCGACTTAGGTGATATGTCCTATACTTTAGGCTTATCTGGATGGACTAAAAATGATTGGAGCACTGCAGGTAATTTTGATTTAATGGCTCCAAGAAGCAATGTAGATTTATTTACACAAGAAAAAGTCTTCAATGCATTAAAAGAAAACTGGCTTGATACGTCTGATAATTTAGCTAAAAAACTAAATCTTGATCCTTCTGTAGTTTCGGCATCATTAACTGCATATACTCAAGCTGGACGAGTAATTTATGACTTAAATTTAGGTGTATATCGCGTGAGGGAATTAACTCAAGAACCTCTAAACATGAAGTCATTACGTTTTGCGAGTCCACAAGAAGAGATTGCTAATAATTACATAACCGAAAATAGAGTAAAAATAACTTTGACTGCAAATGCTGATCAATTGCAAATTAAAGGAAAAGTAAATGATAAAAACCTCACTTACAGCACTCTTGCAGTATTAGACAAGGACAACCGTCTTATTGAAGGTTATTGCGAATGTTCTTTTTACAAATCAAATCAATTACGAAAAGGACCTTGTGAGCATATTCTAGCAACCCGAATGGCATTACAAACTAAAAAAGCTATATAATGTAAAAACCACGAATGTAATGTTCGTGGTTTTCTGTTTTAATCTATTAATAATTGGGTAACTGCAGCCGAATTAATTGCCCAATTTGCATCGTAAACCTCATCGGCAGCTGTTGTTTCTACAATTTCCAAACCTTGTGCTTCGGCTTTAAGAACTAACAAACTTCCTATGTTTAATTTACTGTTCAGCTTAGATAATAATGCTTTTACACCTTTATAATCTAATCTTTGTACAACCTGACCTGCAAAAGTCATTTCTAACCAAATGATTTCTCTTTTGGCTACATCCAAAACTCCAAAAACAAGTCCTTTAGCAACATTTTGTGTTACTCTAACCTGATGATCTACACATGATGGATCATAAGCAACTCCTGTTTTCTCGGATATTTTCATCGGATGTTTACTATTCATCCAACCAACAATTAAATTCGGAGTAATGCTTCCGTTACTATACGCATTACAAGTAAAAGTTACAAACTTGGCTCTTGCTTTAGCTAATTCGTCGATATTAATGTTGATATATTCAGCCGTACCTATTTTATTCGGAATCCTTTGTATATCTCCACTATGCTTACAACCTGTAGTTTCTAATCGGCTAAAAGAACAAATATCTGCACTATCCTCATAAGCAATATGGCAGCTTAAATCCATATCCAGATGTTGCGCTGGTAAATCATTACCCCATTGCATAAACAATCTCACTTCGTTACCTTCAATCGGGAAACGTGTCCCCATTAAAGCAACTGGTAAATCCTGAACATTTTCACTTCTATCTCCTATTGAAACAGGAATATTAAACAATTGTGGATCTATATAAATTGTCTTATTTTCATTTGCAACAGCAGCAAATCTCTTCTTCATCGCCAAGATACATACATCCTCGATTTGATTTTTCATCGCATCCAATTGTTCATCGGTATACAATGTCAACAAACGATTTGGCTCAATTCTTTTAGTAGTTCCTCCCAATGGTTTCACACTTCTTTGAATTGTTTTATCAAAATAATTTTGAGCGTACATATTCAGAGTAAAAACCAAACGTGCTGGTACTTTATCTATAATTTCATTAAAATGCGCTATCGTTTCATCGGCTCCAAACCAAAGCATATTCGAAAATAACGAACGAGCAAATAATCCTGGTCGTTGTTTTAGCAAAGCAAAAGTTTTATCTGCATCTAATTTCAAACGAAAGTGATTCAGATTCCCTTGCCAAACTTCGTAAGTCTGGTTATAGAACGTATCTAACAAAACAGCTAATTTTTCAAAGCCTTTTCTTTTGCTATATTCTGGTAAACGTAATGCTCGTATAAAACGAACCCACATTCCTCTTTTTGGATGCATGATTTCGCAAGCAGCATCGGCACTCATTTCTAGATTATTTAACCAATTGGCAACCATCAAACATTCTTTTCTAGAGTATTTAAGTTTTAAATTCTCTTTGGCAGTTAGCTTAGACTGGGCACTATTATCCAAAAAATGAACCAAATGTTGGTTGTTTTTCTCCACTCTTTGTACAATAGTTTTTGGATCAATAATTTGCAATAAATTAGTTTTCTTGTACCATAAATATCTCAAAATATCTGTCGGCGTTTTAAAATATTGTGTTGCTTTTTCGGCTTGGCCTTGTTCAATTAATGCGTCTATAACAAGCATCAAAGTTTCTTTCATTGCAATAGCAACTTCTGGCAATGGCAAATACGTAATCGAAGTTTTTAAGCTTTCAACCTGAGTAGCGTCCAAAGCTGTTTTTGATGTTAATAACGAAGTAAAGAAATCATTCAGTTCTTTTTCCGACCATAATTCTAAAACTTTTAGTTTACTCCCTTGTCCGTAATTTTCAATTTTTCCAAATTCAAAAGGAGTTCCACAAAATGGACAACCATTATATCTCTCTAAAGGAAAAGTACCATTAGGAATAATATGTCCGCATTGCAAAGTGATTCCGTTACTAGATTTAAAAAGATTAGCAAACAAAGTCGCAACATGATCCATAACTGATTCTCCGGTAGGAACATTCCATTCTTTAACCAAAGGAGTCCAGTTTTTATTGGTTCCTAAAACTTCTTTTAAAATATCTAAAACATCAATTTTATAATTTGGATTTACATTATTTAAAGCATGTAATAACGATTCAGAAAAAGTGAATCCGAGTTTTGAAACATTAGCTACTAAAGCCAATGTAGTTCCTGATATTTTTTTAACATCATTCGCAATTAATTCTGTTGGAATAAAAATTGCGTTTTGACGTAAACTGATTTTTAATAATTCTTGTGTTTTCATTTTTTTCATTTTTAAAAATTTAGATAATTGTGTTTCTGGTTCTACCTAAAAGATTTTTGAAGTAAGAAACACTTGACCTTAAATTCGAGGATAATGGATTAACTAGTTCAAAGTGACAATTTGGTGGGTTTCCCCAGAAGTAAGTTAATCTTGACCCTCAGTTTTATTAATGATAATTTTAAAACTTGTTCGGATTCGAGCCGAAATCGGCTGTCTTCTGAAGTAAGTTTTTATTAACCATAATTGTGGAGCAGGTGGGATTCGAACCCACGACACGGGCGTTAACAATGCGAGAAGTAAGTTATGATTGACCTTTTAAGGATAATTTCAAAACTACCTGCTCTACCGCTGAGCTACTGCCCCATATTTTTATAAATGTATTAATCGATAATTGTCAAAGTATATCTTAAATGGTTATTGAAGTAACTTTAGACTTGACCTGATTAATGTATTTGTTTTATTTAAAAGAACGTGTTTTTTATTTCTTGAGCAAATATTCAAATTATAGTGCGCAGTTATTCTGCGTAGCTAAAATATTTTTTTTCAAATATGTATTAATTTCTTATTCCTGATAAGATATTTTATCTCATAAATCTGATTTTTATTTGCGGAAGCATCTTTTTATTTATTGAAAAACTAGTAAAATTCCCCATTTAATTACTTTATTATATTTCTTATTAAAAATTCATACTCAGTTAAAAATCAAGTATTTATACCTGATTATTTTTTAATTAAATTAACTATTTTTATTCGCTTTAAAAAAAAACTTCTGTAAATAAATGGTATACTCAAAAAAACAGAAAGCTGAATTATTAAAGTAAGTCTATTTAATAACCTTTTAAAACTAGAAAATTATGAAAATGAAACCAACGTTATTTTACGAGTTTACAGGAGTAATTAATGACAAAAGTCCGCCCTATTCTGTTCATGAATACAATAGAATATAAAAAAGTGATTAACCCCCAAATCAAACTATATGAAAAATTTATACAAAATTGCTCTATTTTGTGTATGCGGAATTACCTACTCGCAAACTCAAAAAGACATAGAAGTAATTCGAGCGAACTCGAATGTAACTGAATTAGAATCGTTAAGTCAAAAATTTAGATCTGAAGCTGAGCAAAAAAAACAAAGAATCTTAAGCACAGCAAGAACCAATGGTTGGAGCACATCTTTTACCAACAAAGACGGAACTACCAGCGAATTGATGGATATTAGTCCGGATGGAAAATCTCCAATTTATTATACTCCCGACAACGTAAATGCTGCCAAATCTACCCGAGCCAACTTTTTGAACACGGGAGGTGGTTTAGGACTCAATCTTAACGGACAAACCATGACTGTTTATGTTTGGGATGGTGGAGCTACGCTTCCTACACACAATGAGTTTGGAGGAAGAGTTACTATTGCCGATGGCGTTACAGTGATTGGCGCAGGCAACAATAGCCAACATGCAAATCATGTTACAGGTACTATTGTCGCTGCTGGATCTGTCGCTGCTGCAAAAGGGATGGCAAATCAGGCAAATGCAAGAACCAATGAATGGAATAGTGATTTACCCGAAGCAACTACAGCTTCAACAAACGGAATGTTATTATCCAATCATTCTTATGGATGGGGCACAAGAAATCCATCAACAGGAGCCGTTTTAATAGCTCCATGGCAATTTGGATCTTACCAAACTGTTGCAAGAGATTGGGATAATGTTATGTTTAATGCTCCATATTACTTACAGGTAAAATCTGCCGGTAATGACGGGACAGATAATACTGCAAATCCAAGCCCTTTGGGAGGTGCAGGTTATGATAAACTTACTGGGTTCTCGACCGCTAAAAATAATCTGGTTATTGCCAATGCAAATGATGCCGTTATAAGCACAACAGGAGTATTAACGAGTGTAACTATTAATACTTCGAGTAGTCAAGGTCCTACAGATGATTTAAGAATAAAGCCTGACATAACAGGAAACGGAACTTCCGTATATTCTACAGCTACACTTACTTCGACACCTACACCATTAACAAACAGTAGTTATGGTAATGCTACAGGAACTTCTATGGCGGCTCCAAACGTTACAGGAACTTTACTCTTGTTACAGCAACATTATAAAAACATTACAAATAATTTTATGCGTGCAGCAACGTTAAAAGGTTTGGCTTTACATACAGCAGACGATGCTGGAACTACAGGTCCTGATGCCATTTTTGGCTGGGGTTTACTAAACGCAAAGTTTGCTGCCGAGACAATTACCAAAAACGGAACTAACTCTATTATTCAAGAGCATACTTTACCTTCTGGATCTAGTTATAGTTTTAAAGTAGTTTCTGATGGTATAAATCCTCTTGTAGCTTCTATATCATGGACAGATCCTGCAGGTATAGCCTACTCTGGTAGCACGCCAAATATTGCTACAGCAAGATTAGTTAATGACTTAGATATACGAGTTACTAATGGATCTGGTACTTTTTTTCCTTACAGACTTACATCGGCTACAACAAATGGATTAGGTGATAATACCAAAGATCCTTTTGAGCGCATTAGTATTAATGGAGCGGCTGGTATTTATACTGTTACTATTACGCATAAAGGAACATTGGTAAACGCGCTGCAAAAATATTCGGTAATCGTAACCGGAATTGCATTGCCTACTACCGATTTATACATAAAAGACAGACCTTACGATACTGGTGTACAACCTAACCCTGATTTAGGTCCTATGTGGATAAGCGATGATATCTGGGTAAGACAAAACATCGATGCCGGACTTGTACATCAAAATCCGGAATTTAAATTATCTTCTCCAAACGGAGTTTATATAAGAGTCTATAATAGAAGTACAAATACAAGTGCATCTGCAAAAGTAAGATTGTATTTTGCGAAAGCTTCTTCAGGATTAACCTGGCCTACTAATTTCGTAAACTTTAATATTGGCCCTATTAAATATGGAGATGAAATAGGAGAAGTAAGTATTCCGTCTATTCCTGCCGGAGGTAATACTATTGTAATGATTCCTTGGTATCCGCCAAATCCAGCAATATATCCTACAGACCAACATCATTTTTGTCTGGCTGCAAGAATAGAATCTCCTAATGATCCTATGGTTGGTGAATTAACTGGTGTAGGTATAGGTGTAAATACTAAAAGTAACAATAATATTGCCTGGAAAAACTTAAGTGTTTACAACTTAAATACAACCGATATTGTTCCTCCAACAACCGTATTTGTTAGAGGTATAAGATCTAAAACTGTAAATCTGAGATTTGTAGATAAAGGCTATAATGAGCAATTAAAAAATAACTTCTTTGATTTAGGCGGAGTAATAGAAGCTACTCTAGATGATAAGCTATTTGAAAGAGCTCAGGCAAATAATTCTTTTAAAGGTGTTGAGATTATTGGCAAAAATAAAATTCTGATAAAATCCAGAGAAGGAGCAATTGCAAATTTACCTATCGATTTAGAAGAAACGTTTGCAATATCATTCGATTTTAGAGTTGCAACAGTTTTACCTGCCGAGGAACAAATCACAGTCGATTTTATTCAGGAAGATGCAATAAAAAGAGAACTTGAAGGTGGAGAACGTTTTGCACTTGTAAGAGAAGGCAAACCGAACACTAAAGCAAATACCGCTCTAGCAACTGAAACTGCCGAATCCCGACTAATTACAATTTATCCTAATCCTACTAACGGAATATTTAAAATAAGTATTACTAGTGAAGAACAAGGAACTTTAAGAATAACTAACATTCATAACGTTACTGTTTTTCAAGAAAAAACTAGCAAGAAAAAAGAATTTAGTGTGAATATAGCCAATCAGATTCCTGGAATATATGTTGTTCAGTTTATATCGAATAACGGAACAGTTACTACCAAGAAAATAATTAAAAACTAATTTCATATTAATTCATAAACCTAGATTAACTCAATTAAACGGGAAAACCACGAATGTACTATTCGTGGTTTTTCTTATTTAATGCATAGCATAGTGTCTTTTTAATTACGTAAACACCAATGTAGAATTTTGGCGATATTCTTTGCATCATCAACACCTCGGTGATGTGTTCCTTCTAACGGAATATTCAATAACTGCAAAGCACCATTCATTCCGGTTGGCTTTTGTAAACCAAATTTCTCCGCAAAGTGAACTTTTACATTAATATGCTCCTCTCCCATAGGATATGAAATACCAAAGGATTTACATTGTTTCATAAGCATATTAAGATCGTACTGACCGTAACTTGCCCAAGTATATAAATCGGGTTGATATTCGTCTGCTAATTTTTCAATAGCTTCTTCAAAACTTACTCCATTTTTATCTAGTAAATCCTGAGTAATAGTGGTTAATTCTGTACAAAACGGACTCACGCTGGAGCGTTGTGGTTTTATTAAAATACCCTGATTTTTAGTAATAGTTCCCGTTTGAGAATCCAAGACTGCTAATCCAATTTCAATAATCTCATTTTGCTGCCCTTTCGGGACATCGCCTTGCCAACATGTGGCTTCTAAATCTATGATAATAATTTTATCTGTAGTTTTCATTTTTTCTTTTTTTAATTGTTGCGTGCAATTTTTCTAACACATAGAAACATAGCTTTGGTTTGCCCACAAAATAGACGTTTCACTTATTTTAAACACACATAGTTACTATGCCAAAGAAATGTATTTATCTTAGACTCTCTTCTTTTAGAATAAAAATCCATGTTTCTATGTGATAGAAAAATTATCTGCTTTTTATCTTAATTAAATTTCTCTTTCATTTAAAAGAGTCTTTATTTCACGAAGATTTCCTTCAATTGACCAATGACGTTTCCGCTACCAGAAATGGTAATTTCTCCAATCTTATCAGCGATTTTTTCAACATATTCCATTTCTTTCAATTTCCACAACATCTCGTTTTCCTCCATCAACTTTGCTGTGTTTAACAAACTTCTTGTTGCGGCAGTTTCTTCTCTTCGCATAATACTATTAGCTTGCGCTTTTTTCTCGGCAACCAAAACCTGATTCATGATTTCTTTCATATCTCCTGGTAAGATTACATCTCGGATTCCAGCATCAGAAATTACCAATCCCAACTCATTGATTTTAGTTGTTACTTCATCCAAAATTGCATCGGCAATCGTATCTTTTTTGGCTAACAATTCGTCTAAGGTTAAACCTCCTACGAATGCTCTCAAAGCAAGTTGCATGGCAACATACAATTGTTTTTCAAAGTCTTTATTATCTACCAAAGCTTTCATGATATCAACAACCTGGTATCTCACAAAGAAATTAATCCTCAATCCTGCTTTGTCTTTTGTCAATAATTCCTGCCCAGAAATCTCAACATGTTGTTGTCTTGCGTCAACCGTTTTTACTTCGATAGTAATTGCATTATTCCAAAAATAATGAGTTCCTGCTCTTAATTCAGTTGTAAAAGTTCCGTTTACAAACAACAATGCTTTATCATTGCTGGCAACAATAAATTTTCTTGCATACAACCTCAATTTAGCATTCTCCAATAAATTCATTGGAATATTTTCGGTGATATAAATTTTAGATAAATCTACTTTAGTAAATTCATTTTTTACAACACCTTTCCAGAAAGCATATCTACCAGCGGTTAAAACTTCTTTAAAGTTACCGTTTACAAATTGCAATACAATTTCATTATCGGCAACCTCAACTATTTCTAACATTGAAGCTAATGCTTCATTTTGCAACAATATATTCAACTCGTATGGCGCTTGAAATGACAAGCCCATATCAAAAATCATAACATTTTTATTACCCAAAATCCAGTGAGAACCATCTTCTAATACTGCTCTCAATTTTCTATTTTCGAATACCAAACCTACTTGGTACGCATTAATTTTAATTCTATTTATCATTTTTATTTTTATTTAAAGTTTTTTTGGTTTCATGTTTTCTAACCGGTAAAAAACTTAGTTATATTTTCTATTTTCTTGCTTCTAAAATCTTGCTTCTATATTCTAATCTCAGCTATCTTACTTCTATTCTCTTGCATCTATTTTCTCTAATCTTTAAATAAAAAAACTTCATTGTCTCTCTCCTCCGAGAAAAACGGACGAATAGTTTGTTATTTGCTAACTCCAATTGTTTTGCGATTCTATTTTGTGAAAGCGATTCTAAATTCTAAAAAAATCACTCAAACAATCAAATCGAAAAGAATATGAGTCTTTCAAAACACATTACTATTCGCGCTGGTTTTATCATGAGTGTGAAATTTTGGACTTTACAATCCTAGTTTCACAGACAAAGACAAATCAGTTTTCTTTGGCTATGCATCTTTTTAAGAGTGATGCCCTCTAAATACAGATTTAAAGTCTGTTGACTACCAATTGTCTATCCGAGTCAGAATTCGGAGCAGGATTCGAACCTGCAACTTTCTATTGTTCTAACCAACTGAACTATCACATTGCTGTGAGTGGGAATCGAACCCACGACCGATAGAGTGAGATAGTTTTTTGGAAAACCATCAAAACCTCCAAATCAAGTTGCATAGAAAAACATAATACGCTTTCGCGAAAAGTTCCCTACAATGGTGCTATACAGAAACACGCAACAAGACCCGTTTGATATTTTTAAAACCATAAACAATCTAGTCTATGGTTTTCTATATTTATTTTATTTAAAAGAACGTGTTTTATTTCCTGAGCAAATATTCAAATTGTACTACGCAATTATTCTGCGTAATACAAAATCTTATTTTATCCATTCAATTATAGTCGATAAATAGACTTGTCTTACTTCCTCAAATCGTGTTATATTAGGAATATGATTTACTTCTAATAAATATTTAGAACCATCTTTTGCAACGATATAATCATTCCCAATCATATCCATTTGCAAAGTGTTTTTAATATGCAAAGTATCTGCAAGCAAATCTGGATCTACAGTCATAAAACCAGCATGATCAGGATGAATAGATTTTAACCAAGTATCACCTTCTAATTTAATTTGCCAATACCTATCACCTATCATCATTATACGAACAGCTTCTCCATCATAATAAGGTTCAGTAGTTGCTGTAAACTCACTTTCCCATTCTCCAGTAAAACGATGTTTGTTTTCGCCACAATGCCAATTTCCCCATTTAGCAACAGTATCTTCTGTAACATTTATAGAAGTTCCTGCACTTATAAATCCTCGAGGTGCGCTAAATCTTGAAAGAGATAAAGCTTTAACCAAACAAGGAATTTTAAATCGACAGTCGAGCATGGCAGCAGCATTAGGATAACAAGCACCTTTCCAGATGGCTAAACCGGAAATAAAATCAAAATCATTATCATAAATACCATAATAGACTACTTTATCTACTGGCAACATACCTATACCATTTGCCTTTTCCATATAAAGGACTTCCTCTTTTACTATAATTTTTGGTATAGACTGATGCCAGATAATGTGTCCTGAGTAACTTGCTTTTATAGTATCATATTCTTCTTGTTCAATACCTACTAAAGCAATTCTATTGTAATCTTGTTTCATGATTTTAATAATTTAATGTTGTTTATAATTTAAGCTTTTAATCTGTCACGAGCCCACTAAGCCACTAAGCTTTGATTCATTTTCTTTGCGACTTCGCGTCTTTGCGTGAAAATAATTTTGCGCATTATACTTTGTCAATCTCTCGCAAAGTCGCAGAGCCGCAAAGCTTTAAACTCTTTGAACCTTTGAACCTCTGCGTCTTTGAACCTTAACAAATTGTCTGAGAAGTAGGATTCGAACCTACGACCTCCCACGTCCAAGGCGGGTAAACAACCACCGTTATCTTCTCAGTTATTTTGGGTGTTTTCGGGAATCGAACCCTGTTCTTCGGATTCACAGTCCGATATTTTACCAAATAAACTAAAAACACCATTTTTATATTCTGCCTCTAAGCCACTAAGCTTTGATTCCTTTTCTTTGCGACTTCGCGTCTTTGCGTGAAAATAATTTTGCGCATTATACTTTGTCAATCTCTCGCAAAGGCGCAAAGTTTTAAAACCTCTGCCCCTTTGTACCTCTGCTCCTTTGAGAACCTTTGTGCCTTCGTGACAAAACTCTTTAAGCTTCTTCTAATTTTAATCGTTTAATTCCAAAATCAGATTTTCTTAATTTGCACATTCTACCATCTGAAATATGGTGAAAAACAATACCTTCAATATCATTCTCTGATAAGAACTCTCTTAAATCATCAAATGCTAAACTTGAAAAGTCAATCACTTCACTACCATGTTTAATTAAAGTATGTCTCTCTAAATTTTCAGGGTTACCTTGAACTTTGGGACCACATAATTCGTAAGTACCATCAGTTTTAGTTTCCAAATTATCAAAACCTTCAAAGAAAAATTTATCTTCAGATTTTGAGCGGTTACATTTTAACCAATGCGGATGATGTCCCGAAATTAAATCTGCATTTTGACAAGGAATAGCATCTACAGGAATTGCTCTACCTTTTTTCGCATCAAATCTTTTAAACAATTCTCCATTTATAATGGCGACTGCTGTACCATCAAATTTTCTGGTTGCAATGGCATCACCGTTTATAACCCATTTATTTTCTGCATTAATTTTATCAATTACCCGTCCTAAATCATTTGGGTCTTTCGTAAATAGTGTACTTATCTTTTTCATCTTATATTATTTTAATTTGCCCTAAAGGCATTTAGTTTAAACAGTATCAATTCTTTTATTTGTACAGGAAGAGAGATTCGAACTCTCAGAATACTGATTCTAAGTCAGCCGCGTATACCATTCCGCCATTCCTGCATAATTGTTTTTATCTTAATGTAACCAAGGTTAAAAACTTAATTTTATTCTTTTCACTTTGCGTCTCTGCGTCTTTTCGAGAAAATAATTTTATACTTTGTCAATCTCTCTCAAAGACGCCAAGTAGCTAAGTTTTAAAATCTTTGAAGCTCAATTCCTTTGAACCTCTGCTCCTTTGTTCCTTTGAACCTTAAAAAAAACTGTCTGAGAAGTAGGGTTCGAACCTACGACCTCCCGCGTCCAAGGCGGGTAAACAACCACCGTTATCTTCTCAGTTATTTTGGGTGTTTTCGGGAATCGAACCCTGTTCTTCGGATTCACAGTCCGATATTTTACCAAATAAACTAAAAACACCATTTTTATATTCTGCCTCGAAGCCACTAAGCTTTGGTTCTTTTCTTTGCGACTTCGCGTCTTTGCGTGAAAATAATTTTGCGCATTATACTTTGTCAATCTCTCGCAAAGTCGCAAAGCCGCAAAGTTTTAAAACCTCTGCCCCTTTGAACCTCTGCTCCTTTGAGCCTTCGAGAACCTTCGAAAACCTTTAAAAAAAATAGCGGCTCATACGGGAGTCGAACCCGTTTCTCCCGAGAGACAGTCGGGAAGGTTAGCCAGTAACCCCAATGAGCCAGTTCCTTCTAGAGAACACTTGTGATTTTGGAAGGGCTCGAACCTTCATTCAAGGTTAATTAACCTCCCTTCTACCAATTGAAATACAAAATCATTTAATTTTTGAGCATAAAAAAAGCACCCGATTAAAGGTGCTTCATAAGATTCAATAAGATATACCTATCCTAATGCCAGTATCTATGCACCTGTATTGAAATAAAACCAAGATCGAAACTCGGGTTTAGCAGTTGTACGTTATATGTGTGATGTTTGAAATCCATTTTATGTATTGTATTATATATTGAAATCATTGTTCTGGTTTGAAATTCGTTTTCCAGATTTTCTTCGGCAAAGATAAAGTCTAAAAAATCAATTATCCAAATCATTTTTTAATTTATTTTACTGACAATCAAATAATTAAGCTTAAATAAAATCCATAAAAATCCCTGTCCGCATACTTAGGCAGATTCTTAATTGTATCAAATGACTGTCTCTCATTAGATTACTTTTCAAGATTATATTTCGCTATTAGGTTTAATCATTAAACATTTGATCCTTTATTTTTTTAATTATTTTATTTAAAAGTCTATTTTCAATCCAATTATTAGCAAATTGAGCTGCATTTTTATCACATTAAGCGACCCTAATTGTCACATTGAGCGAAGTCGAAATGCTTTAAAACAAAAAAAGCGTCCCGATATCAGGACGCTTTTATATTTTTATGTTGAATTTGAAACTACAATTTACACTTCAATTCTATAAAATACATACCACATCCATAGCCTTTAGTAGGGTAAAATCCCTCTAAACGGTCGCTATTTTGTCTTAAAGACAGATTAATATGTAGATTTTTTATTTTCATTTCGAGGGCAAATGTAGGTCTTTTATTAATATAATTATATTTTAACACATAGAAACATAGTTTTCAAAGTGTAAAAAAGACCTTTCACTCAAAATAAAGCGCAAAGAACTATGCGGAAAAACCATGATTTTCTAAAAAATATCTTAAGTTTTAAATTTAAATCTATGTTTCTATGTGTTAAATATTACGCTAGGAATTACATTAAACGAATCATATCTATATAATTAGTCCTGAAATAATTATCATTCAGCTAACAATTTTAACCAAAATTTTCATTTAAAAACACCCTTTATGCTTTATTAATTTTATATTTTTGAGAGTATACAAATACAAGAATCTATAAATACAAGTCAATAAAATAGCATGAAAAAACACCTAAAATACATAGATGGAAATTCCGATAAGTTTTGGCAAATAGAAGTTACAGGATTTGAATTTGCAGTAACTTATGGTAAAAACGGAACTTCTGGAACATCCCAAACAAAGAGCTTCGCTACTGATGAAGAATGCCTGAGAGTTGCAAAAAAATTATTGGAAGAAAAAATAAAAAAAGGATATTCAGAAAATGGTGACGTTACTGTAGCTCCAAAACCAAAAACGGCTAAAAGTTCCAATTCTGATGAAGTTTTACAGGAATACGACAATATTATAAAATCTAAAAATATTGATTTAGTATTGCCTTTTTTAAAGGAAAAATCAAAAGGTTATATTGAAGCTCTAAAAAAACATATCAAGAAAAATAGAAGGTTTTGGACACAATATGTAGATTTATCTAAAGAACCAGAATATCTCAAGAAAAACAAAACCAATAACAGTTGGGGATCTTCTTGGGGAACTCGCGGAGATCAAAACCAAAAAGAAATCATTACACTTAGTGCCATCGCAATATTCGATAAAACAGATATTAATTCCTGGGATGAAGCTTTAAATTTACTTGATCAAATAGACGAAAAGAAACAAGTTTTGGATGTTTTGTTGTGGGCAAAACCAAATTGGTTGGGAGCTTTTATTTTGGATAAAATAAAAAAACAAGACTGGGTTGGTTTCAATTATCATACGCTACGTAAACTTGAGGAACACGATTTATTATCATTTAATCCTGAATTATACGCTTTAACTCTGGCGGCGACTAATGAATGGCGCGCAAAGATGAAGTCTCGAAAATTCATCGAAAATTCATTAAATGACAAATTAACCTATCAAAGGGATATTCCAGAGTTGTTTAATTATGAAACAACTCTTCATAATAATTTCTTTAGAGATAATGATACTCAAAAACATGATGAATTCCAGACATGGGCAGTTATTTATAAATCTTTATTAGACGATAAAAAGATGGACCGCGCGTTTTTTATCGAAAATGCTATCCTGATTCAAACCAAAGAATGGAACAATAACCTAAAATCTTTTTTCAGAAAAAGAATAGAAGAATTTGATGTAACCGCAGATGAACTTATTATCCATCAGGAGAATATATTCTCTTATTTGCATAATGCCTATCCACCTATAACAAGTTACGGAATTGAGCTTGTTAAGAAAATATATGAGCATCCGAAATTTAAAACAAAATCTTTTTTTGAATGGCTTGAACCTTTAATGATGCGTAGTGATTGCAAAGCTGCCATAAAAAGCGTGTTGCCTATTTTGGAAAAATTAAATAAATCGAATCCTAAATTAAACAAAAACATAACTTCGATTATTGCCGATGTTTTTGTAATCTCAGATTTGGCTTTACAAGAACGAGCGAGCAAGATAATTGTAAAAATTGCAACCGAAAAAGATGCAGTTCTTAAAGAAAAATTATCTTCTTACACTACCTTGATGCAAGGCAATATTAAATCGGGATTGAGTAAATTTATTGATGATAATGCTTTAGTTATTGATGATTCAGCACTTGAAGAATACACATTTAATCCTAAAAAAGAAGATGTCCTTATCGACGAAGTTCAGCTTCCTAATGATTGGAATGATATCGTATTTCAGTTTGGGAACTTCATCGGATCTGAAGAAGTTCTGGACACCGAAATTCTATTGAACGTATATATCACGCAAAGGGATTTATTCCCATCTGATTATTCGACACAATTGCAACCATATTTTAAACAACTACAAAAAAGCTATTTTGAAAGTGTAAACAAAGATTTTGTGAAAACCTTTTTGATGGAAAAAATTTTAAACATCGAAAGCAAATTCAATGGTAAGCATAAACATTATTCCAAAATAAATACGCTGTTATTAATGCAATCCTTGCTGATTAAAGTACAGCAAAAAATAAACGAGAACTCTGCTTTACCTCTAATTTCTTTTCCTAGTCATAAACCGTATTGGGTTGCACCAAAGGTTTTATTAGAAAGAGTTATTGCATACCAAAATACAAACGAAGAAATTGATTTATTGGATTTAAGTATTGCAATCTCTAGAATGCCAAGAGAAAATGTCGAAAGCGCCATTCCTTTATTAGATAAAGTAGAAGGAGAACTGAAACAGTTATTATCCTTTTGTTTGGGAGTAAGCGAAAAATTAAACTTAGGTTCTGAATCTCTTTTTTCAAAAGTATTGGCAACAATGGGAAAAACGACCAAAGAAACGGGATTTTTATCTCTTTGGGCTGTAGCAGCAAGAACTTTTTATCCTAATGAATCTTTTACCGAATTTGAAAATACCTATCTAAAAGATGTTCCGTTTGTAGCTGCTCCATTTGTACCTGAAGTTAGATTTAAAGAAAAATGGAACGAATGGACTAATTATCAAACCAAAGAAAAAGAAAGAACGCCATCTTGGTACGAACTACGTTTCGATTTACCTAATTACTCAAAAATTCCGAATTATTTACTGTACAGTCTAGATATATATCAGCGACCAAATAGTTGGGATTATTTACTCAATTCGGCTGGGAATACTTATTATTGGCATAGCCTAATGCCACAAAATGGGGATGCTCTCGCTATAACATTATTGCATAATTGTGGAACAGGAGATGGTGCAAAACCAGATTTAAAAGGTTTTCTGGATATTATAAATCGTCCTGAGTTTCAATTTTCCGATACTACATTGCTTTTATATGCTTGTAGTTTCTTTCAGGAAAAGAAAGATATCCGATTAATGGCTTCTGAAGTTTTGATTAATTTGGTCGAAAAACAAGCTATAGATATGGAATTATTTGCTCAGAAACTGGCGTTCCTCGCATCTGGAAAATATGGTGTATTCTTGCGATTGGTAGATGGATTAATTGCTATAAAAGATGTTTCGCCATTGCATAACGATGCTTTATTGAAGTTGTTTAATTCCTTTTTTGAGAATCTCGATCTAAAAGATAAGTTACCTACAAACTTCAAGAAAATAATTGAGAATTATCTTGATGTTTTAACCAAAACAAACCAAAAGCCATCATCTAAAGCAATTGTTTTCTTTGAGCAATGGAAAGATAATGCTTCGCTTAAATCATTGATTAAGCAAATTTTAAAATAAAGAAAAATGACAGATTTAGAATATAATTATAAAGGAATTTCGACTTACAGTAAAACCAAAGGAATCAATAATTTGATTTTGGCACATCAAACCGAAATTGAAGAAGTTAATAATATACCGTGTTTCTTTTGGGGAAGTTTGACTGATCCTTATGTTACCGCAAAATGCTGGAGTACAATTGCCAAAGTAGTTCGTTCTAGTTTTGGTCCAGTTCCGCCAAGTCTTCGTGATCCTATTGTATCGGCAGGAGCTGAACGATTGCGTTTTGAAGGTTTCTCGTCCTGCAATGGTGTTTATGTAAGACTGGATATGAAACCCGAAGCTATAGATGGAGAGTTTATTGCCAACGGAACTACCAATGTCGACTTTAATGATCCGATGCTGAATGCGCTGAACGCCATCCAAAAAAATGAAAAAGTGGCCCTTGCCGTTGGTCAGCAAGAAGTACAGGTTATTACTACCAAAGCAAAAGTTACCGAAAAGAAAGTAACCTTACCTATGCGATGGATAAAAGGCTTAACAAGTGTACAGCTTTATCTTGCCGATATGGATGTAAAATATGAATTGAATAAAATCCAGACGATTCAGTTATTCCAAAGTTTACCAAAAGGAAGTGTAAAAGGAGATTTTTTTATTACCAAAAGAGCAGGGAAATTTATGTTCTCGACTCTGGCTACAAATGATAGTGTACGAATTGGCGGAGTGCAACGACTACGATTATTAGAAGGTATTCTGGCTATTGTAGATAAAATATACATCTATGAATCCTCAGATAAACAAACTTGTGCGATAGTTTCAGAATTTGGAAAAATGCAGTTATTAATGGCATTCTCTCCTGATTCTTACCGCGGATTTTCGGGTGAAGGAAATGTATTAGAAACCATGACCGAAAACTTACCTATAGAATGGGTTTATGGTTTAAATAGTTTGCTAAAATCGAATGAAACTTTTGACCCAACTATGCTTTCTATCGAAAATGATATCGATTTTGGTACTATGGACAATCTTACTTCAAATTTATCGTCGATGGGATTATTGGGTTATGATTTAAGCGAAAAAGCGCATTTTTACCGACGTCTTCCTTTTAAAACCGAGCGTATTTTATCTTTAAATCCAAGGCTAAAAAATGCCAAAAAATTAATTGATAATGAGGATATCGAAATTGTAGAACGCAGAGCCGATTATATCGAAGCCAAAGTAAAAGGTTCGGGCGTAATACACAAAGTAATTATCGAAGGAGCTAACCAAAGATGTACCTGCGATTGGTTTACTGCCTACCAAGGAAAAAGAGGAATTTGCAAACACATTTTGGGTGTAAAAATGACTATTTCTTAAGAAATTAGATTTTACTTTTATAAAAAAATCGCCCTTATAAAACTACTGTTTGGACACAAATATTAGTAAACAATTTTGAACACGAATTTCACGAATTTGCACAAATCTTAATAGATTGATTTAGTTTTTGAAATTCCTGTTTGTTTTGTACTTGTGTCCATACGATAGCTGATGCGGGCGATTTTTTATTTTTTAGCTTCTGTCTTAGTTTGCTTTTACTACACTAATTTTTTCTAGTGTTACTTTAGCATCTCCGCCTCCACTCTTTTTTATAATAACTTCAAAATCTTTATCAGAATCTAATAAATTGTCTGAAATATAATAGGCGAAATTAAGTTTTATCCCGCTTTCTGCTGTCGCATGATTCTTATTCATTCCGTGATCATGAGCAACTCCAAAGAAAGTCATTGTCCCAACATATATATCCGGCTTTCCGGCATAACGAAGATAAACGGTGTAATAATCTTTAGGTTCTTTGTAAACTACTACATCCAGATTTAATAGTATCTTAGAATTAATACTTTTAAAAGCTTTATTTGTGCTTTTTGCTAATGTACTGGTTACTTTCTGAGTAAAACCAGTTGCTCCAAGTACCTTCCCTACTTTCTGTTCCCAAATAACTTCTTCTTTAGCATCCTGAAATGCAATTTTATTTTTTCCTTTTGTCTCATTTGCTGCTACAACCGGAGTTTTAGATCCGTAAAGTAAATTATCATATTTATAATCCAGATTAAAAACGATATCGTAAACTTCCTTCATCGTATAGGTAATACGATCTCCATTGGGAGCTATAAACTCATAAGGCCAAGAATTAGCTTCTAACTGTTCTAATGTCGGGCGCTGACCATATTCTGAAACATCCCAAGATTCCCAAACGCGATCGACCATACTATGATGTAGCCAAAAAACTGGATCAAACCCTGCTGATTCTACATTTGCCATTAAACCTGAAGTATTTGTCTGGAATATTTCATTATAATAGGTTTCACTATTAGGTATTGCATATACCCCTCCTATAAGATTGTGCATATAACCATGCGGAGCACGTTCCATATTTTTACTAAATCCGCCCGTTCCGCTAAAAG
The DNA here is from genome assembly GCF_046250155.1 of Flavobacterium sp. PS2. NCBI lineage: Bacteria > Pseudomonadati > Bacteroidota > Flavobacteriia > Flavobacteriales > Flavobacteriaceae > Flavobacterium > Flavobacterium sp. PS2. The sequence continues at coordinate 4,071,228 of NZ_CP176426.1, read as the reverse complement.
AAGGATTTTTTTGTAATTCCGCAAGTGCCAATTGAATATCCTTAAGCTGATTAGGAAGTATTGGTTTACCATTGTTAAGAATAGTATACCTTGCTTTTGCATACAAAGAAGTTGATGGATCTCTTACTTCTTCCGCCAGAATGTTATCTACCGTTTGTGTACTTCCGTAATTCCAATATGGGAGCGCAAAATCAGCTTTTCCGGATAATTCGCGAACAATTTTTTCTAAATACCAAATGTACATTCTATGCCATAACAGAAAATTTAAAGCAGCACTTTCAGATCCATTATGTGTGCAATCGGCCCATGCCCATAATTTATTTTCAATAGTTTGATACTCTGGGCAAAGTTTATTTTTTCCATTAATTGTATCTGGAACATTATGTATCGCTCCCTGATAATACCAGGAAATACCTTTCTCACAACCCATTTCCCTCATTTTTTTGAAGGCTACATTCATTGCTTCAAGATTTGCTTTTCCATTGGGCGTATTAACATTCCAACGCGTATATTTCGCATTGGCTTTGCTCTGACCATAGGATAAACCTGTAATCAGGATAATTAAAAATAAGTTAGTAATTTTTTTCATTTTATTAGATTTAGGGTTAATTATTCAATTGTTTATTTACATTAAAGTACTTCGACTTCAAAAGTTAAAATCTTAGAATAAGCAGGATTTGCTTTGTCATAAATTTTAAATTTCACAGTCCCATTACCTATTTTGTTCACTGGAATTACATGAATAGCAATAAATCCTTGCTGATCTGGATTTAGCTTACTAAAAACCGATCCTTTTGGAATTCCTATCTGGCAAGCTCCATGCTGACACATCGAGCAATCCCATTCTTTAGGAAATGTATTAGAGACAGTTTCCCAAACAAGGAAAATGGGTTTATTAGAAATATTTTCGACTTTAATTTTTGAAACATCAAGTCGCTTATTTTTCAATAAACTTTCCTTATTTATTGCATTACCAACCACAGAAAAAGTGGGTTTGTTTTGCGCAAACGTGAAGGAAAAAGAAAGAAGAATAAGATAGCAGCATATTTTTTTCATAACTAGCTTTTTAAATTTTAATAGAAAACTGGAACAGTAGCCTTGTAATATTCCTTATTAGAAATCGGATCTATAAAATGATACATAATAGATTCCTTCTCCCCTACGTTTTCCAATGAAATGAGCAATTCAAGACATTCACCCGGCTGAAGCTGTACTTTATATCCATCAGAAAACACCTTTACATTAGTCTCATTTCCATATACTAACTGAAGTTTTGTATTGGCTGGAAACACTATTTCATGAAGGTATAATCCAGCATTAACCAAACGAAGGAGTACTAGTTCTTTTTTATTTATAACCAATTGTAATCCTTTATTTTTAAGAACTGTTTCACCATTAATAAAAAAGTAATTGGGCTTATAAATGGGAAGAATTATTGGCTTATTTGTATAATCGTATTCTGTTCCCATAATAGCATCAGTATGCCATTTTGTATCTATTTCGTAACTGCACCAGAGTACTTCGCTCGATGGTTTAACCGCTGCGACATCATTCTCATTTGGGCGTATAACTACAACTCCAAACATTCCTGCCTGAAGATTAAAAGGGTAATTCTCGGGACTATAATAAAGATAGGTTCCTGCTTTTTGGGCCTGAAAAGAATAAAAACCATGTTCCATATGATGAACAGGTTCTTTCTTCATCATTATTTCCTTTTCCTTATTCCGTTGCAAGAATTCGATTTCCTTACAATACAAAGAGACAGGATTACCTTGAGAAATATTCCAAAAATCGATATTTACACTATCACCTACCTTTACATCAATATAAGATCCTGGTAAAGTAACTTGCCCCGAAAGCGAGTTTGCAAAGCCAAAGGTTCTTATTTTTAAATTGCTGTTAATAGTCAATTTCCCCGTTGTTCTCCCAATAATTAATCTTTCATCTTGAGAAAACAAAAATGTACTAACGAACAAAAAAGAAAATACTAATATGATTTTATTCCGTCTTTCCATTTCTAAACTCAAATTAGTACCTAACATCAATTATTTGATATTATAATCAAATTTAGAGCTATTTGAAAGTAAAAAACAGCGTATAAACACCTGATTTTGTAGTTAAAATAAAGTTAATTCAAACTACATTTAGGAAAGAAAAAGAGGGATTTAGATTCTTTATTATAAAACAAAATCGCCCTGATATTGGGCGATTTTTGTTTTTATTTATACAATTGTTGTCGAATCATAATTAAAAATATTATTTCAATTTTAATTATGTTATTGCGCAAACTAGAATACAACACATCGGGTTTTGATTCCTTGGAAAACTAAAAACCTCTCTTGTTTCTCCTGGATATAATCTACACTGTACAGTTTCACGTTGCCAAGAACCTTGATATATCCATCTTCTTTCAATGGTAACAGTAGTGTCCCTATTCGAAACATTGTCTAAATAGTACCATGCGTATTCTGCATTTCCTCGATCTGTAATTTTAACTTGATTATTGCATCCAGTATTATTACAAATAAATGAACTTAAATCATCATCAGCTTTTTCAATTCCCAGCTCTAAAAAATCTCGTGGAGGTATAGAGAATTCAGTTTCTTCAATGTTAGTTTCATAATATTTTCCTCTTAGTCTAGGGTCATTTAAATCAATTTTTTTCATAGTAGTTTTTTATTAGTTATATATTCGTCGAGTTTGTATAAAAGAATTGTTAAGTTTATTTATTCTTCAAGGTTTAAAATATGCAAACTGGAATGATTTGTTATTCCAAAATATTAAAGATTTTTTCTTCTCTCCATTTATTTTGAAAGTAATTGGTTTAAATGGTATTTCAATAGCATCAATACCATAACTGCCACTTACTTTTCCAAGTAGTAATAGCTCATGCTCGGGTGCCAATTTAACCATGTCTAAAAAATTGCCAGCACCAACACCTACTGTAACCAAGTTTAATAAATTACTTATAGGGCATTTTAATTGGAATTCTGGGTCTAAAAGCAAACTATGTAATGGACTAGGATTTATTGATGCATTATATCGAACTTTGTCTACTTTAATATTTAAAAACAAATCTTCTCCTTCTTGTCTTGGAGTAATCGATATTTTTGAGGTAACTTCTGGAATATCTACATTTATATTACTGGACGTCTTTTTATCGTAGTTGGTAAAACAAAAAAAGATATTCCCTAAATCAATTGGTTTTAATTCCAAATTAGCTCTTAATTTTGCATCAACTCCTCCGGAATATTTTAGCATGATTTCTGAAAGGTCAGAATTAAAATTAAAAGATGTAAAATTAATAGTTGCTTTTCCACTTCCTGATACATCCCCTTTAAATCTCCCTAAAGCTAAAATACCTGTCGTTTCTCTCCAAATATTACATGCACCTACTTTTGCTTCATTTTCTACCTGATGAGCAATGCGGGCAGTTTCACGAGCGATTTGCCATGCGACTCTTTCCGCTTCTACTCTAATTCTACAAGCTTTCCTTGTTGCAGCGCAAATGGGGTCTTCAACTCTTACTCTTTTGCAAACTGGACAAATTCCAATTTTTATCGTATGCATACAATTCCAATCACAGTTATCTCCATTAAAATTAGGATAATTAAAATCTGTTCTTACTTTTTGACAATCAATATCTGCTTTTTTTACTTCTAATTTTTCATTAAATGTCGCCTCAGGAATAATGAAATTTTGTTTCAAGACTATTTGCTTAGACAAAGTCTCATTTAAAATATTTGAAATTTCTAATTTGCTAATATTTGTAACTGCTAAATGTTTTATATTAATCGGTTCAAAAATACTTATCCACGTACTATCATACTTTTCATTGAATGTATTAAATATCTTTGTCAATTCTGGGTCAGTTTTATGAGTAATTGCTGGAGTAGTTAATCTATCCATTATTGGTTTATCTTTCATCAATTCAATCATTACTGAAATGCCATCAGATTTTATACGAATGCAAGATTTTTTAATAAATCGAGTTGCTGTTAATGAGTCTGCTGTAACTTCTGTGTTTGGGTCTTTAAATATTTTTTTGAGACTCACTTTGTAAGTCTCCCCCCAACCAGTATAGATTACTGTTGGTTTTTTAAAAAAAGCCCCATTTAAATTTTCTATGTAGTTTTTAAGAATTGGAGAAATTAATTTTGCTAAAGTTTCTTTTGGTAATTTTGTTTTTTTTGTAAACTTTATACTCTTTACTTTTAATGAATTTACTGCGCTTCTTAAATATAAGGAATCTGATTTAGTTGAAACTGCAGTCAAACCGTTTAAATATCCTTTGATTTCTATGCTCTCTTTCGGAATTTTTATTTTTGCACTTTCATTTAAAATTTTAATTTCTACATCATTTTTTGGAACAAGAATTGAAAAATCAGCTTCAATAAGAATACCTTGCCTGTCCAAAGATACTTTTGGTTCAATATTTTGAATTATAATGTTTTCATCATCGATTGATTCTGCTTCATTTTTGATTTCTGTAGGTAAATATTTTAAGACAATGTCTTTATCAATATTTATTCCTACGTGTGGTTCAAAGTCCGATATTTCTACAAGATTTCTTTCAATAGATGCATATTGTTGATCAATTGTAGAAAGTGGAGGAAATTGATTGTTTATTGCTGTTTTTAGAGGTTTACAACTGCAAAAAAACATTACAACTATAAGTATTGGATAGGGGGCAAATAATTTTCTCATGATTTCTATGTTTTAAAATTAATACTCCAAATATATTTAGACAGCAGTATACCAATCAATTACCCTTTCGGGTGATATTTTATTTTATTAATTTCTTATATTTTTTTTGTAAGTTTATTAATTGTTAAAATTTCACATTTGGTTTAGTTTAATTTCAAATATCACCCAAAAGGGTAATTGCGCTCAATGGGCTTATATCCCAACTTTGTAAAAGAAAATGTAACGCCATGAAAATAAGAGTAGCCATAGTAGAAGATGATAAAAATTACAATCAGGCATTGAAAAACATCATCGATTTTCAAGAAGACATGGAATGTGTCGCTCAATTTTTTAATGGTAAAAATGCTTTGCAAAAATTAGAAGCCTCAGAGCCAGACGTGGTTTTAATGGACATTCAACTGCAGGATTTATCAGGTATCGATATTGTTTTTAAACTAACAGAATTAATGCCAGGTACCACTTTCGTAATGTGTACAAGTTTTGAAAATGACGAAAAAATATTTTCAGCCTTGCGTGCAGGTGCAAGTGGTTATCTTGTAAAAGGAGACCCGTTGGATAAAATTATCCAAGCAATTCTCGAAGCCCATAAAGGAGGTGCCCCAATGAGTTTTACCATTGCAAAGCGTGTTTTACAACATTTTCAGGAATCGAAAGTACAAGTACAAAGTTTATCATTACTTACCCTAACCGAAAAAGAAGTTCTTGAATTACTAGCACAAGGACTACTCTATAAAGAAATTGCTGACAAGAAAAATGTCACAATTGATACCATCAAAAAACACATTGGTAATATCTATAGAAAATTACAGGTAAGTAATAAAATTGAAGCAATTAATAAATTTAACCACAAAAACTAGAAATTATGGACAAAGAAGAATTACAAAAATTATTTGAATTTTTAGAGCTTGAACCTTTTATAGTACAAATTGATCTAGATACGCAAATAAAATATGATTTAGCATTTAAAGACCTTCAAAAAAAAATAAAAATTCAAAATAGAGTTTTTATAGATAATAATAGTTTTATAGATGTAATCAATCAAGCTTTTGATAAGGGCGCTAAGTATTTAAAAATTCATTTAATAAAAGAAGGTAAAGATTTAGATGTAAATATTGGTTTTTCATTTTCAAATTCAGAAATTACTGAAGACCTCACAGTTGATAATGATTTTGATTTCTTTTGGACTTTAAATGATAAAGGTTTACTTATAGAAAGTAAAAAAAAACCATTTCAACACTATAAAAAAAATTTCCAAGAGACAACTTCAAAATTAATAAGCGACTCTACAAACAAGAAATGTACTGAATTTATAAAATATGAAATTGAATATGTAATCAGATATATGATCAGAAATTTACTTTCTAACACTTTTGACAGCAAAAAATTTATGCTTAATTTTTTCGTTTTTAAAGACCATACCGCTGATACTAATGATCGTATCGGTATAAGTGTTCATAACACATTAACACTTATGGAAGGTATAAATAAAAAAGAATTAAATAGCATTGGCTACGACTTCGGAACGGTTTATCCTTAAAATATGGAGATACTTCTACTCTTGTACATAAGTTGTTTAATTATCACAACAACCAAAGCTATAGTTTTGGGTTCTAAGCATTCACTTAGAACTCAAAACTATTTAGCATTTTATTTAATTGTTACTCTTAGTTTAGAAATTTTTGGAATAATCAAAACACATTTGAAACAATTTGACTTTGCTGTTTATTTCAATATATATGCAATATTTTGTATTCTCTTTTTTGGAATCTACTTTTCAAGAATTTATGTCGGAAATTTTAAACGAATTGGATTATTCGTTTCATTTCTTCTTTTATCTTACTGTTTAATTTTTATTGATATTTTAAGTAAGAAGTTTTTACCTCAATTAGGAATCTTGGTAGCTCTATTCTATATTTTCAGTGCTATTTTATGGTTTTTTCAAAAATTAAAACTTCCTGTCCAAGGTAAAATTACAAATGATCCTAATTTCTGGATTGCAACCGCTTTACTTTTTTGGAGTACTTATATCATTTTTAGATTTACGCCAATGTATCTATTCGAAAAAGAAGACCAGTTTTTCTTAAGCATTTTAAGAAAAATAGGCTCTGTAGTAAATTTAATTATGTACGCTTTATTTTATTATGCGCTTTTGAAATATGAAGCAATAGCAAAAGATCTAAATAAATGAACGAACTACCACACGAAATAAAACTTACCTACATTATTGCCATTATCATAATGCTGTTATTTGTGTGCTTTATAATTATGATGGTGTTCATTTACAATAAAAAACAATTGATTCAGCAGCAAGAAGATCAAATAAAAGAAAGTGAATTCAAAAATCAATTATTGCAGAAAGAATTAGAACGCCAAAAAGCTATTCAATTAGAAAGAGAACGCATTTCACAAGATATGCATGATGATTTAGGTGCCGGAATTTCGGCTATAAAACTTCAAGCTGAGTTTTTAAAATATAAAATGCCTAAGGAAAGTTATTCAGAAGATTTAGAAGCAATTATAACTACTTCCGAAGATATGAATTTAGCCATGCGAGAAATCCTTTGGAGTTTGAATTCTCAAAATGATACTATCGACAATTTTATAGAATACACCAGTATATATGTCAAACGCTTTTTGGATAAAACCTCAATTTCTTTACAATTGGATTTGAAGATTCTTGAAAAAGAAACAGATTTATCTGTAAAAGCAAGACGAAACCTCTTTTTAGTAGTTAAAGAAGCAGTTCATAATGTATACAAACATAGTCAGGCAAAGAACATCCATATACAATTTGAGCAAACCGATTCTTCTTTTAAAATTACCGTCATTGATGATGGTATTGGATTATCAGACACTATCCAAAAAGGAAATGGTTTGACCAATATGTCTTTGCGAATGGAAGCTATAAATGGAACTTTTCAGATCGTTCCTGTACAAAAAGGTTCCCATTTATTGTTTGTGTATTTTTTTTAGGATTATTATTTTTCGCAAAATAAAAATGCGCAAAGTGATTTGCGCATTTTTTTGTACTTATTTATACAGTTCTTCTCGAATCTTGATTAAAGTTTTTATTACTTTTTCTTCATTTGGTTTTTCAGGAAAAGTTGAGGTTTTATAATGATTTTCGATAGAAACAATTAAATTATCTGCCATTTCTAGTAAAGCATCATATTCTTTATTTCCTGCTTTTATATCGAGTAATTCTTCCCGATTGGGAACTCTGATATTTAATTTTCCTGTTGCCAGAATTTGTTCGGCAGTTTGCAAAAGTCGGATGGTATGCATCATATTCTTGCTATCGTAATTTTTCCCATGTTGTTGGTTAGTATTGTAACGGTCTTCGTTTCGTTTATCAATCCAACTCCAATATTCGGTGTATTCTTTACAATATTTAGAATATCCGTCTTGATTGCAAGATAAATACCCTATTAGCTTTTCACCTTTAGGAATAGAAGAAAGTGAAACTTCATTCGACATTTCTTTCTGAATAATTCCTTTATAACCTAAAGTTTTATCCTGATCATAAAACAACGCAAACATACCTCTCGAATTAGGCAAATTAACCAAACCGCATTGTTCTTGCTTTAAATTATTCTCTGATAAAAAACTAGACAAAGTAACCGTTTCATATCCTTTTAGGACATAACAAAAATCCAAAAGACTTTTCTTTTCCTTTGGCATTGGGTTTACAATTTTCTTGTTTAAACCTCTTGCCTTCTTGATTTGCGTAACGGCATAACCCGCAAAAGAATCTTTGCATAATTTAGATAGAAAATCTTCAATCTTCAAATTATCCATAAGCGGATGTTTGTACAAAATACAATCTTCCGGCGAAGCCAGAATTTCTAATATATTAGGATTATTTTTCAGCAACAACTCTACAAAACGCCCAATTTCATAATAAACCTCATCATTGGTTTCATTACTTATTTGCGGAATATAATCTAGTCCAAAGAACTTTTCTTTTGGCAGATAATAAACACCTTTTATATCGGTATCAGATGTTGGTGTATTTAACCCAAAAGATTTACTTCCCGAGATAACTTCGAAAAGGATTAGATTTTGGGATTTTAGTGTTTGGATGGTCATTATAAATTTACTTTTTCAATTTCAAATCCTTTAAAAAAAGCTAATAATTGATTTTCCTCTTCTTCATCAGAAACTAATCTAACACAAATCAAATTCTTAATTGTTCTGGAACAAGCAACGTAAAAAAGTTTTTGGTTTCTTGATTTTTTAATTAAATCTTGCTCATTAACATCATAAATTGATTTGAAATTATACTTATTCCAAAAATATTCATCCATTACAACCATAACATTTTCAATTCCAGAGCCTTTGGTTTTATGCATCGTAATGTAATTCGACACACTATTTTCATCTATATAATTATAATAATTTAAGACTTCGGAAAATTTTAATCGCTCTGAAAACAATTCAGTGTAAAACGTTTTCTTTTTTCGATTCTTATCAAACTCTACAAACTCTTCATCTGAAACTGACGTATCTTTGGCAATCATTCTTACCGCTGTATTTCCACCATCAATATGTAAAGATTCTAAGTGTTGAAATCTTTCATCTTGTTTCAAATTTTCAAGGAAAGAATCCTTATTAGCAATATACCGTTTGTATGAATCGGATTTATTAATCAAGTTCTTTTCAAATGCAATATTTAAAACATTATTTACAGATTCTTTGGAATTTAACAATTCATTAAAAATATTATTAATCTTAATCTTATCCTCTAAAGTCTTCAGCTTAAAACCACCTTTTTTTAATTTGGTAAGAACAAAATTATAGTCTTTATTTTTATAAGCTGAACAGAGTTCATATAAATCAATTAATTGAATTCTTCCTAATGTTTTTTCAATTTCCTCTTTAACTTCTTGATATCTGTCATTAAAAATTTGATAAAGTACACTAAAACCTAATTCGTTTGAAATTGATTTATTAGTTAGCATTAATTTTTTAATTTCAGGATTGTCGACTGAGCTCTCCGCAATTAATTTATTAAGAGTATCAAAATATCTATTTTTATTATCAATACTACTAAAAACATTTGGTTTATTTTCATAAATAGAATAATACAACTTAACCTTTCCTTGTCTATTGTCCGCTGTTTCTTCATTTTTTAGAGCTAATTCTTGTTCTAAACCATCATTTCTAATTGTGTTGATAAAATCAATTACTCGATCAGAGCATCTAAAATTGTCTTCTTTTTCAATTTTAATTAATTTCTCCTCTGCTATTTCTTCTTCAATATCTCCAATTCCATCATCATAAATCCCTTGCATAGAATCACCAAAAAATCCAATTGTTGTTTTGTTACCTATGGATAATGTGTTTAAAAAAACATCAACTACTTTTTTATTTGTATCTTGATATTCATCAATCAATATAAAATCAAATTTATCACTAACAATTTTTCCTAATAATTCATGTTTTTTAAACAATAAAGAAGCTATATGTAATAATTCATCATGTCCAAAAGACAATTCTTTAAAATTATTATAACGAGTTTCATTATATCGAACTTTCTTGTAATCAATTAAATTAATTTGTTTTAATATTTCTAGATTTAGTTCTTCTATTTTTTGATTTAAATCTTCATTATTTTTAATTGGATCTTCTTCATATTTCTTTTTAATATCAACTTTAGATGTTTTCTCTCCCGTTATAGTAAATAACATTCCTGAATATTTTCCATATAATTTCTTAAATTTTTCATGTTCATTTATATTATACTCTTTTTCATCATCACCTTCAATCAATACTTCTCTGGTCATTTCTTCAACTTTAAAAATTTCAAAAATTACCTCATGAATATTTTTTTTGTAGTCTTTTATTAAATCATTTAAAAATGAATGTATTGTAGATACGATAAAGTTCTTTTTTTCTCCAACTCTAGCCTTTATTTCTTCAACCGCTGCGTTAGTAAGCGTGATACAAACCCCTTTTTTATCAGGATAATTTTCAGTAATGTATTCAAGAATTTGTTTTAATGATTCTGTTTTCCCACTACCTGCACCACCTTGCAAAACAAAATTCTCAAATTTTAGTTTAGGATTTTGATTATTATCAATAACCTCTTTTATTTTTTCAATTGGTTTCATTTAGCTATCCATTTTAATCCTTCGACAATATATGATGGAGTTTTCCATTCCACTTTACCCGTTAATGCCAAAAATAAAATTGATGACGCAAAATCTGATTTTCCATTCGCCTTTAAAATCCTTTGAGTTGAAGCATAAAAATCTGTTATTGAATCAATAAGTTCAGTTTTATTCTCTATTCCACGAATACCATCATCTTTATACTTTACTATATCTTTCAAATTTAAGCTAATGAATGAATCTTCAAAACTCCTAGCATGATATCCTAATTCTTCAATTTGATAAGCAATTTTAATGTAATGAGAGTCGTCTTGTAGTGAATTAGATTTAAGTTTCTTAAACCATTCGGCAATATCAGCTGTTTTAGTTTTATCAGGTATATTTAAAAATTCTTTAATGGAATAGTTACTACTATTGTCCCCCTCTATTACTGGACAAGCATTATTACTTGAACTTGATTTAGTTGTTGGCGTAGCAGGAATAGTTTGTAATTTAGTTGTGTCTATATCAGTAATAATTAAAGTTTTAATTTCTAAAAATTCTAAAAAATGTTTAAATACTTTTGAATTAGCCCCGACTTCAATTATAGAAATATTCTGTGATGATATTTTGTTTTCTGGATGTACGACCAATTTATCATATTGACTAATGAAGTAAGGTAATAACATTTTTTCTGTAGTTCCTTCAATAAAAATAATTTTTTCAGCAAAGAAAAGCTCAGAAGAATATAGAGTTAAATATTGTTTCAAAAATTTAAAATATTCTTCTTCACCTTTATATTTAATTTCTAAATCTGTATAAAAATTTTTAATGTTAATATTTGAGTCCTTGAGTTTAAAATAACGTAAATCTGAAAAATTACATTGAGAAACTATATGTGAAGAATGTGTAGAAATAAAAGTTTGTAAATTAACTTTTTGATTAATCTCTCTTATTATATCTTGAATTTTTTGACTGAAGACATATTGCATTTGTGGATGAGTATGCGCTTCTGGCTCTTCAATAAATAATAAATTAATATCTTTTTTGTCATCTAAAAAGTACTTTCTTTTGACTTCAATTTGAAGCAATAAATAAAGAATATTTAAATATCCTAAACCGTTTAGATTTTCAGGGAGATTATTAGAGCCGTCACCATAAACAATTTTAGAATGATTAGTAAAAAGTTGTTTAGACTCTAAATCTGAAACAACTTTTAAATCCTTTATATCAAGAAATTTTTTAGCATTTTCTAAAAATGGCTCAAAATGTGTCTTATACTTTTCATCTAAAGTAGAATCCATCGTAGATATTGCTTCATTAATTTCAAAAAAGTCAAGAGATGATTCCTTATGTTCTTTATTAAAATACTGGGTAGTCATTTCTGATAAAGCTCTTTTACCATTCCCAGTTGTTTCAGAACTTGAAACATTTCTTTTTGCATGAATAACTTGAAAATTAATTAAGTTTCTAATTGACGAAATATCTTTCTTAACTAAATTTCCTCTATTTGCTGGTTCTAAATCTGCTTCATTTTCAAAAACATATATATTCTTATTAATTAGATAATCTGACAAATTCTTTTCAATAAACTTATTCTTATCACCTTTAACTTGCGATAAATCTTTAACTAATTTATCTTTATCAATTGAGCATTCAAATAGAATTTTAACAACATTTAAAGTAGGGTCTAAATCTAAAATGAAATCAGATATGTTTTCTAAAGAATCTTTAGCATCATATTTTATTTCAAGAATCATCTGAATAGATAAATCTTCAATAACTGTAGTGTCATCTATCTTAAAAATTTGATCTCGCAATGATGTTGAAAAATCATAGAAATTAAATTTAAAACTATCATTTCTATAAAACTTATCAAAAAGCATTATGAATGAAGTTTTCCCACTATTATTTCTTCCAATCAAAAGAGATAATTCTTGTTTTTTATCTTCATTTAGTAAAAGAGTAGTATCATTTAATAATCTGAAATTTTTAATTTTTATTTTACTTATATACATATATTTTTATTTAATCATTTTCCTAAAAAACAAATCTAACTCCTCATTCATCTTATTTCCACTTCCCAAGGCACTTGCATTTTCCTGATTAAATTGTACTGTTTCCAACAAAAAATTAGTTATTAAAACTTCTTTTGGGTGTAAATACTTTTCGTCTTGGTTGGCTTTTATATGTTGCAATTCTATTATTTTATCTTGTATGTTTTGTGGTGCAATTGGCAATAAATCGGCAAAAGCAACTGGCGGAAAAGTATTGTTTTCTATAATCCATTTCCCAGCTAAAGCAGTTCGTAAAGCATAGAAGTAACTTTTTAGTTTTACTTCTTCCATTACGCAAACATCCATGAAATTTTTAGTTGTTCCTAAATAATGATGTAAAGTCGCTATTGGCGAAAAACATTCTCTGGCAAACATTTGCATTTCTTGTAAAAAAGCATCGTTTTTATAATACACCACAGGCGAAAACAACCATTCTATCAAAGGTGCGTTAGATTTAGATAATAACTTTACGGCTTTCCGCAAATCCCAACCTGAACCGTCAAGATCATCTTCGGTCATAAACTCAATAACATCTGGTTTTTCCCAAAGCGATAAATAATATTCTGGTTTGTGTTTGTATATAAAACGGATATCGTAATCGCTATCAGGAGAAGCAAATCCCCAAGCGCGACTACCCGATTCGCAAGCAAAAAGTATTTCGACTTGTTTATCGTTTTCTATTTCTTTTAATTTTTTAAGTATTTTTTCTTTCATGGTTGGTTTTCAAATGTAATTAAAACAAATAGCCTATAACCCCAGTACAAATACCTGATTTTTTTGTCACTAAGGCGCAAAGTTTTTTTTTTGCTTTTGGGTTCGTTTGTAATCTCGCAAAGGCGCTAAGTTTTATCCTCTGGCCCTTTGCAACTCTGCCTCTTTGTTCCTAACAAAAACTAATATTCATCATCAACTTTTATTGGTTTTTTATTGCGTGTTGCAATTTCCCAATTCTCTTTTTGATAGGGGTTATCAATTTTATCAATTTGAACTAAAAACCTTAATTCTCCTTTGCGGTCGTCGTCTTTATCAATTAAAACTCTAAATCCGTATCCTTTTATTTTTTCGATATATTCGTTGTCTAAAGGATTGTTTTGATAATAGTTTATTGCAACATTAATTTCTTTTGAAAACTGCGTATTCTTAGCTAAAAATTCTAATAATTGTAAGGCAGCTTCTTTTTTAAATTCAGTATTATCTATTTTATCTGGTTCTACTTTATAAAACGTATTAAACTCTAATATTAAATTATCACAACCTCCTACACTTGCATTAATAAGAGTATCATTCTTTTTATATATTTCTTCAATAGTTTCGGTATAATTATGCATTTCGATACTTCTGGTACGTTTTTCTACTCCCGTAATATCATTAAAAATAGTTTTCGATTTTAATTTTGCCAATTTGCAACTTGACAAATACGATTCTTCATATAGATTACCATTCTTGTATATAAATGATAATGAAGTAGATTTTAAATCTTCTACCGCACTAGAATACGTTCTGAAATTTTGTGTAACCTTAATTTTAAATTTATTTCCAACAAAATTTGCTTCGTCAATTATATTATAAGAAAAAGGTGCGTATCCCAGAATACTATGCGATTCTTTCTCCTTAATTTCATCTTTCATAATATAGAAAACAAAATCTCGATTTGTGTTTGCATTTCCTCCCAACATTCCTTCAGATGATCTGTTAACTACATAATCAATGATTCCGTCATTATTAAAATCACGTTTTTCAAAAATTGAAAATGAAACCGTATACGGATCGCCATCATTTGCAAAGTCAACATAATAAGGCGATTCGGATATTTGCATTTCCTTATATTTTTGGGTGCCAATCTCTTCCTTAATAAGTCTTTTTAGAAAATTACTTTCTATTTCGGTCGGAATTACTTTTTCTTCCTCAGGTTCTACAGCAGAAACTGTGTCTTTAATACTCTTTTTATGTACTGCTTTTACTTCTTTTTTACATGAAAATGCTAGGACAATAAATACTAGAAGAATTATTTTATTACTTTGAAAGTATACTGATTTACAAGTCATTAATGAATCTGTTTTTTATCTGTTAAAATTTTTAAATTTAATTGATTTTTTGGCAATTATTATTCGCAACACAGTTTCAAATTAACAAATAAAAAACCACAAACTCACATCATAAATTTGCAAATTTGTGGTTAAAACAAATTAAATTTCAATTCTAAATTCCAAAAAAACTTTTTGCATTCCTAGTAGTTTCTTCTGCAACTATAATCCCCGAAATTCTTTTAAACTGTGCAACTGTTACTGCAACAAAAGGCAGAAAAGCAGGTTCGCAACGGCGTTCGTGGTATTTTTTCAAGAGAGAAACAGGCGTCTTTTTTGGCAGCATAAATGGCGCATCGGTTTCTATCATCATTCTATCCAGCGGAACGTATTGTATCACTTCTTTTAAATGATTAAAACGTTTACTGTCTGATATTGCTCCTGTAAAACCAAGATACAATCCGTTATCGAGATAGGTTTTGGCTTCTTGCAAACTTCCTGTAAAACAATGTACCACTGCTTTTGGCAATTGTGGTAAATACTCATTTGTAATGCTCATAAATCGAGCAAAAGCAGCTCTCTCATGTAAAAACAATGGTTTCTGAACTTCGATTGCCAATTCTAATTGGGCTTTATAGCATAATTCCTGTACATTTCTTGGCGAAAAATCACGGTCAAAATCGAGTCCGCACTCGCCTACCGAAACTACATGTTTCTGCTTTAATAAATTTCTTAGCCTTGAAATGCTTTGTGCATCAAAACTCTTCGCATCATGCGGGTGAATTCCTGCTGTTGCGTATAATATTCCTGGATATTCTTTTGCTATTTCAGCCGAAGCTTCACTATTTTTTACGCTTGTACCCGTAAGTATCATTTGCGATACATCGGCATCTAATGCATTTTGTACGACATCGTCTATGTCGTTATGGAATTGTTTATTGGTTAAATTAATTCCGATATCTATATATGTATTCATTTTTATTTAAGTTGTAAAGACTCAAAGGTTCAGAGGTACAAAGGTTTTCTCTCTTTGAGTCTTTATATTTTTTTATTCTTTTTTATTTTTTGCCACGAAGGCGCAAAATTTTTAACCTTTGAACCCTGGTAACTCTGAACCTTTGACCCTTAAAAAAACCAACTATTTTCCCATACTAAACTACCGCGACTTATTAGCTGCGCAGGAAGGATTTGAACCTCCGTCTGTTGATTGTTTTTTATTTATTTTGCTACAAAATTTATTTGTTTCGCTTTGTATCTCATGTTGCGTTAGACACACTGCTGTGCGTCTCTACACAGCTACACAGGAAGAACTTGAACCTTTTGGATTATCATTTATCGACAAAACTAAACCTCTGAACCTTTGCATCTTTGAACCTTTGCACCTTTAGAAGTCCCCATAATATACCTGGAAGCATGGTAATTTCAGGTCGTTTCTCCAGGTATCTACTACTTGGTTTCTATCATCGAGAGCAAACTCTACAAAGTATTTATCTTTGATAAAATCATTATAGATTTCGGTTTTTATGATAGAATCTTTTCGGCTATCCAGACTTTTTCGCATGATTAAATCATCGAATTCTATTGTGTGTTTTTCAAGGAAACGCAACGTCGGTTCTTTGTATCTATCTTCTCTTCCTGAAACCAAAAGTATTTTATAACCCAGTTTCTTATAATTCCTTAAAACGTTTGCAACTGGTTCATTTAATAAATCCTGATCACACTTACTTGCATCAAAAGGATTTCTCCCGTTCATCAATGCCAATGTTCCATCTAGATCACAAATAATTGCTTTTGGTAATTCTGGATTTTGGATTGCGTATTCGGGTGAGTCTTTAAAAAATTGTCGATGCATTTTTTTAATTACTTTTTCACCAACTGGTTTTTCTCTTAAAGCATCTCTCTCAATACAAACCGCAACATCTGTATTTACTTCGAGAACCTCAACAACTACCTTTTCGCTAAATTTTGCATTGTATTCCTGAACCAATTGTGTAACTCGTCTCAAATTGGTCTCTGATAAATTAGTATCATCTACCACAACACTTTTTCCTTCTTCCAAGCATTTTACGATTAATAAATCACGAACTTTTTTTACAAACTTTTCGTTATTTTGGCTCGTTGTTCCGTTATCGAACATTGCTCGTAAATCGTCTCTATTAATTCTTTTATATGTTTCTGGATTTTCTGAGATTATCTTTTTTGCCAAAGTCGATTTTCCACTTCCTGGCAATCCTTTCATTAAAATTACTTTTCTCATTTTATTTTTCTCCTTTATTAAATGGTTTTTCGAATGTTGGCTTAATCATTCTCCAAATTATTTCTGAATAATCTCTGTTTTTAAGCATTGCAAATAATACTCCCTGATGTTTACATGTCTGGAAATACAAGGCTGTTTCCTTTACCGTTTCGAATACTTTAAAATCTTTCTTACATTGATTTTCGATTACTGCATATTGATTCTCTAAATCGGCTTTAGTTTCTTTCACCCAATCAAAGAATTCATCAGGAACTCGTTCTAAAACTTCTTCTATAGATTGGTTAGTTTTTAAATATTCCCAAATGTTCAAATTAGAAACCTGCGTAAGGATTCGGTGCAAACGAAGGTATTCTTCAAATTTAATTTTTAATCTAAAGTTATTCGAATATTTAATAATAAAACCTTCTTTATTCACAATATCCATTTCTTTTAAAGTCTGAATATCTTTGATTCCGTTATATCTTTCAACTATAGGAAATCCAATATCTTCCAGCGGAAATTCGTCTCCCGATTGTGTATCAATAATTGCCAGTAAAACCAATTCTTCCGCAGCGCCATAATCTAAAACAATTCGGTTTTCGGGATAAATAATCTCGAATAAATAGGTTTTGCTTTTATCCAGAAGCGACCACGAATCTTTATATTTCCCATGCAACATTTCGTTCGCCTTATCGGATTGATCGCTTGCAAATGAACCTCTGCTTGCTATAAAAGGCACCTCATCAATCCAATATAAAATCCCCATCGAACCATCCGCTTTATCATACACTTCAAAAGTTGTATTAGGGATTATTTGATTTTCCATTTCTCCTAAATTAAAAAACTTTGGAAATGGTCTTGCAACAACTTCAAAGTTTTCATCTAGAATTAATCCTCTACAACTTAATGTAATCTCATTCCATATTCTTTCAAATTGAGCACTTTGTGTATAATTATAAATATATAAATCATAATCAGGGTGTTTATTCACTCTAATATATTTTTTGGATATCATCTCTTTTAAAAGTACTGTATTCATTTCTTCTTTTATTTAAACAAAGATTCAAAAGTTAGTGCGCAGTTATTTTGCGCAATAAAAAAATCTTATTTTGAGTAATATAAATTGTTCCTAAACATTGATTTATATTTTAAGTTGATGAGTGCAATTTATGAAAGCATTAATTAACATCTAAAAACATAAAGTTTTTCTAAGATGAGTTGTCTTTTTTATTATTTGTTTTTTCACTTACCTTTCTGTAACAACAAAAGCAACCTATTTACAGGTTGCTTTTGTTGTTAAACTATGTTTGTAGCTAATTGTAATAAGTACTAAATCAGGGGAAGTTTGCTAGTGCGTAACAAGATGGATCAATTTATTTATAAGAACTCTCTAAAAGTGTGTTCAAAAATCAAGATTCAAATTTATTACAAAATGATTATTACTTTTTTTTAAATAATTAGCATTTACTAGTTTAAGAAATTCAACTAAAAAACTTGCATCATCATCGCTTTTTACTTCTATATCATAAATTTCAGGCGGCTTTTTACTATAAATATCAAAAGTATCAATAGATAAATTATTATGTTCTAATAATAAAATAAAGTCATCAACATTTATATGTTTTCGATTTTTAATATTAGATAACACTTTATCCCAATCAACAACTGTTTTGTTTTCTTTTGGACAAATTAGTTCATTATCTCCATATTCAGAATAAAATTCATACACATTTGTGAATTCATATTCTTTTGTTTTTTTATTAATTTTTAATGGTCCTCGACCTGAAATTAAATTTAATCTTTCATCATTATAAGGATTTGAATATCCTCTTTCCTGAAAAAAAATAAATATTAAATCATTAAAATCAACTCTTCTTAATATCTCAAAGTCTTCACCTAAAATTTTTTCTATTAAATCGTCCATAGTTATTTTACTTCGATATTTTTATATGTTGAAAATATTTTACTCGTTCCAGCTTTAGTATGTTCAACACCATTTTGAATGTCTACAAACTTACAATTACTATCATAGTGAGAAGTTAAGAGATATTCGTCAGTGCGTACATACGACAATATTTTCATTCATAAGAACAAATTGAAGAGCTCCTTTACTAAAACTAAACTTCGAACTGTAACTATAAATTACCATACAACATTTGTATTAGTACTTATCCCTAATGGAAAATAAAGGTCAAGAAATTTTTCATTTAAAAAAATTCCGAGTTTATTGCTATAAGTCATAGATTTTTCAAAATTAATTTTACTAAGTAAAGAACCTCCTTTTTCTAAATTATTTATATTAACACATTCGATAATTTGTTTTTTATAAGAATCTTCAATATCAAATATAAAATCATCCAAAAATTGCTTTTTCTCTTGATCGCTGATTGCTTTTAATTTAAAAATTGATGAATCATTTTGAGTGAATCTAGAATAAACATGGTCAAAATTTTCAACTACATTATTTCTATAAACACTGTTAATTTGTTTAAGTTCCTCATTTTTATAATATGGAATTGCGTTATTATTTTTAAATAAATAACTTAGTATCAAATCATTTGGCCTATCATATAGATAAATCATATCTTCATTCTTGTTGAGTATTGCTTTCGTTAAAATATACCAAAATTCGTCTATTTTATTCATAATTATTAAAATTGAAATTAAGGATTAACCAATGTTAGATGCAGAATTAGTTTAATTTTCTTACTATATAACTGTTTCACTCCTACTTGCCTATCTAAATCTACTGTAGAATGTAGTGCTTTATTTTTTTTAGTTAATGTAAATTCTTCAAATTGTCAATCTGATGCTCTTGGAAATAAAGAACTTTGAAGACCTGCTTCAGATTAAAATAATATTAAACTGCTTTTTAATGTTTATGCCATCCTAAATGGAAAGATTTAAAAATAGAGCTATCTTAGAATTGCTTATTGTAGTGGCTACGAAGTCAGCAGACATTCGCTATCAACCATACGGCAATTTTTTTATTCATTAGAACTCTTCTAAGAGCAGAGAAAAAAAACCTCACCATTTTACTGATGAGGTTTGATTTTCTATTCTTTATCGATTCTCTTTGCGTTCACGAGCGAGAGAAAAACCTCGTCAGTAATGACGAGGCTTAATTTTCTATTTTATATTCATTCCTTTGCGTTCACGAGCGAGACGCTCGCGCCAACAGGGGGACAAATTAGTAAATTTTATTCTAAATAATAAACTGCATCATAACTTCCATATTTTTTTTTATTTAACATATATGATTTAGTAACAAAATAAATTGTTTTGCCATTTCGAATTGAATCGTAATCAATATTCTCGAAAAAATAAGTGTTTTTTTTATCTTTAATATTAATAATTAGTTTATAATCGTGTTTTTGTACAAAATTTTTTTTAAGTTGAAAATAATACTTTGCTTCCTTATATAAAGTATATGCTGTATCTACTTTATTTTTATATCGAAAACTAACCCATTTTGATGATATTTTTTTATTCTTATAAAAATCTTCCAATATAATACTGTCAGTATTAATCAAATCCAATTTAGTAATTAAATGGGGATTAAATTCTAATAATATTTTATCTTTTTTTACGTCATTATAGTTTTTTTTTTCTAAGTTTCCATCTCTTTTTCTGCAACTTATCAAAATAAAAAAAATTGCTAATAATATAACACTATGTATTTTCATATATTTCTTATTTTGTAGATTTACCTTGTACATAATTCATAATTGCACCATTTTCTATTTGACCTTCTGTTACCGTGATTGTGTATTCACTTCTTCCCCATGTTTGAACATTAAATCTATATAATTGTTGATCAAATATATTTTTTCCCGCTTGTTCTAGACCTCCTAAATAATTTACAGCATGACGGCCATCTTGAATGCCTGGGATACCAGAAGCTACTGCTGGATCGTACATAATTGCTGCTCTAACATTTAAAATTATAGAATAACCTGCACGAAATTTTGTGTCAATATTTTTCAAAGTTTGCGAACCTGAATTTTTTTCATTAGGACTAATAGCTTTTACATCCTTAAAATTTAATAATTTTTTCATTAAAAACATTTCTTCGGTTGCTGAATTTTCAGTTGGTCCAATATCCGCACCTTTGCTATTAACTTTACCTGAGTAGTCAGGTTTATTCCTTTGAGTATTCAAAGTTTGTTGAAGACTAGCTAATATAAGCCAATCAGCACTGTAATTTTTTTCGTGAGTAATTTTTGTGCTTTTAGGGTCAATGTTTTGAAGATCCTCTCCTGGATGAAAAACAAACTGATTATACCTAGCTTCACCAGTATCATTTAATTTCATTATCGTTTGACTGAAACCTTGACAATCTTCTTTAATCCACAAATAAGTAATAGCAGCTAGGACGCATGTATCAGAATCTTGTTGATTAATAGCCATTGGTTTATCCTCTAAATAGTTTAATCGGGCAGCAACTAATGACTTGTTGAGTTTTGTAAATTCAAGTCCTTCAAGTTCAACCCCATCGATGACTCTATTTTCGGAGAAAGCATATGGGCTATTCCATGAGTACTTTTGTGCCAGCGGGTCAACAGCAAAGAATCTACCAATCCTCGGATCATGCATTCTAAAAGTATAGTTAATAGAATTTCCTTCGCCTTTTAACTCATCATCCATTTCCTGCCCTTGGAAACCATAACGATACTCTCCACGATCTGCGTTAGATTTAGGCACAAGCATCCCAAATGGGTAATAATCAGAATAACTAAGAACGTCTGGACTGAATGTTCCGTTTGTGTCAAAAATAGAACGGTCGGTAATTACCGAAAGTACGTTACCTAAATGGTTGGATAACGCATATTCTTTATCTCCAACAAAGCGATATGCCTTTTTGGGAGCGCCTGCAGTAACCTCTTTTCCTATTCCTTGGTCCTCACCTTCACAAACATCACCAATTCCATTTTTATTTACATCTTCTTGCAGTGGGTTAGGAGTCATTCTGCAATTGTCGCAAACATCTCCAATACCATCTCCATCACTGTCTATCTGGTCAAAGTTAGGTGTTTCTATACAATTATCACAACCTAAATCTCCTGGTTTATCTCCATCGCCTCTGCCATCCTCGTTTTGGGTTAAAATGTATCTGATTCAAATTTTGTGACCTTGATGAGATTCGAACTCATATTCCCTCTCGGGCATTGCGGCTCTAAATACGCTTCCCTACTTTCCCTAACGATTTCGGTGCTTCTGTAAATTCTACCCATTAGTCCGCGCGGGTCTAACCGGAATATCCGCAAACTCTACAGCTAGTAATTTTTCTGTAGGCTTTTCCTTTTAAGCTACAAGGCCTTTCATTTTGACATTACAAAGATTTGTAGTTGGTGCGCAGTTATTTTGCGTACTAACAAAGATTTCTATTTTTATGTAAATTAGCCCTATGAATCTAAAAGAAAAATATACTGAACTGCTTACAACTATTGGTTTTGAAGAAAAACAGATTCAGCGTAATTGGTTGGATTTAGAAAAGGCATATTCCAATAAATCAAGACATTACCATAATCTTACTCATATTGCTGATATGGTTAAATGTTATGATACTTACTTGCAAAAACTAGAATTCCCTAATGAAGTTTTGTACGCTATCTTTTATCATGATTATATCTATAAAAGCTCTAAAAAAGATAATGAACTCAAAAGTGCCGAATACGCGTTGTCTATTTTACCTGAAAATATCGTTTTTGATAGTCAATTAGTTTTTGATGCTATTTGTGCAACTCAACAACATAAGCACCATATAATTGAGGATATTAATTGGCTAATAGATTTTGATTTAAAAATTCTCTCCCGAGATTGGGATGAATATCAAATATACTTTGAGCAAATAAGAAAGGAATATAGTATTTATCCTGATTTTCTATATAAACCCGGACGTGCAAAAGCGTTGAAACATTTTCTGGAGAATGAATTTATCTACCAGACAGAGGAATTCAGAAATTTATATGAGGAGAAAGCGAGAATTAATATTGAAAAAGAAATTGCATTATTATTGTAATGCGTAAGGGATGGGAGCGGCATCCTTTTTTGGGCTTTTCGCCCAAAAAAGATACAGCGTACAGCCCGACCCGCCTTTTTCGGCGGGACACGCCCATATTAGGCTAAAACTGTTGATTAGATAATAACTTCTGTTTATCTTCCTGTATAATTAGGACAACCGAAACATTTTACGCTTAGGTTAAATTGGTAGGTTAGCAAGATTTCGTAAACGCCTCCTGTTCTCCCCATGTTTGATGTATTTACATCGTAAGAAAGCCCTAATTTTAGGTTCTGATATTGTAATCCTGTAAAAAGGTTTATTGAGGTAAGTAATTCTCTGTTTATTCCGTTTTTTGATGGATTGGTAACTGCTGTTGCTCCAAAAAATATTTTTTCGAACTGGATTGATGTTCCTAAATCAAATCGATTGTAGTGTCCTTGTTGCATATAATTTGAGGTTATAAGCAATTTGGTTTCATACGGTAGGAATAACACATCGACATAATCTGCCAGAAGGAATTCGTAACCTGAACTTAGTGAGAAAAAGGTATCCAAAGGTACATTTCCGTTTGCTGCAAAGGAAATATTAGGTCTGTTAAGGTGTTTCATCGATAAACCAATCCAAAGGCTTTCGGTATTAAAAACCATTCCTGCCGAGAAATCAAAAAAACTGACTTTGTCATTTTTTAACATCGGATCTATCGAACTTGAATTTATAACTCCTGTTCTTATATTAATTTGATCCTCGAGCAATAAGTTTTGAAATGCAAATGACTTTAATCCGAAACCAGCTTCGATGGCTGGTCTAAAATACCAAGTATCATTTAGCTTTACTCTATAAGCATAATTGGCATTTATTTGCGTGTAATTATACTTGGTTAGATTCTCTCTTTGGTTTAAAACACTTATACCATAACCGCTATTAATATTTTCATTCCAAGTATTTACAAACGCATAATCGGTATCTATTTTTAAATCCAGATCTGGCCATTGTTCGCGGTGAACGATTCCTGCATATGTTGTTTCCATAAATCCAGAAAAACCTGGATTTAATGTTTCTGGAATTAAAAAGTATTGTGTAAAAATTGGGTCTTGTGCTCTCGTTTCAGAAAAAAAGCAACAGGTAATAATTATTGTAATATATAGTTTTAATCTCATTGTAATCTGTTGCTTTTATTTAAGTAATGTGAATGCTCCTTTTTCGGTTACGGTATGATTGTAAAAGGTTTTTGCCGTGATTTTAAAATAATAGTTCCCGTTTTCGGCTGGATGATTTTTAATTTGTCCGTTCCATCCACTAATATTTTTTCCTGTTTCGGAATATACAATTCCTCCCCAGGTATCATAAACATCGAGTGTGATGTTTTCAAGACCTAAAAATACGGGTGCAAACGTGTCGTTATAACCGTCATTATTTGGTGTAAAAGCATTTGGCATTACTAAACTATATCCTTTTTCGACTACTATTGTAGATGTGTAACTATATTGGCAACCAAACGGATATGTTACAGTTTGTTTTATGGTATAAGTTCCTTCTCTGGTATAGATATGTTTAGGATTTTCTTCGTTTGAAAAATTTCCATCACCAAAATCCCAAGATATGTTTGTAAAATCGCCTGTTGCTAAGTTTGTAAATAAAATTGGGTCGTAAATAGAATATAAATCATAAACATCTTTAGCATATGAACCTGTAGAATAATTGGCTATTCCTAAAACTGGTTTATTAACATTATATGGGAAATTTGCTGTACAACCAAAACTATCGGTGACACTAAATATAATTAAACCATTGTTTTCGGTATTCATAATCTCGTTATTAGGACCTGAAACAACTCCATCGGACCAGCTTAAAGTATAAGGCGGAATCCCTCCTTTTACGTGTCCTACATAAGTTTGATGTACATATTTAGTATTACAATCAAAATCCGTTAGGACTTCTATTGTTGGCGTAAGTTGGTCGAATCGCGTAATTTTCCATTCTTCTGATTTTTTACAACCATTAGCATCTGTAACAGTAACTGCATAAGTACCTGGTGGAAGTTTTGTCAAATCTTCGGTTTTTGCTCCATTAGACCAAGTGTAGGTAAATGGTGGTAGTCCTCCGGTAACAACTAAGTTGATTTCTCCCGTGTTTGCATCAACACAATCTAATGGATTTAAAACATCAGCTCTTATTTCTAACAACAAAGGTTCTATTATAATAAAGGTTTCTTTTATTACACAGGCTTTACCATCGGTAATTGTTACGCTATATTTTCCTGGGCCTATATTATTACGTTCAATTCCTGCTGTAGAGTTATCATCCCAAACTAAAGAAACTGGCGCTTTTCCTCCTACAAGGTTTAGTCGGATATGACCATCATTTGCTCCAAAACAAGAAACGTTCTTTACATCTGGGTTTATAGTAAATACTGGTGCATTATCTATAACTATTGGAAACACTTTTGGACAACCTAATGCATCTGTAATTGTAATGATATAGGTTCCTGCAGATAAGTTATTTTGTACTAAACCTGTTCCTAAATTGCTCCATTTTATGATATATGGATCTCCTGTTGTAAACGGAACTCCTCCTGTAATACTATTAATGGTAATAGATGCATTGGCATAATTATAACATGCTATTTCTGTTTTACTGTAATTTAAACGTATTTCGTCGTTCTGAAGTAATACAACTTGCAATTTATCGGTACAATTAGAATTATCTGTAACGGTCAAATCATAAGTACCTGCTGCAAGATTTTTTAAATTTTGAAGATTACTTCTAAATCCGTTTGGTCCTGTCCAGCTATATCGGTAATTAAAAACTCCTGGAGATGTTTCGGTAAATCGACCTCCTGTTGTACTTACATTAATTTCACCTGTATAATATCCGTAACATAAAATATCAACTTGACTCTCCAATTTTACCTTTAATAATGGCGGTTCGATGATTTCATAACTCCCTGTAAGTATATTACAATTATTAACTTCAGTTATTGTAACTCCATAAACTCCAGGTCCTAGATTATTAGGGCTTCCTGTAGTTGCTGTGTAAGGATTTCCGTCTTTTGTCCATACATATGTATATGGCTGTGTTCCTCCTGATGTTGATAAATAAATACTTCCGTTATTAGATCCGAAACAAGTTATGTCGTTTTTACTTCCTGAAAATTGAAATAATCCTGGCTCACTAACATAATACGTCTTTGTAAATGGGCAATTACCATTATCAATAACTCTTAAAGTATACCCTCCGGGTTTTAAATTAGCAATATCTTTATCGGTACTTGTAAATCCGTTAGGACCTGTCCATGAAAAAGTATAAGGTGTTGCTGTTGCAAAAGGAATTCCTCCTGTTACATTTATTGTAATAGAAGCATCGTTTACTCCAAAACAAGTACTGTTTTTTGTTGTTTCGATTACCTTTATTAATGGATCTACTGTTACTGTAATCGTAAAATTAGGTCCAGGACACACCTTGGATATTGGCGATACAGTGTAGGTTACTGTAGCAGGATTGGCAGTATTATTTATTAAATACTGACTAATATTTGTTCTTGGAGAAAATTCTGCACTTGCTCCTGTTACTGCTCCTGCAGGAGAAACTACTGGCGTTGACCATACATAAGTTGTTCCTGCTGGCACATTATCTATTCCGTTAGTAACTGGCGTAACCTGAAAATTATTACCGCTACATATTTTTACTGTTTTATCTTTTATAACTGGTGAAAGAACCAGATCTACAGAAAAAGGGGCTGTTTTTGTTGTAGTTCCACAACTATTACTAACACTAAAGATAGCTTCATACTTACCACTAACAGTATAATTTATCGGTCCTGGATTAAGTAATGTAGATGATGAAGGTGTTCCTCCTACAAAAGTCCACAGATAAGTAATTTCAGAACTTGGCGAACAAGTTTCTTCTACTGTTCCAACAGGGTTAATTGTTGCTGAATTACAAAAATCTGAAATTGGTTTTAGGGTCGTAACTGGCGGCTTTTTTACTGGAATTGCTTTTATAATCTCTCGCACTATTCCGCAAGAATTTCTAGTTGTTAACCTTACGTAATAAGTTCCAGGCATTGTAAAGTTAAAAACAGGATCCTTTGATGAGGAATAAGTTCCATTCGCAAAATTCCATTGTCCTCTTCCTAATCCTGGTACTGATTCTTTACCACAATATCCTTCGTAATAATTAGTAACATCCCAATAATAACTTTCGGTTCCACAGCTAAAACTTGTGTCTGTGGTATTCGTTATCTGAATATTGGTTGAAGCACACGCATTACCAAAAGTAAAGTCTGGCTGCAATACAGGCTCAACACATATTGTTCTTGTTGTCTCCATGCCAACTCCGCAAGGCGTTGTTGCATTCAGCTTGATTGTGTAGGTTCCTGGTGCTGAATATACATGATAAGGATTAACATCCCTAGAAGTACTTCCATCTCCAAAATCCCATGTGTAAACATTAACTGTGCTACAATTATTGGTATATCCCGCATAAGTATAATTGCTAAAACTAACAGCTGAATTAACACATGCTATGCTTTGTACGCTAAAATTTGGTTGGGGTACGTCTAATATTTTTATTGGCCCTGCCTTAAGATCTGTGGTTCCACAAGATGTCATTATTGTTAAGCTAACTGTGCTTCCGTTAGTATCACAATTTGCTCTTGTATATTTATGTGGTATTGGAAAATTACGCGAAGCCTCTGGATTTGCTGCATTATAATATGGAGAACTTTCTAATTGTCCTTGCGAATAAGTATCGTTTGTTCCGTCGCCATAGTTAACATAATATTGAGTATCTGAAGGATTGAGTCCCCATGAACCAATAGCAAATGGCATTGGATCAACAGGAATACATAAATTGATTGTATTACCCGGAGCTATAAGTGCTCCGATTGGGTTATTGGAATTTTTAACTACGTAGGTAATAGAATTGCTACAACTATTATTACCTATTGCAGTTATTACCATATTAAAAGAACCTAATTTCTGGTACTCATGTGTTTTAGGAAAAACAACGTTAGTTTCGGAGTTACCATCACCCCAATCTACGTTATAAGATGTAATACATCCTATAGAAGCTGAATTATTTGCAACGCTAATACTATATTTAGGATTTGAGTTATTGTCTCCACATCGTTCAAAAGGTTTTAGTGAACCTGGTGCATTTGCATTCCCAAATTTTAAATCTGGTTTTTGCTTTACCGAAATAACTTTTGTTACTGTATTAGAGTCTCCATTAGCATCTGTAACGGTTAAGCTTACGCTAAAGTTCTGAAATCCGCAACCAACTGCATTAAATAAGTGACTTGGATTACTATTGGTAGAAGTGCTTCCGTCTCCAAAATCCCATTTATAGGTATAAGGAGCATTACCGCTTACAACTGGATTAAATGTTACTGGAGTTCCAGAACAAGTTCCGTCATTGGTAAAATTAAAATCGACATTGGGTGGTAAAACTAGACTTTTGTAATCTTTATTGGTGGAAAAATTACTTTTATCGGTTGTACTAAAACCATAAACTGAACTTGTGATTATAAAAAAAAAATGTAGGTGTAATAAGTAAAGTTTCCCCATATGGTGTAAATCAATTTTTTAAGGTCGCAAAAGTAGGTGCGTTTTTCTTGGAATCAAAATTAACACTAGTAATAATCTCTTCTTTTTTTAATTTTTAAAATGAAAAATATTCAAAATATTAGCATTATTTCTTATAATTCTGAACATCAATAGGATTTCTTTTTTTAAAGTATAATTTCATTTTATTATAAAAACTATCTTTTTTGTACGCAAACTACTTGCGCAGTAAAATCATTAAGCTTATTTTTATCACAAAAGTTGATTTGCGTGAGGGATAGAGGCGATATCCTTTTGTGAAGTGGAACGGAACAAAAGATAAAGCCGAAAGCCCGACCCGCTTTTTCAGCGGGACACGCCCAAATAAATATTGACCAAATTAATCGCGCAATATCAGGAACGAAGTCGCAAAGTTTTTTAAGCTACAGATTAAAGGATTAAAATGATTCAAAAAAAATCTGCTTTATCTGCAAAATCTGCGAGAAAAAAACTTAGTGCTTTCGGGTCTTTGCAGCAAAACACATAGTATGTCACAAAACAAAAATGCATTAATTCGCTATAAAACAATCGATAAGTGTCTGCAGAATCAATACAGAACTTGGACTCTTGATGATTTAATCGAGGCTTGTTCGGATGCTTTATTTGAATATGAAGGCCGCGAAAACCGTATAAGTAAGCGTACGATACAAATGGATATTCAGCTTATGCGAAGTGAGAAATTGGGATACAATGCTCCTATTGTCGTTTATGATAAGAAGTTTTATAAGTATGATGAGGAAGATTTCTCGATTACTGATATTCCGCTAACGGAAACGGATATGAATGTTTTGACTGAAACGGTATCGATGCTAAAACAGTTTAAAGATTTTTCTTTGTTTAGCGATGTCTCGGATATTTTGCAGCGTTTGGAAGATAAAATCTATTCGGAGAAATCGCATACTAATTCGGTTATTTATCTGGATAAAAACGAGAACTTAAAAGGTTTGCATTATCTGGACGAAATTTATCAGGCTATTGTCAAGAAGATTGTTCTGGTTATTACTTATAAATCTTTTAAATCGAGAGAGGAACAAAAATTCAATTTCCATCCTTTTATTTTAAAGGAGTTTAATAATCGTTGGTTTTTGATTGGGAAGAAAAAAGGTTCTCAGCCTATTACCAATTTGGCTCTTGACAGAATCACCAATATCGATTTTGATTTTAACCTACCTTATATAGAGGAAAATTTTGATGCCGAAGAATTTTATAAAGATGTTGTTGGTGTTACTGTAAACCAAGGCATGAATGCAAGAAAAATAGAACTGTGGATCGATAAAGAAAATGCTCCTTATGTTTTGACAAAGCCTTTTCATGCTTCACAAAAACTAGAAAAAGAAAATGAGGACGGAAGTATAATTATTACGCTAAAACTTAAAACTAATTATGAATTTGAGCGTTTGCTTTTGGGTTTTGGTGACGGATTGGAAGTTATTAGCCCCAATGGATTGCGATTGAGAATAAAAGATAAACTTAGGAAGGCTTTACTTAAATATGAGGATTGATTATTCTTGTTTTTAAATCGAAGAATTATCTTTCAATAACAATAATCTAAATTCCTAATTTACTGGCCTGATGTTGTTTTTAGAATATTGGAATAATAAAAATTTCAAAAAAAACATTATATTTCATTCAAAAAAGAACTTAACAGACTCTATTTCAGAGCAAATTTTTAATTAACAAAAAAATATTTTTAGAAATACTATGCATGCATAATATTTTTTTATTATATTTGAAATCGATATAGTTGCCAACAAGACGAATTCGATTTTAATTAATGTATAAGATATTATCTAAGTATTTCACATTAAAATTAAATAATCAAATACAATCTACCAAATGAAAGAAAAAACTATAGATTATATTTTACGAGCAACATGGCAAGCTGTATCAAGGATGTACAATGAGGAGGCTGCAAAATATGATGCGACAATGGCAACTGGTTTTGCGTTATTGAGTATCGATAAAGAGGAAGGTACTCCATCGACGGCATTGGGTCCCAGAATGGGAATGGAAGCTACTAGCTTAACCAGAACGCTTAAATCTATGGAAGACAAAGGATTGATTGTTCGCAAGAAAAATCCAACCGATGGACGAGGGGTTTTGATTTATCTAACTGATTTTGGAAAAGAAAAAAGAGACTTATCTAAAAATACTGTCTTGAAGTTTAATGAAACAGTTAGAAATCACGTTTCTGAAGAAAAATTAAAACATTTTATTGAGGTGGCAGAAATCATAAATGAATTAATACAAGATAAAAATATATTTAATCAAACAGAAAAAATAGAAAATGAAACGCACAATTAAAAAAGTTGCCGTAATTGGATCCGGAATTATGGGTTCAGGAATAGCTTGTCATTTTGCTAACATTGGTGTGGAAGTTTTACTCCTAGACATCATTCCCCGTGAGTTAACAGAGGCCGAAACTAAAAAAGGCTTAACTCTGGAAAGCAAAGTAGTAAGAAACAGAGTTGTAAACGAACATCTTGCTAACTCATTAAAATCTAAACCCTCTCCTATTTACAGTCAGAAATTCGCAAACAGAATTACGACTGGAAATACGACTGATGATATGGCAAAAATTGCCAATGTTGATTGGATTATAGAAGTTGTTGTAGAACGTCTTGATATTAAAAAACTAGTTTTTGAACAAATCGAGAAATTCCGTAAACCAGGAACTTTAGTAACATCTAACACTTCTGGTATTCCGATTCATTTTATGAGCGAAGGAAGAAGCGAAGATTTCCAACAACACTTCTGCGGAACTCACTTTTTTAACCCTGCGCGTTACTTAAAATTATTTGAAATTATTCCTGGTCCAAAAACTTCTACTGAAGTATTGGATTTCTTAAACGAATACGGATCTAAATTTTTAGGAAAAACTTCGGTTGTTGCTAAAGATACTCCGGCGTTTATAGGAAACAGAATTGGTATTTACGGTATCCAAAGTTTATTCCACTTGGTTAAAGAAATGGGATTAACTATCGAAGAAGTTGATAAATTGACTGGTCCAGTAATTGGTCGTCCAAAATCGGCTACTTTCCGTACTGTTGATGTAGTTGGTTTGGATACTTTGGTGCACGTTGCCAACGGTATTTATGAAAACTGCCCAACAGATGAGCAACACGAATTGTTTAAACTTCCTGATTTCATCACAAAAATGATGGAGAATAATTGGTTAGGAAGCAAAACAGGACAAGGTTTCTACAAAAAAGAAGGTAGAGATATCCTTACTCTTGACTTAGATACTCTGGAATATCGTGCTGCTAAAAAAGCAAATTTTGCTACGCTTGAGCTAACTAAAACTATCGATAAACCTATCAATCGTTTTAAAGTTCTTGTAAAAGGAAAAGATAAAGCTGGAGAATTTT
Organism: Flavobacterium sp. PS2; assembly: GCF_046250155.1. NCBI lineage: Bacteria > Pseudomonadati > Bacteroidota > Flavobacteriia > Flavobacteriales > Flavobacteriaceae > Flavobacterium > Flavobacterium sp. PS2. The sequence goes on along the minus strand of NZ_CP176426.1, from coordinate 4,039,137 downwards.
ACCGTAAGAGTTTCGCAGGAATGTTTGCTTATGTATCAAACAGAATTCCTGAAATCTCAGACGAATTATATAAAATTGACGATGCAATGAAAGCTGGTTTCGGATGGGAAAATGGTCCTTTCGAAATTTGGGATGCTATTGGTGTCGAAAACGGAATCGAAATCATGAAAGCAGAAGGTTTAGCTCCTGCTGCATGGGTAAACGATATGTTGGCATCTGGAAGCAAAAGCTTCTACTCTGTAAAAGAAGGTGCTACTTATTTTTACAACATTCCAACAAAATCACAAACTAAAGTTCCTGGTCAAGATTCATTTATTATCCTGAACAACATTCGCGAAAGCAAAAAAGTTTGGAGCAATAGTGGAGCAATTATCCAAGACCTTGGAGATGGAATTTTGAACTTAGAATTCCAATCTAAAATGAATACTATTGGTGGCGATGTACTTCAGGCTATCAATAAAGCAATCGACTTATCTGAAAAAGAATATCAAGGTTTAGTTATTGGTAACCAAGCAGCAAATTTCTCTGTTGGAGCTAATATCGGAATGATTTTCATGATGGCTGTTGAGCAAGAATATGATGAGTTAAACATGGCTATCAAAATGTTCCAGGACACTATGATGCGCGTACGTTACTCAGGAATTCCTGTTGTTGTTGCTCCTCACGGAATGACTTTTGGTGGTGGATGCGAAATGAGCTTACATGCTGATAAAGTTGTAGCTGCTGCAGAAACGTATATGGGATTGGTTGAATTTGGTGTTGGTGTACTTCCTGGTGGTGGTGGATCTAAAGAAATGGCTTTAAGAGCTTCTGATTTATTCCGCAAAAATGATGTGGAATTAAACGTTCTTCAAGAGTATTTCTTAACTATTGCTATGGCAAAAGTGTCTACTTCTGGTTACGAAGCTTTTGACACTGGTCTTTTACAACATGGTAAAGATATTATTGTAGTAAACAAAGACCGTCAGATTGCAGAAGCTAAAAAACATACATTGTTAATGGCGGAAGCTGGTTATACACAACCTATCAGAAGAACTGATGTTAAGGTTCTTGGTAAACAAGCATTAGGAATGTTCTTAGTAGGAACAGATCAAATGGAAGCTGGAAAATACATCTCTGAGCATGATAAGAAAATTGCTAACAAACTTGCTTACGTTATGGCTGGTGGTGATTTATCTGAAGCTACTTTAGTATCTGAGCAATATTTATTAGATATCGAACGTGAAGCTTTCTTATCTCTTTGTACTGAGAGAAAAACATTAGAAAGAATTCAATATATGTTAACTAAAGGAAAACCACTTCGTAATTAGAAAATAGAATAAAGAAGCTAGAAAAAGAATAAAGAACCAAGAAGCAAGATTTCAAAATTAAAATTTTGTCTTGTTTCTTGCCTCTTGCCTCTCCTTGATCTTCTATACTCTTAAAAAAACAAAAACAAATGAAAACAGCATATATAGTAAAAGCATACCGTACTGCGGTAGGAAAAGCACCAAAAGGGGTTTTTAGATTTAAAAGACCTGATGAATTAGCAGCAGAAACCATTCAGTATATGATGGCTGAACTACCTGATTTTGACAAAAAACGTATTGATGATGTTATGGTAGGTAATGCCATGCCAGAAGCTGAACAAGGTTTGAACGTTGGTCGTTTAATCTCTCTTATGGGATTAAAAGTAGAAGATGTTCCTGGTGTAACCGTAAACCGTTACTGTGCATCTGGACTTGAAACTATCGGAATGGCAACTGCTAAAATCCAATCGGGAATGGCAGATTGTATCATCGCTGGTGGTGCCGAAAGTATGAGTTTTATTCCGATGGGAGGTTACAAACCAACTCCGGATTATAAACTTGCTGCCGAAGGTCATGAAGATTATTACTGGGGAATGGGTTTAACTGCTGAAGCGGTTGCTAACCAATACAAAATCTCTAGAGAAGATCAAGATGAGTTTGCTTATAACTCTCACATTAAAGCATTGAAAGCGCAAGCTGAAGGTAAATTTGACAAACAAATCGTTCCGATTACTGTTGAGCAAACTTTTATCAATGAAAATGGTAAAAAAGAAACTAAATCATACGTTGTAAATAAAGATGAAGGTCCACGTGCTGGAACGTCTAAAGAAGCTTTAGCTGGTTTAAGACCTGTTTTTGCTGCTGACGGAAGTGTAACTGCAGGTAACTCATCTCAAATGAGTGATGGTGCTGCTTTTGTTTTAATCATGAGCGAGGATATGGTTAAAGAATTAAACCTTGAGCCTATCGCAAGATTAGTAAACTTTGCTTCATCTGGTGTTGAGCCAAGAATCATGGGTATCGGACCTGTAAAAGCAATTCCGAAAGCCTTAAAGCAAGCAGGATTACAATTAAAAGATATTGATTTAGTAGAGTTAAACGAGGCTTTTGCTTCTCAATCATTAGCAGTTGTTCGTGAATTAGGTTTAAACCCTGATATCGTAAACGTAAACGGTGGTGCAATTGCTTTAGGTCACCCTCTGGGTTGTACCGGTGCAAAACTTTCTGTTCAATTATTCGACGAAATGAAACGCAGAGGTAGTAAATACGGAATCGTTTCTATGTGTGTAGGAACTGGACAAGGTAGCGCTGGGATTTACGAGGTATTGTAAGCCCCCTACCCCCCGAAGGGGGAATTAATAAATACATAAAAAAGATAAAAAATAGTTTAACAATTTACACCCTACTCACCCCTAGTAGGATTCCCCCTTCGGGGGTTAGGGGGCTGATATGAGCGACAAAACAAGAGGAGGTCAATTCCTAGTAAAAGAAACAAAGTGCGAAGATATCTTTACACCAGAAGATTTTTCGGAAGAGCAATTAATGATGCGTGACTCTGTAAAAGAGTTTGTAGACAAAGAAATTTGGCCTAACAAAAATCGTTTCGAGAAAAAAGATTACGCATTTACAGAAGAAAGTATGCGTAAAGCTGGAGAACTTGGACTTTTAGGAGTTGCAGTTCCAGAAGAATACGGTGGATTAGGAATGGGATTTGTATCGACTATGTTAGTTTGTGATTACATCTCGGGAGCTACAGGTTCGTTCTCGACTGCTTTTGGTGCTCATACAGGTATCGGAACTATGCCAATTACTTTATATGGTACTGAAGAACAAAAGAAAAAATACGTTCCTAAATTAGCGTCAGGCGAATGGTTTGGAGCTTATTGCTTAACTGAGCCAGGAGCTGGTTCTGATGCAAACTCAGGAAAAACTAAAGCCGTTTTATCTGAAGACGGAACGCATTACAAAATTACAGGACAAAAAATGTGGATTTCGAATGCAGGTTTCTGTAGCGTTTTCATCGTTTTTGCTCGTATTGGTGATGATAAAAATATTACAGGTTTCATCGTAGAAAATGATCCATCTAATGGAATTTCTATGAATGAAGAAGAGCATAAATTAGGAATCCGTGCTTCATCTACTCGTCAGGTTTTCTTTAATGATACTAAAGTTCCTGTTGAAAACATGCTATCTGAAAGAGGAAATGGTTTCAAGATTGCAATGAATGCATTAAACGTTGGTCGTATTAAACTTGCTGCTGCTTGTCTTGATGCTCAAAGAAGAGTAACTACTGGAGCTGTAAAATATGCTAACGAAAGAATCCAATTTAACACAGCGATTTCAAGTTTTGGTGCTATTCGTTATAAATTAGCTGAAATGGCAACTAGCGCTTACGCTGGTGAAAGTGCTTCTTACCGTGCAGCAAAAGATATCGAAGATAGAATTATTGCTCGTGAAGCAGAAGGTTCTACACATCAAGAAGCTGAATTAAAAGGTGTTGAAGAATACGCTATTGAGTGTTCTATCCTTAAAGTTGCAGTTTCTGAGGATGTTCAGAATTGTGCTGACGAGGGAATTCAGATTTTTGGTGGAATGGGATTCTCTGAAGATACACCAATGGAAAGTGCTTGGAGAGATGCTCGTATCGCTCGTATTTACGAAGGAACAAACGAAATCAACAGAATGCTTTCTGTAGGTATGTTAATCAAAAAAGCGATGAAAGGTCATGTTGATTTATTAGGACCTGCAATGAAGGTATCTGAAGAATTAATGGGTATTCCATCTTTTGACACTCCTGATTTCTCTGAATTATTTGCTGAAGAAAAAGGAATCGTTGCAAACCTGAAAAAAGTTTTCTTAATGGTTGCTGGAAGTGCTGTACAAAAGTATGGTCCAGACTTAGATGCTCACCAACAATTATTAATGGCTGCATCTGATATCTTAATCGAAATCTATATGGCAGAAAGTACTATTCTTAGAACTGAGAAATTAGCCAAAAAAGAAGGTGAAGCTAAAGTACAAGAGCAAATTGCTATGGCAAAATTATACTTGTATAAAGCTGTAGATATTGTAACTCAAAAAGGAAAAGAAGGAATTATTTCTTTTGCTGAAGGAGATGAACAACGTATGATGTTAATGGGATTACGTCGTTTTACAAAATACACTAATATGCCAAATGTAGTGGCACTTAGAGAAACGATTACTTCAAAATTAGTTGCAGAAAACGAATACTGCTTCTAAAATCAAAATAGTTTTTAGTCAATTTTAATTTGTTTAAACCGCACCTGTCCCGAAAACAGTGCGGTTTTTTTTATTATCACAAACAGTAGAAGCTCACAGTAGTGTCTACGCAAAAAAAGAGACGCACTGCTGTACGTCTCTACATTATCAACCTAATTCCTTAATTATTTTTTGCTACACATTACAGGATTAAAATGATTAAAAAATCAAGTACAGATTTTTCACAATCAGCAATCAATCATTCACAATTTACAATCAATAATTAACTATTTGGTTTCATAATCAAATCATGGTCTCCTTCTGAACTTAGATTTAAAAAACGTTCATATTCCCTCAAAACATCGGAGATAATTCCATCTTTACTCAAATATTGAATATCATATCCTTTACGATGATCTCCAAAATAAGTAATTGGTTGAAAAATAATTTCCAAATCCATATCCGGAGTATTTTTTTCTTTTAATAAAGTTTCAGAAACAGTTTGTCCCTGAGCCATAACACCATATTTAAAGTTTCGCAACTCATCATATTCTATTTCTAACTCGATGGCTTGTTGGGGCGAAGAAAAATAATTTATATGTGCTTCAATATTGTTTTTAGCCAATTCAACCACTAATTCTTCAAAAGCTTTTTTTACAGTTTCATTCAAAAACTTATGAATATCCTTCTTTTTAGAGACTGTCACAATCTTTTCTAGATGTTCCTTCCAATTAGTATTGTTCCAATTTAAACTTCCATGTGAGTATTTTTTGGCACTGTATTCACTATCTACAACTAATGCTTTCCACAAATTATAACATAATAGCAACATAATAATTCCGAAGGGTAAAGCGGTAATTAATGTCATTGTCTGAAGAGAAGCCAAACCACCAGAATGTAATAAACTCAAGGACAGTAGTGATAATAAAACACCCCAAAAGATACTTTGCCATTTTGGTGAACTTACAGCTCCTTTTGATGCTATACCATTCATTATAAAAATCCCCGAATCTGCAGACGTGATAAAAAACACGCAAATAATCAGAATTGATAAAATATTCAAAAAGGTAGTGAACGGGAAATAAGTAAAGAAACTAAACAAAAGCGTGTCTGGATTTTTAGCAAATTCACTTAAAGCGCCATGTGCAATATGCTCATCGATCCATACGGCACTGCTCCCGAAAACAGTCATCCACAAAAAATTAAAAAAGGCAGGAATAAATAATACCGCCAAAATAAATTCTCGTATAGTTCTTCCTTTAGAGATTTTGGCAATAAACAATCCTACATAAGGCGCCCAGGAAATCCACCATGCCCAATACAAAATTGTCCACTTTGAAAACCATTCCTGACTTCCTTTCTCGTAAGCATAAGTATTAAAAGTTAGCGATATAAAATGACTGATATAATGTCCTAAACCTTCAGTAAACGTACTTAGAATATAAATAGTTGGCCCGAAAACAAGTATAAACAACATTAATAAAACAGCCATAAGAATATTTAGCTCACTAAGTTTTTTAACCCCTTTTCCTAAACCTGAAATAGCCGAAGAAACAGCAATTATCATCACAACCAAAACAATAATAATCTGATAATTAAAACTAGATTCTGGAATTATATGAAGACTTACTAATCCAGCACTTAACTGCACTACACCGAAACCTAGAGTTGTCGCAATTCCGAAAAAAGTACTGCACAGACCAAAAACATCTACAATGTTTCCAAACTTTCCGTGAATTCTACTTTTTAAAATCGGATAAAATCCACTTCGGATTGCAAGTGGTAAATTGTGTCTATAAGCAAAATAGGCTAATGAGAGTCCTACAACTCCATATATAGACCATGCGTGAAAACCCCAATGGAAAAAAGTATATAATTGTGCTTCTTTCGCTCGTAAATTTTCCGCCAAATTAGCATTGGCTGGTGTTGCGTAATGCGCCATAGTTTCACCTACTCCAAAATATTAACCCAATTCCCATTCCAGCGGCAAAAAGCATTGCTATCCAGGAAAAGAAAGAATATTCAGGCTCAGAATCATCTGCTCCTAATTTGATTTTACCAAATTTACTAATTGCTAATGTCACTAAAAACAAAACAAAAATGGTTACCAACAATACATAAAGCCAACTTAGATTTTTAAATATTATGTCTTTTGCAAAATTAAGTGCCTGCTCCGCATCTTTTGAAAAGAAAATGCAAAACAATGAAATTGCAATAATTATGGTTAAACTTGGTAATGCAACTGATTTTGTAAAATTGGTTTTAAAGACACTTGAGCTTGTAGATTTATTCATGGTAATTTTTTTTTCACTGTTATTATCTAAAGTAAATCCAAATTTTAAATTCGGATTGAGGAAGTTTTTATAAGTATAACTTTGATAATTTGTATACAGAAGAATTGTAAATTTAAGGAAAAAGAAATAATTTCTCCCTTAAAACACTATAAAACTTCCTTTGCAAAGCAAAAACTGTAACAAATAAGCCTAATACTGTGTATCTATTTGATTAATATTTTGTTTGAAATGTTCTATATTTAGCATTCAAAAACCTATTAAAAACTAAAAATTCTTAAAAAATGAAAAGATTAAAACCGATTATTTTCTTTTTCTTGTGCTGTTTTACCACAAACTCTTTTGCACAATCAGGAAAAAAAATTGACGTTATTGCTTATTATACTGGTGATGACAAACTTATTGATCAATATGATGTAAGCAAACTAACTCACATTATCTTTAGCTTCTGTCACCTAAAAGATGGAAAACTAAGCGTAGATACTCCCAAAGATTCTCTTTCAATAAAACACTTAGTTGGATTAAAAAAAACTCATCCTAAGCTTAAAATAATGCTTTCATTAGGAGGTTGGGCAGGATGCGAGCCTTGTTCTGAAGTTTTCTCGACTGCACAAGGAAGAAATGTTTTTGCTAAATCGGTAAAAGAAATAAATGATTATTTTAAAACTGATGGTTTAGATTTAGATTGGGAATACCCAGCGATTGAAGGTCTTCCTGGACATTTGTATCAAGCTGCAGACAAACCAAACTTTACTGAACTTGTAAAAGCATTACGTACAAGTTTAGGCAAAAAACATGAACTTAGTTTTGCTGCCGGAGGTTTTCAAAAATTCTTAGACGAGTCTATAGAATGGAAAATTGTTATGCCATTAGTAGATCGCGTAAACATAATGAGTTATGATTTAGTAAACGGATATGCAACTGTAACTGGTCATCATGCTCCTTTATATGGTGGAACTCCAGACGCTCAATCTACAGACAGAGCCGTGTCTTATTTATTAAAACTAGGAATTCCAGCTAATAAATTAGTAATTGGGGGTGCTTTTTATACTAGAATATGGAAAGATGTTGCTAATGTAAATAATGGTTTATACCAACCAGGAGTACATATCGAAGGCGTACCTTTTAGAAACTATGCAACTACTTTTACAGAAGCTAATGGATGGAAATATTTCTGGGACAATAAAGCAAAAGCAGGTTATTGGTATAATGAAAAAGAACAAAAATTTGCAACTGGAGATGATATTCCTTCAATAAAAGAAAAAACAGAATATGCTGTATCTAAGAAATTAGGCGGGATCATGTTTTGGGAATTACCTTTAGATACTTTCAAAGACGGAATGGTTGATGCCATTTATGAAGTAAAAACTAAAAAGTAAGAATACTATAAAATAAAAATACGTTAACAGTTTCTTCAATTGTTAACGCATTTTTTTTGGACTAAAATTACCCTTTTTAGTTCACTTTAGATTTTTCAATTTCTCCAATGAAAGGAATAGAATCCAAAATTTGGCTACGAATCGCAGTTTGTAAATAAACCTCTAATTGTATAAATTTAGCTGCATTAATAGCTCCTATTGCCTTTTTGGCCTTAGTATATGTTTTATCATATAATTTTTCATACCCAAGATTACTTTTTAATGTTCCTTTTGCTAATTCATCCGCTTTTGCATCAGTAAGAGTAGCATAATTTGTAGCATAATCATCAACTACCTTAATTATATTTTGCCCCAAAACTTTACGTTCTACTTCATAATCATCATATATTTTTTGAAAGGCTGCAGTTTGTTCATCCGACAAATTCATATATTGCTTTACAAGATCTGATTTTGATTTTCCGTAAATACTCTGAATAACATCTACATCTTCTTTTGCCAAAGACTGAGCAAAAGAATTTGCTGAAACTACCAATAACAATGCGATAAGGAACTTTTTCATAATTTAAGATTTAAAATTTATAATAATTATTTGATTTATTGCAAATTAGCTTTCTTACATCACAAGGTTTTAGGTCCAATAAAATATTGAATGCAAAAATAAAAGCATGATTAATTTATTTTTTCACGAAACGCATCATTGCAATATCACCTGAAATAAAATTCAACGTTTTACCATCATCGGTAACATCGTAAGAAGTTATTTTTTGCAAAGTGGTCATAAAAACCTGCTCTCCTTGATTATCCTGACACATCATTTTGGTAGTAGCTAATCCATCTCTAAAATTAATGCTATAACCATCTACATTTAATTTTCCTGTAAAAGAGTTGCAGCTATTATTTCCAGATACTCTATTTTCTTTCGTATCAAAAGTTATCGTTGGTTTTTTATTAGGGTATAAACCATCAAAGGCAATTCTAGGTCCTGTTACGTAATTTAACTCCCAAGTACCATTAAGTTTTGATGTAGAATCTGTTGTTGTAGTTTTATTTTGAGCAGAATTACATGAAAATAAAACAATCCCAAATGCAGCGAACATTGCTATTTTTTTTATCATAATTTAAAGTTTTAAGTTTTATAAACAATTATCAATGAATAAGTTTAGCATTATTTACTATTAAATACACATACACGAATTTAAGCAATATTTCATCTCCTTTTGTAAATTTAAACTTATTTTTCATTTAATACAGAAACGTATTTTAACTTTCAGATCATTTTCATTCAATAATTTTAAACTAACTTTACTTTAGATTTAAACAAAAACACATAATTATGAAAAAAATAATTCTATCTCTTGTAGTAATTGCTGCAGTTATTATTGGATGTAAAACCAAAAATAATACTGATGATTCTAAGAAATTAACCATCGCACTAGAACCTAAAAGTAACAGTTCGGTATCTGGTACAGCAACTTTCGTAGAGAAAAAAGGAGAAGTAACTTTCGTAGCAAAAATCAGTGGTTTAAAACCAGGAGTTCATGCAATACACATTCATGAAAAATCAGATTGTTCGGCTGCCGATGGAACTTCTGCTGGAGGACACTGGAACCCAACATTTAAAAAACATGGAAAATGGGGTGTTGGAGAATATCACAAAGGAGATATCGGAAACTTTACTGCAGATGATAAAGGAAACGGTACAATTACACTAACAACAAACGAATGGTGTATTGGTTGTGGAGATCCAAGTAAAGATATTTTAGGAAAAGGATTAATCGTACACCAAGATCCAGACGATTTTACAACTCAACCTACAGGAAATGCAGGGGCGAGAGTAGCTTGCTCAGCAATTATAAAATAATTATATAGATTTTAAAAAACCATTTTATTCACAAAGTAAAATGGTTTTTTTATTTTAATCAATCACCAAATCATAAAAAAAAGATAGCTTTGTAGCTTCAAATTAAAGTAATGATTAACCCTTCGGCAACAGGTTGGATAGATAAATTTTTTAGTGAACAAAAGTTCCCAGAACAAGTAGTAACTGAAACTAGCAATTCCTTTTATCAAAAAGTCAGAGCGACAGGATTTATTTATGGACACATAATAACAATAGAAACTCCTGTTCCTATTAAAATAAAAGGCTGGTTTAAAACCGAAATTTCTAAAGTAGCTTTATTAAATACTTTATACGGGATTTATTCTCTTACCAAAAACGACAATAATTCGGAACGTTTTATTAAAGAAGCATTAGCTTTTTATAATCAGATGAATCCTGAAGGTTTTAACCTCTTCAAGATATTACTCCCAAAAAGTAGTGATTCTCTAACATTAGAGAATATAATTGATGAACGAGTTCAGACTAACGATAGTATTATTAGCAAAAACTTCTCTCATTTAGTTACAAATGCGCTCTTGTTTATAGATGTTTTGGCATTTCGCCAATATTTAATTCATGGATCAATTCCAGAAAAATATCTCAAGAAAATAGAAGAAACTGTAATGAGTATTGTAGCATTGGCTTTAAAAACCAAAACCAATAAATCTCAATACGATGATTTATTGATTAAACTTTTTGAGGCATCAATACGCTACAGCAAATTTTCGAAGGTTACGGTTGGAACTTTAGAAACATTACAATTATATCATTTTTCCAACGAATTAGAAAGATATTATTTAATAGATATGGCCGGAATGGCTCTGTGGAGCGATGGCGTTGTAGAAAATGAAGAAGCTTATTTTTTACATACATTAGCCCATATTTTAAATGTATCTGATGATTTTGTATCTGAAAGTATCAAAAGCACCGATGCTTTTATCAACGAACATAAAAAAGAGATTCCATATTTTAATTACTCTAATCCTGTCAAACATTTTTATGATCAAATGACTATGGGAGTTATTACACTTATAAAGCGTAATAAAAACAGATTAATTAAGGAAATTATCCAAAGTAAAGAATTAATGCTTCTTCTGGCCTATTCTACCCGTAGAGATTTAGATGCTAGCGAAAAGAAGAAAGTAAAGAAACAATTATTGGATATTTGTAAAACGATTCCATCATTAACAATATTCTTACTCCCGGGCGGAAGTTTGTTATTACCAATATTAATTAAGTTCATCCCTACTCTATTGCCATCGGCATTTAATGAGAACTTAGATGAAAACGAATAAAAAAAATCGCCCTTTTGAGGCGATTTTTTTATTTTATAGATTACTCAGTTGATAAACTTCATCAAGTTCATCATTTGAACTAATATTCACATTTAGATCTGTTACAAATCCTGAGTTTAAACCATAAACCCAACCGTGTAACATTAAGTCTTGTCCATTTTTCCAAGCTCCTTGTACAATCGAAGTTTTTGCTAAATTATAAACTTGCTCTTTAGCATTTACCTCAACAAAAGCATTAAAACGCTCCGTTTCATTTTCAATTGAGTTTAAGTATTTGTCATGTAAACGGTACTCATCTTTAATATGACGAATCCAGTTATCAATAATCCCTACAGATTGGTTACCCATTGCAGCTTTTACACCACCACAACCATAATGTCCACAAACAATTACGTGCTTAACTTTTAAAACATTTACTGCATAATCTAAAACACTTAACATGTTCATATCTGAGTGAACAACCATGTTAGCAATGTTTCTGTGTACAAAAACTTCTCCTGGTTTTGCACCAATAATTTCGTTTGCTGGAACACGACTATCAGAACAACCTATCCACAATAATGGTGGAGTTTGCCCTTTCGCTAAATCTGCGAAAAAATTAGGATCTTTAGCTAACGAATCTTCAACCCACTTTTTATTATTATCTAATATTTGTTTATAAAACTCTTTCATTTTTTTTAATTTTTGTTGCTGAGTAATTAAGCGTTTAGAGGACTCCAAAAAGACTCTCGTAAAGTTACTTATTTTTAATCCTCAATAAACACTTCACTACAGCTTTATTTAACCAACTTATTTAAAACTTTTCTTTTTCTGTTCTTTTAACCATAGCTCTTTTTGCAACATCATAATAATGTTCTATAGATACATGGTTCGGTAAATCTGGAGTATTTTCTAGCTCGTAAGCTTTCTTAAATCCTTTAAGTTTTACCTTAATGTTTTGATCAACTGCTCTGGTTTCTTTAAACTCTTTTATCAGATCTAGAATATCATGTGCAATATACACCGTGTCATGTGCATTGATAATTACTTTTGAATTTTCTGGAACAGAGTTTAAAGTAAGTTTGATAGCCGCTTTATTCAAGAAAGAAACTTCCTGAGCAAGATCGATATGGATTACATCTCCATCTTCATATTCTTCTTTTTTGAAACTGTAAGCTCTTTTTAAGTTTCCTCTTAAAACGAAAATTACACTAATTACAATTCCAATTGCAACACCTTTAAGTAAATCTGTCGCTACAACAAATACTAAAGTTGCAACAAATGGTACGAATTGATATTTTCCTTTTTCCCAGAAATGAATAAAAGTTGCAGGCTTAGCTAGTTTATAACCTACTAATATTAATATAGTAGCCAAAGTAGCCAATGGAATTTTATTTAATATTACCGGAATTGCCAATACACTTATCAATAATAAAACACCATGGATAATTGCAGACATTTTTGATTTTGCTCCAGCATTATTATTTGCCGAAGATCTTACAACAACTGATGTCATTGGTAAACCTCCCAAAAGTGAACTTACAATGTTTCCAATTCCTTGTGCTTTAAGCTCAACATTGGTATTTGTATATCTTTTTTGTGCATCCATTCTGTCTGCAGCTTCGATACACAATAATGTCTCGATAGAAGCTACGATTGCAATTGTTAAACCTACAACCCAAACCTGAGGATTTGTTATTCCTGCAAAATTAGGAGTTACAATAATTGCTTTAAATTCATCAAATGAAGTTGGGATTGGCAATGACACTAAGTGTTCGCTACCAATAGCCAATGAACTTCCTGTAGAAACAAAAATTTCATTTATAATTATTCCCGAAATTACAGCTATAAGCGCACCAGGAATTAATTTAAGTTTTTTCAAGAAAGGAACTTTATCCCAAGCAATTAATATAACAAAAGAGATTAGAGTAATAATAACTGCACCCATATGAATATGGTTGAAGATTTCAAACAAAGATGAAATTGAGTTATTTCCATCACTTTGAACAAACGCCTGATCTCCTTCAAAATCAGCATCATATCCAAATGCATGCGGCAATTGTTTCAGAATAATAATAATTCCGATACCTGCTAGCATACCTTCAATAACATTGGTAGGGAAGTAATTAGATATACTTCCGGCTTTTAAGAAACCTAACCCCAACTGGATTAATCCAGCAATAAAAACTGCGGTTAAGAAGACATCAAAAGCTCCCAAATCGGTAATTGCTGTAAGGATAATTGCTGTTAAACCAGCTGCTGGTCCAGATACACTAATGTGTGACTGACTCAAATATCCTACAACTATTCCTCCAATAATTCCAGAAATAATTCCAGAAAACAATGGTGCTCCTGAAGCCATTGCAATACCTAAACACAACGGGAGAGCCACCAAAAAAACTACTAACCCTGAAGCAAAATCTGACTTAAGGTTAGCAAAAAGATTTACTTTTCTTTTCATAATACAATAGTAAAAAGTTCATAAAAGGCCTACTGCATTACTTAAAACACAGCAAACGTTTAAAAAATTAACCGGATGTACTATACGAAGTTAGGTGGAGGGGCAAAAATGCTTGCAGAAATCTTATCATGTTTAGATAATTTTTCTGACAATATAGGATTTGACTTATCAAACATTGGTAAAACAAACTCACCTTGAAATACAGGATGATATACATAAACCTTAATTTCTTTATGCGAATGCTCTTCTTCTGATAAGCTATAAAATGCAGACACATCGCTCTTTTTCTCGATCATCGTCACGATAGGTGGCGTCGATAAGAAAGCGATAAATACAATTAATAATATGTATGCAATTTTTTTCATTAGTGCAAAAATAGAGCTAAACTGATAAAATCAAAACTGTAAGTCCAAAATTTTAAACAAATTTAACATTAACCAAAAAAAAACCAGACTAGCTATTTAATGCTACTCTGGTTTTTATAGTTATACTATTTTTCTAAATCCTCTTCTAACCACGCTTTCATCATCCAAATCGTTTTTTCTTGTTCTGAGATAAAATCACTCATCATAGAATTTGTTCCTTCATCACTGATTTCATCCGATTGTTTTAAAATTTCTCTTTCAATCTTCAGTAAATCAGTTAATGAACTTACAATTAAATGAACCGCTTTCTCATCATTCGAGATATTTTTTCCAACTACAATTTTATTATTTTTAATATAATCTTCGAAAGTGTGTAGTGGTGTACCTCCTATTGTGAGAACTCTTTCGGCGATTAAATCTATTTTTAATTGAGCGTCTGTATATAATTCTTCAAATTTTACATGCAAATCAAAAAAACGTTTTCCACGAATGTTCCAGTGAATTCCTCGCAAGTTTTGGTAATAAACCTGAAAATTTGATAGTAAGACATTCAATTCTTTTACAATTAATTCTGACTCTTTTACTGGTAATCCTAAAATATTAGTTTTCATACTTATTAATTTTTAATTCTATTAATTGTAAATTTAAAATAAGTTTTTCGAAAAAGCCATAAAAAAAAATTATATTTTATTATTTTTGTATCAGAAAATACTATTAAAAAAATGACGATAACTCAACTCCAATATGTTCTTGCTGTAGCTGAACACAAAAACTTTACCCTTGCTGCCGAAAAATGTTTTGTAACGCAGCCTACTCTTAGTATGCAAATACAAAAGATAGAAGAAGAACTTAGCATCTTGATATTCGACAGAAGCAAGAAACCAATACAACTAACAGAAATTGGTCAGAAAATTGTAAATCAGGCAAAGAATATTGTAAACGAAGCAGATAGAATAAAAGACATTGTAGAACAACAAAAAGGTTTTATTGGTGGCGAATTCAAACTAGGAATCATCCCAACGGTTATGCCTACTCTTTTGCCTATGTTCTTAAATAACTTCATCAAGAAATACCCAAAGGTTAAACTATTAATCGAGGAGCTTAATACAGATGAAATTATTACCAAATTAAAAAACGGACATCTTGATGCTGCAATTGCCGTAACACCATTAGAAGACGAAAAAATAAAAGAAATCGTTTTATATTTTGAGCCTTTTGTAGCTTATATACCAGAACAACATTCTATTTTCCAGAAAGAAGAAATCGAAGTATCAGATTTAAACATTAATGAAATTTTGCTTTTGCAAGACGGACATTGTTTTAGAGATGGTATTTTAAACCTTTGTAAAAATGGTAGTGATATAGAAAATAATGCTTTCCAGATACAAAGCGGAAGTTTTGAAACACTTATAAAATTAGCCGACGAAGGCTTGGGCACAACTTTGTTGCCTTATTTACATACATTAGATTTAAAAGAAACAGACAAATTAAAGCTTCGTCACTTTAAGGAACCTAAACCTGCCAGAGAGGTAAGTTTAATTTACCCAAAAAGCGAATTAAAAATTCAAATCATCGATGCCTTACGAAACACAATTGCTGGTGTTGTAAAAGGAGCTATTGTTTTTCAAAACGTTCAGATAATAAGTCCAATTCAAAAGAAATAAAAAAAGGAACCAATTGGTTCCTTTTTTGTTTATCTATACTTTAGCTATTAGTAGACATTCTTTTAATTCGGGTTTTCCGATTGTAAAATTCAATAACCACTCTTGCAATTGTTCCATTTCGTATGGTAATAGTGTTTTGATAGCTTTCTCTAATTCTTTTAAGAAAAGTACCGGGTCGAAACTTACTCTTTCAAGTATTGATTTCGTGTAATCAAACATCATTTTTGACATAATAAATTAAGATTATGGGGTTATCTCATTATTTTTTAACTCGATGTAAAAATAGGCATTTTACATACAACTACTCAGCTTTTAACTTATTTTTTTGTTTTATTTAGCACGAAAACGTTTTTTTAAATACAGATATAGCAATTTAAAATTAATCTAAATAGCGTGATTTACATCACTTTACGCGCTCTAAACATCTCTCTTTTTCCTGGAGGTCCAGCAAGTTTTTCAACCTTAAATCCTACCTCAATCATACTCCTTTTAACGACTCCTCTAGCGGCATAAGTTACAAGAACTCCATTAGGTTTTAAAGAATCATACATTCTTTTGAATATTTCGGTGCTCCAAAGCTCTGGTTGCACCCGATATCCAAAAGCATCAAAATAAATCAAATCAAAAGTTTCGACATCATCAATTTCCTGAAAGAACTGTTTTCTCTTAGTTAATGTAAACGCATCACTAAGTTCGATCATTTCATCCCAATTGCTTTCATGCATTTTTTTGAATATCTCTTTATAATTATCTGCTCCCAATTCAACAACATAATTCATCATAAGCACTTCATTTGCAGCAACAGGATAAGCTTCTACTCCAACATAATTTATGTTTTGCTTTTTTTCATTGGATTCCAAAAAAGTAATAAAAGCATTCAGCCCTGTTCCAAAACCAATTTCTAATATCGAAATAGGTTTATCTTCAAATAAAGAAAACCCATTTTGTATAAATACATGTTTAGCTTCCTGGATTGCTCCATGTTTAGAATGATAACACTCATCCCATTCTTCCAAATGAATTGTAGTTGAGCCATCTAGGGTTTGAATTATTTCTCTTTTCACAATTTATAAATCAGATTAATGCTGTTTTTGTCTTATTTAGAAGTCAAATTTAATCAAAACAAATGCGTAAAGCCTTAAAAAACCATAGTTTTTTCATAAATTCTATATAAAAAGAAGCTCTTTATTTAACTTTTTTATAAAATAAATAAATCACAGCAAAACCCTATAATTAATATCTTTTTAGCATCCAAATTATATATTTTTACTTAATTTTGCAATTGTTAAAATTTATTTCACATCTATTCAGGGTTTTAGATTACAGTTTTAAAACAATGAATTTTAGTTCATAAAAACCATACTTTATCATGAGTACAACTCAAACAAACAAAATTGAAATCATCAAAGCAACTTCGTCAAAAATAAACGATGTAGACTTTGATAACTTAAGCTTTGGTGCTGTATTTACAGACCATTTATTCGAATGTGATTTTAAAAATGGAGAATGGCAAACACCGGTCATTAAGCCTTACGCTCCAATTTTAATGGATCCATCTTCAAAAGTCTTCCATTACGGACAAGCTATTTTTGAAGGAATGAAAGCTTACAAAGATGATAAAGACGCTATTTGGCTTTTTAGACCTGAAGAAAACCACAAACGTTTTAATGCTTCTGCAGTAAGAATGGCAATGCCAGAAATACCTGAAGCTATTTTTCTAGATGGATTAAATGAATTATTAAAATTAGACGCAGAATGGGTTAAAAGAGGAAACGGAAGCAGTATGTATATCCGTCCTTTTATGATTGCAACTGGCGCTGGAGTTGTTGCAAATCCTTCTGATGAATATAAATTCATGATTTTACTTTCACCTGCAAAATCATACTATGCTGGAGAAGTAAAAGTTATTATTGCTGAGCACTATAGTAGAGCTGCAAATGGTGGTATCGGAGCTGCAAAAGCTGCTGGTAACTACGGAGCACAGTTTTACCCTACAAATTTGGCAAATAAAGACGGATTCCAACAAGTAATCTGGACTGATGATGCAACACATACCAAACTTGAAGAAGCAGGTACAATGAACGTATTTTTCAGAATAAACGATACTTTATTAACTGCACCAACAAGTGAAAGAATCCTAGACGGAATTACTCGTAAAAGTTTATTAGCAATTGCAGAAAAAGAAGGCTTAAAAATTGAAGTTCGTTCTGTATTAGCTTCTGAATTAGTTGAAGCTGCTAAAGACGGATCATTAAAAGAAATTTTCGGTGCTGGTACTGCTGCAGTAATAAGTGTTATTAAAGGATTCTCATATAAAGATGAATATTTCGAATTACCTAAAGCAGATGATTCTTACGCTTCTCTTTTAAAAGAAAAATTAACTGGTATACAAAACAAACTAGCTGAAGATACTTTTGGCTGGACTGTTCAAGTAAAATAATTCCTTACATTATATAATTAAAGGCGATTTTCTTAACGAAAATCGCCTTTTTTATATCTTTTTTTGTTAAACACCTGTAAACTGAGACTGAGACTAAAAACTATTTTAAAATCTTAGAGAAATCTGGTTTAAAATAATTTGGACCTTTCATTACTTTTCCATCTTCACGATAAATCGGTTGTCCATCTTCCCCAAGTTTACTCATATTACTTTGCTGGATTTCATCAAAAACTGCTTCAATTTTATCCTGTAAACCGTGCTCGATAATTGTACCGCACAAAATATACATCATATCTCCCAGCGCATCAGCAATCTCTACTAAATCATTATTTTTTACTGCTTCAAGATATTCTTCATTTTCTTCTTTCATCAAGTTGTAACGAAGTATATTTTTTATTTCTCCCAAATCGGCAATTGGCGATTCGCTATGTCCAATTTTAAAAGCAGTATGAAATTCTTTCACTGCATCAATTTGTTTTTGCATAATTATATTTGATTAAATGATATACCAAATTAACAACTATTCTTAAACTATTGTCTAAATTTGCTACAAAAAATTTAAACATATGTTTAGTCAGGGTCAATTAATATTTGCATTGTGTTTTTTTATCGCTTTTGTTATCGCAATGATATTTGCCTACAGAAAAGATGTGGGACTTCACAAAATATTCTACAAAGGAAATTATAAGGTTTTATTAGTTTTTATAGCTTTTATAGTCATTTTATTTCTGATAAAAATATTCTTCAAACGATAATTTATTTCATAAAAAATGCCCGCTAAACTAGCGGGCATTTTCATTATTAGTATCTATTACTTATTAGTTTTCTAAAGGTAAAAAACCAAAGTTTTTAGAATAATCCAGCATTTGTTCTGCAAATGTTTTAGGTTGTTTTACTTCTATCGAAATAATTTTTCCTTTAGCATCTACTTTTGGCTCAAGAATAGGATTTACAAATCCGCTGTAAGGCGCAGATGGAAATTGCTTGTTACGCTCTAAAACCTCAGCATGTAATTTCTGATCTACTTTTACACCATAATTTTCTACCAAAGCTTTTCCAGCATTGTAATCTCCTTCAGATTTTATACGTTGTACTTCACGTAATAACTGTCCGAATAAATCATGTAATTTATCATAATCAGTAATATTAAAATACGTTTTACCGTTACGAGTAATTTTCTCGATTACATTATCTTTCTTTCCTTTTTCAAAAACCCAAGCACTCACCCACTGACGGTTTCTCATGTGCGCTTCTTCGATATTAGCTCCTAAGTCTAAACGAACCAATTGTGTCATTAATCCGTTACGGATATAACTATCGTATGATTCCATTCCCACTTTTTTCCAATCATCAACCAATCCAAGTTCTTGTAATTTAGGATTGTATAAATAGTATAAACCAACTAAATCAGCTCTACCTTCTTCCAAAGTCGAAGCATAGCTTTTTAGCGTTTCTTTTGGAGTACCAACACCTTCATTAATTTGTCCTGAAGCGTGACCTACAACTTCATGTAAAGCAGTATGTAATTTATCTCCTATTTCAGCATATTGTTTTGCCAAAGCAATTTCTTCTTCGTCATTAGCAAATTCTTTTAATTTACCACTTCCAGACGATTTAGAATAAGCATCGATAATATTACCTAATGAAACCGATTTAGAACCGTGTTCTGCACGAATCCAGTCCGCATTAGGAAGATTCACTCCAATTGGTGTGCTTGGTGAAGCATCTCCAGACTCTCCTGCTACGATAACTGTTTTGTATGAAACCCCAACAACATTTTTCTTTTTATGTTCTGGCATTAACGGAGAATTATCCTCAAACCATTGTGCGCTTTTTGATACTACTTCCATTTTGGCCGACATATCAAAATCTTTAATTTGCACAACACCTTCATAAGAACCTCTGTATCCTAATGGATCATTATATACTTCGATAAAACCACTTATGTAGTCAATATTTCCTTCGGTAGCATGCAACCAGGCAATATTATAATCATCCCAGGTTTTTAAACTTCCTGTTCTATAATACTCAATCAATAATCCTATTGCATCACCTTGTTTTTTATTTTCGGCAACCGTTTTGGCTTTTTCTAACCAAAAGATAATTTTGTCAATCGCAGCTCCATACATTCCACCGCTTTTCCAAACTTTTTCTTCTAATTGTCCTTTGGCATTTTTAACCAACTTAGAATTTAAACCATAAGAAACAGGTTTCTTAGGATCTGGGCTTGTTTGTTTTTTATAGAAATCTTCTGCTTCTTGTAATGTAATCCCTTTGTCATAAAAATTGATTGCAGAACCTGCTAACAATCCTTTAGACTCATCAAGGTTTACTTTTTTACTATCTTCATTATTAAATAAAATAGCAGTAACCTCAGGAGATAATTTAGTTTTTGTAGCTTTTAGCAAACCTGCAAAATATTCTTTTGAGAAATCAGGTTTAATTTTTTCGTTAGAATAATGATGATGAATACCATTAGAAAACCAAACACGTTTAAGGTAAATTTCGAAATTTTTCCAATCTGTGCTTTTTTTATCTCCTTTATAACTTACATAAATCTGCTCAAGAGCTTTTCTGATTTTTAAATTATTCTTGTAGTTCTGGTCCCACATTATATCACGACCAGCAGTTCCTGCCTGTGTAAGATAATATACTAATTCTTGTTCTTTGAGCGTTAAATTCTCCCAACCAGGTATTTGATAGCGCAATACTTTAATGTCGGCAAATTGCTCTACTGTAAAATCAAAAGTTTTCTCATTATTTGTTTTCGATGCAGTTGTGTTAGCAACCTGAGCGTTGCAAAGAACTGAAACTCCAACAGTCATAAAAAATCCTGCAGCTTTGAGTAATTTCATTATTAATGATATTTAGTTTATAAAAAAATTATTATCTACCAAAGATACGTTTTCTTTAAAAAAAACATAAAAAACAACGTTAATATTACCTCAGGGCTATTTTTAAAAGCCAAATTTCTTTATCTTGCTCTTACCTTTTTTCTTGCAAAACTTTTTTTATAAAACTACACGAAAAGTGGAAAAATTAACAAAAAAGGCCTAGTTTTGACTTTTTATTATCTCCTGTCGGATATTAATAAAATTTATAACTTTACATCAGAAAACAACCGAGATACTATGAGAATTTTAAAATATATATTCCTTTTATTACTATTAAGTTTTGTCTCATTAACTGTATTTGTTGCCACTCAAAAAGGTAATTTTACGGTAGAGAGAAGCAAGGTTATAAAGACACAACGTGTTTCTTTGTTCAACTTTGTAAACGATTATAGAAACTGGGAAGATTTTAGTTCTTGGGTTACTGAAGATCCTAGTATTCATGTTGTTTTCCCTGCAAAAACATCTGGTATAAACGCTTCTTTTTCCTGGACAGGAAATGATGGCAATGGAGATGTGAGAACTACTGCTGTAACTGATGCACAAAATATTACTCAGAAAATGAATTTTGACGGGACCCTAACTGATGTTTCATGGGTTTTTAAAGATACTCTTGGAGGAACAAAAGTTACTTGGAAATCTAAAGGAACAATGAGTTTTCTTTTCAAAATATATTCGGCGCTTAATGGCGGAGCCGACAAAGTTATCGGTACTATGTACGAGAAAAGTTTGGCTAACTTAGATAAGATATTAGTTTATGAAACTAACACATTTGACGTAAAAGTAGATGGTGTTGTAAAAAAATTAGAGACATTTTATATCAACCAATCATTTACAAGCGAAATTGGAAAAATCGCCAAAAATGTTCGAGTTGTTGTCCCTCAGTTAACTTCTTTTTGTGAAGCCAACGGCATAGAGACCAACGGAAAACCTTTTGTAATATACCATACTTATGACACCACAAGCGGATTAGCAAAAATATCTATTTGTGTTCCTATCAAAAAAGAAATCTTTACAAGCTCAGGAAGTGACATCTTAACTGGTAAACTAGAACCATTTGAAGCTGTAAAAACAACTTTAAAAGGAGACTACTCACATACTAAACAAGCGATAGAAAAATCGACAGCTTATATTAATAGTCAAAAAATATTCCCTGATCTTACTTGGTCACATCTTGAAATTTATACGACAAGTAAAGCTGAAATTGCAAATCCATCTAAGTGGGTAACGGAGCTTTATTATCCTATAAAACCAAAGGTAGTTCCTGTAGAAAGAACTGTTATTCGTACTCCGAAAGCAGAAGTAACTCCAACACATACTCCTGTACATACCCCTCCTCCTGCAAAAGAAGAGGAATCAGAATTTTAAAAAATCTGAAATGCAGATTAAACCTTTTCGGATAATGCTATTCTAACTTATATAAAAAGTAAAGTTGACAGACGAAAAGGTATTTATACAAGAGTTATTAAACCCGAAGACGCAAAATATTGCGTTTCAAAAACTTGTATCTACTTACCAAAAACCGTTGTACAATCACATTCGGAACATTGTTTTGAATCATGATGATGCACACGATGTTTTGCAAAATACATTTGTGAAAGTATTTCGATATCTCAATAAATTTAAAGGAGATAGCAAACTATTTTCATGGGTATATCGCATTGCAACCAATGAAGCTTTGACTTTTTTAAGTCAGAAAGCAAAACTAAGCGGAATAACCTCTGAAGCTTTACAAAATAAAACCATTGAGAATCTTGAAGCCGATGCTTTTTTTGACGGAAACGAAATTCAGTTAAAACTACAAAAAGCTATTGTTACGCTCCCGGAGAAACAACAACTGGTTTTTAAAATGAAATATTTTGAAGAATTAAAATATGAAGAAATAGCCGAGATATTAGGCACTTCAGTTGGTGCATTAAAAGCATCGTATCATCATGCCGTAAAAAAAATCGAAGCTCATGTTACATCCAATTAAACCTTTTACAACTAATAAAGTCTTACATACATCATGAAAGCATTTAAATTAGATAACGAACCGAAAATTGAAACTGGATTTAAAACTCCAGAAGATTATTTTGAAAATTTCTCTGCAAGTTTACAGGAGAAGTTGCCACAAAATGAACCTAAAACAATTTCTTTATTTGCAAGAAATAGAAAAACATTCATGGCTGTAGCTGCCGTACTTGTAATTGCATTAACGGTTCCTATAGTATATAAGTACACAACAAAATCTAAGGAACTTGATGAAGCTACTCTAGAAACGTACTTATCTTATCAATCAAATTTAAATCAGTACGATTTAATTCATGAGTTAGATACAAACGACATTAACAATTTAGATAAAAATATTGCTTTAGGTGATGATGCTATAGAAGATGTTCTGGCTTCGAATCCTAATATCGAACATCTTATTTTAGAATAAAAGAACAATTACATAAAAATGATGCAGATGAAAATCAAAAACATACTTCCAATATTACTATTTCTGATTACATTTCCTTTTTACGCTCAAAGCGAGAAAATGGACGAAAAAAGGGAGAAAATAAAAGCATATAAAGTTTCTTTCCTAACAACCGAATTAGAATTAACTTCGGCTGAATCAGAAAAATTCTGGCCTATCTATAACACTTATGATGATAAACAATATGAATTAAGACATCAGAAGATGAAATCATATACCAGAAAATTAAGCGAAGAAACGTTAAAGAATATGTCTGAAAAGGAAGCTGCAGCTCTTCTTTCTCAAATGGAAAGTACCGATGAAGAATTATACCTTTTGCGCAAAAAATATATTGCAAGTTTAAAGAAAATACTGCCTGCGAAAAAAATCATAATCCTTCGAAAATCCGAAGATGATTTTAATCGCAAACTATTACACCAATATCGAGACAAAGCAGGTAAAAACTAAATCCTGTTTAAAAATAACAACAGCCGAGAGCCCTTATAATAATTACTTTATTATCTAGGGCTCTTTTATTTTTTAAAGCGAATCTGAACCATTTTATTATGACCTGCAGCAATTGCAGTTGTTGAATTCATGAAACGAATCGTAAAAAAGCTTGAATCTGTCGATAATTGCTTCCATGTAGCGCCACCATCAGCTGAATAATGCAATCCTAAAGTCCCAACTACAACTATTTCTTTCCCTCCGCTTTTAGGTACATATTGCACACAAGATGCATAACCAAAACCTGAATTCTGAGCTATTAAATTCCAAGTTTTCCCACCATCTGTAGTAATTGCTTTATTATCTGAATTTTGTTCTGGAAATTCGTAATCACCACCAGCAATAATTCCGTTTTTAGAATCATAAAAGTCAGCCGTAAAAATTCCAGTCATTGTTTTTCCTTGTACAATAGGCGTATCATAAACTTTCCATGTTTTCCCTTTATCAGATGAATGAAAAACCCTTGCCCTTTTCCCGCCAGAAACCAACCAGGCATCTTTACCTTTTATAACAATATTAGTATTGCTTGCTGCAAATGCTGCCTCTCCTTTGCCCATTGTAGGCAATTGATCCGAAAGTAATTTTACCCACGTATTACCTCCATCACGAGTTATTAATATCGAAAAACTATCTTCGGTAGGATCACCTACCGCAATTCCCTCGCTATCATTCCAGAATTGCATACTATCATAAAATACTTTATCATTAATTTCTTTATAAACCAATTTTGTTTTTTTGGTTGCTTTAGAAACCTGATAAAGCAAAGCTGGATTTGCTACACTTAATAAATAAATATTTTTTGAAGTTTCAGCAATACTTCTAAACTCTAACTTTAAGGTATCCTTATAAATATGCTCTACATATTTTTCTTTATCCTTTAAATCGTAATATCCAAATCGCGAATTATCAGCTCCAAACCATATCTTATTTTTATCAATTACCAGCGCTCTAATACTTATTTTATCTTTAAACAGTGTATCGATTTCAATAGACTGAAAACCTTTGCTATTTATTTTGTAATCTACTGTTTGACAATACATAGCGAAACTAAAAAAACTTAAAAAGAGTGCTAATTTTTTCATGGTATTTTAAATTATTTTATGCTAAAATACAATTATTTACATAAAATCAAAACGCAATATATTTTTTATGGCACAGTAATTGGATAATTCAAAATAACAATCTTAATACGATACGTCATGAAAACGAAAATACTTTTAATAAGCCTACTATCTTTAGGGTTTGCTACAATGCAAGCTCAAGCTGGAGCTACTGTATATGCTAAAAACTCTGATATTAGTGATAATTTAGATTTAAGAGCCGTAGCTTCTATTTTTGGGGAATCTGCAAATCTTCAGGATTTTGAAAGAAGATTAAATGAACCAAAATATCAAATATCAAATCTCGATTTAAACGATGATAATCAAGTTGATTATTTACGTGTAATCGAAAGCGTAGAAAACAGAACTCACGTAGTTATCATACAAGCTGTACTAGATCGTGATGTTTACCAAGATGTTGCAACAATTGATTTAGAGAGAGATTCTTTTAACAAAGTTCACATACAAGTTGTTGGAAACGATTTTATTTACGGTCCAAATTATATCTATGAGCCAGTTTATACTATTGCTCCTGTAATATATACATCATTTTGGGTAACTAACTATCGTCCTTATTATTCAAGCTGGACATGGAACTACTATCCAACTTATTATACTGCATGGAGACCTTACCCAGTTTATAGATATAGAAATAATGTTAATATTTGCATTAATGTAAACAATCATTACAACTATGTAAGTTCTAGAAGAAGTAATACAGCTGTTGTAATATATAACTCTAATCGTACTTACGGATACGAAAGACGTAATCCTAACAATGGGTTTGCTCAACGTAATAGTAATGTAAGCAACAGATACGAGCTAGATCAAAGACGTGTTGCTAGTAGAGAAACAAATAGAAGAGGAAACTCGTATTCTAATACTAACAGAACTACTGATAGGACTGCAACAACTAATAGAGATTATTCTCAAAACAGAACAAGTACATCTAGAGATAACAGCTCTACAGCAAGACCAAGTCGTGATTATTCTCAAAACAGAACAAACTCAACAGGAACAACTGTAGATAGAACAAATACTACTAGAGATTACAATAGAGGAAATACCACTACTCAAAGAACAGAAACTACAAGAGATTATTCTCAAAACAGAACGAGTTCTACTGCAGTAACGCCAACCCCAAGAACACAAACTACTAGAGATTATACTCAAAACAGACCAAGTTCTACTACGGTAACGCCTACGCAAAGAACAGAAACTGCAAGAGATTATACTCAAAATAGAGGAAGTGCTACAAGAGATTACTCCTCTCAAAGAACGGAATCATCAAGAGGAAATTCTGAAAGCAGAACTAGTTCAGCTAGGCAATCAAGTCCTCAAAGTTCTGGAAACGAAAGATCAAGTTCCGTTTCCAGAGGTGATTCAAGCCCAAGACAAAGTGGCTCTTCTGAAAGAAGTAGCAATCGAAGAGGCTAATTTTAATACACTTATCAGACGAAAATAAAAACACGATTTAACGATCGTGTTTTTTTTATCTTTATTCTTCATAATTTGATGTTAATTTGTTTTAAAACAGTAAATTTGACGCGACTTTTATAAAATTAAAAAATTAAATGAGCGCATCACACAAGAACTTACATAGTAAGTTAACGTTAGGAGGTTTGTTAATCACATTAGGTATTATTTATGGTGATATAGGAACCTCTCCTTTATATGTAATGAAAGCCATTCTTGGCAAACATATAATTGAGGCTGATATTGTTTTGGGTGGTATTTCATGTGTATTCTGGACATTAACGCTCCAAACAACCATCAAATATGTGCTTATTACACTCAGTGCCGATAATCATGGCGAAGGAGGAATTTTTGCCTTATACGCACTGGTTAAAAAAACAAAGATTAAATGGTTGATTGTTCCCGCCATTATAGGGGGAAGTGCCTTACTCGCAGATGGTATTATTACACCGCCAATATCCGTTTCTTCGGCAATTGAAGGTATTAAAACCTATTATCCTAGTATCAATACTGTTCCTATTGTTATTGCAATCTTATTCGTTTTATTTACGATTCAGCAATTTGGTACAAAACTAGTAGGTAAGTTTTTTGCTCCAATGATGCTTATCTGGTTTACCATGCTAGGTACTTTGGGTGTTATACAAATTGTACACCATCCAGAAGTTTTTAAAGCGATAAACCCTTATTATGCTTATCATTTGTTATCCATACATCCTGATGGTTTCTTCGTATTAGGTTTTGTATTTTTATGTACAACCGGAGCCGAAGCTTTGTACTCGGACATGGGACACTGCGGAAGAAAAAACATTCGTATAAGCTGGATATTTGTTAAATCTGCATTGGTTTTAAACTATTTTGGGCAAGCAGCATTTCTTATTCATCATGAAGGAAAAACGTTGCAAGAATTAGGAGGTAACGGAAATCCTTTTTATTTAATCATGGCAAGTTGGTTCCAACCAATTGGTATTGTTATCGCAACACTTGCAGCAGTAATTGCATCGCAAGCACTTATTAGTGGTTCATTTACATTGATAAATGAAGCCATGCGATTAAATTTCTGGCCAAAAGTAAAAATAAAATATCCTACTGAAGTAAAAGGTCAATTATACATCCCATCTATAAACTGGTTATTGTTTTTTGGTTGTGTAGGTATCGTATTGCACTTTGAAGAATCAGGAAAAATGGAACATGCTTATGGTCTTGCAATTATTTTGTGTATGATTATGACCACTATTTTACTTAATTTCTACTTGATTATGAAACGAGTAAAATTATATTTCATGGTTCCATTAATAACTATCTATCTAGCAATCGAGATTAGTTTCCTGATTGCCAATGTAACTAAGTTTGCCGAAGGTGGTTATGTAACATTAATCATTGCAGCAGCTCTTATCTCTATTATGACGATTTGGTTCCTGGCTAAGAAAATCAATAAAAACTACACCAAGGTTATCAAGATTGAAGATTATAAAAAGGTGTTGATGGAATTGAGCGAAGATTTATCTATTCCTAAATATGCAACACATTTGGTTTATATGACCAATGCTAGCCGTGTAGATGAATTGGAGGAAAAAGTAATTTATTCCATTTTGCAAAAGCGTCCGAAAAGAGCCGATATCTATTGGTTTGTACACGTAAATATTTTAACTGAGCCTTATAAAACTCAATATAAAGTAACCGAAATTGCAAAAGACGATATTTATAGAGTCGATTTTAATTTAGGATTTAGAGAACCTACCAAGATCAACTTAATGTTTAGAGAAGTTATTCGTGATATGGTAAAAAAAGGAGAAGTTGATATTACGAGCCGATACGAATCATTGAATAAAAATAATATTATTGGAGATTTCAAATTTGTGTTATCTGAGAAATTCCTTTCTAACGATAATGACTTAAGATGGCATGAAAATATTATCATGAATTCTTATTTCTTTATCAAGAAACTAAGTTTATCCGAAGAACGCGCTTTTGGTTTAGACAGCAGTTCTGTAAAAATAGAAAAATTCCCAATGGTGCTTCATGCTCCAGAAAACATAGGTTTAACAAGAGTTCATTAAGCCTTGATAAACATTTACAAACCACTCTTTTAATTCTTAAAAGAGTGGTTTTTTTTGGTCGAAAAATATAAAAAGAACATTCAAAATTAAAAATTTAACTTTCAACCAATTAATAGTACCTTTGCAGCTCAATTATTTAAAATGAGATTACACAGAAATTTAGTTTATACGACCATCGATTCTTTAAATGCCATATTCAATGAAGGTGAATATGCTGATAAAGTGGTTGCAAGAGCATTAAAAAAAGACAAACGTTGGGGAAGTTCTGACAGGAAATTTGTCGCAGAAACGATATACGAAATAGTTCGTTGGAAAAGATTATACAGTGAAATTGCTGAAGTTAAAGAACCGTTTGACAGAGATAACCTTTGGAGAATGTTCTCAGTATGGGCAGTTTTAAGAGGTTACCCAATCCCTGATTGGCGCCAGCTGGAAGGAGTTCCTGAAAGAAAAATAAAAGGTCGTTTTGACGAGCTTTCTAAAATTAGAGCTATTAAAGAATCTATTCCTGATTGGATGGATGAATTAGGAGTTAAAGAATTAGGTGAAAAACTTTGGGCTACAGAAATTGCTGCTCAAAACCAACCGGCTAAAGTAATACTTAGAGTAAATACGCTAAAAACTACCAAAGAACAATTAAGAGCAATCTTAATGGACTTGAATATTGAAACTGAATTCTTAAAAAACCAGCCAGATGCTTTGGTCTTAAAAGAAAGAGCAAATGTATTCTTAACAGATGCATTTAAGCAAGGTTTCTTTGAGGTTCAGGATGCTAACTCGCAACTTGTTGCTGCGTTTCTTGATGTAAAACCAGGAATGCGTGTAGTTGACACTTGTGCTGGTGCTGGAGGAAAAACATTGCATATTGCTTCTTTGATGGAAAACAAAGGACAATTAATTGCAATGGATTTATACGAAAGTAAATTAAAGCAATTAAAATTAAGAGCGAAACGTAATGGTGCTTTTAATATCGAATACCGTATTATCGACACGACTAAGGTAATTAAGAAATTACACGAAAAAGCCGATAGAGTTTTAATCGATGCTCCATGTAGTGGTTTAGGTGTTTTAAAGAGAAACCCTGATGCTAAATGGAAATTAAAGCCTGAGTTTATCGATAACATTCGTAAAGTTCAAGCAGAAGTTTTAGAGAACTACTCTAAGATTGTAAAACCAGGAGGAAAACTAGTTTACGCTACGTGTTCTATATTACCTTCTGAAAATCAAGAGCAAGTAGAGAAATTCTTAAAAACAGAAATTGGTAAACAGTTTACTTTTGTAAAAGATCACAAAATATTGGCTTCTGAGTCTGGTTTTGATGGTTTTTATATGGCATTATTAGAGCGTAAAGATGCTCCAGTTGTAGCTTCGTAAAACAAATTATACTTATATATTTAAAGAGCAACTCGATGAGTTGCTCTTTTTTTGTTTAACACATAGAAACATAGATTTTATGTTTGAGAAAGAATACAAAAAGAAATACATTTCTTTCACATAGCTACCTTTGTGCTTTTTAAATAAGTGAAACGCCTTTTTCACAATACCAAATCTATGTTTCTATGTGTTAAAATTAATTATGGCTTATACTTATTTTACCCTAACCAACCATCACGATCCAAACTACGATATTGAATTGCTTCGGCAATATGCGAAGAAATAATGTCTGGAGCAGCTTCTAAGTCGGCTATAGTTCTGGCAACTTTTAAAATCCTATCGTAGGCTCTAGCCGAAAGATTAAGTCGTTCCATTGCCGTTTTTAATAATAACTTAGATTGCTCATCAAGTGCACAAAACTCCCTGATTTGTTTTGTATTCATTTGAGCATTGTAATTTATATTCTCGAAAGTTTCAAATCTTTTAGCTTGGATTTCACGCCCAGCCGTAACGCGTTCCCGAATATGCACACTACTTTCGGCTTTATTATCATCCGCTAATTTTTCAAAAGGAACTGGAGTAACTTCTATATGAATATCTATTCTGTCTAATAAAGGTCCCGAAATCTTGCTTAAATAACGTTGCATCTCGTGTGGAGATGATTTTTGTGGCGCATCAGGATCATTAAAAAATCCGCTTGGACTTGGGTTCATACTCGCCACAAGCATAAAAGAAGACGGATAGGTAACGGTAAACTTTGCTCTCGAAATTGTTACTTCTCTATCTTCCAGAGGTTGGCGCATTACTTCGAGAACATCTCTTTTAAACTCAGGTAATTCATCTAGAAATAAAACCCCATTATGTGCCATAGAAATTTCACCTGGCTGAGGATAACTCCCTCCTCCTACTAATGCTACATTCGAAATTGTGTGATGCGGACTTCTAAAAGGCCTTTGATTCATTAACCCTACTTCTTTTAATTTTCCTGCAACACTATGAATTTTGGTCGTTTCTAATGCTTCTTTTAATGTCATTGGTGGCAAAATACTTGGTAATCGTTTGGCAAGCATTGTTTTTCCAGCTCCCGGAGGTCCAACCAAAATTATATTGTGTCCACCAGCAGCAGCAATTTCCATACAACGCTTGATGCTCTCCTGCCCTCTTACATCCGAGAAATCAAATTCAGGAAAATCTAATGTTTTATAAAACTCAGCTCTGGTATCTATAACCGTAGTTTCTAAAGTTCCTTTTCCTTCCAGAAAATCAATTACTTCCTGTACATTCTCAACTCCATAAACATCCAATCCAGCTACAATAGCTGCTTCTTTTACATTTTGCTTTGGCAGAAAAAAACCTTTATATCCTTCCTCCTTTGCTTTTATAGCAATAGGCAAAGCGCCACGAATGGGTTGTAAGCTTCCGTCAAGCGAAAGTTCTCCCATAATAATATACTTATCTAGTTCGGGTGCTTTTATTTGATCTGAAGCCACTAAAATACCAATTGCCAAAGTTAAGTCGTAAGCCGAACCTTCCTTACGCAAATCGGCTGGCGCCATATTTATAGTTATTTTTTTTCCAGGCATTTTATACCCGTTATTTTTTAATGCTGCTGCAATCCTGAAACAACTTTCTTTGATGGCACTATCGGGCAAACCTACCAAATGATACCCAATTCCTGTATCCATATTTACCTCAACAGTAATAGTTGTAGCTTCTACACCAAAAACTGCACTTCCGTATACTTTAACTAACATAATCCCTTTTATTTATGAAAGTAAAAGTATTTAATTATAAATTGAAAAAGTAGTGTTTTGTAGTAAAAAATTTACTTTTTATTTAATCGCATAAATAGATGAATTAATTCAAAATAATTTGAACTTTTTGAAAAAGCTATTTAGATTTTAATTCTATGAATTCTAATTCTACCATATCATCTCAATACAATTAATCCTATTTTCTAATGCATCATAAAGGTTTTCTTGAATTACCATTAACTCTTGGTAACCTGCATTACTATTATAATCTACCGTACGGCTACTAGCTTTAAGTAATTTCCTCAAAGCTTTTCTTTCCATCGCATTAAAATCATAAGCAGCTTTTAAATCTGCGATGCTTAAATCTTCCATTTTTACTATATTCATCTTGATTTTTTATTTATGGTTACGTAAATGTAAAATGAAATTATTCTTGTAGCATTCAACTTATTTTTTTTAACAGTATAATTTGTTGAATAATCCGTTCATAAAAAACTTTAACTTGTGAAAATTAAACCCATCAAAAATTATAATAGCGACTTCTTTGTAACATAAACAACTTTAGTATGACTACTATAAAAAGACAAAAGATGAATCGGTTATATAAAATACTTTTACTACTACTTGTTTCCATAAATATATGTTCTGCTCAAACAATTGAAAAAGCTTCTGATAATACTCCAAAAGTTATTGAATGTCCGCTTTTAAAACAAGATTTTGTGATTTTCAGGACTCAACTACAAAAATCATATCCTTCATTATATCGCTTTAACAGCAAAAAAAATATAGATCGATTATTTGATAATTATTTTTTATCTATAAATAAAAACACCACTCAAATTGATTTTTTGGCAGAGATAAAACTCGTATTGAGTTATTTACAAGACGGTCACTTTTATGCAGGAGCATCGCCAGAGTTAAAACAATATTTTGATGAAAACGCAAAAGTCTTTCCGCTACAAATCAGGTTTATAAACGATAATGCTTATGTTGTTTGTAGCAAAAAAGGAAGTCTATTACCCGAAACTGAAATTCTAAGCATAAACGGTATTCAAATAAACGAAATCAAA
Organism: Flavobacterium sp. PS2; assembly: GCF_046250155.1. Taxonomy (NCBI): domain Bacteria; kingdom Pseudomonadati; phylum Bacteroidota; class Flavobacteriia; order Flavobacteriales; family Flavobacteriaceae; genus Flavobacterium; species Flavobacterium sp. PS2. Next base: position 4,006,207 of record NZ_CP176426.1, on the reverse strand, counting down.
GAAAAACTTTTTCAATATATTGTATCTGATGGTAAAATCGAAACCAAAAAATATGTGATACTAAATAATAATTTCTGGTTTTACTACCGATTAGTTTATGGCGAACAATCCGATTTTAAAATTGAATATAAATCTAAGGATAACAAAATCAAAACGATTAATCTCAGTTCTGAACTATATAAAAATACCGAATGCAAAAATCAGAAACCTGATCCAGATAAATATTTATCAATCGATTATAAAAAAGATGGTATTGCTCTTCTCACTATCAAAACTTTTAATGGAGAAATTTTCGACCAGACAAAAGAAAATTATATTCCGTTTTTAGAGCAAACATTCAAAGAAATAAAAGATAAAAAAATAGATAAACTAATAATCGATTTAAGAGGAAACGGTGGAGGAAGAGATACTTATGGTTCTTTATTATATTCTTACCTTACAAATACTCCATTTGAATATTATACTTCTCTAGAAAGCACTTCGCAAAAATTAACCAAAAATGATCTAAGTAGTTATAAACCACCAGCAAATTCATCAGAAGATAATTTTAGAGGCAGGAGTAATTTGGCTACACAAAAACCAAGTGAAAACAATTACGCAGGTAAAGTTTATATCTTGATAGATGGCATGAGTTTTTCGACTACAGCTGAATTTTGTGCTATTGCAAAAAGTAACAATCGAGCTGTATTTATTGGGGAAGAAACTGGCGGAGGATATTTTGGGAATACTTCTGGCAATGCTGTAGAATTGGTTTTGCCAAACACTCAAATTTATGTTTCGATACCTACAACCAAATATGTTTTATCAGTCAAAAAAGACAAATATAGTAACCGAGGCATTTTACCCGATTATAAAATAACTCCAACTATAAACGAGTACATTCAGGACAAAGATGTTCAGCTAGAATTTGCATTAAAACTTGCAGACCAAAAAACAAAAAAATAACTCAATATAATTCCAAAACAAAAAAAGATGTCGAATAAAATCCTTGTTCTTTTACTACTTTCCATTCTTTCTGTAAGTTCAACTTTTGCTCAGAAAGTCAAAAAATTAAAAAAGAATACTCCAGAATTGAAAGGTGAGTTATATTACGAAATTAAAAAAGCGGATAGCACTTTATTTGCAGCCTTTAATAGATGTGACACTGTAGCTTACAAAAAGTTTTTTGTTGATGATTTAGAATTCTACCATGACCTTGGAGGCTTAACAACTTCTTTTAAAAGCGAATTAGCCTCATTTAAGGAAATGTGTGCAAGAGGAAGTAACATTAGAAGAGAACTTGTAGAAAGTAGCTTAGAAGTTTATCCAATTAAAAATTATGGTGCAGTTGAAATAGCCGTTCATAATTTTTATCATACCAATAAGGGTGAAAAAGAAAAACCAAGCGGAACTTATAAATTTATTCATGTTTGGCAGCATAAAGATGGGGAATGGAGAATCTCGAGAATAATTAGTTACGGACATGATAGCATGAAAAATGACTAGAACTAAATAGTTAACACGGTCCTATCGCTGATTTTAATAACTTTGTTATCATTACATAACTTAAAAAAAAACCGAGATGCAAACTGATAATTTATTAAAACAAATAGATTTCATTAAAGAGATTGATAAGGTAAAATATATTCAGCGCAAAACTAAATTATTCAATAGCGACAGAAATGAAAATGATGCTGAGCATAGCTGGCATTTGGCTATGATGACAATTGTATTAGCAGAACATTCGAACGTACCTATAAATGTACTTAAAGTCCTTAAAATGGTTTTAATACACGACATTGTAGAGATTGATGCTGGTGATACTTTTATTTATGACACCGCAAAAAGTCACGATAATACCGATGAGGAACGTATTGCTGCTGAACGAATTTTTGGGCTTTTGCCAAAAGAACAAGCTCAGGAGTTTATTGCAGTTTGGGAAGAATTTGAAGCTGGTTTAACCAATGAAGCCAAATTTGCAAAATCTATGGACAGGCTTGAACCTCTTTTGCAAAACACATCTAATAATGGAGGAACCTGGAGAGAATTTAATGTAGATTATGAGAAAGTTCACGAAAAGAAAAAAGTGATTCAAGAAGGCTCTGATACAATCTGGAATTATGCCGAAAATTTAATTAACGAAAGTGTCCAAAAAGGAATTCTCACGAAGAAAAATAACTAAATAAACTTTATTTTTTTCCACGTATTTAAAAAAATTAAAAGTTTTTCTTACCATTAAGAGATTAAGAAAAATTAAGTATTGTTTTGATAAAGTTTAATGTTTTTTTTTTAGCCACATATTAAAAGGATTCAAACTTTGCGAACTTTGCGGTTAATTTACTGCTACAGATTAAAAGGATTAAATCTTTGCGAACTCTGCGGTTAATATACTGCCACAGATTAAAAGGATTAAGTCTTTGCGAACTCTGCGGTTAATATACTGCCACAGATTAAAAGATTAAAAAGATTCCAAAAGTTTTGCGGTTATTTTACCACAACCCGAGCGAGATCGAACTGGCGAAGCAATTGCACAAATTTACACAAATAAAAAATCTGCTGAATCTGCTAAATCTGCGAGCTACTTTTTTTTGCAACAGATAAAAAGGGTTCTTAAACTTTGCGGTCTTTGCGCAATCCTTTGCCAACTCTGCGGTTAATTTAATGCCACAGATTAAAAGGATTAAACGGATTTAAAACTTTGCTGTTTTTGCGTAGCCCTTTGCGAACTCTGCTGTTAATTCCCTCTCTCAGATTACATTTTTTTCTCTTAAAAATCAACAAAATCGACCCGCTTACTATTTGTCTAAAACAAAATAAGCGGGTTCTTTTTGCCAATTTTCGGTTATTTTTCCTTAAATTGCGAAAATATCTATCACGTTTTCAGTCAAAAAATGTATTTGCACATTTTATCAAATGCGATTTTACCAATCAGGAATCTGACTAAAAAACATACCAATTTGCAATTCATATTGCATCTTTTGCCTATCGAAAAAATTTCATAATCGGGCACAATAATCTAAAAAGAATAACAAAATGGAATTCAAAATAATTACTCCTGAACAAGGAGAGGATAAAACATTTACTAATGAATTAATCGCTAAATTTCTTCATACTCATCTGGAACAATATGGCGATACAATCGAAGATATATTAAAAGCTATCGCATATGTAATGAACCCTGCAAAAGGCGGAAAAATTGTTCTTGCAATAGAAGAAGAAAACATTGTGGGAGCTTGTGTCCTAAACCATACAGGAATGAAAGATTATATTCCCGAAAATATATTGGTATATATAGCAGTCGACAAAAGCCAAAGAGGAAAAGGCTACGGAAAGAAATTAATGCAAAAAGTAATTGATACTGCCGAAGGAAATATTGCATTGCATGTTGAGCCAGATAATCCAGCTAAAATTCTATACGAGAAACTAGGCTTTACAAATAAATACCTAGAAATGCGTTTAATTAAATAAACCTCAACTAGTATTTCAATTTAAAAAAAGAAAAGAACGTAATGGCATTCATCAAATTATACCGCAAAAAACTAGAAGAGAATTATACTTTTCTGAACAACATTTTTATTTCCAAAAATATTAAGTGGGGTGTTGTATCTAAGCTTTTATGTGGTAATAAAATATATCTTAAAGAAATAATTGCTTTGGGTGTTACCGAAATTCATGATTCGCGGGTTAGTAATCTAAGAAAAATTAAATCATTAGACCCAAATATTCAAACCGTATATATTAAACCACCTGCAAAGCGAAGTATTGCAAGCATTGTAAAATATGCCGATGTTAGTTTTAACACTGAAATTTACACGATCCAAATGCTTTCTAGCGAAGCGCAGAAACAAAATAAAATCCATAAAATCATTATTATGATTGAAATGGGTGATTTACGTGAGGGCGTAATGGGCGAAGATTTAGTTGAATTTTATGGGCAAGTTTTTAGTCTGCCTAATATTGAAGTTCTTGGTATCGGTACAAACCTTAATTGCTTGAGTGGCGTAATGCCTACTCAGGACAAACTGATTCAACTAAGTTTATACAAACAACTTATCGAAGCTAAATTTGATATTAGCATCCCGTGGGTTTCTGGCGGAACTTCAGTCGCATTGCCTTTGATCATAAAGAATGCAAGACCTATGGAGGTTAACCATTTTAGAATTGGTGAAGCATTATTCTTTGGGAAAGATTTGTTTACTGGAGAAACTATCGAGGGAATGCATAATGATGTTTTCAAGCTTTATACGGAAATTATCGAAATAACCGAAAAACCAGATATTCCAACAGGTGAATTAGGCGAAAATGTAGCAGGAAATACTTTTTCTATGAATGATACCGAAGATTTTGGCGGTACTTCTTTACGTGCAATTCTGGATATTGGTTTACTCGATATGCAACCTCAATATTTAGAATCTGATGATGTCGAAATAAGTATTGTCGATGCCAGCTCGGATATGTTAGTAATTGATATTTCTAAGTCTAAAAAGAAATATAAAGTAGGCGACTTAGTATCGTTTAACATTAGATACATGGGCGCACTGTATCTTTTAAACTCCGATTATATCGAGAAAACTATAGAGTAGATAATTCTTTGTAAAATAATTATCTATAAAATTATATAATAGTAATCGCAATTTAATAATATTATAATGCTATCTGTAAATAACTCGATTCTATCAAATGGTGCGAAATATTCGTTAGTAAATACTTTTATTTACAATCTTATATAAAATATAATTTTAGCACAACAATATGAAAAACTTTGATACTGAAACAATTGATTTTATTGAGAACAACAATCTTATTGGGATAAAAGCGGGAAATGAAAGACCAGACTTTCTTAATATTTGGATGGTTACCTTTGATAATAGAATATTTGCAAGATCATGGGGTTTTGCTGAAAGAAGTTGGTACAATACATTCCTAAAAGATGCTGATGGAGAAATAAAATGCGGAGAAAGAGTTATTAAAATATCTGCTGTTATACCAAAAGATATCGCCTTACTCAACAAAAAAATAAACGAAGCCTACTTAAAAAAGTACGATTCAGGTGATAATTCTTTTTACGCTCACGGAATAATTAAAGAGGAACATATTGCAAAAACTATGGAATTTATAGTTTTGTAAAGATCAATTATGAGTATAATAATGAATACTATCTAATTAAAATAAAAAACGAGATGATTGTGTCATCTCGTTTTTTATTTATTTCTGCCCCAGTATCTCTATTTTGCAGCCCAGATTTCGATTTCTAATTTAATCTCTGGTAATCCCAAAGCTGTAATATATCCAATGGTCATTGACGGATATACTTCTCCAAAAAATGCATTCCATACAGCATAAAAAGCATCCCAATCTATTTCTTGAGTTGCCCAGATATTTACCTTGATAACATCATCGGCTACCAATTCCTGACTTTCCAAGACAGCTTTTATATTCTGAAAAGTATTAACTACTTGTTCGTTAAAATTATTAGGCAAATCTCCTTCTTTACTTGTACCTATCTGACCAGAAAAAGTATAAATATCTGCATTACCTGATATCTTCGTAACATGAGAATAATTACCAACTGGAGCGGATAATGTACTTGGATTTGACCTTGTTACAGCTTTTATTTTATTGTTTTCACTCATTTTTGTTTCTAATAATGATTAAATTTTGACAACTTTTGTTTCTCAAATAATTTCGAGCTTAACAAATTTAAAAGATGCAATTATAAATCTACTTCCCATTTTGAAATATTTAACTTGTGACATTGCCATAAAAATCAATACTTCGCATTGATTCATCACTAATAAAAAAGTCCTATTCTTTATTATAACTTCAATTATATTTAAAAAAACAGAGTAACTTATTATTTATAAATGATTTACAATAAAATTATATATTAGCATGTATATTTCCATAACCACTTATTATTTAAGCATCAAAGTATTTCAATCAATCAAACCTAACTAATCATGAAAAACAAATTCCCCCCTTCAAAAAGCAAGATTTCTTATTTTAATCACAGACATATTTTTCTTCTAATACTGTTCTTTGTTTTCACAATAAATGCAAGTGCTCAACAAAAAACAATTACGGAGAAATTCAAGAAAGAAACTGTTTTAAAAATCGATTCTTTATTACAAGTAAATTATATATTTCCTGATAAAGCCAAATTAATTGGGAATCATTTAAAAGCCGCATATAAAGAAGGTAAATTTAAAAAATATGACTTATTAGACTCTTTTGCAGTAGCATTAACAAAAGAAGTACGATTTATTAATAATGATAAGCATCTTGGGATTTGGCCTAAATTTATTCCTCCTGTTGAGGAGAAAAAAGACTTAAATAAAGATTCTTATGAAATTTACCTGCACAATTACACCGACAATCGCAAACTAGCAAATGGTTTTAGAGAAGCCAAACTAATTGATAGCAATGTAGGATATATTAAATATAATAATTTCATACACGAAACCGATCAAACAATCGATTCTTATATGCGCTTACTAGAAAATGCCGATGCTATTATTATTGATTTAAGAAATAATGGAGGTGGTAGTCCAAAAACTGTTCAGTATTTATGTAGTTATTTTTTCAAAGATCCTATATTACTAAACACCTTATATTTTAGAAAAGATAATTTTACTGAGGAATTTTGGGTAAAAGAAGTAAACGGAAAAAAATTGATTGATGTTCCTTTGTTCATTATTACTAGTCCAAAAACTTTTTCGGGAGCCGAAGAATTCAGCTATAATATGCAAACCCAAAAAAGAGCAACACTAGTTGGGGAAACAACTGGTGGAGGAGCTAATCCTGGCGAACCCTATGAAATTAACAGTCGATTAGAAATATTCGTTCCTACTGGAACTGGAATAAACCCAATTACAAAAACAAACTGGGAAGGTATTGGTGTAATTCCAGAATACAAAACTACTCCAGATATGGCTTATGATAAAGCTGTAGAACTGGCGCAAAAAACTGCTTTTGATTACAGAAATAAAAAGGCTGTTGAATCTAAAAATCTTTATCTGGAACTACAAAAAACTGTTGATCAACAAACGAAACCACTTAACGAAGGTGATTATGCTAAAATGGATCAGCAAATATTTAATGCTGTAAAAAAATTAACTGAATCGAACTTATACAAAGAAGATGATATTGATGCATTAGCTTCACAATACACAAAGACAAAGCCTTTTATTACCGAATCCATCTTAAAAAGCAATACCGAGTTGTATCCAAAATCACCTATTGCCTTTTTAAAATACGGTGATCTTCTGGAACAAAATGGAAAGAAAAGTAACGCCATAATAGCTTTAAAAAAATCTGTAGAAATTGCTACAGAAATTAAAGCTCCTTATCTGGAAGGATTAACAAAACGCTATGAAAGTGTTTTAAAAGGAAAATAGTTTTTATACCGTAATACAAAGGGACTAAATGTACACTGCATTTAGTCCCTTTTTTATTTAGAATACTATACATAAAATAATAAACTCTTAGAATCAGATAATGTTTTTTGATGTCATAAAACAAAACTGACAATTTTATTTAAAACTTAATCTTCAAACTCAGCATTGATAAAATTCGCCATTCATAAAATTCAATTTTAGCATGTTTTTTAATTACTACCATCAAAATTAAGGGGGTCAAAATGAAAATTTAACAAAAATCAAACAGTAAATACTATTTTTTAATGGGGTGTTAAATCATTTTATACTTTTATCGAAATTTAAAACTAACCAACTATGCGAAAAATTATTTTAACTGTGATTCTAATCACGATTTTGGTATTAACCTTTCTCTCTAATTTTATCCTGTCCGATAGCCCTACCCCAACCGAAGCTGTAAAGTTTGATACTGGCGATACTGCCTGGATGATTGTTGCAACTGCATTTGTATTATTAATGACTCCAGGATTAGGTTTCTTTTACGGAGGTATGGTTGGCAAGAAAAACGTAATTAGTACCATGCTGCAAAGTTTTATGGCAATGGTAATTGTAACCATTTTATGGGTTGTTGTTGCCTTCGGGTTAGCCTTTGGTCCAACAATAGGAGGAATTATAGGCGATCCAACTTCTAATTTATTTTTTCAAGGTGTAGGCACCAATACTGCATGGAGTCTTGCCCCTACTATTCCGTTTATGCTATTTGCATTATTTCAGGCAAAATTTGCCATTATAACTCCTGCATTAATAACAGGTGCATTTGCAGAACGTGTTCGTTTTTGGGCATATTTATTATTCATGGTTTTATTTATACTAGTTATATACTCTCCTTTGGCACATATGACATGGCATCCTGAAGGTATTTTCTTTAAGATGGGTGTACTTGACTTTGCAGGAGGAACAGTTGTACATATGAGTGCAGGTTGGGCCGCATTAGCCGGAGCTATATTTTTAGGAAAAAGAAAAGTACAAAAAGTAAATCCAGCTCGTATTACATATGTGTTACTAGGAACTGCATTATTATGGTTTGGATGGTTTGGCTTTAATGCAGGTTCAGCCTTAGGAGCAAATGGTTTAGCTGTTCAGGCATTAGGCACAACTACAGTTGCAGCCGCAGCCGCAGCAATGGCTTGGGTATTTCTTGATAAAATTTTAGGACATAAACTATCAGCACTTGGAGCTTGTATCGGGGCAGTTGTAGGTCTTGTAGCTATTACGCCTGCTGCTGGTTTCGTAAGTATTCCTCACGCAATCTTTATCGGAGCATTTGCTGCCATTGTAAGTAATCTTGTAGTAGCTAAATTCCCTAAAGGAGAAATTGATGATGCGCTAGATGTTTTTGCTTGTCACGGTGTGGGTGGTATGGTAGGAATGTTATTAACTGGCGTTTTTGCTTCTAAAGCCATAAACCCACTTGTTGGAGATAATCAAGGTCTTATTTTTGGAACCTCAACATTATTCACAAACCAATTAATAGCAATGGTAATTGTATCCATTTTTGCTTTTGTAGGTTCTTATATCCTTTTCTTTATTGTAAATAAAATCACGCCTCTAAGAGTTACTGAAGAAAAAGAAGAACTAGGATTAGACATTTCTCAACACGGAGAATTTTTATAAAAAAAATGCCTTAAAAATTATTTTAAAGCATCTTTATATACCGAGTAACATAAAAACAAAAAGACCAATCTTAGATTGGTCTTTTTTATTATTTACTTAAATTTTGAAATTCCTTCTTTTAGCCATTTCAAGTATTCATCTGCTCCAACATAACTAATTGTTGGTTTAGAAGTATTTAAATTCTTACCCTCTAAATCGGTTATGATATATAAAGGTTGTGTATTGGTTTTATATTTAGAAATCATAAAATCAGTCCATTTATCACCAACTGTAATAATCTTATCTCCTGTAGCTGTTACGTATTGCTCATCTGCTGGCAATTCGCGTTTATCATCAACATATAAAGAAATAAGTACAACATCATTTTTTAAAATTGGTAATATTCTTTCGTCAGACCAAACATTGTTTTCCATTTTTCTACAATTCACACAAGCATAACCTGTAAAATCGAGCATAATTGGTTTATTGATTGATTTAGCAAAAGCTACTCCATCTTCATAATCATGAAAAACCATGATTCCGTGTGGGCCTAATTCTGCTCCATCAGGTAATCCTTTATCCGAACCAAGACCTGAATTACTTGACCCTCCTACTCCAAACGGACTTTCGCTATATTGTGGTGGTGGTGGGAAAGCACTAATTAATTTTAATGGCGCTCCCCAAAGTCCAGGAATTAAATACACCGTAAATACAAGTGTAAGTAATCCTAAATATAAACGCCCAACTGATATATGTGCCAAAGGGCTATCGTGTGGCAATGTAATTTTGCCGAATAAGTATAATGTTAAAGCTCCAAAAATCGCAATCCATATTGCTATAAAAACTTCTCTTTCAAGAAAATGCAATTGTAAAACTAAATCGGCATTTGATAAAAATTTGAATGCCAAAGCTAATTCCAGGAATCCTAAAACAACTTTTACAGTGTTTAACCATCCACCCGATTTTGGCAATGAATTTAACCATCCCGGGAACATTGCAAATAACATAAATGGTAAGGCTAAAGCCAATGAGAAACCAAACATTCCAATAACCGGAGCAATTCCACCGTTTGAAGCAGCTTCAACTAATAAAGTTCCAACGATTGGTCCTGTACAAGAAAATGATACAATTGCCAAAGCCAAAGCCATGAATAATATTCCGATTAATCCACCTCTATCTGCTTGTTGATCTGCTTTATTTGCCCATGAATTTGGCAACATAATTTCAAAAGCTCCCAAAAATGAAGTTGCAAAAACAACTAATATAACAAAGAAGATTAAATTAAACCAAACATCTGTAGACAAAGCATTGAGCGCATCTGCTCCAAAAATCCAAGTTACTAACCAACCTAGTGCAACATAAATTACAATAATAGAAATTCCATAAATAATAGCATTTCTAATTCCTTTTGCTCTACTCTTGCTTTGTTTTGTAAAGAAACTAACCGTCATAGGAATCATTGGGAATACACATGGCGTAAGCAATGCTGCAAAACCAGATAGAAATGCAATAAAGAATATAGACCACAAACTTCTTTGTGGAGCTGGTGCAGATGTGTCTGAAGTAGATGAATCTACATCAATATTATCTTTTGTTGTTTCTAAAGCCTTAGTTCCTACACTATTTTTTGTAGTATCAACTGCCAAAGCATCTACAGGATCTACTACAACCTCATCTGCTTTTACAATAGCAGTTCCTGCAGCATCAGCATTCATTTTAAAACTAGCTGGAATTGCAATAGAAAACTTCTTATTTAAATTGATACAAACTTCTTTACAAACCTGAAAATCGAATTCAATTTCGATTGTTTTTACGCTAGGATTTGTAATTGTTATCTCTTGCTCGATATGCGCTTTTCCTTCAAAGAAAGTTTCATTAACACCAAAAACATCATTAAATGCTGTTCTGGTTTTTCCTTCTTTGGCTTTACCAACTAAGTTATAGTTTCCTTTTTGGTTTTTAAATGAAATCTCTAATGGAAGCGGCCCTCCATCTGGAGTAAATTGCGAATACAAATGCCAGTCTTTTTCAATAACTCCATCAAAAATCAATACAAAATTGTTTCCAGATTTCTTTTCAATTTTAGATGTCCACTTTACTGGTTCTAAGATTTGTGCATTTCCTTTTGCAAAAGCAAAAAAGAAAAGCAACAAAAACACAATCGAATTATTCCAGATTTTTTTTGATAGTAAAGCTTGCGGGTAATAGTTTGATTTCATTATTGTAATTCTATTTTAAGTATCCTATTTGTAGTATTTTCTATTTTAAAACGTTCATCTTGTCTGATTCCTACAACCCAAACAATTTGATTATCCGAACACAAAATCCATGTGTTTTCTTTTTCAATCAGGGATAATTTTTCATCTTTAAAAAGTTTACTCACTTTTTTAGATTTTCCATTCATTCCAAATGGATGAAAAACATCACCTTCATTCCACTTTCGCAAAAGCAAAGGAAACTTTATTTTATCGGCGTCCACAAATATAGCTTTATTTGAATCTATAGTTATGTGACCTACGTTACAAAGCCTCAATTTTAAGGGAAAATTAACTTCTTTATCGTTGATTTCTATGTAAAATTCCTCTTGTTGAATTTCAGGAATTGGGCTTAAAATTAATGTTGTTCTGTCTTTCAGTAATCGATATTCTGAAGAAAAAATTTGCTTTCCCGACTGGCTTTCAACTAATTCATAAATATCTTCCCAAGCCGAAAATTCATATTCTTTAAGCCATTGGTATAAATACGATTTATAATTTGCTAATCGTTTTAATTGTTCTAAATCAAAATGAATTTCATCGCCAATTTCTTTTGCAACTTGCTGATAAATCATAATCGAAGCATCTTCGACCATAATTTGTGCTTCTTGCAAGAACTCTTGTGTTTTCTGGAAAGCTGCTAAGAAATTAGGATTTATTTCTTTTAAAACGGGAACTAAATCGTGACGAATTTTATTTCGTAAATATTTATTAGATGCATTACTACTATCCTCTCGCCATTCGATAGCATTATCCTCGGCATATTGTTTTATTTCTTCTCTCGAGAATGGTAAAAGCGGACGAATAAGGGACTCATTTTGCTCTGGAATTCCAATTAATCCATCTAATCCTGTTCCTCTACTTAAATTAATTATAAAGGTTTCTAGATTATCATCAGCATGATGTGCCGTTAAAATATAATCATAACCTTCGGTATCTAAAAGTTCATAAAACCAATTATACCGTAGTTCACGCGCTGCAACCTGAGTCGAAAGTTTGTAATCTTTGGCAAAAGCTTCGGTATCAAACTGCGTGATGAAAAATTGGCATTTTAAATTATCAGCAGCATTGCTCACAAATTCCTGATCGCCAAAACTTTCTAATCCTCGTAACTGAAAGTTACAATGCGCAATTGCAAAATCATAATCTAGCTGAGCAAATAAATGTGCCATAACCATACTATCCAAACCTCCGCTTGTAGCTAGTAGTAATTTCTTTTTCTCCAGAAAAGGAAATGTTTGTGTAATATGATTTTTAAATTTTTGAAGCATATTTTAATTTACGTCTTTTATTATGATTTGGTTTTGCAAATCAACTGGTTAAAAATACAAAAAATAGATTTGTTTATTATTGTAATACTTGCTGCATGGCTTTTGCCTTGAGCAAACATTCTTCGTATTCTTTTTCGGGAACTGATTGTGATGTAATTGCACTACCTACTGAAAAGGAAACATATTCTTTTTCCTGATTGTATAAAATGCTTCGGATAACGACATTAAAATCAAAATCTCCCTCTGGCGTAAAATAACCTACTGCCCCACTATACAATCCTCGTTTGGTTTCTTCTAGTTTATCGATGATATTCATTACCGAAATCTTTGGTGCTCCAGTCATACTTCCCATGGGGAAAGTTGTTTTTAAAACATCGATTGGAGAATATTGAGAATCTAGTTTTGAAGTAATCGTCGAAATCATTTGATGCACTTGCAAAAAAGAATAAATCTTGCACAACTCTACCACTTCTACCGAGCCTTTTTGAGCGGTATGCGATAAATCATTTCGAACCAAATCGGTAATCATGATATTTTCGGCACGTTCTTTTGGATCAGCTTCTAACTGCTTTTTAGAATTTTCGTCTTCTATCTTATCTTCAAAACGTTTTGAAGTTCCTTTTATAGGTTGCGAAATTATCGTATCTCCTATTTTACGAATATATCTTTCTGGCGAAGCCGATAGTAAAAACTGTTTATTATTTTTAAAAAAAACAGTTAATGGTGCTTGTGATATTTCATTAAGTTTTTCGAACTTTTCTAATGGATTTATCGTTGCTTTTTCTGCGTAAAACTCCATGCAAAAATTAGCTTCATAAATATCTCCGCGATGAATATGCTCTAGAACCGAATTGACTTTAGCAATATAATCTTGTTTAGAAATTCGTTGATTGATCAGAAGATTCGTTTGGCTTTTTATATCCAACCTTTCACTTTTTACAATTTCATCATAATCTTCTTCGACCTCATCATCACACATCGATAAATATTGAATTTCGAGTTGATCTCCTTTCAATAAAAATATTTTTTTAGGTTGAAAGAAAAATAAATCAGGAAATTCTAATCCATCAAAATTTGTCGATTGTAATTCTTCTATATCGTTTTTTAGGTCGTAGGTAAGATAACCAAAAAGCCAATCTCTGGTCGTTTGTTGGTATTGTTTTAAATCTTCGAATGCGTTATGAAAATCGGTTTTTATAGATGTAAAAGCATCGACAGCCAGCAAACAATCGAAACTTGAATATTCTTGTGGATACAAATTACTATCCATAAAAACAACTTCTCGGTGTTGTTGTGCCCAAACTAAAAGTTGCTGTTTAAAGGCCGCAGGATTCGAAATATGCTTGTGAATTGAAACTCTCAAAAAATTATTTTTTTTATCCGTCAAAATTACGACAAAAAAATTCCTTCGATAAAGTAATCTCAAAAAATATTGGCACGCTTTTTATTACACCACTTTATATTCATTTTATAAAATTGATACGAATATTGAGACAAAACTATTTTTATCCTTTTATAAAAAACACTCTATTAAGTAACCTAATTTATTAATCTATAATTATATCATTTACCCATGAAAACAATTGCAAAATTTGGCATGACTACAGTAGTAATCATCGCACTATTATTTTCCTGCAAAAAAGCAGATACATCTCTCGAAGACTCTGCTGCAGAATCAGCTGATAGTACAGCTGATACAATTTCGTCATCCGCAGCTGTCGAAAAAAAAGATAGCGATCGTAAATTTATTCGAACCGCCGACATAAAATTTAAGGTCAAAAATGTAGCAAAATCAACTTATGCAATTGAAAACGCAACAACAAAATTTGGAGGTTTTGTTACTTATACTAATTTACAAAGTACAGTACAAGACGAAATACAAACCAAAATAAGTCAAGATAGTACTTTGCAAACCACTAAATATTCGGTAGTAAACGATATTACTATTCGTGTTCCCAACACTCAACTCGATACGGTTATAAAAATCATTGCCAAGCAAATAGATTTTCTGGATTACCGCGTTATCAAAGCCGATGATGTTTCTTTAAAATTGCTTTCGAACCAGCTTGCTCAAAACAGAAGTGCTGAAAACAGCAAAAGAATCGAGAATGCTATTAATACTAAAGGCAAGAAAATAAACGATGTTATGGAAGCAGAGAATACGCTTGCTGCACAAAAAGAACAAAATGATTCTAGCAAAATCGAAAAACTATCTTTAAAAGATCAGATAAATTTTAGCACCATTACTTTGCAATTGTACCAAAATCAATCTTTAAAACAAGAAGTAGTTGCTAGCATCAAAGACAATAACTCTTATAAACCAAATATTGGTATCGAAATTATTGATGCTTTAAAAAGTGGTTGGTACTTACTACAAGGTATAATTGTCTTTTTTATAAATATTTGGCCATTTATTTTAATTGGTACTGGTGGGTTTTTCGTTTATAGAAAATATGTTAAAAAACAGTCTAAAATATAAGAATTCATGTGTTTATTTATAGCGTAAAAATCATTATATTTGATATAACATTAAACAAATCCTAAAACATCATTAAATAGTTTATACAATTCATAATAATTTAATAATTAAACCCGTTTTTTAATTATTAAAATGAGATTATTTTATATCAAAAATTTTATTTTTTAACCTATAAAAATCATCTATATCATGAAAATCGCCACTATTATTATCCGAACTTTAATTGGTCTTTTATTGCTTTTTGCATCAATCAGCTTTTTCTTCCACCTTATGCCGGCAGAACCTGCAGCAAACGATAATTTTAAAGCTTTTAATTCGGGACTGGTTGCATCAACGTATTTAATGCCATTAGCAAAATCAATAGAATTAATTTGTGGGATTGCTTTTGTAACTGGTCGTTTTGTAACGCTTGCTAACATTTTAATCCTGCCTATTACCATAAACATCTTATTTATTAATTATTTTATGTCTCCAGAAAACTTACCTATTGCAGCTTTGTTATTTCTAGGTAATATATTTTTGATTTATAGATATTGGGATAATTATAAAACTGTTTTTACAGCGTAATAAAGACGCACTTTATTAGACGCATGCGGTGCGTCTCTACAGAACGGTGCATCTCTACAGAACGACCGTGCGTTACCGAAAATTCATAAAAAAACCCGACAATTAATTGTCGGGTTTTTTTATTTGGTATAATTTGTTATGCTAAAAACGCATTGTAGTGCATCTCTACAACGTTTTTATACGTGTAATGCTCTATTATCTGTTGCTGCTAATGCTGCTTCTTTTATTGCTTCTGCAAATGTTGGATGTGCATGACTCATTCTTGAAATATCTTCAGCAGATGCTTTAAATTCCATTGCTGTTACAGCTTCTGCGATTAAATCGGCAGTACGTGCTCCAATCATGTGTACTCCAAGAACCTCATCAGTTTTAGCATCGGCAAGAATTTTTACGAATCCATCTAAATCTCCACTTGCTCTTGCACGTCCTAATGCTTTAAAAGGAAAACTTCCTACTTTGTACTCTACTCCCGAAGCTTTTAATTGCTCTTCTGTTTGTCCAACAGCTGCAACTTCTGGCCAAGTATAAACTACTCCCGGAATTAGGTTATAATCGATATGTGGTTTTTGTCCTGCTAAGATTTCAGCAACCATTGTTCCTTCTTCTTCCGCTTTGTGAGCTAACATTGCTCCACGAACTACATCTCCAATTGCATAAATATTAGGAACGTTTGTTTGTAAATGATCATTTACTTCAACTTGTCCTCTGTCTGAAATTTTCACTCCAGCTTTATCAGCATTCAATCCGTCTGTGTATGGACGACGCCCTACAGAAACTAATGAATAATCTCCTTCAAGAGTGATTGTTTCTCCTTTTGCATTTTCAGCCTGAACTACAACAGCATCGCCGTTTCTTTCTACTGATTTTACTTTGTGAGAAACGTAGAATTTCATTCCTTGTTTTTTCAATACTTTAGTTAACTCTTTTGACAATGAACCATCCATTCCTGGAATAATTCTGTCCATGAATTCTACTACTGAAACTTGTGCTCCTAAACGTAGGTAAACTTGCCCAAGCTCGATTCCGATAACTCCTCCTCCAATAATAACAAGGTGTTTTGGAACTTCTTTTAAAGCTAATGCTTCTGTAGAAGTAATAATTCTTTCTTTATCAATTTTGATAAAAGGTAAAGACGAAGGTTTTGAACCTGTTGCAATAACAGTATATTTAGCTTCGATTGTTTCTGATGTTCCATCTTCTTTTGCAACTGCAATATGTGTAGCATCTACAAATGAACCTAAACCATTAAAAACGGTAATTTTATTTTTATCCATTAAATAATTAATCCCACCAACAGTTTGGTCTACAACCGCTTGTTTGCGAGCAATCATTTTCTCTAAATTGATTTTTACATCACCAGAAACTTCAATTCCGTGATCTGCAAAATGTTTAATTTCAGCATAATGATGTGAAGATGACAATAATGCCTTTGAAGGGATACATCCTACATTTAAGCATGTTCCTCCAAGCGAATTGTACTTTTCGATTATAGCTGTTTTGAAACCTAATTGTGCGCAACGAATTGCCGAAACATATCCGCCGGGACCTGAACCTATAATGACTACGTCAAATGAACTCATAGTATTTTGATTTTTTATTTTTTAGCGATACAAAATTAAGGAATTAAGTTTTGTTTGAAGTTTAAAGTTTGAGTTTTTTCTCAGGATTTCTTGGACTATGGAAAACTTATTGTAATAAATACATAAAAATGTTAAATTTTCTCTCGGTTTTAGCAGAAAATGCAGTTTGTTGGTTTAGGATTTTTGATTTGAAAAATCTCTCGCAAAGACGTGAAGACGCAAAGTGTAGAGTAAATACTCTTAATCATCTTTTTTTCTCAAAACCTTTTCTCTCAATCTTGTCACCCTGAGGAACGAAGGGTCTCCGCGAGTAGCTCTCCAATTTATGACAAGTTTGTGTTAGTCTTTTGTGGAGACCCTTCGTTCCTCAGGGTGACAAGATTGGTGTTATATTATGGATAAACCCATATTGCGGAGACGCACAGCGGTGCGCCTCTACAGTGCGTGTCGACAATGCATCTACCATGAACCTGTCCTTTTTTGCGGGGTTTCGACTCCGCTCAACCTGACAGTTTTTTGGTGTTTCTCGCGAAGACGCTAAGTCGCAAAGCTAAACCTTTGATTCTTTGTACCTCTGAATCTATGTAACTTCAAAAAACCTTTGAACCTTTATTGCTCTGAACCTTTGAACCTAAAAAAACTTAGAGCCTCAAAAAGAAATCACTGTTGTGTTTTTTACTTCGCTAATCATAAAGGTGCTTTGTGTACTGCCTATATGTTGTAGGTTTGTGAGTTTGGTTACTAGAAATTCCCGGTAGGCTTCCATGTCTTTTACGAGTACTTTTAGAATGTAATCATAATCTCCACTTACGTGATGGCATTCGAGTACTTCTTTTAGCTGTATTACTTCGTTTTCAAATTTGGTTAAGAATTCTTTGGTATGCTGAATGAGTTTGAGGTGACAGAAAACTACAAATCCTTTTTCTATTTTGGATTTATCGACTAATGCTACATATTTATGAATGATTCCTTCTCGCTCTAGTTTCTTGATTCGCTCATAAACTGCTGTTACAGATAGATCTAGTTTTAAGGATAACTCTTTGGTTGTTTTTTTACTATCGGTTTGGAGTAATAATAGTAGTTTTTTATCGGTGGAATCTAATATCATAGTTGGTTGGTTTTTTAGTCTGAAAAATAATCTGTTTTGATCTTATTTCAAAAGTAAATTTAGACAATAAATCTAACCAAACATCTATTTATAGTTTAATAATCTAAATATAACAACTATGATTGATTATTATTCTGATATACTTTTATTTTGAATAAGATTTATGGTGTACTCGGGTTTCATAGCCCCGATAGTAGCGACATCCTTTTTCTTGATATCCTGACGGAGGAAGGGTTTCAAGAAAAAGATATAGCGGATAACGGGAATAGCTTCTTAAATACAGGTAAAAACTAAAGCTCTTGTTTTTTTTTAATTTATTGATTTTTAATTAATTATATGTTTTTAAACAGATTAAATGTATCTTTATATATGTTTAAACCTACACAAAACATACTAATTATCAATTACAAAGAAAAACTGCTCACAAGTTTTTATTATTTCAATTCCCTAAATCTATTATTTAAAACTTAAAACAAAAACCTATGGAAAATTTCAGCCCAGCAAACTGTATTCAGGATTTACAATACTTCGGAGAATTCGGAGGTGTAAACCCGTCTATTTCGGATTCTTCTACCTATACTTTTCTTTCGGCAAAAACAATGTCTGATACTTTTGAAGGAAATATAGAGGGATGTTATTTATATTCCCGCCATTCATCGCCTAGTAATTTATACTTAGACCAAGCTCTTGCTGCTATGGAGGGGACTGAAACTGCAAATGTTTCGGCTTCGGGAATGGGTGCAATTACACCTACATTAATGCAATTGTGCAGCGCGGGAGATCATATTGTTTCGAGTCGTACTATATACGGTGGAACGTATGCTTTCTTAAAAAATTTAATTCCAAGATTTGGAGTAAAAACGACTTTTGTAGATATAACAAAGTTAGACGTTGTAGAAGCTGCAATTACTCCTGAAACTAAGGTTATTTACTGCGAAACGGTAAGTAATCCTTTATTAGAAGTAGCGGATATTAGAGGTTTGTCTCGCCTTGCAAAAAAATACAACCTGAAATTAGTTGTCGATAATACGTTTTCGCCTTTGTCGGTTTCGCCTGCCAAACTAGGTGCCGATATTGTGATTCATAGTTTGACAAAATATATAAATGGTAGCAGTGATACTGTTGGTGGGGTAACTTGTGCCTCTAAAGAATTCATTAACAGTTTGAAAAATGTAAATAGTGGTGCAAGCATGCTTTTAGGCCCTACGATGGACAGTTTGCGTTCGGCTAGTGTGATGAAAAACCTGAGAACTTTGCACATTCGAATCAAACAACACAGTCATAACGCGCATGTTCTAGCCGATAAATTTGAACAAGACGGTCTTAAAACGGTTTACCCTGGTTTAAGAAGTCACCCTAGTCATGAATTATACAAAACGATGATTAATCCTGAATATGGTTACGGTGGTATGCTTACAATAGATGTTGGTTCTCTGGCTAAAGCCAATGAATTAATGGAGTTGATGCAGCAACGTAATCTGGGATATTTGGCGGTAAGTTTAGGTTTTTACAAAACTTTATTTAGCGCTCCAGGAACCTCAACTTCTAGTGAAATTCCGCTAGATGAACAAGCTACGATGGGTTTAACAGATGGTTTAATTCGATTCTCGATTGGATTGGATAACGACATCGAGAGAACTTACCAAATGATGAAAGCCTGTATGATAGAGCTTGAGGTTTTAGAAACACAAAACATTTCTTTATAAATAAATTTGCTTAATTTTTAAATTTTGTTTGGATCCGCTGGAGAAATTCTCTTAGCGGATTTTTTTATTTATTAGATTTCTTAGATTATTAGACTTGCTTAGATTATTAGACTTGCTTAGATTGTTAGACTGCTTAGATTATTAGACTTACTTAGACTTCTTGGATTATTGAATTGTTGTTACTTTTTACTGGTACTGAAAACTGGTACTGAAAATAAAAATCCGTTCTGAATTATACTCAGAACGGATTTTTATTTTAGACTTCTTAGATTGAATTGACTTTATTTACATTTAACTTTTTACTAAAAGTAGAACTTACTGTTTCTCAACAAAATTCAGTTTACTATTTTTTCGGCTAAAGCCAAAGTATATACAAAGCCCTATTAGCAACCAAACTGTAAAATAAATCCAGTTCCAAACGCTTAATTCGGCCATCATGTATAAGCAGCAAATTAATCCTAATAACGGAATTAAAGATAAATTTTGTTTAAAAGCCCAAACGGTTAATCCAACCAAAACAATTAAGAAAATCCACATTGGAATTTTATGTTTGAATAAACTTAAACCACTTTCGTATTTTATAGAATCTGCAACTGGTAATCCTGCAATTACACTTGCATACTTAGCTTCATCTTTTTGATATTGATTTAATATTTGCTCTAAATCTGGTTTTCCAGTTGTAGCATTTTTAGCATCAACGGTCACTAAATAATCATATACTTGTTTTGTATGACTTTTATCTAATGATGTGATAATATCTGCCGATTCATTAATTTGAGTTTCATTGGTAATAAAACTCATTGTTGCTTTTTTGTTGTATCCAAAAGAAAAAACCAATCCGATTATCAATAAAACTGGCATTATGAATTTTGAATTTACATAAGGCGTCTTGAATTTTCCTCTTGGAATATTTGGCTTGTTTTGTAACACCAAAACTCCTGCACAAACTAATACAAAAGCAAATAATGTTCCGATACTACATAAATCGGTTACCATAGTAAGGTTTAGGAATAAAGCTGGAACCGCTACAACAAAACCGGTTACTATAGTTGCGTAAGATGGTGTTTTAAATTTAGGATGCACTTTAGAGAATCGTTTTGGTAATAATCCGTCACGGCTCATGCTCATCCAGATACGAGGTTGTCCCATCTGAAAAACCAATAAAACACTTGCCATAGCTACTACTGCACTTACTGCAATAATTCCTGACATCCATTTTAAATCTAATTTATCGAATACAAAAGCAAGTGGATCTCCTACATTAAGTTGGTTATAACTTACCATTCCGGTAAGTACCAATGCAATTGCTATATACAAAATGGTACATATTATAATTGCCCACATCATTCCTCGTGGTAAATCACGTTGTGGATCTTTACATTCTTCGGCAGTTGTTGAGATGGCATCAAAACCAATATAAGCAAAGAATACTGCTGAAACTCCTTTAAGAACTCCTGTTACTCCATTTGGTGCAAACGGATCCCAATTGGCAGTATCTACGTAAAAAACTCCTACTGCAATTACTAAAAGTACAACGCATAATTTTACAACAACCATGATATTACTCGCATTACGAGATTCTTTCATTCCGCGATAAATTAAAGCGGTAATCAAGATAATAATCAATAAGGCTGGAAGATCGGCAACAAAATGGAATGAACCTATTAAAGGTGATGTTGTCCATGCTGTATATGCTGATTGTAAGGCTGGTTCTAGATTCTCGAATGATTTCCCACCGTGCATTAATGCTGTGGCATCTTTAAATCCGTTAGAAGCTGTTAGATAATCCATCTGAACCCATTGGGGCAAATGTATTCCTCCGCTGGCGAGTAATCCTGTAAAATAATCACTCCACGATATGGCGACGGTTATGTTCCCGACCGAATATTCCATTATCAATGCCCAACCAATAACCCAGGCTATAATCTCGCCAAAGGCAACGTATGAATAGGTATAAGCACTTCCTGAAACTGGAACCATCGAAGCAAATTCGGCATACGCAAAAGCCGCAAAACTACAAGCAATGGCTGTAAAAAGAAACAGAAAAATAACGGCAGGACCTCCATCGGCACTGGCTTTACCTATTGTACTAAAAATACCTGCTCCTACAATTGCAGCAATTCCAAAAGCAGTTAAATCACGTGCCGTCAAATGCTTGCCCAATGTATTATGACCATCGGCATTATTTTTTTCGACTTGACTTAAAATATCTTGTACAGTTTTTTTTCGAAATAGACTTGAAAACGACATAGGTGTATTTGCTATTAATAATTAATTTCTTTCTGACTTTTTGCTTTTATTTTACAAATAATGCAAAAATTATCGTGATTTCAAATATATAAAACGATTTTGTTTTGCAACACTTTTGATTGACTTTTATTATTAACTATATAGTTAAAAAAATACATTGTAGTAAAAATCAACTTTTTAAATTTTATAGATTAAGATATGCTTTTTTTATTCCTGAATAAAAGTCATTTTTTTTGCCATCTTTTTTTGCCATCCATAAGGCAAAATCGAATGTCCATTTTCGACCATAGAATTCATCTGTCCTATGATTTTATCTTGTATTTTCTTTGGAATCGTATAAAATTCAGCATCTAAACTAAAATTCCTTTCATCATCCAAAATCCCATTCTGGATTCGAATCCCAATCTTTTTACCTTTATAATACAATAAGATTTTTATTCTCCCATCATCATATCCATTATATCCGTTTGTGCCATAAATTAGTATTGGTTCGATAATTCCATCATTATCAAAATCTTCTACATAGACATACTTTGTCCAAAACCAAATACTCTCTTCTTCTTTCTGTTTGAAATCGTTGGTCTCGAAAGTTTTTATCCAACGGTTATTTTCAATTTTAAAATTGAATGCTTTAACAGCATTATTAAAATTATCTCCATCAACTGGTTCTTTAAATTTATCTTCTGTCAGGACTAAATAATATTCACCAGTTTTATCTTTATAGTTGTAAACTTTCCAAATATTGAAGTTTATTCCTAATTCTTTTCTTTTTTCTTTTGTGAAAATTTCATTTATTTTTTCTTTCGAAAGAGTTTTGTATTTACTGTTTTGCTCATTCATAAGAAATTCTGAAATCTCCCCAATTCGTTGTGTCAGAATTGCGATATTTTTTATTTCGATATCCGAATAAACGATACTCTTATTATCACTCACTGGTTTATACCAACTATACTTTTTGAAAACATTGGCATATTCTGGACTCGAAAACACATATCCTTTTCTTGCGTAAATTTCGTTCTTTAATAATTTTAGAGAATAAATATCTTCGTTTTTTAGCTTACTTTCATCAATAAGCTCTAATGAACATTTAGAACAATCTATCTTATTTTGTGCTTTTACAGTAATAGTAATTAGTAAAATTATAAAGAGGTAAAACTTCATTTATATATGGTTTGGTTGGTTATTGCTTTTTGCCAGCAATTACACAAACTTACACGAATTATTATAAGGTTACAAATTTCATGAATTCAGATGATTTTTTTGCCAAGTGTTTAAGCATTTCTTTTATAGAGTCTGGCATAAAAGGATGTTACTTCCATCAGGGCTAGGCGTTTTGACTTTCATAATAAAATTTTAACGTATTAATTCATTTCAAGTACCAAGACTTCTCCTTTAAATCATTCAAGGTTCTTGCAGGTACTCCATTTAGCTCAATCATTTTGTTACATATTTGATTAAAATCCGCATGATTATAATAAGCCAAATCGACAACTTCATCCATTTCCCTAGTACCTTTACATCCAATTAGAAGTCTATTTGATGAACTAAATTCTTCAGACAGCTCAGTCATAATTTTGATTAATTGTTCAGAAATATTTTTTTCTTCAAAATGTAAACTACCAAATCGCTCGATACATCCAATTAAAACAACATTTTTATAAATAAAAATATCAAAACTCCCTCCTTCCCCCATTATATATTCAGGTTCGTTTAATTCTGCCTGAATTAGAATTAGAAACCAGCTCTCGTCTACATTTTCTGGAAAATCTGAATATTTTTTTTAAATGTAAAAGTTCTAATTTTAGTCTACTAAAAACATTATTTAATTTCTGTTTAATTTTCTCAATACTATAATTTTCTTCTTTTGGAATTATACAGTTTATACTTGACCCCATGTTTGTTACTTAATTAAATACCTATTAATAATAAAATCAAGACTTAGTATTGTAATTTCAACGAGCTATCCCGATGCGATTCCTTCAAAGCTAGGACGCTCAGCTTTTAAGAATTTTTATTAGAAATTATTTTAAAGAACTCTATAACTTTTAAAAACACATCCAAAGACAATCCCCTCTATTTTCTCTATAATTACCCAAGCCAATATCCCTTTCTCTATAAGCTGATATAACTCATAGTCAATATAATCAGCACTATAATTTAATTTCTGATAATTAGAATGAGTCCTTATAAACTCAGAAAATTTCCATTGTGAAAACTGGATTTCATTTATCGAAATGTCATATTCATAAATAACCCCGTCTTTTTCAACCGTACATCCACTTCCATGAAACCAATATTCTATTCCATCAATAGTTCCTTTTCTCTCAAATCCTAATCCTGAAAAAGAGCATGGATTTACATCCATTTTATATTTATTTTTCAGTAAAGCTTCAAAGGTTCTTATAAAATTGATATACTCAATTAAAATTTCTTCAATCATAATTTAATTTGAATCTAATATATGGCTTTTCCCACAACGATAGCGGAAATTCTTTCCGTGTCCATTAACCAATGTCTCCCCCTATTCTAATTCTTCATAATCTATAAACTCTTGAGGAATTACTTTTTTGAATAATTCTATTGTCTTTTCTACAAATTCTAACGGCAAATCCTTTTTATAAAATGAAACAGTATAACTTTTCTGCGTATCATCTCTAAAAATTTCAATCAACATCTTTTCATCTTTATATATCTTAATACCAATTCCGTCACGTTCATTAACATCACTTGCAATTTCTATTTCGTAATCTTTAAAATAAATATCTTCCATATTATTATCTTTTTTTAGGATACTCAAATATATAAATAATCAAAACCAATACATTTTAACCGCTCATATATAACCTCTCCTTATAACTGTTCATTATTAACACCGATTAAAATTTCCACCTACCTCTTCTTCTCTAACGCTAAAGAAAAAACAGGCAAAAACAACCTAGAAATCAAAACAAAACCACGCCTAATAACATTTTCATATTTTTTACTGAAATTAACTACAAAAAAACTAATTTTACTAATACGCACTGATAAACAATTAAATACAACATAAAACACAATATTAATTTGATTTTTTTCCTAATAAATAACCATTTTTATTATTTATAAATATCCCCACATCTAGAAAATAATAATTCAACAGAACTTAATTACTATGAAAAAAATTACTCTAATTCTCGTTCTAGCAATTTATTTTACTCCAACCTACTCCCAATCTAATCCTTCTATTGACATCCTTTTTAGGAATAGTTATAAGGTTTTTGAACTTCAGAGACTTCCTAACGGAATGTATAGAGATTCGAAACTATTTAGCGGAAATGATTATCATCCGATATCAGCTGCTAATACAGGCATGGGATTAGTCGCAATATGTATTGCCGACGCGATGGGCTGGATTACTAACGGACAGGACTTGGCTTTGGCAACGCTTAAAACTGCAACGGGACATACTCAGGGTTTTACACCTGATAGAACATCTAATGGATATTACAGACATTTTATGGATATAGATACGGGGCAACAAGCTTGGGGTTCTGAATACAGTACTATCGATACCGATATTTTAATGTCGGGAGCATTATTTGCAATGAAGTATTTTAAAAATGATGAAATCACAAAGTACACATTAGAAATGTGGAATTCAATTGATTTTGAAGCTGCTATTTCTGATGCTTCAGGAGGAGCTATTTATTTATCAATGAACGCAAACGGAACGGGCATCACTGGTTCTGCCGGGCCTTATAATGAGTACATGATACCCGCTTGGCTAGCTAAAAATGCCTCACAAACCCCTACTGGACCAGGGAATGTATTGTGGAATAATCATTACAGCTCTCCAACTCAATTACCAAAAGTAAATTATAATTCTATTCCAGTTTTATCGGATAATGCTACACGTTTTATGCCTTCATTTACACATCAGTTCAATTATTATCTCTGTAATTACTTTACGACTTCTAATGACTATATGCTGTATTTTAAAAATGCGCAACAAGCCGATTTAGAATGGTGGAATAATCAGGGAGGAAATACCTATCAATAGGGATGCGGTGCTGGTTCAGCTATTTCGTCCTCCTATCATGCAGATGCAATAAATGATAATCCTGATCAGATTGCATCACCTCATATTATTGCTGGATTTATTCCTGTAAACCCTAATAGTAAAAATGATTTAATTGCATTATGGGATAACAATAAAGGCAAGTATCTTTTACCAAATTCTACTGACCCAATTTTATGGAGACATAGTGTAAGCAATACAGCCTGGATACCTAATGAAATCATTGGTGTCGATTTTTCTACCATGCTCTTTGGGATTGCTACTTTACCCGAATATTTGGGAACTAGTTTCTTCTCAACCAATAATGCATTTTTTCCTTTACCAACACCATCTCTAAGCGTATCAAGCTTCAATTCTAATACCATAAAACTTTATCCAAATCCGTTTGTAAATACCTTTAAATTAGAATTAGAGGAAATGAACGAGAATGTTTCAATAAACATAAATGATTTAACAGGGAAATCGGTTTACAATAAAACTTTTTCGGAATTAAAAGATCTTGATATTCAGCTAAACATGAGTAGTGGTTTATACGTTATCGATGTAAAACAAAATGGAGAATCGAGAAAGTTTAAAGTAGTAAAAAAATAATATTGAATAATATATTTCGTAAAGTTCAACTTTTGCACCTGATCCTTTTTGCTCTTAGTCATAAAAACAAGAAAAACCATAAAAGTTAAACCCCGAAACTTTCGTTTCGGGGTTTAACTTTTATGGAGAAAGACTCTAAAGTCTTTATTCTTAATCCTAGAAAAAATAAGAATTACAAAATATAATTTAGGCGAAGATTACTTCATTTTCAGCTTCATAAATCATCATAGGATAAAAAATTGTTTAGCAATTTCTAATACAAGAATCAACTCACCTATCCAATCACTGCTAAACTTAAAACTACATTTTATTATTTAAAACTTCGAAACTATTCTACTTCACATTGAGGACATATCCTAAATGTACATTTAAGATTTTAATAATAAATTAATACACAACAAACACATTTCAAAAAGAAACAGGTAATTATACTTATTGTAATGTGCAGCATTTCTTCTAATTTCAAACACACTATAAACGACTCAAATACAGTATTTTAAAATTCAAAATCATCTATTTTAAGCAGAGACGGTAAAAATAATTCTAAAGGTAGACTAAGTAAAATTTATGTTCTAAAATTTAAAAAGTAATCTCCTGCTGTTATTTCGGTTTCCCATGGATAAAAATTCGGCATTCATACCATTTTTTTCTTTTAAACTATTGTGTACTAGTAACTTTATTATGAAATAAACCCCAACTGGATTTATTCTCAAAATATGTTTTTTTTTAATTAATACTTCATAAGTATCAGCCTCACTGTTTTCTCGTAGCTATAAAGTTATGCGTGTTATACTATATCAATAAGAAATAAAAAGTGGAATTCAGAAACCACTTTAATAAACGAGGCGTAACCTGAAAAGCCATATGAGTAGGGAACAAAAAAATAAAAAAAAATGGAAAATTCAATCGACTTAGAACAAAAAACATGCCCTTATCAAGCTCAAAATGCTCTACAAGCACAACAAGCAAGTACAGTAGCGTTAATTCCAGACATTACAACGCCACTTGTATCAACAACTAATCAGCCACCAGTTGTGGGGCCTATTAATCTCGGACTTTTAAATAATCTTATTGGTACCTGGAACAGCCCTACCGGAGATGCTGCAACGGGCTATAATGTTATGCCCTTGCCTCAGACAGATGCTCCAAATGGATACATTACTAAAAACTTCCCTTATTTTGAAGAAATTACATTTACGCCTATAGCAGGTGGAGCACCAAATCGCGCGGGAAATTTTACACAAACAAGTGGAGTGTTATTTTATGAACAACGAGTATACATTGCAAACAATGCCCAGCCAACTGGAAGCCAGCCAATTGAAAATACTTTGATTCATGCCGAAAATGGCACTTGGTTATATCATTTTATACAACAACAAATGGAAGGACCTTATGGTCCTGGCAAAGTTCAAAACCCTTCAATTCCTGCACAAGATCCAAAAGTTCAGTATAACAAACAAATTTCGGTACCTCATGGAGTTTCCGTTTTAATGGTAGGAGGTCCAGTTGTTACCGGAACAGGAAATCCGGCTTTCCCAACCGCAAATAGAACTCAATTACCGTTTACAGATCCCAATATTATTGACCCATCAACCTATTTAACGAACCAATTAAAATCATTGAACGACAAAGGCATCACAGTTGTTAGCTATTCTAGCATTAATGTTAGCTCAAATGAAATATTAGGAGGCGGAATAAATAATATCCATTTTGAGGCTTCTTTTGGGAAAGTAGTTTCAATGGATACTACCTGGTATATTGAAACGTTGAGTAACGGAACTGTTCAATTACAATACATTCAAAATATTATTTTACAGTTTGAGATTAATGGTTATCCAAAACAGTTTTCACATATTGATGCTAACACTTTACAACTTGTGGAAACGTATGTACAGGTCGATGCAAAATTACCATGGCAAAATACAGGAATTACTGTACAACCTGGGAAACCAATAAGTATAAATTACGATTCAGGCCTATGGACTGCTGATCCTGCTACAAACAATGGTAATTTATATGACGCAAATGGATACTCAGGTTATAAGATAGATCTTCCATTCTATCCACTTCAAGGTGTAAATATGGGATCGCTTATAGGTCAAGTTGGTACAAATCCTCCATTCTTGATAGGAAACGGCCCTGTTACAACTCCTGCAGGACAAACTGGACTATTAAGTTTATGTATTGACGATGATTTAAATGCTAAAGGTGGGGCTGGATTAGCCGATAACGTTGGTAGTTTACAGGTACGCATAAAAGTTTAAAATACTAAAAAAGGCACTTTAAAATGAAGTATTTATAACCCAAAGATAAATACGTCTCCAAATCTACAATATCAGAAAAATGAAACCTACAAAAGAATTTACAGTGGCAGATTATCTGCTCACGCGTCTCAAGCAATTAAA
This sequence comes from Flavobacterium sp. PS2, assembly GCF_046250155.1. NCBI lineage: Bacteria > Pseudomonadati > Bacteroidota > Flavobacteriia > Flavobacteriales > Flavobacteriaceae > Flavobacterium > Flavobacterium sp. PS2. The sequence goes on along the minus strand of NZ_CP176426.1, from coordinate 3,976,930 downwards.
TGTTACCGAAGTTTTCCAAATCCCAGGCGATTATGTAAAACACTTTACGCAGGCCTTAGAAGACTTTGAAGGTATTAAAACCATTGGAGCTTCAAACGAATTAGATGCTTCTTATGCAGCAGATGCTTATGCTCGTACCCGAGGTTTAGCCGCAGTTTCCTTACAATATGGAGTAAGTACTTATAGTGCATTAAACGCTATTGCCGGAGCTTATGTAGAGCGTAGCCCAGTTATTGTAATTAGTGCTACTCCCGGAGCAGATGCCCGGCAAATAGGCAGTATGTACAACGTACTTTATCATCATTCTACAGGTAATCTCAATGCCGATCAGGAAATTTACGAAAGAGTAACTGTTGCAGCCGAGACTCTAAGCAGTTCTGTAAATGCTCCCGAAAGAATCGATAAATTAATCATTGCAGCACTTACACACCAGCGACCAGTGTACATAGCATGTTTTAAAGAAGTTTGGGGCGAACCTTGCCCCAAACCTTCGAATAAAAAACTAACACCGCTGATAATAAAAAGTGAAGTAGCAGCACTTAACAATGCTGTTTCTCAAGCTTGGAGTCAAATTAGTCAAGCAAAATCTCCTCTTATTCTTGCAGGTGTAGAAATCTTACGACACGATTTATCAAATCAATTAGAAGAACTTATTAAAGAAAGTGGCATGTTGTACACTACAACTTCACTAGGAAAAACAGTTCTGGATGAGAAAGGAGATAAATTTATAGGAACATATTCTGATCAAGCTTCAATACCCGAAGTTATCAAACTGGTTGAAGCTTCTGATTGTATTCTATCACTAGGAACTATCATTACCGATGATTATTTATGGTTGGTCGAAAATAAATTTTCGGATATGATTCAGGCAACCACTCAAGAAATGAGAGTTGGTTATTTTACGTATACTAATGTAAGCCTAAAAGACTTTATCGAAGCATTAATAGAACGTTTTAAAAAAGCCGCAACATATCCTTTAAAAACTGTGGCACCAGCTCAACCAAAATTCCCAGAACCCTGGATATCCAATTCAGATCCTAAATACGATAAAACACCCGAAGTAATAACGTTTAACCGTTTTTTTGAACATACGGTATCTTTCTTAAAAAAGAACAAAATGTTAGACGATATTGTTATGACTTTTGGTGTAAGTACCTCTATGTATGTGGCAACTAATATCTACGGATTATCTAAGAATGCATATATTTCTTCGGCTGCTTGGCAATGTATTGGTTTTGAAACCGGTGCTGCATCTGGTGCGCAACTTGGGAGTGGCAAACAAGCCTGGACTGTAGCTGGCGATGGTGGTTTTATGACGGTAGCACAATCACTTTCGACTCTTGTAAAATACAATATCAACTCAATACTCTTTGTAATGAGTAACGGAGTATATGCCATAGAGCAAGTATATGTAAATATAGATGCATTTAAAGCAGGACCATCTCATAAGTTTGATGCATTTGATATTCTTCCAAAATGGGATTATCAGGCACTTGCCAAAGCATTTGGTGCAAACAGCTACCGAGCCGAAACAGTTACTGAACTAAACGAAGTACTACTTAATCTCAAAAAGAAAACTCACCTCCCAACCTTAGTCGAAATTGTAATTCCTCAAAAAGATCTGGCACAGCAAATGGCAAGATTGGGTAATGAATAAAAGCAATCACAAAACAACCGAATAAAAATTTTAAAAACATATAATCATGAGTACAAAAACATATTCAATTTTTGGAGCTGGTGCAGCTGGACTCTATACCGCTTGGAGATTACTTGACGGAACTTCCAAAAACAAAAAAAACGAAAAATTACTTGTCAAAGGGGATATATTAGAACTCTATGACTGGGGGAAATACGATTTTTCTAAAAAAAATCCTGGAACCAGAGAACCAGGTGCACGTGTTTGTACATGGCACTATAAAGACAATAAAGATAATTCGTACTTAGAATTGGGTGGTATGAGATATTTGTATTGGGACGGAACCCCTAAGGGACCAGGACATCGTTTAGTAACTAAAGCCATAGAAAAACTAGATTTAAAGAAAGATTCAATTCCTTTTAATGAATCTGCAGATCCACTAATGTCTTTGCGTTCTAAAAACATGTATATATCAGATGTTACTTCTAACCAGCCAGCTCCTTATGCTGCAAACAATTACGGTGAAGATGCTCCACCAGATGATGGATTTACAGCCATACAATCTGTAGCTATTACTCAAGATTCTGGACCAGTTACCCGAAGAGAGTGGTGCAAATTTTATGAAGATGGAAAAATTAATATTGAAATGCCTGAAAGTTCTATCTTCAAAAAAGGAGATTTGCTAAAAGAAATTGGGTACTGGAATCTCGGTTATGATATGCTTGGACAAGAAGGATTCAGCTATTTATCTGACGGTAATGGCTATAGTTCAAACGTAGTAAACAGCAATAGTGCACAGTCCTTTAATGTCAATGACGAGTTTACTCCAGGAACAGAATACAAAACTTTAATAAAAGGATATTCGAGCTTATTTGATTCCTTATTTGAAGAAGTCGAAAAACTAGCAAAACAAAAAGGGATTACTCTCAATTATTATCCAAATACGCGATTGCGTTCTATTTTACATACCAAGTCAGGAATACATTTTACAACAGCAAAACGTGAATCTCCTGATAAACTTGCAGAAAGTAAAAAATGTGATGCTGCATTTCTTGCAATGCCAAGAGCTGCCATAGAATTAGTAGCTGAAGCAACTAGATATTCCGATGCAGAAGGTTTAGATGTATTAAATCACGAAAAAGTTCAGTTGTATTTAGAATCTGTAATCATGGAACCTTCATACAAAATAGGTATGTTTTTTAAGACTCCGTGGTGGAGAAAAACTACAGACGGAGGTCCTACTTATCCTGCCAAACTAACAAGTTACTTTCTAACACTGGAGGGAATAGCTAAATTAAAAAAAGAGAATTTCCCTGCTGAATATCTAAATAAAATAAATAATCCAGCTATTATAGGTATTCCGTTTAACGATAAAGCCAGTTTTATTGCTGCTGTAGAAAATGCAATCCAAGAGCGCCTAACTTTTAAACAAGAAAGCCAAATTTTAACTGTAGCCGAATTAGATACCATTGGGCCAAGTATTACTGATATGCCTATCCGACAAGTAGTTTATTTTGGTGATAATGCCAGAAATGAAAAAGGAGATAAAGTATATGGTATTCTTGCCAGTTATGATGATATCCAATATTCAACATTCTGGAAAGCTTTAGAACTCGGTCCAAAAGCAACACGTAAAATTCCAGAATCCAGAGATTGCCAACCACTCGAAGGACCGAGAAAGGCCACACCTGTAATGGTAAAAATGCTTCGTTCACAATTGGCGGCATTACATTTTGGACCGCAGACAGATTATTCAGCTGTACCAGAACCTTTAGAAACTAAGTATATGGACTGGTCGCTCCCTCCTTTTAATGCGGGTTACCATGCCTATAAATCACATTATAATTTAGGTGATGTGCAAAGAAAAATTAGAAAACCATCACAACTTGTTCCAAAAACAGATTGCGATATTTTTATAGTTGGTGAAACGTACTCAAATGATCAGGCTTGGGTAGAAGGTGCTTTTTGTACAGCCGAATCTGTTCTTAATGATTTTTTCGGCATTGAACCAATTATAGATGAAAAATACTATCCATTTATTTCTCCAGAATAACACTCTAAAAACTGTAACTATGTACGAAAGCCCAAAAACTTTTTACACTTACAAATGAGCTGACAAAAGAGAACCTCAAAGAGGTAATACAACACCAAATTTAATGGGTTGAAAAAGATAGTTCTTTTTCAACCCATTAAATATAGTTACTATGAATAATTTTTTATAGTTGCAGAAAATGGACAAAAAAGTCAAAATACCATTACAAGATTTCCAACAATGGATGTAACAACTTCTGTCTGATCCATACGAACAAACAGGAATCAAGCCTAGTAGTTTACTTTCTAATGCATCAAATAAATCATGTCTGACAAGACAAAGAGTAGAAATAAGAAAAGTCATAAAAGCAAAAAACCCGAAACTTTCGTTTCGGGTTTTAAATACTGGCGGAGAAAGAGGGATTCGAACCCCCGGACCTGTTACAGTCAACAGTTTTCAAGACTGCCGCATTCGACCGCTCTGCCATTTCTCCAGTATGTCGCTTTCATTTCCTGATTGCGAGTGCAAATATAAGACGCTTTTTTGATTATAACTAATCGAATTTCCAAATACAATAAAATTAAATCGTTTGCTAGAATTTAAGCTACCTAAAAATCATGTGAAGTAGTAAAAGTTTATCAATCTAAAAGCAATAAGTTCAACATCAAATTTATGTTTAAAAGACTAAGAGACTGCTATTTTACTTATCTATTCTGGATCAAGAACAAAACCTGGGGAGGAATGTCAAAATAAAATAAGAACTTTGTAATCTAAGAATTTGAGATGACTCCTATAGACCTTTTAAAATTTATGCTGCCTGATTTTTTAGTAGAACACTTTGAAATAGTTTCTAGCACTAACACAGAAGAAGTACTACACCTTTATTTCGAAGAGAGCGCCAAGCCTCCACAAGAGTTTGATATGTTTGAATTACTATCAAAGGGTTTTCAAGATGAGATTACTATTCAGGATTTTCCATTAAGAGGCAAATATGTGTATTTACATATCAAAAGACGCCGCTGGACCAATAAAACCAATGGAGAAATTATAAAAAGAGATTAGGCATTAGTAGCCAAAGGAACTCGCATGACGCAGGAGTTTGCAGCTTTTTTAAAAGAAATTAATCGATAAAAGTGCTACCGATTGTCATACTATTGGAGGCTTCTTCGGAGTCAATGGAAAAAAACTTCAAAGACAATATAAAAAACATCTAAGCTCTTTTAGTACATGGACTCCGCGCGAACATGCGCACCAGTGGATTGTTTACCCCGAAAATATGGGTACTCATTTATCCATTGATGAAGTAGCTTTGTCTCAGGGTGAACTCTATACTATTGTGACCAACAAGAAATTCAAAGGCAAAAAAGGCTGCTTAGTGGCTATTGTTGCAGGAACCAAAGCTGATCAGGTCATAGAACACCTCTGTAAAATTGATTACAAAAAAAGATCTTGTGTAAAAGAAATAACACTTGATATGGCTAATTCCATGAAGTTAATATCAAAGAGAGCCTTTCCAAAAGCCATACAAGTAACCGATAGGTTCCATGTTCAAAAATTGGCATTGGAAGCATTACAAGAAATCAGAATCAAACATCGATGGGAAGCTATGGATTTTGAAAATCAATTAACATTACAGGCAAAAAAAGAAAATAAAAGATATATCTCACAGCTTTTATCAAACGGAGATTCTGTAAAACAGCTATTAGCCAGAAGCAGATACCTACTTTATAAATCTCGCGAAAAATGGACAAAGAGCCAAAAAGAAAGAGCTCAAATGCTCTTTGATCTATATCCAGATATAAAAACAGCCTATAATCTAAATCAACAACTTCGAGGGATTTACAATAATCACAACGATAAACATATTGCTATGACCAAACTAGCACATTGGTATAGAAATGTAGAGGAGTCAGGTTTTAAAAACTTCAATATTCTGCTCAATACTATAACTTTTAACTACCAATCAATCTTAAACTATTTTGATAATAGAAGTACCAATGCTTCTGCCGAATCTTTTAATGCAAAAATAAAAGCATTTAGAAGCCAATTTAGAGGTGTAAGAAATATTGATTTCTTCTTGTTCAGATTATCTAATCTTTTTGCTTAATCCCCAACTTTTGCATCTGATCCCTTAATCCCTAACTTTTGAACAAGATTCAAGAAAACTAGAAAAGTCATAAAAACAAAAAACCCGAAACTTTCGTTTCGGGTTTTAAATACTGGCGGAGAAAGAGGGATTCGAACCCCCGGACCTGTTACAGTCAACAGTTTTCAAGACTGCCGCATTCGACCGCTCTGCCATTTCTCCAGTATGTCGCTTTCATTTCCTGATTGCGAGTGCAAATATAAGACGCTTTTTCGGTTCTCAAAACTTTTTTAGAGCTTTTTTGACGATTATTTTAAATTAATTTTCAACTACCTAATTATCAGTATTTCTCTTTTAAAATAATTTTGCGCTAATTTGCAAATTAGTCCATAATCGGGATCGGTTTTTTATTTTCATCAACCGCAACAAACGAAAAAGTACCTGAAACTACCGTCTCGCGAAGTTCAGAGTACATTTGTTCCATGAAAATATCTACATGAATTTTACAACTTGTTCTCCCAACACTATCAACTTTTGCAACTAATTCAATTAATGTTCCAGCCGGAATTGCTTTTTTAAAGTCAATTTGTCCAGTTGAAATCGTTACCACTTTCTTTCGGCTGAATCTGGTAGCACAAATAAAAGCAACTTCATCCATAAGATGAAGTGCAGTTCCCCCAAATAAAGTATCATAATGATTCGTTGTACTCGGAAAAACAGCTTTAAATATACGTGTCTCAGATTTTACAATTCTTTCTTCAAATGTGTCCATATACTTTAATAGCTTACGTATTCTGTTATTTCAAGTCCGTAACCTATCATACCAACACGTTTAGTTTGTTCTGTATTTGATACTAATCTAATTTTAGAGATATCAATATCATGTAAGATCTGTGCTCCTATTCCGTAGTCTTTACTATCAATGATTACTTTTGGAGCTTTCATCACTCCTTGAGATTGTAATGTCTTAAGCTCAGCAATACGGTTTAATAAATTTACAGCTTGCATATCCTGATTAATAAACAATACTGCACCTTTACCGTTCTCATTAATAACCTTAAACATATCATCCAATTGTTGTTCTGGATTATTAGTTAAAGTACCTAATAAATCATTATTTACCTGAGATGAATTAATTCTGGTAAGGATAGATTCACCCAAACTCCAAGTTCCTTTTGTTAAAGCAATATGAATTTGTTTATTTGTTGTTTGCTCATAAGCTCTTAAACGGAAAGTTCCGAAACGAGTCTCTATATCAAAATCTTCTTTTTTTACAATCAAACTATCGTGTTGCATTCTATATGCTACCAAATCTTCGATAGAAACCAATTTTAAATTGAATTTTTTAGCAACTTCTACAAGTTGAGGTAAACGAGACATAGTTCCGTCCTCATTTAAAATTTCGCAAATTACACCCGCTGGTTTAAACCCTGCTAGTCTTGCAAAATCGATAGCTGCTTCAGTATGTCCTGTTCTTCTTAATACACCACCTTGTTTAGCTACCAAAGGAAAAATATGTCCTGGTCTTGCCAATTCATATGGTTTTGTATTAGGATCTGTTAATGCAAATACAGTCAGAGATCTATCGGCAGCAGAAATTCCTGTAGTAACTCCATTTCCTTTTAAATCAACCGAAACTGTAAAAGCAGTTTCCATATGATCTGTATTATTGGTAACCATTGGTTTTAAATCCAACTCTTTGCAACGACTTTCTGTTAATGGCGCGCAAATTAATCCACGTCCGTGTGTTGCCATGAAATTAATCATTTCTGGTGTTACCTTTTCGGCTGCAGCAAGAAAATCACCTTCATTTTCGCGATCTTCATCATCTACTACAATGATTACTTCACCTTGACGAATAGCTTCAATAGCTTCTTCAATGGTGTTGAGTTGTATTTTATTTGTTGACATAATTAGGTTTTGTTTTGAGAAGGAATAAACTTCTCAGAGAGTTTTTTAAATAACTTGTTCAATGGAGCCAAAATAGTATCCATATTAATTAAACCAATATCGTTTGTAGCACGATAAGTTAACAAAACGGCTAATGGTGTAAGTATGAAAGTAGACATCCATGCTCCCATAAAAGGAGTTAATCCGTCTTCTTGTGAAATTCTTTTTCCAAAAGTATTGATAAAGTGAAAAGTAATAAATATCAAAACTGCAAAAACTATTGGTAATCCAAGTCCTCCTTTTCGGATAATTGCCCCGAGTGGTGCACCAATAAAAAACATTAAAAAACAAGCAAAAGCAATCACGAATTTCTCGTAAAGCGCCGTAAGATGACGGTTAATATTTCGTTGTTTTTCTTTTAATTCATTTTTTGTAGCGTCAATAGAATACATTGCGCTTGTAAGATTGCTACTTGCCACTTTAAGTATTTCCGACTTTTTATCATTGGCATAGAGTGATAAAATATCGTTTGGCAAAGGTTTTTTCTTTTTATCTAATTTAGCTGTTGGTATACCTTTGGCAATACCCACTTTTTGATTGATGTTTTCTGAGAAAGAAAGTATTTCGGTATCTAAATTTTTACTTAATGAATCCAGCGTATAACGCAATTCACTAGCATTTAGCATTCCGTTTGTATTACCTATTTCCTGACTATCATCTACTTTATTTAATTCGGACAAATCGATGTTGATGATTTGCTTTTTAAATTTCCCTTTTATAAAAGGCATTTTACTTCTGTCTTCGTATTTCTTAGGCGTTACATCTTGGTAATAGTAACCATCATTAAGAACTAACTGAAGAATACTAGATTTATCATTACTTATTAATTCGCCAGTTTTAGATTTAATAACGGTTTTATTTTCACCACTATTATTTGCTTTTTCATGAATGGTTACTCCTGTAAGCTTATTTCCGTTTTCGCCTGATTTTTTATTTACCTTAATATTATAAAAACCAACATCGCTAAATTGTCCTTCGGCTATAGCCATTGCAGGCTTAGCTTGCGCGATGCTTTTTCTAAAATTAATAAATTTATATTCAGCGTAAGGAATTACATTGTTTGCAAAGAAGAAGGCAACAATACTTAAAAAACAGATAAACACTATTAAACCTCTCATAGCTCGCTGTAGCGAAATACCCGAAGCTTTCATTGCTGCAAACTCATAGTTTTCAGCCAGATTTCCGAATGTCATAATCGAAGCTAGTAAAACCGATAATGGCAATACCAACGGGATAATTCGAGGCATCGAAAACAATAAGAATTTAACAACTAAAATTAAATCCAAATCTTTACCCGCCAACTCGGCTATAAATAGCCAAACGGTTTGAAGAATGAATATAAAGAATAGAATTACAAATACAGTAGTAAATGTAAGAAGGAAAGTTTTTAGTAAGTATTTGTCTAGTATTTTCAACCCGTAATTAGTCTAGTTTATTGATGTAGTAATTTGGATATTTACTTTGCGCAAAGGTAAACTGATTTTTTGATAATGGCTGATTGGTTTTAAAAGAATTAACGGTTAAAGTAGTTTTTGTTCCGTTTTTACCCATTTCGATTAAATTATAAATATGCTTTGTTTGCACATCAATCCCCAAAAGAATCTCTTTACGCTGGTCTTTAGCGCTTGTTGGATTTAATTTTATGTATTGAATTTTTCTTCCTTTTACGTTCTGAACAATATCCATTGCATACTTATAACCAGAATTAAAAAAAGTCAACATTTTTGAAGGCGTAATCGCATTATCATCTTTTTCGTTAACTTTAGAAATCGTAATTTCCTCGTCTTCAGGAACAATTGTATATGTTTTTTGTCCGTCGAATATTTTGGTAACACCCATAAAATTCAATACAAACTGATTTCCTTTTATAGTTACATTTCCTTTGCTATCCTGATTAATGTTTTCTTTGGCATTATTCAGAGTATATTTAAAATCGATTACGATATTATCGTAGCTTTTTACTTTTGCAGTTACCTGATCCAATAATTCTTTGGCTTTTTTATCTTGGGCCTGAACAGAAAAAGTGACAAGGAATAAAAAAACAATTTGAAAAACCTTTTTCGCAAGGCCGTTTACATTATTTTTTTTGAAGTTTTGAATCGTTGATTTCATGATTTAATTGTTTTGTTCATTGTTAAAAAATTGATCAAGAGAACTTAAATCTAAAATATTTACACTTCTGGCTTTACTACCTTCAAATGGACCTACAATTCCTGCTGCTTCTAATTGATCTATCAATCGACCTGCACGGTTGTAACCCAGCTTTAATTTTCTTTGTAATAATGAGGCCGAACCTTGTTGGGCATTCACAATTATCTCGGCAGCCTCTCTAAATAAAGTATCTCTTTCAGAAATATCCATATCAAGATTAATGCCAGTTTCTTCTCCTACAAACTCTGGAAGCAAATAAGCAGTAGAATATGCTTTCTGTGAACCAATAAAATCAGTAATTTTTTCAACCTCTGGTGTATCGATAAAGGCGCATTGTACACGAACAACATCGTTTCCGTTGGTATATAATAAATCTCCACGTCCTATTAACTGATCTGCTCCTTGCGTATCTAAAATAGTTCGCGAGTCGATTTTTGAGGTAACTCTAAAGGCTATTCTCGCAGGGAAATTGGCTTTTATCAAACCTGTAATTACGTTAACCGATGGTCTTTGTGTCGCGATTATTAAGTGTATACCAATAGCACGAGCCAATTGCGCTAAACGAGCAATAGGAACCTCAACTTCTTTTCCTGCTGTCATAATTAAATCGGCAAACTCATCAACTACCAAAATAATATAAGGTAAGAATCTATGTCCTGCTTCTGGATTTAATTTTCTAGCTTTAAATTTATCATTGTATTCTTTGATATTTCTAACCATTGCATCTTTTAATAAAGAATAACGGTTATCCATTTCAACACAAAGTGAATTTAATGTATTTACAACTTTTGCATTATCAGTAATAATTGCATCTTCGGTATCTGGAAGTTTAGCCAGATAATGTCTTTCGATTTTATTAAATAATGTTAACTCTACTTTTTTAGGATCCACCAAAACAAATTTCACTTCGGCTGGGTGTTTCTTATATAATAATGAAGTAAGAACTGCATTTAATCCAACCGATTTTCCTTGTCCCGTAGCTCCTGCCATCAATAAGTGAGGCATCTTGGCTAAATCGACAACAAATGTTTCGTTAGAAATTGTTTTACCCAAAGCAATTGGCAATTCCATTTCGGCTTCTTGAAATTTAGCCGAACCAATAACGCTTTTCATCGAAACCATCGTTGGGTTTTTATTAGGAACTTCTATACCAATTGTTCCTTTTCCTGGAATTGGAGCAATAATACGAATTCCTAATGCCGATAATGACAATGCAATATCGTCTTCCAGACTTTTAATTTTCGAAATTCTGATTCCAGCTTCTGGTACAATCTCATACAATGTTACCGATGGACCTACTGTGGCTTTAATCTGTGCAATTTCGATTTTATAGTTTCGAAGTGTATCTACAATTCTATTTTTATTTTCTTCTAATTCTTCCTGATTGATTGTAATTCCTCCAGTAGAATATTCTTTTAATAAATCGATTGTAGGGAATTTATAATTAGATAAATCCAAAGTAGGATCAAACAAACCAAAATCGGCAACTAAACGTGATGCCAAATTTTCTTCGATTATATCTTCTTCCGGAGCTTGTTCTATTACAAAAGATTCATCGTGCGAAGCAACAACCTCAGGTGCTTTAGACGCAACATCCATTTTGATTGGCTTTATAACCGGATCCAAATTTATCTCAGATGAATGAGCAATCGTTGGTTTTAAAGCTTCTTTATTAATTTCGAATTGAGAATCTGGAGTTTTTAAATGGATATTATCTAACTCTTCATTTTCATCAATCGCAAATTCTTCTAAATTATAAGCACCTTTATCTGTATTTAATGAAGATGATGAATTTAAACCTGAACGAAGTTCTTTTTTGGTATTATCAAAAAAGGCTTGAATCTTATCTGGTGATATTTTTATTTTGAAGATTAAATAAATAATCAATCCAAAAAGCAAACTTAACAAAGTTCCTGTTTTACCTATATAATCTTGTAAAAACAAATTAAGCTCATACCCTATCGTTCCGCCTAGCTCTGGTGCCGATGTAGCAAAAAAACCAAACAATACCGATATTATAATAATGACAAATAAATCCCAAAACCAGATGTTTTTAAGTTTTCTTAGCGAAAGCTCCAAAATCAGAAACATTCCTGTTAAGAAAAATAAACGAACAAATATAAAAGAGGCTAATCCGAATCCTTGGTAAACCAATAAATCGGCTAAATAAGCCCCGAATTTTCCGAGCCAGTTTTGCACAGGTTCGCTTCGATCAGTAAGTGCTGTTAATGCGCTCTGATCTGATTGTCCGTAGATATAAAAGGAAATAAAAGCAACTAATAATGCAACGGAAAATAATACCAAAAGGCATCCCAAGACAATTTTTTGTTGCTTGGTCATTTTCTTAGACGTAACTGTCTCAGATTTGGATTTATTTTTATTGTCTACAGTTTCTTTTTTTGTTGTTTTTGCCATTCTTATTTTGGGTGCTAACCGCTTAAATATTTTGTATATATGGTATATATATTGTTAATCCGATTGCTATTGCTGTCATTGCTGCAAAAAACACTGCGCCTGCAGCAATATCTTTAATAAAACCTATTCTTTCGTGATAATTAGGATGAATAAAATCGGCTACTTTTTCTACAGCGGTATTCAATCCTTCCACGCTTAATACTAAACCGATGGCTAATATTTGAAAAAGCCATTCGGTATTTGTAATATGAAAATAAAATCCAGCAATTGTCATTATGATTCCTAATGAAAATTGCACCATTACGCTATGCTCTGTGCTTATAAGCTTTGCAGCTCCTTTATAAGCATAGGTAACGCTTTTTAATCTTCCTTTAAAAAAAGAATTATCTTTTTTAAATTCCATTCTTTGGATTTTATAGTGCAGCTAATGCAGCTTCGTAATTAGGCTCATTTGCAATTTCTGCAACTTGTTCTGTATGTGTAACTTTTCCGTTTTCATCAACAACAATAATCGCTCTTGAGTGTAAACCTGTTAATGGTCCGTCAACGATTTCTAATCCGTTTGCTTTACCAAAAGCTCCTTCTTGAAAATCTGACAAATTAACTACATTCTCTAATCCTTCTGCACCACAAAAACGTTTTTGAGCAAATGGTAAATCTCTAGAAATGCATAAAACTGTAGTGTTCTCAAGATTACTTGCATTCTCATTAAACTTTCTAACTGAAGTTGCACAAGTTCCTGTATCGATACTTGGGAAAATATTTAAAACTAATTTTTTACCAGCAAAATTGCTCAATGAAGCAACCGAAAGGTCATTTTGTACTAATTTAAAATCAGCTAGTTGTGAACCTACTTTTGGTAATTCTCCTGATGTATGAATTGGATTTCCTCCTAATGTTATTGATGCCATGTTGTTTGTTTTTTTATGAGGTTCAAAAGTAAGGATTAAAATTTGAATCTAAAAGAATTTGTTATCGGTTTAGGGATTGTTTCCTAGTGTGCGTTTGTCGTTGTATACATAACCTTTGTCAAAGTTTTTTCACTTTGACAAAGGCTGAATCAAAACTTTGCGTCATTTTGATTGTGGTAGACGCACTGCGGTGCGCCTCTACAGTTGCGATATCATTACTAATTTTATTTAATAGTATATACTCTATTTCTCTTTCTTCTATCTTCTATCTTCTATCCTCTTTCTTCTATTCTCTTTCTTCTATTCTCTTTCTTCTATTCTCTTTCTTCTATTCTCTTTCTTCTATTCTCTTTCTTCTATTCTCTTTTCTCCGCGAGAGGGATGGTCGCTGGCTACCGAAGTAGCGCAAACAGCCCGACAGCATTAAGGAAAGGGGCGTATATAGATTTTGCTTGGTTTGCCCCTTTTTTTAATGGTGGCTCGCCCAAAGCTTGATTATAGGCAATAAAAAAACGCACCCCGTTAAGAATGCGTTTTTAATAATAATTATTTTTTTTAACCTTTTAAGCCTAATAATTATTTATCGATTGATCCTAAAACACGTTTCATAAACGTATTTAATGCTTCTTTTTTATCAGTTCCCTGAACTACCATTTTATGCACTTCTAATGCTCCGTACATATTAGAAATCAATTCGCCGATTACATCTAATTCTTCATCTTTTAATGATGGAATTTCGGTCATTGCCTCCAAAACTTCAATAGTTTCGATGATATAATCCTGATCGTTTTCTTCTATAAACTGCGTTAATTGTTTTATTACTGGTAATTTCATTTTTTTATTGTTTAAAGTTTAAGGTTTTAAAAAGTTTAAGGTTCAAAGTTTGCGAGTAAAAATTGCTCGATGAAGTTTAACTGTTAAGTTCGTCAACTTTAAACATTAAACTAAAAAAACTTTAAAGAATCTCGTTTACTAACTCGATTAATACTTCTTGTTTGTTGGTTTGTGTTTCGTTTACCAATTTACCATTTACGAATGTTGCAAATGTTGGTAAGTTACTCACATTAGCTAATTTTCTTGATTCTGGTGAATTTTCGGCATCTACTAATACAAAAGTTAAGCCTTCGTTTTCTGTAGCTAATTTTTTGAATTTTGGTTTCATTATGCGGCAATTTCCACACCAAGAAGCCGAATATTGCACGACAACTTTCTCATTTTTAGCAACTAAATCTGCTAAAGTATCTTCATTTAATTCGATTAACATTTCTTTTGTTTTTTAAAGGTTCAAAGTCGCAAAGGTTCTAAGGCACTAAGTTTTAGATCTTAGAACCTTGTGACTTTTTATTTTGAGATTGTAATTTATTAAGATTCTATTGTGTTCGAGTTTAAATCTTAGAGACTTTGCAACTCTGAACCTGCAGAACCTTAAAAAAAATTAGTTTGCGCTTAAATACTCAGCTGTACTTAATCTATCTGCGCTCATTGCTTCTTTACCAGCTTCCCAGTTTGCAGGACAAACTTCTCCTTTTTCCTGGATATGTGTGTAAGCATCTACCATACGTAAGTACTCGTTTACGTTACGACCTAATGGCATATCGTTAACACTTTCGTGGAAAATTTTTCCTGTTTCATCAATTAGGTAAGTAGCTCTGTAAGTTACGTTTGAACCTTCGATGATAACTGAATCTGTTTCTTCGCTGTATTCTGTAGAATCAATATCTAAAATTCCTAAAATGTTAGATAAGTTACGGTTTGTATCAGCTAAGATTGGGTAAGTTACCCCTTCAATTCCACCATTATTTTTTGGAGTGTTTAACCAAGCAAAGTGTACTTCGTTTGTATCACATGAAGCTCCGATTACGATTGTATTTCTTTTTTCAAATTCTGGTAATGCAGCTTGAAAAGCGTGTAATTCTGTTGGACATACAAAAGTAAAATCTTTTGGGTACCAAAACAAAAGTACTTTTTTGTTCTTGTTTACTGCTTCTTCAAAAATATTGATTTTTAAATTATCTCCCATTTCTGAGATGGCATCAATTGCAATACTTGGGAATTTTTTTCCTACTAAAGACATATCTTTCGTTTTTAAGTTAATTATTTATTTGATGCAAAAGTAATGTATAAACCCATCCGGAAGCAATAGGATGTGATTATAAAAATTTATCCATTAATAAACTTTAGCTATGATAGAAAAATGTGTTTTTATAATTTATTGAAGTTCAATATTTACCGGTAATTTCCCTATACAATTAGAATTTTCTAAAAGTTGAATTCCTGCATTTTTTTGAAACGTAATAAAATCCTGATATACTTCGATAAGTCCTAAAGCTTGTTTTGCATTAGGAATTAATGATAAAACATACGGATTTCCGAAAACGTAAAGTATACATTTTTTAGTTTTTAATAATTTCCCTAAAAGTTCTAAAACCGATTCTTCGATATCGAAATTGTTAAGTGGTTTTGCTTTTGGTACAAATAACGAAATGATAATTGTATCGAATGGTCCTAAATCCTGTTCTACTGAAGAAATTGTAGTATTACCTACTTCGATTGCAAATTCAGGACTCGCTAATTGTGTATTTAATGTTTTAAAGAAATCATTGTCTACGCTTTTGTATAAGCTTAATTTGGCAAGTGTATTATTTGCATGTGCTTTAAAAACAGTTTCGGTAGTAGAATTATCTATAATTTTTGTGATACTGTTTTGTGCTATTTTTTCGTTTAATAAAGCTGTTTTTTCAAAATCTAAAATTCCTGAACCTGCTTCTGCCTCATTAAGGATTCCTGCTTTTTCTTTGCATTTCCAGATTCTATTAAAACTTTCTTCGATACGTTCTGGCGAAGCATTTTCTAGAATTGCCTGAATTCCTTCGGGTACATTTTCGGCAAAACACAACACATCGTTTCCTGCATTAAATGCCTCCCACTCTAGTTGTCCTTTTACATCATATAATTTTGATACGCTGTGCATATTTAATGCATCCGAAATCACTAATCCGTCATAACCTAATTGTTCTCGTAATAAGGTTTCGATAATAGGTTTTGATAATGTTGCTGAGGTATCTTTTCCTGAGTTTAAAGCTGGAACTGCAAGATGTCCTATCATAATAGAATCGACATTATGCTCGATTCCTTTTATAAATGGATATAATTCGTTTTCTAGTAATTCGTCTAATGTTTCTTTTAGAACTGGCAATCCTAAGTGAGAATCTACATTGGTGTTTCCGTGTCCGGGGAAATGTTTTAAACAACCTAAAACTCCAACATCTGACATTCCTCTTAGATATTCTAAAGCAAAATGGGAAACTTTTTCTTTGTTCTCTCCAAATGAACGATACCCTATAACTGGATTATCTGGATTATTATTTATATCTGCCAATGGTGATAAATTATACTGAATCCCTACCGATTTAAGGTCTTGCCCTATTTGTTTTCCTACTTCGTAAACCAAATCTGATTTGCTCTCTGGCAAAGCTCCAAGGGTAATTGCATAAGGATATTGTGGTGTTTTTTCTACACGCATTGCTAATCCCCACTCGGCATCGATACTTATTAAAAGTGGTGTTGGAGCACATTTCTGGAAACGCTCTATTCTCTCTTTTAACTGTTTGTAACTATCATCGTTAAAAACGATTTTTTTATTGCCTTCGTAATTTGTTGCAGCACTGGCTCGACTATGAAAAAAAGTCAATCCGCCGATATTATATTCTTGTATTAATCGTTCAGTTTCCTGAATATTTTCTTCGGTATCATTTATAAAAACTGCAGGAAAGAAAAACTGTCCTACTTTTTGTTGCAATGTTTGTGGTATTTTGCTCATTAGTTAATTGTTTTTTTCATGCATACACTATTATCCATAACATCATATGGAGGATAATTTGGTATTATTGAATATTCTGCTTTTTTGTATAGCGATATCGCCTCTGGTTGGTTTATGCCAGTTTCTAATATGGTTTGTTTGTATTCTATTTCGGAAGCCCAAAGTTCTAATTCGGCTAGAATTCTATATGCGATTCCTTTTTTGCGATAATCAGGATGCACAAACATTCTCTTAATCTCGACAGTTTGATCGTCATATCTCCTAAAAGCGCCACAACCTGCGGCCACTCCATCTTCATAATACACAACTACATGTTTTATTTTATCTGTTTTATTAAACTGATTATAAAAATCGTGGTCATCTCCATCCCTAATTTTTAAATCCTGATCTAGTAAATAAACCAGATTTGTAAAATCGATATTGTCTGATGTTGTTCTTTTTAATGTAATCATGATGATAAAAAACTATAAAATTCCTGTTTTATTTAAGCTTCTTTTTCTTCTGTTTTTCAAGTAGTGCTTTGGTTTGCAATGCTTTTTCTAGTCTATTTTTAAACCTAAAAAGTTTTGGCATTCCTTCAATTCTATCTTCGAGCGTAATTTCTTCGTAAATTAGAATGGCTTTTTCTAACACTCGAATTTCATTATCTACATCATTCTGATTTTTATAAATAGTTGCCAATCTATCATAAGAGTGATTTCCTCTAAAACCTTCATTACTATTTTCTTCGTATAACGCAATTGCTTTTTCAATCTCTCCTGCTTTTTCAAATTCAATTGCTTTCAGGTTACGTTCAACCTGTATGTTTTCATTGATTTCCATGGGCGTTATATTCTAATTAAATCTTATTCTATCTTCTTACCAAAGTCTTTTGGAAAGAATAAAAATCGGGAAAGTATTACTCCCGGAATTGTTGCCAAAAATACCCATATAAAGAAATTTCCGTATCCTAAATATTCCTGAATATATCCGCTTACCATTCCTGGTAACATCATTCCTAGTGCCATAAATCCTGTTGCAATAGCATAATGTGACGTTTTTGATTCTCCTTCGGCAACATAAATTAAATACATCATAAAGGCTGCAAATCCGAAACCGTAACCAAACTGTTCTACAATTACAACAGCATAGATATAATAAATAGAGGATGGATGAAAATAAGCCAATAATATAAAACCAATAATAGGTAAATGCATTGTTAGGATCATAGGAAGCATCCATTTAGTA
The DNA here is from genome assembly GCF_046250155.1 of Flavobacterium sp. PS2. Taxonomy (NCBI): domain Bacteria; kingdom Pseudomonadati; phylum Bacteroidota; class Flavobacteriia; order Flavobacteriales; family Flavobacteriaceae; genus Flavobacterium; species Flavobacterium sp. PS2. The sequence goes on along the minus strand of NZ_CP176426.1, from coordinate 3,958,702 downwards.
AGTCCATGCCTTGAGATAGCAATTCCGCCTAAAACCCCACCAAGCATTAATGCAATTAATCCGAAGGTTCCGTAGATTAAACCAATATCTTCGGTATCTAATCCCATTCCGCCTTTTTCAATTGTTTTATTGCTTCCTTTGCTAGCTACTAATTGATTTACAAAATCTATCCTGGGCTTATTTAAGCTTTTATATTCTTTAGCATCTTTATTTTCTACTTCTTGTAATAGATTTTTCGAATTTCTTTTCTCAACCTGAATTGGTAATTTCGAATACACTAATTTTAATTCATCATCAGATAATTTTTCTCCTGTCTTAATTTTTGAATTATAAATTGCTAAAGCTTTACCCTGACTTTCATCTGAACTTGTTTCGACTAATTCATATTTTATTGGATCTACTAAAAATGGCGTTAGCATTTTCATTAATTGAGATTCTCCTAATCTAAACAATAGGATAAAAGCTAATGCTAGTACAATTTGTTTTTTTCTGAAGAAACTTGCAAAAACGGAAGCAAAACTTTGATCTGCAATTTCTTTAGCAGTTCCTGCTGCATTAGTTTCTGTTCTTGGTGTCGAGAAATAATTGTATGTCGTTATAAATGTCATTAATAAACCAACAAAAATCATTGTATATGACCATGCTTTGCGATTATCTCCGTATTTGTGCTCCAAATAACCAGCTAAAAGCACAATTAATCCGTTTCCTGCCAACATCGAAAGTCTGTAGAATGTGCTTCGGATTCCGAGAAAAAAAGATTGTTGCTCTTTGGGTAAAACCAATAAATAAAACCCATCGCTCGCAATATCATTAGATGCCGAGGCAAAAGCCGCAACCCAAAATATGGCTAAGGTTAATATGAAGAAATTATTTAGCGGAATGGTGAATCCGACAATTAAAAACGCAATCGATATAATTAATTGCATCGATAAAAACCACTTTCTTTTGGTTCCGTTCAACTCTATAAACGGGCTCCATAATGGCTTAATTACCCAAGGCAGGTATAATAAACTGGTATAAACACCAATATCTTCATTTGTAATCCCTAAGTTTTTGTACATAAGTACCGAAACCGAAATAATTACCGCATAAGGCAATCCAGATGCAAAATTCAAGAATGGAATCCAAAACCAAGGTTTATTTTCTGTTTTCATCTGTTATTTCAGCTACGTTTATTTTAAATCCTTTTTTTAAATCTATAATAGTTGGAGTACTTTCGTTTGCATAATAATCGATAAATGTGATTGCGCAAGCTTTGTACTTTTTCATTGTTCGCTCTGAAAGAACAAAATAAATAGCTCCATCAATTTCATGAACTGTCAATTTATCTATAATTTGTGTAGCGTCATTTATATCAAGTTTTGCTTCACTCTCGGCACCATAAACTACCATGTAACGTACTTTGGTATTCTGCGGATAGGTAACTTTAAATGAGTAATTAACACTATCTTTTGTAAACTCGCTTACTGTAGGAACATCAGCTACTACCTTTCTAAGATTAGGAACTGCAAGCGGAATCGCAGGATATTTATATTGATTCTCTGCCAAAAGGCGTACTACATCCTGGTTTTTATTTATAAGCAGTTTAGCACTAAAATAAGCACTTCCGGTTACGTTACTAAAACTTCTGGCATAATCAACCTGATTAGGAATTTCTGTTGCAAGATTCCAACTTTTATCACTATCGGCTCTAATTTTATACGGACTATGCCCGATATAAATAGCAACATTATTAGAGTTTTCTGACCACCACTTTACTAGTTTAGAATAATTAGCTCTCGGATTATTCATACTCCAATACAGTTGAGGTATTATGTAATCAATCCATTTGTTATCCATCCATAAAACAGGATCTGCATATAAATCATCATAATTAGATGTCGATTGTGTATCTGAACCTTTTGGATCTTTAGATTTATTACGCCAAACCCCAAAAGGGCTAATCCCAAATTGTACCCAAGGTTTGCAAGTTTTTATCGTAGTCGAAATAGTATGAACAAAGCTGCTCACATTAGCTCTACGCCAATCGGCTAGACTAACACCATTCCCATATTTTTTATAAGAAGCTGTATCATTAAATTGTTTTCCAGGAACTGCATAAGGATAGAAATAATCATCAAAATGTATTGCATCAATATCATAATTCTCTACAACTTCTTCTACAATCGTAGTTAAATGCTTCTGAACTTCGGGCAAGGCAGGATCATAATATATTCTTCCTCCATATTCTATCATCCATTCTGGATGCTTGATTATATCATGATTTGGGCTTAAGCTATCTTTTTTTAAGTCGAATGCAGCTCTGTATGGGTTCATCCAAGCATGAAACTCAAATCCTCTTGCATGTGCTTGTTCAATCATCCAAGCCAAAACATCATAATTTGGTTTTGGTTCCTGTCCTTCTTTTCCTGTCAAGTAACGCGACCAAGGTGCTAACTCTGAAGGATAAAAAGCATCTCCAACACTTCGTATCTGTACAATTACAGCATTAAAATTTAATTTTTTATAAGTATCCAGAATTTCGAGATAATCAGCTTTTTGTTTTTCTCCACCATCTATTTTACTTTTAGGCCAGTCAATATTAACAACAGTTGCAATCCAGACTCCTCTAAATTCGTTTTTAGGATGCTGTTCTTTTTTCTGAGCGGTTACACTCCACCCTGAAAATATAAAAAATAAAAAAAATAATATTACGTGCTGATTTTTATGCATTTCAATCTTAATTTATACAGAAACCAAAAATAGTTTTTTTAGTGAAGTTTACAGGATAATTTATTAATAAAAATTTATAACTTACAGAAATGTAAGCATTAATAAACCTAAACAGAATCTACATTTAATTAAACAACTATATATGAACCAAATATAATTGTTTTAGTTAAGAGTTAAATCTGATTTTATAGTCGTACTTCCATTATGGTAAACTCCTGCCCTGACTTAAAAAAGGTTATCTGAGTATCTATTAATCCAAATTTCTCGTAAAAAGACTTTTTGTTTACTCTCGCATTACACCAAACCCGTTTTATATCATTAGTTTTAGCACGTTGCAAAATATATTCCAAAAGCTTTGTTGCATAACCTTGCCCTTGTTCTTCTGTTAATGTTGCTAGTTTCCTAAATTGCATTTCCTCATTATCCTCAAAACAAGAAACGATAGCAACGAGTTCAGATTCATTATATAACCCAAAATGTACGCCTAAATCGTCTTCCTTTAATTGTACAAATTCAAAAGGCATATCGGGCCACATCACTTTATGCCTGATTCCCCAAGTTTCTGAAGCCTGAATTTCCTTGATTATCATAATTACTTTTCTTTAACTTGGACAAGAACCCAAATTTAGAATTTATTATTACAAGTGAATCTGGTTTGACTCACAAAGCTTTTATAATTTTTTACAGAATTCACCTATATTAAACTTCTAACATATATGCACTTTTACTTCATAAATCATATTAATAAAAAACACATCCTACTATATTTCAAACAAATACAAAACACTTTCTTAAAAAAATCATAAAAAATAAATAAGATATATCTTTCGATTTCAGTTTATAATATTTAATTTTAATGTCTAAATAATAATTACACTAACAATTCACACGTATGAAAAAGTTCTTTTTAATCACGCTATTATGTATCAGTGCAAACAGTTTTGCCCAATTAATACAATTTGGCCCTATAGTTTCTTCTAACATAACTTCTATCCTAACAGATGATTATAGCTCCGATAGTTCAGGAACTTCGGTAGGTTTTGGAGGATTTGCCAGAGTAAATGTATTAATGCTTTATGGACAAGCTGAATTTGGATATGCACAATCAAAATTTACTGTTTCTGAAACAGGAATTGCCGATACCGATTATAAACTATCAGGAACCGAAGCTACTCTTATTGTAGGTTTTAAAATTGTTCCTCTAGGAAAACTAGGAAACGTAAGGATTTTTGGTGGTTACAACTGGAAAAATTATTCTAATATAGATATGAGTAATGATCTAAACTATATCGACATTGTTAAGAACAACAATAGTTTCCTTGGCGGAGTTGGTATCGATTTATGGAAATTCACGCTAGATTACAGATATTTAGCAGGAGTTACAGATATTGATGCATCTGGTTTAAAAGCAAAAACAGCTGTTTCAAATATCAGCTTGGGATTCAAATTCTAAAAAAAATAACCTTATCATATAAACGAGAACTTAACTTTAAAATTAGGTTCTCGTTTTTTTTTACCCTTTCACAAAAAAATTAAATCTTTTACTGTTTCCCATAATCTCTGGAATAATTTTCTTTTGTATTTTTATAAAATAAAACAACTATTTTTAACCTTAAACCATACTATAATGGGAAAATTTGTAATCACGAAAAGAACTAACGGAGAGTTCCAATTTAATTTAAAAGCTGGTAACGGACAAACAATTCTTGCAAGCGAAGGATATTCGGCAAAAGCAGGCTGTTTAAATGGCATCGAATCAGTAAAAACCAATTCACAAGACGATTCAAAATTTGCCAGAGAAACAGCTAAAAATGGTAAACCTTATTTCAACCTAAAGGCAACCAATGGTCAAATCATTGGAACAAGCGAAATGTACGAAAGCGTGGCTGCAAGAGATAACGGAATCGAATCGGTAAAAACCAATGCACCATCTGCAACTACAGATGATCAAACTAGTTAAAAATAGTTTAAACATATCTTTTAAAATATTAAAACCACTCTTACCGGGTGGTTTTATTTTTAGAACCTCCCGAAGTGTTGGGACTACCTCTACGCTATATCTTTCTGTTTTGGCAAGAAAAAGGATGCGACTATGATCTAGGCTAGAGCTTTCGCTTCTGTTAAAAAAATAGTCCAAAAAACTCAATATCAGTCTTAATCCTTAACTAAACGTTAAAATATATAAAATTCTTTTTTAAAATAAAAACTAACTATCAGTTAGTTAAATAATTTTTTAGAGTACATTTACTAATAAAATTAATATAAATTATGAAAACAGGAGTAGTAAAATTTTACAATGAAGCAAAAGGATTTGGATTCATTACAGAAGAAGGTACAGGACAAGACATTTTTGTACATGCATCAGGCTTAAAAGAACAAATTAGAGAAAGTGACTCTGTTCAATTCGAAGTAGTTGACGGAAAAAAAGGTAAAAACGCAGTTGAGGTTACAGTAGCTTAATACTCACATCAATTACGATTACCTATTGGTTTAAATATGAAGATAAAAGAATAATATTCGATATACTCTCAATAATAAAACCCGACACATTACTCACAACAGTTTAAGAAACAAAAAAATCCTGTAAACATAGTTTACAGGATTTTTTTTGTGGAATTAATTTCATCATTCTAACACTCAACAAAAATAACGATCATAACCAATTGAAAATCTTTACTTTAAATACAAATAAAATATTTTTAGAACTAAATTTCAAAAGAAAAGAGGTAAATTTATTCTCCTTAAAAAAAATAGAAATTATGAAAGTATTAAAAGTAATCGAAGTTCTTTCTAGTTCAGACACTAGTTGGGAAGATGCAACTCAGAAAGCAGTTAGCAAAGCATCCAAATCTTTAAAAAACATTCGTTCTGCATATGTTCAAGAACAGAGCGTAACAGTATCAGATGGAAAAGTCACTGAGTTTAGAGTAAATCTAAAAATAACATTCGAACTCGAATAGTGCAAATGAATTATTAACACAAAACAATTGAATTAAAGTGCCAACTAAAAACAAAAAAATCCTGTAAATTGTGTTTACAGGATTTTTTATTGGAATTAACAATCAGGCTTCTATAATAATTTCATTTTTAATATTTAGGCATATTATTATTTAACGATATTATCCATGTTGGCCTGAATTCGTTGGAGGCGTAATTTTTATTTTTTCCTCGTCGGTATCACCTCCAATAATTGCTTTCATATTCTTAAATTCTGCTACTTTAAATTTATCCAAGGATAATTTCTTAACCGTTTTAACTTCTTGCTTTTTCATAGTTTTTAGTATAAGTTTTTTTATTTTAAGTGAATATACTATCTCCTGTAATCAGTTAAAAACTCTTGTAGTCTGAATTTATAAATTTCGCCCATAAATTTCAACAATCTACATACTACAATATATAAGATATTTACCCAAAAGCGCATTATTTATAGTAGTTTGAGAAATCTATAAGATTAAAATAGTTTGTCAACACTTTTAAATATATAAAAGCAATTTTACTAATTATTGCTCTCCATTTTTTATAAAATAAGATGGCTGATATCCTGTTTTCTTAAAAAAGGCTTTTGAAAAAGATTCTGAATTACTAAAACCTACCTCCTCTGCGATAGCTTTTATCGAATAATTTCTAAACTTTTTATCCTCTCTTAATCTTGTAATAGTATCTTCTATTCTTAAATCATTAATGTATTGACTGAAGTTTTTATTTTTGTATTGATTAATTGTTTTGGATAAGTAAGTACTATTGGTTTCTAGTCTTTTTGCAAAATCTGCCAGATTTATGTTTGGTTCTAAATAACCTTTATTTTTTTCGAATTCTGCGATTTTTTCCAAAATTTCATCTGCTTTCTCTTTTGGCAAAACAATTGTTTTTTGGGCATTCTCATTTGGCTCAATAACGATATCTGAAACAGGCTTTTCTATTTCGTTACTTTTATTTTCTGTATTATGTATATCGAGTAATTCATTTACTCTTTTTTCATAAAGTTGTTTTTCTTTTTTTGTTTTTAATAAATAAAAAAGAGAAAATCCAAGTCCTATAAGAACGATGAAACCAATACCAATGTAAATTCTTTTTTCCTGATTTATTTTTAAAATTACTTTTTCCTTTTGTAATAATAAATGAGGCGTATCATAATTTTTGTTTATCTGCTCTCCTAAAATAATATCATTTTTGCTTATATAAGAATCTATCTCTAGCAAACGGTTTAAATAATATAACTGCTTTTCATTATTTTGTAATTTCTTATATATTTCAATTAATTGGATACAATTATTGCGTAGATCTGCTGTGTTTAAACCACTCTTAACTAATATGGAATCTGCTGTTTCGAAATCATTTATAGCTTTATCTATGTCTTTTTCATTTTCCAAATTGTTTTTACCTCTGTAATAATAACTAATTGCTAAATTCAATTTATCACTGGTTGGAGTTAGCATTATAATAGCTTTGTCTAATAAAATAGTACTCTCCTGAAATTGCTTTTTGTAACTATAACAAATTCCTTCATACATTATCAAATATTTATAAAATCGATTATCCGACTTTATTTGTTTCTGCAAATCTTTAATGTAATATAGTGCGGTATCTATTTTTTTTAAACGAATATAAATATCTGCTAAAACCCAGGTTGTATATACATAATCGATAGAATGTATGTTCTTAGATTTAAAATGATTATAATTTCTTATTATAAGTGGTAAGGCTTCTTCTGATTTTCCAAGTTCAATTTTAATTAATGCGATTTGCTGATTAACCAATAAATTTTGTTCAATATTTCCTTTCTGTAAAGAATATTTTTCTGCTTCCAGGATATTAGCCAATGAAGACTTTAAATCCATTTTTTTCATCAAAAAATTACTCTTCAATATATATCCTTTAGCAGGATAATTAAAATCATTACTGTTCTTAGTTAATGCAATGATAGTATCAGCGTATTGTAATGCAGCTGTATCATTAGCAGTAGTCATTGCTGCCATATACAATCCATTAGCCCGGATTATTTTATCTCTTTGTAGTTTAGATTTTTTATAATACACATTAGCGTAAAGGGCTTTCGTATTTTTATCTATAAAATAATTCTCAAAACGTTCATCCAATTCTTTAAAAGATATATTCTTGAGTGAATCTGGAATAACAAAAGTTTCTTCCTTTTGAGAGAAAAGCGCAGTTGTAAATAATAGTAAAATAATTAATATAGAATTCTTCATATTCTGGCTGCTATATTTTTATAATATCTGTTCATAAAATCATAACACAGCATTTCATAATGTCTTTGTTTTGATCTAAAAATACGATTGATATTCATATGGATAAGTGATGAAATAAAATCTTCTAAACTAGTTGACGATTTCATACTTATTATTTCTTTTATTACCTCGATTTCTTTTTGGGTTATTTTCACTAAGTCAATTAGTCCTTCTAAGTAAACGGGCTCTTGTTTTTCTTGTAAATATAATATGATTTCATTTCTGTAAGTTCGATACAAAAAATCTAACTTCTTATTATTTTCTTTCTCAATGTGTTGTTCGCTCTTATAATCTTCTTGCATAGTCTTCACAAAACTAATTCGATTATTTATTGGAATATTAAAACATTCTAATAAATCATTAATCATTTGTAATGAAGCAAATATCCTAGCGATTTCATCTTCCTGAGGTGTGGTATTAGTGATTAAATTTACTGTTTTTTCGCTGTGATAATAAAATAATTTTTCAACAAGTTCTATAGTTGATTCACCGTAACGCTCAATCTCTCTTTTATAAGTTGCCGTTACAATATCGCTCACTAAATCTTTTTTGATTAATTCACTAAAATGCGTCTGCATTAACTTTATTATTACTTGAATATTATCTAGGTTCCCTATTTGAAAACGCAATCTTAAATGATTATTAGGATCATTATATCGTATAAAAAACCACTGAACGATAAGTCCTTTTTGAACCAATTCATCAACAATTGGCAAGATACTTTCAGCTAAAATAAGGTCTGCCGAATAATGTCCACAATAAATTTTATAGTATAGCCATTCTTCTCCCAGAATAAAACTTCTCTTTACTTTTTGCGTATGCATCGTTACTTAGGTTTTATTTTTTATACCAACAATAAATTGATTTGCATAGCTGCCCATTTCCCCCTTAACTACTTTGCCAGAAGGGAATAAAAATTCTTCTAAAATAAATTGCGTTTTATTTTTAACTGTTTCAACTAACATTTCAATACAAGTATCATTTTCAAGATTGATTACTAATGTATTGTCTCCATCGATTAATGACAGATATTGAAACCCTTTTATATTCATAGAAAGAATAGCTGAACGAACTAAATCTGGAGTGGAATTTGTTTTATCATTCACTATTTTAAAAAAATCCGGACATCTGTTTTTATTAAAGATCCATTTAGCTTTAGAGATAATACAATTCCCAACCGTTACTCTTGGCAAGTAATCAAAAAACTTCTCGAATTTATTATTAAATCCTATTACTGATTTACAATTTTCAAATTGCATGTCGCATAAAAATTGATAGATGGGTAATGCCTTATACGAATAATTATGGGCATTGGTTAGTCTTGTAATCACTTCTTTGTTATGTTTTTCACTCCACAAAATCAATCTGCCTTTTTTTACAAATACCATTAAATCCTCAATATTTATTTGATTTGAGAGTTGTACGTTTGATTGACCTAAATACGGTATTTCGTAGGTTCTAAAACTTGGTCTTCTTAATATATTTCCAGTTCTTGATTCTGGCAAATGAATTATTTCTGCGATGATTTTATTAGCAAAACTTTCAGATTCAAATTGTGTGATTTCATTTGCCAAACTATTTACGCCTTCATTTCCATAACAAAATCGGGCTAATAAATTTGCTGCACTAGAACCGCCTATACTCTGGATTACAATCCACTCTTTACCTGCCTCTTCAACGATTTCAAAAACAGATGAAAATGTATTTGGCATGTTTTCAGTCGAGAAATCTTCATTTTTAAAATCAGAATACTCTAAAGCAATACTAGTTTTACCGTTCTGTAAGGCATTTTGCAATTTATTGTAGATGATTTTGTCTACTTTATTCAAACTTATTTGATGATTCTCGCTATTTGTTTTTTGTTTTATTTCTATACAATCTAATAGTGGAGTCGAATCAGAATTATTATTTTGTAAATATCCTATTCCCGTTTCTATGTCTAATGCCTTAACCAACGGAATCATTTCATATTCATACCTTTCGATAAAAGCTTTTTTAAAATTTTCTAATGGTGTGTTTTTGGGTCTTTCTGAAATTTTATTCAAAAATTTTATAGCATTATATAATTCAGATGTATATTTTTTTTCTAGTTCAAATCCTTTAGACTCGAGAAATAAATCGGCTTGAAATAAATACTTTTTATCAAAAGAGATTTTTGTTTTGGATAGGCTTTCTTCTATGTCTGTATAATAAGATATATCGTTTCCTAATTTTGTGTCAATATCCTGTAATTGCTTCTCTACTTCATTAATCAAAGTTTCAAATTTAATTGCAGCTTCACTTTCTTTTTTGGCTCCGCTTATTAAATCATTAACAGAAGTGTTTCCTGTAAGTTTAGGTTCTAATTCTGAAACCAAAATCTGATTAGAAATTAATTCTTCAATAAATTCTAAAGCTTCATTTTTGGTGATATCTTCAATCATTAAGTAGTCAGCCAACTCCTCTTTAGATATTCCGTTACTGGCTTTTTGTACAATTAAATCCAGATAATCCGTTCGCTTTAATGCTTCAAGAGAATACTTGCGGTTATTATTTTCTAATGTATATTCTACATATCTGTAAAAATCCCCTAATTGATAAAGCGTGCTATTTGGATAAAAAAGCAATTGATCCTGAATAGTCAAATCTGCGGCTAATTTGCTATATAAATTAGCAACAAATTGCATATCTAAACGTGTCTTTCGATAAAAACAATTTTCCTTATCTACAGAATTACTATCGACACTTATTTTTGTTACGTCGCCAATATTCCCAGAACCACATGCAGCAAAAAGCCCAAATGGTGTACATCGAGTAGACATTCGAATAAGATATTTTAGTACAGAAAGTTTAATTTTTTCACTTTTATAAATAGCATAATCTTCTTGCTTGCACCATTTTTGGATTTCCGAATATAATTCGGGCGATGCGAAATATAGTGCTTCGTTTATCTGAGAATCTTTTACTAATTCTTTTATAACATCAGGTTCAATTGAAAGTTCTTTTGTAAGATTTTTATAAAAATCAATTGAATAAGCTGGCGTACGTATTATTAAAGAAGAAAAAAAGGAAAAATTCATCTGCAATTTTGATATATCAACAATAAAGTAAGAATATTAATAATTAAAATACCGAAATTAAGCATTTATTTTAGACCATCCTCTCATTTTATATTAAAACCTGATTAATATACGCAATAAAACACTTTTAAAACACCCTTTAAAATCAAGCAATTACATTTTTTTATTCCAAAAATTTATAAATCCAGACACGATATTTATAAATGTCGACTACCATAGTTTGCATCTAATAAGTTGTTCATCTAGTTTTGATTACAGAAAATCACAAAAAACAGGATCTAACTTTATGTTTAGAATTACAAGAATACTAATTGCCGCAATCCTGTTTTATAGTCCTTCTTTGTTAGCACAAGTAAAAATAAAGGGGAAAGTGGTAGATATTAAAAATAATCCCATTGAGTTTGCTGAAGTTTTATTGATAGATAATGATTCAACCGCAATAAAAAGCGAAATGACCAATAGTAATGGTGATTTTATACTACTTACAGAAGTTGGTAATTATTTATTACAAATAAAACAAATGGGTACCGTTTTATGGAAAAAGAAGGTAAACATTATAGACAATATCGATTTTAAATCTATTCAGGTAATTGAGAAAGAAGAGAAACTTAGTGAAGTAGTCGTAAAGACCCAAAAAAAGATTATGGTTCGAAAAGTAGACAGATTAGTTTTCAATGTCGAAAATTCTATCTCGGCGATAGGAGGCGATGCTATTGATGCCTTAAAAGTTACTCCTGGAATAAGAGTACAAAACAACTCTATTGCAATGATTGGCAAAAGTGGTATGGCTGTAATGATTGATGATAGGTTAATACAACTTTCTGGAGAGGATTTGATTAATTTTTTAAAATCGATTCCTTCAGATAATATAAAAAGCATTGAGGTTATTTCTACACCACCAGCAAAATATGATGCTCAAGGAAATAGTGGGATTTTAAATATTAAGTTAAAAAAAGTATTAAAAGACAGTTGGAACACAACATTGCGCAGTACATATCTACAACAAACGTATCCGACGGGTAGCCTTGGCGGAAATTTTTCATACAAAAAAAACAAACTGAATTTGTTATTTGATATTAATTATAGAAAAGGAAGTGCATTAGACAAAGAGGATTTAACCTTTTTTTACCCAACAGAGACCTGGAATTCTATAAATAAAAACAAACCTTCTTTTACTTTTTTTAATGCTTCGTTGAATTTAAATTATAAACTCACAAAGAAAACAGATATAGGAGTACAATATTTAGGTGGCCTTGGAAAATTAAAAAAACAGAACTCTAATATTACAACTATCAATGAATCTGTTTCTAATAACTATCTCTATGATATTAATACTATAGGAGATGATACTAAGAAAAACAATAATAGCTCAATAAATATTTACTCAACAACTCTTATTGACACTTTAGGAAAAAAATTCTCGATAGATCTGGATTACTTTAATTTTAAAGAAGATAAAGATAAAAACTTTAATTCGTACAATAATAATCCTTCGCAAAGCTCTTCTCTTATTGGTAATAACCTAAGCAATCAAGATATTAGTAATTATTCGGCTAAAATTGATTTTGATATGCCTTATGGATTTGCTGATTTATCTTTTGGTGGTAAAGTTAGTTTTACGAATAATAATAGTGATGCCTCCTTTTTTAATTTAACCTCTGGTGATGCAATTTTAGATCCATCCCAAAATAACATATTTAATTATAAAGAGAATACTCAGGCTTTATACGCTTTAGCAAGTAAGAAACTAGGCAAAAAATGGGAATCTAAATTTGGTCTACGAATGGAAGCGACCCAAACTATTGGTACTTCTGAAATACTAAACCAGACTAATAAAAACAACTATATCAAATTTTTCCCGAGTGCTTACCTCTCCTATCAACTTAATGAAAAAAACACTTTTAATTTAAGCTATAGCAGAAGAGTTGGAAGACCATCTTATTGGGAAATGAATCCTTTTAGATGGTATGACAATTCAAACCTATTTTCAGAAGGAAATCCATTTCTTCAGCCTTCTTTTACAAATAATTTTCAGATATCACATTCCTATAATAATATCTTAAATAGTACTATTTACGTATCAAAAGTAGAAAATGGTTTCGGACAACTATCTACTTTTGAAGTAATAGATGGGCAGAAAATTCAAAAATTCTTAAGACTTAATTATTACGATCAGACCGATTTAGGACTTGATATATCACTAACATATAATTTTACTAGCTGGTGGAACTATTTCGCCGATTTAACGGTGTACTACAGCGAAACCAATACTAAGTCTATTTACGTTCAGCCTAAATTTTCTGGCTGGGGTGCCAACTTTACAAACACCAATACATTCACTTTAAATAAAAATAAAACTTTTTTTGCAGAGATAAGCTACTTCTATTTCTACCCTACTCTCTCCGGAATATACACCATTAGTGATTATTCTTCTTTTGATTTTGGGATTAAAATATTGTCGCTTAATAAAAAATTGCAAATTTCAGCCAATGTCTATGATGTATTTAGCAGCAATAGACCTCAATATACATATGTGACAAATGGAATCAAACAAATTTCTAAGAACTATTATGATGAAAGATATCTTAGAATATCGTTAAAATACAGTTTTGGGAATAGTGATATCTCTGTTAAAAGTCGTGATTTAGGAAATCAGGATGAAAAAAGCAGAGCAGGAAAATAATAATTGATTTAATTCTCCTAGTATTTTTTCAATGGCCAATGAAAAGAGAAAGGAAGCTTAAATATCCCCGCTTGCAAGCAAATTAATTAACCATTTAAGAGAATCGTTCTCTTGAATTATTTAACAATTGAAAAACATTAATAAAATGAAAAATTCAAATTTAAAAAATAAGCTTTCAGGTTTAACTACAACTAAATCTTTTGAAATCATCGAATTAAACGATTCTTTAAGAAAAATTATTGGTGGTGCAGTTCCAGCAAACAATGGGTCAGGATGCAACGGATCAGGATGCAATCCAAAAGTAGAAATACTAGTCCGTAAATAATTTCTTAATTAGGGGATAGGCACTGCTTATCCCCTAAAATTAAATTCAACTTATCATGAAATATAAATTATCCTATTATACTATCATTACGGATCCAATTCCTAATACAGATGTTTGTGTTGTTTTCGGAACAAAAACTGCAAAAGCTTATAATCTTGACCAAAAAATTATTGCCCTTTTAAAAGAAGAGGACTTTGATCAGATTCCTTTAGATATAATTAATAATTTAATTATCGCTGAGATCATAGTCCCAAAAGATTTAAATGAGTTAAGCGAATTTTGTGAGAAAGCTAAATTAGATGCTACAGCAGAAGATGGTTATCTACATGTTACCGTAATGAGTTCTGGAAATTGCCAGTTAGGCTGTTCTTATTGTGGACAAGTCCATTCTAAGAAAAAATTGGAAGACGATACTGTCGAGTTGATAGAAAAGAGATTAACACATTTATTTAGCAGTAAACCCTTTTCTGAATTCCGCATAAGTTGGTTCGGAGGAGAGCCACTAATGGCGTTAAATAAAATGAGACTGGTTAATACTTTTGCCAAAAAGATTTCAAAGAGCAATGATGCTATTTATAGATCTCATATTGTTACTAATGGACTCTCTCTTAAAAGTAATATCTATGAAGAATTAGCTCATGAATTTAATTGTACATCTATAGAAATCACATTAGATGGTGTAAAAGAGTTTCATGATACCAGAAGAGATACAAAAGCAAAAGAACCTACGTTTGACCTCATATTCAATAACATTTTATCCATTACAAGTTTAAAGGACTACCCTATTAATGGATGTTATATAAAAATAAGATGCAACGTAGACGACACTAATAAAGAAGGTGTAATTCCTTTAATAGAATTATTAGCAGAAAATAATCTACAAGACAAAGTTATTTTCTATACAGCTCCTGTATATAGCTGGGGTAATGATGCGCATTTAACAAATACTAAAGAAGAATATGCGATTAATGAAATCGATTATTTGTTAAAACTTCATGAAGTAGGATTTGAAATTAACTCCATTCCACAAACAAAAGATGTAGTATGTTCGGCAGTTACACCTAATTATGAATTAATAGATCCTAACGGAAAAATCTTCAATTGTACCGAAATTCCGTTGGTACCTATGTACGGAGATGAATACTTAATCGGAGATTTAAAAACCAGTTTTACCGAGGTTAAAGAATACGCCGAAAGACCTTATACAAAATGGTATGATGAAATTCAGGATAAAAGCAATGGCTATTGGTGTACATCATGCAAAATTTTGCCTTTATGTGGAGGACGATGCCCAAAATCATGGAAAGATGGAATTCCTCCATGCCCAAGTATGAAATTAAACATTGAAGACAGACTAATGCTGGCAAACTATTTAATTCAAGAAGATAATATTACTCAAATAGCATAAAATGAGAAAAGATGACATCTCCTTATCATTATCAGACATTGTAAATTCTGATTTTGTAAATGATAATCAATCAGAAGCCATAAGTTTTGATGATTTATTTACCTCTTTTGTTTTTAATCAGTTTGAGTTAACTGAAAGAATGGACATTCAATTAATATGGAGTTATTATTCTAAAGCATTAAATGAGTGTAAGCAAAACAGGTTAACAAAAGCAGATTATTTCTATACAAAAGGTTTAGAAGCATTAAATAATTCTGATTTAAATGAAAGAGCAAAACTATATTTAAATGTATATATATACCCTAATCTGGCATTTAGAGTATATAAAGACAAAAACTATGAAAAAGCTTTAGAGTTATTGCTTTTGGCAATTCAGAACATCGAAATTATTGAAAAAGAATATCCAGATATTTATGCTGCCAAAATTCAGCAAATCCATAATGTTATTAGGTTATTTTTAAGAGCGAATAAAAGCAGCGATTATATCGATTTAAACATTGCTATAATAGAACATATTCTTCTGGAAGTAGAACCAATAAAGAATAAATATAACTTAAAAAATTCGATATTAAATCAGACAAAACTTCAATATAAAGAAGAAATGTTAATGCAGATTTTTACTGAATTTTTGGTGACACAAATGACTACAGATACGCAATCATTTGATTTTGAATTTTTCTGTAAATCATTAAATGAAAAAAAACATAATACAGAAAATAAATATCTAAACGATTGGCTCGCTTTAGTATGCCTAATTAACGATAATTCTCAAGACATTGCTTTGCTACTAAAAGATGTTTTAAAGAAAGACTATAAATATGCTTTTTTTAAAATATATGTTTTAAATGCGCTTCAAAATAAAAGTTTCTTGTACTTACAATCTGAAGATTCAATACAGAATGTAAAAGTATTGACAGCTATTTTTACAAACCAAATTCATGATAAAAATATTCTAGAAAAAATTCAAAAAGCATCCAAAATAAACATTAAATGATTTTTATACCCCAACAAGATCAAATGGATTGTGGCCCCGCTTGTTTATGTATGGTCGCAAGTGCTTATAAAAAAAAATATTCTTTACGATACCTAAGAGAACATTCTTTTATCACACGTGAAGGAATTTCTTTATTGGGGGTCAAAGAAGCTGCAACCAAAATAGGTTTTGAGACTCTTACGGCTAAACTAACCATTGAAAAGCTTAATGGAATGCCTATGCCTTGCATTCTTCATTGGAATAAAAATCACTTTGTGGTTCTTAATAAAATAAAAACGAATCTATTTACAAAAAAAAAGTCTTACAAAATTGCTGATCCAGGTCATGGTTTTGTTGCACTAAACGAAGAAAAGTTTAAAAAATCATGGTTATCTGATGGCGATTGTGGAATTGGAGTATTCCTAGAACCTACTGAATCTTTCTATAAATTAACTCCTCCAAAAGAAGAAAAGTTAAATATTAAATACATTTATAACTACTTAAAACCATACAAAAAACAATTAGCTTTTCTTTTTGTTATGTTACTAATAGGCAGTGCCCTAACTTTAGTTTTTCCGTTTTTAACACAAAGTCTAATTGATAATGGAGTAAGTAAGAAAAACTTAAACATAATAAGTCTTATTCTTTTAGCGCAACTCGGCTTATTTTTTGGATCTATAACTATAGAAATAATTCGTAATTGGTTGATGCTTTTTATAGGAACAAAAATAAGTATTCGCATTATATCTGATTTTTTAAAAAAATTATTACAGTTACCTATTAAGTTCTTTGACACTAAAATGACTGGAGATTTTAATCAACGAATACAGGATAATGAACGTATAGAAAACTTTTTGACTTCTCAAAGTCTAGTTACTTTTTTTTCGATGATTACCTTTTCCGTGTTTTTTGGAGTACTTTGGTATTATGATGTTACCATCTTAGTGGTTTATCTTATTTTGACTGTAGTATCTATTAGTTGGTCATTCTATTGGCTCAAAAAACGAAAAATATTAGACTATTTTCATTTCCAGCAACGAAGCCAAAACCAGGAATCTATTCTGGAAATCATCAATGGAGTAACTGAAATGAAATTAAACCAGTTTGAAGATTTCAAACGCAACGAATGGGAAGAAATTCAAAAGAAATTATTTAAAATTAATACCCGAATATTAAAATTAGATCAAATTCAGTTATCTGGTTTTGAATTTCTAAATCAATTCAAAAATATTTTAGTCACTTTTTTAGCTGCATCATTTGTAGTTAAAGGACAAATGACATTAGGACAACTTTTGAGTGTATCCTATATCGTAGGGCAAATGAATAGTCCGATAAACCAGCTTGTTAGTTTTTTCCGTTCTTTTCAGGATGCACGATTAAGTTTAGAACGACTAAACGAGGTACAAAACCATCCAACAGAAGAAGGAGAAAATAATAATTTTTTAAAAATAAGAGATATTAGTAATTGTTTTCCTTTAGGGATCAAAGGTCAAAATTTAAGTTTTCAATATGAAGGCCCCAAATCTCCATATGTACTAAAAAATATTGATTTTAGTATCCCCGAAGGAAAAATTACTGCCATTGTTGGTGCAAGTGGTAGTGGAAAAACCACTTTATTAAAATTATTATTAAAATTCTACGAACCTACACATGGTGAATTATTGTTTAATGCTAAAAATATTATCGATATTTCTTCCCGAAGTTTACGTGAAAATTGTGGCGTAGTCATGCAAGACGGTTTTATTTTCTCAGATACTATCGAAAGAAACATAGCCACTGGAGATGAAAATATTGATAAACAAAAATTAAAAAGAGCAGCTAAAATTGCAAATATTGAAAGTTTTATCGAGACATTACCTCTTGGATATAATACAAAAATTGGAGCATCAGGAAATGGGCTTTCAGGTGGCCAGAAACAGCGTTTATTAATTGCACGGGCAATTTATAAAAATCCGCATTATATCTTTTTTGATGAAGCAACATCTGCACTTGATGCTGAAAATGAAAAAATTATTCATGATAATCTACAAGAATTTTTTAAAGGAAAAACAGTCGTCATTATCGCGCATCGCTTGAGCACGGTAAAAAATGCTGACAATATCATAGTACTTAAAAATGGTGAAATTGTAGAACAAGGAAATCATTCTGAATTGGTTTACAACAAAGCTGACTATTTTAAATTAGTTAAAAACCAATTGGAATTAGGAAATTAAACGTTTTAGTAATGAATTGACGAACAAGAAATTTTACCTATTTATTTTTTGATTAAAATACTTTTAAATGCTTACTTTTAGAAAATATAATAAAAAATCCTGTAAATAATCTTTACAGGATTTTTTTTAGAGTCTGGTTAATTACAATTGTACTGCTTATTTCCCTATTAATGTTCTCTCTCAGGCACAATAAATTATTAAATAACACATTTAATGTCAATATTATCTAATCATTTAAAAAGGAGGATAAAATTATATTTAATTATTATGAATAGTATTATTTATAGACTTACGATTTTTAGTTTATTTATTTTTTTTGGATGTAAAAACGATTCAAAGATAAAAGAGAATAGTAATGATTTCAATATTAAAAGTATAAAATTGATTACTGTTAAAGATACTTTATTTCTCAAAGATGATAATGAGCAGTTTGGAGAAGAATGGAGAGATTATGTAAAGGATAAAGAAAAATATAATCAAATATTCGTAAATAACAAGAAATTTGATAAAGAGACTGAACAACGATTTAAGAAATCTCATTTCCTAACTAAAGAATCGATTGAGTACTTAATTATTAAGCGAAGAATCAATTTGCATTCAGATTTCAATACATTAATTGTTACTACCCCAGAAACTTTTATATTATTAAATTATAATTCAAAAGACGAACTAATAGACTTTCTAGATTTATCAAAATTCAATCAACAAATCTGTCAATGTACATCCAAAGTGTATATAGACAAAAAGGGAGTTATTCACTGCCAAATAGAGTCAGGAAAACCTTTTCATCCTTATGTTAATTATAAGGTTAATGATAAAGGGAAATTTGAAATTGTCGATCAGTTTACCCCTCCTAATGAAGAAAAAATGTCATCTACAGATAGACTCGAATATATTATTAAAAAAACAACTCCAGTCAGTGGCAATGTAAATTTAAAATCATACTTAGAATCAGATGAGTTTACTTCTTCAAACACTACATTTATTGATGAAAAGGATGTGGAAAATATCTTATTTTCTAAAAGCCATTCAAGCAATGTGTACAAATTGTTTCATGACTCAATTGGAGAATATACTGATGATGATAAAGGCATAAATGTTTTAGGAAAAATAGTCAATACTGATAAAACATTGCTTATTTGTAATATAAGTGGAGCAGACCAAATTGGTATTATATTTATACTAAACAAAAATCACGAAATTACAGATTATAAAATTTTTAGTAGTGATCATCCGTCTGCTGATGAAAGTATATCTGGTTTGGTAAAAGAATAAAACACTACTTGATTATTTTTAAAGAAAAACATAGTTCAAAAATGTTACCACCAAATATTATGTTTCCAAGAAATTCTGAAAAGATCACATTTAAATATTATAACTTTAGAAAAACTAAAAAATCCTGTAAATAATCTTTACAGGATTTTTTTGTGGAATTCACTTGCAATCAAAACTCTTTTTTACTTTCAGAGAAATTTCATTAAAGTATTACAACTATTTCAATTCTATAAAACACCAATTTGTTAAACATTTTCTTAAGGCTGAATGCAATTTTTATTCATGATTTCTTTATCAATTTGTTTTTCTAAAAATTACCAAACCTTTATCTACCTCATCGGATTCTACAAACGAACTGTTTTCCTGATCAAATTGGATGGCAAAATCTGTTTGATAATCCAGAATTTCAAATTGCGATCCATCTCCAGAAAGAATTATACCCAAATACTCTTCTAAGATATTTACCTCTTTATCACAAATCAATTCATTACTAGTCAAGAACAGATCGTAACTTTTTAGTTCCCCATTCCTTTCTGCACTGAACGTCACTCTATAAATTTCTGCATCAAATAATCCCGAAGAAACTTCTTTATTTACAATATAAAAAGAATTACTTAAATCTATTATATTCTTTATTTTTTTTATCCTAAATACCCGTCTTAATGAATAAGGCTCCTCTTTAATTACTGTTTTTAATTTCATTGGTCATGTTATTCTTTGAAATTTTGAAAATATACAAACAGCATAATCTGCATCATTGATTGTAAATAATATGCGAAAATTTAATCTTTCTTTCTCCTTTATAAATCAAATTAATAAGAGATAGTATAGAAGTTGTTTAGTTATCTATACTATCTCTTTTATTTAATTGGATATTAATCGATTTATTTTTCTATATGATATTTTGGATCGATTGTAATCAAAACTCTTTTAAAGAGTTCTATCAAACGATTTCTTATTGACTTCAGAATCAAAGTCATTGCGTCAAAGTTTTCTACTTCTTTTTTTGTCTTTATAGCAATAATATTGCTAATTATCGAAATCCCATCACTAACAATCAGTAAATCCATTACTATGGTTACAAACCATTTAAAGTTGTAATTAAGTCCTTTACTCATTAATGCTAAAGCTGTTGGTATTAACAATACGGCTAACTTGGAAACAAATCCTAAAGCTAATTTTTTAAAACTAAACGGGTTATTTAATACTATGGTTTTGATAATGCCTAAAAAAGTATCCATTACCATTAAGTAAAACAACACTTTAACAATTTCTATATCCATTTCTAGGTAAATAAAAATCCCATAAAGTAATAGTTTTATTTCGTTTGAATATTCTGAAATTTTATGCATCATCGGTTTTTCTATTTTTTTTAATCTTCTACTATAGATTTTTGAGCATGATTAAAATCAATTACTCCTAATAAGTTGGTAAACCTTTTTCCGAAAATTGATAATGTATTATCTCTTTCATTTTCTCCTAAATTATCGCTTATGGTTTCCTGAACGATACCAAATTTATTTGTAGAGGAAGCGATAATAAAGTTATCGTTTAATAATGCCCCAGCTACCATATTTCCGCTAATGTCGATACTCAAACTAAGTCTTCTTAAATAGCTTAAAAAACCATTCCATTTTATAACGGCATACATAAAACATATAGGATAAACACCTAAAGAACAAATCAATGCAAATAAAAAAAGGATCCATTCAGTATAATGTTTTTTTGAGATAAGTAAGGTTGGTAGTAATAAGGTTGCTATTGGCATCATTGTTAGTATTGTAATTAAAAGCCACAGCAATGCTGAAGCTGTAAAAATAAATTTCACAATTTTATTCATGTATAATCTTTTTTAGTTTAATTATTCTTTTAACAAATAATCTTTTGGGGCATAAAGTATGAAGCCCCAAAAAATTATTACATATTGTTATTTTTTATTCTCCTTTAATTCCCTGGAGCATTTGGATCCTTTGGATCTATTGGTTTACTGTTGTGAACAACAATTCCCGAAATAACATAATTATCCACATTCTCAACATCTAATAATGCAACTTCTAGAGGTTCTTCTTTAAATAAGATTGATTCGATAGCTTTTGTCTTTCCAGTTTTATCAACCAATAGCATACTTTGAATTACATTTTTCGCACATACATATTGAACATTTTCTCCATCTTGAGAAACTAATAATGGATGTTGCCCAGTAACTTTAATCACTGTATCTGCTGTTATGATTTCGTAGTAATTTGGCTGTACACTTGTTTGTTTACTTACTACTGTTACTTCTGCTTTGGCAGCTTCATTTAATTTACCATTCCATAGCATGTAATCTCCTTCAGACTCATCAATTTCGTTCGGGAAAGAAAATCCTTGAAGTTTGTCTCCAACTACAATATTCTTTAATTTCTTTGCTTGTCCAGATGCCATTGTTACCAAAGATTCTACATCAAAACATGAATATTCTCCTTCTGTGGTTACTGAAACTTCAGGAGTAAAGTCAGATTTTTTTCCTGCAGTATCTATAGCTCTTACTTTAAAAAAATATGTTGTTTTTGCTCTACCAAGAACACTACGAGTGGTAGTGTCACCAGCATTTGTATGTGACGCAGTTTGTCCATAAGTTTCACCAGATTCTCTTTTAAATATCTCGTAGTAACTAACATTACCTGTTGAACTATTCCAACTAAGATTCATTAGATGCAAGTCTGTAACGTAGCAACTTAAGCCTGTTGGCGGAGCTATAACGATTACAGTTGTAGTTGTGGTTGCACTTACAGTTTTACTGACACCCAATTGTTTTCCAGCTGCATCTTGTGCTACAACATAAAAACTGTAAAATGTTCCTGCAGCCAATCCGGTAACATCATAGGAAAGAACATTCCCTACTGAGAATGGTAAAGCACCATTTATAGACACCAGATAATTAGCTACAGCTACGCTATCCGTAGATGCTGTCCAACTTAAAGTTACAGTTGTATTACCGATGTTCGATACCTCTAAATTTGTTGGGTTTGTTACTGCAGTTGTTCCTGTATATTCTATGAAATGAACTACTCTGTAGGGATTAAGAATATTTATAGCTTTAATAACATTACCTTTATTTACCACATCTAAATATTTTTTATCAAACTCGTAATCTACATTAGTAGCATTAACATATGAAGCATCACCCCCGCTGTTATCATCTGAAGAAGTTGGTAACGTTACATCAAGTGCAGGAATATTTTCTTTCTGCAATATTTTTTCTTTGTCACCACCAATTCCTAACAGTGTATTAAATGCTTGATCATTTATATCCAAACCTACTGGCATTCTTCCTCTTAACGGCACATATTCTTCCCATCCTTTCGGAAATGGTGCAGTTTTCCCCCAAATAGCAATCATTCCGATAGGTACTGTTGTTGCAGGTTGTTCTTCTAACTTTACGATACGATCAACAAGTGACTTGATTAATGTATTGTTCTTAATAACCTGATTTGAATCATCTAATACCAACAAAGAACTAGTAGAATCTGATGTATTTAAATTCTCTAAATATACTTTCCCTCCTATATTTGTATTCTGCCAATCTGAACCATAATTTAAAGAAAGATTAGTATTACTATTCACTATTGCTCTACCTAAAGTTGATCCCAATCTAAAATCTGCAACCCTTACATTGGCTGTAGCGCTTTCTTTTATGTCTAATTTTGATAATTTGTAAGAGCCCAAATCAAGGTCCCCTTTCATTGCCTTTGATCCATCAAGCGGAAGATAGGTTTGGTTGATTAAATCAATATCAGTTTCTATTGCCTGAAGATCTTTTACGGTTTTGAAATCTTTTAATTCATAATAATATACTGCTAATGCATCAGTGATTGGAGAAGGTACAGGACGATTTGCATAATCTTCCGGACTAATGTATTGGGCTTTATAATCAAAATAGGCATTTTGTACTACCCCTGTTCCGTATGTTAAACTTGTACCTGTTCTGGTAGTTTTTAAAAATCCAGTTGGAGTACCTTTTCCAATAGGATATAAAATTCCTTCCAGTATTTTCGCACCTGTTTCATCTTTAGGATCTTTTTCTTCTTGATGAATAATAGCCCAACCTTTCTTGTCGATCGTTGCAGGGGCTACGATATAGTTTTTATTGGTCTTGATGCTTAAATGTCCTTTTAAGGCTTCGAATAACTCATGTCTGTAAGCGGTTTGAAGTCTTTCTAAAGTTTCTTGCTCCAGAGGAAATCCTCCTGAATGACTAAAATTTACTTGTTTCATTTTTATGTTTTTAAATGTCTATTATTTTTACTATTTTTTTTGAGATAAGAATACCTCTATTTTATATTTCAACTTTTAGTTTAATCTTTTACTGAATAAGAATAGGTCCCGTAACTTTTACCCGCCAGTTTATAAAAATTGAGTAGATTGTGGTATTCCATATTGGCTACGTTAATAGCATCCGTTTGTACAGATTGATCTTTGGCTGGCTGAACTGTTATAGTATTATTTGCTATTAAACTTTCGGGTATAAACACTCTAAAATTGGCGTAATTTATTTGGGTATAATCCTTACGATGAGCGAGGTAAACAGGTTTATTGTTTCTTTTTTTATATTCATCATGTGTATATACTTTTAATTGCGGAATCATTAAAGTACCATCCGGTTCGTAGTATTCTTTGTGAAGATATACATACTGTATAGTGGGCTTAACCGATTCGTCTATATAAATTAATTCTTCTAATCGTTTTTCTTCTATGCTTAAATTAGGATTGTAATTTTTAGTTGGATTATAAGTTTCATTCAGTACTTTTTCCAGATAAATGACCTGTCCTGTATGCTGCATTTTATACAGCGTTTCTTCATAAATGGTATGAAGAGGCGTCAACAAAACATTAAGCCAATCAACATGAGTTTTTTTCCTAAGAATTGGAGGAATAAGCCATAACAGCAACTTTTCCCATTTTAAAACGGTGTATTTATTCATTGTATATATATTAGACTATTGTTTATCTCGGTAAAATGTGTAAGGGATGTAGTTTACCTCAACCTGAAGTGTATCCATGTCAAAATAACCTGCGTTTGGAATAAAATATTCAATCTTGGTTGCATCCTTAAAAATAGGATCTACTTTATCGTTAGGATTTTTTGCCCAAGCAGTTTCAACTTTACTTAGTATTGGAATTTTAACTCCTTGTGCTTTCTGAATAGCATCTACCAGGTATGTTTTTACAAAAGCTCCATTAAACTCAATATTTTTTAAATGATTTTTAATGGCATCTAAAACTGGAAACACCGTATTATTATTTAAGATTAATGATCCGTTTCTTGAATCGAATTTATAATTATCCAATTCGTATTGTTCTTCTGGTGTTAAAGGTTTGTTTGAAATTTTTGATTGGTAATATTCAATATCTTTTGGGTTGATAAAAATGCTCAAAGGATCGATGTAAACATTCAAACTTAATTTCAGGTTATCTCCTTGGTCAGAAGTGATATGCACTTGATTTCCTGCATCTTTAATTTTTGCGATGTATTCTTTAAAAGCAAAAAGTTCATTAGGAACGTCGATTCTCGAGATTTTATCCTCTTTTACAGTGGCAACTTTTATAAAAACAACTCCAACTTTATTGTGGAAATAATCAGAGAAAATTTCTTCTATTTCTTCTATTTCTTCTATTTTTTTATTTCGTTTAAGGACAGTTTCTAGATCAATTTCGCTTACTGCACAATGCTTTATAATTTTTGAATCTTCAATTTGTTTTTCATCTAGATTTGTGGTGTCAAATTGATAAGAGCCATCTTTCCAGATCAGCGACATTTCGTTACTCGAATCTGGATCTAATGGTGCGCCATAATGAAAATTCAAAGCCTGTTCTCGATACCAGTTTAACGTATGAGGCCTCGATATAAGGGCATTTTTTTCGACTATTTTTTCGTGTATCCAGATAGCTGTAGCCACTATATTGATCCAAAGTTTCCAAATCGCAGCTTTTGATTCTGTTAAGCCGTTTAGGGAGGCTTGTTTCTTTTTCTCCTCCAGAATTTCGTTCTGAATTTCAGCAATTGTACGTGCCATATTTTAATTTTTAGTATAGATTAGCCTGTAAGACATGTGTATATGCTTATAGAAAATTGTTTATGTTTTTTTGTAAATACTACAGAGAAGTAGTTTTCTTTTAGAGATTTCTAAAAGGAGAAATTGAAATGTATCATTATTCTAGCATCCTGAGATTTTTAGATAATAATAATAATAGCTTAGTACTATTTATTAATAAATGATAAAATCATCTTCAATTATCATATAATCAATTCCGGAGAAGTCATCCAGTAAATACTGTTCTTCATCTGAAATAGAAGTTGCAGGCTTTAAGTTTCTGGAATTGTAGTATTCAACAATATCCTTTTTAAAGGCTTCACGGCCTATTTTTAAATCTTCGTAAACAGAAATATCATCTGTAATATTAAATTTTTCATTGTCTTCTAAAATATCAAATACTTTTTCTATACTTCCATATTCTTGCAAAGAGATGTCAAAAATGTTTTGGTTTTCTTGTGGTTTAATAGTTCCCATCGATTTTAATGTTTTGTAAATCGTTAACATCTAATGTTTTTACATTAAAGTTGTCATACGATAATTGTTTATCTATTTCGTTTTCTAATCTTAGTCTGGATGTTGCATCTGGACTATTCATGTATTTTTTTATTCCTACTCCAAGAATAGGAAACTCTTTATAACTTCCTTTCTGGCTTAATAATAGATGCTCTATATTTTGCTGATCTGCATCTTTAATAGCAAAATCTCCATTTGTAATTAACAAGTCTTCATCTATGATAAAATCTTTCATATGTTGTTATTATTTGTTCTTTTATTAATTAATTTCTTCTTTTGAATTTGCGCGCCATACTCAAAAGATGATGTCTTATTTGATACTGTAAAAATACGCTATGCTTTGCCTTTAACCAAGATTTTAAAGGTTGGGAATCAGTAGTTTCAGTAAGTTAAAATTCAATAACAAAAACCTAATTATCAATAACTTAAACCCATTACATAATTATTTTACAAGTTAAAAATAACCTTTTTATGCGCCTGGAATAATCATATCGATAATCACTTTAAAAATTACTTTTATAATATTATTTTTAAGAGTATTCAGTTTTATTTTTGATATTCCAGTAGTTTGAAGCGCCTGTAATGTCATTAAATCCAGTTGACTTTTTAGCAGCCATTCTAATTCTTCTTCGGTTAAATCTCCAGTAGAGAAAAGAATCATCCAACGTTCTAGTTTTTCCTTTGATATTACTAAAAATGCGTTTAAATCTTTCTCTAATTCCGATTTGTAGTCTTTGTAACTTTTTGTTATAATAGTTTTTAGTTTGCTTTTTAACTCTTCTATTAATTGATCGTTATTCATAACTTTAGGTATTACTGTTAATTAAATATAAAAGTGCATCCTTTGATTCTTTGTCTTTTTTAATTTCATATTGAATGAGTAAATCCAAAGCATCTAAAACCTGTTTTCTAGACTCCTGTATAAAAACTGGAGATAAAATCCCTTTCGTTTCCCAACGTTTGAAGAATCCTGCCAAAAGATTTTTTTCTTTATCATTTAAAGCCTTCCACATCGCAAATGTGATTTCGTTATTGGGCTTGATTTTTTCATATTCAGTCAATTTTTCGATGTTCAGGAATAAAGCTTCAACTTCTAATTTCTGATTAGTATAAGGAGAAATCGCTTTATCCATTAATCTGGAAGTTTCATCTTTTATCTCAATCGCTTTTCGATAAGAATAAGGGTCGAATTGGGCCGTTTTAGTTGATGTGCATGAGATAATTGCAAAAGAAATAGCAATTAGAAAAATTAGATGTTTTAATTTCAAATGTTTCATCTGTTTATTTGTATAAGATTACATAGTTTTTTCTGTCACGTTTTAGTTTACTGAGTACTTTCCAGTCGCTATATCCTTTTTTATCAAAGTGCGGAAGATCTTTAAAGGTTTTCCAATCTCCCCCCCAGTTCCAATTGTATTTCTTGAAAATTTTCACACATTCCTGCCAGTCCGAGATTCGGTCATCATCCCAGTCTTTTGCAGTATCCCACGAAGCCGTTTTACCGTCTATAATGAGGCAAATGTCTACCGCAAAGCCATAATTGTGAATAGATTGACCTCCTTTGGCATTTGTTACTTTTTTTCCAGGTTTCGTTCTGCCAAAAGCATAAAGATCTTCTTGTTCCTGAAAAGTTCTGAGACTTTGTGTAACGCGCACTTTAGCTCGTTTGGTTAATGCCATATCACATTCCTCAATGATTTTAGTAACTTCTTCCCTAACCGAAGGATGCAGTAAATCAATGTGTTTTTTTGTTGTTTGATCCATATTTGTATTTATTAAAGATTTCAAATTTTAAGCATAAAAAGCCTTTCTAATTGTTTGAAGACAATCAGAGTTTGTAGTATTTGATAAGATTATTGGTGTTGTAAATTTATTTAAGACTAAAACAATTGCTTAAGTAAATCCTGAAAATGTTGTTTTTTTGTGATTGCAATCTTGATGGAATAAGTGCTTTTAATTATACTGTAAAAATACGCCTAAATAGCGTGTTATAAAAATAATATCAAATTGTAAATCAGTAGTTTCAGTATAGAATATTATACTTTTAATGGTTTTATTTTTATAGACAAAAATTAAAATTAAAGAAAAAAATCCCGTTTTTCTAATTAAGAAAAACGGGATTGCAATGAAAAGAAAATATTTTAAGAATCAATTACCAAATCATAACATACAATATCACTTTGTCTTCATTTATATTCAATTTTATGCTGTTTTTAGTAATTTCTAACGAAGCTATTGTACTGTCTTTTACTTCATAAAGTAATACCTCATCTTTTTCAGTTTTGGTATATTCTTTGCCTTCTAAAGCTTTGTCGATGACGTGAATTGGAACCTCTTGATTAAACTCCAGGAAAAGATTTTGCATATAATATTCACTCTTCCAATATTTCTCAATAATTTCCTCATCCGAATATTGTTCACTATGATATTGGGAAATCATACCAATAACTTCTGTTCTGGAAAAATTATAAGAGTCATATTTTGTTTCTGTAATAATTCTTCCTTTTTTATTAGTGTAAGATTGTAAAACCTGATCTTTTGAATCTAAGGAAATAATAGATTCAAATTTATCTCTAGCATATTTATCTTTATATATATATATCATTAGATATACCAATTCTTCAAGAGAGCAGGTTTTAGCATAATCTTCAAAATGTCTTTCATCCCAATCAACCTTATCGTAATATAGTTCTTTTCTATTCAGATAATTTTCTTCTGTATGTTCTAGATTAAAATATAAAAAATCTAGTTTTGGTAAGTTGGTCATAGTTCTTTTAGATGATGTAAAGGGAATTAGAAATCTGATTAAGTGCAACAAACTTTAAAACCAACTACCAAATTGCTACATATAAGATCACTTTGTCTTCATTTATATTTAGTTTGATACTGGTTTTAGCAACTTC
The DNA here is from genome assembly GCF_046250155.1 of Flavobacterium sp. PS2. Lineage (NCBI taxonomy): Bacteria > Pseudomonadati > Bacteroidota > Flavobacteriia > Flavobacteriales > Flavobacteriaceae > Flavobacterium > Flavobacterium sp. PS2. The sequence continues at coordinate 3,929,315 of NZ_CP176426.1, read as the reverse complement.
TAGCGAAGCAATAGGGCTATCTTTTACTTCGTAAAGCAATACATTATCTTTTTCTACTTTTGTATATTCTTTTCCTTCTAAAGCTTTGTCGATGATATGAATTGGAACTTCTTCGTTGAATTCTAAAAAAAGATTTTGCATATATGATTCACCTCGCCAATATTTTTCTATACTTTCTTCATCTGAATATTCTTCTTCGTGATGTTCAGTACTCATTGCGATGACGTCTTCTCTTAAGAATTTATAATGGGAAAATTTATTTTCACTTATTGTTCTTTTATTTTTACTGATAAAAGAAAGTAAATTTTCTTGCTTAGAGTCTAATGAAATCGCAAAATGAAATACACTTCTTGGATATTTATCTTTATAGATATAAATCATTAAATAAACCAATTCTTCTAAAGAACATCTCCTGATATAATCATCAAAATGATTTTCATCCCAATCAAATTTGTCATAATATAGCTGCGTATTTGTTAGATAATTTTCTTCTGTACGATCAAGATTAAAATATAAAAAATCTAATTTTGGTAAATTGTTCATTGTTGTTTTGTATTCATTAGTCTGCTGGGCGGTTTTTAGAAATAAAATCTTTGAATGCTTCCATAAAATCAATGAATTCTTCAAAAGTCCAGCTAAAGTTTTCTTCTTCCTGTGAGGTTCTCCAATCAAAAAAATAAACATATTCTTTATCGATAGAAATAGTTAATTCATTTCCAGGCACGACATAGTCATATATCTCTTTCCCTGTTAAGCTTTTAGATGCATCAATAATCATTTGAGCCTCTTCTATTGTCCAACCTTCCCAATTTATATATGAAAGTGCAAAAATATCGTTATCTAATGATTCTCCATCAACTCCCAATTCATAATATATCTCTCCATTTTCTAAAAGGAAATCATTTTTTTTAAAATTATATTTCATAATTATCGTTTTAATGGATAAGCGTTGGTAATGTTTCCAAATTTATTTATACAACTCCCAATTCCATTTCTCCAATAGAGCTATACCAAAAATCTGTATTAACGTCATCTTTATCTATAGCCATTAATCTGTTTTTTAATTCCAGAGCATATTTTTCATGATGTAAATGGTATGCTCCTAATTTTCGAGGTATTTTTACTTCCTTTCTAAAGCGTGTGTAAGTGTAAATATATTCAAGATATGTTTTTAAATTTTTATTAATAGTATAAGTTCTTATCCCTTCTCGATAATGTGTCCTTCCTATTATTTTTTGAGTTTTAATGTCAATGCATAAGCCAAAAAGTTCATTTATAAAAGTGTTTTTAGTACCAATTTTTAAATACCTTTCATCTAATAATTCAACATTTCCAAAAAACTCATAATCTCCACCGAAAGTATTATGATTAGGCAATCCAATCTTGTATAAAATATCTGCAGTTTCTTTTGATAAAGATTGGTTAATGATATCATTGTTTGCGAATAGTACTAAGCTATTTGAAAAATATTCTTGAATTTCTGTTAAGTTCATTATTTGTATGGAAAAGTTTTAATATTTGAACTCTACTTTATAATCCCCATCATTCCATTCTTTTTCCAGCATTTTTATCATGATATCAACAACATGAATCATATCATCTGTGTATAGAGAACCCGTCCATTCTACCTGTGTTTGTGGCCAGTCTTTTATTTCTTGCATCTTATTGAGCTTTTCAGGAAATAATTTTTCGCCTTCTTCCTGGATTAACTTTTTTGCTAATTCAAAAACTTCAATTATTTTAGATTCTCTTTCAGGTATAAAAGCTAAATAATCATCAAATAGCACAAACATAACTCTTTGTTGATGTCCTTTCATGATTTCGTCAAAATCCTCATAAATACCTAAATACCACTCAGGTTTATTTTGTAACCCAATTTGTTCAAATGCCTTTACATTAAATGCACTGATGATTTCAAACTCATATTCTCCAATCTGGAATCCTTTCTTTTTTTCGTAACTTATATAGGTTGTACTTGGCATATTATTATAATTGATTAAAAAATGATTTCAAATCTATCAATAAGAACCGTCAACCTCTATATATCCTGATTTTTTGTGTATGTAAAGTAATTCCAATGTTTCGGCGTCAAAATATGCAAAACAGTACATTCCTTCGAATAGTGAAATAATTTCACCATTTTTATCATATTCTATTTTGTCTTCAGTTTTAAATGAGACTCCATAAACTTCTTTATTAGTTTTGTCTCTTAGAGTAACTACTTCTTTATCATCACAATCCAAACCAATATCTTTATCGTACGAGATAACATTTGTTTTTTTATCCAATTTTTTAAGTTCTCAATTACTTATTCTTTTGTATTCATACTTCTATTTTTTTATAGATTTAACAAAAGCTTTTTTTCAATTGTATCACCCTTTTTATTTTTTGTGTAGATATAAGAATCTTTTCTTTTAAAGAATTCAATATCGAATTTATTTTTTATTTCTTTTAAAACTAAAGTGTCATGATTCTTTTTTGATAAAATAATTTCGCCTTTGACTTTTGAAATTGGATTATAATATAAATTATTTATAAGAATAGAATCCCCTTTTATTTTCCATAGAAGTGGTTTAAAAAAACCTGTATTTTCACAAATTCTCGTTTCTTCTTTTGTGTTTTTTTGATATTCAAACTGATAAAAATCTCCGTTATTTCTAAAAACATATGTATGTCTTGTTGTTGGAGGAAGATCAGTCTTTTTATAAACATTATAACATAAATAAGTATTATTTTCCCGAAAAGATAAAATAGTATTTTTATTATTTTGACAAGATATTAATAAAAGCAAAAAAAACGTTGTCCATTTAATCTTCGAGTTTTTTATCTTTAATTTTATCATAATATTTTGTCTATTTTTGAGATAAGATCATAATTAATCTAATAAGATTTTTTCTCTAAGATAAATCGGAGTTTGAACTAAAACTTCATTTAAACTTTGTGCAGAAATTTTAAAGTTTAATATTTCTTTAGGATTGATTGTTTCCCAAACTTTCCAGTACCATACATCATCTTTTACATACCCTATAAAAACCCATAAATTAAAAAACCTGCTATCAAAAGGAATCATAACATCATTAAATTTTTTATCTAATAATTCAATTTTCGGATCTTCCATTTCCTCAATTGTTTTACTATTGAAGTATTTATTCCATTTTTTAATTATTTCACTGTCAGTAAATTGCCAAAAATAGTCGTCTTTATATACTTCCTGGTCATTATCAATTGCTATTTTAAAACATTCAAAATCTACACATAAAAAGCTTAGATTTTCTTCTTCATTATATTCAAAATCATAATCGTTTATAATGAATGATATTTTTGAAAACCATCTATCGGAAACGTTACTGTCTATCGATATAAAAATTTCTTTTTTAGTTCCTATTTCTTTCATGTTTATTTTTTCTTAATAAAATCTTTATAAAATTCATCTAATCTTTTCCTAGTTGCATTATCTACAGTAACTCCCCTAGAACCATTTTCACTACCAGCCCAATGTGTATATCCATTATTGTCAACTTGAAATTGATGAATTTTTCCTTTTTCATCTATACTATACCATTTCTTTGGTATTCCTTGCTGACTTTCCTTGTTTGTTAGGCCTGGAATTGCTCTTTTGTATAAAGCTTCAGCATTTTCAGGAATTATTTCAGTTTTTGAGCCTCCGCCTCTAAAATTGGGAGATTTTAAATCATGATGACCAGGATTTTCATACTTAGGTTTTGGCCCATTATAATATCCCTTATTATGTTTTAAATCATTTTCAAAAGTACTTGTTTTATCTTCATCTTTTTTACCTTCACTCGAAAAATGACTATCTACTGTTTTAGTTGGACTAGCGGTAAGTGTAATCGCATATATATTATCTCTCTTGTGTATACTATCCCACTTAATTTTTAATTTTGGGTACAGTTTACCGGATAATTTTAGTGTAGTCATTAATTGACCTATGCTATATCCTTTTACATCCATGATTTCAGCAGTGGCTCTTGCCTGGACAAGCAAAGCTGATCGCATCCAGTTTTTACTATCATCTAGATCATGTATATAATCTCCTTTTTCAAAAAGTTTTTTTGGTAATTTGGATAGTAATTTCTCTTTTATCTCATGGGTGAATTTTTCTATTTTCATTAAAATTTTACCTAGCTTTCCTAATTTTGAAGCTAATTTTGCAAACGTTGCACCGCCACCAGTAAATATTCCTATTATAACTTCTAGTAAAATAGTTCCCAATAAAAGCCCTATTACTCTGCCTTTTTCATAAGGAGATGAAGAAAACCAATTGTCGATTACTTTTTTTACACTATCTCCTATACTGCCCAAAAAGGAGTATAAAATGTTTTTTAGCTCTGACCAACTAGAATTAGCTAATTTGATGATGGCTTGATACATTTCTTTCAATTTATCAAGAAATTTGCCTGATAATAAATCTCTAATTGTATCTATTATACTTTCAATATATTCTATAATTCCTACCAAAGTATCATATATACCTCTCAGAATACCTTCTATTACCCCTACAATTAATCCACCAACTCCTGCCAATATTTCTGCAATAATATCACCAGTTTTTATAGCGGTATTCATAAATTCGGAGCGAGAACTTAAAGTACCTATTTGACGTTGTAATTGTATATATTGTTCATTAGGAATACGCACAATGCGATTAGCTGATAATTGCAATTGGCTGTAGGTTAGCCTTGCTTTATGAAAATCAGGATCATGAGTTCCTTTAATTGCTAATTCAAATGAATTACCCGTTTTAAGGGCTTCATTCTTTAGAATAATACCATGGGCATGATTACTTTTGGTGTTAAGCAAATAAAAAGCTTCTGCCAAAGTTCTTCGGTCATTTCCTGTTTCTATCTTATAATTTTTATAAAAAACATTGGCAATATTAGTTTCAAAATTATAATCTGACTTTACGTAAAGAAAAGCACGGGTATATTTGTCTAAATAATTGTTATGTGGAATTAAAACAATGTTATGTGTTTCAATATAGCCATATTTTTGATCAGCAGTTTTGATTTTATACCATCCTTTGTTAGTTAAATCTTGATGTATTACTACGACCTCACTTACTACTTTGTAAACTTTACCAAATATGCCTTTTTTGCTTAAATACGATGCGTCATATGGAGAGGGTGTTGCATGTAAACGAATACCATTTTCTGCGATTACAAATCCTCTTTTGTTAATTTGTTTTGCAATTGTTTTAGGTTTTGTTGTTTTTTTGAAAGAAGTTTTTTGCTCGTTTGTACTTTCATATTGTGAAACAATGAATTTCTCCATTCCATCACCATTCTTATCATCTTCAATTTGCTGACGCCAAATACCAAGCATGATTTGCCTGAACCTTGCCATTTCAGATGCACTGGTATCTTTAAGTTCTATAGTATGGTTTTTAGTAATCATTAGGGTAGTTTTTAGAGAAGAGCAAAAAAGATTTGGTTATAGTATTTCTACTTTAACAGGTTTTGGCTGAATATGATCTGAAAATGCTGTGGTGATATTAAGACGTAAATCGTCTTCTTGTTCTATTTTTCCGTCGCCACCCAGATAGCAGTTTTTGAACAACACTTCTAGCGCTTTAAATTCGTCCATTTTTGAGGCTTGCAACACAGCAGAACGTATGCTGATATCTGGTTTTTTGAAGTAAGCAAACAACGTAGTTTCGTCATCATCAGCAATGGTGAGTTTAACTACTTTTTTATGCTTGTATTTCCATTGGTTTAATTGTGCCTGAGTAATGTTTCCATCAAGAATATCGGCCGTTTTTGAATTTGTTATTTCCATTTTGAAATGTTTTTATGATAGGGTAAATTGATGTCTTATTTGGCGGTGTCTTTTGCTGTTATTCAACTGTATTCGCAATACATAATACTCCCGGACACAGGTATAAATGTCATTTTTAGTTATACTAACTGATTGACTTTTTTCTATCGTTTATAGAAATTGAATTATCTAAGTGCATTTAAAAGAAGAGACTGCCTGAGTTATTTTTTTGAAGTTAAATAAGACTCTAGGCAGCCTCCTGAAGTAGATTTCCTGCTTAAAACGGACTAACAAAGAGCAAATAGAAATAATATGCAGACAAAAATTATGTTCGTTGAACTTCTTTTTTGTGTAACGCAATAAATAATGGTTATCTCTTTTTAGTCGGTTTTATAGACAGAAAATAGGGTATTATGGTTTTAGTAGTAGTAATTTATGTAGATTAATTCCACTCAACGTGAGAACAGATCAAGTCAAAAGAAACCGCGATTTTGGTATCTCCTTGGCTAATTCCTCTACTGTTTGAGTTAAATTCGCAGTTTCTTACCGTGTGTGTAATTACTTCATTACTGTCGTCCAGGTAACTAACAATGATGCTAAAAGGATTGATATCCTGCAATCTTTGTCCTTTTGGCAAAGCGGCTAAAATAGCTTCTACCTCGTAGTTGTATAAAGTGATCGAAGCTTTTGCCTCATACTTCCCTCTACCCCTGTGCACTGGCATATCTCCAGCTCCGTAATGGTTTTCTTTAGATACTGAGTCGCTATAGTTTACAGCTGTAATTCCGGTAACGATGTTACCTGCAATACTTACTTCAATTGATGACCAGCTGTGTTGTTGTCCGTTAATTAATGGTAATTTATTCATATGTAGCTTTGTTTATTTTTTAATGATCTTTTTAACGATCTGGAACTATCACCTTATTCATTTGCATTTACAGTAAATGAATAAGTGCGATATAATTGGTGAATTTTTATGTTTTTTTGAATTATATTAAATTCAGTAAATTATGCTTTGTCGATTCCAAAAGGATTTTTAAATCCTAAATCGACCATAATTTTGCGGGCAGTTCCAATTGGAGTAATTTCAGCTTTTACTTTTAATTCTGAAGTTGCCAAAATATTTTGTTTTGGATCTACATAAACATCAAAAGCTGATACTTCTTGGTTAGCAACCATTCCTTCTAAAGCACTTCTGCACAAACCTTCAAAGTTTTTAGAAACTGATTGAGGCAATTTACCATCAATATCTACTAAAACCGGAGAAGCTAATTTTGGCAATAAAGCAGTACGCAATAAACGAGTTGCTTTGTTAATAGTACGGTTGTTCTCAACATAAGCAAAATCTGAAGTCCCTTTAGTACAAGTATGACTATCGTTAAAATAAACACCTGGCAAACCAGTATGTGTTTTTACAAAAATGTATCTTTTTTCGTTTAAGTCTCTTAAATCTCCCAAAGTCTTGATTTCTTGCCCCCCAACAAAGCCTGCTTTTGCAAAACCTTCGCCAGTAAGATTGAATTTTTCAATCCAAGCAATATTTTCAGATACTTTTGCTTTAGAAATTGCGCCTAATGCTAAACCAACTGCGGCGGTATTTTTGTACGAATATTTGAAAATGAATTCAAGAATAACTCCATTTTCTTTTTTCAAGCCCTCATCGTTTTTGACGTTATAAACATCTGGGAAGCCCTCTGCTGGGACTAATTTTTCTTTAGAAGCTAAAGTATAAAGTACATCATCTGCCAGTGTAGTGCTTTTTTGATATAACTTTTGTTCAAACGCTTTTTCAGCGTCCATAGCTACAACTACTGATACGTTTTCTGCGTTTAATTCAATTAAAGAAGTAGCTAATTTAGCCTCAAAACCTTTTCCTTCCAGAATAACTTCAAAAGGCATAAAATTTGTATAAGCAAGTTCTGTTTCTGTTTTTGCTTTTAAAACAGCAGCTTGTGTTTGTGCGAATGATGTAGATCCCGAATAAATAATCGCCATTTGACGAATGTTTCCGTTTGCTTTTTCCTGCATCCCCATTGCTTTTCCTGCAATAACCTCATAAGAAGCGGCATCAGTTTTCATAATGTACAAGTCCCCAGAAGGATTCATTCTGAAAAATTGTTGGATTTGATAATAAGCTGATTGTCCATTTACATCATAATCAGCTGTAATTCCTAATGCTTCAGCATCTTCTAATGAAGCCAGACGCTCTATTTTGTCTAATGCTAATTTTGCAGTTGAAGCTCCATCAAAAAGTAATCCTGAAACCATATCTTGTTCTGGATTTCTTCTTCCTAATCCGCCAGATAGTTTGTTAATCACTACATCGTTTAATGTACTCATAATATAAAATGTTAATTGTTTAAAAAATTGTTTTTGTTCAAAAAAAGGCAAAAGAATGGCTGACACAAGTTGTTAAACCTGTAATTATCAACGATTTATTTTAAAATGGTATTTGTAATTTAGAATCCAAAAAATAAGATTGCTCTTTTTTGGACAGTTTGTAAAAACTGGTCTTTTAATTGGATTTTACTCTTGGCCAAGAGATAAATTTACTTTTGCTAGCGAGTACAAATTTAAGGCTCAAGGTTGTTTTTTCCAATTTTTAAGATCATCAAAACCAGTAGTTTCAGTGGTTTAAGCTCTGGCCTCTGTCGCGAGTCCTTCATTTATAATAGTATAAATGGTACGTTCTGTCAGGAACAAAGTATCAGAAAGTTCAGATACAACAACTTTCATTTGTTTAGCTTGATTTCTATTTAGGTAGTTGATTACAAAATCTCTCCTTTTATCTAATAGTGTTCTGCTTCTCTTCATATTTTAGGTTTAAATAGTATGGGTTAATTATTATTTAGATTTGTATCCTATTGTAATTTTATCTCATATAATTATTTGTGAATATCACCTGTTAAATTATAGACCGTTCAAATTAAGAGCTGGTTTTTAAATCAATATCTCCCTTAACCTGATTTGGGTTTATCCCTATTATTCCAGTAGTTAAGTTATACCCCAGCTCTTCTAATTCTTCATTACTTAATCCATTATTGAAAAGAATATATTTCTTCTTTAAAATATTTTCTATTAATGTAGTTTTATAGGTTAGCTCCCAAATGAAATAATCGTTCTTATCCCAATAAACTTCTTGATTATTACATTGCTTTTCTTTTATCTTAAAGGTTGAATTGGTATCTATAAAGGCATTGTTATTACTTGTAGATAATATAGCCTTGTCTATGCGATGTGCAATTTCGAATGCTTCTTCATAGCTTGTAGAAGAAATAGTTCCAACTGGCAGTACGACGTAAAGGCAAAATGATACATCTGCTTTGTAATTTTTTTCAGAGGATGTCTCCCAAGAAATAGTATCGTATTTAAACATTACTATCGGTGCTGTAATCGTAGTTTTAAAAACAGCATCACTGTAAAGATGTACTGCTGGCGCATTAGAAATGAACTCTTTTTCGATAGCGCTTTTTTTCTCGTTATAAAATTCTTTTAAAATCATATGGTGGATTGTTTGTTTGACAAATATACAACATATGTTTTAAAATATCCAACATATTGCCATAAAAAAAGCAGTGATTTCAGTAATATGATTTATTTTTTTTTCTATACATTAGAGTATTACAAGAATAAAAACACCATAATCACCTTTAAAATTAGAAGTTACACAAAAAATTTATATCAGAATGCTATTATTTATTATATATTTTTTAGCTTTGCAACATATAGTGGAATACCTTGCAAACAGCAAAACATATTACACAAACAATAAATGCAATTACAACATGGAAATACATACTAAAATAAAACGTATTATAGATGAGATGAAGTTAAACAATAACTCATTTGCTAAATTAATAGGTGTAACCAGCACAACAATAGATAGTATCACTATTGGAAGATTGCAATCTGATGGACAGAGAAAAAGAACAAAGCCAGGTTTTGATTTACTACAAAGTATAATTACACATTGCAATGTGAATCCGGAATATTTCTTTGGAGATAGTGATGCCATTTTTGTTAATAAAACGAACAATGAAGTTGGTTTAAATTTACCAAAGATTATAACAGTAAACGAAGATGGAGAAGAAAACATCAATTTTGTGGGAGTAAAAGCACGTGCAGGTTATTTAGATGGCTATTCTGATCCGGAATACATGGAAAGCCTTCCTTCATTTAGTATGCCAATGCTAAAAAACGGAACTTATAGATGTTTTGAAATAAAAGGAAATTCGATGTCAACAACCATACATGACGGAGATTATCTCTTTGGCAAATATGTCGATAATTTTGATGATATTCTTGATGGAAGAATTTATGTTATTATCAGTAAGAATGATGGAGTGGTTGTAAAAAGGGTTTTAAACCGAATTAGAGAAAGCGGAAAATTAATCCTGAAGTCTGACAACAGAGATGGAAATTATCCAATGTATTCTATTTATGCCGAGGATATTCTCGAGGTTTGGTACGCGAGTATGTATGCTTCTAAGCAAATGCCCGATCCAATTAATATTTATGAAAAGATTCATGATCTTGAAAGTAAATTCTACGAAATGGAAGAGGCTTTGAGAAAGAAACTGAATTAGATATTTTTGTGATTTTTTAGAATTTCAATTGAAACTAAGTTGTACTTTTCAAATATTAAACTGCCTCTTGCGATATTTCGCAAGAGGCAGTTTAAATTTAGTTTGAATTTGTTATGAAATCTTTCCAGTCCCGGTTCCGGTTTGCGCTGATGCAGAGCCAGTCGTAGTTACTGTGGTGTTTACAGTTCCTGATTTGACAAATGTGTCAATTGCAGTTGCTAATTTTTCTGCTGTTTTTTCTCTCGCAATTTTTGATTGATTTGCATTATCATCTCCGTTGCTTACATCGACCGATATTTGTGTGCTTTTGTCTAATGCTTCTAAGATTGCTGCTTGTAATGCTGATATTTGTAATGCCATTTTTTTAAATTTTTAGTAAATTTTGTAAATTAGATTTTATTGTAAGTAGACTCCCTACATTCGGACCAACTCCTTGTACAACTACAATTTTTGAGACTTCTGTAATGAGGCTTTCTAATTCGGTTAATAAATTTTTTGTCCCGGCATCAATTTTAAATTTATCATCCATTTCAAAAATCAAATCACCTTTTTTAAATGAAGTTTTTACATCAGAAATTATTGCTTCAAACCCGTTTTTGATGGTTACTTTGACTTCTTTATCTTTTAAATTGAAAATTGTATTTCCTTCATTAATGCTGATATTTTGTTCTTTAATATTAAAGCTGTTTTTCGAAATTTCTGTACCATTTTCATCGTAAAAAGTGGTACTAATGTTCGAGCCTTCTTTACCGTTAAATTCTAGTTGAGCGATATTTTTATATGTAGGTACTGAAGTTGTCGAAGAATCATTACCTTCTTTTTCTTTAAATAAAACCTGGAATTTATCTACATCAATATCAATTTCCAAATAATGATTCTCGTCATTTTTAAAGCGAATAAAAGTACGTTCGACCTCCGAAAACTGCGAAATAAACGCGCGAGTTTCTACTCCGCCAATAATGGTAGCCAAAACCCAGCTGTCTTTTTTAGGAATCGTAATAATTCCTTGTTCTACATCCAGGATTGAAGCTTTCAAGCGTACATTTTTAAGAATCGCGCCATCGGCCCTCATTATGTTTACGGTATAAGCATCTTCCGGATTATGAAGCGATTCTGTTTCTTTGTTTATTTCGATGACTTTTGCCGCAAAAGTTTCAATAATTTGATTTTTATTGGCAACATCTTTTATTAGATCTGTTATGTTTCCCATTTTAGTTTTTTTTTTTAGATTGCTTCTACTCTACGTCCTATATAAATCCTTTGTCTGTAACCGTTTTCGCCAAAACTTCGCTCTACTTTCTCGACTTGAAAAGTTCCATTTTTTTCTTTGTCTTTTGCGTTTTCAAGAATTACTTTATCTGTAGGTCGTACAAACGGCTCACCAAAAGTGAGAAAAGAACCTTCAAATCCGCTTGGTTTAGATTCCATTGCTCTTAAAGCAGCATATTGATACAACTCTGAAGCTATTTGTGTCGTTGCTTTTTTAAAAGCTGTTGGATCTTTTGGTAAATCATCGGAATCACTATGCAGAACATGGTTTTTTATTAATTGCCCATTTGGATCGCCCAATTCAATATAAATTGGCGTGTTTGAGTTCTTAAAGTATTTTTCTACTCGAGTTCGCGTGTTTTTTGTAGATTCATTAACTACAACCAATTTATCTTCAATAATATTATACCGAAATCTAAAACGTGCTTTTCCTGAAAAACTTCCGGAAATTGATTTCCCTACTTTGTCCAACTGAGAACTTAAAAGGCTAAGTCCCTCATTGATTAACTTTTTCACAAGTGTGCCTGCTAATGGACTTTTAATGAAATTACGAGTGATAAAACCACCCAATTCAGTAGCAGTATGTTGCTGCGGATTATTGGTAATTGTAAGTACAGGACCCGTTTCTTCGGTTTTAAAATAAGTATAAATCCCTTTGTCTTTTAACATATCAAAAACCTGCGCCAGACTTTGGTTTCTGTTAACCATTATATTTCCTAATTCTTCGTCAAGAGCATTTACTTTAAAAGGCAATTTTAGTTCTTTGATTCTTTTTTCGAAAAAAGTTTTAGGATTAAATTTTTCAACATTTGTAGTTGGATTTGTAGCAACAATATTTAACGTATCATTCTTACTTTGAACATCGTCGTCTTTTACCGCTTTTACTTTTTTAAAAGCATACATCGTGTCTTCACAAGATATAGTAGCAGTTGTTATATCCGATTGAACTCCTGTGATATAACCTCTAAAAGCTGGTTTATAATTGCCATCATATCCTAATAATATTTCGATATAATTTTCAAGTTTAAAAAAGTCGTGAATTGTTTTTTCTTCACCATTGGCATTTGCAAATAAGTTTTGGTCGAAACCTTTAGTATCTGTATATACTTTTTTTGGCATTACAAGGGTTGCCGTATCTGTTAGGGATTTGTATGAACTGTTTATATCGACATTTTTGACATAAGTAAATTCATAATATTTAGGAGTTGGAATAAGTCTTATTGTTTCGTAAACTTTAATTCTCGCATTTAGTTTAAGCATTGTCTCTAATTATTAGTTCTACGGTTTCATCTGACGTGGCGCTGGCAGTAAATTTTTGAATATTTTTTGTTCCAGAAATAGAAGGAATTGAATACGAATCTATCACAAGTTCATAAATACCAAATCGGTTTAAAATTGCATGTGTTACTCTTAAAGAATAAGGCGCATTTAGAAATTGCTTCAATAAAAAAAGCTTTTCTTTTGGATATTCATCTCCCGTTTCATTAGCGATTAATCCTTCAATAGAAATACTAAAATCACCATTTGTAATATGTTCTTTGATAGTTGAATCTCTTCCTTCGATTCCTTCTTTCTTGATAACTTTTGAACGATTTAGATTTACAGTAACAGCATCTATTCGCAAACTTGGTAAATTAAGATCACTTTTTACCAAGGGTTCAAAAACTAAAGGAGCAAAAACTCTTAGATTAAATTCTCCCCCTGTTTTATCTATAATAAAATCTTTCGATTCTGATTCGTTATAGTTAATGCCAGCGTATTCAATATCCTTGGTATCTAAAATTTCGTTTATATTAAAATTGAATTTCATAATGATTTATTTTTTGTTTTTAATTTGAAAATGTTTTAGCAAAAGCTGTTATAAGTGTATTTTCCTGTCTTGTTTCGTTATGTTTTTGCAACCAAAGAGCTTCTTCTAGTAATTTGTAAAACTCATCTATTGGTAATTGATATGGATCTATCTGAAAAGCATATCGAATAAGTGCAGCCGATTTCTTGAATTCATCCTTTTGCGGTGTTCCATCTATAGTAAATTCACTATCTTTTTTTATTATTGTTACAATAGAATTTCCTGCAGAGAGCATGAATTCGTCATCATAATTCTCTTTATCCAGGACACACTCTTTAAATAAAAACAGAATTGCTTCGTGGGGATTACCCTTATATTTATTTTGATAGTTTAAAAAAGTAGTAAATGATGGTTTTTTGCAATAGGTCGTTGTTAATTGATCATCTGAGGTAAGCTTTAACACTGTACCGTATTTTTCTTTTAGTCTTTGAATGGAAGTTTCGTCTTGCATTTTATGGTTTTAGAGATTTTGTTTTTTTGTGATGTAGGAGTAGCTTAAAAAAGTATTATGACTTTTAAATATTACTGTCTCTACTTTCTTTTTTTAAGGCCTCAGTCAGACTTTCATTTTTTTCAGATACTGATGAGGGCATAATATTAAAACTCTCTATAAAAATATTTCCCTCTTTTGCTTGTCCCAAAGGATTTTTAAAATTACTCATGTCTGGTGTTTTAGGAATTTCTCCTAAGTCTTTTGGTATATAATCCATGATTAGTCTATTGTTTAATTGTTAATGTAATTGTTGAAAGTATGGTGTGCAGTTGAGGTCTCTATTCAGTAAAAAAACCTAAAAATAAAGGGAATTGTTTTGCCTGTTAGGCATTCTAATATTCGTTATTAGAGCATGTAAAAATACAGTAGAAGAGGGTGAAAAACGAATAATTGAAAGGGTAGTTTCTGTAGTTTCAGTAGAATGTAAGTAGAGTTAATTGGTTGTTTTATATAACGAAACATTTTTTTTATTCATGGTTTGCTATAAGGTAAAAAACACCCAAAATCATTATGAAATTTGTGTTTTCCTAATGCTTTTGAGTGTTTTTACAATCTATATGAAAATTTAGTTTTGAATTACGGAGGTTTTTTTATTTCCGATTCTTGAAATCTATTTTAACTTTTGATTATTCTAAATACCACCATCTGCTATTATCCAATTATTGGGAGCGTTTTGTAAAATTGTTTTTCCCGCTGTTCCTGCTGCTGTATGTTTTATAGTTCCAAAAGTTATACTAATATTAGGCTTAACGGGTCTTGAACTCCAGCCATTATAAATTGAATCTAAATTAGTAGCAGAGTAATTTTCTGCTGTTTTTGCTTGCATGAAACTAGAAAAATTCAAAACTTTAGAAATGTTCCACGCTCCAATATCTTGATTAAAAACTAATGCATCTTGAAACATTTGTTGCATTACAGTTACATTTGATGTATTCCAGCCATTTAAAGGCTGGTTAAATGCTAGTGTAAATCTAAACATACTTTGCATGTCCGTAACATTGGAAACGTTCCAGCTACCAATTGGTTGATTAAATGCCCTTGCATTAAAGAACATAAGCGCCATACTAACAGCACTTGAAGTAACCCAGTTGTTAATATCGGGACTTCCTCCATTGTTGAAAACCAAAGAATTTACAAACATTTGAGTAAAGTTTGAAACTTTGGAAACATTCCAACCGCCAATATTTTGATTAAAGTTATTTGTGTCTGCAAACGTAAAAGCCATTGACGTTACATTCAAAGTATTCCAGTTGTTTAAAGGCTGATTGAATGCCGTTGCTTTACTAAACATCTGTTGCATATTCGTAACTTTGGAAACATTCCACGAATTAATGTTTTGATTAAATACAGTTGCACCAGAAAACATTTGTTGCATGTTTTCACAACTTGAAGGATGCCAGTTATTTATATCTGAGCTTCCACCGTTATTGAAAGCGACTGCATTATTAAACATTTGTTGCATTGTTGTAATATTTTTAGTATCCCATGCTCCAATGTTTTGATTAAAAGCCGTACTATTAAAAAACATATTTTGCGTATTTCTTAAATTTGATGTGTTCCAATTTCCTATTGGTTGATTGAAAGAGATATTGAAAGAAAACATACTATTCATGTCGGTTACCTTCGAAACATTCCAAGAAGAAATATTTTGATTAAATGGACATCCTGAGAGCATAGAGACCATAGTTACAGCAAGTGAAGTATTCCAACTTCCAATTGGTTGGTTAAAAGAAGATGTGTTAAACATATAAGAAAAATCCGTAACTTTTGACACATCCCATGCTCCTATATTTGAATTAAAAGCAGTTTCCCTAAAAATTGCACTCATGTTTGTAATGCTTGATGTGATCCACTCATTTACTTTACCTATACTTGATAAACTAGAGCATCCTCTAAATGCTTGACTCATAAAAAAAGTCCCTGTTAAATTTAGAGCATCTGAAACGTTAGTTAATGTTAAATTAGCACATCCAAAGAAATAATTTCCCTGATTTGTACCTAACTTTAAATCACCCCATGAAGCTATAGAGAGAATTTTTAATCTATCTCCAGCATTATTGAACTGCCACCCTTCACACTTACCCTTAATTTTAATAGTGTAGTTTCCGAATGTAGTATAATTGTGCAAAACCTGTGATTGATTCCATTGAGTAATTATATTACTTGAACCATCTCCCCAATCAACATTAAAATCATATACTCCCGAAGCTATTAGGGGGAGCTTTATTTGATTAGCTGAACTTGAACCGGTAGAAATATTATCAGTTTTCCAAGTAGAAATAAATGGTTTAAATTTATCTCTTCCAAATACTGTATGTTGCAAAAGACTTCCCATTATACACCTAATAATAAAATACTGTTAGTACTACCTCTTTTTGTGAGTGTGAAAATCTGTTTTTCAGTTGTTGCCGATGGAGTGCCAAAAAGCCATATATTAGGTGTCGTAATTACCCAATTAATAGTTACGCCTGGTAAAGTTATACCGTTAAAAATATAACTATCAATCAATGATGCAGGAATAGTAATAGTGCAACTAGCCGTAAATATCACAGTTTTTCCTTGCCATGATGCTTGCGCAGGTTGGCTGGTTCCTACTTCAATTTGGTTAACAATATCCTGCTTACCTGAAATATCTACAGTAGGAATAGATTGCCAAGTTTTATTATAATCATAATATTGTCCAGTCTCCCCCCCTGTTATTAACGGTTCTTTTCCCGAAATAATAGTTGTTAAAGAGTCTATCAAAACCTTCAACGTTTTACCCATTTCGGCAGTTAAGGCTTTCGTAGTTCCTCCTGTTATTAAATCATTTACTAAAATAGTACTCAATGAAACCTGCACAGCTTTAATAGCATCAGCAATTTTTTGGAGAGTATCCAAATTAATGTTGTCTGAAGCCAATAATATATTTATACTTTTTATTTGGTTTTGCAAAACCACGCCCTGTTCTGCACTTAAAAGCGAAGTGGAACCTCCAGAAACCAAATCATTTACGATATCTAAATACTGACTGGCTAATTTTGCAAAAGAATCCAATGGAGCATATCCATCAGCAAAACCTTTTTGGGCTTTATCTTCTTTAGCTTCAAACAAAGTAGTATGTGCGCTCTTATCCGTTTTATGCGCTTCAAATTGGTCAGTTTCAACTTTAGCATCCAATGTACTTACCAGGTTAGTTATACTACTCTGTGGTATCATTTTCGTCCTTATGCCAAAAGCTTTGCCACGAGGCCCAAAATTGAGTTTGTGTTGGTTTTTTGCCAGTTTTAAACCAGCCTAAAATGGTATTTATATTTGTTGTCATATTATATTGGGGTTAATTATGTTTTTTTAATTGAAGTTTTGATAATCTCAACCTTTCATAAAGTTGATTCTATAGCGAATACTATCGGTTACTTTTCATACCTGATTCCTATTTATTAATTGTATTATAAGATTAGTATAGTATTAATTTAAAGGAAGAATGTTTTGTATGAATATTCCGGAAGCTTATAAACTGACATGCATACACAAGCAATACTATTCGTCTTTTGAAAGTGGAAAAGTATTCTGAAAGCAGAAAAATATAATCTGTAGCTTCTATAGTTTCATTAGAAATAAACGAGGTTTAAATCCAATAAGTGAACGAGATTTATTCACTAATATTCATGACTGGAACATCTAAGACTATCAAAGAATTTATGTTCTCATAATCTTGACACCTTTGAATTTATAACTCCAGAAATTAAGTTTTCTTTTTATTTACAAAATTCCTCCATCGCTAATTATCCAGTTGTTCGGTGCTCCAAGTAAAATATTTTTTCCTGTAGTTCCTACAGCTGTATGCTTGAGTTTATCAAATCCTATAATTTTATTTGGAAGTACAGGTCTTGAACTCCAACCATTATATAATGCATCAAGATACTCAGGATTATATGAACCTACCTGTTTTCCTGCCATAAAATTCGTGAAATCAGTTACATTTGAAACATTCCAATTACCAATGTTTTGATTAAAAACAACTGCACCAAATAATATATGCAGCATACTGGTAACATTAGAAGTGTCCCAGTTTCCAATTGGTTGATTAAAAGCTCTTGCAGTTTGAAACATTCCAGTTAAACTTACACCTGTACTTGCTCCAATAGTTCCCCAATTATTAATGTCAGGGCTTCCGCCGTTGTTAAATGCAATTGCATTAATAAACATTCTAAAGAAAGATGTTCCTTTGGAAACATCCCAATTGCCGATATTTTGATTAAAAACAGATGCTTCTCCAAACACTTGCATAAAGTTAGTTACACTTGATGTATCCCAACTATTTAAGGGTTGATTGAATGACTTTGCATTATAAAGAAATAATTCTAAATTAGTTACACTTGAAACGTTCCATTTTTCAATTGGTTGATTAAATGCAATTGCACCGTTAAATGTGCCAGACAATGTTGTGACTCCTGAAACATTCCAATTATTAATATCGGGACTTCCTCCATTGTTAAAAACAGGATTACCTGCAAATGTTGATTGTAGGCTAACTAAGTTTGATAAATTCCAATTTCCTAAATTCTGATTAAAAGCAAGTGTTCCTTGAAAAGTTTGCTGTAAAGACCTTACTTTCTCAGTATTCCAATTCCCGATTGGCTGATTAAAAGACCTTGCATTTTGAAACATAACTGCAAATAAAACATTTTGGCTTGTATTAAGAGCCCACTTATTTATATCAGGACTGCCGCCATTGTTAAAAGCAAATGCACTACTAAACATATGCTCAAAGTTAGTTACATTCGATACATTCCAAGAACCAATGTTTTGATTAAATTCTCTTGCGTTTTGAAACATTATCCCCATGTTTATTGCACTTGATGTATTCCAATCATTTAATGGTTGATTAAATACCCATGTACTCTGTAACATATTTTGAAAATTAGCAACCCTTGAAACATCCCATTTTCCAATTGGTTGATTAAAGGCGTTTGCACCATTAAACATTGAATACATACTAGTTGCGTTTGATGTATTCCAGTTATTAATACTAGAACTTCCTCCATTATTAAATTTGTTTGCAACTGTAAACATATATTGAAAATTGGTAACCTTTGACATATCCCAATTTCCAATATCTTGGTCAAATTCTCTCGCATTATTAAACATTTGAGAAACTACAGTTACCTTTGAAGTATTCCATTTTCCAATCGGTTGGTTAAATGCAGGGGCATAATAAAACATCTCACCTATAGTTGTTGCACTCGATGTATCCCAATTATTAATATCAGGACTTCCTCCGTTGTTAAAAAAAGAGTTATTTGCAAACATAAGTCCAAAATCTTTAACCTTAGATACATTCCAAGAACCAATGTTTTGATTAAATTTAGAATATCTAAACATAGCCCCCATAGTTGTAACATTTGAAGTATTCCAATTTCCAATCGGTTGGTTAAATGCAACTGTATTATTAAACATTGCATTAAGGAAAATTGCACTTGACATATCCCAATCATTAATTTTATTAATCGTTGTTAAAGAAAGACAACTATTAAAACAACTATAAAAAGAAGTGGTAATTAATAAATTTGGTATATCAATAACCTCTGATAAATCAAGTTTTTCGCATCCATAAAAATAAAATCCCTGAGTTGTTCCAAAAATTAAAGTTCCCCATGATTTTATAGAAAGTATTTTTAATCTATCCCCTAAATTATTAAACTGCCATCCTTGACATTTTCCAGTTATTGTAACTGTATAAGTTCCTGATGTGGCGTAACTATGTGTAACTTGTATTTGATTCCAAGAGGTTATTGTATTACTAGTACCATCTCCCCAATCAACATTAAAATTATATACTCCCGAAGCTATTAGGGGGAGCTTTATTTGATTAGCTGAACTTGAGCCAGTAGAAATATTATCCGTTTTCCAAGTAGAAATAAATGGTTTAAATTTATTTCTTCCAAATACTGTATGTTGTAAAAGACTTCCCATTATACACCTAATAATAAAATACTGTTAGTACTACCTCTTTTTGTGAGTGTGAAAATCTGTTTTTCAGTTGTTGCCGATGGAGTGCCAAAAAGCCATATATTAGGTGTAGTAATTACCCAATTAATAGTTACGCCTGGTAAAGTTATACCGTTAAAAATATAACTATCAATCAATGATACAGGAATAGTAATAGTGCAACTAGCCGTAAATATCACAGTTTTTCCCTGCCATGATACTTGCGCAGGTTGGCTGGTTCCTACTTCAATTTGGTTAACAATATCCTGCTTACCTGAAATATCTACAGTAGGAATAGATTGCCAAGTTTTATTATAATCATAATATTGTCCAGTCTCCCCCCCTGTTATTAACGGTTCTTTTTCCGAAATAATAGTTGTTAAAGAGTCTATCAAAACCTTCAACGTTTTACCCATTTCGGCAGTTAAGGCTTTCGTAGTTCCACCTGTGGTCAAATCATTCACCAAAATAGTACTCAATAAAACCTGCACAGCTTCAATAGCATTAACAATTTTCTGGAGCGTGTCCAAATTAATGTTGTCTGAAGCTAGTAATATATTTATGCTTTTTATTTGGTTTTGTAAAACCACGCCCTGTTCTGCACTTAAAAGAGAAGTAGAACCGCCAGAAACCAAATCATTTACGATATCTAAATACTGACTGGCTAATTTTCCAAAAGAATCCAATGGAGCATATCCATCAGCAAAACCTTTTTGGGCTTTATCTTCTTTAGCTTCAAACAAAGCAGTATGTGCGCTCTTATCCGTTTTATGCGCTTCAAATTGGTCAGTTTCAACTTTAGCATTTAGAACGTTTGTAAGGTTGTTTATGCTACTTTGCGGTATCATTTCATCTTTGTGCCAAAATGATTGCCATGAAGCCCAAAATTGTGCTTGAGTTGGTTTTTTGCCAGTTTTAAACCAGCCTAGAATGGTATTGATATTTGTTGTCATATTATATTGGGGTTAATTATGTTTTTTTAATTGAAGTTTTGATAATCTCAACCTTTCATAAAGTTGATTCTATAGTGAATACTATCGGTTACTTTTCATACCTAATTCATATTTATTTATTACTATTAATTGTTTAATAAGATTAGTATAGTATTAATTTTAAGCAAGAATATATTATATGAATATTCTGGGAGTTTGTGAATTGATGCACATACAATACTATTCGACTTTTGAAAGTGGAAAAGCAGCTTGGAAAGATGCAAAAAACTCCTGTTTTCGGTAGCTAAAGCTCAATATCATTAAGTTAAGAAAAACATCTTTAATACTGCACCGAATAAATCTCTCACAAAACAGCAAAAGTTTCCAAGTTTACACATGCTTTCTTTACAACTTCACGGCTTTATATAAAAATTCTTAATCATGATTAACTAAAAAAAAGCTTCTTAATAATATTGAGATTTGACTGACAACAATTAATTATAAAATATCGATGTTTTGACATTTTAAAAACTAGATTTAGTATCCATAATAGATTACTAATTCTAGTTTTTCTTACTGATAAAAGTTCCCCAAGACCATCAAAGAAATTATATTCTTCTTCAATCTTTGATATCTCTACTCAAAATGGATTTGAGAGATTTTTTTTTAATATTATCGGGTAAAGAATATGGTAACATCAAAGTCTTAAATTTTAGTTGCAATTTATAATTAATTATACACCCTAAATTCAATTAAATTTTCACTTAATAATTGATCTTCGGAATCCATTCCTAATGTAAATGTCCTTACTTGAATTTGATTGTCATTTAATTTCGAAACACTTACTGCACCGTAAGAATCACAACAACTTTGAAACATGAGTGTTCCATTTTGAGGAGAGAGAAAATTACCAGTAAATGCTCCCTCTAATGTAAACCAATATATACCTAAACCTTCTCTAGATACTGCAACAGTTCCTTCAAAATCATTTTGTAACACTGAGTTTATCACAGGAATGTCTGTGGAAGATTGACTTATTACAGCTGTCCATACCTTGTATGACTTCAAATTTTGGGATAAATTATTTACAGCCGTGTTTACAAAAGCCGTAGATGCGACTTGTGTAGTATTCGTATCTAATGATGCTGTTGGCACAGTTGGAACTCCTGTGAATGTTGGAGAATAAATTGTTGCTTTAGTATCAACTTGAGAATCTACATATCTTTTAGTAGTTAAATCATCTATGTCTAATGGATCACCCGCTTTTATAGCACAAAAAGAAGATTCTCCATTTTTATTTTTTTTAAATGAAATCTCAGGAGAATATCCCCTACCTCCACCATATATTTCCATACTTGCTTCTCCTGTAGAATCAGTATCAACCTGTCTTAGACTTAAATTCCCTGGATTTAACTCCAAAGTACTTGTAATTTTACCTGAATAATGGTTTTCCAGTTTTGTATTTCCAGTTAAAGCAGAAAGATTTAAGCCTTGATAATATGATGAACTCTGATAGTAATCAGCAAGAATTATAGAAGAATTAGCATAATTTTTTGCAGTCAATATGGCATCTAAACCAACAGCATCTACTTTTAAACCGATATCACCACTCCCTATAAGAGATTCTCCATTAATAGTTTTAAAATCACTTGTCGTTGCTAACTTATAAGCTCCAGACGGTTTATTGTTTTGAAGTTCGAAAGTTAAAACCCCCGTTGCTACAGGTGGGTCTGATCTTAAAACGGTACGCTTAGTAGAAATCCCTGTAGTTAACGCAAATGCTGCAGGCGTGGCTCCTATTCCTGACGCTGGACTTTCCCATACAAAAGCATCTTTTGCCCCCAATGCTTCGTCATCAATAGTAAGAAAAGTATCTAGTTCTGAAGTTTTAGTCCAGGTCCTGCCTACATCTAATGTCTTATGTAAATCCTGCAGGGAGCTATCTATAGAAATATCCCCTGTCCCTACAATTTCTTCGCCATTAATGGTTTTAAATCCAGGTTTGTTAAGCAATTGACTAAAACCAGAATCACTATTCCAATCCGTATTTACTTGTGGAGCATGCGCATTTTTATCAGCCAGGTGATTATTTAAAACTACTTTGTCTGCCTTAGTTAAAAGCAATTCGTCAAGCCCTTCAACATCTTTTACAGGGACTTTTTCATATTTATGTCGAAAAGAATCCCATGTATCCCAGAATTGATTTTGAGTTGGTTTAAAACCTGTTCTAAACCAGTTTTTTATGGTATTTAATGTTTGTAAAGCCATGTTTTTTTATTTTAAATTATATAATTAGAAATTTTATTTTAAGCATTGTAAGATCAATAGATATCCTTGTATTTTTTCATAATTGTTAGTTTAGAGTAGGGTTAAATTCCTTACTTGGGATCCTTCAATAATTGTTTAATTAGAAAAAAATGGAAATTACTCTTGTCAGGTATTTTAGGCATTCTCTTCATGCCTTTCGATAATAAATAATCCATAATGGCTATTGTTTTAGTGAGGTTACTATATAGTGTGATGATTCTTTCTTTAAATAGCAGGAGAATTTGCAAATCATTATGATAAATAATGCAACCTGCTAGTTGTTTTTTGAGAGTGTAAAAGTAGAATGCAAGAATAAAAAAAGGGCTAAAAAAAGCTTTGTAGTTTCAGTAGTTTCAGCAGAAACAAAACTTACTGAAACTACTGAATACAAAAGGCTTAAAACTTTAAAATCACAAGTCACAATGCTACTTTTACACCCAGAAAAACACCTAGCGATGAGTAAAAATGCAATTCACAATTTCAATCTTTCAATAAAAAATAGTGCTGATATAAAAAGTTCCGAACATTTAACTAACATCATTATAAAAGAGCTAGCTAAAGTTTCAAAAGAGATGAGCCAGCAAAAGGATATAGTACAAATATGGCAAGAGCAAAAACATCAAAATGTTATTCCCATTACAAACAATCTTAATTCCTTAACCGAAGGAGGCGCTATCGACCCCACTGCTGAAACCAATAAAGATACAGCAACATCGTTTAGCACTACTCCTTCAGTTTCAAGGGAAACAATACCAAGCTATAATATCACAACTGGTATTACGCCTTCAAGTGCTCTAATCGGAGGAGGCGTTGCTGATAACACTGGTAGAACAACTATGAGTTCTCCCACATCAGCAAACATTACTCCTTCGACTTTAAGAGTAGAAAATAATACTCTAAACTTTAGTAAAGGCATAGCAACTCAGCAAACCTTGACGGTACCGAAAATGCTTCAACCAAATAGTAGTGAACCAACTATAGAAATAATAAAAGCTGAAATCAAAAAGAATTTAGATGCAGCCATTTTAGCAAATGATACCTCAACAATAGCATATTGGACAGGTATTTCAAAAGCTTTTGAAGAAGGAGCTACAGCTCAGGATTTTGATGGTAAACCAAATGATATATTATTTACTCAAATGTATACCATCCTGAAACAGGCAAATTCAGGCCTTATAGAAAGTCAATTTTTTAATTGGGACACTATTCGTAAAAAAATGATCGAGTCTATTGACGCCAACATACTCAATGGAAACATTTCTAAAGCAAGTAATGAACGTTGGACGAAAATTAGAAAAGAATTAAATAATGATAAAACTAACATCGCTAATCTTTTCGAGCAATACGACGAATTATTCTTATTACTGAGAGAAGTAGAAGGACTAGAGAGATTACCAAATACGATCACTATAACAACCAAAACTAAGATATATCCTAATTTAAGTGCAGACAAACTATACGCTCCTATCGGGAAAGAAGATGTGTATGTATTCCTGAAGGAAGTAAACAATGAAAATACTCGTGGAAGTGCAGTAAATAAAAGCGCGATTAAAATAAAAAATACTCAAAAAACTTCGTTTATAGTAGGAGAAAGTCTTGAATTTTTCCTTGATGAGTTTTTTATTGTTCAAAACTTATTTAAAAAAGAAAACATTGATTGGATTGTTTATGATATTAATAGTAAAAAAGATAAAGGAATTGTTTTTGAAAACGAAGGAACCTCTTTCAATTATAATTTTGATAAGCCCGGTATTTATAAAATTGATGCTTATGGACATAGTGCTACAATTCATCATAAAAAAAGCGCAAAAACGGCAACATATATACAACTTGAAATAATAGCTCAGGAAATTCTAATTACATCTCCAACTATTCCTAAAAGCGGAATAACAAGAGCTTCTACGCAAGAACAATTGTTTAAAGTGAGCCTAAAAAATAAGGAAGTAAAAACATTAAATCCATTAAAGCTTTATTATCAACTAGAAATTTCAGATAACAATAAATCAATCAAAATTTCAGATGAGCAGGAATTAGATTCGACTGGTATTATTAAACTTGCTATGCCTGATCTAGGCGAATACAAAATTAAAATAACTAGTAAAGATCAATATTCCTTACTTAAAGAATTTAAAACCTCAGTAATTAAAAATGAAGTTACCAGTATTGGTCTAGCCGAAAAAACATCGAACAATAATGTGTTTTTATTAGGTAAACCAAACAGCACTATAACTTTAGAAGCGAAAACTTTTAAAATAAACCCTCCTACAGACAACGAAAAAGAAGATGTAAAATGGATGGTTTATGATTCTAATAATAAACCATATCTACGATCCGATGATGTTTTATTCACCGAAAAAAATAATCCTCAAAAGAAGTACATTCATAAATGGAGTTCTTTTAAAATGCATATTCCTCAAAAAGAAGGAAATTATACGGTAGAAGCTTATAGTGATAGTAAAAAAAGTACTAACTCGGGATGTATTTATAAAATTGAAATTAAGCAGCCAGAAATAACCGAAGCACATTGGGCATGGAGCGGAGGAAGCAAAAAAGTAACTTCTGGTTTTTCTGGAGAAAGTAATTACATACAGGCACAAATACCTTACTATGAAAACCAAACTGTAAGAGTTTATTTTTATTTAAACAATGCAAAAACGAACCATTACATTGATGTAAGAACTAATGGAAAAGGTGAAATTTTTGAAAAAATAAAATTTGATGCTAATTTTCAAAAAGAAATTGGATTCAAGAGTGGGAAAAATGCCAAAATTGGATTTAAATTAATAGGAATCCAAAATAGTAAACCATATTTATTTAAGGTGCCAGCTAATTACGAATCTGATACTGTTTTGTCTGTTACAACAGATAAAAAAATACTTGATGTTTATTTTACATATGATGGAAGTAGAGTAAGACCAGAGGACGAAGTTCCATTTGGTAAAAAAGGAGCAATTGTAACTTTAGTAGCTAAAACTCAAAATATGGTAGGAGAAGAAATTGAGTTGACTGCCCATAAAATAGGAGAAGAACCATCATTTAAGAACAAAGTAAAAGTAAGTTCAGAAGGAGTTGCAATGATCAGTTTTACTTTAATAAACCTTAATAAAAAACTAAAAGTAGGTTCAAAAATAAAGTATTACGCAGGTGTTAAAGACTATTCTACAAGACACTTAAATGATAAATTACTGACTATGATCATAGGTGAAGGGAATGTAAATAAAAATAAGAGAGAAATTATTGATGAAGATGATCCGCAATTAATTTGGGGAAACAAGGTGAGTAAGGAATTTAGACTACGAATTGTTCAGATATGCAAAAATATAGAAAAGCAGAAGGGCATTATATTCACTCCAAACGTATTAATGAATATTATAGCTTTTGAAACTAATTTATCTTTTTCTCCAAAAGCAGGTACTTTTGAAAAAATTATGGACGATGATGAAAAAGCTGGATTCGTAGGATTAATACAATTTGGCAAAGATGCTGCAAAAGATTTAAAAGTAAAACGTTCTGCATTATTTAATATGACTGCTTTAGAACAGCTTGATTATGTTGAAAAATGGTTTTTATTAAAAACTAAAAATCAATTAAAAACTGCAACGGATATTTATTTGTCTGTTAATTTCCCGACTAAATCTGGAATAGGACATCTGAATGATGAAGTTGTATATGGCGACCCGAAAGCTGCCTATCGAGCTAACAAACCTTTCTTAAGAGAAGCTGATGAAATTGATAAAAAGGGGAAAAAAGTAGGTAAAGATGGTGGAAAGACATATGTGTGGGAAGTTAGAGAAGCGTTGGAAGAAAATGAAAGAGAAGGACAATATTCAAAAAACATTATCTTAATGAATAAATCCTATAATTTAATAATAGCTAATCCAAAAGAAATTTTTAATTTGGACACCTCATTAACCTTTTGTTATTTTAGTGCTACACAGATAAAAGAAATTAGAAAGGCAATTGATAAGTTCCAAACTAATGAAGAAAAAATAAAAGCTTATCGTATTTTGCAATATTTTGCAGAGTATAATAGCCAAAGAGATGCTAAATATAAGCAACTTGCTGATACAATGTGTAATGTAACGAGTGAATCGATTGCATTACAATATTTAGGTCAAATGAATCCTGCTCCAGATCCTAACATGAAGATGGAAGATTTTATGATGGTTATGATTAGGGAAAATCTCAAAAAAGGTGATGACAGTCGATTTGAAGCTAATACAAGAATAAAAATAGCAAATGAACTTGGAATTAAAGGTGGTTTTATAGGTGTTGGGAAGATTTATAATAAAAGCACTCATAAAAAGATATTGGAAGATAAATTAAATAAAGGTTATGGTGTTTGCATGTCTTTATTGGGGCATATTGTTAGAGTAGTAGATGTTAATGAAATTGGAATAATCGTTGACGATCCATATGGAAGAATACAGAGTTTTAAGAAAAGAAAAGAAAAAGGAAATAAAGGAGGATATAATGATGGTAAGAATTATCCAGATAATTCTATATTAAAAGGCGAGTCCAATATTTGGACATGGGAACAACTTAAAAAGGATAAAATTATATTTAATTATTATGAATGGTATTATTTATAGAATAACAATTATTTGCACATTATTTGTTGCGTTCGGATGTAAAAATGAATCTACAAAAGAAGCATTTAAAAACAATGCTTTGAGTATAGGGAATATAGAATTAGTGGAGATTAAAGATACATTAAGACTTGACTATAATGGAGATGACTTAGGTGAAGATATTGATTTTGGTAAAAATGAATCTCAATATAAATCATTATTGTTTAAGAAAATTTCCTTAAACAGTGAGAGTTCTGGTGATTTTAAAAACCTAGGATATAATGATAAAAAGGAATTTGAATGGATAAAAATAAAAAAAAGAATCAATTTGAATTCAAATTATAATACAGTAATACTTTCAACTCTAGAGTCAGTTTACACATTATTAAATTATAATTCAAAAGACGAACTAATAGACTTTCTAGATTTATCAAAATTCAATCAACAAATCTGTCAATGCACATCCAAAGTATATATAGACAAAAAGGGTGTTATTCATTGTCAAATAGAATCAGGCAAGCCTTTTCATCCTTATGTTAATTATAAGGTTAATGATAAAGGGAAATTTGAAATTGTCGATCAGTTTACCCCACCTAATGAAGAAAAAATGTCAGCTACAGATAGGCTCGAATATATTATAAAAAAAACAACTCCAGTCAGTGACAATGTAAATTTAAAATCATACTTAGAATCAGATGAGTTTACTACTTCAAACACTACATTTATTGATGAAAAGGATGTGGAAAATATCTTATTTTCTAAAAGCCATTCAAGCGATGTGTACAAATTGTTTCATGACTCAATTGGAGAATATACTGATGATGATAAAGGCATAAATGTTTTAGGTAAAGTTTCAAATGGAAGTAGTTTACTACTAATTTGTAATTTAAGTAGGGCTGACCAAATTGGTATTATATTTATACTAAACAAAAATCACGAAATTACAGATTATAAAATTTTTAGTAGTGATCATCCGTCTGCTGATGAAAGTATATCAGGTTTGGTAAAAGAATAAAACACTACTTGATTATTTTTAAAGAAAAACATAGTTCAAAAATGTTACCACGAAATATTATGTTTCTAAGAAATTCTGAAAAGATCACATTTAAATATTATAACTCTAGAAAAACTAAAAAATCCTGTAAACACTATTTACAGGATTTTTTAGTTTTGGATTGAATGAGTTACAAGCAAATACCGTATTTTTCGGATTCGATTTTCAGGTTTACCAATAAACATTTGAAAAAAATAGAGATCTACAATTGATTCTTTTCCTTCAAATGGTAAATCACGATTAATAATTAGATACTTTAACAAGATTTACATCTTATTGTCATACTAATCCTATTTTTTATTTAAATTTGAAATTCATCTTTAGCATTTTTATATTATGATGGCACGACTCTTTCCCTTGTTTTTTCTTTTTCTTTCTATTAATATTCATTCTCAGTCTTCAACACAAGAACTGATTGATAATTTAAATAGCATTAACGATAATCAGAAAAAAGTAGAGTTGTGCCGCAAAATAGCACTAAACCTTCAAAATTCTGATTGGGACAGAGCTATTAAGTATATCGAATTAGCCGAAGCAGAGGCAAAAAAAGCTAAAGAATCAGAACTCACTTTGGCTTCTGTTTATACTACAGCAGGCAAAATGTATTCTTCTAAAGAGGTCTTAGATATTGCTTTACAATACTACTTAAAAGCGTATGAGATTTATAAAAATAACGGTAATCATGAGGAAGTATCTAAAGTAGAAAACAATCTTGCGATTATTTATGCGCAAGGAAAAAACAAAGAAAAAGCATTAAAATACTTTTTAAATGTATATCGCTATCAAAAGACTAAGAACGATCCTGTTAAGCTTGTAAAAATTTTAAATAATATAGGTACTACTTACTTAAGTAAAAATTTAGACTCTTCTTTGTATTACTATCACAAAGCCGATTTAATAAATGCGACCATAAAAGATAATGTTTTAAAAGTCTATGTCAACACCAATTTAGCCCGAACTTATGTTTTAAAAAATGATAAAACACATGCTGACTATTATTTTGATCGCGCTTTTTCTCTATTAAAAGAGCCTGTTGATAATTTAATACAAGCTTTTGTCTATGAATCTTATTCTGATTATAAGTTAAAAGAAAAAAATTATGATGCTGCAATTGTAAATGCAAAAAAGGCATTAGAATTATGTAGTGAAAATGAATATACTTTTTCGGTTTTAAACCTCAACAAAATGCTTTATCAAGTATATGTAAGTAAACAGGATTATAAAAATGCTGTCCATTATTTTGAAAAATACAATGCAATAAATGATAGCATACATGTAGAAGAAAAGGCAGTAAACCTAGAAAAAATAAAGCTAGAACAGGACTACAAAGTACGCGCCCAAATAAAAACACTTATTGAAGAAAAGAAATTATTTAAGTACTCTGTAGTTGGATTGATATTAGTTGTCGGTATATTAATTTTAATTATTTTTTTGATAAAATACAGAAACAAGAATATCAAAAATCAACTCGAAAAAGAGAAATTAAAAACAAAAATGCAAACCTTAAAGCAAAACCTGGATGCTAAAAATAAGGTTCTCATAGGAAAAGCAATGGCAGAAATACATCGTACAGATAGCATTAACGAAATTCTGACCGATCTTAAACAGATTAAACTCAAAACTATTAATAAAGAAATGCAGCAAGCTATCGATATAGTTTTAAAGCGTTTGGAAAAGAATTTGAATACTGATATCTGGAAAGAATTTGAAATAAGTTTTGAACAGGTTCACCAATCCTTTTTTGACAAATTAACAGTCGATTATCCCACACTTACTCCAAAAGACCGCAGATTGTGTGCCCTTTTATATCTGGATTTAAGCACAAAAGAAATTTCTCAAATAACGGGGCAATCTTTCAAATCTATCGAAAATGCCCGTACAAGACTCCGCAAAAAGTTTGATTTAACCAATGAAAAAGTAAATCTTTCTACTTATCTAAACACATTTTAATCTGATTTAACGAAACATTAAACCAAGCCTAACCAGTTGATTTATTTGTACTTATAAATTTATGAGTGTTTTTTTAGTGACCGTTTTTTACCTCAGAGTGTTTTTGTAATAGTCCTTTTTTATCAAAAACACCTACCTCCGTTCTACATTTACGAAAGCGATGTAAATAAATCTAGTAATGAATCGGAAGAAGAAAAATGTCCCTCCTAAAAGTTTAGAAGAGCTTTTAGAAGAAACAAAAGCAAAAAAGAAAATCCTCTTAAAGATTCTGAAGAAAATAACGAATGAAGATTCTGAAAATCAACCCCAAAATTGATGCTTCAGAAAATGCTTTTTATGGTTTGCTATTAACCATAGAAGCATAATGACTATTAACCAAACAAACTCTAAGTATTAATTTTAAATTTAAAAGAATGAATCAAATTTACTTCAAAACCAGGTATTTGTTTATTTTGTTAAGTTTCTTGGCCTGTCCCGTCGGAATGGCCCAGTCACCTCTTCAAAATATCAAAAATGATGGCGTGAAAACCGCCTTGGGAGCACCTGACGAAACAAAGGAACAAGTTTCTAAAAAAACTAGCGATCCTAATTCTAATCAGGATAAAGATGCCAATAATCTCTTCATGCCAAAAGAAGAAATTATAAATGGCAAAGAACTTTCTGCTACAGAAAGTGAAGCTGTGACAAAACAAGTACAACAGAGCCAAAAGTTATTTGTGGAAAAACTAACTAATGCTACTGAGAAAACAAATCCGCAAGACACAGTTCGCACAAAAGTTAAGTCTTTTGCAAAATCTTCAAATTTAACTGTGAAAAATTTATTTGAAGTTAAAAAAGGAGATTTCGATTTATCAACTTCTGATAAAATGCAATTAAAATCAATTTCTGATAATCATGGAAGAACTCTCGCCACTTATCAGCAATTGCATAACTCTGTTCCTGTTGAAGGTGCAATTTATAAGGTTAGAGAAAATAAAACTAAGATTGATGCATTTGGTTATACAGCTAAAAAATTGTCTGCAAACAGTAATTATAAAATAAATGCTGCAACAGGTTTAGAAAATGCGCTTAGAACCGTAAATGCGAAACAATATATTTGGGAAAGTAAAAAATTAGGTGCTTTACTTGACAAAAAGATAAGCGCTAAACCACAAGGGGAATTAGTTTATGTTGGACCTAACTTTTCTTCTGAACTAAAGGAATATTACCTAGCGTGGAAATACGATATTTTTGCTACCAATCCGCAATCTAGCCAGACAATTTATGTTGATGCAAATACTGGAAAAATAATCCTTACTATAGATTTAAGTCGAGATGCTAACATTACAAATCAAAGCCAAACCCAAAGCTTGGGTAAAGGCAAATCACGATATGCTGGTGAAGTAAGTTTTAATACCAAGCAATATGCTGATGGATACAGATTAGAAGGGTTGCAAGGGAAATACAATGTTCCGATGTATACTATGAACATGAATCATGCAAATCAGGCTTCAGATGAAGTGATTACTGATTTTATTGACGAAGATAACATTTGGAATGAACTGCATAATAAAGATAATGATGAGGTTGCATTAGATATTCATTGGGGTATGCAAAAAACCATAGAATATTATGGTGACAGATTTAACCGAAATAGTATCGATGACAAAGGAATGACAATTATTGGTCTTGCACATTTAGGTACTAATGTAGAGAATGCATCCTGGACTGGTGGTTGGGCACAATTTGGAGATGGTTATAACACACCTTATGTTGGTTTAGGGATTACTGCACACGAATTAACTCATGGAGTAACACGTTTCACGGCTGGATTAATCTACCAAGGTGAATCAGGTGCTATGAATGAATCTTTCAGTGATATCTTCGGTGTAGCTGTTGAATTTTATGTTGGAAAAGACAAAAAAGAAGATATTTGGATGTTGGGTAATGAACTTTACACACATGGCAGTATGAGAAGCATGTCTAACCCTAAAGCTCAAGGGCAACCTGACACTTACGGAGGGGTAAATTGGGCAAATCCATTAGCAGTTAATTACGATAATGGAGGTGTACATATTAATAGCGGAATTACTAATTACTGGTTTTACCTTTTAAGTGAAGGTGGCCAAGGCGTAAATGACCTTAATAACAGTTACGATGTTAAAGCAATTGGTCTTGCCAAAGCAGAAAAAATTGCATACATAACTCTTACGGAGTATTTATCTCCTTCTTCAAACTTTAACGATATGCGCCAAGCAACTTTAATGGTAGTAGAAGATTTATACGGATTAGGTTCTGAAGAATACAAGCAAGTTACTAATGCCTGGTACGCTATTGGTATTGGAGCAGCATATGCAGATACACAAATAGCTCTTGTAGCGGTTGAAAAACCTTCTGTTGCTTGTGGTTCCTTAAAAGGTGATGAGCCATTTTATATTAAAATAAAAAATACAGGGACTACTGTAATTAAAGCAAAAGACGCCTTAAATTACAAATTGAGATTAATGACTACAGGTTTTGGTGGAAGGTTTAATACTATTTACACCAACAATAATGCTATTAATCTTGATAAAGATCTGGGAATTGGTGAAGAAACAACTATAAAAATTCAAGATAAACTTCCTTACATAATAAGTGCGACTACCGTAAATTATGTAGAAATTAAACTAGATTTTAAACCTATTACAGAGTTTGGCACAAAAGACGGCATTTCTTTTATTGCAAGTTTAGTCGTTCCTCCAGCGCAAAAAGATTTCGACATTAAACTTGTAGGATTAAATCTTCCAGCGTATTCAGGCGAAGCATTATCAGCAAGTCATCCATTAGCTATTACTATTTACAATTTAGGCTGCCTAGATATACCTTCTGGGGCACAACTAAAAGTAGGATATCTTAATACAATTCCAGGAAATCAAACTATCTGGAAAGATATTACACTAGCTACTGCTTTTAAAGGAAACTCAGAAATGACAATTTCTTTTGATGGTACTATCGATTTATCTGCAGCTGGATTGCATACGTATGAAGCTTTTGTGACCTATAGTCAAGATCCAGTAACAACTAATAACAGTACGACAAATGCAGTTTACAATGGACTTGTAACTCAATTACCATATTATCAGGATTTCGAAAAAACACCAGGAGGTTGGTTTTCAAAATCAATACTTACAAATCAAAAATTTGTATGGCAACAGACGTCTGTTATTTCATTTAGAGATACAAAATCGAAATATTTGTGGGGTACTGTAACTTATGGTACATCTGAAAGAATACCTACAAATGCTGATTTTACTTTAGAATCTCCAATATTTGATTTTACAAACATTATCTCTCCGTATGTTGAGTTTGATATGATCCATTTGTTTTCTAAAGGATATGACGGACTAATTGTGGAGTATTCTGAAGATAAAGGTCAAAACTGGAAAAAAGTGACAGGTATTGATTATCCAGAAAATTTACACTACAATGATTTAGTAACAGGACCATGGTTTAGCGGAATTAATAATGCTACTGATAAAAAACCATATGCTATTCGTTTAAATGAACTTGCTGGTAAAAAAGCTGCAATCCGTTTTAGAGTAGTTACAGATAAATATAATAGCAATTATTTAGGTGCTTTTATAGACAATATTCGTGTGAGTAATGCCCCTTATGATTTAGAAGTTATAACTGCACAATTAGATTCTGGCACCTGTACAGTTAACAACGATAATATTACAATGAAGACTGAGATTATTAATAATTTCAGAACTACTAATGAGCAAGTTAATGTTACAGTAAAAATTCTTGATAATGCAAAAAATGAAGTTTTTTCAAAAACCGAAAAAACAACATTAGCATTTACTAAATATAGAGATACACTAACCTATTCTATTTCAAATATTAATTTAAAAAGCATAGGCCAAAATACTGTTACAGTTTCAGTTTTTCCTGAAGATATGACTCTGGATGATAAACCTGAAAATAATTCTATCACATTTGGCTACGACAATTGGAACAATGAAGATATGAAAGTAGCAGTACTTCCATATACAATGGATTTTGAAGATGCAACCAAATATAAAGGATGGAGAACTTCTGAAAATAAAAATGCTACTGGCTGGCAACATGGATTAGGTAAAGATTTACGTTCTCCAGCGTGGCAAGTAGCAGACCATACAAATTTTATGGCGAGTAATGATGATAAATGCAATTGTGACTCTTCAAATGATATGTTGATCTCACCTGTGTTCGATTTGAGTAATTACAAAGAAGCACATTTAATATTTGATGGCTTTGGAGATGGGCTAAGAGATTCTGACGGATATGTAAAAGTAAGTACAGATGGAGGTGGAACCTGGGAAACAATATTTAAAATGCCTTATGTTGCTAATTGGATAGAATATCATGTGAATTTAAGCCCTTATGCAGGAAATCCTTGTGTTCTTGTAGCATTTGTACATGATGATAACGGATTATTTGCTAATGGTTTTGCAGTAGATAATATTAAAATCAAAGAAACAGCAGATTATTTAGAGCTATCTAATTTAAGTGTAGCCGAAAATGTTTACGAAGATGCACCTTCACATGAATTTTATATAAGTGCAAGAAATTCATCATACGCTAATATTGGCAACGTTTCTATCGAATATCAAATTACCAAAGACGGTGCTGCTGTGGGTGAACCAATTCTGTTGGAAAAAAATAGCCCGCTATTGCAATATCAAACTCTTGTTTATAAAATAAATGGTATTCCGCAGCTTGCAGCTGGAAATTATGAAATTAACGTAAAAGTATTTACAGACGGACAACCAAAGGCTCTGATAGAAAGTCTTACAAAAGCTTTTGAAGTTATTACAAAGGCTCCAGACTTAAACATTGAAACTTTCTCAACTATGCCTGAAGGAGTGTTATTTGGAACAAAAGGATTTGTTTCAAGTCAAAGTGATAGAACTTTTCCATGGGGAGTAGTCGTTAAACCTGATAATAAATACTTAGGTATTCCTGTTAAAGATCATACAGGAGATGCTGCTGCAAAAATGCTTTACCACCCGTTAGAAAATGGATCTAACTATGGAGATTTAATCCTCCCTATGTATAAGTTACCTGAAAGTGCAACTGCTATGGAGTTTTATTACGCAATCGAAAGTAATGCCAACAATACCTTTATTGTAGATGTTAAAACTGTAGGAGGCGAATGGAATGAAGCATGGAAAACCACTAAAGAAGTAATGAATTCAGATAAAGAATGGCAAAAAGGAGTCGTGAATTTAGATAAATATAAAGGAAAATCCATCATGCTACGATTTAGACATTCATTGACAAGCGGTTATTCTTATATGGTGCTTGATGATTTAAAAGTAATCACTAACCCTATTCTAGATGTATCAGTACAAATATTGTCTCCAAAAGATGTATGCGGAGGATCTGAAGTTAAACTGAAGTTAACCAATGAAGGGCAAACTCCAATTAATGGAAATGCAATTCAACTAAATTTAGAATATATCAATACGCTTGAAAGTATTTCAGAATTTGTTGAAGCAGGAATCCCTGTTGGCGAAAGCATCGAATATATTTTCAAAAAACAGCCTAAACTTGATACAAGCGGTGACTCTCATGTATTCAATATTAATGCTAAATTAGATAATGATGCTATTCCAAATAACAACGAAATAAAAAATTATATATATCAGGAGGTATCATCAGATTTCAAAATATTTGACACCTCAACAATACATGGATATGCTGGTAAAAAACTGTACATCGATGCTCAAACTAATTTTAATGCCAATAAACTAAATGTTACTTCCTACAAATGGAACACAGGGGATGTTACTAATGGTATTGAGATAAATAAAGCAGGTGATTATACCGTAACAGCAGTAATGAAAAATGGATGTACACTTACAGAAACTATAACTGTAACATTTGATACTTTCGAATCTGATTTAGCAAGTGGAAATGTTTGTGGTCCTGAAGTTGTATTATCTCCGGGAGATTACAAATCGTACGAATGGTTTGATGGTTCAACAGAACCAACTTACACTACAACTAAAAGTGGAGAATATTATGTAACTGTTTATAATGAAAATGGCATTGGTAAAACTTTTAGTACTACCATTTCAATTCTTGAGAACATTGCACCAGAAATTCAGGTAGTTGCTGATAAAAAGTTAACCGCTTCAGCCGATGCTGTTTCGTACCAATGGTTCTTAAACGGAAGACCTATACCAAATGCAACTGAAAAATCTATAGTTACAATTTGGGAAGGGGATTATAGCCTACAAGTGACCAATAATAATGGATGTAATAGTATTTCAGCTCCGTTTGATTCAAAAGGTATGCTTGTTGGAAAAATAACAAATGCTTTTAGGGTATTCCCTAACCCAGCAATTGATATTGTAAATATCTTCTTGGCAGATAAAGTTGAAGGAGAAGCACAAATCAATATTTATGCAATCGATGGTAAAACTGTGTGGAGTAAAACATATACAAGTATTCCGTCTAATATAAATGTAAGCGGATTAGCTCCTGGAGTTTATGTTTTAGACTGCAATGTACAAGGCAAGAAATATACCGCAAAGATTGTTAAGAACTAACAAATTTACAGATAAAACTATGGTAACTCTCCCTTTGAGAGTTACCATTCTTAAAACAACAAATATGAAAAAATATATGTTAATTATATGTACACTTTTTTTAGGTGTACCTATTATGGCTCAAAACCAAAAAGTTAAATTAGGCGTAAAAGCGGGTTTAAATATCGCTAGTCTTAATTTTGATGAAAGCGAATTGAACTCATCTAGTAAAACAGGATTTACAGGCGGAATTATGGTTGAAGTTCCTATAGCGAAAAACTTTGCGCTACAGCCAGAATTATTGTACAGTCAGCAAGGAACAAAGGTTTCTTTTTCTGATAGCGATGTAACAAATTCTAACTATAAAAGCACTATTAAATTGAACTATTTAAATATTCCGCTTATCCTAAAATATTATGTCCTAGAAGGATTAAGCATACAAGCCGGACCTCAGGTAGGAATACTCCTAAAAGCAAATAATAAATACCAAGATAATTTTTTAGGCTATGAGAACCATGACAATTTTAACTTAAAAGGATATTCAAGTGGTGTAGATACTTCTTTAAATTTTGGTTTGGGTTATCAATTTAAAGATAAATTCTATGCCGATGCGAGATATAATATTTCTTATTCTAATGTCTTTAAAGAAAGTGATGTAAATTATTTCATTAACAATGACATGAAAAATAGAGTTTTTCAAATATCGATTGGTTATTTTTTTAAATAGAATTAGTATTCTTTATGCCTTTCTAAAAGCCACTCCCGCAAAGAGTGGCTTTTTATATAACTATATGTAAATATTTTGAGACCAAGATAGATTCTATCTAAAAAACAAAAAAAATCCTGTAAACAATGTTTACAGGATTTTTTGAGTCGATAGAACTAAAATCGAACACCTCATCCCCTTTCAACTTTTTTTTGATAGCTTCAAATATTGCATTAAAAAATAAAACGGGTAATTCTACGTGGATGTAAGATTATATTTTGGGCTAGATTTATTACTTAAACCAAAAAAGTCTTCAAATCATGCAAAACAATGAAAATTCACCCATTCCAATCGGATGGGTTGGCGGATTTCCACCAGCGGGTTCACCTATGTTATATCCAACCCGAGATCTTTCCTCTTTACCAATGTTAGGTAATATGGATAATATTAATTTTTTACAACGTCAGCTCGGTGTAAAATGGCCAGAGTTTAGTTGGGAAACACAAAAAGGCAGTCCTAATCCGAAAAGATGTTATCAGCAATTTGCGCCATATATTTCCAGAGCCGGTTATACTGATGAAGGAAGAGTATATTCTGTTATCTGTCCTCAGCAAGGAGTCTGGCTTAAAGATGAAATTTGTATAAATGTAGAGGTTACTGTTACCGGACAAAGAGGTTGGGTTAACGAAGTGACAAAAGAAATTGCAATAGACATGACAGTTGAAGGCAAAATTTGGTTAACACCAAATGAAAAACAAGGCGATAAGATAAAAGACGTTTGGCCTCTGCTGGAGTATAGTTTTCCGAAATTTCCATTGAATAAAGAAAATGCAATAAGAGTTACTACGCACAAACAGAATGATCCTAATCAACCTATTTTTGAAGTGATACACGGATTAAATCCTGAATTCTCTAATCCGACGTTTGCATTACATAATGATGAAGCATTTGCTACAGCTTACCTTGCAGTTGAAATTGGAGATATTAAGCTAACAAAAGATAAAATAGTTGATGATTTTAATCAATTAATAATGAAAGCATTTAATCTTGGTTCAGGAAATATGCTTCAGGCGGGAAATACTTTGTCATGGAATCTTTGGTTCACAGAACCGGCTTTGGTAAATAAGGAAGAGTGGAAAAATCACGCTGAATTTTGGAGAAAATCTATCGATGTACATCATCGTTCTCCTACCGGAAATGGTGGTGATGCCAAATATTTTGACGGAACTTTATTTAACCCTGAAGCAAATGCAGTAGATGAAATAATTATAGATATTATCAACTATATTGAAAAAAATCTTTAGGCCGTTATAATTTGTTTAATAGTCTCTGTTATTATACCTAAATCAAACACTTTACAAAAAAAGGAATTTATAAATATGGTATTCAATAGCAATTTGTACAATCAAAACAACATCTGTCGAACACCTACAATGAGAAGCGTTCTTAATCATTACTCATTGATAATAAAAAATACCTGGTATAAAAAAAGGGAAGATATTAAAATATCTTCCTTTTTTGTGGAGTCGCCGGGATCACAGTCGAACACCTTATTCCTATACTAATGTTCTTTGATAGTTTAAAAGAATAGCCTCCCAATCCTTGTAAATAAAGGTTTTTTTTAGATTTTATGTAAATTTTAAAATCTTTACAAGAGACATAATTTTAAGTCAGATCTTATTGTTTTTGAATAAAAAATGATTTTTTAAATACTAAAATTTATCTCAAAAAAGTACTCAAGGTGTTCGACTGTTGAACACCTTGAAGAGTAATGAAAAT
Source organism: Flavobacterium sp. PS2 (assembly GCF_046250155.1). Classification (NCBI taxonomy): domain Bacteria; kingdom Pseudomonadati; phylum Bacteroidota; class Flavobacteriia; order Flavobacteriales; family Flavobacteriaceae; genus Flavobacterium; species Flavobacterium sp. PS2. The sequence continues at coordinate 3,889,538 of NZ_CP176426.1, read as the reverse complement.
AAGCTTTGTATTGCCTCTATTCTTTCTTTTCAAATCTGTTTACAATAATGTACTTGAACATTGGAGATAAAGATAAGAGCGAATTTTGCATCCTTGAATATTTTTTAGAAAATCTCTTTTTTTAAAGGTGTGGATGACCTTTACATTTCGCCATAACTTTTTATCGCGGAAAAGTATGAAGTCCATTATTATCCTGCTGTATAAATATCGCCAGTATTTATTTCATCTTCTGTAAAATCATGGATTTTTAAAACTTTTAATTTTGAATTAATTCGTGGACCATTAGTTCTTAGTGTTTCAATTATATACTTTAAATCTTCTTCACTATACCTTACATTGACAACAAGTGTTTTACCATACTTTTCATAACTTTCTGTACCTGGATAAAATTCCAAAGTAAATGTTGGATTCCAACCTTTGAATTGAAATAGGCTAGGGAGTGACCATGCAAAACCTTCGGATCTTTTATTAGCACTATATATTTCAATTGTATGCATTGCAGCTCTTGCGCTATCTAGTTGAAGAATTTCTTCATCATTTAATTGCGGTTTTGATTCTAAAGCTTTTGCGGTTGTGTAATGTAGATAATACATTGTGTAAATTGTTTTTTCAGGGAAATCAGATAAATTTATTGGCATATTTTATATTTTTGGTTTTATTAAATATATGAAAATTCTTAAATTATCATTTGAATCTCTATTATTACTTCTCACTTTAAATATTATTTTGCTGAGAAAAAGATGTTTTTAAATTTCTGTTTCCACTAAGTGCAAAGTAGATTGTATTTTTTCAGGCTTTCCATCTTTTATGGTTTTAACTTAGAATTCAATATGGCTTTACATCAAAAAAAATCTTTGACAATGCAGCTTTAAAATCGGTAACATCATCAAGATATAATATTCTCAGATTTTTAATAGCTCTGGAACATGCTACATATAAAAGGTTTTTTGTCTGCTCAAATTCTTCATTATCTTCCTCTGCGCCATTTTGTACAGCCATAAAAAAATTTTTGAAATACATTTTATTTTTTCCAAAAGCATTACCCATTAGTATTAAAACATTATCGAATTCAAGCCCTTTTGTCCCATGATAAGTGTGATAGACTATTTCAGTTTCGTTTTCCCTTAGGATATATTTATACCATAATTCAAATTCATTAAGATTAATGTTTAAGAAATCTTCAATAGCTTTTGCGGTCTCAGCAATATCTTCTTCTTTTAAATTGGGATAAAGTATTTCGGACAGGTAGCTTTCTATGGATTTATGTGGGAAGCCTTCAAAATCAAATAATTGATTTATTAATTCTTTATATTTTTTGTTTTCAATAGAGGTGTAGATACTAGTAATTGATTCTAATAATTCATGTAAGGTATTACCCTTAATTTTTTTTAATGAAGCAATAAAAACCCTTAAAAGTCCTATATCCATATCAGAGTAAATGTATTTATTTAATACATCTTGAACAGGTGTGTTTTTTAGGCTTAATTTTGATTTAAATTCAAGAATGCGATATATAAAAGACGGAATTTCTCCTAATCTGACTTGGTTGTCACTAAGTAGTTCTGTATTTAATTGCTGGAAACCAACCTTATACTTTTTTGTATTTGCAAAGAAGGTATAGATATTGCTAAAACCGCTATAGTCAGCAACACTTTTGTTGGTCAATACAAGACAGTGCAGTTTATTTTGTAAAGAAATACTCCATTTAGATTTATATTCCTCTATAAATGCATCAATTTTATCATTTTGCCCAGCATAAAATTTTACACTACCACCTTTAGAATCATCATAGATTGATGATTGCTTTATTTCATCATTTCGTATTGCATTAATAATATTAACTACTTCTTCTGTAGATCGACGATTAAAAGGTTTGATAATTGTTTTAAGATTCGGATGCACTTTATTAATATTTTTTCCAATTCCCCCATCATATATATTTTGAGCAGGATCTCCGAAGTAGCCAACAAAAAAAGGATGATTAATCTCTTTAGACCGCTGTGTCAAAATTGACATGATTTCAATAACTGTTTTTTCAGTGTCCTGATATTCATCAATCAAAAAATAGGGATGCTGATCAATTATTATCTGCTGCAGCACATTATGACTTTTTATAATTTTAATTCCGTATTCTAAAAGAGTATCGTGGCTGATTCTCATCCAGTGTAAACGATCTGAATTGTATGAGGCATTGTATTTTACTTTTAAATATCCTTCCTTTTTTGCATCTATATGCTGTAAACAAGATGCATAATTGTTTATTTTGTAAATAATTTTAATGAGCTCTTTAAAATCGGAATAGTTTTTTAGAATGTTTGGAAAATCTTTGAGCTGAGCCCCAAATATGTCTCTGAATTTAGCCGCATTTTCATCTTGACTCTTGTAAAAAAGTTCTGTTTGAGAAATCATTAAATCTGCTAAACTTGATTTTTGCTCGTTACTTAAATTTCTAAATGCAGTAAATTTACTATCTGCATTTAGCTTATTATTTAAGATGCTGATTTCTTCATTCAATTTAAATTGATGAATTTTTACAAGCTCTTTTTGATAATCTTTAATAAGTTCCCATATTCTTTCATGAATTGTAGACACTAATACCAGCTCGCTGTTTCCAAGACGGTTTTTTACTTCTTCAACGGCAACATTTGTATAAGTGATGCAAATAATTTTTTGATTATGCACTTTTAGCCTTGAGCCGTGTTTATTAATTATATGTTTTAAACTTTCCACAAGCGAGTATGTTTTACCGGAACCCGCACCAGAGCTAAATATAATATTTTCATTTTGGTCAATTGAATTAAAAATTTCCTGCTGAATATCTATCTCTTGTTCTCTTTTCTCTGATGATATAATTGATAAACTCATATTTTTAGACAATATTTAATTTAGTAGAAAGCCAATTAAATCCTTCAGTAACATATTGGGGTAACTTGGGAAGTTCAGCATTTCCATCTGAAGTAATATATTTATATAGTAATTTATTTGCAAAATCACTTTTACATCCAGATAATTTCTGTTGCAGTTTGTAGGAATTATTTTTTATTTCTTCCATATCAATTTTAGTACCTACAATGCTGCTGTAAATGTCAGGTTTTAATTCCTTGATGGTATCATTTAAAATCTGATTTTTGAAATTGGTTAGAATAAAGGCTTCTTCGAAACTGGTGGCATAAAATCCGTTAATTTGACCCTGAAATGCTATTTTTAAATTTTCCTTTATTAATGTTGAAGGTAATTTGGTTAATAATTCTTTTTCTTTGTTATATTGTTTTATCGTTGCATTTGTTGTTGTCTTTTTATCTAAACTACTAATCTGTGTAAAAGTATCTTTTTCAGAATCAGTTCTTTTGATATCCAAATCAGTAATTACTAAAGCTGGTACTTTTAATAATTTTATTAATTCATGATAGACAAGACCGTGGGCTCCATCTATATTAAAAATAGAGATATAAAATTTATTAAGCTGAGTTTCATTATCAAGGTAATATCTTAGAAGTGTTTCTTCAGTGATACCCTCCACAAAGATAATTGCATCGGAAAAAAACAGTTCTGAAACTTTATATTTTATATGTTTTTTTAAAAACTTTAAATTATTTTCATTATTGCTATCACCCAATTGTGGTGTAATTTTTTTGTCATTAAGTGAAACTACATTAGAGTTTTGTTCTATAGTTGTGACATAATTAATATTGTTGAAAGAATTACCACTGTGGATTTTACTGTTCAGGATATGCGATGAGTGAGTGGTAATAATCAGCTGACTGTTTATATTTTTTTTGTTGCTTTTCAACAACGATGAAATTGCTTCATTTATATTTTTAATAAATAATTCTTGCATTTGAGGATGCATAAACGTTTCCGGTTCTTCGATTGATATTAGATTTACTTTGCTGTTGAAAGAATCCTCTGGATATTTTTCCATATATTCAATTAAATCAGCAATGATCATCATCAAGTTTGTGTATCCTAAACCAAATTGAGTTTCTGGTATATTATCACCATACTCAATATATTCATATTTTATTAGATCATTCATTAATTTCTTAAATGAAATATCAGAACTTAAGATCATTTCTAACTTATCTGAAGATTCAATTGCGTTTAATGAGGTATTAATTCTGTTGGTGTGCTTGTCTGTGATGTTTAAACTTAGTGCCCCGTTAATTTCTGTTATTATCTGCTCAAGTTCCTTTTTGTCTCTCTTACCTTGAGTGGATCTATATCGATATTCTACAATTTTGCTAAACGCTCTTGATAAGCATTTTTCATTTTCTACATTATTGGCTTTTATAGCTTTTATTTCTATAAGGTCTTTTATTCTAAATGGTACTTCAATGCCATTACTGTTGTAGTACTTTATTTTAAAATCTATAGAATCACTTAGCAGCTCCACAAACTTTTTGAATCGTAACATTTTATCAACAATGCCCTCATCCAATAAATCTTTGATAGCTTTGTGGAAATTTTCGTTTTCCACTAATTCATATTTTATAAGAATATCTAATTCGGAATTAGCTACATTTTCCAAAGTCATAAACGGGACTAAATTGGTGACAAGATCACTACTGTTCTGTTCAATTCCAACCGTTAGGGTAAATTCGAGAAATGGAGGTTCTACAGATAAAAATTGATTATCATAATCATTCTGATATTCTCCTAATTTTATATGTAAATATTTAAAATTAAAATCATTTGCTTCGAATTTATTGTCAATAATAAGCTTTTCCAAGGCTTTAGTTATTGTCGTTTTACCAGAATTGTTCTTTCCGACAATAAGTGTTGTTATAGGGGCTATATTAATTATGGCATCACCTTTTTGTTTAAGGTAATTTTCGGCGTCTACAAATTCAACGACATTGTTATCAACACGAAATTTTCTAAAGTTATTTATTTTAATTTTTTTTAGGTACATAAAAATGGTTAAGGTTAAAATCTATTTTATTTTTAAATGGTAATAGATTTGAGTTTAGATTGTTTTCGACCAAAGGTTAAATCATTCTTGGTTTATTATGTTAGAGCAATTGATGTTAAAATATCCCAAATATAAAACGAACTCTGCATTAAGTCAATTGTCCATAGTCTTTAGAGTTTTGCATTCTTTTAAATTTTTGATAGTATTTTGATGATTTTAATAAATGACATCGTCCACCAGCAACAAACCCATCCAATTTGTGATTTATAGTATAAGCAGAGAGGTCTGAAATGTTGTTTATAAATCCTTTACCATTAAAATTCAAAGAAGTATTACATAAAACGCCGAAGTCTGTTCGCTTTTTAAACGAAACTAATAACTCGTAAAGATTATTGTTGCTTTCACGTGTAACCGTCTGAATTCTAGATGTTCCATTAACATGTGTGACGGCAGATAAAGCGTCTGTTGAAACAAGCTGAGTATAAAGCATAAATGGACTAGGTCTGTTACAGTTAAACCATTTCTCGGCATCTTCCTCCAAACAGATAGGTGCAATTGGACGAAATTGTTCACGCTGTTTAATCTCATTCAATCTTATGCGCGTACTTTCCGTAAACGGTGCAGCAAGAATCGACCGATTTCCCAAAGCACGGGGACCAATTTCATATTTTCCGTTTACCCATCCCAAGATTAAATCGTTAGCCAACATTTCAGATACAAGTTCATGGTTTGTTTCATATACATCAAATAACTCAATATCGACCGTATCATCAAAGATAAAATCACGGCCTGAGTATACGTTCCATTCAATTTTTGGATTACCAGTAAAATGGAATTGTGCATCAATGGCAGTCCCAATGGCCGATCCAGAATCGTTAGCAACAGGTGGTACAAATACCTCAGAAAAATAATTAACTTCTCGCCATTTCGTGTTCCAATCACAATTTAATCCACATCCTCCAACAATTAACAATGGCATGTTTCTCTCCAAATTCAATTTCGCATACTCATAAAAGCGATCAAATATGCGATCACTAAAGATTCCAGCAAAATTTCGAAATTCTGGATCTTGTAATCCCACATTGTAATGTTTAAAATCCCTGAAGGCTTCACACTCCTTTGGTTTGAGATGTGGGCAATCTTGCATTAAAAAAGATATTAATTTCTCCTCTTCATTCGTAGGTTTACTTCGATTTGAGAAAGAAGCTAGAGCCATAAGCTTTCCCGCATCAGAAAACCGTGAAAACTCTGCACTTTTTTTATCAAAAGTAGGATCACCAATACCGTAGAGCAATGCATAACGATGTCCTGGTTCAGGCATTACATCTGCAAGTTTTATTATGTTTAGTTTACTATCTATTTTGTAATATGCTCCTATCACTCCTTCCCATAATAATACATAACATGGAGTACCTTTTGGCAGATTCGACATTCCAAATGCACAAAGAATATGTGACCGTTCGTGCGAAGATGAGAAATAGTTAATCTCTTTTCCGAATAAATGTTGCTTTTTTGTTATAATACTAGAATTACTAATACCGTGGTAACCTGAAATAGTATTCCGCTCTATTGCATTGTTGTCACCAGGCCACCATCCGCCTCTGCAAAGTACATCTGGGATTTCATTTATATCATTAAAAATGCTAAAAACATCTGGGATTGTGAGTGGTGAATGTCGATAATGAGAATCTTTCTCCGCTTCAACAGAGGTAATTAATCTGCCGTCTTCAAGATAAGCAAACGTGCCATCATGGGCAGGGTTGAATGATAGAATTTTCATAGTACGAATTTAATTTTTTTAGTTTCTATTTAATTGTTGCTAAATATTGACTTTAGACAGAGATATAACTTTATTTGCGTTGATAACTATCTTGTTAAAAACAGAAGAAGTCGGAAGTTTTTTATTTTTAAATCTACCTGCAAGTTTAGAAGAGCGTGTTATCCAATTATTGGCATGTAGTGTCATTGGAAGATGAGGAATAGGAGAAGGATTCCAGACAACTCGCTTATGAACAATTTTATCGTCAACAAGCCATTGTATTTCATTTGGTCCCCATTGGATCGCATATCGATGACTTTCTTTCGATGCATCAAACCCAAGGTCAATATAACTTGGTGAGCCTCTATAGCCATAGTCAAATTTTGCGCCTTCATCACCTGGATTATAAAAAACATTAATTAAAAGGCGATTCGGTTGATTACCAACTATTTCAATATCTATTTCTTGTCTTGGTGAATTTCGATAGAGAAAGAAACCTGTAATTACACCTGGTACATTAGATGCCTGGATGGTAGCTTCAAACTTTCCATATAAGTATTGATCTGTACTACAAATGGATGCTGCTGAGTAATTTCTAACACCAAGGGATTCTTTCTTAATAGAAAGTACCGCTCCTAATCCTGAAACGCACTTTACGTTGGCTGGACGGAATAGTGCTAAGTTATCTGTAAAAGTGTCACTTCTTGTTACCCAGTACCTTGTATCTAGGGATTCAAATGAATCGTTAATTTTAACCGTGTTTTCATTTTTATCAGACTTTAATTCTGTCGTGAGGGAATTTATTCCCTGCCACCACTTTTTAGATTCGACAAGCCAAGGTGAATTATCATGTCTCGTTTTTTTGAATTTAACTTTTTGATTAAATCCATTTTTTTCTTCGAGAATCGGTCTTTGTCCAATATCTTTTAGTTCGGGATAGCAGCTTCTTGGGGGGGCACACCTTAAATGTTTACATATGGTCTGCCATTTATTTGGGTCATCAGCAAAAAGTATTGTAAAGTCAGTTCCTTTTAAGTTTTGATTTAATTCAAGAAAAGCAGAATCCATTTTCGCTTGCTTTTTTGAAGTAAGAATAAATTTTCCTTTTGGATAACGAATTATAAGCTCTGTAAGGATAGTATTTAATGAGCCGATATTTACATATGCATCGAAAATCCGATCATCTCTTCCATCAAGAAGTCGAGTCATTTCAGAAATTGGTAGATCTTTCAAATCACTGCAGCATCTATATCCTAACATAGATAAAGCCATCGCTACTGAGGTATTTCCTGAGCCTTCAGTACCTAAAACGAACACAGGTTTTTCTATAGGGCGTATATTAAATAAGGAAGCTCCCTCACTTGTAATTGCTCCTATTTTTGTAAGGGTTGGCAGTATAGAATAAGAATTGGAAGATGTAATATCCATACGCTGTCCAATAAGAGATTGTCTTGACACAATGACATTTAAACTTTCAAATTGATGATTAATCCAAAGATCAATTGGACCTCGACTTGGAAGTAAACTAATAAGTTTTTTTGCACCTTCACGAGAAATCACATATCCAGATAAGTGCCAAAGACCACGTTCTGGACGAAACAAATGCTTAGACAGAAAAGTTTTAGGCGCGCCATGTCTTACTTCATGATAAGACAAGTAAAGTACATCAAAACTTCCTTTTATATCATCATTTAAAATCACATCGTTCCATACTTTGTTAAGATTTGATGCAAAATTTGAATGGAACCAAATATCATCTTCTAGTATTAGTGAATACTCATACTTACTAGCGACAACCTGTTCCCAAATCTTTATGTGTGATCTAGAAACAGCAGATTCAGCTCTGCTCATTCGGATAGGAAGGTTTAATTCTACTTGAGTAGGAAGTGTAGAGGGCTGAGGTTCAACAAAAAGCTGATCACCAAGTGTGTAAAACGGATCAACTTCATGGTCTTTCTCTGGTTCTTCTGTAAATGCGTTAGCGTCTACTGCTGCAATTCGTTCGGTAATTTTTGTAAGATTTGTTCCTTGAACGTCTAAAATTTGTCTTAGCTCTTTCTTTATTTTAGTCCAGCGACCTGGTTCACGATCAAGGTTAATAACATAAACTTTTTCTATAAGTGGATAATCTTTTTCTGTTTTTGAACCGAATGCTATGCACTTGTTTTTAGGAATTATTCTTCGTGTTGTTAGCCAAAATGTAAAAATATGTTTGACAATTTTGGTACGTTGTGATGATAGATTCATTATTCATCGGTTGATTTTGAGGTTTTATAGATCTGCTGATTCGAAAGTCTCCAGTTTCTTTTATCGTTTCGATAGCTGAGATGCCACTTACTGGTGGAGATATTCTCCCAATCATGCAGTACTAGCATCGTTCTTTCTGGATGTTTTTCCTCAGAAATTATTTCTTGTATTGATGTAGTTAAAATGCCAGGCCCTGTGGTTGCTTGAACCTCTGGTAATTCCTTTTGATCTTGTTCAAGGGCAAGCGTAGCATTAAGTAAAACTCGCTCTACAATAGGGTGATTTCGAGCAGCGATTAATGGTGTAGTATTGAAATAGAAAATCCACCCCCATTTATTTGCTCCAGATTTAACAAAATTAGAAGAAGAAATCATTTGCGCTGTTTCAATATCGTAGCAGAAAGGTTGTAGTTTTAATCTACCATCCTTAAAGAGGTAATCTATTGATTTACCATGATATACGTCGTCGCTGTCTATGTAAAATCCTCCTTTTACAAATATGTAACTATATCGAAAATAATCAGATTTCATTGACGGGTGATAGCAGTTATTGAAAGCTTGAACAAATCTAGGACCTAAATGTGTGTTTATAAATTCTCGAGCTGAATTCTCATCAAAAATTTGAAGGCTGAATCCCGATTTTTCAAGTATTCTCCAAGACTCCATGCACTCTTTGACGTCTGGTGGCAATTGAGTTAAATCATCCCAAAAATGTACTATCTGTTTAGGTATTTCAGTGTCATAAATTTTGATTATTTGATTCGGCTCTTTGTAACCTTGAACAAATTCTTTAATGAAATTGGAGCGATCACGCTCACTCTTAGATAAGGGATCTTCTTTGCTGTTTTGTTCAAAATTCATACGTTAATTTAATTAATTTATCATTTAAAGTGGTAATCTTTGGTCTGGGATTTGAAACTTATTATAATACCACAGAATCACAAGCTTTAAAAGCAAATGTCAGAATTTTAAATTTAAGTTTTTTACGGAAAACCGTAACTGTGATTTCTTTTTCTCTTAAAATCATTGTGATACAGATATTTTTAAATCAAAAATACAATTTAAAGTAAATCCCCTATGCGTATAAATACCTGTTATGAGATATTGTATTTTCCGTATTAAAACAATTTTTATGCAAGGTGATTATTTTTTTTTAATTTTCTTCAATAGTTGTAATGGTATAGACTTTGTAAGTCTGTCCTTTGAATTTAACATTTTCTCTATATTGATCTGAAATCTTATGCAGTTTAACAGCGTAAGATTTTGAGATAAAATTTAATTTCTGAAGAGTAAGTCTAATATTCAAGTCTGATACTCCCATTTCAATCATTTGTGCTGTAAGGTTATCATTACCTTTCGGAACTTTTATTTCATGCACACTAATAAACTCATCATTGGCTTTTTTATACTTCATAGATTTTTCTTGCAGAGTCATGATATAATGCTCGGTAACTTTGTGATTGAAATTAACAGTGTTTTCAGAATTGAGAAATTGCAGGAGGTTAAGCTGGTCAATACTCTTTTTATCATCTATCGATACTATATGCTCTTTTTTGTTTCCGAGTTTATAGATATTGGAATCATATACAGCTAACATATACGAATCATTTAGCGGCAGGAACAGCTGCAGTCCTTTTAGTCCAAAATCTCTCTGGCTGCCAAATTTCCAGTTTCTTTTTTCTAAAAACTGATTGTACATGATAAGCGGATTATCCGAAATAATAAAAGGACTTGAGGTTTTATTTTTAATGAGCTTATATTTCAGGTTTAAAAGATCAGGCACCAGCAATTCGGCAGACTTTAATGAACTTAGTTTTCCCTTATCGGATTGTTGTTCCTGTAATCCAGGTATCATATCGTTAGAGAGATTTCCTTCACTTATTTTGGACTTAGTGTATGGAAGTTTTTGTTCAAAATTTTTTAGAATTTTAAAATGGATGGGATTTCGAATATCCAAAACAATAAGAAAGTGCAGCATTTTAAAATGATTGGTACTTCGTGGAATAGGCAGTTTTTCTTTTTCCCACATTTCTTTAAAGATTGGTGCAGAATCTGATTCGAGCTTTGCAAGCCACTCTTCAAGCTCCCCATCACGTCCATAAAAGTATTTTTTGCCTAGATGCGAGGATATTTTTACATGACTTTTAAAAACATTTCTATTGGTCTCAAACATGCCAATAGTTTTCCCATTATTATCAAAAGAGAAGAAACGCTGGAAAAATTGTGGAACGAAATGCTGGATTTTTGGAATCTGTTTTCTTTTCTGTGCCATTTTATATTCTATGTCAAAGCATTTTTTATTGTTTAATTTAATACGTAATATTTACTCTAATCTTCATGGATGTTTAAATTGATGTAGTTATGCTGTTTAAATATATCAATTAAAATGTTTCAATACTATATTGTAAGAAAATATATTGTTGATTTTTAATTAATTAAATATGTTTTTGTTGTTTATGGCGTTTTACTTAAAAGTGTATGGAATGATTTCTTGTAATCAATCATTTGATGTGTTTAAAAATGTTCAATAGTAAATGAAATTAAAGTATTAGTTATATGAAGTCAGCCTATTTATACGTTCGTGTAAGTACGGACGAACAAAAAAGAAAAGGTTACTCCTTACCAGAGCAGGAGGACAGGCTATTAAAGTATTGTAAATATTATGATATCGAAGTCAAAGGAATATACCGCGAAGATTTCTCTGCGAAGAATTTTAATAGACCAGAATGGAACCGATTATTTTCAGAAATTAAAAAGAAATCATCAGGAGAAGATAAAAATATTCTATTTATCAAATGGGATCGATTCAGTCGTAATATTGAATATGCTTACGAAATGATTGGAAAGCTTCGGAAATATAAAACGACAGCAAAAGCTATTGACCAGCCAATTGATTTCTCTGTGCCGGAAAGCACAGTTATGCTGGCTGTATATTTAGCTGTTCCCGAAGCAGAAAATGCCAGGAGAGCGCAAAATACTTCGAACGGTATTCGTCGAGCAAAACTGATGGGGAGATATCCTAGTAAGGCACCATTAGGATTTATCAATTTGACATTATTAGATGGCAAAAAAGGTATCGTTCTTAAAGAGCCTGAAGCAGGAATTATAAAATGGGCTTTTTATCAGGTTGCCAAAAACAATCATAAAATATCCCAAATCATGAAAATTGCTAATGATAAAGGATTACTATGTTCAAAATCACACTTTTTCAGGATTTTGCACAATCCAGTTTATAGTGGACTTATACCAGTTAAACTTGACTCTGGTGAAGAGCAATTGGTAAAAGGTTTACACGAACCATTGATATCAGAAGCTTTGTTTAATCAGGTTCAATCGGTTATTAATACCAAAAGAAAAACTACTTCTAAAAATTATGATTTGCAATCAATGTTTTTTCTTAAGGAGTTTATAATCTGTCCAGTTTGTGATCGAAAACTTCTCGGAAGTTTTTCAAAAGGTAGATTAAAAAAATATCCATACTACCATTGCCGTGATGGCTGCAGAACAAGAATAGCGTGCTGTATTTCTTAATGATTGTTATCAAAATAAACTTCAACAATTGATACTCTCAAATAATACAATTGAATTATTCAGAAACATATTGGAAGACCAGAATATAAAGACACAGAAAGCAAGTTATTTATATGCTCAGAAAGTATTAGAGAGAAAAATAAAAGACGAGGAGCTAACACTTTCTCGAGGTAGAAAATTATTTATTGCCGGAATATTAAAACTTGATGACTACAAGGAATTAAAAAAAGAGAATCAAGTCAGCACAAAAAACCTTAAAAAGGAAGCACGTGATATTTTTATTAAATTAAGAGCTATTGATAAAAAAAATCAAGTAGAAGAGAAAGCATTAGTCGAAATCTTTCAAAGATTTTCTGAATTTGACTCCTCAGACAAAAGACATCTTGTAAATCTTATTCCACCGACTGATGTTGATTTTAAAACTGGAGATCTATCTTTAGGTTTAAATCAAGCATTTTTAAAAATACTATCAAAAAAAGATAACCGAAAAACTGAAAAAAGATGAACTTTATTGATAAGAATGTTTCAATAGAAAAAGCAATTGCCATTCTTTCTAAGAGCAGCATTCAGATAAACGAAGATGAAGCCAAAATTATATTGGAATTGTTATATTTAGTATCAAAAAATTACGATAAACCCAGAGAGAAAAAAATACTATATCCTTAACGGGACTTCGAATCATTATTCAGACCCGATTATATCTCTAATTGAACTGCTTTGAGACTGTTTATTTTAAACAGACTAAGGATTCCTCGTGAAAAAATCGAACCATAAAATATCAGGCTGTAAAAGGTTGATAAATGGATATTTATGGGTATAAAAAAAGAGACAACTATTAACTAGTTGTCTCCTTAAGTGGAGTCGCCGAGAATCGAACTCGGGTCCAAACAAGCAACTAAAGAGCTTTCTACACGTTTATTTCCTGATTGGATTTTCGTTGTTAAGCTAGGTCAGGAACAACCACTCAACACTTATCTTCTTAATTTCGAAATCCACCCGAAGCTCATGGAAATCTAGGTTTATTTTTACGGTTCCCCTGTACTGACCGCCACAAACCAAGGCTTTCAAGGAGAATCCAGCTTTCCTATCTGATAGGAACGTGGCTTAATCTTACTATAATTCGGATTATGCAGCTAAAGCGTAGTTATTTTCGCCGTGTAAAATTGTAAGATCTTATATTTACGAGCAAGGTCTCAATGCTCGACGTGCTTACTGTTCAATTCGACTTGCTGTCAAAACCAGTCGACCCCATTTCTTTTTCAATAAAAAATTGAGATTGCAAAATTACGCTTTTTGAACCATCATTTGACATTAATTATCAAAAATATTTATTTCAATTTTTATGCCAAATTTAGAACTACAATTTATTATTCGATGTCTTTAAAAACAAAAGGATAATCTCCAAAAATTGGTGCCAGTTTACGAACCGCATATGTTTTACGAGTAAACTTATTAGATAAAGCTATAATCGTAACATTCTCTTTTTGCAATGTTATATATGATGAGGTATTACCATGCCACCACCCATTATGAAAATAAAAGTGTTGTCCTGAGTACCAATTAATCATTCTGATACCAAGCCCATAGTTTTTCTCGCCTTTACGTTCATTACTATATCCTTCGTAAACTTCCTTAAGTAATGCTGGTTTTAAGAAACCTGGAGCATTTCTGGCTCTGTCAAATTTTAATAAATCACGAGGCGTAGAATAAACATTTTTATCTCCGTAAACGGCATCCAGATAATCGATTCCTATTTCGACATTATTTCCTTTATAAGACGGAACGGCAGTTTTTCTGTCTTTGTCAATATCAAAAACATAACTATGTGTCATACCCAATGGCTTAAAAATCATCTGAGACATTGCATCTTTATACTTAAGCCCAGTAATTTTTTCGATAATTAGTGCCAACATAGCATAATTGGTATTACAGTATGTAAAACGCGTATCGGTTTTATACTCTAAACCAATATCTTTTGTTGCCATGATATTTAGGATGTCCTGATTGGTTAACTGGTTGTGTCTGTCCCAAATCGATTTATCTCTATCTGTAAAATAAGCATAATTACGCATTCCACTTCTATGGTTTAACAGCATTCTTACTGTTACATCTGGATAAGGAAATGTTTTTAAGATTGTATTTACTTTCTGATCCAAGTCAATTTTTCCAGCGTTAACCAATTTTAAAACTGCAGTTGCTGTAAGTACTTTACTTACCGAAGCAATATGCAACGGCGTATCTTTATTTATTTCTGTCTTTTCGTTTTTATTTGCGTAACCCTCGTATTTTTCATAAATAATCTCACCATTTCTTGCTACCAAAAAACTTCCGTTCATGGTATTGTTTGGCCAGTTTCTATTATAAAAATAATCGACTCTGTTTTTTATAGCTGTTACATAATTTGCAGGCAGTTTTTTTTCCTGAAGCATTGGCTTCATTTTAGGGAGTGTATCTTCTACTATATCGGCTGTGGTTGCATTTGTATTTTTATCTTTTCCGCAAGAGCTTAAAACTAAAATAAGGAAAAGGATTTGTGGTATATTTGCTTTTTTAATGAAATTCATGTGTGGGATTCTAGGAAAACAAATATATAGAATTGAATACTTTTGTTTATTTGTGTTTTTGAAGCAAATTTCCAGATTTTAACACAGTTTTAAGCTTGATTTTCGTCAGGCTATTGAACATCAGGTTTTAATAAATTTGATTTCATTTTTTTTCAAAAAAAACAACAAAATTTTAACTATATTTGTTATATTTAAAACAAATTTAGGTAAAAAAGTTATATTAATACAATATTTAAACAGTAATAAATGAAGTTTGGAATTATAAAAGAAAGAAAAAACCCACCAGACAGGAGAGTTGTATTTACTCCAAGTGAGCTGGTTCGACTTAAACAACTTTATCCTGAAGCTACTGTAGCAGTAGAAAGTTCAGATATTAGAATTTTTACAGACGTTCAATACCAAAGTTTAGGTATAACAGTTACCGATGATGTTTCGGACTGTGATGTACTATTTGGAGTAAAAGAGGTTCCTATTGAGAGTTTAATTCCAAATAAAGCTTATTTTTTCTTTTCGCATACTATAAAAAAGTCACCTGGCAATCGAAAATTATTGCAAGCTGTTTTAGAAAAAAATATCGAATTATATGACCATGAAACAATAGTAAATTCTCAGAACAACAGACTTATTGGGTTTGGAAGATATGCAGGAATCGTGGGTGTATATAATGGTATTCGTGCATTTGGGATTAAATTTGAATTGTTTAAATTACCAAAAGCGGAAACTTTATCTGGAAAAGAAGCACTAATTGCTCATTTAAAACGCATTACTTTACCACCTTTAAAATTTGTAATTACCGGATCTGGAAAAGTAGGTAATGGTGCTAAAGAAATTCTTGATGCCATTAAAATAAAAGAGGTAACTATAGATAATTACTTAACCAAAAATTATACTCAGGCTGTTTATGTACAACTTAACGTATTGGATTACAACAAGCGTAAAGATGGACAAGTTTTAGATTATACCGATTTTTACGAACACCCTGAAGAATACATTTCTGATTTTGAAAAATACACCAAAGTAACTGATGTTTATTTCACAGGACATTTTCATTCGCCTGCCGCTCCAATAATATTAACTAGAGAAATGCTTCAATCTAAAGATTGCAAGATAAAAGTGGTTGCCGATATTTCATGTGATGTAAATGGACCTATTGCCTGTACGCTTCGTGCATCGACAATTGCGGAACCTATATATGGTTATTTCCCTGGAGAGGACAAAGAAGTTGATGTTTTTCATCCTGCTGCAATTGTAGTAATGGCCGTAGATAATTTACCTTCTGAAATTCCTAAAGATGCTAGTGAAGGCTTTGGTGAACAATTTATGGAACACGTTATCCCTGCCTTTTTTAACGGCGATAAAGATGGTATCCTACAAAGAGCTAAAATGACCGAAAACGGAAAGCTTACGCCACGTTTTAGTTATTTACAGGATTATGTGGACGGAAAATAATTGTGAATTATAAATTGTGAATTGTTAATTATCCTTTGTTTGTCTAGAGAATAACCCAATATTGTCACCCTGACGAAGGAAGGGTCTCCGTAAGTAGCTCCACAATTAAAACCCACTGTTCAAGATGCATTATAGAGAGATCCCATTCTTCGGAGTGTCAATTTTAAAAGAAATACTGTATCTAAATAAACATAAGTTGCCCTTCGACTCCGCTCAGGGTGACAGAAAAACAAAACCCCTGCAATCAGATTGCAGGGGTTTATTTTTACATAAAAGTTGTAGAGTTACTTGAGGAGACCCTTCCTTCGTCAGGGAGACAACATTGCAGTTATCATCCTTGGCAGAGTAGAGACCTAATTAACAATTCATAATTAATTATTAATTATTTAAGGCTTCCAACCATATCTTCTGGTTTTACCCAAGCATCAAAATCTTCTGGTGTTACATAACCTAAACGAACAGCTTCTTCTTTAAGTGTTGTTCCGTTTTTGTGTGCTGTTTGAGCAATTTCTGCCGATTTGTAGTATCCGATTTTAGTATTTAAAGCTGTAACTAGCATTAATGAATTGTCTACTAATTCTTTGATACGTTTGTAATTTGGTTCGATTCCTTGTGCACAATGTTCATCGAATGAGATACAAGCATCTCCTAATAAACGAGCCGATTGCAAGAAGTTTGCAGCCATTACTGGTTTAAAAACATTCAGTTCATAGTGTCCTTGCATTCCTCCTACCGAGATTGCAACATCGTTCCCCATAACCTGAGCACAAACCATTGTTAATGCTTCGCATTGTGTTGGGTTTACTTTTCCTGGCATGATAGATGAACCTGGTTCGTTTTCTGGAATGATGATTTCTCCAATTCCTGAACGTGGCCCTGAAGCTAGCATACGTACATCATTTGCAATTTTATTTAATGAAACTGCTAATTGTTTTAATGCTCCATGAGATTCTACAATTGCATCGTGTGCTGCAAGTGCTTCAAATTTATTCTCAGCTGTTACAAATGGATGTCCTGTAAACTCTGCAATATATGCTGCTACTTTTACATCGTATCCTGCTGGTGTATTTAATCCTGTTCCTACTGCTGTTCCTCCTAAAGCAACTTCTGATAAGTGTGCTAATGTGTTTTTAACGGCTTTTATACCATAAGTTAACTGTGCAGCATATCCTGAAAGTTCTTGCCCTAATGTAAGTGGTGTTGCATCCATAAGGTGCGTACGGCCAATTTTCACAACACTTTTATATTCTACCGCTTTTGCGTGAAGTGTATCTCTTAATTTTTCTACTCCTGGAATAGTAATTTCAACTACTGCTTTGTAAGCTGCAATGTGCATTCCTGTTGGGAAAGTATCGTTTGATGATTGTGATTTGTTTACATCATCATTAGCTTTGATGAATTGCTCTCCTTCGCCGATTTCAAATCCTTTTAAAACTTGTGCACGGTTTGCAATTACTTCGTTTACGTTCATGTTACTTTGTGTACCTGAACCTGTTTGCCAGATTACCAATGGAAATTGGTCGTCTAGTTTACCTGCTAAGATTTCGTCGCAAACTGCAGCGATTGCATCTCTTTTTTCGATTGGTAAAACACCTAAATCATGGTTTGCATAAGCAGCTGCTTTTTTTAAGTAAGCAAATCCTTCTACGATTTCTTTTGGCATCGATGCTGATGCGCCAATTTTAAAATTGTTTCTAGAACGTTCTGTTTGTGCTCCCCAATATTTTTCTGCAGGAACTTGCACCTCTCCCATGGTGTCTTTTTCTATTCTGAATTTCATTTTAATGTATTTATGTGTGTTATTATATAAAAATTCGTGTAAACTGTAAAACTATCACTTAAAACTATCATCGCAAACTAGATTTCTAGCCCAGATGGAAGCGGCATCCTTTTTTGGGTCTTTTTTCGGACCAAAAAAGATATAGCGGACAGCTGGAAATAGCTCCTAAACCAAATTATGAGCTTATCTTTTTAAAACTGACCTCAAAAATACGGATAATTACTTTTTTATAAAAATTGATTTAGTTTTTTATTGGTAAGAAAAAATATTAGACCTACATTTGTGGCTACATTCAAAAATTCCGGAAAACATGTTTGAATTTTCACAGTATTTAGGCTTTTTACTTTTCTTAACCATTCTAACTATAGGGTTTTGGTTAATGTTCTTCTTGGTAGGTTTCGTTCAATATTGGATTGGTGGAGCGCTATGGGAAATGTACAAAGAAAGAAAAGCAAAGAAAGAGCAATCAATTTAAAATTAATTTGATTACTACATAAAAAAAGGACCCGTTTACACGAGTCCTTTTTTTTATTTCCTATGTTTCCTTATCCAGGAAACTCTCCTCCTCCATCATTACCTTCATTTTTAGGCCCTTGTTTTTCTCTTTCGTTTTTAGGCTTATTGAATCTATATGTAAATGAAAGATTGAACTGTCGCTTACGAAATTGCATTTCGCTATATGAATTTACATTCTCTAGATATGTTTCTGTTTTCATAATTCTTGAATTGAATACATCACTTACATTAAAAGCAATTGTTCCTTTATCTTTCAAGACATCTTTACTAAAAGCCAAATTTAATCCAAACTGCCCTAAGTTTTTACCTTGTGCTGTTTTTTGAGCTCCATTATACATAGCCGTAGTTTGCCAGTCGATTTTGTATGGTAAAGTTATTCTTGAACTTATACGGGCAAACCATGATGTTGCCTGGTTATCAAAATTTTCTGTGATGGCTAAATTGTTGACATCTGTATAAGTATAATCTCCTGTTGTATTAAGATTATAAAGATTAAAATTGGTATTTAATTTCCACCATTTAAAAGGGGTATAGTTTACCGTGAATTCATAACCAATCTTTTGCTGTTTTCCTAAGTTAATCGGAGTACTTAAAATAACTGGAATTCCATCAACATTATCTCCTGTTTGTAATCTTACGAATGTAAATACATCGGTTGTGTTTTCATAATACAAGGAAGTATTAAAAGTTACTTTATCCCAACGTTTTATATAACCTACATCATATTTATCGGTTAGCGAAGGATCTAAATCTGGATTTCCTCTAAAGATATTGATATTACTGGCATAATTTGTAGCTGGATTCATGAAACGTCCTCTTGGTCTGGAAATACGCTTACTGTAACTTACAGAAAGGCTACTGTTATCTGATATTTCATAATTAAGAAATGCACTTGGAAAAAGATTATTATATTTCTTATTATTAAAATTATTGGTGTCCAATAAATTTACATCAATATTACTGTCTTCCCAACGTAATCCTAAAAGGTAGGAGAATTTAGTCTCTTTAATTTTAGACCCAAATTGTGTATAAAGCGCATTTATTTTCTCTTTATAAACTAATGTATTCGACAAGAAACCTTGGATTGGATTTCCTTGATCGTCAGTATTTACATTGTATACGTTATCTAAATCATTGAAATTTCCTTTATAACCAGCCTCAAACTGACTTCCTTCTCCAAATGGCAATACATAATCTGCCTGGATCTGAAATTGTTTCTGAACCTGATTGTTTAATGTTGTATTAAAATTTGGCGAACCTGTGATTGTACCATTGCTATCATCATTATTTTTAGAAATAGATATATCTGCAGTCAATTTATGTCCTTTATCATTAAAGTTTTTAATCAAGTTTGATGTAAACTCGACATTATCACTAGCTATATTAGTATTACTTAATCTATAAGATGATCCTGTATAATCATGATTTACATCAAAATTATTGTAGTCAATCAGGTCTTTATCTTCTCCGCTATTTTTTTGATAATTAACAGCGTTTGTCCAAAATATTGTTGGAGTAATTTCCCACTCTGCCCCCACTCTGGCATTAAAGCCTTTTCTTAATCTTTTGGTATCTCTTAGTTCATCAAGATAACTTTTAATAGATCCGTCTGGATTTAGATACTCAGAATTTGTTGAACCACCACCTTCAGTTGTTCTGTAACTGTATCCCGCAGTTGTAAAATAGTTTATTTTTTTAGTTTTATAATTTGCATTTGCACTTACTCCGTAGGTTTCTGGAATTCCTGTTGAAGCTATAAAAGTTCCGTTAAACCCTTGATTTTTCCCTTTTTTAAGAATAATATTTATTAATCCTGAACCTCCTTCGGCATCATATCGTGCTGATGGGTTTGTGATTACCTCAACTTTATCGATTGCATCGGCTGGGATTTGACGCAAAGCTTCGGCTACATTTATAGCATTTGAAGGTCTTCCGTCTATTAAGATTCTAATATTATCACTTCCTCTTAAACTTACATTTCCTTCGGTATCTACAGAAACTGATGGTACATTATCCAGAACATCACTTACTGTTCCTCCTTTTACAATCATGTCCTGACCTACATTATAAACTTTTTTGTCAAGTTTAATTTCTACTGTAGATTTTTCGGCACGAACCACAACTTCATTAAGTTGGTTGGCATCTTCGGATAAAGCAAATTGTCCTAAATTGGTATTCTCAGCAATATTTTTCTGTTTGATTTCTATTACCTTAAATGAAATAAACTCAATTTTAATATCATAAACCCCAGGAACAGCATCTACGCTAAATTCTCCTTTGTTATTGGTGATTCCTCCTGCAAGTGCTTTTGGATTTTTGGTATTTACCAAAGTAATTGTAGCATATTCTAGCGGTTGGTTTGTCGTTTTCTCGACAACTTTACCAGTTACTTTTGCTCTTTGCCCTTCTGGTTGTTGGGCAAAACTGAGCATGCTTGTAAAAAGACATACAAGCATGATGATTAATTGATTTTTTTTCATTTTTGGTAGTTTCTATTTGGCTTTTAGACTGCAAATGTAACTGTAGGTTTAAAATGAAAAATCATAAAAATATGTTAACAACCCTCTTTATAATGTTTCTAAAAAAGGTTTTAGCAATTCTAAATCTCTACCGATAATAGCTTTCCCGTCTTTAACAACAATTGGTCTTTCGATTAAGATAGGATTATCGACCATAGCTTGTATAACTTCGGTATCGGTCATTGTTTTATTCTTGAAGTTCTCTATCCAGATTTTTTCTTTAGTTCGAACCAACTCTTTCGGTTTTAAATCTAGTTTATGAAGCAATTCTTTTAATGCATCAAACGAAGGTGTTTCGGTAAGATATGGGATTATCTCAAAGTCTTGTTTTGTATTCTCGATAAAAGCCAGACAATTTCTTGATTTCCCGCAACGTGGGTTGTGATATATTTGTATCATTTTTATTTTTTTAAAGAAGTAAACGTATTTGAAATAAAAAAAAGTAAATTAGTGCTAGCAAAAATAAGATTTATGCAATAAATCGAAGTACTATTTTAAATTAAAAATACATGTTTCTAGAACAAGGAGTTAAAGAAGAAAACAAATTTTGGAAATATTTATTAGGTTCCGTCTTTATAATAACCGCATCATTTGTTGGTCAAATTCCGCTTACACTCGCCATACTATACCAAACTCTTATAAACAAAATACCTTATCCTACGAGTGAAGCTGGTATTATGAAGATTTTTGAATCGAATATTACCTTGTTTCTTATATTGATTTCGTTTGCATTTGCCTTAGCAGGAATTTACTTTGTGGTACGATATATACATCATCAAACTTTTTTATCGGTAACTACATCCAGACCTAAAGTAGACTGGAATCGTATCTTATTTTCATTCCTTTTATGGGGAACTATTACTGCTGTACTAACTGTTTTATTTTATTATCTAAGTCCTGAAGATTTTGTAATTAATTTTAAACCTATTCCGTTTGTAATTTTATTTATAATAGGAACTCTTTTAATTCCTATTCAAACCAGTACCGAAGAATATGTTTTTCGTGGATATTTAATGCAGGGATTTGCAAATCTAGCCCGAAACAAATGGTTCCCGTTACTAATGACTTCGACCATATTTGGGGTAATGCATATTTTTAATCCCGAAGTGTCTAAAATGGGCTATATCGTTATGGTATATTACATTGGGACAGGATTATTTTTAGGAATTATTACTTTAATGGATGAAGGTATAGAACTGGCATTAGGTTTTCATGCTGCCAATAATCTAGTAGGTGCACTATTGGTTACCTCGGATTGGTCGGTATTCCAAACTCATTCGGTTTTTAAAGATATCTCAGAACCATCTGCTGGCGCAGATATTATCTTGCCAGTAATTGTTATTTATCCTATCATGCTATATATTTTTAGCAAAAAATACAACTGGACGAATTGGAAAGAAAAATTAACGGGTGAAATCGTTACTGAAAATAAGTCTGAAACTATTAAACTATAACCAAACTCAAATGTCAAAAATAACATATAAAAACGTCCACAATTTCTTCAAATTAAATGGAGACCATTTTAATGGAGAAGACTTATCTCAAATAGCCTATAGTTTCGTTAAAGAAGGCGAAGCTTATGAAAGAGCTATTGGTGAGTTTATCTTAGATTGGTTTGATGAGAAATCTTATATCGAGATAACTACTTCGGGAACAACTGGAGCTCCAAAAGTGATTCAGTTAGAGAAACAAGCCATGATTGAATCGGCACTTGCAACGGGTGATTTCTTTGATTTACATCCCGGAGATAAAGCATTACATTGCTTGCCTACTCAATATATCGCTGGAAAAATGATGATTGTAAGGAGTTTAATTCTTGGACTAGATGTCGATTTTGTTGCTCCTAGCCTGCATCCTCTTACAAACAACAATACCAAATACGATTTTGTAGCAATGGTTCCTTTACAGGTTCAAAATTCATTGCCTGCGCTTAAAAATGTAAAAAAACTTATTGTAGGTGGCGCTGCAATGGATGCTACGCTTATAAAAAGTGTATCTAAGCTAAAAACTAAGGTGTACGAAACTTACGGCATGACCGAAACGATTACTCATATTGCTGCCAAACAAGTTGGAGAAAAGGCTTTTACCGTTTTACCTCATGTACAAATATCGCAAGATGATAGAAATTGTCTTGTTATAAATGCACCTACAATTTCCAGTGAAACAATTATAACCAATGATATAGTCGAGCTAATAAACGACCATCAGTTTGTCTTTTTAGGAAGAATTGATAACGTTATCAATAGTGGTGGAATAAAATTAATTCCTGAGCAAATAGAAGAAAAACTTTCGGGTAAAATAGATACCCGATATTTTGTAATTGGTGTTCCTGATACGGCTTTGGGCGAAAAATTAGTTTTGGTTATTGAAGGCGAAAAACATACTATCGACAATGCAATCTTTGACAGTCTGGATAAATATCAAAAACCAAAAGAAATCATTTTTGTTCCTAAATTTAAAGAGACTGAAAACGGTAAAATAATCAGGAAGAAAAGTTATCTGTATAATATGTAACCCAAGAATCGATTAATAAAATTTTAGTTTAACCATATAAGCTATGTAAGTCCATTTAAGTTTTTAAAACTTATATTTTCTTATATAACTTATATGGTTTTCTTTTAAAATACAGTTTAGCTTTTCACTTCTCCCATTTCACATTCAACACAATTCAATAATTAAGCATTAAACCAAATCCCCAACCCATATCACTATCATAATGTGTAGAGATTCCTGCGTTTTTGGTCAGAATATATTTTAAACCTCCCATATATTCTTTATCTGTATTTACCATAAAAGCCATTCGTATTCTTGGCGAAATCGGAATATCTTCTCGGGATAATTGGAATCTAACATTTCCATCTGTAAAAACTTCGGCTTGAGCGATAACTAGCCAAGGCAAGGTATAATCAGCACCAATACTTAATACGGAACGATTGTCTTTGGTATTTTTTTGTCCGAAGATATTTTTCTCAACCTCATCATGTCCAAATTTTCTATAACGCCAATCGAATCCTATAAATGGCATAAACCACTGATTTTTTCCAATATAACGCCCGATATGAGTTTCGGTTTCATAACCATGCCTATCATTATATCCTAATCTCCACTCGGTACCAAAACTCCAACGTGCATTTTGTATCATTGCACGACCATCATTTCCATTAGTAGCAAAATCATTCTCTGCCATAATATGACTCATATTACTTTCTTTTTGCAATTCTCTGTATGCCCATTCTTTATCTGGTAATAACGGATTTGGTGGGGAGTTCTCATAACTAAAAACGCGGTTCATTCCTGCCATCATATGATATAAAATATGACAATGAAAAAACCAATCTCCATCGGCATTGGCACTAAACTCAATCGTATCGGTTTCCATTGGCATAATATCCAATACGTTTTTTAATGGAGAATATTCGCCTTGTCCATTTAATACTCTAAAATCATGACCATGCAAATGCATTGGGTGTCGCATCATCGAATTATTGTACAATACGATTCGTAATGTTTCTCCTTTTTTAATTAAAATCTTATCAGATTCTGATAATACTTTATTATCCATACTCCATAAATAGCGATTCATATTCCCTGTTAACTCGAAACGTAATTCTCTAACGGGAGCATCTTTGGGCAATGTGGTTACCGTAGGCGATTTAAGCATGCTGTAATTTAATGTTACAATGTCTTTAACGCTATCCATTTGATGGGCAGAATGATCCATTTTTTCTCCGTCGGCCATTTTCATCGGTTCTTCGGGAGTATGTTTCATTTCTTTAGATGCACTTCCTGTAATTTCGGGATACATTACAGCATTCATATCCATCTTTTGCAAGCTCATTCCCATTCCCATCTCGTTCATGGTTCCGTCCATATTCATCATGCCGTTCATCATTTTCATTCCCTCAAAATAATCGAGCTTTGGCAATGGGCTTGTTAATTGTTTTATGCCAGTTCCTAAATAAATCGACGTTGATTTTGTTCGGTCTTCAGGCGTAGCCAAAAATTCAAAAGCAGTATCATCGGCGGGAATTGTTACAACAACATCATACGTTTCGGATACGCCAATTATCAATCTGTCAACCTCAACAGGAACTACGTCGTTTCCATCATTGGCTACGACCGAAATTTTTCCTCCGGCGTATGTAAGCCAAAAATAAGACGAAGCACCTCCATTTGAAATCCTCAATCTAACTTTATCTCCCGCTTTAAATGGACCGGGAAATTCATTTTCTTTTTTACCGTTAATTAAAAATGCATCATAATACACATCGCTTACATCCATTGCCATCATACGTTTCCATTCGTTGTTGACTTTAGTTTTAAAATGACCTGCTTTTATAGCCTCAGTATAACTTTGGGTTGTTCCTTTTTTAATCGCAAACCAGTCCGAAGCATTATGTAGCATTCGGTGTACATTATCTGGATTGTAATCTGTCCATTCGCTTATCATTACAGGGATTGTAGGCAAATCATCGATTCCTTTTCTAAAATCAGGATCATCTATTTTCTTCTTCATTATCAAAGAACCATACATCCCTATTTGCTCCTGCAAACCACTATGACTATGATACCAATGTGTACCATTTTGGACAACAGGGAATTTATACACATAAGTTTCCCCTGGCTTTATAGGCATTTGTGTAAGGAAAGGAACTCCATCTTCCTGATTTGGCAAAAAGATACCGTGCCAATGCAAAGATGTACTTTCCTTTAACTGATTATGCACATGAATATCGGCGATATCTCCCTCGGTAAAAGTGAGCGTCGGCATCGGGATTTGTCCATTTACAGCAATTGCTCTTTTGGACTTTCCTGTAAAATTCACCAACGTATCTTTTACGTATAAATCATACCTCACAATTTTTTGTGCAGTCGTGCTTATCGCAAAAAGCAACAATATGAGTATTGAATAAATTTTCATTTTTTAGTTTTTAAAGTTTCAAACTTCTTAATCGCAATGCATTCACAATAACAGATACAGAACTAAAACTCATTGCCAAAGCAGCAATCATAGGAGAAAGCAATATTCCGAAAAACGGATATAAAACTCCCGCAGCAACAGGCACACCTAATACGTTGTATATAAAAGCAAAAAATAGATTTTGTTTGATGTTTGCCATTACAGCGTGGCTCAGGTTTTTTGCTTTTACAATTCCTTGCAAATCTCCTTTTACCAAAGTAATCTTGGCACTTTCTATCGCAACATCGGTTCCTGTTCCCATCGCAATCCCAATATCCGATTGTGCCAGAGCTGGCGCATCATTGATACCATCTCCCGCCATGGCTACAATTTTTCCTTCGGCTTGTAATTTCTCAATTACTTTTAGTTTATCTTCTGGCAAACAACCTGCCTGAAATGAAGTTAAATGCAGTTCGTCGGCAACCGCTTTAGCAGTATTTATATTATCTCCCGTAAGCATAATTACCTCAACTCCTTGTCGCATTAATTCTTTTATAGCGGCAGCACTGGTTGCTTTTATAGCATCGTTTATAGTAACAAATCCTACTACATTTTTATCTACAGCGATATAAGAAACTGTTTTTCCTAATTTCTGTTCAGCAATAATTTTCTCTTCGATAGCTCCAGAAACAATTACTCCTACTTGCTCCATTAATTTTTTATTCCCTAATGCAACCTTTTTATCAATCGCAGTTCCAATAACTCCTTTTCCTGCAATGTTTTCAAAATCATCTACTTTTATTAAAGAGATGTTTTTAGCTTTTGCAAATTTTACTACGGCTTCCGCCAAAGGATGTTCGCTATACTGATTTAAAGAAGCAATGTATTGTAACAATTCATCCTCTGAATATTGCAACGCAACAATTTTCTCTACCGAAGGTTTTCCCTCAGTAATTGTTCCCGTTTTATCAGTAATCAGAACATTTACTTTGTCCATTTTTTCTAAAGCTTCTGCATTTTTTATCAGAATTCCCGATTGGGCTCCTTTTCCAACTCCTACCATTACAGACATTGGTGTTGCTAAACCCAATGCACACGGACAAGCAATTATCAATACTGCAATTGCATTAATAAATCCGTAAACCATTGCTGGTTCAGGACCAAATTTTGCCCAGATAAAAAAGGTAAGTACAGAAATAATAACCACAATTGGCACAAAGTATTTAGCAATACTATCGGCTAGTTTCTGGATTGGTGCTCTGGAACGACTGGCATTATTTACCATTTGTATAATTTGCGAAAGCAAAGTTTCTGAACCTACTTTTTCAGCAATCATAACAAATGATTTGTTTCCGTTTATAGTTCCCGAAGACACCACATCACCTGTTTTTTTATCAACAGGAATAGGCTCTCCAGTAATCATCGATTCGTCTATCGTACTTTCCCCATCGGTAATTTTTCCGTCTACAGGAATTTTATCTCCGGGTTTTACTCTAAGTAAATCTCCTTTTTTAATATCGTGAATTGCAATTACTTTATCGACTCCATCAATTACCAGAGTCGCTTCTGTAGGAGCGAGTTTTAATAATTCTTTTATCGCACCACTAGTCTGGCTATGTGCTCTTGCTTCTAGTAATTGCCCTAATAAAACCAATGTAATAATTACTGTTGCAGCTTCAAAATAAAGATGAATTGTTCCGTGTCCCGATTTAAATTCTTCTGGAAATATATCAGGAAAAAACATTCCTACGATACTAAATAAAAATGCCATCCCAGTACCAATCGCGATAAGGGTAAACATATTTAAGTTCCAAGTCACGATTGATTTCCATCCGCGAACGAAAAACATCCAACCTGCATAAAAAATTACAGGAAGCGAGAAAAGCAGTTGCACCCAATTCCATTTCCCAACATCCATTATTTTTAGCAAAGGATTGTCATGCATCATTTCAATCATGGCTATAAAAAAGATAGGAACAGTAAAGAGTATTGCTATTTTCATTTTTCGCAATAACTCTTTATAGACCTTATTCTCTTCGCTATCTGTTGGTTCCATTGGTACTAAATCCATACCGCAAATTGGGCACGAACCTGGCATATTACTTATAACCTCTGGATGCATCGGGCATGTATATTGCTGAACCTGAATAGCTGCTGGCTCTTGTATTAAATCCATTCCGCACACAGGACAATCTCCCGCTTTGTCATACATTTTATCGCCTTCACAATGCATCGGGCAATAATATTTTCCTCCTACATGATTATGTGGTACAGCTTCTTTTTTATGCTCATGTTTATGTCCGTCAGCACTGCAACACGATTTCTCGGCTGGCTTTTCGTGTGCCTGAACTGTTACTGGTTCTTGTACTAAATGCATTCCGCACACAGGACAATCTCCCGCTTTGTCATACATTTTATCGCCTTCGCAATGCATCGGGCAATAATATTTTCCTCCAGCATGATTATGCGCTACAGCTTCTTTTTTATGCTCATGTTTATGTCCGTCAGCACTACAGCATGATTTCTCGGCTGGCTTTTCGTGTCCATGATTCATAGTCATTTCAATGGTGTACTTTCCAACCGCAGTTAATGCTTCTTGCAGTTGCTCCGTCGGAATATGCTTTTCCATCGTAATCGTTGCCAATGGTGGTTCCAAAGTAACACGTGCCTCGATTCCCTCGATAGCATTTAATGTTTTTTCTACTTTAGTACGACATCCATCGCAAGTCATTCCTGTGATTGTATAAGTATGAGTCATTGCTTTATTTTTTTTATGAATTTTTCTTTAACAAATTTCTAAAATAACGCTTCAATAAGCTTGTACAATTTTGGTTATGATTTATAAGATTTACAAATCCTCGATTTGTTTTCGCTTTTTGTCTTTCAACTTTTTATAATAACTTGGTGAAAATCCGGTTACTTTTTTAAATTGATTACTCAAATGTGCCACACTACTATATTGAAGCTGATAAGCAATTTCGCTCAGACTTAATTCATCGTATATAAGTAACTCTTTTACCTTCTCAATTTTCTGAGAGATAAAATATTTTTCAATAGTTGTCCCTTCTACTTCCGTAAAAAGATTACTTAACGAGTTATAATCGTGTTGTAAATTAGTCGATAAATAATGGGATAAATTAGTGCTGAGGTCGTTATTTTTATAATGAACCAATTCGATGATTAAGGTTTTAGTTTTCTCAATAGTCAAACTTTTTTTATCATCTATAAGTTCAAATCCCAAAGAATGCAAGACATTTACTAAATCTTCTTTTAATGAATTTATCTCTTTTTCTTCTATTTCTACCTCACCCAGCTCTACTGCAATCGGATGAAGCCCGAGTTTTTCCAACTCAGACTTCACGACCATTTTACAGCGACTGCAAACCATGTTTTTAATGTATAGCTTCATTTACTTGATAGTTTCTACAGTATTACCACAGCTCAACATTTTCGAACCATAATATGGGTTTTTAATGGTACTTTCTTTACTCAACCAGTTGGCACCTTTTCCGTTATTTGCCATTGGGCAAAACTGATAATAAGTTGGTGTTTCCCCTTTTGAAACTTTTAATAACGCATATACATTTTTAGATAATGTTCCAAAATGGTCTCTTTGATGTGTTGCATCTTTTGTATCAGCAATATGTTCGGCATCTTCTTTTAAGTCTTTCAAAACTTTCATCCAAACCATGTGAACATCCATTGGTAAACTTTCCATTTTTACCCCATCAATAGCTGTTACTAATGTTTTGGCTTTCGCCGAAGCAGTAGCACCGTCTGTTTTTACCAATGCATCTTTGATTCCGAAATACGCATCAAAAACTGGTTTTAGAATATTTGCTTTTTGATCCACATCCGAAGAAGTCATTTCGTGACCAGAATGCGCTTCATGGTTCATTTTCTCAGCAGGAACAACCATTGCCATTTTTTTATTATTTCGCTCATATTGGCAACATTCAGGAAGTTTAGCATACGCATCATTTGGTGCTAAAAACTCATTGCTATCATATCCCGCTAAAGCAATACGTTTTAATATCTCCTCTTTGTTTGTTTTGGTAGCATCATAAGTAAGCGTTGCCATTTTAGAATCTTTATTCCAATCTACTTCGGCACTATTTTTTAAGTTACCTGCTTTCTCGATTGTTTTTTTACACATTTCGCAATTACCAAATATTTTTACAGTTTCGGTTTTTGCGTTTTTTATTTTTGCATCACATGCAGTAAATGATAACAATGCAACGATTGCTACCAATAAAGTTTTTATCGATCTCATTTTTTTATAGATTATCTGTCAAGAATGTAAAACTCCTGAACGTTATTTGATATTTATTTTTTGAATACTTAAAGTTAACATTTTCTATTAGACGCACTTATGGCTATCACAGAAAACTTTTAGCTTATTTTTGGCGGAGACCAGATACTATAAAAGCCTGAAGATAAAGCGGCTTCATGAGACTGAAAGAATTGTTTTTTATTCGAAAAATTAAAACAATTTAATGTAGTTTCATTCCATTTTTCGGAAGTAAACATCGAAATAACTGTAACACAACGGCAATTAGAATGATTGCATTTATCGGCACAACCATCTTTTCCTTTTTTATTAGAGCTTGAATCACAACAACCATCAGTTGATTTTGTTTGCGATTTTTCGGTTGTATGCTTCTTTTTTTCAGATTTCATACCGCACGCTTCTACTTGCGTTGGCATCAAAAAGAAACCAAGCAAGAAAACAAAAAATAATATGTGCGTTTTTGAAATCATCTAAAATTTTGAAATTCAAAGATACAATATATTTTTTTTAATGATAAAATTATGTGGTTGCTGTGAAAATGGAACGCGGATGACGCGGATTTACTAAAGTAAAGACGCGGATAAAAACGGATTTTTAAAGTAATCCGTAAAGAAAAAAATCCGTTTTTATCCGTGTTTTCGCGATAGCGAATCCGCGTCATCCGTGTTCCGTGTTTTTTTTTGCCACAGATTAAAAGATTAAAATGATTCCTCTCGAAATTTAAAACTTTAAAAATCCGTTTTAATCCGTGTTTTCGCGATAGCGAATCCGTATCATCCGCGTTCCCTTTTTAGACAATCAAAAGAAACACAATACAATTTGAAATTAAAAAAAACTAAACCTCAATCGTAATAACATCTTTAAGTTTTGTAGAGAATTTGGGAGATAATCGTTCTTGTTTCATTTTCCATTGTCTGCCTAATGATTGTACTCCAAATTTGACTTTGTTATCGCCATAACTTAAATTCATCTTATCGATAACACTCATCAATGGCTGATGTTTCGGGTTGGATGTACTGAATAAATTAAGCTGTGTTTCGTCATTTGGCGTTAAGCCCATAACAACAACTCCGGCTCTTTTATAGGAATATCCAGTTTTATAAATTTCCTTTAATCCTCTTTGTGCGGCTTGATTTAGCTCGATTGTAGAGTTGGTCGGAAAGTCGGTATTTATAGTAATACTACGCGAATATTGTGATTGGTCGTTTGCTAAATAATTCGTCTGAATAAAAACCGTCACCATATTGCAATGGCAACCTTGGCGTCTTAATTTCTCGGCACACGAAGCTGTAAAGGTGCTTACTCGTTCCGAAATCTCATCGTAAGTAGCATATTTAGTTTCGAATGAGCGTGTAGTCGCAATCATTTTTTTATTTCGAGGTGCCTCTAAATCTAATGTTGGTTTTCCTTCTAGCTCATGTTTTAGTCGAAGTCCCACAACAGCCATTTCTTTACGCACCCAAGCATCAGATAATTGTGTAAACTGATACGCTGTCAGGATATTTTTTTGTTTCAGGCGTTTGGCATGCTTTCTTCCTATTCCCCAAACATCTTCTATTTTTGTCCATTTAAGCGCTTTGATTCTTTTCTCATCGTTATCAATCGAATACACATTCTGAGTTCGTTCAGAAAATTTCCTGGCAATTTTATTTGCCACTTTTGCCAAAACTTTCGTTGGAGCAAAACCTACACTTACTGGAATTCCTGTACCTCTTGTAATCTTTTTTCGCATGTCGAGTCCCAAATTATGCAAATCGAATAATTCGAAACCTGAGAATTTCAAGAAAGCTTCGTCGATACTATACAGTTCAATATCGGGAGTATACGTTCTAAGCATATTCATTACCCGATTGCTCATATCGCCATACAAAGCATAATTAGAAGAATACACATAAATATTCTTTTCTTTAAACAATGCTTCAAATTTAAATGCGGGCGCTCCCATCGGAACTCCTGCTAACTTTGCTTCATCAGAACGCGCAATAACGCAACCATCATTATTAGAAAGGATAACGACTGGTTTTCCTATCAAATGTGGTTCGAATACCCTTTGGCAAGAGGCATAAAAATTATTACAATCAACTAAAGCAAACATTGTTTATTATTTGAGGTTAAAACTACACCTATAAATGGCACGCGGATTAAACAGATTCGCTATCGCGAAAGCGCTGAAAAAAAACGGATTTTTTTAGAATATTAATAAAATCCGTTTAATCCGCGTTCTATTTCAATACAATTAAAAAGATTTTATCGAATGAACTACAATTCCCCAAATCAAAAGTTCATTTTCGGCTGTCACTTTTATAGGTTCGTAATCTTCATTTTCGGCGATAAGCCAAACAATATCTTTTTCTATTTTAATACGTTTTACTGTGAATTTACCATCGACTTGGCAAACTGCAATTTTGTTATTTTGTGGTTCTAAACTTTTATCAATAATCAACAAATCACCATCATTTATCCCGACATCTTTCATGGAATGTCCTTTTACTTTGGCAAAAAAAGTAGTGTCTTTGTTTTTAATAAATTCTTTGTTGAGGTCTATCGTTAGCTCGATAAAATCATCGGCTGGAGATGGAAATCCTGCGCTAATTCCCACATCAAAAAAAGGAATTTCTAATTTTGATGAGTAATCCGGAATATAAAATTCTAGGGTTGTGTCGTCGTTATTTAAACTTCGTAATTTCATAGTTTCACAAAATTACGGAAGTTATATTTTCGCTGTTAGTATTTAACACTAAATAGTTATCAACGATACCTATCTTTAATTATTTGGAGATGTTTTCTTGCTTAATCTTCTTCGGAATTTATGATACGTATTATGGTATTTATTATGACTTGGATATTTACGATATGAAGTAAGATTATTAAATATCAAAGCTATAATAAGCAATACTGTAACTCCTGTTAATACTGGCGAGATAACATACCAATACCCCAAATCTTTTATCTGGCTGGAACCTGTAACGGCGATAAGTGCAGTTGCTCCTCCTGGTGGATGTAATGTTTTGGTTACTTGCATACAAACAATAGAAAGTGATACTGCCAATGGTGCTGTAATCCAGATAATATCTGGTGCTAGTTGTTGTACTGTTACTCCTATAATTGCCGAAATAACATGTCCTCCTACAAGGTTACGAGGTTGTGAGAACGGACTTCTAACTTCTCCATAAACCAAAACACTCGAAGCTCCAAACGAACCAATTAAGTACACTAAATCTGATCCTGTAAAATGTTGGGTTTGGGTATAAGCAATCAATCCGATACCTACAAATGAGCCTAAGAATGACCAGAATATCTCTTTAGAATTAACTAAAGTTTCTTTGTAAAGTATATATCTTGTTTTGCGGTAGCTTCTTTTTATTTTGGTAACACCCCCCATAAATTATTTTATTTTGATATGCTTGGTAAAAATGTATAAACTGTATGCGGATAAATCATTTTTGCTGTGTACTTAGAAATCAAGCAAACAACTAAGATTGGCAAAAATAAAGTGTAATCATTCGTTAGTCCGCAAACTAAGAATATTGCTGTAAATGGTGCATGAATACTAGCGCTTAAAACGGCTGCCATACCAATTACCATAAAATTTAACGGAATTACTTGTGCATTAAAAAACGTATTTAAAACTGATGCCAAAAGCAATCCCAAAAATGCCCCGATAAAAAGACTTGGTGCAAAAACACCTCCGTCGCCACCAGAAGCCAATGTTATAGAAGTTACGATAGGTTTTAAAAGTAAGATCCCGATAAAGGTGAAAGTTAATGTAAGCGTTAACGGAATTGCTGAATTTGTAAAAATTCCATTTATTGCATGATATCCTTCTCCATAAAGTTGTGGAAATATAAATAAGGAAACGCTAAGAACAATCGAACCTAAAATGATTTTATAATAATGTGTTTCTATCTTAGAGAACTGCCCTTTAAAAAACAAAACGCAACGAGTTAAATAAACTGAATTTATTCCTGCTAGAATACCTAAAAGGATAAAATACGGAATCGCCTTTAAGTGCCAAGTTGTAATATTTACAGCAAATAATGGTCCTTCGTTTAAAATTGTAATTAATCCGAAAGCAATAGAAACTGCAATTAAATTGGAGATTATAAAAGCTCGGGTTACTTTTCTTGAAATTACTTCGATTGCAAATAAAATCCCTGCAATCGGGCTGCTAAATAATGCTGTAACTCCTGCCGCAACTCCCGCACAAATTAATTCAGTTTTATATTGGCGAAAAATATTTTCTTTTTGTTGTGCTACCGAACCAATCGTTGCTGTTGCGACAACGGTAGAAACTTCGATTCCTGTAGAACCTCCAAAAATAACCGTCAATAATCCATTAATAAAATGTGATGGAATTTTATAATTAGGTAAGTTTTTAGACTTTGATTGGGTACTTTCAAAAACTTCTTTGATCCCTTTATTTTCTTTTTTCTTGAATAAATACTGACGCAAGAAATAAATTACCGAAAGTCCAAAAACAGGGAAAATCACATAAAAAATCGGATTTACCGTAGCTTGGTGAAAAAATATTTCTTCGTAATACTCCGTTATTTTCTTGAGAGAAATCCCTAAAAATGCCGAGAGAAAACCAATTAAAACAGAAACAATAACTAATTTTCGAAATTTAATAAATTGATGATTCTTTTTGATTTGCGCCGTTTTGTTCATCAGAAGTTTGAAGTTTAAACTCACTTTTTATAAGTGGTTTGCAAATTTAGAGAAACAGAACCATATTCGATTTAAAACATACGAATATTGCATTTTTTTAACAGTAAAGTAAGAAAATTACCTTTCATAAAATTCTAACGGTAAATCATCTGGGTCGGCGATAAAAATAAATCTTTTTTGGGTAGTTTCGTCAATTCGTATTGCTTCATAAGCGACATTCTTTGATGCTAAAAATGCAATTGTTTCGTCTAGATCAGACACCTCAAAAGCCAAATGCCGTAAGCCTGCTCCTTCTGGTCTAGAAGTTCTTGCTGGCGGATTTGGGAACGAAAATAACTCGACAATATACTCTCCATTTAATGCTAAATCAAGTTTATACGACTGGCGTTCTTCGCGATAAATTTCTCTGATTATAGTTAAACCCATAATCTCGGTATAAAACAATTTGGACTTATTATAATCACTACAAATAATAGCAATATGGTGTACTTTATTTAATGAAAGCATTATTTATTATTTTCTGATTCTTGATTTAATTTTCGGATAATTTTTGCCGGATTCCCAACTGCAAGCGAATTATCAGGAATATCTTTTGTAACAACCGATCCCGCTCCTATTACGCAACCTTTCCCGATGGTTACTCCCGGACATATTACTGAGTTTCCTCCAATCCAGCAATCATCTCCTATAGAAATTGGCAACGCATTTTCGAGTGTTTTTCTTAATTCTGCGTCAAGCGGATGTGTAGCCGTATAAATTTGAACATTGGGTGCAAAAAATACATTCGACCCTATAGTTACCGGAGCACAATCCAGAACAACACAATTTACATTAAAGTAAACATTATCGCCACAAGTAATATTGTATCCATAATCGCAATGAAACGGTGGTTCTATATAAAAACTCTTGCCTGTATTGGGGATTAATTCTTCTAAAATTAGTTTGGCTTTTTTAGTCAAACGGTATTCTGTTACATTTAAACGATGCAGTAAATTTTTAGCTCTTCTACGATCTTTTACTAAAATTGAATCACCAGCTAAGTAGTAATCTCCTGCAATCATTTTTTCTTTTTCAGTTTTCATAAATAGTATTACATTTTTTTCTTGGCGATTTTTTCATGAATCTTTAATGTTTCCTGCAAAGCTGCAGTTGCGTACCAAGGTACTAATTCGGCTTCAAGCAAATTTGCATTTATTGCGGGATCTGTTGCTACAAGTGCTTTTGCCTCTTCGATAGTTGCTACATTAAAAATATAAATCCCTCTATAATTTTTATCGTTCTTCATAAAAGGTCCAGCTACAACTAATTTTCCTTCTTTGGCTAATTTGCCAATATTAGCCATATGTCCTTCAAATAATTTCTTGGTTTCTTCTTTTGAAGCTGTTGTATTTGTTCCTGATTTTAAAAGACAGAATACGTATTTCTTCATTCCGTAATCGTCCGCATTTAGAGATTTTGCTAAATTCTCATCAAACTTAACTTCCGTTTCCTGCGAAAATACGATAACATTCATAAATAAAAACACGAGTAATACTATTGCTTTTTTCATAAAGTGGATTATAACGTTTTGAGCATTTTTTTAAGAATAACAATTTGACCTAAATGATAAACATCATGCTGAATGATTCCATGAATATGCTCATAATAGGTATGATTATTATTGACATATATTTTATCTAAATCGGCATCATCAAAATCATCTAAAAATGAATTCCATAATTCTTGCGATTTTGCCAGACTTTGAAGTGATTGCTCCCAAGCTGCTTCAGATGAATCTAAAACAGGTACAAAATAATTATGATCAGGAGTAGTGACTGTTTCTCCCTGAACGCGTCTTAAAATGTTTCTTCTCCATTGTATAAGATGATTGACAATTTCCCAAATCGTATTTAAATTAGGATTTATTTTCCTGTATGCCTGATCTGCACTTACATCTTTTAATGTATTTGCTAAATTAACTTCTAGCCAAGGATTTCCATTATAAATAGACTGATATAGATTTGAAATTCTTTTATTTTCTGACATAATAAAACGTTTTTTGAAATACAGAAGCTAAGATACAAATAAGTATTTTACAACTCATCCTCAAAATTCTACAATTGGGTTACTTAATATTTTAATGTTAAAATTAACAAAATATATTTGTCTCATCAAAATCAAAAAACATGAAAACCAAGTGTCTAGAATTAAATAAAAACGGAATAGGATTAAAAATCAAATCCCTTTTTACAATCTTATTTTTAGTAATAAGTTCAGTTATTTTTGCCCAAAATACACTTTCGGGAAAAGTAGTTGACGGAAAAGGAAAGCCAATCGCTGGGGCAAACATATATATAGATGGTACTTACGATGGTGCTACAAGTGCCGAAAATGGAGAGTTTTCATTTACAACCGAAACTTCAGGAAATCAAATATTAATAGTAAGTTTTTTAATTTATGAAACTTCAACTACATCAATAGATCCTGCCAATTTTAAAAATCAAACTATAAAGCTAAAGGAAAACGTAAATTCATTAGATGCCGTTGTTATTACTGCCGGAACTATGGAGTCTGGCGATAAAGCCAGGGTTTCGGTCTTAAAACCTTTGGACATTGTTACCACTGCTGGTTCTGCAGGAAATATTATTGCTGCACTACAAACCTTACCAGGAACTCAAAGTGTGGGCGAAGATGGGCGTTTATTCGTTCGTGGTGGAGAAGCCAACGAAACACAAACATTTGTTGATGGTATTAGAGTTTCTCAGCCATATGGCGCAACGGTTCAGAACTTACCTACTCGTGGTCGTTTCTCTCCTTTCTTATTTAGCGGAATTGCTTTTTCTACAGGAGGTTATTCGGCAGAATATGGCGAAGCTTTATCGAGTGTATTATTATTAAATACTCAGGATGAACCTGACCAAAATAAAACAGACATCGCTATGATGACTGTAGGATTGGGAGTTGGACATACAAAAAAATGGGATAAAAGCTCTTTAAGCGTAAATGTGAGCTACATCAATCTGGCACCTTATCAGGCGGTTATAAAACAAGATGTCGATTGGAACCAACCCTATCAATCTATATCTGGAGAAAGTGTATATCGTTATCATTTTGCTAACGGAACTCTGAAATTATATGCCGCTTTTGATACTGAAAAAATCGACCTTAACCAGAAAAACATCAATTTTGAAGATAAAATAAGAGTCAATTTAGTAAACAACAACTTTTACTTAAACACAGTTTATAATGGAACATTTGGTAGTAACTGGCAAATTACTTCGGGATTGAGTTATGGGTATAGCAACAATAAAAAAGATATTGATATTGATCATTTAAACGATGATGAAAATGCTGCTCATCTTAAATTAAAATTAAAAAAGAGCCTTTCCAACAGAGTGAAACTATCATTTGGTGCTGATTATTTTATTACTAAATACAGCGAAGATTTTCAGGATAATGTAACACCTACAATTACTAATGGTTACGACTCTAACATTGCTGCTATTTATGCCGAAACTGAAATTTCGTTCTCTAGCAAACTAGCTGCAAAAGTTGGACTTAGAGCTTCTAACAATAGTTTACTTGATGAAACTGCATTAGCTCCAAGAGTTTCATTAGGATATAAAGTGGCAAAAAACAGTCAGTTTTCTCTTGCTTATGGAGACTTTACACAAACTCCAGTTGTTGATTACATCAAATATTCAAAATATCATCAGTTTGAAAGCGAAAAAGCAGCGCATTATATTTTAAACTTTCAATACAATAAAACGGGACGCACTTTTAGAGCCGAAGCCTATTACAAAGATTACAGCAATTTGGTCAAATACGACACGCAAAACATTCAATACAATTCGGTTTTTAATAACAATGGTTCTGGTTATGCTAAAGGAATCGATATATTCTGGAGAGATAGTAAATTATACAAAAATCTGGAATACTGGATTTCCTACTCCTACATTGACACCAAAAGAGATTATAAAAATTTCCCAACAAGTGTAACTCCCGATTTTGTTGCCGACCAAAACTTATCGGTTGTAACTAAATATTTTATTACCGATTGGAAATCGCAAGTTGGCTTAACAAATAGTTTTAGCACAGGAAGACCTTACAACAACCCAAATGAAACAAAATTCATGAACGGAAAAACAAAATCATACAATAGTTTAAGCCTTAGCTGGGCGTATTTATTAACAACTCAAAAGATTTTATACTTCTCGGTTTCGAATGTATTAGGAACTCAAAATGTATTTGGATACGATTATGCCAAAAATCCAGATGCAACCGGAGTTTATAACCGACAAGCCGTAACGCCTACAGCAGACCGTTTTTTCTTTATTGGTTTCTTCTGGACTATTAGTGATAATAAAAATGAGAATCAGTTGAAGAATCTTTAGAGGAAAGCTACTGAGGTTCTGAGAGGCAAAGGTTCAAAGGTTTTACCAATATTGTGTAGAAGAGGTTCTGAGAAACTAAGTGACTAAGTTACTCAGAATCTAAAAAACTTAGTACCTCAGAACCTTAGCCACTTAGAACCTTAAAGAAAACCTTTGAACCTTTGAACCTCTCTTTTAAACCTTTGAACCTTCCTCAAACAACTCATCCCTAAAAATCAACAACTCAGTAACATAAAATTTAAAGAGAATAAAATCTATAATACTTTTGAAGTATAAATTAACAAACGTTTCAATCATCAAAAAACAACTAAACCTTAAAACAAGAAATCATGACAAAATTTATTACCGCGATTACATTATTTATTTGCAGCTTTTTATCTGCTCAAACTCAATTTGAACAAGGAATGGGAAAAGCTTTTGGGCTTTGGAAAGAAGGAAAAAATACGGAAGCATCAGATTTGTTTGAAAGAATCGCTGCTGCGGAAAAAACAAGCTGGTTGCCTAATTATTATGTTGCATTAGTAAATACAACATCGGCTTTTAAAACTCAAGATAAAACACAAATAGATTTGTTACTTACAAAAGCGCAAAATGCATTGAATATCGAAATGATAAAAGATCAAAACAATGCAGAACTTTACGTTTTACAAGCTTTAATTTACACTGCTTGGGTTGTAGCTGATCCTATGACTAACGGAATGAAATATTCGGCT
Source organism: Flavobacterium sp. PS2 (assembly GCF_046250155.1). Classification (NCBI taxonomy): domain Bacteria; kingdom Pseudomonadati; phylum Bacteroidota; class Flavobacteriia; order Flavobacteriales; family Flavobacteriaceae; genus Flavobacterium; species Flavobacterium sp. PS2. The sequence goes on along the minus strand of NZ_CP176426.1, from coordinate 3,849,317 downwards.
AAAACGATGGAAACATATAACAAAGCTGAAGCATTGGCTCCAGATAATCCTAGAGTTGTTTTTGGCAAAGCCGATTTTCAATTGGGTGGTGCAAAATGGACAGGAGTTGACACGAAACCTTTGTGTGCTCAGGTTGAAAAAGCTATCGGACTTTTTGCTACTTTTAAACCTGAAACTCCTTTTTCTCCAAAATGGGGTTTAGACAGAGCGCTTGAAGTTCAAAAAACTTGTAAATAAAATTTTAGCATAAAATATTGGGAAGGAAGTTAATCTGTTCGCTATTCTTCCTTCCAAATTTATTAAAAAAACAAAATGAATAAAATATATAAAGACTTCCCCAGAGTACTGTACTTATCAATTGCAATTTTTGTAGTTGTTCAATTTATAGGTTTCCTATCTGGTCAAACTATTCATTTTGATTTACAATTGTTCATTTACTTTCTGTTTACATTTCTTTATACGCTCTCATTATATATTGCAAACACAACCTTATTCAGTTATTTAGATGTAGTATTTGAAAAAAACAGGTTCTCGGCAAAAAGGATAATAATTGGTTTTATTGGCTCTTTTCTAGTCACTTTGTTTGTGATTTTTTTACTTCGAATTCTTGAAGAGGTTATTATCAATAAAAAGTCTTTTGAAGTTTTCTTAACAAATGAAAACCTCTCCAATTATATCGGTTCTATTATTATTACTTTTTTTATAACCTTATCATTATACGCCTTTTATTTTTACAAATTATATAATGAAAATAGAGTTAAGGAACAGAAAATTATTGCGGGAACAGCTTCTGCAAAATTCGAAAGCTTAAAGAATCAAATCGATCCACATTTTCTTTTTAATAGTTTAAATGTACTAAGTTCTCTGATAGAAGAAAACCCAGATAATGCGCAACGTTTTACGACATCATTGTCTAAAATTTATCGTTACGTTTTAGAACAAAAAGACAAAGAACTGGTATCGGTAGAAGATGAATTGGCTTTTGCCAAAACGTATATGAATTTGTTAAAAATGCGTTTTGAGAACAGTTTGTTTTATGAACTACCAACTAAAGATATTAATCCAGAAGCAAAAGTAGTTCCGCTATCCTTACAACTTTTACTAGAAAACACGGTAAAACATAATGTAGTAAGCGAACAGAAACCGTTACATATCCGAATATTCATTGAGAAAGATTATTTAGTCGTTCAAAATGATTTTCAAAAGAAAGAAGTATTGCAAGACCGCCAAGGTGTAGGATTGCAAAATATTGTAAACCGCTACGGCATTATTACCAATCGAAAAGTATTGATTGAGCAAAATGCAGCAACATTTACCGTTAGAATACCAATTTTAACAAAACAAATTACTGTTATGGAAACAACATCCGATTATAGCGAAAATAGTGCTTATTACAGAGCCAAAAAAAGAGTGGAACAACTTAAAGGTTTTTATGGAAACTTGATTTCCTATTGTTGTGTAATTCCGTTTCTAATTTTTGTAAACTTACAATTTTCACCAGGATTTCAATGGTTTTGGTTCTCTGCCTTAGGTTGGGGATTTGGATTACTTATGCATGCTTTCAAAGTATTTGGATATAGTACTAATTGGGAAGAAAGAAAAATTCAGGAGATTCTAAGAAAACAAGAGAACAAACAAAACTGGAAATAATGGAAGATAATAATCAACATGACGACCGTTATCTAAAAGCTAAAAAAAGAGTTGAGGACATTAAAGGATTCTATAGTAATCTGGCTTCATTTATAATAGTCAACCTTATTTTACTTTTTATTAATTTAAACTACAGCCCTAATCATTTATGGTTTTATTGGCCATTACTATGGTGGGGATTAGGAGTATTATTTCACGGATTAAAAGTTTTTAATTGTTTTCCTGTTTTTGGTAAAGAATGGGAAAAACAAAAAATAAAAGAATTAATGGATAAAGAAAAATCCAAAAATGAAAAATGGCAATAACATTAAATTAGATCAAGATGGGACGATTTAGAAAACGCATGTTTGAAGATTACGATGATTATGACGGAAACATAACAAATGACGAACGTTATAATTTAGCATACAAAAGAATGAAAAGGATAAAAGGTTTTTACTCTCACCTAATGATATATGTTCTGGTAAATATATTCATTCTTATCGCTAGTGCAAATCGAGGTATTATAGGTAATGAAGAGTTCTGGAGATGGGAAACATTCTCTACAGCAATATTTTGGGGTATCGGTCTGGTAATTCATGCTTTTACAGTATTTGGAAGAAACATATTCTTTAGCATAGACTGGGAAGAACGAAAAATAAAAGAATTTATGAAAAAAGAAGCCAACCAAAAATGGGAATAATCCTCATTTAAATAAAAAGATAAAAATATTTTCTGATTAAATTTTAACTACTACTTTTAACCAACCAAAACTTTTGCCAAACCAAAAAATGAGAACAATAATTATAGAAGACGAAAAGCCAGCCGCGCGGTTATTACAACGTAAGCTTGATAAAATAAATGTTCCCGTAGCTGTAATGCTTCACTCAGTTGTAGAGGCAATTGATTGGTTTTCGCAAAACGAACATCCAGATTTAATATTTCTTGATATTCAGTTATCCGATGGATTATCGTTTGAAATTTTTGAAAAGATTGATATCAAAAGTGCCGTAATTTTCACAACTGCTTATGATGAATATGCCTTAAAAGCTTTTAAACTCAATAGTATTGATTATCTCTTGAAACCAATAGACGAAGATGATTTAGAAGTGGCAATTTCTAAATTTAAATCTCGGTTGCCAAAAGTAGAAAACACTCCCCAAAACCTTGAAATAGATTTTGAGCAGATTAAAAAAATGCTTTCGAATCCATTCGAGAAAATCTATAAAAAAAGATTCACCGTTAAAATTGGACAGCATTTAAAAGTAATAGGAACTGATGAAGTAGAATGTTTTTTTAGCGAAAACAAAGGCACTTATTTACATACTACAGATAATAGAAATTACTTAATCGATTCTACTCTAGAAATTCTGGAACAAGAACTTGATCCAAAAGATTTTTATCGCGTAAGCCGTAAGTTTATTATTCCGCTTCCTGCAATCAAAGAAATTGTGTTGTATAGTAATTCACGCCTGAAAATAATTTTACCAACTTATAAAGACGATGAGGTAATTGTAAGCCGCGAGAAAGTTTCTGATTTTAAAAACTGGATTGGGTAATTTTTCTAGTCACAGATTTAAAAGGTACAGAGGTTCATAGGTACAAAGGTTCAAAGGATAAAACTTTGCGCTCTTTGCGGCTAATTTTTTTTGCCACAGATTAAAAGGATTAAATGGATTTTAAACTTTGCGAACTTTGCGTAAATCTTAGTGCCCTTTGCGGTTAAATTTCTCAACCACTGGATAAAAATATTTTCTAATTCCTATCATTACAAAAATCAGGATAGAATATCCGATAAAAAAGGGTGCGATATATTCAATGCCATCCATTGCCAGCATAAGTGCGATGAGCAATAACTGAAAACCTAAACCGTATAAAGAAACAAAGGTCATAAACCAGTTCGGAAATGTTTTAACCTTATAAGCATCACTATCAAGTGCATGAATTATTTTATCAAAAAGCCCATATACAATAATATAAACCTGATGCAAAAAAACGACCGATTTTTGACTTTCACCTGGTAATGCTTTAGGTATTTTATCTTCGAAAATCTTACTAGTTCTATCTCCTCCTACCGATTTATTTCGCAGAATCACATAGTAATAGTTATATAATGTACCTTGTAATTGTATGCATAAAAAGGCAAGGATTGTAATAGGAAGAGTCGTTTTAGAAACGTAACATATACTTATTAAGAACAAAAAATTCAAAATAATATCAAATATACTATCGAGATATCTTCCTGTATAAGATGGTGTGTTTTTTATACGTGCTAATTCTCCGTCGGCAGCATCAATAATAGATTTTAATATTATAAAAAATCCTGCCCAATAAAAGTGTTTTTCCAGAATACAATAAATCGCAACCAACCCCGAAATTCCAAAAAGCAAGGTTACATCTATAGGTGTAAATCGTGTATTTTGTAACTTTTTCGCAAAAAACCTTCCAAAAGGTCTTCCATAATCTGATAAATCATAAAATTTATCTTGTGCTGCAAGTTTAGACATCTATGTTATTATAAACAAAAGAGTTGCGACAATATAGTCAGTGTAATTTACGAAAAAAAATATTATTTATTAATCTATTGATTACAAATTAATAACATTTAAAATCTTTCTAATCTGTGGTAAAAATTTAACTGCAAAGGCCACAAAGCTTTCGGTCTTAGCGACTCAGAAGCTTAGCAACTTAGCACCTTTAAAAAAAACCTTTGTAGCTATAAACCTCTGTTCCTTTTCTTTAAAGTAACCTCTGTAACTTTATTCTGCTGGAGTAATCTCTATTGCTCCAAATTTCCAATCGGGATTTAATTTCTGAGAATCCGCAGGTTTTATAAAAACTATCGATTCTATTTTTTCAATTTTATTATTGATTGTATTTGTATCAATATACCTCAACAATTCATCATAAGTCTGATTCTTACTCTTTGGTTTATCTGATACAACTCCTATTTTTGATAGATATTCAGCTGATGGAATTTCTAATTTCAGTGGAGAATTTTCGATATTGTTTTTATAAAAAGTATCCAGAATAAATTTCTTGGTGGTGATTATAATTACTCCAGAATCTGATCCATATTTCTTTGAATTAGCATCTTTATATACTGTCATTGTCGAAATATCATTTGGATTTATTGGTTCCAAAATATTTTGTACCTCATTCATATAGCCTATTTTTTTTGCATCCAAAATAACTAAAGGCTGAGGTTTCTTTTGACCATATGCAAAACATACAAAAACAAGAGAAAGGAATAGATATACTTTTTTCATGAGATCGAATATTGGGCTATTACTTACTTAATCTGTGTAAAGTATAAGTCATCGCGCTTAAAAGGAAAAATGCCATTATTTGGTGAATCAAACCTAATGCAAGTGGCACATGATATAAAAGTGTAAAAACACCTAAAATAAACTGTAAAAACACAAAAACAACCAAAGTTTTAATTCCATTTGATTGTGTTTTGCTAAGAGCAAATTGTGTGCTTTTAAAATATAAGAAAAGAATAATAGCAACAACTACATAAGCAAATGTTCTGTGTACAAACTGTACACCACTTTTACCTTCTATTAAATTTTTCACAAGTGTAGATTGTTCGATAAAAACTGAATCATGAATAAATTGTCCGTCACTCATTAATGGCCAATGATTGTGGATTAATCCAGCGTTTAAACCTGCTACAAATCCTCCATAAATAATTTGTATTAAAAGGAGAACCAAGGCAATCCTTGCAATATTACGAAGGGTAACATTAATGGTAATTTTATTTCTTTCAGGATAAATTAAATCTAATGCAACCCATAATGTATAAGCAAAGGTTACAAAAGCAAAAGTTAAATGCAGCGAAAGTCTAAAATGACTTACATCTGGATTATCTATTAATCCGCTACGTACCATAAACCATCCCAAGAAACCCTGAAAAGCTCCCATTGCCAGAAGAACAATACATTTTTTTATTGTCGAACTGTCTAATCTCTTCTTTATTAGAAAATAAACAAAAGGAATAAAGAAAACCAAACCAATGATACGACCGATAAAGCGGTGAAACCATTCCCAGAAATAAATCATTTTATAATCTGAAAGTTGGAAATCATTATGAATATTAATTTTTTGATATTCTGGAAACTTCTTGTATTGCTCAAAAGCTTCGTTCCATTTTGCCTCACTCATAGGCGGAAAAGTATCTGTTACCAAATGCCAATCGGTCATTGATAATCCAGAGTTTGTTAGTCGGGTAATCCCTCCTACTACAACCATTAAAAACAATAAAAAACATCCTGACAAAAGCCAAATGATTACTGATTTATTTTCTCTTTTCATTTTTTTTACTTGAGGTGCAAAATTACAGAACCTCTATTTTTAGTTAATAAATGAACTTAAAAAAGCTCGTTACTATGTTTATTTAAAAAAGGTGCTGAGGCACTGAGAATCTATCCCGTCCCGACGGTTCGGGATCGGGACTAAGTTTCTAAAAACCTATGCATTCCTTAATTTTCTTAACAAAGACGCACTGCGGTGCGTCTCTACGAAAAACCTTTGTGCCTTTGAACCTTAGTTACTTTGAAGCTTTTGTTAATCCAAGCTTTTCACCTCTTTTGAGCATAAAATCATAAGCCGCTTGATATTCATTTGGAATTTCACCTTCTAGAATAGCTTCTTTAATGGCTTCTTTTAAAACTCCTATTTCTCTGGAAGGTTTTAGATTATAAATTTCCATAATCTCTTCTCCCGAAATTGGTGGCTGAAAATTACGAACGTGATCACGCTCTTCTACCTCAACGATTTTCTTTCGTACAACCTCAAAATTCTTATGGTATTTCTTGAATTTACTTGGATTTTTGGTTGTGATATCGGCTTCACATAAAATCATTAAATTTTCTACATCTTCTCCCGCATCAAAAACCAAACGACGAACGGCGCTATCTGTCACAATATCTTGCGATAAAACAATAGGTCGCGAACTCATGATTACCATTTTTTGCACAAATTTCATTTTGTGATTTAATGGCATATGCAAACGTTCGAATATCTTCTTGGCCATTTTTCCTCCTAAAAACTCATGTCCGTGAAACGTCCATCCTTGTTTTTTACTGAAACGTTTTGTTGGAGCTTTCCCAATATCATGCAATAAAGCAGACCAACGCAACCAAACATCATCAGTATTTGGGCAAATATTATCGACAACCTCTAAGGTGTGGTAAAAATTATTCTTGTGTGTATGTCCTTCTATTTCTTCTACTTGATTTAATGCCGTTAATTCGGGCAAAATAATATCAAGAAGTCCTGTTTGGAATAACAATAAAAATCCAACTGAAGGTTTATCTGTAGAAAGGATTTTGTTTAATTCATCGACAATACGCTCACCCGAAATAATATTAATTCGCTCTGCGTTTTTAGTAATTGCCTGTAATGATTTTTCTTCAATTTCAAATCCTAATTGATTTGCAAAACGAATAGCACGCAACATACGCAATGGATCATCCGAATAAGTAATATCTGGATCTAAAGGAGTTTTAATAATTTTATTTTCTAAATCACTCAATCCATCAAAGGGATCTGACAAATCTCCGAAAGTAGCAGGATTTAAAGATAATGCTAATGCATTTATAGTAAAGTCACGACGATTCTGGTCATCTTCTAGCGTTCCGTTTTCTACAACAGGATTACGGCTATCAAAATGATAGGATTCTTTTCTTGCACCAACGAATTCAATGTCTGTATCTTCAAAACGCAACATTGCGGTTCCGTAAGTTTTAAAAACCTGTACTTTGGGTTGTTTTGGAAGTAATTCTGAAACTTTTAATGCCAATTCGATTCCGCTTCCTACGGCAACGACATCAATATCTTTTTTAAAATCTCGTTTTAAAAGTAAGTCTCTTACGAAACCTCCAATTACGTAACTATCTACATTAAGTTCTTGAGAGGCTTGCGAAATAATTTCGAAGATTTTATTTTGCAAAGCACCTTTATAATTTGTTTTTTTAGCCACGAATTCTCTAATTTTTATAAAATAACAGTAAAATAATATATTGATAATTTTACCGTGCGCAAATTTACAACATACTGTACGCCTTTTACAATCTAGAGCGTATTTTTTTTAGTATTTAGCATTTTCAACTTCATAATTTCGTCAAAAACTATCCGTTACAAATAGCAAACTGTTTTTTATCCACAATTTTTCTCTTATTTATTCTATTAAAACAACCCGCTGAGTACAATTACTTCGTGTATTAACCCTACTTGCATCACAAAAGTTTCATTTAACACATAGAAACATAGATTTTATGTGTGATAAAGAATACTAAAAGAAATACATTTCTTTCACATAGCCAGCTTTGTGCTTTTAGAATAAGTGAAACGCCTTTTTTGAGAGTGCCAAAATCTATGTTACTATGTGTTAAAATAGTCCCCGCTAAAGGGTTAAAATAGCTTTTTAATATGATGTCTTTATGATAGTATCAAACAAATCAATCTGTATCTGTTATTCTTTTGATTTCAATTTGTACTTTTGAATCTGTACAAAAAAGTAGAAAATGAAAATTGTTATATCGCCTGCAAAGTCTTTAAATTTCGAAAAAGAATTACCAACTTCTCAATATACCGAAGCTAGCTTACTAAAAGAAGCCAGACAAGTTCATAAAGTTTTAAAACACAAAAACCCTGCAGAATTATCTGAATTAATGGATATTTCGGATAAATTAGCTCAGTTAAACTGGCAACGCAATCAGGATTGGAAAACTCCTTTTACGCCAGAAAATGCACGTCCTGCAGTATTTACTTTTGATGGTGATGTATATACTGGTTTAGATGCTTATACAATTCCAGTAGAGAAACTAGATGTTTTGCAAGATAAATTACGAATACTATCTGGTTTATATGGAATTTTAAAACCATTGGATTTAATTCAGGCTTACCGATTAGAAATGGGAACTAAATTATCTATTGGCGAAGCAAAAAATCTATATGAATTCTGGAAAGAAACGGTTACTAAAACATTAAACAAGGAACTTAAAAAAGGTGAATTGTTTGTAAATCTTGCCAGTAATGAATATTTCTCGGCTGTAGATGTTAAGGCTTTAAAAGTGCCTGTAATTACTCCTGACTTTAAAGATTATAAAAACGGAAAACTAAAAATAATTAGTTTCTTCGCCAAGAAAGCAAGAGGAATGATGGTGCGTTATATTATAGATACTAATGCCGAAACTATTGATGATTTAAAAGGTTTTAATTACGAAGGATATCAATTTGATGCTAATCTTTCTAAAGGAAATCATTTGGTTTTTACCCGATAAAAAAGAAAACTTATTATAAAACAAAACCGTCTCATTCTATAAAAGAAAGAGACGGTTTTTTATTTTCTGGTCTTAAAATTATTATTTAGCTGACCAAGTATTATTTTTTGGTGTTGCATCTACAAAAATTCCACCATCTATAGTTACAGATTTTACTTCTTTGGTTGTATTAAAATTGACAGAAGTTTTCTTTTGGTTACTTTTCCATGTTGCAGGAGTTTCATGTAATGTTTCTTTTGTACCATCTGCATACACAACATTTACATCAAAAGGGATTGCAAATCCTCCTTTATTTTTAATATAAACCACTGTATTTTTAGCTTTTACATCAACTTTATCAATTGAGATATCAATATAATTATTTGTAAAGAACCAATTATCAAAAAACCAATTCAGATTTTTACCCGAAGCTGTATTAAATGAATTAAAATAATCCCAAGGAATAGGATGTTTACCATTCCAATTATCCATATAAGCATGTAGTGATTTCTTAAAAAGATCATCTCCCAGCAAATCTTTTAAGGCGATATAAGATAATGACGCTTTACCATAAGAATTGTTTCCATATCCTGCACCCGAAACTTGTGTAGACATGGAGATTATCGGCTGATCTTCTTCTGTAGATGGATCATTTATATAATTATTTACTCTAAATTTTTTATAAAATTCATCGGCTGCTTCTTTACCGTGTTGCGAAATACCTATTAAATATTCGAATGTGGTTGCCCAACCTTCATCCATAAACGCATAACGTGTTTCATTTATTCCCATATAAAAAGGAAAATAAGTATGTGCCACTTCATGATCCTGCACTAATTGTGCGAAAATAGGATCTCCCATTTGAGAATCATTACACATCATTGGGTATTCCATATCGGCAAAACCTTGAAACGCTGTCATTTTAGAAAATGGATATGGAACTCCTGGCCAATTGTTAGAAAACCAATCCAGCGCATATCTGTTATTTTTTACAGAAACTACAAAATCAGTTCCTTTTATATCGTAAGCCGCCTGAACGCTTGCACGACGATTTGTTTTTTTATCTACAACAACGCTACTTGCATCCCATAAATAATGATCACTTAAACCGAAACATACATCTGAAATATTTTTGGCTTCAAATTTCCAGATATTCCAATCGTTTTGTTTGGTAACCGAACCACTTTTCATCTCTTGTTCATTTGCTATATGCAAAATCTCATCTGTAGTATATGATTTTTTTAATCGTGCCGAAAATTCTGGTTGCAAAACCTCATCTGGATTTAATAAATCTCCTGTTCCATAAACCACATAGTTTTTGGGTGCTTTTACTGAATATACATAATCATTAAAATCATTATAAAATTCCTGACGATCAGTATGTGGCAATCTATCCCAATTGTTGTAATCATCAAAAACTGTGACACGAGGATAACTATATGCAACAAAGAATGTTGTATTATCTATTTGTCCTTCCCTGCCGCTTTCTTTAGATAAAGGATAATTCCAATCGATATTAATTGTGATTTTAGAATGAGGAAGCATTGGCTTATTCATTTTTACATTCCCTACTGTTCCCCAACTTCTTCCATCTTCTTTATATATTTCTCCTTCTATTTTTAAAGATGTAATTGTTAATCCATCACTCAAGAAATCATTACTAACGTCTCCGCTTCTTGGCGAAGATGGTTTATGAAGATTATTTACAAACCTAATTGGTAAATTCTGCAATGTATCATTACTATTGTTTTCGTAAATAATAGTTTCTGTACCGCTTACAATTTTAGTATCAGGATTTACTGTTACATCAATTGTATATTTTCCATGATTCTGCCAATAGTTTTTCCCAGGTTTCCCATCCATAGAACGAGTTCCTTTTGCATAAGCTTCTTTTATATTTCTTGGCATATATAGTTCTTGTGCAAAACTATATTGTGCCATACCTATAAATGCAAATAGCAGTAATTGAGATATTTTTCTTTTCATAGTTGGTTATTTTTTGATGATTATCAATAGTATTCTTGATTAGTTATGAATAGCATAAAGTTGTTACAATTATTCTTCAAATTTATTCTATTATCTTATATTTCAACCAAATAATCATCTTAAATCACTCAAATAAAACAACTTATAACTCTTTTTTTTAATAGAATAAAAAACCGCCTTATTCCAAATGGATTAAGACGGTTTAAAATACTATCGTTTATTTTGTATCCTGATTGATTCGCTCATAATATATTTCTTCATTATCTAAATCAATTTTAGCTTTACCCGAATCTGTTATTTTTCCAGTATTAATAGCTCGGAGATTTTTTGAATATTCATCTATATAGTAACTCCATAATCGCTTATCCGAAGTCAACATTTCTGTTATGTGATTATTTTTTTCAAAAGAATCATAAAAAATAATCTCTTCTGTTTTAATCAATTTCATTTCTTTCGTACTCTTATTCTGCAAATAATACGAAATTTTATCGGCATCAATAATCATCAACTCATTTTCAATCTTATCACTTTTTAAATTCTTATGTGACCAACTCGGAATATTTCCGTTCATTTTCCATGTTCCAACCAATTTATCGATTAGTTTTTTTCTGATAACTGGTTTTAACGAATCAAATTTATTTTTAGAAATTTTCCCTAATTCAGAATCTGGTTTTATTTTATAAGCAAATAAAAAAAAGTCTGCCGCTGCAGCAAATTCATTTTTATCAAAATAAGAAATAGCCGAATCATATTTATTCTTTTGGAGCCACATTTTTTGATCTGACTGTGACCAAGACTGAAATGAAAATAAAAAGAGAAAAAGGAACGTAAAATTTTTCATGGTATTTTTTGTAATTCTAAATAATAATTTGAAGCAAAAATACTACAATTAAAACAAAGTCTCTTTATATAAAATAAAAAAAACCGCCTTACTCCAAATGGATTAAGACGGCTTTAAACATTAAAAAATAGCTACTACAAGATATAATCGGTATTTATAAAATTCGATTCTTTACTATTTAATAATTCTTGCAAAATGGCATTATTGTAATCATTATCTTTTGATGCTACGAATGTTCTAATAGAAAACGAACGCAATGCATCGTGAATACTTAAGGTTCCTACAGCCGAATCTTTACGACCCGTAAATGGGAAAACGTCTGGTCCTCTCTGGCAAGAACTATTCAGGTTTACCCTGCACACTAAATTTACCAAAGTATCTATAAGTGGTGCAATCGTTTTGATGTCTTTACCAAACAAACTTACTTGTTGTCCGTAATTAGACTCAGCCATATCATTTAACGGTTCTTGAATATCCTTAAAGGTCAAGATAGGTACAACTGGTCCAAATTGTTCTTCGTGATATACACGCATTTTTTTATTTATTGGGAATAAAACCGCTGGAAATATGTAATTATCCGTGCGTAATCCTCCTTTTTCATTAATTACTTTAGCTCCTTTACTAGTTGCATCATGAATTAATTCGTGAATATAATGTGGTTTTTCTGGCTCTGGAAGTGGTGTAAGCGAAACTGACTTATCCCATGGATTCCCAAAAACCAACGAATCTACTTTTGCTGCAAAGCGTTTATTAAATTCTTCGGCTATAGATTCGTGTACATATAAAATCTTTAGTGCTGTACAACGTTGTCCGTTAAAAGACAATGTTCCAACGATACATTCCTGAATAGCCAAATCTAAATCGGCATCTGGTAAAATTATCGCAGGATTTTTTGCTTCTAATCCTAATACCAAACGTAATCTGTTTTTATTCGGGTGCTGATCTTGCAATGCAATTGCCGATTTACTATTTCCGATTAAAGCCAGGATATCGACTTTTCCAGATTTCATTATTGGCGATGCTACTTCTCTACCTCTACCATATACAATATTAATTGCTCCGCTCGGAAAACTACTTCTAAAGGCTTCTAATAAAGGGGATAATAACAAAACACCGTGTTTAGCTGGTTTAAAGATTACAGGATTACCCATAATCAATGCCGGAATAAGTAATGAGAATGTTTCGTTTAATGGATAATTGTATGGTCCAAGACACAATACAACTCCTAGAGGACCTCTACGTACCATAGCGTTTATACCTTGTACTTTGGTAAAACTTGCTCCACTAGTATTTAACTCTTTATAGCTTTCGATAGTATCGTAAATATACTCTACAGTTCTGTCAAACTCTTTCTCTGAATCTCCTAATGATTTCCCGATTTCCCACATCAATAATTTTACAACTTCGGTACGGGTGGTTTTCATCTGGGAAACAAAATTCTCCATACATTTTATACGATCCACAACTTTCATTGTAGGCCATAAACCTTGTCCTTTATTATAAGCAGCAGTTGCAGACTCTACAGCTTCCATAGCTTCGGCTTCTCCCATAAAAGGAATAGATCCTAATAAAGTAGGCGTATAATTTTCGGTAGATGATATGGTAGAAAAAACAGGTGTAGTTTGCCCTGTCCATTTTTTTAACTCTCCGTTTACAAGATAGGTATCCTGTACCAATGGAGTATTTATTTGGTATTCCTCTGGTATAAAACTCATTATTTGGTTGTTTTGTTTTTTGGTTATTTAGTTTTTAGAAAATAAAAAAGAGGCACGCGCCTCTTCTTATTTTTATGGTGTTACTGTTTCTCCATCCCAGTCCAGTATACCTCCTAATAAATTATAGGCGTTATCAAACCCCATCTCATTCATTATTTGGCACGCTTTTGCACTTCTGGCTCCAGAACGACAGTACACATAATAATTTTTATTTTTATCTAACTCCTCTAGCTCATAAATAAAAGCCTGTCCTTTATTGATATCAATATTAAGAGCATTTTCTATATAGCCATCATTGTATTCGTCTTCAGTTCTTACATCAAGTATAACTGCATTTTCGTCAGCTTCAAATTGAGCTACCCAATCTTCTTGTGATAAATTCATGATATCGTATTTTTAGGTAAAATTACAACGTTTTTGGCAAACTATAAACCTCCTATTTGTGATTTATATTATAATTCGTAGAAAACGTTTTAGCAAAGATATAATAATCAATGAATTCTGTTTTCTACAAATAATTTTCAAAAATACAGTCTACAAAACCCATAGAAAATAGGATATTATTATTTGAGTAAATTGGCATTTAAACATAAACTCTATATAATTAATACCATAATAATCGGTTATCTTTGTAATTAAGTTACCAAAATTTAGATTTTATTACAAAAACTTTTCTACTTATAATTAGCATATTAAAATGAAATTAATAATAACAATACTTTTATTTTGCGGTTTATCTGTTACAGCACAGAACGAAAAAAATAATCTGAGAACCGAAGAAATTAAAATTGAAAGTGGAGAAATTATTAAAAAATATAATAATGATAAACTCGAAAGTTTTGCGGTACAAATTTATGCCAATAGCTACTATAACTCCTTTTTCTTTACCAAAGAGAATGATACAATTGTGGTTAAAAATTTAAACGAGCAAGATGCCATTATCAAAATATATGTAAAAAATAAAAAGAAGGTTAGCGAATTTATTTATAAAGGCAAACAAATTTTCTATCTCGAAGTAATCGATTTTAACATCAACAACTTACCCGAAAAAAGTAAAATTTCGAATAGAATATATGATAATGAAAAAACCAGCTATCTCTATAAAAACAATATGGCTAATGCCGATGGAGATGATTTCGAAAAAAGCTATAAGTTATTTCTCTTCTTAAAAACATCAGAAAACAATGTAACTGTAGACTCCATTTTTAATCAAATTGCCGATTTTTTCTCTAAAGAAGATGCTATTTACAGAATTTATATGAGCAAATATCGAGACAAAATAAATGCTGAATCAGCAACAAATACAACTGCTTATCTGATTACAGATGAATCAGGAAAAATAAAAAACGGAATTTTATGGACTGAAAAACCATCTAATAACGGAGAATATCATATTTATAAAAACGGAAAAATCATTAAATCCGAAAATATAAAATTAGAATCTTTTCAAAAAATAATCAATACCTATTATATCGAAAGCGCTGATTTTAATGAATAAAACCATTACTAATTAGTACAAAAAACAACATCAATGCAAACTCCTTTAAAAAATATCTTTCCGAACTTTTCCAACGAATTAATTTCAGCTATCGAAAGCAATGCCAGTATGCAGGATTTTGAAACTGGAACTATTTTAATGCGAACTGGACAATACATAAAAAACACTGTTTTAATAACCAAAGGTAAAATCAAAATTTACCGTGAAGGCGAAGATGGTGGCGAATTTTTCATGTATTATTTACAACCAGGTCAAGCTTGTGCCATATCGATGATTTGCGCAACCAAGAGCGAGAAAAGTCAGATAATGGCAAAAGTAGTCGAAGATGTTTCGGTAGTCATGATTCCGTTAAACTTAATGGATAAATGGATGATGGAACACCGTACTTGGTACGAATTTGTGATTGAAACCTATAGAAGTCGTTTTGAAGAAGTCTTAGAAGTTGTCGATAGTATTGCTTTCCGTTCTATGGATGAACGATTAGAATTTTACCTAAAACGTCATAAAGACGCTTGTGGTTGCACCGAATTAAAAGTATCACATCAGGAAATTGCTACCGAACTTAATACCTCACGAGAAGTAATATCGCGCTTATTAAAAAAAATGGAACAACGTGGTTTGGTAAAACTAAACCGAAACCAAATTGAACTTTTAAAATAGAATGTTTGATTTTTTTTTTACCATTAAGAGATTAAGAAAAATTAAGGTTTGAATTTAATGGAACTAAATTTCTTAATGGTAATATTTTTTAACGTTGAAACTAATAGCAAATCTTGTGTGATAAATGTATTGCGCTTATTTAAAAAAAACATTTTTTTTTCACCATTAAGAGATTAAGAAAAATTAAGGTTTGAAGTTAATGGAACTTAATCTCTTAATGGTAAATATTTTTTAACGTTGAAACGAAATTCGCATTTAAAAAACCCAATGTGATAAATGTTACTGTGCCTTACGTTTTAAGAAACAACCTTTGTATCAAAAAAAACATCAATGGAATATTTAGGTTATTTTGCTTCAATTATTATAGGACTTTCGTTAGGCTTAATTGGCGGAGGAGGCTCAATCCTTACTATTCCTATTTTAGTTTATTTATTTAAGATAAATCCAGAGCAAGCAACAACTTATTCATTGTTTATAGTCGGAATCACTGCTTTATTTGGTAGTTATAGCCATTACAAAATGGGGAATCTTAAACTGAAATCGGCATTGTATTTTGCTATTCCATCGGTAGTTTCTATTTTAATTATACGAGAAGTAATTTTCCCTCAAATCGCATCAACATTATTTTCTGTTGCTTCCTATACCGTTTCCAAAGACTTTTTAATCATGCTTATTTTTTCTGTATTGATGATAGCAGCTGCAATCTCTATGATTAGAAAAAACAAAGCCGAACTAAAACCTACAACAACAAACTACACCCAACTAAGTATAATCGGGTTTGTTGTGGGTATTGTAACAGGATTTCTGGGTGCTGGCGGTGGATTTTTAATTATTCCAGCGCTAATATTTTTTGCCAATTTACCTATGAAGCAAGCCGTAGGAACATCATTGCTTATTATATTCATTAATTCATCTATAGGTTTTGGAGGAGATTTATATATCGGAACTCCTGTAAATTATATCTTCTTATTAGAAATTTCTGGAATCGCACTTTTAGGAATGCTCATAGGAACACAGCTTTCTAAAAAAATCGACGGAACTAAACTAAAACCAATGTTTGGTTGGTTTGTACTAATAATGGGATTTTATATTATTACAAAGGAAGTTTTCTTTTAAGATTTTAAGTTTAAGCCAATCTTTGCCAAAGTTTTTTTTACTTTGACAAAAATTAAAACCCATAATTCACTAAGCAAAAGTAGAATTGAGGATTTTATTTTAGTACGTTTAGAATAATGATATTCATTACGAATCACCCTTATGGCAAAAACAATCAAACACTTCGAAGAAAGTTTATTTACAGAAGATGACGGAAGTAAATTTTCTAAAATAAAAGACAAACTAATAAAAAGTTTCTCCACTACAGACAGAGAAAAAGTTATCGAAATTTTAATCCAATATTCAAAAGATGGCAAAATGCTACATTGGAGAAATTTCTTGTTGACTGATATTATTGACCTTGTACAAGAAGATGAAACAAATTATAGTGACTTCTTCGAGTGGACAATTACAAAACCAGAACTTACCTATTGGGGAATCGACGGACTTATAAAAACAAAAGGAATAAAAGCATATAAAACTCTCATTGAGTTAGCTCAAAACGAAAGCTTACCAACAGAAGTTCGTGCAAAAGCAATCAAAAGTATTGCAATACACAGCAAGCAGCCTTTTGATCGTGATTTACCAAAAGATCCTGGCTATTGGAAAATTGAAAACTTTAGGATTGATGAATTATTAGATTGGCAAAGCAAAGCGTACAAACAAGGCTCAGGCCATAAAGAACCTCAAATTCATCCCACACTAAAAAATCCAAAAACTGAACTAGAAAAAGCAGTTTCTAAACTAGACGACAAATTAAAAATAGAAAGAGATAAGCAACAAGATTTATCAAATCCATCAAATTGGCTTGCAATTGCCGCCGAAAACAAAATTGCTGAAATAGAGAAAAAGTGGAAACTACCCGAGAATTATTTGCTGTTTCTTAAAAGCTATTCTCCTATCAGAGTTTTTATCGACGATGAAAAATTCTTTCAGGGATTAAATTTATATGGAGCCGATGATTTAATCAAATCTCAAAATGGTTATTCTTTCAACTCAATAACAAACGAAATTCTCGAAGATTGGCCATCAAATTATATTGTAATAGCCGACGCTGGTGCTGACCCATATTGTATTGATATTACAAACATCACAAACAATGATGCACCAATCTATACAAGTATGCACGGAAATGGAAAATGGGAATTCGAAAAATACTCAGATTCATTCATTGATTTCATAAAAGACATCGTAGAGTAATCTTTGTCAAAGTTCTTTTTACTTTGACAAAGATTAAAATACTTTTGAATCCTTTAATCTGAGGTAATAAAATGAATTGCCACTGGTTTTAACCAGTGGAATATATAGATTTCTTTTGTTGGCTTTAGCCGAATATAGACATTCGGCTAAAGCCAACTAGCATTCATTATTTATCCGTTGGTTAAAACCAACGGCTATTCAAAGAAAAACTGATGAATCAATTCGTTGATTTGAAACTAAAAACTTAATGTTCTCCATATCCAATATCATCCATTTTACCACTAAAAACTCTATATTGAATAATAAAATATACAATAACAAGAGCCAAGGCTATAAAAAACCAACTCATTCCTGCTTCTAATCCGTATTCGTGTGCTGCGGTATTATAAATCGTTAATGAAGGATTTACATTATTGGTTGATGGCAAAACATTTGGAAAAATTGAAACTGCTGTAGAAGCAAAACCTCCCACAAGAAACAATGTTGAAAATACAAACCCCATTCCGTCTTTTTTATACGTGCGCACCTTAAACAATCCTACAATCCCAATAAAGGTAATTAAGGGGAATATCCAAAGTATTGGAGTTTCAATAAAATTATGAAAAGGTTTTGGCTCAATAAAATGCCAGATTTGCAAAGAAATAAATACCAAAATCAGTAATACTATATTGAGTCTAAAAACTACCTTTTTAAGCTTTTCATTTAATGAAGAATTGGTTTTAAAAATAATCCAGTTTGCGCCATGAATCGTAAGTGCTACAACGCTCACAATCCCCAAAAACAACGTAAACCAATCGATAATCCCTAATTCATGGGCTTGCGGACTAAAAGTCGGATTCCATAAAGGCAAAAAGAAAAAATGAGCCTCCTGAGTCGAAACACCATTTACAACCATACCTAGATTCACACCACGAACAATATTCCCTAAAGCAATCCCAAAGAATAAAGCCAATAGTAGACTCGCAATTCCGAATGCTTTATCCCAAACTACTTCCCACATCGGGTGATGAATCTGTCCACGCATTTCTAGTCCGATTGCTCTAAAAATAAGCAACCATAAAATCATAATCAATGGCAAATAAAATCCACTGAATGATGATGCATATAAAATCGGGAAAGCAAAAAATAATACACCTCCCGCGGCAATAATCCATACCTCATTGGCATCCCAAAAAGGACCAATCGCATTAGTTATCGCTTTTTTATCTTTTTCTGTTTTGGCAAAAAATAAATGAATAATTCCTGCACCAAAATCATAACCGTCTAACACAATGTAAACAGCTAGAATTCCCATTAAAACTACGTACCAAAAAAACTCCATAATTATATTTTTTCTGTGTGAGGTCCTTTATTGATGATTTTTCCAACCATAAGCAAAAACAACATGCCCAATAAAAGATACAATCCTATAAATCCTAATAATGTAAATAATGTATTCCCTGAGGAAACCGTTGGCGAAGCACCCTCGGCAGTGCGTAATAAATTATAAACCAACCACGGCTGACGTCCTAATTCGGCAGTGTACCATCCTGTAGTATTGGCGATATAAGGAAACGGAAGCATAAAAAGTAGCGACCATAAAATCCATTTGGTTTCGAATAGTTTTTTTCGGCAAAGTTGTAAAACCGCCATAGCCATCAATCCTATAAAAATTGTCCCTAGTCCTACCATAATATGATAAGCATAATACAATCCAGATATATTAGTAGGATGAACACTTTCGTCAAACTGATCTAATCCTTTTATTTCTTCATGCCAGCTTCCGTAAGTTAAGAAACTCAATATATTAGGAACGGCTATTTTATTATCTAGTTTTTTATCTTTTACATCGGGCTGACCGATAAGAACAATTTCAGAACCTTTTTTCTCAGTATGAAAAATTCCTTCCATAGCTGCAAAAGTTACAGGCTGATATTTTACCACATTTTTAGCCAGTAAATCACCTGTAGGAACTGCAACTATTACACACGAAATCAATCCGAAGATAACACCCGTTTTCACGAATAGTTTTCCGTAAGTCAAATTCTTTTTACTCAAAATATAAAAAGCACCAATTCCTGCAACAACAAATGAACTTGTTACCATCGAAGCTGCCTGATTGTGTAAATATGAAGGCCATAACCAAGGATTAAGGAACAAAGCTTGAAAATTGGTTAATACAAATCTTCCGTTTTCAAGAATTTCATATCCCACAGGATTTTGCATCCACGAATGTGTTGCAATAATTAAAAAGCCACTTGCCCACGAACCAATGCATATCAATAATCCAGTAACAAAATGCCATTTATGTCCGAGTAGTTTTTCTCCAAATAAAAATATTCCAAGAAACGATGATTCTAAGAAAAAGGAAAACATCCCTTCCATTGCAAGAGTTTGCCCAATAATCCCACCTGTTAATTCCGAGAACTTAGCCCAATTGGTTCCAAACTGAAACTCCATCGGAATCCCCGTTACAACACCCATTGCAAAATTCAACGCAAAGATTCTCATCCAAAAATGAGTGGCATGATTGTATTGTTCGTTTTGAGTTTTTAAATATTTCCATTTAAAATATACAATGATTAAGGAAAGTCCCATTGTAAGTTGCGGAAAGAGGTAGTGAAAAGTTATTGTAAATGCGAATTGCATTCGGTCATAAAAAAGCATTTCTTCCATACTAGCGTATTTTATTTTATTATGAGGTTTCGCAAATTTACCTATTAAATGTAACATTTAATGACATAAAAAAAACTTTATCACCTTGCCTTTATAAAAATTTTTAGTTAGTTCAAAAACAGCTAAAACACTAATTACATAAAAACCACACAACTAAAAACAAGCATTACTTACTTAAACACTATTCCATTATTTTTTTAAACCATTTAAGTCATTTAAGCCCATTTAAGTTTCACTCAAATAGCTTAACTTACATTTACTTATATCACTTATATGGTGAATTACTTACTTAACTACCCTACCATTATTTTTTTTAGATTATAAGTGATCTAAGTTAATTTAACTTTTATATAAATAGGCTGACTACTATTTACTTATATCACTCATACAGTTCAATTTTTCTTTTTTTTAGCTCAAAAAAAATTCTGTAACATTAGTCACTTATTTTCCAAAAAAACAAAGTTACCTTTGTAAAACATTATTTAAGATTACACAACAATGAAAATTGAACAAATTTATACCGGATGTTTAGCACAGGGCGCCTATTACATTACTTCAAATGGCGAAGCTGCGATTATAGATCCACTTAGAGAAATACAACCCTACTTAGACCGTTTAAATCGTGACCAAGTAAAATTAAAATACATCTTCGAAACTCATTTCCATGCCGATTTCGTTTCAGGACACGTTGATTTAAGTAAAGAAACTGGTGCACCGATTATTTATGGTCCAAACGCCGAATGTGGATTCGATTGTGTTTCTGCAACCGACGGACAAGAGTTTAAATTAGGAAACATCACAATAAAAGCGTTGCATACTCCTGGGCATACCATGGAAAGCACTACTTATTTATTAATTGATGAAAGCGGAAAAGATTATGCGATTTTTTCTGGAGATACTTTATTTATTGGAGATGTTGGTCGTCCCGATTTAGCTCAAAAAGCCACTTCGATGACACAAGAACAATTGGCAGCCATATTATTTAATTCGTTACGAACTAAAATAATGACTTTGGCAGATGATGTTATTGTATATCCAGCTCACGGTGCAGGAAGTGCTTGTGGTAAAAACATGAGTAAAGAAACGGTATCGACAATTGGAAACCAAAAAGCAACCAATTATGCCTTGCGTGCTAATATGACCGAAGCTGAATTTATTACCGAAGTAACCGATGGTTTACTACCTCCTCCTGCTTATTTTAGCATGAATGTGGCTATGAACAAAAGCGGTTATGAAAGTTTTGAATCTGTTTTAGATAACGGAATGAAAACTATAAAAGTTGACGAATTTGAAGCAGTAGTAGAAGAAACTGGTGCTTTGATTTTGGATACTAGAAATAATGGCGATTTTAGCAAAGGATTTATTCCGCAATCGGTAAATATTGGAATCAACGGTGATTTTGCTCCTTGGGTAGGAACTTTAATTGCCGATGTAAAACAACCTATTGTATTAGTAACCGAAAAAGGTCTGGAAGAAGAAGCTGTAACCCGATTAAGTCGTGTAGGTTTTGATTCGATTATCGGACATCTTGAAGGTGGTTTTGATGCCTGGAAAAATGCAGGTTACGAAACTGATACGGTAAACAGAATTACACCTGACCAATTTGCAAATGAATTTAAGGTTGAAGAAAACAAAGTAATCGACATTCGTAAAGAAACCGAATATAGTGCCGAACATATAGAAGAGGCTTACAACAAACCATTAGCTTATATTAATGACTGGGTAAAAGATATCGATCCAAAAGAGCATTTTTATTTGCATTGCGCTGGCGGATACAGAAGTATGATTGCTGCATCGATATTACAAGCACGCGGATTTAGAAACTTCACCGAAGTTGAAGGTGGTTTTAATGCTATTGCAAAAACTACAATTCCAAAATCAGATTTCGTTTGTCAAAGCAAAGTTTTAAAGTAAATAAGTAACAAAGGTACAGAGGTACAAAGCAACAAAGATTTTAGCCTTTGTATCTTTGCCACTCCAAACCTAAATAAAAAAGTAACAAAGACACAAAACGACAAAGATTTCAACCTTTGAACCTCTGAACCTTTGCCGCTTTGAACCTAAATAAAAAAGTAACAAATGAATTTAATTGAAATCATAAAAGAACCTTGGCCTTGGTACGTTTCAGGTCCGTTAATTGGATTGACTGTACCGATATTATTAATTTTTGGTAACAAAGCATTTGGTATTAGTTCATCATTACGCCATATATGTGCTATGTGCATTCCTGCAAATATTTCATTCTTTAAATATGATTGGAAAAAAGAAAGCTGGAATTTATTCTTTGTCTTCGGAATATTCTTAGGCGGAATAATAGCAACTGTTTTCTTATCGAATCCAAATGCTATCGAAATAAACTCAAAACTTACAACTGAGTTAGCAACTTATGGTATTACCGATAATTCGGGATTAATGCCAGTTCAGCTTTTTTCATGGGAAAGTTTATTAACCCTACGTGGTTTTATAATGATTGTAGTAGGTGGTTTTCTTGTAGGTTTCGGAACGCGTTATGCGGGAGGATGCACAAGCGGACACGCAATCATGGGGATTTCTAATTTGCAATGGCCTTCGCTGGTAGCAACTATTTGCTTTATGATTGGCGGATTTGTTATGGCAAACCTGATTCTTCCTTATATACTTTCACTTTAAAACTTTAAAAATGAAAATTTCAAACTTAAAATATATGCTTGTCGGAATTGTATTCGGCATAGTATTCGTAAAAGCCGAAATCATCAGTTGGTATCGTATTCAGGAAATGTTCCGTTTACAATCTTTCTTTATGTACGGCGTAATCGGAAGTGCAGTTGCAGTAGGAATGCTATCTGTTTTTTTGATAAAAAAATTCAAGGTAAAAACTATTCAGGGAGAAGAAATCAAGATTGAGCCTAAAACATTTAGTAAAGGTCAGATTTATGGCGGATTATTATTTGGATTTGGTTGGGCAATTACCGGAGCTTGTCCTGGTCCCCTATTTGCACAAATAGGAACTGGAGTTACTGTAATTGCAGTAACTTTGGTAAGCGCAATATTAGGAACTTGGGTTTATGGTTATTTTAAAGATAATTTGCCTCATTAATATTTTTCCTAAACTTAATTATTAGATATCCTCGCAAACCAATTTTATAGAAGCATAGCTAAATGACCAAAATATATTCTCAGATTTTACTTTGCTTACTATTGATAAGTTGTTCAGGCAATAAGAAAACGAATAGTCAAGTATCAAATACAACTTATGACCTTAAGTTAGACAACATAGAAATATTTGATAATTCAAGGGATAGAAAAATTCCTGTTGCCATATATCATCCAAATACAGACAAGAAAATAAATAACCAACAGGTAATAATTTTCAGTCATGGATACGGAGAAAACAAAGGTGGAGATAATATGATTTATTCCCATTTAACTGAAAATCTAGCGTCAAAAGGATATTTTGTTGTCAGTATTCAACACGAATTACCAACAGATGATCTTCTTGCAATGGAAGGAGATTTAAAAATTACCAGAAGACCTAATTGGGATCGAGGCGTTGAAAACATTCGATATGTATTGAATGAATTTAAAAAAACAAATCCTGAGTTAGATTTCAAACATCTAACCTTAATAGGACATTCGAATGGCGGAGATATGACAGCTCTATTTGCTGATAAATATCCTGAATCGGTTTATAGAATTATAACAATGGATAACCGAAGAATGCCTCTTCCCAGAGTTTATAAACCTAGAGTATATACGTTGCGCTCTAAAAACTATAGTGCAGACGAAGGTGTATTACCTACGGAGCAAGAACAAAAAAAATATGGAATCAAAGTTCTATTCACAACTATTAATCATAGTGATATGGACAATGACGCAACAATCGAAGAACAAGAAACAATAAATACCTTTATAGAAGAATCCTTAAGTGAAAAATAACTTATATTATATTTCACTTATTTAAGACAGTAAACCCGACAGATTTTAAAAATTTGTCGGGTTTCTTTTTTGTACTTCAATCAGAAATCTTTGTCTAAATTCAAGCCCCACGCAAAGTCTCACGCCACTTTAAGAAACAATTAAACTTCAATTAATCAATACCTTAAATTCAAATTATAAATTAAATTTCCCTAATTTTAAACTCGATTTCCAACCACGAAAAAATCCCCTTCAATAATATTAACGTAAATTTAACAGCACATTTGTATATACAACAATAAAAACATACTACATTTGTATATACAAATTATACACTGACGACTATGACAATTGAAGATGTAATAAAAAGTACCGTTAAGATGGATAATCCAAAAAGAGTTATTCTGAATATCATGTACACACAAAATGTACTTCAGGATAAATTTAATGAGGTTTTAAAACCTTATGATTTATCAGGAGAACAATATAATGTGTTACGTATATTAAGAGGTCAAAAAGGAAATCCAGCTAACATGTGTGTTATACAGGATCGAATGCTGGCAAAAACAAGCAATACAACCCGATTAGTCGATAAATTATTACTTAAAGATTTTGTCACCAGAAATGTATGCCCAAATAATAGAAGAAAAATAGAAGTATCGATTACAGAAAAAGGTTTGGGTGTTTTAAAAGAACTAGATCCAAAAGTAATTGAACACGAAACTGTTTTTTCTGAAAACCTGACAACAGAAGAATTAGAATTATTAAATGAATTATTAGAGAAATTTAGAAATCAAAAAAATTAATACAAACAAATAACATGAATACTTTCCTAGAAAATCAAAATTGGAGATACGCAACCAAAAAGTTTGATGCGACCAAAAAAATCTCAACAGAAGATTTAAATATACTTAAAGAAGCGATACGTTTAAGTTCGTCTTCATACGGATTACAACCATATAAAGTAATTTTTGTTGAGTCACCAGAATTAAGAGCAAAATTACAACCAGTTGCTTGGGGACAATCTCAAATTGTTGAAGCATCTCATTTGGTTGTTTTTGCAAATGACACTAATATTGGTGATGCTGAAATTGATGGTTTTATCAAAAATATTAGCGAAACAAGAGGAATCCCAGCTGAATCATTATCTGGATATAGCGATTTTATGAAATCTAAAATCTCTACGCTTCCAGCAGATGTAAAAAATACCTGGGCATCTAAACAAACTTATTTAGCTTTAGGTAATTTATTGAATGCTGCCGCTGAATTAAAAATTGACGTTACGCCAATGGAAGGTTTTGACCCAGCTGCATTTAATGAAATCTTAGGCTTAGATGCTTTAAATTTAAACGCTTCTGTTATCGCAACTGTAGGATACAGACACGAAGAAGATGCAACACAGCATCATAAAAAAGTAAGAAAATCTCAAGAAGAATTATTTATCACACTATAATTATTAATCCAAATTTATTAAAATCAAACAAAATGAAAAATTTAAAATCAATCGCTTTAGCTCTAGTAGTAGCTTTATCATCAGTTTCAATGAACGCTCAAACTAAAAAAGTTGACGTTAAAACAAGTACTGTTAAATGGGTAGGAAAAAAAGTAACTGGAGAACACTCTGGGACTGTAAACCTAAAAGATGGTGCTTTAGTATTTAAAGGAAAAAAATTAGCTGGTGGAACTTTCACTGTAGATATGACATCTATTAACGCAACTGACCTTTCTGGTGAATACCAAGGAAAATTAAACGGTCACTTAAAAGCAGATGATTTCTTTGGAACTGAAAAATTCCCAACTGCTAAATTAGTTTTCAAAACTATCGGAGCAAAAGCAACTGATATTTATACTGTAACTGCAGATTTAACTATCAAAGGAATTACTAAACCAGTAACTTTTGATATTACTGTAAATGGTAACACTGCTACAACTGCATTTAAAGTTGACAGAACTAAATATGATATTAAATACAACTCAGGAAACTTCTTTGAAAACTTAGGAGACAAAACTATCAATGATGATTTTGAATTAACTGTAGCTTTGAAATTCTAATATCACACGCTTACTAATTCTTAAAATCCCATTCGTCGCGGCGAATGGGATTTTTTTATGCCTTAATTTTTGATATTTAAATACAACAATCGCTTTACGAACAAATAAAATAACGTTCTTAAAGTTATAATAACACTTTCATAATATCTTACCATTCTTTGATTAACAAACCACTTTTACTTTTGGGACAATTAAAAAAGAGTCTTTGTCGCAACCAAAAGACTTTTATCCAAAAATCAAATTTTGCTAAAGACACCACTATGAAAAAAAATTTACACCTTGTAATTATTTGTTTAGTAAGTAGTATTATAGTCAATGCACAACAACAAAAAGGGATTGTTGGCGCATCAAACTGGATGAATAAATGGACCAATTTTAAACCAGCTTCTATCGAATATAATGAAGCAACAAATATTCTGGCAGGAACTATCGATAAGGATACCAAATTATATAAACGAAATACATATCAATTAGTTGGCGTTGTATATTTAACCAATAATGCCGTTTTAACGATTGAACCCGGAACAGTAATAAGAGGAGATGATAAAACTTGTGGTACACTGGTAATAACAAATGGCTCTAAGATAATGGCAGAAGGGTTAGAAACTGACCCAATTATCTTTACATCTAACAAGAATGTTGCCGAAAGAAAACCTGGAGATTGGGGCGGAATAATCCTTCTGGGAAAAGCACCGATTAATAAAATGGGTGGAGTTAGTTTCTTAGATTTTAATCTAGATCCTGTTGTAAATCACTATGGCGGACAAGATGCTGACGATAACTCTGGTATTTTAAAATACATACGTATCGAATACTCTGGTAGAAAATTAAATGCTCTAAAAGAAATTAATGGTTTATCATTGGCTGGAGTTGGTCGTAAAACCAAGTTAGAATATATTCAGATCAGTTATTCAAATGATGATTCTTTTGAATCTTATGGCGGAGATGTCGTTATGAATAACTTAGTTTCCTACCGAGCTACCGATGATGATTTTGATTTTACACAAGGAGTACAATGCACTATAAATAATAGTATTGCCATTCGTCATCCCTACTCTTCGGATATTTCAGGTTCAAGATGCTTTGAAATCGATTCGTATGACAAAATAGAAAGTACAGATACAAGCAAAAAACTAACCAAGATAACTGCCAATAATATTACCTTGGTAAATCTGGAAGAAAGCAATCAAGGACTTGTTCGCGAAGCTGCACATATAGGAGAAAATAGTTATTTTACCTTAAATAATAGTGTAATCTCAGGTTTTACACCCTTTATGGTTTTTCAAGGAAAAATTGGAGATGGAATAGTTAACCTTGAAAAAATTAAACTAAACGGATTAATAATTAATAACTGTCAAGGTGCTATTTTAAGCGAAAATTCTAACTTCGATTCGGGCATCAAAAACTGGTATCAAAACCCAGCATTTAACTTAGAATATACAACTATAAGAAATGTCGCATTATTTACAGAGCCTAATATTAAAGCAAATCCAGATTTTAGAATGAACTTAAATAATACATTAGTCAGTGGAAATTAAGCCATTAAAATGGACTACTTAAATTAAATTTAACAAAAAACTCAAAAAAATAGAGATTTTTTTTAAAACAATGTATACGAATACTCAAATTACATTTATATATTTGTACCAACAAAAAAGTTTATGAAAACAATTACAAATAATACTTGGTGGTGGAACAATTTACGTCAGACGTCGTGAACTAAGCTTCCTATGGTATTATTCAAACTATAAATATGAAAGGCTTGTCATCACGACAAGTCTTTTTTTTTGTTCATAATTTTCCGGAAAATAATATATTAAATCTTAAAAAAATCAACACATTGAAACCTTTTATACTCAACACACACTACAAACAAATCCTTGCAGACACTGTAACGCCTGTGAGCATTTACTTTAAAATTAGAGATAAATTCCCTAATAGTTTATTGCTGGAAAGTAGCGATTATCACGGAAACGATAATAGTTTCTCTTACATATGCTGCAACCCAATTGCAAGTATTAAAATCGAGAACGAAACTATTTCTAAGGCTTATCCAGATGGAACTACAGAAAAAATAGCAATTGATGATTCGACTAATATTCCAGAAATTATTCAGGAATTTTCAGGACAATTTAAATCGGAGAAGAACGATTTCAAATTTATCAACAACGGTTTATTTGGATATATCTCTTACGATGCCGTTCGTTATTTCGAAAAAGTAACTATTGCAAAAAAAGACAATAGCATTTCTATTCCAGATGTATATTATGCAGTATATCAAAATATAATAGCTATTAACCATTTTAAAAATGAGGCGTATATCTTTTGTCATAGCGTAGACGGAAGAAATAATATTTCGGAAATAGAACAATTATTACAATCAAGAAATATTGCTTCATACCAATTCTCTAAAGAAGGCGAAGGATTCTCAAATCTAACAGATGAAGAATTTAAGCATAATGTAGCTTTAGCAAAAAAACATTGTTTCCGTGGCGATGTATTCCAATTAGTTCTATCTCGTAGATTCACACAAGGATTTAAAGGTGATGAATTTAATGTCTACAGAGCATTACGAAGCATCAACCCTTCCCCCTATTTATTCTTTTTTGATTATGGCGATTTCAAAATATTTGGTTCTTCGCCCGAAGCACAAATTATTGTAAAAAATCGTAAAGCCGAAATTCATCCTATTGCCGGAACTTTCAAAAGAACAGGAAATGATGAACAAGACGCCATTCTTGCCAAACAATTATCTGAAGATAAAAAAGAAAATAGTGAGCACGTAATGTTGGTCGATTTAGCCAGAAATGATTTAAGCCGAAACGGACATGATGTAAACGTAGAGAAATATCGTGAAGTACAATTCTTCTCTCATGTAATACACTTAGTATCAAAAGTTACAGGACATTTACATGAAAAAGCAACTACAATGCAAGTCGTAGCCGATACTTTTCCGGCAGGAACATTAAGCGGAGCACCAAAACACAGAGCCATGCAACTTATAGAAGAATACGAAAAAACCAATCGTACTTTTTATGGTGGTGCTATCGGTGTTATGGATTTTGAAGGCAACTTTAACCATGCCATCATGATTCGAACTTTCCTGAGCAAAAACCATCAATTGCATTGCCAGGCTGGAGCTGGAATCGTAGCAAACTCAGACGAAGAAAGCGAAATGCAAGAAGTATATAATAAATTAAGAGCATTAAATACCGCTCTTGAAATGGCAGAGAAAATTTAGTATTCGGTCACAGTTTTTCAGTCTTAAGTTCCGAACGAAAAGCTTAAAAATTACAACTTAACAAACCAAACATTAAATAAAAATTAAACAACTAAAAACTATGAAAAACACTATTGGATTATTATTGGTTATGGTATTTTTAACTTCTTGCAACGAGAAAAACAAGCAAGAAACTACAAGTATTAAAAAAGACATTGAAGGAACCTGGCGACTTATATCGGCAGAGACAACCGAAAAAGATTCAACTTTTTCAACATTCAATCCAAAAACCAAAATGATTAAAATTATAAATGACTCCCACTTTGCATTCTTTAACCATGACTTAAATAACGGGAAAAAAGCAGATGCACTATTCTTCGGAGGTGGAGGAAAATATACTTTAAAAGATAGTACATACACAGAGAATTTAGAATATTTCAATAATAGAGACTGGGAGAACAACAAATTTGAATTTACGGTAAAAATTAAAAACGATACCTTAATTCAAAAAGGAGTTGAAAAAATTGAAAAACTTGGAATAGATAGAATAATTATCGAAAAATACGTTCGAGAAAAATAAATAAAAAATTAGTTGCCAGTTTCAGTATTCAGTCACAGCTTAAAACTTAGCTCCTCAGTCCCGAAACTTCGGGATAGCAACTTAGAACCTCAAAAAAATGAAAAAAATACTAGTAATAGATAACTACGATAGCTTCACTTATAATCTTGTACATTATCTGGAAGATTTAAATTGCGAAGTAACCGTGTACAGAAATGATGAATTTGATATTGATGAAATTGCAAGTTTCGATAAAATATTACTTTCACCAGGACCAGGAATTCCAGACGAAGCAGGTTTACTAAAAGCTGTTATTCAAAAATATGCACCAACCAAAAGCATACTAGGCGTTTGTTTAGGACAACAAGCCATAGGAGAAGTTTTTGGAGGAACATTATCAAACCTTGACAAAGTATATCATGGTGTAGCTACCAATGTAAAAACGGTTGTAGATGATGAACTTTTATTTGAAGGTTTAGGAAAAGAATTTGAAGTAGGGCGTTATCACTCATGGGTTGTCGATGCTACTTTACCCGATGTTCTCGAAGCTACATCTTACGACGAAAACGGACAAGTAATGTCATTAAGACACAGAACCTATGATGTACGTGGAGTACAATTTCATCCTGAAAGTGTATTAACACCAAACGGGAAAAAAATGTTGGAGAATTGGGTTAAGAGTTAGTCTTTAGTTTACAGTAATCTGTCACAGTATTCAGTCGCAGCTTACTATTTAAAGAAAAAACTTAGTAACTCAGAACCTTAGCAACTTAAAAAAATAAATATCAGAATTTTAGAAACCAAAGAAATTAATATCGAAGATATAATAACATTGTATAAAGCCAATGAATGGAGTTCGGCAGAAAAACCTGATTTATTATATAAAGCACTTTTAAATTCAGAAACTTTAATTACTGCTTGGGATGACACAAAACTTGTTGGACTTGGAAATGCAATTTCCGACGGTTATCTAACTGTTTATTATCCACATTTATTAGTACTCCCAGAATATCAAGGAAAAGGAATAGGCAAAATGATTTGTGATAAAATGCAGGAAAAATATCGTGACTTCCATATGCAAATGTTAACCGCCGATGGAAAATCAATAGAGTTCTATACCAAAAATGGATTTGAACGAGCAGGACAAACGGAACCAATGTGGATTTATCAAGGAAATGAACATTAAATCAGTATTCAGTAAGCAGTACTCAGTCCCAGTAAAAAACTTAGAGCCTTAAAAAAAATGAAAAATATATTAAACAAATTAACCAATCACGAAGTCCTTACTAAAGATGAGGCTAAAAACGTATTGATTAATATATCAAATGGTGATTATAACCCAAGTCAGATATCAGCATTCTTGACCATATTTATGATGCGAAGTATTAACATCGAAGAATTAGCAGGCTTTCGCGAAGCCTTATTAGACTTATGCATTCGCGTAGATTTATCGGCTTACAATACCATCGATTTAGTTGGAACTGGTGGAGATGGAAAAGATACTTTCAATATTTCGACTCTGGCTTCATTTGTTACGGCTGGTGCAGGAATAAAAGTAGCCAAACATGGTAATTACGGAGTTTCTTCGATTTCTGGTTCTAGTAACGTCATGGAAAAAATGGGAATCAAATTCTCTAATGATGCTGAGTACATTGAAAAATGCATCGACAAAGCAGGAATTGCCATACTTCACGCCCCATTATTTCACCCCGCAATGAAAAATGTGGGTTCAATAAGAAAAGAATTAGCTGTAAAAACATTCTTTAATATGCTGGGACCAATGGTAAATCCATCGTTTCCAAAAAACCAATTATTAGGTGTATTTAACCTTGAATTGGCTAGAATGTATGCGTATTTATATCAAAATACCGATGTAAATTTCACGATATTACATTCGCTAGATGGTTATGATGAGGTTTCATTAACCGGACCAACAAAGATTATTACAAACACGATGGAAGGCATGTTAAATCCAAGTGATTTTGGCGTTCGTCTTTTAGCGCAAAGCGAAATACACGGAGGAAATTCTATCGAAGAATCAGCTGAAATCTTTGCATCTATCATTTCTGGAAAAGGAACCGAAGCTCAAAATAATGTGGTTTGTGCTAATGCAGCATTGGCAATTGCAACGGTTACAAAATGTACACCGCTAGACGGTTTTGAATTAGCAAAAGAAAGTTTACTTTCTGGAAACGCACACAAAGCGTTAAAGAAATTGCAAGAATTAAGTAAATTGAAAGATTTAATGATTTAAAAATTAAAAAATTGCTAGACGAAATAAAACCATTTAAAATTTTGAAAACATTAAAATATCAACCCTACATATTTTTAAATCTTTCATTATTAAATAAAAAAATTATGACAAAATCTTTCGAAGAATTTGAAGTTTATAAAAAAGGTATTCAATTAGCAAAATTAATTTTTCAATTATTAAATCACAAACCGTTTGAAAAGGAATTTGGTTTTAAAGATCAGATAAAACGAGCCGTAATTTCTATTACAAACAACATTACAGAAGGCTCTGAATATAACAATAACAAACAATTGATAAGGTATTTAAAAATTTCAAAAGGAAGTTGTGCAGAAGTAAGAAGTATGTTGATATTATCTCGCGAACTTGGTTTTTGTAACCAAACAGAAATTCAAGAAAGCTATCAAATAAGCATTGAGATTTCACAAAATTTATCAAATTTTATAAAATATCTAAGCACAAAAATTAAAGATTAATTTATAAACACACAGAATTTTTAAATTATTAAATCTTTCAATTTTAAATAAAAAAATAACAATCATGAATATTTTAGACAAAATAATTTTCGATAAAAAAAGAGAAATTGTTCTTAAAAAATCAATAATTCCAGTTTTGCAATTGGAAAGTTCTGTGTTTTTTGAAAGAAAAACTATTTCTTTAAGTCAAAAACTAAAAGTAAGCTCAACAGGAATCATTGCCGAACACAAACGTCGTTCTCCATCTAAATCTGTAATAAACCAAAGTTTTACGGTAGAAGAAGTGGTAAAAGGATACGAAAATGCAGGCGCTTGCGGAATTTCAGTTTTAACCGATGGGAAATATTTTGGCGGTTCACTCGATGATTTACTTTTGGCAAGAGCATCGGTAAATATTCCGTTATTGCGAAAAGAATTTATTGTTGATGAATATCAAATTCTAGAAGCCAAAGCTTATGGGGCCGATTTAATTTTGCTTATCGCTGCGGTTTTAACAAGAGAAGAAATCAAGTCATTATCTGAATTCGCAAAAAGCTTAGGATTAGAAGTTTTACTAGAAGTTCATAATCAGGAAGAATTAGAGAAATCGATTATGCCAACGCTGGATATGATTGGGGTTAATAACAGAAACCTAAAAACGTTTGAAGTTAGTCTGGATTTCAGCAAACAATTGGCAGCACAAATTCCTGATGATTTTGTAAAAGTTTCCGAAAGCGGAATCTCCTCTGTCGAAGCCATTAACGAATTAAAACCTTATGGTTACAAAGGTTTCTTAATTGGTGAAAACTTTATGAAAACCGATAACGCAGGACAAGCAGCTATTGACTTTATTAGTCAGCTATAAGCTTTATGCTGTAAGCAATAAGTCTTCTTAACATTACTAATTTAGCTTAAAGCCTAAAGCTTAAAGCTTAAAGCATCAAAAAAATGAAATTAAAAATCTGCGGTATGAAATATCCCGACAATATAACCGAAGTAGGTTCGCTCCTACCCGATTATATGGGATTTATATTCTGGGAGAAATCGGCTAGATATTTTGACGGAATCATTCCCGATTTACCAAAGTCGATTAAGAAAGTTGGTGTTTTTGTGAATCAAAGTCAGGAAGATATTCTAGCTAAAATTTCAAAATACGATTTGCAAGCCATTCAATTACACGGTCATGAATCTGTTGAATTTTGTCAGGAATTAAAAAATAAAATTGATCCTAAAATCGAACTTATCAAAGTATTCTCTGCCGATGAAAATTTTGATTTTGAAGTATTAAAACCATACGAATCCGTTTGTGATTATTTCCTTTTTGACACCAAAGGAAAATTACCCGGCGGAAACGGAACCACATTCGATTGGAGCATATTAAACAAATACAATTCGAAAAAACCATTCTTCCTTAGTGGCGGAATCGGAATAGAAGAAGTAGCAACAATAAAAGAGATTTCGAAAACCAATTTACCTATTTATGCCATCGATGTAAACAGTAAATTCGAAATCGAACCAGGATTAAAAGATAAAAACATATTATATAGTTTCAAGCAAAACTTGAATCTTTAAACAGTAAAGACGCACCAAATGCATCTCTACACATAACATTATAAAAAAATAAACTATGTCATACAACGTTAACGAAAAAGGCTATTATGGAGAGTTTGGAGGAGCCTACATTCCAGAAATGTTATATCCAAATGTAGAAGAATTACGCCAGAACTATCTTAAAATTACTGCCGACCCAAGCTTTCAAGCCGAGTTCGATGCACTATTAAAAGATTATGTAGGTCGTCCTACTCCACTATATTTTGCCGAAAGACTTTCGAAAAAATACAATACCAAAATCTACTTAAAAAGAGAAGATTTATGTCATACAGGAGCACATAAAGTAAACAATACCATTGGACAAATTTTGCTTGCAAAACGTCTTGGTAAAAACCGAATTATTGCCGAAACCGGTGCTGGTCAGCATGGAGTTGCAACTGCTACAGTTTGTGCATTAATGGGATTGCAATGTATTGTATATATGGGCGAAATCGACATTAAGCGTCAAGCGCCAAATGTGGCTCGTATGAAAATGTTAGGTGCCGAAGTTCGTCCGGCACTTTCAGGTTCTAAAACCTTAAAAGATGCTACAAACGAAGCCATTCGCGATTGGATCAATAATCCTGTAGATACCTATTATATCATCGGTTCTGTGGTTGGTCCACATCCTTATCCCGATATGGTAGCTCGTTTTCAGAGTGTAATTTCAGCTGAGATAAAAACGCAATTATTAGAAAAAGAAGGACGCGAAAACCCAGATCACGTTATTGCTTGTGTTGGTGGAGGAAGTAATGCTGCCGGAGCTTTTTACCATTTCTTAGACGAAAAAAACGTAAATATTATTGCTGTCGAAGCAGCAGGTTTAGGAGTTGATTCAGGCGAAAGTGCTGCAACATCGGCATTAGGAAAAATCGGAATCATTCACGGAAGTAAAACATTATTAATGCAAACTCCCGACGGACAAATTACCGAGCCCTATTCTATCTCGGCAGGTTTAGATTACCCAGGAGTTGGACCAATGCATGCTCATTTATTTGCATCTGGCAGAGCCGAATTTATCTCGATTACCGATGATGAAGCAATGCAATTTGGTTTGCAATTATCCAAAACCGAAGGAATTATTCCAGCAATCGAAAGCGCGCATGCCTTTGCCGTTCTGGAAAAAAAGAAATTTGGACCAGACGAAATCGTAGTTATTAATTTATCAGGTCGTGGCGATAAAGATTTAAATACATATATCGATTATTTCAAGTTATAGTTGGGCGTTACCGTCAGAAAAAGACAGTCGGGCTTCCCGATAGCTATCGGGACGCTATATCTTTTTAAGGCTAAAAAAAAGCCTAAAAAGGATGTC
Source organism: Flavobacterium sp. PS2 (assembly GCF_046250155.1). NCBI lineage: Bacteria > Pseudomonadati > Bacteroidota > Flavobacteriia > Flavobacteriales > Flavobacteriaceae > Flavobacterium > Flavobacterium sp. PS2. Next base: position 3,813,434 of record NZ_CP176426.1, on the reverse strand, counting down.
GCTTTTATCTCTAACGCAAATCGAACATCAGTAGAATTAGTTCCCAAAAAACAATTAAAAATTAAGAATATGAACGGTATAATTCATTATGAAACTTTTATTTTAACGGGATTACTTTTAAATATAACTCCTGGTAATGATACTATTTTCATATTAAGCAGAAGTATGGCACAAGGAAAAAAAGCTGGATTTATGTCTGTACTAGGAATTGCCACAGGCTCCTTAATACACACAATCCTTGCTGCATTTGGACTTTCTATTATTATTGCCAAATCTATACTCGTTTTTAGTATTATTAAATATGCCAGTGCCGCTTACTTATTATATATTGGCTACCAAATGCTCACGGACAAAACTCGACTTAATACTGATGTTTCTTTTTCAGAGAAATCAATTAATCTAAAAAAAATATACAGAGACGGAGTAATAACAAATGTATTGAATCCAAAAGTAGCATTGTTTTTCATTTCGTTTCTACCACAATTTATAGATTCTGGTTTAAAAAATACTATTGTCCCTTTTATAACACTTGGAATAACATTTACAATTACAGGAACAATATGGTGCTTATTTTTAGCGAACTTTTCTTCTATAATTTTTGCAAAACTAAAGTATAACAAGAAACTTTCAAATTATATAAACAAAAGTTGTGGAGCTGTTTTAATAGGTTTAGGAATAAAAGTAGCACTAACAAATAAGAACTAAATAACACAAATTATTAAAATGATATTAGCAGCAGCTCAGACCAAACCAAAACGAGGAGATATCGATTCAAATTTATTGGATCATTATCGTCTTATAGAATTGGCAATAACAAAAAATGCCGATTTAATCGTATTTCCAGAACTATCGATTACAGGTTATGAAAGAGAAAATGCAAGTGAACTTACTTTCACAGAAAATGATTCACGATTAGAGCATTTAAAAAAATTAGCTGTAGATAATAAGATTGTAATTGTTGCTGGAGCACCTATAAAAATTAAAGACCAATTGTTTATTGGAGAATTTATTATTTCTCCAGACAATTCGGTTTCTATTTATACAAAGCAATTTCTTCATGAAGGCGAAGATGTTTATTATCAATCGTCTTTTGATTATAATCCAACAATCGAATTAGAGAACAAAAAAATCTCTTTTGCCATTTGTGCCGATATTGATAATCCGCTGCACCCAAAAAATGCAAGCGAGAATAAAACTGCAATTTATATTGCCAGTATTTTCTTTACGCCAAACGGAATTCCTGTTGCGTATAAAGCGCTACAAGATTACGCCAGCACCTACAAAATGAATGTGCTTATGTCTAACTTTAGTGGTGAATCATGGGGATATCCTTCGGGCGGAAAAAGTGCATTTTGGAATAATAAAGGTGAATTAATCGCTCAAATAAATGATTCAGATGCTGGATTATTGATTGTAAAAAATCAAAATGATACTTGGACAAGTGAGATTGTTATAGATTAAAAAAACTTAATAATATACCTAACAGGCTTAAAAACCTGTTAGACTAAAAAATAAAAAAATGAACAGAATAAATCAAAAATTACAAGAAGATAAAAAGATACTTTCTATCTATTTTTCTGCGGGATATCCTAATCTTAGTGACACCGTGCAAATCATTCAGGATTTAGAAAAAAGCGGAATCGACATGATCGAAATCGGATTACCATTTAGTGATCCTTTGGCCGATGGACCAACAATTCAGGCAAGTTCTACTCAGGCATTGCATAACGGAATGACAACTCAGGTTTTATTTAACCAACTAGAAAAAATTCGCGAAAGCGTAACAATTCCGTTGGTAATAATGGGCTATTTTAACCCGATTCTACAATATGGAGTCGAAGAGTTTTGCAAAAAATGTGCTGCAATAGGAATCGATGGATTAATTATTCCTGATCTTCCTGTAGATGTTTATGCAGAACAATACAAAGAGATTTTCGAAAAACACGGCTTAATAAATGTATTCTTAATCACGCCACAAACGTCTGATGATCGTATAAAATTTATCGATAGCGTTTCTAACGGATTTATATACATGGTAAGTTCTGCAAGTGTTACTGGTTCTCAATCTGGTTTTGGTAGCACGCAAGAATCATATTTTAAACGTATTGCCGATATGAACCTTAAAAATCCACAGGTTATTGGTTTTGGAATTAATAATGCTGAAACATTTAATCAGGCAACTCAATTTGCAAAAGGAGCCATTATCGGAAGTGCTTTTATCAAACATTTATCTGAAAAAGGAACAGGAAATATTGCTGAGTTTGTAAAGGCTATTAGATAACATATTAATCTTTTTAATTTTATCTCTCTTTGTGAGCTTGGATTATCTATATGAAGGAACGCGGATGATACGGATTTACTAAAGTAAAGACGCAGATAAAAACGGATTTTTTAAAAGGAATAGAAAGAAATCTGTTTTTATCTGCGTTTTCACCCTGGCGAATCCGCGTCATCCGCGTTCCCTTCGCAAAGAATTAAACACAATTTATTCTGAATAACGTCGATACAAAATGGATTTAGCCTCTCATTACAACAATTTGTTCACGGAATCCTGTGAGAAAATATCGAATGACAATTATGTTATCGATACGCAAATTGATGATTTGAGTGATAACCGTTTAGGAATTACGTTATTAATTAGACCTTCAGAAGATATTAAAAATAGCATTCAACTTTTTTTAAATGAATTAAAAGGAGTTGATGCTTCTCAATATTATTATCCTAATTCGGATATTCATATTACAATACTATCTATTATATCTTGTTATGATGGATTTGATTTAAACAACATTACAATACAAGATTATGTTGCTGTAATTAATAAATGTATTGCTGGTTTAAATAAATCAGTAATTAATTTACACGGAATTACTGCCTCCCCTTCGGCAGTTATGATTCAGGGATTCCCAAGCGATACAAGTATAAACGATTTACGAGATAATCTTCGTACAGCGTTTAAAGAAACTACTCTCGAACAAAGTATCGATAAACGATACTCTTTATTTACTACACATTTAACGGTTGTACGGTTCAGAAAACCCATAAAAAACAAGGATTTATTCTTAAAAACACTACACAAATACCGTGATTATAACTTCGGAAAATTTGAAATAAAAAACCTCGAATTGGTACATAATGATTGGTATCAAAGAGCTGAATTTGTCAAAACTTTATCTGATTTTAAAATCTAATAATTCCTTAAACCCTAAATATTCTATATCGTTATAATTAACCTAATCAATTAATAACCAATACAATATAACAAAATAAACATTCACTTATAAAGAAATATTTTAGTTAAAATTATGTTAAATAAAAACTAAACGACTGTTTAAATTAAACACTTGTTTAATTTTGTACCCGATTAGAAACTCACTCATGTCACACATCGAATTAAACGAGAAAAAAATTCAAATTCTCAAGGTTGCAGAAAAGCTTTTTTCTGATAAAGGATTTGAAGGAACTTCGATACGAAATATTGCCAAAGAAGCAAAAATTAACATTGCCATGGTGTCGTATTATTTTGGTTCCAAAGAACGATTACTCGAATCGTTGATTATATATCGAACATCGGATCTGAAACTACAATTAGAAAATTTACTACAAGAAGATTTAGAACCTATCGATAAAGTAAATAAGTTAATAGAACTTTATATCAACAAGATTAACTGCAATGGAGGAATTTTCAGAATTATGCATTTTGAATTGACATCTAAAAAAAGAGAAAAAACTTTAAATCACTTCACCGAATTAAAGAAAGGCAATCTTAAATCATTGGAAAGCATTATCCATGAAGGTCAGGAAAAAGGTGTTTTCCGAAAAGATGTTATTATCCCATTAATCACTCCTACTATTCTTGGAACTTTTTTTCATTTCCATATGAATAAAGTCTTCTTCGAAAAAATATTGAATTTAAATACCGAAGCTTTATATAACGATTACATAAAAACACACTTAACAAAACACATTCAACAAACTATAAAAGCCTTACTTGTTTATGAAAATTAATCCAATTATGCTCTTTGGGATTTTCCTAGTCGGAATTTCCTCATTAGAAGCTCAAGAAAAAACGAGTCTTACCCTAGATGATGCTGTACGAATAGCATGGGAGAAGAGTGACGAAGTCACGTTGGCTAACACAAAAGTCAACACTAAAAAGTATGAACTTAGATCTATTAAAAACAACCAATATCCAGATTTAAAAGCTTCTGGACAATACCAAAGGTTGGCTGGTGCTGAAGTAGATTTAAAAATGAATCAAGAAAGTGGTTCTGGCTCTGGATCAATGCCAAATCCTGATCAATTAATGTTAGGTCAACTTAGCGCAAGTTTACCAATATTTGCAGGTTTTAAAATTCAGAATAGTATTAAAATATCTGAAAATTTATACCAAGCCGAAATTGCTACTTCATTAAAAACTAAAGAAGACATTGCTTTAAGGGTTGTAAATTACTATGCTGATTTATACAAAGCTCAGAAGACAATTGACCTTTTAAATGAAGATCAAAAACAAGCTAAACAGCGTGTAACTGATTTTATCGAATTAGAGAAAAACGGAATTATTCCGAGAAATGATTTATTGAAATCTCAATTGTTAGTTTCTAAAATCCAATTATCTATAGATGAAGCAAATAAAAATTTAAATATTTTGAATTATTATTTGATAACCTTACTTAAATTAGATCCTACAACTAAGCTTTATGTTAGAGAAAGTGATTTTATCAACTATAAAATGGATAATATCCCTACAAATGAGCAACCTGCTTTAGAGAATCGTAAAGATCTGGAAGCATTACGTTACCAAGAAAAAGCAAGCGAGTCTAACATAAAAATGGCAAAAAGTGCTTACTATCCTTCAGTTTCATTATTAGGTGGTTATGCTGCTGTAGATGTTAGAAATATTCTTACGGTACAAAATGCAATGAACTTTGGTGTTGGCGTTTCTTATGACCTTAGCGGTATATTAAAAAAAGGAGCTGATATAAAACAAGCTCAAAGCAAAGCAGATGAAGTAAAAAGCTCTGAAGAAATCTTGACAAATTATATTAAAGTCGAAGTACAACAATCTATCGAAAACTATAATCTGGCTGTAAAACAAAGTGCTGTTTATGACTTAGCATTAGAGCAAGCATCTGAAAATTATAGAATCCTGAAAGATAAATTCGACAATGGTCTTGCTGATACCAACGATTTACTTGAAGCTGATGTAGAACATCTTAGTGCCAAAGTAAATACAGCAACATCTAAAGCCGATATCATCCAGAGATATTATGAGATGCTTTCAAAAACAGGACAATTATCACAATCATTCAATCTTACAAAAATATAATCGACAGCCCACATGGAAAAGAAAAAAACAAATACCAAATTTATAATTATACTAGCACTTTTGGTTCTAGTTGGTGGAACTTACGGGATCTACAAATACATGCACTCTCTTGCTCACGAAGAAACGGATGATGCTCAAATAGAGAAAAAAATGAATCCAATTATCCCAAGAGTATCGGGATATATTAGTAAGGTTTATGTAAAAGATAATGACTTTGTAAAAAAAGGAGATACTTTATTTACAATAGACAAAAGAGATTACCAATTAAAAATTGATGAAGCTAATGCTGCTTTATTAGGTGCTGAAGGTTCATTTGAAGCTGCAAAAGCAGATATCGGAAGTGCTTTGGCAAATATCTCGGTTTCGGATGCAAATGTAAGATCTGCTAGTGGTAATATCGAAAGTGCTAAAATTAGATTAGTACAAATAACTAATGACTACAACCGTTACAATAACTTGTACAAAAGTCATACGATTACAAAACAACAGTACGAAAAAGCATTAACTGCAAAAGAAGAAGCAGAAAGTCAAGTACGTGTTTTACAACAACAAGAAAAAGCAAGTTCTTACCAAAAATCAGTTATTCAGGCAAAATCTAAAGCTACTGATAAGCAAACTGAAGTTGCTGCTGCAAATATCAAAAAAGCAAAAACATTATTAGATGTTGCACATTTAAACTTGTCTTATACTGTGGTTACTGCAGCAATTGACGGTCAGGTTTCTAAAGTAGATATCCAACCAGGACAATTAGTTCAGCCAGGGCAATCTTTATTTTATATCATCAATAACTCTGAAGCTTGGGTTGTAGCTAATTTTAAAGAAACTCAACTTAACAAAATGATTGTTGGTCAAAAAGTAACTTTAAAAGTAGATGCTTATCCTAATCATGAATTTAAAGGAACTCTTACTTCATTTTCTCCAGCAACAGGATCACGTTTTTCTTTACTTCCTCCTGATAACGCAACTGGAAACTTTGTAAAAACAATTCAAAGATTACCAGTAAAAATCAACTTGGACGCTGATAATGATATCGAAAAAGTAAAATTATTGAGACCAGGAATGAACGTGGATGTAGATGTACATATAAAATAAAATTGCACTTATCCAGGATTAAACATCCTGGAAAGGATTATACATTCATTTTAGAAAAGTATTCTAATACAACAAAATGGTAAAAGTAGAAGATGATTTAGTAGAATATGGCTACAGACGAGTTTTAATTACGATAACCGCAGTACTTTGTGCTTTGCTGGAAATCGTAGATACAACTATCGTAAACGTAGCTTTAACCGACATGAGAGGAAGTCTCGGTGCTACATTAACAGACGTTGCGTGGGTTATTACAGCTTATGCTATTGCAAATGTTATTGTAATCCCAATGACGAGTTGGTTGTCACAACAATTTGGAAGACGAAATTATTTTGTAACGTCGATTATAATTTTCACCTTATCTTCTTTTTTATGTGGTAATGCCTCCAATATTTGGGAACTTATTGCATTCCGATTTATTCAGGGGCTTGGTGGTGGAGCATTATTAGTTACTGCTCAAACCATTATAACCGAGAGTTATCCTATTGCCAAACGAGGAATGGCTCAGGCAATTTACGGAATGGGAGTTATTGTAGGTCCAACTTTAGGTCCGCCTTTGGGAGGATATTTAGTAGATAATTATTCTTGGCCGTATATTTTTTATATCAATATTCCATTAGGAATTATTGCTACAATTTTGGCAATTTCCTTCGTAAGAAGTCCAAAATATGGTGAGAAACTAAAAGCCAATCAAGTCGATTGGTGGGGAATAATATTCTTAGCGTCCTTTATTGGTTCTTTACAATTTGTTCTGGAACACGGACAACAAGACGATTGGTTTAATGATTCATTGATTGTAACATTAAGTGTTGTAACTGTTTTTGGATTAATATTATTTATCTGGCGAGAACTCACCTATAAACATCCAATTGTAAATTTGAGTGTACTTAAAGATGGAAATCTCCGTATTGGTACCATAATGTGTTTCATTCTTGGGTTTGGACTTTATGGATCAACATTGATTATCCCGATTTATACACAATCTGTCTTAGGATGGACAGCGACCGATGCCGGATTATTACTTATCCCGGGGTCGATTACAACCGCTTTTATGATGCCTATTATTGGTAAATTAATTCAGAGAGGAGTTCCGCAAGGATATATGGTAGGAGTTGGATTCTTGATTTTCTTTTTCTTCACCTTTATGATGTATAATAATATGACTCCCGACACAGGAGTTGAACATTTATACTGGCCATTAATTTTAAGAGGTATTGGTTTAGGATTACTTTTTGTTCCTATAACAACATTATCACTTTCGACCTTACAAGGAAAACATATTGGTGAGGGAGCTGCATTTACAGGAATGATGCGACAATTAGGAGGATCATTTGGTATTGCGATTATCACCACCTTTATTACGAGATTCAGTCAGAAACATCGTGTAGATTTAGTATCTCATTTAGACACAACTAAATTTGAAGTACAACAAAGAGTTGTCTTGCTACAAAAAGGTTTTATGTCTAAAGGATTTAGTAGTAACGAAGCATTAAATAAAGCCTATCAGGTAATCGATTATTCGGTAATGAAACAAAGTACTGTTTTAGCATACATGGATATATTTATGTACTTAGGTATTATGTTTTTATGCTGTATTCCTATTATCCTTTTGATTAAAAAAGGAAAAAATAAAATCAACCCTGCTGATGCAATGCATTAATAAAGCAGACCTGAAATAAACAATCTTAAGTATATATATTTAAAGCCGTTGCGAAAGTTTTTTTGCAACGGCTTTTTATTTTCACGTACATTATTTAGGATAAAAAACTATCTTTATTATTAAATACGAACCACATAATATAAAACTTTCTTACGAATAATTATGCTGTATTACCAAACACAATAAAGATTTATTTCATTGCGAAATAATATTTATAGAGTATATTTGCACTTGCTTTTTAGCAGCAATAAAAACAAAAAAATAGTTAAGTTATGGTTTATAAATTTAGAGTAATTCTAGATGCAGAAGAAGATATTTTTAGAGATATAGCAATTCTTGAAGAAGATACTTTAGAAGATTTACACAACGCCATCTTCAATTCTTTTGGTTTTGACGGAATGGAAGTAGCTTCATTTTATACCTGCGATGAAACTTGGAATCAAGAAGATGAAATTCCACTTTTTGATACCGGAGATGTTCCTGGCGAACAAAAAACAATGAGTGATTATACTTTATCAGATATACTAGATAAAGAAAACACTAAAATTATATATGTCTACGATTTTATCCATATGTGGACATTTTTGGTTGAACTAGCTGCAGTAGAAGACCAAGTTGCTGGTAATCTTTATCCAGAAACACTTTTCTCTCATGGTGAAATGCCAGATGATTCAGGAGAAAAAAACTTCGAAACAGATATGCATGATGATATCTATGGAGAATTTGAAGATGATTTAGACGAAGACGATTTAGATATGTTCGAAGGAGACGATAGTTTCGAAGATTATGGATTTGAAGAGAATTGGAATTAAATTCTTGAGGTACTAAGGTTCTAAGTTGCAAAGATTCTAAGTTTTAAAAAATTAAAGATTTTTCTTATATTTATTGAAATTAAATTTTCAAATATGAGTAATTTCAAAAAGCTTTTAATCTGGCAAAAATCGATGTCCTTAATTACCAAAATCTATATTTCAACAAATAATTTTCCAAAAGAAGAAGTCTTCGGATTAACTTCACAAATAAGACGAAGCTCGATTTCAATTCCAAGCAATATTGCTGAAGGATTTGGACGAGAAAGCAACAAAGATTTTTTACGCTTTTTAAACATTTCAATAGGTTCTTTATTTGAAATGCAAACACAATTAGAAATTGCTAAAAATATAGCATATCTAAACGAAGACGAATTTAATAATTTATATGAGGATAGTCGAGAAGTAGAAAGAATGTTAGTTTCTTTTATTAATAAATTAAAAGAAAGAAGCTAAATCTCAGTACCTTTAAAACTTAGCACCTCAGAACCTAAAAAAAATGATAAACCTTTTCAACACCCACATCGACACGCTTGCGATTCACCGCGTAGGAAACAAGAGCAGAAACGAAGCTATTTTTTTATCAGACCAGCCATTTAATTTAAATGACGAAATCGTTCCTCTGATAAAAGAATACTTTTTCAAGCCTTTTAGAGAGAAAGAAGAAAACTATTATCAGTTTGCACACGAAGTCGATTTGGATTATAACGACATGTTTAAATATGCTACTGAGATTTTTGACAATCCAGGAAATTTACAAGAAGTTTCAAAAAGAATTACGACACATTTATACGAGCAATCAAACCACCCGCACATTAAAAACGGTGAGGTTTATGTAACGTATTTAACCAATTTAAGTATCGATAATAATGTTGTTGATGCAATTGGAATTTTTAAAAGCGAATTACAAGCAGACTTTTTACAATTTGAAGAAAAAGACAGCAACCTTGAAATGATTTTGCAACAAGGTATCAACCTTAATAAATTAGACAAAGGGTGTTTGATTTTTAATTATAAAAAAGACGAAGGGTATAAAATCCTAACTGTAGATAGCAACCGTTATGACGCACGTTACTGGTTAGAGCACTTTTTATCTGTAGATGCCTTTGAAGATGAAAACTTCATCACCAAGAAATACTTAAAATTCTGCCAGAGCTTCGCAAAAGATGTAGTATTGCCAGCAGAAGATAAAAAAGAAGAAGTAATGTTCATGAACCGTTCTGTGAATTATTTTGCAAAGAACGATCAGTTTGAAGAGCAAAATTTCCTAAACGAAGTATTAGACAATCCAGATTTAATTCCTGAATTTAAAAACTACAAAGTTGATAAAGGAGAGAAATACAGTATCGAAGATATTACAACCTTCCCTATTGCTAACTCTGCAGTTTCTGATGCAAGAAAATCAATCAAAAACGTTATCAACTTAGACACACATATACAAATCAAGATGGATTTTATTAATCCTGAAAGTGCCGAAAAATTTGTAGAAAAAGGTTGGGATGAAGAAAAACAAATGTATTATTACTTAGTTTATTTCAACAAAGAAGAGAAGAGTTAACATTAATTCTTATTCAATTTCACACTTACTCAAAATCAAAGCCTCAACTGCCATAGTTGAGGCTTTTTTTATAAAAATAAAGGCAAAAATAAAGGGCTTAGATTCTGTTTATTAGTAATTTTGTATACTAATAAATAATACTCCTATGAAATATCATTTATTCAACGAAAGCCCTTTTAAGACTCTAATCTCATTTCATAAAATTATTGAAGTTTTAGAGCAAATTGCACAATCAGATATCGATTATCGTTCTAATTATGCCAAGGCGCTTTTGAAAGAAGTAGAGAACTTTCCAGAATTTAGAACAGGAATTGAAGATTTCTCAGTGATTAAAAAGAATGAAACTTTAATCAGTCATTTATTAGCCGATTTATTCCCAACAGCATTAACCAATAATGAAATTAAAGCTGTTACGGTACCATTTCAGAACTTCACCTTCAATTATACCGAAAGATTCAAAAAGATACTTAAAGACGCAGGTACAAATTTTGACGTAACCATACGCGACTTTGATGAACAGGAATTTTATATAACTAATTGTTGCCTAATTTTGGGAGTTTACTACAAACAAAATATAGACTTTAATAAACCTTTCTTTTATGATATTCCAGATGCTAACGGAATCATAAATCATTATCGTATTTTGTATAATGCTGATTTCATGGAAATCATTCCTTCTGATAACGCTCCAAAACTAACACAAGAAGACATCGATCTATTGATTGATAATTACGATGATATTGCTTTGTGGAAAGAGAAATTTCCTGTTGGGAGCTGGACACTAAAAGGTTTTGGTATTATTGTTTTATTTGATGCTACTACAGAGAATGCTATTTCTAATTTTAAAAGTAATCTATTAAAATCAGATGCAAAAACTGTTGCAACCGACGAAATCATAACAAGCATCTTCAAATCAATCTTTAAGGTTCCTAATTTAAAAGTAGGTTTCATCATTTATAATCCTGAAGAAGAAAAATTTATTAGACCGATGAAATTTGAAAATAAACTGCAAAGTTTTTTACTTTCAAAAGATCAGGAAATAGATTGTAAAAATGCTTTTTTTGGATGTTCATTTGAAAATCTATTAAGTAAAAAAGAACCTCTTGTAATTTCTAATGTCAAAAAATTTATTGAGGAATCAGAAAATAAAAAACTTGGTGAACATTTACTAAAACAAAACATAAACAGTTGTGTTTTCGCACCAATTATAAAAGATGGTCATTTATTAGGCGTTGTCGAATTGGTTTCTTCTGATCCAAGAGTGCTTAATACAATAAATGCAAACAAACTAAACTTGGTAATCCCCTATTTAGTCGATACTATTGAAAGATATAATATCGATATGCAACACCAGATAGAAGCAGTAATTCAGAGAGAATATACTACTATCCACCCGAGTGTTTATTGGAAATTTAGAAAAGAATCCGAAAAATATTTCCAAAACAGCAATCAGACAAAAGATTATATTTTTAAAGAAATTGTTTTTAAAGAAGTTTTTCCTTTATACGGACAAATTGATATTAAAGGTTCATCGGAACACCGAAATGAAACAGTAAAATGTGATTTGAAAAATCAATTAGAAATGTTACTGGAAATCTTTGAAAATCAAAAAGAAAATTCAAATCTAATTCTTCTGGAGCAACGCAAGTTCGAATTACATTCCCTTCTGGAAGAACTTGATTCGCCATTAAAAGCAGATTCTGAACAACACATTCAGCGATATATTGAAGACGAAATACATCCGATTTTAAAAAACACTAAAAGCAATTCTAAAGCAGAAAAACTTGAACAAAAATACTTTGAAAGTCTAGACGAAAAAACGGGTTTATTTTATCAGGAAAGAAAGAAATTTGATAATGCAATGTCTATTATCAATAAAAAGCTTGCTGCCATTCTTGACAAAAAACAAATTGAAGCACAACAAATATATCCGCATTATTACGAACGTTTCAAAACGGATGGTGTTGAACACAATTTATATATAGGAGCTTCTATTGCACCTACAAAACCATTTGATGTCATGTACCTGCATAATTTAAGATTGTGGCAGTTACAAACATTATGCGAAATGGAATTAGAGCATCATCAGCTTAAAACTTCATTACCGTATGACCTTGATGTTACCTCGTTAATTTTGGTCTTTAGCTCCCCTATTTCTATCCGTTTTAGAATGGACGAGAAACGTTTTGATGTAGACGGAACTTATAATGCACGATATGAAGTTGTAAAGAAACGTATAGACAAAGCACACATCAAGGATAGCAAAGAGCGTATTACCGAAAAAGAAAAAATAACAATTGTATATTCTCATAATAGTGAAGAAGCAGAGTATTTAAAATACATTAAATACCTACAATTCAAGAAAATTCTAGAACCTCAAATAGAACAATTTGAGGTAGAAGATTTACAAGGTGTATCTGGTCTAAGAGCTATTCGTGTAAAAGTGGTAAACAACGTACCAGCTGCTCTAAAAATCACATATCAAGATTTATTAGATGAATTAAAATAAACCACTATTGACTAAAAGTCCAAGATTTGGTTGGCAGACTCAAAGTCTGCAAGGCTACAGTACCTATTTATTAACCACAAATTAGCGCTAATTAATTTGTGTAATTTGTGGCTAAAATTTTTTTTTAGAAGCGAAAGCGAAATGCACTAAAGCACATAGTTTTAAACTATATATAAGACCAATAAACCTAAAGCGTTCTAAAAGCAATAACGAATGCTAAGACTGTAATGATAATACCAATCATAAAAAGATTGTAAGCAACTCTTAGCAAGCGGTATTTTCTTTCGAGTACAACTCCTAGATAATATAAATCTTTGATCATTGTACCGTATAGATAATCTTTGTCTTTCATCATTTCGTTCATTGCCCACTCGTACTCGTGTAAAGGCATTTTATAAAAATTCCCGAAGAACAATAAATTGATTTTTTTTGCTTCGATATCTTCACGCGTAAAAACTCCAGTTGTAACTTTCGGTCTTGTCGAAAGTATGGCAAAAATTATAGTAATAACACTCGATATCAACATTATAAAAGTGGGAATTACTAAATGTGCATTCTTAGGACTATCTAATTTGGGAATAATTGTAGAAAGTGCTATCGAAATAATAATAGCATTTACAGACAAAAGAATATTGGCTTTGCTATCGGCAATACCACTTAATCGGGTATGATTACCAAGTGTTACTCTAAAAAGAGTATCAATTCCTCTATCAGGTTTTTCTAATTTATTTTTCTTCTTTTTAGTTACTTCTCCTAACTCTTCGCTAATTTTCGATTCTTGCTTATCCATTTTTTTATGAATCTTTTTTAAATTTTTTTCTTTCAAAGGTTGCCATTTTTCTTTGGCATAATCAGTATAAAAATGATGTTTATTTTCTAAAAAGTCCAAATTTACGATTGCCCATTCTTCATCCGAAAACACTTTGTTTTCAGTATTTTGCCACTCCATTCTTAAACATTCACAACTGCTAACATACTCGCTGGTTGTAATATGAACATAATCAGCATCTTTTATAATTTTTTCTAAATGAGTATTAGGCTCATAACATTTTGTAGTTGCTGCTATTAAATCTGAAACATTTTTGATAAACTCAAGAGATTTATTTTTATCACTTAAAAAATCGGTTACTATTCTTACACTCTCTTTTTCATGATTGTTATTCCCTTTAATATACCCCGTATCATGAAACCAAGCCGCAACCAAAAGCATCTCTTTATCATCTACCCCTACATTTTCATTGGCACACAGCTCTTTAACAGCATTTACAACATTCGTTGTGTGGTTAAAATTATGGTATGAATATAAAATAGAAAGTTTATCTTTGAGTAAGTTATAAACAAAATCTTCGGACTGCTCTAATAGGGTCATAAACATATTTTTATACTACTAAATTATGAAATTGTTTTCGGATAATCATTTTATAAATAAGATTAACGCTTATTTAATTGGAATTTCAGGTTTATTTTTAATTCAATCTTGTGCAACACATCACGCCCAATTAGGTAAAGATGTCAAAAATCCTATTTCACAAAACGCATTAGATACTTCAAAAATTGCCCATACTTTATATTTAGTTGGAGATGCAGGAAATGCTGACGAAGAACAAGCGCAACAAACGCTTGAGCTTTTGCATAAAAGACTTCAAAATTCAAATACAAACTCAACCCTTTTATTTTTGGGCGATAATATTTACCCTAAAGGTTTTCCTAATACTGACAATCCTGAAGCAAAAGCTCTCGCCGAAAAAAAACTAACAAACCAGCTAGAATTAACTAAAGGTTACAAAGGAAAAACAATCTTTATTCCTGGTAATCACGATTGGTATAGTGGAATTAAAGGAATGGAACGTCAATCAAAATTTGTGACTACCTACCTAAACGATAAAAAAGCATTCTTGCCACAAAAAACTTGTGCTATCGAAGAATTAAAAATCAATAAAAAAACTACATTAATTGTTATAGATAGCCAGTGGTTTCTGGAAGATTGGGATGATAATCCAACTATCAATGACAATTGCGACATTAAAACTCGTGAAGCCTTTTTTGATGAACTGGAAAGTATCTTAAACAAAAATCAAGACAAAACTGTTCTTATTGCAGTTCATCATCCTTTAATGAGTAATGGTACGCATGGAGGTCAATTTTCTTTAGAGAAACAATTATTCCCTTTAGAACAAAAAATTCCGCTACCAGTAATTGGTTCAGTAATAAACTTAATCCGAAAAACATCCGGAGTAAGTCCGCAAGACATCCAAAATAAAACTTATACACAGTTTATAAAAAGAGTAAAAACGCTTTTACAAAGTCAAGATAATGTTATTGTAATTTCTGGTCATGACCATAACCTACAATACATTAACAATAGTAGTATTAAGCAAATTATAAGTGGTGCAGGTTCAAAATCTGAAGCTGCAAAAGCTGTATTCCCTAATGATTTTTCATACGGCGGAAATGGTTATGCTACATTGTCACTTTACAAAAATGGAGATACAAGACTTGCTTTTTTTGGTAACGAGAACAACAAAGAAAAGCTCTTGTTTGATCAGAATATTATAACAGTAAAAGATACTGTTTATCATGAGAATCTGCCAAGTAAGTTTAATGCAATTACCAAAGCTTCTATTTACTCGCCTGAAATGACTAAAAAAAGTATATTTCATAAATTCTTATTTGGAAAACATTACCGAAAATATTACAGCATGCCAATTGATGCTAAAACTGTTTCTTTAGATACTCTTTTTGGAGGTATAAAACCAAAACGCGAAGGCGGAGGACATCAATCTAAATCCTTACGAATTGTAGATAAAGACGGTAAAGAGTATGTAATGCGTGCTCTGAAAAAAAGTGCCTCCCGTTTTATTCAGGCCGTAGCATTTAAGGATCAATTTGTCGAAAATCAATTTGATAAAACCTATGCCGAGAACTTTCTATTCGACTTTTATACCACTTCTCACCCATATACTCCATTTGCAGTAGGTAATCTGGCAGATAAAATAGGTGTTTCTCATACAAATCCCGAATTATATTACATCCCTAAGCAAGAAACACTTAAAGGGTATAATTATAATTTTGGAGATGAATTATACATGGTCGAAGAACGCCCATCTAGTAGTCAGATAACTCAAAAAACTTTTGGTAATCCACTGGATATTATCAGTACCGATGATGTAATGAAAAATCTTCATAAGGATGAAAAATATACCATCGACGAAAAAGAATACATAAAAGCAAGATTATTTGATATGCTTATTGGCGATTGGGACAGACATAATGATCAATGGCGTTGGGGCGAATATCATCAAGGTGATAAAATAGTTTACAAACCAATTCCCAGAGATAGAGACCAAGCTTTTACAAAATATGATGGAGCATTACTTTCTCTTTTAATGCATATGCCTGCATTACGCCATATGCAAACGTTTAAAGATGATATTAAAAATGTAAAATGGTTTAATCGTGAACCTTATCCACAAGACATTGCTTTCCTTAAAACGGCTCATGAAAAAGACTGGATTGATCAAGCCAAATACATTCAGGAGAATCTTAGCGATGCCGATATTGATGCAGCTTTTAATAATTTACCGAAAGAAGTACAAGATGGAACTATTACTGACATTAAACGCAAATTAAAACTAAGAAAAAAAGAACTTCAAAAATATGCGACTGAATATTATAAGGTTTTAGAAAAAACTGTTTTAATAGTTGGAACTGATAAAAAAGATAAATTTATAATCACGCATAAAGCAAAAAACAAACTCGATGTAGATGTATATCGCATCAAGAAAACAGGAGAAGAATTTCTTTATACCAAAAATTTCACTGCAGGAAAAACTAAAAACCTTTGGATTTACGGATTAGATGATGACGATGTTTTTGAAGTAAAAGGAGATTATAATTCTCGAATAAATATTCGTTTAATCGGCGGACAAAATAATGATACCTATGCTGTAACTAACGGAAAAAGGGTGAAAATTTATGATTTTAAATCAAAAAACAATACATACGATTTAGATTCTAAAACCAAAACAGTGCTTACAGATGATTATGATACAAACCTTTATGACTATCAAAAAGTAAAATACAATGCTTTCTCTGGTTTGCCTTTTGGGGGTTATAATCCAGATGACGGGGTAAAACTGGGCATTATTGCAAACTATACTGTAAACAGATTCAAGCAAAATCCATATACTCAAAAACACATATTAAAGGCTAATTACTTTTTTGCAACCAATGGGTACGAACTTATTTATGATGGGCATTTTCCTAAAGTTTTAGGCAAATGGGATTTTGATATCCAATCGATTTTAACCAGCCCTAATTTTACGATTAACTATTTTGGTTATGGTAATGAAACCGTTAATAACGATGAGGATTTAGGTATGGATTATAACCGTGTTCGTATGCGAGCTCTAAAAGTAACCCCATCTATTAAAAAAGTAGGTAAATATGGTAGTGAAATAAACTTTGCCACAACTTTTGAAAAAATCAGAATCGAAGAAACCTCTGGAAGATTTATAAATGTTCCAGGAGCTGCTAATCCTGATGTTTTTCAGAGTCAGCAATTTGCTGGTGCAACAGTAAAATATAGTTTTGAGAATTACGACCTAGTGTCATTCCCATCTATGGGATTTGGATTTTCGGTAGCCGGAAGCTGGAAAATGAATCTGGATGATAGCAAACAAAATTTCCCAACATTAGAAAGTAAAATCAACTTTAATCATAAAATTGATTCTAATGGAAAGTTTGTTTTTGCAACTATTATTAAATCAAAAATTCTCTTTAATAATAATTTCGACTTTTATCAAGGAGCAACTTTGGGCGGAGATTACGATTTAAGAGGTTACAGAAACCAACGTTTTTTAGGAAACCAATCTTTTTATCAAAGTAGTGATATCCGTTGGAATTTAGGAAAAATAAGAAAAAGTATTTTACCTATGTCTTACGGAATTCTTGGCGGATTTGATTATGGTCGTGTTTGGGTTACAGGAGAAGATTCTAACAAGTGGCACCAATCCTTTGGGGGCGGTTTATGGCTCAACGGATTGGATGTGATCACTGCTAGACTTACTTATTTTAAAAGTGTAGACGAAAGAGCTAGAATTGCGTTTGGTATAGGGTTTGGGTTTTAATTATTTTTTAAAACTATACTCATATACCTTACCTCCTATTTTTTTTGTTTTTTCATCAGCTATTAATAACGTTTTATTATCCTTAAAGGCAACAGCTTCTTTTTGAGAAAAATGATCTAGATCAATTTCTGTTTGTGTTCCTTTAAGGAAATTATCTCCTTGAAAACCTTGAAAAAGTATTATTTTATCATGACATAGAATAACTACTTTTTTAGCATCTGGACTAATTGCAGCACTAGTAATTGCACAATGATTGTAATTACTGCATGTTTTAAACTTGCCTAGTAAAGTCGCTTTTTGCTTTCCGGCTGCATTTGGTATTTTATAAATAGAAGCTGTTCCGTCAAAATTCTTGCTTCGGTTTTTAGTAAATAGATAGAAGTTATTATTAAATTCGAAAAAACCTTCGACATCGTAAAACATTTCGGTTTTCTTAGGAGGAAAATCTTTTTGTTCAGGATATGCAAATGAAATTTTATAACTAGAAACAGCATTTTCTTTTCCTAAAGTCGATTTATCGATTTTATAAATACATAAATCTTTACGAATGTTATCGTTGTTTCCAAAATCGCCAATGTATAAATTCCCTGCTTTATCTTTGGTAATATCTTCCCAATCTACATTTGTTGCATTTGTAATAGTTACCGTTTTTGCTATTTCGCCTTGAGCGTTTAGTCCATAAATTTCATTAGCATTACCACTATCTTCTAATGTCCAAAGTGTACTATTTTCAGGAGAATAAATTATTCCTGAAACTTCTTTTAATTTTTTAGGCAAAGAATACAATGTTTTTAATACAGTAGAATCTTGCTGACAAGCCAACAAAATAAATGCAACAATAATTGAGATATAATTTTTCATATAATAAGTAATTTAAGATTCTAGATTAAATTAGTGTTTTTAAAATTCCTAGTGATAAAACCAAATGCAGCCGACATAATATGCCCCATTGATTTTGCATTTTTAAAATTCAAATCATTAGTATAACGATACAATTCCATTTTTAGTTGATTCAAATTTGCTTCAGGCGAAATATTATCTTCGCACATAATATGCAATAATTTTTTGATTCTGTTATCTGCCGAGTGAATACGCTTGGCCAAAATAGCCCGCTCTTCATCTTTATACTGAACAATTGAACGCTCTTCCAATTTATCTTTGACTAACAAAATCATTGGGTAATTCTCCTTGAAAAACTGAGGACGATAAACTTTAAAATTCCCTTCGTAACATTGTTGATCAAAATCGATTGGGCGAATTTTATATACTACTTGGTCAAAATCATGAATTGGGACAATTACATAATTATATGCCCGCATATCTCCCAAAAGCCTAATCATACAACGCTCATTAAACTTCACAAACTCTTTGGCGATTTGAGATTTTTCGGTTTCCGTACAATTTTTAAGCAATGTGCTCATAAAAATATCCCCAGGAATACCAATTATATGTTCCTCGATTAAAGTGTCTTTATAAACCAAAAAATTTATTTTATCCGGGGATAATATTTCTTCTAATTCAAGACCATAGATTCGAGAAGCATCTGCCTTTTTTATATAAAAATGCACATAATTATCATTTAATATATTTCGCACTTTAATCCTGAAAGGCTTTGAATTTCCAAACGTACAGTAATCTATCGCATCTACATTTAAGAACTGAATAATATCTGTATTACCATCGGAATGCAAAAGAGAGTAGATTTTTTTTAGATTTAAATCAATTTCATTTCTTTCAAACTCATTATAATAAACCCGAATCCACAAAGTATCTTTATCATTTTTATCATACACCGTTACAGATCCGGAAAACCGCAATAAGTCATCATAAAAAACCGAAACTTTTGAGATTCGTTCATAACGCTCTAAATAATCCAAAAGCGAATTTGTTAATGGATAAGATGGTTTTTTAAAAAACATTAAAGGCTCACTCATTTTGAATATATTTGATACAAATTTACATTAAATAAAAATTGAACAGTAACAAAAACTAAACTCACACGTCTTACTAAAAACTAAAACCTCAAATAATTTTGGAAACAATACTCACAATACAGAACCTTCATAAAAGATATGGGCGTATTCAGGCCCTTAAAGATATTTCTTTTGAGATTCAAAAAGGCCGCGTTTATGGAATTCTAGGCCCTAACGGAAGCGGAAAATCTACCACTTTAGGAATTGTTTTAAATGTTGTAAACAAAACTTCTGGTCAATACAGTTGGTTTGGTGGACAAGTGCAAACTCATGAAGCATTAAAAAAAGTAGGAGCCATTATCGAAAGACCTAATTTTTATCCATACATGACTGCCGAAGAAAACCTGAAATTGGTTTGTAAAATTAAGAGTATCGATTATTCTAAGATAAACGAAAAATTAGAGTTGGTAGGTTTAAACGAAAGGAAAAACAGCAAGTTCAGTACTTTTTCGTTAGGAATGAAACAACGTTTGGCTATTGCATCGGCTTTATTAAATGACCCTGAGATATTAATTCTGGATGAACCTACTAACGGTTTAGATCCGCAGGGAATTCATCAGATTCGTGATATTATCAAAAAAATAGCTTCACAGGGCACAACAATTTTACTTGCTTCCCACTTATTAGATGAGGTTGAAAAAGTATGTTCTCATGTTGTTGTTTTAAGAAAAGGCGAAATTTTATATTCTGGTCCTGTTGGCGGAATGTCAGCAAATGAAGGTTTCTTTGAGGTTCAATCAGACGATACTGAAAAATTAATTACTGTAATCGAAACTCACCCTGCAGTAGACCGTGTTGCTAAAGAAGAAGGAAAAGTTTTAGTTTACTTAAAAAATGATTTAAGCGCAACAGACTTAAATAAATTTTTATTTTCACAAAACATTACTCTAAGTCATTTAGTAAAACGTAAAAATAGTTTAGAAGAACAATTCCTAGAACTAACCAATAACGCTTCTGCAAAAAATAATTAAACCATGAACAGACTTCTCTCTATAGAACTACAAAAAATCTGGAAAAATAAAGCCAGTCGTATATTAACATTAGCCTATTTTATCCTTCTTTCATTTATCGCATTAATTGCCTCAATAAAATTTGATTTAGGTGTTTTTAAATTTCATTTGGCCGAAATGGGAATTTTTAATTTTCCTTTTATTTGGCATTTCAACACTTACATTGCTGCTTGGCTAAAGTTTTTCTTAGCAATTGTAATCGTATCTATGATGGCCAATGAGTATAGTTACGGGACATTAAAACAAAATCTTATCGATGGATTAAGCAAGAAAGAATTTATTTTATCAAAATTCCTAACAGTAGTTTTATTTGCTTTTTGCTCAACCGTTTTTGTATTTATAATGAGCTTAATACTTGGATTATGCTTTTCTTCTTATACTGAAATTGGAATCATATTTTCAGGAATGGAATATCTTTTGGCCTTTTTTGTAAAACTAACAGGCTTCTTTTCTTTCTGTTTATTTTTAGGCATATTAGTAAAACGTTCAGCATTCGCTTTAGGATTTCTGTTAGTTTGGAGTATTCTAGAAGGTATTTTAAAAACTGTGTTTGCTTTTATACTCTTTCCTGGAAGCAAAATTGCTGATTATTTAATTAGATTACTTCCTCTAGAAGCCATGTCTAATTTAATTATTGAGCCATTTTCCCGATTATCAGTTATAAAAAGCATTGGAGAACAGATAGGTGTTGAAAACACAAAAAACTATAGTGTAGACTATATTTCGGTTATAATCGTTCTAATCTGGACATTACTATTTGTTTTCTTCTCTTATAAACTACTAAAGAGTCGAGATTTGTAGTATATTTGCTATATTTTTAGCAAATCATGGAATCAAAAAAATTAATAATAGCGAGTTTATTTATATTTTGCTTTGGAATAAAAGCCAATGCACAATACATAACTGTTGATGATACAAGAACCGCACAAGACTTAGTAGAGAGAGTATTAGTTAATAGTTCTTGTGCGACTACATCGGATCCTAAAGCATCGGGAGATAATTATACTACTGGAAGAAAAAGTTATGCTTACTTTACTGCTGGTACAAGTAACTTCCCTTTTAAAGATGGTGTCCTACTTAGTACCGGAACTAGCCGAAACTCTGTGGGGCCTTTTAACAAAAGTAATGGTGGTAACTCAAGCCCCTTGTGGGCGGGAGATGCAGATTTAAATCAGGCATTGGGTATAACTACCTCCATAAATGCTACCGTTTTAGAATTTGATTTCACACCATTAACAAACTTTATAAGCTTCAACTATATTTTTGCTTCAGATGAATACCAATCTTACTACCCATGTGAATATTCAGATGGGTTTGCCTTTCTTATAAAAGAAGCAGAAAGTACAGGCCCTTATAAAAACTTGGCAGTGTTACCCAACACCGATTTTCCTGTTTCATCTACTACAGTTCACCCAAAAATAGATCCTGCCGAGGGAAGAAAAGGATGTCCTCCTGAAAATGACAAATACTTCAATGGATACAACTCAACAAATCCAATTTCCAGCCCTGTAAATTATGCTGCACAAACTGTTGTAATGAAGTCAGAAAGCGATGTAATTGCTGGAAAAACATATCATATAAAATTAGTAATTGCCGATGATAGAAACATATATTATGATTCTGCTATTTTTCTTGAGGCCGGTAGTTTTACTTCTAAAATCAACTTGGGTATAGATCGAGATTCAAGCACAGACAATCCTGTATGTTATGGCGAAGAAGTAATACTAGACACAAAACTTGGTTCGCCTGCAGGAACAAACTACGCTTACGAATGGTATAAAGATGGTATAAAAGATGCTGCTGCAACAGGTCCTACCTACACCGTTAAAGAGGGTGGCACATATAGAGTAAATGTTCTTATGCATCCAACAACCTGTGAAGCTGATTCCGAAATAAAAATAGAATATGCTCCAGAAATTGTAGTTACTAATAGCACATTGGTTCAATGCGACATAGACACTGATGGATTTACAACCTTTAATTTAACCAAAGCGGATGCACTAATAAAAAACAACGACCCAAAGGTAACTGTTGTATATTATGAATCATTATCTGATGCTGAGGCTAAACTAAATCCGATTCTCAATCCTACAAATTACACCAACACACAACATATTGATGCGCTACCAGCTAATGGAGTAGATCAACAAATTCTTTACGCAAGAGTCGAAAACAAATATGGTTGTAGTAAATATGCCGAACTTTCTTTAAAAATTGCTGGTAACATTGTACTCTCTCCACCTCCTATTGAAGTATGTGATCAAGATACTGATGGGATATATGAATTTAATTTAAACACACAGGTTACCCCACAGCTTTTAATTGGATTGCCTACCGGATTATTGGTCAATTATTATTTGAGTAGCAACAATGCTATCACTGAAACAAATCCTTTACCGAATAATTTTAAAAACACAATTCCTTTTGGTCAAACAATATATGCTCGCATCCTTAATGGTCCTGATTGTTATGCTGTAACTCCAATAGAATTGATAGTACATGTATTTGATCCCGTTAATTTTGGTGATGAAACTGAGTATTTATGTAAAAATGCTACAATCTATTTATCTGTAGCAAATGGATTTGAAACTTATCAATGGAATGGTCCATCAGGCCCAATATCTACCTCTGCATCTATTCCGGTAAACACCCCAGGTAATTACTCTGTAACAGTATCAGATGTAAATGGATGTTTGAAAACAAAGAAGTTTAAAGTCATAGCTTCTGATGTAGCAGTAATTACAGGAACACAAGTCAAAGATTTTTCTGCAAATGAAAATTCAGTTTTAATAGAATATACAGGAATAGGAAATTATGAATTCTCATTAGACGGAGAAAACTATCAAGCTGAGCCTTTATTCAAAGGTACTCCTGCGGGGATTTACAATGCCTTTGCAAGAGATAAAAATGGCTGTGGAACAACAATGTCTGCTCCTTTTTACGTTCTTGACTACCCAAGATTCTTCACCCCTAACGGAGATGGCTATAATGATACCTGGAGAGTTAAGTATCTGGAGCATTTACCTGACTATACTATTTCTATTTTTGATCGTTATGGCAAATTATTAAAACAAATGAATACCCTTAGCATGGGATGGGATGGAACTTACGGAGGTCGCCAACTACCATCAGATGATTATTGGTTTACATTGAAATTTGTAGATGGAAAAGAAGTTAAGGGACACTTTAGTTTAAAGAGGTAAAAAAGAAAGGAGATTTCAATCAAAAAAATCCAAATTCCAATACTTGACAATGCAAAGAATTTCAAATATTAAATTCTAAATTCCAAAAAATTTTTAATCAAAAAAAATCCCAAACTCCTTAATTGGAATTTGGGATTTTTATATTGAAATTTAAATCTTTTAGATTTTAAATCTTTTTCTATCAGTTTCAGTCAAATAGATTTTTCTCAAACGAATAGATTTTGGAGTTACCTCTACATATTCATCTTTTTGAATGTACTCTAAAGCTTCCTCTAATGAGAAAATAATTGGAGGGATGATTCTTGCTTTTTCATCATTTCCAGATGAACGAACGTTAGATTGTTTTTTCTCTTTAGTTACGTTCACACACATATCATCAGCACGAGAGTTTTCTCCAATTACCTGACCTTCGTAAATTTCAGCATTTGGTTCAACAAAAAACTTACCACGATCTTGTAATTTATCAATAGAATAAGGAATAGCTTTTCCTTTTTCCATAGAAATCAATGAACCTTTGTTACGTCCAGCAATTTCTCCTTTGTAAGGCTCATATCCAATAAAACGGTGAGACATAATAGCTTCACCAGCAGTAGCTGTAAGTAATTGATTTCTTAAACCAATAATTCCACGAGATGGAATATTGAATTTAATAATCATACGCTCGCCCTTAGTCTCCATACTCAACATTTCACCTTTACGAAGTGTTACAAACTCAACTGCTCTACCTGAAAGATTTTCTGGTAAATCGATTGTTAACTCCTCAATTGGCTCACATTTTTTACCATCAATTTCTTTGATGATAACTTGTGGTTGACCGATTTGTAATTCGTAACCTTCTCTTCTCATTGTTTCAATAAGAACAGATAAGTGAAGTACTCCACGACCAAAAACCATGAATTTATCAGCAGAATCAGTTTCACCTAACTTCATAGCTAAGTTTTTCTCTAATTCTTTTGTCAATCTTTCTCTAATATGACGAGAAGTTACAAATTTACCCTCTTTACCAAAGAAAGGAGAGTCATTAATTGTAAACAACATACTCATTGTAGGCTCATCAATAGCAATTGTTTGTAAAGCTTCTGGATTTTCAATATCAGCGATAGTATCACCAATCTCAAAACCTTCAACTCCAATAATCGCACAGATATCACCTGCAATAACTTCTTCTACTTTTTTACGACCAAGTCCTTCAAAAGTGTGTAATTCTTTAATTCTTGATTTTATAACTTTACCATCTCTTTTTACCAAAGAAACTGCCATACCTTCTTTTAAAACTCCTCTTTCAAGACGACCAATAGCGATACGACCTGTAAATGCAGAGAAATCTAAAGATGTAATCAACATTTGTGGAGTTCCTTCAGAAACTTTAGGAGCAGGTACATTTTTGATTACCATGTCCAATAAAGGCTCAATGTTTTCAGTTTGGTTTTTCCAATCGTCAGACATCCAGTTGTTTTTAGCAGAACCATAAACAGTTGGGAAATCCAATTGCTCTTCAGTAGCTCCTAATTCAAACATTAAGTCAAAAACTTTTTCATGTACTTCTTCTGGAGTACAGTTTTCTTTATCAACTTTATTGATAACCACACAAGGCTTCAATCCTAAATCAATTGCCTTTTGTAATACAAAACGAGTTTGTGGCATTGGTCCTTCAAAAGCATCTACTAGCAAACATACACCATCGGCCATGTTTAGTACACGTTCTACTTCACCACCAAAATCGGCGTGACCAGGAGTATCAATAATATTGATTTTTGTTCCTTTATATTGAACTGATACGTTTTTAGAAGTAATAGTAATACCTCTCTCACGCTCTAAATCATTATTATCAAGAATTAAATCACCTGTGTTTTCGTTGTCACGAAATAACTGACAGTGATACATAATTTTATCAACCAAAGTGGTTTTACCGTGATCGACGTGGGCAATAATTGCAATATTTCTAATAGATTCCATCTGAGATTTTTAATGGGTGCAAAGGTACACTTTTTTTTAATATAAAAACTATTTAGACAATAGTTTACATATTCTTAACTGATTACACCCAAAAAATAGTTTTAAATCAAGGCTTTTAAATATCTTATAATTGATGTTTAATAATTTGGTAATTATTAATTATATTTGAGTAATGAAAAACAAAACCAATCAAATTACATTAATTTACTTTGTCATTTCTCTATTTCTGGCAATCATTTGCCATAAATACCTGCTTAACAATATCTCAAACACGCAATACTACTACTTCAGCTTCATAAAAGACCTAGTTTTCATCATTTTAACAGGTTTACTTTACAGGTTTATCCTATCAAAAAACGACGCCAGAAACATTACAGTGTTCGAAAAACTAAAGAAATCGAATGATGAAATCAAAGAATCAAATGAGAAATATAATATAGTTGCAAAAGCAACCAGCGACACTATTTGGGACTGGAAAATTCAAGAAGACAACATCACCTGGAATAAAGGAATTGAAAATGTGTTTGGGTACAAACCTGAAGAAGTTGGAGACAATTCCAGATGGTGGTTTGACAAAATTCACCCAGAAGACAGCATCAGAATGTCAGTAAAACTATATTCATTTATAGAACAAAAAACCGAAAAATGGCAAGACCAATATCGTTTTAGATGTGCCGATTCTACTTACAAATATGTTCTTCACCGAAGTTTTCTCTTAAAAGACGAAAACGGAAGAGCCATTAGAATGATTGGAGCTATACAGGATATCACAAAGCAAAAAGAAGAAGAACAACGACTAAAATTACTAGAAACAGTAATTACTCAATCCCGAGATTCTATACTAATTACCGAAGCAGATTCTCATGACGGTAAAATCCCACGAATCGTATATGTAAACCCATCTTTTACCAGAATGTCAGGATACCAATCCGAAGAAGTAGTAGGCAAATCTCCTAATATCTTTAAAGGCCCTAATTCTGACTCAAGCGAGCTTCAAAAATTAATAAAAGCAATAAAAAACAAAGAAGAATGCTTAATAGAAACCATTAGCTATACCAAAAGCAAACAAGAATACTGGGTTCGTTACTCCATGATACCTATTTTTAATGCCGAAAATATAGTTTCGCACTGGATCTCAATACAAAGAGACATAACTGAAGAGAAAAAACTTGAAAAAGAAAAAGAACACCTTATTCGAGAACTAACTCAGAACAATAAAGACTTAAAACAATTCTCATATATAACCTCACACAACCTTAGATCCCCTTTATCAAATCTAACTGGACTACTAAACCTTATAGAAGATATTCCAATTGAAAACGAAGAATTAAAAGAAATCTTAAATGGCTTCAACAAATCGACTCATTTACTAAACGAAACAATCAACGATTTAGTAAAAGTTATCATAATCAAAGACAATCCATCGATACAAAAAGAAGAAGTTTTACTAAATGAAGTTTTCGAAAATGTCTTCAATCAGCTAAACTTTCAAATTGAATTATACAAGCCAATCATAAAACTAAAGTTTGAAAAAGTAACCGTATTAAACATAAACAAAGCATACATAGAAAGCATACTACTAAACCTATTAACCAATTCTATCAAATACAGATCTGAAGACCGTAAATTAAAAATTACCATTTCGGCCAATCAAATTGATGACAGTATAAGTTTAATATTTAAAGACAACGGAATTGGAATTGACCTTGAAAGAAACAGAGATAAAGTTTTCGGACTTTACCAAAGATTCCACAACTATCCCGACAGTAAAGGACTTGGCTTGTACCTTGTAAAATCTCAAGTCGAAACAATGGGAGGCACAATTAGCATAGATAGCGAAGTCAATAAAGGAACTTCATTTACTCTAATATTCAAAAATAAATAAAATGTTTGATCAAATTTTATGCATAGACGACGACCCCATAGCACTAATGCTATGCAAAAAAGTAATCACCAAAGCTGCATTTTCTAATGAAATAATAACCGCACAAAACGGAGAAGAGGCTTTATTATACTTCAACACCCTTAAGTACAACACCAAACCCAACGATCTTAACAGCAAAAAACCAAGACTTATCTTCTTGGATTTAAATATGCCCGTAATGGGAGGCTGGGAATTTCTAGACCATTTCTCTACAGCTAACTACTCAGACTTCAACACCATCAACATAATCATACTATCCTCTACTATAGATCCAGATGACCTGGAAAAAGCAAAAAAATACCCCATGATACTTGACTTCCTATCAAAACCCATCACCCTACAAATGCTTGAATACATAAAAGACAAAATGGGTATTTAAACGAAAAACTCCTTAATAATTAAATTACTAAGGAGTTTTTTTTTTAGAGCATAAAAAAAGCTCTCCAAAAGAGAGCTTTTTAATATATTTTAAGCAAATTGTATGATTACAATTTAGCTACATGTTTCGTTAATTTAGATTTTAAATTAGACGCTTTGTTATCATGAATGATATTCTTTTTCGCTAATTTATCAATCATAGAAATTACAGTTGATAATTTTGAAGTAGCATCTTGCTTATCAGTAGCTATTCTTAATGCTTTAATAGCATTACGAGTAGTTTTATGTTGATATCTGTTAAGAACTCTTCTTTTTTCGTTACTTCTGATTCTTTTTAACGCTGACTTATGATTTGCCATTTTTTTTTAATTTTAGATGTAATAATTATTATAAATACTAGTTAAAAAAGAAAAGCCTCCCACAATTGTAAAACAATCACTTTAGCTTTAACTAATAAAACAAAAACCGAGACACCAGCTTCTATTTTACAAAACTTATTTACAACTAATTTAGTAGTCCGTAAGGGAATCGAACCCCTGTTACCAGGACGAAATCCTGAAGTCCTAACCCCTAGACGAACGGACCAGTATTCTTCTAAGTTTTTAATAAATTATTCAAAAGTTGAAATTGTAGCCCGTAGCGGAATCGAACCGCTCTTACATGGATGAAAACCATGCGTCCTAACCGATAGACGAACGGGCCATTTTATTTTCAATATTCAAATAACTTTTAACCTGCAAAAAAGTAGTAGCCCGTAGCGGAATCGAACCGCTCTTACATGGATGAAAACCATGCGTCCTAACCGATAGACGAACGGGCCTGCTTCTGTATTGCGGTTGCAAAGATACAACTGTTTTTTAGATGCACAATAGCTGAAGCAAAAAAAATTAAAAAAATTAATATGCCTTAGCAAAAAGCACTCTTCTTGAAGAAGAATTACCAGTAAACACACAGGTTCCCGCCTCTTCTACTCCATCCAAAGGAATACATCTAATTGTTGCTTTCGTTAAATCTTTAATCTTCTCTTCTGTAGCCGCAGTACCATCCCAATGAGCTGATACAAAGCCACCTTTATTCTCTAAAACATCTTTAAACTCATCAAAATTATTTACCTCTGTAATATGAGTATTTCGATAATCTAATGCTTTATTATACAAATCAACTTGAATTTGACTCAATAAATCGTTCACATAAGTCACAATTCCATCTTTCGAAACTGTTTCTTTAGTTAACGTATCTCTTCTTGCAATTTCAAAAGTTCCATTTTCTAAATCTTTAGGACCAACCGCAATTCGAATCGGCACTCCTTTTAATTCATATTCATTAAACTTAAATCCTGGCTTTTGTGTAGTTCTATCATCATACTTCACAGCTATATTCAGTTTTCTTAACTGAGAAACTAATTCATTTACCACAACAGTAATTTCACCTAGCTGCTCATCTGTTTTATGAATAGGAACAATCACTACTTGTATAGGTGCTAAATTTGGAGGCAAGACCAATCCTTTATCATCTGAGTGCGTCATTACTAAAGCTCCCATTAATCTCGTAGAAACTCCCCAAGAAGTTCCCCACACATATTCCTGCTTCCCTTCGGCATTTGCAAACTTCACATCAAATGCTTTTGCAAAGTTTTGTCCTAAGAAATGAGAAGTTCCTGCTTGCAACGCTTTACCATCTTGCATTAATGCTTCAATACAATAAGTTTCTTCAGCACCTGCAAATCGTTCCGTTTCTGTTTTTATTCCTTTTACAACTGGAATCGCCATAAAATTTTCAGCAAAATCAGCATATACATTCATCATTTTCTCTGACTCTTCAACAGCTTCACTTTTCGTAGCGTGGGCTGTATGACCTTCCTGCCACAAGAATTCGGCTGTTCTTAAAAACAATCGAGTTCTCATTTCCCAACGAACCACATTTGCCCATTGATTAATTAATAAAGGCAAATCACGATATGACTGTACCCATCCTTTATAGGTAGACCATATAATAGCCTCACTTGTAGGACGAACAATTAACTCTTCTTCTAGTTTCGCATTAGGATCAACCATAAGCTTTCCTGGCTTATCGGGATCATTCTTTAATCTATAATGAGTAACAATAGCACATTCTTTTGCAAATCCTTCTGCATTTTTCTCCTCAGCTTCAAACATGCTTTTTGGAACAAATAACGGAAAGTAGGCATTTTGATGTCCTGTTTCTTTAAATTTTCGATCTAACTCAGCCTGCATTTTTTCCCAAATAGCATATCCGTACGGCTTAATAACCATACATCCTCTAACTCCTGAATTCTCGGCTAAATCCGCTTTTACAACCAGCTCGTTATACCATTTTGAATAATCTTCTGATCTTGTAGTAAGGTTCTTACTCATATTGAATAGTTTGGCACAAATTTTGTTTAACTTATTTTAACTAAATAGTTCCACAAAACTAACTATTTTTGTATTGTCCAACAATAAAAAAATCCACAGATATGAAAACTAATATTTTTTTCCAAAAAAACACGGCTCTTTTTTCCATTACAGCCTTATTGTGTTTTCTAGTAACTTCGTGTGGTTCTTATCAAAATAGTTCTTATTATGACAACGATGGCATATATAGAACATCATCTAATAATTACACAGAAAGAGTTACTACTAGCAGCACCAATAATCAATACAAAGATTATTTTAGCTCCCTACAAAACAATGACGAACCTACAGAAATCTTTACAAATGTTGACAATTATGGTTCTTATAACGAATCTGATGACAGCATAGCAAACTCAAGCATTAGTTATGCAGGTTGGGGAAGCAATGTTCAAGACGTATCTGTAAACATATACCCTAATACTTGGGGATTGTCTTTTGGTTTTGGTTACCCTTATTATGGTGGCTTTGGTTACGGTTACGGTTGGGGTTACCCATATTATGGTGGCGGATGGGGCTACCCATCGTACTATCCTTATTATGGATACAGACCTTATTATGGCGGATACCGATACAACGACTACTCTTATAACTATGGCCGCAGAGGTTCTTACTATAATAATAGCGTAGGCCGTAATAATAGTTATTACAACAATAGAAGTTATTCTAGAAACTCTAACTACTCTGTAAACAGAAGAGGAAGTAGCGATTATACTAATTCCCGAACTACAAACTTTACCAACAGAAGAGGAAACAGTAACTATACCGACTACAGAAGAAGTGATTCTCAGAACTCTAACTACAACACTAACAGAAGAGGAAATACCAACTCAAATTATACAGATTACAGAAGAAACGACTCTTACAATACAACAAGAAATACCAACGGTAATTCTAATTATACTAGAAGAGATCAATCTTCGGGTTCACAAAACAGCACTTACACCCCAACACGAAGAGATAACAGCGGTAGCACTCCAACCAGAAGCTATAATCCTGGTTCATCTAGTCCAACTAGAACCTATACCCCTTCTAGCTCTCCATCCAGATCATACAGCCCTAGCTCATCAGGAGGCAGCGGAGGAAGAATGTCTGGCGGTGGCGGAGGCGGCGGAAGATCTTCTGGCGGCGGAAGAAGATAATTTACATCTTCTTTAAAACGAATTAAAACCTATTTATCTGAACATGAAAAAGTATATATTCCTAATCCTTACTGGACTATCTATTAACGCAATACACTCTCAGGGTATTTCTGACGCAATGCGTTATTCACAAGACAACCTAAACGGAACTGCTCGTTTCCGCGCTATGGGTGGTGCATTTGGAGCGCTTGGTGGTGATTTATCATCTTTAAATATCAACCCTGCCGGTTCTGCTGTATTTGCAAATAACCAGTTTGGTGTAACATTAAGTAATTACAACACAAAGAACAACTCTAATTATTTTGGCGCAAAAACTAACGAAAGCAATAATTCATTTATACTGAATCAAGCTGGAGGAGTTTTAGTTTTTAATAATTATCATTCAAAAAGTAACTGGAAAAAAATATCCGTAGCTGTTAATTACGAAAACACTAACAACTACAACAACGATATATTTTCTGCTGGAGTAAACCCAACAAATTCTATAGACCAATACTTTTTAGACTATGCTAACACAGGTAATGGTGGCGCGCCAGTGCCTCAAGAATTTGTTAGAACAAATAAAGGAGAAAGTATAAGTAGCCTATATCGATATCTAGGCAATAGCTTACCTAGCTACCAATACCCTGGCCTAAGCGGATATTCAGCACAGCAAGCCATGTTAGGTTACCAAGGATTCATAATCGACCCAATGGACGCTAATAATCCAAATAGCCAATACCTATCTCTTGTCCCTGCTGGAGGAAATTATTATCAAGAAAATGAAATTCATACCAATGGCTATAATGGCAAGCTATCCTTTAATGCTGCAACATCCTATAAAGACAAACTATACGTAGGAATAAACTTAAACTCTCATTTTACTGATTATACAAGAAATACAAGTTTTTACGAACACAATAACAACAACACAAGCGCAAATTACAAGATAGACAGAGCCTTTTTTGACAATCAACTATATACGTACGGAACAGGTTTCTCTTTCCAAGTAGGTGCTATTGCCAAAGTAACTGACCAAGTACGATTAGGTCTTGCTTACGAATCGAATACTTGGTACAAACTCTACGATGAAACGACTCAATCATTAGTAACTGTACAAAGCAATAACACTGGAGAATTAGATCCTACTATAGTTGACCCACAAATAGTGAACATATATGAATCATACAAACTGCAAACTCCAGGAAAATGGACCGCAAGTTTTGCATACGTGTTTGGAAAAACTGGTTTATTAAGTGTTGATTATGCGATTAAAGATTATGGCAACACTAAGTTTAAACCAACAAACGACAGTTTTTTTAGAGGAGTAAATAATACTATGAGCGACCAATTGACCAATAGTAGCGAAGTACGAATTGGTGCGGAATATAAAATAAAACTACTTAGCTTAAGAGCTGGTTACAGATTTGAACAAAGCCCATACAAAAACAGCTCTACAATTGGTGATTTAAATGGATATTCAGGAGGTTTAGGATATAACTTTGGCTCTACTAAGGTAGATCTAGCTTATTCTTATGCTAAGAGAAATTCTCATCAAGCATTCTTTAGTCAAGGATTTACTGATGGCGCTAATATTAACACAAAATTCAATAACGTTTCATTGACTATGTTATTTGAATTATAATTAGCACAAACAAAACATATAAAAATCCGTCTCGATAAGAATCAGACGGATTTTTTTTAGCCCTGATAGAAGCGGCATCCTTTTTCTGGCTTCTTTAGACAGAAAAAGATATAGCGGACAGCAGGTTCCAGCTCCTAGAACTCACAACAACAACTTCAGAAAAAAGAAGGAATCATGGTGTTTCTAGGAATAAAAAATGTAATTTTGCACTCCAATTTATAAAAGTATGAGAACCAAGTCTTTAAAAAAGAATAAAATCAACGTAATCACTCTTGGGTGTTCGAAAAATGTATATGATAGTGAAGTACTTATGGGTCAACTTCGCGCCAGCGGAAAGGAAGTAACACATGAAGCTCCTGCTGCCGAAGAAGGCAATATTATTGTAATAAACACTTGTGGTTTTATTGATAATGCTAAAGCAGAATCAGTAAACATGATTTTAGAGTACGCAGATAAGAAAGAAAAAGGATTAGTAGATAAAGTTTTCGTGACAGGATGTCTGTCTGAACGTTACAGACCTGACTTAGAAAAAGAAATCCCAAATGTTGACCAATATTTTGGTACAACTGAGTTACCTCAATTATTAAAAGCACTAGGGGCTGATTATAAACATGAATTATTAGGTGAACGTTTAACTACAACTCCTAAAAATTACGCTTATTTAAAAATTGCTGAAGGTTGCGACAGACCTTGTAGTTTTTGTGCTATTCCGCTTATGCGTGGAAAACACGTATCGCAAACTATTGAAAAATTAGTAAAAGAAGCTGAAGGCTTAGCTAAAAATGGTGTAAAAGAATTAATCTTGATTGCTCAGGATTTAACTTATTATGGTCTTGACATATACAAGAAAAGAAATTTAGGCGAATTACTTGAAGCTTTAGTAAAAGTAGAAGGAATTGAATGGATTCGTTTGCATTACGCCTTCCCTACTGGCTTCCCGATGGATGTTCTTGAAATCATGAAACGCGAGCCAAAGATTTGTAACTATATTGATATTCCGTTGCAGCACATTTCGGATTCGGTTTTAAAATCAATGCGTCGTGGTACAACTCAAGAAAAAACAACAAAATTATTAAAAGATTTCCGTAATGCTGTTCCAGGAATGGCTATTAGAACTACACTTATTGTAGGTTACCCAGGAGAAACTCAAGAGGATTTTAATATTCTTAAAGATTTTGTTCAGGAAATGAAATTTGACAGAATGGGTTGTTTTGCTTATTCTCATGAAGAAAACACACACGCTTATTTACTTGAAGACGATGTTCCAGATGATGTTAAACAAGCTCGTGCTAATGAAATCATGGAATTACAATCTCAAATTTCATGGGATTTAAACCAAGAGAAAGTAGGACAAACTTTTAAATGTATTATTGACAGAAAAGAAGGTAGTCATTTTGTTGGAAGAACAGAGTTCGATAGCCCAGATGTTGATAATGAAGTATTAATTGATGCGTCTAAAAACTATCTAAAAACTGGAGAATTTGTTAATATTAAAATAATAGAAGCTACAGAATTTGATTTATACGGTGAACCTGTTTAAATTTACAATACATTTTTTTTGAATATTTGATTTTAAAACATAAGACATGAAAACAATTCAAACAGCAATAGTATTTGCCTTTATGTTATTTTTTGCAAACTCTGTTTCTGCTCAATACGGAAATGGGTATGGTAATGGCTATGGTGGCGGTGGCTACGGTGGTGGTGGCTACGGCGGCGGCAGAATGAACGGTAGTATGAGCCAAGGTATGGGTCAGATGGGTAATACCAGCAAACCCAAAGAGACTCCTGTTGAGGAAATTGTTGCCACAATAATGGAAGAACTAAAGCCTGAACTTAACCTTGATGCATTACAAGAAATTGCAGTATCGAATGTTTTGATTGAAAGTATAAAAGAACAAGGTATACTTTTGAAAAACGAAAGTAGCAGCCAAGATGATAAAATAAAACAAATCCAAGCTCTTTCTGAAGTTACCAATAAACGAGTATCTGATTTTTTAAACAAAGATCAAAAAGAGAAGTACACTGTTTTTATGGAGCAACGCAAAAATCAAACTGGTTCCAAGAAAGCTAAGAAAAAGAAAAAATAATTGTTTTCTCTAAACATAAAAACAATTTCAAGATATGAAAAAGTATTTTTACTGTCTGATTACAGCAATTGCAATTACTTCTTGCTCAACGAATCCTTATAAAAGTAGCGAAAAAGTATACGACCAGCAACTTAAGACTCTTGAAGACAAAATTACTAGCAAAGAAGCTCAGCCTATACCAGCACCAACTGTAGCTGTAAGTATAGATACTTCGTACGCTAAGCAATTACACATTTACAGAGACTCACTTTCGATAACTGGATCAACTCCATTACAAAATGGTATTAATACAGAATGGATTGGCACCGTAAATTTTAATTTACGCAAACCAAACTTCATCATTATTCACCATACAGCACAGGATTCTTTGCAACAAACTGTAAATACTTTTACTAAAGTAAAAACGCAAGTAAGTGCTCACTATATTATTTCCAGAGATGGTAAAGTGGTACAAATGCTAAACGATTATTTACGTGCTTGGCATGCTGGTAACTCGACTTGGGGAAAAAACACCGATCTTAATTCTTCTTCGTTAGGTATCGAATTAGATAATAACGGAACTGAGCCTTTCTCTGAAACACAAATTAGTAGCTTAATTGCTCTATTAACGAGATTGAAAAAAGAGTACAATGTCCCTGCACAAAATATTTTAGGACATGGAGATATTGCTCCGGGAAGAAAACAAGACCCTAGCAAATTATTTCCTTGGAAAACACTAGCTGGTCTAGGTTTTGGGATTTGGCAAGATGAGATTCTGGAAGAAGCTCCGTTTGATTTTAAAATAGAACCTGCTTTACGCATCATAGGTTACAATACAAAGAATCTTACATCGGCAATTACCGCTTTTAAACTCCATTATATTCAAACCGAAGTTGATGGCGTATTAGATAGAAAAACAATAAATACTATTTATTCTATCTACAAAAAACAATAAAAAAGAGATTATATAATATACAAAAACACGTTTTAGCCTTTCTAAAACGTGTTTCTTTTTATAGAAACAATTCTAAATAAAAAAACTGCCAAAACATAGTTATGTTTTGACAGCTTTAAAAAAAAAAAAAAAAATATCAATCTTAATATCTTAAAAAGAATAAGTAGCAGCTACCAATGCGAAGACCATCTTGCCAGTTGGGGCAGAATTACTGTCAAGAAAAACATCTTCGGAAGCGCTATCTAATCTTACCTCTGGAATTATCGTCATATTTCCAACTTTATAATTAAGTGATAACGTATTTGCAAAAACACTAGAACCCGCAAGCGTTCCTAAACTTACGGCAGCATCTTTAGCATCAAAATATTCTATTCTGTAAGCTAGTCCAAGATTATCCTTGAACTTATAATATGCATATCCTACTAATGAAAACCACTCTCCATCAAGATCACTATCAAAATCGTTTGTAGTTTTTGCATAAGTAGCATTAAATCCTAAAGAAAATGCATCGTTAATTGCCTTTGTTCCCACAAAATCAATTTGCGTTTTATTTTCCCCAGTTGGCACAACTGTAGTTCCCGGAGTTGGATTTGTACTTCCTGAAGTAAAATTCAAATAAGCACTTCCAGTATCAGCTATATATGCCAATTGTCCAATATACGTTTTCTGACTAGAACCCGCTTCCATTGCCGATTTAAAATCTGTTGGGTTAGTGATACCAAACATAGCACTGAATTCTCCGTTTGTATATTGTGCTTTTACTCCTGTATTAAAGAACGGCCCGTATGAAAACGCGTAAGACATACTGTAATTTTTATTATCTACGGCATCTAATAACTCATATCCTATATGAGTACCAAAACTACCTGCTGTTATTGAAAAACTATCCGATAAATCATATTTAAGGAATAACTGTTTAATTAAAAAAGACGGTTCATTATTATTATACTCATTATAAGAGAACTCAGCCGCTCTTGTTCCAAATCCTAAATCGACAAAAGCAGAAGCCTTTCCAAATTTATGCGAGGCTTCAAGTGACGCCATTCCTAGTTCGAATGAGTCCTGAGAATTTGTAAAACTAGTTAAACCGTTTTGTTGTTTAGAAAAATCATATTTGTAATAAACATCTGCTGACCCTCCAAATGTAGTTGCTGGAGCAGTAGTTTCTTTATCTTCTTGGGCAAAAGCAAAAGAACTCGTTAACATCAAAGCTAAAATATGTATTACTTTTTTCATGTTTAAGATGGTTTTAGTTAATAATTTGGTTATAGTTAATAATTGGTTTGGTTATTTTATAAATGCCATTTATATTCTATATGATATCAAAGAACTGCAGTAACTTAAAACATGTTTCTGAGGCGAATTTATTAACTTTTAGATTAGATAATCATATAAAAATTATTTTTTTGATTCGTTTTTGAAAGAATTACGGATTACAAAAATTACACTACTTAATTATTGTTATTTTACATTTTACAGGTACGTTTTTAAAAAATATAATAATCACCAAAAGCAAAAAATATCAACTTAAACACAAAAAACAAAAATATACCCAAAAACAAATAGGGGTTATTATAAAAAATAAACACTATAAATACTATACACCCATAAAAAACATAGGTAAAAGAATTTTAAATTAAAAAACGACAAAAACAATCAATCTAAACATAAACAGAAAAACACTTAACCATAATTCTTACAAAAATAAAAGACCAAAATATACAATCACACCTCTAAAAATGTATTTTAAAAGAGTGAAACCTAACTAACTAAAAAGGAGAAAAT
The DNA here is from genome assembly GCF_046250155.1 of Flavobacterium sp. PS2. NCBI lineage: Bacteria > Pseudomonadati > Bacteroidota > Flavobacteriia > Flavobacteriales > Flavobacteriaceae > Flavobacterium > Flavobacterium sp. PS2. The sequence goes on along the minus strand of NZ_CP176426.1, from coordinate 3,774,921 downwards.
CCTACCTATTAAATATTATAGATAATAAAAATCCAAAAACGCTCACAGATACAGCATCACAACTATGCATTAATAAAACAACCTAAGAGATCTATTAATAGACAAAAACACTATCTAAAAAGATCAAAAGAGAATATCTCCCAGAATGGGAATTACAAAAAGAAGAGGATTATTTTTGAGCAAAAAAAAGTCCCAATCCGAAAATTCGGATTGGGACTTTACTATTTATTTAAAGCTGACTATTTCTTAGCTAAAGCTGCACTCATTTCCATAGAAATTGCTGAACGCTCCATCTTTAATTTTCCTGACATTGTTTCGATAACTACAGTTGTTTCTGCAAGTTCTGAAACTTTACCATGAAGACCACTTTTTGTTATTATCTTATCACCTACTTTTAGGCTACTTTCGAATTCTTTTTCATTTTTTGCACGTTTTTGTTGCGGTCTAATCATAAAGAAATAGATTACCACAAACATTAATAGAAACGGTGCAAATTGAGTTAATTGTTCCATAATTTAAATTCTGTTTTTATTTAATTGATTATTACATTAAACCACGACCAGCTTTAATTAGCTTTTTGCTAGCCTCTAGTTCTTTTACAAGATTATCTAAAATCCCGTTGATAAAAATACTACTTTTTGGTGTAGAATACTCTTTTGCAATTTCTAAATATTCGTTAAGAGTTACTTTTACTGGAATTGAAGGGAATTTTAAAAATTCACAAATTGCCATCTTCAAGATAATAGTATCAATTTCGGCAATACGATCACTATCCCAGTTTGGTGTTTTATCTACATATTCTTTAGCAAATTCGGTTTCGTTTAAAACTGTTTTTCTAAACAAGTCTTTTACAAAATCTCTATCCTCATTGTCTTTATACAATTTCGGAACTCTAAAATTATCATCTTCTCCAGCCGTAATCGCTTTTAATTGTTTGATAATATGTGTATTTACAACAGGAATATCATCTACCCAAGTAAGCTTATCATCTTCTAGATACTCATATAATTTTTCATTAGGAACGATTACTTCTGTAAATAAATCAACAATAAACTGTTTGTCTTCTTCAAACGTATTTACTGTATTACTCATGTATTTAGCATACTGCTTACTCGCTTTTATATCGTTAAGAAGTAATAAAATATAATCGTCATTTAATGACCAATTATCAATTTTACGATTCTCCATCGCTATACTAAAAGAATTATTTTCGGCTAGGATTTGAAAAATTGCATTTTTAACGAATTTTTCATTTGGATTACGCTCTTGAGGAGTTGCAAGATGTTTTTTGCTTGATAAGTGTAAAAATATAGTTTCTTTTTTACAAATTTCGATTAACGAAGAAAGCATCACAAGATATAAATCCTGAATATTGTCAATACTATAAAAAAGAAACTTTTCTTCTTTTTCAAGATTATCAGAACCGTTTTGATGCATCGCATAAATGGACTGCATTACTTTAACGCGTATGTGTCTTCTATTTACCACCTTGTAAGAACATTTAAAAATTAGTTTGCAAAAATAAGAATTTCATGCCTTATAATAAAATTTATATTTACTTTATTTAAGAATAGTTTTCAGCCGCAGTCGCAGTTTGTACCAATAAAAAAGAGTCGCAGTTTTCAGTACAAAAAAAAAGTCTCAGTTTTCAGTCTCAGTTTACACTTAGGCACTGAGACTGAAAACTGAGACTATAAACCAAACTAGCTTTTATTTTTTGCTATTCTCAATTTTTCTTAAATCGATACGATTTTGAGCAATTGTTAACGCAGCTTGATGTGTAGTTATACCATTTTTAATAGCATAATCAAAAATCTCAAGTGTTGTATTGTAAATATTTTCTGTCTTACGCATGATCTCAGCTTTGTCATAATGCTCTAACTCAGCGTAAACATTAATAATTCCACCAGCATTAATCAAGAAATCCGGAGCATAAAGTATTCCTCTTTCTTGTAATATTAAACCGTGAACATTCTCGTTTGCCAATTGGTTATTAGCCGCACCAGCAATAACTTTAGCTTTTATTTTCTTTACAGTATCATCGTTTAATGTTGCTCCCATTGCACATGGTGCATAAACATCAACATCTGCACTATATATATCATCTCCTGCAAAAATAGTCGCACCGTGTTTAGCCGCTACTTCATACAATTTTTCTTCGTTGATATCTGTAATAGTAACGATAGCACCTTCTTTAGTTAAATAATCAACCAAAGTTTCTCCTACGTGTCCAATTCCTTGTACTAATACTTTTTTACCAGCTACACTATCCGAACCAAATTGTTGTTTTACTGCAGCTTTCATTCCTAAAAACACACCGTAAGCTGTAACAGGAGAAGGGTTTCCTGAACCACCTCTTTCTTCAGAAATTCCAGTAACATAAGGAGTAACATCTCTTACAATGTCCATATCTCTGGTTTCCATACCAACATCTTCGGCAGTAATATATCTTCCGCTTAAAGAATGTACAAATTCTCCAAACTTACGCATCAATTCTGGTGTTTTCTGAGTTTTAGCATCCCCGATAATAACGGCTTTACCTCCACCAATGTTTAATCCTGTAATAGCTGCTTTGTAAGTCATCCCTCTAGAAAGACGCAAAACATCGTTTAATGCTTCCCATTCGTTAGCATAATTAAACATCCTTGTTCCTCCCAAAGCAGGTCCCATAACTGAATTATGAATACCAATAATTGCTTTTAAACCTGTATCTTTGTCGTTGCAAAATACAATTTGTTCGTGATCATCAAACGATAGTTGACCAAAAACGGGATCCATTTTTTGAAGTTCCTTTCCAGTTGCAAAAGCTGCATTCATAGCAATAATTTTTATTAGTTAAAATTACGAATTTGTCAAAAAGACATTTCAAATTTATACAAAAAATATACATACAGCATTTTTTTAATTAAAAAATAACAATCCAACAATTAAATATTTTCTAACGAAAATCCTGTAAATTGCTTTAAATCGACACTTATTAGCAAAATAATTTTATTTCAACATAGAATATCTTAAAAAAATGAAAGAATTACGTTATTTAAACAAATATTTTATTAAATATAAATACAGTTTTTCCTTAGGAATTTTTATCACAATAATCGCACAAATATTTTCGTTATTTACGCCTAAACTTATAAGTAAATCATTAAGTGCTATTGAGAAGTTTGATAAACTCCCAAAAGCCGAGAAAGCATCTGAAGCTGTATTGTCTTTCTACAGAGAAGAACTCATACACAACGTTTTACTAATTATCGCTACAACTATTGTTGCCGGTTTCCTTACTTTTTTAATGAGACAAACCTTAATTGTTATGTCTCGTCATATCGAATTTGACCTGAAAAATGAGGTATTTCAGCAATACGAAAAACTATCCCAGAATTTCTACAAACAAAACCGAACCGGAGATTTAATGAATCGTATCAGCGAGGATGTTTCTAAAGTACGTATGTATGTAGGTCCAGCGGTAATGTACACGATTAACACCTTTATTCGTTTTGCAATCGTAATTATATATATGTATAATGTTTCGCCTCTTTTAACCTTATACACCATTTTACCATTACCAATATTATCGTATTGTATTTTTAAATTAAGCACCGAAATCAATAAACGAAGTACTGTTTTTCAACAATATTTATCGAAAGTTTCGAGCTTTACTCAAGAAATTTTCTCAGGGATTCGAGTTATTAAAGCCTATTCACTAGAAAATCAACACCAAAACAATATGGTTGATTTAGCAAATGAAAGCAAAAGCAAAAGTTTAAACCTTGCCAAAGTACAATCCTTATTTGGCCCATTAATGATTGCTTTAATAGGAATCAGTAATCTTGTCGTAATTTATTTTGGTGGGGTAATGTACATTAACGGAAGCATCAAAAGCCTTGGGACAATAGCTGAGTTTATTTTATATGTAAACATGCTTACCTGGCCCGTAGCTTCTCTTGGTTGGGTTTCATCAATGGTACAAGAAGCCGAAGCATCACAAAAAAGATTAAATGAGTTCCTGAAAATCGAACCAGAGATCAAGAACAATAATCCAAACCATTCACCTATCGATGGTACAATTGCTTTTGAGAACGTGACCTATACTTACGAAGATACTAATATAACTGCTCTTAAAGATGTATCGTTTACAGTAAAAAAAGGCGAAACCTTGGCTATTTTAGGTAAAACTGGCTCAGGAAAATCAACGATATTATCTTTAATTTCACGCTTATATGATGTTCCTCAAGGACAAATCACGATAGACGGTAACGAAATAAGCAAATTAAACCTCAACGATTTACGCAACAACATTGGGATTGTACCTCAGGATGCATTCTTGTTTTCGGATAGTATTAAAAACAACATTAAGTTTGGTAACCAAAACGCAACCGACGAACAAGTTATTGAGGCTGCAAAAAATGCTGTTGTTCATGATAATATTATTGGTTTTAACAAACAGTACGACACAATATTAGGAGAAAGAGGAATTACTCTTTCGGGCGGACAAAAACAACGTGTTTCTATCGCTAGAGCTATCATCAAGAACCCAGCTATCTTACTTTTTGACGACTGTTTATCTGCTGTAGATACTGAAACCGAAGAAACGATTTTAAACAACTTATTTGAGATTTGTAAAGACAAAACTACCATAATTGTGAGTCACCGTGTGTCGTCTGCCAAAAACGCAGATAGAATTATTATACTAGAGGAAGGAAAAATCATTCAACAAGGTTCTCATAATCAATTGATAAATCAAGAAGGGTATTATTCGGCACTATATTTAAAACAACTTTCCGAAAAAGAATTACTTTAATTGTTGTATAATAGATATTTTTTTAAGATTTTTGATTGCTATTAAATAAAAAAATTGATAGAACGGATTATGAGAGAAAATGACATGTTAGAAAAAGAAGAGATTTTTTCTAAAGTACTACGAGCAGGAAGAAGGACCTATTTCTTTGATGTAAGAGCTACAAAAGCAGACGATTACTATATCACGATTACCGAAAGCAAAAAATTTACAGAAGAAGACGGTTCTTTCCATTTTAAGAAACATAAAATTTACTTGTATAAAGAAGATTTTAACGCTTTCGCTGAAATTCTAGGAGAAATGACTTCTTATGTTTTAAACCATAAAGGAGAAGAAGTAATCTCAGAAAGACATCAGAAAGATTTCAAAAAAGAATACAGTTCTGAAAAAGAAGAAGTTGTATCTCACAGGTCGAGTTTTACAGATATTGATTTTGATGATATTTAATCAAATCACTGATAAGAAGTAGAAAGTCCAAAATCTAGTCAATTTTTGGACTTTTTTTATATCTTTTAAATTTCAAAAACATCTACAATGGAAGCAAATCTATTAATATTACCAGGTCTTGGTGATTCTGGCGAAAAACATTGGCAAATTTATTGGCTTAAAAAATTTAAAAATGCTACTAAACTCGTTCAGGATAATTGGGATGAACCTGTATTAAAAGATTGGCTCGAAAGATTAAATGAAATAATTTCTAAAATAGATAGTCCAACTATTTTAGTTGCTCATAGCCTTGCAGTTTCTCTTGTTATGCATTGGGCAAAGACTAATAATAACCCACACATTATAGGCGCTTTACTTGTTGCTCCTGCCGATGTAGATTCTCCTATACATACACCCGATTCTATACGTAATTTCTCTCCAATACCAACTACAAAATTACAATTCCCGTCTATTGTCGTAGGAAGCCAAAATGACGAATATGCTACTATAGAAAGAACCGCCTATTTTGCCGAAATGTGGGGAAGTGACTTTATCGACGTTGGCTTAAAAGGACATATCAATTCAGCATCAGACCTGGAATATTGGGAAGAAGGACAAGAAATATTAAAGCAATTGATTGCGAAGATTAACTTGAGTTAAGTATTTAATTTTCAGTCGCAGTTTTGGTTTACAATAACTCAAACTGAGATTACAAACCTAAAATGCAAACTCAAACTGCGACTGAAAACTAATTACCCAATTCTTAACCCGTTTTCAATTTTAAAATCTGGCGCTAATAAAATAACGTCACCGTCCTCACCTACTGCACCAATTACTAGACATTCGCTCATAAATTTCCCTATTTGTTTTCTCGGAAAATTAACCACACCAACTATTTGTCTGTTTAGTAAATCTCCTTTTGAATATCGTTTGGTAATTTGTGCCGATGATTTTCGGATTCCGATTTCTGTTCCAAAATCTATTGTAAGCTGATACGCAGGTTTACGAGCTTCGGGAAAATCATCTACTTGCGTAATTGTTCCCACTCTCATTTCTACTCTTTCAAATTCTGACCAAGTTAAATCCATATTTTATTGAATTATTATTTTACAACCTATTAATATTGTAAGCATTACAATTAATTATATAACATATTTTTTTTTATAGCTTTTACTTTTACTAAAATCAAATAACAAGCTCTAATTTAAAAAATATAAAAATGGAAAATATTCAAATTAGCCCTAACCAATCTCTTAGAGATTCTCAGTTTAACTTAACTCAACCATCTACAGACAAATATATAGAAACCGCATCAAATGTAAAACTATATGTAAAAGATTATGGACAAGGAAAACCCGTTATTCTTATTCATGGTTGGCCCCTTTCTAATGAAATGTGGGAATACCAAATAGACTTTTTAGTTCAAAACAATTGTCGGGTAATTGCCTATGATCGTAGAGGGTTTGGTAAATCTTCGCAGCCTTGGGACGGATATGATTATGATACCCTGACTGATGATTTAAAAGAAATTATCGAACAACTGGAATTGGAAGACGCAACTCTTGTCGGTTTTTCTATGGGTGGTGGCGAAGTAGTCCGTTATTTTAGTCGTCACGGCGGAAAAGGAGTAACTAAAGCTGCTTTAATTTCTTCGGTTATACCTTATCTACCAAAAACCGATGATAATCCTGAAGGTCGTCCGAAAGAAAAAAGTGAAGCAACGGCAAGCGCAATCAAAGAGGACAGAATAGAATTTCTAGATAATTTTGGAAAAACTTTTTTTGGGATAACAATTATCAACCGTCCATTAAGTAATTCCTTATTAGATTATTACAAGATGTTATGTTCCTTTGCTTCTCCGAGAGCCACCTTAAAATGTGCTGAATCGTTTTCTACAACTGATTTTAGAGATGAACTTGACTCTATAAATGTACCTACTTTAATTATTCATGGTGATGCCGACAAAATAGTTCCTATTGAACTTACGTCAAAAAAAGCAGCCGAATCAATTAATGATACTACTTATATTATTTATGAAGGCGCACCTCACGGATTATTTTATACGGAAAAAGATAAACTAAATGCCGATTTATTAAGTTTTTTAAATTCATAAATTACACATAAATATCCAAAGAGCTAAATACTAACAAATAAAAGCTTCTTTGGATATTTTTTTGATAGTTATGCCCTCTTATGCAGAATTTTAAAGTTAAATTTGAATACTAAATTTTCTACAAAATGGCACGAACTCTTTCAAATATGTTACCATTAGGTACTTTGGCACCTCAATTTAAATTAAAAGATACCAATTCTAATTTTGAATACTCTTATAATGATTTAAAAGGCACAAAGGGAACTCTTGTTATGTTTATATGTAATCATTGCCCATTTGTGCTTCATGTAATCGAGGAGGTTGTTATGATTGCCAATGACTATCGTGTACAAGGAATAGGCGTTATAGCTATTTCTAGCAATGATGCCAATGCATATCCTCAAGATGGTCCTGATTTTATGACTGAGTTTGCTTTTACTCATAAAATAGATTTCCCATATCTATATGATGAAACCCAAGAAGTTGCCAAAGCTTTTGACGCTGCTTGTACTCCAGATTTTTTCTTATTTGATAATCAGGATAAATTGTTCTATCGCGGACAACTAGACGATTCAAGACCTGGTAACGGAATTACTCTTAGCGGAAGCGATTTAAGAAACGCCATAGACTCCCTAATTTATAACCGAAATATCAAAAATCCGCAGAAGCCAAGCATCGGTTGCAATATTAAATGGAAATAAAAACCAATCATTAAAAAAGATTGATTAACTTTGCAAATCACAATAATTCATCTCATGTTGAGCATTATACAATTGACAATCATTTCGTTGTTGTTTTCTTCTACAAGAAAACCACGTGTCGTTGTATTAAATTCGCACACCAAGGCCTTCGTAAATTAGGCCTCCGTCTATTTCAATTTCTTCTTTCAGGCGGAGGATTACATTTTAAAATTTAATTATTTATTTTATTTACAATAGGATTTTCCTTTGTATTAAAATTTACTTTTTCCACGCCTTTTACATTTTTACATTTTTCAGATTTACAATAAACATTAATCCTGTATTTTAAATTAAAACAAATACAAGGCTTTTGAGATTGCCTAAAACAAAAATCTCATTCTAATAAAAATAATATAATAGATATGAAACCAACACCCACTTTCTGTTCAACAGATTATCAACTCTTAAGGGAATTGATACTAAAGAGTAAAAACTCTACAAATTCTAAAGAAGCTGGACAACTTGCTCAAGAATTAGACCGAGCTGTTATTAGCAAAGGCGATACTCTAGACGAATCGATTATAAGAATTAATTCGCATGTTACGATTGAAGATGTTAAGGCAAAAAAACAAATGAAAATTCAGATTGTTCTACCTTCACACGCTGACGTAAAAGAAGGAAGAATTTCTATCCTGGCACCTTTAAGTGTAGCTATAATTGGCTTTAAAGAAAATGACGAAGTTGATTGGGAACTACCAGCTGGAATAAAGACTTTAAAAATAATTGCTGTATCTAACGTACTACCTGTAAGCAATTAATATTTTTTAAACACCTCACTCGTGAAGGTGTTTTTTTATGCCTGATTTAAAACAAAAAAACTATCCAGATATCTCACCGAATAGTTTTACAATATTGATTATATATAAATACTTTTACAACTGAGAAGTGATATAATCTGAAACCGATGCCATTTGTGCATCATCAAGATGTGCTTTCTTTTGCATACGAACTAAAATAGGTTTCCAATCTTCTTTTGTAAAATCTGTTGCTTTGAATAATTTATGGCATTTACCGCAATTGTTATCATAAAGATTTTGTCCTGTAGCTACTGCCGGAGTCAATTCTATCATTTTTACAGGTTCGGCTGTCTCCACAACTTTAGGAGCATCCTTTTTGGCAGCACACGAAAATACTATTACAGCTAGAGCCGCTACGATTAAAATTCTTGATTTCATTTTTAGTTTTTTTGTAGTAAATATAAAAAAAATCCCAAAACTCTCGCTTTGGGATTCTGATATTACAAAATATAATTTTGAATATTTTTTATTATTTAACGTCCATTAATTCAACGTCGAAAATTAAGTTTGCGTTTGGTGGAATAACTCCTCCTGCTCCTGCTGGACCATATCCTAAATGAGATGGAATTACAAAACGTGCTTTGTCTCCAACTTTCAATAAAGCAATACCTTCATCCCAACCTTCGATAACCTGACCTTGACCTAATCTAAATTCGATTGGTTTTTTTCTTGGGTAAGAAGAATCAAATACTTTACCGTTATCTAATGAACCTTCGTAGTGAACTGCAACAGTTTTTCCGCTCTCAGCTTGTTTACCATCACCTCTTTGGATAAATTGGTAACGTAAACCACTTTCAGTTTTTTCGAAACCTGCAGCAAGTTTTTCTATAGCAGCTTCTGCTTCAGCTTTCATAGCAGCATCACGTTTGTTACGTTCTCCTTTAAAAGCAATAAAAGCTTCGATAGCATTCCATTTTTCAGCTTCTTCACCTACTCTTACAATTTCTATATTAGTCAAATCATCTCCTTGTGCAATTGCATCAACGATATCCTGACCTTCTACAACATGACCAAAAACAGTATGTTTTCCGTCTAACCAGCTTGTAGGAACGTGAGTAATGTAAAATTGAGAACCATTTGTTCCAGGTCCAGAATTTGCCATTGCCAAAACTCCTGGACGATCATGTTTTAAACTTGGGTGAAATTCATCATCAAATTTATAACCAGGACTACCTGTTCCAGTTCCTTGTGGACAACCACCTTGAATCATGAAATCAGGAATTACTCTATGAAATTTTAATCCATCATAAAATTTATTTCCTTGTGGTTTAATTTTATTCTCTAAATTTCCTTCAGCTAATCCTACGAAGTTACCAACTGTTCCAGGTGTTAAATCGTGAGCTAATTTTACTAAAATCGAACCTTTACTAGTGTTGAATTTAGCGTATATTCCGTTTTCCATTGTATATTTTTTTTATTGATGAGCAAATTTACGAATTAATTTGATATTCGTTTATCCTTTCTATTTTTTAGATTTATATGTAAGTCCGTAAACTGTTAATGATAATAGTGCCAAAACTGCACATCCTATAGTTACTGCGTGCCAACCTCCTAGTTTCCATAAAAACAATCCGTAAGCTGAACCTGCCGCTGTACCTAAAAAGCTAAATGACATAAATACTGTATTTAATCTATTTCTTGCTTCTGGTAATAACGAATATACTCTTGTTTGGTTTGAAATGTGTACGCCTTGAATCCCTATATCTATACAAACAATTCCTATAATAATTCCAACAATACTACTTCCTGAAAAGTAGAAAATAATAAAGCTTATTAACATTAATAAACAACCATAACCTACTGCAATTCTTGAGCTTCCTTTATCTCCTAACTTCCCTACCAATGGTGCTGCCAAAGCTCCTGTAGCTCCTACAATACCAAAAAGCCCGATTGTAGAACTACTAAAATTAAAAGGAGAATCTGATAGCAATAATACCATTGTTGTCCAGAAAGCACCAAATTGCGCAAAACAAAATGCATTAATTAATGTTGCTTCTCTTAATAATGGCTGTGTTTTTATAAGTGTAAAAAGTGACTGTAGTAATTGCCCGTATGAACCATGAAATACTGGTTTATTGTATGGGAATTGTTTTTGCATAACAAAAAACATAAGCAAACATATTCCGGCAGCAATCCAAAACATGGATCTCCAACCCCAAATATCGCCTATAATTCCGCTTAAAGTTCTTGATAATAAAATCCCGACAAGCAAACCACTCATAATGGTCCCGACCACTTTACCACGCTGGCTAGGTTCACTTAACGAAGCTGCCAAGGGCAAAATTAACTGAGGAACTATAGAGGTGATTCCGATAAGAAGTGAGGCTATTTCTAATACAAAAAAACTTTGGGCAGTAGCCGCAATTACTAAGGCAATTACAGTTGCAAGAGTGGTAATCAAAATCTGTTTTTTTCGTTCGATTTTGTCGCCAAGTGGCACCATAAAGAAAAGTCCGATAGCGTAACCTGCTTGAGTAAGATAGGTTATTGTTCCTGCATCGGCTTCGGGAATCTTAAATTCGTTGGCAATTAAAACAATTAAAGGCTGACAATAATAAAGGTTTGCAACTATAAGTCCAGTGCAAACTGCCATAAACATGACACTAGTTTTGGATAAATTCATTTTGCAAAAATACCATTCTCCTTTTTATCAAAACTTAAAAAAAAGTATAATTTTTTCCTAACAAACCTCAACTGCATTGTAATCTTTTGTAAACTACTAGTCTAAACTAGCTTTTTTGCTATAAACTCACAGCTGGTTTTTATAGACTCAATAGCATTCGGTTTATAGTTTGTTTCTTGTTCTACAAAAAAATGCTTCATACCCGAAAGTTTCGCTTCTGCAAAAATAGATTTGAAATCAATAACACCAGAACCTATCTCTGCATTTAAAGTCTTAGTGTTTTTATCCATGTCTTTTACATGCCACATCGTAAAACGTCCCGGATTTTGTTTAAACAATTCTACGGGATTAATTTTTGAATATGCAATCCAATATAAATCCATTTCAAAAAAGACTAAATTTTTATCTGTCTCTTTTAGCAGAATTTCATAACCTGTTATATCTCCTAGTTTCTTAAATTCAAAATCATGATTATGATAGGCTAATTTTAAACCAGCCGCTTTACACATTTCACCTGCTTTATTTAATAATGAAGTAATTTTTCTGTAATCGTCGGCATTCTTCCTCAAACTTTCATCGAGCCAAGGAATAGTAATATATTCACTCTTTAAAACTTTGGCGGCTTTTATCGCAGCTTCGAGTTCGGTTGTATTTCCGTCAGACAAATACGTTCCTAATCCGTAATGTCCACTTACTGCTTTTAATTTATTTGTGTCTAATATTTTCTTTAATTCCTGAGGTTCTAATCCCCAAAATTTATCTTTAATCGAGAATCCATATAATTCAACTTCTGTATATCCTGCTAGTGCTACTTTCTCCAGAATTCCTTTTACATCTTTTGGCAATTCATCCCTTAAAGTATACAACTGCAATCCAATTGTTTTTTTATTAGATGCAAATGCCAATGACGGAACTAAACAAATCGTAGCCGCAGCTATACTTGTATTGATTATAAATTTTCTTCTTGAAACCATATTTAGATAAATACTTTGAATTAAAACTATCTTATTATTTCAAAAAATCTTCACGAATCGGACTAAAAACATCTGTTAAAAGTCCGCTTTCTAAACAAACAACTCCATGTATTGCATGCGGCGGAATATAAAAACTATCTCCTCCTTTTAATGTTTTTGTTTCGTTATCAATGGTTACTTCAAATTTTCCACTTGCGACATAGGTTACCTGCGAATGATAATGTTCGTGTAAAACTCCAATGCCTCCTTTTTCAAACTGAACATTAACTAACATTATTTTGTCATCGTATGCCATTATCTTACGTTTAATTCCTTCACCGACAATTTCCCACTCAATTTCATCATTAAAGAGAAATTTTTCACTTGCTCCAAAACTTTGCATAATCTCTATATTTTTGGTTCTACTCTTCTACTTGTTTTTCAAAACTTCTGATGAATGTCAAAAGACTAACTAACGTCTTTTCATCAATAATATTTCCATCTGAATCTAATTTCCCTCGAATTCCCTGTATCAAAAGTTGAGTATCATTATCAAACTTAGCTTCGATAGTTTTCATGATTAAGCTTAATTGCTCCTGTCCCTTTTCTCCAGACGCAGAAGCTGTTATTAAACCCACTTTTTTATTCGAGAAAACCGTTGTCGAGACACACCATTCTAATACATTCTTTAAACTCCCTGGCAAACTAAAAACATATTCTGGCGTACAAATTACTACTCCAGCTGCTGCTATAATTTTATTTCTAAAAACGGTTATAATCTCTGGAACATTCTCATTATCTAAATCTGGATTAAAATGAGGAATACTCTCTAAGTCTTCGAATATCTCAATTTCAAATTGATCATTAATATGTTCCGAAATAAATTTCAAAATTTTAAAATTGCTTGAATTCTTTCTCGTACTTCCAGATACAGCAAAGATCTTTTTCTTTTTATCCATCATCATTTAATATTTAATCCAATGATAAAGCAAATTTTACAGCTGCAGCCGAATGAATTTTTGTTGTATCAAAAACTGGCACGGAGATATCATCCTGACTTATAATCATTGGGATTTCGGTACAACCAAGAATAATTCCTTCGGCACCATTTTCTATTAATTTATTGATGACCATAATATAAGCTCTTTTGGTTTGCTCATTGATTATTCCTCTTCCCAATTCTTCTTTTAATGTGTGCTGAATATAATCTCGCTCATCCTGAAGAAAAGGAACGATCGTCTCGATGTTATGTTCGGCTAGTTTGTCTTTGTAAAAATCCATTTCCATCGTGAACTTTGTTCCCAACAAACCTACTTTTTTTAATCCTTTCTTATTTATTTCGTTTGCTGTAGCTGTTGCAACATGAATAATAGGTAAAGAAATTTCTTTTTCGACTCTTTCTACAACGGCATGTGCTGTATTGGCGCACAAAACAATTGCTTCTGCTCCACTTTTCTCTAAGCTTTTGCAAGCATTAGTAATCAGTTCGAATGTTAAGTCCCAATTATTGGCTGTATTGTTTCTTTGAAAATCATCAAAGTTCAAGGAATAAATTATGCACTCTGCAAAATTAAGTCCACCAAGTTTTTCATTTATTCCTTCGTTTATAAAACGATAATAATCTATTGTCGAAACCCAACTAATACCACCAACAAGCCCAATTTTTTTCATGACTACATATTTATTTATCTAATTATAGCTTATCGCCAAAGCAAAACGGTTTCAAACGATTATAAAATAAGTCTAAGACTCAAATCGTTTGAAACCGCTATTGTAAAAGTATTTTTTTTATTCCTTAATTGCTAAATTATCTCTGGTGTTTTTTTGAACTGCAATTGCACCAAAAATCCCTAATAAAAATGCAAAAGCATAAAATCCTTTTTCGCTAGGTAAAATAGTAGCATTCCAAAGTCCAATCGTTAATAATGCAATTGACAAAATTGTTCCAAACCAACAAATTCCGTAGTAAATATCGGTCACTGGAAATCCTTCTAATCTATCTCGCACACTTTTTTGTAATGAGATTACTGCAAACAATCCGAACATTAAAACTGTAAAGTAATATCCTTTTTCATTTAATAACATTTCGGCTCTGGCAAGTCCTACTAAATAACCAATAATTCCTGCTCCCATAGCAATCCATGAAGCTGCGACAAACGCATTCGACGTTTTTTGTACCATTTTTTGATTTTAATTTATAGTTGAGTTAATTTATTTATTACTGTATTTCGCAAAAATAGCTGAGTCTATTGGTGTCCAAAAGCAGCATTTTTGCCCGCTTACTTTTAATGCATTGTTTGCCCAAGTATTGCACGTATGAAGCAAACTATAACTTCCGGTTGCTTCATAAAAAGCATCTCTTTTTCCATAGTTCTGGTCTGTCTTTATATGTATAAATTGCCCTTTTTCATCTTTCTTGAAACTGTTTTTTATATAATCTGCCAAGCGAACGTATTGCTCTTTACTAATTATGATTTTTTTGCAGCTTTCGTTTTCCTTTATATTCGAAAAATAGGTTGCATGTATTGCAGTATTGCTCAATCCAGATGCGGCTTTAAGAGCTGTAGATGCTCTAAGGTCTGACCAGTTTGGAGTTTCCAGATAAAACCCTTTGTCTCCCCAACCCATTGCCAGGTATTGATAGGTTGTATCTTTAGAAATCGTGTTCTCATACTTTACCTCTTTGCTCCAGTCCATAAATTCATTACGGGTTGGAACTACAATGTCTGTATGAACACCATTTGTCATGATATAAATAGTAACTTCTTCTTTGGTGTTTGGTTCTCTTTCGACTGTAATTTTCGAAATAGAATAAGCAAGGACGATATACAGTAAAATAAATGCTACGAATGCAAGTAGTATTTTACCAATAATTTTAAGGACTTTTTTCAATGTGGTTTATGCGGTTAGTTAATTTTCTAATTTTTTGCTAAAATAGTAGTATTATATTTAATAAAACAAAAATATTTTTAAATAATAATTCACTCGTTAATCCTGAATATTTAGCAAAAAGAAGACCAAAAACTTATCTCTTTTGAAGATTTTTTAATGCCGCTTTTGTTGCATTAAGTCGGATTGCTATAAAATCATCCTGATTAGTCTCTTTACTTGGTTCTATATTTGTTGCAAAAAAGTAAACTCCATTCTTGTTTTCAAGATAACCTACAAACCAACCATTCCTAATTCCGCCATTATTAGATAAACCTGTCTTTCCTCTTAAAACAAAATCATTAGTTTTTTCAACTTCCATGATGTCTTTCATTATCGATTCGGTTCTTTTAGAAATAGGCAATTCAGATAAATACAGTCTTTTTAAGAAATCAATTTGTTGGAATTGAGATATTCTAGATTTTCCTTCTAACCAAAAATTATCAATCGTCAAGGTGTCAAAAACCATTGTATTGTAATCTAGCTTTTTTAGATAGGCTTTCATTCTTTTCACACCAACTTTTCTTGCGATTTCCTGATAACAAGGAACACACGAAACTCGAAAGGCTTGCTTGAGTGTTAAATCCTGCTCCCAAGCTTTCATCCATCGTTTTTCTCCATTCCATTTAAAAACTGTCGAATCGCTTTTTACCACGCCAGTCTCTAGCGCAATAATCGAATTAGGAATTTTGAATGTCGATGCCGGAATATGTCCTTCTTTACCCCAAGCAAAATCATTGGAATAATAGGTCTTTTTATTAAGATCATAAATTAATATTGAACCTTTTACTTTTAAGCTATCTAAGGTTTTACCAAATTCAGCCACAATGACTTCTTTGTCTTTTCCTGTTTCTTTGTTAGTTTCGGTCTTAGTTTCTTTGTTTTTAGATTGACAACTTACGGTTAGGTTTATCAATAAAAAAAGAGATAGGATTAGTGCGGGAGTTTTCATTTTGGGCAGTTTTTGTGATTTTTTAATTGTTAACTTATTATTTTTACGATGCGGGAATAGATACGAGCGGGACGCTCGCGCTAGCAAAGGGGATTTGATTTATTTTTATTGAATCTTTTCAAGATCTTTCTTCATTAATTGAGTAGCATCGTTGAGTTTAACATGCTCAAAATATTTTTCTAATTCGATTAATCTTTTCTTATTATCATACTTTATACTCGAATTTAATTTTCTTTGACAAGATGAACATAGCCTAATTGTGCTGTTGTCTGTTTCTGGCAAACTAATCGTTCCATTCATTACACAATCCGCTTCAATACAATGATACAATCCGAACATATGCCCTATTTCATGGGAACACGTTTTAAGTAATCGAGATAAACATAAATCAAAATTAGTTGGCGTTAATACCTCATCTTGTAATCTATAAATTGAACTCACTCCTATTTTATCTCTGTAAGATGCTAATCCAAAAACATAATTCCACTCGGGTTTAGGATATAAATCTACTTCTGTTAATGCCATTAAAGCAATTCTATTTAATGGCTTTTCTTTTTTAAGTACGCTGTCTAAAATATAACCTGCTAAGAACTGTTCATTATCTTCATGTCCAATTCGTCTGGCTGAACTAGGGATTATATCATTAGAAAGTTTTTCTAAAGTTTTAGTTTTTAATTGAAAGAAAATCTCAAGATATTCTCTAACTAATTCAATTTGTTTCTTTTGTAAGACATTAAAATCTCCAATAGGTCTTATATAAATAATATTAGAATTATTTGTTGGAACTACGTGCCTGGAATTTATAAATTGCTCGAAGCTCTGTCCTTTTTCTTTATGCGTAAAGAGCCATTCCCCTTCAACTGGTCTTGATAATTTTACATCATTATCTGCTATATCATCAAAGTATTGATCTTCCTTGTTCTGATTACACGAACAGATAGTCAGGAATAATAAGAGTATTAGTTTTTTCATAAAAGTCTAGCTATAATTTTACTGTTGTAAACATATCAATATTCTTTACCCGTTATAATTCATTGATGTTATTACATCGTTGGTTATTTCTATATCTAATAAATGGTCTTGATAAAAATCATCTCCTCCTGAAATTGTACAAAAAATAGCTTCTGATTCTTCTATTATTATTCTTGTGCTATAAATTACTAACGTATCGTACCAATCTTCATTTGCTTTGTCTTCATCATATTCTTTATTATAAAAATCGATTAAATCTGTTTTGCAATCATTTAACCAATTAATATAATGGATAATTTTAACTGAGTAATCTTCAATATGCTCGCTAGGAATCTGAATTGAAATTGTATCCTCTTTGATTGTTTTATTAAATATGACAATTTCTTTATTAACGATTCCAAATTGGGTTTTATGATTCTTTGATGCTACAAAATCGCTCAGCTCTAGTTTGGGTTGTATTTTCTTTTCCCGATACTTTCTAATATCTTTTATGATGAAATTATCTTTATGTGATTTGGCCTTTTGTTCCATCACATACATTTTGGTTGCATCTTTTCTATTAGTTAAATCGGCAACTGTCTTAAAAACTTCATAAGCTGACTTATGAAACCCAAACAAACTATAAATATTAGAGAGAACTATATCATTCTGTTTTGTTCTATTTGCATTTTCTAATTCGTAAAGTAAATCATAAATCTTCTCGACACTTTCTGTTGAGGCATTAGATTTTCTGAATTCATTAGATAACGCTATATAATCTTTTGTGTAATCGCTATTCATTTTTATTTTTAATATAAGTCGCTTCTCCTTTCTTCAATCGAAAATACAATTAAAAACAATATATCCGTATATCCGTTCAAAAATCATGATTCCTGATAGGCCTAGCCCTGATGGAAGCGGCATCCTTTTTCTTGTCATCCTGACGGAGGAAGGATCTCAAGAAAAAGATATAGCGGACAGCAGGAAATAGCTCCTTATTTTAATTGTTAGTTATTAATGATTGATTGTTGATTTGGTTAATCGTTTAATTGTTAAATGCTGATTTAAAAAAGTTTAATCGGTTAATCGGTAATTTGTTTAATCGCAAGATGCATAATATTGATTTGATTAATCGTTTAATTGTGAAATGTAAAAAGTGACATACTTAATTCAAGAATCTTTAAATCCTTCAATTTTTAATTCTTTAAATTTCTCAAATATTTACTTTGTATCTTTGCAGCCTTAAACCTTTTGAAGAGAAAAAATGCGCATAGATATTATTACTGTTTTACCTGAGTTATTGCGAAGCCCGTTTGAAGCTTCGATTATGAAACGTGCTATTGACAAGGGAATTGTTGAGGTTCATTTTCATAATTTACGCGATTATACAACCAATAAACAGAAGAGTGTTGATGATTACCCTTTTGGTGGTGGTGCCGGAATGGTTATGACGGTTCAGCCAATTGACGCTTGCATCACGCATTTAAAAAGCGAGAGAGAGTACGATGAAATTATATATATGTCTCCGGATGGTGAAACACTAAACCAGAAAATGGCAAACACGATGTCGATGCTAAAAAATATTATCATTTTGTGCGGTCATTATAAAGGAGTTGATCAGCGTGTACGTGATCATTTTATTACTAAAGAAATTTCGATTGGCGATTATGTTTTATCTGGTGGCGAATTGGGTGCTTTGGTTTTATCTGATGCTTTGATTCGTTTGATTCCTGGTGTTTTAAGCGACGAAACTTCGGCTCTGACGGATAGTTTTCAGGATAATTTATTGTCGGGACCTATTTATACACGTCCTGCCGATTATAAAGGCTGGAAAGTTCCTGAGGTTTTAACCAGCGGTCATTTTGCCAAAATTGATAAATGGAGGGAAGATATGGCGTATGAACATACTAAAAATAGAAGACCGGATTTATTAGAATAAATTTCAAATTTCTAAAACTCCAAATTCCAATTAATCAAGTAGTTAATAAATTGGAATTTGGAATTCAATTTTATTGGAATTCAATTTTTTTTATCTACATTTGCAGCCAAATTAGACCAACCTCTGGCGAAGTCCGTGTATGTTGCTCTATCACAAAACCATAATTAAAGATATCATGGCAGATTTAATGAAATTCGTTAAAGACGAATTTGTTGCAAAAAAAGATTTCCCAGTTTTCGCAGCTGGAGATACTATCACTGTTTTCTACGAAATTAGAGAGGGTGAAAAAACAAGAACTCAGTTTTTTAAAGGAGTTGTTATTCAAAGAAGAGGTTCTGGTAACACAGAAACTTTTACTATTCGTAAAATGTCTGGTGCTATTGGTGTTGAGCGTATCTTCCCAGTTAACTTACCTGCTTTACAAAAAGTTGAAATCAACAAAAAAGGTGCTGTACGTAGAGCTAGAATTTTCTACTTCAGAGAACTTACTGGTAAAAAAGCTAAGATTAGAGACAAAAGAAGATAATTATTTATCTCTTTACCATAAAGATCCCGATTCATTATTTGTGAATCGGGATTTTTTTTGTTCTAAACAAAATAACAAAACAATAATTCTTTGGCTTGAAAACCACCGATTTGTTAATTATAACTCCTTTAAATAGCAATCTGTTAATTTAAGGAATTCTAAGAAAAACGCAACCGTTTTCGGACTGTTTTTCTTATATTTGCTCCGCTCGTTTTGAGCCAACCATACCTTTTACATCGCCGTTCCTAGCGATACGATTATATTAAAAAAGAAAAAAAATGACACAGAATTCAAAGATTGTTTACACCTTAACTGATGAGGCGCCGTTATTAGCGACTTATTCTTTCTTGCCTATTGTACAAGAATTTACTGCTACAGCGGGTATTGCTATTGAAACTAGAGACATTTCGTTGGTGTCTCGAATTTTATCTAATTTTCCGGAGTACTTGACCGATTCTCAAAAAACAGGGGACGCCTTGGCTGAGTTAGGACAACTTGCTACTAAACCGGAGGCAAACATTATTAAGTTGCCAAACATCTCGGCTTCGGTTCCGCAATTAAAAGCGGCTATTGCTGAGTTACAATCTCATGGGTATAAAATTCCAAATTTTCCTGAGGATCCTCAAAACGATACTGAAAAAGAAATTAAAGCTAAATACGCTAAAGTATTAGGTTCTGCAGTAAACCCAGTTTTGCGTGAAGGTAACTCTGATCGTAGAGCTCCAAGAGCAGTGAAGAATTTTGCTAAAGCAAATCCTCACTCTATGGGTGCTTGGTCTGCTGACTCTAAAACTCGTGTAGCATCTATGCCAAATGGTGATTTTTACGGAAGTGAAAAATCGCTTACTGTTCCTAATGCTACTGATGTAAAAATTGAATTTGTTGCTAAAGACGGAACATCTACTGTTTTAAAAGAAAGTACTCCTCTTAAAGCTGGAGAAATTATTGATAGTGCTGTATTAAACGTAAATGCTTTAAAAAGCTTTGTTGCTACAACTATCGAAGAAGCAAGAAAAGAAAACTTATTACTTTCGGTTCACCTGAAAGCTACAATGATGAAAGTTTCTGATCCAATTATTTTTGGTGCTATTGTAGAAGTTTACTTTAAAGATGTATTCGAAAAATACGCTACTTTATTTAGCGAATTAAATATTGATACAAGAAACGGATTGGGTGATGTTTATGCAAAAATTGCAGGAACTCCTCAACAAGCCGAAGTTGAAGCAGCTCTAGACGCAGCTATTGCTAACGGTCCTGCATTGGCAATGGTAAACTCTGATAAAGGGATTACTAACCTACACGTTCCATCGGATGTAATTGTAGATGCTTCTATGCCTGCTATGATTCGTACTTCTGGACAGATGTATAACAAAGAAGGAAAACAACAAGATACTGTTGCTCTTATTCCAGACCGCTCTTATGCTGGTGTTTATACTGCAACAATCGATTTTTGTAAAAAACATGGTGCTTTTGACCCAACTACAATGGGAAGTGTACCAAACGTAGGTTTGATGGCTCAAAAAGCTGAAGAGTACGGATCTCATGACAAAACTTTCCAAATGAAAGCTGATGGTGTTGTACGTGTTGTTGATGCTAACGGAACTATCTTAATGGAACAAGCTGTTGAAGATAAAGATATCTTCAGAATGTGTCAGGCAAAAGATGCTCCTATTCAGGACTGGGTAAAACTAGCTGTAAACAGAGCTCGTTTATCTAATACTCCTGCTGTTTTCTGGTTAGACGAAAACAGAGCACACGATAGAGAATTAATTCAAAAAGTAAAAAGATACCTTACAGATTATGAAACTACTGGTTTAGATATTCGTATCATGAACCCTATCGAAGCTACAAACTTTACTCTTGACAGAATCATTAAAGGATTAGATACTATCTCTGTAACTGGAAACGTATTACGTGATTACCTTACAGATTTGTTCCCAATTCTTGAAGTTGGTACTTCTGCCAAAATGTTATCTATCGTTCCTTTAATGAATGGTGGTGGTTTGTTTGAAACTGGTGCTGGAGGTTCTGCTCCTAAACATGTTGAGCAATTTACTCAAGAAGGTTACTTACGTTGGGATTCATTAGGAGAATTTTTGGCTCTTGGTGCTTCATTAGAGCATTTAGGTCAAACATTAAACAACTCTAAAGCTATGGTTCTTGCTGAAACTCTTGATGAGGCAAATGACAAGTTCCTTGCAAACGATAAATCTCCAGCTCGTAAAATTGGACAAATCGATAACCGTGGTTCTCATTTTTACTTAGCGTTCTATTGGGCTCAAGCTTTGGCTGCTCAAAATAAAGATGCTGAGTTAAAAGCTATCTTCACTCCTATTGCAGCAGAATTTGCTGAGAATGAAGATAAAATAAACGCTGAATTAATTGCTGCTCAAGGAAAACCTCAAGACATTGGTGGATATTACCAACCAAATCCTGAATTAACTAGTAAAGCAATGCGTCCTAGTCCAACATTTAATGCAATCTTGGCTAAAATAGCTAAAATATAAGTTCTCATTATATTTCTCACATTAAAGACAGCCCGAAACGGCTGTCTTTTTTTTAACGCACATTTAACATTAGTTTTGTAATATTTCCCACCTTCTACCGTCATACTAGGGAATTCAAAATTTAAACAATGATCACAAAAAAAGTTAGCTCGTTTCTTATTGTATTTCTCATTGCTTTTTCTTCATTCGCGCAAGAAAAATTTACCTTAAGCGGTACCATTTCTGACTCTAAAAATAATGAAACCCTAATCGGAGTCAACATTTACATCCCTTCATTAAAAATTGGCACTACAACAAACGAATATGGTTTTTACTCTATTACTGCTCCAAAGGGAGAGTATCAGGTAGAAATAAGTTACGTTGGTTACCAGTCTTTTCAAAACACCATTTCTTTAACGAAAAATGTTAAAAATAATTTCTCATTAAAAGAAGGTGGCGAAGAACTCCAAGAGGTAGTTATTACCGATAATAGAGGAAGAGCAAATACACGTACTCCCGAGATGAGTGTAAATAAACTTTCTATTTCGGCAATAAAGAAAATGCCTGTTGTTATGGGTGAAGTCGATGTATTAAAATCTATTTTATTACTTCCTGGTGTTACTAATGCCGGCGAAGGTGCATCTGGTTTTAACGTGCGTGGTGGTGGTGCCGATCAGAATTTAATTCTTCTTGATGAAGCTACTATTTTTAACTCTTCTCACGTATTTGGTTTCTTCTCAGTATTTAATCCTGATGCTATTAAAGATTTAAAATTATACAAAGGTGGAATTCCTGCTCGTTACGGTGGTAGAGCATCTTCTGTTTTGGATATTTATCAAAAAGATGGAAATAGTAAAGATTTCCATATGAATGGTGGAATCGGATTAATTTCGAGTCGTCTTCTTGCCGAAGGGCCATTAGTAAAAGATAAAGGATCATTCTTAATTGGTGGTAGAGCTTCTTATGCACATTTATTCTTAAAACTAACGGATGATATGAAAGACAACTCTGCTTATTTTTATGATTTGAATGCTAAATTCAGTTATAAATTAAATGACAATAACAGCTTGTATTTATCTGGTTATTTTGGACGTGATGTTTTTAAAATAAGTAAAATATTTTCTAATACTTACGGTAACACTACTTTCAACCTGCGTTGGAATCATTTATACTCTGATAAATTATTTTCTAATCTATCTTTAATTTATAGTGATTATTATTACGGGCTTGATCTGGATACTGCAGGATTTAAATGGGATTCTGGTATCAAGAATTACAATATTAAATATGACTTCAAAAATTATATTTCAGATAAATTCAAATTGAATTATGGTTTAAATGGTATTTACTATGAATTTAACCCTGGAACTATTAAACCAACAGATGAAACCTCTGGAGTTAACCCTGATCAATTAGATAAAAAATATGCTTTTGAACCAGCTATTTATATTGAAGCTGAAAATCAAATTGCAAAAAAACTAACGCTTTCATACGGACTCCGTTTTAGTTTATTTTATCGTTTAGGAGCTTCGACTCTTAATCTTTACGAAAACAATAATCCTGTTCTTTTTAACCCTGCTCAACAAATCTATGAGAAAGCAACTCCTATAGGAACGGAATATTATGGTAAAAACAAATCAATGTTTAGCTATAATAATTTAGAACCTCGTTTCTCTATTGGATATCAAATTGACGAAAATCAAGCTGTAAAAGCTAGTTATAACAGAATGGCTCAGTATTTACAATTAATATCGAATACCTCATCTCCTACTCCTCTTGATGTATGGATGCCAAGTGATGAGTATATTAAACCTCAACTTGCCGATCAGGTTGCCTTGGGTTATTTTAGAAACTTTAGAGATGGAGACTATTCTCTTGAAGTAGAAACCTACTATAAGAAAATTAAAAACAGACTGGACTATATTGATGGTGCCGATTTAATAGCAAATGATGCCATTGAGCAAGTTATCTTAAACGGAAGAATGCGTTCTTATGGTGTAGAGTTAATGCTTAAAAAGAATGCAGGAAAACTTACTGGATGGGTTTCTTATACTTTATCAAAATCAGAACAACAAACCCCTGGAAGAACTCCGGAAGAAACTGGTATCAATAACGGACAATGGTATAATTCAGCTTATGACAAACTACATAATCTAGCTGTTACAGCTGCTTATTCGCTAAACGAAAAATGGTCATTTGGTGCTAATTTCGCATTACAATCAGGACAACCTGTAACGTATCCAACTGGATATTATGAATATCGTGGTGTAAAAGTTCCTAGTTATGGTTTACGAAATGAAAACAGATTACCTGCTTACCATCACTTAGATATTTCGGCAACATTAACCCCGAGATCTAACAAAGACAGAAATTGGAAAGGCGAATGGGTATTTAGTATTTATAACCTATATAATAGACAAAATGCAGCTTCTATTAATTTTAGACAGAACAGCGATACAGGATACAATGAAGCTGTTAAGACTTCTATTTTCGGAATGGTTCCTGCTGTTAGTTATAATTTCAAATTTTAATTCACTTCTCTCAAAGAGAAATAAAAATATACTGATATGAAAAAAATAAGCTTATTAATTGTGTTTTTCTCCGCATTATTTTTTACAAGTTGCGAAGAAGTTGTTGAAGTTGACTTAAAAACACAACCTCCTAAATTGGTCGTTGAAGCTGATATTAGTTGGCTAAAAGGAACTACAGGAAACCAACAAATGATAAAATTAACCACTACAACTGATTATTACAATCCTGTAATTCCTGTTGTTTCCGGAGCTACCATTACTATAAGAAACAGTGCCAATAAAGTATTCACTTTTATAGAAGTTCCTCAAACAGGAAAATACGTTTGTACTAATTTTGAACCTGTTATTAACGAAACCTATGTCTTAACTGTTATTAGTGGTGGTAATACATATGTTGCGACTGAAACTTTAAAATCGGTAGCGCCAATCACTCGAATTGTGCAAACTAATGATGGTGGTATTTCCAAAGATGAAATCGAAGTAAAAGCATATTATAATGACCCTGCTGAAGAAACAAATTATTATTTATACCATTATACTTACTCCAATCAAGTCTTGTCAAGCTATTCTTCTGTAGATGATAGATTCTTTAACGGAAATGAGTTTTTTAGTACTTCACACAATGAAGATTTAAAACCTGGAGATCAAGTAGAAATAAGTCACATCGGAACATCTAAAAGCTATTATAATTACATGAATATATTAACTAGTATTTCAGGTGATAATAGTGGTGGTCCTTTTCAATCTCCACCAGCAACTTTAAGAGGAAATGTTATAAACACAACCAACGCAAATGACTATCCTTTAGGTTATTTTTCTATTGGAGAAGTTGATACTAAAAAATATACGATTGAGTAATATTTAATATGAAACCAAGAATAGAAAATTTAACAGAAAAGAAAATTGTTGGAAAACGAATAACAACATCTTTCACAGCCAATAGAACAAAAGAGCTATGGCAAGGATTTATGCCAAACCGAAAAGAGATAAAAAACAATATCGGTTCAGAATTATATTCTATTGAAGTTTATCCAGAAACACATTTTCTTAATTTCAATCCAAGTAATGAATTCGAAAAATGGGCAGGCATCGAAGTAACAGATTTTCTTTCCGTTCCTCAAAATATGGAAACCATCACAATTCCAAACGGACTTTATGCAGTTTTCATACATAAAGGGCCAGCGAGTAATGGCAACGAAACCTATCAATACATTTTTACCGATTGGTTACCTAAGTCCGAGTATGTGTTAGAGAACAGACCGCATTTTGCCGTGATGGGAGAAAAATACAAACACGAAGACCCAACATCCGAAGAGGAAATTTGGATTCCTATTAAACATAAAAACTAAAACCAATAAAAAATGCTCTCCATTACGAGAGCATTTTTTTATGCATTACTCTGAAAAAATACCACCTCTCAACATATGTAAATGTTTAGGAATTAGAATTGAGCAACCTTTGCCAATAATTAATTCAAATTTCAAGACATGAAACAAATACTTCTTACCTTATTTTCACTTTGTGCATTTAGTGCAAAAGCACAAACTTTTAAAAATCCTGAATCATTATTCAATCCCGCACCATATGGGTTTAGTCATGCATCATCAGTTTCTACCCCAGGCGAACTCGTATTTATATCAGGACAAAGCGGCGGATTAGGCAAAGAACATCTTCTGAGCAACAGTTTTAGAGAACAAACTCAAGTAACATTAAAGAATATTATAACAGTTCTGGATAGTTACAATCTAAAACCAGAGAATATCATGAAGATTACCATTCTGATTGTAGACCATTCAGAAGAGAAATTAAAAATCTGGAATGAAGAAATCAGTAAAGTATGGAAAAACAAACCATTTCCAGCAAGCACATTAATTCCCGTTCCAAAATTAGCCCTCGACGGAATGCAAATAGAAGTCGATGCTGTAGCTTTCAAAGCAAAAAAATAAAACTTTTTTCTACCATTAAGAAATTAAGCTTAATTAAGAATATTTTCAAGATTGAATGACTTGCACGCAGATCAAACAGATTTCAAATCTCTATAATCTTTGAAAAAAAAGCTAACCATATAAGTTATGTAAGTCCATTTAAGGAAAACTGCACAAACTTATATTTCCTTAAATAACTTATATGGTAAAAAAAATCACTGCAACTTTTAGACAACATAAATAATCCTTTTAATCTTTATAATCTGTGGCTAAAGAA
Source organism: Flavobacterium sp. PS2 (assembly GCF_046250155.1). NCBI lineage: Bacteria > Pseudomonadati > Bacteroidota > Flavobacteriia > Flavobacteriales > Flavobacteriaceae > Flavobacterium > Flavobacterium sp. PS2. The sequence goes on along the minus strand of NZ_CP176426.1, from coordinate 3,747,980 downwards.
ACTTAATCTCTTAATGGTAAAAAACTCCTTTAATCTCTTAATTGTAGAAAAACATTTACTTTTTACTTTCGTACATTTGCAGCACATTATAAATCCATACTATAAATGTCCTCACACCATATCGTACGCGACGACCAAGAACCTGCATTAATCATTGCCAATGGCGCTGCCTGTAATCCCGAGTTATTAGGACAATTATTAGAATGGTCACCTTTGGTAATCGTATTAGATTCGGCTATAGAGCGCGTAGTTAAGTTAGGAATAAAAGTCGATGTTCTTCTTGGTGATTTCGATCGCGGATTCGACCCCGAAAAATATAAAACAACACAATATCCTATAGAGATTGTACATACCCCAGATCAGGACAAAACCGACTTAGAAAAAGCATTTGATTACTTAATCGAACGCAAAATCCCTGCTGCAAATGTAGTTTGGGCAACAGGAAAAAGAGCCGATCACACTATTACAAATCTTACCAATATAGTTCGTTACCGAAACTTACTCAAGATTGTAATTCTCGACGACCATTCCAAAATATTTTTATTGCCTAATAAATTCGAAAAATGGTATACCGCCAACACACCTATTTCGCTCATACCGATTGGAGTTGTAAATGGTATCTTTTCAGATAACTTGGTATATCCTCTACAAAACGATACCCTAACAATAGGCTACAGAACTGGCAGCAGTAATGCCGTTGCCAAAGACGGAATTGTTACAATTACCCATTCCGACGGCGATTTATTGCTAATGGAATGTATGGATTAATTTCCTTACACTACTGAATTAAGCAGAAGCATAAGGAGCAATTTCCTGCTGTACACTATATCTTTTTCTGTCTAAAGGAGCCAGAAAAAGGATGCCGTTTCCATCAGGGCTAGGCCAAATCATTTCATAAGAAATACTTCCCTTATTTACAAATTAGGATTACGTACCTTTGCACCGAAATTAAGAATGATGAAAACTACAAATAGCCCCGAGAAAACAAGTCTGCATCCTAGAAACCCGCATCGTTTGCGCTATGATTTTGAACAACTAATCACAGATTGTCCCGAATTAAAGAAGCACGTCGTTATAAACGAGCATGATATCGAAACAATTGATTTTAGTAATCCCGAAGCTGTAAAATCGCTTAACAAAGCATTATTAATTCATTATTACGACATACAAAACTGGGATATTCCTAAAAATTATCTTTGCCCACCCATTCCAGGAAGAGTCGATTATATTCATTACCTGGCCGATTTATTAGCCACCACAAATAATGGAGTTATTCCAGAAGGAGAAGCCATTTTAGGTTTAGATATAGGTGTTGGTGCCAATTGTATCTATCCAATATTAGGAAATGCTGCTTACGGATGGAGTTTTGTCGGAACCGATATTGATGAAAAAGCAATCGAGAATTGCAGCAAAATAATCGAAGCCAATCCTAGGCTAATTGATGTTATCAGTTTACAACAACAAACAGAATCACGTTTTATATTCAAAAATATAATTACACCCGAAGATAAATTTACATTCACGATTTGCAATCCACCATTTCATTCTTCTTCAGAAGAAGCTAATAAAAGTGCTGTTCGAAAAGTAACAAATCTAAATCCAAAAGCAAACAGAAAAGCAGCGCCCGTTTTAAACTTCGGAGGTCATAATGCCGAACTATGGTGCGATGGAGGAGAAATTGGATTTATAACGCAAATGATTTACGAAAGTGCCAAATATCCAATGCAATGTTTATGGTTTACAACACTAGTATCTAAAAGAGAAAACCTGTCGAGTATCTATAAAACATTAAATAAAGTAAATGCTTCAATTGTAAAAACAATCGATATGGCACAAGGTCAGAAAACAAGTCGTATTGTAGCATGGTCTTTCCTTACCGAAGCACAACAAGGTAAATGGAGTTTTAAAAGCGAACTTTAAATAAACCAATCAAAGTCATAATTCCAAAAGATTTCGCAAAACATTGTAATTATGATAGATATAACTAAAAAGCTGATACTATAATCATCAGCTTTTTAGTACTTTTAATCTTAATTGAACGTAACTCCTATGCCGAAATTATTTTTAAAAGTTATTGCAATTCTTTTATTCGCAAGTTGTAGCGCAACAAAAGAAAAAAAGATTGATAATTATGTTTTCAAAACAAAAAGCGAAAGAAAAGATTACATCAATTCTTATAATGCTGCATTAAAACTTTGGGATGTTCCTTATCAGGAAGAAAATATCGAAACCAGTTATGGCACAGCTCATATAATTGTGACTGGTCCAAAAGACGGCAAAGATTTAGTATTACTTCACGGAATGGACGCCAGCTCGACAATGTGGTTTCCTAATATTAAAGCATTATCAAAAAATCATCGGGTTTACGCAATAGACTTTTTAATTGAAGCAGGAAAATCTCAAGCTCCCAAAAAATCCCTCACAAGTGAAGAAATAGTTATTTGGTACAATGAGATTTTTACTCATTACAAACTAAAAAACTTTGACGTAATTGGTGCATCACGTGGTGGTTGGATTGCTACATTATTAGCAACTCAAAAAGAAAGTAAAATCAACAAACTGGTTTTAATAAGTCCGGCACAAACATTTAAGAACATCGATAAAATGAGAAAAGCATCATCGGCATTCTTTCTGAAAATTTTTCCAAATGAGAAAAAATTAAAAAAGACGCTAGAAACCTTTTCTTATTATCCCGAAAAAATAGACCCTATTTATAAAAAGCAATTTTATCTAGCTAATAAATATGCAAAATCAAACACTAGTTTTTTGCAAATGCAACCATTCTCTGATGAAGATTTAAAAAAAATAACCATTCCTGTTTTGGTGCTTATAGGAGATCATGATGTAATTAATTCAGATGAAAGTATAATTAGAGCCAAAGAGTTATTGAGTAATAGTAAAACCGAAACTATCGAAAATGCAGGGCATTTTTTAAGTATCGATCAATCTGAAAAAGTAAACAAACTAATGATTGACTTTTTAAGATAATCCTTAACGCATACAAGCTCTAGCAGTTATTTTTTTTGCCACAGATTAAAAGATTAGACAGATTTAAAAACTTTGCGAACTTTCTCTAGACCTATGAACTTAAATTGTCTATAGAAGGAACACTGATGAAACGGATTTACAAAAGTAAAGACGCGGATTAAAAACGGATTTTAAAAAAACAATAGATATAAAATCTGTTTCATCAGTGTTTTCGCCTTAGCGAATCCGTTTCATCCGCGTTCCTTTCGCATAGAATTATAAAGATTAAAACCTTTGGACCTTTGCAACTCAGAACCTTTTTTAATCCACAAATTTCAATTTAAGATTTTACTTTGTAACTTTACAATCCCAACAATTCTAAACTAAATAAATGAATTTTCAAGTAGTCTCAGATTATAGCCCAAAAGGAGATCAACCGCAAGCAATCGAAAAATTGACCCAAGGTATAATTGATGGCGAAAAATACCAGACCCTCCTTGGAGTTACTGGTTCAGGAAAAACATTTACAGTTGCCAATGTTATTCAGGAAGTACAAAAGCCAACTTTGGTTTTGGCACACAATAAAACATTAGCAGCACAATTATATTCAGAATTCAAACAATTCTTTCCAAACAACGCCGTAGAATATTTCGTTTCTTACTATGATTATTACCAGCCAGAAGCATTTATGCCAGTAACTGGAGTATTTATCGAGAAAGATTTATCTATAAACGAAGAGTTGGAAAAAATGCGTTTAAGCACAACATCTTCCCTACTCTCAGGGCGACGCGACATATTAGTTGTAGCTTCCGTTTCTTGTTTATACGGTATCGGAAACCCTGTAGAATTTCAAAAGAATGTTATTGCGATAGAAAAAGATCAGGTTATTTCGAGAACCAAATTATTACATAGTCTGGTACAAAGTTTATATTCCAGAACCGAAGCCGATTTTAATCCCGGAAGTTTTAGGATAAAAGGAGATACAGTTGAGGTATATCCTAGTTATGCCGATGATGGATTTAGAATTCATTTTTTTGGAGATGAAATCGAAGAAATAGAATCATTTGATATAAAAACTTCTCAAGTAATCGAGAAATACAATAAACTAACTATTTATCCAGCCAATATGTTTGTAACATCTCCGGATGTATTACAAGGAGCGATTTGGCAAATACAGCAAGACTTGGTAAAACAAGTAGATTATTTTAAAGAAATAGGAAAACATCTTGAAGCCAAACGTCTTGAAGAACGTACCAATTTTGATTTAGAAATGATTCGCGAGTTAGGATATTGTTCAGGTATCGAAAATTATTCTCGTTATCTGGATGGAAGAGAAGCTGGAACAAGACCGTTCTGTTTATTAGATTATTTTCCCGATGATTACTTGATGGTAGTCGATGAAAGTCACGTAACCATATCTCAGGTTCATGCCATGTATGGAGGAGATAGAAGCCGTAAAGAAAACCTTGTAGAATATGGCTTCCGTTTACCTGCGGCAATGGACAATCGTCCTTTAAAATTCGAAGAATTTGAAGCTATGCAAAATCAGGTAATTTATGTTTCGGCTACTCCGGCAGATTATGAATTACAAAAAACAGATGGTGTAGTTGTAGAACAAGTCATTCGACCTACAGGATTATTAGATCCAATTATCGAAATTCGTCCTAGTTTAAATCAAATTGATGATTTAATCGAAGAAATTCAGATTCGTTGCGAGTTAGACGAACGCGTTTTGGTTACAACATTAACCAAAAGAATGGCCGAAGAATTAGCCAAATACTTGACCAAAGTAAGTATTCGTTGTCGTTACATTCACTCCGATGTAGATACCCTGGAACGTATCGAGATCATGCAAGATTTACGAAAAGGAATTTTTGATGTTTTAATTGGAGTAAACTTACTACGTGAAGGTTTGGATTTACCCGAAGTTTCTTTAGTAGCAATTCTTGATGCCGACAAAGAAGGATTTTTGCGTAGCCATAGATCATTAACACAAACTATTGGTCGTGCAGCGAGAAACCTCAACGGAAAAGCAATTATGTATGCTGATAAAATTACGGCAAGTATGCAGAAAACCATTGATGAAACCAATTATCGTCGTACAAAACAAATTAATTACAACCTCGAGAATAATATAACTCCACAAGCATTAAATAAAAAAATCGATAGTGCTTTCACCAAAAATCCATTGGTAGAGTATGAATTAGGTCATACCCTAAGTGTAGCAGCCGAACCTGATACGGCTTATTTATCCAAAGCCGAATTAGAGAAAATGATACGTGAAAAGCGTAAATCGATGGAGAAAGCAGCTAAAGAATTAGACTTTCTTCAGGCGGCAAAATTGCGTGACGATATTAAAAAGCTACAAGAACAATTGGCTTAATTGTGTTGTTCCTGGAAAATTTTCAATAATATTTCAGGGTCAATCATCGCATTCGGTGCATTCTTCATTAAATTTAAAATACGTTTAGTTGCTATAGGATTCAATCCCATATCGATAGAAATTTGCTGTATTGCAGCAGCCTCTTTACTATGCAATATTCCGTCGCAATGCATGATTAAAGCCAATCTATAAAATTGCTGAATGCGCTGAAACTCTGATTTTATAACAACAGGAGGAACTTCCTGATGAAACAAATCTTTAAAAGTTACTTCGTCAATATTTAATTCCTGAGCAACTAGCGACAAAAAATCAAATTCCCTCTTATGTAATTCTCCATCAACAGTCGAGAAAGAAATCATTTCTAAAAGTAAACTTATTTTTTCGGCATCCGTATTCATCAAATTCATATTTTTAGCTAAAATATTGTTTTTAAATTTAAAATACAAAAACATCAGAAATGCAATTAATTATCAGAGCATACGATCTTAAATTAAAACACACATTTAGGATTTCAAGAAAAACAATTGATTACCAACCAACGGTAATTGTCGAATTAAAAAAAGACGGATTTTCAGGTTTTGGCGAAGCAACATCCAATCCATATTATAATATTACAATTCCGATACTAGAAAATGATATCGAGAAAATCAGACCGATAATTGAAACTATCGACAATGAAACTCCCGAAGAATTTTGGACAAAAATAAATCCATTATTACAAGAAAATAAATTTGCATTATGTGCATTAGACAATGCTTATAATGATTGGTATGCTAGAAAACAAGGCAAGAAACTATATCAATTATGGAATTATACTATCGAAAATAATCCACTGACCAATTATACTATCGGAATTGATTCTATCGAAAAAATGGTTTCAAAAATGAAAGAACTCCCATGGCCTATTTATAAAATTAAGTTAGGAACTCCAGAGGATATTGCCATAGTAACCGAATTAAGAAAACACAGTAATGCCGTTTTTAGAATTGATGCCAATTGTGGTTGGAATGTCGATGAAACTATTAAAAATGCAATTGAACTAAAAAAACTAGGAGTAGAATTTCTCGAGCAACCTCTCAAAGCAGATGATTGGAAAGGGCATCGAGAAGTTTTTAAACATTCGGTTTTGCCAATTGTAGCCGATGAAAGTTGTATTATAGAAAGCGATATTGCTAAGTGCCATAATCATTTTCATGGCGTAAATATAAAATTAATGAAATGTGGTGGTATCACGCCTGGACGACGAATGCTACATGAAGCAAAACAATTAGGATTAAAAACAATGATAGGTTGTATGACCGAATCTACAGTTGGAATTTCTGCAATTGCTCATTTATTACCAGAACTCGATTATGTTGATATGGACGGTGCTTTGCTATTAGAAAAAGATATTGCAAGTGGTGTTATGATACAAAATGGAGAAATAAAATATGCCGATGGTAACGGAACGGGAGTTATCTTATATTAATCGTAATTTCAATATAAGGAAAGTGACTATTGAATTACTTTTAAAACGTACCTTTGTAAAAAATTAAACGATGACAAATAACGATATCCTAAAAAAACTACGCGTAGCCTTAATGCTCCGTGACGACCAAATAGTTGAAATATTAGAATTGGTAGATTTTAGAATTTCAAAATCAGAGTTGGGCGCTTTTTTTAGAGCCGAAGACCATGAGAACTATATGGAGTGTGGCGATCAGGTATTGCGTAACTTCTTAAACGGATTGGTAATTCATTTAAGAGGAACAAAAGAAAATCCTAAAAACCCTAATGAGATTTTAGCTAAACACAAAGCAGAAATTCCTGCTAAAGATAGTACAAAGGAAAGACCAGAATTTAAAGCTAAACCAAAAGATGAAGAAAGTGCCAGAGGAGATCAAAGGCCATCTAAATCTGGAACTGGTGCAAAAAAGCCTTTTAAAAAGAATAATAGTAAGTCTACTCCAAAAATACAAGTAGTTGAAAAAGTAAAATTCAACTTCGGTAAAAACAAAAAATCCTAAGCTCACACTTAGGATTTTTTTTATGCCATTATGTTAAAGTGAAACCATTTTTGTGTTTTCAATCTCAATTCTGAATTCTTTTTGAATTTGAATCTGTATTTTTGTTTAAAATTAGATATTAAAACATGAAAAGACTTATTTTATTTTTAGCATTTGTATTCGTTACCCAAATAAATGCACAAGAGCGTCCAAAACTAGTAGTTGGAATTGTTGTGGATCAAATGAAGATGGAATATCTCTATCGCTTCTCAGATGACTTTACTCCTAATGGTTTCAAAAGGCTTATGAATAATGGATACACGTTTCAGAACATGCATTACAATTACATGCCTACTTACACTGCTCCTGGACATGCATCTATTTACACAGGAACAACTCCAGCAACACACGGAATTGTAAGTAATGAATGGTTTAGCCGAAAATTAGGAAAACAAATGTATTGTACTGATGATGCAGGTGTAGTAACTGTAGGCGATGGTACAAAGGAAGAAGGCGAAATGTCTCCAAAAAACTTATTGAGCACAACTATTACCGATGAGTTAAGAATGGCTACCAATTTTGAAGGAAAAGTAATTGGTGTAAGTCTTAAAGATCGTGGTGCAATTTTACCAGCTGGACACTTTGCTAATTGGGCTTTTTGGTATAGCAAAACAGGGTCATTTATTTCTAGTACTTTTTATGGAGATAAACTACCTGATTGGGTTACACAATTTAATAGCGAAAAACATTTTTTACCATACATAAACAAAGGTTGGGATTTATATAAACCAGTTGCAACTTACAACGAGAGTTTACCAGACAACAATCCTTACGAAGGAAAATTATACAATAGTGCAGCACCAGTTTTTCCATACAACTTAAAAGAAATGTATGATAAAAATGATGCTGGAGTTATTCGTTCTACTCCATTTGGAAATGACTTATTAGCCGAATTTGCTAAAAAAGCAATCGAAAAAGAAGAATTAGGAAAAGATAATATTACAGATTTCTTAACCGTTAGTTTCTCATCTACAGATTACGTTGGGCATTTATTAGGACCACGTTCTATGGAGTTACAAGATACTTATTTACGTTTAGATCAAACTATAGCCGACTTTTTAGCTTACTTAGATAAAACTGTTGGTAAAGATAATTACCTGCTTTTCTTAACAGCTGATCATGCTGGAGCAGAAAATGTAAATTATCTTAAAGATCGTAAATACAATGTAAATAGTATTAGCCCAAAAGATATCCGTAAAAATCTAACTGATTTTTCTGTAAAGACCTTTGGTCAGGATTTAGTTTTAAACTATTCTAGCTTCAATTTATTCTTCAATAAAGAAATAATCAAAAACAAAAAATTTGATTTTGTGAAAGTTAAACAAGCTTTTAAAGATTATTTAATGGCTCAGGATTACGTAAAAAGAGTATATACCGAAGAAGACATTTTAAATGCTACAGGTAATGATTACTACTTAAACTTTATTGTAAAAGGATATGATGTAACTCAAAACGGGGATTTAATTGTATTAGACAAACCAGGTTATATCGAATATATGGGAACGGGAACTTCTCACGGAACACCATATACATATGACACACACGTTCCAGCAATTTTTTACGGTTGGCATATTAAAAAAGGGGAATCATACAACAAGAAAACGATTACTCAAATTGCACCAACAATTGCTCAGAAAATAAAAGTAACGTTCCCGAACGGAACAGAAGCAAATGTTCTGGAAGAAGTTTTAGACAAAGAGAAAAAATAATCTTTTTTCTTAATCCTAAAAAAGGGCTGTATTTATATAAATACAGCCCTTTTTGCTATACAATAGTTCCCTTTATTACTTCGGCTAAATTGCTACTTTTTATATCACACACCTCTATTAAAGACATTTTACTCCTTTATTTTATATTCATTTATAGACTCTTTTTACACTTTGCAAACAACCTCAACAGTTAAATCTCTTAAACTTAAAAAATAATATTGTTATAAATTGTTAAAACACCTTAGATTACCTTGTTTTTAAGACAATTTACTTCTATATACATCAAAATTTACTATCTGATAAATATCATCATAAAGTAGCAAATATGTGAATATTTTTAATACTACAATTAAGGGATATTATTATGATTAAGATTTTAAATTATTTATTACCACCACGCAAATGGGTACCCTTTGTTATAATGGCAGTGGGTATAGGAATGGGATTATTTGCTTATTTATTATATGTATCTAACGCAGTCTCGTACCTATCAGACGATCCTAAAACATGTGTTAACTGCCATGTAATGACTCCTTTTTATGCTACTTGGCAACATAGCTCCCATGCAAGGGTTACCAATTGCAATGATTGCCATGTACCACACAACAATGCCTTTAATAAATACTTTTTTAAGGCAAAAGATGGTATTTATCATGCAACCGTATTTACATGGAGAGCAGAGCCACAAGTTATCCATATAAAAGAAGCAGGTACAGATGTGGTTCAAAAAAACTGTCAACGTTGTCATAGTGATCTTAATGCTAATGTTAGTACAACAGGAGTAACTCTGGAAAGCAAAAAACATGGAGAAGGAAAACTATGCTGGGATTGTCACCGCGAAGTTCCTCATGGTAGAGTAAATAGTTTATCGTCTGTACCAAATGCCAGAGTTCCTTTGTTGGAATCTCCTATTCCTGAATGGCTACAAAAACAAACCGATAGTACAAAAACTGCAAAAAAGAAAGAATCAAATCAAACAAAATAGAATAAGAATTAAAATTTTCAATTAAATACATATATAATTATGGCACCACTAAAAGAAATTATAAAACGCAAACCATGGTTAGGATGGGTAATGTTTGGCATTACCATGTTAGTTGTGTTTATGCTTGGCTTATTAGTTAATAGCGTAATGGAACGTCGTACAGAAGCTTTATTTGTTAATAAAGTATTAGCTCCTGTCGGTGAATTTGAATCAAGAAATGAAGTTTGGGGAGCAAATTATCCTCGTGAGTTCCAAACTTATTACCAAACTGCCGATACCAGTTTTACAAGCATGTACGGTGGCGGAAAAATGAGAGATATGCTACATGAAGATCCACGTATGGTAGTTCTTTGGGCAGGTTATGCTTTCGCGAAAGATTACAATCAAGGTCGAGGACATTTTTATGCCATAGAAGACATCAACAATACCTTAAGAACAGGAGCGCCTAAAGGACCTCAAGACGGACCTCAACCATCTAGTTGCTGGGTATGTAAATCTCCAGATGTACCCCGTATGATGGATAAACTAGGTATAGATGAGTTTTACAAACAAACATGGGCATCTTTAGGACCAGAAATTGTAAATCCCATAGGATGTGCGGATTGTCACGATTCTAAAACAATGAATCTAAAAATCACACGCCCAGCATTAATCGAAGCTTTTAAAGAGCAAGGAAAAGATATTACCAAAGCTACACATAATGAGATGCGCTCATTAGTTTGTGCACAATGCCACGTAGAATATTATTTTGATAAAAAATCTGTAGAAGGCGCGGTTAAAGTAAAATTCCCATGGAAAAACGGTATGACTGTAGAGGATATGGAGAAATATTATGATGATATCGATTTTACAGACTTTGTTCATGCATTAAGTAAAGCACCAATTCTTAAAGCACAGCATCCAGATTATGAAATTCATCAAATGGGAATCCACGGACAAAGAGGCGTTTCTTGCGCAGATTGTCATATGCCATATAAAAGCGAAGGAGGTCAAAAATTTACTGATCATAAAATACAATCTCCACTTAATAACGTAGCAAATTCTTGTCAGGTTTGTCACCGTGAAGAAGAAAAAACATTGGTTGCAAACGTAAACGAGCGTCAACAAAAAATTCATCAAATACGTATTGAACTAGAAGACCAATTGGTAAAAGCACATCTAGAAGCAAAACTAGCTTGGGATAAAGGAGCAACAGAAGCTCAGATGAAAGGTATCTTGAAATTAATTCGTCAATCACAATGGCGTTGGGATTTTACAGCAGCTTCTCACGGAGGGTCGTTTCATGCACCATTAGAAACTGCAAGAGTTATTACAAATGGGTTAAACAAAGCTGCCGAAGCAAGGATTGAATTAAGTAAAGTATTGGCTTCATTAGGACAAACTACACCTATGCAATATCCTGATATTTCTACCAAAGAAAAAGCGCAGAGATTCATAGGTCTTGATATGGACAAAGAGAAAGCCAATAAAACCGAATTCAAAAAAACAGTTTTACCTAAATGGCTAGATGAAGCTAAGAAAAAACAACTGCTATATTCTAATCCTGCCAAATAACAACCAATAAGTATAAAGAGGGTTTGTATAAGTTATTATCAACCTTACAACCCTCTTTAATTAAAAGTCCCAAATTAAGAAAAGAATGAGATTAGTTAATTTTGAAAAACATAAAATTCCAAAAAGAAAGCTTTGGCAATATCCTTGGGATTATAAAGAATCTTTTATAATCGCTGCCGGATTATTACTAACGGGTTATTTGTTACAAATAACAACCAGAACTAGTATTAAAGCCATTGGAGCACCTATAAATTATATCATCGGTGGTTTATTTATTGGCATGTTACTTTTGCTGCATTTTACCAGTAGGACACATCCTTGGGTAAAATGGCTAAGATCAGTTCCAGCATCTGTTAGTGCAATTACTTTGGTTTTAATACAAGCCGTTATCATGGGAACACTTCCTCAACAAAATTTTGTTGAAGGAGTAAAACCTGATTTATTCGGATTCTCATTTGTATTAACAAGTTGGCCATTTATTATCGCGCAATTGTATTTTCTTATTACACTTGGTCTCGCAACCCTTAATAGAATGACTCCTTGGCAATGGAAAAACTGGGGATTTATATTAAACCATTTAGGGCTTTTTATAGCAATGACAGCGGGAATTTTAGGTAGTGGAGATTTACAACGCTACACAATGAAATTATACGAAAACCAACTTGTATGGGGAGCCGAAAACGAAAAAGGTGTTATGATCCCCATGCCTATTGCATTTGAACTTACAAGCTTTGACATGGAAACCTTTGCCCCAAAACTTGCATTTGCCGATATTACAAACAATAGCATTGAAACAAAAGGAATAAATGCACTTAGAATGATTAATAAAGGAGATAGCTACGACTATAAGGGCTATAAAATTAAAATCCTTAATTATATAGAAAACAGCAAGTTTACTGGCAATGGTTATTTTCAGGTAAATGAAGAAGGCGCAACACCAGCTGCATTAATCGAAGTAAAATCGGCTACAATAGATACTACTGCATGGATTAGCTGCGGAAGTTTTGCAACCGAATATTCCTATTTACAATTAAACGATAAAGAAGCAATCGTAATGTTACAGCCTGAAGCAAAAAAATACAGTTCGCATGTAAATGTTTTTGTTAAAGACGAGAAAAATGATAAAACAGTAATCGAAGTCAATAAACCTTATAAAGTAAACGGCTGGAAAGTATACCAATTAAGTTATGATGAAAAATTCGGAAAATGGTCCAAATTAAGCGTCATAGAATTGGTTCGTGATCCTTGGTTACCTATTGTTTACTCTGGGATTTTCATGATGATAATAGGAGCTGTTTATTTAATATTTAAAGGAAGAGGAACCGTAGTTTAAACAGTTATATGTTTAAATGAATGTTTGAAATTGTATATAAATAAAGATTTTTTAAATGAATTATTGGATCTATTTTTCTCACTATGCCCTTGTGGCGATTATTTGTTGGTTAATCTGCATGCTTTTACAAGTTGTAAAAAGCACACGTAATAAAACAGTACCTATACTGCTTTTTGCAACATTAGGTGGTTTGGCAATGGTACTATTTACCTATAACTTATGGCAACACTTGGGGCGACCACCTATGCGCACACTTGGTGAAACAAGACTTTGGTATGCCGTATTCTTACCCATTATAGGCGTAATAACCTATACCCGATGGAAATACAAATGGCTCTTAAACTATAGTTTGGTTATGGCAACTGTATTTTTAACCATCAACTATCTTAATCCAGATACCTACAACAAAGCCTTAATGCCTGCCTTACAAAGTATTTGGTTTGTTCCTCATGTTTTGGTTTACATTTTTTCTTATGCCTTACTTGCAGCATCATCTATTGTAGCATGTTATGGATTATACGAATATTATAGAGGCACTTATAAAGATGCTATACTCCAACTTGCAAACAATCTAGTATATGTCGGTTTTGGTTTCCTTTCCTTAGGATTATTGTTTGGTGCTTTATGGGCAAAAGAAGCTTGGGGACATTACTGGACATGGGATCCTAAAGAAACCTGGGCAATGCTCACCTGGTTAGGATACTTAATTTATATACACATGCGTTACCGTTACCCAGATAGTATTAAACCCGTTTTAATAACCCTGGCATTAGCATTTGTTGTATTATTACTTTGCTGGTTCGGCGTAAACTATATGCCCTCAGCAGCACAAAGTGTCCATACCTACTCCAATACATAAAAAAAAAGAGCAGCAACTATATTTTAGTTGCTACTCTTTTTTACATATAAAGTATCTATCATCTAAATCTATTCCGAACGATGATATCCTTGAGTTTGGCTTTTAAATCTTCGCCCGTATCATAAACCATTTGCTCGTTATTAGGAAATGGCACGGCACGTTTATTAAAATAGCCAATATAACTATCCTCACAAGCATTTCTATCCCCTCTATAAGTTGCATAAGTATAATCAAAAATAAACTCGCTCGTTATAGGAAACGATTGTATTAACTGATTTCCTTTTAAATCAATATAATCAACCTTTGCAGTTACCTGACAAGATTTAAATTGTCTGAACTCATATATGTTTGCTCGAAGCGTTCTATAATTATCCACTTTTATTTCGCGACCTAAGCTATCCTTAACAGGTCTTCCTCTGCCATCCAAAAGAGTTCTTACACCATCTTTAATCTCTCTTTCCTTAATAAACTCTTTTTCTTTAATTTGTTCAGGCGAAATAAATATCTCTCTAAAATTCAGTACTAGACTGTAATCATAAATAACATTTTTCTGTCTGGCGCTATGGTAAACAGTCCATTTATCGTTTAATCCATATGTACTAAAATCTAGCAAATCGTTTTGAAGCTGTTTTGGGATAACCATATTCGTTTCGTTTTTAGCATAAACATCAACAAAATCAGTTCCTTTAAACAAAGCCTCATCCATAAACTTTTTAGTATTCTTATATCCGGGATTTATGCTTTCCAAATAAGCAAAATCATCATACGCTTTTCTAAAATCCAGTTTGTTTTTAGATTTTAAAAGTACCGAAGCATTTTCATATAAGTATTTTGACAACGCATTTTTGCTACTTACAATTTGCTCCGAATAATTATCAAACGGGAAATAAGCATTTTTTCCTTGCTTTATTAATTGTAATGGCAACAAAGGTCTTATTTTTTCCTGACGATTATTTAATTGAATGTAGGTGTTATAAACACGCTCTATATTAGCAGGATTAGCTTCCTTAGCCATCATATCTAGATTACGTAAATCTCTTTCTTTTGCTTTAGCAAAAGCCTCTTCCAGCAAATAAACATAATCTTGTTTCCCCTTAGAATCTTTTTTATTTCTTAATCCCTCAACAGCACGATTTATTGCTCCATCATAATCACCATCACTTAACAACGATTGAGTAGTTTTTACACCACAAGAAAATGCCAAAATCGATATTGAAAAAAGTATTATAATCTTTTTCATTCCTTAATTTTTTAAAGTGCAAATATATCTGTTTTAGATCAATTCAGATAAATAGGATCATGATTTAAAATTTAAGAAGCAAAAACTTTCATTTTCATAACAACCTAACTTCCCGCTGTACGCTAAATCTTTTTCTTGAGATCCTTCCTCCGTCAGGATGGCAAGAAAAAGGATACCGCTCCCATCGGGGCTAAATTAGAGGTGCTTTTTTCAATATAGTAATCTCGTAGTAATTTGATTTTCAGTATTTAATCAAAAATATATTTTATTTTGGCCAATATAAAACATTAAATTTATGTCCATCTGGATCAGAAAACCCAAAGAAATATCCTTTTCCATAATCTTGTGGTTCGGCGAAAATTCTTCCTCCTGCTTTTTTAACGTTCTTTAGCCATTGATCTACTTCATCTTTACTTTCGGCAGAAAGTGAAAATATAATTTCATTTCCAAGTTTTAAATCAGTCATTTCAGCATCAACAGCCCACTTAAATCTATCTTTTATAAAAAAATGAATTATAAAATTATCGTCTCCAAAAGTAAAACTTGTTAGTTCTTCAGATGCATTATGACCGTTTCGTTTAAAGCCTAAATCGCTATAAAATTTGGTTGTTCTTACTAAATCTTCTACTCCCAAATTAGCCCATATTTTTTTAGTTTCCATAAGATTCATTTTAAAAATTAGAGTTTAATTCCGATTATTAAATAATTAATCGCACACTAAATTTATGACTTTTTAAATTAAAAAAATAGAGATGCACTATTGCGCACCTCTACGGATTCAGATTAGATATAAGATTATGTTAGTTTTACACAACAATGTATTGTAGAGATGCATCGAAGTACATCTAACATATAGTTCTATTTTAATTGCCTTCTACTTTTTATTTGATACACAATCTCCCAAAACAATATAGATAAAAAGGCGTAAACCATTAATGCCGTTTTAATCCCATGAGGATCATATTTTGAAAACAGACGTAAATCGCCAAACTTCAATGCTAGATATAAGGCCAAAGATGCAATTACAGCAGAGCATATTATATTTAGTAAAGGAGTCCATTTTAATACCCTAAAAGAGAAAATTAAATTGATAAGAAGAAAACCACAGCCTAAAGTTATAAATCTATGATCTTTTAATTTTTCGCCCAGTGTCAGTAAAAATGAAGTTGAAAAACTATAGGTAAAGAATAATAAGGAATAAATCAGAATGCGTATTTGTAATTTCATTTTTTGCTATTTTTTTTGATTCGCCGAAATTACAAATTAAAAATGAAGCTTAGACTAGGTTAACCTTGATAATTCATGTTATAAATCTATGTTACCAATCTAGCTAACGCGAGCGTCCCACTCGTGAACATAAGTCACCTAAATGATATGATAAACAAAGGGAAATAGATTATGGACACGAGCGTGACGCTCGCGCCAGAGGAGAGCTAATCTCTTTCAGCAATAGATAAGTTTCCATTTGTACTCAAGATTATTACTTTTTTATTTTTAGGATTTATAATAATGTTTGATTCATCATCGTATAAAAACGAAATCCAATATTTGCAAATTATACCCCATTTAGATTCTATTCCAGAGTACTTATTCCAAAAAAACATAACCTCATCATCTTCCTCCCAATCAATTAATGACTTTACATTTTCGTTGAATGCTTCAGTATTAGTTTCGTTCCAGTCATTTTGCCAATTGTATTCTTTTTTAATCTCATTTTTTATTTTCCATTGGTCAGGATTATTTATGAGCATAAGATGTTTTTGACTTTCTGAAATATATTTATCCCAAATTTGGGAACAATAATTATTTGCAAAAGCTTTTATTTCTCCTTTATCAGAATCACTTAAAGTCGGATAACAATATTCATTTTCAAAATAATAGAATTTTTCTAGAGAATCATATTTCTGATTTAAACTAGCTTTTTGTTCGTCTTCAATTTGTTTTTCCCAAGACTCAATCGCCAAATCGACATCACTAAATTTATCAATTAATTCTTTCGCAGTACTTAGACCTATATTTAGTTTTAATTTAACTAGATTTATTTTTTCTAAATTTTTCATGTTCACCTCTTAGTAATTGCAGATCCTTACTATCTGATTAATTCATCTTGACATAAACGAATTCATAATCTTTATCAAACATTGTACTTTTAACTTTAATGTATTCACATTGTGTTTGTAATATTTTTGTCGTCAAAAAATCTCCTACTTTAGCATAATAATTAGGTATTGTAACTTCTAGAATTGTGGTTTTATATTCACACTCATTTAAAAACTCCATTTTTGATTTAACATATTGACCATTTTCAATGTATTCTGTTTGTATTCCGTCCTTAACAATCATATAATATTCTTTTGGACTATAACCTATGCTTGCAAATTTTCCGTTCTTTAATTCTTCACAATTTGGCTCTTTATCTGGATCAAGAAATATATTTTCTTGCGCAATTAAAATATTACTAAATAGAAAAAATAGAATTATTATGTTTTTCATTATGATGAGGTTTTATTATTATTGTCACTACGAAGTCGTGAGACTTCGCCTTTACTTTGGATTAGATAAAAAACTTTAATTTTATTCAAAGGAAAGCAGAGGTGAACTTTAGACTTCGCTAGTTAAGAACCATGCTGTGCATTAGTCCTCTGCCTTCTCCTTGAATCCCGTTGAATTGCTTCAAATAGAATGATAGACATGACGGTCTAATAAAGGCTCTAAAGAAGTTCAACATTTTTATTCATCTTAAATTCAAAGTTATGAAAAAGTATTTATTTTATGTTGGTATTGATGTATCAAAAGCAAAATTGGATATTAATATTCTTGATTCTTTAACTCTTAAATCAGAGCATTTTATCATAGAAAACAATATTAAGAGTATTTCTATTTTTATTAAAAAACTGGATAGAAAAGTTGATAAAGGATGTACTCTTTTTTGTTGCGAGAACACAGGTGTTTATACCAATCATTTATCAAGTGTTTTAGTGAAACTTAATCTAGATTTATGGATTGTTCCCGCTATTGAAATAAAAAAATCTAAAGGAATTTCAAGAGGAAAAAATGACAAAACTGATGCTAAAGATATTTCTTATTACAGTTATAGAAATATAGATAAATTAAAACTATTCGCTTTCGCAAGCATGGATATTCAGAAATTAAAAATTCTTTATACTGAAAGAGAGAAAATGCTAAAAGCGTTATTACTTCTACAAGCGACTAAGGAAAGTAAAGCTTTCACGGATAAAATAATTTTTAAAGAAGTATCACAAATTAACCAAACTCTTGTCAAATCTATTAAAAATTCCATCCATAAAATTGAGTCAAAAATTAAAGAAGTCATCAAAGCAAACGATCAATTAACTAAGCAAGCTCAACTTATCAAATCGATTCCTGGATTGGGAGAACAAACCAGCGTATATTTGATTATTGCAACAAAAGGATTTACAGCTTTTAAAAACTGGAGACAATTTGCCTGTTATTCTGGTGTTGCGCCTTTTGAACATAGTTCAGGTTCGAGTGTAAAAGGAAGGACAAGAGTAAATCATATGGCAGATAAAAAAATGAAGTCATTATTGCAAATGTGTGCTATGACAACATTAAAATATGATCCACAATTAAAAGAATATTACAAAAAGAAAAAAGCGGAAGGTAAAAACTCAATGTTGGTTTTAAATAATATTAGATGCAAACTTATAAGCAGAGTTTTCGCTGTTATAACTAGAGAAACTCCCTATATAAATACTTATAAATTTGCATCTTGAATTTTAACTCTTTTTACTTGTTTTTCATCATAGAATGCAGAGCAGGGACTTCGTCCAGTACTTTTTTTTATTCTTATAATGAATCTAAATTTATTCCAGCAGATTCAATTATGATTTCTTTAAATTGAGCCGAATCAGAAATTCCAATTCCACCTTCAGCCTTAATTTCGACATTATTAATTGTAATTATTTTGTAATTAAAATTATCAGAATTTGAAATCCCTATTTCTTCTGTTTGCTTTTGAATAGTTTTTTTAAATTTTTTATAATTATCGTTACAAATTAATTTACCACTAATTACTCCCATACTTCTGTCAATAATTTCAAAAGTAGCTTTTCCAATTAGTTCATTTTCTATGTAAATTCTACATTCCATTTATTTTAGCATTTTTTCAAACAAGATTATCAAAATCATTATCCCGATAACAATTCCTGCTACTTTAAAATAAAGTGCTGTAGCTTTTCTTCCATCTCGATAATCAGAAACCATTATCGTTTCTGTATGAGCTATAATTTTATTTTCTTTAAATATTATATCAACTTTTACTCGATTATTTTCATTTATAAAATACCTTATACCACTCCCTAAGTTTAGTTGATTCTCTATGTCGCAATAGTATTTGATATTTTTCTTTTCTAATTCACTTTCAAACACAATTTTATCTTTAAACAAAACATAGATCTTAAAATGATTTTCGAATAATATTTCAGCGTTCTCCATACTCATTTTTAGTTTTTGTGATGTCTATTATTACTACTAAGTCATAAAACTTCGCCCAAAATATTAAATTTCAAGTCTCAATTATCCACAATCTTGTCTTTTCGACGTAAGGAGAAATCTTCACAAGAAACTCTACAAAGGATGGAAAAGTTGTGCGGAAATTATGTAAATAAATAATTCAAAAAATCCAAACTTGGATTAATAGTCTTTATCAATTCTATTTTCTTTTCCCTACGCCAATCTTTTACTTCTTTTTCACGAGCAATTGCTTCTTGAATCCAAGTAAACTTTTCATAATATAGCAAATATGTAACATTATACTTTGATGCAAAAGTTTTGTTTCCATTTGTATTGTTTTCTGTATGTTGACTTAAACGAATTCTTAAATTATTTGTAACTCCAGTATAAAAAACAGTTTTAGATTTGTTTGTTATTATGTATACGTAGTAATTATGATAACTTTCTTGAAAATTCATTCAATTTATTTTTGCCTAAAGGTATAAATATTTTTAAGATTTTTCTTCCTTTTATGTTTTAATATGATATACTTTATGGAGTTTCTTGCGAAGATTTCTCCTTACGTCGAAAAGACAAGTTTGTAGTTACTTGCTTGAACTCAACCTTTACCTCAGCTTGAAAATATTGTGTGTAATAAAAATCACACCGCGTGAAGTATCCCGACTTTGTACCCTTTCCTATATTCTTGTTAATTCTTGTTATGTCTCATAGTGGTCGCTACGAAGTCGAGAGCGTTTGCAGAGTATTGACGCTCAAATTATTAAACTTCAAGTCCCAATATCCACAATCTTGTCATTTCTTTAAAAGACAAGTTTGTGTAGAAAACCTTAAAATTCTCTCTCCCTAACAAGTAAATTAAATTAACATAAAACAAAAAAATCCCATTTCAGAAGAAATAGGATTAAGCAAGGATTAAATACAGAATTACTATTAACTATAATGTTTTCTATATTCAATTATATTTAAAACATTAGTATCCGTTTTTCGCTTTTTGTAAGTTTTAAAAGGAATGAAACCAAGTTTTTCAGGTATTTTTATGCTAGCGATATTTTCTTCGTCCACAGGATATAAAATGTATTCAACCTTAAAATTTTGTTCAATAAACTCAATTATTTCGGTAATTATCTCCGTTCCAAAACCTTGACCTTGAGATTCTTTTTTTAACCACAAACCAACTTCAATCGATTCTGGATTTATATTATGAATTCCACAGCAACCCATAAATCTTTCATCAATATCAAGAACAACAAATACTATATCTGTTTTTTCTAATAAGCCTTTCTTAGAATTAAGAACAAAATCAATAATCTCATTTTTATTTCCTTTAGGATTAAAAGGCATAAACTTAGTTACCTCACTAGTAAAGCTTTCATAAATATCATCGATATATTTTTCTTCAATTGGTTTTAAGATCAATCGTTTTGTTTTGATAAAAATATTTGTGTTTAACTTCAAATTAAAATGATTTATGTTTTTTTTATAAACTTAGGACTTAAGTATTATCATAGCAATTTACTCTTGCTGAATCCATTCGTATTTTCCATCTTTTAAATAAATTACTCCGCCACCACAACTTTCTTCGGCATGAATAAATATTCCGTCATTCAATAATTTTATTTTATCAGCTTCATTAACTTCTTCGTCAGCCATTATTTCGCCTTCGTCATTTACATTATTCCAATACAATTCATTTTTGGGAGCTTTTTCAAATATTCCAGCCCAATCAATCTCATCAAAACCTTGTTCTAGAATATTATTTCCCATTCCTAAATAGTCGGTTCTTTTTCCATTTCCGAATATGATTCTTAAACCGCTTTTCTCATTTTTGGTACTTCTTACAATTTCAACAGTTTCATTCAATCCATCTCCATCTAAATCACAGGAAATCTTGTTTACTTTATGCTTTTTAGAAACTACAATTGTATCAGAATTCTTGGTTTCTTTTTCTTGAGGTTTTATTATTGTATCAACTTTTAAACTTTCAACTTTATCGTTTTGCGTTTTTTCTTCTTTTTTACAAGAGATAAAAATGAATGCAGCAACTATTAAAATTCTAATTTTCATATTCCTAATTTTCTGTTTTTTCTTGTTATCTAGTATTTAGCTTTATACGCAACGAAGTCGGGATTTCTCTTCAGCCGATATTATTATTCAAAAACTTCTTTAATATCATTCCACTTATATACCTTCTCCCTGAAGTTTAGATGCTTTGCATAATTTTTATTAAAATAATCCGGATCACTCATATTGTTATCTTTAAAAGACACACTTATATTTTTCCCTTTACGAGGTAGCTCTATTGTAAATTGAGTACTTGACAAATCCTCTTTAACCGATTGACTAGTATTTTTTTTAGTGAATTCAGTAACAAGATTATTTATAAAAACTTCAAAATTTGAAGTGTAACTTTTTAAATAACCATTTCTTGCTTCGGTCAAGTTTTCGTCTTTGTATTCAAAAAATTTAAAATTATGTTGATGAAACCCTCCATTACTTCCCAAAATACTAGAAAGGGCAATCAACTTTTTATTTTTCACATTCCAATATGCTATTTCGTAAATCCCATATCCTGATGGTCCTTCTGTATAACTTTGTTCCAACCGCAAATACCCATTTTTAATATCATACTCTACTGTGTATAGCATATCATATTTTTCTAGTCTTTTATTTTTAATCAAACTTTTTCTTTCGACATAACTTAGACTATCTACATATTGTGATGGAATCGAATAAAAGAAATCTATAATATTTTGAGCACATAAATTTTGAATAGATAAGAATAAGATGCTCAAATAAAATACTTTTTTCATTGGTCGTAATTATTAATAAATTATGTTTTAATACTTATACTCCATGTTACACATTTAGTTTGAATTATCATTACTAGCATATTCTTTTAGTAATTCTTCACTTTTAGTATCTCCGTGATCTATAAAATATTTTAATATACCGTTAATTAATTCTCGAGATCCTAAATCAATGATTCCGTACTTTTCTTGTAAATCATACTCCTCCATAAATTGATTGTAGGTTACAATTCTTCTTTTCTCAAAATCTAATGTAATCCAAAATAAAAACACAGCTTCATTATCGTAAGCTGGATAATTAAAAGTGTAAAGCTCTGCAACGTCGCTAATATCAATGTTAGAATTATTGTCTAAAATTTTTCTAAACACCTCATTACTCTTACTACCCTGATATGATTTAGAATCTACTTTATGATTATCTAAAGCTTCTTTAATTTGTATGTCATTCAAATTAAAAATAGGGTTTGAATGGGTTCGTAAATGAATAACATAATTTAATATTTCTTCATCTGTCATTTTTGCGTTGATGTGATCACTGATTGTTTTTAATAAAACATTATTCGAAGGGGAAGTAAATCCTAAGATATCCTTTTTACTTAAACTTGCTAAATGAGTATCTTCAATATAATTTCTACCTCGATGAGACATACAAACAGGATCACATAATTCTGTTGCATTGTGTTTCGTTAGGATTCGCTCAAAATAGATTATCGCTAAATATTTTACACAATTTACATTCCCTAATTTCGCTCCTGTTTTAAAATGATTTATAGGATGTCCATCAGCAATACTAAAATAGCCATACGATTCCATTAACCCTGCAGTGTAAAAACTTTCAGGTATTTTTAAATCATTTTTACCCTCGATAAAACTGACTAACTTATCGTTTACATCTATAAAATCTGAATCTTTAAGTGCATTATAATTAGCGTAAATTTCCATTGCTGCTTCTACTCTGTTGTTTAAAGTATCAATGGATTGTTTCGATGCATTTTGATTTAAAAAATCAGTTAGGAAAGCTATATATTTTTTCCTGGCAGCAATTTCGTCTTCACTACTATGATCTATTGAATCATCACTTTGTGATGCTATAGTATCTGATGTAGGATTCTTGTGTATTTTTGGGATATTACTCTCTTTGGTTTTACAATTAAAAAATAGCAAGAATAACAAACAAAATACGTGTGAATATTTTTTGCTACTGTGATAAAAATTATTGAATTCAAATTTCATTTTTTTGGTTTTGGTTTTAGTTTTGGTTTAATTTTTAATAATTATAATGATGAATATTTTAAATCTCTACTACCTATTATCCTTTCCATCTGGAATAAATAGTTATTCCGTTTTTGTCCCAATCTATTTTTAAGGTATCTTTTGTTACATTCTGAATGATTCCAATACTTATAAAATCATTATAATATACTTTAATTGAATCTTCATTTATTAGGTATGGCATGTCTCCATCTCCATCATAATCTACAACATAAAAAGATTTTTTACTTAAATCAAAATCAGCATGTGGGCCTTCAGGATCATTAGTCCAAATTCCAAAAAGTAATTTTGTATCAAATTTAGATTTGATTATTCTACTCTCTTTAGGTACTCCTATATTTTGTTTATCTTCAATATCTGCATTCTCGTCAGAAACCGCATTATTAATTGTACTACTCTCTTCTTGTGAAACCACATTCCTTGTATTGTTTTTTTCAATATTTTCACTCTTCTTACAAGAAACCAGAATTAGAATACTAATAAATAATAAATATTTTTTCATTGTTCTTTTCTATTGAGTTTTATATAATTAGTTCTAATATATTTAGTCTTGCAAGCGCTGGACTTGTCTTGCGAAAATATTAAAATAATACTTACAAATCTTTAATTATTTTATATTTTTCTTATAAAAACAAGGACTGCGTGAAGGATAGAGGCGATATCCTTTTGTGAAGAGAAACGGAACAAAAGATAAAGCCGAAAGCCTGACCCGGAGGGACACGCCCAAAATATTAAATTTCAATTCTAAGCTTTGTGGTTACTTTACGTGAACTTCTCCCGAAGCTTCGGGATCGCTCAGCCTGACAATTAGAATGACAATATTGAGTAAAAAAAATCCCATTCACCTTTCGGGAATGGGATCTTTTAAATTGACATTCTTTTTTTTTATTTTAAACTGTTGCAGCAACTTCTTGTGGCAACGCGATTTGATTTCTTAATAAATCTTCGAATGTTTCATGAGCACGAATTAAATGTCCTTCGCCTTTGATCCATAAAACTTCGGCTGGTTTGTATCTTGAATTATAATTAGAAGACATTGAGAAACAATAAGCTCCAGCATTTCTAAAACTCAAGATATCACCTTCTTTAATTTCCGAAATTCTTCGGTTATTGGCAAATGTATCTGTTTCGCAAATGTACCCAACAACTGAATAGAAACGCTCTTTTCCTTTAGGATTAGAAATGTTTTCGATATGATGTTGTGAACCATATAACATAGGACGAATCAAGTGGTTAAAACCACTGTCGATTCCTGCAAATACTGTAGAAGTTGTTTGTTTTACAACATTTACTTTCGCCAGAAAGAAACCTGCCTCGCTTACCAAGAATTTACCTGGTTCGAAAATCAAGGTTAAATCTTTTCCGTATTCTGTACAAAACGAATTGAATCTTTTTGATAATTTTTTACCTAATTCTTCAATATCCGTTTCGATATCATCTTTTTTGTATGGCACTTTAAATCCGCTTCCGAAATCTAGGAATTCTAAGTTTTTGAAGTTTTTAGCAGCGTCGAATAAAATTTCGGCAGCATATAAAAACACTTCAATATCCAGAATATCTGATCCTGTATGCATGTGAATACCTACTATATGCATTTTGGTATTCTCTACAATACGCACTAAATGTGGCAATTGATGAATAGAAATCCCGAATTTACTATCGATATGTCCTACAGATATATTAGTATTTCCTCCTGCCATTACGTGCGGATTAATACGAATACAAACTGGTGTATTAGGATATTTGGTTCCGAATTGCTCCAGAATAGATAGGTTGTCAATGTTTATTTGTACACCCATGGCAGCAACTTCTTCAATTTCTTCAAGAGAAACTCCGTTTGGTGTATAAAATATTCTTTCAGGCTCATATCCAGCGTGAAGTCCTAGTAATACTTCCTGAATAGATACTGTGTCTAACCCAGACCCCATATCCTTTAACAACTGAAGTATTGCAACATTGGACAAGGCCTTCATGGCATAGTTAATTCTAAGATTCTCTACTTTAGAGAACGCTTTAGTTAACCTGTTGTATTGTGATTGGATTTTTTCAGCATCATACACATATAATGGACTTCCAAATTGGTCTGCTAATTGCAGTAAATCTTTTGATTGCATTGTTAAACTATTTTTGACAAATTTATTACTCTTTTGAATACCCACCAATAAAATGTAAAATAATAACAAATTATAACAATTTGTTTAAAATCAAACATTTTGTGCGCTATTTTAAATTTATATAAAATCCTCTTTAGGTACTAAGCTGCTAAGGATCTAAGATACTAAGTTTTTTGCCACAGAGTGTTTAATGCATAATTTTTTTTTGCCGCGAATGACTCGAATTTTCATTAATTTTTATTTTTGGAATTTTACTAAGCACGAGTTTAATAAGCCTCATTTGTGAAATTGGTTCCCCTCTTTGCTATTATTCTAACCGTAGCAAACCAACAAAACCCTTTAATCAGAGAAATTCGTAGCAAAAAAAGCTGCTAAGATTCTAAGCTACTAAGGTGATTAAGTAAAAAACTTAGAATCTTAGTCGCTTAGTGCCTTAGCAGCTTAGCAAAAGTGTGTTGTTTGTTGGTTTATAGACTTGGTAAGTCTCCGCTTCCTTTTGTTGGTAAATTTGTAGATCCCATTAAATATAAATCTACTTCTCTCGCAGCCTCACGACCTTCGGAGATTGCCCAAACGATTAAGGATTGTCCTCTACGCATATCTCCAGCTGTAAAGATATGTGGAACATTTGTTTGATAATTTGTCGCTTTGTAATTGCTTCTCATATCCAACTGTAATCCTAATTGATCGCTTAATGTTTTTTCTGGTCCTGTAAATCCAAGTGCCAATAATGCTAAATCACATGGCCAAATTTTCTCTGAACCTTCTTTTTCTATAAGTTCTGGTCGTTGTCCAGGAGTCATTTTCCAAGCAACTTCTACCGTTTTTAAACCTACTAATTCTCCTTTTTCGTTTGCTAGAAACTCTTTGGTATTAATTAACCAGTTTCTGTCACAACCTTCTTCATGTGAAGATGATGTTTTAAGTTGCAATGGCCAGAACGGCCAAGGTGTTGTTTCGCTTCTTCCAACTGGTGGTTTTGGCAAAATTTCAAAATTTGTAACCGATTTTGCTCCATGTCTGTTTGAAGTTCCGATACAATCTGATCCTGTGTCTCCTCCTCCAATAACAATTACATCCTTGCCAGTTGCTTTTACTTGGTTAGGAATTTCTTCGCCAAATAAAACTTTTGTTTGCTGTGTTAAGAAATCCATTGCCTGAACAACTCCTTTGCTTTCGATTCCTTTTGTTGGCAAGCTTCTTCTTTCTGTAGCTCCACCACATAAAACAATCGAATCGAATGCATTTAATTCTTCAATACTATAATTAACTCCAACATTTACATTGGTTTTAAAAACAATTCCTTCGGCTTCTAATATTACTACACGCCTGTCGATAATTCCTTTTTCTAATTTAAAATTAGGAATTCCGTAACGTAACAATCCACCAATTGCATTGTCTCTTTCAAAAACCGTAACTGTGTGTCCAGCTCTGTTTAATTGCTGTGCTGCTGCTAAACCTGCAGGACCAGAACCAATAACTGCTACTGTTTTTCCAGTTCTCTTTTTTGGAGGTTGTGGTTTAATCCAACCTTCAGCAAAACCTCTTTCGATAATATTTTTCTCGATATTCTCAATCGCAACTGGTTCTTTGATAATTCCTAATACACATGATTTCTCACAAGGTGCAGGACATAAACGACCTGTAAATTCAGGGAAGTTATTTGTTGATTGCAAAATTTTTAATGCACTCTCCCACTCTTCCTGATGTACCATGTCATTAAAATCTGGAATTAAATTCCCTAACGGACATGCACTGTGGCAAAACGGAATGCCACAATCCATACATCTTGAACCTTGTTCTTTAATCTTATCTTTTTCTAAGGTTATCGTAAACTCATTATAGTTTGATACACGTTCCTTAACAGCAATATTACTTTCGTCTGCTCTATTATATTCTTTAAATCCACCTATCTTACCCATGACATTTTAATTAAATTCCAATTTTTAAAATTCCAAATCCTTCTCCCAAGGTCTCAGGACGATGAGGAAGACATTGCCATTGAAATTGATTTTTGAAATTGATGTTTTATTAAGCTATTAGTTCTTCAATTTGCTTTTCTTCTGCTATTCTTTGTAATGCCTTTTTGTAATCTGTAGGCATTACTTTGATGAAATGTTCCTGTTCGTTTTCCCAGTCTGCCAAAAGTCTTTTTGCCAATGGGCTATTTGTGTACAACGAATGGTTTTTTATCAAACGTCTCAACTTAATAAAATCATCCTCTTCCATTGGATCGAATGCAACCATTTCCATGTTACATAAAGTAGAATCGAATTTTTTATTCTTGTCGTAAACGTAAGCAACACCACCGCTCATACCCGCAGCAAAATTTCTTCCGGTTTTACCCAAAATAACAACAGTACCTCCAGTCATGTATTCGCAACCGTGATCTCCAATTCCTTCTACAACTGCTGTTGCTCCAGAATTCCTTACACAGAAACGTTCTCCGGCCATACCATTAATGTATGCTTCACCAGTAATAGCTCCGTAAAGAGCAACGTTACCAATAATAATATTCTCTTCGGGTTTGAAAGTAGCTGTAGGTGGAACTTTAATAATTAGTTTTCCTCCAGAAAGTCCTTTTCCTAAATAATCATTACAGTTTCCGTGAATTTTAAATGATAATCCATTGGTAGCAAATGCTCCAAAACTTTGTCCTGCTGAACCTTCAAAATCAACTAATATAGTATCTTCAGGTAATCCTTGAGCACCATATATTTTTGAAATTTCATTACTTAAAATTGCACCAACTGAACGGTCTGTATTCTTAATTTTAAAAGTAACTCTTGTTTTTTCTTTTCTATAAATAGAAGGAATAGCTTCTTTTATAATTGCAAAATCCAATACGTTTTCTAATGCGTGATCTTGTGTAGTCGTATTGTGATTAGGAACCGTTTTTGCTTTCTCTGGTTTGTAAAGTATCGAAGACAAGTCTAATCCATTTGCTTTATAATGTTTGATAGCTTTGTTCACATTTAATTTTTGTGATTGCCCTACCATTTCTTTTAAAGTTCTGAATCCTAATTGTGCCATGATTTCTCTTAACTCCTCTGCAATAAAATACATGAAGTTAATTACATGCTCTGGCGTTCCCTTGAAATTTTTTCTTAATTCCGGATCCTGTGTAGCAATACCAACCGGACATGTATTTAAGTGACAAGCTCTCATCATGATACAACCTGAAGCAACAAGCGGCGCTGTTGCAAAACCAAATTCTTCTGCTCCTAATAAAGCTGCAATAGCTACGTCACGACCTGTTTTTAACTGACCATCACACTCTAAAACTACACGACTTCTTAAATCATTTAAGATTAATGTTTGTTGTGCTTCCGCCAAACCAAGTTCCCAAGGAATACCTGTATGCTGTAAAGATGTTAATGGTGCAGCACCAGTTCCTCCATCGTAACCAGAAATCAAGATCACATCGGCTTTTGCTTTTGCAACACCAGCAGCGATTGTTCCAACTCCAACTTCTGAAACTAATTTTACATTTACACGTGCTTCACGATTGGCATTTTTTAAATCGAAAATTAATTGAGATAAATCTTCAATAGAATAAATATCATGGTGAGGTGGTGGAGAAATAAGTCCTACATAAGGCGTTGAATTTCTAGTTTCAGCAATCCAAGGCACTACTTTTTCACCTGGTAATTGTCCTCCTTCTCCAGGTTTTGCACCTTGAGCCATTTTTATTTGAATCTCTTTTGCATTAGTCAGGTAATTGATAGAAACACCAAATCTTCCTGAAGCAACTTGCTTGATAGCACTATTTCTAGAATCTCCATTAATTTCTTTTTGGAAACGTTTAGGATCTTCTCCTCCTTCTCCCGAATTACTTTTTCCGCCAATTCTATTCATTGCAATTGCTAAATTCTCATGTGCTTCTCTACTAATAGATCCATAAGACATTGCTCCAGTTTTGAATTTTTTTACAATTTCTGTCCAAGGTTCTACTTCATCAATAGAAATTGGATCTAAATTATTAAATTCAAATAAACCTCTAATTGTCATAAGGTTTGAGCTTTGCTCATTGACCATATCTGAGTATTCTTTGTAACTTTCAGGACTGTTTAAACGAACTGCCTGCTGTAATTTTGCAATTGTAGTTGGATTGAACATGTGTTTTTCACCTGATCTTCTCCATCTGTAAATACCTCCAATTTCTAATGGCAATAAATTTGCAATTTTAGAATTTGGAAATGCTTTTTGGTATCTTTTCTTAACTTCTTTTTCTATTTCCATCAAACCAATTCCTTCAATTCGGGATGGTGTGTATGGGAAATATTTAGTCGAAAAAGTTTTATTTAATCCTAAGATTTCAAAAATTTGTGCAGCTCTATAAGAATGTAATGTAGAGATACCTATTTTATTCATAATCTTAAGAATACCTTTTGCAATAGCTTTATTATAATTAGCAATTGCATAATCGGCTTTTATTCCAGTAATAAAACCTTGCTCAACTTGATTATGAATAATTTCATTTACCATATAAGGATTAATAGCACTAGCGCCATAACCAAATAATAATGCAAAATGATGTGGTTCACGAGGTTCTGCCGATTCAATTATAATTCCGAATTTAGAACGAACTTGTAAAATATTCAATGAATGATGAATATAAGAACAAGCCAGTAACATAGGTATTGGTGCCAATTCTTTACTTACTCCTCTATCTGAAAGAATGATGATATTGTGACCTTCATTTACAGCTTTAAAAGTTGCCTGAACACATTTTTCTAAAGCACGCTCTAAACCATTTACTCCTTTTTCTATTTTATATAAAGTAGAAATAGTAGCAGTTTTAAAATCAGCATGATCTATATTTTTGATTTTATCCAAATCCTCTTTAGAGATAACCGGATTTTGAATTTTTAATTTTTTACATTGTTTTGATTCAATTTCAAAAATATTAAAATCTCCTCCTACCGCTAAACTGATATCTGTGATAATCTCCTCACGAATACCATCTAAAGGTGGATTGGTTACCTGTGCAAACAATTGCTTGAAGTAATTATACAGTAACTGTGGTTGCTCAGACAAAACTGCCAATGGTGTATCATTACCCATAGAGCTAATCGCTTCTGCTCCACTAGACCCCATAGGGTTAATTATTGTTTTTAAATCTTCGATTGTATAACCAAATAATCGTTGTCTTGTTTCGAAATCAATACTCTCGACAGGTGTTGGATTATTAGTATAAGGTACCTTTGCTAATGGCAATAAATTTTCATTAAGCCATTTTTTATATGGGCGTTTTGTTACGATAGCATTTTTAATCTCGTCATCCTCAATAATACGACCTGCGTTCATATCTACCAAGAACATTTTCCCTGGTTCTAAACGACCGTGCTGTATTACATCTTCAGGATTAACATCAAGGACACCAATCTCTGATGACATGATTACAAAACCACTTTTTGTTAAAGTATAACGAGAAGGACGCAATCCGTTTCTGTCTAGTAAAGCACCAATTACATTTCCATCAGTAAACGGAATCGAAGCTGGTCCATCCCAAGGTTCCATAATGCAAGCATTATATTCGTAAAATGCTTTTTTATCTTCAGACATTGTTTGGTGTTTCTCCCAAGCTTCTGGTACAACCATCATCATTGCTTCAGGCAGTGACCTTCCTGTCATTAACAGTAGTTCTACCACCATATCCATAGAAGCCGAATCTGATTTTCCTTCTAAGATAATAGGAAACAATCTCTTAATATCATCTCCAAAAATATCGCTTTGCATCAATTCTTCACGGGCTCTCATTCTGCTAATGTTACCGCGAAGTGTATTGATTTCACCATTGTGACACATATATCTAAAAGGCTGAGCCAACTCCCAAGATGGGAATGTATTCGTAGAAAAACGTTGGTGTACTAATGCCAAACGTGTAACTAAGTCAGTATCTTTTAAATCAGTATAATATCCGCTGATATCTTCCGGCATCAACAAACCTTTATATATAATGGTTGTTGTAGA
Organism: Flavobacterium sp. PS2; assembly: GCF_046250155.1. Lineage (NCBI taxonomy): Bacteria > Pseudomonadati > Bacteroidota > Flavobacteriia > Flavobacteriales > Flavobacteriaceae > Flavobacterium > Flavobacterium sp. PS2. The sequence continues at coordinate 3,716,242 of NZ_CP176426.1, read as the reverse complement.
TAAACTAGAAAAATAAAACATATGGCTCTCAGAAGTCTTAGAATTTCTGACAGCATGTTCTGCTATTTTGCGAGCTGCAAACAACTTAGCGTTAAATTGTTGTTCTGTTAGTTCTTGCCCATTTTTACTAACAAAAACCTGCTTAACGGTCGGTTCTTTTTCTGCTGCAATTTCTCCTAAACTATTTACATCAACCGGGACGTCTCTCCAGCCTAAAATAGCTAAGTTTTGCTCTTTTATGGTTGTTTCAAATGCATTAATACAAAATGCTACTTGATTTTTACTTTTAGGTAAAAAAACCATTCCTACTCCATACTCTCGTGTTTCAGGGATTTCAAATTCACAAACTTTCTTAAAAAAATCATGTGGGATATCAAATAAAATTCCAGCACCGTCTCCAGTTCTTCCATCAGAACTAACTGCACCACGATGTTCCAATTTTATTAAGATATCCAATGCTTTATGAATGATGTCATTAGACTTAATACCATTCAAATTACAAATAAATCCTGCACCACAATTGTCGTGTTCAAATTCGGGCAGATATAGCCCTTGTTCTTTAACTTTCATTCTTGATATTTTTTTTACAAAAATAAAGATTCCGTTAAACATACTGTATCAAATAAAGCGTATCGCTTACATTTTTATACTAATAATAGAAAAACAATCCTAAATTATCAATAATATTATTTAACCCACCCCGAATTGACAAAATCATAATTCGAATTTCATTTTTATTGACAAAATCCTTATTTCACGCTAAAAACAGCAACATTTTATGTTAAATCTCAAACGATATAGTGTCTTTGAATTAACATTCATTACACAATTATTTAACTCAAATTTTTAATTAATTTTAAAGAAATCACAATCCAAAATAAGTCTTGCTTTTTATTCCAAAAAGATTTCTTTTTAAAGTTCATTTTTGCTATTTTTGTGCCACTTTTATTCTGAAATTAATTCAGAACCAGACAAATTCTATATTATGAACATACACGAATATCAAGGAAAAGAAATTTTAGCTAGTTACGGAGTACGCATCCAACGCGGAATTGTAGCTAATAATGCGGTTGAAGCTGTAGCTGCTGCAAAACAATTAACTGCTGAGACTGGTACAGGATGGCACGTTATTAAAGCACAAATTCACGCAGGTGGACGTGGAAAAGGTGGTGGAGTTAAGTTAGCTAAAAACTTGCAACAAGTTGAAGAAATAGCTGAACAAATCATCGGAATGCAATTGATTACACCTCAAACTTCTGCTGAAGGTAAAAAAGTAAATAAGATTTTAGTTGCTGAAGATGTTTACTATCCTGGTGAAAGCGAAACTTCTGAATTTTACGTTTCTGTTTTATTGAATAGAGGTACAGGTCGTAACATGATCATGTATTCTACTGAAGGTGGTATGGACATCGAAGAAGTTGCTGAACACACACCTCATTTAATCTTTACAGAAGAAGTTGATCCATCTGTAGGATTACAAGGTTTTCAAGCAAGAAGAATTGCCTTTAACTTAGGGCTTTCTGGAAATGCTTTTAAAGAAATGGTAAAATTCATTGACTCATTATACAATGCTTACATTGGTTCTGATGCTTCTATGTTTGAAATTAATCCAGTTTTAAAAACATCGGATAATAAAATCATGGCTGTAGATGCTAAAGTAAATATCGATGATAATGCTTTATACAGACAAAAGAAATATGCTGAAATGCGTGATATTCGTGAGGAGAACCCAATCGAAGTTGAAGCAAAAGAAGTAGGATTAAACTATGTAGATCTTGACGGTACTGTAGGATGTATGGTAAATGGAGCTGGATTAGCAATGGCTACTATGGACTTAATTAAGTATGCTGGTTTCGAACCTGCAAACTTCCTTGACGTAGGTGGTACTGCTGACGCTAAACGTGTTGAAACAGCTTTCCGTATCATTTTAAAAGATCCTAATGTAAAAGCTATCCTAATTAACATCTTTGGAGGAATCGTTCGTTGTGACCGTGTTGCTCAAGGAGTTGTAGATGCTTACAAAAACATGGGAGACGCTATTAAAGTGCCAATCATTGTTCGTTTACAAGGAACAAATGCTGCTATTGCAAAAGAACTAATTGACAATTCTGGAATGCCGATTTTATCAGCAGTAGAATTTCAAGAAGCTGCTGACCAAGTTAAAGCTGCACTTTCTTAATCAAATAAGAAATCAAATTATATATAAAAATCCTTCCGATCATCGGAGGGATTTTTTGTTTTACAAAACCACATGTATTATAGAAATGTATTGCTGTACACAGACGTTGCGTAAAATCCAAGCTGTTTTTTTTTACCCGCTATGCACGGTAAGATTTTATTCTAGCTTTATGATTAAAACACAAAGTTCGCAAAGCGATATGGATAAAGCTTTGCGAACTTTGCGTTTATTGTAAAATTCTTACTATGCAAAAACCTTAGTGTGTTTTGCAGCTAAGTTAGCTATTTCAGAACAGTTGATAATTCCACAAGTTCAAATGTTGGATCATTTACAATAAACTGCCTGAACATTGCAGCATGACCACTGCCTACTAAAACCATTATTTTATCATCTTTGCTTTCAGTTAGCTTTTGGATTAAAGAATACATATACAAGTTTCGTTTATACCAATTCGCAACTAAAGAAGCTCCTGTAAAATCATCTGGATCTCCAGTTCTATTTGCTACTTCTAAATACCATTGCAAATTATCTTTATCAGCTTCTTTTTCATTACTGTATAACATAAGTTCGGTTAAAGTACTTTTTGAGATTCTTTCGTTTTGATCATTCTCAAATTTCTTCATCAATTCCGCAGTTCTTTCCTTTAAATTCTTTTGATTAGCTTTATCCATGCTTATCATTAAACTGTCATAAGAAAAGCGGTTACGATAATCGATTCCATATAATTTTTTATGATTTAGTTTTTTAGCAGTACGAAGCGCCAGTTGCGTAATTTCGTTTGCGTCTTTTTTGAAAAGACTATCTGTGTTTTTATTGTAAAACTTATCTAATTCGGCTTGTTTGGTAAATTTCCATTCAACAAAAATTTTATCTGGTCCAAATTTCTTGATTTTGTCACTAATGGTTTCAAGCTCTTTTTGACTTTTTTCAGACATAACATTAAACGTTTTTGTTTTAGCAATATCATTTCCTGGATTTGCAAAATGAAAAGTTCCAATTAACAAGATTTGTTTCTTTTTTGTTTGAGCAGAGGATAGGCTAAACGTAATAAGGACAAGTAATAAAATAATTTTTTGCATGATGATTTTGTGTTTAAATTCATTGCAAATGTATGAGCAGATTTGAAGCATTTTTTTCGGTTTTGATGAACACTAAGTTTCACTTGACCAACTGCCGATATTCTACTTTCAAAATGTTCATATAATATTTTTCAAGGTTCGTCATTAAAAAACAATATTTCATATAAACATCATTTCCATTTAAAGTCATAATTGTATTTTTGAGCTCATAACTATCATTTATGAAACTCAAAATACCTTTTTACTACCATGTAATTCTTTTCTTGGGATTATTCCTAACCTACTGTCTTTGGGATTACGGAATTAATAATCGATTAGTAATGATAGAGCAGTCCAAGCTTTATTTCTGGATGACATCGACTTTTATTCTTTCTGTTTTTGTGGTATATATTGTCAATTTTTACACAGTCTGTGATTGGTTTTTAAATAAAACGAAAATTCATTTTTACTTTTTAAGCATTCCTTTTTCATTAACACTTTTCGCTGGTGTCAGATATTTTTTTCAGGAAGTAATTATGTTTCATATTATTGGAGTACACAACTATGCTATTGGCGATTTAGAATGGAAGTTTTACATTCGAGATAATTTCTTTTTTGGATTACCTGCTGTTATTTTTAGTGCTTTAAGCTATTCTTTTTGGCAATTTCAGAGTGCACAACAGCAAAATCAGGAATTACTTTTAGAAAACAAAAAAGCAGAATTTCAAATATTGAAAGCTCAGGTGAGTCCTCATTTTTTGTTTAACACATTGAATTCTTTTTACAGTCAGTTAATTTTAAAAGATGATGAAATGGCTTCGGATATTTTAGTACTTTCCGATTTACTTCGTTATGTTATTACAGAAACAGACAAAGATGAAGCCGTACTTTCAAAAGAAATTCAATTCATACAGAATTATATTCATTTACAGAAAAAGCGATTTGAAGATCAGTTGTATCTTGATTTTTCTATTGAAGGAGATTATTCGAATGAAAGAATTCTATCATCAACCTTAATTCATTTTGTAGAGAATGTTTTTAAACACGGAAAATTCAATACTGAGCAAGAAAAAGCAACTATTACAATCAAAATAAAAGAAGATTTTTTAGAGATTTCAACTTTTAATCATACCGTTGAAGGTGAGAATTATTCTTCAACAGGAATAGGCTTTGACAATCTAACCAAAAGACTAGAATACATGTATAAAGGTAAATTTATACTTGAAAAAACCGAAGAAAATAATATATTTAAGACCTACTTAAAAATACCACTAAAAAAATAATTTATGGCTTTTAAATGTATTATTGTTGATGATGAACCACCAGCAACACGTATTATAGAAAATTATATTAGTAAAGTTCATTTTCTTGAAAAAACTGGCGTTTTTAATGATTCCCTAAAAGCATTAGAGTTTTTAAACACACAAACTGTCGATGTTATTTTTTTAGATATTCAAATGCCCCAATTGACAGGTTTACAAATTTCTAAAATTATTTCAAAAGATATAAAAGTTATTTTCACAACAGCTTATCCTGATTTTGCTTTAGAAGGATTCGAATTGAACGCAGTTGATTATTTATTAAAACCAATTTCATTTGAACGTTTTTATCAAGCAGTTTCAAAGCTGAATACTGAATCAAAAAGCCTTGTTTCTAATCATAACAATACACCCGATTTTCTATTCATCAAAACTGATGGGAAAAATAAATTTCAAAAGATTTTCCTAAACGATATTTTATACATAGAAAGCCTTCAAAATTATGTTTGCATTCACACAACTAAACAACAAATTATCACGCATTCTTCTTTAAAAAATGTAATTGAATCCCTCCCGGCAAATAACTTCATTCAAATACATAAATCATATGTAGTCTCATTAAAACAAATTGAATCTACAGATAATTTTTCCGTTTTCATTAATACTAATGAATTACCAATAGGAGCAACTTTTAAAGATACTTTCTTTCTACAAATTGATAAGAATAAAATATAAAGAGTTACAATCAAATAAACTATAAGCTATTTCATATATTAATAGCTGCTATATTTCGCAAAGAACTACAAAAGCAACACCAAAGGCTGTCCTAAAATAGTTTGTCCTTACACTGAAAGAGTTTAAATCGACACAACTCCGAAGCACCTACAATTTTTTTGAAAATACGACGGATAAAATAATAAGTTTTACTAAGCTGGCTAAATGGCACGAGAAAGAAAGTAAATCAAAATGAATCATTATCAAGCGATATTGAACTATTTTGATATAGAAGTATAGAATTTCTTCCAATGCTAAAATAAAAGCTTTTAGAAAGCAATTTAGAGGTGTAAGAAATATAGATTTCTTCTTATTCAGATTATCTAATCTTTTTGCTTAATCCCTAACTTTTGCACCTGATCCCTATTTTCATGGATCAAGAACAAAACCTGGGGAGGAATGTCAAAATAAAATAAGAACTTTGTAATCTAAGAATTTGAGATGACTCCTATAGACCTTTTAAAATTTATGCTGCCTGATTTTTTAGTAGAACACTTTGAAATAGTTTCTAGCACTAACACAGAAGAAGTACTACACCTTTATTTCGAAGAGAGCGCCAAGCCTCCACAAGAGTTTGATATGTTTGAATTAGTTTCTAAAGGTTTTTTGGATGAGATTACCATTCAGGATTTTCCATTAAGAGGCAAATTTGTGTATTTACATATCAAAAGACGCCGCTGGACCAATAAAACCAATGGTCAAATTATAAAAAGAGATTGGGCATTAGTTGCCAAAGGAACTCGCATGACGCAGGAGTTTGCGGCTTTTTTAAAAGAAATTAATAGATAATAACGCTACCGACTGTCATACCATTGGAGGTTTTTTCGGAGTCAATGGAAAAAAACTTCAAAGACAATATAAAAAACATCTAAGCTCTTTTAGTATATGGGCTCCGCGCGAACATGCGCACCAGTGGATTGTTTACCCCGAAAATATGGGTACTCATTTATCCATTGATGAAGTAGCTTTATCTCAGGGTGAACTATATACTATTGTGACCAACAAGAAATTCAAAGGCAAAAAAGGCTGCTTAGTGGCTATTATTGCAGGAACCAAAGCTGATCAGGTCATAGAACACCTCTGTAAAATTGATTACAAAAAGAGATCTTGTGTAAAAGAAATAACACTTGATATGGCTAATTCCATGAAATTAATATCAAAGAGAGCCTTTCCAAAAGCCATACAAGTAACCGATAGGTTCCATGTTCAAAAATTGGCATTGGAAGCATTACAAGAAATCAGAATCAAACATCGATGGGAAGCTATGGATTTTGAAAATCAATTGATATTACAGGCAAAAAAAGAAAATAAAACATATATCTCACAGCTTTTATCAAACGGAGATTCTGTAAAACAGCTATTAGCCAGAAGCAGATATCTACTTTATAAATCTCGCGAAAAATGGACAAAGAGCCAAAAAGAAAGAGCTCAAATGCTCTTTGATCTATATCCAGATATAAAAATAGCCTATAATCTAAATCAACAACTTCGAGGGATTTACAATAATCACAACGATAAACATATTGCTATGACCAAACTAGCACATTGGTATAGAAATGTAGAGGAATCAGGTTTTAAAAACTTCAATATTCTGCTCAATACCATAACTTTTAATTACCAGTCAATCTTAAACTATTTTGATAATAGAAGTACCAATGCTTCGGCTGAATCTTTTAATGCAAAAATTAAAGCATTTAGAAGCCAATTTAGAGGTGTAAGAAATATTGATTTCTTCTTGTTCAGATTATCTAATCTTTTTGCTTAATCCCCAACTTTTGAACATGATCCATTTTCATCAGCAGTAACAACAAAACTTTCGTTTGAGTCCAAAAAAAAACTCCAATTAGCATTTGCTAATTGAAGTTTTAGTACTCAGAGCGGGACTTGAACCCGCACGAACATTGCTGTTCACTGGATTTTAAGTCCAGCGTGTCTACCAATTTCACCATCCGAGCATTATTGTGGTACCTCCAGGGATCGAACCAGGGACACATGGATTTTCAGTCCATTGCTCTACCATCTGAGCTAAGGTACCTATACTTGTTTATAAATATATAAACAAATTAAGAAAAAAACCTGTTTTGTTAAAAACAGGTTTTAAAAGAAAGGCGACGACATACTCTCCCACATAACTGCAGTACCATCTGCGCAGGCGGGCTTAACTACTCTGTTCGGGATGGGAAGAGGTGAGCCCCGCCGCAATAACCACCTTAAGGTCGTTGTTACTTGAGGTAACTTTTAATTATTAATTATCAATTATAAATTGTTAATTATCAATTAAACAATATCTTAACACACTGAGATAAAGAAAAAAGTATTTTTTAGAAAGTTTCTCCCAGCCCCTTTGTTCCCCCTTCGGGGGTTAGGGGGCTGGAAAAGCGTACATAAGCTTACGGATTATTAGTACTACTCGACTATGACATTACTGCCTTTACATCTATAGCCTATCAACGTGGTCATCTCCCACGATCCTTAAAAGAAATCTCATCTTGTGGTGGGTTTCGCGCTTATATGCTTTCAGCGCTTATCCCTTCCAAACGTAGCTACTCTGCGGTGCTCCTGGCGGAACAACAGATACACTAGAGGTTTGTCCAATTCGGTCCTCTCGTACTAGAATCAGATCCACTCAAATTTCTTGCGCCCACAGTAGATAGAGACCGAACTGTCTCACGACGTTCTGAACCCAGCTCGCGTGCCACTTTAATGGGCGAACAGCCCAACCCTTGGGACCTTCTCCAGCCCCAGGATGTGACGAGCCGACATCGAGGTGCCAAACCCCCCCGTCGATATGAGCTCTTGGGGGAGATCAGCCTGTTATCCCCGGCGTACCTTTTATCCTTTGAGCGATGGCCCTTCCATGCGGAACCACCGGATCACTATGCTCTACTTTCGTACCTGATCGACCTGTATGTCTCTCAGTCAAGCTCCCTTATGCCATTGCACTCTACGCACGGTTACCAAGCGTACTGAGGGAACCTTTAGAAGCCTCCGTTACTCTTTTGGAGGCGACCACCCCAGTCAAACTACCCACCAAGCAATGTCCCCCGCAAGCGCGGGGTTAGGCCTCAGATAAACAAAGGGTTGTATTTCAACAATGACTCCACAACGCCTAGCGACGCCACTTCACAGTCTCCAACCTATCCTACACATCATTTATCCAAGGTCAATACTAAGCTATAGTAAAGGTGCACAGGGTCTTTTCGTCCCACTGCGGGTAAGCGGCATCTTCACCGCTACTACAATTTCACCGAGCTCATGGCTGAGACAGTGTCCAGATCGTTACACCATTCGTGCAGGTCGGAACTTACCCGACAAGGAATTTCGCTACCTTAGGACCGTTATAGTTACGGCCGCCGTTTACTGGGGCTTCAATTCAATGCTTCTCCGAAGATAACATCTCCTCTTAACCTTCCAGCACCGGGCAGGTGTCAGGCCCTATACTTCATCTTACGATTTTGCAGAGCCCTGTGTTTTTGATAAACAGTCGCCTGGACCTCTTCACTGCGGCCAGCATTGCTGCTGGCGACCTTTCTCCCGAAGTTACAGGTCTATTTTGCCTAATTCCTTAGCCATGAATCTCTCGAGCACCTTAGGATTCTCTCCTCGACTACCTGTGTCGGTTTGCGGTACGGGTACTTATTACCTGAAGTTTAGAGGTTTTTCTTGGAAGCCCTTAGGCGCACTATCTCTTTGACCGAAGTCTCCGAGTACTATCGTATTTCCCCAAGCCGCGTGGATTTGCCTGCGCAGCTTATAGGTAGGTACTTCAACGAACTATTCCGTCAGTTCGCGGCGCTTTCATCACTCCGTCACCCCATCACAGTAATAAGTAGTACGGGAATATTAACCCGTGGTCCATCGACTGTCCCTTTCGGGTTCGCCTTAGGTCCCGACTAACCCACAGCTGATTAGCATAGCTGTGGAAACCTTAGTCTTTCGGTGTGCGGGTTTCTCGCCCGCATTATCGTTACTTATGCCTACATTTTCTTTTCTAACCAGTCCAGCACGCCTTACGACGCACCTTCAACCCTGTTAGAATGCTCCCCTACCACTTTAACTTACGTTAAAATCCATAGCTTCGGTAATATGTTTATGCCCGATTATTATCCATGCTCGTCCGCTCGACTAGTGAGCTGTTACGCACTCTTTAAATGAATGGCTGCTTCCAAGCCAACATCCTAGCTGTCTGGGCAGACAAACCTCGTTCTTTCAACTTAACATATATTTGGGGACCTTAGCTGATGGTCTGGGTTCTTTCCCTCTCGGACTTGGACCTTAGCACCCAAGCCCTCACTGTTGTGAAACATTATATAGCATTCGGAGTTTGTCAGGAATTGGTAGGCGGTGAAGCCCCCGCATCCAATCAGTAGCTCTACCTCTATATAACTTTATGCACAACGCTGCACCTAAATGCATTTCGGGGAGTACGAGCTATTTCCGAGTTTGATTGGCCTTTCACCCCTACCCACAGGTCATCCGAAGACTTTTCAACGTCAACCGGTTCGGTCCTCCACTGTGTGTTACCACAGCTTCAACCTGCCCATGGGTAGATCACACGGTTTCGCGTCTAACACTACTGACTAAAGCGCCCTATTCAGACTCGCTTTCGCTACGGATCCGTGGCTTAACCACTTATCCTTGCCAGCAACGTTAACTCGTAGGCTCATTATGCAAAAGGCACGCCGTCACCCCACGAAAGGGCTCCGACCGCTTGTAAGCGTATGGTTTCAGGATCTATTTCACTCCGTTATTCACGGTTCTTTTCACCTTTCCCTCACGGTACTGGTTCACTATCGGTCTCTCAGGAGTATTTAGCCTTAGCGGATGGTCCCGCCAAATTCAGACAGGGTTTCACGTGCCCCGCCCTACTCAGGATACCACTATCCTTTACACTCATTACCTATACGGGACTATCACCCTCTATGGTTCTACTTTCCAGTAGATTCTAATTCTTTGTGCAAGAAATGTCGTGGTCCTACAACCCCAACATTGCCGTAACAACATTGGTTTGGGCTAATCCGCGTTCGCTCGCCACTACTTACGGAATCACTTTTGTTTTCTTCTCCTCCGCCTACTTAGATGTTTCAGTTCAGCGGGTTTGCCCACCTATCGGTGTACTATGTCTTCAACATAGTGGGTTGCCCCATTCAGGTATTTACGGATCAATTCGTGTGTGCCGATCCCCGTAACTTTTCGCAGCTTATCACGCCTTTCATCGCCTCTGAGAGCCAAGGCATCCCCCATACGCCCTTATTTTGCTTATTGTACCAGTCTTGATAAATCAAGACCGTTTTCTTTATCGTCTGTATCACTACTTTCAATAAAAAATGCTTTCTACTTTTTATTATTTTCTTATCTCAATATGTCAATGAACTTTATTATGCTTTAGGCTTTACGCTTTAGGCATTAAGCTTATAGCCTACGGCTTATAGCTTTTTGTGGAGAATAACGGAGTCGAACCGTTGACCTCCTGCGTGCAAGGCAGGCGCTCTAGCCAGCTGAGCTAATCCCCCATTTTTCAATCTTAGATTGTAGAATTCAGATTTTAGACTTCTTAATTCTTATCTAATTTCTTTTGGTGAATTCCAACTTCTAGAATTTCCTTTTTTTTAAGTTTACAGTCTTTCTAATTAGAAATTGTCAATTATTAATTGTCAATTACTTTTTAAAAAGTAGTCCCGGGCAGACTCGAACTGCCGACCCCTACATTATCAGTGTAGTACTCTAACCAGCTGAGCTACGAGACTCTGTTTTACTTAATTGTATTATTTGAACTAACAGCAGAGTAATATAATCTTCAATTTAACCTATAGGTCATTTCGTCTTCTTTCCCTAACGTGCACAAGTGCTAACATATAGGGCTCTAGAAAGGAGGTGTTCCAGCCGCACCTTCCGGTACGGCTACCTTGTTACGACTTAGCCCTAGTTACCAGTTTTACCCTAGGCAGCTCCTTGCGGTCACCGACTTCAGGCACCCCCAGCTTCCATGGCTTGACGGGCGGTGTGTACAAGGCCCGGGAACGTATTCACCGGATCATGGCTGATATCCGATTACTAGCGATTCCAGCTTCACGGAGTCGAGTTGCAGACTCCGATCCGAACTGTGACCGGTTTTATAGATTCGCTCCTGGTCGCCCAGTGGCTGCTCTCTGTACCGGCCATTGTAGCACGTGTGTAGCCCAAGGCGTAAGGGCCGTGATGATTTGACGTCATCCCCACCTTCCTCACAGTTTGCACTGGCAGTCTTGTTAGAGTTCCCGACATGACTCGCTGGCAACTAACAACAGGGGTTGCGCTCGTTATAGGACTTAACCTGACACCTCACGGCACGAGCTGACGACAACCATGCAGCACCTTGTAAATTGTCTTGCGAAAGATCTGTTTCCAAACCGGTCAATCTACATTTAAGCCTTGGTAAGGTTCCTCGCGTATCATCGAATTAAACCACATGCTCCACCGCTTGTGCGGGCCCCCGTCAATTCCTTTGAGTTTCATTCTTGCGAACGTACTCCCCAGGTGGGATACTTATCACTTTCGCTTAGCCACTGAGTTTGCACCCAACAGCTAGTATCCATCGTTTACGGCGTGGACTACCAGGGTATCTAATCCTGTTCGCTACCCACGCTTTCGTCCATCAGCGTCAATCAATTAGTAGTAACCTGCCTTCGCAATTGGTATTCCATGTAATCTCTAAGCATTTCACCGCTACACTACATATTCTAGTTACTTCCTAATAATTCAAGTTTAACAGTATCAATGGCCGTTCCACCGTTGAGCGATGGGCTTTCACCACTGACTTATTAAACCGCCTACGGACCCTTTAAACCCAATGATTCCGGATAACGCTTGGATCCTCCGTATTACCGCGGCTGCTGGCACGGAGTTAGCCGATCCTTATTCTTACAGTACCGTCAAGGTTCTACACGTAGAACTGTTTCTTCCTGTACAAAAGCAGTTTACAATCCATAGGACCGTCATCCTGCACGCGGCATGGCTGGATCAGGCTTGCGCCCATTGTCCAATATTCCTCACTGCTGCCTCCCGTAGGAGTCTGGTCCGTGTCTCAGTACCAGTGTGGGGGATCTCCCTCTCAGGACCCCTACCCATCGTAGCCTTGGTAAGCCGTTACCTTACCAACTAGCTAATGGGACGCATGCTCATCTTTTACCGTTGTGACTTTAATAATTGCTCGATGCCGAGCTATTATACTATGAGGTATTAATCCAAATTTCTCTGGGCTATCCCTCTGTAAAAGGTAGATTGCATACGCGTTACGCACCCGTGCGCCGGTCTCTGCTCCCGAAGAAGCATACCCCTCGACTTGCATGTGTTAAGCCTGCCGCTAGCGTTCATCCTGAGCCAGGATCAAACTCTTCATCGTATATTTTAATATTATATTCGACTAATGATTCTATCGGTTTTATTCAAATCTATCGATTCTATTACTCTTATTTTGTTGTTCTAAGATCTCTCTTAAAACGGCTGTCAATTCAATATGTCTAGGAACGTGTTCTTCTTTTTTAATATCGCTTGTTTCTCAAAGCGGGTGCAAAAGTAGAAAAGTCTTTTCTAACTGGCAAGAAATTTGTGAAGTTTTTTTGGAAAATTTTCGTTTCCGTTTTCTTCTTTCTTATCAATCTTTCAAGGAACTTTCCGTTGTTTTGCGGGGTGCAAATGTAACATCCGTTTTCCATTCTCACAAGCTTTTCTAAATCTTTTTTTTTAGAATTTTATTTCTAATTTGATTCGTCTTGCTTGTCAGTATTTAAAGGAACGTTTGTCGTTGTTGCGGGTGCAAAACTACCACCTTTATATAGATAATCAATACTTTTTATAGAGTATTTTTGGTTTATTTTTTATTCTTTTCTTAATACTCTGATAACACACCCCTTACGGGCTGTTATTTTTTCCTTATCTCTGGCTTTTTCGGGCTTTTTTCCTGTTTTTGCTGGTTTTACTGGGTTTCGCGCAAAGTCGCTAAGGCGCAAAGTTTGTTATATTGTCGTTTATATGGAGTTTCTATTGGATTTTGTCGCCCCTAGCCCTGATAGTAGCGGAAATCCTTGGCCTTTTTTCTTTAAAAAGGACAAGATTGTAGCGGATAGCAGGAAATAGCTCCTAAAAAAAACTACTCCTAATATATTATAGTAGAATATGACTCCTATATATAAGGTCATAAAAAAGCGGCTACTATATATAGTAGCCGCTTATGAATATCTAAATTATATTAATCTATTTATTCTACAATAAGTTTTTGAGTTGATGTATTACCATCTTGCTCTACTTTTATAATATAAACTCCTGTAGGTAGATTATGAATGTTTAATTCTTTGTTTTCGGTTTGTACTGTGAAAACAATTTTTCCAGACATATCGGATATTCTGATATTCTTTTTACTTGTAGATGCTGTTTGTACATATACTTTCCCGTCTTTAACCGGATTTGGATAAATAACAAATCCTTCGATTGTATTTGTAGGTACTCCTAGAGCACAAACTGTACTTGATACATTTATTGTACGTGTTACAACAAATTCATTTAGCAATGCATCTTTTACAGTATAAGTCAGTATATATTGCCCTGGTGTGTTTACATCGACTGTTCCTGTAACTATTACTCCTGGAGTAAGGTCTACATCTAGATTATCTTTAGCAGTGAAACCGGCTTCTATATACGGACAACCTTTATCTAGAGAAACTATTACATTTCCTAAAAGTGTAATTATTGGTTTAGCTCTTTCAATTGTTATTGTCCAATTCTCGATAGTTCCGTCTTGAGCTGTTACATTATACACAGTAGGTAAAGTATAATTTAATGTTGTTACTCCGCTATTTTGGAAATAGGTTCCGATACGTAATGTAGCAAAATCAGATATTTGGAAAACTGGAACTAATACACTTAAATTGGCATTATTATTAACCAGAACTTTTACCGTTTTTAAAACTGGATCTATTACACTCGTTCCTATTTGGTTTGCTACTGAATATGCAATTATACTTGCTTCTGAATTCTTTGCATTTAAACTAACGGTGTAGTTTGTTTGTGAAAGCTTATTCTCTGAAACTACTGAAACCAAAAAGCTGTTTGTATAGTCTGAAACAACCGCTTTGGAATTTAATTGTTTTACTCCGTCTATATATAACTCTGCTCCTGATGAAACTGTAAAATCTGCAATTAAATTAGACACATCAATTCCATAAGTCAATGTTTTAGTAGCATTGCTTCCTACGATATCTGTATTGATTTCCTGTGCTAATCCTGGATTGGATGCTGTTTTAAAGTCGTACGAAAGTAATTTGCTTTCATTGCTCAAACCTGTTAACACTTTAATAGTATATGTTTCTATAATTCCTGTGTTAAAACCTACTCCTTCTACATTTAAAGTAACTGGATTTGTATAGTCATTTGCAGTAACTCCACTTACTTGTGTTACCCCGTTTATTTTTGCAATACTTTTCATTCCCAATGAATAATTAGCTACTGCCGTTGTTATATCTGTTCCATCGTTTAATAACACCGAATAAGTTTTAGTAGCTGCATCATAAGAAGCTGAAAGTTGATTTACAAAATCTACTTTTTGTAATAAAACCGGAACATTCCAGAATTTACCTTCGCCCTGACCATTTGTATCGGCATTTGTTACTACAGCTGTATTATCATTTAGAGTACTATCAAAAACAAATTGTTTATTTCCCTCTGAAAATGAATAATACGCTATTAACCCTGGTTCATTACCAAAATACTTTGTCATCGTGTTTGCAGCTATTGTTGCCTGATTACGTACTCCTGACCAAATACGAACCTCATCTATATTCCCGTTTATACCACGAGCCAAGCCTGCGTTATTACCTATGTAGACTGCAGAAGATGCATTTGAAGATGCCGCAGCCGCTGTACCTGTACTAGTGAATGGAACTGAAACCCCATCTATATAAACCGTATACACATTGGCAGCACTTACGGTAAAAGCAATATGTTGCCAAGTGTTTTGTTTAATAGTATTTATTCCTGTATTTACAACATAAGAGCCTCCTGGTGTAGTTATAGAAAGTACTAAACTGTTTTCTTTATAAAGAGTTAGATTAGCTGTATTGTGTATAAAGGCTAATACTGAACTTTTATCTAAAAGCCTTCCGAAAACTGATGGTTGCTTTTGGTTAAGCCAAGCTTCGAATGTATAGTTATTAGTAAGATTTAAAGCTGGAGTAATATCTGTTTTTACAAAATCATTTATCCCATCAAAAGTTCCTGTAACATTCGTAGCATAATTTGCAACATGCGAAAGTGTTACTGATTTTGAATTATTTGTGGCATCTGTATCTCCTACTAATTGAGTATAAACTTCAATTGTATAATCTCCAGGAGCGCCTAAATTAGCTGTTGTTGTAAATGTAAAGTTAGCTGTTCCGGCTGCTGGAATTATCCCTGTAAAATTCTGAATAACTTCACCTCCTCCATTAATTTTGTATGCTACTGGAAAATTCGTAATAGGTGTACTTGAATAATTACCTATAACAGCAGTAACTGAAACTGCATTACCAGGTTTAACTGGAGCAACAATTCTTTCTACACTTGCATCGGCAGCTGTAAATGGCAATACATTAATGGTATATTCTTCTACCTCAAAATCTGATCTTGAACTTGTAAGTCCATCAATTGTTGGTCCTAGATTTACATTATAATATTCATTAGGAGCACGGAACATGTGAATAACTCGCATTAATTTTTCGCCTGCTGTTGTTCCCGCAGGAATGGTTATGCCCCCTATAGTAACTTGTCTGTTCGTAAAATAATGCTTACTTATTGTAGATGCAATGGCTGGTGCTGTCACAGGACTTGTCGTGTTTACCCAATAATTACCAGCATAAAATTCATCGGTTAAATTGCCATCTCCATTTAAATCAATAACAATCATCGTAAATACCCCTACAGCCGATCCGGTTTGGTCTCCTATAAGTGGTACTTCTGTTTTGGTTATTGTAACTTCTGGCTGATAGTTAAATCCTGCGTATACAGGGATTTTTATATTCTTAAAATCTGAATACCCAGTAGTCCCTGAAGTATTTACAACATCATTCCATTTTAATCTAGAAATTGCATATCCATCTGTATTGGTATGAACTGGCAAATCGTTTTTATTAAATACAATTTTTTCAATTACATCATTAGCAGCATTATCATCTGCTACATCAACACCACTTATAATTTTATATTCAGCATTAACAGTAGACAAATCTGCTTTGGTAGCAAACGTAAAACTGACTGTTGAATATGGTGCAATAGCAGGAACAGCTTCGATCACTTTCGCTCCTGTTGTACCTATCTGATAAAACACAGGATAATTTGTTACTGCAACAGGTCCTAAATTACTAACTCTAATAGTTATGTCATGTGTACTTGTTTTTTTTCCCAGAACTTCTGGTGTTACTATAGAAACGATACTTACATCATTTACAAGTGGTTTAGTTACACAAGTAATATCTGCAATCCATCCACTTCCGTTTTCAATTTCATCTGAAATAAATCTGAAAGTTAATTCTCCTCCAACGGCTGTAGAAGTTAATGATGAAGGTAAAGTATTACCAGTAAATCTGCCTAATAAAGTAGCTGCAGTGGTTGGCCCATTGTAAACGTATAAAAAATCATACCCCAATTCTAAATCAAAGTCAGTAAAATTTACATTAATACTACTTCCTACGGTTGCTGGTATAAAAGTAATTGTTTGCGTAAGCTTATCTGCATAATTTCCGTAACGCGTCCCACTATCTGTAAATGTCGCTGCACAGGTCGTCTTATTAGCAGCTGATCCCATTGTTATATCAGACCCTATATTATTAACATTTTTTGTTATTGTATTATTCTCTGAAACTGCATCGCCCGGATAATTTACATTACCTACTACAGTATATACTCCTGGCGCAGAAAAATCAGCTTTTTGAGTAAAATCATAAGTCACCTCACTCAATGGGTTAACCGGCCCAGGAATTGTTTCTGCAATTACTGCTCCATTATTAATTTTATATGAAACTGGAATATTGCTAATTGCTACTGGAGAGTTATTAAAAACTTTTACTTGTACAGTTTCTGTAGTAGTAACTCCTGCATTAGGCTTAAATGAGCTTAAAGCTAAATCGGTTGCAGTAGCTTCAAAAATTTCAACATTATCAATATAAGTCGCACCATATACGTTTCCGCTATTTGTTGCCACAAAATCATTATCACTTACTGTTTCAAAAGCTATACTAAACGTAGTCCCTGCATAAGCCGATAAATCATAGGTTAATTCTTTATCACTGTAAGAAGGAGTTTCACCATATACATCCAGACCCTCATGACTCATTAATGGAACTCCATTTACCGAAACTCTAAAAAGGTTTTTATCCATCCCAACCGGAGTAACATTAGCCCATTCTAAAAAGAACTTCAGTCTTAATACTTTCCCTGCCAGACTAGTTGCATCTATATCGCAAAAAGTTACTTTTTTTATATAATCTGGATTATTAGTAAATGCCAGATTGTTTTTTGGGCTGACTACCCAAGGAGCCGAAGCTGTACCTGCTGATCCAGCCATTTTTACTCCATCTAAAAACTCAGAATTCACATACTCATATTTCACCTCTCCTGTTCTTCCTTTAGAAAAAACATAATTTGTTGCTTTTCTATTGGTAAATTCTTCAACAAATGGCAAACTAGCTGCATTTAAAACCGGTTGAGAAACAGGTTCTACATTTACCGCACGAACTCTTTCTGAAACAATTTGGGTTGCAATATCTACAGTACGAACTGAAAACCAGTTGTCATCTCCTACTGTAACATTTGCAAATGTATATGTAGGATCTGTAACGGTTGCTACAACATCAAACTTATAACCATTCATTTTCAATACCTCATATTTTGCTCCTGCAATAGGATCCCAATCCATTTTATAGGACGAAACTCCACATGCTGCTGGTGCAATAACTAGATTTTTAGGTTCGGTTATAATATTAAAAACTTCTTTGGAAGCATCAGTTTTTGTACCTGCACTAATTCTTATTTTAGCATTAGCAACTATTCCTGCAGGAACTTTCCAAGCAAAATTTCTTGCTGCCGATGGAACATCTGCTGCAATTATTGAATAATTTACTCCTCCATCAACGGAATATTCTATTGTAAAGTTTTTTGGCTCTCCTTCATAATCCCAACGAATATATTCTGTAGATTCAGTATTGAATTTTTCGCCACCTATCGGATAAGTCAAAATCAATTCTGGAGCTACATAATCATATACTACAGAAAACTCCTGAGCAGCAATAAGAGGAATTTTTGTACCAGTAACAATAATTTTATAGGTTCCTGGAGCTGGGTTATCTAATGTTACCTGTTCGATATTATTCATATTATCGACTCCTCGTGTTGCATTTACATTAGGCGTTGTTGCATTTAAAATCCATGGCAAAGTAGTAACACCATCTTTAACGATTTTAATATCTAAATCATTAACCTGAGTAGAACTAGAACCTGGTTCAGCACCAGTATCTGAATACGCTAGCATAACTTTTAACGTAACTAATCCTGCCGGAACTACAATATCTTTTTCATAAGTTGCTCCATTAGCTACAGATGCTGTATAAAACATGTTTTTGTCAATAACTTTAACAGCCCTTAATCCATTAAGATTACCAAATCCGTATTTATAATCTGGACCAGGATTACCTACATCTTTAGCCGTGTTTGCCACCAAAGCTTTCATTAAGGATGCCAATGGTCTTGCACCATAAATATTTTTATATCTCTCATAAAGTAAAGCTACTGTACCTGTTGTTCCTGGTGTTGCCATTGAGGTTCCACTCATAACCTGATACGAGTTACTATAATCTAATGAATACACATCGGTACCAACCGCAGCAATTTGTGGCACTAAACGCCCATCGAGTGTAGGTCCAAAGCTACTATAACTACTAATTAAATCATTAGGGTCGTTTGCAGCTACATGTAATGCATTTTTTGAATTTTTTGTTGATGTATTAAATCCTCCTGGATATGCTGTTTGCGCATTTCCATTAGAATAAATATTTAAAAGATAAGGATATGCCACTGTTACATTATCATCTCCTCTATCTCCAGCATTATATCTGAACGTATTGAACCCTGAACTAAGATTAATTCCATAAGAATTTGATGTAATCTCTATATCATCTTGCTGAACAGACAATACTCTTTCTTGGTAAACTGCTAATCCGTTAGACTGAGTATTAAAATTCCAGCCATACATTAGCACTTCTGGAGCCATTCCTTTTGCTCTTGGGTCTAATAAACCTGCACCTCCAATAGTTCCTGAAACATGCTCTCCGTGAGATGAATTCGATTCATATTCTTTACGGGTTACTCTGCCTGTATGATCTTTGTGTTCTTCGAGATTTCCATCCCAAACACCAACTTTTACTCCTTTTCCAGTTAATCCGTATCCTAAGCCCATAATACTTGAGCCTAAAACATTTGCTTTATGCGAAGTGACTCCAGGAAGATTATCACTTTCTACTGGTGCTGGAACTAACTCAATATTTTGAACCCAATTTAATTTTGCAATTTCTTCTAATTTATCTTTAGAAGCTTCTAGATAAACTGTGTTAAATACCTCATCAATTTTACTGCTTTTTACAAACAAGCTTGATAAATCTTGTGAAATAACTTTAGCATCAACTCCTTTAAAATAACTCACCACTACTTTAATAGTACTTCCTTGCTGTGCATAATCAGGAATAACCTCATTTACAATCCCCTGATCTAATTTATACTTAGAATCTATTGTAATAACTGTTCTTATATTATCAGGAACAGTTCCTTTACTATAAAATTCTGGGCTGATTGCTACATAATAAGCATTATTAGATAAATAACTAAGTAAAGTTATCCCCTGCCTTTTTAATTTTTGTTGCTCATCTGCTGATGGAATTTTTGTAAACTGTAACAAAGTATATTCCGTCTTCGGACTTTGCTTACTTGTTGTTCTCTTAAGTTCTTTAACCTGCTGTTTAAAATTAGCAGAAGTACTTATTTTATTTCCATTTACGGAAATAGAATAATCATTTTCAGAAATGCTTTGCGACCATGATGTAATAACGAAAAACATCATAATCAGGCTGAGTAATTTTTTCTTCATTTCACTAAATTAATTGATTAATAAACGGTTAACAAATAGTCACTAAAGAGTAAACCTACAAATAAAATCATAAATAACAAATTATAACTAAATCTAATTTGTTAAATAAAAAAAGAAAGAACAACTTGTAAGGAGGAATTATAACAAAACTGCATGTTCAAGCCTTGATTAAAAAAATCACCTATTACCTCCAGAAGAAAATTAAAATAAATAAATTCTTAAAAAAAAAGAACTTCGCGTTACTAATAAAAAAACAACTGCAAAAAAAAAAGACTTACCATACTAATATGATAAGTCTTATATAATTTTTAATTAAATATTCGGTCTATTTTGCAGCCTTCAACTCTTTGGCTTTTTCTTGCCATCGGTTACTAAGGTCATCATAATCAACAGGTTTTGCAGGTGCCTGATATTGTAATCTACCAGATTCAAAAGCCCGTACTAAGATTGTTTCTATGAGATAATCTTCGTTAACCTCGTAAGGTGCATATTCTGTTTTTAAACTTATATCAAAAACATTCGCTGTGGTATTTGCCCAAAATGCTTTCCACCCACTTTTCAGTGTCTTTACTAACTCATATGTAGTAGTTCCTGTTTGACGATGAATTAATTTTACTAATATTTGGCCTTGTTTTCGAGATAATTTTTTAAGCTTCCCTTCGAATTCATTGTTAAGATAATCTTCAACGATTTTAAAATATTTCTTCTTTTCTCTGTTTGAAGATAATCGAGCCATCCCTTTATTAAGTGCCACTAACCTATCTGATGCTAATCTTGCAAATGGATACGTTTTGTAAACTCTATTCTGGAGAATTAAAAATTGTTTTTGAGCCTCGGGATCAAGCTTTTCCTTTGATATAATAATTTCGGGTAATTCAATCGTATCATTTAATATTGAATCCTTTTCAGTTAAAATATATCCCATTTGTTCGGGATCTTTTTTATCGACTTGTGCATGACCAACAAATGACATGAATAGAAAGCAGAATAAGTAGGTTATAAACTTCATTGAGTTATTAATTTAAGTGTAAAATTATACATTATATATACAACTGTAATACCAAATTTATAATTTAGCAAAAAAATAATTTTATGAGTACAAAATCAATCTTAAACGATACTTCAATTGCTTTTTTAGAAAGCTATCTAAATAATGCTTCTCCTACTGGATACGAAAGCAGCGGACAAAAAATCTGGATGGATTATTTAAAACCATACGTTGATACTTTTATTACCGATACCTACGGAACTGCTGTAGGAGTTATAAATCCTGATGCTCCTTATAAAGTAGTGATCGAAGGTCATGCTGATGAAATCTCATGGTATGTAAATTATATTACTGATGACGGATTAATATATGTAATAAGAAATGGTGGTTCTGATCACCAGATTGCTCCCTCAAAAAGAGTTAACATTCATACTAAAAAAGGAATTGTTAAAGGTGTTTTTGGATGGCCAGCGATTCATACCCGAAATAGAGATAAAGAAGAGAACCCAAAAATCAGTAATATCTTCATCGATTTAGGTTGCGAGACTAAAGAGCAAGTAGAGAAAATGGGGGTTCATGTAGGTTGTGTGATTACATATCCTGATGAATTTATGATTTTAAACGAAAACAAATTTGTTTGTCGTGCACTTGATAATCGTATGGGAGGTTTTATGATTGCCGAAGTAGCTCGTTTATTACACGAAAACAAAGTAAAACTTCCGTTTGGATTATACATTACAAATTCTGTTCAAGAAGAAGTTGGGTTACGTGGTGCCGAAATGATTACCAAAACAATCAAACCAAACGTAGCGATTGTTACCGATGTTTGTCACGACTCGACAACTCCTATGATTGAAAAGAAAATAGAAGGTGATACTAAAATTGGTTTAGGACCAGTTATTACGTATGCACCTGCTGTACAAAATAATCTACGTGAGTTAATTATTAATACTGCCGAAGCTAATAAAATTCCATTTCAACGTTTAGCATCCTCTAGAGTAACAGGTACAGATACTGATGCTTTTGCTTATAGTAATGGTGGTGTAGCTTCAGCATTAATTTCTCTTCCTTTGCGATATATGCATACAACTGTAGAAATGGTTCATCGTGATGATGTCGAGAATGTAATAAAACTGATTTATGAATCTTTATTAAAAATTGAAAACGAAGAAACTTTTTCTTATTTCAAATAAAATTTAAATAGATTAAAAAAAAAGACCGCAAATCTAAAATTTAGATTTGCGGTCTTTCTATTAATAAAACTAAACAACAGTTAATGTTATTATGTTATGCGTGTTTTAAAATTGCTACAGCATCTTTAGCATTAGATAATTCTGCATATTTTAAAGCTGTATACCCTTTTTCATCTTTAGCATCAACATTAGCTCCTTTTTCGATTAAAATTTTTAAAATTTCAACTTTATTGTAACGGGCTGCTGTCATTAACGGAGACATTCCATCTGCCGTTTCATTTACATTTGCACCGTATTCTATAAACTTTTTAACAGTTTCAATGTCACCTTTGCTGATAGCAACATTTAATGGTGTAGAATCGTAAGTTGAAACGATAATTTTGTCATTAGCAAATGAATGCTGAACTGAATTTGAAGCTAAAGAAACATTAACAAAAGCTACTAAAGCTACTCCTAAATAAACGATTGACTTTTTCATGATGATTGATTTTTTGATTGATTGTGATTGATAATTAATTTTGATTGATGATTTTAAATGCTTTGTAATTCTTATACAAATATATATTTATTTTTGGTATTATGTTTTGCAAGGTACTTTGTTTTAACTAATAATTAACATTCTCTTAAAATTAGAACCTCAACTTTAAATTATTGTTTTTAAAAAGAACCTACTTATTATAAAGACGCATAAACAAACTAAATGTTACACAATTATTTAAAAAAAATAAACATCTATATATCAACACCTTAAAAACAAACAAATTAAAAAAAAGAATTTAAAGAAACCTGCTACCTAAATTCAGGATTAAAGGTTTTACTTACTAAAACGTATAAGGCTAATATTGCTTTAAAAAGGCTACTGCATCTACTGCTTTAGAGACTTCGGCAAATCTTAAAGCATTATATCCATTTTCGGCAGTGGTATAAGGATTAGCCCCTTTTTCAAGTAAAAGTTTAATAATTTCAACTTTATTATAACGAGCTGCAGTCATTAGCGGAGTTAATCCTCCCGATACTTTATTTACATTAGCTCCGTATTCTATAAGTCTTTTAACAGTTTCAATATCTCCCTTACAAATTGCAACATTTAAAGGACTAACATCATAATTGATATGTGTAGCACTTGTAAATATTTTGTAGTTAGAGCTTGAAGCTTGTACACCATTGGTTAAAGCGATTAAAGCTACTCCTAAATAAACGATTGATTTTTTCATGATGATTGATTTGATTGATGATTTTAGAATTCTTCCAAATTCTAAGATAAATACTAATTATTAAGACATCCAAAAAATCTAAATGTTACAGAACTAAATAGTTTTTTTGCATTTGTTTTTATTTTTAAATGAATCAATAAAAGCCTAAATCCTTTCTAAACAAAAAAGACCGCAAATTTAAATTTGTGTCTTTTATAGTAGGATAGGATTCCAATAACAGTTATTTTTTTATGATAGTTTTTAAAAAAGCTGCAGCATCTTTTGCTTTAGAAACTTCTGCGTATTTTAAAGCAGTATAGCCATTCTCATTTTCCGTATCAAGTTCAGCTCCTTTTGATACAAGAAATTTTATAATTTCAACTCGATTATAACGAGCTGCGGCCATTAATGGAGACATTTTGTCTATTACTTTATTTACATCAGCACCATATTCAATGAATTTCTTCACAGTATCGATATCACCCTTGCTAATAGCAACATTAAGAGGGCTTCTATCATATCCCTGAACGATATGTTTCTCATTACTGAATACTTTGATAGTTGAACTGGTACTTGATGCTGACGCTAAATTTGCAAAAGCGACTAAAGCAACTCCTAAATAAACGATTGACTTTTTCATGATTGATTGATTGATTATTATTCTCTTCAGTAAAATATGCAGTTATTAAATGATACACAAATAAGCAAAATGTTACACTACTTAGATAAATTGCATAAAAACTTATCTCATATATTAGTAAGACGACAAAAAGGGTCAAAAGGTTGCATTATATTTAAAAACAAATAAAACTTACTGATTTTATTTTATAACCAATTAAAATTCAGAATACTAAAATTTATTTAACTTTACATTAAAAACTTAAAATGCAATCATCAGCAACAACAATCGAAGAATATTTAACATCACTTCCTGAAGAAAGAAAAGCTTCTTTTCTTAAACTTCGAGAAACTATACTTAATAATCTTCCTAAAGGTTTTACTGAAGAATTGAGCTACGGAATGATAGGCTATCTTGTACCACATTCTATTTATCCTGCAGGTTATCATTGCAATCCAAAATTGCCTTTGCCATTTATAAACATTGCTTCTCAAAAAAACTTTGTGGCATTATACCATATGGGAATTTATGCAAAACCAGAATTACTAGAATGGTTTGTTTCAGAATATCCTAAATATAGCAAACAAAAATTGGACATGGGAAAAAGCTGCATTCGGTTTAAAAAAATGGATGGCATCCCGTTTGAACTAATAGCGCAACTGGTACAAAAAATGTCTGTAGAAGATTGGATTAATTGTTATGAATCAGAGTTTAAGTATAAACAATCAAAATAATTATAAACCACTTAATTTTAAATTTATGAAAGTTATAAAAAAAATTCTTCTCGCAATTTTAAGTATTGTAATACTAGCATTAATAGTCGCTCTATTTTTACCAAATGAATATCATGTAGAAAGAGAAGTCACTATAAATAAACCAAAAGATAGTATCTTTAATTATGTGAAATATTTAAAAAATCAAGATAATTTTAGTGTTTGGGCCAAGTTAGATCCTGCAATGAAGAAAACTTTTACTGGAACCGATGGTACCGTTGGCGCAATAGCTGGTTGGGAAAGCAAGGATAAAAACGTAGGCAAGGGAGAACAGGAAATAAAAAAAATTATTCCAGGTGAACGATTGGAATTTGAACTTCGTTTTAAAATTCCATTTGAATCTACCGATATGGCTTATATGACAACAGAAGCCATTTCTCCAACACAAACTAAAGTAAAATGGGGATTTGATGGTAGATCTCCGTATCCTATGAATTTAATGTTAGCATTTATGAATATGGATCAAATGCTTGGAGAACAACTCGAAACTGGCCTTCAAAATTTAAAAGTAATTCAAGAAGGCAAACAGTAGCGCAAAAAATAACCCCGCAACTTTAAATTGCGGGGTTTCTTTTAATCTATTTTAAAGTAAAATATTATTTACTCAAATAAGCTATTACGTTTTTCTCAATACGTTCGTCAATATTATTAATATCGGCTTTAACGAATTTTTCTCCAAGAATGTTTTCATATAATTCGATATAACGCTCAGATACAGATTCGATATAAGCATCAGTCATATCCGGAATTTGTTGTCCTTCTTGTCCTTGAAACCCATTTTCGATTAACCAACGACGAACAAACTCTTTAGATAATTGTTTTTGCTCTTCGTCTTTATCTTGTCTTTCCTGATATCCTTCTGCATAAAAATAACGAGAAGAATCCGGAGTATGAATTTCGTCTATTAAAACAATTACACCATCTTTAGTTTTTCCAAACTCATATTTAGTATCTACTAAGATTAATCCACGACTTGCAGCAATCTCTGTTCCTCTCTGGAATAAAGCTCTCGTATATTTTTCTAAAACCAAATAATCTTCTTCAGAAACTATTCCTTTAGCCAAAATATCTTCGCGAGAAATATCTTCGTCATGCGATCCATTATCAGCTTTTGTAGTTGGTGTAATAATCGGCTCCGGAAATTTATCATTTTCCTTTAAACCTTCGGCCATTGTTACCCCACATATTTGTCTTTTCCCAGCAGCATATTCACGAGCAGCATGACCAGAAACATAACCACGAATAACCATTTCTACTTTAAAAGGATCACATAAATGACCTACAGCTACGTTTGGATCTGGTGTTGCAATTAACCAATTAGGAACAATATCTTGAGTAAGTTCCATAAATTTAGTCGCAATCTGGTTTAAGATTTGTCCCTTATAAGGAATCCCTTTTGGTAAAACTACATCAAAAGCCGAAAGCCTGTCTGTAGCAACCATAACCAAAAGTTCATCGTTGATATTATAAACTTCTCTAACTTTTCCGCGATAAACCGATTTCTGATTTGGAAAATTAAAATTAGTAGTTGTAATTGTATTGCTCATTATTATTTGTTGTGTTGTGTTGTTTCGTGTTTTATGAATGCAAATTTAAAACTATTTAAAAGAGCAAGCAAGAAAGTATTCAGTTTTCAGTCACAGTTTACGTACTGCGACTGAATACTGGAACTGCGACTGAATAACTAGAACTCTAAACTTATTTTTTCAAAAGTGTTGTATTAAATAAATTCAAGATTCTATCGTATTCATCAATCCAGGAATAGGTTTCTTTAAATCCATGTGCTTCTACAGGAAATGACGAAAGACTCCAATTCTTTTTACCTAATTCCATAAAACGTTGAGACATACGTACAATATCTTTATATTCTACATTATCATCAACCATACCATGAAGCATCAATAAATTCCCTTTTAAGTTATCTGCAAAATAAATCGGTGAGCTTTTTTTGTAAGCATCAGGATCAGTTTCAGGAAAATTAAGAATATTACCTGTATAACCATGATTGTAATGAGCCCAATCGGTAACAGATCGCAATGCCGCTCCCGAAGCAAATTCTCCTGGCGTTGTAAGCATTCCCATCAAAGTGATAAAACCTCCATAAGAACCACCATATATTCCAACTCTATTCGCATCGATTCCGTAATTATCAACTAGATATTTCTTTCCATCTATTTGATCAGACAAATCTTTTCCACCCATGAAACGGTATATTCCAGTTCTTACATCACGACCATAACCATCACTACCTCTATAATCAATATCCAAAACAGTATAACCCAAATCCGTCAGCATATTATGAAACATATACTCTCTGTGGTAGTTGCTCCAATAATTGTGTGCATTTTGCAAATACCCCGCTCCATGAACAAATAACACAGCTGCTTTATTAGACTTCTCTGCTTTTGGAGTATATATTCTCGCATAAACAGTAGTGCCATCTTGTGCCTTAAACGTAATTACTTCAGGTTCTCTCCAAGGGTATTTTTTAAATTCCTCAGTAGTCGAAGACGTTATTTGTTGTAATGTTGCGTTCTTCTTATTCTCGGCAATGTATAAATCCCAAGGCTTGTTTTTATAAGAATAACGTACTAATAATGTTTTTTCATCTGGAGATAAACTTACTTCATGTGCACCATCTTTGGTTAAAATCGGCTCAAGAACACCATTGGCAACAGCCAGTTTATAAAAATTTCTATTACCTGGATGAGTTGTGTTTGTCGTTAAATAAAAAGTCTTTTTATCTTTTGATAAACTCACATCTCTTACTTCCCAATTACCATTAGTAAGTTGTGTTTTCTTTTTAGTTTTTAAATTATAAGTATATAAATGAGAATATCCTGTAACTTCTGATTGAAAGTAAATAGTTTCATTATCCGAAAGGAATCCCAAAGTTCCCGAATCGAAAACATAAGAAGGAATTCCAGGTCCACCAATCCAGGCTTCGTCATGCTGATGCTCAATTTCCTGAAAAGTTCCTTTGTCTAAATCAAGACTAATTAGCCATCTGTCTTTATTATCCTGACTTCTTATTTCGGCTATAGCCAATGAACCACTGGCATTATAAACTGGAGCCTGAACAGTAATTAGCTTATCTGATTTTTCTTTGTTCTTAAGCTTTTCATACGAATCATAATATTTAGGAACATCCTGAATATGACTTAAAGTAGAAAAATTGACAAAATAAACCGAATCTTTAGCAACTGAATAAATTCCGAATTTGGTCTTTACAAAATTATCTACCGAAACTTTTTCTTTCGTTTCTGGCGATTGATTATAACCATCTGCTGTTATAAAAACTTCCATTGTTTCTTTTTTAACATCCAATTTTTCAATTAAACTAAATGTTGCAAAATTTCCATTTGGATTTACTTTAAGACTTTGTAATTCATCTTTTTTTCCATAGTAATATCCTTTAGGGAAATCAGATTTAACGCTATTCTTTTTAGCTTTATTCCATTCTTTCTTAGCTTCTTTGTCTCTAATAAATTGGAATAATTCTTTTTGTTGTGTTTTCAGAAAAGAATCTTTATTTGATTCCTTCTCAGCTTTGTCTCCGCTATTAAAATTTGAAATTTGCACAATCGTACCTTCCTTGGTATTGCATTTAAACAAATTATCATTTTGCTGAAAAAACAAAATTCCAGCTTCAAAGCCTAGTTCTAAATTAGAAATCGGACTCGATTGCTGGAATATTTTTTTTGAAATTTTATTATTTATAGAGTAAGAATATAAACCGCCATTATCGATGTAATAAACTATATCCGATGTTCCATTTCTTTTAAAATCCAATTGCGAAAAAGCTGCTTCTTTTGACTGAGCCAATGCAGGTTTGGTCATTCCTTTTTCCCAATAGTAAGTACTTAAACCTAAATCATTATTTGGATTCCAATCGAAGTAAATCTTTTTTCCATCCAAGCTCCAATGCTGATTAGTCGGTTGGACACCTGTAAAAGAATCCCCTTTCATGATTTCTTCAAGCTTCAGGCTTTGACTTTTCCCAGATATTGAAAAAGCTAAGAAAGCAAGTACAAAGATATTTTTAGTCATTTTTATGTTATTTGATTAACACAAAAATACACTTTGAAAGCAATTAAAAAAATCTTTCTAATTTGTAATAAAAAAATTAACCGCAAAGTTCGCAAAGAGTTACGCAAAGGTTAGGAATCCTTTTAATCTTGATAATCTGTGGCTAAAAAATAACCGCAGAGATCGCAAAGAGTTACGCAGAGGTCGCAATGATTAAAAATCCGTTTTATCCATGTTTTCGCTTTAGCAAATCCGTCTCATCCGCGTTCCATTATAGACAATCTTAGCGAGCTACTCGCGGAGATTCTTCCTGCGTCAGAAAGACAATATTATGGATAAAACTTAGACTATTAACCGTAAAGCGGACAAAAATGGATTTCC
This sequence comes from Flavobacterium sp. PS2, assembly GCF_046250155.1. Taxonomy (NCBI): domain Bacteria; kingdom Pseudomonadati; phylum Bacteroidota; class Flavobacteriia; order Flavobacteriales; family Flavobacteriaceae; genus Flavobacterium; species Flavobacterium sp. PS2. The sequence goes on along the minus strand of NZ_CP176426.1, from coordinate 3,686,654 downwards.
TCTATATTTATATTTTAAATCGTAACCGAAACTTTGCCCAAAACATTCTCGGATAAATATTTTGCTACACCATCTTCTCTATTCGTTTCAATAACTTCAATATGTGGTAACTCATTTTTTAAATTCTGAGGGGCATTACCCATAATCAAAGCTTTTCCTGTAGAAGATAACATTTTTAAATCGTTAAAACCGTCACCAAAAGAAATAGCCTCATCAAAAGTAGCATTCTCTAATTCTAGAACTTTTGCAATTGCTACACTTTTATCTACAGATTTATCCATAAACTCAAGACAGTTTGGTAAACTAAAAGCATGATGCAAAACATCTGAATTTTTACTTAAGATAACATCTTTTAATGCAACCAATTTTTCATGGTTATCATGTGTGAAAAATATTTTTATGGCTTTATAATCTTCTAATGTGGAGTAATCGACTAATTCTGGGTGATAAACTAAATCAGCCTGAAAAGCATTCAGTTTTTCGCTCATTCTATTAGTAAGCCAAACGTTTTCTTTAAATAAAACTGTTGTAATTTCTGGGTCGATATCTGCGCTTAAAGCCGATTTTACAACATCGCTTGTAATATCAAAAGCAAAAAGTTCTTTCTTTTCTGGCGAGTGTATACGTGCTCCATTAGAACTTACCAGATAAACAGGAATCCCTAAGGTATCAATAATTCCCATTGCATCTAGATGATGGCGCCCTGTAGCAACTATAATAAGATATTTTTGGTTGTAAAGTTCTTGAAAAACTGATTTTGTATAAGGAGAAACTTTATGGTCTGGATTAAGTAATGTACCATCTAAATCGGTAATGACTACTTTAATTTTTTTAGATTCTGAATTCATATTGAGTATCAAATATTTATTATTTACAAATTTATCGCTTTGTAAAATGGGAAGCAAAGAAAACCGATAAATACGGAAGAAATAAGTTAAACTTTACTATTTCCTTAACATAAATTAACTAAGTCATTCAAAAAAAATATTCGTTTTATGCATTTCTATAAAGAGATGTATAAAACGAATATCATTAAATATCAAAACACATTTTACGATTTACATTTGACATTTTTCAAGAACCATTCCATGGGATTAATCGTTGTTTTCGATTTGTTTGTAAGCATCAATTACTTTTTTCACCAATCGATGGCGTACAATATCTTTATCATCAAGATAGATAATACCAATGCCTTCTACATCTTTAAGAACCAATATAGCTTCTTTAAGTCCAGAAATAGTTCGGCGTGGTAAATCGACCTGACCAGGATCTCCTGTAATCATGAATTTAGCATTTTTCCCCATACGGGTCAGGAACATTTTCATTTGAGAATGTGTTGTGTTTTGTGCTTCATCCAAAATTACAAATGCATTATCTAGTGTACGCCCACGCATAAAGGCAAGTGGAGCAATCTGGATAATTCCTTTTAAAATGTAATCCTCTAGTTTTTCATTTGGCAACATATCGCGCAAAGCATCATAAAGAGGTTGCATGTATGGATCTAGTTTTTCTTTCATATCGCCAGGTAAAAATCCGAGGTTCTCCCCTGCTTCTACTGCTGGTCGTGTAAGTATGATCCTTTTTACTTCTTTATCTTTAAGTGCTTTAACAGCCATTGCAACACCCGTATACGTTTTTCCTGTTCCAGCTGGTCCAACAGCAAATACCATATCATTTTTTTTAATGGTATCTATCAATAATTGTTGGTTAGGCGTCATGGCCTTGATAATTTTACCAGCAACTCCATGAACTAATATTTTGTCATGATCGTATGCCTTTTTTTCATCCTGACCATCGCTCATAATCACACGTTCAATTACATTATCATCAATGTTGTTGTATCGGGTAAAATGAAGCATCAATCTTTGAAATCTTTTCTCGAATTCATCTAAGACTTCTTTTTCGCCAAACGCCTTTAAAGTCGTCCCTCTCGCTACTATTTTAAGCTTTGGGTAGTACTTTTTAATTATTTCAAGATGAGTGTCTTGAGCGCCCCAAAAGTCTTTTGGAGCGATGTCTATTAGCTCGATTATTCTTTCGTTCAAATGAGGTAGTTTTAAATTAAAATTAATTTTTTATAAATCAAATGGCTGTCGGGTTCTTTTTTAGTTTTCAGTCCCAGTGTTCAGTTTCAGTTACCATTTATATTTTCAACGAAATCTCACTTCTTTAAAAAAATGCTATTTCGTTTATAAACTGAATACTGCAACTGTAAACTGAGACTACTATAATTTTACTTATTTTTAAAATACAATTTATCTTTTCTTTCCTTCCATTTTGCGTTTACTATTATTAGCTTTGCATTTCTCAAATTTAATGAAAATTAGATTTAAATACTATCAATAGTTATAAACAAAATGATGTCAATAATTACCCTTACTACCGATTACGGCTTAAAAGACCACTTTGTAGGCGCGCTGAAAGGGAAAATATTATCCGAATATTCCGAAGCTACAATTGTAGACATTTCACATGACATCGATCCATTTAATACAACCGAAGCTAGTTATATTATTGGTGCATCTTATTTTAGTTTTCCTAAAGGAACCGTACACCTTATTGGTGTCGATATAGAGCGCAATAAAGAGAACCAACATATAGCCATGCAATGGAACGATCATTACTTTATTTGCGCCGATAATGGTATATTAAGTATGCTTACGCAAAAGATTGTTCCGCAAAAAATAGTTTTCATTAATATACACGACCGATTACCAGGTGATGCCAGCGATCTGGATGTTTTTATAAAAGTTGCCTGTCATATCGCCAAAGGTGGCTTGCTAAATGTTATTGGTAAAGAAACACAAAACATCAAGCAAATAACCGAACTACAGTCGATAGTAGGAAACGATGGAAATTCGCTAAAAGGATATGTATCCTATATTGACCATTTTGGTAACGTAGTAACTAATATTTCCAAAAGACAATTTCTGGAAGTCGCACGAGGACGTCCTTATGAGATTGTGATGAAACCCAAAAGCATCAAAACTATTTTACCAAATTACTCGGCAATAGCCAGTTCCGAAAAATATCCTATCAAAACTTATGAAGGAGAAAAACTAGCTATTTTTAACGAAGCAGGTTTTCTAGAAATTGCTATTTTCAGAAGTAATCCATCAAAAGTTGGTTCAGCAAATAGTTTACTAGGACTTAATTATCGTGATACAATTTTAATTCAGTTCAAGAATTAACCAACAAAATTTAGAGTTTAATCCCAATAACTTTTAGATTCTTAAAAATAGTTTCTCATAACAAGAAAAATATTAATAGAAAGAATAATCTATTTTGGTATTTTTGCGCGCATATAAGCCATTTCTCAATCTAAAATTATAAAAATGTTTGTTAGAATAGTAAAAATGAGTTTTCACGAAGAGAAAATTCCTGCTTTCATGGAAAATTTTAATAGTGTAAAAGACAAAATACGAAATGCTCCCGGAAATCGTTTTTTAGAATTGTATCAAGACAAAGACAATAAAAATATATTTTTCACATATAGTTATTGGGAAACCGAAGCTGACTTGGAAAATTACAGGCAATCGGAACTTTTTAATACGGTTTGGACATTTACCAAAGCCTTATTCAATGCAAAACCCGAAGCCTGGAGTGTAGACAAATTAGTTTCATTGGTTTAAGAATGGACAATATTAAAATAAAAAATTGAACCATTAAGAGATTAAGAAAATTAAGCTATATCAAAAAAACTTGATTAATTAGAAGAGAAAAAAAATATTTTAATCTGAGTAATCTACAATAAAAAAATCAAACCATTAAGAGATTAAGGAAAATAAAGAGTTTATGAGTTTTTATGCCACAGATTATCAAGATTAAAAAGATTTCATCCCGAAGCATTGGGATTGCGACCTTTGCGAAATCTTTGCGGACTTTGCGGTTAATTTTTCTACCACAGATTAGAAAACTTTAAACATTAAACTTTTAAACAAAATACAACGAATACCCGAATAAACAAATTAACGTTAAAATATGAAATCAATCGTTTTACGAGAAATAAAATCCTTTTTTGGATCTCCCATTGGCTATTTGGTCATTGCAATCTTCCTGATTAGTAATGGCTTATTTTTATGGGTTTTTCAAGGAGAATACAACATCCTTAATACTGGTTTTGCCGACCTTACTCCATTCTTTACTTTGGCACCATGGATTTTAACATTCCTGATTCCGGCAGTAACCATGCGTAGTTTTTCTGATGAGAAAAAACAAGGCACAATCGAATTATTACTTACAAAACCATTGAGCATTTGGCAAATTGTAAACGGAAAATTTATTGGTTCATTACTTTTAATCATAATGGCTATTATTCCAACATTTATATATGTAAAAGTAGTCTCTAGTTTAGGATTACCAGAAGGAAACATAGATATGGGAAGTACAATTGGTTCGTATTTTGGATTATTATTCCTGATTGCAGCTTATACCGCTATCGGAATTTTTACTTCTACATTATCCGAAAATCAAATCGTAGCTTTTATTATATCAGTATTTTTATGCTTCTTCTTTTATTTTGGTTTCGAAGGTTTATCGACTATAGTTCCTGGATTCATGAATATGATTTCATCATTAGGAATGCAAAATCATTTTAAGAGTATGAGCCGAGGCGTTATCGATACACGCGATGTAATTTATTTTTTAAGTATAACGGTGCTTTTCCTTTCGTTTACTGTATATCAACTAAAATCTTTTAAATCGTAATGAAAATTTCTTCTCAAAAAAATATAAAAACGTTACTCATTACGGTTATAATTTTAATTGTCTTAAATATTGCGGGTACATTTGTATTTCACCGTTTTGATTTAACAAAAGACAAAAGATATACTTTATCACCAACTTCATTAAGCATTATAAAACAGGTTCATAATCCGTTGTCTATAAAAATTTATATGCAAGGCGATTTACCTGCCGAGTTTAAACGTTTGGAACAAGAAACTCAGCAATTATTAGAAGAGTTTCAGGCTTATAATAAAAATATTGTTTTTGAATTCGTTAATCCTCTGGAAAACGAAGACGAAAGCATGGATATGGTTAAAGAGTTATATCGCAAAGGTCTTACTCCTATAAACATAACTGTAGATGATAAAGGAAAACAATCGCAAGCAATGGTTTTTCCTTGGGCAATTGCAGTCTATAATAATAAAGAGGTAAATATCCCTTTATTAAAAAACCAAATGGGAGCTTCGACTACTCAAAAAGTAATTGGTTCTGTACAGCATTTAGAATATTCTATTGCCGATGCATTGAATAAAATTACCAAAGAGAAACAAAAAAAGGTTGCAATAATAAGAGGAAATGGCGAAATGAAAGAGATTTTCATGGCAAAATTTCTGATGCAAATTCGCGAAAGCTATCACATTGGTCCATTTACTTTAGATTCTGTTGCAAAAAATCCAATTGGAACTTTAGATGCTTTACAAAAATATGATTTGGCTATTATTGCTAAACCAACCGAAGCATTTACAGATAGCGAAAAACAAGTTCTTGATCAGTTTATCATAAACGGAGGAAAAACTTTGTGGCTTATAGATCAGGTAAACGCCGAAATGGATAGTTTATACAATCAATCTGGAGCTACACTGGCTTACCCGAGAGATTTAAATCTTAATGACATGTTCTTTAAATACGGATTCAGAATTAACCCTGATTTGGTAAAAGACGAACAAGGGAGTCCAATTAAACTGGCTACGGGCGAACAAGGAAGCGCAACTCAATATCAGGATTTCATTTGGAAATTTGCTCCTCAAGTTAAACCTGAAAGCAGACATCCGATTGTAAAAAATCTTGGCGGGATAAAATTTGATTTTGCCAACCCAATTGATACCCTAAAAAATGGTATTAAAAAAACGGTTCTTTTGCAATCATCACCTTATTCTAAAAAAATTGGAACTCCTGCCGAAATCAATTTGAATATAGTAACCGAAGAAGCTTCGCCAAAAGATTATATAAACAAAGGAAATATCCCTCTGTCAGTTTTATTAGAAGGTGATTTTCATTCGATGTACGAAAATCGTGTTTTACCATTTGAACAAAAAACATTTCAAACAAAAGGAAAAGCAACCAAAATGATTGTAATTTCTGATGGAGATATAGTGCGCAATCAGCTGGATAAAAATTTAACTCCTGTAGAATTAGGTTACGACCAACGTTCAGGAAATTTATACGACAACAAAGATTTCTTAATGAATTGTGTTAATTATTTACTAGACGACACAGGACTTATTAACATTAGAAGCAAGGATCTTAATTTACCTTTATTAGACAAAGAAAAGGTTTATCAAGAGTATACCATTACGCAATTCATAACTATCGGACTACCAATTCTAATATTATTGGTCTTTGGGCTTGTATTTACTTTCCTTCGTAAAAGAAAATACAGCAAATAGATGTTAATAAAAAATTTGGGATACTAGGATTGTTTACGATATATTTGTAAAAATGTATTCTAGTCATTTTCCAAGCTAAAATATATACCAAAAAATAAAACAAAAGAGATGAAATTTATAGTATCGAGTTCGTACTTATTAAAGCAATTACAAGTTTTAGGTAGTGTAATCAATAGTAACAATACGTTACCTATTTTAGACAACTTTCTATTTGAATTAGACAATAATGAATTAACAGTTTCTTCATCGGATCTTGAAACGACGATGTCTGCAACTTTAGCGATTGATTCTACGAGCAAAGGAAGTGTTGCAATACCTGCAAAATTATTACTAGAAATTCTTAAAACATTTCCAGAACAACCTTTAACATTTACTGTTGAAGATAATAATACTGTAGAAATTAGTTCTAACTCAGGAAAATATGCATTAGCATATGCAGCCGGAGAAGAATTCCCTAAATCAGTAAACCTAGAAGAGCCTTCGGTTACTCTAGTTCCATCAGATGTTTTGGCTACAGCTATTAGCAAAACAATATTTGCTGCTGGTAATGACGATTTACGTCCGGTAATGTCTGGAGTATTCTTCCAGTTTTCACCAGAAGGATTAATATTTGTTGCTACAGATGCTCACAAATTAGTAAAGTATGCTCGTACAGATGTAAAAGCATCACAAGTTGCTGATTTTATTATGCCAAAGAAACCTTTGAATATCTTAAAAAGTATCTTAGGAGCTTCTGATGCTGAAGTAAAAATCGAATACAACGATTCTAATGCTACTTTCTCATTCGATAACTACATTTTGATGTGTCGTTTAATCGATGGGAAATATCCAAACTACGAAGCAGTAATTCCAAAAGAGAATCCAAACAAGTTAATGATTGACCGTTCTTTATTTTTAAGTTCAGTACGTCGTGTGGCTATTTTCTCTAATAAAACTACACACCAAATTCGTTTGAAAATAGCTGGAGCAGAATTAAATGTTTCTGCCGAAGATATTGATTACTCAAACAAAGCCGAAGAAAGATTGACTTGTGATTACCAAGGTGATGACTTACAAATCGGATTCAACTCACGTTTCCTTACCGAAATGTTGACAAACTTACAATCAGATATGATTATGTTGGAAATGTCTTTACCAAACAGAGCAGGAATCCTAACTCCTGTAGATGGTTTAGAAGATGGAGAAACAGTAACCATGTTGGTTATGCCGGTAATGCTAAATAGTTAACATTTAATTATGTTTTTGTTATATTAGATTTTTGATATTCAAATATAATACTTATTATTGCATAACAATTACGCTATTAACCAACCATTTTTATACTTAAAAAACCGCAACTTCTTTTAGAAATTGCGGTTTTTTTATTTTGTTGAAGTTCCTTTCCTTCGTTAAGTATAGCTAAGAAAAATAAAGTTTCCCAAGCAGTTCAACAAAGATTATGGAGTTACTCGTGGGGATTCCTCCTGCATCGGAACGACAAGTTTCCGTAAAAAAAATGCGTTATTCGAGTCTGTTCAGGATAATAAAACAAATATAGCCTTTACTCTACATGTAGTCTTTACTCTATTATTTAATATCTTTTTTCTTAACTCTACTCTCTTGCATCTATCATCTTTCTTCTCCCATCTTTCCGCCTAAATCACGCCCATTTTTTGCATCAAGAAAGTAGCGCTTTTATTTTTGCAGATACCTTCACGGAGTTTATAATCAAAATGTAAATCATTATTTTTTATCTCAACCTCAAAACATTGATTCGTTAAGATTTCAGGATATTCATTTGTAGTTAAGCAAACTTCGATATCGTGAGTTGCGATTGCACCAATTGCTTTTTTTGCAATTACCTTTTTTACAACCTCGATAGTTCCGTTACGTTTATCATCGGAATTTGTTCCTCTTAAAATCTCATCTAAGAGTACAAAAGCAGGCTTATCCTCCAGTGCATCCATAATTTGTTTTAAACGCTTAATTTCGGCAAAAAAGTACGATTCACTATCAGATAAGGAATCTGATAGACGCATCGAAACCAAAACTGGCAACGGATGCATTGTAGCTTTATTTGCGCATACTACAGAACCTATTCCTCCCAAAACCATATTAATACCCAAGCTACGCAAAAAGGTACTTTTTCCAGACATATTCGACCCCGTAAGTATCATAAACGATTCTGGGAAAAATTGCACTTCATTCCCTACTCTAGTTTCTGGATTTAATAATGGATGATTTAGATTAGAAAAACCAATTTTAAAATCTGTATTCAGTTCAGGAAACACAAAATCTTGATTGTTATGAGAAAAATTGGCTAAGCTATTTAGCATTTCAAATTCACCAATTACATTTAGCCATTCTTCCAGAACAGATGCGTGATTGGTTTTCCAATTTAAAAGATTTTTTAAAACATGAAGATTGAACAAAAAAACACCATTAAACAACAAAGCAGATACAAAATTATTGATTGTATCCATGTTCGAAAACAACTCCGACAATTGTTTTAAATGAATACTTGCTTTAGCATTCTTGTAAATCAACTTATTTTGTAGTTTAATTAATTTATCTGATTTAAAAGTTTCGTTTTCAATCTCCTTAACCAATAAACCATATTGTTTGATAATTGTATCAATATTCTCGGCTTTGGCAATTTCAGTTTGAATTCTTTTAAAGAACATACCTAAAATTGTCGTATTCAGAATAAATGCAAAAGTAATGTAAGATAAAAAAGTAACATTTGAAGTTATAAAATAAGCAATTAATAACGCTCCAAAAGTAGCTGGCAGAACATACATTAATATAGACATCATTTTTGAAATAGGAGCACTTTTACCATCCTTCCAATTTAGTAATGCCTGATAAGCTTCTTTAGTATCTCGTCCTAATACTGCAAGCGCTAAAAACTTCTGACGCCAATCTAACTTAGATTCAAGTTCATGTATCGCATCTTGGTTTTTGGTAATTTCGTCATTAGTTAAATTATGTAATAACTGATTTGCCAATGTTTTCTTTCCAACAAAAGTTCCTGTTCTATTAAGACTTTGAAATAAAGAATGTTCTCCAAAAATATCTAAATCATAAGCATATGGATGATGAAAATCGATAAACTCTTGTCCGTTTTCAAAAGGCAATTTTTCTCTTTTTAGGAAAGTAATTTCATTTTTATTAATCTTTAAAAGCGTTTCTGTAAGTTTCTTTTTAAAAGACAACTTCGCATGAATACGCATTAAAACAATAAAACCAATGAATAATAAAGCTGCAGAAACAAGATATACTGTAGCATCTGTTTTGATATAATAATAACCTAAAACCAAACAGAAAACAATACTCAGAAGTCGTAATAAACTAATGCTATTGTATTTTTTATTAATTGCACTTAAAGCATCTGAATAAGTGCTAACATTCTTTTTATATTCTTCCATTGATTTAAAGTAATTATCCCTTTTTTAGAAATTATATTGAAATACAAATATAAGTTTACAGTGACGAAATAACTACTTTAAACACTAGGAAATAATTAATAATTTCTCATCGCAATGAAAGCTTTCTACTTATTTATATAAAGTAGCAGAGACGCAAAGAAAATAATTTTCTTTGCGTCTCTGCTACAGAATTTAGAAATCAACTCAAAACTATTGTTCGTGCATAATCAAAACCGGAATCGCTATATCCTTTGTTAATTTCTTAGTAAAACTAGGATGAAACAAACTTTCGAAAAAACTACGTTTATAAGCAATCATCGCTAAAACATCAATGTCTTTATATAAAACAAAATCCAGAATCGTTTCTTTAACCTCTTCACATGGAAGTACCAAAAACTGAATAGGCTCATCTTTAAATTCAGCTTCCCATTCTTTAATCGTAGCATCAGACACATCAGTACTCTGAGTTCTTACATACAGACATTTAACTTTGGCATTCATTTTTTTGGCTATAGCCAAAACTTTATGAAGTTCTTTTTTATCTTTCTCACGATAACGTGTAGTAAATCCGATAGTTTTTACTTTCTTAAATTCAGACTCTCCAGGAACACATAAAATAGGCACTTCTACCCCAGATATTACAGCATCTGTATTAGTACCTAAGAAAAAGTTTTCCCAGCCCGAAATACCAGAAGTTCCCATTACCACAAAGTCTATATTATCCTCTTTAATGGCTTTTTTCATGTTGTAAACCAAATCACCATCCATCAAGCGGTGATTCATTACAATATCATCCAGATTACGTCCTTCGGCAATTTCGCGAAGTTTTGGAATCTGATCTTTAAACATTTCGAATTTAGACAACTCTAATGAATTATATATTATTGCGAAATTTTCTGGGAAAAACTGACTGTCGTAAACCGGAATCTCAAAAGTGTGCAACAAAACGAGTTCTCCTTTAACTTGTTTTGCAAATTCTAAAGCATGTACAAAAGCATTTGTAGCTACTTCAGAAAAATCGGTGGGGAATAATATTCTTTTCATCGTACAGTTGGATTATATGTTAGTTTCTCAAATTTAACCATAAAACAGCCTCGTCGATATGACAATTATCAGTTATTTAACATTTTACAATTTATTAATATAAGTGTTCAGTTGCAGTGCTCAGTCTCAGTTGAAGCTCTCATCTTACCTCTCACTATTCAACTTTCACCGCTTTACAAGCTTTGTGCAAACGTTAACACTCTTTGCGGTTAATTTAAAAAACCAAGTATAATATTCTATATAGAAGAATCCATTTTACACAATCCTTCTCTTCGGAACTTCTAGCCTTTTTTTATACCTTTGCAGCATGATAAATCAAGATTCTATAGTAGCACTAGCAACACCATCTGGAGCTGGAGCAATAGCCATAATCCGTATTTCGGGTAGCGATGCCATTACAATTGGTAGCGGTGTTTTTCAATCTATTAAAAATAAAGATTTAACTAAACAGAAAACACATACCTTACATTTAGGTCATATCATAGATGGTTCGAAAACCCTTGATGAAGTTTTGGTTTCTGTATTTAAAGGACCAAATTCCTATACAGGCGAAAATACTATCGAAATATCATGTCACGGATCTACTTATATCCAACAACAAATAATTCAACTATTACTTCGTAAAGGTTGTCGAATGGCAGATCCTGGAGAATTTACACTTCGTGCATTCTTAAACGGAAAACTGGATTTATCACAAGCCGAAGCTGTAGCCGATTTAATCACATCTGATAATGAAGCTTCACATCAAATCGCTATGCAACAAATGCGAGGTGGTTTTAGTAACGAAATAGCCAAACTACGTGAGGAATTATTAAATTTTGCTTCGCTTATAGAACTAGAATTAGACTTTGCCGAAGAAGATGTTGAATTTGCTGACAGAACCCAATTTCATGAATTACTAAATCGTATTGAGTTTGTATTAAAACGATTAATCGACTCTTTTGCCGTTGGAAATGTAATTAAAAACGGAATTCCCGTTGCTATTGTTGGTGAACCAAATGTTGGAAAATCGACTTTATTAAATGCTTTACTAAACGAAGAACGCGCCATAGTTTCAGAAATTGCAGGAACAACTCGTGATACTATCGAAGATGAATTGGTTATTGGCGGAATCGGTTTCCGTTTTATAGATACAGCTGGTATTCGTGAAACTGTTGATTATGTAGAAAGTATCGGAATTAAGAAAACCTTCGAAAAAATAGAACAGGCACAAGTTGTTCTTTATTTATTTGATAGCTTAAAATTTAAAGCTCAAAGTTCTGAGTACATCATCGAAATAGAAAAAGTAAAAAACAAATATCCTTTAAAACCTCTACTTGTTGTAATTAACAAAGTAGATTTACTTACTAAAGAGGAAATTCAAAACATTCATAATCAACTTGAACCGCTAAACGTTACTCTTGAAACTATCTCAGCAAAAGAAAATATAGGTGTAGATGAATTAAAAAATCGCTTGCTTTCTTTTGTAAATACTGGAGCATTACGAAATAACGAAACTATTGTAACCAACACCAGACATTACGATTCGTTACTTAAAGCACTAGACGAAATACAAAAAGTAAAATACGGCCTCGAAACCAATCTCTCTAGCGACCTAATGGCTTTAGATATTCGTGAAGCTTTATACCAATTTGGCCTGATAACTGGTCAAGTATCAAATGATGAATTACTTGGAAACATCTTTGCTAATTTCTGCATCGGAAAATAGATAGACAAAATAACGCAAAACAACAACAAACAAACGAGTTAAAATATTGATTATCAATATTTTAACTCGTTTTTATTTTTCCTTTCTTTTAGTTGTTATGTTTTATTTTGCTTAAATTTGTACCCCATTTGTACCTCAAAAAACGAGGTACAAAAAAATATTTTTTTTTGGCCAAATGATGGCACATAGAGACACACATAGTCACAGTGGGACACTTAAAGTCACATTTCTATGAGTTCAAAAATGAAGATTACAAGAGTCTGTCAATTCTGCCAAAATGAGTTTACAGCACAGACAACAAAGACAAAATTCTGTTCGCTTAAATGCGGCTCAAAGGCCTACAAATTAAGGACTAGGCAGTCGAAAATTGCAGAAAGCAACAGACAGACGGAAATTGCTAAAAATCCAAATATTGAAGTAATTAAGACCAAAGATTACATCGATGTTTATCAGGCCAGTAATTTGCTCGGCATCAGCAGAAGGACTATTTACAGGCTCATCGAGCGCGGCGAACTTGATATTGCCAAATTTGGATCTAGAACTGTTATCAGAAGATGCGATCTGGATAGCTTCTTCTCTATACCCCTGGATCAGTCTCTACTTCGTCCGGTACAGGAATTTCCTGGATTAGAAAATTGCTATACTATAACACAGATACAGCAAAAATTTGGTATATCACCAGGAGCTCTTTATATGCTAATCCAAAGGCAAGGAATCGCTAAGTACGCAGTTGGCAAATTTAATTATGTAGCAAAAAAGGATATCGATATTATATTTAATGCAAGAGAAAATGAAAAAGAGTAATGTAACATTGAGACAAAAAGCGATATCAAACGGAAGAATATCACTTTATTTGGATTTTTATCCACCTATATTAAATACAGAAACAAACCAGTACATCAGACGGGAATTTCTAAAATTGTATCTTTATGACAAACCTAAAAACCAGATTCAGAAAATTTCTAATATAGAAAACCAGCATACTGCGGAATTAATCAAAATAAGGAGGCTAAATGAATTACGTAAAGAAGATGTGTACTCCCAGTTTGAAAAAGAGCAATTAGAATTACATAAAATTGGTCGTGGGTCATTCTTGAAATATTTTAAAAAATTGTCTGATAAAAAAGAGGGAAATAATTACCAGATTTGGAACTGTTCTATTATTCATTTCGAAGCCTTTCTTGAAGGTCGAGATATATCTTTTAAGGAAATTACTGTAACATTTATTGACGATTTTAAAGACTATCTCTTAAAAGCCAAGAGCCTAAGAAAAAATGGAAATACATTATCTAGAAATACAGCATTATCATATCACAATAAGATTAAAGCTACTCTAAAAAGAGCTTACAAAGAAGGAAAATTACGAACTGATATAAATGCTGGTATCGAATCTATTAAAGAACAGGAGTCTCAACGTAACTTTCTGACCCTAGAGGAGGCAAAAAAGCTCTTTACAACTTCTTGTTCCAAAGACATTGTATATAAAATTTCGAAGTTTTCCCTTTTAACCGGAAATAGATATTCAGATATAGCAAAGTTAGAATGGTCTGAAATAGAATACATTGAAAACGATGGTTATTATGTCAGATTCAAACAGAAGAAAACCGAAGGTTTGCAAACAATGCCCATATCAAATGAAGCATACGAAACATTCGGCGAAAGAGGAGAACCTAATAAAAAAGTGTTCCATGGGCTAAAAAAATGGGACGTAGATCGAGTTTTACCTGTATGGTTAGCTCATGCAGGAATTACCAAACATTTTACTTTTCATTGTTTTCGACACACTTATGCCACTTTGCAATTAGCAGCAGGGACAGATATCTTTACTGTATCGAAAATGCTGGGGCATAAAAATGTAAAAACTACTCAAATTTATTCGCATATAATCAATCAGAAAAAAAGAGATACAACGGCAAAAATAACTTTAAAATAGGAAAACAAGACAAATTGCCATTGCTTCAACCGATTATTAATCAGTCCCATAATTTCAATTATAAATAATTATGGGGCTGTTTAAACTTTATATTGGCTGTTAAAATTATATATCCACGCATATATATTCACACTTTCCATTTAGAGTGCATACAAGCCGTCTTTTCGTTCCCGGCCCGCAACCATCTATAGCAATTGATTTCTTATTGCTTGAAGGCAGATCATTACGTTTGAATTTTATAAACTCAATGCCAATATCATGTATATTATTATTTTTTAAATGTTCTTCAAGCATTTGAATAAGGTCTTTTTCAATGAGAACAGAATCAAGGTTTTTCAATTGACTTGCTTTTAACTTTGCCATAAATATGTTATTGGTTAATGGTTAGAATTACAGAATCAGATACGTTATTTGGTAAATTATTCTCGTCCAGAAGTATACATTTTATCTCTATAGTCGTGCCAACTGGATACAGAGCTGCCGCGTAATAACATGAAACTTTCGAATCTGCACCAGTTTGTGCTTGTATATCGCGAAAACTGCCATTAGCAGGCGTACCATCGGAAAGAAAGTCCTTAAAAATTACTTTATGCCCGCTTGAAACAAATTTACCTGAACTATTTCTTAAATTGCCAATAAATTGTACTTCTGTCAAATAGTTTGATCCAATTCCTAATGCAGACGACTGTAAGTCGATTGTGGATGCAACAGAAGGCAACGCTGTAATAGTTTTTTCAAGCACATATTCACCAACTGGACTGTCATATTCAGGCTTTACTGAGACGGTAATAATTCCTGTTTTTGTTGAAACCTTCAAAGTTGCTTTTGCGATCAGTCTCCCATTTTCATATTCAGATTTGACTACAGTTGATTCTGCGGCAGCTGGTAAAAATACTCCGGAAGAAGTTTTAAAAACAACATTTCTTCGGTCTGAATCGGTGTCCCCATTAAGAGTAACACTTAAATTTACTGTAGATTGACCATCAGCGGAAACTTCCTGTGCACTAACAGTAAAATCTGTAAATACCTCATCAATATTGGTATCATTTGTACAAGAAGACAGCATCAACACAGTGATGTATAGAATTATTTTTTTCATTTCAGTACCAGATTAGTTACTTTTTCGATGCTACTTAAAAAATCAATATCAACAGATAAGGACAAATACGCACCAGCTGCAATATGCTTATCCGATATTAATGGATTTGTCGACGCTCTTTTTAATAAAGCTACACCTCCACTTATTTTAAGGACTTGTGCAAAACGATATCCCGGCCCAATAAGAAGTGAGTTACTATTGTAAAAATTGTCAAAATCAATATTTGACATCGAGCCAAATGTTAGCCCAATATTTAAGCATAAATGCTGCCATATGGACCAATGGCTTACAATATCATAATCCGGTCCATATTTTCCTGCTACACAACCTTTATTTAACTTAGGATCAAAATCTGATATAAATTTTCCACGTCTTGTATTTCTATCTATTGGCCTGAAGTAAATACTAAAACCTAAATATAATTTTGGTATATATGTAATTTTATTATTGAGGTCCGTTGCAAAAACATTTGCAAAACCAGCATCAAGGAAAAGTATGTGCCCTCCTGCCGTTTTCAAATCAACCGATTGGGTGCTACTGCTAAGATAGAGCACCTGCTTCATTTTATCAGAAGCCGTAATTTCTTTATCAATATATTTACAGACATAATCCAGCAAACTATAATTTTCCTGAAGCTGTGCTCTAAATGTTTCTACCTCCGTTTTAACCAGGTTTAAGTTTATAGCTGATCCCCCAACAGTAAATGATGTCAGACCTTTTGCTATTACTCCAGTTATTTTTTTCTGAACTTCATCAAAATACTTGATGTTGTTTTTTAAATTTGCTAGCCGCTGTTCCGGTGAATTTATATTCGCAACAGTTTTTTCTGTATCAGGCAGCAATACATTATTTATATCCCTAAATCCTAAGAGTATATCACTAAACTGTCTCTTTTTCGAAGTTTCTAATAGAAGAAATCCCTCTGTAGGTTCCCATACGTTTTTACTTGTAGAACCGTCAAAAGCCTGTATAGAAGTCTCTCTAATGACTGCTGTAGTTTTGAAATTTGTTAGATTCTTAATAGAGTCATATTTAGATTTAAGCTTAGTAGTGTAAAAAGAAGTATATCCATTTAAATCCATACTGAAATAACTTAGCTCAAAATTACCGCTCTTATACACAGTAGCATCGACCGCTTTCTTGAATTCAATATTTCCAGTACCTCCCCTAGATAAGGCAGTGTTTAATAGCATCAGGTTATTTTTACTATCAGGATCCAATTCCGTAACAATATGAACAGCAAAGTCAATATTTGGTTTGAGAGCGGGAAATTTTATGATGAGATATTCAGATTTTTCATCTATTTGCAACTCAACATCCATAACTACCTTGCTTACAACTTCATTGGTATTACAGTCTTTAAATATGTTTTCTTTGTATTGACGAATACCGGCTTTGGAAATTGTTTGAAAAGCTTGTACTCTTTTTACAATTTTAGTTGGTATTTTTTCTACATGCAGATTAAATTCTTTATCAAAAGGAATTACAGCCTTCTCCAAAAGAGTTTGTGTTTTTAGATCATACTTCAAAGCAGGTACATATGGCTCAGAATCTTGAGCATACATAATTTGAATTGCTCCGAAAATAATAAGTAGATAAAAGTATTTTTTTTTCATAAGCACTAAGATTAGTCATGATAGCATCGCAAATTGCAAAGCTCTAACACTCAGCTAATTTAACAAGATTAAATTTACCTGCAATAGGTAATTCTACGTATTTTTTTTTTGATATGATAAATACAGTTATTATTTTGAAGATTTATGAGACAGATCGAACTTGAGTTCCACTTCGTGCTGTATCTCTGAAATAGTTTTAATTCGACCGGACTTGATCCATTCAAGTAATTCTGTCTTGTAAAAATAAAGACGTTTACCCTGCTTGTTAACCGGTATTTCATTCTTGCAGACTTTAGTATAGATAGTGGCTACAGACAAACTTAGAAGTTTGGAAGCTCCTTCAATAGTTAGTAATTCTTCGTTCTTGGCTTTATCATTATGATTTTTGACTTTCAGAAGCTTTTCAATTTTATCAATCTTTCGGTATAATTTTCCAATGATATTTGGCAAATCTTCAAATGTAAACTGTTCCATAATATCTATTCTTAAAAAAATTATACTGCAATACAATCTTCTAGCAAAATAAAATAAACCTTGCTCCTCCTCTTTCTATTACGACTTGGCTCGTACCTAATATATCCATACTCGTTTAATTCACGCATGCATTTGTGGTATGTTACCGGCCCTGTTATTTTTGCTATCCACATAATTTCATAACGATACACTTCAATAGGATTAATATCCCCCTTACTTGTTCTATATTGCAACAATGCAGCATATATCCCAATATGAGTGATACTAATTCTGTAATCTTTCTCTATTGCCTTAAAGAAATCACATAAAGGTTGTAGCGTTTTCATTATTTCCAAGTTTATCAATTTATGTGCATTCCATTTCGTTTGGAATGATTGTTTTGTGGTCTCTCATTCTCTTTTACTATTTGTTTTACAGTTTCTATAGTTTTATCATTCAAAGCCGTTGTCATCGATATTTTCTTCAACTGCCCATCATAAATGTTTACTGATTTAAACTGAGGATTTGCTTCAATGTAAAATTGAAGTTCATTCCCATTTTTAAGTAAGGTTACGGACTGCCTGTTCCCTTCTCTTAAAGCATCTTGTAATTTGTATGTATTCGTTTTGTTTGACAATTCCTTTAATGGTAGTTGCTGTATCGTTTTTTCCAGATTATAATCATAATCATGACGAAATTCTTTAATGCGATGATTGTGGTTCGCATCTTTATCATTTAAATTTAATTGAATCCAGGAGCTGCCTTTTTGAACTGCGCGTCCTGCTAATAAATTATATGCCTGTGTTGGATTAATAGAATTTTCTTCCTGTATTTTGAAGTACTGACTCCTGTTTTCTTCGGGACATGATTCATTTTGCAAAGTGGTTTTAAAACCTTCAAATTGATACTGTCCGCTCTGGTCTTTTGCAAAAGATAATTCATGATGCAGACGTTCCTTTTCATTAACATAATAGGAAACCGGAATAGTAAATTGCTCGTATCCCTCTTTTATTTGCTGATCGATTTGATTTGACAAATCTTTAAAACCAATACGCTGCACCTGTTCGTGCAGCGATTGGTAGTTCTTTTGCTCTTCTTTTTCATTTCTACGTACTGCGATTTGATCTATAAGTGGTGCAACGACCAGTTTACGAACAAGTCGTACTAATTGATTAGGATAAAGTTGCTTTAATATCTTATTCTTCTCCTGCTTGAGCATCTGCAAAGCAAAACGTTCGTCAATATTTCTAGTTCCTTTATACTTTGTTCCAATGCGTTCGTAATGATGTAGTTTTTCTTTAACCAGCGATCTATTATTGGAAAGACTGAAATTAAACAGTTTACTAAAACGCTCCTCCCTGGAACGCCACTGCTTTAATTCCATCTCTACTCTGTTAACGGGAACTTGTTCATTCATGATCACATGGATTGGCTTTTCCTTTTCCTCTTATCTTCCTTTGGCGCTTCAGGTCCATCGTCATCAGCACTTTGGATTTGCTTTTTGGCGCCTCGTTTTTCAGATACCTGCTCTATTTCGGATTGCTTTTCTTCTTTGGAATGACGGTTATCAATACGCTGCATATTGTTATCATACACATTGATCGTTTTGAATTGTGGACTGGCTTCAATGTACTGTTTGATTTCATTACCCTCTTTCAGAAAAGTAGCAGATTGCAGGTTTCCCTTTTTCAAAGAATCCATTAAATCTTCTTTGTACTTAGGATTTTCCAATTCCTTAATTGGATGTTTGGCTAATGTTGCTTCCAAATCGTAACCATAATTTTGATGGTATTGATTTAGTTTAAAATTACCATTGGTGTCGTCAGTTTGTTTAAAATCAATTTGCACCCACGCATTGTATAGTTCTCCTTCTTTATTGGTTAAATCCTTATTTACGGATCTTCCTTCCATAAGATTAAAAGCTTCTTTCATGGTAATGTTGCTGCCTTTATTAATATAAAAGGTTTGTTCCAAAGCTTCTTTAGAGTTTTCTTTTTGCAATTCTACTTTATAAGAGTTAAAGAAATACATATCACTTTGTTCCGATTTTTTAAAATTCAAGGTAGCCATAGCAGTATCCTCACCATATTTAGCAATATGATTCAAAGTAAAACTAGGTTCTTCCTTCTGCAATTTTTCTTTTAATTCATTCTCCAGTGTTTCACCGAAACCGGTGTACTTAATCTGGTCTTTTAAGTATTCAAAATTTTTATCGTTCATGACTCAATTTTTTAAATGATTACTAATTATAATTTAGGAAGTACAGTAACCTGTACCAGCTTTGTGTTCTTTACATGCAATTCAACATGCCTACCCCCATTTTGTTCCATGAGTTGTATCGCTAAGTATTTTTTCTCCGGAATGGTGAATTTTGGAATTGCAAATACAAAGGTGTTTTCTTCTTCACTATCAATTTTAACCACATTGTTCAATATATAAATTGGTGTAATTTCAATCTCCTGTGAAGCTGTTCGTTTTACTTTTTTGCTATCTCGAATGAAAAAACGAAGTTGGTTGATTTCATAATTAATGTTGGAATTGTTTGTTATTTTTATCCTGTAGTACATTACAGCATCACGAATAAAAATTCCGTTGAGTACAAAATCTATATCATAGTTGCTTTCTTTTTCTCCTCGCAGTTTTTTCTTGTCGTAAAAAGCCAATTTGGAATATTCCTGAACATCCTGATCGTTTAAACTTTCATCTGAAAAATAGATTTCTTGCTCAGTTGGTTTTGTTTTATTTAAGGTAAGATTCAATTGTGGAGACTCTTCATTATAACTCAATACGAAAGAATAGAGTTTGCCATCAGCAGTGACCACGGTAAGATTAGTTTGAAAAAATCCTTTTTGTGCTGCTTTAATCTGAAGTATATTCTCAAGACCTTTTGCTTTTTGTACCAGTATATCGGAACTCCCCTTATCAACACTTTTAATAGCAAAAGGAAATACAATATTGGTTGTTTTGGAGTACGCTATCTGTAAAGAATCGGACTCAATTTTAGACAGATTATTTCTATTTGTCTTTTGTGCAAATACACCGATACTCATAAATACTAGATAACCCATCATTAATAAATTAAAATTTTTCATCTGTTTCATTTTTAGTTTTCAATTGGAATCTTTTTGTTTCTCATCACGAAGTAGCACTTGATAACCAGCCTTTACAATCACTTTGACCATCTTTACTTTTTTACTCAACAAGCTTTTAGCTGCTTCAATTCCGGCTCCAGCTGCCTGTGAACCCCAAGAGTCATCAAGACTTGCAACGCCTAAAGTTTGCATAGAACGGTCAGCAGATGCTTTGGCAACATCACGGTTAATGGCTCCTGGAATATAAATTCCAATAAGACCGTCCATATCGTAAACAGACAAATCAACTGGAAATAAGGAGTTGTTGTATCTAATACTGTTTATCTTGATGGTTAACCTTTCTCCTTTTAAAGAAGCTACTCCATACATGAAATTGTCTTTTGGGATTTTAACGCCACTTATAAAAATGTCATTCAGAAGTCGCAATTTCACAGTGGCTCCATTTACAATGGTTTGTGTTTCGTGAATCACCGCTTCCACAGCATTTTGCATTAAATCTCTGTTTTCAGGTTCCTCTACCGAGTAAAATCTATTAGGTGTGGACTCAGTAGCAGCTGGTGATTTGTTTTGTAAAGACGTAACAGGGATTTCTTCTGCTCTGGTAGAAATAGAGAATACCTGACCACGCTGAGCTTCAGAAGCTTTTTTTAGTTTATCCTGTACCCTATCAGGATGTTGGATATCCAATATACTTTCCAGCATTCCACCGAGTTGTTGCAATTCCGGATCTGGATTATCCTGTCCATTACTCATGGATTCCATCATTTGTTCCAGCCTGTCTACATCTTTGGAATGAATTGAAGGTTCAGTTGATTTTACGTATTTCGAATAATCCCTGTTTGGAACTGGAACAGATATAGGTGCATTGATTGCTTTTTGAAGCGCTTCTAATTTTTGATGTACTTTCTCTTCGTTTGGATCACGATATACCGATGTATTTAAACCGCCTCGTCTTTTTCTCAGAGCAATAGCACTACTATCTTCAGTAGAATCAATTTGAAAAGACTGACTCAAATAGTTAGGGTCTTTCTTGATAAGCTCATCAAGTTTAGCAGAATCAAGAGTTGCCAGATCGTAGTAGTTCATTTTGTCTAATGCATGTCCTTCTTTGAGGTTCGCATTGGGCAATTTTATATTAAACCCTTTTTGCTTTGGTATTACCATATTTGCAGCATCCATTTTCCCACCACCTAATGCCCAAAATATAGCAGTTAAAAATGGTAAAACTAATACTGGCAATATCAGTAGCATCTTACGTTGCTTTAGTACTTTTAATGATTTTTCTTTTTGTTCCATGATATCTATTTTAAAAGTTTGAATTATAATAGTTTTCTAGTATCTCTAAACTATCCAGAAGCCCGGGACGGTATTGTACAATGCTGTCATACATTTTTTTTCCTGTTGGACTGCGGCCAAGACTATCTAAATACCTTCGAAATTCTATAATTCTTTCCAGTTCAGCTTTACTCGTAATTTCCTTTAATGAAGTAGACTTACCCCTTAAGAAAATAGAATTATTTGGTTTAGTAATTGGAACTATAGTTATATTTTTAGTGCTATTATTTGAAAAACTAGTCACAATTAAATAGATGCTACAACTACCAGTACATATTATAAAACTGAACAGAATTACAATCCAGTTTAATCGTGAAAAATGTGATGTCTTTTGCTCTAACCAATGTGCACACTTATTTTGCATTCGTAGGTTCATCTCATCAAACTTTTCCCATAGGCTGTTCCTTTTATCAG
This sequence comes from Flavobacterium sp. PS2, assembly GCF_046250155.1. NCBI lineage: Bacteria > Pseudomonadati > Bacteroidota > Flavobacteriia > Flavobacteriales > Flavobacteriaceae > Flavobacterium > Flavobacterium sp. PS2. Next base: position 3,664,161 of record NZ_CP176426.1, on the reverse strand, counting down.
AGAATTTCATAATCAGTAGTTTATTATTTTCTGTTTTCAGTACTTAAATCCCGATTCTCAATCGTATTCCAACGCTCGATCAAAAAGCCATGCGGGTTATTATCACTTCGCGATACATTTCGAAGATTACCTTCAGTAATCAGACTCCGATACGCAATGCTGGTAGTACGTATAATGTTTTGGGTAGCATAACATCGAAATTGATAGGGATATTTATTGATGTCTATTGTTATGCTATCAACTTTTATCGTTTGACTGACATTGCCTGATATGATACCAGAGTAATAACCATTCTCTTTTAAATCATCATAGATTCGTTTTGCACTCTCGTCAGCCAAATAAAGCGCCTTGGTAACATTACTTTTGATTACTTTATCATCGGGGTCAAGGGTAAAAAAGAATTGATGGAATGTCTTTACATGGTCCCGTGCTTCGATGGGTATGTTGTCTTTCCGATCAGAAGCATAAGCTTCCAATGCTTTGCCATTTGCCAATATGTAAACATTATTCTGCATTTGCGATACTAGAGTGAAACTTTTGTAGAGCGAAAAACAACTAATTAAAATACAACCAATAATTACCAGCATCGTAAAACCTCGAACATGTCGAAAGGCAGTGTCAATATTTTTCATTTTACTAAACATGATACTTTTATTTAGAGATTAGGAATTGCCTTTTAATTTATTCCCCATGTAGCTTTCCTTATCTTTAAAATAAGGAGATGTATTTCCAGAACTTGACATACTTTGAGATATTCGTCCAGCGGCATTGCCCATTGCATCTGCTGCCATACCAGCTCCTTGGGAAACTGTGCCAATCGCGGAACTAGTAGAGTTACTAAAGATGCTAGTTACTTTTTGTCCCAATGCACCACCACCGCCTGCATGAACAATATAGTTAGCAACAGAGGGAACGGTAAAATAGCCCACAATCCCAATAATCATAAATACTAAATAAGCAGCGTCGGTACTGCTAAAAAAAGTATCCCCCTCTTCATTGACTTGTCCAATATCGATTTTTATCATATTCTCTTGAATCTTACCTATAATACTGCCGAATATATTGGCGACAGGAAGCCATAAATAAATATTGATATAGCGCGCCAACCAAACTGTAAGAGTATGTTGGAAACCATCGAAAACTGATATTCCAAAAACCAACGGACCTAGAATAGAAAGCACCACCAATTGAAACGTTCGCAGGGTATCGATGCAAAGCGAAGCAGCTTCAAATAATACCCGAAGTACTTCGCTCATCCATTCTTTAACAGAATGTTTGAAATTATAAGAAGCTTTAGACATGGCAAATTTGACATCATTTCCAATACCACTAAGTATTCCTTCTTTAGTAGGATCCTCAGTAGGATGAGTATATTTGTACCATTCTGCTCGATTGCCTTCTCCTGTTGAACCCACATACATTTTCCAGGGATCAGTTCCCTTGAGTGCTTCTTCTTTTTCTTTGAGTAATCGTTCGATAGCTTTGTTTGATCCTTCCACCATTGCAGCAGTTGCTGTTACAGTAGGTTTCATCACTCCATTAATCATATACAATACCGAAGGGAAAATCATGATACAAAATCCAATCACAAAAGGACGAAAGAGCGGATAAAAGTCTATAGGTTCTGCGCTGGCTATATGTCTCCACACTCTAGAGGAGATATACCAAATAGCGGCAAAACCAGCAAGTCCTTGTCCTACTCCCAGTAGGTTATTGCATAAAGGCATCATCTCATCATACAACTTATCTAATACGCTATGCAGGCTGTTCATATCGTCCGCAATTCCCTGTGCCTGGCTAACAAAAGGCAACAAAAAACCTAGCGAAACAAATAATGCTCCCTTATTTATCTTTATCATAACAATGAATATTTAGTTATTTATTATACATGTTGCGCATTGTATTTACATCATTACGCTCCTTAGCACGTTGCAAAGCCAGTACTGAAGTATTGTTATTGAAGTTTCTGAGAAACATAAGCTTGTCCTGCATATCTGCATATATTTTGTCAATGGATGCTAATCGTTCGTCATCTGACATTCGCATTTTATTTGCTGTGACAACTGTAGTAAGCTCCTCAATATTTCTAAGACTCTGTTTGAATAAATTATCGTACACTCTTTCTAAATAAGCGATTTCCTCAGCATTGAAACTTTCACTGTCTCTAAAGCGACCAAAGGCGGACTTATATTCTTTTACCAATTGCATCTGATAATTGACTATATCGCCAATACGTCTATAATTTCGAACTGTGGGACTAACTTGCATAAGCGCATCAAGAAATGTCTCATGAAGACTAAAATTTCCTTTGGATAAATCTTTCACTGTATTGTAACCACCGCTGAGCATTTCATAACCCTTTTTCATATCCCTAAGGATTTGTTTGAATTGGGTCAATTTTTCGATGTTTAAAATCAATTGCTGGATTTCCTGTTTTTGGGCAGTTACTTTGGAAGGGAGCATTAAAACAACACATACAATTCCTATAATCAGTATCTTTTTCATGGTCTATCAGTATATGCCGCGCAAGACACGGCTGGTTTTAGCCTCTTTTAATTCCTTAACTTTTGATAAAGCCATTAGTTTGATTTGATTACTAAAACTTTCAGAGAAAGTGTAGTTATCGAGCATGTTTTGATAGATGGTATCAATACGTTTAATGCGCTCATCGTCTTTCAACTCTAATTTTCCGTCCAAAACAATTGTCAATAGTTCATCCATATTAGTATCACAATTTTCAATCAACCTCTCAAATACCCTTTGGATATAGTCAACTTCATCTCCATGGAATAAATCATCCTGCTGGATTTGCAGATATATCTTATTGGAGTTTTTTATGATTTTTATATGAAGTGCTATTATTTCTGTAACTTTAGCATACTTTTTTATTTTTGGGTTGACACTCTTAAGTGAAGTGAGATACCCCTTATGAAGATTAAATTCTCCTCGTTTAAAATCATTAATAGCTCCTAGTCCTTTTTTGGCTACTGAATACCCTTTTTGAGCATAACCTATATACACTTGAAGCGCTGCAATTTGTTGTAAAAGCATCCTTTGTTGTTTTGCCTGTGCCTGAATATTACAAGTGAAGAGTGCGGCAAAAAGCAACAGTAAAAATATCTTTTTCATGATTTTTTTATTTATTACGGAATTCCGTAAAATTTCTTAACCGATTTGACATCATGTTGCGTTTTGGCTCTTTGAAGACTCAGCAAAATGTTCTGTTTATTAAAGAGTGTCAGATCATCATAATTAGCATCGATTTGGTCTGCAGCACCATTGATGATTTCTATTCTCTTGGCATCACTCATCTGGGTAGTAAAAGAATCAAGAACTAAAAATATTTGATCGATATTTTTTAGACTTTCATTCAATATTCCAGAATACACGCGGTTCATATAATCCAATTCATTTGCGTTAAAATGAGCATCCTTTTGAAACAAGTTCCAGGTTCTTTCATATTCATCGACCAAACGAATTTGTTTTTGGCTAAGATCTTTGATACGCTGGTAATAGGTAATGATGGATTTAACTTTTGCTAATTCCTCATAATAATCCTTGTAGAGGTCTTTTTGTTTCTGTGTCCAATCAGAAATCTCATCCAATTTCAAATTGGATAAAATATTTTCAATTTTCTTCTGTGCATTTTGCAACCAGATTGTTTTGTTCTGTAGCTTTTGTATCCTAAGATCTATTGCCTTAATTACCTTCTTCGCAACCGCTTTTACCATCTCTAAAATTGGTATTGCTACTGTCTTTTCTGCTGGCCATACAGGAGTGCTAATCAGTAAAATGCACAACAAGCAGATCGTCATATTCTTTTTTGTTTTCATAATTAGTGTCGTTTAGTTCCCATTCCTCATATCCATAGCAAGTGCGGCAATTCCTTTTTTGATATCTCCATCAAACTTTTTAGCATACGCCTGCACTTTTACTTTTTCGGTTTCTTCGGTGGTATAGGCTAAATACTCTTCGAGAGATACCTCTGTGCGATATACTTTTGATTGCATTCCTCCGAGTGAGATAAATACTTCTTTGTATTTCTTATCAGGATCATTCGCCTTATTGACAGAAAGCACGAGTGCCTTTTCTTTATCTGTAAGTCCCAGTAGTTCTTGTATTTGTTCAAATTTATTCTGGTACTTACTTTGGTCCAATAATATTTTACAATCACTGTTATTAATAATGGCTTGCTTTACAACTGGAGAAGAAATAATATCTTCTACTTCTTGCGTAACTACAATGGCTTCACCAAAAAATTTACGCACAGTCTTGAATAAATATTTAATATACTCAGCCATACCTTCCTTGGCTATAGCCTTCCATGCTTCCTCAATAAGTATCATTTTTCTAATACCTTTTAACTTACGCATCTTGCTAATAAATACTTCCATAATGATAATAGTAACCACAGGAAAAAGTATGGGATGGTCTTTGATATTATCGAGTTCAAAAACGATGAAACGTTCTTTTAATAAATCTAGATTTTCGGTAGCATTAAGGAGGTAATCAAATTCTCCTCCTTTGTAATAGGGACGTAATACATACAAGAAATTATTCACATCGAAATCTTTTTCCTTTACCTTATCTCCTTCCAATATGGTTACAAAATCATTCTTTAGAAATTCATAAAAACTATCAAAACAGGGAAATAAATCAGAATTACTTTCTAACTTTTCATAGTACAACTGTAGTGCGTTGGACAATGCCACATATTCACTTCGATTGAATGTTTCATTGTCTTTTTTCCATAAAGCCAATAACAATGTTTTAATACTTTCTTTTTTCTCGGTATCTAGAGTATCTCCCTCACTGATATAAAATGGATTGAATCGAATAGGGTTCTTTTCATCATAAGTGAAATAATACCCTCCCACCATATCACATAATCCTTTGTAACTGTGCCCCACATCAACAAGTACAACATGCGTTCCCTGTTCATAGTAACTTCTAACCATATGGTTGGTAAAAAAGGATTTTCCACTTCCTGATGGGCCAAGAATAAATTTGTTACGATTAGTGCAAATCCCCATTCTCATTGGTTCATCACTGATATCTACATGAACCGGTTTGCCAGTCAAACGATCTCCTAAGCGAATGCCAAAAGGACTAAGTGAAGAACGATACCCTGTTTCCAGATTCAAAAAACAGGTAGCTTGTTCTGTAAATGTATCAAAGGTGTCATTCATGGGGAAATCTGCTGCATTTCCAGGAATGCCTGCCCAAAATATTTGTGCCACTCCCACTGTTTCTTGCTTTGCAGCAGCATCCATCTGTGTCAGTGCTGAAGAAACTTTGTTCTTTAGATCTTTGAGTTCTTCTTTGTTATCCGTCCATAAGAGCACATTAAAATGTGCTTTGACAGGAAGCCGTTGCTGACCGATAGCTTCATTAAGAAAATCATTGGTCGCATCACGGGCAATAAGATTCTCTCTGCTATAAGCAGATAAGGATTGTAACCGCAGTCTTTTACTCTCTAGTTTTCGCAAAGTTTTCTGAAAATCCTCTATAAAAATATATTGATTATAGATGTGATTACAGGATAACAATTGCCCTAGTGTTGAGGAAAAACCGATACTAAATTTTGTCTTATCGGTTGAATATCGATCATAATTAATTCGAGAGCCACAAAGAGCAGGCAGATCGGCAGCATCTCCTAAAGTATAAATTTGACAATGCTTGTCTCCAATCTGCAAACCATCATCAAAAGCAATATCCTTATATACAAATGAGTTTTCCTTTTCAGAAAGGAAACAATAGCGTTCAATGATTCCAATCTTTCTGCTATGACTTCGAAGATCCTCATTGCCAAGGCGAGTGAGTTTCACAAAACCACTATCTTCCAATATACGTCTGAACTGTCCCGTACTATCAACAAACTCCTGACGTAACTGTGCCTTTAATGTTTCTTCTGGCACTATAGAACTTCTAAGTAAATTGGAAAATAAAGAACTAGAAGTTTTTCTGCCTGCTGGTTTTTTGGTCAGGAAAATGTAACACGAATGGTCCAAAAAGGGACGTTCATTAAAAAAATGCTCACTACTTCGGGTCAGGAAACTGGAGTCTTCGCTTGTGAAATCTGCCTCAAACTTACTATCAATAAACCAGTCCTGTTTGTGAAATACACTAAACTTGGGAAGCAACTTTATGGCTTTAAGCCATGCCTGATGAAATGCTTCGTATTCCTGATCTGACAAAGTAAATATCTCAGGTAATTCCGCCTTGAATACTACCGTCACATCCCCTTGCTTGGATAGAATACAGTCATGCTCTACATCCATAATTGGTAAAATATCATCTATCATCTTTTCCATGTTCATCTTTTTTACCAGTCCCTTACTTTGAAATAAATCTCATTTTCGCATCATAAATATCTTTCTGCTCTGGAATTTAACTGCTTTAGGAATCTGTCTTTTTGCTAACGCTTTCATCATGCCATGTTCTCCATATTTATGGCTCATTTTATATATTTTCAAAACCCATAATGTTCCCGAAATACCAATTATTCCAATGCAGATAAATGAAGGTAAACCTGCTATATACATAATCGCAAAGAGTATCATTAAAGCGATCACTCCCCCTCCCAAATACCAGATGTATTGTGCTTTTAATCCCTTAAATTCTATACTTTGATTAATTCCCTTGTTGATTTGATATACACTATTTGACATGGCATTATATACTTAAATTCCAAAGAAGGATTTAATTACTGTAGCAACTACTACCAGAAAAACACAACTGCCAAACCACGCTGCTGCAACTTTACCCGTGTCAGGATCTCCAGCATTCCATTTCTGATACACCTTCACTGCTCCTATCAACCCTAATATTGCTCCAACAGCATACATGAGTTCTGTTCCTGCATCAAAATAACTTCGTACTTGCTGGTTAGCCTCATTAATTCCTGCAAGTCCATCTTGGGCATAGACCTCATAGCTTATTACCATAAAGATTTGTACTAAAAGCGCACATATAACAGATGATTTTCCTCCAATAAACTTTTTAAAATTCCACTTCCATTTTTTCATCGCTCACTATTTTGAAGTTTAAAAATTCTGATAAAACGGAGGAAATTGCCGTTGTCACACTCCACTTTCATGTCACATAAGCCATACCGCATCAGGACGGACAAGGGTATTTCCTCCGCTATGTAATTTTAGTTTTCCTAATTCCACAAACTGTCCACTTCCGCCTGGGACATACTTATAGCATCTAGTGTTTGGCATTCTGTCACAATTAGTTCATTCACAGCCGAACGAAACGCAGAATCTTTTACAGAGGGATATTGTTTAAAAAATAATTGGATGTAGTCCAGTACTTCTTGTCTGGCTAGTTTTCTTTTTTTCGCATCTGCGATAAAATTTTTTAGTTGTTCTACAAGTGTATCAACGTCTTGAAACGTAGCGTCAAATTCTCCAAGAGAAGATTGGTCTAAAGCCATCTCAGAGGAATCCTGATAATTTAACTCCGATTGGAAGTCTCCATAATTTAGCTCCCCTAACCTACGGAATTGAAGTTTCCGCTTTCCTGTGGTAATACCTTTGAGTTCATCAAAATAAAATCGTAACCCAACAAATAAATACCAACTTACCAATAGCAGTACAACTACAAGTATGTAATTGCCCCATGAAATGTTTGTAAACATACGCTCATCATTTTATCGTTCTACATTAGTTTCTCAAAACCCCGATAGATGAAATAATTTCAAATCAGGATTTTCATCATTACAAGGCAAAGAAACATTAGGAAATAAACTACTACAAGTCCAGCTTTTTGTTGTACCCCAATTGTACCTCGTTGTACACTCAGTAAAATCAGGGAGAAAAAAAATAAAAAAATGTAGAAAAAATAAAAGCCTCCCGAGTGGGAGGCTAATTTTATGATGAACTAAACTATTTTTAGGGTTCCTATTTCTATTCTAAAATGATAAAAATTCAATTTCTGACTTATTATCCATTAGTTGCCAACCATTATCTGTTCGTATAAAGTACACTTCATGATTCACCGTATCTCTCAAGACATTTTTCATAGCAGTAGCAAAATCATTTTTTCTTCTGATTGTATTATAATTTACAATGGCCTTATTTCCAGAACTCATAATTCTGATTTCTTCAATTCCTCCAAATTCTTCATCTCCTACTTTTACACGTTGAATTTTACTTATTTTATCATCTTTGGGTGTAGGTAACAAATAAGGCCTTGCAGCGGGAGTAAAACTCACAAAAGAAGTCGTATCTCCAATTTTCTTGCTTTGAAGTACTTTTACAAACCCTTTTTCTACAAGCCCAGATTTAAGAATAGTATAAGCATGCGTTGGATCATTACAGAAAATATCATGGTCCACAATCTTAGGATAAACATCCTTTTCTAAAATAAGAGTAGTTGCTAATTTCTTATCTAACTTTTGAGGTTGGCAGCTTATCATCATCAGCATCGCTGTGGTTAAAATGCAGGGTAGCTTTTTCATGTTTTTAAGTATTAAATTATTAGTTCGTTAATATTCTTTGATCTGTTCAATCATTCGTTCCAATGTTTCAATGGCTATCTCCTTATCTCTTTCTTCGGCTACGTAAGCTTTGCTACGCATCGCGTCATAAGAAAGATTTACTTTATTTGGAGTGGAAAGAAATGGAACAATTGTTTTAAATAAATGATTCATTGATTTTGAAATAAGAATTTTCAATTCATCAGATGCCCTAAGTATTAATGCTGTCTGATCAGTTGAAAGTTTACATAAAACTTTACTCGATGGATTATTCATTGCAGTAAGTCTATCTGTTTTTCTCTCCATAACTGGAAAAGGTGCAGTGCCTAAGTAGTTCGCAAATCTTGATTCTACAAAGCTTATTAATTCATCTAGGCAGGAAATTAAAGTAGCTGTAACTTCCTTTAGATTATCCCTATCCAAATCATTACTCCCATTTATTTCTTTTATTTTATCTAACAGAAATAACAATGCTGAATAATAATTTCCAACAAGAATTTTAATCTGCTTCTCATTGGTAAGCGAAAAAACTTGTACAGTAAATTGTGACTGAATCAAAAAAGTTTGCTGAGTGGCTTTCTTAATAATCGCTCGTGATTGTATTGGAGTAATCATCGCAAGATCCGTTTTATTAGGATTAAGGGTAGAAGTCACCGTTAAATCCATCCATTCTAAAAGATAGGTTTGAGTCATTTTTTTTACTTTTACTTAGTAAATATTTCTCTCGACTTGCAATCGACAGTACTCTAAATCAATGCTTATAGAACATGCTTAACCCAGTCAAATTATGTTTATATTCAATGGGGATTTAATTGTAACCGGTACTCGGAGGGTGACAGGGAAGTATGCCTTTTAAAAAATGTACTAAATGAAGAATAATTATTGAATTCTAATTCATCTGCAATATTAAAAATCGTTATTTGCGAATTTTTCAATAATATTTTTGCCTCAATTAGCAATCCTTCACAGATAAGATCTTTAGCCGTTTTGTCTGTAATTTGTTTCACAATTTTATTTAAATAGCCTGGTGTGACACAAAGAGCATCCGCAAAAAATTGCACACTATGTCTCTCTTTGCAATGCAAAACAATATAGTTAATAAATTGCGCCACAAGTATTTCTTTCCGTGTTATGCCAAGCACTCCATTATTACGATACCTATTATAAATAATTTTAATCTCGTACAAAAATAGATTAAAGGAGTGCTTCATTAATTCATTATTATCAATACAATAAGTTACGTTTTTGTTTTTAAGATCTACTAGTTTAAAAAGCTGAAGTACTAATTTAAAGTCAAAAGTGTTAAGGGTAATACTTGGATAATATTTAGCACTAAAAGAAGAAGAAAAAGAAATTTGCTGAGTAATCATGATACATACTTGTAATAGTTCATTTCTTTCTATTATACTACAAAGAGTATTCTTTGGTATGTAAACTAGATCATGGGGGCTCAGTAGCTGAATTTGATTATTTAATTGAAGTTTCAAATTTCCTGATTGGATTAAAAGCATAGTGAAATTTGAAGTTTTGAAAGATAGGTCTACCTCCCAAGCATCATACTCCTTGATAAAAGAAACAAACAGTCCTTTCTCATCAGATTCAAAACTACTATTGATAAAATTTTTAATCATGTGTGATAAGTGTAAATGATACAATAAAAAATCCTTTTTGAAATTATATTCTATACCCAATACCATAATTATATACGTATTCTGGGATAAACAATTATCTCATCATAAGAGATAGATTATAATGAGATAATTGTGTTTTGTATTATTAATTAACTACTAGGCTGTTTTCTGCCAGACCTGCAACAAGTGCTATAATCACTGGAGATAAAGAAGTATCAAGAGCACCGACAAGACCTCCTATATGATTGCCATATGAACTATCCCAATCTCTGTCTTTTTTCTTTTCATAATATATTGAATACCTTGCAATAGACGTTGTAGTTAATATAACCCTCCTATCTTCATTATTTAATAAATCATTTGATAAAACCTCAGATTCATAAGCGGTTACAAAGTCATAAATGTCTTTGTATGGGTTAGTCTTTATTGTCGCCAAAGAATCTAAAAATGCTGTAATTTTTGTTTTAGCATGAGCCGTTAATACTGAATTCTCGATAATGGTAGTTCCACTATTTTGTGGGTTAATCAAAATTGTATTAATGATGTTGATTGTAGCTGGCGCACTGCAATCCTGAACAATATTAATGGTATTTGAAAGTCCTATCGATTGTACTTGCGCCATGATATCCTCAATTACAGTGCTACCAGAGTTTGCAGCCAAATATATTTCCAGAATCTCATTATGGAGCTTCCCCATATTATCGTAAGGATTTGTATTATTCTCAGGCCCTAGTAAAATCATTTTTGGTTCTTTAAAATTCGCTTTTTTATTAGTTACCAAATCAGCTACATTTCCTTCGGTAGTACAGGAAATAACAATAAACGGAAAGATTAAAATTAATAATACTGTATTTTTCATAATTCGTGGTGAGTTAGATATTACCGAGCAATTTTAGATTGCTCAATTCATTGCACCCGGGTAAGCAGAATTTTATTTGGTACGATACCAATCTTTTTGCTTTTGAATTCAAAGCAAATCTATAAGCAGAAATCAACCCTTGCAAGAGATTACTTATGGAATTCCATTACTTACACTATGGATTTCCACGAAATCCACACATTGTTTTAACCAAACAATACACTATTAATCAATTCTTTATGTTATTTTTAAAGTCAAATAACCAGAAATAACCTCATGACATCTTAATGAATAATCAAGAGGATTAAATTGACAAGTTAACTTTCCTTAACCCTCCTAATATATTATGGCTACTACATACATTATCCTCTTACTGTTTTTGGCAACTCAACTTGTTGCCCAAAAAAGAATTGCTGTCAGTCCCGACTCTTTGATTAATAAAGAGTATGCCTATTTAGACGAACAGATTGATGTTTTGAAAAGAAATCCATCCAAAGCCGCTGTATATGTTCACTCCTATTTAGCTAAAGCCAAAGCAGAACAGAATTGGAAGGAAATGGTCTTGGGATATAAAAATTATCTTTTGCTAAAACCTGATGAAAAATATAAGTTAGTATATGCTGATAGTATGATTTACGCAGCCAAAAAGTCGAAAGATAACGTACTAATTGGATCAGCATACCTCTCCAAAGGAATAGTCTACTATTCCGAAAAAGAACATAACGCAGCCTTAGACAATTACATCGTAGCAAACAATTACATCGCAAAAAGTAGCGATGCATACTTGTTTTACAAAGTAAAATATAACATGGCACTTATAAAATACTACCTAGGTTCGTATGAGGAGGCTATAGAGCTGTTACAGAAATGTGTGAATCATTTCAAAGATAATGATGACCGAGGATATCTTAATTCCCTTCATTCCTTGGGATTAGCGAATAATAGATTGGGGAATTATGGTTTATGTACTGAGATAAATAGTACTGGATTAACTGAGGGAAAAAGACGTAATAATAGAGAAGTAGAAGCTTATTTTATCCACTCCGAAGGTATCAATCAATATGGCAAAAAAAATTATGCTTTGGCAATTCAAACAATTCAAAAGGGACTTGATGGTATACGTAAGAACAAAGATTTTTCGAATGAAAGTGTAGGTTATTATTATATCGGAAAAAGTTATTGGGAATTACGTAAAACAGATCAGGCACTGCATTATTTTCGAAAAGTAGACAAAAGCTTTGATGACAAGGGATACATCCGTCCTGATCTACGAGAAATGTATGAAATACTCATAGACTATTATAGTACAAAGAAAGATCCTGAAGAAGAGTTATATTATATCAATAAATTACTAAAAGTAGATAGTATTTCTAACGGTACCTATAAATACCTAACAGGGAAAATACATAAAGAATATGATACTAAAAAACTGTTTGTAGAAAAGAAGAAACTCGAAAACTCTTTTAACCGAAAAAAATCTACAGAGTTAATTTTTATTTCTGTCATCACGCTACTAATCTTTTCCTCCTCTTATCTGATATATAGAAACATCCGAAATAAAAAGCAATTCAGGAAAAGGTTTGCAGAACTCATGATTAAGAATGATAACACAAATGATATTCCAAAACTAAAAAAAACACCTACAGATACGCTGAATATAAATCCAGATACAATTGCTGAAATTCTAAAGCAATTAGAGAAATTTGAACAAGACAAGAAATTCCTGGAGCAAGATTGGACCTTGGTAAAACTTGCTGCAGCTTTTGACTCCAATACTAAGTATCTCTCACAAATAATTTATCACTATAGAGGTAAAAAATTTGTGGAATATATCAATGATTTAAAAATTGACTATTTGGTTGAACTTCTGAAAACAAATAGAATTGTACGAAAGTTTAGTAATGCAGCATTGGCAGAAGAAGCTGGTTTTAGCTCCACACAACGCTTTACAAATGCATTTCAGCAAAGAGTTGAAATCTCCCCTACTTTTTTCATTAGAGAACTAGAAAAGCTACAGTAGTAGTATCCGCACTATCCTTATGTCTTTTAAAATCTTTCGAACTACTAATAACTAAACTTATATCCAATTTATTCCGAATTCTGAAAAATAATGAATTAATGTAAATAATGTACTTAAAATGAGAACAGCAAAGAATCTAATAATATTTTGATTTAGTTTATTTTTCGTTCAATATAATTATATGTTGACTAATACAAATAGAATAAAGGAAATTAATCCAATAAATCCACTTTAGCATTTCCAGTAGGCTTGCTTATGGAGTCTATTTCTTGTCTAAAATTGATATTAAATTCAAGTACATTATACTCTTCCCCGTCTATATGTAATTTGGGTAAAAAACTCATTTGTCTTATTTTTTTTAGATTATTTAGTATTAAAATATTACATATAATATGTAAAGCCTAGCTATTAACTATAGCTATCAAAGTTCCTTGCAATACCTTATTTTAGTGGTAATTGAACGAAATTAATTTGAAAAATAATTTAGATTTTATTTTTGAACTCTTCATTTTCTTAAATAACTTCAAGTTCAGTTTTGCCTTTTAAAGTACAAAAACGCACATCTAAAACAATTTCTTCACGAGTTTCTGAATTTTCAAAATAAAACGCTGGCATTCTATTCATTCTTTTTAAAGTTGCTAATTTATTATGAGCTGAGTATTCTACATAACTATCATTAGCGATTGGCATCACTTTAAATCCTGTCTTTAAATCATCAACCAATGCCGCTATTCTGCTTTGAGATTCATCTTGATTTAAATACATTGCTATTGCATTGTTTTTTTCTTTCTTCTTAAATTTCCCTATAAAATCATTATAATTTTCATCTGTAAGAGAATTAATCATTTTTTCATACTCAGAAATTAAAGCATCTTTTATATTAAATGAAACATCTTTTAAGTCGACTCCATTTTGCCATGCATCTAGTTTATAAGAAACATTTGCCATAAAAACACTATTGTGAATTATAAATGGGATTCCTGTTTGAGCTGGAGAGGTTTGGAAATTTTCAAACTGTTGAATGTATTTAAAATCTCCGAAGCTTACATCATATTCTATAACTTTATACCTAACAAATGCTTCTTTATGAAGTTCTAAGCTTCCTGGTAACGGCAATACTCTTATTTCTATATTATGTTCTCCTTTTTCTAATATACCGCCATTTATAGGAATATCCATGGCTGCCTGACCGTCTACATTTAAAGAAAAAACACAAACATCATTTATTCGCACTTCAAAATAACACATTAAAGCACTACAATCTAACTCGTAATATATTTGACTCATAATTGATTTTAATTTGGGGAGGCTTTTAAATACTTAAAAAAAATGTCTTTTGATTTCATTCTGCTATTTATACTAATCGCTATCAGTACAAAAAACTCATTGTTTATTAATAAAAATAATTTTTCAATACTTCTAATATGTTAAAAGCATTTGGATTTTCTTCAAGCAATTTTTTAATATTTTCAGGATTATTTTCTTCGCTTGGTTTTAATATTAATCCTCTTTTAATAATTACGAATTCACTTTGAGAACTTATATATTTTTCTTTAGTACTACTATTTATTCTATTCTCGTTATGTATGTCTACAAAAACGATCTCATCTGTAGATACGCTTTCCCACAGGTATTTTTTATCTAGATAGTCTCCTTTTCCTTTATGCTCATACTTTTTTAAAGGTTTTCCGTATTTTTTCATTATATAATTAAGGAATTCGTTGCTTTTCTCCATTTCCCAAATATCTAACTGAAAACCTAAATACTTATTTTTATCATAGGAATCCACAAAAAAAGAGATACTATTACTGTCTTTTATTAAATCGTCTGTATGTGTGTAATTATTAAATTTTATTGAACCATATTTAAATTTTTGAACATCTTCAGAAATATATGCTTTTTGACTTGTTATAATATTGTTGTCTTTAGAGAAGCTATCATCTATATATTCTGTAATATCCCGATTGTATTTAATAGTTTCTAAATCAGTTTGAGAATTACATGATGTCATCAATAAACTGATTGTGACTAATAAAATTAATTGTTTCATTTTTCTATCTTATTTTAATTTTTAATTACACCTATATTGGCACTTATACCAAATAATTCTTCTAATTCACTTATAACATCAAAAGGGGGAATAACATTTTCATAATTTCCTTTAGCAATTGTATAATCCCCTCCTCTGGTTTCTTCTACAGCTTCTTTATCTTTTGCTATTTTCATAGCAAGACTTGCGCTAATTTTAACTACGTACTCTGCATTCATTCCATCAAAACCTAATTTAGGTCTATAATACAATCCTTTTTCGTTATAATTTATTCCATGACCAAAAGTAACAGAGGCACTTGCACTTGCAGAAGCTTCAAAGTAAGCCACAACTTTAATAATTACGACCGCAGCTTCTCCTTTTATTTTAACTCCAACTTTTAATTCAACTGATAGCTTATTTTCACTTCTTAATTCAAATTTAGAATCTTTGGGCTTTCCAACAGTATTAAATTTAAAATCAGTACCTATCTTAATTTCTCCAGTAATAATCAAATCCATGTAAATATCTATATTGGCGCTTAGACCATTTTTTTCATTACCAGCTTTTATACCGCTTTTTAATGCTCCTTGAATTTTTTTGTATAATTCAGTAACACCTGGGCCAGCTCCTACCAAGGATCCAACTCCAAAAACAACTGCTCCTAATAAATCAATAGTTACTTCTAAACCTATAAGTGGTTTTGCTTGTAAACCAATAGTCACATCTGTACCTAATATAGTTTTATTATCTTTTGGGTTGGCTAAAAACCAATCACCCGTAAAACTCATATTGGGTGGTTTTACTGCAAAACTCATAGGTACCCCTTTAGGCGAAACAGATCGGGCAGCACCTTTTGTTTTATTTGTTACTCCATCTGCCAGAGCTCCTATAGAAGAAAATATATCATAAAGTTTTTTAAATTTCGCCTCGTATTCATATTTTAATTCTTTTTCTTGCTCATTATTATCCCATTTTGCTTTTAAACTAAATCCAATAGAAACATCTTTTTGTTTCCATCTTTTTTCAGCACCAATTTTCCCTGAGCGCTCTTGTAACTTTTTATGTTCGTATGGATCCATCCCCATCCACTTAACGCTTAAATCATTTGTTAGGTTCAAGAAAAATTCAAACGTCCATTTTATATCAGGGTATGCTTTTACCTGTACAGAGATATATTTTTCATCAGTAAAATATCTGCAAGAATGAGCATGAACATTATATACGGTAGCAGAATCTGTAGATTTTCCTTTAGGTCCATTTACTAAATTATATCTTGGCCAAATATATTCCATTGGCGAAAGATTTAAGATTTCTATACTAGAATGAACAGGGAAAGTCATAGTATCTCCCTTCTTTTCTTTACCTTTTTTCTCGCTATATTCTGGAGATGTTACTCTTATTTTCTTTTCGTGTTTATTCTTTTCTCTAAAACAAGCTTTATTTTGAAATTCCGTTATATCTATGGTAACATTTTTATCCTTGCTCGGTGCAACCATTTCATAAGTTATGGTTTGCGCATGTCCATTAAAAGTAAATGAAACATCAACTCTACGAGCTTCTTTATATGTAAATTCGTCTTTATGCTTTATATTATCTTTACCTTTTTTGTCATCATTTGCTTGCACTGTTATGTTTCCTGCTTGTATTTGTATTTCTCCATATCCTTTAGAGATTATTCTTTTAGGGTTTAGCCCTCCATCTACAAACAGTTTTTTTACAGCGTCACTTCGCCTTTGAGATAATCCTTGGTTATAGTTCTCTTTCCCGATTACGCAAGCATATCCGGCAACAGTAATACTTGAATACTCGTGCTCTAACAAAAACTGCAAAGCATTATTTAGTTTACTATTTCCTTCACCGTTAATTATAGAACTATCAAAATCAAAAATGATTGTTTTGGTAATTGTTTCTTGTGGGTAATTTGCTCCTTTACTACTTACTCCTTTGTCAAACACTATGACTTTATCCAAAGCAATTGTCTCAAACTTGCAAGGTTCGTACCTAGTTGCATTTTTGTCTGGTTTTCCAACTTTTAAAGGAGTTAAGTTTGTGGGAGTTTTAACATCTGAAGATTCTATTTTTTTTAATATTTTTAAAAATTTTGCATGTTCAATATTATGTTTACTATCTCCTATATATTTTCCTGTTGTGGGATCTTTTACTTGTACAAAAAACTGTTCCGTTTCTCTCATAAGTTTCATTTTCCCATACCATGTAAAAGTATTTGACATTGCTAGGTTTATTTCACCATCTATAACATCTACACTAGTATATGTATATACTAAGGTACTAAAACCTGGCAATTTTCTAAAAACATCTACGATTAAGTTCTTATGACCGTTTAACCCTTCCGTTTCAATATTTAAATATATAGTATTCCCATATGAAAAAAGATGGGTTTTACTTACGTCATCACCATCATTTCTTGTACACCATTTACTTCTTATTATTTTTGGCTGACAATATCCACTTATCAAAAGCCCACAATCTCTAGAAACATCCCTTTTTCCAGAAATACTTGCCTCAACGTAATACTCAAAAGGACCACAAAGGTTTCTTGAAATTTTGACACCATATTTATTATTGAATGGCAATGTTTTCTGCTTTATTATAGTTTTTGCTCTTCTGTCTTGCAACATCCAAGTAAGGTTTTTCTTTTTCTCAATTTCAGTTACGCCTTCATCCCATTGACCAACTGTAAATAATACAAATTGGTCTGGATCTATCGTTACTTTTTTATTAGGAATAGACAAGCTGCTTTTTACAGTTCCTTCACCAGTCCATTTTATTTTTTTTACTCCTTTTGCCATAACATTAAAATATATTATTTACTATTATTCTCACTACCTACGTATTTTTACTTTTTTCTCCATATTCTTCAATTTGAACACAAGAGTTGGTAATGAATGACTAATATGCAAGTGCAAGAAAGTGTTGATATGAGTTTTTTCATCTCTGACGTATTATATTAATATGGTTGTCAATTATATCAAAATAGCCTTTTACATCCCTATTCTCAAAAAATATAATTAGATGCTTGTCTATCGTTATAAATGCTTCTAAATTATCACTCCAAATACTTTCGTCGGAAATGGTGTCAATTTTTACAAATTTATTATTGTCAATTTTTGCTAAAAAAGTATTATTATAATCCGTTACAATATGATACAATTGACCTTTGAATGGAAAAGAGGCAAGTGTTAAAGCTCCTACACTGTCAAGCAGTTGTTTAGTTCCTTTATTCGATTGGGATTCATAGCTAATAATTATCTTACTTTTCTTTTTTCTTCGTTTGGTTTTCTTAATAACAGTCAATAAAGCTGGATTTTTAATTTCAAGAATCTCAGAAAAACCATCTAAATGAGCCAAGCTATTTGTTACATAATATTTGCCATTAAGTTTGTTTACAGCAACAGGACAAGTTGCAGAAGCAGAATACTCAATATTGGTCTTTTTATTTTTGAATTTAACTGTACCACCCCATTCACCGCTACAAGTTTTAGATACAATATATAATTCGTCTTCATAAATATTCTCTTGATTAAACTTAAAATCATTCTTATTTCTATATGTTAAACCGTCATTTTTAATGTATTCTTTAATAACAAAAATTTTACTGTTCTGTCCTATAGAGTTTAATGATAATATAAATGTTATCAAAGTGAAATATTTATTCATTTATGATTGTCTTAAAATTACTCCCAAACTACTTTTTACTATTCCTTGGTCATCCCTTTTTATTTTATCTACACTTTTAACCATATTGTTAGTGTTATTTTTTCATTATCACATTCCAATCTTTATCGAAACTAACTAAAATAGCACGGTCGTAGATAGGAGTCTTTTTATTAACAATAAGTCCCTCATCTTCATTTTTTCTTGTTCCTGATTCCTGTTCTGAAATAGTTTCGGCTTTACTTAAGTCAATCTTTGATCCTAGTGTTACATCAGAACTAAAAACTAAATCATAAAGTTTTGAATTAACCAAAATTTTCCGGTTACTATTACTGATTTTTAAGTATCCAAAATATTCATTATCATTCTTTTTTGTTGGTATGATAAAAAATGAGTACCCATTTTCATTAAAACTTAGTTCTAAAAAAACATTATCAAAATTTTTCATTTTTTCATATAATATTTTTTCTGCTCTATGAGGCACAACATAGGAATAAACTTCGTTTTTTGAAAAAGTTTCTTCTCTTTTATAGGATTTGCATCCAATTAAAATAAATAATAAAAACATCAATATTTTTCTCATCTTCCAACTCTTAGGTTTAAACATTCTAATCCAATATTAACTATTTTTGAACCTTCTCCCTTGCCATAAGTTTTTCCTATTTTTTTAGTTTCTACTCCTTTTGGAGTTACTCTACCAATAGAGACCTCGGCATTCTTGCTTGAATAATTCCAACTATCTAAAGCGTAAATATTTATTCCTAAACTTTTTGCTGTAACTTTATCTTTTTCAGATGTTCCAAAACCATTTTCTACTGTATCTTGACCTCCAATTTGATTTGAATTCCTAGGAGCGGACTTCATCAAATTATGCGTATGAACTTGGCCTAAAAGAGCATATTTTTGAGTGTTAACTTCAATTAATGGTTTTGAATCTCCAATAGTATAACTATCAATTTCTGTCTCTCCGTCAATCCCTTCTAAGCCTAAAACAGCAATGATCTTGGCAGTTGTACGATCTAAAACAATAAATACTTGTTGTTCAGTTTTATTTGTCAAACGATGTATTTCTTGAATCTTACCCTGTATCTGCATATTGTCAACAGTAACTACAATACTTGCACTTTTTAGTTTATTATTTTTATCATTGAAATCTGTAATTTCATTGAAATCTTGAAAATCATATTTTGCAATCATTCTGATATCTCCATCAGTATTTCCATAATTAATAAGTACTGAAGCATCAGTTTTATTAATGTATATATCATTAATGTTTTCAGCATCACTATCCTCCATACCTTTATAAGTAGGCTGTTTTTTGTTCATATCTCTTACATCAACCATAGGGTTTATAAGATTGTGAATCATTGGATTTGCATTTTTAAAATTTTGCTCACTGGTTTCTGTAACCTGTCCATGCTTAGTAATTTCAATACAATCTGGTGCTCCCATAGGACATGTGCCTTTGCTATCCTCTAGTAGTACCTTTCCTTGATTGGATAAAATCATTTTTTCATAAAACCCACTCCATTTGGTAATTTGTGCTTGACATGGCAAGTAATCACTTCCTGTTGGTTGCTTCTTACATTTACCAAAAGTATTTTTCTCTAACGTTTGTCCAATATCTTTAGTGCTCGCAATTAGTTTTTCTGCACCGTCTTGATCATTGGCATAGTGCTTTGTTTGCGTTTTTACCTTAAGCTTATCTGTTTTAGGTTCTACACTAAATTTACATTTACAAGTAGCACCATGTACTACAATATGTTTTTCGCTCATAAATTGTCTTAATTATCTACCTCTAAAAACATCTCCAATCATTTTAAAAATGCCATCATCTTTTTTCTTCCCTGCTCCCACATAAAGCGAGTTTGTTCTTAAGAATTGGTTTTCTTTCTCCTTTAAATTCGAAACTACAACTGTGTACTTCTGCGGTATATCAAGTGCAAGAGTACATTCTATGAATAAAGTTTGTATGGAGTAATTATTGGGATTTAGGAAATATTTAGCTCTATAACTACCAGTAGTTTCTTGACTAGACAGAGATTTAGAAGAATGACCTAATTCATTCTCGAATTCCGTTTTCATTCTCTTTTCATCTAGTACACCTTTCAAGTTAATATTTATCAAATCATTCTCATCAAGATATTCATCAACCTTCTGTTCAATGTCAAATATTAAGTCATCGCTTTTTGCAATAAACGGGAAATAAGTATAACCTTTAAATGCCAATTTCGAGGTGTAATCTGTATGAATTCCGTTAAAAAAAGATCTTATAAACCAATCATTAGCAAGCACTAATGATAAAGTTTGATTACTTTCTAGATTTTTCTCAAACAGAGTTAGATATTTTATAGTTTGTTCTCCCGGGTAATTCTCAAGGATTTCATTTTTTCTTATTTGCCAACGTTCTTCTATCTCTTCATAATTATGGACATCCATCCATTCTCCTTCTTGGTCAATCACCACTCGTAAGGGGTATAAAACGCTCGATGTTTTTTCAGCAAGTTCATCAGCTACTAAATCAGCTTCAGTATCATTGATGTATATTTTTGATAATCGGTCAATTTCAAATAAAGAATAACCATTGTTGTCAGTTGTAATCCAGTTTACACTTACTTCATATTTTAAAGTGTCGATTTGTTCACCATTTTCAATCGTATACATAACACCATATTTATTCTTTATTGTTACGTGATTGAAAGGAATTTTATGACCTTTATTTAATACTGCTTTTTTAAGAGGAATTTCTTCAGGTTCACCATTTATCTGTAATTTGACACGACGTAAAAGTAAAGACTTCAAATGACTAGGAAAATTAGCATTTATCACATCCTCATCTGCCACACAATGTATATTATGATAGGTTCTTAAAGTTTGCCATTCGACACCAAGTTTTTTAGCAACACTTTCAAATGTATCTCCTTTTTCTATAAAATACCTATCATGAGTATCATCATTTCTTTCGGCTACATAAAAACTGTTTTCCTTCATAAATTTGTATTTCCAAAGTTTTTTAATAATCAGCTACTCAAAAGACAGTTATGATTTATAGTAAGTCTGATGCACAATTAGAAACATTATAATAACTTCACTAAATAAAAAAGTCACCTATTATAATTTCTTGCCATGTTATATTTTTTGTTATTTAAAATATAAACATAATCTCACAAACATAAGTGCCTTTTAACGTTTATACAATACCCACTTTTAGTGATATTTTAAAGAAAAATCTGTTAATTAAATAACCGTCTGAGATGCAAATTATTGTTATTGCGACCTTAATTTAAATAACATCGTAAAAGTATTAACATAGGTATCTGTAAGACATAAGATATCAACAACTTGTAAATCAAAATTAGAAACTTAAAAACTATTGAAAGTATATAAAAAAATTTCAGTCAGACAACAAAATCCTAGAACAAGATTGGGTATTCGTAAAACTCGCTGCTGTCTGCCACTCCTAAAATCTGCAATAAAAAAATTAATTACTTCTAATTTATATATTAAAAACAAAAAGAATATTTTTGGATTTTGAAATTAAAAATAAAATCATGAAAGATCTAGTATCAAAAATCAATGCAGAATTTGAAACATTCAAAACAGAATCAGAATCATTAATCGAGAAAGGTGTGAAAGCTGCGGGACCAAGAGCACGAAAAGCAACTTTAGAAATTGAAAAACTATTAAAAGAATTTAGAAAAGTTTCAATAGAAGCGGCTAAGAAGTAATTTGAATAAAATAAATAAACCCTACTTAGATTTTTTAAGTGGGGTTGTTTTTTCCATCTTTTCTTTTTTATTTAAAAGAGTCAGACAATTATTGCAATAATTGTGATCGTGTTTATTTTAAATTATTTAGTTTTTTTTAGGCAATTATTTTTTAATTTTAGTAATTCGGTCAACAGTTATAATTCTGTATGTATATGAGTTTACCGTAATTCCGATGTCATTTTCGGTATTTGAAATGTAATAGTTTTTACCATTTTTAAGAAAGAACTTTTCTTGAGTTTCTTTTATGACACCAAAAAGCATTGTTTCAATTTCAGATTTTGTAAAGTTACTATTTAGTTTTTTGTTTATTCTGTCATAAACTAGCTCAGTGTAACAAATGTTGTTTAGAATTTGAGTTTTGTTTATAATCATTTTAGTATTTGATTTATAGATAGAATTTTGATACAATTGTCTCTAACACCTGTATCGGTTTGTTTAGTTATTTATGGCGGAGAGAATATTTAGAAAAATATTTTTACTATTCCTTACATAGTGCAGTATAAAAAAAGATGCTTAAGCATCTCATTTAATGCATATCTTCACTCTTTATTTCGAAATCAAAGTTTAATAGTTCTTTTGGATGAACTCCTAAACCTGTAGCTATTCTTATAATAGTTTCCAATGTTGGATTACCAGTTCCGATTTCATATTTGTGATAATTACTGGAGTCAAATCTTGTTTTGCTATCTACTCCGCTTAATGTTTTTATTTTCTCTTCACGTATTCTTTTTAAATTTTCACCAAATGCTTTTCTATAATCTTTCAACAATTTATCTTTAGCCATGTTCTTTATTTGAACTTACAATTTTCAATTTTTTATAAAAATATTCATGGTGATATATCACCATGAATATTTTTTTCAT
Organism: Flavobacterium sp. PS2; assembly: GCF_046250155.1. NCBI lineage: Bacteria > Pseudomonadati > Bacteroidota > Flavobacteriia > Flavobacteriales > Flavobacteriaceae > Flavobacterium > Flavobacterium sp. PS2. Next base: position 3,640,826 of record NZ_CP176426.1, on the reverse strand, counting down.
ATATTTGATATCAATTCATCATTTGAATTGATATATTTGCGATACTTCACATAAAAATATTTGAAGCATTCGCTTTGAATCCTGCTCCTTAAAACTGGTAATTTTCGTACGCGCAGGACGATAAGTGTAAATGCTCACGCCTTAAAGGGCGTGGGCTCACTTATTCGCGTACGGGTATACCAGTACCTTAGGAGCAATAAGCTGAGTACCTGCCCTTTTTTTATTTTAAGCAAATTCTTCGGTTTTCATTCTTAGCGTTAAATCTTCATTATTTTATTAAGGCTTGCAATTGATTTAATTTAGTTTAATCGATTAAAATTCTTTGCCTATGATTCAACAAAAATGGTAGTCGATACCATAACCTACTCAACTTAACGCATAAAAAATGGCCCTCTAATTCGTCACCAAACTAGTATAGAGGACCGTAGCAAACAAAACAAACGTTTTACTTAACTAACCCAATATTATGAATAATTATTCATTTTACAAGGGTAGTAAGGCTCTTTATTGCCTGATTTTTTTCGGGTGTTTCTTGTCTTTTACCCCTGTTTTAGCAACGAGTTCCCTGCGGCAACTGCAGTCCAGCTCCCAACCAAATTTAGTAAATGGTACCATAACCGATGGTACTAATCCCTTACCAGGGGTTACCATTGCCCTAAAAAGCAAAACCAATTCAGGTACGATTTCCGATTACAACGGACAGTATAATATAGCTGCTGCTGTTTCAGATACTTTAATAGTTTCTTTTATAGGTTTCAAAACCGTTTTAGTCCCCATAAAAGGAAGGCAAACCATAAACATAACTTTAGAGTACGATACCATGGCACTGCAAGAAGTCCGGGTCAACGCAGGCTACTATACAGTAAAGGAAAGCGAGCGTACTGGCAGTATTTCCAGAATCACCGCCAAAGACATCGAGACACAGCCTGTCACTAATGTACTTGCGACTATGCAAGGGCGGATGGCTGGAGTTAATGTGACCCAGACCACAGGAGTCCCCGGTGGAGGATTCGAAATCCAGATACGAGGACAAAACAGTATACGTCGTGATGCCAACGCTCCACTATACATTATAGATGGTGTTCCCTATGCCTCAGACCCCATTGGTTACGCTCAGACTTCAACCATTTTTCCTACTACAACCAGCCCACTTAACAGCATCAACCCAGATGCTATAGAAAGCATAGAAATACTCAAAGATGCCGATGCAACTGCTATTTATGGTTCACGTGGAGCCAACGGTGTAGTACTTATTACTACCAAAAAAGGAAAAGAAGGGAAAACGCAGTTCACTTTTACTGCCTCCTCAGGAGCTGGAACCGTTACTAAGTTCATGAAACTCATGGATACGCAACAATATCTTAATATGCGTAGACAAGCGTTTACTAATGATGGAATCACTACCTATCCAGCGAGCGATTATGATATCAATGGAACATGGGACCAAAATCGATATACTGATTGGCAAAAGGAACTCATTGGTGGTACTGCTGTAATTACAGATTTACAAGGAACAATTTCTGGTGGTTCCAAGAACACCCAATTTCTCCTAAGTGGAAACTATCACACAGAATCAACTGTATTCCCAGGTGATTTTTTATATAAAAAAGGTGGGGCTCAGTTCAGTCTTAATCATCAATCTGAAGATGGTAAATTCCGTTTGGTCTTTTCCTCTGGATATACCGCTCAAAATAATGATCTTCCTGCCAATGACCTTACATATGATTCTCGTTCCCTCGCTCCTAATGCCCCTGCCTTATATGATGTAGGAGGAAATCTCAATTGGGAGAAAGGAACATGGGAAAATCCATTACGAAACTTGCCTGCCCAACAAGAATCCAAAACCAAAGACCTACTAGCAAATACTATTTTATCTTATGAAATAATCCCAGATTTGCTAGTAAAAAGTAGTTTTGGTTATACCGATTTACAGCATGTAGAAAGTCGCATTACTCCCTCGACAGTCTATAATCCAGCTCTTGGATATACTAGTGCCGATTCTAATATATTCCTCAATAATACCAAACGCAGCTCATGGATTATAGAACCACAGGTTAATTGGGAAAAGAAATTTGCTGGTGGTAAATTAGGTATTCTATTTGGTGGAACCTTTCAACAACAAACTACCGCTAAATTATTTCAGTTTGGAAGCGGTTTCAGTTCCAACAGCCTAATCCATGATCTTGCATCTGCAACCACTCGCCAAGTGATTCTTAGTGATGAGATTATTTATAAATACCAAGCATTTTTTGGCAGGATTAATTACAATTGGCACGATCGCTATATTGTGAATTTAACAGCAAGACGCGATGGATCGAGTCGTTTTGGTCCAGGAAACCAATATGCAAATTTTGGTGCCGTTGGTGTAGCTTGGCTATTCTCTAATGAAAGCTTCCTAAAAAACAATTCTTGGTTCAGCTTTGGAAAACTTCGTGGCAGTTATGGAACTACAGGGAGTGATCAAATTGGAGATTACCAATTTTTAAATACCTACAACTCTTCTGGAATTAATTATCAAAATATTATTGGACTGCAACCCACCCGTTTATTTAATCCTGATTTTGGATGGGAAATCAATAAAAAGGTGGAAGCAGCTATAGAATTGGGGTTCTTTGCTGATCGCATTTTTCTTACTGGAGCTTGGTATCAAAACCGTTCTTCTAATCAACTTGTTGGAATTCCGCTACCAGGAACAACTGGTTTTACCCAGATTCAAGCCAACCTAGAAGCAACAGTACAAAATACAGGACTAGAATTTACCTTGCGCACCGTTAATTTCTCTAATAAACACTTCAACTGGATCAGCAGCTTAAATCTGAGTATTGCTCGTAATGAACTTATAGCTTTTCCAAATTTAAATAGTTCCACTTACAGAAATACATACCGCATAGGAGAACCACTTAATATTCTCCTGAGGTACAAATACACAGGAATTGATCCTGCAACTGGAACTTATCAATTTGAAGATCAGAACAACGACGGGAAATTGTCCTCTCCTGATGACAGGCAAACAGTAGTAAATCTTAATCCTGATTATTTTGGAGGTTTACAAAATCAATTGAGCTACAAACACTGGAAACTCGATTTTCTTTTTCAATTTGTAAAGCAACGTAACCAAAGTTATGCTAGTGGACTTGCAGGATTGATGATAAATCAACCGGAAAGATTGATAAACAGCTGGAAACAAACTGGAGATTTAGGTCCTTATCAAATCTATAGTACTGGAAACAATGCTAATGCTGTTACAGCACAATCCCGATATGGTTTAAGTGACGCTACTATTGTAGATGCCTCTTATGTGCGGCTTAAAACAATTGCATTGAGCTATGCCGTTCCGATAAATTCCAAAGCAATACAATGCACAGTAATGTTACAAGGACAAAATCTTTTGACTTTCACCCCCTATGACGATGGTGATCCTGAATTTACAACCAGAGGCTATCTTCCTCCACTTAAAATCGTTACAGCTGGTATCCAACTAACTTTTTAATCTATAATAGTATGAAAACGATATATAAAAAAAAGCACTACTGGTGTATAGTTAAAAAAATATTCTTTTTAAGTTTTACTTTCTCCATGCCTGCCTGCGATTCTTTTCTGGATGTAGATCTTCCTAAATCACAACTTACAAACACGACTGTATTTCAGGATTACACAACCGCTAATGCGGCCATGGCTGATGTCTATTCTAAAATCAGAGATAAAGGACTCCTTACAGGTACTCTAGTAGGCCTCACTTCCCAGTTGGGCAATTATACAGATGAACTTACTTTTTATGGTTCAGCTACGAGTGCCACTTTTGGATTTTACACCAATCAGGTTTTACCCTCCAATACAACTGTAGCTCTTTTTTGGAACAATTCCTACAATCAAATTTACGCCGCTAATGCTGTATTAGAAGGAGTTCGGCCATCTACTTTTAGTCATCAGCAAAAGGCACAATTAGAAGGAGAAGCACTTTTTGTACGAGGCTTACTTCATTTTTATTTGTTACAGCTCTTTGGAGAAATTCCTTATATCGAAACTACAGATTACAGGATTAATAGTGTAGTAACAAGGATGTCGACAACTGAAGTTTATACGCATATAATAACTGATTTAAAAACTGCAGAAAACTTGCTTTTACCTGTGTACTCAGGCACGGAAAGAGTGCGTGCTAATTCTTTTGCAGTAAAAGCACTCTTGGCAAGAGTTTATCTCTATGTATCCAAATGGGGCGATGCAAATAAATTAGCCACATCAGTGATAGAAAACAATTCGCTATATGTTTTTGAAAACAATTTGAACAAAGTATTCTTAAAAAACTCCACTGAAGCAATCTGGCAATTTATGCCTGCTCTTGCAGGTAAGAATACAGACGAAGGTGCTTTTTTTATTTTTACTTCAGGGCCACCATCATTGGTATCGCTTAGTGAATCTCTGTTGAATTCCTTTACAGTAAATGATTTGCGTAAAACTGCTTGGACTGGCTCCGTAAGTAATGGAATCCGAACATGGTCTTATGCAAATAAGTACAAAGAACCTCGAAATACCTCAACCTCGAGAGAATATTCAATGGTATTACGTTTGACAGAACAGTACTTAATCCGTGCAGAAGCCCGAGCAGAACTAGGAGATCTTATAGGAGCAAAAGAAGATTTGAATAAAATCAGAAAACGAGCTGGACTCACTGATATAATAGCAAGCTCAAAAGAAGAAATTCTAGAGGCAATATTTCAGGAAAGAAGAAAAGAACTATTTACTGAATATGGGCATCGCTTTTTTGACCTTAAACGCACGGGAAAACTTGATACCATTTTATCGCTAAAAACAGGCTGGAACACCACAGATAATCTTTTGCCAATCCCAGAGAGCGAGCTCACACTCAATCCAAATCTAAAACCTCAAAATCCAGGTTATTAAATTCTAATATCAAACACTAAAATGAAAGTACAATCCAAAACAACATTAATGTTGCCAAGGCGAAAGCCAACCTTTTTTTTAGTTTTTATTTTGCAATTAGTTGCCTGCTCCCTTTGGGGGCAGGTATTGCAAAAGAGAACAGTAACAGTATCTGATTATTCTAAATGGGGAGAACTACGCCTTGATAAAATGAGCACAGATGGGCAATGGATCAGTTATACTATGTCATATCAAACTGGCCTTGACACTCTATTTGCAAAAAATGCTAAATCATTAAAAACACATGCTTTTCCTTTGGGACTTGCAGGGGATTTTATAACTCCTAATTGGTTTGCTTGCCAAACCAACAAAGAATTGCACTTACTGAATTTAAAAACGAGTAAACAAGAAACGGTACCTGATGTAACCCGTTATGTTTATTCTTCAACAACCCGACGCTTACTAATTTTAGTAAACGAAAGTGTGAAAGGAAATGCATTAATTATTCGCAATCCTGATGGAACGATACTGGAACGCATTGAAGGAGTAAATGAATTCTTAATGGATCCTACAACCCAAATGATACTCTATACAACAACAATAAACAATACACATGCTATAACTCTTTTAGAACTTTCTCGAAAAAATAAAAAAACAGTCCTTCTTAGTGGGATGAGTTCTTTTACTAATCTGGTTTGGCAAAAAAAAGCAAAAGCATTATCTTTTATCCAAAAGTCAACGGATGTATTGGGTGCTGGCAATACTGTTTTTTATTATACCTTATTCGATAAAAAATTATACATTCCTAATACTGAGATCCGACAAAAGTTCCTAGGAGATTCCCTACTTATCCAAACTGGAGGTTATGAGCTAAAAATCTCAGATGACATGCAAAAAGTTTTTTTTATTGTAGAGCAAAATAACAGATCAAAAGACACTTTGAAAGATTCTGATGTACAATTATGGAATGGAAACGCCAAATGGATTTATCCAATGGAAGAGAAACAAAAAGCATCTAAAGGGATTCATCTTGCTCTGTGGTATCCTAAAAAGGATTCTTACCAACTAATTTCCAATGATACTTTACCACAATTTATGCTCACAGGAGACCAGAAATATGCTATTATATCCAATACAAAACAATATGAACCACAATATGCTTTTGAAGGCCCTCGAGATTTTTATCTTGTTAATTTGTCCTCAGGTAAAAAGGAGTTATTCTTAAAGAAACATTATGGATATGTACTATACACCACTCCCTCCCCTGATGGGAAATACATCGCCTATTTTCAGAAAAAGAACTGGTGGGTATATGACATTGCAAAAAAGACCCATACCAATATTACCCAAAACAAGAAACAGTCTTTCCTTCATAACGAAAAAGAACACCCACAAAATGAAAGTGCTTTCTCCAATCTCGGCTGGACGCCACAAGATAAAGAAATCATCCTGTATGATGCATACGATTTGTGGGCAATTAGCCCCGATGGGATTTCTGCCCGCAGATTAACTCACGGCAGAGAAACTCAAACCCGGTTTCGATTAGCAGGGTATTCCAATCGAACAGTAGAGAAACCAAATTATACTGGGATGATTCATGATCCCATAGATCTCAATCAAGGATTATTACTGGAAACTACAAACAAAGAGGGTGCTTTTGGTTATTATAAATGGTCTCTTAAGTCCAATGATAAACTAATCCTTTCTAGTAATACGCGTCTTGATCAATTGATACAATCTACCAGCACAGATACCTTTGTATATAGAGAGCAACGTTACGATCTTTCCCCTCGCTTGATGCTACAAAACCATCTTGATAAAGTTCCAAAATTAATCGTAGAAAGTAATCCTCAACAACGGGAGTTTTACTGGGGGAAATCAGAATTAATTCAATACAAGAACACAAAAGGAGAATCCTTACAGGCTATATTGTATTATCCCGCAGCCTATACTAGTCAAAAAAAATACCCAATGATTGTTTATATTTATGAGAAATTATCTCAAAGCCTTCATAATAAATACATCAATCCTTCTCAATTCACAGGGGATGGAGTATTTAATATCTCTACCTTTACAACGCAAGGTTATTTTGTACTTGCTCCTGATATTTCATATGAAATTGGTAATGTTGGAATATCTGCAACAGATTGTGTTGTTTCTGCAACAAATAAAGTGATTGCACAAGGACTTGTACTACCTAATAAAATAGGACTCATTGGACATTCTTTTGGCGGATATGAAACAGATTTTATCATCACACAAACGAGCCTTTTTGCCTCAGCCGTAGCCGGATCAGCCGCAACAAACCTGACAAGTTTCTATCTTACTGTAGGAGCTTCGGGGCGACCTGATATGTGGCGTTTCGAGAGCCAGCAATGGCGTATGGGAAAATCTCTCTTTGATGATAAAACAGGTTACGATAGAAACTCACCAATTGTACATGTAAAGAATATAACAACCCCATTACTATCTTGGACGGGAGGTAACGACAAACAAGTAAACTGGAATCAAAGTATAGAATTTTATCTGGCGCTACGTCGTTTGCAAAAGCAACATATTATGCTGCTTTATCCCAAAGAAGGACATAACCTTAGTAATAATCAAAACAGGAAAGATCTTTTTACTCGATTGCATCAGTGGTTTGATTATCATTTGAAAGATATTCCACCTGCGTTTTGGATAAAAAGTGGTCTTAAATACTAACTTACAATAAACAGCAATGCAGTTCCAAAAGAACTGCATTGCATTTTTTAATTAGTGTTTTAAAGATTATTCGGGACGGTAAACTTCTACTGGGCAAATTGTTGGACTAGCACCTCGTCCAAACGCCTGAGGTCCAGTCTCATCAAAACGGCGACAAACATCATCTCCTTCGTCACTACATACTACTTGAATACTACAGGCTTGAGGTGCTAATGGGTCAGTAACATATCCGAAAATAAAGTCGTCATCTACTTTAGCATCACTCTGCATTGATGTGGTTAAAAATGCACCTGAAATGGCCAATACAAAAACTGCAGCTGGCATCATTTTTTTTAAAATTATTGCTTTCATAATATTATAATTTAAGATTAATAGTGATCTACTTTTTTCTACAGGTGTTCGATCTAGATCCTGATACTTAGCGCTAGTATATCATTACGTGTATTAGAAACTTTTTCCTGCGACACGCTTCATTTCGTTTTTTAGTTTCTCATTCAATTGATAAACTACCAATTTAGTATCGATAAGCGCATACACATGGGTTGAGGTAACAAGAAAATTGCGAAGCTTTTTACCATCAATCCCATAAATATGAAAACTAAATAGATAAGCATTTTTGTTTAAATCATAAACATCAATCACAGAGGCTTGTTTCCAAACTTCTTCTTGTTCATAGCGTCCCGGAACGTTTGAATTTACAAAAAGTAGATGGCCGCAAACACTGCTGCTTGCATTAACCGTTAACGTTGGTTTTGCCATCGTTTGTTCCGTTTTTTCTTTGAGATAAGCTATTTTTATTTGAGCACGTGAGACTGTATCAATTGTATTGCCTCGATAGTCAAGTACTCCATTCTTATCTGCAACGATGTACTCATTTCGATAACTATAGAGATAGATCATTCTTTTCATTTCTGGGCTGTAATGCAACATCCCATCCGTATCAAAAACACCGTCGATTTGTTTTTCTAATAATTTTGGTGCCATCATTATTTTCGATTGAGTTCCAGCCTTGAAAACTCCAAGGATATTGTTATTATCCGTTTTACTAATTCCTCTAAAAGCAATTGTATTACTATCCATTGGTATTGCAGTACTAAAATAAGGAGGTTTTGGATTTTGTAATTGAGCATTCCAATTACTGATTCGACCACCAAAAACAGCAGGAGATTTTCCATCGATGATATAGAAAAAAGGAGGACGCACAACCATTCGAATTGATTTAAAAGAAAAACTATCAAGATTAAATGTCGCTCGTATCTTTTGTTGCTGTAGTTTACTGTCAATGGATAATAAATACATTGGAACAGTATAATTTCCAAGATATAATTTGCCATCACCAGCTCCCGCAAAATAATATGAATTATACTTCAAATCTAAAGTATGAGTGAGTGTAATCGGATGATGTGGGTAACGACGAATAAAAGGATTTTGATGGTGTATGATTTCTTCCGAAGAAAGAAATAAAATGATGACAACGATACAACTCAACAAGAAAGTTAAAACTAATTTAACTGGATAGGAAAAAAGTCTTTTTACTTTCCTTCCTGAAATATTTTGAGAATGATTCAGCCATAGTGCGAGTCCTGCCAATACGACAAAGACGATATTAAATACTAAATGTTCCTGCCAACTCATTTTCTCCAATATTCCTCCACAAGAACATGGTAGAAACGAACTGTAATTGAGCATGATAAAAATATAAGCCGTAAACATGGTCATCAAACAAAACCCTGCATAAAGTGACTTAATACGAGTGTTAGGAAAAAGAAGTAATATCGCAATCAAAAATTCAACAATAAGTACTGCCCATGAAATCCAACCTGCAAAAGCACTTAACAAAGGCGATTGTCCGAGTTCTACCTTGAAATTTTCAAAATCAAGTCCTTTATTCATAGCTGCATAAACCAATAAAAAAACATATAGTAGACATACTATTTCTAAAAAAACTTTTCTTGCGTTTTTATATAATCTCATAGTGGCACAATTTAGATTGATAAAAGAAATTAATATAACAGTTACAAATGTATATTCATCAAAATCAAAACAGCATATCAAAATCGAGCCAATAGTTTACAAAAACACGCCATTTTCATCAGATGAAAACAACGTGTTGAAATGGAATCACGAACAAAACAGAATTAAGTTACCTAAATCTCTCCTATTGTTTTGATTCACTAGTTAAGATAGAAAGCTTTTCTCTGAGTTCTATAAGCCCCGCTTTTTGCAAACATTCCTCTCCAAAGAATTTTAATTCCTCGAGATTTTCTTGTGCGATACTCGTCATTAAAACTGATTGTTTTAAATCCTCTTTAGGGGATAATCCGCGCTCAATTATATGATTTAAAAATAGTACACTTTTTCGTGAAATTTTCAAATCAAGCTTCACTACCTCATTCATACTAGGGATACTTAGTACAGTATCTACAACCTTAGCCAAATCATTTGTTGTCATAATCTTCACGTTTTAAATTAATAATTTATCTGCGTAAAGGTATAAAGCTACCCTTTAAGTATCATGGCTATAATATGTCCATGATAGGTAGAATCCAACTCACTTACCTAGTTTTGTATCTAAAATAAATAATAACCTCTAAAGGTATGATAGGCTTTTAAACTACACAGAATTCAAATAATAACTATTAGTTTTTCCAATTAGAATTCTTCATATAAAATTTAAGAAGTTTAAAAACGATAATGCAATGACACTTCTATCTTGAAAAGAACAACCAAAAACCTTCCTTTAAACAGTCAGGATTTTGTTGTTTTAAAATTGGTGCAATGCTTTGAAAGAGCACGGCTATTTATGATACATTGGAGAGCAAATTTGGTTTTTTAATTACCTATCTACAATGGTTTTAAATTTTAGGCAGTGTGCACTTTCCTTGATTACTAAAAATAAATGATTCTTAATAAACCTTGAAGATTTTATCGGGCTGTAAGGATTTATTTCATAGCTATCCGATAAGCTAAGATTGACATATCACAGATTATAAAAGAAGGTATAAAATAGAACAGTTTTTTGAAATTCTAAAAAGATTGGAATCTCTCAAAGACATTTAAAATAGCAAAAGATTGCCACGTTCCTGCAATCAGCAAGATGTATGGTTGTCGGACAACCAGATCTTGCTGCCTCACACTCGAAACTCGTGGGCAGATAAACTAAAAGGATAAAAAGAGTTTGATAACAATGAAATGGAAAGATGATGGAAAGAGAAAATTCAAACAGAACACGCAAGATTACTTTGCGACTGACAGCGGAAGAATATGTAAAAATTGAGCAGAAATGGAAGGCTAGTACTTGCCGTAAGCTTAGTGATTATTTACGCAAGCACCTATTTGATAAGAGTATAACAACCACATACAGAAATCAATCTTTGGATGATTTTATAGAAGAAACAACAGTACTTCGTAAGGAGTTAAATGCAATTGGAATTAACTTAAATCAGACAGTGAAAAAACTGCACACGTTACAACAAATTCCCGAATTTAAAGTCTGGATAATCAGTTTCGAAATTGATAAAAAAATAATAAATGATAAGATAGATTTGATTGAAAGACACACCTCTAAAATTACAGAGAAATGGTTGCAATCATAAAATCAACTCATTCAATCCGCGGTGTTTTTTATTACAATGAGAACAAAGTAAAAGCAGGTGTAGCTGAGTGTATCGCTGTTGGAAATTATCCTACTGACATCCATAAAATGACAGATATTATGAAGCTCAATCGTTTTATAAAACGAGCAGAATTAAATGAAAATGTAAAATGCAATACGTTGCATATATCATTAAATTTTGATCCATCAGAAAATCATTCCAAAGAAAAGTTAATAGCTATTGCAGACAGCTATATGAAGAAAATCGGTTTTGGTGAACAGCCTTATTTGGTATATCAACACAACGATACAAAACACCAACATTTACACGTGGTTTCGATAAATATTGAGAAAGATGGTAAGCGAATCGACCTGCACAATATAGGCATGAGAAAATCTGAACCTGCCAGAAAAGAAATTGAAGAATACTTTGGACTGGTTAAAGCAGAAGGACGAAAAAAGAATGAGGAATTTAGTTTAGATCCTATTTCAGTCGGAAGTATTCAATATGGAAAGATTGAATCAAAGAAAGCTATATTTAATGTTCTCAATATGGTTGTGAATAATTATAAATATGATAGTCTTGCAGAACTCAATGCAGTCCTTAAACAATACAATGTAATGGCTGACCGTGGTAGTGAAAATTCAAGAATGTTTTTAGCTGGAGGATTAGTGTATCATATATTAAACTCAGACGGCAAGCCTGTAGGTGTTCCAATCAAAGCGAGTAGTTTTTATACTAAACCAACTTTAAAATTCTTAGAAGAGAAATTTAAGAAGAATAAAGTTAGAAGTTTGTCCGATAAATCAAAGGTAAAAAATGCTATTGATATCGCATTATTAAGAAAACCTACAATGCCGTTGACCGAACTAGCAAAACGATTGGAAAAAGAAGGCATCAGTACCGTTTTTAGAAAAAGTTCAGAGGGTTTCCTTTATGGTATAACCTATATCGACCATACAACAAAAAATGTTTTTAACGGCAGTAGCTTGGGTAAAGAATACAGTGCAAAAGCAATCGAAGAACGATGCGGATTAAAGGTTGCTGGTGAAGAAAAAAGAAATCAGATTTTTGAAAAACTCCCTTCTAAAGAATTATTGGTTGAAGACCTTCAATATCAAAAAGACTCACTTACTATTCCTGATTTGGTTAAAGCATTGGATATTCTTATGAAGGCAGAATATTCTTCAGATTATGTACCAAACCAACTGAAAAAAAAGAAAAAAAGAAAAATTTACAGAGGGATTTAAAAGTTAAGCGTGTAATATAAATCCACCTTTAATTTTGTCTCCATTTTTTATTAGCACATCCAAAAATACCTATACTGGAAAAACCAGTCAATTTGACGACCTAATTCCGGAGTAAATTGACCGATTTTTACACACTAAGAATAACATACAGAAAATCAAAAAGCGATATATAAAGTATCTCTTTTTTTGTTAATTTTCCACATTCAAATTTTAGTTATGTTTAAGAAAAATATGGACTGATCCTGTTTGGTAAAAAGTTATATCTGCACTTATACTTAGTGGTTTAGGTTACATCGCAATTATTATGTATAGTTGGTATCAAAGCATTTCAATTATTGCTGCTTGGGATTATGTTAAACCTTATATTGTTCCAGTACTACTAATATTTGCAATCATCTATATTCCTATTCAAATTTATTTATATTATAAAAACAAAAAGCAAGCTGAAATCAATCGATTGGAAGCACATAAAAAAATTAAGAGAATATTTAAACAAAGTGATTATTGGTCAAGAAATAAAGATCGCGGTTATTGGGATAGATTTTAATTATAAAAAAAAGAACAATGCATATTTATTTACTAACCAATATATTCTTGTAAAGAATAATGATGATTTAAGAACCGTAAAAACTGATTGATGATAAACAAATACCTTATATTTTTATTACTTATAGCGGTGAGTTTTGGACAACCCAAAACAGAAATGAAACTGAATAATGTCCGTAGTAAAAAATATTGCCTCAAAACCAATCATAAGTATAACGCTACAAAATCTGTAAGTAAACCTGATACAGTCAAAGTAAAAAATCTATCTATTACACCTACCACTATTCCGATTGACAGAACAAAGGATACGCGCATAGTACTGGTAAAAGATGTAGCAAAGGAAGATTATTCAAAATATATTATATCAATCATTTCAATCTTAGTCGGGTTCTTCCTGAATAAGGTTTATGAATGGTGGAATGATACAAAGAAAGTTAAAAAATCGGGCAAGCGTTGGATTAATGAAATTAGAAGTTTAGAAGAATCTATTGAATCACAAATTACTGCATTAGAATTGCTTGATGCAAATTTGAAAGCAGATAGTAATGCAGTTCCTAATCTATCGATCTATCCGGTATTAAATGGTAATGTTTTTAAATCCTTAGATAAAAATGATTTGATGAATTACATTGAACAAAAGAACGCTAAGAAATGGTACCAAAAACCATTTATAAGAACTGAAGATGAAAAACTTAACGAATTCAAAGCGATTGTGAAAATTTCAAATAAAGTTCATGGTTACATTTCAAGATTAGAAACTTATTACGAGCAAATTGGTAAACGACATGAAAGTTTTTCGACTGGGAAATCTGCGCTCACTACTGCACTCGCTAGAAATTTGCAAGAGTGGTTAAAAGCATTTACAGTTTATGGTATCGAACTTGAAAAACAAGGTGTTGATTTAAACACTGACCCAAGATATAAACTTATTGCTGATTTATTTATAGCAGAAATAAAACCACATCTTCACAATGCTAATTTTAATCCTGAAAAATTAAAAGATAATTTCTTTATGCCGATTATAGGCATACTTAGCCATTTCCGATTAGATCCACTAATTAAAGATTTGGCAGAAGCAGGTACAGCTTGTTTACATAGCATTAAAGGTATTGAAATGGAAATGTATTATTTAGCGACGAATATTGAAACACTTGTTAGATATTACAAAGAATTACTAGAAGATTTGAATCCTCTTATAGATTCAATTAATAGTAAAAAATCGACTGGCAGATTACCTTAAACGCTTTGTTTGCTGAGTATTACAATTCAACATTGAAGTGATTGGTTTTTAGATTGGTTTTTATACCAAATAAATCTTTTCTCATTGCTAACGCCAAATCATTTATAAATTATAGTTGAACAATATTATTTCCATAGACATTCCCCGTCAATAACCAAATACGGGAAAGAATTTTCACTCCAATTTTTCCCAACACTGGATATTTTAGGCAAAGTGCATCCCTTTTTTCAGAGATATCATCACCATTTTTAAAGTTTGCTATCACGTGAAAAGCAATAGCACATCCGTCAATTAATTTTCTTCCACATTCATTTGAAATGTGCAAATATTTCACAGTTTAAGTAACCTTTTGATTGTTACTTATTAACCACTATTAATTCACTTTTGTTAAGTTTTGTAAATTCTTCTATTGTTCTTGTTTAGTTAAGTTTTGATACCACTATGTTAAATACCAGTTGATAATAGTCTTCAATAAATGAAATTTTTTTAATCTTCTATTTTTTCTTTCGTAGTAAAATAGTTACATTGAATAATGGAACAAACAATATTGAAATAAACAAAAAATTTAAAAGTAATATCCAACTTCTTAAGGGGACTATTAAATCATCTCTAAACCCTATAATAGAAGAACACCAAAAATCAAAATAATTGATCCCTATTTCAGGATTACTAATCTTTCTATATTTAAAATTTAAATTGTCATTAAATGATTTATAACTTTCAAATAGATTATCTTTCTTTTCTAATTGCGCTAAGAGTTTTCCATTATTTTCATCAAAAACCTTGATATATGTGGGAGGAGCATGAAGTCCAGCGCTTGCATGAATCGTACGAGGAGATAGAAATATATAATTTTTAAACAATATGATTGTGTCATCATCAGGCAAGCTTAACTTACTCACTTCTGAATTAATTAAAGTTTTAAATTGAGAATTTAAGTTGACAAAATTAGAATCAACTAGTGAAATATCGAGCTTATTAGAATTTTGTAAGGATTTTAAATACTCTTTTTTATAAGTAAATGAAAAAAGGATCATTTTTGTATGTTTTATAAAATATAATTGGCAATACGCAAAACCACGATACTAATGCAACAAGTAAACCCTTTTTAAGTTTATTACTAATTTTTAATAATATAACAAACTGTCCTATTAGAAAAAGTGAAGAAAGATTTATTATTATAGCAAAAACGAATTGTTTCCGAAAAAACTCATATTTATTATCTAAAATTATTAGCGGAAATACAGTAAATAATATCGCTATTATTATAAATATTTTATTTTTTATTATCAATCTTTATAATTTTACATATGAGTTATTTTACCAAATAGTTTTCACTATCTATGATAGATAGGTATCAGTCGTACCAATTTGAGTCGCTAAAAAAATCAGGCACGTGAGCCAACAATAATTTCAATTTGATGGGGCACTAGATCTGGCTTAACAACAATTCGACTTTTTATTTGATTTTTATTTAGCAATTCATTCAAAATTTTCCCTTTTGAATTTGGCTCTGAAGAACTTTCACGAATAGTAATACCGAAACCTATCCCACCAATTATTATGTCTTCCCACACTCCATCAACGTCCCAGCTAGCATCAATAAGTATTTCCTTGATTAAATTTGCAAATCTTACGGATTCTCTATCTCCTTGTATTCCCATCAAAACTATTTTAATTTTCTCTAGATTACGCAATTCTTTCGATAGGTTTTCTATTTCCTTTGTTGTAAGAACTCTTCCCTTTTGTTCGTCTGCTAAGAACTTTAGATTTCTTGATTGTGTTACATGTTCAATACTAGTAATTAGCAGACCAATAATAAGTATAGTTAAAGCAATAAAGTCTAGATGCTCATCATTAATCGAAGGATAATTCAACTTTATCCATATGCGAAAAAATCCTAGTCCTATTAGACCCCCTAAAAATGATATAAATAGTCCAATCCAAAATCTCATATAACTATTATTAAATTTAGTAGTTTGTCGATAAAACAAAAAATTTGAAACTATACTAGACTTTAATAAAAATCTCAATCTTTTTGACTTCAAACTTTGCTACTTCCAATTTCAAAGTAGATTTTCTAACTTGTTCTTTGTTTATTGATTCTTTCTATAACTTTTGTCATTACTGGATCTATAATCAATTGATCGGCAATTCCTTTTTCAACTAATCTTTTTTGTACTTCATTCGCAATTAAATCGAATTCGCTTTTTTCTGAATTTATTAGTTCTTGTTCTCGCATCCATTCTCCGTACGAGTCAAAATCAGGTTTTACTCTTTTAGAAATATCTTCTAATTCTTCATAATACCTTGCAACAATAAAAGCATTCATTAAATGAAGATGCTTGTAAATATCTTCTATTTCAGCATGAGTTCTTGGTAATTTTAAGTTTTTCATTGCAATCCACCAAGGTAAAAAATTTCTTTTTTTATCTCTATTAAAATGTGCAAGCATATAGTTTCTTGCTCTCTTAATACCTGTATATTGTCTTAAAGCTTTCATAACAGGAGAAATTATATACAATGTATCTCGTAAATATTCGTCATTTTTCGCTATGCCATTCAATATTTCAAATTCATCTAATATTGTACACAATTTTATATAACTATATCTAATTAAATCAGCGTAGATATTACTATTTATTGGGATTTTTAAATCTACCGACTCCTCTTGCGATAAATACATACTTCTACAAAGCATATCAATATTGAGGAGACATTCCTGTATTTTAATATTTCTTGTGGCGATCATTTGCTATACTATTAAGACTTGTTCTTACTATTCGAGAAATTTACTACTGACATTCCTTAAACTAAAGGTAGAATAAAATTAAGTTTTTTTTATTAATCTCTCATCCGTCTTACCTGACTTATCCCCAGTAGCAGGCATAAGGCAGAGCAACTTGTTATTCTGTATATGTCGCTCCACAGACTTCAGAATATGTAGTATTATTGCGTGATCTTTTCCATACAAGATCGCATACTTCCTCCCCTGTACATGTGATTGTATTCGTAAATAACTATCTTAATAATCCCTAAGGATAAAAAAGAAAGAAGAAAAAATAAATTAATGTTTAAAAAGTACCAGATACGCATTAAATTATAAAGACAATCTTTAGTATACAAAGCAACTATTGTATTTACTGTATTAATGCTTATTCAGGCATTTCATTTTCGAAATCTGCTGTTAAAAATTCCATTTCAATCCAATGTACGGTTAAATCAATAAGTTTTTTTAAATCCGACAGATCTTTATTTTCCCATCTTCTAACGTAATGTGTTTCGTCATTCCCCAACCAGACAGCTCTTTTAGACACTGACTCAATGCGCTTATCATCAATATAATCTTTAATACATTTTGCAAGAAGTTTTTGCTCGATTTGCTCAGCTTCATTCGGATTTTTAAACTTTGCATAATCTTTAATTAGATATTCCAATGCTTTTCTATATCCAACTCCACAAATTTCAAGTAATCCTTCTTGTTCTG
Source organism: Flavobacterium sp. PS2 (assembly GCF_046250155.1). Taxonomy (NCBI): domain Bacteria; kingdom Pseudomonadati; phylum Bacteroidota; class Flavobacteriia; order Flavobacteriales; family Flavobacteriaceae; genus Flavobacterium; species Flavobacterium sp. PS2. The sequence goes on along the minus strand of NZ_CP176426.1, from coordinate 3,623,123 downwards.
CATAGAATGCTTGATTGTAAATAGTGACAAATTCTAATGACAATTCTATAATAGGTTGATTAAAATCTTTTTCTATAATTGTCCCCCTCGTTACTCTATTTTGAAATTCAAAACAATTTAAATTATAAGTTTCTTCATATTCACCAATGAAAGTTTTCAAGCATGTATTTTTTGGACAAGAAAAAAATACATCCATTTTATGGCTGTCTGAAATAAAACCATAATGTGTATTTGGAGATATTGAGCTATGACAAAATGGACATTCGTTTGGAAAGTTTACAATTATAGCAGGCTCTTTATTGGTTTGGATTCCTATTGACATCTTATATGTTTATTATTAATATACTTTTTTTATTTTTCTTCATCTTGATCATATTTTTATCGCTGTCCTCTACTGTAATTTTTAACGAGCCATTTTTTTAAATCAATTTTAAATTGATTAAAAGGTTCAATTAGATCCAGATTCTCGCTTTCCTCCCAATTGGAATCAAATTTATCAGCAATATCATAAAGCTCAAGATTTATTTTTCTTAGCTTTTTCAAAAATTTGAAACACTTTGGTTTATCTAAATCAACAACATTATTTTTTAATGCAAAAAAAATACCTAAAAATTGATCAATTCCTAACATATTTAATTTGCGTATTTTCATTAATATGTAAATTTTATAATGCCTTTTCAAACTGTAGTCAATTCTTTGCTGTACAAAGTCATATTCTGAAAATCCTAACTTTCTATAAAATGGAAACATTTTTTTATGACAAGCCAAATTATGAATCCAACCAAATAAGTTAATAAATAAAAAACTTCCAAAAAGAGAATCATCTCTATAACTATTATAAAATGATTCATATGTAGTCATACCTAAATCTTCAATATAGATGTGTAACAGCTCATGTGTAAACGATGAATAATTTACTTCAAGATTAGGGCAAATTATTTCAACATATGCTTCTTTATTTCTCACCAACCAAGAATTTTCTTTTTGATCATAGAAGAGTTTAATAACATGCTTGCTATTTAAATTTTCCCACAAATTACGATTTTTATCGATGATATAATTTTCAATATTCTGTGTAATATCTATCATTCTCAGCGCTCTATATTTTGTTAATTATGACGTTTATTTTTAAACTTAATTATAGCATTAGTTTTATTTGCTTATAAGATTATTGAATACCTCATCCAATTTTTCAAATTTCAAAAAACTAAATTGTTTGCTTGGAACCCATATTCCATTTTGATTTTCGTACAAAATAAAGAAGTTGTCAGTATCTAGATATTTCTTTAAAATTAATAAAGCTTTTTCTCTACTAACTTTTACAGTTTTTCTATAATTATCAAAATACTTTTTAGGATTATCATTTGAGTTAGGAACAGATGTAATCGTTAGTGAAGTAATTTCAGTCTGTGTAAATACTTGAAAAGTCACATATACAATATCTCGTTTAACCTGCTCTTCAATTATATTTTTCAAATCACCTTCAAAAATTGGTTTCGAGACTTGGACATGCAATTTACTTTCATCCAATGAAATGAATTTTAATGTTCCTATTTCTTCACTAAAATCGTACGAAGCTTCAAACATTTCTTTAATAGTTTTATATTTCGGTAGTGAATTGTCATTTTCATTATTCTCTTTTGATGTTTCAAAATTTTCGACAGAAATACTGTCAGTTGCAATATTATTCACTTGATTATCTTTATCGGATTTACAGCTCATAAATGCAAGTATAGACAGAATAAATATTATTGATTGCATTTTATTCATATATGTTTTTTTTTTAAAATATTAATAAAACCTCAATTCTGATTTTAACAGATTGAGGTTTTAAGTTCATCTAAATTGGTGACTAAAACTAAATAGCATTACAAATATTTACTTAATCTTTGGGTTTATGCTTGTGAGGTTTTAAATCAGGATGCTTATCCTTGTTTGGAGGATTGACACGAGGTTTTTTATCTGGTGTCCCATCTTCTTTTTTCGGTTTTGGACTAGGCTTAATTGCTTGAATTTCATTCATAATAATTTTCTTTTAATTAAATAACAGCTTTTTTTTCACTAACAAATAACATTAAAAAAATTATTACTGTATTACGTAAATCCGTAACAAGTAACAAGATAGCATCTTTACTACATAAATATTTTGTTCCAGAATTTTTCATTAAAATTTTCCAAACTCTCTCTTGCATTAATGATTAATTCCTGATCTGATTTAACATCTTCCTTCTCAAATCTCATATAATCATAAAATATTCCATTTCTTTTTGCTTTAGTTTTAACTTGTATGTATTTCTCATTTATTGTTGCACCATAATTTGCATGAGCATAAATATTTCGTATTGTACCAGCGTCTCGAAGTTTTTTCTCTAAAATTTCCATTTCAGCGATAAGTTCTTCAAAACGATAGTCATTGTAAATTAACATTCCATAATGTCTAATAATAAATGAGACTTTAGCACTGAAATTCATTTCACTAATTAACAAATGATTTATTTCACTTCTTCTTTCTTGCGGGTCTAATGCTTTGTCTACTGCAGAATTCACTGCTCCTTCTAACGCATTAAACAGCATAATTATCCAGCCAATATCATACAATCGTTGAATAAAAATATCAGTTGCCTCCTCATCGGAAATTACTGATTCTGTTTCTATTTCAAATATTTCTGTTAGTTGAAAATCTGATTCAAGTTTTCGATTTCTCATTTCATTTTATATTTTTAATAATAATATTTACAATGTAATCATCGTTGCCAATCAATTATACATCAAAGATAACGATCTTAGTACGCAGTGATTTTGCGCAGTTAAAACATATTTATTTGCAGTACGTAAAACCGTAATGATAAAGAATACAGAGTTTATAATTTCAAGAAAAAACAAGAAATGAAAAAGATATTAATATTTGTTTGCGTATTCGCGTTATCAATGAGTCAAGCTTAACAAGTAAAAAAAACAGATTATATTGTTAACTCTTTGACAGGATTGAGAATGGGTGTAACAACTACCAAAGAGAACGGCTCAATTTTGAAAAGAATATATTTTGCGTACGCAAATACATCTAATCAGTTTGATAGTGGAATGACTTTAGCACAATCTAGTAATGAAGACGATTTTCTAAAACAGTTGCAAGATTTGAAAGATTTAATATCAAAACTTGAAAAGGGAGATTTTATTGAAACAACATACAATAGAACTATTAAAAAAGATTCGTCTTTGGGAGTAAAAGTCCTTTGGATATCGGGCGATGGGCAAGCAGGAACAGCACAATTAAATGAAGGACAACTTGATAAACTTTTAGATAAATTTAAAAAGTGGAAAGATAAAGACATTAAGTAATCGGGTTTAAAATTTTCAAATCATCTGGAAAATGGTTCGAGAATTGTCCCGGTAGGGCAAGTAAGTCAAAAAGCTTCAGAGAAATCTGGAGCTTGTTTTATGGAATAAAGTGATGTTTTTACCATTCAAATGAACCCGCTATTCGGGGTGTTATCGCAAGCACTGTGCAAATGTGTCTGACTTTGTGCCATTTCTTAAAACAAATCTATTCTAAAAAACTAAAACGTCATAAAGTCTCTGACTCTACCTCAAATTTATTATAAATCATATTGCTTAAAAGATTTAGCATTCAAAAGATTCACAACTGATATTTTTAGAAAATGTACAATTTATAACAACATAAAAAAACAGGTAAAGTTAGAGATATTTACCTATGTCCATCCGTTTAACGATTTCTTAAACTACTTACAATTAGATAATCAGGTATAAATACGCATGTTTTATCGTTAAAACAATCCTTTATTTGTTATTGTAATTATAAAAACCCCCAAATGGAAGCAAAATCTGAAACCCGCATCGACCCGCATGATTTAGACATGGTCGCGTTTAATTCAAATAAAAAAATAAGAGCTAGAAATGCTGTATTGGCTGTAGATGCAGCCATGCAGGAAAACTATACGATCTTAAAATCAGAATTAATCGAACATTTAAGCCCAGTCATTGTAGTACAAAACGATGGACAGGGAGGAACTTTTACTTTGGTATATCAAGGCACGCAGGAAAGTGTTCAGCCAGTACCTCAGCTATTCCAACTCGTTAAATCAGTAAGCCACACACCTCTTGGTATTTATGTTATTATTGCACCTTATTTAAAGGAGCCTCATGTAAAAGATTGGATCAAACCTCTGGAAAAATTCAAAGAGACCCTTCAGGAAGCCCTGAAAAACTTACCCGATGCCGAATTGCCATTTCACGCACAGGAATCTTGTAAAAAAGTGCTGGAAGGCGGTATTCGTTTCATAGACGATTCTGTAAAAGCGGACCGTTTCAGCATTGATAGTTTCGAGGCATTTACAGCTAGTGTCCAGAGTGATATCCAAACCAATATGAGTTATGCTGCCAAAGCGCAGGTTGATGGTGTGGAAGAATTGCTAATACGTTGGCGCAACAAATTAGGGCCAGAAGAATGGAGAAAAACATATGGTATTGTTTTGGCCATTTGGACTACCGAATACTTAAACCAGAATTGGCTTATCCTAAACCATATGATGGACCCTACAACGGTCGATTCTCATTTGTTTACCATAGGAATTGCCAGTTTTGCCGAAAACACTGTGCCCGTAGCTTTAGACAACCTGGCTCGGATTGTACAAGACAACATCGCAGCCGCTATGGTTTTTTCTGAGGATTCTGAGCTGGCAGATTCTTTAAAAGGACCACAAGATTTGCTTTCTACAGCGATTGAGAAAATTATTGGCTGCCCGCATACTACAACTAAAAAAGCAAAATAAAGACCGAAACAGTTTTTTTAGGAGGTATAAATGATGAGGCATTGGTGGTTTGCTTTGTTTGTTTTTGAAACTAAATATATTCAGTAATTTTTTATTTTTCGAACTAAAAGAAAAGTATAGAAATAAGTAATAAAAGTATTTGTACGTAATCAGAGATTTATACTAATATCGTAGTAAAATTAAAACAACCTTTGGGTTGTTTTTTTATTTTAAAGTTTTCAGGAAAAAGCTGTATTCATTGAATACTAGGTCTCTATGAAGATTATCAAGATTGTAAGGTAACGATTTGGTAACGGTGCTTATTGCTTTACTTTTCAACGTGTTTCCGTTAGCTCATAGCAAATATACAAAAATTATTATTGCCTAATTCTATTTGCTGAAAACACGAAATCAAACGTTTGACTTATTGCCAAAATATTCCCGTGCTATTTTGGATATTCCTGTACTAAAACAGTTCTTGCTGTTACAAACTCCCTGAATTGCGATTTGTAGGTCTTTGGCATCGTACCGATAAGAAGATAACCGTTAACCCCAAAGTTTAAAAGTGAGGTTACAATTTGTTCGCTATCGTTATTACTACGGACAATTAGTTTTAAGGTTGGGTGATTTCAATTCGTGAAGTTGTGCCAATACATTGCTGTCCGAAAAATCAAGGTCGATTATACAGACTTGGGACAGTTCTGTCAATGCGGATAATTGAGATAATCTATTTTCAATATTCTCTGAACGGAACAGAATATTAGTACCTGATGCTTCAAGGTTATTACTGATTATATTTATAACCGGTCTCTTGTCATTGATAAAAGCAAGGTTGATTTGATCTGTGTAGTTTGCCATAACTATTTCTATTACTTCGTTATACAAACTTACACACATACTTCAAAGGCGGTTATTTTTTTATGGTTGGCTTGCGAAGTGATCTTCTATAAATCCTTATCCATATATTCTTCCAAAGAGGATTTCAGTTGGTCTAAAAATGCAGTTCGGGAACCAGAACGGTATTTCATTCGATGGAAAGAATTATGCAAATCTCCCAAGGTAATCTGAAACAGTTTTTCCAATACCAAACTGACTTTTCGTATTCCTATTTTACCGTAGGAAAGAGAACCATTCGTATAAAGAGCATATATCAGTTCTATAAGGGCATTTTTGGTATCAGTCCAAATGACATCATTTACCGAAAGGTCTCTTGAAGAAAGAGAACCTGTTACTTCATCATCGTTAATTTTTTGGAGTATATAATTGTAGAATAGCTCATTTGCTATTATACGTGCCACTTTGTTATCATAATAAGTTGAAAACAGAAGGTCAATTTCAAAAACAAAACTATTCAGACCTTCGTGAAAATTGATGTTGCCTAATCTAAAGTAAGTTTCATCACGATCTGTTCTTCCTGAACGATAGTATCTGTAAAAATCTGAATTGTAGATATGCTCCCTGTATTCCTGTTTTAATTCCCGTAAATGCTCTGAAAAATAATTGGTATACATTTTCCCCCTGTCAACAGGACAAGCTGTGTGTATACGAAATATCTTATTGTGGAAAATGAGTTTGGAGAGAATGTATGGCTTAATATTACGAAAAAAATTGATTTCTTCCCAATGGTTTTTAAAGCCTTGTTTTATAATATCTTCTCTTATCGAGAATAAGTATTCTTGCAGATATATAGTCATTTGATACGCTTCATCAATTACATTGGGAGCAGACAGCGAAATTGCTTTTTCTTTTCGCTGTACCTCTGAGACAATATGATTTAATAAAAATGCCATTTAGTTTATTTGTCTGTTTCAATCTCCAACCAATCGATTGCAGTTTTCTAAATTTTTCAGTATTTCATTGTAAAATTATTCATTTTATCGCCCAACTTAAATCATCAATTTATCTGTGCATATCCTGATCCAATAATGCCTATTGTGAAGAAAAATAATTTTATTCGCTTTTTTATTATTAAAACAATTACAATTCTACCAAAAATGCAACATTAAAAAATAAATTCGTTTACCTTTTAGTAAGATGTACTTCAGTATTTTTTTTATTTTACTCAACGATTGTTGAGTAATTCCCAAAGATGAAGAGATATTGTGATATAGGCATACGATCGGCAAATGTTGGTGATTTTTTGGATGATCTTATCTACTCTATTCCTATGTCAGAACTTCATTTCAATCCTGATTTAAAAACACAAGCAATTTACATATGTAGCAGTTTGAATAAATTCAGTAAAAGGTAAATTCTTGAAATTGAAAAGAATGATTTTCTTTAATGAAAATTCTGATAATTTCCTCGTCTTCGTTGCTGTAATAACAAAAACAAAGAATACCATCGATAATAAAATTCACCTTTTTAAGTACTGTACCTTTCCTATTTTAGCAAAATAGTCACCCTTGTTAAGCTTTACTTCTTTTGCTTTGTTTGCAATAAGATCAATTTCTGGTTTATTCAAATTGCTGAACAATAGAATGTATTCTATAAAATTATTACAATATACAAAGCATTTACCAAATGGGAAATTTCAGATCATTATTTCACTACGGTTGCCTCTAGTTCAATCTTTAAAGTCTCGAATAAACCTTTTACTTCCAGTACTGTAGAAGATTGTTTGATTTCATTTTTTGTTAACCAGTTTTGCAGGATTTCAAAATTTTCAAAAAGTTCAACTGTTGACGTTGTGTAAATATTTAACCGAACAATATTTTTTACTTTATAATCAGCCTCTTTAATGACTTTTTCTAAATTTTGAATAGTATGAATTAATTGTGATCGCATATCTTCAACGCTTGATACGCCTTCATCATTAATAGCGGTCTGACCAGACACATATAAGGTTCCTGTTATGTTTTTTACTTCAACTGCCTGAACATAATTTCTGACTTCTTGCCAATTCCAAGGATTGATAAGTTGTTTTTCCATTTTATAATTATTTAAATCTGTTATCGAATAATTGTTATACAAAATTCTTATTACTTTCTGGAATATTGCTGTGATTCAAATCACTTTTTGTTCCCATTCTTATATAATCTGCTAAGTGTCTCTCGTGAAACTCCAAGATATAAGGATAATATAGATTTTGGGATTCTTTGCACCAATTGTGGATAGGTATGTAAAAACTGTTCATACTTAAGCTTCGGAGATTGTCCAAGCAGGGATAAAATTCTTTTTTGATTGGCAATATGTCCATTTATAGATTTATTGAGAAAATAGTTAGCCAATTGAGGGTAAGTGTCCAACATCCAAAGATAATCGTTATAATGTAAACAATATACTGTAGTATCTTCAATACATTGAAGATTTAATATAGCTTTGGATTGATTGTAAAATGCGTAGAAGTCTGTTTCCCACCAGTTCTCAAAAGCAAATGATAATATAAATTCTTTTGCCAGTCTGTCAGAGTAAAATAATTTAACGAGTCCAGATACAATAAAATAGACATTCGTAACAAGCTCATCTTCTTTGATAATAAAATCCCCTTTCTTATATTTTTTATAATGAAAGAGTTTTTTTATATCCTCAAACTCGCTATTCGTTACATCTTTAAAGATATCAATGCTGTTTTTTGAAAAAATGTCCATAATACTGTGGAGTGTTTTGATTAAAGCAATATATATAATAAGGAATATGGATGCTGTTTTAAGTGAGGTGAAATTAATCTGTATAGGAGGAAATATTCTTCCATTGTTTTATTAGTTGAACGATTTTATCTTGCGCTCTTTCAAGTGCATCAGTTCCTAAAAATAGCAGACAGGGCGGATTCGTATGATTTACCAATGCACTGAATACATCGACGACCTTGTTGGGATCACTCAATTTCGTTTCTGTATTCATTTGGTTCTAAATTCTAAAAACATCAAATTGAACAGTGCTTTTTTGAATGTCACTATTTAGGTGCCCTCCATATTTGTTCTTATAAAACTATTCTATTTTTTCCATGATTCACTTTATACATAATCAACTAACATTTCCTTGAACCGGAATTGCTGTAGTTTAATATCATCAATATTCAATCGATGTCCTGTACGTACATATCGATAAAACATTGCAATGCTTTTGATGGAGCCTTATCTTTTCTATAAACAAGTAACGTAGTCATTGTTCCTAATTGTTTGTTAAGTGGATAAGTGCATATTTTTCTATTTTGATAGTACAGCGATATAATCTCTTCAGGTAGTAAACTAATACCTAAACCTGCCTCTACAAAGTTTATAATTCCCTCTATAGAATTAAGTTCAATACTCTTATAATTATGAACACCTTTGTGGCTGAACCATGACTCTAAACGTTCTCTGAAAATACAACCATTGTCAAATACAATACTCTTTAATGGTTCTTGTGTAACTAATTTATTTAAGCTTGGTTGTTTTGAAGAAGCTAAAATAACAAGCTGTTCCTCTTTAATTTTTATTTCCTTTAATCCATTTGTATTAAGGGGAGCAGAAACAAAAGCTGCATCAAGCTTATAGTTTAAAACATCTGAAATAAGTACATCTCTGTCTTCTGATTTAAACTCTAATTCAATATTGGGGTATTTCTGTCCAAAAGCCAGTAGTATCTCAGGAGCTTTTAACGCCATAGTGGTCTCCATACACCCAATGGCTAAATGCCCTGTTACAATATCACTGCTTTTTATCTCATTTTTAGCCTCTTCAACTAAGTGCTGAATTTGTTTGGCATAACGCATTAATATCTTTCCTTCTTCTGTTAAATCAACCTTTCGAGAAGTTCTTGAAAATAGTTTGGTATCAAACTCCTCTTCCAAGCTTTTAATTCTAGCTGTAACATTAGATTGAACAGTAAACATTAGATCAGCAGCTTTAGTAAAGCTACCACTCTCCGCTACTGCCTCGAATATTTTTAAATCATTTGTATTCATTTTAATATCACTTTTTATGATTTATTAAATCATAATTAATCGTTTTTAGTAATCAAATATCCGATATATTTTTGACAAAAAAATAACAAGATGAAAAAATCAATAACAAAACTACTAGTAGCTACTCTATTAACCTTTAGTCTGACTAGTATTTCAAGTGCTTATGCACAATCAAATTTAATTTCAAAAAATCAAGTCATGGAAAACCATTCAATTCATTATCGCAACATTAAAGTTGAGGGATTAAATATCTTCTATAGAGAAGCAGGAAACCCAAACAAACCTACCCTTCTACTCTTACATGGATACCCTACATCTTCACATATGTTTAGAAATTTAATTCCTATTCTAAGTAAACAGTATCACATTATAGCACCCGACTTACCTGGCTTTGGATTTTCTGATGCTCCAAATCACAAAGCGTTTAACTACACTTTTGATCACTTAGCTCAAATCATGCAATCTTTTATTGAGCAAGTACAACTAAAACAATTTGCTTTATATGTATTTGATTACGGAGCTCCAGTTGGATTTCGATTAGCTGTAAATAATCCAGAGAAAATAACTGCACTTATTTCTCAAAATGGAAATGCTTACGAAGAAGGGCTAAGTACAGAGTGGGATCCGATACAACGTTATTGGCGTGATTCTTCAGATGCAAATCGAAAAGCATTACATGGTTTTGTTGCCAAAGAAGCCATTTGGTTTCAGTATCACCAAGGAGTTAAAGATTCTTCTTTAATTGCACCTGAAGCCTACACTCTTGATCAAAAGTTTTTAGATAGACCTGGGAATATCGAAATTCAATTAGACCTTGTTAGAGACTATAGAGCAAACGTAGCACTGTATCCTAAATTCCAAGAGTACTTTAGAGCTTATCAACCAAAGACCTTACTTGTTTGGGGAAATAAAGATCCTTACTTCTTACCTGAGGGAGCTAAGGCTTATAAAAAAGATTTACCAAAGGCCACATTAAAATTCTATGACACAGGTCACTTTGCTTTAGAAACTCACGTAAATGAAATTGGATTAGAAATTCTTGAATTTTTAAACACCCTATCGAATTAATTTATAAACATATAACAATATATAATGAAAGCAGCCATATTAGAAGAATTTGGACCAGTTACAAACTTTATAATAAAAGAAGTACCTATTGTAAAACCTAAATTTAAAGAAGTACTAGTTAGAGTACTTGCTACATCTATTAATCCTTTAGATTATCAAATACGTCGTGGAGATTATAAAAATGAATTATCTCTACCTGTTATCACCGGGCATGATGTCTCTGGAGTGATCGTAGAGCTTGGGCAGGGAGTTGAAAATTTTAAAGTTGGTGATGAAGTATATTACTCTCCTGAGATTTTCAATGGTCAAGGAAGTTACGCACAATATCACTGTGCTCATGAATCTATTATTGCTTTAAAACCTAAAAGTATTAGTCATTTACAAGCAGCTACTCTTCCCTTAGCTGCAGGTACTGCATGGGAAATACTTGTAACTAGAGCCCAGCTTAAAATCAATCAAACAATCTTAATTCACGGAGGAGCTGGTGGAGTTGGAATACCAACTATTCAAATAGCTAAAGCTATAGGAGCGACAGTCTTTACAACAGCTAGAGAGGTACATCATGACTTTTTACATGAACTAGGGGCTGATTATGTTATAGACTACACTAAAGAAAATTACATTGATCGCATCAATGAGTTAACAAATAATAAAGGAGTAGATGTAATTATTGACACCATAGGGGGCACGACTCTTACGGATAGTGGTAAAATTCTGAGTCAGCTTGGTCAAGTAGTTACACTAGTTGATATTACCCAGCCTCAAAATCTTATTGAAGCTTGGGGGAAAAATGCAACCTATCACTTTGTCTTTACTAGACAAAACAGAAACAAACTGGATGAGTTAACCAAACTAGTAGAACAAGGTAAACTAAAACCAATTGTAACTAAAGTATTTTCTTTAGAAGATATGGGTAAAGCACATGATTTACTTGAAACAAAAGCTTCTGATATAGATTTTTATGGCAAAATAGGAATTGATATTAAAGGGGAATAGACTCGTAATTATTATGGTATGAGATTAATCTAAGAGGGGGCCCGAAAAAGTTGGGCACCCTCTAGTTCTTGGGGATTATTTTCGGGGAATGAAAGCAAAAGACAGAAACAAGTATGCTTTTATTGCTATCGCAAATAAATTGGCTATCATATATTAATATGTAATAAGATGGCGAGAACGGACGGGAGTTTAATCTCACACATTTTTTGCTGCGAAATGTAATACCGATCATAAGCTCCTCTTTATCAAAATTGCTTAGGCTTCATTTTTTGCCCTGCGAGTTCTGCTATTTCGTCAATACGTTTTTGGCGGGTTTCGGAACTTTTGGCAAGTACAAGCCATTGCAACATCATTTTTTTAATGGTCTTACTCAAATTTGAAAAATAGTCCTTTGAACCTTTATATTTTGTGAATGCCTTTTCTAAATCTTTGGGAATAATCAGTTCTTCAACTTCATCTAAAATTGCCCACGAGCCATTTTGCTTTGCAATTTCGATACTTTCGTAACCTGCTTGTGTCATTTGTCCGTTTTCAATAAGATTTTGGACTTTTTCTTTGTTGATTTTTGACCAGGTACTGTTAGGTTTTCTCTTACTGAAAAATTGATGTGATGTTTCGCTGTCTATTTTGATTTTCTTACTGTCTATCCAACCAAAACAAAGTGCAACGTCAACAGCTTCACTCCAGGTAATAGTTTTTTTTGCTGATGATTTGGTATGAAAAACAAGCCATACAGACTGTTTTGAACGATGATTTTTTGCTAACCACTTTCTCCACTCTGTAGGGCTTGTCGGATAAAACACTTCTGTTTCGTTCATACTTACTTTACTACCGTAGCTTCTAATTCTACGGTCAAAGTTGCAAAAAGTCCTTTCACTTCAAGCAAGGTTGTAGCTTGTTTAATGCCATACTTTTGAATAAACGGAACATGAATATCCATACAGGTCGTGAAAAAATCCTGTGTTGATGTTGTGTAAACATTCAGTCTTACGATATTCTTACATTCATAACCTGCTTCGCTTATCAGTTGTTCAAGATTTTGAATGGTTTGGATAAGCTGTGAACGCATCTCTGCACTACTTGGTATTCCGTTTTCGTCAATAGCTACCTGCCCCGAACAGTAAAGGGTTCCTGTTACGTTTGTCACTTCTACGGCTTGTGCTGAATTTGTTTGTTCGCCCCATTTCCAAGGGTCAATTACTCGTTTTTCCATTTTAAAATTGTTTTATTTTTTTAAACTTGGACAAAGTTAAAATGAAGTTGCGACAGCCCTATGTCAAGGGTATGAATGAATTAATGATATTTATCAAAATATTCTTGTAAGGTCATTTTGTGCGGTTCAAATTTGTCTGTGAGCACTTCCATTTTTTGTATTCTGTCTAAACGGAAAAAACGAAATTCCTTTCGCAAACGACAATAAGCAACCAACAACCAATTTTCTGTACTAAGTAACGCAAATGGCTCGATTAAGCGAGTTGTATTTTCATTTTGCTCGTTACTATATTCAATTTTTGTGAGACAAAAATTGGTTAATGCAAATTGTAAATCGGATAAATTATTACTGTTTCGTTCTCTATTGATGTTTTGGTCAAATCGGGTTCTTTCGGAAAGTAAATTGGCTTTGTCTTTTATGCTGTATCTCAAAACCGATTTTATTTTTTCAATGGCTTCTATATAATCTTTAATGAATGAGGTGTCTTTGTTTTTGAGAACCAATTGCTCTGCCATAATCAATGCATTGGCTTGTGCTTCGGTAAACATTACAGGTGGAACACTATACCCCTCCATTAGTGTATAACCTTTTCCGTCTTCGGTTAAAACCGGAACGCCTGCCTGCTCCAAAGCTCTAATATCACGATAAATTGTGCGTGTACTTACTGAAAATTTATCAGCAAGTTCAGAAGCCGTCAAAAGACGTTTAGTCTGCAATTGTATGAGGATTGCTGTTAATCGTGAAAGTCGTTTTGTTTCGTTGTCATTCATTCCTTATTGAAAACTAAAGTAAAGTAACAAAGGTAATCAATTATGTTTTTTGTACTGTTTATTTTGAATGTACTATCTCAAATTAAGGCAACTTCTGTCATATTACATTCTACAACCGTCTACCTTTCTTCTTTTTCTTCATCTTATTTGCAAACTGTTCTTCTTCATACTCCTCGCCCTGTGCATCAGGCAACAGGCTGAATAGCCCAATATCAGAATTAGACGAATGCACCTGTGCAAGAAATTCAAAAAGGTTTTTTGTTGGCAAATCGTCCAATGTATTTGTTTTGGAAACAGGGCTATCCTGTATCTTTAATTCGGGTTTATTTCCGTTGTTCCACCAATCGTTGAATACGTTTGCCGACAAGTTTCTGTCTAATTGTGAGCCGTTCCAAACGCTACGGCTTTGGTGTTCAATAAAGGTCATACCATAAATTCGTCCTTCACTATTACGTCTTACAACTGTATTAATACCCTGCTCGGTCAACTGCTTTTTAAAATCCGTTTCGTTGCTTGTGGTATGTATGGCAAGCTCCACCGTATTTTTCAGAACAGACCTTACAGGTGTGGTTTTCATTTTCTCTTTGGACTGCTCAAAATGCTTCTGTAGGTGTGCAACCCCTGCATCTTTCCCGAAAAGCGATGCTTTGAATGGATTGCTTACTTTGTTCCTGTTTTCGTCCAATGCAACATACACCAATCCGTTTACCCTCTGACCGTTCCGCTCGCCTTTGACTTCTTCCGCAGTGATGTTGAAAAGTGATAGTAAAGCATTGTAACTACCCATAGTAGAAAAGTTATAATACTTTGGTAGATGCCGTACTACCGAAGCAATCGGACTTTTTATGTCGCCATTTTTATGATTTACAGGCTTGAAAACTTTATTAGCTTGTTTATGCTCTTGTTTAGTTGCCTTTTTCATATTATATTTCTGTTCCAAGTCCCGACAGATTGCCATTGAGCGTGGATGGTCGTAATCATCGGGGATTTTCTTTCCGTCAATAGCTACACAAGTCGAAACAATGTGTATATGCATTCTGTCAATATCCGTATGTTTGAAAACAATATAGGGCTGATTGCCGTAGCCCATACGTTCCATATACTTCTGTGCCATTTCGGCAAACTGTTCATCGCTGACTATATCCGCAGGATCTGGATTCAGCGAAATATGTCGTACCGTCTTTTCCGTTTTGATGTTTGCCAACAGGTACGGCTCAAAGCATTTATTAAAATAGGCTACGGAATACCTGCCGTCCACCGTGTCGGGTATCTTGTTCAGCAACAAAACCACTCCATTTTCCGTGTCCACTTTCTGCTGATTGTACAGAATTGCTCCGTACATATTACTTCCTTTTCCAATTTTTGCAATCATAACTTTACTCTTTTTTCAGATACTTCCCTTCAAATTCCTGTGTCAAACGGATGACTTCTTTCGTGATTTTTACCAATTCTATGGTTTCTTTTTCCAATTTAAAAAGGTATGTTCCTGCTTTTTTCTCTGAAAAATTGCGGTACAATATCTTCACAATCTGATTGTAATTCGTTCCGATTGCTCTAAATTGGTTAAAAAATCGGGTCAACTTTTCGTGATATTCTATTGCATCCATATCAATTTTAACGGTCTTTACCGTCTTTTGAAAGATACAGGCTGTGATAAAATGAGCAATTACTTTTATTTCTGATTGGTCAAAAAGGGCAAGAAATTTAGCATTGTCCTCATCATTCAGGTTAATGGAATACCGATTGACGGCAGGGTCATTCTTTGGTTTTCTTCCTGTTTTCCTAATCTGTTTTCTGTTTTTCTCTTCCATAATAATCCATTTTTAATTTTTAAACAAACGGGCGACTTCGGAGCCGTTTCCAGCCCCCTGCAAGGGCAAGTGCTTTTGAGGTGCCGAAATTCATTTCGAGGACCTCAAGAGATAACTTGCTCTGAACAGGAGTTCAGAAAAATCCGTTTTGCAAACGGATTGGAGTTAGCCAAAAAAAGCAGTAGCTTCCATTACAAAGTTCGATAAGACTATTTGAATAACAACGACTTACAATCACGCCAAACAAAGCCACTAAACGCCAAAGACTGCCACCTTTATGGGGATTGAAATTGCTTTTATTTCCTTTGTAACTGGTTAACTGGCTGATTGGTTATAACCTTAACTATGCAGCCAATCGGCATAAATCCCGACAGCAAATCTGCGTGATTGAATGAAGACGAATTATACACTTTTCAGTTAACGAAACAGCTAATTAAGGGTATGCAGGTGCATAGGTAGATAGGTTGTTACATAGGTGTAATCGTACATACAACTGACTGCTTAGCTAGCCAAACAGCTAATTGGATATAATATTAAAATTGAGAGATATGATACACGAAGAAAACAAAAATCAGCAACCCGAAAAAGAGGATTTTTCTATTGGAAATTTCCTAACCGATGAAAAGAAACAACCTGTGATGAAACAACAAGGAATAACACATCGGGAAGACTTTGCAAAACCCGAAGTTGATGAGGAAGCTATTATGCGTGTAATGGCAGGAGAAGAACCCGAGGAAATAGCAACAGAAACAGAACATTCAAAGCCATCGGTCAACAATTCTAAAAAAGGCACCTCTAAAACCAAAAAACTGACCAAAGAGGATTACTGCGGACAGTTCTTTAAAATTCCGAACAGTACTGCAAGTAGGGGTAAATCGGTCTATGTACGGCAGGAACACCACGAAACATTTAACAGGCTTACCAACATTATGGGCATTGACAAACTGACGATTTATGCGTATCTGGACAACATTATCGAGTACCACTTTCAGGAGTTCGGGGAGTTAATTAGCGAAATCTATAATGAGAAGCACAAGCCGTTATTTTGATAACCGTCCGTTGGTCAGGATGCATAACTTCTTTTAAAATTGTTTCCAAAACAAAAAAACAGAAAAAAAAGAAAGCCATTTTAACAAGACGGACAGGTGCGAAAACCAAAAGGAAACGGAATAAGTCCCGAAGGGTGGCAGAGCAATCACACACAATAACTGGGCGAAGCCACCATATTTGCCTGCCATTATGCCGTAGTCTTTTGGTTGGGTGGTGCGGTGGCTGTCCGCCTTATCTTTGCTATCTTTTGTTCTTTTTTTAATCCATTCCAATCAAAGAAAGGATACAAAAAGCACGTATGGGATAAGTATTGGGTGTTTTTTGGATGCTTTCTCTTATCCGTACAAAACTTTTTAAATGTGAAGGGGCTTTGCGAGGAAAATTTAAAGTGTTTTGAGGATTGCTTTCCATTTATATTGTGCCAACACAAGCCAAATACTGCCACGTAATGCCAAATTAAAATAATACATTCCTTGTGTTCTAAATTAGGGGAAATTTTGAACCTATGGCACAAAAAACAATTACCGAAAAAGAGCGTAAAGAAAAAGAGCTATCCGAGAAGAAAAAGAAACCTCTTTTTATGCAGGTCGATAAGCATAGCGACCCAATTTCCAATTTCATTAACAACTCTAAACGTCAATTCAAAGAAACAAAGAGTTTAGGTCTGGGCAGGCTGTTCGGGGGCAAGCGTGTTGAACAACAAAAACAGACTACAGAACCTGAAAGCATAATAGGGGCAACAAAAACAGTTTTACTTTCGGATTTCAAAAACGATGAAAAAAGTCAGATTGTACAGAAAAACAATAAGCCTGCCTTGAAGACAGACAACGCAATCAAACCGCAACAAGCTCTCCAGAAAAATAATAAGCCAAAGTTGGGATTGTAGCCGAGTATTTTACATCTGAACGCCAAACGCTACCTCTGACGGCAACATTGGAATGACCTATGTAAATAGCTTTTATTTTCGAGGTTTAAATGATGTAGATATGGAAATAACAGTTTTAGACATTCAGATTTTAAAAGCATTGCATAGGGAAGTAAAGGAAGTTTCCAATCTAATTGCGGAAATGACCGCACCCTACAAAGCATTGCAACAGGCAACAAAATGGCTCGACCAACAGGAAGCCTGTCAACTACTGAACATTAGCAAAAGAACTTTGCAGACGTACAGGGCAAAGGGCATTCTTGGGGCAACGCAAATCAATCGGAAAACATATTTCAGATTATCCGAAGTGGAATTATTTATGCAGGGAGAGCGACCGTTAAAAAAGCAAAAGAAATGAAACAGATTGGAAATTCAAACGAGGATATACTTGCTTTGCTCGAAGCTGTGGTAGGCATCAAAAATGAACTGCTGTATATCAGGGAATATTTTCATCCACTCTTAAAAGGGGAAATCTACCTGTCAGGCGAACAGGTTTGCGAGATGTTGCATATCAGCAAACGGACGTTGCAACAGTACAGAGATGACGGACTGATACCTTTTATCAAGCTCGAACGGAAAATCTTGTTTCGTGAAAGTGATATTGTAAAAGTATTGGAAGATAACTATCAGCGTTAGCTGATTGTGTGAAACTGTAACTGTATCGGTCAATTAAAGAAACAGCCCACTGCTTAAAGCGGTGGGCTTTGGTATTATTACATTTCTATCATTCCATTATTTAATATACTACCAAAATAGCAAGTCAAATTTGATGAAATTTTTTCAAAGACATTAGGAATATAGTCTGATATATTTTCAACAGTCAATTCCTTTTCAATAGGATAATTATGATATGTATTAAGGTAGTTTTTTATATCATATTTCTCCGTATCATTGAGTTTTTCAAAGGGGTTTTGAGCTGTGTAGTTGTGGAAATCTGACAAATGAATGGAAGCACAACCAAATTTATATACATATTGAATATACCCATAAAATTCATTTGCCTTCTCAACCATATCTTTATCTGTGATTTGTTTCCATTTGTTATTTGATGTTAAAACTGTCCATTTCTCTCCTGATAAAGTCTGCTTCATCATTCTTTCTCGTTCATTGAAATCGGATATTCTACCTAAATACATTACTCTAATAAAAGAGTCCAACTCTTGTCTTAATATAGAAACGCAGTTGCCAAATAATCCTTGTGAAAATAAAAGTTTCAATGCTTTTTTATTTTCTTCACTTCTATTCTGAATTAGTGAAATATATTTTTGTCTTATATCCGCCATTATTTGAAGCATTTTTTCTAATAGCTAAAGTACAAAAAAAGCCAATGTAGATAACATTGACTTTTTTAAATTTCTTTACTGGGTTTTATAATTGAGCCACAAAAGACTGCTCCATCCCCTTAAATTTGTGTGATACTTTTTGCATATCCTTACCTACTTTCTCGTTGAGTATCTTGGCATAAATTTGCGTTGTGGCAATGTTTTTATGCCCTAACATTTTGCTCAAACTCTCTAACGGAACTCCCTCGCTCAAAAACAGCGTGGCAAACGTATGGCGTGCCAAGTGAAAGGTTACTTTCTTTTCTTTCAGGCAGTCAATCAGTTGTGATATTCTCTTTAGGCTATCATTACAGACTGTATTTGATGGTACAGGAAATACCTTTCCGTCTTTTGAAAATCCTGCATATTTTTCGACAATCATTTTGGGAATATCCAACAGCATCACGTTTGACGATGTGGCTGTTTTTTTCCTACGTATGATAATCCACTGGTTACCGTCAAAGAAATCCTGAATATTGCTGTTTCTAAGCCCTTTCATATCTGAATAGGAAAGACCAGTAAAGCAACTGAAAACAAACAGGTCTTTAACCAATTCGTCTTTCTTTTTCTCGCAGTTGAACATTACAAGCTGTTCCAACTCGTTCCGCAACAGATAACCTCTGTCTTTGTCCTTTTTGGTATTCTTGTACTCGCTGAACGGATTGAAAGCAAGATGCTTTCTGCTCATTGCCAATCGGCAAAGCGTGGTAAAGCCAATCATATACAGCCAAATCGTGTTATGTGTCAAGCTTTGGTCATCACGTAGGTAGTAATCAAAGTCCTGTATAAAATCAGGAGTAAGGTCGTTAAAAGACACATCGGAGTAACCGTATTTTGTAAGTACAAAATTGCGAAGATGTCTTAATAGTGTTTTATACTTACTTCGTGTTCCGTTTACCCGAAGTCCGCTATTGACCTTTTTCTCATAGTCGGATAAGAACTGTTCATAAAACTTGAAAAAGGTCATTTCTCCGCTTTCCATACCGAGGAAGGCATTTTTAAGTTTAGTACTGTTTACAGCCCCATCGTTCTTCAGAATTTTGGAATAGCATTCCTCAATACCTGAACGGATTTTGTCAAGTTTGCTGTTTGTTTCTTGGGCTTCTCGGCTTTTACCTAAAACCCTGCCGTACTTCAAATCCCAATTTGTTGCGGAAATATCCAACTTGGCACTGAATGCAGACTGATTACCGTTTACGGTAATTCTACACATAACCGTAACTTTCCCGTTCTTCTTCGGGGCATTCTTTTTAAGGTAGAAAAGAACCTTAAACGTTGATTTTTTTGTCGTTTCCATACTCACAATTCTTAATGATAAAATTAAACCTATGCGAGCTACGGAACAATATGAAAAACTATGCAGAAAGCTGAATTACAGTATTTTAAAGCGGTTGTTTATAATGCTTGAAAGTAACGTTTTAGTAACCTTACTTTTGCCAAACCTCGCTTTTTTCTGCTTTTTACCTCATTACCAAAAAATCAAAAAACGATTGTAAAGACTTTATTTACAATCGTTTTCCCTGTTATTAATCTTTGATGTATTTTTACTGAAAATTTATTTTATAATGTCTTAAATCGAAAAGAATGACTTCAAATCCGACTTGGTGTTGCAGATGTGTTGGTGAAATTAAAAACATGATAAAATATGGAAAAACAAAGTCTGGTAATCAAAGATATATTTGTAGACTTTATAGGAAAACAAGAGTTGCAAGTTATACTTATCAAGCTTACAAACCTGATATTGAAGAAAGTATCATTCAGTTCACAAAAGAAGGTTTAGGAATAAGAAGTACAGCAAGAATATTAAAATTTTCAACTACGACTTCTCTTCATAAGTTCTTCAAAATTTCGATTTTTTGATGAATTGATCTACAAGCCGGCTTTCTTCCAAGCTAATTTAAGAAATGTATTTACTAGAATTTATTAGCTTTTTTATTATCTCATAACTTTACATTTTTTTTCTATTTTTGATTAAACTTTAACAGTATGAAGCATATTACCCTCGAAGAACTTGCCAGGCATTTATATTTATCAAAATCAACTGTTTCAAGAGCACTTCGAAATGCTAAAAATGTAAACAACTTCACTAAAGAAAGAGTACTGTATGCGGCTGAACAATTAGGTTATAAAACTGTTTCGTCTGTTGTAGGTTTAAAACCAGAAATCAAAACTATAGGATTTATTGTTCCTAAAAAAATATCACCATTTTTTACAAAAGTACTTCAAGGAGTGCGTAATGTTCTATATCCACTGGGCTATAAACTTATAATACTAGAGTCAGATCATAATCAGGAACGTGAAAGAGAGAACCTTTTGCATCTTGAAGCTTTTAATGCTAACGGAATCATTATCAGTATCTATAGTGATTACAACCTATATACCTGTCAAGGAATCGTAAAAAGAGGTACTCCTGTTATTCTATTTGGAAAAAAGCAATCAAATAGATCCGAAAGTTCGTTTCCAATTGCCAATGATTATATCGCAGCTTCATTAACAATAGAAAATCTCATTAATAGTGGACGCAAGCGAATAGCATGTATTATGGGGCCTAATGAACTCAGAAAAACATCTGAACTTGCTCGCGGATATGACCGGATTTTGGAAAAACACCAAATAAATAACCCCGAACTCCTAATAGAAACAGAAGGAGAATCGTTAAGTGATGGAGAATTTGCAATAAATAAACTTTTGGAAGCAAATATTAAATTCGACAGTTTTTTTGTCCTTACAAGCTGGATGGCGCTTGGAGCTGCATCGTATCTGCAAAGTAAAAATATTGATATCGTTAAAGAAGTTAAGATTTTTAGTTATTCAGGAGAAAATTTCACAAGTTCAAATTTTATCAGACCAGAACATCGAGAACCACTTCAGGAACCATCAAAAATAGGAGAAACTGCAGCGGAAATAGTACTCGAAAAAATAAAAGATAATCTAGATCCAAATAATATAATATCATTTTATCCGGGTTTTATCGATATGCGTCCTTCCGAACATCAGGAATTATGCGCAGGAATTGAATATCTTCATTTCTCACAAAAGAAGAAAAAAAAGAAAACTGTTACCAGAACAAGCTTTCTTTTTGATTAATTATAGTTCAATAAGCTGATCTTAGCAGAGTCATTTTTCTCTTTTCTTTTAGTGCGTATTTGTCGCTTTCCAATTATGTAAAAAACTAAGTCTTATATATTTTCTAAACTATAACATTTTAAAGGTTAGTCTTTCAAAAAATATCAAAAGAGGAATAATGTGTTCGATTGTAGACCCTGATACTTCAGCATTTATTATTGATTTTCGTGGGCGATGAAGGGTTCAAACCATACTTTTTTGGCATAGTCGCTACATAGATCTTTTCAACCCCACCTTAAACAGTCCTTTATTCTTCTAATATCTTATTTAATTTCGTCACAAAGTTCGGGAATCGCTTGCGGGCGCTAGCAAAAAATTCCCCCATAAATGCAGGAAAAAATTCCTGCTTTATTGCGTTGCTTTTTGCGCTTGCTAGGCGATTCCCGGTGGATGTTCCATAATTAATTTAAAATATAGAAATTATGGAAACTTTAAATCAAAACTGGCAGACTGTATCTGAAATTGAACTGATTTATAAAACAAAAGTAAAAAACTCTGAAAGACCGCAAATCAAATCTTCCAAAGACGCATACAAACTGGCTCTTTCAGCTTGGGATTATAATAAAATTGAACTCTTTGAGCAGTTCAAAGTATTACTTATGAATCAAGCTCAAAAGGGACTTGGAATTTATGAAATCTCATCTGGAGGAATTACAGGAACTATAGTGGATCTCAGATTAATATTCTCAGCAGCTCTTAAAGCCAATGCAACATCTCTGATAATGATTCACAATCATCCTTCAGGAAACCTAACAGCCTCTGAAGCCGATAAACAGATAACTCGAAAAGTAAAAGAAGCCGGAAGACTTCTTGATATCACATTACTGGATTCATTAATTATAACTTCCGAATCCTATTATTCCTTTGCTGATGAAGGCGCTTTATAAGCCCCTTTATAACTTTGATTATCTATGAAAAATTTGAAATAAGTAAAGAATTTCCAATATGTTCTTTAAACTGTAATTTCAATAATACTCCCAAATACAAAACCAACTTTCCATTAAACTAAATGCCAAATTCATTATAGTAGCTATTGTAGGCAGTTTATCTAGGAGGTAAAATTGTAAATTGGATTGCTAAACAATCATCACAGTTATTAAGTTTGTGCCAGGATTTTTTCGAAACAACTTTGACTATTACACTGTAGAAATCAGCTACATCTGATTCATTAAACGTAATTTCAATATTTTTCTCATTTATAATTTCTCTTTTACCTATATTCCAAATAACATCATATTCAGCACTTGAAAATGATGGATCGATTTCAACTTCTAAACTTATTTTATCGTAACAATAAATGTCAAATTTTCTATTATTAAGAACTAAGCAATTTGTAGCCCAATTTATATGTTCTCTTAAAAAATGTTGTCCAAATGAATCTGAATATGATAGAAAAGTTGGAACATTAAATTTTTTATCCATATTCAACGTTTTATAATGTTCTTTAATTGATTCAATAATATCATTAGTGTAGCAAATAGACTTTTCCAATTGTCTGACAGAAATTGGATTTACGTGATTAACACGATTACGAATATCACTCAATTCAGTCAGATTATTCTTTAATTGAATTCTACCTAATTTAAAATTCTGCTCAAAAAAAGGTTTGAAAATTTCATTGTAAAGATTCTCTTTACAAATAATTTCAATCAAATGTTCTAATAATGTCGCATCAATTTTCCTTTGAAACCTCTCAGAATATTTATTAAATCTAGTTTCTACTTTTTCTCTAATTTCTTTTCTAATTAGAAATTGCCCTGCAGTTTCATAGTTAATATAATCGTTTCCAAATTTTTCAGTAAACTTCTGATCGATTATTCTTCTCAACCAATATTCTAAATTTTCTAGATATTTTTTTGCATACCCTTTTTTATCTTCTTCAGTCAATTTATATAATGGCATAGTTTTAAAACTGGTTAATTAAGATGGTGATTTAAATTGCCTACAACTTGTTTTATGTGTCAAAAAATCACATTAAGCAATCCGAATTTGGATAAATAATATGTGATTTTGTCACACATTATTTAGTTTCATATATATATCGCTATAAATTATCAAAAGACCATTTAATTTCATTGATGCTTTTTGGCATTATATGAGTAGCTATTCAAACAAAAGTAGAGAAAAAATCAAGATGCGCATTTTAAAATATCATAATAATCCCAGATAATCTGGTTAGATATTTGAATGCTTCCCGCTACTAAGATAAAGCTTCAGAGAAATCTGGAGCTTTTTTTTATTACAAAATCTAAGCTATCAGGCTCATATCCGCCGCGGCGGACACAGGTTCGAGTCCTGTTCCCGCTACTAAGGTAAAAAGCTTTAGATTTCTCTAAAGCTTTTTTTAATTTTAACTATTTATGGCTTTTTGGTGTGTTCCCAAGACCTTCTAATTAGCTAAGATTAAGAACATTTTACAAAACTCAAAAAAAGAACAACGTAGGTTTTTAATTTGCATTATTCCAATTTGTAATTATCCAATCTGCAATTTTCTTATGAGTTCTTATCTCAGGAGGGACTGCATAACGTATCATTCTTTCGATTTTATTGTATGTAGACGTATTAGCAGGGGCACTTGTCCAATGTTTTTTACCAATATGATTTATAAAATAAAGAACCTCATAACCTTCAGTTCTGTTTAATTGCGAATAATCAGTTCCTTTTGTGTAATAAGGATCGTCTTCATCCGCTTTTGCAGTCCATTTATAATGCTTCCCATCATCATAAAGCATTTGTGATTTTAAATAACTCATAGTTTAATTTAATTAAAATTAATAATAACTTTCCAACCAAGAAAAGTATTAAAAACAAATAACATTAATAAAAACAAAACTTTATTACGGAAAACCATAATGTTAAATAAAAACATTCAAAGCTATGAAGTATTGATACTCAAATTAAACTTTTCCTGCTAGAGCAAGCCTCTTTCTTATACATATACACGAAGAATCAATTAGTATAAGTTTCTAAAACAATTTTGCGTAAATATTTTAAACTTTTTAGAATAAGACATTTTTACGTTCACTAGTGTCTGAAGCTTTTTCTTAGTAGCGGGAACAGGACTCTAACCTAGTTCTCA
This sequence comes from Flavobacterium sp. PS2, assembly GCF_046250155.1. Taxonomy (NCBI): domain Bacteria; kingdom Pseudomonadati; phylum Bacteroidota; class Flavobacteriia; order Flavobacteriales; family Flavobacteriaceae; genus Flavobacterium; species Flavobacterium sp. PS2. The sequence continues at coordinate 3,598,106 of NZ_CP176426.1, read as the reverse complement.
CTTTTCTATACTTTTAAGTTTAATAATTTTATAAGGATTAAGTCATACTATCTTGCTAAAATACAAGTAGTACCTATTATGATGGACATATTATGACCATTATAATAATCTAAATACATATTACCTTTGTAAAACACCTCCTAACCATCCATATACTACTTCAAGGTAGAGGTGTAAATTGAGAAATAAAAAAAAGCACCCAACAGAAACCCGAATCATAGTTCTATTTTTATATTGCTTCAGTATTGGAATTTAAAGAGATTTGGATTTGTAGTCTGCTTCTCTAAGTTAGACAAATAACGCACAGAAAAATTAGGACTATGCAGACAGGAGAAAACGAACAGGCACTGAGAAAAATCTTGGACATGACAAGACTAATCAGTATTACGATTTTAGGCATTCATTTTTATTATTACTGTTATGGGGCTTTTCGTCAGTGGCACTTCGTTAGTGGATTCAGTGATACCATTATGAGCAATATTCATAATACTGGATTGTTCAGTAATTTTTACAAATCCAAACTCTTTGCGCTTTGTTTTCTGATAATTTCTTTAGTTGGTGCTAAAGGGCGAAAAAATGAAAAACTAAATTACAAAACCGCTTTTATTTATATAATTACAGGAGTCCTAATTTACTTTATAAGTCATCTTTCCTTATACCTGAAAATAGAAATAGCCCTAGCAGCAATTGTCTATATGACCATTACCTCCAGCGGTTTTCTGCTGATGCTTTCTGGAGGTACACTATTATCTCGTATTATAAAAAACAGACTCAATGATAAGGATATTTTTAATACCGAAAATGAGACCTTTCCACAAGAAGAAAGACTCTTAGAAAATGAATATTCTATCAACCTGCCAGCCCGATATTATTTAAAGGATAAAATCAGAAACAGTTGGATAAACATTATCAATCCTTTTCGCGGATTAATAGTGGCTGGTACTCCAGGTTCAGGAAAATCCTATTTCATTATTCGCCATGTACTGACTCAGCACATCCGTAAAAGATTCACCATGTTTGTCTATGATTTTAAATTTGATGACCTAACCAAAATAGCTTATAACGCTTGGCTTACATACAAACATCTTTATCCCAAATCACCTCAGTTTTATGTTATTAATTTTGATGAGCTCACTCGTACCAATAGATGTAATCCCCTAGAGCCTTCTGCCATGCATGATATCACCGATGCTTCCGAATCGGCGCGTACTATCTTGCTAGGATTAAACAGGGAATGGATCAAGCGTCAGGGTGATTTTTTTGTGGAATCACCCATTAATTTTCTCTCAGCTATAATATGGTATTTAAAAAAATACAAAGACGGTGAATTTTGCACACTTCCCCACGTGATTGAACTCATGCAGGTAGACTACGATAGCCTCTTTACGTTGCTTAGAACTGAAAAAGAAATTGAGGTACTCATTAATCCTTTTGTGAATGCTTACCTAAATGATGTCATGGAGCAACTAGAAGGCCAAATTGCCTCTGCAAAAATAGCAATGGCTAAACTTTCTTCTCCTCAATTATATTATGTTTTATCAGGTAATGATTTCACTTTAGACATCAATAATCCTGAGGAACCTAAGATTGTCTGCATGGGAAACAATCCGCAGAAAATACAAATTTATGGAGCAGTATTATCCCTATATGTCAACCGATTGGTGAAACTCGTCAATCAAAAAGGAAAACAGAAAAGTAGTCTCATATTTGATGAATTCCCTACAATCTACCTCAACAATATAGATAGTTTAATCGCTACAGCCCGAAGTAATAAAGTAGCCACTTGTTTGGGAATCCAAGACTTTAGTCAACTACGGAAAGACTATGGACGAGAACAGGCAGATGTGATTATGAATATTACCGGGAATATCGTCAGCGGCCAAGTTACAGGAGATACTGCCAAACAATTATCAGAACGTTTCGGAAAGATTATGCAGGATAGAGAAAGCCTCTCCATCAATAGCAGTGATACTTCCATTAGCCGTTCCAAACAATTGGAATCAGCCATTCCCGTTTCCAAAATTTCATCTTTAAGTTCAGGTGAGTTTGTGGGCATGGTAGCCGACGACCCAGATTGCAAAATCAAGTTGAAAATATTCCATTCCGAAATTATAAATGATCATCTGGCACTCAAAAAAGAACAGGATAATTATAAAGATATCCCCATTATTCGCAAAGTCGATAATACAATGGTCAAACGCAATTACTTACAAATTAAACAGGATGTAGAGGATATAATCCACTCTGAAATGGACCGATTATTCCATGACCCAAAACTAGTGTGTTTCATAATAAAGAAAAGCAAAAAATAATTGAACAAGTTTAAAAATATAGAAATGATTCTGCAAGAACCCCAAAATCGTTCAACATTGTTGAGAGAAATTCATCCAGAAATAATAACTATTTTTACTTATAAAAAAACTATAAATCAAACTGATGACTAAGACAAAAGCAATACATACATCTACAGATGATACTGCACTTCTGCAAGAGCTATCACAACTTATTGAAAAAAATCAACAACTCTTAATAGTTCAGGCTAATAGTACACTCACCCTATTGTTCTGGAATATAGGAACTAGAATAAACAACAGTACCTTACAAAATAAAAGAGCTGATTATGGAAAACAAATTGTCGTTACATTGTCACGAGAATTGACCCAAAAGTATGGTCGGAATTTTGAAGAAAAAAATCTTAGAAGAATGTTACAGTTCGCAGAACAATTCACTGATAAGCAAATTGTCGTTACACTGTCACGACAATTGAGCTGGTCCCATTTCCTGATCTTATTGCCTCTGAAAACTACTGAAGCTAAATTATTCTATGCTCAAACAACTGCTAATAAGGCATTGGGTGTTAGAGAATTGCGCAAACAAATAGCCTCAAAGGAATTTGAACGAACCAGTATTGCAAATTTACAGATTACCAATGAGAATACGGCCATCCATAACAACTTCAAAGATCCCTACTTTTTAGATTTTTTAGGGCTCCAAAATACTTTTCTGGAAAAAGACCTGGAAGAGGCAATCTTAAGAGAATTGGAATCTTTTATATTGGAACTCGGAAAAGGATTTGCTTTTGTGGAACGTCAAAAAAGAATGATTATCGATGGAGAAGATTTTCATTTGGATTTATTATTTTATCATCGCAATCTCAAACGACTCGTAGCTATAGAATTAAAACTAGGTAAATTTGAAGCCAAACATAAAGGACAAATGGAACTCTATCTAAAATGGCTGGACAAATATGAAAAAGCTGAAGGAGAACTATCACCTGTAGGGCTGATTTTATGCGCTGAAAGCAGTCGCGAACAAATCGAATTATTGGAGATGCACAAAGATGGAATAGTAGTAGCAGAATACTGGACAGAACTACCTTCTAAAAAAGAATTGGAAAAGAAAATACATAGCATTTTAATAGAAGCCAAAGAAAGAATTGAAACTAAAAAGTTACGTGGATAAAGTCCTGTTTTTTAGCTCCGTAAGATCTCTTTTCACTTCCAAAAGTAGCTCTTTCATGCTTTGGGTTTCTGATAACTCCTGCTTTTTATCAGTACGTCCAATATTACACTCATATTCCCAGATTTCCAGAATATCCGAAGCCTTTACTTCGTAATTAGGATAGAAAGGATTATCAGATGCTAAAACCAGTGCATTTTTTTTGTTTTTATTCAGGCGTTTATACACCATGCCTTCGTTTTTAGTAATCAGAATATACGTTTTACCATCGAGCACCTCTCCCAGCCTTTCCACATAACGGCCAATGATAATTGAACCATCCTCATGCGGGGGCATTGAATCTCCTTCCACAGGAAAACCCCGGTGTTTCCCAGGTCCTAAAAAAGGCAACGAGACTTGTTGCAGACTCTCGATATATTCGGGATCGCCGTACCCATTCAAGTAGCCTGCTTTTGCTTTCTGAGTCACGATTTCAACAAAATCATTTCCTGCTGCATCAACGGTAATAGGCAACAGCAATCTGTTGTTTTCTAATTTCAGTAAATCATCCATAGGGATTTTTCGAACATCTACAGAAAGTAACAGATCAATACTGATTTGATAATAATGTGCTATTTTCTTTAGAATTTCATACGGCGCTTCAGAGGTACCATCTTCGTACTTGGCATACCTCCCCCGTGTAATTAAAAGACTTTCAGCCACTTTTTCCTGAGAAATCTTCCTTTTTGCCCTAAGGCTCCTGATGTTGTCGGAAAATAAAGACATGTTGATTTTGTTACAATTTGTATCAGCAAAGGTAATTAATTTTGTTATAATCTGTACTAATTTTGCTGCGTATAAAAGGAAGTAGATTATGGGAAGGTCAATTGTACATATCGATATGAATACGTTTTTTGTATCCTGCGAAAGGCTAACCAATTCAGCCTTACATGGAGTGCCTCTGATTATTGGAGGTGGAGACCGTGGTGTCGTTGCTTCTTGTTCCTATGAAGCACGCACTTTTGGAGTACGATCCGCCATGCCTATCAAGATGGCACTTCGGCTTTGCCCTCAGGCAAAAGTAATGAAAGGCGATATGGAATTATATTCCACTTTATCACATACCATTACAGAAATAATTCAGGAAAAAGCGCCTATAGTTGAAAAAGCGAGTATTGATGAATTTTATTTAGACATAACCGGTATGGATAAATTCTATGGTAGTTATAAATGGACCAATGAACTGGCTCAAGCCATTACCAAAGAAACAGGATTACCACTGACTTTTGCTTTATCAGTAAACAAAACAGTTTCTAAAATTGGCACTGGAGAGGGCAAACAAAAGCAGAACTTGGAGATTCCCGAGCATATGGTAAAACCCTTTTTAAATCCATTATCCATTCAGAAAATCCCGATGGTAGGCGATAAAACCTTTCAACTACTCTCTCGAATTGGGATTCGAACCATTCAGACACTCTCTGAAATGCCTTCAGAAGTCTTGCAGCAAATGATTGGAAAAAACGGCACGGAACTCTGGAAGAAAGCCAACGGTATAGATCATAATCCTGTGGAACCCTACACAGAGAGAAAATCCATATCAACCGAACATACGTTCTCCCAAGACACCATTGACATTATAAAACTCAAACGCATCTTAGTTGGTATGGTCGAAAAATTGGCCTTTCAACTACGCTCTGAACAATGGCTTACCTCAACTGTAGTGATCAAAATCCGCTACGCTAATTTTGATACTGAGACCAAACAGTGCCGTATCGCCTATACCTCAGCCGATCATACGCTGACCAAAAATGTAACTGATCTCTTTGATAAACTCTACCAGCGTCGTATGCGCCTGCGCCTGATTGGAATTCGCTTCAGTGGACTCGTTCGTGGTACCTATCAGATTAACCTCTTTGAAGATACAGAAGAAATGCTTTCCTTATATCAGGCTATGGACAAAATGAAAAGTCGTTACGGCTTTGATGCTGTCATGCGCTGCGCCGGAGCGAGTTTTAAACCCAATACCAAAAATGAAATTTTAAAACGTAAAATATAAAATTCTTAAGGTAACTTTTCTAAATACTCCTTTTTAAATACACTATCCGATGTACCTCAATTGTCATTCTTTTCATTCTCTGCGCTACGGAACCATACCACTCGAAGAGCTGGTACAACAGGCTGTGGCATGTGATGTAAAAGCTATGGCGCTCACTGATATCAATACCGTAACAGGAATTTATGATTTTATAAAAGCTTGTAGTGCCGTTAATATCAAACCAATTGTGGGTATGGAATTACGCTTTGAAAATCAGCTTCGGTATATTGCCTTAGCCCAGAACCGAAACGGTCTGGGGCAAATGAACCGTTTTCTTACAGACCATAATTTTGATGGAACGCCACTCCCCTTTTCTGCTCCACATTGGGAGGATGTAATAGTGCTTTATCCACTGGAGAATATACCTAATGTTTTAAAAGAAAATGAATACATTGGCATACGCTCCGAACAACTTCCTAAGCTTTTCCATGCGCAGTGGAAAACACTGCTGCATAAAATGGTGATCCTGCATCCCGTTACTTTCCGAACCAAAAGGGAGTTTAATTTGCACCGAATCCTCAGAGCGATTGATACCAATGCGCTCTTATCCAAACTAACAGAAGATGCTATTTGCAAGACCTCTGAAGTAATGATTGCTATGGAGGAATTACTTATTCCATTTACTGACTATCCACAGCTTATAGCCAATACCCAAAAGATAATCGAAGACTGTAATTTTGAGTTTGATTTCAAAACACCTAAAAATAAAAAGTTTTATACCCTAAATAGAGAAACCGATATCGCCTTACTGACTCAATTGGCCTTTGAGGGGCTAGAGTGGCGTTATGGAACCGATAATCTCGTGGCTAAGGCACGCGTGGAAAAAGAGCTAAAAGTCATCGATGAATTGCAGTTCAGTGGCTACTTTTTAATCACCTGGGATATTATTAAGTACAGTAACAGTTGTGGCTTTCTGCATATCGGCAGAGGTAGTGGTGCAAATAGTATCGTAAGTTATTGTCTGGGCATAACCGACATCTGCCCTATCGAACTTGATTTGTATTTCGAACGTTTTTTGAACCTCAACCGTAAAACGCCTCCTGATTTTGATATTGACTGGTCGTGGAAAGAACGCAATACCATCCTGGAGTATATTTTCAAACGCTATGGTGCAGACCACGTCGCTTTTTGTGGAACCAATGTAGAGTTCAAATACCGCTCGATATTTCGGGAAGTGGGTAAAGTATTCGGACTCCCTAAAGAAGAGCTCGATATGCTGGCCAAAAATCCCATGGCGTTACATGAAACCAATACCATTGTAAAGTATGTCCAGGAATATGGGATGTTACTCGAAAAATACCCCAACCAGCGCAGTATGCATTCCTGTGGGATTATCATTTCCGAAGAGCCTATCACCAATTATACTCCGCTGGAGATGCCGCCAAAAGGATTCCCAATTGTACTCTTTGATATGCACATTGCCGAGGATATTGGTTTTGAAAAATTTGATATACTCAGCCAGCGTGGTATTGGCCATATCGATGATAGTGTGAAACTCATCCAAAAGAACCTAGGGATTACGGTAGATATTCGCAATACAGCGCTTTCTAAAGACGAAGCCTTATGTAATACCTATTTGGCCACTGGTAAGACCATTGGCTGTTTTTATATTGAAAGCCCCGCCATGCGTGGACTACTTCGCCGTCTGAATTGTGATAATTATAAAATACTCGTTGCCGCCTCTTCCATTATCCGTCCCGGAGTGGCACAGTCTGGTATGATGAAAGAATACATTTTCCGTCACAACCATCCCGATAAATTCGAATATTTTCACGAGGTTTTTAAAGAGCAACTCGGGGAAACGTATGGCATTATGGTCTATCAGGAAGATGTGATTAAAATTGCCTTGCATTATGGAGGATTGCCTGCTGCCGATGGGGATATCCTGCGTCGTGCCATGAGCGGTAAAGGCCGTTCCAAGGCTGCCTTGCAAAAAGTAAAGGATAATTTCTTTGCTTCTTGTCTGCAAAAAGGGCATCCCGAAACACTGAGTCAGGAAATATACCGCCAGATTGAATCCTTTGCTGGCTATTCTTTTTGCAAGGCACATTCTGCTTCCTACGCTGTGGAGAGCTATCAAAGTTTGTACCTCAAAGTACACTATCCAGTGGAATTCATGGTAGCAGTGATTAACAATCAAGGAGGATTTTACAGAACTGAAGTGTATGTGCATGAAGCTAAAATGTCAGGCGCGACCCTGCATAATCCCTGTGTCAACAAAAGCGATTACGAAACCACACTATACGGCGCCGATGTCTATTTGGGCTTCATGCATCTCGAGGGTTTGGAAACCAAACTCGCACAACTAATTATTAGAGAACGTGAAACCCACGGTATCTTCCTGTCTTTGGAAAACTTCATCAATCGTATTCCCATTGGTATTGAAGGCATCCAAATCTTGATTTTCATCGGTGCCTTCCGATTTACAGGACAATCCAAAAATCAATTATTGGTAATCGCCCGACTCATACTGGTGAATTTCAAACCTGAAAACAGAAATCTGATGTTACTCCAAGAGCCTGTTAAAGCTTATAAATTGCCAGTACTGGAACGCTCCGCCTTTGAAGATGCTTTCGATGAAATTGAACTGCTGAGTTTCCCCGTATCCTGTACCCCATTTGATTTGTTACAGACCAAATACAGAGGTTCTGTACTGGTTAAGGATTTGATTAGCCATCATAAAAAAACAATAAAAATGCTCGCCTACCTCATCTCCAGAAAACACGTACCCACCAAAAGAGGCACCATGTATTTTGGAACCTGGATAGATACTAACGGGGATTATTTCGATACCGTGCATTTTCCCGATAGCCTGGGGCAATATCCGTTTCAGGGCGGTGGTTGTTACCTACTCTTAGGTACCGTGGAAGTAGATTATCATTTTCCAACGGTGACTATAACCAAAATGGCAAAGATGCCCTTTATTGCTGATCCTCGCTATTCTAATGCTCCAGAGAGACAGTATACCGCTCATCAGCAGTTACGCGAAGATGTGAGTATGACTCATCGGGCTCCTTATCCTCAGGAACATGAAATTAATATTCCAAGGCAGAAAATGACTCCATGAAAAATCAAAATAAACCCAACGAGGCTTCTGAAGAAAAAACATAGCGTTGTGATCACAACATCTGCTAAAAGATAGCACTATAAATAATAGGCTGTTACCTGTAAGAACAAGAATAGTTTTTACGTTATAAAACTTAAGATGAAAAAAGTACAATATGCCATAGTAGATATCGAGACCACAGGCGGGAATGCCAGTGGTAGTTGTATTACGGAGATTGCCATTATCATCCATGACGGTAAAAAGGTATTAGACCGATACGAAACCCTCGTCAACCCCCAAAAGGAAATTCCACTTCCCATTTTTGCACTAACTGGCATCAACAATGATATGGTACGCGATGCACCTCTATTTGATGATATAGCAGACAAGGTACTAGAGCTGCTTACAGATCGGATCTTTGTGGCCCACAATGTCAATTTTGATTACTCCTTCGTTCGTCATGAATTAGAAAAAGCAGGATTCAAGTGGACAGCCAGAAAGTTATGTACTGTTCGTGCCGCAAGAAAAATTAGACCAGGACTCGGGTCTTATAGTTTAGGCAAACTCTGCTCTTCTCTTGATATACCAATAGAGAACCGCCACCGCGCTGGTGGGGATGCCGATGCTACAGTCCTATTATTTTCACGCTTGCTGGAATGGGACCACGAAAGAGAAATAGAAAAAATGGTCAAAAATACAGCCCAGGACCAGCGTTTACCACCCAACCTGCCCCCAGCTGACTTTGAGCAATTACCAGAAAAGCCTGGGGTATATTATTTTTATAATGAGCAAAAAAAAGTGATTTATGTCGGAAAGGCTGTCAATCTCAAAAAGCGTGTCGCTTCTCATTTCACAGGACATAAGATTACTTCACAAAGACAAAATTTCTTACGTGATATTCACGGAATCTCTTTTGAAATTTGTGCCACGGAACTCATGGCATTGCTCTTGGAATGTACTGAAATACAAAAATTATGGCCGATGTACAACAGGGCTTTAAAACGGTTTGAACCAAAATACGGACTTTATTGCTATCAAGCACGTAACGACTATAGCTATCTGGCCATTGGAAAGGTGGGAAAATTCCAAGGAGGAATTGAACTCTTCAATAGTATTTATGATGGGATAAATTTGTTACGAAGTTTGGCCCAGCAATTTGAAATTGATTACCGGTTTTGCATATACAGCTCAACACAAGGAGAAGGTTTCCAAAAAAAAGATACTGCCAACTTACCAGATGTGTTACACCACAACAGTCAAATCGAAAAGGCTATTGCTTTTTTATCAAGTAACAGAAAAAGTTTTGCTATTATCGATAAAGGCCGCGTTGCAGAGGAGCGCAGTTGTATTTGGATAGAAAAGGGCCATTTTTATGGTATGGGCTATATCACAACGGATGTTGGATTTACAGAGACATCCGAGCTCAAAGAGCATGTCACTCCCTACAAAAGCAACCAATATCTTATGCAGTTGATAACTACTCATGCGGCAAAATACCCAAAGAAAGTTTTTTTCTCTAAATGACCCTCTCAATATTCTTTAGTATATATTGTAAACTTATTTAAAGACTAGCCATGTAATAATAACAAACAAAACAATTAAATCACTATCCTTGAAAGGGTGTCTTAGTTTGCAGGATTTTCCATTTGGGCAATAATCTTATTTACTTCGGTTTCGGTTGATTTGAGTTTGGTCTGGCAAAAAGTAATAAGCTCGGAAGCTCTCTTGACTTTTGTGGCCAATACATCCACCGAAATGGTTTCATTTTCTATTTCCTTTGCAATTGCTGCAAGTTCCGCATAAGCAGCTTCATAAGTCAGTGTCTCTTTCATTGTATGTTGTTTTTTCTTTGACCGTAGTTTTAAAAATCGAATCAGCCAGTATCACATCAATGGTATCCCCCACTGCTATAGTATCAGCATTACTGGTTATTTTATCATTGACCTTGACAATAGCATAACCCTTTTTGAGAATATTCTCAGGGGACATCATCCTGATACTCGAACTGTAATGTCCCAAATAGCCTTTCTGATTGCGAAGATACTGATTTGTGAATGTTTTTAAATTACTGATCGTATTGCTAATATCATTAATCCTATTGTAAAGGATAATCCGCGGTTTACCTGAAATTTGATGGGATAGATTCATCAAAAGACGATGTTCTTGGTACAGTATTGATTTGGAGCTATTAATCGTGTTTTGATTAATAGCCATTAAAGCATCTTTGTGTCCAGAAATAAGCTCCCTGGCACTATTGGAAAGGCTGCTCTTAAGTTGGGAAAGGTTCTGATAATGCAGTAGAAAGAGCTGCTGCGATTTAATGACAATATTTTTTTGTAGTAAAAGAATGCTTTGCTCAAAACTACGGTTGTGCGCAATAATAAACTCCGCGGCTTTGGTTGGGGTTTTGGTCTGGGTATGCGCCATGAGATCCACAATGGAAACATTTTTCTGATGTCCGATCCCTGTGATAACCGCAATGGGAAATTTAGCCACCGCACGCCCAATATTATAATTGTCAAAAATCAAAAAATCAGACTGAGCACCTCCTCCTCTTGTAATTACAACAGCGTCATACAATTTGCCACTGCTATACACTTCAATGAGTTTGTCTAAAAATAGCTTGGCATTATTGTCCCCCTGAACAATGGTAGGATAATCATCGATCTCAAAAACATAACCGAAATCATTATTTTCTAATGTATGTCTGAAATCCTCAAGACCTGCAGAATTACTCCCTGATATCACCGCTACTTTCTGGATAACTGCCCTGAGCTTTATCTGATTGTTTTTAGTTATATAGTGTTCTCCTTCTTTGGTGATAAAAGTATTCTCTTCCACCAGTCTTCTAAGCGTAGCATTGCGTTGCTGCTCCAGGATTCCAAGTGTAAAATTAGTATCAATATCCAGGACACTCAGTGACAGACCAAACAAAGGATGGTAATCGACACTGACCAAAACAAGTACATTGATATTATTGGTAAAGCGCTGCCCTGTATTTTTTTCAAAATCAGAAAGATGCATCGATCCTGTTCCCCAGGCTTTCCCTACAATTTTTGCAACAATACTGTTGGACGTGGTTCCTTTTTCTACCAGTTCAAAATAATGGATTTTCTTATCCGCCTTATAGGAATGATTGGTAATATCGGCAACAACCCAAAACGTCTGCCCCTTAAAACGGTCTGCCAGGGCATCGCTAATTTTATTGTTGAGCTCGGAGAGTTTGATATGTTTTTCTGATTCCATAAAAAATGAGGAACTCGGTGTTCCTTTTTAGTGCATCCTAAATGCAATAGCAGATATAAATTATTCAGCAAAAATAGGTTCGATTTCCTTTTAAAAAAGGGTTCACAGGGTAGTTATCGCACTGTTCCCAGCAGCGTAATAGTATCGGTAAGATCATGACTGGAAATATAATCCAGTACAAAATCCTCCGCCTCTTTCCTATGATCAGCGGCCGTTGAAAACGAATTGAGATAGAAATCTTCATCCTCATCGGCAATATGGATAATCTCAGTATATCCTTTGGTAATCAAGCTTCCTTTTAATTGTAATACCTTAAGCTCATTTCTATTGTCAATTTCCTTCTTCACTCTAAGCTTTATAGTTTTGTCCATGGTATGGGTATTTGGTGTTGTGTTATCTCGTAGCATAATATACTTAAAATCAAAAGATAAATCAAAAAGCTTTTTATTTTCTCTCTTGGTCTTGTTTCTTGCTTCCTGCTTACCCCAAGGTTTCAGGCAAGTAACGGCACTGTAACAGATTTTCGTCCCTCATTACTTTACATGCTTAAAAATACTAAAAATCAAAACAGCATAATCGGGTTCAATCATAAAAATATGAACAATTAAAAATTGGATTCCATTTCCAATCAAAACGGACTAAAAGGGCAGCCAAAATAGTGCCCGCCGTCTCCTGCATGCGCATAACGGCTTGACGCCGCCCTTCGGGACTTATAGCACTCCGGCTCCTTAATCGGACACTTGATTTGTGCTTTCTTTTTTCCCGTTTTTCTTTTGAAAAATTTCATTGGCGAAAAAAAGGGGAAACAAAACTTAAAAAAAGTATGCACTAAAAATCAAGTATCATGGAAATTACAGGACGAATTGTAAAAGATGCCTCCGTTTTTAAAGTAAAAGAAAACAGCGAGGTCGTAAACTTCTCCATAGCAGTCAATGACAGCTATAAACCCAAAAACAGCACGGAAGTAAAGGAAATCGTAACCTATATCGATTGCTCGTATTGGTTAAGTACAAAGACAGCCGAGTGGCTTAAAAAAGGGGCATTGGTGCAACTATTCGGGCGAATCGGCATAAATGTCTACATCGGTAGTGATGCGCAGGCACACGGCAGTCTGACCTTTCATACGAGTCACATTAAAATTCTGGTATTTGCTAAAGACCCCCAAGAATCCCCGCAAACAAATACAGTAGTAAAAAAGGATTCTGAAAAAGAACCTGATGATCTGCCTTTTTAATATCCCGATAAATAATGTACAAGCCTAAAAAAATGAGTTATGAAAGCCTTAGAAAAATCAATATACAAAGAATATGAAGTGTGCGAAGCATTTAATAAAATAATCCTGTCCGATTTGGATTCCTACAACGGAACTAAAAAGGAGCAGCTTAAATCCTATTTAGAAGATTTACAAAACGGCGGATGCATAAGTGGTATGATTTCCGAATTTATATACCACTCGGACTGTAAAGAATTTTATATAGCCCATCTCGATGATTTGGAAAACATCAAAGACGAAATCGAAGATTCTCTTGGAGAGCCTGTAAAAAACAGGCATCGCCTTCCCCATTACACCTTTATGTGTTGGCTCTGTTTCGAAGAATACTGCTATGACATCTACAGAAGCAGTTTTGAGTGACACTCTTTTTTTCAATCTTAAATCTTTTGAGTTATGAAAGCTTCTGACAAATTTAAAACTGTTATAGAAAATTATCTGAGTGAAACTGCGCTCAGCGATACTGCCTTTGCTCCACATCTCTGCAAAGCATCAAAGAACCTTGAAAACTGTATCAACTACATTTTTGGCGAAGTCAAAAAAACAGGATTATGCGCCTTTGACAATCAGGAAATCTTTGATATGGCTATCAAATACTATACAGATGATAGTATTGCAACACCTCCTCCAATCAACTGTAAAGCAGTGGTAAATCAGCCTGTAAAGGCTGATTTATTTACTCCCGTGCCTGATGTTCCGCAAAAAATAGAGCAGAAAACAGAGGTAATAAAAACTCCGAAATCGGTACAGACCACCTTAACACTATTTGACCTATGATACCCAAGACCATTATAGAAAAACAGATAGCTGACCTCAGCAGCACTCTCAAACCGATTAACGAGCAGATGCACGCTTGGGCAGAAAAAAGCATTTTCCTGAAATGGGGAGTGCTCTCACGTGGAAAATTCCACTGTTTGGAATGTGCGCACTGTTGGAAACCCGAATCGCAGAGTAAATCCTGTGATAAATTTATAAAATGTGCCGCTTGTGGGGGGAAACTCAAGATGCAGGGGTATAATCAGGTACATTTCAGAGAAATGGAATACTTTGCCGTTTTGGATATATGTCAAGGGTATCAGCTCGTACGTATCATTTGCTCGCACAAGCACATGAAAAAGAATGTTGTCCCGACCTACTCTCACAAAGAAGTCATGCAACATTGGATAAATCCAAAAGGCGAAGTACGTACCATGTCCCTTAGCACCAATGTTTTTTCGCCTGCTTATGATGCGTGGCAATACTATTCCTCCCTTGAAATACGACCAAAAGATTTTCAGAACTCACCAAAATACCGAATTAATCCGTACAAGGTGCATCCACATATGAAAGTGCTCCCTATCCTAAAAAGAAACGGATTTAAAACAAGCGTTTACGATATCGCTCCGCAAATTCTCTTTACTGCGCTGTTAAGAGATTCCTTTGCAGAGACGATTTTAAAAGCCAAACAGACTTCCCTGCTCGCCTATTATCTGCAATCCTCTCATCAAAAGATTATCCGTAACTGGCAAGCCGTAAAAGTTTGTTTAAAAAACAATTATAACATTACAGATTACAGTATTTGGGAGGATTATATTACCCTGCTGCAATGGTTTAAAAAAGACCTCAACTGTCCAGCTTTTGTCTGTCCTGAAAACCTTAATGAAGCGCATAATAAACTCGTTACTAAAAAAAGAGAATTGCAGCGAAAAAAATACCTCTTGAAAATGCGTGCTGAAATCCTGCAAGCGCAGGAATCATATGTAGAGGAAAAAAAACAGTTTTTCGGGCTATGTTTTACAAATGAAAATATTACTATTAAAGTGTTAGAAAACGTGCAGGATTTTTTGGAAGAAGGAGACACACTACACCACTGCATTTTTACAAATGAATATTTCAAGAAAAAAGATTCTCTGCTTTTTTCTGCTCAAATAGATAATAAACCTATGGAAACAATAGAAGTTTCTCTTTCTAAAATGAAAGTAGCCCAATGTCGTGGTATGAAAAATAGTAAATCAAAGCATCATAAAATTATTTTGAATCTAATGAAGAAAAACCTGTACCAAATTCGTACACGTATGAAGAAAGGAAAGCCTGCAAAATGCTAAAAGCGGAAAAACCGAAGCAACTTCGGTTTTTCCGCTTTTCATTGTCTAGACACTACATTGCTGGTTCGCTTTAATAATGTTCAGTTTGTTAATAAGCAATTTTAGGGAAAGCTTATAATTTACAGTATCAAATCTTCTTAATACTTCTTAGGTGGGGTCTGTCCAAGTTATCTTTCATTCTCCAAATCCTCAGGAGAAAAGCACCTGATTTTAATATTTCTCCTCGGATACTCTAATACTTTTACGCGGTTTTTAATTCTCTGGTAATCTGGATTTACAATAATAATTTCCTGTAAGTTATTGATTAAAGCTGCTCCTCCCAATACCTGGGAAAGTTCAGCATCCAATGGATCTAGTGACAAACCGTAGATAAGTATTTGATTGGCCTTTTCCAGAAATTGCATGGTCCTGAAATGATTGAACCCCATTTTTTTATTTTCAATATCGGAGCGATAGTTCTCCTGAGTGGTCTCAGAGGGTAGATATAAGTGTTCGGCAAACTCCACGCTGCCGTGAATATGAAGACATTTTAAAGTTTTTTTGCCGCCGTAAATTTGCTGGACAAAATCCTCTACATCCTGATTTATTACCGTATCCCAGTTAGTGGAAATCAAACAAACGCTATTTCCTGAATTATTAAAGGCAAATTTTTTCAGAATTTTTCGCATTTCATTTCGTGGTTTTAAAATTCCGCTGCTTTGGGCAATTTTTATTTCTTCGCAAATTATATTTTTTAAGGTCTCTGCATTTTCTATGGAAATTTTCAAATGGTTTTACGCAGCAGTAACCGGAATCTTCGAGTAAAATCTAAGCAGATAAATTAATCTGGCAAAAAAACCATTCGCCCCATCCGCATCTACGGTCAGGTCAGTAAAGGTTTTAATGGCATTTATAACTGGATTCCATGCATTTTCAACAGCGCCTGCACCAACTATTATTACGATGTTGTTCCTTTTTAATTCCATACTCAGTCAAATTTGAACAGATTTTCACACAACGCACTGGATTACAGTAAATTTAAAACTAAATTAACGCCTATTTTCGAAATAATCAAATTTTCCCAAGAACCAAATTAAATTGCCTTAAGTGAATTGCCCAAATTCGTTGTAAAGCTGCTATGACCGATATAAATAAGTTAAGACAGCCAAAAAAGCTCCAACACCTGCTAATATTGCCATTACTAACCATTTAATATTTTCAGTCTGCTGAATCCATGTCGTTTTAAATTGCCAGCGCAATATAAATTTTTGAAACCACGTTAAGTTGCAATAAACATCTGCTGGTGAATCGATATAAATATTTACATCCATAGTAAAATTATTATCGGTATTCATTCTTATTTTAGCAAAAAAAGGCTCTCCATCTCCATAAAATGGATGATTAAAAACTTCTGTTTGATTAAAATAAATTTTTCTTTTTTTTATTTTTCCAGAGCAATAATGAGTAAGTATTGACCTAAATCCGATACTTCCAGTTCTTCTGTAAAATTTTGTTTTAACTTCAAACATACTGACTATTAAAAATTATATATTCCTAAACCTTTTTATTTCCATAATGCTGAGTATTTTTTCACCATTGCGAGTTATAACTTTTAAACTTGCTGGCAAAAATGGCGGATTTACTGCTAACGTACAATTTACGATTTCTCCTTCAATTGTTTCGGTAATCACCTCGGAATTATATTTACCAATTTCAATTGATAAAGGAATATTCATTATTTCTTCAATATTCTCCTTTGTGTATTCTGATGGATTTCTAAACATAATTTTTAAATTTAATTTATTGATGATTGGCGGATTAATTATAGCTTCATTTGCTATTAAGTCCTTTATTCTAACATCTTTAATTTAGGGTTTTGTAATATGGCTTTATGAGTTTCTCTGAAGGCATTAATTAGTTTTTCAGGACTTGTCTCATAAGTAGTTGTTATGCTTATAGAATTGCTTTCTACGAAAATTTCATAATCTAAACCTTCAATGAATATTTTACATGAGTTTAAATTAGAAGGATTATAATCTACAGTTATAGGAGAATTTTCTTCTAAGGCCTCAACTTTGTCAATTAGGTTTTCAATTTTAATTGATTTACTAAGGTCAAACGTGAGTTTATTGAAATGTCTTGAAAAAACTTTATTAAAACCTGAATTTTTAACAATATCTGAATTTTTAAAATTTTCAAGACTCCGAATAACAACATATTCACTTGGGTTTGATTCTGACTGTGTAATGGTAATGGTATAATCAAAATCAGGTGTTTCTATTGATCCGCTACCTTTATCTGTGCTTGGTCTAATTTCTACTCTTTTATATCCTAATTCCTTTTTTAGAGATTCACTTAAATAACTGATTTCATCTTCAATTATTTTATTTGCAAGTTCTTGAATAAAACCGTTGGGAGTAGCACCAACATAAGTTGGCACTTTATGGTAACTCTTTTGAAAACCCGGAAGACTTTTCACTGAATCAGATTCTTCACTTAACAATGATATATTTGTAAATGTTATATCAGAAATTTTTCGATTTCTTTTGTTTTCTTCAAAAATTGGATTCAGATCCGCTATAATAAATTTATCAGTTTCACTTCCAAATTTTATGGGTGTTTGGTCTTTTTTAGCTACAGTATTTAACTTAACATATTCAGCAGTTTCTTTATTAAGATATGCTTGTAATTTGTCACTGAATAAAAGTCCTTTCTTGTAAACACCTTCCGCATCTCCTGACAAGGCTTTAATTAAAAAATGAGACCATACTCCATTTTTTAAATTTGGATGCGAGAATGATGTTTGATTTGTTTTGCAACTTCCAAAGCCAATAAAATATTCTTCTTGTCTAAATTGATAGACCAATTCATCAGCTTCAAAGCTATCCAATCCATCACGAATATACTCCCCTGCTTCGAAACCGCTGTGACAACAATCGAGAAATAAAATTTTATGTTTTGAAAGTGACCTTTTTAAATATCCTAAAATCGTATTTATTGGTACACAGGTATCTGGTTTTGCTGTTTTGATAGCATCTACAGAACCCAATAGGTTTTCTCCATTTTCATAAAAGCCATGGCCAGCGAAGTAGAATATAATTCTATCATTCTCTAACGCTCTTTCGCTAATCTTTTTTACTTTTTGAATAATCGCTGTTCTTGTTGCTTTTTCATTAATTAAGACTACAAAATCTTCATCCTCATAACCTAATTTTTTAAATGCGTCAATCAAGTCCTCAGCATCTTTTTTTGCATAAGCGACTTTTGGAAAATCTGAACTTTCAAAATAGTCTTCCACCGCAATTATTAAAACATATGTTACTCCTGTCATTCGTATATTTATTTGATAATGTTATCCTTTAACATTGATGATAACGTTCTAGCACTATATCAGGAATTGAACTAAATTAAGCCCTTTATTGGGATTTGCCAAATCAGCACAAATACAAAACCAACTTTAAAGTAATCCAATTACCTAAATTTGTTGTCTTACCTGTTCGTCAATTTCTATTTAAGTATTTTCTAAGTCGCCTGGAAATAATTTTTCAATTGAATCACCGGGATACATTCTCAACCATAATTTTACAATGTCTTCTTCTTTTTCTGGATTGTTATTAATCAATTTTAGTAATTCCAATTTTGATTCAGAACTTGGTCCGGGATTATGATAGTTTTTTGGGTCAAACGAAGAAATGAAATTTTCAGGTAATCTATCCTTGAAAATTGCTAGTAGAACCTCGGCTTTACTTTTTATTCCATGAGCATTTTTAGCTGACATAACAATTTCGGCTGCTTTCAAAGCAAACAAGTTTTCAGATTCAATTTTTTTTAATTCTCTTGCGCTTTTTATTTGAGAACGAACTGTATAAATGCCCAATAACAATGGTATCAATAATGAAAACCCTGTTATCAAAGCCTTAATAAGCTCATATTCTGCCTTTCGTTTTTCGTTTAATTTTTCAAATTCAAATTTTTGCTTTTCTAACTTGTCACTTTGAGAACTTGCGTAAGTTGTAAATGATATAAAAAGAATGAAGAATAAGCAATATAATTTTCTTCTTATCATAGAATATTTTGGTTTAGATGTGTTTCGAATTGTTGGCTAACGTTCTGATATTGCAACGGATTTGGAACTGGAATATGGCCTTATTTTGCATTTGCCGAATCCAAAACCGACTTTCCGTTAAACAAATTATTGGCTTTAATCCGTCGTAGCAGTTGGTGGTAATTGTTTTAATTCACTAATTCGTTTCAAAATTTCATTTGTATCTAAATGCTGATTTATTTCAATTACTTTTTCGTAAAAAGGCAATGGTAGTTTTTTTATACTTTCTTTTTTAAAATTATTTGTTTCATTTTTCCACTTATCATATTTTTCATTACCATACTTTACAAGTAAATCTATTATTCGGATCATTTCTCTTTCGAATCTTCGTTCAGTTATTTTATCAACTAAGTTGTTAAACTCTGCATTACTTGTTTTAATATCTTGCTTTGATTCATATCTTCTAAGTGCTTCATCAATCTCGATAGTCTCCTGTTGCGGAAAACTAAAATTTATGTTTGTAGCAGTCCAGAATCCATACGCCTCATCAAATAGAATACTTGCATCATACCATTCTCCATAAAAATTAGATGTTTTTTTAATGGTAATACCTTTTAATCCCTTTTCTGTACCGTGAACTACAACATCTTTTAGATCTGGAAAATGTCCTTTAATACTTTTTTCTTCAGAATACACTTCAAATGCTTTTACATATTCAGTTCTAAACTTATCAAAAAAGACAATTACATTCTCAATTAATGGGATGAGAAATTTTTGAATTGATACTCGATAATGAATTGTGCCATCGATAATAATTGGTTCAGAGTCAAATAAAACATAATCATCTCCGCTTATACCATATGCTGAATGGAAAAATGTATTTCTAATCTGCTCGTAATGTACATTTTCGAAAAAATCTATTAGTTTATCATAATTGCAATCGCTTAATTTTTCTTTAATAGCTCTTATTTTTTCTCCAGTTCCCAAAAGGCGTTCTTGTTTTTTTGTTTTCCAAAATAAACGTGATGAACCTCCAAAATCAAGAGCGTTTAAGCAAAGACTACCTATTATATTGTAAAAATCACTGTTTTCGAAAAAAGTGGAATAGATAAGTAGACCAATGCGGACTTTTTCGTTACCTTCCTTTTCGCTATATAAATTTTTGTAGAATTCTAATGCGCTAAACCATTCTTTCAGATTAGAGGCTTCATCAGGACTTCCAATGTGTTTATAATTTAGAATTGTTAAAAGAAATTGAAACTCATTTTTTGATTTTGCACTATTAAATAATTCTTCAATTTGATTTAGTGTATCTTCCATAGTACAATCGTTATAATAATTACCAGCAACTTACATTTCCGTATGATAAGATCACATAAAGCCTCCCACTTTTGGATAGATATATACGACAAAAGTCGTACAATATTTAAACCAAATATATAGATAATTCTTTACAATTATCAAAAGAAGTTTAAACCTATTGGTTGCAGTTATGCCATAATAATCCCGTAGAATTAAAGTTTAAAAGCATGCATAAAATTTGTCCTGCCCCGCAATGAAAAAATTTAAGATAAATGAAATCTTAGCAGACAATTGGATCGTTTCCCACAACGAATTTCCCAGATTTACCTGCGAATTTGAAACCAAAAAATTCCATGTCAGTAAAACTATAAATGAACTGGAGGATCCAACGGGAAATCCCAAAGAAGGTACCTTGCTTCTTAGAATGGAACAATTGCTACTAAAATATCACAAGAGTAAAAATGGCCTAATAGCTTCTTAATCTTTCAACAATCTTTTCCCATCATACGCTATATCAATTTCTGATGAATTCTGTATGTAAATTTAAAATGACTTGTTCCTACCAATTCCATCATTCAGGAACCACTTAATAAATGAATTATAAAAAAAGCGTCTTTATGATTTGGTTTATAATTAATTACTCCAATATATTTAAGAATTTAACGACCTGTACGTCCATCATTCAATACCTACAAATTAAAATGCATATCATCTCTCCCAAGGTATTCATTAAAAATATTCTTGATAACTAACTCCATTTCTTTTTTTTGCTCATTGCATTTTGCTGATAAATACTGCCATGAGAAGCCTATTGTTTGTCTCTGTTCGTCATTTAATAAAGACGCATTTTTCCCAAACCAATTGTTAATTACCTGCATTGTTGCAGCCAATCTAATCTTCTTATTTTTTATTGCAAATGCAGCAAATGTCCCGAAAGCTTTATTAATTTCAACATCAGTGTCATCAGACAAGCCCGCGTCCATTAGCTTAAATATTGTTATATCACTAGCTAAATATTCACTTTCAAAGTCTCTAGATATATAATCCTTAGCTACGTTCCAGTTTGAAGCGTTTGATATACTCTCAATGTTCTCGCAAATTGTTACCCTTGTAAATTCGCGTATTTCTTCGTTAACAGCTTCGTATAATATCTTTAAGTATTTTCCAATCTCAATATATCTATCATCCATAAGATATAAAATAAGGACCGAAGCTGTATATTTCGATAATATTTGATTACAATTAGATATTATGTTACTGAATAGATCTTCCGAATTATCCCAAAGCCCATTTCTTGTCCTGCGAAAATAAAAAATGTCCTCAATGAATATTTTTAATGCTAAAACAAAAGCTTTCTCTTCTGGATGAAGTAAACAATATTTTAGAACAGCATTCCATAACTCTTCGTTTTTAGAAGAGATTTGTTGAACTGAGAGGTCAACGTAATTTGCGTATATAATTTCTTCCAATAGGCAATCTCGCAGTAGTCCAACAACTGTTTCTACATCTTTTCCAGCAATTGAAAATCCTTTTGCTGCTATCTGTAATTCCTCGCAAGATTCCTTGTTGCAAAAAACTATAATTTTTGCATTATTGGAAAGATTTGGAATTTTTTCGATAAGCATATTTTGTTCTTCTTTGTTCAATATTTTCCATTTTAACACCAATAGGTTTATTAGATTCAACTGGAAGTAATCATCATTAAATCCCAGCATTTGTTTTACTAACTCTAGACGTCTTGCTTTATTAATTTTAGAAAATGTTTCATTTAAAAAAGGAAAAAATACTTCAACCATCATGAAAGATCTTTTAGGATCTTGGTAGTAACGCTGCAACCATCCTGTGTATGCACAAAGTATTGCTACTTTGCTTTTGTCTGTAATTAAAGCCTCCTCAAGAGTACCCTGAAAACGACCTTCATTAATTCTGGCATCAGTAGGAAGGTGTTTAAAAAGTATTATCATAAGCTCACCCCATAAGTACCACATTGGTTTATAAGCTGCCTCCGCAATTTCATACCACCAGTCAAACGTTGCAGTACTATAACCCGCTGAAAATTGAGTAAATAGAGGAATTGCCCCAAAAACGACAAAAGGATCGTCAAAAATTGAAAGCATAAAATCAAAAACTTCTTTCTGTTTACTTTTATTATTAAAATAAGGATATGAGCGAAATAGTCCCTTTATAAGTTGCAACTTTACAAAAGCATCATTTTCAAAATAGATCTCCTTAAGTTGGTCAAAGGTGTCCTCCGAAATACTAGCCGCAAGCAGGTATGCTGCATCCTCTCGAATGAATGCCTCATCATAGCGGAGAAAAGATTTCAAAGCTGTCACATCATAATGGAGTTGACTTATTGTAACCCTGCTGATACGAATCATTGATTCTAAAAGCTCGCCTGCATTTTCAGAAGGCAATAAAGCATCTTGCTTTAGATAGTCAGACCATGCTTGCTCGATTTCTGTTTTGCTTAAGTAATTTTTTGACCATTCTCGTTCAATATCTTCCACATCCGGGACAAAAGCTATATCATCCTGCCAAAAATACGTCGATCTTCCTGATTCAACCCGCCTCTCAAATAGTGTCCAAAGATTCCCTTTTTGCTCACTATTTAAAATTTCAAAATAAGAAATAAGAAAAAGAGCAGCTTCTTCTCGTACAACAACAAATGTAGACTTTGTCGCTAATTCCCCAAGTTTGATAATTTGCTGTTGCTGATCAGTGGTTGTAGCATTCTTAAATAATAAATGAAGATTTTTAACTGCATGCAATACAATCTTAGAATTCAGACAACCAATAAGTTTTCTTAAATTTTGCAAAGCACAGTTAAATCTAATGGGGTTATCGCCTGACCAAAGTTTTCGAGCTGCTTCTTGATAAATGGGATGCGCAAAGACATATTGGTTTGCAAAAACACTCAGGTATCCCAGGTCAATTAGGTTTGAAACAGAGTTTATGAGATCATTTTGACCGTATTCAAATTCTTTATATGTACAAATTGTATAGTCTTTTATATTTCGTCCAATCAAACCACTACCGGCAGAGAATGGATCAAACTTGTTAATACCCGGTAGGTATTCCTTGTCCTTTTCACTCATATATTCCAGCTCCGTATGGGACAATCCAAAGTGCGTTGTTGCCCCCATTGCCATAATTTCCATTGCTAGAATTAGACTTTTCTCCTTCAGGATCAAATTTGTTATATCCTGAGCTCTAAACTGCGCAAGATGTCTTATTTCTGCAACACTAGAGGGAATAGCATTGAAATCGTACTTTGATAGAAATGCCAGCTGTCCTGGCTGCAGAAGATCCTTACCATCTGAAACCGAAATAGCTTCTTTGATCAATTTATTGACTGTCTGATTTATCTTTACCGAGGACGCAGTCATTGCAGACCAAATCTCAAAAGCTTTTGATTCGTCTGTTAGCGTTAAGTCATGCCATTTAAACGAGGAAAGATATCCTCTATTACTAAGTGAGTTGGTCACCTGTGTTGTCGATGTGCAAATCAGGTAGCGATCTTTTTCTTTAGGAAGGTTATTGATCAAATTTTCAAGTTGTTTGCATCTTGCGTTATCACTATCTCCCGGATATTGACCAAGAGGGTCCTCGAGATAACAAATACGTCCTTCATCTTCGCTGTTACTTAATATAAATTTTTCAGCAGTTTGAATGTCATTTGTCACCAAATATTTAAATATAGGAAATTCCATAGATAACAAATTGACTATATAATAGCATCGTTGCGTTTTTCCACAGAGCGAAGCACCCGAAAGTAATAAAAGTTTATTCTCTTTTAACTCCTTTAGTAATATATCCTCATCTCCTATCTTAATGTAAGATTTAAGAAGTTGTGGTAAAAAGGGAAGTGCTTCACTAATTAAAGAATTTAAGACCTCAAGAATGTTTCCCCCTGATTCTCTCCCGTCCTTAATAATCTGCAATAATTTAGGTACTAAATTCTCCTGCACAGATATTGCGATCTTGCGATCGCCAAGTAATCTGGTTATTCTTTCATTAAGTACTTTTTTATCAACTTGGTCGACAATTGTTATCTTTTCTAATATCGAACCCACTTGAGGTACATCGAGTCCCTTCAGATGATCAGAAATGAAGATATTACGTGTAGCGGTTTCAGTACGCTTATTTATTATAGAGTTTCTAAATTCATTAAGAAGTCTTTTAGCTACCTTTTTTGTATGTTTTTCTAAACTTGCGTTATTTACAATAATCGAAAAGTCAGAGCTAAACTGCTCCGCTCGGGATGAGGTAAATATATAAAAATGTTCAGTCGTTCCATCATGCAGTTTTGAAAGCACATACTTATTATTACTTCTGGGATCAAACCTAGACAAACATTTTATGAAATAATCTATATCCAGACCAGGTTTTCTCTCTTTGCATTCAAATTCATAAGCCTGCTCAGTTCCATCTGTATCTTCCACAGTCAGACATAAATCACCTTTTCCTCCTCGGTCGATATAAACTCCGGTAACATTTTTAACATTTCTAAAATGTAAATATAAATAAAGGCTCGCTAAGTATTGATATTCATAACCTGCAGGTCCGTTCTGTGTAACACTCATATCTTAATAGTATTCTACCCACTCGAAATTATCATGGGAAATAGTTTCTAAAAATACATAAATTCTGCAACTTTTTCCTAGAAAAATTACCTATCCTATATATTCTTAGCACTCTACTTAAATAGACAAAAGTCCATTTTACAAAATGGTTTTGAATGTCATAAAAGTACATAATGCTAATTTCACTTCCAGAAAGTAACTTTACAATAACAACAAGATGTAAATAAAGTTGAGATACTATTAAGCTACAAAAAATAAAAATTCCAACTTTTAGCTTTCTGTGGTGAAATGGTGATGCATTAGGTTTTAAATATCTAAAAAAATCAGTATTGACAAGGACTGTAGAGCTTAGCTTTAAATCTGCCCCCCTATTGTACCTAAAATCTCTAACACCTAATAAACTGTAGCTTGCTAACTTCTGGCTCCAAAGTCAATAATGCTAATTTCAACTCCAGAAATTAACTGTACAGTATTGAGTAGAATAAAATGTATTTGAGGTACAAGTAAGATACAATTTAAAGAAGTACTATTAGAAACAAAATCAAAACAATTTTATAACACAGGCCTAAAATTTTAGTATTTAAAAGTTTTGTGGCATAATCATGGCGCAATGTAATTTATAAAACTAAAATTCCAGCAAAACAAAGGTTTGACAAGCTTAGGTTCGAAACTTTTAGGGCGTCCAAACTTAATTTTTAAAGTTATTCGATTGGCCTATAATTATAAGCGATTAATGAAAGCTTATATAAACTTTCAACTATTTCTTCTCCTTCTAAATCTGAAACATCTACAAATCCTTCGCACTTTCTTAATTCATCTAGGGTTAATTTACAATTGTTCTCACTAATTCCAACTTTAGGGTAAACTGATTTTTGCAATTTTGACTTGTCTTTTTTCTCATTAGATTTCATATCTTATCTAAATTAAATTCTTATATCATTTACCGTTTGTTTAGAACGGTAAATAATCACAACTAACCGCCTAAAAAAAACACTGACATACAAATGGTTATAAACAAAATTACAATTTTTATTTACACACGAGCATCTTAAACTCTATGATTTTATAGTCTGAATCAAAAAGAAATGTCCAAGATTAATGTTTCGGGTTCTGTCGCATCTGTCGGAATCAAATATAAGTATTTAAGTAATTTAAAACTTGAAGTTTCGTGGCAGAATCGTGGCACACCAATATTGTAAAAATAGAAAACGAGTTATAATAGTGGATCGAACAGTTAAGTTCGAATCTGCAGATCTCCGCTTAATTCAATCAGCTAAAAAATACCAAACTAAAGCAAATACAAATATTTGCTTTATTAATTAAAAAGGAAGTTAGTAAATAATCAACAAAAAAGAGCAGATGAAATATCTGCTCTTCAAAAATATTTCTTTAAATATTCCTATTTATATTTTTTGCACAGGCCTATAAGATTGTGATAATTGGAATTTCTATTTTAATTATGCAAAAAAAGTTTGTCGCAGATATTAAAGAAAGTTAATTAGCTGCTTTAAACCTTATCTTAATGGAACTTTCATCAGTAAACGGGTTTAAAAATATCAGGTCAGTATCTGCCAAAAATATTAAAGCGTCCAAAACCTTTGCTTGCTTTTCTCTTTCCAAAGATAAATCCTCACTATAACTATTCGCTAAATCAAAATGAGAGCTTACAATTTTAGTCAATTCTTCCAAAGTGAAGCTTTTGTTATAATTTTGGGCAAGAGTGCAAAATATCTTATTGTTCAATTTTAATGATATATCTGGCATGTAGCAGTTTTAACTAAAATTACAAAAAATATCAAGATTAAGAAAATAGATTATAAACTGCGTTCCTAATTATTATAGACATTATCTGTTTTTGCAATTAGAAAATTATTTTCTAATTGCATTTTGCTGAGCATGAATCATTTTTATTTGGTCTTTTACTCTTCCGCTTATAGCATCAATTGAGAAACTGGCAGGATCCTGACTTGGGGGATAGCTAACAAATGATTCCAAAAATGCTGCTCCTCTCTGAATACCTTCGGCTACAATATACATTTTTGTTGCCCACCACTTTTCATATACGAAAGAAGTAATATCGGCTCTTTCATAAGGATCCTGACGCAGATTGAATAATTTTGGAACACGGAGCGGAGTAAATGGATTAGCCCAAATACCAAATCCTCCCTGAGTTCTTTGTTCCTGAAAAACAATCTTCCAATCGTTCATTCTCATCGATACAAGTTCTGCATCGTCGTTAAAATAATAGAATTCAGTCCTTGCCGATTTTGGCTGTTTTCCGGTAAGATAAGGCAGTTGGTTGAAACCATCCAAATGGACTTTAAAATTCGTACCCTGTGATTTATAACTGGTTAAAAGTTTTTCCTTTATGGTAGGTTCGCCTGCTGCAGCAAGTACTGTCGGAAACCAATCCAATCCGGATATTATCTCATTAGAAACTTTCCCGGCTGGGATATTGCCAGGCCAGCGTATAAAAGCAGGAACTCGAAAAGCACCCTCCCAATTAGAGTCTTTTTCGCTTCTGAATGGTGACATTGCAGCATCTGGCCAGCTAAACATATTTGGTCCATTATCTGTTGTATAAATAACAATTGTATTTTCTGTTATACCTAAATCATCTAATGCTTTTAACATTAACCCAATATCTGTGTCATGCTCAAGCATACCATCCGCGTACTCATTGTCTGGCATGCCGCTTTTTCCACGCAAAGATTCACGAACATGAGTAAAAGCATGCATACGCGTTGCATTCATCCAGCAAAAAAAAGGTTTTCCATCAGCATTTTGTCTTTTGATGAAATCAATCGCGGCTGCAAAGGTTTCATCATCGATTGTTTCCATTCGCTTTTTGGTCAAAGGACCGGAATCCTGAATGGTTTGTTTACCTACCTTTCCAAAACGTGGGTCAACGGTCGGATCATCTTTATCTGTAGCTTTACATTTCAAAACTCCTCTTACCATATATGATTTTACAAATGCTGAGTCCTGATAGGGATAACTCGGATCTTCAGGTTCTTCTTCGGCATTTAAATGATAAAGGTTTCCGAAGAACTCATCAAAACCATGTACAGTTGGCAGGTATTTATTCAAATCTCCCAAATGGTTTTTTCCAAATTGCCCTGTAGCATATCCCAAAGGCTTGAGGGCTTGAGCTATGGTAATATCACGAGCCTGCAGACCTATGTTAACACCTGGCATACCTACTTTAGAAAGTCCGGTACGATAGCAGCTCTGTCCCGTAATAAGTGTCGAACGACCGGCTGTACAGCTGTTCTCTGCATAATAATCCGTAAACATGGTTCCTTCTTTAGCCAGACGATCTATATTTGGGGTTTGATAACCTACTAATCCATGGGTATAGGCGCTAATATTCGATTGTCCGATATCATCACCAAAAATTATCAAAATATTCGGTTTTTTGGTTGTTTGTGCTTTGGCATTCTGAAAAGGAATAAATGCTGTAGTAACCATTATAATTAATAGAACAGTACTTTTGGCAAATTTATTTAATGGTTGTTGCAGAATAGTTCTCATAATTTAAGCTTTTATAGTTATTTTTTTAAATATTAATTGCAGTTTATTATTACATAGAAAGCGATCTAAATTACGATTAACTATTGTCAAAAATTTCAGAAATTTGTTGCAAATTATAATTTGAAACCGATTTAATTTCAATTAAATAATGCTACAAAAGAATTAAAATGTCATTACCTATCTTTTAATAATCATCATTTTAATTCTTGTGGCAGAATCGTGGTACAGTGTTATTTCGAAAAATTAAAAACCAGCAAAACGATTGCTTAAGAAGTTTAGATTCGAATCTGCAGCTGGCCATATATCTCCGCTAACTTAATTAAGCAATACAGACTAAAAAAAGATAGAATAATATTATTATAAATAATTTTAATAAATTTGCCTCAACCACTGGGCTAATGTGTTCTTAAAAAAGATGTTATTACAATTTAATAACTCCACATTCTAATTTGAAAATTAAGGTTTGTTTGTTGATTTTTTGCAATGTTTTGTTCAGATTTTGTACCTCCATTGTACCTCGAGATCTGTCAATCCCAGTAAATACTGGTTGCTAACTTCTGTATCGGGAAGTAATTTCTTGCAAAAATAACATTTAATTAAGCCTCAATATCATGTATTGAGGCTTAACTATTTTTGATACATCCCCTTAACCTGTATCCAATGAAAGTAAATCATTTAAGTAAGAGAGGCAAAAAGTACAAAATTTCGATAAGTCTAAAAAAGAACAACAAAGCAAAATAAATCACAACATCGAATAATACAATTAGCTTAAGCTCTAATTAGGTTTTATAATCTTAGTGATACGTTTAATCCCCTTACATAGCCACCTAAACATTACCTAATTAAAAAAATAAGTAATTACTATAGGTGTATAGTACTACATTTATCTATTTCTAAATCTATCTATAGCTTTTTGTTTTATACTACTCCAAAAACATATGAGTAATATGTGCTCACTAATTACTGTTTTGCTAATTTATAATGTATATACCCTAGAAGAGTACATGATTCTAATTTGTCAGAAACTTGAAAAGCTTCGCCAGAATATGGATTACGTACAAAGTGACATCACAGATAAAGCTGGAATAAGCCGAAAAACTGTTAGTTCTATTGAGAACGGAAATAATTTTTCAGTTGAAATTTAGTAAAATTATTAATTACTTATAACCGAATAGAACCGTTTTTTAAACATGCTTACTTTACCTTATTTTACCATTTGATTTTGATATAAAACAGTATAAAAAGAGTTGAAGGAATTTAATAAAAAATACAAAAATCGCTTACAGCTGGCCAATCAAAATCAATGGGAAAATTAAAATTTGCACATTTGCACTTGTAGAATTTTAAAAACTAAAAATCTAAATATTTATATCAACTCTAAAATGAATAAAGAGATTAAAAAGAGTACTAGATTTTTAGCATCAAAAGAGAATTTTGCAAATACAAAGATTGAAATGATTAAATGGTTAGTTGGGTTATTTTTTGCTTTAGCATTGATGATAATTGGACTATATTTTAAATAATTAAAAAAAACTCTAACTTATAAAGTTTATAGAATAGTGTCTTTTCTTAGATTTAACTCTATCTTACCAACGATTATTTTTTCATCAGGTTCGTATAAAGTGCATTTAAATCCAAATGATTCGTAAAAAGGAATAAGCCAATTAAAACTTTTTGAATCGACATCTGACAGTTTACCAGTAATACTTTTAAAATTCTTTTCTAATGCCTTTTTAATTGTAAAATTCATGAGTACTCTACCATATCCTTTTCCTTTTCCTTCTATTTTTGATTGGAAACCTTCTATATGAATTTCTTCTCCACGTTTTGTGAATTCTATTTTACAATCCCCATATTTATCATTTCCATTTTCACCAAACAGTCTTATGGTATCAAATAAATTTTGATTAGAATATGAAATAATTACAAGTTCCTTTTTTTTGGTTGTAGTAAGTTCAAAAGTATTATTTGGGCTGTCCTCTAAGATTTCTTTGAACCTACTCAATCTTGCTGTTAAGGAATTATTTTCTGTAGAGAGATTTTCTTTTTCCTTTTTTAATGTATTAAGCTCTTTATATAAACCAGAAAATTTTTCTTCATTTTTTTTACTTTCTTTGTTTCTCTCATTTTTTAAAATGAATCTTGATATTGCTTTTAATATGAGAAGCAATAATTGAAATGGAAACAATATGATGTCTTTGATTTTCATAATCCAAATATAGTTATTCATAATTTAGTTCCATGTTTATAATTATTGAGATACTACCTAGAAAAAAGGTTCAACTTTAATTAAAAAGTCAAACCCTATAATTTTTGAAACCTTAAACACTTTTAATAGTCTTACAAATCTAATTACTTAAAAGGATTGGTATTATTAAGAATACTTTGTTTATCAGCTCTTAAAGAAAATTCAAATGCAGATTTCAAACTATCAAGATAATATTAAAATGAGAATAAGGTTTTCGATTGTCCCATCAACTCCTCTAAAACAGTTTAAAGCAACATAACAAAAGTTGCTTTAAACGATACTGAAGGTTATGGTTGTATAACCTTACCTGTAACATGGCCAAACAGGCTTTTTCGGAATGCATATTCAAGCTGTTTCATAGTGGTAGGAATCTCTCCGGGGAAGTACTGAAAATACTGAGGGGAGTTCTCAATAACAGTGGGGCTTACCGCGTTGATTCTGATACCATTTTCCAATTCAATGGCTGCCCCGCGCACGAAACCTTCCACGGCTCCATTGGCTGCCGATGCATTAGCAAAGTTCATTTGGGGCTCATGCGTCAAAGCGCCGGTTATAAGAGTAAATGATCCCTTTGGGTTGATGTGCTTCTGGCCGATGAGCACCAGGTTGATCTGTCCCATCATTTTCCCTTCCACTCCCAGGCGAAAAGTCTCGTTATTCAGTTTTTTCCAAGGCCCCATAAAGGTAGGACCTGCTGTAGAGATGAGTGCATCAAAAGGACCTGCCATAAGAAACATTTTTTCTATTGATGTTGCCGAAGTGATATCCGTATCAATATCGCTGTCTTTAGAGGCTACCCTAATGATTTCATGATCTTTTTCAAGGGCAGCGGCAAGATATGTACCCATGGTGCCTGTAGCACCGACTAAAATGATTTTCATTGTTTAAATTTTAAAAGTGAATATTCTTAGTATTTCATTGAAGCAGTATACTGGAACTGATCGAGGATTATTTTTTTACTGACAGACATGCCAGCTGCAGTGCCCATTGCTACTGCATTGGCAACCGTACGCATGTGGGTGCTGTTATCCCCACAGGCGTAAATACCAGGTACAGAAGTTTCCTGTAAAGCGTTGGTCTTAATATATCCCTTTTCTGTAAGCTCACAGTCCAAAGTTTCCGGTATACTGCTTTGAAGCTCAAAGGGTCTTGGAGCATATAAAGCCGATAAAGTAAATTTGGTACCATCTTTAAAAAAAATGGTATTGATATACCCGTTATTATGTTCTAGTTTTTGAATTTCTTTTTCGATTATAGTAATCTGATGCTCCTGCAACGCAAGGGACTGCTCATCGGTTAGACTTGTTTTTCCGTTTGTAAAAACGGTAAGGTCTTTGGTCCAATTGGAAATAAGCCTTGCAACATCAAACGCCTGTTCACCATTGGCTAAAATACCGGTTCTCAACCCCCTTACTTCATAGCCATGGCAGTATGGGCAATGTATCACAGAAATACCCCAGCACTCAGCAAAACCTTCAATTGCAGGCATGAGATCCCTGATTCCTGTGGCGAAGATTAATTTCCCTGCCCTAAATACCTCATCTGTGGCAAGGCATATTTCAAATCCATCATCAGTCTTTTTCCCTGTTGTTACAAGCCCGTTATAAAATTTCACATTCTCATATCGTTCTACCTGTGAACGTGCCACCGCTGCAATGCCTGCTGGGGTATTTCCATCTTGGGTAAGAAAGTTGTGCGAGTGTGGCGTCTGCGCATTGCAGGGCTTTCCACTATCGATAATAAGAACCTGTTTCAGTGCGCGCCCAAGAGCCATCGCGGCGGCAAGGCCGGAATAGCTGCCACCGACAATGATGGCGTCATATAGTATTTTGTCTTTCATAATAGGTCGTTTTATAAAGCCTAAGCCTTGAATTGGCACAGCTAGTGTTGTTAAAGCCAGACTGACCTGTGCAATGAATTTGCGCCGTGATAGTCCAGAATTATCTTCGGGTGTCATGCTTCATTTTTTATCGTGTGAAGAAATCCAGCGACCTAACAAAAGATCGACCAACGGAACACCCGCAAAGACAATCCACGGTACAAGTGCCAGTGTAAGGATTAAGGTTCTCACATAGAGTGGCAGCCCGGAGAGTGTCTCCCCGAAAAGAAACAGGAACAAAGTGATGGAGGGATAGATCGCAAGCCAGATCTTAAAGGATGCGATAAGTTTCATTTTTGTCTTCATATAGAGTACTTATGGGATTATTATATATCCACAAAGTTATAGAGGACTTTAGCCCTAAGGATAGGACAAAAACGGGATTGAATAGGACTTATTTTGAAATAATCCTGAAAGACTCCGGCGAGTGGCCTGTGTGCTTTTTAAAGAATCTGATAAAATAAGAGGGATCATCATAGCCAAGGTAATAGGCAATCTGGTTTACCTGATCTGAAGTGGCCAGGAGCTGTCGCTTTGCCTCAAGGATGATATGCTCGCTGATTATATCTGAAGGAGTCTTATTGAGCAACGATCTGGTAATAGCACCAAGCTGATAGGTCGAAAGATTAAGCATATCCGCATAATGGGTAACTTGTTTGAATTGTGCGATGCCTGTGTCGAGCATTTCAAAAAATTCATCTAGTTTTTCCTGAGGATACTGTCTGGCAGCTATCGCCTTACTTTCGTTATTGTGGCGGAGCCTTAATAGTTCAATAAAAAAGACACTAAGGTTTGCTTTTATTACTTCCCGATATCCTTCGCGCTCTTCCAAAAATTCCCTTACTATATCGTCGAGAAGTATAATTAGCCTATTCTCATTGCCATCGGCAAGTGTGCATATACTTTTATGACTCAGTTTTCGCAGCAGCTCTTGTGAGATAGAAAATCCATTTTTAAATTGAAGAAGATATCCTGTACTGCCCGCCTTCAACGTCAACCGGTGTACTTGGCCTGGCTTCATAAAGAATATGGAATTATTCGTCACCTGATACGGAATAAAGTCAATTTCATGACTTCCTGCACCGTTCTTGATTACCAACACATAGAAAAAGTCATGCCTGTGCAGGCTTTCAACCATATCTTTCCCTTCTGATAATGATTCAATAGTGCGTATAGCGAAGTTGCCCAATAAATGGGGTTCTTTTGTAGCATCCTTAATAGATCGTACCGGAATGACTTCCATCACTTTATTAGTTTAAACACTTTATACAGCCACATAAAAACAATATATCGTTCTTTAATACTTTACAAAGCTATACAATTTACTAAAAATCATAAGGGTTAATATAAGCGTAACTACAATTAAATTGATGGTATCTCTGAAAACTATTATTTCAGTTGCTACTTTCCCTTTACGTGATGGCCTTTTCAACATTTAAGGTGGTGATGAATACCTACGTAGATATGAATAGTCTTGCTCGCTTCTGGCTCTATTTTAAGTATCGTTGTCTGATATTAATCATCTGTTTCTCTCTTAACATCTATTAGATTAGAAAATGAATTTCGTAATTCACTAGTTCATCATTGCCAAAATATGTCATCCCATTCTTTATTATTAAATTCATGAGAAAGCACTTCTTCATTTAATAAAATTTGATAGGACGGAAAATTATTTCTAATTGCATTAAATATATTTTTCTCCTCGAAGCGTATTAATGTTTCAAGGTCATCTTCAATTCTACTTAATGATTTTTCGACTTCATTTTTTTTAATAAAATGCTTTGCCAATCTGCGATGTTGTATTAAAACTTTGTGTACAAATACATTTTCCATTCCTAAATTTGGAAAAATATGCTCTTTTTCTATTTGAAAATGAGGTACTAATTGATTGATATAATACCAATCTGCATAATTTTTAATTCTTTTTGGATCAATTTTTCGTCTAATCCCCATACGAATTATCGAACATAACTCTAATGACTGTACGTGGTCACGATGCAAAAAACTAAGTGTTTTTTCTACATTTATTTCATTTTCTTTATTAATTATGGTGGTAGTTGAATTCATTTTTTATTTAGTATTAGGGTATCAGATGCGAAAAAATCAGAAAAATATAGATCTTATAAACCCATTTGATACAGAATATATAAAAACCACTCAAATTGAGTGGTTACTTAGAAAAATCTAAATTTGATTACAAAACCAGTATTGGGGCAATAATTCCAAAACTTAGTCTTCCTGTATTAGCGTCTTTCAATCCAAACGTTTTTTCAACATAAGAGGAGTAATCATATCTTCTGGCTATATAACCTAAATAAAATTTCAGATTTAAATCTTTAAAAGGATAGTATTCAACAGTCGGAATCAGACCATAGCTAATAAACAATTTGTTGGATGCATTAACATCAGGATTGCCGTTCCAATACGAATTGTGGGTCATGAGGGTTAATACTAAATTCACTTTGGGTTTAACTCTATACTCTGCTCTTAACCAATTTTCGACATATACTACATCTTTTGATGCATCATCTCCTTTAACTAATTTTTGAACAATACCTCTACGGTCTAAATCTTCTGCACTATACTTAAAATCGTAATACAACAATAATTTATTGCTTTTAAACTTATTCCCAAGTGCGATATAATTCATGCTTGTATTTTTGGCTTCATTAAAAAAACCATAGCTATAAGACGTTTCAAATTTTCCTCCAAAAAAGCTTCCTTGCCAATTACTTACAAATGCCAAAGCCGTTTTCGATTCTACTGTCCCATCTGGTATATTATTATCGTATTGTTCTTTTAAAATGTTTGTTCTTGAATCTAATATTTGAAACTTTAATGTGTTCTTGCCATCTCTTAACTTATGGGATATACCCGCTCCTGTTAAATTGTGATCAGAGTTTTCTAAAATATCATTATACTCTAAAATATAAATTGCATTCATATCAAATTCATACCCTCCCAAATCAGCCAATAGTTTTCCCATAGAAAATTTGGTTCTAGGTGTAAAATCAATAAATAAAGCGGCAATATCTGTCGTTCTGTTTATGTTATCCTGACTACCTATTTTAGGCGTTCTGGTGTATCTGTCACGAAATCTAAAACTCACTTTTTCATGAATCTTTCCTTTTATTTCGAGTCTGAATTGACTAACTGAAAACACTGATTTTGAATAATCCCCATTTTTAAATTCAGAATTAAATCCAAAACGAGTATTAAAAATAACATCTATATCTCTTAATAAAGATTGCTTGGACGTAGGAATTATAGACTGATACATCTCAAGGTTCTCGCTTTGTTCTTGCGCAAGAATACTAATTGGGATCAATAAAACAATGAAACAAAACAACCCTCTTTTTATATTACTTATAGTTTTCATAATTCTTTTATAAAATAATTGAACCGATCAAAAAACCAACCGCAACCGCAACAACAGTAGCAACAATACCAGGTAGATTAAAACTATGATTGATAACATATTTACCGATTTTTGTACTTCCGGTTCTGTCAAAACTGATAGCTGCTAATAATGTCGGATAACCCGGTAATACGAAGAAACTATTTACCGTAGGAAAGGAAGCTATCAGAACTAAAGGGGAAAGCCCCAAAGCAATACCCAATGGTATCATCGTCTTAACAGCTGCTGCCTGACTAAACATTATGATTCCTAAAAGAAATAAGGCTATAGCAAATGTCCAAGGATAAGCAGTAACAACGCTACCTAAAGACT
Organism: Flavobacterium sp. PS2; assembly: GCF_046250155.1. Taxonomy (NCBI): domain Bacteria; kingdom Pseudomonadati; phylum Bacteroidota; class Flavobacteriia; order Flavobacteriales; family Flavobacteriaceae; genus Flavobacterium; species Flavobacterium sp. PS2. Next base: position 3,561,624 of record NZ_CP176426.1, on the reverse strand, counting down.
CTTTGATGACAACCGAATTATTTTCCATAAAAGTAGAAGCCATCCAGACTACTCCAAAAACAGATATAACTGCCGAAGCCATAGAACTGAATAAACTAACTTGGGTAACAGCAACTGCGCTCGTTTTTGTAATTAACATCATCGCAGCAGAGGCAGATAAAGTGATTAAACAAATAACCGCTACCATTGAAACTGTTCCATCGTCTTTAAGAACTAAATTTTTTGTTCCTGGTCCAAAATTGGGTAATAAACCTGGAAAGGCTCCAGCAATTACAATTAGTAAAATTGCAACACTAAAGATCATAACCGCAGTTTTAGCTCCGGTTCTTACTTTTGTTTCATTGCCTTCTGTATTGGAATCAATACTTTTAGCAAACTGTGGATCTTTCATTTTCTCAATAAATATAGGATCTTGATTTAACTCAACTCCTTTTTTTCTAATCACAAAACAAGCAACTAATGTCCCAACAAGACCAGCAGGAATAGCAATCATCATGACATCAAAAAGAGCTCCCGGGTAACCTAATAACACTACAAGAGCTGCTGTACATGCACTAATAGGACTTCCTGTTAAAGCTAAATGTGAGGCAATTACCGATATACTAAGAGGGCGCTCTGGGCGTATTCTTTTCTTTGTAGCAACTTCAGAAATGATGGGTAATATAGAATACACTATGTGGGAAGTTCCAGCAAATAAGCACAAAAAATAAGTTGCAAAAGGAGCAATAAAAGTAACATTTGAAGGATTATTTCGAATTACTTTTTCGGCTAAACTTACCAAGTAATCTAGTCCTCCTGACGCTTGAAGGGTTGCTGCTGTGGTTACAATAGCAATAATAATTAACATAACATCCATAGGCGGCTCCGTTGGTTTCATATGAAATCCTAGTACGAAAATCACTAATCCGAAAATCCCCATTACACCGAGACCTATACCTTTCATTCGTGATCCGATAAGAATCGCGATTAAAAGGATTGAAAATTCTATCCAGAACATAATAATTGTTTTAAATTGATTTGATTTAGTCCACAATTATACCAGGAGGTACCTAAAAGCAGGACTCCTTCCAATTATAATTGAATACTATTTCTAAAAATATTTTTGAATCTTTGTTCTATCAGCTATTTTCAAAAAAGGAAATAGTAATAAAACGCTATCATTTGAGGATTAAGATTATCCCCAACAATAAAAAAAGGGCAGTGTTATCTTCATTAAGTAAAGTAAACCACTTGAATCTGTTGTATTTGAGTTTTATACAACAATATCTTTTCTGGATGTGTTCCAAGTGAATTACTTACAGAAGCATTAATACAACAGACTATCAAACCATTACAAACTATTCTTTTATCATTTTCGTTTGCTACTACCTTAACGATAAAATGGCTGGAGTCTGAACATTCATAGCTATTTATGAATTTATGAATTTTGGGTTTATCAAATTTTCTAATGAATAAATCTCATCCCATTTGTCTTGAGTAATTTCCTTACGTTCTATTACTACAATTTGATGTATACTTTTGTTTGTTTTAAGTGCTTCTCCAGCTATACCAGCGCATACTTCATATCCAAGAATTGGATTCAGTTGTGTAACAATTCCAATACTATTCATAACCATATTAAAACAATGATCCGTATTAGCTGTAATTCCAACAATACATTTATCAACTAAGGTTTCAATTGCATTACCCAAATAATCTAATGAAGTAAACATCGCAAAAGCAATTACTGGTTCCATAACATTTAATTGTAACTGACCTGCTGATGCTGCCAACGTCACTGTTAAATCTTGACCAACAACATAAAAACAAGTCTGATTTACTACTTCTGGAATTACAGGATTTACTTTTCCTGGCATAATTGAAGATCCCGGTTGACATGCTGGCAAATTAATTTCATTAAATCCTGTTCTTGGACCTGAACTTAACAAACGTAAATCGTTACAGATTTTAGTGATTTTAACCGCAGTTCTTTTTAGAGTGCCCATAATTTGAACATATGCACCTGTATCAACTGTTGCTTCAATTAAATCTGGAGACAATGTTAGGGGAATACCTACTTCTTTCACTAAATAATCCACACAAATCTCAGGATAACCTTCTGGAGCATTTACTTTAGTTCCAATAGCAGTTGCTCCCATATTAATTTCTAACAATAAACTTTGTGCCTCTTTTAATCTCTTAATATCTTCTCCAATTGTAGTTGCATAGGCATGAAACTCTTGCCCCAAAGTCATAGGAACTGCATCTTGTAATTGTGTACGTCCCATTTTTAATACCCTTTTAAACTCCACTCCTTTTTCAGAAAAAGCAACTTCTAAACTGCTTAAAATAGCAATAAAGCGATCCATTTTTAGATAAAGTGCAATTCTAAATGCTGACGGATATGCATCATTCGTAGACTGAGAACAGTTTACATGATTGTTAGGATGCAGGAAATTATATTCTCCTTTTTTATGACCTAAATATTCCAGCCCAATATTTGCGATTACTTCATTTGCATTCATGTTTACTGACGTTCCAGCACCACCCTGAATCAAATCACTAACAAACTCCTGATCAAATTTACCTGCAATAAGCTGGTCACTTCCATAACAAATAGCTTCGGTAATTTTTGCATCTAAAACACCACAATCTTTATTTGCTAATGCAGCAGCTTTTTTTACATATCCTAAGGCTTTAATAAACAAAGGCTCTTTTGAAATTGAGATACCTGTAATATTAAAATTTTCTACGGCTCTAAAAGTCTGTATACCGTAATATAAATGATTCGGGATTTCTAATTCACCTAAAAAATCATGCTCTTTTCTTGTAGTTTTCATAATAAAATTAATTTCTAATTATTTAATAAATTGTTATAAGTATTTCTAAATACTTTATTGAAAGGATTATTACTAAATTCTGCAAAGCTTGCAAGCATATTTACTGAGGAGTAATCATTATTCTGATGTAAATGTGCGCTTGCTATGATGGTAAAAGGATGATAATTATCATAACGATTCAGTTATTTTAAAAAAAATTAGTTGCAAATTTTATTTGGACATATTAGCAACCTGTTTACTTTTGTAATTGTAGTTACTGTCATTGGGTTTATACCATTTTTGGCATAACCTGAGATGCCTGAGACAACTCAACATTACAATTGCAAGAAGTAGATGTTTGCCAAAATAATACTGAGTGAGCGTAAGATTTTTGTTATAATTTATTTTACAGGGCTCAAATGCAGATTCAGAAAACCTGAAAATACTGTAGTACTTTAGCAATGCAAAAAAACCTTTAGATTATAGGTATGATTTAAGATAAGGGTTCGGTCACATCTGTTTTATTAAAACAGATTAAAATGGCAGCCTAATAAAAACACATAAACCATGTAATTATTTAGGACTCATTCATTATAAAAAAATCATCTGAAATTTTCCTAAGATATACACTACAATTAATTTTTATTTATTTCGATTCTATTTATAACTAAGAAAGACCATTTTATATTCAATTTTCTGAAGTTCAAATAGTTGCCAGCTGTGATTCCCACTGTTGAAACTAACAAATAAATTCATGGAGGTTTTTGTTTATTTTGTTGAATTATTTCTAATAAAAAGCAATAAATAATATATAATTTTCAAATATTATTATTTAATTCTAGTAATTCCTTAATTAAAGGTTACGTTTACTAAAGACCCCAAGTCTATATTTTAAACTAAACCTACTTATGAAAAAAATCTACTTGTTTTTCTTTTTTGTCACGCAACTGACAAGTGCTCAAATTGGAATTGGAACAGTCACTCCTCATGCTTCTTCGATACTACATATCGAATCTACTACTCAGGGACTGATTACCCCACGAATGACTTCGGTGCAAAGAATTGCAATTACAACTCCTGCCAATGGCTTATTGGTTTTTGACACAACTGTTGGAAATTTTTATTATTATGATACGCCTACCTTAGTATGGATTCAGTTAAGTGGGGACAAACAGGGACGTTTAAAATATAAATTAATAAAATCAACTGACGTATTAGCTACGGTTTTGGCTACTGAAAAAACTGCTGGTGGAGGTACAAAATATCTTATGGATTCCACTACACTTTATGAAATTAATGGCGCTATCAATGTTGATTTGCCCATTGAACTAAATGGTTGTTATATAATTGGACAAGATTCTACAGAGGATAAACTTATTAAAGCTTCTGGTGATCTTTTTTCGGGTACCACTGGTGGGTCTATAAGAGTGCTGACATTAACAGCTACTGGAGGAAATGTTTTTAATATTACTGGTTCAGGTACTTTAACACAGAGTATTATTATTAGAGACTGTATTGTTGCAAGTTCAGCGACTGTAGGTAAACTACAAAATTTTGCCTTCGTTTTTGTTAGTATTGTTCAATATATCGGGAATGGAGCGGGAATAGTATATCAGGATATTAGTAAGTTACTACTTAGTAATGCGGGATGGTTTGGTAACAATGCAGGTACCTATGAAAAATTACAAGGTACTTTCGGCTTAGTAGCCAAACAAGGAGGATTTAGTGAAGTTATTGGAGCCAGTGTAGGATTTGATGTTTCGGCTAATCCCGTAATTCAGGGTGATGCAGTAGTAGAAACGGTTATATTTACAGGTGCACTAACCACTGGGAAATATGTAAACGGATATAGCCCAGCTACCTACACAGGATTTAATTTTAATAATAATTGGTCAGCAAAGTGTACAGGAATCCCTACCGAAGGTGATTCAGGAGCAACAGGATCAGTATATTTAAATCGTGCTGGTACAACCCAAACTGCAACTCCTATTGGTACAACTGGTACTGGTACAAAATTGGCTATTACAGCAGGATTAACTGCTAATCTTTATAGGGCTACGGCAACTACAAACAATAATATCACCTATATGGGCAAAAAGCCCAGGATATTTCAAGTGAATTGTGCTTTGTCTTTTGTGAGTACGTTAGGGGTTGGGAATACAGAGTATATATTTTATTTTGTACGAATACCTGCTGCAGGAGGAACAGATCCTCAACTATCTTCTGAGACTTTTATTGACACTAATGCGGGTTATGTTCAATCATTTCCCATACAAGGTTCTGTTATGCTCAATACAGGAGACTCTATAGAGTTATGGATAAAACGTAATAATGCCAATACACAAAGTGTTACGGTTCGTTCATTTAACATGACCATAAAATAGTATAAGTTTTTTTACCAAAACCATTTTGCAGCTCAGAATTTACTTTTTGTAATTTCTGAATGTGCTGGTGTATTTAATCCCAAGATGAACATATAACTGTTCATAAAATAAATAAAACTTATGGAACCTATAAATATTAGATTACTCTTTATAATTGCTACATTACTTTTAGTACATGCCGTTGTTTCTGCGCAAGCACCTCCAGCACCTGGTGATCCGCAGCCAGAATTACCTATTGATAATGGTATACCATTATTAATGATTTCGGGGCTTTTATTGGCTATTTATGTTATTAGAAAGAAAAAAAAGATACCGATACCATCCCAAACATCATTATTAATTCTAGAAGATAAACAGGAAAAAGTTGTTGAGAAAGTTTGTATAAATAACACAAAAACAAGATTATGAAAAAAATAATACTACTAGTAATCTTGTTGTTTTCCTTAAACTCCTTTTCTCAAATTTATTTCGGAACTAATACAGCTATGTATGTAAAGAATGAATTGCTTTATGTTAAGCAGGATATTAATTTGCAGTCAAATTCTATTCTCTATTTAAGGAACCGTTCGCAATTAGTTCAGGGAACGACTAGTACATCTCTAAATAGTGGAATAGGAATAGTATCTGTATATCAAGAAGGAACTTCGGATAATTTTGATTATAATTATTGGTGTTCTCCTATTGGGAATACTGCTGCTACAGGAAATGGAAATTTTGGCATTACAATGCTAAATAGACCTTTATCGGCTACGACAGCTGAAGTAGCTATAGTATTGCCACTAGCCACTAAGGATGGAATTTCGAATCCGCTTTCGATAGCGGCACGATGGATTTATAAATTAATTAATGCTAATAGTTATTCTCAATGGATTTACATCGGCGGTGCCAGTACTATTGCTTCGGGGGAAGGATTTACAATGAAAGGTACTGGCGGAACCGATAATTTAGATGCCGAAAGCAATGGTGTTCAGAACAATCCTGGAGGAATTGGTGCACAACGATATGATTTTAGAGGCAGACCAAATGATGGTAATATTACGGTAAGTTTAGGGCTTAATAATGCAACCTTGTCAGGAAATCCATATCCATCAGCTTTACATCTTAATGCTTTTCTTTTGGACACTGACAATACTGCCGGAACAGGAATTGCTTACTTTTGGGAACAAAACAAAGCTGTAAATTCTCATTTCATTGCCAATTATAGAGCAGGATACGGGAGTTACTCACCCATAAGTTTGGGGAGTAATGGAGTGTATGTACCAGCTACTTTTAATTCGTATAATGATGATGGTTCTTTAAATACAACAGGTACCTCTTCAGGATTGGTAATTGCACGAAAATATTCACCCATTGGTCAAGGATTTATTTTAAATGGTAGAATAACAGGAACAGTTACTTTAAAAAATTCGCATAGAGCGTATTATAAAGAAGGGAATCCGTTGACTCAATTTGAGCGTCCTGCTAAAAATAAAGCTTCAAAAATTAGTGAGTCTATACCTAATACCCCCTATTTTAAGTTAAATGCAATACTTAATAATCAATTTACCAGACAGCTGGCATTGGCTTTCTTACCCGAAGCAACAGATGGGGTTGATTATGGAATTGATGCACTAAATATGGATGCATCACTTCCCAATGATGTCAGTTTTTTACTGGAAGATAAGAATTATGTAATTCAAGGAGTCAATTTTGAAGAAACTAAAAAAATACCTTTAGCAGTAAAAGCCACAAATAATACCACCATAAAATTCTATGTTCCTGAGGTAATAAACTTTGATCTTTCTCAGGCTATTTATATCCATGACGCCTTGGATGATTCTTATCATGATATAAAAAATAGTGTGTACGAAGTAACAGTTCCGAAAGGAATATATAGCGACAGGTTTAAAATTACTTTTATAGACGAAAAAAAATTAAATACAAAAGATTTAACAAAGCCAACATTTACCATTAATCAAAATAATACAGATCAGAAGTTAATGATTTCCAATACAACCCAAGTTGACATTAAGTCGGTAATAGTATATGATATGTTAGGAAGAATAATTTTGTCAAAGGAAATACTCGGAAATAACCAGCATTATTATTTTTCGACTAGTGGGTTAAGTTCTGGGATATACATAGTTGAATTATTGACTGTAGACACTTTAAAAACTATACAAAAAGTTATTATTTCTAATTCCGGAAAATAAAGAAAAATATATTTATTAATGTACTTATTATATAATTTCCTCTAATTTGTTTCTAGTCATCTTATATTATTTTGTTCCTATTTTGTACTTCAAAATAGGAACAAAATAAAGACTGGCTTGTTAATTTTTGGAGCACTAATACAATTTTATATACTTAAAGTTAAATCTTTACAAGGTCAATTTGAACTCCACATATTTTTATTATCTCATCGACATCTCAATGGCTTAAAATAAACCTTAACTTAAAATATGTTGCTTAAAGAATAATAACATCGATAAAAATAACCTTTTGAGTCTAAATACAATTCTTAGATACGATAAGATCCTCCAAGCAGGTTTTTACATATTATCTGATGAAATATTCACTACTCGCCTATACTTTCTCTTCAATAACACCAGATTAAACCTGACCCTGTCATATATCAATCCTACTAACAAAGCTGCTACTCCGATAAACAAGACATGTAATTCAATATTAGAATAAAAAAACCCACCAACAATCCCACCAACAAAAAAGAAGCTGATAATAGTGCCACGCAATTTTATGGAAATAAATAACTTTTCTCTAAAGCTTGATTCCTTATAAAAAAATAATTGGGACAATTCAATTCCAAGATCAGTAAAAAGTCCTGTTAAATGGGTTGTCCGAACTGTTGCATTAGAAATTTTTGTTACCAGTGAATTCTGTAAACCCATTGCAAAAAGTAAAGTATAGGCTATAAAATCAGGACTTCCACTAATTAAATACTTTCCAAAAATAGCAACACAAAATAAAATAATACTTTCAATTGCTGTTGGAACTATGTAACTGTATTTTTCGTTTTTTCGTAAAAGATATTCTACAACTAGGCTGGAAAAAAAAGATCCCATAAAAAAAAAGAATATATATAAAAAATAAATAAATCCTTGTTTGAAATTAAGCTTAAAGACTTCGTCTACAAAAAAAGCAAAATGGCCCGTTACGTTTGTAGTTAACTTTTGAACGGCCAAAAAACCTGCTACGTTTACTAGCCCAGCTACAAACGATAATAGAGAAGCAATTTTAAGATTATGTCTTAGATTCCTTTTAGAGCCCTGATGTTTGAACATGATAATGATTTAAGTTCAGATAATCAAATTTTAGAAATCAATGCTTATCTAGAATTGAATTTTTTGTAATTAGCACTTTAGTGTTTTACCGTTTGGGGAAGCTTTATTTTAAAATTAAAAATTAAAAATTGGCTATTTCAACTAACTCTTTCGAGCATTTCCTTATCCTCCTTAGGAAGTTCATTTAAAAGATATTGATTATTGAAGATAAATTTAGAAATCATAATCAATTCCAAAGCTACACTATTTTTCCTCTTCACTTTCCGTTATTGATTTAAATCAAATTCCAACATATTCTTAGTCATTTAAATCTCCTCTTAGCCAACGTATTTTTGCATGAGCAATTAACCTTTCTTGCAATAATAAATTATGAAAAATACAGAACAGCTAAAGAATATTGGTATCAAATCAAATAAAGAAATCTTCTGGAATTTGCCTGAACTTAAATTAGTAACACATACAGTAAAGAAAAAACAAGGAATTATAACTAGTTCAGGTGCATTAGCCTGTGATACAGGCGAATTTACAGGTCGCTCTCCCAAAGATAAATATATTGTAAGAGACGAAAAAACCAAAGATTCTGTTTGGTGGGGAGAAGTAAATCATCCGTTCTTACCAGAGGATTTTGATAAACTATACGATCGTGTTACTGTTCATCTTTCTAATAGAGCTATTTATATTAAAGACGTTTATGCATGTGCAAAAAAAGAATACCAATTAAATGTAAGAGTGATTACCGATAATCCTTGGCAAAGCCTCTTTGTTAACAATCTTTTTTTAAGACCTACAGAAAAAGAACTCGAAACTTTCCAACACGAATGGTTGATACTTGTTGCACCCGAATTTAAGGCAGAACCTAAAATTGATAAAACCCGACAACATAATTTTACAATTATAAACTTTACCAAAAAAATAATACTTATTGGGGGTAGTGCGTATACAGGTGAAATTAAAAAAGGAATTTTTACGGTTCTAAATTATATTCTTCCTCACGAAAAAGACATACTATCAATGCATTGCTCTGCTAATATTGGCAAAGATGGTGATACTTCTGTATTTTTTGGTTTATCAGGTACTGGTAAAACAACCCTATCTGCAGATCCTTTAAGAAAATTAATCGGTGACGACGAACATGGATGGGATAATGATAGTGTTTTTAATTTTGAAGGAGGCTGTTATGCTAAATGTGTGAATCTAAGTAAAGAAAAAGAACCTCAAATTTTTTCAGCAGTGCGTTTCGGGACTTTACTTGAGAATGTTCGATTCTTTGAAGGAACTAATATAGTTGATTATGATAATATTTCAGTAACTGAAAATACTAGGGCAGCCTATCCAATCCATTTTATTGATAACGCCATAAATCCATCTATTGGTAGTGTCCCAAAAAATATTTTCTTTCTTACTTGTGATGCTTTTGGAGTACTACCTCCTATTTCAAAACTAACTATCGGGCAAGCTATGTACCATTTTATTTCAGGATACACCGCTAAGGTAGCAGGAACCGAAGCCGGAATTACAGAACCACAAACTACGTTTTCGGCTTGTTTTGGAAAACCTTTTTTACCCCTACATCCAACTAAATATGCTGAACTATTGGGAAAAAAACTCAAAGAAAATAATGTTAACGTTTGGCTCATCAACACAGGATGGTCAGGTGGTGCTTATGGCGTTGGAGAACGAATTAAACTTTCCTACACCAGAACTATGATAACAGCTGTTCTTGAAGATAAACTTAATAAAGTAGACTATATACAACATTCTGTATTTGGATTACAAATGCCTGCGCAATGCGAAGGTGTACCATCGGAAATATTAAATCCTAAGAATACTTGGAATGATAAATCCGCATACGATAAAAAGGCTCAAAGTCTTGCTGCACAATTTGTAGAGAACTTTAAAACCTTTGAATCCTTTGCTAACCAAGAGATAATTGGTGGTGGTCCAACTATTATATAGTATAAAAGTTTGTATTTCCTAATATCCTAATTATAGGAGAACCCTCCTCGAGAAAGTCCCCTTAGGTATGAGACTTGTTACTTACTATAGCTTATGGGATGAAATTCCAGAAAGTTTCAACTTACAATATACTGCCTTAGGGGAATACTTAACTTTTGGGTAAAAAAATTTAACCATCGTGAAAGATAAACTTACCATGCAAAAAAATAAAGAAGCATTGCTGCTAAAAGGAGTTCTCAAATTAAAGATAATTGGGTTAAGGAAAGTTACCACTGAAAATATTCTCTCTAATGAATTGTACCGATTGTACTTTATTAGATTTCTTGACGACAAAACAATTTTTAGAAATGATTCTGAAATTCAGACTATAAATGAATTTAAAAAAAGCCTATAAATGGGCCGAAAATATACAGAAAACATAACATCTCAATATGAAACATATGAATATAATGGATAAAATAAATACACGTCTTGGTCCGTTAGGCGATCATGCTTATTATGCACATGGATATTATGCTTACCCAAAACTCGAAGGAGATATTAGTAATACAATGCTTTTTAATGGCAAGAAGAAATTAGTTTGGAGTTTGAATAATTATCTGGGACTGGCAAATCACCCAGAAGTTAGAGATGCCGATAATGAAGGTACTCGCCGCTACGGACTTGCATATCCTATGGGAGCGCGCATGATGAGTGGAAATACCAGGCTACATGAAGAGTTTGAAGAAAAAATTGCAGATTATGTTCAAAAAGAAGATGCTTTTTTATTGAATTATGGATATCAAGGAATGCTTTCTATCATTGATAATTTGGTGGACCGAAAAGATGTTATCGTTTACGACGCAGAGGCACATGCCTGTATTATTGACGGAATGAGATTACACCAGGGAAAGCGTTTTGTTTTTAAACACAATAACATTGAAGACTGTGAAAAACAGCTCGAACGTGCCAAAAAGATAGTGAAAGAAACTAAAGGAGCAATCTTAGTAATTACTGAAGGTGTTTTTGGTATGCGTGGCGATCAGGGTAAATTAAAAGAAATTGTAGCACTCAAGAAAAAATATAATTTTTCACTACTGGTAGATGATGCCCATGGTATTGGCTGTATGGGAAATACTCGTGCAGGAACTGGCGAAGAACAAGGCGTTCAAGATGGCATTGATTTTTATTTTGGCACATTTGCTAAATCATTTGCAGGAATTGGTGCTTTTGTGGCCAGTACCAAAGAGGCAATACTATTCCTAAAATACAATATGCGCTCCCAAATATTTGCCAAAGCACTACCAATGCCAATGGTTTTTGGCGCTTTAAAACGATTGGACTTAATGCGAACTAAACCAGAACTTAGAGAAAAACTTTGGAAAATAACAAATAGTTTACAAATTGGCCTAACTAATTCAGGTTTTGATATAGGAAGTACCAATTCCCCTGTTACACCTGTCTACCTTAACGGAACAATAGGTGAAGCCACTGCTTTGGTTAGAGACTTACGAGAAAATCATCAAATATTCTGCTCTATGGTAGTATATCCAGTTGTACCTAAAGGAATGATTATTTTACGATTGATACCAACTGCGATACATACTCTGGAGGATGTTGAAAGAACTATAACAGTATTTAAAGAGATTAGAACTAACCTCAATACAGGACAATACAAACTCTTGGAAGAAGCAACAGTTTAAACATTAAATCACTCATAAATAAACCATTAGCCCTAACAGGGTAGTATTCTCTATTGAGAGAGTACTTTAAAAATATAGATTAAAATAATCTATTTAACTAGGTAAGAATTCTAACTATCTATTTAAAAAACGGAGAAACTTTAAAGATAACCATAAAGTCCTCCGTTTTATTTTTAGTTTAACTTCTAAATATTTGCGAAGCATGATATTTTGTTATTTTTAATTAGTACATCCCAGAAAATACCTCATTTTTAATTTGATACTTAAATAGTACCACCTCTTTTACCTCCCTGAACATAATTAATAGTTAAATGAATTAAAATAGCTCTGGATATTCGCATTATTGGGATTTGCAATAAAAAGCATAAAATCACCAAAACTGGTAGTAATATTTTAAATGAAATTTCATAGTTCTCGTTTAAATACAATCCCAGGAATAATAGAGGTATAAAAACAATCAATACTATTGGATAACTAATCCACAAAGCAGCAGAGTAAAAGCCTGGCTCAATTTTAAAATCCTGATTGCAGTGCAAACAGTTTTGTGGCATGTCAAAAATTTTATTAAATACGAAAAGCCCTCGATTGGTAAATAAATTCCCTTTATAGCATCTGGGACACTTTAGTTTAAAGATATTATATAGTTTTATTCTTGTGTCCATCGACTTACTCCATATTATCCACAACAGCTTGACCAAATTCCGAACACTTAAGTAAGGTAGCACCTTGCATCAAACGCTCAAAATCATAAGTAACTGTTTTTTTATTTATAGCTCCTTTAATACCTTTAAGTATGAGATCTGCCGCTTCCTGCCAACCAAGATATTCCAACATCATTACTCCAGAAAGAATTTCAGAGGAAGGATTTACTTTGTCCAGATCTTTATATTTAGGAGCAGTTCCATGTGTGGCTTCAAATATCGAAACCCCAGTTGTGTAATTAATGTTTGCTCCTGGGGCAATTCCAATCCCGCCTACTATTGCTGCCAAAGCATCCGAAATATAATCTCCATTAAGGTTTAGTGTGGCAATAATATCATATTGTTCAGGTCTTAATATGATTTGTTGCAAAAAAGCATCCGCTATTACATCTTTTACAATAACTTTATTACCATATTTTTCAATAACTTGCCAAGGTCCTCCTTCATAATCTTTGGCTCCAAATTCATCTTTTGCTAATTGATATCCCCACTCTTTAAATTTACCTTCAGTAAATTTCATGATATTTCCTTTGTGTACTATTGTTACTGATTTTTTTTTATTTTCTACAGCGTATTTAAGAGCAGCTCTAATAAGTCGTTCAGATCCTTCTTTTGAAACTGGTTTTATTCCTATTGAAACTGTGTTTGGAAATCGAATAACCTTAACTGCCATCTCGTTAATCAAAAAATCTTTAACCCTCTCTAATTCTGGCGTACCAGCCATCCATTCAATACCAGCATAAATATCTTCGGTATTTTCTCTAAAAATGATCATATCTACTTTTTCAGGTGCTTTTACTGGGGAAGGAACACCAGCATACCATTTTACAGGTCTCACACACGCATATAAGTCAAGTTTTTGTCGTAACGCAACATTAAGAGATCGCATGCCTCCACCGACTGGTGTTGTTAGCGGTCCTTTTATGGCTACCAAAAACTCCTTAATATCCTCAATTGTTGCATCAGGTAACCAATTTCCGGTTTTTCCAAAAGCTTTTTCCCCTGCATAAACTTCTTTCCACTGAATCTTTCTCTTACCACCATAAGCTCTCTGTACCGCTCCATCAAAAACTAATTTTGATGCTCTCCAAATATCCGGTCCTATACCATCTCCCTCAATAAAAGGAATTATGGGGTGAGAAGGAACAATGAGCCTTCCGTTTTGAATACTTATTTTATTCTCATTTATCATTTTATATTTTTTTAAATTCAATGCAGACTTTCGTTGATTCAACTTTATTTCCGTTATTTAACCCTCACTATTTTCTCTCTGTCTTCTTATGAAGACGAAATCAAATAGCTGTACAAATATATAACAAATGTTATATATTTTATTAATTAATGTTATATTTGTTTTATGAAAGATTTCTTTACCAAATTTGATTTCCAAAGTAACCAGCTTTTTGAAAACCTGACTGAATCAGAAAAGCAAGCAGTTGAAAGTGTTATGGAACCCCTTAACATAAAAAAAGGAAGTATGCTTTTTTACGAAGGTGGTATTCCTACAGGTATTTATCAAATAAAAAAAGGTAAGTCCAAAAAATTTAAGCGCGGTTTTACCGGTGACGAACAAATATTTTATATTTACACATCAGATGATGTACTTGGATATCACGCCCTACTTGGGCAAGAAAGATATCAAGACTCCTGTGAGGCACTCGAAGATTTAAAAGTGAATTTTATAGCTAAGGATGATTTTTTGAAGCTACTCCAAGAAATCCCTGCTTTACAGCAAAAAGTCATTAAAAATATTAGTCATGAATTTGGAGTTCTCGCAAACATCATTACAGTATTGGCACAAAAGAATCAAAATGCGCGATTGGCACTATTTTTACTATTGTTGGAAAATAGATTCAATCGAAATTCACTAACTGTCAAAGGTATTGACTTAACACGTGATGACTTAGCCAATCTTATTGGGACATCACAAGAAAGTCTAGGTAGAAGCCTTAAACAATTTAAAGAACAGGGCGCTATTATTATAGATAAAAGAAATATCTATATAAAAGACAGAGAGCAATTAGAACAATTACTACAAGTAAAAATTGAGTAATTCAGATAACCATTAAAACTTTTTTATTCAAAATTATAATGGTCATCATTTTTTATATTACACTTCAACGTATATTGCAAACTGATAAATTATTTCCAAACTAATCACTTATACACTGTTAAAGAATTAAGAACAAGTTCTTAGCAAAAATACAGTCCAAATTTCTATTAAAAAATCTTAAAACCAAACTTAAGATATATATCCTACAACACTAAAACATTTCCAAACACTACCATTCTAGCGTAATAAAGACGTTAATAATCGCAAACTAGTGAAACCACCTCTATATCTGTAAACACAAATTTTAGATATGTTTTACGTTAGTTTCTTATGGAGTCCCCCTTCGTTCCTCAGAGTGACAATATTGCATAAGAGAAAATATACACAAACACGATAGTGGGCTTTTGAAAACTTTCAAAAATTCTTCGTGGAACTTCGTGTTTTCTTTTTGCGGAACTTTGCGAAACAACTTTTCACAAAATCCCAAAAAAGTAAAGCCAAAAAAAAATCCTCATCAATTACTTGATGAGGATTCTAAAGAAAGGCGACGACATACTCTCCCACATAACTGCAGTACCATCTGCGCAGGCGGGCTTAACTACTCTGTTCGGGATGGGAAGAGGTGAGCCCCGCCGCAATAACCACCTTAAGGTTGTTAGTTGTTGGTTTTTGGTTGTCAGTTGATGGATTTCTCCAGCAACTATCAACTATTAACCATCAACTGCTCTGCGTCGAGCAAATATCTTAACACACTGAGATAAAGAAAAAAGTTTTTTTTAGAAAGTTTCTCCCAGCCCCTTTGTTCCCCCTTCGGGGGTTAGGGGGCTGGAAAAGCGTACATAAGCTTACGGATTATTAGTACTACTCGACTATGACATTACTGCCTTTACATCTATAGCCTATCAACGTGGTCATCTCCCACGATCCTTAAAAGAAATCTCATCTTGTGGTGGGTTTCGCGCTTATATGCTTTCAGCGCTTATCCCTTCCAAACGTAGCTACTCTGCGGTGCTCCTGGCGGAACAACAGATACACTAGAGGTTTGTCCAATTCGGTCCTCTCGTACTAGAATCAGATCCACTCAAATTTCTTGCGCCCACAGTAGATAGAGACCGAACTGTCTCACGACGTTCTGAACCCAGCTCGCGTGCCACTTTAATGGGCGAACAGCCCAACCCTTGGGACCTTCTCCAGCCCCAGGATGTGACGAGCCGACATCGAGGTGCCAAACCCCCCCGTCGATATGAGCTCTTGGGGGAGATCAGCCTGTTATCCCCGGCGTACCTTTTATCCTTTGAGCGATGGCCCTTCCATGCGGAACCACCGGATCACTATGCTCTACTTTCGTACCTGATCGACCTGTATGTCTCTCAGTCAAGCTCCCTTATGCCATTGCACTCTACGCACGGTTACCAAGCGTACTGAGGGAACCTTTAGAAGCCTCCGTTACTCTTTTGGAGGCGACCACCCCAGTCAAACTACCCACCAAGCAATGTCCCCCGCAATCGCGGGGTTAGGCCTCAGATAAACAAAGGGTTGTATTTCAACAATGACTCCACAACGCCTAGCGACGCCACTTCACAGTCTCCAACCTATCCTACACATCATTTATCCAAGGTCAATACTAAGCTATAGTAAAGGTGCACAGGGTCTTTTCGTCCCACTGCGGGTAAGCGGCATCTTCACCGCTACTACAATTTCACCGAGCTCATGGCTGAGACAGTGTCCAGATCGTTACACCATTCGTGCAGGTCGGAACTTACCCGACAAGGAATTTCGCTACCTTAGGACCGTTATAGTTACGGCCGCCGTTTACTGGGGCTTCAATTCAATGCTTCTCCGAAGATAACATCTCCTCTTAACCTTCCAGCACCGGGCAGGTGTCAGGCCCTATACTTCATCTTACGATTTTGCAGAGCCCTGTGTTTTTGATAAACAGTCGCCTGGACCTCTTCACTGCGGCCAGCATTGCTGCTGGCGACCTTTCTCCCGAAGTTACAGGTCTATTTTGCCTAATTCCTTAGCCATGAATCTCTCGAGCACCTTAGGATTCTCTCCTCGACTACCTGTGTCGGTTTGCGGTACGGGTACTTATTACCTGAAGTTTAGAGGTTTTTCTTGGAAGCCCTTAGGCGCACTATCTCTTTGACCGAAGTCTCCGAGTACTATCGTATTTCCCCAAGCCGCGTGGATTTGCCTGCGCAGCTTATAGGTAGGTACTTCAACGAACTATTCCGTCAGTTCGCGGCGCTTTCATCACTCCGTCACCCCATCACAGTAATAAGTAGTACGGGAATATTAACCCGTGGTCCATCGACTGTCCCTTTCGGGTTCGCCTTAGGTCCCGACTAACCCACAGCTGATTAGCATAGCTGTGGAAACCTTAGTCTTTCGGTGTGCGGGTTTCTCGCCCGCATTATCGTTACTTATGCCTACATTTTCTTTTCTAACCAGTCCAGCATGCCTTACGACACACCTTCAACCCTGTTAGAATGCTCCCCTACCACTTTGACCTAAGTCAAAATCCATAGCTTCGGTAATATGTTTATGCCCGATTATTATCCATGCTCGTCCGCTCGACTAGTGAGCTGTTACGCACTCTTTAAATGAATGGCTGCTTCCAAGCCAACATCCTAGCTGTCTGGGCAGACAAACCTCGTTCTTTCAACTTAACATATATTTGGGGACCTTAGCTGATGGTCTGGGTTCTTTCCCTCTCGGACTTGGACCTTAGCACCCAAGCCCTCACTGTTGTGAAACATTATATAGCATTCGGAGTTTGTCAGGAATTGGTAGGCGGTGAAGCCCCCGCATCCAATCAGTAGCTCTACCTCTATATAACTTTATGCACAACGCTGCACCTAAATGCATTTCGGGGAGTACGAGCTATTTCCGAGTTTGATTGGCCTTTCACCCCTACCCACAGGTCATCCGAAGACTTTTCAACGTCAACCGGTTCGGTCCTCCACTGTGTGTTACCACAGCTTCAACCTGCCCATGGGTAGATCACACGGTTTCGCGTCTAACACTACTGACTAAAGCGCCCTATTCAGACTCGCTTTCGCTACGGATCCGTGGCTTAACCACTTATCCTTGCCAGCAACGTTAACTCGTAGGCTCATTATGCAAAAGGCACGCCGTCACCCCACGAAAGGGCTCCGACCGCTTGTAAGCGTATGGTTTCAGGATCTATTTCACTCCGTTATTCACGGTTCTTTTCACCTTTCCCTCACGGTACTGGTTCACTATCGGTCTCTCAGGAGTATTTAGCCTTAGCGGATGGTCCCGCCAAATTCAGACAGGGTTTCACGTGCCCCGCCCTACTCAGGATACCACTATCCTTTACACTCATTACCTATACGGGACTATCACCCTCTATGGTTCTACTTTCCAGTAGATTCTAATTCTTTGTGCAAGAAATGTCGTGGTCCTACAACCCCAACATTGCCGTAACAACATTGGTTTGGGCTAATCCGCGTTCGCTCGCCACTACTTACGGAATCACTTTTGTTTTCTTCTCCTCCGCCTACTTAGATGTTTCAGTTCAGCGGGTTTGCCCACCTATCGGTGTACTATGTCTTCAACATAGTGGGTTGCCCCATTCAGGTATTTACGGATCAAGTCGTGTGTGCCGATCCCCGTAACTTTTCGCAGCTTATCACGCCTTTCATCGCCTCTGAGAGCCAAGGCATCCCCCATACGCCCTTATTTTGCTTATTGTACCAGTCTTGATAAATCAAGACCGTTTTCTTTATATCCAGTATTACTACTGTCAATAAAAAATGCTTTCTACTTTTTATTATTTTCTTATCTCAATATGTCAATGAACTTTATTATGCTTTAGGCTTTACGCTTTAGGCATTAAGCTTATAGCCTACGGCTTATAGCTTTTTGTGGAGAATAACGGAGTCGAACCGTTGACCTCCTGCGTGCAAGGCAGGCGCTCTAGCCAGCTGAGCTAATCCCCCATTTTTCAATCTTAGATTGTAGAATTCAGATTTTAGACTTCTTAATTCTTATCTAATTTCTTTTGGTGAATTCCAACTTCTAGAATTTCCTTTTTTAAGCTTACAGTCTTTCTAATTAGAAATTATCAATTATTAATTGTCAATTACTTTTTAAAAAGTAGTCCCGGGCAGACTCGAACTGCCGACCCCTACATTATCAGTGTAGTACTCTAACCAGCTGAGCTACGAGACTCTGTTTTACTTAATTGTATTATTTGAACTAACAGCAGAGTAATATAATCTTCAATTTAACCTATAGGTCAATTCGTCTTCTTTCCCTAACGTGCATAAATGCTAACATATAGGGCTCTAGAAAGGAGGTGTTCCAGCCGCACCTTCCGGTACGGCTACCTTGTTACGACTTAGCCCTAGTTACCAGTTTTACCCTAGGCAGCTCCTTGCGGTCACCGACTTCAGGCACCCCCAGCTTCCATGGCTTGACGGGCGGTGTGTACAAGGCCCGGGAACGTATTCACCGGATCATGGCTGATATCCGATTACTAGCGATTCCAGCTTCACGGAGTCGAGTTGCAGACTCCGATCCGAACTGTGACCGGTTTTATAGATTCGCTCCTGGTCGCCCAGTGGCTGCTCTCTGTACCGGCCATTGTAGCACGTGTGTAGCCCAAGGCGTAAGGGCCGTGATGATTTGACGTCATCCCCACCTTCCTCACAGTTTGCACTGGCAGTCTTGTTAGAGTTCCCGACATGACTCGCTGGCAACTAACAACAGGGGTTGCGCTCGTTATAGGACTTAACCTGACACCTCACGGCACGAGCTGACGACAACCATGCAGCACCTTGTAAATTGTCTTGCGAAAGATCTGTTTCCAAACCGGTCAATCTACATTTAAGCCTTGGTAAGGTTCCTCGCGTATCATCGAATTAAACCACATGCTCCACCGCTTGTGCGGGCCCCCGTCAATTCCTTTGAGTTTCATTCTTGCGAACGTACTCCCCAGGTGGGATACTTATCACTTTCGCTTAGCCACTGAAATTGCTCCCAACAGCTAGTATCCATCGTTTACGGCGTGGACTACCAGGGTATCTAATCCTGTTCGCTACCCACGCTTTCGTCCATCAGCGTCAATCAATTAGTAGTAACCTGCCTTCGCAATTGGTATTCCATGTAATCTCTAAGCATTTCACCGCTACACTACATATTCTAGTTACTTCCTAATAATTCAAGTTTAACAGTATCAATGGCCGTTCCACCGTTGAGCGATGGGCTTTCACCACTGACTTATTAAACCGCCTACGGACCCTTTAAACCCAATGATTCCGGATAACGCTTGGATCCTCCGTATTACCGCGGCTGCTGGCACGGAGTTAGCCGATCCTTATTCTTACAGTACCGTCAAGGTTCTACACGTAGAACTGTTTCTTCCTGTACAAAAGCAGTTTACAATCCATAGGACCGTCATCCTGCACGCGGCATGGCTGGATCAGGCTTGCGCCCATTGTCCAATATTCCTCACTGCTGCCTCCCGTAGGAGTCTGGTCCGTGTCTCAGTACCAGTGTGGGGGATCTCCCTCTCAGGACCCCTACCCATCGTAGCCTTGGTAAGCCGTTACCTTACCAACTAGCTAATGGGACGCATGCTCATCTTTTACCGTTGTGACTTTAATAATTGCTCGATGCCGAGCTATTATACTATGAGGTATTAATCCAAATTTCTCTGGGCTATCCCTCTGTAAAAGGTAGATTGCATACGCGTTACGCACCCGTGCGCCGGTCTCTACTTCCGAAGAAGTATACCCCTCGACTTGCATGTGTTAAGCCTGCCGCTAGCGTTCATCCTGAGCCAGGATCAAACTCTTCATCGTATATTTTAATATTATATTCGACTAATGATTCTATCGGTTTTATTCAAATCTATCGATTCTATTACTCTTATTTTGTTGTTCTAAGATCTCTCTTAAAACGGCTGTCAATTCAATATGTCTAGGAACGTGTTCTTCTTTTTTAATATCGCTTGTTTCTCAAAGCGGGTGCAAAAGTAGAAAAGTCTTTTCTAACTGGCAAGAAATTTGTGAAGTTTTTTTTTGGAAAATTTTCGTTTCCGTTTTCTTCTTTCTTATCAATCTTTCAAGGAACTTTCCGTTGTTTTGCGGGGTGCAAATGTAACATCCGTTTTCCATTCTCACAAGCTTTTCTAAATCTTTTTTTTAGAATTTTATTTCTAATTTGATTCGTCTTGCTTGTCAGTATTTAAAGGAACGTTTGTCGTTGTTGCGGGTGCAAAACTACCACCTTTATATAGATAATCAATACTTTTTATGGAGTATTTTTGGTTTATTTCCAGACTTATCCCTTAACACTCTGACAATATTAAGTTTACATTTTAACAAAATTTACTATTTTTAAGTATTTTCTGATACAATTTATCATTTCGACAAAAATAACTATTCAAAAAGTATCAATTTTGCAAGGTTTACATTAAAACGGGGTATTTTTTAATAACTCACCTGCATAAGATCTTCTTTATATCTATCCTAAAAGAAGAAATCAAGACATTATCTTCCTAAATACAACTAACAAACCTACTTTCCTTAACCTAATATAATAGCCATCACAAAAACCAGGGTTTTCTTTCCCTATAAAACACCTCTTATCTTGCAAACCTGCTCTCCTAGCCCTGATAGAAGCGGAAATCCTTTTATGCCGTGGTTCGGCATAAAAGATTGGAGTAAATAGCAGGATTAAGCTCCTTATAAAAATCTACTCCTATATATAGTATAAACTTATACATATATATTGTATGTATTTTTGTAATCCACTATATTTGCATTCATAAAATTATAAACAATGATTAAGATTACTTTGCCCGATGGGTCAATTAGAGAGTTTGCTGCTGGCGTAACTCCTATGGAGGTTGCGAAAAGCATTAGTGAAGGATTCGCCCGAAACGTGATTTCGGCATCTTTTAATGGTACAACTATTGAAACCGAAACTCCTCTGACGACGGATGGTAGTCTTATTTTATATACATGGAATGATGCTGAGGGTAAAAAAGCTTTTTGGCATTCGACTTCGCACGTAATGGCTCAAGCTCTTGAGGAACTTTTCCCTGGGATTAAACTAACTCTAGGACCTGCTATCTCTAATGGTTTTTATTACGATGTTGATTTTGGTGACCAAAAGATATCTGATGCTGACTTTAAAAAGATTGAAGATCGTGTTCTTGAAATTTCAAGAGGTAAACATGAATTTAAAATGCGCCCTGTAAGCAAAGCTGAAGCTTTGGAATTATACAAGGATAACGTATACAAGACTGAGTTAATCTCTAATCTTGAAGACGGAACAATAACGTTTTGTGATCATGCTACTTTTACTGACTTATGCCGTGGTGGTCATATTCCGAATACTGGAATCATCAAGGCTATGAAGGTTATGAGTGTTGCAGGTGCTTACTGGAGAGGTGATGAGAAAAACAAACAATTAACTCGTGTTTATGGAACGTCTTTCCCTAAACAAAAAGATTTAACTGAATATTTAGAACTTCTTGAGGAGGCGAAACGTCGTGATCACCGTAAATTAGGTAAGGAGCTTGAATTATTTGCTTTCTCTCAGAAAGTTGGCCAAGGTTTACCTTTGTGGCTACCTAAGGGTGCTGCTTTACGCGACAGACTTGAGCAGTTTTTAAAGAAGGCTCAGAAAAAAGCAGGTTACGAACAAGTAGTTACTCCGCATATTGGACAAAAAGAGCTATATGTTACTTCTGGTCATTATGCTAAATATGGTGCTGATAGTTTCCAGCCTATTCATACTCCTGCTGAAGGGGAAGAGTTTTTGCTAAAACCAATGAACTGCCCTCATCACTGTGAGATTTACAATGTAAGACCTTGGTCATATAAAGATTTACCTAAGCGTTATGCTGAATTTGGTACTGTATATAGATACGAGCAATCTGGGGAATTACATGGATTAACTCGTGTACGTGGGTTTACTCAGGATGATGCTCATATTTTTTGTACTCCGGAACAATTGGACGAAGAGTTTAAGAAAGTAATTGACTTGGTTCTTTACGTATTTGGTTCTTTAGGTTTTGAAAACTTTACGGCTCAGATTTCTTTACGTGATAAAGAAAATAGAGATAAATATATTGGTAGTGACGAAAATTGGGAAAAAGCTGAGAATGCGATTATCAATGCTGCTGCCGATAAAGGCTTAAACACTGTGGTTGAATATGGTGAAGCTGCTTTTTATGGTCCTAAACTAGATTTTATGGTTAAAGATGCTTTGGGAAGACAATGGCAACTAGGAACTATCCAGGTTGACTATAACTTACCTGAGCGTTTTGAATTGACTTACAAAGGAGCTGACAATGAATTACATAGACCTGTAATGATTCACAGAGCACCTTTTGGTTCTATGGAACGTTTTATTGCAATTTTGCTAGAACACACGGCAGGAAATTTCCCACTTTGGCTGATGCCTGAACAGGCTATAATCTTGTCTTTGAGCGAGAAATATGAAATATATGCTAAAAAAGTTTTAGATTTGCTAGAAAATCACGAAATTCGCGCCCTAATTGACAACAGAAGTGAGACAATAGGTAAGAAAATTAGAGATGCAGAAATGCAAAAACTACCGTTTATGCTAATCGTAGGTGAGGAAGAGGAGAAAAATGGAACTATTTCTATCCGTCGTCACGGTCAAGAAGGTAAAGGAAATATTACAGTTACAATTGATGAATTTGTCGCAATTGTAGACGAAGAAATAAAAAAGACATTAAAAGTATTTACAGTTTAACTTAAATTATAAAGTCATAGCAATAAGAAGCAACAGAGGTTACCAACCTCGCGTAGAAAAAAAAGATGCACACAGAATAAACAATCTTATTCGTGTTCCTGAAGTACGCCTTGTAGGCGAAAACATAGAGCCTGGGGTTTTTAAAATAGCCGAAGCTCTAAGATTAGCTGATCAATTTGAATTAGATCTAGTTGAGATTTCGCCAAATGCAGAGCCGCCAGTTTGTAAAATCATGGATTACAAGAAATTTGTTTACGAACAAAAGAAACGTGATAAGGCACTGAAAGCAAAATCAACACAAGTTGTGGTGAAAGAAATTCGCTTTGGTCCTCAAACTGATGAGCATGATTATGAGTTTAAGAGAAAGAACGCTGAAAAATTCCTGAAAGAGGGTGCTAAATTAAAAGCATTTGTATTCTTTAAAGGACGTTCTATTATCTATAAAGATCAAGGTCAGATTTTACTATTAAGATTGGCTACCGATCTTGAAGAGTACGGTAAAGTAGAAGCTATGCCAGTTCTGGAAGGAAAGAGAATGATTATGTTCATTGCTCCGAAGAAGAAAAAATAATTATTTGCTATAAGCAATAAGTCTTAAGCTTTAAGCAAACTGTTATTGTAAACTTTTGCCTAAAGCTTAAAGCCTAAAGCCTAAAGCTCTTGAAAATATAAGTAAGTAAGAATAAATTAAAACACTAGGAAAAATGCCTAAAATGAAAACAAAATCTAGCGCCAAGAAACGTTTTAAAGTTACTGGTTCTGGAAAGATTAAAAGAAAGCATGCTTTTAAAAGTCACATCTTGACTAAAAAATCTAAAAAACGTAAATTAGCTTTGACACATTCAGCGTTAGTTCACAAAACAGATATGAAAAGCATCAAACAACAATTAAGAATTATCTAATAATTCTTTAGGTTAAAAAATTTAAAAATAACCTTGGAGTATGGCCGATAAGTTCCCTTGATTAAATTCGGGACGCCATCTACAAAAACACATAAAAATTATGCCAAGATCAGTAAATTCAGTTGCTAAAAGAGCAAGAAGAAAAAAGATAATGAAGCAAGCCAAAGGTTTCTTTGGTAGACGTAAAAACGTTTGGACAGTTGCTAAAAATGCGGTAGAGAAAGCAATGTGCTACGCTTACCGTGACAGAAAAGTGAATAAGAGAAATTTCCGTGCTTTATGGATTCAACGTATCAACGCTGGAGCTAGATTGGAAGGAATGTCTTACTCTCAATTCATGGGGAAAGTAAAAGCTAACGGAATCGAATTGAACCGTAAAGTTCTTGCAGATTTAGCAATGAATCACCCAGAAGCTTTCAAAGCAGTACTTAACAAAGTAAAATAAACGTTTTATAAACTCAATTTATATTACTTACTTATATAAAAGCCCAATCTTACGATTGGGCTTTTTGTTTTTAATATCATGCTATAAAAAACTTAGTTCTATTATTTATTAGCTATTTATCCTATTCAATTTTTGCTGTATAGGAAGAAATAGTTGTTGTACCTGAATCATTCTTGACTACATAAATACCTAATATATTATTTTTATATACGGTATTAGCACTTGTGATATTTGAATCTGGAAATTCAATATCTATCCAATTCGCTTCTCCAAATGTTCCATCAGAATTTCGATTTACGTAAACAAATGATGCTCCACTACCCTCTCCGTTTATAGTTACCCAATCGGCAGCCAAATTATAGCCTTTATTGGAAGAAGCTGTAATACCTTCAAAATGTGTAATTATCGACATGGTTGTTTCGTTTTTATAACTAAACGATTTTAAATTACTTATTTGTTTTGTTTTAGAATCATAATCGACCAGAAATGCCTGACTCAGTTTTCCAAATTTAGGGCTAGTATAACCACCTGTTATTGTATAACTATTACCTCCGTTATGCCAAATACCATACAATGTATTGGTTAATGAATCTGGTAATTTAAATTCTGTATATTCTTTTGTATTAATATCATATAGAAATGCATATCCATTCTTATCATTTTCTACATCATAATTCCCAACTGCAATTCCTTCCATTATACTATGAACGAATACATTATTTGTATTCCCTCCGTTTGGGGTTACTGGTGTCCATATTCCTGAACCATCAAGTGGTCCTTCATAATAAAATCCAAGATTTCCGCTTGGGAATCCTCCACTTGATGTTGTTATCTTATAAGATCCAACAATTTGTATATTTCCGTTAGTTCCATTATTAGGCCCATAACAAGAGGTATTGGTAACTATCTCTGAAGCTGTACTTGGAAAATTAATGACATGCCATTTTCCTGCATTACCATTACCTAATAGCTTCCCTTCATAAATCAGCCCCTGAACAATGCTATTTTGTCCTAACAAACTTGCTGTTATGTAAACATTTTCAGATTCTGAAACTCCTCTTATTCCTTGTATTGTTGTTTGTCCATTTGGATTATTAAAATCCATATAACTAACTGTGTTTACTTCTTGTTTTAAATTTTGTGACATAATGTGTGTTTTTAGATTATTTATCTGTTTGCCCTTTTACATTACTATGTCGCTAAATTATTTTTAGTTGAATTTTACAGTATTAAAGACATCTGTAGGTGCATTTACCCAAAGTTTGTCTACTTCGAGCTGATGTAATTGCTCTTCTAATTCCATTCTTATTTCGCTATATCCTGGATCATAAGCAAGATTGGTAATTTCTAATGGATCATTTACTAAATCGTATAGTTCGTATTGTTTGAAATAAGCGCTTGAGGCATCGAAGTAATAATCGAATTTCCACTTTTCTGTTCTTATGCATCGAATGCGATTAGCTGCTTTTACTATTGCCCAATTACTATTTGACCCTGCCTTAATATCATCGTATGTAAATAAAATGCTTTCCTGAACTGGTGTTCCATCCTCTATTATTGGCAATAAGCTTGTACCTGCAAGTCCTGTAGGTGGATTTGATACATTGGCGATTTCTAGCAATGTAGGCATGATATCTGCCAAGGTTGCCAATGCCATAGATTTTTTAGTTTCTTTATCCTTAAATAAAATAGGATTAGATATTACAAGTGGGACTCTTAATGCTTCTTCGTAAGCTACAAAGGTTTTCTGACGTAAACCTCCATGTGCTAATCCCATTTCTCCATGATCTGATGTTAATGTTACAATTGCTCTGTCTGCTAATTTATTTCCGTTTTCATCTTCTTTGTATAATTCTTTGATTAGGTAGCCAATTTCTTTGTCAACATGACTTAGCAAATATCCATAAAAGTTAATATAATTTAATTTTTCTTCTGGTGTTGCTATTGCTCCTAAGCTAAGTGCCATGTTAATTAAAATTTGTTCTTGTGCCATCGGTTTCTTATTCTCCAGCAAATTTTCATTTACTGTTACTGGTAGTTCAATTTCTCTACCTGTCCAACTATCTGGATGGTATCCTGAAGTGCCAGCAGATTTTGGATAAGCCAAAACATCATGTGGATTAACTAATGAAAGGATCAGGCAATATGGTTTATGATCTCCTGCTGCTCTTCTTGTTTTTACTTCTTTCAAATATTGTATTGCTTCTGCAGTATATCTTGCATCATGATTTGCATATCCTCCACCAAAATTCAACGGATTTACATCTTCACCTGCATCTGGAGCTATCCAGCCCATTGCCCCAAATAATGAAATATCAGCTGGTGTTAAATCATCATAATTGGTCTTTGTGCCATTGGGCGCAACTCCTTTACTCATATGCCATTTCCCTCTGTATTGAACATCATATCCATCTGCCCAAAGTACATTCATAATATTTGGTAAAGTGTTATCGAGTGTTGGTTCTTGTGGCGATAAAAGTCCTCCTTCTGTTAATGTCTGACTAACGCCATGCTTGGCAGGATACATTCCTGTAAATAATGTAGCCCGACTTGGGGAACACATACAGGTATTGCAAAAAGCTCTATCGAAACTAAATCCGTTTTCTTTAAGAAATGTAAGTGTTGGAAGATTTTTCTCTTCCCAACCTGGTGGAAAATGTTGTGTCGCTCTTTGCTCATCTGTAATGATAAGAATCATGTCTGGCTGTTGACCAATTTGTTCTAGTTGCATTTTAAAGTCCATTGAATATCGTTTTAAATTATTAAATAAAAAATGTAATTACGTATGTACTGTTTTAATATAATCGCTAATCAATTTGAAAATCAGCTCTTTGGACAACTTATTTTTAGTTAGGTATTTACTTTCTAATTGTATGATTGAGTTTATATACTCTCAATGATATTTGCTTATTCATGAATCTTTTTCATGATATCCAATTAGGTCAGAATAAAAGAACAATAATAAAAGAACTTATTTAAACGTATAAACACCTGTTTTTCAGAAAGTAAAACAAACAAAAAAACCAATCTAAAGATTGGCTTTTTTGCTTTAGGCTGATATTGTGACTTTATGTCAAAACTTATTTCTCATCCTTTTCTAGAATATGTTTATCTATCATATACTGTGTAATTGGTCTTAATGTCTTTCCTGTTTCTGGATGTAATCCTGGGGCTGTAAAATACTCATAATTACCATCGAATGACTTCCCGTACCAAATACATGGCTTTCCCATTTTGAAAAAACTTGTTGTATCGCAAGCCTTAATTTTTTTAAAATTAGAAATTAACCCTTCTTCATTCTTCATTACTATAGGACTTAGTAATGTCATTGTATTTGAAACCTCTTCACAAGGCATTTCTTCATAATGATCCTTATTCCAAACTATACAATCTCTATCATTATTAAAATTCCATACTAATAATCCCAATAACAAACCAATAAAACTAAAAGCCGAAACCAGATAAACTATTTTCACCCAAGGCATTCCTTTAATTGTAGTATTTGTAGAATTGCTAACAAAAGATTGGGCGTGGACATTGGTATCAATAAACAGCAGTGGTCCATCTTTTGGTATGGTTAGATTAGAATCTTCTAAAATAGATTTTGGCTTCTTTATGACCAACTCTTCTTTTAAAAATTTGCTATACGGTCTCGTTTCCAAGTCAACCAAAATTGCTGCCAATTCAATCCTTGCTGGATTATCCGATTCTTTCTCTCCAGTTAAGAAAGAAATAACAGGTCGGAATCTTGCAATTTCAAATCGCTCAATAGCTCTCCTTAAATCCTCTCCTTCTTTCGTGTTTAGAAATACTCTGAATGTATTTTCATCATTTACTGATAGTGATTTATCAAAAATAATTAAACATAAGTTTCGCAATTGCGCAGGTGAAAGATTCAGCAAAATACCCGTAGGTTCTTCCAATTTATAAGTTTGGTATTTTGCTTTTATAGCATTTTTATATTCTTCAAAAGTAATTTTACTCATAAGCATTTATCGGAATTGTTAAACATTTTGCAGCAATCAGCAGTATTATCAGCATTACTGGAATTTCATCTCAATGCCCCGCCAAAGCTGTCATTTCTTTGCCTCAGAATTAGTTACCGGTTTAATCTGCAGGTTAAAACAAATGTACAAAACTGATTCTTTAAAAAAGTGCGTAAAACCGTAAGACCGAGTTTATCCGGGAAGTATAAATAAAAATCATACTGTTTCTACACGCTTTACTTCCCTCAAAAATCAAAAGAACATTCCGCCAGAAGCGGTTTGAAAATCAGTTCAAAATTTCGATTTCAGAAATCGGATGGGGCGACTTATGTCAAATTTTAAAAATAATTAAGATGAAAAGAATTATAGCAATATCGTGTTTTGTATTAACTAGTATCGTATTTGTATCATGTACTAATGATGATGATGAAACAACAAGCAAAAGCAAATTAAATGTTTCTGCAGATGCTCCGGGTGACGGACAAAATGGCCAAACTCCGATTTCTCCGCCGAAACCATAGTCATCTGGTTAATTAAATAACATCCTCAATTTAATTAAATTTCAGTATTTTCGGGAAATGAAACTTAAACAAGTCCATTTCCCGATTTTTATTTTAGCTTTAATTCTATCTATATTGTCCTGTGAAAGAAAAGCGAATCCTATTACAGAAAAAAAAGTGAATACAGCCTATAATAATTATTTAGAATTAGCTGAAAAACATTTTAATAAACATGTCTATGATAGTGCTTTTTATTATTACAATAAAGCAAGATTAGAATGTGAAACAAATGAAAGAGAAAAAATAATCTATGCTTACTTGAAGATGGCAATTACTCAGCAAATTCAAGGAGATTATTCTGGTAGTGAAACTAGTGCCACTGAAGCAATCCCATTTTTTGAAGAAAAAACAAGTGCCACTTACAAATGCGCTGTTTACAACAATATAGGGATAAATTATGAACGATTAAATGAATATAATGATGCCATTTATAATTACAATCAAGCTGTTAAATTTGCAGAAATTGGACTTCAAAAAGATATTTTAAATAATAATATTGCCGTCGTATATATAGGAAAAGCAAATTATAAAAAAGCAATAAACATTCTTTATCCTTTAACTCTAAAAAAAGATATTACAGAAAATTCAGAAAACTATGCCCGAATACTCGATAATTTAGGATATGCATATTATAAATCAGGTAATATAAAAGCACTCGAATATATAAACCAATCGAAGTTGATAAGGCAGAAGATAAATGATGACTTTGGCATAACAACAAGTTATCTTCATCTATCTGAACTATATTTCAAAAACAATCCTAAACTTGCTAATGAATATGCAGATTTAGCCTACCAAAAAGCAACTAAAGTAAGTAATGCGAATGATCAACTAATAGCATTGAAGTTATTAATTGAAAACTCTAATGGCGAGAAGTTAAAGAAAACAACATTACTCTTCTTAAAAATTAACGACAGCATTACCAAAGCAAGGCAAAAAGCAAAGAATCAATTTGCAAAGATAAAATATGATTCTAAAAAAGATCGCGAAGAAAATCTCCATTTAAAAGCCCAAAAAGCAGAAAATGCTTTACAATTAGAAAAAGCAAAAAATAGAAATTTAACCTTATATATTGTAGTTGGATTTGTTTTGGGTTCACTTTTGTTTCTTTATTACTATTTAACTACAAAAGGAAAACGAGAAAAGACTGCTGCTATTTACGAATCTGAAACTAGAATTTCGAAAAAACTACATGATGAACTTGCTAATGAAGTGTATCATACCATAGTTTTGGCAGAGACAAAAGACTTATCTACAGATGAAAATAAGGAAATCCTCCTTTCAAATTTAGACACTATTTATTCTGGAACTCGAAATATATCCAGGCAAAACAGTACTATAGATACGGGAGAAAACTTTGAAAGTGAATTAAAAGACATGTTATCTAGCTATAACGGAAGTAATGTAAACGTAATTATTAAGGATAATAATGATATTAATTGGTCTAAAATTGAATCTGAAAAGAAAATCGCAACTTACAGAGTATTGCAAGAATTGCTTGTTAATATGAAAAAACATAGTCAATGTAGTTTTGTTGTTATTGGTTTTGAAGAAAATGATAAACAAATACAAATAAGTTACTCTGATAATGGAGTTGGTTTTGGTGAAAAAATGAATTTAAGAAATGGTCTTAAAAATGCGGAAAACCGTATCCAAAGCATAAAAGGAACTCTTACTTTTGAATCTGAGCCTAACAAAGGGTTAAAAGCCAAAATTTCATTTCCAAAATAATATAAGCATATGTTTACAAAAGTTTTAATAGCCGAAGATATAGATTTTAATGATATTGCAGTTGTACAAGTTCTCCAAGAACTAAATGTTCCCGAAATAGAATATGCTAAATATTGCGATGATGCTTTACTTAAAATAAAAAAAGGCCTTCTTGATAATCAACCTTATCAATTATTAATAACTGATTTATCTTTTAAACCTGATCATAGAGAAACTAATCTAAATTCGGGCGAAGAACTTATTACTGCTGTAAAACTATTATTCCCTGAAATTAAAATAATCGCATTTTCTATTGAAGATAAAGCCTATCGTATAAAGTCTCTATTCGATAAATATAATATCAATGGCTTTGTAATGAAAGGCCGTAATAGTATCCCTGAATTAAAGAAAGCGATACAAAATACTTTCGATACGGATAAGAAATATCTTCCTCAAGAATTAAACTATATTCTTCAGGATAAAACGACTAATGAGATAGACAATTATGATATTCAACTTATTAAATATCTCTCGATAGGTGTTTCTCAGGATAGTATGGAAGCTAAATTTAAAGAAGTTGGTATTACTCCAAATAGTAAAAGTACAATTGAAAAACGCATTAATAAACTTAAAGTCTACTTTAAAGCCAATAATCCAACACATCTTGTGGCAATTGCCAAAGATTTGGGCTTAATATAAACTCTCCTTTTGTTTCATTTACTTTCTTTACGGATTTCCGTAAGGATACTCTATTGCCGATTTATAAGTTTGGCTTTCCAAAACTTATTTTATGAAGAGCAATTATTTTATACTTCTGTCAAAAAAATGTTTGACAAGAAGTATCTCTCCCAAAAACAAAATTATACTTAAAACAACTCTTCTTTGTTTCTTACTATCTTTTGGTATAGCACTTTTAGGTGCTATATCGGGATATATTGATATAGATTGGAAGTTACTTTTCATTCCAGCAATACTTACTTTTCTAATCGTACTACTCATACTTGCAATTATAAATAGATACAAAAAAGTATAACCCTATTTTGAGCGCTTTCCTTAATCCTCTTCTGATTATTGTAACTCTCCTTTAAAACTAAACAATTTTATTTCATTTATTATTTTACTGAATGTGGAAAGCCGTAATAAACTGTTTTACAATGAGCTTAAGTTTGTTAAAGAAAAACAACCATACACTCATTCCTAATAATAAATGATATGATAAACGATTTGAAGAAATTTTTAAATGAAGAACAAGATCCTAAAGCAGTTGAGAAACTACTGTCAAAAGTTAGTGGTCTACTCACCTCTGGGGAGCAAATAGAATATGTTGCTGTACAAAAAAAGCCTGCACTAAACCTATCTCCAGATTGTATTGCATTAACAAATAAAAGAATAATATTCTGCAGACCACGAAATTTAGGCCTTTCAATGGATTTTCAAGATTATGCTTGGAAAGACATTCTCGATTGTCACATGAAAGAAGGTATCATGGGAGCAACTTTCTCAATGAAAACAATCAAAGGTAACGTTAATATGCTCGATTATCTTCCTAAAGCTCAAGCAAGAAAATTATATCAGTTTGCTCAGGAAAAAGAAGAAAACATGATTGAATACAGACGTCAACATGATCTTGAAACTAAAAGAGCCATTGCCGGAGGCGGTATTATCGTCAATGCAGGAACTGCAATGCCGCAAAATGTAGAAACAAAAGAAGATCCATTAGAAATATTGCAAAAATTAAAAAAGTTATTAGATGGTGAAATCATTACACAAGAAGAATTTGATATCAAAAAAACTGAAATAATATCTAAAATGTAAATTATGAAAAGTAAACTAACAGCAACAATATTGACTTTCTTTTTGGGAGGAATTGGAATTCATAAATTTTATCTAGGAAAATCTACACAGGGCATATTATACATACTCTTTTGTTGGACATTAATCCCTTCCATATTAGCCTTTTTTGAATTTTTCGGATTGTTATTCATGTCTGACAATTCATTTAATATGAAATATAATAATGTTTTTTAAAAGAACTTAAGATATGGAAATCAATACACAACTAAAATCCTTAGGTGATAAAATTAATTTATTAAAAAACAAAATCGAAACCGAGGAGTCGACTAAACATGCATTTGTTTTGCCTTTTATAAATATATTAGGCTATGACGCATTTAATCCTCTAGAAGTAGTCCCTGAATTTACTGCTGATATAGGAATGAAAAAAGGCGAAAAAGTAGATTATGCAATTTATCAAAATGATGAACCTATATTAATTGTAGAGTGCAAAAGTTGGAAACAGGACTTAACGACTCATAGTTCTCAACTATTTAGATATTTTCATGTTACCAAAACACGTTTTGCTCTTTTAACAAATGGAATTCAATATCAATTTTTTACTGATCTTGATGAAAAAAATAAAATGGATCAAAAACCATTTTTTGAATTTGACATTACTAATCTTAAAGAAAATACAATTTTAGAAATTTCAAAATTTCATAAATCAAATTTCAATGTCGAAAATATTGTAATTAACGCTAGTGGATTAAAATATACAAAAGAGATTAAAAGACAAATAAATGATGAGCTAGGAAATCCTTCAAATGAATTCGTGAAACTTTTTGCAAATAAAGTATATACTGGCAGACTTACTGAGAAAGTTATGGAGGAGTTTAAAGATTTGGTCCAAAAAGCTTTTAGTCAATTCGTAAGTGAAAAGATTAATGACAGATTAAATGCTGCTCTTAACAAAGAAACAATCAAACAAAAAGAAGAACAAAACGAAATCATTGAAGATAGTAAAATTGTTACTAGTGAAGAAGAATTAGAAGGTCACAAAATTGTAGTCGCCATCTTAAGGCGCATACTACCTACAAATAGAATTGTTTTTCGAGATACTCAATCTTACTTTGGGATTTTATTAGACGATAATAATAGAAAACCTTTATGCAGGCTCCATTTAAATAATGGAAAAAAATACATCGGACTTTTTAATGAGAATAAGAATGAAATAAAACAACCTATAGAGTCCATTGATGACATTTATCTATTTGAAAAAGAATTATTGGAAACTGTTCGATTGTACGAGAAAGAAAATAACTAATCTGAAAAAATTATGAAGACGAAACATTTTATATTAATAGGAATCTCAATCCTTTTATTAGTTGCTATTATTACAA
The DNA here is from genome assembly GCF_046250155.1 of Flavobacterium sp. PS2. Classification (NCBI taxonomy): domain Bacteria; kingdom Pseudomonadati; phylum Bacteroidota; class Flavobacteriia; order Flavobacteriales; family Flavobacteriaceae; genus Flavobacterium; species Flavobacterium sp. PS2. Next base: position 3,527,227 of record NZ_CP176426.1, on the reverse strand, counting down.
ATCCTGACACAAATCATCATAAAGAAGAAGTTAAATTAAAAATACATGAGTATTTGCAAAAATCATTAGCTGATAATATTAATGAAACGGATGATCAATGGTCTAAAGCAGGAAAACTATTTGGTAACTTATTTGGTGAGGCTATGATTAACAATATGGTAAATACAATGATTACCTCTAATAATTATATCCTTTTTTCTACTACTAGCGCTACATTTGAAGGCAAGTCAAAAATAATTGGACTGGGTATTTTCGGGAATATCTATTTATCAGACAAAGTAAATGAAGCATTTAAAAATTCATCCAAACAAGACAATGCAGCTATTTAAAATTATAATTTGCAGTCTTTCTTTAGCATTTTTGGGATGTAAAAATGGACATTCTAATGGGCAACCTAAGGTAGAAAAAAACAAACCTCAAACGTTTTACAAAGAAGTAATTACTCCTGACGATGTAAAATCCATCACTCCCGAAGAGGCCAAAACGTACCATAAAGATATTAATTACCAGTACGAATATCGTACTGGTATATCTGGCAATTATGAATATACTTATGACGTAAATGGTTATGACCAAGATGGTAATTTAGTCACTGGAATTATAAATATTGAAAATAAATATGGGGCTGGGATAATCATAAATAATAATGACGAAGAAATTGATATAAAAGCAGAATGGATTGGTTATGGAAGATTAAAAGCTACTGACGAAAACGGAAATGAATACAATCTGGTTGCAGATTAATTTGAGATAATACTAAACAAAAAAAATATGAAGGTCATTATATTAGTTTTATTTACAACACTTACCTCATTTAGTATGGTAGAAACCAATGTATATGTATGTGGTGCAAGTGGTGCAAAAAAATACCATTACAAGGAATCTTGCCGTGGTTTAAGTTCTTGTAAACAGGAAGTAACCAAAATTTCTTTGAAGCAAGCCCAAGGATACGGACTAACACTTTGTGGGTGGGAAGACTAAATAACTCTAGGATAATCTTTATATTTGAAAATTAATCCTTACGAATGAGAATCCCGTTTACTGCCCTATTTTTTATATTTACTTCATTACTTTTTTCCCAAACCAAAATCCTTTCCTGGAATATCGAAAACTTTGGCAAATCAAAATCTGATCAAGAAATTAGTTTTATTGCTAATACGATTAAAAATCACGACATTATTGCAATTCAAGAAGTTGTTGCAGGCTATGGAGGTTCACAAGCTGTTGCGAGATTAGCCGATGAACTTAATCGAAAAGGTGCTAAATGGGATTACTCTATTAGTGATCCAACAAGTAGTAGTGCATACAAAACAGAACGGTATGCTTTTATTTGGAAAACAAGTAAAGTAAAATTAAAAGGTAAACCTTGGCTTGAAAAACAATACGAGCGACAAATAGACCGTGAACCTTATTATGCTACTTTTGAAAAAGATGGCAAAAGTTTTACTCTAGTTAGCTTTCACGCTATTACAAAAAGCAAACAACCTGAAACGGAAATTAAATATTTCAAGTTTTTACCTCAACAATATCCAAATCTAAACTTGATTTTTGTGGGTGATTTTAATTGTCCACAATCACATACTGTTTTTAATCCTTTGAAAAAAATGGATTATCAACCAATTTTAGAAAACCAAAAAACATCCTTGAAACAAAAATGTTTTAATACCCAATGTTTAGCTTCTGAGTTTGATAATATATTCTATCAAACATCAAAGATTATAGTAAAAAGCAAAGGAATAATTCATTTTTACAAAGATTTTAATTCCATGAAAGAAGCTCGAAAAATATCCGATCATATCCCAATATGGATGGAATTTTCTTTAAATTAGAATTATGTTTTTAACTTTTTCTTTTTGGCAGCTGGAAATAATACGTTGTTAAGAATTAAACGGTACCCTGGGGAGTTTGGATGTAAATCTAAAACAGTTGGTGGATCACCTACTTTATGTTGGAAATCTTCTGGGTCATGTCCCCCAAAAAAAGTAAACATTCCTTTTCCTTTTTCGCCATGTAAATATCGTACTTCACCGTTAATCTCGCATGTACCCATAACTAAAGCACTTGATTTTACAAATTCTGCATCAAATGAAGTTGTTTGTCCCATAAATCCTTTTACTAATTGTGTATGATTTTGACATAACATACTTGGTATTGGATCCCATTTTGCCGAAAACTCCATTAAAGTAAAATAATCCTTCTCCATTGGCACTCTTCTTTTTGGTGTCATATCAATATCCGAGAACTCATATATCTCTGGTTTACGTTCTAAAGCAAAGTCTCTAAAAGCAAATGAATTAGCATAATTTAACTTAGATTGATAATTTGGTTCGCTCGCATCTCCATCAAACATTGCTTCACAAATATCTACTCCATCTGCAGCCAAAGCAATATCAAAACTATCTGTTGCCGAACACATTGCAAACATAAACCCTCCGCCTATTACAAAATCTCTAATTTTTTTTGCTACTGCTCCTTTTTCTTTAGATACTTTATCATATCCTAATTTAGTTGCTAATGCTTCGGCATCTTTCTTTTGTTCTATATACCAAGGCGCATTTTTATAGGCTGAATAAAACTTTCCATATTGTCCTGTAAAATCCTCATGATGCAAATGCAACCAATCAAACAATAATAATTGATCGCTTAGAACCTCTTCATCATATATTGGGGTAAAAGGAATTTCAGCATATGTTAATACTAAGGTAACTGCATCATCCCAAGGCTGTTTTCCTTTGGGTGTATAAACTGCTATTTTTGGAGCTTTCTCAAGAATTACTGTTTCCATATTCTGAGAAGGGCTTGAAATTTCATTTAAAATAGAATTCTCTTCGCTATCTGAAAGTACTTCAAAACTAACTCCTCTAATTTTACATTCTTTACGAATTTCTTCTGTATCGGGTAGTAAGAAGGAACCTCCACGATAATTAAGCAACCAGCTCGCTTTGTAATTTTTGTTTAAACACCAATACGTTATTCCATACGCTTTTAGGTGATTTTGCTGTGTTGTTTCGTCCATAGGAAGTAAAATAAACGAAGCTCTTCCATTAAATGATAATAAAAAGAAGAGAACATAAGCAATATAATATTTCATTTTAAATCTATTTTTATTTTAGTCTATTCTAATACAAGACTAAACAATTATTGGTTTTCTATAAAAACACGTATAAACACGCATAAATGTAAGGATAACTCTAGCTAAATTTGTTTTTATTAAATTATTAACAATTGACCATGAAAACCCATACAATGAAACTTAATGAAGCAAATAACAAACCTAGGCTTACAAATTTAATTCGAAAAATAGGAGCTTGTTTATTGATACTAACCATTATTTTATATTATGTTTTATCTATCCAGTTCTTAGCTAGTAGCGGAAGTAATTAAAAAAGTTAATTTGTAAGTACTGCAATGTCATTTTGAATAGCATAAACTACTAATCCAGCTGTATTTCTAGATTCTGTTTTAAGCAATAAATTATTTCGATGCCCTTCTACCGTTCTGGGACTAATAAAAAGTTCTTCTGCAATTTCGGCTGTACTTTTTTGCAAACAGATTAATCGTAGCACTTCTATTTCGCGAGAAGAAAGAAAATTTGTATCTAAATTGCATCTGGTGCTTTTAGCAGCTTTTCCTATTTCATGTATAATTTTAAGTACTTTATCATTATAATAGTACCCTATTTTACTCACCTCATTAATTGTAAAAATTAAATCCTTTGGAGTAGCATTCTTTATTAAATAAGATACTGCTCCAACTTGTATCATATTTGCAACAAAAGATTTGGTATCATAACTCGTTAAAGCAATGACTTTAATTTCCGGAAATTTTCTATGAATAATTTTAGTAGACTCAACTCCGTTTAAAATAGGCATTTTTAAGTCTATAATGACAATGTCGGGTTGGTCACTAGATCTTTCCAAAAATGAAATTAGTTCGGTTCCATCTGAAGCCTCAAAGATGACTTCTAAATTTTCTTCTCTCTCCAATAAAAATACTATTCCTTTGCGAAATAAAATTTCGTCATCAACTAATATTATTTTTACTGTAGTTTTCATTTTGTTTATCAGGAATATCAATAATTAACTTACTACTTTAATGAATTAAAAACAGACAATTGCAAAACAAGTAATTTATCTTACGAAAATACAAAAAATGTAAACTTAAATAGCCATTAATCTGGTTTAAAAAGTAAAAACTACTGAAATTCCTCTATTAATAGCTGATTCTACATTCAAATTTCCATTTAGAAAAGAAACTCTACTTTCGATATTCTTCATTCCAAGTCCTTTTTGATTTTCTGAGTTTTTAGAATCAAATCCAATTCCATTATCAGAATATATTCCCTTTTTAACTCCATTTTCTTCTTCAAAAGCAATCGAAATCTTGGTAGCCTTACCGTGTCGTAAAGAATTATTCATGAGTTCTTGCAAAATTCTAAAAATATGCAAGTGCCTATCTTTATCATTTTCATCAAACTCAATATCATTTTGATAATCTATTGATATGGTCTTGCTACTTTCAAACTCCAGACATAATTCTTCTATACCAGCATGCAATCCAAATTTTTCTAATACGGGTGGAAATAATCCATGGGCAATTTTTCTGGAACTATCTAAAGCTTTAGCAGTTAGATTAATAATATTTCCTGTAATTTCGGCTATCTCGCTTTCTGTTAAATTTGGTGTATTTAATAAATGGCTATTTAATGAAACAACATTCAGTTTCGAACTAATATCATCATGTAAGTCTTGTGCTATTCGCTTGCGCTCTTCTTCTTGAATAATAATTACTGCCTGTACTTGCTCTTTTTGGTACTGAATTTCTAAATCTTTTTTTTCTAATTTCTCTTTTATTATTTTTTTTCTCGAAAAATAAAAAAACATAACAAGAACAACTCCCATTAGTACAAAAGCCAAACAACTAAATATAATTGTAGCAACAATTTCACTTTCAGAAATCGGATTAGAATTCATAGGTATTTTTGGGGTTTTTGCTTATTAAATATATACAAATTTAACAATTCAAATATATCTTATTTTATCTGGATAATTTTAAAGAGTAATTAAATATGTTGCAAAATAAAAAATCTTCATCAAAACTTAAGTCCTGACGAAGATCATTTATTTATAATGGCTATCCCTTATAATAAGAATCACACTTATCTGAATGTAAAATCTTGTATAATTTACAAAGTTAGTTTACAAGATTATTTTTTTTAGAAAAACTCTTCTTCCATTCAATTAAAATAAATAATTGAAAGATAATGTACAATATATAATTTATACGCGAAGGTAATTTATAATATTTTGAACTTAGCGTTATTGATAAATTGCCCACTAAAAATAAAATAGTACTCCCTAACAAATAAAACAAAATCCCTACGTTGATATAATAAAATACTCTTTTATCATTCAACATATTATATAAATGAAATGTTGCATAAATTATTAATAAAAAAGAAGTAATAAATATTTCATATAAATTGAATTTAAAAAACAAATCGGGTCTTACGCTATATTGTATAGCCAAACTTAATAGTGTCAAAACACAAGTAATTCTGATTATTCTTTTTTGAAAACTGTCTTTTATTAGATTATAATAAAAAAGAGCCAGCATTAGAAATTGTCCGATAAAATAAAAATGTGACAAAAACAGATTATTCATACCTAATTTACTTAAAACTAACGTACTAATCTGAACGCATACAATAAAGAAAAGATAAGATGTAAATATCACATACGTTTTTTGTTGCTTAGAAAGACCTATTGCGAATACAATAAAATTAATCAGCAAAAGAAGATATCCAAAGTTAACAAGAAATGAATACATAAATCATATTAAGATTAAAGAGGACTAGATGGATCTCCTCCTGGAGGACAAGGCTGACTAAAATCGTATATTGCTGGTGCTATAGCATTTACATGATTTTCAGTATCTCCCTCTTTATGGTTGCTTTCAGGTAGCATATCTACATAAATACCCGTTTTTTCGTCATATCTGGTTCCTACAATCAGTAAAGTTTGCTCTCCATCATCGTTGATTCCCATATAAGCTCTTACAGCATCTATTTCTTGCTTTAGAACTAACTCTAAATTTATTTTTGGAATTAAAAAGGCACGAACTTTATTTTTAAGGTCGATTTCAGTTTTTGGATCGCTCCATTTTTTTGTCCATTTTTCAGCAGTTGCCAATGGAATTTCCGTGTCTTTTTCTCTTAATCTGTAGTTTTCTTTCATAATTCAGGTTTATAATTAATTTAAAATTTAACTCAGGTCTGTTAATAGTTGTGCTAAACTACTGTTTTTTATTTTCTTAACAAAAAAAATAAAATCAGTAAAAGACTAGTAAAAAAATAAAAAGCTTCATTTTTTATTTAGTAAGTTTTTAACAATAATAATCCTAAAACAATAATTATAATTAAAAAATAACAATCCAAAAACCTCACATAACCCCTATTTATTAAGTAAAAACCTATTCAAATTCAAAATGTAAAAACAGGTATAAATACGCTTATCCAGAATTCCTTTATGATTTAATTTTGATTGTAAACTATTTAAACCTAAAAACTATGTCTACAGAACCATTTATTGGAGAAATTAAAATCCTAGCATTCAATTTTGCTCCTAGAGGATACATGACCTGCCAAGGTCAAACTTTAAGCATCGCACAAAATACCGCATTATTCTCTCTTATAGGTACTTATTATGGAGGAAATGGGCAAACAACATTTCAGCTTCCTAATTTACAAGGTCGTATGCCAATAGGACAAGGGCAAAGCTCCTTAGGAGCAAGCTTTGTGATGGGACAAGCTGGAGGAGTAACAGCTGTTTCAATATTGACATCAAATATGCCTGCACACGTTCACTCTCTGAATAGTGTATCGGTAAAAATTAAGGCATCGACTGCAAATGCAGACGAAACATCTCCAAATGGTAATTTCCCTGCTGTTTCTCAATCACCGAGCTATTCAGGAAATGGAGCAACAAATAACGTTTTTAGTGGTGGAACTGCAATTTCTGGTAATACTGATATAGCTGGTTCAAGTATACCAATTGACATAACAAATCCATACTTAACAATAAATTATTCCATTGCTACTGAAGGGATATTTCCAAGTAGAAATTAATTAAAATCAAAGGAGAGCTTCATATATAAAGCTCTCCTTTTTATTACATAAAATATATGCAAGTAATCGGAATTCTATTGTCGCGCTCTACATATTATCAAACAATTGGTTTTGATTTATATGAAGGTCTCCGTTCGGGGTTAAAACAACTAGGGAGAAGCGATATCAAAATAGTCACAGAAAATATAGGTTTTGGTACCGATAAGCAACAATGTTATCGCAGCGCCGAAAAACTTCTGCTCGAAGAAAATGCATCTATCGTAATTGCCTACATAGGACATCGTACTGCTCAATTACTTCGACCACTTTTTCTGGCGGCAAATAAAATACTGATTGTTTTAGATGCAGGTGCAAATATGCCTCATGAATGGCCAACCTGTCCAAATATTTTTTATCATTCTCTTCATAACTCTTTAGGCGCTTCACTCGCCGCTAAAGAAGCAACAAACGATGGATATAAGAATGCTGGCATGGTAACAGGTTATTATGATGCTGGCTACCTACATACATATAGTATATCTAAAACATTTCAAGATAATGGAGGGACGATAGCTTTTAATCATGCTACTGGTTATAAAACAGATGATTTTACGATGGAACCTTTAAAAGAACACTTAACAAATTTTCCTGAGAGTGCTCTATTAAGCATTTTTAGTGGTGATTATGTTGAATGGTATTTTGAACAAATTAAAAACACATTCGAAGGAAAAAATTTACCGATTTATCTACCTCCATTTGGCTTAGAAGAAACAATGTTGGGTAATTCAATTTATCCAGGTAAAAATATAAAAGGGATTGCAGCTTGGTCTAAAAAAATCAAATCAACAGAGAATCAAATTTTTATTGAAACAATAACCGAATTAGGCAAAATACCTAATCTTTTTTCTTTACTAAGCTGGGAAAGCGCAACTATTGCGTTAAGAGCATTAGAACTTTCTGATGAGCATAAAAATAATGTGTCAAATATTGCCCAAGATCTCCAATCGCTTTCATTCATAAGCCCTAGAGGTGAGATTTATTTTGATCCAAAAACGAATACATCAATTTCCCCATTATATAAAGTAGCCGTCATTTCTGATAATGAAGGTAAATGTGAATTACAATTAGAAGGTAAGGCAACAGAAGTAAACGAACAGTACAAAAAACTAACTAACCAAGATTTAGATCAAACGACATCAGCTTGGTTTAATAGTTATGTATGCATCTAATTTATGGAAGAACAGAAAAAAATAATGATCCTATGTGGCGGAAAGTTCGCCTTTAAAACATTGCAATTATTAGCATATGAAAAATTCATGTGTGCAATTGGTATCGGGAAAAGTAATGATACAATAATAGATGCTTTAGAAAGAGAAGCTGAAGACAATAACTTAGGATTCAAATCATTCCCTTCTAAAAAAAGTATGGAAGAAATGAGAGGCTGGATTGATACTATTAAACCCGATTATATATTTAGTATCTCATTTCCATTTCTCCTTCCTGAATCTGTTCTGTCTTATGGAAATAATAAATTCATCAATTTCCATCCAGGACCATTACCACAATATCGTGGCGTAATGCCAATTTTTGAAGTGCTCAAAAATCAAGAGAAAGAGACTGCTATTTGCGCGCATTTTATGAATGAAAAATTTGACCAGGGGAATATTATTTTCAATGACCCTATAAGAATACAAGAAAATGACACTTACGGAAAATTAACTGTGAGGTTAAGCAACCGTATATCACAAGTTGCTTTAAATATGGCAAATATGCTACAATATGCTAGTAACATTCCTAATCAATCTCAAGATGAATCATTAGCGTATTATTATGAAAAACCGGAACTAACGGATACTTACATTAATTGGAAACGTATGAGTGCCGATGAAATCATTGCACTAATAAACGCCTGTAATCCTTGGAATTCTGGTGCCGATGCAACTTTAATGGGGGAACAGGTTAAGATAATAGTAGCAACACTATTAGATGAACCTCATGAAGACAAACCAGGAACAATTATTTCTATAAACAATACGGTAAATGTAGCTTGTGAGGACAACAAACAAATTGCAATCGAAATACTTAGTACAGACGAAGGTATAATGACGGCTAAGAAATACGCCTTATTAAAGCCATTAATGGCAAACCCCATATCTAACTAATATACTTAACTATCAATTTAAAACTATCAGATTATGAAAAAGAACTTTACTATTATTTTTGCGATGTTGCTATGCCTCTTTTACACAAGAGGTAATGCTCAAACGCAATTTTGGTCCGATACATTTGAAGATACTGGAGCTCCAAGTTCCGGTCTCAGAGTACCTTCAGTTCCAGAATTTACTTTTGGAGGACCACCTCCAACTGCCTATTTTTTTAGAACAATTCCAACTGGAATAGCCCTTCAAAGCGGGACTTATACAGCTTTTCAAGGCGCAAAAATATGGGCTGCTGAAGACATTGACAAAGGGTCAGCAGGGGTCAATGGTACATTAAGCCCTAATCAGCAAGTTACTTGGTCAGCAATTAGTATTGCGGGAAAAAGTGGTTTATCCTTTAAGGGTACTTTTGCAGCAAATAATTTAAATGCTGGCTGGAATGGTTCAAACTTTGCTCCACTTCAAGATTTTATTGCTATTGAATATCGAATTGATGGAGGTTCTTGGACAAAAATCATTGCATTCTATGCTGGTGCTATAACAACTACCAATGCTTTATCTCTTGATACAAATGGAGATTTAATAGGAGATGGAGCATCTTTAGGATATGCTTTTAGTGAATTTACTGCTAACATTCCTGGTACTGGAACACTATTGGAAATTAGATTAAATTGTTCTGCAAATGGTTCAGATTCGCAAGAATTTGCAGTAGATAATTTCCGTCTTTTCGAAACACCTGCGTGTACAGCACCCGTTATTACAGCCAATCCTCCTAATAGAAGTCTTTGTCCAGGAAGCAATACTACATTTTCTGCTGGTGCAACTGGAGCAACAGCTTACAAATGGCAAGTTGACCAAACAGGCGCAGGAACTTATACAGACCTGGTAAATGCCGCTCCATATTCTGGAGTTACAACTAACACATTAACTATAACTGGTGTAACCACAGCAATGAGTACTTATAGATATAGAGCTGTTGCAATTAATGGAGTCGCTACTTGTTTTGCAAATACTAATTACGGCACATTGACAGTTTCTAACATAACCCTTGCGAGCGCGCAAGATAATATCGTTTGTGTAGGTACCGCTACAGGTAGTGCATCCGTTATACCTACTGGAGGTATTGGTACTTATACATATTCATGGACACCATCGGTTAGTTCTGGAAGTATAGCTACAAACTTAAGTGCAGGAAGCTATACTGTAATAGTTACTGATGGTTTAGGATGTACAGCATCAAAAACTTTCAATATCATAGATACAGGAATCCCAATAAACATAGTACCTACACAAACTAATGTAAGTTGTAATGGTGGTTCTAATGGATCTGCAACTGCAACAGCAACAGGTGGATCTGGTACTCTTACTTATTCTTGGACACCTTCTGGTGGATCAGCAGCAACTGCTTCAGGATTAACCGCTGGAACGTATACAGTAAGAGTAACGGGTGCAAATGGGTGTTTTAAAGATCAATCTTTTACTATTATAGAACCAACTGTAATTTCAACATCTGGAACTCATACCGATGTAAGTTGTAATGGTGGTTCGAATGGTACTGCAACGGTAACTGCAACTGGTGGAACTGGGACTCTTGGCTACTTATGGTCACCTTCTGGTGGAACAGCCGCAACTGCTTCAGGGTTAACTGCTGGAACGTATACAGTAAGAGTAAGCGATGCAAATGGGTGTTTTAAAGATCAATCTTTTACTATTATAGAACCAACTGTAATTACGACATCTGGAACTCATACCGATGTAAGTTGTAATGGTGGTTCTAACGGTACTGCAACAGTAACTGCAACTGGTGGAACTGGGACTCTTGGCTACGTATGGTCACCTTCTGGTGGAACAGCCGCAACTGCTTCAGGGTTAACTGCTGGAACGTATACAGTAAGAGTAACCGATGCTAATGGGTGTTTTAAAGATCAATCTTTTACTATTATAGAACCAACTGTAATTACGACATCTGGAACTCATACCGATGTAAGTTGTAATGGTGGATCTGACGCTTCTGCAACAGTAACTGCAACTGGTGGAACTGGGACTCTTGGCTATGTATGGTCACCTTCTGGTGGAACAGCCGCAACTGCCTCAGGGTTAACTGCTGGAACGTATACAGTAAGAGTAACCGATGCAAATGGGTGCTTTAAAGATCAATCTTTTACTATTATAGAACCAACTGTAATTACGACATCTGGAACTCATACCGATGTAAGTTGCAATGGTGGATCTAACGCTTCTGCAACAGTAACTGCAACTGGTGGAGCTGGATCGTATACTTATTCTTGGTCACCTTCTGGTGGAACTGCAGCAACTGCTTCAGGATTAACTGCTGGAACATATACCGTAATTGTAACTGATGAAAATGGGTGTTTTAAAGATCAATCTTTTACTATTATAGAACCAACTGCAATTACGACATCTGGAACTCACACGAATGTTAGCTGTAATGGACAAGCTGATGGTACGGCAACAGTAACTGCATCTGGTGGTTCTGGAGCTCTTAGCTACACATGGTCGCCTTCTGGTGGAACAGCTGCAACTGCTACAGGATTAACTGCTGGAACGTACACCGTAACTGTAACTGATGAAAATGGGTGTTTTAAAGATCAATCTTTTACTATTATTGAGCCTGTCGCACATAATTTAGCGGTAACTTTTGGTGGAAATAATGTCCTAAGTGCTAGCCAATCTGGTGCAACTTATCAATGGTATCAATGTTCAGATAATACACCAATCGCTGGAGAAGTAGGTCAATCGTTTGCTCCAACAGCCAATGGATCATATAAAGTTGCTATAACTTTAAATGGATGTACTGTGTCTTCACAATGTGTAGTTGTAAGTACTTTGGCAACACCTGAATTTGAGAAAAAAGCTCAATTTATTATGTATCCAAATCCTAGCAAAGGTGTTGTAAACATCAACACAGATCATGACAGCGATTTAAATATTGTAAATCAATGGGGACAAACAATTAAAAAGGTTAAAGTTTCTGCTGATACTACTAACTCAATTAACATCGAAAGTCTGACGGATGGAATTTATTTTATTTGCGAAGTAAACGGAAATAAAGTAATTACCCATAAATTAATTCTAAAAAAATAAACATAAATGGGAGATATTAAAAAAACATCTCCCATTTTTTTTTTTAGTTTAATAAACATCCTTATAAATTTTATACGATAACCGCCTCCAAAATATACAACTTATGGAAAGAAGATCCTTTGTAAAAAAAACAAGCTTATTAACTTCAGGTCTTTTCTTTTTCTCTACAAAAAATCTATTCGCTATACCTGAGAAAAGCAACATCAATATTAATAATCTAGATTTAACACCAATACTTATCAGTAGTAAAAAAATTATGATAAAAGGTAAAATTTTAGATTCTAAAACACATTTCCCCATAAATGCTGACATGTATGTAAAAACTAAAAGAAATAGATTTTTTTCAAAAAAACATTCTGTTAATGCACTAAATGGATCCTATTCAATTTTTTCGGGATTTGCAAATTCAGAAAAAATATCCGAAAAATTAGTCATAGAAATTAAAGTAGATGGATACAAACCTTATGAAGGAAATCTATATTTAACTCCAAAAGGTTGCAATATTCATAGTGATCAATGGCAATATAATCCTGACTTTAAACCAGAATATTGTCCAGTGAATTATGAAGAATCTAATTTATTATTTTCAAACTTTAATTTTTATTTAGTAAAAGCATAGGTTTAAAATAAATTTAAAAAAGGGGAAATTGTAAAAACAATTTCCCCTTTTTTAGTGATCAATACTACCTGAGTAATATCGCAAATAGTAATTTAAACATTAAAATGGAACATCACTATCATCATCATCGTCATCATTAAAGTTACTTCCAAAAGCTTCGTTTGCAGAAGGAAGATTTTTAGTAACAAACGGATTGTCATCATGATTCATTTTAGATGGTAAATCATCATAACTACCTGAAAAATCATCCAGGTTATCAAATTTTCCAAGATGTCCTATAAATTTCAATCGAACGTTTTCGATACCACCATTACGGTGTTTAGCAATCATTATTTCTGCCTGACCTGCGGTTGGTGAAGCCTCATCATCATCCCATTCTTCAATTTTGTAATATTCTGGTCTATATAAAAACGAAACGATATCGGCATCCTGCTCAATCGCTCCAGATTCACGAAGATCCGATAGCAACGGACGCTTACTTGATCCACGCGTTTCAACAGCACGCGATAACTGCGACAGTGCAATTACCGGAACGTTTAGCTCTTTTGCCAAAGCCTTTAAGTTTCGGGAAATTGTAGAAATTTCCTGCTCACGATTTCCTCCACCTTTACTATTTCCTCCAGCAGTCATCAATTGCAAATAATCAACAATAATAATTTTAATACCATGCTGTGAAACTAAACGACGACATTTTGCTCTTAAATCAAAAATAGAAAGTGATGGCGTATCATCAATAAACAAAGGAGCTTTTTCTAAGTTCTTCACTTTTGTACTCAACATCTCCCATTCATGAGGTTCTAACTTACCAGTACGTAATTTCTCAGATGACAATCCAGTTTCCGATGAAATTAACCTCGTAATTAACTGTACTGATGCCATCTCCAGAGAAAACAAAGCTACAGGATGCCCAAACTGAATAGAAATATTTCTAGCCATCGAAAGTACGAACGCCGTTTTTCCCATCGCTGGCCTAGCCGCAATAATAATTAAATCACTCGGTTGCCATCCAGAAGTCAGTTTGTCCAAATTAGTAAAACCAGTTTCAACACCACTTAAACCTTCTTGCTTAGCAATTTCTTCAATACGCTTTTTTGCCTGAAGTACTAAACTCTGAGCAGTTTCAGAACTTCGTTTAATATTTCCTTGCGTTACTTCATATAGTTTAGATTCGGCCTGATCAAGCAAATTAAACACGTCTGTTGTTTCATCATAAGACGCTTCGATAATTTCCGAAGAAATTCGAATCAAACTTCTTTGAATAAATTTTTGAAGAATGATACGAGAGTGAAATTCGATGTGCGCAGAAGAAGCTACTTTTTGCGTAAGCTGAATTAAATAAAAATCACCACCTGATATATCTAATTTTCCATTCTTTTTTAGTTGTGCCGAAACTGTCAGTAAATCGATTGGTTGAGTTTCAGTAAAAAGCTGAACAATCGCTTCAAAAATATACTTATGTGCATCCTTATAAAAAGCATCAGGCTGCAAAATATCAATCACATCATCTACACCTTTTTTATCAATCATCATCGCACCTAGTACAGCCTCTTCTAAGTCCAGTACCTGCGGGGGAAGTTTCCCTTTTTCTAAATTAATAATTGCGGTTTTATCGACCTTAATTGGGTTTATATTTTTGAAGTTTTCCATATAGCGAATGTAACAAAATTTAGAAGAGATATAACTATCTAGTTGTTACGAATAATTGTTTATAAGTTAATGTATATTGTTTAAAACCAAAAAAAAATCCGAAACGATAAGGCTTCGGATTTTTTATAAATTTGTAAGAATTTATTCTTTGTATTCGCCCATTTTACTGTATTTGTCCATTCTCTGGGCAACTAAATCGGCTGTTGATAAGTCTTTCAATTCATTATATCCTTTAGTGATATATTGTATAACCGTTGTAAAAGTAGTTTCTCTGTCATAATGAGCTCCACCTAATGGTTCTGGAATAACATCATCAACTAATTTTTGTTTTTTCATATCAGAAGAAGTCAATTTTAATGCTTCAGCTGCTTTCTCTTTATACTCCCAGCTTTTCCATAAAATAGAAGAACAAGATTCAGGAGAAATCACAGAATACCAAGTATTCTCAAGCATATAAACTTTATCTCCTACACCTATTCCTAAAGCTCCACCCGAAGCACCTTCACCAACAATAATGGTGATAATTGGCACTTTTAAACGTACCATTTCAAAGATGTTTCTTGCAATAGCTTCACCTTGTCCTCTTTCTTCAGCTTCAAGCCCTGGATATGCACCTGGAGTATCTACTAAAGTTAAAACAGGAATACCAAACTTCTCAGCCATTTTCATCAATCGTAATGCTTTACGATATCCTTCTGGATTTGCCATACCAAAATTTCGGTATTGACGTGTCTTAGTATTGTATCCTTTTTGTTGACCAACAATCATGTACGACTGCCCATCAATTTTTCCTAAACCACCAACCATAGCTTTGTCATCTTTAAAACCTCTGTCTCCATGAAGTTCTAAGAAAGTATCTCCGCACATAGCCTTAATATAATCTAAGGTATAAGGTCTGTTTGGGTGTCTTGACAATTGTACACGTTGCCAAGCTGTTAGGTTTTTATATATACTCCTTTTAGTTTCTTCTAATTTCTTATTAATTTGCTTGCACGTTGGCGTTACATCAACATCTGATTCTTTTCCAATGATAACACACTTTTCTAACTGCTCTTCTAATTCTTTGATAGGAAGTTCAAAATCTAAATATTCCATAGGATCTTTTGAATTTTTGTTTTTAAATCGAACCGCAAATATAAAAATATTATATTGTTTGGCGTGTTTATTTAGTATTAAAGTATAAAAAAATAAAGTCAAAAAGAGTTAAAACATTATACTTTATCATCTTTTTTATAGTGTTTAAAAACACCATTTAATATAACTGTAATTACAATTATAATAGCACCAATATAAAATTCGGTACTCATTTTCTCTTTTCCTCCTAATATAAAATACGCTAAAATAATCCCATAAACAGGCTCTAAATTAGTCGTAAGCATAACAGTATAAGGAGTAAGTTTTCTCATTACTTTTACCGAAGCAGTAAATGCATAAGCAGTACATACCGAAGCCAAAAGCAGCAATAACAACCAGTTGTTTACAGAAAGTACAAAGAAATCGGCAGTAAACTTACCTTGAAATAAAAAGTAAATAGTAATAAAAAAAACACCTGCTCCAAATTCATAAAAAGTAATAACCGAAGGCTCATGATCAGCAATTAATTTACCATTCATTAAAGTAAATAAAACTCCTAGAATTATAGAAGCTAAGGCATAATACATTCCGTTTAAGTACTGAATTTCAACCTGCATTATCAGAGCCAAACCAGCAATGATAATAAGCCCGAAAAAAACTTCATACCATAACACTTTTCTTCCAAAAAAAATTGGTTCCAATAAAGACGCAAAAAAAGCGCCTAAAGAAAATATAGAAAGTGTTATCGAAACATTAGAAACATGAATTGCCCTAAAAAAAAATATCCAGTGCAAGGCAATTAGCAATCCCACAAAAATTAACTTAAAAAAAGCTTTTACAGGAACATGAAATGATTCTTTTTTAAAAATAATAAAGCCCCCTAAAAAAATCCCTGCCAAAAGCATTCTGTACCAAACCAAAGCTTCTGCATTTATAGTAATTAATGCGCCCAGAATAGCAGTAAATCCCCAAATAAAAACAATTAAATGAAGACTTAGGTAACTTTTTAGTTTATCGTTTTGCATTACGTAATAAGAAAACTGCCAAAATTCCAAAAGCAATATTAGGGAACCAAACGGCAAATAAAGGTGAGAAAGTTGATTTTTCGGCTAGTGTACCAAATATTTTGTCAAAGAATACAAAAGCAAAAGCAAGTGCAATTCCTATTGCCAAATTGGTACCCATTCCCCCACGTCTTTTCATCGAGGAAACAGCAACTGCAATAATCGTTAAAATAAATGCCGAGATAGGAACACTTATTTTTTTATACAAAACAACAAGATATACATTGATATCACCAGAGCCTCGTTTTTTTTCTTTTTCTATAAAATCATATAACTTGCCAATACTCAAGGTTTCGGCAATATAAACCACAGGAGTCAAATCTTCTAAATCGAAAGTAAATACAGCTTTCTTCTCAGCAGCTTTCTCAATTTTATCGTCTAATTCTCCCAAAGTCCTTTTAGTGTAATCATACATAGTATAAGTACTATCTTTAGGATTCCACTGGATACGACTTGCAGTAATTTTAGAAACAAGTTCTTCTCCTTTAAACTTTTCTAAAGTAAAATTAAAAGCAGTTTTAGAAACATCATTAAAGCTATTTACATAAATAAACTCATTGTCATTTATTTGTCTATATACATTTGTATTATTCCCATGCATAGCTTCCTTTCCACCACCTTTAAGATATGTGTACCTAAAATTATTAAAGCCTTCACTTGCTGCAGGAACAATATAAAACCCCATCAACAATACAAAAACCGAAACAATCGAAGCACCTATAATATAAGGTCGTAAAAAACGTGAAAAAGATATTCCCGAACTTAATATAGCAATTACCTCAGTATTATTCGCCAATTTAGACGTAAACCAAATCACCGATAAAAATAAAAATATCGGAAATAAAGAGTTGGCAAAATAAATAGTAAAATTATAGTAGTAAACAACAATATCCAAAAACGGAATCTTGTTCTCTAACATCTTGTTAATCTTCTCCGAAACATCAATTACAATCCCAATCGGTATAAATAGCAACAACATCACTGTAAAAGTGGCTAAATATCTCTTTAAGATGTATTTGTCTATTATTGTCAGCATAGATAAGTATAATCGTTTTTTTGCTAATATTTAACCGAATAAACGATTAAACAGTAAATACATTTACAGTCTTTGGCTCATATTCTTAACCATCATTTCTTTCCATGGCATAAAATCTCCTGCTAAGATATGTTTTCTAGCCTCACGAACCAACCACATATAAAAGCCAAGATTATGAATCGTAGCGATTTGTTTACCTAGATACTCATTAGCAGCAAATAAATGTCTTAAATACGCTTTAGTATATTCAGTATCTACAAATGTAATTCCCATCTCATCAATTGGAGAGAAATCAGCTTCCCATTTTTTATTTTTAATATTGATTGACCCATTTGCAGTAAACAACATTCCGTTTCTTGCATTACGAGTAGGCATTACACAATCGAACATATCAACACCCAAAGCAATATTTTCCAAGATATTAATTGGCGTACCAACACCCATTAAATAACGAGGTTTATCTTCTGGCAAAATTTCGCAAACAATTTCAGTCATAGCATACATTTCTTCAGCTGGTTCACCAACCGATAATCCACCGATAGCATTACCTTGCTGACCTGCATTAGCAATATATTCAGCCGACTGACGACGTAAATCCTTATAAGTACTACCTTGAACAATAGGAAAAAACGTTTGCTCATATCCATATTTAAAAGGCACTTTATCCAGATGATTAATACAACGATCCAACCAACGGTGCGTCATATGCATCGAACGCTGTGCATAACGGTAATCACAAGGATACGGCGTACACTCATCAAAAGCCATAATAATATCAGCACCAATAGTACGCTGAATTTCCATTACATTCTCAGGAGTAAAGAAATGATAAGATCCATCAATATGTGATTTAAACTTTACACCTTCCTCTTTAATTTTTCTGTTTGCAGACAATGAATACACTTGGTATCCACCAGAATCTGTCAATATATTTCTATCCCAGTTCATAAACTTATGCAAACCACCAGCTTTCTCAAGAATTTCAGTTTGCGGACGCAAATACAAATGGTATGTATTTCCAAGAATAATATCAGGGTTTATATCATTTTTCAACTCCCTTTGGTGTACACCTTTAACCGATGCAACAGTACCAACAGGCATAAAAATTGGAGTTTCAATAACTCCGTGATCAGTAGTAATACTTCCCGCTCTCGCTTTCGATTGCAGATCTTTTTGTAATAAATCAAACTTCATATACACGTTTTTCAGTCGGCAAAGATAGGCTAATTTGAAAATTAGATAATTAGATAAATCAAAAAATTAAAGATGTTTTATGAATTAATTTGGGCATGTCCCTTCGGGTCGGGCTATTCGCTATATCTTTTGTTCCATTTCATTACACAAAAGGATGCCGCTATTATCCCTCATGCAAAAAAAATCCACTAAATTTGGATATAAAATATCGAAAATAACATTGACCTAATGAATTTATCACAAAAACTAGGATACCCCGAAGACAGCAAACTATTAATCATCCACGCCGATGATGCAGGATTATCCCATTCAGAAAACAGAGCAACAATACAAGCACTACAAAACGGAATGATTAATTCTTATAGTATTATGGTACCTTGTCCATGGTTTTATGAGATGGCAAACTTCGCAAAAGACAATCCACAATTTGATAACGGAATTCATTTAACACTCACCTGCGAGTGGGAGAACTATAAATTTGGTCCAATATTACCCATTAATGAAGTACCATCATTAGTAGATAAAAATGGCTATTTCCATAAGACCAGAGTAGACTTTATAAATAATGCAAAACCAGAAGAAGTAAAAAAAGAACTTCGAGCTCAAATTGAGAAAGCATTACATTTCGGATTAAAACCCACCCATCTCGATTCGCATATGTGCAGTATTGGTGTATGTCCCGAGTTTTTAGAAATATACAAAGCACTAGGAAAAGAATACAACTTATCCGTTTTCATCAATAAACAATTTGTAGAATCGATAAGCTTATCCAACGAAAACTACGACTATGAAAACACTCTTGTAGCCGACAATCTCCTAATTGGAAATTTTACTGACTTCGAAAAAGGTGAACTTAAAAAATCTTACGAGAAAGCTTTAGATAATATAAACCCAGGTTTCAACGTTTTCTTGCTTCACCCAGCATTCGATGATAATGAAATGCAAGGCATTACAAAAAACCATCCTAACTTTGGTTCTGAGTGGAGACAAATAGACTTTGACTATTTCACAAGTAACGAATGCAAACAAAAATTAAAAGAGAACAACATACGATTAATCACCTGGAGAGAAATTCAGAAAATTAGATAAATATGCCAATTAAAAATAAAGAAACAAAAGATTAACACTTCTTAGTAGCTACAATTTTAGATAATTATAGATTTCAGAGCCTTAAATTAAATTATCTAATCGTCAAATTATCCAATAATCTAAATGCTACATTTCCTTTAAAATCATTTGTCTTACGGCAAAATAAAAATTACTTTTGCAACAGTTTAACTTTTACACATAAAATGAAGCCTAACACACAACAATTAAGCGATTTAACTATCCAAGTAAGAAGAGATATTCTTCGAATGGTACATGCTGTCAACTCAGGTCACCCAGGTGGCTCACTAGGTTGTACTGAATTTTTGGTGTCTTTATACCAAAATATTATGGACCGCAAAGAAGGTTTTGATATGGACGGAATCGGAGAAGATCTTTTCTTCCTTTCAAATGGTCATATTTCCCCAGTATTTTATAGCGTTCTAGCAAGAAGCGGTTACTTTCCAGTTTCAGAATTAGCAACTTTTAGATTGCTTAACTCTCGTTTACAAGGACACCCTACAACTCACGAAGGATTACCAGGAGTTCGTATTGCTTCAGGTTCATTAGGACAAGGATTATCTGTAGGAATTGGAGCTGCACAAGCTAAAAAACTAAACAAAGACAACCATATTGTATACACATTACATGGTGATGGAGAATTACAAGAAGGACAAAACTGGGAAGCAATCATGTATGCTTCTGCTAAAAAAGTAGACAACCTAATTGCAACGATCGATCTTAACGGAAAACAAATTGACGGAACTACAGACGAAGTTTTAGCAATGGGAAGCATTCGTGCTAAATTTGAAGCTTTTGATTGGGATGTTATAGATATCAAAGAAGGAAACAGTATCGATGCTATATTAGCAGGTATGGCAGATGCAAAATCAAGAACTGGAAAAGGAAAACCAGTTTGTATTTTACTACATACTGAAATGGGTAACGGTGTAGATTTTATGATGCATACACATGCTTGGCATGGTAAAGCACCAAACAACGACCAATTAGCTAATGCATTAGCTCAAAACATTTCAACTTTAGCAGATTATTAAAAAAGCATTATACTTTTCATAATAAGCTTTAAGCCTATTATTTACAAAGTATACTACTTATAGCAACAAAAAAATGAAAAAATATACAAATACAGGAAGTAAAGATACTCGTTCAGGTTTCGGAGCGGGAATGACTGAATTAGGTCAGAAAAACGAAAATGTTGTTGCATTATGCGCTGATTTAATTGGTTCATTAAAATTTGATGATTTCAAAAAAAATCACCCAGAGCGTTTTTTCCAAATCGGAATTGCTGAAGCAAACATGATTGGAATCGCAGCAGGTTTAACAATTGGAGGTAAAATTCCTTTTACAGGAACTTTTGCTAACTTTTCTACAGGAAGAGTTTATGACCAAATTCGTCAATCTGTAGCTTACTCAGATAAAAACGTAAAAATTTGTGCATCTCACGCAGGTTTAACACTTGGAGAAGATGGAGCAACACACCAAATATTAGAAGATATTGGTTTAATGAAAATGCTACCAGGAATGACCGTAATCAATACTTGCGATTACAATCAAACTAAAGCAGCTACACTAGCATTAGCAGATCACCACGGACCAGCTTATTTACGTTTCGGACGTCCAGTTGTACCTAACTTTACACCTGCAGACGAGCCTTTCGTAATCGGAAAAGCAATCTTATTAAACGAAGGTACAGATGTAACTATTGTAGCTACAGGACATTTAGTTTGGGAAGCACTTATCGCTGCTGAAGCTTTAGAAGCAAAAGGAATCTCTGCCGAAGTAATCAACATCCACACTATCAAGCCACTTGATGAAGAAGCAATATTAAAATCTTTAGCTAAAACAAAATGTGTTGTTACTGCCGAAGAACACAATATCCTTGGAGGTCTTGGAGAAAGCGTTTCTAGAGTATTAGCATTAAACAATCCTGCTCCACAAGAGTTTGTAGCTGTTAATGATAGTTTCGGAGAATCTGGTACTCCAGAGCAATTGATGGAAAAATATAAGCTAAACAATCAAGCAATTGTTGAAGCTGTAGAAAGAGTTATTAAAAGAAAATAATTCTTTTACATACTGTCTCGTCCTAAAAAAGCGATACGGATTATTACATAAAAATAATTAATTAAACAGTTGCAAGAACGTTCTTGCAACTGTTTTTTGTTTTATAAGTTCTCATTTGGATTTTATTTTGAGTATGCATTTGATTTGGTGTTAACATGTGATTAGAATAATGTGGTCTTAATTCATTATAAATATTGATAGATTCCTTTATTATTAGGTTTGTGATTTTTCTTTTTTGATGATACTTATCAATCATAAATTCTTGTTTTAAAATTCCATTGATTCTTTCTGCTATTGCATTTTCATAGGGATCCGAGTTTTGAGTCATGCTACATAGTACTTTGTTTTTGATAAGCTCTTTTTGATATTCATTAGCACAATATTGCAAACCTCTATCAGAATGATGGATTAGAGTTAGCGTATTATGCGTTCTTTGTTTAAGAGCCATTTTTAGAGCTTTTAAACTACTTTGAGTATTGAGATTCTCAGCAACATAATATCCCATTATCTTCTTTGAATAAGCATCAGTGATTAAGCTTAAATAACATGGATTGTCTCTTTTTCCGATATAGGTAATATCGGAGACCCAAACTTGTTCAGGACGATTTATTTCAAGATCTAAAATTCGATTTTCATGCTTTCTAAAACGATGATGTGAGTTTGTGGTTATATGATAGCTACGTTTAGGTTGTATTAATAAATGATTAGCTCTAAGTATATCAAAGAATTTATCTCTTCCAATCTTCATTAAATGGAGTTTATCCAATAAAAGATAATATAGTTTTCTAGTACCTATTCTAGGCATTAATCTTCTAAGATCATTAACCATTAAAACAACTTCTTTAGCCTTGTTTTGTTTGATTACTGTTCTTTTAATTTTTCGATAATAAACCTGTCTGTCTATCCCGAACAAATAACAGGTAAATGCTATTGTTTGTGGTTCTCTTTGTCTGAAATGGGCGATTGTTCGGGTACAGAGTTTTTTCGGATATCAATATGATATTCTTTTTCGGCTAAATCAATCATCATATCAAAGAGGATCGCTTTTTTGTCAGCAACAAAAGCCTGTCTTTCTAAGAATGCTTTTTGTTTCTCTAAAAGTTTGACTTGAGCTTCAAGCTCCATAATTTTTTGTTCAGGTGTTTTTGCCATTTTGATTGAGGTTTGGTTCTCCCAATCAAAGTTACCAAATTTCCGAAGCCATTGAACAACTGTCCTTCTACATTGAATACTGTATTTCTTTGTAGCTTCGGTTGCCGTAAGCTTTCCGTGTTCAATTTCTTGAACAACTTGTAATTTAAAAGACATTGAATAGTCTTTTTGTGTTCGCTTTACATAGCGTGATTCTTGAGATGATTCCATAACGATACTTTTTGTGTATCGCTATTTCAGGACTAGACATACTATAAAATTAAAAACCTGCTCAATCGAGCAGGTTTTTTTTATACCCGGACACAAAATAACACTTCATTATATACATCTTAAAACACTTTTATTGTTTAGTCATGTTAGAACATTACTCACAAATGATTCCGCTCCATAAACATGTTGAAATTATACCGCGAAGCTTCACAAAGTTTACACAGAG
This sequence comes from Flavobacterium sp. PS2, assembly GCF_046250155.1. NCBI lineage: Bacteria > Pseudomonadati > Bacteroidota > Flavobacteriia > Flavobacteriales > Flavobacteriaceae > Flavobacterium > Flavobacterium sp. PS2. The sequence goes on along the minus strand of NZ_CP176426.1, from coordinate 3,503,468 downwards.
TCTCACAAAGATTTTTTACTTGTAAAACTTAAGATAGTTTATTTCAAAGTCGCTGTGACGCAAAGCTGTTTTTAGCATAAATAATACTTCCGGTTTTAACAGCAAAGGCAGGAAAGAGAAAAAACACAAAGGTTCACAAAGCTATTGATTAAACTTTACGAACCTTTGCGCTCATTTTTCGGGTAAAACAACTACAGTCTTGTCACCCTGAAGAACGAAGGGTCTCCATTAGATACTAACAACAAAGCTTTTTTTAGATTATTGAGCTACTAATTGATCCATTTTAACCGCAGAGTAATGAAATAGAAAAACGCAAAGGTCCACAAAACTATTGGATCAAGAACAAAACCTGGGGAGGAATGTCAAAATAAAATAAGAACTTTGTAATCTAAGAATTTGAGATGACTCCTATAGACCTTTTAAAATTTATGCTGCCTGATTTTTTAGTAGAACACTTTGAAATAGTTTCTAGCACTAACACAGAAGAAGTACTACACCTTTATTTCGAAGAGAGCGCCAAGCCTCCACAAGAGTTTGATATGTTTGAATTAGTTTCTAAAGGTTTTTTGGATGAGATTACCATTCAGGATTTTCCATTAAGAGGCAAATTTGTGTATTTACATATCAAAAGACGCCGCTGGACCAATAAAACCAATGGTCAAATTATAAAAAGAGATTGGGCATTAGTTGCCAAAGGAACTCGCATGACGCAGGAGTTTGCGGCTTTTTTAAAAGAAATTAATAGATAATAACGCTACCGACTGTCATACCATTGGAGGTTTTTTCGGAGTCAATGGAAAAAAACTTCAAAGACAATATAAAAAACATCTAAGCTCTTTTAGTATATGGGCTCCGCGCGAACATGCGCACCAGTGGATTGTTTACCCCGAAAATATGGGTACTCATTTATCCATTGATGAAGTAGCTTTATCTCAGGGTGAACTATATACTATTGTGACCAACAAGAAATTCAAAGGCAAAAAAGGCTGCTTAGTGGCTATTATTGCAGGAACCAAAGCTGATCAGGTCATAGAACACCTCTGTAAAATTGATTACAAAAAGAGATCTTGTGTAAAAGAAATAACACTTGATATGGCTAATTCCATGAAATTAATATCAAAGAGAGCCTTTCCAAAAGCCATACAAGTAACCGATAGGTTCCATGTTCAAAAATTGGCATTGGAAGCATTACAAGAAATCAGAATCAAACATCGATGGGAAGCTATGGATTTTGAAAATCAATTGATATTACAGGCAAAAAAAGAAAATAAAACATATATCTCACAGCTTTTATCAAACGGAGATTCTGTAAAACAGCTATTAGCCAGAAGCAGATATCTACTTTATAAATCTCGCGAAAAATGGACAAAGAGCCAAAAAGAAAGAGCTCAAATGCTCTTTGATCTATATCCAGATATAAAAATAGCCTATAATCTAAATCAACAACTTCGAGGGATTTACAATAATCACAACGATAAACATATTGCTATGACCAAACTAGCACATTGGTATAGAAATGTAGAGGAATCAGGTTTTAAAAACTTCAATATTCTGCTCAATACCATAACTTTTAATTACCAGTCAATCTTAAACTATTTTGATAATAGAAGTACCAATGCTTCGGCTGAATCTTTTAATGCAAAAATTAAAGCATTTAGAAGCCAATTTAGAGGTGTAAGAAATATTGATTTCTTCTTGTTCAGATTATCTAATCTTTTTGCTTAATCCCCAACTTTTGAACATGATCCAAACTATTTATTAAACTTTGCGAACCTTTGTGTTTTCTTTTGCGCTTTTTGCGAAACAACTTTTCACAAAATCCCAAAAAAGTAAAGCCAAAAAAAAATCCTCATCAATTACTTGATGAGGATTCTAAAGAAAGGCGACGACATACTCTCCCACATAACTGCAGTACCATCTGCGCAGGCGGGCTTAACTACTCTGTTCGGGATGGGAAGAGGTGAGCCCCGCCGCAATAACCACCTTAAGGTTGTTAGTTGTTGGTTTTTGGTTGTCAGTTGATGGATTTCTCCAGCAACTATCAACTATTAACCATCAACTGCTCTGCGTCGAGCAAATATCTTAACACACTGAGATAAAGAAAAAAGTTTTTTTTAGAAAGTTTCTCCCAGCCCCTTTGTTCCCCCTTCGGGGGTTAGGGGGCCGGAAAAGCGTACATAAGCTTACGGATTATTAGTACTACTCGACTATGACATTACTGCCTTTACATCTATAGCCTATCAACGTGGTCATCTCCCACGATCCTTAAAAGAAATCTCATCTTGTGGTGGGTTTCGCGCTTATATGCTTTCAGCGCTTATCCCTTCCAAACGTAGCTACTCTGCGGTGCTCCTGGCGGAACAACAGATACACTAGAGGTTTGTCCAATTCGGTCCTCTCGTACTAGAATCAGATCCACTCAAATTTCTTGCGCCCACAGTAGATAGAGACCGAACTGTCTCACGACGTTCTGAACCCAGCTCGCGTGCCACTTTAATGGGCGAACAGCCCAACCCTTGGGACCTTCTCCAGCCCCAGGATGTGACGAGCCGACATCGAGGTGCCAAACCCCCCCGTCGATATGAGCTCTTGGGGGAGATCAGCCTGTTATCCCCGGCGTACCTTTTATCCTTTGAGCGATGGCCCTTCCATGCGGAACCACCGGATCACTATGCTCTACTTTCGTACCTGATCGACCTGTATGTCTCTCAGTCAAGCTCCCTTATGCCATTGCACTCTACGCACGGTTACCAAGCGTACTGAGGGAACCTTTAGAAGCCTCCGTTACTCTTTTGGAGGCGACCACCCCAGTCAAACTACCCACCAAGCAATGTCCCCCGCAAGCGCGGGGTTAGGCCTCAGATAAACAAAGGGTTGTATTTCAACAATGACTCCACAACGCCTAGCGACGCCACTTCACAGTCTCCAACCTATCCTACACATCATTTATCCAAGGTCAATACTAAGCTATAGTAAAGGTGCACAGGGTCTTTTCGTCCCACTGCGGGTAAGCGGCATCTTCACCGCTACTACAATTTCACCGAGCTCATGGCTGAGACAGTGTCCAGATCGTTACACCATTCGTGCAGGTCGGAACTTACCCGACAAGGAATTTCGCTACCTTAGGACCGTTATAGTTACGGCCGCCGTTTACTGGGGCTTCAATTCAATGCTTCTCCGAAGATAACATCTCCTCTTAACCTTCCAGCACCGGGCAGGTGTCAGGCCCTATACTTCATCTTACGATTTTGCAGAGCCCTGTGTTTTTGATAAACAGTCGCCTGGACCTCTTCACTGCGGCCAGCATTGCTGCTGGCGACCTTTCTCCCGAAGTTACAGGTCTATTTTGCCTAATTCCTTAGCCATGAATCTCTCGAGCACCTTAGGATTCTCTCCTCGACTACCTGTGTCGGTTTGCGGTACGGGTACTTATTACCTGAAGTTTAGAGGTTTTTCTTGGAAGCCCTTAGGCGCACTATCTCTTTGACCGAAGTCTCCGAGTACTATCGTATTTCCCCAAGCCGCGTGGATTTGCCTGCGCAGCTTATAGGTAGGTACTTCAACGAACTATTCCGTCAGTTCGCGGCGCTTTCATCACTCCGTCACCCCATCACAGTAATAAGTAGTACGGGAATATTAACCCGTGGTCCATCGACTGTCCCTTTCGGGTTCGCCTTAGGTCCCGACTAACCCACAGCTGATTAGCATAGCTGTGGAAACCTTAGTCTTTCGGTGTGCGGGTTTCTCGCCCGCATTATCGTTACTTATGCCTACATTTTCTTTTCTAACCAGTCCAGCATGCCTTACGACACACCTTCAACCCTGTTAGAATGCTCCCCTACCACTTTGACCTAAGTCAAAATCCATAGCTTCGGTAATATGTTTATGCCCGATTATTATCCATGCTCGTCCGCTCGACTAGTGAGCTGTTACGCACTCTTTAAATGAATGGCTGCTTCCAAGCCAACATCCTAGCTGTCTGGGCAGACAAACCTCGTTCTTTCAACTTAACATATATTTGGGGACCTTAGCTGATGGTCTGGGTTCTTTCCCTCTCGGACTTGGACCTTAGCACCCAAGCCCTCACTGTTGTGAAACATTATATAGCATTCGGAGTTTGTCAGGAATTGGTAGGCGGTGAAGCCCCCGCATCCAATCAGTAGCTCTACCTCTATATAACTTTATGCACAACGCTGCACCTAAATGCATTTCGGGGAGTACGAGCTATTTCCGAGTTTGATTGGCCTTTCACCCCTACCCACAGGTCATCCGAAGACTTTTCAACGTCAACCGGTTCGGTCCTCCACTGTGTGTTACCACAGCTTCAACCTGCCCATGGGTAGATCACACGGTTTCGCGTCTAACACTACTGACTAAAGCGCCCTATTCAGACTCGCTTTCGCTACGGATCCGTGGCTTAACCACTTATCCTTGCCAGCAACGTTAACTCGTAGGCTCATTATGCAAAAGGCACGCCGTCACCCCACGAAAGGGCTCCGACCGCTTGTAAGCGTATGGTTTCAGGATCTATTTCACTCCGTTATTCACGGTTCTTTTCACCTTTCCCTCACGGTACTGGTTCACTATCGGTCTCTCAGGAGTATTTAGCCTTAGCGGATGGTCCCGCCAAATTCAGACAGGGTTTCACGTGCCCCGCCCTACTCAGGATACCACTATCCTTTACACTCATTACCTATACGGGACTATCACCCTCTATGGTTCTACTTTCCAGTAGATTCTAATTCTTTGTGCAAGAAATGTCGTGGTCCTACAACCCCAACATTGCCGTAACAACATTGGTTTGGGCTAATCCGCGTTCGCTCGCCACTACTTACGGAATCACTTTTGTTTTCTTCTCCTCCGCCTACTTAGATGTTTCAGTTCAGCGGGTTTGCCCACCTATCGGTGTACTATGTCTTCAACATAGTGGGTTGCCCCATTCAGGTATTTACGGATCAATTCGTGTGTGCCGATCCCCGTAACTTTTCGCAGCTTATCACGCCTTTCATCGCCTCTGAGAGCCAAGGCATCCCCCATACGCCCTTATTTTGCTTATTGTACCAGTCTTGATAAATCAAGACCGTTTTCTTTATATCCAGTATTACTACTGTCAATAAAAAATGCTTTCTACTTTTTATTATTTTCTTATCTCAATATGTCAATGAACTTTATTATGCTTTAGGCTTTACGCTTTAGGCATTAAGCTTATAGCCTACGGCTTATAGCTTTTTGTGGAGAATAACGGAGTCGAACCGTTGACCTCCTGCGTGCAAGGCAGGCGCTCTAGCCAGCTGAGCTAATCCCCCATTTTTCAATCTTAGATTGTAGAATTCAGATTTTAGACTTCTTAATTCTTATCTAATTTCTTTTGGTGAATTCCAACTTCTAGAATTTCCTTTTTTAAGCTTACAGTCTTTCTAATTAGCAATTGTCAATTACTTTTTAAAAAGTAGTCCCGGGCAGACTCGAACTGCCGACCCCTACATTATCAGTGTAGTACTCTAACCAGCTGAGCTACGAGACTCTGTTTTACTTAATTGTATTATTTGAACTAACAGCAGAGTAATATAATCTTCAATTTAACCTATAGGTCAATTCGTCTTCTTTCCCTAACGTGCATAAATGCTAACATATAGGGCTCTAGAAAGGAGGTGTTCCAGCCGCACCTTCCGGTACGGCTACCTTGTTACGACTTAGCCCTAGTTACCAGTTTTACCCTAGGCAGCTCCTTGCGGTCACCGACTTCAGGCACCCCCAGCTTCCATGGCTTGACGGGCGGTGTGTACAAGGCCCGGGAACGTATTCACCGGATCATGGCTGATATCCGATTACTAGCGATTCCAGCTTCACGGAGTCGAGTTGCAGACTCCGATCCGAACTGTGACCGGTTTTATAGATTCGCTCCTGGTCCGCCCAGTGGCTGCTCTCTGTACCGGCCATTGTAGCACGTGTGTAGCCCAAGGCGTAAGGGCCGTGATGATTTGACGTCATCCCCACCTTCCTCACAGTTTGCACTGGCAGTCTTGTTAGAGTTCCCGACATGACTCGCTGGCAACTAACAACAGGGGTTGCGCTCGTTATAGGACTTAACCTGACACCTCACGGCACGAGCTGACGACAACCATGCAGCACCTTGTAAATTGTCTTGCGAAAGATCTGTTTCCAAATCGGTCAATCTACATTTAAGCCTTGGTAAGGTTCCTCGCGTATCATCGAATTAAACCACATGCTCCACCGCTTGTGCGGGCCCCCGTCAATTCCTTTGAGTTTCATTCTTGCGAACGTACTCCCCAGGTGGGATACTTATCACTTTCGCTTAGCCACTGAACTTGCGCCCAACAGCTAGTATCCATCGTTTACGGCGTGGACTACCAGGGTATCTAATCCTGTTCGCTACCCACGCTTTCGTCCATCAGCGTCAATCAATTAGTAGTAACCTGCCTTCGCAATTGGTATTCCATGTAATCTCTAAGCATTTCACCGCTACACTACATATTCTAGTTACTTCCTAATAATTCAAGTTTAACAGTATCAATGGCCGTTCCACCGTTGAGCGATGGGCTTTCACCACTGACTTATTAAACCGCCTACGGACCCTTTAAACCCAATGATTCCGGATAACGCTTGGATCCTCCGTATTACCGCGGCTGCTGGCACGGAGTTAGCCGATCCTTATTCTTACAGTACCGTCAAGGTTCTACACGTAGAACTGTTTCTTCCTGTACAAAAGCAGTTTACAATCCATAGGACCGTCATCCTGCACGCGGCATGGCTGGATCAGGCTTGCGCCCATTGTCCAATATTCCTCACTGCTGCCTCCCGTAGGAGTCTGGTCCGTGTCTCAGTACCAGTGTGGGGGATCTCCCTCTCAGGACCCCTACCCATCGTAGCCTTGGTAAGCCGTTACCTTACCAACTAGCTAATGGGACGCATGCTCATCTTTTACCGTTGTGACTTTAATAATTGCTCGATGCCGAGCTATTATACTATGAGGTATTAATCCAAATTTCTCTGGGCTATCCCTCTGTAAAAGGTAGATTGCATACGCGTTACGCACCCGTGCGCCGGTCTCTACTTCCGAAGAAGTATACCCCTCGACTTGCATGTGTTAAGCCTGCCGCTAGCGTTCATCCTGAGCCAGGATCAAACTCTTCATCGTATATTTTAATATTATATTCGACTAATGATTCTATCGGTTTTATTCAAATCTCTCGATTCTATTACTCTTATTTTGTTGTTTTAAGATCTCTCTTAAAACGGCTGTCAATTCAATATGTCTAGGAACGTGTTCTTCTTTTTAATGTCGCTTATTTCTCAAAGCGGGTGCAAAAGTAGAAAAGTCTTTTCTAACTGGCAAGAAATTTGTGAAGTTTTTTTTGGAAAATTTTCATCTCCGTTTTCTTCTTTCTTATCAATCTTTCAAGGAACTTTCCGTTATTTAGCGGGGTGCAAATGTAACATCCGTTTTCCATTCTCACAAGCTTTTCTAAATCTTTTTTTTTAGAATTTTATTTCTAATTTGATTCGTCTTGCTTGTCAGTATTTAAAGGAACGTTTGTCGTTGTTGCGGGTGCAAAACTACCACCTTTATATAGATAATCAATACTTTTTATAGAGTATTTTTGGTTTATTTTTTATTCTTTTCTTAATACTCTGATAACACACCCCTTACGGGCTGTTATTTTTTCCTTATCTCTGGCTTTTTCGGGCTTTTTTCCTGTTTTTGCTGGTTTTACTGGGTTTCGCGCAAAGTCGCTAAGGCGCAAAGTCTCTATTATTGCCTTTCCTAAGCAGCTTTTGTTATGTTTTGTCGCCCCTAGCCCTGATAGTAGCGGAAATCCTTGGCCTTTTTCCTTTAAAAAGGTCAAGATTGTAGCGCATAGCAGGAAATAGCTCCTGAAAAAACTTCTCCTATATAGTATAGTAGAATATGACTCCTATATATAAGGTCATAAAAAAAGCGGCTACTATATATAGTAGCCGCTTTTTTTATAACATCTATTCACTCACACAAACCTAAGGCTTCTTTACAGGAACCACAGGCGTAGCTGTATGATGATCTTTATCAACATGTATTCTAAGTCTCTTTGGAGACGTATAATCTGGCTCCTCTCCCAGTTTTGCAAATTGTGGAATTCCACGAGGCTCTCTTTCATCAACTGGAGTAAGAGGATTATCTATAAGAATAGGATCATACGGATAATACTTACTTGCACCCGGACTACCTGCCGGTTTTGTAATTTCAAACTTAGTAGTATACCCATCGCCATCATCATCAACATCTAAGAAATCAGGAATTCCATCTCCGTCCGTATCATCTGGATTCGGTAATTGCTTTGGATATTCGGTAGCATTACGCATATCTCTTACATAACCATCGCCATCTTTATCCTCTTGATACGAAAATACCCCATCCCCATCATGATCCAAACGCTGCAATGCATATAATTTAAAACTAAAAACTAAAGGAGAATAAGAAGGAATAGAACCGCTACCACCAGCATAATAACCCAATCCCGAAGGCAAAAACATTACTCCTGCTCCAAAATCATTATATACTATAGTACCATTATTACCAGGATCTGAAGTACCAACTTTAAATTCTGGAAAGGTTTCCCCCCAACCTTTAACCATTTGATACAAGTCATAAAAAGTTTGCGGAAATACTATTTCCTCAAACTGAGTAGCCGTAACAACCGAAGGATCTGTAGTTGTTGCACCAGCTTTTCTAAACAAATATGTACCATTATAAGATGACAAAACCCCATCTACATTACTTGGCGACTCACCAGTTCCTTCACGCAACACCAAATAATATAATTTATAATCTACATTATGCAAATTTACCGTCTTAACTTTTAAAGTTGGAAACGTAGGACTATTCAAATAAAACCAGATAGATTTCTCCTCATTTGGCTTTGTAATTAGCTTAATTTTCACATCCTGATCCTCTGGTTTACCAGCCGCTTCGGTTATCGTAATAGTATTAGTTTTTAAATAATCCTCAATAACAGCAATATCCGCATCATACTGTACTTGAAAATCCCTTAAGGGCTCTACGTCTGCAGAATCACTTTTTGAACATGAGAATATAGCCAGTGTTGCAAATGTTAAAATAAAATAATACTTAAATTTATTCATTAATGTTGATTTTTAGGTGCGCAAGATACAATATTGATTTATTTTTGTAAAGAATTTAACTCTGAATTTAGAAAATTTATGCGAATAGATAAATACTTATGGTGTGTGCGTTACTACAAGACCCGAAATATGGTCACTGAGGCATGCAAGAAGAACCATATTACAGTGAACGGCCAAGTTGCAAAACCCTCTAAAGAAGTTTTTCCGACTGACAAAATTACGTTTCGTAAAGACCAGATTACTCAAATTATAACCGTCCTTGATATTCCTGAGAATAGAGTTGGCGCAAAACTTGTCGATATATATAGAAAAAACGAAACTCCCGCTGAAGCATATGCTCATTTGGAACTATTAAAACTATCCAAAGAACATTATCGAAAAAACGGAACTGGTAGACCTACTAAAAAGGATCGTAGGGATATTGACGAATTCGGAAATGACATTTCAGATAACGAGGGCGAGACCGAATAACATTCTAACCAGATTTCATATCTTACACACTTTACATTATTTAAAAAACAACTACAATGAGCAAAAACATCATCTTAACAAATCAAGAGATTGAACATAAAATAAAACGAATTGCCTACCAGATATACGAAACCTTTGTAGATGATGAAGAAATCGTAATTGCAGGTATTGCAGCCAACGGCTTCATCTTCGCTAAAAAAGTAGCAGTAGCCCTAGAAGCCATCTCCCCTATTAAAGTATCTCTTTGTGAAGTACAGATAAACAAACAGAAACCTGAATCTCCTATAAGTACTTCTCTAACCAAAGAACAATACGCCAACAAAGGCTTAGTACTTGTAGATGATGTATTGAATTCTGGCACTACTTTAATATATGCCGTTCGTCATTTTCTAGATGTTCCTTTAAAGAAATTCAAAACTGCCGTTCTAGTCGATAGAAATCACAAGAAATATCCCGTAAAAGCAGATTTTAAAGGAATATCTCTTTCGACTTCTTTATTAGAGCACGTACAAGTTGTATTTGATGACAATAATAATGATTATGCTTTCTTAAGCTAGAATCTCAAGTATATCCGAAACCGTTTCATCAATAGTCCTCTCATCTACGCTTACCTTATACTTTGCTTGGTTGTAGTAAAAACTTCTTTCGAAAAGATGCGTAGCTATAAACTCTCTCATCTCTTCTTCATTTTTATCAGCAATAAGTGGGCGTTTACTTTTATTATGAAGTAAACGTCCATATAATGTATCGATAGACGCTTTTAAATAAATAGAATCTACTCCATCTTTATTCAATAATTCATGGTTATTAGCATAACACGGAGTCCCTCCTCCTAAACCTATAATCATTTCTTCGGGTGATTGAAGCAATTCTCGGAACATTTCATGCTCTAATTTTCTAAAATATATCTCTCCATTCTTATCAAAAATCTCATTTATGGTTAAATTAACCTTATTTTCGATGCATTTATCTAAATCTAGAAAAGGAATTTCTGTGGTTTTTGACAATTTTTGAGCAATTGTTGACTTGCCGCAACCCATATACCCTAATAACACTATTTTTTTCATACTAATAAAAGCTTATAAACTAAGACGTTGGAAATTTTTCTAAAAAAAAGACAAATTTATAATAAAAATGCTTGGAAACTTCAATAATAACTCCTTATATTTGCACCCGCATTCAAGGAAAGAATATGACTCGATAGCTCAGTTGGTAGAGCACATCACTTTTAATGATGGGGTCCTGGGTTCGAGCCCCAGTCGGGTCACAAAATTTGTGATTAAAAAAAATACTTTCCTTGATAGCAAGACTCGATAGCTCAGTTGGTAGAGCACATCACTTTTAATGATGGGGTCCTGGGTTCGAGCCCCAGTCGGGTCACAAATGGTCGAGTATTAACTTACTTGACCTTTTTTTTTGGCCACGTGGAGAAACGGTAGACTTGCCATCTTGAGGGGGTGGTGCTCGAAAGGGCGTGTGGGTTCAAATCCCACCGTGGTCACGACACAGTAAAGAAATTATAGACTCGATAGCTCAGTTGGTAGAGCACATCACTTTTAATGATGGGGTCCTGGGTTCGAGCCCCAGTCGGGTCACAAAAAGTCAGGTAATTATTTACTTAACTTTATTTACCACGCAGAGAGATGATAGACTAGTCATCTTGAGGAGTAATACTCAGAAAAGCGTGTGGGCGCAAACCCCACGATAGTCAGAATAAAAAAGAATGACTCGATAGCTCAGTTGGTAGAGCACATCACTTTTAATGATGGGGTCCTGGGTTCGAGCCCCAGTCGGGTCACAAAAGGTTAAGTAATTATTTTACTTATTTTTTACCACGCAGAGAGATGACAGACTAATCATCTTGAGGAGTAATACTCAGAAAAGCGTGTGGGTGCAAATCCCACGATAGTCAGAATAGAAAAAGAATGACTCGATAGCTCAGTTGGTAGAGCACATCACTTTTAATGATGGGGTCCTGGGTTCGAGCCCCAGTCGGGTCACAAAAGGTCGAGTAATTAATTTACTTGACCTTTTTTTTAGCCACGTAGAGAATTATTGACTTTTCATATTGAAAAGATGATGCTCGCAAGAGCATACAGGTTTAAATCTTACCGTGGTTACAATGAAAAGCGAAATATTATTTTTTTAGTATTTCGCTTTTTCTTTATAAAGTTATATACTAAAAGTCAAAATACAATAATCCTACTATTGTCATAAAATAAACAATCCCAAAACACGTTAAACATTTTAAAACCTACTAATTTATTTTTATATGAAACGATTATTACTTATTCTGTTATTTACTACTACAACTGCAAGCTGGTGTCAATCTGGAACTGATTACTTTGATCAAGCGTTACGAAAAGCCGAAAGTGGTAATACCAAAGGCGCAATAGCCGATTACACTAAAGCAATTAAACTGAGAGCCAACTTTGCCGAGGCTTACCAAAACAGAGGTGTTGCAAAACTAAAACTCAACGACACTAAAGGTGCTCTAGCCGATTTTAATAAAACAATCGAAATAGACAATATGAATGCAGATGCTTTTACTGGCAGAGCAAACGTAAACTACAAGTTAAACAACTTTAAAGCCGCTATTGAGGATTGTACTTCTGCTATTAACTTGAATCCTAAAGACTATGTAGCCTACAATCTCAGAGGTACCTTATACACACAGATTCAAGATAAAAAAAGTGCATGCAAGGATTTCTCTAAAGCAATCGAATTAGGAAGTAAAAGCGCCATTAAAAACAAAGCTACTTTCTGTAAATAAAAAATATTAAAAAAAGCCCCAACTATTCTTCCTCATAAAGTAATAATTGGGGCTTTTTTGTATTCTAACTTATACTTACATTTGAGAAGATATCCGTCTAATCAATTTGATTTAATCTAAAACTTATTCGATATAACACCTATGTCAATTCTCAAAAAAATAAACGCACAGGCAGAAACCGACAAAAACTCAGGTTTTGGAACCAACTCTAATAGTTACGGAGGGCGCTTTGTAAATAAAAATGGAACTCCTAATGTTGAAAAAACAGGAATGCACTTATTACGTCGCATTAGCTGGTATCACACAATGATTGATATGCCTACCTGGAAATTCATGCTTGTTCTATTCTCCTTTTACATTGCCATCAATTTCATTTTTGCCATTCTTTATTTCGGTATTGGTATTGAGCATCTAGATGGAATAGTAGCATCTCAAAGCGAATGGTCAAAATTTGGACAAGCTTATTTCTTTAGCGCTCAAACTTTCACAACCGTAGGTTACGGACATATTAGCCCCACCGGTTTTTTAACAAGTGCTTTATCTGCAGCCGAGGCTTTAATAGGATTACTAAGTTTTGCTATTGCAACTGGTTTATTCTTCGGGAGATTTAGCCGCCCAACGGCATTTCTTAAATTCTCTCACAATGCATTAATTAGTCCTTACCAAAATGACAAGGCTTTAATGATTCGTCTAGTTCCTTTTAAAAATACAAATTTCACCGATGCTGAAGCAAAAATCACTTTAGGAATGAGTATTGAAGAAAATGGTGTAATGACAAATAAGTTCTATTCATTAGACTTAGAGCTACACAAAATAAATGCACTTACATTAAGCTGGACATTAGTACATCCTATAACCGACAAAAGTCCGCTGTATAAATTCACTAAAGAAGACTTCGCCTCTATTCATGGAGAAATTCTGGTCTTCATTAAAACCTTTGATGACATGTACAGCAATACTGTTGCTGCAAGAACTTCTTACACCTTCAAAGAGGTCTTATACGGTGCGAAATTTGAACCAATGTACAACAGAAGCAAAGATGCCTCTAAAACTGTACTACATTTAGATAAGCTAAACTCTCATCAAGCTGTCAATTTTGAACAAAGCTAAAACGATAAATTCCTTGTTTTTACTATTTTTCTAGAAATTAAGCTACATTTGTTTATCAAATATTAATAAATGATAAACAATATAAAAAGTGTTTTTAGCATAAAAGACCTTGAAAATCTTTCTGGCATTAAAGCACACACCATTCGTATTTGGGAAAAGAGATACAATATCCTTGAGCCAATGCGTACTGACACCAACATTCGAACCTATGATTTAGCTAGTTTACAAAAACTATTAAACATTACGCTACTACATGAATATGGTTATAAGATTTCGAAGATAGCAACTTATCCGCAAGAAAAGATTCCACAATTAGTCAGGGAAATCATTTCTAGTAAAAACGCAAAAAATCACGCCATCAGTTCTTTTAAAATGGCAATGATGAATTTTGATCAGGAATTATTCTTCAATACTTTTAATTGGCTTACCGCCGAAAAGTCTTTTAAGGAAGTTTTTCACCAAGTGTTTATTCCTTTATTAAATGAATTGGGTTTATTATGGCAATCTGAAACCATAACTCCTGCCCACGAACATTTTGTAAGTTATCTAATTAAGCAGAAACTTTACATTAATACAGAGAAGCTTCAGGTTCTAAAACCAACAAAAACAGATAAAATTTTTGTTCTTTCTTTACCAATGAATGAAATTCATGAACTTGGATTAATGTACATTCAATACGAAATATTACTGCAAGGTTATAAAACTATTTATTTAGGCGAAAGTATGCCTATTGAAAACCTGAAAGAACTTAACAATCATTTTGACAATATTACTTATGTTTCTTATCTCACTATTCAGCCGGACCGCAGTATAGTTAATCAATATGTAGCCAATATGAGTTCTGAGCTTTTGAACAACTCTAATGAAATATGGCTAATTGGAAAATTGGTTGAGCACATTGAAACCGAAAATCTAGATCAAAAAGTACACATTTTTAACTCCATCGAAGAATTAGTGAGCCAGATATAATTATTTTGTTTAATTATTTTGTAGTTTTGTTAAACAAATGAAAAAAACAATCTCAATTATAGGTTCTGGCTTTTCGGCTTTATCAGCTTCATGCTATTTAGCCAAGGAAGGTCATGACGTAACTATCTACGAAAAAAATGCAACTATTGGTGGCAGAGCCAGACAATTAAAAAGTAATGGTTTTACATTCGATATGGGACCGAGCTGGTATTGGATGCCTGATGTATTCGAAAATTTCTTCAAGGATTTTGATAAAAAGACTACGGATTACTATGAGCTAATAAAACTTAATCCTGCTTATCGTGTGTATTTTGGGATTAATGAATTCATAACCATTACTGATAATCTGGAAGAAATCGCTAAAACTTTTGAAGCTATCGAAAAAGGAAGCGGAAAAAAACTTGTTGATTATATCTCTCAAGCTAAAAGCAATTATGATATTGCCATAAAAAAATTAGTATATCGTCCAGGGGTTTCTGCTTTAGAATTAATTACTCTTGAAACTACTCAAAAATTAAATCAGTTTTTTGGAACGGTAAGTAAAGATATACGCAAGAAGTTTAAAGACGAAAGGTTAATTCAGATTCTAGAATTTCCTGTTTTGTTCCTTGGTGCAAAACCATCTAAAACACCTTCTTTTTATAATTTCATGAATTATGCCGATTTCGGAATGGGAACTTGGCATCCTAAAACAGGAATGTTTGATGTTGTTCGTGGCATCGAAAGTCTAGCAAAAGAACTTGGTGTTACTTTTAAAACCAACTCTAGTATTGATAAAATCATTGTTCAAAACAATATTGCCACTTCATTAATCATAAATGATGAAATTATTACTTCGGATATAGTTTTAAGTGGTGCCGATTATCAACATACCGAAACCTTATTATCTAAAGAATATCGGGTTTACTCTGATAAATATTGGGAAAGTCGTGTTTTTGCTCCTTCCTCGCTCCTTTTTTATGTTGGGTTCGACAAAAAAATACAATCCATTTCTCATCATGCTTTATTCTTTGATGTAGATTTCGAACAACATGCAATGGATATTTATGATGAACCTAAGTGGCCTGAAGCTCCTTTATTCTATGCAAATTTTCCATCGGTAACTGATAAAACAACTGCTCCTGAAGGAATGGAAACTGGCTTTTTCCTAATTCCTCTTGCTCCCGGAATAGAAGATACTGAAGTTCTTCGCGAAGAATATTTTGATAAGATAATTTCTCGTTTTGAAACTGTCACGCAACAATCGATTAAAAATAATATTATATTTAAGAAGTCTTTTTGCAAAAATGATTTTATCGAAGATTACAATGCCTATAAAGGAAATGCCTACGGAATGGCTAATACTTTATTACAAACTGCATTTTTAAGGCCTAAATTAAAAAGTAAGAAAGTAAAAAACTTATACTTCACGGGACAGTTAACTGTTCCTGGTCCTGGCGTTCCTCCTGCTTTAATTTCAGGAAAATTAGTATCTGAATTAATAAACAAATCCTTTTCATAATAAAAAACATGAAACAGTTATTTGATAATGTCTCGTTTAAATGTAGTAAGCTTGTTACTCAAAGCTACAGTACTTCTTTTTCTTTGGCTGTATATATGCTTGCCCCAAGTATAAGAGATGCAATTTATAGCATCTATGGTTTTGTACGTTTTGCCGATGAAATTGTAGATTCGTTTCATGGTTTTGATAAAAAGTATCTAATTGATGATTTTGAAAAAGAATATTATAAAGCTATAGAAGCTGGCATAAGCCTTAATCCCATTATAAACTCTTTTCAGCAAACCGTAAAACAATACAACATTACAGATGATTTAGTCCAGTCTTTTTTAAAAAGTATGAAACTAGATTTAATCAAATCCGATTATCATAATAAGGAAGAAATCGAGGATTACATTTATGGTTCTGCAGATGTTGTGGGTTTAATGTGTCTTAAAGTTTTTGTTGCAGGTAATGATTCTAAATACGAAAAGCTAAAAATGGAAGCAATGCGATTGGGCTCTGCTTTCCAAAAGGTGAATTTTTTACGTGATTTAAAAGACGATAATCTAATCTTAAACCGAAACTATTTTCCTGGAATAGATTTAAGCTCTTTTGATGAAAATGCAAAAAACAAAATCATCAAAGAAATCGAAGATGATTTTAAAGTTGCGTATCAAGGAATTATAAAACTTCCTGTCGAAGCTAAGTTTGGGGTTTATACCGCTTATATCTATTATAAAAAACTTTTAAAGAAACTAGAGAACACTCCTTGTCATGAAATAGGCAACGAAAGAATTCGGGTTTCTAATTATTCTAAAGCTGGATTACTAGCCAAATCTTTTGTTTCTTATAAACTGAGAATGGTCTAATTTTTAATAAAAACAAAACAATGATTTTCTTTTTAATTTTTATAGGTACGTTTCTTTTTATGGAATGTGTTACTTGGTGTACTCATAAATTTATCATGCATGGCTTTATGTGGTATTTTCACTCTGATCATCACCAGCCTAAATACACTAATGTGTTTGAACGAAATGATATTTTCTTTGTGATTTTTGCAATTCCAAGTATTCTTCTTTTCTATTTTGGAACTATCGATGGCATCAATTATTTATTTTTTATCGGGTTGGGATTAACTTTTTATGGCTTTTGTTACTTTATGATTCACGATGTATTAATTCATCAACGTTTTAAATGGTTTAAAAATACCAAAAACAAATACCTTATTGGGTTAAGAAAAGCGCATAAAGTACATCATAAACATTTGAGTAAGGAACACGGCGAATGTTTCGGGATGTTGTTTGTTCCTTTTAAGTACTACAAAATATAATAAGTCACTTATGAAAGTATATAAAAAAGAATCTGTTCAACACATCAATGCAAGTCTGGAAGAATGCTGGACTTTTTTTTCTAATCCTAATAACCTACAAGTAATTACTCCTACAAACATGGGGTTTAAGGTTACTGATTATGATAATAAATTGGTTTATGCTGGACAAATCATCCAATATAAAATAGCTCCACTTTTAGGAATTAAGCTAAACTGGATGACTGAAATTACTGTAGTAAAAGATAATAGCTATTTTGTAGATGAGCAACGTTTTGGTCCTTATGCATTATGGCATCACAAACATTTTTTTGAAGCGACTGCAAATGGAACTCAAATGACAGATATTGTACATTATGCTCTTCCGTTTGGTTTTATCGGACGTATAGTAAATGCTATTCTTGTAAAAAATGAACTGAAAGCAATTTTTGAATTCCGTTATAAAAAAGTCGAAGAAATTTTTAATATTAAATAATGAGCAAACAAAAAGTTACTCTATTTTGGTTTCGACGTGATTTACGTTTGGATGATAATCGTGGATTGTTTCATGCGCTTGAATCTGATTTTCCAGTTATTCCTTTGTTCATTTTCGATGAGGCTATTCTGGATAGTTTACCAAAAGACGATTCCAGAGTTAGTTTTATATACGATTCTCTAGAGAAAATCAATACTGAATTAAATACTATAGGAAGTTCTCTCTTGATAAAAAAGGGGGAAACTACTGAAATTTGGAAATCGCTTATCGAAGAATTTGATATTCAGGAGGTATTTTTCAATAAAGATTATGACCCATTTGCTATAAAAAGAGATTTATCTATCTCTGATTTATTAACCCAAAATAACATTACGACACTTTCTTATAAAGACCATGTTATATTTGAAGAAAAAGAAATCACAAAATCTGATGGTTTACCTTATACTATATATACTCCTTATAAAAATAAATGGTTAGAAAAATATAAAATTTTAGGTCAAGCCAAAGAATATAATACCGCTGATCTTTTTTCTAATTTTTATAAAAGTCAA
Organism: Flavobacterium sp. PS2; assembly: GCF_046250155.1. Lineage (NCBI taxonomy): Bacteria > Pseudomonadati > Bacteroidota > Flavobacteriia > Flavobacteriales > Flavobacteriaceae > Flavobacterium > Flavobacterium sp. PS2. Next base: position 3,485,171 of record NZ_CP176426.1, on the reverse strand, counting down.
TTTCTATTCCCAACAATAAACCAGATTGGGTTTGAAAAAAGCACTATAAAAGTTCAACCACATAATTTAAAAAGCATTTCTAATTATCAAGAAACAAGAGATTTCCCTGCTTTAGATTCAACTTCTTATCTTTCGCCCCATTTACGATTTGGGACTGTTAGTATTCGGAAATTAGTAAATTGGGCTGCACATACAAATCAAGTTTTCTTGAGTGAATTAATATGGAGAGAATTTTTTATCCAGATTTTATTTAGTTTCCCGAATGTTGTTAATCATAATTTTAAATCGGCTTATGATGGGATTCAATGGTTAAATAACGAGAAAGATTTCCATCGTTGGTGTTCTGGAACTACTGGTTACCCTATGGTCGATGCTGGAATGCGCCAACTTAATGAAACTGGATATATGCATAATCGGGTTCGAATGGTTGTTGCTAGTTTTTTATGCAAGCATTTATTAATTAGCTGGCAATGGGGTGAAGCTTATTTTGCAGAGAAATTACTTGATTACGAATTGGCATCAAATGTTGGCAATTGGCAATGGGCTGCAGGAACTGGTTGTGATGCTGCTCCGTATTTTAGAGTTTTTAATCCCGAAATTCAACTTAAGAAGTTTGATGAAAAGGGTATTTATATCCGAAAATGGATTCCTGAATTTGATTTGGGTTATAATGAACCTATGATTGAGCATGCTTTTGCCAGAGATCGTGCTATTGCAACTTATAAAGCGGGGATTCTGAGATAGATAAAAAAAATATAAGTATCTACTAAAAAAAGCTTTGTCAAAGTTTAAACTTTGACAAAGCTTTTTTTCTTTTGCATCTTCTAGCCCAGATAGGAACGGCATCCTCTTGTGGTGGTGTTCACCACAAGAGATACAGTGTCCCGATAGCTATCGGGAAGCTGGATTAAGCCCCTAATATTTCTGATAATTATTTACTTGAATCTTAGCTTTTAAATCGAACATTAAATTATATAATCCGAAGAATGTTCTATTCATATATATAAAATGTTTCGAACCGCGATTTCCGTTCATCTTTTTGAGATTTGTATCTTTTGAGAAACGTTCGCCAAGCTTGCCTATATTATCAAAAAAGGCTTCATCTGAAAAATCAAATGTATCTGACTGGAATGGTTTTGTGAATAATGATAACAAATCATGAAACATTCCTGTAAAATATTCTATTTCTTCTTTGGTATCATCTGTTCTAAGAATTTCTAATTCGAATAATTTTTGATTAAAAAGCTCTTTATCGGTTATAACTTCTTTGTTGATTAACTCAAAATAGGGAACGTAAAAGTCATTTGGAATTTGTTTCATACATCCAAAATCTAAAGCTACTAACTGATTTTTATCGTTTACCAAGAAATTTCCAGGATGCGGATCGGCGTGAACTTTACGTAATATATGAATTTGGTACATATAAAAATCCCAAAGTGCCTGACCTATAAGATTAGATTCTTCCTGATTGGGTTTCTTAGCTGTATATTCTGAAAGATGAATTCCAGTCATCCAATCCATTGTAATGATTTTCTCAGAAGAGAACTCTGGATAATAGTTAGGAAAAACCAGATTATCAATCTTTTTACAAGCTTCAACAACTTCTTGGCTTTGCTGTAATTCTAATAAATAGTTAGTTTCTTCAATTAATTTATCTTCTACTTCTTTAAAATATTTATCAGAATCTTTTCCTTGCAGGTTAAACATTCGTATCGCCATAGGTTTTACCAATGCTAAGTCTGACGAAATACTGTTGGCAACTCCTGGATACTGAATTTTTACGGCTAGTTTTTTTCCATCTTTTACAGCCAGATGCACCTGACCAATACTTGCTGCATTTACAGAATTAGGATTAAACTCATCAAAAATTTCGTAAGGTGTTTTACCAAAATTTGTTTTAAACGTTTTTAATACTAAAGGTGCAGATAGTGGCGGAACAGAAAATTGTGATAAAGAAAATTTTTCGACATAGGCTTGTGGCAAGAAATTCTTGTCCATGCTTAGCATTTGTGCAACTTTAAGCGCACTTCCTTTTAAACTTTTGAGTCCGTCGTAAATATCCTCGGCATTATTCTCGTTAAGTTTATCACGAGTTACATCTGGATTTACAATTTTTTCTCCGTAGTATTTTAAATAATTTACTCCAATTTTTGCTCCAGTTTGAACAAGTTTGCTCGCCCTTTCTATTTTGGAAGTTGGGATATAGTCGATGGTTTTCATTGTTTGCTATATATTTTTTCTTTAAAAAGGAATTTACCAAAATCAAGCAAATGATTCATCGGTGCTACATTCATTAATTCGAAAGATACATTTACAGCTTTTTCGATAAAAATATCTGTTTTCTCAAATGCTGGTGATGCATCATCTATCCAAAACTTAAGCGTAAGCAATAATTGCATCCATGCTGTTTCCTGAATTGCTTTTTCCTGAAAATTCTGAAGCTTTTCTTGTTGGATTCGATGGTCATCGGTTATAATTAAACTAATATATTTTTTAAAACTATCTCGAAGTTTAGTTAGTTTCACCAAGTTTTTAATCGGGTTGGAATCCGTTTTTAACGCCTGAACAACATAACTACGATTTGCAGTTAATAATTCGAAGAATGTAAAGTAAAAACCAAGCATTTTGTTTTTCATATCATACTCTTGGTACTCTGGATTTTTATCTAATAGTTCGAGTGTGTTTTCGAAAAACAGATTAAATATTTCTTTTTCTAGTCCTTCAAATGTTCCGAAAAAAGTATAAAACTCGGCCTCTTCAAAATCATTTGATTTTGCAAAATGAAAAACTGTTTTGGGATTTTGTCCGTGTTCCAAAACGTAATCCATATACAGAGAAACAATTTTATCTTTTGTCAATATTTCTTTTTTAGTTTCCATACAACCTACTTTTTTAATTTAGCATAAAGGTAAGCAACGTTTAACTATATTTACGTAATGCTAAACAATACAAGGTGTTAAATATATTATAAACTATCATGACTAAAAACATTTTACTAACTGGTGGCTCAGGATTTATAGGAACAAAACTTACTGCTTTATTGATCGCCAATGGGTATTCGGTTTCTATATTAACTCGTAGTGAAAGAAAAGCGAGCATGGGCGTAACCTTTTACAAATGGAATTTAGAGAATAATTATATAGATAAAGATGCTGTTTTAAAAGCAGATTATATTATTCATCTTGCGGGCGAAGGTATTGCTGCAAAAAAATGGACTGATAAACGAAAAAAAGAAATTTTAGATAGTAGGGAAAAACCTATTGAACTCATTTTTTCTGTTTTAAAAAACAACAATAAAACCTTAGATGCATTTATATCGGCTTCGGCAGTTGGAATTTATGGTGCCTTTACAAGTGAAATTATTTGTACCGAAGAAACTCCTGCTGCAAATGATTTTCTCGGAGAAACTTGCCAGAAATGGGAAGCTGCTACAAATTGTATCGAATCGTTAGGCATTAGAACGGTTAAAATACGAACTGGATTGGTTCTGGGTAAAAATGAAGGTTTTCTAAAAAAACTAGTTCCAATTTTTAAATATGGTTTCGGTTCTATTGTAGGCACAGGGAAGCAATACATGCCCTGGATTCATATTGATGATTTATGCGCTATTTATTTACAGGCAATTATTAATCTTGATATGAAAGGTTCTTATAATGCTGCTGTTTGTGACGATACAACCAATGCCATTTTCTCTAGAGCTATGGCTAATGTATATGGATATTCTATTTGGTTGCCTAAAATACCAACTTTTATAGTACGATTAATCACGGGAGAAATGGGTGAAATTATATTAACTGGACAACGTGTTTCTTCTAATAAAATAGAAAGTGCTGGTTTTAAATTTGAATATTTAAATTTAAAACCAGCACTTTTAGTGTGTTTAAAATAATTTTTATTTCATCACTCCTACCAAACTTGTGTTTACAGTTTTAGATATTTTGTTTTCTATCATAGAAGGTATTTTAATATTAAAATCGTCTGTATTAAGCGGAAAAAACGAAGTTATTTCAATGCCTTGGGGTACTTTTTTAAGTATAGCACTTACGACTATTTCTTTTGTTTTACCGTGAATTTGAAGTTTCCCTTTAATGGTATATTCTTTTGGGGTTTCATCAATATCTTTCATGTCGAATTTTCCAATTTTGCCTTTAAAAACAGCTTTCGGATATCGATCACTTTCGATATAATTTTCATTAAAATGGGTCTCCATTAAATCCATTTTAAATCGAAAATCTTTCATCACAGCCACGCAAACAAAACTACTTGTTTCTGGCTCTATAACCACAATTACCGATTTATTGACTGCGTTTACCTCTTCGAAAAAAGGAACTGAAGCTTCAAAATTAAGAACACCAATTGCAGTTCTTATTCTATTTTGTGCTACAATAAAGTTAACGGTAAGTAATAGAATTAAAAAAGTACTTTTTTTCATAATCTTCAGCAATTAGGATTAAACATATTGCAAGATATTTTTTGAAAAAAGCCTATTGACAAAAACAAACCAACAACAGACATGAATCAAAAAGGAACTGTTCAGGAAAGGCATTCGAGCATAAAAAATACTTAAATCCTCTTTCTTAAAGTTACGTATTTTAATTCTTTTTGGTTCTTAAAACATTCCCAAAAATTACAAGAAGAACTACTTTAATTTAACTCTAGTAAAACATTGTATTTGTTTAAAGATGCTAATGTTTCGATAGAGCTATAATTGTATTCTTCTGCGTGGTTTTCTACTTCTTTTTTAACCTCAATATGTTTCAGAGCTTTACAAAAACGTCTTACTTCTTCAAGATTTGATAATATAAGTCCTGGTACCAGAACCCTCTTTCCTTCTTTGTCTTTGGCTACCATTGTAAAATAAGAGGAGTTACAATGTTTTATTGCTCCTGTTTGTATATTTTCGGCCTCGACACGAATACCAACAATCATAGAACTTTTACCTACATAATTTACTGAGGCTTTCATGGTTACCAATTCTCCTACTTCAATAGGTTTTAAAAAATTTACTGTATCAACTGAAGCTGTTACACAATAATGTCCTGAAAACTTAGAGGCGCAAGCAAAAGCGATCTGATCTAGCAATGATAATATATATCCTCCGTGTATTTTACCACTAAAATTAGTATGCGAAGGAAGCATTAATTCGGATATGCTTATTCTTGAACAGGCTACTGTTTTAAAGTTTGTATTTGTACTCATATTCTATATTATTTTACATTAAATGGAGAATCTTCTTTTTCTACCGCTTTTACAAAAAAACGCGTTTCTCCCCACCAAGGAAATGTTTTATATTTTTCGACATACTCCAGTTTTACATAACCTCCCTGAAGTACTTTTAAATCTTCGATAACTTTTTTATCACCATCTAAAACAGAGAAAGAGAATATTTGTGCCCCCGAAATTCCTTGACTTAGTTCTCCTTCCCAAGTTTTCATCATAACTCCTTTATGACTCAGTCTTATTAATTCGCCTGAACGGATTCCTGTACTATAAGGTACATAATAAATAAAACTAAAATACCCAATTAGAGCTATAGCTGCAATACCAATGATAATTCCCAGAAATCGTTTCATCCAAATATTTGTTTAAAATTTTAATTTTCGTTATTATTTGCTCTTGTCAATATATTCTCTGGAAGTGACTTCTTGGCCTTTGCTCCCATTTTCTTTAACTTCTCTACACTTGTAATTAAATTTCCTCTACCATCAACTAGTTTGCTCATCGCATTTTCGTATTCCGTTTTAGAGTCATTTATTTTATTTCCAATTTTAATTAAATCTGCAATAAAACCTTCAAACTTATCGTATAATGCTCCGGCTTGTCGGGCAATTTCAAAAGCATTTTCTTGTTGTTTTTGGTTTGTCCACATACTATCTATTGTTCGCAAAGTAGCTAATAGTGTAGTTGGCGTGACAATTACAATATTTTTTTCGAAAGCTTTATTATATAAGGTAGTATCTTCATTTAATGCTATCGCAAAAGCGGGCTCTATCGGAATAAAAAGCAAAACAAAATCCGGACTTTCTATTTGATATAAATCGTGGTAATTTTTGTTTCCCAGTTGCTCAACATGTCTTTTTATCGACTGGACATGTTCTTTTAAATAATCAGATTTTAAATTGTCATTTTCTTCATTAATCCATTTTTCATAAGCCGTTAAAGAAACTTTAGAATCTACAATCATTTTTTTACCATCTGGCAAATGAATCACAACGTCGGGAAGCACGCGAAGACCAATCTCATTGGTAAAACTTTGTTGTACTTCATATTCTCTTCCTTTTTCTAAACCAGATTTTTCGAGAACTCGTTCTAATACTAATTCTCCCCAATTCCCTTGCATCTTGCTATCTCCTTTTAAGGCTTTGGTTAAGTTGAGTGTTTCTTTACTCATTTGAGCATTCATCTCACTTAATCCTAATATTTGTTGACGCAATGCAGCATGATAATCGATACTTTCTTTGTGTGTATCCTCTACTTTCTTTTCAAAACCAATGATTTTATCTTGTAGTGGCAACAAGATATTTTTCATGTTCTCATTATTCTGAGCAGTAAATTTTATTGATTTTTCTTCGAGTATTTTATTGGCTAAATTTTCAAATTCTTTTGTGAATTTTTCCTGAAGTTGTTCTACTTCATTTTTTTGTTCTTTATGACGTTCCCATAAGTTTTCGAAATCTACTTCTTTTTTAGAAAGCTGAATCGCCAGACTATCTTTTTCGGTACGGATAACTTCTTTATCAGAATTTGTTATTTGAAGTTGTTTCTCTAAGCTATTTTTTTCTGATAAAAAATGTTCTTTTTGCTGCTGAAACTGGTTTGTTAAAGCAATTAGTTTTTCATTTAAACTTACTTTTTCTGATTGAAATCTAGCCGAGAAAATAAGTTTCCCTACAAAAATCCCAATAACCAAAGCAACAATAAAAATCAATAAAAAGGGAACCAGATTCGACATAAAGGATTTTTAAAAAAGTAAAAGTACACAATAATATGTAGTTCTAGAGACGAGAAAATATTTTTTTGACTTTAAAATGAGCATCTATTTTATACTATTTATCACTAGAAATTGGAATCCAAAAATTATTTTTAAAAATAATGATATTATTGACGCAACCTTTTTGTCATTATATCATCTATAAGGTATAATCTTTTAAAATATAAAAAATGAAAAAAATTATTTTAGGTCTAATTGTCGCTTTAGGCATTAGTTCTTGTTCTATGAATAATGACAATGATTATCAAAACTGCGGTGATTTTAGTAACGTTGCTTTTTCAGGTTTCCCGATAGAATGTAACTATACAATAAAAGAAATCCCTACAAAGCCAACAGCTATAGCAATAAGATCACAAGAAAAAATGGATTCTTTTTTTACTAAAAATCCTAATCCTTGCCCAACTCCTATAAATCCTAATATCGATTTTACTAAAAATAATTTAATTGGAATTTTTGCTGGACCGAAACCAAGTGGTGGATATGAAATAAAAATTACTTCTATAGTTGAGAATTCTTGTGAAGTAATTGTACAATATTATGAGAAAGAACCTCTAGCAAATGAAGTAGTTACTAGTGAAGTAACAAATCCTTATGATTTGGTTTTAATCCCGAAAACAGACAAGCCTGTTTATTTAAATAAAATAAGCCAGAATAAAAACTTTGCAATTATAGGAAGTTATAGTGGTCAATGTACTGGCGCTAGCTGTCAATTGTTTTTCAATATTAACAATTTAAACGTACTGCATTATCTTAATGTTACTTCTGGGAATTATGATTTTACCAAATATAATTATGAAGCATTAACTAAAAAAGGTGATTATACTGAATTTGTAAAATTAGTTCCTGCTGAAATTTTAAACTTAGCTGGAGGTACTACGAAGACCTATGGCACCCCAGATTCAGCTAATCAAGGCGGGATTTATTTTGAACTAAACCAAGGGGATAAAGTAATTAAAGTATTCATAGACAATAATAACACTTCAGACCAAGGATCTGAAATAATTGCATTTAAGAAAGTAATAAAGGATAAAATTGCAGTATTGAGAAAGTAAAGTAACTTTGCAGCAAAAAAATTAACAAAAATTTATTATTTCCTTAAAATGAAAAAAACAATTTTAGCTCTTCTAGTTATTATTTCTGTTTCAACTTATTCATCAAATGTAATTTTCAAGTCCGATAAAGCCACTATACTTGCTGGAAGTTGGGTTTGGCAAAAATCAACTGGAGGCCAAAATGGTAGTTATACCTCAACTCCTAAAACTCTTGGGAGTACAAAAAAGCTTGTTTTTACAACCGATGGTAAAGTTATTACATATAAGAACAATGTTGAGATAAGAAATAGCAACTATCAACTTACTAAGGGTATTAGTGTATTTGATAATTTAGAACATGATTTAATCACTTTTGAAGGAATAACATACGTTATCGAACAATTAGATTCTCGCAATCTAGTTATTGTAAACAATTTTCCTGACGGCTACAGTTCTACTTTCAAAAAGTAGCATCCTGAAACACAAACACTATTGCAATCTAATATACTTTAAAATTATTTTTTGGAAGACAATTTAGACTTACTTATAAAAAAGTGCATTGACAATGACAGAGGAGGGCAATTGAGAATTTATCAATTGTTCTCGCCTGTATTGTATGGAATTTGTCTAAAATATATGAAGAATGAAGATGATGCTAAAGATGTTTTTCAGGAGTCTTTTATAATCGTTTTTCAAAAAATAAAACAATATAAATTTGAGGGTAGTTTTGAGGGATGGATGAAACGAATTTTCATCAATAAACTCATCGAAACCTTAAAGAAGAAAAAAAGAGATTACCATTTTCTCGATGTCTTTGATCCAGAAACAGAAATTATCGAAGAAGAAGAGCTTGAAACTATTCCGATAACACAAGAAAAACTAATCGAATATATTCAGGATTTACCCGATCAATACCGAATGGTTTTTAATCTTTTTGTTTTTGAAAAGATGAAACACAAAGAAATTGCAGAAATGCTCCAGATTACAGAAGGAACTTCTAAATCTAACTTAAATAGGGCTAAGAAAATATTACAAACAAAAATTTTGGCCGTATTAAATTTTAAAACAGCATGAAAAAGAAAAAAATAGAAGATATTTTTTCTTCAATAGAAAATTTTTCTAGTGTACCACCACCAGAATTATGGGCTAAAATTGAAGAAGAACTAGATAAACCTAAAAAGAAAAAGGTAGTAGCCATTTGGTGGTCGCTAGCGGCTAGTCTTTTAATAGGTTTAGCTATCACGTCTGGTCTATATTTTAACTCGAATGAAAATGATATTTTATTAAAGGATAACAATGTTGTCATAGATTCTCAAGAAAGTAATTCAAAATCGAATCCTACTACTCCATCTACAATTAATACTACCCCTTTAAATAATAAAGCTACAATAACGGTTGCTGAATCTGATAATTCGGTAGCTAACAAAACATCAAACAACAATCAAGAATCGACTAAAACTGTAACAAGTTCAATCAACAAAAAAGATAAGCCTTCATTACAATTAACCAATGAAACTATCTCAATAGCTGAATCATCATCTAAAAACAAAGCTAAAACCTCATCACCTAAAGTAAATGGTAACGAAGTTAATAGCAATTTTAATGAGGCTAAAAACGAAGAAATTGTTTTAAATAACAATACTCAATCATCATCAAAAAACGACACAAACACTTCTTCAGCTAAACAGAATAAAACTATAAGCAAGAATAAAACTGAAGCAATTGTTTTAAACAACAATATTCAATCATCATCAAAAAACGACACAAACACTTCTTCAGCTAAACAAAATAATACTGAAGTTAATAACACTATAAGCAAGAATAAAACTGAAGTAATTGCTTTAAACAACAATATTCAATCATCATCAAAAAACGACACAAACACTTCTTCAGCTAAACAGAATAATACTGAAGTTAATAATACTATAAGCAAGAATAAAACTGAAGTAATTGCTTTAAACAACAATATTCAATCATCATCAAAAAACGACACAAACACTTCTTCAGCTAAACAAAATAATATTGAAGTTGATAATACTATAAATAAAACTGAATCAATTGTTTTAAACAATAGTTCTGAAAAAAGTCTAGTATCTTATAATGATTCATTGAATAAAGCTCAAATTGCACTTGAGCTACAACAATTAGAGAACCGATTAAATAATAAAGAAGACAACGAGGGGGTAAAAACTGAAAAAGAAATTCTGAAAGAAAAATGGTCTGTTGGTCTTTATGCTGGTTTAGTAAATTCTGAGAATTACGGCAATAAAAAAGCGTTGGGTAATGATATTGAGTCTAAACAGAATACTGGGTATGGCGTAAAAACAAATTACAAGCTTAATAAAAAATGGGCTGTAAGTTCTGGTTTAAAGATCAATGAATTAGGACAATCTGTAGCCAATGTATCTTATTATAACAAACAACAAAATGTATTATCAGCAGGAATTATAAATGATTTTTTCATTTCAAATCCTAGTGTTGAATATATTTCGACAAATAGAAATTATGTTTTTTCATCAGACAATAGCAGTCAAAAAATTCAAAGTAGTAATGCGGGGAATCAAACGGGGAATCTTGATCAACAATTGCAATACCTAGAAATGCCTCTTGAAGTTTCTTACTCTGTCTTAAATACAGGCAAGGCAGATATTAGACTTAATACTGGTGGTTTTATAGGAAAGTTAATTTCCAACGAAGTTTTTTTAGATGGTAACTCGATAGGAGGAAATCTAGATGTAAACAACTTTGTATATGGCTCTAAATTTAGCAGTACTTTACAGTATGAAGTCTTCAAAAAAACTCATTTTTTTGTAGAACCTGGTGTGAATTATTATATCAATCCGTTAAAAACACAATCGTTTAACCAATTTCAGTGGGGTCTGAATTTTGGGGTTAATTTTGGGTTTTAATTAGTTTGTTTTAATTCTCTCTTTATATAATAAGATTACACCAAATCATATTATACTGTAAAAAAAATGCTAGATTCTTAAAGTAGAATCTAGCATTTTTAATTTATAAAACCTTTCGCTTATTTTTTTATGATCTTGTCTTTAAAAACAACTTTGTTATTTTCTGATAAAGTATAGATATAAATCCCAGTCTTTAAATCACTTATTTGGATTACCGAAGTACTATTTTCTTGTCCTCCATTTACATCAATAGGTTTTCCTATCATACGACCCGTAATATCATAAAGTCTTAATTTAAGCTTCTTGTCTTCATTAGTTTTTACAAGAACGTTGACAACATCTGTTGCTGGATTAGGATATGCTTTAACTGCAAAACCATTCTTAGTTTCAAAATCTATTGTACCTAAAGTAGACCCTTTTAATTCAAAACGGGCAATTACTGGTCCGTGATCCGATGTTGTATTTACATAATTATTTATATCAGAACGTGGATCATAAACTGCAATTGAATTAGGAATATATTCACTATTTAATTCATTTGATATCATAATGTGATCTAAAAATCCACCTGAACTTAGGAAACTAAAAGCTCCTGCTTTACTGATATCTAAAGTAAGTGCGTTATAATTTGCAGTATCGTCTACAAACATTTTATAAGAAGAAGGATTTGGCGTAACAACAGATGCTTTTACGTCATCATTATAATCTCCTAAAATAATTAAATTAGACTTTGAATAATAACGATCTAAGCTATCTTTTAATACTTGAGCATCGTATTTACGCATATTGTATTTAGTAATATCTGTTCCGCTATTGGCACGTGCATGAAGATCTACCAAATTAAGTGTTTTTTTTACTCCTCCAATATTTGTTTCTATTTGTACCATATAAGGTAAACGCCCTGATGAGAAAAAGTTGGCATTGGTACCTGGATAATTTACCAAAGTTTCAGTTCCATTACGAAGTCCATCATAAAAATCCTTAAACATTACACGCTCACTTGTAACCGTTGCTGTTTTGGTATTATAAATTACTACTAGTTTTTGTGGCGGAAAATTATCTTGAGGCTCATTAAACGAATAGGACCAATTAGGAGAAATTACTTTATCAAATATTTTACCGTTAATATTTAATTTTGCTATTAAAATATCGATAGAAGGATCATCAGACACTTCTTGCACAACATATACATCGGCATCCATCTTATTCATTACTTTGGCAACATTCTCAATTTGCAAAGCATCATCTATAGGACCAAATTCTTTTTTATCTGCACCAATCACATTACTTCCAAAAAACTCAAGATTATACGTTACAATATCAAAAGTATCTTCTTTTGGCAAAGAAGAACCTTTTAATGTTCCAATTTTCTCATTTAATCCTGCTCCTGTTACAGTCAATGTACCTGCAATAGTTAACTCTTTTGTAGAAGGCGTAAATCTTGCATAAATTGTTTTCCCAAGCAATGCATCAGCTTCATTTACAATAACACTTGATAAAAAGCTTGAATTATCAAGAGATAATTGATAATCTAGTGGAGCGGCAATAGTAATATCACCGTAACCGCCAGCTTTAAAAATAAAAGTTTTACTAGTAGAAACTGTATTAGGGCTCACATCTCCAAAATCTAAATTAGGATTTGAATCTACGAATCCTAGCTCATTTGTTATAGCTACATCATCAATCGTCCACTCTGATGCATTACCACTACCTCCAGATAACGTTTCGTAAACCCAAGCTACATAAGTATGATCCGTTATGTATGCTCCTAAATTAATGTATTGTGATTGCACATAAGCTCCCGTTGTTACAGGAAAGTTACCATCTATTTCTGTCCAACTAGCACTAGCAGGGCTACTTTTTCCATCATAATTTGTAGAAACCATTAATTTTAAACTTGGTCCTGCAAAATATTTACGAGCATAAAATGATAATAAAGGATAATTATTAAAGCTATTTAAGCGTAATTTTGGCGAAATCAACCAATCTTCACTTACTCCACCATCTGAAAATCCATTCATTACCACTGCTCCGGGAGCTGAATTAGCATTTGTAGTTGTACTTTCCCAAGCCTTAAGTGGACCAGCTACATTATAAGATGTCCAACCACTATTAGTAAAAACATTGGCATCATTAAAATTCTGAACGTATGGATTAATTCCAAAGCCTGATACACTCACTATTTTAGTAGCTGCACCTGCAGATTGATTAGTAATTTGACCTGTAAAACTACCAAGTGCATTTGGTGTAAAACGTACATAAACTGTTGGAGTTGCATTTGCTGCAAAATCAACTACATCATATACTACAAAAGTTTGAAAATTAGTATTGTCTTTTGAAACTGTAAAATTAGCCGGAGCTGTAACAATTACTGGACTGCTAATATTAGTACCTTGTATTTTATAGTTTAAACTTGATGTATTAAAATTTGCTTCAGAAAATCCTAAATTAATTGAATTAACTGTTGTTGTTAATGAAGGCACTAACACATTTGAAGTTGTAGCATCTTGTTTAACTACTGTAGCCTGAATATTTCCGTAAGGATCCTCAGAAATAGAGTAAACACTATAAGCTGTATTTAGGGTTAAACCTGTAAAACTTTTTTCATATACCAGAGATTTATCGGTTACATCCAAAAATCCAGATTGTAACGCAGCAGTTCCATCACCATTAAGGCCTGCTTTTATTTGAGCAGCAACAGGTGCTGTAGCGTTAGAAGGTACTAATACATAATACGTTTTCCCTATTTCGTCTATCTGATTAGAAAAATTAAAACCATCTGATAATACATTATCAATTATTGGATAACCAACTACATTTACCGGAGCAACGATATCTTGTCGGATATCTATATTATCAATTGCAAAAGATTGGCGAGCACCTGCAGAACCAGATACTAGTCTTGCAATCCATCTTATTTGTACAACAGGTTGATTATCACAAGCTGTTGGCAGTGTTACGGACACCCTTGTTTTTTTATCATCCAATGGAACTGTAACAGCTCCAGTTTGCGGAGTTGTACTATTATTTGAATAAGCTGTTGACAATAAAGTAATAAAAGCACCTGTAGTTCCTACACGATACTGCAAAGCCATCTCCTGAAGACGATTAACACCTGCTCCATCATATAAATTACGGATTATCATAGCATCATATTGAACTATTATCCCTTTATTATTAGTGCTTGAAAAAGCAAAACCTATCGCTAAATCTACAGAAGTACTATTCAAAAATCCAACTTGGCCATTATAGTTATGAAGATTACCACTATTAATAGCAGCTGTACTATTAGCTACTAAAAGCTTATCGCCAATTAAACCAGTATTGTAAATAGCTGTATTTTGAGATGCACTCGCTTGCCAACCTTGCCAACCTTCAATAGTAGGCAAGAAAGTTGTAGAACTAGCAGGCAAAGCATCAAAATTTTGTGTGTAAGGAATAGCCTGAGGTGTAGGATTACTTGGTGCTTGCGCAAAAAGATTTGCTGAAAAGCAATAAAAAAAACTTAAAAAAGCCATTAAATGGCGGAAAGAGTAGCGGTTTTTCATACGTTAAAAATTAGTGTTTTTAGAGTTCAAATTTATTGTCTTTAAAGTTAAGCGAATATTATAAAACTTTAAACTTATTGTTTAAACCTTTATAAATATTTAGCACCAAACTACATAATAAATATTAATTATTTCAGATATCCATAAAAATTATGCAGCTTAAACGAATAATTCTTATTGAATTATACTTTAAGCTTTAGACACAAACTACTCAATAAGCCCAGTAATCATAAGGCTTTTCAATCAAAAACAACACTAAATTAAATCTTCTAAAACAAACCTTTTACATTCATAAAATAGTAAACACAAAAGTAATTTTCAAAAATTGTATTTTTATTAATAATTCCTAAAACAACATATCATGAGCTTCTTCAAAATCAAAACTTGTTGGTCTAATGCCGAGTTTATTGTGTTAAAACTTTGTATCGCTTCGGCATATATTTTAATTGGAACTTATTTTCATGATTTTTTTAGCAACTATTATGTTCCGCTACTTATCTTATTTGGTATTACCGTAATCTGGTCTGTTTATTTGTGGCTAACTAAAATGAAAAACAATAAGCAGTAATATCTA
Source organism: Flavobacterium sp. PS2 (assembly GCF_046250155.1). Taxonomy (NCBI): domain Bacteria; kingdom Pseudomonadati; phylum Bacteroidota; class Flavobacteriia; order Flavobacteriales; family Flavobacteriaceae; genus Flavobacterium; species Flavobacterium sp. PS2. The sequence goes on along the minus strand of NZ_CP176426.1, from coordinate 3,470,118 downwards.
TAAATTGGAATTACTTGTGAAACAAAACTATCTTTGCTCAAAAATTCCAGCATGTCGCATCAACATTTTATTCTTTTTAAACCATACGGTTATTTAAGTCAGTTTATATATGAGCTAAAAAGAAAGAAGAAACTTTTGGGTGAATTACATAATTTTCCAGAAGGTACAATGGCCATTGGCAGACTTGATGAAGATTCAGAAGGTTTGCTTTTACTAACTACAGATGGAAAAGTAAGTGAACAGGTAAGAAGCAAAAAAGTCGACAAAGAATACTATGTTCAAGTAGATGGAATTATTACTCCTGAAGCAATCGAAGAATTACAAAAAGGAGTTGAAATTGGTTTTGATGGCGGAAAATATAAAACCAAACCTTGTTCTGCTTTCATCGTTACCGAAATTCCTGATTTTGGCCCAAGAGCAAAAAAAATCAGAGATGAACGACATGGACCAACTTCATGGGCCTCGATAACTGTAAATGAAGGTAAGTTTCGTCAAGTGCGAAAAATGACTGCTGCTGTTGGTTTCCCTACTTTACGATTGGTACGTGTTCGTATAGGAAATGTATATTTGCAGGGCTTAAAAGCTGGAGAAGTTTTAGAAGTACCCGATTTTAAATTAGAAAATTAATTAAAGAATATATCAATATCAAAATTAGATTATTCCCAAATTAACGATTAACCGAATAAACAAATTAAATAATGCTGAATATAGTTCTCGTAGAACCCGAAATACCTAATAATACTGGAAATATTGGTCGCTTGTGCGTTGGTACAGAAAGCCGATTACATTTAGTACATCCTTTTGGATTTGTTATAAATGATAAAAACTTAAAACGTTCCGGATTGGATTATTGGGTTCATCTTGATGTAACCGAATATCAGAATGTAGCGGAATGGAAAGCTCAGATTCCAGATTTATCACGTGTTTTCCTTATGAGTTCCCATGCCGAGAAATCATATCTCGAAACTGATTTCCAAGATGGTGATTGGTTGGTTTTTGGAAAAGAAAGCGTAGGATTGAGCAAGGAAGTTTTAGAACAATTCGAAAATCATCTTACGATTCCGATGTCGTCCCTAATAAGAAGTTTTAATATTGCAAATTCGGTTGCGTTTGTGGTGGGGGAAGCTAAGAGACAGATTGGGCTGAAGGTTTAAGCGATTATTTGTTTAATCGTTTAATCGGATTTGACATCGATTTCCTTCCTGCAAATAGGTGTTAAATTATTTTAGCTATAGCTTAAAAGATTGCAATGATTATTTTAAATACGGTATTTATATTTACACCTACAAGGTTGAAAAAAACCTTGCATGATAGGTCTCATGATTTCTAGCCCTGATAATAGCGGCATCCTTTTATTTTTTTCCTTTAAAAAAATAAAAGATATAGCAGATAGCAGGATTAGCTCCAGAAAAAAACATAAATTCTAAGTAATCACAAACTTCCCTTTTTCGGCATCAAAAGTAATATGGTCGTCTTTGAATAAAGTTGCAAAACTTCCTGTTGCAATTAAGTTACAAGGTTCGTCTTGTATAAAAGCTTCGGGTGTCATAATAATCATTTCGTCGCTTAATTGTATTGCCAAATCAATATCATGTGTAGAGAACAAAATGCATTTCCCTGTTTCGTGAGTTAATTTCTTAAGTAACTTAAACAAAGCTACTTTATGCAATAAATCGAGATGTGTAGTTGGTTCATCTAGAATAATAAGTGGCGTGTCTTGTGCTAAAGCTCGTGCAATTAATACTTTTTGCAATTGCCCGTCGCTTATTTCGTAATGTTTTTTGTGTGATAAATGACTTATTTGTGTGAGCTCTAATGCCTCATTTACTTTAGTAATATCATACTGCGTCAAAGTCCCAATCCAGTTTGTATAAGGTTGGCGCCCTAAAGCCACTAATTCGAAAACGGATAGATTGCTTGGCGGTAATTTTTCGGTTAAAACAATGCTTAAGTTCTGTGCTAAATCGAGTGGTTTATAGTCGAGTACATTCTTATCATTTAGCAAAACTGTTCCTGATAGTGGATGTTGAATTCCTGTTATTGTTCGTAACAATGTCGATTTACCGATTCCGTTTGCACCAATTAAAGCAATAAGTTTTCCAGGTTCTAAATTCAGGTTTAAGTTTTGAGCAATAGTCACAGTTGCTTTCTTGGACTTATAGCCAATACTTAAGTTTGAAGTTGATAGGATACTTTTCATTTTCTTTAAGGTGTTAAGGACTAAAAAATCATTCTAATCTTTTTAATCTGTGGCAAAAAAATTAACCGCAAAGCTCACAAAGCTGTTGCAAAAACGTTTACTCAAAATTTCTTTTTCGGACTAATAACCAAATTACTACTGGCGCTCCAATTATAGATGTTATCGCATTAATAGGCAATGTAGTTTCTAATCCTGGTAATTGTGATGCGATATCGCAAAACAACATAATTATTCCTCCATAAAAAAGGGTACTCCAATATAAAATAGCATGATTACTGGTTCTAAATGTAAGCTTTGCTATATGTGGAACGGCTAATCCTATAAAAGCAATTGGCCCAGCAAAAGCAGTAACACTTCCTGCCAAAATACTTGTGGCAAAAATAATTACAAGTCTTGTTCTCTTAAAATTAAGTCCCATGCTTTTGGCATAATTCTCTCCAAGTAACAATGCATTTAATGGTTTAATACTACTCGCACTTAAAAGCAAACCAATACTAACACTCACTGCTAAAACTATAATCGATGACCAGGAAAGATTTCCTAGACTTCCTAGTGACCAAAAAGTGAATTTCTGTAATTGTTCAGCTGAACTAAAATAGGTTAAAACCCCAACAATGGCACTGGTAAAACTACCAAACATAAGCCCGACTATTAAAATAGCCATTGTATTTCGTAATCGTTGTGATACTAATAAAACCAGTAATAAAACCGAAATACTCCCTAATGTCGATGCAATTACAATCCCGTAGCTTGATAGCAAAATTGTATTTAAGAATGAAGGCAGTAAACCTGCTCCCAAAATCACAATTGCTACTGCTAATATCGCTCCGGAGCTTAATCCTAAAACATCGGGACCAGCCAATGGATTTCTGAATAATGTTTGCATCAACAAACCACTTATCGATAATCCAACACCAACTAATACTGCGGTAATTGCTTTAGGCAAACGATAATTAATTATGATATATTCCCATGTCGATTTACTTGCTTCTCCTCCTGTTAAACTGGTATAAACTTCTTTAAAAGGAATTCTGATAGACCCGAAACTAATGTCCAGAAAGAATAATAACAAAAGTGCTAAACCGAGTATAAAAAACAAGATTGTATTTCGCTTTTGATTCGCCAATTGGATTTAGTTTAATTTAGATGCAAAAGTAAATTCATAACTTGGCAATAACTCAGGATGAAATATCTTAATGTAATCTTTCAGCACTAAATCTGGTCGGCTTGGAGCTAATTCATAATAAATTGTTCCTCCAGTTGCTCCAAATTTATTCTCGAAAGTATATATGTTTTTTGTTTTAAAGGCATCAAACTGGCTGTAATGTGGATTACTTTTTTCTAATTCTGATAATGATTTAAAAGAACCTGTCGCAATCCAGACTGAAGCTGTTTTGGCTTTGTCTAATATTTTTTCGAATGATAATCCCAGACTTCCTGTTCCCTCTAGATTTGCCCATAAATAATCGGCTTTGGCATCGGCCATAAATTGTGCTACCCAACTATTTCCCTTGGCAACATACCATTGGTCCATATACATTGAGCCATATAAAACGGTTGAAGTTGCTTTCTTAGAAGCTACTAATTTCTTAGCTTCGTTATAACTGGTTACAATTTTATCAAAAAGCTCTTTGGCTTGTGCTTCTTTTCCAAATAATGCACCATAAAGTTTTATCCATTCGGCTTTTCCTAGTGGAGATTGCTCCATCCAATCGGCTTGAATTAGTACTTTTAAGCCGCTTTTTTGTAAGTTATCTAACATTGGATTGTTATTATCAACTCCGAAAGTGACAATTAAATTTGGTGCTAATTCTATAAGTTGCTCGATATTTAATTTTTCGTTTTGACCAACATTCTTAACAGAACCTTTATCTATTAATTTTCTTGTTTTCTCTGAAGAAACATAATCGGTATGTGGGAAACCTACCAAATTATTCTCGACATCAAGCATTTCTAAAAACGGAATATTGGTTGTTGATGTTACTACAATTGTTTGTAACGGAATCTGGATTGTAGTATAACTTTTTAAACTATCTGGCACAACTCCATCCTTTTCTTTTAATACATAAGTATAATCCTTTCCTGCATCTGGCCAAGGATTTGTAACTTTTACAACTGAATATCCAGTGAATTTTTTTATAGAAAGTCCCGAAGCATATTCGATACTGTTTTGTCCTATTTCGGATTTTATTTCTGGCGTACTTTCGTTTTTCTTACATCCTATTAATACTAAAAATGAGAAAAGAAAAACAACTTTATGTAATGATGACTTCATAGGTAGTTACTATTTGTTTTTAAAGAAATTATGGAATTGTTATTCTATATCATATCTGATTTTGAATCATACAATTTCATATTTTACAATTTGGATAACGACAAAGGTAGCGCAATTTCTAAATTTCTTGTTTACTTTTAAACCTAAAAAATTGAACAAATAGTATCTTTGCAGTATGAATGGTCTTAAAGTAAAAAACTGCTCAAGCTGCGGAACTGCATTTAATTGCGGTGATTCTCCCGACGGAAATAAATGTTGGTGCAACAACTTCCCTCCTATTTTTGTACCTTCGGATGTTGTGGATTGTTTGTGCCCGAATTGTTTTAAAAATGCCTGTGCGGTAAAAATAGATGATTTTGTAAATACAATCACTCCCGAAATTGCAACTGACAATAAAGCTTCGGCTTTGCCAAAAAACAATACACTTATTGAAGGAATCGATTATTATCTGGAAAACGGAAATTATGTTTTTAAGGAATGGTTTCATCTGAAAAGAGGAAGCTGTTGCGGAAACAAATGTCGACATTGCCCTTACTGATTTAAAATAATAAACACGAATTTCACCAATTAACACGAAAGAAATAGTTGGTGCAATTGCGTTAGGGATAGTAGCGGTATCCTTTTATTTTTTTCTTTAAAAAATAAAAGATATAGCGAATAGCCCGCCCGAAGGGAACGCCCTTCTTAAATTTACAATTAACAACTAACAATTAAAAAAAGATGGTTTACTTGATTACTGGTGGTGAGCGTTCGGGGAAAAGTGGTTATGCACAAGAACTGGCTTTGCAACTTACAAATGCACCAATGTATGTGGCAACGGCTCGAAAATGGGATGAAGATTTCCAGAATCGAATTGACCGTCACCAACAAGAACGCGACGAAAGCTGGACGAATATTGAGAAGGAAAAACATTTGAGCGAAATTGATTTTTCGGGTAAAGTAGCTTTGATTGATTGTGTAACGCTTTGGTTAACTAACTTTTTTGTAGACACAAAAAATGATGTTGCATTATCGCTTGAAGAAGCTAAAGCTGAGTTTCTAAAAATAGCCAATCAGCCAGATTCTACTTTGATAATTGTTACCAACGAAATCGGAATGGGACTTCATGCTGATACGCACGTAGGAAGAAAATTCACGGAATTACAAGGTTGGATGAATCAGTTTTTGGCTAAAAATGCCGATACTGTTGTACTTATGGTTTCGGGAATTCCCGTTACAATAAAAGGAAAGTAAAAGCCGAGAGCTTTCGGCTTTGGGCTATCAGCCTAGACCTTTGTTCCTTTTGAACCTCTTAAAAAGAAAAAACATGAGCTATTTAGATGATATATTAAAATCACGCCGCGATACACGCCACTTTACTAATGACGAAGTTCCTGATGAAGTTATTCAAAATGCTTTACAAGCTGGACATTGGGCGCCTTCGGTGGGTTTAACAGATGCAACTAAGTATTACATCATAAAATCGGATGAAGTTAAAAAAGCTATCAAAGATTTATTTTTGGATTATAATAAAAAAGCGGAGTTATTAACCGATGACGAGGAGCAAAAAGAACGCTATAAATCCTTGAAGTTGGAAGCTATAGAAGAGGCTCCTATCGGGATGATAATTGCTTATGACCGCTCGGTGCTAAACAATTTTACTATAGGAACTGTTGGTAGTAATGAAGCTGTAAAATTTAGTTCGGTTTGTGCTGCCCAAAATATCTGGTTATCACTTACGGAGCAAGGTTATGGTATGGGTTGGGTTTCTATTTTAAATTATTATCAGTTTAAGAAAATAATTGATTTACCTGAAAATATAGAACCGCTTGGTTATTTCTGTATTGGTAAACCTGCGACAAACTACAACAATCAGCCGATGTTGCAGCAATTAAACTGGAAGCAAAAATCGGAAACTTTTGATTGTATCGAAATCAAAACTGTAAATGAGAGTCTTATTCCGAAATTAGATTTTGATAATAAACCTAAAGTCGAAGTTAAAAGCTCTTTTAAAGAAGCGCTACAGCATAAAATCGATTCAAAAACTAAGCCTATTGGAGCTTTAGGTATTTTAGAAAAGCTGGCATTCCAGATTGGAACAGTTTTTCAAACTCTGGAACCTGAGATTATAAAACCAAACATTGTTGTTTTTGCAGCAGACCACGGTATTGCCAATCATGGTGTGAGTGCCTATCCGCAAGATGTAACCCGCCAAATGGTTGGTAATTTCCTAGAAGGCGGTGCAGCAATTAATGTTTTTTGTAAACAAAATAAAATTGAACTTTCTATCGTAGATGCTGGTGTAAATTATGATTTCCCTACAAATGCGAATTTAATTAATGCTAAAATTGCCAAAGGAACTCAATCCTTTTTACACGCTCCCGCAATGAGCGAAACCGAATTACAATTGTGTTTCTTGAAAGGTTCAGAAATTGTAGATTCTATTGCAAAAGCAGGAAGTAATTGCATTGGTTTTGGCGAAATGGGTATTGGTAACACATCTACAGCTTCGGTTTTAATGAGTGTTTTAACAGGTTTTTCTATAGAAGAATGTGTTGGAAAAGGAACTGGAGTTGATGAAGAAAAATTAATTCAGAAGCAGGAAATCCTAAAAAAAGCCATTGAAAATTATTCCGGTCAAGCCGAATTAAAAGTACAACTCGCCTATTTTGGTGGTTTTGAAATCATACAAATGGCCAGCGGAATGTTAGCCGCTTATAAAAACAATATGCTAATTCTGGTAGATGGTTTTATTTGTACTGTGGCATTTTTAATTGCTTATAAAATAAATCCTGAAATCAAGAAAAATGCTATTTTCTGTCATTCTTCAGCCGAACAAGCACATCAGAAATTATTAGATTATCTAGAAGCACAATCGGTTTTACAACTAGATTTACGCTTAGGCGAAGGAACGGGCTGTGCAATTGCTTTACCTATATTACAATCGGCAATTGCTTTCCTGAACAAAATGGCTACTTTTGAAAATGCTGGAGTTAGTAAGAAGTAAAACAGTATTCAGTCGCAGTTTTTAGTTTCAGCAACTATCTTTAGCCAAATACTAAACAATTAATATTTAAATGAAAAAACAACTTCATATATTTTTTACTGCATTAATGTTCTACACAAGGATTCCTTGTCCCAAAAATATTGACCACAATCCTGAGTATCTGAATAAAGCTAGTCGCTATTTCCCTTTGATCGGGTGGATTGTTGGAGGTATATCTTTTCTTGCATTTTATGGTGCTTCATTTCTAGTTTCAACGTCCGCAGCAGTAATTATAGGAATGATTGCTGGAATTTTAACTACTGGAGCCTTTCATGAAGATGGTTTTGCCGATGTTTGCGATGGTTTTGGTGGGGGTTGGACCAAAGAAAAAATCTTACTCATCATGAAAGACAGTGCCATTGGCGCTTATGGAGCTATTGGTGTTGTATTATTATTTTTATTGAAATTTCAATTACTATCTGAATTAGTAACTATAGAAACAATTACAACTCAGCAATCAGTGCTTACTGTTTTATTGTTGTTTATTGCAGGACATTCCATTAGTCGTTTAGCAGCTATAAGCATTGTATTTACACATGAATATTCTCGTGAAGATGCGACAAGCAAAAGCAAACCAATTGCAAAAAGCTTTAGCTGGAAAGAAGTTTTAGGTTCTTTCTTTTTTGGTTTATTACCTCTCTTGGTTCTTTCTTATTTTCAATATCAATTACTTTTAGTATTAATTCCAGTTTTCCTAACACGCTACTTTTTGGCTCGTTATTTCCAAAAATGGATTGATGGTTATACTGGAGATTGTTTGGGAGCAACACAACAAGTTTGCGAAGTTATTTTTTACTTAAGTGTTATAGCAATATGGAAATTTATTTAGTTCGTCATACTGAAACTGTTTGCGAAAAAGGAATTTGCTACGGTCAAACTGATGTAAATATTGCTGAACCTTATGATTTGATTTTTGAAAACATTGTAAAGCAATTACCTCAAGATGCATTGTTATATTCGAGTCCATTAAAACGTTGTGTGTTACTTGCCAAACATATCCAACAAGAAACCAAAATTTTAAATTACAAAGAGGACAAACGTTTGATGGAAATGGATTTTGGTGATTGGGAAATGAAAAACTGGAATGAAATTTCTTCAAATGATTTAAATCCGTGGATGGAAGATTTCGTAAATATTCGAGTTCCAAACGGAGAATCTTTCATCGATTTACATGAAAGAGTCACTCATTTTATAGAAAACGAAATACTTGCTAAAAAACCGTCAAAGGCAATTATTGTTGCACATGCCGGAGTAATAAGAAGCATATTATGTCTTTTAAACTCCCTTCCTCTTAAAGATGCTTTCCAAAACAAAGTCGATTTTGGACAAGTAATTAAAGTTGAAATCTAAATAAAATCAACTTTTGTTTTGTTTATGAATAGTATTAAATAATCAAACAGAATTGATTTATAAGCTTTTTTAACTTTATATTTGCACTTTCATTAAGGTTGTGCTATATTTTTTGAGACACATTAAAAGGGAATCAAGTAATTGAAGATTGAAAACATCAAAATCAACATTCGAAAATCTTGAGCTGTACCCGCAACTGTAAGCTTAGTCCTGTAAGGGATGCTTGTTGTTAACTACAAACCACTGTTTTAGAACGGGAAGGGAAACAACAAGACGCGAAGCCAGGAGACCTGCCTTTGTTAACAAATATCGAACTCTCGGGAAAAAGAGTTTAGAAATTATGACATTACAAAAGTTTTACATCTGTTTTTCGCTCTTAGTTTGCCAATTCATTTTGGCACAAAATGATTCTATAACAAAATTAAAAGAAGTTGTAGTTTCCGACACTAACCTCAAAAAATACTCAGACTCACAATCGATTCAAGTACTTAATGACTCTATTATTAATAGAAATCAGGCTTCTTTAACTTCCCTTTTAAATTATAATACTGTTATTTACTTTAAAGAAAATGGCCTGGGTATGACTTCTGCTCCATCCTTTAGAGGAACTACTGGTGCACAAACGGCTGTCATCTGGAACGGAATAAATATTAATTCACAGTTTTTAGGTCAAGCTGATTTTAATACAATTGGAACAAGAGATTTCAATTCTATTGCTGTAAAATCCGGAGGAGGAAGTATTCTGTATGGCAGTGGCGCTATTGGTGGAAGCATTCACCTTAACAATGATTTGAGTTTTAAAAACAATTTTTCAAATCATTTATTTTTTAGTGCAGGAAGTTATGATACTTACAGTGTAAATTATCGTACTGATGTTTCATCAAAAAAATATAGCCTTCAGGTTAGTATTTCTAGAAACAGTTCTGAAAATGATTTTAAATATCCTGGAAAAAGCGATCAAAAAAACCTTAACGGAGAATACTACAACACAAGTATGAATACAACTTTTGGTTATAAAATCGACTCTAAAAACACCTTAAAATTATACAGTCAGTTTTATGATGCAGAGCGTCATTTCTCTTTGACCTCTCCTAATGGAACCAAAACAAAATACAATGATTTCAATACCCGTAATCTTTTAGAATGGGAGAATATATTTAATCGATTCACTTCTAAATTAAGAGTGGCACATATCGGAGAATCTTATAAATATTACCCAAATATTACCTCAGATTTTTTCACTTATGGAAAGGTTGAAACTTCTATTATTAAATATGATTTGGCTTTTGATGTAAATGATAAAATCAAACTGAATACTATTATTGATTACAATCGTAATAAAGGACATGGATCTAGTATTGACAATGTAAGTAGAGAAATAGGATCTGCTAGTTTATTATTGCAACACTCTGTAACTGACAAATGGGATTATACAGCCAGTGTTCGTCAGGAATTAACAGATAATTACGGAAATCCTTTTCTCTTTTCTTTAGGAACAAGATATCAATTTACTGATTTTTACCGTATCAAATTAAACGCTTCAAAGAATTTTAGAATGCCTACTTACAACGATTTATTTTGGGAAGGAAGCGGTAATCCTGATTTAAAACCTGAAACTTCTTATCAGGGAGAAATCGGTAATGAATTTTTTACAAAAAACTTCTCATTATCTGTAACTACTTATTATAATTCTATTAAAGATTTATTACGCTGGATCCCTTCTGAAGGCGGAGGTGATACTTGGTCTCCAGAAAACACAAGCAAAGTAAGAGCTTATGGGGCCGAAGTACTTTTGGAATGGAGAACAAAAATAAAAAATCACAATTTGACTCTTAACGGAACTTATGCCTATACCGTTTCTGAAAGCCAACAATTAATTAAAGGAGAACTATTATACAAACAACTTATATATGTTCCTTATCATAAATTAACTGGATCTGTTTCTTATAATTGGAAAAAAGTTTCTTCTTATTTTCAATATTTATATAATGGAGATGTTTACAGCACTCCTTTTAACAATCCTGCTACCAAAGTAAAACCTTATAGCGTTGGTAATCTAGGAATCGATTATGACTTAGGAAAAAAGAATAGCTACAAACTTGGATTTCAAATACTAAATATTTGGAATGAAAATTATCAGCCAGTTATTAGCAGACAAATGCCTGGAAGAAATTACACAGTATATATAAATCTTAACTTTTAAAAAAATGAAAAAATTAAACAAACTATTTTTAGCTATAATCATAAGCTCTGCATTTTTTGCTTCTTGCAGTAGCGACGATGATAATACCCCACAAGAACCAAGAGGAAACTATGAAGGTGGATTATTCATTATTGAAGAAGGTGTTTTTGAACAAGTCAATGGGTCCATATCCTATTTATCAAACGATTTTAAACTAGAAAAAGATGTTTTTTCATTAGTAAATCCAGGTAAAGACATTAAAGATGTACCCCAAAGCATTGGTTTTAATGGGGATTTTGCTTACATCATTGTAAATAGAGGTAATAAAATTGAAGTTGTTAACCGATATACATTTAAAAGCGTTGCTACAATCAGTACAAAAATAAGCAATCCTCGCTATATTGCATTTACAAATGGAAAAGGATATATTACAAACTGGGGTAATCCAGGAGACGCTTCAGATGATTACGTAGCTGTAATCGATCTTGCCACAAATACTGTTGCATCAACAATTCCTGTTGTTGAAGGTCCAGAACAAATAATTGAAACCGAAGGTAAACTTTATATAGCTCATAAAGGTGGTTGGGGCCAAGGAAACTCATTATCAGTTATCAACTCTACCACTAATACAGTTACAGCAAACTTTGTAGTAGGAGATGTTCCTAGTTCATTAGTAAAAGATAATGGCACTTTATATGTTTTATGTAATGGACGACCATATTATGCTTTACCTGAAACAACTGGTAAATTAGTAAAAGTCAACATGAGCACCAATACAGTTTCTTCAACAATTGATTTTCCTGGTATAACACATCCTGGGTTCTTAGCTGTTGAAAACAATAAACTATATTATACTATTGGATCTGATATTTACTCTGCAGCAACTAGTATAACAACTTTGCCAACCACTCCAATATTTAAAGCAACTAAGACTTCTAATCTTTATGGTTTTGCAGTAAAGAACAATAAAATATATGTTGCAGATGCAGTAAACAATCAAGATCCTGGAGATGTTTACATTTATTCTTTAACAGGAGTTTTATCTAATGAATTTAGTGTTGGTATAGGACCAAACGGATTTTACTTCAATGACTAATTAAAATCATTTATTTACATTTTACTTTATTAAAAAAGGCTTTCTAACGAAAGCCTTTTTTATTTCTCTATCTAATCTTGTAATGCTCTCAAAAGTCCTTCAGGAGCTTTATCTACATACATTTGATTTCGAATACCATCTATTGATTTTGAATCGGTAAAGTATTCAAACTCTTTACCATCTTTAGGCAAAATTACTTTACCTGTTCCTGTAATTTTAGAAATTGCAGTACTTAATAATGGTTCCGTTTCATCTCCTAAAACTCCCAACGAATTTATACTTTCTATTACGCTATAAGTAGGCGTTAATCCATTAGTGTATTCTCCAAAACCTACTGAGTTAACAATCTTCAAAACAATTGGCTGCATCGCATATTTATGACTTGGATTAACATTTCTTTTAAGAAAAGTAGGAGAATCATACAAAGTAACCGAACCTACATTTTTACCTATAGTTACATCACCTATTTGTATTACATCAATGTATGGTTTTAACCCATTAATAACCAATTCACTTGCCGAAGCTGTACTTTTAGAAGTTAATATATATACTTTGGTCAAATTCAAACTATTTAAAGCAACTCCATTAAATTTATCTACAAAATTATTGATTAGAAATTCTGCATTATTAATTTCTAAACTTTCATTCATTTTAGCATTCCATTTTTGTTTAGAGAAAACTTTATCTGTAAACTGTCCTGTAATCATACTTGCTAATCGGGTTGCTGTTTGCACAGAACCTCCCCCATTATATCGCAAATCAAGAACTAAATCGGTAATACCTTTTCCTTTTAATTCTCCAAATGCAGCATTTAATTGATCATCATAGTTACCATAAAAACCATTATACATTAAGTAACCTATTTTACGACCATTCTTCTCTATCACTTTATTTATGAAAATTGGATTTTCATCCAAAACAGATTTAGTAAGCGTAACCGATTTGCCGTTTGGTACAAATGTCGTTCCATCATAATCAGTTAAATTTATCGTATAACTATCTGGCGCGAGTAAAGTTTTATAATTATCATAAGTAATTTGCGTACCATTAATACCATAAAATAAATCTCCACGCTTCACTCCTTTGCTTGCAGCATCTGAGTTAGGAAGAATATAACGCACAAAACCAATCAAATCATTAGAACCTTTAGATTTTGGACTTAATTTAAAATCAATTCCATTATTTTTAGATGTTCCTTGAAGTTCTTGTTCCAATACAGTATAATCATCTACAATCCAACTAAATCTGTCTATTGACGGATCTACTCGCAAAGAATTAAATAATGTTTCGGGATCTGGATATCCTCTTAAAAAAGAATTTAACGCTTCTTGATTATTATTAAACCGATCATCGGATAAATTAGGAACATCACCTTGCCATAAATAATATTGATTTAATCCTTTCCAGATAAAATCCTGAACCTGTAGGTTTTTAGGAGCAGCCACATCATCTTGATCCTGACAGGCTTGAAAGCAGAATACTGCTAAAAATAATAATATTGCGGTTCTTAATATTGTCTTCATATAGTAGGTATCAATATAGTATTAACGTAAAAATACTATCTTTAGTTTTATTTCACACACTTTTGTAACAAAAATAATTCTGTTTCGTCTTGATACTATAAGCGAACCTATAATTTGTAATTTTTATGAACCAAATCGTTTTCCTTCAGTTAGTAAATCCTTTTAAAGACAAAGTATTTCGTCTGGCAAAACGATTACTCATAAGTACAGAAGAAGCAGAAGATGCCTCGCAAGAGATTTTAGTTAAACTATGGAGTAAGAAAGAAACATTAAGCACTTATAATAATGTTGAAGCTCTTGCCATGACAATGACAAAAAATTATTGTCTGGATCAATTAAAATCAAAACGAGCCAGTAATCTTACCCTTGTACATTCTAATTACACCGATAGAGAGCCGCGATTAGATCAAAAAGTAGAAGATAATAATAGTTTAGAATGGGTAGAAAAAATAATGAGTCAATTGCCAGAGCAGCAACAAATTTTAATTCAGTTACGAGATGTCGAACAATATGAGTTTGACGAAATCTCCAAAATAGTTAATATGAATGAAACCGCTATTCGCGTAGCGCTTTCAAGAGCTAGAAAAAAAATAAGAGAATCTATGCTTAATACACATCAATATGGAATCAGATAAAATAGAAATATTATTAGAAAAATACTTTCAGGGAGAAAGCACTATTGCCGAAGAAAATGAATTAAAAAATTACTTTTCTTCTCCGAATGTTGCGCAGCATTTAGAGCAATACAAACCACTTTTTGGTTATTTCTCTCAAGTAAAAGAACAACGTTTAACGCAAGAAATTCCACTACAAACTAAGAAACGTAATGTGGCGTGGTTATCAATTGCTGCTTCGGCTGTCCTTTTACTAGGAATAGGTTCTTATTTTTACCTCAACAACACAAATAACACAACTCCTGTTGTTGCAAAATCAGACTTAGGAACTTATGACTCCCCAGAAGAAGCTTTGGCGGCGACGCAAAAAGCCTTGGCTATGGTGTCACACAATGTTAATACTGGTATAGAAAGTGTCCAGTATATTAAAGAATACGAACAATCAAAAAACTTAATTTTCAAACAAAATAAAACTCGATAAAATGAAATCAACGATTCACGAAAACAGAAAAAACAATAGAAGAAGCTTGAGTAAAAATTTCATAATAACACTAGTTTTCGCATTTGTAAGCCATGCATTTTATGCACAAGGAGCTTTTGACAAATATGATGGTCAGGATGATGTAACATCTGTAATCGTAAACAAAAAAATGTTCGATTTAATGAGTAAGGTAAAAGTTGATGCTTCGGATAAAGAAACACAACAATACTTAAGCCTTATTAAAAAACTAGATAATCTAAAGGTGTTTACAACACAAAGTACCAGAGTTGAAGCCGACATGAAGCTTACCGCAGATAAATACATAAAATCTGCAGGTTTAGAAGAGTTAATGCGAGTAAATGATAACGGAAGAAACGTAAAAATTTATGTAAAATCCGGAGCAAGCGACACTCAAATAAAAGAGTTATTCATGTTTATTGATTCAGGTAAAAATGAAGACACTGTTTTACTATCGCTTACTGGTAATTTTGACTTAAACGAAATCTCGGTACTTACAGACAAAATGAAATTACCAGGAGGTTCTGATTTGAAAAAAGCATCTAAAGGGAAAAAATAACATGAAACGAATCACCAACATTTTCGCCTTTTTAGGATTATTACTTCTAGTAAGTTGCAATTCTGAACCTTCATTACAGAAATATTTCGTAGAAAATACCGAAAACAAAAACTTTATTGCTCTCGATGTTTCACCAAGTATTCTCAATGTAAACAAAGAAAAATTATCGGCCGAACAAAGCGAAGCATTAAACTCTTTCGACAAAATGAACATCTTGGCTTTTAAACGAAATGATAAAAACCAAACTGAATATGAAGCTGAGAGAACTAAGCTAAATACTATTTTAAAGAACCCAAAATACCAACAATTAATGAAATTTGGTTCTGGAAAAGATGGCGCTTCAGTAAGCTATGTAGGAACAGACGAGAATATTGAAGAATTCATAATTTATGCCAACAGAAATGAAAATGGTTTTGCAGTAGTTCGTGTTTTAGGAAAAAATATGAATCCAAACAATATCATGACATTAATGACCGTTCTTAAAGAATCTAATATAGATATGGAACAACTTAAACCGTTACAACAACTGATTAAATAATTCTTACTTTAAAAACAAAAAAAGCCTCTTAATTGAGGCTTTTTTTATATCAGGACTTGAGTTTATTTAACTTAATCTTTCATACTTATACTAAAGAAAGAATTTTCTTTATTTTTTCACACTACAAAGTGTAACTTAATCAGAAAAAAACATACTAATTAAGTAAAAAAGCCATGAAAAATAAAAATAAATCAAGTCTTTTAAAAAAAATGTGGAGAAATTTAGACTTTACAAATATAAATATTGAGCGTTCAGAATTGTTTAATATAATACACCTACGCTCTTATTCTATTGTAAAAAAGATTCTAATAATAAGTATTTTAGAATTTTTAGCCTCATTATTAGCGTCTTATATTGCAAATCAACTAGAGTATTCAAAAGAAATATTAGCAGTAGAACAGAATAATATAATCATATTTTTAGACTATTTGTATTATTTCATATTTATCTATTTTTTTGTGCAATTTTTTATCAATTACAAAAGAATTGACACAAGTTCAAACTTAAACGAATTATCCAAAAGCATCATAAAAACAAGAAAATCAGTATATTACTACATATTTTCAAGCTTAATATTGTTTAATCTAAATGCAATTATTTTCTCCTCTATATATCTTAAAAACAATGATATATCTCTAATTTTCTTGAATCCAAATCAATCAAATAACAATATACTTATTCCTCAAATTTGTTTTTATTTCATACTTGCATTGTTCTTAATAATTCTTTCCTCATTTATTTGGTTCATTTATAAAACCCTTTATTTAAAACTAATAAATAAATTAAATAAAAATTTTGAAGAATTAAATAATACAGACGTTTAAAAAATCACAATCACCTTTTTATTACAAAATATTCAAACAAAAAAAGCCTCTCTTTGTGAGGCTTCTTTATTTATTTTTATTCTTTTTTAACTGCTCTATAATTTCATCTTTATCTTTCAATCGCTCCTCAAATAAAATTTCTACTTTTTTTACTTTTTTCTTATATTCCGTAAAAAAATATTCAAAAGAAGCACTATCCCCAAAAGAATCTTTCTTATATCTAATATTATTCTTCATCCCTATTCCTTTAAAAAAGCACTCAGGTGAAAGATCAAAAATTATTAAAATATCTTCCAAATATTTTCCCCAAGTAAATGTTCTTCCTGACTCTAAACGAGAATATGCAGAAAGGTCAATATTTAACTTTTCTGCCATTTCATTTGGTGAAAAACCTTTTTCAATACGAATTTTCTTTATTTTAACTACAATCTCCGCTTGCATAAAATGTATGATTTTAAACAAATATAGCATATAAAATCATATTATCCAGATAAATCAAAGGTTTTTTACTACAAATTTAGCTTTAATTTTTGCGATTTTTATTACAAAATAACATAAATATCTCATCAAATTTACTAATATCAAAAGGGTATTTAACGACTTTTTGAAATTCATTATAAATGATAAAATATCTACATTATGAACCACGGAATCGCAAAATTTGTAATTTGGTTATTAGAGCAACTATAAATTTAGATGCTGACCTAACCAACAATCAATACTATTTTTAACTAAATAATATTGATTGTTGGTTTTTATCTATTATGTTACTTATTAGATATAAAAAAAGCTCCATAATTGGAGCTTTTTTTATATCAGGATTTGAGATTATTTACTCAAATACATTTTTCTTCTTGAGTACAATTCATAGAACTGATCATCTTTTAAGTCGTCGATAAACAAGATACTTTCACCTGTTGATTTCATCTCTGGTCCTAATGCTTTGTTTACATTATGGAATTTACTAAAAGAGAATACAGGTTGTTTAATTGCAAATCCTTTTAATTGCGGGTTGAATTTAAAGTCAGTTACTTTATTATGTCCCAACATTACTTTTGTAGCATAGTTCACATAAGGTTCTCCATAAGCTTTTGCTATAAATGGTACTGTTCTCGATGCTCTAGGATTAGCTTCGATAATGTAAACTGTATCATCTTTTATCGCAAACTGTATATTTATTAAACCAACTGTTTTAAGAGCTCTCGCAATTTTTATAGTATGATCTTTTATTTGTTGCATTACAAACTCTCCCAAGTTAAAAGGAGGCAATGTTGCATTACTATCACCCGAGTGAACCCCACAAGGCTCGATGTGCTCCATTATTCCTATGATATAAACATTTCCATCGGCATCACAAATTGCATCCGCTTCAGCTTCGATTGCTCCAGCTAAGTAATGATCCAGAAGTAATTTATTCCCAGGAATTGTTTTCAATAAATTAATAACGTGCTCTTCAAGTTCTTTCTTGTTGATTACAATTTTCATTCCCTGACCACCTAATACATAAGAAGGACGAATCAATAATGGAAAATCTAGAGTATCTGCAAGAGCAGAAGCTTCATCCGCAGTTTCAGCGATTCCAAATTGAGGGAAAGGAATATGTAGTTCCGTTAATAACTCAGAGAAACGTCCTCTATCTTCGGCTAAATCTAAGGCATCAAAACTTGTTCCTATAATTTTTACACCGTATTTAGATAATTTATCTGCTAGTTTTAATGCTGTCTGACCACCTAACTGTACAATTACACCTTCAGGTTTTTCATGCTGAATGATATCGTAGATATGCTCCCAGAAAACTGGCTCAAAATACAATTTATCAGCAGTATCAAAATCTGTCGAAACAGTTTCTGGATTACAGTTAATCATGATAGTTTCATAACCACACTCTTTAGCTGCAAGTACACCGTGAACGCAAGAATAATCAAATTCAATTCCTTGTCCAATTCGGTTTGGTCCAGAACCTAAAACTATTATTTTCTTTTTATCGGTAACAATACTTTCGTTATCTACATAACGTTCCCCATTTGCTTTTTCTATTTCAGCTTCAAAAGTTGAATAGTAATAAGGAGTTTTCGCCTTAAATTCGGCAGCACAAGTATCTACTAATTTAAACACACGGTTAATATTCTTATCCATACGCAAAGTATGCACTTCACTTTCCAGACAATTCATCATGTGAGCAATTTGTCTGTCGGCAAAACCTTTTTGTTTCGCTTCAAGCAAAAGTTCTTTTGGCAAAGTAGCTACTTTATAGTTTGAAATTTCTTTCTCAAGAGTATAAAGTTCTTCATATTGTTTCAAGAACCACATATCTATTTTAGTAATCTCATGAATACGGCTCAACGGAATTCCCATTGCAATTGCATCATAAATTACAAAAACACGATCCCAACTTGCAAAAGTTAGTTTCTCGATAATTTGTTCGTAATTTTTATATCCTTTTCCATCAGCACCTAAACCATTACGTTTAATTTCTAATGATTGTGTTGCTTTATGTAAAGCTTCTTGAAATGAACGTCCGATACCCATAACCTCACCTACAGATTTCATCTGAAGACCAAGAGTTCTGTCAGCACCTTCAAATTTATCAAAGTTCCAACGAGGTATTTTTACAATCACATAATCTAAAGTCGGTTCAAAAAGAGCCGAAGTCGATTTTGTAATTTGGTTTTGCAATTCATCAAGATTGTATCCTAAAGCTAGTTTAGAAGCAATTTTTGCAATTGGATAACCAGTTGCTTTCGATGCCAATGCAGATGAACGAGATACACGAGGGTTGATTTCAATCGCAACGATATCTTCTTTTTCGTCTGGCGAAACCGCAAATTGTACATTACAACCTCCTGCAAAGTTTCCGATACTACGCATCATTAATATAGCGTAATCACGTAATTTTTGGAATGTTGTATCCGATAAAGTCATTGCTGGTGCAACTGTAATCGAATCTCCAGTATGAATTCCCATTGGATCCATATTTTCGATAGAACAAATAATTACAACATTATCATTCTTATCTCTTAAAAGTTCCAACTCATATTCTTTCCAACCCATTAAAGCTTTATCAATTAAAACCTCATGTATTGGCGAAGCTTCAAGACCTCTTGTTAAAAGCTCATCAAAATCTTCTTTTTTATAAACAATCGCAGCTCCAGTTCCTCCAAGTGTAAATGAAGGACGAATTACAAGTGGGAAACCAAATTCCTGTGCAATTTCTTTTCCTTCTAAGTACGAAGTAGCCGTTTTTGCAGGTGCAGTTGGTACATTAATTTTTTCAAGAAGTTGTTTAAACTGCTCTCTATCTTCAGTAATATTAATGGCGTTCACATCAACACCAATTAATTTTACTCCAAAATCAGCCCAAATTCCCTTTTCATCAGCTTCCAAACATAAATTTAATGCAGTTTGTCCTCCCATTGTAGGTAAAACAGCATCAATTTGTGGATGAGCTTTCAGAATTTCAATAATCGATTTTGTAGTTAGTGGTTTTAAATATACATGATCCGCCATTGATGGGTCGGTCATAATAGTCGCTGGATTTGAGTTTATCAAGATAACTTCAATTCCTTCTTCACGAATAGAACGTGCTGATTGTGATCCTGCATAATCAAATTCGCAAGCTTGACCAATAACAATAGGCCCCGAACCTATTATTAAAACTGATTTTATTGATGTGTCTTTTGGCATTTTAATTGTATTGTGTAGTTATATTTTCTTTTAATGTTTAATCCTACTGCATTAGAAATTAAAACATTACTCATTTTTTAATGACAAGGTATAAAAAAAGGCGATACTAAAAAAAGTAACGCCTTATTTATGTTTATAGAAACATTATTTTTTGTGTCTAGGTTCGCTAGAAACAGTCAGTTTATGTCTTCCTTTAGCTCTTCTACGTGCAAGAACTTTTCTTCCATTCGCAGAAGCCATTCTGTCCATAAATCCGTGCTTATTTCTTCTTTTTCTTTTCGATGGTTGAAACGTTCTTTTGCTCATTGCTTTGTATCTTTAAATATGGTGTCTAATATCTTCTTTTTGTTCTTCGAATATTGTTACTCTAAAACCGAGTGCAAATATACAAAGACTTTTTTTCCTTGCAAGTAGTTTTATAAAAATATTTTTAATTCATTTTACTATCTTTGCAATCACAAAAATACACCTATTATGTTTCACAGAAATATTAAAATTATTTTAGCCGGACTATTAGTAGTTGCTGGCGTTTGGCAATTTACAGAAAGTAATATCGGAAACGGAATCTTTCTTATATTATTAGCTGGAATACCTATTTTCCTTTACTTTAAAAATGAATTCATCTTATTAGCCTTCCTGAAATTAAGAAAACAAGATTTTGAAGGTGCTAAAAAATGGCTGGCATACATCAAAAATCCTGAAACTGCTTTAGTAAGAAAACAACAAGGTTACTTTAATTACCTACATGGTATTATGGTTTCTCAAACTAATATTAATCAAGCTGAGAAATATTTCAAAAAAGCAATTGAACTTGGTTTATCTATGGATATGGATTTAGCTGTTGCAAAATTAAACCTTGCTGGTGTTGCTATGTCACGCCGAAGAAAGCTTGAAGCGACTAATTTATTGAATGAAGCTAAGAAATTAGACAAACAAGGAATGCTGAAAGAGCAAATCACAATGATGAAAGATCAAATGAAGAAAATCTAAATTTCTTTAAATTACAATATCTAAAATCCCAAATTCTAAAAAGAGTTTGGGATTTTTTTTGGACTTGCCCGTAAACCTTTGTCAAAGTTTTAAAAACTTTGACAAAGGTATCGAACCATGAAACAATTGGAATTTGGAATTTTAGATATTGAAATTTTAATTAGAAGCTATTTCCTGCTATCCGCTTGTATCTTTTCCTGTCTAAAGAAGCCAGAAAAAGGATACCGCTTCTATCAGGGCTAGGGCTCTAGGTTTTATAAGAACCTTTAAGTTTTTCATTTTTGCACACAGACCTTTGTCAAAGCTTAAAACTTTGACAAAGATATCGAATCGCAAAACAGTTGGAATTTGGGCCCGAGCGTTAGGAACAGGCGAAGCAATTTCAAAAAATTGGAATTTTAAGATTTCTAATCTTCCAAAATTATCGAAGGTAAATTTTCATTCAACCATTTAAATTTATTCAAAATCATAATATGTGTTCCGCCTTTTACCACTTTACAGTTGGCAATATATTTTATCGGGAAAACCTCATCTTCATCACCATGAATATGAATTACACTTTCGTCGATTTTAGTTCTGTCCCAAAGAATTACCTGCTCGATAGCCCAATCCAAATAACGAATATCACGCACAGATAAGAACTTCTCATATAGCTTTAACCTCTTGTTTATCTTTTCTCCAAAAGAAAACTTAGCCAAATTCTCTACATTTAATATCAGTCGCATTGGTATCAGCTTGTATGCTTTGGTTGTCTTAGCAATTTTCATTCTTCGAGGAAATTCCGCATTACACTTTACGCTCGAAATAATAATTACTTTTCTAGCCTCAATATGCTTTGCCATTTCCTGAACCAGGATTCCTCCAAAAGAAACACCTACTAAAACAGGATTCGAATGTTTTATGTTTTGCGCTATCCTTTTAGCATAATCCTGCAAAGACTCATGCTCAAGCGGAATTTCCCATTCTAATAAATGCACCTCAAAAGTATCTTCGGGCAATGCGATTCGTTCAAAAATAGTAGTACTTGCCGCAAGACCCGGCATAAAGTAAACAGGAATTTTATTCATAATTGTATTTCAGGCATTAACAACAAACTAAATATCATTATCGACATAAAATTATCGCTTTTTAACGACTCTACTCTATTTTTTAGATAATATTATTATTAAAAAACACAGCAAATACGAGTGCTAACAACATTTTTAAAAACGTAAAGCATATCTCACTCACAAAATCATTTGATATTGAATATCAAATGATTACCTTTGTTATAGAAATAATTTGTTTCTGATAATATATTACAAGAAGTTTTCTGAACCTCTTAATATGGTTCATTTCTTCTATTTTTTTTTAAATACCACATAAAAAACAAATAATATGGAACCCATTTCATTAATGGAGATCAAAGACAATGCCTTTGCAAGACAATTTGAAACCTCAACCCCTACAGGATTAGTTACAATCGAATACTCTTTTCAAGAAAAAAAGATATTTCTAACAAAAATCAACACTCCAGATTCATTCGAAGATCAAGAATTTCTTTATAGCATGCTTAGAAGCATCATGGAAATTTCGATTGAACGAAAATTAAAAGTAGTCCCTATTCACCCTAAAATTGTAGTTTTCTTTAAGAAAAACCCAACTTACAAAGAACTACTTCCTCCTGGTATCCGAATTTAATAGTACCCTATTACATTCATCCACAATCCTCCTATCACCATATATATGAGTAATAGGACAAGACCTGTTACAAGACCTTTTACCCACCAGCTCTTTAAATCAACGTAACCACTACCAAAAAATACTGGAGCTGGTCCATGACCGTAATGCGTTAATGTTCCATAAAGCGAACCTACAAACCCAAGCATAAACGCTAATAACAATTCCGGAATACCAAGAGAAACTCCTACCCCTAATAACGCAGCATACATTGCTGCAACGTGAGCCGTTGCACTTGCAAAAAGATAGTGACTAAAAAAGTATACCAAAATTATTATAGGAAAAGCCATTTGCCAGCTCAATCCTCCTATTTGTTGCTTAACTAAATCGCTAAACCAACCAATAAATCCTAATTCATTGAGCGAACTCGCCATCATTACCAAAACTGAAAACCAAACAATAGTATCCCAAGCTCCTTTTTCGGATTTTACATCTTCCCATGTTAATACTGAAGTTAACAATAAAATCACCAATCCTATAAAAGCCGTTGTAGTAGCATCGATAGAAAATAAATCGCCTGTCATCCAAAGAAACAATAAAATAAAAAATGTTAACAACATCAACCATTCGTTTCTAGAGATTGGCCCCATTTCTTTTAGCTTTTGCTTAGCAATTCCCGGAGCGTCTTTGGTCGATTTTAATTCAGGCGGATAAATTTTATATAAAACAAAAGGAATTACAAAAAAAGCAACTAATCCTGGCACAATTGCAGCAAGAGCCCAAGACATCCAGGTAATTTTAATTCCTAAATTTAGAGCAAACTTCTGGCACATCGGGTTACTTGCCGTTCCTGTTAAAAACATCGAGGATGAAATAAGATTCATATTATAACTATTTAAAGTTAAAAAAGAACCCAATTTCCTATGTGTTTCAGGTTTATCTGGCTCAGAGCCAAAACTTATTGCCATCGATTTCATAATAGGATAAATAATACCTCCACCTCTTGCCGTATTACTAGGAACTGCAGGAGCAAGACATAAATCAGCAAGTCCTAATCCGTAGGCTAATCCTAACGAACTTTTCCCGAATATCCTTATGAATATAAAAGCAATTCTATTTCCTAATCCTGTTTTAATAAATCCACGTGCTATAAAAAAGGATATCCCGATAAGCCATATTACTTTATCCCCAAAACCTCTTAATGCAAGCGTAATTGATTTTCCTGCTTCACCCGGAGCTAAAACTTGTGAAAATGCGGTTACTGCAATTGCAATCATACACATTGTACCCATTGGAGCAGCCTTTAAAATAATCCCAAGAATGGTAGCTACAAAAATGGCAAATAAATGCCACGCTTCTTGTTTCACTCCTTCGGGAGCTGGAATAATCCAAAGAACAATACCTACTGCAAGCGTAATTAATGTTTGAGGAATTTTTACTTCTTTCATAAAAAATAGAGATTAATTTAAACTAAAGCCTGCATTGAAATTGTATAATAAATAGTTCTTTATCATAATAGCTTGTATTAGGAATATTCTTGGTGTACCTATCAATTTCAACTCCCATTTCAATTCGTCCTGTATATGCTTTTCCAAATTCTAAACTTAACATTGGCGTAAGTGTTTGCCTTACGTTTGAATCTACTTTAAAACTCGAATCAAAATATTCATATCTGGCAGAAAATTCCAGAGATGTAAGTTTCTTATAATTGATTACATATCTAAAATTAGGCAAAAAATAAAAACCTCGCATTTGGTAATCATTCACATTGGCAGTACGGGCATCCACAGGAAGTGAATAATATAAATTATGATTGGTTCCTTGCTTGATTTCAAATTGGGTATCCAGAGAAAGTTTATCTGATAATTTAAAGTCAGCAGCAATATCTGCTCCTAAAGCAAATACATCACTGGTATAAACCTTTCCGGTTCCTCCGTTAAGTCCCAAATTAAGATGGTGCTTTTTCGATAATCCAAAAACAACACGGGTAGAATATTGTTTACCACTGTCTTTATCCATATTTTGATTTCTCCCATTACCATTTAAAACCGAAACAGCATAATTTACAGGGATATTCCCAAGATCTGCAGATCCTGTCATCGAAGCTCCAATCTGAAAACTTGTCCATCCATTCTTTCCAAACTCATAATATTGATTCGAGAAATCAAATGACTTTATGATATCTACAGGAACACTTTCTTCTATACCAAAACCTGGTCGAAACTGACCACCTGTAAAAGCAATATATTTATTAAAAGTATATTTTGCGTAAGCATTCTCTAACACTTTGTTCTGGGGATCCGATTTAAAATCGGCTAAATTCACCAATACAACAACTTCGGTATGCTCACTTAAATTTGCTGCAACACTTACACGCATTCTTTTTATATCAAAAGAACTCCTTGTTACTTCTCCAGTAGTATGCTGAACTCCTAAAACATCAACATTATCTGTAATTGACCCCAGAAAACGTACTTGCAAAAGCCCTTTAAATTTAAATTTTGGGTATACCACTTCTTTTTCTTTCTCCTTTTCTTTCAGTTCAACCTTCACTGTATCCTTCACAGATTGAGCCATCAGAAAAAATGGCATTATCAGAAATATAAAAACAACTCTAGCTAGCATAGTTTTCCCCATAAGCTTCTTAAATATAAAATTAGGCGTGTATATATTATCTGAGTTTAAAACTCAGTCTCGTTTTTTCAAATCTATCTTCGATTTGTACCATTATTTGCAGGCCTCGGTGTCGCTGGTCTTGGTGTCGTCGTTGGTCTTGTTACAGGACGCGTTGTTGGTCTAGTCGTTGGAGTTACAGGACGGGTTGTTGGTCGCGTTGTTCCTGGATTAGTTGGCCTAACAACTGGTCTTGTAGTTGGGTTTGTAGGAGTAACAGGACGTGTGACTGGTCTTGTTGTACCTGTTCCCGGTCTAGTCGATGGATTTGTAGGTCGTGTTACCGGCCTCGTTGTACCTCCTGGTCTAGTCGTAGGATTAGTAGGCCTTGTACCAGGTCTGGTTGTCCCGCCTGGTCTAGTTGGTCTGGTAGATGTAACTGGCGCAGGTCTTTTATAATCCCTACCGTTATAGGTCGTATTATATCGTCCGTTAACTCGGTTGTCTCTAACAACTACAGATGTATTTCTTCTAGAAACATAATTATTATAGTATCTAGGATTTCTTATAACGGCTGTTCTGCGATAATAAGGATTTCTGTAATAATGTCCGTGATATCCCCAATAATCATGATAATAAACTGGACGCCAAGGACGCCAGTACGGAGGATAATACCCCCAATGCCAAGGAGATCTATACGCTACATATATAGGAGAAAACAAAAACAAAATTACTGGCCATGCACTTACACTTGTACTTACATAACTTGGGCTAGTTGTAGTATTGTAATTATTGGTTGTGTTATTATTTACAATTACCGTAGGTTCTCCTTTATAACCAGGGTTAGGTGTTCCCGAAGCTGTATCTGCAGGCTCAACTATATAGTTTTTGCCATATAAATCTTCGTCTCCAATAGCCTGAACATGTATATTTCCTTTCTTATCTTTATCAACCTCAATAACAGCAATATCTTGTGTTTCTTTGCTACTTACCGCAACCTGAAGTACAATAACATGGGCATTCCCTTCTTTATGTCCTTCTACCTCGAGGTAGTCGATTTCTCCATCATTATTTAAATCTAAATTATTAACCTTATTATCCGGATCATTCAATGCTTTTTCAAAATCTTCCAAAGTTTTAGACTTTTGAAAAATATCTAATACTGCATATAAATTAAGGTTATCTCCTGGCAAACCTAAAGCAACAGGCTCATTATCTGTTTGAGATAATATAGGAAGACTAAAAAAACTAGTCAACACAATAGCTAGATATAATATACTTTTTTTCATGTTAATAATTAGTTAATTTATAAATACGCTTACTAAGGTATAAAAAAACAGATAAAGTTTAACAACATCCTACAACTTTCTATTTTCAATAAAACTTACGGAAAAGTTTTTAATTAAGCTCCCTATTTTACTATAGATAAAACATAAAATGTAAGACTTATATCCTTAACTTTGTAAATAACCGTATTTCGCATACGCTTATTCTACTTGTAATACCTTACAAAAATCCGTTTACAATTTATCATATAATTATAGAAACAAAATTATGATGAGAAAACATTTACCTATTTTCTTTTTTTTCCTTTCCCTAACTTATGGATATGCCCAGATAGAAGTTTCACCAACTCTTGAAGATGCTATTTATAAAGCCATAGAAAAAAGCACCTCTTTAAAAAATAAAGATTTAGATATTGAAAAATTGAATCTTCAGGAAAAAGGAGTCTGGAATAAATACATCCCTACAGTCGAAGCAAGTGCTTTATATACTTATTTTGACAACAAACTAACCGTAGATTTCCCTACAGCTACAGTACCTATTGTAAACTATCCGCTTTTTGATGGTAAAACGGCTTTTAAAAATTACGGAAACATTTTTAATGGGAGCGTGATGGCAAAAACCGTATTGTTTAGTGGTATGCAAATTCCTAATGGTGCAAAAGCCATACAAGAAAAATCCAAAGGAACAGTATTCTTAAAAGAATCCGAGAAAGACGGAATCATAAAAGATGTCATTAACACCTTTGATCAATTAGAACTATTAAAGGAAATAGACAAACTGATAAAAGAAAGCGAAAAACGATTAGATACCGAAACTAAACGCGTTACAAAAGCAATAGAACAAGGTCTGGCAATTCCATACGATAGAGATAAAATTAAATTAGCTTCACTAGAATTGGCATCCAAAAAAATTGAGCTGGATGGAAAACGAAGATTAATTTATAAAAAGATTCAATACTTAACTGGCTATTCTATTACCGAAATAGACAATGTCCAATACAATTTAGTTCCTTATTTAATTACCGATGAAAAATTAAGCACTCAAAACAAACAGGAAATTAAAGCCTTGGAATCGTTTAAAACAGCTTACGAGTATTTATTAAAAAAAGAAAAAGGTACTTATTTACCAACTTTAGGAGCATTTGGAGGAGTTTCTTACTCCAGTTTATTTAATGCTAATGCAACTACCCCAATAGTTACCGGAATAAATCAAGCATTGTATTTAGGACTAAACGAAGCCACCATAAGTAACAACTGGGTTGTGGGAGCAGCAATGAAATGGGAAGTTTTTTCTGGTTTTGAAAGAAAACACAAAGTACAAGAGGCCAAAATAAACATCGAGCAGATGCAAAATCAAATTGATGATACTAAAGAAAAACTAGAATTACTCCTCGAAAAAAACTTTGTTGATTACAGCGTTCTAACACAAAAAATTGATATTACCCAACAACAAGAAAAAGTAGCAGGCAATAATTTAAATCTAGCTATAAAACAATACAAGGAAGGGCTTATCAATATATCGGAACGACTTGAAGCCGAAAACGATTCTTATAAAGCATCTGTAAATAAAACTACCACTTTAATCGAGCAACGATTATCGGCTATTGAAACAATAATTGCCACTGGCGATTTATCAAAAAAATTATCTAAATAAAAGTTCTATTCTATGAAAAAAGCAATTATAATAGTCAATTTAATCTTCCTTTTTGTAAGCTGTGAAAAAGCAAAAAAAGAAGATTTAATTCAAGGGAAAATAGAAAAAGAACAAATTGCTGTTGTAAGCAAAATCCCTGGTAAGATTTTAAAAATCTATGTCAAAGAGGGAGATATTGTACAAAAAGGAGATACGCTTGCTATACTTGATATTCCGGAAGTAGATGCTAAAAAAAATCAAGCTGAAGGAGCTGTTATATCAGCGAAAGCACAATATAAAATGGCTGTAAAGGGAGCGACTGAAAACCAAATTAAGCAGCTTGAAGCTAAAAAAATGGGATTAAAAGAACAATATGAGTTTGCGCAAAAATCGATTAAACGATTAACAAATATGCTCAAAGATTCCTTAATATCACAACAAACTTATGACGAAACTTTTGCTAAATATCAAGGAGCTCAAGCGCAATACAATGCTGTTATTGCAGAACTAGATGATGCAAAAAAAGGAGCTCGTATAGAACAACAAACCATGGCACTAGGACAACAAGACAGAGCGCTTGGTGCATTGCAAGAAGTAGAAACTGCCGACCAGGAACGTTATATAATTGCACCACAAAATATGAGTATCGAAACCATTACTTTAACTGTTGGTGAACTGGCTTTACCTGGTTATACTTTATTTAATGGTTATGTTGCCAACAGTACTTACTTTCGCTTTACAATTCCCGAAAATCAATTAGGAAAACTAAAAAAAGGACAAGAAGTAACCGTACATGTTCCTTATAAAAAAACTGATATTAAAGGAAGTATCAGCACTATAAAACAACTGGGAGCATACGGAAATATTGCAACTGCCTACCCAGATTACGAAATGCAGGAAAGTTTATTCGAAATAAAAATAACACCTTCCAACCACGATGAAACAAAAGATTTAATTACAAAAACAACTGTTACTTTATCTCTTTAACTATGCAAAATTTCTTTTCATTGCTCAAACGGGAATTCCGATTATTTTGGAGCAATAAAGTGCTTCGATTGCTCTTTATAGGTGCGCCAATACTTTATGGAGTCTTGCTGGGTTATGTTTACGGCAAAGGTAAAGTAACCGATTTACCCATACTTGTTGTTGATCAGGACAGAACGGAATTAAGTTCAAAAGCAATTCAGATGTTTGAGGATAATGAAGTTTTATCCATAGCTACTATTCTATACGACCAAAATAATCTATCCAAGATTGCTATCGAAAAAGGAGCGACTTGTGTTGTTATTATCCCGAAAGATTTCGAGAAAATGACTCTCACAAAAAAGTATCCCGAGATTACCACCATTGTAAACACATCTAATGTTTTAACCGCCAATTATGCATCGACGGCCATACAAATTTGCCTTGGAACATTAAAAGCTGGTATTCAAATTGAAACTTTAAGAAAACAAGGTGTTCCCGAAAATTTACTGATGTCGCAATACGAACCGTTCAAAACTACTTTTATAAAAAAATATAATCGAAGCACCAACTATATGTATTTTCTTTGGCCAGGAGTTTTGGCAACAGTTCTACAACAAGTTTTATTATTAGGATTGGCACTTTCTTTTGCTTCTGAATTTGAAAATGGAACATTTAAAGATCTTGTAAAAAGATGTCCTTCAATTTTAAATTTACTAGCCGTAAAAATCATTCCTTATATGCTAATGAGTTTTGGTATTTGGTTTATATATTGGCTTTTTACATTATGGTTCAGATTACCTTTTTACGACAACCTGCTTCCGCTCACATTTATAGCAGGAATATTTGTACTCTCCGTTTCCTTTATTGGGATTCTCGTGAGTATTTTAGTTCCGAATCAATTAAAAGCTACTGAGATTTTAATGGTAATTGCAACTCCCAGTTTTATCCTAAGCGGTTTTACTTGGCCTTTAAGCCAAATGCCACAAGCAGTTCAGGCAATTGCCAATGTAATTCCGTTAACACATTTCTTAAAAGCTTTTAGAATATTAATTATTGAGGACGGAACTTTTTCTCAAACTACAAGACCTATCTGGAACATGATTATAATAGGTGTAGTATGTTCTATTGCAGCTTATATTGCTTTATACTTTAAAAAGAAAAATGTTTTAAAAGAAGCTTAAACTCTTTTATTTACTCTATAAAAAACGGCATAAGAATTAATTCTTATGCCGTTTTAAGTTCCGACTCATATCCTATTAATTTATCTAAGACAAATAGATTACAACATTGCAATTATTCATTAAAAAAATCGCCCTTGAAACTGTATGATAAACAATTTATTATCATATGTTGTAGTATTAGGCACATTACGTTTATAATTATCAAACTGAATTCCCATTTCTATACGTCCTATATATCCTTTTCCAAATTCTAAACCTGCCATTGGTGTATACGTTTGTCTTGCGTTTGAATTAATTTTAAAACTTCTGTCAAAATACTCATATCGACAAGAAAATTCTATAGCCGTTAGTTTTTGATATTGAATTTCATATCGCAAATTTGGTAAAAAATATCCTCCTCGCATTTCATAATCATTAATATTTCCTGTTCTCGAATCTTCCGCTAGCGAATAATACAAATAATGATTTGTTCCTTGTTTTGCTTCAAGCTGAGTTTCTAGTTTTAATTTATCCGTTAGTTTAAAATCAATCGTAAAATCTAATCCTACAGCAAAGATCTTGGTATTAAAAACTTCTCCAATACCTCCATTAATTCCAAAATTGATATTATGCTCTTTATTTAATTCTAAGGCAAGACGAGAAGAATATTGCTTGCCATCATCTTTGTCCGATACTTGATCTCTCCCATTACCATTTACAGCAGAAAAAGTATAACTAATAGGGATTGTACCCAAATCAAACCCTCCAAACACAGAAGCTCCGATTTGAAAACTTGTCCAACCATTGTTTCCAAATTCGGTATATTGATTAGAATAATCAAATGATTTTAGAAT
This sequence comes from Flavobacterium sp. PS2, assembly GCF_046250155.1. Classification (NCBI taxonomy): domain Bacteria; kingdom Pseudomonadati; phylum Bacteroidota; class Flavobacteriia; order Flavobacteriales; family Flavobacteriaceae; genus Flavobacterium; species Flavobacterium sp. PS2. The sequence goes on along the minus strand of NZ_CP176426.1, from coordinate 3,438,588 downwards.
ATCGGCAGGATTTAATTCCTCGATTCCAAAAGCAGGCCTAAACTGTCCCAAAATAAATCCAATCTCCTTATTAAAGATATACCTTGCAAAAGCATTCTCTAAAACTTTTCCTTTAGGATCCGATTTAAAGTCTGCAAAATTAGCCAGAACAACAATATCAAACCCTTCTCCCAATTTAGTGGTTAACCCTAAACGCATCCTTTTAATGTCGAATGTGTTTTCTACTGCATTACCATCTGCATGTTGTAAACCAGTTGTCGCGTCTATACCTTGAGTTAAATCACTTAAATAACGCCCCTGAAAAAGTCCTTGAAATTTAAATTGTGGATACTTAACTTCATTTTGAGAACCAGGTTCTGCAATTTGTCCATTCGAAAAAAAAGGCAATAAAAAGATTAGAAACACAACCTTTTTTGAAAAAAAATTATTTAAAAAATCCATGAATAAAAATTTAGATATATTTTTCTTTAATAAATCCAAAGCCATAAAACAGCTTTTTTCTTACAACAAAATTATCTAATCTAAGTAGTCTTTAATCTGACTTATATCATGTACTTATATTATTTAACAATTATTTTCTTAAAAAATATTAAACAAAAAAAAAGCGCTAGAATTAACTTGCGCTCTTTTTATTATTATGTTATGACTAGATTATTTTTCAATTTCTCTCATAGAGTCCATCTTTTTATGTGCCAGGAATCCAGCAACATCTTCAAAATGCTCTTTAACACGTTTGTTTCCAAATTCGAAAACTTTAGTCGCTAATCCGTCAAGGAAATCACGATCGTGAGATACTAAGATTAAAGTACCATCAAAATCACGTAATGCATCTTTAATAATATCTTTAGTTTTCATATCTAAGTGATTCGAAGGCTCATCCAGAATTAATAAGTTAACTGGTTCCAGCAATAATTTTATCATTGCCAAACGTGTCTTTTCTCCTCCAGAAAGCACTTTTACTTTCTTAGTAATATCATCTCCCTGAAACATAAAGGCTCCAAGAATGTTCTTAATTTGTGTACGAACATCTCCAACTGCAATAGCATCGATAGTTTCAAAAATTGTTGCATTTTCGTCTAATAAAGAAGCTTGGTTTTGTGCAAAATATCCAATTTGTGAGTTATGTCCAATATCAACACTTCCTTCATCAATACCAATTTCTTTCATGATGGCTTTAATCATAGTCGATTTTCCTTCACCATTTTTACCTACAAAAGCTACTTTCTGTCCTCTTTCGATAACAATATTAGCATCTTTAAAAACTACATGATCACCATAAGATTTTGATAAATCTTTTACCACTACAGGATATTGTCCTGATCGTGCTGCTGGCGGAAATTTTAATTTTAATGCCGAATTATCAACTTCATCAACTTGTACGATTACTAATTTTTCTAACATTTTAACACGAGATTGAACCGCATCTGTTTTAGAAAATGTTCCTTTAAAACGATCAATAAATGCTCTGTTATCAGCAATCATTCTTTGTTGCTCGTCGTAAGCTTTTTGCTGGTGTATACGACGATCTTTTCTTAACTCTAAATAATGAGAATACTTTGCTTTATAATCATAGATTCTTCCCATTGTAACTTCGATGGTACGATTGGTAATATTATCTACAAACGCTCTATCGTGTGAAATTACTACAACTGCTTTTGCTGAATTTATCAAAAACTCTTCTAACCATTGAATACTCTCAATATCCATGTGGTTGGTTGGCTCATCTAGCAAAATTAAGTCTGGCTTACGCAAAAGAATTTTAGCTAACTCTATTCGCATTCTCCATCCTCCAGAAAACTCAGAGGTCTGGCGTGTAAAATCTTCACGTTCGAAACCTAAACCAACTAAAATTTTCTCAACTTCAGCCTCATAATTTACTTCTTCAATAGCATAGAATTTCTCGCTTAAGTCCGAAACTCTTTCGATTAATTTCATGTAAGCATCACTTTCGTAATCAGTACGAACGGTTAATTGCTCATTGATTTCATCAATTTCAGCTTTCATTTGAAAAATCTCGCCAAAAGCTTTTGAAGCTTCTTCCATTACAGTTGATCCATCTTTGGTCAGTAAATGCTGAGGCAAATAAGCCACAACAGCATCTTTTGGAGCCGAGATACTTCCAGTAGAGGGCTTGCTTTGTCCTGCTATTATTTTTAAAAGTGTCGATTTTCCCGCACCATTTTTACCCATAAGGGCAATTTTATCATTTTCATTTATAGCAAAAGAAACATCGCTAAAAAGTGTAGTTCCACCAAACTGAACTGAGATATCATTAACTGTAATCATTTTGACTTTTAGATTTTTAGACTGCTTAGATTTTTGACTTCTTAGCAAGTATTTTTTTAAAAGCGCAAAGATAGATTAATTAGAGTATTAGACAATACAATTACATCTCCGACCTCTTCGTTTTTTTTAAGTTTTACAATTATTCCTACATCTTTTAAAATTTTAGTTATATCTTGTATAAGAATTTAAAAATCAGAAAATTATGAGAACGAAATTAAACTTGGCAGCTTGCCTAATTGCAGGATTAATATTTGGACTTTCTGCAAATGCTCAAAAAACGGTAATTAAAAAAGCTGCATTACCGGCAAATGCACAAACTTTTTTGAAAACTCACTTCGCTGGACAAGAACCAACTTATATTCTTGAAGATAAAGAAATCTTATCTAAAGAGTACAAAGTTCAATTTGCAAATAATCTTCAAATTGAATTTGATGGAAAAGGAAACTGGAAAGAAGTTGATGGAAAAAACACAGCTATTCCCACAGCTATTGTTCCTGCAAAGATTACTACTTACGTAAAAACTAATTTTGCTAAAGACAAAATAACAAAAATAGAGAAAGAAACTTTGGGCTACGAAGCAAAACTAAGCAGTGGTTTAGAATTAAAATTTAATCCAAAAGGGGAATTTATCAAGATTGCTAATTAAGTTTTATCTAAAAACAAAAAACCTCGATTTCTGGAAATCGAGGTTTTTTATTTTTAGTCTTTACGCCATTTTTTTGTTTCTTCAAAAATGTGCTCCAAAATTGCAGCTTCAGTTTCATCAAAATCAATATTTCTTCGTCCCATAACCAATTTTGCAGTTTCAAAAGCTTTCTTAGTTACATATGTAGTAAAACCAGCTGCTCCACCCCAAGAAAAACTTGGTACAAAGTTGCGAGGAAAACCTGAACCAAAAATATTAGCACTTACTCCTACTACAGTTCCTGTATTAAACATGGTGTTGATTCCGCATTTACTATGATCTCCCATCATTAAACCACAAAACTGAAGTCCGGTTTTAGCAAATCCTTCGGTTTCATAACTCCATAACTTTACTTCTTCGTAATTATTTTTTAGATTCGAATTATTAGTATCTGCACCAATATTACACCATTCGCCTAAAACTGAATCTCCTAAAAATCCGTCATGCCCTTTGTTTGAGTTTGCAAAAAGAACTGAATTCTTAACCTCACCACCAATTCTGGATCCTACACCTACTGTTGTAGCTCCATAAACTTTGGCATTCATTTTTACTTGTGCATTTTCGCATAAAGCAAAAGGCCCACGAATTACAGAACCTTCCATAATCTCGGCATTCTTACCTATATATATAGGTCCTGTAGAAGCATTTAAAGTAACAAACTCTAATCTTGCTCCTTCTTCTATAAATATATCGTCAGGATTAATCGTATTTACGCTTTTTGGTATTGTCTGTGATTTTCTGTCTTCGGTCAAAAAGTCAAAATCTTCACGAATTGCAGCAGCATTTTTAGAAAAAATATCCCAAGTATTCTCTACCGTGATACAATCTCCATTATATTGTATGATTTCATAAGTATCAAAATCAACTTCTTCTTGATTTTCACTCGTATAAAATGCAATAACTTCATCTCCTTTAAAGATGGCTTGGTTCGTTTTTAAATCTGAGACTAGATCAGCTAAATCATTATTGGGCAAAAACGAAGCATTAATCATCACGTTTTCCTCCAACTCGACCATTGGATATTTTACCGATAAATATTCTTCGGTTATTGTAGTTGTAGTTGAACCTAAATGCATTTCCCATTTTTGACGTATGGTCATAATTCCGATTAAGATATCGGCAACAGGTCGGGTAAATGTAAAAGGCAATAAGGCATTCCGGACGGGCCCGTCAAATAGAATGTAATTCATAAATTAATTTAATTTGGCAATATATTAAAATCCTGATTTGGTTATCGAGACCAAAGTTACAAATATTTTATTTCTTACAATTATAACGATAAGACTTCTTAGTCAAGCATTAAGGTAAAATAATCATACAAAAAAAGCCTTCCAAAAAGGAAGGCTTTGATTTATTTAAAAACAAACTAAAATTATTTAGCGTGTTTAGCGTATTTAGTTTTGAATTTGTCAATACGTCCTGCAGTATCGATAAGTTTAGATTTACCTGTGTAAAAAGGGTGAGATGTTCTAGAGATCTCCATTTTCACAACTGGATATTCAACTCCATCAACTGTTATTGTTTCTTTTGTATCTGCAGTAGATTTAGTGATAAACACATCTTCATTTGACATGTCTTTGAATGCAACTAATCTGTAATTTTCTGGGTGAATTCCTTTTTTCATCTTTACTTTTATTTATTGTTTGGAGCGTTTTAATTTTGAAGCTTCTTCGTGGTTAGAAAAAGGTGTAAATACAACTACTCTTTTTGTTTTAAAACTTTTAATTATTTCAGTTTGCAAATTTACATTTATTTTTTAATAAACAAACATTTACTCTCCCTTTTTTTATATAAAATCGAAAAGCATTTTTTATCCACGAATATATTGGGAATTGCTATATTTGTGGATTAATTTTAAAACATATAAATTATGATTAATGAAGTTATAAAAAAGAACGGAATTACTTACGGCGTAATAATTGGAATTGTTTTAGCTCTAATTACTGCAATAATGTATTCAATAGACCTTAAACTATTTGTTTCTGGGTGGATTGGAGGCTTAACATTTGTTATTTTCCTAGCTATAACTATTGCATTATTAGTAAAAACTAAAAAGGATTTAAACAATATTTTTTCTTTTAAAGACGCTTTTACTACCTATTTTGTAGCTATACTTATAGGTATATTAATTTCTACTTTTTTCAACATTATCTTATTTAACTTCATTGATCCTAGCGCAAAAGAGACTTTGGGTGAATTAATTAGAAAATATATGGCCGAAACATTACAAAAATTCGGAACTCCGGCATCGGTAATAAATGAAACTCTGGCAAAAATGAAAGAAAGCAATCCTTACGCTACTGCTGAGCTATTAAAAGCTTTAGTGTTTAGTATTGTTGGCTACTCTATATTAGGATTAATTTTGGCAGCCTTTTTTAAAAGCAAAACTACATATCAAGAATAAAATAAATGAATTTATCTATACTTATACCGCTTCTTAACGAAGAGGAATCACTTAAAGAGCTATACACATGGGTCATTAAAGTGATGCAATCTAACAATTACTCATATGAAATCATTTTTGTGGATGATGGAAGTACAGATAATTCTTGGAATATTATTGAAGGGTTTTCATTAGAAAATCCAAATGTAAAAGGTATTCGGTTCATGAAGAACTTTGGTAAATCACAGGCTTTACACGCTGGTTTTGCCAAGGCTAATGGGGATGTTATTATTACTATGGATGCCGACTTACAAGATAGTCCAGATGAGATTCCTGGATTATACGAAATGATTACCAAAGAGAAATTTGATTTAGTTTCTGGCTGGAAAAAGAAACGTTACGACTCTGTTGTAGCAAAAAATTTACCATCAAAATTATTTAATTGGGCTGCAAGAAAAACTTCTGGTGTTGAATTAAATGATTTTAATTGCGGATTAAAAGCATATAAAAACACTGTTGTTAAGAACATTGAAGTTTCGGGCGAGATGCATCGATATATTCCTGTTTTGGCAAAAAATGCAGGTTTTAATAAAATTGGAGAGAAAGTAGTAATACACCAGGCTCGTAAATACGGCGAAACCAAATTTGGGATGGAACGTTTTGTTAATGGTTTCCTGGATTTGATTACGATTTGGTTTTTATCAAGATTCGGAAAAAGACCAATGCACTTATTTGGCGCAATGGGATCGCTTATGTTTATAATTGGTTTTTTATTAGCTGGTTATATCGGAGTTTCTAAATTGTACCATATGTATATGGGGATGCGTTATAACTTGGTAACGAATAATCCTTGGTTTTTTATTGCATTAACGACTATGATATTAGGAACTCAGTTATTTTTAGCAGGATTTTTGGGAGAGATTATTTTACGAACTAAAAACAATGAAGCGCGTTATAAAATAGCAAATCAGGTTAATTTTTAGTACATACCTAGCCCTGATGGCAGCGGCATCCTTTATGTTTTTTCTTTAAAAACATAAAGATATAGCGAACAGCAGGAGATTGCTTCGAGAAAACGGAAGGTTAACTCCTGAAATCGCATTAATTTTTTTGACTTACAATTTAAACAATATACAAATGAATATAGCACCTAACATTTTAACTGCTGTAAACGAATGGCTGACGCCAGCATTTGACAATGAAACACAAGCGGCGATTAAAGAGATGATGACAACATCGCCAAAAGACCTTGAAGAAAGTTTTTATAAAAATTTAGAATTTGGAACTGGAGGAATGCGTGGCGTAATGGGTGTGGGAAGCAACCGCATTAACAAATATACGCTTGGAAAAAACACGCAAGGACTTTCGGATTACATGCACAAAGTTTTCCCTAACCAAACTCTAAAAGTGGCAATTGCTTATGATTGTCGCCACAACAGTAATACGCTTGCAAAAGTTGTTGCTGATGTTTTCTCGGCAAATGGAATTCACGTGTATTTATTTTCGGATATGCGTCCGACTCCTGAATTGTCTTTTGCTCTTAAATATTTAGGTTGCCAATGTGGTATTGTGCTTACTGCATCGCATAACCCACCAGAATATAATGGTTACAAAGTATACTGGGAAGATGGCGGACAAATTGTTCCTCCGCAAGATGCAGAAATCATTGCTACGATTGAAAGCTTAGAATATGATAAAATTAAATTTCACCCTAACGAGAAATTAATTGAATATATAGATACTGAGATTGATAATGCTTTTATCAATTCATCTATCGAAAATGCAAGTTTTAATACTCCAGCTAAAGCTAAAGAGGATTTACAAATCGTATTTACTTCTTTACACGGAACTTCGATAAAATCGATCCCTCCTACTTTATCACAAGCAGGTTATACTAATGTGCATATTGTACCGGAGCAAGCTGTGCCTAATGGGGATTTCCCGACTGTAAAGTCTCCAAATCCCGAGGAACCTGAGGCTTTAACAATGGCTCTTGCTCTAGCTGTTAAAACAAACTCAGACATTGTTGTTGGTACTGATCCTGACTGTGACCGTCTTGGAGTTGCTGTTCGTAACAACGAAGGGAAAATGATTTTGTTAAACGGTAACCAAACCATGATTTTAATGACTTCTTTCTTATTGAAAGAATGGAAAAAAGCGGGCAAAATTAACGGAAAACAATTTATAGGTTCTACTATTGTTTCGACTCCTATGATGATGGAACTTGCGACAAGTTATGATGTAGAGTGCAAAATAGGCTTGACAGGTTTTAAATGGATTGCCAAAATGATCAAAGATTTTCCTGAGCTTGAATTTATTGGCGGTGGAGAAGAAAGTTTTGGTTTTATGGTTGGTGATGCTGTTCGCGATAAAGATGCCGTTGCTGCAACTTTATTAATTTGCGAAATGGCAGCTCAGGCAAAAGCTAGTGGAAGCTCTGTTTATAAAGAACTTCTAAAACTTTATGTTGAGCACGGATTTTATAAAGAACATTTGGTTGCATTGACCAAAAAAGGAATAGAGGGTTTACAAGAAATTAATCAGATGATGATTAATTTACGTGAGAATCCCGTAAAAGAAATAGACGGACAACGCGTAATAATGGTAGAGGATTACCAATCATCGACTGCGTTAAACTTATTGACTGATGAAGTTTCTGAAATGAGTATCCCGAAATCGAATGTATTAATTTATTATACTGAAGATGGTTCTAAAATTTGCGCAAGACCAAGTGGAACTGAGCCAAAAATTAAATTCTACATTAGTGTAAATACTCAACTTGACTCAGTAGAAGATTTTGATGCAACTGAAGCTGTTCTAGACAATAAAATAAAAAACATTATTGCAGCAATGCAATTAACTTAGTTTAAGGATGAATGTGCTTGCAACAAATGATGCTCCGCAACTATTAAATTCGATTATCGATTTAATAGACAAGACACGTCATGTTGTTGCCAAAACCGTTAATCAGGAACTTACCTTATTGTATTGGAATATTGGAAAAAGTATAAATGATGAAATTCTAAACAACGACAGAGCCGATTACGGGAAAAAACTTATTCTGAATTTAAGTACAGACCTTTCCAATAGATACGGAAGTGGGTTCAACAAAAGAAACCTTCATAGTTTTATAAAGCTTAACACTGTATTACAGGACATTACAATTGTGCACACAGTGTGTGCACAATTGAGTTGGTCACATATTAGAACTCTAATTTACATTGAAAACACTATAAAACGAGAATTCTACATTCAGATGGCTATTCATGAAAGATGGAGTGTAAGAACTTTACAAGAACGAATAGACAGTATGCTTTTTGAACGAACAGCTATCAGTAAAAAACCAGAACAAACCATTATCAATGAACTTGAGCAATTAAAAACGGATAAAAAAATAAGTCCTGATTTAGCTTTTCGAGATCCTTACTTTTTGGATTTTCTAGGATTACATGATAGTTACTCAGAGAAAGATTTAGAGAGTTCTATTTTGGCGCAGCTTCAATATTTTATCACCGAAATGGGAAGTGAATTTGCTTTTTTGGCGCGTCAGAAAAGAATAACAATTGATAATGAAGATTTCTATATCGACTTGCTTTTTTATCATAGAGGCTTACGAAGTTTAGTAGCAATAGACTTGAAACTCGGAAAGTTCAAAGCTGGTTACAAAGGTCAAATGGAGTTATATCTTCGTTGGCTAGAGAAAAACGAGCAAAAAGAAGGAGAAAACAAACCTATTGGATTAATACTTTGTAGTGAGAAATCTCCCGAACAAATTAACTATTTGATGCTCGACAATGATGAACACATTAAAGTAGCAGAATATTTAACTCTATTACCTGAAAAAAAATTATTACTAGAAAAACTGGAAAGAGCCATAGCTATAGCAGAAAATAACACCCAAAAATAAATGAACAATTTTAAAAAAATATTTCCTTTTATATTTCCGTATAAAAGATATGCTTACATGAATATTTTATTCAATATTCTGTATGCATTATTCAGTACACTTTCGTTTATGGCACTGATACCTATGATGCAAGTATTATTTGACCAAACGAAACGTAATACCACAATACCTGTTTATGAAGGCATTTGGGAACTGAAAAGTTACGCAGAAAACTACCTAAGCTACTACATTACCCAAGCAACAGATAATTATGGTGTAGGCTATACGCTATCGGTAATGGTATCAATCATTATTTCTATATTTTTATTGAAAAACCTATGCGATTATCTTGCTATGTTTTTTATTAATTTTTTAAGAAATGGTGTTTTAAGAGACATGCGAAATGCCATGTATAAAAAAACTCTTGAATTACCTCTATCCTTTTTCTCCGAAAAAAGAAAAGGAGATGTTATCGCTCGTATTGCAGGTGATGTAAATGAGGTACAAACTTCGTTTCTGGCAATTCTTGAACTTATTGTAAAAGAACCTCTTACTATTGTATTTACAATTATTGCAATGCTTGCTATAAGCCCACAATTAACTCTTTTTGTTTTTATTTTCATTCCCGTTTCTGGATATATCATATCATTGATAGGAAAACAATTAAAGAAACAATCGACTAAGGCGCAACAAGAACAAGGAACTTTTTTATCTACTATCGAAGAAACTTTAGGCGGATTAAAAGTGGTAAAAGGATATAACTCTGAAAATTATTTCAATGGAGTTTTCCAAAACTCAACTCAACGTTTCTTTAAATTATCAAACAGTATTGGTAACCGCCAGAACTTAGCTTCGCCTGCGAGTGAGTTTATGGGGATTATGGTTATCGCTATATTACTTTGGTACGGTGGACAGATGGTTTTAATAGAAAAAACATTAAACGGCGCTTCATTCATCGCTTATATGGGATTGGCTTATAATATCCTTACTCCTGCAAAAGCTATCTCTAAAGCTTCTTATGGTGTAAAAAGAGGTAATGCTGCTGCTGAACGTGTATTGGAAATTCTTGATCAGGAAAACCCTATTACAAGTAAGGTTGACGCTATCGAAAAAACAACTTTTGATTCGAATATAGCTATCAAAAACATCAACTTTAAATATGAAAATGAAAATGTATTAAAAGACTTTTCTCTTGATATTAAAAAAGGACAAACTGTTGCTCTTGTTGGGCAATCTGGTAGCGGAAAAAGTACTATTGCTAATCTTCTTACTCGTTTTTATGATGTAAACGAAGGTTCTATCTCAATTGATAATATCAACATTAAAGATATGTCTTTACATTCTCTTCGTGGTTTGATGGGATTAGTAACTCAAGACAGCATTTTATTTAATGATACTATAAAAGCTAATATTTCATTAGGAAAACTAGACGCTACTGATGAAGAAATCATTGTAGCACTAAAAATTGCTAATGCTTTTGAATTTGTAAATGAATTGCCTCTAGGTATTTATACTAATATTGGTGATAGCGGAAACAAACTTTCTGGCGGACAAAAACAACGTTTATCGATTGCTCGTGCTGTCTTAAAGAATCCTCCAATTATGATTCTTGACGAAGCTACATCTGCTCTTGATACCGAAAGTGAAAAATTTGTACAAGTAGCTCTTGAAAACATGATGCAAAATCGTACTTCGATTGTTATTGCTCACCGTTTATCTACTATCCAAAAAGCAGACTTAATTGTTGTTATGCAAAAAGGTGAAATAGTTGAGCAAGGTACTCACGAAAAATTGATTGCTTTAAACGGAACCTATAATAAATTGGTTACCATGCAGTCGTTTGAATAATTTTTCATAAATTAGAGATACATTAAGAAAATACTTATGTATCGCCACAACTCAAACATAACTCTTCCCGAAGACCCAAATACAATAGTCTGGAAATACTTGGATTTATCCAAGTTTCTAGACTTATTGATGTCTAAAAAACTATTCATGTCTCGTTCTGATAAATTTGAAGATCAGTATGAGGGCACGTTTAGCGAACCTACTTACGAAGAGATAAAAAAACTCGCTATAGACAATCCCGAGTTTATAGATTATTACAAAACACATCGCGAGAAAGTAGCCATAAGCAGCTGGCATATCAACGAATATGAATCATTTGCTATGTGGCAAATTTTCACTCAAAACAACGAAGGATTAGCGCTTCAATCGACCATTGGGAGATTACAAAAAGCTCTAAAACCTGAGAATAATTTTGACCAGTATATTGGTGAAGTAAATTATATTGACTACAAGAAAGAATACATTCCGTTTGATGATTTATTCTTCCCTTTTTTATTCAAAAGAAAAAGTTTTCAATATGAGCGTGAAGTGCGCATAATTACTGATTCTTCTAAAAGCGACATCAAAATCAACGACGGATTAAGAGTTGATGTTGACCTTAAATATCTTATCGAAAAAATATACATTCATCCAAAATCCGAGAACTGGTATAAAAAACTTGTGATTGATTTAGTTCATAAACTAGGTTATGATTTTGATATCGAAAAATCAGATCTTGAAAGTGATATTTTAATCTAATTCTTTTCCACAGATTAAAATGATTCTTACTCTAATCTGAAACAGAAAAGCCATTAAAATTTAATTTTAATGGCTTTTCTGTTTTTACAAAACTTTTAAGTCTAAACTCTTAAATAGGTTTATAGCTGATTACTTTCCAATCTTTGGCTGCTAGATTAATGTAGTTATAATGTAAAACGTCATTTTTATCAAACTGACCATTTTTGTTGGTATCTTCGATTGTTCTAAAATACAAGCGATTTTTAGACTCTATAACATTCCAATCTATCAGTTCCTGGAAATCATCAGAAACCTTAGTAAATCTTTCTCCACTGATATCACTTAAATACAATGCTTTTATATCACTTGTATCTAATTTTCCATCTTTATTAGTATCCATATCTACCATGGTATATACCATAACATGATTGTGCGTTTTATCGGCAATTGCTTTTAAGTAAGTAGCCGTCTGAATTAATACCGCTTTATCTGTTAATGGTCTTATAGAATCTGAATCTATTTTCTGAAATTTTAAATTTTGCAAATATCCCGTAATTTCATATTCTCCAATATTCGAAATTGTAAAACTTATATCATTCACACTCGATGAACCATAACGTGCTTTAGTTCCTCTTTCATATACTCTTACGTCTCCAACTGGGTGAATCAAATAATTTGTTCCTTCCATCTGGATTGGCAAATCGGCAATTGCAACTTGAGTAGAATCTACCTTGGCAATTACTTTTGAACCTGTAGACGCATCGTAAGTAACCTTTGGTTTCTCGACTTCATTCTTGCAACTCACTAAAAGTAAAACAGAAAGACTTATGATGGATATATGTAATTTTCTCATGTTGTTTTATTAAAAAATAATTTCAAATGTAATCAATTTTAAAAATGGTTAGCCTATTTACAGTCAATTTATGCGTTCTAAACTAGCTTTTCCATTGGTTTTTATAACCTTGCGGTTAATTTTATATTAAAAACTCTCGATGTCATATAATTAGGAATTGCATATTGATTTTTAGAATATACATCACGAACCCAAGTATTTGTTATCGCATTTTGATTATCAAAAAGATTGAAAATTTCAAACCCTAATGACAATTCTTTAAACTCTTTAAAAAACTTACTTTTTGCAACTTTATTATTATCAATAAAAACTTTAGAGAACCCAACATCTACTCGGCGGTAATCTTTTAACCTGTTTTGATATAAATACGGATCTGAATATGAAGGCGAACCTCCAGGCAATCCTGTATTATAAACTAAATTTAAATATATTTTTACACTCGGAATATTAGGCATATAATCCTGAAACAAAAGAGCAAATTTTAATCGTTGATCTGTTGGTCTGGCTATATATCCTTTATCTTCATAATTCTCTTGTGTTTTTAAATATCCAAAACTAAACCACGATTCAGTTCCCGGCACAAACTCTCCATTTAATCTAAGATCTAAACCTTGAGCATAAGCCGTAGCATTATTATTGGCAATATATCTAATTCGAACATTATCGATAGTATAAACATTTACATCTGTTAATGATTTATAATACAACTCCGAAATAAGTTTAAATGGTCGATTCCACATTTTAAAATTATAGTCATTACTCAAAACTACATGTACAGATTGTTGCGCCTTTGTATTTGGTAATACTTCGCCACTTGCATCACGTAATTCTCTATAAAACGGTGGCTGATGATATAACCCTCCCGAAAGTCTAAAAACCATATCCATGTTCCAATCTGGTTTTATCGAAAATTGAGCACGTGGACTAAATACAATCTGATTTTTTCCTTCGACAATTCCTCCTGATACTTTCCAATCCTGAAAACGAACTCCTGCATTGTACCAAACTTCACTAGAACCTAAAACTCCTTTTCGACTCCATTGTGCATAACCCGAAAATCTATTTATAGTATTAAAATTTGTTGCTCTAACATTTTGATACGGTAACAATGGTCCTGTATAAGGTTCATATGGCTGATCGTTTTTAGGCAAAACCACAAGAGGTGGATTTACCGAAAAACCTGCAGAATCAATCATCTCCCACTCTGCTACACGATCACGTATAGATTCACGAGTATATTTTACTCCAAACTCAATAAGATTTTCTTTCCAATTATAAATTCCTTTTAATTCAGCATTTACAATTAAAGCATCTAAATCATTACGTGCATGATTTAATTGCGTACCAATTCCTTTAGTATAATCCACTTCTTGCAAAACAACCGAACCATCACTATCTACTTCTCCTAAGCGATATTGCGCCAAGATATCATAATGTTCTTGCTCTTGTGTATGAAATATAGAACCTATAAATTTTAACGTAAAATCTGAAGAAACATTATATGTTGATTTGATTGCCCCAAAATACGTATCATATTTATCTCTTTCTTGCCCTTCATAATATACCGCAAGCGCCATTGGTTTATCGATAGTTCCAAATTTGGTTTCACGAGTTAATGGCTGGTATAAATATTTATTTTGAGAAAGGGCTCCCAGAAAACTCCATTGCCATTTTGCCGAAGCATTGTAATTTATATTTGTCTGGATATCTGTATACGAAGGCGTATAATTAGTTTGAGTATCCTGGCTATTTACAAGCATACTATTATTACGATAGCGAACTCCTGTAATTGCCGACCATTTTTTATTTTTAGAAACCGCATCGACTGCAATACTTCCGCCAAGAAAACTAGCTTCAAAAGCTGCCCCGAATTTTGTTGGCTTTCTATAAGTAATATCTAATACCGATGAAAGCTTATCTCCAAACTTAGATTGAAATCCTCCTGCCGAAAAATCAACATTCTGAACTAAATCTGTATTCGTAAAACTTAAACCTTCCTGTTGTCCTGAACGAATCAAGAAAGGACGATATACTTCGATCTCGTTTACATAAACCAGATTTTCATCATAATTTCCTCCACGAACAGCATATTGTGTACTAAGTTCATTATTACTATTTACACCTGGTAATGTTTTTAATATATTTTCAATTCCAGGATTAGCACCCGGAATTTTCTTTATCGTTACTGGATCTACAACTGTAATTCCCTGAACACGTTTTTTATTTGCCATAACAACAATTTCGCCCATTTGTTCGGCATAACTATTCATTACAGGATTAAAAACAAAAATTTCATTCGGTTTTAAATTCACAGTTATCGTCATCATTTTCTGCGAAATGTGAGTAAAAACAATAATCACTTTTTTATTAGACGGAACCAAAATATCAAAAAATCCATCCGAGTCTGATTGCGTTACATTTCCCGAATGGGAAACATTTACATAAGCAACCGGGAGGTTACTTTCGTCCAAAATCACTCCTTTTACTCTAGCATTTTGAGCAAGTGAAACAAAACCAATACCTAAAAAAAGGAAAACAAATAGCAGATTCTTATTCAAAAGTTATATTTTTATTTTGTTTGACTTCTAAAAAAACGAGTCTCAAAGATAGCAGAATTCCCCACATTATCAACAACTTCTATTTTTAAATCATTCGCTCCTTCGGCTACAATACCATCATTAAAATCATGAGTTATCTTTTTGGTTTTATTATCATACTCAAACAAAATCCAATTTCCGTTTAAATACCCATTGTAAGATTTAATCCCCGACATACTATCACTAATAGTAAACTGAATTTTCTTTACATCGCTAATCCATTTATCCTGAATTGTTTTTGCAATACTAATTGTTGGCTTAATTGTATCCAGAACTAACCCAAATTGTCCTAAGGTTTTTGACTTAGCTGTATAAACATTGTCTTTACGAGATGTAGCATTATAACTACCACTCTTTCCTGTAATTCTGCCTATATAGACTTTATCCTTAAGATTTTCGGTATATTTACCATCTTCTATAGTAATTGTAAAATTAGAATGAACCGGAACTGTATCGTCATGAATATAAATACGGTCATTTTTTACATCAAAATTCAAATTAAAATCATCATAAAATGTTCCTGCAGGAAAAAACACCGACATATTGTTCTTAGAGAAATTAGCATCCTTATTGTATTTCACCGAATAATTTGAAGCTTCAGGTGTCGGATTTACAATTACAGGCAAGGAATCATACTGAACTGGAATATTAACTGTATTTATATTTCCATAAAAATCCGAAACTTCTACACGATACGCCGAAGCTAAATTTGGCACAACCGGAAGCACTCCGTTCAGAGCATCCGTTTTTATAATGCTCAAGGCAAAAGGCGTTTTCATAAACAACTTTTGTACTCTCTGTCCCGTTTTTTTATATCTAGGGTAATCAATTAATGCGTTTATGTATCGCATTTCATCAAATGAATACGTATTAAATTGATATTCGAAATTAGAATTTCCGTTATAAAAAGACTCTACTTTATAAACTCCATTTTTATTAAACGAAACATCGTCATAATCTACAGCAGTAATTCCAAAACCAATTTTTCCGTTTGTAGCAACCCTATCAGACAAATAAGTTCCATCTTTTTGCAATGTCAAATTAAGCATTAAAGGCACTTTCGATTGATTAACAGTTGTGTTATCGTCAAGCGGATAAACATATAAATTAGAAATTACTGGCTTTTTTGTATCTCTAACATATTTATCAAAACCAAAAAGCATTGGATTAATAACAAACTCCGTTTTAGAATCACGGAATTCAAAATGCAAATGCGGTCCTTCTGAAGAACCTGTGTTTCCAGACAATCCTATCAATTGTCCTTTGGTAACTACCATTTCCCCAGGTTTCAAGAACATTTCGATTTCAAATGATTTCTCCTGATAATGCGTTTTCTTGATATATTCCTGAATTGTCCCAACCATACTTTGCAAATGTCCATATACAGATGTATAACCATTTGGATGTGTTACATACAAAGTTTTACCATTTCCGAAAGTCGAAATTTTAATTCTCGAGATATATCCATCGGCAACAGCGTACACATTCAGCCCTTCTCTTTGATTTGTTTTTAAGTCAAAACCAGCATGAAAATGGTTAGGTCTTAACTCCCCAAAGTTCCCAGAAAGCTGCATTGGTATATCAAGAGGCGGTCTAAAATAGTCTTTCGGATAATCTGTCTGAGCAGAAATAAGATTACAAAATAGCAGAAAAAGTACAGAATATCTCATGATTTACATTTTTGCTAAGATAAAAAAAAGTTAGTAAAATAATTACTAAAATCACAAAATACAATACCTTGAATTCCATTAATTTGCTATTTTTAATGCAAAAAAATCGATAAAATATTGCATTAATAAAAAGGAATACTAACTTTGTATGATTAAGTAATGAATAGGATTTATAATGAGTGTAATTGCCGAAATAATTGATACTCTTGAATATAAAGTAGAAAAACTTTTTGCGAAGCTAAAAGGTTTAGAAAAAAACAATCAAGAACTAAAGTCAGAATTAACAGAGGCTAAGCACACCATACACAAACAATCGGAAGAGATTGAGGCCCTGAAAAAGCAGTATGAAACACTCAAAATCGCCAATTCTTTACTTGGCAGTAACGATAATAAGAGAGATACAAAGCTTAAAATAAATTCATTAATTCGCGAAATAGACCACTGTATAGCACAACTATCAGACTAGTAACAACATGGACGAAAAGCTTAAAATAAAAATATCAATCGCTGACAGAGTTTACCCACTAACGGTCGAACTATCACAGGAAGAAGGACTTAGAAGTGCTTCTAAAAAAATTGATGTTATGATTAAGCAATTTGAAGAAAACTATGCTGTTCGCGACAAACAAGACGTTTTAGCCATGTGTGCATTACAATTTGCATCGCAAGTAGAGCAAAAACAAATTGACAAAGCAACTGATAGTGATGAAACTATCGAAAGAATTAAAAGATTAAATACCCTTTTAGATCAATATCTCGAAAATTAAACGTTCTTTACAGAAACTAAGATACTGCCTACATTAGTTCATATTTGGTAAACTCAACACTAACAAATTAGAATGAGCAAATCATCACTACTAAAGCATGCCACGCTCCGGCGAGGAAACTTGAACAGTGAGTTAGCTCAAAACTTGTCTTTTCGAGTTTATACAAGCAACCTAATGTAGGCTTTTTTATATATAAATTTTAACAAACATGGACAGCATAATAACGATCATTATTTCAGGAATTATAGGTGTTGCTGGGGGTTTTGGGATAGCCAAAATCATAGAAAAAAGCAATATTTCCAATTTAATCAAGAACTCAAAAAAAGAAGCTGCATCGATTTTAAAAGATGCTAATCTGGAAGCCGAAAACATTAAGAAAGAT
Organism: Flavobacterium sp. PS2; assembly: GCF_046250155.1. Classification (NCBI taxonomy): domain Bacteria; kingdom Pseudomonadati; phylum Bacteroidota; class Flavobacteriia; order Flavobacteriales; family Flavobacteriaceae; genus Flavobacterium; species Flavobacterium sp. PS2. The sequence continues at coordinate 3,420,514 of NZ_CP176426.1, read as the reverse complement.
AAAATTCTTCAAGCAAAAGAAAAGTTTATTGAATTAAAATCAGAGCACGAACAAGTAATTCTTGCAAGAGATAAAAAAGTAGCAGAAGTAGAAAAAAGAGTACGCGACAAAGAATCTCAAGTTTCTAATGAATTATCAAAAGCCAAAAAGACTAATGATGATTACGAAGCTAAAACTCAGGAATACACTAATAAAATTGAAGTTTTAGACAAAAAACAAGCTGAAGTTGATAAATTACACAAAAGTCAATTACAACAATTAGAAGTAATTTCAGGTCTTTCTGCAGAAGAAGCTAAAAACCAATTAATGGAAGGCTTAAAAGCAGAAGCAAGAAGCAATGCAATGTCTCATATTCAAGATACTATTGAAGAGGCAAAACTTACTGCACAACAAGAAGCCAAGAAAATCATCATTAACACAATCCAAAGAGTTGGAACAGAAGAAGCAGTAGAAAACTGTGTATCTGTATTCAATATCGAATCGGATGATGTAAAAGGAAGAATCATTGGTCGTGAAGGTAGAAACATCCGTGCGCTAGAAGCTGCTACAGGTGTTGAGATTATTGTAGATGATACTCCAGAAGCAATTATCCTTTCTTGTTTTGACCCTGTACGTAGAGAAATAGCTCGTTTAGCATTACACAAATTAGTTACAGACGGTCGTATTCACCCAGCACGTATCGAAGAAGTTGTTGCTAAAACTGCAAAACAAATTGATGATGAAATCATTGAAGTTGGAAAACGTACAGTAATAGATTTAGGAATTCATGGTTTACACCCAGAATTAATAAAAGTTGTTGGACGTATGAAATACCGTTCTTCTTACGGTCAGAACTTATTACAACACTCTAGAGAAGTATCTAAATTGTGTGGTATTATGGCTGCCGAATTAGGACTGAACGTAAAATTAGCTAAAAGAGCTGGTTTACTTCACGATATTGGTAAAGTTCCAGATACTGAAAGTGATTTACCTCACGCATTATTAGGAATGCAATGGGCTGAGAAATATGGTGAGAAAGAAGAAGTTTGTAATGCAATTGGAGCGCATCACGATGAAATCGAAATGAAATCACTATTATCACCAATCGTTCAGGTTTGTGATGCTATTTCTGGTGCAAGACCTGGTGCAAGAAGACAAGTCTTAGATTCTTATATCCAACGTCTAAAAGACCTTGAAGAAGTTGCTTACGGATTTAATGGAGTTAAAAACGCCTACGCTATTCAGGCTGGTAGAGAACTTCGTGTAATTGTAGAAAGCGAAAAAGTATCTGATGATAATGCTGCAAGTTTATCATTTGATATCTCACAAAAAATCCAAACCGAGATGACTTACCCAGGTCAGGTTAAAGTAACAGTAATACGAGAAACTAGAGCAGTAAATATTGCTAAATAAGCTCTCTTTTATATCATAAAAAAACTCCTCAATTGAGGAGTTTTTTATTTATAATACTTTTTTTTACCATTAAGGGGTTAAGAAAAATTAAGCTATGTATCTTATTTAACCGCAAAGGATGAAAGGATTTAGCAAAGTTCGCAAAGTTTTTGCTAGAGTAAATTCAGAGCAAATAGAGTATATACTCCATCTATTATATTTTACAATCTCGTTAACTCAAACTTACCCTGAAATTATCGAGTTATTGATATTGACGGAGATTCTTCGACTCCGCTCAAAAAGACAAGTTTACTGGTATTACGCTCGTTTTGAATCTTAGTCACTCTGAACCTTTGCAACTCAAAACCTTAAAAACTTAGTCACTCAGAACCTTAGTACCTTAGAGCCTTTGCAGCTCTGAACCTTTGCAACTCTAAACCTCTGAACCTACAAATCATCATTAAATATAATTTTAAATACTGTTCCTTCACCAACAACACTTTCTACAGAAACCTCCCCTTTCATAGATTCTATTTGGTTTTTTGTAATATACAATCCAATACCGCGAGCTTCTTTATGTTTATGAAAGGTTTTATACATCCCGAATATCAAATCGCCATAGCGCTCTAAATCAATTCCGATACCGTTATCTTTAATTTTTAAAGCTTTGCGACCATCTGGCTCAATTGCAAAAATAAACTCGACTACAGGCGCTCTATCAGGATGAGCATATTTAATTGCATTCGTAGTAAAATTCAATAAAACACTTTCCAGATAGGCAGGATTAAAATTAATCGTTACATAATCAGGTACATTATTATGTATTGTTATTTTAGTTTTTGCGCTAAATGCCTTGATTATAGAAACTGTCTTATCAATACTATAACCCAACTTAAGAGGTTTTATAACAATATTGAGATTACTCTGTATTTGTACAATTTGAGTTAAATTAGAAATAGTATCATTTAAATCATTAGAAACCGTCCTCAAATGCACCAACATCTCATCAATTGTTTCTTTACTATGATCTTCATCAATAAAATCAAGAATACTCTTAATATTACCTGCTTGAGTATTTAAATTATGAGAAACGATATGAGAAAAATTAAGCAATCGACTATTTTGATCACTAAATAGTTTCATCGTTTTAATGAGTTCCAACTCTTTCTCTTTTTGATAAGAAACATCTGTATGCGTACCCAAAACACGCAATGGTTTTCCGTTTGAATCTCTTTCGATAACTTTTCCCCGATCGAGAATCCATTTGTATTTACCACTAGAAGTTAATACACGATGGTAATTTTCATAATAAGGTATTTTATTATCAAAATGCTCTTGAATATCCGAATAATACTTAGGCAAATCATCTGGATGCACGATTTTGTCCCAACGTTCTGGGTCATCAAAAATATCATTAGATTCTAATTCTAAAATTTTCAAGGATAAAGACGAATAAAATACTCTATTTGTTACCATATCCCAATCCCAAACACCAACTGTAGAGGCATCTAAAGCAAACTGAAACCTTTCCTCTGAAATTTTAAGTTTAAGTTCCTGATCTTTTATATCGGTTACATCCGAAATCCGTCCGTAGAAACTAACCTGACCACCTGGAGAACCTTCGGATTTTGCACAAACTTTTAGCCACTGAATCCCTTTTTTTGGCAAAACTACCCTAAACTCTACTTCCCAGGGCGTTAGTGTTTTTCGGGCTTTAGATAATGAAGTAATAAACATATGTCGATCTTCGGGATGCACTCTTTCATACATCGCAAATTTACTTCGATTTGTAAATTCTGTTGTTGGTAACTCAAAAATCTCTTCCATGGCTTTACTAACCAAAGGAAAAGAATAAGTATTATCGACATCGATAATAAATTGAAAGATTAAATCGGGAATTTCGGCAAATAGTTTTTTGTAAAAGTTATTCAACTTCTGACAATTTTCATCTTCATATAAATCAAAAACCATAATTGTGTCTGTGTAAGTTGACCATTTTATCCAGAATAGGACAAAATTGATACTATTATTTAAGGCTTAAAAAAACATAAAAGTTTTCGTTTTTTATTACTTATTATAAGTATGAGAACAAATTCTCTTTTTTACAAACAATACACCTCCAAGATATTAATTTTTTTAAGATAAAAATAATATCATCTAAAATATTTTTGCCAAAAGCTTACTTTCTTGGATGAAAACTATGAATTACCTGTGTTAAATATGTCCTGTCTAAATGAACATATATTTCGGTTGTAGTGATCGATTCATGTCCTAGCATTAATTGTATTGATCGCAAATCGGCACCATTCTCAAGCAAATGAGTAGCAAAAGAATGTCTTAAAGTATGTGGACTTATATTTTTATTTAAACCAATCTTAAAAGCCAAATCTTTGGTAATTGTAAAAATCATAGCTCTGGTTAGCTGACTTCCTCTTCGATTTAAAAACAAAGTATCTTCAAAACCTTTTTTAATGTTTAAATGCGACCGTACTAAATTAACATATAGCAAAATATATTTTTGAGTCGATTCTCCGATAGGAACAAAACGTTCTTTATTTCCTTTTCCAGTAATTTTAATAAATCCTTCTTCAAAAAATAAATCAGATATTTTTAATGCAACTAATTCTGAAACCCTAAGTCCGCAACCATATAAAGTCTCTAACATGGCACGATTTCTTTCTCCTTCATTAGTGCTTAAATCGATAGCTGCAATGAGTCTATCAATATCATCGACAGATAAAGTGTCTGGCAATTTTCTTCCTGTCTTAGGAGATTCTATAAGTTCTAAAGGGCTATTATTGCGATAATCTTCGAATATCAAATAATTGAAAAAACTTTTTAAACCCGAAATAATTCGAGCTTGAGAACGAGGGTTAACTTCTTTGGAAACTGAATAAATAAAATCCTGAACTGTTTCTTCATTAATTTGCACTGGAGAAACTTCAATTTCGTTTTGAGTAAGAAAGAGACATAATCGCTCAATATCAAAAACATAGTTCTCGATTGTATTTTTAGATAAACCACGTTCTATCTTAAGATAGGATTGATATTCTTTTATATAACGAGTCCAGTTCATAAAACAAAGGAAAGCTTTTTTTAATCATAAAAAAACCTTCTACTATCGCAGAAGGTTTTAAAGTATATTTAAAAAAATAAAATTAGAATTTATATCCTAGAGATAAAGCCAAAACACTGTTTTTAGCACTATCATAATAATCATCTAAATCTTCATAATCTCCTCTATCAGCAAGACCTGATAAACCAATTGTATAACGAATACCCACTGATAAATTTTCAGTAAAATTATATCCAGCTCCTAAATTAAAACCTATATCTGTAGATTTATAACCATCTTTAGCATCTTCTCCATCAGTTTTAGCTGACAATAAGAATCCTATTTGTGGACCAGCCTCAACTGAGAATTCTTTTGTTACATAATATTTAGCTAAAACAGGAATATTTAAATAATTTAATTTAGCATCATAATCTCCAAATGGGCTATCAAATTTTGCCCCTTGTGCTGAGTACAAAAGCTCTGGTTGAATAAAAAATTTGTCCATAACTTTAATTTCTGCAAAACCTCCAACATGGAACCCAACTAAAGATTTAGTATCATAACCACCAGTGAAATTTGTGAGGTTAAGACCTCCTTTTACTCCAAATCTTGTTTCTTGAGCATTTGCAAATCCAAATGCTAAAATCGCAACCATAGATAAAATAATTTTTTTCATTTTTTATGTTTTGTTAAAATTTAGGAGACAAACCTAGAAAACAGCGCTTTAAATTCCAAAATTTCAGATTAAAAAAAAATATCTTATAAAACCAATCCTCATACCTTTCCAGCTTCACAACACTGACTTAGAGCTTATTATTACTGTTTTTCTCACTAAATTTAGTGAGAGCAAATTTCTTTTAAACCTAGCAATAATTAACCGTAAAAAACCTACAAATTGTATTTATACTCAGCAAATAACAAAGTCATCTTAAAATCATGCATAAAAAAACAACCCTTAAATATTTCTACTTAAGGGTTGCTAAATTGTAAAAAGTCAAACTAAGAATATCTTAAAAATATTATTCTAAAAGTTATTAGAATTTATATCCTACTGATAAAGAGAATACGCTATTTTTAATTTTAGTATTGTCACCTTCTTCGAAATCAGCGATATTAGATAAACCTAAATTATATCTGATACCTGCAGAAAGATTTTCTGTGAAGTCATATCCAGCACCAAAGTTTACTCCAAAGTCAATTGATTTGTAAGAATCTTTAACATCTTCATCACCAGAAGTAGTTCCAAAAAAGTCATCAGTTTCTGTAAAATCAGATTTAGCACTTAATAAAAATCCAATTTGAGGACCTGCTTCTAAACTAAATTTCTCAGCAACATAATATTTTGCCATTACTGGAATATTCAAATAAGAAAATTTCTCAGTGCTTTCATATCTATATCCTTCTTCTGATTGATCAATTTTTGCTCCTTGTAAAGAGTATAAAAGCTCAGGTTGAATAGAGAATTTCTCAGTTAATTTAATTTCTGCAAAACCACCAACTTGGAAACCAACTTTTGAAGAAACGTTTTCAACATCTCCTGTAAAAGTAGAAAGGTTAATCCCTCCTTTTACACCAAATTTAACTTCTTGTGCATTTGCAAATCCAAATGCTAAAACAGCAACAATTGATAAAGTAATTTTTTTCATTTTTTTGTATTATGTTAAGGTTTAAGCAGCAAACGTAAAAAAGTGCAAACGAAATTCCAATAAAATCATAAAAAAAACAAAAAATTAATAAAAACCCGAAATTCTATTTCTCAGCTTTATGTAACTGAAAAGAAGAATGTTATTACTGTTTTTCTCACTAAATTTAGTGATGCTAAATTTGTTTTAAGATCGCTAAAAATTATTACTAAAAAACTTATAAAATAAAAATAGCCTCTCATAAATTGATTATGAGAGGCTATTAAAACGTAATTAAAATAGTTTAGAATTTATATCCTACTGATAAAGAAAATATGCTGTTTTTTGCCTTAGCATTATCTCCATCTCCGAAGTCCGCAATATTAGATAAACCCAAGTTATATCTAACACCAGCAGAAATATTATCGGTAAAGTCATATCCAGCACCAAAGTTTACTCCAAAATCAATTGATTTAAATTGATCTTTAACATCTTCTTTACCAGATTCATTATATCCTAATGCTGAATATGAATAATCATTTTTAGCACTTACTAAAAACCCGATTTGAGGCCCAGCTTCTAAACTAAATTTATCTATAACATAATATTTTGCCATTACTGGTACATTTAAATACCCAAACTTAAAATTAGATTCAGAAGAAAAATCATAAGCAGATACTTTAGATTTAGCTCCCTGAGTAGAGTATAAAAGTTCAGGTTGAACAAAGAATTTATCTGATAATTTTATCTCTGCGAAACCTCCAACCTGGAAACCAACTTTTGAAGAGGCATCATAAATATCTCCTGTTAAAGTAGAAAGATTAATTCCTCCTTTTACACCAAATTTAACTTCTTGTGCATTTGAAAATCCAAATGCTAAAACTGCAATGATTGATAAAGTAATCTTTTTCATTATTATATATTTTATAATATTAATACTACAAATATATAATAATATTAACATAAAATACTATTAATTAAAAAATGGGATGTAAATTCTATAAAACAATCTTTTATAAGTATAATTGAGTACCAGACAATAGCAAGTATTTTTGTCCTTGTACAATCAAATTTGCTAGTAATTATTTAATGTAGAAAATTGGAATCTTTCTAATATTTAAACAATATTTGCAAATTATAAGAGTTTTAACTTACAGAAAAATCAATCAAACTTTTAAAAAGAATTTTATGAAAAGAATAATTTTAGTAGCTGTACTGTTCATAGCAACATCAGCAACAATGCAAGCACAATTATTACGTTTTGGTGTAAAGGCAGGGGTTAACTTTGCAAATCAAACTGGAGATAGTGCTTTTGACGGAATTGAAGTAGACAAAGAAGGAATCACTAGTTACCATGCGGGTGTAGTAGCGGAAATTAAATTACTTGAAAAATTCTCTATCCAACCTGAACTTTTATACTCTACTCAAGGAGCAACTTATAAAACTGCTGTTGATGAATTTAAAAATGAATTAGGATATTTATCTATTCCTGTAATGGCTAAGTTTTATTTAACTAAATCATTTAGTTTAGAATTAGGACCTCAAGCATCGTTCTTATTAAGTGAGAAAAATGATTTTGATGTGAAAAATGGTGAAACTTTTGAGTTCGGTCTTAATGCAGGATTAGGATTTAAACTTACTGAAAACATTTTTGTTCAAGGTCGTTACGGAATAGGATTAACTGAAGCTTCAAAAAATGCAGATGTTAAAAACTCTGTTTTCCAACTTTCAGCTGGATTCATGTTCTAAGAAATAATATCACATACTTTTACGAAAACCGTTCTATTTATTGGAACGGTTTTTTTATTTTTACACCGCTACTAATGAAATGTTTTGAGTGAAATGTAAAATGGATTCAAAAACAAATCAGAATTGCTTAAAATTATAGTACATGAAAATTATCATTATAAACGGACCAAATTTGAATCTTTTAGGAAAAAGAGAACCTGAAGTTTACGGATCTCAAACTTTTGAAGATTACTTTGAAACATTACAAACATCTTTCCCATCTATTGAACTAAGCTATTATCAAAGTAATATCGAAGGCGAATTAATTGGAAAAATACAAGAATTTGGTTTTAACTATGATGGTATTATTCTAAATGCGGGAGCTTATACACATACCTCAATAGGTATTGGCGATGCTATAAAAGCTGTTACGACTCCTGTTATCGAGGTACACATTTCTAATACGTATGCACGCGAAAGTTTCCGCCACCAATCGTATATTTCTGGAAATGCCAAAGGCGTTATTCTTGGTTTTGGTTTAAAAAGCTACGAGCTTGCTATACGCTCTTTTTTATAGTTAAAGTGCTATAAATCATTTAACATAGTTTTAATAGGTTCATTTCTAACTTCTTTTATTTTTGAAATAAGAAATGTACCTATATGAAAAACTTTATTTTATTTGCCTTTTTACTACTTTCATTTTCAAATTACGCACAGATTAAAGGAACAATTTCGGATGAAAAAGGAAATCCTCTACCGTTTGTTTCCATCTTCGAAGAGAATACTTATAACAGCACTACATCCAACGAACAAGGAAAATACCAGTTCAATGTAAAAGAGATTGGCAAGAACAAAATCATATTTCAATATTTAGGGTTTAAAGCTCAAAAACTAACTGTTCCCTCTTCAGCATCACCATACACACTGGACGTAAAACTACTGGAAGAAAACTTCACTCTTAACGAAGTAATAATTAATCCTAAGGATAATCCCGCCAATGACATTATAAGAAGTGCGATTGCCAATAAAAAAGACAATTCGGAAAAAACAGGACGATACACAGCCGATTTTTATTCTAAAGGAATGTTCAAAATCAAAGATTTACCTAAAAAGATAATGGGTCTTAAAGTAGATATCGGCGATGAAATGGCCTCTAATCTCGACTCTACAGGAACAGGTGTTTTGTATCTATCTGAAACTATTTCTAAAATTACATTTGAGAAACCTGATAATCTTAAGGAGAAAATAATCGCATCTAAAATTTCGGGTAACAATAAAGGGTATAGCTATAATACGGCAAGTTTATCTACTTATGATTTTTATAATAACACATTAAAGTTTGGTGTAAGAATGATTTCTCCTATTGCCGATAATGCCTTTAATTACTACAAATACAAACTAGAAGGAACTTTCTTTGATGAGAACAACCAGCAAATAAACAAAATAAAGGTTATCCCTAAACGTGATAAAGAACCAGTTTTTGAAGGATATATCTATATTATCGATGATAGTTTTGCCATTTATGCCATTGACCTAGATATAAAAGGGTATCGAATCAAGAATGAGCTAACGCAAATAATGAATCTTAAACAAAGCTTTAGTTATAATTCTAAAAATAAATTGTGGGCAAAAAATGCTCAAAGTTTATCTTTTACTGCTGGAGCATTTGGGGTTCAATTTACAGGAAAGTTTAATTATGTATATACCAATTATGAATTTCCGGATTCTTTTGAAAAGAAAACTTTCACTAATGAAATCGTAAGTTTTGAAACTAATGCTAATAAAAAAGATGATTCTTATTGGAATTCTATCCGCCCAATTCCTTTAACTATCGAAGAAAGTACAGATTATATCAAGAAAGATAGTTTACAAACTATTCGAACATCGAGAAAATACACCGATTCTATTGATACCAAGAATAACAAGTTTAATTTCTTTGACATTTTACTTGGTCATGAACACAAAAATACTTTCGAGAAATATTCGTTTAAGTATAACGGACTATTCGATTTAAGCGCTCTCAGTTTTAATACTGTTCAGGGTTTTAATATTGGAACTGGTTTTTCTTATAAAAATTGGAATGAGGAAAAAGGCAAAGAAACCTCAATAAGTACCGCAATAAATTATGGGTTCTCGGATGAGCGTTTGCGTGTTACTGGGGAGTTTAAGCATACCTTTAATCATCAAAATTATGCTACAATCTTTGCTTCTGGAGGTACAAAAGTAAATCAGTTTAATAATACTGAACCTATAAGTAATTTTATTAACTCGGTAAGTTCTTTATTCTTTAAGGATAACTATATGAAAGTTTACAATCTGGAATTTGCTCAACTAGCCTATACTCAAAATGTAGCCAACGGCATTACTATAGGTGCAAAAGTTGCGTACGAGCAACGTAAACCTCTATTTAATACTACCGATTACTCTTTCTTTAATAAGAATGATTTTTACTCTTCTAACAATCCGCTTGCGCCAAATGACTTTGTGAATTCTCCTTTTGAGAAACATCATTTGGTAAAAGCTAATTTGAACACTAGAATTAGTTTTGGTAACAAATATATTTCCAGACCAGACGGAAAATATAATATTAAGAATGAGAAATACCCAACCTTATCTTTAGGTTATGAAAAAGCTTTAGCAGCCAGCGAGAAAAAGTATGAATTTGATCTTATAAGTGCAGCAGTACGATATGATTTAACTTTAGGAAACAAAGGTCTTTTGGGAATAAACATAAAAGCTGGTAAGTTCTTTAATGCCGAGAACATCGCTTTTATGGATTACAAACATTTTAACGGAAACCAAACTCATATAGGTCAAGCCGATAGATATCTGAATGTATTTAATCTCTTACCCTATTACACAAATAGTACAAACGATAGTTATTTTGAGGTTCATATGGAGCATAATGACAATGGATATATTATGAACAAGATTCCTTTATTTAATAAATTAAAATCAACTTTAAATATAGGATTCCATTCTCTTGAAATTCCAAATACTAAACCCTATTCTGAATTTACAGTTGGATTAGACAATCTTGGTTTCGGGAAATTCAGAATGTTTCGTATAGATTATGTTCACTCTTATCAAAACGGAATACAACAAAACGGAGTCGTTTTTGGATTGAAGTTTCTAAATATTCTGGAGTAGTTTAGTGATGATTTCACGCAGATTCCTTCCAATCTTGTCACTTCGACAAAGGAGAAATCACATTAGTAAGTAGAAATTTGAGGATGAATCTTTGTCAAAGTAAAAAAACTTTGACAAAGTTACCTTAGTCCCTCAGAACCTTTGAACCTTTGTTCTTGAACCTTTGAACCTTTAAAAAAACTTTGAACCTTAAAAAAAATCCGTTTACTCTATATAAAAGAATAAACGGATTTCGTTTTTTGTCTTGCTAAAAGAAACCTTAGCTCCTCAGAACCTTTGTTCCTTTGAACCTTTAAAAAACCTTTGAACCTTAAAAATCAGTGATAATCATCTGGCTCAATATGAATTAAAACATTCCCTAATTGGGGGATTTTTTCTTTTAGTGTATCTTGTAATTTATGTGAAAGTTCATGTCCTTCTTTTACCGAAATTTTAGCCGATACGATGGCGTGAAGATCTACATGGTATTTCATTCCTGCTTTACGAATAAAACATTTCTCGGTTCCCAGAATACCTACTACGGTTAAAGATTTTATTCTGATTTCTTCGACTAAATCATCATTCAAATTTTCGTCCATTATTTCGCCAAGCGCAGGTCTGAAAATTTTATAACTGTTGTATAAAATAAAGAAAGCTGCAAAAAGAGCAGCCCAATCATCTGCAGATTCGTAACCTTTCCCCATGATTAGCGCAATCGAAATTCCGATAAAAGCGGCTACAGATGTAATTGCATCACTGCGATGGTGCCAGGCATCTGCTGCTAATGATGAACTATTTGTTTGTTTGCTACGTTTCATTACCAATCGAAAAGAATATTCTTTCCAAACAATAATTGCTCCTAATACATACAAGGTCCAGGATTTTGGTAAATCATGTGGATTCTGAATATTTGCAATACTTTCGTAACCAATAATTGTTGCTGAAGTAATTAAAAATCCAACGACCAAAAATGTGATTAAAGGTTCTGCACGACCATGTCCGTAAGGATGATTTTCATCTGCTGGTTTGTTAGAATATTTAATTCCGAATAGTACCAAACAGGACGAAAATATATCGGTAGTCGATTCAATCGCGTCTGCAATTAAGGCATAAGAATTGCCAAAAAAACCTGCCAAGCCTTTTATAACGGCTAAGCAGGTGTTTCCAACTATACTAAAGTATGTAGCTTTTATAGCTTTTTGTTCATTCGTCATTTGAGAATTTTATCTACGCTCTCACGATTTTTGCTCCAATTGCTCTTAAACGCTCGTCGATACGTTCGTATCCACGGTCGATTTGTTCTATATTTTGTATCGTACTTGTTCCTTTTGCTGATAGAGCTGCAATTAATAATGAGATTCCAGCACGAATATCTGGAGATGACATTGTTGTTGCTTTTAATTGTGACTCGAAGTTATGTCCCATAACAACGGCTCTATGCGGATCACATAACATAATTTTTGCCCCCATGTCGATTAGTTTGTCTACGAAAAACAAACGGCTTTCGAACATTTTTTGGTGAATTAAAACATCTCCTTTTGCTTGTGTTGCCACAACCAAAACGATACTTAATAAATCTGGTGTAAATCCTGGCCATGGCGCATCGGCAATGGTTAAGATTGATCCATCGATATCAGTTTTAACTTCATATCCATTTACGTGAGCAGGGATATAAATATCATCACCACGTTTTTCTATTGTGATTCCTAATTTTCTGAATGTATTAGGGATCAACCCTAGGTTTTCCCAACTTACATTCTTGATTGTGATTTCGCTTTTTGTCATTGCTGCCAACCCTATCCAAGATCCGATTTCGATCATATCTGGAAGAATTCTGTGCTCGCAACCACCTAAACTTTCTACTCCATCGATTGTTAGTAAGTTTGAACCTACTCCTGAGATTTTTGCTCCCATAGAGTTCAACATCTTACATAATTGTTGTAAGTAAGGCTCGCAAGCTGCGTTGTAAACTGTTGTTTGTCCTTTGGCTAAAACTGCTGCCATTACAATATTTGCAGTTCCTGTTACTGATGCTTCATCAAGCAACATATCAGTTCCTATTAATCCTTCTGGAGCTTCAACACCATAAAAGTGATCTTCTCTGTTGTATCTAAATTTTGCTCCTAGATTAATGAATCCCTCAAAGTGAGTATCTAATCTACGACGACCTATTTTATCTCCTCCTGGTTTAGGAATATATCCTTTTCCGAAACGTGCCAAAAGCGGCCCAACAATCATGATTGAACCACGAAGTGCTCCACCTTCTTTCTTGAAAGCTTCAGTTTCCAGGTAGTTTACATTTACCTCATCGGCTTGAAATGTAATTGAACCTGGTTCGTTTTTTTGAATTTTTACGCCTAAATTTCCTAAAAGCGTAATTAATTTATTGATATCAATAATATCAGGAATGTTATTAATCTTTACTTTTTCTGAGGTTAAAAGTACCGCGCATAAAATTTGTAACGCTTCATTTTTTGCACCTTGTGGAGTGATTTCTCCTTTTAAAGGAATTCCACCTTCGATTTTAAAAATTCCCATATTCTTCTTTTAAGATTCTTCTTTTTTAAGTTTCTAAGGCTCTGAGGTTCTAAGTTTTCTCTTTTCAAAAAATCTTAGCAACTTAGTCACTTAGATGCTTAGCAACTTTTTTTACTTCTGATTATTCTTTAATAGCTTCTAAGGCTCTGAGCTTCTAAGGTTCTGAGCTAAAAAACCTTAGCTACTTAGTCACTTAGTGTCTTAGCAACTTTTTTTTACTTCTGATTGTTATTCTTTTGAAACGGCTTTGATTTCCCTGGTCCTTTTATATTCTTATTGTTCTGAATTTTAGGCTGTCCAGCTGGTGTGATTTTATTAGATATACGTTTATTAGTACGTAATAAATCTGTTGTGTTTAGGAGTTCTTCTGTGCTTTGTAGAAGATTTATTTTACCATCTGACAGTTCGTACAAATGTTCAAAAATAACATCATCTTTTACGGTATCCTTGTTCCAGCTCAGGTAAGATTTTTTCATGTGATTGGCAATTACCAATACTAATGCATTTTTCATCTCTCCATCTTCCCATTTGTTGGCAACATCTATCATGTATTTGATGTTATTACCATAATACCTGTATTTTGGGTAATTTTGAGGGTATTTTAATACATCTGGTTTTAGCTGTAATACTTCGCGAGAAGGGATTGGGTAAGGAGATTCAGCATCTAATTTAAAATCAGACATGATAAAAAGCTGATCCCAAAGTTTGTGTTGAAAATCGGGTACATCGCGCAAATGCGGATTCAAGCTTCCCATTACCTGAATAATATATTTGGCTGCTTTGTTACGTTGTTCAACGTCTTCAATAGCAGTAGCCTGATCTATCAATTTTTGCAAATGACGACCATACTCTGGAATGATTAAATGTTGTCTTTCAGAATTGTATTCTAAATTAAAAACAACATCATTCGCATTTTCTTTTTTATATTTTTCGATCATATTTATAGTGAAACTATACCTTCAATTGTAGAAACTTCTTGGTATTTACTGATTACTTCATCTGAGCTTTTCATAGTAACATCTACCGAAACACTGGTAAACTTACCCGTTTTGGATTTTGTAGTTTTAATTACTGCTCCCATACTATCAAAAGCTTTCTCTACGCGCTCAACATTATCTGCTACTGAAGGCACAATAAATTTATACAAATATTCTGCTGGCCAAGTGTTACTGTTGTCTAACTCAACCTTTAATCTTTCGTAAAATTCGGCGGTGGTTTTTTCTTTATCTTCGTCCATTCTTTCATTAAAATAGACGCAAATATACGGTTTTGATTTGAGATTTTATATTTAGCATTTATGATTTTTTTATAATGCGAAACATTAACCCTAATTAACCTTATTTTACTCTTTTACAAGACCAAACACGCTTCTTTAAATTTGTTAAAACTCGGGATTTTAGCCTATCCTGTTTTATTATTTTATCTTTGGGTAATTGAACACGCATTATAATAAAAATACCACCACAATGAGAATGCCTTTTTTACATTTATTACTTTTTATCTCTTTTACTTCATTTTCTATTACTGCACAAGAAATCAAAACGTTAACTTATTTCGAGAATGATTCCATTAAACTAGATCTTGATTTATACTTGCCCCTAAAAAAATCAGACAAGAAAATACCGCTTGTAATTTTTGCTCACGGTGGCGGCTTTTCGGGTGGTGATCGTTTTGGTGAAAAAAATTTCGCCATGAGTCTTGCTCAAAACGGAATCGCAGTTGCTAGTATTTCGTACACTTTATATATGAAGAACAAAGATTTTGGATGCAACTCAACTTTACCTGAAAAAATTAAAACCATTCAAATTGGTGTTAGCGATATGTGGCAAGCAACTTCTTTTATGATTAAAAATAAAGGCTCCTATAATATCGATGCTTCGAAGATTTTTATCGCCGGAATTAGCGCTGGTGCCGAAATTGCATTTCATGCTACTTTTTGGGATTACTCTATAATGAATTTATATTCGGATAACTTGCCAAGTGATTTTAAATATGCAGGTCTTATCGGCGGATCTGGCGCAATTATGAATGTAGATTTTATTAATGCTAAAAATGCGATTCCGATGTTGCTTTCTCACGGAAGTGAAGATTCCACCGTTCCTTATGCAACTGGCTCGCATCGTTCCTGCCCAAATGATTCTATGGGATTTATGACTCTTTCGGGTTCTTATTCGGTTTACAATAAAATGACTTCTCTTAAAAAAAACATCGTACTTATTACCTCTTGCGGTGGCGGACATGAATTTTGCGGTTATCTATTTGGCAAAGAACCTGATTATGTTCTTGACTTTATAAACAATGTAATCACAAAAAGGAAATTTGAATCGCATATTATTATTCCGAATACGAAGAAATTGGAAGGGTTATCGGAATACTCTTTTTGCAATTAAAAAAAAGCTTTACGCTTAAAGCTTTACGCCTTACACTTTTTACCAAATTAATCCTAGTACAAAAAATTATAACCTCAATAGCCCTGATGGAAGCGCAAATCCTTTTTCTTTTTTCTTTAAAAAGGAAAAGATTGAAGTGAACAGCAGGTACTTTACCTACAAAAAAATCCTAAATCATTCGCTTCAAGAAAATAATCTTGTATAATACCAATAAGTTTAGGTAAATTTGCACTTTATTTTTAGAAAGTGCAGAAAGAAATTATTGTTATTATTGGTGGCCCGGGTACGGGAAAGTCTACTATTATTGATGGTTTGGTAGCCGATGGATATTGCTGTTATCCCGAAATTTCGAGACAAGTAACACTGGAGGCCCAAAAAGAAGGAATCGAACAATTGTTTCTTGAAAAGCCCTTGTTGTTTAGCGAAAAGTTACTCGAAGGACGGATTAAACAATTCGAGAACGCACAACAAGAACCTTCGGAAGTTGTGTTTATTGACCGCGGAATTCCTGATGTTGTAGCCTATATGGATTATATAGGTGATGATTATCCGGAACATTTTAAAGCTGCGTGCGAGGACTGCAAATATTCTAAAATTTTTCTGCTTCCACCCTGGGAAGAAATTTACATGAGTGACGGTGAACGTTACGAAAATTTTGAACAAGCCAAAACTATTTACAGCCATCTGGTAGAAACGTATAAAAAATACGGTTACGAACTTATTGAGGTTCCTAAAGATACTGTATCTAACCGAATTCTTTATATCTTAGATAAAATTTAGTCGGAGTTTTTAAGGTTGGTAAAACTAGAAACTGTTTTCTAAATTGTTAACTTTAATCCTGACAAATGCAAGAAGCATTATCGATTCTTCAAAAATACTGGAAACATGATAGTTTCCGACCTTTGCAAAACGAAATCATTGATTCGGTTTTAAATGGTCAGGATACTTTTGCCTTATTGCCAACTGGTGGTGGAAAATCTATTTGTTTTCAGGTTCCGTCGATGATGAGAGAAGGAATCTGTCTGGTAGTTTCGCCTTTGGTAGCATTAATGAAGGATCAGGTTGCTAATTTGCAAAAAAGAAACATAAAGGCAATTGCTCTTACTGGCGGAATCGCTACTGAAGAAATTATTAATCTTCTTGACAATTGCCAATTTGGGAATTATAAATTTTTATACCTGTCACCTGAACGATTACAATCGGACTGGATTCTTGACCGCATAAAAAACTTACCTATAAATTTTATTGCCATAGATGAGGCGCATTGTGTCTCGCAATGGGGGCACGATTTCCGTCCTGCATATTTAAAGATTTCGGAATTAAAGAAACATTTTCCTAAGATTCCTTTTCTTGCTCTGACTGCAACGGCGACTCCAAGGGTCATTGAAGACATCAAAACTGAATTAGGCTTAAAAGACCCAAAACTTTTCCAGCAATCTTTTACCAGAGAAAACATTGCCTACATGGTTTTTGAGGTCGAAGATAAATTATACAGAACGGAGCAGATTCTTAAAAAAAATCCGCAACCATCTATTATATATGTACGTAATAGAAAATCTTGTTTGAGTATTTCGGCTCAATTACAATCTTTAGGTTTTAAAGCTACCTATTATCATGGTGGTCTTACTACTAAAGAAAAAGACAAGAACATGCAATTATGGATGAGCGAAGAAGCTCAGGTTATTGTTGCCACAAATGCTTTTGGGATGGGGATTGATAAACCCAATGTAAAAACTGTAATTCACACCCAATTACCCGAAAACATCGAAAACTATTATCAGGAATCTGGACGTGCGGGACGTAATGGCGAAAAATCTTTTTCGGTTTTACTCACTAGTGCATCAGACACTGCTAATGCCGAAAATCAGTTTATTCAAAATTTAGCAGATAAAAGCTTCCTTAAAAAGATGTACGTTAAGCTTTGTAATTATTTTCAAATTGCCTACGGCGAAGGAATTAATGAAGAGTTTGCTTTTAATCTGAATCGTTTTTGTCATAAATACGACTTCCCTACTTTAAAAACATACAATGCTTTACAGTTTTTAGACCGTCAAGGAATTATTACTTTATCTCAAAGTTTTTCGGAAAAAATCACAATGCAATTTCTTATCGAATCGAGAGAGGTAATACGTTATACAAGCCTAAACTCTAATGACGAGGAAATTATTCTGGCAATTTTGCGTACTTACCCTGGTATTTACGAAATGAAAACTCCGTTTAACCTGCAATTGATTGCTAAAAAATCGAATAGCTCTGAAGCTGAAGTTCATACCGTTTTAGAAAAATTAAAAGAAAAAGAAATCATTGAGTATAATAGCAAAAACAATGATGCCTCTATATTATTTAATGAAGTACGAGAAGATGACCTTACTATTAATAGGGTCTCGAAATATCTTGAAAAACAGAACAACCTAAAGAAAGACCAATTACAATCGGTTCTGGACTATGTAAACGAGAAAAAAACTTGCAAAAGCAAATTGATCCTGGATTATTTTGGAGAAAAAACAACTACCGATTGTGGCATTTGTTCTTATTGTATTACCAAAAAAGTCAAAAAGACAAACAACTCTGTCGCACAAACTATTCTTGATTTATTAAAAACTGAAGATTTGAGCTCTAGAGACATCCAAACACGCACTAACAATAGTGCCGATGATGTTGTTCATACTTTACAAGAATTACTAGAGGACAATCGTATCATAATAAAACCGAATAATAAATATACATTAAAATCATAATGGAAAAATTAAGAATCATATTTATGGGAACTCCTGAATTTGCAGTAGGAATTCTAGATACCATAATAAAAAACAATTATAATGTTGTAGGTGTTATTACCGCAGCAGACAAACCAGCAGGACGTGGTCAGAAAATAAAATATTCGGCTGTAAAAGAATATGCGTTAGCAAATAACCTTCCTTTATTACAACCTACCAATTTAAAAGACGAAGATTTTTTATCGGAGTTAAAATCTTTAAATGCTAATTTGCAAATTGTTGTTGCTTTTAGAATGTTACCTAAAGTTGTTTGGGAGATGCCTTCGTTAGGAACATTTAATCTTCATGCTTCACTCCTTCCTAATTATCGCGGTGCCGCTCCTATAAACTGGGCTATAATAAATGGTGAAACCAAAACTGGTGTTACTACCTTTTTTATAGATGATAAAATTGATACCGGAGCAATGATTCTTAGTTCTGAAACAGAAATAGAACCAACAGAAAATGCAGGTCAACTTCATGATCGCTTAATGCAGTTAGGAAGCGAAACAGTTATTGAGACTTTGCAAGCTATTGAATCAGGTAACGTAACCACTATAATTCAAGAAGACAATGCCGAAATTAAAACGGCATACAAACTAAATAAAGAAAACTGCAAAATAGACTGGACAAAACCAGCAGCTGTAATTAATGATTTAATAAGAGGTTTAAGTCCTTATCCTGCAGCCTGGACTTTCCTTAAAGATAAAGAAGAAGAATTAAGTGTAAAAATCTATGAAGCTAAACCTATTTTGGAAGCACATAATCTAGAAATAGGCACTTTAATTAGCACCAAAAAAGAGATTAAAATTGCAGTTACTGATGGCTATATTCAATTATTAAGCCTACAATTGCCCGGAAAAAAACGAATGGCGGTTGCAGAATTACTAAATGGGATTACTTTTTCTGACAACACAAAGGTCTACTAACATCAACAAAATAAGGCTACTCACTAAATTTAGTGATGCTTTTGGGTTGCTTTATGAACAAAAAAAGCAAGTTATTAACAATTCAAACTAAAATTAAACAAAACACTTGCAAGGAACGTATTTCCTACTAAATTTGTGTATTGACAATTTTTTTTAACCAACAATTAATAACTAATTATTATGAACAAATCAGAATTAATCGATGCTATTGCTGCTGATGCAGGAATTACAAAAGCTGCGGCAAAATTAGCTTTAGAATCATTTTTAGGAAACGTAGGTGCTACTTTGAAAAAAGGTGGGAGAGTATCATTGGTAGGTTTTGGATCTTGGTCAGTATCAGCAAGAGCTGCGAGAGATGGTAGAAACCCTCAAACTGGAAAAACTATTCAAATCGCTGCTAAAAATGTTGTGAAATTCAAAGCAGGTGCTGAATTAGAAGGTGCAGTTAACTAAGAACAAGTTACATACGCTTTTAATATAATTAAAACCTTCCATATGGAAGGTTTTTTTTTGCCGTTTAACGATTTTATTTACGATTTTAAAAAATTTATTCTTAAATTTAATAAAAATTGTAACGATATGATTTCAGAAAAATTAAAAAAAGGACACCTGCTTATTGCCGAGCCTTCTATAATTGGAGACTTATCATTTAACAGGTCAGTGATTCTATTAGCAGATCACAATGAACAAGGTTCAATAGGTTTCATCATAAATAAGCCACTTAAATATACTATTAATGACTTAATTCCCGAAATCCAAGCCACGTTCAAGATTTATAATGGAGGTCCAGTTGAGCAGGATAATCTCTATTTTATCCATAATATACCCGATTTAATTCCGAATAGTGTCGAAATTTCAAATGGTATATATTGGGGAGGAGATTTTGAGTCTACAAAAGACTTAATTAATAGTGGAGCAATCAATAAGAACAACATACGTTTCTTTTTGGGCTACACTGGTTGGGACGAAAACCAACTCGAAACAGAAATGCAGGGTAACTCCTGGATTATAGCCGATAATAATTATAAAAATAAAATTATCGGAAAATCACCTACCCATTTCTGGAAAGAACAAATTATCGAACTGGGAGGCGATTATCTTATTTGGTCTAATGCACCAGAGAATCCGTATCTCAATTAATTAAGCAATACTTTCATTAAGTTTTTGCGTAAGGATACCAGATATCTTAGTCGTAAAATCTTTCTTTCTGTATTTGGTTATTGGTTGAATCCCTTTTATAACATTAGTAAGAAACAATTCGTCGGCTTTTTGAAGATCAAACGGCGATATTGGTTCTTCTACAACTTCTATGTCTGTTAGTTTTTTGGCAAGGGCTAAAATTTGTTTACGCATCACACCATTCAAACATCCTTCAGAAACTGGTGGTGTAATTAATTTATTACCCAACAACATAAATAAATTTCCTTGTAATGCTTCGATTGCATTCTTACTATCATTTAACAAAATACAATTATCCAGTCCGTTTTCATTTGCAAAAATACTTCCTGTGATATTTATTATTTTATTTGTCGTTTTTATTGATGACAATAATTGCTTGGTAACATAAAAATCCTTGTACAAATCAACTTCATATGGATTCTCATTTACTTCGTATGCTTTATTATCCAAAGCTGTCGCATGGATTAAAAAGGATACTGTATTGTTTTGAGGTAAATAATATCCGCCGTCATTACGATATACCGTAATTCTTGCTCTAGCCGAATCGGCAATAGAATTATGATTAAGCAATGAAAGGATTTGCTCCTCTAGATATTCCATTGTAAAGTTCATAGGAATCTCCATTCGAACTACACGCATTGAAGCCATTAGCCTAAAATAGTGATCCTCAAGAAAGAGGATTTTATTATTTACTATTTTAAGTGTTTCAAAAACACCATCTCCATACAAAAAAGCGCGATTTTGAATCAATAAATTATCGTCCTGCGCTACTATGTTTCCGTTAAAATTAATCATAAAAAAACCCTGAATTTTTGTTCAGGGCAAATATAAGTTATAAAATAGACTTTTACTAAACTGATCCGATAAGATGTTTTAGATCTGATATTTGATTTTCCCATAATTGTTTCGCTTCTCCAAGCTCATCTTTTTCGGCAAAATCGACTACCATAAGCGAAACATCTTTCGTTATTTCGTCTACGAGAATATGCAGTTCAAAGAAATACTCTGTGTCTTTGCTGCTTTCGTCAACCCATTTAAACTTAACTTTTTCGCCCGTTTTTTTGGATGCTAAACGTGCTTTTTCCTGAGAATCATTCCAGATGAATGTAAAAAACTCTCCACGTGAATTTACATTATCAGCAAACCATTCAGACAATCCTGATGGTGTAGATATATACTGATACAACAACTGCGGAGATGAATTTATAGGAAACTCGATTTCGTAACGTACTTTTAGATCCATGTGCCAGATTTAATTTTTTGGAAATATAAGAATATATCTCTGAAAAAAAGAGTTTTTTAAAAATATTTTTTTTTCTTTCATTTCTGCTTGCTAACTCTAAATTTATTTCTATATTTGCACCCGCAATGAGGGACATACTCTTACTGCAAATATGGCGAGATAGCTCAGTTGGTTAGAGCGCAGGATTCATAACCCTGAGGTCCCGAGTTCAAATCTCGGTCTCGCTACCAAAACAAACCCTTAAACAACAATTGTTTAAGGGTTTTTTATTGAAATTATGCTTAGAAAATACTGCCCTAATCCTTTAGGACTGACGATAAAATCATAAATTTGAAGTGATAAAATTAACCTTAACTAAATATTTTAGCCGCAAAGATGCTACTTCAATCTCGCCTAATATTGCTGAATCTATATGAAGCCTCTCTTAAACTTCATATTCAGAAGGTAAATTAAAGCTCCTCATCTTTTGCATGACTGCAAAAAAAACCAAAAAAAACAGCATTTTGCAAACTAAGTAATTTACAAACAACATGGATATAGTTAAATTTAAAATCACGTCTAAGACGATAAAAGTAGAAGTACGCAACTCTAATAATTATATTTTTAATTTCAATACTGCTTTAGAGATTGAAAAAGAAGACAAAGAAGTTTTATTAAGACTTTACAATGCATTAGACCTTCTTTTTAAGAAAGAAATCGCTAGCGAGACAAAAAATTACATTGCACCCAATCAAACTAATATACTTGATCAGATTTCTGCTGCTGATAATTTAGAACAGGAGAAATAAAATAGTATCGAATAAAGCTTAGCAGAAAGAATTATCAAAATACCCCTTAAACAATTATTATTTAAGGTTCTTTTTCTTTTGATAATGCTTCAAAAGCTACAATCATACCTACATTCCTTAAATACTACATAGCTACTTACCAAAAATTTGAGAGATACAATCAGGGATATAATTATTACTTTTGTAGTAACAAAATTGATTTCACCCAATGATTATAAAGAAAAAAAGCAATTGGTTTAAAATGTTGTTCGAATGGAATGGTTCCGTTTTGCCACAACTTATGCCGAGATTAATACTATTGTTATTGTTTTCGATATTGGTGGTGTATTTCAAACCTTTTTTATTAGAACATAATCTACATATTAATCCTGCTATATTTACTTTATTTGGAATTGCGTTGGCTATCTTTTTAGGCTTTCGTAATAACGTTAGCTACGACAGATTCTGGGAAGGCAGAAAACTTTGGGGAGCATTACTTAACGACACCAGATCGTTGGCTCGACAAAGTCATACATTAATAGACAATGACTATAATGAAAAACGTGACCAATTTATCAATTTACTTATTGCTTTCGTTTACGCATTAAAACACCAACTCAGACATACTGATTCTAGCGACGACATGAGTCGTCTTCTTTCTAAAGAATTTGCAAACACCTTAAAAGAAGTTCATTTTAAACCCATCATTATTTTAAGAGAATTAGGAAATTGGGTGAAGAACGCAAAAAAAGAAGGTAAAATCGATAGTATGTCCCAATTGGCATTTGAAGAAAACCTGAATAAACTTTCGGATATCGTAGGTGGTTGCGAAAGAATTGCCAGTACTCCTATTCCTTATACTTATAGTGTATTACTACATCGAACAGTTTATATATACTGCTTTATATTGCCTTTTGGCTTTGTAGAAACATTAGGCTGGATTACTCCATTTGCAATCGTGTTTATTGCCTATACATTTGTAGCCTTAGAAGCAATCGCAGATGAACTAGAAGATCCTTTTGGTCTACAACCTAACGATTTGGCTCTGGACACCATGTCGCAAATGATAGAAAACACACTTTTGGAATTAAACAACAAAAAGATAACTCCACCAAATAATTCCAACGATTATTACATTACCTAAAAACTGGTATCTATCCCTCAATTAAAAAAAAATTCCGATTAGTAATCTAGGATGTAGCAAAATCCTATCAGGCATCATACTACCTTGTGTTTTCTGTATATTTTTACCACAAAAAATACGAATCACTTTAAAAAACAACCAATATATTAACACCTAAACATATTTTTTAACATTAAACCAGATAATATACCATTATTTAATGTTAATATAATATAAATGTGCCACAACTCACTACTGTACTTTTATCAAAAAAAATATTTAGCTCAAGATTAAGACCACGACATTAGATCAATTTTTAATTTAAAAAATAGAAATTGACACTACAGGATCTAAGCTAATTACAAATTAACCTAAATTTTTATGAAAAAAAATTACTTAGTATTTGTGTTTTTACTGCTCTTCGCATTAAACACTTCTGCACAAACAATTATGGGATGCGGAACCAATTTATCTCAAAAAGAGCAAGATCTATTTAGACAATCTTTGCCAAAAATTGAAACTGCAAAAAAAGCTGGATTAACCAAGAAAAAGGACGCTGCTCCTTATATTATACCAGTAGTATTTCATATCCTAAATGACGGATCTAATATTGGGAAAACATTTACCAAAGCCCAAATGCAAAGCCGAATTAATGATGCAATCGATGTTTGCAACAAAGATTTTAATGGTTTATACCCTGCTTACAATACTGTAGACCCACGTTTTGAAGCTATAAAAAGCAAAATGAACATTCAATTTGTTCTGGCTACAGTTGACCCAGATGGCAATTTATTAGAAACTCCCGGAATGAACTGGCATCCAGAAGCACATATTGTCGATGGATACGATTCGAAAATTTATAATTATATGTACTACGGTAAAAACGGAAAATATTACTTAGACATAGTTGTTGTAGATGAACCTAACCCAGCTGATGGTGTTTATGGTTCTGGACATGCTTTTTTACCTGTACAAGATGTTGTTCCTCACGTAACTTATAATCATAGATATATTGGTACTACGGGTGGATCTGATGCTAATTTCCAATTTGCTAAAGAAATGTCTCATGAGTTTGGACATTATTTTGGTTTGCAACATACTTTTCAGAATGGTTGTGACCCAATTAACGATGGTATGGCAGATACTCCACCAACAACGCAGGGATTTGGTTGTAATTTATCGGCTGTAAATAGCTGCGGAGTTATTGCAAACTATCAAAATTTAATGGATTATAATGTAGATTGTCAATCTATGTTTACCAAAGACCAGACTAATGCAATGACTTATTGGCTAGACGATATGACTGTAGCCAAATATCCTAGAGGTTTTTTATGGCAAAACAGTAATTTAGCTTCTGTGGGAGTTATTAGTACAGCGCCAATAGCTCAACTTACAGCAAGTACAACTGCTATTTGTGCTAATAAAAGCATAACTTTTAAAGATGTTTCTCTTGGATTACCTACTTCCAGATCCTGGACTTTTATCGGAGGGTCACCAGCTACATCTACAGCGGTTAACCCAACAGTTACTTATACAACACCAGGAATTTATCCTGTTTCACTTACTGCTACTAACGCATTAGGAAACGACACCAAAACAATTACCAGCTATATAAAAGTTGATCAAAGATCTACAGTAAACTTAACTGAGAATTTTTCGGGAGCTTTTCCTCCAGACGGATGGGCTATTACAAATCCAGATGCAGGTTTAGCGTGGGAAAAACGTAAAGATGTTGGCAATGGAGATTCAGCATGTATGATTATGAATAATGCTGATAATGCTGTCGTTGGCGAACTGGATTACATACAACTTCCTTATTATAATTTTACAAATGGAGTAAATAGTCAACTCTATTTTGATGTTGCTTACACAAAATTTGATGATATAAGTCCAGACGTTCTTGAGGTAGAAGTTTCTACCGATTGTGGGGCAAGTTGGACATCTGTATATTCTAAAACACATACCGATCTTCAAACTACAACTACTCCTATAACGCTTCCAAATAACTGGATTCCGAGTACACCTGAAAACTGGAGAAAAGAAATCGTAAATCTTAATGCTTATATAGGAAATCCAAATGTTACAATTCGTTTTAAAAACAAATCAGGTTATGGAACCCGCATTTGGATAGACAATGTAAATGTAGCGATTACTCAAAGTCTTACTCCTATATCTGATTTTTCTGCTGCTGTTACCAAAACAAATTGCGCAAGTTTAGTTGTTCCATTTAAAGATACCTCAACAGGAAACCCTACAAGTTGGTCATGGTCTTTCCCAGGTGGAATTCCTGCAACCTCAACAGCACAAAATCCAATAGTAACATATACTACAAATGGTTCTTATAATGTTACTTTAACAACTACAAATCCATCTGGTACAGGAACTTCAGTTACCAAATTAAACTTTATTACAGTAACTACTCCTGTAGGCGCTTCGTTTACAGAAACCTTCGAAGGAACTTTTCCTCCAGCTGGATGGGAAGTCACTAACCTAAATAACAATCTAACATGGGAAAAAAGTACTGCTGCTGGCAGAAATTCTTCCTCTTGTATGATTATAAACAATGCAGATAATGCTGCAGGAGATGTAGATGAAATTACATTGAAACCATTAAACTTAGCAGTTGGTGCAACTGATTTCTCTTTTGATGTTGCTTATGCAAAATTTGATGCAGATAGTCCTGATCTTCTAAATATTTTAATTTCCAAAGATTGTGGAACCACTTGGACACCTTTATACTCTAAAACTCATACGGTACTAGAAACTGCCACAAGTACAAATCCTAATAATTGGGTTCCAACATCAGATTCTGATTGGAGAACTGAAAGAATTTCATTAACAGCTTTTAAAGGAAACCCTAACGTTCTGATTAAATTTGTGAATACATCTGGTTATGGTGCGAGAATTTGGATTGATAATTTAAAATTTACTTTTGATAGTAAAGAAAAACCATATACTGATTTTAAAATTACAAGTTCAATGATTTGTAGTGATTTACCAGTTCAATTCTCAGATACTTCTTTTGGTGAGCCAACTTCATGGTTATGGTCTTTTCCAGGAGGAACACCAGCAACTTCTACAAGCAAGAATCCAGCTGTAGTATATAATACTCCAGGTGATTATAATGTTACTTTAGTTGCTACTAATACTTACGGACAAGGTACAACCATGCTAAAAACAAGCGCAGTAACAATAAAAGGTAAAAATACTTTACCTGTTACTGAGAATTTTAATGATGCTTTCCCTCAGCAAGACTGGCAAGTTCTAAATTTAAATGCAGATCCTATTACTTGGGAACAACGCACCGATGTAGGTAAAGGAGATTTAACTTGTTTAGTTATCAATAATGCTGATGCTCCAACAGGAATGGTCGATGAGTTAATTTTAAAATCAATGGATTTTACAACAGCTGATAAACCTCATTTACATTTTGATCTTGGATACACACAATATTTAAGTGTTTTTGACCCTGCTCCTGCCCCAGATCAGATCGATATTTTAGTTTCATCAGATTGCGGTGTTAATTGGACAAATGTATATTCTAAGAATCAATTGCAATTGCAAACTGTATTGCCTCCTATTCAGGATGACCCTGCTACTACGCAAGCAAATGAAACTAATGACTGGAAGCCAACACAAGATTCTGATTGGAGAAGCGAAACTGTAGATTTAAGTGTTGTAAAAAACCAATCGAGTGTTCTAGTTAAGATAAGAAACACATCGGGTTATGGTACCAGAGTTTGGTTTGACAATTTCAAAATCAACAACAGTCCAACATTAAATGTAAAAGAAAATAAAATCGAGGGAGTTGTGGTATATCCTAATCCATCAAAAGATTTATTTACTGTATATATTCCTTCATTAGATCAAGAAGAATACGAAGCTTCTGTTTACAGTGTTACGGGACAATTAATATTAAGTACAACATCATCAAAAATTAAATCAAATGATATAACAATTGATTTATCTGGAAAAGTAAATGGTGTTTACATTTTAAAAATTAAATCGTCAAGCGGAAAAACAATAATCAGTAAATTAATAAAGGAATAGCAAAAATGTGAATCAAGGGATCAAACAACACAACTACAAATTAAGATTAAACCTAACAGATTTAAAAACCCGTTAGGTTTATACAAAAATTCAACTCTTGATTCGCATTAATCATTAATTTTATAGCGCTATAACCATAGCGCTATTATTAATCTAAAATTACATAAGTATAATGAAAAAGCATTTTCTACTATTATTATTAATCTGCTCGAGTGTTTTTGCTCAGGAAAGCATTGATATTAATCGGTTAAATTGGTTGCCAAACTCCCATTCTTTTTGGGTAAACTCCCAAGGAAACGTAGTTGTTTACGATGTTGATAAACTAAACCAAAACACTACTATTTTAACTCAGGAGCAGTTACAAAAATCTGGATTTACGGGTGAAATAGAACAATTGGTTTGGAACCAAAACAAAACAAAAGTATTGGTCTATACTAATTCTAAGAAAGTTTGGAGAGCTAATACCAAAGGAGATTATTGGTTTTTTGACCTTGCAACTGGTAAAGGAAAGCAACTTGGTACAAGCTTAGAAAAGTCATCCTTAATGTTTGCTAAGTTTTCTAATGATAATGAGAACGTAGCCTATGTTTCGCAACATAACATTTATCTGGAAAATCTAGTTACTGGAAAAATAACTCCGCTAACAACCGATGGAACTGATAAAATCATCAACGGAACTTTTGATTGGGTTTATGAAGAAGAACTTGCAGCTCGAGATGGTTTTAGATGGAGTCCGGATGGAAAAAGCATTTCGTTTTGGCGTGTAGATGCATCCCAAACAAAATTCCATTTAATGATAAACAATACCGATGCACTATATCCTTTTACAGTTCCTGTAGAATATCCAAAAGCAGGCGAAAAACCATCATCTGTAAAAATTGGGGTAATCGATATTACTTCATTAAAAACAAATTGGTTAAATATTCCAGGTGAGCCAGACAATAACTATTTGGTTCGAATGGAATGGATCAACAATCAAAATGTAATGGTTGTTCAGTTAAACAGACTTCAAAACCAAGCTTCTATTTATACTTGTGATGCAAAGTCTGGAACAGCTAATTTAATCTATCAAGAAAAATCAGAATCATGGATTGATGTTTTTGACATCTCTTCGGGAGAATACGATGTTTTTCCTTGTCAGTTTGTAGATAACGGAAAAGCTTTTTTATGGAGCTCAGATGCTGATGGTTGGATGCATATTTATAAAATTAGTGCCGATGGTAAAAAGAAAGAATTAATTACCACCGAAAATTTCGACGCTTATTATAAAGCATATAATCAGGAAACAAAATCTATCTATTATATTGCCAGTCCTACAGATGCAACACAACGCTATTTGTATGAAACCAATTTGAATACAAAAAAAACAAAACGCATTACTCCTAAAGAATTTGAAGGAACAAATGAATACCGTTTTTCTACAGATGGTAAATATGCCAAACATACCAACTCTAACATTAATCGTGATTACAACACACGCTTAGTCGCTTTACCTAGTCATAAAAAAATATTACCACAAACAGCTGATTCTTTTGTAGCTCCGGATCGTAATTATTCTTTAGAGAAATTTAAAGTTACTACTGTAGATGGTATCGAAATGGACGGAATAATGGCTAAACCATTAGACTTTGATCCTAATAAAAAGTACCCTGTGTTCTTTTATGTTTATGGAGAACCAATGGCTTCTGTAGCAAATGACGAACCATATTTTTATCCGTACATCGCCTATTTAATTCCAGAAGGATATATAGGAATTGCTATGGATAACCGAGGAACTCCTGTAATGAAAGGTACAAAATGGAGAAAATCGATTTATAAAAACATCGGAATCGTAAATACTCGTGATCAAGCCATGGCTGCCAAAGAGGTTTTAAAATGGAAATTTATCGATACCGACAGAGTTGCCATTCACGGATGGAGCGGCGGTGGAGCAGTAACATTAAATTTAATGTTTCAATATCCTGAAATTTACAAAACAGGAATTGCAGTTGCTGCTGTAACCGATCAGCATTTTTATGATAATATTTATACAGAAAGATATATGGGATTGCCTAGCGAAAACGAAGTAACTTATGTTAAAGCATCACCAGTAACTCACGCCAAAAACCTAAAAGGAAACTTATTATATGTTCATGGAACAGGCGATGATAACGTACATTATAAAAACGCCGAAGTTTTAATTAACGAATTAGTTAAATACGATAAAATGTTCGACTTGATGATTTATCCTAATCGTTCGCACAGTATATCCGAAGGTGAAGGAACAAGAAAACATCTTTTAGATACCTTTATGAAATACATAAGAGAGAACTCTCCTCCAGGAGCAAAATAATTCAAAGACATTTTAACTTGTCATCTTTCTCAGTCTTGTCATTCTTAGGAATGGTGAGGCTGAGTTTTTTTTTGAGAAAAGGTTCAAAGGTTCAGAGAAGCAAAGGTACAAAGGTTTTAAGCCACAGAGGTGCTACGATTCTATCGTATTTTGCATAGCCCACGGTTTCAACCGTGGGATACGGATTGTGATAATGCATTGTGCTCCAACGGTTGAAACCGTTGGCAATGTTTATATTCGCCAGTTCGCTATCGCTCGTGTATTCCTGTGTCAGATAGACACATTTGAAGAAATTCTTGATAAATATTTATATATTAGCTGAAGAAATAGATTCCTCGAATATAAGACTATTATCATGATCAAAAGAGAAAAAGCAATTCAGAATTACATTGACGGTTATAACCAATTTGATATTGACAAAATGGTTTCAGATTTTGACGAAGCTATAATCTTTGAGAATATTCAAGGTGGCGAAACAAATATGTCTTTAGCTGGATTAACCTCTTTTAAACAGCAAGCTGAACAGGCAAAAGCATATTTCTCGAGCCGAACACAAACCATAAAATCTTTTAAACATTTAGAAAACGAAACCGAAATAGAGATTAACTACTTTGCAATTTTAGGAATGGACTTTCCTAATGGACTCAAAAAAGGACAAGAACTGAATTTAAAAGGAAAATCAATCTTTAAATTTTCAGGTGACAAAATTTCTAAATTAACAGATATTAGCTAACATTCTATAAACAACAAAAAGTAATCAACTCATGAGTATTTACAAAAAAATAGGAATTGGTTTTATTATAAATGGTATAATAATGTTTCTTATAACTGGGGCATTGTTTAGCTATATGGGAACAATAACTCCATTAATAAAACTGATTGCCGAAATATCTTTTATATGTTGGGTTCCTTCAATAATTTTAGGAATATTTATGATAGTAATAAAAAGAAAGAAATAAAATAATACTTCACCCCATCAATCATGACCATAAACATAGACCAAAACCTAAAACTTGAGTTAATCCACGAGAATCATGCACAACCAATCTTTGATCTTGTTGATGCAAACAGAACACATTTAAGAGAATGGTTACCATTTGTAGACAGAATGCAAACAGTTGAATTTGCAGAGAATTTTGTAAAAGGGACAATGCAACGAAACAAAGACGGAAATGAGTATGCTTTTGTTATTGTTGATAATGGAAAAGTCATAGGAAGAATTGGCGTTTATAAAATTGATGGTCAGAATAAAATTGGAGAAATCGGATATTGGCTTGCCGAAAACCTACAAGGAAAAGGGATTATAACTAAATCTTGTAAAGCAATTATTAACTTTGGTTTTTCGGGTTTGCAATTAAACCGAATCGAAATAAAATGTGGAACCGAAAACTTTAAAAGCAAAACAATCCCAGAAAAACTTAACTTTACCAAGGAAGGCATTATTCGCCAAGGAGAATTACTTTACGATAAATTTATCGACTTGAATTTATATTCACTTCTTAAATCTGATATCGAGTAAAACATCTTAGTCCATCCAAAAACTAAATTCATAAAATGAAAAATATAAAATTTACAAAACTCATCCTTCTTTTTAGCCTTATCACATTAGTTTCATGTAGTGAACCAGTAACTATTGATGAATTTGCCATCGAAATTACAAATAGCATTAAAGATAAAGATGCAGAAGATTTGTATTCTTTGTTTATATCTCCCAAAGAAAATGCTGCTTATGGTTTTGTAAATGGTACAATAACTCCTGAGGAATCTTCGAGATTAAAGTCCAACGAAGATTTAATAAAGCTAATTGTTAGAAAAGGAAAACAAAGAAAACCGGAAGATATCAAACGTATAAATCAGTTTATTTCGGAGGCGCATTCTTTATTTAATTGGGAAAACATCAAATTGGTAAAAACAGAATCTGCTTTAGTAGAAACTAAAAAAGTTAATACCATAAGAAATAAAGTAACTATTGAGGCTGCTACTTATGACTTAAAAATCATAATCGAATTAAATGATAATAAAGTATATCATTTAAAAGTAAACAAAGCAATGAAAGTAAATGATCGTTGGGTAATCTTCCCTACGAATGGTTTTGGGATTGAAATTGAGAAATAAGTAAACAAGAAACCTATTTTTAATTCCTATTTTCGCTGAGTAAATTTTACTACGAATACCAAACAGGAAAATGAAAGCGAAAAAAGAGGAAGATATAAAAACCTATGGTGCAAAAGATTTTCGGGATAAGTTCCTTGAATCTGAAAATACTGTAGAACATCTCTTTAAATCAAATTCAGAACATTTTTTTTGTTTGAGGCTTGAAGATGTAAATCAACTAAAATATCCTGTACCTCCATCCAAACACATTTGCCATACGTTACTTTTTATCACTTCTGGAGTTCACAAATTAAAAGTTGGATTTGAAGAATATACTACTAAGGAAAATGAAATGATACTTGTTCCTGCCGGACAGATTTACTCGATAGATTTTATGAGTAAAAAGATAACTGGTATTATATGTCAGTTTCATCAGGATATCCTAATTGGGAAATATGGTAATCGGGAAATGCTAAATGATTTTGATTTTTTGAAAGTTTGGGGAAATCCTACTGTAAATTTCCAAAAACAAGAAGCTGGATTTATTTCGAACTTATTAAATCGTTTACTTATTGAATATACCGAAACTGGTAGTACCAATCTGGATATTATACAACCATACCTTATTGCTTTACTTTTCGAAATAAACAAGAACGCCGTAAAAACCAATAAAACCCTCACGGCAGCAACTACACTTACAACTAAGTTTAAAGAACTTATTTATTTACATATAAAAACCCAACATCAGGTAAGTTATTATGCCTCGATTCTGAATGTCACTCCAAATCATTTAAACAAATCGGTTAAATCAGTCACAGGAAAATCGCCTACAAAATGGATAGACGAAACAATCCTACTAGAAGCCAAATACTTATTATACCAAACCAATCTTACCATTAACGAAATTGCAATACAGGTAGGACATTATGATCAATCGTACTTTAGTCGTATCTTCAAAAAACACGAAGGCGTCACTCCTATTGAGTATCGGAAAATGATTGATAAATCCTAACTCCTGCTTATTGAATCCTAATAGAATTGTCTCTTTATTATTGACATTTGCAAACTAAAAAAAGCAAATAATGATTTACGTTTTCAAAACTTCGGTAAACACAGAATCGAAATTAGAATCGGCAACAACAATCCTTAACGAATTATTACCAGACGCAAAGTGGAATTTCGATCTTGAAGATTGGGATAATATTTTAAGAATTGATAGCGAAGCCGATATAGTCGAAATGATACTAAACAACCATGTTTTTGATTGTATCGAATTAGAATAAATATCGCATTTGCAACAATTAACTTTCATCATCAATTTATTATGGACACATTACTTCAACAAGGCAAGACATTTGAAAACATCGATTACTCAGAAAAGAAATTAGTTGATTTCGAATTTTTTAATTGCGACTTTATAAACTGTAACTTTTCAAAAAGCGATTTAAGTAATAACGACTTTATAGACTGCAACTTTAAGAACTGTAATTTCTCTTTGGCAACGCTACGAAACACAGGATTGAAAAACATTAAATTTACTGATTGCAAATTAATGGGATTAGACTTTAGTGACAGTAATGCCTTTTTATTCTCCATGAACTTTCAGGGTTGTATCCTGGACTACTCTACTTTTTTACAAAGAAAATTAAAGAAAACAAACTTCTTCGATTGTTCTCTAAAAGATGTAGATTTCTCCGAAGCCGATTTGACTCAAGCTGTATTTAAAAACTGCGACCTTTCGAACGCAACATTTGTACGAAGTATTCTTGAGAAAGCAGATTTTCGTACTGCAAAAAACTATTCTTTCGACCCAGAAGAAAACAGAGTCAAAAACGCTAAATTCTCCCGTTTGGAACTTGCGGGATTATTAGAGAAATTTAATCTTGATATTGAGTAAATCAAAGAGAAAGACTAGATTATGGTAGAATTTTTATTTGTATTTTCGTTCTATTAAAACAACAAAATGCTGATATGAAGAAATACTACCTATTACTAATCTTAACAATTATAAGCTGCAACAATTCAACTAAAGTTATTCCAAAAGAAAATATTACTTCAAAAAAAGAATTGAAAAAATTCTACGAATCTGATAAAATTGACCATTACTATTTGGACATTTCAGAAGATAAAATCATTGATATTCTATGTATTAAAAACGGGACTAACGACGAAAAAAATCTAGGCCAACTATTAGCTGGCCATTATCCTGATTCTATCTCAGAACCTAACTTTGAATCCGATTTAAAAAAATTCCATTTTGTAAAGCAAGAACTAAACGGAGAAAAGAAAAAAGAAGTGGAAAACATTTTTAGTCAAAAAGATTCCTTACGATATGAATATTCTTCCTGTATTCCTGAATATCGCGATATCTTTATTTTCAAAAGAAAAGATTCTATAATCGGAATAGCAAAAGTTTGTTTTGGATGTGGTATTTCTCAATTCATAGGAACTAAAGTAGATACCGAAGGATTCGGATTAAATACTGAATTAGATAAACTCGAGAAAATCATTCGAAATTAGAAGTAAATAAAAAATAGTTAACGGAGAATCATAAAGCCAGATGAACGAAAAAACAACTGTAGACAACGCCATTAAAAAAGGTAAATGGTTAATTAATTACCCCGCACGAACAATATTATTTACATCAATTTTTATTGCTATTTTTCTTCAAACTCAAAACATCGTAACAGGTTGGTTAATTATACCAATTGTATATATCCTTCCTTTTTTCTTAGCTTGCTTATATTGGTGCCTTACAATTACCAAGTGGAGGATTTGGGCGTTTACAAACGTTAGAAATGTTCATGAATTAAAAAAAAGAGCTATTCAGGAAAGGTTAATTGGCACTGATAACAGTATTTATCAAAAAGCAGAAATAAAAAGTCCCGGAGATAAAAAGAAATGGGATTCGTTACTATTAAAATTTGAAAAGGAAGATGTATTTCAAGACAACATATTTATCCCAAAACAAACTATAATTTTTTATTCCAAAAGCAAAAATTCAATCCAAATGCTTTTAGGTATTTCGAGTATTATCCTTGGTGGCTACTTACTATTTAATTCAAGAAGCCTGCCTTTAGGAATACTATTAACATTTGCAGGTCTTTATTTAACTTACAAAGAATTCAGAGAAGTTATAAATACTACACCTCAGATAATTTTAAATGAAAAAGGTATAGAAACCATAAAAACAAAGTTTCACAATTGGGAATCTATAAAGAACGAAGAAGCAATCTGTGAGGGCTTTGGAAAAAACAGACATTATTATTTAGTCTACGATTATCCTGGTGGGAGAGAATATTTGCAAATAGATAGTTATACTACAAATATGAAATCTCTAAATAAGTTATTGATATTATACAGAGGTCGATCAAAACAAATAAATAATTCGATTTAACCAACAGTAAAATCCTAACAATGATATTTATAATTAATTCTAAAAATACAAATCTCATAACACGTGAGGAACTTTCTGTTACCGAATGGGCTGAAAAATTAGATAAATTTGTTAGATATATAGCTTTTACAAATGACAACGAACTCATAAAACAGCTTACTTATGAGTACAATCTTAATCACAGCCAGATTGAAGAAATTAAAAAATGCCTTGAAAACGAAAAGATAAAATCTCATCGTTATTCATGTACCAAATACGAGCATTTTAAAATTGAGCCAGTTTATTTGGAAATTAGAAAGGTAAAAGGAAAACTAATTTATTGGAAAGATTGGGATTATATTTTTGAGAAACGAGACAACGATTACTTTCTTTGGTGTTTTCTGGGAGGTTTTGCCGATGCACAACGAGAAATAAAACTGAGTGAAGAACACATCAAAAAGTACAAAGAAAAAGGTCTTGCGCAAATAGATTATTTAATAGACAATCTAAGAAAGCTACACAACTCCGAAGAATATGAACTTGCAATAACCGAGAATAGAAAGATAATGTAAATCGTTCTTTCTGATATTTTCCTTATATTTCAAGTTCTATTTTACAACTTCATGAAACAATTACTTTTAACTCTTTATTTACTTATCGGAATGTCTAATTATCAATATGCCCAAAATGTTATCCCTTTATATAACGGTAAAGTCCCAAACGCTAAAGAAATTGCAGACTTAACAGATTCTGTTATGGTTTATGATACTGGTGCAAAAAAAATCACTGTAATTACAAGAGTCGCTACTCCAGACCTCACTGTTTTTCTTCCCGAAAAAAATAAAGCTACAGGAATTGCTGTAATTATTTGTCCTGGTGGCGGCTATTCAGGCGTGGCAATTGATCATGAAGGTTATGCTATTGCAAAAAAACTAAACGAAAGCGGAATAGCAGGATTTGTATTAAAATACCGCTTACCAATTGCAAAATATGTCGAAAACAAAGAAATAGTTCCTTTGCAAGATGCGCAACGTGCTATTGAATTGGTAAGAGAAAATGCCAAAAATTGGGGAATAAATCCAAACAAAATTGGAATTCAAGGTAGTTCTGCCGGGGGACATTTGGCTGCAACTGCGGGAACACATTATACCAAATCATATATCGCCAATCCGTTAAAAACCAATTTGCGTCCCGACTTTATAATTCTTACTTATCCTGTTATTAGTATGACAGATAGTTTAACACATATGGGATCCAGAAATAATTTGCTTGGAAAAGACGCATCTCCCGAGGAAATTAAAGAATACTCGAATGAATTGCATGTAACACCAAATACTCCTCCTTCATTTATTACTCATGCCATAGATGATCCTGATGTTATAGTACAAAACTCGCTTGTATTTATTGCTGCTTTGCAAAAAAACAAAGTCCCAGTAGAATCTTTCTTTTATGCCAAAGGGGGTCATGGTTTCGGGATGGACAATCCTACCAGCGATGTACAATGGATTGATAACTGTATTGATTGGATTTTGAAAACCAATAAAAAATAACCCCTTCAATAATTTAAACGAAAATAAAAACTAAACGGCTTAGGTAGTTTAAATTTTATATAATCCTCCGAAATCTAATAACAAAGCATGACAACCTCAACCATTTGGTCTACAAATACCATTCATAAAGATTTGCTTGAAGCAAAAGAACTACTATACGATACTTGCAACTTAGAATGTTCGCAACCTATAGCCGAAGCAGAAAGTGCCGATTATGGTGCTTATACTTTTAAAATAAACAATCAGGCTGTTATATACCGTGTGGCAAAAATTACCCCAACAAAAGTGGGACAATTTGTTACTTTGTGGAAAAGAAGCCTAAAAGGTCCTATTGCCCCTTTTGAGATTACAGATGATATCGATTTTTTTATTGTAAGCACTAGAAATAGTTCTCACTTTGGACAATTTATTTTTCCGAAATCGATACTACACCAAAAAGGAATTTTATCTGATAATAAGAAAGAAGGCAAACGTGCCATTCGTGTATATCCGCCTTGGGACAGCACAACAAGTAAACAAGCACAGAAAACACAACAATGGCAATTAGATTATTTTGTTGCCCTACCGAGCGATAAACCTGTAGATTTGGATTTAATAAAAAAATTAATTTCGTGATAAATAAATTCATATTTTAGCTAATGCTTAAAACTTAAGCAGATAACAAAACCAATTATTAATACTAAAAACGATAGCCATGACAGGAATAGAAAGCTTAGGAACATTTATAATAGCAGCAACAATTGTAGTTATTACTCCAGGGATTGACACTATCATGGTATTAACAAGAAGTATTTCTCTAGGCAAGAAAGCAGGATTATATTCGGCATTAGGAGTTAGCTTAGGGCTAATTGTTCATACACTTGCAGCTACATTTGGGCTTTCGCTCATTTTAGCACAATCGGCACTGGCATTTAGCATAGTTAAATATTTAGGAGCTGCCTATTTATTTTATCTAGGCTATAAATCGCTTACCGCAAAAGCAGATCAAACAGAAATAAAATCTATTGAAGTTAAAAATACCGCTAACAGAAAGTTATTTTTCACAGCACTTTTAAGCGATGTTCTAAATCCTAAAATTGCAATTTTCTTCTTAGCATTTTTACCGCAATTTGTAAAAAGTTCAGAGATAAACAATCCTGTTCCATACTTATTACTAGGGTTCATCATCTTTATCATAACCTTAATATGGTGTTCATTTTTAGCATTAATGGGAAGTAACGTTGCAACACTTTTTAATAAAAACAAAAATGCCGAAAGTCGATTAAACAAAATGACTGGAATTGTTTTTATCTTACTTGGCCTAAAAGTCGCACTTACAAAAAGATGATTTTAACGAATTGTTACCTTTCTAAATAAATTCATTTAAAACCAATTTAAAGAACACGATATGAAAAAGATTTCCAGATTACTCTTGTTTTTAGCAGCTGTAGGTTTAGTTACCGGAGCAGTGATTAAGCTTCAAGGTTTTAAAAACATTGGAGATGTATTTCTTGGTGTATCAACTCTCATTTGGTTCTACATTATTAGTTCTTTTATTTATGAAAGAGCAAAGAAAGATAAACTAAAGACAAACTAAAGACAAACTAAATATTCAGAAACATCTAATCAATCTTTAGGCAAAAGCATACAATAATAAACGCTCGAAGTAATTCTGGCAATATCAAACATATGAATACCGATTACACAAAATTAGACAATCCCGCTTGGTATTCTTTATCTGAAACGCACCAGGAATTTTCAATAAATTACAATAACATCAAATTTTACAATCCTGATTATTGCCCTTTTGGAGGATTTATAATCCTTGAAAACATTTCAAAATCTATTGATGAATATTCGAAATTAACAAATGGCTTTTTTATAGTTGGTGAGAAACCTCAACTTTCAAATCAACTAAAATTGAATAACGAATTGGTTTGTTTGCAAATGATTATTCATGACCGAATAGATGTTGAAATAAAAGAAAACATCGTTGCTCTTACAACTAGCGAACACATTGACGCTTTATTTGAACTGGTTAGTTTGGTTCAACCTGGTTATTTTAAAAGAAAAACTGCTTTACTAGGCAATTATTTCGGAATATTTAAAGACGATAAACTTATTGCAGTTACAGGCGAACGTATGAAAATGGATGATTTCACTGAGGTAAGCGCTATCGTTACGCATCCCGAATATACTGGTCAAGGATATGCTAAGCAACTAATTACCCATGCTGTAAACAATATTTTTAACCAAAATAAAACACCATATTTACACGTAGTCGAAAGTAATATTGGTGCTATAAAACTATATGAAAAATTAGGATTCTCAACCAGACGTAAAATGAGCCTTTGGCATATTTCAAAATAAATAATTTATAATATGACAAAAACTTATAGACAAGGAGCTAGTGGCGCATTACTAGATGAATATGAACGGACAATCATAGATTTGCAAAATACAATTTCGGACATTTCAGATGCTGAACTTATAACTATTGTAGACAACCAAACAACAGACGATAGCTGTAAATCAATCCAGACCATTTTATCTCACGTTGTTTGTTCAGGTTATGCTTATGCAATTTACATTCGAAGATTTAAAGGGGAGTCAATAGATTTTCGAGATGAAATATTTCATACTTCTATACATGATTATACCAATCATTTAAATGATTCCTTTGTTTTTATGGAGGATTCCTTTAAAAACATAAACGACAATCAGCTTGAAGAATCAGATAACGCTAAAAAACTAAAAACTTCTTGGGGGCAAATTTACGATATCGAACAAATCATGGAACATGCCATTGTGCACGTCTTGAGACATCGCCGCCAAATCGAAAAATATAAAATAATCGTACGCCAATAATCCACCCTTTCATGAAAAAAATATTCTACCTCTTTACCTTCCTTATAGTATCAAGTCAGAATTTTGCTCAAACTAAAAACAAACAAGATACAGACGAAAGTCAGCCGATAGTTCTTGGAATTACAGATAAATTAAAATCGGCAGAGCTTGGCGAGACAAGAACAATAAACATATACTTACCTGAAGGATACGATAAAAAAGACAACACAAAATATCCTGTTATATACATTCTGGATGGTGGTGTCGAAGAAGATTTTATTCATATTACAGGAATCGTACGATTTAATACCCAATCATGGATTGCCAGATTTCCTAAATCTATTGTTGTAGGGATAGAGAATACAAACCGAAGACGCGATTTTACATTTGCCGTTCCCAATTTGGACTTTGTTGAAAAAATGGGATTCAAGAAAAAAAGCTTCCCTCAATATGGTGGTTCTGATAAATACATCGCTTTTCTAGAAAAAGAACTCCAACCTTATATCGATAAAAAGTTCAATACAAGTAATCACAAAACTATTATCGGAGAGTCATTGGCAGGACTTCTGGCAACCGAAATTTTATTAAAACACCGAAATTTATTTGACAACTATATAATCATCGCTCCAAGTTTATGGTGGGGAGATCAATCATTATTAGCAGAAGCTCCTAAATTGCTTAAAGCAAAAGATAACAAACCTGTACTAGTATATATTGCTGCTTGCAATAAAGAAGAAGATAAAACAATGTATGATGATGCCGTTTCATTAAGCGAAATGCTAAAGCAAAATGACGAAAAGAATACTAAAGTGTATTATGACTATATCCAAAACGAAATTCACTCGACAGTAATTCATCAAGGTGTTTACAATGCTTTTAAAGCTTTTTATCCTAAAACTATTTACGAGAAATAAAATCAAAGAGATATTAATTGCACAGAATACACTAACAACCTTATATGAATATTAATAAAAAAAGGACTCTAAGTAAGAAGAATATCTTTCTTATTATTCTGCTTGCGTTTCTTACTGTTTTATTCTTCACACCAATTTTAGGAAACATATTCTCTCTTATTATCGAGAAAGAATACTTTATTCCTAAACAATCTTCTATTTTCACTTTTAATGAAACTGTGCATAATGATGGTTCTAGTGACGTGTGGAGATATGGAGAAGATTCTAATAATTATTACTTAAACTTAAGTGATACTAATAATAATGTGCTTGTTTTCCCAAAAGCCAATATCAGTAACTGCCCAGGATTTAATCCTGAAGATGTAACTACTTGGTGTGGATTGAAAGGGCCAAAGACTGAGCTTTAATATTAGCTCCATAACACATAGACTATTTACAAGAAATAAAACTAATTAATCCAATCCTACAATTAATCCTAAAGACCTAAATGAAACATATTACTCTTTTCTTTTTATTATTTCTAAGCTCAAATGTATTTTCACAATCAACCGAAGACTTATTAAAATTTAGCTATGAAATGTACAAAGACTATAAAAAACCTAGTCTCGAAAAAGTAAAATCAGTTACATATAATCCTGACATAACTTTCATTAAATCAAAATACAGTAAAGATAACTTGATTAGTTATATCGATTTTTTTATTACAAACGCAAAAATCGCATTAGAACAAAAAGATAAAAACCATCTCAATGTTTTATTAAATTCTGATTTCCCAACCTATTATCAGGAAGAATTGTTTGGCATCGTTAGCTTAAAGAGCACCAATAGTGAACTAAAAGACTCCAAAAACAAAGAAATTAAAATGGGAAATTCCAATGCTAATAGCATGGGAGGAAAAATAAAAGAAAATTCTAATTCTGAATTTGAATATAGAAGTATCGAAAACCAAACTGTTGCTTTTACTAATAATGTAAATCTAAAAGGTACTATTACTTATGAGTTATCAATTCTTACTGATTATTCTACTCAGAAATTAACGAAACAAGATACTGGAAAAACTATCGTTTTAAACCATCTAAAATATGAAGTCGTAGAAATAATTGGCAACAAGGTTATTCTAAAAAAACTTTATGATTTTAAATATGATGGAAATATTAAAATACTATTATTTGACAAAAATAAAAACCTAATAGTATCTGATGATGGAAACAGAGCTCAAAACTCACTTCTTTGGACAGGAAAGATAGATAGTACTTATTATAATTTTATATCAAAAAACCCAAATGCTACTTTTGATGAATTTAAGAAACATATCAAACTTGAAAATATGATGTCCAAAAATCCAGAATACATTATAATTACAGCAGTTTCAAACTTAGATAATGAATTTGTTATTTACGAGCCTGAATATAATGCCTCTAAAGAATTTAAAGTAAAATTATAATTTACTCCATCATAAAATAAATTATCCCAAACTATAAATTAAAAATCATGACCGAAGATCAAGAATACATATACGATTCATTAGTGAACCAAATAAAAATGGGATTTTTTCCTGTTGATGAGATTAAAGAAATGACTTGGGAACAAGTTGAAGATGAAGAGATGGAAGATGACGTCTCAGAAAAATGGGTTAATACAACTATTGATGCCGAATTTAAAAAACATCTAGAAGCGAGTAAAACGTGGAAATCACCAACTGATACCGAAAGACTTGTAAAAGCTTTTAATGAGTTGAGTCAATCAAATATCATTGCGCTACATAATGCTGGTTATACCACCAGCGAAGGCGAATATGAAGTTGTTGAGGTAGAAATAGAATTAAGAAAACAACAAGTACAATCGGATGGATATTGTTTTTATCACGGGCAGGATCTAGAAAGAGCTATTGACCCTGATAGTAGAAACTTGATGATTGCTTTTCAGAAAATAGATAATTCGGATGATACGGTTACAATAGAAGTGGGCAAAAAAGTAGCCGAAAAACTAAAAGATAATGGCTTCGAAATAATTTGGGACGGAACTGCTCTAACCAAAATAGAGATTCCAAATTTTGATTGGCAGAAAGTTTATAATGACTCTGAAGAGGATTTGTTGAATCATAATAGGGTATTGCAGTTTATGGTAAAATAATTCTATGAGAGACTCCACAATCTTTGTCAAAGTTTTGAACCAAGGCTGTAAGGAACTTTAGTAAAAAATATTATTTTTATTTTCGTATATCTTTAAACATATCATGA
Organism: Flavobacterium sp. PS2; assembly: GCF_046250155.1. Lineage (NCBI taxonomy): Bacteria > Pseudomonadati > Bacteroidota > Flavobacteriia > Flavobacteriales > Flavobacteriaceae > Flavobacterium > Flavobacterium sp. PS2. The sequence goes on along the minus strand of NZ_CP176426.1, from coordinate 3,377,302 downwards.
AATGCAAATCAGAACAGATGTGAGAGAAATATTAAGTTATATCTCAGATGATCAACTTGATTTTTTTGCTCGAGAAACTATGGTTGATTGGAATGCTAAAAAATTAAAAGGTAAGGAATTATTTAAACTTTGTGTTTTTGGAGTTCTAAATGAAAATAGAGCTAGCTCTAGAGTATTTGAGAATTTTTATGAAAATCATTTCTTTTGTAAATATGCTCAAATTCCTAAAGATAAAAGTGTTAGTCACAGTAGTATTGCTGAGAGAATAGGAAAAATAAACGTTGCGTATTTTGAGAAATTATATCAGCATACTGTTACTATCTTTGAGGATAAACTTAATGAAAAAGATAAAGCTAAATTAAGTTTATATGACTCAACAATTACAAGTTTATCAGCTTCTTTACTGAGTTTTGGAATGCAAAATGGACAAAAGAACAAAAAAGGCGAACAAGGAAAAAATAGTATAAAATTCACGATTGGCTTTAGTGAGCTGCCTTTTAATGTCAAGTTTCACAAAGATCAAAAAATGATTAGTGAGGATTTGGCTTTGGGAAATATTCTAGAAGAACACATAGCCAATAAAAAAGATATTGCAGTTTTTGACAGGGGAATGAAGGATAGAAAGACAATGGTTGAACTCTCTAATGATGATAAGTATTTTGTGACCCGAATTTATAAATCATCTAAATATGAAGTAGATAAAGGTAGTAAAGTAACTCTATTAGATTTTGAAAATGAAATCCTTAAACTAACAAGACATAGCAAGGTTTACCTTTATGCTAATCAAAAGAAGACTAAAATAGTTTTTAGATTAGTTGAGGGGATATTAAAATCTGATGGAGAAAAAATATTGTTTTTAAGCAATTTACCTGAAGATGAATTTACAGCAATTCAAATAGCTGAAATTTACAAAAGACGTTGGGATATTGAGCGTTTCTTTAGATTTATAAAACAAGAATTGAATTTTAAACACTATTTTTCAAGACAGTGGAATGGAATTCAAGTAATGATTTACATTATTTTAATTGCATCAATATTGCTTTTGAGTTACATAAAACTAAATCAATTAAAAGGATATAAAATCCCCAAAATGTCATTTTGTAATCAATTGCAAAATGACATTATTCAACAAGTAGTAATACATTGTGGTGGAGATCCTACTAAATTAGAAACATTTAATGCATGAAACCAAGTTCCTTACAGCCTTGGTTTTGAACTTTGACAAAGATATGCGGGTATTGCTATTCCGAAAAATAAAGAATCTTTACTAGTAGCTAGACAAAGATTATGGAGTCTCTTGCGGAGATTGCTTCACCAGTTCGCTATCGCTCATATCTTCGTTCCTCAGAAAGACAAGTTTGTGGTTAGTTTATGTCTAAACCTATATTATGTAGACGCACTGCTGTGCGTCTCTACAGAAAACCTTTGAACCTTTATTCCTCTGAACCTTTTAAACCTTTACTAAGAACCTTAAAAAGATTTTATAAAAACATTAACGTTACTCTTATTCTTACAAAGAGTAAATCATATTATATTTGATTCATATTTTTAGAACTATCTAAAAATGAAATCATCAACATTCAAAAAAACCTAACAAAATGACAAAAGTAATCACTATTCTAACTATTGCCTTATTCTCTATGGGTGTTAGCGCTCAAGAAGCTAAACCAACTGCTAAAAAAGAAACTTGTTCGAAAACAATGAGCAAAGCTGATATCGAAAAATGTAAAGCTAAATGCAAAGCTGAAGGAAAAAAATGTGATAAAGATATGGCTGGTAAAGATGCCAAAAAATGTTGCGCTAAGAAATAATACTTCTTTGTATCCCATAAAAAATGCCTCAATTACTTGAGGCATTTTTTTTTAAATTTATGTGCTTAGTACGCGGATGAAACGGATTCGCTATCGCGAAAACGCAGATGAAAACAGATTTTCTTTCACAAACTTTAAATCTGTTTGATGATTCTTTTAAAAGATCCGTTTCATCTGCGTTCCTTTCCCTTCCTTTCCTTATATAGACAATTGTAACTCTTTATCTATGGCTAAATCGTTATTTTACACGTACGCTCCACTCAAAATCCATTTCGGATACTTGAATTCCTTTTTCATCGGTTCCTATAGATTTCATCCAGAAGGTTTGCCCCTCTCCTGTTTCGATTGTTCTTTGGATGGCTTCGGCTATTAAATGACCGTCGTTACATACGAATGTAATACGCCCAGTTGCTTTCTTGGTAAAGTTTCCTTTGTTATTTGCCACTAGCATTGAAATCTTGCGTCCGCTTTTTTGGATTTCGGATATTACCAATGCTCCTGTTGTAAGTTCGGCTGCCATGGCTTGTACTGCAAAGTACATAGAATTGAAAGGATTCTGGTTTATCCAACGGTGTTTTACCGTTACAACACATTTATTATCGTTGATTTCTTTTACTCGTACTCCACAAATGAAGGCCGATGGTAATTTGAATAATACAAATTTATTGAGTTTAGAAACTGAAACTGCCATACCGTTTTGATTTTTATGTAAAAATACAAAAAAACTATGCACGCACAATAAATTGCCATTTTTTTCCTAAAACCTCAATAAACACAATACTTAGCACTGGTTTTCAGTATCTTTTTTATAGAAAACAAATTTCAACTTTGTTAAAATTTTGTTAATAATTAGTACTATGCAAAACAAGATACTGTCTTTTAGCTATATATTTGTATAAGAAATTACTATATACTTTTAATCATGGAAACATCAACACCACTAATCATGGAAACATCATCAGAAAGAAACATGGCAACGTTTACTCATTTGAGTACATTAACTCAATATTTTATCCCTTTTGGGAATTACATCTTCCCGATATTATTATGGTCGAGTAAAAAAGACAAGTCAGAATTTGTGAATCATCATGGTAAACAAGCTTTAAATTTTCAGTTAAGCTTATTATTATACACTTTGATTCTTGCATTAATTGCTATTCCAATTTTTGTTTTTGTAATCTTCAAGAACATTCCGATGGATGTAATTATTAATGACAACGATTTTACAATGAATAATTTTAATCTTGGGGACAATATCGGAATCTTAAGTATTGGAGTTTTAGCAATCTTAATTTTTGGAATGCTTAAAGTAGTTGAGTTCTTCTTGGTTATTTATGCTTCGATAAAAGCTTCGAACGGAGAATTATACAAATACCCGCTTACGATTCCTTTTATTAAGTAATTGTAAAAATTAAAAGTTATATACAATATATGAGCCTAGCCCTGATAGAAGCAGCATCCTTTTTCTGGCTCTTTTGCCAGAAAAAGATATAGCGGAGAGCAGGAAAAAGCTTCAAAAAAAAATCATCAATCAATCACCAATCATCGATCAAAAAACGAAACGTCAATCTAAACAAAACAAAATGAAATTATGAACATTGAAAACACAAAAGCACAGATGCGCAAAGGTGTTCTTGAGTTTTGTATCTTATCTGTACTGAAAGAAAAAGATGCTTATACATCGGAAATATTAGACACTTTGAAAAACGCAAAATTACTGGTTGTAGAGGGAACTATTTATCCATTATTAACCAGATTAAAAAACGACGGTTTACTTAATTATCGCTGGGAAGAATCGACTTCTGGACCACCACGAAAATATTATGGATTAACTGAAATAGGTCAGACATTTTTAAACGAACTAAATGGCACCTGGAATGAACTTTCGGATGCTGTAACACTAATCACCAATCAAAAACAATAGTCATGAACAAAACTGTAAATATTAACTTAGGAGGCATGTTCTTTCATATAGATGAAGATGCATACTTGAAACTGACGCGCTATTTTGACGCTATAAAACGTTCTTTAGGTAACTCTTCTGGTAAAGATGAAATCATTAAAGACATTGAAATGCGTGTATCGGAATTATTAACCGAGAAACAAAAAAGTGAAAAACATGTTGTGGGATTAAAAGATGTGGATGAGGTTATTGCAGTAATGGGACAACCTGAGGACTACATTATCGAGGAAGAATCTAATGCATCTCATCAATCATTTAGCAATTCTGGAACTCGTAAATCTAAAAAATTATACCGTGATAAAGAAAAAGGTATGATTGGTGGTGTAGCAACTGGTTTGGGTCACTATTTTGGAATAGATTCTGTTTGGTTAAAAATCATGTTCTTGATATTTGTTTTTGCTGGATTTGGAACTGGAATACTTGCTTATATCGTATTATGGATTGTAACTCCCGAAGCTGTAACAACTTCGGAAAAACTAGAAATGACTGGTGAACCGGTTACGATTTCGAATATCGAAAAAAAGGTACGTGAGGAAATTGAGTCTTTTTCGGATAAATTTAAAAATGCCGATTATGATAAAATGGGAAACCAGGTAAAATCGGGTGCTGAAAGACTAGGAAGTGGTTTTAGTGATTTTATCATGACTGTATTTAAAATCTTTGCTAAGTTTTTAGGGATTATTTTAATCATGTCGGGTATCTCTACCTTAATCTTATTACTTATTGGGGTTTTTACTCTAGGAACTAATCTTTTTGTTGAGTTCCCTTGGCAAAACTTTGTAGATGCTGGAAACTTTACTGATTATCCTATCTGGATGTTTGGTTTATTAATGTTCTTTGCTGTTGGAATTCCGTTCTTTTTCTTGACGCTTTTAGGATTTAAATTATTAGCGCCAAACATGAAATCTATAGGAAACATAGCAAAATACACGCTTCTTGCTGTATGGATTATCGCAATGGCATTGGCAATAAGTATTGGAATAAAACAAGCTACAGAAATTTCATATGACAATAAAACGGTACAAAAACAACCTATAAACATTAAAACTACTGATACCCTTTTTGTAAAGTTTAAATACAATGATTATTTCTCTAAAGATCTTGATCATCACAGAGATTTTGAATTTGTACAGGATTCGGCAAACCATCAATTAATCTATTCAACTAATGTTAACCTGCGAGTATTGCACACTGATGAGAAAACAGCTTACATTCAGATAGAAAAGACTGCAAGAGGAAAATCATACATTGATGCTAAGGAAAGAGCTGAAAAAATAAACTATAAATTTGAAATAAAAGGAAACCAGCTTATACTAGACAATTACCTTCTTACTGATATTAAAAATAAATTTAGAGACCAAGAAGTAAAAATATATTTATACTTACCAGAAGGTCAATTACTAAAACCAGATGCTTCGGTAGAAGATTATGATGAGTCTGATGACAATTTCTTTAATTTGCATTTCAGTTCTGATAATTACATTTATAAAGTAGAAAGTTCTAAAGTTAAATGTTTGAACTGCCCTATCTCTGAAAATGAATTTGATGATGTTGAAAATATTGAAGATATCGATTCAAATGATACTATAAATGAAGTATCGGTTAAAATAAACGGAAAAGAAGTCTTGAACGGAAAGAAAACTTCAGGACACTTAACAACAGACAAAAACGGAGTTATAATTAAAATTAATTAGTCATGATCAAGATAATTATGTGGATTACCAAGTTTATAGTTGTTGCCTTAACAGCTTTGTTATTTGCTTCTTGTAACTACTCGAATAATTTTAAATCGATAGTAGGAAGCGGAAAAGTTATTACTGAAAAAAGAACGGTTCAGGGAGATTTTAGAAATGTATCTGTTAGCAATGCTATAGATCTTGTAATTGAACAATCAGACAAAACTGAAATTACTGTAGAAGCTGATGATAATTTGATAAACGGAATTACCACAAGAGTGGAAGGAAATACTTTGGTTATTAAATCTGACTACAACTCTTTTAAAAATATAAAATCTAAAAGAGTTATCGTAAAAATGCCTTTCATTGATAAGATTAAAGCTTCGAGTGGATCATCTGTAAAAAGTCAGAATGTTTTAAGAGGCGAAGATATTAGTCTGGATGCTTCGAGCTCTGGAAACATGAGTCTAAACATAGAATCGGATGCTATTACTTGCGAAACAAGTAGCGGTAGCTCAATAGTTATTGAGGGAAAAGCATTAAAACTAAATGTGTCTGCATCTAGCGGAAGTGATATTAGTGCAAAAAGATTGCTAGCAAACGAAATTGAAGCACAAGCTTCTAGTGGAGCTACTGTATATGTACACCCAATAGTAAGCTTAAAAGCTGATGCTAGCAGCGGAGGAAATATTAATTACAACTCTGTCCCAAAATCTATAGAAAAAAAATCTAGTTCTGGCGGAAGCATCGATCAGGACTAATACTTAAATAGTACTTAAAATTATATTAATCATCCACCGCAAGTGGATGATTTTTTTATATTTGTAAAAAACAAAATTTAATGAAAAATTACACACTAGCGCTCCTGCTTTTAGTTGTTACTACAGCAACTTTTGCACAAAAAAGAGAAAAGATAAAAGGTTCAAAAACAGTAACTATAGCAACCAAAGAAGTAGGCGAATTTAATAGCCTTGAAGTTAATGACAATCTTGAAGTTTACTTAGAACGTGGAGAAAAAAACGAAATAAAGATTGAAGCCGACGATAATCTTCATGAAATTATTGGCATGGATTTAAACGGACAATTGCTTCGTCTTTACACATCTAAAGATGCTAGTATCTTTAAAAAGCTAATTGTAAGAGTAACTTATACTAAAGATTTAATTAAAGTTATTGCAAAAAATGCGACTGTAGTAAATGCTATTCAGGAAGTTCAGCTTGATGATATCACTTTTAACTCTGTAGATTACTCGAAGTTATTTTTGAATGTAAATTCTAAGAAATTTGCTTTGATAGCTGATGATAAATCGAAAACGGAACTAAATTTAAAATCAGAAAATGGAAGTGTGCAATTAAGTAAAAATGCTGGTTTGAAAGCATTGGTTGTTGCAACAGATTTTAAATGTGATTTATATCAAAAAGCAAATGCAGCTATTGAAGGTTCTGCTACTAATGGAACTTTTAGACTGGATAACAACTCTGTACTAACAGGAAATAAATTTACTGTAAAAAATGCTAATCTTACTGCCGAGAGTTATTCTACTTGTAGCTTACTTGCAGAAACTACCATTACTATTGCAGCTGGAGATAAAGCCGAAGTTCAGCTTTTGGGAACACCTAAAATTGAACTTACCCGTTTTTCTGAGGAAGCAAAACTGATAAAAAGATTGAAATAAATAAATCTGGTCTTAAGTTAATTTGACAATATAAAATAACATAGCATTGTCAGGTTGAGCGGAGTCGAAACCTTATCTATAAGTATAAAAACAAAAAAGTCCCATTCGCCGCGGCGAATGGGACTTTTTTTTATAGATTGTAAAGAACTAATTAGTCTTTTGAAGCCAAATATCTTTCAGCATCTAATGCGGCCATACATCCGGTACCTGCAGCAGTAATTGCCTGACGATATACATGATCAGCAGCATCTCCAGCTACAAAAACACCTGGTACATTTGTTAATGATGTTCCTGGAGTATTAATGATATATCCTGTCTCGTCTAGAGTCAAGAAATCTTTAAAGATATCTGTGTTTGGTTTATGACCAATTGCAACGAAGAATCCTGTTGCTGGAATGTCAAAAATTTCACCAGTAGTTTTATTTTTTGCTTTTACAGCAGTAACTACTTGTTCGTCTCCAACTACCTCTACAGTATCATGGTTCATTAATATCTCGATATTTTCGGTTTTACGAACACGATCTTCCATAATTTTTGAAGCTCTGAATTTTTCACTTCTTACCAACATCGTTACTTTTTTACAAAGTTTAGATAAGTAATGTGCTTCTTCGCAAGCTGAATCTCCTGCTCCTACGATTACAACTTCTTGGTTTCTGTAAAAGAATCCGTCGCAAACAGCACAAGCTGAAACTCCACCACCCATTTTTAAATAATGTTGCTCAGATGGCAATCCAAGGTATTTAGCAGATGCTCCGGTAGAAATAATTACCGTTTCGCAATGTAATTCGATAGTATCGTTGATCCAAACTTTATGGATATCTCCAGAAAAGTCAACTTTGGTAGCCCAACCATCTCTTATATCAGCACCAAAACGTTGTGCTTGGCTTTGTAATTGTATCATCATTTCTGGTCCAGTAACTCCATCAACATAACCAGGGAAATTTTCAACTTCGTTAGTAGTTGTTAATTGTCCTCCAGGTTGCATTCCTTGATATAAAACTGGATTCATATTAGCTCTGGCAGCATAAATAGCCGCAGTATAACCTGCTGGTCCAGAACCTATAATTAGGCATTTAATTTTTTCGATTGTATCTGACATAATTTTAATTTTACTGAGATGCAAATGTAATCTATATTATAAAAATTAGAGCCTTAAATAAATCCTAAATAACTATATAGAAATAAATAAAATTTATTTTCAAAAAATGTTTTGACAACTGAAATAAATGTCTATCTTTGCAGCCGCTTTCGGGGTGTAGCGTAGCTCGGTTATCGCGCCTGCTTTGGGAGCAGGAGGCCGCAGGTTCGAATCCTGCCACCCCGACAAAAGTCTTTTCATTTATTTGAAAAGACTTTTTTGTTTTACAACAAATCCCATACTAAATCCATTATATCGTCCCGAAGGAAAAGGGATCATGTTCAAAAGTTGGGGATTAAGCAAAAAGATTAGATAATCTGAACAAGAAGAAATCAATATTTCTTACACCTCTAAATTGGCTTCTAAATGCTTTTATTTTTGCATTAAAAGATTCGGCAGAAGCATTGGTACTTCTATTATCAAAATAGTTTAAGATTGATTGGTAGTTAAAAGTTATAGTATTGAGCAGAATATTGAAGTTTTTAAAACCTGATTCCTCTACATTTCTATACCAATGTGCTAGTTTGGTCATAGCAATATGTTTATCGTTGTGATTATTGTAAATCCCTCGAAGTTGTTGATTTAAATTATAGGCTGTTTTTATATCTGGATATAGCTCAAAGAGCATTTGAGCTCTTTCTTTTTGACTAGTAGTCCATTTTTCTCGAGATTTATAAAGTAGATATCTGCTTCTGGCTAATAGCTGTTTTACAGAATCTCCGTTTGATAAAAGCTGTGAGATATATGTTTTATTTTCTTTTTTTGCCTGTAATATCAATTGATTTTCAAAATCCATAGCTTCCCATCGATGTTTGATTCTGATTTCTTGTAATGCTTCCAATGCCAATTTTTGAACATGGAACCTATCGGTTACTTGTATGGCTTTTGGAAAGGCTCTCTTTGATATTAATTTCATGGAATTAGCCATATCAAGTGTTATTTCTTTTACACAAGATCTCTTTTTGTAATCAATTTTACAGAGGTGTTCTATGACCTGATCAGCTTTGGTTCCTGCAATAATAGCCACTAAACAGCCTTTTTTGCCTTTGAATTTCTTGTTGATCACAATTGTATAGAGTTCACCCTGAGATAAAGCTACTTCATCAATGGATAAATGAGTACCTATATTTTCGGGGTAAACAATCCACTGGTGCGCATGTTCGCGCGGAGCCCATGTACTAAAAAAGCTTAGATGTTTTTTATATTGTCTTTGAAGTTTTTTTCCATTGACTCCGAAAAAACCTCCAATGGTATGACAGTCGGTAGCGTTATTATCTATTAATTTCTTTTAAAAAAGCCGCAAACTCCTGCGTCATGCGAGTTCCTTTGGCTACTAATGCCCAATCTCTTTTTATAATTTGACTATTGGTTTTATTGGTCCAGCGGCGTCTTTTGATATGTAAATACACAAATTTGCCTCTTAATGGAAAATCCTGAATGGTAATCTCATCTTGAAAACCCTTTGATACTAATTCAAACATATCAAACTCTTGTGGAGGCTTAGCGCTCTCTTCGAAATAAAGGTGTAGTACTTCTTCTGTGTTAGTGCTAGAAATTATTTCAAAGTGTTCTACTAAAAAATCAGGCAGCATAAATTTTAAAAGGTCTATAGGAGTCATCTCAAATTCTTAGATTACAAAGTTCTTATTTTATTTTGACATTCCTCCCCAGGTTTTGTTCTTGATCCGAAAATGGGACCTATTCGGCTACCCCCTTTTCTTTTTTTATCTTTAGGTTCCAAAATTCATTTTAATATTTTGAAAATCAATCAGTTGTACTAAAATTTTAACATTTGGTACTTCTCAAATTATGCAGTTTTTCAAAAGAAAATCCAGCTTTCTTGGGACCCCTTTAATGTGCAATTGATCTGAAACATTAAATTTTTGAGATATGAAAACAGCAGGAATTACATTCGGGGTCCTCTTTTACCTAAAGACCCAAAAAACTACGATGCAAGGTTCGGCTCCTATCTGTGCCCGAGTAACGGTAAATGGAAAACGGACTGAGATTTCAGTCAAGCGTTCCGTTAAGGCTGCTGAATGGGATGAAAGAAAAGGCATGGCTAAGGGAAACCGCAAAGAAATTACTGAACTCAACATTTTTCTTAACCAGTTCAAGGCAAAAATCATAAATACCTATCAGCAGATGCTACTGAATGATGCTGCTATAGACGGCCCTACTATACGCGACCGTGTAATGGGCACGGACAACACAACTCCAACTCTAATGGTTCTGATGGAATATCATAATGAACAGCAGATGCATAAACTTGCTCAGGGAACCATGAAGAATTACCATACCACGCAACGGTACTTAAAAACATTCCTAAGGGAGAAACTCTACAGAAATGATATTGCCCTTTCGCAGCTTAAGTACAAATTTATTCTGGATTTTGAACGCTATCTATTTAATTATGTTCCCAAGGATCACCAAAAGCCACTAAATAACAACGGCATCATGAAGCATATCGAAAGGCTGCGAAAAATGATAAATATGGCTATCAAGCTGGATTGGCTTGTTAAAGATCCTTTTGCCAGCTTCAAAAAACATTTTGACAAAGTAGAACGGCAATCATTGAACGGTAAAGAACTTGCATCGCTGGTAGATAAAGAATTTACAATCGAAAGGCTGAGAAATGTTCGGGATATGTTTCTGTATAGCTGCTACACTGGTCTTTCGTATATTGAACTAGCTGAACTAACCCCAAGCAAGATTATTACAGGTATAGACGGCGGGCTTTGGATATCTACGAGCAGGGCAAAGACAGATACCGGCGTACGTGTACCGCTTCTGCCACAGGCGATAGAATTAATGGAAAAATATATAGATGATCCAAGGGCACTTAATAACGATACAGTTTTTCCCGTAATTTCAAATCAGCGTATGAACGGCTATCTGAAAGAGATAGCTGACCTCTGCGGAATATCAAAAATTCTCACCTTTCATATCGCACGGCATACTTTTGCAACTACTGTTACCCTTAGCAATGGAGTACCTATTGAAAGCGTATCAAAAATGCTCGGGCACACAAGCATCCGTACCACTCAAATCTATGCTAAGGTGGTTGAACAAAAACTCAGCGAGGATATGCACAAACTTAAACAGCGGATGTCTACTCATTTATTAGACGATTGAAAGCTTAGGAACTTTGATAGAGGTAGTCTAAATTAAAGACTGCCTTTCTATTGCTTTAATCTAATTTGATTTGATCATGATTTTTCTTAGCAGAAAAAAAGAGCAAATGCCTGCCAAACAGAACACATTTGTGCTTTCTAATGCTACTATACTTTTATTTTGTTTCGATCTGAAGCCAATACTATTATGGTGATGACATAGTAATGTAAAACTGAGTATTATGAATGTAGATCTTATTACAAGAGATGACCTTGAAAAGTTTAAAAAAGAATTGCTAGAAGAAATCAAGCGATATCAACAATACCCTCGCAAGAAAGGCGAGGAAACCCGCGTATGGCTTAAAAGTTATGAGGTGCGTAAACTTCTAAGTATTTCGGCTGGAACGCTTCAAAATCTTAGAGTAAACGGCACTCTTCCCTACAATAAAATTGGCGGACTTATGTATTACCGCTATGACGATATCCAAAAACTGATGGACGGTGTAAGCAATACTAAGTAAATTGAGATTCTGATTCACATTCTTCCAATAATTTTACAAAATCTTTTCTTATGAACCTTTCGAGCCACTTAATAAATACATTCAATACTCATAATTTTAGTTTAAAAATTATAAACTATTACTGCTAACCGAAACAGGTGTTCAATTATATCTTGTCCCTCCGATTCTGATACTGTTTCAAAACCTTTAAACCTTCTTAATTCTTCAATAGTTAATTTTTCAGCTTTTTGTTTCTGATCGCAAAAATTGTTTTCTTTTTGTTCGAGTCTTATATCCCGACTTTCAGCCTGTTGCTTTACGAAATTTCTACCTCCCATAATTCTTCTTTTATTAATTTATTTATTTGCTATCTTTCACCTTCTGCTGCAAACGGCAAAAGACCATTTTCACGATCTTTACTACTTACACATCATTACTTATTAAAAATGCATGCTTAAAGTCATTTCACTAATAGTTTCGCTGGTACTCTTTATCTTTTAAGATCGTAATCTTTAAAACAAAAAATGCACACTGACACTTTATGATGGTATAAATTAAAGCTGTGGCAGTATATAGCCATTCGTTTGATAAACAGCAATTAATAAAATCTTACGGATGTATCTTATCAATTCTTTATATAGGGTACACTAAAAAATCATGTTTCATACATTGTACATGAATCGACACTAGTATAAATCTACTATTCTTAGAATTTCGCTATCATATCAAGACTCTTTTTTCATATGCTTTTCTTCAAATTCCTCTGTGAGCTGTATTATCTTTTTAGATAAAACAGCTAATTCTATTGTCTGCTTTTCGAGTTTGTACAGATATGCCGAAGCTTTCTTTTCGGAAAATTTTTGATATAAAATCTTGACAACCTGATTATAATTTACCCCGACAGCCCTAAACTGGCTGTAAAAGGAGGTAAGGCGCATATAATAATCCATAGTCGCTTTATCAATTTTAATTGTTTTGATCCCTTTTTGAAAAATACACGCTGTAATAAAGTGTGCCATTACATGCATCCCTGATGTTTCGAAAAGAGTCAGGAAACGTGCGTTTTCTTCTGCAGTAAGACTGATGGAATAGCGGTGGACTGCGGGATCTATTTTGGAAGGTCTGCCCCCTTTATGCGGGTTCTTTTTTTCTTCATTTTTCATGACTTTAATTAATAGTGTTACTAAAAAACCAATATATTTTATAATCAGTAGTGGTAACCTACTGTGGAAGTACTTGGGAGTATTTGGAAGTATTTGTCTTAGCTATTCCAAATACAGTCTTATATCTTTAGGATTGGACATCCTCTGTCAAATAAAGCCGATAGAGGACACTTCAAGAGAGTAGGGCTTTTTCAGAATTAATTTTTCTGAAAATATAAAATTATGCTCTGCAAAGAAACTGTTACTTCGGAAATGTGGGAACTTCTCCAAAGGCTTATGAAAGATGAAAATTTAAAAAACCACATATTAGTTGGCGGTACGGCGCTGGCCTTACGATTAGGACACCGTTTATCGGTAGACATAGATCTTTTTACAACAAAAGATTTTGATCCGCAGGCGATGCTCAAATATTTGCATACCACTTACAACGCAAATAAAGAGATAAGCAGACTCTACAATAACACAGTTCTTACCTTCATCGATAATATAAAAGTCGATATTGTTACACACAATTACCCTCTCCTGAATTCTGTGGAAACAGCAGAAGGAGTCCGCATGATTTCTAATGAAGATATTGGGGCAATGAAACTCCATGCAATCCATCAGAGCGGTACCAGATACAAGGATTTTGTCGACATGTACTTTATGCTTGAGCAAGAACCTCTAAAGTTTTATCTGCAAGCCTATCAGAGAAAATATGATAAAAATCCATACTGGGCTTGCAGAGGCCTGAATACTTATGACAAGATTACCACATTTGACGGTGTAGACATGCTCAAAGAAAAAGAGCAGAACTGGAAAAACATTAAAAAACGTCTGGAACTGGCAGTAAAAAATCCTTTATATAAATTTAAATCAGAAAGCCAGGATTTACCAATTAACCCCAATAAAAAGAGAGGTTTTCGCAGGTAATTCAGCAAAAAATGCTTATATTTGATACTAACCATTATTCAAAAAACAATGGAGAAATTAACTAGAAAAATACCCAATCTTCACCCTAAATTCTTCTGGGATTTTAGATTCGACAGCATTGATTGGGATGGAGGATATAAAATGGTTATTGCCCGTATTGTTGAGCGTGGAGGTCAGGATCAAATTGACGAAATCGTGCGTTTTTATGGTCGTGAAAAAGTAATTAAGGCAGTCCGTGAAGAGATTTCCTTTCTGCCCAACTATGCCATTGAAGATGCCCTTAAATTTTTTCCCGAACTCGAAAAGGAAGAAATGTACTGCTACCTCAACCGCAAGGACAAGCCATACCACTGGATTTAGTTTCAGTGTTAAACCATCGGAAATAAATATTCAAACCCTACCTTTCACTATAATTTATCAGTCTATTCGATTGTCTATGAAAAACAATAATGAACATAAAATTTATACCGGAAATTTCATTTCAACATTTAGCGCAATAATACTTATCCTATTTTTTATTTTCGTCTGCGTATATTTTATAAAAGGCATTTTAGCAGGAAGTGCTGCAGGCTGGGTCGGTTTTCCCATTTTTTTTGTTTTATTTTCAATTTTCACATTACCAATGAATTATTTTATCTTAACGGATAAAAAACTAATATCAAAAAATCCTATTTGGTTTTGGAAAACAAATGAAATAGAGTTTGACTCTATTTCCAGCATATCAATTGTACAGCCTCCTAAATCTGCTATCTCTTTAAAAATAGAAACTTTTGATTCAAAAAAAGTTATACCAGCATGCAGTTTAAGAGATAGCACATGGAAAGAATTGAAAACACATTTGATTAAAAAGAACATTACTTTATATGATAAAGTGGGCGTTTAGGTTAAATATCTTTTTTTAATTGATTTCATATTTTGGCAGTAGTTAAAAAAAATAACAGAGTTCCTAATTTGGTTCCTCTCTTTTTTTTGGGATTTCGATATAGATGCTATGGACTTTGAGAAAGCCTATAAAACTATTATTGCCCGTATCATAGAACATAGAAAACAGGATGAGATAGATAAAATCGTGCATTTTTATGGACATGAAAAAGTTATCAAAACTATTCGTGACGAAATCTATTTCCTTCCCAATTATGCCATTGACCGTGCTATAAGATTCTTTCCCGAACTTAAAAAGGAAGAAATGTACTGCTATCTTAACCGCAAGGACAATCCCTATCACTGGATTTAATCCTGTTCCTTAAATTATTAAACACGAGATTCTTTTTACTTTATATTTTTCCGAAGAAATAAAAAGAAAACGAAGGTATGACGGGCTGTCTTAGTCTGGCAAAAAGACTTCGGCATAATGCCTTGCTCGCATGCTCACAAGTCACCCTTCGGGACTTATTCCGATTCCTTTTGGCCTGCCTACATCCCGTCCTGCGAAATTGCTTTCTTTTTCTTTTTTCGGGTTTTTCTGTTTTCTTTTGAAAATAGTTATGGTTGTACATATCTAAATAGCACTGTATTTACTTATTTATACAGAGAAGTATTTATGTAAAACTATAAAAACATAAAAACGTATGTACACACATACTCCTTTACAGTTTTACAAGTACACTTACTTATAATATTATTTACAGCTTTATATCTGACCATCCCTACAGAAATTCATCTGCGCACAAATACGTATCAGCAGATGCGCATAAATACGTAAATTATACTGTACATATTTATATATTTTGAGTTCGATGAAAAAATTATCATTAAGACCGCTGGAATTTAGGGAAGCAAAATTATATAGACAGGGACTTTCAAAAACAATATCTAATATGACCCTGCCACAACTGATTTTAACCTAAACACAATCATGAAATTAAAAAATACGGACAAAACAATAAAAGGGCATCAAGCCCTTTCAATTAAAAACTATTGATAATAATATTTTCGAGAGAAAATAGCAAGTTGTGTTCTGAGATGCTTGAAATACTTTCCGCATCTCAAAACCACTTGCCCTGCCGGGGGCTGGAAAACGTCTCCAAAGTCGCCGTTTTGTTAAAATTATAGATGGAAACAAGTTAATTTAAAACGTTGTTTTTACTTTCATCTAGATGTATTTGGTAAAGCCTGTCTAGTAGTTCCGCTTCTTACAATGGGACCAGCATTTCAATTATTCTAAGCAGACTTTCTACATATCTTTCCGTATTGATATTACTATCCATACTCACTTCAATTCCGTCCAGAGCAAATTTTGCTGTTTTAAGCAGATCCATTATCATACAAAAGAGGTCTCTATATCCTTCTACATTTATTTCAATATTGTGCAAATCATTTCTGGTTTCTACTGTTGGTTTGAGAAGTACAAAATACTGCTTTGGGTTTTCTATAAACTCATTTAATTTGATTTTATCATTTTCCATAATCTTTTACTTTAAGTTGATATTTTATTATCGCCGGACATGTTATCCGTTTCTTTATTTTTATCAAATTCCCATACATATTTATGCATAGCGTCGAGCGCTTCTCCTTCGGTACAGGGTAGTAACTGTACTGCCATTTCTAAAACACTTATCATATGCATTGTGGGATCTATAATCTGCCCTGAGTTTTGAGTTCCACTGTTATAAAGCGTATGCAGACAAATTTTTAATAAATCCTTTATTGAACCAATAAGGTCAGAATATCTTCCAAAGCTTATATTGGCGTTAAATAGAGAATCCTTGTTATTAACAGGCCTCAAAGTACCTCGCAGTTACTTTATTTTGTAAATTCGAGCATCTTTAAAAATAAGACAATGAAAACTACATTTTATCTTCTAATAAGCTTATTGATTTCAACAAATACTTTTTCTCAAGCAGAACAACTGTCGAATGTAATTGTAGGAACTAAGTTTGACATGGTTTACGAGCCTATCACAGTGCAGGCCGAATATTCAAGATCACAAACAATATATTACCCTGATGAGATGCGTTTTAGAGGTACTATCACTTCACTTAAATATTTTCTAGAATTTTCATCTTCTGCTTTTGAAAACTCCACTATATGGCGTGTAGCAATAGGTTATACCAATAAAACAGAATTTGCTCAAGGTGATCCCAATATCCCAGATAGTGAACTTACCGAAGTTTTTAATGGTAGAATCAGCGGGTCTGGAAATACTGTCATTTTAACATTCGATAAACCTTTTTACTATGATGGTCGACAAAATCTAGTGATCGATGTACAGGAAATCGAACCTGGAAAAACTGCCAGTCAATTGACAACTTTCAAAGGGGTTAAAAACTACAACAAACCACCTACAAGAACCCGAATGACAATGTCTGGTGGAGCAGCTATATATGAAAACGTTTATGCGTGTACCGAATTTGGAGGATCTTTGGAACGATGCGAACCATTCTATGAGGGTACGTTTAGTATCGTCACTGCTACATCTGTATTGGCAAATTGGCCAAGTAATGTTATATCGCCTGCCTTCCGCTATATGATTCAAAAGTTGGGAGATCCTATGCCAACTACCTATAAAGTTGTTAATGGAAAAAATGTGCTGTTGGAAAATCTGCAACCCGCTACTGGCTATACTTTCTACCGCAAAACGGATTGTGACATTACACCTACTAATTATTACTCTCAGCAATTTACTACTGGCCCCTATAATCTTAAGGTTCCTACAACCATAACCTTTGACGGTAGTAATACATTCGACTATTTTCTGACGGCAAGTAAAACTGTCGGAGTTTACATTTCATCAATTGCGGCTTCAAATTCTGAAAACGGCATACTTTTCAGAGGAACAGATGATGTGATAAAGTCCGCGGAATGGAAAACAACTACCAACGATTCTTGGAATGACAATCCGTCGTTCATTTCAAGAGCTTATTTTACCATTGATTTAACCAATTATACTGGAAATCCGATACTTCAATTTGATCTGAGGCAGACAAAAGATTCCAAATTCAGAATCGCGACAATAACGAACTCAGATTACGCACTAATTCCTGGAGTTTATACATCAACTACCGACAATTCTGACGAATTTAAAACCATAACGATTGATTTATCTAAATCAAATGGAACCAAATTTGATTTGATTATGCAACATCTTGGTAGATATACCACCGAAGCTTCTCCGTATAATACTGCCTTTGTAGATAATGTAAAACTAATTGAAATGCCAGTTTGTAATCCTCCGCAAAAGATCATGGTCGCAAGGACAGAAAATAGCATAACACTCAATTGGACTTCTGCTGCCGACGAATGGGAAGTGGCATGGGTCGATCACGATATGACTGCTCCAAACTCTGGTACGGTCACAAAAGACAAGTTTTTTACCATTACAGGACTGACAGTTGCCAAATCCTATGATATATATATTAGAAACAAGTATGAAAACAGTTATTGTGAATGGAAGAAAATAATAGAATCGACTAATCCTACTACAGTAAAAGTACCATATCAACAGCTTTTCACAACCGCTGCAACTAATTATGCTCCAGAATTACAAGATATTTCGAGACAATTTTTGTATTCGAATGCATTAAACTTCTATCAAAAACTACAAGGAAATGGCTCAGCTTGGGTTGGTGGATCAACTACTACAGAACAGCAGGCATGGAATGACAACAAGGCTTTCACATCAGGAATTTCTTTTAAAGTTGATGCGACAAACGTAAGTAGTTTGAAGTTGGCAATCACAATGAAGCAAAAATATTACTATAGCAAAAATACTTCTTGGTTCAGAGTATTGGTAAACAGAGTCCAACAAGGCTCCAGCCGAAACCCAACTACCTCTTATAATGATGCTTATGTAACATTAAACTATGATTTAACAGCATATGCTGGTACAGTTTTAGATGTTACTTTAGAACATTGTGGCAGGTATATGAATAATTACTATAATAATGCGCCAATGGATCTCACAATGGTAAGCAATGTACAGTTTAGTGGTCAGACTTTGGATACTGAGGATTTTAAACAAAAATCTGGCATAAAGGTATTCCCTACGCCATCTGATGGTTTTATCCATTTTAGTCACACCGAACCTATAGATGAAATAACAGTTCTTGACATAAATGGGACAATATTGATGACAGTTAATCCTAAAGATAAAACACAGGAAATTACTTTAAATATTGCTTCTTTAGCAACGGGGATATACATCGCAAAAATAAAAAGTAATGGAACCTATCAACATACGAAAATAGTACGTCAATAATGTGACAGAGACATTTGATAAAGTTGAAATTTGAATAGGAGTACAAAAATAAGCTTCATTTAAGTTTAACTTAGTTGTTTTTTTTAAATATGTTTTTAGAAAATTTGTAACGCCATATTATTATGTTTTTTTGCTACGTTCGGTTCTGAAGATTCAATTTTTTCTTGCCCTGAATCATTCATCTAGAATAAATTAATTGGTAATCTATTATATCTTTAACCTTTGTTCAGGATTTTGATTTTTGTTTTCAACCATGACGAAACTTGATTCAAAATATTTTGTGATTTTTTAATATATAACAAATCAATGCAAATTAAATAGATTATAAATCGGAATTATTTCATTCTATTTGAAAAATTATCAATGTTGCATCTAAGTTCTTTTGTCCTTGGTCTCACTACCAAAAGATATCAAATTAAACATCTGTCTTAATCTTGAACTTGCTCGATTTCCATAGGTTTTTTCGATTTCAATGGTAGATAAATTTGTCGTGATGTATTGACAGAACGGTTGCTGATGAATTCTTCATATGGGTGATTAGAATTTCAGCCATTGCATTGCAATCGTTACCGAAATGTTTTATTTGTGCTGTACAGCGAAGATGCTAATCTCTTGAATAGCCGTTATTACCAATATGACGTGAAATTCGGTTACCCTAGATTTGATTTTTTTTGAGGTAACCGAATTTAACACCTTTGATTTAGGATTGTATGATTAATTTGAAAAAGTATCAAAACAAAAAAGCCTGTAAATAATACGATTTACAGGCTTTTGATACAATTTTAATTTCATTTTTTGGAGTCGCAGAGAGTAAAATCGAACACCTTATACCAATTTTAGCTTTTCTTGACAGCTTGAAATTATGATTCAATTTGTTAAATTTAAAATTAAAAAGTGAAATGAATAAAGTCTCAAATTTAAAATAAAGCATCCGTAGGGTTTTATTATTCTACTTAAAATACAACATATTAGCTTACTTTTCTAAAAAAATAATTGCTAAAATGGTTCGATTCCTCTTCCCTCTACTAAGGGTAGCCTTATGTAGATTACAAAACGCACATCGCGGGATAGAGCAGTAGGCAGCTCCTCGGGCTCATAACCCGAAGGTCACAGGTTCGAGTCCCGTTCCCGCTACAAGTAAAAATTAAAAGCCGAGAAATGTAGATTTCTCGGCTTTTTTTATGGTTCGAAAAATCTTGTTTTAATTTCTTAAAATTTTAAACTCCTGTATTTTCAAGAGAATTTGGTTCGAGTCCCGTTAAGTTTAACTGAACAAATTCTAATTGAAAGTTTGTCTTCGATACACCTATAATATCTAATCTATTATACTTGGTTTTGTCTTAGAGCAAATAGTTCGAAAAAAAAAACATTCCTTCCCAACCTTTTTCGATTTTAAAGCATCTATAATTATAAAGGGAAATTAACTTATCAAAATACTTTTTTTTATTGTTAATTTGATGAGTTAAGTTTTCTTTCTTTTCCAGTTTAAAGAAAATTAAATACGAAAACAAATTCTGATAATTAAAGGTAAGAGATGAAATACAACAGGTTAATTTTGATATTTTTTTTAGTTTTCAATTGGTTGGCAAATGCGCAAATCGATAATATAGATACAAAGGCAAAATATATATTTGATTCTGATAAACTTATAACAGAAGAAGATGGGAGAATATATATGACTTTTTATAATTTTAAATATGATCCGGAGACCGGTAAAGCGAAAATGGTTATAAAAAATGCAGATACTCCTTTCAATACTATCGAAGACCTTTTAACGTATTATAAAAAGTCAAAAGAAGATTTGATTGCATTATCTGATTTAAAAGAAGAAAAAAGCAGTACTATTATTGATGATTTGAGAAAAAAACAGTTTTCTTTTCCTGAGGGAAATAAAAAAATGAATGTTATAGATAGAGAAAATGTTGTAATCAGGAGCTATATAAAAAGCGAACTAGGCGATATTGTACTTGGTGATGCAACATTTTTTAGCTTACATCCAATTACGATCAATAAAAAATATACCGCTTTTATTATAGAAAATAATAAATTAAGATATTCATATGGATATATTTTACCAATTAAAAATAAATATATTTTTAAATTCGAAAGCCAATATTTTTTGCCTGAAATAATCAGTAAAACTGATATCTCTGATACATACAATGCAATAGGATTAAATTATAAAAAGGGAAATCTTTACAAGAAAAATGATAAATATGGATTGAAATCGGAGAGTGGAAATCAAATTCTGATGCAGCCGATTTACGACACAATTTATTATTATGAAAATTTCATTTTAAGCAAAAAAGAAAAATTGTTTCAAGCTCATTATAAAAATGGTGAATTGCTTAATATACCAAAAATCAGAGGTATAATACATACCAATAACGGATATGGCGCCTTAGTAAACAATCAAACCTATTGGCTGGAAAGCAGCGGAAAATTACTTGATTCGCTGCCAAAAGAACGTCCGATGTATGTTTGCGGTACAGTTCCTCAAATTGTTGTTTCGATCGTAAAAGAAAAAGATAATTTTAAGTTTTATTATTTTAGTGGGGGTTCTGGATATACTCCTTATGGTTACGAAAATATACTTTGTTCGAGCAATAGTCTGAAAGATATTGCTTTTTTAGATCAACAGACAAAAATTGAAACGGATTCAAATCATGATTTTTTAGTTAAGACGCTGCTGGCAGCAAATAGTTACATCGTAGAAACTTTAGATCATAATAAAAGTATAGCAAAATTTAATAATGGTAAGATTGAATATCTTTTAAACCCTGATAAATACAGTTTTGAATACATTTACAATGATATCTTAAAATTTGAATTGAGAGGATTGTTTGGTCTTTATCCTTTTCATAAGAAACCTAAATATACAAAATTGCTGAATTTCGAAAAAGGATTTGCTCGTTTTGAATTTCCTAATGGCAAAAAAGGCTGGCTGGATTTAGAAGGAAAAGAATATCTGGATATTTAAAATTACAAAAAACCATGAGAGAAAAACTTATTTTGCTTTTTACTTTTATCTTAATTACAAGCTGTCAAAAAAATACTATTGAACCTGCAACCGTTGACCCTCTTTTAAAAGTTGAAAACGGATCTTACGGAAATTGTAGTTTTCTTGAAACTCCAGTTTACATTGTTAATAAAGATTATGTGATTTATCAGGACTGTTATACGCATAAAATTATTATTGCTGATGCAGCTTCTTTCGGAACAAAAGAACTGAGCAGAGAAGGTTTTGCATTTGATAAAAACGGAATTTTTGTGAAAGGTGAATTTTTAAAAATCGATACCACAGGATTTGCTTTTTTAGGAAATAATGAAAAATTAGATCTTTGGTGGGAAGCCAAAACAAAGGTTTTTAAAAATACAACAGAATTAAAAGGTGCAGATGCCGACACGTTTCTACGAAATCATGGCAAAAAGCAAAAAATGGTGTTGAATAATAAAGATGCTAATAAAATTAAAATAGATTATAATTTTTATAAGGAGGAGAATCATATTTATTTTCGAAACAAACGCACGGGTTTTGATGTTGGGACATTTACATCAATTGATAAAAGCCATTTGTATTATAAAGATAAAGATGTTGTGTTTTATATTGATGATGATAAAGGAGGAATCCAGAAACTGAATGAAGTTGACGTAAATTCTGTTAGAATTTTCAATAATTTTTTAATAGATAAAAATTACTTATATAGTGAAAATATAAAAATCATCAAAAGCAACGCAATAGAATTGTTAGCTATCTTTCCAGGTTATAGAAGCGGTTGTGGTTTTGATGAAACTCCAGGTTCTAATTTTTATTTGTTTAAAAATATCGATGGATTCTGGCTTGTAAAGTTTTCAAATACAGTTTCAAAACGGTTTCTCGGAAAAATATTTGATCGCAATTGGGATCCCGCTTTTGATGTAGTAGACCTTCATAAAAAGTATGGAAATACTAGAATTAATTTGCCGCTAACACCTGGTGAGTTGGCATTAAAACAAGCAGAAAATCAAGTTTACAGCACTACAGCTGTTGATCATTCTCCTGAATATCCGGGAGGAATTAATGGTTTTACCGATTTTGTAAAGAAAAATTATGCTGTACCCAAATATCTAATTGAAAATGACATTAAAGTAAAAGTGTATGCAAGTTTTGTAATTGAAAAAGACGGAAGTTTGTCTGATATAAAAATTCGTCGTGATCCGGGATATGGAACAGGAAAAGAATTCGTACGGGTTTTAAAATTAATACCCAGTTGGAAACCGGCTACAGTGAATAGGAAACCAGTACGCTGTTTGACTAATATACCGTTCAATGTAAATGATTTTTGAAAGAATTTTTTAAAAAAAATCACATCTTCCCAACCTTTTTTAATTTAAAAGCCTCTAAATAATTAAGAAGCTTTATGTTTCAAAAATATAGTATTCATTCTTTCAAAAAGTATATGATAAAAAAATTACGCTTCTTG
This sequence comes from Flavobacterium sp. PS2, assembly GCF_046250155.1. Lineage (NCBI taxonomy): Bacteria > Pseudomonadati > Bacteroidota > Flavobacteriia > Flavobacteriales > Flavobacteriaceae > Flavobacterium > Flavobacterium sp. PS2. The sequence goes on along the minus strand of NZ_CP176426.1, from coordinate 3,353,691 downwards.
TTTATTTTGCTTCCGTTAGCTGGCTTTTCGCAGAATGCACAAGCATTGCGCGAACAAGCCGAAGCTTACTATAAAAAAGGTGATTTTTTAAAATCATATCAAACCTTAAATAGTATTAAGGATAAAAGTGTTTTAGAGAATACAACTGTCAACCTGCAAAAAGCGAATCTGGAAGATATTATCAATCACCGTTTCTTTAAAAAAGTAAAATTAAACGATTCCTTATACAAGGTTTATGTTAAAACAAAGGTTTTAAAATCGCAGGGAATTTATAATGAAAAATCGAATACGTACACGATTCCGCCTATTTATGATTCTATTCCTTTTAATGAACGGTATTTTAAATATTTAAATGTTTATAAAAACAAACAGACTGCATTTGTAAATATTGAAACGGGAAAAGTTATTATCCCCCTAGGAAATCAATCCAGTATATTTTACGGAGAATATATCTTGTCAGGCACAATGACGAAGTACAGCGGCTTTTCATTTGACGGCCTTGTAAGCGTTTTTGATTTAGATGGAAATTTACTTTTTAAAGATCTGAATGGTTATAATTATATGTATCATCCCAATTATATACGCACCAAAAACAAAAACAATAAATATCAGATATTTGAAATAAAAACCAAAAAGATAATCATAGACGATGTTGATTATTTTTTTAATCCAAACGGAGCTATAGTAGAAAATGAAATTGTTTATGACAATATATGGCTGCCATTTCATAAAAACAATCAATATTATCTCTATAAAATTACTCCGGAAGGAATTATAGACACGCATAAATTTGATACTTATATTCCTTTATATTCAAATTTCAACTACTTTGATAATGCGATTACAACACTTATAAATAGTAAAGCCAATGCGCCGTTTATTTTAGATGAAAAAAGAGCCTCTTTTTTTAATTATTATACCCTTGTAAAAAAGAACGATAAGTACGGAATTTATAATGTTTCAAAAAATAATTATTATAAAGAACCCATTTATGATTCAATCAATAAATTAGGCAATACATTTTATAATGGAAAATGGATAAACCTTATTTATGGCGAGGAAATCTGCGCGCCTGAAAGTGATAGACCTGAAGGTATCGTTTTTAAGAAAAACAATCTGTTTGGGCTTATGAATTTAAGCGGTACAATTATCGCTGAAGCTGATTATGATGAAATTAGGTTTCTATCTAATGGAGTTTTTATTTTAAGAAAAGGCCAAAAATGGGGTTTTATAGGTGTTGAAAAACAAGATAAACTGGTATTGCCGGAGTATGATTATATTGAATACGTGAGTAGTGATTTTGGCAATATTGCCTGCCATAAAAATAAAAGAACGATCAAGTATTTTAGAAACGGCGAAAAAATAGATCTGGTAACTATTGAAAATCAAAAATTTAAAAAATATAAATATCTTGAGGAACCCAATTTTAGCAACAATGTAAGTGATTTAGAAAGGTTAGATGAATTTGACAGAGTTATTTTTGAAAAGAAAGGAAAATACGGTCTGGATGATTTTTCTAATAAAGAAATTTTGGAAGCTAAATATAATAATATTGCTTATGGGAGAAAAAACACCTACATAGTTTCTATAGGTAAATTATCTGGGTTAATAGATCATAATGGCAAGGAGATTATTCCCGTAAAGTATGATCGTATTGAGCGCGGCGATTATAATTCGGGTTTGCTTTTTGCAACCTTAAATAATGGGTTGGCAAGCATTTTTAATTCTAAAGGCGAAATGCTGTATCCGTCTAAGATCAAAGAAGTTACTGATTATTATTATAATCCCAAAACAAAAACTTGTTTTGTGTATGTTACAGAAATTTCAACAGCGGTAAACGTAAAAAATAAACAAGGCAAAAAAGAAGAAATTTATAAAAATGGTATAATAAAAATTAAAGATGATAAAGCTGAAAGACTAAATATAGAAGGTGATTCTTTTGAATTTGTAAATCCTAATCATATAATTGGCAAGGACGAACGTACAGGTAAAATATATTTCTATAATTTAAAGAATGGAAAAATTATTGAACACCCTTTTAATTACTATTTTATTAATGATTATTCAAACCACAGGATTTTTGCTAAAAAAGATTATTACTATGATACTGTAATTGATAGTTTAGGTAATGAATCAACTCTCGAGCATCCTTTTGATGTAATAAGCAACGGTAATTACTTTTTTAGAGAAGGGAATAATACCGGCGTAATGAATATAAATCTAGAAGCAGCTCCTTTCAGATATCCTGTTTTAAAAAATATAAACGAAAGTGATTTTCAGCAAATGTCACCGTATCCTTCAAAAGAGTATCGTGAAAAAGCTTCTTGTTATTTTAAATTTAATCCAAAGAGCAGTACAATAAAAAATGGCTTAATAAATTTTGATGGAACAGTAATTTTTCAGTCTGGAATTTATGATGATATTCAATTACTGCATTTTGGCAAAATGAATTACTACAGCAGTTTTGGAGAAAATGAGTTTCTAAAAAAATACGAAAACGACCTTTTTGTATGTACAATCGATAAAAAAGAATACAAAACAATACAACTTATTACCAGTAAAAAAGAAATAACGGCTGAGTTTGACATTGAGCGAAACGGCTATTGGAACTTTAGCAACTACAATAATGCTATCATAATCAAAAGTGCCGATTCGGTGAAGGTTTATGATCTAAAAAATAAAAAATACCAGTTAAAAATAAAAACAAATCGTTTTGAGGAAGATAAAGATTCTGGATATACTATTTCCTATATCGATCAAAAAACAGCTAAAGTTAAGTATGAGAAATACGACTATAATGGTAAACCCATTTCAGATACTATTGTAGATGTAAAAAAACAATATTATGCAAAACCAAATGAAAATTACATCGTAAAAAGAAATGATAAATACGGAACAGTCAACTCAAAAGGAAAACCCGGAATTCCGTTTGTATACGATTATTTAGAGTCTAATAATGGAAAATTATTTATTAGTAAAAGCGATAATTTATTCGGAATAATTGACGGAGACAATCAAACCATTGTAGATAAAAAATATCAGGAAATAAACTGGGTTGAAATAAAGGACAGAAATTCAGATTATAGAACAGCATTTTCTGGCTATAAAGTGAAAGAAAAAGATAAATTTGGACTTCTTGACGCTAATTCAAGAACGACTTTGCCAACTGTATTTGATGAACTTAAACTTTCGCGAACTATAATAACTGCTAAAAAAGATTCACTTATAAGTGTTTACGACTATACATTCGAAGAGAACTTTTCGGCTATAGCCGATAGTATTGATTTGGATAACAATAATATGTATCATTTGTACAAAAACGGTAAATTGTTTTATAGAGATTATAATGGAAATATTACAGACAAAAATCCTTACAGACTCTGGGAAGATCAACTTAAAACTACTTATTCTAAAGAAATAGAAGGAAAGTATTATCTGGTAAAAAATAACAATTTACTTTATAAAACACCTGTTGTAAGTTTTGCAGAACTGGAGCAATCCAGAGATTTTATAGGGGAACATTTTGACCACTTATTAATTCAAGACGAAAATAATTTTTACGGCTTATTTACAAAAGACTTAAAACAAATTCTGCCTTTTTTATATGAGGAAATTAATATCGTAATAAATGAAGATTTTTATATAGTTAAAAAAGCTGGAAGATACGGTGCGATAAATTCCAAAAATCAAACATTGATTCCGTTTGAGTATGACAAGATTTATTTTAATCGAGGAGTATTTTATTGTACAAAAAATAAAATAATTTATCACATAACTCCACAAATAAAATAATTAATTGCATCAGAACAAATTAAAGAAAAACAGCTACAATGGCAGTGAGCAGAACAATCAAATCGATGGCAAAACAGGAGCAATTTTCAAATGGTGTTATCGTGTATATTGAACAATAAAGTACGGGCAATTGATGTTTATTTTTTTCAAATCTTCAATAAAGTGGTTCGGAAATTGTCCCGTTAGGGCTACAAGTATAAATTAAAAGCTGAGAAATCTAGATTTCTTGGCTTTTTTTGTGGTTCGATAAATTTTGTTTCAGTTTCTTGAAATTTTAAACTCCTGTATTTTCAAGAGAATTTGGTTCGAGTCCCGTTAAGTTAAACTGCTATTAAGTTATTCTAATTACCCTGAAAATAGAATAGAAAAAAAATTAATCTTCCCTACTTTTTTCGATTTTAAAATATCTATAGTACGAAGGAAAATCAAGTCATCAAAATACTTTTTTTATTGTTAATTTGGTAAAGTGAATTTTTAGCTAAAAAAAAGAATTAAATAGAGTCGCCTTTCTATCAATTTATGGCTTTTTTAGAATAAAAAGACATTCATTCCCAACCTTTTTGCTTTTTAAAGCATCTATAAAGAAAAGAAAACAATTATGAAAAAACTGAATCTCATTTTTATATTATTTTTTTTATTTGGAATACAAAAGTCATTTTGTTTTGAATGTGAGAATTATAATGGAGTTCAGGTATATCCACTCAGAAATGCTATTAGCTCAAACTCTGCTTTTCTAATTGATTTTAGTGAGAAGGAATTTAAAATAAAAGATCAACTGAAAGATTTGGAATTTACAGCTATCTCAACAAATGGTAAAAAATATAAACTGATTATTCTTGAAACTAATTTTTCAGGAAGTATGGGGCAGTTTTTTCTAAAGCCGAAATCCGGAATAATAATTGGCGATACGATTTCCATTAGTATATCAATAAAAAATAAATCAGAATTAGAGGGGGGTATTAAAAAATTAGAAAGCTATATAAAATGGAAAAAATGGGTCGTAAAATATAAGAAAGATATAGAAAAACCTATTTGGAAACAATCTGGAGAAGAGTACCAGCTTTTTAATTATGGAACTGGACTAGCTGTAGAGTTAGTTGGTTTTAGTTTTTCAGATAATTTGTATTCTGAACTTGAAAAGGTAAAAGATTATGAATGGGTTCCCTATTATTTTCGTATTGAGTTTATGAACGAACGTTTTATCAGTTCAGGAGATCATACAACGCCTAGACTCTTTAATGGAATTTGTAATGGCAATTTCACATTCGAAAACAATAAATCGTATTCCGCAAAATTAAGAGCTGTTGATGCTTCAGGAAATTTTTCTAAAGCATCAAAAATAATATATTTTAATACTACAATCGGAAAGGTGAAACCAATTAATATAGATGGTCCATACACTGCGATACCCGATCCTAATTTTGAGAAAGCCTTAATAGAAAAAGGGTACGACTCAGGAACAATAGATAGAAAAGTGCCTACTGCGAATATCGCCAATGTAACTGATTTAGAAGTTTCTAATAAAAAAATATCTGATTTAACTGGAATACAAGACTTCGTAGCTTTAAAAACTCTTATTTGCATATCTAATGATTTAAAAACGCTGGATATAAGTAAAAATAATGCTTTGACTACATTGTGGTGTTTTTCAAATCAATTGTCTTTTTTAGACGTAAGGAAAAACAAGGCTTTGGAAGAATTACATTGTTATGAAAATAAATTGACAACTTTGGATGTAAGTCAGAATATTGCTCTGACTAAGCTTTGGTGTTATTCAAATCAATTAGCAGCTTTGAATGTAAACAATAATAAGATTTTAAAGGAGCTGGTTTGTCATACCAATCAATTGACGTCTTTGGATGTAACTAAAAATAAAGATCTGGAGGATTTGCATTGCGGTTTAAATCAATTTAAAGTGTTAAATGTGAGTAAAAATAGAGCTTTGAGAGAGTTTAGTTGTTATTCTAATCAACTCAATACATTGGATGTAAGTAAAAATATTGCTTTAGAAAAAATATATTGCCAAGAAAATCAATTAACAGCTTTAGATTTAAGTAAAAATATAGCTTTGATTGATTTGAATTGTTCTTCAAATCGTTTACCAATTTTGGATGTGAATAAAAATATCGCTCTGATTTCATTAAATTGTCATTCCAATCAGTTGAGTAATTTGGATGTGAGTAAAAATACAGCTTTGACCTGGTTGAGTTGTCGTTCAAACCAATTGTCTTCTTTAAATGTTGACAACAATAAAGCATTAACCGAATTGTATTGTTTTGAAAACCAATTAACTAATTTTGAGGTAAACAAAAATATCGATTTGCAAATTTTGAAATGCAATACAAATAAAATATTAGCTTTAGATACAAGTAAGAATATTGCTTTGAAAATCTTTGACTGTTATTTAAATCAATTAACTGCCTTAGATATATCTCAAAATTATCAATTAACTGAATTTCGTTGCGACAGTAATCTACTGACAAATTTAAACTTATCCCAAAATCCGCTTATAACTCAGTTTTCCTGCAGTCATAACAAATTAAAAACTTTATATCTAACAGAAAACGCTGTTTTAACTAGTTTAGATTGCTCTTTTAACGATTTATACTCGTTAATTATCTCAAATGCAAACAATCGAAGAATTACATCATTTAATGCTCTAAGTAATGCTAATTTAAAATGTATCCAAACTGATGGCGAAAAAGTCCCTAGTTACTGGAAAAAAGATGCAATAGCCAGTTTTGAAATCTCCTGTGATAGTTTAAAAGATCCTATAAAGAATCAACCCTACAAATGAAAACCCCAATACTATTTATCTTCGTATTCATAATGCAGCTTTGTCCTGCACAAAACCATGATTTGATAAAGGAGAAAGCGATGCTGTTTTTTAATAACGGAAAAATACAAGAAGCCTTACAGACTTTAGAACAGATTAAAGATCAACAAACCCTTGAAAATACAAATGTAAACATCTGGAAAAAGCATTGCAAAGAAATCCTCGAATGCAAATTTTCAGAAGGGATTAAGATAAATGATTCTGTTAAAATAATTACGGTAAAAACCGGGCTGCTAAAACATTTTGGTATTTATAACAGTAACGCTAAAAAATACATAATCACTCCGGTTTATGACGATATTACGGCCAGTAAAAATTCTAATTACAGCATTATCAATTTAAATAATCAAAATGCGCTAATTGATTTATCGGGAAAAACAATTATTCCTTTTGGGGATTATAAAATCACGAGGTACGATAAATTTGCATTGTTGACTTCAAATGATGGAAATTCGATCCTAAGTTTATATAATTTGGACGGAAAACTGCTTATAAATAATTTAAAATCGGTTTATCTGGTAAGTGAGAAATATTTCATGACGCAGAACGAGTTAAATAAATTTGGATTATTCGACACTGAAAAGGCTCAGTTTATAATTGAAAACTGCGATAAAATTGAAAGCATTGACGGAAATTTTGGATCGAATACCAAAGGAGTTTTTATAAAAAGAGATAACAAAACCGAGCTTTACAGTTTTACTACCAATCGTTTTAGTGCGCAGAATGATTTTGATGAAATCATTACTAAAAGCAAAGGAATAAATTCATTTCTTCAATATCAAAACAAAGCAGATAAAGAGAATACCATAGAAATAGATAAATGTATTATCGTAAAGAAAAATTCAAAATATGGTGTTTACAATCTGACACAAGAAAAATATGACACAGAACCGGTTTATGACTCTATAAACCATTTTTACAATTTCCTGAAGAACAAGGTTTTGAAGAATTTAAAATATGATTATCCCATAAAAGAAGATTTCGATTATCTCTCAGAGGCCGTAGTTTTTAGAAAAAATAATTTATATGGGTTAAAATCAATCTCTAATAAAATTATTGCTGCAGCTCAATATGATGAAATTGACCAAATAACAACCCGTTTATTTCTAATCAAAAAGAAAAAATTTTGGGGATGGATTTATGTAGAAAAAAATAAAATCTCAAACATAAAACCTCAATTTGATCATGTTTATCAAAAGTATAATTACAAATATGATTATACGCGCCAAAGTTTTGATAAAGAATATGCAGTTACTCAAGAGCAGCCTTACCTTGAAACCTGTTTCAAAAATAAAATTAAAAAATTCTCTTTGGATGGTAAGGTTCAGGTAAATTTTGAATCAAAAACGGATAAAGGATTTACGGAAAAAGAATATCCACAGACGGATTGGAGTTATAGCAGCCCAAAAACCTATAGAGTTTTAACAACCCAAACAAAACTAGCTAATTATGCTGAAAAAATACCTGACGATCAAAAATTATTTGGCCTTGATGACACAAATGGCAACGAAATTATAAAGCCATTCTATACAGAAATTGATAAGGGATTAGCAAATCAATTTCTTGTTGTGTATGATGATCGCGCAGTGGGTGCTATTGACGAAAACGGCAAAGTGATTATTCCGCTAGATTACAAAGCAATAGAACCTTTTGATTCGAAATACTACATCGTAAAAGACAATCAATATTTTGGCCTTTTTGACAAAGACGGCAAAGAAGTTTTTCCGCTTATTTATAAAGAAATCAAAGTGTTTTTAGATGGTTTTTACCTAATTAAAGATAAGGATGATTGGTTTAAAATTGTTGATAATCAAAACAAAACCATTTATGTTTTTCCTAAGTATACCGAGAAAGTTTTCACTATCGAGAAAATCGTAACAGATAAAAAAGTGGTTCTATATAATTTAAAATTCAGATTAAAAGCAGGATATGAATACTGGGATGATCACTTTTTAATAAAAATTGAAAATAATCTGGCGACAAGATTTTTAGAAAAATATAAGATTGAGGAAATTTATGATAATAAGATTGTTGCAATAAAATCAATTAACCTGATTGGATTTTATGACTTGAACAATCAAAAATTGATTGAGCCGAAATTCAGTGAAATTAAAATAATTTACTCCAAAACAAGTAAGCTTATTTATTGTAAAACAGATAACTATTTTGACACGATTGTGGATGAAAATTTAAATGCAACCGTTTCAAAAGATAATATTTCTTATATTATCAATAATGTGATATTTTATGAAAAGGACGGCAAATACGGTTTTTTTGATAAAAACAATAAGAAAACAAAAAATACTTTTGAAAGGATCGATGTAAATGATCCTATTTACGCAACCAAGGAAAAGTTTTATAAATTTTATAATAATGGTAAAAAAGCGGGTATTGTTAGTGAGGATGGAAAAATTATCATTAAAGCCAATCTTTACGATAAAATCCATAGCGTTTCAAGTATAGACGAACTACCAATATTCAACAAAAAGTTTGCTAAGGGAGAACTAAGACAGATCTTGGTTTGCATTGACAATTCAGATAAAACCACTGATAAAATTGATTTTGTAACAATTGAAGGAAATAAAATAGCCAGTACAAAGGTTGCCAAAAAAGATTATTCGTTTTATTTTAGAAATGGAATTATAATTCTAATACTTCGTGACGAAAAAACTATATTTTTTGATTTACATGAAAACAAAATTATTTCACAAGTGAACGGTTTTTCATTCAACAATGATTATGATCGTGCCTATACTATTTTGAAAAATTATACTTCCGCTTTAGATTCAAAAGTAGTGGCACAAAAATACAGTACAAAAGGAAATTTAATCTCGGAACAAATTATTGACAGAAATCTGAACACCCAATATTTACCAAATTGGAATTATTATTTAATTCAGAAAAAAGGAAATAAATATGGAATTATTGATGTTAATGAAAAAATCCATGTTCCCTTTGTTTATGATAGTATAATGTTGTCTGTTGATTCTGTTTACATAGCAAAAAACAATAATAAATATGGAATTATTGACAGCTATAACAATGTATTGCTAAATTTTGAGTATGATAAAATTGAAACGCAATATTTACCAGAAAACAGAATTACGAGTAAAGATGTAAGGTTTATTGAAGATTACGGAAAAAGAACTCCATACAGATCATCGTATAATTTCATAGTTTCAAAAGATCAAAAAATAGGAATTCTTGGGCCAACTTTAAAAACGATTATGCCTTTGGAGTTTGATAGTTTTAGAAAAGATCGAACACTTTTCGGCCCTATAATTGGTAGAAAAGGCAATAGCTCGATGGTATATGATGATCAGAGTAATTTTTTGTTTGAAGTCCAGTGTGATTCCTTACTTCAGGACAAAAACAACAATCCGATATTTTACAAAATTTACAAAAACGGAAAACAGGGATTTTTAGACTATAAAGGAAAGCTGATTTTTTCGGGACTATTTCCAAAAGTCGAAAAAACAAACATTGAAAATTTATTCATAATCGAAAAAAATTCCAGCAAACATCTTGTCAATTCAGAAGGAGCAATAATTTCAAGCGCATACGATGAAATAAATACTTCAATTATTTATAATTATGCAGTGGTTAGAATCAATAATAAATTTGGACTACTAAACCAAAAAGGTACACTAGTTATCCCTGAAATATATGACAGTATTCAAATTTTAAGCAATAATTATTTGCTAGTTTATTTAGATGGGAGATTCGGGATTACTGATTTAAATGCTGCGGAAAATAAAATTTTACCAATTAAAATTCCGGTTTCATATGCTCAAATAAAACAAATTGAAGCTAAAAAATATATAATAGTTTCAGATCCTTTTAAAACAGGAGTAATTGATTTTAATAATAAAATTATAATACCAATGATTTATGATTCAGTATATTATCAGGAAAATGGAAGATATTTTGTTTGTACCAGTAATGGAGTAAAGAGTTATTTAACATGTGACAACATAACAATACAAATTGATAATAATTCATAATAAATTATCAGCAAAAGGTATAAGATATTTTAATCAACATCATAAATTGGACCTGATCTCAAAAATTGACAAAAAATAAAATTGTCTGTATTCGTTTCATTATAAAGCAAATTAATCCCTTTCTCATTAAATGATAGTTAAGTCTTTCAAATCATCTATAAAATGGTTCGAGAATTGTCCCGTTAGGGCTACTAAGAATGACCCATCAAAATTTTGATGGGTCATTCTTAGTAGCTGGGAACAGGACTCGAACATATCTAAAATACTTCCCTAATGACTTCTGTTCAAGGCATCAATTTATCCAATTTACAGCCTTAATAACTCAAGACAACGATTATTAAATGTTGTATCATAATGACATTTTTAATACCTTTACATATATTAAAGTACATTGACTGACTGCAATTAAATTGATCAAGGAAACAAAGGACTACAAGGTAAGTCATTATAAATGAGACCTATTCGGCTACCCTTTTTGGAAGAGTACTTGAGAACACCAATAAAATCAACGAATTAAGGAATAGGTAGGTCGTCCTGCCACCCCGACAAAAGTCTTTTCATTTATTTGAAAAGACTTTTTTGTTTTACAACAAATCCAATATTAAATCCACTATAACGTCCCGAAGGAAAAGCAGGAACTTGGCAGGTCATATTAGCTCAAATGAAACAAGGGCTCCTCAAAAAAATTTGAAGAACCCTCGTTCAGTTTAAAATCAATTATTTATTCTTTATACTTTGCATCAACATCGGCTGTCAACGTTTTCAGGAAGGCAACCATATCATCGGCTTCTTTATCCGTAATATCTTTATCCAGCTGCAATTTCCCCATCATCTTTACAGCTTCTTTCAGTGAAGCAACTGAACCATCATGAAAGTAAGGTCCTGTTTTTTCTACGTTTCTCAAACTCGGAACTTTAAACAAGAACTGATCACCTTCTTTTTTAGTTAAATCATAAAGTCCTTTATCCATTTTTTTGCTACGAGTCATTTTAGTGTAATCTCCATAAACTCCGAATTTCTGGAACATCTGTCCACCAAGAGCTACACCACCATGACACGTTATGCAACCATTGTCTATAAAAGAATTTAGTCCTTTTTTTTCCTGATCATTTAATGCGGATTCATTTCCGTCTAAATAATCATCAAATTTACTTTTAGGAATCAACTTACGCTCAAAAGCACCTATTGCATTAGCAAGATTATCAAAAGTAATTGATTCTTTATCATTTGGGAATACTTTCTTAAAAAGAGCTTGATACACTGGAATCCCTCTTAATTTTTTCTCCAAAAATTCCGCGTTCGGAATTCCGTGTTCAACAGGATTTAACAAAGGTCCTTTGGCTTGCTCTTCTACATCTTTAGCTCGCCCATCCCAAAACTGCATAGAATGAAGTGATGAATAAATTACCGTAGGAGAGTTACGCCCTCCTAATTCCTTCGTGTCTCCTACTGAAAGGGATTTATTATCTACACCAAAAGTGGCAAGATTATGACAGGAATTACAACTAATGGTTCCGTTTTTAGACAATGCTTTATCATAGAATAATTTTTTACCCAGATCGATTTTCTCTTGCGGAATATCTTCTCCTGTTATTGTTGAAACAGATTTAAAGAAATTAGATGCTTTGGTTAATAATTCAGATTTCTCGACTACTGGAGCTTTTGAGAAATCATATTCACTCGATTCTTTCTTGCAGGCTACAAAAGCAAGTCCCGCCATAATTAAGACAACTTTTTTCATTTGAGTATTGATTTAGTTTTGCAAAAGTCAATGTAGAACTCAAGGTGAAATAGTTACTAATCCTTTTTATGTTTCTCCTCTTAATTAATAAAGTAGTCTTTACTAAATTTTAAATTCTATTTTTATTAAACTGTTGCATTAAATTAATCCTCGAATTTAAAAAAACATTATCGCGATAAAGCTGATTATTATCATAAAGTAGGTTTTATTTTACAATATATACAATTGTAATAAAAATCAAAAGCAGTAATTCATTCAAAAGTGAATAAAGAATCTCTAAACCCAAAAAATGATGAAAGCCATTTATTTTAAAATTAATTCTAGATTTTTTATTTATATCATAAAACACTTTATACAGATAAAAACTACCAAAATACTTTAACACTATTAAAATGTTATTATATTTACCGCTTACAATATTTTATTTATTTGTTTATGGAGACATTTCTGTTTTTACTAATATTTGTTTTTCTGATCTATATACTCAACACTCTTAATAAGCGATTTGATCAAATCGAGAATGACATTTCATCTCTTAATAAAAAATTAGATCAGCAAAAAACGATAGAGAAACCAGCAGAAACTATTTCTGTTGCTCCAATTCCTGTTATAAAGAAAGAAGAAATCAATATAACTTCTGAGGAAATAAAACCTCCTACTCTTGAAATAGCCAAGGAAGAAATCATCGAAGAAAAGATTCCAGAAAAAGAGTTGGAAAAAATTGCTCTTTCATACAATTCCGAAAACACACCTAAACCAGTAGAGCCTAAAGAAGCTCCTAAACCTTATGTTCCGCTTCCGCCAAAGAAATCTTTCTGGGAGAACTTTAAAGAACAAAATCCTGATTTAGAAAAATTCATTGGTGAAAACTTAATCAACAAAATCGGAATTCTGATTCTTGTTTTAGGAATTAGCTATTTTGTAAAATATGCCATCGATAAAGATTGGATAAATGAACCTGCCCGAGTAGGAATTGGAATCCTTGCTGGTGCATTGGTAATGGGAGTTGCTCATAAATTGCGTAAAAACTACGCCGCCTTTAGTTCGGTTATCGTAGCTGGTGCAATTGCAATATTTTATTTTACGATTGGAATCGCTTTTCATAGCTATCATTTATTTAGCCAGAGCGTTGCATTTGGTATAATGGTCGTAATTACAGCTTTTAGTGCACTTATATCCTTATCTTATAATAGGATTGAACTTGCCGTGCTCTCCTTAATAGGTGGATTTGCCGTTCCTTTTATGGTAAGTACTGGCGAAGGAAATTATGTTGTATTATTTACTTATATCATTATCTTGAATATCGGAATTTTAGCTTTAGCTTATCATAAAAAGTGGAATCTGGTAAATATTCTTGCCTATGTATTCACCATTATATTATATGGTGGCTGGTTGGTTAATGACTTAACTAGCGAGAAACCTCATTATCTAGGTGCATTCGCATTTGGGTTTGCTTTCTATTCTATTTTTATTTTAATGAATATCATTAATAACATAAGAACAAAAGGAGAATTCTCTACCCCACAATTAGTCATTTTAGCCAGTAACACTTTCTTATTCTATGCTGCAGGAATGGCAATCCTAACAGATTATCATCCTGAATTAAGAGGATTATTTACAACCATAATTGCATTACTTAATTTAGTTTACGCTTGGTTTTTATACAAAAAATTCGGACTGGATAAAAAAGCTGTTTATTTACTCATCAGCTTAACATTAACCTTTGTTACACTAGCAATCCCAATTCAGTTTAAAGGCAACTACATTACTTTATTCTGGGCAGCCGAGGCGGTTTTATTATTATGGCTTTCGCAAAAATCAAAAATTGTCAGTTATCGATTTGGTTCAGTAATTGTTCATGCCTTAATGATAATAAGTTTGATAATGGATTGGGCTAAATTCTACGAATACACAGCCGTTTTAAACATAATTATCAATCCTATATTCATTACAGGATTGGTCGCAATAGCATCATTATTCACTGTTTCTTATCTATTAAAACCGGAAACCAACAATACCGAAATGCTTGGCTTTAGTTTTAATCCAGAAAAATATGGAAAATTCATTTTTGGATTGGGACTTGTAATCAGTTATTTTGTTGGATTACTCGAAGTGATTTATCAATCTAATTATTATTTCGAAAACACATATTCTGCTGCAGCATTTACTGTAGTATATCATTTATTATTCTTTGCAATTGTAGCTGGTTATTTAGCACGAAAGAAAACAGATTCCGGTTATCAAGGTGCAACGTTAATTGCGCTTATCAATATTATCTTGTTTACTTTTTGGTTCTCAAATTACGCCTTTGGAGAACACGAAGAAATCATAAGTTCAGGAACTGGAAGTCCTTATGCATTTTACCTGCATTACATTTCTTTATTAATAATTATCTATTTCGGTTATCTATTATATCAAATCAATTCTAAGAAACTTGTTTTCTCAATATTGAGTAATAAAATTTATATCTGGGCAGCTGCATTTATTTTAATCTACATTGCAAGCACTGAGCTAATGCTTCATGGATTAATATTTATGAATTCTCCAATAACAACAGACCAAATTCAGGCAAGCAACTTGTATGCAACTTACAAAACTGATTTAGGATATATAAGAGAGATGCTAACCGAAGACGCAATAGATTTGGCCAGAACCAAAATAATAAAAACTGGTTTTCCTATCCTTTGGGGAATTTTAGCTTTTGTTTTTCTTATCGTAGGAATAAAAAAACAAACCAAAACCATTCGTATTATTGCTTTGGCATTATTAGGATTAACAATCGTAAAATTATTTTTATACGATATTAGCAACATTTCCGAAACAGGAAAAATTATATCGTTTATACTATTAGGTATCTTAATTTTGATAATCTCATTTGTCTATCAAAAAATTAAAGTACTAGTAATAGATGAAAACAAACCCAATGAAACTGATGAAACCAAATAAATTTTTATTTCTATTATTCTTAGTAAACTTTTCGTTTGCACAATATAATACTACTGCAAAAATAAAAGCAGTACCATCAACTGGATTGAACAAGATCGTTTTGCCACCAGCAATTCGTTCAGCGTCTAAAGAAGATTTAAGTGATTTCAGGATATTTGATTCAAAAGGAATTGAAGTTCCTTACTTTGTTGTGCGAAATGAAAAAGAGACACTTTCTAATTCTTTTGAAGAATATAACATTGTGTCCAAAACTGTTGTTCCAAACAAGAGCAGTTCTATTATTATTGCCAATCCATCCACGCAAAGCACTAATCAGATTTCGCTTTTTATTGCCAACTCCGATGTGGTAAAAGCATATAGCATTTCAGGAAGTAACGACCAAAAAGAATGGTTTGGTTTATCTAATGCACAAAAACTATACGACCTAAATAGCACTGATAAAACAAATGTTATCAAGACTATATCATTTCCTCTATCTTCTTATCAATTTTTGAAAATAGATTTTGATGATAAAAAAACATTACCAATAAATATACTAAAGGCAGGAAATTATAACCATCAGGTAAAAACCAATTCGCTACAAGAAATAGTTCCAAAGAGTAGTTCGGTAACTCAACTTACATCTGAGAAGAAAACAAAAATTCATATAGTTTTTGATGCACCACAGATTATAGATCAAATTGCATTCGATATTTCGAAACCAGCATTCTACAAACGAGATGCAACTATTTATAAAAATGCTACTCGAAAAGTAAAACGCAAAATAGAAACGTATGAAGAAAACATTACCTATTTCGAATTAAATTCGGATACAAAAAACACGTTCAATGTTCCACAAATATTCGAGAAAGAAATTTATATCTCTATCGACAATCAGGATAATCCTGCATTAAATATTGCTGAAATAAAATTTTACCAAATCCCCGTTTCAATAGTTGCCAGTTTAAATGCAAATGAAAACTATACTATCAAAACAGGAAACAATAATTTGAACGAACCTCAATATGACCTTTCCAATTTCAAGAATAGCATTTCGGCTAATTTACCAGAGGCTTCTATTTCCGAAATAAAACAAATTGCTTCTACAGATACTACAATTCAAAACAAATCTTTTTGGCAACAATCATGGTTTATGTGGATGTGTATAATAATTGGCGGAATTGCAATTTTATATTTTACTGCGAGTTTAGTAAAAGACATGAAAAAAGAGTAATTAATTAATCCGAATCTTTATTTAAACAACATTATTTAGTTTGTACCCGAAATACTAATTTTCAGACTATTAGCCAACAATCAATTGATATTCAATAGTCTCGAAGAAAGTTATTATTTTAAATCGCACATAAATAGAAAAAGCTAAGCCTGATACAAACAAATTGAAATCGTCTTTAGAAATAATACCTATTTTAAAAACAGCAGGCTGTCAAACGACGATTAATCAAGCTTTAACAAATGTTAACAAAATAGATTTTCAAAAACCATAAATAATCGTATTTTTACGGTTCAAAATTCAGAAAATAAATGGGCAAAATCATTGCGATTGCTAATCAAAAAGGAGGCGTTGGAAAGACTACAACATCTGTAAATCTTGCGGCCTCATTAGGTGTTTTAGAAAAAAAAGTATTACTAATAGATGCTGACCCTCAAGCAAATGCTACTTCAGGACTTGGTATTGATGTAGAAGTTGTTGAAATTGGTACCTATCAAATACTAGAACACAGTCATACGCCAAAAGAAGCTATTATTCAATGTACAGCTCCAAACGTAGATGTGATTCCGGCTCACATTGACCTTGTTGCTATCGAAATCGAATTGGTCGATAAAGAAAACAGAGAATACATGCTAAAAAAAGCATTAGAAAGTGTTAAAGATGAGTACGATTATATCATTATCGATTGTGCGCCTTCATTAGGACTTTTAACTTTGAATGCTTTAACAGCGGCCGACTCTGTAGTTATTCCTATTCAATGCGAATATTTTGCACTTGAAGGTTTAGGAAAATTACTAAACACGATTAAAAGCATCCAAAAAATTCATAACCCAGACTTGGATATTGAAGGATTGTTACTAACCATGTACGATTCTAGATTACGTTTATCAAATCAAGTTGTTGAAGAAGTTCAAAAACACTTTAACGATATGGTTTTTGATACCGTTATCCAACGAAATGTAAAATTAAGTGAAGCTCCTAGTTTTGGCGAAAGCATTATAAACTATGACGCTACAAGTAAAGGAGCTGTTAATTACATAAACTTGGCTCAAGAAATTATAAAGAAAAACAGTAAATAGTTTTTATGACAAAAGCGATTAAAAAACAAGCCTTAGGAAGAGGATTATCTGCATTATTAAAAGATCCGGAAAATGATATAAAATCCGTTGACGATAAAAATGCTGATAAGGTTGTAGGAAGTATTATAGAGCTTGAAATTAGTGCTATCGAAATAAATCCGTTTCAACCCCGAAGCAATTTTAACGAAGAATCATTACGTGAACTAGCCACTTCTATCAAGGAGCTTGGTGTGATTCAACCTATAACTGTTCGAAAATTAGACTTCAATAAATACCAATTAATTTCTGGAGAGCGTCGTTTACGTGCTTCAACATTAATCGGCTTAACACATGTTCCTGCATACATCAGAATTGCAAATGATAACGAATCATTAGTTATGGCATTGGTTGAAAATATTCAACGTCATGATTTAGATCCGATAGAGATTGCACTTTCTTACCAACGTTTGATTGATGAAATCCAGTTAACTCAAGAACAAATGAGTGACCGTGTTGGTAAAAAACGTTCTACAATTGCAAACTACTTACGTCTTTTAAAACTAGATCCAATTATCCAAACTGGTATCCGTGATGGTTTTATAAGTATGGGACATGGTCGTGCAATTATAAACGTTGACGATTTAGATGTTCAAACCGATATTTACCAAAAAATTGTTAGCCGTAATTTATCTGTACGTGAAACAGAAGCTTTGGTAAAAAACTACCACGAAAGTTTAAAACCTAAACCTGCTGGAAAACCAAAAGCCTCTTCATTTGACATCGAAGAAGATCAAAAAAGCACATTTACAAATTATTTTGGCGCAAAAGTTGACATAAAAGTAGCTGGAAACGGAAAAGGAAAAATTACAATTCCGTTCCATTCTGAAGAAGACTTTGCCAGAATTATCAAATTAATAAACGGGTAGTGAATAAAATAGTTCCCATAGGTCTATTCTTTTTTCTATTAGGAAGTACTGCTGTTTTTGCTCAGTCAAAAAAAGGAGATGCTGCCTTGGTAGCAAAAGACACCCTAAAATCGACTGAGATAGACCCACTTACTCCTGCAAAAGCAGCTTTTTACTCTGCTATTTTACCAGGATTAGGACAGGCATACAATAAAAAATATTGGAAAATCCCTCTAGTTTACGGAGCCATAGGTACAAGTTTGTATTTCTATATTGATAATAATAAAAAATACCATCAATATAGAGATGCATACAAACGTAGACTTGAAGGCTACAACAATGACGAACTTCAATATCTGGACGATAGCAGACTTATTGCAGGTCAAAAATTTTATCAACGTAATCGAGATTTATCTGCCCTAGTAACCTTGGGCTTTTATGTTTTAAATATAATAGATGCAAATGTTGATGCTGCATTGATTCAGTTTAACGTAAATGAAAGATTATCTTTACGTCCAGAAATATACCCCGACGATGTAACATTAAGACCCAACGTTGGACTAACATTTAATTACCACTTTTAAATTGCAGTGATAAACTGCAATTTTTGAATTTAAAATAAACATACAAATGAAAATTGCGCTTTTAGGATACGGAAAAATGGGGCAAGTAATCGAAAGAATTGCTTTAGAAAGAGGTCATGAAATTGTCTTAAAAAAAGACGAATTCAATACTTATGAAGGACTTGAGACTGCTAATGTAGCCATCGATTTTAGCGTTCCATCTGCTGCAGTTGCAAACATTTCTAATGCTTTTAACGCTAATGTCCCTGTAGTTTCCGGAACAACAGGCTGGTTAGAACATTATGACGAAATGGTTGCTCTTTGCAATGAAAAAAAGGGAGGATTTATCTCTAGCTCAAATTTTAGTTTAGGTGTAAATATCTTCTTTGAGCTTAACGAACACTTAGCTAAAATAATGGCTAAATTCGATAACTACAAAGTTGACATGGAAGAGATTCACCATACTCAAAAACTAGATGCTCCAAGTGGTACAGCTATTTCATTGGCCAAAGGCGTAATCGAAAATAGCGCTTACAAAAACTGGACTCTTGACGAAGCCAAACCTACAGAAATTCATATCGAAGCCAAAAGAATTGGAGATGTTCCAGGTACACATACTGTAACGTACAATTCTGGAATTGATAGTATCGAAATAAAACATACAGCACATAATCGTGAAGGTTTTGCTCTTGGAGCTGTAATAGCTGCTGAGTGGCTTGCAGGAAAGCAAGGTATCTTTACAATGAAAGATGTTCTGGAATTTTAAATAAAAAACAATTTAAAAATATAAAAATTCGTTTACCGAAAGACTATATTTTAAACTTTAAAACAAATTAGTATGACACTATATTTATGGTTTGTATTCTTTTTAGCAGTGCAAGTTATTCACTTTATAGGAACTTGGAAATTATATGAAGCTGCAGGAAGAAAAAGTTGGGAAGCAGCAATTCCTGTATATAATGCTATTGTACTAATGAAAATTATTGGTCGACCAACTTGGTGGACAATATTGCTTTTTATTCCAATCATTAACTTGATTATGTTTCCAGTAATCTGGATTGAAACCTTAAGAACTTTCGGAAAAAAATCTACATTAGATACTATTCTTGGTCTTGCAACTTTAGGTTTTTACATCTATTACGTTAATTACACTCAAAAATTAGTTTACAATGCTAATAGAAGTCTAACTCCAGAAAGCAAAACTGCCGATACTGTTAGTTCTCTTCTTTTTGCTATAATTGTAGCTACTTTAGTTCATACTTACATCGTTCAGCCATACACAATTCCTACTTCATCATTAGAAAAATCATTACTTATTGGTGACTTTTTATTTGTAAGTAAAGTTAACTATGGCCCTAGAGTTCCTATGACAACTATTGCCTTGCCAATGGTACATGACTCTATCCCGATGACTAAACAAAAATCATATCTAAAATGGCCTCAATTGCCTTATTTTAGACTTCCTGCTTATGAACAAATAAAACGAACAGATATTGTCGTTTTTAACTGGCCAATGGATACCGTATATAAGTTTTTTGACACTTCTAAAAGAAGAGCCGACAAGCCAATTGATAAAAAATCAAATTACGTAAAAAGATGTGTTGGTGTTCCAGGTGATAGTTTAGCGATAAAAGACGGAATCGTTTACATTAACAACAAAGTTTTAGTTTTACCAGAAAGAGCTAAACCTCAATACTCTTATGCAGTAGCTTTAGACGGGAAAACTCCTATTGATTTTGAAGTATTACTAAGAGAATTAGATATTACTGACGGTGCCGGATTTAAAGATGATGTAAAAAAAGACACTTTATATTTTAGAGCTCTAACAGAAGCTAGTGCTGCAAGATTAAGAAATGTTCCTGGAATAACTAATGTAAGAAGAGAAATTGCAAAAGGATCAGATCCAGGTATTTTTCCACAGTTAGACAAATGGAATGCCGATAATTTTGGTCCAATTTATATTCCTCAAAAAGGAAAAACAGTTGCATTAACAACCGAATCTTTACCATTTTACAAAGCAATTATAAAAGAATACGAAGGGAATGATTTACAAGTAAATGGTTCAGAAATTCGTATTAACGGAAAAGTTGCTACAACATATACTTTCAAGCAAGATTATTATTGGATGATGGGAGACAACCGTCACAACTCCGAAGATAGTCGTTATTGGGGATACGTTCCAGAAAATCATATTGTTGGAAAACCAGTATTCATCTGGATGAGCTGGGATACAAATGGTAAAGGAATGAGCAAAGTTCGTTGGGACAGAGTTTTCACTACTGTAAATGGTGAAGGTCAACCACAATCGTACTTTAAATATTTCTTATTTGCTCTTGCAGCGTTTTTTATCGGTGAATATTTCTGGAAAAAAAGAAAAGAGAAAAAGAATATCTAATCACAAATTCTTAGTTTAATAATCTTAACTTAAAAAAAACTGATATGTCATTTTATTCATGGTTTGTATTCTTCTTAGTAATTCAAGTAGTTCATTTTATAGGAACATGGAAATTATATGAGGCAGCTGGAAGAAAAAAATGGGAAGCTGCAATCCCTATTTACAATGCCATTGTATTAATGAAAATTATCAGTCGACCAACTTGGTGGACATTATTACTTTTTATTCCGATTATCAACTTGATTATGTTCCCAATAGTTTGGATTGAAACCCTACGAACTTTTGGAAAAAAATCTACATTAGATACCGTTCTCGGACTTGTTACTTTTGGATTCTACATCTATTATGTAAACTATACTCAAAAATTAGAGTACAATGCAAACAGAAGTTTAAGACCCGAAAACAAAACCGCAGATACACTTAGCTCGCTTCTTTTTGCAATAATTGTTGCAACTATAGTTCATACCTATTTTATCCAGCCATTTACAATACCAAGTTCATCACTAGAAAAAACATTACTAGTTGGTGATTTTCTATTTGTAAGCAAGGTAAATTATGGCGCAAGAATACCAATGACAACAGTAGCCTTGCCTATGGTACATGACACTATTCCTGGGCTAAAAAAGAAATCCTACTTATTTAATGATGATGTAAATCAAAAAAAGACTTCACTTTTAAACAAGCTTCAATTACCTTATCTAAGATTACCTGGTTTTGAAGAAATAAAACGCAATGATATTGTTGTTTTTAATCAGCCTGCTGATACCCTTTTGGACATGAATAATTTTTCGCCAGATAGAAATTATTACAAACCAATTGACAAAAAAACCAACTTAGTTAAAAGATGTGTTGGAGTTCCTGGAGATTCCCTAGAGATAAGAAACGGACTTGTCTTTATTAACGGAAAAGAAATGAAACAAACTGAAAGAGTAAGACTTCAGTTTTCTTATAACATCAAATTTAAGGTCAAGTTCTCTTCTTATGAAGAAATTTCAAATCTTTTAAGACAATATGACATTACCGATGATCTAGGTTACGATCCTAAAACTGAGACTTATTATGTACAAGCTACTCTAGAAGCAGCTAATAAGGCTAAGAGCAATCCTTATGTAGAGAGTCTTGAACTAAGGAAAGCAAACAAAGGAGACAGAGACCCTAAAATATTCCCTCATAACAAAGATTACAACTGGAACAATGATTTTTTTGGTCCAATTTATATTCCTCAAAAAGGAAAAACAATCAACATTAACCTAAAAGTTCTTCCTATTTACAAACGTCTAATATCAGAATACGAACGTAATGATTTAGAAGTAAAAGGAAATCAAATTTTAATTAACGGTAAACTTGCTATAACTTACACATTTAAACAAGATTACTACTGGATGATGGGTGATAATAGAGACAACTCTATCGATGCCAGATATTGGGGATTTGTACCTTTTGATCACGTAATTGGGAAACCTGTATTTATATGGATGAGCTGGGATACTCATGGCAAAGGACTAAATAAAGTTCGCTGGGACAGAGTTTTCTCAACTGTAGATGGAGAAGGGCAACCGCAATCATACTTTAAACATTTCTTATTTCTATTGGCAGCCTACTTTATTGGCGAATATTTCTGGAGAAAAAGAAAAGAGAAAAAAGCATAACACGTTTATTCGTTGAACTGTTTAATCGTTTACTTGTGCTTTCAACAAGTAAACGATTAAACAATCAAACAAAAATAGCACATGAATTCATTATTACTTCCAACCTACTTTTCTTCAATTAGTCATTGTGCTGTAATGGCGCAATCTGAAAGTATTACGTTTGAGATAGAAGATAATTTCCAAAAACAAACCAACAGGAACCGTACGTATATTTATAGCCCAAATGGACTACAATTATTAAACATCCCTGTTAAGCACTCTAAAAATGCACATCAGAAAACCAAAGAGATTCAGGTAGAAAATGAATTTGACTGGCAAAAACAACATTTTAAATCGCTGGAAGCTGCTTATAGAAGTTCCCCTTTTTTCGAGTTTTTTGAAGACGATATACGTCCATTTTTCGACAAGAAACATCAATTCTTAATGGATTTGAATTTTGAAGCTTTAGATATCGTTTCTAAATGTCTACGAATGAAATTAGAGTACACTAAGACCTCAGAATACTTTCATGAGGCTGATGCTAACATTTCGGATTTTAGAGTCTTAGCTAACGGAAAAAAAGATACTAATGCATTCGAAACCTACACGCAGGTCTTTGATGACAAACATGGTTTTATAAATAACCTAAGTGTATTGGATTTGCTTTTTAATGAAGGGAAATATGCTATGGACTATTTAAAGAATCAAAAGCTGCTATAATTCATTTATTATTCCATTGAAAGAGTAGCCAAAATAGGAAAATGGTCAGAATTTTCAAAATCTGAGAAGCTTTCAAATTTCTTTACTTTCATCTTACTATCAGCAAAAATATAATCGATTCTTGCAGGATAGTAGCGGAACTTATAAGTAGCCCCAAATCCTACTCCAGCTTCTTCAAAACTATCTTTTAGTTTTCCTTTTATATTGCGATATACGTATGAAAAAGGGCTATTATTCATATCTCCACAGATTATAAGTGGATATGTGCATTCTTTTTTATTTTCTCTAAATATCTCAGCTTGTTCTTGCTGCTGCTTAAATGCTTTACTAATTCTGGAAAGAATAAGTTGTGACTTTTCCTGATTCATCACATCGATATTATCAGAAATCTCATTTACATCGGGCGAAATCTTAATTGACTGCAAGTGCATATTATAAACTCTAATAATGTCTTTACCACGCTTAATATCGGCATAGATTACATTATTATTAGAATTAGGAAAAACAATATTACCCTGATATAATATAGGAAACTTAGAAAAAATTGCCTGACCTGTTTTAATCTTATTTCCTTCCATAAATATATACCGATGCGGATAAACCTTTAAATCGATATTAGCAGAATTTGAGAACTCCTGAATACATAAAATATCCGGATTTTTTTCGTTTATAAACGTTTCTATATCAAGCGGAACATCTTCCCTATCTATCCATTTAAATACATTAAACAAACGTACGTTATAACTCATTACTGTAAAATCCTTACTACTCTCAACATATTCTTTAGTCGAAAATTTATAGAATTTATTTATAAAAGTAATCCCCATCAAGAGCACTAATCCTGACAAAATCATTCGTTTTTTAAACTGAATTGCCCAATAGAAAAAGAACAATCCATTGAACACAAAAAACAACGGCATAAACAAAGTAAACACCGACAAAAGAGGGAAAATTTTGGGTGCTAAAAATGGCAAAACATAAGCGCTAAATGTCAATACAGTGAGCACTATATTCAGAAAAAACATTATCTTATTAAACCATGAAAGGTTTTTCATTTTCTTTTAATTAATGATTTTACTTTCCCGCTTTAAACAAAAATTCTTTTTCTTCTTTTGTCAAACAATCGTAACCCGACTGACTAATTTTATCTAAGATTTCATCAATTTGTTGTTGCGTTTTGTCTTTGGTAACAATTTTAGAAGTTGCAGTTCTTTGCGTTGGTTTATTGTTGTAATTTTTATGCACTTTCTTAAAAGGCGTAGATGGTGATTTCTTAAATAAATTAGTAAAGAAATCCAAAACGCAAGTAACAATCTTACTCAAATCTACTCCACTTTGCAATAGTTTTATAAACAGAAATCCGAAAACTGCACCTGCAAGATGAGAGATATGCCCTCCCATATTACCAGATTTAAACTGCATAAGATCCAAAACCAAAATAACAAGGGTAATATGCCACAACTTAACACTACCGATAAGCAACAAACGAACTGGCATTAATGGCTGATATGTAGTCGTAGCGACCAAAATCGCCATAATTGCAGCCGAAGCTCCAACTACTGAAGCACTAAGATTTAAAAAATAAAAGCTAAGCGCAAATGCTACTCCAGCAAAAATTGCACTTAATATATATAAACCTAAATACTGCTTTTCGGTAAAAAAAGTCAAAAACAAAGAACTTGCAAAATTTAAAACCAACATATTAAATAACAAATGCAGAAATCCATCATGAAAAAAAGCATAGGTTAAAAATGTCCACGGTTTAAACAAGAAATCAGATGGTTCTGATGATAATGCTAACCAACTTGGTAAAGCAAATTGTCCTGTTGAAAATTGATAAAAAAACACCAATGAAATTAAAAAACAAGCAATATTCCAATAGATTACTCGCTGAGCAATTCCGCCCATTTTATATTGCAACTTTAAATCGTCTAATATATTCATATGTGTTTTTTGTGTTTAAAATTTAGATAATAAAGCTAAAAAATTAATTCCAACGATTATTATTAAACTGCGTCTTTTTCCAATACCACATCATTAAATATCCTACGAGTGCTCCACCAACGTGAGCAAAATGAGCAATTCCTGTACCACCACCACCAAACAATGAATTCCCTTGGAAACCTAAAAACAAATCGACAGCAATAATTCCTGGTACAAAATACTTCGCTTTTATAGGCACTGGAATAAACATAAGAGCCAACTCAGCATTAGGAAACATAAAAGCAAAAGCTACCAAAAGTCCATAAATTGCTCCCGAGGCACCTACCATTGGAGTCTGATTAATTATAGATGCATCAAATAAACTTTTAAAATTAACCTCGTTTAATAGATTAATTTTTCCAGCTTCAGCTAAAATTGGCTTAATACCATCCATAAACAAATCTCCTCGGTAACTTGTTCCATCAGTAAAATTAACATTCATTATATGGTGCAATGAAGCATCTGATAAACCTAAACTAGACGCTCCTTCTAAAGCACTCTGTATTTCATAATAATTAAAACCTAATTGTAGTAAAGCAGCACCTAATCCGCATGAAATATAAAAGAATATAAACTTTTTACCTCCCCAAAAATGTTCTAATGCCGAACCAAAAGAAACTAATGCAAACATATTAAATGCAATATGCATAAATCCTCCATGCATAAACATATGAGTGATAGGCTGCCAAAGTTTAAAATGGTAGTTCTCTGGAAAGTATAATGAAAAGTATTCATAAGAAACCGGCACTAATTGTGAGCCAAGGAAAAAGATAATATTAATTATCAATAATTGTTTTACAACAGGAGTCATGTTCATCATAATGCAAATTTTTTATCTATATCTTCCACACGCATGGTGATGAAAGTTGGTTTTTGAAATGGAGAAATATTTGGATCTTTACAAGCAAAGAGTCCATTTACCAAATTATCTTGTTCTTTTTCTGTTAAGTATGTCCCTGTTTTTACAGCCATACTCTTTGCCATCGATTTGGCAATCGTATCATTTTGCGAAAAGCTACTTTCTGGAATTCCATCCTGCAAATCACTTAACAATTGTTCTATAACCAGCGAAACTTCACTTTCGGTACTGTTTATAGGTATTCCCGAAATAACAATATGTTCTTCGGTTGTAGATTCAAAAACGAAACCAGTATTTACAAGCGATAATTGCAATTCTCTTATAATTTCCATATCCGTAGAAGAATAAAACAAATTTAAAGGAAATAACAATTGCTGGCTAGAAGCCTGATTAACTGTCATGTTATGTAAAAATTGCTCGTATAAAATACGTTGGTGTGCACGTTGCTGATCCACAATCACCATTCCCGATTTTATAGGCGAAACAATGTATTTTTTATGTATTTGATATGTTTTATGAACCGTTTGCTCAATTTCATCATCATTAAATAAAGACGAAGTTACTTCTTCATTCTCAAAAGACATCATCCCTACTTCTTCCGTATCCTGCTTTAAACCTACATACAAACTTTCCCAACTAGCTGTTGGTTCAGGTTTCTTATAACTAGAATAAGAGTTAGAACCTGATGAACTGGCACCTGAACTATAACTAGACCCAGAATTTGTATTTGCATAATGTTTATTTGGTGTATCATCTGCAAATGGATTAAAGTTACTATTAACCTGAATCGTAGGAGTTTCTCCTTCTAAATCTTTATAATGATAAGGCGTATCAAGATTAGCATCACGATCAAAATCTAAAACAGGCGCCACATTAAATTGTCCTAAACTATGTTTTATAGACGCTCTTAAAATTGCATATAAAGCCTGTTCATCATCAAACTTAATTTCTGTTTTTGTAGGATGAATATTGATATCGATTGTATTTGGCGGCACAGATAAATACAAGAAATAACTTGGTTGCGCACCATCTTTTAAAATTCCATCATAAGCAGCCATAACTGCATGATGCAAATAGCTACTTTTAATAAAACGATCATTAACAAAGAAAAACTGTTCTCCCCTGCTCTTTTTAGCAAACTCAGGTTTACTAACAAATCCTTTTATTGCAACTATTTCTGTTTCTTCATTTACTGGAACCAACTTTTCATTGGTTTTACCAGCAAAGATTCCAACGATACGTTGTCTAAAACTAGAAGGAGGTAAATTATACATCTCACTTCCGTTATGATAAAAAGTAAAATGAATATTGGCATGCGCCAAAGCTACACGCTGAAACTCATCCATAACATGGCGAAATTCAACTATATCCGACTTTAAAAAGTTTCTACGAGCAGGAATATTAAAAAATAAGTTTTTAACCGCAAATGAAGTCCCTTTAGGTAAAACAGCTACTTCTTGCGAAACAAATTTACTTCCTTCAATAATAATGTGTGTTCCTAACTCTTCCTGATCCTGTTTGGTCTTCATTTCCATATGAGCAATCGCAGCGATAGAAGCTAGTGCTTCTCCACGAAATCCTTTAGTATGCAATGAAAACAAATCTTCGGCTTGGCGAATTTTAGAAGTCGCATGACGCTCAAAACACAAACGAGAATCGGTAACACTCATTCCAGAACCATTATCGATTACTTGTACCAATGACTTTCCTGCATCTTTGATGATTAATTTAATATCCGTTGCTTTAGCATCAACTGCGTTTTCTAAAAGCTCTTTCACCACCGAAGCAGGTCTTTGAACGACTTCTCCAGCAGCAATTTGATTGGCAACGTGATCAGGAAGTAATTGTATAATACTCGACATTAAGAAAAAATAGATTAAAGGTTAAGGTTTAAAGTTTCAAAACCAAGAAGCACAAATTTAATGAATTTTAGCTGGTTTTTTTGACTTGAGGACTCATAAAAAAAACAAAAAACCTATACTATTTTTACACAGTATAGGTTTAAGTATTCTTACAAATGTGTTTTTATTTTTCTAGTTCCAATGGTTTGTCTTCTATTTGAAGCGCACCAGCTGATAACAACTGTTGGTTTTGAAACTGATTTAAAGAAGCTTGCTGACGGATGTATGCCATTTTTATTGCAGCAATAGCAGCCTCGGTACCTTTGTTACCGTGAATACCACCGCTTCTGTCAATAGATTGTTGCATATTATTATCTGTTAACACACAGAAAATAACTGGAATATCAGTTTGAACATTCAAATCTTTAATTCCTTGAGTTACACCTTCGCATACAAAATCAAAATGCTTTGTTTGTCCCTGGATTACACATCCAATAACAATTACAGCATCAACATTTTGAGTTTGTAACATTTTTTTTGCTCCATATATCAACTCAAAACTCCCAGGAACATTCCATCGGATAATTTGTTGTGCAGGAACTTGATTTTCAATAAGTGTTTCAAAAGCGCCATTATAAAGCCCTTCTGTTATAGTGTCATTCCACTCAGAAACAACAATCCCAAATCGAAAATCTTTCGCATTTGGGACTGTGTTTTTATCGTAATCGGATAAATTTTTATTTTCGGTAGCCATCTTTATATTTAAGATTTTAAAATTTGAGATTGTAAGTTACGAATCTAAAATTAAAAAAAGGAAATCTAACTATTAATTATTGTGCTAAACCAATCAAAACATCAACAGAAGCTGCTTCTGGAGTCGCCTCGAAGTTCTCTTTAACATTTGTAAAATACTTAAGAGCATCTGCTTTTTGACCTAAAGCCAAAGCAGTTTTACCAGCTTTTAGTAAGAAACGTGGCGTAGTAAAATCATTTTTATTTAATTCAGCAGCTTTTACATAATAGTCTAAAGCTTCTTTTTGTTGATTTTTTTGAGAATAAGCATCACCAATTGCTCCTTTAGCTAAAGCTCCTAAAATTAAATCTTTAGAGCTAAATTTACCTAAGTAAGAAATTGCCTCATCATATTTACCAATGTTTAAGTATGCAACACCAGCATAATAGTTTGCTAAATTTCCAGCATCAGTTCCTGAATACTCATCAGCGATTTTTACAAATCCAAATTTACCTTCAGAACCATTTAATGATAATTTATACAAAGAATCACTAGCTACACCATTAGTTGCTTTTTCAAAGTTTTGTTGAGCAACAAACATTTCATTAGCAGCTTCATCTTGTTTAGGAGCAGTAATAAATTTTTGGTAAGCCAAATAGCCTACAGTTCCTAGAGCAATTGCAGCAACTAATCCAATAATGATTTTCTGGTTTCTAGCAACCCAATCCTCTGTCTTAGAAGCAGTTTCATCTAATTTAGAAAAAACTCCAGCAGTAGTACTGTTTTTTCCATCAAGAATTACTTGTTGTTCTTCATTGACAACTTCATCTTTAACTTCCTTTTCTTTAGGTGCTTTATATCCTCTTTTATTGTAAGTAGCCATTTAAAATTAATTTAGTGAACGGCAAAAATAAAATTTTTATTGAAACTTACATGAAAAAAATCAATTTTATATTTATTTTTAAAAAAAATCCTTCAAAAATGGACTTTTATACGCCGTAAAATCAAAAAAAATCACACTCAACGTCCCAAAAAACGGTTTATATCGATATTTTTCAATAATTTGCACACGCTTAAAAATTGTCATCTAAAAACAATAAAAAGCTTTATTTCAGCAACTTACAAATGTATCTAAAAAAGATTTCTTTATTCAACTATAAAAACTTTTCCGAAGCCAATTTCGAATTTGACAAAAAAATAAATTGTTTTGTTGGAAAAAACGGTATTGGAAAAACCAATGTACTCGATGCTATTTACCATTTAGCCTACGGAAAAAGCTATTTTAATCCTTTGGCAGTGCAAAATATCAAGCATGGAGAAGAGTTTTTTGTAATAGATGCCGAGATAGAAAAAGATGAACGAAACGAACAAATAGTTTGTAGTTTAAAAAAAGGACAGAAAAAAATCCTAAAAAGAAACGGCAAAGCCTACGATAAATTCTCAGACCATATTGGTTTTATTCCTTTAGTAATAATTTCTCCTGCCGACAGGGATTTAATTGTGGAAGGAAGTGAAACCCGTCGTAAATTTATGGACACTGTGATTTCGCAACTAGACTCCCATTACCTGCAACAACTTATTCAATACCAAAAAGTAATTAGCCAGCGTAACGCGCTACTTAAATATTTTGCATTGAATCATGTTTTTGATAACGACACCTTATCTATATATAATGAACAATTGGATAGCTACGGAAAAACCATTTTCGATAAAAGAAAACAATTCATCGAAGCTTTTATTCCAATTTTCAATACACATCATCAGGCGATAACTGGCTCCGAAGAAACTGTTCAGTTAGTCTACGAAAGTCATTTGTTCGAAAAAGACCTATTAACTCTTTTACGAGAAAACATTAATAAAGACCGCGCCTTGCATTATACAAGCGTCGGAATACATAAGGATGATTTGTCTTTTGAAATCGACCATCATCCTATTAAAAAATTCGGATCACAAGGACAGCAAAAATCTTTCTTGATCGCACTAAAACTGGCTCAATTTGAATTCTTAAAAAAACAAAGCGGCGTAAAGCCCCTGCTCCTTTTTGATGATATCTTTGATAAATTAGACGAAAGTCGGGTTGCCAAAATTATCGAGATGGTAAATAAAGATACTTTCGGACAACTTTTTATTTCCGACACGCATCCTGAACGAACTGAAACTATCGTAAAATCGACACATCAGACTTATAAAATATTTAATTTATGATTTTGTGCTGTTTCCAAAATTAAAAAAACCCTTAAATTAGCCTACACATTTAAATTCAAGATTATGAAATTCCCACAAGCATTCCTTATTATAATTACATTCGTACTAGCATCTTGCAACGGACAATCTAGCAAAAACGTATCAGTTATTGAGCCAGCCGCTTTCGCAGAAAAAATAAAATCTACTGAAAACCCTCAGATTTTAGACGTAAGAACTCCTGATGAATTTGCATCTGAACATATTGATAATGCTGTAAACGTAAACTGGAACGGCGATGATTTTGCTACAAAAGCAGCAACTTACGATAAATCCAAACCTGTTTTTGTTTATTGTTTAAGTGGTGGAAGAAGCAAAAAAGCATCTCAAAAATTACAAGAATTAGGTTTTACAACTATATATGAGCTTGATGGCGGAATCATGAAATGGAACGCCGAAGGACATTCTAAACCAAGTACCAAAACTACAGGAATGACAAGCGACGAATATGCTGCTTTATTAAATACTGATAAAAAAGTCCTGATTGATTTTTATGCTGAATGGTGTGGTCCTTGCAAACAGATGACTCCGTACCTTACGAAGATGCAAAAAGAATTAGCCGATAAAGTGGTTATTATTCGTATCGACGTTGACCAAAATAAAACCTTGGTAAAAGACATGAAAATCGACCAACTTCCTACTCTATTATTGTATGAGAACAAAGAAGTAAAATGGAAAAATACAGGATTTATCAGTGAAGCCGATTTAAAAAAACAACTATAATAAAACTAAAAATATGCTTACCAAAGAAAGTTTACAATTTTTAGATGATTTAAAAGCCAACAATAATAGAGATTGGTTTTTGGAAAATAAAAAACGTTATGAAATCTTCAAAAAAGATTATCACCAACTAGTTGCCGATTTCCTGGACGCCATGAAACCTATGGATCCTTCATTAGAGTTATTGGAAGTTAAGAATTGTACATTCCGAATTAATCGTGATATCCGTTTCTCTAAAGATAAATCTCCTTATAAAGCGCATCTTGGCGTTTGGCTTTCTACTGGTGTAAAAGGACAAAACCGTGCGGGATATTATGTACACATCGAGAAAGGCGCTAGTTTTATAGCTGGAGGTTTTTATTCGCCAGAAGCCGAAGATTTAAAAAAGGTACGTAAAGAAATTGCATTCTTCCATGATGATTTAGAAGCTATCATTGCCGATAAAAATTTCAAGAAAGAATTCGGAAATCTAGACGTAACCGAAACTAATTCGCTTAAAAACCCTCCACGCGGATACGAGAAAGACCATCCTGCAATTGAGTTTTTAAAATTAAAAAGTTTTACTGCTACGCAAAAATACGATATCAAAGAAGTTACTCAGAAAGATTTTGTTGCTAAAATGAGTCAGAAACTTATTGCATTAAAACCATTAAATGAATTCATTAATCGTGCTTTAACGACTGACGAATTTTAAAAAATCAGATATTTTTTGCCACAGATTAAAAGCCCCCCCCCTTTTCTGTGGCAAAAAAACAAAAGACAAATCACTGAATGAAAAAAAGAAAAATACTTTTTCTTGGCGAATCCTACCGAGCCGATGCTATTACATGGATTAAAGGCTTGAAAGAATTTGGTGATTTTGACATTTGTACTTGGGAACTCAAAACTCCAAACAATACTAAACTTAATCGTTTCAAACGAATCGCCGAATATCTCTTTGCTCCTTTCACGATAAAAAAAATCATTCGATTAGAAAAACCAGATATGGTTATTGCCGAAAGAACGACCAGTTATGGTTTTCTTGCCGCGATATCAGGCGCAAAAACAATTGCAATTGCGCAACAAGGCCGAACCGATTTATGGCCTGAAGGCTCTGTATTATTACCCCTTAAAAAAATCATCCAGAAACACGCATTCAAAAAAGCGCATTTAATACATGCTTGGGGACCTGTTATGACAATCTCTATGAAAGATATTGGTGTGGATATGAATAAAGTTTTGGTCATACCAAAAGGAATAGATTTATCACTTTTTGAAGCATCCGAAAACAAATCAAATAGAATTGAGGCAATTGTTACCCGTTCCTTGCAACCCGAATACAGACACGATTGTATCCTGAAAGCTTTTGCAATTTTAGACAAACAAAACATTGATTTCCGTTTGACAATTGTTGGCGACGGAACTAGATTAGAATATCTTAAAAACCTAGCTATAGAATTAGGCATTCAAAACAAAGTAATCTTTACTGGAAGAATCCCAAATACCGAACTTCCTAAACTATTACAACAAGCTAATTTTTATATTAGCATGCCAAGTACCGAAGGAGTTTCTGCCTCATTATTCGAAGCTATGGCGTGTAATTGTTACCCTGTTGTATCTGATATTCCTGGAAATCAAAGCTGGATAAATCATCGTAAAAACGGGCAATTAATTCCGATTGATGATTATACAAATCTTGCCGAAGAACTAATCTGGTCATATAAAAATCCTGATTCACGAAATAAAGCGATTATACAAAACAGGAAGTTTGTAGAGGAAAATGCAAACTATAAAATCAACATGAAAGTTATTGCCGACAAATATCATGACTTACTGGATTCTCGAAAGTAATTAATTAGAAAGACTATTTCAAAACAAAAAAATAACCGCAGAGAACGCAATGTTTTACGCAAAGTTTGCAAAGCTGGATCAACACCTAGCTTTGTGAACTTTGTGTTTTCTATACATAGTGAGATAATAATCTTTGCGCACTTTGCGGTAAAAAATCTTATTTTATTCAACGCGTAACATTTCTTCAATCCTAACGTCATACTCTTTTACGGAATAGTTTAATTTAATCTAAAAAGAGATGAATAACAGAAGAAACTGGCTGAAACAAATAGGATTAGGCACAATAGGACTAGGCTTTTGCCAATTTGACGGATTTGCAAATACTCCATCAGATTACATCTTACCCAATTTAGATAACTCTCCTATATTATTAAGGTCAAATGAAAATCCTTACGGCCCTTCTCCGCGTGCTCGTGCTGCAATGACAAAAAGCGTAAACAGCAGTAATAGATATAACTGGAAGCTTTGGTCAGAATTAATTTCTCTTATTGCAAAAAAGAATAACGTTTCAGATAACAATATTTTATTAGGTGCAGGTTCGACCGAAATTTTAGATTTAGTCCTTCAATACGCAGCTTTAAACAAAGGTAATTTTATAATTGCTGGAACTACATTCGATTACTGGATAGCTCCTTCTGATAAATTAGGCTTAAAAAAAATCACCATTCCATTAACTGTTGACAAAAAACATGATTTAACAGCGATGTTAAAAGCTATTGATTCAGATACAAAAATGGTCTACATCTGCAATCCCAACAATCCGACGGGGACAATTTGTGACAGAGAAAAATTAGTATCCTTTATTAACGAAGCAACCAAAAAAACAATGGTTTTTGTAGACGAGGCTTATATCAATTTTACTACAGAACAATCATTAAGCAGCCTTGTTACTGAAAACAAAAACCTGATAATAACCAAGACTTTTTCAAAACTTTACGGATTAGCCGGTGCTCGTATCGGCTATGCAATTGCACATTCTTCCATTATTGAGCAATTAGGCAATTTAAAATCATCAACAAATATGTCAGTTAGCGTTATCTCAGCTTCTGCTGCCATAGCATCTCTAAATGATGAGAATTTTACTAAACAAGTATATTCCTCAAACGAAGAAGCAAAAAAATATACTATTGATCAGCTTACTCAATTAAACATAACTTGTATTCCATCCTATTCAAATTTTATTTATTTCTCTTTAGCCAATTATAAAAAAGATTATTTCAAGCAATTAAAAGATCACAATATAATGGGAACAAAAATCTATGAAGAAAACGGAAAATGGACAAGAATTACAATTGGCACAATGAAAGAAATGCAACTTTTTATTGCGGCTTTAAAATAAAGCTTTATTTTAAAAAAGCTATCTGAAGCTTTTACAAGATATTATAGTATCAATTTATTTTTTAATGTATTTAATTGCCTGTTATTTTATAGAAACTCAAGCCAAAATAGATTATAATCCTTACTTTTGACCTTTCGATTAATTCTACAAAAAAGTTTCTCATTTATGGAAATTCAATCTCAATTTTCTTTAAAAAACCATAACACATTTGGCATTGAAGCCAAAGCAAAACAATTTATTGCTGTACATTCAATAGATGAACTAAAAAAGGTATTAGAAGAAAATAAAAATCAGGCAAAATTTATTTTAGGTGGTGGAAGCAATATGCTTTTAACCAAAGATATTGATGCCTTGGTAATCCATATTGATTTAAAAGGAAAAAAGATAGTTGACGAAGACGATGATTTTGTTTGGGTCGAAAGTCAAGCAGGAGAAACATGGCATGATTTTGTGCTCTGGACAATCGAGCAAGATTTTGGCGGATTAGAAAACATGTCGCTTATTCCTGGTAATGTAGGTACTACACCTGTACAAAACATTGGCGCTTACGGAACAGAAATAAAAGATACGTTTGTTTCTTGTCAGGCCATGAATATCGAAACTCAGGCAATAAGAACTTTTACTCATAGTGAATGCAATTTTGGATATCGCGAAAGCATTTTTAAACATGAAGTAAAAGACCAATATATTATTACATCTGTAACTTATAAACTAACTAAGCGCAATCATAAAATTAATACTTCATACGGAGATATTACTGCCGAGTTAGCCAAAAACAATATTACAAACCCTAATTTAAAAGACGTTAGTAATGCTGTAATTGCTATAAGACAAAGCAAATTACCAGACCCGAAAGAATTAGGAAATAGCGGAAGCTTCTTTAAAAATCCAATTCTATTAAAATCAGATTTCGAAAAAATTCATCAGAAATTCCCAGAAATGAAATATTATGATGTTTCCGAAACTGAGGTTAAAGTTCCTGCAGGTTGGCTTATAGAACAAGCTGGTTTTAAAGGAAAACGTTTTGGTGATGCCGGAATTCACAAAAATCAAGCTTTGGTTCTAGTTAATTACGGAAATGCAACTGGACAAGAAATTTTGGCCATCTCTAAAGACATCCAAAAAACAGTATTTGAAAAATTCGGAATACATATAGAAGCCGAAGTAAATATAATCTAAATCTAAAAAAATATGAGTATAACTCTATCTATCAAAACAATAAATCCCGATAACAAAAACGTAGCTTCTATTATTAATGAGCTATGCGCAAATCTTCAGGAACGTTTTGACAGCGACGGGAAAAACTCATTTACAGATTGGAACAATAACAACTCCAAATATTTATTTATTGCCGCCGAACTCAATAACGAAATCGTAGGTTGTGGCGCAATACGACCTATTACAGAAACTACTGGCGAAGTAAAACGGATGTATGCCAAATATCCTCGAAAGAGAATCGGGCAATCTATTTTATCCTACTTAGAAACGAAAGCCAAAGAAATTGGTTACGATGAATTAATTCTGGAAACCCGAGTTAAAAATCTAGAAGCAACACAATTTTATCAGAAATCAGGTTATAAAATCATTCCGAACTATGGCAAATATGCAAATAATGCTGAGGCTATTTGTTTTGGAAAAAACTTAATATAATATGCACACACCTAGTATATTCAAAAATGAAGATCCGGAAGCAATAAGAGCTTTTCTTAAAGAAAACAGCTTTGGGATATTAATCAATCAAACGAATGGAAAATTGTGGGCAACACATATTCCGCTAGAAATAGAAACCAAACCAGATGGCAAAGAAGTATTATGTGGTCATATTTCTAAGCTAAATCCGCAAGGAGAAGGGTTTACACAAAACGACCAAATACTAGCTATTTTTTCTGGTCCTCATAGTTACATTTCCTCTTCATGGTATGATCATGAAAATGTACCTACCTGGAACTATATTGCGGTGCATATTTACGGACGAATAAAAATTGTAGATCACGAAGCAGCTATAGAATCGCTAAAAAAATTGGTAGACAAATATGAAGCTAGTTCAGAAAAACCTGTTCGAGTAGAAGATTTATCTGCAAAAACAATGCGACAAGCACACGGAATAATCGCTTTCGAGATTGAAATAGATGAAATTCAGGCTACTAAAAAAATGTCTCAAAATAGAGACGATGTTAATTACAAAAACATAATCGCAGCCTTAGAAAAAACAGAAAACCCTCAGTCTATTGCCGTTGCAAAAGAAATGGAAAAATGCAGAAAGTAATTACAAATTAAGGGTTGAAAATCGGGAATTCATAATTACATTTGCACTCGCAAGATTCAAAATTAAAAGACATTAAAATCAGATGCTTACAATTATTTTATACTTTTTTATTGCTATCGTTGTTGTACAACTTACATACTATCTGGGTATATTTAGTAAATTTTCTTTTGCTAAAACACAGAATATCACTCCAAAAAGAATTCCAATTTCAGTTATTGTTTGTGCAAAAAACGAAGCTGAAAATGCAGTTAAGTATATTCCGCTTTTAATAGAGCAAGATTATCCTGATTTTGAAATTGTTTTAATAGACGATGCTTCGAGTGACGAAACTTTAGAAATTTTTGAACTTTTCGAAAGTCAATACCCAAATCTAGTTCGTTTAGTTAAAGTAAAAAACAACGAAGCATTTTGGGGAAATAAAAAGTACGCGCTAACTTTAGGAATAAAAGCTGCCAAAAAAGATTACCTATTATTTACTGATGCCGATTGTTATCCTACATCTAAAAACTGGATTACAGCAATGAGTTCGCAGTTTACAATGAATAAAACAATTGTTTTAGGATATGGCGCTTACGAAAGAATAGAAAAATCATTCCTAAATAAAATCATTCGATACGAAACTTTACTTACTGCACTACAATATTTTTCTTGGGCAAAAGCAGGTCATCCATATATGGGAGTTGGTCGTAATTTAGCATATAAAAAAGAAGAGTTTTTTAATGTAAACGGATTCATAGGACATATTCAGGTACGTTCTGGTGACGATGATTTATTCATTAATGAAGCTGCTAATGAAAACAACACAACCCTATCCTACTCTCCTGAGAGTTTTACTTATTCCAGACCTAAGGAAACTTATAGAGATTGGTTTATTCAAAAAAGGAGACATATAGCTACGGCTAATTATTATAAATTTTTTGATAAGATTCAATTGGGTATTTTTTATAGCTCTCAATTATTATTCTTTATACTAGCTATTATTTTGCTTGCATTTCAATTTCAATGGATCATTGTTTTAAGCTTATTCTTGGTACGCTATATTGCTGCATGGCTTGTTGTAGGTTTCTCAGCAGGTAAATTAAAAGAAAATGACCTAAAATTTTGGTTTCCTATCGTAGAAATTGTGCTTATATTCACTCAAATTAATATCTTTATAACTAATATCTTTTCAAAACCGGTACATTGGAAATAAATTCTAAAATAGAGAAAGCAAAAAATGGAGATCAAATTGCCTTCACTTTTTTGTTGGACCATTATTGGAACGAAGTTTATAGCTTCATGCTTAAACGTACCGAAAACGAAACCATTGCCGAAGATATTACCATCGAAACTTTCTCTAAAGCTTTTGATAAAATAAAAACATACAATTCCGAATTTCAATTCAACACATGGCTTATTGCCATTGCAAAGAATGTACATATTGATTTATTACGTAAAAAGAGAACCAATCTTTTTATAGAAATCACCGATCAGGAAAACCAACAAGCTTATAATATTGCCGACACTACCCCGTCGGTAGAGGATGAATTAATCACTGAACAAAATTTATCCCGATTATTACATTGCATAAAAGAATTAAAGCCACATTATCAGGAAGTAATTCAGCTACGCTATTTTCAGGAAATGAGTTACCAAGAAATTGCACTCAAAATAAATGAGCCTTTAAGCAATGTAAAAATAAAATTACTTCGCGCTAAAAAATTATTAGCAGAAGTGATTAAAAACAAAAGATAATTTATTATCTTTAAGCAAAGGATAAAACATCTACACCTTTATTCTTAAATAAACAATAATCCCGCATACCAAAGTTCTTATTATTAACGTTATCAGGTAAAACAATTTTTTGCTTATGATTTAACCACTACTTAACCTTAAAAAACCGTGAATTATGTCAACATCAAGCATCTACGAAAACAAATGGATTGACCTTGTATTCGAAAACAGAAACAAAGAGTATGGCGCGTACCAGTTACGCCATGAAAGTTCAAAAAACTCAATTAAGGCACTTTTCATGGGATTGTTTTTTACCACAGCCATTGTGTGCGCTTCAATGTTTATTACTAAACTGAGCAAAGTCGATGTAATAACCACTATCCCCGATAGTTTACCGACAGTTGTACAAGTGAGTGAAGTTCACATTAATAAGAAATCGGCAGAAATGCCTGCTGTAAAATCTCAACCTGTTGAAACTGCTATTGAAAAAAGCCAACTTGTAAACCCTACGATAGTAGAAGCAAGCAAAGCTACACCACAGGAAATAGCAACAGTTACAGAGAACATTGTGACAGCACCAGCAACAACAGGCGAAGGTGATGGAAAATTAAAAAATGGTGCTATAAATGGAGGCGGCGGACCAGAGTTGGTAACAGCACCAACTATTAACGAACCTACACCTATTGGTTCTTTAGACAAATTGCCAGAATTTCCGGGAGGTATGAATAAGTTTTATACTTATGTAGGGAACAATTTTAATCGTCCAGAATTAGATAGCGAAAGAACGATTCGTATTTATGTATCATTTGTAATTGAGAGAGACGGAAGTATGACCGACATTCTTGTACGAAATGATCCAGGATATGGATTAGGAAAAGAAGCTATAAGAGTTTTAAAATCTTTAAGAACTAAATGGACTCCAGGAATGATTGATTCTAAACCAGTTCGTACTGCATATAACCTACCGATCACAATAAAAACAGAATAAATATAAATTAAAAAGCAGAATTTAGGTTCTGCTTTTTTTATGCCCTTTTGTTTTAAAAAAGCTATTCTTATCTAATTATCTAAAGTAGGTTTTTTATAAAAAAATGTATCTTTACTGATGAAAATTGCTTTTTTAAAATCATCAAACAAATAATAAATTATGGGAATATTTTCCGCAATGCTTGGTAATGCTGGTACAGTAAGTCAAGACGAATTAATTAAAAAATACGGTTTACTTTTAACCGATAACGAAGAAATAGAATTAGGTTTTAAACTTATTCGTGATACATTTATCTTTACTACAAAACGATTAATTCTGGTTGATAAACAAGGATTAACTGGTAGTAAAACGGAGTACAAATCGATTTCATACAAAAGCATCACAAGATTTAGTGTAGAAACTGCAGGAACTTTTGACCTTGACGCCGAATTAAAAATTTGGGTTTCGAGTGAATTACATCCGAGTATTATTAAACAATTTAATAAATCGGTAAATGTATACGAAGTTCAAAAAGTATTAGCACACCACGTATTAAAATAGAATAAAAAAGCAGAACCTAGGTTCTGCTTTTTTATTATTCTCAATTCTAAAAATACATCTAATTATTTCTTAGTCGTTTTTTTAGCTACTGTTTTTTTAGTCGTTGTTTTCTTTGCCGCTACAGGTACAGTGTTAACAATTTTTTGCTGAACATATGGTTTGTATACTCCGTCTTTTTCAGCTCTTTTTTTAGCATTATCTGCTCTTTCCTTAGAATCAGGATGTGAACTCATCATTTTATCCAAGAAAGATCCTTCGGCACCTTCGCTCATTTTAGCAAGGATTCTAAAAGCAGATTCTTCGGCATTTACATTATAGCCATTCTTTTTCATGAAGTTATAAGAAAACAAATCAGCCTCTGATTCCTGAGTTCTGCTGTGTTTACTATCTATCATTGCATTTCCAATTTTTACCAATTGCGTATCTGTAAGAGCAGAAATTTTTGCTGATTGTGAAGCCGCAGCATCAATTAAAGCTTCTTTTTTGTAAGCAGCTTTCATCGCATCTCTTGAATCGTGATTAGCAACGTGACCAATTTCGTGCCCAATAACTGCAAGCAATTCGTTATCATCCATAATATCCATTAAACCAGAATATACACGTACACTACCATCTGCAGTTGCAAAAGCATTTACTTCTTTTAGCATATACACTTTGTAGTTTAATGTATATCCATCTCCAGCAGTATGTTTTCCAAACAATCTGTTTAGTCTAATTGCATAACCATCTGTAGCTGGTGCAATTTGATTTTTAGCATCCATTTCTGCAACTGCTTCTTTTGATAAAGCTGCTGCATCGGCATCGCTAAACGTAAATCCTGCAACTCCTTTTTGAACAGCTCCTAAAGCTTTTTCTCCCAAATTTATTTGTGCATTGGCTTGTGTAAAACCAAAAGTTGCAAGCAAAACAACTAACGCTATCGATTTTCTTTTCATCTTTTTAATTATTAAATTAACTGTAGCAAATATACTACATCTTTAAAATACACGTATCTCGGAAACCAAATAATTTTAGAAGAAAAAAATATCTTATAATTTCAGGAATCCCGACCATTTATTGCGGTTTTAATCAAAAAACCTTTCATTCATCTTAATTTATTAATAATCCGTAAAAAAGAATTTAACAGTCATTTTGTTATCGTTTTATAAATTAAAGCATAAACAAATCTACAAATAAACAACAATGCTTATCTTTGTACTTTGAATAATGAATATGGAAAGCGTTATAGATAATAATTTACCAATTGGGAAACCAAAATGGTTGAAGGTAAAACTACCAATCGGACAAAAATATACTGAACTACGTGGTTTAGTAGATAAATATAGTTTAAATACAATTTGCACTTCTGGAAGCTGCCCAAATATGGGTGAATGCTGGGGAGAAGGAACAGCTACTTTTATGATCTTAGGTAACGTTTGTACACGTTCTTGTGGTTTTTGTGGTGTAAAAACCGGGAGACCTGAGACTGTAGATTGGGACGAACCAGAAAAAGTAGCACGTTCTATTAAAATCATGAATATCAAACACGCTGTTATAACAAGTGTAGATAGAGATGATTTAAAAGATGGTGGTTCGATTATTTGGAATGAAACCGTGAAAGCAATTCGACGTATGAATCCAAATACGACTTTAGAGACATTAATTCCTGATTTTCAAGGAATCGAAAGAAACATTGACAGAATTGTAGAAGCTAATCCTGAGGTTGTTTCTCATAACGTAGAAACTGTTCGTCGATTAACTCGTGAAGTACGTATACAAGCCAAATACGATCGTAGCTTAGAAGTTTTACGCTACCTAAAAGAAAAAGGAATCAACAGAACCAAGTCTGGAATCATGCTTGGACTAGGAGAAACCGAAGAGGAAGTATTTCAAACTATGACCGATTTGCGCAATGCAAATGTAGATGTAGTAACAATTGGTCAATATTTACAACCAAGTAAAAAACATTTACCTGTAAAAGAATTTATCACTCCAGATCAATTTGCCAGATATGAAAAATTCGGACTAGAACTAGGTTTTCGCCACGTCGAAAGCGGTCCGTTAGTGCGTTCTTCCTACAAAGCGCAAAAACATATTCTTTAGTTTTAAATGCTGAATATTTTATCTTAAATGAATAAAAAAATACGAATTGCTATTAATGGTTTCGGAAGAATTGGTC
Organism: Flavobacterium sp. PS2; assembly: GCF_046250155.1. Classification (NCBI taxonomy): domain Bacteria; kingdom Pseudomonadati; phylum Bacteroidota; class Flavobacteriia; order Flavobacteriales; family Flavobacteriaceae; genus Flavobacterium; species Flavobacterium sp. PS2. The sequence continues at coordinate 3,310,682 of NZ_CP176426.1, read as the reverse complement.
GAAACTTGTTTCGATTACTTTTAAATCATCCCGAAATTGAAGTTGTTGCCATAAATGATATTGCCGACACTAAAACTATGGCTCACCTTATTAAATACGACAGTATTCATGGTGTGTTACCGTTTGTGGTAAGCAGTGACGAAAGTGGAATAATCGTTGATGGAAAACATTATTTATTTTTCCATGAGAAAAACATTTCAAACTTAAATTGGAAAGACTGTGACATAGATTATGTTATAGAATCTACCGGTAAATATAAAACGCACGAAGAAATAAATGCACATATTATTGCCGGAGCAAAAAAAGTCATTCTATCCGCACCTTCTGAAGTTGACACTATCAAAACTGTAGTTTTGGGTGTAAACGAAGGAATACTGGACGGAACTGAAACAATAATTTCTAATGCGAGTTGCACTACAAACAATGCAGCTCCTATGATTAAAATAATCGATGATCTTTGTGGTATTGAGCAAGCCTACATTACTACAATACATTCATTCACAACAGATCAAAGTCTGCACGATCAACCCCATAAAGATTTGCGCAGAGCCAGAGGTGCGAGCCAATCTATTGTTCCTACAACAACGGGCGCAGCAAAGGCATTAACTAAAATTTTCCCCAAATTACAAAACAAAATTGGTGGTTGCGGTATACGCGTTCCTGTTCCTGATGGATCATTAACCGACATTACATTTAATGTAAAACGTGCCGTTACTATTGAAGAGATTAATGAAGCATTTCAAAATGCAGCAAAAACTAGTTTAAAAGGAATTTTAGATTATACCGAAGACCCTATTGTATCTGTTGATATTATTGGAAATCCGAATTCGTGTTTATTTGATGCACAACTTACATCTGTAATCGATAAAATGGTAAAAGTTGTAGGTTGGTACGATAATGAAGTTGGGTATTCATCAAGATTAATTGATTTGATATTGCTAACGAAGGAAGTATAAACTACTAATAAAAAGTATTACAATACATGAAATATCTTTTTATCCTAATCAGTTTTTTCAGTTCATTTTTGTATTCCCAATTCAATCGGAATACAGATAGTGTTGTCTATTATGACCAACAGGCAAACTCTAGTCTTAAAGAAAACAAATACAGTCAGGCACAGCTTTTTACCGAAAAATCAATTCTATTTTGCCAAACAAACCACAAAATAGAAAACCAGGCCGACCAAACTTTTAAGCTTGGTAAAATTTACTACAATCAGAAAAAATATGATGAGGCTTTAATCAACTTCAACAAAAGTGTTGATTTATTAAAAGACAAACCTTTATCTATTACCAAAGCGCTTGCTCTTCATTATATTGGTATAACCAATACCGAAAGAGGAAAGCATAATCTTGCTCAAACGTATTTTGACAAGTCAAAATCTGTCTTCAAACAGTTAAATATCGTTGACTCAAGCCAAGCATTAACCCTTCAAAAAGGAATAGCTTTAAAGACTAATCATGAATATGATTTAGCAATCTCTACATTCAAAAAAATAACCGAATTACCAGATAGCAAAAATACTTTAAAAACAAAAACTGATGCTTACTATCAACTCGGACTTATCGAGAGTCATTTAAAAAGAAATGATTCTGCTATACATTATCTGGAAAAAGCATTAGCCTTAACCACAAAAAGCAATGACCTTAACCAGAAGGCAACTATATTATTAGCCATTAGCAAATATTATAAAAACCATCAGGATTATGACAGAGCTTACACTTATCTAGATGAACATTATCAATTAAAAAACTATATTTATAAATTAAAAAACTCAAAATCTGATTTTGATGATTTTAAAAAATTTAAGACTAAAGAGGTAATAAACTCAGCTATCCAGAAAGAGAAGAAAGACCTTGAAGATAAAAAAACATACAAGTATTCTAAATTAATAAGTATTCTTGCTATTGCTTTAATCTCTATTTTATCTCTTTTGAGTTTATCCCTTTACAAAAACAACATTATTCGAAATCAGAATAATATGCTTTTGAGAGAAAAAAACAATGAGTTAATTATCGCAAAAAATAAGGCCGAAAAAGCATCTAAAGCCAGATCTGAGTTTTTATCGACGGTAAGTCATGAATTACGAACTCCTCTTAATGCAATTAACGGAATTACACATTTATTAATAGAAGATAACCCTAAAAAATCACAGAAAAAATACTTAGAATCATTAAAGTTTTCGGGGAATTATTTGACTACATTTATTAATGAAATCCTAGAAATCAATAAAATAGATTCTAATAAGCTTGAAACCGAAAATATAAGTTTTAATCTAAAAGAATTATTAATAAACATACAAAGCTCTTTGAAGGAATTGGCTACTGCCAATAAAAATTATTTTAATCTAGACATCGATAAAAGTATTCCTGACAATTTAATTGGTGATCCAACAAAATTGTCTCAGATTATAATGAACCTGATTAATAATGCCTTAAAGTTTACAGCAAACGGACGTGTTAATGTGATTGTAAAATTACATTCATTAGAAGATGAAGCAGCAACTGTTTATTTTGAAATAGTTGATACTGGAATAGGAATTCCTGAAGACAAATTACAAACCGTTTTCGAAAGTTTTTCGCAAGGCTCTATAGAAGTTAACCGAAAATATGGAGGAACTGGTTTGGGACTCACGATTGTAAAAAAATTAACCGAAATGCTAGGTGGGGAAATCAATCTTAAAAGTGAAGTTGGTAAAGGTTCTACCTTTACTTTTAAACTAAAATTCCAAATAGATAGTGAACCATTGGCTATTAAAGAAGAAACCAAATTGTACAACGACTACGAATTAAAAGACAAAAATATTCTGTTGATAGAAGACAACAGGATTAATCAAATGATTACTCGTAAAATGCTCGAGAATAAAGGCATAACCTGCGAGGTAATCGACAATGGAGAGGATGCTATTGAATTATTAAAAATCAAACGATTTGATATGATTTTAATGGATGTGCATTTACCTGGAATAAATGGTACTACTGCCACTAAATATATTAGAGAATTTGATAAAATAACACCAATTATAGCTTTAACAGCTATTTCTCTAGATGAGAACAGGGAAATGTTATTATCATTCGGGATGAACGACGTAATAACAAAACCCTTTGTTCCTGATGAATTTTACAGCATTATCGCTAAATGTTTTAACGTAAGCGCTTAATACTCTAAAATCAAGTTTTTTATTAAAGCTCTTACTTTAGGCTCGGCCATTTTTGCCGCCTCAAGAACTTCATCATGCGAGATTGTATCTATACTTTCTTCGTTACCCATATCGGTAATTACAGAGATTCCAAAAGTTTCTACATCCATATGACGTGCAACGATAACTTCTGGCACAGTTGACATTCCTACGCAATCTGCTCCAAGAATTTTAACCATTTTATATTCAGCCAAAGTTTCAAAAGTTGGTCCTTGTAAACCAAAATAAATACCATCATGAATTTCAATATTCAATCTTGATGCAATTTCTTTGGTTTTAATAATCATTTTTCTAGAATAAGGCTCGCTCATATTTACAAATCGAGGTCCAAAACGGTCATCATTTTTACCACGCAAAGGATGCTCTGGTGCAAAATTAATATGATCTTTAATAATTACGATTGAACCCACTTTGTAAGCAGCATTTACTCCTCCTGAAGCATTAGAAACCATTAACTTGGTAACTCCCAAAAACTTCATTACTCGAACCGGAAAAGTAACCTCTTCCATAGTATATCCCTCATAAAAGTGAAAACGACCTTGCATCGCAACCACTTTTTTATCTCCAATAGTTCCAAAAACCAGAGCTCCTTTATGACCTTGAACTGTAGATACCGGAAAATTAGGAATTTCATTATAAGGTAATGTAAATTCTATTTCTATATCATTTGTAAAACCTCCTAAACCTGAACCTAAAATCACTCCATATTCTGGCGTGAACTGTGTTTTTGATTTTATATAACTAACTGTTTCCTGAACTTTTTCCCACATAATTTAAAATTGTTGTATCAAAATCATTTTGATAATTAATAAAAGTACTTTTTATCGGCAAATAAAATAATTGCGGCGCAATATTAGTGTCTTTTAAGCGAACATAATCCTTTTCGGTTGTAATAATTTTATGTTTTTTTGCTTTATTCGCAATCGTTGTAATATCCGTTTCTGTAAAGTAATGATGATCAGGGAATGTAAGACATTCATCGTCGTTAAATTTTAAAAACTTAAAAAATGGTGCTGGCTTTGCAATTCCTGCCAAAAGTAATTTTGGTTCGTTTTTAATTTCTTCGATTGCTAATTTCCCAGTTTGAGAATAAATGCAATCATCATAATCAATATAAGTAAAGTATAATTCTTGTGATGGTTCTAATTTTAGCTTTCTACGAATATTTTGCTGCTCCGATTCCTGAAGACCAGAAGGACATTTGGTTACAATAACAATATTTGCTCTTTTAGCTCCACTCCTGCTCTCTCGTAAATTCCCAGTTGGCAACATCCAATCATCAGCATATAAATCGCCATACGAAGTAAGCAAAATATAAAATCCAGCTTTTACTTTTCGGTGCTGAAATGCATCATCAAGCAAAATTACCTGAGGCTTTTTAGATTGCGAAAGTAATTTCTGGATTCCGTTTGTTCGGTTTGCATCTACTGCAACTTGAATATTTTTGAATTTTTGAAAAAACTGAAAAGGCTCATCTCCTAATATAACAGCATTAGAGGTTTCATCAGCAAGTACAAAACCTTCTGATTGTCGTTTATACCCACGACTAAGCGTAGCAACCTGATATGTATTTGATAATAATCGGATTAAATATTCTATTTGAGGTGTTTTACCTGTTCCTCCAACGCTAAGATTACCAACTGCAATAATCGGAATATCAAATGATGTTGATTTTAAAACTCCTTTATCAAAAAGGAAATTCCGAATACTAGTGATGATTCCATATAAAATGGAAAATGGAAAAAGTAATTTTCGAAGTAAATTCATAATACGAAATTAGAATAAATTATCTTTGAAATAAAATTTATAAAAACAAACTAACACAAATTTCACGAATTACCACTAATTTTATTGTCACCAAAATTTGAAATTCTAAAACTTCAAAATCAAATCTTAGTTTGTGTAAATTCGTAAAACTCCTGTTCACTTAAAAAATACAATTACTCATTACCTATAAATTATGAAAATACAAGAAATACTTTCTGTACTCGAAGAGATGGCTCCTTTGGCTTACGCCGAAGATTTTGACAATGTCGGGCTTTTAGTTGGTGATTCATCTACAGAAGCTACAGGAGTTTTGGTTTGTCACGATGCGCTTGAAAATGTAATTGATGAAGCTATTGCAAAAAACTGTAACCTAGTTGTTTGTTTTCATCCAATTCTATTTTCTGGAATAAAAAAAATAACGGGAAAGAATTATGTAGAACGTGCTATTCTTAAAGCCATAAAAAATGATATTGCTATTTATGCCGTTCATACTGCATTAGACAATCACTCACAAGGTGTAAACAAAATATTTTGTGATGCTTTAGGTTTGATAAATACCTCGGTTTTAATTCCGAAACAAAATTACATTCAGAAATTAGTAACTTATACTGTTCCTGATAATTCCGAGAAAGTCCGTAACGCCTTGTTTGAAGCTGGAGCAGGAAAAATTGGCAATTATGACAATTGCAGTTTTAACACCGAAGGTTTTTTTACTTTTAAAGGAAATGAGAATAGTAATCCTGTTATTGGAGAAAAAGAGAAATTACATACTGGGAATGAAATAAAGATCGAAGTTGTTTTTGAAAAACACTTGCAATCAAAAATTCTAAAAGCATTGTTTGCCAATCATATTTATGAGGAGGTTGCTTATGAAATTTATGATTTACAAAATGCACATCAAAACATAGGTTTAGGTATGATTGGAGAATTTGAAACTCCGATGAACGAAACAGACTTTTTACCATTTGTAAAAGAAAAAATGTTAGCAGATGGTATTAGACATTCTGCCTATACAGGCAAAAAAATCCATAAAGTTGCTGTTCTTGGCGGATCTGGAAGTTTTGCCATAAAAAATGCAATTCAGGCTGGAGCCGATGCTTTTTTGACAGCCGATTTAAAATACCATCAGTTTTACGAAGCCGAAAATCGATTACTATTAGCCGATATTGGACATTTTGAAAGCGAACGCTATACAAAAAATTATATTGTTGATTATCTTCGGAAAAAAATCCTTAATTTTGCAATCATTTTATCAGAAGAAAATACAAATCCAGTTAAGTACTTATAGAATATGGCGAATACGAAAGAATTAAGTGTTGAGGACAAGTTAAGAGCAATTTACGATTTACAGCTAATTGACTCTAGAATTGACGAAATCAGAAACGTAAGAGGAGAACTTCCATTAGAAGTGGAAGATTTAGAAGATGAAGTTGCAGGTTTAGGCACACGTTCAGAAAAATTGAAAAGCGAACTAGAAATAGTTGAAGAGCAAATCAAGACTAGAAAAAATGCTATTGATGATCACAAAGAAGCCATCAAAAAGTACACAAAACAACAAGAATCAGTTCGTAACAATAGAGAATTTAACTCTTTGACTAAAGAAGTTGAATTTCAAGAATTAGAAATTCAATTAGCTGAAAAGCAAATCAAAGAAATGAAAGTTTCTATTGAGCATAAAAAAGAAGTAATCTCTGGTTTAAAAGAAAGACTAGAGTCTAAATCTTCTCATCTAAAACACAAAAAATCTGAATTGGATGCGATTATGGCCGAAACTCAAAAAGAAGAAATCTTCTTATCTGAGAAATCAGCTGAGTACGAAGTTTTAATCGAAGACCGTTTATTAGCGGCTTACAAACGAATCAGAACTAGTGTTCGTAATGGTTTGGCTGTAGTATCTATTGAAAGAGGTGCATCTGCAGGTTCTTTCTTTACTATTCCACCACAAACACAAGTAGAGATTGCCTCTAGAAAAAAAATCATCACTGATGAGCATTCTGGAAGAATCCTAGTTGATAGTGCATTAGCAGAAGAAGAAAAAGAGAAAATGGATTTATTATTTTCTAAATTCTAAAAAATATAAAGCCTCGAAGTTCGGGGCTTTTTTTATATTAAAAATTACAATTTTGGGACTTAAAGAAGGTATTCGTTTCATAACATTAAAATCCGTTGGGCAATATATTAACTTTTTAAGTTATGTACGTCCAGAAAAAGCTGCGCAGATTTCATACGCCCTTTTTAGCCAACCAAGAGAAGGAAGATTAAGCAAAGAAAACTTACCAGAAATATTACAAGGCACCAAAACTGAAACGTTTCATCATAACGAGCATCATTTCCAGACTTATACTTGGGAAGGAAATGACACCAAAATATTACTCGTTCACGGATGGGAAAGTAACGCTTCGCGCTGGCAAAAAACACTCCCACACTTACAGCAATCAGGAAGTACTATTATTGCCATAGATGCGCCTGCTCACGGACAAAGTAGCGGTAAAGAATTCAACGTACCTCTTTACGCAGAATTCATTAACAAAGCCGTACAAAAATACCAGCCTACAATTATAATTGGTCATTCTATAGGCGGAGCCGCTTGTGTATATCACCAGCATTTATATCCAGAAACCAGTATTCAAAAAATGGTTATTCTAGGTGCTCCATCAGATTTACAAACTCTTATCAATAATTATATTTCCATGTTAAGCCTAAACGAAAAAATGGTCCCACTCTTAGAGAATCGTTTTGTAAATCGTTTCAACTTAAAACTGGAAGACTTCTCTGGAAAAAAATTCGCTTCAAATTTCACTGTCAAAGGATTAATTGCACACGATATCGAAGATAACGTAGTCGCTTTTGAAGAAGGAGAAAAAATAGCCAGCACTTGGAAAAATAGCCAATTTATAGCTACAAATGGTTTAGGCCACGGCATGCATGATGATGAGCTGTACCAAAAAGTAGTTGCTTTTTTGTTTCCTTAAAGGAGGTTTTCTAAGGTTCTAAGGTTCTAAGGTTCTAAGGTTCTAAGGTTCTAAGGTTCTAAGGTTCTAAGGTTCTAAGGTTCTAAGGTTCTAAGGTTCTAAGGTTCTAAGGTTCTAAGGTTCTAAGGTTCTAAGGTTCTAAGGTTCTAAGGTTCTAAGGTTCTAAGGTTCTAAGGTTCTAAGGTTCTAAGGTTCTAAGGTTCTAAGGTTCTAAAAAAAAGCATTCTGCTTTTTTTTAATTCACTAAAAATCTAAGAAATCTAAAAGGTCTAACAATCTAAGAAGTCTAAACTACTATTTTAAATTGTTTGTATAATTCTTTCTCCCCTTTCCCAGTAATAATTATTGCTCTTGAATTTTCAGTTTTTCGCAACCAATCATTGGCTATCATTTTATTCAATAATGACGTAGCTAGAGATCCTGCCATGTGATTTTTTCTTTCGCTCCAATCAAGACATGGCTTCAAGAATAAACGTCTTTGTTTCCTAACCTCATCTACATTTATACCAAAATCTGAAAACCATTTTATCCCTTCGGAACTAATTTCAAAATCATTATTAGTATCAATAATTATATTTTGCTCTAATAAACTATTCGTTAAAGCCACACCTATTTTCCCTGCTAAATGATCATAACATGTTCTGCAATGTTTTATTGGCGGAAGCTTTTCTGTATTCTTTTTTCTCGAAACTTCTTGTGGAGGAATAAGGCTTGCCATCCCTTCGATAGCATAAGCAATTTCTTTACTTGAAAATCGATAATATTTATGGCGTCCTTGTTTTTCTACACAAAGCAAATCGGCATCTAATAACTTTCCTAAATGCATGCTTATATTTTGCGGCGATGTATTCCCCACAATTGCCAGTTCTGTAGCTGTAAACGCTTTTCCGTCGAGCAACGCCCACATAATTGATGCTCGGGTTGGATCACCGATTAATGTTGCGATTTTTATAAACTGTTCTTCCATTTTATGCAATCATAGTTAAATCTAAACTGAAGTATCTACGTGTAAAGTTAAATAACTTTGTTAAAAATCATAATCTATGTCACCTACTTTATTCTTTCAATCAGATATTAAAGACCCGTATGCTATATATAAAACAATGCTTGATGATCATCCTGTCTTTTGGGATGAGGCAAACCAAATTTGGGCAATTTATTCTCATGAATACTGCACAGAAATTCTAAATAGTCTCAACGTAAATATCCCAACTATTAATCCTAATAACGAACAGAAACTTAATGAGCACGCTTTAAAAATCATCAATCATTTATCCCGATTATCAAACGGAACCCAACATGCAATTGCAAAAGAAACTGCAATGATTTTATTTGCCAACATCAAATCAATTGACATTAATCAAATCATTGCCCAATTATTAGATAATGTTTTAATCGAAAACAAAATAGATTGGGTTGGTTCTGTTTGCAAAAAACTTCCAGTTTTGGCTATTTTAAAAAGCTTTGCCTTTGGGCAAGATGATTGCAAATTCATTTCTGAAAAAATAGAACATCTTGTAAAAATAATGCTGCCGAATAAATCTGCAGAACAAGTTCAGGCAATTAATGAAATTTCAGAAAATAGTTATTCAATAGTAAAAAAACACTTATCAAGTCTTAGTTTTTATAAGCCTTTACTAGATAAAATATCCGAATCGCATACTATTTCTTTGGAGGAAACGATAACAATATCTGTAAGCAATTTAATTGGATTGTTGATTCAAAGTTACGATGCTTGCAGAGGTCTTTTGAGTAACTCTTTATTACAAATTATTAATACTCATAATCTAATACCCAAAAACAATATTAATAAAACACAGATACAAAAATTAGTTATTGAAACCCTGCGCTTTGATCCACCAATTCATAATACAAGAAGACTTGCAATTACGGATATTGTATTAGATAAAACTATAATTAAAAAAAATGAAACTCTATTATTGATTCTTGCAGCTGCAAATCGTGACCCAAAAAAATTCGACAATCCTTTAAGTTTTGATATCGAAAGAATCAATAATAATGAGAATCTTACCTTTGGGATTGGAGGTCATATGTGTCTGGCTAAATACTTTTCGATTCATCTTACAACCGAGGCTCTATTATATTTATTTAATAATTATAATACAATTGCAATTCTGGAAAGTAACATTCTGTATGAACCTATGATAAATGCCAGATTACCTAAAAACATCTGGATTTCGATTCAATAATTTAAATTAAACAACATGATAGCAGTAATTTTTGAAGTAATTCCTAACGAAGAAAAAAAACAAGAATATCTTGACATCGCCGCAAGCTTGCGTCCTGAGTTAGATAAAATCTCTGGTTTTATATCTATAGAACGATTTCAGAGTTTTAATGACCCTGGAAAAGTTTTGTCTTTGTCATTTTGGAAAGACGAAGAAAGCATCCAACAATGGAGAAATCTCGAAATGCATCGTAATGCTCAGTCTAAAGGGCGCCAAGAAATTTTTAAAGATTATCATTTAAGAATTGCCGATGTAAAAAGAGATTACGGAATGTTTGACAGAAAAGAAACGCCAAAGGATAGTCCTTTTTAGGAGGTTCAAAGGGACAAAGTTGCAAAGGAACAAAGGTTCTGATCCCGAGGCTTCGGGACTGAGGTTCTGAGGTTCTGAGGTTCTGAGGTTCTGAGGTTCTGAGGTTCTGAGGTTCTGAGGTTCTGAGGTTCTGAGGTTCTGAGGTTAAAAAAAAAGCATTTTGCTTTTTTTTTTAAAGATTTCGAAAAATCTAAAATCTAAAATCTAAGAAGTCTAAGAAGTCTAACAATCTAAGATGTCTATTTTTTGACTACTTTTGCACTATGGAAGAAAATCTAAAACGCCTCAACAAATTCATTGGAGAAACTGGATATTGTTCTCGTCGTGAAGCTGATAAACTAATCGAAGAAGGACGTGTAACCATAAACGGAATTGTACCTGAAATGGGAACGAAAGTTTCACCTGATGACGAAGTACGCATAGACGGAAAGTTAATCGTAGAAAAACACGAAAAACCAGTTTATTTAGCTTTTAATAAACCTGCTGGAATCGAATGTACCACTAATCTGGAGGTTCGTAACAACATTGTAGATTACATTAATTATCCTAAACGTATTTTCCCAATTGGTAGATTGGATAAAGCCAGTGAAGGTTTAATATTTATGACCAATGATGGTGATATTGTAAACAAAATTCTGCGCGCAAGAAATAATCACGAAAAGGAATATACTGTAACTGTAAGTAAACCTATAACGGATCGCTTTATTGAGCGAATGGGAAATGGTGTCCCTATTCTTGATACAGTAACCAAAAAATGTAAAGTAGAGCAAATAAGCAAATATATCTTTAAGATTATCCTGACTCAAGGTTTAAACCGTCAGATTCGAAGAATGGCGGAATATTTAGGCTATGAAGTTACTGCCTTAAAGCGTATTCGTATTATTAATATTTCTCTTGATGTTCCCGTAGGTCGCTACCGTGATTTAACAGATGCTGAAATTAAAGAATTGAATGAGCTTATTGAGCCTTCGAGTAAAACTGAGGAAGCAAGTTTACCTAAGATTGAAACTCCAAAAAGAAAAACTGAATTTATAAAAAGAGACGATCCTCGATTTAAGAAAAGAGGAGAGTATTAAACTCTTGTACTTACAAATCTATATAACAAAGAAAGCCTGGAACTGAAATTCCAGGCTTTTCTTTTTCTACAATCTTATTTTTTACCAACAAGTAATGTTATTTTATGATAATTGAATATTCAACTCCAATTACCTTAATATACATTTTTAAAAATTATTTATTTACTTTTCAGATTCGTTTCTTTTTAAATAGTTTCAAAATTTCACTATTCAAAAAAAATATTAAATCGGTGTTATTCCTGTAAGAACAGGATTTCCAGACAATGGATCATAAATCTCAACGAGAGCTTCATAAGGAAGTCCGGATGAAACAACAGTTGCATTACATTTAAAACGATAATTTGTTCCTGCCACAACCTGCGTTGAAACTGCAGTTGGATTATATTTCACTCCAAGCAAACCGTTCATTGCTTTTCTGAATATTTGTAAATCTTCTGGGGTTGGAGTATGATAAAGTGTCCATCCTCCCAGTAGTGTCTCCGTATTATTTATTAAGGCATTATTTGACATAATTTCTATAGTTTAAATTACTTTAATTACTCTTTAGAATCTTCAGAAATCACTTTTTAAAAAATTGACACTGAACTTTTTTGAGTATTAAATCCTTGTTATTTTCACAACATGCGGGTCACCAACTAGTGGTTTAAAAATCTTCACTATAGCTTCATAAGCAATCTCTGAAGGCGGAATTGACGCAGTACATCTAAAACGATAGTTTATTCCTGCTACCACCTGTGTCGCAACTGCCGTAGGGATATATTTTACTCCAACATAACCTTCTAAGGCTTGTTTAAATAATAATAAATCTGCAGCTGTAGGTTTGCGAAAATCTGTCCATCCGCCTAATATAGGCTCATGGTTTTCTAAGACTTGGGTTTGACTTGACATAATGTTATAATTTAATTGTTCTTGGTCCTACTCATAAGGCTTTTCGGAAACGCCACGTTTCTAAATAGAGCACGAAAACCCTATTTAATGAATTACTTGCCAGATAAATTATCAGGCAAATAAAAAGTCATGGAGAATTAAATTATGCTAGCTTTAATCAATTCCCTATAGTAAAACTATAGCACAATTAAATCTGTAAATAAGAAAATGTCATGAGAACGGAAATCATTGTCATGAAAAGCAAAAAAAGTAGTATGGGATTTTTCCCTAAAGTAAATAAGCAAAAAAACCTCCTTCATATAATATGAATGAGGTTTTAGTTGTAAAGAATTATATAAAGTAAGATTATCTCAATACGCGAAACTTTTTAACGAAATCTCTGTATTTCTCGCTTAGGACAACTTTGTGGTTTCCTTTTAAAACAACGAGATTATCATTGACAATTATCTCTTCTATCTTGCTTAAATTTACAATATAGTTGCGGTGTGTTTGACTAAATTTAGCCGGATCCAAAAACTGAATGATTTTGGTAAGAGATATTAAGATTACAAATTTTTCGACGTCAGTTATTATATTGCAATATCTGTCTTCAACTTCTATATAGACTATATCCTCAATTCTAACTTTTTTTAAAGCTTTATTTTTTTTGATAAAAAGATAGTCGTCACTTATAACGGTATCTTGTTCTTCGCCAACAAAAACATTGGTCTGACCATAAAACTTCTCGACTGCCATTTCTAAGGCATACAAGATTTCTAGTTCGTTAAATGGTTTTAATAAAAAACTAAATGGTTTGGTAAGTTTAGCTCTTTCAAAAATCTGACGATCTTTGGAACTTGTCAGGAAAACAAATGGTTTTAAGCCATTAGGAACAATATTAATTGTTTCTGCAAAAGTAACTCCGTCTGGTTTTCCGTCTAAAAAAACATCTATAACTACAACATCTATCGCATTGTTATAAAACAACGTTAATGCTTCGTTATAAGTAGGCGCAATGCCTACAATATTATAATTATTAGCGGTAAGCACTTTTACAAGCGCATCGCTTTCTGCTGGAGTATCTTCGATAATAAGTACATTTATATTATCCATGATTTTTAAACTTTTGTAATACGATAATTATTTTAGTTCCAACATTTTCTTCACTCTCAATTTCTAATCTACCACCATTTTTATAGATCATACTTTTGCATAATTGCATTCCTAATCCAGTTCCTATTGTATCATCATTTTTCTTTTTAGAAAGTAATGCTGTTTTTTTCAATAGTTCTTCCTGTGTAGAAGCGCTCATCCCTAATCCGGTATCTTCAACAACTAGATAACAAAAATCATCATCTGAATCTCGTGTGTAAATCGAAATCTTGCCATTATCATTGGTAAACTTAATCGCATTATCTAATATATTACGGATAATTATTTTAAGCGAATCCATATCGGCAAATACGTAATCTGTAGTAGAAACTCTATTTTCAAAACTGATGTTTCTATTTATCATTAATGGCTTATAATTATACTCTACATGTTTTACAATTGTCGCCAAATGGAGCGATTCCTGAGAAAAATAGGTTTGTTTCGTTTGTAATAAAGCCCAATTAAGTAAATTGTCTAGCAAATTATAAGCTCCGTTAGCAATCGCACTATTATTATGTAACTGTGTATCTAGCTCGGTATAATTCTTGGTCTCCAGATTCTCAATTAACTTGCTATTACTTGTTTTTAAAGCATTAACCGAAGATCGCAAATCATGACTTACAATAGAGAATAACTTATCTTTTGTAGCATTTAATTTGTCTAACTCTTCTTTTTGAGCCAGGATAATTTTATTATTTTTTATTTTTTGCCTGTAAAAATATACCCCTGTTCCAAACAAGATTAGCAATAAGACTGAAGAAAACAACAAACTATTTCTCTCTGCTATTTTTATCTTATTCTCCGCTTCAAGTATATTTACTTCTTTTTGCTTTTGCTTTACTGCAAATTTCTTTTCCAAATCAGCAATTGCCCAAACTTTATTCTGATCGTTTAAAGAGTCTTTCCACTTTTCGTATTCTTTACGATAGGTTAAAGCCAAAGGGAAATTTTTCCTATTTTCTTCTACTACCGCCATGTTCATTGCAGCAGTTTTTTTTATTCCAAATGATTTTACTTTTTTAGAAAGATGATACCCCTTTTCAAAATAAGGAATTGCCTGACTGTCTTTATATTGTTCATAATACAAAGTAGCAATATCCATATAAGATCCAATTAGCAATAAGGTATCTTTTTCTTTTTCTTGTAATTGGGCACCTTTAAACAAATATTCTTCTGCTTTATCAAAAGTCTTAAGATGTAGATAACACAATCCTATATTATGCAAAACAGTACTTATTTTTAAATCATAAGTAGACACATTTGGTAATTTTTCTATCTGTGTAAAATAATGTAAGGCATTATTAAATTCATTTTGTGCTAATGTAATTTCACCTAATTTCATTTTTACTTTATAAAAAAAATAAAAATTATTAGAAATTTTATTAAACTCTTTTTCAGATTCTTTGAATAGCTTTTTTTCTTTAAAACTAATCCCTCTAAAATAATGACAATAATCTATAAGTTCCTTATTTTTTGCATTACTTATTTCTTTCATTGAGTAAACAAGGGTTGAATCCCAATTACTCTGTCTGAAAAACGTTTGAGCTTTTTTAAAGTTGATATTCTCTTTAAACTTTTCAGATTTTGCTTTTATTGTTATTCCCATTAAATCCCCAACATGTTGCTGCTCTTGAGAAAAAAGAGACAGGGAGAGAAAAAACGATATTGAGACAGCAAATAATCTATTTTTAATCATCGTATTCTTATTCATTACATTTTACAGAATTACAATAATAAAAAGCGTTATAGAATTTTATCCATCCCGCTTTTTTATTTCATATAACAAATCTCTGTTTTTTATCCAGCTTGAACAGTAGTTTCTGTTCCTCTGGATGCTATTGGATCTATATCCCAAAGAAAAGTCTGAATTGTTTTTATTTTTGAAAAATCACCTATGAATGCATATGGATTTGCCTTAAATTTAAGCTCATGGACAGAGAATGTGCACGCATCCTGTTCAGGCATATTATAGGCTATAAAAAATTGCAATTGAGGATTTCCATCAATATCTATATAAGTATTTTGGAAAATATCATATTGAAAAACCTCATTCCTTCTATCTAAATCAACATAGGCAACAATATTTATAGAGAGCGTATCATTCTCTGCATTATAATATGCTTCTACAAGTGGAGACAAAAGCCCTTTAGATTTTCTTTCAGGAAAAGTTACTTTTCCTATCTCAGGATTATTATTTTCAGAAAAAATTTTGGTTCCTGGAGGCATGGTAATTACTTCATTACCTTCAACGTTTAAATTTGTTGTACTCATAATTTTTAAAGTTAGTTAGTTTATAGGTTTGGGTCCTATCAATGGTTAATAAATAAGGTTCGTAGAAATAAAATATTTGCCTAAAAATGCGGGATGAGCAACACTTTATTTCTATTTCAAATATAACAAACATTTTCTTAATAAGTTTTAATCATTAACAAATAACTAGTTAAAAACCTGCAGTTTATCTGATTTATTTACCTTTAATCAAAAAAAATATACTACTATCAATTAATTCTTACAAATTATATAACCGAAAACAAAGCATAAAAAAAGCCTTAAACAAAAGTTTAAGGCTTACTTATATCAATGAGTGAATATATCTATTTTTCAGCTCTCATTTTTCTTGCTAATAATGTATTTTTAAGCAACATAGCAATTGTCATAGGTCCTACTCCACCAGGAACTGGAGTTATAAAAGATGATTTCTTACTTACTTCAGCAAAATCAACATCTCCAGTAATTACATATCCTTTTGGGTTTGTAGCATCTTCAACTCTAGTAATTCCTACGTCGATTACCACAACGCCATCTTTTACCATATGAGCTTTTAGGTAATTTGGAACTCCTAAAGCTGTAATAATAATATCGGCATTTTTAGTAAACTCTTCGATATTCTTTGTTCTACTATGCGTTAAGGTTACTGTCGAATCTCCTGGATTTCCTTTGCGACTCATTAAGATACTCATTGGTCGTCCTACAATATGGCTACGCCCGATAACAACAGTATGTTTCCCTGCAGTTTCTACCTTGTAACGCTCTAATAATTGCATAATCCCGAATGGTGTCGCTGGAATAAAAGTATCCATCTCTAAAGCCATTTTTCCAAAGTTTGTAGGATGGAAACCATCTACATCCTTATCAGGATCAATTGCCATTAAAATCTTTTGTTCGCTGATATGTTTTGGCAAAGGTAACTGAACAATATATCCGTCTAGATTATCATCTTCGTTTAGTTCTTTAATTTTTGCCAATAACTCTACCTCTGTAATTGTTTCAGGTAAACTTACCAAAGTAGAATCGAAACCTATTTGCTGGCAAGATCTTACTTTACTACCTACGTAAGTTAAACTAGCTCCATCGTTACCTACAATCACAGCTGCCAAATGAGGTACTTTTCCTCCAGCATCTTTAATTGCTTGCACTTCTATTGCAATTTCGTTTTTAATATCCTCAGCTGTTTTTTTACCGTCTAGTAGTTGCATTTTTTTTAAAGGGTTTTTAAAGTTTAAGATTTAAAGTTTTTTCGGTTCTAAAGCCTTAAATCAATTTAGTTGTGTTTATATTAAAAAGTTTAAGGTTTAAAATTTCAATTATCTTGAAACTTTAAACCTTACTTATTTTTTTATTATCTCGGCATTCCGCCTGGCATTCCTTTCATGCCTCCCATCATTTTCATTAAATTCTTTCCGCCTGGGCCTTGCATCATTTTCATCATTTTGCTCATTTGGTCGAACTGCTTCATCAGCTGATTTACTTGCTCGATTTTTGTTCCCGAACCTTTTGCGATTCTGGCTTTCCTTTTTACATCGATAACTGCTGGCTTGCTTCTTTCAAGTGGAGTCATCGAGTGTATGATTGCTTCAATATGCTTGAAGGCATCATCTTCGATCTCTACATCTTTCATAGCTTTAGAAGCACCTGGTATCATTCCTACCAAGTCTTTCATATTACCCATTTTCTTTACTTGCTGAATTTGTGACAAGAAATCATCAAAACCAAACTCGTTTTTAGCAATTTTCTTTTGGATTTTTCTTGCTTCTTCTTCGTCAAATTGCTCTTGCGCTCTTTCTACCAACGACACAACATCACCCATACCAAGTATACGCTCTGCCATACGAATAGGATAGAACACATCGATTGCATCCATTTTCTCTCCTGTACCTACAAACTTAATTGGTTTGTTTACTACCGATTTAATAGAAATCGCAGCTCCTCCACGTGTATCACCATCTAATTTAGTAAGGATAACTCCGTCGAAGTTTAATATATCATTAAATGCTTTTGCAGTATTTACAGCATCCTGACCTGTCATGGCATCCACAACAAATAAAGTTTCTTGTGGCTGGATTGCTTTGTGAACACGTGCAATCTCGTCCATCATTTCCTGATCTACGGCTAAACGTCCTGCTGTATCGACAATAACAACATTAAACCCATTAGCTTTAGCATGTTTAATTGCATTTTGTGCAATCTCTACAGGATTTTTATTTTCTGGTTCTGAGTAAACCTCAACACCTATTTGGTCTCCTACAACATGTAATTGGTTTATCGCCGCTGGACGGTAAATATCACACGCTACTAAAAGTGGTTTTTTATTCTTTTTTGTTTTTAAATAATTAGCAAGTTTACCAGAGAATGTAGTTTTCCCTGAACCTTGTAATCCCGACATTAAAATAACGCTTGGAGTACCAGACAAGTTTATCCCTGCTACATCACCACCCATTAATTCAGTAAGTTCGTCTTTTACTAACTTCACCAATAATTGTCCTGGCTGAAGTGTAGTTAAAACGTCTTGTCCAATTGCTTTTTCTTTTACTTTAGTTGTAAAATCTTTAGCAATTTTAAAGTTAACATCGGCATCAAGTAAGGCACGACGAACTTCTTTTAAGGTTTCGGCAACGTTTACTTCTGTAATCTTACCGTGTCCTTTTAATATATGGAAGGCTTTATCTAACTTATCACTTAAATTATCAAACATACTATTTTCTTTATTTGAAGTGCAAAGATAATCTAATTAGACATTTCAGGCAATTTTTATTTAACTACATTTAACCGCAAAGTTCGCAAGGTTTTACGCAAAGATCGCAAGGCTTTTTTTTCACACAATCCGGATAGTTATCAGGAGCGAAACAGCAAAGTTTTTTGTTTCACGCCGATTTTTATAAAACTTTTAATCTTTGGCTTTAAATATTAACCGCAATGTGCGCAAAGTTTTTCGCAAAGTCCGCGAATTTTTTTGTTTGCACGGTCGCAAAATCGTAAGGTTCATTGTTTCTCGCAGATTCCGCAGATTAGGCAGATTATTTTTTACATTAAGCAGAAGAAAAATCAGCTTTATCTGCGAAATCTGCGTGAAAGAAAAAAGCGCAAAAGAATAAACCTTTGCGCCTTTGTAACTTTGCTTCTTTGTACCTTTTCTTTTAAAACTGGAAATAAATATTAACCGCAATGTGCGTAAAGTTTTTCGCAAAGTTCGCGATTTTTTTGTTTGCAAGGTCGCAAAATCGTAAGGTTTCATTGTTTCTCGCAGATTCCGCAGATTAGGCAGATTATTTTTTACATTAAGTAGAAGAAAAATCAGCTTTATCTGCGAAATCTGCCTGAAAGAAAAAAGCGCAAAAGAATAAACCTTTGCGCCTTTGTAACTTTGCTTCTTTGAACCTTAAAAACTAAAACTGGAAGTAAATAAAAGGTTGTGAACCTGCAACTGCTGTTGCGTAAACTATCCAATACACAAATCCTAAAACGATTGCTTTACCGATTAATGGTGTTTTATCAAAAACTAATTTCATTTTGGCTGTAACCACTTCTGGTAAAAAGTGCCATACATAACCAAAAAGCATTAACAAAAACACATTCTTATATCCTAATACAATCGTTTGCCAATGGTCTGGTTCGAATGTTAACTGTCCGATATTGTTGATTACTTGTATTGCTGTATCAAAATCTTTTGCACGGAAGAATATCCAACAGAAAACCACAAAATGGAATGTTAGTACAATTGAGAAGAATTTCCAGATTGCACTAAATCCGTTACTTTCTTTTTTAGAAGGGAAAAGTTCTACAAATATTTTATGAACTGCTAATGCCAACCCGTGTAATGCACCCCAAATGATAAACTGTGCTCCCGCTCCATGCCACAATCCTCCTAAAAGCATTGTTGTAAACAGGTTAAAATTAGTTACCATGGTTTGCTTTAATTTGTTTGAAAGCAAAAATGACAAACAAAAAACAGCGACTCCTCCAACAGCAATTACTAACGGAATTATACTTTCGGCAGTATTTGTTATTCCCCAAAGTAACAATCCGAAAAAGAATAAACTCGGGAATAAAAATCCTGCGAATGTTCCTTCTCTGTTTCCTCCGATAGATATATACAAGAAGTCTTTTAACCAAGTGGATAATGAAATATGCCATCTTCTCCAGAAATCAGTAATCGATACCGATTTATAAGGTGTTCTAAAGTTGGCTGGTAATTTAAACCCAAGCAATAATGCAATACCAATTGCCATATCTGAGTATCCAGAGAAATCGCAATAAATTTGGATTGCATATCCATAAGATGCCATTAAATTCTCAAATGAGGTATAACTCATAGGTGAATCGAAAACACGATCTACAAAGTTTACCGAGATATAATTAGAGATTACCGTTTTCTTAATTAAACCTCCAATGATAAGAAACAACGCATTATTTACGTCTGCCTTTGTAAGGTTTAATTTTTGATAAATCTGTGGTAAGAAATCCTTAGCTCTTACAATCGGCCCAGCAACTAATTGTGGGAAGAATGAAACGAAGAATAAATATTCGATATAATTTTTTGTTGGTTTAATCTCTTCACGATATATCTCGATAATATAACTCATCGATTGAAACGTGTAAAAAGAAATCCCAACTGGAAGGAAAATATCATGAAGCTCAAAATTACCATGAAACATATCATTGTAGGTAACTATCATAAAGTTCATGTACTTAAAATACCCAAGTAATCCTAAGTTTAGGATAACACTTATTATCAAGTATATTTTCTTTCGGCTTTTTACACTTTCATTATATATTATCTGACTCAAGCCATAGTCTACAACCGAAGAAAGTAACAATAACAAGAAATATATTCCGCTTGACTTATAATAGAAGAAAAGCGAGAATAGAATAACATATGTTAATCTTAGATAAAATGTCTTGCGCAAAAAGGCATACACAAAATAAAAAACCAGAAATAATCCTAAGAATAATCCTGTGTTGAATAATAATTTTTCTTCTGGGTTATATATAAACCAACCCTTAACCTGTTCTAATGTAAGTGCACCAAAATTTTGAACGAACCAATCATTAATGCTATCAACTGTTATCAACTTATTTTTTTAATTTAAAATTATCGTATTCGTTTAATAATGCTTTCGAAAACAAGCTTCCCTGTTTTTCATATCCGTTTTTAGAATAATGTACCCAATCTGGACCAATTAATCCTTGGGCTTTTAATTTCCCAATACCACTCATTCCTCCAAACTCGTTATACAAATCCCAAACTGCCAAACCATCTGTTTGAGCCGTTTCATAAATATGTTTTGTATAATCGGCTACAAACGTATTTGGTTTTCTTCCTTTTAACAGCGATGGCGGTGGCGTCATAACTAGTACAGGAACATGAATGTTTTGTTCTTTTAACTTACTTATAAACTCACGTAGTTGCTTTATGTAACCTGAAGCTTCTAATCGGTCATAACTTTCGTTTGTTCCTAATGACAACACTATCATATCTGGATGTAACGATTTTACTTGCTCAAAGAAAACAGGGTATTTATTATAATCCGAAAATTTAGCTCCGTTTACCCCAATACTGCTATAAATTACTCCTGGAGAATTCTTCTCAAGAATTAACCCATTAAGCTCATATTTCTTAGCATCCTTATTTGGAATAAGATAGATTTTATCTAATGCTTTTTCGGTATTGTAATAATGAGTAAACGAATCTGATTCTATATCCAAAGGAACATACTCTGATTGTGAGATTGTTTTAGGACGTGTTTCATTTGTTACAATCTTAAGGGTTCTACCCGCTCTAATTGCATTCGATTTTAAATGATTTGCTCTTTTAATTTCTGCAATCGAAACATTATATTTATCTGCAATAACCGAGATTGCTTCTCCTTTTTTTATTTTATGTGTAATTACTTTTTTCTCCGAAGATTGAATCATATTAGTTTGAATGCGAGTTGCCAAATCAAACATATGCTGGTTTTGCGGTGTAATTATCTTTATAGTATTAAAGTTGTACGCTGGATCTTTTACATTAACCTCAATTACAAAACCATCTGTATTTCTCCAAAGTGCGATTCCGCTTAACCCCATTGGGCAGTTTTTCTCCGGAAGTATGTTTCGGTAACTTTCCCAACTTTTATTAGAACGAAAGCGTTCATTATAAGAACCGTTGGTTTTTGCTAATGAATACGGAAAAATAAAACCTCTTCCTCCATTTCCTAGTTCTTTCTGGAGATCTTTACGAATCTCGTTTGTCATCAAATCACTCTGAATGTGTGAATCTCCGATATGAACAATGTTTATTTTATGATTCCCTTGATTCTCATTGCTTTTTAATTTCTTAAAGAAATCCTCTAAAACCTTTGCATTATAAATTTGACTCCCTGATATAGGCTCAACAGTTGTTGTATCGATTTTGTCAGTCATCTTTTTAGTTATTAAAATTGGCTCGGTTTTTTGCGCTTTGTTATTAGACGCAAAAAGAAGACAACAAAAGAAAATAATAAGTTTATTCATCTACACTATCGTTTATTACAGATACGGAATCTGTATTCGTTTTCCTGACTGTTTTGCCTTTTCTTATGTCCGCTTCTCTTTTTTCGCGCAAAACTTTATATTGTTCGTAACCTTGATTCAATTGCTCATAAAGTAACCCACCAATTGCTTTGGCTCCACGCTGATTAAAATGTGTATAATCTTTATTCGCTTTTGCTGGTGCTTCATCTACCCATTTTACCATAGAACCATCTCCACCCATCAACGTATATAAATTAACAAATCCAGATTCAGTTTCTAAAGCGTAACGCTTTTGAGCTTTCATTAAAGGAACAACTGCCGAATCGGTTTTCATTTGCATATCATATTTTGTCGATTTATCTGCAGTAGAGATAATCAAAATAGAAACTCCTGGAAAAGATGCCTTTATTTTATTAACAGCTTTAGTCATTCCTTTTCCGTACCAAGAATAATTTTTTGTACCATAATTTAAAACGTTGGTTCCGTAATGAAGAATGATTAAATCATATTTTAAATTGGCATTGAAACTTTGCATTACATTGGCATCAAAAATAGAAATTGGCATTCCCGAATTTCCTCTTTGCGAAAAGTTATCTACATGAACTCCGCTACCATTATCAAAATTGAAGCCATAAATAGGAATAGAATCTGCGTGGACAAAATTAGCTTTAAATGCTTTAATGCTTTTAGAAGTTACTTTTATAGTGTTGACCAAATTATTTGGAGCAAGACTTTTGGATATAGTGTCTTTTCCGATTATAAAATTCACTTTTCCAGTTTTTGATGATCTTCCGTAATATAAGGTTGGATTATCTAGACTAGTCGCAAATTTATTTAAACCTGCCTCATAAGAAACCCATGTAGAATTTGACTTATCATTTGCAAAAAACACGTGTCCGTTTACACCAAAAGGACTTGTTGGTCTCTTTACATTAAGATACGATTGCATTTTCCAGTTTTTGGAATATAGCGCTTTTACTGAAGCTCTTGATGCAGCTGACTCTGAAGTTATAGAAACAAATCCAACTCCTGTACCTCCAAATCTTTCTTGATATTTGTTTCGAACATCTTGTACAATTAAATCTCCATCGGTCATAGAATCGCCATAATATGCAATCCTCACTTTTGCCTCAGGATGTTTTTCTAATTGATATAATTTATCGTAAAAAGAAATCAGGTATTGATATCCTTTATAATTATCGAAAGTTTCTGAAGGGAATTCGATTCCTTCATTAGCATTAAAAACGATATTTCCCCCTGCTTCATCATCAGCATCGGTGCTATCATTTTTTTTAGATACGCCTTCTTTTTCAAACGATTCTAAAAGCATACTATCTACAAGTACGTTTTTGGAGTCGACTTTACTTTCAGGAAAAATTTTATCTGGTAATATTTGTTTAAAACCAATGAAAGCTACAAATGCTAATGCTACTATTGCAAAAGACTGAAAAAAATAAGATTTTGTATTCACTTGTAATTATAAATTTTGAAGAATAAAATCAATAAGAGCTCCATTATCCAAATTTCCTATTAATTTAATTAAAACGTTTGCAAAGATAGAATAAACAATAAATCTATTATTCCTTTTTTACGATTAAATAAAAATAAAAAAGAGGCTAGATAAATCCAGCCTCTTTCCAAAAAAAAAAATAAAAAAAACCAAGTTACTATCTAAATTGAATTTAAACATAGTCTTGTTATTAAGATTGATAAGTTACAACCCTACCACATGAAATAACTTACCAATCTTTTTATTTCCATAAAATGGAATCGTTTTTATATGATTATTTTAATAATGCATATTGGAATTTCGGATATCCTCTTTCACCTTTTTCATTCATTCCAGCAGTGAATTTCAATTTATAAACATTTCCTGCAGGGTCTTTAACAACGTAAAAACGATCCGTTCTTAAAACAAATTGAGGAACTGGAAGACCATTAGGCCCCATTATACTTGTACCTCGCCAGTTTGAACCAATGTTTCTCTGATCTTCTGTAAATTTAGCACTTTCTACATTCGCCAATGTAAAGCTATCGTATGTTAGAGCTCCTGAAACAAGTACTTGATATGCTTTTGCATCACCTCTAAGATTATTAACCACATAATCTGGATAATGGTAAGGTGCTAAACCTGATGGCCCACCTGGGATTACGTTAACAAATGTTGTGATATTAATATCCCATTGATTTTTTTGTGGCTCTACATTAACCGTTTTCTTATCCAATAAACTGAAAAATGTAAAATTATAGGCTGCATTTTTAGAAATTATTACTTCTTGATGCGTTGTAGATGCAATATCTGCATACTGAACTTTATAATCATTCCCACTTCTTAATATTCTAACCTTTTTCCATCCTCTTGATGCACCTGACCCAATTCCTTCTGATCCAAGTTCTGGAACTGTTGTACCAGGATTACTTCCCATATTAATTAAATACACTTTATTTTCTCCATCTGTAGCCGAAACTTCAGCAATTGCAGTTTTCAAAATATTTCCATCAGGACCATCTACTTGATCTGGCGAACCTGACCCTTGAGCAATAATCATAGTTTCATCAGCAACCTGTACTTCATCTATGTTTACAGTCGTAAGTTTTTTAACCGACATCTTCACTGTATTATTTAATACAACTCTAAAATCTTTACCAGAATAAAAACCTAAATCCCAAGAAACTCTTGCCACTTTTGTCATTGCACCACTACTCAAATCAATATAAACTTGATTCGCTTCAGTAGGTCCTCCAAATTCTGGAGCTAAAGCCGTTCCTAACGAAGCTGTCTCGTTAAAATTTAATTGCATTGTTTTATTACCTACTACATTAGCATTAATTGAGGAACCTGTAATAGTAAAGATTACATTTTTTACTTCAGTTCCAATTGCTTTTTTAATTCTATTAAAAGTAAACTCAACAGAGGTTGCGCTTTGTACAAAAGGTACTGTTATCTTATTTTCTACAACTGCAGGAACTGTTGTGAAATCTGTAGTATAAACTGCTGCCGTTGTTGTGTAGGTAAGCGTCAATGATCCAGCTGTAGGAGTCGGAGCTGAAAATTTTATCTGAATTGGCGTCAAATCGCTTGTTAAGTTATATGAAGGCTCGGCAAATGCAACAGACAGTGTCTGCTCATCACTATTATTGTCATCATTGCTATTACACGCTGTGAAAGCAAGTAATACAAAAGAAAGCATTAAAAATAGATTTTTTTTCATGATTATATTAATTAAAATTAAGGTTATACGTGAGTTTAAGAAAATATGAACGCCCATACCCAAGCAATACATCGGTTCCTCCACTTGAGTGAGCTCCCGAAGAAGATCCTCCTTGCGTTAAAGTGACACTTTTAACATCAAGAATATTTCTTGCTCCTATAGTTACATCTAATTGTTTCTTGAAAAACGATTGTCTAATTGATGCATCCATCCAACTATATGGCATTAATTCGGTTAGAAAAAATTGTGTATTTGTTCCATCACTTGCAGCAACATAGCGTTGCTCTTTTCCATTGTATTTATAATAAGCAGAAAACATTGTTCCCCATTTAGGAAGAGTATAAGAAATACTAGAATTTAGTTGCAATGAATACAAAAAATTATCGTCTGAACTAATATCTAGAGCAGCAAGGTCTATTTTTTGTGAAATCCCAACCAATGCTACCCCTACTTTGGCATTCCAACTTTTATAAGCAAATTGTTGGGTCGAAGATATATTCCACATTTGATATTTATCGATATTCAGATATTTATAATTCTGGGTTGGAACTACTTGAGACAATACTAAACTAATTCTATCATCAACATCTAAATAAGTTACAGCAAGATTGCTTGAAAGTTGTGCTCCAGAATTAAAGCGACAAGACCTTTTTAAACTCACTTCATACGAAGTACTTGTTTCGGGAACTAAATTTTGATTACCTTGAACATTATGATTCGAATCTACAAAATAGGTATAAAGCTCATCGAAGTTCGGAGTTCTATACGAGCTTCCTATCGAAGCCCTAGCTTCCAGCCCGCGTTTAAAAAGATATCTTAACCCTAATGAACTTGCATATTGGTTATCAAATTTTGATTGAAAAGAATATCTAATTCCTGGACGTATAGAAAACTTATCTGTAAAATTAATTTCGGCAACAGTAAAAATATCGTAGTTTTCTAAACGTGCTCTAACATCTTTTGCTTGCTTTTGGTCATCCTTAAAACTTCCAGAAGCTGAATTGTAAAATCCATTTTCATTTGTAATCTCATAACCAATCTGTAAATCGACTTTTTTATCATCAAAAAAATTATTTACAGTTCCTGTAGAATATAAAACTTCGTTAGATTGATATGTTTTTCGATCATTTCCCCATTCTTTATGGGTTTCCATCTGATAATTAAATTTTTCAATATCTCGATCTTGCTTTTGATGAGAAATTGAAACGTTATAATTTAATTTTGAGAAAAGTTTACCATATGAATTTAAATGGTTGTAATATCTATTAGATATAAAACGTTTATCATTTGCAAAATATGTTTCAGGAAAAGGGTAATTAACTTGGGGAATTAATATAGGATTGTAATAATCTACATTTTCACTATAATAATCAAATTTGTAAAAAATTCTAAAATCATTTTTTTTATAACCGATCAAAGCATTCCCTACAAGTTGTTCTTTAGGAAGCCAGCTATACCCTCTTAAACCGTTTCCGACAGCATAATCTTTTCCTTTTTTATCATCAAAATATCCTGCAAAATCGTTTCGATTTCCTCCTATCGAAACAAACCAATTCTCATTAAAATTATGTGCTATTTTTGCCGATTGAATATGTCGTCCTTTATCAAAAAATGCAAATTCATCTGCCACAGTTTCTTCTTGAGCTGTAACACTAATCTCCCATTTGTGAGCTGCTTTCTTTTTTGTAATAATATTAAGGACTCCTGTTACTGCATTTGCTCCATGGGTAACTCCCATCGACCCTTCGATAATCTCTATACGTTCTACATCATCAAGATTAACCTGGGTTAAATCAACATTGTTTCCCATTCCTGTATCACTTATTAAGGGGACATTATCTACTAAAATTTTAAAATATTGAGAGTCTAATCCAAACATTGAAACCGTAGAACGACCATCACTTCCACTTGTTCTTATAGAAATATTCAAATACTGATTTAAAACATCAGCAAGATTATTTGCTGCCAATTGCTTTATATCCTGCTCTGAGATTACACGCACATTAAACACTGACTTCTTTATAGATTGTGGTTCAAATTGTCCAGTAACTACAACTTCTGATAATTCATTTGCACGAATACTGTCTTTCTGTTTTTCCTGTGCAGAAAGTGTTTCACAAAATACAAGGGCAATAAATAAGATAATTTTAATTTTCATTATTTTTAATTGGTCTTAATAATCTTGGCAAAGATATAATTATTTTAATTCAATCTAAATAAAATTTATATATTTGCTAAAAATTTTAAATCAAAAAAAACAAGTTATGATTACAAAAAGCCTCTGTTTATCAGCCGTTATGGTGTTATCTGCAAATTTTGGATTTAGCCAGGAATCTAAAAAACAACAAGATATTAAATCGATAAAATCGATGTGTGGTTGTTATGAAGTGAAATTTAATTTTACTGAAACATTTAAGTATTCTAAAGATTCAATCAATTACAAGTCTTCACCGACTAAACATGAATCTGCTTTAGAATGGGTAGAATTATTAGAAGACACCCCTAACAAAATTGTAATGCAACACTTATTGATAGTAAGTGACGATATGATTATTAAACACTGGAGACAAGATTGGTTGTATGAGAACACTGACTTGTATTTATTTGATAAAGGAACTTCTTGGAAATATAAAAAATTAGATAAAAAAGACGTAAAAGGTCAATGGAGTCAAAAAGTATATCAGGTAGATGATAGTCCAAGATATGAAGGATCTTCAACATGGGTACATGTAGATGGGCAAGATTACTGGGCAAATGTTACAGATGCTCCACTACCTCGTAGAGAACATACAATACGTAATGATTATAATGTTTTAAAAAGAAGAAACATTCATGAAATTACTGCTACAGGATGGAATCATGAGCAAGACAATGACAAATTAGTTCGCGATGATAGCGGAAAAGATGTTTTGTTAGCTCAAGAAAAAGGAATGGATGTATACACTAAAGTTGCAGATATTAAATGTATCGCTGGTCAAAAATGGTGGAAGGAAAACAACGCACTTTGGAAAAATGTTCGTGATAAATGGCAAACTCTTTTTGACAGACATCAAGATTTAAACCTAGAAGCTAAAGTAGATAGAAAAGCACTTTACTCTCTTTTGTTTGATTTAAAACCTACTGCAACAAAAGCAGAAACGGATGCAATCATCAACAAATTTGTAAAATAAATATTTTTAGTTAGTTATAAAAAGAGCCGTTAGTTTAATACTAACGGCTCTTTTTTATTTTACATTCTTTCAGGAACTTCTATTCCTAATAAGCTGAAACTAGATTTTATAATCTCTCCTACTTTTTGAGAGAATTGAACTCTGAATATTTTTTTGGTCAAATCCTCTTCTCCTAATATATGTACTGATTGATAAAATGAGTTGTATTCTTTTACCAAATCATACGTATAATTAGCAATTAATGCCGGACTATGATTATGAGCTGCATTTTGGATTACTTCTGGGAAAAGTTCGATTTGTTTTACCAATTCTTTTTCTTTCTCATGAAGCTCTTCGATTCCAGTTAATGTAACAGAAAAATCAAAATCGGCTTTACGAATAATCGATTGTATCCTTGCATAAGTATATTGAATAAACGGCCCTGTGTTTCCAGCAAAATCTACAGACTCTTCTGGATTAAATAAGATACGCTTTTTAGGATCTACTTTTAAGATATAATATTTTAAAGCACCAAGTCCTATTGTACTATATAGTTTTGCTTTTTCATCGGCAGAGAAACTATCTAATTTCCCTAAGCCTTCTGAAATTTCCTGAGCTGTATCGGTCATCTCCTGCATTAAATCATCGGCATCAACAACAGTTCCTTCACGGCTTTTCATTTTACCAGAAGGTAAATCTACCATTCCGTATGATAAATGATATAAACTTGAAGCCCAATCAAAACCTAATTTTTGAAGAATTAAGAACAACACTTTAAAATGGTAATCTTGCTCATTCCCTACAGTATAAACCATTCCTCCTACATCTGGATGATCTTTTACTCGCTGGATTGCTGTACCAATATCTTGTGTCATATAAACTGCTGTTCCATCTGAACGAAGTACAATTTTACGATCTAAACCTTCATCGGTTAAATCAATCCAAACTGAACCATCTGGATCTTTTTCAAAAATTCCTTTATCCAAACCGATCTGTACAACATCTTTTCCTAATAAATAAGTATTGCTTTCGTAGTAGTAACTATCAAAATTTACTCCTAGATTTTTATATGTAATAGCAAAACCATCATAAACCCATTGGTTCATTTTTGCCCAAAGTTCTTTAACAGCTTTATCTCCTGCTTCCCATTTTAAAAGCATTTCTTGTGCTTCTAATATTATCGGCGCTTGTTTCTTTGCTTCATCTTCGGTTTTACCAGCTTGCATTAATTCATTAATCTGCTCTTTATAAACCTTATCAAACTTCACATAATAGTTCCCAACCAGTTTGTCTCCTTTTAAACCTGTACTTTGGGGAGTTTCTCCATTTCCAAATTTTTCCCAAGCCAACATCGATTTACAAATATGGATTCCTCTGTCGTTTATAATTTGAGTTTTATATACTTTTTTACCTGCAGCTTTGATAATCTCGGCAACTGAGTATCCTAACAAATTGTTACGAACGTGACCTAAGTGCAATGGTTTATTTGTATTTGGCGAAGAATATTCTACAATAATTGCTTTATCAGAAGGATTAGGTTCTACAAAACCATATTTTTTTCCATCTTTTATACCATTAAAGAAATTTACATAATAGGTATCGGCAATTACAATATTTAAGAAACCAGAAACCACATTAAAACGGGCAACCTCTGGAAGATTTTCTACAAGATAATTCCCTATTTTATTCCCTAACTCAACAGGATTACTTTTAATCACTTTTAGTAAAGGAAAAATAACCATTGTAATATCGCCTTCAAACTCTTTTCGGGTAGTTTGATATTCGATTTTATCTACGGTTACTTCAAATAAGGCTTGTATTGCTTTTTGTATAGAAGGCGTAAGAATTTGTGATAATGACATGTAAACTTAGTTTTAAAGTGTGCAAATATACTGCTTATTCATCAATTACAGAAAATGTGAAAGGTTTAAAATCTATGATAAGAAGTTCTCATATTTTAAAAAATAATTAAGACTCATTACAAATAACAACCTTAAATACCTGAAAAACAAAGAAAAAACAATAATTCAACTATTTTTTTTCACAAATCCTGTAACATAAAATTAATATAATAGTCTTAATAGAGTCTTTAAATAAATTTCCAGCAAGAATAATCAACTTGTATTTTAAAGACAAAATCATCAATCAAATAATCAATTAATCAACCTTAACTAAATCAAATCTTATGAAACTTAAAATTATCATGTTATTACTTATTGGAGTGATAACATCGGTACAAGCTCAAAATTCCGGAAGTGTTTCTGGAAAAGTACTAGAAAAAGCCACTAATTCTCCAATTTCTTATGCAACAGTTGCCGTAAAAGAAGAAGGAAAAACAATCGCAAGTGGTGTGACAGATGATAAAGGAGACTTTATTTTAAAAAATATTCCTTTAAAAAATTATATCTTAGAAATACAATACATCGGATTTAGACCATACAAAACCAATTTATACTTTAGTGATTCAAAAAAAGAGTACACATTTAAAGTTGCTCTTGAGGAAGAAGCTACTCAACTTAAAGGTGTAAACATTGTTAGTGAACGCTCGACTATTGAACAAAAAATTGACCGAAAAGTAATTACTGTTGGTAAGGATCTTACAACTGCTGGAGCTTCTGCATCAGACATTATGAATAATATCCCTTCGGTAAATGTTGATCAGGACGGAAAACTTTCTCTTCGTGGAAACGATAATGTACGTGTATTAATTGACGGAAGACCATCAAATATTGACCCTGCACAATTACTGAAACAAATTCCATCAACTTCTATCAAAAAAATTGAGTTGATTACAAACCCAAGTGCTAAATATAATCCAGAAGGAATGTCTGGAATCATCAACATTATTCTGCACAAAAACTCCAACACTGGTTTCAACGGAAGTTATAGTGCTGGTATTACTTTTGGGGAAACAGCTAAATACAATCAATCATTAGATTTGAATTATAAAACTGGAAAAGTAAATTTATTTGGAAACGTAGGTCAGAATTTTGGAACTTATCACAACAGTGGTTTCATCAAAAGAATTGATCCGGAAATCATTCAGGATATTAATGTCCTAAACGATAATGATTCTTACTTGTATAAAATTGGAATGGATTATTTAATTGACGATCATAACACATTGTCTGTCTATACCAATCAAAATAAATCAAACGGAAAAGGATTTGTAGACACTAACATTGATTATAATAATCTAACAGATTCTGATGTTTCTAATATTTTTCAGAAATCAAAATACTCAGGTCCAAACAAAATTGGTACTTATAATTTAGCCTACAAACATATCTTTAAAAAAGAAGGCCATACTTTAGATTTTGAAGGAAACTATAGTGATAATGAAGGAACACAATATGCTGCTTTTGATACTCAATCTACAAAAACGGATAATACTATAGAAAGCGTAATTTACGATGATCAAATTAAAGCTACTCGTAAATTAAGCACTTTTAATATTGATTATGTGAATCCTTTAAACGAAAAAACTACCCTTGAGGCTGGTGCCGAAGCTAGGATTACTAAAACAAATAATGATTATATTACCGGAAATCCGCTTGCTGAATTTCCAGTTACTAATTATACTTACGACACTAATATTTATTCAGCTTATGTAACATTTGGTCAGAAATACAAAAAATTCAGTTACCAATTAGGAGCTCGTTTTGAAAGTTATAAAGTAGCAGCTAATTTAAATCATGGTCTTGAAAAATTTAATGATGACTATATCACTTTATATCCATCAGCTTATCTTACATATAAACTGGATGAGAAAAATACTTTGCAATTAAGCTATAGCCGTCGTGTAGACCGTCCGAGTTTAGAACAAACAAAACCTATTCGTGAGTTTTCTACTCCGTTAGTAACCTCTTTAGGAAATCCTGAATTAACACCACAGTTTACTAATTCGGTAGAAATAAATTATACTAAAACTCTTGAAAAAGGAAGTTTTACAACTAGTGTTTTCTACAGAAGTATTAATGACCAAATTAGCAGAATTTTATATCCTGATGAAACTGACCCAAGCGGTAACAAACAAATTATGACTTATACTAACTATGATCATAATACTTCTTACGGTTTTGAAGTTTCGTTAAATTACAAAATCACAAAGTGGTGGGATATCCAACCTTCTATTGATTTTTCTAGTATCAACCAACAAGGTGTTGTGTTTTTATACGATCCTGTAACAAAAATGAGTAATCCAATTGAAAGGAAAGTTACTGTTGCTGCATTTAATGGTCGTATGAACTCAAACTTTAAAGTAAACAAACGTATCAGTTTCTTATTATTCGGTTTTTACAGAGGCGGTGTAGACGGTCTTCAAAATAATAGTCATGAAATGTACAAAATGGACATAGGTACACGTTATACATTATTAGACAACAAGATGAATATTAGTGTACGTTTTAATGACGTATTTGACACCATGAAATATGCTTTTGATTCTAATTATCCTTACCCGCATACAGGAGAATTTACATGGGAAAGTCAAACAGTTTATTTAGGTTTAACCTATAATTTTGGTGGAGCAAAAATTAAAAACTTGCAACGTAAACAAAGAGAAGATAACACGAGTAAAGGCGGAGGAGGAATGTTTTAATCCATCACACTTATTCGAATTTTATTGTCAGGTTGAGTCGTTCGTCTCCGTTTAGGATAAACTTAAGTCGAAACCTTTTTGAATATTTTTTGTAGTAAAGAAAGCCCAGAGTATGCCACTCTGGGCTTTTTTGATATATCTAAATTCCATAGATTGTCTAAAAATGGAACGCGGATGACCCAGATTCGCCAAGGCGAAAACGCTGATAAAAACGGATTTTAAAAAATAAAGGAATCGGGCTCTGGCTCTGTCATATAAGCACTAATATTATAAAAAAATTGAACACGAATTTCACGAATTGACACGAATTAGTTTGTGAAATTAATTTCACAAACTAAGTTAGCCATATAAATTCGTGTCAATTCGTGAAATTCGTGTTTGTTTTTTACCACATCATACTAAAACTACAACTTAGCTTTTAGAGCATTAATCTCTACTGCACTCGCAGTTTCGTCAGAATCGGTAATTGCTGATGAATGGAAAAAAGTATTTCCTAGTTTTTCTTTTAGTAATCCAATATTAGTAGATCTAAGTCCTCCACCTGGCATAATTACTATTCTGTTATTTGCTTTTTGTACCACATCGATAAGTACATCAATTCCTTCTTCTACATTTTTTCCTTGTCCTGATGTCAGGATTGTTTTAAAGCCACAATTAATCACATCTTCGAGAGATTTAGACACATCCGCAACAACATCAAAAGCACGATGAAAAGTACAAGGTAGCGGATTTGCTAAATTAATTAACTCCCTATTTTGCTCTATATTTAGGCTTCCGTCAGGATTAAGATTTCCAAATACAAATCCATCAACATTACATTTTTTGTATTCGATTATATTCTCTTTCATTTCCTCAAACTCAGCTTCTGTATAAACAAAATCTCCACCACGAGGTCGGATAATAACATTTAAATCTATTGTAACTTTTTCTCTCGCTGCCCGAACTAAATTTAAATCCGGAGTTGTTCCTCCATCTTTCATATTTACACACAACTCAATTCTGTTTACTCCATTTGCCTGAGCAATCTCGACAGAATCAAGATTAAAACACGCAATCTCTAATTGGCTTTTTTCCATTTCTTATTATACTTAAACAATTGCCACGGACTTCAATTACATTGAATCTGGCAATACAATTTTATAAAATTATCCTGATCCGAAATTAAACAAAAAACCTGCTCCAAAAGGAACAGGTTTTAAAATATAATGTAAAAATTAAATTACCATTTGATAATTGCACTTCCCCATGTAAATCCACTACCAAATGCAGCTAAAACAACTGTATCTCCAGATTTGATTTTTCCTTTTTCCCAAGCTTCTGTCAATGCAATCGGAATAGATGCTGCGGTTGTATTACCGTATTTTTGAATATTGTTATATACCTGATCATCATTCAAGCCAAATTTCTTTTGGATAAAT
Source organism: Flavobacterium sp. PS2 (assembly GCF_046250155.1). Taxonomy (NCBI): domain Bacteria; kingdom Pseudomonadati; phylum Bacteroidota; class Flavobacteriia; order Flavobacteriales; family Flavobacteriaceae; genus Flavobacterium; species Flavobacterium sp. PS2. The sequence continues at coordinate 3,275,937 of NZ_CP176426.1, read as the reverse complement.
TGTGATATTCTCAAGTTTGCTTGGTGTGGTATCAACATATCGATATCAGAAACCTGTAGATTATTAGCTACCAAACCTTCATTAATAACTTCGGCAAAACGTACTACTGCATTTTTAAATACAAATTGTCCATTCATATAAGGAAAATAACTTTCGTCGTTCGGGTCATTATCTGCTAAGATATCAGTTACCCAACGAGCTCCCATTCCTGGTGCTGTTAGAGATAATTCTTCAGCATGTTGCCCTTCTGAGTGTAAGTGTGTAGATAAAATTCCTTTTGTAGTATCTTCTTCTCTACTCAAAACTGCTGCTCCGGCTCCATCTCCAAAAATTACCGAAACCCCTCTTCCTCTGGTTGTCATATCCAAACCTGTAGAGTGAACCTCAGAACCAATTACCAAAACATTTTTATACATTCCTGTTTTAATATATTGATCTGCTACAGAAATAGCGTAAATAAAACCAGAACATTGGTTTCTTACGTCTAATGCTCCAACAGTTTTTAATCCTAAATCACGTTGTACCAAAACTCCAGGACCTGGAAAATAGTAATCTGGGCTTAATGTTGCAAAAACAACAAAATCGATATCTTCTTTTGCTACACCAGAACGTTGGATAGCTATTTCGGCAGCTTTTACACCCATCGAAGTTGTAGTATCTTCTCCTCTTATAATGTGTCTGCGTTCCTCAATCCCTGTTCGTTCTTGTATCCACTCGTCGTTGGTATCCATTATTTTTGACAAATCGTCATTGGTTACCACATTTGAAGGGACATAATATCCTAATCCCGCTATTTTTGAATGATACATATTTTTTTATTATTCGTTAAAAAATTGGACTGCAAATCTAAACATCTTTTAAAAATCATGTACACAATTTAGTGATTTTTTAGTAATTAACAATTCTATATATTATTCCCATTAATTACTTTTCACAAGCACATTCTGATTTGTAAGAAAAACATATTAAATTTAAAGCTTTTTTTTATAACTATCACTTTTCATTATTAAAATGTAACAAGATTGGACTACTTTAGACAAATCATAACAATCTTTAATCATAAAAGTTTCAACTATGAAATTAAAAGTTACCTTATTTCTGTTTTTAAATCTTGGCTTAGTGGCTTTTGCTCAAGAAAACCTGACGTACCAGAAACCGTCAAAATCTATTTTGGATTTAGCCGATTACGAAAGAGCTCCTTCAGTATCAATGGATACAAAAAAAGAGTTCATGTTATTAACTTACAGAAATACCTATAAAACATTAGAAGATTTAAATCAGGAAGAACTTCGTTTAGCAGGTTTAAGAATCAATCCTGTAACAAATATTTCGAGCACGGTTACGTATGTAAAAAATCTTAAATTAAGAAAAATCAGCGATACCAAAGAAATTCAAGTATCGGGTTTACCAACAGCTCCTCAAATCAGTAATATTGTATGGTCGCCTAATGATAAGAAAATTTTATTTACTCATACTACAAAAACGGGAGTAGAACTTTGGATTGTAGATGTTGCATCTGCAAAAGCAACAAAACTTACCGAAGCAAACTTAAATGCCAATCTGGGAACTCCATTTAGTTGGTTCAACGACAACGAAACAATTCTTGTAAAGATGTTGCCTAAAAACAGACCTGCATTATTAGATTCTAAAAAAGATTTACCAACTGGCCCGATTGTTTCTACTGCCGATGGATCTAAATCGCAAAATAGAACCTACGCAGACATGTTGAAAAACAAAAATGATGAAGCTAATTTTGAAAACATCATAACATCTGAAATCTACAAAGTAAACATTAACGGTACAGCTACTTTATTTAAAAATGCTGATATGTACTCTTCTGAGAGAATTTCGCCAGATGGTAATTATGTGATGTTAACTACAATCCAAAAACCATTCTCATATATTGTTCCATTAGGAAGATTTCCATCAAAAGCGGTAGTTTATGATAAAAACGGTACCGAAGTAAAAACCGTAAACGAAGTTCCTCTTTATGAAATTATGCCTAAAGGTTTTATGGCTGTTCGTAAAGGGAAAAGAGAAATGTCATGGAGAAACGATAAACCAGCAACGCTTTCTTATGTTATAGCTTTAGATGGTGGAGATCCTGCAAATAAAGTCGATTTTAGAGATGAAGTATTTCTTTGGAATGCTCCATTTAATACCGAAGCAACTGCATTGGTAAAAACACCTCAACGTTTTAATGAAATTATTTGGGGAAATGACAATACTGCAATCCTTATGGACGAATGGTATGATACACGTAACATTAAAACCTATTTAATTAATCCATCTGACGCAACTCAGAAACCAAAAGTAATCTTCGATAGAAACTCACAAGATATCTATGCAGATCCAGGTGCTTTTGAATTTAAAAAGAACCAATACAATAAATATGTTCTTGCTATAGAAAACGACAATGCTTTTCTTCTTGGCGAAGGTTTTACCAAAGATGGTCAATTCCCTTTTATTAGCGAACTTAATCTTAAAACATTAAAAACAAAACGTCTGTATACTTCTACATTTAAAGATAAAAAAGAAGATATAGTAGAGATTGAAGATTTTAAAACTGGAAAAGTTTTGGTACAAATTCAATCTAAAAATGACTATCCTAATTATTATTTCAGAAACATAAAAAAACAAAATAGCTTAACTCAGGTTACTTTTTTTAAAAACCCTTTTGAAAGTATCAAGAATGTAAGCAAAGAGGTTATTAAGTACAAAAGAAAAGATGGTGTAGAATTATCTGGAACATTATACTTACCTGAAGGATATGACAAAGTCAAAAAAGAAAAACTACCATTATTAATCTGGGCATATCCAGCAGAATACAAGGACAAAAACAGTGCAGGACAAAGTAGCCAAAACCCAAATGAATTTACGTTTCCATACTATGGTTCATTTATATATTGGGTAACCAAAGGATATGTAGTTCTAGATGATGCTTCGTTCCCAATTATTGGTGAAGGAACTACAGAACCTAATGATAATTTTATTACACAATTAGTAGATGATGCCGAAGCTGCAATAGATGCTGTAGACGCATTAGGATATATAAACAGAAAGAAAGTTGCTGTAGGAGGACATTCATACGGAGCGTTTATGACTGCTAACTTATTAACGCATTCTAATCTTTTTGCTTGCGGTATTGCCAGAAGTGGTGCTTACAACAGAACCTTAACTCCTTTTGGTTTCCAAACAGAACAACGTAATTACTGGGAAGTTCCAGATGTTTACAACACAATGTCACCATTTATGCATGCCGACAAAATGAAAACACCACTACTATTAGTACATGGTGAAGCCGATAATAACCCTGGGACTTTTACATTACAAACAGAGCGTTATTTCCAAGCTTTAAAAGGATTGGGGGCTCCTGCAAGAATGGTAATTTTACCAAAAGAATCTCATGGATATGTAGCTAAAGAAAATATCTTGCATTTGCTTTGGGAACAAGATCAGTTCTTAGAGAAATATTTGAAAAATTAATTACTGAGAAACTTCTCAATTAATACACCAAGAATCCCCTAAACTCATCATTTAGGGGATTTTTTCGTTTCATACTATACTTATTATTAAGGAGCTAATCCTGCTGTACACTATATCTTTTATGGCAAACCCCGCCATAAAAGGATGCCGTTCCCATCAGGGCTAAAAAACTAGATTTCTTTTCACAAACAACAAACCCCGACAGATTTTAAAAAACCTGTCGGGGTTGCTATTCTATAATGTCAAAAAAGAATTATCTAATTTACAGATAATTCAAACTTAAGAATATTTCCTGCTCAACAGGTAAATCAATTTCACTTTCAAAAAAGATTAACTGTCTTTTATGAACCGTTTCTATCAAATAATGATTTCCTCTAAAATAGGTTCTTCTAATTTTTACTAATAAGTTAGATTCTGGAACCATTTTAAATTGATGTGGATATACCAGCGTCTTATGTGTTTCATCTTCGTAAGGAAGCAATAAATGAGTAGCAATTTCATTTACTTCACCAAACAGTGAAGCCACATATTTCGTTTCAGGATCTTCGTATATTTTTGTTGGATTATCTTTAGCAAGAACTTCTCCATTTCGCATTACAATTACTTCATCTGCAAATGACAAAGCATCGGTACTATCATGTGTTGCTATAATGCAAGTAATCCCTTTTTGTTTTAAATATCTAAATAAATTTCGGCGTAAAGCATTTTTACGAAAAGCATCTATTTGGCTAAAAGGTTCGTCTAGTAAAATTACTTCTGGCTCTAAAGCCAAAACTCTTACTAAAGCTACTCTTTGTTGTTGTCCTCCACTTAATAATTTTGCTTTTACATTCGAGAATTGTTCCATTTCGACCATTTCCAATAATTCCTGAACACGAAGTTTTTTCATGTTAGCAAAACCATTCGAAAGAAACTTCCCGACATTTTCGGCAACGGTTTCAAAAGGAGACAAATCAAAATCCTGAGCCAAATATTTCATATAAGGCATTCCGGGAACCAAATTGTATTTAGGCCCTAAAACAGGTTTTTCATTATAAGAAATAGTACCTCCATTTAAATCATATAAACCGTACATTAATTTAAGTAATGTACTTTTTCCGCAGCCGCTTTCGCCAATAATAGCAATATTTTCGCCTTTATTTATGGTAAAAGAAACATTTTTTATAACAGGTTTTTCGGTATACGAAAAAGAAATATCTTGAACTTGAAGCATTAGTTGGCATTGAAAAATTGAGGATACAAAGATAGTTGCTTTGATAAAAATAACTTAGAGAAAGTTATTAAATTATCTACAAAAAAAAGCTGCTTCAAAAGAAACAGCTTTTAATTTATTCGCTAAGAAGCAATGCCTTATTTACCAGCTTTTGCATCGTTTACCATTTTGTCATTTGCAGTAATAGCAAATTCAACACGACGGTTTTGCGCTCTTCCTTCTGGAGAATCATTTGTAGCAATTGGATCAGCAATTCCTAAACCTGAAGTTTTGAAACGAGTAGATTTTAATCCTTTAGAAACTAAATATGCTTGCACAGAAGCAGCTCTTTGTCCTGAAAGTGTTAAGTTATATTCTGGTTTACCAGTATTATCTGTATAACCAAAAATTTGAATATCAGTATCTCCGTACTCATTAAATACAGGAACTAATTTATCTAAATTTGCTTTTGCCTGAGTTGTTAATGTTGATTTATTAGTATCAAAACGAACAGAATTTTCATTTAAAGTTAAATGAATACCCTCTCCTACTCTTTCTACAGTAGCACCTGGTAAAGCCTGATCAATTTCACGAGCTTGTTTGTCCATTTTGTTTCCAATAAGAGCACCAGTTCCACCACCTACAGCAGCACCAATAGCAGCACCTAAAGCAGCGTTTCCACCACGTCCTAAATTGTTTCCAAGAATACCCCCGATAAGAGCACCTGCAGCAACACCTATTCCTGCACCTTTTTGAGTATTATTTGCATTCTTTACTGAATCGCAACTTGTAAAAAAACTTGTCAATACAAGTAAAGTACTCAAACCTAAAACTGTTATCTTTTTCATATATTTATCTTTTTATGTATTCTTTAATATTAATTAGCTCTTTGAAATTGGTATACTACATCTTTAACTTGTCCTCCAACATTGATATTATCAATTAATTGAAATGAATTTTCAGTTAAACCACCAATTTTCAATAAATATCCGTCTCTCACTTTTTTTGCTTTTATACCAGCATCAAGAATCTTAAGAACAAACATACCCTGACTATTAATACTCCATACAATTGGAGAAGAAAAATCAGTACAACCAGATGATGCTAAAGCCATCGACCCTTTGTTGTTGTTTGAAATAAAGTTCCAAGTACTACCAATAAAACACTTAGAATCAGCAAGATCAAATGAATTTACTTTAATATACTCTGAACCCGGATAAGAAACATTGGTTAAAACCCAATTTCCTTTAATTGCTACTTGAGTCGACTTATCAAGTTTTGTAGAAAGCGGTTCAGCTCCATTAGAAGATGTCGTTGCTGTAGAAGCTGATTTGCATGCAAAAACCGTTACGGCTAATATGCATATTAAAATAATTTTTCTCATCGTTTTAGCAAATTTAAAATTAATACTCCTACAAAGATACAATGCAAAAAAATTAAATTTGTTTAAAAATTATTTTTTTTTCTTTCACAATTAACACCTACGCCAATTTGTCACCCTATTAGCAATTGGTATCTTATTTGAAGAATCTGAAAAGCATAACGTTAAACTTAAATTTTAAAAAATATGACAACAGGTAAAATTAATGTTTCGGTAGAAAACATATTTCCCTTAATCAAGAAATTCTTATACAGCGATCACGAAATTTTCTTGCGTGAGTTGATTTCTAACGGAACCGATGCTACTCTAAAATTAAAACACCTAACAAGTATTGGTGAAGCCAAAGTAGAATATGGCAATCCAATTATTGAAATTAAAATTGACAAAGAAGGTAAAAAAATCCACATTATTGACCAAGGTCTAGGAATGACTGCCGACGAAGTTGAAAAATACATCAACCAAGTCGCTTTTTCTGGAGCTGAGGAATTTTTGGATAAATATAAAGACTCTGCAAAAGACTCAGGAATTATTGGTCATTTTGGTCTAGGTTTTTACTCAGCCTTTATGGTTGCTGAAAAAGTAGAGATCTTTACTAAATCATATAAAGACGAACCAGCTGCACATTGGACATGTGATGGTAGCCCAGAATTTACTTTGGAGCCAACTGACAAAACTACACGTGGAACTGAAATCGTATTACATATTGCCGAAGATTCTCTTGAATTTTTAGAAGATTCTAAAATTTACGAGTTATTGAATAAGTATAATAAGTTTATGCCTATTCCTATTAAATTCGGAACTAGAACAGAAACTCTTCCTAAGCCAGAAGATGCTCCTGAAGATTATGTAAACGAAACTATTGAAGTTGACAACATCATCAATAACCCAAATCCAGCTTGGACTAAACAACCAACTGAATTATCTGATGAGGATTATAAGAGTTTCTACAGAGAGTTGTATCCTATGCAATTCGAAGATCCGTTATTCAACATTCACTTAAATGTGGATTATCCGTTTAACCTAACAGGAATTTTATATTTTCCAAAATTAGGTTCGGATATGCAAATTCAGAAAGATAAAATTCAATTATACCAAAATCAGGTTTATGTAACTGATAATGTAGAAGGAATTGTTCCTGAATTTTTAACAATGTTAAAAGGAGTTATCGATTCTCCAGACATTCCGTTAAACGTTTCTCGTTCAGGTTTACAAGCTGATGGTGCTGTTAAGAAAATATCAAACTACATTACTCGTAAAGTAGCTGATAAATTAAAAGCATTATTCACTGAAAACCGTGCTGATTTTGAAGCAAAATGGAACGACATTAAAATCGTTTTAGAGTACGGAATGCTTTCTGAAGATAAATTCTACGAAAAAGCTGGTGCATTTGTATTGTATCCAACAGTAGATGGCACTTACTTTACTCTTGAAGAATTAAAAGAGAAATTAAAAGATAACCAAACCGATAAAGACGGAAAATTGGTAGTTCTTTATGCGGGAAATAAAGATGCACAACACTCTTATATTGAAACAGCAAAAGAAAAAGGATACGAAGTATTACTTTTAGATTCACCTATTATCTCACATTTAATTCAGAAAATAGAAGGTGACAATAAAGATGTAACTTTCGTACGTGTCGATTCTGATCATATTGATAACTTAATCAAGAAAGACGAAAACACGATTTCTAAATTATCTGAAGAAGAAAAAGAGGCTTTAAAAACATCTTTAGAATCTTATATTCCAAAAGCATATAGTGTACAACTAGAAGCTATGGATAGCCAAGCTGCTCCATTTATCATTACGCAACCAGAATTTATGCGTAGAATGAAAGAAATGAGTCAATCAGGTGGTTCTGGAATGTTTGGTATGGGTAATATGCCAGAGATGTACAACTTGGTAGTAAACACAAATTCTGATTTAGCTACTAACATCTTGAATACCGAAGATAAAACACATCAAGAACATTTGGTTAAACAAGCATTAGATTTAGCCAAATTATCTCAAAACTTATTAAAAGGTGAAGCATTAACTGCTTTTGTAAAAAGAAGTTTTGAAATGATAAAATAATATTTGGCTATAAAAGCCATACTATTACTAAGCCTCTCAAGTATAACTTGAGAGGCTTTTTGTTTAAAAAACATAATATTCTTAACTATCCAATCTAATAATCTTAAAAAAAAGTACTTATTCCTGTTTTTTAACATAAGCTATTTACATAACTTTAACCCACTTTTAAAAAAAAGTTATTTATAAAAAACAGAACTCTATGAGAAAAATTTACCGTTATGAAAAATTATCATTCTCGGCTCCAATCGATGAAGATATTAATTTTGAAATCAAATTTATATCCGACGGTAATATAGGGCATACCGTAATTAATATACCCGGAGATAATGATTCTGAAATTGCTAATTCTGGTAAATCTTCCTTAGGGAAAATACAAACGCTCACAGCCGAAAAAACAATTTGCGTTTCGGATATTGCAAATCCTATACCTCACGAAGACACAATTGCTATTGAATACTATATCAATAAAAAACTACTTGCAAAACATTCTAATCTAAAAAGCGATACTGATCGTCCTTATGTAATTTTAACCATCAAATTTTCAGTAAAATGAAAAACTGGATTATAATTAGTACGGTTTTTTATTTCGGAACAATTCAAGCCCAAAAAAAATTAGATATCCTTACAACGCCTACTTCTCCCGCTGCAGCTGTTTTAGGTATGCAACCAAGTGCTATATTACAACCCAAATCTTATCGTGCCCTAGAAACTGCTCTTTATTCAAACTTTAGTGATGAAAATGGAAATAGTATAATCCCAAATGATTTTGGTCTCGAGTTTATGCCGTATTGGGCAAACGATCATGGCATGAGTCTGGAGGAATATCTTTATCCAAAAGCCAACCTTAATCAGCTTTTGCGCAACTCATCATTTTCTTTGGCTTCTACTCAAAATTTCATGCTGCAAGACAGTACAAATACAAGAAGTCTTTCTTTTGGTTATCGCACCTCTATCTATTTTGGAAATAAAAGAGATAAAGAAATCATCCAAAAACACATAGAAACTTTAAGCAATAACCAACGTATTGGTTCTAAAATCTTAGCTGAACTTAGTGAGCTTGCAGAGAAATTTAAATTTAAAACAAAAAGAGAATACCTAACAGCCGTACGAGATAAACTTACCAATCGGATTTACGAAGTACTCGATAAAAAATCGATGAAAGAAGCCGAAGAAATAACCAACAATATTTACGACGCTACTGATGCACTCCCTTTTGATGAAAATGATATCGATTCGTTTTTCATTTCATTTTCTGAATTAATAGAAGACAAAACAATGGGAAGTTATGACGAATTTAAATCTTATATTCTATCGCGTCAAGGATTAAGTATAGACTTGGCTTACGCATTAGCATTAAATTTTCCGACTAATGATTTTAAATACTCCAATGTACCCAGACAATCATTTTGGATTACTCCTTCTTATAAATTCTCAGATAAAATAAGTTTTCTAAAAGCTACTGGTGTATTACGATATGAATGGTACAATAAGGAGTATTTTGAGAGTTATTTCCCTGACACCAAAGTATATAAAAACAATTTCGATTATGGATTAGCATTACAAAGCCAGTTCAAGAAATTTTCGTTAGAATTTGAAGCTACCGGCCGAAAGAGCAGTTCTCTTTTAGTTGCTGGCACAGATGCTACGGGAAACACATTATACACCAAAGAAAACGCATCCGATTTTCAATACATAGGAACCTTTAGTTATAGACTTACAGAACAAATTGCCCTATCCTATCAAATCGGAAGTGCTTTTAAACCCGTTTTTAACCACAACGGAACATTGATTTCGATGCTGTCCTTAAACTTTGGTTTTGGCGGACCCAATATAACAGATTTAACTTCAAAATAAACCTCAAAAATCATACTCAAACCTACATTCGATGATTTTAAATCATCATAAATAATATGGCAACTAAAATAGGAATTTATATTACCGGACTCGGACAATCTATACACAACGAAACTGTAGAGAAATATACTGAAAGACTTAGAAACGAATTAAATTTTACCACAACAGGTTTTAATTATTTTATTAAAACGGAAAAAATTTCTTATCAACCCGAGAAAAATAGCACTGTTGTAAGTCTCTTTAAAAAAGACAAAAACGACAACGAAGAATTAATTTATAAAATATATGATTTTCAGTACCACAAAATCTTAACCGAAAAATTTGAACACTACAATATCTTCATAAAAAATCTAATCCTATTTAGCTTAATAATAAAAAAGACACCCCAAATTACTTTAAGGTTTTTCAGAAAAAAAGAATTTAGCAGCCCTTATCAAACAACTTATGCTTTTTCCATTCTTCTGATAATATCATTATGTGTTCTTTTTTTAATTCCGGCTTGTATCGATTTAATGACTAATGAAAGTATTATAAAAAATATCTCAAAACTACTTTACCACATCGGTTATGACATTGACGTAGAAAGGATACATAATTACGGGAAATACGTTCTTTCGATAACGACATTAATTTTAATTTTTGCACCTCAATCTAAAACTATTATCACATCGCTGGCAACCGAATTCTCTTGTGTTGACAGTTATATAGCCAATGGAGAACAAAGCCAAATTGTATTAGGAAATCTTGATTCGCTTGTAGAATATATCGCCGAAAATGAACCAGATCCTGAAATTCATTTTCATTGTTACAGTTTTGGAAGCATCTTAGCAGTTGACCTTCTTTTTCCGGTAGCAGAAATTCCACCATCAGATAACGTTCAGAAATTAACCAAACTTCTTATTACAACTGGGAATCCTTATGAATTTATAAATGCTTATTATCCTTCTTTTTACAAAAGAAGAAGTCCGATAATGGAAAACACTCTAAAATGGATGAATGTTTATTCTGTTTCTGATGTTTTTGCTACAAATTACAGAAAAGATGATTCTCGTGGTGAAGCCGAGTTTGGAATAAAAAATATAGCGATTCTACCAGAAAACATTAACTATGAAATCACATCCGACAAATCTGGCATAATTGCCTTTTTCTCGTTAAATAGTATTAAAATGCATAAATGTTACTGGGATCCATCTACTATAGGTCAGAGTTGTATGAAAGTATTACTACCAAAATTAACGAGCAAAGGTTTCATATAAAAATATGTATCTCAATTAATTACCAAAATAAGTATTAATTTAGATAACAAAAACAGCCCCATGAAACCTATCATCTTTATTCCCGGAATTCAAGCCACGAGTCTTGTTAATAGTAATACCTTCGATTTTAATTATATCTGGAACGCCTACGACACATTGGGTTCATCTATCGGTTCATCAATTTTTGGAGCTTATATTAACGAAAACCTACAATTTAATCCTTTATACGACCAAGGAATTGAAACGATAATAGAACGCAATCATATTGCTAAATTTCCATACGAGAATTCTATTTCTAAATTAAAAAACAAACTAAACGAGACCAGAGCATACAAAAATACTCCTGTATTTTTATTTGGTTACGATTGGCGAATGTCGAATATGGAAAGCGCCAAACGTTTAAAAATTTATATCGAATACCTCAAGCACAAACTTCAAGACCAAAACATCGAAGGATTCCGGTTTATTACTCATAGCATGGGAGGATTAGTTTTAAACTGCTACCTAAGTTTATTAAAAGATGATTTTTCCGGAATTGACAAAATAGTCATGAATGCGCCTCCATTTTTAGGATCTCCTTATGCATTGGTTCATATGGTAAAAGGAGATGGAGGTTTAAGAAGTATCCTAAACTGGGTTATAGGAAGAAATGAGGATATGCGTAAAGTTATTCGAACTTATCCTGGAGTCTATGAGTTATTACCCATTTACAAAGATGCTTTAACCTATGCAGATAATAATGAACCACTGGATCTTTTGAAAAAGGAATATTGGCAAGACAACTTATATAGAGATATCGAACCACTTTTTGATTCTAGATTAGCACTTTTAAAAGAATTTCGTTCTCCTACGGGGTTAAAAAACTTATCCGATTTACCTCAGGCTCTAAAAGACAGAATGATAATTATTGTAGGTGAAGATGATAAAACATTTACGAAGGTAAAAGTCCTAAAAAAAGGAAATAACAACATTCAAAATTTAGTAGACTTAGGCTCTCTTAATGACGGAAGAGAATCTGGCGATGGAACTGTTCCTTTTAAAAGTTCTTCTATTTATGCAAAAGACATTAAAACATTTGCTGTAAAGAAAGAAAACTTCTTTGATGAAATAAGTAACAATCTTGATTTTCATGGTTTATTCTTAAATGATAGTCGAGTACAGAATATTATACAACGCTATTTTTTAACCGAAAGCGCCAACCCAAAACTCAGCGGGCTTAAAAATTGGTGGGACACTCCTAACGGAAGCGTTAGAAAAGTGGATTGATTAAACTATTATGAATAATCTATAAATAAAACGATTTCGAGAGGTTTTCCGTAAAATCATCTATAGAAACAATCCTCTAAATACAATATCCAAATTAAATGCATTTTTTTAATTACTTACTAAAGCCTATCTTTGCAGGCTTTATTTTTAAAAACAAAAAGCAGTAAATTATATAAAATGACAAAAAATAACGTTTTAAAAGGAGTATTTCTAGTAGCATTTGGCGCAACAAGTTATGGTATGTTGGCCACTTTTGTAAAAATGGCATACGACGAAGGATTCACAACAGCAGAAGTAACTACTTCTCAATTTATATTAGGAATCATTGGAATCCTAATCATCAATGCTTTTCAGAAAGCAAAACATAAAAATACAGTTGTTAACGCAACGCCAAAAAACATTGCTCAATTAATGACGGCTGGAACTTCATTAGGAATGACAAGTTTATTTTATTATCTGGCTGTAAAATACATCCCAGTTTCTATCGGAATCGTTTTATTGATGCAAACCGTATGGATGGGAGTTTTATTAGAAATGATTTTAGAAAAAAAACTTCCTTCTAAACAAAAAATAGTTGCTGTAATTATTGTTTTAGGAGGTACTGTATTGGCTACTAATATTACTCAAAACGAGATCCAATTAGATTGGCGTGGTCTAGCGTGGGGTTGCCTAGCTGCTGCATCATTTACTACAACTATGTTTACTGCAAACCGAGTTGCTACCGAAATTTCGTCAGCACAACGTAGTTTATATATGCTTTTAGGAGGAGCTGTTATTGTCTTTTCTTTTGCAATAGCGACACAAGTAACTCCGTTTAACTTCGAAATTTTCACAAAATGGGGTATCATACTTGCACTTTTTGGTACAATTATACCTCCTATGCTTATGAACGCAGGTTTCCCACTTACAGGAATTGGACTAGGAAGTATCGTTTCGGCACTAGAACTTCCTGTATCTGTAATGATGGCTTACGTATTGTTAAATGAGCAAGTTATATTCTTACAATGGGTTGGAATAATTTTAATCATATTAGCTATCATTATCATGAACTTAAACTTCAAAAAGGAAAAATAAGTGTTAAAAAATACTTGTTAAAAAATAATTAAGATATTGTCCTAAAATCCCAATTATTTTTATAAATTCGTAATAAAATTACTATTATGAATTTACCTTGGCATCTTTACGTAATGGCTTTGCTCTACATTCTGGCTGGGATAAATCATTTTAGAACCCCAGGAATGTACCTAAAAATCATTCCTTCTTACTTTTCAAATCCAAAATTATTAAATATTTTAAGCGGTGTCGCTGAGATTATATTAGGGTCGCTCCTATTAATCTCAGCGACATCTCATTTTGCTGCATGGGGAATTATTGCGTTATTGGTCGCAGTTTTCCCAGCTAACGTATACATGTATCAAAACAAAAAAGCAAGTTTTGGGTTACCTCGATGGGTTTTAATATTACGCATGCCTCTTCAACTCGTTTTGATTTTGTGGGCATATCAATATACTTTTTAACATTTATACATTAATTAAACACTTTTTATTATGAAAAAACTTTTTGCTGAATTTTTTGGAACGTACTGGCTTGTATTTGGAGGTTGTGGAAGTGCTATTTTCGCAGCAGGAATCCCAGAATTAGGAATTGGATTTGCTGGTGTAGCACTAGCTTTTGGTTTAACCGTTTTAACGATGGCTTATGCCGTAGGACATATATCAGGAGGTCACTTTAATCCCGCAGTTTCTTTTGGTCTTTGGGCTGGCGGAAGATTCCCTGCAAAAGACCTAGTACCATACATTATTGCACAATGTGTTGGAGCAATTGCTGCTGCCGGAACTTTATATACAATTGCATCTGGTAAAGCTGGATTTGTGATTGATAATACTAAAGCCGGAGCTTTTGCATCAAATGGATTTGGAGCTTTTTCTCCAGAAGGATATTCCTTACAATCGGCTTTTATAGCTGAATTTGTTCTGACTTTATTTTTCTTATTAATCATCCTTGGAGCAACAGATAAATTTGCTAATGGAAGATTTGCTGGAATAGCAATTGGTTTAGGGTTAACATTAATTCACTTAATAAGTATTCCTATCACAAACACATCCGTAAACCCTGCGAGATCATTATCTCAAGCAGTATTTGTTGGTGGAGAACCATTATCTCAAGTTTGGTTGTTTTGGGTTGCACCAATTCTAGGAGCAATTGTAGCAGGTTTTATATATAAATCATTGTTGCAAAATCATGATGCTGCATAAATTATCATTTTCTAAAATCGATTATTAATCCTTAAAACTTTAAAATATGGAATTTTTATATTTCTTACTTATTGGAGCCGTTTCAGGTTGGCTAGCAGGTCAAATATGGAAAGGTGCAGGTTTTGGAATCCTTGGCAACATTGTTGTTGGAATAATAGGTGGTCTTGTAGGCGGATGGATTGCTGGAAAACTAGGTATTGGCGGCGGCGGTTTGCTTTGGCAAATTATAATTGCTGTTGGTGGCGCTTGGGTACTTTTATTTATTATTAGCTTGATAAAAAAAGCCTAACAACTCCTACACACTTGCTATAAATTAGACAAGCAATAATCATTTTATACTAAGAGAAGAAAGAAGTTTAACAACTTTATTTCTTCTCTTTTTTTTATTAGATAGCTACATCAAAACAACATTCAATCTAAAAATCAGACCTTTAAAGAAATCGTATTACTAAAATTATTAAATTTGAGTAAATACTTCTGCCATGAATGAAATTATTTCTTACTTCGGTACCATTCCATCTTTACACAGAAGTCTGATTCTTGTAGGCGGAATAACCATCTTCTGGATGATAGAAAATACTTTTCCTCTTTTTAAATTCAATTATAAAAAATGGAATCACGCTGGAATTAACTTCTTTCTGACATTCACCACCATTTTAATCAATTTTGTATTAGCATTTATCCTATTACAAACTGCAGATTGGACTATTAAAAACAATTTCGGTATCCTACAGTGGCTCCCAGAAATTCCTTTATGGTTATACACAGTTATTGGATTATTGTTATTAGATTTAATTGGAGCCTATCTTGCCCATTTTACCGAACATAAAGTAAAATTTTTATGGCGTTTTCATCTTATTCACCATACCGACACTTGGATCGACACAACAAGTGGCAACCGTCATCATCCTGGAGAAAGTATAATCCGGTTTATTTTTACAACTTTCGGCGTTTTAATTGTAGGAAGTCCGATGTGGATGGTTTTCTTATACCAAACGCTCTCCGTAATATCTACTCAATTTACTCATGCAAATATTTCGTTACCAGACAAAGTTGATTCTTTTTTAAGCTACTTTATTGTTTCTCCAAATATGCACAAAGTACATCATCATTATATATTACCTTATACAGATAGTAATTATGGAAATATTTTTTCAATCTGGGATCGTCTTTTTGGAACTTTTATGACACTACCAAAAGAAAAAATCATCTACGGCGTAGATACGCACATGAACCCAAATGAACATAACAATTTGAAAAATTTACTGCAAATTCCGTTTCAAAAACATCGTTCTCCAAAAAACCGTTAAAATCCACAAAAAAAAGCGACCATAAGCGACGAAGTAATTATTTTTTTTACTAATATTGATATGTAAATTGAATATCAATATATTATTAATCATTAACCCCTATTTGAATTAATTTTCACGTGATGAAAAAGAGTAACCGTAAAGAATTGAACTGGGAACAAACAGAAAAACTTGTTACATTAGCCCTAGAAGAAAAGAATCCTTTTGAAATTATCAAAAAAGAATTTGGATTGGCTGAAAAAGAGGTTTTAGAGATAATGAAAAAGAAAATGCCCGCTGAGAAATTTGAAATGTGGAAAAAGAAAGCTATTGCTAATAAGCCTAAGCCAAAACCTGTTAAGATAGATGATTTTGATGAAGACCTAGATGGAAAATATTACATAAAGAATAAATTAGACTAATCATAAAACTCCTGAAACAGGAGTTTTTTTTTACTCCAATAAATAAAACTGGAATGTTTTTGTAACTTTTTTCAGCTTATAAAGACCAATAATAAAACTAACTCAATAGAATAATGAAAAAAATAATAGTTACACTAGCATTAGCAGCTGTTTTTTTGGGATGTAAAACAGGTAGTTCTACTACTGCATCTGCAAAACCAGAAGTTGCAGTTAACATCAATCTTAACGATGTAAAAGACGACAAAGTTCTCGTTACAGTTACTGCTCCAAAAATAAATACAGATGAAGTAACCTATAGTATTCCTAAAACTGTTCCTGGAACATACTCTGAGGATAACTACGGTAAGTATATCGATGATTTAAAAGCTTATGATTCTAAAGGAACACTCCTTACCGTAAAAAAGCTAGACGACAATACTTGGTCAATAGCAAATGCAAAAACACTAAAGACGATTACTTATTTAGTAAACGATACTTTTGATACTGAAAAAGGAACAGGTTTTGGCAATGACGATGTTTTCTCACCTGCAGGAACAAATATCGATGCCGGAGTTAACTTCATGATAAACACACATGGTTTTGTTGGTTATTTTCAAGACAAACTAGACATTCCTTATAAAGTTACAATTGCACATCCTGCAACACTTTGGGGAGCAACATCTATGACTGATGAAGATGCAAGCAATACAAGCGATGTATTTACAACATCTCACTATGCAGTTTTGGTAGAAAACCCAATTATGTACTCTAAACCAGATTACACTTCATTTGATGTAAACGGAATGGAAATACAAATAGCAGTATATTCTCCAACTGGAAAATTCACAGCCGAAAGTATCACGCCAGAAATGAAAACGATAATGACTGCTCAGAAAAACTTTTTGGGTAAAATAAATTCGACTAAAAAATATACTGTTCTATTATATTTATCGTCTATGAAGCCAACCGATGCTCATGGATTTGGAGCATTAGAACATCCTACAGCAACAACTGTTGTTTTACCTGAAATGATGCCAAAAGAAGAATTGGTAAAATCAATGAAAGATGTAGTATCTCACGAATTCTTTCATATCGTAACTCCATTGACAATTCACTCAAAAGAAATTCAATACTTTGACTACAATGCACCAAAAATGTCTGAACATTTATGGATGTACGAAGGTGTTACCGAATATTTTGCAAACCTTTTCCAAATTAATCAAGGTTTAATCGATGAATCTGAATTCTACTCTCGTATTGCTGAGAAAATAGAACACGCAAAAGCATTAAACGATACAATGTCATTTACAAAAATGAGCGCCAATGTATTAGAACAACCATACAAAGACCAATACTTAAACGTATACGAAAAAGGAGCTCTTATCGGTATGTGTATCGATATCATCATTAGAGAAAAAAGCAATGGCGAAAGAGGAATCTTGGACTTAATGCATAAATTATCAGATGAATATGGTGTTACAAAACCATTTAATGATAATGAGCTTTTCGCAAAAATCACTCAATTAACTTATCCAGAAGTTGGAGCTTTCCTAAACACTTATGTTGCAGGAACAACACCAATTCCTTATGATACTTATTTAGCAAAAGTTGGCGTAACAAACGCTGCCGAAAAAGTTCCCGGAACAATTTTCCTAAAAGGCCAAACTCCATATATTACTATAAATCCTGAGACTAAGCAAATCATGGTTATACCTGAAATGGAATTGAATACTTTTTTCAAAAGTCTAGACTTAAGAGGAGGAGATTACATCCTTTCTATAAACGAAAAGCCATATTCATTAGTAAACATATATGAATTGATCACAGAAAGTCAAACATGGAAAGAAGATGCACCAATAACTGTTAAGATAAAACGCGATGGTAAAGAATTAACTTTAAAAGGCGCTGTTAAACTTCCATACGAAGAAAAGAATACTTTTAAAGCAACAGACAATTCTAAACAAGCACTTAGAAATGCTTGGTTAAAAGGATAATAAGAAATTAAAACAAGAAAATCCCAATTTAGAAATAGATTGGGATTTTTTTATAAATTAAAAGTTGAGCATCGTTTTTTTAAAACTATTTTCTTTATTTTGCAGCAAAATCTATAAACAATGAAAAAAACTATTATTGCATTCGTTACACTTGTTCTTTTAGCTTCATGTAACAAAAACGAATCAAAAACCAACTTGCATATTACCGGAAATATAAAAGGATTAAAAAACGGAACCTTATACATACAAAGAGTAGTCGATACTTCTCTAGTAGCTATAGATAGTATTAAAATCGATGGTAATTCTGCTTTTGAAGCTAACATCGAATTAAAATCGCCAGAGATGTTATATCTATCTGTAGATCGTGGCGTAACCAACTCTTTAGATAATAATATATTATTTTTTGCCGAACCAGGCAGCATTAATATTGATACGAATCTAGATAATTACCTTTCTAGCGCTAAAATTACAGGATCGAAAAACCAAGAATTATACGAAGATTACCGTAAAATAAATTCTCGTTTTAATGATGAAAATCTTAGCCTAATCGAATTACGATTTAAAGCAATAAAAAACAATAACCAGAAAACATTAGACAGCATAGACGAAAAACAAGAGTCTAATATTAAGAGAAAATATTTATACGCTACAAACTTTGCCATTAACAACAAAGATTACGAAATAGCTCCTTACATCGCCTTATCAGAGATATACGATATCAATATTAAATACTTAGATACAATACAAAAATCGATGACTCCAAAAGTAGCACAATCCCTTTATGGAAAAAAATTAACGGAGTACATTGCTAAAATCAAAAAGCAACAATAAAAACAAATTCAAAATACTAAAAATCAATGTTTTAACACTTAAAACATTTTTTTATTACATCCATACTAATCCTGTTTTTTATAAGAACAGGATTTTTTTGTGCCTTTTTTTAAATTATTATCCTTTAAATCTTAAACACTTGATAATTAGATAATTCCACGAAAATAAATCGCGATTTGCGACTTCATATTACTGATTTATAATAACTTAGCTTCATAATTTTAAAAAATAATCTTATGAAAAATCCCCCAAGTAACATCAGTCGCGCAAAGTATGATTTTATTGATTCATCGGTTATTGAAAAACTAGAATCTTATAATCCTCACCTAAGCCAGGAATTAGAAAAAGTACCTACTCAAGATCCCTACACCTTAAATGGTCAAAAATTACGTTTAAATTTTATCCGTAAGCAACTAAATACAAATGTTGACTATCTATCTGGAGAAAAAGTATTCAATGATAATGAAAGTCTAAAAGGCAACATCGAAAATTACATAGGAATGAGCCAAATTCCCACTGGACTTATTGGTCCATTAGTAATAAATGGAAGTTCAGCTCAAGGAAGTTTCTACGTTCCTCTTGCTACTACCGAAGGAACGCTACTTGCATCCTATAACAGAGGCACAAAGGCCTGTAGAGAATCTGGAGCAATTACAGCCATTACATTACAAGAAGGCGTACAAAGAACACCGACTTTTAAATTCAAAAATTTAATTGATTTAGGAAAATTTGTAGAATGGGTATTAGAGCACAAAGAAACATTTTCTGTATTAACCCGAGAAACCAGCAATTATGCAATTTTAAATGATGTAGGAATAAATATAGAAGGAAACATCCTCATTATAAGATTCGAATATAGTTCTGGTGACGCATCGGGTCAAAACATGGTTACAATTTGTACAGATAAAATTTGCAAGTACATCCTGAGCAACTGCCCCATCAAACCAGTATTTTGGACAATCGAAGGAAATACGTCAGGAGACAAAAAAGCAACATCATTAACCACAAGAGTCCGAGGAAAGAAAATAACAGCCGAAATCACATTAAAAAGAGGCATTATTGAATCAGTACTGAAGACAACTCCAGAACTAATGCAACAACAATGGAAAATAAGTGCTTCTGGCTCCGTAAAAGGTGGCAGCATTGGCACTGGCATGCATCCCGCAAATGCTCTCGCAGCTTTATTTATAGCCTGCGGACAAGATGTAGCTTGTACAGGCGAAGCTTCTACCGCTATTACAAGAATGGAAATCGATGAGAATGGAGATTTATATTGCGCTATCACAATGCCAAACATAATCGTAGGAACTGTTGGTGGCGGAACCTCATTCCCTACTCAAAAGGAATGTCTGGAATTAATAGGCTGTTATGGTGCTGGAAAAAGTGGAAAACTAGCCGAAATAGCTGTCGCATTATGCTTAACAGGAGAAATTTCTATTCTGGCAGCTATGGGTTCTGGTCAATTTACGGCAGCTCATCAAAAATTCGGAAGATAATTATACTCCACAATTGAGTATGGCACAAAAAAAAACCATCATATTTCTATGATGGTTTTAACTCTGAGCCGGCGGAGGGACTCGAACCCACGACCTGCTGATTACAAATCAGCTGCTCTAGCCAACTGAGCTACGCTGGCGACTCATTACGGGTGCAAATATATAACTGTTTTTTGATTTCACAAAATAAATTTACACAATTATTAAAATATTTTTTAAATAAAAAAACCATCCTAAAAGGATGGTTTTATGTTGAGCCGGCGGAGGGACTCGAACCCACGACCTGCTGATTACAAATCAGCTGCTCTAGCCAACTGAGCTACGCTGGCGACTCATTACGGGTGCAAATATAAAGCGGTTTTTCGTTTTACCAAAATAAATTTGCACTTTTTTATCGTTTTTTTTTACTACAATTCGTTGATTTTAGCAATCAATTGATTAGCAGTTTCTTCCAATTCAACATTGATTTGTTTGAAGTGTGCTTTTTTATTTTCTACGTTCTTTGCGTTCACTTTTGTGATCAAAGTATCAAAAGCAGCAATAGCTTCATCGATTAAATTGTTAGTTTCTGTAGTTGGTTTTCCTGTAGTAGAAATTTCAAATAAGTAAACTGCTTCAATAATATCTCCTAAAACGTAGTTGATGTCTTTCTTTAAATTCTTAACGTTTGCCATTTTATTTTAATTTTAATTTGCGTTTGCAAAAGTACACATAATCTTTCTATTACCTGCTATGAAATGTAAATTTCTAAAATAGAAGCTTTTCCGTTAAGGATGAACTCATTCAAAGCAGCTGGAACTAATACTGTATCTCCTTTTTTGTATGTCAATTTATTTCCGTCATATTCTATTTCAAAAGAACCTTCAATACACATATAGACTGTAAAAGTTTCTCCGCTTTTACTTACCTCAACCTGACCATCTAACGGAATAAAATTTGTGGTGAAATAAGGACAATCAACCACTACATTAGATTCATTTGTTTTTTTCTGATACTCTTTATAAGTATCTACCTTATTATAATTAATAGCATCTAGCGCTAAATCTACATGCAATTCTCTTTTATTTCCTTGCGCATCTACCCTATCAAAATCATACAAACGATACGTAATATCTGATGTTTGCTGAATTTCTGCAACAACTAATCCTGCTCCTATTGCATGAACCGTCCCAGTTTCCAGAAAGAAAACATCTCCTGGTTTAGCTTTTACATCGTCAAGAATAGAAACTAGTGTATTGTTATTTAAATTCTCCAGATACTCTTCTTTACTAGAATCTTCTTTAAAGCCTACAATAATCCTGGCATTTTCATCTGCTTGCATAACATACCACATTTCAGTCTTACCAAAAGAGTTATGACGTTCCTTAGCCAATTTATCATTAGGATGTACTTGTATTGAAAGATCTTCGCGTGCATCAAGATATTTAAAAAGCAACGGAAACTGTTTCCCAAATTGCTCATGTACTTTTGTTCCCAAAATTTCGTTTGGAAATTCTTCTATAATATCTGTAAGTGATTTTCCTTTCAAATTTCCGTTTGCAACAATACTTACATCGCCTTCAACAGTAGATAACTCCCAGCTTTCGCCAGTAATCTTAGAAGTGATTGGTTTATTTAATACAGTTTTTAATTTTTCGCCTCCCCATATTCTGTCTTTCAAGATTGGTTCGAACTGTAATGGATATAATTTTGGGGTCATCTGTATTATATATTTCTACACAAGTTTCATTTCCATGAATACTGTGTACTATTGTTCTTTTAATTTATGATACTAATTCTTTAATCGCTTCCAACGCCTTAGGAATATGTTTGGCTGCTACCATACTATCAAATATCAGGATTATAACTCCATTTTTATCTACAACGTAAGTTACTCTTCCTGGTAATAATCCAAGTAATCCAGATGGAACACCAAAAAGTGTTCTTATCCTTTTATCTTCGTCTGAAAGAAGAACAAAAGGCAAATGATGTTTATGAGAAAATTTTTGATGAGAATCGACACTATCACTACTAATACCAATTACCTCTGCTCCTAAAGCTACAAAATCTTCATATTGATCCCTAAAACTACAAGCCTCTGTAGTACAACCTGGTGTATTATCTTTAGGATAAAAATAAATAACCAAAGGTTTACGACCTAGTACATCCTTACTCTCAAACACCTCTCCATTAGCATCTTTAGCTGTAAAATTCGGGATAACATCCCCTACTTTTAATGACATTTTACTCTCCTTTATAGGTTACAAAATTACGTGCAGTTTCATATAACACGATTTCTAAATCAAAATCGGGATTTATCTTTTTTCTAATTTTATTCCAAATCACTACTGCAATATGTTCTGCAGTTGGATTTAAATCTTGAAATTCTGGTACGTCAAGATTAAGATTTTTATGATCAAATGGTAATTCTACTTCTTGATATATAATATCCGCCAATATTTTTACATCTATCACAAAACCTGTTTCAGGGTCAACTTCTCCAGTAACACTTACTGTTAAGTCATAATTATGTCCATGAAAATTGGGATTATTACATTTCCCAAAAACGGCATCATTTTTCTCCAACGTCCAATCTTTTCTGTACAGCCGATGGGCAGCATTAAAATGTGCTTTTCTTGATATCGTTACTCTCATGTAGGTTTTGGTTTAAATTTTATGGTCTTCTAGAAAATGATAAAACTCGTCAAAAATTATTTTGAACCAAACGGTGTAAATCTCAGGATGTAATTGCATATCAGTTTTTACATCTTCTATTTTCATCCATTTCCAGGCTTCAGCCTCTTCTGTATTTATAATAGGTTCGTCATTATAACGTCCAATCATAACGTGATCCAGTTCATGTTCTGTTAATCCGTTATCAAAAGGAGCTTTGTATATAAAATGAAAAAGTTCTTTAAGTGGCGTTTTAAAACCCATTTCTTCAAACAATCTTCGACTTCCCGCCTCGATATTAGTTTCTCCTTCTCGTTGATGACTACAACAAGTATTGGTCCAAAGTAACGGAGAATGATATTTATGATGCGCACGTTGCTGTAACATGATTTCATTATTATCATTTAAAACAAAAACTGAAAATGCACGATGTAAAACGGCTTTTTCATGCGCTTCCATTTTAGGCATTAGCCCTATTTGTTCATCATTTAGATTAACTAATATTACGTTTTCTTCTATCATAATTGGTATTAAACACACAAAAATACGAAAAAAGAAATTGCTTTAAAGCCTAGAAAAAGTTTGTGAAAAGTTTAACGAGCCCTGCATTCACTAAAATTTTAATTTTATATCGTGATTATGAGTGTATTAAAGACATGAGAGCAATAATCTCTTATTTTAAATCTGAAACAGCATTTTTTTCGTAAATAATAATAGTTAAAACTCACTTAAATAAGCATCCATTTGTAAAGTGCACGACAGTTTACTAACAAGAACCATCTTAACTTTACAACACAAAATCAATTAATTATGAAAACAAAAGCCCATTTTTTAAGCTTATTATTTTTGCTCCCACTATTTATATTTCAAGCCTGTGGACAAAATACAAAAGAACAATACACCTCTACAAAAAACAATCCTATGGAAAATAAAATTAGCAAACCCGATAATCCATATTACTCTAATACCGATACAAAAAAACTAAATCTTACCGATGCGCAATGGAAAAAAGTATTGCCCGAAGATGTATATGAGGTAATGAGACATGCTGATACCGAAAGACCTTTTACTGGAAAATACTGGAACACCGACGAAAAAGGAACTTATTATTGTGCAGCATGCGGAAACAAACTCTTTAGATCCGGAGCAAAATTTGCAAGTAGTTGTGGCTGGCCAAGCTTTTTTGAGCAAGAAAGTAAAAACAGCGTAACGTACAAACAAGATAACTCTCTGGGCATGGAAAGAACCGAAGTTCTTTGCGGCAGATGCAGCGGACACTTAGGTCATTTATTTGATGATGGTCCAGCACCAACCGGAAAAAGATATTGCATGAACTCTATCGCTCTAGATTTTATACCCGATAATAAATAATAGTATGAAAAACACCATTTTAATCTGTCTTTTAATCCTATCAATTAATGGATTTGGACAAGCAAAAAAACAACCCAATTACGATACCATCACTCTTGGTGGAGGATGTTATTGGTGCGTAGAAGCTGTTTACGAAAATTTAAACGGAGTAAAATCTGTAGTATCTGGTTTCTCTGGAGGAAAAACCATTAATCCGAGCTACGAAGAAGTATCAACCGGAAAAACTGGTTTTGCCGAAGTAGTTCAGATTACATACGACAAAAACGTAACAAACCTAGACGAGATATTTAAAGTATTCTTTACCGTACACGACCCAACAACCTTAAACAGACAAGGTGCCGATGTAGGAACACAATATCGTTCGGTTATTTTTTATAAAAATGAAGAACAAAAAAATGCCGCAAATAACATTATAAATGCATTAAAAAAAGCAAAAGTATACAACGACCCGATAGTAACCGCCATAGAACCATTTACAAAATTTTACAAAGCCGAGGATTATCATCAAAATTATTATGACAATAACAAAAACCAGCCCTATTGTAAAATGGTAATACAACCAAAAATAGAAAAGTTTGAAAAGGTATTTAAAGACAAATTAAAAAAGAAATAGTTATTAATTCACTAAGCCGCTTATGAAAATGAGCGGTTTTTTTATTTTAATAATCAATGTCAAAATTTCGTAATTTGCATCAATCTATTAAGAACCAGAACTCTTTAACCAAACCACAAAAAAATGAAGCGTATAATCTTATCCCTTTTATTCCTACTGCTTTTTAATTACAATCATGCTCAGGAAAACTTACCTACAGATTATCTTTCTAAAGAATTCCACAAAGGACGAAGAGAAGCTTTTAGGAACTTAATGCCTGCAAATTCTGTAGCAGTAATCTTTTCTTATCCCGAAAGAAAATTCTCTAGAGATATAAACTATAATTTCCATCAAAATCCTGATTTGTATTATTTAAGCGGTTACAAAGAACCCGATGCCGTTTTATTACTATTTAAAGAACCTCAGGGAACTGGTGAAACAGCTTACAACGAAATCCTTTTTGTTAGAGAAAGAAACGCAGCTCATGAAATGTGGACAGGAAGACGCTTAGGTACCGATGGAGCAAAATCGAAATTAGGTTTTACAACTGTTTATAACGGAAAAGATTTCAAGGACTTTCCTATAGACTTTAAAAAATTCGACAAAATAATTTACGATAAAATCCCAACTGACATTGGTAAAGACACAAGCGGTTTTGATCTTTTTGGATTACTACAAACATTTAAAACAAAAGCAGCAATTACAAATGACGATGTAGCATCTTTACTATTATTCGAAAATATTACGGCAACACTTCGCGAAATAAAAACTCCAGAAGAAATTGATTTAATGCGTAAATCGGTTAAACTCTCCTGCATTGCTCATAATGAGGTTATGAAAGCAATTAACATCGATATGAGCGAAAATGAAGCCGATGGAATTCATGCTTATATTCACAGAAAATATGGAGCTGAAGGAGAAGGTTATCCTCCAATTGTTGGCGCAGGAGCTAATGGTTGTATTTTGCATTATGGCGAAAACAATAGCACCAAAATAGACAACCAATTATTATTAATGGATGTAGGATCTGAATATCATGGCTATTCTGCCGATGTTACCCGAACTATTCCTGCAAACGGAAAATTTACCGAAGAACAAAAGGCTATCTATCAACTAGTTTACGATGCTCAAGAAGAAATTTTTAAAATTTGCAAAGAAGGAACTCCTCTCGCAGATCTAAACATCAAAGCCAGAGAAGTTCTAGCCAAAGGATTACTGAAATTAGGAATCATTAAAGACTTAAAAGAAGTAAGCATTTATTACCCACACGGATGTTCACACTTTCTTGGTTTAGATGTTCACGACAAAGGAAATTACAGTGGTCCGAAAAGCTTACTAAAAGAAAACATGATTATTACTGTCGAACCAGGAATTTACATTCCCGCAAATAGTAAATGCGATAAAAAATGGTGGAATATCGGGGTTCGTATCGAAGATGATATTCTCATAAAAAAAGATTCATACGAAAACCTATCTGTTGATTCTCCTAGAAAATGGCAAGATATTGAGAAACTAGCTTCACAAAAAAGCAAGTTCAACGAATTTAACTTACCAAAAATTTAACCTATAATTATTTCCTTTATAAATATTTCACTGTTATAATTAGACAAAATGAAAGCATTAACTTTTTCTACTTTTGGAAACTCAGATGTACTTGAATACATCGACATTCCAAATCCGCAATTAAAATCCGACGAAATCTTGGTCGAAATGAAAGCCATCGGGTTAAATTTTGCCGATGTATATCGCCGAAAAGGAAACTATCATCTTAAAGGAAATCCGCCTTTTATCGCTGGCTATGAAGGCTCAGGAATCGTAGTAAACACAAATAACCACTCAGAGTTTAAAATTGGAGACAGAGTTGCGTTTGCCGATGTTCCTTTTGCAAATGCCGAACTCGTTGCCGTTAATATAAATCATGTAATTCCGTTACCAGAAGCAATCGATTTTGAAACTGGAGCCTCCATCTTATTACAAGGATTAACAGCCCATTACCTCGCCACCGATAGTCACAAAACACTAAAAGGAGAAACAGTTATTATTCACGCTGTTGCTGGAGGTGTTGGACAATTCCTTACACAAATAAGCAAACTTCTAGGCGCAACCGTAATTGGCTTAACCTCCTCTTCCGACAAAGCAAAAATTGCTATCGAGCAAGGAGCCGACCATGTATTCTTATACAATGACAATTGGAAGGCTGAAGTTTTTAAAGTAGTTCCAAACGGTGCCGATGTCGTTTATGATAGTATTGGTAACACCTTAAATGATAGCTTCGAAGTAACCAAAGATTGTGGACAGGTTGTGTTTTTCGGAATGGCTGGCGGAGATCCTGAACCAGTAGATCCAAGAATGCTTATGGATACTTCCAAAACATTAACAGGTGGAGATTTATGGAGTTATTTAACCACTAGAGAAGAAAGAATAAAAAGAGCCAATCAGTTATTCACATGGATTATCGAAGGAAAAGTTTCACTTGCAACACCTACTTCTTTTAAACTATCAGAAGGAAAACAAGCACACAATTACTTAGAAAGTCGAAAAAGCACAGGGAAAATAATTTTGATTCCTTAAAAATCGTCTATAAGTAAAAAAAACAAACACGAATTTCACAAATTACCACTAATTCATAGTTGGGTTAGTTTCGCTATAAAAATTTGTGGTAATTTGTGAAATTCGTGTTTAAATTTATTTATAATGCTTGTAACCAAATAGTAGTTATGATAAATTTTTCTCTTTTATGTCAACTTATCAATTCCTATTTCGGTTATTTCAGCTAATTCTAATATTCTATTTACATCATTTTTATTTGCTACAAAAAACAAATAACTATCTCCCATTGTATCATAACTCATTAATTCCAGATCTAGTTTCCCTAATGCAGTCTGAATATACGGAAACAAGTCATGACTATATGTTTCTTCTGGATATTCAAAATTAAGCTCCTGATCAATCATTTCGGATATAAAATACTCTGCATCCTCAGGATCAAATTTCCAGTCGCTATGCCATGTATTTATTCCGTCGAAAAAATCAAATTCATAATCATAATCTTCATCTCCCTCATTTTTTCCAAAATTATCATAAAGAATCTGTGACTGCTCTTCCAGCAATTCTTCTTCAATATCTCCTCTCGAGATTAATTGCAAAAATTCTTTAAAATGCGCTATCGAAACTTCATCTGCCAGTAAACTTTCAGCAGAAGGAAGAATGACTGTTGATGGTATTTCGATTTCCATATACTCACAAATTCCTTGTAAAACCCTTTCAAATTCTTTGAATCCTATTTTCTGAATTTCATTTTTAGGATTATTTATGTCGATGTATTCGGTATCTAAAATTCCTTTTACATAATCAAAAAAATAACTGTTATTGTACAGAATCCTAAAGTCATTTGTTTCTAAACTATTCGTACAACAAAAGAAAATGACAAAATTATGCAAGACATGTTTTAGATGTTTTTTTGATTCCGGAGTTGGCTCAGAATAAAACTGAATATGAACATAATCATATTCTAATTCTGTTTGTATAACCTCTTCAGAAAGTACTCCGATATCAATTTTTTTATACAATTCGTTTAAAACCTCATACGCATTCTTGAATCCGTTTCCCTCAATCTCTTTTCTTCCCTCCTCATGATTTAATGAACTTGGAAATGAATAAAAATTTACAGAAACAGTATCATGAACTCCTTTCATTTTAAAATCAACACTACTTACCTCATTATACAAATAAGAGTAGATTGAATATATAACATCAAAAGAAACAATTGATTTTGGATCATTATTTCGTCCAAAGAAATTAGAAAAGAAATCTTTCATAGAGTTTATTTAGTGATTTATTTTATTAGACTCTTATAATTATGATTCGCTTGAATATTCAAAACTAGAATCCATTTTATCAAATGGGATAACTTCTGCTAATGTCTTTTTTAATTCAACATCAGTTAACAACCCTCGCTTTGCTTCTTTCATTTTAGGCAATAGAATTTCATAATCTATGATTTCCCTATTAAACACAGTTTGCAAAACATCATTTTGTTTATCTGTTAGATACTTTTTATGCGTTTTAAGAACCCTCTCTAGATTATCCTTAAATTCTTCGTCACTTACATCATTGTAAACATCTTGATCAGACATATCTGTTAACAGCATTCTAAAAACAAAATCCTGCATATTCTTCGCTAGATAATTTACTTCATTCATATCGTGCCAAACAAAAACTATAGGATTCTCTCCATTATTTTCTTCATTTACAAAGAAACAATAATGATCTCCAGCTCCGCTTTGCCCGAATGGTATAAATTTGAATTCTTCTTTTATTTCACGATAACCTTCAGGATCCGAAAGTTCGTCTATTGCTTCATTTACCCCCTTAAGATTAAGCAATTCAAAATCATAAGAATGTAAAAGCAATGTAGGGTTTTCTTTTAATTTAGGATAAACTGTAGTGTACCAATCAGGTCCATATTCTCCAACATTAAGCATTCCGTCTAGAAAGAATTCCTTATAAATAATTGGATATGTAAATCCGTTTTTAGTTTCAATATCTAATAATGGCATAATATAATATTTAAAAAAGTTACTTTAAGATTTAATCACATTCCAAATTTCAGAATTACAACTAACCTCTTAAAGCAACTAAAATAATATTATTTTTACTCCAAACTAAGTAATTTAGCAGATTATTTTAAAGCTTCTGCAATCATCAAGGCGCATTTTTCTCCATCTATAGCTGCAGATATAATTCCGCCAGCATAACCCGCACCTTCTCCACAAGGATACAATCCTTTTATTTGCAAATGCTCATACGTATCTGCATTTCTAGGGATACGAACTGGCGATGACGTTCTACTTTCTGGCGCATGAAGAATAGCTTCATTGGTTAAATACCCACGCATTGATTTTCCAAATTCCGAAAAACCTTCACGTAATATTTGAGATAAGAAACCAGGAAATACCTGCCCCATTTCTACCGAAGTAGTTCCGGGAACATAAGATGTTTTAGGAATATCCGATGAAACTTTATTTTGAGTAAAATCTACCATTCGTTGTGCTGGAACTTTTTGAGTTTCTCCTGCCAAATGCCATGCTTTTTGTTCTATACTTTTCTGAAATTCCATTCCAGCCAAAGCTCCGAATTTAGCAAACGGTTTAAAATCTTCTAACTTTAATTCGATTACTATTCCAGAATTGGCTGTAGCCTGATCTCTTTTAGATGGAGACCAACCATTAGTAACTACTTCGCCAGGACTTGTTGCACATGGCGCAATTACACCACCAGGACACATACAAAAAGAATACATTCCTCTTCCTCCTACTTGTTTCACTATAGAATATGGCGCTGGAGGCAAATGCTCTCCACGATAATCACAACTATACTGAATACTATCTATTAAAGATTGCGGATGTTCGGCTCTTACGCCCAAGGCAAAAGGCTTGGCTTCGATAAAAATTTTCTTTCTATCTAATAATTCAAAGATATCACGAGCAGAATGTCCCGTTGCCAATATTAATTTATTAGCACTAATTGTATCTCCTTTTTGAGTTACAATTCCTTCAACTTCATTGTTTTTTACAAGAATATCAGTTACTCGGGTTTCAAACAAAACTTGTCCCCCGCATTCAATAATTTTTTCTCGAATATCCTGAATAATCTTTGGTAATTTATTAGTTCCGATATGTGGATGCGCTTCTATCAAAATATCATCAGAAGCTCCAAAAGCAACCAATAATTCGAGAATTCTGGTTACATCTCCACGTTTTTTAGATCGTGTATATAATTTTCCGTCAGAGTAAGTTCCTGCTCCGCCTTCTCCAAAACAATAATTAGAATCTTCGTTTACGAAATGTTCTGTATTTATCGCTTTTAAGTCTCGTCGGCGACCTCTTACATCTTTTCCTCTCTCGAGAACAATTGGTTTTAAACCTAATTCTATTAATTGCAAAGCTGCAAAAAGTCCTGCTGGACCAGCACCAACAACAATTACCTCTTGCGCTCCAGATACATTTTTATATTCTGGAAGCTCGATTTTAGTTGGCTGAAAAACTTCATTTTGTAAATAAATATTCACCTTCAAATTGATTTTTATCGCTTTTTGGCGCGCATCAATGGAGCGTTTTAAAATAGATATATGCTGAATTTCATTTAGTGAAACTTTTATTTGTTTCGACAAATGTTCTTTTAGCAATAACTCATTTGCTGCTATTTCGGGCGATACTTGAAGTAAAAGTTCTCTTGGCATTATATATATTTCTGTTGAATATGTTAATCATTTAGACGAAAAACAGAATGCAAAAATAGTATTTTGAAGTGGAATTTGTTCCTTAATATAGTATCCATTTTTTAAAACAGACTTTGTACCTTTGTTTTGTAAAAACTTTTCCTCTAAAAAAATGTCAAGAAAAATAAAATTAATATGGGATTTCCGTGGCCCAGCTTCAGCAAAAACCGCAGAACATCATGAAATTCATTTAAAAGAATTTATCGCTATCGAAAAGCTTCCTTTAAATATAACTGGATTTACAGTCCTAAACGATATGTATGCTATTGCTTATATGGTTGTAACCGATGAAAACATGATTCAGGTTCGCGACGCTTTAAAACCGCACCGCGGGGAAGTGTATCCAGAAGAGTAAAATTCCAAATTTTTTAAATTCCAAATTCCAATCAATTAAGGAGGAAATTCCAATTAATTTGGATAATCTTAAATAAAAAATTCCAAACTCCAAACTATCGCTAGTACTTAGAATTTGGAATTTAAATATTTATCACTTCCTGAAATTGGAATTTATTCTCCTTTTTTTGGAATTTGGAATTTAATTTTTGGAATTTAATCTTAACGTTAGTTTGCTACTTCGCTAATAAATTTTATTCGCATTAAGCGTAACTCATCGATATCATATTCGCCATCGAATTCTTTTAGAGCATCTTCTATTTTATCAGATTCTGACTCCATAAAGTATTCATGGATTTCTTCTTGCTGATCTTCATCAAGCATATCATCTACCCAATAGTTTATATTAAGCTTTGTTCCTGAATATACAATTTGCTCCATTTCCTTAATCAAAGCATCCATCGAAAGCCCTTTTGCAGAAGCAATATCATTAAGTGATAATTTACGATCGATGTTCTGGATAATGTATAATTTATTTACCGAGTTAACCCCTGTAGATTTTACAACTAGATCGTCTGGACGAATAATATCGTTTTCCTCAACATACCTATTTATTAAGGCAACAAAATCTCCTCCGTATTTTTTTGCTTTTCCTTCTCCTACTCCATGTATATTATACAATTCGGCAATAGAGATTGGATATTTTAAAGCCATATCCTCTAGTGAAGGATCCTGAAAAACCACAAATGGAGGAACGCCTAATTTCTTGGCAACTTTTTTTCTTAGTTCTCTCAACATTCCCATCAAAACTTCATCGGCAGTACCACCAGATTTTGATGCTGTTACTATAGCTTCATCTTCAGTTTCATTATATTCATGATCTTCGGACATCATAAACGAAATTGGCTTTTTAATAAAGTCCAATCCTGCTTTGGTAATTTTTATGACTCCGTAAGTTTCAATATCTTTTGATAAGTAACCCGCAACTAATACTTGACGAAGTAATGCCATCCAGTATTTCTCGTCATGGTCTGAACCTGACCCGAAGAACGATTGAGAATCGGTTCTATGTGCTTTAATAACTGCATTTACGCGACCTATTAATGTAAATACAATTTCTTTGGATTTGTAAATATGTTTTGTATCCCGTACAATTTCCAATAATTTCACCACTTGATCTTTGGCTTCAATTTTAGTTTTCGGATTACGAACGTTATCATCCATATCGGCACCTTCTCCAGTTTCGCTGTCAAATTCTTCTCCGAAATAATGAAGTAAGAACTTTCTACGCGACATTGATGTTTCGGCGTAAGCCACAACTTCTTGCAATAAAGCAAAACCAATTTCTTGCTCTGCAACTGGTTTACCAGACATAAATTTCTCTAATTTCTCTACATCTTTATAAGAGTAATAAGCTAAACAGTGTCCTTCGCCGCCATCACGTCCTGCACGACCCGTTTCTTGGTAATAGCTCTCGAGTGATTTTGGAATATCATGATGTATTACAAATCGAACATCGGGTTTATCGATTCCCATCCCGAAAGCAATTGTTGCAACAACAACATCTACATCTTCCATCAAGAACATATCCTGATGTTTTGCTCGTGTTTTTGCATCCAATCCTGCGTGATAAGGAACGGCGCTAATACCGTTTACTTGTAAAACCTCGGCTATTGCTTCTACCTTTTTACGGCTTAAACAATATATAATTCCAGATTTTCCTTTATGTTGTTTTATGAAACGAATAATATCCGATTCTATATTTTTTGTTTTTGTACGAACTTCGTAATATAAATTTGGTCTGTTAAACGACGCCTTGAAAGTATTAGCGTCAGACATGTCAAGATTTTTTAAGATATCTTCTTGAACCTTTGGAGTAGCAGTTGCGGTAAGACCAATAATTGGCACATCGCCCAACTGTTTAATAATATGTTTTAGATTTCTATATTCAGGTCTAAAATCATGTCCCCACTCTGAAATGCAATGCGCTTCGTCGATAGCGACAAATGAAATGGTTACATTTTGAAGAAACTGAACATATTCATCTTTGGTTAACGATTCGGGAGCAACATATAATAATTTTGTCAAACCAGAAGTAATGTCTTTTTTTACTTGAGCAATTTCTGTTTTGGTAAGTGAAGAATTCAGAACGTGAGCAATTCCGTTTTCTGAGGAGAGACTCCGAATGGCGTCTACCTGGTTTTTCATCAAAGCAATCAAAGGAGATACAACTATCGCTGTTCCTTCCTGAATTAAAGCGGGTAATTGGTAACAGAGTGATTTCCCCCCACCGGTGGGCATTATTACAAAAGTATTTTTTTTATCGAGTATACTTTTTATAACCTCCTCTTGCAATCCCTTAAATTGGCTAAAGCCGAAATACTTCTTTAATTCTTTATGTATTTCAATTTCGTTTGAATTCATTCTTTATTTTATGGTATTTTGTATAAATTTGCATCAATAAAGATACAACTTTCTTTTACACATACAAATTTTAACTATCCTGTTTTGATAACAAAAGAAAATATATTAGCTATCGCTAAAAAAACGATACTCTCTGAAAGCGAAGCAGTTGCAAAATTAATTAATTTTTTAGATGAAAATTTCACTCAAGCTGTTCAACAGATATACGAATCGAAAGGTCGATTAGTAGTCACAGGAATAGGAAAAAGTGCAATTATTGCACAAAAAATGGTTGCAACTTTCAACTCTACAGGAACACCTTCATTATTCCTTCATGCATCTGAAGCAATTCATGGAGATTTAGGAATGATTCAAAACGAAGATGTTATTATTTGCATTTCAAAAAGCGGTAACAGCCCTGAAATCAAAGTTTTAGTTCCGTTATTAAAACGTTTTGGCAATACATTAATTGCTATTACAGGAAACATGACTTCATTCTTAGCCAAAGGCAGTGATCATGTTTTAAATACAACTGTTGACATGGAAGCTTGCCCAATAAACCTGGCACCAACCAACAGTACTACGGCACAACTTGTAATGGGAGATGCTCTTGCGGTTTGTTTAATGGAAATGCGCGATTTTAAACCTGAAGATTTTGCTGTATATCATCCTGGAGGTGCATTAGGAAAAAAACTTTTACTTCGCGTGAAAGACATGATTGAACATTCGTTAAAACCAACTGTTAGCCCAGATTCTTCAATCAAAAAAGTTATATTTGAAATATCAGAAAAACGACTAGGTGTAACTGCTGTTGTAGAAAATGATAAAATTATCGGAATTATCACTGATGGAGATATCCGACGAATGCTAAATGACAGAGATACTTTTGCCGATTTAACCGCAATAGACATTATGACTAAAAATCCAAAAATGGTATCATCAGACACAATGGCTGTAGATGCTTTGAATATATTAGAAGACTTTTCGATTACCCAATTAATTGTTTCCGACAACGGAGAATACAAAGGGGTACTACATTTACATGACATTTTAAAAGAAGGAATCGTATAATGGCAAATAAAAAGAACCTAAGCGAAATGTCGTTTTTAGACCATCTTGAAGAACTAAGATGGTTATTAGTAAGAAGTACAACTGCCATAATCATTATGGCTTTTCTAACCTACTTTATAAGTGATTACCTATTTGATGTAATCATTTTCGGACCAACAAGACCAACTTTTTTTACCTATCAATTTTTCTGCGAGTTATCTCATAAATTAGGTTTTGCCGAAAACATCTGTATCACCGAGATGCCATTTATCATCCAGAACACACAAATGGAAGGACAGGTAAATGTTTTTGTTTGGATGTGTATCTTGGCTGGATTCATCTTGAGTTTTCCTTATATTTTATGGGAAATATGGAAATTTATAAGCCCAGCATTATATGAAAAAGAACGTAAAAATGCTAAAGTATTCATCTTTGTTTCCTCACTACTTTTCTTTCTAGGAGTAACATTCGGGTACTTTGTAGTAATACCAATGTCTGTAAATTTCGTGGCAACTTTTACGGTAAGTGATATTGTAAAAAATCAATTTACCCTAGAATCTTATATGGGAATGGTAAAAACTAGTATTTTGGCTGGTGGACTATTCTTTGAACTACCAATCGTTATTTATTTCCTTACCAAATTAGGATTAGTAACTCCACGTTTTTTACGAAAATACTGGAAATATGCTGTAATTATAATCCTAATCGTAGCGGCAATTGTAACTCCTCCTGATGTTGTGAGTCAAACAATTGTAGCAATACCAATGTTACTGATTTATGAATTGAGTATCTTTATTTCGGTACTTGTATATAAAAAACAAAACAAACTAGAAAATGTCTGATATCATACAAGAGTTTAACGACTATCGTTCTAAAATGAACGAGAAATTACTAGCTGATAATAACAAAATTGTAAAGCGAATTTTTAACCTGGATACCAATGCTTATGCTGCGGGCGCTCTTGATGTTAAAACAAAAGAGCTTTTAGGCTTAGTTGCCTCGGCTGTTTTACGTTGTGATGATTGCGTAAAATACCATCTTGAAACTAGTTTTAAAGAAGGGGTTACCAAAGAAGAAATGATGGAAGCAATGGGAATTGCAACCTTAGTTGGCGGTACAATCGTAGTTCCTCATTTGCGCAGAGCATATGAATTTTGGGAAGCTTTAGAAGAAGCTGAAACTAAATAATTGTTAAAGAGGTTTATTTGTTGAATCGTTTATTCGTTAATTTGTACCGAATAAACGATTCGAACGTTTAAACGATTAAACTTAAAAAATGAAATTAAGAGCCGATAATTTAATCAAAACCTACAAAGGCCGTAGTGTAGTAAAAGGTATTTCTGTTGAGGTAAACCAAGGAGAAATAGTTGGTCTTTTAGGTCCAAATGGAGCAGGTAAAACCACTTCATTTTACATGATTGTAGGATTGGTAAAACCAAATTCGGGCAATATTTATCTTGATGATTTAAATATTACCGATTTCCCTATGTACAAAAGAGCTCAACACGGAATTGGATATTTAGCTCAAGAAGCATCTGTTTTTAGAAAACTAAGCATTGAAGACAATATCTTAAGCGTATTACAACTAACCACTTTATCTAAAGCAGAGCAGGAAGCTAAAATGGAAAGTTTAATCGAAGAATTTAGCTTGGAGCATATTCGTACCAACCGAGGGGATTTACTTTCGGGAGGTGAGCGCCGTCGTACCGAAATTGCACGTGCTCTTGCTACCGATCCTAAGTTTATCTTACTAGATGAACCTTTTGCAGGAGTTGACCCTGTTGCAGTAGAAGACATTCAAAGAATTGTAGCACAATTAAAAAATAAAAATATCGGAATTTTAATCACCGACCACAACGTACAAGAAACTCTTGCTATTACTGATAAAACGTATCTTATGTTTGAAGGAGGAATCCTAAAAGCTGGTGTACCTGAAGAATTGGTAGAAGACGAAATGGTGCGTCGTGTATATCTAGGTCAGAATTTTGAACTTCGTAAAAAGAAA
The DNA here is from genome assembly GCF_046250155.1 of Flavobacterium sp. PS2. NCBI lineage: Bacteria > Pseudomonadati > Bacteroidota > Flavobacteriia > Flavobacteriales > Flavobacteriaceae > Flavobacterium > Flavobacterium sp. PS2. Next base: position 3,238,480 of record NZ_CP176426.1, on the reverse strand, counting down.
CTGGAATTCTAAAAAGAGTATTCAGACGCAGCTTTAAGTATTCAGTCGCAGTATTCAGTTCCAAAAAACCGAGTACTGCGATTTTTTTTACTGAGACTGTAAACTGCGACTATAAACTAAAACTTAATCGACTGTTATAAATTGTAATTGCTGTAAATCGCCGTTATAGATATTCACATCGACAGTATGCTTTATTCCTGGCATTGTTGCTTTCTCTGTAAATTGCCAAAACAACCAATCATCCTCAATCTTTTCTCGATAAAAATTGTAATTGGCTATCCAAAAAAGATAATCACTAAATTCTTCTTTCAGGAAATCATCATAATATCTTTCTCCGCTGTATATAATTGGTCGTACTTTATAGTGTTCTTCTACTTTATTCAACCATCTTTTTAATCCTTTTTTCAAACTATCTAAAGACTGGTTTTTAGGTAACTTTTCAATATCTAAAACAGGAGGCAAATCACCTTTATGTAATTTAACCGTTTTAATAAAAAGATTGGCTTGCTCTATCGAGTTTTCGTTCGGACGATAATAATGGTATGCTCCACGGATAATCTTTTGCTCTTTGGCTCCTAGCCAATTATTCAAAAATTGATTATCAACACGATCATTTCCAGCAGTAGCACGTATAAAAACAAATGAGATTGGAAATTTTTGCTCCAGACTATCTACTTTACTCCAACGAATTTTTCCTTGAAATTCGGATACATCCAAACCAATTGCCATTCCTTGGTGATTAGCCAAAACCTGGTAATTCCTAACATCCGAAAGACGTTTATCTTCGGCTTCTTTTTCTGAAACTTTATCTGTTTTAAAACTAAAGTAATACGCTAAACCATTTCGGTAATGATAAACGACTCCTAGAAAAAGAGCAATTAAAACCGAAAACACAATGAAACGAAAAACCTTTCCTATGGAAGAACTGGTTGATTTAGATTTCCGATTTGAGGTCTGCTTTCTTTTGGTAACTTTTCTTTTCATTCAATAAAAAAACTACTTTTTCAGAAACTTATTGTTTATAACAGACAATATTATATAAGTAATGATTACCAATGGAATCCCTAGATATTGAAAGAAAACCAATAGCAAAACCGACAATGATAAAAAACCAACTTGTAGTCCGTTATCTTTTAAATTGAATTTTTTAAATTTTAATGAAAATAAAGGAATTTCGGCATTCAGGATATAAGCACTAAATAATGCTATCGCTAATAAAATCCATTGATTTGTTAAGATTTCAAGTATCATTAACGACTCTGAATATTTTAAAACCAAAGGCAAACTCAAAATAAACAATGCGTTTGCAGGTGTTGGCAAACCAATAAAAGAGTCTGTTTGGCGCGTATCTATATTAAAATTTGCTAAACGATAACAAGAACCCAAAGTTACTATGAATCCTAAAAATGGAGTAAACTCAGAACCTATTATGTTATGTGCACTTGAACTACTAACAAATAAACTATACATTACGTAACCTGGTACTACACCACTAGTTACCATATCTGCCAATGAATCTAACTGTAAACCTAATGGACTGGATACTTTAAATAATCGAGCAAAAAAACCATCGAAAAAATCAAAAAAGATTCCTAAACAAACAAAATAGAAAGCCATTTCATAATCTAATTTAGAAACAAAAACAACAGCTATGCATCCACAAAAAAGATTGATTAATGTAATAGCATTAGGTACATGTTTTTTAATATTCATTGCAAATAAAATTTAAGTATGATAAGCAACAAATTTACTATAATAACTGAATGGAATGTACGTTTTTATTAGAGTTTTTTACACAAAAGTCAGACTTTAGCATTATTTACAAAAAGGAATAAATAAGCTCAGTAAAAAATTATATTTTTGGTAAAAATTAAACAGACTTCGGTTTATAAAAATTAGCTCTTGAAGAAAATTTTATTGTTTTTACTATTTTGTGTTCACACAGCAAATTACTGCCAAACGGTTCGTAAATACTCTAACGAGTTTATGAACATTGGTGTCGATGCTGCAGCTCTTGCCATGTCGAGTGCAGTGGTTGCATCTACGACAGATGTAAACTCAGTTTACTGGAATCCAGCAGGTTTAACCAATCTTCAAGACCATCAAGTTGCTTTGATGCATGCTAATTATTTTGCCAATATCGCACAATATGATTATATTGGCTACGCAAGTCCGATAGATGACCGAAGTGCTTGGGGAATTTCATTAATTCGTTTTGGAGTAGATGACATTTTAGATACTACAGAATTAATAGACAATCAAGGAAATATTGATTATAATCGAATCAGTCTTTTCTCGACTGCTGATTATGGTTTTACGTTTTCATATGCTAGAAAATTACCCGTTCCTGGATTTCAATATGGTGTTAATGCCAAAGTCATCCGACGTATTATTGGTAAATTTGCTAATTCTTGGGGCTTTGGATTTGATTTAGGATTACAATTTGAGAAAAATGACTGGCGTTTTGGTTTGATGGTGCGTGATATTACAACCACTTATAATGTTTGGAATATAGATGAGAAGGAATACAAAAAAATCTCTGATGCCATTCCGGGTGAAAATCAGGAGTTACCCGAAAGCACAGAAATTACATTACCAAAAGCGCAATTAGGTATTGCCAAGAAATTTATAATCAGATATGATTATAGTGTTTTAGTAGCTACAAATATGAATATGCGTTTTGAAAGAACGAAAGATATAATCTCTAGTAATGTGGTAAGTATTGATCCTGCATTAGGATTAGAGTTTGGATATACCGATTTAGTTTTCTTGAGAGCTGGAGTTGGAAATTTTCAGAACGTAACACAATTAGATAATTCTGAGAAAGTAGGTTTTCAACCTAATATCGGTCTCGGTTTTAAATATAAAGGTATCCAGGTTGATTATGCTTTAACAGATTTAGGAAATCAAAGTGTTGCTTTATATTCTAATATTTTCTCTCTTAAAGTAGACTTAGGTCTCTTTAGAAAATAAATAATTGCATACCGAAGAAACATTGATAATTCATTTAAAAAAATATCTATGAAAACATATTCATCAAAAAAAATATTCTTACTACTATTGTTTTTTGTGTTTATCAACAACAGTTTTGGACAAAGCATTTTATTATCCAAAGATTCTAAAGTTAGCGTATTAACTTGCGGAACCGGAAATGAACCTTATTCTCTTTTTGGCCACACAGCTATTAGAATAAAGGATTCTATTAACGCTCTTGATATAGTATATAATTATGGCACTTTCGATTTCAGAACTCCTAATTTTGTTGCTAAATTCACAAAAGGTGACTTACAATATTACGCTACAGCAAATTCCTATCTCGATTTTATTAATGAATACAACTATACAAAACGTAGTGTTTACGAACAAGAATTAAATATTTCTGACAATCTTAAACAAAAATTATTTGATAATTTAAACACAACGCTACTTTCTGAAGATAGATTTTACACCTATAAGTTTATTGACAAAAATTGTACTTCTATGGTTGTTGATATCATCAATAAATCTTTAAACGGTACTGTAATTACAAAAAAAGGAGATACTGATAAAACATACAGAACTATACTATACCCTTATTTTGACGGACACTTTTATGAAAAACTAGGTATCAGTATTATTTTTGGAAAGAAAGTAGATGAACTTGGAACAAAAATATTCTTGCCTTTTGAATTAAAAAACAGTCTGGACAAAACAAGTTTTCAAAATCATCCTTTAGTAAAAGAGAATAAAACAATTCTGTCTTTTGATAAAGAACCAACTCATTCTTGGTGGAACAACTGGTATACTTACATTATTATACTGGCATTTATTATCTTTATAAGTAAAAGAAGTATTGATAAAGCCTATCTTTTAATAATGGGATTGTTAGGAGTATTTTTTGTTTTTATAGGCTTTTATTCCTTACACAAGGAACTAGAATTCAACTATAACATTTTGTTGTTTAGCCCTTTTTTACTGATTCTTTTGATTTTTAATCTTATGAAAAACAAAAAATGGACTTATAGATTATCACTTATACATATCATTTTACTAATTGTATATGGATTGTTTATGATTAATAAGGCTTCATTCCTGATTGTTTTACCTCTAATTATAACTAGTGGAGTTGTGCTTGTGCGTGTGGCAATTAAGAATAAAAAACCAATTCCTATTATTATATAATTATTGTCCTCTGTAAAATAAAACTGTAGTAATGGTTTTAAAAGTAATACTTAGATCCAGAAAAATACTTCTGTGTTTAATGTAATACAAGTCATATTGTAGCTTTATTAAACTTTCTTCTATCGATTCTCCGTAAGAATAATTTACTTGTGCCCAACCAGTAAGTCCTGGCTTAATAATGTGTCTTGTTTCATAAAATGGCATAACCTGAGCAATTTCTTTTACAAAGAAAGGACGCTCTGGTCTAGGACCAATAACAGCCATATCACCTTTTATAACGTTAATAAATTGCGGTAATTCATCTATTCTGGATTTACGCATCATCTTCCCAAAAGGTGTAACCCGTACATCATTTGCAGCCGCAAAAGCAACTCCTTTAGATTCAGAGTTTTTTACCATTGTACGGAATTTATATATTTTAAAAACCGCTCCATCTTTTCCTATTCTGTCCTGGGTATAGAAAAGACTGCCTCGGTTACCTATACAATTTCCTATAACTATAAATGGTATTAAAATAATCCCAATTAATAATCCGAACAAAGAAAAAACGAATTCAAAAAAACGTACTACCAACAAATATAACTTGTTACTATTACTACGACTAAAAGGAAAAAAACGATAAAAATCCCTTGCTATATATTGTACAGGAATACGTTGTGTTTTGCTCTCGTATACTTGAGTATATTCTCTAATTATTTTACCAGACTCTAGTAAATGTAATAATTGCTGGTATAAATCGGCAGTAATCCCATCTGTCTTTTGGGAAGCTATAACAATCTCGGATACATTATTATTTTTTACAAATTCTTCTAACTCATCTTTTTTAATCTCTTTTGCATAATGGTATTCTGAAGAACTATTATTTAAAGAATCTGAATTTACAAAACCAATGATTTTATAATGTGGGTCAACATTCTCCAATCCTAAGACTAATTCTTCTACTTGATCTTGATCACAGATTAAAACTACATTTTGAAAAAAACGATGTGACGCGAGAAAATAAACATAAAATAAGCGCCAAAATAGAATGGCAAAAAGTACCGCAAAATAAAATATAACTATTGAAATTCTCTGTTTAGGTAATTCTGGTGATAAAATTGGAGTTAACAAATACACTAAAACTGTTGTCGAAACTGCAATAACTGTACTTTTAATAATTTGAAATTGGTTACTGGCTACTTGCAGGTTATACATTTCAAAAATAGATCCAAAAAGATTAAGATATATCACCAATACTATTACTCCATAATAATTAGTACTTGTAATATTAAAATAACGATAATCAAATATCTGACTTAATAAATATAATGTAGCTAAGATAAAAAAAGAATCAAAAAATCTAAGGATGACTTTACGCTCTGATATTTCAAAATGAATCTTATTTTTTTGTGGCATTTTGGTTATAGTGGTTAAGTTGCATAATTAAATTTGGGGAAATTTAAAATTATGGAAGCAAATGTATCATAAAATTAGTAATCAAACCTTATTAATATCAATAGTATTTTCATTTGCATTATTGCCTGATTTAAATTTAATTACGTTAATCAAAGTTAGTGCATATACAAAAGCGGGAGCAGCTGTTCGCATAGCAGCATGATTAATTGTTAAGAACCAAAAAACATAAAATGATAGAAAGTATAAATTCCCTTTATTGGTATAATACACAACAAAAGGCATTATAAAAAGTATCAAAAGCCCTGATATCCCGAACAGACCATGCTCGCTCAACATACGTGTTATTTCGTTATGTGAAGCTACCTCTACTCCAAAAACCTTTTTCCTATACTCTTTACCAGCCCCAGCCCCAATTCCTAATATTGGATTATCAAAAAAAACTTTAAGTTCGATATCTATAATAACTTCTCTTCCTCCTAATTTATCTTTTTTTATTCTTCCCGCTGCATCTTGATTAGCATAACGTTTACCAATTAATCCTGAAGTCTGTACAGAGCTATATGTCCAAATTCCTAAACCCATAACAATTGTAATGATAAACACCAAAGCCAGTTTTCCTTTTACTTTGGCACTAGAATAGCAATACAACACTAATAATAATAAAGCAATCATAACAACTCCTGTGATAACTCCTCCTCTCGAGAAAGTTACTATGGCTCTATAACTAATAACTAATAACAGTATTCCGTTTAGAATCAGTAGTTTTTTTGATTTGGAAAAAAGAATCAATTGTGTAAAAAACACAAACATCCCTAATCCCAAAACTGTGGAAACCTGATTAGGTCCAAATCCTCCGGAAGTTTCAAAATTAGATTGCGTACCTGTAACAACACTCTGTACACTAGGATTATATAAAAACAAATACGCGGTTGTTGTTAGTATTGGTAATCCCATTGCTAAAACTATATTTTGCAACTCAGGAAAAGAGATTTTTCGATTAAAAGTATATATAGCACAAATCCCCAAACATAAGGCTCCTGATAAATTAAAAACCAAAACTTTTTTTATATCTGTCGAAAAATCATCTGAAATCGAGGTTACTAAAACACCAGGAACCAGCAATAATATAAAAAGACCATATACTAATGCATTAGTAGAAAAACTACTATACAGCATTCCTATAAATATAAAAAAGATGACACTCAGTTTAATATATTCATTATTTAAATTCCCTCCTGTCATTCTTAAAAACACCTCAACACCAACCATATATGCAGCAACTAAGAGTACTTCATTATTTCTGTTTTTTGTTTTCAGAACAAAAAGCAATCCAACAATTGGAATAATAAGCGCATAAATTTTAGACAAAAAAGGCATCAAAAAAACAACCAATGCAATTACCAGATGCATTAAAATTAAGTAAGTATAAGACAAATATTTTGTTTTCATTTTTAGAATAATCTATTATCTAAGTCAATTATTGAACCATCCAAGATAAATACTGACTTATTATATAATCTCCACTATAGAATTTTTCAATTTTATTTTTCAATTTAAGACTCAATTCTTCTCTATATTTTTCATCTCTAATCAGCTTTTCTATTGCATCTACAAATTCATTTAGATTATTAGACTCAACTATTACCCCATCAGTTCCTGAAATAATCACTTTTGAAATTTCACCAACATCAGTTGCTACAACAGCCAAATTATATAATCCGTATTCTAGAATTGCCAAAGGCAAACCTTCTGATCTTGATGTCAAAATCCCTATGTCGCACTGTTTTAATGAAGAAGAAATAGTATTAGTAGATCCGTAAAAAAAAACTTGTTCTTTTAGGTTGAGATGTTCAATACTATGTTTTATTTCCTTTGAATAGTCATCCTCAAAATCTTTTCCAAATAAATGAAAAGTCCACTCTGGATAATTCTTCTTTATTATTCTTGCAACATCAATAAGCAGTTTATGATTCTTTTGCGGTCTTAAATTGGCTACACAAATGATTCTTTTTCCTTCTATACCTTTTAAAGCTAAATCTTCATCCTCCCTCGATGAACTCTCAATAAAATTTGATAAATATATTACATTCGAACATAATAAATATGATCGTGCCCATTCCTTTAAAGCTGAATTTACTGACACAATACCAGTAAAAAAAAAGGAACCAAACTTTAAGCTCCAATTTTTTCTTTGAGATAAATCTTGAGAAATACCATAATGATCATGCCAAATTATTTTAATTTTAGGCAACGTTAACTTTAACAACATAGCTATAAAGAAAGAAGAACTATGAGCATGAATAATAGTTACACTATTCTTTACAACATAATTCCTCAGTAAAAAAATAGCTTTAAAATCTATCACTAACCTTTTATTTAAAAAAAGATAAGAAACGGCAGGGGCAATCTGTCTCAAAAGAAGTCCTTCTTTACGAGTCGCAATCAAACCTGAAAATTCAATTTTTTCGGCAAGTTTGTTTGCATAATTTACTGCCATACGTTCTGCACCACCAGTTTCAAGCGAATCAATAATTTGTAAAATTCTCATGGTTGCAATAACTTTTTAATTTCAGTTTCAAAGACATCTGTAGTGAATTTTTGAGACCATTCTGATCCTTTTTCACTTTTATCTACAAAGCCCATTTTATCTTTCAAGATTATTTCCAACTGAAGTAAATCATCTAGTAAATTCATTTTAAGTAAAACTCCTCGATTACCATAATCTAACATAAAAGGAACACATGAAACCGATGTTGCTACAGGAATACATCCCCAAAACATCCCCTCAGCAATAGCTTTTGGCCACCCCTCACTTTTAGATGGTAAAATTACGAATCCACTATTCTGATATGCTGATTTAATTATTTGCTGATCTTGATTTCCATGCAAAAAGACATAATTTTTCAAATCATTTTCCAAAATATATTTTTCCAAAATAATTCGTTCAACACCTTCTCCATAAAGACTTAATGATACATCATAACCTTTTTTATATAAACCTTCAACTAATTGAATCGCATATAAAGGATTTTTTCCCGAAACTAAAGTACCTACAAAAACGAAATCCATTTGTTTCTTCGTCTCTAATGCTTTAAAATTCACCTTCTCCTTTTCAGCATATGTAGCAGTAAAAAAATGTTTTATATTTTTAGTACTTCCCTCCCATTCTCCATAAACTAAAACCTGCATATTCCTAGTTAGAAATGTATTACTTAAAATCCATTTTTGTAATTTATAACTTAATGGTTGCTTTGCTTGAAGATCCCAATTACCTGCATATTTTGCTGTTTTCTGTTTATTCGGAAAAAACATCTGAACCAGACAGCCTAATAAACCAATATTACCTGGACAACGCAAGTGAATATGATCAGCTGTCTTCATTGCTTTAAACAAAACAATCACATTATAAATACTATAAAAAACAGACAGAAAAGCGTTTTTAAGAGTATTTAAATTTGAATCAATTAATTTAAAATTCTTAGTAAAATCAAATGGGATTTTTGATATTAAAAGCCCACGGTCATTTTCCCATACAGGACAACAAAAAAATAGTTCATCACTAAATTTTCTCAAAATAGTTAATTCGTTTACATAAGGTCCATAAGCATAACTGTACTTATCCTTATAAATCAATGGTGCATTTGAAACAATTAGTAATTTCATTAAATATATCCTTCTGAGCCTCTATCAGAGATTATTACTGCTGGCACTCCTGAGACAACTACATTATCAGGAAAAGAATCTTTTACCATTGAACAGGCTCCAATTAAAACACTATTTCCTATATTAATTTTACCTGCAATAATTGCATTAGCACCTATATATACCTCATCTCCTAAAACAGGTGTCCCTCTTTTTTCATCAATACCAGAAACGCCGATGGTGACTCCTTGTGATATGTTACAATTATTTCCAATTATACTATTTGAATTTACAATTATTCCTCCAAAATGTCCTACATAAAAGGAATGTCCAATTTTTGCTGAATATGGGATTGAAATTCCTGTGATTATTTCAATCCATTTTTGCCATAATAAAGCCAAAAGCAATAAGGGAAACCTGAAAATTTTCCATTTAATTCTGATATGAATATAATGTGCTACCCTATATTGAAAAGTCGCCCAAAAACCTTGCGTAAAAAATACGATACCAAAAAAATTACCTCCGTATTTTTGATATTTATTGTAATCTGATTTTATGAGTTGAAATAAATTCATTGGAATTATATTTTTTTCTTCATCAACATCGTAACATGCATACAACTAAATAAAACTGAGTCTGAAGTTGTTGAATTATCCCAGTCTTCTTTGTGCCATTTTTGCCCAATTGTTTTCTTTTTTTCATCTGAAATTGGTAACATATTGATCAATACAATCCATTTAGATTTCCCTAAAACCCCTCTTCTTTCGATTATATTAAAAGAGTTTTGAAATTTATAAAAAACTTTTCTTGTGAATGGCCATTCCCAAGCAGCATCAGATTGAAATGGTCTATATAATGTTCTCAATATTTTTATTGGCAAACTTGTTTCAAGCGGATCATAACTTATAATTTCTCCTCCTGAACTTAATTTTTCATTTAACCTATCAATTAAAATTGTGGTGTTTTCAAAATGATGTAAAACTCCATAAGCATAAATCAAATCAAAATTATCAGTCGCAAATTCATCGGAAAGAAAGTCAACTGTTTTGGCTTCGGCATTAGGAAATTGCTGAAGTTTTTCGTTTAGCTTCTCAATAGCAACATCACTTAAATCAATTCCTAAATACTCTTTTGCATTTTCGGCTAAATGCATCGACCAATAATTACCCGAAAAACAACCTAAATCTAAAACCTTTTTATCAGACAAGTGTCCAAACCATTGTTTGTGTAAAACATAAGCCTGATCCTGAACACCAACATTTTTTTTAATTTTATTTAAAATCCCATTTCTAAATTTTGACCATAGCCTAGTGGCAGAATTCTTTTTCTTGGTATTATAAAATTCTTTTTGTTTTATGTTAATCTCTAAAATTGTATGTTTTGATTTCATTTTTCTAATTTAGGTTTATTCAATAATAGACTCCACCAGCCAATCGTTCTTCCAATTGCTTCTGTCAAAGCTTCTTTTTTCTTATTAGAAGTAAAAACATTACTAAATCTAATTATCGCAAGTAAAACAGTGATTACATGCCATTTAAAACTTTCTTTAAATGTTGGACTTGGGTTTTTAACCCGCCAAACATACCATCCATTTCTCACAACCATTTTACCATATTGATATTGATTTGGTCTTCCGGACGGAGCATGAAAATGTGATAATTGAACATTTGTATTCATAACATTTTTCCCAAACCGTAAAGCTCTCAAACTAAAATCGGCATCTTCATATAAACCATAACCTTCAAAATATCTTGAAAATATAATTTTATCTAAAATAATTTTTCGAAACGCCATTGACATCCCAATTAGTAAATCAACTTCATATGTTTTTCCTGTAATCGGAAATCCTGAAGTTCTTCCATGAGAGAAATTCGGCATTTTTCCTGAATCTAAATTAGATGCAAGTCCAAGGTAATTACGAGCAATATTTCGTAAACCTTCTTTATAAAAATAGCCTTCAAACAAATAATATTTCTTTTTATTATAAGAAACATTCATTTCTTGAGGTTTCCATTTAGACTCATTAATTGCAACTCCACCAACCCCAATAACTTCAGGTCTTATCTGAAATGTTTTTATAATTTCTACAAAATACTTTGGTTCAAGAACTGTATCGTCATCAAGAAAACAAACAACATCAATAGTATTGTCTACTTTTGATATCCCAAAGTTTCTTTGTTTTGTTAATCCTCGATCTTCTTTAGAAACTAAAAAGTATTTTAAATTTTTAAATTGATTTTCCTCTAAAACATTTTTTGTAGCATTATCTAAAGAACCATCAACAATTAAAATCTCATCAGGATAAGGAATTTGTTCCTGAACCGATTGTAACAAATTCAACAGCGATTCAGCTCGCATATAAGTACAAATAATTAAAGAGAAATTCATGATTTATCTATTATTCTATTAGCCCAATATAAACTCTGTTTCCATTGTTCCTTAAAGTTGAAAAAATATTTTAATGGATTTTTGACATTTTGAATCTTATAGTATTTAAAAAACAAAATAGTTTTAAAGCCATTAATTTGCTCTAAATTGTAATTGTTCAGTTTTAAAAACATAATTGTAGGTGAGGGTTTTGGCTGTATAGATTCTCCATCCCAAGCAAAAGTTGGTTTTATCCTAAATCCACCCATTGGAGCTTTAAGATGTAGTATCGAGATTTCAGGAAAATACAACACATCTGCGCCTTTATTGCGCAACTGCAAACCAAAATCAGTATCTTCTCCATAACCAAATTCTAAGCTTTTGCTAAAACTCACTTCCTCTAGCAATTCTGACTTTAAAAAACTATTACCTGAACCAAAGTTCCCAGATTGGCTAATTACCTTATTTACTAATTTCTCGTTAGGCTGTAAATATGATGCTGACAAAACTAAAATCCCATATTGTTCAATACTATTAAATACATTTTCTATTAAATTAATATCAAATCGATTATCATCATCATTCAGAAATACCCACTCACTTTCTACCTGATTAAGAGCAACATTTCGGGCATTGCAAGCTCCTGCCTGATGTGTAAAAGTATGCTTAATAACAAATGGCCAGTCTTCTGAGGTTAAATACTCTAACTCTGAAACACTTCCTTTTAAAGGATTTTGCTCTACAATTATTACATTTTTAGGTAAATGTGTTTGTTGGGATAAATCCTTTAGAACATCATACAAATATTCTTTTCTTCCAATAGTTGGGATAATAACATCAATAGTTCCTGTATTACTTACCTTTAATGAAGAAGTAACTTTGATAGGATCTAGATTAATGCTATTATTATTTCTGTTCTTAAAAGTTAAGCTATATAGAAAAGCTAATAGAGGAAATTTAAATTCATAAATTATTAAATTCAGGAATAACAAAAATATCCATCTGGTTCTATAATGCTGTTTCACAAATCTGAAAAGAACCAGATTAGAAGACTTTGAGGTCAAATGAATTTCGTTTTCCAGCAATAATTTTGGCTCTGAATAGCATAATAATCCTAAGGGCATACATACCTTAGCTATTGAATTCAAATAATAATTAAAATTAGAATCTAGTTTTATTTTTTTGTTAATCTCCAAAAGCACTGTAGCATGAACCACTCCTACTAAACTACTCATTTGCCAAGTTGGATAGCTTACATCTTTATTAATTTTAATAAAAGGAGATTCATCAATATAGCCAATTTTTCGATCTAAAAAATCAACTTCATTTGGACTATAAGACATCATCAATTTATTATGATGAAAAAAATCTGCTATAAATTCTAAATTAAGATACTGTGTATAATTCTGATTGCACCAAACTATTTTTGAAAGCGGAAATTGAAAAGCCAACTCCAATAAACCTAATGCAATAGTATTATTTCTATTAAAAGGCAAAGCCTCATTTCTTTCCGAAACAACCCTTGTAATTTTATTATTTAAATGATATACTACTATCAAGATTTAAAAATTAATGTTTTATAAAACTGAATATTATCTTTCGCTACTTTATCGATATCAAAAAACTTTTTGACTCTAGTTCTTGCATTTTTTCCCATTTCACTTCCTAAATTGGAATCATCCAAAAGTTGTACTATTCGAGATGCAAACAATTCATGATTCTTTGGACTTACTAAAAATCCACTTTCACCATCAATAATCATTTCATTAGCCCAACCAATATTTGATGCTACAATAGGCCTTTGCATAGCCATGGCTTCTAACCAAGATACAGGAAGTGCTTCTGCAAAAGAAGGAAATACGCAAACCATTGCCTCTTCAATTTTTATTTTTATTTCTGAATAAGGTACGCTTCCTAAATAATCTACATTCTTTTTAGCATCTTCTGAAAATAGTTCTTGCATCATTTGCCAGGTAGAAGAATTTCCAGAAATAATATCTGGGACGTCTTTACCTATTAAAATCAATTTAGCATTAGGACTATTTTCTATTACTTTATTAAAAATCAATGGCAGTTCTAGAAGACCTTTTTTACGAATTAAACTCCCAAAATACAATATGGTTTTCTCTTTCCGAGAATTCTCATTATTGGTTTGAAATAAATTAGTTTCGATAGGATTTGGAATAATTGTAAATTCTTTATTTAAACCAAAAATTTCATTTGTTTTATCTGCGGTAAACTGACTTACAGATAATAATTTATCCGCATTTTGTAATGCTCTTTTTTCATGAAACTTATTTATCCATTTTACAGGTCGATTATCTAAATGGCAAAAATATGCATCAGATCCATGTAATCGTATTACAATCGGACAATTATCAGGCATAATAAATGAAGTAATACCTGTCCAATCTGCTGCTTCTACTAAATCAATTTCTTTATTCTTATATAAATTATTAATTATTTTTTCTAACTTTTTTCTCGTCAAAAACCATGATAATCCTTTTAACTTAACATTTTTTATTTGCTGAATAAAAATTCCATTATCATCAAAAGTTGCATCTTCCTTCTGACCATATACAAGCACCCTAACAGAAACATCTTGTTCTAAAAGCCCTATTGCTAAATTTTTAATACTGGTACCAATACCTCCCGAATTACCTGTTTTAGGATGTGGGTATTCTGGAGTCAAAAAAGCAATATGCATCATTTTGAATTAAATTTCATGGCATTACCATTAACATATACATATCTTTCTTTATAAACTGAATAAGTTGAATCGGCTATGCTTTGATTCTTCTTAAAATCTGTGTATTTGATGCTAGCCAAATCCGCTAATGTATAAAACAAATCATTATTTGTTGTAAGATATTTTTTGTGTTTTTTTAAATTATCAAACTTTTCTGCATTCTCTTCAATATATTTTGATGAGCCCCATATAAAAAGAGGAATATGTGTCTCCTTTTCTGTAGGATTTTGAGAACCATATCCAAAAAGAGCTTGACTATCATCGAATAAGTTACAGCCATGATCTGCTGTAAACATGAATACGGAAGACTTATTCTCTTTTTGGACTAGATTTATAATCTTACCTAAAACAAAATCTTGCAGTCTTATCATATTATCATAATTATTGATAAATATAGGCGCGTTCTCAATTGTGACTGGATAGTTCTCTTTAGAATTATTCGGTTTGTATAAATTGAAATTTTCAGGTATTTTACCATGACCACCAATCATATTGATAACAATTAACCTTTTTTTAAATTCTTTTTTATTCAATACTTCATTAAAAACAGGAATAATGTCTAAATCAGTACTCTTTTTTCTATACAACTCAAACAACCTGTCAGCTTCGTCTTTATTATTTATATAATCAAAAATATTTTGATTAGAAATCCAAACCGTTTCATATCCTGCTTCTTTAAATAATGAAACAATAGTTTTTTCTGAATATGCAATTTCTGGTTTTTGAGGGGTTGCTTGTGTAATTAAAAGGGGGATTGAAGCTGCCGTAGAATTCCCATTTGAGTAATGTCTATCAAATGAAATTAAATTACTTAGGTTATCTAAATTCGTGCTTGTAGATCGTTTATATCCATTTATACCCCAATTGCTATACCTGATTCTTTCTCCAATAACCAAAACAACTAATTCAGGTTTTCCTACTTCCTTTTTATTTATAACTCCAAAACTAAATGCTTTTTTTTCTTTATTATATTTACCAAATTTGTTCATTATTATTCCAAATTCATAAACTCGATAATACAAACTCAAAGGATGCTCCTTTAAAAAATGCTGTCTTAAAGTAATATTCATTAAATTTTTTCCTGAATAATAGGCCGATGAATTATATACTTTCAGATACGATAAAGCAAAAGAAATTAATAAACAGAAAATCGCTATAAAATTACAATATGGTATTCGTTTATATTTAAAACCTCTAAATTTTAATAAAATAAATACATAAACAACTACAAGTATAATAGGTAATAATATGTAAACATAGAAGCCATTTATAAATTCTTCCATTTCAGAAGATGAAGTATAAAACAAAGCTTTTATATTATCTACTGTCGTAAAGTTTCCTAAAATAATCACATTAATCACCTCTATGCAAGATGATAACAGATAAAAAAAACCAAGAATAAAATAAGTCCAAAAATATGATTTAAGTAAATTTAATATTATTAAATATAAAAATAAATAAAAACAACATTTTGAAAATATTGTTAAACCAAAAGTTAATAAACCTTCTCCTCTATTAATTATAATATCAGGGACAATTAAGATTAGAATAGAAAATAGAATCAGGATTATCTTTAAATTAATTTGTTTAAGCATATTTATTTATTAAAAAAATCTTTCAAAATTCTAGTTGTAAATATTCTTGCACCACTATCATTCATATGCCCGCAAGATGAGAAATATTTATCTTCTTTTACAACATTTTCATAATTATGAATCTCAGGATATGCCTTTTTTACTTTCTCGAAATAATTCATCCCTACAACATTTTCACACATGGGGGTCATTACAGCAATAAAATTGATATCATTCGCCCTACAGATGTTTTTAATTTCTTCGTAATACTTATTGTGTGACAAAGGATTTAAATTGACAATATTATTTTTCATATTTCCGTTTTTATGTTTTACCAACGGATAATATCCTAAATTGTCCAAAGCATTTGTTTTTTCACCTATTACAGTTTTATAAACTTCTCTAAATCCAATTTCAGAATCATACTTCACATATCTATAAAATGGGATATAAAATAATTTATTAAAATTTTCTTCAGTAGAAAAATGATTTTTTATAACTGTTGAATTATGAATATATGGTAAAAACTTTGTCGAAACTCCCTCAGACTCTTGATCATTAGAAAGGTTCAAATCGGCTTCAAGAATTACATTTTTGATTTCATATTTTCTCTCAATCATTAATTTTAAAAGCAATGATGCTTCAAATAAATGTCCTCCACTCATCCCATAATTAAACGTTTTAAATCCTTTATTTTCAAACATCTGCGAAACAAAATGATTATTTGCACGTGAAGATCCTAGAATCACTATATCATACTTTTTGGCTTTTGAATTTATAACCGTTTCAATTTTTCCACGGTTTTTAGACTGCATAAAAATTCCTGTGTATATTCCATCTAGCACAACTGCAATCAAAACGGTAATAACAATAATTATCCCTGTATAAATTAAAAAACGCTTCATTAAAATTGAAAATATATAAACTCTTTATAATCAGAAAATGTTCCAAATGCCATTATTGCAGTAATAGCTAAAGCTATCTTAAGCAAGTTTTTTTTACCAGAAAGTGGTTCAACTTTGGTACGATTGTTCCATTCGACTAGAACAAATATTCCAATCATAAGAAGTAATTCATAATTGTAACGTTCATTATCTAAATACTGGAAAGTAAAATTTTTATTTGTTACCATACGTTTTAAATATTCTACTGCATCGGTTATTGTTCTGGCTCTAAAAAATACCCAAGCTACACAAGTCAATAAAAAAGTATAAAGAATACTCATTATTACTTTTGCAGAACCAAAATTCCACTTTAGTACAATTGCATCCATGTTATTTCTGTTGCTATTTGATAAAAGTAGAGGCAGAAAGTAAACTGCATTTATAAATCCCCAAACAATATATGTCCAGTTGGCACCATGCCAAAATCCGCTAACTACAAAAATGATAAAGGTATTTCTGATTTTCATCCAAATACCTCCTTTGCTCCCACCTAAAGGAATGTAAAGGTAATCACGGAACCAAGACGACAGCGAAATGTGCCAACGACGCCAGAACTCGGCTATGTCTCGTGAGAAATATGGATAATTAAAATTTCGTAATAAATCTAAACCAAATAACTTAGAAACTCCTAGTGCAATATCTGAATATCCTGAAAAGTCCCCATAAATTTGGAATGCAAAATATATTGCGCCCAAAATAAGAGAGAAAGAATTCATTGAAGTATAATTATCAAAAATAGCATTGGCATAGGTAGCACAAGTATCTGCAATTACAACTTTTTTAACTAATCCCCAAATAATTTGGTAAATACCTTCTTTCGCCATTTGAAAATTAAACTCGCGTTTTACTTTTACTTGTGGCAATAAATGTGTGGCTCTTTCTATTGGTCCTGCAACTAGAAGTGGAAAATAACTAACAAACAGAGAATAATCTACAAAGTTATATTCGGCTTTTATTCGTTTAAGATAGATATCAATTACATATGATAATCCATGAAAGGTATAAAATGAGATTCCGACAGGAAGTATGACTTTTAATAAAATAGGACTTGCCTGAATTCCAACAGAATTTAATAGTTCTGCAAAAGACGCTGCAAAAAAATTATAGTATTTAAAAACTCCTAAGAATCCTAAATTGACTGAAATACTAAGCCAGAACCAAAATTTCCGACTTCTTTCTGTCTTTCCTTTTTCAATTTGAATTCCAGTGTAATAATCCAAAAATGTAGAAAAAACTAATAAAAAAAGAAATCTCCAATCCCAACAAGAATAGAAATAATAGCTAGCAATAATTAATAAAGCATTTTGAGTGCTTTTTGTTTTATTAAAGACAAACCAATACAGAAAAAAAACGATTGGTAAAAAAATGGCAAAAGCCAAGGAATTAAAAAACATTTATGGGATTTATGAAATTTTAAATTTAATGAATATACTACATAAGTAGTTTAAAATGATTTTCTACCATTTTCGGCAAAGAAAAGAAATTGGAAATTAATTCCCTTGTATTAACTGATATCTTTTTGTTTCCTAAATAAATATCTTCTAGAATTGTAGCTAAAGCATTTATATTTTTTGCTTCAAAAATATATCCGTTTTCACCAGAAATAATTACTTCAGTATTTCCTCCTACATTTGTTGTAATTACAGGAACATTTGCTGCAAGACTTTCTAAAATAGATAAACTAAAACATTCCATATGTGTAGGCTGCAGCATATAATCGTATTGCGAAAAAATTTCATTTAAATTGGATTTACTTCCCTTAAAAACAAAACACTTTTCTAGACTATATTTTTCAATTTTATTAATTAGTACTTTTCTATATGGCCCATCTCCATAAATAGTTATTACAATTTGATCTTTTATTTTAATAGGAAGAAGATTTATTGCTTCAATTAAATCTTGAATTCCTTTAGACTCTCTAAGATGCGAAGCCACCAAGAAACTTGGCTTTATGATTTCTCTTTTATCTCTCGTTAAAATTGCATCTAAAATAACACCATTGTAAATGGTAACAGTTTTAGGTTTTAAATGAGAACCAAAATCTCTCAAAATTTCATTTACAGTATAATTTGATACTCCGACAAAAACATCAATATATCTCGAAAATAAAATTCCTTTTAGTGTTTTATTTATTTTCTTCTTGAATGCATATCCGCTTAATGGTCTCGGGTTATGATCTACCGCAATTATTTTAGCTTTTGATATTTTTTTTATTTTATAGAATAAAGGGGTACATAATTCTACAAAATGTGTAATAATATGTGTGTACTCTTCTCTATTTTGATTATAAAAAGACAGGAAATAATTTTCAACATTTTCTGTTTTACTACTGTAAATAGACAAATCCGAATAACTTCCGTGACTAGATTTGTTAGGAAAAAACCAATCAACTTCAATATTATCCTCTTTACACTTTTTATCAAACTCCCAGAAAAAATAATCCATACCTCCAACTCTTTCAGGAAGTAATTCATAATTGCAGAGAACTGCTATTTTTGTCTTAATCATTGAATGATAATAACGTTGTGGCAATGCGTTTACTAGTATTTTTTAATTCTCTTCCTATTTGTAGTCGAAGAAAGCTTACTCTTTGTTCTTGTTTATTATCTTTTCCTTCAAGAATAAAATTAACTGCATCTAAATATTCATTTTCATTTTTGACAATATTAGTTGAATCGGAATCAACTAATTTTGATAAATGTTTATATTTCAAAAATTTTTGATCATCGAACCAACCGTTTTTATCCATTCCAAAAACAGGATTTATAACTGGTTTATCAAAAATAAAAGCATCTAAAGTGATTGTTGACAGGACATTTATACACAAATCACAATATTTTAATAACGCTTTTAAATCATTCAAATCCTCAACAGTTGGCACTCTTTGCGTCCAAGCTTCCTGATGTCCTTCTCTGCTAATATTCCAGTCAGGAAAGTTCCAAATAATAAAAGGGAACTTTTTAATTAAATTCTCAAATCTTATAGGTTCTTCAGCTGGGGATGTTCTAACTATTAGATTAACTTTTTTTACAAGTCTTTCTTCTGAAATAAATTTTGCTAGTAACTCTAAATAGATTGGGTCATTTTCACTACTTGTATCATTACAAGTAAAAAATATAATTGGATAATTATTATCAATTTTAAACTTTCCTAAAAAATCCTCTTTACCATATCCAAATTCATTACTTGAATAAGGCTCAAATTGTGGAGTTCCTACCACTTTTATTTGCTTTTCTTTTACAGATTGATAAAAAGTAAGTAATTCTTGTTTCATCAAATGACTCCAAACCAAATAAAAATCAAAAACACCTGCCATTCTACCTTTCGAAGCTAAATTATCCCAACTAAAAATAAAAGCTGAAGTCTTAATTTTTAATTTTTCTGCGGCATAAATAAGTGGGGCGATAAATGGTGGACGCTGATGTGTAAAAAATAACGTAGAAATGTTATCCTCTTTTAAAAGATTTAAATATTCTTTGGTTATTAAATCGTTTTTAAACGTTTGTTGTTGTAAACGATTATAGATCCAAATCAATTTCTCTGAATAAAATAATTTGGAACATTTATGAATAGTTCTTGTTGCAAATCCTCTCGGATTTTTTGCTTTCGATTTAGTGCTGCTTAAATTGTCTTCGATACCAAAATTGCCTTTTGCATGTAATTGCAAATGGGTAACTTCTTTAGCTTTTCTAAAAAACCACGTATAAAAAGACTCCTCAAAAACCCTTAATTCTATAATTTTACACTCTAAATTGAAATCACTATAAACTGTTTTTGGCAAACATGAATAAATAATTACTTCATCAAAATTAACTTTTGCTTCCTTAATAAAATCGGTTAATATAAAATTACGAAATCCAACACCATCTGTAATAACAACCCCTAAATTCTTCATAAAAAACTCTTATTTTAGACTTCCAATTCTTCCATGATCAGAATAGGATCTATGCACTACAAAATTATTATCTAAAGGCTTTTCTGAAAGAAATGTAATATCACAAAATCTATCTTTCTCTACAGGATTCAATCGCCATGGAATAGTACTTTTATAATCCAAAACCCAACCATTTTTTTCTAAATCTTTAGATTTTAAGTCATTCCACGAAGAAATATAATCCATCCATATATAACCTAATTGCCATGCTTGCTCTTCTAACAGTTGCAGATTTTGGATATCTACAATCCTTAATCCTCCTACATTTTCCTGACTTACCGCCCTAGAACCATCATTTAAAACAATTCCTTTTATGGATGGTTGACAAAAATAATGAGTGTCTTTTTTTATCAAAGATTCTATTTCAATATCTATAGGAACACAAACATTGGCAAAATCTTTATTCTCAATACTTGGATTAATTTTTACATAACGTACCAAATCATAATAACGAATCCAACGCATATTTTTGTAAAGCCCTAATCCCGCTTCATTTGCTGCTGTTGCGGCCAACGGATAATAATTACGGGCCAATTCATACAGTTTTCCTAGAATACCTTTTCCTCTGCATTCCTCATTAAGATATACATTAATAATCCAAGCAAGACCACCTCCAAAATTTGCTCCTACATGACCAACAACTTCACCTTTTTCGTTTAAACATATAAATGAACGACCATGTTTTGAATCTCCATATTGCCATTCCCAAAAAAATTTATCGTGTAGCGGATGATTTTCTCTATATATAATTTTGAAAAAAGATTCTAAATTTCCCCAATCGTTTATAGTTGCTTCTCTAGTAATCATAACTTTTCTTTATAATTTTTACCTCCTACCAAATCATTACAATCAAATCTATTTAATAACAAATGATTACTGGTTGCTGCATTTATTCCTCTATTTGTTGTAAAACCTAATTTGTATCCTGCTTTTTTAGCTATCTCGGCAACTTCATCTGTACAAGTTTCAGGGGTTCCGTAAGGGTATGAAACTAAATCTAATTTTGAACCTATTAGTCCTTCAAAAAATGTTTTAGTATTTTCAAGTTCAAATTTAATTTTTTCAGTATCTAATAAACCTAATGGATAATGACTGTGTGTATGGCTTCCCAAATACCCCAATTTCGCAAGTTCTTTTAAATTTTCTTCACTCATATAAAGTGATTCTAGAACACTACTTTCTTCAAAATGCAAATCAAACATTTTTTTTACAATCCCTTCTTGCTGTTTGAAATTTAGTTTGAAATTTAAAATATACTTTAAAACTGCACTATTTTCATCGTCATATCTATAAATTTCTTTTGCTTTCTTTTTTTCTAGATCTGAAAAATCAACTTTTTCAATTTTTAAAATTTTCTCTAAAAATTCAGTTGTAGAGATAATCGATCTTAATAAATGAATTTTATGAACTGTACTTACTTTTTTATCTTCAAAATTTAATGAATTAGCAAAAAAAATGGCTGGAATATTAAGTTCATCCAAAATTGGCAAGGCCAAGTCAAATTGCTCTTTTAAACCATCATCAAAAGTTATTAGTAAAATATTTTCTTTAGATTTTAATACCTCATCAATATTACTTACCAAATTGTTTGGGCTCATAAAATCTCCTTGTTTTTTTAGCAACATTAATTGTTGTTGAAACTCTTTAGGAGTAAGTCCAAATATACTGGGATAATTAGTCTTAAACTTATTTCGTATATAATGATAATTACTAACTGTAAGCATTATTTAATATCTCTAAATTGTTTTTGATGATTGAGTTGCCAAATATCATCTTTTTTAAGACATTCTAGAAATAATTGATTACTATTTCCTTGTCCAAAATCATCTTCGATATTTTGAATTTTATGTGAATCAATAATCGAAAGCGCTCCTTTAATTTCATTTTCAGAATAATCAATATTAATTATATCCGCATGAACAGCTCTATTCTGCTGACGTGTTCCGATATTAATAATCGGAATTCCATAATATGGAGCTTCTCTAATCCCTGCACTACTATTACCTATGATAAATTGGCTATTTTTTAATAATGTCAAAAAATACTCGAATCTTAGTGATGGAAAAATTCTGAATCTTTCGTTTCCTTTCAATCTTTCATATTCTTCAAGGATAAATTGGCTTCCTAAATCATTGTTCGGAAAAATCACGACATAATTATGATTGTCTTCCAGTAATGAAGTCACAAAGTTTTTTACATATTGCTCCATTTCCTTAATTTCGGTTGTGACCGGATGAAACATAACTATTGCATATTTTTCAAAATCAATTTTATAATATGCCTTTGCAGTTATTAATTCTGGTAACTGATCTGAAAACATAATATCAACATCTGGGGAACCAATTGTAAATATTGATTCTTTTATTTCTCCCATTTGTATCAATCTTTTCTGCGCTTGTTTGTTGGATACAAAATGTATATGACTTAATTTACTTACGCTATGGCGAATTAATTCGTCAACAGTACCCGAAACTTCCCCGCCTTCTATATGTGCAACTAAAATATTATTGAGAGATCCTACGATAGCACCTGCCAATGTTTCGACTCTATCTCCATGTACGACAATCATATCTGGATTTACATCCTTACAATAAGCAGATAACCCTTCAATGGTTTTAGCCAGAGTTAAATCCATTGTTGTTTCATGAGTATGATTCTTGAAAGTATGGATATTTTTAAAATCACATCTCTCTATTTCAATTAGTGTGTAACCATAAACTTCTTGTAAATGCATTCCGGTCACAAAAATATATACTTCGAAATTTTGTTGCTTTTCAAGTGCTTGAATTAATGATTTTATTTTACTAAAATCGGCACGAGTTCCTGTAAGAAATAGAATTTTTTTCATTGAATTATTCAAAATCTGAAAAATCTAATTGTTCATCATTCTCTATGTTTCTCAAAGCAATTTTTCCTATCAAGTCATTAAAATGTTCTGCTAAGATCTTTCCCGTTCCTGGGCGCTTTACCCAAATATTATCTTTGGTTAATTTCTCTCCTTTTTTTATTGGGGCAATAGCGCAAACAGTTGCAAATGCAAAATCGATTGTTACTTGTTCTTCAAATGCTGGCTTTTTTGTTCCTCCTCGCATCAAAGCAATTTCCGCAGATGAAATAATTAATTCCTGACACGCTTTTTCGTCCATACTACAAACAATATCTGGACCAGTACGTTGCATATGGTCTGTAAAATGACGTTCTAAAATACTTGCACCAAGGGCAACGGCTCCTAAGCAGGCATTATTATTTAAGGTGTGATCGCTTAAACCAAAAACTTTATCTGGAAAAGCTTCATGCAATTCTACCATTGCTCCAAAACGCACCAAATGAATTGGAGTTGGATACAAATTTGTAGTATGCAAAAGCGCTACTGGAATATTGTGTTTATCAAAAATAGCAACAGCTTTTTGAACACTTTCTATAGTATTCATTCCTGTACTTAAAATTACAGGTTTACCAAAAGATGCAACATGCTCTAGCAATGGATAATTGTTACATTCTCCTGAACCAATTTTATAAGCTGGGATATCAAATTTCTTCAACCTATTAGCTGCGGCACGAGAAAATGGGGTCGAAATAAAAATCATCCCTTTACTTTCTACATACTTTTTAAGTTCTAATTCATCTTCTTCATTCAGCGAGCATCGCTCCATGATTTCATAAATAGAAACATCTGCATTACCAGGAATTACTTTTTTAGCAGCTCCACTCATTTCATCTTCGACAATGTGCGTTTGATGCTTTACTACCTCAACTCCTGCAAGTTTTGCTGCATCAACCATCTCTTTAGCTACTTGTAAAGAACCTTCGTGATTTATTCCGATTTCAGCAATGACTAAAGGCGGAAAATCTAACCCAATTTTACGTCCAGCAATTTCTATATATGGATTCATGAATAAGTTATGAATTATAATTTTATATGTTTATTGTATAAGTATTCGGCGTAACCAAAATCTTCTTGAGTATCAATATCAATATTAGCAAAAATATGATCTATTTCGATAGGAAGTGCCTCTTCAGAAATAATTATATTCTCTAGAATTAATCTCGCTTTTGTGATATAAAGTAATCCATTTTCAAAAAAAAGTGGATCAATATCTTGACTTCGTTGGCCTATTTTGTAATTATAAGGTACAAATTTGTTATCTGCTATCTTTCCTAATTTATTATGATTTCTTGAAACAGTAAACAAACTATTGCAATTTTGTTTTTTATAAATTTTATATGTTTCTTTTAATAAATCTTCCGGACGAAGTGGATTAGTTGGTTGAAGTAAAATTACATTTTCAACATCGGCAGAATCAATATTCTCTAAAACATGTTTTAGTGCCGTAATAGTAGGCTCAAAATCTCCCGAAATAGCTTCAGGTCTATCTATTACTCTAGCTCCAAATTCTAAAGCAACTTGTTTGATTTCTAGATCGTTTGTAGAAACATAAACTTCATCGATAATTTCGCTATTTGCTTTAGCATACAAAATACTATGTGCTAACAAAGGAATTCCACCTATTAATTTTGTATTTTTTTGTGGTAATCGTTTGGATCCTCCACGTGCTGGAATTATAGCAATGCTTTTCATCTTAAAATTTTAAACTTGATAGTTTTCTCATTTTTACAATCACATTTTTATCAATAGGATTTCGGTATTTTAAAATTTTAGGAATATGGATTGATACCACAAAAATAGTTTTAAAATATATTTTACAATACCCAAAATCACTTAAAGCATACTTTTTTAAATTATGCCAATATAATTTTAGGATACTCATTAAAGGGAAAGGGTAATAGACCAAGAAATAATACGTTGCATTTTTTAATTGTCTTCCAAATCTAAAATAATTCTGCTTTACTAATTTTCTTTGTTCTCTGTTAACCCTATGATTTACTTTAATTTCATTAGAATATAATATATCAAATCCTTTTGCTAAAACTTCAATAGATAAACAAGACTCTTCGCCATAAATATCAATCCATACGGGAAAACCATTAGTTTGATTATAAACAGACTTTCGAATAGCAAATCCACAACCAATAAACTCTGAAGAAAGAAATTCTTTTTTCTCACTTTCAGCTTCCTTTAGTGCTTCAATATCGGACGGATAAATTCCTTTTATTTCTTCTAATGCAATAATCCCTACATTTGGATATTTTTTAAATAAAGTTTCAATTTTAAATAAAAAATCTTCGTTTAATGGATGCGCATCATCATCTAAACCAATCAAGATTTCAGAAACTGCTAATGGATAAATTCGATGTCTGGCTGCCGAAGCTCCAATCGATTTCGGAGAAACAAACCATCTCACCCAAGTTAATTCATTTTGCAAACCTACTGAATCATCTGTACATCCATCTAGAAAAACTAAGACCTCAACTTGAGTCTTATCAATTAATGAGTCTAGAATATGTAGCGTTTTGAATAAATCTTCTCTACGATTTTTTGAAACTATAAGAATTGAAGCTTCCATTCTTTTTTAAAATTTATCTGATTTTTTTTAACAACAAAACAATCCTTTCCTCTATATATTTAGTAAAAAAAACACTGAAGATTATTAATATTAACATGTAGAATATTGGTGCTAAGAAAGGTAAAAAACTAAATTCTATACCATTGTTATGAATCAAAAAAACACCTATATTTTCATGAATCAGATAAAGAAAATAAGACGATACTCCAATACTATTTAATATTTTATTATTTAAAAATGAAATTCGTTTAGGAGAATAGATCATCAATAGAAACATAAAGATAAAGAAGAGGATAAGCATTAACTTTTTGAAATCCTGGCAATTGCTAATAACTAATAAAAATGTAAAAAACAAAAATGTACTTTTTTCCCAAATTGAATTTTTAATTTGTTTTAGATTATTTTCATAAAATATATAAAGTATGGATCCCAAACAAAAAAAAGGCAATGCATCTGCCAAATTAAAAATTGACCTAAAAGCCTTCAACTTTAGAATTACAGCATTATTGACATATATATGTGACAAGAAGAAATTTGAAGCTATTAATAATCCTGCCATTATAAAAAAATAAGAATAAAATTTTCGCTGATAAAAAAAATACAAGAACGATGCCAACACATAAAACTGAATTTCGACCCAAAGGCTCCAGTAAGACCCGCTAATATAATCCAAATCTATCTTATGTCTGATTAATGATGTAATTAAATCTGGTTGCAAAAAAGTTATACTGGCTAGAATATTTTTAAAATAATGACTTGTTGGGAATAAAAAAGTATTGTCAAATAAATTAAAAAAAATATATGTCAATAATGAAGCAAAGAGCATTGATGGGAACAATCTGATAAATCTATTTATCCAAAATTGTCTTAATGTTTTTGTTTTATTCAGCGTAAAAAAGATAACAAAACCACTTATCATAAAGAAAAAATGTACACCAAACTTACCTAGTCTAAAAAAGTCATATCTATCTTGATAAGGATATAAATTTGTCCAACGGGAGAAAAAATGAAAAAAAATCACCATAATAATGGCAATTGCTCTAAAACTATCTAAAAGTACGATTCTATTATTTTGTTCCATTTAATTAAGCTGGCTTTTAATCAATCTTATTGTCCCAATAAACTTCACTTTAGTTATTATGATAACCCAAGTTTTCAGATTATATTTACTAACTCTTGATCGTTTCCAAAAGTTAAGAATCTTACGAGCCAACATATAACTAAACATTCTTTTCTCTTGTTTTTTTAAATCTTTAGCATGATTATCAAATAACCTATTAAAGGAACTAATCAAAATTTCTAACTTAGTTTCAAAATTCTCATTAATATTTTCATTTGTACTGTAATAATATTCAAACACTTGCTCCGGGGATAAATCAATATCAAAAGTTTTCCAATAATTTGAAATAATAGCAGACCGCTCTTTCAAATGCAATATTTTATTCTTTAATAATCGATGATTACTATTATTAACAATTCTATATTTCATAAGAAAATTAGACAAATTATATATTTCACCTTTTTTAGAGGTTCTAATCCATAAATCCCAATCTTCACAAGTTTTTATATCTTCATCATATCTTAAATTATTAGAAATAAAAAAATCACTTCTTAAAATAACAGAGGAATGTCCAAAAGAAGCCCCAAATAATAGATATAGTTTCAAATAATCATCACCATAGGGATATTTCCATCCTGAAGAAAGATTTTCAGCCATGTCTTTGAGCCAATATCCTTGAGTTCCACATAACATTATAGATTTGTTTTCTTCAAGAAAATCTATCTGTTTTTGAAATCTTTCCGGAAAAGCCCAATCGTCAGCATCCATTCTTGCAATAAATTGATAACTTCGTAAAAGTTCTTCCAGACCTTTGTTTAACGTCTTTGATATGCCAAGATTTTGATTATTCTTTCTATAAAAAATACGTTTGTCGCTATAGCTTTCAACTATTTCTTTTGAATTGTCTATAGAACAATCATCATATATATACAAATCGAAATCTAAATAGGTTTGATTTAAAATAGAACTGATACTTTCGTCTAAATATTTGGCCGAATTGTATGTAGGTAATAAAACTGCTAACTTTTTCATCTACCTAATTCTTTTATGACTCTAGCAATAGTTTTATGATTTACATTAGGATCAAACTTTCTTGCAAATAAGAAATCCTCTTTATTAAAATCTAGATCCTCAATTTCAAGATATTTTGGACTAGCATCTACACCATTAAAATTAACTAAATGCGTTTTTATATTATCGACTGGAAATTGTTTTAGTACATCAAAATTTAAAATTAAGGTTGAAAAATACAATTCATCAGGTGCCAATACGTACTTAAATATAGAATTAAATTTATGATTATCATTACTCTTTTCTAGAACGAATGCAACCATATCCTCATTCAATATCATCCATTGACTTGCACCATAAATATTAAAATCAGGAAATTGTTGCATGAATCGATTTAGAGGAAGTAAAAATTTTAAACCTATCTTCTTTATAATTCTGTTTATCCAATAATTCAATTTTGAATATTTTTTATATTGAAAAAAATATAAATTTTCAAATCTGAATAAACCTCCTCCCCACCATTTGCTATAAGGCAATTTCCAGTAATTCAAAAACGAAGTTTCTGTCTTTGTTTTTAAAAAATCATGAATAAAATCATTCTTTTTTAGTGGTAAATCTTCACCTGACAGCATAATGAAATGATATTTTGCGCTCTTAAAATTTGTATTTATAAAGTTTTGAACTTCTTTCATCCCATTTAAGGATGCCTGAACTAAACTATATTTTCCCCAAGTACATGATACCCTGTTTTTTACAAAATGACAAGATGAATTATCAATTAAACTTTTATACTCATTCTGATTCACTTTTTTATCTAAATGAATAAAAAACAATGATTTATTATCTTCTAATAGTGAAATTAAATCTTTGATTTGAGATGGATTTTTATGCGCTAAAATAAAGTAAACTTTTATATACATTATAAATCACTTAATATGGTCTGTAATTTATTTGCAAAATCGAGTGCTGGATTTTCAGAAATTTGACTTATAATTTCTTCCCTTGCTTTAATACCCATTTTTTCCCAATTCTTTCTTTGCTGCCAGGCACGTTCTAAAGCTTCATCTACATATTCCGGTCTGGGCGCTACTGCAATGAATCCTGTTTCATTATCTATTACAAGTTCTTTGCTCCCACTTACGTTCGTTACGATTACAAATCGCTTACAAAGCATTGCTTCAACTATTACAATTGGTAATCCTTCAAATCGAGAGGTTAAAATTAAGCCTTGATTAGTTCTCCAAATTTCTTCTGTTGCGGTATGAGAATGAATAATTGTTTTTTTTAATTGATACATTTCAATTAAATCTTTCAAATTTTCTACATCATTTCCCTCTCCATAAAAATTCACAACTAGATTCCTATTCTTCCACTTTTCATTTGAGAGAACTTGCAATAAAACATCTTGCCCTTTAGCATAAAAATCATATCGTCCAACAAAAGCCAAGTGAAAATTATCTGATTCGGGGAAATTTAAATCAATTTTAAAAGAAACATTAAAAGGGTTACGGACAATTTCTGTATTGTTTAAAATATTGCCTAGTTGATTTTGAGTTACCAAGAGATTATCCTGACTCACAAAATAGTTTTTGATACTATTTGCAAACCCCAATTGCATTTTTTTTCTTAATTCAACATTTGGCCACATCCCCTCATTTACTGCATGAGATATCGTCACGTAATTTATATTGTTTTGCAAAGCAAATAACATAGAATCAACTCCATTAAAATTAAATCCTTGATTAATGACAATTAAATCAGGTTTAAAATCGGTAATAAATGCTTGTCTTAAGTTGGGAGATTTGAATCTTTTACTATAAGATAAAAACCTATTTGCAATTCGCTTAAAAAATGATAAACTATCAATCGTGGAAGTATTAATTATTATCTTCCCTTCTTCCTGTAAATTTAAAATTTCATTAGGAACTTTTAATTTAGCATGTAAGCAAATTGCTACATTGTAATTAAAGTTTGCTAACTCTAAAATAGTTTTAAACCAAAGTAATTCACTACCTCCCCAAGAAATGTTTTCTGTAAGAAAAACTATTTTTTTAGAATAACTCATTTAGAAATGTAATTTTCGTTTTACTTTTTTGACGATTGTTTTTATCAAAAAAGCAAATGACGGCTCTTCTTTAAGTCTCTGATTATCAATAACAAATTCCCTAAAAAGACCTAAATGTTTTAATTCCTTTTTATTAAAAATGTAATCTAACAAAACCTTTCTTTTCTTCCAGGCATCTGCCAGCATAGAATTATCCCTCACTCTGTAATCAAAAAATATTTCATTTACATATTCAAATTTACAACCTGCATTTCCCATACGAAGCCACATGTCCCAATCTTCAAAACCCATTACTGGCATATTTTCGTCATAACCTCCTAATCTCTCCCAAGCAGACTTTCTAAATCCAGCACATGCATCTATATAATTATTGAGAAGCATTTCTGGAAAATAAAAAGGTTTAGATTTCCAAATAGTAGTTTTATTACCGAAATTTTGAGCATTGCCATGAATAACATGTATATTTTTATTATTATCTAAAACACTTATTGTTTGCCCAATAAATTCAGGTCTTAATTTATTATCAGCATCTAATGGAATAATGTATTCCCCTTTGGCTTGTTTAATTCCGTTATTTCTTGCCTTAGCCAAGCCTAAGTTAGATTGATTTATATATTGAATTGTTTTATCATTTAAAACAATACTTTCTAAAATAGTATTTGTTTTTGTATCAGTTGAACCATCATTAACCAAAATGATTTCATAATCATCCCGATTTGGGTATTCTTTTATACTATCAATAGCTTCCTCAAGATATTCACCAAGATTATAACAGGTTATGATTATTGAAACTAAAGGTTTCTTCATGATTTAGAAATTATTAAATTGAGTTTTAAAATAATTGTACCCAATACCTTTTAAGTTATAAAATTTAAAAAAATGATAAGTCAATACAATCATACCGCAAAAAATATTCTTTTTTGAAAGTATTCTTTTTTCAATTCCAAGTTTACAAAATTTAAAATACTGACCAATCGAACCACTTTTTAAAATCACATTATTTATTATTTGCTTATAATATAAAATTGAATTTATATCATTACAGTCTAAATGATTTTCAAAAAAGACATAATTATTTTTCAAATTGTTTATTATATCAATCCTAATTTCTTCCTTAAGCCTATAAAAACAGTCTGGCTGTTCAAAGTTTGTGAATTTTAATTTATATCCCTTTTTTAAACTCCGTAAATGTAATTCTGGATCCTCATACATGAAAAGATTTTCATTAAAACCTTGTAAGTCCAATAGAACATTTTTTTTCCATAAAGGACATGTTACTACAAATGGATGATTTCCTTTTGAAAATTGATTTCTACAGTATCCATTTTCATCCTCATAAGCACCAAACCCATAATCAAATACTGGCGCCTGATTATAACCGAAGGTTTGCATTTTAAAAATCCAAAAATCATACTCTTTATTTTGCAAAGCAAATTGAATTCTATTTTCTAAGCAAGTTGTTGCAAGTAAATCATCTGAATCAAGAAATATAACATAATCTCCACATGCCTGTAATAGTCCAAAATTTCGACAAGAGGATGGCCCTTTCTTTTTATTATCTGGTCGAGAAAAACATAAAAAACGAGAGTCTAAATCTAAATATTTCTGGATTATTTCGACAGAATCATCTGTACTACCATCATCTATAATAATACATTGCCAATTGAAATATGTTTGAGCTAATACGCTATCGAGAGCTTCATTTATCAAATGGGCTCTGTTATATGTTGGGATTATTATAGAAATTAGTGGCTTCATTTCATTCCCATCTTAATTTTTTCAACCACTTCTAACCATTTTAATCCATATTTGCTATCTGGTTCTAAATAGTTTCCCTCAGCCCACTCATTCCATGATTTCACTACAATAAACTGAGGATTAGATTTGTAACGATTTATTCTTTTTACCGCATTATCCAAGTGAGTATACCAAGATTGTGGGTTTGCATTTTTAAAAATTAATGATTTTTTCCCACTACGGGCAGAATTATCCCAATTTGGAAAAACACATTGAATATATTTTTTATGTGGAAAATCAATATTTAATTTTTTTATACCTTTTGAATAATCTAATATTAAAGGTTTAAGTCTTTTTCCTACTTCATTTGTATAACCTATTTTTAATAAAACTTTATTCTCTATTTTACCTAAAAGAGATTGTCTATTAAAAAATGTCTTTTGTTGATATCGTATTTCATTAAACACATCTAAACCTACTACACCCTGGATATTACTATTATCTATTACATTTTTCGAATTTATACTTCCTGTAGAAATAAAGTAAATACCATCAAAACCATTTTTATTTGCTAGTTTTTTAAATGTTTCAAAAAAAACATCCAAATTAGATATTTCATCTAATCTATAAATATGAAACATTGGCTTATTATCAACTTTAATATATCTAGTATCCTTAAAAAAGGGCAATAAATAATTGAAATAATCTATATAATCTGATTCCCCATTATATGTTTGTTCAATTAAAACATCTGGATTGTCTAAACCGTGCCAAATGCCTTTCCAAGTTTCGTTTGCCCAACAAAAACAGAAAGGTAAATCTATTTTTTTATTGTTCAACATAGTTTCAGCTGGTTTCTCTAATAACATTTTACTATTTCCAAACCAATATTGGTAATATATAAAACCATCAATCCCATGATCTTTTGCTAATTGAGCTTGTTTTTCTTGAATTTCAGATACTCTTAAATCATAGAAGCCCAGTTCTCCCGGCAAAATAGGTTGATTGTGACCTCTGAACAAAGGTTTAGCTTTAGTTACATTTGTCCATTCTGTAAAACCTTTCCCCCACCACTTATCATTCTCTGGAATAGGATGATATTGAGGAAGATAATAAGCTAAGAATTGTATTTTATTTTGAGACATATCTTAAACTAGATATTTTCCTTTTGATTAATAAAAAAATTGGCGGAATTAATAATTTTACAATTTTAATAAATCTTTTTTTTGTTGAAGAATTTATTTTTTGCTTACTTTCTACATCATCATTTAATTTTAATGAATCAAACAATGTCTTTAACATAATCGATTTCACTTTATCATTTTTACAATACGATAAAATCAATAATAAAGTTCTATTCCATTTTTTGAATTTTTGAGAATATGTTAATTTTGAATAAAATCCACTTTCAAATCTATAAATTGCCATTTTTTCATTTAAACATTTTATTTTTCCATATTCTGCAAGCATAATATATAAAAAATAATCGCCAATAGGTGATAACTGAAATTCAAATGAGAATTCTTCAATTATATTTCTAAAAACTACAGATGGAGTATGAATGCAATTTCCTGATTCAGCTAAATCTTCAATTGTTTCATAATTTTCTGGCACTTTAGTTATAAAATCATCTACAATTTGTCCATCAGTTTTCAAAATATTGATTTCATGAAAGCAAAGTACGTACTCAATATTTTTTTCAAGAAAATTAACTTGCTTCTGCAGTTTTAATGGATCTGTCCAATAATCATCACCCTCACATAAAGCTATATATTTTCCATCACATTGATTGTAAGCAAAGACGCCATTTGCCTGCATTCCAATATTTTTTTCATGCCTAAAATATTTAATTTTATGACCTTGGGGGTGAGTTTTTATAATATTTTCAATTATTTCAGGAGTTCTATCAGGAGAACAATCATCCGCGATGATTAATTCAAAATTGAAATCAGTTTTCTGCATTAGTACACCTTCTATGGCTTCTTTTATATAAAGTTCATGCATATACGTAATCATATTAACTGACACCGTAACATTTTTATTTCCCATTAAATAAAATAATTTTTAAATAACATTTTAACTGTTTTTAATTCTCCATTCAAATTTTGGCTTAATGTAACCTGGCTCTCTCCCCATATAAACTCCTAATTCTCTACCACCATCTATCACAGTAAATGAAATAATATCTTTTTCTACAAAAACTGCTTCTCTATTATCTTTAACAAAAAAAAATGATAAAAAATATTGACCTGATTGAAAAAATGAGGAAGGAAATGTACATGTTAATTCATTATTTCCATATTTTAAAGCGTTTTTTTCTTTTCCATTAGAAAAAGAAAAAAGAGCTTCTCCCATTTCATTATACAAATGATATGTTAAATGATATCTATCCGCTTTATTATCTTTTAAAATTATTTTAGTATTTAATTCTATCTCATTACTCTCAGAAAGTGCTTCATTAAAATTTTTTCCTATAGTGTTTATTGAAATTTTTTCTAATCTAAATTCCTTAGTATCATAATCATCTCCAAACTTTTTTTGATTCAGAATTTCAGAATCTCCACCTAAATAATAACTAATAGCGCGCTCAATATCACTAATCAACTTTACTTTACCATGCTCCAAAACAATTCCTCTTGTGCATAAACTCTTAACTGCTGCCATATTATGACTTACAAATAAAACTGTACGTCCCTCACCTTTAGAAATATCTTGCATTTTACCAATAGCTTTTTTCTGAAATTCAGCATCACCAACTGCAAGAACCTCATCAATAACCAAAATTTCGGGTTCTAAAAAGGCCGCTACTGCAAAAGCCAAACGCACTGTCATACCACTACTATACCTTTTAACTGGCGTGTCAATATATCGTTCACATCCTGAAAATTCAATAATTTCGTCAAGCTTTGAAGAGATTTCTTTTTTGGTCATTCCGAGAATTGCACCGTTTAAAAATATATTTTCTCGTCCTGTCATTTCACCATTAAATCCTGTACCTACTTCAAGCAGCGAAGCAATACGCCCACGAGATTTTATACTTCCTGTTGTTGGACCTGTTACTTTTGAAAGTATTTTTAAAAGTGTCGATTTTCCTGCTCCATTTTTTCCTATAATCCCAAGAACCTCTCCTCTCTCAACTTCAAAATTAACATCTTGTAAAGCCCAAACATAGTCCGAGTTACCTTTTATTGAACGATCATTTGTTTCGCCTATTTTCAGATATGGGTCTTCTTTTCCTCGAATCTTATGCCACCAACGGTTAACATCATGACTTAAGGTTCCGGTACCTACTTGTCCTAAGCGGTATTGTTTAGAAATGTTTTCGGCTTTTAATATTATATCTTTTTTCAATGGTAAATCTAAAATGGTAAATGAAGTAAACAGTTATAAATATTCAATTCTAAACAGTATCTATAAAACTTTTTTCAGTTTTATTAAAAACTAAAAGTCCAATAAAAAATACTACGATAGTGACAGTCAAAGTGAAGGATAATCCTAATATTGAAACTTCTCCCACATTTAAAAGCATATAACGTGCTGTTTCTATTATATAAGCCAATGGATTGTATTCGACTAGCCAACCATAACCTGGTAATTTATCTTTAATTAAATTCATTGGGTACATTACTGCAGACAAATACATTAATAGCTGTATTCCGAAGCCTATTAAATGACTAAAATCACGATATTTTGTGACCATTGCCGAAATTAACATTCCAAATCCTAACCCTAATACCCCCATTATAATAATCAAAAATGGAAAAAATAAAACTAAGCTATTTAAGCTCAGATCAGCACCCTGAAAATAATAGAAAATATAGAAACCTATAAAAATAAAAAATTGAATTCCAAATTTTACAAGATTCGAAATAACAACAGATAAAGGAGTAATTATTCTGGGGAAATAGACTTTCCCAAATATACTAGCGTTAGCTCTAAAAGTATCCGAAGTTCCATTAAGGCAAGCTGTAAAATAATTCCAAACGGTTATTCCTGCCAAATTAAACAAAAATGGAGGAACAGTACCTGTATCAATTCCAGCTACATTATTAAATATTATTGTAAATGTTACAGAAGTAAATAATGGTTGGATTAAATACCAAAGCGGTCCTAAGATAGTCTGCTTATATACAGTAATAACATCTCGTTTAACAAAAAGTAACAATAAATCTCTGTATTGCCAAACTTCTTTCAGGTTTAAAGAGAAGAATCTATTTTTAGGTGTTATTTCAAACAACCAAGGAGTTGAAGCGTTTTCTGGTTTATTCATCGACATTTTAAAAATTCTACTTCTGAAATAAGTTACTATTACTTCATATTACAGACTAAAAAAGTATGGTATTAATTAGGGCAAATGTAACAATTAAAATAAATTATCAACATTATGGATACATTTCTATTCTAAATAATAGAAACAAAAAAGGTGCTTTTATTAAAAAACACCTTATTGTAAGAAATTAAAGCGTGAATATCTTCACACTCATTACATCTATTTATCAAGAATCTCAAAACTAGAATTCATACTTTTAAATTCTGGTACAATTTTTTTCATTTTTGCAACAATATCGTCATTATCAAAAAATTTAGATATTCCTATCAACTCATCAATTTCTATATGTAAACTTTCATATTCATCCTGAATTTCTTCAGCAATCATAATTTTATTATGATAAGTAGGTAATGTTTTTGAAGTATCATTTAATAATTCTTCAAATAGCTTTTCACCTGGTCTAAGTCCAACTATCTGAATTTTAATTTCTTTTTCTGGAATAAATCCTGCTAATTTTATCATTTTTCTAGCCAAATCTATAATTCGAACAGGTTTTCCCATGTCAAAAATATAGATTTCACCTCCATTGCCCATCGCACCCGCTTCAAGTACTAATTGACATGCCTCAGGAATGGTCATAAAGTACCTAATAATATCAGGATGTGTTATAGTTAGTGGTCCTCCTTCTGCAATTTGCTTTGTAAATAAAGGAACTACAGATCCATTAGAACCTAATACATTTCCAAAACGAGTTGTGATAAACTTTGTTGTATCATTTCCTTTTTCTTTTTGATTTTTTAAATGTAAAGACTGCACATATTTTTCAGCAATGCGCTTACTAGCACCCATAACGTTACTAGGATTAACGGCCTTATCTGTAGAAACCATTACAAATTTCTTTACTTTATATTTACAGGCTAAATCTGCTAGATTTTTAGTTCCCTCAATATTTGTTAAAATAGCTTGAGATGGATTTCCTTCCATCAATGGAACATGCTTGTATGCAGCAGCGTGGAAAACCACTTGCGGTCCGAAAACTTTAAAAACTCTCTCCATTGCCTCTTTACTCTTCACATCTGCAATTACAGCATGAATTTTTGAATCAGAAACCATATTTTGAGTTTCTAAACAAAGGCTATGCAGTGGTGTTTCTGCCTGGTCTAATAAAATTACATTTTTAGGATTAAATCCTATTACCTGTCTTACTATTTCACTTCCGATAGACCCTGCAGCTCCAGTAATTAAAATAGTTTTATCTTTTAACTGTTTAGATATTGATTTACTATCCAATACTATTGGTTTTCTTTCCAATAAATCTTCAATTTGAATATTTTTTACTTTTTGAGAAATTTCTTTTTGATTTTCCCAATCCGAAATTAATGGTACAGTATATACTCTATAATTGAACTCTAAACATTGATCAACAATAATTAATTGTTCATCTTTTGACAAACTTTTGTCTGCAATAATAACTCCTTCGGCCGCAACTGAACGCATTAATGCAGGTAATCTTTTCTTTTGAATCAATATTGGTAAATCCAACATTCTCTTTGAAGCATTTTGATTATTCTTATCTACAAAACCTACAATTTTAAAACGAGAAGGTGTTTCAAACTTTAATGCATTAGCAACAGAAATTGCATTAGCATCAGTTCCATAGATAATAGTTCTAATTAATTTAGTATTGTTTTTTTCAGCAAAATAAAGCTCAAATGTTTGCTTTACAACTACTCGATATAAAAACAATCCACAGAATGAAAGCACAATGTTTATAAAAAGAGCAGTATTCAAAAATGCCTTATCGCCATGATATAATTCAAATACAAAATTGAAGAACAAGAAAACTACCAACACTGACATTTGCGAAAATAGTAATTTGATTGCGTCAATATACGATGAGTGCCTAATTATGCCTGAATATGTCCTAAATAACCAAAAGAAAAAAATGTTAACGCCCAAAAGTGACCCAACAAAATAAAACTCATGGTGCGTTATAATATATCCTAAACCAGTACCCTTAAATAACAAATAAGTAAAAGTAAAAGAGAAAATCAATACCATAACATCCATTAAAACTATAATCCACCTAGGTAAATAACTCAGGTTATGAATATTAAGTCTCATGTTAGCTATCGAAAAATACTTAGCAAATAAAATTGCAAAAGTGATTGGTTTATTATTCAAATTAATTGGTCTTAAAATTATAGAGTCCGATAATAATTACAAAAATACGAAATAATGGATTCAAAAAATTAAATTTTAACGCCTGCCTTTTTTTGTTTCAAAAAATCTAGCAAATATGCCCCATAACCAGATTTAACTAATGGTAGAGCTAATTCCTCAAGTTGATTATCACTTATAAATCCTTGCCTCCAAGCAATTTCTTCTATACAACCTACTTTTAGTCCTTGACGTTCCTCTAACACCTGTACAAATTGACCAGCTTGCATCAAACTATTAAAAGTTCCAGTATCAAGCCAAGCTGTACCTCTACTTAGGATTCCTACTTTTAAAGCTTCTTTAGAAAGATATACTTTATTTACATCTGTAATTTCGTATTCTCCACGCGCACTTGGCTCGATATTTTTGGCTATTTCCACAACTGAATTATCATAAAAATACAATCCAGGAACAGCGTAATGAGATTTAGGATTCTTTGGTTTTTCTTCTATTGAAATAGCTTTTAAATTTTCGTCAAATTCTACTACTCCATAACGTTCTGGATCCGAAACATGGTATGCGAAAACCACTCCTCCTTCAGGTTTTGTATTTGAGCGTAATAACTCTTGCATATTGGCTCCAAAAAATATATTATCACCTAAAATCAAAGCTACATCGTCATCTCCAATAAACTCTTCTCCAATAACAAAAGCCTGTGCTAATCCATTTGGAATAGCCTGTTCTGCATAGCTAAATTTACATCCTAAATTTACTCCATCTCCTAATAATTTTTTAAAATTTGGCAAATCATGTGGTGTCGAAATAATCAATATTTCATTTATTCCCGCCATCATCAAAGTTGATAATGGATAATAAATCATTGGCTTATCATAAACTGGCATCATTTGCTTGCTCATTGCAAGAGTTAATGGGTGCAATCTTGTACCTGAACCTCCTGCTAAAATAATTCCTTTCATTTGTCTAGATTATATCTATTTATACTAATAAAAATTCAGCAACTATAATTGTGCCATCATTTTTTTTAAACTCTCTTTATAATTTGGAACGTCCACTCCATAGATTCTCTTAACCTTACTTTTATCTAATAAAGAAAAGGAAGGACGTTTTGCTGGGGTTGGATATGCCGAGGAAGGAATACCTTCAATTTCACACTCATATCCACCGACATCTTTTATAGTCAATGCAAATTCATACCAACTAATTTCTCCTTCATTCGAAAAATTATAAATTCCTGAAGTCCATTTATCTGATAAAATAATTTCAATCATAATCAGTGCTAAATCGGCAGCATAAGTAGGTGACCCTATTTGGTCATTGACTACACTAATCAAATCCCTCTCCAACATTAATCTTTGCATTGTTTTTACAAAATTATTACCAAATTTACTATAAACCCATGATGTTCTGATAATAATTGAATTTGGATTCCCTTGCAAACAAGCTAATTCTCCTAATCTTTTAGTTTCTCCATACACATTGATCGGATTTGTTAAAGCATCTTCATCCAAAGCTACTGATGATGACCCATCAAAAACATAGTCCGTAGATATATGAATTAATTTCACTCCATTTTTAATTGAATATTTTGCTATTATGTCTACTGCTAAGTGATTAACAATATTTGCCAATTCTTTTTCAGTTTCTGCTTTATCAACTGCAGTATAAGCAGCACAATTTAAAATAATAGTCGGTTGCAATTCTTCTAATTGCGTTTGTAATAAATTTAAATCATCGAGAGTTATCTGACTTCTGTCTGCAAAAATCCATTTATTTTGAGGATAATTTGAAGATAAAATAAATAATTCTGACCCTAATTGTCCGTTTGCCCCTGTTACAAGAATCTTCTCCATTAAAATAAACTGTTACAATTCTCGATAAAAGAAAGAACCTGATCTTTTTCAGAAACTATCGCTTCCTCTAAATTCATTCCCCAATCAATATTTAAGGATGGGTCATCAAATTTAATACCTCCTTCTGAGTCTTTATTATAAAATTGATCGCATTTATACATAACTGACGCTGTCTCACTAATAACCGAAAAACCATGTGCAAAACCTTGAGGAACTAATAATTGTTTTTTATTTTCCGCAGATAATAAAATACTAAATGACTTACCATAAGTGGACGAATCTTTTCTTAAATCTACAGCAACATCAATAATCTCACCTTCTAAAACACGTATAAGTTTAGTTTGTGCAAATGGTGGGTTTTGATAATGTAAACCTCTTAAAGTACCTTTTTTTGAAAAAGATTGATTATCTTGAACAAATTCAATATTTATCCCTAAATCTTCAAATTTAGTTTTGCTATATGATTCAAAAAAATAACCTCTCTCATCTCCAAATACAGTTGGTTCTATAATTACTAAATCTTTTATAAATGTTTCTTCAATTTTCATATTAAAATATAATTCTTGTTTCTTTTAATTAAAAAAAGTCTTAATTACTTTTTCAATTCTATTTTTATCTTCATCTGTAAAATTTGAACCAGACGGTAAACACAAACCTTTTTCGAATAAATCTTCTGCAATTTTTTTTCCATAATATGGGTAATTACAAAACAAAGGCTGCAAATGCATTGGTTTCCATAAAGGACGAGATTCTATATTGGCTTGTTCAAAAACTAATCGTAAAGTTTCTCTATTAATTTTATTGTCACTATCATTTTTAAATAAAATGGTACTTAACCAAAAATTTGAAAAATAATCCTCATTAGGCTCTTCAAAAACTGTCACTGCATTTATATTTTGAAATATATTTACATAAAAATCATGTATAGCCCTGCGCGAAGCAATATTTTCTTCTAATATTTTCATTTGTCCACATCCAATTCCTGCGCAAATATTACTCATTCTATAATTATAACCTACCTCACTGTGCTCATAATGTTGAGCATTATCTCTTGATTGAGTAGCGTAAAAAATAGCTTTTTCTTTTAATCCATTTGAATAGCTAACCAGGGCACCTCCTGCTGAAGTTGTAATTATTTTATTACCATTAAATGACAAGACTCCAAAATCACCAAACATCCCACACTTCTTCCCTTTATAGCTACTACCCAATGCTTCTGCACTGTCTTCAATTATTGGAATCCCATAATGATTAGCAATAGCATGGATTTCATCTATTTTATAAGGCATTCCATATAAGTGAACTGTGATTATAGCTTTAGGTTTCTTTCCGTTTGCAATTCTATTCTTAATTGCTATTTCTAGAAATTCTGGAGAAATATTCCATGTATCTATTTCACTATCGACAAAAATAGGAGTTGCACCTTGATACATAATTGGATTTGCAGATGCAGAAAATGTCATACTTTGGCAAATTACCTCATCACCCGATTTTACACCCAATAAAATTAATGCTAAATGAATTGCAGCTGTTCCAGAATTTAAAGCTGCTATAGAAACTTTGTTACCAAAATAATCTTCTAACTTATTTTCAAAATCATCAACATTAGGTCCTCCAGATGTAATCCAAGAA
Organism: Flavobacterium sp. PS2; assembly: GCF_046250155.1. Lineage (NCBI taxonomy): Bacteria > Pseudomonadati > Bacteroidota > Flavobacteriia > Flavobacteriales > Flavobacteriaceae > Flavobacterium > Flavobacterium sp. PS2. The sequence goes on along the minus strand of NZ_CP176426.1, from coordinate 3,196,443 downwards.
TTCTTAAACGCATCTTGAACATACTTTTCTTCAAATCCACTTTGTTGCGATAATGATAAAAAAATCCTTTTATTTTTCATCAATTTTCCAATAATCAGAATCATAACGAACATCATCATCGCTTACATTTGCTAATGGCAATGTAGAAAATGATATCAGTTTAGAACCTTTTTCTAAACATTGGATTGCATTAGCATAACCCGCAGGAATATAAACAATTTTACCATCTTCAGCTGATACAGATATCGTCTCCACAGGCAAATACTTTGAAGGACTCTCCCAATTATCAATTTTTACAAAATGGATTTTAAAGGCCCCACTCAGACAATAAAAATTTTTAGAATCTAATTTATGTCCTTGCCAAGCACGAATAGGATTTTCATCTGAATTACTAATGATATAAAATCTCTCAATAGTCTCAAAACTAAAATCATTTACATACGAAATAGTCCCACGATGGTCAGAAAAATTTCCTCCTTGAATTATTTTTGGAATCATGTATTTAATTTTAAATTACTTTTCTTCATAAAATAAAACTTCAAAGTATAAATCAAAAGTAATGGTATAATAATTACTATAAATAATAACATATCTTGAACTTTTTGATATAAGAAAATAACTAGAGCAGAAATTACTATCTGAGCAATTGCAAAATACAAAGCAACCAATCTGTGCTGTATTTTATATTCATTAGTTAAAATTTGATAAAAATGTAAGCGATGCGCTTCAAAAATATTTTGTTTTAAATATAATCGATGTATAATAGTAAGTATTGCATCAACACCATAAATTGCCAAAAACAAAAGCCAAATTACTGAACTTGTCACTAAAATAATTTTCAAAATCAAATAAATCACCCAAAACGCAATAGCGATACTACCAATATCACCTGCGAAGCATTTTGCTCTTTTTCTATAATTGAAAAATAGAAAGACTAAACAAGCTATCATCGCATACTTTATAAAAGCTGCATCGATAAATAATTGAATCTTCGTATTTACATATAACAACGACCCCATTACCACTAAAGTATACAAGCCCGTTATACCATTTATCCCATCCATAAAATTATAAGCATTAATTAATCCTATGGCTAAAATATAGGTAATAATGACTCCATGTAATGGCATCAAATTAAAAACGTTTAGATTATAAAAAATTAAAGTAATAGCTAAAAAGTGAATTGAAATTCTTATTTTATTTGATAGACTTTGAATATCATCCCAAAAACTGACTAAACTGACTAAAGTAATTCCTGTAAAAAAAAAGTAGTTATCTTGAATATTCTGTATAAAGTATAATAACGCAGAGAACCAAAAAATAATTCCACCACCTCTTAAAGTAATTTCAGTATGTGAACTTCTTTCATTAGGTCTGTCAATAATATTAAATCGATTAGCTACTTTAAAATAAAGTAGTATTATAATCATTAAAAGAATTCCTAGGATTGTGTATTGCATTATTTTTGTTGAAGTTTTTGTATTTAAAGTTCCACAATGTAGTATTAAATATATAATTTTAAATTTTTAACTATTTAGTAAAAGATGATTTACCTCTATCCATATTCTAAATCTAATTCTATTGAACCTAATAACATTCACTAAACTAACATATCAAAGTCCTTATTAATCAAAAATATTCTCTTTTATTAATTCTGGCTCCATAATTTTTGAAGAAAACCATAAAATATTATCGTAAGGTATAAGTCTAGGCATATTCTTTTTTTGAAATTCAAAATCTACTCTTAACCCATTTAAAAATGCGCTAAAATACAATATATAAAAAAATAGAAAAAGAGCGATTCTTCTTGTATTGATTTCTAAAGAGATTAAATTAGCCACTACTATAATTTCAAAGATTCTAAAATAAATAAAAATCCTCGTCAAATCATAGTTTTTAGAAAATATATTAATAAAAACAATTGAAAAACAATATAATACTAAAAAATATTTCTGATAAGGATATCTATTATCAAACTTTTTTGAATAATATAAAATTAAAATTCCTTCTAAGTTTAAAACAATAATCTTCCAAATACTTACTGGCTTTATTTTGTCAGAAAAATAATAAGCATATCTGCTTTTTTCAAATAATTCATGAAAAACCTGAAAAAAGTCAAAAGAAGATATAAGAAAAGAAAAAATTACCATCCCATAAAGATGATTAATTTTCATCCTATCCCCATATTTAAAAACTAATAAAAATAAAAATAAAGGAACTAAACAAGTATTATGTATTGATACACCAATAAACATTAACAAAAAAAATATCACATACTTTCTATTGATTAAATAATAAAAAGCGTAAAAACTAATTGCTACTGATAAAGATTGTCTAACAAGTGTAAAGGAGGTTAAATATAAACCAGGAATTATAATATAAAATAATAATGCTATATTTGGATTAATCGCATATTTTTTAACCCCGAGATAAACAAAAAAACAAGTAAAAAAAGAAAAAAAGAAAAAAAGAAAACTAGGTGTTAAATTAAACCACCTAAACACATTCATAATTGCTAAGTATCCATATTCTAAATCATTATCACGAGTTTTGTACAGATACCATGAAACATAAGAATTATAATCGTAACCTATTCCTTTTCGTAGTCCAGAAATTAATACAATTAATATTAATACAATAATACCAATTACTTTTCCTCTAGGAGGATAAAAATACTCGACCAATACTAATCCTGTAATAAATAAAAGAAAAAAAATATAAAAAAACATTTATTTATTTATTTATTTAAAATCGGTTTTTACTCAAAATAATATTAACCAGAACTTCTGGTGTTATGAGTTGAATCGCTTTGTTCTTTTTATTACTAATCTAAGCTTTCTCTTTTCAAATAGTCTAAAACTGGTTCAGGCTTCCAATTCAACGATCGTCTAGCATTTGAATCATCAAAAGTTAAATCCGAAATTATTTTTTTTACTTTTAAAGAATTAATTGGAGCTCTATTCCCTAATAAATCTCCTATTTTACCAAGAAATCTAGCTGCAAAAACAGGTAAATTAAAATATTTTTTATTATTTTTTGAAATTGCTAAACTTAATTCATAAAAACTAGGATGAAAACCATCTGTAAGATTATATACTCCTCCAACTAAAGAAACATCTGGAATGATCAAAGCTACATCATCAGACAAAACCATACTTTTTCTTGCTTTTCCTTTTCCAATATTAAAATAATAGTTTTTATTTATAGCCTTTATCATAGTCCCTAAATTACCTGGTGGCTTTTTACCGACTAATAAAGGTAAACGCAAAATTGTACAAATAACATTATTTCGTTCACACCAATTTATGATCAGTTTTTCTGCCTCAATTTTACTTAGTCCATAAGAATCTTGAGCCAATAAAGGATGATTTTCATTGATATTATTGCCTAAATCCTGTCCATAAACAGCTACAGAACTTATAAAAACAAATTTTTTCGGTAAACTAGATGCTTCTAATCCTTTTAAGAGATTAAATGTTCCTGAAAAATTCACATTATAAAATTCAGTTTTTTCAGATTCAGTTTTTGGAATACTATGCGCTTTGCCAGCCGCATGAATAATTAAATCAAATTTTTCTATAAAAACAGGTATTTCTTTATCTAAAGAAATCTTATAATCAGAATTAGCCCTTGATAAAGTGGTAATATTATGATCATCAGATAATTTATTTTTTATAACTGTTCCTAAAAAACCATTTGCTCCCGTGAGAAGTATATTCATTTAATCATTTTTAGTAATTATCGTTTGTTACGTTCACATAACCAAGTAAACGATTCATTATCAAAAAACAACTCCTCTAACCATCCAGTAATAGACATTTGATGATACAATTTTTTATCGACATCAATAAAAGGCAAGCTAAAAAAATTGCAATTTAAATCAATATTATTCCTATCGATAACGTAAATATTATTTTCATTATAGAAAGGATATCTTTTAATATCAATATTTGTGGTTATCAGTTTTTTACCACTACCTAATGCTTCAAAAACTCTCATTGTTAACCCTCTTTGATTAGGATGATTGATATCTAGGACAACTTTTGATTCTTTATACAATTCAATTATTTGCTCATGTTTTAAGCTAAAAAAAGAAATTTTATTATAATTAAACTTTTTAAAGGAAGAGTCAAATAGTTTAAAGAACAAAAAAACAATTCTACTTGGTGAATAATAAAATGCATAATTTTTAAGCTTGTTTTCCTTACACCATTTACTAGCTTTTTCACTAATGACGTATCTGTCTGAATGTGCCGTGCCAATAAAAAGCAAATCATATTTAAAATGCTCATTATTGATCAGTTTGTAATAATCATCTGAAAAAAACAATGGTCGAAAACTTAAATCATAAACCTTTGAATCTTTAGAATCAAAAGTAAATTTTCTATCAAAATTTTTTAAAATATCAATACCATTAGGGTTGTTCTCGAAAGAATCAAACGTATAATATAACAAAATAATTTCAGGGTTTAACTCTACTATTTTCTCTATAAAATACTGTGGAATAACTTCTCCTTTAATTAAAAAAAAATAATTATAGCGTTTTTCTTTAATTTTTATTAAAACATCATTATAGTAGTTACGTATTCTTACATTATAGAGGCTTCTCTTTAACCTAATTACTCCCTTTGTAAGAATTGAATTGCTAGGTCTTTCGTCATAATAATCAACTTCTGCACCCAATGATCGCAATTTATCAGCAATAATATTCTCATAGTTAAATAATTTGACAGAAAAAAAAAGTATTTTCTTATTGTGAAAATTTCTACTATCCATTACTTTAACAAACCTTTCTTTTTCATTTCTTCAAGAGAGATACTTAATTTATCCTCTTGAATTTCTTGTTCTAACACCCATGCTGAAAATTTCCTTATACCCTCATTAAAATATACAGTAGGTTCAAATCCTAAACATGTTCTAATTTTAGTTAAATCGGCATAGTTATGACGAATATCACCTAACCTGAATTTACCCGTTATGGTTACAGGGACATTAATATCATAAGCCTTTATTAATGAATTAGCTACTTCAAGAACGTCTGTTGCTACACCCGTTCCAACATTAAAAACATGCCCATTAGCCTCTTCTTTTTCAATACCGAGAATTGTTGCCGTGACAACATCATCAATAAAGACAAAATCGCGAGTTTCTTTTCCATCCTCAAAAATTTGAATTGGGTTATTATTTCTAATTTGAGTCGAAAAAATAGATAAAATCCCAGTATAAGGATTTGATAATGATTGTCCTGGCCCATAAACATTTTGATATCTAAATCCAACTGGAGCAATTCCAATAGTTGGACACACTGTCATAATCATTTGTTCTTGATTCTGCTTAGTAATACCATAAACCGAAGATGGATGAATTTTAGAATCTTCATCAGTTGCTAATAACTCAAGTTCTTCATAATCTGCGTAGGAAAGTTCGAAATTACCAGCTAACATATCATCCTCTCTTCTATGCGATGGATATACAATCCCTAATTTTGGATGTTTATATTTTCCCTCTCCATAAATAGAACGTGAAGAAGCTATTACAATTTTCTCAACTGAACTCTTTTTATTGGCTAGTATATCAAGCATAATTGCAGTACCCTGAATATTCACTTCTGTATACTTTTCTATACAATACATAGACTGCCCTGTACCTGTTTCAGCTGCAAAATGCACTATCACATTTTGATTTTCTAATGCCTTTTCCCAGTCAGCTCTGGATGTAACCGTTCCTTCAATGAATACTACTTTATCTTTTATCTTTTTAAATAATGGAGATGTCTCCACAGGATTCTCTCCATGTATTTGTTTTGAAAGATTATCTAAAACCGTAATTTTATGTCCTTTTTCTATAAGTTTAAGTGCCAGATTACTTCCAATAAATCCTGCTCCTCCAGTTATTAATATATTTTTCATTATTTATTATTTATTATTTTATCCCATCTCTGGGTTTCAAAATTATATCTCTTTATTGGACGAGCCGGTGAACCAACAGCAATTACATAAGGTGGGAGGCTTTTAGAAACAACTGAATTCGCTCCAACAATAGTTCCTTTCCCTATAGTTACCCCTGGTAAAACGGATACAAATTCCCCTAACCAAACATTATCATTTATAAAAACGGGATTAGAGAAAAGTTTTCTCTCCGCAGGGATACTATTAGGATTACAATCATTAAAATCTCCAGAGTAACTCCCATGACTACAATCTGATATATAAATTTTACTTGCCATAAGTACATTATCTCCGATGAAAACATTTTCCATTGCAGTGATATGCACATAATCATTCATTTGAACATTTTTACCTATATGTAAAACTTTATTTTTATCTTTTGGATAAGCTTCCAATCTACATCCAACCCCAGTAGTAAACCCAGCAGATATTGACATATATTTTTTTCCCCTCAAATCAAAAGGAAATCTGATTATACGTGCATTACTCCAAATTAATTTAGTTCGGATTAGCCAAATAGTTAATTTAATAAATGTTAATAAGGAATATCTATTTCTCAAAATATAATTCTTTGTAAAATTCTGTTGTTTGTTGATAAGTGTTTTCCCAACTAAATCTTTTAGATTTCTCAAATCCTTTTTCAATTGTTTCTTTTCTCAAATGGCTAGCAAATGTTAATTCTTTTATTTTTTCAGAAATTTTCTGAGCAGTTGGTTTTCCTATCATTAAATATTTATTCCCTAACACTTCTGGTATTGATGAACTATCCGTTGCTATAACTGGACAACCTGCACGTTGTGCTTCTATAACTGGAATTCCAAAGCCTTCATATAATGACGGATAAAGAAGACAATAAGCTTTATTATAACAATAATTTAAATCTTCAACACTTACACCTAAAAGTATTGAATAATTTTTATCCCCTAATTTCGCTTTTAATTTATATGCCTCCTCTACTGTTAATTCGCCACCTCCGATTATCAAAAGTGGTATTTTAGCTAATCGACATGCATCAACTGCCATGTCAAAATTTTTATATATAGCATTTCTATCTCCAATATATAAAGCATAACTATAATCCTCAAATGAATGTTTTTTTTGCAAAACGTAATCATGATTCAATAATCTAAAACAATTATCAACACCATTATAAATAACTCTAATTCTGTTTTCGCTAATGTGTGGCAAAAAATGTAACAAATCTTTCTTTGTACTTTCCGAAACACAAATGATACCTTGAGAGCTATTAATTGCCTGATTCTTTTGCCAAGAATGTACACCCTTCTTCAATCCATTCATAAAATACTCATAGGTAAAATCATGAACCGTTGTAACATTAATTATATTTATACCATTTTCGACTCGATAATGTGAAGAATGAAAAATATGTTTAGTCTTAATCTTTGAACTCAAGTTTAAATAACGTTTTATAAATAAATATCGAGAACTCCTTAAATTTACTAAATCATTATTTATTGTTAATTGTTTTCTAAAAAAATTATGTCCAGCATTATCGTATTCTAAAAAGAAAGACTTAAACTCTCTATCTTCTAATAATCTCTCCAAATGCTGTTGCCAAACAACTGAAGCTCCACCAGATTTTTGCAACGAAAAAATTATATTGTCTAATAATATGTCCATTAATTGATTCCTTAAATTAACAAATATTCTAATCTTTTATCTTCCTCCTGTTATAATACTAAAAAAATTAGGAAAAACTCTTTTCAAATACAATCCCAGAAATATACTGATTGATATTACAAATAGAGGAGAAGTAACATATAGAAGTAATTTTAAAAATTGACTTTCTCCTAATATTTTATAAAAAACAATTTTTATTATTTCTAATAATGGTTCATGAAAAGCATATATAAAAAATGACATCTGTGTTAATGATAAAAATTTGGAATTAATACCAGCTTTTTTAAATAAAAAATCATAAAAACTCCAAACAGCAAACAAACCAACTAAAATTCCAAATTTATGAAGAGAGTTTATAATACTTTTATTTAAAAATCCTTTATATATAAGTAGTGTTTCAGAAAAAACTAGTAAAAACCACAACAATACTAAAAAGATACTATTTTTAAATAATTTACTAACATTTAAATCTATCTTATTGATTACTAAAAACAATCCTAGAACAAAAAATAATATTGCTTCATTAGAAAAAATCACAAAATCGATCTGAAACCACCAAGTAATTAAAAAAACAAATAATGTTAAAATCTTAAAAAACCTTACAAGTGCATATAATAATGGAGAGAATATCATCAATACAAACAAATCTCTAATAAACCAAAACTGAAATGGTATTGGATGAACAAAAATAGTTTCTAATACTTCATGAAAATTATAGTCAATAATATGTTTTTGCTTAAAAAACATACCTATTTGCGGTAAACTTTGTAATAATAAAAAAATAAAAAATAAAGAAAAAGACCAAAATAAATATGGAATGACTAATGATTTAAATCGCTTTTTTAAAATCAAAAGATACTCATCAAAAGTATTTTTCTTGTTTAAAAAAAGCAAGTAACCTGAAATTACAAAAAAAATAGGCACTGCAACTCTAGCAATTCCCTGACTTATAAAAAATTGAATAAAGAAATCATATCCTTTTGTAACACTAGTATCATTTAATATTTCTTCTCCTAAATTATATGAATGCAAAAACACAACCATTAACATAGAAAAAAAAGAAATCACTTTCAATTTATCACTTAAATACTTATCTATCATTATTTAAAATCCCACATTGTTTATTTAAAAAACTCTTTTATAATTTTATATTATTTTCATTTCTTTAAATAAAAAAGTCCATCTCGCAATTATATTTTCCTCTGAATACTTATTCGAATTATTTTTTGCATTTATACTAAACTCTTTACGCAAAATTTCATCCTTAATCAATATTGCTACTTTTTCAGAAAACTCAATAATATCACCATTCTCAACTAAAAAACCATTATTATTATCTATAATTTGGTTTGGACCTTCGGGACAGTCGAATACAACAACAGGTAACCCAAAACTTTGAGCTTCTAAAAGAACCATCGGAAATGCTTCAAAATAAGATGTCATAATATAAATTGAACTATTTAAATAATAACTTTTCACGTCCGTTGATGCTCCTTTCAATATTACAAAATCGATTAAATCTGCTTCCTTTATCAACTTCTCAACTCTATTTCTTTCTGGTCCATCTCCAACTATAATAATTTTCCAATCAGGAAACTTTTGCTTCAAATGTGTAGAAATAAGTACCAACCTTTCCAAACCTTTCTCAGTACTTAATCTTCCAACCATCAAAATTTGCTTTTCAATAAGTTGAGACACTTTTTCAGTTTTGAATGAAACTGCATTAGGAATAACAACAACTTTAGAATACTTATAAAAGCTTTGATTGGCTTTCTCAGATAAAACAACTATTTTATCCAAAAACCGATATGTTAATCTCATAAATAATCTAGAAACCTTTGGAATACTAGAATAAACAATATGTTCACAAGCAATAAGCTTAGTTTGATTATTTGTTTTAACAAAAGGTAACAACCAATTATTATTATGACCTGTTGAAATTATAAAATCTTCATTTGTATTTTTAAAATACTTCCTCAATAATAAAACTGTTGTTAAACTCCATTTTATTTTTCTTAATAATTCATGTGGTAAAATATCGTTATTTAGAAAAACTAATGAAACTTTATCGTCAATTTTATAATAACTTTTTTCATTTTCTGTTTTTGATAGACTTATGATAAATACATTATATTTTTTTTTACATAACATATTTGCCAAAGTTACAACAGCCCTTTCCGTTCCTCCAGTTTTCGAAATATCAGATATTATTATAGAAACTTTCATTTATCTTTCACTTTTAACTTCTTACTATTACTATATATTTCAAAGCAAAAAAAGAAAAATATTGCCCATAATAAATCTCTACCTGAATAGAAAAACTCAGAGCGAACAATATATACCGAATACGAAATCATTACTGTATAAGCAATAAGAGCATAAATATTACTTTTGGCAAAATAAAGAATTTTAGCAATGTATCTACCTAATAGGGACATAAAAAAAATCACACCTACCATTCCAAACGAGATATAAAGATCTGCTATTATATTAGTACCTAAACCTAATTCACTTTCTCCTCCTAACGAAATTTTTGTAATTAGTGAAGCTGAAGAAGCGTCCCAAGGATTGATGCTTAAAATTGAAAATACAATACTTTGCATGAAAGGAAAAGGCGCTAATAAAACAGATAACATAGATTTTCCAAAAGTCATACCATATACATCTACATAATCGACAGCCACATATGTATTTCTGTTATTAATAATCAAATCCATAACAACATCAGCTAGTCCAGATAACTCTCCTCCCCCTCGCATAATATTAATTGCGAACATACCCAAAACACCAATAACTATTAATGGAACAAATCGTAGAAAACTTATTGGGCGATAAAACATAGTAAATAATGCCCCACAGATTAGCAACAGCTGTAGCGTGTTTGCACGACTACCAGACATCAACATAAGTATCATAAAAGTTAATGTATATATTACCAAAATCTTGTTTAGTCTTTTATAATAAAACTTATTTTTATTTATTTTATACAAATTATTAAACTGTAAAGCAAGAGCACAATATAAAAATGGTGGTGTAAATGCTCTGAAATAAGACCCTAATCCTGATGACTGCACTATTTCACCTGAGTATGCTCCTTTTAAACTCGCATAACCTCCAGAGGCAATAAATAACAGAAATGAAATTGCAGAAATGACTGTGAGACCAGTCACAAAGCTATAAGATTTGATTTTTGAGACTTCAGTGCTGCCTATAGCGGTAAAAGAAATACTCCCTAAAAAATAAGATTGCATTCCTAATAATGAAAGTGCTGTCGATCTAGAAATAACATTTTCATTAAACTCATATTTAAAGGCAAAATATTTTAATGGATCACTCTGAAACATAAATACAGGATAAAAAAACATCACAAAAAAAAATGAAAACATAAAAATCATATCAAAATCAAAATAATTTTCTTTCTTTTTAGCTCTAAGAAATAGAAAAGAACTTGAGAGGTATTGAAGCATACAAAACAAGTTAAATTCATAATTATAATAATGAGGAGCAAACAAAAACAATAAAATCGATTCTATTAAAAGAATCAAAAAAAGTATTGTCCAATTTGTAAATTTTATATTTTGCATTTGTTTTTCTTTAGCAAAAGCTATTTCAAATATTTCAAAATCAAAAAACAAAATAATTTTACTAATTTATTTATTTTCGAAGATGATAAAGGAATGTCTTTTACACTAAATTCTTTTATATTAGATGAAATCCTTTTATCGTTTATTATTTTAGAAAACTCTAAAAACTTACCTTTTAATGACTGATTGTAAACCAATGAATTTAAACAAAAGGTAAATGTTATTTCAAATAAACTAATTTTAAATCTCTGCTCAACTTCATCCGACATTATATTATTTTCAGACAGAAGTTTCTTAATTTTATTGTGCATTACAAAATATTTTTCTGTAAAATCTTTCTTATATGAAGTCATTGTACTACCATAACGAATCATATAATGATAAAAAGATTTTTGTACGAAAAAAAAAGTTGGGTTTGATGCGAAAATAGTTAGATTAAAAAGTTTGTCTTCATAAAGAAAAACTCTTTCACTTACAAATCTTAATTTTAATTTTTCTATGTACTCACGTTTGTAGATTTTATCGCAAGGAGAATTAGAAGAAAACAGCTTTATAGAGGGAGCAATACCTTCGTTAATCATAAAATTAGAATCAATTAATTCTAATAATGGCATCCTTGGTGCTTCTGAACTTCCGTCTGGAAAATCATAAATTAAATTACAACAAATTAAATCATATTTTTTTAGAACACTAACTTCATAAAGAGATTGATACATATCTGATTCTATCCAGTCATCACTGTCTACAAAAGCAATATATTCTCCTTGTGCTACATCAATCCCTCTATTTCTGGTCAATCCCTGACCAATATTTTGTTCGTTTTTATAACATTTCAATCGATCATTCTTAACTTCATATTCTTTCAAGATATTAAAAGAATTATCAGAGGAACAGTCATCGATACAGATTATTTCTATATCTGCAAGTGTTTGGAATAACACACTGTCTAAACATCTTTCAATAAATTTTTCAGCATTAAATACTGGAATTATAACTGAAATCTTTGGCATTTATTTTTATTTTATTTTCTTACAATTGAATCAAACAATGCTAATAAAAAATACTTAACTGATTTCAGTTTATCTCTAAAATTAAAATTAGAAATAAATGATTTTAGAAATAATTTAAAGCCTTCCATATTTCTTATTATAACAAACACGTATTTCCAATAAAGAAATAGAAATCTATAATCTTTAGTATATAGATATAACTCTTCATTAATTAAAAAAGCTGTTTTCATTTTATCATTTCTAGCATTGCCGCTAAAAATTCCACCATCATTTATTCTATAAACTCCTGCACAAAAATTTAAACAGATACCTTTACCTTTTTGCAAAAGGAAATAAAATATATGGTAATCCCTATAATGTTTAAAATAACTATATTTACTTAATGCATCTAATAGATCGTCTTTTATTACAACTGCAGAAAGTGGCTGTGATAGCCAATCCTTAAAAAAAACATCCTTATTAATTTCGATATTCTCATCTAAATTTTGATTCAATGGGTGGATATTTTTATCAAATGAATTATCATTTTCATAAAAAATTTTATATCGATGCGTACAAAAAGTAAGATTTTTATTTCTCTCCAGAAAATCTACTTGCCTTTGTAACTTTAAAGAATCAGTCCAGTAATCATCTCCTTCACAAATAGCAATATATTTCCCTCTCGCTTTAGGAAGCATAATATCATACCATATGTTTACGCCTTTTTTGGTAAATTGATTTTCAGATTGATATATATTAAAAAATAAATTGGGATGTTTTATCTCGTAGTCTTTAACAATTTCTGCAGTACTGTCGGTAGATGCATCATCATGAACAATTATTTCAAATAAAAAATTTGTTTGTTGCATTACAAAACCATCTAAACATTCTTTGATATATTTTTCGTGATTAAATGATGTACATATAACACTCAATATCGGTGTATTGTCTTGCTGCATTCTATTTTGGGATCGCTATTATACTTTCCTTATATCTATAAAAAACAGTAGTATCATCTTTAATTGACTTATCTACCATCATTCCAGCTTGAATCATATTTTGACTCCCAATGGTGATATTTGGAATCACTGTAGATCTGATACCAAAAAAATTATCATCTCCAATTGAAACTCTCCCTGCAATCCCAGTTGTAGAGAAAAAATTACCATTACCTATAACACAATCGTGACTTATGAAACTATAAGATGTTACCATATTAAAATCTCCGATTTCTGTATTAGGACCAATAATGCAAAATGGATAAATAATATTACCTTTTCCTAATCTAATTGTATCTGGTATAATTACTGAACTATGTATAAATTGAAAGAATGTAACTTCCTTTATTTCCAATCTTGAAATAATTTCATTCCTAAATTTAATGTCCGAGATACCTATTAGAACTTCAACATCTTCCTCAAAATTGTAATTATCAATATCTCCAAGGACAGGTTTTTGAAGCTTATACTTTTTCCAATATTTTTCAATATTATAATCGTAATCAATATAACCCAACAAATCGATTTGAAATTGAGATTCAACAAACTTGTTGTTATCTTCTATATATGAGGTCAACTCTGCAGCAACTGCCCCAGTACCTATAATTACAATTTTTTTCATATAATTTTACTAAAATCAATATTATCAAAATAAAACACTTCCCCATGACCTGGATAAACCACTATATTTCTATTACTAAATAATTCTTTCAACGCATAAATTGTCTCAGAAAGTTCTTTTTTACTACCACTTGGTAATTTTGTTACCGTTTTAGTATCTTTAATAAAAACATCTCCTACAAAAAGCATTTCATTTATCCAAAAAGAAATAGATCCTTGTGAATGTCCTGGAGTTTCTTTAAACTGGACTGAATACTTACCAAGATTTAAAACTTCATCAGAAACGATTAAAACATTATTGGTCATAGGAATTTCAAATCCTATTTGATTATAAAATATTGATAAATTTTTCTTTTTATTAATTATACTTTCTAGACATTTTTCTGCACAAACCACCTTACAATCAAACAGTTCCAATAGCTTATTGACTCCCCAAATGTGATCAAAATGTTCATGAGTTAATATTATATATTCCGGTACTAGATTTTTTTTTTCTAAAAAAAGTAATAATTCATTACAATCTTCTGTTCCTGGATCAATTATTATACAACTAGAGTTTAAATCATTGTATACTACAAAACAATTGGAATCAATTGGTTGATTTTGGATTATTCCAACTAATATTTCCATTTTTACCCGGTAATATTAATTGTTCTTCCTCCATCGATTGTAAGTTGTTGTCCTGTAATCCATCTTGCATTTTCTGAAAGCAAAAATGTAACTGCTTGACAAATATCATTGGGTGTACCTATTCCTAAAGGATAAACAGCCAACATTCTGTTTTTTAACTCTTCATTTCCTAGAATTTCTTTTGTCATTTCAGTTTCAACTGCACCTGGCAGAATAGAATTAACACGGACCTTAGGGGCTAACTCTATTGCTAATGATCTCATTAAACCATCAAGTGCTGATTTTGATGATCCATAAGCACTCATTGCTTTCGCTCCATGATTACTTATGTTACTTGATATAAAGACAACACTTGACAAAGAGCTGTTATTTAATTTCTTATTTATAAGTATTTTAGAGATAAGATTGGGAGCAAAAACATTTACATTAAAAGTTTGCCTTAAAATATTCAGATTTGACATTTTTAAAGGAGCCATTTTCATTACTCCTGCACTATGTACAAATTTTACAATTTCAATAGCATTATTGAGTAAAAATAGACTTAATGAATTTTCTACTTCTTCGATTTCTTCTAAATCACATAGCCATATTAGTGCGCTATTTTTTTTATTACAAAATCTTTCAACCTCCTTTAATTTCTCTAGATTTCGACCGTGCAACACTACATTATAATCATTAGATAACTGAATCGCTATCTCTTTTCCTATACCTGATGTAGTTCCTGTAACAAGAACAAATTGCTTTTTTTCCATATTATTACTGTGCTGTAAACCCTCCATCGACATTTATTATCGAACCTGTAATCCACTTAGCCATATCTGATACTAAGAAAGCAATAGAATCTGCCACATCTTCTGCATTACCAAGCCCAAGTGGATGAAGTTTATTGATTAATTCATCATATTCAGAATTAAAAGATCCACTAATTGAATCTAGCATATTTGTTTTCACAAACCCTGGCGCTATACAATTTACTCTAATTCCTTTAGGAGCCAACTCAATTGCAAGAGATTTTGTTATTCCATGCAAAGCTGATTTTGACATTGCATAACCAACATTTGCCGCAGACCCAACACACCCATATACAGATGATATAAAAACAAATGCACCGGATTCTCCACTAAAAACTGATTTATTAGAGCAAATTTTAGCTAATTCTAAGCCAGCAATTGAGTTAATCTTTAAGACATCTAATAACACTTTTTCATTAAGAGCTTTCAGAGGAGACAAATATGGCCTTCCAGCTAAATGAACAAAACCATTAACTTTTCCAACTTCTGATATTGCACTAACAATTTTTGTTTTTAACTCGTTTGAATCCAATAAGTCAACAAGTAAAACTTTTGTCTTATTCTCACACATTTCTGCGGTTTCTAATAGTCCCTTTTCATTTAAATCTATCAAAATTAGTGTCGCTCCTAATTTTGACAATAATAAACTAGTTGCTTTACCTATTCCCGAAGAAGCTCCCGTTATAATATACTTTTTACCCGCTAATGAAATTGGATTATACACTTTTAGAAATTTAGTTACTTTTTAACAATTCGTACAAACCACCAATAGTCTTAGCCTCAATAATTTGAGCCGCCGTAATACTCTTTTGAAATTCTTCACCTGAATAAGCAATTATTGATAAACTGGTCAAAGAATCCCATGCATCAAAATCAACTATACTATCTGTTAATTCTACAGTATCTTCCTCAAACAATTCAGCCATTTTTTCTAAAAAATCTTCCATTTTTTTTGTTTTTTTTTTAATATTCTATTATTTCACAAAAAGATAAAGGTCCAACATCCATAAGCAATGAAGCCCATGTCAAGCCTACTCCAAATCCTGAAAAACAAATTTTCAACTTCTTTTCTTTAATCTCCTCTGATATGTTAAAACATGTAACTACTGGAATTGTTACACCACTAGAATTCCCAAAGTTTTCCACAACATTTGCAGGCATCTTCTCTCTGCTAATTCCAATCTTGTCTGCAACTTTGTTTAACATAAATTTATTTGGCTGATGAAACATGTAATAATCTACCTCATTCTTATCAATCTTTGCTGCTTGCAATAGCGAATCAATCATTGGAGGAACTTCTGCTTGAACAAAATTAAACACATCATCTCCCTTCATTACAAGGTTTTCCTTGCTTCTAAAATTACCACTAATATCTTCATACATAACTCCTGTTTCATCAGAAATTGGCAACCTAGATCCACCCGCTGGAATTTGTAAAGAGAATGCTCCCGTTCCATCCATTTTTATTGTTCCGAAAATTTCTTTTTTTTCAGATGACTTTTCTATTATTGTAATTGAAGCAGCATCCCCAATTAATGGATTACTGTTTCTATCTCTTTTTGATACTTTAGTACTCAATACATCAGCATTTACTAAGACAACTTTAGAAATTGAAGATTGTTCCAGTAACATGAAAGCCTGATTTAATCCGATAATAAAACCAGCACATCCTTGATTTATATCCAAACAAATCATGTCTTGTTTTAGATTAAAATGTCCTTGAATAACATTACTAGTTGGAGGCATAATATAATCTGGTGATTGAGTCACAAAAATAAGTGCATCAATTTCCTCTTTTTGCAACTTACCTGTTGAAAAAAGATAGTCAAGACCTCTAATAGCTAAATCAGACGAACAGATACCTTCTGGAGCCACTCTCCTCTTATTTAACCCAAGAGCGGCTTTTAATTTTAGAGATTTTGCAGTAGAAAAATTATAATTTTCCATTTCGTCTTCAAACTTTATTTCATTTGAAGGCATTATCACCAACATTCCCGTAATTTCTTTGTCTTTGAAGTACAAATTCATTATTTGATGTATTTAATCAATAAACTAGAAATAGTTTCAACATTTGCAAAATTTTCTGGTAATATATCTGTTCCATCAATTGATATTTCAAAAGACTCATCCAAACTTGTTACTAAGGTTACCAAATCAAACGAATCTAACATTCCAGCTTCAATAAAATTTTCAGTTGGCTCATTAAAATCAAATTCTGGTCTTATATCATTTAAAATTGATATTATTTTATCATTCATATTTTATCATTTTATTTGTGAGCACAAAATTATACATTTTTTCTTCAACAAATCCATAATGCTTATATCTCTTTATTGCATTTTCATTACTCTTTATTACCCAAAACAGATGTCTATTTGTATCCTTACCTCTATTTTCAAAAACATTAAAAAGTTTAGATCCTATTTTTTTTTCTCTAAAATCAGGATGCACAAACCAATATCTTAAGTATAAAGTACTTCCAATAATTTCGTAAATCAAAAAACCACCTATCTCATTCTCATCTTCAAAAATCAAAACATTTTTATTTTTTATCCATCTCTCTAATTCCTTCTCTTCTGGTAATTGTTCCGCTTTTTCATCAAAAAATGTTTGAAATAAATTATACAAAGAATTTAAATCTTTAATTGAAGCGTCTTTTATTCCTTCAATCGCAACCGATGAAAAATCCTTCTTTACATTTAACCTATTCATTCTAACAAGCGACGTATAATAATTAAAAGATTGGCTATAAAATATGTCTAACAATTCTGAAGTCTCTTCTCTTTGTACAATATCTAAAATCAATTTTTCATCTTCAAAGTCCTTCATCAATTTAGAAAGTGAATTTACTAACTCTTCATTAGAAGATGCAATAAAAAACAATACATAAAAATCAGATTTTTTATTAAGAAAATAAGTTACTTCAGCAAATTCTATTATATAAAAGTTTCCTTCAGATATCCAAACTTCATTCTTTTCACGGTTCGGGTAAAAATTAGTAATTATTTTCTTTTTAAAATTTTTAATCCTAACCACAGCCTGATTAATTTCACTAAAATCGCTTACTTTTCTCATTACATATTAATCTTATTTTTAAGAAAAAGACGATCTATTTTTCCATTAGTATTTCTTGGTAATTCTTCCATAAAAATATAAACAGTAGGAATCATATATTTTGGAAATACTTTTGTAAGTTCTTTCCTGAACTCTACAATAGAAATCTCATGATTTGCCTCATAAAAAAGAGTAATTTCTTTTTTATTTACATTATAAACGATACAACCGTTCTTAGCTATTTTTAAAGTATTAACAATAACATGTTCTATTTCACCCAATTCAATTCTATATCCTAAATGCTTAATAAGACTATCTTTTCTACCTTTAAAAATAATTTCATTTCTATTATTAACAGAAACGATATCTCCCGTTCTATAAATAATTTCGGGATAAGACTTATTAAGTGGATTTTGAACAAATGCTAATGAAGTTTTTTCAGGATTATTATAATACCCCATTGCAAGTGAAGTTCCTCTAACACACAATTCTCCCTCTTCCCCTTTTTCAACTAATTTATCTTCATCATTAAGGATCAAAACATCCGTATTTCTACAAGTAAAGCCAATTGGCAAAGGCTCATCATCTGGAATGTCTCTATCTATAATAAAATAAGTACAATCTAATGTAATTTCAATAGGCCCATATAGATTAGCAAATAAACATTCCTTTAAATTGTCTTTCCAATAATTAAATTGCTTTGTTGGAAATACCTCACCTGCAAACCAAACAGTTTTTAGAGAAGGCAAGTTTATTTTGTCTAACAATGTCATATTTGCAATATTGACCATAATTGTTGGAACCCAAAAAAGGAACGTTATTTTTTCTTTTTCTAAGATTTCTAAAATTTTAATGGGAAATGCTGCTAAACTATCGGGTATCAATACTATAGTAGAAGCTTTAGACATAAGCATACATAATTCGTAACTGTAAATATCAAAAACTAATGGAGACAAAGACCCTATTATTTCATTATTTGAAAACTTAAAAGTGTCAATCGACCATTCTGTAAAATCGACGAAACTTTTATGATTAAGTACTACACCTTTTGGTGTACCTGTAGATCCCGATGTATTGATTATGCAATATGGATCAGTATCAATTAATCCACAAAGTCTATTTAGCAATATTTCATCTTCACTTACATTATTACTAAAATCAATAGCATCAATATTTAATATTTGATGAGAAGTTCCTAAGCCCTCTATTTGTTTTAAATACGTAGAATTTGTGATAATTAATTGTGGTTCTATTAATGAAATAATATTATTTATCCTATCCATAGGAGTCTTAATATCTAAATTCATATAGATATTTCCACTAAATGTAATAGCAACATTAGAAATGACACTATCTATTGTTTTTGGAAGAAAAACTGCAATTGGTTTATTCACATGATTAACATGATTAATTATATGATGTGCCAAAATTTTAGATTTCACATCTAATTCGGCGAAAGTTATCTTCCTATCACCTTCAATCACTGCAGTTTTACTGCCATTATTTATTACCGTTTCAATAAAATATTCTATTATATTTTTAATCATTTTATTTTATTTTAATTATTCTGAACTCTTAAAATTAATCTACAAATTAAATCTACTTCTTCTACAGTTAAATCATAATATAAAGGCAAGCACAAAACACGTTTAGATATGGTATCAGTTACTGCAAAATATTTAGGTTCAAGATATGGCAAGGCACTAGCTAAAGAAGGGTAAAAATAACGCCTTGTAAAAATTTCATTTTCATCTAAAATTGATTTAATCTTGAGTAATAATTCTTCACTTTCAAGAACTACACAATAATATGCAAAATTTTGATCAGAATCTTTATGCCAGATTGGACGATAGGCTTTTAATCCCTGTAGTCTCTCATCATAACGAGATACCAATAGTTTTCTACTATCATGTATTTCTTTAATATAATTCAAATTTACTAAACCCATAGCTGCATGAAACTCAGAATTCTTGCCATTAATTCCTAATTCAGAGAATGTATCAAATCCAGAAATTCCAAAATTGCGAGTATGAGCAAGTCTCTTAAGTAAGTCTGAACATTTTGTAATAATTAAACCTCCCTCAATTGAATGATATAATTTAGTAGCATGCAATGAACAAGTAGTGATGTCTCCGTATTCAAAAATAGATTTACCTTTAACTTGAACCCCAAAAGCATGAGCTCCATCATAGATTACTTTTAAATTGTACTTTTTTGCAATATTTTCAATCGCTACAACATCACAAGGATTTCCATATACATGGGTTGCTAAGATTGCTTCTGTTTTATCAGTTATTGCACTCTCAATTTTTGAGGTATCAATATTTAACGTTCTCTCTTCTATATCTACAAAAACAGGTGTACATCCTTCCCAAACAATACATGATGTTGTTGCTACAAACGAAAAAGGGGTGGTAATTATTTCTCCACTTATTCCT
This sequence comes from Flavobacterium sp. PS2, assembly GCF_046250155.1. Classification (NCBI taxonomy): domain Bacteria; kingdom Pseudomonadati; phylum Bacteroidota; class Flavobacteriia; order Flavobacteriales; family Flavobacteriaceae; genus Flavobacterium; species Flavobacterium sp. PS2. Next base: position 3,175,749 of record NZ_CP176426.1, on the reverse strand, counting down.
AAAGCTTTAATAGCCATCTGTAAAGCTACAGTACCATTGGTCACAAACAACAAATGATTTACTTTAAGATACTCTTTAAGATTCATCTCTAACTCACTCGCAAGTGGTCCCATATTTGTTAGCCATTGTCTCTTCCAAATTCCATTAACAAATTGTTGATATTCTTCTTGTGGAGGTAAAAATGGTTTAGTAACTGGTATCATATTCTTTAAATTAAGTTTCTAATATCACTTATAGTTTGAAATTTAAATATAAATGCAAAAAAAATATAAACTATTGCTCCCACTATACTACTTATAATAAGTCGGGAAATATCATTATAATCAGTTAAACTATTATTAACAATAAAAATCACTAGTCCCATACAAATTGAAATAATAAAAATTGGCATTATATCTAATAATTGTTGCCTCATAGTATAATCAATTATAGAACCTGCATAATAGGTATTAATAAAAAGTGCTATTATTGACGCAATAACAGATCCTATTAACAAAGCTTTAAAACCGAATAAAACAGAAACAATTATTATAAATATTAGGATTATTTTTTTTATTATTTCTAATCTTAAAAACAAATCACTTCTGCCTTTAACCTGGAGTATCATCAAATTGTAAAGATGTAAAGGATACAAAATCCCAGAAAGGGAAATAATCTGAAAAATAGGGACAACAGGTAGCCATTTTTCAGTAAATAAAAAAGTAACAAGCTCATTTCCTAACAATGCCATTAATACAATTATAGGAGTTATAATAAAAAGAACCATCAGCATAATCTTTTTATAGACTACTCTTAAAGCAGGTATATCATCTTGCACTTTTGCAAAAAGAGGAAAAACGACTTTATTCAGTGCTGCAGAAATATTACCAACAGGTAACATCATCAAGGAATTAGCTCTAGTATAATACCCTACTGTTATAGGGTTATAAATCCTACCTATAATTATTTGATAAATATTTGTAAAAACAGTATCTAAAAGTGACGAGATCGTCATTTTATATCCAAAATGGAAATGCAATTTAAATCTATCAATATCAAAAATAAATTCTGGATACCAATCGGACGAAAACCACAAAAAGATTGATGTTAATAAATTTGTCAAAAGCATTGAATACACTAAAGACCAAACTCCAAAATCATTATATGCAAGAAAAACGCCTAACAAACTTCCAATTAGTAATGCGGGGGATGTGATAATAGCCTGCTTCTTAAATTTCATTTCTTTTGTCAAAATAGTATTTTGAACGGTTCCAAAAGCTAGAAAAACAAAAGAAAGCCCATATACTCTCGCTATATCCGTTAGTATAGGTTGTCTGTAAAATAACGCTATATAAGGGGCCGAAAGAAAAAATAAAAGATATATCAATAAACTAACTCCTAAATTAAAAAAAAAAACAGTCGAATAGTCCCTCGAATCTATTTTTGAAACCCTAATTAACGAACTTGTCATTCCTCCTTCAAATAATGCTGTTCCTATACCAATAAATACTGTTAACATTCCTATCAATCCAAATTCTGAAGGCAAAAGAATTCTTGCCAAAATAATTTGAACCAAAAATGTAATCAACTGAGTCGAAAATTGTTGCAAAAACGACCAAATAAAACCTCGTAAGGCCTGCTTTTTTAAAGACATATATATAGTGAAAGTATGCTTATTACATTTATGTTATAAAATAAACAATAGAATTTTATCTATTTATTTTATTTAGAATTCAAGAAGACAGGCTATACGCCTCAACAGCAATCTAGTATCCAAAATCTTAAAAATTAACTAATACTAAATATCTAGTTCTCTTAATAATTTTCTAAATATCAATACTAGTACTACTGAAAAACCTGCTAGAAAGCCTCCTATTATTAATCCTTTAATCTTACCAAAATGTGTTTTAGGTAAGGGTAAAATTGGTCTGTCAATTATCTGAATCAAAGGGGTTTCTTTTCGTAAAGTAACTTTTGCGAGTTCTGACTGTTTAACTAATTCAGTCAATATAACAGTATTAGCCTGCACATCTACCTGCCTACGAACAGAAGGTGCGCGACGTACATTTAGAGCTGGATTCAAATTAAACGTATTATCATTCGCAACAGCGACACCAGTAATAGCTCCATTGAGTTCTGCTCGAATTGAATCGGTTTGCTTTTGCAAAATTGCCATATTCATTCTCGCCTTTTTACTCTTTGTATTTACATAAAAATCAGACACTTCTTTTGCTAAAGCTTCACAAAAAAACTTCGCAAATAACTCATTTCCAGAAGACATATCAATAGTAGTAATAGCGATTTTTTTGTCTCTTTGCCCAACAACTAATCCTCCATTAGACAATCTTTGATAAATTGATCCTAAAACACTATCATGAACTCGTGTAAAGTATTTACGATTTGCATTTGGTAAAAACTGAATGTTTGCCAATTTAGGCTTATCTTCCCAACCTTTTCTTAATTTATTAATCTCAATGTGCATTTCAGCTAAAGAAATTATTCTTCCTTGATAATTAACCGGAGTTAGCAATGTTTGTTCAACCATTGATCGAGATTTAAATAACTCTGTTAAATTTGACCCTGTAAAAATATTACCTCCACTTCCACCTAAATCTAATCCTAGTGAACCTGCCAAACCTAATGCACCACCTAAACCACTTCCAGATTTTTCATCTTCTAAAGCAAATGATAACGTTGCGGTATAAACTGGTTTTTTCATAAAAGAATATGTCAATCCTAAAACTGCACCTATTATCCCTGCAAATACAATAATTTTCCATTGTGATAACAAATAATTATACCATTCCTTTATTTTTCCTAATAATTCTTTTAATGAAATTTCATTGTTTTCAATAGGTATATTATCCATCCTTAAAATTTATTTTTATTTAAAAGCAGTTAATATCAATAAAGCTAAACTCGAGACTACACTACCTATTCCAACCCACTCACCAGGAGTCATCTTTTTTGTTATTGGTTTTTCTGGAACAACAATTTGTGAATCTGGTGTCACTTCAGGATATGATCTAAAGAATAAAAAAGAACTCGTTACAGCAGCTTTTCCATTTGGGTAAATTATATAGGCTTTTTTCTTCCATCCCATATTATCAACTCCTCCCACAGCATTTAAATAGTATTTAAAGTTTTTCCCTCTTCTATATGGAATTTCTGAAGTCAACAATACATTACCAGTTACTTTTACCCCCTCATTATAAGTTGCAACTTCAATTTCATCACCAGGAAATAAAGTCACATTTGAATAATGATTTTTATCTTTTACAATTTTATCCCAATCCACAGGTATGGTCGCATATTTTAATTCTTCTTTTAATCTCTTAGCTAATTTTTTCTCTCTTAAAGTATCTTCTTTTGTTAAATTTAAATCGATACTTTTTAATTTTTCTAGTTGCTCTTCTTTAATTGGTCTTTTAATTTTCATCCCATCCAAATTAGCAATTGACGTTAATCCTCCTGCTCGCATGACCACATTGTAAACCGTTTCTTTTTTATTAGCTAAAACATACTTACCTGGATATGATACAGCACCACTAATTTTAACCATTTCTGGCTTTTCATAAACTGCCATTCTTCGTACATTAATAACATCAAAAGGCATTAATGCAAAGTTTTTTATCTGCTCATTGTTTCCTTCATTTATTTCAAGTTCAAATACGTTAACTCGTTTGGGATCTGTGTCGTTTATTGCATCCGACTTTATCATTCTTGCAACTTCAACTCGTTTTGATGCAGAACCAGTTAATCCACCAACTTGAACAACCAAATCATTCAGAGTTAAATTTTCGTAATATTCATATTCACCAGGATTTTTAACTTCCCCATCAATCGTAATTTTATATTCTTCTCTAAAATCCAAAATAGAGTATACTGTTACAATATCTTCTCTTTTCAAAAGTATATCAGCATTCAAATCTCCGGATAAAACATTTGCTAAATCAACATTAACAATCTCTGTTGTCAAATCAGGTTTTAAACGAATAATTCGTGCTCGCTTTGTATAAGCATCTTCTTTTAAACCTTCTGCTCTTGTTATCAATTCAGACACACGCATTCCTTCTGTAAAAGAATAGAAATCTGGTCTAAAAACAGCTCCTTCAATTTGAATACGATTTGCAAATCGATTTAGAATTTTTGCAACTTTAACCACATCTCCTGACTGTGGTTGATATATATTAAATTCACTTTCATTTACATCATGAACCTTAAATTCTTTCCCTGTCTTTTGCAATATATTTACTGATGCTGTATACGCAAATTCATTAAATCCTGAAGCGAATGATAATAAATCAGTAAATATTTCGCCTTTTTTCATTTCAAAAATCCCTGGGCGCTTTACTTCACCTTCAACTGTAACTCTCTGACTATAAGCTGGAATTCGAATCACATCATTTTCTTTTAAGCTTACATTATCAGATTGATCACCTTTTACTAGAAATTTATAAATGTCTATATTCCTAAAAATTTTGCTATTACGAATCAATTCAATGTTTCTATAACTTCCATTCTTACCAGGTCCTCCAGCAAGATGTAGCGCATTATAAACAGTTGCCAAAGAAGAAACAGAATAATTACCTGGTTGTTTCCCTCCAACAATTGTTACCTTAATGGTACGTATCTGTGCTAGACTCACACTTACTTGTGATTGGCCGGAACGAACCGTACTATAAACTTTTGCTATTGCAGCTTTTATTTTTTGAGTAGCAGCTTCAATTGTCATTCCTGAAACAGCAATTTGTCCAACATACTGAATAGTAATTTTCCCTTCAACGCTCACTGGAATATTGTCATCAAATTCCTGAACTCCATAAACACTAATCTGTAATTCATCACCAGGGCCAAGAATATAATTCATTGGTGTTGCTAATTTCAAATCAGGTTCAAAATTCAGAGTTGGATTATCAAATAACTCAGAACCAAAAATTAAAGCATTAATAGAATCTTTTATCTTATTATTGTTAATCTCTTGTTGTTTTCTTCCAAACTCAGATTTTTTATTCTTGTCTTTTGAATCCTTCCCATTTAATTCGTCGTTCGAATCCTTATCATTTGAATTCTTTTTTTTAGGATTCTTCCTAGAAAGTTCTTCCAATCTTGTTTTTAACTTTGAAAACTCAGATTTACTCATCCCTTTGGATAAAATCGCTTCCTCAGCATCATCTATAGTAAGGTCTTTAGCATCTAATTGATTTTTAATTTTATTAATATCACTATCGGATAAATAATCAACCTTAACAGTACTTAGGTCTTTGGACTGAAGTATATCTTGAGCAGACATATTTAATGACATAAAAAAAGTAAATAATAATACTAGTACTGCCGTTATCTTTTTCATAGTTAATTTTAATATAGAATTTATTTAACAAGTCCCTAATTCTATATTCTGAATTAGAAATTTGCCATCATTAAGAATATTGTTTTTTGTAATAATCTTTATAAGTTCCAGAAGTAACATTTTGCAACCACTCTTCATTATTCAGATACCAATTTATAGTTCTTTCTAATCCTTCTTCAAAAGTAACAGAAGGTTTCCAACCTAACTCTTTATTAATTTTTGAAGCATCGATTGCATAACGTAAATCATGTCCCGGTCTATCTTTTACGTAAGTGATTAATTTATCAGAAGTCCCTTTATCCTTTCCTAATTTCTCGTCCATAATTTGGCACAATAATTTCACCAAATCAATATTCTTCCATTCATTAAAACCTCCTATATTGTAGGTTTCATGATTTTTTCCTTCATGAAATACTAAATCAATCGCAATAGCATGATCCTCTACAAATAACCAATCACGTGTATAGTTACCATCTCCATAAACTGGCAATGGCTTATTATTGATAATATTATTAATAAAAAGAGGAATTAATTTTTCAGGAAAATGATACGATCCATAATTATTAGAACAATTTGTTAAAACATAAGGCAAACCGTAAGTTTCTCCATAAGCTCTTACAAAATGGTCCGAACTGGCTTTTGAAGCTGAGTAAGGGGAATTAGGATCATACGAAGTTTTCTCTGTAAATAACCCTTCTGCTCCAAGTGATCCATATACCTCATCAGTGCTAATATGATAAAACCTCTTACCTTCTTGATTATTCTTCCATTGGTTTTTAGCTGCATTTAATAAATTCATTGTACCAATAACATTTGTTTTTACAAACGCTAATGGTTCTTCTATTGAACGATCAACATGAGATTCTGCTGCTAAATGCAGAATCCCTTCAAAATCATTTTCAGAAAAAAGTTCGTTTATAAAAAATTCATCAACTATATCTCCTTTAATAAAAGTATAATTTGATTGATCTTCAATATCTTTTATATTTTCTAAATTACCTGCATAGGTTAGTGCATCTAAATTGAAAATATGATACTCCGGATATTTAGTCACAAAACGCCTTACCACATGTGACCCAATAAATCCTGCACCTCCAGTTATTAGTATTTTTTTCATTTTATTTTATTAATTCAGTAACTCTGATTTTTGTTTTTCTAATTCACTGTATAGATCTTTTACATCTTGTGAATTTTCTTTTTGCAAAATTAAATTAGCAGTATCAGTATATACAAAAATAGTATTTTTTAATCCCAAAAATGTAGTATGCTTATCTGAACCTATAACCATATTTCCACCCTTATCTACAAAATGCCCTTTAGTAATTAAGTAATCATAAACAGACTCAAAAGAACCTAAATCAGACCATCCAAAAGCAGCAGGTACAACTTTTATTTTCTTACTCCGTTCCATAACAGCATAATCAATACTTATGGAAGGAATATCAAGTGATAGAGCTAAATCTAAATTTCCATTTTTATTAAGTTCCCAAGCTTTTTTAGAATTTTCATATACTTCTGGTTGATATGCTTTTAATTCTTCTAATAGGACACCCGCTTTAAAACAGAACATCCCACTATTCCATAAAAAATTCCCTTGTGCAATAAAACTTTTTGCAGTCACACTATTAGGCTTCTCTCGAAATGAAATAACATCATCACCTTTTGATTCTATATAACCATAACCAGTTTCTGGTTTTGTCGGAACAATTCCAAAAGTTACGATGTATCCTTCTTTTGCTTTACTAATAGCTTTTTTTATTGCATGTTCATATTCTTCCATTTCATCAATAATGTGATCAGATGGCGTTATAATTAGAACATCATCAGATTGCGAAGCAAATGCTGCAAAAGCAATTGCAGCAGCTGTATTTCTTGGAGTTGATTCAACTATGTTTATGTAAGGTTTCCCTAATTTAATCATTACTTTTTCACTCAAATGACAGTTATCTACATTTCCAACTACCATCACTTTATCAGCTAAATTTGCATTTCGCTCTACTGTCATTTCAAACAATGATTTTCCTTCGAAAATTTCTAAATATTGCTTAGGCATACTTTTACGAGAAAGTGGCCACAATCTGCTACCAACTCCTCCCGTTAAAACAACATGTATAATTGAGTTCTTTATATTCATAATCTATTTTTCGCTAATAAAACAAGTGGTTAACTCTTAATTTTATAGTCTATTATCTGCCACATCTCCTAGTACACCTTTTACATCATACAATAAACTATTAGTTTTTTGTAATTCTGAAAAATTTAAATTTAAAAAATCTGTATGTGCTACTCCTAAGACAACAGCATCAAACTTTTCATTAGGAATTGTATTTGTTATATCTAATTTATATTCTTTATGTACTTCTTCTAAACTTGCTAATGGATCAAATATTGTAATTGCAATACCATATTCTTTCAGAGCCTGAATTAAATCAACAATTTTTGTATTGCGTACATCAGGACAATTCTCCTTAAATGTAATTCCAAGCATTAAAAGATTAGCTCCATTTACATAAATTCCTTTTTTAAGCATTAACTTCACTACTTGCGAAGCAATGTATTCTCCCATACTATCATTTAAACGTCGTCCAGCTAAAATAATTTCAGGATGATATCCAAACTCCTGAGCTCTTTGCGCCAAATAATAAGGATCTACACCTATACAATGACCTCCAACTAATCCGGGCTTAAATGGCAGAAAATTCCATTTTGTTCCTGCAGCTTTTAAAACAGCTTGGGTATCAATTTGCATCAAATTGAATATTTTGGCTAATTCATTTACAAATGCGATATTAATATCTCTTTGTGAATTTTCAATCACCTTTGCCGCTTCAGCTACTTTGATTGTTGGTGCTAAATGTGTTCCTGCTGTAATAACAGTTTTATACAAGTCATCGACTCTCTTTCCTATTTCTGGAGTTGAACCCGATGTTACTTTTAATATTTTTTCGACAGTATGTTCTTTATCTCCAGGATTAATTCGTTCTGGCGAATATCCTGCATAAAAATCAACATTATAGATTAATCCCGATATTCTTTCTAAAACTGGAACGCATTCCTCTTCTGTTACTCCTGGATAAACAGTAGATTCATAAATAACGATATCTCCTTTTTTTAGGACAGAACCAACTGTTTCACTTGATTTGTATAAAGGTGTTAAATCTGGTCTATTATTTTTATCAACTGGAGTAGGAACTGTTACTATATAATAATTACAGTCCTTTATATCTTCAATATTAGAAGTACAATACAAGCCAATAGTATCACCAACTTTATCAAGCAATACTTTCTGTAATGTCTCATCATCAACTTCTAATGTTGTGTCAGTACCAGATTGTAAAGAAGCAATTCTGGACTGATTGATATCGAAACCAACAACCGGATATTTTGTAGAAAATAACCTAGCCAATGGCAAACCAACATAACCTAAGCCTATAACTGCTATTTTTATGTTTTTCTCCATTATTACTAGTCTTTTTTAGTTATTTTAATCATTTATTTACACAGCTTCGCTTATCCAAGTCACATTTTGACTTCGATAAGCGAACATACAATTTCGGCAAATATACCATAATAAGGCTATTAATTCAATATCAAAAACCATGGAAAAATCAAAAAATATATCATTCAACATAAAAAAAACACAACCAACTAAAAATCAACACTAAAAAAACAGCTAATAAAAGTATTAAACATAAAAAAATCACTAATTTTAGTGATTCTTTTTTATCATAAACTCTTACAAGTAACCTATGTTCATCTTGTTAATTTATTTATATTTTATCTTTAACACACAGCCTAATGATTCCAAAACCAAAATATAATGAGTATTCGATATTTCTTGAACAATTGCATCCTGATTACTAAAAACTCCAGAATCTAACTTTATTTTATCCCCTATTTTAAATGGAACTAATGAAACTTCACTAATGATTGGAGAACTCAAACTATTTTTAATAACATTTATTTCTTCATCTCTTACAATTGCTGGCTTTCCTAACCAAAACAAATAACGAATTACCCCAGGTGTTTGAAACACTAAATTTCTATCCAAATCTTTTAATTGAACAAAAACATAAGAATTAAACAAAGGGACTTCTATCTTTTTTTTCCTATCTGACCATTGTCGAATTTGAGTAATTAATGGACAATAACACGTTATCCCAATTTTATTTAATTGGTCCGCTACTTTTTTTTCCCATTTGGGCTTCGTATAAACTACGTACCAATTCATTATTATCTACTTATTATGAAATTCACTTATAAACATTAATGCAGTAATTCTCAATTAACCACAATCAAGATTTCAAGAACCAATTCCTAAATATACGAATCCTATTTTCTCTAATTCTTCTCTATTTAATATATTTCTCCCGTCAAAAACGAAAGCTGGTTTTTGCATAGAGTCATATATTTTTTCCCAATCATAACCTACAAACTCATCCCATTCTGTTAGCACGGCAATTGCATGAGCTCCTAAGCAAGCATCATAAGCATTATCAAAAGTCGCAACCATTTTAGCATTTTCATCTAAACTTCTAGTCTCTAAATAATTTAAATCATTCAGCATTTTTACTCTGGAAACTTTAGGATCATAAACCGCAATCTTAGCTTGTTCATTTATTAAATCATCTGCTACATAAATTGCAGCTGACTCACGAGTGTCGTTAGTGTCTTTCTTAAAGGCCCAACCTAAAAATGCTATTTTTTTCCCTGAAACAGTATTATATAATGTCTGAACTATTTTATTAGAAAATCTTCTTTTCTGGTGGTCATTCATAATAATTACCTGTTCCCAATAATCAGCTACTTCATGTAATCCATATGTCTTAGCAATATAAACTAAATTTAGGATATCTTTTTGAAAACATGACCCTCCGAATCCAACTGAAGCTTTAAGAAATTTAGAACCAATTCTGGTATCCATACCAATTGCTCTAGCTACCTCGTTTACATCTGCCCCAGTTTTCTCACACAATTCAGACATTGCATTAATTGATGATATTCTTTGAGCTAAAAATGCATTTGCAGTCAACTTTGACAATTCTGATGACCATACATTTGTAGTAAGTATTTTATCTGATGCTACCCAATTAGAATACACCTCTACCAAAGCATCTATGGCTATTTTACCATCTGGTGTAGTATCACCACCAATTAAGATTCTATCTGGATTTAATAAATCTGTTACTGCTGTTCCTTCTGCTAAAAATTCTGGATTTGATAGTATTTGAAACTGAACTCCATTTCCTGTATTATCCAAAATACTCTTGATTGCCTCTGCAGTTCGCACAGGTAATGTCGATTTTTCGACTACAATCTTATTATCTTTTGCAATTTTTGCAATTTGTCTTGCGCATAACTCGATATACTTTAAATCTGCTGCCATACCTTTTCCTTTTCCATAGGTTTTAGTAGGCGTATTTACAGATATGAAAATAATTTGAGCTTCGTCTATAGCTTTTTCAACATTAGTAGAAAAGAATAAGTTTCGCCCTCTAGCTTCTGCTACAATTTTATCAAGACCTGGTTCATAAATCGGAATGTTATTAGTATCCTCATCATTCCATGCATTGATTCTTTCTTCATTTAAATCAACTACTGTAACTTGTATATGCGGACATTTTTGCGCTATAACTGCCATTGTTGGCCCTCCAACATAACCCGCACCAATACAACAAATCTTTGTGATTTTCATCTAATTAAATTTATAAATGTTTTATTTTATATTTTTCATTCTATATTAAAGAATGTTATTATTTCAAATTATTCCAATACCAACTTACAGCTTCTTTCAAGCCTTCTTGCAATGAATATTCAGGATTATAATCCAGTAGTCTTTTCGCCTTTTCAATACTTGCCAAAGAATGCGGAATGTCCCCTGATCTATTAGGTCCATATGTTATTTCTACTGAAGCAATTTTAGGCTCATACTCAGACAAATATTTTTTCAAATAGCCTACTAGGTCATTTAATGTATTTCTATCACCATATGCCGTATTATAAACTGTATTTATAGCCTCTGGATTCTTTGTTGCAATTGCCAAAGCATTCATCTGAATCACATTATCAATATAAGTAAAATCTCTTGAGAAATTTCCATCTCCGTTAATCAAAGGACTTTCTAAAGCCATTAATTGCATGACAAATTTAGGAATCACAGCAGCATATGCTCCTTTCGGATCTTGCTTTCTCCCAAAAACATTAAAGTAACGCAATCCAATAGTTTCTAAGCCATACGTTCGACTGAAAATTTCAGCATACAATTCATTTACATATTTTGTAATTGCATAAGGCGATAATGGTTTCCCTATAACATCTTCTACCTTTGGCAATCCTTCAGAATCTCCATAAGTAGATGAACTTGCAGCATATACAAACCTTTTCACTTTAGCATCACGTGAAGCCACTAGCATATTTAAAAATCCAGAAACATTAACATCATTAGTTGTTATCGGATCATTTATCGACCTCGGAACTGAACCTAAAGCAGCTTCATGCAAAACATAGTCAACTCCTTGCACTGCTGCCAAACAATCAGCGATGTTACGAATATCTCCTTCTATCAATTTAAAATTAAGATTAGAAATAAAATCTTTTAAATTATGTCGATGTCCTGTCGAAAAATTATCTAAACAAACAACTCTATGTCCTTGCCCTAAAAAATACTCGCAAAGATTTGAACCAATAAACCCAGCTCCTCCTGTAATTAATATCGTGTTTTGTGATTCCATAATTAATACTTTAAAGTTACTCGATATTATTTTTTATTCAATTTATTGAAAATAGCTCGCAAAAAACTTGGCTTTTCAGACTCTTCATGATATCCGTTAGAATAATTACCATATCCATAAGTTGTTCCGTATTTGGCTTTATTCTCAAAACCATTCAAAACTATACTCGCATTTGTTAGCTCACCCCTTTTAACTCTGTTATTCAACAACGTAATCATATCCTTTTTGGTATAATTTTGCCTTACAATATATAAGGTTACATCACTATATTGTGCCAATTCCAAAGAATCGGAAACAAGACCAACTGGAGGTGTATCTAAGATTATATAATCATATTTTTTCTTCAACTCATCAATAAACTCTTTCATCGTTTCTCCCAAAATCAATTCTGAAGGATTTGGAGGAATTGGTCCTGAAAGGATAACATCTAAATATGGAATTTTAGTCGCATTCGTGATTTCAGCTAAGCTTTTTTTCTTAATCAAATAATTCACTACTCCAACTTCATTAGTCAAATTAAATTCTTCTGCCAATCTTGGCTTTCTTAAATCTAAACCAACAATAACTGTTCTTTTTTCGCTCAAGGCAAAAACTGTAGCAATATTAATAGAACAAAATGTTTTTCCTTCACCACTTACTGATGAAGTGATCATTAATGTTTTTGCCCCATCAACTTGTTGTTTTTTATATAAAAATTGCAAGGAAGAACGTATTGCTCTAAACGATTCCGATAATGCCGATTTAGGCCTGTCGAATACCGCTAAACTTGAAGATTCGCCACTTACACCGATTACTCCTATTAACGGAATCTGTGTTTGTTTACTAACATCTTCTATATTCTGGATTGAATTATTAATAAAGAAAAGTGCCAAAATCACTACTAGTGGAATTAACAACCCTAAGAATAATGCCAGAACATAATTAACAGATGTTTTAGGCCCTATCAATCCTCCTCCAACATCTTTGGCAGGATCTATAAAATGAATATCTGATAGATTAGCCGCTTTTACAATATCCGCTTCGCTTCTTTTTTGAAGAAATGTGCTATAAATATTATCGCTTAAATCATACTTTCTTTTAATCTTCAACAACTCTTGCTGCTCTTCTGGTAATTTTTTAATTGTACTTTCGGTCTGACCAATTTTACTATTTACCATTCCCAAATCATACTGTAATGAAGCTTTTGCTGAAGCAATATTTTCTAACAAAACATTTTTAACAGCCATCATTTGATTGTCAAAATCTTTAAAAATCTTATCACTTTTTACTGCATAAGCCATTTCTGATCTTTGCGTAGAAAGCGAAATTAATTTAGAAACATTTACAACAATATTTGGATCTTCAATTCCTGCAACAGATGGCGCCGGCAATTTAGAATAATCAACACTATTTTTTAAATATGCTTTTAATGAATTATAATAAGCTACTTTACGGGTAATTTCATCTCTTTCGATATCAAAATCCATAATTTTGTCCGAAAACTTAGCTCCTCCTTCTTCTATATTATAAACATTTTTGCCCTTTCTAAATGACTTTAACTCATCCCCTGTTTCCTTTAACTGAGTTTCCATTGCCACAAGTGTACTGTCAATAAAACTAATCGTATTTGTAGCAAACTGATTCTTACTGTCAAGTTGGATTTTCATTAACATTTTTACGGTAGAATTTAAATACTCTACCATTCTTGCTTTATTAGTACCTTGCATTCCTAAAGTAAGTATAGAACCACCTCTTTCGTCTGATTGTACATTAACTCCTCTATATCTCGCTACAGTTCCATCAAAATCATTAAATCTTATAAAATATTCTTTCCCTTTATAAAAACCTGGGTTATCATTAATTTGCAATTTCCAATTCAAAAAAGGCAACGAGACTTGCTCACCAACTTTATACTTCTTTACAAATTCTCCAATTTCTACTGCTGTATTACTACGTGAATTATTGGTGTAAGTAATTAATGAAACTGAATTACCCTCAAAAGGAATTCTGATTTCGTATTCATTGTCACTTAAAAACTTAACACTAATTAATGAACCAGCAAGTTGTCCTTTAGATTTATCGATAGCTATATAAAAAGGAACTGCTCCGTAAGCATCTACCAAATTATATTCTCCTTGTTCTAAATAGTCTATATAATATTGTAGTTTATCTACAACTAGCTCGTTATGGGATCTTGATTGCAACACTGTAGTTGTGCTACTCATTTGATCTGAAGTTCCTCCCCAATTAAAAACTAAACTTGTGTTTGAGGTAAAAAAAGGATTATTTTCTTCTTTTATGGAAATCAAAGTTTCCATTCCATAAATTTTTTCTTTACGAATATTTACTTGATAAGCAATTGCAAAAGCAATAATCAAACTCACTAAAAACCATTTCCAGTACCCTCCGATTTTTAATAAAAATCCTTTCAAATCAAAACTTGATTGATTATCAAAAATCGAAAAATCTTTTATATCTAACATTTTATTAGTAGGTTTTTAAAGTTTTAAAAGTAAAAATGTAGTTGTTGCCAAAGATATTATCGTAATTATTGTTCCTATAGACTCAATTCCTGTTTTACCTGTTCCCCAAGTTTTTTGTTTGAGTGGTTTTACATATATATAGTCATTTGGCTGTAAATAGTAGTAAGGAGATTTCATTACGTTAAGATCCGTAAGATCTATATCATGCATTTCTACTCCTGTAGGAGATTGACGAATAATGGTAACTGCTTTTCTATTTCCTGTAATTGTAATATCGCCAGAGTTAGCAATAGCTTCCATTACATTTACATGTTGCTGAAAAAGTGTTTTGGTACCTGGGGATCCCACTTCTCCATTTATTGTATATCTAAAACCAGCAAGTTTTACTGTAACAAAAATATTCGCTTCAGATTTAAAATGCTCGTCTAATAATTGCTTCTCGATTTTAATACGCACTTCTTCAAGTGTATATCCCATAACATTTATTTCTCCCAGAATTGGCATTCTAATATTCCCATGGTCATCTACCGTAAAACCATCAAAATACAGACCTGCCTCTGAACGCACAGAAGTTTGTCCGCTTGCTTTTTCTGTAGTATTAAAAATTGCTACTAATTTAGGATCAATAGCTTTTATATCAATGCTTAAAACATCATTTGTTTGTAACCGATATGGTTTTGATTCTACAGCGGCAATATTACTTTCTGTTCCAGTTGCTCCTTTATCTTGTAAATAAACTAAGTCATTTAATGGTATGCAAGATGTAAAAAGTGCTCCAATAAGCAGCAACAGATAAAAAGAGTTTTTGTTCATTTGTAGAATTTTAACAGCAAATATAGCTTTTCATTTACTATTTAGAAAATATCGATTTTGATTAAAGAATCATTAATGATTTTTGAAGGTTTTTTCGAACGGAACTCTTTGTAATATACTTCGTCCAAGGGTAACTTCGTCTGCATATTCTAGTTCATCTCCCACTGCAATTCCTCTTGCAATTGTAGAAATTATAATATCGACATCGGCAATTTGTTTGTAGATATAAAAATTGGTAGTATCTCCTTCCATAGTCGAGCTTAAAGCAAATATAATTTCGGCTACTCCGCCAAGTTTTACTTTTTCGACTAAACTCGTTATATTCAACTGACTTGGCCCAACTCCTTCTATAGGCGAAATTTTCCCTCCTAAAACATGATAAATCCCTTTATATTGTCCCGTATTTTCTATTGCCATTACATCGCGAATATCTTCGACTATACAAATAGTTTGATGATTCCTGGATGTATTGGCACAAATTTCGCAAACTGCAACATCGGAAATATTATGACAGCTTTCGCAAAATTTAATATCGGCACGCATTGTTGTAAGTGCTTCGGCCAAAAATCCGGTTTGCTCTTTGGGTTGTTTTAATAAATGTAAAACCAATCGCAAAGCCGTACGCTTACCAATACCTGGTAATTGCGACATTTCGTTGACTGCTTTTTCTATTAATTTTGAAGAAAATTCCATGAGGGCAAAAATAGTAAATTTGCGGGTTTACCCGACTTGTGTTTATAAAAATCAGAAGTTTTAAATGCTTTAAATATTCCTTTTTAAAACTAATCGTGACTATTGTTTATTTCGGGTCTAGCCCAGATAAAAGCGACATCCTTTTTCTGGCTTTTTCTGCCAGAAAAAGATATAGCGGATAGCTGGAAATAGCTCCTAAAAACAATAATTTTTTATTTTATAGAACTAATATTGATTTGTAGTAAGTAAAACCAATGTACATGCAACTTCGGCTTTGATATTATTAAGTTCTAACAATTGATATAATTCTGGATTTTCGGTTCCTGGATTAAAAATCACTCGTTTAGGCTTAGCTTCTACAATGTAATTGTAATAATCACGCTGGCGCGCAGGATTTAAATATAAAGTAATTGTATCTATATTTTTAAGCGGAATCGCTTTTGTATAAATTTTCACTCCAGCAACTTCTCCAGTATTTTGACCAATAGCCAATACTGTGTGTCCTTTCTCTACTAATTTATTTATGGCTAAAAAAGCGTATCTATCAGGTTTTGTAGTTGCTCCAAGCACTACTGTTTTTTTATTTTTCATTGTCTTTATTGTATTCTACAAAAGTAATCAAAAAGGTTAAGCTCTTGGATGATTTAAAAAGTTTAGTTATTTTTCAATAAAAACAAGAATCTACTGATTAATCTATAATCATATCTTTTAAAAAGACTATTTTTACAATACTAAACAAGACTTTATGGATCTATTTATTTACTTATTTGCCGCTCTTTTCTCGGTACTAAACCCAATTGGAACTGTTCCAATCTTTGTAGGATTAACACAACATGACTCCAAAAAAGAGCGTTCCAGAATTTCTTTATGGACTGCGATAAACGTTTTCCTAATTTTAATTGTTTCTTTTTTTGTAGGTCAATATATGCTAACATTCTTCGGAATTAGCATTGATGCTCTTCGTATTGCCGGAGGAATTATAATTGTAAGTTCTGGTTTCTCACTACTTTCAGGTAAATTCAATAAGAAAAGAGGTATAAATAAAAAGATAGAAACAGATGCTCAACAAAGAAATGACATTGCTCTTACCCCATTAGCAATCCCAATGCTTGCGGGCCCTGGCTCAATTTCTTTATTAATTGCTTTTTATCAGGAACATCATCAAACGATGGAAATTATAATAGGATCACTCGCAATCTTAGCTATTGCTATTGTAATTTTTATTATTCTTAGAAGCGCACATTACCTGGCTAAAATTCTTGGAGCTTCTGGGATTGTTGCTATTTCTAGAATTGTTGGTTTTATTGTAATTGCTATCGGAATACAATATATAGTAAGTGCTATTATCAATATAATAAAAGGAAATTTGATGTAAAATTAAATTGCTTAAAAATAAGAAAGGGGATAAATACTGAATTTATCCCCTTTTTTGTATAATCATATTTTAGCTTATGCTCTTGGCAAAAACACTTCTGCCATCATACATCTTGCACTTCCTCCACCACAAGCTTCGATAGTATCTAAACTTGAGCTTAAAATTTCTGCATGATTTTCTAGTTGCGAAATTTGTTTTGGCGTTAAGCTTTGATGCGCTGAAGCACTCATTACAATATATTTCTTATCATTTGCTCCACGAACTTCAAGCATATTTCCTGCGAAATTATTCACTTGAGCTTCTGTAATTAAGATAACTTCTTTTTTATCGGCTTTTAGATTTTCAAGAACCATTTTTCGTTCTTTTTTATCATCGATACAATCAGCACAGATCACTGCAAATGTTTCTCCTAAGCACATCATAACATTGGTATGATAAATTAGCTTTCGTTCTCCATTAACAGTTTGAAATGCTTCAAAAATTACTGGTGCACAATCGAAATCTTCGCAGAATTCTATAAACAGTTCTTCATCTGCTCTTGGTGACAAGGCGCAATATGCTTTTCCATTTGCTCTATCTAAAAGTAAACTTCCTGTTCCTTCTAGGAAGAAACCATCTTCTTCTGCCGATGTATAATCAACTATATTATTTATTTCGAATCCTTTTTCTTCTAGAGTATCTAAGATATCTTCACGACGTTCCTGACGACGATTCTCTGCAAACATAGGATACAATGCTACATCTCCATTTTCATGAAAAGAAACCCAGTTGTTTGGGAATATACTATCTGGCGTATCTGGATTTAGAGTATCTTCTACAACGGTTACATCTACTCCAACTGCTCTTAACTTCTCAACAAAAGCATCAAACTCTTGTTGCGCTTTGGCATTTACTGTAGCTGGCAAAAGTCCGTCTAACACTTTTTGATAATAATTATTTACTGCCGTTTGTTCATTCATACGGAATGCCACTGGGCGAATCATTACTATTGCGTTTGTAGTTTGTTTCATTTTTTTGATATTAAATTAATCTCGAATTAAAGGCAATGTCGAACATCTCAATAACCCTTCTTGTTTGGCTATTTCGGCATATGGAATTTCTTCTACAACAAACCCATTACTTCTTAACCAATTATTTAATCTAGTAAAGTTCTTCTCTGACACAACAACATTTGTATCTATCGAAAAAACATTCGAGTTCATATAATACATTTCTTCTCTCTCGATATGAAATAAGTTTTCTTTCCCGAAAAGATTCACTAAATATCTATAATCTGCCTCTTCACGAAATCCTCTTCTATAAATAATCCCTTTATCTTTCCCTACTGGTTGAAAACAGCAATCTAGGTGCAAAGCATTATCACGCGCTTCGATTTTAGATTTAACCAAATCAAACTCTTTAACTATTTTATTAGGAAACAAATTTCTGATAAACTCAACTCCTTGCATATTTGTTCTTGCAGTAATATAATCTTTATAGTCACTTCCTTTATAAGTCCCTATAAATATATGATTATTCCAGAGCATAACATCTCCCCCTTCTATATGCACTTCTTCTGGCGGGCGAACTACTTTATTAGGATCCATCTGATCTATTACATACTGAATCGCATCTAACTCACGTTCTCTATCAGGTAAAATATTCGATTTTACAAAAATATCATCTATTACGAAACCAATATCTCTAGTAAAAATCTGGTTGTAATTTTCAATCATTTCTGGACGAAAAACTGTCACATTGTATTTTTGAAGTACTGCATTAAAAGCATCCATTTCGGCAACCATATCAGACTCTACTGGATATGTTCCTGCCTTAATATGCTCCAATGATTTCGGGTCATACGCTTCCTCAATAGTTGGCGTAGGTCCGTTATGAACTGCAGATCCCAAAACTACTGCCCGTAATCTTGATGTTTCGTTCTTTACATTTAATTGTAACATATTCTATTATTTGATTTCGACAAAGATAAAAAAAAGCTTCACAGTTAAGTGAAGCTTTAAATTGAATTTTATTTATTCGATTTGAATTCTCTTAAAGGATGACCTGTATATATTTGTCTAGGTCGACCGATTGGTTCTTTATTTTCACGCATTTCTTTCCATTGCGCGATCCAACCTGGTAATCTTCCGATAGCAAACATAACAGTAAACATATCTGTAGGAATTCCTAATGCTCTGTAAATGATTCCTGAGTAAAAATCTACGTTAGGATATAAGCTTCTTGATTTAAAGTATTCATCTTCAAGAGCAGCTGCTTCAAGTTTTTTAGCTATAGATAAAATTGGATCATCAACACCCAATGTATTTAAAACTTCATCTGCTGCTTTCTTAATAATTCTAGCTCTTGGATCAAAGTTTTTATAAACTCTATGACCAAATCCCATTAAACGGAAAGGGTCATTTTTATCTTTAGCTTTCGCCATGAATTTATCTGTATCTCCACCATCTTTATTAATTTCTTCCAGCATCTCAAGAACAGCTTGATTTGCACCTCCGTGAAGTGGTCCCCAAAGTGCAGAAACTCCTGCAGAGATTGAAGCAAATAAACCAGCGTGAGAAGAACCTACCATTCTTACTGTAGATGTAGAACAGTTTTGCTCATGATCTCCGTGTAAGATGAATAATTTATCTAATGCGTTAACAACAATTGGATTTGCTGCATAAGGTCCTGTAGGCAATTTAAACATTAATTGCATAAAGTTCTCTACATACCCTATTGTATTATCATAGTAATTTAATGGGTAACCCATTGTTTTTCTATAAGTCCATGTAGCAATAACAAGAAACTTAGCTATCGTTTTACAAATAGCTTCATACATTTCTTTTTCATTTTCTACATTCACAGCTTTTGGATTAAAAGCTGTTAAAGCACTTGTCAAAGCAGACAAAACACCCATAGGATGAGCAGTTTTTGGAAAACCGTCAATGATATTTTTCATTTCTTCGTTTACCAAAGTATGCTTTTTAATATCAGCATCAAATTGTGCTAATTGTTGAGTTGTTGGTAACTCACCAAAAATTAAAAGATAAGATACTTCAGGAAAACTTGCTTGCTCAGCTAAATCTTCAATTGAGTATCCTCTGTAACGCAAAATTCCTAATTCTCCGTCTAAGAAAGTAATCTCACTTGTACAAGAACCTGAATTTTTATATCCTGGATCAAGTGTAATGAAACCAGTTAAATCACGTAATTTGTTAATATCGACAGCAGATTCATTTTCGCTTCCAGTTATAACAGGAAGTTCTATCTTCTTACCATCTACTTCTAGGGTAGCTATTTTTGACATAATATAATCGGAAATAAATCTTTTAAATAATAATTTATCAAATCTAAGGAATTTAAGACTAACTAAAAAAGGAATCTTGCTATGAATTTGTTAAAACTCAAAAAAAAAGCCATTCGTTTTTACGAATGGCTCAAAGTAATATATAATCTTACAATTATTTTATTTTGAAAGCTTTTAATCCAGGGAAATAAGCAGTAGTACCTAATTCTTCTTCAATTCTTAACAACTGATTGTATTTAGCCATACGATCAGAACGAGAAGCTGAACCTGTTTTAATTTGACCACAGTTTAATGCAACTGCTAAATCAGCAATTGTGTTATCTTCTGTTTCTCCAGAACGGTGAGACATTACTGAAGTATAACCTGCATTTTTAGCCATATTAACAGCAGCAATAGTTTCTGTTAAAGTACCAATTTGGTTTACTTTAATAAGAATAGAATTTGCAATTCCTTTTTCGATTCCTGTAGATAAACGTTCAACATTAGTTACAAACAAATCATCACCTACTAATTGTACTTTATGTCCAATTTTTTCAGTAAGCAATTTCCATCCGTCCCAGTCATTTTCATCCATACCATCTTCGATAGATATAATTGGGTATTTAGCTACTAATTCAGCTAAATAATCAACTTGCTCAGCAGAAGTTCTTACTTTACCAGTTTCTCCTTCAAATTTAGAGTAATCGTATTTACCATTTACATAAAATTCAGCAGCAGCACAGTCTAGAGCAATCATAATTTCGTCACCGAAAGTATATCCTGCATTTTCAACCGCTTTTTTAATAGTATCCAAAGCATCTTCTGTTCCACCTGGTAAATTTGGAGCAAAACCTCCTTCGTCACCAACAGCAGTACTTAATCCTCTGTCATGTAATACTTTTTTCAAGCTATGGAAAATTTCAGTCCCCATTTGCATAGAGTGTGAAAATGAAGTTGCTTTTACAGGAAAAATCATAAATTCTTGAAAAGCAATCGGAGCATCAGAGTGCGAACCTCCGTTGATGATATTCATCATTGGAACTGGCAACGTATTTGCAGAAACTCCTCCTACATATCTATACAAAGGCAATCCTAATTCATTAGCAGCAGCTTTTGCCGCTGCAAGAGAAACACCTAAAATAGCATTTGCCCCTAATTTAGATTTATTTGGAGTTCCATCTAAATCAATCATTGTTTGATCAATTACATTTTGTTCAAAGACAGAAATACCAATTAACTCTTCAGCAATAATAGTATTTACATTTTTCACTGCATTCAAAACTCCTTTACCTAGAAAAGCTTTTCCACCATCACGTAACTCAACCGCTTCATGCTCTCCAGTAGAAGCTCCAGAAGGAACTGCCGCTCTTCCTAAAACTCCGTTTTCTGTAACTACATCAACTTCAATAGTAGGATTACCTCTAGAATCAAAAATTTGTCTTGCGTGAATTTTTATTATAATACTCATTATTTCTATTTTTTATTATTAAATTATAAATATTTTTCGAAATTATAAAAATATTTGACACTAATTAAGTTCCTTAGTAATAAAATACTTTTAGTTATTAACTCAATCGTTTTAGTTTAATTCCCTTTTATATTCTCAATAAATTGATCGAATAAATAAGATGAATCATGAGGGCCAGGACTAGCTTCTGGGTGATATTGTACAGAGAAACAGTTTTTGTTTTTCATACGCATACCAGCAACAGTCTCGTCATTAAGATGCAAATGAGTAATCTCTAAATCTGGATGATTATCAAGTTGTTCTTTATTAACAGCAAAACCATGATTTTGAGACGTAATCTCACCTTTCCCTGTAATGATATTTTTAACCGGGTGGTTTATTCCACGATGTCCATTAAACATCTTATAAGTAGAAACTCCATTTGCTAAAGCAATAACTTGGTGCCCTAAACAAATACCAAATAATGGTTTATCATTTGCTAGTATATCTTTTGCAACTTCTATTGCCCCAAATAAAGGATCTGGATCACCAGGACCATTTGACAAGAAGTACCCATCTGGGTTAAATGCAGATAAATCTTTAAAAGTAGAGTCGTATGGAAAAACCTTAATATAACAATCTCTTTTAGCAAGATTACGCAAGATATTCTTTTTAATTCCTAAATCTAAAGCAGAAATTTTATAAGTAGCATTTTCATCTCCATAAAAATAAGGCTCTTTTGTCGAAACTTTAGAGGCTAATTCCAAACCTTCCATATTCGGAACATTTGCCAAAGCTATTTTTAAATCTTCTATCGAAGTTCCATCTGTACATATAACAGCATTCATTGCTCCGTTATCTCTTATATAACTCACCAATGCTCTTGTATCAACATCAGAGATACAAATAAGGTTTTCTTTTATAAAATAAGACTCCAAACTCTCTGAAGCATCTTCGCGAGAATAATTGAAGCTAAAATTTTTACAAACCAATCCCGAAATTTTAATGCTGTCTGATTCTATTTCAGGATCATTTACACCATAATTTCCAATATGTGCATTGGTTGCAACCATAATCTGACCAAAATAAGAAGGATCGGTAAAAATCTCCTGATATCCTGTCATTCCAGTATTAAAGCAAACTTCACCAAAAGTAGTACCACTAATTCCGATTGATTTTCCGTGAAAAATTGTTCCGTCACTTAGTAAAAGAATGGCGCTTTGTCGTGTTGTGTATTTCATTTGTAATTAGATATTTTGCAAATTTAATTTTTTAAAAGAGCGAGTGCAAGGTTTTTTAAAAAATTCATCTCTAAAAATAAAACCTCAAGAAGCTAAAGTGTTAGATTCTTGCATTTTTAGATTAGAAAAAACAAAAAAAAAGGATAAACTAGTAACTAGTTTATCCTTAATTCTTATTGAATGATTATTTTCATAATTATTCAGAAGCTTCAGTTGTCGTTTCTGTATCAGCAGCAGGAGCTTCAGAAGTCTCTTCAGCTTTCTTTGCTTTTCCACCACGACGGCTTTTAGCTTTTTTAACTTCTTTTTTACCTCCATTGTAAAGTTCATTGAAATCTACAAGTTCGATCATCGCCATATCAGCGTTATCTCCCAAACGATTTCCAACTTTAATGATACGAGTGTATCCACCTGGACGGTCTCCTACTTTAGCAGCTACATCTCTGAACAAGTCAGTTACAGCATATTTGCTACGTAAGTATGCAAAAACAATACGACGGTTGTGAGTCGTATCTTCTTTTGATTTTGTGATTAAAGGCTCAACGAATTGTTTAAGCGCTTTAGCTTTAGCAACAGTAGTGTTAATACGTTTGTGCTCAATAAGAGAACAAGCCATATTAGCCAACATAGCTTTTCTATGTCCAGTCTGTCTGCTTAAGTGATTGAATTTTTTTCCGTGTCTCATTGCTATGTTAAATTTAACTCGCCAAAGCGAATTAGATTATTCTTTATCTAGTTTGTATTTAGCTAAATCCATTCCGAAAGTTAAATTCTTAACTGCAACAAGTTCATCAAGTTCAGTTAAAGATTTTTTACCAAAATTACGGAATTTCATTAGGTCATTTTTATTGAACGATACTAAATCACCAAGTGTATCAACTTCAGCCGCTTTCAAGCAATTTAATGCTCTCACAGATAAATCCATATCAACAAGCTTAGTTTTAAGCAATTGTCTCATATGTAATGACTCTTCATCATACGATTCTGTTTGTGCAATTTCGTCAGCCTCGAGTGTAATCCTTTCGTCAGAGAATAACATGAAGTGGTGAATTAAAACTTTAGCAGCTTCAGTAAGAGCATCTTTAGGATTAATAGATCCGTCAGTTTTAATTTCAAAAACTAATTTCTCATAATCGGTCTTTTGCTCAACACGGAAGTTTTCAATTGCATATTTTACATTTTTTACCGGAGTAAAAATTGAGTCTGTAAAAATAGTTCCAATTGCAGCGTTCTGTTTTTTGTTCTCCTCAGCAGGAACATATCCTCTACCTTTTTCGATAGTTAAATCGAAATTCAGTTTAATTTTACTATCTAAATTACAGATAACAAGGTCTGGATTCAGTACTTGAAAACCTGAAATAAATTTTTGAAAATCACCTGCTGTTAATTGATCTTTACCAGAAACAGAAATAGTAACTGCTTCATTATCGATATCTTCAATTTGACGTTTGAAACGAACTTGTTTAAGATTAAGGATAATTTCGGTAACATCTTCAACAACACCTGAGATAGTAGAAAACTCATGATCTACACCTTCAATGCGAACAGATGTAATTGCATAACCTTCTAATGCTGAAAGCAAAACTCTTCTAAGTGCATTACCAACAGTCAATCCATAACCAGGTTCTAAAGGTCTAAATTCGAATTTACCTTCAAAATCGGTTGAATCGATCATGATAACTTTATCGGGCTTTTGAAAATTAAATATTGCCATAAATTTCGACTAAGTCAATTATTATTTGTTGTACAACTCTACGATTAATTGTTCTTTAATGTTTTCTGGAATTTGAAGTCTCGCAGGTACAGAAACAAAAGTTCCTTCTTTAAGATCATTGTTCCAAGTAATCCATTCATAAACATGACTTGAATTTGATAAAGAACGTTCGATAGCTTCTAAAGATTTAGATTTTTCACGAACAGCAACTTTATCACCAGGCTTAAGGTGGTAAGAAGGAATATTAACAACTTCACCATTTACAGTAACGTGTCTGTGAGATACAATCTGACGTGCACCTCTTCTAGAAGGAGCGATACCCATTCTAAAAACAACATTATCTAATCTTGCTTCACATAATTGTAATAAAACTTCACCAGTAACTCCTTTAGTAGCTGATGCTTTTTCGAATAAATTTCTGAATTGTTTTTCTAAAATTCCGTAAGAATATTTAGCTTTTTGCTTTTCCATTAACTGAACAGCATACTCAGATTTTTTTCCTCTTTTTTTAGCCATCCCGTGTTGTCCAGGTGGGTAATTTCTTTTTTCGAAAGACTTATCATCTCCGAAGATTGCTTCGCCAAATTTACGAGCGATTCTTGTACTAGGACCAGTATATCTTGCCATTTTAAATTGTTTAAGATTGAGATTATGAATTCAGGTCTTATCCTTCGATAATCTATATTCAATCTAGGTTATACTATATTTGTTTTTCAGTATTAAACTCTACGTCTTTTAGGAGGACGACATCCGTTGTGAGGCATTGGAGTAACATCGATAATCTCAGTAACTTCAATTCCACCGTTATGAATAGAACGGATAGCAGACTCACGTCCGTTTCCTGGTCCTTTTACATAAACCTTAACTTTTTTAAGTCCTGCCTCAAGAGCTACTTTACTACAATCTTCTGCTGCCATTTGAGCTGCGTACGGAGTGTTCTTTTTAGAACCTCTGAAACCCATCTTACCAGCTGAAGACCAAGAAATAACTTCACCTTTCTTATTAGTCAAAGAAATGATAATGTTGTTGAAAGTGGCAGAAATATGAGCTTCACCCGTTGATTCAACGATAACTTTACGTTTTTTTGCAGTTGCTTTAGCCATATTACTTATTATTTAGTTGCTTTTTTCTTGTTAGCAACAGTTTTTCTTTTACCTTTTCTTGTTCTAGAGTTGTTTTTAGTTCTTTGCCCTCTTAACGGAAGACCAGTTCTATGACGGATACCTCTGTAACAACCAATATCCATTAAACGTTTGATGTTCAAAGAAACTTCAGAACGTAATTCTCCTTCAATTTTGAAAGCTGATACTGCCTCACGAATTGCTCCGATCTCTTCATCATTCCAATCTTGAACTTTTTTATCTTGGCTTACTTGAGCTTTCTCTAAAATCTCAATAGCTCTACTTCTTCCTAATCCAAAGATATAGGTAAGTGCTATAACACCTCTCTTATTTTTTGGGATATCTACCCCTGCTATTCTTGCCATAATTATCCTTGTCTTTGTTTAAATCTAGGATTCTTTTTGTTTATTACGTACAATCTCCCTTTTCTACGCACAATGATGCACTCGGGACTTCTCTTTTTTACTGATGCTCTAACTTTCATAGTGAATATCCTTTAATATCTATAAGTAATTCTTGCTTTTGACAAGTCGTAAGGGCTCATTTCTAGTTTCACTTTATCACCAGGTAATAATTTGATGTAATGCATACGCATTTTACCAGAAATATGAGCAATTACAATATGTCCATTTTCTAATTCTACACGGAACATCGCATTTGATAATGCTTCAATGATTGATCCGTCTTGTTCTATTGCTGATTGTTTTGCCATATAAAAATTAAGCTACTGCTTTTCTATTTTTACCAGTCTTCATTAAACCATCATAATGTTTGTTTAATAAATATGAGTTAATTTGTTGAATAGTATCTATCGCAACTCCAACCATAATTATTAACGAGGTACCTCCAAAAAACATTGCCCAAGATTGTTGTACATCCATAAAACTTACAACAATGGCTGGGAACACAGCAATCAAAGCAAGGAATAAAGATCCTGGGAAAGTTATTAAAGACATCACTTTATCAAGATAATCAGAAGTTTCAACTCCTGGTCTAACACCTGGAATAAAACCACCGCTTCTCTTTAAATCATCAGACATCTTGTTAGTAGGAACTGTAATTGCAGTATAAAAGAAAGTAAATACAACTATTAAAGTTGCAAATACAAAGTTATACCAGAATCCAAACATATTACTAAAAGCACCAACAATTGATTGTGATGTATCTGATTTTGATAATCCAGCTACAGCAGCAGGAATAAACATAATTGCTTGCGCAAAAATGATTGGCATAACCCCAGAAGCATTAAGCTTAAGTGGAATCCATTGTCTATTACCGCCCATCAAGTCTTGCTCATAATCTCCTGAAGTTGTACGACGAGCGTATTGAACTGGGATTTTACGTACTGCCATAATCAACAATACACAAGAAATAATAACTAATAACCAAATAATAATTTCGATAACTAATAACATTGGCCCTCCATTGTTATTGGTAACTCTGGTTGTAAATTCTTGAATAAAAGCTTGTGGAAAACGAGCTAATATACCAACCATAATCAACAATGAAATTCCATTTCCAATACCCTTATCTGTAATTTTTTCTCCTAACCACATGGCAAAAATTGTACCTGTAACTAAGATTATCACAGAAGAAAATAAAAACTCAAAAGAATTAAAACCTAGTAAGAATGCACTACTAGGTAATGTTCTATATAAATTATAGATGTAAGTTGGTCCTTGAACTAGTGTAATAACAATAGTTAACCAACGTGTTATCTGATTAATTTTTTTTCTACCGCTCTCTCCATCATTTTGAAGTTTTTGTAAATACGGAATCGCAATTCCCATTAACTGTACAACAATAGACGCAGAAATATAAGGCATAATACCTAAAGCAAAAACTGAAGCTTTAGAGAATGCACCTCCGGTGAACATGTCTAGAATAGATCCTAAACCATTTTTTGTTTGTCCCGCTAAACCAGTCAATTGCGTTGCATCAATTCCAGGAAGCGTAACGTGTGCTCCAAAACGATATACTAAAAGAAGTCCTAAAGTAATTAAGATTCTATTTTTTAGTTCTTCGATTTTCCAAACATTACTTATTGATTCAATAAATTTCTTCATACAATAGAAAAATTATATTGTTACAGCTTCTCCACCAGCAGCTTCAATAGCAGCTTTTGCAGTAGCAGTAAATTTGTGAGCAGTTACTTTTAATTTTGCTTTCAATTCTCCTCTACCTAAAATCTTAACGATCTCATTTTTGGTAGCTAGACGATTAGCTACATAAACTGTCATATCAACAGAATCTGTAATAATACCATTGTCTACTAATAATTGAAGCGTATCCAAATTTACACCTTCGTATTCTTTACGGTTGATGTTTGTGAAACCGAACTTAGGTACACGTCTTTGAAGTGGCATTTGCCCTCCTTCAAAACCAATCTTTTTAGAATAACCAGAACGAGATTTTGCTCCTTTGTGACCTCTTGCAGAAGTACCACCTTTTCCTGAACCTTCTCCTCTACCTAATCTTTTATTTTGATTGTGTGTTGACCCTTCAGCTGGTTGTAAGTTACTTAAATTCATAACAGTATTTGTTATTTAGCTTCTTCAACAGAAACTAAGTGTTTAACTTTGTTTATCATCCCAAGGATAGCAGGATTTGAATCATGCTCTACAACTTGTCCCATTTTACGTAGACCTAAAGCTTCCAAACCTCTCTTTTGAGAAAGAGGACAGTTGATTTTGCTTCTTACTTGTTTTACTAATAATTTAGCCATAATTTCCTTGAATTAACCTTTAAAAACTTTTTCTAAAGAAACACCTCTTTGTTTTGCAACAGTATAAGCGCTTCTCATTTGTAATAAAGCATCAAAAGTTGCTTTCACTACGTTATGAGGATTTGATGATCCTTGAGATTTAGATAATACATCGTGAATACCTACTGATTCAAGAACTGAACGAACAGCTCCACCAGCAATAACTCCTGTACCATGAGACGCAGGAATTAAGAATACACGGGCACCACCAAATTTACCTTTTTGTTCGTGAGGAACTGATTGTCCGTTCAAAGGAATTTTTACTAAATTTTTCTTAGCATCTTCTACTGCTTTCGCAATTGCTTCAGAAACGTCTTTAGATTTTCCTAATCCGTGACCAACTACTCCATTTTCATCACCTACAACTACAATAGCAGAAAAACCGAAAGCTCTACCACCTTTTGTAACTTTAGTAACACGATTAACACTTACCAGACGATCTTTAAGTTCAAGACCACTTGGTTTTACCAATTCTACATTTTTGTATTTAGACATAATATATTAGAATTTAAGTCCAGCCGCTCTTGCGCCTTCTGCTAATGATTTAATACGACCGTGATACAAATATCCACCTCTATCAAAAGTGATGGTATCAATCCCAGCTTTTAACGCTTTCTCTGCAACTAGTTTTCCAACAGCAGCAGCGATTTCAACGTTAGTACCTTTTCCTATTTCTTTTTCTCTTGAAGAGGCAGCTAATAAAGTAACTCCATTTACATCATCAATAATTTGAGCGTAAATTTCTTTGTTACTTCTAAATACAGATAGTCTTGGGTTAGTAGCAGTACCACTAATCGATTTTCTAATTCTGAATCTAATTCTCTGTCTTCTATCAGATTTTGTTAATGACATAATCTTATTTTTTAAGCTGATTTACCTGCTTTTCTTCTTAATACTTCACCTACAAATTTAACACCTTTTCCTTTATATGGCTCTGGCTTACGGAAACCTCTGATTTTCGCAGCAACCTGACCTAAAAGTTGTTTATCAATTGATGTTAATTTTACGATAGGGTTCTTACCTTTTTCAGATATTGTTTCTAAAACTACTTCAGGAGCAACTTCTAAAACAATATTGTGAGAATATCCAAGAGCTAAATCTAACTTTTGTCCTTGATTTGAAGCTCTATAACCAACTCCAACTAATTCTAAAGATTTAGTAAACCCTTCATTTACTCCAATAATCATATTATTGATTAATGATCTGTAAAGTCCGTGTTTTGCTCTGTGATCTTTGTGATCAGACGATCTATCTACTTGAACTTGATCGCCTTCAACCGTTACAGTTACATCCGAAAACTCCTGTGTAAGTTGACCATTTTTTCCTTTTACTGTAATAATACCGTCTTTAACTTCTACAGTTGTACCAGCAGGGATTACAATTGGATTTTTACCTATTCTTGACATCTTATATAGTCTTTATAATTAGTATACGTAACAAATTACTTCACCACCTACATTTAATTGCTTAGCTTGTTTTCCTGTCATCAAACCTTTTGACGTAGAAACAATAGCAATTCCTAATCCGTTAAGGATTCTAGGTAAATTAGAAGCACCTGCATATTTACGTAAACCTGGTTTACTAATTCTTTGGATATCTTTAATTACTGACTCTTTAGTATCTTTATCATACTTCAAAGCGATTTTGATTGAACCCTGAACAGCGTTGTCCTCAAATTTGTAACTCAAGATATAACCTTGATCGAATAAGATCTTAGTTATTTCTTTTTTTAGATTAGATGCTGGAATTTCAACAACTTTGTGGTTTGCAGCCACAGCGTTACGAACTCTAGTCAAATAATCTGCAATAGGATCTGTATACATATGTATTTGATTGCGATTATGGTTTTCGGGAGGCACTCGCCTCCCGAACCTTTAATCAATTAAAATTATTTTTTGGTTTGCAAAAGTAATAACTTATTGCGAGATTACCAAGACGCCTTTTTAACTCCAGGAATTAATCCATTATTAGCCATCTCACGGAAAGTTACACGTGAAATACCAAATTGACGAATATAACCTCTTGGTCTACCTGTTAATTTACAACGATTGTGTAAACGAACTGGTGAAGCATTTTTAGGTAATTTTTGTAAACCTTCAAAATCTCCAGCTTCTTTCAAAGCTTTTCTTTTCTCAGCATACTTAGCTACCGTTTTCTCTCTTTTCACCTCACGGGCTTTCATTGATTCTTTAGCCATGTCTTAATTCTTTTTAAAAGGTAATCCTAATTCAGCCAATAATGACTTTGCTTCCTTGTCTGTTTGAGCAGTAGTAACAAATGTAATATCCATTCCTGAAATTTTGTTTACTTTATCAATATCAATTTCAGGGAAAATGATTTGCTCTAAAACTCCAAGATTGTAATTACCTCTTCCGTCGAAACCAGTAGCTTTGATACCACTAAAATCTCTAACGCGCGGTAAAGCAGAAGTAATAAGTCTATCTAAAAACTCATACATTCTCTCACCACGTAAAGTAACTTTTGCTCCAATAGGCATCCCTTTTCTCAATTTGAAAGACGCAACGTCTTTCTTTGAAATTGTAGATACTGCTTTTTGTCCAGTGATCTTTGTTAACTCATCAACTGCATAGTCAATAAGTTTTTTATCAGATACAGCTGCACCAACTCCACGGCTCAAAACGATTTTTTCAAGTTTAGGAACTTGCATTACGTTTGTATATCCGAATTCTTCTTTAAGAGCAGAGATTACTCTACTCTTATATTCTTCTTTTAGTCTAGGTGTATATGCCATTACTATAGTACTTGATTAGATTTTTTTGAAAATCTTACTTTCTTATCTCCTTCTACTCTAATACCAACTCTAGTTGCTTCCTTAGTTTTAGGATCAATAAGAGAAATGTTAGATATTTGTATAGAAGCTTCTTTCTTAACGATACCACCTTGAGGGTTTTTAGCACTTGGTTTTGTATGTTTCGAAACCATGTTTACACCTTCAACTATCGCTTTATTTTTTTCACGGTATACTCGTAAAACTTTACCTTCTGATCCTTTATGGTCACCAGCAATTACTCTTACGATGTCTCCTGATTTTATTTTTAGCTTTATCATCTTAAAACGAATTAAAGCACTTCTGGTGCTAATGATACAATTTTCATGAATTGTTTTTCACGAAGTTCTCTTGCTACCGGACCAAAAACACGAGTTCCTCTCATTTCCCCTGCAGCGTTCAAAAGAACACATGCATTGTCATCGAAACGGATATAAGAACCATCAGCTCTTCTCACTTCTTTTTTGGTACGCACAACAACTGCAGTTGAAACAGCTCCTTTTTTCACGTTTCCGTTTGGAGTTGCATCTTTGATAGAAACTACAATCTTGTCACCAACAGAGGCATACCTTCTTTTGGTACCTCCTAAAACACGGATAGTTAAAACTTCTTTAGCTCCTGTGTTATCTGCTACTTTTAGTCTTGATTCTTGTTGTACCATAATTATTTAGCTCTTTCAATGATTTCAACTAATCTCCAACATTTTGATTTACTTAAAGGACGCGTTTCGCTAATTCTTACAGTATCTCCAATGTTACAGTCGTTTGTTTCGTCGTGTGCAACGTATTTCTTTGTTTTCAACACGAACTTACCGTATAATGGGTGTTTTACTTTTCTTACTTCAGCAACAACGATAGATTTCTCCATTTTGTTAGAAGTAACAACACCAATTCTTTCTTTTCTTAAATTTCTTTTTTCTTCCATCTTTCAGCAGAATACAATTATTGTAACTCTCTTTTAGTTAGCTCTGTAGCCAATCTTGCAACTGTTCTTCTTACACTTCTAATTTGAAGTGGGTTCTCAATTGGAGAAATAGCGTGGGCCATTTTTAGGTCAGCATATATCTTCTTAGTTTGACTAAGTTTTTCTTGCAACTCCGCTGCAGAAAGATCTTTTATTTCTGATTGTTTCATAATATAATATAAATTATGCTTCGAAATCTCTAGCAACGACGAATTTAGTTTTTACTGGAAGCTTTTGAGCTGCAAGACGTAACGCCTCTTTTGCAACTGACAAAGGAACTCCTCCAACTTCAAACATAATTCTTCCGGGTTTAACAACGGCAGCCCAATATTCAACGGCACCTTTACCTTTACCCATACGTACCTCAAGAGGCTTCTTAGTAATTGGTTTGTCTGGAAATATTTTGATCCATAATTGTCCTTCTCTCTTCATGAAACGAGTTGCAGCAATACGCGCAGCTTCGATTTGACGAGAAGTTAAGAACATTCCATCTTCATGTACAGATTTAATACCAAACATTCCATTAGAAAGTTCAAATCCTCTTTGAGAATTCCCTTTCATTTTACCTTTTTGTACCTTACGGTATTTTGTTCTTTTAGGCTGTAACATTTTTCTTTAGTTTAAAAATTTACTTTCTTTTACGAGCGTCTGGTTTTGAACCTTTATTAAAGTTAGATTTGCCACGAGGAGCATCTCCACCTTTACCACCACCAGCTTGTTTTTTATCCATTCCAGCAAGCGGAGAAAGATCTCTCTTCCCATAAACTTCACCTTTCATGATCCACACTTTTATCCCCATTCTACCGTAAGTAGTATGAGCTTCTGCAAGTGCATAATCAATATCAGCTCTGAAAGTTGATAGAGGAATTCTACCTTCTTTGAAACCTTCTGAACGTGCCATTTCAGCACCATTCAAACGACCAGAAATCAAAACTTTGATACCTTCAGCGTTCATACGCATAGAAGCAGCAATAGCCATTTTGATTGCACGTCTGTAAGAAATACGACTTTCTATTTGACGAGCGATGCTTGTCGCCACAAGATAAGCATCTAATTCAGGTCTTTTGATTTCAAAGATGTTAATTTGAACCTCTTTGTCTGTAATTTTCTTAAGTTCTTCTTTTAACTTGTCTACCTCTTGTCCACCTTTCCCAATAATAATACCAGGTCTTGCAGTAGTGATAGTAACGGTTACAAGTTTCAAAGTTCTCTCGATGATTACTTTTGATACACTAGCTTTTGATAAACGAGCGTGGATATACTTTCTGATTTTGTGATCTTCGGCAAGTTTATCACCGTAATCATTTCCACCATACCAGTTTGAGTCCCACCCTCTGATGATACCAAGTCTATTTCCAATTGGATTTGTCTTTTGTCCCATGCTGTTTAAGAATTGCTTTGTGTGTTATTGATAGCTCCAAGCACGATTGTTACGTGGTTAGAACGTTTTCTTATTCTGTGTGCACGACCTTGAGGTGCTGGACGAAGTCTTTTCAACATCATTCCACCATCTACTCTGATCTCTTTAACAAATAATCCAGCTTCTTCTAAATTACCTTCACTATTTTTTTGCTCCCAGTTATTGATTGCAGATAATAATAGTTTTTCTAATTTTCTTGAAGCTTCTTTAGAACTAAATCTTAAGATGTTAAGTGCTCTTTCTACCTTCTGACCTCTTACCAAGTCCGCTACTAAGCGCATTTTTCTAGGTGAAGTAGGGCAGTTATTCAATTTTGCGAAAGCAATAGACTTATTAGCCTCTTTTCTCGCATCTGCTGTTTCTCTTTTACGAACTCCCATTGCTTCTTATTTTTTACCTTTATTTTTTGCTCCAGCATGACCTCTAAAAGATCTAGTTGGTGAAAATTCTCCTAATTTGTGACCTACCATGTTTTCTGTTACGTAAACTGGTACAAATTGACGACCGTTATGAACTGCGATAGTTTGTCCAACGAAATCTGGAGTAATCATTGAAGCTCTAGACCAAGTCTTTACAACTGCATTTTTACCACTTTCTACGTTTTCCTGAACTTTCTTGTCTAACTTATAATGAACGAAAGGTCCTTTTTTTAATGAACGTGCCATATCTTATTATTTCTTTCTACGTTCTACGATATACTTGTTACTCGGGTTTTTCTTAGAACGAGTTCTATAACCTTTAGCTGGTATTCCATTTCTTGAACGTGGATGTCCACCAGAAGAACGTCCTTCTCCACCACCCATTGGGTGATCAACAGGGTTCATTGCAACAGGTCTTGTTCTAGGTCTTCTTCCTAACCATCTTGTTCTACCTGCTTTACCAGATACAACTAATTGGTGGTCTGAATTAGAAACTGCTCCAATTGTAGCTGCACAAGTTAACAAAATTAATCTTGTTTCACCTGATGGCATTTTAATTGTAGCATATTTTCCATCTCTTGCCATTAATTGAGCAAATGTTCCAGCAGAACGAGCGATTACAGCTCCTTGTCCTGGTCTCAATTCGATACAAGAAATAACAGTTCCTAAAGGAATTCTGCTTAAAGGCAATGTGTTACCAATTTCTGGTTGAGATTCCGGTCCAGAAACTAATTTCTGACCAACTTTCAATCCATTTTGAGCGATAACATAAGTTTTCTCTCCATCAGCATAAGCTAATAAAGCGATAAATGCAGTACGATTTGGATCATATTCGATTGATTTCACTGTAGCTGGAATTCCTTCTTTTGTACGTTTGAAATCAATAATACGATATCTCTGCTTGTGACCACCACCCGTATAACGCATGGTCATCTTTCCTTGACTATTTCTACCTCCAGAGTTTTTTATCGGCGCTATCAAAGAGCGTTCCGGCTTATCAGTTGTAATGGCGTCATAACCATTCACAACTCTAAATCGCTGACCTGGGGTAATAGGTTTTAATTTTCTTACTGACATTTTTCTATCTTAGATATTGTTGTAAAAATCAATTGTTTCTCCTTCTTGTACTTGAACAATTGCTTTTTTGATTGCATTTGTCTTTCCGCTGATCAAACCACTTTTTGTGTATTTTGTAGTTCTATCCGGTCTTACATTCATTGTGTTAACACTCAAAATAGTTACCCCATAAGCAGCTTCAACAGCTTTCTTAATCTGAACTTTATTTGCTTTTTTGTCAACAACAAAACCGAAGCGATTCAAAACTTCACTTTCCTTGG
This sequence comes from Flavobacterium sp. PS2, assembly GCF_046250155.1. Lineage (NCBI taxonomy): Bacteria > Pseudomonadati > Bacteroidota > Flavobacteriia > Flavobacteriales > Flavobacteriaceae > Flavobacterium > Flavobacterium sp. PS2. The sequence continues at coordinate 3,139,867 of NZ_CP176426.1, read as the reverse complement.
TTACTTTTTCAGTTACTATAGGTCTAATTATGATACTCATATTCCTATTATTTGCTTAAATTTTCTTCAATTACCTCTAAAGAGCTCTCTAAAAGCACTAAATTATTAGCGTTTAAAATAGCGTAAGTACTTAATTCATAGCTACTTACAACACTAGAAGCCTTTAAATTGCGTGACGACAAATATACATTTTTATTCGACTCTCCCAACACAAATAAAGATTTTTTATTTTCTAACCCTAAAGCTTTCAAAACATTAATGAAATTTTTAGTGTTTGGTGTTTCAAAATTAAAGTCTTCTAAAACAACAATACTTGCTTCTTTTGCTTTAATTGAGAAAGCAGATTTTCTTGCCAATCTCTTTAAGTTTTTATTCAATTTGAATGAATAACTTCTTGGTCTTGGTCCGAAAACTGTTCCACCACCTTTAAACAAAGGGTTTTTAATACTACCCGCACGAGCAGTACCAGTTCCTTTTTGTTTTTTAATCTTACGTGTACTTCCCGCTACTTCAGCTCTTTCTTTAGCTTTGTGAGTACCTTGTCTTTGATTAGCTAAATATTGCTTAACATCAAGATATACAGCGTGATTATTTGGTTCAATTGCGAATACTGAATCAGAAAGTTGAACTTTTCTACCAGTATCTTTTCCGTTGAAATCTAATACTTTTACTTCCATTACTTCTGAATGATTACATAAGAGTTGTTATGACCAGGAACACATCCTTTAATAACTAGTAAGTTCTTTTCAGCAACTACTTTTAAAACTCTAAGGTTTTGAACTTTTACATTGTCTCCTCCCATTCTTCCAGCCATACGCATTCCTTTGAATACTCTAGATGGATAAGAAGAAGCTCCCACAGAACCTGGCGCTCTTAAACGGTTGTGTTGACCGTGAGTTGCTTGACCAACACCACCAAAACCGTGACGTTTTACAACCCCTTGAAAACCTTTACCTTTAGACACACCTTGTACATCTACAAATTCTCCTTCAGAAAAAATAGAAACATCAATAAGATCTCCTAATTTTTGCTCTGTTGCGAAATCTTGGAATTCAACGACTTTTTTCTTAGCTACAGTTCCAGCTTTCTTAAAGTGACCTAAAGCCGCTTTTGTGGAATGTTTCTCGTTTTTGTCATCGAAACCTAGTTGCAACGCTTCATACCCGTCAACACCTTTGGTTCTGACTTGGGTAACAACACATGGACCAGCTTCGATTACTGTACAAGGAATATTTTTCCCGTTTTCATCAAAAATACTTGTCATGCCGATTTTTCTACCAATTAACCCAGACATAAATATTAATTATTAATTATTAAATATAAATATAGAACGCAGCTTTTAAACCGAATCCTATTTTTTAAGAGGTGCAAAAGTATAACTTATTTACACACAAACCAAAAAAAATATTTTTCGCCTAAAAGCAGCGTCCTTTTTTACTCTTGAACTACTTAAACTTTGATCTCAACCTCTACTCCACTTGGCAATTCAAGTTTCATTAGAGCATCAATAGTTTTAGATGAAGATGAATAAATGTCAATTAATCTCTTATATGACATTACTTCGAATTGCTCTCTTGCTTTTTTGTTAACGTGCGGAGAACGTAGTACAGTGAAAAGTTTTTTATGTGTTGGCAACGGAATTGGACCTGTTACAACAGCACCGGTACTCTTAACTGTTTTTACAATCTTTTCAGCAGATTTATCTACCAACATGTGATCGTAAGATTTTAGTTTTATTCTGATTTTTTGACTCATTTTCTTAAAGATTAAGCGTTTCCTTTTGCTTTTTTGATAACTGCTTCTGAAATATTAGAAGGTGTTTCAGCGTAGTGTGAAAATTCCATTGTAGATGTTGCTCTACCAGATGAAAGTGTTCTCAATGTTGTTACATAACCAAACATCTCTGATAAAGGCACATCAGCCTTGATAGTTTTAGCACCATTTCTATCACCCATGTCATTAACCTGACCTCTACGACGGTTGATATCACCTACGATATCCCCCATGTTTTCTTCTGGTGTAATAACTTCCATTTTCATGATTGGCTCAAGAATGATTGCCCCAGCAGCTTTAGCCACCTCTCTATACCCCATTCTAGCTGCTAACTCAAAAGAAAGCGCATCTGAATCGACAGGGTGGAAAGATCCGTCAGTTAAAGTCACTTTTAAACTATCTACTTGGTATCCTGCTAAAGGACCAGTTTTCATAGCTTCACGGAAACCTTTTTCTACAGATGGAATATATTCCTTAGGAACGTTACCACCTTTTACAGCATTAATAAATTGCAATCCTACAGGAACTTTACCATCAACTTCGTCAGCTGGCTCAAGCGTAAATACGATATCACCGAATTTACCACGACCTCCTGATTGTTTTTTGTAAGTCTCTCTATGTGTTGCACTTCTTGTAAACGCTTCTTTATACTCAACTTGAGGCTCACCTTGGTTCACTTCAACTTTAAATTCACGTTTCATACGATCTACCAAGATATCTAAGTGAAGCTCACCCATACCAGATATAATAGTTTGCCCTGAAGCCTCATCAGTTCTAACTGTAAATGTCGGATCCTCTTCAGCTAATTTCGCCAAAGCCATACCCATTTTATCTACGTCAGCCTTAGTTTTAGGCTCAATCGCAATACCAATTACTGGCGCAGGGAATTTCATTGACTCAAGAATAATTGGGTGTTTTTCATCACACATAGTATCCCCAGTCTTGATATCCTTAAACCCAACTGCAGCTCCAATATCCCCAGCTTCGATATAATCGATAGGATTTTGTTTATTAGCATGCATTTGATAAATACGAGAAATTCTTTCTTTATTTCCAGAACGCGTATTCAAAATATATGAACCTGCATCCAAACGACCTGAATAAGCACGGAAGAAAGCTAAACGACCCACGAATGGATCCGTAGCAATTTTAAATGCTAAAGCAGCGAATGGCTCTTTTACATCTGGACGACGAAGAATTTTCGTTTGATCTTCCTCTAATAAATCAGCATCATCAGGATGAATTCCTTCAATACCTTCTTTATCCATTGGAGATGGTAAATACTTACATACAGCATCTAACATAAACTGAACTCCTTTATTTTTGAAAGAAGAACCAGCAAGCATAGGAATGATTGCCATATCTATAGTAGCTGCCCTTAAAGCTTTGTTGATTTCTTCCTCAGTAATTGAGTCTTCATCTTCCATAAACTTCTCTAATAAATTCTCATCGTAGTCAGCAACAGCCTCAATAAGTATCGATCTAAATTCTTTTACCTCTGCAAGCATATCCTCAGGGATAGGCACAATATCAAAAGTAGCCCCTAAAGTTTCATCATGCCAAATAATAGCTTGATTTTTAACTAAATCAACCACACCTTTGAAATCATTCTCTTCACCAATTGGTAAAGTGATCGCAACTGCATTAGATTTCAACATATCTCTAACTTGTTGACATACATTCAAAAAGTTAGAACCTTGTCTATCCATTTTATTAACGAATCCCATACGAGGAACTCTATATTGATCAGCAAGTCTCCAGTTAGTTTCTGATTGAGGCTCAACACCATCAACAGCACTAAACAAGAAAACCAACCCATCAAGTACACGTAAAGAACGATTTACCTCTACAGTAAAATCAACGTGTCCTGGAGTATCAATAATATTAAAGTGATAAGACAATGTTTCTGGTAAAACTTTACCTTGCTCTGTTGGAAAATTCCACTCACAAGTAGTAGCCGCAGAAGTAATTGTAATACCTCTTTCTGCTTCTTGCTCCATCCAGTCCATTGTAGAAGCACCATTATGCACCTCACCAATTTTATGTGTTTTACCAGTATAAAAAAGAATACGCTCTGTTGTTGTTGTTTTACCAGCATCAATATGAGCAGCAATCCCTATATTTCTTGTATATTTTAAATCTCTAGCCATTTCTTATGAATTAAAATCTAAAGTGAGAGAATGCTTTATTTGCTTCAGCCATTTTATGAGTATCCATTCTCTTTTTAACAGCAGCACCTTCTTCTTTAGCCGCAGCTAAACATTCTGAAGCTAACCTTTGAGCCATAGATTTTTCATTTCTTCTTCTAGAATAAAGTATTAACCACTTCATTGCCATAGAAATCTTACGATCTGGTCTGATTTGCATTGGAATTTGGAATGTAGCTCCACCAACTCTACGACTACGTACTTCTACGTGAGGCATAACATTAGTTAAAGCATCTTTCCAGATTTCTAATGATGATTTTTCTGAATCTTGCTTTTTAGATTCGATGATGTCAATTGCATCATAAAATACTTTAAAAGCTGTAGATTTCTTACCGTCCCACATTAAGTTATTCACAAAACGCGTTACCAATTGGTCATTAAACCTCGGATCTGGTAAAAGTGGTCTTTTCTTTGCCGCTCTTTTTCTCATGTCTTTTTTTTAAAAGTTTAAATTACTTTTTTGCTTCTTTTGGGCGTTTAGCACCGTACTTAGATCTTCTTTGCGTTCTTCCTGCAACCCCTGACGTGTCAAGCGCTCCACGAACGATATGATATCTAACACCTGGTAAATCTTTTACCCTTCCGCCTCTAACTAATACTATCGAGTGCTCTTGTAAATTGTGTCCTTCTCCAGGGATGTAAGCATTTACTTCATTACCATTTGTCAAACGTACACGCGCAACTTTACGCATTGCAGAGTTTGGTTTTTTTGGTGTAGTAGTGTAAACACGCGTACAAACCCCTCTTCTTTGAGGACAAGAATCTAAAGCAACCGATTTACTCTTCTTAGTTATCTGAGTTCTTCCTGTTCTTACTAATTGTTGAATTGTTGGCATAATTAATACTAAAAATTTATTATGTATATTAAATTCCCGCTTTTTACGGGGTTGCAAATGTATAAAATATTTTTCACTATACAAACGTTAATGCATTAATTTTCAATAACATTATTTAACCTTATGATTTTTATCCCAAAGATTAGATATTTGCATTACTTTTAATAAAACACTTTTAAAATTGAAAACACTCCTGTCTTTATTACTAATAACCTCTCTAAGTTTACAATGCTATGCACAGCATTTTGAATTAAAAATAAACGGAGCTAACAATTTTGAAAACAAAACTATCGACTCCATCCCCTATCTAAAAAAACACAAAACAACAAAGTCACTAACTGATGAAATAGAATTATTCTCAAAAAATCTAACATCAAAAGGTTTTATTGACAATCAAATAATCACAAATAACCGCATAAACGACAGCACCTTTATAATAAAATTTAACCTAAAAGAAAAAATAAACTCCATACACATATATGTAGACAAAGAAAACCCCATTCTTAACAACATATTTCCAAACACCATAAACAACATAATAACCATTCGGTACGAAGAGATTGAATCTCTTTTAAACAAAAAAATAAACCAACTTGAACATTTAGGGTACGCATTTACAAAACTAAAACTCACAAATATTCAACGAAAGAAAAATACCCTTTACGCAGACATTTCTATTAAGAATGAAAAGAAGAGAGAAATAAACTCGATTGTACTAAACTACACACAAAGCAACCAATCAAACATTTTTCCAAAAGGACACTTAAAACAGATTAAAAAAAAATATACTGGAAAAACATTCAACCAAGAAACTACCACAGAAATCTACAATGATTTTGAAAAATTCACTTTTGTAAAACAAAGCAAATTTCCTGAAATTTTATTCTCAAACGACTCAACCAAAATCTATATATATATCGAAAAAAGAAAATCCAACACTTTTGACGGCTACATAGGTTTTTCTAATGACGAAAACAAAAAAATAACTCTTAATGGATATCTTGACATAAACCTTGAAAACACCCTACATAGTGGAGAACAATTTTCTCTATACTGGAAAAGCGATGGAAACAAACAAACAACTTTCAAAAGCAAAATCGAAATACCTTACCTATTCAAAACACCAACAAGCTTAAAAGCTGAATTAGAGATTTTTAAACAAGACAGTATTTTTCAGAACACAAAAACCGCTATCGCTTTAGGATATTACATAAAATACAATTCCCACCTATATATAGGGTACCAATCAACCGAATCGAGCGACATTCAAAACACAAACAGCGCACTAATTCAAGACTACAAAAACCACTTTACAACGGCTACATTTGAATACAAAAAAACAACTCCTGAAAATTTCATCTTCCCAACCAAAACCAATATTAACATAACTGCAGGTCTCGGAAAAAGAACAAACACAAACAACACAACTAAAGATTCAGAAGAGAACAAACAACATTATGCCAATATTGACTTAATTAACATTTTTTATATAAATATTAAAAATAGTTTTTACATAAGAAGTAAAAATTACTACCTCTGGAGCAACACATATCTAACAAATGAACTATATCGATTTGGTGGAATTAACTCTATAAGAGGTTTTGCTGAAAACAGCCTACAAGCCAATAATACCAATTTACTAATAACCGAATATCGCTACCAACCAACACCAAACTTGTACCTACACACCATTGCAGACTACGGTCTTTACCAAGACAAAACTACACCCGAGAACAAAAAAAAATTAAATAACTTAATCGGCATCGGAATAGGCCTAGGTATTTTAACAAGAAACGGACTGCTACAAATAACTCTTGCAAACGGAAGCACTAGTGAAGATCGAATAAAATTTTACAATAGCATACTTAATATCCAATATAATGTTAAATTCTAAAAATACCCCTGCATTAATTACAAATAACAAAAATCAACCTATAATAATGCCTGAAAAATTACACATATCTCAATATTATAACATTTTTAATGAAATATATAATAATGTTAAATTTTAACTGAAACCAAAAAAAAAGTTTTATTTATTAGGAAAGTTAACAAATTATTAAGATTTTTGGCAGACTAATTCAAAATATTTTAAAATGAAACTAAAGTTCAATGGATTCTTAGTACTACTATTAGTACTAATGGCGCAACTAACTTTTGCGCAAGAGAGAGTTGTTTCAGGTATTGTTTCGGATAATACAGGCATGCCCTTACCAGGTGTGAGTGTATTAGTTAAAGGAACAAAAAGCGGAACACAAACTGATTTTGACGGTAAATACTCCATCAAAGCATCACCAAGTCAAATATTAGTATTTAGCTACATTGGGATGAAAACTCAAGAAATTGTAGCTAGTTCACCATCTGTGAGCGCAAAATTATCAAGTTCATCAGTAGAACTTGAGGGTGTAGTAGTTACTGCATTAGGGATTAAAAGAGAAAAAAAATCTCTTGGTTATTCTGCTCAATCAGTAACAGCCGAACAAGTAAGCACTGTACCTACTGGAAACTTCGTAAACAACTTATCAGGAAAAGTTGCTGGTCTTAGCGTAACACAAGGAACAAACTTTGGAGGATCTACAAACGTAGTTCTTAGAGGATTTAAATCTATCCTTGGAGACAACCAAGCTTTATTTGTAGTTGATGGAGTACCAATTTTGAACAGCAACGTCAACTCATTAGACCAAAAAAGTGGTAGAGGTGGTTACGATTATGGAAATGCTGCATCAGACATTAACCCAAATAACATCGCCGACATTAACGTACTAAAAGGAGCTGCAGCAACTGCCCTTTATGGATCTAGAGCTCAAAATGGAGCTATCATTATTACTACTAAAAAAGGGAAAGCTAGAAACGACTTATCTGTTGAATTCTCTTCTTCTTACACTATGTCTACTGTAGACAAAAAAACCTTCCCTAAATACCAAACTGAATACGGTCAAGGATATTATGGAGAAGATAGTTTTACATCATATTTAGGAGCAAACATGCCAGCATTTGGAGAAGATGCTTCTTATGGTCCTAAATACACTGGTGAAGATGTTTGGCAATATGACGCATTCATCCCTGGTTCAGCAAATTTCGGCAAAAAGACTCCTTGGACGGCTGCCAAAAACGGTCCTATTGAATTCTTCGAAACTGGAACATCAACTGTAAATAACATATCGTTAAGTGGTGGTTCAGATAAAGCGACTTACAGATTAACATACGCAAACACAAATAGTACTGACGTATTACCAAATTCATTGCTAAGCAAAAACAACTTTAACGGTACTGCTACGTATAAATTTAGTGATAAGTTAAGTTCAACATTCAATGCAACTTACGTATCTCAAAACACAAGAAACAGAAACTCAACTGGATACGGTGGTAACCAAATAGCTGGTTTTAGACAATGGTGGCCTACAAATGTTGACATCAAAGAGCAAAAAGCACTTTATGAAATGGGAGACCAGAATTATACTTGGAACATTAGAAGTAGAACTGACCTTAGACCTGCATTCTGGGACAACCCATATTTCCAAAGATACCAGAATTACAACAACGATAGCAGAAAGAGATTTGCTGCAAATGCAAGCATAAGCTATGACGTATCTAAAAGCATTAATTTAATGGGTAGAATGGGTACTGATGGTTTCAACATGAAAACTGAAGATAGAATCGCTGTAGGTTCATACCCAACTGCTCTTGGATTAAACACAGTGAATCAACCATCTGGTTACCTATTAAACATTTATGATTTTAGCGAACAAAATTATGATTTCTTAGCAACCTACAAAAAGGACTTAGCTGAAGACTTAAACTTAAACTTTATTTTAGGATCTAATTTTAACGTTCAAAATAACTTCTCTGAAGAGCAATCAACATCAGGAGGATTGTATATCCCAGGATTATACACTATTTCTAATTCAAGATCTGCTATAACATTACCTAGAACAATCAAAACAAGAAAAGAAATCCTTGGTTTATTTGCACAAGCAACATTAGGCTATAAAGGAACTTATTACTTAGAAGGTTCGGTAAGAAGAGACGAATCATCAGCTTTACCTGTAGATAATAACGCATATTGGTATTCTGCAATATCAGGAAGTGTTGTGTTCTCAAATTGGTTAAAAGATATTGAGTTCATCAATTTTGGTAAATTTAGAGCTGCTTATGCACAAGTAGGTTCTGACACACAAGCAAATACACTTATAAACACGTATACTGCAAGAAATCCATTTGGTACACCTTCTTATTCTTATAATACTACTGCAAAAAATGCAAACTTAAAACCACAACAATTAGATAATATCGAATTAGGTTTAAACATGCAATTTGCAGATAACAGACTAGGATTTGACGTTGCTTGGTTCCAAAACAAAGCTTATGACCAAATTTTACCTTTACCAGTATCAACAGCTACCGGTTCTCCATTCAACAATCTAAACGCAGGAACCTTAACAACAAAAGGATTCGAGGTATCTCTTAATGCCACTCCTATTAAAACAGCAAATTTTTCTTGGGATGTTAATATTAACTGGGCGAACCCAAACACCAAAGTTACAGAGTTAGCTCCAGGCATTGAAAACATTCAGATCAACTCTTTACAAGGTGGTATTAGTATCAACGCACCTCTTAATAAAGACTATGGATCAATTTGGGGAACTACTTATGTACTTGACCAATCAGGTAATAGAATTATAGCTGACAATGGAGCTTATTTAGTATCTACGACTACTGATAATGAACTAGGAACATACCAAGCTGATTGGACAGGTGGTATTAACAACAGATTTACTTTCAAAAACGTTTCTTTTAGCTTCTTAATAGATGTAAAAAAGGGCGGAAGTCTATTCTCACTTGACCAATATTACGGATACGGAACAGGTATTTATGAAAATTCCGTTGGAAATAATGACTTAGGAAACCCTATTAGAAACCCAAAAACTAATGGAGCAGATAGTGGTGGTGAAGTTCTAAAAGGTGTTATGGCAAATCCTGCTTATGTACCTGGAAATGGGCAACCACAATATGTAACAAATACAACAAGATTAGACAGATCACAATCTAGTCAAGTTTTAAGCACTGACCCTCCTACAGCTCAATTTGTTTACGATGCAGGTTTTGTAAAATTAAGAGAGGTAGTATTTACATACAATTTCCCAACAAGTTTATTAGGAAATTCTATAAAAGGAGCTTCATTTAGCTTAATAGGAAACAATCTATGGATAATAGATAAAAGCGTACCTTATTCTGATCCAGAAGCAGGATTATCTTCTGGTAATACTCAAGGATACCAATCAGGTCCTATGCCGTCAACAAGAAATATTTCTTTTAACGTCAAACTTAATTTTTAAAAAAAATGAAAATGAAAAAAATCATAGCAATACTAACTATAGGTCTGTCAATGACAGCTTGTGTTAGTGACGACATAAACACAGACCCTAATAGTGCCTACACTACCGTTCCTGGATCTCTTATTAATTACGCTCAAAAAGAATTAAGTGATTACATAAGCACTCCTAACGTAAATGAAAATAATTTCAGACTAACAATGCAGTATTGGCAAGAAGCAATATATGTAAACGAAAGTAATTACGACTTTACTAACAGAAATGTTTCTAATCAAATTTACACAGATAACTATGTAAATGTACTGAACAACTTAGGCAAAGCAAAAGAACTAATCAATGCTTACGTACCTACTATATCTGAAGCTCCAGCATGGCCAAAAAACAAAAAGAATCAACTAGCTATAATTGACATTATGCAGGTATACACATACCAGCTTTTAGTTGATACTTTTGGTAATATTCCTTATACTCAAGCTGCAAACCTTATTGCTTATCCATTACCAGCATATGATGACGCATCTACAATTTATAAAGATTTAATTACTAGAATCAATACCGACATAACAAATTTAGATGTTAGCGCAACAGGCTTTCCTACTTTTACAGAAGGTGATAAATATTATGGTGGAAGAATTGCAAAATGGATAATTTTCGCTAACTCAATAAAATTAAAACTTGGTATTGCCATAGCTGACGAAAACCCTGCATTAGCTCAAACTACAGCCCTTTCAGCAATAGCTGCTGGCGTAATGACATCTACTGCTGACAATTGTCAATTTCAATACCTAGCTGCATCTCCAAATTTCAACCCGATATACGAAAACGTGGTTGCAAGTGGTAGAGATGATTTCTTTGCTGCTAAACCATTAATTGACTATATGAATACATCGAATGACCCTAGAATAGGTAAATACTATCAAAAGACTGAAGATGGTACTTATGTAGGTCAAGTAGTTGGACAAGGTGGAGCTTTTGATGCATTTTCACATATTGGCACATTTGCTTCCACTCCAGCAACTCCTGGAATATTATTAAACTATACTGAAGTTGCTTTCTATATTGCTGAAGCAAATGCTAGATGGACTTCACCAGCAGCAGCAGCGCCTTATTATGACGCAGCAGTTACAACTTCAATCTTAGAGTGGGGCGGTACAGCAGCTGAAGCCACAGCTTATCTTGCATCAAAACCATACGATGCTGCTAATTGGAAACAATCTATTGGTGAACAAGCTTGGGTTGCTATGTTTAATCAGGCGTTAACTTCTTGGAATTTCTACAGAAGATTAGACTATCCTGTTTTAGCAGCACCTCCTACTGCTATTACTAATGCAGGCGGTAAGGTTCCAGTAAGAATGACATACCCAGTACTTGAACAACAAGTTAATAACACAAACTGGAAAGCAGCTTCTGATGCTATCGGTGGAGATTTATTAACAACAAAACTTTTCTGGGATAAATTCTAATTTTTCATCTTAGTTATCATAATTAAGCCACTCTGTTCGTTCAGAGTGGTTTTTTTTTATATGAACATAATAACTATATTTGCCGTATGGAAAAAGAACATCAAATATTCGGAATTAGAGCCATCATAGAGGCAATACAATCAGGAAAAGAAGTCGACAAGGTCTTCATACAAAAAGAAATATCAGGTGAACTGATGAAAGATTTAATGAAAGTGATGAAACGCGCCAACATAAATTTTTCATATGTTCCTGTTGAAAAGCTAAACAGATTAACCCCTAATAATCACCAAGGTGCAGTAGCAACTATATCACCAATTGGATTTATTGAATTAGAACATTTAGTAGACTCAACTATTGCATCAGGATGCACTCCCTTATTTTTAATTTTAGACCAAATATCTGACGCACGCAATTTTGGTGCCATTATCAGAACTGCAGAGTGCACTGGTGTAAACGGAATCATCGTTCAAAAATCAGGTTCAGCTCCAGTTAATGGAGATACTGTTAAAACATCAGCTGGAGCGGTATTTAATGTACCTATTTGCAAAGTAGAACACATAAAAGACGCTATTTTTTATCTACAAGGTTCAGGCATAAAAACTGTAGCTGCAACCGAGAAAACCGATCAAAACATTTATGACGTTTCATTAAATGAAGCTGTCGCTATAATAATGGGATCTGAGGATAGAGGTATCAATCCATCGGTATTAAAAATAGTTGATGAAAAAGCAAAACTCCCAATGTTTGGTACGATAGGATCATTAAACGTTTCTGTTGCTTGTGGAGCTTTTTTATATGAGGCAGTCCGTCAAAGAAAATAAAACAAACTCATAAGATTAGAAGGTAAATAAATGATTTTAAATAATTCTTTATGCATTCCAATTCTATTCGTAATGTTCCAATAAAAAAAGTCTTATTTATACTTGTAATGTTTCTAATTACAAGTATAAGTCATGGACAAACTTCTACGTACAATCAATTCTGGAGCGAAATTCAATTCAACAGAACTATAAATGAAAGATGGTCTCTTGAACTAAATCTTGACAATACTTATAGTAGCACAGAATCTTCTTCTCAAATTTTCCACACAAACACCCAGAAAGCTTTTAGAACTTGGGGACACTACTACTTAAGTCCTCGGTGGAAACTATCTAGCTTCTTAGCCTATTATGACAACAAAGATGTTCCAGAAATAGGACAATTTAAATCTCCTGAATGGAGGTTTGCATTACAAGGCACTTACTATTTTCATAAAATAGGATATACTCTCAGCACAAGAATGAGAATAGAACTCCGATACATAAGAGATGAAAACGGTAGTTATCAAGATATATATAGGTATCGTCAACAAATCAAATACTTAAAACCAATAAATAGTAAAGTACTCCGTGAAGGTGTAGTTTACGCTATAGTTTCTGATGAATTATTCTTTAAATCAGATGCAAAAATTACTGGGTTAAGTTTTTTTGACCGCAATAGATTAAACCTTGGTGCAGGATATTTATTTACAGACGACATACAAATAGAATTAAGCTATGCCAATGAGTATCTCCCAAGAGACACAGATTCGCAAATAATAAATGCAGCTTCTGTAACACTAACTTTTAATAATATTTTCAAAAATAATAGTAAAAAGACACTTCAAAAATCAAATCAATAACACTCCTGTTACAGACAAAACAATTTAATAACATTGCTTTTATAGAATACCAAAACACATGTATTCTAGGTTAAATTTCACAATTTAAAGTCAAAAAAACTATATCGTAAAAGGTCTACAGCCCCTATTATCTATACTTTTTTCGAATGTTTCAAGAAAAAAAAGCATTTATTAACCCATAATTTAACAACAAAAATTACTTTTATTTTTTTCTTTTATTCTGCTCAAAAAAAACAAAAAACAAAAAAAAACCAACCAAAAAAATTAAATATTTTCAAAAATTTAACGATATCACCTACAATAAACAGATAAAAAAACAATGAAAAATTGATTTTTTAACAAGAAATATTTTGTTTATTTGCGTATTTCGGATAAAAGCAGACAAATCCATTAGGAAGATTAACAAATTATTAAGATTTTTGTCAAACTAATTCAAAATATTTAAAAATGAAACTAAAATTCAATGGATTCTTAGTACTGCTATTGGTACTGGTTGCGCAATTAAATTTTGCGCAAGAAAGAGTTGTTTCAGGAATTGTTTCCGATGATACTGGAATGCCTATACCTGGTGTAACGGTAACTGTAAAGGGAACAAAAAATGCAACACAAACTGATTTCGACGGGAAATACTCAATTAAAGCGTCGCCTAATCAAATAATTCTTTTCACTTACATTGGGATGAAAAGCAAAGAACAGCCAGCTACATCTTCTGTTGTTAATGCAAAGTTAGTGGGAGATGCAATGGAACTTGAAGGCGTGGTGGTTGTAGCTTTTGGAACACAAAAGAAAGAAGCTATAACAGGAGCTGTTGCAAAAATTGATGCAAAAGCATTAGAAAACACACAAGCATCTAACGCAATTCAATCTTTAACAGGTAAAGTTGCAGGTGTACAAATCCAAGCAAATTCAGGACAACCTGGAGATGCGCCTCAAGTACGTTTTAGAGGTATTGGATCTATCTCATCTTCTAATGCACCTTTGTATGTTGTAGATGGTTTTCCATATAATGGAGATATAAATGCTATAGCAACTCAAGATATCGAATCTATCAGTTTCTTGAAAGATGCTTCATCTAATGCATTATACGGAAGTAGAGGAGCAAACGGTGTAATCATTGTTACAACCAAAAAAGGCAAAAAAGGTCAACTAAAAGTTACTTACGAAGGAAAAATAGGAGTTAACTCTAGAGCTGTTCCGGAGTATGATATGATTACAGATCCAGGAGATTATTACAAAGCAGCATACAACAGAATCAGAAATGGTTTAATAAAAGGTGGTGATTCAGCTGCTGACGCTTCATTAACTGCATCTCAAAATTTAATAAGTGGAGACCCATCTTACTCACTAGGGTATAATAATTACAACGTACCGAATAATCAAGTAATAGATCCAAATACAGGACAACTAAATCCTAATGCAAAACTATTATATCATGATAATTGGGAAAAAGCATTATTTAACGATAATACAAGAATTGAGCACTTTTTAAGTTTAGCTGGTAGTTCAGAAAAACTTAATTCTTACTTATCTGTAGGTTATCTATCTGATAATGGGTACACAATTAACTCAAACTTCAAACGTGTTACGTTAAGATCAAATGTTGATTATACTATTAATGATAAAATTAAAGTAGGTGCTAACATTAACTATGCAAACTCAAATCAGAATGCACCAATCTCACAAGTAAGTTCTGGTACATATAGTAACCTATTTAGCTGGGCAAGAAATATAGCTCCAATATATCCGGTATATCTTAGAGATAATGGAGGAAACATTGTAACGAACAAAGTAGGAGAGAAAGTATATGACTTTAACCAATCTGGAGATCGTCCTTATGGTTTCAACTTAAATCCTTACGGAACTACATTATTAAATACAAATTTAAATCAAGAGAACAAATTTGGAGCTAGAGGTTTCGTATCTATCGATTTCTTAAAAGATTTTAACTTTAAATATAATCTTGGTTATGACTTAATGTCTGGATATTATGTAAATAGTACAACAGGAATTGGTGGAGATGATCAAGGAGTGAATGGTAGCATAGGAACAGCATCTAAAGATGACTATACAATTACAAACCAACAATTATTATCTTGGAAAAAATCTTTTGGAGAACATTCTCTTGATATTCTTGTTGGACACGAGTCTTCAGATTTCACATCAAAAATGTTAGCTGGACAAAAAACTGGCGTTGTAATACCAGGTTTACCAGTAGTTAGTAATGCTACTAAATACTCTTATCTAAGTGGCTACAATGATTTATACAAAGTAGAAGGATACTTCTCTAGATTAAATTATAGCTACAAAAATAAATATTTTGTAAATGCTAGTTTCAGAAGAGATGGATCATCAGTATTCGCACCAGAAAACAGATGGGGTAATTTCTACGGATTTGGTGGAGCATGGTCTGTTACCAAAGAATCTTTCTTCCCTCAAACAAAATGGATAACTGACTTAAGATTAAAAGGAAGTTACGGAGAACAAGGAAATGATAATATCTACTACCCTAATTCTACACAAATCAGCAGCCGTAGTTATTTTGGAAGTGAAAGAAACTACTATGCATACCAAACACAATCCGAAATCAAACCTGATGCGGATGGAAACGCAAGTGTAGTTAACGTTTACGAAGCAACTAGAAAAATTAAATGGGAGAAATCTAAAAACTTAAATGTTGGATTCGAAATTGAATTATTCAATAGAGTAAACCTTGAAGCAGAATATTTTGAAAGAAATGTAAGCGATTTAATATACAACCGTCCCTATGGCCCTGCTACAGGAATTTCATTTATTGCTGAAAACATTGGTGATATGTCTAACAAAGGAATTGAAGTTAACTTAGGCGTTGATGTAATTAAAACACAAGATATCGACTTTAACATTTGGGCTAATGCAACACATTACAAAAACAAAGTAACTGCATTACCAAGCCCTTTTACAAATGGTATTTTTAGATTTGAAGTTGGAGCTCCAGCTTATGCTTACTTCCTAAGAGAATTTGCAGGTGTAGACAAAACTAATGGAGACGCTTTATGGTACAAGGATGTAAAAGATGCTACAGGAAACGTAACTGGTAAAACAACAACAAATGTTTACGGAGATGCAACTCAATACTTAAGTGATAAAGATGCAAATCCAGATGTATATGGAGGTTTTGGAACTATGTTCAGATTTAAAAACATTACATTCCAAGCAAGTTTTGCATACCAAGTTGGAGGATATATGTATGATGGTGTTTACCAAAGTGCCTTAAATTCAGGTGATAATAATGTAGGTCAAAACTACCATAAAGACATAACAAAATCATGGTCTGTTGATAATCCAAATTCAGACATGCCAAGAATTGACCACCTCTCAGAATATCAAATGGGAACCTCTGATTATTTCTTAGCAAAATCAGATTACATCAGTTTACAAGATGTTTCTATATCTTATGATTTCAAAAACAGCAAATTACAAGACCTTGGAATTTCATCAACTAAATTCAGCTTAATGGGAACTAATTTAGCATTATGGTCTGATAGAAAAGGTATGGATCCAAGATTAAACAATTTAGGGTCTAAAACAAACAATGGTCAATCGTTGAATGTTTATGGAGTAATGAAAACTATCTCATTTGGTTTAACAGTAAATTTTTAAGAAGATGAAAAAAATATTAACTATAGCATTATCTTTGTTGATGTTAACAAGTTGTGATAAAGAATTCCTAAACACAACACCTGAATCAACAAATAATGACGAACAAATTGCAACTTCGGCTGAAGCGAATGCTGCAATTATAAATGGAGTCCATTCAGCATTAAGATCATACGGTTTATCTATTGGAGCGAATCATGAAGATTATGGACAAAAATCCATTCTTGCCGCAACAGATATAATGTCAAATGATGTTGTGCAAACAAAATCAAGCTGGTATGGATCTTTCTACAACTATATAGGAAGGCAACAAACAAGTATTAGATCTAAACTTGCTTGGAGTACATACTATCCACAAATTAAGACTCTAAATAAAGTACTAACTGCGATACCAGCAGAAGCAGCAACAACTGAAAAATTGAAAAACATTAGAGGAGAAGCATTAGCTTTAAGAGGTTACTTTTACTTTATGCTAGCACGTATGTATGGGCCAACTTATGTAGGACATCAAACAGACTTATCAGTACCTATTTACACTTATGTAACACTAGATTCACATCCTAGATCAACTGTTAATGAAGTTTACACTTTAATAGAAAAAGATTTAAAGGAATCTATTCCTTTATTACAAACTTATGTACGTAGAAATACTTCTGCAGTTAATCAATCTGTTGCTCAGGCATTTTTAGCAGATGTTTATCTTGAAATGGGAAAATATGCAGAAGCAGCTCCACTAGCAAATGCAGCAAGACAAGGGTATCCTTTATTAAGTGAAGCTGAATGGAATACTGGTTTTTATGATGTAAATAATAAAGACACTATGTGGGGAGTAGCATTAACTTCTTCAGAAAGTAGCTTTGTAGCTAGTTTCTTTGGGCATTTTGACAATACTAACGGTTCTGCTTATGCAGGGGGCGGTGGAATTTATAAAAATATAGACAAAAGACTATATGACGCTATCTCTCCTACTGATTACAGAAAAAAAGCATTTGTAGCTCCAGGAGGAAACCCAACATATCCTGCATTACCAGCATATGCCAACATAAAATTTAGAGACCCTACAATTAATGGTGGTGACTATATTTACTTAAGAGCAGCTGCAATGTACTACATCGAAGCTGAAGCTTATGCAAGATCAGGAAACGAAGCCCAAGCAGCTCAAACTTTATACGATATTACAGTAACTAGAGACCCTTCTTACGTAAAATCTACAAATACTGGTGCAGCCTTAATCAATGAAATCATTCTTCAAAAAAGAGTAGAACTTTGGGGCGAAGGATTTGCTTGGTTTGACATGAAACGTTTAGGTCTTCCTTTAGTAAGAGATTATGCTGGATCTAATCATGCATCTTTTGGAAAATTCAACATCCCTGCTGGTGATAATAAATTTACCTTCCAGGTTCCACAAGCAGAAATAGATGCAAATACATTAATTGTACAAAGCCCACTATAATTCCTGGTGTTCTTATAAACATAAAAACCATCCCAAATTTGGGATGGTTTTTTTATACACGCTATTCAAAAAAAGTAATCAGTTTGTTAGCTATTTCTCTTCCTCTTTAAGAAAACAATTTAACTGCTCTATGATTGCACTCTTATGTAACTTAAAGTCATAATCCCTGACAAACTCTGTTCCTTCCATATTAATACTAGCAGTAACGGCTTCGTAAGTAGAAAATGCTTTCAAATCATTTTTGTCAATTATATACAACACTTGCAAAATAGAATCTTGTTTTAAGTATTGGGTATCGTAATGCTTTAATTTATATTTTATCTTGTTTGATAATTCCAACGATAAATCATCTTTTATATTTTTTCCCACTTCTTTTGGCGGAAATGGAGTTGGTTGCAAAGCAATAAAATAATTCTCTTTATCGGTTACAATATTTATTTTTAAAGATTTTGATTCTGTGGTATAAAATGGTGTTGGTTTAATATAATAAAACATAGAACCATCTGCCTGGATTCGATTATGGATTTCACATTGCGCAAAAACCATCGGTATTGAAAATAAACACCCTACTAACAAACTTATCTTTTTCATATCCAGAGTTTTTGAAAGAATTAAATTATTCTAACAAAAATACTCATTAAAAAAATAAGATTTAGTAATGAACTAATAATTAGAGACTATCATCTGATTCATCACGATTTACAACGGTATACTCTACTAAAACATCGGAATAAAAATATGGTGCTTCTTCAGGAATTTCGGTATTGACGAAATTTCCATTTTCATCAAAATGTTTCATAAAATCATCCTCTTCTGGATTATAATCTGGCTGCTGCCAATCATACAAAAGAGGCTTTTGATACTCGGGAGTTTTAAATCTTATTGACATCACAAACCCTGTTATAAAACCTGCCAGATGCCCTTCCCAAGAGATTGAAGCATCTACTTCGGGAAAAACGTACCAAATCATGCCTCCATAAAGCATAATCACTGAAAGCGACAAAGCAACCAAGCGGTAATATTTTGTTTGAATTCCTTTAAAAAAGATAAAACTTACCAAAACATAAATTAATCCACTTGCTCCAATATGATAATTAGGTCTTGCAATAACCCAAGTAATTAATCCTGAAAATAATATTCCATAAACAATTACAGGAATAGTTTGCTTTGGATAAAAAAACTGAAGCGCAGCTAACAAAACTAGTAATGGGATGGAGTTATTATACAAATGGCTAATATCGGCGTGGATAAAAGGGCTAAATATTACACCTTGTAAACCTGTAAATGTTCTTGGATAAATACCGTATTCGTAAAAATCAAAATCATAACGAATTTGCAACCAATATACAATCCATAAGAGCAGCACAGAAAACAATGGTAGCGCAATAACCGAATTGGTAAATTTGAAATCTTTTTCCACTATTGTATATGATTATGATTAACAACTAAATTCAAGTCAAAAATTTATCCAAAATAAATTTAATGCTATTTTGTCAGATATCAATGCTGCAATTAAACACCTTTTTAGCCCAGATCGCAACGGCATCCTTTATTATTACTTCTTTAGTAATAATAAAGATAGAGTGAAGAGTTGGAAAAGCTCCTAAAAAAACTAAATGTGGCAATAAATTAAAATTGAAAATAGTAATTTTACAAAATGGAAGCACCATTAGCAGAACGTATACGACCTCAGAAATTAGAAGACTACGTTAGTCAGAGTCATTTGGTTGGACCGAATGGTTCACTAACTCAACAAATCGCAAAAGGAATTATTCCTTCATTGCTGTTTTGGGGACCACCTGGTACTGGAAAAACAACTTTGGCACAAATCATAGCACAAGAATCCAAACGTCCTTTTTATATATTAAGCGCTATAAATTCAGGGGTAAAAGATATTCGTGATGTTATAGAAAAAGCGAAACAAAGCGGTGGTTTATTTACAGCCAAAAATCCGATTTTGTTTATTGATGAGATTCATCGTTTTAGTAAGTCCCAACAAGATTCACTTTTGGCTGCTGTTGAAAAAGGCTGGATTACACTTATTGGCGCAACAACCGAAAACCCAAGTTTTGAAGTAATTCCCGCTTTACTTTCCCGATGTCAAGTTTATATTTTGAATGCTTTTACAAAAAGTGATTTGGAATTATTATTGCATCGCGCCATGAAAACGGATGTTGTCTTGGCTTCAAAAAAAATAAACTTAAAAGAAACTGAAGCTTTATTGAGACTTTCCGGAGGCGATGGAAGAAAGCTACTAAATATTTTTGAATTGGTCATAAACGCATCGCCAGATGATGAAATAACCATAACCAACGATCGTGTTTTTGAACTTGTACAACAAAATACTGTTTTGTATGACAAAAGCGGTGAACAACATTATGATATCGTTTCGGCATTTATAAAATCAATACGCGGAAGCGATCCTAACGGTGCTGTTTACTGGTTAGCCAGAATGATTGAAGGTGGTGAAGATGTAAAATTTATTGCGAGAAGAATGCTTATTCTATCGAGTGAAGATATAGGAAATGCAAATCCTACCGCATTTATAATGGCAAACAATACTTTCCAGGCTGTTGCTACGATTGGTTATCCTGAAAGTAGGATAATACTAAGTCAGTGTGCGATTTATTTGGCAACTTCGCCTAAAAGCAACGCATCCTACATGGCAATTGGTAATGCGCAGCAGTTGGTAAAACAAACTGGAGATTTGCCAGTTCCGATACATTTACGTAATGCTCCAACTAAGTTAATGAAGGAGTTAGGTTATGGAGATGATTATAAATATTCGCATGATTATGCAAATAATTTTGCTGAGCAAGAATTTTTACCAGACGCATTATCTGAGACTGTAATATATAATCCCGGCAACAATTCTAGAGAGAATAGCAACCGGGAATTTTTGAGGAATCGTTGGAAAGATAAATACGGTTATTAAACTCCGTCTGAAATTAGTTTAGAATTTTACGATAACTTTTTCTGAAACTAATTTATCATTTTTATAGTATTCAAAATACCATTCGTTGTCTTTAGCATTTAGAGAACCTTGAATATCTCCTTTTATAGCGATGAAAGAATCTGGACGAGACGTTTTCATTAATTTCATAACTACTTTTGGCGTTTTATCGATTAATTGATAACCTGTTTCTGTAGGTTGTGCATACAATAAATTAGGATCATTATTGTTTACAACTGTATTAACAACAGCAGCATTGGTTGTTACAGCAACAGGAGCAACTGCAACCTGATTATTCACTGAAGTTTGATTATTAGTTGTCGTAGCTTTTGTTCCATTATATTTATAATGCAATGCATTAATTGATAAAAAAGCTTGATTTAAGGCTTCAGAATATGCTCCATCAAAATCTTTGGTTTTACTCTTTCCTATATCTGATGTAAAAACAATTTTTCCGTAACAATCTTTAAGTACTACATACAGTTTTGTTACCAAAAAACCATTATCTCTAATAACATCTACATTTAACAAATCACATCTGTTATAGTCTTGCGGAATTGCGTCATTAGCATAAAATGCTTCGAAACCTGCTTTATTTAAATTAAACTTGGTAAGCGTAGCTAACCTATATTGATTATCAGTTTTCATAAAATCATATTTCAACGGAATAATTACTGCTTTGTAATCATTCACTGACTGAGAAAAGCCATAGCTTGAAATAAATATAAGTAATAATAAGATTTTTGTTTTCATAATTTTATAAGTAATTTTTAAGTTCTAATAAATGATTAATTTGTTTAATATTATGTTGTGCTTCTACTTTTTTATCATTGAAGAAGATTACATCAAGTCCGGCATTTAAAGCTCCTTGAACATCGGCATCCAAACAATCTCCAATCATGATGCTATTTTCTTTTTTAGAATTAGCAGAATTCAAGGCATATTCAAAAATGATAGGATTAGGCTTCTTTACCCCTGCATTTTCAGAATTTGTTATTGTCTGAAAGTAGGTTTCAATATTTGAATTTGATATTTTCTTATACTGGACATCTGCAAATCCGTTTGTAATGATATGCAATCTGTATTTATCTTTTAAGTATTCTAAAATTTCAATTGCCCCATCAAAAAGATAATTATTTAATGGTAATAACTGAATATACTCTTCGGCCATTTCATCAATTAAACTATCTGAAACAACGTAATCTAAAGCATCAAAAGTATGCTTTAGCCTATTATAACGTAGTTCTATATGCGAAATTTCATCATTTTGATACAATTTCCAACAAGCCTGATTTATTGGAATATACTTTTCTATAAAAGCATTGACTTCAATTGTAGGGTGATTTTTTTTCAAAATACTTTCAAATGCTAATTCAGAATTTTTATCAAAATCCCAAAGCGTATGATCTAAATCAAAAAAAACATCTGTAATTATGGTATTATTTTTCATTCTTAAAAAATTCCTTCATCTAAAAAACTGTAATATCCAGTTTCAATAATTATAATATGATCTAACACTTTAATATCTAAGCTTTCGCCTGCCAATTTAAGCTTTTTTGTAATTTCTTTATCTTGTTCACTAGGAATTAATGATCCAGAAGGGTGATTATGACATAAAATCAATGAAGTTGCTCCTGTTTCAAGTGCCATTTTAAAAACCAACCTAACATCTACAAGAGTTCCAGTAATTCCTCCTTTACTCAATTGTGATTTTGAAATAACTTTATTTGAATTATTTAAAAACACAACCCAAAACTCTTCATGTGGTAATTCTCCAATGATAGGTTGCATGATTTCAAAAACTACTTTACTCGATGTAATCTTGATTAAATCTACAACATCCTCTGCCCTTCTACGTCGTCCTAATTCTGTTGCAGCTATAATAGAAATAGCCTTAGCCTCACCTATTCCTTTAAAGCCTATTAATTGTGTAATAGATAATTTACCTAAAGCATTTAGGTTATTATCTACACTAGAAAGAATTCTTTTACTCAAATCAACAGCCGATTCATTTTTGCTTCCTGAACCAATCAAAATAGCGATTAGTTCGGCATCACTTAAAACATCTTTGCCCTTTAGCATCAATTTTTCACGTGGTTTATCGTCTTCAGACCAATTGGATATAGATATAAAAGAACTTTCTTCCATTAACATTATAATATTGTAATTAATCCTTTTACATCATCAAAGTTCAATCCTCCATAATTCCCAGAACTCATTAATAACAATGCCGAATTTTCTAGATCTAAATTGAATAAATAATCTTTGAAATCTTTTGGATTAGTGTAAATAATCAAGTCTTTACGATTAAAGGCTGTAGCAATTTGTTCGTAAGTAACTTCTTCTAATTGTTTTATTTTTACTGCATCTGGCGAATAAAAAACAACAGCAACGTCTGCATATTCTAAAGCCCCTTCATATTCTTTTAAGAAGTCAGCATTTAAACTACTATACGTATGCAACTCTAAACAAGCTACTAATTTACGATTTGGGTATTGTTCTTTTACTGCTTTTGTTGTTGCTGCAACTTTGCTTGGCGAATGTGCAAAATCTTTATAAGCTACTCTATTCTTTGCCTCTGCTATTTTTTCTAATCGTTTAGATGCACCTTTAAAACTAGCAATTGCTTCATAAAAATCGGCTTCATCTACACCCATATTTTGGCAAATCCATTTTGCTCCAGCTAAGTTGTTCAAATTATGAGCTCCAAAAACCTCAATAGGCATATTTCCTTCAGGCGTTTCAAGAAGTGTTACTCCATCGCTTACCGTATAATTTGGTGTATGATATGGTAATTTTCTAATTGGGTTCGTAGCTGATTCTGCCACACGTTTCACTTCAGAGTCATCTTCGTTATAAACCAATATCCCTCCGTTTGTAATTTTTTCAATAAAAATCTCAAACTGTTCTACATAGTTCTCATAAGTAGGAAAAACATTGATATGATCCCAAGCAATTCCAGAAATCAAAGCAATATTTGGTTGATATAAATGAAACTTAGGTCTTCTATCTATAGGTGAAGATAAATACTCATCTCCTTCCAAAACCATAAAATCATTCTCTTCGGTAAGATGCACCATAGTATCAAATCCTTCTAATTGTGCTCCAACCATATAATCGACCTCGATATTATGATAATGCATTACGTGCAAAATCATCGAGGTTATTGTAGTCTTTCCGTGAGAACCACCAATAACAACACGTGTTTTATTCTTTGATTGTTTATATAGAAACTCCGGATAAGAATAAATTTTCAATCCTAATTCTTGAGCTTTTAGCAATTCTGGATTATCTGCCTTAGCGTGCATTCCTAAAATTACTGCCTCGATATCTGAAGTAATTTTTTCAGGAAACCAACCCATTTCCAGAGGCAAGATTCCTTTTTTCTCCAAGCGCGATTTCGAAGGTTCGAAAATTGCATCATCACTTCCTGTAACTTGATATCCTTTATTGTGTAATGCTAATGCCAGATTGTGCATTGCACTCCCACCTATGGCGATAAAATGTGTTCTCATTTTAGTTTGTTCGGTTATTCGTTTATTTATATTGATCAGTTAATTAATGCTGGTTCTTTTATATTCTTCCAAAGTTGTTTTGGCCTTTTCAGGTTGATTCATTTTTTTCTGATACAAATTAGCAAGCATTTGGTAACTGGCTTTTGATTTACTTACAATAATGGCATGTTTATATTGTCGTTCTGCATCCAAATATCTTTTAAAATATTCATCAATGTGTCCTCTTGACAAATAACCATCTATCGGTGACAGTTTTAACAATTCATCTGAATATTTTATAGCTTTACTCTGGCTACCACCAGCAATTCCTGGCAATTGCAAATTTAATTCTATAAGTGCCCAACGTGCTTCTATATGTTTGGGGTTAAGTACGATTGCTTGTTCAAACGAACCTCTTACTTCATCTATCATTCCAAAAGCCTTAAACTTACTTACTCCAAGAGCTTTCATCCCTAAAGCCGCTCCATATTTATAGAAATAGTTAGCTCCAGATGGTTTTAGTTGCTTTAATTTTTTATAATACCCAACAGCTTGATCCCATTCTTTATTCTGAGTAGCTATATCTCCTAAATATTCAATTGCTTTTAAATCTGACGGTTTTTCTTTTAAAACTGATTCAAAAAGTGTTTCAGCTTTATCAAATTTCTGCGCTTCAAATAACTTTTGCGCTTCAAATAACTTTTGCGCTTTCTCAAAATTAGATTGCGACCATATTAGGGTCGGAAGTAAAAGAAAGACAATCATTATTTGTTTCATTCTTCAAAAATAGTGGAAATATAAAACGTATCATTTCTTTTTAAGTATAAATTAGTAATTTGTACGAGATTTATTTTCAATACTACATCAATCTTTTAAAATAATACTAAACCCGTTTTTATGAAGAATATCTATTTTGTCTTATTACTAATTTCTACCTCTCTATTTGGGCAACAATATGAAAAAAACTGGAATAAAGTAATTGAAAACGAAAATCTCGGCAAAATAAAAACCGCCAACGAAATTGTTTCAAAAATTTACAAAAAGGCTGTAGCCAATAAAGACGAAGTACAGATTATAAAATGCTTTTTTTATAACTCAAAATACCTACAAGTTGTTGACGAAAATGCTCAGTCAAAAATTCTGAACAACTTAAAATTTGAAATTAATCGAGCATCAATCCCATCAAAAGCAATTTTAAATTTAGTTTACGCTAAATGTTTGAATGATTATTCTAGTCGAAATGATTATAAAATTAGAAGAAGAACAAATGTTACTTTTTTAAATGAAGATTTTTTGACATGGTCCCAAAACAACTTTACAGATCAAATTAATCTAGCGCTGAAGAACTCTCTAGAAAACGAAACATTTTTAAAGAATACACCTTTAATAAAATACGAACTCATTTTTGATTATTCAACTTTAGAGAAGTTCAGAGCCATGAGTTTATTAGACTATGTCATATCAGAAAACATAGCAATTTATACACAAAAAATTCGCCAGTGGGAAATCCAAAAAAGCGATTTTTCTCCTTACAAAAAAGATTTATTAGGAAAGTCAAACACTTTTTTAAAGCTGAATTTTGACTTTGTAACAAACGAAAATTTAAAATTGACTTTAAAATTATATCAAAAACAAGAAGCAAACAATCCTGATGCAGAAAACTTATGGCAACGAATTCAGTTTTGTAAACAATATTTAATAAATTCAGATAACGAATATTTTCAGGCATTAATATCTCTTCAAAAAAACTCAACTGACCTACTTTTAATCCAAAAAATCCAATTAGAAAAAGCTTCTTATTTATCTGAAAATGTCTCCAAAAAAGACCATCCCGATTATAACATTCAAGCAATTGTAACTTTAGATAGCGTCCTAAAGACAAACAATCGTTCGAATGCCTACAAATTAGCAATCCAAAAAAAAGAAATCATTTTAAATAAAACTTTAAATGTAGAGCTTCAAAAATACGGTTATAACAATGAAAGTACACGAGCATTTATACGATACAAAAATGTTGAAAATTTTAAAATTTCATTTTATCAAGTAACACAAAATCAAATTTCTGAATTAGAAAGATATAATTCAAGAAGAGATAGTGTAAAAAACTTCATTATTAAAAACAAACAGCCCATTATTACAAAATCTTATTCTCTTACCAATAAAAAGGATTTTTTAGAATATTCAACTGAAGTACTACTTCCTCAACTAAAAACGGGTTCATATTTAGCCTATTTTGAAAGCGAATCCGATTCAAAAGACAGAAAAGCTTTTACTTTTGAAACCATTACAATTTCAAACCTAGCTGTTTTAGCATCGCAAAATATTAAATCAGAAATCTATCAGGTTTTAGACAGAAAAACAGGAAAACCATTAGAAAATGTAACCATCCAATCATCAACTTTCAACATCAAAACCAATAAGGACGGTGTTGCCGTTTTTAATAAACCAAAGGACAATTCAACTTATGAGGTTATAAATTTATATAACACACATGATACCCTCTCGATTAAAAAAAACTACTTATACTATAATAACGAGTATTCATCAGAAGATAAAAAAGCTTCTAAGGGAAAAATTGAATTTTATCTAGACCGCGCCATTTACCGTCCTGGACAAACTGTATATTACAAAGGAATAGCTGTTCAGAAAATAAAACAAAAAACATCTGCCATTGTAAATACAAAATTTGCCATAATAATTGAAGATGCCGATGACAACGAATTCAAAAAATTTGATGTGACTACAAATGAATTTGGTTCTTTTTCTGGCGAATTTGTACTCCCAAAAACAGGTCTTACCGGAAACTACAAAATAAAAGCTGAAGAACCGGATGATTATGAAAATGATGCCGTTTACAACAAAAAAGAAGATGAGCACCCATTTTGGGACAATGCTATTTTTGAAGACTCTCAAATCGAGTTTAGAGTTGAAGAATACAAACGACCAAAATTTGAAGTCACTTTTGAGCCTAAAAAGGAAAGCTTCCAACTTAACCAAACAATAAAGATAAAGGGCAATGCAAAAGCATTTGCAGGAAGTAACATTTCTGATGCAAACGTAACTTATACAATAAGTAGATACACTCGTTATTTTAGAAACTATTATTCCCAAGAACAAAATGAAATTATTGCTAGTGGTGAGACTAAAACTGATGCTTCAGGAAAATTTATAATTGAATTTATTGCGCTACCTTCTAAAAACGCAATAAAAGAACAACTCCCTATTTTTAATTACAAAATAACCGCTAATGTTACAGATATAAATGGCGAAACACATGAATCTGAAACGACTCTAAAAGTGGGTTATCATAATTTAGAACTTAAAGCTTTAATTACTCCTGAAATTGAAACCAAAAACAAAAACGAAATCAAACTTAACAGCACCAACTTAAATGGTGAGTTTCTAGCTGTAAAAGGCGAATTGAAGATATATTTTATCAACCCACAATCATCTAAATTTAAAGGAAGAATTTTTCCTCAGCCAGATATTGAAGGAATCTCTTCTCAAGATTTTGAAAAATCATTTCCTTACGAAAACAATCAAAATTTAAAAGAAACAACACCTGAAACCTTAGTCTTTTCAAAAAATATTGATACCGAAAAAGATAAGATTATTCCTTTAGATTTTATTTCAAATTACAAATCTGGAAGTTATAAAATTATTTTTTCAGCAAAAGACAACTTTAATAATCTTATCGAAGATGTTTCAAATTTTGAACTAACACAAAGCAAAGACAAATTTGATGCTAGTAAATTATTTACTGTACAACAAATTAATACAGACGCAAAAAAAGATGGCTTTGCATTAATAAAACTTTCATCTGTTATTCCTGAATTGTATATCACTGCAACTGGAAACTACAATAGCTCCACTTTTCATGAAGAGACTTATCATCTTCTAAACAACGAAACTATTATTAAAATCCCTTTAAGAAAAAATTTTCAAGGTTTGGCAAACATCAACTTTGAAAGCATATTCGAAAATGAAAGATTTAGTTCTAATCTTTCTGTATTTCTAAAAACTGAAAATCCACAATTAAAATTTAATGTAGAAACATTTAGAAGTAAGATACAACCAGGAAGCAATGAAAACTGGTCTTTCAAATTGAAAGGTATTGATACTAAAAAGGAATCCGAAGTACTCGCATCAATGTATGATAGCTCTCTAGATCAATTTAGCACGAAAGAATGGAATGGTTTAACTTTTGATGAATATAGTAATGGAAATACCTACAAATCACTGTTAGGGTTTGAAAAAATCAACGTTACCCTTTCTAATTTGAATAATCCCTCAAATCGTATAGATTTTAAAAACGAAAGCATTAAATTAATTTGGTTCGGATTTGATTTCAACAACAGTAATAGCGCCTTATATCTTCAAAGAGAATATAAAAGACAACTCAATAAAAAAATCAAAAAACCTTTAAACGCTAAAATGATTTCTGGAGTCATCTCAGACAACACAGGCTTGCCAATTCCAGGCGTATCAATCACCATTAAAAATACTCAGAGAAGCACCAGTTCTGATTTTGATGGCTATTACGAGATTGAAGCTGTAAATGGTGAAGAATTAGTCTTTTCATTTATAGGATACGATAGTCAATCAATTATTATACAAAACAAAAAAAACATTGATATTATTTTAGAGGAAGCTTCACAGAGTTTACAAGAAGTTGTAGTTACTGCGTATGGTATTAAAAGAGAAAAAAGATCGCTTACTTCTGCCGTTACAAAAGTCAATTCAGAAAGCCTTCAAGTTGAAGCAGATAATCAAGTATATAATACTGCAGGCACTTTATCGGGAATAGTAAAAGGAATATCAATAAGAGGAGCTGGTTCTCTTGACCCAAATAGTAATCTTTTATATATACTCGATGGTGAAGTTGTATCCGAAAACTCTATTAAAAACCTTAACCCTAGCGACATTCTTTCTATGGATGTTTTAAAAGCTCCCCAAGCAATTGCTCTTTACGGAAGCAAAGGAGCAAATGGTGCAATAATCATTACAACAAAAAATGCTCTGGAAGAACTAACCCAAGTAAAAGCAAGAAAGAACCTTTCGGAAACAGCTTTCTTTTACCCTAATTTAAAAACTGGTGCTAGCGGAAAAGTAAGCTTCAATTTTACTTCTCCCGAAGCTTTAACTGCTTGGAAACTTCGATTATTGGCACATAACAAAGATGCTGTTTCAGGTTATTTAGAGAAAAGTGTTATTACTCAAAAAGAACTGATGGTTTTACCGAATTTCCCACGTTTCTTAAGAGAAAAAGACACTATTATTATCAGTACTAAAATATCAAATATTACTGGTGAAGCTAAAACCGGAATTGCCGTTTTACAGTTTTTTGATGCTGTAACCATGCAACCTATTGATGCCAAAATGCTAAACGCAAAAAACATCCGAAACTTTACAATTCCTGCATTTGGCAATACAACTGCAAGTTGGACTGTTTCTATTCCAGAAGGTTTACAAGGTGTGCAATATAAAATTCTGGCTAAATCAGGCAACTTCTCTGATGGAGAAGAAAACATACTTCCTGTTTTAACTAATAATATGTTGGTTACTGAAAGCATCCCAATTTGGGTTCGAGAAAATTCAACCAAAGAGTATACGCTTGAGAATTTAAAAAACAATATTTCTACAACTTTAAAAAATCACCAACTTACATTAGAATACACATCAAATCCTGCATGGATTGCCATACAGTCTTTACCCTATTTAATGGAATATGAACACGAATGTGCTGAACAGACTTTTGCTCGTTTTTATGCCAATGCTTTGGCTTCCGAAATTATTTCGAGTAACCCGAAGATTGCAACTGTTTTTGAAGATTGGAGAAAGAATGGAAAACTGAATTCGAAATTAGAAGAAAACGAAGAACTAAAATCAATTATTCTAGCAGAAACTCCTTGGTTAAATGATGCACAAAGCGAAGAAGAAAAGAAAAAGAATCTAGGGCTTTTATTTGATTTGGAGAAAATGAAAACTTCTCAAGAAGCTACTTTTGATAAACTAAAACAAAAGCAAAAAACATCTGGAGGATTTTCATGGTTTGACGGAAGTGACGAAAGCGAGTATATTACAAGACATATTCTAGCTGGTTTAGGTCATTTATCTAAATTAAATAAAACTAAAGATAATGATGAAAAAATTAATGCTATTACCAAAACCGGAATTCCGTTTTTAGATAACAAGTTTCTAGAATACTATAAAACTCAAACTAAAAACTTAAAAGCAACCAGTAAACTAATCTGGATTAATCCTTATTCTGATTTGCATTATCTCTATACCAGAAGTTTTTATTTAGATAATTATCCTCTATCAGACACTTTAAAAAAAGCAACTAAATTGTATTTAGAAACCGCAAAAAAAGATTGGCTAAAGTATTCTCTTTACGAAAAAGGATTAGCAGCTTTAACCTTAAATCGTTTCGGAGAAAATGAAACGGCTAAAAAAATCATTGAGAGCTTAAAAGAAACAGCTTCTAACAACGAAGATTGGGGAATGTATTGGATAGCTAATAAAGCGGGATGGTATTGGTACCAAGCACCTATAGAAACTCAGGCTTTATTAATCGAGGCTTTCACCGAAGTAAATAATGACACCAGATCTGTAGATGCAATGAAAGTCTGGCTGCTAAAAAATAAACAAACCAAAAATTGGCCAACTACAAAATCTACTACCGAAGCAGTTTATGCTTTATTAATGCAAGGCAGCGATTGGTTAAGTGTAAAAGATAATACTGTTATTAAAATTGGGGACGAAAAAATCCTAACCAAAAAATTAACCGAAAACGAAAAAGAAGCTGCAACTGGCTATATCAAACTCAACTGGAAAGCTGATGAAGTAAAAAAAGAAATGGCTTCTGTAAAAATAGAAAACAAATCAAAAGTTCCAGGTTTTGGAGGCGTGTATTGGCAGTATTTTGAAGATTTAGATAAAATTAAAACAAACCCGAATACAGCTTTATCTGTTTCTAAAGAATTATACATCAAAACAAAAACAGTTGAAGGAGATCAATTACAGAAAATCACAACTAAATCTTCATTGAATATTGGTGATTTAATTACCGTAAGATTAATAATTACATCCAAAGAAGATATGGAATTCGTTCATTTAAAAGACATGAGAGCTTCTTGTTTTGAACCTGTAAATGTTCTTTCAGAATATAAATACAAAGATCGATTGGGTTATTATATGAGTACAAAAGATGCCGCAACACACTTTTTCTTTGATAAGGTAAATAAAGGAACTTATGTACTGGAATATGATATTAGAGTAAACAATGGCGGTAACTTCTCTAATGGAATTTCTACAATCGAAAGTATGTATGCTCCAGAATTTTCAAGTCATAGCAAAGGAATTCGTGTAAAGGTTAATTAACAAGAGTTTTAAAATTCCAAAATAAGACACCATATTTTTTTGTCAGACTGAGGCGAAGTCGAAGCCCATTTTTAAACATAAAAAAACCCGACAAGCTTCAAAAACTTGTCGGGTTTACTTTTAGAAATAAATCAAACTATTTCACAATTGTCATTTCATCAACAATGTGTTTTGCTCCTGCATATTTATCGATAATCCAAAGTACATAACGAATATCAACATTGATAGTTCTTTGTAATTTAGGATCAAAAATAACATCTCCAGCCATAGCTTCAATATTACCATCAAAAGCAATTCCGATTAATTCTCCTTTTCCGTTAAGAACTGGTGAACCTGAATTTCCTCCTGTAATATCATTATCTGTTAAGAAGTTTACTGGCATATATCCAGCTTTATCTGCATATTGACCAAAGTCTTTTGCTTTGTTTAATTCTAATAATCTAGCTGGTAAGTCAAATTCCTGATCTCCTGCTTTATACTTTTTAACCATTCCGGCCATTGTAGTATAATTATTAACTTTAGCATCATTTCTCTTATCTTCTGGCAAAGCACGAACTTTTCCGTAAGTTAATCTTAAAGTAGAGTTTGCATCTGGATATTTAATTGTGTTTAATTTAGACACTCTTAAACCTTCTACCAATTCACGGTAAGCAATTGCAAAACTATCATCAGCTTTTAATTGTCCGTCTGTTTTTGTACGGTATTTAGTTAACAAATCATTAGAGATGATATACAATGGATCGTGTACAATCGCCAATGGTTTTGGATCTGCCATAAATGCTAATACTTTATCTTTAGATGTGAAATAACTTATTTCAGTTGCTTTTGCAACATCAGCAGTAAAATCACCATTATTCTCAGATTTCATTTTAGCTATTTGCGGAGCTAAACCATACTCAGTTGCTTTAGAAGCGTATAAATTTAATTGAGCAGCTAACACGTCTTTTTCAAGTGGCGCATAAAACTCACCATAAATACTTTCGATTAAAGCATTAATCTTAGGTAACATTTCTGCCTTTTTAGCGTCATTCTCTTTATAGTAAGCAATCAATGCATTTCCTAAATTTGATGGTCCCGTTGCATAGCTAGAAGTACGCAAAAGTTGAGTTAAGTAATTATCGTGAGTCGCTTTTAAATTCGTTTCTCTATAATAACCATTAATAGTCGGAATTACATTTTCGTATTTTTCTTTATTTTCTGGTTTAGTAGCCCATTCGTAGAACTTATCTTCTTGTTCTGTTTTAGTAGCTACTGTTCCTGCTTTTGTTAAAGCATCAATCATACCTTGACGGTTTTTCCAGTAGTTTGCTGTCGAAGCATATTTAGACGCATATTGCAAACGAACTGTTGCATCTTTGTCCATATACTTTTTCATTTGGTCCATTCCAGTTTTTGCACCTTCAACCCAAGCAGGATAAGCATACTTAATATTTTGCTCAATTCCACCAGCTGGCATCCAACGGTTTGTTCTTCCTGGATAACCTAAAATCATAGCAAAATCATTCTCTTTAACTCCTTTTAAACTTACTGGTAAGTAATGTTTTGGTTGTAAAGGCACATTGTCTTTAGAATATTCTGCAGGATTTCCGTCTTTATCAGCATATACTCTAAACATAGAGAAATCTCCCGTATGACGTGGCCATTCCCAGTTATCAGTATCTCCTCCAAATTTTCCAACACTTTCAGGTGGTGTTCCTACTAAACGTACATCTTTGTAATCTTGGTATACAAAATAGTAGTATTCATTACCTTGAAAGAATGGACGAACTGAAACAGTATATTTTCCTCCTTCATTATTTTCTTTCTCAATTAAAGCAATTTCTTGTTGAATAACTTTGTTTCTTTCTGCTTCAGTCATTTTATCATCTACTTTAGATAAAATTCTTTTAGAAACATCATCCATACGAACGAAGAAACGAACATATAATGATTTTGGTTTCATTTCGGCACTTTTATCTTTTGCCCAAAAACCATTTTTTAAGTAATTCTGTTCTTCAGTAGAAAGTTCTGCAATAGCATCATATCCACAGTGGTGGTTTGTTAACACTAAACCGTTTTTAGAAACGATTTCGGCAGTACATCCTCCGTTAAACTGAACTATAGCATCTTTCAAACTATGGTTGTTGATACTGTAGATTTCTTCGGATGTAAGTTGTAAGCCCATCTTCTGCATATCTCTATGGTTTAATCTCTCGATAAACATCAAGAACCACATTCCTTCATCTGCTCTCACAGGAAAAGCCATAAGGCACATTGTCAAAAATAAAATTATTTTTTTCATACGTATTAAATATTTTTAGTTCTGCGAATATAGTGCATTTTCACAATTAAACATCTAACCACAATCCTTAAAATAAACATATCAATCAAATCCTACCTAATATTTATGAATTTCGCAGAATCAAAAACAATTCTATCTTCATATATTCATTTTATTTCATAATTAAATATGTAATAAATAATTTATTAAAAATAAATTACTCATAATCAATTTCTTATAAAAAAATCTATACTTTTGCATAAATTAAATTTATATTAGAGATGAAAAAATTACTATTATGTGTTGCTTTAGTTGTTTCTGCAATGGCTACTGCACAAAAAGGGTCAGTACTTGTAGGAGGAAACGTAGGATATTCTTCTGAAAAAATTGGCGATGCAAAGGCTGAATCATTTGAATTTTCTCCAAGATTTGGTTACCAATTTTCAGAAAACTGGACTGCAGGAGTAGATGCTACTATTGGAAGTATCCACAATGACCTTGCTGACAATTCTAACAATCAAAAGATTGGAGCATTTGTTCGTTACTCTAGACCATTAAACGAAACGTTTGCAATTTTTGCTGACATAGGATCTGGTTACCAACAAAACTCTATAAATGATGCAAAAGGAATGTACGCTTACATTACTCCAGCTTTATTCATAAACATGAAAAGAGGTTTTGGTTTAAATTTCTCTATAGGAGGTCTTAACTATGACAACATTGATGGAAAAAACGACCCAAGACAAGAACGTATTGGATTCAATTTTGGAAAAACATTAAACATTGGTATTTCTAAAAACTTCAGTTTGTAAAAACACCTTGCCCCATAAAATAAAAAACCACCAATTGGTGGTTTTTTTATTTTATGATATTTCCGTTACAGATATTAATCATTCAACATTTTCCACAATTTATCTTTCAATTCTGATAGTCCCTGCTGCGCAACAGAAGATATAAACATATATGGTATATCTTTAAAAGCAACATCAAGCTCAACCTTTAACTCAGCTTTAAGCTCATCATCCAGCATATCGCATTTAGATATTACTAACAAACGCTCTTTATCTAGCATTTCAGGATTATACTTTGTCAATTCATTAACCAAGATATCGTACTCTGCTTTAATGTCTGGCGTATCTACAGGAACAAGAAACAATAAAGTCGAGTTACGTTCTATATGACGCAGAAAATAATGCCCTAAACCTTTTCCTTCTGCAGCACCTTCTATAATTCCAGGAATATCAGCAATTACAAAAGACTGAAAATCTCTATAAGCTACAATTCCTAAATTTGGTTTTAATGTAGTAAACGGATAATCTGCAATTTTAGGTTTTGCAGATGTTAATACTGATAATAAAGTAGATTTTCCAGCATTAGGAAAACCAACTAATCCTACATCAGCAAGAACTTTAAGCTCCAAGATTACATCCATTTCTACACCTGGTAAACCTGGCTGTGCGTATCTAGGCGTTTGGTTTGTTGAACTCCTAAAATGCCAGTTCCCTAAACCACCTTTTCCTCCTCTTGAAAGGATTTGTTTTTCTCCGTGTTCCGTAATTTCAAACAAGGTTTCACCTGTTTCTTTATCTTTTACAACCGTTCCTAACGGCACTTCAATAAATTTATCATCACCATCTGCTCCTGTACTTCTGTCACCTCCACCGTCTCCACCGTGTCCAGCTTTAATATGACGAGCAAACTTTAAATGAAACAAAGTCCAAAGTCCTTTATTCCCAACTAAAAAAACATGACCTCCACGACCACCATCTCCACCATCTGGACCACCTTTTTCAATAAACTTCTCTCTATGTAAATGCGTAGAACCTTTTCCTCCTTTACCGGAAGAAACAAATATTTTAACGTAATCTACAAAATTTCCCTCTGTCATATTTCTTAGTATTCAGTCGCAGTTACAGTTTTCAGCGCAAACTACGACTCAAAACTGTAACTAAAAACTATTTTAATGTTAACCTTTTAATGCTTTTATTAATACTTTATCAATCTTTACGCCATCCATATCGATGACTTCCAACTCAAACTTTTGCCAAATTAATTTCTCTCCTTCTTTAGGAATACGAGATAATTCAGTCATTATTAAACCACTTACTGTTGTAACTTCATAATCATTAATTAATTCATCTAACTCAAAATAAGTTAGGAAATCATGCAATGAATAATGCCCATCGACCAACCAAGTTCCATCTTCTCTTTCTATTAACTGAAATTCGTCTTTATAAAAATCGGCAGCGTCTCCTACAAGAGCTTCCAGAATATCATTTAATGTTATAATCCCTTGAAAAATTCCATATTCATCAGAAACGAAAGCATAATGTATTCCCGTTTTCTTAAAATTCTCTAGTGCTTTATAAGCCGTCGTCTGCTCCATTATAAAAGGAGCTTCGGTCATTATAGAAGCTAAACTGAAATCTTCTTTTTCAATATTGGCAAAAATTGTTTTCAAATTAACAACTCCCGAAATATCATCATAGTTCTCTGTATAAACAGGATAAATGGAGTGTAAATCTTCTAAAATTAATTCTTTTACACGCTGTTTATCTGAATTTAATGGTAAGAAAACAACTGATTTTCTATGCGTCATTAACGAGTTAACTTTTCTATCACCGATATGAAAAACACGTTCCACAATATCTTGTTCTATCTCCTGTACTTCACCACCCTCAGTACCTTCTTTAATAATAGCTTTTATTTCTTCTTCGGTAACTTTACCATCGGCAGTAGGTTTTATTTGCAAAACATTCAATAAAAAATCTGTCGAGTTGGTCAACAACCAAATAAACGGAGCCGTAATAATCGAAATAATCTTCATTGGCAAAGCCACCGCTTTAGCAATAGCTTCAGGATGATTCAATCCAATTCTTTTAGGCAACAACTCACCCAAAACAAGAGAAAAGAAAGTTAAAACCACGACTACAATCCCTACAGCAACAGAATGCGCATAAGGTTGAAAAACTTCAAATTTGCTAACAAAAGCCTCAACATCCATCGTAATTTTATCACCACTATAAATACCGGTCAAAATCCCTATTAAGGTAATTCCGATTTGTACAGTAGATAAAAATTTATTTGGGGAATTAGCTAAATCAAGGGCAATTTTGGCACTTTTATTTCCTTTTTTGGCAGCTGTCTCTAATCTATTCTTCCTTGCCGAAATCAATGCGATCTCCGACATTGAGAAAACCCCATTTAAAATTATTAGAAAAAATATTATTAGTATCTCCATTTTTATATTTAAACATTTAAAGTTTAAAGCCTAAAATTTGCCCAAATAAATATTACTTAGGCAAATTTCAAACCTTAAACTTTAAACTATTTTCTTTTATTACAAATTATCAATTACACTTGTCAAACGCTCAGTTATTTCTTCAATAGATCCGATACCGTTTACAGCGTGGAATTTATTTTGTTCTTTATAATACCCTATTAATGGAGCAGTTTTCTCATTATATTCCTGATATCTTACACGAATTTTTTCTTCGTCCTGATCATCAGCTCTACCACTTGTTTTTCCTCTTTCTAATAAACGCGCTACCAGAATTTCATCATCAGCTTCTAAAGCGATTGTTGCAGTTACACTAGATCCAATTGTTGGCAAAAATTTATCCAAAGCTCTTGCTTGATCTAATGTTCTTGGATAACCGTCAAACAAAAATCCTTCAGTATCTGGATGTTTATTCACTTCATCTATTAACATTGCAGTAGTAACTTCGCAAGGAACTAATTCACCATTGTCCATAAAAACTCTTGCTTTCTTACCTAAATCTGTATCATTTTTTAAATTAAAGCGAAAAATATCTCCTGTTGAAAGATGCGTTAATTTATATTTTTCTTTTAAAAATTCTGCCTGAGTACCTTTTCCTGCTCCAGGTTTTCCAAATAAAACAATATTAATCATAGTTTGTGTGTTGTGTCGTACTTCCTTTTTTATTTTTAAAGAAGTTTAAAGTGAATAGTTAATTTATAATTCTTTGGTTTTTGGTTCTAGTTTATTCTGCTAATTTATATACCTCTCCCAAATTTCTTCCCAAACCATCGTAGTCTAAACCGTAACCAACAATAAATTTGTTTGGAATTCGAATTCCGATATAATCAATCTTAATATCTTTTTTATAGGCTTCTGGTTTAAAGAACAAAGTAGCAATTTTTAAATGCTTCACATTTTGTTTTTTGAACATCTCTTTAAGTTCAACTAAGGTATTCCCAGTATCAACAATATCCTCAATGATAATTACTGTTCTCCCTGTTAAATCTTGATTTAAACCTATTAATTGCTTTACATCATGAGTAGTTTCTGTTCCTTCATAAGAAGCCATTTTTATAAAAGTAACCTCGCAGTGTTTTTTATATTTTTTCAAAAAATCGGCAACAACCATAAAAGAGCCATTTAGCACACCAATAAAAATTGGAATTTCATCTCCAAAATCATCTTGTACCTGAGCTACCATTTTAGTAATTGCAAAATCAATTTCTTTAGCCGAAATAAACGGAACAAATTGTTTATCGTGAAGTTGTATCATTATTTTTTACATTTAAAATAATGCGCAAAGATACAGAATTACAACCAAAATGTAAGTAACAAATATACAGTG
Source organism: Flavobacterium sp. PS2 (assembly GCF_046250155.1). NCBI lineage: Bacteria > Pseudomonadati > Bacteroidota > Flavobacteriia > Flavobacteriales > Flavobacteriaceae > Flavobacterium > Flavobacterium sp. PS2. The sequence goes on along the minus strand of NZ_CP176426.1, from coordinate 3,100,809 downwards.
TATACATTTTTTTTCTGAATGTTAAATATTTACAAATCATTCTTTAAAAACACGCATTAATTCGGTAAATTGTTACCCCATAACATCTTAACCATAAACTATAATGAAAACTACCTCCCAAATACTCTCGATATCATTATTAATGTTAGTAACAGCTTGTATTGGACAAGCAAAACAAGAAGAAAAAAAAGCGACAACAAATCAATCTGGAAACATTGTAAAAACGGCAGTTGGAGAAATCACATTACCTCTTCCCTACGCCACCGAATCTAAAACAAATAGTAGTAAAGTTATCAAATGGCCCGAAGGAAAAACTCCAATAGCGCCTCAGGGTTTTACGGTAACAAAATTTGCCGACGGTTTCGATAATCCCCGTTGGACCTATATTGCACCAAACAATGATATTTTTGTAGTAGAAAGCGGAACGAGAACTAGCAAAAATCAAATTACAATTTTTAGAGATTCTGATAAAGACGGAAAATTTGAAACCCGCGAAGTTTTTCTTAAAAATCTCAACAAACCATTTGGGATGTTAGTTCTTAAAGATTTTTTTTATGTAGCCAATACAGATGGATTATATCGTTATCCTTATAAAAATAATCCTTTAAAATTAGAATCCCAAGGAGAAAAAATCCTTGAACTCCCTGCTGGTGGTTACAACAACCACTGGACAAGAAATTTAATTGCAAATGCCGATGGAACAAAAATCTACATTTCTGTAGGTTCAGGAAGTAACAATGGAGAAAACGGAATGGATAAAGAAATACGCCGAGCAAATATTCTAGAAATTAATCCTGATGGAACTGGCGAAAAAATTTATGCAGCCGGACTAAGAAATCCAGTAGGAATGGATTGGAATCCCGTGAATAATGAACTTTGGACTGCTGTTAATGAACGTGATGATTTAGGCGACGATTTAGTTCCTGACTACATTACAAGCCTCAAACTAAATGGCTTTTATGGCTGGCCTTATTCTTATTATGGCAACATTCCAGATCCTAGAATGAAAGGCGCAGGTAAAGATTTAGCCGCCAAAGCAATTGTACCTGATGTTTCTGTTGGTGCACACACCGCTTCTTTAGGATTGGCATTTTACAATAAAGATAGTTTTCCTGCAAAATACAAAAATGGAATTTTCGTAGGTCAACATGGCTCTTGGAACCGAGCAAAAATAGCAGGTTACAAAGTTGTTTTTGTTCCTTTCGTTAACGGAAAGCCTTCTGGAAAACCTGAAGATTTTTTAACTGGTTTTGTAGCTAACGAAGACAAAGCAGAAGTTTACGGACGTCCCGTGGGGGTTACTGTCATGAAAGACGGATCACTTCTTGTAAATGATGATAGCGGAAATACGATATGGAAAGTAACTGCAAATAAATAAGATTTCATAATAGGCAGTGTTACTTAAAAATTAAATTACCTATTTTTAGATGCTCAATTCCAAATAAAAAATAAAATCAATGTCCTCTGAATTACAAAAAAACCTTGATTACGTAAATGCTTACAGAGAAAACAGACTTAAAGGGGCGCAAACTATTTTGGAAAATCCTGATTATTTTCCGGAATTAATTTCAATTTGCTTCGATATTAATGACAAAAATACACACAAAGCTTGCTGGATTTTAGAATTTGTATCTTATAAAAAGCTCGAATGGCTACAACCTCATCTTGATTTTTTTTGTTCGAATCTGAAAAAATTAAAAGATGAAAGTTCCATACGTCCTATTGCCAAAATCTGTCAACTTTTGATTATTTCTCATTATAAAAAAACAGAAACAAATATTTCCCTTTCCGAAACTCAACTTCAGGATATTATCGAAACCAGTTTTGATTGGTTAATTACCGATACCAAAGTAGCAGCAAAAGCCTACTCTATGCGAACTTTACACATATTAGGAAAGTATTACGACTGGATTCATCCCGAATTGCAAATTATCTTAACTAAGGATTATGCAAATCATACCGCTGCATATAAAGCAGTTGCAAGAGAGGTTCTTAAGAAAATAAAATAGCATTTTCCTATTCAATCATTATAAAGTATCTTTGCGCATCACAAACACACAACAATGAATTATTTTTCTTCTGATTTTAAATTAGGAATCTTAGGCGGTGGACAATTAGGCAAAATGCTACTTTTTGACACTCGCAAATTTGACATACAAACCTATGTTTTAGACCCAAGCGATGAAGCTCCTAGCAAAATTGCCTGTAATAAATTCTTTCAAGGGAATTTAATGGATTTTGAAACTGTTTACAATTTTGGAAAACAAGTAGATGTCTTGACTTTCGAAATCGAACTTGTAAACCTCGAAGCGCTAGAAAAACTAGAAAATGAAGGCGTAAAAGTATACCCTTCGCCAAAAACCTTAAAAGGAATTCAGAATAAAGGAATCCAAAAAGATTTTTACATTAAAAATAATATTCCTACTGCTCCATTTGAAAGATTTGAAAATCTGGAAAGTTTAAAAGCTAAAATTCAAGATTTAAAATTGCCTTTTGTATGGAAATGTACTGAGTTTGGATATGATGGAAATGGTGTAAAAGTTATTCGTCAAACATCAGATTTAGATAATCTACCAAATGTAGAATGTATTGCTGAAACAATGGTTCCGTTCAAGAATGAACTTGCTGTTATCGTTTGTCGCAATCCATCGGGAGAAATAAAAACATATCCTGTTGTTGAAATGGAATTTCATCCAGAAGCAAATCAGGTTGAATATGTAATATGTCCTGCACGAATCGACGAAAAAGTAGCTCAAAAAGCAAGAGCTATTGCGCTTAATGTTTCAGAAAAATTTAACCACGTTGGTCTTTTGGCAGTTGAAATGTTCCAAACTCAAAACGATGAAATCTTAGTAAACGAAGTTGCTCCTCGCCCACACAATTCTGGTCATTATTCTATCGAAGCAAGTTATACTTCACAATTTGAAAACCACTTACGTGCGATATTGAATCTTCCGTTAGGAAATACTGATAGTAAAGTAGCAGGAGTTATGGTAAACTTAGTTGGAGCCGAAGGGTTTTCTGGAGATGTAGTTTATCAAAACATCGAAACCATTTTAGGATGGAATGGCGTTACACCACATATATATGGTAAAAAACAAACTCGTCCTTTCAGAAAAATGGGACATGTTACCATTGTAAATGGAGATATGAACGAAGCAAGACGAATTGCCGAGGATGTTAAGAATACTATTAAAGTGATTAGTATTCAGTAACAGTTTTCAGTTTCAGTCACAGTTTATAATAGTAATCGTTTTTTAATTAGCTTTGTAAAAATTCAATAAATGAAAATTTCAAAATTACATATCAATCAGTTTAGACATTTAGAAAATCTAGATTTTGATTTTACTTATCAAAGTGGTGAACGTAAAGGTCAGCCTTTGGACAAAATATGTTTTATTGGACAAAGTGCGACAGGGAAAACCGGATTGTTAGAATTAATAAAAGAAAGACACACGTCAATCAATAATTGTATCGTTTCTGACAATTATTCATTTTCATATAAAATTGGGACACCTAATAATCTTGGAAGTGTATCATTTGATCTTAATGATAATTTAATTGAGATTACAGATAAAAAATTAATTTTCAATGAGCAAACATTTGATTATGTTCATACTGGAAATTTTTCAAATTTATTAGAAGATAATTCCAAAAAATACATTTATTATTTTAAATCTAATTTAATATCTGACAAAAACATTGAGCTTTTTGAAAAAAACCCAATAGACATCTTTGAAAAATACCCAAAACTAGACAACAGATATAGTATCGATAATTTTTTTTCAAAAGAGGATCCAATTGTTTTTGATGATAATATTGATGTAGATTTATGGCTTATCTTTTTGAAAGAAATTCTAGAATACAGAAAAAAATTTAATCAAAAAATGTCAGAGCTAATTCATAAAGGATTGCTCGCGAACGCAAAAAAATTGAGTTCAGAATTTGATAAATGGCAAAAAGAAAACCCTAATAAAGTAGAAAGTTTTGCAGAAAAATTCAATCCTCTTCTAGAAAAATTAAACTTAGCAGTTGATATTGTAAATACTGAATACACAATACCAATAATAAATAAAAGAACAGAGGAAATAATTCCTATACAACAAGCAAGTACAGGAACTAAAGGATTATTGTTATCATTTTTACCTCTATACAAATTAAACACAATAGGCTCGATTATCTTAATTGACGAACCAGAGCGTTCTTTGTATCCTGATATGCAAATGGATTTGATGGATTATTACCAAAAACTCGCTCCAGAAGCACAATTTATTATTGCTACTCACTCTCCATTTATTGCAGCATCATTTGAACCAGACGAGCGTTTTATTTTATATTTTGATGAAGAAGGAAAAGTTGCTGTTCGTAGAGGAAGCTCTCCAATTGGTGATGACCCAAATGATATATTGAAAAATGATTTTGGAGTAAATTATTACAACAAACATGGTGAAGAAGCTTATCAAAAATATATTTCGCTAAAACAGGAAGTCGCGAACGAAACTGACCCTAAAAGAAAAAAAGAATTATTATTAGAAACCGTTAAGCTCGGTGATACTTATAATTTCTAACATGAGGAGAGTTATTAAAAAAGATGATTCCGAAGTTATAAAAAAAGATTTGGGTTACATCGAAGGCAATTCAAATAATAATTTAAAAATTTCAAAAATCTTATATAAAGAGCAAAAGGGATTTTGCATTTATACAGAAGAATATTTAGGAAGAGCAGATGCTAGAGATATTGAACATTTTAATCCAAACTTAAAAGGAACAATTCAAGATTCCTATTTAAATTGGTTTTTAGTTAAACATCAATGGAATAAAGAAAAATCATCTAAATGGGAAGATTATCAACCTATTTTACATCCAACAGCAACTAATTTCGATGAAAGAATAGTTTACGACAGTGGCGATTATCATGTTTCTGAGTTAGATGATGAAGAAGCAACTAATTTGATAAAATTACTAAAGCTTGATGATATCATTTTAGCAGACGAAAGAAAAAAATACATTCAAAGAAAAGCAAAAGAACTTTCAATATATGGTGTTTCTCCAGAAGAGTTCTTTAAAATATTAATTGATGATGATATAAAACAAATATCATATCTAAGAGCAATTAATGAAGAGTTCGGTATTGATATTTGGAGCATGATTCCAGAACTTTAAACAAAATTAGAATCAGTTTTCAGTCGCAGTTTGCAACTTTAAACCTTGAACTTTAAACAAAAAATAAAATGAGTAAAGTAGCCGTAATAATGGGAAGCATCTCAGACATGCCAGTTATGCAAGATGCAATCGACATATTAAAACAATTTAATATAGAAGTTGAAGTAGATATCGTTTCGGCACACAGAACGCCAGAAAAACTATTCGATTTCAGTAAAAACGCTCATACTCGCGGAATCTCGGTAATTATTGCCGGAGCTGGAGGAGCTGCTCATTTACCTGGAATGGTTGCTTCGATGTCGCCACTTCCTGTAATTGGAGTTCCTGTAAAATCAAGTAATTCTATCGATGGTTGGGATTCTGTATTATCGATTCTACAAATGCCAGGCGGAGTTCCTGTTGCAACTGTAGCTTTAAACGGAGCTAAAAATGCAGGAATTCTTGCAGCACAAATCATAGGAAGCCATGATAAAGTAGTTTTAGACAAAATCATAGCATATAAAGAAAGCTTGAAAGAAGCTGTTTACAAATCTTCAGAAGGCTTGAAATAGTTTTCAGTTTTCAGTCGCAGTTTTCAGTATAAACCGCGACTAAAAACTAAAATTACGCTTCGTCTTCAATTTCCTCCAGAACAGACTCAAATTCATATTCAGTTATATCTTCTTTATTTATCCAGTTTTCTGAAGTAACGAGATTATAATTTACATTATCTTCTGTTGTCAATTCCCAAACAATAGCTGCTGCTTCTGGAAATGGAATATTTTGAGACATTTGATCTTCAAACAATCTCTTAATAAGATTTCTATCAGACAAACCATTATTCAATAATTTCAGTACGTTTTCGGCTGTCAACTTTTGTGCTTCGCCATCAATTGGTGTCATTGAAAAATGAACAACAGAAGCTTTTGCATTTGGAAATTTTCCGTTGTATGCTTTAAAAAGCAATTGATTGATGTGAAACAAAGTCCCTTGCATGTCTATTTCCGGGTATTCCTCACAAACCTTATCAATTAACATATTGTGGGCTATTTGCTCTATTTGCCCATCACCTAATCTATCAGCAAATTTATATTCCAAAACTATTTCGGCTGCTTCGTTAGGCTCGTAATCGGAGATAGCCATTTCTAATAATTCTGGCAAACTACTTTTCTCTGCCGCTGCGCCATCTGGATAGTTGAATTTTTCTAATAACTGAATAAAATCTTCATCAGTCCAATATCCTTCTACTTCATTAACCGTATCTATTCTCTTTATTGCAATTTGATAATTCATCGTATTTCTATGTTTACAATTTCTAATTAGTATTTTATAATTCTAATCGTATTTTTTTCAATTTACGCTTTTAAAAACGTGCACAGAAATAAATAACATATCTATAACACAATTTAAGAGGATTTTATGCCGAGAATCGATTCTGTTTAGATGATTAGATTTTTATAAATTGCTATCTTTGAGATTCAAAAATATCGACTTCAATTAATAAAATAATTATATCATAATGAGCGTTTTACTTTCAACATTTATTACTAAACACAATACTGCCCCTTTTTTGCAAATTAAAATCGAAGACTATGTTCCTGCTTTTCAGGAAGGGATTTCTTTGGCGAAAGCCGAAATTGATGCAATTGTAAATAATACTGAAGCACCAACATTCGAGAATACTATCGTAGCAATGGATTATACAGGAGATATTCTGGATCGTGTTTCGAGTATCTTTTTCAACTTAAATTCTGCTGAAACAAATGACGAAATGCAAAAAATTGCCCAAGATGTTTCTCCGTTATTATCTGAATTTGGAAATGATGTTCGCTTAAATGCTGCTTTATTTGCAAAAGTAAAAGCCGTTTACGATCAGAAAGAAAGTTTGAATCTTAATCCGGAACAAACGACTCTTTTGGACAAACAATACAAAAGCTTTTCAAGAAACGGAGCTAATTTGCCTGAAGAAAAGAAAAACCAATTACGCGAAATCGACAAAGAGTTATCTAAGTTAAGTTTGCAATTTGGCGAAAATGTTTTGGCCGAAACGAATGCTTTCGAATTACATCTTACCGATTACAACCATTTAGCAGGATTACCAGAAGGAACTATCGAAGCAGCTCGTTCATTGGCTAAAAGCCAAGAAAAAGATGGTTGGATTTTTACATTAGATCATCCGAGTTATATTCCGTTTATGACGTATGCTGATAATCGTGAATTGCGTAAGAAGCTTGCGATCGCTTTTGGAGCAAGATCTTTCCAAAATAACGAATTCGACAATCAGGAAATTGTGCTTAAAATTGTAAAACTACGTTTTGAAAGAGCCAATTTATTAGGATATAAAACCCACGCTCATTTTGTTCTGGAGGAACGTATGGCTGAAAACCCTGAGAAAGTTTTTTCTTTCTCAAATGATTTATTGGCTAAAGCCAAACCTGCAGCCAAAAAAGAGTTTGATCAACTTACTGCTTTTGCAAAAGAGTTGGATGGAATCGAGCAATTAGAAAAATGGGATAGTGCTTATTATTCGGAGAAATTAAAACAACAGCTTTTTAATCTGGATGATGAAAAACTAAAACCTTATTTTCAATTAGAGAAAGTACTAAACGGTGCTTTTACAATTGCACGAAAACTATACGGACTTACTTTTACCGAAGTATTTGATATCGATAAATACCACGAAGAAGTAATGACTTATGAAGTTACGAATGATAAAAACGAATTGGTTTCTGTTTTCTACGCCGACTTTTTTCCAAGAAAAGGAAAACGAAATGGTGCCTGGATGACTTCGTTTAAATCGCAATACAGAAAAGACGGAATAAACGAAAGACCACATATCTCAAACGTATGTAACTTTACAAAACCAACCGAAACGAAACCTTCATTACTTACATTTAATGAAGTAACAACTTTGTTCCATGAATTTGGTCACGGATTACACGGAATGTTAGCTGACACAACTTATCCAAGTTTATCTGGAACATCGGTATATTGGGATTTTGTAGAATTACCAAGTCAGATTATGGAAAACTGGTGTTACGAACCTGAAGCTTTGGCTTTGTTTGCAAACCATTATGAAACTGGCGAAATCATTCCGATGGAATATGTTACTAAAATCAAAGAAAGTGCAAGTTTTCAGGAAGGTTTAGCAACATTGCGTCAGTTAAGTTTTGGATTATTAGATATGGCTTGGCACGGACAAGATCCAACAAGTATTACTGATTTAAAAGCATTCGAAACAGAACAATTTAAAGACACTCAATTATATCCTGAGGTGAAAGAAAATGCAATGAGTACTGCTTTTTCACATATTTTTCAAGGTGGATATTCTTCTGGATATTACAGTTACAAATGGGCTGAAGTTCTAGATGCCGATGCATTTGAATACTTTCAGGAAAAAGGAATCTTTAATCATGAAGTAGCTACAAAATTTAAAGACAATGTACTTTCTAAAGGAGGAACTGAACATCCTATGATTTTATACAAACGTTTTAGAGGTCAGGAACCAAAACCAGAAGCTTTATTAAAAAGAGCGGGATTGATATAAATAGTAAACAAGCTTTAACTTGAAAAAACATTTCAAAAAACTCATATATCTTTCAATTATTGGATTAATTATAATTATTTACATCAATGTAAATATGAAATCAAAAACCAATGATTTAATTTATCATTCATTAAATGACATTCCAAAAACCGATGTTGGGATTGTTTTTGGTGCTGGAATCAATGGTGACAAGCCCAGTACTTATTTAAAAGACAGACTCGATGCTGGTATTTTATTGTACAAATCGAAGAAAATAAATAAAATTTTACTTTCTGGAGATAATGGCAGCGATGAACACGATGAGTTAACTGTAATGAAAAATTACTGTTTTGAAAACGGGGTTGACACTACTAAAATATATGTTGATTATGCAGGTTTTGATACCTATTCGACAATGTTTAGGGCTAAATCTATCTTCAAAATAAAAAGCGCTGTTTTAATTTCTCAAGAATATCACCTAAACAGAGCCATCTATATTGGTGATAAACTCGGAATAAAATCTATTGGATTTTCTGCTAATGCCAGAGAATATCAAAACTACAAATATGTATGTTTTAGAGAATACTTTTCGAGATTAAAATCGGTTATTGATGTTGCACGAAATCGAGAGCCATATTTTCTAGGAAATGAAATTGATATAAATGGTATTTCCAATTATTCTAAAGAAGACAAAAGATAAGTAAAAAAGCCGAAGTAAACAACTTCGGCTTTCTTTTTTAAAATCTAATCCTTTTTATAGCGTCTAAAAGTTTTCTTACTAATGCGATATAATTATTTATATTTGTTTATAAATCTTTTTAAACATCATTTAAATATTTATTAATGACCGAAAAATACTCTGCAACACAAAAAAGAGCTTTAAACTCCATTTGGATATTAATTTCACTTATTGCATTCTTTTACTGTAGTAACTACTTTGTTTCGTTTTACGGACCAGAAACAACCATATATGATACTATCTGGAAAGCTCAGAGTTGGTTCTTACACAGTCTTATTTTTGCTTGGTACTTTTATAAAAATGACCTTATAAAAAAGGGAATTATTATTCAGTTATTATTCATTCCCTATTTTACGTTAAGAAATGATTTGTACCTAACAGCCGATTATTATCTTCCTATAGCCAATAGCGCCTATATTCATTCAGTTGTTCAGTTTTTTACTTTTATCATTCCGATGCTTTACTTTTCGGTTTCGTATTTTAAAAATGAAAAACATGCTACAACTTTTTCAAAATATAAAACATTCCTGATTCAGTTGGTCATAACAATTGTTTTATCTTACATAATAGAGAGTGACGTCGATGAGTTTTATAAATACTTTGCCTCTGTAAGCGATTCTCCATATACTCAGGATATAATTGTTTGTTTTATTTTTCTGTTAATTTCAATAAAAACGGCACTTGTTTTAGCTGGCTTTTTTTACATATCTAACCGAATTTATTCTAGAAAAGAAATAATCAACCCAGTAGATATTCAACCTATTTCTAATTCATTTTTTAAATGGGGATTCATTATTAGTTATACGGTTTTAATAATGTGCATTATCGATTTAGGCAGTAATGCGCTTCGCGTTTCTTTTTATGCATTTGATAAGATTGAATATACTCGTGTTTTATTCTTTTTATCAAGTTTCTTTGTCCTCTTTGTAAGTGGTCGTTTTCTAGGAAACTTGCTTCAATACAGGAATTATTCACTTAAAAAATATTTTGGTGTAATCAACGCTCTTTCATTGGTTCCAATATTAAATCTTATTTCGTTTTTTATTCTATTATTTTCAAAAAAAGGCAACCAATCTATCCTAGAATATATAACTAAACTAAAAACTAAAAGGAATATCCACCTGGCTATTTACTGCGTTCTCGCTGTTGTGTTAATTTGTTATGGGTATTTTTCTACTGAAGCTGAATATAGAGATCATAATGTTTTTTATAAAATTCCAATGTTAATCATTGCAGTAATTTTATTAACGAGATTCAGGGTTACTACTAAAATTGTTCCTTTTGCCATAGCGATCATAACTTATTACGAGGATATCAAAGAGGTATTTGATTTTACAAAAGGATACCTGTTTTTCATTCAGGATAAAATTTTCTCTTTCCTTTGGCTGGCAATAATTTCAGTGTTTATGGTTTATTACGTTTTTTATTATATAATCCATAAATCATTTTATACCGAATATTTTCAAAACCAAGATGAAATAGAATTTGAAGAAAACATCAAACAATTCCAATAAAAAAAAGCTGTCGATTGACAGCTTTTTTTTTATTTCTTTCTAATTATAACCGAAGTAGCACTACTGTTCTTTGCAAAAAAATCCAGTTCAGGAGCCTCCAATTTAAAGTCAAAATTATACTTTCCGTCTTGAGGAATTTTAAACGATTTATTTTCTATTTCAAATTCCCAATTTTCGACATGTTCTATCGAATCTTTTTCTGTTGAAGAGGAATGAACAATTTCATCTTTTATTACTTTTGAATTTATGGTATGTTTTCCATCTTCTACATAAGTACTGTCAAAATGAATAATTTTACCATTAAGACTAATACTGTATTTTATCTTATATTTTGAAAACAACGAGTCTTTGCGTGTCGCTACTTTGGACCAAAACACGATTTCTTCTCCTTTTTTTAAATCTAAACTATCTATTGATGAAATGGCATTTTGGAACAATGGCATTTCACCCAAATTTTCTCCAACTGGATTGCAGGAAGTCAAAGCTAAAACTAATAAACTAACGATACTTTTTTTCATAATTATTTTTTATTAGCTAAATCTAAAGTGAAGTTTTCTGAATAATAATTAAACATTTTGACGAAAAAATCGGTTGTTTTTTCGTTTAAATTATTTTCTGTTTTCAGTAAAAACATTTTTTTGTCGTAATTGATTATCGAAAAAACCATAAATTCTTTTTCATAAACCTCTCCTGCATAATTTAAGCTGGTAATCTCTACGATAGAAGAATTACCTTTTGGGATTACCTTACACTTATCATCTGTATAAAATAACTCACTAGCCCATTTTGTATCTTGAGCCCCATAGGATTGTCCAGTTTCTAGTTTATTTAAATATTCGTAAAACAAAGCATCTCCATTTGGAGCTAATCGATATAACTTAACCAATGAATGACCATCATATTCTGGACTTGAGATTTCATTAACATTCAGAAAAGCCCCCATTTCTTTTTTAAAATTCTTGAAATAGAACTTCATTAAATTTATTTCGATTTTTGGTCTGTTATCTACATAATCTTTCCATGTAAATTCTTGCTTTGTAAAATTAGTACTCAAAAGGTTCTTAGCATTTCGTAGAAAGTAAAAAGCCAAATCGAGTTTATCTTCATTAGGAAAAGCTTTGCTCCAACTAATGCTTCCTCTGTAAATCAAATAACTTTTGGTTGTTGAATCGTATTGAAAATGTACTGTTGTAAATGTTTTATCTTCGCTAAATACGATACTGTTTTCATCCTCAAAATAGATAGTTTCTATTTCATAGTCTTCTTTCAAATCATCGATTGTAAGCAGGTTTGGATTATCATCTTTTATAATGACTACACTTTCTTCACCTACTTTACTATTAACAAACAAGGAATTTATGATTTCGACATAATCATAACTATCTTTTGTAGCCAAAGCAATTTTCCCAAATTTAGAATCCGCATCGATTTCATCCTTTTTAATAGAACTTGTTCGGAAATAATAGTTCTCTGGAATACTCAATTTCATTTCATCTGAAACTTGTGTGTTTTCTAGATTCGCTTTTGTGCTCAAAATCCTTTGTATTTCTTTGGAAGAAATTTCAAGTTTTTTTTCCACGCTTAAACTACTATCATCATTTGTCTTTTCTATACGTTTACAACCTACTAGAATTGTAACAAAAGCAAAAAGAATTAAGCTGTTTTTTCCTAATTTTAATCTGAAATTATTTCCCATACGTATTTTATTCATTCACAAATATAGAAATTTAGAAATTTTAACAAACCCTTTATTATAAAATATATAAAAGCAAAAAGCCAGTAACTAAATTTAGTACTGGCTTTTTTATTGAATTAGTAACTTATTTTAATTTCGGTAAATTCTTCATATTTGTAGGCAATGCACGAATATCACTAAATATATGACTTATCCCATTCTTAGTTCTTGGATCTAATGAATAACCATGACAATATAAACAAGAAGTAACTGCGTTAGTACCACTGCTCGCAACTGCATTTGAACTTGGTGCCTGAAAAAAGGTTTCCATAGTAGTGTTTGCTAATCGTCCGGTACCAATCGCATTTCCTGGAGTTGGTGGAGTCCCATTATAAGGATATGAATAACCATTTGGTACAACACCTCCAGAAGTCCAGGTTGCCCCTATTAGTAAATAATTTTTCCTGATATCGTTACCAACTAACATTTTGCGTACTGCATTATTAATAGAGATGATTTCACTATTAGAATTTGCAGGCGTTTTATCTTCAGCATTTGGTATCGTATCTGAAGCAACACCCCAAGCCATAATTCTTCTGACTTTAGAACTATTAAGCGTAGGATTTACAATTTTAATTACATCGGTATTAAGTGTATCATTAACTACTGTCATATTCTGGATATTTTGTCCTCCTACAGTATCATTTGCATTATCATTAAAAAGCCATCCTTTACCAGTATCTCCTTTTACTTGCTTTACTTTACCATTAACATCTGTGTATGAATATGCTGTATTAGGTGCATTTTTTAGATGTTCGAAAGTTGCCCAAATCATTTCAGGATGTCCTGCAACACTTCCTACCACATGCATTCCAACTAATGCCAATGTTGTTACTGTTGTTTTATCTGTTAATTTCCAAAGTTTAGGATCTGTCTTGTCATATACTGGAATTTTAGCTTTAATTGTGATATAAGTCTCTGCATTTGGTAAATCCTTAGCTTCAACCCAAGATGTTTTTAACTCCATTGCCAAAGCATCTGGATCTGGTGGTGGTGCAAAACCTTTCAATTTTGCATAAGCAAGAATACTGTCACGTGCAGCCGCAGTCGTTGGAAATTCTTTTGCTTTTAATGTCTTATCTTTTATACCAGTCAAAAAGTAAGCATAAACATCATTTACCATTGTTATATAATAAACTAATGAATTATTGCTCGCAACTAATGCTCCGCTAGAACCTGCCTGTCCTTGCTCAGTATCAATTATATTTCCTTTTGAATCAAGAAGAATAATTTTATTTCCCTGTTTAAATTCTTGCACAATATTTTCAGGATGAACTTTACCAGCAATTATTGCTTTAGGGCCTGAAATAGCTTTACCCTTTGTATCTACAAAAGAATGCAATCCATTGGCATTGGCAATTATTTTACCTACAACAACAGATTTATTTGCAGCATCTTTAACGGCTTCATTTTTCTCTTGAGGCTCTACCTCAAACATTTTCCCGCTTTTATCAAACACAATCGGTAATCTATTTGGTCCTGTTTGCTCAATATTACCTACTGCACTCATTATAGTATTTGGAGCATGAGGAGTCAATACTCGGTTTCCGTTTTTATCTGCCGCCGAAACATTATAAAACACAGGAGATTCCATTACTGTTCCTCCGCTTTTATATGAACCGCTAGAAGTTGGTGAGGTAATCCATAAAAACATTTGCTCCGACCATTTATAGAAATCACAGTTGTTATTATGAGGGAATGTTACACTATTTGCAGGCTCAACTAATCCGTTTTCAGTAACTGTTCCTCCCTTAAACCAAGTTTTAAATTCGGCATCTGTAACAACACAAGACTGTTCTACATCTTGGGGTAAATATTCATAATCTTTATCTGTATTAGATAGCAAATCTGTTTTCTTGCATCCTAAAAAAAGGAGCATCCCAATTGCAATAAATACAATGCTGGTTTTTATATTCAATTTTCTCATGATTTCTTGGTTTTAAACAACACTTATTTATCAAGATAAATTGGTGCTATTATTGGTTTTATTTTTTTTTGAATTTTTAGTAGAAGTATCACACTACTTCCATTCGAAAGTTACTGATGGTTTTCTTGTAGATTTAAACATAGTGTTTCCATTATACTACTCTCGTTACGTAAACTGTCTCTACCTACAATTGTTGCAAAGGCCGAAATCGAGAAAGAACCTCTTATTGGGACTTGATTAATTCTTGGCACTTTAATAACCTCAGCAACCTTTCTCTCTTTTAAAAAATTTTCGCCAAGAGATTGGTCTGAATGATAATACAGGTTTCGATAAATCCATGTATCAGAATCTAAATTTGGGGGATCGTGTGACATATTTATTTTTTTATAGGTTAAGGATTAAAAATCATTGGGGCTGATTTTTATTTTATTAAAACCATTTGATTATTCAAGAATAAAGAAACAATAATCTCATAAACCCGAATAACGTATAAATACCTGATTTTCAAATGAAATAAACATATTTTAAATAAAATCATGCCCTTGTACCTATACCGAAAAACAGTAAGCAAAAAAGACTGTCTGAATTGACAATCTTTTTCTATTTTCATCATTAAAATTACAATGCACATAAAGTCATGAATAAAAAAATGTCATAAAACAGGTTTTTTTATCCATGAAGTAAATAATAATCGGAATGAAACTTTTTTGGGTATCTAATTAAAGACAATTACTTTATAAAAAATATTATCTCTGATTGAGCAACATCTTTAAAAAGAACTCATTGGTAGATAATTGAATCTGAATACATAGTTCTATTTTTGTTTACTTCTTTTTTTTAAGTAATAGCCGTTTTTAATTAAGATCTCTAAATGATTTAAAATAAATAACGCTTTTTGTTGCCAGGACGGCAATCGCTCCATTGCATGTTTTAGCCATCGCTGTGATAACATTCCCATTAACTGTTGATCGTATCGATTAGAGCTCCCCATATATCGTTTTATTGAGATAGGAATTTCTAATGCTGCCCAATTAGCATAACTGCTTCGAGATAAACTTCCTTCTACCTCTCTTACTTCAATACAAGCTTTATTGAGTAATCCAACCCGAGCAGATTGAAGCAGGTTTTTTAAAACATAATACCAAAAATCAATTCCTTCGTTTAAGGAATCATCAATCTCATAACAGATCTCTTTCAAATATTGTTTTCGGATAACAACATTACTGCCAACTCCCATAATAAAATCTGGCGAACTAATAGTGTGCAATGCATTTGGTATTAAAAACCATTCATCGGAAAGGGGAACTAATTCTCTTTCGAATGATTTAATGTTGGGCAAATAATCATCGGATGGAACCAATACAATCCCAAGTACCAAAACATCTATATTTTCTTGTGCTATAATCAAATTGACATCGCTTAAACAAGAAGAGGTATAACAATCTTCTGCATCCAAAAAACTTACAAAATCTCCTGTTGCAAGTTCTATCCCAATATTCCTTGCATTACCAGGCCCTTTATTTTCCTCTAATTCGATAATTTGAATATCGGTTTGCAAAAATTGTGGTGCAAAAAATGATAGTGAATCTTTTAAATAAATTAAGCTTCGATCTGTGCTAGAATCATCTATAACAATAATTTGTGATGCCTTTTTATCCTGAAAAGCCAAGGAACGAATCGTATCATATATGTAAGCTTCCTTATTATAAAGAGGTATAATAACTGTATGTTCCATGATCTTTCATGATTTTCATTACTCTAATCTCGAATAAATCAAGGCTCTGACTTGATTTACATTTACAACCAATTCATCTTAACCTCGAAAAAAAAAGGGTAGATGCAAGATGTCACAAATTCATTAGTATTAGATAGAAAAGATTAAAGCTTGGTTATTAAAAAACGACCCGCCTTTCTTAAACAGTTCTGCATTATTTCATCATTAATAATTCTAATTTTTCTAGGGTTTGTTTTGCTCTTTCCATTTTAACTGCATATTCATCATTTACTTTTTGGACGTCGGCGTTACAAAAGCTGCAAACTGTTTCTTCTTCATAAACATAATTATCACATCCGTTACATAACTTAAGTGCTTTGGGTATTCTGGGAACTCTGGCTGTATTAGCTGAAACTGGAATAGGAGTTTCGCTATTTGGTGATTGTATTTCTACTATTACTCCGTTTTCATCTTCAACTATAATTTCAAAAAGTCCCATATCAAAAGAATCGCCTGGAGCTTCTTGTATTTTTCTTATTCGTTCCTTAAGTCCTTTCTTTTTTAATTCTAAAGCACGATGATGACAAAAAGGATTATTACCTCTCTTACCAAACAACACATGGCTTGTCCATGTACAGCCTGCCAAGCAAGAAGATTCGTAGTAGCAGCCTTTGCAACCTCCCCATAATTCTTCTTTATTTCTATATCTTGAAAAAACCATTTCTTCGCTATATTTCCAAATGTCTTCCAGATCCATATCTTTTACATTACCTCCTGTATAAGCACTTGTGGGTAATGACGGACAACCTTTAATTTTACCATCTGCCTCAATCCCTATTCCTGTATGTCCTGCTGAACATCCTGTATAATATTTTTCATTTCCCTGTCTCCAAATATGTTCATACGGTCCAAAATAACCAATGTTATTTCCTGCCTGTATTAAGATATTATGCGCTAAGGCTTTTCTGTATATTACGATAAGATCGTCGTAAAAATCTATTAATTCATAAGGCTGAACTATTAATTCTTCTGAGTTATCTACGGCATTTCCCATAGCAACAGCAAGTTGTATTTGCCAGTTCTTTACATCATTTTCTATTAGAACATCCAAAAGTTCATTCAATTCATTTTTGCTTCTTTTTGTAATTACTGTATTTACGCTAGAAGTTATATTGTGTTTTTTAAGGAGTTGCAAGCAATTAACTGCATGCTCAAAAGAATCTCTTCTTCCTCTTATTTTATTATGTGTATCTGGCATTCCATCGATGGAAACACCTATATTATTTATTCCTGCTTTTTTTGCGTCAATAATTCGTTCTTCATTTAAATTATATGCGCCGGATTGCATAGAACATTCAATTCCGCTTTGATGTATTCTTTCGATAATTTCAAGCCAGTCTTTTCTTAAAAAAGCTTCTCCACCAATAATGGAAATTTCTCTTGTACCAAGACGTTTAAGACTATCAATAACACCAAAACATTGTTCAGTAGTTAATTCTCCAGGTCTTACTTTTCCAGCTCTGGATCCGCAATGTGAGCATTTTAAATTACATGCTAAAGTAATTTCCCACACTACATGAACCGGAGTAGCTGTTTCATAATCATCTCTTACTCTGTATCGTGTCGAAGTCTTATCCATCTTAATTCTATTTATGGTTTGATAATTAGTTAAAAAACGGTTTAAAAAGTAAAACTTAATAAACCGTCTTTTTTAGATTACTTTTTCTTTTTCAAAGCATCAATTGCATCAAGCAATTCTACCAATGCTACATGCAAATCTTTTTGATCTCTTATAGTTTTCTTAGCTTGTTCAGCTACTGCAACCATTTTTTCTAAATCATTTGAAGCTATCGCTTCTCTGATTCCTACTCCGTAAAGTACTGTTGCCATAATATCTTGTGTTTATAGTTATTCCTACTCTTTAGGTTTTTCAGATTCACCCTTGTTTTTCTGTACAAGTCAGTTTAATTTTTCTTCTTTAAAGAATCTATCGCGTCTAGCAAGTCTAGTAAAGCTACAGTTAGATCTCCTTGGTCTTTTATGGTTTGCTTTGCTTGTTTAGCGACAGCTTCCATCTTAGCCAAATCATTTGAGACTAAAGCTTCTCTAATAGCAACACCGTATGGCATAATTATTCC
Organism: Flavobacterium sp. PS2; assembly: GCF_046250155.1. Taxonomy (NCBI): domain Bacteria; kingdom Pseudomonadati; phylum Bacteroidota; class Flavobacteriia; order Flavobacteriales; family Flavobacteriaceae; genus Flavobacterium; species Flavobacterium sp. PS2. Next base: position 3,082,374 of record NZ_CP176426.1, on the reverse strand, counting down.
CATTGTTATAGTTTTTAATAATTAATTATCGTTTTACTTCATGACTAATAACTTTTGTACGTTATGAATCATGCAAAAAATCATTGTAGTAGCTTATTCACCCAATGTTATAGTTCTTCCAAATTGTGGATCATTACTAACATTTGTGCAAAACATCCACTCAGTTGTAAAACGAGAACCATCTTCTTTCTCTCCCGTTGCTACATATTTATGATGGATATTAAGTTTTGGTTTTGGGCTTTCTAAATTAAGATTATAGAATAAAGATCTCCCAAGTGTACCAAAACCATAGGTTCCACTAGCTCCTTCAATAATAGGAAGAATAACAGGTCCAACGCCTCCACCATTCCATTCAACATAAGGATACACATTCACATTTTTTACTTTTACAGGTATTGCTTGCATAATAATAGTTTTGTCCTACTCATAAGGCTTTTCAGATCCGCCCCCGCTTTGTACTGTGCGAAACAGTCCGTTTATTTTAGTGGGTTCTGCTCCACTTATTTGATTTGAAACTAAAGCTTCTCTAATAGTGACTCAATATGGAATAATCATTTCCACTGTTATTGCATCTATCTATTATTCAGTAGGTCCAAAATGATGCAAAAAAAGTGCTGGTTCATTTGCATCCAAACAAGTCAGATGCCCCATTGTCACAGTTTTACCTTCTTTGTTTTTTCCAGTAATCATGATATCTTTCAATCCTGGTCTTAATCTGCCTAAGCGATTTCCTTTAATAACTTCAATTCCCATTTCATGAGGAGTACCAGTTTTGGTAGCAATAATATTACCCGAACCATTTTCTATTAGTATTGCCTCTCCAATAGCTGGTGCAGGAAATATCTGAGTTACTGTAATATCTGTAAGTGGACCTAGTACAATATAAGGAGGTACATTTCCAACATTAACAGCTTCAGATTCTTTAATCCCCAATCTTATGGTTCTCCCAAACTCTATATCATTGGTTGTATTTGTGCTATACATCCACGGAGTTGTAAAAGGAGTACCATCTTCATTCTCTCCAGTAGCAAAATATCTCTGATGTATACCGATACTAGATTTCTCAGGTTTTAAATCAAGATTGTAGAATACAGATCTTCCAAGTGTTCCAACAGCGTAGGTTCCGCTAGCTCCATCGATAACAGGAAGAATTACAGGTCCAATCCCTCCACCATTCCAATCAATGTAAGGGTACACTTTCACATTTTTTACTTTTACAGGTATTGCTTGCATAATAATAGTTTTGTCCTACTCATAAGGCTTTTCAGATCCGCCTCCGCTTTTTACTGTGCGAAACAGTTCGTTTTTTTAAGTGGGTTCTGCTCCACTTATTTGGTATGCTAAAAAGCATTTTAGAATTTTCAAAAACATCTTAATGGTACGTTTTTGGGGCTATTTCTATTTCAAAGCTAGAACAAACAAATACCCCTTTTGGACAAAATGTTATCAAACAGAAATTCTTTGCTATGAATCAAACAAAGAAATGACACGAAACCGAAAACCACGTATAAACACCTGATTTCAACCGTATTAAATAACAAACTGCACTTTCATACAATAAACTTTCATTTATTTTTGAAAGTTTAAAAACTTTTACTTACTTTTGATCTATGGAATTCAAAGAAGCAAAAAATAAATTCGTTCAAACATGGGGAGCATTAGGTTCTCAATGGGGTATTAATAAAACCATGGCACAAATCCATGCTTTATTAATGGTTTCAAACGAACCTGTTTCTATGGAAGATATTATGGACGAATTGCAAATTTCGCGTGGTAATACCAGCATGAACCTAAAAGCTTTGATGGATTGGGGAATTGTCTATAAAGAATACAAAACCGGAGAAAGAAGAGAATTCTTTACTGCCGAAAAAGATTTAGATGAACTTGCTGTGAAAATTGCAAGAGAAAGAAGTAAACGTGAAATTAAACCTGCTCTTAAAATTTTAAAAGAAGTTTCCTCGATTGACTCGAAGAATTCTGCAGAAGAAAAACACTTTGTTGAGCAAACCACCAAGTTGTATGATTTTGTTTTAAAAGCAGATAATATGTTAGATAAAATGACCGAATTCAATGAAAACTGGTTGGGACGTTTGGTCCTGAAAATTATGAAGTAAAACATCAAACTAAAAAAATTTAATTAAAACTTTCATTTTTTTCTGAAAGTTTAAAACAATCAATAACCATGAAAACTATAAAAAACATTAACACATTTGCCATTTGCCTTCCCTTTGTCCTTCTACTTACCTATCCCGTATTTAAAGAATTGGCATTTATACTAGCCTTATACTCAACTATGCTAACTGGGTTCCTACAATTTTCAATTGGTGTAAAAATGCTAATCGATAATCCGCATGATAGAGCTCTCCAAACTTATATGGCAGTAGTAGCTTCGTTCTTTATTCTTTGGTTAATTAATCACCGTCTAAATTATAATCACTTTTTAACCTATATATTATTTCCTACTCCTCTACTATTAGCAATTTATCTTTCAAGTATAATCTATAAAAAACCAAACCAATGAGTTTCTTAACCGCCGAATGGAAAAACTTAGCATTATTAAATTACGAAGTTGATGCTAAAACATTAGAGAAATATATTCCTCCAGGAACCGAAATAGATATATGGAACAACAAATGTTATGTGAGTTTAGTTGGTTTTATGTTTAAGAATACAAAAGTATTAGGCATTAAAGTTCCTTTTCATATTGATTTTGAAGAAGTCAATCTAAGATTTTATGTAAAACGATTTGAAAATGGAGAATGGAAACGTGGTGTTGTATTTATAAAAGAGATAGTCCCGAAAACTGCCATTACTTTTATTGCAAACACATTATACAATGAACATTACCAAACTAATAAAATGAAGCATTCTGTTACCGATAATGAAGAATCAAAAACATTTGTTTACCAATGGAAAAATCATAACAAGTGGAATTCAATTGAAATTGAAACAGGAAAAAAGGAATTAGAAATAGAATTAAACTCCGAAGCCGAATTTATTACTGAGCATTATTTTGGATATACTAAATATGATAATAATACCACTTTCGAATATGAAGTAACCCACCCAAGATGGCAACAACTACCAATAATCGATTATAAAATAGATGTCGATTTTGAAGGTAACTACGGGAAAGATTTTGCTTTCCTGAATAAATCAAAACCAGTTTCAGCTTTTCTAGCAATTGGCTCTAAGATTACTGTCGAGAACAAGAAAAAAATAAGGTCATGAATGCAAATCTTAATATTATTGGGTATTTCATTTACTTAATGATTACCATCTTCATAATTGTACGGGTTGGAAAAACTTGTTATAAAAATGGCAATGTATTCGTTTCTGAACTTATTCCCAATCACGAAGATTTATGCCAACGAATAAATCAAATGCTACTTCTAGGCTATTATCTATTAAATATTGGCTATTGTGCAATGACTTTAATTTCGTGGGAAACAATAATAACTACCAATCAACTCATAGAAGTAATAGCAACCAAAACAGCAATTATCATATTTATAATCTCAGGATTACATTACATAAACATCATTATAATAACTAAATACATTCAAAAATTAATTAATAACTAGTAAATTAAACATCATGGAAACTACAAAAATTTTAGTCGGTTATGCAATCTATTTACCAATAGCACTTTTTCTAACATACTATGTTTCTAAAACTTTATTCGCAAACGGAAAAATATATATGCTAGACATATTTAGAGGAAGAGAAGAAATTGCGGATGCAACCAACAAACTTTTCGAAACAGGTTTTTACCTTCTTAATCTTGGCTTTGCATTAATGATATTAAGAATAAGCGAAGACATTAATAATTATCAAATCTTAATTGAGGCTTTAAGTTATAAAATAGGAAGTTTTTCTATTTACCTTGGATTAATGTTATTCCTTAATTTATATTTCTTCTTTAGAGGAAAAAGAAAAGCTAGAGAAGCACAACAAGAAGATAGATTAGTTTTAAAAATTTAATTAATAACCCAACCCTAACAATCCTGATCCCGAAACGTCAGGACGGGATTGTTAGGGTTAATACTTTACAAAATGAGTAAGCTTATTATCGCAGCTGGAACAGGTTTTTTAGGACAGGTCTTAGTCAACCATTTTAAAAATAAATTTGAAGAAATTGTAATTCTGACTCGAGGAAAATCAAAAACTATTGACGGAATTAAATATATAAACTGGGATGCAAAAACTTTTTCTGGTTGGGAAAACGAACTTGAAGATGCTACAGTTTTAATAAATCTGGCAGGAAAGTCTGTAGATTGTCGTTATACAAAAGAAAACAAAAGAGAAATTTTATTATCTCGAATCGAGAGTACCAAGGTTTTAAACAAAGCCGTTTTAAATTGTGTAAATCCGCCTAGACATTGGCTAAATTCATCTACAGCTACAATTTATCGATTTTCATTAGATAAAGAAATGGATGAAGCTACTGGCGAAATTGGAAATGACTTTTCAATAAACGTGGCTTTATCTTGGGAAAAAGCTTTTTTTAATACTGAAACTCCAAATACCTTAAAAACCGCTTTAAGAACCTCAATAGTTTTAGGGAAGAAAGGCGGCGCTTTAATTCCGCTTAAAACCTTAGCCAAAATTGGATTCGGAGGAAAACAAGGAAAAGGAAATCAATTTATTAGTTGGATTCACGAAGACGATTTTGCAAATGCAATAAATTTTATACTCCAAAAAGAAATGATTGGGATTGTTAATGTTGTTTCCCCTAAACCGATTCGCAATACAGACTTTATGAAGAAACTTCAAAGAAGTGTTGGTTTTCCTTTCGGAATCCCACTCAATACATTTTTGCTTAAAATAGGAGCTTTCTTTATTCGAACACAACCCGAATTAGTTTTAAAAAGCAGAAACGTGATTCCGAAAAAACTTTTAGAGAATGGATTTGAATTTAAGTTCGATAATGTAGAGGATGCTTTTAAAGATTTATTGAAGTAAAATCTTTGACAAAGCTTAGAATCAAGTCTCTAAAGAACTTCATTTTATCTCAAGTGATTATAATTTATTAAGTTCTATCACATTTTGATCATAGCTCACGGTTTCAACCGTGTGATACAGATTGTGATAATATTGCGCTCCAACGGTTGAAACCGTTGGCAATGTTATAACATGCTTTTATTATTGCTATTCGTTGTCAAGCCATTAGTTTGATTTGTATAATCTGAATTTCTCTCACATCAAAAAGAAAAAGATTCTGTCTATTTCTATAAAAAAATTTGGTAAAATTCAAAGGAAATTCCTTACAGCAGTAATTTAAAACTTTGACAAAGATAACACCAACTTATTATGACAACGATTCATCTTACAACAAAAATAAAAGCACCAAAACAAATCGTCTTTGATAATTCTAGAGATATTAATGTTCATCAACAATCTGCTAGCAAATCTAATGAAGTTGCAATTACTGGTGTAACAACTGGATTGATAAATTATAACGAAACAGTAACGTGGCGAGGCAAACACTTCGGATTGTACTTAACACATAAAAGCCGAATTACTACAATGAATTTTTACGACTATTTTGTAGATGAAATGGAAGAAGGAAAATTCAAATCATTCAAACACGAACATTTTTTTAAAGAAGAAAACGGACAAACAATCATGACTGATAAATTAGAATATGAAACTCCGTTTGGCATCTTAGGAAAATTATTTGATGTTTTATTTTTAAAGAAACATTTATTTCAATTCCTTTTAGAGAGAAACAAAATCCTAAAAGAAGTATCCGAAAAAGATAACTAAAATAGATTCCTTACTTTTACTTTTACAACATATAAAACTTTAAAAATCAAATACATTAGCAACGCTTATCAAAGTTTCAACCTAAAAAAAGGAGAGAATGGCACACTTTATGATAAACAACTTGCAAGATAATTCTTTCAAATATGATAGGTTTATCTCTAAAACAATCTGATTTTATAGTAACAATTGAAAAAACTAGAAATCATTAATTTTAAAAAAAATAATATGTCAGTAAAAACAAAAATTTTATCTGTAGCCTTTTTTGCAATTTCTTCTATCGGGTTTGCACAAAGTAATTGTAAAGATTTAAAAGGATGTGAAAGAAAATTATGTGAATTGAACACAAAATTAGAGTATGCCAAACAGTACGGAAATCAAAATAAGATTAGAGGGATTGAAAATGCTATAGCACAAACCAAAAATAACTGTACAACCAAAACAGTAAATAATGATCTTGACAAAAAGGTAAAAGAAAAAGAACAAAAAGTTAAGGAAAGAACCGATGATCTAAATAAAGCGATTAAAGATCAGGAGGGAAAAGAAAAAATCGACAAGAAAAAGAAGAAATTGGATGAAGCCAAAGCAGAATTAAATAAAGCTGTTACAGCTCAAAAAACGAAATAAAGCTTTACTTGTACTTATACAAAACCGATGTTGATACATCGGTTTTTTTGTTTTTATATCCTTTATCCATAAAATGCAACCATCAACCACCAAAAAATCGGAATACTTTCGACCCAGAAAGAAGTATAATATTTAGATCTTTTTTCATTTGCAAAAACAATAAAAAGCGACAACACAAGAACCATAATTAAATTAATCATCAATTGATTATTATCAAGAGTAGATTTAAAAAACTCAAGAAGGTAAAAAGGAATTAGAAGTAATAATCCTAAAATTTTGGTACGCTTTACTCCTATTTGCTGCGGAACAGTTTGCAAATGTGGATCATCATTGGCAAGATCGATAATTTCAAAAATTAATATTAGTACGAAAACCAAAATAAAACGCTGTACACATTTTAAATAAAAATCGGAAGTAAACGCAATTTCAGCATTTATTAATGGCAAAACCAAAGTGGCTCCAACCCAACAAAGTGCTACAATATATATTTTGACACCAGCCCAGTTTCGGGCATTTTTTCTATTCGGGAAAAATGGAAGTGTATAAAGTGCCGTAATTGCAAATATTTCTACCGAGACAATTTGAGTGATTCGCTTTAATTGAAAAAAATAATACCCTACTAATAAAAGAGAACAAAAACTAAAAACTGCAATAATTTTTAATTGATTCCCTATTGGCACCCTATTAACCCGAACCAAAGCATCGTATTTCACAAAATTATATCCTACAATAGTTCCGAAAAACACAAACAAAGCCATCGATTCATCATACTCAATACCAAACATATGGAACGTTAATCGTACCAAAGCATAACATGACAAAGCAACGTGAATGCTACTAATGATATAAAAATTAAATAACTGCGTAACTACCTTCATATAACAAAACTAATCAATTAATAAGAAATCAACCCTTTAGTTGTAAATTTGACAAAAAATGCGATTAAAAATAGCAATTAGATTATTATTAATACTTAATTTTGCACCACTAAAAAACAACACTTTTACTACTATATGAAAACAGATGCTTTTGCTTTAAGACACATTGGCCCGAGAGAAACCGACCATCAACAAATGTTGAAAACAATTGGAGTTGAATCTATTGAACAACTCGTTTATGAAACGCTTCCAGATGACATTCGTTTAAAAGCACCGTTAAACTTAGATCCTGCAATGACAGAATATGAGTTTTCAAATCACATACACCAACTAGGAAATAAAAATAAGGTTTTTAAATCATATATTGGTTTAGGATACAACCAAGCTATTGTTCCAGCTGTAATTCAAAGAAATGTTTTTGAAAACCCAGGATGGTACACAGCATATACACCTTACCAAGCTGAAATAGCTCAAGGTCGTTTAGAAGCAATTCTTAATTTCCAAACTACAGTTATAGAATTAACTGGAATGGAAATTGCCAATGCATCATTATTAGATGAGGCAACTGCTGCTGCTGAGGCAATGGCACTTTTATTTGATGTAAGATCAAGAGATCAAAAGAAAAACGAAATCAATAAGTTTTTCGTTTCCGAAGAAATTTTACCACAAACATTATCAGTTTTACAAACTCGTGCAACACCTATCGGAGTTGAACTAGTTATAGGAAATCACGAAACATTCGATTTTTCAACAGCATATTTTGGAGCAATTCTTCAATATCCTGGAAAATACGGACAAGTTCATGATTATGCTGCCTTTATCGCTAAAGCAAAAGAAAACGAAATTAAAGTTGCTGTTGCTGCCGATATTTTAAGCTTAGCAAAATTAACTCCTCCGGGAGAAATGGGTGCTGCAGTTGTTGTAGGAACTACACAACGTTTTGGTATTCCGTTAGGATACGGTGGACCACACGCTGCTTATTTTGCAACAAAAGACGAATACAAACGAAGCATGCCAGGACGTATCATTGGAGTTACAATCGATACTAATGGAAACCGTGCTTTACGTATGGCATTACAAACACGTGAGCAACACATAAAACGTGATAAAGCAACTTCAAACATTTGTACTGCACAGGTTTTATTATCTGTAATGGCGGGAATGTATGCAGTATATCACGGACCAAGAGGATTGCAATACATCGCAGACAAAGTTCACGCTGCATCTGCAACACTTGCAAATGAGTTGAAAAAATTAGGCGTAGAACAAACTAATACTGCATTCTTTGATACTATCGTTGTAAAAGCCGATGCTAAAAAAGTACGTACAATTGCAGAACAAAACGAAATTAACTTTTACTACATCGACGATAACACAATTTCTATTTCATTAAACGAAACAGTAAGTGTTGCCGAAGTAAATGAAATCATTTCAGTTTTTGCTACAGCTACAAATAAACAAACTACGGTAATTGATAGCTTAACAAATACAAATCATTTCCCAGAGCATTTAAAAAGAACATCATCATTTTTAGAGCATGATGTTTTCAATAAATACCATTCAGAAACAGCTTTGATGCGTTACATCAAAATGTTAGAACGTAAAGATTTAGCTTTAAATCACTCGATGATTTCTCTAGGTTCATGTACAATGAAACTGAATGCAGCTTCTGAAATGTTACCATTAAGCAGCCCGCAATGGAACAACATTCACCCTTTTGCTCCGCTAGATCAAGCACAAGGATATCAGGAAATGTTGAAAAAACTTGAAGAACAATTAAATGTTATCACAGGATTTGCAGGAACAACTTTGCAACCAAACTCTGGTGCACAAGGAGAGTACGCAGGACTTATGGTTATTCGTGCATATCACCAATCAAAAGGAGATCACCACAGAAACATTGCTTTAATTCCATCATCGGCACACGGAACAAATCCTGCTTCGGCTGCAATGGCTGGAATGAAAGTTATCGTTACAAAAACATTAGAAAACGGAAACATCGACGTAGAAGATTTACGTGAAAAAGCAATTCTACATAAAGACAACCTTTCTTGTTTGATGGTAACTTACCCATCTACTCATGGAGTTTATGAAAGTGCTATTAAAGAAATCACACAATTAATCCACGATAACGGAGGTCAGGTTTATATGGATGGTGCAAACATGAACGCTCAGGTTGGATTAACAAATCCTGCTACAATTGGAGCCGACGTTTGTCACTTAAACTTACACAAAACATTTGCAATCCCTCACGGTGGTGGTGGACCAGGAGTTGGACCAATTTGCGTTGCTCCACAATTAGTTCCATTTTTACCAGGAAACCCAGTTATTGCAACTGGAGGAGATCATGCCATTACAGCTATTTCTGCAGCTCCTTGGGGATCAGCATTAGTTTGTTTAATCTCTTACGGATACATCTCGATGTTAGGAGCTGAAGGTTTAAAGAGCGCTACGCAACATGCAATTTTAAATGCTAACTACATCAAAGAAAAATTAAGTGGTCATTACGACACTTTATATTCTGGAGAAATGGGTCGTGCAGCTCACGAGATGATCTTAGAATGTCGTCCTTTTAAACAAAAAGGAATCGAAGTAACTGATATCGCAAAACGTTTAATGGATTATGGTTTCCACGCACCAACAGTTTCTTTCCCAGTTGCAGGAACTTTAATGATTGAACCTACAGAAAGTGAAAACTTAGAAGAATTAGACCGTTTTTGTGAAGCTATGATCTCTATTCGTAAAGAAATCGAAGCTTCGACTATCGAAGACAAAAACAATGTCTTAAAAAATTCTCCTCATACATTAGCAATGCTTACTACTGATGTTTGGGATTTCCCATACACAAGAGAGCAAGCAGCTTTCCCATTAGACTATATTGCCGAAAACAAATTCTGGCCAACTGTACGCAGAGCCGATGATGCTTTTGGAGATAGAAATCTAGTTTGTAGTTGTGCTCCTATTGAGGCCTACATGGAAGAGTAAAAACAAAATATATTCCTACAAATGCCTCGATTAATCGGGGCATTTTTTTTGAAGTAATAAAATATTTTTAAAATAAATTTTCAAATAGTCCCAATTTACTCAATAAAAAATTCAAAAATTCACATCAATAATTAACAAATAACCAATTATTCCCATAAAATAGAAATTATTCTATAATTATATGCATGCATAGTAAATATTATAGTTGTAATTATTATTTTATTTCTAAATTAGCCTAAATTATTTTGGAAAACTGTATAATGAAAATAAAAATAACAGGAATAGGTAGCTATATTCCGCAGAAAGAAATAAAGAATACGGATTTTGATAAACATGTATTTTTAAACGAAGACGGAACTCCTTTTGGCTACCCAAACGAGGTTGTCATTAATAAATTCAAAGGTATAACAGGAATTGAGAACAGACGTTATGCCGAAGATCAATATACTTCATCTGATTTAGCATTCTTCGCTTCTCAAAAAGCAATCGAAAATGCCAAAATCGACCCAGAAACTCTTGATTATATTATTTTCGCACACAATTTTGGTGATGTAAAATACGGGACAACCCAATCTGATATTTTACCGAGTTTAGCAACGCGTGTAAAAAACAAACTAGGCATAAAAAACCCAAAATGTGTTGCTTACGATATCTTATTTGGATGTCCAGGATGGATAGAAGGCGTGCTACAAGCAAATGCTTTTATCAAATCTGGCATGGCAAAACGTTGTTTAGTTATTGGAGCTGAAACTCTTTCCAGAGTTGTAGATGATCACGATAGAGATTCTATGATTTATTCAGATGGAGCTGGAGCATCAGTAATCGAAGCTTCAGATGATGAAACTGGATTATTATCATACGAAAGTGCTACTTATGCAAATGAAGAAGCTGGATATTTATACTTCGGAAAATCGTACAATCCCGATTTAGATCCTGACACGAAATACATTAAAATGTATGGTCGCAAGATATATGAATTTGCATTAAGCCAAGTTCCTGCAGCTATGAAAAGTTGTTTAGACAAAAGCGGAATTGCTATCGATGATGTGAAGAAAATTCTAATTCATCAGGCAAACGAAAAAATGGACGAAGCAATTATCAATCGTTTTTACAAATTACACGGCAAAACTCCACCAGAAAACATCATGCCTATGTGCATTCATGATTTAGGAAATAGCAGTGTAGCAACCGTTCCAACGCTTTATGACCTTTTAATACAAGGGAAATTAGAAAATCATGAAATCAACAAAGGCGACGTTGTAATTTTTGCTTCAGTTGGAGCTGGAATGAACGTAAATGCATTTGTATACAGATATTAGTAAATTTTCAGTTACAATATTTAGTCGCAGTTTACAGTATGTTAAACTGATCACTGCGACTGAAAACTAAAAAGTCCGCATTTTAAAATGCGGACTTTTTAGTATATTTGCACCCTAATTAAAACTAAGAACGACAGATTGCTTCGTTCCTCGCAATAACTATGTACGAAAAAACATTTCCGAATAAAAGATTCAAACATACTTTAGAATTTTTAAAAAAGCACATCACAACATCCGAAACCGTTTTGGATTTAGGAGTTGAAAATCCGTTTTCAAAGATCATGAAAGCTGAAGGTTTTAAAGTAAAAAATACTACAGGAGAAGATTTAGATATCGACCAAACCGTATTTGCTACCGAAAAACAAGATGTGGTTACTGCTTTCGAAATCTTCGAACATTTGCTAAACCCATTCACAATTCTAAACGAAATAAAATCAGATAAACTATTTATCTCGATTCCTATGCGTTTATGGTTCTCACCAGCATACCGTAGTAAAACAGATATGTGGGACAGACACTATCATGAATTTGAAGATTGGCAATTAGACTGGCTTCTTGAAAAAACAGGTTGGAAAATCATCGATAGACAAAAATGGACTAATCCGGTAAAAAAATTCGGAATTCGTCCTTTGTTACGAAGCTTTACCAATAGATATTATATTGTTTACGCAGAGAAAAGCCCCCTAACCCCCAAAGGGGGAATAAAATAGTTTTGAACAAATTTCACAAAATGAACAACTCTAACTCACAAAATTCGTCAAGCTCCCCCTTTGGGGGCTGGGGGGCTTACTACATTGTCATACCGGCACATAACGAGCAAGAATTAATTGGCTTAACGTTGCAATCTTTGATATCGCAAACTGTTTTACCCAAAAAAATTGTTGTAGTCAATGATAATTCGACCGATAAAACGGGAGAAATTGTACTGGATTATGCCAAAGAAAACCCATATATCTCATTGGTAAACAAAACCTCGAGTGCTATACATTTGCCAGGAAGCAAAGTAATCCAAGCATTTCATAAAGGATTTGAAACTCTCGATGATGATTATGATATTATTGTAAAAATAGATGGAGATTTAATTTTTCCTCCCAACTATTTCGAAACCATTATTTCTCACTTTCAATCTGATCCAAAAATTGGAATGGCAGGAGGATTTTGCTACATAGAAAAGAATGGAGATTGGATATTAGAAAATCTAACAGATAAAGATCACATTCGTGGCGCGCTAAAAGCCTACCGAAAAGAAACTTTTCAGCAAATTGGTGGTTTAAGAGCGGCAATGGGTTGGGACACGGTAGACGAATTACTTTGTAAATATTACGATTGGAAAATAGTTACCGATTCTTCTCTACACGTAAAACACCTTAAACCAACAGGTGCAAACTACAACAAAACTGCCCGTTATAAACAAGGCGAAGCTTTTTATACTTTAGGATATGGTTTTTGGATCACAGCAATTGCTTCTGCAAAGTTGGCAATGATGAAGAAAAAACCACTACTATTCTTTGATTACATTAAAGGATTCCTAAAAGCAAAAAAAGCAAAAACACCATTATTGGTAACCGATGCGCAAGCAAAATTCATTCGAAATTATCGTTTGAAAAAAATGAAAGAAAAGCTTTTTTAGTTCAAGCAATCAAAAAAACTATAAAATCTAAACCGTAAACTGGCAACTATTTTCGTAATTTAGCCCATATTCGTAAAAACTATGATGCTCATTCGTTATTTATCCCAAATAGGAAGATACTTCTTGATGCTTAAAGAAATTTTCAACAAACAAACCAAATGGTCTGTGATGAAAAAACTAATCTTTAAAGAAATTGATGACTTAATTATTGATTCCCTTGGTATTGTTTGTTTCATTTCATTCTTCGTAGGAGGAGTTGTTGCAATACAAACTGCATTAAACTTAACAAACCCATTAATTCCTAAATACTTAATTGGTTTTGCAACCAGACAATCTGTAATTTTAGAATTTGCCCCAACATTTATTTCTGTTATTATGGCAGGAAAAATGGGATCTTTCATTACATCAAGTATAGGAACTATGCGTGTTACAGAACAAATCGATGCGCTGGAAGTTATGGGAGTAAACTCATTAAACTATCTTGTTTTTCCTAAAATTATCGCTTTACTATTGTATCCTTTTGTAATCGGAATCAGTATGTTCCTGGGTATTTTTGGTGGTTGGCTAGCTGGAGTTTACGGTGGGTTTACAACGAGTGATGATTTTATAATGGGGGCACAAATGGAATTTATTCCGTTTCATATTACCTATGCATTTATTAAAACCATAATTTTCGCCATGTTATTGGCAACTATACCGTCTTTTCATGGTTATTATATGAAAGGTGGCGCACTAGAAGTAGGAAAAGCAAGTACAGTAGCTTTCGTTTGGACATCTGTATCGATTATCCTTTTTAATTATATACTAACACAATTGTTATTAGGCTCATGATAGAAGTAAAAAACATAGAAAAATCATTTGGCGACAGCAAAGTACTTAAAGGTGTTTCGACCGTGTTTGAAACTGGAAAAACAAACCTAATCATTGGGCAAAGTGGATCTGGAAAAACGGTATTATTAAAAAGCTTATTAGGTATACATACTCCAGATTCTGGAACAATTGAGTTTGATGGTAGAGTTTATTCAGAACTAGAACCAGATGAAAAAAGAGAATTACGTACTGAAATCGGAATGGTATTCCAGGGAAGTGCTTTATTTGACTCCATGACAGTTGCCGAAAATGTAGCTTTCCCACTTAGAATGTTTACCAAAGACACGGGTTCTAAAATTCAAGATCGTGTTGATTTCGTTTTAAAAAGAGTAAACCTAATTGATGCACATAAAAAATTACCTTCAGAAATTTCTGGAGGGATGCAAAAACGTGTGGCTATTGCCCGCGCCATTGTAAACAACCCTAAATATTTATTTTGTGATGAACCAAACTCTGGTTTAGATCCAAATACTTCGACTTTAATTGATAATTTAATTAAAGAAATTACCGAAGAATACAATATTACCACTGTAATTAACACGCACGATATGAACTCTGTGATGGAAATTGGTGAGAATATTTTATTCTTAAAAAATGGAGTAAAAGAATGGCAAGGAACAAAAGAAGAAATTTTCGTAACCGATAATAAAGCTATTGTCGAATTTGTTTATTCTTCAAATTTATTCAAGAAAGTAAGAGAAGCTTATTTAAAAGGATAAGATCTTTTAAAGTACAATATAAAAAATCCCAAATTTCAATCTTAATAAAATTGGAATTTGGGATTTTGTATATTCGATGGTTTTAATCAACAATATCAGTCCTTAGTTAGCAACAACTCAACTTCGGCATTTGGATTAAAAAGATAGGTCCTTCCTGAGCTTATTTCTAAACATTCAAAGCGTTTAGTTCTTACAGCAATTTTCTTAAAGATTTTTCCGTTGTGAATTCTGAAAACACTGCCGTATGGAATTTCAAAAATATAATTCTTATCGTTCTGCTTGTCGTATTGTTTCAAAGCCAATGACAAAGTAGTATCAGTATCACTACTTGCCGTAGGGTTCTTAAAATGCCTCGCCAGCAATGGTAATAAGTGACTAGGAAATATCTCTGGACGAATGAAAGGAACCATCAATCGCTGAAAAGAATATTTCCATTCGTTCCCATGAGGTTTAATTTTTCTTCCGAACTTTTCGAACGCAACCAAATGCGAAATCTCATGAATTAACGTTATCAAAAACTTGTATTGATTCAAGCTTGAGTTTACAGTAATTTCATGTTTACCACTTGGCCCTTTTCTATAATCTCCATGTCGAGTTTGTCTTTCGTTTACAATTTTAAGATGTACACGATTATCAACAATGAGTTCAAAGACAGGCTTTACGGCATGTTCGGGGATGTATCTTGCTAAAGTTTCGCTCAAAACGGAAAAAAATTATGAGTTATAAATTATGAGTTATAAGTTTCTCTTTGAGGTAATAATTATGCTTCTTATAATTTTTAAAACCTCATTACATTGTTGATGCATTGATTCGAATTCAATTCCAGAAACATAATCCGTTTCTTTTAATATTTCTAACCAATACATTGATTCGTCGCACTCTTTTTGAGCGATAGATAATTTATGAATAAAATCGGGCTTACTTTGGGCATTAACAGCTTCACGAACATTTGCACCAACAGAAGTAATTGAACGTAAAAATTGTTTACTCATTATGAATTCCTTCTTTTCAGAAACCATCCATTTATAAAAATTAACACCTCTTATTGCTAATTCAAAACTTTTGGTTTTCACAATACTTTCACTCATAATTCATAACTTATAATTCATAATTATTTTTTACGGATTAGTAGAAGAAACTTCTAATACTTTTCCGTTAAAATATTTATTGCCATTTAATGTAAAATCATAAATATAAGTTGCCATTCCGTTAGCCGAAATTGGCGCTTGATATCCTGGAAAAGCTTCTTGCAACATTTCTGTCTGAACAGAACCTAATGCCAAAACATTAAATGAGATTCCTTTTTCTTTATATTCTTCTGCCAATAATTCCGATAACGTAATTACTGCACCTTTACTAGAACTATAAGCAGCAAGTCCAGCAAATTTAAGACTTCCACGAACTCCTCCTATAGAACTTATTGTTACCACATGACTTCCTTTTTGAAGATATGGTAAACAAACTCTTGTAAGATTTGCTACTGCAAAAACATTCACTTTATAAATGCTTTCAAAATCAGCCTGAGTAGTTTCAGCAAAAGGCTTTAAAAGCAAACTTCCTGCATTATGCACTAAAGCATCTACTTTTTTCCAAGTCGAAGAAAGAAAATCCTCTACTTTATATAATTCAGATTCATTAGATAAATCAATAGAAAGACAAGTAACATTAGAATGTTCCAAAAGCAATTGAGGAATTTTTCTGGAAATAGCTAATACCTGATGTCCAGCATTTGCAAATTGCAAAGCAAGCTCATACCCTATCCCTCTACTCGTTCCTGTTATAATAATATTTTTCATGTAGCAAAAATAAGGAAAACCGATAAAAAAGCATAGTTTATTTATTCATCAAAATTTCTTTTGTTGGAGAACTTGCCATATGAGTCACTGCAGGCAACAATTCCTGAATAAATGAAGTCATATGAGGAATATCCATTACTTTAAATTCATCTGAAACATGATGATAAAATTCAAAATTTTCAAAATCGAATGTACTTATCGATTGACAAGGAACCTTAAATGCTTCGAAAAAAGGAAAATTATCTGATCTAAAAAACAACTGATATTCGGCTTCTTTAGGTAAGAATCCAATAGTTTTATCACCTGTATATTCATTGATTTTAGTCGCCATATTCGATTTATCAAAACCAGTAATATAGGCTAAGAAGTCACGTTTCATTGGTACACCAATCATTTCTATATTTAACTGAGTGTATAAATTGAAATTTTTAGCTTTAAGTTTTTTTGCCAAATGTTTAGAACCCAAAAGCCCTTTTTCTTCACCTGCAAAAAACACAAAAAGTACGCTTCGTTTATTCGATTTGGTCTCACTAAAATACTTAGCCATTTCAGCAACAGCAGTAACTCCAGAAGCATCATCGTTTGCTCCGTTATTTATAAAATCGCCATTAAGTCCTTTTTTATCAATCCCAATATGATCATAATGTGCACTCAAAATCACAAATTCATTTTTCAGTTTTACATCAGTCCCTTCCAGATATCCAACTATATTATATGCTGGAGTTTTAAACGTAGATAAAGTATCACGATAAGAAGAAAAATAAGGTTTTATCTTATTCGTTTTAAAGAAATCTTCCAGATAAATAGCCGCTGTTTCTATTCCCTTCGTTCCAGTTTCTCTACCTTCTAATTCATCCGAAGAAAGATATTTTAAAACCGATGAAACATCATTCTCTTTTACTTTATAAGTAATTTCTAACTTAGAAGCTGTTTGCGTAGTTTCGGTTTTAACTGTTGTATTAGATTTACATCCAAAAAAAATAAAAGGAAATAAAAGTATTAGTTTTTTCATTATTCAAGATTTTGGTTCGTTGAGATTATAAAGTTTTCAATTACAATTCTAAAAAATGAGTAACTCCTAAAAACATAGTTACCCTCTTAGTTGTAAATATAATTATTTTTTATTGCAAAAAGAAAACCCTTTCAAAGCCGAAAGCCGAAAGGGTTTTTAATATAATTTAAGGATACAATTATCCTGCGATAACTGCTCTAGAAATCACTATTTTTTGGATTTCAGAAGTTCCTTCATAAATCTGTGTAATTTTTGCATCACGCATAAAACGCTCAACATGGTATTCTTTTACATATCCGTTTCCACCATGAATTTGTACTGCCTCAACAGCGGTATCCATTGCAACTTGCGAAGCAAATAATTTTGCCATAGCACCACTTACATCGTAATTATTATGTTGGTCTTTATCCCAAGCTGCTTTCATACAAAGATGACGCGCTGCTTCGATATTTACTGCCATATCTGCTAATTTAAAAGCAATAGCTTGGTGATTGCAAATTTCAGTTCCAAAAGCTTTACGTTCTTTTGAATATTTTAATGCAAGTTCATAAGCACCAGAAGCAATTCCTAAAGCTTGAGAAGCAATACCAATTCTTCCTCCAGCCAATGTTTTCATGGCAAATTTAAATCCAAATCCGTCTTCACCAATTCGGTTTTCTTTAGGTACTTTAACATCACTAAACATTAATGAGTGTGTATCTGAACCACGAATTCCCATTTTTTGCTCCTTAGGACCAACAGAAAAACCTGGCATGTCTTTGGTCATGATCAAAGCATTGATTCCTTTATGTTTTTTCTCAGCATGAGTTTGTACAATTACAATATAAACCGATGCAGTATTACCATTAGTAATCCAGTTTTTAGTACCATTTACTAAATAATGATCACCCATATCTATTCCAGAAGTTTTTTGCGATGTAGCATCACTACCAGCTTCAGGCTCACTTAAGCAAAATGCACCGTGAATTTCTCCAGAAGCTAATCCTGGTAAGTATTTTTGTTTTTGTTCTTCGGTACCAAAAGCCTGAAGTCCCCAACAAACTAGTGAATTATTTACCGACATTACTACAGAAGCCGAAGCATCAACTTTCGAAATTTCTTCCATAGCAATTACGTATGAAATCGTGTCTAAACCACTTCCTCCGTATTTAGGATCAACCATCATTCCCATGAATCCGAGTTGTCCCATTTTTTTTATTTGTTCCGTAGGGAAAATTTGCTTTTCGTCTCTTTCTATCACACCTGGTAACAATTCGTTTTGAGCAAAATCTCTAGCAGCTTGTTGAATCATTAAGTGCTCTTCGGTAAGATTAAAATCCATAGTATTATAAAATAAAAGTTGCTTTTTGTTAAAAAAATATATCCAAAGGTACTTTTTTATACTGAAATTTTCAATTTTGACTTGCATTTTTGACTAAAGAAAAAATACCACTATATCGTTATCGTAATGATATCAAGAACTTCGCTCAATCTCACTAGTTTAGTAACTCTTAAATTTTTATTAAAGAACTCAGAAATAGCTATCAAAATTTCTAGAAACAGAGACAATTAAAAATAAGATTTAATTTAAAAAACGCTATTCAAAAGCATTAAACTTTTAAAGCAAGTATACATAATTACAACTCACAATAATTTCAGATTTCAGCTTAAGAGATAAAGTAAAAGTCAAGAGTAAGGTTAACAAACTGTAACCAGAAAATTTCGAAAATATGTTTTTCGAAGAAAAAAACGAGTCGATTACTCCAATTTCCTTCCACAAAAAGTCATTTTTAATCAAATTATAAACATCAAAAAATAAGATAATTCAGCAAATATTTTCATTTCATAAACAACTAGCTGCCAAAACAATAACTTTCAAATAGACATTTTCTTACATAAGTGGTTTTCGTAAAAAATACATCGCTTTTCATATAAAAATATAGAAATTAAAAGTATTTTTGTCAAAATCACATAAATTACAAGAATATGAAAAACTTATTACTATTACTTACTGTAATTTTAACTTTGCAATTCACAGATGCAACTGCTCAAAAAGCTTTCGACATTGATGGTGTTATAGTTCCCAGAACAATGCAATTTCAAAGCAAAACTTTATCCTTAAATGGTGCTGGCGGAAGATCAAAAATGTGGTTAGAGGTATATGTTCAAGCATTATATTTATCACAACTAAGCCAGGATCCGAAATTTATTATCGATAGTGATACCGAAATGGCTATTCGTATTGAAATTACCTCTTCGATGGTATCATCAAACAAATTAACAAAAGCCATGAATAGTGGTTTCGAAAAATCTGCTGGAGATAATCTGGAAGCATTACGCCCAAGAATCGAACAATTTAAAAGTTTCTTAAGTGATGAAATCACACAAAAAGATGTTTTTAAACTTATCTACTCTCCTATCGACTCTTCAGTTTGGGTATATAAGAATGATGTCCTTAAAGGAAAAGTTCAAGGTTTTGACTTCAAAAAAGCACTTTTCGGAATTTGGTTATCTGATAAACCTGCAGATGAAAAATTAAAAAATCAACTATTAGGTAAATAATTATCTTCATTACCTAGATTAAAAAAGCTCCAGTAAACAGATTATTTGGAGCAATATTTTCATGCCTACTAAATAAGCCCCACAAAAAAAGCATTCCTAAAACAAGTAATTAGTTTTTACAATAAATTGCATGCTTTGCATTTCTCCCCCATAAAGCCTCACTGATCTTAGGATTTGCTCTTGCAAAAAATAAAACTATTTAAAAAACTGACATACAAACTTTACCCCATAAAAAAGTCTACAGAACTATGCTAGAGAAATAGAAAATTAAAAGTAATTTTGCGAAAAATTAAAATTCAATAAAATGAAAAACTTTTTACTATCACTTACAGTAATTCTGACTTTACAATTCTCAACTGTTACAGCTCAGAAATCATTCGATGTTGAAGGTGTTATAGTTCCAAGAACAATTCAATTTCAAAACAAACCTTTATCGCTAAATGGAGCTGGTGCAAGATCAGCAATGTGGTCTGGACTATATGTACAAGCACTATACTTATCTCAATTGAGTCAAGATCCAAAATTTATTATTGATAGTGATACCGAAATGGCTATCCGAATTGAAATCACTTCTTCGTTGGTATCTGCAAAGAAACTAACCAAATCGATGGACGAAAATTTCCAGAAAACAGCTGGTGATAACATCGGAGCATTACGAACAAGAATCGAAGAATTAAAAGGCTACTTAAGCGATGAAATCACCAAAGACGATGTTTACAAACTTATTTATTCTCCTATTGACTCCTCTGTTTGGGTTTATAAAAATGAACATTTAAAAGGGAAAATTTCAGGGTTTGATTTCAAAAAAGCGCTATTCGGAATCTGGTTGTCTGAAAAACCTGCCGATGAAAAACTAAAGAATCAATTATTAGGCAAATAATCTACAAAAACAAATACAGCTTCTCTTGGAAAAGAAAACTAGAGAAGCTGCATTAAATAAAATTACCTCTTCCGAATTTCCATCAGAATACACCCCGACTCGATAATGAAATTTAGATTTTCAATAGAAATTTCACTACTAGCAATCAAATAACATAGTATTTGAACTACAAATAAATTGCTAACTTTTACAAATTACACCTTCCTAAAAAACATATGTACTTTTTACCCTATAAAAACAAACCTGTTTTTATAATTTGTATTACTGTTTACACTCTTTATTTTGGTTAGATAAAATCAATTTATTTCGCCAAAAACAAACCTACTAATTCCTAATAACAAGATACTTAAACTTAAATAAACTTTTGTTTTTCTATTTCTTGCCATAATAAAATCAAGAAGCAAAATAGTTTTTTTAATTGATAGAACTACCTACCAAAACTCTCCAAGATTCTGGATTATTTCATTCTTATAACACCCTGATTTACAAATTCATAAAATTCAGTAAAATCCTTAAACATAAGGCATTTCCTGAAAAACGGGACGTAAATTACTTTAAAAACATAGAAATTAGGCGTATTTTAGCAAAAATCATAAAATACCATACAATGAAAAATTTATTACTTTTATTTACATTAATTCTTACTTTTCAAATCTCAACCGTAACAGCACAAAAAACCTTTACTATAGATGGTGTTACAATTCCGAGAACAATCCAATTTCAAAGTAAAGCTTTATCGTTAAATGGCGGTGGTGGAAAATCGACAATGTGGCCAGGAACATATCTGCAAGCATTATACTTATCACAATTAAGCCAAGATTCGAAATATATTCTTGATAGTGATAGCGCAATGGCAATGCGTATTGAAGTTACTTCTTCAACAGTATCTACACCAAAATTATTAAAAGCTATAGATGATAATTTCAAAAAGACATACCCAGGCAACATAGAAACATTGCGACCTAAAATAGAAGAATTCAAAAGCTACTTTATGGGTGAAATAAGTAAAAGAAATACTTTTAAACTTGTATACTCTCCTTCTGACGCCTCTGTTTGGATCTACAAAAACAATCAGTTAAAGGGTAAAATTCCCGGATTTGAATTCAAAAAAGCACTCTTCGGAATCTGGTTATCCAAGAAGCCTGCTGACCAAAAACTAAAAGATCAATTATTAGGCAAATAATTATTTCTGAAGGTTTTTAGTTAAAAAATTAGCATAAAATAAGGCATCCGAAATATTTTACTAAATACACATTTCGCATTATCCATTTTTTTATATTTGTGAAAATTAAACATATCGCAGAAAATGAAAGATTTATTAAAGAAATTCGAAAATAAAGAACCTGAAATCGTATTCAATTGGAAAGATTCTGAAACTGAAGCCGAAGGATGGACAGTAATTAATTCTCTTCGAGGTGGGGCTGCCGGTGGTGGTACTCGTATGCGAAAAGGTTTGGATATGAACGAAGTTTTATCATTGGCAAAAACAATGGAAGTAAAATTTTCAGTTTCTGGACCTGCGATTGGTGGGGCTAAATCTGGTATTAATTTTGATCCAAATGACCCAAGAAAGAAAGGTGTTTTACAACGTTGGTACAAAGCAGTTTCTCCATTACTAAAAAGTTATTACGGAACTGGTGGGGATTTAAACGTTGATGAAATTCACGAAGTAATTCCAATGACCGAAGAATGCGGTGTTTGGCATCCACAAGAAGGAGTTTTTAACGGACACTTTAAACCTACCGAAGCTGATAAAATTAACCGAATTGGACAATTACGTCAAGGTGTTATTAAGGTAATCGAAAACCCAAAGTTCTCTCCAGATGTAACCAGAAAATATACTGTAGCCGATATGATTACAGGTTTTGGTGTTGCTGAAGCTGTTCGTCATTTTTATACTACTTATGGTGGCGATGTAAAAGGTAAGAAAGCAATCGTACAAGGTTTTGGAAATGTGGGTTCTGCAGCTGCTTTTTACTTAGCAGATATGGGAGCCAAAGTAATTGGAATCATCGACAGAGATGGTGGATTGATAAACGAAGAAGGTTTTTCTTTTGAAGAAATCAAAGCATTATTTTTAGCAAAAGATGGTAACAAACTTGTTGCTCAAAACATGATTCCGTTTGAAGAGATTAACGAAAAGATATGGACAATTGGAGCCGAAATTTTTACTCCATGCGCAGCATCTAGATTGGTTACTCAAAATCAAATCGATGCATTAATTGCTAACGGTCTTGAAGTTATTTCTTGTGGTGCAAATGTACCTTTTGCAGATAAAGAAATTTTCTTTGGTTCTATCATGGAACAAGTAGACAGCAAAGTGAGTTTAATTCCTGACTTTATTTCTAACTGCGGAATGGCTCGTGTTTTTGCTTATTTCATGGAAAAGAAAGTACAAATGACCGATGAGGCTATTTTTAATGACACTTCAGACACTATAAAAAATGCGATACAAAAAGCACATGCTTTAAGTGCATCAAAAACAAATATCAGCGCAACAGCTTTTGAAATTGCACTGAAACAATTAGTATAAATTATTTTATACCATATTTTAAAACGAACCAAATCGATTTAATCTGATTCGGTTCGTTTTTTTTGTTTATAAAAAAGGTTAGCCACAGATTTAACCACAAACTTGTCTTTCTGAGGGAAAACTTTGCGTACTTTGCATAAACCTTAGCGCACTTTGCGGTTAATTTTTTATGCCACAGATTTAAAAGATTAAAAAGATTTATAAAACTTTGCGCCTTTTGCGGTTAAATCACCAACTACAGATTTAAAAACTTTACGGTTAAATCCCTTACCCTCTTTGATTGTAAACAATTTTCAGTAATTTTATACGTTTTACTAATACACTTATAAAAATTCAGCATAAAAATGAGTTCACCCATTTCTTCAGACAAAAAGAAATCATTACTACTCTCTACCCTTATATATGCAACAATACTATTATTGTTGTTCTTCATTCGTTTTTGGCCACCAGCAAATGGTATTACTGAACTCGCTGGAGGTGGCGGAGGTGGTGGCGTTACCGTAAACTTTGGTGATAGCGATTTAGGCTCTGGTGCAAATTACAAAAGTGAAGTTCTGGAAGTTAAAAATCATGCAAAACAAACGCCTGTAAAATCGACTCCTGAAGAAGCTACATTATCACAAGAAAATTCTACAGAAGAAAGTGTTGTTATTCCGCAGAAAGAAAAAACTAAAAAACCGATAACTGTTACAAAACCTGACCCAAAACCTGTCGTTGTAAAACCTAAAGTTTCGAATACGACTAATGATGCTTTATCGAGCATTTTAAAAGGTTCTAACAAAGGTGGTGATGGCGATGATAAAGTTGCAGGAAACAAAGGAAAATTAAACGGAAACTTAAGCTCTAATGGTTATTACGGAACTGGAGGTTCTGGAGGTGGAACTGGCGGAGGAAACGGAACTGGTACCGGCATAGGAACAGGTAGCGGATATGGTTCTGGAAGTGGCGGAGGATCAGGAAGTGGTTCTGGTGGTGGTTCAGGTTATTCTCTTGGAAACAGAAAAGCATTATCTAAACCAGCTCCAAATTATACTTGTAATGAAACAGGAAGAGTCGTTGTAGAAGTTTCTGTAGATAGAAACGGAAGAACCATAAGTGCTATTGCAGGAATTAAAGGAACTACAAACACAGCGAAATGTTTATTGGATCAAGCCAAAATAGCTGCCATGAATACCAAATGGGACGCTAGTAGTGATGCTCCCGAAAAACAAGTTGGTAAGATTATTTATAATTTCAATTTGAATTAAAAAAACATAAGAACAATAAAAAAGGCTTTCTGATATTCAGAAAGCCTTTTTTAGTTTTATTCATCATCTTGACAATACAAGATGTGATTGCTTCGTTCCTCGCAAAGACACAGGATTGTGTTATTTAGGACTTGTTGCTATAACAAACTTAAGATTGTTTTTAACCCCTATTTGTAGCACATCTACCAAATCTTGTACTTGTAGATTAAACGGAATCCTTACGATTACCGTTTGTTCTTTATCGGTACCTAATTTAGACATTAATGTAGTTTCTAACTCTTCAAAATCTACTGGCTGTTTATCGATGTAGAATTTTTTATCTTCTGTAACCGATAAGCTTATAAATTGTTTGTTTGTTTTTTCATTTGCTTTAGCTTTAGGCAATGTCATTTTAATAACATTAGGATTTGCCAATGTAGATATAATCAAGAAAAACAACAGCAAGAAAAACATAATGTCACTTAGCGATGAAGTTGCCACCTCGGCATGAAATCTTCTTTTTCTTTTAATAGACATATCTTATGATCTTTGAATTATGTTTACAAATTCAAGTATTTGTTTCTGAATTTTTAAGGCAAAATCATCAATTTTTCCATTCAAAAGGTGGTACGCGCTATATGCGATAATACCAACAATTAAACCTGAACCACTACTAATCATTTTCTCATATAAACCTCCCGAAATATTACCAATACTAATATTCTCTGTAACCGAGATACTATAAAAGATCTTAATAACTCCCGAAATAGTACCAATAAAACCTAATGTAGGTGCAATACCTGCAATAAGTCCTAAATGACCAAGACGTCTTTCCATCTCTCCTATTTCAATATCGGCAGCACGATCCATATTCGATTCGATTTCAGCTATTGGTCTTCCTATAACCAGAACACCTTCTTTAAGAATCTTTCCTGCAGCAGTTTCATTTCTTTCTACAATACTTCTTGCCATATCCAGATTACCTGAATTAAGATTAACCCCCACATCCATCATTAATCTAGGGTCAATTTTTGAAGCTTTGCTTATGTATAAATAACGCTCGATAATAACGTAAAAAGTATAGAACAATAAGATGGCAATTGGAATCAGGAAAAATCCTCCTTTTAAAATAAATCCTAAAACAGAAATCTCTGTATTTGGTGCAATTTTTTCGATAACTACGTTAGATGCGGCATTTGCAATAGTATCCGCTTGTAATTGAATGAAGCTAAACATATATTAATTCTTGTATTTGATAATTAATTCTAAAAAATATTCCAATTTTGCAATAAAGATACTTTTCGCTGTTATATTAAACTAAAAAAAACGAAAAATATTTCAATCAACAACTATTTTACTCGAAAAAAATGAACTATCAAGAAACTACCGAATGGATGTTCAACCAACTCCCAATGTACCAACTACAAGGGGCTTCGGCATATAAAAAAGACTTAACCAATACATTACATTTGGTTGACCATTTAAACAATCCACAAAATTCATTAAAATGTATTCATGTGGCAGGAACAAACGGAAAAGGATCCACCTCTCACATGCTCGCTTCGGTATTACAAGAAGCTGGATATAAAGTAGGACTTTATACATCACCACATTTAAAAGACTTTCGCGAGCGTATTAAAATTAACGGTAAAGAAATTTCAGAAGATTTTGTTTGCGAATTTATAAGTAAACACAAAGATTTTTTTGAATCTAATGATATGAGTTTTTTCGAAATGTCTGTTGGTTTAGCATTTGATTATTTTGCTACAGCAAAAGTAGATATCGCTATTATAGAAGTAGGCTTAGGCGGAAGACTAGACGCAACCAATGTCATTACTCCATTGGTTTCTGTTATTACCAATATAGACTTAGATCATACGCAGTTTCTGGGAACTACCCCAGCAGCAATTGCAGGCGAAAAAGCGGGGATTATAAAACAAAATGTACCAGTTGTAATTGGAGAATATACTCCAGAAACAAAACCTGTTTTTTTAGCTAAAGCAAAAGAGACTCAGTCTGAAATATATTTTGCTTCTGATATTATTACCGAAGTTTACCCTTCTGATTTAATTGGAGATTATCAGCAACATAATAAAAAGACTGTTCAGGAAACCATACATATCCTGAATACTCAAAATGAATTTAAAATATCCAACGAAAATCTTAAAACTGGATTATTAAACGTCGTTACAAATACAGGTTTACAAGGAAGATGGCAACAGCTTGGCGAAAATCCTAAAATTATATGCGATACGGCTCATAACAAAAATGGCCTGGCTATAGTAATGAACCAAATCCAGAATGAAACTTACGAGAACTTACATATTGTATTGGGAGTCGTAAATGATAAAGATTTAGATTCTGTTTTACCACTATTTCCTAAAAAGGCACAATACTATTTCTGTAGTCCTAACTCATCTCGTGGTTTAAGCACTTCTATTTTACAGGAAAATGCTAAAAAATATGATTTAATAGGTAAAACTTACGACTCTGTTTCGGATGCTTTTACGACTGCAAAAGAAAATGCGACCAAAAATGACTTTATTTTTGTGGGAGGAAGCACATTTGTAGTAGCCGAATTGCCTTTAGATAAAGAGAAACAATAACAAGGCTCTTTTACAAACCTAGTAAAAAAGCTACAAAAATAAATTCACTCAAAAAAACTACATATTCAAATAACTAAATATCAATCGCATAAAAACTAACTGCAAATTATTATTATATTTTATTTAAAAAAGTTTTGGTAATGCAGAAAACAGTCTTATATTTGCACTCGCAATCACATAACGATAGCAACCTAGTAAAATAGGGCGATTAGCTCAGCTGGTTCAGAGCACCTCGTTTACACCGAGGGGGTCGGGGGTTCGAACCCCTCATCGCCCACAAAGAACTCCATTAGAAATAATGGAGTTTTTTTATAGCTTACCGAGTGTCACGGATTTCAAATCCACACTATCGGGTTCGGGGAGATACTCAAGCGGCCAACGAGGGCAGACTGTAAATCTGCTGTGTAAACTTCGCAGGTTCGAATCCTGCTCTCCCCACAAAAGGGGAAAAGAAGTGAAAAAGGCAACTTTATCAATCTTTTCAAAACCCGAAACATTAAAAAAACCTGTAAATCGAAAGATTCACAGGTTTTTTGTTTTAAAGCACTTTACTATTGCGGGCACAGATTACAAAGGATCATGTTCAAAAGTTGGGGATTAAGCAAAAAGATTAGATAATCTGAACAAGAAGAAATCAATATTTCTTACACCTCTAAATTGGCTTCTAAATGCTTTTATTTTTGCATTAAAAGATTCGGCAGAAGCATTGGTACTTCTATTATCAAAATAGTTTAAGATTGATTGGTAGTTAAAAGTTATAGTATTGAGCAGAATATTGAAGTTTTTAAAACCTGATTCCTCTACATTTCTATACCAATGTGCTAGTTTGGTCATAGCAATATGTTTATCGTTGTGATTATTGTAAATCCCTCGAAGTTGTTGATTTAAATTATAGGCTGTTTTTATATCTGGATATAGCTCAAAGAGCATTTGAGCTCTTTCTTTTTGACTAGTAGTCCATTTTTCTCGAGATTTATAAAGTAGATATCTGCTTCTGGCTAATAGCTGTTTTACAGAATCTCCGTTTGATAAAAGCTGTGAGATATATGTTTTATTTTCTTTTTTTGCCTGTAATATCAATTGATTTTCAAAATCCATAGCTTCCCATCGATGTTTGATTCTGATTTCTTGTAATGCTTCCAATGCCAATTTTTGAACATGGAACCTATCGGTTACTTGTATGGCTTTTGGAAAGGCTCTCTTTGATATTAATTTCATGGAATTAGCCATATCAAGTGTTATTTCTTTTACACAAGATCTCTTTTTGTAATCAATTTTACAGAGGTGTTCTATGACCTGATCAGCTTTGGTTCCTGCAATAATAGCCACTAAACAGCCTTTTTTGCCTTTGAATTTCTTGTTGATCACAATTGTATAGAGTTCACCCTGAGATAAAGCTACTTCATCAATGGATAAATGAGTACCTATATTTTCGGGGTAAACAATCCACTGGTGCGCATGTTCGCGCGGAGCCCATGTACTAAAAAAGCTTAGATGTTTTTTATATTGTCTTTGAAGTTTTTTTCCATTGACTCCGAAAAAACCTCCAATGGTATGACAGTCGGTAGCGTTATTATCTATTAATTTCTTTTAAAAAAGCCGCAAACTCCTGCGTCATGCGAGTTCCTTTGGCTACTAATGCCCAATCTCTTTTTATAATTTGACTATTGGTTTTATTGGTCCAGCGGCGTCTTTTGATATGTAAATACACAAATTTGCCTCTTAATGGAAAATCCTGAATGGTAATCTCATCTTGAAAACCCTTTGATACTAATTCAAACATATCAAACTCTTGTGGAGGCTTAGCGCTCTCTTCGAAATAAAGGTGTAGTACTTCTTCTGTGTTAGTGCTAGAAATTATTTCAAAGTGTTCTACTAAAAAATCAGGCAGCATAAATTTTAAAAGGTCTATAGGAGTCATCTCAAATTCTTAGATTACAAAGTTCTTATTTTATTTTGACATTCCTCCCCAGGTTTTGTTCTTGATCCATTACAAATCCCCGCTATCGGGAGAACAAAGACATAAAGTCAATTTTTTCTTTGCTGTTTTTCCTTTTATTATTTTACAGTTTTCTCTTTAAGTCTTGCCTTCCATATTTCGTCCCATTCGTTTCTCAAAATACTCAAAATTATTGCATCAATTCTGTTTCCCTTTTGATCAAAACTACGGCTTCTTAATATTCCCTCTTCTGTACAACCAACACCTTTCATCGCATTTATACTTCGTATGTTTTTACTGTTTGCTCCAAGCCCAATCCTTACAATTCCTAATTTATCAAATACAAAGTCGAACATTAAGTATTTGCAATTTTTGTTTATTCCTGTTCCTTGATATTTTTTTCCATACCAAGTATAACCAATTTCAATAGTGTTCATTTCCAAGACAATATTGTAAAATCTCGTACTCCCAACATATTCATTGGTTCTTTTATCAAAAATAATGAATGGATATTCTTTTTCCTTTTCTCTTTGACTGATAGCATTATCGATATATTTCAATAAATTTTCTTCTCCGTTTGCACCGCCCATGTTAAACTCCCAAATTTCGGGTTCGTTAATTGAAAAGTCTAAAAGATATTTAAAATCGTCTGCTTTCAAAGGTCTCAAAAGTACCGTTTCGTCTTCTAAAATATAGTCCGCTTTGTAGTCAAATTTTATTTCGTTCATTTAAATTTTATGTTTTTTTGGTTGTCTTTAGTTATTTTTTAGCATTACCACCAACTCATTTATACCAGCCACAAAATAATTTGGCTTTTCCTGATGTAAATAATTAAGGATATTTTGAAAAACCACGAAGTTAACCATCTTAATAATTATAATTGTGATCCAGTTTAGCTATTATTAAGTAGACCAGAATAGTACAGTTCCAAGTTAAACTATCAGCGTTTTGTTTAATAATACATTATTTAATTACTATAAGTTTTTCAAATTAAAAAGAATAGATTTCTTGGAGCTGCATCCTTCACAGATTCTTCAAACCCTACAAGAAATGGTTCAGAACTAGGTTCAGAACAACCACCAAGATGCTCCAATAGAAATAATGGAGTTTTTTTTATATCTTATTTTTTTTACTAGTAATTTACTGCGTGGACACCGATTGTAAATCCGCTCTATCAGGATTGTAAAAGCGTGCAATCGGATTTTGAATCAAAATAACTTTAAACCAAAAAAGTAGCATCACAGCGATGCTACTTTTTTATAGGTGTTGAATTAAAAATAGTTACTTCTGTAAATAAATAAAAATTATTCATTAATTACAAAAGATGTTTTATTCTGTTACATAAACAGGTCCTACTTGGATATATTCTTCTTTTTTATTTTTTTTGTTTACAAGGATTACGGTGTAACTATCAAACAAATTCATAACTTTAAGTTCGCTCAGTCTTTTTTTATCATTCTCATTATACAATTTTGAAGATTGAGCAAATTCTTTAAAGCAAACAATTTTCTTAGGTTTAATATTATTTATAATTTTAAATTCTTTAAAATAAATTGCACCATTCTTTATATCACTATTATCCTTAATAATATATTCCTTTGGATCATATTTGGACTCATAAACATACTTACCATCTAATTTTAAAAAAAGAGTGTCTTTTTTCCTTTCCTCTGCTTTTAGACCAGAAATAGAAAAAAGTATTAATATAAAAAGTGAAATATATTTTTTCATAGTTGAGTAATTTTATAAGGCAATAACTTAAATTATATTGAGATTCCAATACATTTTCCTAAATCCACAACCTTCTTTAATTGTTTTGTTATGGACAAGGAACTAATTTACTTAAAAGTGAAACTCTGCTGGCAAGCTTTTACGTTATTATCCCTTAAACCTCCCCAAGCCAACGCCTCATAAAAAACATCACTTGGTACCTCTCCATAATAATTAATGTATTTATTATAGTCATCAGTAAACACATTTTTATGAAATTCTTTTAAAGCTTCTCTCATGCTATTTAGATACATTAAAGCAATAGTATTGTGTTGATTTCCACAAGTTTCGTATGTTGTTTTAAAATACTTTACTGTTGTGGGCACGGATTATAAATCAGTAGCATCAGGATTTTGACAAAACCTAAAATTTTGACAAAGTTATTTCTTTCTATTTTTTCTCTTTATAAATTCTATAGAATAAAAAAATGTACCAACTAGCTAAAACTAGTATGGCTGGGTAAAAATAACTTACAATATAAAATGTATTAGAAATACAAAAATTAAAGTTATATTCTACAAAGCAGAAAAAATCCACAATAAAGCCCCAATTGTAAGGAATATCAAAAAAATAACTTTCATGTTAAATATTATCATTCTATCTCAAAGCCTGATTCGACTTGAATATATTCTACTTTTTTATCAATATTTTTAACCAAAAACACAACGTAATTACTAAAAAAAACAGCAATCTTTTCATTATTCAATTTTTTCTTTTTATCATAAAAATCTGAAGAGCGTATAAACTTTTTAAGTGACAAAATCTTTTTAGGACTTAGATCACTTTTCACTTCTCCTTTTTTAAAGAAAAAAGACCCATTACTACCTCCACTACTATCATCTAAATAAAAATGACCTGGGATTTCAGTATACAAATTTATATACTTATTATCATACTTAAAATAGAGTGTATCTTTTGTTTTCTCTTGAGCATTTAGAGAAATAAAGAAAAGGAGAAACAACACAATTGTTAATATTTTCATCTTTAAATAATTTTATAATGTTAGTTAGAACATGGCGCTGCTTTGCTTAAAAGTGGTATTCTGCTTGAAAGCTTCTCAATTTCAGCTTTTTTTTAGTTAGCTTTAAGCAATAAGTTGACTTTTCTTTAAACGAACATAAGAAATATTATTACTACAAATTTATTAACTTTTTAAAATTAAAAGAATAGATTTCTCGGGGCTGTGTTATTTACAAATCATTAAATCCTGCGTAAAAACGGTTCGCAAGTCTCTACTGGCGAGCAATACTAAATTACTTTTATCATAGTGTCTCGTCCTAAATATATTTGACATTTCAAATTGTTCTACTTTTATTACCTATTAATGAGTTGTTTTTAAAACTCTGAACATGATTGCTTTACTTCATATTTAACAACTTTATTATCTGCGATTTTTTCGAGAATATATATTTTAAAATATGTACTAAAATCCTTCACAGGAAATAAGATAGGATTCTTTAAGTTCATCTTTTTTTCTTCCTCCCGTTTTTTTTCTTTGTAGTATTTATAAGCATCCTTTTGTAAATCATCTGGGAAATCTAATTTTATTTTTTTTAAATAATTAACTGCACAAGTGTCTATTTCATCTTTACTCGAATTAAAAATAAATGTCTGATTACCTACATAAAAATAGATTTTATTTTCATTCTCTTTTTTTTCATTACCATTTACATTATCAAAAAGCAAATATTTAATTGGTCTTAAGTACTTATTTCCTCCTTTGTAGAAACTAAAATAGTCACTTTCTTTTGTCTGTCCTGTTACTATAGATGAAGTTACAAGTAGTATTATATAGATTATATTTTTCATAATTAATTACAGTTTGAAGGTCCGTTATAAAAATTATCGTTAATTAACTTGTTAATAACAGCTTTTTCAGTTTCTGATAAGTTATCCCAAGCAATTGTAGTTAAATTCGTATCCAATTTACCTAAGCCTACCCATGTAACAGCCTCATAAGTAGACCTAGGTAGTCTCTTATTATCAAATTGTTGAATAATATCAGCAATTACACTTCTATAATGACTTGCCATCATTTCATGATTCCATGTGGGTTTATATCTCTTGAAATAGTAATCATAAAGACCTGGGAAATTATTTTTTAATGAATTAACATAATTTGTTTGTTCTTGAACTGTCATGTTATTCGAATCTAAACTCCCTTTTTGAGCAGCAATAAGCATTTTTCTGAAAATTTCAGCATGAATTATTTCATGAGCAAATACTGTTGCTTTACCTAAATCAGATAGATTATTTAAGGAGTTGTTATTTATTTGTATTTCGGTAACATAGTTAACAGGCGGTTGAGTTTCACCATATACATTTAAACTTAGATTATTATTGATTGTTAATTTTAAATCATATAGTGTAAATTCTCCATCAAATTTTTTAATTGCATTTTCAAACCCACTACTAGAGCTTTTTAATTTTTCATAAATACATTTTGCTTTTCCAGTCAGCGCATCAATAATTTGTACAGGCGTTGGGGCTGTAACGCCACCACCACTACTACCTCCTCCAGGTGAAGTAAATCCGCCCGGACTTGTTCCGCCACCGCCAGTCGCAGGAGTACGGGGGGTATATACCACTGGAGCTCCAGTACTAGGGCCAGTTACAACAACAGGCCTTAATTGAACTGGAGGACGAGGAGGCGGTGCTTTACCATCACCTAAACCTCCAGGACCTTCTTGACACATATCATCAACACATGGAGAAATAGCAGGAGCTTTGCTTGTTGCCATTTTATCAATGGAAATCACTGCTACAATTCCATTTTCAATAACTTGATTATTTTTAAATCTAGATGCTCTAACAAAACCCATTTTTAAATCCCATGCTGCCATGTAACCATTGAAATCTCCTCCCTCAATTGTTTGACTATCTGAAGGAACATCTTTGTCAGGATATATTTCAAACAATAATACTTTGTAATCTCCTGTACCCAATTTATAAAGATATAATTTCTGTGACCAAATTTCTTCTCTATCTTCTTTTAATTCAACAATAGGTACAATAATAGTCTCTGTGCCATCTTCTGATTTTACCTTCTTTGCTTCATTCCAATTGTATTCTAAATTCTGAAATAATTCATAATTAATACCATTAGATTCATATTTATCAAACCATGTTTTAGCTGATTGAATACTTTTCGTCTGAGGTGTTTGTTCATCAGTTACTAGCTGTTCTGTTTCACAGCCGAATACTATGAGAAGAAAACAGCATAGTAATGCTTGTGTAATTCTTTGCAATTTATTATTCATAACATTTAAATTACCTTTTTCACTTTACTTTATGCAGGCAGAAAAAGGCTTTATTAGTCCTTGCAATTTTAAGACGGTTAACATTTTGTTAAAACAGTAATTCAATTGCTAATATATAGTTTTTTTATTACAAAAAAAACCAAATATGTTTTATGTTATCTAAAAACGTAAGTTTTTATCATTATTAAATTTAAAGCACATTTGGTTTAATGCAGCGAATCCGTAATAACCATTTTATTAATCTCATCCAGAAATTCGATTTCCTCCAAAGGAAGCAACTGCGTAACTACTTTTAATATTAATGCAATATCGATAGAAGAATCTTTGGCTGTCTTTGAGATTCCAAGTGCTTCATGGTCTAATACCTGAACACATAATTTTAGCATATTAGAAATAACGTATGAAAGCTCACAGTAACTAGAAACCCTGATTTCTGTAGTATAAATATCCGCTTTATCATTTGCAGGTTTTATTGTCGTGAAATATCTAGCGATTAATTGTTTAAAGTCTTCAGAGTTCTCAATTCTTTGCGCTTCCATAATTTTGATTTTTGTTTATTACATGCAAAGAAAGATTACTTAGTACTGTATCGAACCATTATCAATTGTATCTTACCATGTGGTAGTTGTTTTTTACCAAAACCAGTTTTATAAAAGAATTTTAAATATCTTTGAACTATGAGCACAGCAACAAAACCAAAACATATAGGCCGAAACATTAGCCGAATAAGAGAGCTACGCGGTATGAAACAAGAGGCTTTGGCTACTGCAATTGGAGTAAGCCAACAATCTATATCTAATATTGAAGGAAGTGAAACAATAGAAGATGTTATTTTAGAAAAAATTTCTAATGCCTTAAATGTATCTTCTGAAGGCATAAAAGAATTTAGCGAAGAAACAGTTTTTAATATTATCAACAATACATTTACTGACAGCAGCTCAAACAATAATAATTATTTATGTTCAATTAATCCATTAGAAAAAATTCTAGAATTATACGAACGTTTACTGCAATCTGAAAAAGAAAAGATTGAATATTTAGAGAAATTATTAAAAGGAAAATAAACCTTTTAAAACCACAAAAACTCCATTATTACTAATGGAGTTTTTTTATGTCATTGTTCTATATCTATTGCGAGTGCAGATTGCAAATTCTCACAATCCAGATCAATTACTACTTTCCTTTATAAATCTTTTCGACCTTAGTGTTCATATCACCTCTTACTAAGGTCACAGAACTTAGTTTTCCATCACTGAAATCTAATTTTAATAAGTTCGGGTAATCTATAATTTTGAACAATCCATTTTTAAGATAAACCAACTCATTATCATTTTTTCCTTTAAAATGATCCAATAGCATAGATTCAACATAAAGACGATTATTCTTTTCTACAATTTTAGTTTCCACTCCCTGAGCATAAAGAAAATCATCATAAGTTCCGATTAGTTTTTCTTTTAGACTTGAAGGTATTTCCTGAATTTCCTCATTAGATGTCTTTCCATTCCAGTTCATCAAAGTCAGAAGCTTTCTTTGAGTTTGTCCCATCACAGGAAAACGGTTCTTTTTTTCGCCATTGGTTAGAAATACAAAACCGTTTCCATCTGTCATCGTAGCAAAAACACTACCTCCTACTCCTGTATTAGAACCATTACATATAAACCAATCATAGTTATTATAACCAAAAGACTTTTGCCATCCGTAACTCCAGCCGCCAACAGCATCTTTTAAAGCAGTCACTTCTGTTACTTTTTTTGCAACATTATGAGAAATCACTTTATTGTTTTTATTTCGCAACGCATTTTGCATCTCGATAGCAAGTTTAGCCAAATCTGTTGGCGTAGACCACATTCCTGATGCTCCAACTTGCGGAGTGATTGGCAAACCTGTTCTAATAACCTTTTCATTTTCATCGTGAACGAGTGCTACATTTGTAGGGAATCCTTTTTCATCAGGCTGTATCATTGTAGTATTTTTTAATCCAAGAGGAGAGAATATATATGTTGCAGCAAGTTCCGCTATAGATTTATTAAAAGTATCTTCTAATGCCATCTGAACAATTACATAACCGCCACCACTATATGACCAACCTGTCCCAGGCGTAAACAAAAAATCAATTTCTTTATCATATCGCGGAATCTTTCCTAAAAGACTTTGCTTTATTGTTGGGATTGTATCACCTTCATAGTAATCTGCAAATCCACTTTGGGTAGTACCAGCCGTATGATTAAGAAATTCTCTCCAGGTTGGACTGTTATTCTCAGTAAACTTACTTTTTGGCAAATGCCAGCGTTTTAAATAACCATCTATTGGATCATCTAGCTTAATCAATCCTTTTTCTTCAAGTATAAAACAAAGAAGCGCTGTAATTGGTTTTGAAATCGAAGCGTTAGAAAAAGCGGTGTTGTTATCTATTTTCTCCTGAGAGTTTATTGATTTAACACCAAATTCATTTGTATATACAATCTCGTAGTTCTCAAAAACAACAAGACTAAATCCCGCAAGTTTATATTTTTCCAGTTGCGGATTAATATTCAAACTATCTGTCAGAAAACTATAATCTTTTTGTTTTGATAATACTTTCTTGTTTGTTTGACAGTTACTTATTTGACAATTTAAAATTGTTGCTATAAGAATTAGGAAGTAAATAGTAGTTTTCATTGTATCGTGATTTTTTGGTTAAAAATTTATTTCGATACAAAGATGTGGTGGAAATTAACGCTATGCGACCGAATAAAAATAGTCGGACACATTTGTTTCTAAAAATAAGTACGAATAATTAAAACTACGCGTACGAATAATTACAAATAACTAAATTACACTGCTTTACGATAATCTGTAGGCGTAAAACCTGTATATTTTTTAAAAGCTGTATTAAAAGAAGATTTAGAATTAAAACCTACATCATACAGAATTTCCAAAACCGTTACTTTACTTTTTGTAGCATCTTTTAAAATTCCCATAGCACTCTCTATGCGATACGTATTAACGAAATCGTAAAAATGCTGCTCTAATTTATGATTAATTAAAAGTGAGAGATCCCTAACAGGAATTGCAATACCCTTAGAAACATCCTGAATTGTTAAGGAAGGATCTAGGAACGGTTTTTCTTCGGCCATATATTGCTGCAATTTTAATAAATCTTCATTGTATTCTTTTTCACTTACTGCTAATTGTGCATTATTTTTCTCTTCTAAAACAATATCCGAAACCAGTTTTAATTTTGAATCAATACTCCTGAATAAACCAGGATTATTTAATGCTTTAAATAAGTACCAACAAACAACAAATAAGTGAAGTACGAGAAGACCACTTTTTATCCAGTCAGAGATATAGAAATAATCAGAGAACTTGAAGATGTTTTTTAAAAGAGCAACCGAATACAAAATAGTCAGTACAACTGTAAACTGAAATAGCCAATTATAGGAACTAATACTTGTACCTGCACAATTTTCGAGATATAGTTTTTTTGCTTTTCTTAAAACCATAAAAACAGCAATAATATATACAATTAACTGAACATGAATAAGAATATGATTGAACTGTATTTCAACCATACTTCTATAATTTTGAATAAAATTAATTTTAGAAGCAACATCTACTGTATAAAAGCGAGGTATCAAAATTGCATTTGCAATTACAAATGGAAGCGTATGCAATAAGTGTTTAGGCTTAAGCCTAAAATCTGAATAACAAACAGATAACACATATAGATAAAAAACAGGAATTTGCAAGAAAACAAATAAACTTCTTAACATTCCAAAATTTGAAGGTCTATCAATTATTAAGTTAAATAAAGTTTGACTGGTATCTATCGCTGATAATATTAAAAAAGTAGCAAAAAGATAATTACTTATCTTATGATTTGTCTTAACTGCAAACAAAAAAAATGCAAGAAATAATGAAATAAACAAGGAAACTATCGTTACAATAATTAATAAATCAATCTTACCCATTTATATTATTAAGGTTTAAATATATATTCTTATAATTAACACACAAAACAGCCAAACTATCCCGATCTAAATATGTCTTTACGCAATAATTTAACTTATTTTGAGCGAATATAAGAAATATTATCACTCCAATTCATCCCTTTTTTCTAAATAGAAATAGAAATATTTTCTTCGTGTTATTTCAATATTTCATTCTCTAAACCTCTAAAAAAGTGGTTCACAAACAATCACTTAAAAAATTAATAACGTTTTACGATCTTAATTTTTTATTTTAATACCCACATTTCACTCCCTCCAGTCGGAAAATAAATCTTATTATCTTCTACAATTGGTGTTGAAATTCCGTAATAAAATTGTTGAACAAAATTTATTTTCCCTGTTTTAATATTTAAAGAATATAAATTCCGATTCATAGTTCCAAAATAAATATTCCCTTTAAAGCTTATAATCTTACTTTCAACTTGATCATTTTTTAAATCTAATACCCAATTTGTTTTTCCGTTTTCAATATTCACAGAAACAACTTTGTTATCATACGTACTTAAAATTATACTTTTGTTTGCAACGCAAGGTTCATAAAACACATCGCAGTTAAAAGATTCTGACCAAATTTCGTTTCCAGTCTCATAATCCAACATCAAAATTTCCCCTTGTTTGAAATCTTTATTAAGACAAACTAAAAGTCCTTTTTCTGTTTTAATCTGGTTTAAGTTTGAATATTTTTTATATTTGTTTTCCCAAATATTTTTTCCACTTTTGTTATCGATTGCTAAAAGTTTAGCGTCATGTTCTGACAAACCTAAATATACCCTATTTTCAAAAAACTCAGGTTCGTTTGTTTCGGTAATATTTGAATCTTTAGGCAAATACCAAACCACTTTACCATCTTTTTTATTTAGTTTACTAAATCCGTTTCCTTGAACTGAGCCATAAATATAGTTGCCATTCTCAGCCAAATCCTTTCTTAAATTCATCTCGCCATTAACTTGCCATTTTAACTTTCCTAAAGAATCAAAACAACTTAATTCAGCGTTATAATCCGCTAAAAACAAATCTTGACCATCTATTAATGGTTTATAAAACGGATTATAGTCCGATTTAAATTTCAATTTTACTTTAGCATTTTCTAAATTTACAGCATAGAAATTCCTATGTAAATCTCCGAAATACAACATTTTATTTTTTACTACTAATGTTGTCGGAGTCCAATCAAACGACTTGTTTCGCCATAACAATTTTACATATTTCTTATTATCATCAACTACAGTCTCCCTATCTTTTTTACAAGCAAAAAGGCAAATTAAAAAAACAAATATTACAACATTTCTTGCTTTCATTCTTATTGTGTTTTTTAACAAAAACCTCATTAACTTATACATTAAAAAAGAATTTTATCATTTCGGCTTTTAGACCACTAAAAACCATAAACAAAACTCTACTATCAGCGAATATATGAAATATCTTTATCACAAGTATTTCAAATAACCACATACAACCTAGAAGAATTTTTACAACAATTAATTAAACCACTATGGACTAAAAGTTCATAGATTTAGTTAGCAGACTGAAAGCCTGCAAGGCTACAATACTTATTTATTAA
This sequence comes from Flavobacterium sp. PS2, assembly GCF_046250155.1. Taxonomy (NCBI): domain Bacteria; kingdom Pseudomonadati; phylum Bacteroidota; class Flavobacteriia; order Flavobacteriales; family Flavobacteriaceae; genus Flavobacterium; species Flavobacterium sp. PS2. The sequence continues at coordinate 3,042,464 of NZ_CP176426.1, read as the reverse complement.
CCGCAAATTACACAAATTAGCGCTAATTAATTTGTGGAAATTTGTGCAATTTGTGGCTAAAATATTTTTTAGAAGCTAAAACAAAATGCACTAAAGCACATAGTGTTAAACTATATTAGAGACCAAATAAATTAAAATGAACAAATCAATCCATTTATTTGCCATTACTGGAGGTCCCGGATGCGGCAAAACAACAATTATCGAAGAATTAAAAAAAAGAGGTTATAATTGTGTAGACGAAGTAGCACGTGAAATAATTAAGGAACAAGTACAATCAAATGGAAATGCTTTGCCTTGGGCAGACAAAGAAAAATTTACATTATTAATGCTGGAACACTCGATTGAAACCTATACAAAAAACAAAGACAATGCTTTAATCACCTTTTTTGACAGAGGAATTCCAGACACTTTAGCGTACGCAAATTTAATTGGTTTAAAACCTCCTCCAGAACTCACAGAGGCAGTTAAAAAATACCAGTATAATCCGATTGTATTTATCCTGCCTCCTTGGGAAGAAATTTACCAGACAGATACCGAACGCAAACAATCTTTTCAAGAAGCAATAGACACCTATAAAGCAATAAAAAACACCTATAATGGTTGTGGTTACCAATTAATAGAAGTCCCAAAATTAGGAACAAAGGAAAGAGTCAATTTTATCTTATCGACTATAGAAAATAAATAGTCTTCTTTCAATCAATATCTATTTTACCAATAAAAGAACTTTATCATCATAATTAGAATTACACCAGATATGTTTTTCTATAACAGCTTTAGGAACTTCTCTATTTTTTCTATTATTATCTTCAAATCCGAATTTATTATAGAAATTGCTTAGCTTTTCAAATGGCAAACACCAAGTGTTTTTATCTTTATTTTGATTCTTATCAATAAGAAATTCAATAATTTTTTCTGCGATTTTAAGTCCTCTAAACTCTTCAAAAACAAACATTCCTCCAAGTTCACAATTAGCATCATCAATATTTACAATTCTTCCCAGACCACATTTTGCATCACCCATTTCTGCTATAGCAATGATTTCATTTTCAAAATTTGAATGCACAAAATCAATTTCAGAATATTTAGAATTTATCCAATCTATTTCATCCTTGTTTGCTAATCTAATCACAATCTTATCCATCACTTAAATTATATTATTTTTAATTTATAACATCTCAAAATCAAAGCAGTATTTTATCTAGTTAAAAATTATTCGGTCTGTCCAAAATTATGCATACAACACTTTCGAAACATACAAAATCCCTTTTGCCAACAACCACAATAAAGCTGCCATACCGAGAAAACCCCATGCCCATGATCCGTTTCTTCTTTTCCAACTAAAGTAAAATGTTGGAATCTCCCAATATTTAATAACAATAAAAATGCATGCTCCAACTAATGATACCCAAATCATTTCACCCGATTTAATACTAAAACCATAAAACAAAACAGATAAAAAGAAAAGAACTGTGACAAATTGCAAGTAAAAATAATTTTTATAATTATGGCTGTAATTAACCTTTACAGATAAAATTAAAAACGACAGAACCAACAGCGAAGTCAATGCAATTATAATATACGATAACGCAGCGTTTGATTGCCACAAAAACACGACATCTATAAACAAAGCCAAAACCGTACAAGTTGCAAGAGAATAAATACCTCTTTCTACATAAACATCCTTATAAGGTATTAAAACAGGATACATGTATTTTTCTAGCAATCTCCAAACAGGAAAAGCATAAATTGCAGCAAGACCAGACACAACAACTTCATAATTATAAAACACATCCTCTGGCACTTTATACAATACATACAAAATAGCAACCGTAACAATAATTGCAGGAAAGCAAATTGTTTTTACCACTTCCCACCTATCTTGTTCCCAAAAATTACTTTTTATTTTGTAGATGTATCCACGAACAAGATACTTTTTAGTAAACAATGCTGTAGATTGACTCCACAATAAAAAGAACCCAACATGAATAATAACTGTACGCAGTACCATATCTTCTACACTACACCCAAGAACAACACAAACTGCACCAATCAATAGTAATTCATACGTTAACAAAACTTCCGAAAACAGTACTTTAAACAAAGGTTCAAATTGCTTTATAAGCATTCTGATAATAGCTCCCCAATAATTACGCAACAAACCTATTACTGCACACACCGCAATAAATGCAGCTAAGTACAACATCCAATTCGTAAATGATTGTGCTTGCATCCATAATTCGATAGCAGAGTTTTTTACTGGAGTATATAAAACATGAGAATTAACAAATATTTCATTAGCCAACTCATCTCTTATACTATCATTTATGGCAGGAAACTGACTTTTGTATTTTTCCCAATACACATTGGCATCAGAACCATTTTTCTGTAAAATAGCAAATTCATATAAAATTCTTTTTTGTGATTCATCAAGTGATACAATTTGATTTGCAATATGACCAGATACACTTTTCGCATACACAGTGACACAAAAAAACAATAGAAGTAATAATATTCTTTTCAAAACTAAAATAGATTTATCTAATCAAAAGTAGTAATAATAAAACTATCCAGAACCAGGACAAAAAACTTTAAGAATGCAATTTCGTAGATTTTCGCATTAATTTAGTAAATCTTAAAACCTAAATTAAGGAGACACAAATCACAAATTGATTATAAGCAACAGCCTAAAAACGAAAAACCCGTTTGCCTTGGCAAACGGGTTTTATAATAATATAGAATCTTAGTTATTATGCTTCGAATGGAAGTATAGAAACGTATGATTTATTATCTCTTTTCTTTTGGAACTTTACAACTCCATCTACTCTTGCGTGTAGAGTGTGATCTTTACTAATGTAAACGTTTTCACCTGGATTATGTTTTGAACCTCTTTGTCTAACGATGATGTTCCCAGCAATAGCAGCTTGACCTCCAAAAATCTTAACGCCTAAACGTTTTGATTCTGATTCTCTACCATTCTTCGAACTACCGACACCTTTCTTGTGAGCCATGACGTATGAGTTTAAATATTGTTATTATTCTTTAGTAGCTTCTTTTTTTGCTTTTGGAGCTGCTTTTTTCGCTTTAGGAGCTTCTACTTCTTCAGTAGCTACTTCTTCTGCTACAACCGCTTTTTTAGCCGCTGCTTTTTTAGTTCCTCCTGCTGCAGTAATACCTTCAATTACAATTTGAGTAAGATATTGTCTGTGACCATTTCTCTTTTTGTAACCTTTTCTTCTTTTCTTTTTGAAAACGATTACTTTGTCTCCTTTTAAGTGTTGTAACACTTTAGCTTCTACTGAAGCACCTTCTATAGCTGGGGCGCCTAAAGTTACATTCCCATTATCATCTAATAAAAGAACTTTGTCAAAAGAAACTTTTGAACCTTCTTCATTAGCTAATCTGTGAACGAAAACCTTTAAGTCTTTGCTTACTTTAAATTGTTGCCCTGCTATCTCTACGATTGCATACATACCAAATTGATTTATTGATTTTTAAGGTTGCAAATATACAATTAATAATTTACTGTGCAATTTCTTAAAGTAAAATTATTCTATGTTCTTTAATTCCTGTTTTTCAAGACTTTTCAAATAGTTAAAAATCACTATTGTAGTAAAATACTGTTAAACATTCATCAAAAGATAAGCCATTTTCTAAATCCTAATTAAAAAAAGTTATTTTTGGTGTAACTATTTTAATTAATCATTACTAATTAATTGTAATTGAAAAAATTATTAACCTCTATGAAAAAACCATTAATTATGCTAAGCGCAGCACTTATGTTAGGTGGAGTAGCTTCGGCTCAAAAAGTAGCTTTTGAAGAATACGATTTAGATAACGGCATGCACGTTATTCTACACAATGATCCTTCTGCACCAGTTGTCATAACCTCAGTAATGTATCATGTAGGATCAAAAGACGAAACTCCGGACAGAACAGGTTTTGCACACTTTTTTGAACACCTATTATTTGAAGGAACCGAAAATATAAAACGCGGTGAATGGATGAAAATTGTAACCGCCAATGGTGGAACCAATAATGCCAACACTTCAGACGACAGAACGTATTATTATGAAGTTTTCCCTTCTAACAATCTTGAATTAGCAATATGGATGGAATCTGAAAGATTAATGCATCCTGTAATAAACAAAATTGGGGTTGATACCCAAAATGAAGTTGTTAAAGAAGAGAAAAGAACCCGTTATGACAACCAACCTTACGGAAATATTCTTCCAGAGGTAAAGAAAAACATGTTCAAAAATCATCCTTATCGCTGGACAACAATTGGCTCCATGAAAGATTTAGATGCCGCAACTCTTGAAGAATTTAAAGCTTTCAACAAAAAATTCTATACTCCAAACAATGCCGTTTTAGTAATTGCTGGAGATTTTGACAAAGCCAAAACAAAAGAGTGGGTTCAAAAATATTTTGGACCAATCCCAAAAGGACAATCATTACAAAAACAAACTTACACAGAAGAGCCAATAACTCAACCTATCAAAGCAACTTACGAAGATCCTAACATCCAAATTCCGATGTTGATTGCGTCTTACAGAACTCCATCTATGAAAACCAGAGATGCAAGAGTTCTAGATTTAATATCTTCTTATTTAAGTGATGGAAAAAGCTCAAAACTATACAAGAAAATAGTTGACGATAAAAAAATGGCTTTACAAATTGGTGCAGTTGGTTTTAGCCAGGAAGATTATGGTATGTACATTTTATACGGATTACCTATGAATCCTTACACATCTGCTGATTTATTAAAAGAAATTGATGAAGAAATTGTAAAACTTCAAACCAACTTAATTTCTGAGAAAGATTACGAAAAACTACAAAACAAGTTCGACAATAATTATGTTAACTCTAACTCAAGCGTAGAAGGAATTGCCGAAAATTTAGCTAGTTATTACCTACTTTATGGTGATGTAAATCTTATAAATACCGAAATCGACCTCTATCACTCTATCACCAGAGAAGAAATTAGAGATGTTGCAAAAAAATATCTGAATCCTAATCAACGTTTAATTTTAGACTACGTTCCTAGCACAAAGGCACAAAATTAAGACTCTTAGAATCATGAAAAAAAGACAAATTATTTTAATCCTTTTATTCGTAACAGGAATTATGCAAGCACAAGATCGCCCGCAACCAAAACCAGGAAACTCACCCGTAGTAAACATAAAAAAACCACAAACCTTTGTTTTAGCAAATGGTATGAAAGTTTTAGTTGTCGAAAATCACAAACTACCAAGAGTGAGTTTTAATTTAACACTAGACAACGCTCCATTTGTAGAAGGAAACAAAAAAGGAGTAGATGAACTAACAAGTAGCTTAATTGGTAACGGAACCAAAAAAACAACCAAAGAAGCTTTTAACGAAGAAATAGATTTTTACGGAGCAAGCATCAACTTTAGTTCACAAGGTGCTTTTGCTAGTTCACTTTCTAAATATTCAGAGAGAATCCTTGAGCTTTTAGCTGAAGGTGCATTACAACCTAATTTTACCCAAGCGGAATTTGATAAGGAAAAAGCAAAAATATTAGAAGGCCTTAAAGCCGATGAAAAAAGCGTTCCTGCAATCGAAGGTAGAGTTGTTGATGCATTAGCATTTGGAAAAAATCATCCTTCGGGAGAATTTATTACCGAGCAAACTATAAAAAATGTAACTCTTGCTGACGTTGAAACTAATTACAGAAATCACTTTGTTCCCGAAAACGCTTATTTGGTAGTTATTGGAGATATAAAATTCAAAGAAACTAAAGCCGCTGTAGAAAAGCTTTTTGGAAAATGGGAGAAAAGAACACAACCAAAAGAAACCTATCCTAATCCCGTAAACGTTTCTAATCTTCAAATTAATTTTGTTGATGTTCCAAATGCGGTACAATCAGAGATAGCATTAGTGAATACTGTAAATTTAAAAATGGGTGATCCTGACTTTTTCCCAGCAGTAATAGCAAATCAAATTTTAGGTGGTGATTTTAACAGCTACTTAAACATGAATTTACGTGAAGATCACGGATGGACTTATGGTGCTAGCTCAGGCTTAGGCAGCGGAAAATACACAACTAAATTTAAAACTGCTTCTGCAGTTAGAAACGCTGTAACTGATAGTGCCGTAACTGAATTTATAAAAGAGATAAAAAGAATCCGAGCTGAAAAAGTTTCAGATGAAATCCTAAAAACTGTTAAAGCTGGATATATTGGTAGATTTGTAATGCAAGTCGAAAAACCACAAGCTGTTGCCAGATACGCATTGAATATCGAAACAGAAAATCTTCCTGCAGATTTTTATGAGAAATACATCCAAAACATAAATAATGTAACTGCCGATGAAGTACTTCGAGTAGCCAACAAATATTTCTTAATTGACAATATGAGAATTGTAATTACAGGAAAAGGCTCTGAGGTTATTCCTGGCTTAGAAAAACTAAATATTCCTATCAGCTATTTTGATAAATATGCTAATCCAGTAGAAAAACCAGTATTAAAGAAAGAAGTTCCTGCCGGAGTAACTGCTAAAACTGTTTTTAGTGATTACATAAAAGCTATTGGTGGAGAAAAAGCCGTTGCCTCTGTAAAAACAATTGCAATGCTAGGATCAACTACAATTCCTCAGGCTCCTTCTCCTTTAAGCTTCACTTCTAAGATGGATGCAAAAGGCAAAATGATGGTTTCGCTTGCTATGGGACCTATGAATTTAATGAAGCAAGTTGTTAACGAAAAAGGAGCTTACATCGAGCAACAAGGACAACGAAAAAATCTTGAAGGAAAAGATCTTACAGACATGAAAGCTAGCGCAGTTCCGTTTGAAGAATTACAACTTTCTAAAAAAGAAGGATTAACAATAGATCATATCGAGCCTATTAATAACAGCGATGCTTATGCGATAAAAGACGGTAAAACAACTTATTTCTATGATACAAAATCAGGATTAAAAGTTGCTGAATCTAAAATAGCAGAACAAGCTGGGCAGACCGTTACACAAACCACCAATTTTGGCGATTATAAAGAAGTAAAAGGAGTTAAAGTTCCTTTTAATATCGTTCAAAATGTAGGTTTTGAACTAAACATCAAAATGTCTGAAGTAAAAATCAACGAAGGAGTTTCTGATGCTGATTTTCTTTAGAAGGTTCAAAGGCGCAGAGGCTCAAAGTGACAAAGGTTTCTAAGTTACTGAGATTCTGAGTTGCTAAGGCTCTAAGATTTTAAAGGCTTTGTCAAAGTTTACACTTTGACAAAGCTTTTTTTTATGCAGTTTTTTTGTGAGGCTGAGCATAACTGAAGCCCTTTACGCCCTTCGACTACGCTCAGTCTGACACACGTTTCAAAATCAACTTTACATATTACTTTTCACAAAAACATCTTACTTTTTACAAAAAACATTTCACAAACTAAAATCATTTTTTAGCCGACAGATAAACCCCTATTAAAACAATAAACGCGCCCAAAAGCTGAATTGGTGTAAGTAGTTCATTATCCAGAAATCCCCAAAAGAAAGCTACTATAGGAATTAAATACGTTACTGAAGTTGCAAATACTGGCGATGACATTTGTATCAATTTAAAAAACAAAACATTGGCAATTCCTGTTCCTACTACTCCAAGGATAATTATATACAAAATTGAATTCTGTACTTTATCATCATACATTACTTCACCAAAACCTGTAAAACTCAAAATTACAATTGCAGGAATCAATAATACTGCAAAGTTTCCTGTAGTAATACTCAGCGAACTTAAATCAGACAAATACCTCTTAATCAAGTTTACATTTATTGCATAACAAAGCGAAGCTATCACAACTAAAATAGCATAGTAATAGTTTTGCTCCGGATGACTCATTGCTCCATTAAAAACCAAAAGCAAACATCCTATTAAACCAATAAAAACGCCAAAGATTTGTCGCCTCTGGAATTGAATTCCAAAAATAACAGCTCCAATTACCAATGTATTTAATGGTGTAAGCGAATTTAATATTGCCGTAATCGAGCTATCAATTTCAGTTTCGGCAATAGCAAAAAGATAAGCAGGCGTAAAAGTTCCAAAAACAGAAGTCAATGCAATATACTTCCATTGTCCTAGCGGAATTTTAGCCAGACTCTTAAAACCAACCAAAAATAAAAATAAGGATGCAAAAATAATTCGCAATGAACCCAATTGAATTGCGGTTAAACCAACAAGTCCCTTTTTTATCAATATAAAAGAACTTCCCCAAACCAAGGCCAATACTGTTAAGTAAACCCACTTCAATTGTCTTGAATCCATAATAGTTGTTTTACTGCAAAATTGTAATAAATTTATGAATTCCTCACTCGTTTTTTATTAATTTTGCAAACAAATCCTGTTGTAAACTATTAAAACAAAACAATATGAAAATCGTAAAATCAATCGCAGCTTTAGCAATTGCAAGCCTTTTGTTTATAAGCTGTAAAAAGAATGAAACAGAAGAAATTAAGCCAGTAGCTACAACTGAAGCAGCTGCTCCAAAAGTACATAAAGAAATTGCTGCTCAAAACGTGCAAACTGCAAGTTTTAATATCGAAGGAATGACTTGTGCAATGGGATGCGCTAAAACTATCGAAAGTGAATTATCTGACTTAGATGGCGTACAAGAAGCAAAAGTAGATTTTGACAAAAAAACTGCTACTGTAACTTTTGACAAAACTATTCAGAACCCAGAAAACTTAACTAAAATAGTTCAGGCTACTGGAGACGGAAAAACATATAAAGTTTCGAATATGAAATCATAATTCCAACGATTTTTACCACAAAAAAAAAGAGCATTCATAACGAATGCTCTTTTTTTATAGTTCTATTTTTCTCTACTTCCACTTAATGGTTTCCATTAAATGCTGCATATCGTTTTTAATATAACTCGCAGCTGGCATTATCGAATCAAAATTAGGCTTAGCATAAAAGTAAACTGAACCTGTTACAAAGTGCTTAATACTGTCTGTGATGTAAAATTGAGAGTTTGTAGCCGCATTTCCATCAACTTGATAAAACATACCGTATAATTTTTTATCAGGGTTTAAATAAGGCTGTTCTAATATATCATCGGCTTTTATAACATGCTCATACGTTAACTTTTGAGCATCTTTCAATAATTTATTAATATCACCATTTACTGGTTTATACGTAAGATAAATAGTTGCTTTCATTTTTGGATACGAAATCATGAATCCACAATCCTTTTCCCCTTTTATAACAGCTTCTGCATTCATTTCAAAAGCAAATGGACATTGGTTTTCAAAATTCACATATTTAGCTTCAGCATAGTCCAACCTTAAATAACTCGCCGGTTTAGGCACAACATCGTCTTTACAACTAAATACAGTTATCGTCATTATAAAAAGTACGATTATGGCAATTGATTTTTTAAGCATTTTATTATTCTATTGTTACTTTTATTTGTTTTATTCTTTTGCTGTCCACAGCTTCTATTGTAAAAGTACAGTTCTGGAAAGTGATTTTTTGATTCTTCTTAGGAAAGTTCCCTATAATCTCCAAAATAAAACCACCTAATGTTTCAGCTTCTCCTTTTTGTATCTCAAACAAATCCTCATTAACATCTATGATTCTGTAAAAATCTTTTAAATTTATTTTTCCTTCAAACAAGTAATTCTTATCATCTATCTGAGAGAAATTAATATGTTCATCATCAAATTCATCACTAATATCTCCTACTATTTCTTCGATTACATCTTCTAAAGAAACCAATCCCGAAGTTCCACCATACTCATCAACAACAATTGCTAAATGGCTTTTCATACTCTGAAAATCTTTTAATAAGTTATCTAACTTTTTATTTTCTGGCACAAAAAACGGTTCTCGTATAAGCGTAACCCAATCAAAATCTTTATTATCTATATAAGGAAGTAAGTCTTTAACAAACAAAACTCCTTCAATCTGGTCAATATTATCACGATAAACTGGAATTCTAGAATATCCTTTTTCAATTATTTTAGGATAGATAGCCGCAAAAGGTTCTGAAATTTCTAATGCAAAAATATCAATTCTAGGACTCATTACTTGTTTTGTATCGGTATTTCCGAAAGAAACAATTCCTTCTAATATTTTTTGTTCTTCTGTCGAAGTATCATCCGAATCCGTAAGCTCTAATGCCTGAGACAACTGACCTACCGAAAAACTAGTTTTTTGTTTCCCTAATTTGTTATGCAAATAAATAGTTGCAGAACGCATTGGCAAACTTACCGGAGAAAGCAATTTATCCAATATTGCTATTGGGTACGCAACTCGTTGTGCAAATTTAAGATTGTTACGACTCGCATATACCTTAGGCAAAATCTCGCCAAACAACAATATTAAAGATGTAACCAGGATTACCTCTAGAATAAATTTTAAAACCGGAGAAATAACTGCGTCAAAAATATCTCTACCTACAAAAGAGAATAAAATAACAACTCCAATGTTAATAAAGTTATTGGCTACGAGCAATGTCGCTAAAAGTTTTTTGGGTTTATCCAAAAGATTAGAAATGATTCTTCCTTTGGACACGTTTTCTTGTAATGCTTCGTCTATCTCTTTTTGAGACAGCGAAAAAAGTGCTACTTCGGCACCAGAAACAATGGCCGAACAAAAAAGTAAAATAAAAATTCCAACAAAACCAACAATCAGGTTGGTATCTAAGGCGCTTGCAACGTATAAACTGGGCTCTGGGTCCAAATTAAAAAGAATTAGTTAAACAATCAAAATGGCAAATCATTTATAGGTAAGCCATCATTTGAAGCATCAAAGTTAGTGTTTTTTGATGATTCTGAAGGAGGATTTTGTTTCTGGTTCTCTGTCTCTTTTTTAGTAGTTAAGAAAGTGAACTCAGTTACCTGAATCTCGGTTGTATGCTTTGTCGAACCATCTTCGGCTTGCCATTGACGGGATTTTATTCGACCTTCGATATAAATTTTATCTCCTTTAGATAAATATTTTTCACAGATTTCTGCGGCTTTATTCCGTACCACCAAGTTATGCCACTCTGTAGAAGTGATTTTCTCATTGGTCGTTTTATTTATATAAACCTCATTAGTTGCTAATTGAAATCGCCCAATGCAATTTCCACCATCAAAATAATGCATTTTTACATCGTCACCTAAATGACCTATTAACATCACTTTATTTAATGTTCCGTTCATGGTTTATTATAGTATTTCTATCAAAGATACATTTTTTTAGAAACTTATTTATTCTGATTCGATAAAATTATGAATCACAATCGGAAATGGATATGTTTTTAAATCCTGAGCATTAATCCCATTTACAATCGTCTCTTTTAACTTTATCTTCCAAAATTTGATATACAAATGCTGGTGCGACAACTTATGAATTATACTTTTCGGATTACACTCTTCTATACCTATAATAGAATACTCCCTGAAAAAGTCCTCCTGGATACGCATCGAAACAAAATCAAAATCTTTTTCGGCATCCGTTTCTAATAACGGGAACTCATAAAGATTATGCCAAATTCCTTTAGCAGTTCGTTTTTGCAAAACCGTATTACCCAATTCATCCTCCACAACCAGATAATTAAAATATCTATTAGTTACTTTTAGTTTTTTAGATTTTACTGGCAACTCACTTACTTTCTTCTTTTGCAAAGCCACGCAGCTATCATCAAAAATACAAATGGAGCAATCCGGACTTTTAGGCACACATTGTAATGCACCAAACTCCATTATAGCCTGATTAAAAATTGCAGGATTATCTTTAGGCATTAGTTCATATGCCAGAGCTGCAAATTCTTTTCTAGCCGAAGCTGCCGCAATATCAGTTTCTATATCGAAGTAACGTGATAAAACTCGAAATACATTTCCGTCGACAACAGGAACAGCTTCATTATAAGAAAATGATGCAATTGCCGCTGCCGTATATTCCCCTACTCCTTTTAGTTTTAATAAATCATTATAGCTCCCAGGGAAGATTCCATTTAATTCATTAGCGATAAATTGTGCTGTTTGATGTAAATTTCTTGCACGAGAATAGTACCCTAATCCCTGCCAAAGTTTCAAAACTTGCTCTTCATCGGCTTTAGCCAAATCAAAAACAGTAGGAAATGCTTTTGTAAAAGACAAAAAATAAGGCATTCCTTGGGCTACTCTTGTCTGTTGAAGCATTATTTCTGATAGCCAAATGGGGTAAGAATCAGTGGTATTACGCCATGGTAAATCGCGTTTATTTTGTAAATACCATTTTATCAATTGTTTAGAAAAACTCATCATTAAATATTAGACAACAAAAGTAAAAGTTTATGTAATTAAAATTTAACGAATTAGCTTGAATATTTGTTTTTTTAATTCCTATATTTGCAAACTCAAAAAATAGTATACCATTATAAATAGGAAAGAAAATGACGAAAGCAGATATCGTAGCGAAAATTTCAGAAAAATTAGGTCTTGAAAAAGGTGACGTTCAAGCAACTGTAGAGACTTTTATGAATGAAGTAAAAACTTCATTAGAAACTGGAGACAATGTTTATTTAAGAGGGTTTGGTAGTTTTATTGTAAAAACCAGAGCTGAAAAAACTGGAAGAAACATTTCTAAAAACACCACTATTAAAATTCCAGCACACAACATTCCTGCGTTTAAACCTGCAAAAGTTTTTGTAGAAGGAGTAAAAATCAATAACGAAGCAAAATAATACTATTAATTAATCATAAAATCGATAAGATATGCCAAGTGGTAAAAAAAGAAAGAGACATAAGGTAGCAACGCACAAACGTAAAAAAAGAGCGAGAGCTAACCGCCACAAGAAGAAAAAGTAGTTTTAAACTACTTTTTTCTTTTTAAACGTTCATTGAAATTTGGGAAATTTCAAAAATTCCAAAAATTAAAATCCAAAATCCAAAAATTGAGAAATTAATCTTGATTCTATTGGAATTTGGAGTTTTAAAATTGAGATTTAAGTTTCCCTCCCGGGTTCAATACCTGTTAAAAAATATTGTTTAATCCATCCTAACAATTCAGTTATGAGTTATACGTTATGAGTTTAAGAGTTGCAAAAACTATGAACTGAAAACTGTTAATTGAAAACTAAAAAGTTCGGATAAAAATTTACAAATGAATAAAGAATTAATCATTAGATCAAGTTCTGATTTCGTAGATTTTGCCTTATTAAAAGATGGAAAACTAATTGAATTACACAAGGAAGAAGAGAAAAGCAATTTTCAAGTTGGTGATATTTTTATAGCCAAAATACGAAAACCCGTTGCTGGACTTAATGCTGCTTTTGTAAATGTAGGCTTCGAAAAAGATGCCTTTTTACATTATCACGATTTAGGACCTAACTTAGCTTCCCAACTGAAATTCATAAAACTTGTAAGCGCAGGTAAATTAAAAGATTTCTCCCTAAAAACCTTTCAGTTTGAAAAAGAGATTGATAAAGACGGCACCATTACTGATATTTTAAGTGCTAATCAATCTGTTTTAGTACAAGTCGTAAAAGAACCAATATCTACTAAAGGTCCAAGAATTAGTGCAGAACTATCTTTGGCTGGACGTTTTATTGTTTTAGTCCCTTTTTCTGACCGTGTCTCTATTTCACAAAAAATAGAAGATAAAAAAGAAAAGGATCGCTTAAAAAAACTTGTATTATCGATCAAACCTAAAGGATTTGGTGTTATTGTTCGTACAGTAGCCGAAGGCAAAAACGTAGCCGAATTAGAAAAAGATTTGCAGAACCTGCTTAGCAGATGGACTGCAATGTGTAAAAAATTACCAACTGCTCATCATCCATCCAAAGTATTAGGAGAACTCAATAGAGCTTCTTCAATATTAAGAGATGTATTTAATGATACCTTTAGTGGTATTCAAATTGATGATGAAGAGTTGTACCATCAAACGAAGGATTATCTGCAAGAAATTGCACCTTCAAAACAATCGATTGTTAAGTTTTATCAATCAAATGATACTCCAATTTTCGAGAAATATAATATAGAGAGACAAATCAAAACTTCATTTGGCAGAACCGTTTCCATGAGCAAAGGGGCTTATCTTATTATCGAACACACTGAAGCTTTACACGTTATAGACGTAAATAGCGGAAACCGTTCTAATAAGGCCACTAATCAAGAAGACACAGCCATGGAAGTTAATATGATTGCCGCCGCTGAAATTGCCAGACAATTACGTTTGCGCGATATGGGTGGAATAATCGTAGTTGATTTTATTGATATGTCTAATCCTGAAAATAGGAAAGTCTTGTTCGACTTCTTGCGAGAAGAAATGAGCGACGATAAAGCAAAACATAAAATCTTACCGCCTAGCAAATTTGGATTAGTCCAGATTACAAGACAAAGAGTAAGACCCGAAGTAAACATTAAAACTAGAGAAGAAGATCCTAACAATGAAAATGGCGAAATTGAAGCGCCAATTTTAATCATTGATAAAATATCATCTGATTTAGACAGACTTTTAAAAACCCACAAAAAAGTTGTGCTTAACACACATCCATTTGTGGCTGCATACCTCAGTAAAGGTTTTCCATCAATACGTTCAAAATGGTTTTTTGAACATAAAAAATGGGTAAAAATCATACCTCGTGACGCTTACACGTATTTAGAATATCATTTCTATGATAAAGATGGAAATGTTATTAAAGAATAAAACAAGAAACCGCCTTTCGTCCCGATAACTATCGGGAGACTGGCGGTTTTTTTGTGCTTATAAATTAAACCAAAAAACAGTTAACAAACCCAGCAAGTTAAAGTGTTTTCTTATATTTGATTCGATTTAAAATAATAAAATCAACTGAAAATGCTTTCAACAAAACACTTATATATTTCCTCAAAGAAGATAAACATATACCATCTTCTAATCATTTTTGTTTTATTCACATCCAAAATATCAGCTCAAAATGACACTATCTTTTTTGATTCGAATTGGAAAAAATCCAACAAAGAAGCTGCTATTTATTACAGAATCAAACCGATAAAAATAAAAACAAAAAGTGCAGTTGGCTACAAAATAACAAATACTGACTCGCTTTATGTAATTAATGATTACTATTTAAAAAGCAACAAAATACAATTTCAAGGATATTCCAAAGACTCTGAAGGCGAATACTTAGTTGGCAATGCAAAATGGTATGATGAAAACGACAACAAATCCGATACCAGAGAATTCAATTACAAACCAAACAACAATGCATCAGGGTTTAAAATTCCTCAATGGCCAATCCTTTATCTTGGCTATTCGATTGCAACTAAAAGTCAATTTACTGGCGGATTAGAATTTTGTTTAGATTGCAAAGAAGAAAACAAACTTTTTCTAGGCTTGGGATACGGAATTACAAGTTATGACGGCAAATATTACGGTTTGCCAGATATACATTTATCTTATAACATTCAGAAATCTATTTTTATAAAAGCTGGTGGATCAGATAAAAGTGCTTACGCATTAGCTGGTCTTACTTTTTTAAATATCATTGATTTAGGCTTTGGATATTCAGCTCCTTTTGACAAAGAAAAAATCCCTGTAATTAAAGGTTTTACTTTTGGAATCACTTTTAGATTTACCAATAACAAAAATGTTTATGGTCGTTTAAGAATGTTTTAATCCTATTTATTCCCGCACTACCTCAACTCTTCGTCTAATTTCATTTCCTAATTCATCTACAACTGTAACATAATGGAATCCAGCAGTCATTACAATGGGTTTTTCATGAAAGACTTTAGTAACGCCTTTATACACATTATCTACATACCAAAACAACTGACTTTCTCTTTGTGAATATGCCACTTTAAAAATCACTGGCTGTATTTCGCTATTAAAATTTTTGGTCAAATAGATTTTGCTATTGGCTTTAGGATAAATAAAATCCATTGCAGCAGTTTGTGTCCCAACGCAATTATCTCTAAATGGCGGCAATGGCATGTATTCTATATGCTTGCTTTTATAATACCAAGCCATTACAGGAGGTAAAACAAACCAATTTTTCACAACCATATTTTCAACACTTTCACAACTACTATTTACCTGAAATTTTTCTGTTTGATCCAAATGTACTGTTTTGTGATACGGACAAATAGAAGTCGTTTTTCCTTTTCGGGCAACCCATTGTTTTATTTTAGGACAACCATCTTTTGCCAAGTGTCCGCTTAAACGACAAACCTCAACCTCATCTAAATCTCCATAAGGTGTTGTAAACCATTTTTGCCTTGGTAATAAATTAAATACATCAAATAAAATTGGTGCAGCACTTGTAACTCCTGTTAAGGTTGGTCTTCCCTCGCCAGTTGCATTTCCTACCCAAACTCCGACTACATATCTGGAATTTGTTCCTATTGCCCAAGCATCGCGATTACCAAAGCTTGTCCCTGTTTTCCAAGCTATTTTAAGCGAACTATCATAAAATTTCCAAGCTTCATCTCCTTCTGGTCTATTTACCTCTTCCATGGCGTTATACGTTAACCAAATTGACCCCGCGCCTAAGATGTTCTTCTGCGTACTTTCGTCGCCAAAATCAGACTCAAAATCGTTTTCATAATTTAGCTCTGTAAATTCGTTTGTTCGATATTTACCGTTGCTTTTATTAAAATAATTTATTGTCGAGGACATACTCGCATAACTACGACATAAATCCCATAAATTACTTTCGGCTCCGCCAAGAATAAGCGACAATCCGTAATGATCTGGCGGTTTGGAAATATTTCTTAATTTGAATTTTTGCAGTTCTTCATAAAACTTATTTACTCCAAAATCCTGCAACATAAGCACTGAAGGAATATTAAGCGAACGCGATAAAGCACGGTGAGCCGGAACAGCTCCATCGAATGTCAGATTAAAATTCTGAGGTGTATAACCCGCAATTTGAGTTGGTACATCTGCAACCAGAGTATTGGGTAATATCTCACCATCATCGAGCATTGCTGCATATAATAATGGTTTTAAAATACTTCCTGTACTTCTTGGTGCATCTATAATATCAACATCTTTTTGATGATCTCCATCTGTTGGAGAATTCCCTACATAACTTATCACATTTCTGTTAGAAACATCAATTACTAAAATTGCCAGATTATTAACTTCATTCTGTTTGTATTGATTGTAATAATATTTTGCGATTTGGTTTACCCTATTTTGCAAAGCAAACTCAACTGTAGTTTTTACTCTCGTTCCCTCTTGATTTTTAGCCACGCGCTGTAATAAATGTGGCGCTATTTGTGGCAAATCATAAGGCTTTTTAGGCAAAGGTTCTTCTATCGAGAGTTCATAGGTTTGCTTATCAATAATACCTTCTTGGTTAAGCTTACGCAAAAGACGATTCCGTTTTTCTAATAATTTAATTTGATTCTTTCCCGGATAAATTAAACTCGGCGCATTTGGCAAAACCGCCAAAGTTGCATTTTCTGCCCATGATAATTGATTGGATTTTACTCCAAAATATCTCCATGAAGCCATTTCTAATCCAACAACATTTCCTCCAAAAGGAGCATGTGCTGCATATAACTCTAAAATTTCATCTTTAGAATATCCTAACTCCAATCTTGTTGCAAGAATAACCTCGACTAGTTTTTCAAAATAAGTTCTACCTTTTCCTTTTCTTGATAATCGGATTACTTGCTGTGTAAGCGTACTTCCTCCTCTTACAACTTTACCAGCTTTCCTGTTTTGCTTAATAGCATTGACCATTGCAACAGGATTAAATCCGGGATGCTTATAAAAATACTCATCTTCAAAATACACTATACATTTCTTGAATTTATCCGGAACACTATCCTGCGCAGGAAAACGCCATTGCCCATCACGTGCAATCTTAGCTCCTAATAATTCTCCTTCCTTACTCTCAATAACTGTAGAATAGGGTTCTTGAAATAATGTTCGTGGCAACGAAAAATAATAAATCACCACTAACAAAAATGCTAGTAGTGATTTTATTTTATTCTGTTTAATCCAATTTATAATGCGTTGAAGGAACGCTTTTAATTTATTTTTCAACGTAGTAATTTATTTAACCGCAAAGTTCGCAAAGTTTTTTTCGCACGCAGATTTAGCTGATTCTGCAGATTTTTTCTATCTGCCAGATCTGTTAAATCTGCGAGAAACTTTACTTCACCACCTCAACCCAAAATCTGTGCGAATCAGTTTAATCCGTACAATCCGTGGTCCATTTTTTATTTGACAACCTCAACCCAAAATCCTTTTGTTCTCGCTAAGAACGTATTATCATACATTGCTTCGCATTGCAATCCTGGTAAATAATAATTCCCAAGATAAGATGCGTTCAATAGGATTTTAAAGACTTTGGTTTCACCGGCTTTTAATCCGAAATAGAAATTTGTTCTATCATCACGAATATCAATATAATCGGCAACATTATTAGTTGCATCTCCATAATCGGTAAAACGAGTATTTACAATTTCGAATCCTGAAGGTAAAATTTGTGATAATGCTACATTTTCTACACACTCATTTCTTTGGTTTCTAACGGTCACCTCAGCAATAAACTCTGTTCCTTGAGTAATCTTTGAAACATTAATTACTCCGCCTTTTCTGTTTTTGAAAACTATACCAACAGATACATCACTCTGAACTACATTTTCCTGTCCTATTGGTAAAATTCCAGTATTTAATACTCGAACATAAATGGTGTTCTTTTTATTATTTTTTAAAGTGATACTATTTGTACCAGTTTTAACTACTAAACTTCTGTCGGCAACTGTTTTTGAAGTTTTTATAACCTGGCTTTTTCCGTCTTTGCTAAACTGTACATCTATTCCTTTAACACCATTGTTTAATGAGAATTTAGACATTGCATACAACGAATAAGCCGTAGTTTGCGTGCTCATCCATCGATCACTTGCCATACTTTTAGCCAGTTTTGTAGCCATCGTAAATGCTTTTTGTTTCTGTCCTAATAGTAACATTGTTTCCAGAGCCATCGCACGATTTCTATCGCTTGAACCATAGTAATAATAATTATAATTAGACGATTCGTCATCGATTGTACTACTTAATAACAAACTCGAAGCAGCACTTTTTTGACCTGCTAAAACATAAGCCGCAGCCAATCGTAATTTACTTTCGTTAGAGATTCCCTTGGTTTCTCGTAATCTGTTCATCGAAGACAAATCAGACGAACCTGCCAAAGCCAATGTGTACAAACGATACGCTTGTGCCATATCATTTCCGTAACGTGGTTCAAATCGCCATTGTTTTGCCTCTCTTTGTTGATAAGAAAGCCATTTTGATTTAAAATTAATTGGTAAAACATATCCTTTCTTCTCTGCTTCGATCATAAAATGTCCAGCGTATGAACTTCCCCAATCATCGGCAATTGAATTTCCTTGCCAGTATGAAAGACCACCGTTTGACAATTGGAAACTTCCTAATCTTGTAATTCCTGCCGTAACATTCTTTTGGATAAGTTGTTGGCGTGTTGCATCAATATCGGCAACATCATTTAAAAATAACTGTGGAAATACGGATGAAGTTGTTTGCTCAACGCAACCATGCGGATACTGAATAAGAAACTGTAAACGTCCGTTTAAGTTAATCGTTGGCATCGACGATACTTCCAGTTTCGCTTTATTACTTCCCGAAACTCCGAATGTTTTCCATACAATTGTCTTAGAACTGTTAGGCTCTAAAATAACATCTGTAAAAGTATTCGTTACAGGATTTGGATTCGTCATATCTATTTCGACATCATAAACTGACTTCTCAGTTCCTGATGTAGCAATAACTTGTACTTTGGCAATTCCGGTTGCACCTCCAACTTCCAGATTAAAATAAGCCATTTTTTCATCTGGCTGAGCAAATGTTAATCTTTGGGCTGAACTTCCCACAACTCTTAAACCATTGCTTGTTTTTATTTGCACAGTAACGTTTTTGATGTGTTTTTCCATTGCAAAAATTGTAACAGGAAGTGTTACTTTTTCTGATGGAGAAATTTTTCTAGGCAATGAAGCCAATACCATTAACGGACTACGTACTGGAGTTGCTTTCTCGACACTTCCGTAAGCACTTGTATTCGCATCACCCGCTACAATCATTGTTCGCACTGAACCAATGTATTTAGGCAATTTTACCTGATGTGTTTTCGTTTCACCTTTTCCTAATTTAAATGGTCCAAGATAAATAACAACTGGTTTAAAGCGATTTGCTTTCTTCGCTTTTCCACCACCTAAATCCTGATCTCCACCAATACTGAAAATCTGATTTACTTTTCCGCCATACGCTCCAATAACATCATCATATACATCCCATGTTTTTACGCCCAAAGCTTCACGTACATAAAAACTATCCCAAGCGTTTGGCGTTTTAAATCGGGTTAAATCAAGTAAGCCTTCATCGACAACTGCGATTGTATAAGTCATATCTTTTCCTGATTTCTCGCTTACTTTTATAGGAAACGTTTGCTCCGGTTTTAGCACATCAGGCATTGCAATGCTTGGCGCAAGAATCGTAGTTTTATCAATTACTTCGATAGGAACGATTCCGTACATACGAATTGGTGAATCATTCTTAGTCGATGCATGCGGCTGTAAAAGTGTAATATTGAAATACACATTTGGCGCCATTGCTCCTGTAATCGGAACTTCGACTTTAGTTTCTCCTTTTTGGGTTTTCACCCAAAGTGTCTGTACTACTTTCGAACCATTTTCTATAGATACCAAAGCGCGTCCTCCTTCGCTTGACGGGAAAGATATTTGCGCTTTTTCGCCTACTGCGTAATTCTTTTTATCTGTAGAAAAAACAAGCATATTAGCTGTAGAAGCATCCGTGTTTCTTGTTTTTCCAGACCATATTGGCCAGTCAATATTTACAGTTAATGCCGATGCGTGTCCGCCAATCTCATCCGAAACACGAATTAAGTAACGTCCCCATTCTTCATCTGTCAAAGCAAATTGGAAACTACCTTTTCCGCTTGAATCTGTATTTACAATAAATGTTTTATATGATGTTGTCGCATTCGACGAATTATAATTGGATAAATTATCACTCGAAGCATCCCACCACCAGCGCCATTCTGTTTTATACACTTTTACCTCAAGGTTTCTTACAGATTTTGGCCTTCCGTTTTCATCAACAGTAACAATATCAAATCGGTTTTGCTTACGGGTTTCCAGCATTCCGTATTTAGTAGGTTCTGGCGATTTTACTCCCACATAAGTATTATATGGAGAATAAGTTGTCGAGATAACATCGGTACTAAAATCTCCACCTTCTTCATACACTTTAGTAATAAAAGCTGCTTTTAGCATTCCCGGTGCCTGCCCTTGTAATTTAGGTTCTATATTTACAGATGCTTTTCCGTTAGCGTCTAGTTTACCTGAAAATATATTAATTTCTTCAGTACTAAATTGTCGTACTAAATCGTCAAAAACAAATTTGTCATAGCCTTTAAAAGTCGTGCTTTGTTGCGAGAATTTTGCCTGCATCTCTACATTCAGATTTTTAGCAATAGCGCCATGAAGCCATGTAACTTCCAGATTACTTGTGTTTGGGTAAGACGAAGATAAAATTGCTCTCCTAAAAGTATTTTTAATTTTTAAACGATTCGGTTTAATCGTCTCAATTTTTATGCTCTTATAATATTTGGCTCCACCAACGCTTACCATTGCTTCCCAATTTCCCGTAGGAGCTTCTGTATCTGTAGGAACTGTAAACGCATAATGGTTTAAGTCATTGGTTTTTTGTACGGTTTGATACGTAACTTTTCCGTTAGGATCAGTTAATCTAAATTTTATCGGATGCGCTTTTGGTAGTTTATTTGCAGCATCATTAAGTATAAATGACAAATACAAATTATCTCCCGGACGCCAAACGCCACGTTCGCCGTAAATAAATCCTTTTAATCCTTTTTGCAAAGTCTCGCCTGCAACATCAAAATTACTTACTGACAATGAATTTCCATCATCAAGTTTCACATAAGTCGATTGCGTTCCTAAAGTAACAATAGCAAAATAAGCAAATTTATCTAACTGAAAAGAAGCAATTCCTTCACTGCTTGTTGCCGCTGTTGCTAGTTTTTGTTGTTGAAAACTATATAAATCTACTCTTGCATTCGAAACTGGTTCTGTTGTGATTATATTATTTACTACAAATAAATACGATTTATTCTCTCCTCGTTTAGCAATCACACCTAAATCTGAAGCTAAAATATTTGTTCCTATTTTGGCATTGTAATAATATGAACCTGTACAAGGATCCTGACTTTCTCTCCATTCGTAATCATCATAATAATAGTCGTCATACGAATTACCGCTGTAGTTCACATCATTTTCATCTACATCTTCTTCCTCTTCGGTTTGATCTGTATCTGGTTCAGAAGTTTCGCATTTATATAAAGAATATGCTCTCTTGTACGAGAACTCTACTCTATAAATTGCTCCTGGTTCTGGAGTTATAATTTTAGATAAATCTAATGCATAAGTATTCCACTTCGTCGGATTAACTAATGTATTATCTTTAAGATTAAGCGTTGTTTTAGCAACAGGCTGTGCAACTCGTTTTAAGTTCTGAGCTCCATTTAATTCATTGTTTTGAAGAAATTGTAATATGTTATTTTTATAAATCTTATAAACTTTTACATCTACCGCTCCAAGGTTTACTGCTTCAAAATTCAGTTTTAAATTATTAGAACTTGGCAAAATTGTTCCGTTTTTAATAAAACGAATGTTTGGTTTTATTTGGTCAAAGGAAATCTTCTCTGAATAATTCTCTGCCATTTTTCGACCATACTGACTTTCTATCCCTTGAAAAACTTCTAATAATAACTCGCCTGTTACTGTTTGATCAGATACTGGTTCTGGTTCTGCGACTTCTTCAGCCGCAGCTTCAACAGCTACCGCAGCACTATCTACACTTACACTCGTTGAGTCTACAGCTACACTTGCTGTATCAACAACTGCAACAGCAACGTCATGTACCACTTCTTCAACTGGCTTTTCGTTACTAAAATAAACTTTTAGCGTATTTCCTTGTGTTGAGAATTTTAAATTATTTGTATTTTGTATAGCTACCAATCCTTTAAAATCCTGTCCTTTCTCTAATGGTTCTGAGAAATTAATTAATACAGATTGATTGTTTTCATCTGGAATTTCGACTTTAATAATTTTAAACTCATTTATTGATGTTATCGGGAAATCCATTTTTCCTTTTTGATCAATGTCAAAATCACTTCCATCATAAGAAATTTCAAGATTACTTACGTCAGATAAACGCTGAATACTATCTATGATAAACTTAAATTCTTTTCCTGAACTTGCTGCTTTATCAAATTTAATAGTAAGATCTTTTCCGTTATGACTCGCCATAACTAACTTCTTTGCTGTCTCTAAATCTATAACATCGGCTGTTTTTAACACACAATTTAGATACTGATATTCTTTACTATAGGATTGAACATCTAGTGTATTTACGATAAAATCCTGCTTAACGGTTTTAACAGTAAAGTTGAATTTAGAAAGATCCTTATCATCATCTCCTTTTTTAGGAAGCGTAATTAGTTTATCTAAATTTAGTGTTACCTGATATTCGGTTCCGGGTTTTAACTTTTTTTCGGGGATAAAGGCAATTGTATTACTCGAGAGCGCTACAACTTTACCATCGACACTTGGAGAAATATCGAATAAGTCATTATCTAAAACTTCATTTACTTTCCACTCCTTTTTTTCAAAAGCCAAAACAACGCGTATATCCGATTGAGATGAAACTATCCCACCTGTAAAACTCGTTATATATTCTTTGAACAATGAAAAATCAGAATTGAAATCGGCAGCAGATTTCCTGCCACAACCCTGAAAAATAAAAAACACAAACAACGCGTAAACTAATCCTCTTGCTTTCAATTGAGTATATAATTAATGGTTACAAAATAATATCGTATATAAAGATCATAGCACTTCACAATCAAAACCCTGATTCCTTAATTGCTCATTATATGTAATAAAAGTACTGTAAATTTTAATTACTTTCAAGAAGAAAGTAAGCATAAAATTCTATAAAATAAAGCAATATCTATTTTAAACAATGATAACCAATAGTTTACATTTTTTGCATTAAAAATAAAAAAGCTTAATGTATTATTCATTTGGCTTATTTAGGCTGAAAATATATTTTAGATGCTAATTTAAATATCTAATTTTCAATTGCTTTTAAAAATAAATCACTCCAATGATGATGAATAAATTTTATTAAAAGTTATGGAAAACCAATTATTAAATGTAGTATATTTCGCTAATTTTAATTAAGGAAAAATAAAATAGCTTGAATAAATATTCTACAGAAAATGAATTTATTATAAAAAATAAATCAGTTATCGTATACCTCCTGATGGTAGTAACTTTTATTATTTTGTTGTGTTTTACGGATTATTATGTTCTACCAACCTCAAAAACAACGGATGCAATAACACATCGTGTAGTGAGAAGCTCTATGAGAGGTAGTTATGGATCTAAACCTCAAAAAGTTTCTGTTCATTATTACACACAGAAAGGTTTTACTTTTTCGACTACCAATGATGATATTAAGGAGAATGATATCGAACTTGAGTATTCTTTGTTATTTAAATCTGTAACTAAAGTAAGATCTAATAAGAATGATTACACCGATCTTCTTCATAATGATTTAAGTAGTAACGGGATTCAGTTTTACTTTTGTGGTGTACTACTTATTTCCATAGCTATAAGTTTGAGAATACTTCTCTCGAAAAAGGGCTTTTCTGAAAACACATTTTACAACATAATTTGTTTTAATTCATTTATGATATTCGTATGTGTTTACATGACTTATCTGTATTAAACGAAGATATCTTTATTTATAACTTTTAAAACTCTACACCAAGCTTAGACAATACATTCTCTAATTCTGCAAAATGCTCTTTTGTATTTGCTGCATAAAACAGCTGATTATTAGCCATAATTATAATTACATCATCCTCATATTTCCCATAAAAATTTATTCCTTCAAGCCATTGCCTAAATGAAACTCCTTTATTTCGGTAATTTTCAACAACAAAATCTAGCTCATGTTGTTCTAATTCATAAAATGTATTGCATGGAAATTCTAATGCAAAACCAGCCTGAAGAAAAGCCATTGCAGTAAAAAATTCCGTTAAGGTTTCTGTTTCCAAGTTCCATTCTTTTCCATCGGCACTCATAAAAACAGGCGGATTCGATTTTGACAAATCATCTTTATGAATTCCCCAAACACATGCTCTTTGGTTTTCAGAATAAAATATCAAATAATCATTCTGTTTATAATATTGAAATCGCTCTGGTATAATTAGCAAATCTTGCGTTTGATTTAAGCTTTGAATCTTACCTAATTCACTATAGTAATCAACAAATACCTCAGGAAGTTGCCCGAAGATATTTTTAACAATTTGAATTTCATCATTAGTAAAACCATCAGGTTCTGTAATATGAAATAGTTTTTTTATTATTGAAAAATCAGTCATAATAACTTTTTAATAAGAATGAAACGGCGACAGAATTATCTTCGCCTTTTAGCAAAGAAACGTTTCATTAAATCCGAAGCTTCATTTGCCATAACACCACGAACAACAACAGTTTTAGGATGTAGTTGTGTTCCCATTTTTTCGTAACCTCGATGTTCATCACTTGCTCCAAAAACAATTTTAGAAATCTGACTCCAATATAAAGCACCTGCACACATCTGGCAAGGTTCTAATGTTACATAAAGCGTACAGTCTTTTAGATATTTCCCGCCTAAAAAATTAGCAGCAGCTGTTATCGCTTGCATTTCGGCATGAGCCGTAACATCATTTAATAATTCGGTTAAATTATGGCTTCTTGCAATGACTTTATTGTCAATTACAATAATGGCTCCAACAGGAATTTCATCTTTATCAAATGCCATTTCTGCTTCTTGCAAAGCCTTTTTCATAAAATACTCGTCGGTAAAAATATCTATCATAAAACAAAAATACATTTTTAAGAAGTAATTTTTATTACATTTATTTTTTGATATTCAAATTATGCCAACAAAACATAAAATAAGTATTCCTGAGCCTTGCCACGAAAACTGGGATAAAATGACGCCTGCCGAAAATGGTCGTTTTTGCATTAGCTGCTCTAAAACTGTAGTTGATTTCACAAGAATGCTACCTGATGAAGTGCAGCATTTTTTTATTGCAAATAAAAACAAAAGTGTTTGCGGAAGATTCAAAAACTCTCAATTAGAAAATGTAACAATTCAAATTCCTACTGAAGTTTTATACAAGCAGACTCAATATCATAAAATGTTTTTATTGGCTTTGTTTATTGCCATGGGTACAACATTGTTTAGTTGCCAAGATAAGAACGGAGACAACCAAAAAATTGATAAAATAGAAGTTGTTAAAGATTCCTCAACTGACCAAAGAGTTATGGTTGGCGATATTAAAGTTAGTGGAAATGAATCAACTCAGATTCCGCCTCCACCGCCTCCAAAAATTAATCAGGTTAAATTTGTAAAACCAGTTCCTATAAGTCACAGTAAAACCACTAAAGGTAAAACACAATCTTCAAAGCAAATTAAAGAAGATGATTCCGTATTTACTACTGGCGCGGTAATACATATAAATGCAGAATTTCCTGGGGGTATTGACCCATTTTATACTTTTTTTGAAAATGAATTTAAAATGCCAGAAAATACAAATACCAAAAATCTTAAAATCAGAATCTCTTTTGCAGTAGAAGAAAACGGAACTTTATCATATCTTCAATCTGTACCAGCTATTGATAAAACAATAGAAAACGAAATCATTAGAGTTTTAAGTTTATCACCAAAATGGGAACCGGGAGAATCTAACGGAAAAAAAATAAGAATGCAATATTCCTTACCAATTGTATTGGAATGATATCTCAGGTAAAATTTAAATTTAAAACCGTAAATTTGCTTTTTACCTTACAATGAAAAGCAATTTACTCCCCAACATATACAATCCCGCCGATTTACGCTTACTTCCCGAAGCGCAACTACCTCAAGTGGCTCAGGAATTACGTGATTTTATTATTGATATTGTTTCTGTAAAAGAAGGCCATTTGGGCGCAAGTCTTGGTGTTACTGAACTTACTATTGCCTTGCATTACGTGTTTAATACTCCAGATGATTTATTGGTTTGGGATGTAGGACATCAGGCTTACGGACATAAAATCCTGACCGAAAGAAGAGAGATTTTCCATACCAATCGTCAGCTTAACGGGATTTCTGGTTTCCCAAAAAGAGCCGAAAGTAACTATGATACTTTTGGCGTAGGCCATTCTTCTACTTCTATTTCGGCAGCATTGGGAATGGCAATTGCATCTAACTTAAAAGGCGATTTTGACAAACATCATATAGCTGTAATTGGCGATGCTTCCATTGCATCGGGAATGGCTTTTGAAGGTTTAAATCATGCCGGAGTGACCGATGCTAATTTATTGGTAATCTTAAACGACAACGCAATTGGGATTGACCCAAGTGTAGGTGCGCTTAAAAAATATCTCACTGCTGTAAAAGAAGGAAAAAATCCGAAGAAGAATAACATGATTAAATCATTGAATTTTGATTATTCGGGTCCTATCGATGGTCATGATATCTTTGCTTTAATAAAAGAATTAAAACGATTAAAAAATATAAAAGGTCCTAAATTCCTGCATATTGTTACTACCAAAGGAAAAGGATTACAACAAGCCGAAGAAAATCAGGTTCAATATCACGCTCCTGGAAAATTTAATGCTTCAACTGGAGAAATCATTCCTAAGATAGAAGACAACCTTCCGCCAAAATATCAGGATGTATTTGGTTTAACCATTTTGGATTTAGCCCAAAAGAACGAAAAAATTGTTGGTATTACTCCTGCAATGCCATCTGGAAGTTCGCTTAAATTTATGATGGATGCTTTCCCAAAACGCGCCTTTGATGTAGGTATTGCCGAGCAACATGCGGTAACACTTGCTGCTGGAATGGCAACTCAGGGAATGATTGTTTTTTGCAATATATATTCAACTTTTTTGCAACGTGCATACGACCAAGTGATACATGATGTCGCATTACAAGATTTACCAGTTATCTTTTGTCTGGACAGAGCTGGCTTGGTTGGAGAAGATGGCGCTACACATCATGGCGTTTTTGATATTGCTTATTTGCGTTGTATTCCTAACCTAATAATTTACGCTCCACTTAACGAGATAGCATTACAGAATATTTTATATACTGCTCAACTGGGATTAAATCATCCTATCGCAATTCGATATCCTAGAGGTCGCGGCGTTATTACCGATTGGCAAAAGAATTATTTTAAGAATTATGCTACAATCGAAATTGGAGCTGCAACTTGCCTTAAAGATGGTAGTAAAACCGCTGTTTTATCTACTGGAACTATTGGAAACAACGTAATAACTGCACTAGCAAATATTGGCAATCCAAATACTATTGCTCATTACGACTTTCCTTTCATTAAACCATTAGATAACAAACTACTACATTCTATTTTCAGTAAATACTCATCCATAATTACTATCGAAGATGGTGCTGTAAATGGTGGTTTTGGAACTGCTATTTTAGAATTTTCGGCATTACATAATTACAATACTAAAATACAAATACTAGGAATTCCAGACACATTTATTGAGCATGGAACTGTTACCGAATTGCAACAATTATGCAATATTGACGTTAAAAGTTTAGAAAATCTTTTTTCTGTTGGTTAAAAATAATTATTTTGCGGACCCAAACAAAAAATGCCATAATGAAATTATTCCGTTTATCTATTTTAGTACTTCTTATATTTTGTTCTTCTAAAAATTTCGCTCAGAATTCTAAAATTCAGACGCAATTGGTACCTGAAATTCAAACTCAATTAGAAGACACTACATCTAATTGGGCTAAAAAAAATAAATTAGGATTTGATCTTACTCAAATTGCATTTGTCAACTGGAGTGCCGGGGGTACTAGTTCTATTTCTGGACTTTTTAAAGGAGAATTTTCGAGAGTATATACTAATGGTAATCATAAATGGGCAAATGAGCTTCTTTTAAAATATGGTTTAAACAAACAAGACGGAATTGAATTACGAAAAACCGATGATGCTTTCCTATTTAACTCTACTTATGGTTTTAGAAAAGACAGTCTCACAAATTGGTATTATTCGGCAAAATTTAATTTAAATTCTCAATTCACTAATGGATATTCCTATCCAAATACAGAAAACCCAATTTCGAAACTTTTTGCTCCAGCATATGTATTCTTAGGAGCTGGAGCTGAAAACGCTAATAAAGAAAAGAATCGCACCTTTTATTTCTCACCAGTTACGCTAAAGACCACTTTGGTATTAGATCAGACTTTAGCAAATCAAGGAGCTTTTGGTGTTAAAAAAGCAGTTTATGCACCAGACCCACTAGATCCTAATACACAAATTCTGATTGAAGAGGGACAAAAGATAAAAGCGGAATTTGGTATTTTATTAACTGGTTATACTAAAAATGAAATTTTCAAAAATATGTTTTTTGAAAACCGCCTTAGCCTTTATACCGATTACCTGAACAGATTTGGAAATATCGACATCGATTATGCTACTCGTTTAGACTTAGTTGTAAATGAGTATGTAAAAGCAAATGTGGGGTTGCATTTTGTGTACGATGATGACATCAAATCAAAAAAAGAAGTTAATGGGGAACAAGTCACAGAAGGACCAAAGGCACAACTAAAACAAGTTCTGGGAGTTGGTGTAGTATATGCCTTTTAGATAATTAATTTGTTACGTTGTTTTTCTTCCGTTTATAGTATCATATAATTCCAATGCATTTCCATCGGTTAGTAATGAAACGTAATGGCATATGTGCAGCAATCTTTCATACAAACCTTCTTTTTCTAAATGATGCTTTTCTGGCAACATTTTCAAAATCAAAGCATCATAGTTAGATGCTTTTCCGTCGTATTTATTATTAAAAGCTGTTATAAATTTATCTAGTAGTGTTTGGATAATCTGATACCCTACTATTTCTTTTTCGATTACTTCACGACTCTGGTAGATGTTTTGAACACTAAGATTTATAATATCATCCATTTGTGCTTTGTACTGGCTTTTATCCATTAATGCAAACGGAAATTTACCTGCAAGTATAGCTTCTTCGTTATCAACAAAAACCTTAACGGCATCGTTTATTAAACTTCCAATTGCTAGTGCACGTAAATAACTAATACGATCTTCTTTGGTAGTAAGTGTTTTATATTTGGCAACACCTATATTATCTTTCACCAATTTAATCAGGTATTCTAAAGCATAATCCTCAGAAACAAGCCCAAGATTTATTCCATCTTCAAAGTCAATAATAGTATAGCAAATATCATCTGCTGCTTCGACTAAATAAGCTAAAGGATGTCTTTCAAAACCAATATCATTACCCGATTTATTAGGTAACATTCCCATATCGACAGCTACTTTATTAAAAAAGTCTTTATCGGTCTGGAAGAAACCATATTTTTTATCGGCTATATTTTTGGTTGGTTTTTTAGGCAAACTCTCTTTCGGATATTTCATAAAAGCTCCAAGTGTAGCGTACGAAATACGAAGTCCTCCTTCTATTCCCGGACGACTTGCCGTAAGAACCGAAAATCCATTAGCATTACCTTCAAAATCTATTAGATCCTGCCATTCTTTATCAGTCAAATGCTCTTTATACTGTTGTCCGTTTCCTATAGAGAAATATTCTCCAATAGCTTTTTCTCCTGAATGTCCAAATGGGGGATTCCCGATATCATGTGCCAATGATGCCGCCGCAACAATAGCTCCAAAATCATTCATATGATATCCGTGAACTTCTTTTAAGTATGGATATTTTTCGATGATTTTTTTTCCTACCAAACGCCCTAACGAACGTCCTACTACCGAAACTTCTAAACTATGCGTTAATCGGGTATGTACAAAATCTGTTTTAGAAAGCGGAATTACCTGTGTTTTATCTTGTAAACTTCTAAAAGCTGCTGAAAATATAATTCGGTCATAATCTACTTCAAATCCCAATCGCGTATCATCTTGTTCTACACGTAATCTTTTGCTAGTATCGCCTTGGCGTTTTAGTGATAAGAGTTGTTCCCAGTTCATTGTGATTTTAGATTTCAGATTGTTGATTTTAGATTATAGCACCGATGGCTATAGAATTAGATTTAGAAGGGCAAAAATACATTTTTATTTCAGTACTTTATAATGATTAAAACTCTAATGCTGTACTGTGTTTAATCTCTCCCATTACAAAAATACTGTTTGTATTACCTATGTTTTCTATGGTAGATAATTTATTCATTACAAAATCCTGATAACTAGTCATATCCTGAACAAGGATTTTTAGCATAAAATCATAATCGCCCGCAATATTATAACATTCTATAATTTCTGGAAGCGCCACAATATCTTTTACAAAATTGCTTCCTACGTTTTTTGCATGTTCTTTTAACCGAACGTTACAGAAAACTGTCATTCCACAATTCATTTTTTTCTTGTCTAGCAGCGCTACATATTTAGTAATATATCCGTCTCGTTCTAATCTTTTTATGCGTTCGTAAACAGGTGTAACGGTCAAGAATAATTTGCTTGCCAGGTCTTTTGTATTGATATTTGAGTTCTCCTGAAGATGTCTTAAGATCTCTAAATCGGTTTTATCTAAATTTTCCATAGTAATTTTTACGGCTAGAGTTCGCTTAAGAAGAATTAATCAGTATTATAATCTTCAAAAACGAACTAATTAAAGTTTATTTACTTAAATAAAAGCCAAATATAAGTTATAAAATCTAATGCGATAAATTTGTTCAGTAAAAAATACTGAAACAAAATGAAAACAAATAATTTAGGTTATCCTCGAATTGGCAGCAACAGAGAATTAAAAAAAGCTAGTGAATTATACTGGGCAGATAAAATTTCGGCAGAAGAACTTCTGGCTGTCGGAAAAAACATCCGTAAAGAAAACTGGCAACTACAAGCCGCATCTGGCATTGATTTAATTCCGTCGAATGATTTCTCATTTTACGATCAGGTTCTGGATTTAACATTGACTTTAGGAGCAATTCCTGAACGTTATAATGATTTTGCAAGAACTAATTCTTCTATCGATTTGTATTTTGCAATGGCTAGAGGTTCGCAAAAAAACGGACAAGATGTTGTTGCTATGGAAATGACAAAATGGTTTGATACCAATTATCATTACATTGTTCCTGAATTTACAAAAAACCAAAAATTCACTCTGTTTTCAGAAAAAATAATCAATGAATTTAAAGAAGCAAATGATTTAGGTATTGCTACAAAACCTGTACTTATCGGACCTATCTCCTACTTACTTTTAGGAAAAGAAAAAGAAGAAGGTTTTCACCGAATTGACCTTATCGAAGCTTTGCTTCCTGTATATTTTGAAATATTTGCAAAGCTTGAAGCCGAAAATGCAACTTATATTCAATTAGACGAGCCATTCTTAGCGCTGAACTTAACCGATAAAGAAAGAAACACTTTTACTAAAGTATATACTGAAATCAACAACCGTTTTCCTAATATCAAAATCATTCTGGCTAATTACTTCGACTGTTTTGGCGAAAACTTAGCTACAGCATTGGCCTTGCCAGTTGATACTTTACATTTAGATTTAGTTCGTTGTCCATTACAATTAGATGATATTTTAGAATCAAATCAGTTATCTCCAAACGTAAATCTTTCTCTTGGTTTAGTCGATGGAAGAAACATCTGGAAAAATGATTTTAAAAATTCATTGGCAATTATCGAAAAAGCGACTAAAGCTCTTGGCGAAAACAGAATATTAATTGCTCCATCATGTTCATTAATTCACAGTCCTTGCGATTTAGAGTTAGAAACAAACAACGAAACGCTTACTCCCGAAATTAAGCAATGGTTGGCTTTTGCGAAACAAAAAATACAAGAAGTTGTTTTATTAAAACAGTTTGCTTCAAAAGAAATAGATACAGAAAACTCTATTCAATTTGCAGAAAATGCTTTAGCAAACGAAAACAGAAAAACATCAAAATTAATCCATAACGAATCGGTTAAAAATCGTGTGGCAAGTATTTCGACAGGAGATGATAAACGCAAAAATACTTTTGCTATCCGACGCAAAAAACAAATCGATGCTTTAAATCTTCCTTTGTTCCCTACAACAACAATAGGTTCTTTCCCGCAAACTCCCGAAGTAAGAAGCTGGAGAGCAAAATTTAAAAAAGGCGAATTAACGCAACAACAATACGACGATTTAATCAAGAAAGAAACCGAAGATACTATTCGTTTTCAGGAAGAAACCGGCATTGATGTTCTCGTGCATGGTGAGTTTGAACGTAATGATATGGTGGAATATTTTGGTGAGCAATTAGCTGGATTTACTTTTACCAAAAATGGTTGGGTACAAAGTTATGGTAGCCGTTGTGTAAAACCTCCTGTAATTTATGGTGATGTTTCGAGACCTAACCCTATGACTGTAAAATGGTCAGAATATGCGCAATCGCTAACTCCTAAATGGGTAAAAGGAATGTTAACTGGTCCAGTAACTATTCTGCAATGGTCATTTGTTCGTAACGATCAGCCGCGCTCTCAAACCTGTACTCAAATTGCATTGGCAATACGTGATGAGGTTGTAGATTTAGAAAATGCAGGAATTAAAATTATCCAAATTGATGAACCTGCTATTCGCGAAGGACTGCCATTGCGTAAAGAAGAATGGGCAACTTACCTGGATTGGGCTGTAAAAGCTTTCCGTATTTCAGCAAGTGGCGTTAAAGACGATACTCAAATTCATACACATATGTGTTATAGCGAATTCAATGACATTATCCAAAATATTGCCGATATGGATGCTGACGTTATCACGATTGAATGTTCGCGTTCGCAAATGGAATTACTAGATGCTTTTGCTGATTTTAAATATCCTAATGAAATTGGACCTGGAGTTTACGATATTCACTCGCCTCGCGTACCATCTAGTCAGGAAATGGTTAAACTATTAGAAAAAGCTTCGGCTGTTATTCCAGTAGATCAGTTATGGGTAAATCCCGATTGTGGTTTAAAAACCCGTCATTGGGATGAAACAAAAAAAGCCCTGATTGAGATGGTTGCTGCAGCTCAGGAAATGAGAGCAGCTGTTGAAAACCCAGTGAGTTAATAATTTTTATTTAGATCTATTTTTTGTTATTTATGTCAACTAGTGAAGTCGAAATTCTTGTAGTTATGATTATTTTCGATTTCACTTTAGTTGACTCTATTTTTTTGAAGCAGATAATTTAAGTTTTCAAAACATCTTTTGTCCCGCTATCCACTATATCTATTGTGGCAAAAAACGCCACAACAGGATATCGTTTCTATCGGGGCTAAATAAGAAATTTCATTTTCAAAACACTTTAATCTAAAGCATAAAAAAAAGCATCCGCCAATGACGGATGCTTTTAAAATTTTAATCTATTTAAGACTAGAAGTTTTTAGAAATTCCAATACCAACTTCTTTACCGAAATTAAAGAAGAATCTACTGTTATCAGGACCATCATTATCAAAACTTAAAGTTTCATAACCTAAACCACCAATATTAAAGTTTAAACCGAAACCATTTTTCATGTTAATGAAAAGAGCTGGAGTTACACCTACGTACATACCATCTGCTTTAGATTTTGAGTAAGCATTTCCAGGTCCGTATTCTTTATGTTTTACGTTTTGAAAACCTGCACCCATATCAGCAAATACAGAAAAAGTTTGGTTTAATGGCACAGAGTAACGTACAAATGCTCCAATTTTGAAAGCATTGTTTTTTACTTCTTCAATTCCATTATCTACATTAGATGATGCTACTGTAAATTCACCCCCAACTGTCCAGTTATCATTAAATTGGTAACCTACTTTAGGAGAGAAGCTAAAAGTATTTGATTTTTCTTCACCAAATTTGAATTCTGATTTTTCAGAAGTGTACGAGATGTTTCCACCAACTAAGATTGTTCCTTTTTGAGCATTTGCAAAGCTAACTACAGCTAATGCAATAACAACTAACATTTTTTTCATTTGTAATATTTTAAATTTAATACTCTTTTAACAATAACAGTGCCGTTACTGCTCGCCTTTAAGTTTTTTTTATGATTTCTTTAAAGACCAAAAATTTAGCAATCAAGCAGATTTCTGTTTACTT
Organism: Flavobacterium sp. PS2; assembly: GCF_046250155.1. Lineage (NCBI taxonomy): Bacteria > Pseudomonadati > Bacteroidota > Flavobacteriia > Flavobacteriales > Flavobacteriaceae > Flavobacterium > Flavobacterium sp. PS2. Next base: position 3,007,360 of record NZ_CP176426.1, on the reverse strand, counting down.
TTGCATCAAATAAAAAAGTCATGTCGATAGAAGTAAACAGCATATCAAAAAGTTACGGTACTCAAAAAGCATTAGATAAAATTTCATTTTCGATTGAAAAAGGTGAAATCGTTGGATTTCTTGGCCCAAACGGTGCAGGAAAATCAACTTTGATGAAAATCTTAACTACTTATTTGCTAGCCGATTCGGGTACAGCCCTTGTAAACGGTCATGATGTCATGACTGATACCAAGGCAGTACAGCTATCTATTGGGTATTTGCCAGAGCATAATCCGCTATATTTAGATTTGTACGTTCGTGAATATCTGGCTTTTAATGCTGATGTTTATAACGTACCAAAATCGAGAATTGAAGAAGTCATAAAACTGACAGGACTGTCAGCCGAAAGTCATAAAAAAATAGGACAATTATCTAAAGGATATCGTCAGCGTGTAGGTTTGGCAAATGCTTTATTACACAATCCTGATGTTTTAATTCTAGACGAGCCAACAACTGGTCTGGATCCTAATCAGTTAATAGAAATCAGAAACGTAATTAAGAATGTAGGTAAAAATAAAACTGTTTTTTTATCGACACATATTATGCAAGAAGTTGAGGCAATTTGTGACAGAGTTATTATCATTAACAACGGAAAAATTGTTACTGACAAAAAACTTGACAAATTAATCGCGGAGAATAAAGAACAAGTTATCGAAGTAGAATTTGATTATAGAATTGAAGAACAATTAATTGCAAGATTAGAAAACATTTCTTCGTATATAAATACTCATGACATGACATGGGAACTGACATTTGTCACTGAAAAAGATATGCGTCCAGCTATTTTTGACTTTGCAACTGCCAACGGTTTAAAGACATTACAGCTTAATCAAAAAAATAAAAATCTGGAAGCTGTGTTTAGAGAGATTACTAAATAATTTAACTAAAAATTAAAAACTATAACTAAAACCCAAAACATTGAAAATAAAAACGCTATTAATTTTTCTTACCACTTTATTATTATTTAATTGTTCAAAAGATGATTCCCAAAAATTAAGTTCTGAAAACAAAATCCTTACATTTAAATTAACGTCTCTAAAGGGTGACATCTATATTGGCAAAATTGATGATGTTGCAAAGACAATCACTCTAACTACAAAAGGTATTGAATTAGAAAATCAAATAATTCCTGATATTGAAATTTCTGAAAAAGCAACAATTTCTCCTGATAAAATCCCACAAGATTTCAATAAGCAAATCACATATACAATTACTGCTGAAAATGGTAACAAAGTTATTTATAACGTCATCACAAATAATACTCCTTTATCAAATGAAAAGAAAATTCTTGATTTTAAATTCAATATTGATAATGAAACTTTCACAGGAATAATAGACCAAACCAGCTTATCGATTAATATTACTACATATAAAGATATTACAAATATTTTTCCTAAAATAACGATCTCACCCTTAGCTAAAATATCACCTGATGCAGAAACCAGCCAAGACTTTACCTCTGGGCTAGAATATACAGTAACTGCCCAAAATGGTACAAGTAATGTCTACAAAGTTCATATCGTAAAACCAGAAATTACATCAACTATCACAAAATGTTATATTAGAGCAGTCTCATTAGGGCAATTAAGTAATATAGATTTATTATCTGATTCAAATTATAAATTGTATCTTGAAAATGATAAAAATTCTTATTTATTAAATTATTTTGATCCTGTAAGTTACACTAGTGAAAATAAAATACATACTGCTTTTTATTTTAAATTTGATGAAAGAATACTAACCGCCAATAATTATAAATTAAGAGTTAAATTGAACGGAGAAATTAAAGCTGAAACCAATTATACTATTGATGTCTTAGCTGAAAATGCTCCAAAAATTATATCAGCCAATCAAACTTCATATAATTATTCGGACACATTAATCCTTACTGGCACAAATCTAATTCCAGGACTTAGCATTCCTGCTAATGGCTACACATACAATTTTACAGAATACCATGTCACATTAAATCCAGAAAAAACAACATTAAAATATTATATGAGTTTATATCAAGTGTTCCCTTCTTTTATGGGACAACAATCTCCAAGAAGTACGCGAGTTAGTGTTTATAATAATGGAAGATATGGTGATTCTATAATTTTAGATTTTAAGTAAATATTTCTCAAGTTAAATAAGAGGCTCGTTGATTAAACGAGCCTTTTCAATATAGTGCAATCATTATATCTAAGCACAAAATTGTCTCTGTTAAATTAACTTTTAAAATTTCAAAAAAGTGATTTACATTATAAGCTAAACCAAAAGTATCTTGAACATCATTTCTATTCAACACCTAGCGAAATCAATACTTTCTTGCAGATTATAGCTTTTAGAAATTCTCAACATTTAAGTGAATAAACAAGTCATATCTTACAATATAAAACCGTCTCTTATCTTGCTAACAACTAACTATCAGTAAGTTATCATTTCTGAACAAATTTAAATTTATTTTTATTTAGACTTGTTATAAATAGTTATATATTTGAAGTTTAAAAACTTCAAATAACAGGCAATCATGTTTTTACTTTACCCCACAAAAACGCTACTTTCTACGCTTATAAACAGCATATTTTATCTCCCAAAAAAGCATTCGAATAAAATAATTTTCTTACCTATTAAAGATTCTATTTTATTATCCAAAATTTCTATTTCTTAAAACACAATCATCATAGATAAACTATACTCTTAAGGCTTAATCAACTTTTAAAGCCGTTTTATTATTCTTCAAAAATTAAAAATAAATAATATGAAAAATATTATAACATCAATTATGCTTGCATTTTCTGTTTATGCCTATTCGCAAACTGAAAAAGGAAAAGACAGCATTATCGAAACATCAATAAACGCATTAGATGAAATTATAATCGTAAAAAAGAAAGTTCTATATACTCAAAAATCAGACAGAATGGTTTTTAATGTAGAAAATAGCATTGTGTCTGAAGGCGGAACTGCGCTGGATGTTTTAATGCGTGCTCCAGGTGTTGTAGTCTCTCAGGACGGAGAATTATCTATTAGAGGACAACAAGGCGTTGGCGTTATGATTAATGGTAAATTAACGCAGCTTTCGCAAAAGGAACTTGCTAATTATTTAAAATCAACAACCTCATCTAATATCAAACAAATTGAGGTTATTACTAATCCTTCTTCTAAATATGATGCCACTGGTAAAGCTGGAATGATTAATATTATTTTGAAGAAACCAAGTAGTGCTGGAATAAAAGGAACTGTATTTTCTAGTTATGGAAGAGGAAGAAAAAACAGAACCAATACAGGAATGAATTTAAGTTACAACAAAGATAAGTTTGGAGTCTTTGGTAATTACAGCTACACTTATAGAGGTGAAGAGGAACGCAAGAATTTTGAACAAATTCAATTTACTGATATTACAAGACAAGAAATTGCAACAAAGAATTATCAAAATTCAACAACTAATGAACCTCTTACGTCTAACAACTTCAAAGTAGGAACAACATATGAGGTTTCTTCTAAAACAAATTTAGAAGTTTCGCTTGACGCAAAAATCGGTCGCTATGAAAATATTGCTAATGGAGGGAATACACTATATAATAATTTAAATCAGTTGCAATTTGACGCTTTGACTTACAATGACAGCAAAGAAAAGTGGTATGACTATACCTATGCTTTTTCTGGCGTACATAAGTTTAATACAGAAGGGAAAAACATGTCTTTTGATTTTGAATATGAAACTTCAAAATTCAGATCTAATCAATTTCAAAGTGCGCAAAATCAAATTCCAGGCACTGCAATTAATGACAGAAGAGGTTATATTCCATCTCAATTGAGAGTCTTTACTGGAAAAGTTGATTTTACAAATCCAATTAAAGAAAAACAGACTTTGGAATGGGGTTTAAAAGGTAGCATCAAAAACAATGACAATCCATCGGTGTATGAATACAACGATAACAATCAGTGGATTGTTGATCTTAATTCTACTAATCATTTTGAATATGATGAGCAAATTTATGCTGCTTATGCTAATTACAAATATCGTTTAGAGAAACTAAGTATTCAGGGAGGTTTAAGAACTGAATATACTGCAATTGACATTAACCAAAAGACATTAAACGAGAAACATAAAGATGATTATTTAAAATGGTTTCCTAGTCTTTCGCTTAAATATGAATTGAGTAGTAACCATTCTATGCATGCTTCTTACAGTAAGAGAATAAACAGACCGAGTCAGTTTGATTTGAATCCATTCCGTTTTTATGACGATTCGTTCAATTATTCTCAAGGTAATCCTAATCTGGTTCCTGAAATTACACATACATCAGAAATAGGATATTCTTGGAAAAGTGCTTTTATGGCTTCGGTATATTTTAATCAAACCAAAGATGTTTTTACAGAAATATATGTTTACAATCCAGACAATAATACAACGGTTACCTCACAAATCAATGCCAATAAATCATACAATTATGGTGTAAATATTACCAATACAACCGATATTTATAAATGGTGGTCTGTGAACACGCTCTTTAATGTTTTTGAGAATAAATTTGAAGGAAAGATTATCAATACCAATACAATCGACCCAATTGTAACCTTAAATTTAAGTGTTCAAAACTCATTTACAATTACTGATACTTGGAAAGCGGAAGCAAATGCACAATATCAATCAAAATCGAATGTTGGGATTTACGAAAGAGATAGTTTCTTTGATTTTAGCATCGGATTATCAAAACAAGTTCTTGCTAACAAAGGCAGTATAAAGTTTAATGTTACCGATATTTTTAATACCAATAAATACAATATCAATTCGGTTATCGGACAAACCAGCATTGACAAAAGATATAATCTTGATAGCCGTGTAGCAACAATTTCCTTTACTTACAGAATTTAAAAAAAGCTACATTTTATAATAAGAAAGCCCGTGAAATTTCATGGGCTTTCTTTGTTATATATGGTTTTGTAATCAACATAGTCTTTGTATTAAAATAGAATGCAGATAATACAAATTAAATGGATTTCTGAATTGCTTCAAGCTAAATCCAAAGCAATGGAACAATACTAAAACCTACGGAATAGCTATCGCATACTTGTCTTTCTGAGGAACGAAGAATCTCCATTAGTAGCTCAACAAACTTGAAATAAATACATTGTGTTAGTTTCTTTCGGAGATTCTTCGTTCCTCAGAAAGACAATATTGTGGTTGTTTCGTGATAAAATAATTCAATATTTTATTTAAGTTAAAACATAAAAAAAGTCTTTTGAAGAGTACGAATACTTTCAAAAGACTTTAACTAACTAAAAATATGTAAATGGGTAATATTAAATTTTAACTGTAGGTTTTTGCTTTTTCTTTCTTCCCCACCAAATATAAAAACCTGTAACTGGTAAACTTGCACATATCAAACTACCTACGAAATATAAAATCTTAGTTGGTATTCCTCCAATAGCTCCTATATGCAAACTATAATTAGATCGCATAAGCCATTTAGAGAAACGTTCGTTATCAATATATTTCTGCGAATTAGGCTTTAATTCCAATGTTTGTTGATCAAAGTACAAATCCCTCCAAACTCCTTTATTCATATCTGTACAAGCGTAGAAATCATCTTCTGGCTCATGTGGAAGATCAATGATAACAGCTTCTGTATTTTCTTTGGCAATTTCCTTACGTACTTTGTTCCAGATAAAATCGGCTGCAGCCAGTTTGTCTAATTGCTTTTTAGATAAAGTATCTTTTTTGGCAGTAACAACTTGTTCTTTTTTCTCTTTTTCATCTGCCCAACCTCCACTTATCCAATAGGTGCTTTCTCTTAGCCAATGAAAACTCATTAATAATCCTGTAAACGAAATAAGTAATGCTAATATAATAGTGTAGAATCCCACTACATTATGCAAATCATAATTTAAGCGCTTGAGCTTAGCATTCCACTTTATCTTAAAACTACTATTTCTAGTTGTTTTGTTCCATTTTTTTGGAAACCAAAGAATAAGTCCGCTTATAAGAAGAAAGAAAAAAATTAGCGTTCCCCAAGCCGTTACTTGCGAACCAATATCCCTACCTAACCATAAGTAACGATGTCCTTCGTCCATGATATGAAAAAAATCTTCGTGATCTACAATTCCGGTAATCTTACCATTATAAGGATTTACATAAATTAAAGAATCCGATTCGATGTCTACTTTTATAGTTTTATCTAAACCATTGTACCAGAAACCATGAATCTCTTTATTAGGCAAAGCTTTACTTACTGCTTGATATATCTTAGAGGGCGGTAATACTTTCTCTGATTCTTGTGCTTCTACATTAAGCCAAGAGGATGTTGCATGTTTGATTTCTTGCTCAAAAACCAAAATACAACCTGTAATTCCCATTATAAATACAACGATACCCGAAGCGAGTCCTAACCATAAATGCAACCATGCATTAATTTTACTAAAACGTGATTTTCCTTTATTTGGTGGTTTATTCGAACGGCTTTTAATAGTACTCATTGATATTATAATTTTAATATGTAATAGTTTTTATGGGCAAAAAAGATGTATTAGTAAAAATGGCTTGAGGAATATTTATAGTTAAGTAATTCCTCAAGCCATTAAAATTGTATTAGCTTAAAGTGTAAGCTTAGCAATTGCAATCAATTAAAGAAAATAGCGAAATGAAAATAAAATTTCAAGAGCTCTTAGAGTTTTTACTTAGATGATTTCAAATTATCTAAACGTAAAATATAATCATAACCTCCAACAATTTCTACTCCTGAAGTTACAGCACCTGTTGTGGTATTAACTTCCCAGATATAATCTTTAGTAGTTTCAGCATTAACCTGAATAAATACTTTACCATCAGATGTAATTACATTTTGTAATTGGCTTCCTTTATCTGCAGGTAAATCTAATTTTTTAATTACTGAGCTTGTAGCTATATCGATTAAAGCAAATTTAGTATTAAACAATCCAGAAGGATTTTCTGCTACTATTTTTGAATCTATGTATTTAGCAATAGCCTTACCGTTACCAACATACCAAAGTCCGCTAGCAGTTTCTCCTCCTAAAGCAGTACCAAGGTTAAAATTATAAGAAGAGTCTAATGTAGTTTCACCCTTTTTGATTCTAACTATTTTTGTTGGACTATCTTTAGAAGTCATCCAGTCAGCAAAAAACATCATATAAACATCACCAGACTCATCAGTACAAGAAGTTGGCATCCACATATTAGATCCTCCATTACCATCCGCTTCCGAGCTTTTAATAACCTTTTCAACAGCAAAACTTGGATAATCTACTACGGCAATATTCATACCTGCCTCAGCAAGTGATGGCCAAATAGCCATATTAGAAAATGCTACATATAGTTTTCCGTTTGAATATTGAATATTCCCTTGATTATAAGAAGTATATCCCGCTGGAATCGCAGGCAATGCCAATTCTCCATTTTTTATCCAAAGTGTTGTGGCATTTACAACGGTATATAATACTTTGCTTCCATCTCCATTCGTTCCAAACAATACTAGCGTGTTGTCATCAATCCATGCATAACAACTTATAGATTTTTGATACGTAAAAGGCACTTCATACACAACAGATAATCGATTGTTCTTAAATTCGAATTTAGTCATTTTACCAAAATTAGAACTTGTACTTGGATAGTAATAAAACCCATTTTTGGCAATAATTCCGTAATCTGCCTTGCTTGTAACTTCGGCACCATTACCTACCAAACTAACACTCCCTTTAGTTAAATCATCAACTCCTACAATGTACTGAGTTGTATTTGGCCAACTCCCTAATTGCAACCATAGCGCATAATCAGCTTTTGCACCTGCTGAATCACTTCCAGAATCATCATTACTAGAACAAGAAATAGTTGTACCCATTATCAATGTACTAATAAATAGAAAATAAAAAGAGGGTTTAATAAATCGTTTCATGTTTAAAATATTTTTTATATAATCATTAAAAATAAAAGTTCGTTTCAGGCTATTTTAAGAAATAGTGAAATTTAATTGAAAAGGAGCGTCCTTGCTTTTGTAGCTTAAAATTATCATAAGCCAAATCATTTGTTAGATTGTTGCACTCTAAAGAAATATTATACATTCCAGAATTCATAGAATAAGAAATAGATGCATTTTGGATATACTGATTAGGAATTATACTTTTACCTTCTTTTGTACCATAGTTTTCCCATGTAAGGTAATACCAGTGTGTATATTGCAAATCCCAATTAAGCTGTAGATTATTTCCTTTTTTAATAAAGTCCGACTTTCTATATCCTAAATTGGCATTACCAAACATCCAAGGTCTATTAGGCAAGTCATCTTTGTATGTAGCTGATATTGTTCCTGAATTTGATCCATTAGGATATTTCGTGTTGTCAAGCGTGCTTTGATAAGTAAAATTTATCCCAACGTTTATTTTATCCTGATAATTGTACTTAATATCGGCCTCAAGTCCTTTGATAAGAACATTTGATGTATTTTCAAATCTACTTATCTGACTATTCGATTGATAAACAACTGGAGAAATAAAGCCTTTCGCATTTCTTAAATACCCTCCTGTTTCAATAAAAAAATGATGATTTTCCGCTGCATTCTTCCAATAACCACCCAGATTGTAATTGTCGCTATTCTCTGGTTTAAGATTAGGATTAGCTACAACCGAGTACCCATTACCAAACACCTCATCTACTCTTTGTAAGCGATATGCTTTTTCATAAGAAGCTTTTATACCTATAGACGAAGTTATTTTATAGCGTGATGCAATTCCATATCCGGTGTAACCATTGTTATCCCTAACAGTTTCACCCGCTCCAGTTCCAGAATTAGTAATAGCAAAAGGTTGTTCTAACAACATACTATAATATTTTCCAAAAAACGTGTTGGTCAGTTTTTCTTCCAATAAATTCTGTTGATAGGATAGCCCTATAATATGCTTTGTAATTTTCCCAGGATTATAATCTTTGTCAGTAAGCAACTCATCATAAGTCTTGTTTTCGACCTTGTCCAGAGTATAGTTTAGACTTAACGAATTATTATGGTCTATTTTGTAGCTAAGATTCGATCCGATAAAATATTTTGGACGTCGAATATTCCATTTAGTTGCAGGCCCTCCCATTTCTGAAGAAGTAGCTGCCACATAACTTCCATCCCAATAATATTTTCTAAGTGCAGTATCTGTAATAGTATATTGATCGTCTGAATAGGAAGAAAAAAAGCTTAGATCAAGATCTTTTGTAAACAAATTCTTTTTTAAATATCTTAGTGAGAATGAATAAGCATCTCCTCCTCTATGTACTTGACCGTATACTACGTCTTGGTTAGTTCCTGTTTGTATTCCTTTTTCTGTAGCTGAATAACTTCCTCCAATAAAAAACATATCAGCCCAAGATTTATCAACGAAACCTAGTTCTGCCTGCCCCATAGCAGACTTATATTGATCATTGAATCTTTTAAAATCACCAGTAACAAATCGAGAATTATCTTTATCAATCACTTCTATTACTTGCACATCTCGCATTGTGTAATCGTTATCAGAATAATTTAAAAAACCAGAAGCTTTAAAAGTTAATCCTGATTTTTTGTCACGCATCTGTCCTGTTAATGAAGCACTATGCGTATTAAATGATCCTAAACTATATGACATATCAAAATAATTTGATATTTGATGATTCGTAATAATATTTACAGCACCGCCAAGAGCATCAGAACCTAAATTTACTGGTACTACACCTTTATATACTTCAATTCTTTCAGATAAATTAACTGGTATATTGTTTAACGACATTGAGCTCCCCATAATATCCAAAGGCACACCATCTATAAAAAACTTTACGGCACTACCAGAAAGACCATTGATAGAAAAATCAAAATCAGACCCCATACCTCCTTGCTCCCTAACTTTTACCCCAGTAGTTTTATTCAATATTTGACTCAAATTGGATGTAATGTTAGCCATTGACTTAGTATCGACCGCATTAACCTGAAAAGCAGATTCTTTTACTCTGGTTACTTTAGATATTCCTTTAACCTGAACTTCATCTAACGCAGCCATATCTTCTTCAATCGTAAGAGTTGGAACTGTTTGATTTACCTCTTTTAAATTAATCTTTACTTGCTTTGGTTTATATCCAACATAAGTAATAGATAAAATATAGTTTCGTGGTTCTGCTATAATTTCATATTCCCCTTTTTCATTGGTTAATGTTGAATAAGCAGTACCTTTTAGTTCTACAGAAACACCTTCGACAGGTTGCCCGTTATTACCTAAAATGACCCCATTTAATTTTACTTTGTTATTTTGTGAGAAACCTTGAATCGAAGTTAAGAGCACCAGGATTAAGATAAATATTCTATTTATTTTCATTACTTAAAGTTGAAATTAATTTGGCACAAAATTAACATCAATAAACACCATTTCCAAGTTATTTTTAATTATTCTAAATAAAAACGACGATTAACTTTCAAGTAGCCAATTCAATAAAAAATTAATATATTTCTTAGTAAATAATTAAGATTAACTTAAGATTCAATTAAAATTTAACACCTTAAAAGTTAAAACTCAAAGCTTCAATTCGTCAAGAAATAAAAAAAACATAAAAAAGTAGCCCGTTTAACAAATTAAACGGGCTACTTTCAAAAAAATCTATTGTATGTTTTACTTAAATTTTCAACTCTAGAATTGTATTTTTCATTTCTTCTACGATTATTTCAATATCCTTTTCACTTGTTCTCCAGTTCACAAATGAAGCACGAATTCCTTTACGATTTTGATAAACAGTGGGCGTCATAAATACTTTTCCTGTATCATTAAGACGACTCAAGAATGAATTTACTCTCTCCTGATTATGATCTCCCGATAATGTAAAGCAAACATTATTTAGTCTTGTTGGCGCTAATAACTCAAAGTTTTCATTCTCTGTAATAAATGCATCAAATTGCAATGCAAGAGCTACACTATTTTCGACTATATCCTGATATCCTTCTTTTCCGTAAGCTAATAAAGAAAACCAAACTGGCAATGCTTTTAATCTTCTTGAGTTTTCGGGTAAGAAATTTAAGAAACTAAAATTTTCTAATGGATCTCCCAAATAGGGTGCATTCGAATTTTGAAATGTTTCTATCTGTAATATTTTATGTTCTTCTTTTATCAAATAAAAAGCACTTTCGTAAGGGACATTAAGCCATTTATGACAATCTATTGTGATACTGTCAGCATTTTCCCAACCATTTACCAAATGTTTGTATTTAGGCGAACAAGCTGCAAATCCTCCAAAAGCTGCATCAATATGCCACCAGAATTTATACTTCTTTTTTAATTCATTTATTGCTGCAAAATCATCAAAATCGGCTGTATTTACTGTTGCTGCACTTGTAATTACAATAAATGGTTTTCCGTTTAGAGTTTCGATATTTTTTTCTAAATCGGCTACATCTATTGCTTCACGGTTTCCTTCAATTGTTTTTATTTTAGTGAAGTTCTGACTTCCAATACCTAACATTGACAAGCATTTTATAGAAGATGAATGTGGCGTAGATGCAAAAATCGTAATAGGTTCAGATATTCCGTTCTTAGCAAAGTCTTTTCCTAGTTGTTTTCCAATCCATTGTCTTGCAACAGCCAATGAAGTAAAATTAGACATTGTTGCTCCAGTTACAAATCCGCCAAGAAATGATTTTGGCAAATCCAGCAATTGTAATAATAAATTAATTGTCTCAATTTCTATTAAAGCCGAAACTCCTCCTTGTGCTTTTACCGCTTGCGTATTCTGGTCATAAATTGTAGTTAACCAATCACCAACTATAGAAGCTGGTGTACTCCCACCAGTTACAAAACCTAAATATCTTGGTCCTGGCGATGCAATCATTAATGGTGCTAATCGCTGATTAAATTCTTCCAAAGCCGATAATGCGCCTAATCCTTCCTGATTAAGATTTCGGTTGGTCGTTATACTGTTGGAATTGGATGTTGGAATTGAATCGAGAGAATTTAAAAACGCTATTCCTTGTTGTTTTACTTGTTCAAGTATATTTTCTATATCGTTTAAATCTTGTTGAAGTGCTGTATTCATTTTAGATATTATAGTTTAAAATAAAATTAATGCATTATATGGTATCAATGCCTAATCTGTTTAAGAATAAGATTTTATTGTGAAAAAAATAACCATATAAGTAATGTAAGTTCATTTAAGTTTTGCGTTGATTATTCTCTCTTATATTTACTTACATTACTTATATGGTTAAAATAATTTTATTGAATAAATGTTACGACAATTTCATTATGTTAAATCCCTACCATTTCGTTTTTTCCGAAAATCGGGAGACCATCATCGATGAAATCACATCGCCATTGGCATTAAGCAAAGTAGCAATTGGATCTACAAGTGTACCCAAAATCATAGCTACAGGTAAGGCTTCTGCCATTGGTAAACCGTAAACTGTTATCGCCAATACTTCTCCGATATATCCTCCGTTTGGAATTCCGCCCTCAACAATAGAAACGATTACCGTAATTCCCAATGCTAAAAGTATTGTACTTGGTTCGGTAAAATCTTTTCCGAACATGGTAAATAATACGGTGATTTTTAAAATAGATGACATACTCGAACCGTCTTTATGCAATGGCGCTCCTAGCGGAATAACCACGTTCCGGACATGTGCAGGTATTTTCATTTTCTCGGCTGCCAAAAGATTAGCAGGTATTGTTGCAATACTACTACAAGTTCCTATAGCTGTAAGCGCGGGTGTAACATTATTACTCCAGAATACTACAAAGGCTCTTTTTCCTCCTGCTATTAAAGCATACAAACTAAAGAATACGAAGAAATAAAAAATACAGGCTCCATAATAAATCCCTAGGGGTTTAGCGTAAACTCCAAACAATTGTGGCCCATAAAAACTAACCTGATAGGCAAAATAAGCTCCCAAACCTATTGGAGCTAATTTCATAATCATATTTAAAAGCTGTTTCATCACTTCGTTTCCTGAGTCTAGAAAACTCCTGAAAGCATTTCCTTTTTCTCCTGATTGCAAGGTTGCAAATCCTATTAAAAATGAAAAGATAATAAGTGCAAGCATGCTTTTTCGAGACAATAATTCGTAGAAATCATTGGTCGTAAGTAATTGTGCAATTTGGTCGCCAACATTACCTGTTGCAATATTCTCTAATGGAACTTTAGAAACTATAATATTCTGATGGATAGGAAAAAGATAAACAGCAATAATCATTACAATAGCCGAAATAAGAAGTGTTCCTAAGAAAACGGCAATCATAACAACAAATAGCCTTCCTAGCTTTTCTGTTTTCTCTAAATTGGCAATAGAAGAAGTTATCGTAAAAAAGATTAACGGAATAATTGCTGTAAAAAGCAAATTCAAGAAGATATCTCCCAATGGTTTTATAATCTCAACATCTTTACCAAAAACTAATCCTAAAATACTTCCCGCAACTATACCTCCCAGAAGCAAAAGTATACTACTGTAATTTTTTATAAAATTGATTTTTTTAGTCCCCATAGTTTAAAAAGCATTAGTATTTTAAAAATCAATTAAATTACACCAAAAAAGGATTCTAAATTGTTAACTCTAATTTTATTCTTTTTGTAAAACAAGTGTAGTAAATTCTCTATCGACAAGTTCTCCTGTTTTGCTTTTTACTTTTTCGGTCAACGTTTCTGAATCGATGATTTTAAAAGGGCTTTGACTGATTAGTTTTTCAGCTTTTTCTGTATCATAAAGATTGAATTCAAATTCGGTAAACGGAAGTTTCTTCATAAAACTTTCCTGTGCAAATGTTAGGGTAAAGATTCCTTTATTATTAAGCACTCTATATATTTCTAAAAGAAATTTTACTGGCTCTTGCCAAAAGTATAACGTATTTACAGTAAATATTTTATCGAAGGTGGCATCTGGAAACGGAATGGTGTTTCCATCATAAACTGAAAAGAAAGCCTGTTTTTGAGAGACATAGTTTCTGTTTATCTGTCGCGCTTCTCCATACATTAATTCAGACATTTCGAGTCCGTAATATTTTAAATCCGTACTCTGCTGCATTACGTATTCTAAATGCGCTGCGTTACCATGACCAAGTTCTAGTATTTTATCACCTTGAGAGATATTTAAGTTTCGGATTGAACTTAGCGTCATATTGATGTTTGTTTCATGCATCATATTTGCCATTTCAATTCCTTTTTCTCCTTCTGGTTTTTTTAATTGAGATGCGATTGCTTGTAATTCTTCTTTTTCCATAATGTTTAAATTTATAAAATTCCAAACTTTAAATTCCAAATTCCAATTGTTCACAAAGACGAGAGTCATTGCGAGGCACGAAGCAATCACACTAATAATAAGCACTAAAGATATGCTGTATGAGATTGCTTCGTTCCTCGCAATGACATTAAAAAACTTTACTCGCTATTTGACGAATATTTTCGGATTTTCCCATGGAGTAATAATGCAAAACCGGAACTCCTGCAGCTTTAAGCTCTAATGATTGCTGAATTGCCCATTCGATACCAACTTGTCGTATCTCGACATTATTTTTACATTTATCGACTTCGCTAATTAAGTCTTCGGGTAAATCGATACGGAAAATTTGAGGTAAAACCTGCAAATGTCTTTGTACAGCAATTGGTTTAATTCCTGGGATAATAGGAATTGTAATCCCCATTTCGCGTGCTCTTTTTACAAACTCGAAGTATTTTGAATTGTCAAAAAACATTTGTGTTACCACATAATCAGCACCAGCATCAACTTTTTCTTTTAGTCTTTTTAAGTCAGAAGTTAAGGATGGGGATTCTAAATGCTTCTCTGGATATCCTGCAACACCAATACAAAAATCGGCTTTGTTATCAACATCCATTACTTCGTGTAAATACTTTCCACAATTTAGTTCATTGATTTGTTTAACTAAATCTATCGCAAAACTGTTTCCTCCGATTTTTGGTACGAAAGATTGTTCATCTTTCATAGCATCACCACGAAGCGCCATTACATTATTGATTCCTAGATAGTGACAATCTACCAACATATACTCGGTTTCTTCTTGAGTAAACCCACCGCAAAGTAAATGCGGTACAGTGTCTACATTATATTTATGTTTTATAGAAGCACAAATTCCCAGTGTTCCCGGACGCATACGAGTTAATTTTTTATCTAAAAGTCCGTTGCCTTTATCAATATAAATATACTCTTCGCGAGAAGTTGTTACATCTATAAATGGCGGTTTAAACTCCATTAACGGATCAATATTGTCGTATAATTCCTGAATACTTTTCCCTTTTTGGGGCGGAATAATCTCAAATGAGAATAATGTATTTCCGTTGGCGTTTTCTATATGTTGTGTTACTTTCATAATCAGCCCCCTAACCCCCGAAGGGGGAATTCCTGAAAGGGGTCATCAGGTTTGTGTTATTTTTTTCTGCCTTACTTCCCCCTTCGGGGGCTAGGGGGCTAATCTGCTATATTAGGATTTAACCATTTCATAGCTTTATCTGTCGAAATACTTCGGCGTTTGGCGTAATCTACAACTTGGTCTTCTTTTATTTTTCCGAGTCCAAAATATTTACTTTTCGGATTTCCAAAATAATATCCTGAAACCGAAGATGCTGGCCACATCGCCATACTTTCAGTAAGGGTTACTCCTATTTCTTCTTCTACATTTAGTAATTTCCAGATTGTTGGCTTTTCTAAATGGTCTGGACAAGCAGGATATCCTGGCGCTGGACGAATTCCTTTATAATTTTCTTCGATTAAATCTTCTGTCGATAATGATTCGTCTACGTCATAACCCCAAAAATCTTTACGCACTTCTTCGTGTAGATATTCGGCGAAAGCCTCTGCAAAACGGTCTGCTAATGCTTTTACCATGATCGAATTGTAATCGTCTAAATCTTTTTCAAATTCGGCAGCCCATTCGTCTACTCCAAAACCTGTTGTTACACAAAATGCTCCCATATAATCGGTAACTCCTGAATCTTTTGGCAAAATAAAATCCGACAAAGCAATGTTTGGTGCGCCTTTTGTTTTTTGTGATTGCTGACGAAGCGTTAAGAATTTCTCCAGAACTTTTCCGTTTTCATCACGCAATTCGATATCGTCATCATCTACCTGATTCGCAGGGAAAATTCCGTAAATACCTTTTGCAGTTAGCTTTTTCTCTGCCAAAATTACTTTCAGCATGTCCTGTGCATCTGCAAAAACCGAAGTTGCTTGTTCTCCAACTACCTCATCGGTTAAAATCGCTGGGTATTTCCCAAACAATTCCCATGTTCTAAAAAACGGTGTCCAGTCGATATACGGTACCAAAACATCCAACTCTACTTCGATTACTTTTGCTCCAATAAATTTTGGTTTGGTTGGCGTGTATTCTGCCCAATCCAATTGTAATTTATTTTTACGCGCTTGCTCAATCGTTAGGAAGTTTTTATCTCTCGAACGATTTAAAAACGTTTCTCTAAACGCATCATAATCTGCACGAATATCGCTTGCGTATATTTTGCGATTATGGTCTAAAAGATTTCCTGCAACGGTAACGGCTCTCGAAGCATCGTTTACGTGAATTACAGTTTCTCTATATTGAGGTGCAATTTTCACGGCTGTATGCGCGCGCGAAGTCGTTGCTCCACCAATCATAATCGGGATTTTAATTCCTTGTTTATCTAGTTCTTTTGCCAAATACACCATTTCGTCAAGCGAAGGTGTAATCAATCCGCTTAGACCAATAATATCAACATTATGTTCTATCGCGGCAGCAATAATTTTTTCTGGAGGCACCATAACACCAAGATCTACAATCTCGTAATTGTTACAGGCTAAAACAACCGAAACGATATTTTTACCAATATCGTGAACGTCACCTTTTACAGTTGCAATTAGTATCTTTCCTGCCCCCCCCGCCCCCGAAGGGGGAGCCTCTAATGCATCTTTAATAGTAGCTAAAACTTTTTCTAATCCAGTTAAAACTTCTGTGTTTGTAAATCTTAATACTTGAAATCCTTGCTCATTCAACCATTTAGTTCTTTCTAAATCGCTTGCTACATTTTCAGGCAGTTGATGAATTAACCCATCAACTTCAATTATAATACGTTCTTTTAAACACACAAAATCCGCAATATAATCGCCTATAATATGTTGTCTCCTAAATTTATACCCTTCTAATTGTTTTCCACTTAATTGGTCCCATAAAATCTTTTCAGTTTCAGTAGGTTTATTTCTCATATCCAAAGAAAACTGCTTCAACAATCCATAATTCATCGGATTTGCAGTTTCCCAATGTTGTGAGGTTTTAACTCCCCCTTCGGGGGCTGGGGGGCGTTTTTGTGCATCTATGAAAGGCAATAAATAAGCAACAGCTTTTTTCATTACACGTGCTGATTTTACTACCTGTGGTAAAAACATTTTTCCGCTTCCGAATAAATCTCCAACAACGTTCATTCCCGTCATCAAATTGATTTCGATAACTTCAATTGGTTTTGTAGCAGCCAGACGCGCTTCTTCGACATCTATTTCTATAAAAGCATCAATACCTTTTACCAATGAATGTGTAATACGCTCCTGAACCGTTCCTAAACGCCATTCCTGAATCGCTTTTTCATCTGATTTTACTTCGCCTTTTACATTCTCTGCAAAATCTAAAAGTCTTTCAGTTGCATCGTCACGTCTGTTAAGAATTACATCTTCTACGTGTTCTAATAAATCTTTAGGGATATCATCATAAATAGAAAGCATCTCTGGATTTACAATTCCCATTGTCATTCCGTTCTGAATTGCGTGGTATAAAAACACCGAGTGCATCGCTTCACGAACATGATCATTTCCTCTAAAAGAGAATGAAACGTTACTTACACCACCGCTGATATGCGCGTGAGGCAAATTATCACGAACCCATTTTGTACCTCTAAAAAAGTCCAAAGCATTCAGGCGATGTTCTTCCATTCCGGTTGCAACAGGAAAAATATTTAAATCGAAAATAATATCCTGTGGAGGAAAATTGACTTTATTAACCAAAATATCATACGAACGCTGACAAATTTCGACTCTACGTTCAAAATTATCTGCCTGACCTACTTCATCAAAAGCCATGATAATAGCCGCAGCTCCGTAACGTTTGATTAGTTTGGCGTGGTGAATAAAAGCTTCTTCTCCTTCTTTTAACGAAATCGAGTTTACAACACTTTTTCCTTGTACTACTTTAAGACCCGCTTCGATGATTTCCCATTTCGAACTGTCGATCATAATCGGCACTCTCGAAATATCGGGTTCTGATGCTATTAAATTCAGGAATTTTGTCATTGCCTGAACACCATCAAGCATTCCTTCATCCATATTTATATCGATGATCTGCGCTCCACCTTCTACTTGTTGTCTTGCAATATCAAGTGCCTCGTCATATTTCTCTTCCTTGATTAGGCGAAGGAATTTTCTTGAACCCGTAACATTTGTACGTTCACCAATATTTACAAAAACACTGTTAGGCGTAATAATCAACGGTTCTAATCCTGCTAATACAAGGTCTCTTCTATTTTCTGCCATTTCTTTTTAATTTTCAACGGAATAAATTCCGTAGCTACAAATATGTCGTTCCTCTGGAACTTTTATTTTAACGTCTTGCTTGTCCTTGCGAGGAACGAAGCAATCTCATTCTATTATTTCACAATCTTACTTTGGGCGTGTTTCGCCGCAGCGAATCGGGCTATCCGTTCTTAGTCCTCGCACTTCCTTCGTCAGGCTGTGGGCTATCCTCTTCTATCCCTCACGCAAATTCGGTTTCATAAGAAATCTTTATATTTTCCAAGATCTTAATTATTCTTATATTATTTTCTTTTGTTCTATTCTCAAAAGAGAAGTCATTTGTTCGATCGCCATTTTATTCAATCGCAACACCCTTTCATCTTGAGTTAAGCCTAACTTTATTAATTCAGCATTCATGCTTTCAATATTTACCAAAATAATAAGTTGATGATATGTAGCTTCGTCTCTTATATTTCCTTTTACATCAGGATTCTGTATTTTCCATTGTTTTGCAGTAACTCCAAATAATGCAATATTTAAAACATCAGCTTCGTTTGCATATACAATCCCTTTTAATGTTTGAGCAATATCCTTAGGAATTAAATTTTCTTTTATTGCGTCCGTATGTATACGATAATTAATTTTAGACAATTCCCTACTTAAATTCCAATTTAAAGATAAGCGACTATTCTCATCCGTTTTTAACCTTTGATAATCCTTAATAATATATAACTTAAATTCTGCCGATACCCACGAGGCAAACTCAAAAGCAATATCTTTATGTGCAAAAGTCCCCCCATATCTGCCTGATTTTGAAATAATACCAATAGCATTTGTTGTATTTATCCATTTTTGGGGAGATAACGTAAAAGCGTTTGTTCCTGCTTCATTTTTAAACCTATCGAATTCGATAGGTTTAAAATTAGGATTATTTAATTGCTCCCATAATCCTACAAAAAGAATTGTATCTTTACTTCTAAGCCAATTATTCACAACAATAAAAGCATCATCTGCATTTTTAAATTTAGCAATATCTGTTAACGAAAGATAATCGTTGTCGTCACCAAAATGCAAAACAGCTACTTCAGCTCCATTAGCATTCAATATTACCTTTTGCTTAATTTTTTCCATCTATCTAATATTACCAATATTTCAATCTAATGCTTTTATTCTTCTTATTACAAACCTTGCAGGAAAACGTTACACCAACACCGGCGCAACTCTCGGTTTATAATCCTTCGCTATTTCAGCAATTAATCTAATATGTTCCGGCGTTGTTCCGCAACAACCTCCGATGATGTTGATTAAATTATCTTCTAAATATTCTTTGATGAATGCCTGTGTTTGTTCTGGTGTCTCGTCATATTGTCCGAATGCATTAGGCAAACCTGCATTTGGGTGTGCCGAAACGTTAAAACTGGTATGTTGTGCTAATGTTTTAAGATATGGCTTTAACAAATCGGCTCCAAGAGCACAATTAAATCCTACACTTAATAGCGGAATATGTGATACCGAAATCAGGAAAGCTTCAACTGTTTGCCCCGAAAGTGTTCTTCCTGAAGCATCTGTAATTGTTCCCGAAACCATAATCGGAATTTCGATATTACGTTCTTCTTTTACTTCTTCGATTGCAAAAAGTGCAGCTTTGGCATTTAATGTATCAAAGATGGTTTCTACCAACAGTAAATCGCAGCCACCATCCATTAAGGCTTCTACTTGTTGTTTGTAGGCAATACGTAAATCATCAAACGTTACGGCTCTGTAACCTGGATCGTTTACATCTGGTGACATACTTGCTGTACGGTTTGTTGGCCCAATTGAACCGGCAACGAAACGTGGTTTATCAGGATTTTTAGCTGTAAACTCATCGGCTACTTCTCGGGCTAGTTTAGCCGACTCGTAGTTTAATTCGTAAACGTACTCTTCCAGGAAATAATCGGCCATACCGATTGTTGTTCCCGAGAATGTGTTCGTCTCTACGATGTCGGCACCCGCTTCATAATAAGCGGCGTGGACATCGCGAATTGCTTGTGGTTGTGTTATGGATAGTAAATCGTTGTTTCCTTTTAAGGGATGTGGAAAGTCTTTGAAGCGTTCTCCACGAAAATCTTCTTCGGAAAAATTATAGCGTTGTAACATTGTTCCCATTGCTCCATCGAGCACGAGTATGTTTTTTTTAATTGCTTCTTGAATTGTTGACATGTTTTTTCTTTTCTTGCAATGACGCTAAGGCGCAAAGCTTTTATTAAATATTACCAAAAATTCAATATCATAGCCTTTTAGCCCCGAGTGCAGCGGTATCCTTTTTTTCTGGTCCCGAAGCCTCGGGATAGAAAAAAAGATATAGCGGAAAGCGGGAATGTTTTGGGCAAAAATGCGCCAATAATTCGCTTCTGATACTGAAATTTTATTCAGTTAATATCGATAAGTTTGTCAAGAAAAGTTTTGAGAAATACATTGCTGTATTATGTGTTATCTATCTTTAATACAGTAAATGTATAAAGTAGAATGTAGCACCTTCTTTATGATAAAGGGTTGCTAAGGTTTCAATGGGTCTATCCCTCCGCCTTTCGTGATAACTTTCAATAAATATATGAACAGTGCAAAGTAAACACATAGCGCTAACAATTGCAAGTGTTTTTTAAAGATTCTGAGGAACTAAGTTACTAAGGGTTTTAGGGTTGACGTTTAGCATCAAAAAATTAAGAATAAATTCTAGTAAGTTTAAAGATAATTAACATTCTTATACACCTGAAATTCTATTATTATCAATTTATAGCCCGCGGTTTCAACCGTGGGATACGGATCGTGATTATATATTGTGTTCCAGTGGTTGAAACCACTGGCTATGTTTTTAAATTATTCCCAAATGTTCTGAAAGATATGAATGTGTAATAAAACGAAATTGCCCTATATTATTAAAAAAAATAAAGCTCAAACTTGATAACAAGTTTGAGCTTTATATATAAAAATCTTAGTCCCTTAGAAACTTAGCTTCTTAGAGGCTTAAAAATTAAACTATTGCTTTAACAACAGCTTTTGGAGCTTCTTTACGAGTTCCATCAAATCCGTCGACTCCTGAAACGGTAGTATATTTAAGCACGTATTTTTTTCCTGGATTGATAATTTGGTATGCTGCCTGACACATAAGTGTTGCTTCGTGGAATCCGCAAAGAATCAATTTTAATTTTCCTGGGTAAGTATTAACGTCTCCAATAGCAAAGATTCCCGGAATATTAGTTTGATAATCTAATGCATTGTTTACTTTAATAGCATTTTTCTCAATCTCTAATCCCCAGTCTCCGATTGGTCCTAATTTTGGTGTTAATCCGAAAAGTGGAATGAAATAATCGGTTTCGATTTTACGGTGTGCTCCGTTTTCTTCGATATCTAATGATTCAATATGCTCAGCACCATTGATTCCGATAACTTCTGCTGGTGTAATTAATTTAATTTTTCCAGCTGTTTTTAATTCTTGTACTTTCTCTACAGAATCTAAAGCTCCTCTAAATTCGTTTCTACGGTGAATTAAAGTTACTTCTGAAGCTACATTAGAAAGGAATATACTCCAGTCTAAAGCTGAATCTCCTCCTCCTGCAATTACGACTCTTTTATCTCTGAATTTTTCTGGATTCTTGATGAAGTATTTTACTCCTTTATTTTCATAAAACTCGATATCTTCAATAAGTGGCTTACGTGGCTCAAAACTTCCTAAACCTCCTGCAATAGCTACAACTGCTGCATGAATTTTTGTTCCTTTATTTGAGGTTACAATAAAACTTCCGTCTTCTTGCTTGTCTATTGTTTCAGCACGTTCTCCTAATGTAAAACCTGGTTCGAATTGCTTTATTTGCTCCATTAAGTTATCTACCAAATCTCCTGCTAATACTTCTGGAAATCCAGGGATATCATAGATAGGTTTCTTAGGATATAATTCTGAAAGTTGCCCTCCTACTTGAGGTAAAGCATCTAGTATATGGCATTTTAATTTTAATAATCCTGCCTCAAAAACGGCAAATAAACCAGTTGGACCAGCTCCTATTATAAGTATGTCTGTTTTAATCATTTTATTGTTGTTTATAATCATTCTTAATAAATACAAAGAAACAAATAATTTACACTATTTTCAATGATTTTTATCATTCATTTCTTCCTTTGTCCAAAAAAAATTACTGTGTATTTTTTAGTGAAGCAGTAATCTCATTCATTTTTTTAACCTTATCTTCAAAATTCCCCTTTAAGGTTTTTCGATATTCGTTAAGGTTTTCTACCATCTGGTTGATATCTTCGGGAATTATTTCTTCGAAAAATTCTCGTAGCCTTTTGGCAGTGGTCGGTGATTTACCATTTGTCGAAATGGCAATTTTTACATTTCCTTTGGTTACGATTCCACCTAAGTAATAATCACATAATTCGGGGGTATCGGCAATATTACATATGAGATATCTTTCTGTAGATAAATCGTATATTCTTTTGTTAACCAATAAATCGTCGGTACAGGCAATAACCATATGCCTCCTTTTAAGCATTTTCTTTTTGAACTTTGCCTTTGTTAGCGTTAGATTATACTTCTCTGCCAAGATTTCTATTTCTGGCAAAAAAGTGGTTGCAACAACCTCAACATTGGCATTAGGACTTGATTTTAATAAAAAGGAAAGCTTCTCTAATCCCACATTTCCACCGCCTACAATAAGTACATTAAGCTTATGCAGTTTTAAAAAAATGGGATACAATTCGTTTCTTTCCATTATAATCGTATTTGACTTGATACAAATTCTTCGTAAAATCCTTTTAATTTGGTACTTTCTCTAACTACTTCTCCAATGATAATAATAGCTGGTGAACCTAGTTTGTTTTCTGCAGCGATTTCTTGGATTGTATTTATCGTTCCTACTCCTACTTTTTCCTCTGGCGTTGTTCCGTTTTGAATAATCGCTATCGGTGTTTCTCCCTTTGATTCTTTTTGGAATAAAGCTACTATTTGCGATAGTTTACTCATCCCCATCAGGATAACTACTGTTGCAGAAGATTGTGCTGCAAGAGCAACATCTGATGATAATTTTCTATCGGAAGTTGTTCCTGTAATTGCCCAAAAACTCTCTGAAACTCCTCTTTTGGTTATCGAAATTCCCTGATAAGCAGGAACTGCAATTACCGATGAGATTCCAGGTACTACAAAAGTAGGAATTCCAAAACTCTCTACGTATTCTATTTCTTCGCTTCCACGACCAAATACAAATGGGTCTCCACCTTTTAGTCGTACTACATTTCCGTAAGTTAATGCATTATCAACAATCAATTGATTTATCTGGTCTTGTGTGTAGGCATGGTTTCCTACTCGCTTGCCAACAAAAATTCGGATTGCATTTTTAGGTGCATATTCTAAAATTTCTTCATTTGCCAAAGCATCGTACAAAACCACATTTGCCTCAGCAAGTGCTTTTACACCTTTTAAAGTCATCAAATCTGGATCGCCCGGACCTGCTCCGACTAAAGTTACTTTGGGTTTTACTGTATTAAGCATTAGCTAAATCTTTGGCTCTATATTTTTCTATTGTATCAAAAAAAGCAATTCCTTCTTGTATATATTGTTTTGCAAATGCTTCTGAAGGTTCTACTTTATTGATTTGGTATACCAATTCTTTAAAAGTTGTTGGCAATTCAATTTTAGAAGTTGCTACAAAAACAGTATCAAACAAATCAACAATTCCTGCGTGATTATTTGTTTTTTCATCTTCTGAAAGTAATAATGCTTTTGCTCCATTTACAAATCCTGCATAGGCATGGTAAATAGCATCAGACCATTTATTTTCGTCGAATGATTCTTGTGCAAATGTTAATTTATCTTTTGCTTCTAATAATAAAGTAGCAACTAAATCGATAACAACACCAGCGCATTCTCCTACTCCAACTGCTTTTACATAGTTGTCGGCATTACCCCAATCTACAAAATCAGCTTCGGTTAAATTGGTTACATCAGCAAAAGGTTTTAAGATTTCGTAGAAATATTTCTCTCCTTTTAAGTCGTAATAATTTAGGAATTTTTCTCCGTTTGCGTTGGCATCAAAGTCATTTAAGATAGTACGCAAAGCATCTGGTCCTCTACGGCTTGGAATCTTAATTACTTTATCGGCAAAACGTCCTGCTCCATTTCCTAATTTTCCTCCTCCCAATAAAACTTGTAACGCTGGTGCTACTAATTTTCCTGAGTTAATTGACATTCCCTGAAACCCGATTGCTGACATATTGTGTTGTCCACAAGCATTCATACAACCACTAATTTTTATTTCGATTTCATGGTTATTACTATACTGAGGATATTCGGCATTTAATACTTTTTCTAGTTCTTCCGCAATTCCGGTACTACTTGCAATCCCAAGATTACAAGTATCTGTACCCGGACAAGCTGTAATATCGGCAGTAGAATTATACCCTAGATTTACAAAACCTAATTTGGCTAATTCCTGATAAAAGAAGGGCAGATTCTCTTCTTTTACATGACGTATTACAATATTTTGACGCAATGAAAAACGTAATTCATTTGCTGCATAATTCTTAATCAAATCAGCTAATAATCTTGCTTTATCGGTGTAAAAATCTCCTAATAAAACTTTGATTCCGATAGCATAATATCCTTCTTGTTTTTGAGCAATTACGTTTGATTTTTTCCAAGCTTCATACCCTTTAGTATCTTCAATAGTAACCGCTGGAACTGGTAATAATGTTTCTGGAATTGGTGCTTCAAAAGCTGTTGTATCTATTTCATAAGTTTCAAAAGCAATCGCTTTTTTCTCTTGTTCAACCAAATCCATAAAGGTATCTCTTCCTATTTCTTTGATTAAAAACTTCAAACGTGCTTTCATTCTTTTTGCACGTTCTCCGTATCTGTCAAAAATACGAATTACACCTTCTGCCGTTGGAATGATTTGGTTTGCAGGTACAAATTCCGAAAGTAATTCGGCATGTGCTGGTTGTGAACCTAATCCTCCTCCTAACATTATTTTGAAACCACGAACACCATCTACTACTTTTGGAATAAATCCTAAATCGTGTAAGTAACTCAAAGCCGTATCTTCATCTGATGATGAGAACGAAATTTTAAATTTACGTCCCATTTCCTGACAAATAGGATTTCTTAACAAATACTGAAACAAAGCGTGTGCATAAGGCGAAACATCAAATGGTTCGTTTACATCTACACCCGCCAATTCGCTTGCTGTAATATTACGAACGGTGTTTCCACAAGCTTCACGCAAGGTAACATCGTCTTTGGCTAAATTCGCCCAAAGCTCTGGAGTTCTGTCTAAACTTACATAGTGAATCTGAATGTCCTGACGTGTTGTAATATGTAAACGCCCTGTAGAATATTCATCAGAAACTTTAGTAATACGCACTAATTGCTCGCTGGTAACTTTACCAAAAGGCAATTTAATACGAATCATTTGAACGCCTTCCTGACGTTGCCCGTAGATTCCACGTGCTAAACGAAGACTACGAAAACGTTCATCATCAATTTTTCCTCCACGGAATAAATGAATCTTTTTTTCTAAATCGATAATCTCTTTCTGAACTATCGGATTTTCTATTTCTGTTCTAAAACTTTCCATTTCTTTTTAATGCTTTAGGCTTTAGGCAATAAGCTGTAGGCTTTCTTGCGTACCTTGTTATACGTTTTTTGCTAAAAGCTTACAGCCTAAAGCTTATTGCTTACAGCAGTGAAACTATCTAATGAATCCTACTCCTGCAGTTGTATTTGTTGCGGTATCAATAAGGATAAAAGCTCCGTTTGATTTATTGTCATTGTAAGCATCAAAATATAAAGGCTTGCTTAATTTAATACTTACTTCACCAATTTCGTTTATTGCTAATTGAGTTGCTGGTGTTGTTCCTGAGTAATCGGTTGCGATTGTATTCTTGATACTTTCTACTTTTGCCAAAACTCTGTTTGTATTATGCTGAACGATATATTTTGTTCCCGGAACTAACTTTTTAGAATCCATCCAACAAACTGTTGTTGTGATATCTTTTTCTATTTTAGGAAGTTCTGTTGATTTTACAATCATATCTCCTCTGGTAACATTGATATCATTTTCTAATTCAATTGTGATTGATGAACCTGCAATTGCTTCATCAAATTGTTTATCAAAAAAGTGAATGTTCTTTACTTTAGATTCTGTTAATGAAGGTAAAACTGTTACTGCATCTCCTACTTTAATTGAGTTACCGTATAATTTACCTGCATATCCTCTAAAATCGTGATACTCTTCCGTCTTTGGACGAATAACTGTTTGAACTGGAAAACGTGCTTGTCCTTTTTCAAAAACATCTGTTGGCTCTAAAGCTTCTAAATGTTCCAAAACAGTTTGTCCATCGTACCAAGGCATATCTTTAGATTGATCAACTACGTTTCCACCGTTGATTGCACTTAGTGGAATATAACTTACGTTTTGTTCCTTAAAAGTACTTTTAGCATTTAATGCTTGAAAATCGGCTTTGATTTTATTATAAACTTCTTCAGAATAATCAACTAAATCCATTTTGTTAATCGCTACAATTACCTCTTTTACTCTCAATAAATTATTGATAAAAAAGTGACGATATGTTTGCTCGATTACTCCTTTTCGAGCATCAATCAAAATGATTGAAACTTGCGAAGTCGAAGCTCCTGTAACCATGTTACGTGTGTACTCAACGTGACCTGGAGTATCGGCAATAATGTAACTTTTCTTTGCTGTCGAAAAATAAATATGCGCTACGTCAATTGTAATTCCTTGTTCTCTTTCTGCTACTAATCCGTCAGTTGCAAGTGAAAAATCTAAGTAATCATATCCTTTTAATTTGCTGCTTTTTTCTATTGCTTCGATTTTATCTGTAGTCAATGATTTTGTATCATACAACAATCTCCCGATTAAAGTACTCTTTCCGTCATCTACACTTCCTGCTGTTGCTATTTTTAAAACTTCCATTTTAATTTTTTGTTTAAAGTTTAAAAGTTTAAGGTTCCCTAAAAAAACCTTCATATAAACTCTTAAATCTGAATATTTTATTTACTTTTCAATCCGCTTAAGTTCCCCCTTCGGGGGTTAGGGGGCTTAAAAGTACCCTTGTTGCTTTCTTTTCTCCATTGCTGCTTCAGAACGTTTATCATCGATTCTGGCACCTCTTTCAGAAATTGTAGATGTTCTGATTTCTCCAACTACTTCTTTAATTGTTGCTGCATACGATTCAACGGCAGCTGTACAACTCATATCTCCAACGGTTCTAAAACGAACGATTCTTTCTTCGATTTGTTCGTCTTCTTCCTGATACACATAAGGAGAATGTGACCAGATTAATCCATCTCTCAAGAAAACTTTACGTTTGTGTGAAAAATAAATAGATGGAATTTCAATTTTTTCTTGTTCTATATAACTCCATACATCTAATTCTGTCCAGTTTGAAATTGGAAAAACACGTACGTTTTGTCCATTTTCTATTTTTCCATTCAAAATATCAAATAACTCTGGACGTTGGTTTTTCTCATCCCATTGACCGAAATCATCACGAACTGAGAAAATACGTTCTTTAGCTCTTGCTTTTTCTTCATCTCTACGCGCACCACCAATACAAGCATCAAACTTAAATTCTTCGATTGCATCTAGAAGTGTTGTTGTTTGTAAGCTGTTTCTACTAGAATATTTTCCAGTTTCTTCTACAACTTTTCCTTCGTCGATAGCATCCTGAACATTTCTTACGATTAATTCTAATCCTAACTCTGCAACCAATTTATCTCTAAATTCTATCGTTTCAGGAAAATTGTGTCCTGTATCAACGTGCAATAGTGGAAAAGGAATTTTCGCAGGAAAGAATGCTTTTTGCGCTAAACGCACTAAAGTAATCGAATCTTTACCTCCTGAAAAAAGTAAAACCGGTTTATCAAATTGAGAAATTACCTCTCTAAAAATGTATATCGCTTCACTCTCTAAAGCATTTGTTTTTAATACTGAACTCATTGTTTTTTTGTTTCAAAGTTTAAAGTTTAAAATTTAAGGTTTTGATCACCTCATCCAAAACTCATAACCATTATTGTTTTTTATTCTATTCTCTTGCCTCTAGGCTCTCTATTCTTTCTTAGCGCTATGCAAACCACATTCTTTATGGCTCGATTCCCACCACCATCTTCCGGCTCTAATATCTTCGTCTGGCAAAATTGCTCTCGTACATGGTGCACATCCTATACTTACAAATCCTTTTTTATGTAATGCATTTTGAGGTACGCTATGTTCTTGCAAATAATCCTCTACTTCTTGTAATGACCATTTTAATAATGGATTGAATTTTATTATTTCGAAGTTTACATCGTATTCAAACAATTGTAAATCATTTCTGTTTTCTGATTGTTCAGCTCTTAAACCTGTAATCCAAACTGCATTTCCTGACAAGGCTTTTCTTAACGGAACTACTTTACGGATAAAGCAGCATTCTTTTCTGTTCTCTACCGAATCATAAAAGCTATTCGGACCTTTTTCTTTTAATAAACTCTCTACCGCAGTTGCTTCTGGAAAATAAACTTCGATTTGTTTTTTATACTTTTTTAATGTTCTATGAAAAACATCGTATGTTTCCTGAAACAATCTCCCTGTATCTAATGTAAAAATGGTAATTGCGATATTATTTTTAGCAATAAAATCGGTTATAACCTGATCTTCCTGACCAAATGAAGTCGAGAAAACGACTTTGTCTTTGTATTCATTAGCCAAAAATTCTAATGTTTCTTCCAGAGAAAAATCTTTTGTTTTAGCTAATAAAGATGTAATATTTGTTGTGCTCATATTCTTGATATTTCTAAAAAATTATTACAATAATTTAGATAATGTTTTTAAACTCAAAAGGATAATTAATATTCCTACTGCCACCATCATAGGTTTTCTTTTAATTTTATTTACTAAAAAAGCAGCAAGAGGAGCAGCAATTACGCCACCTAAAATCAAACCTATAATAACTTGCCATCCGTGGATTCCTCCAAAAAGCATGAATGTTACACCACTTGCAAATGAAACTGCAAACTCGGCTGCATTTACCGACCCAATTGTATAACGAGGATTTCTACCTCTTCCTAACAATGTCGAAGTTACGATTGGTCCCCAACCTCCACCTCCTACAGCATCCATAAAACCTCCAAAGGTTGCTAAGATTCCAAGTCGCTTGGTTTTCTTTTTAATTATAGTTTTATTTAATGCTTTTCTAATAATTATCACTGCCAGTACAATCATATAAACCGCGATAAAAGGTTTTATAATATCTCCATCAATTACATCCGACAGTAAATATGCTCCTGTAATTGATCCTAAAACCCCTGGAATCAATAAATTCTTAACTAGTTTTTTATTGATATTTCCAAATCTATGGTGTGATATCGCCGATGCCCCTGTTGTAAACATTTCTGCTACGTGAACTCCTCCACTACTAATAACTGGAGAAACTCCATAAGCCAATAAAAAAGATGTTGATGTTGCTCCGTAACCCATTCCTAACGTTCCATCTACCAATTGTGCAAAAACTCCAATTAAGAAAAATACTAAAAATTCCTGATTAAATCCATCTAGAAAGCCTTCCCAAGTAAATTCTGCATGATGATTATAAATCAATACTGAAATCAAACCTAACAATAATGCAGCAGGAATTATAACCCATAATTGTTTTGAAAACGATCCACCTGATTTTATTGCTACGGTATCCAACTTCAGTTCTTTTTCCATACACCTAATTATTCTTTTTTATTTTAAAATCTATTACCCTATCGGCTTAGTAGATTACAATGCAAAATTACTACTTATTTCTAAATATCAAAATAAATTTTAATTTTTTTACATCGCTAATTGTCTTTAAGTTACATCCTAATACGCTTTAAAGAATTCTAAGAATCATCATTGTGTATTATAAATAATGTTTTGTTATCTAATTGTGATATTTTTCTTAAAGTCTACCATATCTATAGGATTATCGTGAAATTGTTATTATTTTTACCCAAATTTTATTTATGGATTTCCAAATAGGTCTTGTAATTGCAGGTTTAGTCGTTGGTTTTATAGTGGGATTAACAGGTGTAGGAGGTGGCTCTTTAATGACTCCTATTTTATTATATTTTGGTATCCCTCCAACAACAGCAGTTGGTACCGACTTACTATACGCTGCTTTTACTAAAATGGGAGGCGTATTTGTACATCATAAAAAAAGCAATATAAATTGGTCTATAACTGGCTGGCTTACTTTAGGTAGTGTTCCTGCTGCTTTACTGACTTTGTGGATATTAAACAGCATCAAAACAGATATTACAACCATAAATGCAGTTATAAAATATAGTTTAGGCTGGGCATTGCTTTTTACTTCTATTGCAATTTTATTCAAAAAGAAATTATTAGTATACTCTCAAAAACACGCTGGCGATAAATTTCACAGCGAGAGCAATACACAAAACATGTTAACCGTTGGAATCGGTGTATTACTTGGAGCAACCGTAACATTAACATCAATAGGAGCTGGAGCCTTGGGTACCGTTACTTTATTTTTCCTCTACCCACTTTTACCTACACCACGTTTGGTAGGTACTGAAATTGCTCATGCTGTACCTTTAACTCTTGTTGCAGGAATAGGACATGCTTCAATGGGTAATTTAGATTTAACCTTATTAGCTCAGTTATTAATGGGATCACTTCCAGGAATCTTTATGGGAAGTATGTTAAGCGGAAAAGTGCCAGATTCTTTACTTAGAAATGCTATTGCAGTAATGCTTTTTTTAGCTGGATATAAATTGATTTTTTAAACCAAATCTAAAAGACATAAAAAAGACCATTTCAGAATCTGAAATGGTCTTTTTTTATTATAGTATATAGAACAGGGTTAACTAAAACGCAATATCTGCAAGTGAGTTATTCTCTAAAACTTTCAAAGTATTATCTCTCACTTCTGTCATTAAGCGCCTTGCTGCACAAGTAGTTTCATCATCACAATCATCACATTTTTCATAAAAGTTATGACTCGCACACGGAAGTAATGCGATAGGTCCTTCGAGAATACGATATACCTTTGCCATGCTAATATCTTTTGGGTCTTTTATCAAGTAATACCCACCACCTTTACCTTTTTTAGCTCCAAGAAAACCAGAGTTTCTAAGTAGCAACAAAATACTTTCCAGAAATTTAATCGAAATATGCTCGCTTTTAGCAATTTCAGCAATTTGTACAGGCTCGTTATTTTCTCGCCTGGCCAAATATGTTAAAGCCTTGATTCCGTATTTAGTTTTCTTTGAAAGCATTTTTTATTTTAGATTTTAGAATGTAAATTTTAGATTTCTGCTAAAATGGACTACATATTTTTCTACAACAAAAATATACTTTTTGAGTGAACAATTACAAAAGAATAAAAAATGATGATTAACGATTCTTTTTCTGATGAAATATATCAAATAAAAAATCGCCAATCACCATTCAAAATTATTTAAGAAAGCGCTTGCTCTAAATCGGCAATTACATCTTTTACAGTTTCTAAACCAACAGATACACGCACTAATCCTTGTGTAATACCAACTGCTAATTGATCTTCTTCAGACAATTTACTGTGAGTTGTCGATGCTGGATGCGTAACAATTGTTCTTGTATCACCAATATTAGCCGATAGTGAACATAATTTTATTTTATCCAGAAACTTTCTACCAGCTTCTATTCCACCTTTTATTTCAAACGCAATAATATTACCACCTAAAAGCATTTGCTTTTTGGCGATTTCATATTGTGGGTGCGATTTTAAAAACGGGTATTTAATGCTGTTTACATTTGGGTGTGCTTCTAGAAACTCAGCAACTTTAAGTGCATTCTCGCAATGTTTCTCTACACGCACAACTAATGTTTCTAAACTTTTAGATAAAATCCAAGCATTAAATGGTGATAAAGCAGGTCCAGTATTTCTTGAGAACAAATATATCTGTCTGATTAAATCCTCGTTTCCTACTGTTACTCCACCCAAAACGCGTCCTTGACCATCGATTAACTTAGTAGCAGAATGTACTACCAAATGTGCTCCGTGTTTTATAGGTTGCTGAATATATGGCGTTGCAAAACAGTTATCGATAATTAAAATCAAGTTGTGCTTTTTAGCAATTTTTCCAAGCAATTCCAAATCGATTACATCTACACCAGGATTTGTAGGTGACTCAGCATACAATATCTTTGTATTTGGCTTGATAAAACTCTCAATAGTTTCCGGTTTATTGATATCAAAATACGACGTTTCAATATTCCATTTTGGAAAATAAGTCACAAACAAGGCATGAGTTGAACCAAAAACACTGCTTGCTGAAACAATATGATCTCCCGCATTTAACAAAGCTGCAAAAGTAGAATACACCGCTGCCATTCCTGTTGCAAAAGCATAACCAGCTTCGGCACCTTCCATTTTGCAAATTTTATCTACAAATTCGGTTGTGTTCGGATTACTAAAACGGCTATAAATATTTCTATCTTTCTCTTCTGTAAAAGAAGCTCGCATATCTTCGGCATCCTCAAATACAAAACTTGATGATAGGTACAATGGCACGGAATGCTCTAAATACTGTGATCTTTCTAATTGCGTTCTTATGGCTTGGGTTTCAAAACCAAATTCTTGTTCGTTCATTTTATTTTTTGTTTTTGTAAAGAGCTATTACACAAAGATTCTCAAAGGCATTTGATACAATCTTAAACTAAACAGTTCTTTTACTATTTTATAATAGCTAGTCAAAGAATTATCTCATCCTCTAATTGACTAATTTTCTAATTCCTATAATTCCTCGTTGTTCAAAACCACCTTATATTTTATTGTGGCTGTAGGCTCGACAGTTTTTCCAACTGAGCAATATTTCTCGAAAGAAAGTTGTGCTGCACGTTGCGCTTTTTCAGGATTAATATCTCCTTCCAGATAAAAAACTACAAAGATTTCTTTAAAAGGTTTTGCCTCTCCAATTTGAACACGAGTTCCTTCGACCTCAGCATTAAATGAAGTGATTTCCTGGCGTTGTTTCTTTAAAATCGAAATCATATCAATAGCGCTGCATCCTGCAACTCCCATCAATACTAATTCCATTGGGCTCGCACCTAAATCGCTTCCGCCAAATTCGGCTCTGCTATCTACATCAACTACATGACCACGTTCATTTTTGAGCTTAAAATGAAACGCGTCGTTTACTCTGTTTAAGGTTACTTTCATGTTTCTTGTTTTTATTTTATTTTGCTTTCGAAAAAGCTATTTTTATTGCCATTGAAGTCAAAACTCCAGCCATAAACCATTTTTGAACTTTTAACCATGTTGGCTTTGTTGCAAAAAAGACTGCCATTCTTGATGCTGTTAATACAATTACAAAGTTTACAGTAAAACTTATGGTCGCCTGAGTGATTCCTAATTGCAAACTTTGTGTCATTATTGAGCCATGCTCAGGTTTAATAAACTGAGGAAAAAAGGATAAATAAAACATTGCTATTTTAGGATTTAGAACACTTGTTAAAAACCCAATACCAAACAGCTTACTTGGTTTATCGATTGTCAATTTATCGTTTACTTCAAACATGTTTTTTCCATTTGGCTTAATTGCCTGAAAAGCCAGATACAGAAGATAAGCAACACCCAAAATTTTTAAGATTAAATACGCAAAAGGAACTGCAAATAAAAGAGCCGTTATTCCAAATGATACTAATACGATATGAAATAAAAATCCAAATACTATTCCTGTTAACGAAATTATTCCAGCCTTTTTACCTTGAGTAATCGACCTTGAAATCAAATAAAGCATATTTGGCCCCGGAGTCAATACCAGAAGAAATGCAGCTATCATAAAACCTATAAGCTCATTAAATGGTACCATTTTTTGTTTATTAAATACTGATTCCACGAATTTTCAAATGCAAATTCAGCTGATTATAATTTATTCGAATGTTCGTCTTCTTTAGAAAGATAAAAGTGATTCCGCTTATTTATCTTTTTTGTCTAATTTATTCCAATATTCTAGAATTTTGGCCTTATATATTTCACTCAAAGAATCAAAATTAGAGGAGAATTTATCTGTTCCAAAATTATCCGAGACACTAGATTCTATAGTGTAAAGCTGGTCTTTTTGCGAAAAGATTAAATGAACTGATTGTTGTTTAAAATCAGCATCATAAAGTCCGTAAATAAAAAGAGCATCAATACTTTTGTCTTTATCAAAATCCCAAAAAGCTTTTCTACTTCCCCAAGCCGAAATGATTCCGTTATGGTTTACTTCAATAATAGATTTTACGATCCATTTATCATTAACTTTTGTAAACCGTTGAAAATACATTTTATCTGGATTTGCATTTTTTTCAATCTTAGAAAAAATAAATACATTATCCTCGTTTCCTGGAGAGTTAACCTCATCTATTTGTATCGCTCTAACTCCTTTGTATGGAAAAACTTCTTGTGTATAACTGTCTTTGTTTCTAACAATACTCGAAACTTGCGCAGTAATAACGTTTGTAAATAATAACAGTAAAAAAAGTTTTTTCATTTTTTAAATATGTGATTTTAATAGTTCGCGTGAATTATTCTTTATCCGACAATCTCAAAACATCTCCAAAAACACCTCTTGCTGTCACTGCCGATCCTGCTCCTGCTCCTTGTATTACGATTGGTCTGTCTCCATAAGATTCAGTATAAATTTCGAAGAAAGAATCAGATCCTTTTAATCCGCCCAAAGCTGTATCCGAAGGTACCGAAACTAATTTTACTTCCAGAACTCCTTTGTCGTTTTGCAAATCACCAGATAACTCGCCTATGTATCTTAATACGTGATTTGGTTTTTGATCCTTTTTAATCTTGTCATAAATTGGATCAAATTCTTTTAATTTAGTCAAGAAATCTGTAACGTTTCCTTCACGTAAATGTTCTGGAATTAAATTCTGAATAGAGATTTCTTCAAATTCATTTTGTAAATCTAATTCTCTAGCTAAAATTAATAATTTTCTTCCAACATCATTACCACATAAATCCTCACGTGGATCTGGTTCTGTATATCCGTTATCGATAGCTTCTTTCAATATTTCACTAAACGGAGCATCTTTGGCAGAGAAATTATTAAATAAATAACTCAACGTTCCTGAGAAAACTCCTTTTATCTTGGTGATATTCTCTCCTGAAAGGTGTAATAATTTTATTGTATCAATTAATGGCAATCCTGCACCAACATTGGTTTCATACAAATAGTTTTTTTGATTGTCTGCCAAAGCTTTTCTTAGTTCTTTATAAAAACCATAACTAAGTGTATTGGCTACTTTATTTGACGAAATTAAATCAAAACTACTTTCTACTAACGAGATATAATTTTCAACGAAAGTCGCGCTTGCCGTATTATCAATCGCAATTAAATTCTCTAAGTGATTCTCATTTGCGTAAGCAATAACATCATTAATTGTATAAGCAACTCCGTCGTTTTCGATATCTTTTTTCCAATCTGCAGAAACTCCTTTTTTATTTAAAAGCACTTTTTTAGAATTGGCAATAGCAAAAACATTCAGCTTAATATGTTTACGTTTTTCGATGCTAGCAGCCGAAGCCAAGATTTGGTTTATCAAAGTTCCTCCAACTAATCCGTGACCGAAAATAGCAATATTGATTTTCTTTGAAACTCCAAATATCTCTCCGTGAATTACATTTAAGGCTTTATGAAGTTCTGATTTTTTAACTACCAAACTCACGTTTTTACCCGTAACGGTATTGTTAAACAAAATCGGAACAATTTTATTCTTGATTAATGCAGTGTATGGTTTATGGAATGTACTTAAATCTTGTCCTATTATCGAAATTACCGAAACATTATCGGTTACTGTAATCTGGTTAACATCTTTAGAATAAAAATCGTTTTCAAACTCTTTTTCCAGTTCTATCATTGCTGTTGTTGCTTTATCTGTTGCAACTACAAGTCCGATTCCTCTTTCTGATG
This sequence comes from Flavobacterium sp. PS2, assembly GCF_046250155.1. Lineage (NCBI taxonomy): Bacteria > Pseudomonadati > Bacteroidota > Flavobacteriia > Flavobacteriales > Flavobacteriaceae > Flavobacterium > Flavobacterium sp. PS2. The sequence continues at coordinate 2,970,886 of NZ_CP176426.1, read as the reverse complement.
AACCTTGCGAAATAATACTTACACTAATATCATTATCTCCCATTACTTTAAAAATACGAGCATCGACACCAGCTTTACCAAGTAATCCTCGTCCTTCAAGATTAACCAATGATAAGTTCTCTAAAACTGAAAGTGTTTTAATTCCTTCTTTAGCAGAATCTGACGTGATTAATGTACCGCGGTTTTCGTGATTAAATGTATTTAAAATACGAAGCGGAATACTTTTTTCAATTAACGGAATAATCGTTTTTGCATGCAAAATGGTAGCGCCAAAATTAGCCAACTCATTTGCTTCGTTAAATGATAAATATTCAATCTTTTTAGCATCACTAACTAAATCAGGATTTGCTGTATAAATTCCGTCAACGTGCGTAAAATTCTGAAGTTCTTCGGCATCAAGATAATTTGCTAATAATGAAGCTGTATAATTACTCCCATTTCTGCCTAATGTAGTTGTCTCATTACTATTATTTGAACCAATAAATCCTGTAACAATATTTACAGTTGACCCATTATATTGTTTAAAATAGTTGATTACATTTTTCTTAGACAATTGTTCTAGAAGTTGTGCATCACCAAATTTAGAATCTGTTTTAAGCAGTTCTCTAGAATCGGCAAAGTTCGCAGGAATACCTTTACCCAGCAAAATTGAAGTCAATAATTTAGCCGAAAGCAATTCTCCTTTCGAAAGAACCTGATCTTTTATCTTCTTGCTGTAGTCACCAATTAAACTAACTCCTTCAAAAAGTTTATCCAAAACACCAAACTCTTCCGAGAAATCAACGTTTGAATACTCTGATATCTGGTATGTTTTAAAACTCTCTAATAACGGCTTGTAATTTCCGTTTTTAGAAGCAATTGTTAATATATCTTCTAGTTCATCTGTTGCGTTACCACGAGCAGAAACTACTACGGCAATTTTCTCACCTTGATTTATTTTATCAATAATTATAGAAACTACTTTATTAAGTCCTTCTCCGTTTGATAAAGATTTACCTCCAAATTTTAATATTTTCATCTTATTTGTGTTGTATTTTATGTTGCTCTAAAAAATAGACGCAAGCAAATTATCTAATTGTTTGTACTCGATTAAAAAAGCATCATGTCCGTGAACAGAATCTATTTCGCTATATGAAACATTTTCTTTGAACTTTTTTAATTCCTGATAGGTTTCCTGATTTTCTTTTGCACTAAAAAACAAGTCCGAATTAATCCCTATGATATGGATATGGGCAGTTGTTTTTGATAATAATGTTTCAAAATCGGCTGTATTCCTTGTAATATCAATTGTTTTAAGCAACTGATTCATTAATTTATATGATGAAATTTGATACCTTTTTTGAAGCTTTTTCCCATGATGTCCCAGCCAGCTTTCTACATTAAAAATAGCTAGTTCATCATTTTTAGTTCTCTGAAATTTTTCTTTAAAAGATTCTGGCGAGCGATAACATAACATGGCATGAATTCGCGCATCTTCTATTGGTCTTGAAGAATTGTTTAGGATTTGCTCTTGCAAATAGCAATTTGCAATTAACCAATCGGTAGATTTCCAATCGGTTGCAATAGGTATTAAATGTTTAGTGATTTGAGGTTCTAATGCCAAAATTTCCCATGCGATACCACCACCTACAGAACCACCTATAATTGCATATAATTGATTGATTTTAAGAAACTCAATCCCTTTTATGAAAATTCGGGCAACATCTCTGGCGGTAAAATCTGTATGGTTTTCAATCGAGATTCCGTTATGTCCATTTCCTGGAACATTAAAAGCTAGAATTGTATATTTTGCAGTATCAATGGTTTTATTATCACCAATTAAATCATTCCACCAACCATTCTCGCCCGTAACCTGAGCGTTTCCTGTTAATGCATGATTTACCAAAACTATAGGCGCAGTGTGCAACGGTAAACCAAAAAGTTCATAACTTAGGTTAATCGCATTATACGAAGCGCCACTTTCGGTGACAAAATTCTGTAATATAATCGGGATGGTTTTATTTTCCAATTTCAAATCTTTTGTAATTTTTGATTTGTACATGGAAATATTAAAAAGAAAAAACTAGAGCTATGCTAGAGAAATTCTTTGTGTTATCTTTCCACGTTGGGCGTGGTAGAATGCAGCACCTTCTTCGATTTATCGAAGGGTTGCTAAGGATTCATCGGGTCTAATCCCTCGTCCTTTCTTTATAACATTTCAATACGTTTTTGAACTTAATGGCACAAATTAACTACTATTTTCTTAAACGACCAAATTTTTTATTCATTTGATTTTAGTTCGTTTACAAAATAGTTCAAACAAAACAATCACGTACAAGCAACCGCTGGACATATATATCCAGAAAATTCATATTGTTAGCTTGTATTTTATTTAAAGTTTTAATTTAAATAAATAAAGTTTCATTCTCTTTTGAATACATCAAGAAAAGCAAAGAATTAGGTGCTTTTTTTTCTGCAGTTTCATCTGTAGCTTCCATTCCAAATCTTGGATGTGCCAATTCATTTACAGTTTGGATTGTTATTGTTTTTTTAGCTCTGAAGAATCTAAAGAATCCGAACCTTTTTGCGAAGTAGTTTTGTGTGCTCATAACATGTGTGTTTTATAATTGTTTATTTGTGTTTGTTTTTATTAAATGAACTCGATGTCCAAAAAAAAACCCTTTTGATAATTATACCAAAAGGGTTTAAGTCGTTTAAACTTATTATACTTTTGGAAATCAATAGACGCGTACGCAAATAAGCGCGACATTCTGCATCATCTTAAACTTCGAGTTATTATTCATTTTAATATTATTATTTATCATTTTAAAAAATTTCAATATTTGTATAATCTAAAAAAAAAGCCTCCCAATAAATTTGGGAGGCTTTGCTATATATTTTTTTATAGATATAATTTTAAGCAATAGACTTCCCTACGGATTTCTCCGACATGACCTTATTAATTTTACAAATATTAAAATTCATTTTTGGTATCTTTTTGGTTTAACAAATATGCGACGTTTTTTCGAATTAACCAAGCCAGAATCCATATTTTAATGATAAAATCACGTTAAATTTGCATTTAAAAACAAAAAAACGACGAAATGTTACTTTTTTTCGACGAAATACTCCGAATGAGGTATAAAATTAACACTCAACTGTTTAAAAACTTCCCTCACTAAACATAAATTTCAAAGAACATCTAACTATAAATCAAAAAAAAATTGAATATAAAATTCAATTTCAAAAATTTCTAAGCCCAAATAGCTTCTTTATTTTTTATCTTTTCGGCAACTTTTAGAATGTCTGTTATAACTCCTCTTGCTATAGCTTCTTTTCCCGCAGCAGCACTTTGAATAACTATCGGAATGTTTCCGTAAGATTGTGTGTAGATTTCAAAAATAGTATCTGATCCTTTTAATTGCCCGATTGCAGTTTTGGTAGATTCTGAAACTAATCTGACTTCTAGTTTATTTTCTAAAACATTATACTCTCCAACATATCGTAAAACATGATTATCGGATTGTGTAATTTTTGCAATTTTAAAGGACTTATCTAATAGCTCTTTATTAATCACACGCTTTGATTTGGCATTTATCTCATATTGATTATGATCTAAAAGTGGAGTTGTTTTAATATCCGAAATTTCAAAGTCTTTCCCTATTTCCCTAGTAAGAATAAGTAATTTCTCGGCCGCATCACTACCTGATAAATCTCCTTCGTAATCGGATGTTATTAACTGTAGCTTTTCGGCATCTTTTAAAATAGTAGAGAAACAAGTATCCTCTGATGAAAATCGATTAAATACGTAACTTAATGAATCTGAAAAAACACCTCTTATCTTGGTTATTTTCTCTCCCGAGTTGTATAAATCTCTAATGGTTTGTAATACCGGAAAACCAGTATCTACTGAGGTTTCGTATAAAAATTCTTTATCGTATTTTTTAAGATTTTCTCTTAGTTCTCTATAAAAGTCTATCGGCAATGTATTTGCTTTTTTATTTACTGCCACAATATTAAACCCATTTTGAACTAACGGAATATAATGATCTATTAATTCGTCACTTGCAGTTGCATCTACAGCAATTAAGTTTTCGAAAGCATTCTCTTTTGCAAAAGCAATAATATCATCTACCTTAAAAGGAATTGCGAGATGTACAAAATTGGCTTCCCAGGCATTCTCTGCGCCTTCTTTTTCAAAAAATGCCAATGTAGAATTGGTTATGATAGGAAACCGCAAATCAATGCTTTTATTTTCGCTAAAAAATACTTGGCTCTCAATTATCTGATTTATTAAAGTGCTGCCAATATTTCCTATTCCAAAAAGGATGATGTTTATTTTAAGCTTTGACATAATTTTTACTTTTATTTTAAAATAAATTCAAGAAATCTACCATCTGGACAATTAATTTAAACACGAATTTCACGAATTGGCACTAATTAGTTTGTGAAATTAATTTCACAAACTAAGCTAATCATTATGATTTGTGCCAATTCGTGAAATTCGTGTTTATCTTTTGCATCTATGCCAGGAAAGCAGTTCAAGAAATATTGTTTTGAACTTTTACTTAGTATTATTGTTTTTGATTATTTTTTGAAAATCACCTTTAACCCTGCTCACGTGGTTAAAGGCAATTTTTCTAACAAAAAACAAAAAAACCTAACTTTCTAATTTATGCTAATTGAGCACTCTTTATATTTTTAAATACCGCTTGTAAATCGGCAATCAAATCGTCTATATCTTCAATCCCTACCGAAAGTCGAATCAAATCTTTTGAAACTCCTGTTGCGAATTGTTCTTCTTCTGATAATTGTTGGTGAGTTGTACTTGCAGGATGAATAATCAGTGACTTTGTATCGCCTATATTTGCAAGAAGTGAGAATAATTTGGTTTCATCAGCTACTTTTTTGGCAGCTTCAAAACCACCTTTTAATCCAAAAGTTATGATTCCGCTTTGTCCTTTCGGCAAATATTCTTGTCCCAAGACATAATATTTATTCGATTTTAGACCTGGGTAATTTACCCAAACCACCTCATCTTGTGCCTGTAACCATGTTGCTAAGGCTAATGCGTTTTCGCTATGCTTCTTAATACGTATGGGTAAAGTCTCCAATCCCTGAATAATCTGAAAAGCATTAAATGGACTCAATGCTGAACCAAAATCGCGTAATCCTTCTATACGTGCTTTGGCAATAAATGCAGCATTTCCTAATGCTTCGTTATAAACTAATCCGTGATAACCTGCAGATGGTTCTGTAAACTCAGGGAATTTTCCGTTTGCCCAGTCAAAAGTTCCAGCATCGATAATTGCTCCTCCTAAAGAAGTTCCGTTTCCTGAGATATACTTGGTTAGGGAATGAATTACAATATTTGCTCCATGTTCTATTGGATTAAGCAAATATGGTGTTGGAACGGTGTTGTCAACAATAAATGGAACTTTAAATGCTTTGGCTTCTGCCGAAATTGCTTTTAAATCTAATACATCTAATTTTGGATTCCCTAATGACTCTACAAAAAAGACTCTTGTATTTTCTTTAGCCGCTTTTGTAAAGTTTTCGGCATCAGATGGATCTACAAATGTGGTTGTGATTCCTAATCTTGGCAAAGTAACTTTTAATAAATTATAAGTTCCTCCGTATAAACTATTTGATGCTACAATATGATCTCCTGCTTTAAGCAATGTTAGCAAAGTTGTTGCAATTGCTGATGCGCCAGATGCTGTTACAACTGCTCCAATACCACCTTCTAGCGCTGCCAGTCGTTGTTCCAGAACATCATTTGTAGGGTTATTTAATCGTGTGTAAATAAATCCTGCTTCGGCTAGACCAAACAAATTAGCTGCATGATCTGAATTATTAAAAACATAAGATGATGTTTGGTAAATAGGCACTGCTCTTGTATTACCGTTTTTTGTTACATCATGTCCTGCGTGTAGTGCGTTTGTTGCGAATTTTTGTGTGCTCATGGGTTCTATTTTTTTAATTAGTTAAAAGATTGTGTGTTTATATTTCTTAATTATTTTTCTATTTATATAAAAAGATCTTCATCTTCGTGGGCATACATCTGAAACAATAATGAGTTTGACTCACTCGTATACAATTTTCCTTTTACTTCGTTTGTATTTATTCTTTTGGTTTGTATTACACCAAAAATTCTTTTGGCATCTGCTTTCAATAAAGCTTGAATTGCTCTTGAAATTTTATAGAATGTTTTCATGATTTTTAAATTTTAAATTATGGAATAAAAAAAAGCCCTTTCGGATGGCTACCAAAAGGGCTTATAGCTTTAACTATAACAAAGATTTAATCTTTCACTTTTGGCAATAGCAAATTGGGATGCACATTTGCATCATCTTACAACACATTATCATATTATTTGCTATTGTATTCATTTTATAAAATTTGTTTTTATCTGTTTTTATTAGTTCTACTAATTCGATAGAGTAAATATAGTAACTATAATTTTAATCACCAAACTTAATTTCAATTTTTTACATAAAAAGATTTCCTAACTACCTAAAGCCCTATTATTGCTACTAAAGCATTATATAGTTTTTAAACCATATAAGTAATTTAAGAAGATATAAGTTTTCTAGATAGGTTACTTAAATGAACTTATATTACTTAAATGGTTACTTTTAATCGAAATCACTGGGTGCATTTTATTTTAAACATCAAAATAACACTCAGCAATTAAATTATATTTTAAAACTTAAACGGGCAAAACCAAATCTTCCGTTTAATCCAAATTGTGATACTGCTCTAGAATAAGCAAACTGATTTGCATTACTTAAATCTGTACTTGGCGCAGGAGACAATGTTGGTGTTGTATTTGTAAAAGCAGGAGTTGCTGGATTATTTCTGTCAGGATAAACATCTCCTATATTATTAACTCCTAGTGTTACTCTTAAATGTTCGTTTATTTGATATCCTAAAGATAAATCGGTCACTAATTTTGCACTGTATTCTGGGTGCTCATAAACTGAAGAAAAACCATCTAAGTTTACATCTGTTGCTCCTGGATCTGTAACTTTTCCGAAATAACTATTTCTTAAATAAATATCCAGTTTCTTAATACTGAAAGTAGTCATTAAATTAGCTTTCAATTTTGGGATTGCTTCTTCCAGATAAATTCTGCTTGACTCTGGGAAAAATGAATATACATATGGATCTCCACCTGCATTAACAATAGATTGAGGAACATTTAATGATCCAACTCTTTTTGTTGTATTATAACTTAAAGCAAAATCATTTCTGATTGTAAAATCCTCAATAACATTATATTTTTGAGAAATCACTAAGTCGATTCCTTTAGTTTCAGAGTTAATTCCGTTTGTCCAAAATGAAGCTCTTTCTACACCTTTTAGATCAAATGCTTGCTGAAACAATGTTAATGCATCTTTTTGTTCTGGAGATGTTGCTCCATTTATTTGTGCATCTGTAGGTCTTGCATATTGTCCTGTTAAAACAATTCTGTCGTCGATTCTTGTAAAATAAGCATCTGTAGCAATTGTAATATTAGCTGCTGGAATCTTAAATGTAAATCCTGTACTTATACTTTTAGATGTTTCTGGTTTTAAATTCTCAACTCCAATACTTTTTGCAGCTTCAGAATCATTTGTAAAATATCCTACTTGGTAAGGCGAACCATTAATAAATTGTGTTGAGCTACTTTCAAAATATTTTTGTTGTAATGATGGTGCTCTAAAACCTGTTTGCCCAGAAATTCTCCAGTTAATATTATCATTCAATTTTAAAAGTGAAGCTAGTTTAAAAGTAACTGTACTACCAAAATCTGAATAATTCTCATAACGAGCAGCTCCGTTGATTAACCAATTTTTGGTTGCGTTTAATTCTAGATCTATATATGCTGCACCACTTCTTCTATCTTTTTCTTTAGCATCTGATGGTTGGAATCCTGAGAAACCTTGTGCTCCTGCTCCACGCTTATTTCCAAAAAAGTCGGTTACAATTAATGGTGAGTTACTTGGTAAAATTCCAGAAACCAGATTTCCGTTTACATCGTATAAACCATAAGACTCAACATCTCCTTGTTTTATCTGATAATTTTCATATCTAAATTCTCCTCCAAAAGCTACGTTCAATCCATCAAGAACATCATACTTTTTACTTAAATCTAAATTGGTTGTACTTTGTAAAAACGAAACTTTACCAGCATAAAAACTAGAATCAGAGTTTGTTCCTAAAGTAGCATTAATAGTATTGTTCACATCATACTTAAAAGAGTTTGATCCAAGGTTTGTACTAATATCAGTGTCAAATCCGAATAATTGAGTTGTAAGTCCTACAGCAGAAGAAGCATCAATAATATCCGATTCTATTTCTGGCAAAAATCCATTGGCATATACTTGTGTAAATGTTCCAGATCCATTAGGTAATCTGTTAAAAGCATATGATTTTCCGTTTCTATACGAAACTCCTCCAAATGAGTACAACGAAGTAATTTCTGTTAATGGATATTTGGTATTATAATATAGTTGCCCAGATGCTAATTCTGACTGACCAACGCTCATGTTGTAATCACTTCTTTCCTGACCTCTATAATTGATTTCATTATTGGTTGCATCAAAACCTAATGCCGCTTGCATTTGTGTAATATTTGTTGCGCCAGCAATTGCTGTTTGTTGTGCTGCCGTAAAATAACTAACTTGTGGAGCGTATTGTTGTAATGTACTTATAATTTGAGCTGAGTTTGGAGTTGTATTAATGTTACTGAACAATGAATTCACATTTACACCATTCTGAGCCGCTCTATATTCGACAGCATTATAAGCATTAAAAATAGCATTACTTCTAATTCCTGCTCTACTGGTTGCTTGTCTTGTAACCGCACTACCTGTAACGCTCAGGAAACTTCCTTCTTTACCCAAAGATGTTCCGTAATTTAAATCTACTTGTAAAGCCTGACCATCAGTTCCTCCTTTAAAGTTATTAGATCCCGAAGACATGTTTGCTCCATATTGTACATCTCCCGAAAGATAATTAGCATTCTTTTTTAATACAATGTTAATTACTCCCGCAATTGCATCAGACCCGTATTGAGCTGCCGCCCCATCTCTTAGTACTTCAATTCTTTCTATTGCAAATGATGGTATTGCATTTAAATCTGTTCCAACAGAACCTCTTCCTGGCGCTCCATTGATATTTACCAAAGAACTTGTGTGTCTTCTTTTACCATTTACAAGTATTAAAACTTGATCTGGTCCTAATCCTCTTAATTGTGCTGGATCAATATGGTCGGTTCCATCTGCTGTAGAAGTTGGATTACTGGTAAACGACGGTGCAACATAATTTAATATTTGAGTTACACTGGTTTGTGGTGCTCCTTTTGTTATTTCTGAAATATTAAAAATATCGATTGGAACGGGTACATCAGTCTTAACTCTGTTTTTACTTCTAGAGCCGATTATTGTTACTTCTGATAATTCATTATTTTGTAAAGTATCTTTCTCCTTTTTATTTTCCTGAGCATAAATGCCCGAAAATGTCAAAAGACCTAAAACTAATGCTACATTTTTTTTCATTACTTTTTTACTGATTTATTAATATTTTGGTTTAAAATGACATTCTGTTTTGTTTTCTTCATTAAACAAAAAAACCTCTGCAATTTGCAGAGGTTCTATGTATATTTTTGAAAATAAACTACAATAGTATCTCTGCGGAATACTCCGGCATCTTACAAGACATCATATTGTTAACAGTGAATTTCATTTTTCTTTTGTTTTGTTGGGGCAAATTTGCGAACTATTTTTTAGTCTACCAAACAAATGTCGATTTATTTTCTAAACTCTATAGAACAAGTCGAATATGTTAAATTTTTGTATATTAAATTAAAAAAACAAAAGATTAATTTGCAATTCAAAATGGTTTTATACCTTTGCAGCCAAATACAGAGGAAAAATTTGGACTGATTGCAACCTCTTCATAATGAAAACATTCATTATGGATGCTGAAAGATTTTCATTTCAGTTTTAAAAAATGCTAAAGCAGGAATCCTCCTTTAGCATTTCCAGCAATTATTTCTTTTCCTCGCTTAATTTTATAATTTTAATTTAATAAATATTATGGCTTATTTATTTACGTCAGAATCTGTTAGCGAAGGACATCCAGACAAAGTTGCGGATCAAATCTCAGATGCATTAATTGATAATTTTTTAGCATTTGATGCAGATTCTAAAGTAGCATGCGAAACTTTAGTAACAACTGGACAAGTAATATTGGCCGGTGAAGTAAAATCAAATACATATTTAGATGTACAACAGATCGCTCGCGAAGTAATCAGAAAAATTGGTTATACGAAAAGCGAATATATGTTTGAGGCAAACTCTTGCGGAATTTTATCTGCTATTCACGAACAATCTGCAGACATCAATCAAGGTGTTGACAGAGCAAATCCTGAAGAACAAGGAGCTGGTGATCAAGGTATGATGTTTGGTTATGCAACTAACGAAACTGAAAATTATATGCCTTTGGCACTTGATTTATCTCATAAATTACTACAAGAATTAGCTATTTTAAGACGTGAGAACAAAGAAATCACTTATTTACGTCCTGATGCTAAATCTCAGGTAACATTAGAATACAGTGATGACAATAAGCCAACACGTATCGATGCAATTGTAATATCTACTCAACACGATGATTTTGATGAAGAAGCAGTAATGCTTGCTAAAATCAAAAAGGATATTATCGAAATTCTTATTCCAAGAATTATTGCTAAGAACCCAACTCACGCACATTTATTTAACGATAAAATTCAATATCACATTAACCCTACAGGAAAATTCGTAATTGGAGGTCCTCACGGAGATACTGGATTAACAGGAAGAAAAATAATTGTAGATACTTACGGTGGTAAAGGTGCTCACGGTGGTGGTGCTTTCTCTGGAAAAGATCCAAGTAAAGTAGATAGAAGTGCTGCTTACGCTACACGTCATATCGCTAAAAACTTAGTTGCTGCTGGTATTGCTGATGAAATCTTGGTACAAGTTTCTTATGCTATTGGTGTTGCAAAACCAATGGGTATTTTTATTGATACTTACGGAACATCTAAAGTAAACTTAACTAACGGTGAAATCGCTAAAAAAGTAGAAGCTATTTTTGATATGCGTCCTTACTTTATCGAACAACGTTTAAAATTAAGAAATCCTATTTATAGCGAAACCGCTGCTTACGGACACATGGGTCGTAAACCAGAAATTGTAACTAAAACTTTTTCTGCTCCGGGAGGAAATGAAAAAACTGTTACTGTAGAATTGTTTACTTGGGAAAAACTTGATTTTGTTGACCAGGTAAAAGCTGCTTTTGGATTGTAATTTGAAGTTCTTTTTAGAAGCTTAAAATAAATCTTAGTATATATTAAACCCCGAAATTTGCAAATGCAGACTTCGGGGTTTTTCTTTGGCAATGTGCTTCTATTTTCTTTCCTTCGTAGAACAAAACCTACCAAAAAAATATGGCTAAATTCCCTTCTTTTCAAAACGTTTTAAACTCAACACTAAAGACAGTTCTTAGATTTCCATTAGAAATTTTAATCTCGATTACAGGAACTATTCTCACCATTATTCTCAACGAAGCAAAGTATGACGATCCAAACAAAGAGCTTTATGTAAAAGCTTTAATGAGTTGCTCTTTATGCTTAGTTTTATTCCTTTCTGTTAGTTTATTTTTTATAGCTGCAAAAAAGAACAACCTTCTACGTTACCTAACCAGTATCATACTGGGATCTTTAATCTTTCTATTTATTTTCAATTTTCATGAAGCTATTACAGAAATAGAAATACAGCAATTTATAGTCCTGAACATTGCTTTGCATTTGTTAGTTTCATTTGCAGGATTTTTGCCCAGAGCATACAATCAGGATGAGTTTTGGGAATTTAACAAGCAACTTTTCCTTAGGATTTTAACGGCTGGTTTATATAGTATTGTACTATATGCTGGTTTAGCTTTGGCAATATTAGCTGTTCACGAATTATTTCATGTAAAATTTTATGATCATATTTATTTTCATATCTTTTTTATCATCAGCGGAATTTTTAATACTACTTTCTTTTTAAGTGGAGTTCCAGAAACCAATAATGAACAATCTCCTTTAGTCCTTAATTACCCAAAAGGTCTTAAAAACTTTACTCAGTATGTCTTATTACCTTTAATAAGTTTATACTTGGTGATCTTGATTTGTTATGAAGCAAAAATTCTTGTAACACTATCTTTACCTGTTGGGTGGGTTTCTTATCTTGTTTTGGTATTTGCTATTTTCGGGATTCTTTCTTTTTTATTGGTTCATCCTATTGCAACCGAAAAAGCTAACCTCTGGATAAGAACTTTTAATCGTTTGTTTTATTTTCTATTAATTCCGTTACTGGGATTACTGTTTTGGGCAATTTTGTACCGAATTAATCTTTACGGATTTACGCATGAACGCTATTATGTTCTGTTATTATCAATATGGCTTACAATAGTTGTGGCCTATTTTTTAATCAAGAAACAACCAAAAATAAAGTTCATTCCGATAAGTATGTGTCTAGCAGCTTTACTTTCATTAGTTGGTCCTCAAAGCGCTAATTCAATTTCAAAATACAGTCAATTATCAAGATTTGAAATGTATATGGAAAAGACTAAAAAAGAAAAACTAACTTTTGAGCAAGAACAGGATTTAAGTAGTATAGTTACATTTCTACAAGACAATTATGGTACAAAAATTATGGTTCCTTATGCTAAAGCAAAATTAGAAGCTTTACTTAAAAAAGACAAATCTCCTAGTGATAATGAAGTAATGAATAGCCTAGGATTTGAGTATCGATATTATTATGATCGAAAGGATGACATAGATACTTCGTTCTACTATTATTTTTATGGAAATGAAGATAATCAAGTAGAAAACATTCATGGACAAGACTTTTTGTTTACAATATCCTATAACAATGATTTTGAATGCAACAATTGTACTTCGATAGATGGTAAAAATTACACTATAAAGTCTAAAAAAACTGATTATGGAATTGATTTACAAATCAATCAGGACATAGTTCCTTTAAAAATAAATGATTTTGTAAATGCAAATTCCAACTTTAGCCGAAATAACAATACAAATGAAAAAGTAATTCAAAAAGTAGATAGCCCAAAATACACTATCACTTTAACTTACATTAGTGCAAATGGAAAAGTTACAAAAGGAAAGAAAACCTTAACCGCTTACCAGATTAAAGTAATGGTTGGTATTAAAAAATAAAGTATAAAAAACATTCATTATATCATTTACAATTGTGTTAGACATAAGTATAATTGTATCAGATGAGCTACGAATTGTTTTTTTTTCAAAATTAATTCTTAGGTTTTTAAAACACGTAAAATCATAAAAGCTCATTAACAATAACGAAAAACTAAAAAGTTATGAATGATGAACAAAAACAAAAATCATCGTAATTGGTTAGAGCTAATAATCAATATTATAAAAGGAATTGCTTATATTTCTAAAATAATATATTATTGCATTAAAATACACCAAATGCACTTTTAAAAACCAAAAAAGCCTTTGAAGTTATCTTCAAAGGCTTTTTTAATCTAATAAGTTCCGTTTTGCATTTTAACTAATGTTTCCTGCATTTCTATCTTAGTTTCTTCTTCGACATCTTTAGAGAGTTCTACAGCATGTTGTTGCATTTTAATAGCCCTTTCTTTTTGTCCGTCTTTGTAATACAATTGTGCCAATGTATCCAGATAATACGGATCGTTCTTTTTAACAACCAAACTGTATTCTGACCATATAATTGCTTTCTTTATAGAACCTGCATCGTTTGAATGTAATACTGTATACCAAGCCACATCATTACAAAGATTAGTATGGTATTCTTTAAACTCTTTCCAATCGAAATAAGACGCAGTAACATCTGTACTATATATTTCGTCTAGTCTTTGGATAACATTCTCCTGCGTTGCCAAAACCTTATTAAAATAAGCGTCAAATTCTCTTAAATAGGTATTGCCAACATCTTCATTTACGGCATGTGCAGCTAAATAATAGAAATAATTTCTATAAGAATCAAAATTACCTTTTCCGCTAGAAATTAACTTCTTGTATGTTTCCATTACTTTTTCCGAATCGGATTTTGCTTCTGTATTTTCATCTACATACAAACTTGTGTTATTCTGTAAAGCAGTCGAAATTTCTGTGTTTATATTACCAATTGCAACACGCGACTCATCTTGAGCATTATATTCTGTACGCAGCGCTTCGATAGCATCATAATGTTTTATCAAGTAATCTATCGATTTAAAATCAGTATCGTTTAAAACTTTATCTACCGAAAAAACTTGTTTATTAAAACCAACACTTTTAATTTCCTGCAAGATAGCTTCGACCAAAATCATATTCGGTTTTGCGTCTTTTTGATGTGTCACAATAATCTTATCCCAAGCTTGTTGCGCTTCTTTTTTATCCAGATCGAATTTAATAAATTTAAAATCTCCTTCTTTAGGCTCTTCAGTACCATAATCATAATCGCTAATATTGCCAAGTGCTGCAACATCATTAAATGCTTTTATCAGTTCAGCATCACTGGCTTTTTTATTGGTAATTATTTTAGCAAAATTATTCTTTGCATAGGTTTTTTTAAATTTGTTAAATAAAGATCCATAATAAGAGAACATATCTGTTTTATCTACCAAAGTTGATTTTGCAGTTGCTAAAACAGCTCCGTTTTCATCCAATACAATTATACTTGGCGAATCTGTAATCTTGTTTTTCTTCAACCAGGCTTTATCACTTTTGGTCGCTAAATAATAATTAAATCTATCATATTGAGCATCATAAGCATCGTAAAAATTATATCCTATGCTCACTTCTTGAGCTATGACAAATGCATCAAAATCATCTTGAGCCGATTTATTATTGATATCATTATATACAATCAAAAACTTATCGCCTGTAGCTTTGGTTACTTTTATAGCATCTGCTAAAGATTTTTCTACTTTTAGTTTAAAATTTACTTTTGGGGCAAGATCATAAACCGCTGTAGCTACACTATCTGTACCAACTCCCCAATCTTCTGTAAGAAGCGGTTCTTTGCCTGGATAAGTCCAATCTGTAATACTTTTATTTTCCAGAGGAAGCAACTTTGTTTTTACTGATTCCTTATTAAGTGCTTTTGCATTTTGAAAAGTCAACGGATTTTTACCCGATATTTCAAAAACCACCAACTCATTTTTCTTTTTATCAAAAAAACCTTTTAACTCAGGATTATCAGAATACGGCTGATACTTTATCGCTACGCCTGTAGCTTTGGCAGGAATCTCATATTTTAATACTTTACTTGGGGTATTACTATCATATCCTTCATAAACAAGATATAAAAACTGAGCATGATTAATTTCAAAATTTAATGATGAATCTGCACTTGGGTCTCCAACAACTTCTATATCAGATATTTTTTGGTACTGAACTGGATCTGATCCGTTTTGTGTACCAATATAAAAACCATAATATAATGATTCAGCAAATTTAACTTTCAGTTTTCCAGCACTCTCCGATTTATCATAAGTGTAGTCAACATCAAAAACTACTCCATCTCTATTTTTACCTTTTAGCAATAATGAATCTTCTTTTACTTCATAATCACCTTCCAAAAATACCATTTCATACTTATTGTTTTCCAGTAGATTCAGTTTTATCTTTAACCCCTGATCATTATCTTTAGACAAATAAGAACCTTTCTCGAGAGTTTGGTTTTGTGCAAATGAAAATGATGTTACAAAAAAAAGCACTAAAGTGCCAGACAAAAAGTTTCGCATACAAATTGTAATTAATTATTAATAAGCTACACAAATATATCTTCTTTTTTTAGGATGAAAAAGAATTAACACACAAACAACTACAAATTATATTTCATCGAAAAGATTATATATCGAGGCTGAACCGTGTATTGCGAAACTCTGGTAGAAAACTGCGAAAAACTATCATCATTTAAATATTTTGTGTTTAACAAATTGGTAGCCGAGACTTTATACTCCCATTTACTATCCTTTTTTTGGTAAACCAAACTAGCATTTAAAAAATCGTATTCGTTATCGATTGCCTTATTCTTACTGTAATAATGGTAAAATTCATAATCGGCAACAAAAGAAAAACTTTCTAAAAAATAGTAATCCAGCTTAGCAAAAGGTTTATCTGTATAATAAGTAGAACCACTATATTCATTAACCAAAAAAGTATAACCAAATTCTAGATTAGGCAAATCTTTATAATTTGTAGCTGCTTTTACCGTATAATTTTGGCTAAAGCTTTCTGTTACTGAAGGTGAGTCGTTCTGGATATTATTAAACTTAGACCAGTTTAAACTCGCATTTACGGATGCTTTATAGTTCTTTAAAAATGAACGTCCGTAACTTCCCAATCCTGAAAAAGTTTCGTCGGCTAAATTAGAATTATAAGGCATCGAAGATTGGTTTATTCCTGCAAAATCAGACTTCGTTTTTACAGCATCTACTTTTTTGGTATAGGTAGCATTGGCAAAAATATTCTCAAAATTGAACATATTGTATTTAAAATAACGCAAAGAATGTACTTGAGAAGTTGCATTCTCTAAGAATCGATTCCCTTGAAACAAATTACTATAATTAGACAAAACGTAACCAGAAGCCAACTGATTAATATCGGTAAAATTATTGCTCAATGAAAAATCATAGGTTAATGTTTCTGATTTTTTTATCTGATACAAAGCAAACAAATCGGGTAGAACTCTAAAAAAATTCTGCGAATAACCAGACCCTAATTGGTTATTTTCCATCTTATATGAATGTACACTCACTCCTGGAGTAAAGGTGAATTTACCCGCCAGAATTTTGTAATGCAATCCTAAGAACACATCATTAAAATTATAATTTACCTGATTATTATTTTCTGCAGCATTTAAATCATTGGTTGTGCCATCATCCAAGATTTGAAAAATATGAGAATTAAAATTTTGATGAGAATAGGTGTTCCCAATCGTCACGTTAATATTGCTCTTAGGAGTTACCATATAATAGTAATCGAATTTAGCATCTAGTTTATTTGTTTTCACAAACCGATTCTGATTCAAATCATTTCTATCCTGACCTGAGATATATCCCGATAAATCAAACGGCTGACTGTGCAAATTGGCATTATAAAACGGGTTCTCATCCTGATATAAATACTGGGCTTCAAAAGCAAAAATATTCTTGTCATTTTTGGTATAATACAAACTCAAATTTTGATTAACTGATGTTGGATCTTGCTTTTTCTTTGTAAATATATTCTCGGTTGTAGTCGTATTATCTACAATCGATTCTCGCAATAAATTACTATTCTCTTCTTGTTTGGATAGTTTTGTTAAAACATCATAATCAAACTGAAATTTTGCGTTTGGTTTATAAGTCGAACTTAATTTAAAAAGTCCCAGATTATTTTTTTGATGTGTTAGTTCATCACTTTTTTGTTGATCTCCAGATTCTAGTATTGAGATTTGAGATTTAGTTTCGAGTTCAGTCGTAGCCGAAGAAATAATTCCGAAACCACTTAAACTCCAAGATTTAGTAACATTATAAGTAAAATTAGTAGCTCCAAATTGGGTTTCGATTTCTTTTGCTCGATTATTTCGCAAAAGCGAAATTCCTAAATCATTAGAAGAAACATCAAAACTACTTCCACCTTTTTTCATCATACTCCTAAAACCGCCCGTAAACTTAAAATAATCCTGAATCGTAAGAGGCAATTCGCCTATATTATTAAAATTGGTAATCACATTAATACTATACTTCGGGCTATAATAAAACACTTTCGGGTTAATTACATACCGACTATCGAGTTCGCCAACTCCTATTCCCGCTGTCATATCTCCAAACCAAAAATTATTCTTTCCTTTTTTAAGTTTAATATTCATGGCTACATTATCCTGATCATTCTCTAATCCTTTTAATGCACCAACTTCATTATAATTTCTTAGCACCTGTACTTTATCAATCGCATCAGCGGGAATGTTTTTGACTCCTAGTTTTGTATCTCCATCAAAGAAATCTTTGCCTTCGACCATTAATTTAGAAACTTTTTTGCCTTCTACTTCTATTTCACCATCAGCGTTTACCTCAACTCCTGGCAGTTTTTTCAAAACATCTTCTAGTTTTTTTTCTGTTCCAGATTTAAATGAATCTGCGTTATATACAATCGTGTCTCCTTTTATAGAGACTGGCATTTCGCGCACAATCTCGACTCCCTCAAGTTCTATCCCGAGGTTATCCAAAACAATATTCTGAGAAATATTTATAGATTGTGTTGTAATTATTATCTCTTTAGATTTCATTCCGAGATAACTAATTTTTATGCTGTAGGATGAATTTGGTTTTAAACTCAACTGAAACCTTCCTTTATCATTGGTTATTCCGTACGAATCCATTGCTTTGGTTCCTATATTAACAGCCATAATATTAGCCATTTCTAACGGATTTTTCTTTTCATCCAAGATAAAGCCATCGTATTTAATACTTTGAGATAATGATATGGTTGTAACCAAAAGAGTAAAAAATGAGAGTATGTTTTTCATTATAATTTGAATAAATTATCTAACTATAAGAGTTGCTGCTCCGCCTGATCTGCTACGATTAGGATGCATTTCCCGAAATTCTTTCATTTTCTTTATTACAATTTCATCATATGCTTTCTGAGAAGTTATTTTACCAGTTGTTGGTGCTTTTATTGCAACTTTATCTTTTGCATTCAAAACAATTTTAGAGCATAATATAATGGTTCTCCCATCATTAATTTCTAATATTAAACCTGGTAAACCCCAATAATTCTCAGGGCCTTGGTTTATAGGAATATCTGGCGTATACCAAGCAGTTACAATTATATCTTTAGGAACGTCAAAACTCTCCATGAAATTTGTTCCTTTCTCTTCTTTCTTAGGATCCTCTACTTTTGTTGATTCTTCATTTTTAGTATCAGGATTCTTGGGTCTAACATTTCTAATATCTGCTTCATTAACTGTTTTAACCATCGTGGCTTTATAACATGTGTAACCTCCTATTTGCTTGGTTTCACCCTCTAGTTTCCATTTTATATTTGGCAATGAATCCACGACTAAAAATTCTTTTCCCATAAATTCTTTATCAACAGTATACAATTTAACTTTTACATTTTTATAAAAAGTTCCGCCGCTGCCCATCATAGAACCCATCATTCTAAAACCTCCACCTTCTTGTCCTCCCATATCTAGCTTTTCTTCTTCTTTATAAATCGAAGCTGACTGATCAAAATTAAGTATGAATGTTTTTTCGAGCATTTTTTTCATGTGCTCTTCCATGTCTTTTTGCATCTCGGGAGTAATATCTCTGTTGCCTTCTATTCCATTAAATTTTGGAGCTTGTGTTTTAGACTCATAAATTGCCATTCCCTGAAAGTCTTTTTGTGCCTGTGCCTGATAAAATCCAAACATCACAATAAGTGTAAAAAATATTTTATTCATCATAGCGCTATCTTTAAAATGTTTCTATCTAATTATTAGATTATTAACCAAAGCTATTACTAATCTTAAAGTCTAAAAAAACTAATATATCAATTGCCTGAAACGATAGACAAATGTGGCTTTAAACAAGATATTCCTAAAAAAAGTAGTGCTGCATAATCATTCCTAGTCCAAATATTTATGCTAAAGCAAATAGCAATTGAGTTTTTTTGTAATTTGGCCTATTCAAAATCAGAGTTATTAAAACCAAAACAACAATGTATAAAAACTTGATACTTCTGATTCTTATTTGCTCCTTTTCAGCAGCTTTTTCTCAGGATAAGAAAATCCAAATCACTACTGTAAATAGTATAACTTTTGATGCTGATCAATTTTCAGGAACCGATACTTTTGGCTTTGTATATTTAATAAAAGACAACCGTTTTATAAAGACAAACGGTAAAGATGCCTACGAATATAAAAACATCTCTTTAGGAAAGATTACCAAAGCTGATTTAGAAAATCCGCTTAAAGTTGTTTTATTTTATGAAGATTTCAATACTGTGGTTTTATTAGATAATCAGTTTAATGAAACTAGCCGAATTAATTTTTCTAAAAATACAACCCCAATCCTCGCTTCTGGAGTTGGGATTGCTTCCCAAAACCAGCTCTGGATTTACAATACATTAAACCAGCAAATTGGTCTTTACAACTATTTAAAGGATGAGTATAAAACTGTTTCAACTCCACTTTCAGGAAATATAAAATACTATCAATCGAATTTCAACGTTTTTTATTGGGTAGACGAAAAGAACAATTGGTTTTCTTGTGACATCTTCGGCAAAGTTATTGCTTTTGGGAAAATACCCGATTTTGATGCTTTGACGATTCTTAACAACAATCAATACATTTACAAAAAAGCTAATTTGTTGTTTTTTAAAGACATCAGTACCCCCGAATCAGGAGATCCTTTGCAAATTGAAATTTCAGAAAAAACGTTTGGTAATTTCTATTACAAAGACCAAATTTTATCTATTTTTACAATTGGAGGAATTACAAATTATAAAATCATAATACCGTAATGCACATAGCAATAGCAGGAAACATAGGCGCAGGAAAAACAACTCTAACCAAATTACTGGCTAAACATTTTAAGTGGGAACCCAACTTTGAAGAAGTTGTCGACAACCCATATTTAGATGATTTTTACCATCAAATGGAGCGTTGGTCATTTAACTTGCAGATCTATTTCTTAAATACCCGATTTCGCCAAGTGCAACAAATTCGTGAAAGCGGTAAAAAAGTTATTCAGGACAGAACCATTTACGAAGATGCTTATATTTTTGCTCCCAACTTATATTCTATGGGATTAATGACTAGTCGTGATTTCCAGAATTACACTTCATTGTTTGAACTAATGGAAACATTGGTAAAACCACCCGATTTATTAATTTACTTAAGAAGCTCTATTCCCAACTTAGTTGGACAAATTCATAAACGTGGTCGCGAATACGAAAACTCTATTTCTATTGATTATTTAAGTCGTTTGAACGAAAGATATGAAGCTTGGGTTCAAACATACACTAAAGGAAAAATATTGATTATAGATGTTGACAACATAAACTTTGTTGATAATCCTGAAGATTTAGGAGATATCATTAATAGAATTGATGCCGAACTAAACGGATTGTTTTAAAACATAAAAAAAATGCCTCTAATAATTTAGAGGCATTTTTTGCTTTTAGAACTTTGTCAAAGTGTAAGTATTCAAGATTGATAAGTCATTTTATTATTTCAAAGCATCAATTTGAGCATTAACCTCATCTGCTGTTCCTTTAAAAACCTTTTCATCTACTTTACCATTTGTTGTCGTTCTAACCGTTCCTACAACCTGACCATTCACGTTTACAATTTCTACACGAACTGCATCGGTTTTGGTGTATTTAGTTGTATCAAAACAATCCGTTTTTTTATGAAGGTATTTTCCGTTTGCATCATAGTTAGCTAAACATTTTGCAGTTTCTTCTGGACTGCATCCTTTCTCTTTACACATTTGTGCACATTCTTCTCTGGTCATTGTTGCCATTTTTGACATATCGCATTTAGAATGTCCGCCATGCATTTCTGTTTTAGCGCAACAAGAACCTCCTTCTGCCATTCCCGAAGCCGAATGTCCTTCGCCTAATATCGGAGCAATTACCAACCCGATTAAGCAAGTTAGTTTTATCAAAATATTCATCGATGGTCCTGATGTATCTTTAAATGGATCTCCAACTGTATCTCCTGTTACGGCTGCTTTATGCGCATCCGAGCCTTTATAGGTCATTTCTCCGTTAATAAGCACTCCTGCCTCAAAAGATTTTTTTGCATTATCCCAAGCTCCTCCTGCATTATTCTGGAAAACTGCCCAAAGAACTCCCGAAACTGTAACTCCTGCCATATAACCACCCAACATTTCGGCGATTAATTGGTTATTGCTTCCGTAAACTAATTTCCCTAAAAGAACAATCGCAATAGGAAAACCAATCGTTAAGATTCCTGGAAGCATCATTTCGCGTAAAGCTGCTTTGGTCGAAATATCTACACATTTTGCGTATTCTGGTTTTCCAGTTCCTTCCATGATTCCTGGGATTTCTCTAAACTGGCGACGTACTTCGTACACCATATCCATCGCTGCTTTCCCTACAGAATTCATAGCCAGAGCTGAAAAAACTACAGGAATCATTCCTCCCACAAAAAGCATTGCCAAAACTGGTGCTTTAAAAATATTAATTCCGTCAATTCCTGTAAATGTTACATACGCCGCAAACAGTGCCAATGAAGTTAATGCTGCCGAAGCAATTGCAAATCCTTTTCCTGTTGCTGCTGTAGTATTTCCTACTGAATCCAGAATATCTGTTCTTGTACGAACTTCTTTTGGTAATTCGCTCATTTCGGCGATTCCACCTGCATTGTCAGATATTGGTCCAAAAGCATCAATTGCTAATTGCATTGCTGTTGTTGCCATCATTGCAGATGCTGCTAATGCCACTCCATAAAATCCTGCTAATGCATAAGATATCCAGATTGCTGCAGCAAATAAAAGTACAGTAGGAAATGTAGAGATCATTCCTGTTGCCAATCCTGCAATAACATTTGTTCCTGCGCCTGTACTTGATTTTTGTACAATTGCCAATACTGGTTTTGTACCCAATCCTGTATAATATTCGGTAACTGAAGAAATAGCTCCTCCTACGATTAATCCAACAATGGTAGCATAGAATACTCTGATTGAAGAAATATCTTTAGAACCTTCTCCAAAGAAACTCATTTGCATGGTTTCTGGTAACATATATTGTACTAAAAAATAACAAGCTATTGCAGTTAGAACAATCGAAACCCAGTTTCCTATATTCAATGCTTTTTGTACTTGTGCTTCTTTTGCATTATCATCTGTAATTTTTACTAATGTCGTTCCAATAATAGAGAACAAGATTCCGAAACCAGCAATTGCCATTGGTAATAAAATTGGTCCGATTCCTCCAAAAACATCTTGGATATTCCCACCCATATCTTTTATTACATAATTACCCAGAACCATTGCTGCCAAAACTGTAGCAACATACGAACCAAATAAATCGGCTCCCATTCCTGCAACATCTCCCACATTGTCACCCACGTTATCTGCAATTGTAGCTGGATTACGAGGATCATCTTCTGGAATTCCAGCTTCTACTTTACCAACTAAATCAGCACCTACATCGGCAGCTTTAGTATAAATACCTCCTCCTACTCTTGCAAATAATGCGATCGACTCGGCTCCTAATGAAAATCCTGCTAATGTTTCCAGAACTTTTGTCATATCTTCAGATGAAGTCCAAACTCCACCCATAAATACCTGAAAAAATACTATAAAAAAACCGGTTAACCCTAAAACAGCTAATCCGGCAACTCCTAATCCCATAACGGTTCCTCCACCGAAAGATACTTTTAATGCTTGTGGCAAACTAGTTCTTGCTGCTTGTGTGGTTCTAACATTGGTTTTGGTTGCTATTTTCATTCCCATATTCCCAGCTAAAGCAGAGAAAAATGCTCCGAAAATAAAAGCTACTACTATTAATATATGTGTGGTGGGAACTATAAATGAAATTCCCGCTAAAACAATACTTGCTCCAATTACAAAAAAGGTAAGCAATCGATACTCGGCTTTCAGGAAAGCTAATGCTCCTTCATAAATATGGTCTGAAATGGCTTTCATCTTGCCATCGCCAGCATCTTGTTTTAACACCCAAGTCCTTTTTATTGCCATGAAAAGTAATCCTATAATTGCCATAACAATTGGCAAATAAATCATAAATGCATTCATAATTTTTAATGGTATTTTGGTTAGTATTAGTAATGTAACTAAACGAATTTAAACAAAAAAAGCAACACTCTTATCTAAGTGCTGCTTTTTTTATAATAGAATAGGATAAAAATTATTTAATACTAAATAATCCCTCTGGTTTATTTTCGATATCATTAAAACGTTTAGTACATTCTGCAATGATATTAAATGCTTCTGTTACATCTCCCCAACCTTCTACATCTACTTGTTTGTTTTCAAGATCTTTATAAACCTGGAAGAAGTGTTCGATTTCTTTTAATAAGTGTGGATTAATATCCGAAAGGTTTTCTAATGAATTCCAGATTGGATCAGAAACTGGTACACAAATAATTTTCTCATCTGGTCCTTTATCATCTGCCATATGGAAAACACCGATTGGTTTTACTTCCATAACACATCCAGGAAAAGTAGGCTCATTTACTAGAACTAATACATCTAGTGGATCGCCATCAAGAGCCAAAGTTTCAGGAATAAATCCGTAATCGGCTGGGTACATCATTGAAGAGAATAACATTCTGTCGAAACGCATTCTTTTTATTTCAAAATCGTACTCATATTTATTTCTGCTTCCTCTTGGTATTTCGATTAATACATCGAAAGTTGTTAGTTTGTCTGCGGTCATTTTCGTTTTTTATTTTTTCTATAATTTCGATTGCAAAAGTAGTTAAAGAATCCTTTTTTACAATGAAAAAATCCATTAATCTATGCACTTTTCTTTTAAAAAACAGGCAGTTAATAGGTAATAGTTCTTTTTCTTTTCTTTAAATAATAATGCCAAAGCAAATATGTAGCATAAGAACGATATGGGCTCCATTGTGAGGTAAGGTTTTCCATCTCTGTTTTGTCGTGAATATCAAGCAATTCTTTGATTGTATTTATGACAGCGATGTCTCCAAGCGGAATTAAATCGGGCTCCTGAAGACAGAACATCAAATAAATATCGATGGTCCAATTCCCGATTCCTTTTAGTTTTATAAGTTCCTCACGAACTTCTTTGGCTGATTTGGTAGCAAAACTTTCAATATTGATTTCATTATTTAATATCGCTAAAGCTAATATTTTAATGTACGCTGTTTTTTGTCGGCTTACACCCAAAGCACGAAACTCTTCATCGGGTAAGATTACTAATGTTTCGGGATTACAAGTTGTATATGCTTTAATTTTTAAAAATGTAGCTTTCGCTGAATCTATAGATACTTGCTGCTCTAGAATAAGCAAAACCAATGTCTCGAATCCTTGTGGTCGCTTCGGGATTGGTGGCAAGCCATACTCTTTAATGATTGCCTGAAAAATTGGACTTTTATTTGAAAGATAATCGATAGCTTCTTGCATACCTGTGAGTTTTTTAGCCCCGATAGAAGTGGAAATCCTTTTGTTTTTTCTTTAAAAAACAAAAGATTGAAACGGATAGCGGGAATAGCTCCTAAAATTAATTAAAAAAAACTCGCAAAGTTTTCTTTTCACGCAGATTTGGCAGATTAAAGAGATCTTTAATTAGCATTGAAAAAGAATAAATTTGCGTGAAACAAAATATTAATCATACAAAAACGCCAAGTCTTAAGAAATTAAACTTAGTGACTTGGCGCTTTACAAGATTATTTTTTTATCTAAATATTAGAAGTAAAATCCGAAAGATCCTTTTACTGCAAATTTATTAGCATCTGGTGTATTTAGATAACTTCCTCTCCAAGAGAAATCGATACGGAATACTTTAAAAATATTCCCGATTCCTGCGCTGTATTCCCAATACACTTTTTCGGGTGCATTGTAAACCAAGCCTGATGCATTAATTGCTCTGTTTGCATCCGAGATTGTTCCGTATACTGCTTTGGCACCAATAATTTCTCTCCAATTGAGTTTACGCATAAATGGAATTCGAGCAAAAAGTCGTCCGCCAAAATTATGATCCCATTGCAAAGTCGTGTATTGATCGGTTACAAACTCATAAAAATTCAGGTTACTAAATGTATTCTCAATTGTAAAGTAAGTCTGGTTACCCGGGATTACACTCATTAATCCTAACGGAATTGTTCCGAATGTTTTTCCTGTTTCCAAAATAAGGTTTGTACGACCAAGCGGACCAATAATTATAGGTTGCTTGTAATACAACTGAACTTTTTCGTATTTAAAATCACTATTCAGTACGCCTTTAAATCCGTGGCTGTAATTAATAAAGAATCTACTAAACGGACTGTCAACGTTATTTCTTTCAACCCCAAAACCAATTGTTTTACGATTTGGAGTGTATTCTATCTGAATATTTGCTTCGGATTGTTTTACTTCACTTTCTATAACTCCCGCAGGATTTGTGGCAGAAGGTAAAGTTGTATAATAATCTAAACTAAAAGTTGGCGATGCTGACTCTAATGTACGATATGATAATCCTACCTGAAATGTTAGGTTCTTGATTGGTTCGATTTCGGCAGCAACATTGGTTAAATTAATGTTGGTTAATTTCCCATTGCTTCCTGTTGTGAACAATGCTGATGAAGCGAAACTTCGACCTAAAACATCATTGGTTGTGGTTAAACTAGCTCCAATTTGCTCTACATCGCGCCTGTTTCCTCCCGAGATAATAAGACGATTCTTTTTATCGACCATCCATTTTCCCGAAACTCCATATTTAAACTTATTATCTTCAAAACCATATGCGGTATATGCTTGTAATCGCCATGGGTCATTTGGTCCAAAATAAGTTCTTCCTCCTACTCGTACACGAACTCCTTCGACTTCGTTATATCCAAAGGTGGAGAATATCGGTCCGTAATCAAACTTAGGAAACTCTACATATCCACTACCAAGTATAGAAACTAAGCTATACAATTGCTTAAACTTCTTGACCGTTTGCAATGTATCGAGCATTTTATAAACACCTTGCTCGTCTTTGGTCAGTTTTTCGAATCGGTTTTCTTCCCAATATTCATCAGGCCTATTATAAACTTCGTTATCTATATAGTTAACTTCTTCTTTATAAAAAGCTGCTGGTTTTGATATATTAAATTTATGATCTCTATAAGAACTCGTTCTTTTTCCATAGACACCTTTTGAACTTTCTTTTTTGTTTAATGCAAAATCCGACATCATATAATCTCTCGTAAGAAGAAAGATTGAATCACTTACTACATCAAATTCTTGCTCGATATAAATATCTTTTACCCAGTTAATATTGGCACTTTTTGTAACTGCCATATTAATTTTCTTGATTGCAAATGTGGTATCGTTTACCCAAAAATCTCCTTTAAAAGTTAATTCGTTTTTACGTCTTGGATAAAACACGATATTATAACACCATTTGTTATCGATAAATGTACTGTCTTTTAAAACATAGTTATACACATCGATTCCTGTTGTAGATAATGGGCTTGTAAAGCTTTTATCAAAGAATGTAAGGTGATTGTCGTAAATATTGTATTCAGAATATAGGTCTTTTACAAAAGATAATATTTGCTGGTTGTTATTAAACCCAGAAGTCTTACTTCCTTTTATTATCTCTTTTACTTTCTTTATATTATTATCTCCATATACATCATACAAAGATTCATTTATAAAAATAGGTAAATATGTTTTTCCTGTAATTTTAGAAGTATCCACCTGTTTAAAGATGAATTCCATTCCTTTAAAAATCTTATTTTTCATGAAGGCACTATCAATGGTATTCATATCGAATTCCACTTTTTCGTACTTCTCCATTTGGTATTGTTTAAACTGGTATAATCCGTTTTTACGTTTTCGCTCCCAGATTTTTCTAAGGATGTCAAGCGCAGGATTATTTTTTTTAGAAGTTTTACCAGTAAAGATTACTACTTCTTTTAAACTTTCGGCTTCGTTCAGTACTACTTTAAAGTTGTAGTTTACTGCTTTCTCTAAAGTAATTTCTTTTTCAGAAAAACCTGCCGATGCAATAATTATTGTAGTATAAGTATTTGCCGATTCTAAATAAAAACGTCCATCTTCATTAGAAACAATTCCTATATTGGTTCCTTTAAAAACTACGTTTGCAAACGGAATCGGTTGATTGGATTTATCTAAGACGATTCCACTCACTTTTGTTTGTGCAAAAATGCTATTCACAAATGCGAATAAGAAAAATAGACTGAGTACAATTATTCTTTTCATAATCCAAAAAAAAACTTCATCAAATAAGAAAATGATGAAGTTTTATTAGTATTGTTAATTTTCTTATTTTTTATACATTACCTTCTTAACTGCTTTTATGACATCACCTGAATTTGGCAACCAGTCTTTAAGCAATACAGGAGAGTAAGGTGCAGGTGTATCTGCAGTTGTAATACGTTGTATTGGCGCATCAAGAAAATCAAAAGCTTGTTCTTGTACGATATATGTAATCTCAGAAGATATACTTGCAAATGGCCAAGCCTCTTCAAGAATTACTAAACGGTTTGTTTTTTTAACAGAAGTTAAGATTGCATCTTTATCCATTGGACGAACTGTTCTTAAATCGATAATCTCACAAGAGATACCTTCTTTAGCTAATTCATCTGCTGCAATAAATGCTTCTTTGATAATTTTTCCAAAAGATACGATTGTTACATCAGTTCCTTCACGCTTAACATCAGCAACTCCTAGAGGAATTGTATATTCTCCGTCTGGAACTTCTCCTTTATCACCATACATTTGCTCAGACTCCATAAAGATTACAGGGTCATTATCACGAATAGCTGATTTTAAAAGTCCTTTTGCATCATAAGGTGTAGATGGAACTACAACTTTAAGTCCTGGTGTATTTGCAAACCAGTTCTCTAAAGCTTGAGAGTGTGTTGCTCCTAATTGACCTGCTGAAGCAGTTGGTCCACGAAAAACGATAGGCACATTAAATTGTCCTCCTGTCATCTGACGCATTTTAGCAGCGTTATTTATAATTTGATCAATACCAACTAAACAGAAGTTGAAAGTCATATATTCTACAATTGGACGACAACCGTTCATTGCAGATCCAACTGCAATTCCTGTAAATCCAAGTTCTGCGATTGGAGTATCAATTACTCTTTTTTCGCCAAACTCAGCAAGCATTCCTTTTGATGCTTTGTATGCACCGTTGTATTCTGCAACTTCTTCGCCCATTAAATATATGGATTCATCGTGACGCATTTCTTCACTCATCGCTTCGCAAATGGCCTCTCTAAATTGTATTGTTCTCATATTTTATATTGTATGTTGTAATTTTCTGAAAAGCAAAAATAAATATTTTAAATTACTTAAATGCATAAATTTAGTTTAAAAAACAAGAAGTACTTGCTATATGGATGTTTTACTAGAACTTTAACTTTTGGCAATCAAATTTTTCCAGTTACGAAATCGATATATTACACTTATAAAATAGTTACACCCTTCTTATTTATTTTTTATTTTGTTAGAAATTCCATTTTAAGGAAATAAAATTCAGCAAAAAAGACTCCAATATTTCTTTTTTTCAATTGTTATTGATTCTTTTTAAGTCATAAATATTTGCTTAATAACCACTTTTTCAGGCATAAAAAGCAACATTATTCAAAATTCAAGTCCCATTTTACGAAAACGTAATAGTTTTCTAAAATATTATGCATGCATAGTAAATTATTCGGATTATATTTCTAAATTTGTGGAAACGTATTTAGAAATAATAAAATATATACTTATGAAAATATTAGTTTGCATCAGTCATGTACCTGATACTACTTCAAAAATCAACTTTACCAATGGTGATTCAGAATTTGATACCAACGGCGTACAATATGTAATTAATCCTAACGACGAATTTGGCCTAACACGTGCAATTTGGTTTCAGGAGCAACAAGGCGCTACGGTTACTGTAGTAAATGTTGGAGGTCCTGATACTGAACCAACTTTACGTAAAGCATTAGCAATTGGAGCAAACGAAGCAATTCGTATTAATGCAAACCCAACTGATGGTTTCTTCGTAGCAAAACAACTTGCAGAAGTTATCAAAACTGGTGGTTACGATCTAGTAATTGCTGGAAAAGAATCATTAGATTATAATGGTGGAATGGTTCCTGGAATGATTTCTGGAATCTTAGGATACAACTTTTTAAATTCTTGTACAAATATAACTGTTGACGGAACTAGCGTAAAAGCAGTTCGTGAAATTGACGGCGGAAAAGAAACTGTAAGCACATCTTTACCATTAATTATTGGTGGTCAAAAAGGATTAGTTGAAGAGAAAGATTTACGTATCCCGAACATGAGAGGAATTATGACTGCAAGAACAAAAGCGTTAGCAATTCTTGAACCTGTTGATGCTCCTGTAAATACTAAAGCGGTTAAATTTGAAAAACCAGCTCCAAAATCTGCAGTAAAATTAGTTTCTCCAGACAATTTAGATGAGTTAATTAATTTATTACACAACGAGGCGAAAGTAATCTAGTAATCAGTTTTTAGTCACCGTTTTCAGTTACAATAACTTTAAACCTAAAACTTTAAACTTTTAAACAAATAAAATCATGTCAATATTAATATATGCAGAATCTGCAGAAGGAAAATTTAAAAAGGTAGCTTTTGAATTAGCTTCATACGCTAAAAAAATTGCCGAATCATTAGGAACAACTGTTACAGCATTAACTATAAACACAAGCGACGTAAGCGAATTATCGAAATACGGAGTTGATAAAGTTCTTAAAGTAACTAACGATAAATTAGCAGGTTTTACTGCTAAAGCTTATGCTGACGTTATTAAACAAGCAGCTCAAAAAGAAGGTACAAAAGTAGTTTTACTATCTTCTAGCACAGACAGCATTTATCTTTCATCATTAGTTGCAGTTGGCTTAGACGCTGGATTTGCATCAAATGTGGTAGGATTACCTGTAAGCACATCCCCTTTTCAGGTAAAAAGAAATGCTTTTTCTAACAAAGCTTTCAATATTACAGAAATCAGTACAGATGTAAAAGTATTAGCTCTTGCTAAAAACTCTTATGGTATTTACGAAAGCGCTGGTGCTGCAACTGCAGAAGATTTTAATCCAACAATTGGTGACAATGATTTTGGAGTAAAAGTAGAATCTGTAGAAAAAGTTACTGGAAAAGTATCTATAGCAGATGCTGATATCGTAGTTTCTGGAGGTCGTGGATTAAAAGGACCAGAAAACTGGGGATTGGTAGAAGATTTAGCTGCTGTACTTGGTGCTGCAACTGCATGTTCTAAACCAGTTTCTGATTTAGGATGGAGGCCTCATAGCGAACACGTAGGACAAACAGGTAAACCAGTTGCAACAAACTTATATATTGCAATAGGTATTTCTGGTGCTATCCAACATATTGCTGGTATTAACTCATCAAAAGTAAAATTAGTAATCAATAATGACCCAGAAGCTCCTTTCTTTAAAGTAGCAGATTATGGTGTTGTTGGTGATGCTTTTGAAATTGTACCTAAGTTAATTGAGAAATTAAAAGCATTCAAAGCGCAACATTCATAGATTTTAAAAAATTCTATACTAAAATAATGCTACCTAAAAATAAGATAATCGTATCTTTGCTTTAGGTAGCTTTTTTGTTCCATATTTTTTGATTA
This sequence comes from Flavobacterium sp. PS2, assembly GCF_046250155.1. Taxonomy (NCBI): domain Bacteria; kingdom Pseudomonadati; phylum Bacteroidota; class Flavobacteriia; order Flavobacteriales; family Flavobacteriaceae; genus Flavobacterium; species Flavobacterium sp. PS2. The sequence continues at coordinate 2,939,541 of NZ_CP176426.1, read as the reverse complement.
AAATTGCACTTTTATTTTTTACACAAAATTCTAATTAAAATGAGGTAGTAATACCTTTTACGTCTGCAACTTATGAGCTTAGTTAAATTATCTATAAAAGGAATTTCATACAGTCAAACTCAAAATGGCGCTTATGCTTTGATTTTGAATGAAGTTGATGGCGAACGAAAGTTACCAATTGTAATTGGTGCATTCGAAGCGCAATCAATTGCTATTGCTTTAGAAAAAGAGATAAAACCACCTCGCCCATTAACACATGATTTATTCAAAAACTTTGCAGAACGATTTGATATTGTTGTTAAGCAAGTTATTATCCACAAATTGGTTGATGGAGTATTCTATTCCAGCTTAATTTGCGAAAGAGATAAAATTGAAGAAATAATCGACGCAAGAACTTCTGATGCTATAGCATTGGCATTGCGTTTTAATGCTCCGATATTTACTTATAAAAACATATTGGATAAGGCAGGAATTTATTTAAAGTCAAACTCTATGGAGAGCGATAAGGATTCTCAAGAAATTGATGATGTTCTTTCTAATCCAGAAACATTTGGTCGCGAAGAAGAATCTAATCAATCTGGCGAAACTTATTCTAAACACACAACTCAAGAACTTAACGAATTATTAGAGCAAGCTGTTCTTCAGGAAGATTATGAAAAAGCAGCCAAGATTCGTGATGAAATTTCGAAGAGAGAATCATAAAGCAATACGCTTTACGCTACAAGCTTAAAGCCTATAGCATAAGGCATAAAGCCAAATAAAAAATGAAACAATACTTAGACTTAGTACAACATGTTCTTGAGAACGGTTGTCAAAAAGGAGATAGAACCGGAACTGGTACAAAAAGTGTTTTTGGATACCAAATGCGTTTTGATTTAAGTGAAGGTTTCCCAATGGTTACTACCAAAAAATTACACTTAAAATCTATCATATACGAATTGCTTTGGTTTTTAAAAGGAGATACTAATATTAAGTATCTACAAGAAAACGGAGTTAAAATTTGGGATGCCTGGGCAGACAGCAATGGAGATTTAGGTCCTGTTTATGGACACCAATGGCGTAATTGGAATAGTGAAGAAATCGACCAAATTTCAGAACTGATTACCGAACTTAAAACAAACCCAAACAGTCGCCGAATGTTGGTTTCTGCTTGGAATCCATCGGTATTGCCAGACACAAAAAAATCATTTGAAGAAAATGTAGCCAATAACAAAGCGGCTTTACCTCCTTGTCATGCTTTTTTTCAGTTTTACGTAGCAAGTCCTGACCTTGAAAAAGGCGAAACTAAAGGAAAATTATCTTGCCAATTATACCAACGAAGTGCCGATATCTTTTTGGGAGTTCCATTTAATATTGCATCATATGCTTTATTAACTATGATGATTGCACAAGTTTGCGACCTGGAAGCTGGAGAATTCATCCACACTTTTGGAGATGCACACATTTACAATAACCATTTTGAACAATTAGAATTACAATTAAAACGTGAACCAAAACCATTACCAAAAATGGTTTTAAATCCAGATATAAAAAACATTTTCGATTTTGATTATGATGATTTTACCCTTATAGGTTATGAACCACATGCAGGAATCAAAGGTAGTGTTGCCGTATAAAAAACATCAAAAATAACAACAATCCGCTTTAACGAGCGGATTTTTTTTATCTCAAAAAGATGCAAACCATGCTCTTTCAAGAGCAAAATCTCTTACAGGATAAATATTCAACTATCAAAACAGTCCTGTTTCAAAATAAATTTTATCTTTATAATCTAATATTTTACTCATGGAAAAGGAATTACACGAGCAGTATGAATACGCCAGAAGAAGAATTAAACAAAAGAAAACACTTTATTTCCATTTTGTCTTATTCCTTTTAGGAAGTTTATTTTTATTTATTGCCAATCGGTTTTTTAATGTCTCAAATGGGCAAACTTGGTACCTATGGATAATTACCGCATGGTGTTTTATTTTTATTTTACACTTTATAAAAGTATATATCACCGACCGTTTCATGAATAAGAATTGGGAAAGAGAACAAATTGACCGACTTGTTGCATTACAACAAAAAAGAATAGCTCAGCTAGACTCAAGCATAAATGACAATACCGAAAACAAACTTTAGTTCGAAACAAAATGATTATAATGATTGCGGCTGTTGCCGAAAACAATGCGCTTGGAAAAAATAACGAAATGATTTGGCATTTATCAAATGATTTTAAAAGATTTAAAGCTCTTACCACTGGACATCATATTATAATGGGACGAAAAACATTTGAAAGTTTTCCTAAACCATTACCAAACAGAACTCATATTGTAATAACGCGTCAAGAAGATTATCAACCAGAAGGATGTATTGTTGTAAAAAGCATAGAAGAAGCAATTGCAAAATGTCCCGAAAATGATGATTCGTTTATTATTGGCGGAGGAGAAATTTACAATCTGGGAATGCCATTAGCAGATATTCTAGAAATTACAAGAGTACATCATAGCTTTGAGGCCGATGCTTTTTTTCCAGAAATCAATAAAAAGGAATGGCAACTCGTAGAGGCTGAACCTAACACCAGAGATGAAAAACATCTTTACGATTACACTTACGAAACTTACGTTAGACAATAGCACAAAAAAAAGTCCCTCAATAATGAGGGACTTTTTTTTTGGCAAACAATGATTAGAGAAATGACCTACTCTAGAAAGAGTATTTGATAACATAAAATAAAAATTACAAATATTAAAAATACACCAGAAAAGAATATTATAATATTTGAGATTTTTTGAGAGTACATCTCAAAAAAGCCTTTAATACCAAATACCACGAAGGTACTAAAGACAAAGAAAATTAAAATTTCCAAAAACAAATTTAATCCTAAGAACGTATTTTGCGCTTTAAAAAGAATACTGCTCTCAAAAACAGTACTTTCAAAACAACTTACTAGAACAAACGAGATGATAAGCGCAAGTAGCACCCATTTGATTTGGGTCATTAATTCTCTATTAATCATTGAAAAAATATATACATTTTTACAAAGTAAATTTCCACATTAAATAAGGATCCTACAATACCCACTTTTAGTGATTTTTTACAAATCATTAAAAGTGGGTATAAGAACACAGATCCAAAAATAATTTCATATCGTAATTAAAGAAACTGAATAACAGTTAATACAGATTGTATTATATTTGTACAAATAAAAAAAATGGCAGAGAAAATAACACCTTATAAAGATTCAGCCTTAGGCAAGAAAGAACAAGTAGAACAAATGTTTGATACAATATCAGGAAATTACGATAACTTAAATCGTGTAATTTCATTTGGTATTGACATAAAATGGCGTAAGAAAGTTTTAAAAATAGTTTCGGACAAAAAACCAAAGATAATTCTAGATATTGCAACAGGAACTGGCGACTTAGCTATTTTGATGGCTCAGACAAATGCCGAAAAAATTATTGGCTTAGACATATCTTCAGGAATGCTTGAAGTAGGAAAAAAGAAAATCGCAGCAAAAAACCTTACTCAAACTATTGACATGGTTGTAGGAGATTCTGAAAATTTACCTTTTGGAGACAATCATTTTGATGCAATTACCGTTGCTTTTGGTGTTAGAAATTTCGAAAATCTAGAAAAAGGATTATCTGAAATCTTAAGAGTTTTAAAACCTAATGGTGTTTTTGTAATTCTTGAAACTTCGGTTCCAGAAAAACCTCTATACCGTCAAGGCTACTCTTTTTACACTAAAAATATACTTCCGTTAATAGGAAAATTGTTTTCAAAAGACAATTCAGCTTATGGATATTTGTCAGAATCTGCTGCCGCATTTCCACATGGAGAAGTCTTAAACAATATTTTAAGAAAAATTGGGTTTATAAGTGTCGTGGCTATGCCACAAACATTTGGTGTAGCAACAATATATTCAGCTTCTAAAAAATAGTATGAAAAAAACTGTAATCTTAATTTTACTAGCCCTGACTACAAAAGGATATAGTCAATTTACTAAAAGTATGTTTAGTAAAGATCCTATTATCAATTTGGAAACCTGGCAAAAACAACGCCTTTATTTTGGGTATTACCTCGGATTTAATAGTTATGATTTCAAAATAGACTATAAATCGTATGAAGAAATAAACCAAGACATTCAGGTAAAAAAAACAACTGGATTTAATGTTGGGGTTGTAGCCGATTTAAGATTAATGGAATATATCAACCTTCGTTTTGAACCGGGGTTATATTATACAAAGAGAGATTTATACTTTCCTGATCCCGAATTAACTTCGAAGACAGATTATTTAAGAGAAGTAAGTAGTACTTACATCAATTTTCCTTTGTTATTAAAATTTTCATCTCTAAGAACTGGAAACGTACGTCCTTACCTACTTGGAGGAGTTTCTACAACATTAAATTTATCTAGTAACGCAAAATCTATAGACGACAACTTAGAGCAACGCTTTAGGGTAAAAGCCTGGACTATGAATTATGAATTAGGTTTTGGTATAGATTTCTTTTCAGAGTATTTTATATTCTCTCCTTCTATCAGGGGTTCATTTGGTATTAATGACGAGTTAATACGTGACAAAGACCCAAATAGTCCTTGGACAGGAAATATTGAATCTATAAAATCAAGAGCAATTTTAATTAACTTTACTTTTCATTAAAACACATAATAACTAGCTATTTCGTTTAAACTCACTAAGTATAATTGCGGTTGCAGTAGCCACATTTAAACTTTCGGTTTTTTGAAGTTCCCCAAATCTAGGAATAGTTAGTCTGTTTTTGATAGTTTTTTCGATTTCGTCGGAAATTCCGTTGGCTTCATTGCCCATTATAATTATCCCTTCTTGGGGTAAAGCTGTTTGGTAAATATTGGATCCGTCCATAAAAGTCCCAAAAACAGGAAGTGGTGTTTGAGCAAGAAAAGCTTTTAAATCAATATAATTTACATTAACCCTGGCAATTGAACCCATTGTAGCCTGAACTACTTTAGGATTATAAATATCTACTGATTCTTTAGAACAAAGCAATTGCTTAATTCCAAACCAATCACAAAGACGTAAAATAGTCCCTAAGTTTCCTGGATCACGAATGTCATCAAGAGCTAAGATTAAACCAGATTCTATTATTTTTTTATCGGCAGGGATTTTAAAAACTGCCAAACAAGAGTTAGGAGTTGATAATGCACTTATTTTTTTTAATTCTTGCGCACTAATTAACGTTTTCTTAGAGACTAAAACAGTCTCAAAATCGTTTTGAGTAGTATATAGGTGTTCCAGTTCAAAGTTGGATTGCAACAATTCTTGAATTACTTTTACCCCTTCGGCAAAAAACAATTGATTAGCAAAACGCTGTTTTTTTTGAAGTAAACCCGATATAAGCTTGATTTGGTTTTTACTAACCATAAAATAATGTACTTTTGAATTAAATATTTTAGAACACTTGAGAAAGAATTCCACAAAAATAGCAGCATTTATTCTAATAGCAATATTTATTTCAGCTTGTAATTCTGTAAAAAGAGTTCCTAACGGCAAAAAGCTTCTTACAAAGAATGAAATTATAGTAAATGACAAGCCTATTAATGACGAAAGCGTGTCCAACCAATTGTACCAAAAACCTAACAGTACGCTTATTGGTGGATACAAGTTGCGCTTAAACTTATACAACTTAGCCAATCCAAATCCAGATTCAACTTTTCAGGCAAAATACAAAAGTAATCCTAAAAGATATGAAAGATTATCAAAATTATTATCTGCAAAACAAGTAGACCGATTAGGACAATCTTTTTTATACAAAGGAATAAATGAGTTTTTTAAAACAACAGGTGAGCCGCCAGTAATTATTGATACTAGTAAGGTAAAAAAATCAGCTACGCGTTTAAAATATCATTATTTTCACAATGGTTATTTTAATGTAAAAACTGCTTTTACAATTGATAGTGTAGCTGCAAAAAAAGCCAAGATTCGTTACAACATTACAACAGGACAACCATTTCTCTTAGATACTATCAGTACTAATATATCATCTCCTGATGTAGATTCTTTATATAACAAAAGCATTGAAAACACAGTGTTAAAATCTGGAAATCAATACAAAACAAGTGATTTAGAGGATGAAAAAAACCGTATAACAACTTACTTTAGAAATCACGGTGTATATTATTTTCAATCTAACAATGTTACCTATAATATTGACACGATAAATAAAAAGAACAAAGCTAATATCGATTTAATCATAAAAGATTATAGTTATCAGGACAAAGATTCTAGTAGAACTATGCCTTTTAAAATCTACAAAATTAGCGACGTTAACATATACACAGACTATTCTGCTGCAAATGCCAAATTAGAAATTAAAGATAGTACTACTTATAAAAACTTTAATTTATACAGTTACAAGAAATTAAAATATAAGCCTTACGCTATAACTGATGCTATTTTTATTACCAAAGGAAGCACATTTGCTGATTTTAAAACAACTCTTACAACCCGATATTTAAACAATTTAAAGATATTTAATTATCCGTCTATCCATTATGAAGTCGACAAAAGAGATTCGACTGCACAATCTTTAATCGCCAAGATATACTTAACTCCTAGAAAAAAATATAGTTTTCAAACGACATTGGATGTTACGCACTCGAATATTCAGGATTTCGGAATTGGATTTAGTCTTTCTGAAACAATTCGAAATGTTTTTAATCGTGCCGAAACACTAGAAATAGCTGGTCGTGTTAATGTTGGTTCTTCACAAGATTTAGCAAATCCAAATGGAACTTTCTTTAATGCTTCTGAATATGGAATTGACATTAAACTGAATGTACCTAGGATATTAATGCCTTTTGGAACTGAGAAAATCATTCCAAAAAGCATGATTCCGTCTACGGTAATGACTGCTGGTTTTGCAAAACAACGAAACATTGGTCTTGATAAAGAAAACTTTACAGGTGCTTTTACCTATAACTGGACTCCAAAAAGAAATAACACTGCACGTGTCGATCTTTTGAACATTCAATATGTCCGAAATTTAAATCCGCAAAATTACTACAGAGTATATCGTTCCTCTTACAATGCTTTAAATGATATTTCACAAGAATACACTTATAACGACAAGCCTCTATTTGTTGACGATAATAATGATTTAGTAATAGACGAGGGCACATCAGGTTTTACAAAAGAGGTATTAGACAAAACAATTCCTGTTTCTAGTGATGATTATCAATCGGTAGAAAGCATCGAAGAAAGAAGGATTAGACTTACGGAAAATGATTTTATCTTAGCATCTAATTACACATTCACAAAAACGACAAAAAAAGATTTATTAGATAACACTTTTTATCTTTTTAAAGCAAAAATCGAAACTGCCGGATCATTACTTTCTCTAATCTCTCAAGCTGCTAGTTTGCAAAAAAATGCAAATGGGAACTATGAAATTTTCAATTTAGAATATTCAGAATATTTAAAGACCGAATTTGACTACATTAAACACTGGGATTTATCTAAAGAAAAAGTAATTGCTGTACGAACGTTTTTTGGAATTGCTGTTCCTTTTGGTAATTCAGATTATGTACCTTTTTCAAGAAGTTACTATTCTGGAGGTTCAAATGACAATAGAGCTTGGCAACCCTATTCACTAGGACCAGGAAGCACAGGAGCTGTTAATGATTTTAACGAAGCCAATATGAAAATCGCTATTAGCGGTGAATTTAGATATAAGATTTTAGGGAAGTTAAAAGGAGCTATTTTTGCAGATGCAGGAAATATCTGGAATGTACTAGATAATGTAACGGATGAAAAAGCAACATTTAAGAACTTAAGCGACCTTAAAGACATCGCACTAGGAACAGGAATAGGGTTTCGCTATGATTTGAGTTTTTTCGTAATCCGTTTTGACTTAGGATTTAAAACCTATAATCCTGCTTACGAAATGAACAAACGCTGGTTCAGAGATTACAATTTCGGACACTCAGTTTTAAATTTTGGAATAAATTATCCTTTCTAATGCTAATTAATTCTTATTTTTGCAACCTAAAAACTAAAAAACAACTAAAAAGAATTACAATGGCACACAATATTAAACCAGGAGTAGCAACAGGGGATCAAGTTCAAGAGATTTTTAATTATGCAAAAGAAAAAGGATTTGCACTTCCTGCAGTAAACGTTACTGGATCAAGTACAATCAATGGAGTTCTTGAAACTGCAGCAAAACTGAATGCGCCAGTTATTATTCAATTTTCTAACGGTGGAGCACAATTTAACGCTGGAAAAGGATTATCTAATGCTAACGAAAAATCAGCAATCGCTGGTGGAATCGCTGGAGCAAAACACATTCATACTTTAGCAGAAGCTTACGGTGCAACAGTAATTTTACATACTGACCACTGCGCAAAAAAATTATTACCTTGGATTGATGGTTTACTAGATGCTTCTGAAAAACATTTTGCAGAAACAGGAAAACCTTTATTCAGTTCTCATATGATTGACTTATCTGAAGAGCCAATCGAAGAAAACATCGAAATTTGCAAAGGTTATTTAGCTAGAATGAGCAAAATGGGAATGACTCTTGAAATCGAGCTTGGTATTACAGGTGGCGAAGAAGACGGTGTTGACAACTCTGATGTTGATAGCTCAAAATTATATACTCAACCAGAAGAAGTAGCTTATGCTTACGAAGAATTATCTAAAGTAAGTCCTAAATTTACAATTGCAGCAGCTTTTGGAAACGTTCACGGTGTTTACAAACCAGGAAACGTAAAATTAACTCCAAAAATCTTAAAAAATTCTCAAGATTTCGTTCAAGACAAATTCAAAACTGGTCATAACCCAGTAGATTTCGTTTTCCACGGAGGTTCAGGTTCTACACTTGAAGAAATTAGAGAAGCTATTGGATATGGTGTTATCAAAATGAACATTGATACAGATTTACAATTTGCATATACTGAAGGAATTCGTGATTATATGGTTAAAAACATTGACTATTTAAAAACACAAATTGGTAACCCAGAAGGTGCTGATGTTCCTAACAAAAAATATTATGACCCAAGAAAATGGGTACGTGAAAGCGAAGTAACATTCAATACAAGACTTGAGCAAGCTTTTGCTGACTTGAATAACGTAAATACACTTTAAATTTTAGATTTCGTAATTTAGATTTCGGACTTCTAAAAAGCCTGAAATCTAAATTTTGAATCAGATTGAAAAATCTAAACTTTAATCCCGATAACTATCGGGACTACATTCTAAATTAAAAAAAATGGCTTGGTTTAAAAGACACGAAAAAGGGATTACAACTGCTACCGAAGACAAAATGGATGTCCCAAAAGGACTTTGGTACAAATCTCCAACTGGAAAAATTATTGATGCTGATGAGTTGGCTCGTAACTTATTTGTGAGCCCAGAAGATGATTTCCATGTTAGAATTGGAAGCGCAATCTATTTTGAGATTTTATTTGATAACAACGAGTTTGTTGAATTAGATAAAAACATGACATCTAAAGATCCTTTGCATTTTGTGGATACAAAAAAATATGCAGAAAGATTAAAAGATGTAATGGAGAAAACTCACTTAAAAGACGCTGTGCGTACAGGAGTGGGAAAATCTAAAGGAAAAGAACTTGTTATTTGCTGTATGGACTTTGCCTTTATTGGTGGATCTATGGGAGCTGTAGTAGGTGAAAAAATAGCTAGAGGAATTAATCACGCTATCAAAAACAAATTACCATTTGTTATGATATCTAAATCTGGTGGAGCACGTATGATGGAAGCAGCTTACTCTTTAATGCAGTTAGCCAAAACATCTGTTAAACTTGCTCAACTTGCCGAAGCTGGTTTACCATACATTTCTTTATGTACAGACCCAACAACAGGAGGAACAACTGCTTCTTATGCTATGCTAGGAGATATTAATATTTCTGAGCCTGGTGCTTTAATTGGATTTGCAGGACCTAGAGTTGTAAGAGATACTACAGGAAAAGATTTACCTGAAGGTTTCCAAACTGCTGAATTCCTTTTAGAACATGGCTTTTTAGACTTTATAACGCCTAGAAAAGAATTGAAAGACAAGATAAACTTGTATATCGATTTGATTCAAAACAATACAATTAGATAGTTTACAAACTTCTAAAAATACCAAAATCCCATTCGCTTCTGCAAAATGGGATTTTTTTATATCTTTATTTCAAATTCTATTATATGAAAAGTGCTCTTATCGGTTTTATTACTTGCTTACTACTTTTTAATTGCGCCAAAAAGGAAGAAAAGAAAGTCGACACAAACAAGCCTTATATTATCTCTCAAGAGAACAAACCTAAGCCTTCAAGCAAACAAGAAAACAAGCAGGAGATAAAAAACATTCCACCACCTCCTCCTCCACCTTCAAATTCAACAATACCAGGATGGTTAGTTTACGGAACAAATACTTTTATTATTGATACTGATTCAAAAATATATTATTTCCAAAGAAACGACATAGGATTTATTTGCGGCACAGAAACAGCTGATACGATTCCTCATTTTATAAATCTACAACCTAAAGATTTAATCGAAATACCAAATAAAAACATCTATGATTTTATAAAATTGAATTACAAAGATGACTTTCGAAATATAACTTTTATTGCTTCAGAAACTGACACATTAAAATCTAAGGCTTTTTTCGATTTACGAAAAACTCTAGAATCTTTTACTAAAGGCCGTGATTTTTATCATATCAGAAGAATCACTCAAGAAGAAGACACTGTACTGAAGTACAAGAAAAACAATAAGTATTATGATTCAGAAGACATAAAGTGGGACAAAACAAAAATCAAATTCCCTAATTACAAAATCAAAGACTAAAGCTATAACCATCCAACTTTGCAGCAACAACGATGATAAATAACCTATTGGATGAGTACGAAGTTGAGAGACTTCACCTCAATCTGACATCTGATTATATTATGACAGGCCTATATTGTGTAGAGATACTACGGCACACCCTTAAACTTCTACTCCTTTCTCTCCAATCTTGTCACCCTGAGGAACGAAGGGTCTCAACAAGAAACTAACACAAACTTGATCTTAAATTGTCGAGCTACTCACGAAGGTTCTTCCTGCGTCAGAAAGAAAAACAAGTTTAGGATTACTATAACAAACCAATATTGCGTAGACACACTGCGGTGCGTCTCTACAGAAAATCTTTGTTCCTCTGAACCTATGAACCTTAGAACCTCAAAAAAACTACATTCCAGTTCTAATAGCTTCTACAGGATCTAATTTGGAAGCAGATATTGCGGGAAGAATCCCAGCAATTAATCCAATTAATGCTGCAAGCCCAGTTCCCAGAAGTATATTTCCCATTCCGAGTACAAACTCAAAATCGAGTGCTTTGGTAAGAATCACAGAAATTAACCAAACCAGAATTAACCCGATTGCTCCGCCAATTACTGAAAGAATAATTGCCTCAAACAAAAACTGAAACATGATAAATCTATTTTTTGCCCCCAAAGACTTCTGAATTCCAATAAGATTCGTTCGTTCTTTTACAGAAACAAACATAATATTAGCAATCCCAAATCCTCCCACAAGAAGAGAGAATCCGCTTATTATCCAACCCATCATATTCATCTGTCCGATAATTCCATCTATAAAATCTGTAAATCCTGAAAACACATTAACAAAGAAATTATCGATTTGTCCCGCTTTCAAACCTCTAACGGCTCTTAATTTCTGCGATACTTCGGCTTTATATGCATCCATATCAATTCCTTTTTCAGGCTTCAATACAATTACCGGAGTCATCCCATCATTATTATCACCATACATACGACGTAAAAAATTTGCTGGAAAAAATACCGATGTATCATTACTATCTCCAAACAAACCTGCTCCTTGCTTTTTCACGACACCTATAACAGTGAAACGTTGCCCGTACAAACGAATATTTTTCCCGATAGGTTCTTCGTCTCCAAAAAGACCTTCGGCTATATCATGTCCTAAAACTATAACTGGTGTTCCTGAATTTGATTCTGATTCGTTATAAAAACGACCTTTCTCAAAATCCAAACCTTCGATTTCCATAAATTCATACGAAACTGGAACTACATTTACATCACTAACTGTTTTAGAATCGTATTTTAAACTTTCACGTTTAACAAAAAGCTGATACCCTACCTGATTTGTATTTGTAAGAGAATTTTTCAGATAAGTATATTCATCATATTTTACGTTTGGAAATTGTTCTCTTTTCCATTGCGGAATATCTGATGGACCAAAAGGAAACTTCATTAAATAAATCGTATTTTTATCTAAGCTACTTAAATCCTTAGTAATTTTTCTATTCAAAGAATCTACAGCTGCGAGTACTGCGATGATTGAAAAAATACCAATGGTAACTCCCAACAAAGACAACAACGTTCTTAGTTTGTTACTACGTAAGGCATTCATCGCAAAACCAAAACTTTCTTTTAATAATCGAAGATAAAGCAGCATAGATTTTAAATTTACATTAAAGTAAAATTCAATAAATTTTAGTCAAAAACCTAATAAAAATTCACTTACTCATAGGTAGGATTTTTTAAGAGAATGTTACATAAAATGATGATTTTTATAATCAAAAAAAAACTATTTTTGCACCTTCATAATTATAACTACACAATGAGCACAACAAAAACTATTCAATCGGCATTAATTTCCGTCTTTTCCAAAGATGGGCTTGAACCAATTGTAAGAAAACTACACGAACAAAAAGTAACACTTTACTCTACTGGAGGAACGGAAGATTTTATTAAAAACTTAGGAATTCCTGTAGTTCCTGTAGAAGACATAACTTCTTTTCCTGAAATTCTTGGTGGACGAGTTAAGACTTTACACCCGAAAATTTTTGGTGGAATCTTAAACCGTCAAGATAACGAAAGTGATGTACAACAAATGAAGGAATTTGATATCCCTCAAATTGATTTAGTAATTGTTGATTTATACCCATTCGAAAAAACAGTTGCTTCTGGAGCTAGTGAAACAGATATTATCGAGAAAATTGATATTGGTGGAATTTCATTAATCCGTGCTGCTGCAAAAAACTTTAAAGACACTGTTATTGTGGCTTCAGTAAATGAGTACAGCTTATTGTTGGATTTAATTACAGAACAAAACGGAGCAACAACTCTTGAAAACAGAAGATTACTTGCTACAAAAGCATTTCATGTTTCATCTCATTATGATACTGCAATTTTCAACTATTTTAATACTGACGATACTATTTACAAAGAAAGTATTGCTGACGGACAAGTATTACGATATGGTGAAAACCCACATCAAAAAGGATTTTTCTTTGGAAATTTTGACGCAATGTTCAAAAAACTACACGGAAAAGAATTATCGTACAACAACTTACTTGATGTAGATGCTGCTGTAAACTTAATTGCAGAATTTAAAACTGACGGACCTACGTTTGCAATTTTAAAACACAATAACGCTTGTGGTTTAGCTACAAGAAAAAACATTAACGAAGCTTATTTAGCAGCTTTGGCTTGCGATCCAACATCTGCATTTGGTGGAGTTTTAATTTCTAACACAAAAATTGATTTAGCTACAGCTCAAGAAATAAATAAATTATTTTGCGAAGTAGTAATCGCTCCAAGTTATGACAATGAAGCAATTACAGCTTTAGAAGAAAAGAAAAACAGAATTATATTGGTTCAAAATGAGGTAGAATTACCTACAAGACAAGTGAGAACATGTCTAAACGGGCTTTTAGTACAAGATAAAAATAATATTACCGACAATAAAGCGCATTTAAGAACCGTTACAATTACTGCACCTACAGAGCAAGAAGTAGAAGATTTAATATTCGCTTCAAAGATTTGTAAGAACACAAAATCGAATACAATCGTATTTGCAAAAAACGGAACTTTAATTTCATCTGGAACGGGACAAACCTCTCGAGTAGACGCTTTGGTTCAAGCAATTGACAAAGCAAAAGCATTTGGATTTGATTTAAATGGAGCTTCGATGGCAAGTGACGCATTTTTCCCTTTTCCGGATTGTGTAGAATTAGCCAAAAAAGCAGGAATTACAGCTGTAATTCAGCCAGGTGGATCAATAAAAGACGAATTAAGCATAAATTATTGCAATGAAAATAAAGTTGCAATGGTATTTACAGGAACGCGTCATTTTAAACATTAATTTGTTTAACTTTGTGCGTTACTAATTTATAACTTTTAAACCCCTAAAAAACTTATGGGATTTTTTGATTTCATGACCGAGGATATTGCGATAGACCTTGGTACCGCAAACACTTTAATCATACATAATGATAAAGTCGTTATTGACAGTCCTTCAATCGTGGCACGTGATAGAATATCAGGCAAAATCATTGCTGTTGGTAAGGAAGCCAATATGATGCAAGGTAAAACCCATGAAAACATAAAGACCATAAGGCCACTTAAAGACGGGGTTATCGCCGACTTTGATGCTTCTGAGAAAATGATCAATATGTTCATCAAAAGTATTCCTGCATTAAAAAAGAGAATGTTTACTCCTGCATTACGTATGGTGGTATGTATTCCTTCTGGAATTACTGAAGTGGAGATGCGTGCAGTAAAAGAATCGTGCGAAAGAGTAAATGGTAAAGAAGTTTATTTGATTCACGAACCAATGGCTGCGGCAATTGGTATTGGTATCGATATTATGCAACCAAAAGGAAACATGATTGTTGATATCGGTGGTGGAACAACTGAAATTGCAGTAATTGCATTAGGTGGAATTGTATGTGACAAATCGGTGAAAATTGCTGGTGACGTATTTACAAATGATATCGTTTATTACATGCGTACACAACACAACTTATTTGTTGGAGAAAGTACTGCAGAAAAAATAAAAATTCAAATTGGAGCCGCTATCGAAGATTTGGATGGACCTCCAGAAGATATGTCAGTTCAAGGTAGAGATTTACTTACTGGTAAACCAAAACAAGTAGATGTTTCTTACCGTGAAATTGCTAAAGCATTAGACAAATCAATTCAACGAATTGAAGATGCTGTAATGGAAACATTATCTCAAACACCTCCAGAATTAGCAGCCGATATTTACAATACAGGTATTTATCTTGCAGGTGGAGGATCTATGTTAAGAGGTCTTGATAAAAGAATTTCGCAAAAAACAGATTTACCTGTTTACATTGCTGAAGATCCATTAAGAGCTGTAGTTCGTGGAACTGGAATGGCACTTAAAAACATTGCAAAATTTAAAAGTATCTTAATCAAATAAGATAAACAATTATTATATATTTCCTCAGAGCTAAAATTTATAAAACTTAGCTCTGAAGGAATTTTGAAACTTAAAGCATATCCTGAAACAAAATAACCAAGCAAGAAATGCAGCAGATATTTAATTTTATTATAAGAAACAGTAATCGGTTACTGTTTTTGCTGCTTTTAGGTATTTCGTTGGGTCTCTCCATTCAATCTCATTCTTTTCATAAAAGTAGAGTTATTAGTTCTGCTAATTTCTTGAGCGGTGGTGTTTACGAAAAAATAAACAGCGTAAATGAGTATTTGAATTTAAGAAAAGAAAACGACGAATTGGTTCTTGAAAACGCAAGACTAAAAAGTCTTTTATTTAATGCAGAAGACACTACCAAATTACCTCTTCCAGACAGCATTAAAGGCGTTAAACCTGCCGATATTATCGTTTCGAAAGTGATACATAACTCTTATAATGTACATGAGAACTATATTACTATAAACTCTGGTTCTAACGAAGGAGTTAAACCTGATATGGGAGTAATTAATAGTTTAGGAATTATTGGTATTGTAGATAACACATCTCCAAGATACGCAACTGTTATTAGCATCCTTAACATCAAATCGAGGATTAATGCCAAAATAAAAAAATCAAATCATTTCGGTTCTTTAACATGGGACGGAAAAAGCACAGGTTTTGTTCAATTAATTGACGTTCCCAGACTGGCTTCTGTTCGCAAAGGAGATACTATCGTAACTGGTGGTCAATCGGTAATTTTTCCTGAAAATATTGGAATTGGTACTATCGACAAAATATTTACGGATAAAAAAACAAATTACTACACTATCAATGTCAAATTATTTAATGACATGACAAATTTAGGACATGTATATATTATCAAGAGTAAAGACAGAGAAGAGCTTATTAAATTAGAAAAAAGAGAAAAAGATGAATAGCGCTTTGTTAATCAATGTTTCTCGATTTATCCTGCTATTGGCAGTTCAGATTATTATTTTTAATAACATGAACTTCCTTGGCTATATAAGTCCGTTTCCTTACATACTTTATATTATTTTATATCCAGTAAACGGAAACAAATCTGGCCTTATAGTATCGAGTTTTCTTCTTGGTCTTATAATGGACATGTTTTGCAATTCGGGAGGAATACACGCTACAGCTTGTTTAATTCTTGCCTATTACAGACCTTATATATTTAAATTTTCATTTGGGTTGAGTTACGAATACCAAACTATAAAATTAAACGATTCTTTAACCCCTGAACGATTCTCGTTTTTATTAGTATCAGTATTATTACATCATATAATACTGTTTACATTAGAAGCTTTCCAGTTCAACTTCATTTTAGATGTTTTACTTCGTACATTGTTCAGTACCATATTTACTATTATAACCTGTATCATAATAATATATCTTATTAAGCCCAACAGAAGATGAGAAAAGTTCTGCTGCCCTCTTTAATAATCATTGCAGCATCTTTGCTAGTAATTCGCATATTCTATTTACAAATTATAGACGATTCTTTTAAACTTAAATCAGAGAATAATGCTATAAAGATAAAATACGACTATCCCGAAAGAGGTTATATATACGATAGATACGGTAAATTATTAGTTGCTAATCAGGCATCTTATGATATCATGGTTATCCCTAGAGAGATAAAAAACATCGATACTTTAGAGTTTTGTCAACTCTTGAATGTTACCAAAGAAGATTTTATAAAAAAAATCGAGAAGGCCAAAGTCTATAGTCCTCGACTACCATCTGTATTTTTAGCACAATTAAACAAAAATGAATTTGCTGCTTTTCAAGAGAAAATCAGAAAATTCGAAGGTTTCTATTTCCAAAAAAGATCATTGCGTGATTACGAAGTCGATTATGGCGCTAACATTTTTGGTTTTATCACTCAGGTAAATGAAAAATTAGTTTCCAAAAATCCTTATTACAACAGTGGTGATTTAATTGGAATGCAAGGTGTAGAACAAAGTTACGAAGAGGTTTTACGCGGTATAAAAGGTGTAAAATATATTCAAAAAGACAAATACAATAGAGAAATAGGTTCCTACAAAGACGGAAAATATGATACAATCGCCGTACAAGGAGAAGACATCAACCTAACGATTGATGCTGAACTTCAAAAATACGGAGAAGAGTTAATGATTAACAAACGTGGTGGAATTGTAGCTTTGGAACCTAAAACTGGCGAAATCTTAGCTTTAGTTACTGCCCCATCTTATGATCCAGGTATTTTAGTTGGTAGACAACGTTCTAAAAATTATACTTTATTGTATCATGATTCGATTGCAAAACCATTATACGATCGTGGATTATTAGCCGAATATCCTCCAGGTTCACCATTTAAAATCCTAACAGGTTTAATTGGTTTACAGGAACAAGTAATAAACGAAAACACGACGTTTTTTTGTCACCATGGATTCAGTTATGGAAGAGGTCGTTTTATGAAATGCCATAATCACCCACCAAACCAACAGTTACATAATGGTATTTACAATTCATGTAATACTTATTTTGCACAGACTTACATGCTTACCATAAACAAATACAACAATCCTGCTTATGCAGTTGATGTATGGAGTAACCACGTAAAAAGCTTCGGGCTAGGTCAGTTTATGGGATATGATTTACCAACAGGTAAAAGAGGAAATATACCAACTTCTAAAACATATAAGAAAATTTATCCTAACGGAGGCTGGAGAAGTACAACAATTGTATCCAACTCGATAGGTCAAGGTGAAGTTTTAATGACACCAATTCAGTTAGCAAATATGATGGCTACAATAGCCAATCAAGGTCATTATTACACACCTCATATCATTAAAAAAATTGAAGGAGAAAAAATAGACCCTAAATTCACGACTAAACACGAAACTACGATAGACAAAAAATATTTCCCTCCTATAATTAGCGGATTATTTGATGTTTACAACCTAGGAACTGCTAGTAGGTTACGTGTTGAAGGGATTGACATTTGTGGAAAAACAGGTACAGCAGAGAATTATGCCAAGATTAATGGAAAAAGGACCAAACTAGAAGACCACTCTATATTTGTAGCATTTGCACCAAAAGACAATCCGAAAATTGCGATAGCAGTAATGATTGAAAATGGAGGATTTGGAGCTGCAATTGCAGGGCCTATTGCCAGTTTAATGATTGAGAAATACCTTCGTAAAAAAATCACACGAAACGATTTAGAAATACGAATTTTAAATACAAGTCTAAATTCCCGATATGCTAAATTAGGCGGAATGGCTGAAGCTAGTTTAATAGAAACTACACCTAAAGATTCTGTTATGAGAGCAAAAATGAACAAGCCTGTACCCAAAGAAGTTAAAATAACAAAAGTAGACACAACTCAAAAAAACTAATAAAGAGATTCATTCCTGATGAAAAATCAAAGTGTAAAAAATAATATTGACTGGATAAGTGTAATCATCTATATCGCATTAGTGGTAATGGGATGGTTAAACATATACTCATCTTCTCTATCCTCTACTGATGGTACTTCTGAGAAACAGCTGATTTTTATTTTGCTTACTATCCCTTTAATTTTTGTGGTACTTTTTGTAGATGGTAAATTCTATGAAAAATATGCCAGTATCATTTTTGGAGTTGCCTTATTATCACTAGTCGGATTATTCTTTTTCGGAAAAACCATAGCAGGACAGCGTTGTTGGTATGCCATAGGAAGTTTTACTTTACAACCATCAGAGTTTACTAAATCTGCAACTGCACTTGCATTAGCAAAATACTTAAGTGATACACAAATAAACCTAAAAGACGTTAACAGGCAAATACAAGCCCTTGCAATTGTTTTTTTACCTGTAATATTAATTCTTCCTCAACCCGATCCAGGAAGTGCCTTAATATACTGTATCTTTTTAATCGTATTATATCGCGAAGGTCTTCCTTCCTGGTATATATGGACTGGCTTTATAGCAATACTTTTATTTGTATTAACTCTTGTTTTAGAACCAGAATACGTAATACTCATATCCATATTGGTTCTCCTTATAATGCACTTTAAAAGCAGGGCTGTAGATAGGAATTTCATTTTAAGTGGTATATTACTTGCACTTATATCTGGCTTCGTTTTATCTGTAGATTACGTTTTTGACAATGTCTTTAAGCAACATCACCGAGACCGTTTTAATATCTTATTAGGAAAAACAGTCGATATGAAAGGTATTGGATACAATACCAATCAATCTGAAATTGCGATTGGATCTGGCGGATGGATAGGTAAAGGTTTCTTAGAGGGAACCCAAACCAAAGGAGGATTTGTACCTGAGCAACATACCGATTACATCTTTACTACGGTAGGAGAAGAATGGGGATTTGCAGGTTCTATAGTAGTCATCGCCTTATTTGTTGGACTATTTTTAAGAGTTATTTATTTAGCCGAAAGGCAAAAAACAAAATTTAGCCGCGTATATGGATACTGTGTTGCTAGTATTTTGTTTATTCACTTTTTTGTAAATATTGCCATGGTTATTGGTATTTTTCCAACTATTGGGGTTCCACTTCCTTTCTTCTCTTATGGAGGTTCAGGATTATGGGGATTCACCATTTTGCTATTTATCTTCCTAAAAATGGATGCTAATAAAGTAAATGAGTGGTAGCTTCAACCAAATAAACTAAAAAGCCCAAGCTTTATAATCTTTATTTTTCTCTAAACTATCCTCTATTTTATCATCTAGATGGGGAAAGAAATCTATGCCTGTTAATTTTTCGATACTATCTACCGAAACTACAAACTCGTACAAAGGTCTTTCACTTTTTTCATTTGGAACTAAAAATGCAATCATTTTGTATTTTCCATTAGACTCGTCTAATAGTACTTTATAGAAATATTTAGGCACTAGCACTTTTTCTTTTCCAATTGTAGTATTCGAGTCGGTAAGAACTCCGCCAGTTACCACATAAATATCATCATATTTTACAGCCCAATAACGTACTTTTTGCTCTAGCCTATTCCAAACTCCGTCATTAAATTCGTGTATTTGTGGTGAAATATTCGAGGTTAAAAAAGTATCTTCATACGCCTTTTTATCAAACTCCATATCTCCGGCTGGACAAAGGTGCCCTTTATCATAACCCGATTTTTTGTAATTACGCCAATCCGCAGAGCCTGTAGTTACTTTTGGGTCTTCATTAAAATAAGGCCTTTTAAAATCATTATTCTTGATATAGCTTTTCTTTAACTCGTAAGCAACCCATTCTGCTTGTTCAAACTTTTCATTATACGAAAGCGTGTAATAATCATGTTTTACGATTTGATTTGTTGTAGAAGTAGGCAAGTAATCAAACTCCGTATTATCGTCTTTATATAAAGCTGTTTCACCCTTTAAACTATCTTTTACATTAGAATCAGAACTATTGCTACCACTTCCTGAATCCTTTTTGCAAGAAGAAAGAAATACAACTGCAAAACCAACTAACAAAACTCTTTTTACAATTACCATAAAATCATTATTAAAACCTTAAATAGTGCTCGCATCATTTTACAAAAACACAAATCCAAAGTTAACTAAATGAATCCAATAAAAAATGCTCCAAAAATCATGATGATTTTTGGAGCATTTTATTAATTAACTAAAAATTTAATGCTTTTACTAAGCGCTATAATTTAGAAGCTAGCTTGTCTTTCTTTGATTTACCAGGAATCGAAGATTGCCTTGCACCACTTTTAGACTGTAAATCATCTAATACATTTATAGCTTCTTCTACATATATATCTTTTGCTAAAGCTTGATGCCAGCTTTCTCTTTTCTCTTTTAAAGAAGGATCTTTGGCCATCTCTGCAGTTTCGTATGGTAACGAAGTAAACTGTAAGTTATTTTTATAATCCGTAATTGGTTTATATTTTTTAGCTTCTGCCTCTACCTCTGTTTGAGTTTTCTTGAAATCATCTATATTCAAGCTATACGTATTCTCTTTACTTTTAGTATCAATCCATTTTGCATTATCCTCTATTAATTGGAATTGAGGATTTTGTGCGATACGCATTTTACTATTTGCAATAGCTTGGTTAAAATTAGAACCATTATTCCAAACACTATATTCTGCTGGATCTATTTTATCCCATGGCATAGCATTATCAATATCACGCTCACCCATTTTTAAGTAAGCATAACGATCTGGTGCAACAATATCACTACGCACACCTTCTAGTTGTGTAGATCCACCATTGATTCTATAAAACTTTTGAGTTGTAATTTTTAAAGCTCCTAAATCACCAAAATCACTACTACGAACAAACTGATTTAAATCGATAACGTTTTGAACTGTACCTTTACCGTACGTTTGTTTACTACCAATAATAACTCCTCTTTTGTAATCCTGAATTGCAGCAGCAAGAATTTCTGAAGCCGAAGCAGAGAAACCGTTTACCATAATTACTAAAGGTCCATCCCACTCTATCTTTTTATCACGATCGTAAAGAACTTCTTTTTTTCTACCAGCAGATTTAATCTGCACTATAGGACCTTGCTCAATAAATAATCCAGCAATGTCAACAACTGTAGATAAAGATCCTCCACCATCATCACGAACATCCAGAATAATACCGTTTACATTCTCTTTTTTAAGTCTTTCAACCTCTAGAGCAATATCTTTTCCTGCATCTCTACCATCTTTGTTTTCAAAATCGATATAAAATTTAGGCAAATAAATTACCCCATATTTCAATCCGTTTTTATCTACAATACTAGATTTAGCATACGTTTCTTCAATCTCTACAATATCTCTGATGATAGAAATTACTTTAATAGTTCCGTCTACTTTTTTAACTGTAAGACGAACTTCTGTTCCTTTATGTCCTTTGATTTTCTTAACTACATCGTCAAGACGCATACCCACAACATCTACAGGTTCATCAGTCCCTTGTCCTACTTTTATAATTAAATCACCTGCTTCTAATTCTTTACCTCTCCAAGCTGGTCCGCCTGAAATAAGTTCTGAAATTTCGGTAAAGTCATTTTTCTTTTGCAGTTTAGCACCGATACCTTCTAGTTTACCACTAATATTAACGTCAAAACGTTCTTTTTCTTCTGGCGCAAAATAACTTGTATGAGGATCAAAACGAGCCATGATAGAGTTTACATAAACTGAAAACCAATCACTTCTATCTAAATCTTTAATAAAACCAAAATATTCATCTAATGATTTTAATGAATTATCTCTAGTTTCTTTTTCTAAAGCCTCAAATGTTTTTGCTTTATAAGCTGGGTCTTTTACTTTCTTTTCGTCTTCGATATTCTCTTTGGTTACAAGAGAAGATAGTGTAGATAACTTAATTTGTTTTCTCCACTTCTCTACCAATTCGGCAGGAGTTTTTGCGTAAGGCGAATGCTCGTAATCTGTACTAAAAGTTTCGTTTACTTTATAGTTAAACGGATGAGCTAAAATAAGTTTGTATCTCTTTTTTCCCTCTTCCATTCTTTTCATCAAACGCGCATAAGTAAGATTAAAGAAAGTTAAATCTTTATTTACAAATTGATCATCTAATTGCAACTCATATCTAGAAAATTCATCGATATCTGCTTGCAAGAAAAATCTTTTGGATGGATCCAATGCTTCGATATAATCCTTATAAACTCCTTTAGAAAACTCATCGTTCATAACAGGAGGATTATAATGTCCTTTCTCGATTACAAAGGCAAGTAATTCCAAAAGCATCTTATCTTTATTCGGGTCTGGGTCTATACCTTTATCGCTATTAATTTTAAATGCAAACAATGTAGCAGATAAACAAATAACGGCTAGGATAATTTTATAATTTCGTTTCATAAATTTAATAATAGCATTCATCAATTTTTTAATCTAATTTACGGTAAAAACTATGCCAACAAAGTACGAGTCGTATAATTTTTTGTTAAAGATATAAATATAGTTTTTCTTTCAATTAATTAAAAGCTCGAAGTTCGCAAATTTAAGATATTTTGTTACTATTTTAAGAAAACCAGTTACTACATTTGCTAATAAAAACCCTACATACCTAATTTTTCCTTTATATTTTACAAAATGAATTCAAAAAAACCTTTGATCTTAGTAACTAATGACGATGGCGTTTCTGCTCCCGGAATTAGAGCTTTAATTAGTGTAATGTCTCAAATTGGCGAAGTTGTAGTTGTAGCGCCAGACAAACCACAAAGCGCAATGGGTCATGCCATCACTATAAACAGTACTTTATACCTAAATAAATTATCTAAAGAAGGAGATTTAGTTACAGAATACAGCTGTTCTGGAACTCCGGTAGATTGTGTAAAACTTGCAGTAAACGAAATTCTAAAACGCAAACCAGATTTATGTGTTTCGGGAGTAAACCACGGATCAAACTCCTCTATAAATGTAATATATTCAGGAACTATGAGTGCAGCTGTTGAAGCTGGTATCGAAGGAATTCCTGCAATAGGCTTCTCCTTATTAGATTATGACTGGAATGCAGATTTTGAAAGCATAAAATCTTTTATCAAAAAAATCACTCTTGAAGCACTGGAAAACAAATTACCTGAAGGAGTAGTTTTAAACGTGAACTTTCCGAAATTAAAAGAGAACGAAATCAAGGGAATTAAAATTTGTCGTCAAGCGAAAGCGCAATGGATGGAAAAATTCGATAAGAGAAAAACTCCATCTGGTAAAGATTACTACTGGCTTTCGGGCGAATTTGTAAACCAGGATAAAGGCGAAGATACTGATGAATGGGCACTTGAAAATGGTTACATATCTGTAGTACCAGTACAATTTGACTTAACGGCTCATCATACAATGCAACAACTTAATACCTGGAAATGGAATGAATAACTCAAGAAATAAAAAAGATTTACTTATAGGTTTTATCATAGGATTGATGGCTTCACTATTAGGAAGTTTTCTCTTTCTTACTTTACTTACTGATTTTGATGTTTCGAACGGAATGGAAAGCATACGAATCATAAAAAACTACGGATATCTGGGCAAAGTCATTACTCTGGGTTCTATTTTATCCTTAGTAGCTTTTGGTGTATTTTTAAAACAAAACAAAGAATTTAGAGCAAGAGGTGTTGTTTTGGCTGTTATCATATTAGCTCTTCTCACTTTATTAATTTAATTTATCTTTGCAATTATAAAGAAATTGTCATTCTCAATTTAATGACACCTTAGATAACTACCATTCGCAAAAACAAAAACATGAAATACTACATTATTGCAGGAGAAGCCTCAGGCGATTTACATGGTTCAAATTTGATGAAAGCCTTATATAAAGAAGACCCAAACGCCGATATTCGTTTTTGGGGAGGTGACTTAATGCAAAAAACTGGCGGAACATTGGTAAAACATTACCGTGAGCTCGCTTTTATGGGGTTTATTGAAGTTATCTTTAATTTAAAAACAATACTAAGTAATATTTCTTTTTGCAAAAAAGACATCTCACAATTTAAACCAGATGTATTAATTTTTATCGATTATCCTGGTTTTAATATGCGTATTGCAAAATGGGCAAAAGCGCTGAATTATAAAACTCATTATTATATTTCGCCACAAATTTGGGCTTGGAAAGAAAGTCGTATTACAAGTATTAAACACGATATCGATAAGATGTTTGTAATCTTGCCTTTCGAAAAAAGTTTTTACGAAGACAAACATCATTTTCCAGTAGAATTTGTTGGACACCCACTAATTGATGCTATTCATAACCAGCCTCCATTTGACGAAACGACATTCCGAAAAGAAAACAATTTAAGCGATAAACCTATTATTGCCATATTACCAGGAAGTCGCAAACAGGAAATCACCAAAATGCTTTCGGTTATGTTAAGCGTTGTAAATGATTTTAAAGAGTATCAGTTTGTTATTGCTGGCGCTCCTAGTCAGGATTATTCTTTCTACCAACATTTTATAACTAACGAGAACATAAAGTTTGTATCAAATAAAACATATGCTCTATTGCAATCTTCTACAGCTGCTTTAGTTACATCAGGAACGGCAACTCTGGAAACGGCACTTTTTAAGGTTCCCGAAGTAGTTTGCTACAAAGGTAGTTGGGCATCTTACCAAATCGCAAAGCGCATTATTACGCTTAAATATATTTCGTTGGTAAATTTAATTATGGATAAAGAAGTAGTTACCGAACTTATTCAAGATGACTGCACTCCTAAACGAATTAAAGAAGAACTAAACAAAATATTAGAACCTAATTACCGCAAAACACTTTTGCATAATTATGATTTATTAGAAGAAAAACTTGGAGGAATTGGTGCCAGTGAAAAAACGGCAAAATTAATTGTAGCCGATTTACAAAAATAATTCATCGGTTTAAAAAACATTGTCTTGAAAAATATATTATCCATTCTAGCCTTATTACTGTTATTTGCATCTTGTAAATCGACATCGTCTGTTACTACCACTAAAAAAGAAGAAAGCCCAAAAGCAATCGTTAAAGATTTAATTTATACCGCTTCCGAAAATATTGGAGTTCGCTATAAAGCTGGCGGAACTACTAATAAAGGTTACGATTGTTCTGGTTTGGTATTTACCACATTCAATTCTGAAAACATTAAATTACCAAGATCTTCATTTGAACAATCTAAAGTTGGAGAAGTTATTAATCGAAATAAAGCTAAAAAAGGAGATTTAATATTTTTTAAAACCAATAGAAGTTCTCAAATAAATCATGTCGGGTTAATTGTCGAAATTAATAATGACGAAATTAAATTCATACATTCCTCTACTTCCAAAGGCGTAATTATTTCGTCTACAAAAGAGCCATATTATCGTGATTCTTATGCGCAAGTAAATCGCGTTATCGAATAACCAAGAAGTAAATTAAATCTATATTTTTTCACTAACACAAACCTAACAGATTTTAAAAACCTGTTAGGTTACTCACGCAATTACCTTTGCTAAAGTTCAAAAAACTTTTACAAAGGTTTAAATAAATTTTTTAATCATGTAATAATGATTGTGCTCCAACGGTTAAAACCGTTGGCAATGTTTTTCACGTAGCATTTGTATTTGCAATCCCCAATCATGCTATTAGTTTGATTAACATCCTTTATTCACTATCCTATTTTAGATCATCGCTCACGGTTTCAACCGTGTGATACAAATTGCAATAATGACTACGCTCTGATAGGTTTTAAAAGTAAGCTCAAAATCTAAACAGGTGTTATTTCTTACAAAATTGTCGTATTTTAGCTACATGAAAGTACTACAATTTCCATTAGTAAGAATTACAATTAGTTTTATAATAGGCATTTTACTAGCTTATTATTTAAGTCTTTCCTTAACTTTTACGTTTGTACCCCTTGGTACAGCAACACTACTTTTTTGTGGCTTTTATTATTTCTCAACTATAAAACCAAAAAGAACAGCTTACTTTGGCATTGCAACCTATTTATTAGCATGTTGCATTGGTATAACAACTCAAACTCTTCATACTGAATCATTCCAAAAAAACAATTACTCTAATTACGAAGGCATCTATGATAAACCGCATTTAATAGATTGTATAATTAGTGAGAAATTAAAAAGCAACAATTACAGCGACAGGTATATTGCCAGCATAAACCAAATTGATCAAAAACCTGCTTCTGGTAAAATAATACTTAACATAAAAAAGGACAGCACAGGATTAAGTCTAGAAATCGGAAATTGTATTCGGGCAAAAGGTCTTTTATCTAAAAATAGCGCTCCCAAAAACCCCAACCAGTTTGATTATAGTAAATATTTAAATAACAAACATATCTATGCGCAACTGTATGTACAAAACAATGATATTGCTATTAGTTCTAAAATCGAGAAAAGCATTTGGTATTATGCAGCTCGAATGCGAACAAACATTATAAAGAATCTAGAGAAAAAAAAAATTAATAAAACCGAAATGAATGTTGCTCTGGCTTTAATTTTAGGCCAGCAACAAGATATTACGCCCGAAATTATCAAAGACTATCAATATGCAGGAGTAACTCATATTTTGTCCGTTTCTGGTCTTCATGTTGGCTATATATTAATCTTTATAACTTATCTCTTAAAACCGATTCCTAATACTAAAAAAGGCTCGCTGATAAAACTTATAGCACTAATAGTTTCTTTATTCTCTTTTGCTGTTATTTCAGGGTTTTCACCTTCAGTATTACGATCTGTAGTAATGTTTTCATTTGTAGCCTTAGGAAATCATTTAAGGAGAAGTGTAAACATTTATCATACACTATTAGTTTCTATATTATTGTTACTGCTTTTTGAGCCCGCTTTTTTATTTGATGTTGGTTTCCAATTAAGCTACTTGGCTTTATTTTTTATTATTTGGCTGCAGCCAATATTAAAAACAATCTGGAAACCAAAGCATAAATTCACAACTGCAATATGGAATGCCTTGACAGTATCTTTTGCAGCTCAAATAGGCACTTTACCACTATGTTTATATTACTTCCACCAATTTCCAGGATTATTCTTTGTTGCCAATATTGTAATCATACCATTTTTAAGCGTCATAATGATATTAGGAATTATAGTAATGGTTTTAGCAGCATTTGATGTTACTCCGCTAATTCTTGTCCAATTACTGGAGAAAAGTATATTCTATTTAAACAAAATCATAAATAGTATTGCTTCATTCGAAAGCTTTATTATTCGAGATATCTCGTTTAACACTTATCTATTAATTAGTTCTTTTTTATTAATCATTACTACAACTATTTGGTTCAAGAAACCAACTTTTACAAAGTTAGCATTCACTTTGACTTCATTAATCTTATTACAAATTACTTTTATAGTAAACAGAAAAGATACAGAAATTCAAGAAGAATGGATCGTTTATAATGTAGCCAGGAATTCGCAGATTACAGAACGAAAAGGCAACGATGTACAATTATTTACTACAGACACTTCCTCTAATAGCATCACTAACAATTACTCATTGACATCTTATTTGGTAGGCAATTTTGGAAAGTTAGCAAAAAGAGAAAAGCTTCAAAATATTGCTTACTTCAATAAAAATAAAATTCTGATTATAGATAGCACAGGCATATATCCTAAAGGAATAAAACCAGATATTTTAATGATTACACAATCATCAAAAATAAATTTTGAAAGACTATTAAAAAACACGCAACCCAAAATGGTTATTGCTGATGGCACAAACTATAAATCGATTCAGCACTATTGGAAGAAAACGTGCCTAAAAGAAAAAATCCCTTTTCATTCTACTAATGAAAAAGGATTCTATAAATTGAATTAATATAGTAACATTATTGTTTTAACCATATAAGAATTTAAGAAAAATAAGATTCAAATGGCACTCTTAAATGAACTCACATAACTTATATGGTTGGCTTTTTTAATCTTTATCAGGATTATAACTTCTTTTAAAGTAATATTTAAAATTCACTAGGATGCAAAAGCGCATTCGACTCCGAAATCCAAGCTTTTACTCCGCCTCCGCTATAAGCCATTTTACCAAGTGCCTGAAAAGTAGTTTTATTTTTTCTGATCACAGCATTAGCAAAACAAATCTCTGGAAGATCCTCAACTCCAAAAGCATTTTTGAGCTTAATATTTTGTTCCTTGTCACTATCTGAAATTTGACTATCTGATAAATCTAATTTTACTAAAACAACATTATCTCTAGACCAAAGTGCGAAGTCCAGCGTTCTCATTATTTCGTTTTGTAAG
Organism: Flavobacterium sp. PS2; assembly: GCF_046250155.1. NCBI lineage: Bacteria > Pseudomonadati > Bacteroidota > Flavobacteriia > Flavobacteriales > Flavobacteriaceae > Flavobacterium > Flavobacterium sp. PS2. Next base: position 2,910,649 of record NZ_CP176426.1, on the reverse strand, counting down.
TTATCGGCTAAATTATTTGCAGTAAACAAAATCAACATTGGTTTTTTTAATTGGTTACTTAATTCAATAGCGTCATTAATATTTGTTTTCCAAACTAAATTCTGCGATTGCATTGTAATAAATCCTAAAAAAAACAGGGATACAAGTAGTTTTTTCATCATATTAAATTTGGTTTTTGGTTAGTTAAGGTAAACGAAATTAACATTTAATTTTAATTATCCAAATTATTTTATAACTAAAAATATATTTTATGTTTTTTTATAACTAATATTTTAAACATACAATAAAAAACCAAAATTCAGAATCCAAAAACCAAATGAATTACCTTATAAACAGCAAAAAGCTCTTTCCGTATAAAACGAAAAGAGCTTCTTTTATTTATTGATAGTTACTAGAAACTATCTAAATCATTTAATTATTTCTTAACCGGATTAACTATCCCGTCTGCAACAGCAAGCCAAGCCGTAGGTCCGCCAGCTACATATCCTGTAGTACCAAGCCCTTGAAAATTAACTTTTCCGTCTTTGTTCTCCGCTTTAGTAAAATAAACGGTTGGAAAACCCTGAATTCCAAAAACCTGTTGCAATTCACTATTTTGCGCCTTAACTTCTGGAGTTTGCGCTATTCTTCTAGGAAAATCTAATTCAACCAAAACAACATTATCCTTTGCCCATTTGTTAAACTCAGGTGTTTTTAAAACTTCGCTTTGCAAACGAATACACCATCCGCACCAATCGCTACCAGTAAAGAACAACAACATTGGTTTTTTCTCTTTGTTACTTACAGCAATTGCTTCTTTTACATCTGTATACCATTTTAATTCTTGTGCTTCAACAGCAAAAGAACCCAACATAAGTAACAATGCAATAAATATCTTTTTCATCTTGTTTTTATTTTTTTTTCAAATTTAAGGAAAAAATGAACTAGAAAATATTTTCTATTTTACTTCTTGCATTAATTTTTTAATCAATGGAGTACTTACAATTAAAACAACACCTGCTATAAGCGAATAAATTGCTAAATGATAATATCCATCTGTGTAAGCAAGTAACTTAGACATTAATGTAGTTCCTGTATTTGCATTCGACATTTCTGAACCCAATTTTCCGGCTGCAAACTGTCCAAATGCACTTGATAAAAACCATAATCCCATCATCATTCCAAAAAGTCTTTTAGGAGACAATTTAGTAATAACCGACATTCCGATTGGTCCAATACATAATTCCCCAAGTGTATATACTAAATACCCTAAAGCAAATACATTAAGTGAACTCAATCCATTTGGATCAACAAAGAAACGAGCACTATAAAATATGAAGAATCCAGCCGCAAGAAGAATGAATGAGAATCCAAATTTCACAACTGTATTTGGCTCAATTTTTCTCTTATAAAGGAATATCCATAATAACCCGATTAGCGGACTAAAAATAATAACGTATAAAGAGTTAATACTATTATTAACTACGTTTGGATCAATATTAAAGAACAATAACTGACTAGACAAGTTATCTTTTGCAAACAATGACAATGATCCACCCGATTGCTCAGAGATTGCCATAAACATAAAATATCCGAAGATAAAGACAAATGCTGCAAGCAATTTATATTGTTGGTTACGATCTTTAATTCTTAGTAATTCATACAAGAAATATAAAAGAGCAACGGCACCAATAGTGTACATGAAATATTCTGTAAAATCAGAATTTATCACCATTATATAAATAAGTGGAATTGCTAATAACGAACCTATATATACTCCAATTTCATATGTATTACGTTTTTTTGGAGTAAATTTCTCTAATGGAGAATTACCAATAGGCGCTAAATGTTTCTTTGTTAATAGAAAAGTGATTACACCAATAATCATAACAATAGCAGCAGAAAGGAAACATAAACTCCAAGAGTAATTTTTTCCTAAATAAATAGGAATTGCTCCTCCTAACATTCCACCAATGTTGATACCTGCATAGAACATTCCGTATCCAGCATCTCTACGCCCATCATTTTCATGATACAACTCTCCAACCATAGAAGAAACGTTTGGCTTAAAAAACCCTGTTCCAATAATCGACAGCGTAATACCGTAGTAGAAAAAATCATGTGGCGAAGCTGCGATAATCAAGTTTCCTATGATCATAACGATTCCACCAAAAAGCAACGATTTTTTAAATCCCAAAATTTTATCGGCAAAAATACCTCCAATAAAAGTAAAAGCATATACAAATGCCTGTATGGCTCCATATTGCAAATTTGCTTTTCCTTCTAATAATCCTAATTGGTCGACCATGAAAAATGCCAAAACACCTCTCATACCGTAAAAGCAAAAACGCTCCCACATTTCGACTAAAAACAAATACCATAATTGCTTTGGGTACTTGCCTTTAAAATTTTGTATTTCATCTAAAGTAATACTATGTTCCATTTATTTATAAATAATTAATTGATTCCTTTTTCTTTCATCACCTTGTTGAGTTGCTTTACCAAAGCAAACATCAATATAGTTGCAAACATCAACAATGCAAAATTCACCCAAAAAAAGTTGGCTTTATTATCGTATGTATCCCACATACTCGCTAAAACTCCACTTAGTTTATTCCCTATCGAAGTTGATAAAAACCAACCTCCCATCATTAAGGAAGTAATATTAACGGGACTTAATTTAGACACCACAGATAATCCCATGGGACTCAAAAATAGCTCCCCGATTGTTATGATTCCGTAATTTGCTACCAACCACCAAGCACTAACCTTCTCTGCTCCATCATTTCCAATTTCTACAGCAGCAATCATAACTAAAACTGACAGCGCCGAAATTAATAAACCAAAAGCAATTTTCGTAGGTGTTGATGGTTCTTTTTTTCTTGCTCGTAAAAAAGAGAAAAAAGCAACAATCAATGGCGTTAATATAATTACCCAGGCTGGGTTAATAGACTGACTTAAATTTGTTGCCCAAAGATGCACTTTGGCTCCTTCTTCAGGTAATTTTTCTGGAGCAACATTCCTAAAATACAACGGATAATCCTCTACTTTTTCAACAACTCCATTTACTTTTTGCAAACGGAACTGATCATCATAAAGCTCTGTAGATACTTTTTTATACTCAACTTCTTTTGCTAATTTTACGTTACCTACAATCTGTCCAGCAGTTCCAGTAACTTCTCTATCTGTATAACGGTCAGCCCAAGTTGTAAGCGCCGAACCATTAAGCTTAAATACTGCCCAAAATAAAATCACCACTGCAAAAATTGCCAACAAGGCACCAATCGGACGTTTGTCTTCTACTTTAGCCTTAAAATAAAGCGATCCATAAAAGAAGATTATCGGAATACAAGCAAAAATAAATGCATCTGTACTATCTGATCCAAAGATATAACTATCCGGATTAGCTTCTGAAGTAACTCCTTTTAACAACCAACCTATTGCACCAAAAACAAATGAAGGCAATAAAATAAATAAGACAATTTTATAAAACGGCATATCTCCTTCTTGTACTCCCTTTTTCTGATCGTGTCCAACATAATGTTTTGTACCTAATAAAAATACAATAACACCTATAAACATACCTACACCTGCAGCCATAAAAGCCCAATGCCATCCTAAAAGAATTTGCAACGCAGCACCAAAGAAATTACAAATAAAAGCCCCAACATTAATTCCCATATAGAAAATATTGTAACCTTCGTCTTTTTTATCTTTATATTCTTCATTATTATAAAAACTCCCTAATAAGGTAGAAATATTTGGCTTAAAAAAACCATTCCCTACAATAACCAAAGTCATAGCAATATAAAGCACCGTGACATCATGTACCCCCATAAGGAAGTAACCAATACCCATTAAAATCCCACCAATAACAATAGATTTTTTATACCCTAAATATCTATCAGCAATAAGACCTCCAATAAAAGGCGTTAAAAAAACCAATGCAATAAAAGTTCCATACAAATCAGAAGCTTCTTTTTCGGTCATTGCAAAACCTTCTTTTACATCTTTAAGATATAAAGTAAAAATTCCAATCATTAAATAATAACCAAAACGTTCCCACATTTCAGATAAGAACAAATAAGGCAATGCTTTAGGATGTTTTTTCCACATAACTATAAACTCTTTAAAATTAAAATTACCTACAAGTCTAAACCTGTAGGTAATTTTTATATATTATTATTATTTTTTATCTAACACCGTGCATCATTTTCTTTAAAACCGGAGACAGTGCAAACAAAATTATAGCCGCCAATCCCGTTAAAATAACAAACACCATGAAGAACTCGAATAAGTTATGTATTTCGAAACCTGCAAAAACAGGATTATGATCATTGATATGATGCTCTGCCAATAACTTTAATTGAGCCGCAGTTGGCGTAATAGTTTTATCCAGAACAGCCTGTAAATCTATACCAAGCTCTTTAGCTTTTACAAATTTATCTCCTGTTGCAGGCAAGATAGAACCTAAAGTACCACCTAAAGCATAACCAGAAGCATTAGATAAGAAGAATACTCCGTATAATAATGAAGAGAAACGTTTTGGCGAAAGCTTACCAACCAAAGACAATCCGATTGGAGACAAACAAAGCTCAGCACAAGTATTTAATAAATATAATAAAATCAACCATTTGATAGCTAACAATCCTGAAGTTCCAATTACTTTAACCTGAGTAGCAATCATGAAGAAACTTATTGTAATAATCAATAAACCAAAAGCAAGTTTTACAGGCGAGATTGGTTCTTTACCTCCAGCTCTTAATTTATCCCATAAAATACTAAAAGGAACTGCAAGAACTACAACAAATAAACCATTAAAGATTTGTACCATCGAAGCAGGCATTGCCCATCCAAAGAAGTTTCTGTCTGTTTGGTTATCTGCAATAAAAGTTAAAGATGAACCAGCTTGCTCAAACGCAGCCCAGAAGAAGATAATAAAGAAAGAAACGATGTAAATTACAAAAATACGATCTCTTTCAATTTTTGTTAAAGAAGAGTCAGAAACGATTAATCCTGCTAATGTCAAACCACTTGAATAAATCAAAGTATAAATTAAGTTTTGACCAAAACCAAAATGAACAATTGCACCTATAACGAAAAATGCTACACCGGCAACTGTCAATGCTGTTTGAGAAAAGTTCGCTTTTTGAGATTCACCTTCTTCAAAATCTGCAGCAACATTTTTAGACGGTAATCCACCTAAAGGTCTTCCTTCTGGAGTAACCACATATTTATTCTTTAAGAAAAAGAAAAGCATTGTTCCTAAAAACATTGCTATCGAAGCAGCAAGGAATCCCCATTTAAAAGCGTGAATATCTCTAACTCCACCTGTATCTCTTACATCTCCTAATAAAGGACAAATAGATTGCCCAAGAAAAGCACCTAAATTAATACCCATATAGAAAATAGTGAAAGCAGTATCAAGCTTACTTTTTTCTTGTTTAGGATATAAACTTCCTACCATACTAGAGATATTTGGCTTAAAGAAACCGTTACCAAAAACGATAACTCCCAATCCGCAATACATTATAATAGTAGCAAAATTTAAATCAGAACCAAAAACACTGGCACTAGTAAACAATAATAATTGTCCAATCGCCATCATAAAACCACCAAGAAGAATACAGTTTCTGTTTCCGAAAAAACGATCTGCAATAAACCCTCCAAGCATTGGTGTAAGGTAACAAAGACCAAGAAAACCTCCATAAATTAATGAAGCATCTTCTTCTTTCATCAATAATGAATTTACAAGAAATAAAGTCAATAAGGCTCGCATGCCATAAAAATTGAATCTCTCCCACATCTCGGTTCCAAACAATACCCAAAGCCCTTTTGGATGCGCCGTTTTTACTTCTGTTTCTTTCATATTATTCATTATTATTTAGGTTTATTAGTTTTATGTTATAGGTTCTCCTTGATAAAGTTAGTCATTTTATTATAAAGCTGAATTCTTGTTTTTCCGCCATAAATACCGTGATCTTTGTCTGGATAAATTTGCGAATCAAATTGTTTATTAGCCTGTATTAAAGCTTCCATCATTTGCATTGAGTTTTGTACGTGTACATTATCATCCGCAGATCCATGAATTAAAAGAAACTTCCCTTTTAATTTATCTACATGGTTAATAGGAGAGTTATTATCATAACCACTTGCATTCTCCTGAGGAGTTTGCATATATCTTTCAGTATAAACCGTATCATAAAATCTCCAGTTAGTAACAGGAGCAACAGCAATAGCCATTTTAAACACATCGTTTCCTTGGAAAATACAGTTCGAAGCCATAAAACCTCCGTAACTCCATCCAAAAATTCCAATTCTAGAAGCATCAACATAAGGATACGCACCAATTACTTTAGCAGCATCAATCTGATCTTCAACTTCATATTTCCCTAATTGCAATTGAGTTACTTTCTTAAAATCAGCTCCTTTAAAACCTGTTCCTCTACTATCCACACAAGCAACGATATAACCTTGTTGCGTTAACATTTCAAACCAGTAATCATTAGAGTTATTCCATTGGTTTGCCACTTGCTGAGATCCTGGTCCTGAATATTGAAACATAAAAACAGGATATTTTTTAGCAGGATCAAAATCTTTAGGCTTTAAAATCCAAGTATTTAATTCGTTTCCTTTAGCTGTTTTCAACACAAAAAACTCTTTAGTAGCAAGATTATAGCCTTTAAGTTTAGAAGCCAATGCCTCATTGTTTTCTATTACTTGTAATTCTTTACCGGCTTTAGCATCGTTAAGAGTATAAGTTGTAGGCTGAGAAGCGCTTGAGAATGTGTTAATGTAGTATTCAAAATTCGGGCTGAAGGTTGCCTTACTAGTACCTACGTTTTTAGATAAACGTATTTTATTTTTTCCGTCAAGTGCAATTCGGTAGATATCACGATTGATTGACCCATTTTCTGTAGATTGATAAAAAACAGTTTTAGTTTTTTCATCAAATCCGTAATATGAAGTTACTTCCCAGTTTCCTTTAGTAACCTGATTTTTAAGTTTTCCAGTTTTATCGTATAAATAAATATGATTAAAACCATCTTTTTCGCTAGTCCAGATAAAACTATTATCCTTTAAAAATGTTAAGTTATCAGTAACATCTACATAAGCTTTATCTTTTTCATTAAGAACTACTTTCGAAGTTCCCGAAGTACCATCTACAAATAATAAATCCAAATTATTCTGGTGACGGTTTAACACCTGTGCAGATAAGGTATTATTATCATTTGTCCATTGCATTCTTGCAATATAAAAGTCGTTGTAATTACCAAGCTTAACCTCTTTAGTTGCATTTGCAGCCGCATCATATATATGTAAAGAAACTACTGCATTTTTCTCTCCAGCTTTAGGATATTTAAATGTTTCGATTGAAGGATATAGATCTGTCTTGAAAATTGACATCGAAAATTCTGGAACCATACTTTCGTCAAAACGAATATAAGCTACTTTCTTACTGTCTTTACTCCAATCAAAAGCCCGCACAAAAGCAAATTCTTCTTCATAAACCCAATCCGTAATACCATTAATTACAGAATTTTTCTTTCCATCTGTTGTAATCTGAGTCGATTTCTTCGAAACTACATCATAAACATAAAGGTTATTCTCTTTTGCGTAAGCGATTTTTTGTCCATCAGGCGAGAATGTCGGCTCCTGAACCTGAAAATCAAAAAGCTTAGTTAACTCTTTAGTACCTATATTATATAAATAATAATCTGCTGTAAACGAGTGACGGAAGATTTTTTTAGAATTACAAGCTAACAAAATCATTTTTTCTGATGCATCAAAAGTATAACTATCAATCATCGGTAAACTTCTATGATCTTTAGTATCGATTAAAGTTGCTCCTTTTTTTAATGTAGCATAATCATACAAATCTATCTGCATGCTTCTACCAGCTCTATCAAAATTCAGTACAGTATATTGATTTGTATTGTGTAGTGACTGTAGTTTAAACATTTCTTTAGCTCGAAATGTTCCATTAAAAATATCATCTACAGTAATTTTTTGTTGACCAAAAAGTGTCACACAAAAAAATAAAAACAATGCGGTAAGTTTGTTAGTATTCATACAATTGAGTTAAATATAAAAAAGAGCCCAATTTTAGTGAAAAAAATACACATAATATACTTTTTGTATGTTAAATGTTAAGAAATTGGTTTTTCATATTATTTAATGTCCATAATTACATTATAAACAAATCCGTTAAAGTGGTATCTTTGCAGCAATACTACCATTTAATCTACTGAGAATGAACAACACGGTTTCTGGATTTTCTAAATTATCCAAAGAAGAAAAAATAAACTGGATTGCAAAAAAGTACTTTTCGACACCCGAAGAAGCAGTTTTTTTACTTAAAAATTACTGGAATGCTGACGAAAAAATACAGAAATTACATGATGAATTCATCGAAAACACCATAACCAATTTTTATATTCCACTTGGTGTAGCTCCAAATTTCCTCATCAACGACAAATATTCCACAATTCCAATGGCAATTGAGGAAAGTTCTGTTGTTGCAGCAGCTTCAAAAGCAGCTAAGTTTTGGTCAACAAGAGGTGGGTTTAAAGCTACAGTAATCAACACCGAAAAAATTGGTCAGGTACATTTTACTTTTAATGGAGATGTATCAAAACTGAATTTATTTTTCGCACAAACCAAAAGCAAGTTTTTTAGCGATACCGAAAGCATCACTAAAAATATGCAACAACGCGGTGGCGGAATTCTGGATATTGTTCTAAAAGACAAAACCAATTTATTACCAAATTACTTTCAGCTTCATGCTACTTTTGAAACCAAAGATAGCATGGGAGCCAATTTTATAAATTCGTGTTTAGAGCAATTTGCCAAAACACTAAAAGAAGCTTCTCAAAAATATGAATTATTCACCGAAGCCAATGAAGAAGTAAAAGTCATCATGAGCATCCTTTCTAACTATGTCCCAAATTGCGTAGTAAGAGCCGAAGTTTCTTGTCCTGTCGAAGAACTAGCAGAAAAACACATCCCGAATCCTCAAGAATTTGCAGAGCGATTTGTTCAGGCAGTTCAGATTGCCGAAGTAGAACCATTTCGTGCAGTAACACACAACAAAGGAATCATGAATGGTGTCGATGCAGTAATACTCGCCACAGGAAATGATTTCCGTGCAGTCGAAGCTGGAGTTCATGCATACGCATCCCGAAACGGACAATATTCAAGTTTATCTCATGCTAAAATCGAAAATGGAATTTTCACATTCTGGCTAGACATTCCCCTTGCTATAGGAACCGTTGGCGGACTTACATCTTTACATCCGTTAGTTAAATTTTCATTACAAATGCTCGAGAATCCATCGGCACCAGAGTTAATGCAAATCGTTGCCGTTGCAGGATTAGCGCAAAACTTTGCCGCATTGCGTTCCTTAACAACAACAGGAATTCAGGAAGGACACATGAAAATGCACATCAATAATATCATCAATCAATTTGCTGCCAATGACGAAGAACGTCATCTAATCAAAAATCACTTTAAAAACAACACCATCTCACATAGTGCCGTGGTAGATTTTATCGAGAACTTAAGAAAATAATTTAATTGTCAACCTGAGCGGAGTCAAAGAACAACTAAAGGAGAATTAAAGTGAGATCTTTTTTTCCCAGAAGCCATCTCCCGCTGTACGCTATATCTTTATGTTTTTAAAGGAAAAACATAAAGGATACCGCTACCATCAGGGCTAAAAACAAATGCATGAAAACAACTTTTTACAGTAACGGAAAACTTTTAATAACAGGAGAATATTTAGTATTAGATGGCGCTAAAGCCTTTGCATTACCTACTAAATTCGGACAAAATTTAATTGTTGCCAAAGGAGAAAATCAAGAAATACAATGGAAAAGTTACGATGCCGATAGCCACGTTTGGTTCGAAGACATTATAACATTTGCCGAAATAATAGACAATCCCGAAACCGAAACCGAAACTGTAAAAACAACATTAATAAATATTCTTCACGAAGCCTATTTATTAAATCCAGAATTTATAACACAATCCGAAGGATATCAAATAAGCACACAACTTACATTTCCTAAAAATTGGGGCTTAGGCACATCATCAACATTATTAAACAATATTGCCCAATGGACAAAGATCGATGCTTTTACATTGCTTAAAAATAGTTTTGGAGGTAGCGGATATGATATTGCCTGTGCACAAAACAACACTCCTATATTATATCATTTACAACAAGACTTACCAATTGTCGAAAAAATAGCATTTAAGCCAGAGTTTAGCCAGAATCTACACTTTGTGTACTTAAACAAGAAACAAAGTAGCAAAGCAGCTATTTCTGCTTATTACAACAATAAGAATAACAACCTTGCCAAGATAATTACCAACAACGACAAAATCACACAAACAGTTATACAAGCCAAAACTGGAAAAGAATTTGCAAAAGCACTAGCAATACACGAAGCCGAAATGAGTAACGTATTAGAAATGCAAACTATTAAAGAAAGACTCTTTCCTGATTTTGATGGTGTAATTAAAAGTCTTGGAGCTTGGGGAGGCGATTTTGTAATGGCAATATCCAAAGAAGACCCAACTGAATATTTCACAACTAAAGGATACGAAACAATAATCCCTTATAACGAAATGATATTGGCATAAACCAAATTACAAATATTTGATTACTAAATACAAACCTTGCTATATTCTAGCAAGGTTTTTTTATTTTTTAGTTATTATAATCAATACAAAATACCTAAAAGGATTTTAACAATAGACAAGTCTTTAACTCATAATCTTGTTTTAGCCACAAACTTGTCTTTCTGACGAAGGAAGAATCTCCGCAAGAAACTAACACAAAGCTTCCAAAAAATACTGAGCTACTATCGGAGATTCTTCCTTCGTCAGAAAGACAAAATTGAAGAGTTTCTTTGCAAAACTAATAGTACTCTTGCTGGCGCGAGCGCAATGTCATTAAGTTAAGGAAAAACAGAGAAAAATGATTGATGATTTTTGATTAACGATTTTTGATTTCAGATTTATGCAACCACTTGCTGGCGCGAGCGTCCCACTCGTGAACACAATCAAAATAAAACTAAACGGACTCGAAGCCCATAACTTCTAATACAAACAAACCTACAAGGTTTTAAAAGCCTTGTAGGTTAAAACAAAAAAAATCCCGAAATAAACATTTCGGGATTTTTTAATATAATCTTTTATTTAAGTCGTAATAAACTAGTAGCTAAAGTTAGCTCTGTTATCAACGATTTTAGCATTATCTTTTAATGCAGGAAGAATTCTGCTTACATCTTGTGCACTTTGAGCTTTTACCTGAGCAACATAAGCTGCATGGTCTTTTAAAGCTGGTGCTTTTACAGTACTAACGTTTTTAACAACATATACTCCTGTATTACCTTCAATTGGAGCAGAAAGTTTACCTGCTGCCAAAGCAAATGCATTACCAACAACTTTTGGCTCTTGACCAACACCACCAGGTAAAATTGGGTTATTCATCGTTACATCTGTAGCTTGTTGTACAGCTACTCCAGCATTTTTAGCTACTGCTTCGATAGTCGCACCTGTCATTTTAGCTTTTAATATTTCAGCTTTTTTCTTGTTTTTAAGAATTGGCTCAACATAAGGTCTTGCAACATCTACAGATACTAAACCTGTTTTGTTAACACTCTTAAGTTGTGCAATAACGTGACCAACATTTGATACTTCAAAACGTTTTACATCACCTTTGCTTGTTTCTTTATCAAAAGCCCATCTTACGATTGTTCTTTGGTTTCCTAATGGACCAAAGTTTTCATCCATAGCTTTTACAGTAGCAGGAGCTGCAACCGTTAATTTCATTTCTTTTGCAACTTGATTAAAGTCTTTATCAGCAGCATCCATTTCAAATTTAGTTGCCTGAGTAAATGCTTTATCAGATGTAGCTTCAGAAGCTTCGATTTTTTGAGCAATAGTTGCTAAACGAATACCATCTTGTTTATCTGTAATTTTGATGATATGAAATCCGAAAGGAGTTTCTACCAATCCAACTTTTCCAATTGGGTTACTGAAAACAAAATCATTAAATGGTTTCACCATTTGGTTTTGACCAAAATATCCTAAATCACCACCTTGTTGTGCAGATGAATCATCAGAAGCTGTAAAAGCTAACATTAAGAAACTATCTGGATTTGCATTTACTTGAGCCAAAATTTCTTCTGCTCTAGCTTTTGCTTGTTCTTTAGTTCTTCTTTCTTTTTGGTTTGGAACTTGAGTTCCTTCATAGCTAATTAAGATATGACTTGCTTTTGCATTAACTCCAGCTTTAAAACCTAAAGATTTAGAAATACAGTAGTATTTACCAAAAACATAAGGACCGTAAATTTCACCTGGAGCAAGACTGAATAATTTATCAGCATCAACAGCTGGTAAATCTTTCTTAGCTACATAAGTAGAATCGTAAGGTACATCTGAATTTGAATTTACAAAGTCAGCAACATTTTTAGCCGATTTAAATCCTGGCAAAGTATCGTTTTTACCTGTTTTTTGGTTGTAAACAACACTTCCAGATAATAGAGCAGTTATTTTAGCTTTAATATCAGCTTCATCTTCTTTAGACGCTTTATCTTCAATTAAAACATATTGAACCTCACGAGTTTCATCTGCTTTAAATTTCTTTTCGTCTTTTTTCATGAAATCTACAATCTCAGAATCAGTTACTTTTACATCACTGTCTTTAATAGAAGAATATAAACCAGCAGCAAAAGCAAAGTTAACTTTGTTTGCTTCCATTTCATATTTCAATTTACCTTCAGCTACAGTTGTATAAAGACCTGCTTTAATCAACGTATTGTATATTTGGTATTTTGCATTCAAATCTGCATCTTTCTCTCTATCTTTTAAGAATTGAGCTTGCTCAGGATTTGCTTTAAAATATTCTTTAAATTTTGCTACGTCAAACATCCCTGCTGCATTTAAGAACATTGGATTTTTTCCGATATTTTGGTCAGCTTTTAAAACCTCAAGTAAATGTTTTTCACCTACTCTTAATCCTAGTTTATCAAATTCAGATGATAACAAAGCAATAGAAACTTCTTGATCCCAAACTCTGTTTGCAGCTTCAGTGGAAGTTATTCCTTGCCCACTTTTCTCAACACTACTTACTTTGATTCTAAAATCCTCAAATGAGATATCTTTCCCATTGATGCTTCCCACGTCTTTTGAACTTTCGCCCATCCCTCCTTTACTGAAAAGATCTTGAATGATAAATGCGAATAATGCAAGTGCAATAGCGCCTATCAATAAAGCGGAACGTTGTCTAATTTTTGCTAAAACTGCCATTTTTATTGTTGTTAATTTTATATTCAGTTTGCGAAAATACAATTATCTAGTTAATAATAATACTACTAGCAATTTATTTTGCAAGAATTTTTACTTTTCTAAAAAAATATCACTCTCTAATAGTCATTTTTACTAATTCTATTTTCTTATTTGTCGCCTCTTCTATCACAAAATGATAGTTTTCGATGGTAATTTCTTCCCCAACCTGAGGAATTTCTTTCGTATGATCTACAATAAAACCACCTAATGTTCCATAAGAATCACTTTCGGGAATATCTAGTTTATAAGTCTCATTAAGATACTCAACATCAAATCGAGTCGAAAAAAGATACTTACCCTCACCCAATTCTTTTTCTATTAATTCCTCGTCCAGGTCGTGCTCATCTTCAATCTCTCCAAACAACTCCTCTACAATATCTTCAACAGTTATTATACCCGAAGTTCCTCCATATTCATCTAAAACCACAGCAACACTTTTTCGTTTTTTTGTAAGCAAATTCAAAACGTCTTTTATATAAACTGTTTCCGGAACAAATTCTACAGGAATCAATACTGACTTTATAGTCTTAGGCTTTTTAAACAAATCGAAAGAATGGACATATCCCAAAATATCATCCAAAGAATTCTGATATACCAAAATCTTAGAATATCCAGTTTCTACAAATAATGCTTTAAGTTCTGCAACTGTATCAAAAAGTTCTACTGCATCAATCTCTGTACGAGGCGTCATGATATCTCTTGCTTTTACACCCGAAAACTCTAATGCATTCTGAAATATTTGTATCTCTGAATCCACTTCTTCATCATCTTCTACCGCACTCATTTGTTCGGTAATATAATTCCCAAGTTCAACTTTACTAAAAAAAAGCTGCACTTGATCTCCTTCAGTTTTAAAAAATCTTCGGAGTATAAAATCTGAAATCCAGATAAAAAATGTAGAGATATAATAAAAAAGCCAGTAGAAAAAATACGCTGGGATTGCAAAAAACTTAATTAAAGAGTTTGCATAAATCTGAAAAAAAACTTTTGGAAAAAACTCTGCTGTAATTAAAACCAAAAAGGTAGAGATCACAGTTTGAACAATTAAGCTAGTAACATCCGAGAAATGATACCCAAATTTAATTATAACCTTTAAAAGCAAATCCCCCATAAAAAAACCATAAACAACCAATGCAATATTGTTACCAATAAGCATTGCAGCTATAAATTTTGATGGTTTTTCGGTAAGCTTGGTAAGGATTTTGGATAAAAAATTATCTTGTTTTTTCTCAATCTCAAGATAAATTTTATTCGAGGATATGAATGCTATTTCCATACCCGAAAAAAAAGCCGATAGTATTAAGCAAACTATTATAATACTAATCTCCATTTTTTATTATTTTTTATTAGGATTCTGATTCTCAAACTTCTTAGAAAATTTCCTTCTGAAGAAAAACATAAAAATTCCCATTCCCGCAATTAAAAAACTTAACCAAGGAGTTTCTCCACCCGCGTTTATTTTCATTACTGCATCATAAATAAACAGAATTGCAATTACTAGATAAGCGTATTGTGTATATTTTAAGTAACCCATAATTATTGTTTTTTATTCTTCGGTTTGTATCTCTCCGTTTATTCGTTGAGAGTTTATTATTTTAAAGTCTTTACTGAAATCGATTCCCTGACCATAAGAAACTCCTTTTACATCTGTAAATTTAAACTTTCTTTCGGTATAAAACCATTCATTTTTTTGATCAAAATACAACTGTTCCGTCTCTAACATCTGACCGTCATCTGTTGTAATCTTCACTTTTCCTTGCAAATCGATGATAGAAGTTTGCTTGTATGAAATAGCATAATTTGCTTTTACGTAAGTACGTTTGCGCTTTTTATCATACAAAGTAACATCTATACCTTTTGGAAAATCAGTAAATGGAAAAGCAACATTGGAATAATCCAACATCTTAGGACTTATTAAAATTCCTGAAATAAGTCCAGAGTCGGTATATTTTATATTAACATTATCAGCATCACTAGCAGGAACAAACTCAGTAAAATTACTTCTTTGTACCTCTTTAAAATTGCTTTCGCATCCTAGAAAAAACATCGCAATAAAAATTACAAGCCCAGGAATGACGCTATATGTTCTAAGTAAATTCATTCGCTAAATAAGGTAAATTAAACTCTAAACCAGAGTTTGTAATCTATAATCCGGATTAATTAAACTTGCTTCTTTCGAACCATTTATCGTTTAATGAGAAACCAAGACTAAAATTAGCATAATTTTCTTGAATTAAACCTGCAGATGTAGTTCCTCTTTTTCCGAACTCCATTCCGAAATTAATATTAGAAAATGTTCCTGAAATAGGGAATCCAGCTCCTAGAGTAAGCCCAATATCATTTATGCGCTCTCCATTGATAATCAAACCTGTTTTCTCGTATTTAAGACCAGCTCTATAAGTAACTCTATTAAAGTAACCTGCAAAAGAACTATAGTTAGGAATATAATAACCTCCTAAACTTGCGCTAGCGTATTTTCCGTATCCTACATTTGATGCAGCATTATAAGTACTTGATTGATCAACTGAATTTTGATAAGAAACTTTTCCTCCAATTAACCATTTTCTTGCCTGTCCAACACCTGCACTTAAAGCAAGTTTAAATGGCATATTTACATCTACCTCAGATTTTTGATCCGTTCCAGGATCAATAACACTAAAGTTAAGCCCAGAACCTAACATTCCTGTAGATATATTTCTTGTATTTTCAGAATTTAACTTACTCTGTAATGTATATGTTGCACTAGTAAAAAGAGATAATTTTTTATTAATTTTATATTGGTACATTGCTCCCAAATTAAAATTAACTCCAGATAAATGAGTCGTATTCAACTCTCTTGTTCCAACTGGAACATCAGTAATAAACTCTAAACTAGTAGTTTCTACCTTACCAAAGTTATAATGCATATCAGCACCAATGCTAAAATTAGGTTTGATTTTATAAGCAAATCCTAAATAAACTTTATTTAATCCTCCTGAACCATCAAACCTTTTATTGTTATCTCCTGTATTTATAGCAAGTGACTCAATTTGATATCCTACAGATGAATATGGAATTAATCCAAAACCTAATCCGAATTTACTTCCTAAAGGCATACCCACAGCTAAATAATCTAAAGCTGTTCTTTGTGCTTTTGCCGATTCAGTATCTGTTTTTAATGTACTTGAATTGTATGTTCCCCCTATCGTAAAAGCTGTAAGTTTAAGATTTGCGTAACTCGCAGGGTTCTCTAAATTCATGTGAATACTATCTTGCTCAACTGCAACACCCGACATAGAGCGATTTTCGATAGTTCCTTTAAATCTTACATCTCCAATTCCGTAAAAAGAATAAGGAGAAGCTGTTCCTTGCTGAGCAAAAGATACGAATGACAAAAGTAAGCAAGCGCTTATTATAATTTTTTTAATCATTGTTGATTTTATATTGAAATGTTTGATTCAAACTTTCTAATAAGAAATTTGAATTGGCAAATATGGTATTTTTTAATCGTTTAGCCAAAAAAAGTGCATCACCACCCGTTAAAATTATTATAAAGTTTGAGTAGTCTGCTTTGTATTGATCGATAAAACCGTCTATTTCATAGACGAATCCGTTTACAACCCCCGAGTGCATTGATTCGGGCGTTGAATTACCTACGTATGATTTAGGCTCTTCAAAAGTTAATAACGGAAGTTTTGCTGTATAATTATGAAGCGCTTCGTATCGTAATCGCAACCCTGGAGAAATAGCTCCTCCCAAATAGTTGTCATTTTCGTCGACAAAATCGTATGTAATGCAAGTTCCAGCATCAATAACCAATCTATTTTGATTAGGATATTGTAATGTTGCTCCACTAGCAAGTATAATTCTATCGATTCCTAAAGTTTTTGGCGTTGCGTAATTATTTTTAAATGGAAAATGACCTTCATTTGTCAAAAAACAAACATTTACGTCATTTTCAAAATTCAAAAACGACTCTTTTTCGACATTTCCGACAGACGCAACGACCAAATCGGTCACTTTTTCAAATTTTTTTAAAATTTTTTTAATTTTTATTTGGAGCTCATTTTTATCAAAAACAAACAATTCCAAAACAGTATCATTCTCAAAAACAGCACCCTTAATACGAGTATTCCCTACATCGATTGTTAAAACCATAGCTTCTTACTTTACGAATGCGAAGATACGAATTGATTTTTTTTTAAAATTGTTTTGGAGAAACTAAAAAACATTCTATATTTGCACCCGCAACAAGCACGGTACCTTAGCTCAGATGGTAGAGCAATGGACTGAAAATCCATGTGTCCCTGGTTCGATCCCTGGAGGTACCACGAAACCCGAATAGAAATATTCGGGTTTTTTGTTTTTAACACTTCTCCACAAATGCATTATTTATATATCATTTACTCAGATTCTTGTCAAAAATTCTATATTGGAGAAACTAACAATATAGATAATAGAGTTTCAAAACATCAGGAACATTTTTATTCAAATTCTTTTACTAAAATAGCTGATGACTGGGAAATTGTTTTAATATTTAATTGCGTTGATAAAGAAGAAGCTATCTATTTAGAAAAGTTTATAAAAAGAATGAAAAGTAAAGTATTTAACAATAAAATAATCGCTGACCCATCTATTTTAAAAGATATCCTTTTTAAAAGAAAATCATAATTTGTCCCTGGTTCTCCCGAAGCCTCGGGACTTGAGGTACCACAAAACCCGAATAGAAATATTCGGGTTTTTTGTTTTTAATACTTTCCTGTTTTTCAACCGCAAATAAATTTTACCGCAAAGGTCGCAAAGTAAAAAAACACAAAGGTTCGCAAAGTTTAAATTATAGACCTGTGATTTTTTTTATGAGAAGAAACTCCGTATCAGAAATTACCATATTTCAAATATAGCCCATGGTTTCAACCATGGGAGACGGATTAAGATTACATATTGCGCTCCAACGGTTAAAACCGTTGGCATGATTATAAATATTACAAAAAAAAGGTTCGCAAAGCTTCATCATAAAGCTTTGCGAACCTTTGCGTAAATCTTAGCGTACTTTGCGGTAAAAATTATTTACAGTTTAAAAAAATTATTGATGAAATACAGAAACTGCAGGGAAATAATATCCTGAAAAATTTACCGATGCTGTTTTTGCTCCTGAATCAGCGTTAAATATATAAAGATTGTTTATAGAGAAATTCACACCAAAACCTGAATTTAAGGTATTTACCACCAAAGTATTTTTCTTTCGGTCATAACCAATTCCTGCACCATATAAGATATTTGAATTTGTTAATGTAATAAAAGGCGCAGTCAATGACTCTGGAGTACCAGTGTATTTGTAAATTTCTTTACCACCACTAAAACTTCCGTTTTTAGCAATGAAAACATCATTTTTAGCAGCCGTAATAGATCCTGGATGCCAAGCTCCCCAGCTTCCGTAAGCCTGAAAACCTAATGCGATTTCTTTTACTTCAAGAGTATTCGAATCTATACTTATAAGATTTTTACCTCCTGCTGCCCATACTTTTTTATCATCGGTAACAGCAAATCCTAAAACCATACCCGGAATCGTTTTTTCGACTACCAATGTTGAAGCATTTATTACAATAACCCCTTTTGAAGCAGACAATGCAAAAATATAACCGTTGGCCTTAACAACATCTCCAACCTGACCTGTAACACCTTCGATTTGCCCATTCACTTCCATCGTATTAAGATTAAGCTTAAATATCCCTTTACCAGAAGTCAAAAGAGCTTGATTTTCATCAATACCCACAACTGCACGCCAGTCGTTTCCGCCTTTAGCCGGGACTCTTTTTTCTTCTTTTAATGAATAAGCATCGGCTACTACAACAGGTCCGCCAACTTTAGAAACTAAAAATAGTTTTTTATTAATGATGGTTCCAAATTCTAATGTAGATGATGCCGGTTTTAAATCTTTATCTGGATTTACTTTTACAAAAACACTGTCTTCTATAGCTCTTGTATCGTATCTATAAAACCCTACCGTTCCTGTTCCGTGACCAAACCACCCTTCGTTGATCATAAAGAAACCGTTTTCATATGCTCCCCATGCATGGATATCATAAGTAAGAGAAACTTTTCCGCCATCATTTTTGGCTATCATTGTAATTTTAAAATCTCCCCTCGTTTCTGGTTTAAAGATATAGGTAGAATCAGATCCTACTACTTTTCCATCTATCGCCCATTCAAAAGCAACATTCTTTCTATCTGCTAATTTTGAGCTTAATTGAAGTGTTTTCCCAACGGTTAAAGTATCTTTTAATTGCTGTTCGCCTTTTATTACTGGTGGCTCTGTAAAATCGTCATCATTATTACACGAAACTGTTAGCATCATCAAAGAAGCAATTGCAATTAATTGCTTGGAAAAAAATCGGTTTTTCATTATTCAATATTTAAAAATTATATTACTTAATTCTTTAAATCGAAATACAATTCACCCTTACAAAAGTTGTATAAATAAACTTTTGTAAAAGCACAGCATATTGCAAAGCGATACGTTTTAATGATTTTTTTAGTGGAGAAAAAGAAAATATCGAAAGGAGAAGCTTCCAAAAAAGGATTGCTTTTGCGATATCATATTTGCAGAAAAAAAATCTCATAAATTCCATTTTTGGCTTACGAGAATAGAATAGACAAACAATACCATTATCACACAAAGTGAAAAGTATTATTCTTAATTCAAGCTTCAATCCCCGAAAGCTATTTATTACTATAAAAACGGCAGGTCTTCTGACTTACTCCCTACACCCAGCCTTCCCTTTCTAAATGAAAAGTGACGTATTAAAGGGTTTCGGTTAATGAGCTTACAGCTGCGGGACAGTTTTGGATTTACACCAAATTCCCTTTTAATGTCAATATCATATCGATATGACAACCATTTTCTGTTTCAAAATTTGAGTTGCAAAACTAGTGTTTTCTTTCGTAACAAAGCAATAGTTATTTATTTTAAAGGCCTTGAACATCTCTGCAAACTATAATTTATTTTGAATTATGAAGCTTTGATTTACTGATCAAATGTTAAATCAACAAACAAACCCTATTTGTTAAAAAACCATCAACTAAATATAAAAATATCTTATATATTCGTAAAATGATACCTTATACTTTTATTTACTATTAAAAACACAGCCATTTTATGAGTAACACATCTACAAAAGGAATTTGGAAAGTTATTTCGGCCTCTTCTATGGGGACAATGATAGAATGGTATGATTTTTATATTTTTGGGAGTTTGGCTGTAGTTATTTCGACCAAATTTTTCCCCTCCGATAATCCAACAGCATCTTTCCTGGCAACATTAGCCACTTTTGCAGCAGGATTTGTCGTTAGACCTTTTGGCGCTTTATTCTTTGGACGTCTTGGAGATTTAATTGGGAGGAAATACACTTTTATGGCGACCCTATTATTAATGGGATGTTCTACTTTTTTAATTGGTTGCATTCCGAGTTATGACACTATTGGTTTCTTAGCACCAGTATTAGTCTTGATTTTACGATTATTACAAGGACTTGCACTTGGTGGAGAATATGGAGGCGCCGCAACCTATGTAGCCGAACATGCTCCTGTGGGACAACGCGGGTATTGGACTTCATGGATTCAGACTACTGCAACTGTTGGACTTTTTATTTCTTTGATGGTCATTTTAATCACAAAAAATTCTCTCTCGGCGGAATCATTTGATTCTTGGGGATGGCGTGTTCCGTTTTGGGTTTCGATTGTAATGGTAGGGGTTTCTTATTTGATACGAAAAAACATGGATGAATCTCCTGTTTTTGCTAAAGCAAAAAAGGAAGGAAGCATAAGCGTAAACCCTTTAAAAGAAAGTTTCGGGAATAGATATAACCTGAAATTTGTCTTGCTTGCTTTATTTGGAGCAACAATGGGACAAGGTGTAGTTTGGTACACTGGACAGTTTTACGCCATGAGTTTTATGAAAACTGTAATGAGTATAGATTCTTCACAAGTAGATGGATTACTAGGAATTGCATTATTGTTAGGTACTCCGTTTTTTATAGTCTTTGGGTGGCTAAGCGATAAGATCGGTCGAAAATATATTATGATGGGTGGCATGTTACTCGCTATCCTACTCTACAGACCTATATACAAACAAATGTATGAAACTGTGAATCTGGATAACAAGGTTATTTCAAATACATATACAACTGAAGCCGATAACAATGACAAAAAAGAACATTACGTTATTATAAACAATGAATATTCAGACGGGACAACTGCAGCGATTAAACAAATAAGTCATGCTGAAAAAATTAACCCCGAAAGACAAACTACAATCACTATTAATTCTCAAGATAAATGGTCATTGATTTTTCTGGTATTTGTTCAAGTTCTTTTCGTTACGATGGTTTATGGTCCTATTGCAGCTTTCTTGGTAGAAATGTTTCCTGCAAAAATAAGATACACATCGATGTCTTTGCCATACCATGTCGGGAACGGAATATTTGGTGGTTTGCTTCCTGCAATTTCAACCTATTTTGTAACCCACTCTAAAGAAGTTGGCAAATCCGACTTTTATCTCGATGGGCTTTGGTATCCTATTATTATAGCTTCGATATGTTTTGTTATCGGAATGATTTATATTGACAATAAAGACAAAAATACTCACATCTAATCCTATCTCAATGAATGTACTAAAACGAATATTAGGAATACTATGGATAATACTATCTATTGCTGCTGCTTACTTTTGCATTTTTGAATTTGGATTACCAAAACTTGTTTCCGACAAACAGGATGATTTAGTTTTCGGAATTATAATTCTATTTATCCTTACCCCTCTTATCGTTTTAGGACTTGGTACTTTTGGGTATTTTTCATTGATTGGAGAATATGACAAAAGAAAATAAATTACATTTTTCTATTTGCTAAAACTACTTAAAACAAAAAAGCTGCCTATAACAATCTATAGACAGCTTTTTAACTAACTAACCAAATAAAATTATTTTTTCAAGAACTTCATTACTTGAGTCTTGTTGTTTTCATCTATTGCCTTCACGATATACAATCCTGTATTTAATTCACTCACTGAGAACTGAGAAGTTATCTTTTCGCTTCCGCTAAAGCTTTTCACTAACTGTCCAGTCAAAGAATAAATCTCTACTCTTGAAACCTCAGTATTTAAAGTAAAATAATCTGAAACCGGATTAGGATGTAAGATAATCGCATTTGGTTTCTCAAAATTCTCTATTGCCAACAATGCTTCCTTATTACCATAAATCCTAAACTCTCCCGGAGGAATTGCGATTGTAGCTGCTACATTAGTAACATTGATAGATGTATTGTCCATTAAATTATACCAAACTCCTGTGTACGGAAAACCAGTAGCAACACTTTGAGTAGTTACATCAAAATTTGCAAGAATCAACACGTCTTTTAACTGCGTTGATGCCAATGCTGCATTTGTAATTTTTATATTTGGAGATAATGAATTTGTATTTGACACAGTAACTGCCCCTGAAAAAACAGGCTCTACAGTTTTCATAGTAATCATTTTTGTCCAATCATTATAAATCTTGCTTCGGCCTGAATTTCCTAACCAATTACCTGTCCATTGTGGTTGCAGTTTTGTATCAAGTTTACAATCGCCAGGAATTGCTCCACTTTCATCATTAACGATTCCGTTATTACATGCAAATATAGAAGCATCCCAACCTAAATCGCCAAAATGCCAAATCATCTTTGGGCCAGGAATTAATAAGGACACTGCTCCAATAGCCGACATTCTAGATAAAGCAACATTTAGGTTTTTGACATCATGGCTTGCATTATTACTATTACCATATTGTATGTTCTTGTACATTAATCGTTCTTCGTCATGACTCTCGGCATAACCCATCAATCTATTTGCATCAAAACCATGACTAATACTTGTCATCCTTGAGATATTACTTTCGGTAGCATATCCCATTGATAATTGATTGTATGCATTGGTCATTTTCCCCCACATCATGATTCCTTTACTAGGTGTCTCCTCAATTTTATAATTAGCCCATAGTTTCTCTTCGGCATCACTACCCAAATGCTCAAAAATAGTATAATGTGTAGGATCAAGACTCCAAGAATAATCAGCATACGTTTTTAATACATCTACCCTATCTTGTTGCAAACTATTTGTACACGATTCATCACTTGCAGTACAGTTTTGCGTAAAGCCTTTAGTTAAATCCCAACGTAAACCATCAATTTTATATTCTTCAACCCAATGTTGGATTACTCGTTTTACATAGTTTTGAGTTCTCGCTTGCTGGTGATTAAAATCTTCTCCAACACTATAACTATGTTTTGCAACAGTATTAAAGTAAGGGTTATCTGCCGATGGCGAACCCCAACCATCATTATCTGGATCGTTCATCCACATTCTCACCATTGGATTACGACCAAATGCGTGATTTAGCGCAACATCCAGAATAACAGCTATTCCGTTTTGATGGCATAAATCAATAAATTCTTTAAGCTTATCTGAAGTGCCATAAAATTTATCCAAAGCCATATGAAATGATGTATTATATCCCCAACTTTCATTGCCTTCAAACTCCATAACAGGCATTAATTCAATTGCATTTATTTTTAGATTCTTGAAATAATCAATCTTGTCTATTAAACTTTGATAGTTTCTGTTTGCATCAAAATCGCGAACCAAAACTTCGTAAACCACTAATTTCTCTTTTTCGGGTTTAGCAAAATTTGTTACTTGCCAAGGATATGCTGTTTGTCCTGTTTTTAAAACGGTAACTTCTCGTTCTTGTCCTACTGGATAAACTGGCATATTTGGATAACTTGTTGCTGGAATTCCTGCATCGTCAAAAGGGGATAATACCAATGTAGAATAAGGATCAGCTATTTTTACTAATGAAGGTGAATTAGCTATTGGTGAATTAGCAACAACCCAATATTGATAGGTATTATTTACTCCCGAAACTAATCCTGTTAACTCTAACCAGAACTTACCCGAAGTTGGGTCTTTTTTCATTGCATAAGAACTAGTAGGCACCCAATTATTAAAGCTTCCTGCCACATAAACATAATCTTTTAGCGGAGCATCTAAAACCAATGTTGCTTTTGTAGCATCTGTAGTATTATAATTTATTCCATCTACTAATCCTACGGGCATAGCAACAGGTATTACAGTTCCTGGATTAACTATTGCTGTAAATTTTTTAGTAATAGTTGTTCCACTCTGGATAATACTTAATTCATAGCTCTGATTCCCCGTAATATTTGCATGATTAAACACATAACTCGAAGTACTAGGATTAGTATCTATAACCACTCCGTTTGATTTTAGACTATAACTTGCAACTCCATTTGTATTTGTAGCTGTAATATTTAAGTTTCCTCCACTTGCTACAATAGTATTGCTATTTTCTAGCGGTGAAGTTAAAGTTGCCTGAAAAGCACCAACCTTAATAAAGAAATCAGAACAAGACGGAGCAAGTTTTAGTGCTTGAGAACCAGCAGCATTTCTAAACACCATTCCCATTTTTACAGCAGCGGCTTGTTGTATTGTTGTCAATCCGAAATAAACACTTGGCGTAATAACAATACTCCATGTACCATTTGGATTTTTGGTCATTAATCCAATTCCGTCATCAGCACCCCAATTTCCTTTTGCAGTTGCCCACGGGTTAGCCTCTGTCCCTATTCCTGCATGCATATATACCTTTGTGGGATTTGCTCCCATCTCATTACAAGTTGGCGATGCAAAAGACGCAGTAATCGTTATAGGCTCGTTAACCTGAAATATAGCAGGCGAAACTGTTATTTGCTGTGCATGAGTAACAATACCCCACAACAAAAAGAAAGATAATAGTAACGTTTTTTTCATAATCTTGGTTGGTTGATTGGTTAGTTTGTATAAAAAAGGCTACCCATAGGGATAGCCTTTAAATTATTTATACTAAAAATTAATCTAATGTTATAGTTTTTGCAACATTATCAATTTTAAGAACTCTAGGTCCAGTTGGTCCAGTATATTTGAAGTTTTTATCGCCATCTTCTGCATTAACTAATTCTGCATCAATAGTGTATCCATTACCAGAATAATATGGGTAGTTACGACTATTGCCTGCGCCCCAATTTCCTCCACTTGTAAAGTCATTAGATAAAAATTCTCTAAATGCTTGTCCACTTTTAAGAACAATAGTTACTTGATAGATATCTGTTTGACCTGCAACTAAAGGAAATTCTGTTTCAGCATCACCATCCCATGACCATCCACCTGGAGTTGCTTCTCCGACTAACCAATGAGAACTTGCTAATGGTACGTGATAAGGAGTTGCCTTAAAAGTATAGAAGTTAGAATACTGTGCTTCAGCACCAATTCCTAAAGTAGCTTTAATACGAATATCAACATCATTTTCCTCTTTCTCAATAAAACCTCCGTTAACTAAAGCAGAGTTTAATTCCGCTACTGTCAAAGCTTTGAAACGAGCTGTAGTTGTAGTTACTGCAACAGGAGTTGCAAATTTAGTTCCTGCTTTTGCGATTTCAATAGTATAATTTACAACGGTTGGTGTACCATCGTACTTAGCATCATTCCAAATTACAGTTGTAGCAATCTCTTTTTCACTTTCTTTTGTAAGAACAATATTAAAATCGTTTTGAGGACTTAATAAAACTGGAGCTGTAACTGGTTGAATTACTGGCCTGTTTTCTACATCATCTCCATTACAAGACACTGTTAAAACACCAATGAATGCGATTAAAATTTTATATATATTTTTCATTTTATTTATTTTTTTATAAGATTAGTTAGTATCCTGGATTTTGTTTTAAAGTTGGGTTAGCCTGAATTGTTTTTGAAGGAATAGGCATCAAGTTTCTAAATTCTTCTGTACCACTACCATTTTTAACGCCACCTTTCCATTGCCAAATTTTAGATCCTCCTGTAAATTTTCCAAAACGAATCAAATCTGTTCTTCTGTGACACTCCCAAAACAATTCTCTTCCTCTCTCATCTAAAATAAAGTCCAGTGTTAAATCTGAAGTTGTTATAACACCCGCCTTAGCTCTTAATCTAATTTTATTTACATACTCTAATGATGTTGCAACATTTCCAGATGCTGCTCCTCTAAGTGTTGCCTCAGCATACATTAAATACACATCTGACAATCTGTACATTGGAAAATCTGTGTCTGGCACATCATTTCTTTGAGCAGCACTACCATCAGAATTGATATTTGTAAATTTTGTAACAGCATAACCATTACTAAAAACTCCATAATCAGCGATATCCAGAGTTTGTCCGTTAGTATAAAAAGTACCTCTTTGATCAGCTGTTGCCGTTGCATCAGGAAATAATTTAACAAATTCTGGTCTTGCTCTTGTTCCTGACCAGCCTCCGTCCATTCCTTGATCGGCACCCACCATCTTACCACCAATAGATGCATGAATAATAAAACTCATACCTCCACCTATTGCTCTAATAGCATTACCATCTCCAACAATTGGGAAGATTACTTCTCTTTGAGCTCCGTTTCTGTCATTATCCGCAGCAAATAAATAACGATATGGAACATCTGCAAAACTATAAGCAGAACCTGTTATAATTTCATTACAAGCAATAGCAGCATCATTGTTTCTTTCAGTTCCTGTATATACTTTAGAATTTAAATAAATCTGTGCTAATAAAAATTTAGCCGCAGTTTTATCTACTCTTCCGTATTCATTTGCACCAGAAGCAGCTAAAGTATTATCCAAATCTTTTAATTCTGACTCTACAAAAGCAAAAACTTGTGCTCTTGATTTTTGTTCTGGATAAAAGAAACCAACAGGGTCGTTTTCAGTAGTAATTGGTACATTTCCAAACAAATCCATTAAATTAACATAAGAGAACGCTCTTAAAAAACGAGCCTCTGCTCTAAATTTAACAATTTCAGCTTTCAAATTAGCATCAACGCCTCTTTCTGCTAATTTCTCCTCTGACGTTTGTCTTAAAAACTCATTGGCAATACTAATTTCATAAAAAGCTCTTGAAAAAATTCCATACAAAAACTGATTACTAGGACTCCATTTTTGTCCATTTATAGCTGGTAAACCATCATCAGACCAAGCTACAATAGCTTCGTCTGTAGGGAATTCCTGTGTAACAAATAACAATCGCAAATAACTGCTAAAATCACCCCCAAGACCAAAAATATCCGGAGAAGCATCTCCATCATTTCCTCCTACATACAAACCTGCATATAACT
Source organism: Flavobacterium sp. PS2 (assembly GCF_046250155.1). Classification (NCBI taxonomy): domain Bacteria; kingdom Pseudomonadati; phylum Bacteroidota; class Flavobacteriia; order Flavobacteriales; family Flavobacteriaceae; genus Flavobacterium; species Flavobacterium sp. PS2. The sequence continues at coordinate 2,883,104 of NZ_CP176426.1, read as the reverse complement.
TCGCCATTACTTGTTTGTATGATGCCGGATCTTTAAAAAAGTCATCAGAAAGGAACTCATCATCATCTGTTGGCTTCACATCTAAGTCACTCGTACATGAAGTAAGGGTCATATTCAATCCTAAAATGAATAGGAGAAAATAAGATATATATTTAAATGATATTTTCATTTTGTTTATTTTTAAAATTTTATTTTTCAACGTACTATTAGAAATTTGCATTTACTCCAAACAAGAATGTTCTGGCTCTTGGATAAACATTATTGTCTATTCCGTTGAATTTTTCAGGATCTAAGCCATCATATTTTGTTAAAACGAAAACATTTTGAACTCCAACAGTAAACCTCAATGAAGCAGCTTTCAGTAACGTTTTATTAAAAGTGTATCCAAGTACAACATTATCTAACTTAATAAAAGAAGCATCTTTTACATAATAATCAGAGTAATTACGTTGTGTCCCATTAGAATTACTTTCAGTAGTAAAACCAGTATTGTAATAATCAGAACTAATATTAGACAAATCAGAATCTCTTCTTAAACCTGCTTGTAAATACCCTTTATCAGAACTTACGTTATCAAAAATATAGTTCCCAACACTAGCTCTCCAGTTCATTGTAAAATCGAACTGCCCATAATTTAAAGTAGAGAATAATCCAAAAGTATAATCTGCTGCTGGTTTATGAAATTTATAACGGTCAGCATCAGTTATAACACCGTCTCCATTTCTGTCTGCATATGCACCCTGAATAGGTCGTTTGTTTTCATCATATAATTGTTCAAATACAAAAAATGAATTTGGAGCATATCCCTCAGAATGTATTAATACTTGATTTCCTGTACCTCCAGCGATAACATCTCCTGTAATATACCCTTGAAATCCTGGAACAGTTGTCCCTAAATCAGATATTTTTTGATCAATGTAAGTTGCATTAGCAGCAACATTCCAAGTTAATTTATCATTTTTGATAATGTCTGATTGAAGATTAAACTCAACCCCTTTTGTTCTTACACTACCGATATTGCTATATCCTTGGTTTCTGATATTTGCACCATCTGGAACTGGAATCTCTGCTAAAAGGTCACTAGATTTTTTATCAAAATAATTAAGTGTTCCTGTTATTCTATCGTTAAGAAAACCGAAATCAACTCCTACGTTTGCCTCAGCTAAATCTTCCCATTTTATATCTTTATTGTATCCTTCTGGTTTTGCCGCTCTGTAAATAACACCATTAAAAAGGTATTGTGTGCTAAGCGTTCCTAATGTTACACGCTGCAAATAATCGTATGCAGGTGGAATATCTTGCTGTCCTGTAGTTCCGTATCCAACTCTTAACTTTAAGCTAGATAGTGTTTCATTTCCTTTTAAGAAGTCTTCTTCTGCAACATTCCATGCAAAAGCACCTCCTGCAAAATTACCCCATCTGTTTTCTTTAGAGAAACGAGAAGTACCGTCTCTTCTATAATTTACCGTTAATAAATAACGACTATCATATCCTAAATTCAAACGTCCAAAATAAGATTGTAAGTTAACATCTGCATCTGTAGTAACATCTGATGGTGGGTTTGGTCGCATAATATCACCTGAGTTATATCCCTCACGTTGAAACAACTGATAGTTGTATCCGGCAGTAGCATCAATTTTAAATTTCCCTAAATCTTTAGTATAGTTAAAATAAGTATTTAAGTTTTTATTCTGACGACTATCTGTATAACCAGTATACCCTCCTAAATTAGTCCAGTTCCCTTTATCAAATGTAGTAGGTTGGTATCCTAAAATACTCTCCGTACTTACTCGGGTATAACCATTAGTATCAAATTTATCGATACCTGCCTCAGCAACAACTCTTAAATCTTCAAAGAAATGAAGTTTATAATCTATCCTAATGTTACCCCATTTTCTGGTAGAAGTTGCTCTACGCTCATCTTGATTTAATCTTGCAACAGGATTTCTCGCTGGCAACAATGGTACATTACCGTTTGCTTCCAACCATTCAAAATAACCTCCATAACGTGAACCTTCTTGATAAACAGGTTGTGTTGGATCAAACATAATCGCACTACTAATTACCGGACCTTCATCTTGAAATTGATTTTTTCCAAAAGCTAAATTTCCAGTAATATCAATTTTTAAATGATTATCAAATAAAACAGGGTTTAGCGATATCGATGTCGTAGTTCTTTCAAAAGAAGTATTTCTTAAGATTCCAGGATTATCAACATTTCCAACAGATAAACGTACTGGCAATTTATTAAATAAAGCACCACTAACAGATATATTATTGTTAGTTGTTAAAGCAGTATGAAAAATTTCATCTTGCCAATTTGTATTTGCTGTACCTAGTAAAGCTTTTTGTGCAGCATTACCTTTTTCATTTACAAGAGTACGAAACTGGTCTGCACTTAAAACATCTACTGTATTAGCCACAGTATTGATACCAACCTGAGAGCTAAAATTAACTTTTACTCCACCTTTTGTTCCTTTTTTAGTAGTAATAACAATTACACCATTTGCCGCTCTAGAACCGTAAATCGCAGCTGCCGAAGCATCTTTCAAAACAGTAAAAGACTCAATATCATTAGGATCAATTGTAGATAAAATACTTGTTGCTCCTTCTGTTTTAGCATTACTCATAGGAAGACCATCTACTACAATTAAAGGCTCGTTTGAAGCACTTAATGAAGATCCTCCACGAATTCTAATATCAGCTTTTGCTCCAGGAGCACCACCTCCAACAACATTTACACCAGCAATTCTTCCGCTGATTAAACTTTCTGGAGTTACGTTAATTCCTTTATTAAATTCTTTAGCAGAAATTTGAGATACTGAACCTGTTGCGTCTTTTTTCTTAACAGTTCCGTAACCTACTTGTACTACAACTTCCCTAAGTTGATTTGCATCTTCTTCTAAAGAAATACTTATGTTTTTTTGTCCGTTAAAACTAATAGTTGCACTAACATAACCTATGAAAGAAGCGACAAGTTTATCCCCACTTTTTACATTTGACAGTTTAAATTTTCCGTCAAAATCAGTCGAAGTACCATTGGTACCCCCTTGTACATTTACATTTACTCCTGGAATCGGTTGCCCTGTTGCTTTATCAAGAACAACACCATCTAATGTGCTCTGAGCAAACACACTAAAAGGAAGGAGTAAGAATAAAAATAACAACTTTTTATAAATTGTTTTCATACTTTTTGTTTAAATTAAAATTGAGTTTTGGTTGAATATTTAACTTTTATTTTTACTTCGAATTTCAAAATTAAGGATTTATTAACATGCCCGACATGACCAAAATCATATCAGCTTACGAAAACGTGATAGTGTTGAAAACTTTCTATATTATATAAGTTTTTAAGCATAATACTGTCATTTTTAAAAATAAACCATATCTTTATTAACAAAACAATTTTTTCCATATCAACAGTATGAAACGCAAAATAACCCTTAAACAAATTGCGAAGGAGCTTGATGTATCTATTTCTACCGTCTCAAAATCACTTCGAAACAGCCTCGAAATCGGAGAAGATACCCGATTAAAAGTTCAGGCTTTCGCCAAATTCTATAACTACAAACCCAACAATATTGCCCTTAGCCTTAAGAATCGTAAAACCAAAACAATAGGTATTATTATTCCCGAAATTGTACATCATTTTTTCTCAACAGTCATTAACGGAGTCGAGGAAGTTGCTAACGAAAATGGTTATAGTGTTATCATATGTTTATCTGATGATTCATTTGATAAAGAAGTACTTAATATGGAAATGCTTGCCAACGGAAGTATCGATGGTTTTATCATATCATTATCTAAAGAAACACAATTTAAAGGCGATTTTCATCATATAACCGAAGTCATAAATCAAGGAATGCCAGTCGTTATGTTCGACAGGGTTACCAATGAAATTTTATGCGACAAGGTAATTATCGACGATAAATCGGCAGCTTATGAAGCTGTTCAGAGTTTGATTGATAAAGGGCGAAAAAAAATAGCTTTAGTTACAACTGTTGATTATGTAAGCGTTGGAAAACTACGAACAGATGGATATACAAAAGCATTATTAGACAACGACATACCTTTTAATGAAGACCTTATTATTAAGATTGAAGATGTAGACACTTGCGAAATAATTATTAGTCAATTATTAGAAGATCGAGCTATAGATGCTGTTTTTGCTGTTAACGAACTTTTTGCCGTTACTATAATTAAAACTGCCAGCAAAATGGGACTTAGAGTTCCCGAGGATGTAGCCGTTATTGCGTTTACTGATGGAATTATATCCAAATATTCGACTCCCACTATTACTACTGTAAGCCAGAGTGGCAACAAAATGGGGAATAAAGCTGCGAAAATGCTTATAGATCGTCTGGAATTAGAAACCGAAGAAGGCGAGGAAGAAGAAGAAAATTACAAAACTGAAGTCATTGAAACTCATCTTATAGAAAGAGAATCTACAGATTAACTCCCTTAATAATCACATACAAAAACCCATTAAAATTATTTAATGGGTTTTTATTTGTTTCTTTAGAAAAATAATTTATAAATTTACGCCAGCTCAAAACTTTTACTTTTACTTCGAAAAATAAGTTAAGTTTTGATAAGCAAAGCGCTTATCGTACATTCATTAAATTACGATAATGGAAAAGCGTAAATTAAGTTTTTGGGAAATCTGGAACATGAGTTTCGGTTTCTTAGGAATACAAATGGGGTTTGCTCTACAAAATGCAAATGCCAGCAGAATTCTTCAAATTTTTGGTGCCGACGTACACGAACTTTCATGGTTTTGGATAATTGCTCCTTTAATGGGATTAATTGTTCAACCTATCATTGGACATTATAGTGATAAAACCTGGGGGAAATTTGGTCGAAGAAAACCATTTTTTCTAGTAGGTGCTATTCTAGCTTCGGTTGGATTAATATTAATGCCACAAGCAAACATATTTATTTCTGTTTTACCTGCATTATGGGTTGGAGCAGGAATGCTTATGATTATGGATGCTTCGTTTAATATTGCCATGGAACCATTCCGTGCTTTAGTTGGAGACAATTTAAGAACTGACCAGCGCACAGCAGGATTCAGTATCCAAACAGCACTTATTGGTTTCGGAGCCGTAATTGGTTCGGCATTACCTTATGTATTAACCAAATGGTTTGGAGTTTCTAACAGTACCGTTCCTGGTAGTGTCCCTTTAAATCTTACTCTTTCCTTTGTTTTAGGAGCTGTCGTTTTAATTGGATCTATTCTGGTAACTTTATTTACAACCAAAGAATATTCTCCTGAAGAATTAGCCAATTTTGAAGATCCTCAAAGTGAAGTTGATGTTCCTTCTGAAGAAAAATCAAGACTTACAGATATTTTTACGGATTTTGCAAAAATGCCAACTACTATGCGTCAGCTTAGTTGGGTGCAGTTTTTCTCTTGGTTCGGACTTTTCGGTATGTGGGTATTTAGTACTCCAGCAATTGCACATCATATTTACGGATTACCATTAGACGATAATTCAAGTCAAACTTACCAAGATGCTGGGGATTGGGTTGGAATTCTCTTTGGAGTTTACAATCTTGTTTCGGCAATTATAGCCTTGTTTTTTCTTCCGATGATTGCAAAAAAAATTGGACGAAAATCAACTCACGCCCTTTCATTAGTTATTGGAGGAATAGGTTTAATTTCTATTTACTTCATGCCAGATGAAAATTGGGTTATTCTCTCTATGGTATTAATTGGTGTGGCTTGGGCTAGTATCCTCGCAATGCCGTATGCTATTCTGGCTGGATCTATTGCTCCTAAAAAAATGGGGGTTTACATGGGGATTTTCAATTTCTTCATCGTAATTCCTCAAATAATAAACGCAATAATCGGAGGGCCAATCGTAAAATACCTTTATAACGGTGATGCTATGTACGCTTTAATCACGAGTGGAGTCAGCTTTTTGATAGCCGCAGTTTTAGTTTACAAAGTGAAAGATGTAGATGACATTAAAATCTAAAACTCACATCTAAAAAATTCTCTTTCTGATAAAATGAGAAATGGTTTCCTTACAATCAAAATTTAAATACTTTTTCGAAAAGAAATACAAAATAAGCATATTATTAAATGAATACAAAAGCGTTTATATTCGACCTGGACGGCGTAATTGTTGACACAGCTAAATATCATTATTTAGCGTGGCAAAAAATTGCAAATGCATTAAACATTGACTTTACACACGAACACAACGAACTCTTAAAAGGAGTAAGTCGTGTACGTTCTCTAGATATCATCCTGGAATTAGGAAACATACAAGCTTCACAAGAAGACAAAGATAAATGGCTCATCCAAAAAAATGAAGACTATCTGACTTATCTGGTAGATATGGATAAAAGCGAAATCCTTCCTGGAGTTTTCCCTGTTTTAGAATTTTTAAAAGAGAATAAACAAGCCATTGCATTAGGTTCAGCTAGCAAAAATGCACGTCCGATTCTCGAAAAAACAGGAATCATCTCCTACTTCGATGTTATCGTAGATGGTAATGATGTTACAAATGCTAAACCAGACCCTGAAGTTTTCCTGAAAGCGGCTCAATTATTAAACATAAGCCCTACAGATTCTATCGTTTTTGAAGATTCAGTTGCAGGAGTTCAAGCAGCTAATATTGCAAAAATGACTAGTGTAGGAATTGGTTCCAAAACAGTCTTGCACGAAGCAAAATACATCTTTGAGGATTTTACCTTAATAGATCAAAATTTCATCAAATCATTAATCACAAAATAAATCAATCAATCGAAAACAATTAATCAATTAGATACTCCATTAGATAATTCTCAAACTGCTTAATTATCTCATTTTCTAATTTACGAATTGTCAAATTTTAAAAACAATGAATCAAGATTATATAAAACCAGACAATTGGTCAATAATAGAAGAAGGCTTTGATGTTGAAAGAGTCAAATCATCTGAAAGTCTTTTTAGTATCGGAAACGGTGCCATGGGACAGCGTGCCAATTTTGAAGAAAAATACTCAGGAGAAACTTTCCAGGGAAGTTATATTGCCGGAATTTATTATCCAGATAAAACAAAAGTGGGTTGGTGGAAAAACGGATATCCAAAATACTTCGCCAAAGTACTTAATGCTCCAAACTGGATTGGTATCAACGTTGAAATTAACGAAGAAGCTTTCGATTTAAATTCTTGTACCGAAGTAAAAAACTTTCGTAGAGAATTAAATATGAAAGAAGGCTGGTATAATCGTTCATTTGAAGCAACATTAAAAAACGGAACCGAAATTGCTGTTAACGTACGTCGTTTTCTGTCTTTAAATCTGGATGAAGTTGGCATTATCAAATATGAGATTACTCCATTAAATAAAGATGCAAAAATTCTTTACAAACCATATTTGGATGCTGGTGTTACCAATGAAGATGCAAACTGGGAAGAAAAATTCTGGGAACCTCTTGAAGTAAAAAAAGCTACAAATGAAGCTTATGTAACTGCTCAAACCTATAAAACACATTTTAAGGTTACGACTTTTATGCACAATAGCATTTTTGCTAATAACGAGAATATTAATATTTCGCCTTCTACAATAGATTCTTCAACAGATAAAGTAGAATATACTTATGGTGTAATCATTGCTAAAGGACAAACCTCATCTATACAAAAAATTGGTGGTTATACCGTTTCATTAAACCATACCAACACTCTTACTGCTGCCGAAAAAGCAATTAAGGAAGCATTAAGCAAAGGATATGACCAATTATTACAAGAACAAATTGATGCTTGGGCTAAAGTTTGGGAAATGTCAGACATTACTATCGATGGCGATGTAAAAGCTCAACAAGGAATTCGTTTTAATATTTTTCAGTTAAACCAAACCTATTCAGGAAAAGACAACCGATTAAACATTGGACCAAAAGGATTTACTGGAGAAAAATACGGAGGATCAACCTATTGGGATACCGAAGCCTATTGCATTCCATTTTATATGGCGACAAAAGACCAGCAAGTAGCTCGTAATTTATTGACCTATCGTTATAACCAATTGGATAAAGCTATTGAAAATGCCAAAGACAATTTGGGTTTCAAAGATGGAGCAGCTTTATACCCAATGGTAACTATGAATGGGGAAGAATGCCATAACGAATGGGAAATCACGCATGAAGAAATCCATAGAAATGGAGCGATAGCTTTTGCCATTTTCAATTACAACCGTTACACAGGAGATTACTCCTATATTCCAGAAAAAGGATTAGAAGTATTAATTGGTATTGCGCGTTTTTGGCATCAAAGAGCTTCATTCTCTACAGATAAAAATCAGTATGTGATATTAGGAGTTACAGGTCCTAACGAATACGAAAACAACATCAACAATAATTTCTATACCAATTATATCGCAAAATGGTGTATTGATTATGCCGAAGAACAAATTATAAAAGTCGCTACCGAATACCCTTCTGATCACAAAAGAATTATAGAAAAAGTAAATCTTACTGCAACTGAAATTCAGGAATGGAAAAAAGTAGCCAATAATATGTACTTCCCATTTTCGAAAGAACTTGATGTTTACTTACAACAAGACGGATTCCTGGATAAAGATTTAGTTCCAGTAAAAGACTTAGACCGTTCGCAACGTCCTATAAACCAAAAATGGTCTTGGGATCGTGTATTACGTTCGCCATATATCAAACAAGCCGATGTTTTGCAATGCTTTTACTTTTTTGAGGCCCATTTTACAAAAGAAGAACTATTGCGTAATTTTGAGTTTTACGAATCTTTCACCGTGCACGAAAGTTCACTTTCGCCTTGCGTACACTCCATTCAGGCAGCAGCTCTGGACAAAATGGATATGGCATATACATTCTACCTAAGAACTTCTCGTTTAGACTTAGACGATTATAATAAAGAAGTTGAAGAAGGTTGTCATATTACATCAATGGCTGGAACATGGATGAGTATTGTAGAAGGTTTTGGAGGAATGCGTGTAAAAAATGACACACTACATTTCTCTCCAAAAATTCCAAAAGAATGGACAGGATATTCATTTAAAATCAATTTTAGAAATCAAATTCTAAAAGTGTCAATAAACCATAACGAAACTACGTTTTCTGTAGATGGAGATACCGACTTAGCCATTGTCGTTAATGGCCAAACCGTAGTCGCTACAAAATATGCAATTGCATAAATAGTAGCTTCTATATATTTTTATAACATTTTTTAATTAAACAACATGAAGAATTTCATTTTCACAGCCTTCATTCTGGTTGCATTTTGTAACATTACAAAAGCACAACAACTAAAATCGCCTGAAGGAAAATTTGTCATGGAGTTTTCGCTACAAAGCGACGGAACTCCAACTTACAATCTTAAATACAAAAACAAAGAGGTTGTAAAATCCAGTAAGTTGGGACTTGAGCTTAAAGACGATAAAAAATCGTTACAAAATGATTTTACGGTTATTGATACAAAAACTACAACTTTTGACGAAAACTGGAAACCAGTTTGGGGAGAAGTAGCTTCTATTCGCAATCATTATAATGAACTTGCAGTAACCTTAAACCAAAAAGGAACAGACAGACAATTGTTAATCCGTTTTCGTTTATTTGATGATGGACTTGGATTCCGTTATGAATTCCCAACTCAAAAGAACCTTACGTATTTTGTAATCAAAGAAGAAAAAACACAATTTGCAATGACGGGCGACCATACTGCATTTTGGATTCCTGGTGATTACGACACACAAGAATACGATTATACAAAATCGAAATTATCTGAAATTCGTGGATTAGCTGAAAAAGCATATACTGCAAACGTTTCGCAAAAATCTTTTTCTCCAACAGGAGTTCAGACTTCGCTTATGCTAAAAACTGCCGAAGGAGTATATATCAATCTTCACGAAGCAGCATTAATTAATTATTCATGTATGCACTTAAATCTAGATGATAAAAACATGATTTTCGAATCATGGTTAACTCCAGATGCAAAAGGTGATAAAGGATACATGCAAGCACCAAGTCATTCTCCTTGGAGAACAATTATTGTTAGCGATGATGCAAGAGAAATTCTTAATTCAAAAATGACATTAAACCTAAATGATCCTTGTAAAATTGAAGATACTTCTTGGATAAAACCAGTTAAGTATGTAGGTGTTTGGTGGGAAATGATTACAGGAAAAAGCTCTTGGTCATACACTAACGATTTCCCAACGGTACAACTTGGTGTTTCGGATTTCTCTAAAGCAAAACCAAACGGAACACACGGAGCAACTAATGCTAACGTAAAAAAATACATTGACTTTGCAGCACAAAATGGTTTTGATGCCGTACTTGTTGAAGGTTGGAATGAAGGTTGGGAAGACTGGTTTGGACACTCAAAAGATTATGTTTTTGATTTTGTAACTCCTTACCCAGATTTTGATGTAAAAGGATTGCACGCTTATGCAAAATCTAAAGGTGTAAAAATCATCATGCACCACGAAACTTCAGGTTCAGTCCGTAACTACGAGCGCCATATGGACAAAGCATACCAATTCATGAAAGACAATGGATATGATGCTGTAAAAAGTGGTTACGTAGGTGATATTTTGCCTAGAGGAGAAAATCATTATGACCAATGGATTGTAAACCATTACCAATACGCGTTGGAAAAAGCAGCCGAATATAAAATTATGGTTAATGCACACGAAGCAGTTCGCCCAACAGGTATTAGCAGAACATATCCTAACTTAATCGGTAACGAATCGGCAAGAGGAACAGAATACCAAGCTTTTGGTGGATCTAAAGCAAATCACGTAACAGTTTTACCATTTACAAGATTAATTGGTGGACCAATGGATTATACTCCAGGTATTTTCGAAATGGATATCAGCAAACTTAATCCTGATAACAAATCGCATGTAAACAGTACAATTGCTAATCAATTAGCATTATACGTTACTATGTACAGCCCATTACAAATGGCAGCTGATCTTCCTGAGCACTACAACAAATTTGCAGATGCTTTCCAATTCATCAAAGATGTTGCTATCGATTGGGATGAAAGTAAATATATTGAAGCAGAACCAGGTGATTATATTACTGTAGCTCGTAAAGCAAAAGGTACTAACAACTGGTTTGTTGGTAATGTAAACGGAGATGTAAGTCGTACATCAAACATCAACTTTGATTTCCTTGAAAAAGGAAAGAAATACACAGCAACAATTTATGCTGATGCAAAAGATGCACACTACAAAACAAATCCTCAAGCTTACACTATCAAGAAAATAGCTGTAACAAATAAATCAAAATTATCACAGTTATCTGTTCCAGGTGGTGGTTATGCAATTAGCATAATCGAAACCAAATAAATAATTTTAATTAACCATATAAGAAATGTAAGTCCATTTAATTAGAAACCGTCCAAGTTTTATCTTAATTGTACTTACATTTCTTATATGGTTTAAATTCTTCTTTATTATGAATATCCAAAAAACAATACCACACATCAACCATTCTATCTATAAAATAATCTTATTTGTTTTATTGTTTTCCGCTTCCGCGAAAGCGCAAATTCAGAAAACAGAGCCACCTTTTTGGTATGCTGGCATGAACAATCCAGAACTACAGATTATGTTCTACGGAAAAGGCATTGCCCAATACGAACCTTCTGTTTCTAATAATGTAACTATTAAAGACATTAAAAAAACCGAAAATCCTAACTACATTTTCGTAACAATCGACACTAAAGACATTCCTGCATCTGAGTTAGTTTTTTCATTTAAAAACAAAAACAAAGTTGCATTTACACAAAAATATTCTTTAAAAAAGAGAAGAGAAAATTCTGCTCAACGCAAAAGTTTCGATGCATCGGATGTGATGTATTTAATCATGCCAGATCGTTTTGCAAATGGAAACTCAAAAAACGATACTAATGCTACTCTAACAGAAAAAGGAAACCGACAAGACCCAAGCGGACGTCATGGTGGTGATATAGAAGGAATCATCAAAAACCTGGATTATATTTCGTCATTAGGAGCAACAACTATTTGGAATACACCTTTAGGCGAAGACAATGACAAACAACATTCGTATCATGGCTACGCACAATCGGATGTGTACAAAATAGATCCTCGCTACGGAACCAATGAAGACTATGTTCGCTTGGCTGCCGAAATGCATAAAAAAGACATGAAACTAGTTATGGATTATGTAACCAATCACTGGGGAATCACACACTGGATGATTAAAGATATGCCAACCAAAACTTGGTTCAATCAATTTGAAACTTTCACACAGACACATCACAGACGTGAAGTAATTACGGATATCCACGCCTCAAAATTAGATCAGGAAGTTTGTATTGATGGTTGGTTTGTACCTTCAATGCCAGATTTAAATTTAAAAAATCCTTTAGTAGCAAAATACCTAACTCAAAACGCAATTTGGTGGATTGAATATGCAGATCTTGACGGATTTAGAGTAGACACTTACAACTATTCAGATCCTTCTGCAATGGCAAATTGGGCAAAAGCAATTACGAATGAATATCCAAACTTTAATATTGTTGGAGAAATCTGGATGCACAATCAGGCAAACTTAGCCTTTTGGCAAAAAGACAGTAAAATTGGTGCTATCGAAAACTACAATTCTAATTTACCAAGTGTAATGGATTTTACATTACATAATCAAATTGGATCTGCTTTTAACGAAAGTGAAGCAACTTGGGACAATGGAATGATTAAATTCTATAATAATTTCGCATTGGATTATCTATATCCTAACCCAGACAATATTTTGGTTTTTGCCGAAAATCACGATACAAATAGAATCAATGATGTTTACAAATATGATTTTGTAAAATACAAATTGGCAATGACTTTATTGGCAACTGTTCGTGGAATTCCGCAATTGTATTATGGTTCAGAAATCGGAATGGGTGGTGATAAAAGCAAAGGCGATGCCGATATTCGACAAGATTTCCCTGGTGGATGGAATGGCGATAAAAACAATGCTTTTACCGCAGCAGGAAGAACAACAGAACAAGCTAAATATTTCGATTTTACTTCAAAATTATTCAAATGGAGAAAATCAAATGAAGCAGTTCATTTCGGAAAAATGACACATTATATCCCTGAGAATAACACTTATGTTTATTTTAGATATACAGATGCTAAAACTGTAATGGTAGTTTTTAATAATAATGCTACAGCGCAATCTCTTAAAACAAATCGTTTTAAAGAAAACATCAAAAACTTTAAATCAGGAAAAGACATCCTTACAGGAAAAAAGTTCGATTTAACATCTGAAATTACTCTAGAACCAAAGTCAGCAATCGTATTAGAACTAGAATAAAAGTTAAAATCTAAACACAAAGTTTTAGCCACAGATTATAATGATAAAATGGATTTTTGAAATCTGTACGAATCATTATAATCTGTGGCTTTCTTTTTTTAATCAAAACTTTATGGACTTTGCGGTTAAACCACAATGTTTTTTTAGCCACGGATTAAAAGGATTTTTAAATCTACGCGAATCTGTATAATCTGTGTCTATTCTTTTTTTAATTAAAGCTTTGCGACCTTTGCGTATCCCGAGGCTTCGGGATTGCGCTCTTTGCGGTAAAATTTCAATAAAACAATCTCGTTTGAATATCTATTAATTAAAGCATAAGACTTTTAGGATCTTGGTACGCATTCCAAAATCTTAAAAGTTCAATATCATTATTATCTAGAACTTTATAAAACAGAACTATCTGTTTTGTTACTGGAACTTGAAATATATTTTTATATTTTGTTGGTTTAAAAACTAGATTCTCTTTGATTAATAACTCAATTAAATCGTTTGTTTTATCTATAAAACTATACACGTTTGTCAACGTCCATTCTCTTTCCAAATATTCAATATTTCCCCAATAATCAAGCTTGGCACTTTCTGTCCAGATTATTTGTATCATGAATTATCTGTTGAATAAATGAGGGAAGCGTTTTTTAGTTTCTTCCATAACATCTTCATGAGAATGTACTTTATTATTTGCAACATCCTCTAAAGCTTGATCTATCGCAACTTTTTGTTTATTACTTAACAAACACTCGTCATCTTCATCCTCTAAAGGTATAACCACAAAAGATCTACCTTTACTTCTATGAATTACTAGTTTTTCAGTTTCAGCAATATCAAGATATTTTTTAATGTTCCCTCTAAATTCTGTTACGCTAACTGTTTTCATGATTAGTATTTTTACAAATGTACGTAAAAATGTACAGAGCCCTTTATAGTTCATTTTTAAAATCGACATCATTTTGTTTACTTTTGTAGCACTATGAGTGAAATTCTTAAAATAGCACATCGTGGCGCAAGAGGTTACGAACCCGAAAACACCTTAAAGGCCTTTCAAAAAGCATTAGACTTACATGCTGACGGAATAGAACTAGACGTTCACCTGAGCGCCGATGGCCATATTATTGTAATTCATGACGAAACGATTGATAGAACTACCAACGGAAAAGGCTTTGTAAATAACTTATCTTTGCAGGAATTAAAAGCGTTTCGCACAGAAAAGGAGCAGCAAATTCCAACATTACCAGAGGTTTTTGATTTAGTAAACCAGCAATGTTTTATTAATATAGAATTAAAAGGTCAAGGAACTGCCAATGCTGTAGCTGCATTAATCGAATTATACGTTTCGGAAAAAAACTGGAATTACAATTCTATTATTGTTTCAAGTTTCGAATGGGATTTTTTACAAGAAATAGTTTTATTAAATCCGAAAATACCCGTTGGCGTTTTAACCGAAACCGATATTGACTCGGCTATTACTTTTGCAGAAGCGATAAAAGCAAAAGCAATTAATCCCGATGTTAATTTGGTAAGCAAAGAGAACGCAATACAAATACAGGAAAAAGGATTTGAGATTTTCCCTTGGACAGTCAATGAAGCAGCAGACATTGCAAGAATAAAAACATACAACATAAACGGAATCATTAGTGATTTTCCAGATAGAATATAAAAACCAACTTCCAATTAATCTTTGTAAAAGCTCAAAACTTAGACAAAGATACTTAGAGGTTAAAACAAAAATATGACTCAAAATTTTGATATAATAATAGTAGGTGGCGGAGCAGCAGGATTTTTTACAGCAATTAATATTGTAGAGAAAAACTCAAAATTAAAAGTTGCTATTTTAGAACGTGGTTCCGAAGTACTAACGAAAGTTCGCGTTTCTGGTGGTGGTCGTTGTAATGTAACTCATGCTTGCTTTGAGCCTAATGAATTGGTTAAGTTTTATCCGCGTGGCAAAAAAGAACTACGAGGGCCTTTTCATCAGTTTTGTTCGGGAGATACCATCGAATGGTTTGAGAAACATGGTGTAGAACTAAAAATTGAAGATGATGGGAGAATGTTTCCTGTTTCTAATTCTTCACAAACTATCATTGATTGCTTTTTAAAAGCAACCGCAAAATTAGGTATTACAGTACTTACGGGTCAAAGTGTACAATCTATCTTTAAAAAAGAGAATTTCTGGAAAGTCGAAACGCAAAACCAGAATTATATAGCCGAAAAATTGATTTTGGCAACAGGAAGCAATCCTAAAATATGGGAAATGTTACAAACTTTTGGGCATGCCATAGTAAGCCCAGTCCCTTCCCTATTTACCTTTAACATAAAAGACCCTAGAATAAAAGAATTACCGGGTGTCGCTGCACAAGCGACAGTAAAGGTAAAAGACACCAAACTAGAATCAACAGGTCCATTATTAATTACCCATTGGGGAATGAGTGGTCCGGCAATCTTAAAGCTTTCGGCTTGGGGAGCACGTATTTTGCATGATAAAAATTATCAGTTTACGATTTTTGTAAATTGGTTAAATGATATTGATACCGAAGATGCCGAAAAAATTCTAAAAGATCTAAAACAAGAACACGCCAAAAAAGCAGTTTCCAAAAAATCCCCTTTCGATTTCCCAAATCGATTATGGGAAAGTTTAGTTCTGGCTTCTAATATTGAAGTTGAAACCAAATGGGCAGATTTATCTAAAGTTCAACTTCAGAATTTAGTAAATCAGTTAACAAATGGAACTTTCCAGGTAAACGGAAAAAGTACTTTTAAAGAAGAATTTGTAACCGCAGGCGGAATCGATTTAAAAGAAATTAACTTTAAAACGATGGAAAGCAAGCTTCATGAAAACTTATACTTCGCTGGAGAAATTGTAAACATCGATGCAATTACTGGTGGTTTTAATTTTCAGAATGCATGGACAAGTGGTTTTATTGTAGCAAATAGTATCTAAAAGACTTAACTATGAATTCAATTTCATTAGAAAAACAAGTACAAGCAATCGCTTCATTTACCGAGGACGAAATTAAAAAGATTGTTTCTTGTTTTGAATATGATAAAATTGAAGCCAAAGAATATTTAGCTACTATTGGGAAAACCAGCAATAAAATTTATTTCATCATTAAAGGGCTCGCCAGAGTTTATTATTTAAAAAACGGAAAAGAAATTACAACTTACTTAAGTTGCGATGATGGCTTTATTGCCTCCTACTCCAGTTTCATAAACCAAACTCATTCTTTCGAAAACATACAATGTATTGAGGCATGCGAAGTTCTTTCGATATGCTATCAAAGAATGCAACAATTATATAATGAAATCCCTAATTGGGAACGTGTTGGAAGAATTCTAGCCGAACAAAACTACCTATGCATGGCAGATCGATTATTAAAACTACAAATGATTCCTGCCAAAGAAAAATACCTTACTTTTTTACAAACTGCACCATCAAAGATTATCAAGCGTACACCACTTATATACATTGCATCTTTTTTGGGTATTACACCCGAATCTTTAAGTCGCATTCGACAAAGCATTTCTTAACATTTATCAAATAGGTTAGTATTTTCGTTTTTCATCTTTGTCAATAATAAAATTTGATAAAATGAAAAACGTAGCCAAAAATGTGTACCAAATACCGGTATTACCCAGAAACAGTATTAATTGTTATTTAATTGAAGATGTACTTATTGATGCAGGAATAAGAAGCTCGGCATCCAAAATTTTAAATGCTATAAAAAATAAAAAAGTAAATACCCACGTACTTACCCATGCGCATGCCGACCATCAGGGTAGTAGTAAAGTTATTTGTGACACTTTAAATATTCCCTTATGGTGTAGTGAACCCGAAAAACAAGCGGCGGAAAGCGGAAATGTAACTATTGAATACCCAAATCCAAATAATATAATTTCTAATTTTCAGGTAAAAGTCTGGGCTGGAAAAGGTTGTCAAGTATCCAAAATTATTAAAGAAGGAGATATCGTAGGCGGATTTACTGTAATTGAAACTCCTGGGCATTCCAGCGGGCATTTATCTTTTTTTAGAGAACACGATGGTGTTCTTATAGTTGGTGATGTAATGACTAACATGAATTTATTAACCACTGTTCCTGGATTACATGAACCGCCAAGCTTGTTTACAACCAATCAACAAAAAAATAGGGAATCCATAAAAAAACTAGCCGAGTTAAACCCAAAAATATTATGTTTTGGTCATGGCCCTGTCCTAATAAATAACGGTGAATTAGCTCGATTCGTGAATAAAATTTCTGCAATTTAATTTTTACTACCAGTCACAGTTTTCAGTTTTGAGCACTGCGACTGGTACTGAATACTGTAAACTAAAAACCGAATTAACAAGACTTTAGAGATTCTATAAGTTTTAGTTAAGACAATTCTAATAATTTTACTTTCAAGCAATTAACCATATATGAAAGTAAAATTACTTACAACAATTTCGTTACTTACCTATCAACTTAGCATTTCTCAAACAGAAAAATTACTTCACGGAAAAGTTTTTTCCAACAACAATCCTCTTAAAGAAGTAGAAGTTATTAATAAAACAGCGAAAACCAGTACCAGAACAAATGCTTTGGGAGAGTTTTCCATTCCGGTAAAAGTAAAAGATAGTCTGTTATTTTTCTCTAAAGATTACTTTTTCACAAGACTAAAAATAACTCAGGCCAATATTGATAAAAATAATATTATTGTCAATATGGCTATCAAAGCCGAAGAATTAGATGAAGTAGTCGTAACTACTATGAAATTTAATCCTGTAAAAATTTCTCAAAAAGATCTAGACAACGTAAAGCTCTATAAAGAAGCTGGATCTTTACAAAAATATACTGGCGTTTACGACGGAACTATTCCAAATGGTATGGACTTCACCCGAATGGGAACAGGCCTTTTAAATTTATTTAAAAAAGATAAAGAAGAACTCAAAAAGAAAACTTCGGAAACTGATTTCAAAAAACTTATAGCAAAATCAATACCTTCAGATTTTTTTACCAAAGATTTAAAGTTAAAACCCGAGGAAAAAGACCTTTTTATTGAATTTTGCGATGCTGATCCAAGATCCAAGAACCTTTTAGAAAACAATAATGTATTAGCTACAATGGATTTTTTGTATGCAAAAAACGAAATGTTTAAGAAACTGTAGGGGAAAAGTTTTTAGTATTCAGTACCAGTCACAGTTTCCAGACTGAAACCGAATACTGTGACTGGCACTGAGAACTGTGACTAAAAACTGTAAACTATTTATTCAACCACCAAATACTAGCATTCAGAACCGTGGCGTAACTTACCCAAAGCAAGTAAGGAACTAATAAATAACCTGCGATTTTATTGATTTTTATAAATTTTAAAAGTGTTTCATAAATCATCAGCCAAAGAACAAAAACTTCAAGAAGCGCTAATAACGGATTCATTAATCCGAAGAATAAATACGACCACAAAGCATTTAGAGCCAATTGAATTGCAAAGAAAACCAATGCATTTTTAACTGCTTCTTTTTCATATTCTATTCGATCCCAAACCAATCCAGCTGCAACCCCCATCAAAAAATAAAGCAAACTCCAAGCTGGTGCAAAAACCCAATTAGGCGGATTAAAGCTTGGCTTGATTAAAGTCGGATACCAAGTATCAACACTAGTTCTGGTAACAATTCCCGAAAAATATCCAATAGCTAGACAAGTAACAACAACCGCTAAAATTCGAGTGATTTTATTCATTTTATATTCTTTTTTTGAGTTAATAAAGGTAAACATTTTTATAGGCTATCAAAAAGTGCAAAAGGTATAATTCAAAAAAAGTATCTTTGCGTAAATTTTATATTTTTATGTTTACAGCAAACGATTTTATTCCAAAAAAATATACTTCGACTATAGATCAAGGCAATTTTGAGTGGAGCGCTCCAAGTAACATTGCTTTGGTTAAATATTGGGGAAAAAAAGACAATCAAATTCCGGCAAATCCTTCAGTAAGTTTTACTTTAAACAATTGTAAAACAATTACTAAACTAGCTTTCGCTAAAAAAGACATTTCAACTGATAATTTCTCATTCGATTTACTTTTTGAAGGAAAACCAAAAGAAGATTTCAAACCGAAAATCCAGAAATTTCTGGAACGCGTTTTCGTTTATCTCCCTTTCCTGAAAGAGTATCATTTTATAATTGACACTCAAAATACTTTTCCGCATAGTTCAGGAATAGCCTCATCAGCATCTGGAATGGCAGCTTTGGCAATGAATTTTATGAGTTTAGAAAAAACTCTAAACCCAGAAATGACCGATGATTATTTCTTTCAGAAAGCTTCTTTCTTAGCCCGTTTAGGTTCAGGGAGTGCTTGCCGAAGTGTAAAAGGAAGCGTAGTTGTTTGGGGAAATCAAGCAAATATAAAAGGAAGCTCAGATTTATTTGGAGTAGAATTTCCAAATACAATTCATGAAAACTTTAAAAATTACCAAGACACTATTTTATTAGTTGATAAAGGCGAAAAACAAGTTTCGAGTACTGTAGGTCATGATTTAATGCACAATCACCCTTATGCCGAAAGACGTTTTACACAAGCTCATGAAAACTTAGATAAACTAATTTCTATTTTTGAAAGTGGAGATTTGGACGAATTCATTAAAGTCGTTGAGAGCGAAGCATTGACATTACATGCTATGATGATGACATCAATGCCGTATTTTATCTTAATGAAACCAAATACTCTGCAGATTATTAATGCTATTTGGAAATTTAGAACAGAAACAAAAATCCCTGTTTGTTTTACACTAGATGCAGGAGCAAATGTTCATGTTTTGTACCCCGAAAACGTTAGAGAAGAAATCTTACAATTTATTCAGGACGATTTAGTTGTATTTTGTCAGAATGGTCAGTACCTTTGCGACGAAATTGGATTGGGTTCAATTGCATTATAATTTTCGTATCTTTAATTAAAATTTAGATCATGGACATTCAATTAGAAAAACGTGAAGTGATAGATATTCTGGAAGGCACAGATGACCTTTCAATCATTTTGGCGGTCAAAAAATTGTTAACCAAAAAGAAAAAAGATTGGTGGGATGATTTAACTGATGAACAAAAAGAAGAAATTAAAGAAGGGGAAAGACAAATTGAACGAGGTGAATTTGTTTTGTATGAAGATATGATGAAAAAGCATCGTTAATGAAAAGAACAATAATCTTTTCAAAAAATGCAGAAAAAAGTTTATTTGAATTATTTGAATACTTAGAAATTAAATGGTCAAAAAAAGTAAAAAATAAATTTATATCAAATCTGGACAAAGTAATTTATCTAATACAAATAGAACCTGAAATTTTTCCTAAATCGGAACTAAATAAAAACTATCACAAATGTGTCTTGTCTAAACAAACAACAATATATTATAAATTCAACACAAAAAGAGTCGAAATAATTACATTTTTCGACACACGACAAGACCCAAACAGAATTAAGAAAGACATTAAATAAATATATGAAAGGACCATTATTTTACTCGAAAATATTACTTTTTGGAGAATACGGAATTATTCGTGACTCTAAAGGTTTGTCTATTCCTTATAATTTTTACAATGGCGCACTGAAGAGAACCGAAAATCCTTCGGCAGAAGCCATTTCTTCAAATGCAAGTTTAAGCAGATTTACATCATACCTTGAAACATTACAAGCAGAACAACCAGAATTGGTTACTTTTGATTTGGTTACTTTAAAGAATGATGTTGAAACAGGAATGTATTTTGACTCAAGTATCCCACAAGGATATGGAGTTGGAAGTAGCGGTGCACTTGTAGCTGCCATTTATGATAAATATGCTCAAAATAAAATCACGGTTCTAGAAAATTTAACTCGCGAGAAATTATTACAGTTAAAAACTATTTTTTCTCAAATGGAAAGTTTTTTCCACGGAAAAAGTTCTGGTTTAGATCCATTAAATAGTTACTTAAGTATCCCGATTTTAATAAACTCTAAAGATAATATTGAGGCAACTGGAATTCCTAATCAAAGTTTTGACGGAAAAGGAGCTGTATTTTTATTAGACTCAGGAATTGTTGGCGAAACTGCTCCAATGGTAAATATTTTTATGGAAAACCTAAAAGACAAAGGGTTCCGTACTATGCTAAAAAACCAGTTTGTAAAATATACTGATGCTTGTGTAGAGAATTTTTTACATGGCGATATGAAGTCTTTATTTAGTAATACCAAAAAATTATCAAAAGTAGTTTTGAATAATTTTAAACCTATGATTCCAGAACAGTTTCATGGTATTTGGCAAAATGGTATTGACACAAACGATTATTACCTAAAATTATGTGGTTCTGGCGGTGGAGGTTATATTCTTGGTTTTACCCAAGATTTAGAACGCGCTAAGCAATCATTAAAAGACTACAAACTAGAAGTAGTTTACCAATTTTAAATTACAGAATACAAATTCTAAGATTTTAGAATATTAAATAGTTACAATTTTTAGAGTCGATATATTCGACTCTAAAAATTCAATGCCACTAACGTGCCTTTTTTTCCTAAAAAATTATCACAATCTAGCAAGTTATTTAATATGAAAAGTATTTTAAGCATCCTCAAGTCAACTTTTGTAGGTGGAATTCTTTTTCTGATTCCATTAGCCATAATCCTGGTCCTTTTTGAAAAAGGCTATCACATTTTACAAAAGATTACCATTCCGTTAGTTAGTAATTTACCAAAAGTAAGAGTATTAGGAATGGCACTAGAAGAATTAATAGGCCTACTAATTATCATATTAATTTGTTTTTTGGCAGGATTATTAGCTCGAACCAAACAAGCAAAAATCTTAATTATTAAATTAGAAACTAGTATTTTAAGCCTTATCCCTGGATATTCGTTTATGAAGAACATGAATGAAAACATCATAGGGCTTGAAAATTCTAAAGACTTAAAAGTTGTTTTGGCTCGTGTAGATGATGGATGGCAATTTGCTTTTTTAATAGAACAAATCGACGAAGAACATTGCACGGTTTTTATCCCGAATGCCCCAAGTCCGTGGAGTGGTTCTATCTATTTTATGGAAAAAGAAAGAATAAAAGAAACCACAATATCACAAAAAGAGGCTTTAGTATGCATAAGAAAATTGGGATATGGCTCTTCAAAATTATTAAAAGATGTACTTTAGTAATTTTAAAACCAATATATAAACTGTATCCTACAAAGAACACTAACCTCTAACAAAAGAAATGTTAAGCCGACAGAATAAAATCTTAGCGATGAAAATAATAAGTTTGTTCTCTGTAATAAGAGGCTACAACATTCCTATTATCGTTTTAGCACAATACTTATCGGCAATATTTATTTTGGCTCCCGAAAAAAGGGCGCTTGACATACTACTTGACTTCAATTTATTTTTAATTGTTTTTGCTTCGGCAATTACTATTGCTGCAGGTTATATTATTAATAATTTTTATGACAGTCAGAAAGATTTAATAAATCGTCCCAACAAATCAATGTTGGATCGATTAGTAAGTCAGAAAACAAAACTGAGCGTATATTTCACACTAAACTTCATTGGCTCATTAATGGCGCTGATTGTGTCCTGGAGGGCATTTTTATTCTTTTCAACATATATATTTTTAATCTGGTTTTATTCTCATAAGATAAAAAAATATCCATTAATCGGTAACTTAACGGCTGCCTTACTTGCAGTTTTACCATTCTTTGCCATATTAGTATATTTTTACAATCAAATTTCTTTTGATGATTTAGAAAACCAAAGAGGCCATTTTGCAGTAATTTCTGCTCATGCTGTTTTTCTATTTTTATTATTGCTAATTCGCGAGATGATAAAAGACTTAGAAAACCTAAAAGGAGACTTGGTTAATAATTACAAAACCATCCCAATTCTTTATGGCGAGAGAACTTCAAAAAAGATAATTACCTTTTTAACTTTTCTTACTATTGTTCCCGTTTACATTCTAATCGAAATATATGATGTAGGTTATATGGACATTTATTTCTACATCTGCTTTATTGTTTTAATATTTTTCTTACTTTACCTTTGGAAATCAAATTCTAAGACACAATTTTTACTTCTGCACAATGTTTTAAAATTTCTTATCGTTTCGGGAGTGTTTTGTATTGTACTTATTAATCCAAGTGTTTTGTGGCATGGAAAAACTTTACTTTTAAAAATATAATTGATTTAAAATTTTCAGCATTTTTAGATTATTTTCAATTAAAAGGCTGGTAATAGTATTAAAAGCTAGTAATCTAACAACAATCAAGTTACTGCTATTAACCAATAATAAACTATCTTTGCACAAATTACAGGATTTATGAATAATAAGGAAGGCAATAATAAAGGAAAAGGACCAAGAGCAAATAGCTCAAGACCTAACTCAAATAAGCCAAAACCTGCCATGCAAAAGCGTGCACAAGGGCCAAAAAAAGCGAAACCGATTACTAAAGTAGAGGAAGAAGCTGCTGCAAAAGCTGCCAAAAAACCGAATCAAGCACCTAAAAGACAAAAGGCTGCTGATGAGATTCGTTTAAACAAATATATTGCTAATTCTGGCGCATGTTCTCGTCGTGATGCAGATATCTACATCCAATCTGGGAATGTAAAAGTAAACGGAGTACCTGTTACAGAAATGGGATACTTAGTAAAACCAGGAGATACAGTAAATTTTGACGGAGCAACTTTAACTCCAGAAAAGAAAGAATACATCTTATTAAACAAACCAAAAAACTTTACGACTGCTTTTGACGAAGGTCAGGAATACCGTAACGTATTAGAATTGGTTCGTGGTTCGACTAATGCAAAGATTGCTGCAGTTGGTAGAATGGATAAAAACACTACAGGTTTATTATTGTTTACAAATGATACTGATATGCTTCGTAAATTTACTTTACCAAGCCAGAAATCATCTAAAATATACCAGGTTTCATTAGATAAAAACTTGAAATTTGAAGATTTAGAAAAAATAAACAAAGGACTTGTTCTTGATGGACACCGTGTTTTTGTTGAAGACATTAGCTATATCGACAATGAGCCAAAAAGCGAAATTGGGTTAAAGTTACGTTCATCAAATGTAAAAGTAGTTCGTGCTATCTTCGAACACTTTGAATATGATGTTTTACGTATTGACCGTGTATCTTTTGCTGGTTTAACCAAAAAGAATTTACCAAGAGGTAACTGGCGTTTTTTAACAGAACAAGAAGTTATCAATTTGAAGAACGTATAAATCTTCAAATTATATATAAACGAGAGAATCCTATTTTACAAAATGTAAAATGGGATTTTTTTTGACTTAAAAACGAAAGACGGTTCTTAAGAATTACTATTTGAAAAAATGTGATTGAAAATTGAGTTTGAAAATCTGGTTTTCCTTTTTTCTTCGACAACTTCGTAAGATGAAAAACCTAAGATAATTTTGATTCCGAGAGGAATACTATTTAAAACACCTCTTTTTTGCTCTTCTAGCAATAATTGGAGGTCTTCTTGCACTTGCTTTTTATAGCTAAAATAAGAAAGAACTAATAGTGCTGAAAAATTTAATACTTCGCGAGCAGTTTCGCTTTTAATACCTACTTCATTAGAGACCATTTCGGTAATTCGCCCCTTTTTGTTATCAAAAATTCGTTTTAATAACTTATTGCCTTCGTCTTTATAACATTCATCGACTGATAATAGTCTTCCGGATTCAAAATCTATTTCTTTATAAAAGTCTGTATTCCCAACAATCTCTACCAACTCATTATACAAACTGACTTCATGTATTTTATTATAAACTCCTATTAAGATAGTTCCGATAGAAGCATCAATAGCTTTAATTAATAAGGCGTCATTTTCAAAATAAAATTTATTCAGTTTTGAAACAACATTTGAAGAAATAAAACGTCTAAGTTCAATTTGTAAATTTGGATTCATTAATCTGGATTTTTTAATTAAAAATAATTTATATCAATTATAAATAATCGACAAAGTGTGGCATTTTATCGTTTATGTGATAAATGTATGTAAAATAATAACATATCCAAAAAAAACGTTAAAAATTTTTCTTCTCAATTTCTCATTAATTCCATCCCTTTTCTTAAAACCCAATAAAATCGCTAATACTCTAAATATCAATACAAACTAAAACTTGAAAAAAAATTAAGAAATTACATAATAATATAGCGAATCAACAGTTATTTTTTCCTTTTTTCAGAAACAAACCAGCGTTAACGAATCCTGTAATTAATTATAACAAAACTGGCTTAAGTCTAAATTTAGACGAAAAATACTACTCCGTTTTTCCAGATTCATCAATGCATTTATATCTTATTCTGGAGATCAGTTTAAGAAAAACCTATTTCTTTAATTAATTTCTAAATGTCATAAAGTTTCAAAAATAGTAAGCATTTAAAAAATCAGAATTTAAAACAAACCTAAAAAAGCCAAAACATTCAATTAGAACAAACTAACCAAAATTAAGTTTTACAGGATTTAAGTTTTCCAAAACAAAACAAGAGGAAGAATTTTTTTTAGCATTAAGGATAAGCTTACTAAATCTAAGATTTTATCTAAAATAGCCCTAGGCTGTAAATAACTTACCAAAATAATAGAAATAAAAACCTGTTTTTAGCATATTTAAATAGTTTTATGCAAAATTAAATTTTAATTTTAACCCTTTAAAATAGGTTTCACTTTATACCACACTATGGCAATTAACTTACAGAAAGGGCAAAAAATAAATATTGGCTTATTAAATATAACAATTGGTTTAGGTTGGGATCCAAATGAAGGCACAGGAAGCAATTTTGATCTAGACGCTTCAGCAATTATGATTAATTCTGAAAGAAAACTTTTAGATGAAGATTATTTTGTTTTCTACAACAATCTCAAATCTCCCGACGGATCTCTAGAACATTCAGGAGATGATCCCGACGGAAAAAGTAGTGATGGCGATGATGATGAAGCTATAAAAATTGACTTGACAAAAGTCGACCCAAGGGTAAAAGAAATTTTATTTGTGGTTACAATTGAGGATTACGAGAGAAGAAAACAAAACTTTGGTCAAGTTAGAAACTCATACATAAGAATCGTTGACAATTCGACTCGTGAAGAAATTGCAAAATATGAGTTAGACGAAGACTTTTCGATAGAAACAGGAATAGAATTCGGAAGGCTTTATAAAAGAAATGAACAATGGAGGTTTGAAGCTTCGGGAATAGGATACAGAGCCGATTTAGGTTACTTTTTAGAAAAATATTATTCTGGCGAAATCATCAAATAATTTCTAATACCTAATCCAGATCCATTCGTTTCATTAATAATTACAGAAAACAAACTGTTTTACAATTCAAAGAAACTCCATTGAAGTTGTCTGAAACATTAAAATAAATTTGTTTTAATTAAAATCACAAGCTTGAAAATAAATTACGAAAATCACAGTCACCTTTCTTTTGATTTATGGCTAACCCTAATAAAATCAAATCCCGAATTTAAAAGCAAAAGAAATTTATTATTCAAAGACTTTTTCGATGTAGATGCTACAATCGAGAAGGTTAATGATGTTGTGCGCTATTATGATGTTTTATGCAATAATATAAACGAAAGAACCGGGTTAAATATTGACACTTACGAAATATATTATCTAATTCTTAGTGCACTAAATGTCAATATAAATGATATCGACACTACTAAATTAAAATTATTTTATAACGAGACAGAGTTGTTATTTTTAAAATACAAACCTGAACTTCTTTATGCTAATATCCCGCAACTTTTTAAAGAGATTACTCAACAAGATAAAACTATTAACTTATTAAGTAATACTGCATTCATTAAAGGAAACACATTAAGAAAGATACTTTCTCATTATGAATTGGAATCTTACTTTAAATTTCAGATTTACTCGGATGAAGTGGGACTTTCAAAACCTAATAACGAAATTTTTCAATTGGTATTTAACCAAGCAAATGAAATTAAACCGATAACCAAAAAAGAAATACTGCATATAGGAGACAATATTATCGCCGATTACAACGGAGCCATTAATTTTGGATTTGATGCACACCTATTAAAATTATAAAAGTGAATAGAAACTATAGTTTACATAAAATTCTTGAGAAAGATAATTGTCCGTTTCAGGAAAAAGAATACAGCCGATTTAAGTTTGGAGATAAATTTTATGCAGAGAAATTTGCAAAAGAATTGTTTGATGGCTTTGTAGATCAATATCATGATTTAATTTTATCAAATCAGGAAATTGTTATTCTGCCAAGTCCATTTTTATCGATTCCTACTGCTTCTAACTTTTTATGTTATTATTTTAAGAAACAACTGAACAGTTTCCTATTTAAAAACAACAAGAAAGCATCTATTGAATCTAAAATATTCAGAAATCAAACCTACGTTACTGATTATGGAAATTTAGATTTTGAAGAAAGAGTAAAATTAATATCGAATGATACTTATTATATCGACAGAAACTTTATTGATGGAAAACTTTGTATTTTCGTAGATGACATTAAGATAACTGGAAGTCATGAACATACGGTAAATAAAATACTAAATCAATATAATGTAAATGGAGATTTTATATTTGTGTATTTTGCTGAATTAATAAACAAAGAGATACATCCGAACATAGAGAACCATTATAATTATTATTCGGTTAAGAATGTCGAGGATATCGCGAATATTATAAACAGCGATCATTTTCAGTACAACACTCGTATAGTGAAGTTTATATTAAGTCTCAGCGAAGATGAGTTTGCCTATTTAGTAAATAATATATCTACTGAAAAAAGCAACGATTTATTTCATCTTGCGATAAGTAATAATTATCATCAGATTATAGAATACAAGAACAATATTAACGTAATAAAAATAGATTAAACTATGGCTATCAATTTACAAAAAGGGCAAAGAGAAAACATAAATGCCCCAAAATTCACAATTGGTTTAGGATGGGATACAAACAACAGTTCAACAGGATCTGGATTTGATCTTGATGCTTCTGTGTTTATATTGGGTGAGAACAAAAAAATAATTTCTGACTCACATTTTATCTTTTATAACAATTTAAAATCACCAGACGAGGCTGTAATACATACAGGAGATAACTTAACTGGAGATGGAGATGGAGATGATGAGCAAATAAAAATAGACTTAACTAAAATTGATGCTTCGGTAAAAGAAGTTTGCATTGTAGTTACGATTCACGATGCTATAACAAGAAAACAAAATTTTGGACAAGTTCGTAATTCTTTCATCAGAATTGTAGATGATAGCAATAATACCGAATTGCTGAAATACGAATTAGAAGAAGACTTCTCTATAGAAACAGCTGTTGAATTTGGAAGAATATACAATAAAGACGGACAATGGAAATTTGAAGCTATTGGCGCAGGAATGAAAGGCGGATTAGAAGATTACTTAAATAAATATAACTAAGATTATGGCAATTAATTTAGAAAAAGGACAACGTATCAATCTTGAAAAAAGTAACGGTACAAAATTACAAAACATTTGTGTAGGAGTAAATTGGGGTGCAATCGAAAAAAAGGGACTTTTCGGAACAAAGAAAGAGCCTGTTGATCTAGATGCAAGTTGCGCAGTTTACGATGACAAAAAAAATCATATTGACTCTGTTAATTTCAGAAAATTACAATCAAACGACCAAGCTATCAAACATAGTGGTGATGATTTAACTGGAGACATTAATGGTGATGACGGATTAGATAATGAAGTTATTACACTAGATTTTTCTAGATTATCTCCTTCTGCAAATCACGTTGCATTTTTTATCAATAGTTTTAGAGGTCAGGATTTTAA
The DNA here is from genome assembly GCF_046250155.1 of Flavobacterium sp. PS2. Classification (NCBI taxonomy): domain Bacteria; kingdom Pseudomonadati; phylum Bacteroidota; class Flavobacteriia; order Flavobacteriales; family Flavobacteriaceae; genus Flavobacterium; species Flavobacterium sp. PS2. The sequence goes on along the minus strand of NZ_CP176426.1, from coordinate 2,854,034 downwards.
AGATATTCCTTTTGCATCTATTCGTATCTACGAAGGCACACCAACAAAAGTTAGTCAGGAATTTGCTCGTTATGACGTTGCAAACGATTCTTCTTTCGCTGGTAATGTATCGATGGTACTTGGTGTTTTTTACAAAAGAAACGATGAGTGGAAATTTAGTGCGATTGGAGCTCCAACAAAAGACAAAAAACTAGAAGAAACAATTCTTACTATTCAACAAAATCATTTATAAAATAAGATGATAGATAATCAATTAGTTACACAGGAAAATCTTGCGTTAATTGACAAAGATGGAAATGTAAACTTGGCTACAATTACCGAAGCTGAAGTAAATAGTTACAAATCGATTTCAAATCAGTTAAATGAAAACGACGCCAATTCTATCTTGAATTATGGTGCCGAAATTCAAAACTCTATCGCCAAACAAAGTGATACTTTCTTAACCAACGTTAGAACATATAACTCTGGTGAAGTAGGAACTTTGATAAACGATTTATTGACAGAATTAAATTATGTAGATATTGATCAATTAGATCAAGGTCCGTTTAAAAGATTTCTTTCAAAAATTCCAGTTCTTAATAAATTAGTTACTGATGTAAAAAAATTATTTCAGCAATACGATAAAATTACTGTAAACATTGACAAAATCAGTAATAAAGTAAAAGCTGGAATGATCAATTCGGTAAAAGACAATAGCGCACTTCAAACTATGTTTGATGGTAATGTTGGACTTATCAAAGAGATGGAAAAACACGTTATTGCAGGACAAATTCGTTTTAAAGAACTAAACGAAGAACTTGCAGTAATGGAAGCTAATACAGCACAATACCAAGATTATCAGATTTCTGACAAAAGAAATTTCATCAATCGTCTGGATAAGCGTTTAGCCGACATGAAAATTGTTCGTTTTATTATGTTGCAATCTCTAGCGCAAATACGTGTGGTTCAAAACAACAACACCTCTATTGCCGAAAAAGCGCAATCTATCTTAACGACAACAATGCCAGTCTGGAAAAACCAGCTTACATTAGCCGTTGCTTTACAAAGACAAAAACAGAATATCGAGATTCAGCGTAAAGTATCTGAGACAACAAATACCATTTTACAAAAGAATGCCGAAATGCTAAAACAAAACAGCATAGAAGTTGCCAGAGAAAATGAAAATACAATTGTTTCTTTGGAGACATTGAAAATGACAACAAAATCTTTAATAGACACGTTGACAGAAGTAAAACAAATTCACGACCAAGGTACAGAAACCAGAAGACAACTTGACGCTGGTTTACAAAGTCTTGAAACTGAATTAAAAAAAGGTGTTATAAGCTAATTGAAAATAAGAAATCAATTAAATGCAAGAGGAAGAGGAACGGTTCGTTCAAATAATAAAAGATAGTAACAGAAGACTTGTGATTTTAGAATTGTTAGCCAATTTCTTTAATCACAAGGACCTTGTTAATACCTTGATCAAAACAAAAATAATCCACTCTCTTTTTCAAAACAACCGAACATTAGACATTAATAAATTAGAATTATTTCACATTCAGTTTACAAATAGTCTTATTGATTTGTTTCAAAAAATCAAGAAATCAAAAGAGCAACAGTATCTTTTAATTACTGATGAAATATATATTAATGATGACATTGTTTCTAAATTAAAAGTCGAAATCGGAGAAGCCAAATTTGCTAAGCAAACACAAGTGCATGCTCTAAATATGTCTAAAAAAATTGAACAGCTCTATCAATTATTTGCAACAGAAAAAGAAGATTTTTTTAACTGGAATGAGATTACGATTTTTTCAGATAGTGTTCAATCCGAATATTATCGAGAAATAAATACCGAACAATACGAGCAACTCACACAAGCCAGCAATAGTTTGTACGAAAACTCGTTTGTTAAGTTCGAAAGAAAACTTTTAGGAAGATTAAATATTCTTAAATTTAAAATTAAATTCATGTGCGGTCTCGTTTACAATAATGAAGTTGTCGAAGCTTATGAATTTAGAGATTCTAACGACAAATTTATTTTTATTGCAAAAGACAAATCGTTCTATTTTCTAGACCACGAAAGAGCAAAAGGAATTGATTTCTCAAAAAACAGCTCATCAAAAGAGCAAATCGTAATGGAGTTAACAGCTAAAAATGCTGATTTAAAATTAGAGCTTAGTACAATAAAAACAATACTACCAGATACAGTTCAAGAAGTATTAAAAGAGTATCTGGACAAAATTTCATCTGTAGATTTTCTTGATGAGTTACAAAATGTAGATGAACAGACCAATATTTTAAAAACAATGTTAAATATTAATATTAATTAAGAACATAGAATGGCAATTAATTTAGAAAAAGGACAAAGACAAAGCATCGACGCTCCAAAGTTTACAGTAGGATTAGGATGGGATAGTAATTCTAGCAGCACTGGAGAAAGTTTTGACTTAGATGCATCAATATTTTTAATTGGAGCAAATGGAAAAATTCCAAGCGACAATCATTTTGTTTATTACAATAATCTAAAATCACCAGATCAGGCAGTAATTCATACTGGAGACAATTTAACTGGTGCTGGCGACGGAGACGATGAAAAAATACAAGTAGATTTATCTAAAATAGCTCCTGAGGTTAACGAAATCTCATTTGTAGTTACGATACATCATGCCGATACAAGAAGACAAAATTTTGGACAAATACGTAATTCGTTTATCAGAATTTTAGATCAATCGAATGTAGAATTAGTTAAATACGAATTAGACGAAGATTTCTCTATAGAAACTGCCGTAGAATTTGGAAGAATTTACAAAAGAAACGAAGAATGGAAATTTGAAGCCGTAGGAATCGGGATGAAAGGTGGTCTTCAGGATTATATAAACAAATACAATTAAAAGCACATGGCAATTAATTTAACCAAAGGACAAAAAATTGATTTAAGAAAATCAAGCGGAGAATCATTAACCAGCTTTTGTGTTGGTGTAAACTGGGGAGCGATAGAAACCAAAGGATTCTTAGGTTTATCAAAAAACGTAACAGATGTTGACCTTGATTTAAGCTGCATATTAATAGATGATCAAAATAAACTTTATGATCATTTATATTCTCCATTATACCGTCTTGAGGCTTTACAGCAATTTGGTCTATCCAAAGGTAAATTATTAAGCAACGATGGAGCATTAAAACATACTGGCGATGATCTTGCGGGTGATAAAGGTGGCGATGATGGTTTGGATAATGAAATCATAACCGTAGATTTGTCGAAAATTGACGCAAAAGTTACTCAGATATTTTTCTTTTTGAATAATGCCGGAAAAGAAGACTTTTCGCAAATACCATATGCCAAAATAAGAATGTATGAGGGAACACCAACAAAAGTAATTTCGGAATTTGCGTCCTATAACGTTTCTGCAGATAGACAATACATAAACAAACGTTCTATCATCATGGGGAAATTATATAAACGCGATAACGAATGGAGATTTAGCGCCATTGGTGACCCAACCGAAGATAGTTTCTTAGGACAAACAGCCCAAAGAATACTTCAATCATATTTATAAATAAAGAAACAAATAAATCTAAATAAATAATAAATTTCAACTTAATAAACAATAATGAACGAACATCCCATTTTCTCAGAACATCCTGGATTAATAGCAATATTTGCAATCGCAGTAGTTATAATGCTATTACTAGATTTAGGTATTTTCAACAAAAAAAGTCATGTCGTAACCAATAAAGAAGCTATTTCATGGTCATTAGTATGGATCAGTTTAGCAATGGGTTTTAGTGGTTTAGTATACTATTATGCAGGTTCAGCTAAATTTTACGAATTTCAATCGGCGTATTGGATCGAGAAAGCACTTTCTGTAGATAACCTATTTGTGTTTATCCTGGTATTCAAGTTTTTTGATGTACCAAATACCAACAAACACAAAGTATTATTTTGGGGTATTATAGGAGCATTAGTCCTAAGAGCTATATTTATATTCTCTGGAGCTTTTTTAATCGAATTAACCTATTTAAACAAGCTTTTAAGCCTAGTTGGTGTAGAAGGATTTAAATACGATATTAACCTAATCATGACAGCCTTTGGATTATTCCTAGTTTATGCAGGAATAAAATCATGGTCATCAGGAAATGAGGACGAAGACGAAGATTACAACAATACCAGAGGAGCAAGATTAATTAGAAAATTCTTTAGCGTAAGCGATAAGTATGATGGAGATAAATTCTTTACATACGAAAACGGAAAAAAACTTGCAACACCACTTTTAGTAGTTGTAGCAGTTATAGAATTTACCGATTTACTTTTTGCAGTAGATTCAATTCCTGCAATTTTCGCAATCTCTAATGATCCGTTTATTCTTTATACATCAAACATTTTTGCAATATTAGGTTTAAGAGCATTATTCTTCTTACTTGATAATTTCATTCATTTGTTTAGCAAATTACAATATGGTTTAGCGATAATCCTTGCTTTTATTGGAGTAAAAATGATTATTTCGCCATTCTACCACATCGAATCAATGTATTCGTTAATTGTTATTGCAGGTGTTTTAGTAATATCAGTTGTATTATCGGTTATGTTTCCAGAACCAAAAGAAGCATAAACCCAATATATTTAAACAAAAAAAAGACCTCAATTGAGGTCTTTTTTTATGCGTTATAGTTTCTCGATTAAACATTTATCCTTTATCAATCTTTTGCATAGAGAAATATAAAATAGACTTGAACCCATATATGCGTCCAATTACAAAATAAATCTTATCACTTTTGCTGTTATGATATTTTCATAGTCCTTACTAAACTTTTAAATCATGAGCGAAAATAGACTTTCAAAAGAAACAGAAATCAGACTAAAGGATTTTTTCAATGAAGTTATGGAACCCGAAGACATGGCAAAAACAATACGCCAAGTAAATCATCTGCTTGCTTTATGCTTAATGAGAGGATGCGAAACCGCAGCATCAGAAATAAAAAACATTGAAGATAATTTTTATTGGCTCAACAAATTAGCCGAAGCCCTAGATCCTTATTTAGATGTGGAATGAAGAAAGGTTGTTTTGCGCCCCGTTTGTCATTTCGAAGAATGAGAAATCTTCGCTAGTAGCTCGATAATCAGGAAATAATTTGTGTTCGCTTTTCATAAACTCACAGTTTACACATAAAATAACCGTAAACTTGTCTTTCTGAGGAACGAAAACACGAGCGATAGCGAACTAGCGAAGCAATCTCCGCTAGTAACTCGACAATCAAAAACAATTTATTTTCTAATGATTTCTTCAGGAGCCATTTCCTGCTATCATTCCAATCTTTTTTATTGAGAAAAACAATAAAAAAGGATTTTCCCTTCTATCAGGGCTAGATATGAGATTTCTTAGAAATATAACGTTTGTGGACACGGAAAGAATTTCCGTCCTATCAGGGATTTAAAATTTTGATTTGATATAAGTGATTTTTTTTTAATAATAAATTTCATCAAATAATCAATATTCAAACTGTCATTTTTACAATTATCTGAAATACGTGCTCCGCAGGATTAAGATTAATTTATTAAAATTGTTTTGAAGGTTTATTGATATAGTAAAAGTGATTAATCAACTTAAGCTTGAATAAGAGTAAAGAGATATTTTAAATGTTATTTTTGTTTTTTTAATAACTCTTGTATTATTGGTTTAAAAGCGAGAAGTTCTTCTGATTTTATAATTACAGCGATATTCATTGGAACAGCTGTTGAAGTTTCTACTGTAGGATTATTGGGTGGCAATATTAGCTGTCCACCTGCAATGTAGTCTATTGATTGAACGTTAATACCTAATAAAGCTATTCTACTACCAATATTAATACCTCCATCTTTTGTTGAATATGACCCTTGATTGAATAAAACTACAGGTGACCCACTAGACCCTGCAAATATTGGAATATCTAAAAGAAACTCTTTTTTTCCTGAATAATCTATATACATGGGTGTGGCGGTAGTTCCCTTTCTTACGACAGGCAGGTTGTTTACCTTATCCCAAAATCCTTTTGGATATCCTACCATCAGCACTTCTTCAATAGCAGTAACTTCACTTAGTAAATTTGCATTTGAAAGTAGAGTTTCGTCGTAGTGAACATATGATATGTCTTTATTTTTTTGCTTTTTAAAGTCATCGATTATTGGGGCAAGTGGTAAAATAGCTAAATCTACATTGGGATGTTTAATCCAACGATTTTGCCAATCATTAAGAGTATAAGTTAAAATACTGCCATATTTCGGGAGGTTGTTTTCTTTTTCAGTAAAATTTAAAACTCCATAGGTTGTGTTTTTAATTACATGATAGTTAGTAACAATAACAGGGATTTTCATGTTATTGATTAAAAATTCAAAGAAGAAACCAGTTCCAGTTGAGGTAAATGCAAGCTTTTGATTATTTATAATTGTATCTCCAGTACATTCGATTCGAATTGTAGAATTTATTATCTGTTCAGAAGTCGATAATTTATTTTCTTGTGACATAATAGAATTTGTTGAAATTATTAAAGCTATGATTAATAGGATGTTCTTTCTCATATTTGTGAAATTATTAGGAGTTTTTTGGGTAGCTCGTAGTTAAATTTTTCTACATTGTAAAATTTTCGCATAAAGTTTATGTTATGAAAACATTCAAAGATAGAAAGAAATCTATTAATAAATTTGAAAATCCGATAGCCCGAAAATTATTTCCCCACCCACCAAAATAAGACACAATACGAATGTTATCTATAAAACCAAAAATGAAAAAGGAGATTCTGGAGCAAATCAAAAAATTAGGCGGAAATATCGACAATGTAAAAGGCAAATCACTTCAGGAAGATTTACAATCCATAACTTTTGATACCGTTTTGTATCGCCGACCAACAGATACTCCTTGGGCAACCGCCGAAGAAGAAGAACCCATTTACGGAATAAGCGATTTTATCAACGAGAACCAAGCACTTTTTAGAGAAAACAAAGAAGATTTTTACGATGCAATAATTCAAAAATATTTCAGATTAACAGATGAAGGATACGGTCAGATGTTTTGGCAAGTTTCTCCTTTTACTCCTTTTAAAGAAGGCACAGAAGATTTCGCCGAATGGAACGAAGATTTTAAAGATGAAGATACCGATTTAATCGAAATCATTAAAGTAACAAATGATCATTCGCCAGATTTTATTCTGCTTATTTCAAGTTATGGTTTTCCAGACCATTATTATATATGCTTATCCGATCCAAATCCCGAAAACCCAACATTATTTGGAACAGATCACGAAGTCTTTTTCAGAGAAGTTTCTAACCAAGGAAACTTAGAAGATTTCCTAAACACTTTTATGACAAAAGAAGAATTGCTGGAGATTATAAAGAAAAGGATTGAACATGCTTAGATGGAAATAAAACCTTTGTTTGGTTACGCATAAAATAGAACGCTGATAAAACGGATTCGCTATCGCGAAGACGCAGAAAAAGACGGATTTAATAATGTTAAATAAAAAAATCCGTGGTTAATCCGCGTCTTTACAGAGTAAATCCATTTCATCAGCGTTCCATTTTTTTAAGGACAAACTAAGTTGAAGCGCTATACGCCTATTTTTAAACGCAAAGGTTCGCAAAGCTATTAATTTAACTTTGCGAACCTTTCTTTTATACTTTGCGCACTTTGCGGTAAATCAACCCCAACCTTTAAAAACTCATCCCTAAAAAACCAATAATTTTAGTAAAGTAAAGACATAAAAAAAAACCTTAAAACTATATTTTAAGGGTTTTTAAAGTAAGTAGTGCGGATAATAGGACTCGAACCTACACGCCTTGCGGCACCAGATCCTAAGTCTGGCATGTCTACCAATTTCACCATATCCGCTCAATTGTGGGTGCAAAGATAATCATAACTTCTAATTTTCAAAGCTTTTTTGAAAAAAAATATTAATTCTATTTTTCGTATTTTTGAAATTCTATAAAAATCAATTTAAATGGACACTATAAAAGCATACGTTCAAGAACACAAAGAACGCTTTATCAATGAGTTAATCGAACTATTAAAAATTCCATCTGTAAGTGCAGATACTGCATATTCTCAAGATGTAATTGACACTTCCGAGGCTGTAAAAGCAAGTTTAGAGAAAGCCGGATGTGATTTTGTCGAAATTTGCGACACTCCGGGGTACCCAATTGTCTATGGAGAGAAAATAATCGACCCAAATTTACCTACCGTATTAGTTTACGGACATTATGATGTTCAGCCACCAGATCCGATGGAATTATGGACATCTCCCCCATTTGAACCAGTTATCAAAAAAACCGAAATTCATCCAGAAGGAGCAATATTTGCTCGTGGTGCTTGCGACGACAAAGGGCAAATGTACATGCACGTAAAAGCATTAGAATATATGGTACAAAGCAACACATTGCCTTGTAATGTAAAATTCATGATAGAAGGTGAAGAAGAAGTAGGATCTAAAAGTTTAGGTTGGTTTGTAGAGCGCAATCAGGAAAAACTTAAAAACGATGTGATATTAATTTCAGATACTGGAATGATTTCTAATCAGCAACCATCTATCACAACAGGATTACGTGGTTTAAGTTATGTAGAGGTAGAAGTTACAGGACCAAACCGCGATTTACATTCAGGTTTATACGGTGGTGCAGTTGCAAACCCTATTAACGTACTTGCCAAAATGATTGCTTCATTACATGACGAAGACAATCATATTACAATTCCAGGATTCTACGACAATGTCGAAGAATTAACATTAGAAGAAAGAGCCGAAATGGCAAAAGCACCATTTAGCTTAGAGAAATATAAAAAAGCCTTAGACTTAAACGATGTTTATGGCGAAAAAGGATACGTAACCAACGAACGCAACTCAATAAGACCAACACTTGATGTAAACGGAATTTGGGGCGGATATACAGGCGAAGGAGCTAAAACGGTTATTGCAAGCAAAGCTTTCGCAAAAATATCTATGCGTTTAGTTCCAAACCAAGATTGGGAGCACATTACCGAGTTATTCTCAAAACACTTTACAAGCATTGCACCAGCAGGCGTAACTGTAAAAGTTACTCCACATCACGGTGGTCAGGGATATGTAACCCCAATAGATAGTATTGGTTACAAAGCGGCAAATATGGCTTACACCGAAACTTTTGGAGTTCCAGCAATTCCAGTTCGTTCAGGCGGAAGTATTCCGATTGTAGCATTATTCGAAAAAGAACTAAAAAGCAAAACAATCCTTATGGGCTTTGGTCTTGATAGTGATGCAATTCACTCACCAAACGAACATTTCGGAATTTTCAATTACCTAAAAGGAATCGAAACTATTCCGTTGTTTTACAAATATTTTGTAGAGCTTTCTAAAAAATAAGCCAACTGCAAAGTGAAGATTTACCGCAAAGAACGCAAAGTCTTTTCGTTAAGTTTGCAAAGCTTTCTTAACAGTCCCGATCCCGAAACGTCGGGACGGGATAAAACCTGTTGAATATAATAAAATCCGTTTATTCTTAATTGAGTAAACGGATTTTTTTATGGGCGTTCCCTCCGATCGTCCCAAAGGTTCGGAACTGAATAGCTGGATTTAAAATTTCTACCATTTTTGGCACTCACAATACCTTTGCCTCTTAGCTCCTTTGAGCCTCTATTCCTTTTACCTTTGTCCCTTTGTCCCTTTACACCTCTAAACCTTTGACCCTCAAAAAAAATAATTTTGGAAATTAAAAAATTAACTCTACATTTGTAGAGCAAGATGTTATCTTGTAGAGCAAAATAAGTTTTATGAGTAGATATATCCTATTATTAATTTACATAACACTGCTTTCTGGATGCAAGAGCAAACCAATTAATCAGAAGATTGACAAAAAGAAAGAAGGCGTTTGGATAGACATTTATACACAAGATAGTGTTACATACAAATCATTTGAATACTACCGGAAAGACGAACCCGTAAAAAAATGGAAATCTTACGTAAACAATACGTTATATAAAACAGAAAAATATCAAGGCAACAGTTGTAAAGTCAAATATTATTATCCGAATGGAAAATTACAATCAAAAGGAAAAACTAAATTAGAAAAGAGTCAAGAACAAATACATTGGTTCTATTATAATGATTGGAAATATTACGACACGGCAGGCAAACTAATCGAAATAAAAAAATACAACAACGGAGAATTAACATCTACTACAAAAAACAAATAACCAAAATTTCTATTTAAAAATTATGAAAAAAATAAGTGCCATTTTTTTATTCCTGTTGGGTATTACTTCCTTACAAGCACAATCCTACAAAGAATATATCCAAAAAGCTGACTCCTGTTACAAAGGAAAAGATTATAAAACATCTGTTACATATTACGAAAAGGCATTTAAACTAGAGCATAAAAATTCGACACAATTATACAATGGAGCATGCTCAGCAGCAAGGTCATTAGAAACTAAAAAAGCATTCGAATGGTTAAACTTAGCAATCGATAATGGCTATGAAAATTTATACCATCTAAAAAAAGATAATGACTTAACAATATTGCATCCCGAGAAGGAATGGCAAAAAATAATAACCAAGCTTCAAAAGAAACTTAACATCATCGAAGCAAATTATGACAAACCTCTGCAAGAAGAATTACTCTCTATTTTTGAAGAGGATCAAAACATAAGAAAGGTATTCATGACAATATATAGAAGCCAAAATTATGATAAGAAAAAAATAGATAGCATTGGTAAAATCATAAATTATAAAGACAGCCTGAACCTAATTAAAATATCCAAGATACTTGATGAAAAAGGATGGATTGGTGAAAACGTTGTAGGCAGTCAGGCAAACCAAACTTTGTTTCTGGTAATACAGCATTCAGACTTAGAAACGCAACAAAAATATTTACCCATGATGAGAGACGCTGTCAAAAAAGGAAATGCAAAAGCAAGTTCGTTAGCATTACTAGAAGACCGCATCGCACTAAGAGAAGGGAGAAAACAAATTTACGGAAGCCAACTTGCCAAAAATCCAGCAACAAACAAGCAATACATTTCACCACTAGAAGACCCCGATAATGTAGACAAAAGACGCGCAGAAGTTGGTTTAGGAACCATAGCCGAATATGCTCAAAAATGGGGAATTGTTTGGGATGTAGAAGCTTATAAAAAGGAATTACCAGAGTTAGAAAAATTAGAAAAAATTAAAAAATAACCCACAATGCAACTAACCAACTCCGAAGAACAATTAATGCAACACCTTTGGCAACTAAAAAAGGCGTTCATGAAGGATTTGCTCGAAGCATATCCTGACCCAAAACCGGCTACAACAACCGTTGCCACTTTATTAAAAAGAATGATCGACAAAAAATTTGTTGCTTACAACGAATTTGGAAACTCAAGAGAATACTATCCATTGGTCAAGAAAACCGATTATTTCTCTAAACACGTAAACGGATTGATTAGTAATTTCTTTAACAATTCGGCATCGCAATTTGCTTCTTTCTTTACCACCGAAACCAATTTATCGACTTCGGAATTAGAAGAACTCAAAAAAATCATTGATAGTCAAATTCAAAAAAAGAAAAAATGATAGCTTATATCCTAAAATCGTCATTACTACTTATAATCCTGTTTATAATATATAAACTTTGGTTAGAAAACGAAAAAATGCATAGTTTCAACAGATTCTATTTATTGAGTAGTTTGGTTTTTGGCTTAACCATTCCGCTGCAACTTTTTTCATTCGATACAAAAATATCAAAAGCAATAAACGCTATTCGATTACCCGAAATAGTAATTAATAACAATGCCCAAAACCTAAATTCACTAACCAATAATCAGACAATTACTTATAGCTTACTTGCTCTATATCTAATTATTGCGTTATCACTAACCATCCGCTTTGTATTGAATCTGTATTCCTTTCATAAAAAAATAAAATACAACAAATCACAAATCATCAATAACCAAAAAGTGGTTTTGATTGAAGATTCGATATTGCCACATTCCTTTTTAAACACCATATTTTTAAACGAAAGTGATTTAAAAAACAATCTAATCGACACACAACTTATTGCTCACGAAACGGCACATATAAAGCAAAAACATTCGTTGGATATTATTCTTATTGAAGCAATACAAATCCTATTTTGGTTTAATCCAATCTTTATACTTTACAAAAGAGCTATCAAATTAAATCATGAATTTCTAGCCGATGAAGCAGTAATAACCCAATCTGAATCAGTTTCTCACTATCAAAACTTATTATTAAAAATGGCTTCAAACCAAAGCCAAATTGCGCTTGCAAGTTCTATAAATTTTCAAATAACCAAAAAACGTTTACTTATGATGACAAAAAAAGAATCCCGATTGAGAGCAATAGTAAAAACCTCGGTAGTAGGTTTTGTATTTGCTACATTATTTTTTGCTTTTAACACGACAACAATTGCTCAAGGAAGCAATCGAAAAGCACTAAACGAACCACCAACCTTCCTTACAGATACAACCGAAAACATTCAGCAGCCAGAATTTCCAGGCGGAATGACAGAATTTTACAAATTCATTGGTAAAAACTTCAAAATTCCTAAAGATGCTTCTAAAAATAAAGTATCAGGAAAAGTGATTATCGATTTCTATGTCGAAAAAGACGGTTCCTTATCTGATTATAAAATAGCTCATGACTTAGGTTACGGATTAGGCGATGAAGTTATACGCGTATTAAAATTATCTCCAAAATGGAAACCAGGCACATTAAACAATGAACCAGCGAGAGTAATGTACAAATTACCAATAACGGTACAAGAAAATAAATAAAAAAAGTAATTTAGCTAGAAAAAAAAATATGAAATTAATAACAAAGCTAGATTACAAAGTTATTGTTCTTTTTACCGTACTGCTTGCTTTTAGTACAGAAGGTATCGCCCAAACAATTGAAAACGATGAACAAAATGAAACCCTTGTTCATCCTAGTAAATTTGAAAGACAAGCTCAATTTCATACAGGTATGAAAGGCTTTTACAAGATTTTCTACACCCACTTCAATGTAACTGATGCAGCATACGAAAACAAAGTAAAAGGAACACTTATGCTTACATTTAACATAGAAACAGATGGTTCTTTATCAGATATTAAAGTCAGCAAAGATTTAGGCTACGGATTGGGAGAAGAAGCCGTTCGCGTTTTAAAAAAATTGCCTAACTGGGTTCCAGCTTTATATAAAGGTAAACCAATAAGTCAAATATTTGCGTTACCAATAGCTATTGACTGTACTGATTAAAAAACGCTCTTTTTATTAGAAAATAATATTTAGATATAATCATGAAATCTACTTTACAACTAAACCATAGGATTGTTTTCTTGTTTTATCTATAAATAATAACAAATAAAAAAATCCGCTTCTTTTTCAAGAAGCGGATCAAATAAAAAACTAAAAAAAATTCTAAAAAAAAATTTCAAAAACTACTAATTAAGAAGTTTATCGGGATTATATCCAAAATAAGGCATAACCTGCTCATGAAATACTACTCCGTATTCTTCTAATTCTTTTAAAATCGGTAAATACACCTCTTTATTTATTGGTAATTGAACTCCAGGAGTTGTAATCTTACCATTTAATATCAATAAAGTGGCCATTGCAACAGGCAATCCAACAGTTTTTGCCATTGCAGTATACGTTTGATCATCTCCAATGCAAACCATTTTGGAGTCTATTTGCGTGTCTACACCATTTAATTTGTATCCAAATTTATGGTACATCACTATCATATCTTTATCGTGTGGCTCTAAAGTCCAACTATCCGAAAGTATTTTTTCTAGTATCTGAGCTGGAGTAGCATCTTTTAATCCAACAATTTTATTCGCGTTAAACAAGTCAAGCTCAACAAGTTTATCCCACATTATATCATCCTGATCTATTTTAAGAATCAAACGCATTTTTATTTCTACAGAATCAGTTGGGTGATAAGGCAAAAAAGAATTCACAAACTGACGATAACTCATAGTTTCAGAATGTTCCATAACATAACTATCATCGGTCATTCCTAATTGTACAAACATATTCCAAGCTTTCGAGAATCCAACTCTTCTTATTGTACCACGATATAAAGTAAGGATATTTTCCAGACCATAAATAGATCTGTATTTTAAAGAATCACGATTAGAATACGCTTCAAACTTTCCGTATCCTTCTACTTCAAGAAATTCGGTTCTGCGAAATAAATTGCAATAAGGGATATATTTATAAGTTCCTTCCTGTATAAATTTGGCAGCCCCTCCCTGCCCTGCTAAAACCACATTACGTGGTAACCAACTAAATTTATAATTCCATAAATTATTATCAGATTCAGGAGCTACAAGTCCACCACAAAAAGATTCGAACAATAACATATTACCACCTTTCTCTCTAATTTCATCGATTACCTTCATGGCACTCATATGATCGATACCAGGATCAAGCCCAATTTCATTCATAAAAATCAAATTATTAGCTTTTGCTTCCTTGTCCAATGCCTGCATCGCATCACTTATATAAGATGCAGTAACCATGTGTTTTTGGTAAAGCAAACAATCTTTGGCAACTTCTACATGTAAATGAGCCGGCAACATCGATATTACAATGTCTGCCTTTTGTATCGCAAGCTTTCGCTGTTCTTCATCAAAAATATCCAATGCAATAGGAGTTGCATTAGGATGTTTATTCGTTTTCTTTTCGGCAAGAGCCAAAGACAAATCACCTATAATAAGATGCAGGTTCTCCTTTTCGGACTTATCCAATAAATATCGTATCAATGACGACGCTGATCTGCCTGCTCCAATGACTAAAACTACTCTCATATTTTACATATATAACACAAACATACAATAATGTTATATTCATAACAATTAAAAAATGTTAAAAAAATGAACTATACATTATTTTAAACCAAAAATAAGCAGAATATATTTATCCAGAAGAAAGCTAAATATTTCCAAAAGTTCTCTTAATTTTTTTCCATGATGAAAGTTTTAAACCTATTTTTGTAACAACTAAAATAATATTGTAATGGATAAAAAAATAATTGCAACAGGTGCTTTTTTCGGAATGTTAGCTATCATTTTAGGAGCTTTTGGAGCTCATGCTCTAAAAAAAGTTTTATCAATAGAAGAACTTGTAACTTTTGAAACTGGTGTACGTTACCAAATGTACCATGCATTATTTTTATTCTTTGTAGCCACAAGAAAAGAACTTTCACAAAAGACATTAAAGGTTATTTACAATCTTGCTGTGGCTGGTGTTATATTATTTTCGGGTTCAATATACTTACTTGCTACGAATAACCTTACAACATTTGACTTCAAAATTATCGGATTCGTAACGCCAATAGGCGGACTCCTATTAATTCTTGCTTGGACTGTGCTATTTGTTAAAATTATTAAACAAAAGTCATAAAATTCGTTATATAAAATTTTATCTGAAATATAATATCTAATTTTACAGTCTATAAAGTAAAACATACACAACTTATAAATTTATGGACAATCAAACGTTATCTACGCAATCGATTTCGCTAAATGAGTTAGGGATTAAAAATGCAACAATTCATTATCAGTTATCAGCTGACGAATTACACAACATTACGATACAATCAGGTCAAGGTGTGGAGGACTCAACAGGTGCATTAGCAATTAATACTGGTACATTTACAGGACGTTCGCCTCAAGATCGTTTTATTGTAAAGGATAGTATTACAGAAGACCAAGTTTGGTGGGGAAAAGTAAACATTCCTTTTGAACCAGCAGCTTTTGAAAAATTATACAACAAGGTAACTCAATATTTATCTAACAAAGAAGTATTTGTTAGAGATTCTTACGTTTGTTCAGACCCTAATTACAGATTAAATGTACGTGTTGTTACTGAGACAGCATGGTCTAACTTGTTTTGTTACAATATGTTTTTGAGACCAGAAGCAGAAGAATTAGCAAACTTTACTCCAGAATGGACAGTAATTTGTGCTCCTAGCTTCATGGCAGATCCTGCTGTAGACGGAACAAGACAAAGCAATTTTGCAATTTTGGATTTTACAAAAAAGATTGCTCTTATTGGCGGAACAGGATATACAGGAGAGATGAAAAAAGGAATTTTTTCGGCTTTAAACTTCATCTTGCCAGTATTTAAGAACACATTACCAATGCACTGTAGTGCTAATGTTGGTAAAGAAGGTGATACAGCTATTTTCTTTGGTTTATCAGGAACAGGAAAAACAACTTTATCTGCAGATCCAGACCGTAAATTAATCGGTGATGATGAACACGGATGGACTAATGAAAACACAGTATTTAATTTTGAAGGTGGTTGTTATGCTAAAGTAATTAACCTTACTGAAGAAAATGAACCAGACATTTTTAGAGCAATTAAAAGAGGTGCTTTATTAGAGAATGTTGTTTTTAAACCAGGTACAAACGAGGTAGATTATGATGATATCTCAATTACACCAAATACTAGAGTTAGTTACCCTATTACCCACATTGATAATATTCAGCCAGGTTCTATAGGTAAAAACCCTAAAAACATTTTCTTCTTAACAGCCGATTCTTTTGGTATTTTGCCTCCTATCTCGAGACTTACACCAGGACAAGCTGCATACCACTTTATTTCTGGTTATACTGCTAAAGTTGCTGGAACAGAAGCTGGTGTAGACGAACCTCAACCTAATTTCTCAGCTTGTTTTGGAGCGCCATTTATGCCGTTACACCCAACTCGTTATGCAGAAATGTTGAGCAAAAAAATGAAAGATGCCGATGTAAAAGTTTGGCTTATTAATACTGGATGGACTGGTGGAGCATACGGAACAGGAACTCGTATGAAACTAAAATATACTCGTGCTATGATTACTGCCGCTTTAAACGGAGAATTAGACGACGTAGCATACGAAAACCACGTTGTTTTTGGAATTGCTAAACCACAAACTTGTCCTAATGTACCTAGCGAAATATTAAATCCTAGAAACACTTGGGCAAATCCAGAATTATACGATGTAAAAGCAAAAGAACTAGCAGAGAAATTCAAAGCTAATTTTGCAAAATTTGAAGAGTTTGCCAATGCCGAAATTATGGCAGGAGCACCATTAGCATAATATAAGGTCTTTACTAATTCAAACAAAAAGAGCTGTTCAATCGAACAGCTCTTTTTTATTTATACTTGTTTTTTAGTATCAGTACCAGTACGCAGTGTCAGTATACAGTTTCAGTATTCACTATCAGTTTACTTACTGTATTTATAAAGAAAACCGTAACTTATTATGACAGCAACTGAAAACTGGAACTGAGACTAAAAACTGAAAACTGAAACTAAATACTTATTTCTTCACTTGCGCATCAATACGTTTTTGCACAGAATCCCAGCTATAATAATGAAACGTCATTCCGTTGCTCATTGCCACAAAAAGACCATTTTTAAAAGCTCCTCCTAAATTTACATTCGTTACATCGGCACCATCGCACTCAATTGTCGACGTAGGAATCTCGGCAAGTAAAGGATACTTATTCGGATCTCCTTTAGCCCCTTCTCTAGGATAAACCATAAACGTATTAGCTTGTTGGTTAGAAACTAAAATATAACCCGTTGTTGCTGTTTTTTTATAAATAGCAATTCCTTCATTATCTGCTTTAAACTCTCCTTTTCCAAAAATAGCTAACTCAACATCTTTTTGCTTACTCTCAGGATCAGCAACATATTTCCTGATACCAAATTGCTCATCGCAGTAATAAACCATTCCTAGCTCATTATCTACAGCAATAGCTTCAATCTCTTTTTTTCCACTATATGCACCAAACTTGCGAACTACTTTACCACCAACTGTTCCGTTTCCAACATCTGTCAATTGATATTGCCACAAATAACTACCCGAAGTTCCTGATTTTCTACCTACGATAGCAAATATTGCGTTATCACTTGGTCGGGTGTACAAAGCAACTCCCATAGGATCACGCAATGTCTCTCCATCAAAAACAGAAATTCCACCATTATCTATAGGTTTTAAATTTGGTAAACTAAAAACCCTAATTTTATTAGTTTCTCTTTCAGTTGTAACTGCAACATCTATTTTTTTTCCATTAACAATTAAGCCATAAGCAATATCTACATTATTGGGTCTTTTTAATGTTTCCGATTTGGTTATGATTTTACCTTTTAAATCAAAAGCATATAATCCACCATCGGTATCTTTATCTGTACCTACAATAATACTTTTAGATGGATCTGTAGGATGTATCCAAATAGATGGATCATCGGTATCATGCGGAAGTGGTTCTGTTACCGCAGTTGGTTTAATAGCATCTTTACGAACTGGCGCTAACTTGCTATCGCAAGAAACTAAAATGACACTCACTAAGAGTAATATAAATTTATTTTTCATGTTCTATTTTTATAAAAAATTGACAGGAACATTACATTCCTGCCAATTCTAACTAATTCATTCTATATTAAAAATCAAATTTCAATCCTAAATTATAACGCGCTTGGTAATACTCGACCTGTTTAGTATGCGACTCTACACCTTGGTAATAACGTAACGGCTGATTGGTTAAATTATTTGCTTCTGCAAAAACACGAATCTTAGGTGTAATTTTAAATGCTGCATTAGCATCTACAAAAAGTTGTTTATCATAATAACTATCATTGTATTCATTAGAACCTAATTCATCTAAATAATCTGAAGTGAAATTAGTCGAAACTCTAGCCGAAAAACGTTTGTTTTCCCATGACAATGACCCATTAAACATATGAGGTGATGTTCCCGGAAGGCTTATATTACGTCTTTCATTTCCTTCTGCATCAGCGATACCTTTGGCTGTAGATTTTGTGTAGGTATAGTTTAAATAAATCCCGAATCCTTTTAAAAATGGACTTGTAAAGAAATCTAACTGACGCTGAAATGCTACTTCAAACCCAAACACATCTACATTATCACCATTTCTTTGTTGTATAAGTGTCCAATTATCTCCCGCTGCAATTGGATTTTGTTGGTTAGGAAAATCCGCAGCAAACTTTGCAGTTGTATATTGATTATCACTGTAAGTATAAATAAAATCATTTAGGTTTTTATAGAAAACACCTGCTGAAATTAAACCAACCGATTTAAAATAATTCTCGGCCATGAAATCATAGTTATAAGAATAAGTCGCTTTAAGATCTGGATTACCAGCTAATATCTGAGAATCGGCAGCAATATTATTGATATAAGGAGCCAAAGCATAATAATTCGGTCTTGCTAAAGCTGTTGTAGCAGCAGCTCTCAACACTAAATCTTTGGTTGCATTATACTTAAACGAAATCCCAGGCATTACGTTTGTATATGAATTGGTTGTGTTTATCTTTCCTTCTAACTCTTCTTCGTCCAGAACACGATTACCTGTATAATCAATATGCGTATTCTCTACACGGAAACCTAAAATCATAGATAATTTATCATTAAAATCCTGATCCCATCTTACATAAGCTGCATAAATATTTTCTTTGGCTTGGTAATTTACAGTCAAAAACTCAGCTGGATTTAATTCTTTATTAAACAAAGCAGGATTATTTAAATCTAAACCTCCCAAATACGAATTAGAAACAAACGTTCCCGGTACGTATTTACTCCCTGGATTAAATCCGTTTCCGTCATAATAACTAGTTTGAACATCAGCCAAAGTTTCCATTCCGCTTATTGGCTCATAAGAGTAGAAAATATTATCTCTCGATTTCTCTTTCATTCTTAATCTAAGTCCCGTTCTCAATCTTCCTTTCTCCGAAGGGATAATTGTAAAAGGAAACCTGATATTTACTTTAGCTCCAAATTCACTTTCCTTAGTTTCATCTGTATTTTCGGTAGTCGAATCAAATTTAAATTTATCTAAAGCTTCGCCAGTTGTTGTAACCAAAGGAAACTCTAAATCAGATAAATCTTGTGCAGTATTTAAACCTTTCTGACGGTATTCGATATAACGTTCTTGAGGACGGTATTCTCTTGCTGTCGAATAATTTGCTGACCAATCTAGATCTAAACTAGAATTTATTAAATGTTCTCCACGCAATGCATAGTTCTGCACACGCTGATCTTCGAGTCTTCTGTTTTTATTGCGATTATTATCAACACCACCTTTTGTCTGGCGCTTTACTCTCCCTGTAAAACCAGTAATTTGTTCGCCATTATAAATAGGTTTCATATCATCATAAGTCGTTCTATAACGATTCTCCCTATCATCTCTCCAGTTATAAATTCCGTTAAAAAAGATGGTATTGTTTTCATCAAATTTATAATCTAAAGCTAGAGCTGCACTTCGGCGAATACGTTGTACATCATATTTTCTGATTTCTGATTTACTCAAAAATTCATTCCCAAATTTATCTTTAGTCCAAGCAGCTTCAACATTATCGGAACCATAATCTACATTATTATAAGAACCACTTACAACTGCTCCAAGTTTATCATCAAAAAAGCGATTTCCATAAACTAATCCTGCTGTATAAATAGGTTTATCTCGTATTGGTGCATAACCTCCCGCTACTGTTGCCGAGATTCTTTCGCCATTAGGAGTTGCTCTGGTAATCAGGTTTACAGAACCCCCGATAGCATCTGCATCCATATCTGGCGTAAGTGTTTTATTCACCTCGATTGTCGTAATCATATCCGATGGGATAAGATCCATCTGTACATTTCTGTTATCGCCTTCGGCAGATGGAATACGATCTCCGTTTAAAGTCACAGAGTTTAATGAAGGAGCTAAACCTCTAATAATGATGTTTCTTGCTTCACCTTGATCATTCTGCATAGTAATACCTGGCACACGCTTTAAGGCATCTCCAACATTGGCATCAGGAAAACGCCCCATTTGATCTGCCGAAATAACATTTCCAATATTCTTATTCGTTTTTTGTTGGTTTAAAGCTTTTGCTTGTCCTTTCAGGATATCACCTACAACAACTTCATTTAATTCTGTCCCCGAAGATTTAAGAGCAAAATCTATCACAGCATTTTTCCCATCGGCAATAACTACATCTTGGATATTCTCTGTATATCCCATGTATTTTACTTTTACCTGATAAGATCCCGACATTACATTAAGTAATTCGTACCTTCCGTTATAATCAGAAATAGTATATTTATTCTGACCTACAATTTCAATCATTGCTCCTGGTAAAGGCAGTTTATCGTCTGCATCCAATACTTTCCCAGAAACAATTCCTTTTTGAGCATAACCTACTAAAGTTATTAAAAAGAGAACTAATACTAAACAATTTTTTTTCATTTTGGTTTTGGTTGTTTTTCTATAATGCGAAACTAGTTGCTGCATATTAACTATACCTCCTGAAAAATTTAACATATCGTTATGCTTCTGCTTTTTCAGCCTATTTTTTTTACTTAAAAATAACATAGCCCCTTGAAAATATTGATTAAAATTAACATTACCAACGGGTGAAAGTGCTATCAAAACCACATTTGAAAAACTAAAATAGTGACATAACCAAAAACATATCAACTATTTACCTCAATATTAATTTTTTGGCGTTAAATTTGCCTTATCAATCAATCAAAAACAATCAATCATGTTGAAACAATTTTTTATCCTTTGCTCAGGAGCAGATAAAAATCTCCTCGAGGACTGTTCAGAAAGTGAACAAACCAAATATGTTGGTATTGGAGCTACCGTTTTCTTTACCGCAGTAATGGCATTTATTGCAAGTGCATATGCCTTATTTACCGTTTTTGACTCAGTATATCCAGCTATGCTTTTTGGATTTGTGTGGAGTTTACTTATTTTTAATCTTGACCGCTTTATTGTATCTACAATAAAAAAAAGAGACCGTGTTTGGGATGAATTCCTGCAAGCGACACCTCGAATTATTCTGGCGGTTATTATCGCAATCGTAATTTCAAAACCATTAGAAATTAAAATTTTCGAAAAGGAAATCAACACCGTTTTATTAAAAGAGAAAAATGCAATGGCTCTTGCCAATAAAAAAGAAGTTGGTAATTATTATAAATCCGATTTAGACAAGAACAAAGCCGAAATCTCTGGATTAAAAGCCGATATCCTAAAAAAAGAAAAAGAGGTAAATGACTTATACTCAACTTACATTACTGAAGCCGAAGGAACTGCGGGCTCAAAACGATTAGGAAAGGGTCCTGTTTATAAAGAGAAACGTGATAAGCACGATGCTGCTTTAAAAGAATTTGCTACGCTAAAAACTGAAAATGAGGCAAAAATAGCCGAAAAAGAAAAAGTTGCAAAAACACTCCAAGCCGATGTAGACAAAAAAGTAACCGAAACACAACCTATCATTGATGGTTTTGATGGTTTAATGGCGCGAATAAACGCATTAAACAAGTTACCTTGGATTCCATCTTTCTTTATTATGCTTTTGTTCCTTGCCATAGAAACATCTCCTATAATAGCCAAATTATTATCTCCGAGAGGAGAATACGATTTTAAACAGGAAGAACTGGAAACAGCATTAAAAGCTACTCTGGAACAAAATAAATACCAACGTAGTTTATTAGTAAAAACCAGCGCTGCAATGCACGACAAAGTTTATGAGGATATAGCACAAGATAAACAGTTATACGACCTACAACGAAAGAAAGCTACCGAACTTCTGGAACTACAAGCACATAGTTTTGTAGAAAAACAAAAAGCTACTCTATAGGAGTTTAACCGCAAAGATCGCAAGACTTTAAAACGCAAGGTTCGCAAAATTTCATAAAAAAACCAACATTATAAATGTTGGTTTTTTTTATGCTTTTTTTCTTTGCGCCCTTTGCGTGGGACTTTGTGAACTTTGCGGTTAAATGCTACATATAACTCAAAATCTCTTTTTTGAATGCATCATATTCTCCTTGCATGATCAATCCGTTGTCTAATAACTTCTTGTAATTCTGTAATTTTTCAAAAAGCTCATCTTGCGACATATCACTTAATCTTCTCTCGCCTGTTGCGAATGAAGTTTCTTGAATTGGTTCGTTATAAATCGGTGCTGCCGGCATAATCTCAGCATAGTTCGTTACTTCTTCAGTTTCGATTTCTTCTACTGCTTCCTCTTCCTCTACTGGCTCAACTTCTTCAGGTTCTGCAACCTCAGCAACTGGAGTTGGAGCAGCTACAACCGGGTTTTTAAGTATATCCAATTGTTCTTTTGCGTAAGTGAAAATTTTTCTTGCCTGAATTTTAGGAATATAATCTATAGAAAACTGAATATCTGTTTTTGTAGAAAAAGAAAACTCTGATCCAAGAATATTTTCTTTTACAAAAGTCCCAACGATATCATCCCAGGTATAATCTGTAAAATCCATTGATAAACCTAAATTTTTAGGCTTACATACAATGATTCGTTTGTTTGTTACTACAATGCTATCAGGAAAAACAGTAATTGCCGGTTTTTTTTGAACTGCAATGTATCCAATCTCTTCACCTCTCATTAATAAATCATTGAGTTTAGAAGTGATTTTTTCAATCGCTTTTGGGTCTTGTTCTTCGTTTAAAAACTTTTTAAATTGTTCTTTCATATTTTATAAGTTGCTAAGTTACAAAGTAACTGAGTTGCTAGTTTTTTCTCTTATGTTGCAAATGTAATGCCTAATTTTCTAATTCAATAATTTCATTCTGAATTTTCTTTGTCAAACTTTTGAAAACCAAATCATACGAATGGTCTATAAGTTCTTTTATAAAAGCCGTAGGCAAATCTCCATTCATAGTAATAGTATTCCAGTGTACTTTACTCATATGATATCCTGGTTTTATATCATCATATTCGGCACGTAATTCCTGAGCACGCTCTGGATCACATTTTAAATTTACCGAAGGAATGTTTTTTTCCCATTGGGTCAAAGAGGACAATGCAAACATTTTTCCGCCAACTTTAAACACCAATGTTTCTTCATCAAAAGGAAAATGTTCTGTAGTTCCTTTTTTAGAAAGACAATATTCATAATACGTTTCTAAATTCATATCATTTCTTATTTACCAATTTCTTCCGAAAAATATTTAAATTTTGGTTGTCAGGAACCCACTTTTTTACCTCATCAGAAGAAAGCTCTTTTTTGTTGTGGGTTTCACCTAAATGTGTGTACTTAAAACCTGTTTCATACTTTAATCCATAACCAAAAATACGATCCATCGAAGCATGAGAAAATAAAATAACTCCAATAAGCTGTACCGCTTCTAACTTTAAATAGCAGCCTAAAATATAAACTAAAACCGCAATTCCTCTATGATGGAATACATTATATAAAAAAGCACCAACTTTAGCATTTATTACATAACCTAGCATAGAAAAATCGGGTACTAATATCCACACCAGAAACCACCACCACTGATAATCTAATAGGCTAAACAAATATATTCCGAGAACAAATAAACCTAATTCTTCTAGTTTTATAACTGTTTTCATAATACCACTTTTTCCATCATTTTCTCGGGACTTTTTAATGCTGTAAACCCAAATTTGCTATATAAGAAATGAGCATCTGTCGTTGCCAATCTCCATATTTTAACCTCTTTTAATGCAGGTTCATTTATCATTCGTTCTATTAAAACAGACGAATACCCTTTTCCTCGATGTTCTTCGGTAATAAAAACATCCATTACATAAGCAAAAACCACATAATCGGTGATAACACGGGCAAAGCCGATTTGTTTATCATCCAGAAAAATCCCAAAACAAAACGAATTGTCAATCGTAGTCTGAACTTCTTCCATTTTGCGAGCCGCGGTCCAATAAATATCTTTTAAGAAATGCTGAATAAACGGAACGTCTAATTTGTTTTTATCAGTGCTAACTATAATCATTTTGATTGTCGTTTTTAAATTAACGATTTTAGATTTTAGAAGGACAAGAAATCTTTGATCCTTAGTCAAAAATATTAAATTAACCCATTGGATGTAATCCATAAAGTTTTTATTTAACACATAGGAACATAGATTTTATGTGCAAAAAAGAGAATAAAAAGAAATACATTTCTTTCACATAGCTAGCTTTGTGCATTAAAACAAGTGAAACGCCTTTTTTTGAGAATACAAAATCTATGTTCCTATGTGTTAAAATTAATTACAATCAACGAATTAAATTATATAAAATGGGCTTAGATGGACTTGCATCATTTTCAAACGATGCAATTTGCAAATTCAATATATAACTTCCGTCTTTTATTTCGTCATCAACATAAATCATTTCGGTAATTGTAGCATTCAATCTTGCATCTGCATTAAGTTTATTCACGTCTTTTACATTCCAGAATGCTTTGTGTGCCAATAATTTCCCTTCATCATGTTCTTTATCTACACTTGGCAAATCAATTAACAAATGTTGTATTCCGCTTTCGCGAATGAAAATCGCTGCCTCTTCCGACAAATAAGGAGGATTCGTATTCGAATATTTTGCAGCTTTTTTAGACTTTGAATTTGGTTTCGTCCTGATAATTATTGCTTCCGGAGCTGTCCCATTGAGCGAATCCCGATAGCTATCGGGAGAAATCATCATGGCTTTTCGAACTTGCTCTTTAGTAATCACCAAATCTTCTCCTTGAACTTCTGGTTCAACCGAAACTAATTCGGCCAAAAAGAAAAACGTTTTTAGAGATTGGTTAATACTGTAAAATTCCCGTGTAATATGTCCCAGGCATTCGGTATGAGTACCATGTCCGTGCGGATTAAAGAAAATATTATTAAAATTGGTAGATGATTTCCCTTCCGAAACCTTCCCTATCCAATCGCCAAAAACTACTGGTTCGATTACTGGTTTTTCGATATACCATGCAATCGGGTTTTCATCTGTATTTGTAAGCGGAATCGAAATATCGATAGGTTTTGATAAATCGATTTGATATTTATTGTCAATGAGTGCTTTCATATTCTTAAGCATTTTTTTTAACCGCAAGGTTCGCAAAGGTTTTACGCAAAGGTCGCTAAGTTTTGTTTCTTTGCGTTCATAGCGTAAAACTTAGCGACCTTTGCGGTTGAACATATCATCCAAATTTAAAGCAATGCTTCGGGATTTGCAATGTTTGTTGGATTGCTATTGATATAATTAATTACATTCTCAAAAGCTTTCTCAAAATAAAGTTCGTAGCTGTTTTTCTCGACATAACCTATATGAGGCGTACAAACAACATTTGGCATTTTCAGCAATTCAAAATCTACATCATAAATAGGTTCTTCTTCATAAACATCTATTCCTGCAAATCCTGGTTTTCCGTTTTTAAGCGATTTTAATAAAGCTCCTTTTTCTATTAATTCGGCTCTAGCAGTATTAATTAAAGCTGCGCTTGATTTCATTAAACTTAAATCGGTTTCCTTAACAATCCCGAAGGTACTTTCATTAAGCCTAAGATGTAATGTGATGATGTCACTTTGCGAGAAAAATTCTGCTTTAGAATCTGCTTTCTGAAATCCATCAGCAACAGCTTGGTTTCTTGAATTTTCACTTCCCCACACCAAAACCGTTACTCCAAATACATTTGCATATTTAACTATTTGTTGGCCTATTTTTCCATAACCCCAAATACCAATTGTTTTGCCTCTAATAGTCGAACCAATATTAGTCTGCCATTTTCCTTCTTTCATTCCCTGAATAGCCTGCGGAATCTGACGAAATGTATTCATTATTAATGCCCATGCAAGTTCAGATGGAGCTACAGGCGAACCAATACCTTCTGCAACTGCGACTTTATATTTTGTACACGCAGCAATATCAAGGTGATTGGACTTTTTTCCTGTCTGACTTATGAGTTTCAATTTAGGTAATCTCGAAAGCAAGTCGGCTGAAATCTCTGTTCTTTCCCTAATTAAAACTATAATTTCGGAGTCTTTTAATAACTCCGCCAACTTTGAATTGTCTTTTTCGGTATGGTTAAGAATTGTAACATCCAATCCTTTCAACATTTTGAAAGATTCTAGTTTTGCAACTGCATTTTGATAATCATCTAATATGGTAATTCTCATAATACTTTCGTTTTTAACTGCAATGATATATATTCTTTGTAGATTTTTGCAAACATAATTGAACGCGGATTTTACGGATATTCTAACGCGGATTTTTACAGATTTTTTTAAATCAGTGTTGCTTGCATCCGTTTTATCAGCGTACTAAAATTTATTCTAAATTTAAATAAAATAAATCACTAGCAATTCCATCAGTCAGGAATTTTCCTTTTGCTGTTGGTTTTAGAATATTATTTTCAATTGAAACCAATTCATCATTTAGAAACTTCTCAACTTGTTTTTTTAGGTAAACTAGGTAATTAGTCCCAAATTCTTTTTCGATTCTGTCTAATGAAACGCCCCAGATTGTTCGCAATCCAGTCATAATATATTCATTATAACGATCCGAAACCGAAAGAATTTCTACCTCATTTGGCAATTGATTATCCTGAATTGATTTGAGATAAAGTGAATTGTTCGAGACATTCCAACTTCTGGAAACACCATCATAACTGTGTGCCGAAGGCCCTACACCAATATATTTTTTACCCAGCCAATAAGCCGAATTGTTTTTAGAAAAGTAATTCTCTTTTCCGAAATTTGATAATTCGTAATGAATAAAACCGTTTGCTTCAAGCGTTTCTACCAAAATCATAAAATGAGCCGAAGCCACTTCGTCATTTGGTTTAGCAACTTTTCCTGTTTGTATTAATTTACTCAAAGCTGTTTTGGGTTCAACAGTCAAAGCATAACTCGAAATATGCGGGATTCCGAAACTCAATGCCGTTTCGATATTATGTTTCCATTTTTCATTGCTCATTCCTGGAACGCCATATATTAAATCCAAAGAAATATTATCAAAGTATTTAGTTGCTTCTTCCAGACATTTTTTGGCTTCCACCGAATTATGGGCACGGTTCATCATCTTCAAATCATCTTCAAAGAAAGACTGAATCCCTATACTCAAGCGATTTATCGGACTTTTGGATAATTCTATTATTCTGTCTTTCGATAAATCATCTGGATTTGCTTCGAGTGTAATCTCAGGGTTATCGACAACTTTATAATTTTTATAAATTTCTGAAATTAAAAAGTTTATTTCTTCATTACTCAGAACAGAAGGAGTTCCGCCACCGAAATAAATAGTTTCAATTTGGTTTTCATTCCCTGTGGAGTTAAGAAGTTCAAACTCATTTTTGCGCATGGTTATTTCTTTGGCAATAGCCAAAACCATGTCTTCTTTCTTCTTCATCGAAGTCGAAAAATGAAAGTCACAATAATTACAAGCCTGCTTGCAAAAGGGAATATGAATGTAGATACCGGACATTAATTAGATAATTAGGATAATGTGTCAATTAGATAATGTGATAGTTAATCACTAATAGGTTAACAAACTAGAAAATTAAATATTCGTAATGCAAGAATTATCTAATTTTCTAATTAACGCATTATCTCATTTTTTTACTCGTTCTTCATTTTGTTTTACAAATGCATCCCAACCTGTGTAACTCTTTGTTCCGATTACTTTTCCTGAGTTGAAAAAATGACAAACGGCAGCAGCTAATCCATCAGTACTATCTAGATTTTTAGGCAATTCTTTTAATCCTAAAAGCTGCTGAAGCATTTTAGCAACTTGCTCTTTACTAGCATTTCCGTTACCGGTAATTGCCATTTTTATTTTTTTAGGTTCATATTCCGTTATCGGAATATCTCTCGAAAGTCCTGCTGCCATTGCGACTCCTTGTGCTCGTCCTAACTTAAGCATCGACTGAACATTTTTACCAAAGAAAGGAGCTTCAATTGCGATTTCGTCTGGATGATGCGTTTCGATTAATTCGATGGTACGTTCAAAAATGATTTTTAGTTTCTGATAATGATTGTCATATTTAGACAATTGCAATTCGTTAAGCTGCAAAAATTCCATTTTTTTATTGACGATTTTTATCAATCCAAAACCCATTATCGTTGTTCCTGGATCGATTCCTAATATGATGCGTTCTTTTGTCATTATTTATTTTGGTTACACAAAGTTTCGCTAAGTTTGTTTTTTATCTCTCTGTGTAACTTTTGAGATTACTTTGTGAATCTTTGTGAAATAGCTTTTTTACAATAGTTTCCTTTACTTTGCAGCATGATTTCAATTCCTCACAAAGCTAAACAATTCCTTGTTCTTGTAATCAAACTTTTGATTGTAGGTGGCGCATTTTACTTTATTTATAATCAACTTGCTCAGAATGACAAACTAGATTGGCAAAAGTTCCTAATTTTGTTCAAAAAGAACCAATCGGTTTCGGGGATTGCTTTCATTTTATTGTTTAGCGTTTTAAATCGGTATTTCGAAATCTTAAAATGGCAAAACCTGGCTCAGGTAATCCATAAAATATCGGTATCAGAAGCTACAAAACAAGTTCTTGGGGCTTTAACAGCGGGGCTCTTTACTCCAAACGGAATTGGGGAATATGCTGGAAAAGCATTGTTTTTTGAAAAAAAAGACACTAAAAAAGTCGTATTCTTAAACCTGATTTGTAACGGAATACAAATGGTTCTAACGGTTATATTTGGTATTTTTGGCTTGATGTATTTTAACTCAAAATACAATGTGATTACGCCAACAACGGTTGCTTTACTTTTCGGACTTCTATTTATTCTATTTCTTGTGGTTTTTCTATTAAAAAAGATAACAATTAAAGGATATTCTATTGAAAGACTAATTCATAAGATTAACGAAATTCCGAAACCAATTCATCAAAGAAATATCCTTTTAGGAATTTGTCGATATCTTGTTTTCTCCCATCAATATTATTTTTTGTTTCTGGCTTTTGATGTCGACTTACCTTACTTTACAATGATAGCTACAATCTCGGCTGTTTATTTCTTAGCTTCATCTTTACCTACCTTTCAGTTTTTAGATTTTGCTGTAAAAGGAAGTGTTGCTGTATATTTCTTCGGAATTCTTGGTGTAAACGAATGGATCGTGATTTTTATATCCACCTTAATGTGGTTCTTAAATGTGGTTTTACCTGTAGTTATTGGAAGTTATTATGTCTTGAATTTTAAAACTAAAACCGCTAAATAATGGTAATTCTGTATACCATAATACTAATCTATTGTCTTCTTATAGCTTGGCTTAGTTATGGTTTTACTAAAATTAAGAAATATCAATCTGCAGAATTACCTCCTAAAACACGTTTTACGATTGTTGTTCCTTTTAGAAACGAAACAGAAAACTTACCAATTCTCCTTAATAGTATTTCAAGATTAAATTATCCTATCGAACTCTTTGAAGTAATTTTAGTTGATGATGATTCTGAAGAAGCATTCTGTATTTTGTCTCAAAAATTTAGTATTCGAATAATTGAGAATATTCGTGTTTCAAATTCTCCTAAAAAAGATGCTATTACTACAGCTATGCAATATGCATCGACCGAATGGATTATTACAACCGATGCCGATTGCATTGTTCCTAAAAACTGGTTACAAACTCTAGATAATTATATTCAGCTTCATGATGTTTCGATGATTGCTGGTGCGGTTACTTATGAATGTACTAATTCATTTTTGCATCATTTCCAGCAATTGGATTTAACGAGTTTGCAAGGTGCAACAATTGGAAGTTTTGGTATAAACAAAGGTTTTATGTGCAATGGAGCTAATCTTGCTTATACTAAATCCTTATTTGTAAAACTAAATGGTTTTGATGGCAATAACAAAATTGCCAGTGGCGATGATGTTTTTTTATTGCAAAAGGCAATCGCAGCGTTTCCTGAACAGGTACATTATTTAAAAGCTGAAGCTAATATTATAATTACAAAGCCAACTCCCGATTGGGAAAGCTTGTTTTATCAGCGGGTTCGTTGGGCAGCCAAAACGAGTTCGTATCAAAGTACGTTCGGGAAATTATTGGGTATTATTGTTTTCCTTGCCAATTTAAGCGTTATTATAACTTGGATTTTATTTCTAGCACTTCAAATAAACTACATTCATCTTCTGAGTATATTAATTCTGAAGTTTATATTAGACTGGATTTTGCTTTATCAAACCAATTCTTTTTTGACCGGAAAGCAAATGCGTTTCTTTATTCTCTCGAACTTATGGTATCCGTTTTTTAGTACTAGTGTTGCTTTATATAGTTTTTTAGGGAGTTATGAGTGGAAAGGAAGACAGTTCTCTAAGTAATATTCTGATGAAAATGACAGCTCTAGCCCTGATGGAAGCGGCATCCTTTTTATTTTTTCTTTAAAAATAAAAAGATATAGCGTCCCGAAGTTTCGGGAGCAGGAATAGCTTCTAAATAATTTTTCTGTTTCTGAAAATCAATCCGGCAAAAATTAGCGCCAAAAACATGGAGGAAATTGCACTTACAACTACACTCCCTATTTGTTTAAATGTCATTCCTAATGCAAATCGTATACTCAGGATTATTACCGCAATACCTAGTACTGAAAACCAATATTTAAGATTGACTTTATTAGGTTCTTCAATTCGCACAGGTAATTTATAGATATAAAAAAGGATTAATATCATCCCAATTAAAGAACTTAAATGCTGGGCGATTTTATAAATAGGAATTGAATATAAGTCTCCTCCCAAAAAGTGTATTCTTTGTACAAAATACCCATTTATATGTGTGAATGAGTCCCAAAATATATGAGAAAAAATTCCTAATATAAATGAGACTATAACAATCCAGATATTAGATTTAAAGTAATTTAACCAGTTACTTTCTTTAAGAACATATAATCTCTCTTTAATAAAATCAGGCAAATTGTCTATTAATGGTCTTTTTATTATTTGATGAAATAAAAATGCTACTAAAACGCCTAAAGGAATATCTACCAGAAACACACCTAAAAAAGTATGTCCGATATCGCCTTGCATTTTCATTCTGAAAAAATATTCTAAATCGGGAGACATTGACCCAATTACCAAAGCTGTTGCTGAGAGTTTTTTATTCTTTAAAAATGGCAGAACAATAGCTGGGTGCGAAAAAGTAAATGGCACTACTTATTCTACTTTTAGAATTACAGGTAGTATAAATTGTGTTTTTACAGGAATTCCGCGTTTAATAGCTGGATTTACTTTTGGGAAGTCGACTAAACGGGCACGGAGAATGCTATCAATTTTTACTGTATCGTAAGCCACTGAATCTTTTGGGAACTGAGGTTCAAATTTCATTGTGGCATTTGGAAAAATTGTCACTTTTACTTCGATAGTATCTAGTTCTGGATAAAGAATTGCAAGGGTGTCACTGCTTAGTTTTTGCTGGATAAGTTGTGTCATTATCTCGAAGAAACATTGTTGACGTTGCTTTTTATTTTCAATTTTCTCGCAATCGACCACAGATGGAAACTCATCGACTTCTTTCCAGTTAATCGATTTTAACTCTTTTTGCAATAATTCTTTTTCAGAAGGAACCTGCTTCTCAAAATATTGACAAGAGTTAAATGAAAGGATTATTAATAAAAGGGAAAACTGCTTCAAGGATTTGATTTTGAATTAAACTATTAATTTATAAAAATACAATTATTTTTTTTGAGAAGCTTTGTATAATAAATAATCTTCATAGCTTTCTGATAGCCACTCTTCTTTATTTTTTGCCGCAATCTCCTTTTGAGCAGGATATAAACTAGCCAATCGGTCAGAGAAAGTAGCAATTTGTACTGTATAATTATAAAACTGTGTTTTAGTTAAAACTACATCTGGATTGCTTTTAGTTTTAAAAAAATCAAAAAAAAGTGCATCAAAATCTTTCATTGAAAAATTTAATACTTTTTTCTTATTACTTTTATAGATGCTATCCTGAAGTAATCTATCGTCTATTGAAAGTTTTTTAGTTTGTGCATACGTACTTGTATTGATTGAAAAAATCAAGGAACAAAACAATACAAATTGCAAAAATCTAAACATGGACGAATCTAACTAAAGGATTGTAGGCGCAAAATTACAAAAAAAATTATATGGATTCACTATTATTGTTACTCGGCTTTATATGCATGATTGTTGGTATTTTAGGTAGTTTTTTACCTGTTTTACCCGGAATAAGCCTTAGTTGGATTGGTTTATTATTGCTTTATATGACAAAAGTTGTCCCAATGAATTATTGGGTTTTAGGCATTACACTTGCTGTAACAATCATCATTTCTGTCCTAAACTATATCATTCCCGCCAAAGGGACTAAGAAATTTGGCGGAAGTACTTATGGAGTCTGGGGGACTAATATCGGTTTGGTCGTTGGTATTTTTGCCCCAATTCCGTTTGGTTTTATTATTGGCCCATTTGCAGGAGCGTTTATCGGAGAATTAATCTACGATTCTAAAGATCATAATCGCGCTCTAAAAGCTGCAACAGGCTCTTTTATTGGTTTTCTGGCATCGAGTTTTATAAACTTTATGCTTTGCATTATATTCTTCGGACTTTTCCTTACGATTGTATGGCAAAATCGCGCTGGATTGTTCTGAATTTAGAAACTATTCCAAACTCGGTTTTTAAAAACATCAAATGTTTGTTTTAAATGCTGATTGATTCCTAACAAGACTACAACAATTAATAATCCGTACCCAACAGCGGTGAAAATCTCCATATTTGATAACAGAATAGATTGCTTGGTTACTGAACCTAAAATTTGTTTCATCGCCAGAAGATTAGCCTCGTCTGGACTAAAACCTTTACCCACGAAGCTTTGCGCTGTTTGTGCGATTCTGCTTTGCGTTTCGGGATTTTCGGGCGCAATAAACTGTGTCAGTTTTGTAAAGTGTGATTTCTGGAAAAACTTCTCTGCATTTTGCATAATACAAAACCCAATTGTACTTCCCCAAAAACGCCCTGAAACTCCGATTGCTCCAGAATATGGCGCTAAACCTGTAGGAACCGATGACATTGTGAATAAAACCAACGGCACAAACAAAACTCCTACTGCGACTCCTTGCAAAATATATGGTATTGCCATTGCCGATAATGAAATATCAGGCACAAAAAGAAATGTAAACCACAGGTGGAATACGGCAAGAATAAAAAACCCGAGCATAAAGATATATCTCGAAGCTACTGTTTTTGCAAGAAATACTGCCGCAAGAACCATTCCGATTACATTACCTATTACATTAAGAAACTGAATATGCGCCACGCGCGATGGCTCCCAGTTCCAGACACTAAACATTGTACTATGACAAATATTAAGTGTTGCTCTACCGATATAAAAAAGAAAAAACAACAAGAAACCGATTCTTAGATTGGCATATCTAAAAACATTTAAGTCAAAACAAGGTCGTTTTACGTGCAATTGTCTAAAAATAAATAAACCGGTCGAAATTAATGATGCAATTAATGCAAATCGGATTTCGAAAGATTCAAACCAATATTTTTTCTCGGCATATACAAAGAAATATGCTCCGCATAATATGGCAATTAACAGTAAAACAAAACTTGTCCAATCTATTTGATACAGAGGAATTTTTCGATGGAGACGACTATCATTAAACGTTATCATTATTAATAAAACACAAATAATCTGGAATAATGCTGAACCATACGCCATGTATCTCCAATCGTAATTTTCTAAAAGCCAAACAGCAATATTCATTATAAAAGGCGATGATAATAGTAGTGCTCCATAATTAAAGGTGAACCCAATTATAATTGCATTTTTAGATTTAAATCTGGTAATTAATAACTGCCTTAACGGAACTCCAGGTAATGCCATTAGAAAACCTTCGGCCATTCTTATCATTATAAACAATGAAAAGTTCTTTACATAAGCTGACAACATTATAGTAATGGCTACCAAACAAAATACCGCAATCAGATATTTTTTAGTGGGGAAAAATTTAGAAAATCGGCTTTCTATTAATATCGTGGCAAGCAAAGTCCCGTAAGTAACGCACATAGAGAATTGCAAGTCCTCTGGTTCTATATCTAGAAAACTTGATGCATAAGTAACATTTGATGAGTAAACTCCCAACAAAATCATGGAATGCAACATGCAAAAAAACAAGATTACAATGATTGCCCAATTAGGAACCCATGATTTAAAAACGCTTGTATTGTCTAACATTATGTTATTTGTGTTCGGCTACTACAGTTATATTCATTCCGGCACGAAGGAAATCCGTTTGTTCGCTTGTGTCTTTTAATTTTATTCTTACTGGGATTCTTTGTTCTATCTTGATAAAGTTTCCCGTGGCATTATCTGGCGGCAATAACGAAAATCGTGCGCCACTGGCTGGAGATAACGAAGTAACTACTCCTACAAATTCTTTATCATTAATCGCATCTGCGTGTATCTCTACTTCTTGACCGATAGTTAAAAACTGAACTTGAGTTTCTTTAAAGTTTGCTGTAATCCATTTTTCTTTACTCACCATCGACAACAAAGTTTGCCCTTCTTTTATCATTTGTCCTGGTTGAATTGTTTTTTTAGCAACCCATCCGTCATAAGGCGCAGTAATTACTGTGTACGAAAGAAACAAAGCAGCATTATCTGCCAATGCTTGTTTGGACTGAATTACTGTTTGTGCAGTAGGTATATTTGCTGCAGCTTGTGATGTATTTAAAGTCGATGATTCGATTCGGTTACTCATTTCCTGATACTGCGCCTGAGCCGATTCGTAATCTGCTTTTACCTTCTCTAATTGTTGTTCGGTTGCAGCTTCTTCTTTTACCAAAGCTTTGTATCGTTGGTACTCTAATTGTGTTTTCCAAAGATTGGTTTTGGCTGCAGCCAATTGCGACTTTCCAATTGTAGTTGCACTTGCGGTTGTAGCCACATTTTTTTCAACAACAACGCTATTTCTTTTAGCACTTTCTACATCTGCCAAAGCCACATCTAGTCTTGATTTATACTCGCGATTGTCTATAACTAATAAAGTATCTCCTTTATGTACAAACTGATTTTCTTCATAGCGAACTTCCTGAACGTACCCAGTAATCCTGGACATAATAGGTGTAACATATTGCTCAACCTGAGCATCATTAGTTTCTTCGTGATTTTTATTAAAAACATAAAACCAAATTCCCAAAACGATTCCGCTTAAAACAAGCACGCATGCAATAACAGTTATCAATGTATGAAACGACTTATTAGCTCTTGTTTCATTTTTTATCTTTACCATAAAATTCTATTCTCTTTTTAAAATTCAATTATTTTAATAATCCTGCAGTATGAAGCAATTCATAATGTTTCATTTCGGCATCAATTCTCGTTGCGATTTTATTATATTTTGCTTGCAGCAACGCATTATCAGCATCGACCATTTCAGTGATCAGAACCAATTGGTTCAGGTACTTTAACTTAACAATACGATAATTCTCGGTTGCTAATTTTAATGCTTTATCGACAACTTTAATCTTCTCCGTGATTTCTTCATATTGCGTATGATTTCTAAATAATTCATCCTGAACTTTATTCTTTACAATTTCCGATTGGGTTTTCTGTAATTCAATTCTAGAATTTGCAATATGTACTTTGGTTTTATTTTTATATAATCCCGACAAACTAAATGTAGCTTCGATACCAACTTGCCCTAGACTATACAAATAAGGATTTGGTGGAAAAAACATATAATTGGGATATTTTAAATTATAATCTCCAAAGAAATTTATCGTTGGATAATAATTTCCTTTTGCCAATTTCAATTCTGTCTTCTTGATTTCCATTTCCTGATTTGCAATTCGCATCTCTTCATTTTGAAGTGTATTATTTAAATAGAAATTGTAATTATCCATCTTTACATCTTCATTAAAACTTGCAGTTGTATCAATCGCTATTTCTTGTTCTTCGGGTAACTGAAGAATTGTTTTTAATTCATGAAGTGCTATTTTGATATTTTTAGAGTTTGTCAAAGCATTCAGTTCACGATCCGAAAGTTGAAGCTCTGCTCTTAAAACTTCATTCTTGGTAATTGTACCGTGATTCTTTAAGGATTGAACTTCTTTAAGTCGGCTTTGCTCCTCTTTAATATTTTCATCAATGATTTTTTGGAGTTCCATCATTTTCTGAATTCCCAAATAAGTAGCAATTACTTCTAACTGAATATCATTTTCTGCTTTTTCGCTTTTTACCTGAGCAATCTTACTCTCTTGGTTGGCAATTGCGATAGCATTGTTGATCTTATTCCCAGCATATAGTGGCACTTTAATAGCCGTTCCTATATTATACATCTCTGGAATTGTATGGGTTACATCTTTATCTTTTAGAAACCCTCCTTTAAACTCTGTTAAGTTTGTAACACGAGAATAACCTCCATTAAAATCAATTTCAGGCAAACGAAGTTCTTTGGTTTCTTTGATATTCTCTTTAGAAATATCAACTTCGATGCGAGATTTAAGTATGTTTTTGTTGTTTTCTTTTGCAATTTTTATCGCTTCTTGTAATGAAATCGGATTTATTTGCTGAGCTTGTAGTGTAGTTATCCCAAGTAAAATCAGGATTAAAGCTATTTTTTTTGGACGATAACACTGTATCGAAAACCATTTTTTAAGGAACATGAAAGTAGTGTGATTTATTCACTGCAAAGTTCTTTCATTTTATAATTGCCTGATAATTCTAAAAAGTCAATAACATATTCATTTCGGACAAATTTTAACAATTGGGTTTTTCATGCAGATTTCGCAAAAAAAACACCAATAGTCACACTATCTATCATAATCCGAATGCTTTTTGCTCCCGCAGATTCGGCAGATTTAGCAGATAAAAAAATTGCTAAATTATTTAGAAACATAGAATTCGTATTAAAAACAACAAACAAAATCCTTTTATAGACTCAAAAAAAATCTGCCGAATCTGCTAAATCTGCGTGAAAACATTTTACTCACTCAAATTCAATAGCTTTTAGAAGATAAAAAAAAATGATAAATTATTCAGGAATATAAATCTGTATTAAAAACAACAAAGAAAACTTTTTACTTATTTAAAAAATCTGCCGAATCTGCGTGAAAACATTTTACTCATACAGATTTCGCTAAAAAAAACCAATACTCAATAAGTAGATTACCTTTTACAACTTCCCTCTTTTCAGAATGTTTTCTCCATTAAGATAATCAGAAGGTCGTTGTCCTAAAATTTTAAAAAACGTATTGCTAAATGTTGGCACACTACTGTATCCTACTTCTTGAGCTACTTCTTTTACAGATAATTTTCGATCAAGCAGCAATTCAATTGCTTTTAATACTCTTCTGATTGTATAATATTGAATAAAAGACATTCCTAAATCTTTCTGAAACAAACGATATAAAGACTTCTCACTATATCCAAATTGATGCGCAACTTCTCCAAACAGAATCGTTTCTCCTAAATTATTTTCAACATAACGCAAGATTTTACTCAAGCGAGCATCTTTTGGCAAAGGCAATTCTAGTGGTAAATTGGTTAAACAAATTTGAGGTAATATTGCTTTGATAGCTTTAGCAATCACAAAATTCGGACTTCCTTTTTTAAGATCACCATTCCATTGATTCGTAAAAAGCATCATTTGAAGTAGTAAGTTATTAACTGGATAAATACCTTCTTTTTGATAAAAAACATCTTCATCCTTTTCTACAGGAAAGTATAAGTTTCGCATCATCACGTTTTCAGACTTTGGATGAATGCTGTGTTCAATTCCACTTGGAATCCATATAAAATGTCTTGCTGGTAAAAAATACGTTTTGGTTTCAGTCGTTACAAATACAACATCGCCTTCCGTATAAAGAAATTGTGCCTTATTATGTTTATGTGTAGGAACATATAATTCCCCCATCAAATCATGATAACAATAAATACTTTTTTTATCAGTATCTACCGTTTTAATATAGTACTTGTGTTCTTTATGAATTGAATGTTCCATTGTAGTACGTGTATATCGACAGACTTTTGCGATATATAAATATAAGGAAGATAATTAAGCGGAGTGGAATTACTATAAAATAAAAAAGCCTTTCTTAACAGAAAGGCTTTTCCAATATTGCGGTCTGGACGGGACTCGAACCCGCGACCCCATGCGTGACAGGCATGTATTCTAACCAACTGAACTACCAAACCAACTCGCTTTATTGTGGGGCAAAAGTACAACAGAAGTTGTGATTCTACAAGCTTTTTTCGTGTTTTTTAAACAAAAAAAATCGTTATTTTTTTAATCCATTGATTTCTATTAAAGTAGAAAATACTATTTTCCCATCATATAAATAATATCAGGGCAGATATCCTCTTTTTAACGCATAATTGGAATAAACGTATTTGAAATTTGGATTTCATTACCTATTTAACCGCAAAGATTACAAAGTTAAAAAACGCAAAGTCCGCAAAGCTTAATTAAAACTTTGCGGACTTTGTGTAAATCTTAATGTTCTTTGCGGTAATCTTTTTTCGTAACTCTAGATTTTGTACTTGATTCCTAATTTAACCGCAAAGGAAGCAAAGAGAAAAAAAACGCAAAGTCCGCAAAGCTTAATTAAAACTTTGCGGACTTTGTGTAAATCTTAGTATTCTTTGTGGTTAAATTATTGCCACACGAACACTCATCCATCTTAAACAAAAAATCCACAGAACTTAATAAATCAAGCTTTGCGGACTTCGCGTAAATCTTAGCGTCCTTTGTGGTTAATTTTTTCGGGTTAATTTCCCAAACCAAAAAGGTCTTAAATCAAAAAAGCCATCCACAAAAGTGGAAAGCTTTTCATTGGTCTAACTACTAAACCCGGTCAGCTTACAAGGCCGACCAAACAACACAACTAATCTTAGATACCGTATTTGGGCAAAAAAGCCTTTCTATAAAGAAAGGCTTTTCCCAATATTGCGGTCTGGACGGGACTCGAACCCGCGACCCCATGCGTGACAGGCATGTATTCTAACCAACTGAACTACCAAACCTCTGCGTTATTGCGGTTGCAAAGATAGTATAGAATTTCGTTTCTGCAAGTCTTTTTGTAAAAAATTTTAATTTATTTTTTTACTTATTATCCAAAGTTTTGTTTTTCAACCAAGTAAGTAGTTAATATTTTTTCAAAATTATCACCCACTGCGACCGGAACATACTTAATTCTGTTCTGAGCACAAGTTAAAGCCAGTCTCTTAAAATAACTTTCAACCTCTTTTTCATATTCTATTTTCACATTATCAGCAAAAACAGCCACTTCTTCACCAGTTTCCAGGTCAATAAATTTGCGTGGCGCATTATCAAAGTCAAATTTCACTTCTGTTTCCTTATCTATTACATGAAACAAAACCACTTTATGCTTATTATGTTTAAGATGTTGCAATGCATTAAACAATAATTCCTCTCCCGACGCATCGCCACTGGACTGAAACATATCTGTAAATAGGACAATCATCGAACGTCTGTGGATTTTCTCCGCAATTTGATGCAAATACGTAACCGTATCTGTTTTTTTACTCGTCTTAGGTTTTTCCAGAAGTTCTTCCAGTTTATTAAGCAACATTCTATGATGACGATCACTCCCTTTTTCGGGTGCGTAATACTCATAACTATCCGAAAACACACTCAAGCCTACTGCATCACGTTGTTTCTTTAAAATATTCATTAAAACAGCCGATGCCAAAACCGAGAAGCCTATTTTATTCTCATAAAAAGATTGATTTGCTTTTAAATCAGGATAATGCATCGATGCCGAGTTATCTATTATTAAATGACAACGCAAGTTTGTTTCTTCTTCAAATCGCTTTGCATACAAACGGTCTGTCTTGGCATACAATTTCCAGTCGATATGCTTAGTGCTTTCGCCAACATTATACACTTTATGCTCAGCAAATTCTGCTGAGAAACCGTGAAACGGACTTTTATGCATTCCCGAAATAAAACCTTCCACAACCTGATTAGCCAACATCTCAAGATGCTGAAAACTAGAAATTTTCTCTATTTGCGATTCAATCTTCATTCGATTTCTTATTTTATTTTTTGCGCTCGATACAAACCATCTGTCGATTGCAGCAATTTTCTCTTTAATATTGGACTAAAATTAGGATTTTCTTTTAAAAATCGTTGTACTTCATCAAAAGCATATTTCGACGAATATTTCCCAATAGTATTATTCAACCAGTCTTTTGGAAAGAAAATATCTCCTGTTCGCTGAATCTCACTCACTAAATCCAATGAAAACCTAAGATATTTCTGAGCACTTTCCTGACGTAACGGATGATGCACATTTGCCAAAGCAACCGAAACCCAAGATTCCTTCTCTCTGTTCTTCTCGTCTTTTAAAGACATCATAAAAGCTCCTCTAACAGCATCTTCTTTTGATAATGAAGGAAGCAAGAAATCAAATCGCTTTTGCTTATCTGGATTACTAATCTCCGCTCTTGTTTTACTTAAAATCTCATCCGCCTTTTGATGTTTAAATATAGCCAAATTCATAGCCATACTTGTATAATCATCTTCATTTAATTTTAAATTAGTAATTACCTCTTCTTTAATCCATATTCGGTATAATTTTTCCTTTCCCGAATCAGAATAAGCAATAGAACTAAACAATCCAAACAAAGTCTTTTTAATATTTTTTGGCAAATCCGTTTGTAAACGACTATAAACAACCTCCTCAAGCTTTTGCTGATTCACAATTTGTTGCTTATCCCCAAGGAATTTCCAAAAAATAGTATTTAATTGACTTGATAATATCTTAATAACCAATTCATTTTGCTCCACTTTAATTCCTTCCAAACAAGCATCAAAAGTCTTTGCAGGAGCAACCGTACCCGCTAGCATGTTTTCATAAAGATTAATATAACTATAAGCTCTTGCTACCTCATCGTTTATTGTTGTATAATCCAGATTATTTACATCTACAGGAAAAACACCATAACCCAACCCATTATAATTATATATAATTGTCATTGGCTTAGCCAAACCTAAAATACCATCTACCTTTGTTATTTTATCCTTTACAGCTACTTTAATTACCTTAACACCATCAGGATAAACCAATCCTATATCAAAAAGCTGCGGCCAAAGATTATTCGATTTATCCTCTGCCTGTTGATAAATTTCAAAACGTTGTATACGATTTACAGAATCATACTCAATATGCGCTGTAAGAATAGGTCTTCCCGATTTATTAACCCAAACATCACTCCATTTCTTAATATCCAACGGAGATTCAGCATCCAGAATTTCAACTAAATTCTCCCAATTAGCATTATCATTAGCATATTTCTCAATATACTTCTGAATACCTTTCTTAAAAGCCTCTTCTCCCATCGAAGCTTCTAATTGACGCATCATAATTGGTGCTTTATTATAAATGATACTTCCGTAAAGCGATCCTGCGTTTTTAAGATTTGCTAATTTTTGCTTAATCGGATGTGTTCCCGCAGACCTATCTTCGTCATACGCACTAGGATAATGTGCTGTTAAAAACTGTAAACCATGATTTACCTTCGGAAAAATTGGATTCATGATTTTATCTGCCATAAAATTTGCAAAAACCTCTTTCATCCATACATCATCAAACCATTTCATAGTCACCAAATCACCAAACCACATATGAGCAGTTTCGTGAGCAATAAGCTTAGCTCTATTCAATTTCTCGCTATCAGTAGCGCTGTTATCCAAAAACAAAGAAGACTCCTTATACTGAATAGCTCCCACATGCTCCATTCCTCCATATTGAAATACAGGAATCGAGGCAAAATCTAACTTCTGAAAAGGAAACGGATATTGTGTATATTGCTCCAAGAAACCTAATGATTGCTGATGTAAATTAAAAATAGTATCTGTACTTGCTTTTATTTTATCGGGATTATTTTCCCTGTATAACATTGTCATCGACCTATTACCACCAGGGTTTTCGGTGACTTTTTTAAATTGACCAGCCACAAACGAGAACAAATAAGTACTCATTTTGTCTGATTTTCCAAACTTATAAGTAACCGTTTCTCCCTTATCAAACTTCTCTTCTACACTCGCACCAGCAAGAACAGCCCAATCCTTTGGCACAGTAAGACTAAGCACATAAGTTGCTTTAATATCAGGTTGGTCAAAACAAGGAAACAACGTACTAGCTCTATCAGGAACTAACAGCGTATAAAGAAAATCATCATTCCTGTTCAACGATAAATCTCCTGCTATAAATGAAATTTCAACTTTATTATTACCTATCACTAAGCTCTTTTCAGAAATAACGATATGTTCTTTCTCATGCACAATAGCAACATTTTTGCCGTTTACAAGAATCGATTTTAGGTTCTGCGATTTTTCATTAAAGTCTAAATACACAGGACGACTTAAATCCAACAATTCAAACTCTACAGCAAGACCCGAAACAATCTGCTGGTCTTTTTTATCAGGAATTGCAAACGCTAATTCATACGTTACATCCGAGATTTGCTGTTTTCGGAAGATCGCCAATTCCTCAGAAACTCCTTTTTCCAATATAAACTCTTTCTTTTTTACAGATTGAGACCAACAAATACTAGTTAGGACAAAGAAACTAAGGAAGCAGTAAATAATTTTCATTTTAGGAATAGGTATTGATATTCGTTAAAAATAAAAAAAGGTTTGACTTTCGCCAAACCTTTCTATATAAATTATAATCGGATTCGATTACAACAATGCGTCTAAACTATCTGCGTAAGTTTGTTTCGGAGCAACTCCTACTTGTTTACCTACTACTTCACCGTTATGAAAAACCAAAACAGTTGGAATATTACGTACACCGTATTTTGCAGCAAATTCTTGGTTTGCATCTACGTCTACTTTTCCTACTACTACTTTTCCAGCATATTCAGTGCTTAATTCGTCAATGATTGGTCCAACCATTCTACAAGGCCCACACCATGCTGCCCAAAAGTCAACCATAACTGGTTTATCTGATTTCAAAACTACTTCATCAAAAGTAGCGTCTGTTATTGCTAATGCCATTTTCTTTTTTGTTTAAAGTTTAACCCTCAGACTTCGCTTCGGGGGACAATTTTTAATGAGTTTCAAACTCGAGTACAAATTTAGAAATTTAAAATCAATTCACCTCAATTTACAAATTAGTTTTCATTATAAACGCATTACAAATTTCTATACTTCTATTGCTATTTAAGCAATTTCAGGAGCTTAATCCTGCTATCAGCTATATCTTTACGGCTTAAAGAAAGCCCTAAAAGGATACCGCTTCTATCAGGGCTAGCACCTTAGCAATCCACAAGAGTCTTTTCTACTTTATCACGCTTTAACTCAACACCAAAAAGCTAAAA
Source organism: Flavobacterium sp. PS2 (assembly GCF_046250155.1). Lineage (NCBI taxonomy): Bacteria > Pseudomonadati > Bacteroidota > Flavobacteriia > Flavobacteriales > Flavobacteriaceae > Flavobacterium > Flavobacterium sp. PS2. The sequence goes on along the minus strand of NZ_CP176426.1, from coordinate 2,809,985 downwards.
CACAATAGATTCCTAATTAGAATTAAAACAAAAAAGAGGATATTCTTTCGAACATCCTCTTTTCTAAAACTATTAAAGTAATTATATTACAAACTATATTTAAGACCTAAAGTAAGACCTAAACCTGAAATACCAACGTAAGAGCTTAATTCATCCATTGCTTGTGTTTTATCAACACCATTAGGATTTGTCAAAGCATTATTAGAAGTTGTATTTAAAGAATTTCTGTAATTTGTATGTATTTGAGAAGTTGATCTAGTTGCTAAAGCATCTTTTCCATTAACCGTAAATTCAGTAGTTTCTTTAGTTTTTCCGTGTACAGTAAAGTTACGGTATTCTAATTCAGCAAAAACCGAAATGTTTTTTCCTAATTTATATGATGTTCCTAAAGCAGCAACAAACCCAATAGTAGGATTTGGTTTTACTTTATCAACACTACGAACATCTCCAAAAGCAATTGGAGCTCCCGTTGGTGCAAAAGCAATCGGTGCGTATGCATCAGTAGTGATTTCTAAATCTCCATGAATAGGAACTAAAACTCCAACTTTAGTATACGGCTCAAAACCTTTGTGTTCTCCTAAAAATAACACTAATGCTGGTGCTAAATCAAAAGCAGTAATTTGACCTACTGATTTAAAACTATACACTCCAGCTGGCGTAATAGGCACATCTGATCTGGTTTGCGCCATTGTTTTATCATTACTAGTGTAATAATTAACCCCTAACTCAACCCCTAAACGAGCATTAAATCTATAACCAGCAGTAACACCAGTTCTAAAACCTTCACCAAAAGAACCTGTAACACTTTCTTCAGAAACTAACTTACCCCCAACGTAAGTTCTATCCAAAGGAAGATTTCCTCCTACTGTAGGAAACTCAGTTGCGGCAGTTTGCAAGAAATATGACCCGCCTAATTTAAAATACCAGCTTTCTGGTTTTTGTGTTTCAGTTTGAGCTACCATAGTCATAGAACAAACCATTAATCCTAATAAAAAAAGGTTCTTTTTCATAATTTTTTTCTTAAATAATTTATACAAACATAAAATAATTTAACAGAATGTTCTCTTTATGCATTGGGGCAATAGGAGCGCAATCGTTGTAATTAAAAGCAATGATACTAAAAAAATAGTATGCATGCATAATTTTAACGTAAAAAAAACACATTATTTAAAATTTTAACTGTTAAAATTTAATTCAGCTTAAAATTTATCTGCATTTTCTCTAATTCTTGCAATAACTCAGTCGAAATCTTAATTTTTAACCTTCTACTCGGCATAGTCAGCTTAGTAACCACACTTATTTCTTCCACCTCAGTAACCTCAGGTGTTTTTGTAGCAGCGACTTCATCAGCATCATTTTCATCATTTTCATCAACAAAAACAGCATCTTCAGTTTCTTCAAACTCATTATTCGTTTCAACCTGAACCAAGCGTTTTACTTTTTCTAATTCCATGATTTCAAAAGTTACCTGATTATCGCCTTTATTCTCACTAAACAAATGACTCAACCTATGAATAAAATCTTCATGTAAATCTTTTATGTTCAACAATAAAATCAACTTTTTAGCAAAAGCTTCCAGAATATCCTGCAATTGTCTTATTTCGACAAATTGCATTCTTGGATCAGATTTTTTACCTGTATCATGATTTACCCATCCATCTTTAATTAATATTTTCAGGAAGGCAAAATTATTCTGAATCAGGAAATGGCGGAACTTCAGGTATTCTTCACCAAAAATCTTAAACTCATAACTTTCATCATAACCCTCTAAATTAAATACCGCCCAGCCTTTTCCGTTTTTTGCCACACGGTGTTGCACGTTATTTATAATTCCTGCAAAATTTAGATTTTTACCCACATATTCATTCATACTTTTCAGCGATTCTAATCTCGCATTACAAAAGTATTTCATCTCAAATCTAAAATCATCAAGAGGATGTCCAGAGATATAAATCCCAACAACTTCTTTCTCTTTAGCCAGTTTTTCCATCGTACTCCAGTCTTCACAAGGAGGTACAACAGGCTCGGCAATTTGCACTTCACTTGTTTCTCCAAACAAACTCACTTGCGATGAGTTTTCGTTTTCCTGAAACTTGGATCCATAACGAATTGCTTTTTCATAAAAAGTAATTCCGTCTCCATCATCATGAAAATATTGCGCTCTTGTAGTTCCTTCAAACGAATCAAAACCACCAGCCAAAGCCAGATTTTCGATTGCTTTTTTATTCGCAGCACGCAAATCTATTCGTTTAGCCAAATCAAAAATCGATTTATATCTACCGTCTTTTCTACTTTCTACAATTGTTGCCACTGCTCCAGAACCTACTCCTTTGATAGCTCCCATTCCAAAACGCACAGCATATTCATCATTTACAGTAAACTTATAAAACGACTCGTTTACATCTGGTCCTAAAACCTGTAATCCCATTCGTTTACATTCTTCCATAAAAAATGAAACCTGCTTAATGTCGTTCATATTATTAGAAAGTACCGCAGCCATATATTCAGCAGGATAATGCGCTTTTAAGTATGCTGTTTGGTAAGCAATCCAAGCATAACAAGTCGAGTGCGATTTATTAAAGGCGTAACTCGCAAATGCTTCCCAGTCTTTCCAAATTTTCTCCAGAACTTTTGCATCGTGACCTTTTTTAGCCGCTTGTTCTACGAACTTAGGCTTCATTTTATCCAGTACATCTTTTTGTTTCTTACCCATCGCCTTACGCAAAACGTCGGCCTCACCTTTTGTAAAGTCAGCCAGCGATTGCGACAAAAGCATTACCTGCTCTTGGTAAACCGTAATTCCGTAGGTTTCTCCCAAATATTCCTCACAGGCATCTAAATCGTATTTGATTTCTTCTTCGCCATTTTTCCTTCTTACGAAAGAAGGAATATACTCTAATGGTCCCGGACGATACAAGGCATTCATGGCAATTAAATCTCCAAAAACCGTAGGCTTCAGATCCTTCATATATTTCTGCATTCCGGGTGACTCATATTGGAAGATTCCAACTGTTTCTCCTCTCTGGAAAAGAGCATACGTCTCAACATCATCAATCGGAAAAGTATCCGGATCCAAATCAATTCCGTTTCTATATTTTACTAGTTTAACAGTATCTTTTATCAAGGTAAGGGTCTTCAGACCCAAGAAGTCCATCTTCAGCAATCCTGCACTTTCTGCAACTGAGTTATCAAACTGTGTTACATATAAATCAGAATCTTTTGCTGTAGTAACGGGAACGAAATTCGTAATATCCGATGGCGTAATAATTACACCACAGGCGTGAATTCCGGTATTTCGCATCGATCCTTCAAGGATTTTTGCTTGTTGAATTGTTTCACCGGCCAAATCATCTTCATTGGCAATAGCAATTAACTCTTTTACATTCTCAAATTCATCCGAACGAAGTGCTTTTTTAACTTCCTCCTCACTTTCAGAAATAAAACGCGCTAAATTCCATTTAGACGGCATCATACCCGGAATCAGTTTTGCAATTCTATCAGCTTCAAACAATGGCAAATCCAGTACACGAGCCGTATCACGAATCGCCGATTTGGTTGCCATTTTACCATACGTAATAATTTGCGCAACCTGATTCTGTCCGTATTTATTAATTACATAATCCATAACACGACCACGACCCTCATCATCAAAATCGATATCAATATCGGGCATGGATACACGATCCGGATTAAGGAAACGCTCAAAAAGCAAATCATACTTAATCGGGTCAATATTCGTAATTCCTAAACAATATGCTACAGCAGATCCAGCAGCCGATCCACGACCAGGTCCTACCGAAACGTCCATATTTCTGGCTTCGGCGATAAAATCCTGAACAATCAAGAAATAACCCGGATAACCAGAATTCGAAATCGTTAATAACTCAAAGTCTAAACGTTCCTGAATAGATTCTGTAATTTCTCCATATCTCTTTTTTGCACCAACCATAGTAAGGTGACGCAAATATTTATTTTCACCTCGAACTCCACCATCAGCTTCATCCTCAACAACTACAAACTCCTCAGGAATATCAAATTTAGGAAGCAATACATCACGATAAAGCGAATAAATCTCGACCTTATCTACAATTTCCTGAATATTGATAATCGCTTCTGGTAAATCTGCAAAGAGTTTTTTCATCTCTTCAGGTGACTTATAATAGTACTCCTGATTGGGTAATCCGTAACGATATCCACGACCACGACCAATTGGCGTAGCTTGTTTTTCACCATCTTTTACACACAATAAAATATCGTGTGCATTGGCATCTTCTTTATTTAAATAATAAGTATTATTAGTCGCAATTAATTTGACATCGTGTTTTTTAGAAAACTCAATCAGCGTTTTATTCACACGATTTTCATCTTCCTGATTGTGTCGCATGACTTCAAGATAAAAGTCATCTCCAAATTGTTCTTTCCACCAAATCAAAGCTTCCTCAGCTTGGTTTTCACCAACATTCAGAATTTTACTCTGGATCTCTCCGTATAAATTCCCGGATAAAACCATGATATCTTCTTTGTATTTTTCAACAATAGCACGGTCAATTCTGGGAACATAATAAAACCCATTCGTAAAGGCAATCGATGACATTTTTGCCAAATTGTGATACCCTTTTTTATTTTTGGCTAATAATACAACCTGATTTCCGTTGTCTTTCTTGGTTTTATCTAAGTGGTTATCACAAACATTAAACTCACAACCCACGATTGGTTTTATCTCAGTTTCTGTTGGTTCTTCACCAGCCTCAACCAAAGCTTTATTTTTTCCAGAAGCAGCTTTATTATGATTCATAACGGCGCTCACAAAATGAAAAGCTCCCATCATGTTTCCTGTATCGGTCATAGCAACGGCTGGCATTCCGTTTTTGGCTGTAGCCGAAACAATATTACCAATCCCAATAGTCGATTGCAAAACCGAAAACTGCGTATGGTTGTGTAAATGCGAATATTTTGCCGCTTTAAAATCTTCTCTGTCAGAATGAGAAACCGTAGTTTCATTACCAACAGATTCCAGAGCTTTTAATTGCTCTCTGATTTTATCAGAAGCTGCTTTTAAATTGATGTGTTTTAAACCAATTAACGGAAATTCCTGAGGATTCCTATTCTGAAATTCCTTGAAATAATCCTTCGGAACATCCAATTCTTCTTTGGTAAAAACCTCTCTTCTTATTAACTCCAAAAAACAACGCGTAGTTGCCTCAACATCGGCAGTTGCGTTGTGCGCTTCTGCGAAAGGTTTTTCAAAAAGATAACTATGTAATTCTGTTAACGTTGGTAACTTAAATCTTCCTCCACGACCTCCCGGAAGCTTTAATAATGAAGCAGTAACCTCAGTACAAGTATCCAAAACTGGCATAGAACTCATTGGAGATTCCACGCCCATTCTATGAAACTCGGCTCCCATAATATTAACGTCAAAACCTAAATTCTGACCTACTATAAATTTAGTCTTGCTTAATGCAATATTAAATTTCTCCAGAACTTCTGCCAATGTGATTCCATCGGCTTCAGCCAACTCTGTAGAAATTCCGTGAATACGCTCAGCATCATACGGAATATTAAATCCTTCAGGTTTTACCAAGTAATCCTGATGTTCGATTAATTGCCCCATTTCGTCATGAAGCTGCCAAGCGATCTGAATACAGCGAGGCCAGTTATCAGAATCGGTTATTGGAGCATCCCAACGTTTTGGTAATCCAGTAGTTTCGGTATCGAATATTAAATACATAGTTTTCTTTAAAAGACAATTTTTAAAATTCCAAAATCTAAACTTCACCGCACATAATCTACTGATTTAATGCGTTATACAAAACCGTGAAATATAAAATAGAGGAAGTTCAAAATTACGCTTTTTTTCTGCTTAAATAAATAAAGAATTACAAAACATAGTTGTTAAAAAATTTGATTTATTTTCTTATAAAAAAGATATCTTTGGTGGTATAAATCAAAAATCATTTTATTTTTATGAAAAAAATCTACTTTTTTACATTTATTTTATTAAATCTACTTAATTCCTGTAGCAGTAATGATGACTCAGAAAAAAACAAACTTACAGCATCATTTAAATTATCCGCAACTAAAGTTAATATTGGTGATGAGATCAAAGTAACAAACTTATCCACATCTAGTGCTGAAATCGCTTCTTATACATTTGTTTTCGGAAACAATGTAAAATCTACAGAAAAAGAACCTACCTTTTATTATTCAGAATCTGGGGAATATACAGTTAGTCTAACTATTATAGATGTAAATGGAGCTGCTTCCAGCACCTCTATTAAGGTAAGTGTAACTAATGAAAATTCTCTTTTAGTTGAAAATAAAAATCCTGGCGGCTCAGACACCTACCCTCTCGAAATAGGCATTCATGACAATAAAATATTCTATACGGAAGCCATTAGATCAGTATTAACATCAAACTCAAGTTTTTACAGGCATTTAGAATATGATGATGTAACTAGAACTTTCACCACTAAAGTTATAGCTCAGAAAGGAATTAATTCCGGACATGCACAAACGATTTTTCTAAATAACGGAAACAAAATTGTAACATTTGTTGAATCTATTAATTACATCGGACATAAAGAAGTAGAATTAAACTCTGACTGGAATTCAATTCGAGCGGATAATTACAGTTACAAAACCATTTATGGCTCACTACAAAACAATGACCAATACTATTTTTACGGATCCTACAGCCAAAATCCTGCAATAGAAATCAGAAATAGTGCCGGTCAGTTTGTAAGTAGAAAAACATATGAAAACACTCTTAAAAATGCTTTTATTGGAAATTTAATTAAAACAGGAAATACATACATTGCTTTTGGAGGTAAATACGACACATCTCAAACAGAAGCATTTACGAATTACAAACCAATATTATTATTTCTTAATGAAAATCTTGAAATAACAAATCAAAAAATATTTGAAACTGGTAATTTAAAGAAGGTTGGACAAAGTTGGAATAACTTAAATGGCTCTTTTATAGTGAGAAAACTAACCAATGGAAACTTAGTACTATACAGTCATAATGAATTAAGAATCACAACGGATCAAGGTGAACAGCTAAACGTAATTACTTTTCAAAATAGTGATTCCTACATTCAAGGTCTTATAGAAGTTGAGAATGGCTTTATAGTATCTAGTGCTTATAAGTTAGAAAAATATGATAATAATGGCACATTAATCAAGTCAGTTCGATATCAAGGATCCGGTAATTCAGGTTTTGTAAAGAAAGGAGATTTAATTTATTTTGCAGCTGGATACGGAGCATCTTATGAAAACTATTCGCTAAATAAAGCAGCACTTGGAGCAATGGATTCTAATCTTAATTTTAAGAAGATATAAATTAAACATGAAAAACTTAGTAATTGCCATGATCTTGAGTATTTCCTTTGCGGGAAATGCTCAAGATATAACTGATTGGCAAGTTGGAATAAATTTGAATCCTTTCTTTTTCACTAGAATAAATTCAAACTTCCTTTATAATAAAGACAAACAAGATTTGCCAAATGGTTTTGGTTTTGGACTCACAATCGAAAAAAACTGGAATGACAGTTGGGGTGTAAAAACTGGGTTTGAATATTCGAAACAAAACGAAAAATACTTTTTTGATGTCGTTGGAGACAATACAAGTATAAAATCAAGTTTTGAGTATTATAAAACTCCCATAACTGTTCAATATTATTATCACTTAAAAGAGAAATTATTTTTAACATTTAATCAAGGAATACAGTTTTCTTTTCTGAAATATTATAAAACAATTGCAGAAGATGAATATGAAATAAGAACACATACTTCAGATTATAGTGAATATATTTCTTATCAACATCCAGAAAGAAATCAATATTATAGTGACGAAGGAAAAATGCACAAAAAAACTTTATTTGGTATAATTGGTTCAATTGGTTTAAAAGGTTTTCTGTCAGATAAAATTTCCTATTCTACAAATTTAAGATATGAATATGATTTCACTTCTGCAGATAATTTCCCTTACTATTCAGACACACCTGATTGGAATGATTCTAAAAAAACTACACATAATTTACGAATTGGGTTAGAATTGGGTCTGCAATATCATTTTTCAATAAATGATCGCTTTGATAAAAGCCCACATCGATTGTAAGGATTGGTAGCTATAATAATCAATCCAAATTATTAAAACTCGTTATGTTTTTGATAATTTGGATTGATTATTTTCTTTTATATTGAATGGGTAAAATTTCTTTTATTTATCCCTTGCTTTTCGCATACACCATCAAAGAAATAGCCAAATAAGGAATATCTTTTAAAATAAAAAAATCTGTTACAAGAAAACCTTCAACCATTTTAAAAACGCCTGGAGTTGTAATTAGGAAACTTAAAGTTGTAATAAATATAACAGCCGAAGCTGCTCCTGCGTAGATTCCAATTTTTCTATAAAATAAAGAAAACAATAGTCCAACCCCAGTAAAGACTTCAAAAACTCCAATAACATTAGAAACAACTTGCAACGACATTACTTTGTACATCCAACTCATTGCAAAATGATTTTCGACTAAGCCTTTTATTGCTCCAGCTTCGGCAGCTGTAAACTTAAAAAGTCCAACCCAAACTAAAATAATTACGGTTCCAATAACTCCAATTCTGTAAGCAATTTGATTTAAATTCATGACATTATTTTTTTAAAATTAGAATTTTCAATATTAGTAATCCTTTTAAAAAGTAATTGTCAGCTACCCGTCATAATCACTCAAATTGATTTTAACTTCATTCTAAAAAACAAAAAATACATTTCTTGGATGTCGTAAAATGCAATTAAAAAAACAGCTTTATATAGAATAGTTTTAACCGAATAAAACATCCAATTACTTCATTTTTAAACTGCTTTAATCAAAAGAAAGAATTATAATTTACTACTATTTTTCCACATTTTGTTATATTATTTATTACAAAACCACTTTAAACACAGCTAAATAGCAATAAATCCACAAATTAGCAACCTCTACAACAATCAAAAGCAACCTAATTAAAAAGAGAAAGAGAAAAGCAAAGAAAAATTTAACACCTTAACGAATATCAAACAAAGCGAACGAGTTTATAATTTGTAGAATGGTTTGGGTATCGTATATAATCAAATATGCCAATTTTCGCTTTTGATTCTTTTTCTAATTTTGTTATCCTCTTATGATTACATGGAAATTACAATTAAAAAATAGTTAAAAATGAGTACTACATTATTCGACAAAGTATGGGATTCGCACGTTGTGCGTAAAATTGAAGATGGACCCGATGTGTTTTTCATTGACCGTCATTTTATTCATGAAGTTACAAGTCCTGTTGCTTTTTTAGGATTAAAATCCAGAGGCATTTCGGTTTTATACCCAGAACGCACTTTTGCAACTGCCGATCACAACACACCAACTATAAATCAGCATTTACCTGTTGAAGATGCTTTATCTGCTAATCAGCTAAAAGCATTAGAAGATAACGCAGCCGAATACGGAATTTCTCACTGGGGTTTAGGCCACAAAAAAAACGGAATCGTTCACGTTGTAGGTCCTGAAAACGGAATTACATTACCTGGCGCAACTATTGTTTGTGGAGATTCACATACTTCTACTCACGGTGCTTTTGGAGCGATTGCATTTGGTATTGGAACTTCTGAGGTTGAAATGGTTTTATCTACTCAATGTATCATGCAACCAAAGCCAAAGAAAATGCGTATCAACGTAAATGGCGAATTAAGTAAAGGTGTAGGACCAAAAGATGTTGCTCTTTATATTATTGCTCAATTAACTACTTCTGGAGGTACTGGATATTTTGTTGAATATGCAGGAAATGTTTTTGAAAACATGACCATGGAAGGTCGTATGACTGTTTGTAATTTAAGTATCGAAATGGGTGCTCGTGGAGGAATGATTGCTCCAGACCAAAAAACATTCGATTTCCTTGAAGGAAGATTATATGCGCCAAAAGGTGAAGCTTGGGATAAAGCGGTTGCTTATTGGAAAACTTTAAAAACCGATGCTGATGCAGTTTTTGATGCTGAATTAAACATTAACGCAGCAGATATCGAACCGATGATTACTTACGGTACTAATCCAGGAATGGGAATTGGTATCTCTAAAAATATTCCGAACGCCAACCAAGTTGAAGGCGGCGAGGAAACTTATAAAAAATCTTTGGCTTACATGGGCTTTCAAGAAAATGATGTTATGATTGGAAAACCAATCGACTTTGTATTCTTAGGAAGTTGTACTAATGGTCGTATTGAAGATTTTAGAGCTTTTACAGAAATTGTAAAAGGACGCAAAAAAGCTGATAATGTAACTGCTTGGTTAGTTCCAGGATCTCATGTTGTTGAAGCACAAATTAAAGAAGAAGGTCTTTTAGAAATCTTAACCGAAGCAGGTTTTGTATTACGTCAGCCTGGTTGTTCTGCTTGTTTAGCTATGAACGATGATAAAGTTCCTGCTGGAAAATATGCAGTAAGTACCTCTAACAGAAACTTTGAAGGTCGTCAAGGTCCTGGCTCAAGAACACTTTTAGCTAGTCCGATTATGGCAGCAGCAGCAGCCGTAACAGGAAAACTGACAGATCCGAGAGAGTTATTTTAATTCTCGCTATAAGCTTTAAGCAATAGGCTTCAAGCAAAAAATACAATAACATAATACACCCTGTAGGAAAAGCCTAAAGCTTATAGCCTACAGCCTAAAGCAGATATCAAAATGGCATACGATAAATTTAATATACTTACTAGTAGTGCAGTGCCGCTACCGATAGAAAACGTAGATACCGATCAAATCATCCCGGCTCGTTTCTTAAAAGCAACAAAACGTGAAGGTTTTGGAGACAATCTTTTTAGAGATTGGAGATATAATGGAGATGATTCTCCAAAAGCTGATTTCGTTTTAAACGATTCTACTTATAGCGGAAAAATCTTAGTTGGAGGAAAAAACTTTGGTTCAGGATCTTCTAGAGAACATGCTGCTTGGGCAGTTTACGATTACGGATTTAGAGCTGTAGTATCTAGTTTCTTTGCAGATATCTTTAAGGGAAACTGCTTAAATATTGGAGTTCTTCCTGTACAAGTTAGCCCTGAATTTGCTGATACTATTTTTAAAGCAATTGAAGCTGATCCAAAAACGGAATTAGAAATCAACTTACCAAATCAAACTATTACATTATTAGCAACTGGTCAATCAGAATCTTTTGCGATTAATGGATACAAAAAGAATAATATGATTAATGGCTTTGATGACATTGATTATTTACAAAACATCAAAGAAGATATTGTGACTTTTGCCGATAAACTTCCTTATTAATAAAATCTCGTTCGATCTACTAGACCCGACAGGTTTTCGAAACCTGTCGGGTCTTTCTAAATTAAATCGACCGAAAAAATATTTCAGAAAATAATCCAACATCGAAATAAGTTTTAAAAATAATCCTATTGTAAATGAAAGGCAATAAACATATTAAAAGGGACGAAAACGCGACAAAAATATTTGACGATAGAAGTTTATCAAAAGATTATCGAAATCTGATTCAGATTTTAAAACCCGGAATGACGATTTTAGATATTGGGTGCGGAACAGGTTCAATTTCAAAAGACATTGCAAATACTATTGGCCCTAACGGAAAGGTTATTGCAATTGACAATACAGAAATTTTCATAAAAAGCGGCAAAGAATCTTATCAATCAGTCTCTAATCTAGAATTAATTGCGGTTGATTTATTTGAATACAATCCAGACACAAAATTTGATTTAATCGTTTCTGCCAGAACATTACAATGGTTAAGCAATCCTAAAGAAGCTTTAATAAAAATGAAATCATTATTAAAGCCAAACGGTCAAATATCAATTCTGGATTATGATCACACTAATTTAATCTGGAATCCATTACCACCGGAAAGCATGCAGGAATTTTATAAAACTTTTTTGAAATGGCGAGCAGATGCCGGAATGAATAATAAGATAGGCGAAGATCTACCTCAATTATTAAAAGAAGCAGGTTTTCATTCTATCGAGAAAATAAATTCAGACGAAGCTTATCATAATGAAGATTCTGATTTTAAATCAAAAATAGGGATTTGGTCTAAAGTTGCAGATTCCAGTCAAATGGTTGAGGAAGATTATTTAGATAACGAATTAAGATTAAAAACAATCGAAGAATACAATAACTGGATCGAAAATTCAGCTATTTCAATGACAATGAAGTTAAATGAAGTGAGAGGAAAATTATAACAACAACTATAATTTCACTTTAAAAGAAATACAGAAATCAATATGGAAAAAAGAAAAATTGAAATAATGGACACGACGCTCCGTGATGGCGAACAAACATCGGGAGTATCTTTTTCTGCAGCAGAAAAACTAACCATTGCACAATTACTATTAGAAGAATTAAATATTGATCGAATAGAAATTGCCTCTGCTCGCGTAAGCGAAGGAGAATTTCAGGCAGTAAAAAGTATAACATCTTGGGCAGAAGAAAGAGGTTACATTAAAAGAATTGAAGTATTATCTTTTGTAGATGGTGGCGTTTCTATCGAATGGATGAAAAAAGCTGGAGCTAAAGTTCAGAACTTATTAACTAAAGGTTCTATGAACCACCTTATACATCAGTTAAAAAAAACACCTGAACAACATTTTGCAGAAATTGCAACAAGTATTGCTTTAGCAAAAGAAAACGACATCGAAACAAATGTATATCTGGAAGATTGGAGCAACGGAATGCGAAATTCTCCCGAATACGTTTTTGATTTTCTGGCTTTTTTAGCAACACAACCCATCAAAAGAATTTTGCTTCCTGATACTTTAGGTGTATTGATTCCTGCTCAAACTTTCGAATTTATTTCAAAAATTACTGCAAAATATCCAAGTATCCATTTTGATTTTCATGCACATAATGATTATGATTTAAGTGTAGCCAATGTAATGGAAGCTGTAAAAGCAGGCATTAAAGGACTTCATGTTACTGTAAACGGAATGGGGGAACGTGCAGGAAATGCTCCTCTCGAAAGTACTGTTGCCGTAATCAATGATTATTTACCAGAAGTAAGTATTAATATCAAAGAAACTTCTTTATACTCGGTGAGTAAATTGGTAGAAACCTTTACTGGCTACAGAATCCCTGCCAACAAACCAATTGTTGGAGATAATGTTTTCACCCAAACTGCAGGAATTCATGCCGATGGTGACAATAAAAACAACTTATATTTTAGTGATTTACTTCCAGAACGTTTTGGAAGAAAACGCAAATACGCTCTCGGGAAAACCTCTGGAAAAGCCAACATTGAAAAGAATCTTCAGGAATTAGGATTAAAACTAAATCAAGAGGATTTAAAATTGGTTACTCAACGTATTATCGAATTAGGCGACAAAAAAGAAACGGTTACCAAAGAAGATTTACCATACATCATTTCTGACGTTTTAAACAGTCATACGTATCAAGATAAAATTACTATACAGTCTTACGTATTAATGCATTCAAAAGGGACACGTCCATCATCAACATTAAGCTTAAATCTTGACGGAGAAATCATAGAAGAACATGCACAAGGAGATGGTCAGTTTGATGCTTTTATGAATGCATTGACCAAAATCTACAAAAGCAAAAAAATGACTTTACCTAAGTTAATTGATTATGCTGTTCGTATCCCTCCAGGAAGTAGTTCTGACGCTTTATGCGAGACTATTATTACCTGGATTAATAACGGAAAAGAATTTAAAACAAGAGGTCTAGATTCTGATCAGACAGTTGCCGCAATTATTGCCACACAAAAAATGTTGAATGTGATTCCTTAATATAGGTACAAAGGCTCAGAGTAACAAAGGCGCAAAGGTTTTTTCTTTGTTGCTTTAAACTTTGAGCCTTTGAGCCTTTGAACCTTTGCCGCTTTAAACCTAAAAACAATTATAAATAAAAATTCTGACTTACTAAGGAAAAAAACTTAGAAACTTAGAAACTTAGAAACTCAAAAAGAAATGAAATTTAACATCGCCCTTTTAGCAGGAGACGGAATTGGTCCTGAGGTAATTAATGAAGCCGTAAAAGTATCTGATGCTATTGCAAAAAAATTTAATCACGAAATTAACTGGACACCTGCTCTTACAGGAGCTTGTGCTATTGATGCAGTTGGAGTTCCTTATCCGGATGAAACTCATGAAATTTGTATGGCTGCCGATGCCGTTTTATTTGGCGCAATCGGTCATCCAAAATACGATAATGATCCAAGTGCGCCTGTTCGACCTGAACAAGGTTTATTATTAATGCGTAAAAAATTAGGGTTATTTGCTAATGTTCGACCAACGTTTACTTTCCCTTCATTAATAGATAATTCTCCTTTAAAAAGAGAAAGAATCGAAGGAACTGATTTAGTTTTCTTAAGAGAATTAACCGGAGGAATCTATTTTGGAGAAAAAGGAAGAAGAGACAATGGAGAAACTGCTTTTGACAATTGTGTTTACACAAGAGCTGAAGTACAACGTTTAGCTAAAAAAGGTTTTGAACTTGCAATGACACGTAGCAAAAAATTATGTTGCGTTGATAAAGCAAACGTTTTGGAAACTTCACGTTTATGGAGAGAAACAGTTCAGGCAATGGAAAAAGATTATCCTGAAGTAACTGTTTCTTATGAATTTGTAGATGCTGTTGCAATGCGATTGGTACAATGGCCAAACTCTTACGATGTATTGATCACTGAAAATCTATTTGGAGATATCTTAACGGATGAAGCTTCGGTAATTTCAGGTTCAATGGGATTAATGCCTTCTGCATCTGTTGGAGAACACACTTCATTATATGAACCTATTCACGGGTCTTATCCGCAAGCAACAGGATTAAATATTGCAAATCCATTAGCAACTATTTTATCTGCTGCAATGATGTTTGAAGATGCTTTTGGACTAAAAGAGGAAGCCGAAGCAATTAGAGCCGTTGTAAATAAATCATTAGAGCAAGGAATTGTCACTGAAGATTTAGCTCCAAAAGGAACCAAAGCCTACAAAACCAGCGAAGTTGGTGATTGGTTGGTTGCTAATTTATAAAAAATATTAGACGCACTGCGGTGCGTCTCTACAATATATACATCTCTACAGCAAAACATATACAAACAAAAAAGGTGTCAATAAATTGACACCTTTTTTTATATTGTAGAAAAAAATATTAATATCCTCCTCTGTTTCCACCTCCACGGTTGTCTCCACCACGGCTGTTTCCACCACCATAACCACCACGAGAATCATTTCCTCCACGGTTGTTATTAAAACTTCTTCTTTCGCCTTCTGGTTTTGGCTCAGATTTGTTTACAACAATTGCACGTCCTTGAACAGTAGCTCCGTTCAATTCGTCAATCGCTTTTTGAGCCTCATCATCATTTGTCATTTCAACAAAACCGAAACCTTTACTTCTTCCAGTAAATTTATCAGTAATGATTTTAACTGAATCAACTGCTCCGTAAGCCTCGAAAGACTCTCTTAAATCTGCTTCCTCAATACTGAATGGAAGGCTTCCAACAAAAATATTCATATGTACTTATTTTAATATGCAACAAATGTAATCTTATTTTTTTCTAATCTACTATAAATTAGCTTATTTATGTTTTTATTATCAATAAAAAAAAGTAAGAAGAGTCGCAAATAGATTTTTTTTTCTTTCTCTAAAATTTTCTATTCCGATGTGTTAACCAACGTAATTGGCACTTTATAAAAAACTCCTTCTTTAAAACGGACTGCTTTTTCGACCGACGCAACATCTTCATTATCTGGAGCAATAAATGCAAATGTGCCCGAAACTGTATTTGTATCCTTATTATACTCTGTTATAATAATCTGACCTCTTCCTATTCCTTTACCTGTTTTATACAAAGTTTCTTGCTTTGGCAATGAATTTATATATGTAGCAGTAGAAACATCATCGACTCCCAAAGCATATGTTTTAACATTTACCGAAGCTGTTTGTAATACGACTTTTTCATCATTCAAACCTCCAGTAATTACAAGTTTTCCGTCCTTATCAATAGTAGCACTATAAGTTGTAGTTCTCCAAAAAACATCATTTTTCAAGAACTGAAATGCAGGACTACTCGACACCACTTCTTCCTTATCACAGGCAAAAAACAATAAAAGTAGAGGCAATAGAAAAAACCACTTTTTCATATTCAAATTAAATTTTGGCAAAATTATCAATTAAAAAACAAAATAATTAGATCTATCTCTTAAAAGAACCATAAAAAACTAGCAAATAAGGGCTTAAACATTAAATTAAAAAATAGAAATTGTAATTCAGAATAAAATTATATCTTTGCACCCTTAATTAATAGAGGTCGAGTACCTCAAAATTTAATCAAACGATTATGTCAGTAAAAATTAGATTACAAAGACACGGTAAAAAAGGAAAACCTTTTTACTGGGTTGTAGCTGCAGATGCACGCTCAAAAAGAGATGGTAAATACTTAGAGAAAATCGGTACTTACAATCCAAACACAAACCCAGCAACTATCGACTTAAACCTTGATAGTGCAGTTAAATGGTTACACAATGGTGCACAACCAACTGATACTGCTAAAGCAATTCTTTCTTACAAAGGAGCTTTGTTGAAACATCACCTTGAAGGTGGTATTCGCAAAGGTGCTTTAACTCAAGAACAAGCTGATGCAAAATTAGCTGCTTGGTTAGAAGCAAAAGCTGGAAAAGTTGACGCTAAGAAAGATGGTTTAACTAAAGCGCAAGCTGATGCTAAATCTAAAGCTTTTAAAGCTGAACAAGAAGTAAACGCAAAACGTTTAGCTGCTGCTGCAAAAGCTGAAGCTGACGCTATCGCTGCTGCTACTCCTGCTGTAGAAGAAGTTGCTGAAGTTGAAGCATCAACTGAAGAAGCTCCTGCTGCTGAAGAAAATAACGAAACAACTGAAGCATAATTATATTAAGCGAGAATGCGTAAAGAAGAATGTTTTTATTTAGGTAAAATCGCGAAAAAATTTAGTTTCAAAGGTGAAGTTCTGGCTTATTTAGACACGGACGAACCTGAGTTATACGAAAACTTGGAATCAGTGTTTGTCGAATGCGACAAACACTTGGTTCCTTTTTTTATTGAAAGTAGCTCAATACACAAAAACGATTTCTTAAGAATTCGTTTTGAAGATATGACTACTGAGGAAGATGCCGATGCCATTATGGGTAACGCCATTTATCTTCCTTTAAGCATGTTACCTAAACTTACTGGTAACAAATTTTATTTCCACGAAGTTATCGGTTTCGAAATAGAAGACCAACGCTTAGGCGTTTTCGGGAAAATAGTTTCTGTAAATGACTCTACTGCCCAACCTCTTTTTGAAGTTATTAATGGCGAAGTAGAGATGTTAATCCCTATGATTGACCATTTCTTAGTAAAAATTGACCGTGATAACAAAAAAGTTATCATGAATTTACCTGAAGGCTTGGTTGAAATGTACCTTTAGATTAGAAATTCCAATACTGAAAAGGAAAATTCCAAATCTGAAATTCCAAATTCCAAACTAGGAAGGAAAATTCCAATTTTTCAAATCTCAAATTCCAATACTGGAAAGGAAAATCCCAAATCTGAAATTCCAAATCCCACCTTTTAAAGAATATTTTTTCTAAATTTTAAATTTGAAAGAAAAAACTTATTTTTATAAAATAATTGTGCCATCTTTATTAGAATTTAAAAATTGGAGTATTATGATTAACAAACCTTACGATTTAGAAGAACGAACTTTTTTGTTTGCAAATGAATGTAGAACATATATTAGAACTTTACCTAAAACAACATCAAACATAGAAGACGGAAAACAATTAGTTAGATCTTCTGGTTCTGTAGGAGCAAATTATATTGAAGCAAATGAAAAACTTGGGGATAAAGATTTAATATTTAGACTTAAAATCTCTCGAAAAGAAGCTAAAGAATCTAAATTCTGGTTACGCTTATTACATGAATCAAATCCCGATCAAAGAACACTTTCAAATTCTTTATTATTCGAAGTAGAAGAATTACGAAAAATTTTATCAGCAATAATCACCAAAACTTCAAAATAATTATTGAGATTTTAATCTTACTTTTGCAACTCAAAACTCATATAGTTTTACTCCTTTTTGCAATTGGAATTTGGAATTTCTTTTTTTAGAATTCCCTCCTTTCTAATTGAAATTTGGAATTTAAAAAAATTGGAATTTCTTTTTTATGTTTAAATTCAAACAATTCTCTATTCTACAAGATAAAACTGCTATGAAAGTTGGCACTGATGGTGTTTTATTAGGCGCATGGACTCCTATAACCAATAATCCTTTTAGCATTTTAGATGTTGGAGCCGGAACTGGACTTATTGCCTTGATGCTAGCACAAAGAACCTCAGCAGAACAAATCGACGCTTTAGAGATAGATGAAGCTGCATATGAACAAGCTGTAGATAATTTTGAAAACGCTCCTTGGAATGACCATTTATTTTGTTATCATGCAGGATTAGACGAGTTCATGGAAGAACCTGAAGACGAATATGATATCATTGTATCAAACCCTCCTTTTTACAGCGAAGATTACAAAACTGATAACGATCAAAGAGATTTAGCACGTTTTCAAGACGCAATGCCTTTTGAAGATTTAGTTGAAGCGGCTGATTTATTGCTTTCGGAAAACGGAATCTTCTCAGTAATTATTCCATTTAAAGAAGAAGAGAAATTTATTACTCTAGCCAAAGAATTTGAGTTATATCCTTTTAAAATCACTCGAGTAAAAGGAACATCTGTAAGCGATATTAAACGTAGTTTATTAGCCTTTAATCGCGCTGAAAACACAGACATTTCTATCGATGAATTAATTATCGAAACTGAAAGACATGTTTATACTCCCGAATACATCGAATTGACCAAGGATTTCTATTTAAAAATGTAGGTTTTAAAAAACTTACAAAGAGAGAAAGCGAACTTTCTCTCTAACTTGTTTTAAGATATTATTTTTGGCAACACCAGTTTCCAGGATATCTTTTTGGATAAACTCCAAAGCCGCAAGCTTCTACAGAATAAACGCAATAACCTGTTTGTTCGGAATATGTCCAATCTCCTACTGCTCCACCGTTAATTAGTTTTTGTTCGCTTTTTGTTAATTTTTGAGCACCTTCTACGTTTAAAATGTTTTTTAACATGATTTGTTTTTTTATGGTTTCGTTAATAGCTCAATCTTTTAAAGACATTTGAACTTTCTGTCTAATCTCACGCAAGAATATTTTTAAGTCTATTAAAGAATCTAGCATATAACTAGTATTTTAATAGAAATTTGTCGATGATAAAATAGCTTAAAAACTACATGTGAATTTTTAAGCACAATATTAAAGATAAGAACTCAACTAATTAAACAATAGATATATACACAAAAACAACAAACATTGAGAACCTATTTTGTTACATTTATAACCCAAGATTAAACTGACACAATAGAAACAAAAACGCATGAAAATTTCAACAGTCCTTTTAAAAGAAATGTCATCGATTTGAATCTAGTTAAAAATGAATAATCGTTATTGAAGAAGTAATTATGAGGTCTCGTTATCGGATATATCGAGTTGACGAAAGATCACTATCTAAAAAATATAAACTTTAAAACCGGCTAAAAGAAGTAACTCAATTATAAAAACACACAGAGAGAAAGCGAACTTTCTCTCTGGTATGTTTTAAAAATTATTTTTCGCAACACCAGTTACCCGGATATTGTTTTGAATAAAGCGCTCCGCTACAAACAGGAAGTGGATAAACACAATAACCCGTTGCTTCAGAATATCTCCATTCTCCTGCACTAATTAATTTTTGTTCGCTTTTGGTTAGTTTTCTGGCACCCTCTAAATTTAAAATGTTCTTTAACATGATTTGTTTTTTATGGTTTTGTTAATAGCCCAATCGTTTAAAGACAGTTGAACTTTCTGTCTAATCTTGCGTAAGAATATTTTAATTCTATTACAAAACCAGCTGATACCTTTGTTTTTTAATAGAAAATTACATTTGATGAAATAGTTTAAAAACCACATAGTAATTTTTAAGCAGAACATTAAAGATAAAACATAACCAATTAAAATACAGATAGATAATAAAAAACAATAAACATTGAGCGTCTATTTTGTTAAATTTATAACCAGAAACTTAACTGGTTTATAAGAGCGAGAAACATAATATATTTGAAGTAAATATTATTGGCTTTTAATTCAAATTAAAAGCTAATGGTGTCTCTATTGAGGAATAAATTATAGGAAGTAACTACACCTTTTATTCTCGAATATATCGAGCTAACGAAAGATTGCTATGTTAAAAAGTGTAGAAAAGAATTATCTTAATTGTAAAATAACACAGAGAGAAAGCGAACTTCCTCTCTAATATATTTTAAAAACTATCTTTCACAACACCAACCACCGGCATAGCTTTTCGGATAAGTATCATCGCAAGAACTATAATTACTAAAACACCATCCTGTTTCCGGACTAAATTTAGCCCCACCTCCGTTAATTGATTTTTGTTCGTTTTTGGTTAATTTTTTGGCACCTCCCAAGTTTAAAATGTTTTTTAACATAATTTAAAATTTTATAGTTTCGTTAATAACCCAATCGTTTAAAGACATTTGAATCTTATGTCTAATCTCGCGCAAGAATATTTTGAATCTATTATAAAACCAGCAAACACCTCGTTTTTAATAGAAAATCATCTTTGATAAAATAGTTTAAAAACTACATCGTAATTTCTAAGCATAACATTAAAGATAAAAACATAGGCTATTAAAAAACAAACAGATAATCAAAAACAATAAACATTAAAGATCAATTTTGTTAAATTTATAACCTAGGATTTGACTGATTCAAAAATATAGCGAGAAGACACAATGATTGTAAGACATCAAATCTTAATTCTGTCTAAAAAGGCTCTTAAACTGATATAGTATTCTTTCGAGTAATCGTAAATCTTCGGTAACAATTTCTGCACTACCTTTCATCTCTTGTTGAAAAGGAATTTTCTTTTTATACGATGTTTCCAATCCTTTAGGTAGCGATATATCTAGCAATAGATTCCCATCTTTATCTGGAATAAGCGAAATATTTTCGACCTTGCCTCTAATTACACCAAACTCTCTGTCTGGGAAATTAAACAATCGAATATTAACTTGTTGTCCTAGTTTAATTTTTCCTGAATTCTGAGCCTTTGCTTTGGCTTTGCCAATATATCCTTTTTCAGTATCTGGAATAATCGAAAAGACATTCTCTCCCGAAGTAATTGTTTGGCTCTCTGTCCATACTTGCAAAAAAGTAACTATACCCGGAATTGAGGATCTTAATGTGTAAGCTAATTCCCAATCTTTAATCCCTTTTTTTAACTGATAAAAAGATTGCATTAAGTTCCGCTCTAAATTCACTTCTTCTTTCGTTCCGCTTATTTTAGTACCTTGACTAGATCTGGAGTTTTCTATAAGGGATGATTTTAATTGCGATATTGATGAAAGCAATCCTTTATAATTCTTATCTGCCTGAAGATAACTCAACTTTTTATTTTCTAAGTCTTGTGTAGAAATAACCCCTTTTGCATATAAAGCTTCGAAACGATTAACATCGTTCTTTTGAAGTTGTAATTCGCTTTCGTTGATGCTTTTTTGCTGCTGCAAAATAGCCAATCGTTCTTTTATCTGGGTATGTTCTGATTTTTGAGCATTATTTTCTACCTGAAAAGGTTGTAGGTTTTCATTAAGTTTCCATGCTGCATAGTCCTTCTGAAATACTCCATAAGCATTTTCCATCTCTCCAAACTGCATATTGTTTAGGGAAGCAAATGGAAATTCTTTATTTCTGTCATTTATATTAAAATTGTCTACTGTGTTTTTTAGAACAAAGACATCTTTATAATTAGCTGAATTTTCGATAATTGCAAGCGGTGTATTTTTTGACACTTTTGCTTTATCTTTTACTAAAATTGCTTCGATTCTTCCAGTAGTTTTTGCTACTAATTTCTCAGGAGGAATAGACGTTGTAATACTTATTTCTGTACTCACAACATCTGGATATTTAAGAAACCAGGAAACAAAAAACAGCATGCATATTATTGCAAAGATTAAAACCGTTCCCCATCGTATCATCCAATGTGGCACTCTTGTAAGGATATCTTGTACTTCTTCGCTTCTTAATTCAAATTTTGTATTGTCTTCTGCCATGTTTTAATTTCCTAATTGCAATTGATTACGAACCAATTCAAAATAATTCCCTTTTTGTTCTACTAATGCTGAGTGACTTCCTATTTCGATGATCTTTCCTTTGTCTAAAACAACAATTTGATCTGCGTTCATCACTGTACTTAATCGGTGCGCAATTACTACAACTGTTTTATCCTTAAAGAAGATATCTAATTTCCCCATAATTGATTTTTCATTATTTGCATCTAATGCTGAAGTTGCTTCATCAAAAAATAACATTTCGGGATTTTTATAAACTGCTCTCGCAATTAATAATCGTTGTTTTTGTCCTGTACTCATACCAACACCTTCTGATCCTATCTTGGTATTATAACCAAGAGGTAAACTAGAGATATATTCTTTTATGTTGGCCACATCTGCAGCGTAAACCAATCGTTCTTTATCTATTTTATCGACCCCAATAGCTATATTATTAGCAATTGTATCACTAAAAATAAATCCTTCTTGCATAACTGCTCCGATGTTATTACGCCATGCTTTTTGCGAAATGTTTTTAAGTTGTGTATTTCCTAAATTAATTTCTCCATTATTTGGCTCATAGAATTTTAGTAATAACTTCATTAAAGTGGTTTTTCCGCTTCCGCTAACGCCTACAATGGCAGTTACTTTGTGTGCAGGAATTATCAAATTTAAATCATCTAAAACAGGAATATCCGAACCTAAATAACGATACGATAAATCTTTGATAATTATATCACTATCCTGAGGAATATCTTGGGTTTGATGTACTTCTTGCTGTACCTCATCTTCTTTATCATGAATTTCGGATAGTCTTGCCAACGATATTTTGGCATCTTGTACTTCTCTTACAAACTCTATAAGTTGTGTAATTGGTCCATTTAAACTCCCAACGATAGAACTTATAGCAAGCATCATCCCAAGTGTGATCTGACCATCGATTACCAATTTTGCAGAAAGGAAAATTATAAAAATATTCTTTAATTCATTAATTACAGACGAACCTATTGTTTGAGTTTGTTCCAGAACAAGTCCTTTTATAGAAACTCTAAATAATCTTGCCTGAACATACTCCCAACCCCATCTTTTTTGCTTTTCGGCATTATGCAGTTTTATTTCCTGCATTCCGTTTATAAGCTCCATAACCTTGCTTTGCTCCTGACTAACTTCTGAGAATCGCTTATAATCGAGTTCCTCTCTTCGTTTTAAGAATAAGGTTATCCATCCGAAGTACAGAATACTTCCTGCAAAAAACACTAAGAATATCTGAAGATTGTAATACGCTAGGACTCCTCCCATAATTATCATATTAATGACCGAAAACAATACATTTAATGATGATGTGGTAAGGATTCTCTCTATACGACGATGGTCGTTTATACGTTGCATAATATCTCCCGTCATTCGGACATCAAAAAATGAAATTGGTAAATTCATTAATTTGATGAAGAAATCTGAAATTAAAGAGATATTTATTCTGGTAGATAAATGCAATAATATCCAACTCCTGATAAGTTCTAACCCTGTTCTTCCTGCAAAAAGAAATAATTGCGCAAACAGAATTAAATAAATAAAATGAATGTTTTGATTTTGTATCCCTACATCGACAATACTCTGGGTAAGAAAAGGAAAAATAAGCTGTAGTAAACTACTAGCCAGTAAACTTATACTTAACTGGATTAGGAATGATTTATATCGCAAGACATATTGCGATAATAGCCCAAATCCTAAGCCTTTTTTATCTTCTTTATCAAACTCGGACTGAAAGAATCTTGGAGTGGCTTCTAACAATAATGCAATTCCTTCCTGAGTAGAATCATCGGCATTATTTCCTATCCAAAACTTAATAAAGTCTTTCTGATTATATTCTATCAATCCAAAAGCTGGATCAGAAATATAATAGATACCTCTCTTAATTTTATAAAGCACAACATAGTGTTCTTTATTCCAATGTAAGACACAAGGCAAAGGAGCTTCTTCCAGACTCTGTACATTAAGTTTAACTCCTAAGGTTCGAAAACCAATTTTTTCTGCAGCATCACTTAAGAACAACAAATTACTTCCTTCCCGTGTGGTCTCACTGTAATCACGTAGTTCTTGAATATTTATGGACTTACCATAATGCTTTGCAATAATCTTTAAGCAGGTAGGACCGCAGTCCTTAAAATCTGCTTGTTTATAATTGGGGAATTTTTTCAATTTTAAATCTTGTTTTACAAGGACAATATACTCTAATTATTTCATATTCGAATATAAAATAATAAAGAGGAACCACCTCCTCTTTATCATCTTAATGAACAACCTTACTAACACTTAACAAATTATAATTTTATTTAAAACCTACGGCTGTACATTACATGGACTAGCGCAGGTTATCTTATAGTACTTACAGAGACCCGTATTCCAATCACGACAATACTCCAAACCACCTTTGATGCTTTTTTGTTGGTTCTTTGTTAATTGTTCAGCACCTTCTAAATTTAAAATCTTTTTTAACATGATATTTAGTTTTATTAGTTACACAAAAAACAATTAAAACATTAAGTTCTTGTTAGTCGTTTTACGGACTAACAAAAACTTAATTAATATTACATTATTAAGGCTCTATCCCTGGACGACATGGACTAGCGCATGATAAGCTATAATACTTACACTGATTTGTATTAGGATCAATACAATCTTTTAAACCACCTTTAATACTTTTTTGCTCATTTTTAGTTAATTTTTGAGCACCTTCTAAATTTGAAATGTTTTTTAACATGATATAAAGTTTTAAAAATTAATTAATTAAGCTCCGCCTCCAGGAAATGTACAATTCCCAGTACTTCCTTCTTCTAATCCTGGTATTGTACCATCAGCACAATAAGAAAAGCAAGAAGAACTTATTTTTACAGGACCTCCATTATAGCAAAAACATTTACAGTTTCCTGATGGGATTTTACCTCCTCCAACAAGCATTTTTTGTTCGCTTTTGCTTAAATTTTGTGCGCCTTCAATATTTAATATATTCTTTAACATAAGTATTGTTTTAAAAAATTAATTTTCATTAAGGCTCACAACGAACACAAACACCGAAAATATTTAAACAAAAATCTACAGCACATCCCTCTTTAGGTTTCTCTGTACCACCTTTTATTATTTTCTGCTCTGTTATGTTCAATTCTTGAACTCCTTCTAATTTTAAAATATTCTTTAACATAAGTATCGTTTTTTTAATGTTGAATAAATATTTACTAATTTTTTCTACAAAGCCCCTCAAATTCGCCTGAGACAACACAATATGTTCCTGTTGGACATATTCTTCCTTTAGTACAGGCTATACCTCCATGAATACTCTTTTGCTGATTTTTGGTTAATTGATGAGCCCCTTCTAAGTTTAAAATATTTTTTAACATAATTAGTTTTTATTAATTCGTTAATACTTCACTTTTTTTAAGAACTAGGGTTTATGCCTAAAACTCATAAACCCTAGTATAAAAATTATCTAGAACACTCAATAAATCTGCAATCTGGATAGGCAATATTATTATCTTCAGGACAACAAACGATAAAATCGCCAGGTCCGTTTCCTTTAATTACTTTTTGCTCATTTTCTGTTAACTCCTGAGCTCCGTCTATTTTTGAAATATTTTTTAACATATTATTTTTAATTAAAATGATTAAATAAATTTAATTAGCAAGGCATACAACGCCATACCCATTTTCCATTTTCTAATAAACGTTCCGCACAGAAACCCTCGTCACAAAGTGGCGCACCACCTCCTGTAATTACTTTTTGCTCATTTTTAGTTATTTTTTGAGCACCTTCCAAGTTTAAAATGTTTTTTAACATGATATTATATTTTAAATTAAAGTGATTAAATAAACTTAATTAGCAAGGCATACAACGCCATACCCATTTTCCATTTTCTAATAAACGTTCTGCACAGAAACCCTCGTCACAAAGTGGCGCACCACCTCCTGTAATTACTTTTTGCTCATTTTTAGTTATTTTTTGAGCGCCTTCCAAGTTTAAAATGTTTTTTAACATGATATTATATTTTAAATTAAAGTGATTAAATAAACTTAATTAGCATGGTAAACAATCCCATACCCATTTTCCATCTTCCAATGAACGTCTTGCACAAAAACCTGCTTCACAATATGGAGCACTACCAGCACTAATCTTTTTTTGCTCATTTTTTTCAATTTTCTGAGCACCTTCTAGATTTAAAATGTTTTTTAACATGATATATGGATTAAAAATTAAAAAATACCCCAGTCATCTTATGATTCTCGGGGCTCAATACTACTAATTTGTCAATTGAGCAAAATCAATTAACTACTATAACATTGAAGCGGAATATTTGCTTTAAAAACACATATACATCCTACTTCTGGACAACAAAGAATAACACAGTCGCCTCCTCCATTAATGCTTTTTTGCTCGCTATTAGTTAGTTTTTGAGCACCTTCTAATTTTAAAATGTTCTTTAACATAATATGGTTTTTTGAATTTGTTAATATTATTAATTGATAGAAATCAATTAACTATAGCATACAAGCTGTTCCTTTAGGAACACATGAACACCCTGTCTCTGGACAACAAAGGACAACACATGCACCACCATTAATACTTTTTTGCTCGTTATTAGTTAATTTTTGAGCACCTTCTAATTTTAAAATTGATTTTAACATAATTTGGTTTTTTTGAATTTGTTAATACCTCAATCATTTCAAGACACTTGAGGATTATGTCCTTTTATATAAAATTGTATTATAAAACTTGAGCAGAATATTCTTCTTATCTAACTATAAATAAAAAGATTATTGATAGCAACAACCTCCTGAAGAAATAGGATACAATTCAGGACATGGCTTACCACCTTTAAATATGGCTTCTCCACTAGCGATAGCATTAGCACACTCTTCAGTAATACCTCCATTAATACTTTTTTGCTCATTATTTGTCAATTCTTGAGCACCTTCTAATTTTAAAATGTTTTTTAACATAATTGATATTTTTAAAATTTAATTATTACTCTGAAACCTATCTGGAGACTTATAAAACTATCCTTTTATTAATTTACAATCTCCAACACCGTCAATTTCTCGACCAACACAAACTGTGTCACCTGGGCAATAGCCATCAACACCACAACGCAATCCGCCTTTAACAACTTTTTGTTCGTTTTTAGACAATTCTTGAGCACCTTCCAAGTTTAAAATATTCTTTAACATGATATATTTTTTTGAATTTGTTACTACCTCAATAACTTTAAGACACTCGAAGTTTTATGTCCAAACTATTATCTAAGTTAACATACATGGCGTTCCTGCTGGAGCACATGCACATATACCATCTGGACAACAAATAAGGATATCAATACCATTACATACTATCCCTGAACCGTTAATAGATTTTTGTTCTTTTGCTGTAAGTTGTTGAGCGCCTTCTAATTTTAAAATATTCTTTAACATAATATGTTTTTTTTGATTTTGTTACTACTTCAAAATTTTTAAGACACTTGAAGTTCGTGTCTATATTTTAGAGCATTTCTACTTCTTAATCCTATTAAGCCATTAGCACATTAACACTCTACATAACTAGATGGTCTGCACATACCTGAAAACCTACAATCTGTCACGCATTTACTAGTACCTGGACAATATCCATCAACACCACAGGCTAATCCGCCTTTAATGATTTTTTGCTCACTTCTGGTTAATTGCTGAGCACCTTCAAGTTTTAAAATTTTCTTTAACATAATTGGGGGATTTTTAATTTTGTTAATACTTCAATCATTTTAAGACACTCGAAGTTTTATGTCTAATTACTTAACAGAATTAAATACATTGATCAGATACTTTTCTGCAAGGCCCACCTTCATAATATTGACATGTTCCATTCGGGCAAAATCTACCTTCAGGTGGAATCCAAGATCCTTTAATTTCTTTTTGCTGTTTTTTTGTCAACTCTTCTGCGCCTTTTAGGCTTAAAATGCTTTTTAACATAATACGGTTTTTTGAATTTGTTAATACTTCAATCATTTTAAGACACTTGAAGCTTATGTCTATTCATACTAAAAATCGATTTTAAACTTGAGCTTCGATTTTTATATACTTTTATTTTATTAATTAGGTAAAGTCCTAAATGAGTTTACGGTTTTGTTTTAATCTGCAAAACAACAACCACCTCCGGCTAAAGGATATTGTGGAGGGCACGGAGCCGATCCTTTTAATATTGCGTATCCAGCAGCCAATGCTTTAGCACAAACTTCGGTAACACCACCATTAATACTTTTTTGCTCTTTTTGCGTTAACACTTGAGCACCTTCTAATTTTAAAATTTTACTTAACATAATATGGTTTTTTGGTTTTATTAATCTTAAATTGAGCTATTAGTAAACTAACACTCAATGTAACTGTTTGGCCTACAAATCTCATCAAACCTACAATCAGATACACATTTACTTCCTGTTGGACACCATCCACCTTGATCACAAGCTCTTCCACCTTGGATAGTTTTTTGCTCACTTCTTGTTAATTCCTGAGCACCTTCTAGCTTTAAAATTTTCTTTAACATAATTGGGAAATTTTAATTTGGTTATTACTCCAATCATTTTAAGACACTTGAAGCTTATGTCTATAGATTTAAAGACAACAAAATCTTACTATTCTCAAATAATATATTAGCAAAGCTTCTCAACGTAACTATTCGGTCTACACACGCCTACTGGCTTACAATCGAACACACATTTAGTGCTACCTGAACATACGCCAGTAGGACTACATTCAATATTAATTCCTCCATCAATAGTTTTTTGCTCGCTTCTTGTTAATTCCTGAGCACCTTCAAGCTTTAAAATTTTCTTTAACATAATTGGGGAATTTTAAATTGGTTATTACTCCAATCATTTTAAGACACTTGAAGCTTATGTCTACTCTTGCAAGAATTTTATAAATGCTTTACATATAGACAAGAGAGTCTCTCTCTAACGTTTCATTACTTTCTAAAATATCATTAATAAAATATTTTAGTTCGCTTAATTCGTACTCGGTAGGGTATAGCTTATTGTTAACAATTTTAACTGGAGTGTAATTAAATCCGTTTTGTGAGCACCAATCATATTGCTGCTGGATTTGTAAATTAACCTTCATAGAAATAGAATCAACTTTCCATTTTTCCTGCCATACTTCTAATGTCATTTTTTTAATATGCCAGTCAGATATTGCTTCTACAATGTTTTCAGGATTAGTATCATTAATCATCAACATTCTTTCTACGACAATTTTATAAGGGTTTTGATTGTTATCTGGATTGATATTGAACAATACATTCAAAGATATTTTTTCGGGAAATTTCCAAACTAACTCAAATGCTTCCTCAAATGCTTTATGACAATGTCCACAACTTGGGCTTATGATAATAGAAAGCTTGACAGCAGCAGCAGTATTTCCAAAATGCAATCCTGCCAATTTATCAAACCCTTCTTGTGCAGTAACATCTTTAGATAAGAATTCAAAAAGAGTATAGTTTCTTCTGAACTTGGTTAAGTTCTTCACAGAACTTTCTGCTTTTAATTTATCCTCAATAACTGGTTTTATAGTAAACCATAACGAAGAAATAAGAATCAAAGAGAATAAATACTGAAAAAGGCTAGCCAACGTAATGCTTAACTTTAATTCAGATTCAAAAGCCCAACCTATTCCTTGAACTATCATTAAAAAAGAAATAACCAAACACAATACACACCATTTTTTTATCTGGAATTTCTGAACCCAAATAGAATAGACAATGATTGGTATAGCTGCCAGACTAAGCAATCCTACAAGATTAGAATTTGCTGGCCCTATTAACATTGCAAGAACTGCTGTAACGAAGAAAATTAATGGTAAATCCGAAAAACCAAACCACTTATTAACATCTACATTATCTGATTTAATAACTGATTCGCATGAAGTATTTGGATTGATATTACAAAACTTAGACACCATTTGGTTATCTATACCTAACTTTTCCTGAATTATGAAAACACTTACTATTAATCCCAATAAAGAGGTGACTAAAAAAGCATAATCGAATATCTTATAATCGTTATAAAAACTAGATAAGACAATTAACGCCAAAAACAAAATACCATACTTAAGCCATTTTGGATTTTCACTTAAAACTTCTTCTTCCTGAGCTTCATTAGGCTCAATTGCAAGTACAACCCCACTCCAGTCTTTGGAGAAATCATCAACTGATAAAGTAACCTTCTTACTTTTTTCAGTCTCAATTGTAATTGAAGATTCTGTTTTTTGAACCAAAACTAAATCCTGATTATAAATTGCCAGGAAAGATTCAGGCAATTCAGCCAATTGTTCTTTTGGGACTTTTATTACAATATTCTCTATTGATAATGTATTCAATGAATCTGTAATAGCAAATAGACTTGGATAATTAGGATGAGAAAGGAATAACTCTTCGAACTCCTTTTTAGCATTTAAATAATTGTTTAAGTCAAGGTACTTGTTAACTAATTTAATCATAGGGACAATCTTAATTATTATGGAAAGGATTATCACAAATATTGACAATCTTTCACATAAAAAAAGTTAATTTTTTGGATTTTTAAAAAAAATGAATATATAATTTATAAATAGTTTAGTTCTTTTTTATATCACAAAGCGTTATTTATCAGGTAATTAAAAAAAACAACCAGTAAAAATATATTTCAAAATCACAATCCAAATTATCGGTATTCCTTTTCTATAATTTTGGCATTCTAACAAATACAACTTATGAAAAAGACCTCGTTAACGCTCGAAGATTTTAAAAAAAATGAGCTCCCGAAAAAACATTACAAAATGATTATGGGAGGAGATGAACCAATAATAGATCCTAATACAGATCCTAAAATTATAGCAAATATTATCCCGCCAGGAACTGTGAGGCCACCTGGTCAGACTTAGTAGAGAAATAAATTAGAAACTACAGCTTTACCCTCAGAATTCTGTAGTTTCTAATTTTTTAGTAAACTGAGTTGGAGTTACTCCTGTTCTTTTGCTAAAGGATTTTGTAAAAGAAACAGCATTTTTAAAACCCACACTCTCGGCAAGCGCCTGAGTTGAGTACTTACGATATTTTGAATTCGTTATTAATTCATTAATCACGTAATTAATCTTTAATTCATTAGAGTATTCGCTAAAAGTTTTACCAAATCTTTTATTTACAACATATGACAAATAACTGGTATTTGTTTTAATTTTCTTAGCTACAGATTGTTGAGTAAAATCTGAATTTAGATAGTAATGCTTCTTTTCTAATTGCTTTAATTTTTCGAATATTTCTTCTTCCTTCTCTAAGTCTAAATTCATTTTAACAGCCATTTTAGGCACACTGTCTACTACAACCACTTCTTCATTTACTGTTTCTGGAATTGCATTATTTAAAGCTAATCTTTGTTTATACTCTTCAATTAAAGTATTCACTTTCTTATCCGTTTCTCTTTTTTTCTTAATGCTTTTTACATACAAAACAACCAAAACCACAACCAGCCCAACAAGAATAAAAACCATCAAATTCCAAAATCTAATTTTATTCTGATTTTTAGACTGAAGATCTTCCATCTCTTTTTTGACATTCACATTACCCAATCGAAAATTAACTTCTAAAGCTTCATTATCTATTTTTGACTGAATTGTCTCGAACTTATCAAAGTATTTTTCAGAATATTTTAATGCCTCTTGAGGTTCATTTTTGATGGTATAAATCTTGGCTAAATAATAATTAGAGTTAATATAATACAGATCATCAACCTTGGTAATATTATATATAGAATCTACTTTTTTAAAAAAATACAATGACTTATCATATTCTTTTGTTTTAAAGAACAAACTTCCCAAATTGTAACTAGCAGAAAATAACTCGGGAAGCAATTTATTCTCTTCACTAAACAACAAAACATCATAATATATTTTTTCGGCATTAGCCAAATCATTCTTCATATAATAAATATTCCCTAAACTCATTTTAGAATTTAGTTTTGTATTTAAATAATTATTAGAATATAAAATTGCTTTTGTATAGTAATGTTTTGCAGAATCTAAAAGTTTAGGATTAGAATAGTTTTTCCCGTAAGCTTTCTCAAAGGCTCGTCCTAAATTAAAATTAATATTACTCTTATAATTGGTAAATTTCTCTTCAGAAAACGAGTATTTTATTCTATCCGTTATTTTATTTGACTCTTGCAGAGATAAAATTGCCGATTTATAATTACCTACTTCTATATTAATTAAAGAAATATTCATATAGAATTTCACCATTCTAATCTGGTCATTCTCCTTCTTAACAATGGTTAATCCTTTTTCGAATTTATCGAAAGCTGCAGTTAGATTATTTTTTCTCCAATCGATAAGTCCACCATAATTTAACAGATCAGCATGTAGTATTCTTTTTTCTTTTGAATTTTTTACTTTCTCTAAAAAACTAAAAGCCTGATCATAAAACATTTTTGCTTTAATACTATCATCTTTAAGCTGATATAAATATGCTTTTGCACCACAAGCAAACGTTTTATGCAAATAATCTCTCGATTGCTCCATTTTGTTTACAAAAATAAAAGCGCTATCTACATTAGAATTTGTACACACTCTTATTTTATCTTGTAATAGAACATACTCTTTATCGCTTAATTGCGAATTTTTCTGAGAGAAAACAGTACTTGCAATAAAAAAAAATAGGAGGCATTTAACAAATTTCATTAACGATATAGTTTTGAATTATCCCAAATTTAGTTCATTAATACCAATAAGCAAACAATAATTTGCAATAGAAATCTTAACATTATCACAATTTAATTCTGATTATTATTTTTAAATCAATAAAAATTATAACAATTTACTTTTGTTTTGTTATATCTATATTGTGTAAATTTGTTCTAGAAAAAAAACATAAATTATGAAACCAGACCTATTTCAAGCACCAGATTATTATAACCTAGACGACTTATTAAGCGACGAGCACAAACTCGTTAGAGATTCTGCCCGAGCATGGGTAAAAAGAGAAGTTTCTCCTATTATTGAAGAGTATGCTCAAAAAGCAGAATTCCCAAAACAAATCATAAAAGGCTTAGGAGAAATAGGTGGTTTTGGCCCTTATATACCTGTTGAATACGGCGGAGCTGGATTAGATCAAATTTCTTACGGTTTAATCATGCAAGAAATCGAACGTGGAGATTCAGGAGTTCGCTCTACATCATCTGTTCAATCTTCATTAGTAATGTACCCAATATGGAAATACGGAAATGAAGAACAAAGAATGAAATATTTACCTAAGCTTGCTACTGGTGAGTTTATTGGATGTTTTGGTTTAACTGAACCAAATCATGGTTCTGACCCAGGTAGTATGATTACCAACTTTAAAGACATGGGAGATCATTACTTATTGAATGGAGCAAAAATGTGGATTTCGAATGCACCATTTGCTGACATTGCAGTAGTTTGGGCAAAAAACGAAGAAGGAAGAATACACGGTTTAATCGTAGAGCGCGGTATGGAAGGCTTTACAACTCCAGAAACTCATAATAAATGGTCGCTTCGTGCATCATCTACAGGAGAATTGATTTTTGATAATGTAAAAATTCCTAAAGAAAATTTATTACCTAACAAATCTGGATTAGGAGCACCACTTGGTTGTTTAGATTCTGCTCGTTACGGAATCGCTTGGGGTGCAATTGGCGCTGCAATGGATTGTTACGATACAGCTTTAAGATATGCAAAAGAGAGAATTCAGTTTGACAAACCTATTGCAGGAACTCAATTACAACAAAAAAAATTGGCCGAAATGATTACCGAAATCACCAAAGCACAATTATTAACCTGGCGTTTAGGAGTTTTAAGAAACGAAGGAAGAGCAACAACTGCTCAAATTTCGATGGCAAAAAGAAACAATGTCGATATGGCAATCAACATTGCTCGTGAAGCCAGACAAATATTAGGCGGAATGGGAATTACTGGTGAATACTCTATCATGCGCCACATGATGAACCTTGAAAGTGTAATCACTTATGAAGGAACTCACGATATTCATTTATTAATTACAGGAATGGATATTACTGGAATTCCAGCTTTTAAATAGAAATCATCTATTAAAATATTTATAAAAACGATTTAAAAGCTTCTTGTTACCAAGAAGCTTTTTTATATTTGCAAAAAAAATACCACCATGAATATTGAAACTATAAACAATAGCATTCAACCTCAGAAAGACCTTTTATTACAACACCCCCTATATAAAAAAATCCAAAACATCGATGATTTGCATTGCTTCCTGGAAAGCCATGTTTACGCCGTTTGGGATTTTATGTCTTTACTAAAAGCTTTACAAGCAAAACTTACCTGTACAACTACACCGTGGTTTGCTAGTAAAAACCCAGAGACTAGATATTTAATTAACGAAATTGTACTAGCCGAAGAAACGGATTTAAGTATTGATGGTCGTCGCCAAAGTCATTACGAAATGTATCTTGAGGCAATGGAAGATTGTGGAGCAAGCACAAAAAACATTCAAGGTTTTTTAAACGAAGTAAACTCTTTACAAAACATTTTTGTTGCAATAAAACAAAGCCAATTACACCCAAACATTAAAGCTTTTCTGGATTTTACTTTTAGAGTAATCGAAGAAGGAAAACCACATGAAATTGCAGCAGCTTTTACTTTTGGAAGAGAAGATTTGATTCCGAATATGTTTACTGCGATATTGAAAAATTTTCAAGAAAACTTACCTGATACAGATTTAAGAAAACTGATATATTATTTTGAACGTCATATCGAACTAGATGCAGATGAGCATGGTCCTATGGCAATGAAAATGATTACCGATTTATGCGAAGACGACGCACAAAAATGGTCTGATGTTCAAGAAATTTCCATTCTGGCTTTAGAAAAAAGAATTGGATTATGGGATGCTATCGAAGAAGAAATCAGCATAAAAATAGAAATGGTATAAAAACCAATATTCTATTATTAACGTAAGTATTATTAGGGAGATTACTAATGCCTTAATTATATATTATGAAAAGTAAATTCAAAATAATACTTACATTTTTATTCGCAATTTCTACGATTAGTTGTAGTTCGGAAAATGAAACAAATGTACCAACTAAAACTATTGTTCCCCCAGTTACAATTACCCCTCCTCTTACTGCAAAAACGATAAACTACCTAGCTCTTGGCGATAGTTACACTATTGGACAAAGCGTATGCGAAACTTGCCGTTTTCCAGAGCAATTAAGACGCAACTTATCTAGCACCTATCCTGCAACCTCATTTTCGCTAAAAATCATCGCAAAAACAGGCTGGACAACATCTAACCTATTGTCAGCGATAAAAGCCGAAAATCCAGATTCTAATTATGACTTAGTGACATTGCTAATAGGAGTCAATAATCAATTTCAGAATGCACCTTTCTCCTTATACGAAAATGAATTCCCGCAATTGGTAAACAATGCAATTTCTTTAGCAAAAGGAAAAAAATCAAATGTTATTGTAGTTTCCATACCAGACTATGCCTATACTCCTTTTGGTCAATCGGCTGTATACAATAGTAAAACAATTTCATCAGAAATAGATAAATACAATGCTTTTGCAGAAAACTATTGCAAAGCAAATAATATCGAATTTATTACAATAACCGACATCACACGACAAGGATTATCGAATCCGAGTTTGGTTGCACAAGACGGATTACATCCATCAGAATCAGCATATTCTTTGTTTGTACAGCGAATTTTACCAAAAGTGAAGTTTCAAGAATAAAAAAAAGCGAGAAAAATTTCTCGCTTTATACTTTATATTAATATTCTGGAGCTAATTCCAGTTCTAAACCTTCTAAACCTTCTGTGATAGGAATCTGACATCCTAAACGACTATTAGACTTAACATAAAACGCCTCCGAAAGCATTGCTTCTTCTTCGTCTCCCATTTCTGGTAACTCAACATCATTTAGCACGTAACACTGACAAGAAGCACACATTGCCATTCCGCCACAAGTTCCTTCTACAGGAAGCTCATAAGCTTTACACAACTCCATTACATTCATTGCCATATCAGTTGGAGCTTGTAGTTCATGAACAACTCCCTCTCTATCTTTAATCTTTATTAATACATCCATTTTTAACTTATCGGAATTTTGATTATTAACGCATTTTCAGATAGCAAAAATACATTATCTTTTACAAAATACTAATTGCTAGGTTTAAAACTAAATGCATATTCTTTTAAATTATCCTTTAAGTGCATTTTTAAGCCTATAATATTTCCTTTATCTAATATAGTAACTACTGCAATAACTGAATAATAATCATTCCCATTCTGAAAGATTAATGTTCCTTCATAAGTTGAATTCACAATACCTTGCTTATCTGTAGTGGTTTTAATTTTTCTTGGATGGGAAAACTCAGCTGTTGCGTAACTTTGTCTGTTTGAGAATTTGGCTCTTCCTTCTGAAAAATCATACAAAAAATCATAATTTGCAATTCTCAGACTTCCCTCTTCAGGTGTCGGTGAAATAATAATCTGACCTGTAAATTTAAAATCTGACCATTCTTCGAATTCATTCACCCATGCTTTATCAACATATAGATTATCTGTAGCCTGCTGACCATAGGTGACAGAAGTAAAAAGCAACAAAACAATTAGCTTGTAAAAATTATTCATAAATGTAAGGTTTGAGGTTATATGGCAAATTTAAGTTAAATTTATATTAAATACCATTGCAAAACCCCTAATTCTTAACACTTTTTTTTGTCAAAATTACTTTATTAAGTTATTTTTCTGAATATTTGCTAATTTTAACACTATTTTCTTATTAATAAATTTAAATTCAAAAACAAAACAAGCGCATTTTTAACAATACAACATTCAGCATCCAAATTATCTAAACAAATACTAAAAAATTTTAATTAGCATTAGTAATAATTTTGTTTAATTCACAAAAAACAAATATTTTTCACCATAGCAAATCGCTATAATTACATAATGTTTACCACAGTTTCGATCTGCGGTGCAAACTTTTTAATTGTAGTTTCAACTCCTGCTTTAAGTGTCATTTGATTTACACTACAACTTGTACACGCTCCTTCAAGGCGAACCTTAACGTGTTTATCATCTTCTATAGAAACTAATGTTATATCACCTCCGTCTGAATTCAGAAACGGTCTGATTTCATCTAGCGCTTTTAAAACATTGCTTGTTAATTCTTCTGTTGTCATAATTTTTATATTCAATTAGAGAATGTGTCGATTAGAGAATGTGTCAATTAGATAATTAGATAATTAAAGACTGTACAGATTGAAGCATAAATGCTTCGTTTTTACACAAACTACAATTATCTAATTATCTAATTTCCTAATTATCTAATTTGAATCATTATCTCAATTATCTAATTTATTTTTTCTTTACTGCAGAACATCCTGCCATTGTTGTAATTTTTATTGCTTCGGTAGCAGGCAAACTTTCGTTACGACTTACTACTTCCTGTACTACGTTTCTAGTGATTTCTTCAAAAACAGTTTCGATTGCCGATGCTGTTTGTAAAGCTGCCGGACGACCATAATCTCCTGCTTCACGAATAGACTGTACAATTGGAACTTCTCCTAAAAACGGAACTCCTAAATCTTCGGCTAAGTTCTTAGCACCTTCTTTTCCAAAGATATAATATTTATTATCAGGCAATTCTTCAGGTGTAAAGTACGCCATATTTTCTATAATTCCTAAAACTGGTACATTGATGTTATCTTGCATAAACATCGAAACTCCTTTTTTAGCATCAGCCAAAGCTACTGCCTGTGGAGTACTTACTACAACTGCTCCAGTTATAGGAAGTGACTGCATGATTGAAAGATGAATATCTCCTGTTCCTGGAGGTAAATCAATTAACATGAAATCTAATTCTCCCCAATCAGCATCAAAAATCATTTGATTCAAAGCTTTAGAAGCCATTGGTCCTCTCCAGATTACTGCCTGACTTGGCGCTGTAAAAAATCCTATAGAAAGTATTTTAACTTCATAACTTTCAATAGGTTTCATTTTTGACTTTCCGTCAACTAATATCGAAACAGGTTTTTCTGCTTCTACATCAAACATAATTGGCATAGATGGCCCATAAATATCGGCATCTAAAACTCCAACTGCAAAACCCATTTTAGCTAATGTAACAGCTAAGTTTGCTGTAACAGTCGATTTACCAACTCCTCCTTTTCCAGAAGCTACAGCAATAATATTTTTAATTCCTGGAATTGCACGACCTTTAATTTCGTTTTTCTCCGGAGTTTCAACTTTAATGTTTACTTTAATTTTAGCTTCAGGAGAAACTAACTCAAGTATTGTTTTTTTAATATCGTCTTCAGCACGTTTTTTTATGTGCATTGCAGGAGTATGTAAAACTAAATCTACAACAACTTCATCACCAAAAGTAATAACGTTTGCTACTGCTCCACTTTCAACCATATTCTTACCTTCACCAGCTATAGTAATCGTTTCTAAAGCTTTAAGGATTTCTTTTCTGTCTAATTTCATTTTAACTTTACTATTTTCTATTGACAATAATCGCTTCAAAAACTATATTAATTTAAACCGATTTTAGATTACAAAGATAACTGATTAAGTTAAGATTCAAACTCTTTTAAATTGTATTTATTGATATTGAGATTACTCAAAATGATTCTAACTATTAACATTCGCTTTTTAGACACAAAAACACAAACAATATTTTTGTCCCGATTACAATCTTAAAATACTTTTTCAATTAAAATATACGAGTTTTGAGATGTTTTTTTAGGATAATACACCATAAGTATCAATAATACTAACTATATTTGAGTACCTAAAACTTATACTTCCTACTACGCAAATAGAACTTAAAAACTTGGTTTTAAGAAAATTATAAATATTTTTTATATGTTTTTGAATCGAATTCTATTTTTAAATCTAAATCTAAAAATATGCGGAATT
Source organism: Flavobacterium sp. PS2 (assembly GCF_046250155.1). Taxonomy (NCBI): domain Bacteria; kingdom Pseudomonadati; phylum Bacteroidota; class Flavobacteriia; order Flavobacteriales; family Flavobacteriaceae; genus Flavobacterium; species Flavobacterium sp. PS2. The sequence goes on along the minus strand of NZ_CP176426.1, from coordinate 2,770,833 downwards.
TTACTTTATCATCTGTAATCATTGTTATTAGTTTTTTATTGGTTTCTTTTAAATCTTCATCTAAAGAAATCGATGCAAAAAACAAAACAATCGCTTTAGAGAACATTTTTGTATCCAAAACCTCTATTGCCCCTGAGTTAATTAATGAGTTTTACAAGAAATATCCAAAATTAAAAAAATACCAAAGTGACGTTTTAGATCTTTACAAAAAGAAAGAATATAATTCAATTTGGTATGATGACAAGAACATTACCGAATTTGGATTCTTATTGTATCATAAAGTACAATTATTAAATGACCGTGATGGCATCAAAGCTACGATGCCTTATATGGACTTGGTAAATGATGTTTTTAATGAAAATGTATCCAATAAACTACCTCAGATAGACACAGAACTTTTATTATCTAATATGTATGTCTTTTATGCAAGCAATGTCTATTCTGGTGTTGACCCTGCAACTTTAAAAAAGATTGGTTGGTTCTTACCTGCCAAAAGTGTTTCGTACACAAAAATACTAGATTCTCTAATGGTTGATCCCGGCCGATTAAATAAAGACGAGAACCTTTTATTTGCACAATATTACAAGCTTAAGGCGGTTTTAAAAAAATACCGAACAATCGAAAAAAACAATTTATGGACAAAAATAGATATCGATAGCGCCAATTTCAAAGATATAAGACCGCTTGATAGTGGTACTGTTATAAAACAAATTAGAGAGCGTTTATTTGTAGTTGGAGATTTAGCACAAAATTCTAATAGAGAAGTCTATGATCAAGAGATGATGGACGCCGTTTTAAAGTATAAAAAAAGATATGGTCTTAAATTAAATTATGCATTGACTCTAGAGCACATCAATCAAATGAATGAGCCTATTGCTAAAAGAATCAAAACCATAATGCTAAACATGGAACGTTGTCGATGGATCCCTACAGATTTAGTGCAGGCGAGTGAATACATAATGGTGAATATCCCATCTTTCAAGTTAGTTTATGTTAAAAATGGTAAATACGAATTAGTATCAGATGTTTTTGTGGGAACACGTATGACCGAAACAGTAATTTTTAGTGGTAATATGGACAGAATTGTATTTAGCCCATACTGGTATGTTCCGCAGAGCATCATTAAAAACGAATTAAAATCTGAAATAGCCAGAGATAAAAACTATTTGGCTGATCATAATATGGAATGGAACGGAGGCAACGTAAGACAAAAACCCGGACCTCAAAACTCTCTAGGATTAGTTAAGTTTATGTTTCCAAACCCCAATGATATCTATTTGCACGATACTCCAGCCAAAAGTTTGTTTGAATTTGAAAAACGTACTTTTAGTCACGGCTGTATAAACGTAAAAGAAGCTAAAGGGCTGGCACTTGCAATTTTAAAAGACGATCCTGACTGGCCAGTTGATAAAATAGATAAAGCAATGAGTGGTGAAAAAGAAACGCCTTGTAAATTAAAAACCAAAATCCCAATCTATATTGGCTATTTTACTGCTTGGGTAAACGAAGATGGAGAGATTGGTTTTTATCCAGATGTATATGACAGAGATCAAAAACTAGATAAATTACTTTATTCAGATGCTATCGCTGAGCAATAAAAAAAAAGGTTCTATATAAAAAAGACCCGACTAGCTAATCGCTTGTCGGGTCTGGAACCAAAACTCAATTTTAATTAATTGCTCAGATTAATTATTCGTATTTAAGATATTTAAGAATATCGATTTTTGTTACTTGATATGCTTTTGCCAAAACAATTACCAAAGTTAAGAAAAGTAACACAAACAATGCAACAATAAATGGCAAGACTGGTACATCTATCCTAAAGGCAAAATTCTCCAGCCATTTGTTAAGCAAAATATAAGCTGGAAAAATTCCGATTACAAAGCCTAGCAAACAAAATCCAACATATTGTTTCGACAATTCTTTAAGTAAAGCGTCTGTTTCTGCACCAAGTGTTTTTCTAATAGCAATTTCTTTTAATCTTCTTTCCATCGAAAATGATGCTAATGCAAACAATCCAAAAATAGCAATTACAATCACAACAATATTAAGTACAAAAAACAAATTCTTCTGTTTTACCTGTTCTCTATATGTTTTTGCAAAACTTTTATCTACAAATTCATAAGAAAAAGGAAAATCAGCATTGATGTTCTTTTTCCAATATGCTTCTAACTTCGGAATAGTTGTGGCAAGATCTTTCGGGTTTACCTTTACAAACACGTTATTAAAATTATTCCATTTCAATGTTTTAATACTAATAAAAATCATTGGCGGAACCTTGTTTTGTAATCCTGTAATATGAAAATCTTTTACTACACCTACAATTTTAAATTTCATATTCCCTTTTTCATTCCCCCAACCTGAACTGATTATTGTATTTATCGGATTTTTAAGATTTAACATCTTAGCACAAGTTTCATTTATCAACCAGTTACTTACCGTATCCGATGCATATTTAGGCGATAAATCACGCCCTTGAACAATTTTAATTTTCATCATTTCAAGAAAACCAAAATCCATATCAACATTACGAGGCTGTACAAAAACTCCTTTGTGTGTAAAGCCTGAACTAGAATTAGTCCCGTTACCAAAAGAACCTGCAAAAGTCGAAACGTTCTGAACGCCTTCTATTTTTAGTAATTCTTGTTTTGTTGTAAAATACTTTTCTAATCTTTTTTCACGATTTTTATGATTAAAAGAAATCTTAAGAACCTGATCTCCGCTAAAACCTAAGTCTTTATTCATCATGTAATTCACTTGAGAATACACAATCAGCGCACCAATAATAAAAAATGCCGCAATGGTAAACTGAAAAATCAACATCGAATTTCGTATCCAGATTCCGCTTTTACTTCTCGAAAAATTCCCCTTTAAAACCTTCAGCGTTTCGAAATTAGCGATATAAACTGCAGGAAATATTCCGGCAAGAACAATTACAATAACAAAAATAATAATGATTTGTAGGTAAAACTCAGTCCCATTCATAGTTAAGTTTTTATCTAAAAACTCATTATAAAAAGGCAAAGAAAGCTCTACGATTGCCAATGCAAAAAGAATAGCCAGAACAACAATTATTGCTGTTTCTAATATAAACTGAGACACAATTTGCGATTTATTGGCACCTACAATCTTACGCACACCAACTTCTTTAGCTCTCTTAATTGCCGATGCTGTTGCCAGATTAATGTAGTTTACCAAAGACAAAGCAAGAATAAGAATAGATAATCCTACCATAATGTACAACAACTGTAAATTTCCTTTTCCTTCAGGATAACTACTTCCTGCGGTGGATTTTGTACCATGAAGTCTTCCTAATTTTAACTGATCTAAGATAACTTCCGTTTCTCCATTTTCTTTAATGTACTCTTCAACAGTTTGCCCACTTCCTTTAGCATCTTTCAGCGTTCTATTTACAAAATTCACATTTTGCATTTTCTTTAAAACACTTGCTGCGTCTGCTCCTTTTTTTAGTTTTACAAACAATCCATAATTAAAGTTCCCCCAACTACCCTCATCATTTTCCTTTAAAAGTCCACCAAAAACATAATTAGGCTCAATAGACGATGGCTTGATAACTTTATAAACCGCTTTAATGATATACGATTTATCATCATTTGTAATGGTTTTACCAATAGGATCTTCATTTTTAAAAATCTTTTTAGCCTCATCTTCAGATATGGCCGCACTATTTTTCTCTTTCAGAATATCTTTTTTAGCTCCTTTAACAATTGGAAATGGAAAGGATTCAAAAAAATCACCTTCAGCAACTAATATTTTTTTACCCACCCATTTTTGACCGTCAGACTTAATCACATCATCATAATACCAACTATCAATATAACAGATAGATTCTATTTCAGGAATTGTAGCTTTACATGTCTTTGCAAAAGGAATAGAACTCGAAGCCCAGATATCTCCTGTTGCACCTATTTTATTAAGAACCTGATACACATTCTCTTTTTCGGGATTCCACTGATCATAAGAGTTCTCATTGTTCCAATATAAAATCGCAAAAATAACTCCTGCAATTCCTATGCTTAATCCTAAGACATTTAAAAACGAAAACAGTTTGTTTTGTTTTAAATGGTAAATAAATATTTTTATCCAGTTAAGTATCATTATCTTAATTTTTTAATTATAATTTGGTTTGGTTAGTTTGAGTACTATTTTATAAAAAAAGTGTTTTACAAAACTCTACTATCTCTATAATTACTATTGTTATCAAATTTATCATGATTCCTATACTTTAAAAACATCTACATTTCTTTGATTTAATCTTTCCGAAAAAATTACCCCATCTTTCATATGAATTGTTCTTTGCGAAAAAGATGCGTCGTAATCCGAATGCGTTACCATAAGTATCGTTGCCCCTTTGGCATGCAAATCGGTTAAAAGTTCCATAACCTCATTTCCGTTTTTACTATCTAAATTTCCAGTTGGCTCATCCGCCAAAATAATTTTTGGATCATTAACCAACGCTCTTGCTACGGCAACACGTTGTTGTTGTCCTCCAGAAAGCTGTTGCGGAAAATGTTTTAATCGATGAGAAATATTAAGTTTTTCGGCAATTGCCTCCACTTTCTGCTTTCTATCAGATGCCTTTACATTATTATAAATTAATGGCAACTCTATATTATCATAAACAGAAAGCTCATCGATAAGATTGAAATTTTGAAAAATAAAACCGATATTTTCTTTACGAACATTCGCTCTGCCTTTTTCCTTAAGACCAATCATTTCGTTATCCAGTAACTTATAACTCCCACCACTGGCGCTATCTAAAAGCCCGATTATATTAAGCAAAGTAGATTTACCACAACCAGAAGGCCCCATTATAGTTAAAAAATCTCCTTTTTTTATTTTCAAATTAATACCACTTAATGCTGCAGTTTCTACTTCTTCTGTTCTAAAAACTCTAGTTAAATCTTGTATTGTTATCATATTTTTAAATATTAATTGTGTTGTTGATTGTGTTGTTGATTGTGATTTTTTGATTGATGATTTTTTGATTGATGATTGAAACATTATTCTTTTGTGAAATGTGAATTGTAAAACGTAAACTAAAAACTGTTACTATTACTGTTACTGAACACTATTACTTACTGCTAATCGATAATTCCTCCACATCTTTATAATCTAAATAAGAAGATGTTATTACCGATTCTCCTTCTTTTAATCCTCCAAGAACCTCATAATAAGCAGGATTTTCTCTTCCCAATTTAATTACTCTTTTCTCTGCTTTATTTCCGTTTACAACAAAAATCCATTTTCCGGCTGTTTCCTGATTAAAGGCTCCTTTAGATAAAACAAGGATTTTATTTCTTTCAGATAAAATTAATTTCACACCAAAACTTAATCCGTCTTGCAAAACTATTTTTTCTTTTGGATCAAAATTCAATTCAATAGAAAAACGACCACCTTTTACCTCAGGAATTACTTTGGTTACAAGCACATTTAGAATTTTTCCCTGATATTCTATTTCTCCTTTTAAACCTTCGCGCATTTTCTCCAAATAAAACTCATCTACTTCCGCCATTAATTTATAACCTTGTTTAGAATCTATTCTCCCTATGCTTTCTCCCGCCTGAAAAGTTTTTCCTAAAACGGGTTGAAAAGAAGTAAGTCTTCCCGATTCTGGTGCAGTTATCAAAAAGTTTTTCTTGTTGTTTCTCAAAATATCCAAACTCATTTCCATGGTCTGAATCGAACGATTAATTTGTGAAATTTGCAATTGATTCGTTTGCTTCTCCTTCTGGATACTTTGTTGAATTGTTTTTCTTCGTTCATCCTGAAAACGCAAACTCTCTTTAAATGTATTCCAATCATTTCTTGAGATTACATCCTTTTCATATAATTTTGAGTTCATATCATACAATCTTTTTGCATCATTATAATCGTGTTCTATTGCAACTAAATCTTTAGTCAAGTTCAACTCTTGATTTCTAATATTCAGTTTACCCGTATTTAGATTATTTATCTGTTCGATAATTGCTGTTTCCTGTGTAAGATAATTAAGTTCCGTATTCGGATTGTACAATCTTGCCAAAGGTTGCCCTTTTACAACTGTAGCTCCGTTCTCAACAAAAATCTCTTTAACCGAACCTCCTTCGGTTACGTTAACCAACATCACATTAAGAGGTTCTACTTTAGCCTGAAAAACCATAAAATCTTCAAAAAAAGCCATCTCAACTTTCTTTACGATTAATTCGTCTCCCTTTACATTCAGACTTCTTTTTTTATTGAAAGAAAAAAATACTACAATTGCCAAAGCTAAAAAAGCTACTATTCCTATTGTCAGATACCTAATTTTTTTACTTTTACGAGGAATTACTTTATCCATGAGTTCTAATAATTTACTGATAACCAATAGGTAAATATTGTGCCAAAAGAATTATAATTCATAAAGCATTGATTTATATAGCAGTTTCAAAACCACCAAAAAAAAGTAGTGTTCGATAATGAACAGTTGACCGTTCACAATCGAACAAAAAAATAGCTCATGCGAAAAAAACAAGCCAATATACTAGTTGTTGATGATCAGGAAGAAATTCTTTTTTCGGTAAAAATGATTCTGAAAAAACATTTCGAATCAATTTTTACCACAAACGATCCAAAAAAAATCATCTCGCTCTTGTCCGAAAACCCCATTGATGTTGTTTTATTAGACATGAATTATCGCATTGGTTTTGAAGACGGACGTGAAGGAATACATTGGCTCAAAGAAATCAAAACGTTATCTCCACAAACAATTGTTATTTTAATGACTGCTTTTGGTAAAATAGAAACTGCTGTAGAAGGCATAAAAATTGGCGCTTTTGATTATGTTCTCAAACCTTGGAACAATGAAAAATTACTAGCAACAATAGACAATGCTGTTGAAGAAAGCCGAAAAAAATCTAAAAAGGTAATTACAAAACCCGAAGAAAAGAAATATTTCACTGGAACTTCAGCCAAAATAAAACAAGCTTATTCTATTGCCGAAAAGGTTGCCAAAACTGATGCTAACGTACTTATTTTAGGAGAAAACGGAACTGGTAAATTTGTCTTCGCACAACATATTCATCAAAACTCACAACGAAAAGACAAACCTTTTGTACATGTTGATTTAGGTTCCTTAAGTGATAATTTATTCGAAAGTGAGTTATTTGGCTATGCCAAAGGTGCCTTTACCGATGCTAAAACTGATACTCCGGGACGTTTTGAAGCTGCTGCCAGCGGAACTATTTTTCTGGACGAAATTGGGAATATTCCGTTGCATTTACAATCGAAACTATTACATGTTTTACAAACAAAATCGGTAACACGCTTAGGCGAAAGCAAAGCAAGACCACTAAACGTAAGGATAATTTCCGCCACAAATAGTGATATAAAAGCCGAAGTAAGAAACAAAACATTCCGCGAAGATTTGCTATACCGAATCAACACTATGGAAATCACTTTACCATCTTTACGAGAACGAAAAGACGATATTGTACCAATGGCTGAGTTCCTCCTTAACGAAATTGGAGAAAAATACAATCAAACCGATTTAACTTTCGATAGCAATGTTGCCAAACATCTGGAAAAATATCCTTGGAAAGGTAACGTTCGCGAAATGGAAAATAAGATCGAAAGAGCTTTAATCCTATCCGAAAACAACACCATTACTATAACTGATCTCGATATTCTGGATTTTGAAGATTTCCAGATTAATGACGAAAATCCTTTATCAGAAATAGAAAAGAGCGCCGTAGAGAAATCTTTACTTAAAAACAACGGAAACATCAGCAAAACAGCCGAAGAATTAGGATTATCAAGAGCTTCTTTATACAGAAGAATTGAAAAATACGGTTTAAAAAATATCGAATAATGAAAAACTGGAAATTTTATAACGCCTTATTTTTACGTGTTTTTATTGTCATAATAATTCTTTTTTCTTCATTATATCTTGCGCAAAAGGGATTATACTATAATAGCATTTTAGTAGCTGCTGTAGTTATTATTGCTTTGGCTGAAATGTATTTTTTCATCAAAAGTAAAATGAGTTTTTACGACAAAACCATTCTCTCTATTCTTCAAAATGATTACTCGACCAACTTTCCTGAAGAACAAAGAAAAGGCAGTTTTAAAAATCTCTCGCTTTTGTATGATACATTAAAAGAAAAGCAACAAGAACAAACATCCAAAGAGTTAATTTATCGCTCTATTTTAAACAATATCGACACTGCTATTTTAATTCTGGAAAAAGACAATAACAATTGGAATATATTCCTAATGAATGATTGTTTCTCTAGCACATTTGCGGTTCCTAAGGTAAGCCATTGGAATTATCTTAAAAATTACCTTCCGTCACTTTGCGAAGAAATTGAGAATACTCAATTTAGCGAATTAAAAACGGCTATTGATGTCAAAATCGAGCAACAGGATTTACAAACTTTCATGCTTCAGACTTCATTAACAAAATCATTAAACAAAGAATATTTCATCATTTTACTAGATAGTATTCAGCGTGTAATTGATAAAAAAGAAAAAGAAGCCTGGATTACTTTAATGAAAATAATTTCGCATGAGCTGATGAATTCCCTGACGCCAATTCGTTCGCTTTCGCAAAATTTACTTCAAATAATAGATCAGGAAAAATTGGAAGAAGATGATTTTGATGATATAAAAAGTAGCATTTCGACTATTATAAACCGAAGCGACCATTTGCAAATTTTTGTAGAAAACTACCGAAAACTAGCCATGCTTCCTACTCCAGATAAAAAACCTGTATCGATTAATACTCTTTTTGAAGATTGCTTAAAGATTATGACGCCAATCTTAAAAGAACAAGGTATTGAACTAATAAACAACATTAATAGTTCGCGTTCTATCCTAATTGATAAAAGCCAAATAGAACAGGTTATCATCAACTTGATTACCAATAGTATTTTTGCATTGAAAGAAAAACAGGAAAAGAGAATATACTTATCGACATTGACCGAAAACAATCGTTTTTTTATCACAATTTCTGACACAGGAAAAGGAATTGAACCTGAAATAAGAGATAAAATATTCCTTCCTTTTTTCACAACCCGAAAAGAAGGTGCGGGAATCGGACTTACGCTTTCTAAGAATATTATCGAGGCTCATGGAGGTTATTTAAGCTACCAAACCGATGAAAACAGAACTAATTTTGTTATTTGCCTGATTTAAGTTTGTCGTTTTATCTTTGTCAAAGTTCGAACTTTGACAAAGATTACAGAATCTATAATTCTATTTCTGGTTGCCAAAAATGCTTTTCGAAATCTACAACCTGATTGTCTCTAACCTCTATTCCTTCGTTTTCGAGTAATTGTTGCATTAAGTTTGTACCGTCAAAATGATGCTTACCGCTAAGTAAACCTTTTCTGTTTACCACACGATGTGCAGGAACATCATCCATATTATGGCACGCATTCATTGCCCAACCAACCATTCTTGCCGAACGTGCCGTACCCAATGCTTTTGCAATAGCGCCATACGAGGTAACTTTCCCGTACGGAATCTGTCTTGCAATCACGTAAACCCTTTCGAAAAAATTATCTTCTGCCATGGCTTTATTTTCAAGTAAAAATTAAGCGAAATAATATCGTATGATATTAAAAAGTGTGATTATCGAAATTACTCCTGTAATACTTCCGATAATGACATTCATGTTCTTGAGTATGTAATCTGTTTTCTGTTCTATCTTCTGAAAAAAAGCGATATAACAGTAAAAAACTGTAAACGATCCCAAAACTGATCCTGTTACAAACACGGATATAAAATGGTTTTCGAATAAAAATAATTTATAGGAAGCCAGCGTAACACTGACAAAAACGTAATATGGGATTGGAAAAAAATTAAGTGCAGAAAGTAGCATTCCTAAAAAGAAACGGCTTTTCTTGCTCTGATTTTTAATCTTGTTTTTTTTCTTTTTTGGCTCTTTTGCAATCCACAGAAAGTAAACCGTTAAGACTGCAAAAATTCCAAAACCAATTTCTCGCAATAAAATCACAACATCTGGTCGCTGATCAATAATCCTTGCCGACAAAATCGCCAAATATACCTGACAGAATATAATAAGTACTGCTCCGGCAACAAACCATAACGCATTCTTTTTCCCTTCTTTTAAGTTCACTTTGGCTGCCGTCATGTTGATTAATCCTGGCGGAATAATACCAATAAAAGCCGTAATAAAGCCTAAAAGCAAAGGAATAATAAATGTCATGCGCTGCGAATCATGTATTAAAGAATGGGGAAACTGGAATTAAAGAGAAAACTACGCTTTAATTTTAAAACGAATATACGTAATTGCCTTATTAATTTCTAAATATTGTTTCTCGTAAAATGTCTGAAAAGCAGTAACCTCTTCCGGGCTTCCTTCATTTACATACACATTATGATTGGCATATAAAACCTCATGGCCTTCTCCGTGCAACAATCCTAGTGTATAACCGTGCATAAATTCGCTATCAGTCTTTAAGTTTACAACACCATCTTTCTTAAGGATTTTTTTATACAACTGTAAAAATTCCGAATTGGTCATACGGTGTTTAGTACGTTTGTATTTTATTTGCGGATCTGGAAAAGTAATCCAGATTTCATCTACTTCATTCTCAGCAAAAATATGGTTGATTAATTCGATTTGAGTACGAATAAAAGCAACATTATGTAAACCTGTTTCAACAGCAGTTTTGGCACCTCGCCAAAAACGAGCCCCTTTAATATCGATTCCAATAAAGTTTTTATTTGGATATCTTTCTGCCAATCCTACAGAATACTCTCCTTTTCCACAACCTAGTTCAAGTACCAACGGATTATCATTCTTAAAGAAGTCTTTATTCCATTTCCCTTTATGCGGAAATAAATCGCCTACAACTTCTTCTCTCGTTGGTTGAAAAACGTTATCAAATGTTTCGTTTTCCTTGAATCTCTTTAGTTTATTTTTACTTCCCACTTTTTTACAAATATTTCGGCAAAATTAAGGAATATATACGAATGAATGGCATCGGATTTCAAAAATGAAAAAATCCACCTCTAATAGCTTTTTTCTACCTAAATATTGAGTGTGGTTTTCTGTATAAATGAGGACTAAATTTATCTCTACAGATTATTTTTTTGCCACAGATTACACAAATTAACACTAATTTTAAAGCTTTGTGTCCTTTGCGTAAATCCTTGCGATCTTTGCGGTTAATTTTTCTACCACAAATTACTCAAATTAACACAAATTTTAAAAGCTTCGTGCCCTTTGCGTATCCCGACGCTTCGGGATTGCGACCTTTGCGGTTAAATCCGTGTTTCTTTATAGCCAATTTTAATTAGCACTTCTTATCTTAGGTTCTAGCGTTTCGTCATGTTGAGATAAGTCTAACCCGATGTGTTCAGACTCCTCTGATACGCGCATTGGGATAATTACATTGGTAAGTTTAAATAAAAGATAAGCTCCGAAAAAAGTAAATATCGAAACCAAAACCAAAGCCATCATATGGTGTGCAAAAACCATCCATCCGCCATGAAGCAAACTCGCTTTATCGCCATGTGCAAATATTGCAGTAAGAATCATTCCCATAATTCCGCCAACTCCATGACAAGCAAAAACATCTAATGTATCATCGATTTTCTTTAAGAAATTAGCATTTACAACCATGTTCGAAACCAAAGCAGCACTAAATCCAAAGAACATACTTTCTGGTACAGACACAAATCCCGCAGCTGGCGTAATCGAAACCAATCCTACAACAGCACCAATACAAGCTCCTAAAGCAGAAACCTTACGTCCGTTGATTCTATCATAAAACACCCAAGTTAACATCGCTGCCGCAGATGCTGTTGTTGTCGTAGCAAAAGCCATTGCCGCAACACCATTAGCTGCCAAAGCCGAACCTGCGTTAAAGCCAAACCAACCAAACCATAACATTCCTGTTCCTAATAATACAAACGGAATATTGGTTGGTATGTGTCGGCTATTTTTTCTTTTCCCTAAAACCAAAACTCCTGCTAGTGCTGCAAAACCCGCACTCATATGTACTACTGTTCCTCCTGCAAAATCCTTAACGCCAAAATAAGTCCCTAAAATTCCTGTAGGATACCAAACCGCGTGACATAAAGGCGCGTAGATAAATATCGTGAACAAACATATAAAAAGCAGGTAGGAAATAAATCGAACTCGTTCGGCAAATGAACCTGTAATTATCGCTGGCGCTATAACCGCAAACTTCATCTGGAATAATGCAAACAACATAAACGGAACTGTATTTGCTAATTGTTTGTGAGGCAAAACACCCACATAATCCATAAAAGCAAACGTAGTTGGATTACCTACGAAACTATAAAAATTTCCTCCCGAATGAATTCCTATTGGTTCACCAAAAGCAAGACTAAACCCCAGTACAACCCATAAAAGAGTTACTACACCAAGGCAGATAAAACTTTGGAGCATGGTCGAAATCACATTCTTTTTCCCAACCATTCCGCCATAAAAAAAGGAAAGACCTGGCGTCATAATCAGAACCAAGCAACAAGAAGTAAGCATCCAGGCAACATCGGCAGGAACAATTTGTTCTGTAGTTCCAAATTCCGAAAGAATATAATCTGTACTGTTAACAGCTGGCCAAAATGCACCCGTTATACACACAATACTTATAACAATAAAGGATATAATCCAGCGCTTTTCTATTTTCATTTTTAAAATATTTTACTTTAACCCTATTTTTATAGGGGTCAAAGTTATAAAAAAATGAATCTTTTAATTTTCAAGGGTTAAAAAAAATAGCGCTTAACATTACATTATCATCGATATTGCATTTTTCAGTACTTTTTTTTGAGAGTATACCATTTTGAGGTTCCAATTAAGATATGAATTTGCCAATTGCATTATAACGAAATTGAAACCTCAACTTTTAAAAGACTAAAAACAAAGTCTTTACTTACTTTTTCTTAAGTTTAGTAATTATAACATCCTCTAATGGTGCTTTTATTTTAACAACTTCATCTACATTGTCGTTCGGAACTGCCATAGACAAAACATAATGTTTTACTTTCCATTCTTTTCCTACTTTTACCATAACTCCAGATCCACGGCAAATTTTCATTTGTGTATCAAGTAATTCATCAAACCAAGCTGTTTTTCCAGTTGCATCAAAAAAGATGTGACGTTCTAATGCTGTAAAATTCCAAGCTTTCCCTTTATCAAAAAATGGCTTTGCCCAAACTTTAAAATCGGCTTTGTTCCAATTTTCTGTAGCGTCAGTTCCAATAAAAATAGCGTCATCGGCCATTAAAGCAAAGTATGGTTCAAAACTAGCATCGGCTGCAGCTTTATGCCAAGCATCGAGCGTTTTATTAATTTTATCAGTGTCTGAAGTTTGTGCTTGCGCAAAAGAGGTAATGAATAGTAGTAGTAAGATTGATTTTTTCATGGTATATGGTTATTTGTTTTTAAAGCAGAAATATAGAGAATTTACCGCAAAGTGCATAAAATTTGTGCTAATTCGAGAAATCTGTGACAGAAAAAAATTAACCGCAAAGTTCTCAAAGGGCTACGCAAAGGGTGCAAAGTTTTGAAATCTGTCTAATCCTTTTAATCTGTGGCGATAATTTAACCGCAAAGTTTCTCCAACTCTTTGCTGAAGGAACGCGGATTAAACAGATTCGCGAAAGCGAAAACGCAGATTAAAACGGATTTTCTTCCTTTCCGACGGTTCGAGGTTTGAATTATTTTTTAAAATCCGTTTTAATCCGCGTCTTTACTTTTGTAAATCCGTATCATCCGCGTCCCATTGCGGTAAAAAGGCAAGCTAAAAACCCCTTTTAACAAATATGGACTACAAAAATCAATCAAAAACGAGTATATTTGAGAACTTTAAAATTATGCAACCATGAATCCGAAAATCCTTATAAGTTCGTTAGTTATTTCCTCAATCCTTTTTATTTCTTGCAAAAAAGAATTAGAACCTCAGGAAAATACACCAGCCTCAGAATTGGTAAAATTAGGATTAGCACAAGATACGACCAAAGCAAATTCGACAGTTCAAACCCCTGCACCTGCTGCAAACCCAAATACAGTAATGGGTGCTACAGGAGGAGTTAATCCTGCACACGGGCAACCTGGTCACCGTTGCGATGTTGCAGTAGGAGCGCCTTTAAATTCGCCTTCTTCTCAACCTGTACAACAAGTTACAACACAAACGCAAGCCGCACCTACAACTGCCGTAGTTACAAATACTACACCACAGCCAACAACTACTAAAACCCCTAAAGGAATGAATCCTCCTCACGGACAAGCAGGACATCGTTGTGATATTGCTGTTGGAGCACCATTAAATTCTGCTGCTGCAAAAACTACTACAACACAAACTACTACTGCACAACCTGCATCGGGCACCGTTAGTCAGCAAGTAACTGTACCTCCTCCACCAGCAGGTTCAACTAATTATGCTGTAACTGCTCCTGGAATGAATCCACCACACGGGCAAGAAGGTCACCGCTGCGATATTGCTGTTGGTGCAGCATTACCAAAATCATAAAACCAACAAATTCGTTCGATTAACATAAAACAAAACCCCGAATACATTCATAATGTATTCGGGGTTTTGTTTTTTTTAGTATAGGAGATACTTTATTCTATTTCGAAAATAGCTTGAATTTCTACAACCGAGTTTATTGGTAACGAAGCCGCTCCAATTGTTGCTCTTGCATGTTTTCCTTTTTCTCCAAAAACCAATGCCGTTAAATTTGAAGCTGAATTCATAATCCCTGCGTGTTGCGTATAATCTGGAGTTGTATTAAAATATCCAGTTAACTGAACACATTGTTTTACTTTGTTCAAATCGCCACCACAAGCTTCTTTTAAAACTGCAATAACATTAAGCATCGTCTGATAAGTTGCTTCTTTAGCTTGCTCCTCTGTAACCGTTGCACCAACTTTACCCGGATTTAATATTTTACCATCTTTTAACGCTACCTGATTAATGTATACTTTATTGTTCGAAATGGTAAATGGCACATAATTGCCAACAGGTTTAGGAGCTTCAGGAAGTACAATATTATTGTCTTTTAATGTTTTATTGACATCGATATTTCCTTTGCTTTCTACCGAAGTTGTTTTTACTTCTTTTGCACTTTCTGTATTTTTTAAACCCGAAGCCACTCTTGCTAAGGCTTTTCCTTGTTCTTTTGCCAAATTCAATTCGCTGGCAGATGGTCGTGCACCAACAGATCCCGCTAAAGAAGTTGCTCCAAAAGGAGTATTCCCTTGAGGAACTGATTTATCCAACGTAGCTGTACCCATAATTCCCGTAGGTACAATTACCATTCCGTGGGAAGCTAGTATATTCCAAAAAGATAATATTGCTGCTTCTTTTCCTGCACCCGATCCTGCCGACATAAAAACTGTTGCTGGTTTTCCCTCTAAAGCTCTTGAAGTCCAAAGCGGAATACTCTTGCTGAAAAAGTAATTCATATCGGCACTTATATTAGCAAAATGAACTGGACTCCCGAATGCGATTCCGTCATAATTTGCTAATTCCTCAATAGTTGCTATTGGTAATTTCTCAACCTCAGCATTTAATTTTTCTTTCGGATTAATAGATGCAACACGCTTTATTGTCGCTTTTGTATTTGGATATTCCTGGATTCCTTCAGCCATAGCTTTCGCCATTTTGTATGTTCCTCCATTTTGAGAATGAATAAGAACCAGAACATTAGTTTCTGATGATTTTACTTGCGCATTTACACCAAAACCTATAAGAACTGCGGTTAAGAATGCGAGTAGTTGATTTTTCATGAATTTATTTTAAATGATTTATTATTTGATAACCCAAATCAAGTCTCTTTTCTTTTCATAAAGAACTAGTTTTTTGGGACTGCAAAATTACTTTTTACAACAGCGAAAAGCGTTATTATTATCTTAATTTTATTTTTGGGTTTCGCAGAGATTCACAAAGAATCCACAGAGTTACACAAAGATTCATGTACAAGAAAATCAAAAACACACACCAACAGAACCCCATCGAGCTGACATATCGAATCGTGGTAAAAATCATATGTCGCTTCGCTGAAGCTCTAGATTAGAAAAAAATCGGCTCAATCTGCAAAATCTGCGTGAAACAAAAATACAAACGCATAAAAACATATAGTAATGTTGTTCCGCTGGAGCTGGATTATCATAGCGCAAATTAAACTAGCTATAAATATATCGCTCGCTCGAGCTTTAGATTAGAAAAAAAATCGGCTCAATCTGCAAAATCTGCGTGAAACAAAAATACAAACCCATAGAAACATATAGTTATGTTGCTGGAGCTTTAGATAAAAACTAGAGAGTTGTTTTTTTTTGCCACAGATTAAGGGATTAAAAAAGATTAATCATTCTAATCTGTGAAATCTGTGGCAAAAATTTCTAACTTACACAAAACAAATCACTCAATGTTATGAAAAAAGCAATTGTTTATGGAGCAAGTGGCTTAGTTGGTTCTTATATTCTCGAAAACTTATTGAGTAATATTAATTACGAACAAGTAACAATCGTTGTTCGGAAAGAGTTAGACATTAAACATCCAAAACTAAAAACCCTTATTGGTGATTTTCAATCTTTACCCAATGTCGTTAAAGATATCGCCATAGACGAAGTTTACATTGCTCTTGGAACTACACAAAAGAAAACGCCTGACAAAAAAATCTATTACCAAATAGACCATGATTATCCTGTATTGGCAGCAAAACTAGCTAAAGAAAATGGAGCAAAATCTGTCTTTTTAGTTTCTGCCGTTGGAGCAAGCCCAAGTTCATCGGTTTTTTACGTTAAAACAAAAGGAGAAATGGAACAAGATATTATTAGCTTGAATTTCGACCATACTTATATCTTCCGACCTTCGATGATTTTAGGAAACAGAAAAGAAAGCCGACCTCTGGAAAAAGTATTCATAGGAATATTTAAATTTATCAATCCGTTATTCATAGGAAACCTAAGCAAATACAAAGGCATTGAAGCAAGTGATATAGCCAAGGCAATGGTTAACGCTGCTAATAATGGCAACGAAAAAATCAAAATATTGCATTGGAAGGAAATGACAGCTTTACTAAAATAAAAAAAGGCATTATCTATTTTGAGATAATGCCTTTTACATTTATTAGTATTTAGATTAATACTCTTTCATTTTTTCGAAAGTAGTAGTAAGTGATTTTTTGATTTTACCTAAAGCACCTTGGAAAGCTTTTTCAAGCGTATCGGCGTGGTCAGTAACTGTAATAGGTTGTAGTTTTACTGGACGAACTTCAATCACACATTTTTTATCGTTTACGCTGAATTTTTCTCCGTTTTCATCTCCAAAATGCACTTCGATACGAGTAATTTTGTTATCAAAACGTGCTAAAGACTTTTCTAATTCTCCAGAGAAATAAGCTTCTAATCTTTCGTGTCCATCAATGTTTTTGTCGGTGTTGATTTGAATTTTCATCTTACTATATGTTTAATGTTTGTTTCTCAAAGCTATCGAAAATTGAATAAAAAAACGAATAAGTTAATAAAACATTATGAAAATAAATTGAGGTTTTTTTACGCTTTTTGTCTGACTGAGCGGAGTCGAAGTCCAGCAACCATAAGCAACCCAAAATTATCCATAACTTTTTAGATTGATAAAGAAACTGTACTAATCGCAAGTGTTTTTTGGTATCTTTGCAATCCTAAACTTTCAGATTATGAACTTGACTAAACTTTTGCCCGTGTGGTACGCTGGCGGTATTGGAAACAACTGCAACGCTCTGAAAGGCGTAGGACAGCTAACCCATTCGGGTTTTATATTCCCTAAACTTTCAGATTATGAGTACAAACACCCTTACAAAAGAAACAGCATTGCGGTTATCCGATTTCTTCAACAAATCTATCGACCCAATAAGTATGGCAAAAACAATTAGACAAGTAAACTATATACTTGCTTTAAGCCTAATGCGAGAATCAGAAACACTGAAATTTGACAAAATAAGCCTTGAAAATGGCTTTTATTGGTTGAATGAATTAGCTGAAACTTTAAATCCTTATTTGGATGCTGAATAGTTAGAATGAGAAAAGCCACTTTGTAGTGGCTTTTCAAGTTTATAAGATTATTTGTTTGTTGAAAATTGTGTCTAAATGATATTCAAGGAATTCTTTTCTAGGTAAATATTTTTGAGCAACATTAATTTTTTGATTTTCAAGTGAAGAAAAATATCTAATGTAAAATTCAGTTTCTTTTTTCTTTTTGATTGAATCAGAAAACATTATTTCATGGTTCGTATTTATTCCGATTAATCCTTTGTCAAAAGCTTTATCGTAAAGTGCGGAGAAACAAACTCCGTTTTCAGGATTTAATCGATGTTCTTCACTTTTAGACCAAGGCATTATATGACTAGCTAACAAAAGTTCAGGAATATCAATTCCTGTGATTGCGCATTTATAATTATAATTAGACAAAACCATTTGCCTAAAAGCAGATTGATTTACTCTCGTCTTTACTGCTCTAATAACATCTTGTCCTTTTAAGTCTTTTATATCAAAAAGTACATCTTCAAATTTCTTTTCAATTGAAGTCTTCTCTTTTTGAGCAAGAATTTGTTCACTTAAAAAAATTAATTCTTCTTGGTTATTGAAAAACTCATCCCAAATAGGCTTAACTTGATTCATCCCGTTTTTCAATCCACCAATTCCTCTGTTAATATGAAATGGGTCTACACTTGCAAAATTTCCCAATCTAAAGGATATTGAGTCTGGTGTTCTATCAATAAGACTAGCTAAGTCAATAATATCCTTATTTCTACTATGCATTTTCCCAAAAGGAATTTTTAAGTATAAATTAAATGTAAGTATTAGTTCTTCACGAGTCCAAAGTCTTATTGATGCCATATTATTATTTAGAAGATTACGTTCAAATATAAATATTTAAAATAAACCCTACTTATTCTTACCCTCTTTCTTTCCCCATTTAATTTTGATTTTTCCGCCATCATCGACGGCTAATAAATGTAAAACGATTCCACGGTTACGAACGGCATCTCGCTCGGCTTTGGAAGCTAATTTTACATCGTTTTTAGAATTTCGGAGTGGAATTGTCATGGCTAAATTGGTTTCATGACCTAGGGAATAAATTCCGGCAACATCAAAATTAAGAACGCTTGAACTTACTCTTAAACTATTCACATCTATATTCTGCCCTCTCAAGATAACATCGCCAGATAAATTACTAAACGTAATATTCTTTACATCACGAAACGGAAAGGCAAACTTCCCGATTTTTACAATTGGCTCAAAATTTACTAAAGCTCCATTGTTGACTTTAAAATTGACATTACCTGTTACTGAATTCTTTATCAAATTCCCTTCGGAATCCATTATTCCTGCAACGCTTGCTTTGGATGTTAGTTTTCCTTTTATATCTTTTGCATCAAATGATTTTATATCAAAATTATTGAATGAGGTCAGGAACTTTGTAATATCGACATTGGTAACTTGGGCTTCTGATTTAAAATTATACTTTTTGCCATTTGGGTTTAATACTGCCGAGAAATCAATTGTTCCTCCGGCGGTTTGCAAGAATCCGTTTTGTACTGTTACATTAGAATTTGTTAGCCTAATAGTTGCTTTTGCATTTGTTGCCGCTAATTTGGCATAGACAAGCTTATCCATATTAAGCTGCAAGACGACTTGACATTTATTTATTACGGTATGAAGCTGATCTGAAAAACTCTGATGATTTGCTGGTTTTTTACTGACTTGCTTATTCTTTTGGGTTGCAGCAATAACTCCCAGAAATTGTTTTATATCAATACTTGGACTATAAATTTTCCAATCTACAAGCATTTTTTCAGGTGCATCATAATACAGATTCAGGAAATTATCGACTCTTCCTTCTACAAAAACAGTATTACGGCGATCCTTGAATGCGAATTTTTTAATTACCAATGCCTGTTCGGTAAAATCCAGCTGAATATCAGTTTTCTCGAAAGTAAGCCCTTTGGGAATATACTTTAAACTGGTGTTTGCAACCCGAACGCTTCCTATAAATTTTGGTTTTCGGAAGTATAAATCGACTATATCACACTCGAACTTAAAATTGACTTTGGCTTGACCGTTGGAAAAGCGCATTAAATCGGCATTGATTATATTGTTGAGTTTTGTAACATCAAAATCAGCATTTAGGATTCCTGTTGCAACGGGTTTATCAAAATTATGAATCATTGCATCTGGAATTACAAAAGGAATTGTGTTATATGCTCCTTTAAATCCATGTATTATTACCGCTGAATTGGAATCATAACAGCCTAACTCTTCCTTGAGTATATTTGTGAATTTCCCGTTGAAGGTGCAATCTGAAATTAATCCGTCGGGAATACGTAGTTCATTGTCTTTAACTTCGGCTACTACATTTATTTTTGGATCGCCTTCGGAATTTAAATCTCCATCGATTGTACAGGTTACACCGATTGGATCTTTTAAATCATACCATTTTAACTTGGAACTAATATTATTGGCAAGCAAATAGGTGGCGTTTTTCCAGAGGATTCTGGTTTTGATTTCTATCCCGAAATTAGAACTGGTTTTACCTACATCAAAATAGGATTTAACATCAAATTTATCTCCTCCTATTTCGAGTCCATCGACGTCGGCAGTGATTTTATTTTTATCCGCTTTATAAGCAACGGCAATAATTCCTCTGATTCGTTTGTCTTTGGCAAAACTTCCTTTTTCGGTATTAAATGCCATGCTTTTTACATTGGTATCTACAAAAAGATTAGTTTTAAAATCGCTTCCATCGTAATCGATTTTGGCTTTTAAGGCTGCAACTTCAAAATCAAAGAGTTTATTTCGGGGTTTGTTTTCGGAAATAAAATGCACGTTGGTCATACTTATTTCGTCTACCAATGTAGTTTTCCCGCTTTCTTTTGTGTCTTTCTTAGGCTTTTTTCTGAAGATGTCTGAATTTGTAATTCCGTTTGGACCTTTGTACAAATCGAGTGTTGCGTCGTTGATTTCGATTTTATGAAAGTCGATTTTATCGGATATTAAACTCAGAATATTCAATCGTACTTCTATTTCTTTTGCGGTAAGAAATGTTCGTTTATGCATTGCCCACAAACTATCTTTTAGCTCGACATCTTTTAATGCCAATGTAAGATTAGGAAATCCTGTTAAGAATTTATACTGAATATCACCAATGTGTATCGTTCCGCTAATGTTGTCATTTATCTTATCATTTATCCTGACAACAATTTTATCTTTATTGTGATTAAAATAATAGGCTAATCCTCCCGATGCAAGTAGTAATAATGCGATAAGACCTAGGAAGAAAAACCCAATGCGCTTGGCATATTTTTTAAAATGACTTGTTTGTACAAAGTATTTTATTTTATTAATAATTTGTTTCATGCTAAGTAATTTTAAGATGGGAGTATTAAAGGTAGTCTAAAACAGTATAAATAGCAGTATTTTTCTACACAAAAATGCCTTTACAGAAAACAAGTCCTATAAAGGCATTTTATTATTATGACTTTCTATAGCTCTAGCCCTGATGCCCCGAAGTCTCGGGAGGCATCCTTTTTATAAGGTTTTTTCACCTTATAAAAAGATATAGCGAACAGCAGGAAATTGCTCCTAAAAACTATTTTACTTAACTAGATGTGCTTGTCTGAATTCTTTTAAGACCTCATCGATAACCCAAGTGGTTCTGGCTGCCGAAACACCGTGAGACGGACAACCCGGAGTACCAAGTAATTCCTGCACGATGGTTTCGATAAGCGGTTGCTGGATGTGCAACGGATTATCTATTGGGAAGCTTTCTGTTTTTCCGTCTTTATCTTCGAGTGTTATTGGATCATTGCCAAAAGTCGAAAAGGAAATCTTGCCTTTATCGCCTACTATCTCGACAATATCATGACGACGGTGACTGCCGAAATTCCATAATCCTGTGCCATGAATTCCGTTTTCGAACAAGAACGACATCGAAACGCTATCTTCGGCTGGATATGCCATAAGTTGCGATGTGGCGTGACCTCGAACGGACTTAATTGGTCCGAAAACAAAATCTAGAAAATCTAGTGTATGACAAGCTAAATCGACAAATATTCCGCCACCCGAAAGATGCGGCAAAACTGTCCAAGGTAAGTTAATTTCGTCATCGTATCTTTTTTCAAACGAATGATACAAAACACAATTTACGTGTCTTGGCGTTCCAATGATTCCATTATCTATTAGTTCTTTTATTTTTAGGAAACGAGGCAAACATCTTCTGTAATACGCTACGAATAATGGCACATTGTGTTCTTTGCAAGCGCTTATCATTTCGTTGCATTCTTCGAAATTTAGCGCCATTGGTTTTTCGACATAAACAGGTTTTCCTGCTTTGGCACATAACAACGCATATTCTTTATGAGATGATGGCGGCGTTGCAATATACACGGCATCGACATCGGGATCGTTTATTAAATCGGCAGCATTCGAATACCATTTAGGAACATTATGGCGTTTGGCATAATCTTCTGCCAAAGCAGCGTCTCTACGCATTACAGCAACTAATGCTGAGTTTTTTGCTTTCTGAAATGCAGGTCCACTTTTAACTTCGGTTACATTGCCACAACCTATAATTCCCCATCTAACAATTTCCATTTTTTTATTATTTTTTGATATTTCAAATTTAGCTTAAACTACATAAAAGTTAGCCACGGATTTCTCGAATTATTTTTTCACGCAGATTGAAAAAGATTTGAGCAGATGTACACAGATTTTTCACTAAAGTTTTATTGAGGGTAAAAACTACACCTGTAGTATTTAAACTCAAAACACAAACAAACCTCAATATTGTCACCCTGACGAAGGAAGGGTCTCATCAAGTAGCTCGACAAAGATTATGGAGTTTCTCACGGAGATTGCTTCGCCAGTTCGCTATCGCTCGTGTCTTCCTTCGTCAGAAAGACAATATTATAGAAAAAACATTGCGTATCCCTTTGTGCCCTTTGCGTAAATCCTTGCGAACTCTGCGGTTAATTTTTTGCCACAGATTATAAGGATTAAATGGATTTCAAATCTTTGCTCCCTTTGCGGTAAAAAAACCTTTATAGTTAAATTTAATCCCATAAAAAAACAGGCTTCTCTAAGTTAGAAAAGCCTGCTTTTAAATATTTTAATTCTTAAGTATTACTTTTTTGGCAATGCTTTAAAACCCATATTGTACAATGTAAATGCCTGAATATCGACATTTTCCTGAATTGTAGCTGCTACAGATTTTCCTGCTCCGTGTCCTGCTTTTACATCGATACGAATTAAAACTGGATTATCTCCTGTTTGTTTTTCTTGTAATTCGGCTGCAAATTTAAAACTATGTGCTGGTACTACTCTATCATCATGATCTCCTGTAGTTACCATAGTTGCTGGGTAATGAACTCCATTTTTTACATTATGAACTGGTGAATATCCTTTGATGTATTCAAACATTTCTTTGCTATCCTGAGCTGTTCCGTAATCGTATGCCCAACCTGCTCCTGCTGTAAATGTATGGTAACGCAACATATCCATAACTCCTACTGCTGGTAAAGCTACTTTCATTAATTCTGGACGTTGTGTCATTGTTGCTCCAACTAATAATCCTCCGTTTGATCCTCCGCGAATCGCTAAGAAATCTGAAGATGTATATTTTTGAGCAATAAGATATTCGGCTGCTGCAATGAAATCATCAAATACATTTTGTTTTTGCATTTTTGTTCCTGCATCATGCCATTTTTTACCGTACTCTCCTCCTCCACGAAGATTTGGAACTGCAAATACTCCACCATTTTCCATCCAAACTGCATTTGCAATACTAAATGATGGTGTTAAGCTTGCATTAAATCCTCCGTAACCATATAAAATAGTTGGGTTTTTACCGTCTAATTTTAATCCTTTTTTATAAGTGATCATCATTGGTACCTTTGTTCCATCTTTTGAAGTATAGAATACTTGTTTTGATTCGTAATCGGCACTTTTGAAATCAACTTTAGGTTGCTGATAAATTTCTGATTTTCCAGATTTAACATCAAATGAGTAAATAGTTCCTGGAGTTGTGTAATTTGTAAATGAGTAATACACTACTTTATCTGCTTTTTCTCCGCTAAATCCACCTGCTGTTCCTAAAGCTGGAAGTTTTATTTCGCGAACTAATTTTCCTGTATAATCATATTGTTTTACTGCAGAAACAGCATCTTTCATGTAATTTGCAAAGAAATATCCTCCTCCTGTTGATGGCGAAAGTACATTCTCTGTTTCAGCGATGAAATTTTTCCAGTTTTCTGGTTTCGGATTACTTACATCAACTGTTACAATACGTTTGTTTGGCGCATTTAAATCAGTTTCGATAAATAATTTAGTTCCTTCGTTTTCGATAACATTATTATCGCTATTAAAGTTATCTACGATAGTTATAATTGGACTATTTTCTTTAGATAAATCTTTAATATATAACTCATTTCCGTAAGTTGAGTTTGCTGCCGTAATCACCAAATATTTCATATCATCGGTTACTGAACCTCCAACATATCTTCTTTTTTGGTCAAGTCCAAAAACAACTTTATCATCTTTTTGTGGAGTTCCTAACTTATGGAAATACAATTTGTGCTGATCTGTTTTAGCAGATAATTCACTTCCTTTTGGTTTCTCATAACTAGAATAGTAAAATCCTTCTTTTCCTTTCCAGGAAATTCCGCTAAATTTTACATCTACCAATGTATCTTCTAATACTTTACGAGTTTCTGTATCTATGATGATTACTTTTCTCCAATCGCTTCCTCCTTCAGAAATAGAATAAGCTGCTAGAGAACCGTCTTTGGTAAAATCTAATCCTCCTAAAGATGTTGTTCCGTCTTTTGAAAATGTATTTGGGTCAAGAAAAACTTCATCTTTTCCGTTTACTCCTTTTTTATAAATTACAGATTGATTTTGTAATCCGTTGTTTTTAGAATAATATGTTGATTTTCCTTTTACAAAAGGTGCTCCAATTTTTTCATAGTTCCATAATTTCTCCATGCGTTTTTTCAACTCTTCACGAAAAGGAATTTGGTCTAAATAGGCATACGTAACTTTATTTTCTGCTTTTACCCAAGCAGCAGTTTCAGCAGATTTATCATCTTCAAGCCAACGATATGGATCGTTTACTTTAGTGTCAAAATAGGTGTCAACTGTTTCTCCTTTTTTAGTATCAGGATACTTTATTGCATTTGATTTTTGACTTTGTCCAAACGCAACAGTTGTAGCGGTTATAGCCATTAGAATACTAATTTTTTTCATTGTTATAATATTACTGTTTAAAACAAAAATAGTTATTTTTTCATTGGTATTGTTATAAAAAGCGCCAACTACATCGTTGGCGCTTTTAGAGCTTTTTTTAATACTGATTCTTCTACAAATTAAAGTTTACTCCTAAAACTACGTTGCGTCCTATGTTAGGAATTCCATCTGTTTTTAATCGGGATAAATGCGCGATGTACTTTTTATCGAATAAGTTGTTTCCGTTTATATTTACATCAAAAGCCGTTTTACCCAACTTTACTGTACCTCCAAATCCTAAGTTAAGTAGCGAATATCCTTTTGAAGCTGTTTCGAAACCACTTACATTGTCCTGATTAAAAGTGGAACTTACATTTAAAGTAGCAAATCCGTCTTGGAACCAGTTATTAATTTTAAACTCTGTTCTTATCGTATTGTTCCAGTTGTTAGCAGGAATTAATGGCAAGTAATCTCCATTTTCTTTTTTACCTGTTACGGTTTCAAAACTAGTTTCAAAATGCAACCAATCTAATGGATGTGGATGAAAGTGTAATCCGATTTCTCCACCATATAATTTGGCATTATCCTGAACATAAGCAAACACATCATTCTCGTCTAAAACATCTCCTGTAGGCGAAGTATAAATGTAGTTGTTTACGTGATTATAAAACCCGTTTACAAAGAACTCAAAATGACTGTTTTTATATTCTAAGTTTAAATCCGTTTGAACGTTTTGTTCTGTCTTTAAAGCACTATTTCCTATTTCGTAGCGGTTTGTTCCTTCATGTACTCCGTTTGATGTTAGTTCTGCCAAGTTTGGTGCTCTAAATCCCGAAGCAACATTTAAACGCATTGTCAAGTTATCGGCAAGATTAGTTTTGTAACCCAACGATGCATTAAAACTATCAAACGATCTGTCTAATGCCTGGAAATATCCTTCTTCTCCCTCAACTCCATGCGCGATTGAAGTTACATTACGGTTATCAAAACGCAAACCTGCTTGCAATACATTACTTTTCCACTCATAATTTGCCGTTCCAAAAACTCCGAAATCATTTGTTGTTGCATCTGGAATTAAATATTCTTCTCCCGAATTTGCATTGGTTTGGTGCATTCCCTGAACACCTACAATAGTTTCGATTTTACCCATTTTAGGCAAATGGTATTTGGCATTGTAATTAAATGTTTTCAGTTTCATGTGTAATGAAGCTTCATTACTATCCTCAAACTCGCTTCGGTCATTTGTGATATAACCTAAATCAACATCTAGTTTTGAATTCTGAAAAAAGAAAACATTGTTTAAACTCAACAAATGATTAAATACTCCTTGTCTGGGAAACTCTGTATTTTTGCTTGTTGTTTGTTCTCCAAATCCTTCTTCTGGCATACCTAAATCCAGCTTGTTATAGTTGTAACGCAAAACACTCGAGAAACTAGAATTACTATATCCTATTCCGGTTTTAAAGTCAGTTTCGTTATAACGGGTATTTGTTACACGGTCACTATCTCCTGCTTGGTAATCAGAATGTGAATTGAAACTTCCGCGAGCCAAGAATTTCCAATTTTCTGTAGATGTTTTTAATCCGATAGAAGAATTACTTCCTTGTGTATTGGTGAAATACTTCTGACTGAAATTAGCCTTAAAATCTCCTGCATCGGCAAATTTTTCTGGGTTAAAATATAAAACTCCTCCTAAAGCATCTGAACCATATAATAAAGATGCTGGTCCTTTTATAACCTCAACACTCTCTACTCCTGCATCATTTAATCCTAAACCATGCTCATCTCCAAATTGTTGGTTTTCTAATCGTACTCCTTGCGAATATACCAAAACACGATTTCCGCTTAATCCACGAATTACGGGTTTACCGATAGATGTTCCTGTAGAAATTTGAGAAACTCCCGGTATTGTCGCCAATCCTTCTATTAATGTCGAAGTCCCTTTTTGTTGTAATGTTTTAATCGTTTCATGTTCCACTTTCATTACATTTTGCGATTGCAATTTGCTAAAAGCGGTTGATACAATTACCTCATCCATTTCAAAAGCTGCTTGCGAAAGCAAGATATCGAGTGTATTTTCTTTTAGTAATTTTTCGATATTTTTATTTTGAGTTGTAAAACCTACAAACGTAAATGCGATACGTAATCCTCCATTCGGAAGATTATTCAACGTATATTTTCCGTTTTCGTCAGTTGTAGTTCCTTTATGCAATTCGGGAGCATAAACCGAAACTCCCGGAACTGGTTGATTTTGTAAATCGGTTACGGTTCCAGAAACTGTATTTTGGGCATTAATCAAGCCCGAAAACCCTAAAATTAGGGCAATTATTATTTTTTTCATTGAAAATGATGCTATAGTTAGATTATTTCTTCCTTTAAAAACAATCCAAAAAACAACGTATAAATACGCTCAATAACTCCAATAACTATCAGAATTAGTAAACCATTTTTACTATTTTGAATTGTATAAATAAAGATTGTTTTTGATTTTAAAGAAAACCAAAACAGGGTAAAACGTTGTATTCCGAAACTATTCGGATACTAAAAATCTAAACTATGGGCGGACCTCGAAGTGAGTACAGACTTCCGGAAAATGAAATTGCTGTTTCCGAAAAGGTAAAGAAATAAGGGATTTCATCATGAAAAACAGGCAACTGAAAAGTGAATTTTTCAGGTGTAATATAACTGCTTATCGCAAAATGACATACATAGCAATAATCGAAATTATGATGCTGATGCGTTATTTCGGTATTTGTTACGTTATACTCGTGATGACATTGTTTTTTTGAAAACTCTTGTACAATATGCTCATAACTATGGAATGACTGAAACAGCATTGAGAACAATACCGTCATCGTCAAAGAAATACTTATTATGAGTTGTTTTCTTTTCATGCCCTGCAAAGGTATAAAAAACATATAAGCGAAATGAAATCTGCAGGAGAAGAATTATTTAACCGCAAAGGTCGCAGTTCCGAAATTTCGAGATGAAATTGCTTCGCCTGTTCGCACTTTCAGGCTCAGGTCGTAGCTTATTTTCATTGTTTCACGCAGATTTTACAGATTTAGGCAAATCTAAGCCGATTTAATTAGTGAAAAATCTGTGCAGATCTGCTCAAATCTTTTTAGATCTGCGTGAAACAAGAATTTGCGAATTCGCGACAACATTTTTAAAATCCATTTAATCCCTAAAATCTGTGGCAAAAAAATTAACCACAGTCAAACCACAACTGAAACACTCAATATCTTATATTTGTAAAGTGAATATCAAAATGCAAAAACTACCTATACTCTTGGAACAATCATTAAAACCAAAATCCAAAATGCGATTATTTTTTAGTTGTTTATTTTTAGTATCGTTTCTGAATGTCTTTTCTCAGGAAGAGAAAGCTCCTGCTACAGAAACTCCAAAAGTAAAAATTGATTCTCTGTATCGAGAAGATCAGTTTTATTTTGCAATTACCTATAATGCATTAGCAAATGCTCCAGAAGGATTGTCGCAAAAGAAATTTTCGGCAGGACTTAATTTCGGTTTTTTAAGAGATATGCCTATTAATAAAAATCGTAACGTATCTATCGCCACAGGTTTAGGATTTAGCTATAAAAATTACTTTCAAAATCTTGCCATAACTGGTACAAATGACGCTCCTGTTTATAATGTTGTAAATTACTCTGATGTTAACACAAACAAATTCACTCAGTATTTAATCGATTTACCGATTGAGTTTAGATGGCGAACTTCTACTTTTGAGAGTTATAAATTTTGGAGAATTTACGGTGGTGTAAAATTTAGTTATCTTTTATTCGATCGCTCTGTTTACAAAGATTCTGAGCAAAAAGTGGTCATTAAAAACAATAAAGATTTCGAAAAAATACAATACGGAGTTTATATTTCATCTGGTTTCAACACTTGGAATATATATGCTTATTACGGTTTAAACTCTTTGTTTAAATCGGCAAAAACGCCTACGGAAGATATCGATATGCGTACAATGAACATTGGTTTGATTTTCTATGTTCTATAACCAAAAAAACACAAACATTAGTTGAGGAATTATTCCTATCACTAATCCTATAATGAGTTCTTTATTGGTATGTGCATTCATTTCAAGACGGGATGAAGCCACAAAACCATTCATTAAAATAAAGAAAGCAACCCAATACATCATATTTGGCACTTGAAGGTGTCGGTACAAACTAATTGCAAAAATGGTTAATCCGCTTATGGCAATCATGTGCAAGCTGGCTTTTATTTTGCAAAAAGATAAAATCAACGCAATTATTGTACTAAATAATGCGCCTAAAAAAAAGAAATGCAACTCTGGATAACGCATAATTACCACGCTGCGTTTTACTAACAAAATGATTAAAAAACAATGAAGCACCAACGGAATCTTACGTTGTGAGGTTTCATTAATCATAATCGAATCGACATTTCCTGTAGAACGAAGCAGCAAGAAAAACAACATAGGAACAAAAACCGTGATAATTAATATCTGAAAAAGAATAAAGATTTTCTCCTCATTTACAAATATATCTCCTTTAAAGAAAAGGTAAAACATACTCGCATATATCGAAATAAATAATGGATGAAATACATAAGAAAATATCGGAAGAATCTTTTTCAACGGCTTGGATTTATTGTCTTGAACAAATATAAAAAAATATATGACTTTGTATAAAATGCTCAAAATTTTAACAGCAACTAAAAAGGGAACGCGGATGACGCGGATTTACTAAAGTAAAGACGCAATCCCGAAGCGTCGGGACGGATTTTTTAAAATAGTTACAATAAAAAATCCGTTTTATCCGTGTTTTCGCCTTGGCGAATCCGCGTCATCCGCGTTCCCTTTTCCAGACAATCTTTTATAATTTTAAGAAAATATTAAAAACTCTTTTTTACCTTTAATGTTTCAAACAGCAATATGTTTTTCTAACTCATCACAATTGCTATTTCACATTTTGCATAAAACATTTTACACAAAAACATCCAACATAAAATACCTCACAATATAATGCCTGTAAATCTTAAAAGTCTAATTCAAATACTTCATGCCAAATGGATTGGAGGAAATTCAGATATCAATATCGACCATATTTCTATCGATAGTCGCTCTTTACAAAACGGACCTAAAACTTTATTTTTTGCTTTAAGCGGACCTAACAATAATGCTCACGATTACATTCCGGATTTAATAGAGAAAGGCGTTCATAATTTTGTAGTAACACAAATTCCCGAAAACTATACACAAAGAGCCAATTATATAGTTGTCGAAAATTCATTGTCGGCTTTGCAGGCAGTTGCAGGTTATTATCGCGGTCTTTTCCATTTCCCTATTATCGGATTGACCGGAAGTAATGGTAAAACGATAGTAAAGGAATGGCTTAATTTCTTGCTAAGTCCTGACCACAACATTATAAGAAGTCCAAAAAGTTACAACTCACAGGTTGGCGTTCCGCTTTCGGTTATTGCAATAAATGAAAAACATAATCTGGGGATTTTTGAAGCAGGGATTTCAACGGTTTCTGAAATGGATAAACTAGAAAAAATCATCAAACCTACTATCGGGCTTCTTACCAATATAGGTTCGGCACATGATGAAGGTTTCTTAAATCTTGTACAAAAGATAGATGAGAAACTACTTTTGTTTAAAGAAACTCCTGTAATTATTTATCAGAAAACTGAGGTTGTTCATTCTTGTTTAACTCAATTTGCTGCCGAATATCTGCTCGATTCCAGGAAGTTATTTTCTTGGAGTTTTACCGATAAAAATGCCGATGTTTTAGTTTCTACAAAAGAAACTCATGACGAGAATACACGAATTCGATATGAATACAAGGATGAATTAAACGAATTTACCATTCCGTTTCAGGATGATGCTTCGATAGAAAATGCTATTTCTTGCCTAATGGTTTTGTTGTATTTAAAATACGATTCGGCTACAATCCAGAACCGCATGCATTTATTGTATCCCGTAGAAATGCGTTTGGAAGTAAAAAACGGAATCAACAACTGTAGCATAATCGATGATAGTTATAGTTCGGATTTTCAATCACTAAAAATCGCATTAGACTTTTTAGAAAGTCAAAATAAATTCAAAAAGAAAACCGTGATTTTGTCGGATATTCTTCAAAGCGGGTTTACTAATGATGAATTATATTCGAAAGTGGCTCAACTTATCGAGTCTAATAAAATAAGTCGTGTTATTGGTATTGGCTCGACCATTTCGGCTTATAAAGATAAATTTACCAATTGTATTACATTCCCTAATACAGCCGAATTTATTGCACATTATGAATCTTTGGATTTTGAAAATGAAACCATTCTTATAAAAGGAGCACGATCGTTTCAATTTGAAGAAATTGTCGCATTACTCGAAGAGAAAACTCATGAAACGATTCTTGAAATTAACCTCAACGCTATTGGTCATAATCTTAATTTCTTTAAATCTAAAATAAATCCAAACACCAAAATGATGGTGATGGTAAAAGCATATAGTTATGGTAATGGCGGACTAGAAATAGCCAAATTGCTTGAACATCATAAGGTAGATTATTTGGGTGTGGCTTTCGCCGATGAAGGAATCTCGCTTAAAAACGGCGGTATCAAATTACCTATTATGGTGCTTAATCCCGAAACCACCACTTTTTCGGCTATTATTCAGCATCAATTAGAACCTGAAATTTATAGTTTAAAAGGATTGAATGCTTTTTTGAAAATTGCAAAGGAGAAGAAACTACACCATTTTCCGATTCATATAAAACTAGATACCGGCATGCATCGATTGGGTTTTGAAGACAATACCCTCGATGAATTAATCGCTACTCTAAAAGGAAATACAAACGTTGAGGTAAAAAGTGTTTTATCGCATTTGGCAACAAGTGATGAACAGAAACATTTTGGTTTTGTTCTTTCTCAAATTGATTTATTCGAAAAACTATCTTCTAAATTAGTAAAGGAATTAGACATTAACCCAATTCGTCATATCCTGAATACATCCGGAATTAGTAATTTTCCGCAAGCACAATACAATATGGTGCGTTTAGGGATTGGTTTATATGGAGTTTCTAATGATCCCGCAGAACAAAAATACCTGGAAAACGTAAGCACATTAAAATCAATAATTTCGCAAGTAAGAACTATTCCTGCTGATGACAGCGTAGGTTACGGACGTCGTTTTATGGCCGAAAAAGAAACCCGAATCGCTACAATACCAATTGGCTATGCTGATGGTATTGCCAGACTTTGGGGTAACGGAGTAGGTTTTGTAACTATCAAAAATCAAAAGGCTCGAATAGTAGGAAACATTTGTATGGATATGCTTATGGTCGATGTAAGTGCTATTGACTGTAAGGAAGGTGATGATGTAATTATCTTTGGCGAAAGCCCAACTGTTATAGAAATGGCACAAGAATTACGTACGATTCCGTATGAAATCCTAACCAGTATTTCGCAACGGGTTAAACGTGTGTTTTTCCGTCAGTAAATTAGTACTATTTATTTTATAGAATTATTATTATCTTTGAATACTTAAATTAATAACAAATAAAAAAGAACGAGTATGGGATTTTTTGCAGATTTTAAAGCTTCTTTATTGAAAGGTGATGTACTTAGTTTAGCTACTGCTGTAGTTATTGGTGGTGCATTTGGAAAAATTGTTGGTTCTGCTGTAGATGATATTATTATGCCAATTGTTGGTCTACTTACTGGTGGAATAGATTTTACTCAAAAATTTATTACTCTGGATGGAAATTCTTATACAACTTTAGCTGCTGCTAAAACCGCTGGTGCTGCTGTAATTACTTACGGAAATCTGGTTCAAGCAATAATTAATTTTGTAATTATATCATTTTTTGTTTTTATAGTTTTAAGAGCTGCTGAAAAAGCAAAGAAAAAAGATGTTGCTCCTGCTGCACCAGCTGGACCAACTCAAGAAGAATTACTTACACAAATTAGAGATTTATTAAAAAAATAATCCGCTACACTATTGTCTAACTAAACCGTTCAAAATCTGAACGGTTTTTCTTTTTTGTTGCAAATGTAACATTTTGTTATTTTTTGTGAACCCGCTTGTTTTCAACTTCATTATACCTATTTTTGCACTTCAAATAACAAACATTCACAATAAAAAATATAAAAATGAGAATAGCGATTGTAGGCGCTACCGGTATGGTTGGCGAAGTAATGCTAAAAGTGTTGGCAGAAAGAAATTTCCCTGTTACAGAATTAATTTTGGTTGCATCTGAGAAATCAGTTGGAAAGCAAATCGAATATAAAGGAACTAATTATACGGTAGTTGGATTACAAACTGCTGTAGATCTTAAAGCAGATATTGCTATTTTCTCTGCTGGTGGAGAAACTTCACTAGAATGGGCACCAAAATTTGCAGCAGCAGGAACTACAGTTATCGATAACTCATCGGCTTGGAGAATGGACCCTACAAAAAAATTGATAGTTCCAGAAATCAATGCTTCTACTTTAACTAAAGAAGATAAAATTATAGCAAACCCAAACTGTTCGACTATACAAATGGTCTTAACATTGGCTCCTTTGCACAAAAAATACGACATTAAAAGAATCGTTGTTTCTACTTACCAATCTATCACTGGAACTGGAGTAAAAGCTGTGAAACAATTAGAGAATGAATACGCTGGTGTAAAAGGCGAAATGGTTTACAAATACCCTATTCACAGAAATGCGATTCCACATTGCGATAGCTTTGAGGAAAACGGTTACACCAAAGAAGAAATGAAATTGGTTCGTGAAACACAAAAAATTCTAGGTGATAACACTATCGCTGTAACAGCAACTGCGGTTCGTGTTCCTGTTGTTGGTGGTCATAGCGAAGCGGTAAACGTTGAGTTTACAAATGATTTTGATGTAAATGAAGTACGCGAAATTTTACATCATACTGATGGTGTTGTTGTTCAGGATAACCTAGACACATTTACATACCCAATGCCTCTTTATGCAGAAGGTAAAAATGATGTTTTTGTAGGTCGTATTCGTCGTGACGAAAGCCAACCAAATACTCTAAATATGTGGATTGTTGCCGATAACCTAAGAAAAGGTGCTGCGACTAATACAATCCAGATTGCTGAATATCTTGTAGCTGCAAAACTGGTTTAAAACCTAAAATTATATCTTAACAAAAGCCGTAATCACGATTTGTGACTACGGCTTTTTCTATTAGAAAACATTATTCTCAACAATAAAAAAGCCATATCTTAGCTATAATAAATAAAAAACACATGAACTTCGAGAATTATAAAATAATCCCAAACTATAACACAAACAAAACCGACTTGTTTCTTGCCGAAGAAGAGGATATTGAAGCTTGCGAACAAACACTTAACATCTCTTTTGATGATGATTATAAAGAATATGTTCTAACGTACGGAAGCGGAATTCTTGGCGGAACGTATGTAAGGATATATCTTCCCGAAACAATTGTCATGACTATGGCTGAGTGGAAAAGTCGAATTACCGAATATTGGTTTTGGGATGAAGGAAAAGATGTCCTGACGAAAGAGGAAGTTTTATCCCGAGACTTCGGGACCGTAAGAATTGGAGATACGTTTGATGGGGATGAAATTATTCTGTATAAAAGTGAATATTACATTTTGCCAAGAAATAGCGAAATGATATACAAAGCAGGAAAAACGCTCGAAGAAACGATAACTTGGTTGTGCTCGTCAGGAATTTTGACCGAAGCATTTACCGAAAGAGAATTTGAACCTTTTGACCCAAGCGAATGGGGAGATAAATTATAATAAAACAATAGCATTTAAATAAAATGGCAGAAGAACAAGACAAATATGTCAAAATACTTTTTAGATTTTTCAGTGAAATCCTTAACGAATCAGCTGTAGAAACTATATGGGCAACAGTAATCAATGCCGAAAAAGGATTATACAAACTAGATAACATTCCGTTTTACGCTCCCGTTTCTTGCGAAGATGTAGTACTCGCAGAGTTTGATGAGAATGAACAAAAATTAACCTACAGACAAACAATAGAGCATTCAGGAAATTCGACTATTCAGGTTGTAGTATTAGATAAAACTATTTCTACAGATGACATCCGTATGCTATTTAACCATTTAGGTTGTGAATCTGAAAAGTTTAATGAGGGATATTTTGTAATGGAAGTTTTATCGACCGTAAAATACGAACCAATCCGAGAAAAACTAAATGAGTTACAAAATGATGGTATTATAGATTATGCCGAGCCAAATTTATCTAATAATCATTGGTATTAGCGTTGGGGAAATGAGAATAGTAAAATGAGAAACGTCGAAGAATTAATAAATAAAGAAGATCCTGGTTGGCCAATTGTAACAGAATGGATTAATGATGCCAAAAACAAGATCGAGATCCTAACCGTTGATAATGCAAAAGCAAAAGATGCATTATATAAAACACAAGTTACTACACGTTCGCCAATGGGTGCTATTATTTTCAGCACTGGTGGAATATTAGTTGATAATGGCTGGATTAGAATCCTTGGCTCAGGAAGTGATAAACTAAATCGTTCATTACCCGATTGGAATATTGGGAAATTCACAGAAGAGTTTGGAGAAAATCCAAGATTATTATTAATTGCTGATGATGCTATTGGTGGCTTTTTCATTTTAAATGGAGGTGATTTAGGAAGTGATTTGGGGAATATATATTATTTCGCTCCAGACACTCTAGAATACGAACCACTAGAAATAACATATAGTGAGTTTTTATCCTTTTGCTTTAATAATGATTTGGATGAATTTTATAGAAATCAAAGGTGGGAAAACTGGAAAACTGAAGTTTCTAAATTAGACGGAAATAAGGTTTTCAATTTCGTTCCATTTCTTTGGAGTAAAGAAGGCAAAGACATAAACAAGAATAGCCGTAAGGAAATTCCAGTTGAAGAACAGTTCCGTTTTAATATTGAAATGAAAAAGCAATTGACGGAATAAAAATCAGAGTAAAATCTAACGGAATTTATCTAAAATCATTGATAATAAAATGAAAAAAACATTCACCATTTTTGCTTTTTTATTATTCATTTTATGTTATTCACAGGATGTAAAAACTAATAGAGAATCAATTAAATTAGAACTAATCGCTGATGCTGAGAATAATTATTCTATGCAAGTTCCCAATTCTCCCTATTTTGTAAAAGAGAAGATTCTTCAGATATATCCTTCTGAAAAATTATATATAGAAACAGTGATAAAAAACGATTCTATTTATTCAATGGAAGTGGTTAATAAAAATGTAAATCCAAAAAGGACAATCGAAATCGAGTTTTCACAAAACGTAACTGATAGAACAAATAAGCAAATGTTATTAAAAGTTACAAATCCATTTGATAAGAAACTTAACTATAATGCACTTATGTATATTGTAGGACATGACAAATGGATACCTACAAGTATAATTCCGATTCTACCTAATTTAGTTAATTATGAAACTTGGCAAGATACAATCATAACATTAGTATTAGAAAATTGGCGTTTTGAATAGCTTATAAACTTATAGTATATTTTAAATTAAACCTCAAACTATGGGAATACTTGACAGACTATTTGGAAAATCTGAGCCTAAAAATCCAGAGGATGAATATCTGATAACAACAACAGAAGAATTCATAAAAGTAGAACATCCGAGAAGGGAAACTGAAACCATTTTATGGAAAGATATTGAGGCAATAAAATTGATAAATACAGATGAAGGTCCTTTTGCACCAGATATTTGGTTGGTATTAATTGGTAAAGATTCTGGGTGTTTAATTCCTCAAGGTTCAAAAGGATTCGAAACAGTTTACAATATCGTATCAGAATACGAAAATTTCAATTTTGAAAATTTTATAGAATCAATGTCTTGTACTGATAATGCAGAATTCCTGCTTTGGAAAAAAGAGGAATAAACCATAATTTAGTAGAAACTTATTTATTACCAATCCATGGAATCTATTATACTCGAAAAAGTAACAATCGCAGATATTGAAAAACTGCAAAACATCGGGAGGCAAACTTTTTTAGAAACTTTTTCATTGCCTAATACTGAGGAAAATATGAACAATTATTTGTCCAGTAGTTTTGCCTTTGATAAACTTAAAAAAGAAATTGAAAATCCAGATTCTAAATTCTTCTTTGCAGTATTGAATAATGAAGTTATTGGATATTTAAAGGTGAATTCTGGAAAAGCACAAACAGAATTAGGAGATAATAATGCCTTAGAAATAGAACGCATTTATGTTTCAAAAGAATTCTTAGGTAAAAAGGTCGGGCAACTTTTATATGACAAAGCGTTACAAATTGCCAAAGAAAAAAACGTAGGTTATGTATGGCTTGGCGTTTGGGAAGAAAACCATAGAGCATTAGCTTTTTATAAAAAAAATGGCTTTGTCGAATTTGACAAACACATTTTTAAATTAGGAAATGACCCTCAAACGGATATAATGATGAAGCTGAATATTGATTTTTCTGCCACAGATTAAATGTATTAAAAGGATTTTAAAAAGCTTTGCGACCTTTGCGTAAACCCTTGTGTCCTTTGCGGTTATTTTTTTCACAGATAAAACAAACACACAAAATGAGTTTAGAACTTGATAATTTCTACCTAAAACAAGAAGAACCTAATAAAGGTTGTTTACTTGCTTTACGACAAATTATTCTTTCACAAGATTCTGAAATCACTCATACATTAAAATATGGCATGCC
The DNA here is from genome assembly GCF_046250155.1 of Flavobacterium sp. PS2. NCBI lineage: Bacteria > Pseudomonadati > Bacteroidota > Flavobacteriia > Flavobacteriales > Flavobacteriaceae > Flavobacterium > Flavobacterium sp. PS2. The sequence continues at coordinate 2,732,884 of NZ_CP176426.1, read as the reverse complement.
TTTTTTCTGTTATAAAGGAAAGATGTTTTGCTATTTGTGGGTTCATAAAACAAATAACAAACCCTATCTAGGCATCGTCGAGGGAAAACACTTTGATAATCCCGAGTTAATATCCGAAAAACGCTCACGGATGAAAACAATGTTATTTGACCCAAATGAAGATTTACCTATTGATATCATAAAAACAATAATTGAGAAAGCAATTGGCCTTTATAAAAGTGGAGAAATCAAAATAAATTAGATTGAAATGATACATATTGATGATTATATAAACGATTTTTCTTTACTTTTCTCTAACCTAACCAACTTACAACCTTGGAACATTACCGATAATCTTAAGGAAATTATAGAAAAAACAATTCTAACTCTCGACGACAATTACACCATAAAAGACAACGTTGCTATTCATAAAACTGCAACAATAGAAAATGGTGTTACTATAAAATCGCCAGCAATTATTGGTGAAAATTGTTATGTAGGTGCCCATGCCTATTTTAGAGAAGGCGTTTATCTTGGAAATTCAGTAAAAATAGGTCCCGGTTGCGAGATTAAAAATAGCATTATATGCTCATTAACAGCTGTTGCACATTTTAATTATATAGGAAATAGTATCATTGGTAGCAATATCAATTTTGAAGCTGGTTCTATCGCTGCCAATCATTATAACGAAAGAGCGATAAAGAAGATTTCGGTTTTACACAATGATGAAATTATCGAAACTGGAAGTGAAAAATTTGGTTCATTAGTTGGAGATAATTCCAAAATTGGGGCAAATGCCGTATTATCGCCCGGAACGATACTAAAGAAAAACACAATCGTAAAAAGATTAGAATTAATTGAACAAGTAAAAGGATAATTATGCCGTTTGTTAGAATAAGTTTACCCAAAAAATTATCGCAAGAAACCAAAGAGAACATTTCAATTTCGATACACGAATCTTTAATTCAGGACTTCAATATTCCGCAAGATGATTATTTTCATGTAATTGAAGAACTGGAAACATCCCAAATTAAATTCCCAAAAAGTTATCTTGGAATTACCCATTCTGAAAACATTATTTATGTTCAAATAACCGCTGGACAAGGAAGAACAAAAGAGCAAAAAACAAAATTATATGCCCAGATTGCAACTAGAATTTCGAATACAACCGAAATTCTAAAAAGTGATATTATTATAATTTTACTGGAGAATAATGGAAGTGAAAACTGGTCGTTTGGAAACGGGGAAATTCAAGAACAAAAACATTTAAAACAATTAAGTAACAATCAATAAAATGGACAATCACCTAAGACAATTAATTTCAATCGAATTTGAAGACAGAAAAGAAATATTTACTGGTTTTCTTATCGATTATACCGACGATTGGATTTTATTAAAAAACAATCCTGTTGACTTTATAATTGATGGTTATGTAATTTTAAAGAACAAAAACATACAATCTATTACTCGAGATAGCGATAATGTATTTACAGAAAGTGTAATTAGACTGAAAGGCTTAAAAACCAACTCAGACGAAATAATTCCGCTAAGAGATTTATCTTCTATTCTTACCTTTATAACAAACAAATATGAGATTTTCCAGATTGCAAAAAAATCAGAGAAAGCCGTTTATCTTGGTAAGTTAATAAAACTGGATGATGAAGAACTGGTTATCGATTTTCTTGAAACAAGGGGTAAATTTGGTGGTGAACTAAGTTTTAATCCAAATAAAATAAGAGTGATAGAATTTGATACTGATTATATCAATTCGTTAAAACTTCTTGTTAATGAAGGCAGAAAGTAATTTGTTATAGACCTAAAACAAAATCAATCATGGCAATTATAAGACCTATTTTTAGAATTTTTGATTATAAAAAAGCAGTCGAATTTTATGTTAATTGGCTTGGTTTTGAAATTCTTGACGAACATACTTTTGAGGAAAATTCGCCATTGTATATTCGAGTTTCACTCGAAGGTATAGAAATTCATTTGAGCGAACATCACGGAGATTGTTCGCCTGGATCAAAAATAATCGTAGAGGGTTTCGTTGGTTTAAAAGACTATCATCAAAAACTGATTCAGAAAAACTATAAATACAACAAACCCGGAATTGAAAAAGCTTTCTGGAACGAAAAAATCTACTGTGTAGAAGTTATTGACCCATTTGGCAACAAAATAATATTTACTGGAGAGTAAATACTCAATGCCTTTAATTTTTAATCCCGTTTGTAATGAAATTAAACTTATATCAAATAGACGCATTCACAGATAAAATCTTCGGAGGAAATCCTGCTTGTGTTGTTCCATTAGAAAGTTGGTTGCCTGATGAAATCCTTTTAAAAATTGCACAAGAAAATGCCGTTCCTGAAACTGCTTTTTATGTTGTTAATGATAAAAGAGTTCACTTGCGCTGGTTTACTCCCGAAATTGAAATGGATTTATGCGGTCATGCAACTTTGGCAACTGCACACACTTTAAAATCGATTCTTAATTATCCCGAAAACACCATCGTATTTGATACTTTAAGCGGTGAACTAATTGTAACTGTTGATAAAGATGTATATACTTTGAATTTTCCGTCTAGAAAACCTGTTCCAGCTGAACTTCCAGAGATTATAAGAGATTCGTTAAACATTCAGCCTAAAGCGGTTTTAAAATCCAGAGATTATGTCTTAGTTTATGAAACCGAACAAGAAATTAAAGACATCGTAATCGACAGACAAACTTTTGATAAATTAAACCTTGATCCAGGCGGAGTTATAGTAACTGCAAAAGGAACTCATTGCGATTTTGTTTCGCGATTTTTCACCTCACAATCTTCTATTTTGGAAGATCCTGTTACAGGTTCAGCCCATTGTTCGCTAATACCATATTGGAGTGAACAACTTGGCAAAAAAGAAATGCACGCCAAACAATTATCAGAAAGAGAAGGCACATTGTATTGTGTCGATAATGGAGATAGAGTTTTAATAAGCGGAAAAGCTAAAACCTATTCTACAGGAACATGCTGGATAGAATAATAAAACAATTATGGAAATTATAATACGACAAGAAAATAAAAATGACTACCCAAAGGTTTTCGAAATCATTGAGAAAACATTTAAAAATGAAGAATACAGCGACCATAAAGAACAGTTTCTAGTCGAAAAACTAAGAAACTCGGATGCATTTATTCCTGAATTATCGCTTGTTGCCGAAGTTGATAATGAAATAGTAGGTCATATTTTGCTAACCAAATTACAAATCGAGAATGAAGATCAAACATTTGATTCTCTTGCTTTGGCTCCAGTATCGGTAAAACCAGAATTTCAAAGAAAAGGAATTGGCGTAAAATTGATTCTGGAAAGTCACGCAATAGCAAAAAAACTAGGCTACAAATCGATAATTCTTTTGGGACACGAAAACTATTACCCAAGATTTGGATATGAACTAACAAACAAATACAATATCGAAATGCCATTTGATGTTCCAGCAGAAAACTGTATGGTAATTTCGTTAACCGAAAACGGATTAGATGGCGTAAGCGGAAAAGTGAAATATCCCGCAGAATTCATGGAATAATTTTAAACGCTATAAAACCAAATGAAATGAAAGATTTAAATTTAAAATACATTTCAGAAAATTATATTGAACTCGAAGAGATATCAAGAACAATGCGTCTTTCCCTAGATAAATTACATCAGCTTATTGATGTTAAACTTATACCTGAACCTTCGTACACGATAAATTCAGAAATAACGATAAGTTCTTCTTTAAATGATAGCTATAAAACTACTATCATTAGAAAATACTTTCCTAAGAATATTTTGAAACTTATAGAACAGAATGCTGAAAAAGCAAATGCTGACGAATTCAAAACAGAGTTCAAGGAAAACCTATTATCACATTTAAAAAACCACAATCATAAAACGTTTGCTTATGGGAATGTTTTTGATGTAAATCAAAAAATAGACAGCAATAAGGCCGAAGAAGCTCTGGAAGAAGAATGGGATTATTACTGCAAAGGTGTTTATGGAATTTGTACTATAGACAATAACGAAAATGCCATAATCGAAAAAGAGATTGCTGTAAAAAGAATTCTCGATTTTATCGAAAATAAATCTCCATTATTAACTCCTGAAGAAAAGATAAAACTAGAAGAACTAAATGTCGAATTTAATAACACGGCAAGTTCCTTTGCTCCATATCAACGAGAATCAAGTAGTAGAGGTAAATATTTGGACAAGCTTCTAAAAGAATTTTCTCTGGACGAATTAATTAAAAAATACGATTAATTAAAACTTATAACGAGATGACAAAACACGCAAAATCAAACCCGATAGATTCAGACAATTTTATTTTACAAGATTACTTGGATAGAATTCATTTTGTTGGCGATGTTAAATCAAATATTAAAAGCATAAGTAAATTAATGCAATGTCAGTTATTCAGTATTCCTTTTGAGGACTTAGATGTTCAGGCGGGAAAAACGATTTCTCTGGCAGGAAACGATATTGTCGATAAACTCATTAATCGTAAACGTGGTGGGTATTGTTATGAACTTAATGGTTTGTTTGCTCTGGTGCTCCAAAAAATGGATATTTCGTATCGTTTTGTTGCTGCTCGACCATTGGTAAATCCTGGCGAGAATCCTAAAACGCATATGGCAATTATTGTTACGCTAGAAGGAGAAGAATATCTGGTCGATTTAGGCTTTGGTGGTAACGGAATAAGAGAACCTCTAAAACTAAATGATACTACAGCTGCACAACAAGGTACAGAAACATTTGCTTTAGCAAAAGCAGAAAACGGCGATTACCTATTGCAAACTTTATTGCGTGATGAATGGAAAAATCTCTATTCCTTTGATTTATCTCATCAAGACTGGATTGATTTTAAACCCGCCAATCATTATAACTCAACACATCCGGATTCTTTTTTTACACAAAATCTTGTTGTTGTTTTACAAAATCCTTTGGGCAAGAAAATACTATTTAGAAACACTTTCAAATCTATAGTGAACGGAGAAACTAAAAGTTATACTTTCGAACCAGAAAAACTAAAAGATATTTTAGCGACCGAGTTTAATTTGGAGAAATTATAGTGATTTAAAAAAAACAGAAACTGTATGAAAATTTGCGTAGCACAAACAAAACCAGTTAAAGGTGATATTTCGCTAAATATTAAAAACCACAAAACGCTAATAGATTTTGCTATTTCTCATAAAGCTAATGCAATATTCTTTCCAGAACTGTCTATAACAAGCTATGAACCTGAGTTGGTTCAAAATTTAGGAACAAATCTAGACGATGAAAGATTTGATGCTTTTCAGGAAATAAGTAATGCAAATAATATAACTATTGGTATTGGCGTTCCAACAAAATCAAACGAGGGAATTTTAATCAGTATGATTATTTTTCAGCCCAATAAATCCAGACAGATATATTCCAAACAACAATTACATTCAGATGAACTTCCTTATTTTGTCTGTGGCAATAATCAACTTATTTTAACCATCGACGGAATCCGAATTGCTCCTGCTATTTGTTATGAGTCATTACAATCCAGCCATTCCGAAGAAGTTAATAGACTTGGTGCAGACATCTATATTGCAAGCGTTGCTAAATCTCAAAATGGTGTAAACAAAGCTGCTGTACATTATCCCGAAGTTGCAAAAAAATACAATATGACTGTTTTAATGTCTAACTCAGTCGGCCCTTGTGATGATTTTGAATGCGTTGGGAATTCAGCCGTTTGGGATACTAAAGGAGAATTACTCGCTCAACTTAATGAGACACAAGAGGGAATACTCGTTTTTGATACCGAAACACAGGAAGTTATAGAACATGTGGTATAACACGATTAAGATTTCTTAGACTTCCATATAAATCCATCGAGTAAGTAATGTGTAAACTGAGGCACAGTTAACAACGGAACAATTACAAATTGCCAACTAGAAAAATCATAAGTCTTGAGTGAGAAGTTGTCATTCCATACCAAAATCTCCCATAAAAATTCTTCTGTAAATGCTATTACTAATAGAATCAAGATATAAACAAGGATTGCATTATAGCTTTTTAAATAATTGAAAACTCCCGAGTTTGAACCTGTCTTGTTTTCGATTTCTCTAAAGTAAACCAGTGCCATATAAGGAATTCCGTGAGAAACTACATTTAATAAAGTAAAAATAAGATCATCATTAAAATAAACAATCCCAAAATACCATGAAAGTGCCGTTCCTAGAATAATTGCGTTTTTAGGAACATTAAAAAATCTATTCGTTCTACTTTTATAAACCGTATAGATTACGTAAATCGTTATAATAATGACATAAACCCAGAATAATACTTCTAATAAGAATGTGTTATGGAAACGAAAAAACTCATTTTCGACAAACCAATTAAATTTTCTTTCTGAAGAAAAGAACCAATACAACATCGGATAACCTGTTGAAGCATAAATAGCACAATTATCTATACAAACCGAAAGTCTTGTTTTCTCTTCAGTCCTAGCATATAATCGCATAAAACCATATTGTTGCCTTATAAAATGAAAAACTGCCACATAAGCTAAAAAGGACCAAAATACTAGACTTCCAAAAGAGAAAAGAATTATACCAATAGCAAAACAAATTGCGGGTAAAAGCAATAATCTTTTCTTATTCTTCCTGAATTCATCGGCGACAAAATAAGTCTTGAATAACGTTGCATAAACATGAGCCACATCGATAAAAACGATTAAAAAAAGCCACGTATAAAACGAGTATTTTTTTTCTACTTCAGTAATATAATCCTGAAATAAAAATATAATAGCTAACACAAAAAAAGATGGACCAATGATGAAAGTCAAATCGGTTTTGGCTTTATGAATCCAGGGCTGCTTCATCTAAAATTTGGTTTACGACATTAATTCCGTGATGGAAAGCTTCTTCAAAAATTGATATTCCAGATAAATCTGTATGAGCAAAATAGATTGAATTCTTAATACTTCTTGAAGCTTCTTTTTTAGCCTTTCCAAAAATAAACTCAGGTACAGGACTAATCATCCCATGCCCCAATAAAAAAACTTCCATTTCTTCGGTACAATCTTCGATATCAGGATGTGCAATTTTTAAATCATCAAAAACAAATTGTTTCCAATATTCTTTATCTTTTTTATAGAGTTCTTTTCTCGTTTTTCTTAAATCGGAAGAAGAGAAACTATAATAATAAGTAATTACTTTTTTGGTCTGAATCTGGTTTAAGGATTGATGCTGATCATAAATATACCCTAATCCATTTGCACCATAAATAACATTGTCCCAAGAGAGAGGAAAACTAAAATTATCGGATAAATTAGTCAAAGTTAAAGTCGCTAAAAGCCACGGTGTGTAATGAAAATCTTTAGTATACTCTTTTCGATCTTTAATAAGATACTGGTTTACAAACTGTGGTGTTGCCATAATCACTTTATCAGCAATAATTTCTACCGATACTTTTTTAATGTCGTCAAATGCTTTGGTGATAACCTTATTGTTTTCGACTTTTACTTCATAAACCAAATGATTTTTCAGCCTTTTTTCATTGGTATACTTTTTTAAATGTGATGTTAATCTGGCATTTCCTTCTGGCCAGGTTAAAACACTTTCTTTTTTATCAGGACTGGCATCTTGTTTTCTTCCTGCAAAGTAGTGAATTCCGGCCCAGGCAGAAACATAATCAATTCCTAGTCCGAAATCATCTTTACAACAATAATCAATATAATTAAAGAGCGGTTCTGTTTTAAAATTATTCGCTTTAAACCATTCTTTCATAGTGATTTTATCCAAGCTTCTGGTTTCAATATCTTCAGAAGAAAATTGTAACGGAATATCAAATAGGTATTTCCCGTCTTTTCCTTTTCCTTCACGAAAAGCATCCATTAATTTAAAAAATTGTTGAAATTCCAAATCCTGATCTTTAGAATTCCCTTCTTTAGGAACGACTCCATCTTGCCAGTTATTCTTATAAAACAAACGTTCATCAGGAGCAAAAGACAATTGTAACTCATCAAAAACAGGAAATCCTTTCTGATCGTATCCTACTATAATTTTCTCTTCTTCTAAAAATTGTAATAATTCTTTATCCTTAAAATTAGGCAATGGCAAATAATGTGCTCCTAAGGGAAATTTAGAATATTGATTTTCCCCATTGGAAGAATTCCCTCCCAAATGTCCTTCTAATTCAACCAGAAGAAAATCTGAAATTCCTTTTTTCTCAAATTGTCTAGCAGCACTTAAACCCGAAATCCCTCCTCCCACAATAAGATATGGAATATGAATTTGACTGGTTGGTTTCGGAAAGTCTTTAATCCAAAGTCGATGTCCTAAAAGATGATTAGTTCCCGACAACCGAATTAATAAGTGGATTATTTTATCTGAACAAAATTGTAAAAAAGGGATTAATAACAAAGAAGCACCAATTCCTTTTACAAAATTCCGCCTTGATTTACTGTAGTTTTCCCCATTCTTCATCAAAATAACGTACTAAAATTTGGTTGTCTAAACGATTGATTTCAATTTCATTTGAGATCATATCTTTGGTAAAATAATTAAATCTATCAAATTGATAATTATAGAATTTTAACCCCGGAGCTTTTCTATTTACCTGATTAAAAGTAGTGCCAAATCCATTAATTGCGATTGTATAACCCCATTCTCCAAACGAAGGCACATAAGCATGATACGCATCGACCTGAGGAAAAACCTGCATCACGGTTTTGTTGATACACCAAAATGATTTTGGAGCAAAATAAGGGGATGTAGTCTGGATGACAATAGCTGCATCGGGTCGCGAAATACTTTTTATCGTTTGATAAAAATTAAGGGAGTATAACTTTCCTAAACTATAATTTGACGGGTCTGGAAAGTCGATAATCACTACATCAAATTTTTCCTGACAACTTTTTGCCCAAATGTATGCATCTGTATTAATGATTGTTACTTTTGGATTATTAAGCGAGCCTTGATTAAAACCTGTTAATATTTTATTGACTTTAAACAACTTTGTCATTCCCTCATCCAAATCAACTAAAGTAACTTTTTCTACTTCTTTGTATTTTAAAATTTCGCGTACTGCCAAACCATCACCGCCACCTAAAACTAAAACATGCTTTACACTTTTGGCAATAGACATTACGGGGTGAACTAAAGCTTCGTGATAGCGATATTCATCGGTAGAACTAAATTGTAGGTTGTTATTTAAATACAACCGGTAATCGCTCTTATTATGCGTGAGAACGATACGCTGATATTGGGTTGAATTAGTGTAAATGATATTCTCGCCATAAAGCTTTCCTTCTGAATAAGACAAAATGGAATCCGAAAAAACAAAAACACCTAATAAAATTAGAAATGAAGTAACTGCTTTTGCTTTTAAGAAATAACCGTTCTTTAATTCTTTTTTTAGAAGAAAACACAAGACAATTGCAATACTTACATTAATCATTCCAAAGAATAATGATGTCCCCATAATTCCTAACTTCGGAACTAAAACTAACGGAAAGAGTATCGATGCCAATAAAGCTCCGATATAATCAAAAGTAAACACATTAGAAACCAAGTCCTTAAACTCTACTTTATCTTTCAAAATATTCATTAGTAACGGTATTTCTAATCCGACTAAAAAACCTGTTACAAAAACAAGGAGATATAAAACGAATTGAAAATACTCGACACTTTCGAACAATAAAAACAAAACAACAGAACTCAATCCTCCAATTAGTCCAACTAATATCTCGATTTCAACAAAAGTATTGAGTAAGTTTTTATGAAAAAACTTTGAAAAGAAAGAGCCTATACCCATTGAAAACAGGTACACTCCAATAATAAATGAAAATTGTTTTACTGAATCTCCTAATAAATAACTAGCCAGAGTACCCGCAACAAGCTCATAAACAAGCCCACAGGTAGCAATAATAAATACTGCAAACAGCAATAAAAATTCAAATTTAAGAAACTTTTTACCCATGAATTGCGGCACTTATAATCATTGAGATACCAATGATAAATGCTGCAAACACAATTGCAACAGCAATATTATTCTTCTGAGTTACTTCTTTCCATGTATTCTCAGGAGTAATTTTTTCGATTATAAAATAGGCAACCAATAAGATTACGATTCCTACAAGAGAAAAAATGATTGAGTTAACGATAGGTTGTAAATGTATTAAATCCATACTTTATAAGTTTATTTATGATAAAAACGGTTAACGGAACTACGATTTCCTGATGTACTATATTTTTCTGTTGTTTCGCAATCGCAGATTCTATTTCCTGAATAAGCGAAATACAAATAAGTTGCAAAGCAAAATAGTCCTATTGCTAATGCGGCTAAATTATTCTTTATAAAATCTAAAAATTCTTTCATATTACTCGTCTTGATAAGGTGAATAATCGCTATACTCCCATCTTTTCTTTTCAAAATTTATTTTACAATATCTAATAACAATAAAAACAACTATCATAAACCCAATAACTATCCATACGTTGTAAAAGGATGGTTTGTTCCAAACTGCGTTTACTTTTATTACATTATTGCTTATATCCTCAGGAGCTTTTTGTGGAGTAATTACAAAATGGTATTTTCCTGCTTTAACTCCGCATATATTAAACTCTACCGATTGGTCTCCTTCGGTCCAATTTTCGCCATCTGTATAGCCATGATAGTACTCTACGTCTTTATTAGCATGTAATTCCTCATTTGTATTTTCATCGACCAAGGCAATATCTACGTTTGCCCAAGAATTATCTACATCAGAAGATACACGAATTGTCATAGGAGCAGATCCGCCTTTTAAAACAAACGAAGAACCAAAGATTTCTTTGTTATTAAATTCATTAAATGTGGCTTCCTTATAAAACACACTTTGTTCTGATTGATCTTTATATATAAGCCAGTTAACACATACAATTATTAAGGCAACGAAACAAAAAATTATTGCTGTATTCCGTAAATCAAAATAATATGGTCTCGTAATATTTACACCCGTCTGGTATGGTAAATTAACCGTAGGAAATCCTTTTCTGATTTCACTTTTACTTATATACTCTCCAAGAAAGGCAGTTTCAATACCATTAATTTTTTCAACAGAAATCATTAACGGAGGGTTAATATATTCTACCATATGAATTTTATAGACAGGCAACGAGAAATCAAAATATCCCTGAGCATTTTCTATATCCACATCGCAATATTCATAAATATCAAATACAATCCCGTTATGAGTTACTATTTCAGGATGTTGTTTTGCATTAAATTGATCTTCTATTTCGGTTAAAAAGATCCAGTTTCCATCAGATTCAGAAAGATAAACCAAATCTCCTTTTGGACTTTCCAAAATGTATTCTGTCCAATTATAGCTTTGAGATACTTTCTTAACTATTGCGGCAATAACGGTATATTCTATTCCTTTAAGAATTCCTTTATCTCCAATTTTAAAAGCAAAATCATTTACTTCAGGTTTAAACTTTGATTTTAAACGAAGTTGTCCATCGCCATCAGATGAATATAAACTATGACAATTAGGGCAAACAAAATTTACGACGTCAAAACCAACATCTAAATCGGTAATGGTATTACAACTGAAACATGGAACTTTCATATACTAACGATTAATTTCAAAATCTTTTATAATTGTTCCTTCAAAATAATTGATATAATCAGCCATAACATCTCTTACTTTTTTAGAATTATCTTGCTGATAATTACACAAATAAACATCTAAAGTTAACTGATTGTATTCTGGCCAAGTATGTATACAGATATGAGATTCTTTTAAACAAAATGAAATAGTAAAGCTATCATTATCAAAATCATGGACAATAACACCTACTTTTTCTAATTGATAAGCCTCTAAAATTGAATTGGTAATAGCAACAAAACCATTGCTATCCATTAATTTTTGAACTTTATCTACATGTAGGGTTACCAGTTTATGCAAACCTGGTGAATAAGGGGGTAAATCCATTAAAATATTTATATACGCCCCAAATGTATAATAATTTTTGGATAATTTTAACAAGAAGGATATGATTTGAATTCTCCATACAATTACCTAAAAGACCCCAGATTCTACAAGCTATTTCAAAACCAGTTAAAGCTTTATGTTTAAATTATAAAGTAAAAAAGAGTTTAAGGAAATAAGATTTTTTAAATTTGCATCTAAACTTTTTTGAATTTAATAAACAAATAGGTTTTTATGCAAGTTTTACCTCCAAAGGAATTATCACCTTATATCAAACACTATCTTTTTTTAGAAAACAAAGGTAATGATACTCAGAAACTTCGTTTGTTTTCTGATGGTAATACTGGCGTTGTATTCTCTTTAAAAAGTAAACTTATTTCAGGTTTCAACAATTATGAAGCGCAAAACTACTTACCAAGCTCATTTATATATGGGCAACTAAATGGTTTTAAAGACATTTATTCGGGTAGCGAAATGTCTATTGTAATTGTCGTTTTCCAACCAAACGGAATCAACCAATTATTAGGAATTACAAGTAGCGAATTACGTGATACTATAATCACTATCGATGACATTTTTGGTTTGGAAGGAATTGAACTTCAGGAAAAATTATCCGAACAATCGACTATTCAGGAGAAGTTAAGCCTCTTAAATCATTTTTTTAAAACGCTTGAAGCGAAAAAACCAATGTCTAACCAATTGATTGCTGCAGCATCATTAGATTTTATTTTTAAAAGCAAAGGGCAGTTTTCACTCAAACAATTGGTTGATTATACTGGTTATACCGAAAGGCATATCGAAAGAAAATTTACAGAATGCGTTGGATTAAATCCAAAGAAGTTTGGGAATATTGTAAAGATTCATGGCTTTTTAAAACTCCTCAAGAATAAATCGGAAGATACAAATCTCACCACAATTTCTTATGACGCAGGATTTTCGGATCAATCCCATCTTATACGAGAATTTAAAAAACATACCGGAATGACTCCTAAAGAATATTTGTATAATGCCGGAAAACTAACAAATAACTTTATAGAAACTGTTCCTGCTAAAATAACTTTAAATACTACTTTCTAAAATTAAACACGAATTTCACGAATCAACACGAATTACGTTTGTGAAATTAATTTCACAAACTAATCTAACCGTAAAAATCTGTGTTAATTCGTGAAATTCGTGTTTAAATTTTATATCTACATATAGTTTCAAAATGTCGGTTTTATACAATTTGTAAATTCTCGGCAACGCTATTTTTGTCTAAAATTAATAGCGTAAAATATGAAAAATCTAAAAATAGCCACAGCTCAGTTTGAGAATAAAAGCGGCGATAAAAACTATAACTTATCTGTAATTGATAAACTTTCGCAAAAAGCTTCCAGTGAAGGTTGTGATGTAATTGCATTTCACGAATGCTCTATAACCGGATATACATTTGCAAGGCATTTATCGAAAGAACAAATGCTGAATCTGGCAGAAGTTATCCCAAACGGAGAAAGCGTCTTAAAACTTACTGAAATAGCCAAAAAGAATGATATCGTAATATTAGCTGGACTTTTTGAAAAAGACGAGAACGATAATTTATTCAAAGCCTATGTTTGTGTAGATAAAAATGGTTTGGTTGCCAAGTACCGAAAACTACATCCGTTTATAAATCCTTACTTAACACCTGGAGATAACTATTGCATCTTTGAAATCAAGGGCTGGAAATGCGGAATCCTAATTTGCTACGACAATAACATAATCGAAAACGTACGTGCAACAACTCTTTTGGGTGCCGATATTATTTTTATGCCACACGTAACGATGTGTACTCCTTCTACCCGACCTGGCGCTGGTTTTGTTGCGCCTCAACTTTGGGAGAACCGTGAAGCCGACCCAACTTCGCTACGATTAGAATTTGACGGAATGAAAGGTCGTGATTGGCTAATGAAATGGTTACCTGCAAGAGCCTATGACAATGCAATTTATGCTGTTTTCTCCAACCCAATAGGAATGGATGATGACCAGTTAAAAAATGGTTGTTCTATGATTATTGACCCATTTGGTGATGTAATTGCCGAATGTCGTTCATTTGACGACTCTTTTGCAACAGCAATAATTACTCCCGAAAAATGCATTCAGGCAGGAGGAAATCGTTACATAAAAGCTAGAAGACCAGAATTATACCGAGATATTATTGGACAAGAACATAAATCGGAACAGAATGTGGTTTGGTTAAACACCGACGAAAAAAGTAAAAACTAATAATTTTACAGGTTTAAAACTATTGAAAGATTTATCTTTGGGAAATTGATTAATCTACAGAATAAAACACTACAATGGAATTTTTTAAAACTACAAATGAAGATATCGATGCCGTTTTCGATATCTATAATGAAGCTACGTCTTATCAAAAAACAGTCAATAATAAAAGCTGGAGAGGTTTTGAAAAAGCATTAATAGAGAAAGAAATCGCCGAAAACCGTCATTTTATAATCAAAGATGAAGGGGAAGTTGCTTGTACATTTGTGCTTACGTTTAATGATTTAATTATCTGGAAAGAAGCTACTCAAGATCCTGCTGTATATCTTCATCGTATTGCTACAAACCCAAAATTTAGAGGTCGTTCTTATGTTACAAAAATCATAGAATGGGTAAAAATATATGCCAAAGAAAATGGTAAATCTTACATAAGACTAGACACTCATAGCGGAAACGAAAGAATAAACAAATACTACACAAGTTGTGGTTTTGACTTTAAAGGCGTTAGCGTTATCGAATGGACTAGCGAATTACCAGAGCATTACAAGGAAGGTTCTTTTAGCTTGTTTGAGATTAAGCTATAATCCTTTTGAATGCGATTATTTTTAACACATAGAAACATAGTTTACAAAGTCTAAAAAAAGACGTTTCACTCAAAATAGATCACATAGTGCTATGCGAAAAAATTATAATTTTCTAGAAATATCTTAAATTATAATTTTAAATCTATGTTTCTATGTGTTAAATACCTTTTTTTCGAATTACACTCAACTAACTATAGTTTTAAATTATATCAATTCAGAGTATGAATACACATAAAGATTTTCACGTTGGACAATGGGTTAAATCCTATGCAAAAGGAATACACAGAATTGAGAAATTTGTTCCGATTGAGTTTGAAGAATATCATTCATTTGTTGGTGTTATAACAAAAGATAAAATTGGAACTCTGGATGAACCTTTGGTAATACTCAAACGTCTTTTTAATTCAAAATTTAAAAAACAAGTTGGAACAGACTTTTGCTCAAGCACATTCTTGAAACCAACATCTGCCGAAGAAAAAGCCAATATTGAGGAACAATTAAAGCTAAATCCAAAATTCATAACAGATTTGGACAAGTATAACATCACAAAATTTGAATCGAGATATGGATTAAACATTCATATTTCTGAAGAAACAAAATCTATTCTTCCAGAACTGGCTTCGTTTATAAGGCAAGAAGGTAAAACGTTTACAGAAATTTTTGAATGGTTAGACAATAAAAACTGCAAAGACCTTTTGGACAACAGAAGTACTTTAGGCAATAATGATCGTTCCCATTATTTACAATTTATAAACTGGAGTTATGAAACTAGAGATAACAAACTCTCGTTTACAGATTTACTAGCCTTTACGCCTAACTTTGAGAAAATTGAGTTAGGATAATAAAATTAAAATCTACTAAAGATGGACAAATTGAATTATTTAATAAAATATGTTTTTGTTGGACTTGAAAATCTAAATGATGGATTTGATTCTGAATCAATATATTATTTTTCTGAAAATGATTTTGAAATCGTTCTTGATAGAATTGAAAAACTTGGAATTGAAATTTTAGGAATTGAACCTTGGAAAAATGGAGAATTTTACGATGTATTAGGTCCAGACGATTTTAACTCTGATTTAAAATGGTATCGAAAAGCTTTTATTAAGTTTAAAGAAAGTGGAGAAAATCTTCAGTATGCTGCAAGTTATAAAGTACCATCTGAGTTATTAAATAGATAAAAGAGATTTGTAATTATATAACAAAACCCTTGTGAATAAAACTTCACAAGGGTTTGTTTTTGCAGAGAGGATGGGATTCGAACCCACGATACAGTTACCCATATACTAGCTTTCCAGGCTAGCTCCTTCAACCACTCGGACACCTCTCTAAATTAGGTTTGCAAATAACACGAAAAAAAACGAGTTAATAAAATAAAATCGAGTAATCCTTACATACTTTTTTTAAATTCTTCTATAAATAATTTTACTGCCTTTTTTTGGTACGCCCCTTCTATCGTCAACATAAACGAATCTCGTTTAGTCACGACTCCCGTAATCTTAATTGCTTTTATATTGTCCCAGCCTTTTAGGGCTTTCTCGGTTACAATTGTTGCCCAATAGCCATCGCCCACCAATCGTAATAATGCCTGAACTGCATTTAACTCAATAGAAACTTTAGGTTTCATATTATTTTTTAAAAACAATTCATCAAGAAATTCTCTCGAATTAAATCCTTTTACGGGTAAAATAAGCGGAAGATCTTCTATATCCTTAAAGGGAATTTTGTCTAAAACGGCTAATGAGTGCGTTTTTGAAACTGCCAACACCAACTTTGATGTAAACAATGGGAATTTTTGAAAAGGAAGCTTTATTTCATTAGAAGAAATAACCAAAACCAAATCTAATTCATTATTCAAAAGTTTTTGTTCCAAAGGCTCTGTTGTACCGTATTCGACAACAATTTTTAAATGCGGATATGTTTTAGCAAACAAATCGACAATTGGTAAAACCAAAAGCCCAAAAATATAAGTAACTCCTATTCGGAGTTCTCCGCCAATCATTTGGTTCAAATCATCAATCGCCTGCTTTCCGCTCTCAACATTTTCTATAACTTGTTTAGCATGAATCAGAAATACCGAACCTGCTTCTGTAAGCTGTACCTTTTTTCCAATCCTAACAAACAAAGGCATTCCGAGTTCTTCTTCTAGTTTTTTTATTTGTTGCGATAATCCAGATTGCGTTACAAAACACAATTCGGCAGCTTTTGTAAAGTGAAGTGTTTTGGCGGTTTTAATAAAATATTCAAGTTGAAAAATTTCCATATCGATTAGAAAAAGTAATTATTATCAGTAAAATTATTAATTTTTCTAATGAAAACATAATTCCGAACTTTGTAAAAAAGTTTCACAATCATGTTTAAAGCGTTAAAATCAAAGAATTTCAAATTATTCTTTTACGGACAATCGGTCTCCGTAATTGGTACATGGCTGCAAAAAACTGCCGTAAGCTGGATGGTTTATAGTGTTACAGGTTCCGTTTTCCTTTTAGGATTAACGACGTTTTTAAGCATGATTCCGTCTTTATTCCTTGCTCCGCTTGCCGGAAGTATTATTGGGCGTTATGACAGACATCGCAGTATGATTGTACTACAATCCTTGGCAATGCTGCAAGCGGGCGCATTGGCTTTACTTATTTATTTAAAAATATATAACATCAACTTTATCTTGGCACTGAGTTTATTACAAGGAATCATAAATGCATTTGATATGACTTGTAGACAAACCATGATGGTGGAGATTGTCGACAATAAAGAAGATTTACCAAATGCCGTTGCTTTAAACTCTACTCTAAACAATTTTGCCCGAATTGCTGGTCCTGCTTTGGCTGGAATTATTTTGCACAATTATGGCGAAGACATCTGTTTTATTGGAAACTTCCTAAGTTATATTCCAGTTTTAATTTCTTTATTAATGATGAAAATTACACCTCACATTAAAGCCACCGACAAACTTAAAATGCTGGAAGACTTTATAGAAGGTTGGGATTACGTGAAAAAAGAAAGCGAAATGGCAAAAATGCTCTTGATGTTAATGTGCAGTAGTTTATTTGTAATTTCTTTCAATACGCTTATGCCTGTTTTTGCTAAGGATATTTTTAGCGGAAACGCGCAAACCTTTAGTTGGTTTGAAAGTGCTGCCGGAATTGGTTCTATCTTATCAGCTATTTATCTGGCTAATTTAAAAACATCCAAAAACATGAATAAAATAATGATTGCAGCCAGTTTATTATTGGGCTTTAGCATTATTATTTTAGCTTATTCAAGTAACTTAACTGTAGCGCTTATTTGCATGGCTTTAAGCGGTGTGGGAATGATGGCGCAAACCTCATCGATAAACATATACATCCAAACTCAAAGTACTACGCATATGCGCTCAAGAAGTATTAGTTATTATCTTATGGCATACCAAGGAATGATTCCTGTGGGAAGTTTGATAATTGGGTATCTATCACATTTTATAGGAACTAGAAATACAGTCGCCATTCAAGGTGTAATATGTATTCTTTCGGTAATAGTGTACGTGTATTATAAAAACCGTAGTACTGAAGAAGATTTAGAAACTTGCTCTGTTCGTTATAAAAACTAGTAAATTCCAATTGTCGACAAACTTGTTCATTTCGAGGGACGAGAAATCTTAGCTAGTAACTCGACAAAGATTGGCGATTATGATAACGGAGTTTCTCGTGAAGATTTCTCGTCCCTCGAAAGGACAATATTGGGGAAGAACTTCAATAAAATGAACTTAAATCACTTATATGTTTACCTGAATTTAAAGAGAAATCTCTCCGCGTAAAGCAGTTTCAAAAACAGTCTTGAAATTTTCGGCTTCGATTCCGTGACCTAATAAATACATCAGTTTTGTAATTGCAGCTTCGGTTGTGATGTCTTTTCCAGAGATTACGCCAAGTTCTTTAAGAACTGTACTTGTCTCGTATTGTCCCATATTCACACTTCCGCCTGAACATTGTGTTACGTTTATGATGTGTAAACCTGACTGAATAGCTTTTTTAATAGCATTAAGAAACCAATCTTCTGTAGGTGCATTTCCAGATCCGTAAGTTTCCAGAACAATCCCTTTTAAGTCTGGAATTGCCAATATTGCCGCCAAAACTGGTTCGCTCATTCCTGGAAACATTTTTATGATGGCAACGCGATTGTCTAATTTTTTATGAACGATTAATTTCGAAGACGTTTTTATAGGCAAAAACAAATGCGAATTTAATTTTAAATGCACTCCAGATTCTACCAATTCAGGATAATTTGGAGCAGTAAAAGCTTTAAAATGTTCTGCATTTACTTTAGAAGTTCTGTTACCACGGTATAATTTGTATTCAAAATACAAACAAACTTCATTGATAACAGGTTTTCCGTCTTGCTGAAGTGAAGCTATCTGAATCGCTGTAATTAAATTTTCTTTGGCATCTGTACGCAAATCCCCAATTGGCAATTGCGACCCGGTAAAAATCACAGGCTTAGATAAATTCTCCAGCATAAAACTTAATGCCGATGCCGAATATGACATGGTATCTGATCCATGAAGAACCACAAAACCATCAAAAGAATTGTAATTATCTTCGACAATCACAGCGATTTTTGTCCATTCTTCAGGATTCATATTTGATGAATCAATTGGAGTATCAAACGAAACCGTTTCGATTTCGCAATCCAATTGTTTCAACTCAGGAATTTTTTGTAATAATTTACTAAAGTTGAAGGCTTTGAGCGCTCCAGTCTCAAAATCTTTACTCATACCGATAGTTCCTCCGGTATAGATTAAAAGTATTTTGGCTTTAGATGACATCTTGGTATTTTAATTTATTAACTACAGGATTAGCATACATAGATAAAAACCCTTGTCTTGTAACTGGATTATCACTACCAATACGCATTTCTAAACGACGCTCAAAAAGTAATTTCTCATTTTCTTTATACAAATGAGCAAACTTATCGGTTTTGTTTAAAATGTCGTAGGCAATAAAATTGGTTGGCCATAATTTATAATTCTTCAATACAGAATCATCTATAGCTTGTGCCAATGCTTGGATTTGTTTATTCGAATTGTCATTTTCGGCAGCAATCTGGTCAATTTCTTTATCCAGAACATCTCCTACCGAAATGTGTATTCTTTTTTTAGTTCCCATGATACCACTTAAAATGGTCATGAAATCTTCATTTTTTTCTTTAATATAAATCTCGTTATTCGCTTCTGCCATTAATTGTGGCATTTTTAAAGCATCGGTTGGATCATATTCGTATGAAATCGAAACTGGAACTATTTTCATTTTCTTGAAATAATCCATTAGGTTCGCTTCATCCGATCCCATTCCTAACATTTTTAAAACACCAGGATTTGTAGCGTCATTTCCGTCTTTGGTTCTTCCTTCACGTTGTGCAATCCAAACCGAACGATTCTCACGAAACAATAAATGTCCGATATACTCTGCTAACAATTTAGAACTTTGTAACATCTCACGAGGCGAAAGTCCACGTAAAACCAAGAAATTACGATTTAATTTAGCCAAAATGTTCAAGAAGGCTTTTTTAACCAAATTATCTCCAATTGCCGAAGCGGTCATTACCAAACCATGCTCAAACAAGCAAACATTTAATAATGTGGTATCTAAAAGAATGTCTCTATGATTAGAAACAAATAAATAAGAAGTGTTTTTTTCTAGTTTCTCGAATCCTGAAGTTGTTAATCCTTCTGAACTTCTTTCGAGAACTTTTTGAATTGTCTGATAAATAAAATTGCATTGAAAATCACGGATAGAGTGAGTTCTCTTCAATTGTTCCTTCCAAACTTCGTCGTCTAACTCTGGAAATGAAAAGTTCATCATGGCTTTCATCATAGGATGATTTGCTACACCATGAAGGGCTTCATTTACTTCTGAATCATAAAACGGTCGAATCGCATCAAATTTCTGCATTATAAATATCTATTTTTAAGTGGACAAATGAACAAAAAAAAAATTAAAGTATCATACGTTCTAAGTTAAATCCCAAAAACGTCTTTTGAATTTTGGGTAGTTACCGCTGCTATTTCTTCTTCAGAAACATCGTATATATCGGCTAATTTTGATACAACGTTCAGTAAATAAATACTTTCGTTTCGCTTTCCGCGAAAAGGAATTGGTGCTAAATATGGCGAATCGGTTTCGAGAACAATATGTTTTAAATCGATTTGATTTAAGAATTGATCAATTTTTCCGTTCTTAAAAGTCACCACTCCGCCGATTCCAAGTTTCATATTATAAGAAATCGCCTGTAATGCTTGCTCATGAGTGCCCGTAAAGCAATGAAAAATACCAAATAAATCATCTGATTTTTCTTCTTCCAGGATTTCAAAAATTTCATCAAAAGCGTCACGACAATGAATTACAATTGGCAATTTATATTGTTTTGCCCATTGAATCTGAGTTCTAAAAGCAATTTGCTGTTCTTTTAAATGGGTTTTATCCCAGTATAAATCAATTCCGATTTCTCCGACTGCGTAGAATTTTCTTTTTGCTAATTCCGTTTCTACATGTTTTAGCTCATCGAGGTAATTATCTTTCACGTAAGTGGGATGCAAACCCATCATTAAGAATACATTATCTGGATATTTTTGCTCTAAATCATACATTGATTGTGTGCAGGCTGCATCGATAGCAGGAATAAAAAAACGAGAAACACCTGCATCAATTGCTCTCTGAATCATCTCACCTCGATCTTGGTCAAATTCTTCTGAATATAAATGTGTATGTGTATCGGTAATAATTGTTGTTGGGTTCAATTCTATAATTTTAAAAGCCCAAAATTACGACAATATTAAAAACTTTCCCAATTTGATTACAATAAGCGAATTTTACAATGAATGGAACGCGGATAAAACGGATTCGCTAAAGCGAAAACGCAGATGAAAACGGATTTTTTCTATTCCAAATATAGTCTTATCCTCAATCTTGTCTTTCTGACGCAGGAAGAATCTCCACGAGTAACTCTACTAAGCAAAACACAATAGATTACGGTAAATGGAACGCGGATGAAACAGATTCGCTAAAGAGAAAACGCGGATAAAAACGGATTTTTCTATCGGAGTCGAAGGGCGTGAGGGGCTTCGACTCTGCTCAGCCTGACATATGATTACATTATGAATAAATCTACATTACGTAGACGCACTGCGGTGCGTCTCTACAGAGAACCTTTGCGCCTTTGTTTCTCTGAACCTTGTCCCTTTTCTCCTAATCTTGTCAGACGGAGTCGAAGTCCCGTAAACATCATATAAACAGTCTTTTATTCTTAAAAAACTAAACTCCTGTTTCAATAAATTTTATTGCACGGTCTAAAACCTCATCTTTCCCTTTCTGAATCCCTTCAATCGTAGGTTTAACTTCGATATCGGGAACGATTCCGATTCTTTGTGTTTCGCGTTTATCAGGATAATAAACTCCAACTCCAGAATATCTTGTATGAAATTCTTTAAAATCAAGTTCTGTTACATTTCCATCAGCACCAGCGGTTTGACTTCCTATAATTGTTGTGTTTCCTGCAGTTTGAAAACACATCGCTGTCCATTCAGCCTGACTCATAGAATCTTCGTTAAGCAATACAATAATTTTACCCTTATAATTATCTTTGTTTTCAGACCCACAATTTGTTCCTTCTGTCCATTTAAATCTTCCCGGATAACTAAAATCAGGATAGGTATAAATTGCAAAATTTTCTTCGTGAGCATTTAAGAAATTAGCGATTTCTTCATAGGTTCCGTTTGGATAATTTCTCATATCAAAAATAATAGCTTTGGTAGATTTTAATGCTTCTATCATATCCGGAACATGTTTAACTTTTATAACTCCCATATTCACATAACCAATATTATTATCCAAGAGCTTAAACTTATCCTTCTTTTTCGTTGCTCCCTTCATAAACTCATTTCTATGAGAATCATGATAATTAAACCATGTCATTGATTTAGTTATGTATTTTCCTTCTTCAAAAAATTCAACATTCACATTATCTGAATAGCCTGATAAAATTTTTCTAACTACCTTATCCAAAAGTACTGGTTCATTTGAAGCTGAATATAAATCTCTATATTCTGTGATAAGTTCCTTAATTGTTTTATCATTTACTTTCGTAATTACACTTCCTATTTTTATGCCATCTGCTTGAGCCAGACTATCACCTAAAATTTCCATAACAACCATTTTGTCACCAATTATTTTGCAGCTAGCAGGAAAATATCTTTTGTCATCTTCAAACCTTCCCTGTTTATAAATTGCAAATTCAACATGGCTATCATCAAGCTTAACTGCCATTTTTCTTATTACTGTATAAAAATCATCTTCATTTTTAGATTCAAGAACAAGCGGAATTGTTTTTTCTAAAGTCACATCCCATTTCTGATCCATTAAATACTTGTAAGGAAAAAAATACTCTACTAAATTCCAATACATACACATCCATAAAATTTTTGAATTTTTATTATCGTACTTAAGATCAAAATAATTTCCGTTTTTAAAAGGATTATATCCTGGTCCTATTTCCTCATTGGTCTGAAATCTATTATCTTCAATAAACTTCAATTTAATAGACAGTTTTTTCGAAAACAATTTATTACTGTCAATCCAGCTTAAATCAAAATTTTTATCAAAATATTCAACATCTTTTGGAGGTGTAATTGGTACAATTTCTTTTACTTCCCCTAGAGAATCTATCCAATTTTCTAGAACCAGTGAAAACTCTTTTTTAGTTTTTGCTTGTTCAATTTTCGGTAAAACTTCCAGAAGTTGATTATCCCAATTAAAATCGCCATTGGCTACTTTTGGGTGGTAATACTTTAAAAAGCCCCATACTTTACAAGTTCCGACTAGTTTTTCGGTTTCGGTAAGTTTAGTCTGTGCATATATGATTTGTGAAATTACTAGAAGAATTAATAGGGTAATTTTTTGCATTCAGTAAATAAATTTAAAATTATAAATAGGTTGAGGTTAGGGTATTTGTAAAATCGAATTTAGAACTTAAAATTTAAATTTGATTACAATCACAAAAAAAAAGCGACAAAAAAATGTCGCTTTAAATTTGTTTATCATTGCTTTACAGGCAAAGTTATCAGATTGAACGTAAGACAAGATTGCAAATAGAAAAATCCGTTTTTATCCGCGTCTTCGCTTTTGCGAATCCGTATAATCCGCGTACCTTTTATTATGAAGCTTATGGGACTTCGGCTCCGCCTGACATATAATTACATTATGAATAAACCTGTATTGAGTAGACGCACTGCGGTGCGTCTCTACAGAAAATCTTTGCGAATCTTTGTGTAACCTCTTTGTGTGTTTAGCGAAATATCGCTCTAATCCAATTCGTTCAAGAGATCTTGTACGTCATCATAACCTTCATAATCTTGAGAAATCGTTTCTAGGATATCTTTACACGATTTATAATCTTTCTGTTTTAATTTGCTCAAAGCAAGATTCCATAATGCTTTGTCTTTATACACAGATGTTCCGGTTTTTAATTCATTAAAAATAGCTTCGGCTTTCTCAAACTCATTTTCTTGTAATAATGCAACACCATAAAAATATTGAATCTCAGGTGTTTTGTTTTCTTTTAGAGTTTCCTCAAAAAGCGGAATCGCATCTTTATATTTTCTGACATTATATGCTACTTCGGCTTGTTTCAGAGCAATATTTGTATCTCCTCTTTCGGTAAAAGTAGCTTGGTCGGGATGATTAAAATCCTCAAAAACTGGATTCGAATCATAATTAAAAAAGAACAAACCAATTAAAACCGCTACAGAAGCTGCAACTGCATAATACCAAGGTTTTAAAGATACTGCTTTGTTTTTTTTCTTCTTTTTATCAAAATGAGTATTAGAAATTCGAGTTAGATTTTCTTTGAACTCTTCTCTTTCTTCTTCATATCCAAATTTAGTCTCCAATTGAAGATTTACTGTTTTAAAAGTTTCAAAAGCCGAAGCAAATTCTGGATTTTCGGCTAATTGTTTTTCAAAACTATTTTTTTCTTCAACAGTCATTTCTCCCTGAAGATATTGATCGAATAATATATAGCGTTCTTCGTTCATGACTACTTATTTTTTAGAGATTTAAAGTTTTTACTTTCCTGAATCCATACTGTTAACTGACCAATACAAAGCGATTTCTTTTTGCGAACATAGCCATAAGTCACATTTAGTTTCTCGGCCACTTCCTCCATCGATTTTATTGTAAAACTCAGTTTTAGTAATTCTTGACATTTGTCTCCTAATTTCTGGAACATAGCGTCAAACAATTGCTGTTTCTCTTCAAATTCTTCGGTTTGATCAACCAATTCGTGTGCAGATTCATTTATAGATGCTGCGTCTTCGTTAATTGTTACCCCTTTATTTGATGTTTTTTTTAATTCATTAAGCCACTTCCTTTTGCACAACAAGAAAAAATAAGCATCAAAAGGGCAAGTCAATTGTAAGACATTGGCTTTAGCCTGATTAAAAAGCAAAATCATTATTTCCTGAACCACATCTTGCGCTTGATCCTTATCGCCAGAATTGTTCATTATGTATGAAACCACTTTAGGAACAAACTTTTTATAGATAGACTGAATAACCGCCGAATCATTTGCAGCAAGCCCTTCAATATACATTTGATCAGGATGAATGTTAGTTTGGCTCATAAAATGACTTTTTAATTAGCTAATGTAAAAAAAATCTGAAAATAAATCTCAAATAAAGGGGTAACAATTATATAATCAAGTTGATATACCAAAACAAGAGTCTTTTAAAACAATTAAAAAATTAAGAGAAATGGAAAGTTATCAATTTATAAACGAGAAAAATTTAGACCAATTTCATAAGATGCTTTCTACCAAAATCCGAAATGGTTTTGTAATTGTTGAGCATAACGAAAAATTACCTTATGTAGTTTTATCCAAACAGAAAAAAGAAATAAACCATTCCCTACATCTATTCTTTACCTGTACCACTCTGGGCTTATGGTCGATTGTTTGGTTTTATCTAATCATCACCCTTTCTAAGAAAAAAAATATTCTTGTTGCCTTAGACGAAGATGGAAATCTATTTGAAGAAAAATGTCTTGATAAATAAACCCAAAACCAGGGTAACAATTATTCACTCTAAAACATCTATTACTATAAAAACCTTTAAAAATTAGAAATCATGAAAACACTACCAACTTTAATATTATGTATCACTGCTTTTACAATCTTGAGTTGTGATAATGACAATGACCCAACAAATAATGTTTGCGACTCAACCTATGTCTCTACACTTATTACAACAGCTTTTACAACCGCAAACGGATATGATGATGTTACAACAATGGATCTGGAAACACACGAATATACAATCCAGATTAATGCCAATGGAGAAATTTGTACTGTAGGATATCAAAATCCAACCACTTACACAGGTGGTTATACTATGGAAGTTACAAACACAACCACTAGTGTTACCTATACAGGCATTCATACTTTTTCTCAAACCACATTAGATTATCAATCTATAACTCCAGTACCAGTAAGTTCTGGTGATATTATTACCGTAAAAAGAACAATCCTGCCTGGTTACACAGTACTTAATCAAACAGTAGGACGTATTTTAAGAAAAAACCCTTTCACAACAGTGCCCTATCCTATAACTCAAGGTAATGTCGTTTTCTTAAGTTCCAATTTTCATGGTGCCGGAGGTCCAGTTCCTAATTATGCACAACCATATATTGCCCTTGGTTTTAAAGTAATTTAAAAATAAACCAAAAACAGGGGTAACAAATTTTTAACCCAAAACATCTATAACTATAACAACCATTAAAACTAGAAATCATGAACACAAATTTTAAAACAATCGGACTTTTATTCTTAGCAATAATCACTTTCGTAAGTTGCGACAATAGCGATGACAACAGCGACAGCGGCAATCTTGTTTTCCCACCATCTGCTGCAGCATTTAAAAGCATCAGCACAAAAGGAGTTAAAAAAAACACACAAAATTTTACCCTCACAGCAGGAACAGGTGTTGTAACCCTAACATCAGCCAAAGGAGTTAAACTGTCCATTAATGGAGATTGCCTTACCAAAAACGGAAATCCTGTAACTGGAGTAGTCGATATCGAATACGTTGAACTTTTTGACAAAGGCAACATGCTTATCTCAAACAAACCTACAATGGGAATTATGCCCGACGGAAAGAAAAACTTACTGATCTCAGGCGGTGAATTCTTTATTAAAGCCACACAAGGCGGAGTCGAGCTTAAAACAACTTGTAGTATGAACATGATTGTTCCTGCAAGCTTAACCAATGGTGTAGATAATGCTATGACTTTGTGGAAAGGAGTAATCGATGATAACGGAGAATTAGCGTGGGAACAGCCTAAACCAGATGCAGGAGGAAACGGAGGAAAAGATGGAGTTCAAGCCGAAGGAGGTAATTATTATGTTCATTTTGGAAGCTTTGGCTGGACAAACGTAGACCGTTTTTATTACGACCCAAGACCTAAAACAACTCTTCTTGTCGATGCTCCCCAAGGATACGACAACAACAATAGTGCAGTTTATTTATCATACGATGGCGAAGGAACAAATGCACTTGCAAAACTAGACACTTATACACCAGCAGGATTATTCAGCGAACACTACGGACAAATCCCAATTGGACTTGCTTGCCACGTAATATTTGTTACCGAAGATAATGGCCAATGGCGTTACGCTATCAAAGCAGTTACAGTTGCTGCCAATGATGTTTACACTTTTACAATTGCCGAAACAACAGTCGGTACCGAAGCTCAACTGATAGCGGCAATCAATGCTATTCAGTAACTTACAAAATTCTTTTTAAGAAAAAGTGATGATTTGCTCATCACTTTTTTTTACATTTAATCCAGTTTAAAACGTATTCTGATAATTTCAAGAAGCTAATCCTGCTGTCCGACTCTATCTTTTTCTTGTTAAAGAAACAAGAAAAAGGATGCCGCTCCCATCAGGGCTAAAAAACTCTAGTTATGAAACCACTATCATCTATCTTCTTTCTTCTTTTATCTATATACTCTTTCTCACAAACCAAAGTAAAAGATACTATAACCCGAAGAGCCACTATTGGTTACACTCAAAACGGAAATCTGGTAAGTTTCAAACCCGAAACCCCACCATTAATTCCTATTGCCGGAGCACCAAAGCCTAGCTATTCTTATTTATGGGAACTTGGTGATGGACATTACTCTAAAGCTGCCGAACCCAAACACGTTTACAAAAACAAAGGAACATATACCACAAAACTTGCGGTAACCAACAATTACGATAACGGAAAACCACCCGCAACGCGACCTAAAAAAGTTGCCATAAATGATATTACCGATACTAACTACAAAGACATTGCCTCGATAGCAGACCAAAACGGATTTGCAATCCTAAAAAATTGTGACCCAATTCCCGATCAGGAAATGGTCGTTGTAGTAAGTTATCAAAATCTGGAGAACTATGTTTCCAGCGGAAAACTCTATCTTTTTTACAACGAAAAACAATTTAAAGACAACAATTTCCAACTGGTCGATTTTAGAACTTATGCAAACGAACGCGAAGTAAAAGAAAACACCGTAGCTTCCGTCAATGATCTTGATGATACCAAAACCTATTTGGCTTCGACCGAAAACAGCATTAGAACCAAAAAACACCGAAATACAACCACCGAAGAAGATCTCGACGCATCATTATTAGAAGCAAATAAAACCTATCATAATGTTTCGATTCTGGAATTTGACGATGCCAATCCAAACGAAACCCGAAATGTATTTTACACTTTCAAAACTACTCCCGAAATGATTAAGGATACCAGCGCAACCGTAACCATGCGCGGAATTTTCGTTCCTAACCGAAGCTATAAAAATCATAAAATAAAAAATCTGGAAATGGAAATCGTAACTTCTCACGATCCAAACAAAATGGGTTCTAACGGAAGTTTTATGAATTACAGATTAGTGCGTTTTAAGAGAGTCAATTTTAAAACCCGCTTCCAGAACAACGGCGAAGGTCCAGCCAGAATGATCCGACTCGAAACTGATATTCCTGATATGTTCGACAAAAAAACATTTCAGATAGAAGATATGTACCCAAAATGCCCGATTTGTCCCAAAGACGAAATCCCTACAACTAGCTGTTTAGATACAATTATCAAAAAAAATCAAATCTTCTTTACTTTCAAGAATATTTATTTACCCGGAAGTGAACAAAAAAATGTAAAAGAAAAAGATAGCACCAAAGGTTTTGTAAAATATTCTATGAAGTTTGGTGATGACTTTCATAAAGTAAAAACCCGAAGTCGAACCGCCATAATATTCGATAAGAACGAACCAATTATTACCAATTATGCTACTACCCGATTCTTACCCGGAATATCTATTGGCGCAAAAGCAGGTTATAATCTGTATCCCGATTTAGATAAATCGACAAGTTACTTTGTAGGTGCAACCATTTCGCCTTTTAAATCCTATCGTTTTTATTGGCAAGCCGAATGGCTCAACGCGATAAACAAATACGAAAGCGGTGTAACGACAAGAGAAGGAATTGGTATAAACCCAAATGGAGTAAAACAATTTCAGCGTATGACAACAAGTACCGAAAATAAAAACGTCAACTGGGAAATTCCCGTTCTTATTCGCTACAACATTAATAATTACATTGGAATTGGTGCGGGTTTACAAGCCAATATTAATGTTTCCGAAGAGCAAACTCAAACAATAAAAATAGAAACTTTTGAAGGTGGAACTGATCAATACTTATTGGACACCAAAACGGAATCAAACACAGTTAAAAACTCATTCGCCGATTTTAAAACTGGTCTTTTATTCGACTTAACAGCTGGTTTCGCCCGAATTGGTCCGAGTTTAGGTGTGCGTTATGTGATAAACTTTGAACAGAATTTTAATTATTTCCAGTTTTATGGGATTTGGAGGTTTTAGGAGTTATTCCGCGAAGTTGCACGAAGGTTTTCGCAGAGATACACAAAGAAAAAGGTTTACCACGAATGGCACGGTTATTCTACCATATAAGTGATATAAGTACATTTAAGCTAAATCAATATATGCACAAAATTATATGACCTTAAATAACTTACATGGTTAATTTTAGCCTACAATACTTAACTAATATGAAATTAACTCGCTTATATATTTTAATTTTCTTCTTTACAGGTCTGAATGTTTTCGGGCAGCGTCAGGAAGACAAAATATATCTTGCAATTGATTCTTTTATAGCACATCCTTCTGCGAAAGCATTACAAAATCTAACAAGTACTGAATCTAATTTCTGGAAAAACACAAATCCAAAATCCAAAGACGAATTATTAGCAATCGTGGTTTTAAACTGTAACAAAGCCTACTATGAAAACCAGTTCGGGCAATCAGAAAAAGCGATTACTAGTTATGAAAAAGCCTGGCAGATTTACGAAAAAAACAAACTGAAAGATTACGATATTATCGAATATTGCCTGAAACCTTTAGGCAATTTATATACCATTATGGGCGATTATGACAGTGCCGAAAATACCATAAAACAATATTTTTTTATTGTAAATACATCAAAAAATTATCCCGAAGCTCAGAAACAAAAATTTGCTGCAATTCTTAATTTATCCAATGTTTACCTCAGTTCTGGCAAAAGTGCATCGGCAATAGATTTACTCGAAAGCACTTTAAAGACCGAGAAATTATCAAATACTCAAAAAGGAATTTTATACAATAATCTAGGGAATAGTTATTTATTGAGTGCTAAAATAATAGTCCTCAATTCCAATCCTTGGATTAAAGCTGAAAAAGCATTTGAATCTTCTATAACATATTTAAAAACCGAAAAGGATCAATCAGAAACTTTATCGAATTCCTATCGAAACTTAGCAGCTTTAAACAGACAATGGCAAAAATTTGATGTTGCAAATTCTTATCTCGAAAAGGCTGAAAAACTTTTTCTACAAACTCCAAACCAACAACCGCGAAAAGTAGCCAAGTTGTATTACGAAAAAGCATTATTACTTTTTGATGAACACAATTATGATGCGTGTTCCCAACAAATTGGTGAATCTTTCAAACTTTTAATTCCAAATTATAAAATCTCAAAAAACAGTTTACCCAATAAAAACCAATTATACGCCGAAACTGTTTTAATGGATTTACTCGATTTACAAGCTGATATTTTCCTGAAACAAATCCAACCTAAAAAGGCACTCGAAGCCTTCCAACTTTCATTTCATGTTGAAGATTTATTAATGAATACATTGGTTTATGAAAATTCGAAGATTATTACCCAAATCAGAGCCCGAAATCGTACCGAAAAATGCATCTCTATTTATGATAAATTATATCAAAAAGAGAACAAAGTTCAATATTTGGAACAAGCTTTCCAATTATCCGAAAGAACCAAATCGGGTATTTTAAAGAATTATCGTTCGAATATTAAAACCGCTACCACAGAAGAAAAATCATTATTGCAACAGCTTCAAAACTTAAACAATGAAATTTTAAAAGAACAGCAAAAAGGAGATTTAGCTAATATTGCAAACATCAATAAAGCCATAAAAAAGCAAAACGAATTGACGCTTGCTTTAAAACAAATACAATCTAAAAACTCTGATTACATTCCTGAGGACTGTGATTTAAAAGCTGTCTTATCAAAATTGGAGAAAGACAAAGCTGTAATGGTATATTATTTTATGGGAGCTGAAAATTTATTTTATTTCACTTTACAAAATAAAAGAATAGAGCTTAATCATATCAACATTACAGATACTGCAATCCCGAAAATTGCCCAATTTGTAGATTATTTCAGTAATGCAAATGAAATTACCAATGATATTTCAGGCTATAATACATACGGGAAAATCCTTTATGATATGCTGAAATTACCTAAAAACGCAGTTTACAGAAATCTCATTATTGTTCCCGACGGAATCCTTAATTTCCTGCCTTTTGAAGCCTTGATTACTCAAGAATCGAATACAACTAATTTTGCCAAAATGCATTATTTGCTAAATGATTTTAAGATTGCCTATACAACTTCGGCTAACTTTTATATCAATGCAAAGCCTATTCCAAATTCTACAAAAACAGTTTTGGGTGTTTTCCCTGTTTTCGAGAAAACAGCGTATGAATTAAGTTATTCCAAGAAAGAGTTACAATCCATACAAAGTAATTTTCAAGGGAGGTTTCTTGAGAATGCTGATGCTACTTTTGCCAACTTTAAAAACAATGCTTCCCAATACGCCATTTTACATTTAAGCACACATGCTTCTTCGGGCGATGTCGAAACTCCTGCAAGTATCAAATTCTACGATCAGGAAATCTTGTATTCTGAATTGTACAATCTTACTCTAAATCCTGATTTAGTAGTTTTAAGTGCCTGCGAAACAGGAATCGGAAAATTATATAAAGGCGAAGGTGCCATGAGCGTCGCAAGAGGTTTTCAGTTTGCGGGCGCACAGAACTTGTTGTTTTCGTTATGGAAAGTAAATGATTACACTACATCGGTTTTCATGGCTGACTTTTATAAAAACATCAAAAATAACATTCCGTATTTTGAAGCCAATACCAATGCCAAACTTGATTTTTTAAATAATAAATCTATTCCTAATGCCAAGAAATCTCCTTATTACTGGAGTTCTTTTGTATATTATGGTTCAATTTCGCCCGAAGAAAAATCAACAAATTATATACTTTACATCATTAGTTTATTGGCTGTAATTGGTTTATTTTTGATATTCAATCAGTACCAAAAATGGAAAACCTTCACGAAGTTCTCAAAAAAGAGAAATACAAAAAAATAAAATTCAAAGTTACCAAAACACAACACCTTTTAATAAAAGCCAAAATCAATGGTATTTCTGGGAATTTTATATTAGATACTGGAGCTTCTAATACTTGTGTAGGTTTTGAGAGCATAGAACGTTTTGCATTGGGTGCCGAAGCTTCAAAAACTAAAGCTGCCGGAGCTGGAGCTACAGGAATGCTTACCCAAACTGCGTCTAACAATATATTACAAATTGGTTCTTGGAAAGATTCGGATTTTGCATTGGTAATTTTTGATCTTTCGCACGTAAACGAAGCTTTACGACAATACAAAGCAAGACCTGTTCATGGCATTATTGGAGCCGATGTTTTATTACAAGGCAAAGCAATTATCGACTATTACAATCATTATGTATATCTGCAATAAAAAAACGAACACGAATTTCACTAATTGTCACTAATTTGTTCGTGAAATTAATTTCGCAAACTAAGTTAACCATTTAAGATTTGTGCAAATTCGTGAAATTCGTGTTCAAGATTATTTATAAAACAGTAGTATTAAAGTTTAAGAATTTGCTGATGGATTAGGAATAATACATCCTGCCCAATTAAAGGCTCCATTGGCAATATTATTATAAGTTACATAAAAGAAACCGCTGCGTCCCCAGCCTGCACCCCAAGAATTTTGTACTTTAAAAAGTTGGGTAGCATCATCATATCCTACAATACATACACAATGCCCGCCTTGTCTGCTTCCGTAAAGATTAGACCAAACGTGGTTGTTATTACGGATATCATAAAAACTCTGATTTACATCAAAACATACTGCAACGGCATAATTCTGATTAAGATAATATTTAATATCTGCAGCACTTCTCGGGTTTACATTAAACCATCCACCTGATTTTCTTGCTGAAGCCCAATTTCTTTGTTGGGTTGATGGCACTGTATAACAACCTCCCGCAACATAAGGCATCTGAAACTCGGCACATTCTCCTTGGTTTTTTATCAAATTCATTGCATCATTAGGATAAGAACCTGCGCCACAATTACCCAATTTTATTTGGTTATAAACATAAGCTGCACTTCTCGATGCGTTATACCAATTACTCTGATGCACGGTGTTATTAAGATATCTGGCAATACTGTGTGCAGCATAACCCACTCCCCAACCTACGCAAGACCCTTCACTCCCCTGATCTCCAACTGGTGGAGTTGGCAAATTTTTGCTGGCAGCAATTTTAGCCGTTAAAGTCGATTTTTGAGTTTCTGAAACTAAATCTGGTCGTAGTTGAGCAATTTTTAAACGATAATCGTTTGGTGTTAAAAACTGAATATTCTTTAAATATTCATCAGGCATTGGAGCAAGTCCGTATCTTCCTTTATCAAGAAGATTAACATCTCCGTCCATTAATTTTTCCTGAACGTCGCTCTCTGCTTGATCATTACCTTTTTCGCAAGAATAAAAAGCTAGCAAGGCAAAAGACAAAAGAGCAATTTTTTTAATCGAAAATTTAATAAGTGGTTTTTTCATGGTTTTGTTGTTTTAGTTATTAATTATTTCGTACAGCAATTATTTACGAATTTATCAGTATTTTTAGCACAACATTAACATTAACAGACTCATAACTCCAACTTATCTTACGCATAACTATACCTTGAGTATTCCTACTAACATGAATTGAATTTAATTATCGAAGAAAAAATGTCAATTATTAAACAACATTCGCATATGGAAATCATAATAGACAAATTAGTAGAAGGCATAAAATCCCATCCTATTATACAAAACAGTACTTTATCTGGCGTTAAAGAATGGAAAAGGGCTCATTATATTATTCTATCGGAAATAATATCTGATTGCTTAGAAAAATCTGAATTCATGCAAGGCTCTAAGAGAAATGAACTTGGATGCTCTATCTCGAGTGCCACATTGCAAAGAATTTTCACAAACGACTCATCACAAACTAAAAAATCTGATTTGCGTTTCTTAAAAAGTTTAGATAAACTGGCTATTTTTATTGGCCATCCCTCCTTAAATAGTTTCCTGAATTGTGAAGCTACAGAGTATAATAAATCATCGGAACCTGAAAACAAAAACGAACCTATCTCTTTTTTTGAATCATTGATTGCTAATTATTGTCAGGAAGAGTTTAATTGTTTGAAAGAATTACCCGAAATTAATATTTCGAATTTATCAAATTACGTCTTTGCAGAAAGCCCTTTTGCAAAAAGAATTAAGGATCTTTTCGAAAATTATTCGAGATTAAATTATCATTTAAACTGTATAGATAATCGATCTAATTTTGAAATTTTCGATTTTAAAGTCTCTAGTATTACTGAAAATATTGCCATTCTAACCGTAAAAGAGTTTTGGAATTTAGAGTGGAAAGACGAAAACGATGCCATATCGATTGTTCTTAATAAGGTAAACAGGCAGACTTATTTTATAAAAAAAAGGGAGGACGTTTGGAAAATATGGGACAACTACAATCCTGATTATAATGAACTATCTACTAGGATACATTCGGCTATAGAAAATCAACATATAAAAAAAGCTATCCTTTAACAAAGTAAGCTCATTGCTTTTCACAAATCACATCATTATAAATACATATTTTATTAAATTTCAGTTTTTTAAGTATATTTGTTAACGAATTTAACAAACCGATACGTATGAAAAAAACTTTACTCTATCTATTATTTTTACTTACATCCCTTAACTTCTATGCACAAATTAGTATAGTTAGTCCTATTATACATTGTAATGGAGATACTCTATTTGATTTTACTATTCGAAAAAATGAAATAATTGGAGACTTAAATCCTGCTGAAACGACACTTAGCTACCATCTTAGTAGCGATGACGCTACAAACAATGCTAATGCAATTCCAAATCCGACTTCGTTTGTAAGTACAGTAGATTCTAAAAATATATATGTCCGAATTAATAACAATGGAAATTTTTCTCTAAAATTTTTCCGTTTAAACATAAACCTTAATTTAGCTGTAGATGCTACCATTAGATATTCGGGATGTTATACCCCAATATTATTTTTAAATGCTACAGGAGGCTCACCTTCCTATCGATATTCAATAGACGGTATTAATTACAAAAAAGAAAACTTTTTTGAAGTAAAGCCAGGAACCTATACTATATACACTTTAGATAATAATGAGTGCACCGCTACAGCAACTAAGGTTGTAGAAACCATAACTATCCCCCGTCTTCAAGCGCAAACGGTAGCGACTATGACAAGATGTAATGGTGACAACAGTGCGGAAATAATGACATTCCCATCTGGTGGAACTCCTCCGTATAGCTGCTCTCTTCTAGAAAATCCAAATGCTTTTGTAACTGTAAATAATAACAATTTTACTTTTCGCAATATAGGTGCTGGTTCATATACGGTAATTATTAAAGATATGATGGGATGTACTGAATTCAACTATATACAAATTCAGAATCCTCCAATACTTTCAGCAATCGTAACAATAACAGATCAAACATTAACAATAAATGCAACTGGAGGAACTGGCAAATACAATTATTCTATAAATCACATGCCTAATCAGTCTAGTAATGTTTTCACAAATATATCTCCAGGAATATATGATGCTTATGTTGTAGATGAAAATGGATGTATAGTATTAATTACTCAAAATATTATAAATCCGCCTGCTCCTCTGATAGAGGGTAAAAAAGCTATTACATTGAATCTTACTGCTGGACAAACTCTTGCCGATATTAATATTCCTGGTGCAGCTATTAAATGGTATAGCAATGCCATTTCTCCTTCTGGAAAGACTAAAAGGTTAAACGAAGCTTTTTTACCATT
This sequence comes from Flavobacterium sp. PS2, assembly GCF_046250155.1. NCBI lineage: Bacteria > Pseudomonadati > Bacteroidota > Flavobacteriia > Flavobacteriales > Flavobacteriaceae > Flavobacterium > Flavobacterium sp. PS2. The sequence continues at coordinate 2,696,521 of NZ_CP176426.1, read as the reverse complement.
ATCTACTGTGTTAGTGGACAACACTACTTATTATGCTTCTCAAACTATTAATGGAGCTGAAAGTAAAGAAAGACTAGCCGTAACTGTAAAACTAAATACGTTATCGAATCCTGACTTTGTTCTTGGTAATTTTAAGTATCATCCTAATCCTGTAAAGAATGTATTAACTATAGAAAACTCATCGGTTATTGACGAAGTAACTCTTTTTTCTGTTGGTGGAATCATCATCTTGGATAAAAAAATAAACAGTTTACATTCTGATCTTGATTTATCAAATGTAGCAACAGGAATTTATTTCCTTAAAGTGAAGTCTGAAGGTCGCGAAAAAACGATAAAGATTGTAAAAGAATAAAGATATCAATCAGCATAAAAAAAGCCGTCATTTAATAAAAAATGACGGCTTTTCAATTGAAAATTATTATAAACTATAACTCTAATGCTTTCTTAGGATTGTTATCCATCAATAATTCAAGTGGGTTCTCTAATGCTTCTTTAATAGCAACTAAGAATCCTACTGACTCACGACCATCGATGATTCTGTGGTCATAAGAAAGTGCCACGTACATCATTGGGTGAATTTCTACTTTACCATTTACAGCAATCGGACGCTCAATAATGTTGTGCATTCCTAAGATTCCTGATTGTGGTGGATTGATGATTGGTGTACTCAACATACTTCCGAAAACTCCTCCGTTTGTAATTGTAAATGTACCACCTGTCATATCATCAACTGTAATCTGTCCGTCACGCGCTTTAATAGCCAATCTTTTGATTTCTGCTTCTACACCGCGGAAGGTCAAATTCTCTGCATTACGAACCACAGGAACCATTAATCCTTTTGGTCCAGATACTGCGATTGAGATATCACAGAAATCATAAGCTACTTTATAGTCACCATCCATCATAGAGTTTACGTCTGGATATAATGCTAAAGCTCTTGTTACTGCTTTTGTAAAGAATGACATGTATCCTAAACCTACACCTGCGTGTTTAGCTTTGAATGCATCTTTGTATTCATTACGTAAGTTGTTTATTGGTGTCATATTAACTTCATTGAATGTAGTTAACATAGCTGTTTCGTTTTTAGCTGCTACTAATCTTTCTGCTACTTTACGACGTAACATTGAAAGTTTTGTACGCTCTGAACCACGGTTTCCTCCTGTTGGAGTTCCCATAGAAGGTACTGCATTTAAAGCATCTTCTTTAGTGATTCTTCCATCTTTACCTGTTCCTGAAACTGTAGATGGTGTTATATTTTTTTCGTCTAATATTTTTCTTGCTGCTGGAGATGGTGTTCCAGATGCATAAGTTGCAGTTGGTGCCGGAGCTGCTTTTGGCGCTTCTGCTTTAACTTCAGCTTTCGGTGCTTCTGCCTTTGGTACCGAGGCTTCGGTACTAGCTGCTGCTGGAGCTGCTCCAGATGGTTTTGCTGCGCTAGTATCGATTAAGCAAACTACTGCTCCTACTGCTACTGCGTCTCCTTCTTCTGCTTTTAGTGTGATTGTTCCACTAGCTTCTGCCGGTAATTCAAGAGTTGCTTTATCAGAATCAACTTCAGCAATAGCTTGATCTTTTTCTACATAATCTCCGTCTTTTACTAACCAAGTTGCAATTTCAACTTCTTTTATTGATTCCCCTGGTGATGGGACTTTCATTTCTAAAATCATGTCTTATTATTTTAAATTATGAATTTTATATTTTAAATTGTTTTGAAAACAACTTTTGTTAATTAGATTTTTATTCTTTTAGCCCTGATGGTAGCGGCATTCTTTTTCTTTTTTCTTTAAAAAGGAAAAGATACAGCGTACAGCAGGAAATAGCTCCTTATTATCTGAATAGATTTTTATCGAAAACCATTCTGATTGCATCTGCATGACGACGTTTTGCACGTGTGTAACTTCCTGATGCTGGTGCAGCGTATGCTTTTAATGATGCTAATCTCCATTTTACAAGATCAAAGTTCATTAACATAAAGCTATAAGCTCCCATGTTTTTAGGCTCTTCTTGTGCCCAAACATAATCATCGGCGTTAGGATATTGTGCAATAATCGCTTTTATTTGCTCTACCGGGAACGGGAACAATTGCTCGATTCTTACTACTGCAACATCATTGCGTCCGTTATTTTCTCTTTCGGCAACTATATCATAGTAAAATTTACCTGTAACAAAAACTAATGTTTTTACTTCTTTTTTGTTTACTGTAGTATCATCCATTGTTTCTTGGAAACTTCCGCTTGCTAGATCTTCAACAGTCGATACACATCTTGGGTCACGCAATAAACTTTTTGGAGAGAAAACTACCAAAGGTTTACGGAATGTTGTTTTCATTTGTCTTCTCAATAAGTGGAAGAAGTTAGCTGGCGTTGTACAATCGGCAACATACATGTTTTGTCTTGCACAAAGTTGTAGGTAACGCTCCATTCTTGCTGAAGAGTGCTCTGCTCCTTGTCCTTCGTATCCGTGTGGTAATAATAAAACGATACCATTTTGGTTGTTCCATTTATCTTCTCCACATGAGATATACTGGTCAATCATGATTTGTGCTCCATTTGAGAAATCTCCAAATTGTGCTTCCCAAATAGTCAATGCATTAGGATTAGCCAAAGCATATCCGTAATCAAATCCTAAAACTCCGTATTCTGATAATAGGGAATTGAAAACTCCGAATTTTCCTTTTTTGTTTTCGATAGCATTCAATAGAATTACTTCTTCTTCTGAATCTTCTACTTTTACTACTGCGTGACGGTGTGAGAATGTACCACGCTCTACGTCTTGCCCAGAAATACGAACATCAAATCCTTCTGTCAAAAGTGAACCATAAGCTAATGCTTCTGCTGTTCCCCAATCGATAGTATTGTTGTCGTAACCTGTTTTTCTATCAGTAACAATTTTAGTTATCTTGTTGATGAACTTCTTGTCTGATGGTAGAGTTGAAATTGTTTTTATGATAGAATCTAAACCTGCTTTAGCAAAAGAGGTATCAAATTTATTCAACATCACAACATCTGTAACTTGCTCAAATCCTTTCCATTCATTTTGCATAAATGGTGTAATGATTGTCAAATCTTTTTTACGAGATGCTTCAAGATTCACCTCCATTGTCGATTTGTATTCTTTCTCTAACCCATTTACATAAGTAGCGTCGATAATACCTTCTGACAATAATTTTTGCGCATAAATATCTCTTGGATTTTCATGCTTAGCAATGATTTTATATAAAACCGGTTGTGTAAAACGAGGTTCGTCTCCTTCGTTATGACCGTATTTTCTGTATCCTAATAAATCAATAAATACATCACGACCAAATTCCATTCTGTAATCTAATGCAAATGAAACGGCATGAACTACTGCTTCTGCATCGTCTGCATTTACGTGTAATACTGGCGAAAGTGTAACTTTGGCTACATCTGTACAATAAGTAGATGAACGTGCATCAAGGTAATTTGTTGTAAAACCAACTTGGTTGTTAATTACGATGTGTATTGTTCCTCCGGTTTTGTAACCGTCTAATTGTGCCATTTGTATAATCTCGTACAAGATACCTTGTCCTGCAATTGCAGCATCACCGTGAACGGCGATAGGTAATACTTTTGAGAAATCGTCAGCGTAATATTTATCTTGTTTTGCTCTGGTAATTCCTTCAATAACTGCTCCAACAGTCTCTAAGTGAGAAGGGTTTGGCGCTAGGTTGATATTGATGTTCTTTCCAGTTCTTGTTTTTTTATCGGCAGTAAGTCCTAAGTGGTATTTTACGTCACCATCAAAGTATTCTTGGTCGTAATCTTTACCATCAAATTCTCCGAAGATGTCTTGTGTTGATTTGCCAAAGATATTTGCCAAAACGTTTAGACGTCCACGGTGAGCCATACCCATTACAAATTGCTCTACACCTTTTTCGGCTGCTTTTTCGATCAAAGCATCTAGAGCCGGGATGATTGATTCTCCTCCTTCTAGCGAGAATCTTTTTTGCCCAACATATTTGGTATGCAAGAAGTTCTCGAAAGAAACTGCTTGGTTTAATTTATTTAAGATTACCTTTTTCTCATCTGTAGAGAAATTAGGCTGGTTGTCATTTACTCCAAGTTTGTCCTGAATCCATTTTACAACATTTGGGTTACGAATATACATATACTCTACCCCAATATGCTGACAATAAATTGCCTGAAGACGTTTCACAATATCTTGTAATGAGCAAGGTGGAACACCAATTACTTTGGCAGCATCAAAAACAGTCGAAAGATCTGCTGATGTAAGTCCAAAATTTTCGATGTCTAAAGTTGGTGATGATGTTCTACGATCTCTTACTGGGTTTGTTTTAGTAAACAAATGACCACGAGAACGGTATCCGTCAATCAGTTTTAATACGTTGAATTCTTTTTGTAATTTTTCAGATACCAAACTACAATCGGTGTTGTTAGCTGCGAATTCAACAATTTGCTGAACTGGTGCCTCGTCGTTGTAAGTTGTCATTCCAAAATCGAAACCTTGGAAAAAACTTCTCCAGCTTGGCTCTACGCTATCTGGGTTTTGTGTATATTGGTCGTACAATTGTGCGAAAAACTCTGTATGCGCAGCATTTAAAAATGAAAACCTATCCATAATATTTGTGAATATACTTTTTGTTAAATAGAATGGCAAAAGTACAATAATCGAATTTATTTAAATCTTTTTTTTACGTACTTTTACGTAAAAATTTGTTAAAATCCGCTTAACTATGAAGAAAAATCATTTTTCAATCGTTTTCAAATCATTTTTTATGATTTTGGCCCTAATATTTTCAAGTGGCATGATGGCGCAACAAAAATATTATATTCCTCAAAAGCAAAATGATTTCTGGAGCAATGTACAATTTGGAGGTGGAGTCGGATTAAGTTTTGGATCTGGATATACCGACATTTCGTTATTACCGAGTATGATTTACAATGTTAATCCAATTGTATCAGTTGGTGTAGGTCTACAATTTGGTTATGTAGCTTCTAAAAATGAATATTCTTCTTTTCTTTATGGCGGAAGCCTTATCGGATTAATAAATCCAATTCCCGAAATACAACTTTCGGCAGAACTAGAGCAGATTAATGTAAATACTGATTATAAATATATTGGCGGGCCAAGTTTTAGTGATAACTTCTGGAACACTGCCCTATTTCTTGGTGCTGGTTACCGAACTGGAAACGTGACCATAGGAATACGTTATGATGTATTGCATGACGACAACAAGAGCATTTACGGAGAAGCTTTTATGCCGTTTGTGAGAGTTTACTTTTAGAAGAAGGTGCAAAGGTTTTGAGTTGCAAAGGTTCAAAGGTTTTATCCAAGACTGCAAGGAACTTTCTTTCGAAATTTATAAAGTACCACACGGTTAAAACCGTGGGCTAAATGGGCTAGAATTAAAAACTTCATTTTGTGCAGCTCCTCATGTCTTCGTACTAATATTTAATGAATAAACCCCTTTTTACAAATAAAATCAACTTTCTCACACCCTATTTGGGTTTTATCTCTGTGACCAAACTTTGTTTCTTTGTTACTTTCCCCCTTTTGAACCTTTGTCGCTTTGAACCTCTGTTCCTTTAAACCTTTGAACCTTCTCGTTACCCCTTTTTAAACCTTAATAAATATTACTGCATTGTTTACGCAATGACAGCAAATTCACTTTTTCATGCGTTGCAAAATACCTTTTATTCTTTTTTACTAAATACCCAAAATCGAAAGTAAAAAATGTAAATCTGAAAGGGCAAATTAGGATTAAAATTTATGTTTGTGCATAATGATTGTATAAAAAACGATTATTTACACAAAAATATTTTTAACGCAACATTTCTTATTATGAAAAAAAAATTACTCTTTTTAATGGTTACTGCATTATACTCAGTAACTTATGTTAATGCCCAAAAAGTTTGGGATTTTGCTAATGTCACTCCAATTTGGCCAACTAGCACAGCAGGCTATACGACAAACACGATCAAGGATAATTTAGGAATATATCCAGGAGTCACTATTACAGCAACACCAATAGGCGGAATTATTCCTTCGAATTTGACTTTTACAGATGGATTTAGCGGATTACGTTACTTTAGAATGGGTCAGGCATCGGTTTTTTCTAATAATCGACCAACTGAACGTTATTTATATTTTGCTACTACTGGTGCAGGAACTATAAAAATATGGTTTGCGAGCGGTGGTGGTGGTAGCCGTACTATTAAGGTTACTGATGGTACTACTGAAATAGGCAGCGCAAGTTCAGCCAACTCAACAACTCCTTCAATACTTGAAGCTCAGTACACTCAGACAAGTGGAAATATTTACATTTATACTGGTACAGGCACGGGTGTTAATATCTACAAAATTGAAATTACTTGTACAACTGGTACGACACAATTAATGAGCTCTCTTGGAATAAATGATTTTGAAGCAAACTCATCTACAAATATTTATTCTGACGGAAAAGAAGTTTTTATATCTAATGTAACATCAAGCACAAAAGTTGACATTTATAGTATAACAGGCGCTTTGATTAAATCATTAAAAACAGAAACTAATACTTCTTTTGCGCTAGATTCAGGGATTTATATTGCAAAAGTAAAAACGGCTGAAGGTGAAAAATCAGTTAAAATAGCGATAAAATAAATTCATATCAATATATATAAAAAAAAGCGTAATCATAATTTGATTACGCTCTTTTTTATCTTTTACTATACAAGAAATCAAACTTGTTATAGCTAGAAATCTATTTATAAAAATTTCTAAACCAAACTTTCTGCCATTCTCTTTTTAAGATTAGAAAAGAAACTTGTTCGGCAAGAATTACTAAATCTGATCCATCTAGTTTTTTTATTTCAGCTTCAGAAACATCAATTATATAAAGTAGGTTTAAATACTCGGCAAACTTATACTGAATCATTCGGTATATTTTTTCGTGCAGCTGTATTTTAAGCTCATCGGGAGAAATACTCAGAGGAAAATCAATTCCTTCATTTGCTAAATTGAAGTCTTTATTAATCTGTTCGATTAAATTAAGATACAAAGCTTCTTTCTCCGCTTCCTGAAGTAGTAAATCTGCATTTTGTGGGGCTACAAACATTTGATTTAGGATTGTTGATTTATGATTAGTGGTTTCAGAATTGAAAGATTTAATGATTGAAAAATTCAAAAATCTAAACCAGAATCTGAATTAAAATAAAAAACCTGATTACTAAAAACTAAAACTGGTTACTGTACACTGCAACTGATTACAGAATACTAAACCTTTCTTCCCATTAAGTTTTCGCCAAAAGTGCGTAATGACAATTTCTTTTCGTCACTGATATCCATTTTATCTAATGTCTTAAAAGCTTCGAGTGTGTACATTTCGATTGCATCCTGAGTCTCTTTTGAAGCACCAGAATTGTTAAATATATCCTTTACTATTTCGATTTTATCTGTACTATCTGCAGGTTGTGTAGTAAATAAATCTTTTAGCTGTTTTGCTTTTTCATCATCTGAATGAGCCAATGCTTTTAGATATAAATAGGTTTTCTTGTTTTCGATAATATCTCCTCCTACTTGTTTTCCAAAAGTTTCCGGATCTCCAAATGCATCTAAATAATCATCTTGTAACTGGAAAGCCAAACCTAATTGTAATCCGAAGTCATATATTAAATTAGCATTTTCATCAGACGTTTTTGCTACAATTGCACCCATTTTCATAGCTGCGGCAACCAAAACTGCTGTTTTATACTCAATCATTTTTAGATACTCAGGAATTGTAACGTCGTTTCTTTGTTCAAAATCAACATCCCATTGTTGCCCTTCGCAAACTTCTAAAGCTGTTTTACTAAAAAGCTTCGCTAGTTCTCTAAAAGTATTCGGTTCATATCTTTCAAAGTACTGATATGCCAAAATAAGCATAGCATCTCCAGAAAGGATTCCCGTATTAAGATCCCATTTTTCATGAACAGTTTCTTGCCCTCTTCGTAAAGGAGCATCATCCATGATATCATCATGTACTAATGAAAAATTGTGAAAAATCTCAACTGCCATAGCAGCCGGAAGTGCTTCATTGTAAGAAACATCAAAAACTTCGGCAGTCATTAAAGTCAATACTGGACGCATTCTTTTTCCTCCAAGACTAACAATATATTCAATTGGCTCGTATAGGTTTTTAGGCTCTTTGCTTATGGTTTGTTTCACCAGATAATCGACAAAGAATTCCTGGTATTGATATATGGCATGCATAAAAGTAATTTTCGGCTAATTTACGGCATTAAGCCTGCAATGCAAACTCCATTTCTTAATGAAATGTTAAATAATCAAAAATACTTTGGAAACTATTTTGGTGTTTAGAGTTTCCAATATACATTTGCATCGAAATTTAACAATAATTACAATGATCAATTTCCGCGTAATCCTGTTAGATACTAATTATTAATAAAACAATATTTAACATTATGAGAACACACTGGACAATTGATTCTAGCCAATCTGATGTTTTAATCAAAATGAGACATTCAATTCTGGCTTACTTAGGCGGCTCTATTAATCAGTTTCAAGGTCATGTAGACCTGAAGAATGATGAGATAGAAGATGCAACTATAGAATTTTCTTTGGATGTAAATAATAGGGAAGCTAAACTAGAGCAAATAAATACGTACTTAAAACTTAATGATTTTTTTGATGTAAATAAGTACCCTACAATAAGTTTTAAATCGACTTCTTTTCAGAAAGTAAACAAAAACATCAATTTTCTTAAAGGTGATTTAACAATAAAAGATGTTACAAAAACAGTAGAGCTTGATGTAGAACTAGTGGAAACTGACTATTATGATGGCAACAAAAAAGTTTCTTTTGAACTTACTGGCGACATAAACCGTAAAGATTTTGGATTAGCTTATAATTCATTCAATCAGAGCAGCGGCTTAGCAACTGGGCAGGACATTAAACTTGTAGCCAATTTAGAATTTACCATCTAAGACTTACATCAAAATAGAAGTTTTTAAAAATTACAGATTAGAAGAAACAAAATGAGAGATAAAATTATATCAAAAGCGAGTGACTTATTCTTAAAATTAGGTTTTAAAAGTGTCACTATGGATGATATCGCAGGCGAAATGTGTATTTCTAAAAAAACAATTTATAAATATTTTTGCAATAAGGAGGTATTGATTAAAGAAAGTACTTCGTCTGTTCACCAGAAAGTTCATGAAATCATAGATTCTATTGTTGTTAAAAATCATAATGCCATTCAGGAGAATTTTGAAATACGAGAAATGTTTAAAAACATGTTTCAGTCTTCTATTGATACTTCTCCTATATATCAACTAAAGAAACACTATCCCGAAATCTACACCAACTTGATGAGACATGAGATAGACCAGTGCAGTCAATATTTTAGAGATAATATCACTAAGGGAATAGAACAAAAATTATATCGAGAGGATATTAATGTAGACATTTATGTGAAGTTTTATTACACTTTAATTTTTCATATAAACGAAACTACTAGTTCTGAGAAAGAAGCCCAGCTTGCAGAATTACAAGCTTTAGAATACCACACGAGAGCCATAGCTACTCTCGCAGGAATTATAGAGTTAGAAAAACAATTACAAAGAGTAACCCACTAATCATCAATCCATAATCTATAATCCATGAAAAGAATAATGATTCTCTTCGTCTTGGCTTTTGCAATAACCGCAAATGCGCAAGACAAAAACAATAGCAATCTGGCTAAGCAAGGCGGACAGACCTTGACCTTAAAAGATGCTATTTCTTATGCGCTACAAAATAAAGCCGATGCAAAAAAAGCTAAATTACAGGTAGAAAATAGTGAATACAAAATACAGGAAGTAAGATCTAGAGCATTGCCTCAAATTTCGGCAAACGGAAATTTAACTTACAATCCTGTAATACAAACTACAGTTATTGATGGTGCCGGTTTTGGGCAGCCAGGGACTTCTATTCAAGCAGCTTTTGGTCAAAAATGGACTTCGACTGCCGGAATTTCTTTAACTCAGAACATATTTGATCAAGCTGTATTTACAGGATTAAGAGCTGCAAAAAGCACTCGCGAATTTTATCAAATCAATGAGCAACTAACGGAAGAGGATGTAATCGAAAAGGTTGCAAATAATTACTACGAAGTATATGTACAACGTTTAAACTTAACCGTTTTAGATAGTAATTATGTAAATACAGAGAAGGTAAAAAACATTATTCAAGGACAATTTGACAATGGTTTAGCTAAAAAAATTGACCTTAATAGAGTTCTTGTTAAGCTATCAAACATTAGTACACAACGCCAACAAGTTATTAATAGAGTAGCATTACAGGAAAATGCATTAAAATTTTACATGGGAATGCCTGTAGAAACTCAAATTGTAATTCCTAATACTGAATTTGAAATCACTCTTCAACCATTATCTGAAGCTCCAAATGTTGAGAATTTAAGTCAATATTTACTTTTGAAAAAACAAGAGCAATTATTGGTTTTCCAAAAGAAAGCGGTTCAAGCTGAGTTTTACCCAACTCTTTCTTTAAGTGCTGGATACAATTATATCGGTCAGGGTCCAGAAGTGCCTTGGTTTAATAAACCATCTTCTGGTGTGTACTGGTCAGATTTCTCGGCTATTGGTTTAAACTTAAGAGTACCAATCTTTACAGGTTTTGGTACACGTGCCAAAGTTCGCCAGGCTGATGTAGCTATTCGCTCTTTACAAGAAGACATAAAAGACACAAAACTTTCGCTTGATATTGCTTACAGCAATGCAACGATCCAAATGGAAAACAGTCTTGTAACGATTAAAAACCAAAAGGAAAACAGAGAGCTTGCTCAACAAGTATTGCAAAATACCAAAAACAATTATCTACAAGGTTTGGCTTCACTAAACGATTTATTAGATGTTGAAAATGCGTATATCGAAGCAGAAAATAATTACTCTTCGGCAATACTAGGATATAAAATAGCAGAAATTCAAGTAATCAAATCAAAAGGCCAACTAAAATCACTTATAAATAACTAAAAACAAATGAAAAAAATAATAATAACAATAGTAGTCATAATTGGTGCATTAGCATTAATTGGTTTCATATTAACGAAGAACGAGACTGAGAATAAAGCCAAAACAGATATTGTTGCAGAAAAAAATGCTGCGGTTTCAGTTAAAGTTTCTTCTGTAAAAACACAAGAGGTTTCATTAGATTTCGTTGCAAACGGAAACTTTCAACCGATTCAGGAATTGACTTTCTCTGCAGAAAAATCAGGAAAAGTAATTAGTGTTTTAGCTAAAGAAGGTGATTATGTAAAAGTTGGTCAAACACTATTAACAGTAAGAGGTGATGTTATTAATGTAAATGCTCAGGCTGCACAAGCTGCATACCAAAATGCAAAATCTGATTACATTAGATATGAAAATGCTTTTAAAACTGATGGTGTTACTAAACAACAATTAGATCAGGCAAGATTAGCATTGACTAACGCTGAAGCTAACCTAAAACAAGCAAACATTAATGTTGGAGATACTAAAGTAAAAGCGCCAATAAGCGGATTTATTAATAAAAAATATATCGAGCCAGGATCAATCTTAGCTGGAATGCCTGCAACTGCCTTGTTTGATATTGTAAATGTTTCTAAACTAAAACTAGTTGTAACTGTAAATGAAAACCAAGTTGCAAGCTTAAAACTAGGAAACACAATTAACGTAACTGCTAGTGTTTATCCTGATAAAACTTTCACTGGAAAAATTACTTTTATTGCTGCAAAAGCTGACGAATCTTTAAACTTCCCTGTGGAGATTGAAATCACAAATAACCCAAATAACGACCTAAAAGCTGGTATGTACGGAACTGCACATTTTGCGTCAAGCCAACAAAAACAAAACTTGATGGTTGTACCTAGAAATGCTTTCGTAGGAAGTGTAAGTAGTAATGAAATATTTGTGGTTCAAAACGGAATTGCAAAACTAAAAAAAGTAACTGCTGGAAGAATTTTAGGAGATCAAGTAGAAATCATTAATGGATTGTCTGACGGAGAAACTGTAATTACTACAGGTCAAATTAACTTACAAGACGGTAATACTGTAGAAATTATTAAATAATTGTAGGCTATAAGCCGTAAGCAATAGGCTTTAAGCGCAATTTTTAAAAGCGTAAAGCCTACAGCTTACAGCCTAAGGCATAAAAAAAAATATATGAAATTAGCCGAAATATCCATAAAACGTCCGTCGTTAGTAATTGTATTGTTTACAATTCTAACCCTTGGTGGATTGTTCAGCTACAGCCAGTTAGGTTATGAGCTGATCCCTAAATTTGAACAAAACGTTATTACTATATCTACCGTTTATCCAGGAGCTTCTCCTAGTGAGGTAGAAAATACGGTGACAAAGAAAATTGAAGATGCGATTGCATCCTTAGAGAATGTTAAGAAAATTGACTCTAAGTCGTATGAAAGTTTATCTATCGTTTCAATTACATTAACGTCAAACGCAAAAGTCGATTTCTCTTTGAATGATGCACAGCGTAAAATTAACGCTATCATTAGTGATTTGCCCGATGATGTTAAAACACCAGCTTTAACCAAATTCTCGCTGAGTGATTTACCTATTATGACGCTTGGTGCCAACGGAAAAATGGACGAAGCAGCATTTTATGACTTAATTGATAAAAAAGTTGCTCCTATATTATCTCGTGTACAAGGTGTGGCTCAGGTAAATATTATTGGTGGTTCTGAACGTGAAATCCAGGTAAATCTTGATGCATTAAAAATGCAGGGGTACGGACTTTCTATTCCTCAGGTACAACAAAACATCCTGACTTCAAACCTAGATTTCCCTACAGGAAACATTCAAACTCGTGATCAAAAAATATTAATTCGTTTAGCGGGTAAATATAAAAGTGTTGATGAGTTAAGAAACTTAGTAGTATCTTCTCAAAACGGAATTCAAGTACGATTAAGTGATATTGCCGATGTTCAGGATACTCAAAAAATAGCTGAGAAAATATCACGTGTAGACCAAAAAAGTGCGATTATTTTACAAATCGTAAAACAATCAGATGCAAATGCGGTTGCAGTAAGTGAGCAATTATTAAAAACAATTACTGTTCTTGAAAACGACTATAAAGCAAATCAGTTAAAACTAGAAGTAGCAAAAGACAGTACTGTCTTTACATTAGAAGCAGCAGATTCTGTAGTTCACGATTTATTGATTGCAGTAGTTCTTGTTGCATTTGTAATGTTGTTCTTCTTGCATAGTATTAGAAACTCATTGATTGTAATGGTTTCGATTCCTGCATCGTTAATTGCTACGTTTATTGGTATTTACTTTATGGGATACACATTAAACTTAATGAGTTTATTAGGATTATCTCTTGTTGTAGGTATTCTTGTGGATGATGCCATTGTGGTATTAGAAAATATTTACCGACACATGGAAATGGGTAAAAGCCGAATCCGTGCTTCGTATGATGGAACTGCAGAAATTGGTGGAACCGTAACATCAATCACATTAGTAATCGTGGTGGTGTTCTTGCCTATCGCAATGAGTTCTGGATTGGTATCTAATATCATTACTCAATTTTGTGTAACTGTAATTATTTCGACATTATTCTCACTTTTAGCATCTTTCACGATTATTCCATGGTTATCATCTCGTTATGGAAAATTAGAACACATTGAAGGAAAGAACCTATTTGGAAGAATCATTCTTGGTTTCGAAAGTTACCTAACACGTTTTACGGATTGGGTTTCTCATTTGTTAACTTGGTGTTTAGATAACTATGGTAAGACTGTTATTCTTGTATTGATATTGTTCTTTGGGTCAATATTTGGTTTAAAACCTTTTATTGGTGGTGAGTTTTTCGCAGCATCAGATAGTGGTGAGTTCTTAGTTCAAATCGAAATGCCAAAAGATGCTTCGCTAGAACAAACTAACTTTATGACTCAAAGAGCTGAAGCTTTCTTAAAAAATGAAGAATATGTTCATAGCCAGATTACAACTGTAGGACAAACCAGTGAAGGTTTTGGAGCATCACAAGCTACTGCTTATAAAGCGGAGATTGATGTAAAAATGATTGAACAAAAAGACCGTAAAGATGATGCATCTGTTTATGCTGCAAAAATCAAACGTAAATTAGAGAAAGTATTAGTTGGAGCAAAAGTTAAAACTGTTCCGGTTGGTATTTTGGGAACTGCTGAAGATGCTACATTAGGATTAATCGTAACTGGACCATCTACAGAAAGTGCTATGGCATTTGCTAAATTAGCTGAAGCAGAATTACGTACTATTCCTGGAACAACTGAGATTAAATTAACGGTTGAAGACGGAAACCCTGAGGTTAATGTTAAGGTAGATCGTGATAAAATGGCTGCATTAGGATTAACACTTCAAACTGTTGGTTTAACCATGCAAACTGCTTTTAGCGGAAACACAGATGGTAAATACAGAGCTGGAGAATACGAGTACGATATCAATATTAGATACAACGCATTCGACAGAAAAAGTATTACTGACGTAAGTAACCTGATTTTCATTAACTCAGCTGGACAACAAATAAAATTGTCTCAATTTGCAGATATTACAGAAGGTTCCGGACCTAGCCAGTTAGAGCGTAGAGACAAATCGGCTTCGGTAACGGTAAAAGGACAAAACGTTGGGGTTCCTTCAGGAACAATTGTTGGAATATGGCAGGAAAAATTAGATAAGCTTAAAAAACCAACTGGAGTAAATTATATTTGGGGTGGTGACATGGAGAATCAATCAGAAGGATTTGGTACTTTAGGAATTGCTTTATTAGCCGCTATTATCTTAGTTTACCTTGTAATGGTGAGTTTGTATGACAGTTTCGTTCACCCATTTGTAGTATTATTTGCTATTCCACTTTCGTTTATTGGAGCTTTATTAGCATTAGCATTAACAAATAACTCTTTAAACATCTTTACGATTCTGGGTATTATCATGTTAATTGGTCTGGTGTGTAAGAACGCGATCATGCTTGTCGATTATACCAACCAGCGAAGAGCTGCCGGAGAATCTATCAGAGCGGCATTAATTCAGGCAAATCACGCACGTTTACGTCCTATCTTAATGACCACAATTGCGATGGTATTTGGTATGTTCCCAATTGCATTGGCATCTGGAGCTGGAGCAGAATGGAAAAACGGTTTGGCTTGGGTAATTATCGGAGGATTAATTTCGTCTTTATTCCTGACCTTGATTGTAGTTCCTGTAATCTACCAAATAATGGAAGGTATCGTTAGAAGATTATCTAAAGGAGAAAAAATCGATTACGAAACTGAAATGTTTGCAGATTATACGCCAACAGAAGTTAGTGAAGACGGTTTTAACCCAAAACACACACATTAAGACATATAACAATATTATATTTTAAAAAACCTGTTCATTCATTTGAACAGGTTTTTTTATATCTTTTTAACAAATACAATCGTTTTTTGTTAAAAAACTGCAGAAGAAATAAATTGAAAGTACGTTTTTTACTTTATTTAGAATAGATAAAAATAATTTGGTTTGTTTGCATTCAACAACTAAATTTGCCCTATCAAAAACAATTCTAAATAATTATGAAATCCAAACTTACAATATCTTTTTTAAGTTTCTGTTTTGCGATGCTACTGAGTACCACGACTTGGGCACAACAAAAAGCTACTATTAAAGGTCAGGTTATTTTAACAAATAACGATACAGCCGACAATGTTTCGGTAGTTTTAAAAGGAACCAGAGTAGGAACAGTAACAGATGCTGAAGGGAAATATATCCTAAAGAACATTAAACCTGGAACCTATATTATAAAAGTATCAGTAATAGGTCAAACTACAAAAGAAAAGAAAATAACCGTTAACAGTGGTGACGAATTAATGGAAAACTTTACCATTAGTTCAAGTTCCGAAGAGCTAAGCGAAGTACTTATCAATACTAGGAAAAAAAATCATTACGCTCGTAAAGAAAACCAACAAGTATCAAGATTGCCACTGAAAAATCTTGAAAATCCGCAAGTATACACAACTATTACCGGTGAAGTTCTAAAAGAACAAGTCATAACTACTTTTGATGACGCCTTAAAAAATGCTTCTGGAATCACACAATTGTGGGCTTCAACAGGTCGTGCCGGAGACGGAGCTGGTTATTATTCTTTGAGAGGATTTGCAGTTCAGCCAACAATGGTTAACGGATTACCTGGTTTAACAAACGGAAGCTTGGATCCAGCAAATATTGATAGAATTGAAATAATCAAAGGACCTTCAGGAACATTATTCGGAAGCAGTTTAATTTCATACGGTGGATTAATCAACACAACTACAAAGAAACCTTACAGGACTTTTGGTGGTGAAGTAAATTATACTGTTGGCAGTTATGGTCTAAATCGTGCTACTGTAGATCTTAACACGCCATTAAATGACAAAAAAACACTAAACTTTAGAATCAATTCAGCTTACAACAAACAAAATAGTTTTCAAGATGCTGGATTTAGAGAATCGTTTTTTATTGCGCCTTCGTTATCATATGAGGTAAATGATAGATTGTCGTTTTTAGTAAACACTGAGTTCATGACTAATGAAAGTACTAATCCTACTATGCTATTTTTAGATAGAACAAGTCCATTAAGAGTTCACAACATTGCTGAATTAAAATATGACAACAACCGTTCCTATACAAGTAATGAACTTACAATGAAAACACCTTCGTATAACTTACAAGGTCAAATGAATTATAAAATTTCTAATCAATGGACATCACAGACTGTTTTTTCAACGAGTTCAGCGAAATCAATAGGAAACTATACTTATTTGTATGAATCAACAAGCAGAAAAGCTTTTGAATCAATCAAAGAAGGAATTGTTCTTGCCAGATCATTTACTGATCAAGATGCTAGAGATGTCTCTACTGATATTCAACAAAACTTTATTGGTGACTTTAAAATTGGAAAATTAAGAAACAGACTTGTAGTAGGTTTTGATTATTTCAACAGAACTGCCACAGATCATAACTCGGGTTGGTTCGGTAATGGTTTAGTATATATTGGAGATGACTTACAATCTTTCAATAACGTTATTGGTCGCCCTACAAATGGAGATACTGGCGACTTAACAAAAGCCGGATCTGATGCAATTATAGCAAATACTCCAAGAAATGATAACAAAACAAGACAAGAAGTTTATAGTGCTTATTTCTCTGATGTAATTAATTTCACACCTGCTTTATCAGCAATGATTAGTTTACGAGCAGACCGTTTTATAAATGGTGGTGATGTTACTACTAAAGATGACAACTACAATCAAACTGCTTTTTCTCCTAAATTTGGTGTCGTTTACCAACCAATTATAGACAAAGTTTCTGTTTTTGCTAATTATATGGATGGATTTTCTAATGTAGCACCAGGACAAAATCGTAATGCTGGTGTTGTTACTCCTTTAACATTCAATCCAGAACATGCTAATCAATTTGAAGTAGGAACTAAATTAAATCTTTTTAGAGATAAACTATACGCTACTTTTAGCTACTATGATATAAAAGTTACAGATAAAGTTTATGTAATAGAAACTCCATATGTTGACCCAACTGACCCAACTGCTGTAATACCTAATAATCAAGTTTCACATCAAGATGGTGGGCAACGTAATAAAGGTTTTGAAGCAGAACTTATTGCTAACCCAATTACAGGTTTAAACATTCTTTTAGGCTATAGCTACAATGATGCTGTTTTAACCGCAGGTGATCCTGATTTTGTAGGGTTTAGACCAGAAAGTGCAGGACCACAAAACTTAGCAAACCTTTGGGCTACTTATAAATTTTCTCAGGGATTCTTAAGAGGTCTCGGAGTAGGTTTTGGAGGGAATTACGTTGGAGATAACAAAATCATGAACAGAGCTACTGCAGGAACATTTACAATTCCTGAATACACAGTAATCAACTCATCTATATTTTATACTACGGAGAAATTCAGCGTAACATTAAAATTAAATAACATCACAAACGAAGAAATTTATGATGGTTGGTCTACAATTCATCCAAAAGACCCAAGGACTTTTGCAGCAAGTTTCACTTATAAATTCTAAAAACTCACCAAAAGCATCTTCCTGAAATTTACTTAGGAAGATGCTTTTTTTAATTATAAAATCATGATAACAATAGCCAGTCTTTTCGTTTTTATCTCTTTTTATACTTTATACTACACATCCAAAAGAGCCGTACTATCTTATAATTTTGATTATCAAAAATGGATGCAGAGAAATCCAAAACAAACCAAAATTACAGGATTATGTTTGCTTCTCGTAGCCTATTCATTATGGCTATTAACCGCTGCATTGGGTTCGGCAACTTTATTCTTTTTTATACAATTAATGACTATTGGTAGTTTGGTTATCATATTAACTCCCTTAAAAGTTATTAATAACATCGGAATCATAATTCTATTTGCTGCCACTGGATTATTAGAATTTTACTATTACTAAATCAACCATTTGCTTATCTTAAAAATATGCCTGCAAACCCTAAATATTTAACCCAATCCGGATGGCAACGTTTTGCCAAAATAACCGCAGCAATACTTGGTGGTTATTTCGTTTCTGTAAGTTTTCATCTTGCACTAGCTTCATGGGTTAGTCATGTTAATGTTATCATGACAATGGCTTTTAGCGGATTCATTCTTTGGGTTGTTTTAATGGTTATTGCTTTTTTAGCAAAAAACGGCTGGAAAATCTGGGGTATTTATCTTTTACTAACCTTAATTTTTTGCGGTATTATATACCTCGGACAAACCTATAACCCTATCACTGGATAATTTATGAATAACAGGAACTACAATATCTATTTCCATACACATACAGTAAGTGGCATCGTAATAAGTGTCGTGTTATTTGTTATTTTCTTTGCTGGATCTTTTTCGTTTTTTAGAGATGAAATCATCAATTGGGAACGAAGTGAATCTGTAGCAATTACAAAGGAAATTCAATTAGACTACGATAAAGCGTTAAAGAACCTAGATAAAGAATATACCTTACACGGAAGAAACATATCTATTTCTAAAAACAGTGCCGAAAGAAGAGTAAATATATATCTTGAAGGTACCAAAGATTCTTTGGCTGCAGCCAAATTAAAAGAAGGCTCATTTTTTTATTTAGACACCAAAAACTTCAAAACCCATACTTACGAAGACTCCTACTCATTAGGTGAGTTTTTATACCGACTGCATTTTCTTGCACAAGTTCGTTACCCAATAGGATATTATCTATCGGGATTTGTAGCATTGTTTTTTCTATTTGCAATTGTAACTGGTGTTTTACTGCATTGGAATAAAATCATTTCTAACTTCTATATATTTAGACCAAAGGAAAAATTAAAAACGTTATGGACCGATGCACACACATCGTTAGGAATGCTAGGTCTGCCTTTTCAATTTGTATATGCAGTTACTGGTGCATTCTTCATGATTAAATTATTAATCGTTGCTCCAAGTGTAATGGCACTTTATAAAGGAGATCAGGACAAACTATATAAAGATTTAGAATACACAGATCCAGAATATAAATTTGACAATAAAAAATTGGCAACCCCATTTAGCATCGATGAATTGGTGGCTAAAACCAAAAACAATTGGAACGATTTTGAAATCACTCGTGTTTATATCCAAAATTATGGCGATGCCAATATGCATGTTTTGGTAGAAGGCGAGATGAAATATGACAAAAAATTCACCGGAATCGGGAAAGTAGTCTATAAGGTTGCCTATGGTAAAGTCGTTGCCAAAAAAGATCCAATTACCCAAACAAGCTATCTCGATGTTGTGAAGAATGTTTTATACAGAATTCACTTTGGTGATTATGGAGGATATGCACTCAAAATAATAAGTTTTGTACTTGGTATCATTACTTGCTTTGTAATTATATCGGGCGTTATGATTTGGTTAGTTGCAAGAGACAAGAAAAACATGCCCGAGAAGAAACGTCGTTTTAACGAAGGTGTTGTACGAATCTATTTAGCAATATGCCTGAGCATGTATCCTATTACAGCTTTAGCTTTTATAACAACCAAAGTTTTTTACCCTTTGGGTCAATCAAACATTTACTGTATCTATTTTATAGGCTGGTTGTTATTAGCCATCTTTTTTATTCTAAAAAAGAACAATGCATTTACAAATAAGTTCTCCTTATTATCCGGAAGTATTTTAGGATTCCTTATTCCTGTTGCAAACGGAATTTGTACTGGAAATTGGTTCTGGGAAACATTTGCTCAAAATGAAATTCAGATATTCTTTATCGATGTGTTCTGGATAGTTCTTGCTTCGATTACACTTTACATTTCATTTCGTTTAAACAAAAAAGAAAACAATTAGGCAGACTGCTTACAAAGTACGCGGATAATACAGATTTACTAAAGTAAAGACGCGGATAAAAACGGATTTTTTAAAGCAATACAAAAAATCCGTTTTTATCCGCGTTTTCGCGTAAGCGAATCCGTTTAATCCGCGTTCCATTTTTTTAGACAATGCTTATTTCAGGACAAAACAAAGACAGTCATCCAAAATAAATCGATATAATTTGTGGGTTATACATTTAGAATCTACTTTTGCCTATTGCTAACAATTCTAAATAAAAGATACAATGCTGTCTTTTCGCAAATTGAAATATGGGTTTTAAGAAAAAAATACGCTTTATACACAAATGGCTCGGATTAACTTCTGGACTTATTGTTTTTATTGTAAGCATTACAGGTTGTATCTTTTGTTTTCACGATGAGATAAAAGATATTACTCGTAAAGAATGGCGTTTGGTTGAGCCACAAAACAAACCCTTTATGCTCCCTTCGGTTTTACAGGAAAAAGCCAAAGAGATACTTCCTAACTATAAATCGAGCATGGTTTCCTTTTACGGAAAAGACCGCTCAGCGATTGTTTACACCTATTCCGACACCGAGAACTTATACCTTTATTTTAATCCATATACAGGAGAATACCTAAAAACGGAAAATCCCGAAACTGACTTTTTCATCATCGTCGAATACATTCATTTGTACTTACTCCTACCCGATTATATAGGAAAACATATCATTGGCGGTGCGACTATTATTTTTATACTGTTATTAATTACTGGAATAATCCAATGGTGGCCTAAACGCAAAAGCGACATCAAACGTAGCTTAAGTGTAAAATGGTCTGCCAAATGGCGCCGTGTTAATTATGACTGGCATAATACGTCTGGTTTTTACATTTCTATAATCATTGCAATAATTGCGATAACAGGTTTAACCTTTACTTACGAATGGGTTGGCGACGGAATTTACAAAACCTTCAACTTTGGTGGCGATAAAGCTTTAGAAACTAAAGCTCCAGTTGTCGACACCACAAAGTTTGATTATAATACATCTGCAGCCATAGATCGTGCTTTAGTACAAACTATGATAAAAAACCCAGAAGCCGAAATGTTCTATGTAATGATTCCACAACAAAAAGGAGATGTTATAAATACTGGTGCCTATCCTCATTCTTTACGATATGACCAACAAAGCAATTATTACTTCCATCCTTATGATGGCGAATTGATACAGAGCGACCCTTTTGAGAAAAAGAGTTTAGGTTTGCAAGTGGTCGAAATGAATTATGGTATTCATACAGGACAGATTCTGGATTTACCAGGAAAGATAATCGCTTTTATCGCTAGTTTAATAGCAGCATCATTACCCGTAACAGGATTTATCATCTGGTACGGAAGGAATAAGAAAAGCAAATCATCAAAAAAATAAGCACAAAAAAAAGGTTGTTCAAAATTTGAACAACCTTTCTTGGTTTTATAATTAGTCTTAGTTTCTGTTTGCAAGTGCGTCTTGTTTCCAGTTTTTAACTGATGCTACACGACTATCAGAATAATCTACTTCACTAAGATTAGATCCATTCCAGAAAAACCATTTACCTGTTTTTTCACCGTTCGCGTACAATCCTGTCGATTTTTTATTTCCATTTTCATCAAATGCAACCCAGACACCATCTAATTTACCGTCTTTAAAAAAACCTTCTTGTTGAACTTTACCATTCTCATAGTAATAAGTAGCTTTTACTTTTTGTCCAACAGCTTCTAATACTGGCTTAGTTTCTTGTGCAACTAAAATTCCAGAGAACAATATTGCAACTAAAATCACACACTTTTTCATATCTTTAGTTATTAATGTTTTAAAATCTATAAACAAATATAACTAATACTTTACATTAAAAAAACTTTTACTTAACAATTTGGTAACATTGAGTAAAAACTTAACATTGGAAATTAAAAGTGTGTTTAAAAGCAATACTTATCAATGTATCAGCACATTAGGAATTAATAAGATTTTTAATTCAATAATTTATCTAGCTCAACATAAAGATCAGGCGAAGAAGGCCTTTGTGCATCAGCATTTATAACATTTCCTTTTGGATCAAGCAAGATAAATCTAGGAATTCCATTTACACCATAATTTACCACAAATTCAGATTCCCAATCTTTATCTGCAAATAATTGTGTCCCTCCTAATTTTTTATCATTTACAAACTTTTTCCATTTTTCGTGATCTTTAACCTTATCAATAGAAATACTTACGAATTCAATATTCTTACCATGATATTTTTCTTCTGCTTTTTGCAAGAAAGGAATTTCTGCTCTACAAGGTCCACACCAAGTTGCCCAAAGATCGATATAAACATATTTTCCTTTTAAGTCAGAAAGCTTTGTTTTACCACCTTTATAATTTTCATAATCAAAAAGAGGAGAAGGTTTTCCATTCAGTTTTTTAGTCTTAGCAGCATTTTCATAAGCTTCCTGTGCATAAGCATGTGATTTTTCTAATGATTTTTTTACCGCTTCTTTAAATTCAGGATCAAAATCACCTTTCTCAATATTTGCTAAATCAGCTTTCTTCTTTACTTCCAAAAGATTTGCAAACTCTAAAGCTTCTTTTGCGAAAGCTTCTTCCTGAAATTTCTCATCTGCCAATGCCGATTGAGCCAAAAAGTTACTCTCGTTAGTTCCTTTACCTTTATAAACAATCGTTTCATCAAATAATTTAGCATCCATTACCAAGTTAATATCCGAACCTGGTTTTAAATAAAGACTTGATGCCTCAGTTCCATCCGAAAATTGATAAAATCCTTTAGGCGCATCAAATGTTGCCACAAAAATTTGTTTCTTGTCTATCGGAATAACTTGCTTAAAGTTATTTTTTCCTCTAATAACAAGCGTATCGCTGTTTCTGTTAGAGATTTTTGCTGTAAATTTTATCTTGCTTTCACTGTTCTGTGCAAAGGTTACCCCAACAGAAAACAGCAACAAAAAGGTCATTTTTTTCATAATATAATTAATAAGTTCAGGTAAAAATAATCAATTCTATAATTCAAATTACCATGGTCAAAACGTTTGGCAAAAAAATGCACTTATATAATTCAGCACTTTTACTATAACAGCATTCTTATTATTATAGCAAAATCGCCTCCCCTTAAATAGAATGAATATAAAATAGCGCTTATTTTATTTATTCAACAAAATAATAATATTCTTACACAATATTTTATAAATTAGACAATTGTAAGTTATTAATTATAATTTAATAAAATAAATATGAGAAAATTCATTGTTATTATAATTTTAGGTGTTTCGATAACAGCAAAGGCACAACAAAAACTCACATTTAGTTATGATAATGCTGGTAATCAAATAAGTCGTGTATTGTGCATTAATTGCCAATCTAAACCTTCCAATGAAATAAAAGAAATTGAAGCCTTGGTCGAAGATGATTTGTTAAAATTCTCTTCAGAAGACTTTATTTCCTACTACCCTAATCCGGTGAGAGAAGAATTATATCTCAAATGGGAGCTCGCAAATGACAATACCGTTTCGTCAATTCAGGTTTATGCTATGAACGGACAACTCCTAAAAACCTTTTTCAAGACAGAAAATATAAACACTCAAAATATAGCATTCCAGGATTACCCTGCCGGAGTATATATGGTTGCATTGATTTATACCAGTGGAGAACAAAAAACAATTAAGATAATTAAACAATAGTAGCTATGAAGAAATTATACTTTACTCTTGCGTTTCTCGGATTTACTCTGTTTACAGTAGCACAAACCTCTACAGGTAATTCTACCGAAGTTGGAATAACTGAAGGTGAATTAGCAGTTTCATTATCTGGAGGGGCTACTTATGCAATTCCTATTGCAGTACCGCCTGGTATTAATGGTGTTGTACCACAAATAAGCTTAGTTTATAATAGTCAGGGAGGTAACGGAATGGCTGGTAATGGCTGGAATATCTCGGGAGTATCTTCTATAACAAGAATTCCTGCATCTAAATTTCATGATGACAGAGTTGGTGCAGTATCTCTTAATGCCCAAGATCGTTTTGCTCTGGACGGACAACGTCTTGTTGTTAAAACTGGAATCTATGGAGCAAATGAAACTGTCTATGAAACCGAAAATTTCTCCAATATAAAAATAACCTCTTATGGAGTACATCCTAATGGAGCCAATTATGGACCTGCTTATTTTAGAATAGAATATCCAGATGGTTCAAAGGCTTCTTATGGCATCTCTACCGATTCACGTTCCATAACGGAGTGGTCTATTACTTATTGGGAGAATGCTCAAGGTGTCAGGATAAATTATATATATGTGCTAACCAATAATACATTGAATATTGCTTCAATAAAATATGGATCAAGAACAACAGAAGCATCTATAAACGAAATTCAGTTTATATATAAACCAAGAAAAATACATGAAGAAAGTTATGTAGGAGGACATAAACTTCTAAATAACACGATATTGAGCGAAATTAAGGTATTTGGTAATGGTGTTGGGTATAGACAGTACAAGCTGGAACATCCCGAGACTTCATCTATCAGATACGAACAATTAGAACGTATTACCGAAAAAAGTGGTGATGGGCTTATAAATTATAATCCTACTATTTTTACTTACGATAACACAAGTAACTCTATAAGATATTCGTCAAATCCTGCAGCCCTAAGTCTTGGAGCAATTACGTCATTAAATTCCGCAACAGTATCAGGAGATTTTGATGGAGATGGTAATATGGATTTTTTACTTTATCCAACTAAAACGGCAGAAGCAAAAACTAAATACTGGCTTTTTTCAGGTATAAATCCAAGTCAAACCAATCAAACCATTTATAATTTTGGAGTGGAGCATCCTATTGGAAATTTTGAAGAGATTTTTGCCGTTTCTTTTTTAAATCAGGATTATAAATTATCACCACAACAAGGCTGGACAGTGATAAAAACCGATGCCTCTACAAATGTTACTAAATTTAGCACTTATACTACTAGTTTATATACCCAAATTACTACTCCTTACGAAAAGCAATATACATTTCCTAAATTCACTTATTATAATGCGCATCCAATGAGTTGTGTACAAAGCAGACCTAAACTTGAAGTTAAGGTAGACATCCCTAAAAACTATATAAGCGGAGATTTTAATGGCGATGGATTAACAGATATCGTTGCATTGGAACAAAATTACTACTATACTACTCAAGTTTGTAATGGTGATAGGCTTATGAGTTATCCCGATACTCGTGAAGGAACTGCTTATTTTGTGAATTTAGACAGGAGATTAACCAGTGATTTTGTAGTCAATGCAGGTAAAATCCCTATAGCAAAAGGCAGTATAGTACAAACTGGCGATTTTAACGGCGATGGCAAAACGGATATTTACGTTTTTAACGCGGGAATAGTAAGTGTCTATGGCATGGATGACAAGAATAAATTTGTTTTGTTGTTCAAAACCACCACAACCGATATTAATATCATGATTAATATGCCTATATTAATGGGAGATTACAATGGTGATGGTAAAACCGATTTTATGATTCCTAGAGGTGTTGCGTATCGAGAATGGTATAGATACTCAGCTACTGGAACCGGTTTTAATAAAGAAACAAAAACGTATCCCGATTCGTTTCAAGCAAATGATCCTTATAATTCTTTTAATTACATAACAACTGATTTTGACAAAGATGGAAAAACCGATTTAGTAGTAGTAAGAAGTTCTAGCAACTCTACTACATTGGGGGCTTTAGCAGTTAAATGTTATGTACAAGACGATACTAATTCATTTTATCCATTAGAATGGATCCAACAATTAATACCTAATGTTGATCAGTATGCGCTACCTATTTATTTGCCTATGGTAGATAGTAAAAAACCAAAATTTGAAATTGCATTTATTAATAACAATAAACTTCATTTTTTTGATTCATCAAAAGATTCAGGTAGAGACCGTTTGCTAAAAACAATTACTACAGGCAATGGTGTCAAAGAAACAATATCATATCAATCACTAGATCCTACCTATAGAACAAATTACAATCAAGTTTATTCCTCTAGTATGTTAACAGAGAAATATCCTAATTTTGATATTGTAGCTTCTCCCAATTTTCAAATTGTAACACAAGTAGAAAAAGAAAGTGCATCTGTCAGGAAAAAGAAATTGTTCCTTTATTATGGAGCAGTTACTAACTATGAAGGACAGGGATTTATGGGATTTCGCTCAACAGTGCGTACCAATTGGCATGATGATTCGCAACCTATTATATCAAGCATGTCAAAATTTGATATCGATTTAAGAAGCGCTAATACTGAAAATTATACTGTATTGGGCATAGCCTCTCCTTTATTATTACCTACCGGTACTCTAACTGCTAAATCAATTGTAAAAGAAGGCAATTATACCGTAACAGATGCAGACAATCTGATTGCTACCCAGCAAATTATTCTTAAACCCGATACAACGATAAAACAAGGAAGCACCTTTACTGCCAAAGTAAACCCAGAGGCAAATGCATCTAGTAATACACCGATTAATTATATTACAAAATCGATAATGACTTACGAAAGTAATTTATTAGCGAATAAAGTCTTTAAACTCCAAAATATAAATACTAAAGAGTACAATGGTTTAGAGAATACTAATAGCGAAACAAATACTAATTATGATGTTTATGATAACCCAACAAAATCGACAACTATACTAAAAGAGGGAAATACTGTTGTGCAAACGAATGTTCAAGAGGTAACATATGAATCTTCTCCAACCCCTTATATTGTAGGCAGGCCAAAAACTAAAAATCAAAGCATAACCGTTACGGGAGATGTTATGACAAGTCAGGAAGTATATTATTATAATGGAGCTCAATTACTTGAGAAAATTGAAAAAACAGGAACAGCCACCAATACCATAACCGAAGCTAATAGTTATGATATTTTTGGGAATGTTACCAAGAAGACGATATCTGCCCCAGGACTTGCGGCTCGTGTTACCGATTATCAATATGATGCATCGGGACGATTCTTAACGAAAGTTATCGATGCAGAACGACTGGAAACCAAATTTGTAAACAACCCAAACAACGGAACATTAGAAAATGTCACCGATGCTTATGGCATAACTACTTCGTACACCTATGATAAATGGTTTAAAAAACTAACTGCCAAAAATGAGAAATTAAATAAAACAGTTTCCTATTCGTATACTAAAAATGAAAAAGAAACCATTTTCAGAACTATTGGCGACCTCTCCGATGGCAGTTATACAGAAGAAATTATGGATGATTTGGGCAGAACTATAAAAACAGGTATAAAAGATGTAAACGGAAAAATGTCTTATGTCTCTTATTTATATGATATTTATGATCGCAGTTATAAAGTAAGCGAGCCTTATTTTGGTAGCTCTCCTACACAATGGAACGAGACTAAGTTTGACAGTTATGGCAGAGCTGTAGAGGGAATACTATTTACAGGAAGATCTACGACTACCAGTTATCCTGGATTAACAACCACCTTTAACGATGGATTAAAAAACAAAACAGCCATAAGAGATGCAGCAGGCAACATCCTCTCTGTACAGGAAAACACAGGAGGAATCATCAATTACAAATATTTCGCCAATGGGAATTTAAAAGAAACCAGTTATAATAGTACAACTATTAAAATGGAACAAGATGGATGGGGACGTAAAACCAAATTAATCGATCCTACAGCTGGAACTTTTGTTTATGAGAACAATGACTTTGGAGAGTTAAGATCTGAGACTACTCAAAACGGCTCGATAGTAACCACCATTGAGCGCGATGCTACAGGAAAACCAATTAAAAAAACGATTACTGGGCCATTTACTAATAGTGAGACGAACTATGTTTATGATCAAGCAACAAAATTACCAACCGTAATTACATTTACAGACAAACTGGAAGCTCCAGGATTCAATACAATAATTACCACACTTACTTATGATCCCGATTATAAAAGAGTAGTAACAATTGTGGAAGACAAAGTAGGCTATGCCAAATTCACAAAAACATTTACCTATGATGGACTAGGAAGAATAGATATAGAAACCAAGAAAGCCGAAATAGGAACTAAATCGAGCACTGTAGCTACAAAATATAAATACCAGAATGGCGCTTTGTACCAAATACTCGACAATGCCACATCGCAGGTATTGTGGCAAACCAATGCATTAAATGCCAAAGGACAAATATTAGAGAATACTATTGGCAACGGCATAAAGATGACCAATGAATATGATAGTAATGGATATCTAAAAAAAATACAGCATGACAAAACAACCAACCCTGCAGGTAATATCATAACACTTACCACAGCGTTTGATAAAAACACTGATAACCTGGACAGTCGTACCAATAGTACTTTTGGCAATTGGACCGAATCGTTTAAATACGATGATCTGGAACGATTAACCGAATTTACCAATAGCTATGGCAAGCAGGAAACTCAAAATTATGAAGTATCAGGAAAGATAAAAGATAATAACTTAGGAACATATCTTTATGAGGAAAGCAGCAAGCCCTATCAAAATACGGCTATCGATTTAACACCAGAGGCTCTAAAATATTATGCTGATAGAGCAATCGTATTTTATGACGGGATGGAAGACAGAACTGGATGGACTACAGATGCCTATGATCCGCAAAAAATTACATTTACACAATCTGGTTGTGTCGGGAATTCTACATTACAATTAGCTACATCAGGTCCCAATATCACAAATACGGTAACATCCGATAAAATAATTCAAATAAACAATACAATCGATACCAAATACACATTTTCGGCAAGGATATATACTACCAGACCCAAGGCAGAAGTACGTTTACTGCAATACGAAAATAATGAAACAGTTCCTTTAAAAAGCGAATTCCTTACTACAAAAAATACAATTGGCTGCACATATGTAACAAAAACGTTTATAATACCAGCCAATATCAAGCAATTAAGAATTCGCTTAGATGTATTAGGTACACAAATGGGTACGGGCGAAGCTTTTTTTGATGAGATAACCTTACATAGAGCCGATGATGTTTTTAGAAGTAAAGATCCAAAACTCATTGTAGATTATAATGCTTTTAAAAGCCCGGTAAAAATAGAAGAAACAGGTGTCGACAAAATAAACTTTACTTATAACGACGACAACCAGCGCAGCTCTATGTTTTATGGCAGCCTCGACAGCGATAAAGCATCAAAACCATTAAGGAAACATTATGCTACCGATGGCAGTATGGAGATAAAAGAGAACAGAGTAACCGGAGCACTAGAATTTATAACCTACGTAGGAGGAGATGGATATTCGGCACCAATAATAGCAAAAAGCGACGGTACCAATACTCCAAATTATTTATATTTACATCGCGATTACCAAGGCAGTATTATGGCAATTAGCGATGCTAATGGTACAGTAATCGAGAAGCGACTATATGATGCATGGGGTAAAATAAGCAAAGTACAGGATGGAGCAGGAAATAACCTTCCTGGATTAACAGTGCTAGATCGAGGGTATACAGGACATGAACACCTACAAAGTGTAGGGCTTATTAATATGAATGCCCGATTATACGACCCGATGTTGCATCGATTCTTATCTGTCGATAATTATGTACAGGATCCAACAAATACCCAAAACTATAACCAGTATGGGTATGTAATGAACAACCCATTAAAATACACCGATCCAAGTGGGAATAAAGCATCTGGAAACGGAAAAGATTGTGTAGATTGTGGGCTCACTCCTACCGAACAAACAGGTATAGGAAACGGGATTAAGTTTATAGTAGACAATTGGGATAGTTGGGGCATTAAAGATTGGGTAAAGGAAAAAATAAGCCTTAAGAATTTGTTTGGCAAAAAGAATCGTAATCGTGATTCAGAACCGCCACCTCCTCCGCCTAATATGAGTAGTTATGTGAATATGAATACTTCAGGTAATCAGAGTTTACACTTTACCAAGTATTCAGTACCAATAAACGGAAATGGCCTTACAGTTAAACAGTGGGAAAATTTACCATGGCTTAAAAGAATATTTTCAGATAGGCCTGGCACATTAGGAGGAAATGGTATTTTAGGTTTTGTTTCAGGAGGAGGAGGAATGAAGTTTGTCCAGTATTCAGGAGAAGGTTTAAAGCTTTTAAAAAGCACAGAACTTTATAATGGAGCTGCACAAAGTGAGGTCGCAATTGCTGAAATTATAAGTAAAATGAAAGCTGGTGATCCGTCTATTTATATAAGACCTGTTTATACTTATCTTCATAATGGACAAAGATATATTCTGAATGGACACCACAGGATTACTGCTGCAATAAGATCAGGTGAGACTATAGAAGCTATTGAATTGACAGGGGCAAAGATGTATCATCAATTTGGTATTAAAATGGAAGAAATATGGGCGGGATTACATTTTTAAATAATTTTATATGAAACAAATTTTAATCGATTATGTGGTTTTTATAAGGGGTTTTGAAAATTCTCTGAAAATAAAATACAATATAGATAGAAACCCATGTGAAGTAGCGGGGTATCTCTTTGAAAAAAAAGGTGTTATAGATGACATTGAGTATAGGTTTCACGGCACTGGATGTACCGCGGAAAAAGATGGTGTAACTTATGCGTATGATATATCAATATTTGTAAAAGATGAAATTGAATTTTCATTATGGGAATTTTCAGAATTTATTAAAACACATCCTGATTATAGTAAATTAAATTACGATTCTGTATATATCGAAAATGAATTAGCTAAGTTAATCGATGAAGGTGTTTTGGCTTGGTTTGAAATTATGGGTCGTGTCTATAAAACTTATAGAGTTTTAATATAAAAAGAACTACACTCTTCTTATAAGAGTAATAAAGAAGTTCAATCAGTGTTGTCATCTAAACAAAAAAACCAACTAATTATGCTTAGTTTTTTATAGATTTATTATTGTGCAAATAAACATATGACATGAACTATCCATTAAAACATGCTATTCCCAGCTCCCGCACGAATCCTTTCGTGTGGTATGGGTTAATAGGAATATAAACTTATTAACCCATTAAAATACACTGATCCTAGCGGGAATAAAGCCTCAGGAAACGGGAAAGATTGCGTAGATTGTGGGCTCACTCCTACCGAACAAACAGGTATAGGAAACGGGATTAAGTTTATAGTAGACAATTGGGATAGTTGGGGCATTAAAGATTGGGTAAAGGAAAAAATAAGCCTTAAGAATTTGTTTGGCAAAAAGAATCGTAATCGTGATTCAGGACCGCCACCTCCTCCGCCTAATATGAGTAGTTATGTGAATATGAATACTGTTAATTATTCAGGTGGGCAATTGGGAATAAGTAATTTAAATTCAGTAAATTGGTATGAGCCAAGTGGTAAAGTAAATTGGGCTTTTGCGACTGCTTCTACCTTAGGAGCTGTTAAAGGAACACTAAACTCAGAACGAATGTATGTAGAAGGTATCAGGAGAGGTGTTTCAGGAAATTACCAGTTAACAGGCAGAAACCTTAGTTTATTTAGAGAGGCTCCAATGACAAAAGCTACAATTCCTATATCTAAAGTTGGGCAATGGGCAGGTACGTTAGGCAGAAACTCTTTTTATGCCGGGATTTTTTTGGATGGTATTGGCGTATTGACTTACATGGAGGATCCAAATTCACAAAATGCTGTTCATCCAGCAAAAGCGGGATTAAATACTGTCATGGGAGCTATGGGAACTTGGGGAGGTACCCTAGCAGCAATTCCTTCCATGCTTTATTTCGGTATAGATGCTTTTTATACAAGCTCAGGAGGAGGTTGGATAGGATTAGGAATAGATCAAGAAAGGTTATATCGTGAAAACAAAGCTATAAATCCAAATTACCAAGCCTTTCCAGGGGCATTGAAACAATAATTGTTA
This sequence comes from Flavobacterium sp. PS2, assembly GCF_046250155.1. NCBI lineage: Bacteria > Pseudomonadati > Bacteroidota > Flavobacteriia > Flavobacteriales > Flavobacteriaceae > Flavobacterium > Flavobacterium sp. PS2. Next base: position 2,664,318 of record NZ_CP176426.1, on the reverse strand, counting down.
TGAAATTTATCAAAAAAAGTTATTATTATTTTTTCTATAAGATTTACCGTTCTATAGAATATACCTCAGAATTATCTGGGGGTAAATTTCTTACATTTTACAAAGCAGGTCTTGTTATGCTTGCTTTAGAAGCATGGATATTCTTTTCATTATTAGCATATTACAAAATTTACACAAAAATAAGCATACAACTTTTGATTTCAATGCCTATTGTCTATATACCTGCCATCATAATTTATGTGTTTAATTATTTCACATTAGACTATAAAGATAATTGGAGACAATTTAATGCAGAATTTGCAAATTATTCTAAGAGAAAGAATCGAATTGGAGGTTGGATTGTATTTGGAATAATCTTGCTTATAGTCAGCAACTTGATTTTTTCATTTTATTTAATGAGTCAGATAGATTGGAGTCAATATCGTTAAAATTGCCCGCCCGCTCCCGCACGAAATAATTCGTGCGGGAGCGGGGTTAATTAGGAATATGCCCTAAACAACCCATTAAAATACACCGATCCTAGCGGGAATAAAGCCTCAGGAAACGGTAAAGATTGTGTAGATTGTGAGCTCACTCCTACCGAACAAACAGGTATAGGAAACGGGATTAAGTTTATAGTAGACAATTGGGATAGTTGGGGCATTAAAGATTGGGTAAAGGAAAAAATAAGCCTTAAGAATTTGTTTGGCAAAAAAAATCGTGATTCAGGACCACCACCTCCTCCACCTAATCTGAGCCATTATATTGATCTTGGAGATTCTACAACAAATAACAATTTAGCTACAACAGCTAGTTTATTGGGAGGAGCTAGTGGGCTTATGAATGAATTATCTGTTGTAAAGTTTTATAATGATGCCCCAAAAGGATTTTTTGCAGTAAATTACAAAGGTATGTACACCTCATGGACTGACAGTTTTAAAGGAGGTACAAGAGGTAATATATCCTATTCATTTGTTCAAACTGCTAAAGCTAAAGCTAGTGGTGTAAAACTAGCCTCCAAATTTGGTGGATATGCAAATATTTTAGGCGGCTATGTTGGCTATTATGGAGCTGTAGATAATTATTTCAAAGGTGATTATTATGGATCGGTTAGAGAAGGCACGGGTAACTATGTTGGTCTTGAGTTAGCCGCAGCAAAAGGGAACGTTGTTGGAATTGGTTGGACAATCGGTTGGAATATTTTAGGACCATGGGTGACAAATTCAGAAGCATATAATAATTTCTTTTTTGGAAAGAATTCTACAATTTATAAGAATCGAGAAAGAGAAAATGACTGGTATGAGAGTAAAATATTAAAAGAATAAAGTTATGAAAATTTACAAATTAATTTATTATCATTTTTTTCTAAAAAGTTTAAAAAAAAATGCTGTGCCTGAAATACCAGTATATGCAATGTTATCTTTTACACAAACTAGTAATTTAATAACATTAACTAATATAATAATGATTATTACCAGAATGGATATTGATTATGATGTTAGAAAAATAGCACTTATAGCACCTATTTTATTTTATTTTAGTAATTATTATTATTTTACTAAAAAAGGAAATGGTGCAATCATAATCAAGGATAACTCCTATTCTTTAGGCAAATATTCTTTTTTACTTAGTATTTATAATCTTTCATCATTTTTCGCTATGGTTTTAACATATTATTTTTACAAGGAGTACTAAAATTAAGAATACTGTTTTTTTTATAAAGGCTATCATTCTTTGATAGTCAGGACCGCCACCTCCTCCGCCTAATAGGAGTACTTATATGAGTATAAATACTATTAATCAGGAGGAGGTTGGGTAAGATTAGATCAAGAAAGATTATTCCAGAATCTTGGTTATTAAAATTCTCTAAACGGATATTAGTTATATAAAAAAACATAAATACAATGAAGCTTTACAAATATTTATATTATAATTTATACTTATCTAGTACCAGACATAATGCTTTCCCTGAGGCACCAGTGATTGGTTTTATTTCTTTTTCTCAAACAAATAATTTACTTAGCTTGCTAAATGTTTTTCTTTTTTTTACAAAAATGATTAACAACTATAATCTTCCAGTTTATTATTTAACAACTCAAATAGGTTTATTTGTTATAAATTACTATTATTATGTAACTACGAAGAAAGGGGAATCGATTCTTCAAAATAAAAAATATTCATTAGGTAAATTATCATTTCTTACGGATATATATTTATTTTCATCCGTTGTAATAATGGGACTCACATATTATTTATATAAGGAGTTTTAAAATGATAAATCTTTGGTTAGGTGCTGCAAAAAAATGGGCGTTATTGGAATTAGTAGCGCAACGATAGCACGGAAATTCTTTCCGGGCCAACTGCAATAGGGTATACGAAAAACCTAAACTTTAAAAGCTGGGGCAGAAGTTGGAATAAATTTTGGAGCAAAAACCGTGATTCAGTACCGCCACCTCCTCCGCCTAATATGAGTAGTTATGTGAATATGAATACTGTTTAATTATACAGGTTTAAAATACAATCTAGAAAATGTAAATAATAATAGTTTTATTGCAAATGCAATCTCAAAAGGACTATGGGGAATTAACACTACAATTGGAGGTATTTCTACATATATGGTGAACAGCGCACAATTTTACAAAATGAATGAAATTTGGCATGTAACAAAAACTGCAGGAACGAGTTATTTTTGGCAAGCTAAATGGCAAAATCCGGGGGCAATGTATCATAGGGCAAATCAAATTTCTAAAGTAAAAAATGCAAGGAGTTTTTCTACAAAATTAACAAAAGTTGGAGGTGCCTTGCTGGTAGCCGATATAGCTCTTTCAGGTGATATAAAACCATCACATGTAATAAATGGGATAATGCTTGGAATGTCAACAACAGGTGTAGGCTCTATAGTAGCTGGAGCTTGGTTCATAGCTGATTTTGGCACAATGGGGGTGAATTATTTAATTAACGGCGAATCTAAAGGACTTAGTGACATGATTGACGAAAGTAGTTTAGGAAAAGATACAACAATAAAAATGTATGAAGAATTATATTAATAAAATCGATTTTCCAGTTTTAGATATTTCTATCAATGAATGGAATAATGAAAATATTAGTGAAATAATATTTTATGATATTTATTTCACTAATAAATCTTACGAATTATTTAAAGAGCTAAGATTAAATCACAAAATTATAGATAGTAAGGGAGATATTTTTAAGATTATTAGACTTGAGAAAAAAGAAAAAAGATTTGTTAATTTTTTCGTAAAACCTAAACAAGAAATGATATTTGAGTTATTAGACGAAACAACTCATTTAAATGATTTGAAAAATTTTATGTTAAATAGAATAAATAATCTTGAAGTCAATGAATATAAATTCAAATGGATAGAAAATATTAAAAAAGCTAAAAATTTTAAGGAGTTAATAGGAGGAGTATAACTAGACAACATTAAAATTCTTTCTAAATCCTACCGAGCAAACAGGTATAGGAAATGGGATCAAAACTCTAAAAGACAATTGGGATGATTGGGGGATTAAAGATTGGGCAAAGAAAAACCTAAACTTTAACAGCTGGGGCAGAAGTAGGAATAAATTTTGGGGCAAAAACCGTGATTCAGGACCACCACCTAAATAGGAGTACTTATGTGAATATGAATGCTGTTAATCATTCAGGTGGGCAATTGTGAATGAGTAATTTAAACTCAGGAATTTGGTACGAGCCAAGTGGTCAAGTAAAAAATATACTCGTTTCCCACATATAAATAATATTAGATGAACTTAGATAATTATATAATGAAATTAAATTTGGTACTTTTTGATTTAGATGTCCAAATAGGGCATTTAGCTACAAATTTTAAAAATTCTGCAGTAATTAATCTTAATGTAGAAAAAGCAATTAAAGTAAAAGAGTTTTTTAAAAAAAATAAATTAAGATGTGTTCCGAGTTCAATCTCTTCGCATTCTGAATTTCCACATGAGTTTTTGGCGACTATTTTTGCTTTTTTAAAAGAAAAAAATGTAATATTTATTGGGACATATGGGCTCTCATATGAGTCTATTGAAGAGATTTATAGAGAATTAAATGAATTACATAAAGATCAGGAAAAAATAATTTTCATTTGTCATCCTAGAAAACTAAAATCGGGAGAAATAGAAATCTTAAATATTAATAATCTTAAGGAAATAGATGAATGGTTAGCTTTGTTAAAAAAATAAACATTATCCTCGTTCCCTGCGCCCAAACGTGTCATTTTGTGTGGCATAAGGAATTATTCTGGTCAAAAAGAATTTATTAATGATGTTGTGATTTTTTGAATATTTGATATTTGGTTGTTATGGCCTCATGAAAGGATTCGTATGGATGCATAGGGAGAATTATTTGAATCACAATTAATACAATTGCATAGATTTTGGTCTCGATAGTGCTAAAATTATCTATCCCAACAACCGAAATAAAAAAATAATCAAGAAGAATAGCATTAAACATTAGAAAACTGGACTTATTTAATTTTTGTGTTTACTTTTGCAATCTAAAATTTGGATCATGTATAGAAGTCATAATTGTGGCGAATTAAACGCCTCACACATTAATACAGAAGTTACACTAGCGGGCTGGGTTCAGAAATCGCGTGATAAGGGATTTATGAATTGGGTCGATTTACGTGACCGTTATGGAATCACACAACTTATTTTCGACGAAAGCCGTAGCGACAAAGCCGTTTTTGAAGCAGCAAAAACGCTAGGAAGAGAATTTGTTATCCAAGTTAAAGGAACTGTGATTGAACGTGAGGACAAGAACAAAAATAAAAACATGGTTACCGGTGACATAGAAATTTTAGTCACTGAACTAACTGTTCTTAATGCTGCATTAACGCCTCCTTTCACAATAGAAGATGAAACTGATGGTGGAGAAGATATCCGAATGAAATATCGTTACCTTGATATTCGTCGTAATCCAGTAAAAAATAGTTTACTATTCCGTCATAAAGTGGCAATGGAAGTTCGTAAATATTTATCTGATTTGGATTTCTGCGAAGTAGAGACTCCTTACTTAATAAAATCGACTCCAGAAGGAGCGAGAGATTTCGTTGTACCAAGTCGTATGAACGAAGGACAATTTTATGCATTACCACAATCTCCACAAACTTTCAAACAATTATTGATGGTTGGTGGTATGGATAAATACTTCCAGATTGTAAAATGTTTCCGTGACGAAGATTTACGTGCAGACCGTCAGCCTGAGTTTACACAAATCGATTGCGAAATGGCATTTGTAGAACAAGAAGACATTTTAAATGTTTTTGAAGGACTGACAAGACACTTACTAAAAGAAATAAAAGGTGTAGAAGTAGATAAATTCCCAAGAATTACTTACGACTATGCTATGAAAACATATGGGAATGACAAACCGGACATTCGTTTCGGAATGGAATTTGGAGAATTAAACGAATTTGCACAACATAAAGAGTTCCCAGTATTTAATGCTGCCGAATTAGTAGTTGGAATTGCAGTTCCTGGCGCAGGAAATTATACTCGTAAAGAAATTGACGGATTAATTGACTGGGTTAAACGTCCACAAGTTGGCGCATCCGGAATGGTGTATGCTAAATGTAATGACGATGGAACTTACAAATCATCTGTAGATAAATTTTATGACCAAGACGATTTAACCAATTGGGCAAAAGTTACAGGAGCAAAACCTGGCGATATGATTTTCGTGCTTTCTGGTCCGGCTAATAAAACACGTGCTCAATTAAGTGCTTTACGTATGGAATTGGCTACACGTTTAGGATTACGTAAACCAGAAGAGTTTGCACCACTATGGGTAGTTGATTTCCCATTATTAGAATTAGACGAAGAAACTGGTCGTTACCACGCCATGCACCACCCATTTACATCTCCTAAACCAGAAGATATGCAATTATTGGAAACTGAACCTGGAAAAGTTCGCGCCAATGCATATGACATGGTTCTTAACGGAAATGAAATCGGGGGAGGTTCTATCCGTATTCACGATAAGGCAACACAACAATTAATGTTTAAATACCTTGGTTTCACTGAGGATGAGGCCAAAGCACAATTCGGATTCTTAATGGATGCGTTCCAATTTGGGGCTCCACCACACGGAGGATTAGCTTTTGGACTAGACAGATTAGTAGCTATATTAGGTGGACAAGAGACAATTAGAGATTTTATCGCGTTCCCAAAAAATAATTCGGGTCGTGATGTAATGATTGATGCTCCTGCAGCAATAGATGCTTTACAATTAAAAGAATTACACATCCAAATTGAAGCAAAATAATAAGTGAATACACTGTAAATCAATATTTTTTCTAAAAAATTAACAGTTTGTTGTCTTTTGTATTATTTTATATCTTACATTTGCCTCATTATAAATTATTATTACTATTACAATGCGTACAGGTACAGTTAAATTTTTCAATGAGTCTAAAGGTTACGGGTTCATTACAGACGAAGAAACAGGAAAAGACATTTTCGTTCATGCATCAGGAATCAACGCGGAAGAATTACGCGAAGGTGACAGAGTAAGCTACGAAGAAGAAGAAGGAAGAAAAGGTAAAGTTGCTGCTAAAGTTGCAGTAATCTAAGCATAAAAATATAGCAATTTATTTTTTTTGCCACCGAATGCTTAAAAGCGTTTCGATTAATTTCGAAACGCTTTTTTTTTACGCCTAATTCTTAAAAAAATCATAAAATTCGAAATCTTATTTATAATCAATAAAAATTACACTATTACTACATTTCAAAACCTACTTAAATCATTTTTTAGCTTGTGATTTACATACTTGAGGGCTATCTTTGTGACTTATTTTTAAGCAAAAAATCCTTAAATTATGCATTCAGATCAAGTAAATTATATTCCAATTTTAATGCAGCTTATTTTAGCTGTTGGTTTTGTAGTAGGAACCATTATCATTTCTGGAAAATTAGGCCCAAAAAGAGCTTCCGCAAGCAAAGACAAAAACTTTGAGTGTGGTGTAGAATCTATTGGTAATGCTCGTGTACCATTCTCAGTAAAATATTTCTTAGTTGCTATATTATTTGTATTGTTCGACGTAGAGGTAATTTTCCTTTACCCATGGGCTGCAAACTTTAAAGAACTAGGTATGGAAGGAATGCTAAAAATGTTAGTATTCATGTCACTTCTTTTAGTAGGCTTCTTCTACATTATCAAAAAGAAAGCCTTAGAGTGGGAATAAAAAAAGAGATTTTAGATTTTAGATTGGTGATTTTAGATTTAAGAATAGATTCTTGACTAAGTTATTTACAATTTAAGATTTGAACTCCTCAAAATAATACAATTGATTTAAAAAAATTGATTTCAGTTTTTACGATTTCTCGAAATCTAAAATCAGAAATCAGAAATCTAAAATAAAAATGAGCGATTCAAATATAAATATGGTTGCCCCGCCAGAAGGAGTTACAGGAGAGGGTTTCTTCGCTACAAAACTTAACGACGTTGTAGGTTTAGCAAGAGCCAATTCGTTATGGCCTTTACCATTTGCAACTTCTTGTTGTGGTATCGAATTCATGGCTACAATGGCTTCGCATTACGATATAGCACGATTTGGTTCTGAGCGTGTGAGTTTTTCTCCTCGTCAGGCTGATATGTTAATGGTAATGGGAACTATTTCTAAAAAAATGGGACCAGTTTTACGTCAGGTTTACGAGCAAATGGCCGAACCTCGTTGGGTTATTGCCGTAGGTGCTTGTGCATCATCCGGAGGTATTTTTGATACTTATTCAGTTCTTCAGGGAATTGACAAAATAATACCTGTAGATGTTTATGTTCCGGGTTGTCCGCCAAGACCAGAACAAATTCTTGATGGTGTAATGAAATTACAAGAATTAGTAAAAAGCGAGTCTGTAAGAAGACGTAGCTCACCTGAGTACCAAGAATTATTGGCTTCATATAACATTCAATAACAAAATGGCATTAGAGACAATAGAAATTCAAGATAAATTAATTGAAACATTTGGAGAAAGTGTTTTCAATTTCAATCAAGAAAGAGACATTTTTTCATTAGAAGTTGATTCTGATAAAATTACAGCTGTAATTCTTTTTTTGAAAAATGACCCGACATTACGTTTTCATTTCCTAACTGATTTATGTGGTATTCACTACCCTGATAATGAAGTTGACCGCCAATTTGCAATAGTATATCATTTGCATAACTGGTATGAAAACAAAAGAATTAAAATAAAAGCCTTTATCAATGGTGAAAAACCAGAAATAAAAACCATATCAAACATTTTCTTGTGTTCAAACTGGATGGAAAGAGAAACATATGATTTTTATGGAGTAAATTTCATCGGTCATCCACAATTGAAACGTATTTTGAATATGGATGAAATGATTTCATTTCCGATGCGTAAAGAGTTTCCATTGGAAGACAGTGGAAGAACTGATAAAGACGACAGGTTCTTTGGAAGAACAACAACAAATTGCTAAGACAAAATCATATAATTTTTCACATTAAATAAATGTCAGAACTATTATTACCACCAGAGCATCGCTATGCTAAAATAATCGAACAGAAATTAAACGACGAAGGAAGCGAACTTTCTGTTCTGAACTTAGGACCAACACACCCAGCTACACACGGTATTTTTCAAAACGTACTGTTAATGGACGGTGAGAGAATTCTTGAGGCTGAAACAACTATTGGTTACATCCACAGAGCATTCGAAAAAATTGCCGAAAATCGTCCTTTTTATCAAATCACTCCTCTTACAGACCGAATGAACTATTGCTCCTCTCCTATCAATAATATGGGATGGTGGATGACTCTAGAAAAACTTTTAGAAATTGAAATACCTAAACGTGTTCAATACTTAAGAGTTATCATAATGGAACTGTCTAGAATTACCGATCATATTATCTGTAATTCAATTCTTGGGGTAGATACAGGTGCTTATACAGGTTTCCTTTACGTTTTTCAATTTAGAGAAAAAATATACGAAATCTACGAAGAAATTTGTGGAGCTCGTTTAACTACAAATATGGGAAGAATCGGTGGATTTGAAAGAGATTGGTCTGAGGCCGCTTTCAAAAAAATTGAAATTTTCTTAGAAGAATTTCCAGTTGCCTGGAAAGAATTCGAAAGCTTATTCGAAAGAAACAGAATTTTCATTGACAGAACGGTTAATGTTGGACCAATAAGTGCCGAAAGAGCTATGGCTTACGGTTTCACAGGACCAAACTTACGTGCTAGTGGTGTTGATTATGACATACGTGTTGCTCAACCGTATTCATCTTACGAAGATTTTGACTTTATCGTTCCAGTTGGGAAATCTGGTGACACTTACGACCGTTTCTGTGTTCGTAATGCCGAAGTTTGGGAAAGTTTAAGCATTATTCGTCAGGCATTAGATAAAATGCCAGAAGGAAATGTTTTCCATGCTGAAGTTCCAGATTACTATCTTCCTCCAAAAGAAGATGTATACACTAACATGGAATCGTTAATATATCACTTTAAGATTGTTATGGGAGAAGTTCCTGTTCCAGTTGCCGAAATATACCACGCGGTTGAAGGCGGAAATGGTGAATTAGGATTTTACCTGGTAACCGACGGAAGCAGAACTCCATACAGATTACATTTTAGAAGACCATGCTTTATATATTATCAAGCTTATCCTGAAATGATTAAAGGGGCTATGTTATCGGATGCCATTGTAATATTATCAAGTTTAAATGTTATCGCTGGAGAGTTAGACGCATAAAGAATTCAGATTGAAGAATCTAAAACTTAAACAATGATTGCAGAATATAGATTATAGACAACAGAAAAAACTGAAATCTAAAATCTAAAATCTAAAATAAAAATGGAACGTAAACATTACAAACAAGAAATAAATATGACTGAGGCATTGATGAACCGCATCAATGAGTTAATCAGTCATTATCCTGAAGACAAAAGAAAATCGGCTTTATTGCCTGTTTTACACGAAGTACAAGATGCCCATGAAAACTGGCTAAGTATTGAGCTACAGGACAAGGTTGCCGAAATCTTACATATAAAACCAATTGAGGTTTACGAAGTGGTAACTTTTTATACCATGTACAACCAAAAACCAATGGGTAAATACATGTTTGAATTTTGTCAGACTTCTTGTTGTTGTTTAAATGGTGCCGAAAATTTAATGGATTATACATCTGAGAAATTAGGTATCAAAATGGGTGAAACAACTCCTGACGGAATGTTCAGCATTGCTGGCGTTGAGTGTTTAGGTGCTTGTGGATACGCTCCAATGATGCAGTTAGGCGATTTCTACAAAGAAAAACTTACAGAAGAAAAAATTGATCAGCTAATCACTGATTGTAAGGATAATAAAATAATATTACACGATAAATAATATGTCACAGAAAATATTATTAGATAAAATCAATATTCCTGGTATCAAAACCTACGAAGTGTACCGCAAAAATGGTGGTTATGCATCTGTAGAAAAAGCTTTAAAAACGCTTACACCAGACGAAGTTGTTGAAGAAGTAAAAAAATCAGGTCTTCGTGGTCGTGGTGGTGCAGGTTTCCCTGCAGGTATGAAATGGAGTTTTATTGATAAAAAATCAGGAAAACCAAGACATTTAGTATGCAACGCCGACGAATCTGAGCCAGGTACTTTTAAAGATCGTTATTTGATGGAATATATTCCTCACTTATTGATTGAAGGTATGATTACTTCAAGTTTTGCCTTAGGCGCTAACTTATCATATATCTACATTCGTGGAGAATATATGTGGGTTTTCAAAATATTAGAAAGAGCCATTGCCGAAGCGAAAGCTGCTGGATTTTTGGGGAAAAACATATTAGGATCAGGATATGATCTGGAACTATACGTTCACTGTGGGGCTGGTGCTTATATTTGTGGTGAAGAAACTGCACTTATTGAGTCATTGGAAGGAAAAAGAGGAAATCCGCGTATTAAACCACCCTTCCCTGCTGTTTCTGGACTTTGGGCTAACCCTACCGTAGTAAACAATGTGGAAACTATAGCCACTGTGCCATGGATTATCAATAACTCTGGTGATGATTATGCCAAAATTGGTGTAGGTCGTTCTACTGGAACTAAATTAATCTCTGCTTCTGGACACGTTAAAAATCCTGGGGTTTACGAAATTGAATTAGGTTTAAGTGTTGATGAATTCATGAATTCTGATGAATACTTAGGCGGAATGTCTTCTAGCAGACCTTTAAAAGCGTTTGTACCTGGAGGTTCTTCTGTGCCAATTTTACCAGCCGAATTAATTTTTAAAACTGCAAATGGTGAAGATCGTTTAATGACTTACGAATCTTTAAGTGATGGTGGTTTTGCTACTGGATCTATGTTAGGTTCCGGAGGATTTATCGTATACAATGACACTGCTTGTATCGTAAGAAATACATGGAATTTTGCACGTTTTTACCACCACGAATCTTGTGGACAATGTACTCCTTGTCGTGAGGGTACAGGATGGTTAGAAAAAATATTATGGAGAATCGAAAACGGTCAAGGTCGTGAAGAGGATATCGAATTATTATGGAGCATTCAAAGTAAAATCGAAGGAAATACGATTTGCCCACTTGGAGATGCAGCATCTTGGCCAGTAGCAGCAGCTATTCGTCATTTTAGAGATGAATTTGAATATCACGTTCGTTTCCCAGAAAAAATAAAAAACAGAGAACATTTTGTTGCTGAGCCTTTTTCGCAAGTAAAACATTTAGTAACAAAACAAACAGTTTAAATTAGTTTGAAGCTTTTTAGCTTTAAGTTCAACAACTTGAAACTTTAAACCTTAAACTAAAATAACAAAATATAGAGATGAAAGTAACCATAGACGGTCAAAGTATAGACGTAGAGCCAGGAACAACAATCCTACAGGCTGCACGTATGATTGGTGGAGATTTAGTTCCGCCAGCCATGTGCTATTACTCAAAATTAAAAGGTAGCGGAGGAAAATGCCGTTGTTGTTTAGTTGAAGTATCGAAAGGAAGTGAAGCTGATCCAAGACCAATGCCAAAATTGATGGCATCTTGTGTAACAGGATGTATGGATGGTATGGAAGTAAACAGCAAATCTTCTGACAGAGTAACGGAAGCACGTAAATCTGTAACAGAATTTTTATTGATTAATCACCCTTTGGATTGCCCTGTTTGTGATCAGGCTGGTGAATGTGATCTTCAAAATTTAAGTTTTGAGCACGGAAATCCGAAATCACGTTTCATTGAAGAAAAAAGAACTTTTGAACCAGAAGATATAGGTCCGCATATTCAATTGCACATGAACCGTTGTATCTTATGTCAGAGATGTGTACAAGTTGCAGATCAATTGACAGACAATAGAGTTCACGGGGTATTAGATCGTGGTGATCACGCTAATATTTCGACTGGTATCTCTAAAGCAATCGATAATGAGTTCTCTGGAAATATGATTGATGTATGTCCTGTTGGAGCTTTGACTGATAAAACTTTCCGTTTTAAATCAAGAGTTTGGTTTAATAAGCCTTATAATGCACACAGAGAGTGTACTACTCCTGGATGTTGTGGTAAAACTACTGTTTGGATGTTTGGTGGCGAAATACAACGTGTAACTGGTCGTAAAGACATTTACCATGAAGTAGAAGAGTTTATTTGTAACAGTTGTCGTTTTGACCACAAAAATGTTGCTGACTGGACTATTGAAGGACCAAGAGAATTTGAAAAAGATTCGGTTATCAACCAAAATAACTATACTCGTAAGTTAGAAAAAGTAGAAATCGATACGGAGAAGAATATACTTTTAGGTAGAGATGAAGACCGTAAAAAAATTAGTATGGCACAAATTCCATTAACCAATAACGACAAAATCTCTTAGTAATGGATAGTACATTTATTATAGAAAAAAGTGTTGTAATCTTAGTGGTTTTTGCCGTGACTATGATTATGGCGATGTATTCTACTTGGGCTGAACGTAAAGTTGCAGCTTTCTTACAAGACCGTGTTGGACCTAACCGTGCTGGTTGGGGTGGATTATTACAACCTCTTGCAGATGGTATGAAGTTATTCTCGAAAGAGGAGTTTATACCTAATACTCCAAATAAATTTTTATTTGTTGTAGGTCCTGCAATTGCCATGAGTACTGCTTTAATGACAAGTGCCGTAATTCCTTGGGGAGATAAATTACATTTATTTGGCAGAGATATTTTACTACAAGCTACAGATATCAATATTGGATTATTATATTTCTTCGGAGTTGTTTCTGTTGGAGTTTATGGTATCATGATTGGTGGATGGGCATCTAACAGTAAATTCTCATTGATGGGAGCAGTTCGTGCTGCTTCGCAAATGGTTTCGTATGAAATTGCAATGGGTTTATCGATGATTGCTTTATTGATGATGACTGGTAGTTTAAGCTTAAGAGAAATCTCTATGCAACAAGCAGAAATGAACTGGAACGTATTTTACCAACCTTTATCTTTCTTGATATTTCTTATTTGTGCTTTTGCTGAAACAAACAGAACTCCTTTTGACTTAGCAGAATGTGAAACGGAATTAGTTGGTGGATATCACACGGAGTATTCTTCGATGAAAATGGGATTCTATTTATTTGCTGAATATGCAAATATGTTTATCTCGGCTACTATTATCTCTGTATTATTCTTTGGTGGATATAATTATCCTGGTATGCAATGGATGGTGGAGAATGCAGGTGTAAACCCAGCTAACGTTTTAGGAATGGTTGTTTTATTTGCCAAAATATGCTTTTTCATATTTTTCTATATGTGGGTTCGTTGGACTATTCCAAGATTCAGATATGACCAATTGATGCATTTGGGTTGGAAAATATTAATTCCGCTTTCTATCATCAATATCATGATTACTGGTGTTGTAATGTTAAGAGGTGAAATTGCAGCTTATTTAGGGTTTTAATAAACGAAATACCTAGCCCTGATAGAAGTGGAAATCCTTTATTGTTTTCCTTTAAAACAATAAAGATTGTAACGGATAGCAGGATTAGCTTCAGATAAAAATAAAAGAAATAAATTTTTGAATTTGGTTTTGGAATCAAAATCGCAAATGATAAATTAAAATGTCGATAGAAACTATATCATTATCGGGTAGAAAAAAGGTAGTCTCAAATAAAGAGATGACTTTTCTTGAGCGATTGTACCTTGTTGCAATTTTCAAGGGCTTGGTTATTACAATCAAACACTTTTTTAGACGTAAGAAAACAATTCACTACCCAGAACAAGTTCGTGTACGAAGCGATGTTTATCGTGGTCAACACCAGTTGAAACGTGATGAACAAGGTCGTGAAAACTGTACTGCATGTGGATTATGTGCTTTGTCATGTCCTGCTGAGGCAATCACGATGAAAGCTGAAGAGCGTAAACCAAATGAGAAACATTTGTACAGAGAAGAAAAATATGCTTCGATATATGAGATTAATATGTTGCGTTGTATTTTTTGTGGATTGTGTGAAGAGGCTTGTCCTAAAGATGCAATTTACCTGACTACGTCAAAAGTATTAGTTCCTTCTAGTTATGAAAGAGAAGATTTTATTTTTGGAAAAGATAAATTAGTGATGCCATTAGATGTGGCTATGAAAAACGCTCAACTTAAAAACGCTAATTAATGATACATATACCTGATTTTGCAAATGCAAATGCAATACAAATTACTTTTTGTATATTAGCTTTCATAACAGTGATAACTGCTTTCTTAACGATTTTTAGTCGTAACCCTATTCATAGTGCTATTTATTTAGTGATTTGCTTTTTCTCGATTGCGGGTCATTATTTACTATTAAATGCTCAGTTTCTAGCGATTGTTCACATCATAGTATATTCGGGAGCCATAATGATTTTGTTTTTATTTACCATTATGTTGATGAACCTGAACGAAAAACACGAAGTGCATAAACCCCGAATTACTCGTTTGGGCGCTATAGTTTCTTTCTGTTTGATTTGTATTGTATTAATTGCAATATTTATTAACTCTAAACCAATTGTTGGTGAATACGACTCGACTGGTGAAGATTTTCAATCGATAAAAGTATTAGGTAAAATATTACTGAACGAATATATGGTTCCGTTTGAATTTGCTTCTATTTTACTTTTGGTTGCCATGATTGGAACTGTGTTATTGTCTAAAAAAGAAAAATCGAAAAAATAATGAATAATATTTTAAATCAAATAGGTATTGAAAACTACATATTTTTAAGTGTAGTCCTTTTTTGCGTAGGCATATTTGGTGTTTTATACAGACGTAATGCGATTATCGTTTTTATGTCTATCGAAATCATGCTTAATGCAGTAAACTTATTATTTGTTGCTTTCTCTACTTATCACCAAGATGCACAAGGACAAGTATTCGTATTTTTCTCGATGGCAGTTGCTGCTGCTGAAGTAGCGGTTGGATTGGCAATTTTAGTATCGATATTTAGAAACATACATTCAATTAGTATCGATAATTTAAAAAATTTAAAAGGATAAATGGCAATGGATACCAATTTAGCTTTAGTTTTAGTATTAGCTCCTTTTTTAGGATTTTTAATCAATGTTTTCTTTGGAAAAAGTCTGGGAAAGACAGTTTCTGGCGCTATAGGAACTCTTTCTGTAGTTGTTTCATTTGCTGTAACTATTTATTTTTTCCTTCAAATAAATCAGACTCAACAACCTATCAGCATTTCTTTATTTGAATGGATTCAGATAAGTAATTTCAAAGTTGATTTAGGTTTCTTATTAGATCAATTGTCATTGCTTTGGTTGCTTTTTGTAACTGGTATTGGTTCTTTGATTCACTTATACTCTATCAGCTATATGCATGATGATGAGAAAATGCACCAGTTTTTTGCTTACTTAAACCTGTTTGTGTTTTTCATGATTACACTAGTTGTTGGGAGTAACTTATTAGTATTATTCATTGGTTGGGAAGGTGTAGGTCTTTGTTCTTACTTACTAATCGGTTTTTGGTATAAAAACCAAGAATATAATGATGCGGCTAAAAAGGCTTTTATCATGAACAGAATTGGAGATTTAGGATTATTAGTTGGTATTTTTATCATCGGTTCTATGTTCTCTTCTCTAGATTATGCAACTATAAAAACTGCAATCGCTAGCGCAACTGACTTAAATGTTCCGTTACTTTCTTTAGCAGCATTCTGTTTATTTATTGGTGCTTGTGGTAAATCGGCTCAAATCCCATTATACACATGGTTGCCAGACGCGATGGCTGGACCAACTCCGGTTTCTGCATTAATTCACGCTGCTACGATGGTTACTGCTGGTATCTTTATGATTACCAGATTAAACTTTGTTTTTGATTTAACTCCAGATGTTCAAAGCCTAATTGCTATTATTGGGGCAATAACTTCTCTTGTTGCTGCTACAATTGGTCTGGTTCAAAATGATATTAAAAAAGTACTGGCTTACTCTACTGTTTCGCAATTAGGTTTAATGTTTTTAGCATTAGGATTAGGTGCTTACGAAGTAGCTGTTTTCCACGTAATAACTCACGCTTTCTTTAAAGCTTGTTTATTCTTGGGTTCTGGTTCTGTAATTCACGCTTTGCATGGTGAACAAGATATGCGTAAAATGGGTGGATTGCGTAAAGCAATGCCAGTTACATTTATCACGATGCTTGTTTCTTCATTAGCAATATCGGGAGTTCCATTATTCTCTGGTTTCTTCTCGAAAGACGAAATTTTATTGACTGCTTTTCATCATAACATTCCGCTTTATGTTGTTGCATCGGTTGCATCTATCATGACTGCTTTTTATATGTTTAGATTAATGTTCTTGACTTTCTTTAAAGATTTTAGAGGAACTGAACACCAAAAAAGTCATTTACATGAAAGTCCTGCTTTAATCACTTTTCCATTAATCGTTTTAGCAATCCTGGCTACTTTTGGCGGATTGATTAGCTTACCTGGAAATAGCTGGTTGAATACTTATTTAGCTCCGCTTTTTACAAAAGTAGCTGGCGAAGCTCATCACTTAGGAACTACTGAATATACCTTAATGGGTGTTGCAGTAATTGGTGGTTTAGTTGGGATTTTTATTGCCTACTTAAAATACATCAAACAAAATAATGTTCCTGGTGAAGATGAATCTATTACTGGAGTAACAAAAGTATTATACAACAAGTATTATGTTGATGAAGCTTACGATTATGTATTTGTACGCTCTATTAATGGATTATCTAAATTCTTTAGAGATTATGTAGAAACAAGTATATCAGCTCTTGTTTTCGGATTAGGAAAAGTAACCAATGAGATAAGTTATCAAGGTAGAAAATTACAAAGCGGAAGTATCGGACTATATTTGTTTGCTTTTGTTTTGGGTCTTTGTGCCATTGTTTCTTATATATTTTTAGCTCAATAATTTAATAACTATGAACGTTTCTCTTATATTAATTATACTTTTAATTGGTGCATTTGTCACTTATTTTGTTGGTGATAAACTAGCTTCAAAAGTAGCTTTGTTCTTTAGTTTGGCCGCTTTAGGTTGTTCGGTTGTATTGTTAAATCATTATAATCTTGGCGAAAGCATCAGTTATATTAGCCAATGGATTATTCAGCCTAAAATTTCATTTGTATTAAATGCAGATGGATTGGGTATTGCAATGTTGTTGCTTACAACGGCATTGACTCCTATAATCATACTTTCTTCTTTTGGGAATTCTTACCCAAATGCAAAAGGATTCTATGCTTTAATTTTATTCATGGCATTTGCAATGGTGGGAACTTTCCTTGCTGCAGATGGTTTGTTATACTATATCTTCTGGGAATTATCATTAATCCCTATTTATTTCATTGCCTTAATTTGGGGTAATGGCGATACTGAAGAACGCAAAAAAGCGGTAGTTAAATTCTTTATCTATACTCTTGCTGGTTCATTATTTATGCTTGTAGCATTTGTTTATTTATACACAAAAGCAGGTAGCTTCTTATTGACTGATTTATACGAATTGGATTTATCTGCAACGGAGCAACTTTGGATATTCCTGGCTTTCTTCTTAGCTTATGCTATTAAGATTCCTCTTATTCCTTTTCATACTTGGCAAGCAAGCGTGTACCAAAAAGCACCTACTGCAGGAACTATGCTTTTATCTGGTATCATGCTTAAAATGGGACTATACAGTATCATTCGTTGGCAATTGCCAATTGCTCCACTTCCTGCAAAAGAATACATGACTGTATTTATTGCATTAGGGATTGCTGGTGTAATTTATGGTTCTATTGTTGCATTAAGACAAAAAGACTTAAAAAAATTACTTGCTTATTCTTCATTAGCTCACGTTGGGTTAATCGCTGCAGGTACTTATACTCTAACTGCTGATGGTTTAAGCGGATCGGTTTTACAAATGATTGCTCACGGTTTTGTAGTAGTTGGTTTGTTCCTTGCTGCCGAAATCATCTTTAGAAGGTACGAAACCAGAGTTATCTCTGAAATGGGTGGAATTCGTTACCAATCGCCTAAGTTCACTTCGATGTTCTTAATTTTAGTATTGGCATCGGTTGCATTACCATCTACTTTTAACTTTGTTGGAGAGTTCACGGTATTATATAGCCTTACTCAAATTAATATTTGGTTTGCCGTTTTAGGTGGAACTACTATTATTCTTGGTGCTTACTATATGCTTAAAATGTTCCAACATGTAATGTTAGGAGAAACAAATACAAAGCCTTTTGCAGATGTATCTATCTCTGAAGGTATTTCGCTTGTTGCAATTATTGCTGTATTATTCTTTTTTGGATTGTATCCAAAACCTATTACAGATTTAATTTCTCCAAGTTTAGATGTAATTTTAAAAGTTATACACAGAAACTAAGCTGGTAAAGAATAAATAACATATTTTAAATAAAAATAAATTAGGGCATCATTAGTTTTAGATTCCTAAATCAAAAAAACAAAAATGAATACATTAATAGCTATAATAGGATTGGGTGTTTTTTGCCTACTGTTTGAAATTCTTAATTTAAGAAAAGCCATTATTCCAGTAACTATAATTGGTTTATTAGGCGTTTTGGCAATAAACTATTCAGAGTTCGGTTTAACCGAGAGTTATTACAATAATATGATTGCGGTGAGTAAATACTCTACGGCGTTTTCATCTTTGTTTATTGTTTTAACGATTTTTTTAGTGGCTTTGAGTTACAATTTCTACGAAGATCACCAAACTAAAATTTCTGATTATGTAGCTATAAAAATATTCTTATTGGCAGGAGCTGTTGCAATGGTTTCTTTCGGAAACTTAGCGATGTTCTTCTTAGGAATCGAAGTATTATCAATTGCTTTATACGTATTAGCAGCTAGCGACAGAACGAAAATAAAAAGTAATGAAGCCGGAATGAAATATTTCCTAATGGGTTCTTTTGCTTCTGGAATTATCTTATTCGGAATCTGTTTGATTTACGGAGCTATGGGAAGTTTTGATGTAATTGAAATTAGCGATTTATCTCAATCTGCTGAATTGCCAATTTGGTTTCCTATCGGGATTGTTTTATTAACTGTTGGTATGTTGTTTAAAGTTGCTGCTGTTCCTTTCCACTTTTGGGCTCCAGACGTTTACGAAGGTTCTCCTGCTTTAACAACTGCTTTAATGAGTACTTTGGCTAAAGTTGTTGCTATTGCTACTTTATACAAACTATTAACGATATTAAATGCTGAGCTTTCTGAAAGTTATGTAATCGTAATCGTGATTGTTTCTATGTTATCTATGACTGTTGGTAACATTATGGCATTGCGTCAAGTAAACGTAAAACGTATGCTTGCTTATTCTGGTATTTCGCATGCAGGTTTCATGTTAATGACTTTATTAACTTTGGCTACTTCTGCTGGAACTCTTTTATATTACACAACTGCTTATGCATTGGCTGGAATCGCAGCTTTTAGCGTAATCTTATATGTTTGCAAAAATCAAGATAACGAGGATATTACCAATTTTCATGGTTTAGGAAAAACGAATCCTTTATTAGCAGCAATCCTTACAGCTTCGCTTTTATCTATGGCAGGTATTCCGATTTTTGCAGGTTTCTTTGCTAAGTTATTCTTATTTAATCAAGCAATACAAGCTGGATATATTGCATTAGTAATTGTTGCAGTGGTTAACTCTATTATTAGTGTTGGTTACTATTTCAAATTAATCTTAGCTATGTACACTAAAGAACCAAATGAAACTCGTACTGGAAGACCTTTCCTTATATACGCAGTTGCAGTGGTTTCTATACTATTAAACATTGTTATCGGTTTGTTCCCTTCTTTGGTTTTAGACCTTTTGAACTAAATAGACTTACATAAAAATACAAGCCATCAAGTTTTAAACTTGGTGGCTTTTTTAGTTTTAACCATATAAGCGATGTAAGGAAATATAAGTTTCAGCTATTCCTCTTAAATGGACTTATATGACTTACATGGTTTCATTTTTTATAGTTTCTATTAATACCATAGATTTTTTATGACTATATAGAATGAATTGCATTCAGTAAACTCTCTCGCAAAGACGCCAAGACGCAAAGTTTACATCTAATCGCTTGGCGGCTTTGCGACTTGGCGTGAAAACTACTAATTCTGCCTTTATAGGGAAAAGTTCTACTTGATAGCATTGAACTAAAGCAGGCGGTTATTCATAAATAAGATGTCCTTAATAAATCTCTTGTCAGTATAAAAAAGCCATAATCCAATTGTTAAAATATATATAGGGATTGGAGCAATTATGAAAATATGCGTTATATTTGGTACGTTTTAAAATCAAAATATATTATGGCTTTCAACTCAAACAATCCGTTTTTAAGTAACAAACGTTTTTCTCCAACATCGGTTGCTGCAAAAAGTGACAATGTTCACCAAGCAAAAATTATCGATTACGGTAACGAAATGACATTGTCTGGTACTATCAACAAAACTCTTATCTTATTTTTATTGCTTACTGCTACAGCAATGATTACTTGGTGGATGTCTTTTAACGGAATCAACCCTATGCTTCCTACTATTGGTGGAGCTATCGTTGGATTAATTTTAGTAGTAGTCGCTGCATTCAAACCGCAACTTTCTCCATACTTAGCACCTGGTTATGCCTTGTTTGAAGGTTTATTTATTGGTGGAATATCTGCGATTTTTGAAGCAATGTATCCTGGTATCGTAATTCAGGCTGTTGGTGCTACATTTGTAACATTTATGGTTTGTCTTGGTTTATATAAATTCAAAATCGTAAAAGTAACTGAGCAATTCAAATCGGTTGTTATGGCAGCTACACTGGCAATTGCAACTTACTACTTAATTTCTTGGATAGTTTCGATGTTTACAAGCTTTACTCCTGTTCATCACGGTAACTCTATGATGAGTATTGGTATTAGTGTTTTTGTTATCGTTATTGCTGCTTTAAACCTATTTTTAGATTTTGACAGAATCGAAGAAGGTGTTCAACAAAAAATGCCAAAATTCATGGAATGGTACGGCGCAATGGGATTAATGATTACTCTTGTTTGGTTGTATATCGAATTCCTAAGATTGTTATCTAAATTAAATAACAGAAACTAATCCTTTCTATACTTATACAAAAAAGCCTTTTTGAAATTCAAAAAGGCTTTTTTTATGCTGCTTTCTCAAAAGCAATAAAATGAGATAGTTTTCCCTTTACATTAAAAACAGGGAAAGCATTTATAGTACAAAAGTATGTTTCTCCGTTCTTTTTATAATTAAGAATAGTCTTTTCAAAAATTTCTTCAGAATCGATAGCTACTCTAATTTCATTTGTAGTTTCTGAACACGTTTCGGGTCCTTGAAACATTTTTGGTGTTTTACCCAGAACCTCAACTTCAGTATATCCTGTCATGTTTACGATTCGGCTGGAAGCAAAAACGATCTTCAGCTCTAGATCGGTAATTACAACAACTTCCTCTTTCAAGCGTTCTAAAACATCAAATTCGGATTCATCCCAATTAAATTGATTGGAGATATTATTTACTCTTTGCCAATCTGAATAATTAGCTTTTATGTCATTTAAAAAACCATGATGAAAATCCCATGAAATCACAGGAATGCCGTTGCAATTCATCTCTCGATGGTATTTTGCAATTGCGGTATCATAGGCATCTAAATTAAACATAAACAAAAATTTTAATCAAAGGTATATTGAAAACAACATCTATCATAGCGATATTACGCATTTAACGCTTGTTTAATCAATTTAAAAGTCAAATTTAAGCTGTACGACAATAGCCTTCTTTTCTTCTGTATTTAGATTACTTAATGAAATCCCGAGTAATCGAACTGAATCTTTCATTCGTTCCTGATACAATAACTCTTTTACAGTTTCCATAATCAAACTTTTATCGGCAATAAAATAGGGTAATGTTTTACTTCTGGTTTGCTGAGTAAAATCACTATACTTAATCTTAAGTGTAACTGTTTTACCAGAAACTTTATATTTTTTTAAACGTCTTTCTAATGAGGTTGCAATTCTTTCTAGTTGTTCTAACATAAAAATCTCCGAAGAAAGATTGACATCAAAAGTATGTTCTGCTGCCACAGACTTTGTTATTCTATCTGCTTTTACTTCGCTATTATGAACCCCACGCACAACATGATAATAAAAAGTACCCGATTTTCCGAAATGCTTTTCCAGAAACTCCAAACTTTTACTTTTTAAATCTGTACCGGTAAAAATACCAAGCTGATACATTTTTTCGGTGGTTACCTTCCCTACTCCATAAAACTTCCTGATGGGTAATTCCTCCAGAAAAGGAACAACCTCATCTGGATTAACCGTTTTCTGACCATTTGGCTTATTATAATCACTAGCAACTTTGGCTACAAATTTATTTATCGAAATTCCTGCCGAAGCTGTTATTCCGACTTCATTAAAAATACGCTGTCTTATTTCCTGAGCCAATAAACTAGCACTCGGATTTCCTTTTTTGTTAACCGTAACATCAAGATAAGCCTCGTCAAGCGAAAGTGGCTCAACTAAATCTGTATATTCATGAAAAATTTTATGGATTTTTATTGATATCTCTTTGTATCGGTCAAAACGCGGAGGTACAAAAATAAGCTCTGGACAATATTTCTTGGCAAGAACTCCGCTGATTGCACTACGAACACCAAATTTTCGAGCTTCATAACTCGCTGCAGATACTACGCCTCGATTCTCTGAACCTCCAACAGCAAGGGGTTTCCCTCTTAAAAAAGGGTTATCCATTTGCTCTACCGAAGCATAAAATGCATCCATATCTATATGGATAATTTTTCGATATGTAGGCAGTTCAGACATGCTACAAATTTAGACAGGAAACTGTTATAACAGATTCAAATGACACCAAAAAAATTCGATAAATACGTTAAATTTTATCTATAGTCTGGTAAACCAAAACAATCCTGAGGAACGTAATAAATAGGCTAATTAAATAAACTAAGATTTTTGTAATAATAACAAACATTAACAAGTGAATAAGTAAATACCAAATCAATTTCTGCTATTTTTGTAAGTACATTACAAAATATTAAAATGAGAACATTCGTTATTGGCGATATACATGGTGGCTTGAGGGCTTTGCAACAAGTCATGGAAAGAGCCGCTGTAACAGACAAAGATACCTTGATTTTCTTGGGTGATTATGTAGACGGTTGGAGCCAGTCGCCACAAGTAATTGATTTTTTAATTGACCTGAGACAAAAACAAAACTGCATTTGTATTCGTGGCAATCATGATGATTTACTACAACAATGGATGAGAGATGGTATAGACAATGAATTATGGCACCATCACGGAGGCGAAGCCACTGTACTTGCATACGAAGCAATAAGTAACAGCCATAAAGAAATACATGTTGCCTTTTTTGAATCATTACAGAATTATTATTTAGACTCCCAAAACAGATTATTTGTTCATGCTGGTTTTACCAATATGAATGGAGTAACCTATGAATATTCTAGTGAAGCCTTTTATTGGGATAGAACTCTTTGGGAAATGGCTCTTGCCCTAGACCCAAATATGAAAACTGATTCTTTGTTTTACCCTAAAAGATTAAAACACTATAAAGAAATTTATATTGGCCATACTCCTGTAACTAGAATACATGAAACTGTTCCTGTACAAAAAGCCAATGTTTGGAATGTAGATACTGGCGCTGCATTTACAGGGAAATTAACAATTATGGACGTTGACACTAAGGAGTTTTGGCAAAGCGAACCCTTAAACGAACTCTATTTTGACGAAAAAGGTAGGAATTAAGATATAAAAATCCTAGTTTTGCAAAAAAATTAAATCAATAAATTTTATGAAAAAGATTATTACACTTGCGTTTTTATTGGCATTTGGTTTAACTCAAGCACAACAAGCATTTAGTGGTAAAGGTGACACTAAAGTAAATATCGGTGCAAACATTCAAGATGGTGGATCAGGAATTCAAGCTTCTGTAGATTTTGGTCTTGGAGAAAATTTCTCTATCGGATTTGTTTCAAATTACTTATTAGGAGTTAACGAATATTCAGGTTTCTATGGTACAACTCAGTATTATGGAACTAAACCAGATTTTCAAGATCGTTTTGATGCTAAAGTTAGAGTTAATGCTAACCTAGGAAGCGTTATTAATGTAGATAAAAAATTAGATGTTTACCCAGGATTAAGCTTAGGTTTAAGAAATTTTGGTGGTCACGTTGGTGGTCGTTATTTCTTTACTGATGGATTTGGAGTATTTACTGAACTTGGTTTTCCTATTGCAAAATACGGAAATGATGACAGAGTATTTTACAACCTGAATAATCAATTCACATTTAGCTTAGGAGCTTCTTTTAATTTGTAAAAGAACAAGAGATAAAGCTTTTACACATAATTACTGTAGAAACTTACAAAAAAGACCATTTGAAATTTCAAATGGTCTTTTTTTATGACTAAACTACAATATGTCTATTAATTATTAAATACATTTGTAATAAATTATTTACATCTTAATTATGAAAAAACTAATTCTAAATTCGTTCTGTTTTGCAGCAATAGGAGTTTTAACTCTTAGTACTCTATCCTGTAAAGACTCTAATAAAGCTTCTGGATCTGAACAATCAAATCCATTTGCAGGTACATGGGTTGCTAAAGACTTCATCGATAATATAATTGAAGACAATGGAATTGAAACCGTTGATAATGGGGTTACAGAAATAATTATTCCAGAAACACTAAAAGACAGTATTACTTTCCTAAATGAAGATTTAGAAAGAGGTAAATATACTGCTACAATTAAAAACGACACTTTAGTCAATCATTTATACGAAACCAAAACTCAAAAAGCAGTTTTACAAAATGGAAATTTAGTATTATTGCCTCTTGACGAACGCTATGAAGCACAGGAATACGTAAAGGCTGACAGTACTTTGGTAAAGAAAGCAAAAGAAGCAAATGTATCAGTAGTACGTATTTTAATAAACAAATTACTTTCAGGAAATACCTATTCTAATAAATCTTCTACAACAGAAATTAAGTTTACTGAAGATGGTAAAGTAAGCGGATTAGCCAATTTTAAAAACTATTATATTAGTATTAATGGCGATGATGCCAATACACAAGGCATAACATCAATAAATTTTACAACTACAGATGGAACCTACAAAAAAATGGGAATAGAGTTTCTAAAAAACAAAATAGAACTATACGATGTTGTTCTATTAACAAAACCAGATGAGAAACCATCATTTAAAAAAGGTAAATTATTATTTTCATTAAAAGTCACAAAGTCAAAATAATTTAAAGAAAACTATTAAAATAGAAACAAAGTAACCGCATTCATTTATAATAAAAAGCAACTCCTATTGAGTTGCTTTTTTTATGACCTACCATCAAAAAAACTACTGAACACAGAAGAAACGACAACTGACCCTATACCAATAGAAAATAATTAACAAAACCAGAATACACATAAATAATCAATATTCAAACACGGTTTTTTTTATGCAATGCGTATTTTTTTGACAAAATAATTATTAATACAGAAATTTTATTTACTTTCGTGTAATCGATTACATTTTAAATTAAAACAACAAACCTATTGCAACCAATTAATTACCAAACCATTATTAAAAACCATGATTATGAAAAAATTTCTACTTTTATTGACAATTACACTTGTCTCTGCACAAGTTTGGGCACAACAAGTCACAATTAATGAAGCTTCAGGCTGGCTAGAATCTGCTTACGTAAAATGGCAACCAGTTACTAATGCCCAAAGTTATAATGTATACTATTCGGGGATGGGCGTAACCGACCAAAAAATAGATGGACAACTCATCCGTAGCTACGGAACATATTACCGTGCCGACATACCAGGAATTAAAGCTGGTTCATACACCATAAAAATTAAACCAGTCATATCTGGCGTAGAAGGCACAGGCTCAACAACAAGTGCTGTAACTGTAAAAACGCATGACCGTGCAGGATTTGCTTTTTCTAACGGTCGTATTCCCGGAGCATATAATGCAGATGGCACACCAAAAAATGGAGCCGTAATACTATATATAACTGAGAATACTAAAAACACAGTTTCACTAGCAGTAACTGGTGCAACTCCAAGTCCTTCTGTAGGTTTACAAACCATCTTGGATGGTTATAAAAAAGGGAAAGATCTACGACCTTTAATTGTTCGTATAATTGGGCAAATAACAGACCCTGCCTATATGCTGGCTGGCGATATTGTAATCGAGAACAATAATAATGCTTCAAGCTATATAACTCTTGAAGGAATTGGTGATGATGCAGTAGCAGATGGCTGGGGGATTCGCGTAAAAAGCGCCTCAAATATCGAAATTCGCAATATAGCCACAATGAACTGCGACAGTGGCGAAGGTGACAATATAGGCTTGCAACAAGACAATGACTATGTTTGGGTACATAATTGTGATTTCTTTTATGGAAATGCTGGTGGTGATGCGGATCAGATAAAAGGTGATGGTGCTCTGGATTGCAAAAAATCAACTTATATCACATTCTCTTATAATCATTTTTGGGATTCTGGAAAATCTAATCTTTTAGGTTTAAGTGAGAATACTACAACAGGATTATACATCACTTATCACCACAACTGGTATGATCACTCAGATTCACGTCATCCGCGTGTTCGTTTTTATTCAGCTCATGTATATAATAACTATTATGATGGTAATGCAAAATATGGTGTAGGATCGACTATGAGCTCTTCTGTATTTGTTGAAAACAACTTTTTCCGTAATTGCAAATACCCAATGCTTACCTCTATGCAAGGTACAGATGTATATAATGGTGCTTTAGGAACTTTCTCTAAAGAAGATGGGGGAACAATAAAAGCCTATAACAATACCATGAGTGGAGAAACACGTTTTGTTGCCTATGATCCTACCAATTTTCCAATAGAATTTGATGCTTATGTAGCAACTACAAGAAATGAATTAGTGAGCAATACCATTGTTTCTAAAAAAGGCGCTAAAACATACAATAACTTCGATACAGATACAGCTGTAATGTATCCTTATACACCAGATAGTCCCGAAGTTGCCAAAACTAATGTTATGCAATATGCGGGGCGTATTTCTGGAGGTGATTTTAAATGGACTTTTAACAATGCCATAGATGATGCCGAATCTTTGGTAAATGCACCATTAAAAGCCGCTCTGGTAGCTTACAAAACAAGTTTAATAGCAGTACAAGGAGAAAACAACACACCAATAACTTCTCATACACTAACTTCAACTGGAAACAATGATCAAACTGTTGCTACTGGATCAGCAATTAACACAATTGTGTTTACTTGGGGTGGAGATGCTACAGATGCAACTGTAACAGGATTACCTGCATCTGGAATTGCGTATACAAAAAACTCAATTGCCAAAACAATTACAATAACTGGTACACCAAGTGCTACGTTATCCTATTCTATTACTACTACTGGTCCTGTAGGAACACCTGCCACTGGCTCAGGAACAATAACGGTTTCTACCAATGGCAGCGGTCCTGCAGATAAAACACATAATTTTACTACCGATGCAAAAGTAAATGCTTTCTATACAATTATAGGAAACATGAACTCAACTGCAGGATCTGTAACCTATTCTGGTTTATCATTAACAGCGCGTTTAAAAATGGAATCGAGTACATCTATCACTTATACCACAACTAGCGAATCGACATTAACCTTAGTGTTCGACAATACATTTGCTGGAAAGGTAAAAGTAAACGGTTTAAATTATACCGCAGTAGCAGGAATTGTTACCATATCGGTACCGGCAGGTAACAATACTATTACCAAAGGCGATACCACAAACTTATTCTATATAAGTACTGAATACAAAACGACATTACGTATTGAGGAAGAAATCATGCCAACAAAATTAATGTTGTACCCTAATCCGGTAACTGATTATTTACGCATATCAAACCCAAATCAAAATATAGAGAAAGTAACGATTTACAGCATGAACGGTTCAATAGTAAAAACTACTGAAAAAGGTATTGAAACTATAGATATGAGCCATCTAATTCCTGGAAATTATTTGGTAAAACTACAAACAGCAGAAGGCATATTAAACCAAATAATAATTAAGAAATAACCAAAACCAATTACTGCTTTAAAACAAAAGGCTTCCGAAATCGGAAGCCTTTTGTTATTGCAACTTTATTGCGAAAAGTATTTTCAATGCGAATTTCACAAATCAAGATCAATTTATTTAAAAAATTAGCACTAATCTGGGCAATTTACATTAATCTAATTACTTAAATCCAAATAGCAATTATGTTGCATTATCTGTTTCTATTTCTAAATTCCTGTTGTTCTGTTAATTTTCCGAACTCTTTTACAAACTTTTTAATCGTACTAAGGTTAAACACTACAAAGAATAACATCCCTGAAAAGATTGTTATCCAACTGTAAATTAACTGCACGCCTGAAATGTCTGATGCTACTACACAAAAAATAATTGTTGGTAATATCGAGATTAACAATGTTAGACCTAAACACAATATTAGTGGTGATATAAAATAACTAATAATAGCAGTTAAACCAATCTTTCTAAATATGATTGCAATAATACTTAATCCTAAAATACCAAATATTAGAACAGCAAACCCGTAGATTAAAACTAAATCATGTGCTTTATTGATTTCGGCTTCATAACCGAAGAATGTATTAAAATTGAATCCCATTATATGCTTTTTCTTCTGTTGAAACTTCAAATAACGTTTGTGTATGATATCCTAATGTTTTTGCCAAAATAAGATTAGGGAATTCCTGAATTCCGATATTATAAAGATTGACACTATCATTAAAAAACTCCCTTCTATCGGCGATTTTATCTTCCATCTGAGAAACTCGTCTTTGTAATTCCAGAAAATTTGAATTAGAAGCTAATGTTGGATAATTTTCTGAAACGGCAAATAAGGTTTTCAATGATTTAGAAAACTCATTGGCGTTTTCAATCTTTTCGTCGACTGTTTTAGAATTTAAGAAATCAGTACGAAGCTTAGTCAAATTAGTTAACATAGCGGTTTCATGTTCCATAAACTTAGAAGCAACTTTAACCAATTCGGGAACTTCTTCTGCTCTTTGCATCAAAATAACATCTATATTCCTAAAAGCTTTTTCGAAGTTATTCTTAAGCATAACCAGTTTATTATATGTACCTATAAAAAAGTTAAGTAATATAATTACCAGAATTAACCCTACGATTAAAGCAATGTTTTGTGCTGACATAATTTGTTTAGTTTAAAATGATATAGATAAGTATAAGTGTGATAAAAAATAACGTGGTTAAAAATGAAATCAACAATGGTTGGTATTTATTCCTAAATGAAATGCTTTGAGGAATTGCAACACCAAAAATGCCATTAGATTCTCCTTTTCTGAGAATAACATTCCCATTATCAGAATCGGCATAACCAATAAGCAACATATAATCATCCTGTTTTAAATAGGTTTCAGAATATCTCTTTTTACCTCCCTCTTGCCTATCGACTCTATCAAAATAGAATTCTAATCCTTCTCCATTTACAGTAACACTTCCCGTTTCGTCTTTTATTTTAAAATTACCCGTTTTTAGTTCGGTAAAAATAGTTCTATAAGATCTTTTACCATCATCATCTGCCGGACCTTCTTCTTCGATAGTATAATAATATCCTATGCAAGGTTTACTGAAATAAGGTGAAATGATAGGTTCAATTTCTTCCAAATCGCCCTCAACTTCAACTAATCCCATAGCAATAGCATTCATCTTAGAAATTGGTAAAACTGCCTGAAGTTTAAGAAACTTACTTTTGTTACTCGGAAAAAAAATAATTTTTATAAAAATAAGCCCTGGAATAATAAAGAAAAGAAACTGTAGTTTCTCTATATAAAGCAACCAAAAAAATCCTCCAATAACTCCAAGCATCATAAGCAAGCCCAATAGTTTCTTGCCTAAAGGTGTTTTCTGAATGTTGTGTTTTGCATTAAATTTTTCTCTTTCCGCTTTTTCACTTTTACTACTTCTAATTCCGGAATAAAACATACCAACAATTCCGAGTATGAAAACAGATGCAAATAAGAAGAAGAAAACCATGAGAGCATATTTGGAATCTACCAGAAAGCTCAAGCCAATAAACAATGGACATAAAACAAAAAATAACCAACTTGGGAACTTTAAATTATATAACCCAGAGAGAATTATAGTTTGAAACAAAGCAATACCAAGACTGAAGAACATCAGGAATACTACCATTCCTCCATCTAGTTTATTCTGCTCAAAAAAGGCAAAGAATTCGTTCATTATTAGAATTTAAAAAAGGGTTATCAATATTTAGAAGTTATTAAAACACTATTTCGACCTGATTAGCAAGCAACCTTCGAATCTTATTTCTTTCTACATCAGAAATAGGATTACCACTTAGATCCAAACCTATTAATTGCTGCAATTTATTTACTTCGTTGGGGATTTCACTAATATTATTATTACTTAAAGTCAGAAACTTAATATTTTTAAATTGTAAAATCGCTACAGGAAATTCATCTATTTTGGCATTAGCTAAATTTAACTCCACTACCATATCGGGTTTTAGCTTTGCTTCTTCTAATTTATAAAAAGTGGTCTTTTCTTTTTTCTTACCTTCTTTAGTTTGAATTACAAGGCCAATAGCAGCCAAAATAAGTGATGCCAAGAAAAAGATACATAAAAAAGCAACCCAAATAGGAGAATCATCTTTTTCATGAGTAAAAAGCCTTAAATAAACAAAATAAGCTAAGCCGCCAACCATCGTTAAAAACAATCCGAGCACTATTAAAAACAAAACGTATTTAAAAATCGTAAGAAGCACTTTTTTAACTCTCGTTCTATTCTTGCTGAATACAATGAATGCTGCCAAAACTAAAAGTACAGACCAAAAAACAGCCACTCCTATCTGTGCAATTTTTGCCCCATTCTCTATAATCGAAAAAGATATAGAAGCAGGAAACATTAAAGCAAACCAAATAACAAGAGCTGTTAACCCGACGGAGAGACATCCCATCTTTTCTTTTTTGCCCGAAGATTTAAGCCATACATAAGCAATTAAAAAAGACAATGCCAATATTCCTAAAAAACCATATCCATAAGGCGTAAGTCCTGCTAAAAAAATCAAACTCATTTTAATAATTTTTCAAAATATTATTTGGTTACTCTATTATTATTTCTGCTACTATTTACCCAAAATAGCATCAGAAATAACAAAAAATTTCATACTTAAATGCGAATTTAAATAAAACACTATAAATTATGCAATAAAAAAAACCGCTTCTTCCAAATAATATGGAAAAAAGCGGTTTTTATATAAATGATTCTAATCTTACAAATCAAATTTGATTCCTTGTGCCAATGGCAAACTTGTAGTATAATTGATCGTATTGGTTTGGCGACGCATATATATTTTCCATGCATCAGAACCTGATTCACGACCTCCACCAGTTTCTTTTTCACCACCAAAGGCACCACCGATTTCTGCACCCGAAGTTCCGATGTTTACGTTTGCAATTCCGCAATCAGATCCTACTACAGATAAGAAATACTCTGCTTCACGCAAATTATTAGTCATAATTGCAGAAGATAAACCTTGAGCAACACCGTTTTGAATATCAACAGCATTTTCTACAGTTCCACTATATTTAATCAAATATAAAACTGGAGCAAATGTTTCGTGTTGTACAATTTCAAATGAATTTTCAGCTTCAGCAATAGCTGGTTTTACATAACATCCACTTTCGTAACCTTCTCCAGAAAGTACGCCACCTTCTACAAGGATTTTACCTCCTTCGGCAACAACTTTTGTTAAAGCATTTGCATACATCGCTACCGCGTGTGTATCGATTAGCGGACCAACATGATTATTTTCGTCCAAAGGATTCCCGATACGTAATTGTTTGTAAGCCGAAACAATTGCATCTTTTACTTTGTCATAAATACTTTCGTGAATAATTAAACGACGTGTAGATGTACAACGTTGTCCTGCCGTTCCTACTGCTCCAAAAACAGCACCAATCACAGTCATTTTAATATCTGCATCCGGAGTAACAATGATTGCATTATTTCCTCCTAACTCTAATAATGATTTACCTAAACGTCCAGCAACAGTTTGCGCAACGATTTTACCCATACGAGTAGAACCAGTAGCTGATACTAAAGGAATACGTTTATCTGCAGTCATTAACTCTCCTACTTTATAATCACCATTAATTAAACAAGAAATCCCTTCTGGAAGATTGTTCTCTTTAATTACCTGTGCAATTATATTCTGGCAAGCTATACCACAAAGAGGTGTTTTCTCCGATGGTTTCCAAACGCAAACATCTCCGCAAATCCAAGCCAAAGCCGTGTTCCATGACCAAACTGCCACTGGGAAATTAAATGCCGAAATGATTCCAACAATTCCCATTGGGTGGTATTGCTCATACATACGGTGTCCTGGACGCTCTGAATGCATTGTTAATCCGTGAAGCTGACGTGATAATCCTACTGCAAAATCGCAAATATCGATCATCTCCTGAACTTCACCATATCCTTCTTGTAATGATTTCCCCATTTCGTAAGAAACCAATTTACCTAAAGCTTCTTTATTCTGACGTAATTTTTCTCCAAACTGACGTACGATTTCTCCACGTTGTGGCGCTGGCATAAGTCTAAATGTCTTAAATGCCTCAGTCGCTGTTTGCATTACTTTTTCGTAATCGGCAGCTGTAGATGTTTTTACCGATGCTATTAATTTTCCGTCTACTGGCGAAAAGCTTTCAAGAATATCACCTGAAGAAAAATTATTTATTCCGGTTGATGTTCCTTCGTTTATGGCTTTTATACCCAATTGCGCCAATGCGTCTTTCATTCCGAATTGCTCTGCTATTGTTATCATTGTAACTTTTTGGTTAGAAATTGTTATATTTTTTTATGTAAATATATTTGAATTTATCTATCTATTAAAATTTTATTACGTGTGGTTACATAATGTTTTTCTTTTTAAACCAGATATAAATAAAAACACACATGACAAACATAAAAATAATTGCGTACAAATAACCATATTTCCACTCCAATTCCGGCATAAATTTAAAATTCATCCCATAAACCCCAACTAAAAAGGTTAAAGGCAAGAAAAAAGCAGAGAAAACTGTTAATAATTTAACCACATCATTATTTTTCTGCGCTGTTACAGACAAGAAAGTGTTCATTAAATTTATCGCATCCTCCATCGCTTCCTCATAGGCTAAGATGAGCTTAACGAGATTATCTTTTACATCCTCAAGTGCCGATAAATTTTCGTCTGGAACATGAATCTTATTGATTACATTTTGCGTAAGCACCAATAACTTCTTACTAATCCTTGTTTCAGCTTTCTGGAAATACAAATCTTCCAGCGAAATTTTGTTTTCCTTTTTCAGGAAGATCGTTTTCTCAACTTCATCGACCTGATCCGTTTGCCATTGCGAGGGTACATTATAAGTTTGTACGATTTCTTTAAAAATATGAATAAGTAATTCGTAAACCGATTTAAACTTAAAATCTGATTTGTGAATATCTTCCAAAAAAGGAAATGCTGTTCTATGAATCGTAATCAATTGCTTTTCATTATAAAAAAAAGCGACTTTATTTGACAGTTCTTCTACTGTAGAATTGTTATCAAACTCATTTGCCGTATAAGCTCTTAAAATAATAAAATCAAAGTTTTTAATCTTTTCTATTTTAGGTAAATGCCCATGCTCCACCGAATCTTTGACTGGAAAAACCTCTAGATCAAACTTTTTAGCAACATCTTCTAATTGTGTTTCAGTAGGTCCTTTTATGTCGAGCCAATTAAATGATTCAAATGCTTTTTCGGAGATATTTTTAGTCATTATACTATTTAGTTTTTTAATTAAGATAGAACCTATTAGGCGTAATTAATTTTAAACCTATAAAGTTACGATTAAGGATTTAAAACAAACAAAATGATTTTTGTTTCACGCAGATATTACAGCTTAAAGCAGATTTATAAGTAAATAAATCTGCGTACATCAGCTTAAATCTTGTGAAATCTGCCTGAAAGAATATCTATACCTCTTTATTGTTGAGTTTGGATATGCGTAAAACTAGTTAAAACATATTCTTTTTCTTGAACAAGAAAACACCACAAATTGATATTAATAATGAAATCAGCAATATGATAAAGAAACCATGATTGTTTTCCTGAAGATTATTAGGAACGTTCATCCCGTATAAACTCGCCACCAATGTTGGAATCATCAATATTATCGAAATAGAAGTTAACCTTTTCATGATAACATTTAAGTTATTGGAGATCACAGATGCATAAGCATCCATCATTCCGGTCAGGATATTGCTGTAGATATTTGTCGTTTCTTCCGCTTGACGTAACTCAATCTCGACATCTTCGACTAAAACAGGATCAAAATCATCTCTGTGATTTTTAAGATTCTTAATTCGGTGAAACAACATATCGTTGCCTTTAAGGGAAGTAATAAAGAAAACCAAACATTTTTCTATTTGAAGCAATGCTTGTAATTCTTCATTTTTGATCGATTTTTCAAGATTATCCTCCGCCAATCGAATACGCTGATTGATTTGCTTTAAGTATTTTAAGAACCAAATACTTGAAGACAGAAGCAACTTTAAAACCAAATCGAAATGATTACTAATATCCGATTTTTTACGTTGGGTATATAAAACAAAATCGGGTAAAATCTCGGTTTGATGAAAACTAAGCGACACAAAAACATCGTCTTTAAACATCAATCCTAAAGGTGCTGTATTAAAAGGTAATTTTGCATCATTGCTCTTAAAAGGAATTCGCAAGATGATAAGAAACCAACCGTTTTCGATTTCTATACGAGGTCTTTCGTCGATATCTTCAATATCGTTATAAAAAGCTTCTGGAATTTGTAACTCCTGGAGTAAGAATTTAGTTTCTTCCTGAGTAGGGCAAACTACATTGATCCATTTGTTGTCTTCACGGTTTTCTGTAGGGAATAATCCGTTGTTGTTTTTGTAAAAGGTAATCATAATGCAAAACGTTATTATAGAAATAGCGCATGCATTATGCAACAACTATTTCTGTTTATCTTTCTTCTTCCTCGAATAATAATCGTCCATGTGGATAATTTATTTTTTTTTGCAAAAGTATACCTTTTAAATAGAAAACTCAGAATTATTTTTTGGCTATAAATCTTGGATCAGATTCCATTACAGTTCCACATTTTGTACAGGTTCTCAAATCTTTAGAATTATAAAAATGTTCAAAGTGTGGCAAGAAATCTTTCTCGATATTATGAAGCTCAAAAAACACTTCGTATAATTTATGATTGCAATTATCACAATGCCAAAGCAATCCGTCTTTATATCCTTTCCCGGCACGTTTTCTCTCGATTACTAAACCTATAGAACCTTCTGAGCGTACTGGAGAATGTGGTATACGAGCAGGATGAAGATACATATCTCCCGCATGTAATTCCATTTCCTTTCGCTCACCATCTTCCTGAATAATAACTTTTATGCTTCCCTCTAGTTGGTAAAACAACTCTTCGGTTTCATTATAATGATAGTCTTTTCGGGCATTAGGTCCCGCAACAACCATTACAATATAATCACCAGATTCAGTATATAAATTTTTATTTGCTACTGGTGGTTTAAGTAAGTGACGGTTTTCATCAATCCATTTAGTAAGATTGAATGGTTTTGCTATAGCCATATTTTTTAGGTGCTAAGTTACTAAGCTGCTAAGTTAATAAAAAGTACGCTGTCTCGATGTTCAGTCACAGTTTTTAGTACCTGTTTTCAGTACCTGTTCGCAGTACCAGTCGCAGTTTTCAGTTGTAAACTGGTACTGCGACTGGTACTGTGACTAAAAACTAAAACCCCATCTCTTTAATAAGATAAACATAAACCGGAAAATGGTCACTGTAACCAACTTCGGTTGTGGCATGTCGAAGCGGATATCCTTTGTATTGACCAGAAGTTTGTATCAAATACGATTTATTGAAGATTCCTGCTTTCCAGAATCGATAGGAACTAAAATCGGACTTAATTAAAGATTCCGTAACCATGATTTGGTCAAAAATATCCCATGAATCCCGATAAGCAATGGTTCCCATTCCTTTCTTTGCCATATCTTCAAAGGGATTGTAAACACCAAACTCTGGAACATCGGCTTTATTGGCTTTCGCGCCAAGCGCAACTTTTACACTTTTGTTATAAGGTCCATCGTTTAAATCGCCCATTGTAATAACTTTGGCATTGCGATTTATTTGCTGCAAGGAATCAATTATTTTTCGGTTCAAAGCCCCGGCAGCTTCACGATACGGACTCGATTTTTGTTCTCCTCCAGAACGTGACGGCCAGTGATTTACAATTATATTAATTTCCTCCCCATCCAGAAATCCCGTTACAAGTAATTGATCTCTTGTAAACACCCGATTCTTTTTATTCGCGATTGTATCGACACTATTTTCTGTTGATTTTTTATAAATAATAAGCGGAATATTCGAAAACGAAACTGGTTTAAAATGTTTCTTCTGATATAGTAAAGCCACATCGATACCTCGCTGATCGGGCGAATCAAAATGAATGATTCCGTATTCTTTATCTATTAATTTAGGTTGTTTTATTAAATCCTCCAGAACTCCCCTATTTTCTATTTCGGCACAGCCAATAAAAGTTGGTGAATTAGGATTTTCTGGCGTTCCAATTTCGGATAACACTCTGGCAAGATTGTCTAATTTTTTAAAATATTTTTTAGATGTCCAATGTCGTGTTCCATTAGGTGTCCATTCGTCATCTAGAATATGCGGATTCTTTATTGTATCAAAAAGATTTTCGAGGTTATAAAAAGCCACTGTATGAATCGTATACTTTTTTGTTTGTCCGTGTAATTGTGTCATCAATAAATTGAAAAATATAAAGATAGAAAAGGTAATTGTTCTCATAGCAATTCATATTAAAAAAGGAAAACTTTTAAATTAAAGAAATTTCTTTCAATTATAAATCTAATTCATTTAATTAAGATATTTTAAATTACTTTTGATAATGGCTATCTTTGTTTTACAAAATCTAATTTATCCCATAAATACAAGGGATTGACATTTATAATATTAATATAGAATGAAACTTTTAGCGACAACTTTACTCGTCCTTTTATCCAACTTTACTTTTGCACAAGTCACTTTTAAAGTAAATAACTTTTCGAAGGATTATTACGGAAAGATATTTATCGCAGATACATCCGAAGTTTTTTCTAAAGGCTGGGTTGCGATTTATGATACTAAATCCCAAAAACAAATTATAAAAGTAGATGCTGAAGAACTGGCACTGAGTTTACATGACGGAAAAGCACTTGCAAACATAAAACAGTTGCCTTATGGCGAACAAAGTTCAATAATGTATGAGGATTACAATTTTGACGGAATTAAAGATTTTGCTATCGAAGACGGACAAAACAGTTGCTACCACGGCCCTTCTTTTAAAATATATTTAGGAACTAAAAATGGTTTTAAATTCAGTCCCGAATTTACAGCACTTGCTCAAAATTATTGCGGAATGTTTCAGGTAGATTATAAGACTAAGAAAATAAGCGTAATGACAAAAAGCGGATGTTGCTGGCATCAGTTCTCGGAATTTATTGTCGAGAATAACAAACCGAAAGTAGTCAAGATAGTTGAAGAAGACCAAATGGGATATCCTTATAATAATTATAGCGAAGAAAATTGGGATGGCAAAAAAATGGTACTAACATCAAAAAGGACGATTAATCTTGATGAAGATGGTATAAAAACCCTACTATCCTTTACAGTCGATAAAAACCAGAAGCGAGTTGTTTTATTTAACATCAACGACCGCACGCTTAATTATGCTTTAATTGATAAAAATGATGAAGTTGAGTTTTCTTATCCTATAAATACAGTTTATCAGAACCCCGATTTTACTCTTGACAAAAAGAACAATACCGTTACATTTAAAAATAAAGATGTTGTTTATACTATATATGACAACAACGATTCTATCGGAATCACAATAAATACTGGCGGAAAAACATATAACTGGATTGGAAACAGTACAACCAAAAAAGGCAAACTAACGGATATAACAACAACACAATTAGACAATGTTGTTGTAAATTAAAGATAAAAAACATGAACACAAACCAATTCCGATACATCAAGAAACATTTTGCTTTTTGTAAATTCGCATTTCTTATTATAGCATTACAATCATTCACCTGTCAATCTCAACAAAACATGATAACACCACCTTACTTACAAAAAGGCGATACTGTAGCACTTGTAGCAACAGCTAGAAAAAACATCGATGATAATTTAAAACCTACTATAGACTTACTTAAAAGCTGGGGGATAGAAGCTGTAATAGGAAGCACAATAGGTTTAGACACCAATCAGCTTGCTGGAACCGATGAACAACGTGCAGCCGATTTCCAACATCAGATGGACAATCCAAACATTAAAGCTATTTGGTGTGTTCGCGGTGGTTACGGAACTGTTCGAATGATAGATTTACTTGATTTCACAAAATTTAAACAACACCCTAAATGGGTTATTGGTTTTAGTGATGTTACCGTTTTACACAATCATCTAAACACGATGGGGTATAAATCTATTCATGGTATTATGCCAGTAAGTATTCCGCGCGCCACTCCAGATGCAATTGCAACCATGCAAATGGCTTTATTTGGCAATCCAATATCTTATGCTGTTTCGCCAGATCCTATGAACCGATTTGGTAAAGCAACCGGAGAATTAGTTGGAGGTAATTTATCTATACTATATAGTTTATTAGGTTCGAAATCGGCTATCGATTGTCAGGATAAAATACTATTTATAGAAGACTTAGATGAATATCTATATCATATCGATCGTATGATGATGAACCTTAAACGCAATGGTTGTATCGAAAACCTAAAGGGAATAGTGATTGGAGCAATGACAAAAATGAAAGACAACGATATTCCGTGGGGAAAAAATGCCTTAGAAATCATTGATGATGTTACCAAGAAATATAATATTCCCGTAATCTTTAATTTCCCTGCAGGTCATATTCAAGACAATAGAGCATTGGTAATGGGAAGCACCGTAACAATAGAAGTTAATGCATCAGGAAGCACACTTGTTTTTAATAAATAACATAAACGATTACCTAGTCTAATACCTATTTAATTAAGTACAATCTCGCAAAAGACGCAGAGTCGCAAAGAAACCTAATTCAAACTTTGCGACTCTGCGTTTTTGCGTGAAAACTATTAGTATAAAAAAACTGAGACCGAAACTGAATACTAACCTCTAAAAACTAAAAAAAATGGCTGAACACAATGAGCTCGGAAAAAAAGGAGAAGATCTTGCTGTGGAATATCTCCAACAAAACGGCTATAAAATTCTAGATAGAAATTGGACTTTCCAAAAAGCCGAAATTGATATTATTGCTACCAAAGGAGATATCTTGGCAATTGTAGAAGTAAAAACCAGATCGAGTTTAGATTTTGGCTCGCCACAAGATTTTGTCGATGCAAAAAAAATTCAACTTCTTGTAAAAGCAGTAAATGCCTACATAAACGATAGGGAAATAGATTTTGAAGTTCGTTTTGATATCATCGGAATCCATAAAAATAAGGAATCATTTGTGGTTGAACATCTTATAGATGCTTTTTATCATTTTTAACATAATTTTTTATTGTTATAATTGTAACAAATTGTTTTTTAATTTATATTTGTAAAAAAATATAACACAACAACTAACTAAACCAACCACACTAAATTAGTAAAAAACCAGAAAATTATGAAAACTGTTTCCTCCATCGTAGAAAATTACATCAAAACGAAGCCTTTTTTATTAAATGCATTATCACTCGGCATTATTAATCTGACCTCATTGTCTAGAAATATAATGACAGAATTAGAAAGCGAGTTTGGCAAAGAAGTAAAACAAGGTGCTGTAGTAATGTCTTTAAAGCGTTTAACGGAAGAATTAGATTTTAAATTAAACCACAAAATCAATAAAGTAATCAAGAATATCGGTGAGATTACAGTTCGCTCAGAACTTACAGATTACACTTTTGCAGCATCAGAAACTGTCTTAAACAAACAAGCTGATTTAATTTCGGATATTAATACATTATCAGATATATTTTATACCTCATCTCGTGGTGTAAACGAAACTAACATTGTAGTTAGCAGCAGTATAAATCAATTAGTTGAAAAACATTTTGCTCGCGAAAAATTAATCCAGAAATTGAGCAACTTAGCTTCAATTACTGTAAAACTACCAAAAGAAAACATTGTCGTTCCTGGAATTTATTATTTCATTTTCCAACGCTTAGCTTGGGAAGGAATTATAATCAACGAAGTAATTTCGACTTCAAATGAATTTACCATTTTAGTAAGCGAAGATCAAGTAGATATCGCTTTTAAAGTAATTAAAGACCTGAAGAACTAGATTCTTAATAAATATACCGAAATCCCTTTTCCAATTTAAAAGTTGAAAAAGGGATTTTTTTTATGTATACTTCTCAATACTTGTAATATATAAAACGAGGAAAAGAAAAGCCCCCTTTAAACATTGCCACCAAAAAAGCAAACTGATTTGTACTGGTAGGGTTATTTTTGAATCAATCCGAAAAGAATAAACAGTTCTCCCGCTAAAACTTTTAGTATTAAAAAAGAATAGATTCTAACTATTAATTGTACTAAAACTCATACTTAAAAATTTACTTCGACTACAGAATAATTTCAAAAAAATAGCATTTAAACAGAAAAAATACAATTAAGAGATTACTTTAAAATATTCACCCTAACACATTTCACTTAATATTACAACGAAAAACCTTATATTTTTTCGTCATTCAATCCAATTTTACTCCATTTTAGTTTCCTCTTTACTAATTTATGAGTATTTAAAATCATTCCTCTTTTTTGATTTTCTAACCTCAACAATCTACTGATTTTATCACTTGATAAAATGGCACACTTGGCACACTTTTTTCTAAGCATCAAAAACAAACTGGTAGGTACTGGTGTATTTTATATATACAATCTTCTAAATTTGAATTTCATTATTCTTAGTAAAAAGCATTCAAAAAAATAAATATCACTTTTTTAAAAGCAAAACCCATTCAGAATGACAAAAAATTAATAACCACGACAGACAAAACCACCCAAATAGAATAAAAAAGCTTAACCACAACCAGAAACCAAAAACTAACACCAATGAAACAATTAAAAAACTTACTTAGGAAGCCTTTTCTAATGCCGATCATTCTCCTTTTTTGGCTGCCTAATACCCTGTTTGCGCAGGAAAGTCAGGCAAAAAAAACTATCTCTGGAAAAGTTACAGATGATAAGAACAACACCTTACCAGGTGTTAGTATATCTATAAAAGGAACCAAATACAACGCTGCAACCGATTTTGATGGGTCATACTCATTAACGTATACACCAAGCGGTACAAATCAAACTATTGTTTTTTCATATGTAGGTTTTATAGAGAAAACTGAGCCTCTTGATAATCGCAGTGAGATTAATGTATCCATGCAAGAAGAAACCAATAAACTTAACGAGGTAATCGTGATTGGTTATGGTACTCAAAAGAAAGGTAATGTTACCGGAGCTATCTCATCAGTAAAGAAAGAAAGTCTTGAAACACGAGCTACAACAAATCCAGCCGAAGCATTACAGGGTTTGGTATCTGGAGTAAATGTGCAAAAAGCAGGTGGTGTTGCAGGTGCTGATGTGAGCGTAAAAATACGTGGGGTAAATACCTTTGGAGCTACTGAACCGCTTTATATTATTGATGGTTTTCAAGGAAACATCAACACAGTTAACCCAACAAATATAGAATCTATTGAGGTTCTTAAGGATGGCGCAGCTGCTGCAATTTATGGAT
This sequence comes from Flavobacterium sp. PS2, assembly GCF_046250155.1. Classification (NCBI taxonomy): domain Bacteria; kingdom Pseudomonadati; phylum Bacteroidota; class Flavobacteriia; order Flavobacteriales; family Flavobacteriaceae; genus Flavobacterium; species Flavobacterium sp. PS2. Next base: position 2,621,972 of record NZ_CP176426.1, on the reverse strand, counting down.
CTGTTGCTGCCAATGGTGTAATTATTGTTACAACCAAAAACGGTCAGAAAGAAGGAATAAAAGTAGACTTTAGTTCATTTTTAAGCATCACTAATCCATCAAAAACATTGGATTTATTAAATGCAGATGAATATAAAACCGTACACAAAAGAATGTACGATGAATATAATAAATATGCTACTTCTCCTAAACCACTGCCTGCATATATAAGCGCACCATCTACTACCGATACTGATTGGCAAGATGAGGTTTTCCGTTCTGGACTTACTCAAAATTACGGTTTAGGTATCCAAGGAAGACAAGGCGATATTAAGTTTGCATTATATGGTAACTATGTAAAGCAAAAAGGAATTGTAATCGATAATGATTTTGGTCAACAAACTGCCAGCGCAAGAGTTAGTTTCAAAAAATCAATCTTTGATGTAGATGGAAAAATGGCATTTATAGGAACACAAAATGCACAGCCAACTTTTCAGTTAAAAGAAGTATACACCATGTCACCATTAGTGCCTGTTTATGATGCTGACGAACCTTATGGATATGGATTATCAAACAAAAATGGTTTACCAGCTGGTACAAACCCAGTTGCCGAAGAACATTTTAGAGATAGAATGAACAAAGGACAAGATTTAACTGCAAATATTGCCATAACTGCAAACATTACCTCTTGGTTAAAATATAAAATAGCGTACTCTTACCGTGTAAAAAACAATCAGGAAACCTATCATTTCCCTCCATACATTGCCAACCCTAAAGAAATACATCAATATGCTTCACAAGAAGAATTAAGAACACATTGGGATGAACAAATATTAGACAACATTATTACAATTGATAAAACTTTTGGAAAACATTCTTTTGGATTAATGCTTGGTAATACTATAAACGGAGTTTCGTCTAACTGGAATCGAGTAACTGTAGAAGGAAAAACAACCGATTATTCTGTAGAGAATGGACAATTAGTATCGATTGATCGTCCGTCTGGGTTTTTAGATCCAGGTTTTGCAACTATCGGAGCTGGTAAAGGAGGAACATTTTCTGCGGATGGTTCAAAATATCAATACAACCGTGTTTCTTTCTTTAGCCGATTAAACTACTCATTCAATGATCGTTATTTACTTCAAATGACAGTTAGAAAAGATGGTTCTTCTAAATTTGGCGAAGACAGCCGTTGGGGAACTTTCCCATCTATAGCATTAGGATGGAAGATAGAAAAAGAAGATTTCTTCCCTAAAGATTTCATTATATCAACGTTAAAATTACGTGCTAGCTGGGGACAATTAGGTAACGAAGCTGCCTTAGGATATTACTCTGCAAATACATTAATTAAAACAGGAAACACTTTAGGCTCAGGTTATGTACAAGGAAGCGGAAGTAACCCTTGGCCAGGAAGTATTGCAACAGCATTAGAGAACAGAAACTTACAATGGGAAACAACAGACTCTAAGAATATTGGTATCGATTTTACACTTAAAAACGGAAAAATTAGCGGTTCTATGAACTACTACCATAATGTAACCGATAATTTATTGATTACAAAAAAACTGGCTCCATCTGCTGGAGTAGATGATCCAACACTTAACGTAGGTAAAATTAGCAATAAAGGATTTGAACTTGAAGTTAATTATCGTGATCAAATCGATGAGTTTAAATACAACGTAGGCTTTAACTTTACAACGCTTAAAAACAACGTAGAATCTCTTGCAAACGAAGGGCAGACTATTTACGGACAAGGATTAAAATTTGGCACAGAACATTTCCCTACTCAAGCACGTGTAGGAAGCCCGATTAGTGCATTCTACTTATACAGAACCGATGGTATTTTCCAATCTACAGATGAAGTAAATGCTCATAGCAAAAATGGTGTTTTATTACAACCGAATGCACAACCAGGAGATATTCGCTTCAAGGATTTAAACAGAGATGGTGTTATAGACGAAAATGACAAATCATACGCAGGAACAGGGTTACCAAAAATGGAAGCTAACCTTAGTTTAGGTGCTAGTTATAAAGGATTCGATTTCTCTGCTTTGATAGGAAGTGGTTGGGGTAACAAATTATATAACGGAAACAGGTATTTTTACGAATCTATGAATTCAGGAACCAACATGTTGGCTACAACGCTTAACTCATGGACACCAGAAAATCCTAGTAATACTCCTCGTGCGGTACTACAAGATCCTAACGGAAACAGTCGCGAATCTGATCGTTTCTTAGAAAGTGGTGATTTTATAAGAATGCGTCAGTTACAAATAGGATATACAATACCTAATAAAATGTTAGGTGGTGCAAAAATAGACAAGCTTAGATTTTACGTAAGTGTTGAAAATCTATTTACTATCACAAATTACTCTGGTATTGACCCAGAATTTTCACGCGACACTGTTCTTAATACAGGAGTAGATCGTTTTGTGTATCCATTTACAAGATCATTTGTATCTGGTGTTCAATATATATTTTAATACTATTATAAAAAACATAATCATGAACAAGATATTTTTTATATTATCCGTTATAGGTTTATTCACAATCACTGGTTGCAGTGATTATTTAGACCAACAATCGCCCGACCAACTTACCTCAGAGAATTTCTGGAGGAACAAATCTGATGCTGAATCTGCTCTGGCTGCAACATATTCTCAACTTGAAGCTGCTACAAGTGAATGGTATTTTGCCGAAGTAAAATGGCCCGTTGAGGCATATCGTGAAGACATTTGTGATTTAGGAAGTGATGCATTAAATTACCCAAACTGGGTAGAACTTTCAACATTTACCTACACCAATGGTAATAGCCAGTTTACGGAATATTGGAGAATCAATTATAGAGGAATTAGTAATGCCAATCAGGTTATTGATAAGTTGCCACAAGTTCCAGCATCGACTATTACCGATGCTGACAGAGCACAAATAGAAGCCGAAGCTCGTTTTTTGCGTGCGTATTATCATATGAAATTGCTGCTTAACTGGGAACAAATTTATGTTAGAAGTAAGTATGTTACTAAAGAAAGTGATTTAAACATACCATTATCTACACGTGCCGAAGCTTGGGATTTTATTACAAGCGAGTTTAAAGCTGTAGCTGCAATATTGCCTCCTAAACAATCTCAGGATAAAACGGGTCGTGCTACCAGCGGAGCTGCCAATAGTTATTTAGGATTTGCTTATTTAACCAGAGCTTACGAAGAAACGGCTCAAAAACAAACCTACTTAAACGAATCTCTTGCCGCATTAAACAAAGTACAAGGATATGATTTGGTTAAAGATTATGTGTCTATGTTTGACGGAACTAATAAGAACACCAAAGAATCTATATTCGAACTTCAATTCTCAGAAACAACTGCCAATGGAGCATTCTATCGCAATGCACTACATTATTGGATGGGTGCTGCAGAACTTGGTGGATGGGACGAAATTCTTCCGAGTACAATGCTTGTAAATGAATTTAAAAAAGAAGGAAAAATAGCCACTACAGGAAATTATGATTCTCGTATTTATAGCACGCTTTTCTTTAAAGATCCTTATTTTAATGACCCAGATAACCCAAGAGTGTTAGGAACTACTTATGATGAAAGATTTGGCGATGCCGACAAACCTGTGTTCCGTAAATTCATACCAAGTACTCAGGAAAAAATGGATCAGGAATTTACAGCAATCAACATTCCGCTTATGCGTTATTCAAATGTATTATTGATGCAAGCAGAGGCTTTAAACGAATTAGGTCGTACACCCGAAGCTATCCCATACATAAACAAAGTTCGTGACAGAGCCGATATGCCTGCAATGACTGGTACAACAGGTAGTGAGGTAAAAGCACAAATCGAACACGAAAGAATACTAGAATTCCCACTAGAGAACTATCGCTTTTATGACTTACGTCGTTGGGGAAAAACAAAAGCGGCACTTGATGCTGTAGGCCGTACAGGTTTTGATGCATCAAAAAACAATTTTTATCCAATACCATTAACAGAATTACAAACAAATTAATCCATTGAATCATTTTAATTTTTAAAAGAATAGCCCTATATTTCTTGGGCTATTCTTTTTATCTACTGATTTCGTATTTCTCTATTAATCACTATTTAAAAAAAAGAAATATATCTCAAAACCAAAAACATTCAATAAAAAACGAAATAACATGGGCAAAAGGCAAACACTTTTTATTCTTTCATTCTTTTTTATATTACAATCCAGTTGGGCACAAAAAGACTTTCCGATTTTAGAATCTTCAAAAAACAGCATAAACTACAAAGGAAACCCAGCAAATGCAACCGATAGAGAATCATTAGTTTTCTCGGATAAAGGCGCTTGGTTCGGATTCGGATTTCTAGAACCTTCTGAAGTTCAAGGTGGTTTTTCTGGTCCATTTTTAATGACAGAACAAAACGGAGTTTGGTTAAGTCCCTCATTTGTTTCCTTACAACTTAATGACGAGAACAAACAAGAAGCTATAAACTGGAAAAAGGCTTTAGTAAGTCAAAACAGCTACAATAGCCACTTAGAACAACAATTTAAAAACGAGAAATTAGAGATAAAACAACAACTTGTTTTTTTATCAGGACATTCGGCATTACAAAAAACAAGTATTACTAATAAATCTGGGAAAACGATAACTCTTTATCCTTCCTATAATTCTAACATGTTTTTAGATGATTTACAGTTATCTAAAGATGGTAAAACTTTAAAAATCGTTTCCACGAAAAGTACTTCTGTAGGTTACATTCAGTTTTTTAATACAACACCACAAATTGAAATCACAAAACAAGGTTATAAAACTCAAACAGAAAAACTAACATTAAAACCAAATGAAACTAAAGAAATAGTTGTTTCTCAATCCTTTATTTTCCCACAATACTCATGGAAAAATGAAAATGAAGTTATAGCAAAAACAACATTTAGTACCCTACTTAAAAACACACAAAAAGAAAAAGAAACCCAATTGGCACAATTAATTGCCAAGAAAAAAGCGATTTACAAAGACAATACTTATTCTGATTTAGTAGCTAAACTGGTACTTACATTACAAAACAATACCCGAATTGCTGCCGAAGGTTTAAAACACGGTGGACTTTTCCCGAGTTACAATTATGAGTGGTTTCATGGCTTTTGGGCATGGGATAGTTGGAAACATGCAGTAGCAGTTGCCAATTATGATTCTGAACTAGCAAAAGACCAAATGCGTGCTCTATTTGATTATCAGGAACCAAACGGATTTATTCCGGATTGTATTTACAGAAATAATCTAATAGAAGAAAACAATTACCGTAACACAAAATCTCCACTTGCAGCATGGGCAATCTGGAAAATTTATGAAAAAACTAAAGATGCTGATTTTATAAAAGAGTTTTATCCAAAACTAAAATCATATCATAACTGGTGGTACAAAGAACGTGACCATGATCAAGACGGAATATGCGAATTTGGTTCTACAGATGGCACATTGGTCGCTGCAAAATGGGAAAGCGGAATGGATAATGCAGTACGTTTTGATGATAGCAAAATACTGAAAAACGGAGATAAAGCCTATTCTTTAGATCAGGAAAGTGTAGACTTAAACTCGTTCTTATATGCCGAAAAGAATTATTTAAATAAAATGGCTCAAGTTTTAAAATTGAATGAAGAAGCTAAAAAATGGCAAGACGAAAGTGTAGCATTAAAAGCTAAAATCCAAACTCAATTTTGGGACCCGACAACAGGTTGGTATTACGATACCACAATCGACGGTAAAACATTGATAAAAGCAATGGGATGCGAAGGATATTTGCCTATTTGGGCTGAGGTTGCTACTGCTGAACAAACCAAAGCGATGAAAGAAAACATGATGAATCCAACTATTTTCAACACTTTTGTTCCTTTACCAACATTGGCAGCAAACCACCCTAAATTTAAACCAGAACGCGGATATTGGAGAGGACCTATTTGGCTTGACCAAAGTTATTTTGGAATAAATGGATTGGAAAAGTATGGTTACACAACCGAAGCAAACCAATTAGCACATAAACTCATTCATAACGCAGAAGGAGTTCTGGACAAAGGCACATCTATAAGAGAAAATTACCAACCGCTTACAGGAAAAGGAATGGAAGCTTTTAACTTTAGCTGGTCGGCATCACATTATTTAATGCTACTTTTAGAAGATAAATAATTAAACAACTGATTGTAATTATTTTTAACACATAGAAACATAGTTTACAAGTTTCAAAAAAGACGTTTCACTTAAAAATAAATCGCATCCCGAAGCTTCGGGACTATGCGAAAAAATTAAGATTTTCTAGAAACAACTTTAAATTTCAATCCTATGTTTCTATGTGTTAAATACATTTTTATGACCCGAGCGAAGCATACAGACGCAATAATTACAACCATAAATAACAAATTACCTATATTCGATTAACTCAATACAACCAAGAATGTTCAAGCAAAATATACCATTAGTTAAAATTTTATTTACACTATTGCTTATCGCAAATTGTAACTCGAATCCCGTTTTTTCTCAAAACAAAAAAGCTACTTCTACGGAGAACAAAGACGCACAACGTTTTTTTTCAAAACCCGATTTAATGCAAATTGGTGTTTACTATTATCCGGAGCAATGGCCAAAAGAACAATGGGAACGTGATTTAAAAAACATAAAAAAACTAGGATTTGAGTTTACGCATTTTGCCGAATTTGCCTGGACGTATATGGAACCCGAAGAAGGGAAATATGATTTTAAATGGCTTGATGATGCACTTGCCATAGCCGAAAAAAATGGATTAAAAGTGATTCTTTGTACCCCAACTCCAACTCCACCAGCTTGGATGGGAGACAAATATCCTGAAATTTATTTAGTAGATGCAAGCGGGCGTCGCAGAGAACACGGTAATAGAGCTAATGTATCTATAACAAATGAAAAATACCGAGAATTTACAGATCAAATAGTTGCCGAACTTGGAAAAAGATACGGTAAGAACAAAAACATCATGGGTTGGCAAATCGACAATGAACCTTTGGGAACTGCCGATTTTAGTCCTTCAGCCCGCAAAGCATTTCAAATTTGGCTTAAAGCCAAATACGGAACAATCGAAAAACTAAATACAGAATGGGTTGGGAATTTTTGGAGTACCCGTTATAATAACTTTGAACAAATAGTTTTACCTAATGCCGAAATTTATTTTGAAGATAAACTAAGCCCTCATGCCGTTTTAGATTTTAAAAGATTTACCTCGGATGCACAAGGTGAATATTTAAATAGACAAGCGGAAATACTTAGAAAGTATGTTGATCCAAAACAATGGATAACAACCAACTTTACCAATGTAATCTATGATGCCGATCCTAGAAGTGCTAACAAAATGGATTTCATTACGTATACTATGTATCCTGTAAGTGGACAGAATCCTTTAGGAGGAGATAGTTTTAGAATGGGGCATCCTAACAAAATATCTGAAGCAAACGATTATTACAGATCTATAAGCGGTGTTACTGGTATTATGGAATTACAACCTGGGCAAGTAAACTGGGCTGGAATTAACCCGCAATTACAACCAGGAACGGTTCATATGTGGATATCTCAAGCTTTTGGTGGTGGTTGTTCATTTACTTGTACGTATAGATACAGACATCCACTAGGAAGTAGTGAAATGTACCATGACGGAATCGTAGGAACCGATGGTGTAACACTTACAACAGGCGGAAAAGAATTTGTACAATCTATCGAGGACATGAAATTACTTCGCAAAGAATACAATCCTAAAGCGGTAATTCCACAGGAAATTGCAAAAAGAAAAACAGGTTTTTTATGGAGTCATGAAAATCTTTGGGATTTAGAAAACCAAAAACAAACTGAATTCTGGAGTACCTGGAGACATAGAAACATATATACAACTGCAGTAAAATCGACTGGTGCGCCAATGGATTTTATTACAGAAGATGAAGATTTCTCTGCTTATCCGTTTATTGTTGCTCCTGCTTATCAACTTATAGATCAGAAATTGGTCGATAAATGGACTAAATATGTTGAAAACGGAGGAAACTTAATCCTTTCTTGCCGTACAGGTCAAAAGGATAGAAACGGACATTTCTTTGAAGCTAATTGGAGTGCGCCAATCGTACCATTAATTGGTGCCGATGTAGATTTTTTTGATATGCTTGTTGCCAATGTAAACGGAACAATAAGCTCAGGAAACAATACTCATAAATGGAATACTTGGGCAGATGTTCTAAACCCAAAACAAGGAACGGAAGTATTAGCAACTTATGCAGATCAATTTTATAAAGGTAAAGCTGCTGCTATTACAAGAAAATTAGGCAAAGGGACTGTTACTTATATCGGTGCAGAAAGTAAAGACGGAACTTTAGAAAGACAAGTTGTACGTACTATTTACGAACGTGCAAAAGTAGCCATCGAAGATTTACCAAAAGGAGTATTTGTAGAATGGAGAGATGGTTTTTACGTAGGTGTAAACTATACAAACGAACCTATAAACTTACCAATACCTCAAGGAAGTAAAATTCTTGTGGGTCAAAACCCTTTACAACCAGCACAAGCCATTATTTGGAAATAAAAAAACAGCCACAACCCGAGCCTGAAAGAGCGAACTGGCGAAACAATTAGCACAAATATAAGAATGCTTTTATTTAAAAAAATTAGCGATAATTTGTGAAATTTGTGGTGAAAAACTTTTCACTACATGATCAAAAAAATACCTTGTAGGAAAACGAGAAAACAGACAAAACAACTTAATAAACAATACCAATGATTTTTTCAGAAACAGACATTCAGCAATTAGCGATAGAACATTATGGATTATCCGCTACCGTAAAAGCGTTAGACGGTTATGATGAATTGAATTTTATCTTAACCGATGAGAAAAATCAAAAGTATATATTAAAGCTTTCTGATGAAAATCAGCCGTATCCTTTTCTGGATGCGCAGGTTAAAATCATTCAGCATTTAAGCAAAAGCCCTTTAGCAGAAAGCTTTCAGCAGTTTTCTATCAATAAAAACGGAGAAGCTTTAACCCAAATAATCAAAGACAACAAAACGTATTACGTACGAATTCTTAGTTTTCTTGAAGGCATTTTTTGGCACGAGGAACAAAAAAAATCAAGTACTGCTCTTTATAATTTAGGTGCATTTATGGGGAATATGGATAAAGCATTACAAGACTTTTCTCATCCTGCAATGCATCGCCATTATACGTGGGACATTAGCAGAGCGGGTGATGTCAATGAAAAACTGAAGTACATTACTAATCACGAACGTAGACGAATTGCCGGGTATTTCCTTTTACAATTTGATACCGAAGTGCTTCCGCAAATACACACATTACGACACGCATACATTCATAATGATGCCAATGATTGTAATGTAATGGCGCAAGGAGAAGAAACAACTGGTTTGATAGATTTTGGCGATATGGTTTATTCCGCTTTAATCAATAATCTTGCAATAGCTTGTACGTATGCAATCCTTGAAAGTGATGATCCGTTAACAGCTGCTTCATTCATCGTAAAAGGATATCATGAAACATATCCGCTTACAACACAAGAACTAGATTTACTATATTATTTAATCGCTGGAAGGCTTTGTATAAGCGTAACACAGTCGGCTTATAACGCATCGCTAAATAGCGATAATGCCCATCATTTCATAACAGAGAAGCCAGCTTGGGAGTTATTATACAAACTCATCAAAATAAATCCTATAAAAGCTCAGGATACTTTTAGAAAAGCTTGCGGGTTCGATGGCGTGATAAATGATTCTGACTATTCTGATTTATTACAAGCTCGTCAAAAAAATGTAGGTCGAAATCTAAGCATTGGTTACAACGAGAAACTAAAAATCGTAAAAGGGGCATTACAATATTTATATGATGATAAAGGAAGAACCTTTGTAGATTGTGTAAACAACCCATCACACGTTGGACATTGTCATCCTGTAGTGGTAAAGAAGATGCAAAAACAAATTGCAACTTTAAACACTAATACAAGATACCTTAACGATACTATATTAGAATATGCTGAAAAACTTACTGCAACATTACCATCGTCATTAAGCATTTGTTATTTCGTAAACTCTGGTAGTGAGGCAAATGATCTTGCTATAAGAATGAGCCGCCATTTTACAAAGCAAAAAGACATTATCGTATTAGATCATGCTTATCACGGAACCTCAACCGTAGCTATGGAGATGAGTCCTTATAAATTTGACAGTAAAGGAGGTTTTGGAAAAATGCCGTGGATTCATAAAGCAATTAATCCCGATTTATATCGAGGTCCTTATAAATATGGCGATGCAAAAGCTGGCGAAAAATATGCTGCCGATGTACAAAGAATAATTGAAGATTTAAAGAAAGAAGACAAATCACCAGCCGTATTTATCTGCGAAACCTTATTGGGCGTTGGAGGTCAGATTCCGTTACCAGAAAACTATCTAAAAACAGTGTACGATTACGTAAGAGCTTCGGGAGGAGTTTGTATTGCCGATGAAGTTCAGGTAGGATTTGGAAGAGTTGGTGATAAATTCTGGGGATTCGAATTACAAGATGTCGTTCCAGATATTGTTGTACTAGGAAAACCTATAGGAAATGGTCATCCGCTTGCAGCAGTAATCGTAACAAACGAAATTGCCGATGCTTTTAACAACGGAATGGAATACTTCAACACTTTTGGAGGTAATCCTGTATCAATGTCAGCTGGACTAGCTGTTCTGGAAGTAATTCAGGACGAAGAAATGCAACAACACGCCCTAGAAGTAGGTAATTATCTAATGGATTTACTAAAAGGATTAATGGATAAATTCCCAATCATCAGTGATGTTCGTGGACATGGTTTATTCATTGGTGCCGAAATGGTAAAAGACAGAACAACCATGGAACCCGCAATTCCAGAAATTGACATTATTGTCGAAAAAATGAAAGAAAAAGGATACTTACTAAGTACTGACGGACCTTTGCACAATGTTTTAAAAATAAAACCACCAATGCCATTCAACAAACAAAATGCAGATGAAATGGTACAATACCTTGAAGAGATATTAAAAGAAGTTCATGTTTAAATAAATTAATTGTCAAATAGTTAATTACAATAATCGGATATAGTTTCTATCCCGTTGAATTAATAAGGGCGTATGAAAATTTCATACGCCCTTATTTTTTTCAGGAAACTCATTTGTTTTTATGCTCTAATAAATTTTAAGAAGTTCATCCGTAAAAATGTTTTATTTTTGAACCCTCTTCATCAATTCAATTAAAGCAACTCGTAAGTGATAACAAACAAACCTTATTTAAAAGAAATCTCACTCAAAAGAGAATCAATTACAAGTTATGAGGAATATCCCTTTACGATACCATCTATAAAAGGGTTGGATAAAGTTGAATTTCACTCTGATGTTACTTTTATCGTAGGAGAAAATGGCTCAGGAAAATCTACGCTGATAGAAGCAATTGCTTTAAGTATGGGATTAAGTCAAGAAGGAGGAAGTAAACATGCTCGTTTTAGTACCCATCAGAATACATCTGGTCTTTTTAATTATTTGAAGATTGCAAAAAGTCATAGTCTCCCAGAAGACTATTACTTTCTTCGTGCTGAAAGTTTTTATAATCTGGCAACTTATATGGAAGCAACAGACAACCTTCAGGGAACGGGTCATTCCTTGCATGAATGTTCTCATGGGGAATCTTTCATGAAAATCATTACTGAACGATTAGGCGGAAATGGTCTTTATGTTTTTGATGAGCCCGAAGCTGCTTTATCTCCCATGAGGCAACTTACACTGTTTGCGGCAATAGATGAACACGTAAAAAACAATTCGCAATTTATAATCGCAACCCATTCTCCAATTCTTTTGGCATACCCAAATGCAATAATATATCAATTGGATGAAAACGGAATAAGACAAGTCGATTATGAGGAAACGGAACACTATTTAATCACCAAAGGGTTCTTAAATAATTATAAGAATATGACCGAAATACTGTTGGATAATAAAAAATAAAATCCTTCCTCAAAGCTATCTACTCCTCAAACAACTCCATTATCTCTAACGTCTTTTTAATCAATTCTACATTATAAAAGCCAAGAACCTGCATAGCTTACAATCACTTATTTCACTATATTCTAGACATTTAACCATAAACACACTCTGAGTTTTATAAATATCTTAAGCAATAAATTATTTTTTAACAAAAATGTTATAAATATAATCCCTCAAATTTTGATATTATTTGACAATTCCATTCATTTACTGCAGAAATCAATCTTAATAAAACCGAATGAAAAAAAAACTACTTCTATTATCAATTCTCTTAACTGGAGGATTATTTGTTTCCTGCTCAAGTGATGAATCGGGTGATAATACCCTAGAAACTAGTCATCCATCACCAATTACAATTACTAAAGTTCCCTCTGAGTTTCTTATTACAGGAGAAAATTTAGAGATTACAGGAACTAACTTTATCAATAAAGATTTTCCAACTAAAGTTTTTATTAATGATATTGAAATTACTCCAAAAGAAATTACTAATAGTAAAATTTTGATATCTAATTCAGATGCTTTCAAAACTGGAGCAAATATTTTAAAAATACAGGTTCAAAAAGTGAGTAGTACTCCTATAAATTTCTTTGTTATAGCAAAAGGATGGAATAAACTAAATACTTTAGGGAATGTTAACATTAATAATTCTTCAATCTTTGATGATAGTAAAACTATCTTTTCGTTTATCAATGAGAACCTCCCAGTAAAACTAGAACCTAAAGCTTCAGGTTATGAACAAGCATCAATCAATCAGCCAGGTTACTACGGAGCTTTTAAAATGTTTAATGACAAAATAGGTGTTTTAACTAATACACGTCAAGCTACTTTTACCGATAATGGCTTTGAAACAACCAACAAAATAGTCCCAGAAAACAATTTTAGTATTGAGCTAAATGGCTTGTACATTGGATATTTGGATAGTAAAAGTTCTATTATAAATACAGTAATGGGTGCGCAAATTTATACTGCTGACAATGGGAAGACTTTTGTTAAAAATGACTATCCGATGTGGGCTACGACGGTTATTAAAAATGGTGGTAATATTAGACTGAACGTTAAATCTTTTGGAAAATCAACATCAAATGATAAATTTTATCAATTGGGTAGAATTTATGATCCAAAAAAATACGGTTCTAATATTCAAAAAAATGCAGTTATGGAATCTGAAACAGGTTATAGTAATTGGATCATTAAAGACACTATCAGCAATGCAGACACAAATTTATCTCTTGCATACAAGTTCCTAAACATCAACAAAATACTCTCAATAAACAATACAGATAAAACACTACAGCAATCAAACGATATGCTAAAAACATGGACTAAAATAAAATCGGATGTGACTTCTATCTTTCTTAGAACAGAAACTCAATGGTATATTCAGTCTGGTGATAAGTTATTTGTAACAAAAGATTCAGGTGCAACATGGGAACTAGAGCTTGAATTACCAACGGGTTCAGTTATAAATGACATCTCATTCTCTAAAACCAAGATAATTATTTCAGGAAATAAAGGTTTACATTATCTAAAACTAGAGTAATCCTTACATTCTAACCATAAAAAATGGCGCATGAAAATTTCATGCGCCATTTTTTATATAGAAATAAAAACTTATTCTTCAAATAACTCCATCAGCTCCAAAGCTCTTTTGGTAGATTTCACATTCTCGAAAGTCAATAAAAGACGTAAACCATTTGGAGTTTCTTTTTCTTTCATTTTGCAAATATTACTATGTGTTTGCACAAAATTTATCACTTTATGAAAACGTTTCGATTGGTAATAATCAGACTGTTGATCGGAAACAAAATAACCAATCATTTTACCTTTTTTCATTACCAGTTTCTCAATTCCTATTTTAGTCGCAATCCATTTAATGCGGATACTATTCATCAACGCATTGGCACGCGGAGGCATTGGTCCAAAACGGTCAATTAATTTATTTTGGAAGAGAACCAGTTCTTCTTCATTTTTCACAGAACCCAACTCGTTGTACAAACTTAAACGCTCTGTGACATTATTAATATATTCATCAGAAAACAATAACTCAAAATCGGTATCGATTTGCAAGTCTTTTACGTACTCCTTCGTTTCAATATCGTTCTCTGCAGGATATAAATCTTTGAATTCGTTTTCTTTTAATTCTTCGATAGCTTCATTCATGATTTTTTGATAGGTATCAAACCCGATTTCATTAATGAAACCACTTTGTTCACCTCCTAATAAATCTCCTGCTCCACGAATTTCAAGATCTTTCATAGCGATATTAAAACCGCTTCCTAACTCGCTAAATTGTTCTAAAGCCTGGATTCGTTTACGAGCATCTTCGGTCATGGATGAATATGGCGGACAGATGAAATAACAGAATGCTTTCTTGTTACTACGCCCTACTCGACCACGCATTTGATGTAAATCCGATAATCCGAAGTTATTAGCATTATTGATGAAAATGGTGTTGGCATTTGGTACATCAAGACCACTCTCGATAATTGTTGTAGCTACCAGAACATCAAAATCTCCGTTCATGAACGCTAGCATTAATTCTTCCAGCTTAGCACCTTCCATTTGTCCGTGTCCGATTCCTACTCTTGCATTTGGGACTAAACGCTGAATCATTCCGGCAACTTCTTTTATATTTTCGATTCGGTTATTAATAAAGAAAACCTGTCCGTTACGCTGAATCTCATACGAAATCGCATCACGAATCAATTCTTCATTAAACCCAACTACATTAGTCTCGATTGGGTAACGATTGGGCGGAGGTGTTGTAATTACAGATAAATCTCGCGCTGCCATTAAGGAGAATTGTAATGTTCTCGGAATTGGCGTTGCTGTTAATGTCAACGTATCAACATTGGCGGCAATTGTCTTCAGTTTATCTTTTACGTTTACTCCAAACTTTTGTTCTTCGTCGACAATTAGCAATCCTAAATCTTTAAAAACTACATTTTTATTTACTAATTGGTGCGTACCAATTACGATATCTAGTTTTCCTTCGGCTAAATCTTTAAGCGTTTGCGCTTTTTGTTTTGCAGTTCTAAAACGGTTTAAATACCCAACAGAAACAGGCATTTCTTTTAATCGTTCCGAAAAAGTACGGTAATGCTGGTAGGCAAGAATTGTTGTTGGCACCAAGACTGCAACTTGCTTGCTATTATCTACTGCTTTAAAAGCGGCACGAATTGCAACTTCTGTTTTTCCGAATCCTACATCACCACAAACCAAACGATCCATTGGTCGGTCGCTTTCCATATCGGCTTTTACTTCCTGTGTTGATTTAGTTTGATCTGGTGTATCTTCGTAAATAAACGAACTTTCTAATTCGTTTTGTAAGTAACTATCTGGCGCAAACTGGAATCCTTTTTCTAATCTTCTTTTTGCATACAACTGAATAAGATTGAAGGCAATATGTTTGACACGTGCTTTGGTTTTTTGTTTTAAAATCTTCCAAGCATTCGAACCTAACTTATAAATTTTGGGTGGCGTTCCGTCTTTTCCGTTGTATTTAGAAATTTTATGAAGCGAGTGTATACTCACATACACAATATCATTATCGGCATAAACCAACTTAATGGCTTCTTGCGTTTTTCCTTCTACCTGAATTTTTTGTAAACCACCAAATCGCCCGATTCCGTGATCGATATGCGTTACATAATCCCCAACCGATAATGTGGTTAATTCTTTAAGCGTGATATTCTGTTTTTTAGAATAGCCGTTTTTAATATTGAATTTATGGTAACGCTCAAAAATCTGATGATCGGTATAACACGTAATCTGATTTTCGTCATCGATAAAACCTTGATACAATGGTAAAACTATCGTATGATATTGCTTGCGAATATTCTCAGAATTGGCTTCGTCCAAGGTTTCAAAAATATCATGAAAACGTTTTGCCTGCGCATCATTAGAACAGAACAAATAATTCTTGTATCCGTTAAAATGATTATCACTTAAATTATTCAACAATAAATCAAACTGTTTATTAAATGAGGGTTGTGGCTGAATATGGAAATCGTATTTCTTGATTGTTTTAAAAATTGGTTTACTGGCCAATTCTACAATCGAAAAATCTAGTGCTTTTTTTATAAATGACTTCTGGTTTAGGAATAACTGATCTGGCGTTGCGCGCTTAATTTCTTGCGATAATTTCTCGTAAGCTTCTTCGGCTCTTGCAAATTGTTTGTCTAACTGACTCAGAAATCCATCTGTATCTTGAATAAAAAGAACTGTTTTTTCAGAAATATAATCCAAAAAACTTTCTCTATTTTCCTGAAACACTTTGTTCTCGACATTGGGTATTATCGTGATTTTTTTATGTGTTTCTATAGATAATTGTGTTCCAACATCAAAGCTTCGAATACTATCGACTTCGTTTCCAAAAAACTCAATTCGATATGGATTATCATTTGAAAAAGAAAACACATCTACAATTCCTCCTCGAACAGAAAACTCTCCAGGCTCGGTAATAAAATCTACTCTTTTGAATTCATATTCGAATAAAACTTCATTAATAAAATCAATTGAAATTTTATCGCCAACCGACACTTTCAACGTATTCTTATCCAACTCTTTTCGAGTCACTACTTTTTCAAATAATGCTTCGGGATAAGTTACGATTACAGCGGGTTTTTTACGCGAATTAATTCGGTTTAATACTTCCGCACGAAGCAAAACATTAGCATTATCAGTGTCTTCTATCTGATACGGTCTTCGGTAAGATCCGGGATAAAACAATACATCTTGCTCCCCGATCATTTGCTCTAAATCGTTCAGATAATACGCTGCTTCTTCTTTATTATCCAAAATAACAAGAAAAGGCAATTCGGCTTTCTTAAACAAAGAACGAATTACAAATGAAAACGACGATCCTAACAATCCGTTAAGATGCAATTTTACTTCATTGTTTTCTATTAACTGATTGGCAATTTGCTGTGTTTTGGGCAAATTATCGTACGTAGTATATAAAGCACTTTTACTCAACTCTAGGAATATTTGGGGTCACTTTTTCATTAGGAATTGCTCTTGCAGTATCCTTTATCATTTTCATTAACTCTGTCTCCCCGTCTTCAACAGGAATCTTACTCTTTACAAGAATCTTATCCATTTGTCTTTGTAAAGCCATTAGTTCATTATTTATTTCTCTGATTAAAATACTGACCTTTTCGTCGGGAATTCTATCCAAATGAATATATAAATCCATCATTTTTATTTTCGTAATTATGATAGCGATTCTGGTTTTAACTTGAGGCACATTAAGTTGGGCTGGAATATTATTATTTAAAGCCTCAGCGCTTTTGGTGATTTCAGTAGATTTTTTTTGAAATGCTCCAATGGTTTTTTGAGGTGTACCTTTTAATACTTTTAAAAACAGGTGCCATTCATTCCATTGGTTTTCAATTTGTTCTGAAGCCTCATTAATAGAACTATCGTAAAAAACCCAACTATTTCTAATATTATTAAAAATCAATTCTTTCTTTTTGGCTTCCTTTTTATTTTCGGCAAGTCGCTTTTCGTCGTTATTCTGACAAGAATTTAAAAGAAAAACAAAAAGCAGGAAAAGAGATATTCTATATTTCATCGGTTCAAACATTAAGCTACAAAGTTACAAAGTAATTTTACAATTACGAATTCTGTTTTTTGCTAAAGATTCTATAAATCAAACGCGTTTTTTGCCATAGGTCTGCTTCATCTGTGGCTAACTTAAATTGTCTATAAAGGGACGCGGATTATGCGGATTCGCTATCGCGAAAACACGGATTAAACGGATTTCCATCTATTATTTTTAAAAATCCGTTTTTAATCCGCGTTTTTACTTTTGTAAATCCGTATCATCCGCGTGCTTAACGGTAAAAACAATTAAACACCTCAACGGAGAATAATCCAAAAATCAATCTTCATCCTTATTAAATTTATAATTTGTTATTCCGAAAAGTAAAATTATTTGCGAAAACGTTATATTTGCGTTACTAAAAACAACACATAATGAATCCAAAAATATTAATCATTGGTGCTTGCGGTCAAATCGGAACGGAGCTTACCCAAAAACTACGCAAATTATACGGAACAGAAAATGTAATTGCATCTGACATTCGTAAATTAAATACTGACGTTGTTAATTCTGGTCCTTTTGAAGTAGTGAATGCCTTAGATTTCAATCAAATCGAGCACCTTGTAGAGGTTCATAAAATAACTGATATTTATTTAATGGCTGCTTTATTATCGGCTACTGCCGAAAAGAATCCAGCATTTGCTTGGGACCTAAACATGAACTCTTTGTTTCACGTTTTAAACTTAGCCAAGGCAAATAAAATAAAAAAGATTTTCTGGCCATCTAGTATTGCTGTTTTTGGACCTACAACTCCAAAAGAAAACACTCCACAATATACTGTCATGGAACCTTCGACTGTATACGGAATTAGTAAACAAGCTGGTGAAAGATGGTGCGAATACTACCATAACATTTATGGTGTCGATGTAAGAAGTATCCGTTACCCTGGTTTAATTAGCTGGTCTACACCTCCAGGTGGTGGAACTACAGATTATGCTGTTGATATTTTTTATAAAGCTATTGCCGATAAAAAATACGAATGTTTCTTATCATCTGAAACTAAAATGCCAATGATGTATATGGATGATGCTATAGAAGCAACTATAAATATCATGAAAGCCCCTGCTGAAAAGATCAAAATTCACTCCTCTTACAATTTAGCTGCAATAAGTTTTACTCCTACTGAAATTGCAGCAGAAATTAAAAAACATATTCCTGAATTTACGATTTCATACAATCCAGACTTCCGTCAAAAAATTGCTGATAGCTGGCCTGCTAGCATCGACGATAGTTCGGCTAGAGAAGATTGGGATTGGAATCATACTTTCGACCTTGAGTCAATGACTAAAGATATGCTGGAGCATTTAGGTAACAAAAAATAAACATCGCCTTTATACGATAAAAGTCCATTTTTAAAAGGAATTCCTTTTAAAAATGGACTTTTCTTTTTTTACCAAACAGATCCTTTCCTTTTAATTACAAACATTATTTGTCATTTAAAATTTGATTGCTTTATATTTTTCTTATTTTTGATTTAGCTATGAATAACTCAATAATTCATACAAAATCATCAATCAAATCACAATAAAAACGTTAATCAAATGACAAATTCTTATCATCCTGTCGAACAAAGCAAAAGAACTGCTATTGTCGACATTCTTCGGGGCTGGGCCATATTAGGCGTTGCAATTGGCAATTATTCCGGTTTACCACACATTAATCTACCACAAGAAACTAAGAATAGTATGTTATCTGAAATACTATCTAATTTTGATCAGTTTTTTTTCTCTGGAAAATCCTGGACTTTATTAACAATCTTGTTTGGTTATGGCTTTGCAATTTTAATTAATAATGTCGCTGCGAAAGGCAAAAATCCAGTTACTTTTTTTAGCTGGCGAATGATATTGCTTTTTGGTTTGGCTTTTATTAATTGTATTTTTTGGTTTGGCGACATCTTAAAAGATTATGCTTTTCTAGGACTTGTATTATTGTTTTTTTACAAATGTTCTGCAAAGACATTAAGTATAATCTGTACAGTTCTTATTCTTATCATTCCTTTTTTAATGGCTTATATCAAAGGTTTTAACTTTGAAAGAATAGATATTATCTCCAATCCTGAATATTTAAAATTATACCACTCAGGAAACTGGCTGGACTTTTTTAAGTTTAATCTATTGGCTTCTTATTACCAGCAAATCGTTTCTCCTGGTTATGCCATTATAGCACATATTGTAATGCTGGCTTGTATGCTTTTTGGGGTTCTGCTTCAAAAATTAGATTTTTTTAATCGTTTAAACGAAAAGAAAAAACTTTTAAAATATGTACTTATAATCAGTCTGATTATTGCCGTTACAATTGGTATTGTTTTTTTCTTTGCTATTGAAAACAAAGCTGGCTTCCTTAAATTCTTCCACCCCTATTACTGGCTTATTTTAAGTACAATGGTTTTTATTGCAACGGGAATATGCTTGTTATACGAAAATGGTAAACTAAAAACGATCTTCAAATATTTTAGTGCTGGCGGAAAAATGACTTTGACAAATTATATATCTCAAAATATACTCGTTGCCTTTATTTTCTCCGGAATTGGTTTAAATATTGAGAATTCCTTTCCGTATTGGTTTTACTTTTTATTAGCTGTTTCTGTTTTTACAATTCAATTATTTATTAGCAAATGGTGGCTTTCTAAATACAATTATGGACCAATTGAGTGGCTATGGAGATGTGCAAGTTATAGAGAATTATTTCCGTTTAAAAAACAAAAACAGAACACCTTTATTTCTGAAACTAATGCAGAAGCAGCAGAATAATCATCTCAATAAAAAAACCATTTATAAAAACTACAAATTCAGTTAATTATATGACAAATTCATTTCAACCAGTTCAGGAAAACAAAAGAACTGCCATCGTAGATATTTTAAGAGGATGGGCGTTATTAGGGGTTGTAATAGGTAACTATGTCGATTATCGTTATGTAGGATTAGAAAGCGCTGTTCTTAAAAAAGGCCCTTTTTCTGAAGTAATCGCTGCAATTAATCAATATTTTTTTGCTGCCAAATCCTGGACTTTACTAAGCGTTCTATTTGGTTATGGTTTTGCAGTACTTATTAATAATGTGGCAAGTAAAGGCAAAAATCCAGTTTTATTTTTTTGCTGGAGAATGGTTATTCTTTTTATACTTGCTTTTATTAACTCTGCATTTTGGTTTGGCGACATCTTAAAAGATTATGCCTTTTTGGGTCTATTTCTTTTATTGTTTTACAAAAGTTCTAAAAAAACAATACTTATAACCTGCGCAATACTCTTTTTGACTATTCCGTTTCTTACAGCATACATCAATTCGATAACACAGACTTTACCAAACGTACAATCGGACGTTAAATATTTAAAGCTATTTTACTCGGGAAATTGGCTAGATTTATTTCAATTTAATTTGCTAGGTACTTATTATAGCGAAATGATTAATCTGGTATATGCCGTTACGGTACATGTAGTAATGTTTGCTTGTATGCTTTTAGGTTTTTATGCTCAAAAAATTAACTTCTTTAATCGTTTACCAGAATTTAAAAAACTATTAGAAAGAACCATTATAACAACTTTTATTATTGCGCTAGTATTTGGTTTTCTTTTAATAACGGCAATAAATTATAAAGTACCTTTCCTTAAATATTTCCATCCAATATTCTGGTTAATAATAAATACTATGCTATTTATTGCATCGGGAATATGCTTGCTTTACACAAATGGTAAACTAAAAACTATTTTTAGCTATTTTAACGTGAGTGGAAAAATGACATTGACCAATTATATGGTTCAAAACATTCTGGCTACCTTTATTTTTTCGGGTATTGGCTTAAAAATCTACAATACATTACCTTATTGGTTTTACTTTTTTCTTGCGGTAGCATTATTCATAGTTCAACTTTTTATAAGCAAATGGTGGCTTTCTAAATACAACTATGGTCCTGTCGAATGGTTATGGAGATCTGCCAGTTATAGACAGTTTTTCCCATTTAAAAAACAAAAACAGAACACTATTATTTCTGAAACTAATACGGAAGTAGTAAAATAATCATTTTTTAAGAAAACCATTTTTTAAATAAAAAGCCCTTAAAGAACAATATGTCTTTAAGGGCTTTTTTATTGAATAAGAGCAAAGATTTACTTCACTTCATAAACATTATTCGCAGGTTTAATATCAGCCATTAATCCGCTTGGATCAATAGTGATTTTCTTAATTGTGCTTTTGCTTTTTGAGATTGTCAAATTATAAGTTGGCATTGCCCAAGCCCAGTCATTTGAAACCGTTCTTTTCATAGAAGGATTAGGATTTTCTTTTATGAAATTCATCATTCGTAACGGAATGTAAAAACTCTCTTTAGTTCCATCTGTATATTCTACAGTTAAATCAATAGGCATTGGCATTCTTCCAATTCTTTCTAAAGTTACCACTGTTTTATCTCCACTATCAGCTATGTCTTTAATACCGTAATCAATAGTATTCGTAGTTCCTGTCCAATCGATTAAATACCAATCTAACTCTGCTCCCGAAACGCGCTCAGCAGTTCTCTTGATATCGTTTGGTGATGGATGTTTGAATTTAAAATCGCTATAATATTTTTTTAATGTTTTATCTAGATTATTTTCACCAATCAAATATCCTAATTGAGACAAAAAGATACTTCCTTTTACATAAGAAGAAATACTATACGGTCTGTTTTCATCATAACGATCACCATGTGTAGTTTGTGGTTGTTCTTTACCAGATTCTACCAATTTATAATACGCTGCATAATTTCCTTTAAACGGATTTTCTACTTTTTTATCTCCAGCTAATTCATTTAAAGCTAAATCTTCGATGTAAGTTGTAAAACCTTCATCCATCCATGGGTGCTTAGATTCATTTGAAGCCAAAACATGCTGGAACCAAGAGTGTCCTAACTCATGCGTTGCCGTTCCTAAAATTCCTTCCAGAGTTCCGTTTCCTAACATTAGAGTACACATTGCATATTCCATTCCGCCATCTCCACCTTGAATAAATGAATATTGTTTGTACGGATATGGTCCTACTTTATGATCATAAAAATCCATTACTTTCACCATTAATGGCTCTAGTTTCTTCCAGTTTTCTGTAGTTTTTGGATTGTTTTTGTATAAGAAATGTAAATCAACATCATTTGGTCCTTTTACCACATCATGAGTATATTCTTTATCGGCTGCCCAAGTAAAATCATGTACCATTGGTGCTACAAAATGCCAGGTAAGTGTTTTTGTTTTTTTAGGATAAACTACTGTAACACCAGCATCTTCATATCCATGACCAATTTCATTTTTGTTTTGCAAATATCCAGAACCTCCGATTGTGTAGTCTTTGTCGATTGTAATTTTTACGTCAAAATTTCCCCAAACTCCATGAAATTCTCTTGCGATATAAGGATCTGCATGCCAACCTTCAAAATCAAATTCGGCCAATTTAGGATACCATTGAGACATTGACAAAGCAACACCTTCTGAGTTATTTCTTCCTGCACGGCGAATTTGTACTGGAACTTGTCCGTCAAAGTCTAATGTAAAAGTAGTTTTTGAGTTTGGCAAAATTGGCTTAGCCAAAGTAACTTCCATAACAGTTCCCGAAACTCTTGTTGTAGCAGTTACACCATCTTGCTTGAAATTGGTAATATTAAGAAAACCTATTTCATTAGGTTTTAAAGTTTTCATGCGGCTTTCTTTAACATCTTTGCCATCAACTTTTACCTTATTTATCATTCTTCCATCAGGATCTTTTATAGTCTGGATTCTTGCATCCATCTCACTTCCTGGTTGAAATGCATTAAAAAACAAATGGTAAAATACTTTTCTTAAAGTATCTGGCGAGTTATTAGTATAAACCAATTCTTGCTTGCCTTTGTACAAATAGTCTTTTACATCCATCGATACATCCATTTTATAATCTACATGTTGTTGCCAATAAGGTGCATTTTGAGCAACTAGTGAGCCAAAACTAAGGCTCAAAAAAGAAAGTAATATAATTTTTCGCATGGGCTATATAATAAAAATGGAAGGGTTGCCACCCTTCCATCGGATTAATATTCTTTACAATTTATTTTTTTGACATTTTTTCTGCCATCAATAACGCATTATAAGCATTCACCATTTTAGCCGTTTTTGACGACTCTAACGATGAAACAGCTACTGGCTTTTCTGCTGGATTTGGATTTTCACCCAAAACTACCATCGACGGAAGCAAAACGCCAGAATCCATCAATATATGTTTTACTTGCGAAGCTTTTAATTTTGGATAGTACGAACGAATTAAAGCTGCAACTCCCGCAGCATTAGGAGCCGCCATCGATGTTCCTTGCAAATATTTGTATTTGTTATTTGGAACTGTTGCATAGATTTCTTCTCCTGGAGCATAAACATCAACGTTTATTTTTCCAAAATTAGAGAAACTAGCAATTACATTTTCTCCGTATACTTTATTAATTGCTCCAATTGTAATTAAATTATCTACAAACTCTTTTATGTTGTCTTCAGAATCATTTGGATAATTGATGTTTTTCTCAATATCTATATTGTATCCATCATTTCCAGCTGCGTGTACAATTAGTACATCTTTTTTAGCAGCATATTTTATAGCATCATAAACCCATTTTTTATGTGGAGAAAAGCTTTTCCCGAAACTTCCGTTAATTACTTTTGCTCCATTATCTACTGCATAACGTATTGCCAATGCAATGTCTTTATCATACTCATCTCCATCTGGAACAGCTCTTACAGTCATAATTTCGACATTATTAGCAACTCCGTCTCCACCTAAATTGTTGTGACGAACCTGAGCTACAATACCTGCTACGTGAGTTCCGTGTAATGCTTTTTCTTTATCTGGTCCTGTAACATTGTTATTACCATAACGAGTATTTTTAATATCCTCTGGATTATCACCTACAATTTTACGACCATCAAATTCTTTATTCAAATTATAATTTAACTGATCATAAACCTGAGCTCTATATTCTTCAAAATCTGCTTCAGGATTAAAAGTTGGACCTGCATTACCAAAAATTTGAGTCATTATCATTTTAGCTCTAAGTACTTTTGAATCTGTAGAGCTAATTGTACTTAAATCTTCAAGATTGTAGTTTTCTTTATTCAGAGCTGTTTTCACAGTCTTGTGTACTTCTAGTAAAAAATCTACTTGTTCTTTATCTTTTAAAGCTTTCTCGTATTTTTCATTGTATTGTGCCAAGGCGTTTTTATATTCAGCAGAGCCATCGTCACCTTTCTTTACGATACGAGTCATTTCTGTATTCTCGTTTACAGCATCACCAAGAAAGTTCCATCCATGAACATCATCTATAAAACCATTCTTATCATCATCGATTCCGTTACCAGGAATTTCTTTTGTATTCGTCCAGATGTATCCTTGTAAATCTTCGTGTTCTATATCTACACCCGAATCAACAATTCCTACGATTACCTTTACTCCTTTTTTGTCTTTTAGTAATTCGGCATACGCTTTATCAACACTCATTCCGGGGATAGTATCTTTTACTAAATCCAGATGACTCCATCTTTTTAAATCATTTTCAGAAAGTGGGGCTTTTTTTACAATAACTAAAGGTGCTGTAATAGTTTCTTTAGAAGTTGAAACTTGTGCCTGTACAGTTGCACTACTAGCTAAAGCAAGTAATACCCAAGCAGATATGTAAATAGGTTTAATACTATTCATTTATGTAAATTTAATAAAAGTTAAAATATGGGCCTAAATTATGATTTTTGTTACAAAAAAAAGACAGATTAACAATCTGTTAGGAATCTGATTTAATCTTTTCTTGACAAAATGAAACGGCTCAAATATAAACATTCTTTAAGAAATGAAAATACCGAATCTAATTACAATCTGATAAATAAAATTTTAACACGAAATCATTTGTAATTTGTATCATTGCATATTCTAATTCAAATAGTTAAAATTATGATTAAAAAACTACTCTTTATTATTTTCTTGGCATTTTCCTCAACTTATGCTCAAACTACTACTGTCCCAACATACGTACCGAAGGACGGATTACTTGCTTATTTCCCTTTTAATGGTAATGCAAATGATGCAAGCGGAAGTGGAAGCGACGGAAATCCTACAGATGTTACTCTAACTACCGATCGTTTTGGAGTTGCCAATACAGCCTACTCTTTTAATGGCATCAGCAGTAATATTAATGCTCTAATAACTAATATTCCTCAAAACAATTCTCCAAGAACAATTTCGGGATGGTTCAAGACAAATGATGCCTTTACATCCCCAGACAAATATGAAATTTGTATTTTTAACTATGGTATTTTAGCAAAAACACAAAGACTTTCTCTTTCTGTTTACTCAAAGGGATACCTCAATGTAGTAAATGGCCCTGTTTTTTCTGACGGCTCTTTTTATGTAAACAACTTTGATTATTCAAACAATGACTGGTATTTCTACACACTTACATACGATGGAACTAAAGCTTCATTATTTATCAATGGCGAATTTGTATCTGAAAATCTTATAAGCTTAAACACTACAGGCAATACTTTCAAAATAGGACAAAGAATTCCTGGGGATACTACAGATGAAAGCTTCAAAGGTAAAATAGATGATATTGGAATTTGGAATCGTGTTTTAACTCCAACAGAGATCAACGCTTTATATGAGTCTGGTGACACAAGCAGTTTTTACACATTAATCCCCGACGCAAACTTTGAGAAAAAGTTAATTGCGTTAGGACTTGATTCTGGTCCTATTAATGGAAAAGTCATGACCGCAAATATTTCATCTATAACTTCCTTAGACGTATCTGCCAGCCAGATATCCGATTTAACTGGAATTGAAAGCTTTGCCGCTTTACAAGTCCTTAATTGCAGAGCTAATTACTTAACAAATTTAAACATATCCAAAAATAATGCTCTGACATATTTAAACTGTAGCAGCAATCGACTAACAAATTTGGATATTTCTAGTAACATTAATTTAAAAACTTTAAGCTGTGATAACAATCAATTAACCAGTTTAGATGCCTCTAGCAACATTGCTTTAACAACTTTATATTGTAGCTCCAATAGCGCACTAACAAATTTGAATGTTTCTAAAAATACTGCTTTAACATATTTAAAATGTAATGCTAATAAGTTGACATCTTTAAATGTTTCCAATAATACTGCTTTAACAAATTTAAATTGTAGTGACAATAAATTAACTAATCTGGATGTTGAAAAGAACGTCTCTCTAAATATTTTATACGTAGCGGTCAATCAATTAACAAATTTAAATCTTTCTAATAATGTTAACTTAACTGAATTATATTGCGGCGTAAACCAATTAACTAATTTAGATCTTTCAAAAAATATTGCTTTAACAAATTTCGATTGTAGTGAAAATCTACTATTAGCAAGTCTTAATTTAAAAAACGGAAAAAATACGCTTTTAAAAAGTTCAAATTTGGGATTCATTTACAATCCACAATTAACCTGTATTCAAGTAGATGATGTAGCATATTCTGATGCAAATTGGTCAAGCAAAAAAGATGCTAAAGCAACTTTTAGTACCGCTTGTTCTCCAAAATACATACTACTACCTGACAATAATTTTGAACAAAAATTAATTGATTTAGGAATTGATACAGATGGCTTAAACGGAAAAATTTCCAATTCAAATATAAGCACGATCACCTCTCTGAATCTTTCAAATAGTAATATTTCAGATTTAGCAGGTATTGAAAATTTCACATCGTTAACGGATTTAGATTGTAGTAATAATCAATTAACGACTCTAAACCTGAATCAAAATCTACTTTTAGAAACACTTAATGCGTCTTCTAACCAAATTACTACATTGGATTTATCAAAAAACACCAATCTTAAAATCATATACATTGCAAACAATCCGCTAGTATCATTAAACATACGAAATGGAAATAATACAAAACTTATTGTACCATCAAAAGCTGGAAAAAGAACTGCTATTAGCACAAGTTTTCTAGGTCTTAATAAGCTTGGCTGCATTCAGGTAGATGATGAGGAATACTCAAATGCCAATTGGTCAAATATAAAAGAACCAACCACGATTTATTCAAACACTTGTAAAACTTTGGGTCTCGAAGAATCCATATTCGACAAAGTTGTAATTTATCCAAACCCAACAAAAGGAGAATTACACATTAATAACATTTTGCTAAATAAAGCAACTGTTTATGATGCTTTGGGCAAATTGATAAAAACAACGACTTTCAGCACTGGTAATAATGACAACATAATTCATTTAGCTGGTTTACCAAAAGGCATTTATTATGTATATCTAGAAAGCGAAGGTACAAATACTGCTAAAAAAGTTATTGTAGAGTAACCAACTTTAGTTAAACCTAAAAAATCCCATTCTCGTTATATATCGAGAATGGGATTTCTGTTTTATTTAAATTTCATTCTTTTAAAGGACATCCTCACAAGTAAAAACATCTTTAAGGCGAACACCTTTTTCAGTATGTTCTACCGTTATGATTTGATTGTGTGCATCATGTTCCAGAAACAAATAGTAATTATTATCTGCGGCAGCGTTTAGGAATTTTGCTTTTTCAGGTAGCGTTAACAAAGGTCGAGTATCATATCCCATAACATACGGTAACGGAATATGTCCGGCTGTAGCCAATAAATCGGCGCAAAAAACAATTGTTTTATCTTGGTACTGAATATGCGGGATCATTTGTTTTTCGGTATGACCATCAGCAAAGAAAATACCAAAGCCAAGTTCAGATGTTGGAAGAAAATCTGCTTCCGGTCTTTTTATAAAATTTAATTGACCGCTTTCTTGCATTGGCAAAATATTCTCGGATAAGAAAGAAGCTTTCTCACGAGCATTAGGTTTCGTTGCCCATTCCCAATGATTTTCGTTACTCCAGAATTTTGCATTTTTAAATGCTGGTTCATACCCTGTTTTATCAGCATTCCATTGTACACTTCCGCCACAATGATCAAAATGCAAATGCGTCATAAAAACATCGGTAATATCATCTCGATGAAACCCATATTGAGCCAATGATTTATCTATAGAGTGTGAGCCCCAAAGCGAATAATACCCAAAAAACTTTTCAGTTTGCTTATCACCCATTCCAGTATCAATCAGAATAAGTCGATTACCATCTTCAATAAGCAAACATCTTGCGGCGATATCTATTAAATTGTTAGCATCGGCTGGGTTGGTTTTATTCCAAATAGTTTTAGGTACAACACCAAACATTGCACCTCCGTCTAATTTAAAATTTCCAGTTTCTATAGGATATAACTTCATTATATTTTTTATTATAAAATTAAACATCAAAAAAGCAAAATCACGATATATTCAAAAAAACTATCAAATAGCGTCTTAAATTATCAAAACCTCAAACTTTTTAAATAATCCTGCAATTTAACAAAATCCTTTTGCATTAAATGAAATCAAATAGACTTTATCTATTTTAACATTAATTATAAAAATGTTAAGCGTTATGGAAAAAGGTTTTTATATAGTATCTTTGCCCATAATTTAGACAATAATCTATATAACAATGATAAAGGTTTCAGATACTGCCAAAAAGAAAATTATCGACTTGATGCAAGACGATGGTTTTGATGCCGCACATGACTACGTGAGAGTAGGCGTGAAAAGTGGTGGTTGCTCCGGTTTATCATATGATCTAAAATTTGATAAAACCAAAGGAGACGACGATAAAATATTCGTAGACAATGATATAACTATTGCTGTCGAGAAAAAATCATTTCTGTATTTAGCTGGAACAATATTAGAGTTCTCAGGTGGATTAAACGGAAAAGGATTTGTATTTAATAATCCAAACGCAAGCAGAACTTGTGGTTGTGGAGAATCTTTTTCTCTATAAATAATTAAATGATTGCAAAATTTAAAGATTTAAAAATTGCGTAAGTGATTTTGATATTTAAATCCTTCAATTTTTAAATCTTTCAATAAAAAAACAATGAGCAAATACACAGAAGACGATTTAAAAATCGAACTCGAAACTAAAGAATACGAATACGGATTTTATACAAATATAGAATCGGATACGTTTCCTATTGGGCTAAACGAAGACATAGTTCGTGCCATTTCTCTAAAAAAAGAAGAACCTCAATGGATGACCGATTGGCGTATTGAAGCTTTTCGTGCATGGGAAGAAATGATTGAACCAGAATGGGCTAATGTACATTATCAAAAACCCGATTTCCAGGCTATTTCATATTATTCTGCTCCTAAACAAGTAGATCCAAATAAAACATTAGACGATGTTGATCCGGAGCTTTTAGAAATGTACAAAAAGTTAGGAATCTCTGTCGATGAACAAAAAATGATGAACAATGTCGCTATGGATATTGTTGTCGATTCTGTTTCTGTTGCAACTACTTTCAAAAAAACATTGGGAGAAAAAGGTATTATTTTTTGCCCAATTTCAGAAGCAATTAAAGAGCATCCAGAATTAGTTCGTAAATATTTAGGAACAGTTGTACCACAAAAAGACAATTTTTATGCTGCATTAAATTCTGCAGTATTCTCAGATGGTTCATTCTGTTATATTCCAAAAGGCGTTCGTTGCCCAATGGAACTTTCAACTTATTTTCGAATCAATCAAGCAGGAACAGGACAATTCGAAAGAACATTGGTTATTGCTGACGAAGGAAGCTATGTATCATACCTGGAAGGTTGTACAGCACCAAGCCGTGACGAAAATCAATTACACGCTGCTGTAGTAGAATTAATCGCTCTTGATGATGCTGAAATTAAATACTCGACTGTTCAAAACTGGTATCCAGGAAATAAAGAAGGAAAAGGTGGGGTTTTTAATTTTGTAACCAAAAGAGGTTTATGCGAAACTAACGCAAAAATTTCATGGACTCAGGTTGAAACTGGTTCTGCCGTTACTTGGAAATATCCTTCTTGTGTTTTAAAAGGCGACAATTCGGTAGGTGAATTTTATTCGATTGCCGTTACCAATAATCACCAACAAGCGGATACTGGAACAAAAATGATTCATTTAGGAAAAAATACTAAATCGACTATCATTTCAAAAGGTATTTCGGCTGGAAAATCACAAAACAGCTACCGCGGATTAGTGCAAATAAGTGCTCGAGCTGATAATGCCAGAAACTTTTCTCAATGTGACTCCCTTTTAATGGGTAACAATTGCGGTGCACACACTTTTCCTTATATCGAAAGTAAAAATCCTTCTGCAAAAATAGAACACGAAGCTACAACAAGTAAAATTGGTGAAGACCAAGTATTTTACTGTAATCAACGTGGAATTCCAACTGAAAAAGCAATTGCATTAATTGTAAACGGTTTCAGTAAAGACGTTTTAAATAAACTTCCAATGGAATTTGCTGTAGAGGCACAAAAATTATTAGAAATTTCTTTGGAAGGTTCTGTAGGATAGAAATTGTTTAAAGTTTAAAGTTTAAAGTTTTAAAACTGCTTTAAACTTCGAATATAACTTTAAACAAAATATAAATGGCAACAATAACAAGATTTGAAGATTTAGACATTTGGCAAGAAGCTCGGAGATTAGCCAAAGAAATTCAGATTATTGCTACTGAAACCGAATTGAAAAATGATTTTAGATTTAGAGATCAAATAAAAGCATCATCAGGTTCAATAATGGATAACATTGCTGAAGGATTTGAAAGAAACGGTAATTTAGAATTTAGACAATTTTTATCGATTGCAAAAGGTTCTGCCGGAGAAACGAGATCTCAATTATACCGAGCTTTTGATTATAATTATATTAACGTAGATAAATTTGAAATCCTGAAAAAAGATTTTGAAAATCTAAGTGGAAGAATAAACAATTTTATATCATATTTAAACAAGAAAGATTTTAAAGGAACAAAGTTTCAGTAAACACGGGAACTTTAAACTTTAAACCTTAAACAAAGAAAACATGTTATCAATAAAAAACCTTCACGCCTCAATTGGCGATAAAGAAATTCTTAAAGGAATAAACATAGAAGTTAAAGCTGGCGAAGTACATGCCATCATGGGACCAAACGGTTCTGGAAAAAGTACACTTTCGGCAGTAATTGCCGGAAACGAAAACTACGAAGTAACACAAGGTGAGGTTTTTCTTGACGGAGAAGATTTAGCCGATTTAGCACCAGAAGAAAGAGCACACAAAGGTGTTTTCCTTTCTTTTCAATATCCTGTAGAAATCCCAGGAGTTAGTGTAACTAACTTTATGAGAACTGCAATCAATGAAACTCGCAAAGCAAACGGACAAGAGGAAATGCCAGCTAACGAAATGTTGAAAGTAATTCGCGAGAAATCTGAATTATTAGAAATTGACCGTAAGTTTTTATCACGTTCTCTTAACGAAGGTTTTTCTGGTGGAGAGAAAAAACGTAATGAAATTTTTCAAATGGCAATGTTGGAGCCAAAACTAGCAATCCTTGACGAAACAGATTCAGGTTTAGATATCGATGCGTTAAGAATCGTTGCTAATGGTGTTAACAAACTAAAAAGCGACAAAAACGCAATTATTGTTATCACACACTACCAACGTCTACTAGACTATATCGTTCCTGATTTCGTTCACGTACTTTACAACGGAAAAATTGTAAAATCTGGAGGAAAAGAATTGGCTTATGAGCTTGAAGAAAAAGGATACGACTGGATTAAAGCAGAAAATTAAAAGTTGTTTAAAGCTTAAAGTTTAAAGTTCCTACAACAACTTTAAACTTTTAAACCTTAAACTTTAAACAAAAAGAAAAAATGGATTTAAAAGAAAAATTAGTATCGTCTTTTATGGCTTTTGAAGAAAGTGTTGATGTCAATTCAGATCTTCACGAAATCAGAACACAAGCGATAAAAAACTTCGAAAATAAAGGTTTCCCAACTAAAAAAGAAGAAGCTTGGAAATATACATCGTTAAATGCCATCCTAAAAAATGACTTTACAGTATTTCCAAAACAAGAAAATGCAATCGAATTTAATCATGTAAAGAAATACTTCTTACATGAAATAGACACTTATAAAGTAGTTTTTATTGATGGTGTTTTTAGCTCGCATTTATCTTCTACCACACATGATGGAATTGATGTTTGTTTGATGTCTTCGGCATTGACAAAACCTAAATATAAAATGGTTATTGATAAGTACTTTAATCAAATCGCTAATAAAGAAGATAGTTTAACTTCTTTAAACACAGCATTTGCAATTGAAGGAGCTTATATCAATATCCCTAAAAAGAAAGTAGCTGCTAAACCTATTGAAATCATGTATTTCTCAACAGGGAATGAAGCTGCACTTATGGTTCAACCAAGAAACTTGGTAATTGTGGGTGAAAATTCACATGTACAAATTATTGAACGCCACCAAAGTTTAAATGAGAATCCTGTTTTAACCAATGCTGTTACAGAAATTTTCACAGAAAAACGTGCCATTATTGATTATTACAAGATTCAAAATGATAATAGCGAAGCCAATTTGATCGACAATACTTATGTTTCGCAACAACAAGAAAGTCACGCATCGGTTCACACATTTTCTTTTGGCGGAAACTTAACCCGAAACAATCTGAATTTCTATCACTTTGGAGAAAGGTTAACAAGTACGTTAAACGGAATAACAATTATTGGCGAGAAACAACACGTAGATCATTATACTTTAGTAAAACACTCTACTCCAAATTGCGAAAGTTTCCAGGATTACAAAGGAATTTTTACAGACCGTTCAATAGGTGTTTTCAACGGAAAAGTATTAGTTGAAAAAGAAGCGCAAAAAACAAATGCGTTCCAAAAAAGCAACAATATCTTATTGAGTGATAAAGCAACTATAAATGCTAAACCACAATTAGAGATTTTTGCCGATGATGTAAAATGTTCTCACGGTTGTACAGTTGGACAATTAGACGAAACAGCAATGTTCTACATGCAATCTCGTGGAATCCCTCAAAAAGAAGCCAAAGCATTGCTAATGTATGCATTCTCGAATGCCGTTATCGAAAGCATCAAAATACCAGAATTAAAAAAACGAATCACTACGATTATAGCTAGCAAACTAGGTGTGAAAATGGGATTTGATTTATAGAGGATTTTAACCGCAAAACTTTAAAGTTTTAAACGCAAAGTTCACAAAGGTTTACGCAAAGGGCGCTAAGTTTAGTAATTAAACTCTGCGCCCTTTGTGATTTCTTTTACTTTGCGAACTTTGCGGTTAATTTTTTATTTAATGGCAGAAACTACCTCCTTCAAAAATACATTAAAATCAAATTCGAGATCATCTGTCAAGCCCATTCTTACTATTACTAAATCCAAAGATGGAATAATAAATACTTTCTGACCTTGAAAACCGCTACAGTAAAACATATCTCGTGGTGCATCT
This sequence comes from Flavobacterium sp. PS2, assembly GCF_046250155.1. Lineage (NCBI taxonomy): Bacteria > Pseudomonadati > Bacteroidota > Flavobacteriia > Flavobacteriales > Flavobacteriaceae > Flavobacterium > Flavobacterium sp. PS2. The sequence continues at coordinate 2,588,024 of NZ_CP176426.1, read as the reverse complement.
TTATACTTTCCACCGGCATTTAACCAAAATTGAGCCCCGTAATCACCATTTGATGTATTGGTAGGTGTAGATACATATTTCACCCAACTTTCGTCAAGAATTTGCTCTCCATTCCAGTTTCCTTTATGCAAATATAACAAACCTAATTTCGACCAATCTCTTGTTGTAGCCCAAGCATATGACGAACCTACATAATTCCCAACCATATCCGTTTCGATAACTGCAGAGTTCATTCCGATTTTATCTATTAAAGCCGAATACCAAAAATCCAGATATTCCTGATGTGTCTTAAATTGTTTTCTCAAAATAGCCGATAGCAAATTGCTAGTTCCCGAAGAATAATTCCAGTGTGTATTAGGCTTAAACAAAGCTGGTTTTTCTAACTGTACTTTTGCCATATCTTCAGATTCAAAAAGCATAATAGTAGCATCACAAATTGTATTGTAATTCTCAACCCATTCTAAGCCCGAGTTCATATGAAGCAAATCGTTGGTTGTAATGACTTTACGCCCATCATTTTGCCATTCGGCTATTGGAGCAGGTTTATAAATATCAAACTTTTTTTGCTTTTGCAGAACTCCAAACATAGTTCCAGTAATACTTTTAGTCATAGACCAACCAAGTAATTTACTGTTTTTGGTAAAACCTGACTCGTATTTTTCAGTAATCAATTTATCTTTATACAAAACCAAAACCGATCGTGTTCTTTTCGTTTTTCCTCCTGAAGCATCAAAAGCGTTTGCAATAGCTTTATTTAATTTTGCATAATCTATATTAGAAAACAAGGTATCTTTCGGTTCATTATTCCCATAAGGGAATGGTAAATTATTCACCAACTTCGTCCTTTTAGGAACTTCATATGGTTTAGATTCATCAAAATTATCATTAATTAATGTAGCACCGATACCTTCACGGTAAATAGCTTTTCGCTCTTTTAATCCGTAAACATTTGATGTAGCAAATTTCCCTTCTTCATTAATTTTACTTGTAGCCAAGTCGAGTAAAGGAATATCATTATCTCCTTTTTCTATAGATTCCAGCGAACGATTATCGATAAAATGACATGATGCAATACTTTTTGAAGTAAAGCCAGAAATCAAATCGAGTTTGGGATAAGTAGTAAATCTGAAATAAATAACAATGATAACCAGAAGAAGAACAAGTAGTTTTAAGATTTTTTTCATAATTGTACAGGTTAATTTACACTGCAATATAATTATAATTTCTTCACAAATTAACTTTGAATCCATTCAAAATCAAATACAAACCACTAAAAAATATCAAATCAGCAAGACAATATTGTATTTAATGTGATTATCTAAAACCAGAAAAGGAAATTTAGCAATTGCTACTTAAAACAATTTTGTTTTAGTACTTTTGTATGTAGAATTTTTCTAAATAAGATATGCTAGATATTCATAAAATAAGAGCTGAGTTTCCGATACTTTCACAAAAAGTAAACGGGAAACCTTTGGTATACTTTGATAACGGAGCAACATCACAAAAACCACAAGTTGTGATTGATGCAATTTCAAAATATTACCAAGAGATTAATGCAAACATACACCGTGGAGTACATACTTTGAGCCAGTTAGCAACCGATGCTTACGAAATTTCAAGAGTAAAAATCCAACATCATATTAATGCCAAACTTTTGCACGAAGTATTATTTACTTCGGGAACAACTCACGGAATTAATTTAGTCGCAAATGGTTTTGCTTCTATATTAAAACCTGGAGATGAAGTACTGGTTTCGGCGTTAGAGCATCACAGTAATATTGTGCCTTGGCAAATGTTGTGTGAGAAAACTGGTGCTATTCTTAAAGTGATTCCGATGACTCAGTCTGGAGAACTTGACATTACTGCATACGAATCTTTATTATCGGATAAGACCAAGATTGTAACTGTAAATCATATTTCGAATGCGTTGGGAACAATCAATCCGATAAAACATATGATTGAGAAAGCCCATGTAGTTGGCGCAGCAGTTCTAATAGATGGTGCACAAGCCGTTCCACATTTAAAACCTGATGTTCAGGATTTAGATTGTGACTTTTATGCTTTTTCAGGACATAAAATGTGTGGACCAACAGGAACTGGAATTTTATATGGTAAAGAAAGTTGGCTAAATAAATTACCTCCTTATCAAGGTGGTGGTGAAATGATTAAAGAAGTTACTTTCGAAAAAACTACTTATGCTGATCTTCCTCATAAATTTGAAGCCGGAACGCCAAATATTGCTGGCGGAATTGTTTTAGGAACTGCAGTAGATTACATGAATAGCGTAGGTTTTGAGAATATTCAACAACAAGAAAATGAATTATTAGCTCATGCTACAAAACAATTACTTGAAATTGAAGGTTTAAGAATTTATGGTACTGGTAAAGAAAAAGCTTCGGTTATCTCATTTAATATCGACGGAATTCACCCATATGATATTGGTTCGATAATTGATAAATTAGGAATTGCAGTACGAACAGGACATCACTGTACTCAACCGATTATGAATTACTTTGAAATTCCGGGAACTGTTAGAGCATCTTTCTCTTTTTATAATACAAAAGAAGAAATTGATTTAATGGTCGAAGCAGTGAAAAAAGCTAAAACAATGCTATCTTAACAACACGACATATGAAAATACTATCTTTTTTACTTCTGACAATTTTTATAGGAAACAGCTGTACTAGCCAAAAGAATACAGATATGAGTACAACACAGATAGAATATTCGGCTATGTCGCGAGGTTATTATCTGAAGGTTGTGGTAAAAGACCAAATGGTTACTATCACAAAAAGCAGAGGTGAAGAATCTGCTACCAATAAAATCAATGGAATGCAATGGGCAAAAATTACTTCTGAATTTAAAAAAATAAATTTAGAGGCAATTCCAAATTTAAAAGCACCTACCGAAAAACGTTTTCATGATGGAGCTGCCATTGCAAATTTAAAAATAACACAAAACGGAAAAACCTATGAAACAAAAGGATTTGACCATGGTTTTCCGCCAACAGAAATAGAAAAATTAGTAACTTTATTAGTTGCTTTTACGCAAGAATAACATGACAATAAAAGAAATACAAGACGAAATAGTCGACGAGTTCTCCATGTTCGACGATTGGATGCAACGTTATGAATACATTATCGAACTAGGCAAAAATCTTCCGTTAATAAAAGAAGAATATAAAACAGACGAAAATCTAATTAAAGGCTGCCAATCGAAAGTTTGGTTACAAGGCGAGCAGAATGATGATAAAATTGTTTTTACTGCTGATAGTGATGCTATTTTAACCAAAGGAATCATTGCAATCTTAATTAGAGCTTTCTCAAATCAGAAAGCAGAAGATATCTTAAAAGCAGATGTTGATTTTATTGATGCAATTGGACTAAAAGAGCATTTATCTGCAACACGTGCAAACGGTTTAGTTTCGATGATTAAAAATATCAAAATGTACGCTTTGGCATTCGACTCAAAAAACAAAAATTAAATTAATAAAACATAATGTTTTTGATTTGAACCATTAAGAAATTAAGTTTCATTAAGAAATAAACTTAATCATCTTACTATAAAATAACTAAAACATTAAATTTCATAAAGAAGCAAAACTTAATTTTCTTAATATCTTAATGGTGAGAAAAAAATAAGCTTGCTGTTTAAAATGAACTTACATCACTTATACGGTGAAAAAAACAAAAACAAAAAAATGGAACACGAAATAGACACTAACGAATTAGGAGAATCAATCGTAAAAATCTTAAAAACAATATACGACCCTGAGATTCCTGTAGATATATATGAGTTAGGATTAATTTATGATGTAATGGTAAATACTGATTACGAAGTAAAAATCTTAATGACACTTACATCTCCAAACTGCCCAGTAGCCGAAAGTTTACCAAGAGAAGTTGAAGAGAAAGTAAAATCTATCGACAATGTAAAAGATGCTGAAGTAGAGATTACTTTTGATCCGCCTTGGAGCAAAGAGTTAATGAGCGAAGAAGCTAAATTAGAATTAGGAATGCTTTAAAAAGTAAACGGTTTTCAGTCTCAGTTTACAGTATTTAACTGTGACTGAAGACTGAAACTGAAAACTAAAAGAAATGGAAGAAATAATCAATAAAGTTGCCAATAGTGCTTTGGAAGTTTTTGACCTAGAGGATTATTATCCAAAAGGATTGCGTGCGCAAATTGATATTTCGCAATGGCTACTGGAAGGTTTTCTATTAAAAGAAAAAGACTTTCGCGAACACCTTAAAAACCACAATTGGTCACAATACCAAGATGCTTATGTAGCAATTAATTGCAGCACAGATGCGATAGTTCCCGCTTGGGCTTCAATTTTGGTTGCTGTGCAATTAGCTCCATTTGCTAAAAAAATTGTTGATGGCACATTAGAAGATCTAGATGCTAGTTTGTATGAAGAAATCTTGCGCGAGCTGGATTATACTGCATATAAAAGCAAACCTGTTATTATAAAAGGATGTTCTAAAAAACCTGTCCCTACACGTGCTTACATCTTGGCGGCACACTATTTACAACCTTTTGCCAGAAGTATCATGTATGGCGAAGCGTGCTCTGCCGTGCCTTTATATAAAGAAAATAAGAAATAAATTACAAATAAAATTGAGTAAGTTTTAACAACTTCAAGGTTTTTAGTATATTTGTTTAAATCAACTTTTAAACAGGATCATATGAAAAATCTTCTTCAACTCCTTTTTATCTTCCTAACAAGCTTAACGTTTGTTGAGGCACAGAACACTGAAAAAGAATTAGTAAAAAACACAGAAAAAGCGGTAAAATTCATATCCGATACAACAGGAAATGGATGGAAAAGCACAGGGAATATCTCATTCCTTTTTAACCAATCTAATTTTAATAACTGGATTGCTGGTGGTGAAAATAATGTATCGGGAAACTTAGGGCTTAATTACAACATCAACTACAAGAAAGATGACATCAGTTGGGACAATAAAATCCTGGCTTCCTATGGTATCTTGCAAACAGAGAATTCTGATTTTGAGAAAAAAACAGATGACCGTTTAGAGATTAATTCTATTTACGGAAAAAGGGCATTCGGAAATTGGTATTACTCCTTTTTTGGTAATTTCAGAACTCAGTTTACCAAAGGATATGTTTACGGACAAGATGCAAATGGTGCTGAAATAAGAACTGAGAACACGAATTTCATGTCTCCGGGTTATCTTACTTTTGGTCCAGGTATTTTCTGGAAGAAAGATGACAATCTAAAATTAAACTTCGCTCCTGTAACCTCAAAAATGACCTTTGTAGACAAGTTATACACTTCTGAAGTTGGATATGTAGATGAATCTTATTTTGGCGTTAAAGCGAACAAAACGATGCGTTACGAGTTAGGTTTCTATGCTTCGGCGTATTATAAACTTAATATTATGACAAATGTTTCTGCCGAAAACATCTTAAACTTATATTCTAATTACTTAGAGGATCCTCAGAATGTAGACATCGATTATTCATTAAACATTGTAATGAAAATCAATAAATTCTTATCGACCAATTTATCCTTTCAAGCGATTTATGACGACAATGCTTTTCAAGGATTTCAAACCAGAGAAGTATTTGGTTTAGGAATCAACTATTTATTTTAAAACATAAAAAAAAGCGCTTACAAATTGTAAGCGCTTTTTTTTAATCTTCATCTTCTTCTTTCTCGATTGCATCCTTATAATCTGGATACAAAAACTTATTGTATGGAAATCGGGTAATATGAATTTGTCTAACAGCTTCATAAACTCGCTCTCTAAACTCTTCGAAGTTTTCTTTATTGGTAGCCGAAATAAACAAAGCATTTTGCTCTCCTAAACGGTGCATCCAAGTAGTTTTCCACTCTTCAAGCGTATAATGTCTTGGTGTTTTTTCGGTAATTAAATCATCGTCATCGATTGTTAAATGTTTGTAAGCATCAATCTTATTAAAAACCATAATAACTGGTTTATCATGAGCTTTAATATCTAACAAGGTTTGATTTACAGATTCTATATGATCTTCAAAATCAGCATGAGAAATATCTACAATATGCAATAACAAATCGGCTTCGCGAACCTCATCTAGTGTACTCTTAAAAGAATCTACTAATTGAGTTGGTAATTTACGAATAAACCCTACCGTGTCTGAAAGTAAAAAAGGTAAGTTTTTGATAACTACTTTACGAACTGTTGTGTCCAAAGTAGCAAACAATTTGTTTTCTACAAAAACATCACTTTTACCAACTGCGTTCATCAATGTCGATTTTCCAACATTGGTATATCCTACCAAAGCCACACGAACCATTGCACCGCGATTACTACGTTGCACACCCATTTGCTTATCGATAGTTTTTATTTTCTCTTTCAATAATGCAATTCGGTCACGAACGATACGTCTATCTGTTTCGATTTCCGTTTCTCCAGGTCCACGCATTCCGATACCACCTTTTTGGCGTTCCAAGTGCGTCCACATACCCGAAAGTCTAGGCAATAAATACTGGCATTGTGCTAGTTCTACTTGTGTTCTCGCATAAGATGTTTCGGCTCTTTGAGCAAAAATATCCAGGATAAGATGCGTTCTATCAAGGATTTTACAATCTATAATTTTGGATATATTCTTTTGTTGCGATGGTGATAATTCATCATCAAATACTAGAGTCGAAATACCATGTTCTTTTACAAAAAGATTGATTTCGTCTATTTTACCTGTTCCAACAAAAGTTTTAGGATTTGGACGTTCCATTTTTTGCGTAAAGCGTTTTATAACTTCTCCGCCAGCAGTAAAAGTCAAAAACTCTAACTCGTCCAGATATTCATTTAACTTTTCTTCACTTTGATTTTGAGTTACAATCCCAACAATGGCTGTTTTTTCAAAATTTAGTACTTCTTTTTCTAACATAACTTTAAATAAGCTACAAATTTAGTGATTTGCAAGGTACTAAAGCCAATTGAAGTCTTTTTTTATAATACAAAACCAAAGACTTCAATTGCTATTCAGTAATTATTCTTACTCGTAAATGTAAGTTTTATCAATTTTAACAATACCATTTTGCTCTAAAAACGAAGATGATATTGGATAATTCGCAGCATTATACTTATATTTTCCGGTAACTCCAGTGTAATTTGTAGATGATGGAATAAATGCTAATTCATTATTATATGAGATAGACTCAAAGTCAAACTCTTCTTCATGAAAAGAGATTAATGGTACAATTACTTTATAGTTTGGGCCAAATAAATTCTGCACGATTAATAAATCAACCGATTTTTTGTCATCGAAAGTAAAATTATTAAACATTTTTTCTCCAAGTACTCCTTTGTGTCTTATAACATTATCATTAGAATATACATATTCGATCTTATTAAAAATTTGTTGATTTCTATCTCTGGAAGAGCGTCTGATGATAAGTCCATTTTCAACCACATATTCAATATCCTCAATTACAGTATGAATATTGCTTTTTTTGGTAATAGCTTTTATTCTGGCACCTTCGTAAGTCATCGTTACTGTCTTGGTTACCGTCTCACCGTTTTCATCATATTTTTTTAAGAATTTAGTGATTCTGTCTTCTTTGTCATAACTATAATTTACAACCTCTTTCCAGTTGCTACCTATTCTTTCTTTTACAGTCATGTCTAGCAATCCTTTGGGATTATAAAAAAAACTTTGCACAACGTCGGATGTTTTAATTGACAAAAGTTTACCGTCCTTAAACAGAACCGTTTTGTTTTCAATTTCACCACTTTTTAAATCGCGGTAATTAGTCTTTACGACATTAATTTGTTTTAACTTAACTTGATTTTCTTGATCTTGACTGTGGATCAAACATGGAAAAGCCATCATAAAAATGGCAATGAAGTAGTTTTTCATCATGGTATTTATATCGATTTGGGATGACCAAAATACAAAAATCATCGAAAAAATACTGTTTTTACTTCTAAAAAACTAAGTCATATAACAAATCCTTAAAACAGGTTTTTATTTATCAATTGAATACCAGTGATTTATATTATTTTACAAATAATACTCAAAATATAAATCCTTACTTATCTCCTACAATTACAACATCGTCTACCATAAAAGATCGAAAACCAAAAACTTTCTCATCTCTTAATTTATCATGTACAAACCATCTTCTAGCTTTTTACCTTCTGGTAAATAAAGAGAAATATCAGGAATTAACACTGCTTCGTCACCATCTTTATCAATATAATCAACTCGTAAAGCTCCGCTTCCTCTGTAAGGATACTCTAATGAATTTAACATTAGAAATATTATTTTACCATTGCCAAAAAATGCCTTTCGATAATTCTCTATAGGTTGTAATTGTATACTGTTATAATTTAACCTCTTAATATATTCTTTCCATAATTCGTCTATGTCAGATAATTTTTTATAACTCGCAATCGAGTTTCTCTTTTCTTCTCCAAAACTTAATTTTGCTAATAAATCACTATCTTTATTTTCGTATATTTTACCGTATTCTTTATAAAATTCTACTGCTTTTGCTTCAAGTAACTTCTGATCTAATTTTGATAGATCTTGCCCTTTGCTCCAGCCTTCATTTGCATACGGTACTTGGGCATTAAATTTAAAAGTGAACTCATAATAGGGTTTTCCAGAGGCTATAAAACGACCTTTATCATCGGTTAAGCTCGTATGTTTCATCACCACTTCTTCATCCTCTAGTGTTTTCTCACTACCATTATCCATTTTTATAATAGAAATCGATATTGCTGTATTATCGGTTAACTTGGTTACCGTATCTCCCTCGCCATATTCTTCTTTTATTAAATCCCCCACTGGGTACAAACGATAGGTAAGTGTTTGTTCTCCACTTTTTAGTATTGCACGGTTTATAGCTAATGGAGTGGCATAATTAGACAATTCATAATCATCATGTACTGGATAATCATTTACTAATACCTCGACCACGCAATTACTTTTATTGATACGCATATAATACAGCGGCTCTTTTTCATAATGTTTTACACTTGCTACTAATTTTTGTTCAAAATTGTTGGCGTTTATTTCAGGATATTGTATGTTCATTATTTTGGTATTAATCGGTTTTTTTTCTTGTCCGCAGGCAAAAACAACTGTCAAAATCCCAAATAAAACTAGAAGCTTTCTCATCTCTTAATTTATCATATACAAACCATCTTCTAGCTTTTTACCTTCTGGTAAATAAAGAGAAATATTTGGCATAAAAACTGCCTCATCCCCATCTTTGTCAATGTAATCAACTCGCAAAGCTCCTCCTCCTCTATAAGGATATTCTAAAGATTGATATAGTAAAAATACAATCCTACCATTCCCAAAAAAGATCTTTTTATAATTATCTATTGGTTGTGTTTTTATATTTTTTTTATTAAAATCGACTAAATATTCTTCCCATAAACCGTCTATATCGGATAATTTTTTATACAATGCAATAGCAGCTCTCTTTTCTCTCCCAAAATTTAATTTTGCTTGTAAATCAACTTCTTTATTTTCGTATATCTTTCCATATTCCTTATAAAATTCCACTGCTTTTTGCTCAAGAACTTTCTGGTCTAATTTTGATAAATCCTGCCCTTTGCTCCATCCTTCGTTTACATAAGGTACTTGCGCATTAAATGAAAATGTAAACTCATAATAGGGCTTTCCTGATGCTATAAAACGTCCTTTGGCATCGGTTAAGCTTACGTGTTTTATTATTACTTCTTCATCTTCGAGTGTTTTCTCACTGTTGCTATCCATTTTTATAATAGATATAGCAATAGCAGTATTATCGGTTAACGTTGTTACAGTACCTCCCTCGCCATATTCTTCTTTTATTAAATCACCTACTGGGTACAAACGGTAGGTTAGTGTTTGCTCTCCGCTTTTTAGTATCGCATGATTTATTTCTTCGGGTGTTGCTAAATTTGATAATTCATAATCTTTATATATCTTATAATCATTCACTAATACCTCGACCACACAATTGCTCTTATTAATGCGCATATAATACATCGGTTCTTTTTCGTAATGTTTTACACTTGCTGCTAATTTTTGTTCAAAATTGTTGGCGTTTATTTCTGGATATTGTATGTTCATGATTTTAGTGTTAATCGGTTGTTTTTTTTCTTGTCCGCAGGCTATAACCAAAGTAGCGAGCATTAGGGTCAGGAATGTTTTTTTCATTGTTCTTTGGGTTTGTTAATTATATCATCATCAAATAAAAATACTTTTTCTCCTTTTACCACATAGGGCTCCATTAAGATAAAAGACGTTTCTGGAATTGTAATGCTTTTATTTTTCTTTCCATCAGGTTTATCATATTTAATTTTTGCACTCCCCGACAAACTTCCTGCAATGCCTGAGAAAATAACGTTATCTACATAATAGGCTTTGGGGTTCTCGAAAGTGTATTTACGCTCAAAAAATAAACTGCCATGTATTTCAGCTTGTCCCTCGGCTTTGGCTTCATGGTCTATTACTGGCACTACTCCTTTTATAAAATCGGGGGCATAACGCATGATCCAATCGGTTTTTATTTTGTAACCTGTTTTAAGCTGGCAGGAGGCTACGGCATCTATTCCTTTTTTTCGTCCTATAATACCTTTACTATTATTTACATAATTTTCTAATTGATCCTCGACACTTACTGCACCTACCAAATGATTTATAAATACCTGATAGTTGGCTTGGTATTCGCCTTTTATGGTTAGAATAAACTCGAGTTTATGTCCCAATTTTTTAGCCAATCCATCGATACTATTTTCTATGGCTTCTTGCACATAATCTATACCGCTATTAACATCGTTCCGATTAACTGCACCTGGTAGTTTATTAGGATCTATTGGTACTTTGTTTAATTTATCACTAATTTTTTTGAGCAAGGTAATTCGTCCAAAAATAGCCATTGCTTTACGGGCATAATCAAATACAGTCGAAATACCAGTTAAATTGGTGGTGATGCTCCCGAGCGTATGTTTGTCTTCATACTGTAAACCAAATAAAGGCAATGCCGATACTTTTTCGGTTTGTATAAGAGCAATTCTGTCATCTGCTTGTCTCTCAAAATACTGTGCTCTAAAAGACGTGATTTTTGGGCTTATCATTTCAAAACCTTTTCTTTCCATGGCAATAGCTGCTGACCTACCATATTTATGAACATTTGCTACAACTTTTCCTGTTTTTGTGGCTACTGCTCCTTTCCCTCGAGTTAGGTATAGTATTATAATATCGATTACTACTGATACTACAAGGAAGGTAGTAATTAATGTTCTTGCTATCCAGGGGTATTTTGCCGTATAATCCATAATTACAGCAGGTTTGTTCTGGCTTTCATCAAATGTATGATAGGCATGAATACCAAAACCAAAACTACTTGCTGAGCTCTTAAAGTAATCTGTTAAAAATATTACCATTAATTCCCTCATCGGATCTGGTAAATCTTTGAATATCAGCTTTATTGCAGCGTCTAAATATGTGGTTAAGTAATCTAATTCTTCATCTAATCCCGTTTGTATTTTAATATTTATATCTTTAAAGAAACCTCCATTGGGTTTATCGTACTGAAAATGATATGCCCAAGCCACATCTGGATTTATATTAATATCTAAAATATGCTGATATCCACAAGTCGCCAGAGGAATCTTTGTCTTGATAACTACTTTCGGTAAAAAATATTCCTTAAAAAACTCTTTATAATCATTTTGAAATTTGTACTTAAAAGTATTATCAAATGAAAAAGCATTATTTGAAATCTTTTTAGCATTTTCAAATCCTGCCTTTTGCAAATCGGTAATATCAAACACCTGTCCTCGGTGGTTATCACATTTTCCGGGTAGCTTTTCGCCCAATTCTATCTTTATCTTTTTATATTTATCGTTTCCTCCAGCAAATAAATGTACTCTAATTTCTTTACTTATATTCTGCCCTTTTATTAATTTTGATTCATCAAAAAGCAGTTTATCATTCATCTTTATCGAAGTATACTTGCAATAATGATAACTCATAAAATTTTTGTCTGGCTCCCCAATTTTTAAAGGCGATAAACTTGTAGAGGGCTTTACTACTCTCGAGGCTATCTTATCCTTAACTCGCAAGAAACGAGCATGCTCGGTATCATTGTTACTATCGGTAATATAAAGTCTATCGGCGGGATCAAAGACTTTTACATAAAACTCTTCGAGTTCTTTTCGTTTTTTAACAGCTCCATACCACAAGAAACTATCATTTATTTTATAATTTATCTCTCCATCTATAACATCTACACTTGAATATCTTTTTATAAACTGGTCTTCACCCTTAATACGTCTATAAATGTCTATGCCTAAATTTAAGTTCCCGTTGAGTCCTTCGGTCACTAAGTTCAGATAGATTATTTCACCATAACCAAAAAAATATTCTTTTCGTACATCTGTTCCGTTATTGGCTTTGCACCATTTACTACTTACGATTTTGGGAGTACAGTATCCTCTTACATATAACCCCGTTTCATTTAGTAAATCTACACTTCCGTAAAGACTTGCTTCTACATAATATTCAAATGGGCCACATAAGGCTTTAGGAATGCTAATTTTTTTAGGCGTATTTACAGCTGCTGTTTTTTGTGCAATTATCTTTCTTGCTTTTCTATCTTGTAATATCCAAGTGATGTTTTTTCTTTTATCTGCTTCTGGTGTGCCATCATACCACTCCGAGACCTCAAAAGAAACTTCCTGATCTGGGGCTATTGCCAATTTTTCATTGGGTCTGGAAAAACTGCTTATTACCTTACCAACCCCTGTCCATTTAATTTTTTTTACACCTTTAGCCATTGTATCAACAAATTAATCGTTAAAATTTATTCCCTTGTGTTTAGCTTCTACTTTGTACATCTGTCTAACATCTACCATTGGATTTATTTGATTGTGCAACATTGGATCTACGTTTTTAAAATTTTGCTCAGATGGTTCTGCAATTTGTCCGTGATTTACAATTTCAATACAATCGGGCGCTCCCATTGGGCAAGTAGCTTTGCTATCTTCTGTTAAAATTTTGCCTTGATTACTTAGAGTTACTTTGTCATAAAAACCACTCCACTTAGTAATTACAGCCTTACATGGTAAATAATCACTCCCCGTAGGTTGTTTTTTACATTTACCAAAGGTGTTTTTTTCTAGTGTTTGCCCAATTTCTTTGGTTGTAGCAATTAGTTTTTCGGCACCCTCTTTATCGTTTGCATAATGTTTTTTTTGTGTTTTTACTTTTAATTTGTCCAATTTTGGTTCTACACTAAACTTACATTTTACAGTAGCTCCTTGTACTACAATATGTTTCTCACTCATAATTCTTATTTTTTAAAAAGACCACCACTTTTTTTTGGGTTTAATTTCTTCAACAAATATTTTTTGTCTTGAAGCAATTACTTGTTCGTCTTTATCATCTAAATTAGAAATCGTAATTTCATATTTTTGAGGAACATCCAATGCAATGTCGCAAGTCAAATTAAGTGCTTCAACTATATAACTATTTGGATTCAAAAAGTATTTTGCTTTATAATTACCCGTTGGTTTTTGCTCTGAAAATTCTTTTGAAACTAAACCTAATTCTTGTTCAAAATCTGTTTTGGTTCGTTCATCATCGAGTTTACCCATTATCTCGATTACTATAAAGTTATCCCTATCAAGATGTTTATTTAATCTTTGCTCTACTTGATAGTTAATATTTTTGGCTGTTACTATAAAAGGAAAATCAAGTTGTTTATTAATAACTAAACTTGAGGTATAATGAGTATGAATTCCGTTAAAAAAAGCATTAAGAAACCAATCTTGCGAAAGTGATAAGAATAGCGAATCGCTACTTTCTAAATTTGTGTCGTAAATCGAAAAATATTTTTCAATACTATCACCTCTAAACTCTTTTATAATTTGAGTTTTTATTTCTTCCCAGCGCTCTTTAATTTGATTAAAATTATTGATGTAAACCCATTTTCCGTCTCCATCAACAACAACTAATAAAGGATATAAAGCTGCGGAAGCTTTTTCGGCAATTACTTGAGCCATAGAACCTGCTTCAGCATCGTTTATATAAATATTACCGATACGGGTTACTTCAAAAAAATAAAAACCATTGTCGCTTTTAGCCTTCCACTTTACATTTATTTCTTGTTTTAGGGTATGTATTTTTTCTCCGCTTTCTATAGTATAAAGCACTCCATAAGTATTGTTTATGTGTGCGTAGTTTAATGAAATAGTAGAGGCTCCATCATTAAAAACTACCTCATTTTGAATTCTTTCTTCTTCAGGGAGTTCTTTTTTTTCTGGAGCTAAAATTAAATATTCAAGATGGTATTTAAAATCTGCCTCAATTAAATCAGGAATTCTGCAATGCATATTATGGTAAGCTCTAAGAGTTCTTGGCTCAACTTCCAGTTCTAAAGCTACGCTTTGCAGGGTGTCGCCCTTTTTAATTTTATAAGTGAGAAAGCTCTTGTTATAAGAAAGCTCTTGATTATCTGATATATACATTAGAAACTTGTATTAAATATCAAATATATGTTTTTTCTTGTTATTTAAAAAAATAAAAGAAAGAAAATACTTAAATACATAATTGGTCTTTAAATAACTATTCTTTCTTACATAACATCTCTACTTACTTATCTCCTACAATTACAACATCGTCTACCATAAAAGCTCCGTTAAGTGTTTTGTCTTTACCTGACCCAATATACTTAAATGCAATATGAATATTTCCTGAATAAGCAGATAAATCTATACCTCCTGAGCTTATAAACTGTCGCGTAGGAGTTGATAACGATGCAACTTTTGCAGTTAATTTTGTCCATTTAGCCTTAGTGATATTCGAACCATCAAAATTAGTTGACACATAAACTTCTAAAGCATTCAACGGAGAATCCACTTTTAAATCATGTTGTGCACTTCTAAAAGACAGTACCGCGTTTTTATAATCTGTTGTATTGATTTTAGGAGAAACCAACCAAGCAACGTTTTCGGCGGCTGTTGTACTTGTCGTATTGAACTCGGCATAACCATTACCTGCGTAAACAATACTTTTCCATAATTTGGTTGCTTTTTCAACAATATTACTCCACCCCGGCAGACTAAAATTTACATTATGCTTAACTGATTGAAAATCTTCTGAGAAAAACGGAATAGTTCTCTTCCCTTCCATTACTACATCTTTTTCTGAACGTACCATTATTTGATAATCTGTACCATATTTTGTCAATATCCCCCGAACTGTTCCACTTCCTTTAGGCACTAAACTGGTTGCGAAATCAGCATAACTACTAGTTCTAAAAATAACCTGATTACCAGCTTTATCACGCAAATTCCAGTTGGTAGCACCTCCTACATTATTTGCTTCTTCAAAATAATGACGACCTAATGCTGCATCGGCAAATTGAACATCAGATAATTGCACTAATGTATTTATGTTATTATCATTTAATAATTCGGCCATCGAAAGTGAACGAACTAACTTGCTTTCATCAATTACAACACAAGAAGTATTCAATACATTTTTATACTCATTTTGCGCAATTCTTCCAACTGTTGCTTCTCCATAGGCATTAACATACAAACTCCCAATCCTCATTCCGCCATAATTAACATCGGTAAATTGGTTTTTTAATTTTATGAATACCTTGCTTCCTATTCTATAATCGATATAGGAGTTTGTCGCGTCAAACCCTATACTAAATCCTTGTGCAACGCCATTTGTAGGTATGGTTTGAAAAGATATTGTTTTAAAAAAATTACCCGATTCATCACTAGAAACTACATATCCTTCTATAATATCATCATATAAATATTTAGCCGCAACAGGATTAGCAGCATTATAAACATCAGACACTGTCTTGTTTACTTTTAAATCAGGCTGGTTACATGTTAGCTCTGGAATTGCCGTTTCTTCTCCTGCACAACCAAAAAAAGTAAGCATCACAATTACTAAAAAAACCGAAGAGTTATATTTATTCTTCATATTAAATACGTTTATATATTTATAAATTAATTGCCAGGTTTCCGAAATAGGTTCTTCCGTATCCATAAAAATACTTTGGCGCAAATGATGGGGTTCCGCTCGAAGCTTGCTGATCTAATCGGCGGAAATTTGCATTCCTTGCTTGTTCAAAACCACCTGTTTTATAGATCGTATTCAGCACATTATTTACACTTGCAAAAAGAGAAATATTCTTTCTGCGAATACGCCATGATTTTCCTCCTGTGATATTTAATAATGAAATCGGATTAAACTTTTCTTGCTTCAATAATACCCGAGCTCTTTCTGCTGAGGCTTCAGGAAAAGGAAAACCACTCTTAGGGTTAATATAAAACTGCGCTGTTCTGGAAATTGGAGATACGTCTATATAAGAATTTGTGAGGTAATTTATATTCGCGCCAAGCCACCAATATCTAGGATTGCGATATTCAATCCCAAATGAATAGGCTTGTTGTGGCATTCCTGGTTGTTTGTAATTTTTTAGTGCCGCAGTTCCAAAATTATAAACTGGATTACTATTTGTTAAAGACGCTTGAGCATCGTTTGTAATTGTTACATTCGGGTTACTATCATACGTATATTGCCCATATGCTGCAGACAAAGTGGTTTTAAAAGTAGGCAGGATTTGATATTCAAAACTTAACTCAGCACCAATATTCTTTTTGTTTAAATGTGTTAATGTCTGGCTCACAAATGCATTTGTATTATCATATCCAGCACCATCATCAAAAATTCCTTCGGCATAGAAAAAGGAAGTTTGCGTTGCATTCTTTATCAAACTATAATATCCCGTAAATCTGGTTTTTAGTTTAGGCGAATGATATATGTAGTTTCCTTCAAGACTACTAATGTTCATACTTTCTATTCCGTCGACTATACCATTATTAAGTCGAGCGTTGGGAAATGTATTTCTTATTGTAGGCGCTTTGGTTAAATGCGCTCCATTAAAAAACAACCATTGTTTACCTGATATTTTATATGTTAATCCTCCCTTAAAAGCAAAGTTCTCAAAATTCACTTTCTCACTTTTGCCAAAAGAATTTGTAGCATAGATTCCGTTTTGATATAAACCATCTCTTTGATAAGTAGCACTTGAGAAAGCCTGAGCAAGATAAAAATCGACTTTGCGATAAGAGAATTTAAACTGCGTAAAAACGTCAACTGTATTTGCCAGATAATTATAGTTATATCCATACGTATCCCCTACTCCTACTTGACGATTTGGATGCTGCAAATCCGATTGCGATTGATCGCCTTTGTAAAACAAATCAATATCTACAAAATACGATCCTCCCAATAAATCCGTGAGAAATTGATAATTATGTGATTTTAAATTTCTAAAAGCGATTCCGCCATTAAAAATTATATTCTCCGTTAATTGAGAGTTTATAGTAGAGTTAAAGGATATTGTTTTATCATCTGTTCTGTCTTCATACAAAACGTAATGACTCTGAGCAGCTACATAACCATTTACGATTCCTTTTGAGTCGGTTGTAATAGTTCGATTTGATCGATATAATTCATCCCAATTTATTTGAGGATTTGCTAAGAAATGAGTTCTGTTTATCTCTGCATTTTCATAATCGGGTGTAAAATCGCCTGGGTATTCTCCTTGGTCTTTTGCATAAAGCGAACTATAATAACTTGGTAACTTACGATAATAGGTAGGATCAGGACTATCAGCATTTTGATAATCAATATTACTATTGCTGATTTTCCCGAACTGATATGTTATACTGGAGTTTAAAGTTGTTTTATCATCTATCTTAAAAAAATGATTCAGCATTAAAACGGGTTCTTCAACTGTTTTTAGTCGTGCATTTCTTTTCTTACCATCTTGCCAGCCCCAATACGAATTATATTGTTCGTTGGTAAGTTGTGTTACTTCGTTTGTATTTGGTGAATTTTTCCCTCTTGAATTTGGCGTATAAAATCCTGTGAAATTGAGCGAATGACTATCACTTAATTTCTTTTCGATGCTCATAAAGAAAGAATCGGCATCGTAATTTGTTCCTTCAAAATAGCCTTCGTTTGCCCAGCGTTTCCCTGCCGAAACTACAAAAGCCCATCCAGAAGGCATTAATCCTGTAGCATAGGTTGCCATTGCACGCAAACTATAATTGGTATTACTACCCGAAAATGTAATTCGGGAGGTTGGTCGGTATATCGAAGCTCGGGTATTAATTTGTTGCGTGCCTAAAATTCCTCCAAATGTATAATCTGATGTTGCCGTCCCGACGGAAAACTCTTGATTTCTGGTAGCATCATTCAACCCTCCCCAATTTCCCCATTGTGGTCTGCCATCATACATTTTGTTCATTTCGACACCATTAATCGTCATCTTAGCATGCTCACTATCTAAGCCTCGCATCCTAAAACGCGCTTGTCCCCAATTAAAAGCCGATGCTTGTAAGAATGCATCACGTGATGATTGCAAAAGTCCCGAAGTATTCTCGGATGTACTATTATCATCTGTCAAATCACTCTCGGATAAAGAAATCAGAATAGCTTGTGAACCAATTTGATTGTCTTCATCTAAAATCAAAACTCCTAAATCTGTCATTTGTCCAGAAACAACCTTTACAGGAAAGAGCAAATCTTTATATCCTTGACTGTGTAGTAATAATAATTGATCTCCTTCGGATAATAAAAGTAATTTAAATGTACCATCGCTATCTGTTAATTGCATGGTTGAAGAATTTTGAATACTAACCACAACATATTGCAACGGCTTCTGTGTTCTGGAATCGATAATTTTTCCTAAAAAACCAGTTTCGCTTTGCGCGAAAGAAATAGCTACTTGTGAGATAAATAAGAATACCGCCATCCAACTTTTCATAAACATATTATTTTTAAGATTTTAAAATATATTATCGAAAAATGGCGTTCAAGAAAGAATTTCTGAAAGCACTACAACTCAAAAGAATGAACTTTCAAGTTATAGAGCAATCAAGAAAAAAATCTATTTTTGGAATAGTGCTTTAATAAAAAACAAGTGGTATTTTGAAATTCCCTATTAAAAAAATGTACGTTTTTTCTTTAATTTAATTTCAAATATAACTAATTTATATTTAACTTTATTTTTCCTGTTAAATAAAAATACAAAACGCAGAAAATTACATTATGAAGAGCTGAGAAAATTAACGTATTACATCATTCACTTTCATACTTAAAGTTCTAAACTAACACTTTAGTTTGAACCATGTAAGTAATGAAAGTAAATATAAGCGTGACTATCAGCATAAAAACTTAAATGAGCTTACATAACTTATATGTTTAACTTCTTTCCACAATTTTAAAGTAATGTGATATGATTATTCTATTGCTTTGATTCTTGTAACCATAAAAGCAATAAAGAATCCGAAGATGCCGATAAAGGCAAAAGAGAAACGAAGACCAAAAGCTTCGGCAATATGACCGATAACAGGAGGTCCCATTAAAAACCCAAGAAAACTAACGCTCGAAACGATTGTTAAAGCTTCACCAGCCGGAACCGATGGGTTTTTACCCGCAACACTGTACAAAGTTGGCACAACAGTAGAAACTCCCAAACCAACAAACATAAAGGCAATTGTACAAGGAATTATATACGGGAAAAGCACTGAGGTAAAAAGTCCAAGCGAAATAACCAATCCGCTTATTTGCAGTACTTTTTTCCTTCCGAATTTAAGAATTAGTCCATCCCCAAGAAAACGTCCGCTTGCCATCATAATCATGAATGATGTATATCCTAAGATTTCTAATGCCCCAGGAGCTTTTACGACATCTTTAAAATAAACACCACTCCAATCGAACATTACTCCTTCGCTCGCCATACAACAAAACCCAATTACTCCAAGCCAAATTAATGAACTGTCTGGTTTAGCAAAAAGTTTCTTTTTCTTCTCCTGTACTTTGATTTTTTCTTTGGCTTTGACCAAAAATTTATAATTGAAAGCAACCATAATAAGTACAATTCCTGCCACAATTACAAAATGATAATATGGCGATAGTTTTAATGCTAACATTCCTAAACCAACTAAAGCTCCTGTAAAACCAGCAAAACTCCACATGCCATGAAAGGAAGACATTATTGTTTTCTTGAAAAGTACTTCGGTGTAAACTCCTTGTGTATTTACTGCAATATTGGCTAGGTTTCCGAATACTCCGAAAAGGAATAAACCTATAGATAACTGCCACGATGTAGTTGCTAAACCTAAATTAGTTAAACTAAAAGCATAAAATAGTAAAGAAAAAATTAAGATTCTATGACTCCCAAAACGAGTTACAACTTTACCCGAGAAAGGCATAATTAGTAATTGCCCCAACGGTAATGCAAACAAAATAGATCCTAATTGTCCTTCGCTTAAATCTAATGCGGCTTTAATACTCGGAATTCGGCTTGCCCAGGTAGCAAAACATAAACCCATTGCAAAATAAAACATTCCGACAGCAAAACGGATTCGGTTTAAGTACGAAGCTTTAGCATTTTTATATGTTTTCTTAAATTTTGCTTTACTTCTGAATCTGCCTAGGAAGTTTAAATCTATCAAAATGAGTTGTTTAAAGTTTGATTGGGCAAAATTACGAAAATCATCCTTAACATTAATTCAACCCTACTAGTTAGGATTAATTATAACGTTATTGTTTATAAATTAAGTGGAACGCAAATGGAACACGGATGAAGCGAATTCGCCAAGGCGAAAACACGGATAAAAACGGATTTTCTCCCATCCAAAAGCTGAATGTCATTAAGTTAAGAATAATAGCGCCGAATAAATCTCACGCAAAGTCGCCAAGCCGCCAAGTTTACACCTAAAACCTTTGCTCTTTTGCGTCTTTGCGCGAAAAAAATTAATCATAATTAAATCAAAAAAGCTTAACTTAATAACGTTGTCAAAAACTTAGGGATTAATTATTTTATAAAATCCGTATTTTTCCGCGTCTTTACTTTAGTAAATCCGTCCCGACGCTTCGGGATCGCGTTACTTTCGCAAAGAGTTAAATGCCTATAAATTAATCACTTTGTGTTGTACATTACTTGCAATAGCTGCTTCGATGATTTTCATGGTTTTAACACCATCTTCGGCTGTAACTGGCTCTATAGCATTTGTTGTAATCGACTTGTAAACACCATCAAAGAACTCATAATAATTCCCTTGTAAAGTTGGAGTTTTCTCTTTGATAACCTCACCATCAATTTCTGTGTGTAAAATTCCGTTTAAACCTTCTGCTTCAGTTCCCCAAGTTACAGTATCTGGTTTTTTGCTCAATTTTAAATCATCTTCCTGAACATCTCCACGAGGTTTTAAGAACGAGCCTTTCTTTCCGTGAACTACATAAGCTGGGTT
Organism: Flavobacterium sp. PS2; assembly: GCF_046250155.1. Classification (NCBI taxonomy): domain Bacteria; kingdom Pseudomonadati; phylum Bacteroidota; class Flavobacteriia; order Flavobacteriales; family Flavobacteriaceae; genus Flavobacterium; species Flavobacterium sp. PS2. The sequence goes on along the minus strand of NZ_CP176426.1, from coordinate 2,566,716 downwards.
GGCTTCTCTAACAAAAAAACTAGCTTTTAGCCGAACTCTAAAATCATTGTAATATAATAGTAAATCGATATAATCATCGACCAATGAATTTTCGCGTGTTATTCGGATGTCTGCAAAAACAGATTTTGGAAATCCAAACAAATGCAATGCCTGATCTATTAAATGTGGTCCTAAATCTTTTAGGATTCCTGCGCCTGAGTTGGCAGTTTCTTTATGTGCTTTGATACTTAATAAAGGATTATAACGGTCAAAATGAAATTCGCCTTCGACCAAATCTCCTAACAAACCGTCTTTAACAACTTTTTGAACGGTTTTAAAATCACTATCCCATCTTCTGTTCTGGAAAACGGCCAATTTTAATCCTTTTGCTTTAGCTAAATCAGCCAATTCTTGTGCCTGTGCAACGGTGGTTGTAAATGCTTTTTCGACTATAGCGTGTTTACCAGCCTCTAGAACTTTTTTGGCATATTCATAATGTGTTTCGACTGGTGTGTTTACAATCACCAAATCAACATCATCTGCAAGAACATCTTCGATGGTTGGGTAACTTTTTACTGTTGGATAATCTTCTTGTATTAATTTCTTGCTTCTTTCCCAAGAACCAATAAGTTCAAATCCTGGGTGAATATTTATAAATGGTGCGTGAAAAACTTTCCCCGACATTCCGTATGATAGTAGTGCTGTTTTTATTTTTTGCATTTGATTTTTATTTTTTTTCTTCACCATTAAGAGATGAAGAAAATTAAGTTTATTTTTTTGCCACTCCCGATAGCTATCGGGATAAAGGATTTTCCACCATTAAGAAATGAAGAAAATTAAGTTTTCTCTTTTCAATGAAATTCAGTTAATGTTTATTGTTTTGCCACGGATGAAATTAAGTTTTTTTACCATTAAGAAATAAAGAAAAATTAAGTTTAACGCTTAATATAACTTAATCTCTTAATGGTTCAAATAAATTTTGATTTTACGTTTATTGGTTAAGTTTTTTTCCACCATTAAGAAATAAAGAAAATTAAGTTCAACGCTTAATATAACTTAATCTCTTAATGGTTCAATTAAAAAAACTTATGTTTTATTTCTTCTAACCATTAACAGATTGAAAAAAATTAAGTTCAAAGCTTAATGAAACTTAATCTCTTAATGGTTCAATTAGAAACTTATGTTTTATCTCTTAATGGTTTAAATAAAAAAAACATTAATGTTTCATCAAATCTTAGCTCGTTCATATTGTTTTGGCCATTGTATATCGGAGTTTAATTCGGATGCAAAATGCAAAGCCAAGTTTGGGTCACGAAGCGATTCTCTGGCAAACAAGATTAAATCGGCTTGACCTGAAGTTAAGATTGCTTCGGCTTGAGTAGCTTCGGTGATTAAACCTACTGCCCCTGTTAAAACTCCTGTGTCTTTTTTTATCCTTTCGGCAAAAGGAACTTGGTAATTTGGTCCTAGTGCAATTTTTTGATGAGAAACCAATCCACCCGAAGAAACATCTACAACATCTACTCCTTTAGATTTTAAAATTGCCGAAAGCTGTACCGATTCTTCAAGATTCCAACCTCCTTCTGCCCAATCGGTTGCCGAGATTCGAACAAACAACGGTAAATCTTCTGGCCATTCTGATTGTACTGCATCAACGATTTCGAGAGTTAAACGAATTCTGTTTTCGAAACTTCCACCATATTCATCGGTTCTTAAATTAGACAATGGCGACATAAACTGGTGTAACAAATATCCATGCGCTCCATGAATTTCCAAAACCTGATATCCTGCAGCAACGGCTCTTTTGGTAGTTGACTTAAAATCGGCAATTACTTTCTGAATTCCTTCTTTATCCAAAGCTATTGGAGCAGCTTCATTATCATGATAACCTATTGCACTTGGCGCAACGGTTTGCCATCCGCCTTGAGCGAAATCTAACTTTTTATTTCCTTGCCATGGAGCTGAAACACTCGCTTTGCGTCCGGCATGTGCAATCTGGATTCCTGGAATGGCATTTTGAAAAACAATAAATGTATTGATTGTTTGTAATTTTTCTATTTGTTCGTCTTTCCATAATCCTAAATCCTCGGGTGAGATTCTTGCTTCAGGCGAAACTGCTGTCGCTTCCTGAATTATCAATGCTGAACCTCCCGTTGCACGAGCTCCTAAATGTACCAAATGCCAATCATTAGCAAAACCATCAATAGCTGAATATTGACACATTGGCGAAATAACGATTCTATTTTTTAAGGTGATTTTTTTTATCGAAAGCGGAGAAAATAATAATGAAGCCATATAATGTAACTTTTAGCGGATTAACACTACTAATATTTAAAATAGTGTTTAAAAAGTAAAGTTACTGCATCTTGTTAAAAGTAGAAATCTAAATGTTTATTAATTAACAAACATTTAAAACCTTATGACTTATATTGCACTATGAATTAAAATAGAAAACGTTACTTTTGTGCGTTATTTAAGAACTAAAATTAAACAATGGATATAGTTATCAAGCTTTCTCAATTTTTATTGAGTTTATCATTACTTATTATTCTTCACGAATTAGGGCATTTTATCCCCGCAAAATTATTTAAAACAAGAGTCGAAAAATTCTATTTATTTTTTGATGTCAAATTTTCACTTCTAAAAAAGAAAATTGGCGATACTGAATATGGTATCGGTTGGTTACCTCTAGGTGGTTATGTAAAAATCTCCGGAATGATTGACGAAAGTATGGACAAAGAACAAATGGCTTTACCTCCACAACCTTGGGAGTTTCGTTCGAAACCAGCTTGGCAACGTTTAATCATTATGTTGGGTGGTGTTACGGTAAACTTTATTCTTGCGTTTATTATATATATAGGAATGGCATTTGCTTATGGCGAAACTTATGTTGCTAATGCTGACATAAAAGATGGTCTTTCTATTGAAAATCCTGTTATGATTAAAGCTGGTTTTAAAACTGGTGATAAGATTCTTGCTATCGATGGTAAAAAAGTAGAGAGTTTCGACAATCAAATAAACATGGACTTAGTAATGTCTAAACAAGTTCTTATTGAAAGAAACGGTGTTGAGCAAACTATCCAGATGCCAAACGATCTTGTTGACCAATTATCAAAACATGAAAAAAGCCCTCTTGCTTCTATAAGAATGCCTTTTGTAATTGGAAATATTGCTGCTGAATCTCCAAATAAAGAATTACAACCAAAAGATTTGGTTACTTCTCTTAACGGACAGAAAGTAAAATATTATGACGAGGTAAAAACAATACTAGAAAATAACAAAGGAAAAACTATTCCTGCCGTTGTTTTAAGAAACCAAAAAGAGACTCCAGTTAATGCTATTGTTACCAAAGAAGGTAAACTTGGTGTAAATGTTGGTACTCTAGGAATGGAATCATTAGAGAAATTAGGCTACTATAAAATAAGTACTAAAGAGTTTGGATTTTTTGAATCGATTCCTGTAGGGATTGAAAAAGGAAAAGATCAACTGGTAAGTTACGGAAAACAGCTTAAAATGATTTTTAACCCAGAAACCAAAGCTTACAAACAAGTAGGTGGTTTTGCGGCTATTTATAATATTTTCCCTAGTACTTGGAGTTGGGAAGTGTTCTGGTCTATCACTGCACTTTTATCAATTATGCTTGGAGTAATGAATTTATTACCGATTCCTGCTCTAGATGGTGGTCATGTGATGTTTTTATTATACGAAATCATTAGTGGTAAAAAACCAAGCGATAAATTCCTAGAAAACGCGCAAATGGTTGGCTTCGTTTTACTTATAACATTGCTTTTATTTGCTAACGGTAACGATATTTATAAAGCAATCGTAGGCAAGTAAAATTTATTAATAAAAAGTGCGAAAAAATTTTTTAGAAAGGAAAAAACCTTCTATATTTGCACTCGCTAAAAAGAACAACAACTTCCTCCTTAGCTCAGTTGGTTAGAGCATCTGACTGTTAATCAGAGGGTCCTTGGTTCGAGCCCAAGAGGGGGAGCAACTTTTTTTTAGCAAACATATTTACCTTTAAGGTGATTCCTTCTTAGCTCAGTTGGTTAGAGCATCTGACTGTTAATCAGAGGGTCCTTGGTTCGAGCCCAAGAGAGGGAGCTTATTAAAAGACTATCATGCAAATGATAGTCTTTTTTTTGTTTATACCTTACCCAATCGTTGTCGCCCTGAGGAACCGAAAGAGGATCAGGTGCAAAAGCTGGGGATTAAGTAAAAATTTTACCGCAAAGAGCACAAAGAAAAAAACACAAAGGTTCGCAAAGCTTAATCAATAGCTTTTCAAACAACGATAACGCGAATCCATTGTTTGTGGGTTTTACCGCAAAGAGCGCAAAAGATTACACAAAGATTCACAAAGCTTAATCAATAGCTTTGATAACCTTTTAGCTCGACAACACGGTTTCCCTTATTTTATTATCACCCAATCTTGTCACCCTGAGGAACGAAGGGTCTCCGCTAGTAACTCGATTACAAAAGTTGAGCATTAAATAAAAAGACTTTACCGCAAAGAGCGCAAAGAGAAAAAGACGCAGAGGTTCGCAAAGCTTAATCAATAGCTTTTCAAACAACGATAACGCGAATCTATTGTTTGTGGGTTTTACCGCAAAGAGTGCAAAGGACTACACAAAGATTCGCAAAGCTTAATCAATAGCTTTGATAACCTTTTTGCTCGATAACACGGTTTCCCTTATTTTATTATCACCCAATCTTGTCACCCTGAGGAACGAAGGGTCTCCGCTAGTAACTCGATTACAAAAGTTGAGCATTAAATAAAAAGACTTTACCGCAAAGAACACAAAGGTTACGCAAAGATTCGCAAAGCTTAATCAATAACTTAGCGAACCTCTGCGTCTTTTTCTCTTTGCGCTCTTTGCGGTTAAATTGAGCGTTATTATATTACGACTGTTTTACACGCAAAATTAGAAGCATAAAGGCATTATTAAGCTTTTACAATCCCATTGCAGGCTTTTTCTATTTCTTGATCGGAGAATCGCTCTAATGCTTTTTTCAGCATTTTACTCGTTTTAATACAACTTATCATTTTAGTTCGTAAATCCTGGTCATTACCGATTTCTGTTTTGAGAATATTCTCGAAAATTTCAACTAAATAGTCCGGTTGATACCTAAACTCTCCTTCCACCCAAAGAGCCGAAAGGAATCTCGCTACCGATTGCATTACCTCATCATGATGCAATGGAATATGATTTTCTTTTTGCATTACTATATTTTTTTGTTTTTAATCTCTACCTGTGCGAAAAATTGTATTTTTACAACACATCGCAATTAAGCAATCTATTCAACTGTACTGTATCATTTTTAGCCGTACCGTACTTAGCTAAATATGTTTTTTACATATTGACTGTTATTACACTTAATTATTATCTTTGAATTATGAGCACACTTACAAAACCAAATCATATAGGGCGAAAAATAAGCCGTATTCGTGAACTTCGAGATATGAAGCAAGAAGCATTAGCGCAAGCTTTAGGGACAAACCAACAAGCTATTTCCGCCATTGAAAACAGCGAAACTATAGAAGATGAAAAACTTATAGAAATAGCAAAAGCACTTGGCGTATCTGTTGAAGCAATTAAAAATTTCTCTGAAGAAGCGGTTTTAAATATTATTGGAAATACTTACCATGATAGCAATGTTGTAAATGGAAATGCATATAGCTGTAATTTCAACCCTCTTGATAAAATGGTTGAGCTTTTTGAACGCTTGGTTTTGGCTGAAAAAGAGAAAGTAGAATATTTAGAGAAGTTGTTGAAAGGGAAGTAGAATTCTTTTCATAAAATATATAATCAAGAAAGAGGCTCTTACAAAGCCTCTTTCTTTTTCTTGGTCAACTATAATATTATATTTAATTGATTTATCAGTAACAAGAATTGTCTTGATTATTAAACCTTCTATTTTAAGTTTCTAATTCAATTTCATTCTCAATTCTTATCGCTTCATAAATTTCTAAATTTGAATTTAAAATTTCAATTGAAAGTACTAAAGAGTATGAAACTTCTTCATGAGACCTATCCCATCCCTTATGACCTCTAACAGCAAAACTTATATCATTTGGTAGTTGATGTGATTTAATAATGGTCCAATCCTTTTGAACGGTACTATTGTTTCTGCTAATACCTTCAACAATACCTCTACTATCACTTTTTATTTTCCAATTCCACCCAGCCATATTATTCCTTGCATCCTTATCATAAATAGTTTCAGATTCTTCTATTTCTTTAAGAACGTAATCTTTAAAATCCTCATAAAGTTCTCCAACTTTTGAACTTGTCCAATCGAGCCAGGTTGACAAATACGATTTTGTCTTTTGCCTTGTTCTTCTAACTTTTGCAGTATACGACAATGTAACTTCAATTAAAATATCGTGTTCTTCTACAGGAGACCTTAAAAATTCTGGAATATTTAACGAATAGATATGTCCTTCTTCGGCTCTTATATTTTCAGCATTATAAAAAGTAACTCTTTGATGAGTGTTATTTGTAACTCTTTCGAGAGAAGGTATACCATACCCGTAGTGTTTAATACTTTGTGTTGTTGGATTTTCAAAAAAAGAATTTGGTAACCGAGCACCCTGCACTATTAGAGCTCTTAACAAACTTATATCTTCATCTGGATATAATTTTAAAAGCTGAGCAGCAATATGCGCAACTTTTGGCGTTGCAAATGAAGTCCCTACAACATCACTTCCTATTGCTGATCCTCCATTCAAAGTAGAACGGATAAGTTCAGGCGAGATAGATTCTTTATTAGAAATTAAATTTCCTGATTTAGATATTGCTAACCCTCCTCCATATTCCACAACATCTGGTTTAATCATTCCCCAAATACCTGTTCCAACTCTTGAAAATGCAGAAATTTCATCTTCTGCTCCTAATGACGCAAAATCATCATCTTCAAAAGCCATATGATTTACAGATCCTACTGTAATTGCAAAACTACTTTGAGCTGGATTCGCAATTCGGCAATATGTTTCATCTAAAAAATTTGGATAATTATTAGCTTGACTAATATAATGCCTTATGTCATCTTTAGCAATATTTCCTGCTGAAATCAAGAAGAGCACTTTATTCTTATTTATTAATGTATCTATAGTTGCTGCCCAAGAAGACATATGTTTTAACCGAGAAGCAACATTTGAATTTATGGAAAGATTGAAAATTTTACAACCTTCATTATCTTCAACAATGAGTTTCATAAGCTCTGCTGGTAGTCTATGAGTAAGTTTGTTGTCTCCATCTAACACTCTTAAATTCCTAACAAAACAAGGCAATTGATACGGTGACTGTATAGAAGTCAAACCATGGGGATATAAAATTGCACCTGCTACGCGTGTACCATGCCCACCGTTACGTACATGGTCAGCCGTTGAATCATCTCCATGAATATAAGATCTTGAATTTTGTCCAATTATAGCAGAAGAAATAAACCTATGACCTTCCATTATTCCGCTATCAATTACACCAACTTCTGGAGAAGTTAAATCTGGAGCCATAACCTCTAATTCGAAGGTTCCTACTTCTTCTACTTCACTATTTAGACCAACAACTTCATCAGTCTCAGAAATCTCAAATACAAAAGGATAATTTAACACTAAATCTTTAAAACCTTTACCAGTAATTTCAACTTCGCAACAAAAACTATCATCTAGATCGATAAATGAACTTGTTATTGTACCATAATGAATTATAAAATTCTCAAATTCATCCTGACGCTCTTCAAATCGCTCGTCCCTCTCAATCTGCTCTGCTCTGAATCTCTCAAGTTTAGCCTCATATCCTCGTACATTAGGATCTGGCTTTTTATTTAGTGGCTTGTCAAAAGCAATACCAACTTCCAATTTATACATTCTCTCTTCATCAATATCTCCCCAAATCGATTGTAAATAATCTGAAAGGATATGACTTGGCTTCCATTGATTACCATCAACTATTTCCCAAAAATCTGCTATTTTTCCACCTCCTCGCTCCTCATTAAGAAATTTTTGTATTTTATCATTTAATGAATTGAAAGCATCCAGCGAAGCTCCAATAATATATCCATCCTCTTCTTGTGAAATAACTTCTATTCCGAACATCTTCAGATCAAAATCATAACCAATTAAATCGGGATTTATTTTTAAAAAAATTGGAATTATATCTACATCTAAGGGAGCTAAATTAAGACGTACCCTATTATCGATTTCATTCTGCCAATCAGATTTCAGTTGAGATGTTCTATCAGACAGATAACCAAAATGTCCTTGTTTATTATTCTTATTTTGTAGAGAAATTGGATTTGTCTCTCCACCTCCATGAAGTCGAGGTTTTCCGACAATCTTTTGAAGAAATTTTAAATGAGGAAATCTCTCCATATTTTTTTATTTGTTAAAAGCTAAATTTTCTTCCAATGCTTTATCCAAATCATCTGCAGAAATTTCTTTATGAGAGTTTATAATTGATTTTTTTGCTGCATCATTAGCAATTTTAACAACTAAAGCATAAGATAGTCCTTGCATCTCTTTTGCATAACTTTCTAATTGAATATCTTTATTAAGATTCAATGCTGAAAATGTTATTTCAAGCAAGTCAACAATTTCGTTTTGATTTGGTCTGGGAAGTTCAATTATCTCATCAAATCTTCTAAATAATGCTTTGTCTAGACTTCCTTCTAAATTTGTTGTCGCAATTAAAATTCCTTGTCCATTGTATTCTTCTAATAAGCCTAAAACTATATTAACAATACGATGAATTTCTCCAACATCATTAGATTTTATATCTCTTTGTTTTCCTATAATATCAAACTCATCTAGAAGAAGTACACAAGGATATTTTTCAAGACTTTCAAACAATTTGTTTAGGTTAGAAGCTGATTCACCGAGATAAGAAGATATGATAGTATCAAAACGTACTTTATAAAAAGGCAAACCTAAATCCCATGCAATTCTTTCTGCGGTCATACTTTTTCCACATCCTGAACTACCGTACAAAAGTATTTTTTGACGCGGCTTTAAACCGTGATGCGCTAATCTTTCCCTTGCAATATATTCTTTCTCAATTCGTATAATTTTTTCTTCAACAGTTGCGGCTAACACCATGTTATGTCTTAAAAAATCATTTTCAACATGTGTTGCCAAAGGTAATTTATACCTTCTATCTGCAGGAATTGAAAAAACATCATCCTTATTTCTAGTTAATTTTAAAGTAGGAGCATTTTGAGGCTCGATAACTCGCGCTAAATTACCTTCCAAAATAGTATCAAGTTTATCTGCTAATTTTATATGCCCTTTTTTTCTTTCCTCATCAATAATAGTATAGGCTATTCTTACCAAAGGCTGTTCTTTATTTCCTTCGATAGACTTAAATAATCTTGTGAGCAGCGTTTGATTCATTATTGATAACTTGTAAGTTTGATTAAAGATACAAAAATAGAAAATAGAGTGGATAATATTTGTTTTAAACCAAATATTAAATTTTCTTTTAACAACACTCAAATTCAATTATTTAAACATCTCCTTTTTAACCAAAAAAAGCGCCACAATTACTTGCAGCGCTATTTCTTAAATGTGAGTGTAAAAGATTAAACCCCTAACTTCTTAGCAATATCAGCAGGTAATCCGCCTTTGTTTACCATAAGAGCAGTAGTTTTATACTTCACGAAGTTTTTGGTTACAAACAAGAAACCTTTGTAGTCGTTTGTTTCTCCCCAAGAGTTTTTTACGATGTAATATTCTTTACCTGTTTGATCTTTGGCTAAACCAATAATGTGCATTCCGTGATCGTCTGTAGTTTGATAGTTATCAAAAGCTGCCTGACGCATTTCGGCAGTAATTTCTGGTTCTGCTTTTGGTCCGTTAAACATATCTGCTTTTTCATCTGCAGTCATATCATCAAATTTCTTTGTTGGTACATATGCTACACCGTTTTTCCAGCTAAAGCTTTTCTCACTTACATCTGTAGCCCAAGCCACTGTATATCCTTTTTTTAATGCGTTATCAATAACATCGGTCATATCATTAACTTTTACATTGTAAACCTGATCAAATGACCAGTTGTCTGGCACTGCCAATAATGTTTTTTGGTAATATGGTGCTGTTGTAAATGATGACATTTCAACATATTCATCTGGATTAACACCTACTATCTCTTTTGCAAATGATTGTGGTGTATAATTTTTTCCTTTGTAAGTAAAGTTTTCAGGCACTTTTCCTAAGTAAGAATCGATAACTGCTGCATAGGCTTTTTCCCAGTTTGGAGTAAGTTCTCCGTTTGGATTTTTTACTACTGCTGTTAAAACTCCTTCGTTTATAGCTGCCATTTCGGCAAATTTATTTTTATCTGTTCCGTAGTTTAATCCTGTATATACTTCTCTTGGAACTGCTCCGTATTTTCTGTACATATTGATTACATCATGCAATGAACCTCCGTCGCCTAATGTTACTGCTCCATGCATACGCACGTAGTTTTTACCTTTTTCAACATACACATTTCTTGCAGAGAAAATTTGAGACAACTCAACTGGTTGTTTCCCAAGTCTAATCATTTCTGACTCTAAGAAAGAGTTTGTCGCATAGCTCCAACATGTTCCTGAAGAACCTTGAGATTTTACCGATGTTGTTCCTAGGTTAATTTGCTCCGTAAATTTAAAATTCTCTTTACTTTTTTCGCTTGCATTTAACTTTAAAGAGTTAACCAAAATGTCTTGTGCGAAACAACCACTCACACCTACCATAAAGGCAGATGCTGCGAATACCGATTTCATCGTAATTTTATACATAATCAATGATTTAAATAGTTGACTAATTAGTAGCCTTGATTTTATTTTTGTTACAAAACAATTAAATATTAAATAAAAAAACTAACCTAATGCAGTTAATTTTTATACAATGTTTTTATTAATCTATAAAAACTTACAAAATACTCAAAACAGGTAATCTTTATTTAGCAATAAAGTAAAATTATGCTGTTGCTTCTAAATAAAAAGTCCTGAATAATCTAACACTCACGCGTGTTCTCTTTTTTTATATAAAGTTTTCTTAAATTATTATTTTTATCAAGTCTAAATAAATATATATTTGCACCGTAAAAATCCAAATACCATACAATGAAACTAATTTATATAGTGCTACTTATAGCATTTTTTAATATTGGGCAAGCTCAAACTACCCAAATTACAGGAAAAATAGTAACCGAAAACAATGAAGAGGCTTCTTATGCAGCTGTTTTTATTAAGGAACTAAAAAAGAATATCTCTGCCGACGAAAAGGGAAATTTCCAGATCAATAATCTTAAACCAGGAACCTACACTCTTCTTTTTTCTAGTTTAGGTCTTTCTTCTCAGGAAAAAACGATCGAATTACATGAGGATGAAAAACTAAACTTACCAACCATTATGCTAAAAGAAAATATTAATACGCTGCAAACCATAGAGATCACAGGTAGAAAAGAGAAATCATACAAAAACACAAAATCTTTTATTGGTGCAAAAACAGAAATTGCTCTAAAGGATTTACCACAAGCGGTTTCTTATGCTACTAAAGAACTAATTGCCGACCAAGGCGCAATACGTATCGGAGAGGTTATAAAGAATTTTAGTGGTGTAAGTCAGTTCACTTTTTATGATGATGTGTCGATTAGGGGTTTTAGAATAAATGGAGGAAGCAATACGCAATTACTAAATGGTTTAAGAACTTCGACAGGTTTCTGGAAACAGCCTTTGGCAAATTATCTGGAACGTGTAGAGGTATTAAAAGGTCCATCATCAGCATTATTTGGTAATGCATCGCCTGGTGGAGTTATAAATAGGGTAACCAAAAAACCGTTGGATCAACCAGCAAATAGTATCAGTTTTTCTACAGGAAGTTTTAATACTCTTAGAGCATTAGCCGATTTTACAGGACCGCTTACCGAAGATAAATCACTTTTATACCGCTTGAATATAGGTTACGAGAATGCCAATTCTTTTAGAGATTTACAATTTGATAAGAACATTGTTATTGCTCCTTCTCTATCGTTTTTACCAAATGATAAAACCCGAGTAAACTTTGATTTAATTTATACAAGTTCAAAAGGGATGCTTGATCGTGGACAATCGACTTACGAAAACAACTTGTATTCTACAAAAACCAAACAATCATTAAACTCTCCAAATGATTATCTTAACGAAGAAACTTATATTGTTACAACTTCATTAAACCATCAATTTACCGATAAGTTGTCATTCTCTGCTTCGTATATCCGAACGGGTTATAATGAAGACTTGCTAGAACATCGTGGCGCCAACAAATATGCGTCTGCAGCAGATGGTAGTACTATTCCGTCTGCGATAGAAATGCAGGTTTTTATGCGTAAACGTAAACGCTATATCGATAATATCTCGACCTTTTTTGTGTACAAAACAAAAACAGGCGATTTAGATCATAATTTAATCTTAGGATATGACTACGCTCAGGAACAAGTACCACCTGGAGGTTCTCAGCTTGAGGCAAAAGGATACAGAAATGCAGCAAATAATGGATCGATTAATACTTATAATCCAAAAAATAGCAGTGCTTATTTATTAGATTCCAAAGGAAATCCTGTTCCGAATGTTGCTCATTTTGACTTAACAAATCCATCAGGATCTCAACAATTAAAAGATGTTAGCAAATATTTTTATACCGCACGCCCATTCGATCCTAGCTATTATTCTTTGTATGGAATCTATTTGCAGGATCATATAAAATGGGGGCGTCTGCAAGCCTTAATTGGAGTTCGATATGACGAATATACCGATCGTGAAAATTACACAAAAGACAATGAGAAGAAAGTAAAACAACATTCATTCTTACCACGTATAGGTCTAACTTACACTGTAAACTCAAACATTAATGTTTATGGTACCTACGTAAAAGGATATAACCCACAAACCACATCATCATTATCTAATTCAAATGCTGGTGGGCCTTTTGATCCTTTAGAAAGTAATATGATAGAATTTGGAGGTAAATCGTCATGGTTTAAAGAAAAATTATTTGTTACTCTGGCTCTATTTAAGATTCAACAAAAAAACACGTTGTATAATGCCAATGACCCTTCTAATATTGACTTAATGAGACAGGTTGGTACAGAAGAATCTAAAGGAATTGAAATTGATGTAAACGGTAGTATAACTCGTCAATGGAGTATTTCGGCAGCTTATTCGTATAACGAAGCACATATTACCGAAAGTCCAATAGCTGACGAAATAGGAAGACAAAAACCAAACACTCCAATACAACAAGGAAATATCTGGACACGTTATAATTTTGTAGATGGTGCTCTAAAAGATTTTGGACTTGCTATGGGAACAAACTTTGTAACAACTCGTAACTTAAGTATTAGTGCAACACAAACAATACCTGGTTATACGCTAATGAATGCTGCTTTGTATTACACCATTAACAAATTCAAAATACAATTGAATGCAAATAATCTAACCAATAAAACCTATTGGGTTGGTGGATATGATTACATCCGTTTATTTCCCGGAGCTCCAAGAAATTGGTTGCTTACACTTGGATATTCGTTTTAAGAGAACTGTTGAGAAATAAAAAACCTGATAGCGATTGCTATCAGGTTTTAGACAATTATTGAATTAACTAACTAACAGAAACGTTTTTAAGGTAAGTTAACGAAGCCAATTACTTCCAAAAACCACATAATATGCCCAGTCTTCCGGACCTCTAGCTACATCGACCCCCATTCTTAGTTTAAATTTTCTAGCAATTAAATATCGAAAACCTGTTCCATAACTATAAACAACTGGTTTAGCAAAAGCTTTATCCCAATCGTTAAAAGCGCTTGCCAGACCGCCATAGCCCATAAGACTCCATCTTCTGTACAAATCCCATCTTAGTTCAGCCTCGGTAACAACACTGGCTTTACCCTGATATCTGGCTGAAGGAATTCCTCTTAAATTAATTCCCGGTCTAAGGTAAAAAGGAGCATTACCAAGTGCCTGTTCTCCTTCTAGTCTAAGTCCGCCAATTAATTTTTTGGCGATAGGATAATACCCTATTGCAGACAAATTTAACCGCCATGCATCATAATCACTGCCTATTGTGTTATCTGACCAGAAAAAGTCAAACTGAAACCGCATTCCTTTATCGGGCGTAAAGATATTATCGCGCCCATCAAACTGAATGGCTCCACCTAATTGGCTTACTACACTTTTTACATCACTTAATTTAGCAAACGAAGGAAGATCATTTAAATCTGGGAAATTAACTTTAGAATCCAATAAAAGATACTGTGGACCTGCACTCCATTTTCCGTTTCTAAACTGCTTCATAACCCGAGCATAGAATGCAAATGATTTAAAATTAAGGTCAATTTCTTTGTCTTTACCATTAGGCAAATTTTCATAAAATGACATATTTACATTTCCATAGCCTCCTCCTACACGATACAATATTCTTGATTTTATAAAACTTCCTGCACGAAATGCTCCTACTGCCCAACTTTTGTTACCAGTATACATTCCCATCGCTCCTGTTATATCAGGATCTATAAATCTTTTCTTTCCATTTGCATCAATAATTGGATCATGTTTTTTAAGATAAAGAGGTAACACCGCTCCCCCGATTCCTCCTAAAGCAGGCTCGGTAATAAGTGTAGGTACAACTATAAAACCATGTGCATAAATTATGTAATCACTTAAATCAAAAGCCCCATCTAGGGAATCTTTCATACTTATGTGTTTATGTTCTTTGTCCTGCCCTGCCATCGTTATCGTCATGAAAACTATAAGAAACAGGAATACTTTTCGGAGTTGGTTTGTTTTTTTCATATTAAAATCCAAATCGATAATTTACTGAAGCTAAAATTGAGGAACGTCCACCAAAAAAGCCTGCTTCTGTTCGAAACTGCCAATGGTGATCTAATTGAAACTGTCCACCCACAGACATACTCCAAGGAGAAAGTGCTTTCTTTTTAAGTGAATACGAAATTGAAGCATCTTCTGGATCTAACTTATCTAATTTGTCTCTTATTTTATCGGCTATTTGCTTGATAATAACCTTATCTGCCGCAGGTAAATTTTGATACCAAGCCTTATCTTCGACATCAAAATCTGCCGAGTTTCCGCTAACTCCTAAATCCGAAAGGTTAATAGTTCCTTTGGTCACTCTGTTTACAAAAAGTCCCTGAACTCCAATCCATGGAGCAAAATTTCTATTCGGTTTTCGTCGGGACTGAAAAACATATCCAAATCTTGGCGCTAACATTTGAGAATGAATAGATCCTTCGATTTGATCAAATTTTGTCCATGTATTGTTATAATCTAAGGTTCCGAATACATGTTTGTAAGCACCTCCTAAAGTCATTCCGACTCCAAAAGTCCCTCCTTCAAAATCGACTTTGTTACTAAAATTCATTGGTTCGACAACGTTTACACTTGTACTTGCCCAAGTTTTACCTACAACTGCATAAATGTCTACAAAAGGCAATGCCCAAACATCTATACGTGAGGTTACGGAATTAAGTGTGGCTTTGGTTTCTCCAAATTTCACAAAATCAAGAGGAACTAACGGGCTATTGTTTATCCCTACTTCCAGATCACTGATAACAACCTTTTGACTTCCTGAAAAATAATTTATCATAATCCCGATCGGATATGGCAAATCGACTCCTCTTTTGGTAATACGTTGCCCCCAAGCGGGTAATCTATAAGCCCATGTAGATGTTTTTATACTATCAGCGTAAGCTTGGCGTAAATCTTCTTTTTGGGCAAATACTATATTCTGATTAATGATAATAAATATCAGTACTAATAATCCTTTTAATTTCATACGCAGGTATATTTAATTACTTGTTGAGAGATTTCACACCTTTATCAATTGGAACCCTTATACCAATTTCTTATAATTGGCTATTTATTTCTTTGTACTAAAAACATGAGCCAGCGTTATAAAAAAAGTATTCCCTTTAAATCTGTTAATAGATTCAACTTCTCCAAACCAGCGTAATCCCGCTGAGGTACTTGAGCTAATATGAAAATAATTTACTTCCGCACCTAAAGCCATAACACGATCTTTGTTACCTGAAAAAACGGAGTTCCCAATAGGTATTTCATCACTTGTTGCTTTAAACTGCATGTAGTAAACTAAACCTGCATTAATTATAGATTTTGGAGCTGGTGCATCTGTAGTGCCTCCCATTACATAATATGTTTTTCCGAATCCTCCTTCAAGGCTAAAAAGATCTCCTGTTTTAATATCGGTATCTTTTTTCTTTCCATTTATTTCATAAGAAGCTAATGCTGATAAATGCAATGTTTTTTTATCATTAAAAAAAAGTGTTGTTCCTGCCGAAAACTCATTTATAAACATTCCTAAACCACTGTTATCACTAGCTCCGTTTTCAAACTTACCCGTAGGCAAATACATGGCGTAAGTAAAAATGAAATCGGCTTTTTTATTATGCCAACCCAATTGTAATGGTATGATATAAGTATCTGAATACGCAAAAGGACTTTTTGAGCTTACATAATTTCCCTGAATTGCATTGGAGGCAAATGGTAATAATGCTGATGCTCCATAATTTCCCCCTAAAATCTTAAAATCGCTTACCCAACTTACACCTACAGCTGTAAGGAACATATTTAAATTTGGATCTGCGACTGCAACATCGCCATCGTTATTTCGTAAAGAAGTCGTGTTGTAAAAATAAACGGGTACAAATACAGAAAGGGTATTTTCGGGTGTTTGAGTACCCGATTGTAATCCCATAGCCCCCAGAAAATGTCCACCTTTAAGTTGTGCATTACTAAAAAAAGAAATTAATAAAACCAGTGTTGTAACAACTGTTTTTATAGATTGTATGTTTTTATTAAATACTGTTTTCATGATTTTACTTTATAATAATTCATTAAATAATTTTAGAATACTTAATCAATAAAAGAATCCCTCAACACAAGTTTTATCTTGTTCTGGTAATGAAATTATTTTATCGAGAATTCATTTCTTCCTTCAGAAGTTACTCGAATAAATTTGAAATACTCTGATGGAGACTTACCTGTGTGTTTAACAAATGCTCTAAAACAAGTTGTTCTGGATTTAAATCCCGAGCCCCATGCCATTCCTTCCAGAGACAAGTGTTTCCAATCGATATCATTTACTTTATCTTTAAAGTATTCGATTCTTTTAAGATTTACATAATCCTGAAAATGAAGATTGTATTCACTATTTATCAGACTTGAAAGATGGTGAACTGGTATTCCTGTTTCTTCGGACAAATCGCGAATGACAAGATTTTTCTTTAAGAAGAGTTTTTTACTAAGAAAGGCTTTTTCAAGTGTTATTAAATAAGTTATTTTCTTTTCATCTGTAAGCAAGCTTAATATAGGCAAAGCGTCTTTTACTTCTTCTGTCTTGATAGTTTTACTAAAATTATCGTTGCTAAAATTACGCAAAGTAATAAGCGGCTCTCGTAAACCGTACAGAACCTGAGGTTTAAAATACAACCAACTCACTGTAAAAAGAAGGATAAAAGATACCATTGCGTTGTACAGAAAATCAATATTAATTACGGAGCTACTCAAGAATCGATGCACAAAAAGTGTCGAAAAAAGTACTATAATCATAATATTAAAAATCCTCAACCAATTAATAACCTTATCATTATATCGTTTAAGTTTATGTGTGCTTTTTAAATCAAATTTTAAAATCATTATGGTTTGCACAAAAGCATATCCTAACCAAGATAATATTATGATTAACGGAAATGCAGCATTTACTTTAACAGATAAATAGTCTGTTCTTTGTATTATATCGTCATTAAACAAACCTCCTAAATGATTAAGATAACGGTCTGAAAATGAAAATAAAATATAAATGAAACATACTATAAAGGGAGTAAAATGTATCCAATCGTATTTTCTAATCATTTTTCCAGGCAACAAAACATTTCTTATATATAAAAAAGAACATGGTGCTACCAAGAAAATAAAAGAACGGGTGATTATAAAGAAATTTGAAAACCCTTTTAATACACTTGCAGACAAGTAAAAACTATAAATACTTCCTATAGCAAGGCTAAATAAGCAAAGACTCAAAAAGAAATTCTGATTAAGATTTTTTTTGGTAAAAATAATCATCAAAGAAACAGCAAAACCTGCTATTGATGCGATAAAGAAAAAAAGGGACAGTAATATATAAATCATGGGGGAAAGATTTAACATTTTTATTCTAGAAATGATTTCACTTATAAAATCAACATTATCAAAGACGTCTTGTAGTTGCCAGCATTATAAAACGATTAAACTTATCTAGTAGGGAGATAAGTTTAATCGAGTTGTAGTATACTCGTTGTAGAACTTATTTTTTTACAACTAAGCCAGGAGGGAATCCTGCTAAAATTTTCTTTACAGAAGAACTAATAAATTCATCTGGATTATCTGGTCTTTTATCTAATTCGGTATTACCGATTCCTTGCCAAATTAGTTTTTGTGTTTTTGTAGATACAATATCAATTACCAAAGATCCATCAACATAATCATAAGTATCATAAGTTGTAGTACCACTTAACATACCACCACCAGCACCCCAATATCCATACGGACGATACATACCGCCATATCCATAGAAATTAGAATTTGCTGTAACCTGTTTTTTGTCTTTTAAAATGGTAACTGCATTAACTTTCAGATCAGGATTGTTTGCTGTTTCTTTAAATCCTTTACTAGCCATTTCTGTACGAATTGCATTTGCAATTCTATCTACATTCAACTGGCTTACCTGACCCTCTTGCGCTTTTAAGTCATAAACCGCAAATGTTTTATATTCTGAAAAATTAGCTGAATGGTCGTAATCGTTTGTAACTTTTACGCTTGGAGCACAGCTGTAAATCAAACCCAATAATATAACTGGGATTATGAATAAGGTTCTTCTTCTCGTGTTCATTTTATTAAATTTTAAAGTGATTATTAAAAAATTAGTAAGCTATTTAAACTATTAAATAAATGATCAAATTTTGAATGAGCGGAAATTCCTATTAAGAATATTGTTTTTTTAAGTTAAAACATTCTTAAAATTAAGTGGTATTTTCCCTAAAGGTAAATTATTTTATTAATTACCCCAAACAAATTTGATTAAATATCCTCCATTACAAACTGAATTACACATGTTTACCCTTACAATGGAAGTTTTTACAAATACATTCTGTCAATTATTTACCTTGTACGACAACGTAACTATCCTGACCATCTTTAGAAATTGGCTGATAATACACATTGTTATAAAGCAAGTATTTTTGACCGTCGATTGTTTTTTCTTCTGCTCCTTCTGGAAGATGTGTTACAACTGCTCCAACTGGTGCTGTTACAACTTTATACTTACCTGAAGTTTTACTATAATAAGTTCCTCCATAATAGTAATACTCGGCACCCGAGACAGTTATTGTTACATATCCTTTGGGTAAATCAGATATTGTTGCGCCTATTGGTGCTGGTACAACTTTATACCCACTAGATTCTTTTACATAATACACTCCATCGTCATAATTATAGTTTGTATTCTCTACAGATACAATTATTGCTGCGGTGGTTAATGTTGCCAAAAAGAAACCTACAGGATACCATGTTGGCCCCCAAACATAGGGCACAAATGGATGATACGCATATGGAAATGGTACTGGATAAGGATGAAATGGTACCGGATACGGTCTTGGATACGGGTGTGGAGGTGGTGGCAACGGCCTTGGCGGTATCGGCCTAATCGGTTCAGGACGCGGCATTGGTCTAATCGGCTCTGGACGAGGCATTGGTCTAGGCATCGGACGCGGCGGTGGGAAATGACCAAAACGTTGCGCTGTAACTGTTTCTGGAATCATTAATAGCATTGCAAACAATACCATAATAAATATCGAAATTCTATTTGATTTATATGATTTCATAGGAATCTATTTATGTGATTACTTAGTTTTTTCTCTAGGAGCAAATTTTGTTTTGGTAGCCTTAGGGGGAGCTTTAAACTCAAACAAAGTGTCTGGCAAGTCGGCGTTTATTACCCAGTCTTTATAAACTGCTTCAAATTGTGGACTCTCTTTTTGATCTGTATAAATTATTACCATCTTAAGAGGTAAAAACAAATCATCATTTGCTATCCAAAACTGAAAACTTTTGGTTTTATCACGCCCTGCAATATGAAAACATTCTTTTCCGTCAATGGTTGTTTTTCCCAAAAAGACCAAATCTTCACTAGAAGACTGAATATCGCTAACAAAAGATGGGTAGAAAAAATCGGCAGCCGAAAACTCAATTCCGTACTTTTTGCTAACATCATCTATTGTTTCAATCACAGAATTTGGTGCAGCGGTCGTAGCATAAGTATTATTATCGTAGGAATAATAATTTAAACTTTGTCCATTATACAACAATGCCCGATTGCCTTTGTCTCCTGTAGAAGTTACTTTCATTTTCTCTGGAAACTTAATGGCAACTTTATCAATAATAGCGTGCTTTACAAGTCCTAAATTATTCGTTAAAATGTCATAAGTCGTTACCGCAGTAAAACTACAAGACTTTATATCCTGCATGGTTTCGGTAGTTCGGCTCAAGAGATAAACAGCCGTAGAATCTATACGCTGTGTTTGGGCATTTGTTGAGATAACCATCATCAAGAAGCCTATTAAAAATAAAAACTTTCTATTCATATCTAGATATTAATTGATTTTTATCGGTCATATGTAATTCGCATATCTTCATTGGTGTTTGCGACCAATTTAAGGTCATGCTCATTTCATACGTTTGTTTCTTATTTGCTTATTAAATTAACTTTCCATTGGTATAGGTAATCTTCCGCTTTTAACAGCTTCTAACATTTTCTTATAATCTGCTTCATTTTGATTGGCATAGGAAACCGAAAAATCGGCAATCGCATTGGCAAATTCTTTGTTTTTACCCATATAACCAGATAAAACCGAAGCATCTCCCGAACGTGCATGTGCTCTTGCTAATACCCATCCGCATGCTTTGGCATAATCCATAAGATTTTTGGCTTTCATAACCTCAAGAACAGGTTTAACTTTGGCATCGCGAAGTTGTCGTATGTAAAAAAACTTCCCACTTTCTCCATCTGTCCATCCCAAAAACATATCCGATGCTGACTGCATTAACTTCTGTCCCATTACGATACGTTCTCCTTGATGTTTATAAATACTTTTGGTTTTTAAATTAGGTTCTAATACACTTTGCCTAGCTTCTTTAAATTGTAAAAAAATCGGTTCGCCAGTTCCCGACATTAACAGACTTATCCCGCAAAGCGTTCCTACACTTCCTACTCCTACTACTTTTATAGCAATATCATGTACTGAATATCGGTTTAGGAGTATTCGTTTATCTTCCGATAATGATTTTATATACTTTTTATGAACTGCCTCTGCTTGTCTCAGCATATTTTCGCCTTCTTCGCCCGTTAGGTGATAAATAAGTGGTGGTTCATCTTTAATACGAGCCCGTTTTCCTTCTTGATACGTGAGTTTGGCAAACTCTTTTTCATGGGCAGTATATTCTGCCGCTTTTTTTAGTCTTTTTTTCTGGAACTGCTTTATTTCTTCATCACTTCCTAAGTCTATCAAGTCGGCTAAATCAATATGAGCATACCATATCTGTAGTGCTGATAATTTGCTATATTCAAGCATGTGTTTTTTGTAACTCTCGGCAACAAGTCGAGCTACTTCTTTGCTTATTTTTGGAGAAAAATTCTTCCATCTTGCTGCAATTGTAAAGCTGGTTGCAAGTCGTTTTAAATCCCATTCCCATGGACCGGGAAGTGTTTCATCAAAGTCATTAATATCAAAAACTAACTGACGCTCGGGAGTCGCAAATCCTCCAAAATTCATTAAATGACAATCTCCGCAAAGCTGAAGTTCTATTCCTGTTGTGCGGGACTGTTTTAAATCGGCTGCCATAATTGCTGCTGCACCTCTATAAAAGGAAAATGGAGATTCCATCATCCTACTATATCTTATAGGTAATAAACTTTCGACTCTTCCTACACTTGTATTAATTAATATAGCAACAGGATCTTCTCTATCTTTGGCGGGTTTCCACTCGCTATGAATGGAGCGCGGTGTAGTTTTACGAATTGCTTTTCCATTAGCAAATCGCTCTGCTTTTGATATTCCAGAATCAAATATGTTTTCGTTGGTTTCTTTGGATTCGTCAATCATAGCTTCTAATTTTTATTTTCGTTTAAAAGGCAAATCAGTTGTAAGCGTAATCCTAATCGTATGATTCATTCTGCTAAGCCCACTTTCGGTATCGGGCGATTTCCAAAAAATCTGATTCATATATCCTACTTCCAATCGTATTTCTCTCCGTTTGTCAAGACTATAAGCAGTTCCTAAATACAATCGATTTTGATCTAAGTAATTCTCATCGCTGCTGGCTGCATTGGTTCTTATATGAACCTCATCATAAACAACAGCTGCCCATCGTTCTTTAAACCATAATTGATATCGTACTTGGTATCGTAACGTATTTTCGAATTTGTAATAATCAAAATGGTCGCTTGTGCTATTTGGATCGTCTTTTCTTCCTAACCATCGTTGCTCCATCCTAAAACGTTGTGACCAGACTTCTTTTCCTTCTTTCTTTACTATACGCCAAATAAATTGCTCGTATATTCTGTAATCTGGATTATTGTATGGTAAGGAGACCTCATCATAGGGCAAATCCCATTGATAGGCAATACCTGCTCCTAATCGGTTTCCGTTTTTAAGATAATAATTGGCTCCTGCTCTATAAAAAGCCCCTTGAAGTTCGGATACAAATTGATTTCCTTTTGAATATCCTTCCAACAACAATCCCCATCTTCCATCTTCTTTAAATGGTAAATACAATTCATAACCAACCCATGCCGCAACATTCTGTTCCATTTTTTGAGCATTTGTTTTTACGCTACCCAAAAAAATAAGTACGATTATAAAACTTATGGTTTTCAAAATACTGGTTATGTTCATACAACTACTCAATTAGTTTTCAATAATTAAAAAAGTACTTAATCTACCTTAGTTTTATTTCACAAGTTCTGGCTGCGGAGCTTTCCATGTACCGTTTAATATCGATTCGTCTGGACCATAAATTCGGATTAAATAATAGAATGCATCTGCCGGAGTAGGCAACCAATTGGACTCTTTTCCTTTTGGAGCATTATGTTGCATGTAAATAATCAAATCTCCATTCGGTTCATATTGCAATCCTGTAGTTCTGTCTCCAATAGAATATCTGTTAATGGGATTACTAACCAAATACCTGCTTGGTAATTCGTAAATGGTAATGCTCCAAAAATATTTATCGGGTGGCGTTTGTCCTTTTGGGAAACGAATTATATAGTTATTTTTTCCTGAAAGAAAGTTATTTGCTTTATCCGATCTTGTCCCGATATAAATAGCTTCTTCTTTGGTATTACCGAATAATCCTGCTGCTGCGCCCAATGCTCTTTTGAGATAATCGCCATTTAGCATTTCTCTGGTTCCAAATAAATCTGTCGCATTTTCCAGTTTATCTGTTCCTTCTTTTAATTCTTTTTCCGCTTCCTTTACTCCTTCATTTATTGCTTTTAATACTTCTGGGGTATAGGCTTTGGGATCGAATGTATTAGCAGGAACAATTCCGATTTTAGCAAATTTTGCTCTTAGTTCCTTTTCTTTAGGATTTACCGAGGTGTATTGCAAAAGATTACTGAGTAATCCTATAAAGGCTGCCGAATCTAAATCAGCTTGTTTAAATTTCTGATAGGGCATAAGATATTCTTTATGCGCAGGGGCAGCCTGTTTTGTAAACTCATGTAGCGGAATTAATTTATACTGTGATTGTAGTTTTTTTACATTTTCGATATCACTAGGATCCATCTTTAACTCAGTTCTTCCTAATAAGGTTATCAAATCAGTCTCTGATTGAATTACTTTGTCTATTCCACTAGGTTTTTCGCCTTTCCAATCAGGACCAGCAATAAGATATTTCCCTGCTTTAGTTCCTGTAGCACGACTTCCTACATAAGCAAAGTTGAAAGTATATAAATCGATGAGCTGAAATGAATAATACCTGTCTGATACATCTGGAACTTCGAGTACTATTGGTTCATCTGCCAGATTAAGAATTGCCCAGGAATAAGGCGTATCGTTATTTGGCGTTATTACTGCGGTATCCTTAGGCGTAAAACTTTTAGCATAATGTTTAAACTTATTAAACCCTCCAGCATAATCCGGATAAGATGAATCCAAAGCATATAAACTCATACTTCTGTAATTCATTGCCAACGGGAAGCCATATATCCAAGCTTCTTTGGCAATTGCTTTTGCCGAATCAGCAGATTTTGTAATAACAATATTTACCGCAGCTTCATCATTTAATCTGTCTTTCTTTTTACATGAGAAAATAGTAATTAGAACAATTGTTATAAAGAGTGCTTTTTTCATATTACTTCAATTAAAAAATTTCTAAATTATTTTCATTTCACTTCTTTAATATCATCCATTTTCCAGCTTTTATCAAAATAAGCGGCTGTTGGTCCGTAAAAACGCATATAAGTAAACCAGTGTTTACCTGGTAAAGTTTGCACCCAGTTTTTTTCTTTTCCTGCTGGCGCTTTTGGTCCAAAATACAGATCGATAGATCCATCAGTATTTTTTATTAAATCCTTACGGGAAGATAAGTCAGCATTTTTTTGAGGATTATCGATCAGACATCTTGTTGCAGAATCGTAAATTGTAATCGACCAGAAATTAACTGCTGGTGGATTTGCAGGAACATTCAGAGTGTAATTTTTACCTCCGTCTAACCAGTTTCCATTATTATCAAAATAAGACCCTAAATACGCCTGGCCTACATTTGGCATTTTGGTAATCATAGCTTTTGAATACGTAACAGCTTCATAGAAATAAGATGTTCTTTCAAAAAATTCATCATAATTATCTGCATGCTGAGACGGATCTTTAATAATCATAACATAATCCCATTTTTTATCTGGCCAGTGTTTTACGTCCTTAAATCGTTTACTGAAGGAATTTGCCATGGCCATTTGCTGACCTTTTTCGGCAGCAGCAATTAAAATTTTCTTCTGACGTTCATCTGGAGCAAATTGTTTTCCTTTTTCGATTCCTAAATTTTTAAGCCACGCCATAAAGAAACGATCACGTTCTTCTACTGGTTCTTCTTGTAAGATAGAATGAAGGCGTTCCCAATAAGCAATTCCAGTTGGTTGAATTCCGTACCATTTTTTACCTGCGGGTGGACTAACTACTTTTGTCAGCGTTGGGTTTGCTCGTTGTGCATAAGGATATATTTTTACTTGTTTTACTAAAGTTTCAGTCGTTTTAGGATCTGGATCTAGAGCCCTAAAACCAAAAAACATATTAACAGTATTACATGGAACTATAAAATATCCAACTGGTTTAAAATCTTTCATTGTTGGCGGAACAAGAATATATTTTCCACCTTTTCCTTTGTCGGGTCCCATTTCTCCAATTACGGCCTGCTCGCGCTGCCAAAAATCACCCAATCCTCCAGCTGTATGTCCTGCAGGCATTTCGATAACTGTTGGTCCATTTTTAGCAAGATCAATAAATGATATTATATAGGGTGTTGTCGCATTTCCTGTTAGAATTCCTAAGCGATCATTGTATGTATTATAAAAAATAAGATCATTGCTCGTAGCATTAAATGTTTTATACTGAATATGCTGCCATTCGGCGAAAGCCACAATAGGCAATCCCCATAGATAACATTGCGTTGCCTGCTGAAAATCCATCTCGTCAAACAATGCGGGAATTGATTCTTTTGAAGGTAATTCTCCATCCATTTTTATTTCTGTTCCAGATGGCGAAATTGTTGTGGATGCAGCATTTAGTGTTGTCTTTTTTTCGCATCCGATAGTCAAAATTGACAAAGAAACTGCTAGAATAACAAGGCTTTTATTTTTCATGATTTATATTTTTGTACAGGATAATTATTTTATTTGTTCTATTGGAGCAGGAAACCATTTTCCTTCCTGTACCGATTTCTTAGGAACGTATGTACGAAAGTTGAGTGAAAAACCTTTTCCTGCTGGTGTTGGTAACCAGTTACTTTCGATTGCTCCTTTTGGTAATGAAGAAGCCAGCCAAATACTTAAGGAACCATCAGGATTTTTCTTTAAACCGGAAACATTATTCAGGTTATAGCGTTTTAATTTATTATCAACCACTCTGTAATCAGGTACACTATATACCGTTGTCGACCAAAATCCGTCAACTGCAGTCTCTGGCAACGCATCTTTTGGAAATCTTATTTCATATACTTTATCACCTGTTAAAGGTTGACCTTTACTATCTATTAATCCGATAAAATAAACGGCTTCTTCTTTACGGTTTGCCCATAAACCTCCATAATTAATAATATCGCGAGCCAGAATATCATTGCCAAAATTACCTGCAACGTACGATACTGACCATCCTCCTTTTTGAGTTCCAAAACCTTTTGCACCGGCTAAAAATCCTGGAATCGCTTTTGTTTTTATTATTTCATCAATACGTGCTTTTGCCTTATCATCTGTTTTACGGTATGCTTCAATCGCAAGTGCTTTATCCTGATATTCTTTTGCTTTAGGCATTACATCTGGATATGAAGCAATAACTTCTTCGACTTTATCAAATATTTCACCTCCTATTGGTGCTTTAGGAGTAAAATCAGGAATGGTAACTGGTGGTGTAATTTTAATTCCTTCGGGTACAGTAAGTGTAAATTGCCTTTGCAGTTTTTGTGCTATATCTGGCGTTCCTTTCAATTCTACTCTAGCTAGCATTTTTGCCTTTTCAGATGGCAATTCAATTTTTACAGCATCGGCAGGAATGGTAGGATTTGTCCCTTTTAAAACTAGAGCAAATTTCCCGTAAGGTGTTTTAGGAAAATTGCGATTGTTGATATTTACAATTACTTCTCCCCATCCGTTTAATAATTCTGCGGTATAATAACGTCCCTCAATTTTAGGAACATTCAGGATTACGGCATGATCTGCATCTACAGCAAGCCAAGCTTCCAGATAGGCTACATCAAGATTTGGATTTACAAATTGAGCCGTTCCCAGCGGATTGTATTTAATTTTATTGTATCCTACTTTCTCTACATTAATGTCATGATTTTCCTGTTGGATCACCAAATATCTTCCGTATAAATAAGTGTATGCATCTACAATATCCTGATCTGTAGGAACTGTGCTAATTTCGGTAGTCGCCGTTGTAGCATCTGAAGTTGATGCCTCTTTTTTGCAACTAATAAATAAAAAACCAATAACTAATATAAGAAGTCCTTTTTTCATGTGAGTATTTTTTAAAATTAAAAGTGATTTTATGAACCTGGAAAAACAAAAGCCAATACTGCTCTTAGTCCCCAATCTGGTTTAGATTCTGATGGGCCATCTATTGGAATTAATGGCATTAAAGCAAACTGAACTACTTGACTTCCTAATTTTGTTACTGCTCCTATCGAAGGGTTGAAAGATATCGTTGTTGTTTTTCCTTCCCAGTTTTGGGTTACTTCTACATTTGCGCCTAAACTGGCACCACTTTTAAAACTATGAGAAAGGAACGCTTGTATATAGAATTCATTAAAATCGGCGCGGTCTTCATTTCCTGCTACCGACCATATTTGGTTGGCAAGAAAACCTACCGAAAGTCCTTTTCCCTGATGCATGATTAATACACTAGGTCCTATCCCGAATTTCTCGGTTCCTAAAAACTTATCGGTTGCGGTTGGAACTAAAAATGCTGGACCAACTCCCCATATAATCTTCTCACTTTTGGGTGCAAAAAAAGCGGTTACAGTTGCATCACTTAATCCAAATTGATGTGTATTTTCACCTGTAATATCTCTTTGATCTACAATTGGAACTATATAACGGGTAATTAAATTTAGATTATCACTTAATTTAAAAGGAATTACCGGCTGTACGTTAATTGTATATTTAGATCCATTAAAAGGTCCTATACCATAACTAAGATTATTTTGCAATGGAACGCTTATAAGACTCGCAACTGGATTAGCCAATTTATCTGCAAGTTCCTGTGCGCTTGCACCTGCTTTTTCTTCCTGAGCATTTGCTGTAAAATGAGTTAAAGAAACTACTATTACAATAAATGCTGATTTAAGTTTTAGAAATGGGGTAAAACGTTTCATATATACGATTTTAAAATGTTCTTAATTGCACTAATTAAAGGATACAGCTTTTAAACAAACAAAAAAGCTGTATCGCTTTAAAACCTAACCAAAACCAATACTTATTTGTCTGCAAAAACTTTCTTCCAGTCTTCTTTCATGTTTATCACATGCCAGTTATTTTTTGCAGCAGCATTCAATGATGCATTATCTTTTTCCTGATAACTAAATTCTCTTATCGAATCATTGTGATTTACCAATAATTGAAAAGATGGGTATTTGTTACCTTGGGTATATTTCAGCATTGCGATATCTCCAGCGCCACCTTCGTTACCACAAGCAAATACAGGTCGTTGCCCGATATGCAATTGGATTCCAACTGGTTTTCCTTCTTTATCATTTAATAAATCAAGAGCTGGTTCACGGGTAATATTACCAGTTGCAGCATCAAATTTGTATTTGAAAGAGGTACCAACAACTTGTTCTTTAGGGATCCCGTAAAAATCGGCCGAGATCGCACGAACCAATTCTATAGTTCCACCAGTAACAATAAATGTTTTGAAACCATTAGCACGTAAGTAGTTTAGCAACTCCAATTGTGGTTGATAGCGAATTTGCTTTAACGGAACATTTTTCCCTGGATAAGTTGCTCCAGCAAAAAACTCCTTAACTGAACTCTCAAATTGGTCTTCGGTCATACCCGTATGAGTTGCAGCAACCAGTTCTATAAGTGCTTTATCTCCTCCTTTGGCAAAAAAATCTTTGTCTTTTTCAACAACAGCTTTAAAAGGTTGCACTTTAGCCAATTCTGGTTTTGCCTCTACCATTTTTTTAACACGGTAAAAAGCAAACAATTCCTGAACATATGGCTTTTCAGCCCAAAGTGTTCCATCATTATCAAAAGTTGCAATTCTGCTTTCAACTGGAATAAAGTCGGGACTTCCTTCCTTAGTTACTTTCTCAACATAAGCTATGATGTCTTTTTTTAGTTTTCCATCATTCCAACTTGGTAACGGATCACCACTTGTTGCAACTGCTTCTGTTTTATCCGAAGTTCCAACTACAGTTGCATCTTCTGTTTTGTTCTTACACGAAACTAGTAGGAATAAGAATAGGGGTAATACATATATTTTTTTATACATAATCTGGGGTATTACGTTTATAAAAGATTGGGCCGTTATTGACCCAATCTTTCTTTATACTATTTTTTCTTAGAAGATTGAGTATCTTTTTGTATCGATTTTTTCAATTTGATATCCTGTAATACTTCTTCCATAATAGTTGCCGCAGAGAAACTTGGTGGTATAGAACGAGGAGGGAATTGCTCAAAAGTTTCAGCAAATGTTACTACTTCTGCAATATTTCCATATGCCAATTGTACATGATTCAAAATCCAATCCCAATAGGTGTTAGAAGTGAAATCAGCTCTTTCATATGGATCTTGATATAAATTGAATATTTTTTGTAATCTCAATTTCGTAAAAGGTTCTGCCCACACCCCCATTGTTCCTATCATACGTTGCTCAGCATAAACAAACTTATAATCACCCTGACGCATTCCTACCAATAATCCATCATCATCAGAGTAAAAGAATTTGTCTCTGGCACTTTTAGGTGTAGTTCCTCTCAAATAAGCCGACTGATCAAATCCATCTAAATGCACTTTATAGTTTTTACCATTGGCACTATATCCAGTTAAAGCTTTTTTTGTTAAATCTGGCTCACCTGCAATTGAAGCAAATGTTGGCATCCAGTCATTATGAGATACAATTTCATTACTTACAGTCCCTGGCTTGATAACGCCTGGCCAACGTATCATACATGGAACTCTAAAAGCCCCTTCCCAGTTGGTATTTTTCTCAGAACGAAATGGTGTCATTGCTGCATCTGGCCATGAATTCATGTGAGGTCCATTATCTGTAGAGTACATCACAATTGTATTATCGGCAATTCCTAAATCATCCAACGCTTTTAAAAGTTCTCCAACAGTCATGTCATGTTCGATCATACCATCATTATACTCACTATCTCCATGCGTATATTTACCTCTATGTTCTGGTCTTACGTGTGTACGTAAATGCATACGTGTACCATTCCACCAAACAAAAAATGGCTTGCCCGCTGCATTTTGTCTTTTTATAAAATCAATTGCAGCAGCAGATGTTTCGTCATCTACAGTTTCCATTCTTTTTTTAGTGAGTGGTCCTGTGTCTTCGATTCTTTGTTTTCCAATTTTTCCAAAGCGTGGGTCAACAGTGCCATCATCGGAATTTGTAGCTGTACATTTTAAAACACCTCTAGGTCCAAATTTTGCTAAATATGCCGGGTCTTTAGGATAATCCGGCAATTCTGGTTCTTCTTCAGCATTTAAGTGATACAGATTTCCAAAAAACTCGTCAAAACCATTTACTGTTGGTAGGTTCTCGTTACGATCCCCAACGTGATTTTTACCAAATTGCCCTGTAGCGTATCCTAAATTTTTCATGATTCCTCCAATAGATGGATCAAGTTGACTCATACCCATTGGTGCTCCTGGATAACCTACTTTGGTTAATCCGGTACGAATACCATGTTGTCCCGTTAAGAATGCTGCACGACCGGCAGTACAACTTTGTTCTCCATAATATTGAAGAAAAAGTTCTCCTTCTTTTGCAATACGATCAATATTAGGAGTTCTATATCCCATTAACCCGTTGCTATACGCACTGATGTTGCTAATACCAATATCGTCTCCCCAAATAACGAGGATATTCGGTTTTTTACTGTTTTGGGCTTCCAGCTGGGGAACTGCAAGACATCCTGCCGCAAAAACTAATATTGCGCCTTTTAATCCACACTTGTTAAATAATTGTTTCATAATAATAATAAAATTTGTTAATAATCCTTGTTGCTTTATAAATACTAAAAATGTGAACCTAAGCCCTATTTAACAAGTCACTTAAGGGATAAATATGTTCAACATTTATTTTACTTCTTTAATATCATCGTTTTGTAACCTTAGTAAAAATTGGTTACATAAAAGCGTATATAAATAAACTTGTATATGCTTAAATAAGGCCTACTACTATTTTGATTATTAATTCTTGATTTTGATTTCTCATTCATCGCATTTAAGCTTTTGTAAAATCCTGTTTACTATTACATCTATCGTTAGATACCTAAATAATAAAACCAAAAACGTACATTACTAGTTTGCAATTCATTGAAAAATCTGAAACAAGAATTTTCTTAAAATTATCATAAGGCAATCAAAATTAAATATTAAAAAAGAGCAACATGTCTAAGATGAGCTATCCTTCGTTTCATTTTATAAAATGGAACGTCAAAAAAATTGCTTTTTTCGTTTCATTTTTAAATATGAAACCTTAATAAAAGCGAATTAATCGCTATGTAAACTATAATCCTTATTTTATATGTACGATTTATCCCAGATTAGTGGTTTTCTCTTTTTTCAGGTAAATGGAAAGAAATGATTAAAATTTGTCTCTAAAAAAGTCATAGATGTAGTATTTGATGTAGTATTTTGTTTAAAAAGTTTTCTGAAATGATAAACAGAATTTAGAGCTAAAAAAAGTCCCATGAAAATCGTTTCATGGGACTTTAAAGTAATAAATGGGTAATCTATTTGTTTCCTAATAAAAGTAGTTCGTTTATAACGACTTCGGTTATAAAACGTTTCTCTCCATTTTTATCATCGTAGCTTCTGTGGGTTAATTTTCCTTCAATAGCAATTTCTTTTCCCTTAACAACATATTTCTCGATAATCTCGGCAGTCTTACCCCAGGCAATAAGACGATGCCATTCGGTTTGCTCTACTTTTTCTCCTTTGTCGTTAGTGTATCTTTCATTTGTAGCAATTACTAAATTGGCTAACTTTTTACCTCCTTCAAGGTTTTTAATTTCTGGATCGTTTCCTACGTTTCCTACTAACTGTACTTTGTTTCTTAATGTACTCATGGCGTGTATGTTTTAAATATTTTATATTGATATGTCTCTCAAATCAACAAGGCAAAGTTGCGACAAGTAGGTATCGTTAATCGGTTGGTAACTATTTACTTTCGGTTGTAACTACTTGTAAGCGTTTGTAAATGGGAATAATTCATTATATTTGAGGAAAATCTCACATTATGCAGGCCAAAATCAATAAAGTAGAATTACGAAATTTAGAATTTGAGGACTACAAACAGTTGAAAAACTCTATGGTAGAATCCTATCCTGCCATGGCCGACTCTTACTGGAGGGTAGAGCATATTGAGAAATTACTCGAAATTTTTCCTGAAGGTCAATTGGTGATTCTTGTTGATGGAAAAGTGGTTGGGTCAGCATTATCGCTGATTGTCGATGAAAAATTAGTTGATAAAAAACATAATTATCTCCAGGTAGTAGGAAACTATACGTTTTCGACCCATAATAAAAACGGAGAAATCTTATACGGGATTGATGTCTTTATTCATCCTAATTATCGTGGTTTACGTTTAGGAAGACGTTTATATGATGCCAGAAAAGAATTATGCGAGCAACTTAACCTAAAAGCAATTGTTTTTGCTGGTCGAATTCCGAATTACGCGCAACACGCCAAAAAATTAAGCCCGAAAAATTATATTGATAAAGTAAAACATAAAGAATTACACGACCCTGTTCTTTCGTTTCAGTTAAGTAATGATTTCCACGTTATCCGAATCATGAAAAATTATTTGGAAGGCGACGAAGCTTCGATGGAATTTGCTGTGCTTCTGGAATGGAATAATGTTTATTATGATGAAAGTCCGAAGTTAATTAATCTCGACAAAAGCATTATCCGACTTGGATTGATTCAATGGCAAATGCGCCAACTTAATAATATAGAAGCTCTTTTTGAGCAATCGGAATTTTTTATAGATGTTGTTTCGGGTTATGGAAGTGATTTTGCTTTGTTCCCTGAACTCTTTATTGCGCCTCTTATGGCGGATTATAATCATTTATCTGAGGCCGAAGCAATTCGCGAATTAGCCAGACATTCTGACCCGATTCGTAAGCGTTTTCAGGAATTTGCCATTTCTTATAATATTAATATTATTACTGGTAGTATGCCGTATATGGAAAACGGTAATTTATATAATGTGGGTTTTTTGTGCAAACGTGACGGAACATCCGAAATGTATAGCAAAATACACATAACGCCCAACGAAGTACAACATTGGGGAATGAAAGGTGGCTCGGAGATTAAAACCTTTGATACTGATTGTGGCAAAATAGGAATCCTGATTTGTTATGATGTTGAGTTTCCTGAGGTTTCAAGAATTATGTCTGACGAGGGTATGAATATCTTGTTTGTTCCGTTCTTGACTGATACTCAAAATGCCTATGTTAGGGTAAAACATTGTGCTCAGGCCAGAGCGATTGAAAACGAATGTTATGTGGCTATTGCGGGTTGTGTGGGTAATTTACCAAAGGTGAACAATATGGATATACAATATGCGCAGGCGGCTGTTTTTACGCCTTCGGATTTTGCTTTTCCTAGTAACGGGATTAAAGCTGAGGCTACTCCTAATACGGAAATGACATTGATTGTAGATGTGGATCTGGATTTGCTAAAAGATATTCATGAGCATGGTAGCGTGCGAATTTTAAAAGACCGCCGACATGATTTATATGAAATTAAGAAATTAAATCCATAAGAATATCAGGATTGGTAAGAAAAACAATTATCCCCATTAGCCCTGATAGAGCCGATATCCTCGTAACGTAGTGGAGAGATAAAGGCGAAAGCAGGAACGATGTTAACAAATAAAAGCTATTGACTCGCTCATCATAACAAAGTAATTGAGCTGTTTAATATAAAAAAGTGAATCCATGAAAACATGCTTGGAATGCTCTGAAAAAATTGTAGGTCGAGAGGATAAAAAATTCTGCTCTGACAGTTGTCGGAATGCCTATAATAATAAAATAAACAAGGATAGCACTAATTTTATGCGTAACGTAAATAATAAATTACGCAAAAACTATCGCATATTATTGGAGTTAAATCCCGACGGAAAATCAAAAGCTACTAGAGATAAAATGCTTAGTAAGGGTTTTGATTTTGATTTTTTCACCAATATTATGGACACTAAAACCGGAAATACCTACTATTTTTTATATGACCAAGGATACCGTTCTTTGGAAAACGATTATTTTTTGCTTGTTAAAAAAGAACTCTAGCCCCCCAAAAATACCACATGAAAAAAACCATTCCCTCCATCTTATCTATTCTAGGCATACTTGCCGTACTAGCTTTTGTTTATGTCACTCTTAAACCGCAATGGGTTTCTAAGGGTGAAGAAGCTCTTGCCGAATTTTCGACCGATAGAGCTTTGGCTCACGTTAAAGAAATTGCTCAGGAACCTCATTATGTCGGTTCGGCAAATCATGAAGTAGTAGCACAATATATCGAATCTGAACTTAAAGAACTAGGTCTTGAAACTTCTGTTCAGGAAGGTTTTACAATGAGTGACTGGGGAAATCTGGTAAAATCTAAAAATATTATGGCCCGCATAAAAGGGTCTAACAATAGCAAAGCGTTGTTATTATTATCTCATTATGATAGTGCTCCGCATTCTTTCTCGCATGGTGCAAGCGACGATGCATCGGGTGTTGCAACGATTCTAGAAGGTGTTCGCGCCTTTTTATACAGTAAAGAAAAACATAAAAATGATATTATTATCCTTTTTACCGATGCCGAAGAATTAGGTTTAAACGGTGCTGCTCTTTTTGTAACACAACACCAATGGGCTAAAGATGTAGGCTTGGTTATAAACTTTGAAGCTCGTGGTACGTCTGGACCAAGTTATATGCTGATGGAAACTAACAGCGGAAATGCTGAGATGGTTAAAGAATTTGCCGAAGCTAAAACTACTTATCCTGTATCGAACTCTCTTATGTACAGCATTTATAAGATGTTACCTAATGATACTGATTTAACTGTTTTTAGAGAACAAGGTAATAT
Source organism: Flavobacterium sp. PS2 (assembly GCF_046250155.1). Lineage (NCBI taxonomy): Bacteria > Pseudomonadati > Bacteroidota > Flavobacteriia > Flavobacteriales > Flavobacteriaceae > Flavobacterium > Flavobacterium sp. PS2. The sequence goes on along the minus strand of NZ_CP176426.1, from coordinate 2,531,621 downwards.
TCAAGGTTTTAATTTTGCTTTTATAGATGACCATTTTAATTATCATACGCAACAAGATGATCTTGCTCATTTAAACAAAACTAGCCTAACACACCAAGGTAGTTACTTAATGCCTTTACTAAAATACTTCTCTAACAGCGATTTAAATCATGCTCCAACTACAGAGGATTTTGTTTATTTCACCATTCCGTTTACGTTTATAAATTATCCTTTTTCATGGGTTTTACCAATGACTCTTATTGCATTGGGTCTTTTTATATTCTTGATTTTTATAGGAAAAGCAAAAAGGATTATCACATTTAGTGACATGTTTAGAGGTTTTATCCCTTTGCTTGGTGCAATAATTGTTGCCGGACTTGTTACTTTCCTGGGCTGGAAATTAATATTACAAATTTATCCGCAGTATAACGACTTGCTAAACGGTTTTACATATAACGGTCATGCTTACATTTCTGCCTTTGTCTTATTGACAATCGCTATTTGTTTTTCATTTTACAATAGTTTCTCTGATACAAAAGTTACAATTAGTCATTATGTAGCTCCTTTATTTTTATGGATTGTTATTAATGGTTTACTTGCAAATAGTTTAAAAGGTGCAGGATTTTTAATCATTCCTGTTTACTTTGGGTTAATCTTATTTGCAGCTTATATAATTACTCAAAGAGTAAATTTATTCGTTAGTCTATTATTCAGCATTCCTGCTTTATTGATTATTGCGCCTTTTATCCAAATGTTTCCAATAGGTTTAGGATTAAAAGTACTTTTCGGAAGTGCTATTCTTACTGCACTAACTTTCGGGTTATTACTTCCTATTTTTGGTACATTTATAAGAAAAGGAATTTGGGCATTGTTCTTTCTTATCGCTTCGATTGGTTGTTTTGCATGGGGCGGCTATACTTCTGGATATGAAAATGGCAAGGCAAAATCGAATAGTTTGTTGTATGTATATAATGCAGATACAGACAAGTCTAAATGGACAACTTATGATGTTAACCTAGACGAATGGACTCAAAAATATTTAGGGCAAGACCCAAAAGATGCTATTGCCTTAAACAACCTTCCGCTATTTAGCAAATACAGCTCTGGGTTTACCTATAGCGCAGATGCTCCAAAAATAGCATTGGCAAAACCTACAATCGCTTTTCTACAAGATAGTATGAGAGGAAATACAAGGTTCTTAAAAATTAAAATTACGCCTAACAGAAACGTAAATCGTTATGATATTTTTGGAGATCCAAAAATGGCTTTCAATAATTTTAAAGCAAACGGTACAGCACCTCTTGGACAAAAAGGAAGCCAACTGGAACGAAAAGGCGCTAAAGTTTTAAGTTATTATGTGGTGAACAATGAACCGCTTGTAATGCAATTTAGTATTGATGCAAAAACTGTTTTCGACATGACTTTAATAGAAAGTTCATTTGATTTATTGACTAATCCATTACTTAAGGTCGAGAAAAGAGCTTCCTGGATGATGCCAACTCCTTTTGTATTAAACGATGCTGTTGTAATTAAAGAAAAAATAAAACCTTCGAAAGTAGTTTTAGACACTCCCGAAACAACAACCGCTGTTCAAGACAGTTTAAAAGTTGTAAAAGATAGTTTAAGACCAACTGCAATCACACCGCAATAATACAAGGTTTACACAAAAACAAATCCCAAATTATCAAACTGATAGTTTGGGATTTTTGTTTACTACAAGTAAACATTCTTCATGTATTGTTATTGGTTTTTCTTTCTTTTTATAATTGATGATAAAAACTCCCAAAATAATCAATGCCGTGGCAATGATAAAATCGACTGTAATTACTTCGTCTAGCATCAACCAGCCCAAGAACACAGCGATTATAGTATTGATGTACGACAAAATAGAAATTTGAACCGCTGTTACTCGCTTTATCGCATAATGGTAAGAGAAGAATGCGAGTACTGAACCAAAAACTGACAAATATAAAGCCGCAGAAAAGCTTCTTAAACTCCACGAACTTATATCTGGATTAGGAGAAAAGATAAAAGCTAAAACAAGCTGAACCAAAGTCGCAATTGCAAATTGGTAAAACAAATTGAGTGCAATCGTATTCGATTTATGCGCTTGAGCTTTGGTATAAACCGTTCCCGATGCCCAACCAAAAATTGCCATGCTTATAAATATAAGTCCGTGTTGGTAATTAGAATCTAAAAAAGCACCAAGTCCATCTTTAAATATAAAAACGACTCCCGAAAATCCTATTATAACACCTACAAAACCTTTTAAACTCGCTTTTTGCAATCCAACGAAAACACTTCCAACAAAAATAAGTATGGGAGATAGCGCGCTCATTATCGATGCGAGTCCGCTTGGTAAAGTTTGTTCGGCAATTGTGGTAAACCCATTTGCAATAACAATCATTAATAAAGATGGAATTAACTGATGTCTGAAATTTGTCCAACCAATCCATTTAAGTTCTTTTTTAAATAGTAAAATAACCATTACTATTAATCCTGCCAATCCTTGTCGGATGGAGGTTACAAACCAAGGCGGAATCGTTTCCACCGCAACCCTGATTCCTAAAAAGGTTGTTCCCCATACAATACCTACTGTCGCTAAACAGAGGAATAATTTATAATCTGGACTTTTTTCCATTATGATTAAATGTGTTTTTTAATGAATGTTTGAATAAAATATTATCAGATATTTTTTGCTTTTTTTCAAATCTTAGAGTCTTGAGATTTTCAATTAATCAGTTTAATATCATCAAGTTAACAAATAAGCATCTAATTTTGTACCGAATAAATCTCACGCAAAGTCGCCAAGCCGCCAAGTCTATGCCTAAAATCTTTGCGCTTTTGCGTCTTTGCGAGAATACAATTAACCATAATTAGCTAAAAAAAAACTTAATTTAACGGCATTCAGCTAAAGCTGGAGATTTAAGAATTTACAATAAATGTGACTTTAGCCAAATAACAAAACAAAGGATTAAACTTAACAAGCGCATTCAATTTTCAATCCTGTTTGTTTTCCATTTGTGCCTTCGGTAGCATAACCGTCAAATTTCCACCATTCAATTCCTCCTATTAATTCTTTTACCTTAAATCCCAATCGGGTCATAGCAAGAGCGCCTTTTGTCGATGCATTGCAACCAATCCCATCGCAGTAGGTTACATATAAAATATCTTTATCCAGATGTTTCGTACTTTCAATGGTCATCTCGCGATGCGGAATATTAATTGCTCCTGGTATATGCTCGGCTTCAAATCCAAACGCTTTTCGGGCATCTAGTGCAACTACTTTTTCCCCATCGTTTAAAGCATCGAATAAATCTGATGGATCCATTTCAAATGCTAGTTTGTTTTCATAATGTTTAATTTGATCTTCCATTATAGTATTGTTTTTAGTTATTTAACAATCCAAAATTAGAGCAACCACAACTGTAATAAAAACGAAAAGAATTCATGTATTGCATTACTTTTTTTCATGCAAATGCAAGTATAAATTTTTGTTCCTTTGTGTAAACAACGCTCAAAAATGGAAATAAGACATTTACGATTGATAAAAGCAATTGTCGAAGAAGGAAGTATTACCAAGGCTATTGATAAACTACATCTCACTCAATCGGCATTAAGCCACCAACTGAAGGAGGCAGAATATCAACTAGGAACCAAGATATTCCTGAGAGCAAACAAAAAACTGGTTTTAACTAAAGCTGGTGAAAAACTATATGGGATTTCTAATGAGATTCTGGACAAAATATCAGAAACTGAGCAAGAAATCAAACAAATGGTTTTTGGCGAGTATGGAGAAATCCGTATTAGTACCGAATGTTTTTCCAGCTATCATTGGTTGCCTTCCGTTCTAAAGCAATTTCACTTTGTATATCCAAATATTGAACTCAAAATTGTAACCGAAGCCACGCAACAACCCGTTCAGAAATTACTTGATAATGTAATAGACATTGGTATTGTAAGCGACATTATAAAAGATGACAGAATAAAATACCTCGAACTTTTTCAGGATGAAATGGTTATGGTTGTATCTGAAAATCATTCCTGGGCAAATAAAAAATATGTCGTAGCCGAAGATTTTATCAATGAACATTTAATCATTCATTCGCTACCGATAGAAAGTGTTACAATTCATCAAATGCTTTTGGTTCCTGCCAAAGTAACTCCCCGAAAAATAACTCCGTTGCCTCTTACCGAAGCTTCTATCGAAATGATTAAAGCCGATATGGGCGTTATGTCGATGGCAAAATGGGCATTGTTGCCTTATTTAAAAAACAGCCCGTTAAAAGCGGTAAAAATTGGTAAAAATGGCTTAAAAAGAAAACATTTCATTGCTATTAGAGAAAGTAAAGAATATCCAGACTATTTTAATCATTTTATAGAATTTTTACAAACCGAAATTCACCATCAATGGAATTTATAATACGAGATTGCAACACAAACGACTTAACAAAACTAGTCGATTTGTGCCAGAAACATGCCGAATACGAGAAAGCAGCTTTTACCTCTGAAGGGAAAGAAGACAAACTAAAACTCGCTTTGTTTGCTGACAATCCAAAATTATATTGCTTAATTGTCGAATTAAATGCAGCGATTATTGGCTATGCAACGTACACTTTCGATTATTCTACATGGGATGCCGCCGATTTTATGTACATGGATTGTTTGTTTCTTGAGGATTCCGCTCGCGGATTTGGAATTGGCGAAGCCATTATAGAAAAGCTCAAACAAATTGCGATTGATAAAAACTGCATCAACATACAATGGCAAACGCCGATATTTAACACCAGAGCAATAAAATTTTATAACCGCATTGGAGCAAACGGAAAAGATAAAGTTCGTTTTTCTTTAATTTTGTAACATATAGCTAGAATCCGAAAAAAGTTAACCATATAAGTGATATAAGTAAATATTAAGTGTAGCTAATCGACGTAAAACTTTGCGGCTTTGCAAGACAATTTAAGGATAGTATAAAAGCAAAACCAACTTAAAGGATAAAATCACACACTGATTACAAGAAAACAAAATGACAAAAATTAGTATTTTAGGTTGTGGATGGTTGGGATTTCCTTTGGCGAAAGCTATGATTATAAAAGGCTTTTCGGTAAACGGATCTACAACCTCAACTGAAAAAATATCGATATTAAAAGAATCCGGAATTAATCCGTTTTTAATAAATATCAATCGTAACGAAGAGAATCCGCCTTTCGGCAAAAGTACATCAGGACAAGTTGAAGCTTTTTTAAATGAAAGTACGATTCTTATTATCGATATTCCGCCCAAGTTACGTGGCGAAAACGCAGAAAGCTTTGTAGATAAAATCGCTTTCCTGATTCCGTTTATCGAAAAATCAACCATCGAGAAAGTACTTTTTATAAGTTCGACATCAGTTTATGGTGAAGCTAATTTATTAGTAACCGAAGAAACAAAACCTGATGCCGATACCGAAAGTGGTAAACAATTGATAATTGCCGAAGAACTTCTGCATAGCAATACCAATTTTAAAACTACTGTTCTCCGTTTTGGAGGTTTAATTGGCGAAGACCGAAACCCTATTAAATTTCTATCTGGAAAAGAGAATGTCGAGAACCCCGATGCACCTATCAACTTTATTCATCAGGACGATTGTATTGGTATTATCCTAAAAATTATAGCATCCGACTCATGGAATGAAACTTTTAATGGCGTTGCTCCATTTCATCCTTCCCGTGAGGAATATTACACCCAAAAAGCAGCCGAAAAGGAATTAACTCCTCCTAAGTTTAATCATGAAAAAGAAAGCTTTAAAAAGGTTGTTTCGAGTGCTAAAATAGAAACGGTACTCGATTATTGTTTTGAAAAGGTGCAAAGGCTCTGAGGTGCTAAGAAACAAAGGTTCAAAGACGGAAAGGTTTTCTGTAGAGACGCACCGCAGTGCGTCTACGTAATATAGGTTTTCCATAATGTGAACGTATGTGAGGCGGAGCTCTGCAAGTAACTAATACATCTTATTCCTTAGATTGTGGAGCAACTAACGGAGATCCCTCAATTCTTCGGGATGACAAGATTGTCTACATAACCATAGCCCAAGGTTTCAACCATGGGCTACCGATTACGAGATAATGCATTCCAAATAATACATTGCGCTCCAACGGTTGAAACCGTTGGCAATGTTTGTAATGTGTTATCAATTACTCACAAAACAACCTCAAACTTGTCTTTCTGACGAAGGAAGAATCTCTACGAGTAACTCGACAAAGATTATGTAGCAACTAACGGAGATTCCTCGTTCCTAGGAAAGACAAGTTTGTGGTAACTTTATGCACAAACCAAAACCTTTGAACCTTTGCCTCTCAGAACCTCAGAACCTCAAAAAAAAAGGGGCTGCTTTATTAAAGCAGCCCCTTTTTTTTATAAAACTTGATATTACCAGATTTTAACTCTTTTCTCTGGTTCTATGTACATTTTATCTCCTTTTTTAATAGAGAATGCTTCATAGAAAGAATCCATATTCTGGATAGGCACATACGCACGATACATTCCTGGAGAGTGCGGATCTACTTTTACTTGATTTTTCAAAGCTTCATCACGACTTTTAGTTCTCCAAACCGTAGCCCACGAAATAAAGAAACGTTGCTCTGGAGTTAATCCGTCGATTAAACCTGGATTACCATTTGCTTTTAAGTACAATTGTAAACCATCGTAAGCAGCGTTTACTCCACCTAAATCGCCAATGTTTTCACCTAAAGTAAATTTACCATCTACGTGAACTCCCGGAAGTGGCTCTAATGCACTATATTGATCTGCAAGAGCAGTTCCTAATTTTGTAAATTCTTTCAAATCATTTTCTGTCCACCAATCAACAAGGTTTCCTTCTGCATTATAACGAGCACCAGCATCATCAAAACCATGAGAAATTTCATGACCGATTACAGCACCGATTCCACCATAATTTACAGCTTCGTCTGCTTCGTAGTTATAAAAAGGAGGTTGTAAAATAGCTGCAGGGAATACAATTTCGTTATACGATGGGTTGTAATATGCATTTACCGTTTGTGGAGACATTCCCCATTCTGTTTTATCAACAGGTTTAGGTAAATCAGAAAGTCCTTTATTGAAACTCCATTTAGAATAGTTTTTCATGTCTTCAAAATAGCTTCCGCCTTCAGCAAGACTTTTAACTTCTAAAGCTGAGTAGTCTATCCATTTATCAGGATAACCAATTTTTATAGTAATCTTGTTTAATTTCTCAATCGCTTTAACTTTAGTTTCAGCAGACATCCAAGTTAAATTGTTTATTCTGTTTTGGTAAGCTAAAATTACATTCTGAATCATTTTCTCTGCTTTTGCTTTAGCTTCAGCTGGAAATAATTTCTCTACATATAATTTACCTAAAGCTTCACCAATAGTTTGGTTTACAACCTGAAGCGCTCTTTCTTCACGTGGACGTTGTTTAATCGCTCCAGTTAAAGTTTTTCCGTAGAAATCAAAGTTAGCACTTTCAATATCAGTAGATAATTGTGATGATGATGCACTTAATAAAGACCATTTCATGTATTCTTTCCAAGCTGCTATATTATTTTCTTTGAAAATAGTTTCCATAGCCTTCATATATCTTGGTTGCAGAACAATAACAGTATCCACTTTAGCCATTCCAATTCCTGTAAGGTAATTTTTCCAGTTAATAGCTGGTGTCATTTTTTGCAAATCAGCAATCGAAGTTGGATTGTACTGTAATCTGCTATCTCTGCGTTCTACTCTATCTAATCTTGGTTTAGACATTTCGATTTCTAATGCTAATATTTTCTCAGCATTTTGCTTTGCAGCTGCAGGAGTTTCTCCTATAAATTGCAACATTCTAGCTACGTGAAGTACATATTTTTCACGTTTTTCTTTAGAATCTTTTTCTTCAGATGTGTAATAATCTTTATCTGGTAAACCTAATCTACCTAAACCAAGACTTACAGAATTTTTGGTACTGTTTTTTTCATCAGCTCCTACGTATACTCCAAAAAATCCAATTCCGCCAATAGGTTCCGTTTCAATTAAAAACTTCTCTAAATCAGCAACATTCTTTATTGCATCGATTTTTTTAAGATATGGTTTTAAAGGCGTGATTCCTTGTTTGTTTCTTCCAACAGTATCCAGGATTGCGTTAAAAAGATTTATTGCTTTTCCTTGATCCGTATTCGATTTGTATTTTGGATCTTTCGATGCTTCTTTTAAAATAGCTAGCGAATTTGCATCTGTTTTCTTCAGCAATTCATTAAAACTTCCCCATGTAGTTCTGTCTTTAGGAATTTCCGTTTTGTCTAACCAGGTTCCATTTACATAACGGAAGAAATCTTCGCTTGGCTTAACTTTTTTATCCATTAAGGATACATCAATTCCAGATGCCGAAGGCGCCTGACTTTGAGCCTGACACATTGCAAAACCTAACACTGCCGGTATTGCAAATAGCAAATTCTTACTATTGTTCTTTTTCATTTTTAAATAAGGTTTTATAGTTACTCACAAACTTATTGTTATTATTTTGAATAAAATGTTAATTTTTGTTAGATTTAAGTTTGTAATCGATTGGTCTGTCTTTTGAAATTTTGTTACATATTTAGATTAAAAAATGTAAGCAAAAAAGCAATTTTATGATATTAATTCAAAATTATTTCTGAATATTTACATCATAAAACGATCAGTACGTGAGAGCTAAAATTCAGCAGGCATTTTCTAACAAAGTAGAATCTATTGGTTTACCAATACTTGCTTTATGCTGGGTTAGTTTTTTTTGGGGAACAACATGGCTGGCATCCAAAGAAGGCGTAAAACATATGCCTGCGTTGCAACTCGCAACTATCCGACAGTTTATGGGCGGAATTTTATATGTTGGTTATTTCATACTCAAGAAAGAACCTTGGCCAAAAGAAAAACAATGGCAAACTATCCTGGTTTTAAGTATCTTAAATTTTGTTTGTAGTAATGGTTTAAGCACTTGGGGCGTAAAATATATTAGCAGTGGTTTGGGTGCCATTATTGGTGCTATTTTCCCAATATGGATTGTTGTTATTTGTTTTTTTAAAGGGGAACGCATTGCCAGACTTGCCGTTGCGGGAATCTTAATTTGTTTTGTAGGTGTTTGTATCATTTTTATAGATCACCTTTCTGATTTCTTAAACCCTCAATTCCAATTCGGAATCTTCTTATCCGTTGCTTCAACCATAACTTGGGCTTTCGGGATTTTACATACCATGAAAAAAGCAGCTAGTTTTAATCCTTATTTTAGTTTAGGATTGCAAATGCTTATTTCGAGCTGCATTCTTTTTGGTATAACCGAAACAACTGGAACTAATATTCCTCTAAATCAAATCCCTGCTTCCTCTTGGTGGTCTATTGGGTATCTGGTAATTATTGGGTCGGTTTTAACCTTTATTGCTTTTATCTATACATTGCAGCATTTACCAAAAGAAGTTAGTAGTATTTATGCCTACATTAATCCTATTGTTGCCATTTTATTGGGTTTCATCCTTTTTGACGAAACGCTTACTCTTGCCATTGTCATAGGAGTTTTGGTTACTTTAATTGGTTTGTATTTAGTAAACTCTTCTATTAGGAAGATAAAGAAATAGACTAATTAGACTTCTTAGATTTTTAGACTGACTTAGATTGTTAGACTGGTTAGATTTGTTAGACTATCTTAGATTTTCAGACTGACTTAGACTCCTTAGATTGTTGGACTGGTTAGACTATTTTAGATTCTTAGATTTGTTAGGTTTTACCTTTAGTATCGCAAAGCCTTTTCCTGATATTAGTATTTAATAATAAAGAAATTGCTTTTAGGTACTTAATACTTAAATAAAAAACGGCTGCCTTATTAAAGACAGCCGTTTTTTATTTTTATTTTACCAAATCTTAACTCGTTTTGATGGTTCTATATACATACCATCTCCTTGTTTTATAGAGAATGCATTATAAAAAGCATCTACATTTTGTAACGGCACATAAGCTCGGTACATTCCTGGAGCGTGTGGATCTGTTTTAACCTGACTTTTGATTGCTTCATCACGACTCTTAGTTCTCCAAACTGTTGCCCAAGATATAAAGAAACGTTGTTCTGGTGTAAAACCATCTATTAATCCAGGGTTTCCATTGGCTTTTAGATACAATTGCAATCCATCATAAGCAGCATTAATACCACCTAAATCGCCTATATTTTCACCCAAGGTAAACTTTCCGTCTACGTGAATTCCAGGTAAAGGCTCTAATGCACTATATTGGTTTGCCAATGCAGTTCCTAAAGCTGTAAATTGTTTTAAATCATCTGCTGTCCACCAGTCAACTAGATTACCGTTTGCATTATAACGCGCACCCGAATCATCAAAACCATGAGAAATTTCATGACCAATTACTGCACCGATTCCGCCATAATTCACAGCTTCATCTGCTTGATAATTGTAAAATGGAGGTTGTAAGATAGCTGCCGGAAATACAATTTCGTTATACGATGGGTTGTAATACGCATTTACCGTTTGAGGAGACATTCCCCATACCGTTTTATCAACTGGCTTTTTGTATTTAGCAATATCTTGATTATAGTTCCATTTAGCCAGGTTGATGCTATTATCAAAATAACTTCCTCCCTCGGACACATCTTTAATAACCAACTCGCTGTAATCTTTCCATTTATCAGGATAACCAATTTTTATGGCAATTTTATTCAGTTTTTCAATTGCTTTAGTTTTAGTTTCTGCTGACATCCATGGCAAATCAGTAATACGGTTTTGGTACGCCAAAACTACATTCTGAATCATTTTTTCGGCTTTTACTTTAGCTTCAGCTGGAAACATTTTTTCAACATATAGTTTACCTAAAGATTCTCCAACCACTTGGTTTATTACCTGAAGTGCTCTTTCTTCTGCTGGACGTTGCTTTATAGCTCCTGTTAATGTTTTTCCGTAAAAATCAAAACTAGCATCTTCTATTTGAGTAGTTAACTGTGAAGATGTTTTATTTAAAATACTCCATTTTAAATATTCTTTCCAAGCACCTACTTTATTTTCGGTAAAAATGGTTTGTAATGCTTTCATGTAACGAGGTTGCGTTACAATAATCGTATCTACTTTTGCCATTCCAATACCTGTTAGGTATTTATCCCACTGTATTGCAGGAGTCATTTTTTTAAGATCTGCAACAGCCGTAGGATTATATTGCAATCTTCCGTCTCTACGTTCCACACGGTCTAATCTTGGTGCAGACATAGCTATTTCTAAAGCTAAGATTTGAGTAGCGTTTTCTTTAGCCTTTTGTGGAGTCTCACCTATTAATTGCAACATTCTTGCAATATGGAGTTCATACTTAGCACGTTTCTCTTTAGAATCCTTATCTTCAGACACATAATAATCTTTATCCGACAGTCCTAATCGGCCTACACTTAAACTAATAGCATTAACATTACTGTTCTTTTTATCAGCACTTATATAAAATCCAAAGAAACCAACACCACCCTGAGATTCCATCTCTGCTAAGAAATTCTGTAAATCGGCTACATTTTTAATAGCATCAATTTTCTTTAAGTAAGGTTGCAGCGGCGTAATCCCTCTCTTATTTCTTCCAACAGTATCTAAGATTGTATTAAAAAGAGCGATTGCTTTTCCTTGATCTGTATTCGATTTATATTTTTGACTTTTTGAAGCTTCTTTCAAAATTGCCAAAGCATCATTGTCTGTTTTCTGACGTAGTTCATTAAAACTTCCCCAAGCATTTCTATCACTAGGTATCTCGGTTTTATCCAGCCAAGTCCCATTTACATATCTAAAGAAATCCTGACTTGGTTTAACATTTTTATCCATTAAAGAAATATCAATGCCTGATGTTTTCGGTGCCATGCTTTGAGCTTGACACATTGCAAATCCTAACATTGCAGGAATTGCAAACAACAAATGTCTATTAACTTGTTTTTTCATATTTGTTTTTAAGTTTAGTATTCACAAACATATCGTTATTATTTTGAATAAAATGTTAACGATTGTACGATTTTTAGTTTCAAAAACTGGAAATCTTTAGTTGTTTCATAACAAAACAATAAATATTACAATACATTCTTATCTTCTTGGCAGAAATCACATCCTCTAATTTGGTTAAAAAAAACAATGTTACCGTATTTAAAAAGAGGTTTTTGTACTTTTGCACCAAATTTTGTTTATGAAATCTTTACTCTACAAGTACAGGAAATTTTTCTTGGTCCTATTCGTATTTTCAGCCGTTACAATTTCGTTGTTTTATTCAGCATTAAAACCGAAGAAAACATTGCCTATTTTTAATCCAGCCGATGTAAATCCAGAACTGGTTGATAGCACCATGCAATACAAAAGCAAGTACCATACAATTGCCGATTTCTCCTTTGTAAATCAAAATGGTGATACGATTACTCAAAAAGATTATGATGGAAAAATATATGTAGCCGATTTCTTTTTCACTACTTGTGGTTCTATCTGCCCTAAAATGACAGCAAATCTTGCCGACGTTCAAAAAGCGGTTTTAGATAATCCTAAAGTAATGTTACTATCGCATACTGTATTTCCAGAAACTGATAGTATCCCTGTTCTAAAAGCATATGCTGTAAAAAACGGTGTTGTAGATAGTAAATGGAACTTGGTTACTGGCGACAAAAAAGAAATTTACACCATGGCTCGTAAATCATATTTGGCTGTAAAACTAGGAAGACCTGATCAATTGTACGATATGGTGCATACAGAGAACTTTGTTTTGGTAGATCAAAAAAGACGCGTACGTGGTTTTTATGACGGAACCAAAAAAGAAGATATTCAAAAACTTATAGAAGATATTAACTTTTTGTGTACCGAATAACTTTTCGATTTTAAATTTTCTTTCAAAATCGTTAAATCTCTGAATAAATGGTTTTCATTTAACTTTTAGCAGAGCCAATCCTATATGTGAATTATATCTTAAAACATTGAAACCATAGGGCAAAACGGCTTTAAATAAATATTAAATGACTAATATTGCAATATTAATTCAATCTAAATAAACTTGAAACAATCTATCCACACCCTGAAAAAAGGCGAAAAAGCCATTATCAAAGAATTTGATATTGATTTAGTTCCGTTGAAATTATTAGAAATGGGTTGCTTGCCAGGTAACATGGTCGAATTGCTTCAAATTGCTCCGTTCGGAGATCCTTTATATTTGAATATTAATGGTTCGCATGTGGCTATTCGCATAGAAACAGCACGTGTAATAGAAGTAGAAATAATCAAATAGAATTTGCAATGAACATTCAAAATATAAACGTTGCCTTAATAGGTAATCCAAATACAGGAAAAACTTCAGTTTTTAATCAATTAACAGGTCTTAATCAGCAAGTAGGAAACTATCCGGGAATTACTGTTGAGAAAAAGATGGGATTTTGCAAATTGCCAAATAACATTAAAGCCAACATTCTCGATTTGCCGGGAACGTACAGTTTAAATGCCAGTTCTATTGATGAGAATGTGGTAATTGAACTTTTGTTAAACAAAAACGACAAATTATATCCAGATGTAGCACTTGTTGTTACAGATGTAGAAAATCTTAAAAGAAATTTACTTCTTTATACTCAGATAAAAGACCTTGAAATTCCGACTATATTAGTTATTAATATGGCTGATAGAATGGAATCTAAAGGGATTACGCTTGATATCCCCTATCTTGAAGAACATTTAAAAACAAAAATTGCATTAATAAGTTCTCGTAAAGGTCACGGAATCGATGAGCTTAAAAACCTGATTGTTAATTATAAAAATATTCCGAACGAACCGTGTTTAAACGCATCGGTTATTGACCCAGAATACTTTAAGAGTTTACAACACGCTTTCCCAAACCAGTTATTATACAAATTGTGGTTGGTGATTACACAAGATGTGAACTTTTTGAATTTGGATAGAAACGAAATCAGAAGCACATTTACCAAATCACATTCTGAATTAAAACGTTTGCAGCAAAAAGAAACCATCAAGAGATATCAATTTATAAATGATGTTTTAAAAGAAGGTTTAAAAGTTGACCATACTGTCGCTAAAGATTTTCGTGCAAAACTAGACCGCATATTAACTCACAAAGTTTGGGGTTACGCTATATTTTTTGCCATCTTGTTTATCATCTTTCAATCAATATTCCAATGGTCAACAATACCAATGGACTTTATCGATAGTACATTTGCATCATTAAGTGCATTGGCTGCTGAAAGATTACCAAGCGGAATCTTAACCGACTTATTATCTCAAGGAATTATTCCTGGAATTGGAGGAATCTTAATATTCATCCCACAAATCGCCTTCTTATTCCTCTTTATTTCCATACTCGAAGAAAGTGGTTACATGAGCCGTGTAGTTTTCCTTATGGATAAAATCATGCGTAAATTTGGATTATCAGGAAAAAGCGTTGTGCCTTTAATTTCGGGAACTGCTTGTGCAATTCCGGCAATTATGGCTACCCGTAATATCGAAAACTGGAAAGAACGATTAATCACTATTCTTGTAACACCATTTACAACTTGCTCGGCCAGATTACCTGTTTATGCAATTATCATTTCATTGGTAATACCAGACGAACGTGTTTTTGGAGTGCTGAATATGCAAGGTTTAACATTGATGTTGTTGTATCTTCTAGGTTTCGGGATGGCAATTTTGTCTTCTTATATCTTAAATAAAATACTAAAAATAAAATCCAAAACGTATTTTGTAGTCGAAATGCCAAACTACAAAATGCCATTATTCAAGAACGTTGCCATTAATGTTGTTGAAAAAACCAAAGCATTCGTTTTTGGTGCAGGAAAGATAATCTTGGCGATATCGGTTATTTTATGGTTTTTAGCCTCATACGGACCAGGAAAGAACTTTAATGATGCTGAAGCTATCGTAACAGAAAGACACAAAGAGAAGCCTCTAAGCGACTTTGAATTTGAAGAAGCGGTTGCATCACAAAAAATAGAAAACTCTTATATCGGTTTAATGGGTAAAACCATCGAACCAGTGATATCACCTTTAGGATACGATTGGAAAATTGGTATTGCAATCATAAGCTCATTTGCAGCCCGAGAAGTATTTGTGGGAACTCTTGCAACTATTTATAGTGTGGGTGGTACCGATAATGAAGCTACTATAAAAAGTAAAATGCAGGAAGAAATCAACCCTCAAACGGGTGAGAAAATCTTTAATTTTGCTTCAGGAATCTCATTATTACTCTTTTATGCCTTTGCATTACAGTGTGCAAGTACACTTGCAATTACCAAAAAAGAAACAAACTCTTGGAAATGGCCAATGGTTCAGCTTGTATTAATGACAGGCTTCGCATACATTACTGCATTAATAGCTTTTCAATTACTAAAATAATGTATCATGATACAGGAAATAATAGCATTCGGAATTTTATTCATTTCTATAGCATTTTTAATTCGTAAGTTTTTCTGGAAACCTAAGAAGAAAAAGGGTGACTGCGGAGAAAATGACTGTGGATGTCACTAGGAGAAAGGTACTAAGGTGCTAAGAAACAAAGGTTCAAAGGTTGTTCGGTTTATGAATAAACTGGACAATCTTTGAACCTTTTGAATTTTTATTTAAATTGAAACCTCTGTAATTGAGCTATGTGTGTAGATGCTGCTCTAGATTAGAACTACAATGCAACGGTGTTGCTTTATTTGCAAAATTGAGTTTATACACAACGCAATCGCAAAACTCTCTCCCTAACAAAAGAAGGGTCTCCGCAAGTAACTCAACAAAGATTGTGTAGTTACTTGCGGAGACCCCTCGTTCCTCGGCGTGACAAGATTGAGTATATATTCTACGCAAAACAAACCTTTTGAGCCTTTGTTTCTTTACAAAGTTTTGTCTCCCTGAGCAGATTGCGACTTTTTTATGCGCAAACCAAACCTTTGAACCTTTGCCTCTTAGCACCTCAGTACCTTCCTAAAGAACCTTTGTCCCTCTGCTCCTTTGAACCTCTCCTAAACCAACTTCACGAAAAGATTCGAAGCAATTTTATTAGAAATCGTCAATTCCTTATCATTTACTTTAATTTTTAATGATTGATCGAAGCTTTCTTTCGATACACATTCGATTTTAGACCCCAAAGCAATTTCTTGTTTGTCTAAATATTGCAAGAATTCTGATGAAGTATCTTTTACGCCTACGCAAATGCCAACCTGTTTCTCTACAAGTTCTGAAAGTAATTGCTTTTCGACTTTGATGATTCGACCGTGCGCATCTGGAATTGGATCTCCGTGTGGATCTTCGGTTGGATTACCCAGAAAATCATCCAATTTATTGATTAGTTGTTCCGATTTAATATGTTCTAATTGTTCAGCTATATCATGCACTTCATCCCAAGAGAAATCAAGTTTATCTACCAAGAATACTTCCCACAATCGGTGTTTGCGAACAATCATCTTTGCCGCTAGTTTCCCGTTATCGGTTAATGAAACGCCTTGGTATTTTTTATAATTTATTAAATCCTTTTCGGATAGTTTTTTAAGCATATCTGTTACCGATGAGGCTTTTGTTTCCATCATTTCGGCAATAGCATTCGTACTAACCTCAGCTTCAGAGGAAGTGGTTAAATGATAAATGGCTTTAAGATAGTTTTCTTCTGAGAAGGTCATTTGATTTTAGATTTTAGAATGTCGATTTTAGATTTCAGATTCTGGGAAAACTTTGCGTCGTTGCTAATCTGAATCTTTGTCTCCCTAATGAAAAGATTATTTTATTTTTAATTTTAGTCCGAAATCATAGGAGTGATTTTAGATACTAAGGGAAACCTTTGTCTCTTTGCATCTCTGAACCTTTGCCCCTATAAAAGAACTATTTTTTAACAATAAACAAAGGTATCGAAATTTTGTGACGCAATTTATCGACTGTCGTACCAAAAAGCAAATCTTTAAACCCGGTATGTCCATGAGTTCCCATTACCAGAATATCAAAACTTCCTTTGTTTACAATGATTGGGATGATATTATTTGGTTTACCAAATCCAAGTTCGGTATGAATCTTAAATCCTTTTGCCATGAGCATTTCTTTATATTCTAGCAACAGTTTTTCATCGATTGTAGTTTCATGATCATCTACATTCTGACCGTACATATGTGCACCAACAGTTTCGACCACGTGAATTAAAGTATAATTTGCATCTATTCCTCCCAACTCAAAAGCACTATTAATTGCAGCTTCATCGGCATTCGAGAAATCTACCGTAATCGCAATATTCTTTTTGCTATAGGTTTCTTTTACAGAAAAATGCAAGCTAAGATTATGAGGCGAATGATTCTGAATATTAGATTTTGCTTTGGCTACAAACGGTTTCACAACGATATAAAGCAACAAAATCAAAAAGGCAAATGCCAGAGGAACAACGGTAAGCCAAAGCACAATAGGATTATCCGAAGCTGCTAACCAACCGCTTATTTCATCAAAAACCAATTTCCCATTTAATGAAACAATGATTAAGGCAATAATCCATGCAGTAACCTGAGTTAATCGGCTAATATGAAATCCCTTCATCTTGGTTTTATCACTCACAAAATGGATTAACGGAATAATAGCAAATCCCAATTGCAAACTCAGGATTACCTGACTTAGAATCAATAATTTGCCCGTGACGCTCTCGCCATAAATCAAGATTACGATTACAGCCGGAACAATCGCTATTAAACGTGTTATAATACGTCGCACCCAAGGCTGAATACGAAGATTCAAATACCCTTCCATAACAATCTGCCCTGCTAAAGTTCCTGTTATTGTAGAGCTTTGCCCTGCAGCAATTAAGGCAACTGCAAAGAGTATTGGCGCCCACTTGGTTCCTAAAAGTGGTTCTAAAAACTTATGCGCATCCTGAATCTCGGCTACCTCAAACATTCCATTACGATGAAAAGTTGCTGCGGCTAAAATCAAAATAGCAGCATTTACAAAAAACGCGAGATTAAGCGCAATTGTCGAATCGATAAGATTATATTTTAATGCTTGCTTGATTCCTGCTGGACTTCGGTCAAACTTTCTGGTTTGCACCAATGAGGAATGCAGGTATAAATTGTGTGGCATTACTGTAGCTCCGATGATACCGATAGCAATATATAATGCAGCAGAATTCGGTAAAGAAGGGATTAATCCATAAAGGACTTTATCTAGTTCAGGCTCAGCAAAAATCATTTCGAAAACAAAAGAAAACCCAATTATTGCAACAAGTACAATGATAAAAGCTTCCATTTTTCGGATTCCTTTATTGATAAGAAATAGCAACAGGAAAGTATCAAGAACAGTTATTAAAACTCCTTCAATAAGCGGAATGTCAAATAATAAATTAATACCAATTGCCATTCCTAAAACCTCAGCAAGATCGCAGGCTGCAATAGCTACTTCGGCAAGAATATATAATATATAATTAATGAATTTAGAATAAGTTTCTCGCGAAGCTTGTGCCAAATCGCGTTGAGTTACGATTCCTAATCGGGCACTAAGACTTTGCAACAACAAAGCCATTAAATTACTCATTAACAAAACCCAAAGTAAAGCATACCCAAACTGACTTCCTCCTGCAATATCAGTCGCCCAGTTTCCTGGGTCCATATAACCCACACTCACCAAATAAGCTGGGCCAAAAAATGCTAATATTTTTCTAAAAACAGAGGATTTATTTTGCGTATGAACCGATTGGTTAACTTCTTCGAGAGATTTAGACATTTCATAAAAATTATTAAAGCAAATATATACAAAAATAGTATTGCTCAAATATTTTTTTTAGCCTTGTCTAAATGTTAAATAGTTTTATAAACAATTCGGACACAATCCCGAAAGAGTAAAGTTTACATCATTGACTTTGTAATTACGAGGGATTATATAGCTTGGCTGCACGTTTTCCATACAAGTAACCTTTAAGCATTTTTCACAACTAAAATGTACGTGATTATGAATATGCACATGGTTTGCATGATGACATTTGGCATACTTAATAGTACCATCAAGATTCACGATTTTATGAATAACATCTTCATTCACTAATCGGTCTAAAATTCTATAAATAGTAACTCGATCGCATAAATCTTGGGTTAGTTTATGAATCTCTGAATGGGACAAAGCCGAATCTGAATTAGTAATTAATTCTAAAATGGCTCCCTTAGCCGCGGTATTACGGGTAACTTTCATATGTAAAATATTAACGCAACATAGTTGCATTTAAAATAATTTTCTATATTTGCAACATTATTGCATTAAGCAAATATACAAGATAATGAAAACAAAAACAACCTTTAATTGGGACTTATTAGGAATTTCGAGCGCATCTATTTGCCTGATACATTGCTTAATTTTCCCTGTCATTACAATCCTTCCTTTAGGACTTAGTCACAATCCCTTAATCGATTTATTATTTGTTTCAATAGGATTCTTTGCTGTTGTAAAAATAATAAAGAAATCCAATCTTTTGGTAAGTAGTATCCTTATTCTGTCTTTAACCCTCATTTTTATAAGTATTCTCATAGAAATAGTACTAGATGTACATTCCTATTTAATCTTTATTGGAGGAATCGGAATGATAATCGGTCATTTTTTAAATTACAGAAGCCATAAAAAAACAGAACAATGAAAAAACTACCTGTAACTGTATTAAGCGGATTTCTTGGAGCCGGAAAAACAACTTTGCTCAATCACATTCTTCACAATAAAGAAGGTTTAAAAGTCGCTGTGATTGTTAATGATATGAGCGAAGTAAATATTGATGCGCAACTTGTAAAAAATGAGCACACATTATCACGCACCGAAGAAAAACTGGTCGAAATGAGTAACGGATGTATTTGTTGCACCTTACGAGAAGATTTAATGATTGAAGTAGAAAAGCTTGCCAGAGAAAATCGCTTTGATTATTTACTTATCGAAAGCACTGGAATTAGCGAACCCATTCCTGTTGCACAAACGTTCTCTTTTGTAAATGAAGATGAAAATATCGATTTATCGCGGTTTAGTTATGTCGATACAATGGTTACGGTTATAGATAGTTTAAACTTCTTCAAAGATTTTAGTTCTGCCGAAACATTACAAGAACGAAATGCATCTGATATAGAAAACGATAACCGAACAATTGTAAATCTTTTGGTAGATCAGGTAGAATTTGCCAATGTTATTATTCTGAACAAAACAGATTTAATACCTCCTGAATCGCTACAAACACTTAAAGCTTATATTCAGAAACTAAATCCCGTTGCCAAAATACTTACTTCGGTTTTAGGCAAAGTAAATCTGGCTGAGATTATAAATACAGGATTATTCAATTTTGAAGAAGCCGAAAACTCGGCAGGATGGATTAGAGAGTTAGAAGGAATTCATACACCCGAAACCGAAGAATACGGAATAAGTTCGTTTGTATTTCGTGACCCAAAGCCGTTTCACCCACATCGGTTTTGGCATTTTATTAAATCTGATTTCCCTTCAAATATAATTCGTAGTAAGGGATTATTATGGATGGCATCTCGTCCTGAGCAAGCCATAAACTGGAGTCAGGCTGGTGGATCAATGAAAGCTGAGGGCGCTGGCGTTTGGTGGGCAAGTATGCCGCTTGGCGAACGCATGTCTTATAACAATTTTGTAGAATTTCAGGATATAATCGAAGAACGCTGGACTTCCGATTTTGGCGACCGACTTAATGAAATCGTTTTTATTGGTCAAAAAATGAATGAAGAAAAAATCACCAAAGAACTTAAAAAGTGCCTTTGCTCCGAAGATGAAATTATTGATTATCAAAAAGGAAGTTTCTCAAAAAAAGACCCATTTCCTATACCTAGAATCTTTTCATAGCCCGGTGGGTACAATTACAGCGTCTATAAGCTCTTCATTCGGGTTGCAAAAAATTATTTAACACATAGGAACATAGATTTTATGTGTAAATAAAAGAAAACAAAAAGAAATATATTTCTTTCACATACTAGCTATGTGCATTTAAAACAAGTGAAACGCCTTTTTTGTGTGTGCAAAATCTATGTTCCTATGAGTTAAAATTAGTCGTCCCTAACGGGTTTTTCATAAACAATAAATATAAAACTATGATAGACAATAACAAATATGATGTTATAATAATCGGTGGCAGTTATGCCGGGTTTTCAGCAGCAATGGCTTTAGGTCGTGCGTTACGGAAAGTATTAATAATCGATAGCGGCAAACCCTGCAACCAACAAACGCCATATTCTCACAATTTTATAACCCTCGATGGTAAGAAACCCTCGGATATTAATAGAAGAGCAAAAAAACAAGTTTTAAAATACCCAACGGTAACTTTCGTAGAAGCTAAAGCAACTGCAGTTATAAAAAGCAAAAACGCTTTTGAGATAGAAACCGAAAAAGGAGAAATATATACTGCCCGGAAATTACTTTTTACAACAGGGCTAAGAGATTTATTTCCAGAGATAAATGGGTTTGCAAAATGCTGGGGAATTTCAATATTACATTGTCCATATTGCCACGGATATGAGGTAAAAAATGAAACAACCGGCATTATTGCAAACGAAGCTATTGGATATGAATTCACAAAGATGATTTCTAACTGGACAAAAAGTCTAACCTTATTCACAAACGGTACATCAGCTCTGACCGAAGAACAAACCGAAATTCTTAAAAAGAATAATGTTGCTATAGTCGAAAAACAAATTGATTATTTCGAACACAATGAAGGTAAATTAATAAATATAGTTTTTAAAAACGGTACAAAAGCAGCTATTAAAGCACTTTATGCCAAACCTCCTTTTGAGCAACATTCCTTTTTACCACAAGAATTAGGTTGCGAAATGACCGAACAAGGCTTAATAAAAGTAGATGCTTTGCAAAAAACAACAATTCCTGGCATTTATACCGCAGGCGACAATAGCACATTTGCACGCTCTCTTGCTCTGGCCGTTTCCTCTGGATCTGTTGCTGGCGCAATGATAAACAAAGAAATTATATAGGAAGATTTTAATTAAACGTTTCATTTTTTTGAATTTTTGTTTTTTAGAATCCCGATTGTTTTGGTTTGCGATCGGGATAGTAAGCGGTTCATCTTTAACAATGAACCGCTTTTTTAATATGAATTTATACTTTTTTTACATTAGAATTTTGTTTGTCGAATATAATTTTTAGATTTGTCTAAAATATAATTTATATAAAATGAAATATTTATTTACAATACTACTGTTTTCAATACTTCAGGTTTCATTTTCACAAAATACTACTTCAATTTCAGGAAAAGTATCTATTGAAAATCAGGAAAACCCACAAGCTAATATTCAATTATTAAAAACAAATTATAAAACCCAAACCGATAGTTTAGGTAATTACAAATTAGAGAGTATTCCGCAAGGAAATTATAAGATTCAGATTTCATCGCTTGGCTTGCAAACTATTATCAAAAACATATCTGTTAAAGAAAATCAACCACTTATAATAGATTTCGAATTATCTAATGATGAAAATGAACTAAACGAAGTAGTAATTTCAGGAACTTTAAAGGCAGTAAAAAGATTAGAGAGTGCCGTACCTGTAGAGGTTTATTCACCAGTTTTCTTCAAAAAAAATCCTACCGCCAATATTTATGAAGCATTGCAAAACGTAAACGGAGTTCGACCTCAGCTTAATTGTGGCGTTTGTAACACAGGAGACATTCATATAAATGGTCTGGAAGGTCCATACACAGCGGTAATGATTGATGGAATGCCAATTGTAAGTAGTTTATCGACCGTTTATGGATTATCGGGTATTCCGAATTCATTGGTAGAAAGAATTGAAATTGTAAAGGGTCCTGCATCCTCTTTATACGGAAGTGAAGCCGTAGGTGGATTAATCAATATTATTACCAAAAGCGCAGCCAATGCACCGACTTTCTCCGCCGATGTTTTTACTACAAGTTGGTTAGAAACAAATGTAGATTTGGGAGTAAAATTTGACGTGGGTAAAAAAGCAACCGCTTTATTAGGTGTTAATTATTTTAATTATAACCAAAGGATCGATAATGATAATGATGGTTTTACTGATGTTACACTACAAGATCGTATTTCGATATTTCAAAAATGGACTTTTAAAAGAAAAGAAAACAGACTTTTTACCATTGCCGCACGCGGAATGTATGAAGACCGCTGGGGAGGTGATGTACGCTGGGAGAAAAAATATCGTGGTGGCGACGAAATTTACGGTGAGAGTATTTACACCAAACGTGGTGAACTTATAGGAAGTTACCAGTTACCAACAGAAGAAAAACTGGTATTCTCTTTTTCTGGTAACGTTCATTACCAAGATAGTCGCTACGGAACTACATCGTATATTGCGAACCAAAAAATAGGTTTTGCTCAACTTACCTGGGACAAGAAAATTGGAAGCAACGATTTGCTTGCCGGGATTGCTTCTCGCTACACTTATTACGACGACAATACAACTTCGACATCATTGCAAGGACAGAATAACCCAGAGAAAACATGGCTGCCAGGTATTTTCTTGCAAGACGAAATAACGCTCAACGAAAAAAACAAAATCCTATTAGGGCTTCGATACGATTACAACTCAATTCACGGGAATATCATCACTCCAAGATTTGCTTATAAACTAAAATTCAACGACAATAATATCCTCCGTTTTAATGCCGGAACGGGTTATAGAGTTGTGAATTTATTTACTGAAGATCACGCCGCTTTAACAGGTTCACGAGAAGTTGTTATTGCAAACAATCTGGATCCCGAAAAATCGGTCAATGCCAATTTAAACTACATCAAGAAAATATACTTTTCGAGCGGAACTTTCGTAGGAATAGAAACTACCGCCTTTTATACTCGATTTAGTAATAAGATAGTTTCAGATTATGTAACAGATCCAAACAAAATCATTTATGACAATATTAATGGTTATGCGATAAGCCAGGGAATCAGCACAAACATTGATGTGAACTTTACTAACGGATTAAAAATAATTACTGGCGCAACGATTATGGATGTTTCTAATGTACAGGACGGAGTTCGAGAAAGACCATATCTAACAGAAAAATTCACAGCAACTTGGAGCATTTCGTATAAAATTGATCCGATAGATTTAGCAATAGATTATACCGGAAATCTATACAGTCCGATGAAATTACCATTATTAAGTAATACCGACCCAAGAAGTCCAAACTCACCTTGGTATAGTTTACAAAACATTCAGTTTACATATACAGGTTGGAGAAATTTTGAATTGTATGCAGGAATTAAAAACCTACTTAACTTTACACCAAAGCGAAACAATCCGTTCTTGATATCGAGAACCAATGACCCATTTGACAAAAACGTAGAATACGCACCAAACGGAACTGTACTTGTAACGCCAAGCAACCCATATGGCTTAACATTTGACACAACTTATGTTTACGGGCCAAACCAAGGAATACGAGGTTTCTTTGGGTTACGATATAACTTGAGATAAATAAGGTTGATAGAATAATCTAAAAAGGAACGCTGATGACGCGGATTTACAAAAGTAAAGACGCGGATAAAAACGGATTTCAAAACATTAAAAAAACTATGCTATCAGCGTTCTTTTTTAAACCACAGATTATAAAGATTAAAGGATTTCAAAAAACAATAAAAAATCCGTTTTTATCCGCGTTTTCGCCTGAACGAATCCGTTTTATCCGCGTCCCTTTTAATCACAAGCAAAAAACAAATGAAAAAGCTAATACTAATTATTCTTTTCTTAGCAATTACCTCAACAGGTTTTGCCCAACTACGCTCCTATTCGTTTGAGCAAATAGATAGCTTACAGCAAATACAGAAACGGAAAGTCATTGTTTTTATCCATACCGATTGGTGTAAATATTGTCAGGCAATGAAAAATTCAACTTTCAAGAACAAAACAATAATAGCGCAACTCAACGCCGAATTCTATTTTGTTGATTTTAATGCTGAAGAAAAAAAAACAATCCGTTTTAATAATCAAACCTTCAACTATAATCCAAACGGAAATTCAAGCGGAGTTAATGAATTGGCAATTCAATTAGGAACAGTAAAAAATCAAATAACGTACCCCATTATTTGTGTTTTAAACCCCGAAAATGAAATCATTTTTCAAGATACAAATTATCACAATGCTAAAGATTTTGAATTGATTTTAGCGAAACTCAAAGATTGAGTATTTACTCTATTTTACATACTATATTGTCTATAAGGGAACGCAGATGAAACAGATTTTTGAAAACATTAGAAAGAAAATCCGTTTAATCAGTGTTTTCGCCTAGGCGAATCCGCTTAATCCGCGTTCCCCTCGCAAAGACTTGGATGAAATTGCATGAGTTGTTAAACTTTGCGACCTTTGCGTAAAAGCTTTGCGTTCTTTGCGGTTAATTTTTTTTGCCACAGATTGTACAGATTAAAAAGTTTGATAAATGTTGTGGTTCAATTTCTCTATAAAGATTATCAAGCTACTTCCTTCATCAGAAGCACAAGTTTGGGAAATAATAAGTTTAATAAAATTCCCTATTTTTGATAAAAATAGATTTCCCACAACATGAAGCATTACGATTACATTTTTACAGGAACTGGTTTATCAGCAATGATGACGGTTTATAAAATGGTGTTGTCTGGGAAGTATACCGGAAAATCTATTTTGCTAATTGATGAAGACACTAAGAAAACCAATGATCGAACTTGGTGTTTTTGGGAGAAAGAGGAATCAACTTGGGAAAGCGCTATTTCAAAAAAATGGGATTTAGCATTATTTGCCAATGAAAACTTTAAACGCGATTTAGAGTTAAAGCCCTATCAATACAATCAAATTCGTAGTTTGGAATTTTACAATTCTGTTTTTGAACTAATTGAAAAACAAGAAAACATCACTTTCCTAAACGACAAAGTAACCGACATTAACGAACTTGAAACTCATGTTTTTGTCGCAACTTCTACAAATACTTTCACCTGTAACCAGCTTTTAAATAGTATTTACAACAAAGCATTGGTCGAAAGTCAACAAAAATATCCCGTTTTACAACAGCATTTTATTGGATGGTTTATCAAAAGTAACGAAGCTGTTTTTAATTCGGAACAAGTTACCTTCATGGATTTTTCGGTTGCTCAAAAAGGAAACACGCGGTTTATGTATGTTTTACCAACATCTACAACCGAAGCTTTGATTGAATATACTTTGTTTTCGCATTCTCTTTTAGAAAAACAAGAATACGAATCGGAGATTAAAAACTATATCCAAAAACTAGGTATTCAGGATTATGAAATAATCGAAAAGGAACAAGGAAGCATCCCGATGACTTGTTATCCTTTCTGGAAAAGAAACACCAATCGAGTACTGAATATCGGTACGGCTGGTGGCTGGACCAAAGCAAGTACAGGATATACTTTTAAAAAGTCTGATAAAAAGTCAACACAATTAATATCATTTCTTGAAACTCAAACTGATTTCCGGAAATTTCATAAAAAAAGTAAATTCTGGTTTTATGATTTGCTTTTATTGGATATCCTTAACAGAAACAATGAACTGGGAAGCTCTATTTTTTCGGATATGTTTCAGAAAGGGAATCCTGCATTGATTTTTAAGTTTTTAGACGAAGAAACTAACTTAATCGAAGATGTTAAAGTTATTTTAAAGTGCCCAAAAATGCCATTTATAAAAGCGTTATTTAGAGTGATTTTTCTTTCAAATAAATACTAACTTTAAATCTTACCTTTTGAGAAACATTATTTTAGGTTGCTGTTTTTTTACTACAATTCTTTCCTTTGGTCAAATGCCAAAAAACAAGGCTCAGGAAGCTATCGTTAAACAATCTTTAGATAGTTGTGCTTACAAATACAATTACACTTTTCAAATGTCGGAGTGGCAAAATTGTATTGATGAAGGCTTAAAAAAAGACAATACAATAGCCTATTTGTGGCAACAAAAAGCAATGCCTTATTTTAAATGTAAAAAATATGAAGTTGGAATGCCATTTCTAGACAAGGCTGTTTTATACGATAAGCAAGAATGGTTACCATATAGAGGTTTTATGAAATGTATTTTCGTAAAAAACTACAAAGAAGCGATCCAGGATTTAGAAGAATCGATTAAACTTTACGGAAACGGATATAGAATGGATCATCCCTATAGTTTTTATATCGGGCTTTGCTATTTGCAACTTAACGAATATGATAAAGCAGAAAAACTTTTTGACGATTATGTAAATGATATATATAAAAACAGACAACAACTAGAACATCCCACCGCTTATTTTTACCAAGGAATAGCCAAATATGAACTCAAAAAATGGGATGAAGCAATTGCTATTTTTGATAAAGCTCTGAAGATTTACCCACAGTTTTCGGATGCAAAATATTACAAAGCAATTTGTTTGTTTAAACTAGGCAAGTCAAAAGAAGAAATTACAACCTTGGCAACTTCGGCAAGAGAAGATGCTGCTAAAGGATTTACGCTTAATGAGGACAATACTATTTACGAAACCTATCCATATCAGGTAAAGTTTACCAAATAATCGTTAATCAACAAAACTCTACTATCTGCAAAGTCTCTCTACCTTGCAGATTTTTTTTATCCCAATACGACTTAAAATAATTCTCGATTTATCTGTTGAGTTGATACTCTGACTACTTTCCTATAGAAATTACAAGAATAACATTTTATCGAAAAAAGTAGTGGATGCCTTGAGAACTGAGGTTTCTTCTACAGCTAAAAAATGTCTTATTCTTTTGTTATAAGGTTTTATTGAGGCGGTTAGAAAGACTTGTTCGGATTTAGCTTTGCAAATTCTAAATAATGTTCATCCATTATTTGCAAAAAGCCAAGGTTTGACCTCTAGCAATAGAAAACAAACCAAAATAAAGAGAAAAAAAGGAGTAAGAAAATCTACTATAATAATGTAGATCTAATGTAATCGTTCATTCACGATAATGAATAAATTGGGAAATTATGGGAGTTACTAAACACTTAAATTTTGATATAGAAACTAAAGCAATAGGGAAAATTTGTAAAGCACTGGGACATCCTACTCGAATACAAATTATGACCTTGTTATGGAAAAGAAACAACAGAACTTGTGGTGAAATTGTTGAATTAATTCCGCTGGCACAATCAACTATATCCAAACATTTATTAGAATTAAAAAAAGCTAATCTTGTAATTGTAACAAACGAAGGAAAAAAAACAATTTATTCTATTGAAGTTGAAAACATTCAAATGCTTAAAATGTATTTGACTAGTTATCTTTCGACCATCGAACTTTCCGAACAAAACAAGGCTACCGTTTTAACAACTAAACGTAAACCAAGAGGTAGAAATAGCCATTTCAAACAATACAACTATCAATTTCCTGATAAAATAATAAAACAGGCAATGTAGATATCCTTGATTTCTCCCATTGAAAAGCCACAAATTAGAAGAAAATATAGTATTGTGTTTGGTTTAAAAACAAACTTTAAACTATTACAAAAACTTTATTCAGGAATTAAAATTCTTACTTTTAAACTTTGTAACTTTACAATTAAGACTAATGTACATTTAATGTAATCGTACAATAACGATAGTAAATTAATTGGCAAATTTATGGGAGTTACTAAACACTTAAACTTTGATATCGAGACAAAAGTAGTAGGAGAAATTTGCAAAGCACTTGGACATCCTACGCGAATTCAGATTATGACCCTGCTCTGGAAAAAAAACAACAGAACTTGCGGTGAAATCGTCGAATTAATTCCGTTGGCACAATCAACAATATCTAAACATTTATTAGAGTTAAAGAAAGCAAATCTTGTAATGATAAAAAATGAAGGGAAAAGAATAGTTTACTCGGTTGAAATTGACAGCATACAAATGCTCAAAAAATATCTAAGCAGTTATCTTTCAACCTTTGAAGTTCCCGAGAAAAATAAGTCAACCATTTTAACAACTAAACATAAAACAGAAAGTACAAATGGTCGGTTGAAACAATACAATTATCAATTTCCTGATAAAAAATAAAATCGCAACTTTATCTTATCTATCTGTAAACCCACAAAATAAGGGAAATTCCGAATAATGTTATACTATATGATTTGATTTAAAAACAAACACTAAACTATAACAAAACTTTATACCGGAATTAAAGTTCTTGTTTTTAAACTTTGTAACTTTGCAATTCTTAAAGTTAAACTAAAAAATAAAAAATATGTATCCAGAAGAAATGGTAAAACCAATGCAAGCTGAATTAACATCAGCAGGTTTTCAAGATTTACATAGTGCAGCAGAAGTTGATAACGCAATCAAATCAGAAGGAACAACATTAGTAGTTGTAAACTCTGTATGTGGTTGTGCAGCAAGAAACGCACGTCCAGGAGCAAAAATGAGTTTAGATGGTGCTAAAAAACCAGACCACTTAATTACTGTTTTTGCAGGTGTTGATAAAGAAGCTGTAGATGCAGCAAGACAACATATGTTCCCTTTCCCTCCATCATCGCCAAGTATGGCTTTGTTTAAAAACGGAGAATTAGTTCACATGTTAGAGCGTCACCATATCGAAGGTCGCCCAGCTGAATTAATTGCTGAGAATTTACAAGATGCTTTTAATGAGTTCTGTTAATTAGGTTCAAAGAAGTATTAAGGTACAGAGGTACAAAGATTTAAAAAGCACTATTAATTTAGTGCTTTTTTGTTTTTGTTAAGTCCCTTTAAAAACTTAAAACCTTGGCAACTTAGTATCTCAGAACCTTTGTTACTTCAAGCCTTTGCAACTTTGAACCTTTTTCCTTACTTTTGCACTTTCAAAAAAATAATTTCTTAACTTAAAACTGTTTATAGCATGCAACTGTATAACACTTTGAGCGCAGAAGAAAGAGCCATCATGATTGATGATGCCGGTAAACAACGACTAACGTTGTCTTTCTATGCGTATGCCAAAATTCAAGATCCCAAAAAATTTCGCGATGATTTATTTGTAGCCTGGAATAAGCTTGATGCTTTAGGCCGAATTTACGTTGCCAACGAAGGTATAAATGCTCAGATGAGTATTCCTGCCGAAAATTTGGAGGCTTTTAGAGAAACTCTTGAAGTCTATGATTTCATGAAAGGCATACGATTGAATGAAGCTGTAGAACATGATGACCATTCCTTTTTAAAACTTACCATTAAAGTTCGTCACAAAATTGTCGCTGACGGTTTAAACGACGAAACTTTTGATGTAACTGATATAGGCGTTCACCTGAAAGCCGCAGCATTCAATGAAATCCTTGATGACCCAAATACTATTGTTGTTGATTTTAGAAATCACTACGAAAGTGAAGTGGGACATTTTAAAGGAGCAATTACTCCTGATGTAGAAACTTTTAGAGAGAGTTTACCAATAATTAACGATCAACTTAAGAATCATAAAGAGGATAAAAACCTGGTAATGTATTGTACAGGTGGAATTCGTTGTGAGAAAGCCAGTGCTTATTTTAAGCATCAAGGTTTTAAAAATGTTTATCAATTAGAAGGTGGAATTATTAATTACGCCAAACAAATTGAAGCTGAAGGTTTAGAAAGTAAATTCATCGGGAAAAACTTTGTATTTGATAATCGTCTTGGCGAAAGAATCACCGAAGATATCATTTCACAATGCCACCAATGTGGGAAACCTTGTGACAATCACACCAATTGCGAGAATGACGGATGTCATTTATTGTTTATTCAGTGTGATGATTGTAAAACTGCAATGGAAAACTGTTGCTCTACAGAATGTCTAGACATTATACACATGCCACTAGTTGATCAGGTGCGATTAAGAACTGGAAAACAAGTTGGAAATAAGGTTTTTAGAAAAGGAAAATCGGATAGTTTGAAATTCAAACATTCTGGTGAACTAGCTAATACTTCTTTGGCTACAGCGGAGAAATCAGTCGATATTCGCCAAAAAATAAAAGTAAAAAAAGTACTTCTTGGTAAAGCAGAGCATTATTATGTAAAAGCTCAAGTTGGTCTTTTTACTATCGAAAATCAAGAGTTGAATGCTGGTGATACAATCTTAATCTCTGGACCAACTACAGGAAATCAGGAATTGGTTTTAGAAAAAATGATTGTTAACGAAATAGCTGCTACTACCGCTAAAATTGGCGATAGAGTTACTTTTGAAGTTCCATTTCGCATTCGTTTGTCAGATAAATTGTATAAAATTGTAAATTAGCTGAAATTTTAAGCTAATTTACATGTCACATTCGTTTACGAAAATATGGATTCATGCAATTTGGGCAACCAAAAATCGTCAGGAATTAATTGATTATTCAATTGAAAAAAACGTATATGATTATATTCGGGAAGAGTTAATTGAACTTGGATGCCCTGTTAGAATCATTAATGGAATGCCTGATCATGTGCACATCTTATTTTTACAAAATCCGCAAAAATCTATTTCAGATATAGTAAAGCAAATAAAAGGAAGTTCTTCTCATTTTGCAAATAGAGCAGACCTTATCCTTGAAAAATTTGCTTGGCAAACAGGCTTTGCTGCTTTTTCAGTCAGTGAATCTCAGTTAGATGTTGTTTACAATTATATAAAAAATCAGAAACAACATCACCTCAAGAAAAATGGACAAGATGAATTTGATGATTTTATAAAATTACACCAAATAGAAAATAAATGAATGTTTAACGATATGCAAATGTTTCCCACGATACCCAAGGTTGAAACCTTGGGCTATAATTGAAAACATAAACAAAATATTGGAGATAATAAAAATGCTTAACAACATGCATCCCACAGTTGAAACTGCGGGCTATAATTAAAAATACATAAACACAATATTGGAGACATTGCCAACGGTTTCAACCGTTGGAGACAATAAAATGCTTAACAACATGCATCCCACGGTTGAAACTGCGGGCTATAATTGAAAATACATAAACACAACATTAGAAACATAACCAACGGTTTCAACCGTTGGAAGACAATACCAACAAAGATGACAACAAATAATAAAATTGAACTTATGGCTCCTGCAGGGAGCTTTGAGTCACTTCAGGCTGCGCTGGATAATGGTGCCGATTCTATTTATTTTGGTGTAGAACAACTCAACATGAGAGCACGCTCTACCGTGAATTTCACTATGGATGATTTGCAAGAAATTGCCAATCGTTGTGCTACCAAAAATGTACGAAGCTATCTTACTTTGAACACGATTATTTACGACCACGATTTATCGGTTGTAAAAACATTGCTTAACAAAGCCAAAGAAGCCAACATTACTGCCGTAATCGCATCTGACCAAGCCGTAATTGCAATGGCAAGAACAATTGGCATGGAAGTGCATATCTCGACCCAGCTTAATGTTACCAATATCGAAACCATAAAATTCTACAGTTTATTTGCTGATACAATGGTTTTAAGTCGTGAATTAAGCTTACGCCAAGTAAAAAGTATCACGGAACAAATTGAGAAAGAGCAAATAAAAGGTCCGAACGGAAATTTAGTCGAAATCGAAATTTTCGGACATGGTGCTTTATGTATGGCTGTTTCTGGAAAATGCTATTTGAGTCTGCATTCTCATAACTCATCGGCAAATCGTGGTGCTTGCAAGCAAAACTGTCGTAAAAAATATACTGTTATAGATCAGGAAACAGGTTTTGAAATCGAAGTTGATAATGAATATCTTATGTCCCCAAAAGATTTGTGTACATTGGATTTTCTTGATCAAGTAATCGATTCTGGAATTCAGGTTCTTAAAATAGAAGGCCGTGGTCGTGCTCCCGAATATGTAGCAACGGTAATAAAAACCTATCGTGAAGCAATAGATTCTTACTACGATAAAACTTTCTCTAAAGAAAAAATCGCTGTTTGGATGGAAGCGTTGAACACCGTTTACAATCGCGGTTTTTGGTCAGGATATTATCTTGGGCAAGAATTAGGTGAATGGAGTGATATTCCTGGATCTGCAGCAACACAAAAGAAAGTCTATGTTGGCAAAGGAACACATTACTTCCCTAAAGTAGACGTTGGACAGTTTAAAATAGAAGCTTACGATATTAAGGTTGGAGACAGAATTCTTGTAACTGGCCCAAGTACCGGAGCTCAGGAAATGGTAATAGAAGAAATGTACGTAAACGACATTGTAGCCGACAAAGCTACAAAAGGAGATGATTGTACCTTCAAATTACCTTTCAGAATCAGAATGTCTGATAAATTATATAAAATTGTTGAGGCGTAATGGTTATTATTACTTTACAAAGAGACAAATGCATCGGCTGTAATTATTGCGTCGAAATGGATCCGGTACATTTTCAGATGTCAAAAAAAGATGGAAAATCAGTTTTGATTCATTCCGTAAATGCAAAAGGTTTTTTTACTCTAAAATCGCCTAATCATGCGATTGCAGAAAGTTGCGAATTGGCCGCCAAAGCCTGTCCAGTAAAGATTATTACGGTTAAAGAAACATAGAAATATTTTACCTATTATAATTAAAAGAGCCACAAAATTGTGGCTCTTTTTAATTTATTTCTAGTCCGTTATTTTTTTATACCATTTAAAAACTTAGTATTTACCAATGCAGATAAAGTTCCTTTTTTTATGCATTAATGATTTGGTAATTTATTTCTTGGCAATGTTCTCAGTAAATTTACCACTTATCCAGCCTCGCAATTTTTGGTCTTTAAAATCAAAATTAACAGGATTACATTCCCCAGCAATGGCATTCTTCTCTATTTCTACAAAAAGCCAGGTACGCTCTGCTTCGACTTTCTCTGCAAGCACTTTAATGGTTGACTTTTGTTTTAATTTTGCTATAATATTTGTGCCTTCTTCACAAGTAAAAACAAAATCGTCGACTCCTTTTTTGCCTGTTTCTTTTATTGTTGGAGAATAACGTACGTTATAATTATCTATAGTATTGCTTACAAAACGTGGTGTCGCTAAATAAACAGTCGGAAGCAACATGGCA
This sequence comes from Flavobacterium sp. PS2, assembly GCF_046250155.1. NCBI lineage: Bacteria > Pseudomonadati > Bacteroidota > Flavobacteriia > Flavobacteriales > Flavobacteriaceae > Flavobacterium > Flavobacterium sp. PS2. The sequence goes on along the minus strand of NZ_CP176426.1, from coordinate 2,497,771 downwards.
TTCTTTTCTTCTACATATTCATCATTTGTTAATACATAGTTTTCTTCTAGTAACGCCCCATTTTTACCAAAACCAAATAAACGTCTGGACTCATAGGGACTTTCGCCGCAGCAATGATGTAATATCAATCGCAATTGTTTTTTGCTTGTGGTTTCATCCAACTTACTACTTCCGAATGGTTCACTTACCACTTTTTTATATGTGCCTTCTATATTTAAATACACCTCTACGCATTTAGGTTCTCCGCATTGGTAAGTATATACAACATCAATTCGCCCATCATTATTCAGGTCTACCGATTTTTTTTGATATTTCCCTTCCATCGCCTGGAGCTTTATTCCCTTCTCAATCTGTTTAATATCGGCACTTTGCGCTTTTAATGCAACTGTATTGCACAATAAATAAATGGTCAGAATTATAATTTGTTTCATTATTATTGTTTTGCTCTATTTTTAGATTTTAATTTACAGTTTCTACCAATATAATCATACATGCGTTTACCAGTTCTATCTTGAAAATGTTTTTTACTGCTGTTTAATATTTTAATTTTATCTAAAATCCGCATCAGTTTTTTAGGACGGGACAAGATTAAATTAGTGTCTGTTATCACAATTTAAAAAAACATCAGGTTCATTTTTATCTAAGAATGAGATCCCTGGGCAACCGAAAGAAACGTATACAAAACCAAAAACTACCTCTGGTTTGTTCTTAAACAGTTTACCAGTCCATTGATTGACTTCTTTATCCTCACTATTATCGTTTAATTGTGCAAACGAGCCACCTTCGCTCTCACGGTAATACTTATCACAAACAATCTTGTTTGTTTTTTCTTCTTTAACAATCAACCTTCTCAACAATACTGTTTCTTCATTTATATAATCCTCTAAAAAGTATTCAAACCCGTTTGATTTATAACTATAAGCCGTTTTTTTACTTGCCGTTTTTATCAAATCATTATATTCTGGATTTATAGTAGCAACAGGCACCTTAGCAATTGCTGTTTCTTTCCACTTTATAGCTTTCAATTGCTTCATTGCAAAAGGATTTTTTGAACCAATGCAAACCAAAGTATTCAAATAATAGGAATCAAATCCTTTTAGTAATTTGGGATCTAGTCCAAATCCAATCATATAATCATCTTGTGAATAAGGCCAATCTGCCCCGTATACATTTATAGCAGCGACTACTTGTAGAGATTTCACAGAAAATGCATTGACAATATTGGTGGCATAATCGTAAACATAAACACTATCTTTTTCTGAAATTTTCATTTTAGATAACATTCTGTTTCTATATGTCGAATTCAACACTAGATATTGAGCCTCTTTTTCTCCTAATTTTTTGACATCAGGAATAGCAAGAGAATCTTTATGTTCGCTTAATTGATATTTATCAGACAAGGATATTAGCGCAATAGTATCTTTTTCGCCAAAAATTGAATTAACATTATAAATATCCAAATCAGACACTTTTTGTATTTCCACAGCTACAGCGCTAGCAATAGCTGTATCTTTTTTAACTGAATTTATGTTTTTTTGATCTAAAGGCTTTTTATTCGTACAGCTAATAAAAAAAGGGATTGCGAATAAAACGTAAAATAATTTGTTCATGGTTTTTGTTCTAAATAATATAAAAAGATTGATAATTTTTGAAAGTATTGACAATGAGCTCAACAGCAAAATAATAATTTGCATTCCAGTAACTAATAATTCGTACCAATGAGGGATATTTTGTTTGTTTTTTAACCAACACTAAAAGCTAAGTTTTTAATATAAAACCTATAAATACAAACCAAATATAAACTTAAATATTTTTTTTAAGAATAATCAGAATAGTTTTTTGTTCAAAAAAACCACCATCAAACTATAAGTCCTTTTAAGCAAGATAAATAAATAACAAACGAATTTTCTTGATAAATCCAGTTTCATACTATCATAAAAACCACTAATTTTCTCTTAAACACGACTGTCTTTTGTATTTAACGTAGCATTAGTGTTAATCCATTAAAAAGCAAACTAAAAAAAATACTATCTTTACACATTAATCTTTTTTAAGAACTTAAGTTGCATTTATTGCGACACTACATATAAAATTATGGCATGTACAAGTTGTTCAACTTCTGATGGTGGCGCACCTAAGGGTTGTAAAAATAATGGGACTTGCGGCACCGATAGCTGCAATAAATTAACGGTTTTTGATTGGCTTTCGAATATGAGTTTGCCTAACGGAGAAGCTCCTTTTGATTGTGTTGAAGTACGTTTTAAGAACGGTAGAAAAGAATTTTTCAGAAACTCAGATAAATTAACTTTAAGTATTGGAGATATCGTTGCAACAGTAGCATCTCCAGGACATGACATAGGAATTGTAACCCTTACAGGCGAATTAGTAAAAATTCAAATGAAGAAAAAAGGAGTTAGTCCTACTAGCAATGAAGTTCCTAAAATTTACCGTAAAGCCTCTCAAAAAGATATCGATATTTGGTCGGCAGCCCGCGAAAAAGAAGAGCCGATGAAAGTTCGCGCTCGTGAATTAGCGATAGCTCAAAAACTAGAAATGAAAATTTCGGATATTGAATTTCAAGGAGATGGCTCAAAAGCTACTTTTTATTATACTGCAAATGACAGAGTCGATTTTAGACTTTTAATTAAAGATTTTGCTAAAGAATTCAGTACAAGAGTCGAAATGAAACAAGTTGGTTTCCGTCAGGAAGCTGCGCGTTTAGGAGGAATTGGTTCTTGCGGAAGAGAATTGTGTTGCTCTACTTGGTTAACCGATTTTAGAAGTGTAAACACCTCAGCAGCACGATACCAACAATTATCATTGAATCCGCAAAAATTAGCAGGACAATGCGGAAAATTGAAATGTTGTTTAAACTATGAGTTAGACACTTACATGGATGCTCTTAAGGATTTTCCAGATTACGACACCAAATTAGTTACTGAAAAAGGCGATGCAATTTGCCAAAAACAAGATATTTTTAAAGGATTAATGTGGTTTGCTTATACCAATAACTTCGCAAACTGGCATGTTTTAAAAATTGATCAGGTAAAAGAAATCATAGCCGAAAACAAACTCAAAAACAGAGTTTCTTCACTTGAAGATTTTGCAATAGAAATCACTCAAGAACCTGAAAAAGACTTCAATAATGCTATGGGTCAAGAAAGCTTAACTCGTTTTGACCAACCAAAAAGAAAGAAAAAACCAGCTAAAAAACGCAAAACTATTGGCGAAAATGTTGCTGCAACTGCGGCTCCTGCAACTGCTCCCAACAATCAAGCACCAAAGAATCAAAATCCAAAAGGTAATAAACCAGCTGGAAACAATAATAACAATAAGCCGAACAATAATGCTGCGAACGATAAAAAACCAGCTGGCCCTAGAAAACCAATAATTATTACAAAAAATGAGAATAAAAAATAGCGGGATTCTTCTTTTGGTGGCTATACTTCTTTTTTCATGCGACAAAAAAAGAGTATTTGATGAATACAAATCTGTTGGAGATGCTTGGCATAAAGACAGCATTGTAACCTTCGACTTACCCGAATTAGATTCGACCAAACGATACAATTTGTTTGTAAATTTGAGAGATAACAACAATTTTCCCTTCAACAATATATTTTTAATTGTTGCTATCGAAACCCAAAGCGGATTTACAAAAGTAGATACTCTTGAATACCAAATGGCACATCCAGACGGAACTTTAATGGGGAACGGATTTACTGATATAAAAGAAAGCAAACTCTTTTATAAAGAGGATGTTAAGTTTAAAGGAAAATACAAAGTTCATATCAAACAAGCAGTTAGAGAATCAGGAAAAGTTCCTGGAGTACAACAACTTGACGGAATAACTGATGTAGGTTTTAGAATTGAAAAAAAAGATTAGAATAGATTTATATGGCTGCTAAAAAAAACAATCCAACAAAAACTGATAAAGACATCAATTATTACAAAAAGACCTTTTGGAAAATTTTTGGCTATGGTTTATTAGGTGTTATTACCTTTTTCTTATTTGCTTCATGGGGAATTTTTGGTTCTATGCCTTCATTTGAAGACTTAGAAAATCCAGATTCTAATTTAGCTACCGAAATCATCTCTTCTGATGGAGTTGTTATCGGGAAATATTTCCAGACAAACAGATCACAATTAAAATATTCTGACTTACCTAAAAGCTTGGTTGAAGCACTTGTAGCAACCGAAGATGAGCGTTTTTACGAACATTCAGGAATTGACGGTCGTGGAACTTTAAGAGCTATTGCAAGTTTAGGAACTAGCGGAGGTGCAAGTACGCTTACACAACAATTAGCAAAACAATTATTTCACGGAGAAGGATCTAAATTTTTGCCTTTTAGAATTGTACAAAAAGTAAAAGAATGGATTATCGCTATTCGTTTAGAAAGACAATATACTAAGAATGAAATTATTGCAATGTATTGCAACGTATATGATTTTGGTAATTATTCGGTTGGGGTAAGTTCTGCTGCGCAAACTTATTTCTCTAAAGAACCAAAAGACTTAACAATGGATGAATCGGCTATATTAGTCGGAATGTTCAAGAATTCAGGTTTATACAATCCGGTAAGAAATCCGCAAGGAGTTAAAAACCGTCGTAATGTTGTGCTTTCGCAAATGGAAAAAGCGGGCATGATTACTAACGACCAAAAAAACAAATTACAAGCTCTTCCTATCTCATTGAAATTCAAACTAGAAAGTCACCGTGAAGGAACTGCAACTTACTTTAGAGAATATTTACGTGACTACATGAAAAAATGGGTAGCCGAAAATAAAAAACCAGACGGTACTGAATATAACATTTACAAAGATGGTCTAAAAATATACACGACCATCGATTCCAGAATGCAATTACATGCTGAAGAAGCTGTTGCTGCACACATGAAAAACTTACAAGAAGAGTTTTTCCAACAATCTAAAACAAATAAAAATGCTCCTTTCGTTAATATTTCTGAAGCTGAAACGCAACGAATTATAAACCAAGCGATGAAATCTTCATACCGTTGGACAGTGATGAAAGCTGCCGATAAAAGTGATGAAGAAATCATAAAGTCATTTAGCGAAAAAACAAAAATGACTGTGTTTACCTGGAAAGGTGAAAGAGATACGATTATGACTCCTCTGGATTCTATTCGTTATTACAAGCACTTTTTGCAAGCTGGTTTAATGGCAATGGAACCACAAACTGGTAGCATTAAGGCTTGGGTTGGTGGAATCAATTACAAATATTTCCAATACGATCACGTAGGTCAGGGAGCAAGACAAGTAGGTTCTACATTTAAACCGTTTGTTTACGCAGCTGCAATTGAGCAACTAAATATGTCTCCTTGTGATTCAATATTAGATGGTCCATTTATGATTCATAAAGGACGTCATCATGTTACTGCTGACTGGGAACCAAGAAACTCGGATAACAGATACCGCGGAATGGTTACCTTAAAACAAGGTTTGGCAAACTCTATCAATACGGTTTCGGCTAAATTAATTGACCGTGTTGGTCCAGAAGCTGTAGTTGAACTAGCACATAAATTGGGAGTAAAATCTCAAATTCCGGTACAACCTTCAATCGCATTAGGTGCTGTTGAAATTACTGTTGAAGACATGGTTGCTGCTTATAGCACATTTGCAAACCAAGGTGTTTATGTAAAACCACAGTTCTTAAACCGAATTGAAAATAAAAGTGGCGAAGTAATTTACGAGCCAATTCCAGAATCTCACGATGTACTGAATAAAGATATCGCATTTGCTGTAATTAAACTTCTTCAAGGGGTTACCGAAAGTGGTTCGGGTTCACGACTACGTACTGAAGGTGGTGGTAGTGGTGATAAGCGTTGGACAGGATATCCATATATGTTCCGAAATCCAATTGCTGGTAAAACAGGAACAACACAAAACCAATCTGATGGTTGGTTTATGGGAATGGTTCCGAACTTAGTTACTGGTGTTTGGGTAGGTTGTGAAGATCGTTCGGCACGTTTCAAAAGTATTACTTACGGACAAGGTGCAACTGCTGCCCTACCTGTTTGGGGTTATTTCATGAAACTTTGTTACGCTGACCCTGCTTTGCAAGTATCTAAATCTGATTTCGAAAGACCTGCAAATCTTCAAATAAAAGTAGATTGTTATTCTGCACCGAAAGTAAAAGACACAACAGACACTGAACAAAACACAGACGAATTCGAACTGTAGTTTAAGTTCGCTTTTAAAATAATTAATATCCTTTTGTAACTTCTGAATTTTCGGAAGATGCAAAAGGATTTTTTTTTGGAACAAATTGATTGTAGATTAATCCAAGAAATAAAAGATTTACCGCAAAGGGCACAAAGCTTAATCTATAAAATAACTTTGCGATTTTGTCTTTGTGAACTTTGCGCTTAATTTCCTTGCCACAGATTACTCAGATTAAAAGGATTTAAAAACTTTGCTCCCGACGCTTCGGGATAGCGCCCTTTGCGGTTAATCACAATCGTTGTTAAATTATATCAGACAAATTACTTGTAGATTTATTTTTTACGAAATCGTTATAATTTAATCTAAAATTGGTATTTTTATCAAAAATATACGTCAATACAAGACAAATAATATGATTAGTAAAAAAGTCAACTCAGTTCAGGAAGCAATCCAAGGAATCAAAAACGACATGACAATTATGTTTGGCGGATTTGGTTTATGTGGTATTCCAGAAAACACTATTGCCGAATTGGTAAAAACAGAAAACTCAGGTCTTACTTGCATCTCTAATAATGCAGGTGTCGATGATTTTGGTTTGGGATTATTATTGCAAAAAAAGCAAATCAAGAAAATGATTTCTTCTTATGTAGGTGAGAATGCCGAATTTGAACGTCAGATGCTTTCAGGAGAATTAGATGTAGAACTTATTCCGCAAGGAACATTAGCCGAACGTTGTCGTGCAGCACAAGCCGGAATTCCAGCTTTTTTCACGCCTGCAGGTTACGGAACCGAAGTTGCCGAAGGTAAAGAAGTTCGTGAGTTCAACGGAAAAATGCATATTATGGAACACGCCTTCAAAGCTGACTTCGCTATTGTAAAAGCATGGAAAGGTGACGAAGCTGGAAATCTTATCTTTAAAGGAACTGCCAGAAACTTCAATTCTTGTATGGCTGGTGCAGCAAAAATAACAATTGCCGAAGTAGAAGAACTCGTTCCAGTTGGTACATTAGATCCAAATCAAATTCATATTCCCGGAATCATGGTACAACGTATCTTTCAAGGAGAAAAATTTGAAAAAAGGATTGAGCAACGCACAGTGAGACAGAGAAATTAGATAATGAGATAATTTGCCAATTAGATAATGCTTGAAACAATTATCTAATTATCAAATTTTCTAATTAACACATTAAAAAGATATGTTAACAAAAGAAGATATTGCAAAACGAATTGCACAAGAGCTTAAAGACCGTTATTTCGTGAATTTAGGTATCGGAATACCAACATTGGTAGCAAACTATATCCCAAAAGGAATTGACGTTGAATTTCAAAGCGAAAACGGCGTTCTGGGAATGGGACCTTTTCCTTTTGAAGGAGAAGAAGACGCTGATATTATTAATGCAGGAAAACAAACTATTACAACGCTTCCTGGAGCTAGTTTCTTTGATTCGGCTCTTAGTTTTGGAATGATTCGTAGCCAAAAAGTAGATTTAACGATCCTTGGCGCTATGGAAGTTTCTGAAAACGGAGATATTGCCAACTGGAAAATCCCAGGTAAAATGGTAAAAGGAATGGGTGGAGCAATGGATTTAGTGGCTTCTGCCGAAAATATTATTGTTGCGATGATGCATGTAAACAAAGCTGGCGAATCTAAAATATTAAAAAAATGCAGCTTACCATTAACTGGTGTTGGTTGTGTAAAGAAAGTTGTAACCGAATTGGCTGTTTTAGAAATAACTCCAAAAGGTTTTAAACTTTTAGAACGCGCACCCGGAGTTTCGGTAGAACATATTATTGCTTCAACTGAAGCAAATTTAATAATTGAAGGTGATATTCCGGAGATGATTATCGATTAACGCCTCTTTTTAAATAATTCACACAAAAGGCTAACACTTAAAAAATGTTAGCCTTTTTTCTGTTACAGCTTATTCTACCTAGTGGTTACATATATTTCACAACTAAATCAACATCAGCGAGTTAAGAAGAAAACAAAACACTCAAAATCAATAATATAATAATAAAAACAGGTTTTTTCTGATGATTGTTTTTAATTTGTTAATATTTAATAATTATTTAACAACAATTGTTGCATTTTATCGATTATTGGAATTTATGTTAATTTATTTAACAAAATGTTTATATTTTTATAACAAATTAAAGTATTTACCTACACCCTTTAATTGCTATACAAACTAATAATTAAATTAACATTAAACCCCAAATCGATTATGAAAAGTACATTACCCAAAATTGCCACAACAACCGCTGTTGTGCTCACATTCTCCTTATCAGCATTTGCACAAATAACGGATAAACGTGTAAGCCAAAAAAATGTATCCGAAAATGGACAACCTAGTTTAATCACTTTTAGTGACCAATCGACCTATAGAGGTACTGATTCTCAAAAAGTCTTTAAAGATCAATTAGGATTGAAAGAAAACCAATCTTTTGCAAGGGTCAAAACTGAGTCTGATCCACAAGGTTACACACACGAAAAATTTCAATTGTACGAACAAGGTATTAAAGTAGAGTTTGCCAACTACACCTTACATTCCAAAGACGGAAAACTTGTCTCTATGAATGGTGAGTATTACAACATCGAAAAAGTAAAAACTACACCAAAACTATCCGCTCAAGATGCTCTTAATAGAGCAATTAGCTATACTGGTGCCCAACAATACCTTTGGGAAAATCCGCAAGATGCCAAAGCGATTGGTTATGAAAAACCAAAAGGCGAACTGGTATTTTTACCCGCAATGGAAGATCAAGGTACTAACAGAACTACGGACAAGGTTCGTTTAGCCTATAAATTTGACATTTACGCGACAAATCCGGTAAGTAGAGGGGATTTGTACATCGATGCAGAAAACGGTCAAATATTGTTCTATAATGCAACTATAAAGCATCTCGGAGAATACAGTCATGGACGTAAATCAAAATCTGCTAATGCCGATGCAAAGAACCTAAAAGATGATGCTAGTTCTAAAATTGCTTTTGTTGCAGCAAACGCAGCTACACGTTATAGTGGAACGCAAGTAATTCAAACTACTTTAAGTGGGTCTTCTTATATCCTGGCAGATGCAACAAGAGGTTTAGGTATAAACACGTATAATATGAAAAAAGGAACTAGTTATACTGCTGCTGTAAATTTTACAGATGCAGATAATAACTGGACAGCTGCTGAGTATGCAAATACTAATAAAGACAATGGTGCACTTGATGCTCATTGGGGAGCTGAAAAAACATATGACTATTGGTCAACTGTACATGGTAGAAATAGTTTTAATAACGCAGGTGCCATCATAAAAAGCTATGTACATTACAGTAATGCATACGATAATGCGTACTGGGACGGTAGTGTTATGACTTATGGTGACGGAAGCGGAACTAATTTTGACATCTTAACTGCTATTGATGTTGCAGGACACGAAATTGGTCATGCAGTTTGTACTTATACAGCAAACTTAGCTTACCAAAAAGAATCTGGAGCTATGAATGAAGGTTTCTCAGATATTTGGGGTGCTTGTATCGAATATGCCGCAGCGCCTACAAAATCAACTTGGTTAGTTGGTGAAGATATCGAAAGAAGATCGGGTCATCTTGCTTTACGTTCTATGAGTAATCCTAAATCCGAAGGTCAGCCTGATACTTATGGCGGTACTAACTGGAAAGTTATTAATTGTGGAACTCCTACTCAATCCAATGATTATTGTGGTGTTCATACAAATTCTGGTGTACTAAACCATTGGTTTTATATCTTGTCTGTAGGTAAGACAGGAACAAACGACATCGGTAGCTCTTATAGTGTAACAGGAATTACAATTGATAAAGCTGCAAAAATCGCTTATCGTTTAGAGAGTGTATATTTAACTGCAAATTCTACTTTTGCAAATGCAAGAACATCAGGAATACAATCGGCTATCGATTTATACGGCGCTGGTTCTGCAGAGGTAATTGCTACAACTAATGCATTTTATGCTGTAGGTGTTGGAGCTGCTTATTCAGGTTCTACAGATACAATTGCGCCAACTGCTCCAACTGCTCTTGCAGCTTCTGGAACAACTGGATCAACTACCAATTTAACATGGACTGCGGCAACAGATAATGTAGCTGTTACAGGATACGATATCTACCAAGGAGCAACTCTTAAAGGTTCATCTACAACTACAAGCTATACTGTAACTGGATTAACTGCTCTAACAGCTTATACTTTTAGTGTAAAGGCTAAAGATGCTGCCGGAAATGTTTCTCCAGCAAGTAATACTATAAGTGTAACAACATTAGCAAACACAATAAGCTATTGTGCATCACAAGGAAACAATACTGCTGACGAAAAAATCAGTAAAGTAGTATTTGGTACAATCAGCAATACCTCAACAGGAACAGCTGGTTACGAAAACTATACGGCTATTTCTACAAATGCTGCAGCAGGAACAGCTTACACAATTACAATTACTCCTGTTTGGACTTCTACAACCTACAATGAAGGTTATGCCGTTTTTATAGATTATAATCAAGATGGTGATTTTGCAGATTCAGGTGAAACAGTTTGGACAAAAGCTGCATCAAAAACAACTCCTGTAACTGGAACAATCACAATTCCAGCTTCGGCTACTCTTGGAAGTACACGATTGAGAGTTGCTATGAAGTATAATGGAATCCCAACTTCTTGTGAAGCTTTCTCTTATGGTCAAGTAGAGGATTATACTATAAACATTACAGCTGCTGGTCCAATTGTATCTCCAGAAATAACTTCGGGAATAATCGAAACTACCGATAACACAAGTTTTGCTTTATATCCAAATCCTGTTGATAATGAGTTGAATGTTGCATTAGCAAAAAGCGACGGAGCAACTTTCAGGATTACGAATAATCTTGGACAACAAGTAAATTCAGGACCATTAAGCGGAACTTCTATAGATGTAAGCAGATTAAATACTGGTATTTACATCATAGAATTAAATAACGACGGAAAAAGAATCGTTAAGAAATTCGTTAAGAAATAAATTGTTGCTTACTAAAAACGGAAAAGCCTCGCAATGTGCGAGGCTTTTTTTATTCTGCAAATTGAGGATAAAATTCATTAAAAGTAATGTCTTTTTTCCAGTACACCTTTTCCTTTGGGGTTAACAATCGTTTTTCCCATTTATTGTTTTTTAGATGAAACACGATAGAATCAGAATGTTCTACGGTTCCCATATCTTCATCATTAACATCTTCTTTACCACCGTAAGAAACTCTTTTGCTATAAAAAGAAACTGGTTCATTTTTAGGATCTATTCCTCCAAATTCTAACCAACTTCCCCAACCACCGTCACTCATAGAGTCCCAGTCGTGCACAAGCTGTACCTTATTATTTTTTAGATAAAACAAAAAGTGTTGGCGATTATATCCACAAGCTTCATAACCAAAACTGACATGGATAAAAGGTGATACCTCAGCATTATCTTCATCTGATAAACCATATGTCGCACCCCAACCCGAACCTTCTGTAAATGGAACAATGGTAACCTTATCTGATCCTACTTTTGTTTTATTTGTAAAAAAATCAAGTCGATATTGAACAGTTATAAGGCTGTCTTTATCAATTTTCTTATCTAAAAAAGAAGCTAAAACATAGTTACTCGCTCCTATTTCTTCATTCCCAGAAATATAAATCGTATCTATTTTTGGGGTAGTCCTGTTAAATGCTGGCTTTGCAGTCATTTCTTTTTTGTCTTCCTTAGTCCACTTTGGACCTACTGTTGCTGGCTCTTTTTTACAACTTACCAGAGCCAACAAAAACAACGTAATGTAAATTCTATTCATATTAACCAACTAACTTTTAAGCTAATAGACTCGTAATTAAAAAAAGCAACATTAGTGCAATTGCAATGTATTTTGTGTATTTACTCATTCTCATACTGTTTTATATTTATATAATTTTTAATTTAAATGCTATTTACTAAAAAAACCAACTCGCCACAAATATAGCTGTAATCACACAAATTACATCAACCAAAAGCATAGTTCCTAAAGCGTAACGGGTATTTTTTATATTAACTGAACCAAAGTAAACCGCAATTACGTAAAAAGTACTTTCGGCGCTACATTGAAAAATACTACTTAATCTTCCAGTCATAGAATCTGCTCCAAAAGTATTCATCGAGTCAATCAGGAATCCTCGTGAACCTGCAGAACTAAAAGGACGTAGCATCGCAACTGGCAACGCATCGGTGATTTCTTTACTCACACCCATATTCGAGAAAATAAATGCAATCCAATGGCTGATGATTTCAAATAAACCACTGTTTCTAAATAAAGAAATCGCCACTAACATTCCCAAAACGTAAGGAAAAATAGTAACTCCAGTTTTAACTCCATTATTAGCTCCTACTACAAATGCATCAAAAACAGTCGTTTCTGCTTCAATAAACTTTTTCTCATGTCTTAACGAAAAAACCAAAGTAAACCCAATGATCGCAAACAATATTAATCCTGAAAGATTTGATGTAAAGAAGTTTTTACCAATTAAATCTAAACTATTTACGTAAAATAAAAGTCCAACAATGGCAGCAATCATAACCATCAAGCCTACAACCAAAGAAGCACTTTTAAAATTAATTTTTTGTTTAACACCAACAATTAAAAAAGCAGCAATTGTCCCGATAAAAGAGGTAATAATACAAGGCAACATTACATCGGCTGGGTTTGTTGCCCCAGCGGCAGCACGATACCCAATGATAGAAGTTGCAATTAACGTAAGTCCCGAAGCATGCAGACACATAAACATGATCTGTGCATCACTGGCTTTGTCCTTATCTGGGTTTATTTCTTGTAAACTCTCCATGGCTTTAAGACCAAACGGAGTAGCAGCAGAATCTAATCCTAAGAAGTTTGCCGCAAAATTTAGGGTCATATACGAAATCGATGGGTGATTTTTTGGGATACTAGGAAACACTTTCACAAACACTGGACTCAATCCTTTTGCTAATTTTCCTGAAGCTCCAGAAATGATTAAAAGCTCCATTAATCCGCAGAAAAAGGCCAAATAAGCAATAAGTGGAAGAATTAAATCGACCAAAGTACTTTTACAAGTTGGCAATAAACCATCAGATTTTTGAACACCGCTAAAAATCTTTACGGTTTTGTTTTTATAAACATAGGTCGTATCGGCATTTGCCTCATCACGATTGATGATAATAGTGTTGTCTGGCGCTTTTTTAATACTATCTCTGATAAAAGCAGGAATTTGCTCAATATATTTTTCAGAGATTAAAATAGGCTCGTCTTTCTTACCATTCAAAACATAATCAATAGTATACGTATTACCAGTAAACAAACTGATTACAATAAAAGCAATTGACGAAATAAATATCGCTAGCCAAAATCTACTTAACACCATAATTATATATTTTTTGTAAATGTAATTATTTAGCAATAAAATGCACAACCATTTTACTGATGAAACACGAAGTATTTATTAGAAATCAAAAAATATTATCCGAATTTAATAGCACACTCTTAACCTACACTGTGAACATAAGCACAAAAAGTAAACACCAATTTCACGAATTAACACAAATTTTAAAGGTTAACTTAGTTTGTGAAATTAATTCCACAAACTAATTCGTGTCAATTCGTGAAATTCGTGTTTAACATTTGTGTTCAAACAGCAGCACTCCTAACGGAGTTTTTGCAACCCTAACGAAACATTACTCCACAAAAATAATCTAATAATCAATCAAATAACCCTTATTCAGCTTCGTTTTTATCAAAATGCCACAATATTGCATTAACAATTCCGTAGGCATTACATAAAAATCCGTATCTAATATCTATTCGATGACGATTTTAGTTTCCAGATAATTTTCAAAAGATTTAATACCATCAAATAGAGCCGTTTTTTTATCATTCTCGGTTTCATGAAAAAATTGTGTTTCTATTTTTGCATGATCTTTTTTAATAGTCCTTTTCCAAGTTCCTATGACTTTTCCGTTTTCTAGAATAATTGGTCTAAAAATACCATTGTTGGTAAATGCTTTAGATTGATGTTCTTGTAGAATAGACGCTTCACGTGTTTTATACGAAATTAAAATCTCATCGAATGCAGGAAGAAAATGTACACTTTCGCGAAAGTTATCCTCATCGGTAAAATTTGTTCCAAACCAATATTTTTGATTATCTATTTCTATCGAGTTTAGTTCCGATTCTATCGAGCTAATAACCTGTTTACAAGTTGTAGGCGAAAAACCTGACCACCAGGAAAAGTCTAATAACGTCGCAGGACCATGACTTTCAAAATAGCGTTTAGCTAATTTTGCCAAACCCTCGTCTTTAGACAATTTCGTTTTTGGCTTTGTAACTCTTTCATCCAGCAAAGCATACGTTATCTGCTTGCCTTTCATTTTTCCATTACAGACTAAACCTACCGACTCAGCATACATCATGATAGGTCCGCTCAAAGAATCATCACTACAAATTTTATTGATGTTGAGTTCCTGCATGATCTCATCCCGAGTTAGATGATTATTACCAGCTAATATTTTTTCGATAGATGCATTAATTTTCTCAAATTTTTTATCATCAAATCCATATTTTTTGACATAAGAAGCTACTATTCTCTTGACTTGAGGTCCCGAAACATCCAACATCCAATGAATATCTTCTGCAGCAACAAAATGCCAGGTTGGGCGTAGAATGTGCGTTCGGATAATTTCTGCTGAATTTATTGCTTCTTCTATAGCTTTTTCGGTAGCATCGCAACGAGAACCAATCGCCCATTTTGCCATTGCATAATCCTGAGCCTGCATTGCACCCAAATGATGCACAATGTCTTGTGGAGAACTTGGCGCCTTTTTATATAGCTTTTGAGAAACTAATCGATGATGTGAAATTTCCTGATGTACCATTCTAAACATTAAAATCTTAATAAATTATGTAAGTCCTCTTAAACTTTGAACCTCTGTTCCTTTGCTCCTTTGCTCCTTTGTACCTTTAAAAACTATACATGAATAATTTCATCATCAATCAACAAATCTTCACGTCGTAAACGCAGAAAAATCTGAGCCACAGCAATAGTATCTTTCTCGCAATAGGTCACAATTCGGTCAATGTCTTTCTCTACATAATAAACATGTCCTACCTGACTTCCGTCGATATCTCCTTTTGGAGAAGGAACTCCTAAGATTTTAGTCAATAATTTTAGCGAAGTAAAATGCTTGTAATCACCAAATTTCCAAAGCTCCAACGTATCCAAATGCGGAATCTCCCAAGGTTTTTTCCCAAATAAATTCAGCTTGTCTGGAATTGCAATTTGGTTAATAATCATTCGTCTTGCGATAAATGGAATATCAAATTCCTTTGCATTATGTCCGCACAAAACATGATACGGTTTATTGTAATGATTGTTTAATAGATTATTGAAATCTCTGAGAATTTTTACCTCATCACCAAAAAATGATGTCACTCTAAAATTTCGGATATCGCCTTTAATCGTAAAATACCCAACAGAAATACAAACGATTTTACCAAACTCTGCCCAAATTCCAGCTCGATCATAAAATTCTTCGGCTGTAAAGTCTTCTTTACGCTGATATTGCGTTTTGTGCTCCCAAAGTTCTTTCATCTCATCATCTAGTTCTCCAAAATCGGCTGTTTCGGGAACGGTTTCTATATCTAGAAAAAGGATGTTGTTTAGGTTTATTTTTTCAATCATTATTAAGACAACTTAGATTTTTAGACTTACTTAGACTTCTTAGATTATTGAACTTACTTAAATTAGTTAGACGGCTTAGACATTCTTAGAATGTTAGATTACTTGGATTATTAGACTTACTTAGATTGTTAGACAGCTTAGACATTCTTAGAGTGTTAGACTACTTTGATTGAAATTGAACCCTAAACAATCAATCTCTATCGTTATCCTGCAAGGTCTTTTTCTGACCTTGTAGGTATTAAACCTAATTTACGCATTAAAAGCACCTACAAACTTTCCAAGATTAGAATTACTCGTTTTAGATTTCTATACTTTATTTAATATCGTTTTATTCTTCCTTACAAATATGCATAAAATTCTTACCATTACAAGAAAACACCTAAAACAAACTTTGTTGCTTTAGAGGGTTTTCATGATCTAATAACCATTTTTTACGCCATAATCCGCCAGCATATCCTGTTAATGAACCATCGGTTCCTATTACTCGGTGACATGGAACGACTATCCAAAGTGGATTTTTACCATTTGCCGATGCTACTGCACGAATAGCTTTGACATCTCCAAGTTTTTTAGATAGTTCTAAATAACTCATGGTTTTACCAAAAGGAATCTCAAGTAATCCTTTCCAAACTCTTTGCTGAAATTCTGTTCCTTTGGGGTTTAGCTTAAAATCGAAATCGGTTCTTTTGCCTAAAAAATAGTCATTTAATTGCGAAACAGCTTCTTGCAACTCTATTGCAATTACATCTGAAACCTCATTATCACCAGCGTTAGCAACGGTAATCTCTGAAATTCCGTTTTCATCGCCAACAATCTTGGTGATTCCTAAAGGCGAATTAATGTATGCTGTTTCCATGTTATAAAAGTAAAAAAAATAATAGTAATGATTTGTGATTTCTCTCCACCAATCTTAAATTCTATTATATTTTGATTATAGCTCACGGTTTCAACCGCGTGAAGCAGATTGCAATATTGCGTTCCAACGGTTGAAACCGTTGGCAATGTTTATAACATGTATTTATTATGATAAGATTCCGGTAAATGTCACGCAAATTAAACAGACTTAACGCAACCTTTGTCAAAGTTTTGAACCAAGGCTGTAAGGAACTTTAGTAAAAAATATTATTTTTATTTTCGTATATCTTTAAACATATCATGAAATGCAAATCAGAACAGATGTGAGAGAAATATTAAGTTATATCTCAGATGATCAACTTGATTTTTTTGCTCGAGAAACTATGGTTGATTGGAATGCTAAAAAATTAAAAGGTAAGGAATTATTTAAACTTTGTGTTTTTGGAGTTCTAAATGAAAATAGAGCTAGCTCTAGAGTATTTGAGAATTTTTATGAAAATCATTTCTTTTGTAAATATGCTCAAATTCCTAAAGATAAAAGTGTTAGTCACAGTAGTATTGCTGAGAGAATAGGAAAAATAAACGTTGCGTATTTTGAGAAATTATATCAGCATACTGTTACTATCTTTGAGGATAAACTTAATGAAAAAGATAAAGCTAAATTAAGTTTATATGACTCAACAATTACAAGTTTATCAGCTTCTTTACTGAGTTTTGGAATGCAAAATGGACAAAAGAACAAAAAAGGCGAACAAGGAAAAAATAGTATAAAATTCACGATTGGCTTTAGTGAGCTGCCTTTTAATGTCAAGTTTCACAAAGATCAAAAAATGATTAGTGAGGATTTGGCTTTGGGAAATATTCTAGAAGAACACATAGCCAATAAAAAAGATATTGCAGTTTTTGACAGGGGAATGAAGGATAGAAAGACAATGGTTGAACTCTCTAATGATGATAAGTATTTTGTGACCCGAATTTATAAATCATCTAAATATGAAGTAGATAAAGGTAGTAAAGTAACTCTATTAGATTTTGAAAATGAAATCCTTAAACTAACAAGACATAGCAAGGTTTACCTTTATGCTAATCAAAAGAAGACTAAAATAGTTTTTAGATTAGTTGAGGGGATATTAAAATCTGATGGAGAAAAAATATTGTTTTTAAGCAATTTACCTGAAGATGAATTTACAGCAATTCAAATAGCTGAAATTTACAAAAGACGTTGGGATATTGAGCGTTTCTTTAGATTTATAAAACAAGAATTGAATTTTAAACACTATTTTTCAAGACAGTGGAATGGAATTCAAGTAATGATTTACATTATTTTAATTGCATCAATATTGCTTTTGAGTTACATAAAACTAAATCAATTAAAAGGATATAAAATCCCCAAAATGTCATTTTGTAATCAATTGCAAAATGACATTATTCAACAAGTAGTAATACATTGTGGTGGAGATCCTACTAAATTAGAAACATTTAATGCATGAAACCAAGTTCCTTACAGCCTTGGTTTTGAACTTTGACAAAGATCTACTTGAGATTACGAATCTAAATGATTTATTGTTGAGTTACTTACGGAGATTCTTCCTTCGTCAGAAAAGACAAGATTGTAGTTAAAAACCTTTCAGAAACAAAAAAACCACTCGTAAATACGAATGGTTTTAGTTTTTTAGCCCCGATAGAAGCGGCATCCTTTATGTTTTTTCTTTAAAAACATAAAGATATAGCGGCGGTCCCGATAGCTATCGGGATAGCTCCTACTTTAAAAAGCTATAAAAATAGGCTTCGATTGCTTTTAGTTCTTCATCGGACATGGCTTGTGTTACAGGAAAATTGGTTTTCATGACTTCAAACTGACTTGGATCGACTATTGGATCGCCTTTTCCTTTAAGAAAAGTAACCATGTCTCCGTTTTTCTCTTTGTATATTTTGGCAATTTCTTTTATGCTTGGACCGATAACTTTTTGGTCTACCTGATGGCAGGCAAAACAGTTTCCTTGTCCTTCGAAAATTGCTTTCCCTAATTCTTTGGGCGTTTTAGCTTCTAAAGTAGCCGACTCTTCGATTGGCATTCCTGAATTATCGATTGTTGTTTTCTCTTCTTTTTTACAAGAAACGAATGCAAGTATTGCAAATGCAAGTATTATTTTTTTCATGCTTATGTATTTCAATCTTTTACTTATTTAAAATCACAGCAGCTTCTTTGGCAAAGTATGTCGAGATAATACTGGCTCCTGCTCTCTTAATGCAATGTAGTTGCTCTATCATGATTTTGTCGTGATCTAACCAACCTCTTTCGGCTGCGGCCTTTACCATAGCGTATTCTCCCGAAACCTGATATACTGCAACTGGTACGTGAACTGCATCTTTTATCTCGCGAACAATATCCAGATAAGCAATTCCTGGTTTTACCATAACGATATCTGCTCCTTCTTCTACATCTAGCAATGCTTCACGAAGTCCTTCGATACGATTGGCATAATCCATTTGGTATGTTTTTTTATCTTTTGGAATATCTAAAGAATCAACTGGTGCAGAATCTAATGCATCACGAAACGGTCCGTAAAATGCCGAAGCATATTTGGCACTATAACTCATGATTCCAACATTGTGGTGTCCGTTTTCTTCTAATGCTTTACGGATTGCAAGAACGCGACCGTCCATCATGTCGCTTGGTGCCACAAAATCGGCTCCTGCATCGGCATGGCTTAAACTCATACGAGTTAATGCATCTACCGTTGCATCGTTTATAACTTGTCCGTTTTCTATAATTCCGTCGTGTCCGTAAATAGAAAATGGGTCTAGTGCTACATCTGGCATTACAATCATTTCTGGAACTGCATCTTTTATAGCACGAATAGCTTGTTGCATTAATCCATCTTTGTTCCAAGCTTCTACCCCTTTATTATCTTTAAGGTTTTCGCTCACTTTTACATAAAGATTCACTGCTTTTATCCCTAATGCCCAAGCTTCTTTTACTTCTTTTATCGTGTTATCCAATGAATGACGGTATATTCCTGGCATTGACGGAATGGCGACTTTTACATCTTTTCCTTCGGCAATAAACATTGGAAGCATAAAATCATTTGGACTTAGTGTAGTTTCACGAACTAAAGAGCGAATAGATTCATTAGTTCTTAAACGGCGGTTTCTTTGTAGTGGGAACATAAGTGTTTTTTATAAATTTTTAAGAAGTATGCTAATGCTAAAAAAGCCTTAACATCCGTTTTAAAGTTGAAATTAAAATTGTGTCGCAAAGTTAAAGAAAAATCAACAGAATAAGGCTTTTAGCATTGTTTAGAATGCGTTAATATTATCTAAAATTTACTGTTTTATATTTCCCATTTAAGAATCTTCTTATATCATGGTTTTTAAAATATTTAAATTTAAATTTGCCTGATGAAGAAAATTCTCGCTTTATGCTGCTGTTTGCTCTTAACAGGATGTTTTGAGATAACGGAACGAATCAAACACCATGACGATCAAAGTGGTGAATACACCCTTATGGTTGACTTTTCGAAATCTTGGTTTAAGACCAAATCTGCCATTTGGCTGGAAGAAGTTGATGGTGTGAAAATCCCGAATGAACAGGAAATCACCAAGAAACTAGCCGATTTTAAAGCAAAAGCTTTAAAAATAGATGGGATTTCAAATGTAAGTACTAAAACTGATTTTGAAAATTATGTTTTCATTATAAAACTTAATTATGCCAATTTAAAAGCACTCAATGCCATTGTAAATAGTATTAATAATCAGAGTGACCAAATTCATTTTAGCAGTAATGCTAAGAGTTTTGAAAGGATTGCCTCTTACCCTGTTCCTGAGAACCTGGTAAAAGACCCAAAGAAAAAACAGGATTTGGAACATGCCAACATTATCTCGATTTACACCTTTGACCGTGATATTGCCAACACTGATAACCCTAACAGTAAAATATCTAAAAACAAAAAGACCGTTTTTTTAAAACAAAATATGTACAGCGTACTTAAAAAATCGTCTTTAATGAATAATACAATCCAATTAATTCCCTAGTATATGAAGCATTTTTTTACCTATTTTATTCTATTAACAACCTTATTTGCCAATAGTCAGACCAATACTAAACCATACGATTATTTTGTACAATTTAATGGCGACCAACTTTCTAAGAAAGTAAATATTCTTGATGTATTAAATCATTCTTTGATTAATAAATATACTGAAGGCAAGTCCGATTATGATATCAACCAATATGCAAACCTTTTTAAATTAGACCAAAAAATAAGCGTAAACGGAAATTTCACAGATAGTATTCCGTATTACCAAGTCACAATTCCTATTAAGAATAGAAATGACATTAAACAATTCATGCAAAAAATGCATGTAGAAAAAAATGCGGATTCTATCCCAACCGCTACAATCGAAGATTTTCCTCTATACTCTCTATTAACTTCTGTAAATAAAGGAAGTTCTATGGCATGGAACGATAATTATCTTGTGATTGTAGGTTTTACAAAAAAGTATAGCTCTAATCTATACGATATTCCAGAAATTCAGGAAGAAATCACTGTAGATGTAGCTCCAGATGAAGGAGAACCTATAGGAGAATCTCCTATTGACATTAACACTCCATACACAATAGAGGAACCTATAGACTCTACAGCTGTTTCTACCGATAACTATTACGTTGAATATGATCTTGGACGTGCTGCTTTTGATAGTTTACAATCGATACAACGAAATGATTTTATTAAATCTCTTTTCGAAAAAGGTTTTACTGCTCCATCTTCTGATAAGATAAACGCTACTGCAGACATCTCATCTTGGATTAATTACAGCGCAGCTATGTCTTCTTTTTACGAGTCTTACGCTACTCTATCTCAATTTACCACTTATAATAAATTCTTGCCTTCTCAAAAAAACTGGGGGAACCTTGTAAAGGGAATCAATTTGGATTTTTATTTTGATAATGATAATGCTCGTGTAGAAGAGATTATTGAATACTCTAAACCAATGGCTGATATTGTGGACAAAATGGCCAATAGAAAAATTAATAAAAACATTTTTAATTATTTTCCTGACAAAAAGCCTTTGGGTTATATGAGCTATCATATTAACACCAAAGAAACATTAAAAAACTTTCCGAATTTAATGACCGAAGTTTTAAATAGTGCTGCATTAACAAAGGATGATATGGGTATTGTAACGGATTTAATCTCGACTATTGTTGATGAGGAAGCCACTGCAACTCTTTTTGACGGTGATTTAAGCATGTTCTTACTCGATGTTAAGGAAATTGAGGTAACGTCAAAATCTTACGAGTACGACGATAATTATGAAGAAATAGAAGTTGAGAAAAAAGAGAAGAAATCAATTCCGATTTTTTCAATGATTTTTACCTCAACACATCCAACATTTGGCGACAAGCTGATACAGTTAGGTGTTCGTAAAAAATTATTGGTACAAAAAGGAAATTATTACGAAATCGCCGGAACCAGCGGTAAATACGGAGATTTGTTTATCCTTAAGGATAAGGATGTAGTAGTAATTGCAAATTCTCGTGACTACTTCAACACCAATAACGGATCATTTGTAAAGGAAGTAAAGAAAGACTTGAAGCAAAATTACTTTTTAGCGAAGCTTAATATTCCAGAGATTTCTAATGCATATAGTCATACTGCTGAAACAAAAACTGCTGATATTAAAAAAATCGATCAATTTGCAACACAGTTTAGCGATATAACACTTCAATCTTCGAAAAAATTGATTGATAATAAACTGAAAATTGAATTACGATTAAATTCGTTAAAATCGAATAAGAACATCATTCTGCAAACGTTAGATTTTGTTCAGGAACTTAGCAAATAATCTAGATTTTAGTAGATAAAAAGAGAGAGGCACCGTTGGTGCCTCTCTCTTTTTATTATAATCCCGTTTTCTGATTTATTTTATCATAAATCTCGGTCACTTTTTTGGGAGCATTAAATCGATAACCCGCCGTAATTTTTACAGTCGATATGTTATCATTTAAACCTATATCACTTGTTTCACCCTCAACAAAATTGAGATAATTAATATTCATGAATGCAAAAAAAGAATCGGAATTGTACCCCGTTTTCAAACTCATATCCAATTCAGAAACCACTTTAGAATGACCCTCTGTAAAATAAACACCTGCACCCAAAGATAATCCTGCGGAAACCAAAACATGTTTTCCTAAAACCAGATTATAAAAATAGGATGGCGCCAATGAGAACAGATATGTTTTCCCATTTATTTTATCTCCATCTCCATTATATTTTATATTGGTGTAATAAGCAGAAAAATTAGGAATAAAACTTCCTGCACTCTTTGTTTGCCACTCATTCTGACTTGCGATCGCTTTATAAGAAAACTTTTTATTAAAAATATAAGATGTAGCTCCACCAATTTTAATCGATTTAAATCCTGGGAAAGCCGCATCTATACCATCTTGACTTACATAAAACCCTTTTTGATAAAAATAAGTAAAGCTCTGCATCCATTGCTTATGATACAATCTTGTATTAAGACTTAAAAGCTTAGAACCAGAATTATCTTTATTGGCATTTAAAAATTTTGGAGAGAAACCAAATGACAAATCAACAAACTTAAACGAAAGTGAAGCTCCTAATTGTTCTTTTCGATTAGGAATTAAATTAAGAATTTTTGTCCCTTCTCCAGGAACAGGGTAAACAAACTGAAAATTATTGGATGTATCCAGATAATAAATACTTGCGGTAACCTTATCATCATATGATTTAAAATAGGAATTTTGAAGAGAATCTTTTTGAGCAAAACACCCAAAAACTCCTGCAAAAAACATAATATAAATCAATTTTACATCCATTCTCTAGGATTTTCAAGCGTTTGTATTAGTTTTTCCTCATCGCTTCCTACTTCTGGGTGATGATCGTAAACCCATTGTACATGAGGTGGCAAACTCATTAAGATACTCTCGATTCTACCATTGGTTTTTAAACCAAATAGCGTTCCTTTATCATGAACCAGATTAAACTCGACATAACGACCACGACGAATTTCTTGCCATGTTCTTTGTTCTTCGGTATATAATAGAATTTTTCTTCTTTCGACAATTGGAACATAGGCTTCTAAGAAACTATTTCCTACTTCGGTAACAAAATTGTACCAATCCTGCATGCTCATTTCGTCTGTTGCTTTGCAATAATCAAAGAACAATCCTCCTATTCCGCGGGCTTCGTTACGGTGCGCGTTCCAAAAGTAGGCATCACATTGTTTTTTATATTTTGGATAAAACTCTGGATTGTGTTTGTCACAAGCTATTTTACATGTTTGATGAAAATGCTTCGCATCTTTTTCAAACAAATAATAAGGCGTTAAATCCTGACCTCCACCAAACCATTGCTGAATTACATTTCCTTGATCATCATACATTTCAAAATAACGCCAATTGGCGTGGACAGTAGGAACCATTGGATTTTTTGGATGTAAAACCAAACTTAGTCCACAAGCAAAAAAATCGGCTTCGCCTACATTAAACATTTTTTGCATCGCTTCTGGTAATTTACCATGAACTGCCGATATATTAACGCCGCCTTTTTCAAAAACTGCTCCGTTCTCGATTACACGTGTTCTTCCGCCGCCGCCTTCTGGACGTTCCCAAATATCTTCACGGAATTTGGCTTGACCATCAACTGCTTCTAATCCTAAAACTATTGTATCTTGAAGGCTTTGTATATATTTATAAAATTGTTCTTTCATCTTTTTGTTAATTCATATAATTCCATATCTAACGCAAGTTCATTAGTTGGAGTAAATTCGCTAATTAATGTTTTTCTCCATAGGAATCCGCAATTTTCTGCGACTTTAATGCTTCCTAAATTCGTTTTATGAGAAATGATTTGTAATGTTTTCAAATTTAATTCATTGAAAGCATAATTTGAAATTTGACTTACTGCATCAGATACCCAACCTTTTCCTTGATATCTTGCACCAATACAATAAGCAAGTTCACCTTGTTTGGTTTCCCAATTCAATTTTTTGATGATAATTAGTCCTGCAACTTTATCAGTTTTGTTTTCTTTAATTCCAAAAGTAAATTCAGAATTGGATTGAATCTCGTTATTTTTTTCTAAAACATAAGCTTCTGAAGCTTCAAGAGTTAAGTTCTTAGAGAGCGTTTTAGGGAAAAATCTCTTAAAACGTTCTACATTATGGAGCATCATTTCATTAAGACTTATCGCATCTTTTAAAGTTAAAGTTGTTATATGAAACTCTTCTGTTTTATAGATTATCATTTGCTATGATTTACAAATTTGCTTTTGCAGAAGCAATTTTACTAATAATCCCAAATGAAAAGGTCTTGCTTTCTTGCTGAACATATTCATAAATGGCAATTGCTTTTCCTGAAAAGTTATAATTATCTACAACGGAGAATCTAACTAAAAAATCTCCAAATAATTCTAATTGATTCCAATCTAAATGGCATCTAACTAAGAGCGTAATTAAATCCTGTTCGCTAAGATTAACCATACTCTCTACACTTAATCCAAAGCTTGTAAGTTCATTATCGATAAGACTAGTATCTTCGATATTCCAAAATTTAGGCAAGAATCCAATAGACATCAATACTTTAAGTACATTGTCTATTCGGGTGCTTTCTTCATCTCGTAATCCTTTGTTTAGCATATTTTATTTTCTGCAAAGTTTCTAATAGTATCTTTTTATCACTCTCTCTTTTACAAAGTAAGAGTTATAAGTACGTTTTATTATTCTGTATAAGAAAAATAAAACGGGTAATGAATAATATAAAAAACCCATACACATTGCGATATATGGCTTTTCCATAATTAATCCACTAGATTTTATTTTATCAAAGTAATGAACTTTTTCCAAAAATTCGGGTGTAAGTCCTAGTTTTGGTACAAACGCATTCCCTAGCACTACGGCAAAAAGTAAAACAAAATACAATATTGCCCTAAAAACCGATTTTCCTATCTCTTTTAATCTGATTTCATCACTAACATTTGAGAAAGCAAATCGCATTCGATTTAAAACTACCAGCAAATAAATATAAAAAATATTGGTATCAATAACAGAATTATTGAAACTATATGCAAAAAGACCGTACATGGGGAAAAAGACGAAAATAGAATATCTCTTTGGCATTACCGCCATGAAAACTCCTGAATGAACCATTATAAATTCAAAAACGATTAATATGGCTAAATCGTTTATCAAACTAGTATTGTATTGTTCAGGATGTAACCAAACCATCAAAAAAATAGTCGCATAATAAGCAGAAAAACCATATTCTATAAAAGAAAATGGTGAGTTTCTATGAAAGTTTATATTTGCGAGCATTTATTTTCAGTATTCTTTTAAATCATCAAATAAACAAGCTTTGTAATCTCGTACCCTAATGTTTGTTTTCAGCTACAGATTTCAGCTTTTAGTGAGTCTGAAATCTGCAACCGATAACTATATACTAATTTCCGTATTCCTTAACCGCGTCAATAAACGCTTTGGCGTGGTCTACAGGAACATTTGGTAAAATTCCGTGACCTAAATTTACGATATATTTGTCTTTTCCGAATTCATCAATCATTTGGTGTACCATTTTTTTGATTGTTGGAATTGGAGAAAATAATCTTGATGGATCAAAATTTCCTTGTAATGTTATGTTTCCTCCAGATAGGTAACGAGCATTTCTAGCCGAACAAGTCCAGTCAACTCCTAATGCCGAAGCACGACTTTGACCCATTTCGCCTAAAGCAAACCAACATCCTTTTCCGAAAACAATTACTGGAGCATGATCAGCCAAAGCTTCAACAATCTGGTTCATATATTTCCATGAAAACTCTTGATAATCTACAGGTGAAAGCATTCCACCCCAAGAATCAAAAATCTGAACAGCATCAACTCCTGCTTTTACTTTTTCTTTTAGGTATAAAATAGTTGTATCTGTAATTTTTTGTAACAATGTATGTGCTGCTGCTGGGTTTGAAAAACAAAATCCTTTAGCAGTATCAAAACTTTTAGAACCTTTACCTTCTACAGCATAGCAGAAAATTGTCCAAGGAGAACCTGCAAAACCAATTAAAGGCACCTCATCATTCAGCATTTCCTTTGTTAGCTTAATTGCATCCATAACGTAACCAAGGCTTTCTTGAATGTCCGGAATATAAACTCTCTGAACATCTTGCATCGTACGAATAGGATTTGGCAAAAACGGACCAAAATTCTCTTTCATCAATACTTCAATTCCCATTGCTTGAGGAACTACTAAAATATCCGAGAATAAAATTGCAGCATCTGGAGCAATACGACGAATAGGCTGTACAGTAATTTCTGCAGCTAATTCTGGAGTCTGACAACGAGTGAAAAAATCATATTTATCACGCAAAGCGATAAATTCTGGCAAATATCTTCCTGCCTGACGCATCATCCAAACTGGCGGACGTTGAACTGTTTCTCCTTTAAGTGCTTTTAAAAATAGGTCGTTTTTTAACATGGTTTTTATTTGCTTTAGGCTTTAAGCTTTAGGCTTTAAGCATTTGTTTGTCTATAATTTTTTTGCTTTCAGCTTAATGCCTAAAGCTTATTGCAATATTCAGTAATTACGTCTTCAAGCACATCTTCAACAGTTGGTTGATCAGCGATGATGATGTTTTTAGTAATTTTTTCTAAAGCCTCTGCCGTGGTTTCTCCAATACAAAAGCATTTTTCATTTTTAATAGTATTCTCTTTCAGATAACTTTCAATTCCAGATGGGCTATAAAACAAGATTCCATCTACAGCTGAATTGATTTTTTGAGGTGTCAATGTAGTTTCATACACATTAATCTCATTCAATTTTACTCCAGCATCTTTTAGTGCCTTTGGCAATGTTTCTCTTCTAAGGTTTCCACTGAAAAAGGTATAACTTTCATTGCTATAAATCAAAGTAATTATTTCGGCAAGATCAGCTGCGTAACCTGTATAAGCTACAACATTAAATCCGCTTTCAGATAATAGAATCTTTGTTTTTAAACCAACGCAAAAGACATTTTTACTTTTTAGTTCTTCTGATTTTGGATCAGATAAAACGCTATGAACTGCATTCTGACTCGTAAAAATCAGATTTTCGTTGATATCCTGAATCTTAAAAGATTTATTTTGAGTTTCAATGAAATTTGCTTCTACTAAATCAATATTTGCTTTTTGCAATTCTTGTTTCTGAATACTCGAAAGTATTTTTGTAGATAATATTTGAATTGTTTTAGCCATTATTTTTTTAGAGATTCTTTAATCGATTTCATTAATTCAGCCCCACCATTCTTTAGAACTTCTAGTGCCATATTAAAACCTAGTTTTTTCCATTCTTCAATTGGAACAATCTTATCAATTTCGATTTTTATTTTTCCATCCAAAGAAAATAAAACCCCTTGAAAATGAAGTGTATCTTCTTCATCATTATATTTAACTAAAGAGCCTATTGGTGCGGTACAACCACCCTCTAGAGTTCTTAAAAACTGGCGTTCGATATAAGTAACAATTTCTGTTTCGATATCATTAAGTTGAGTTAGAGCGTCCAATGCAAAATTGTCATTTTCCATAGCCACAACAACCATTGCACCTTGAGCTGGTGCTGGAATCATCCAATCCAGATTAATATAATTTTCTGGTTTTAAATTGATTCTCTCTAGTCCTGCTGCTGCAAAAACGGCTCCGCTCCAATCGTTATCGTTTAATTTTTGCATGCGTGTATTTACGTTTCCACGTAAATCAACAACTTTATGATTTGGGTATTTGTTTAACCATTGCGCCTGGCGACGTAAACTTCCGGTTGCAATAGTAGCAGACTCATTTAAGAAATCCAGATTGCCTTTATGAACCAAAATATCTAATGAATTGGCTCTTTCCAGAACAGCTGCCTGAACAATTCCTTTTGGCAAAGCCGTTGGAACATCTTTCATAGAATGCACTGCAATATCTATTTCACCATTAATCATGGCAATATCTAGTGTTTTAGTAAAGATACCTGTGATTCCGAGTTCGTAAAGTGGTTTGTCAAGTAATATATCACCTTGCGATTTAACCGCAATAATTTGGGTTTTATATCCTAAATCGTTTAGTTTTTTCTCGACCGTATGCGCTTGCCAAAGGGCTAATTCGCTATCGCGAGTTCCTATTCTTATAATTTTATCTGCCATTTCTGTTTATTAAAACCAAGGTTTCTTGTTTTTTACCATTAAGAAATTAAGGTTCATTAAGCTTGGTGAGTATTCTTTTAAGTTAATAAAGATAATCTCTTACCTTAAAAAATAGTTCGCTATCCTAATTTTCATCATTAAGAAATTAAGGTTCATTAAGGATTGTATTTATAACACAGAGTTTAATTTTCTTAATCTCTTAATGGTAAAATCTTATTTTGCGTAATGCGAAATTTTATTTTGCGCTCACTCCTATTTTAAATACTTTTTCAATCCATTCGATACTTTCATCTACCATTGTATTATCATCTTTAAGGTGATTGGCAAAATGAGTTGTAATTTTCTGGATGATTCTTGCACTGATAATTTCGGCTTGTTCCTCGTTAAAATCAGCTATTTTTTTACTTTGGAAATCCAACTCTGAATTTTTTATCGCATTCAGTTTTTCTTTCAAAGCATTGATAGTCGGAGCAAATTTTCTTCCTTTAGTCCAGGTTACAAATTCTTCCTTAATTTCTTCAATGATAGCTTCGGCAGCAGGAATATGTTTTTTACGATTCTCTAAAGTTTCGTCTGTAAGTTGCGACAAATAATCCATGTGGATTAAAGTAACTCCTTCCAGTTCTTCTACATTTTCATTTACATTCTTAGGAATCGATAAATCTAGGATCAATAAAGGTTTTTTAAGATTTAGGATTGCTTTATCAACTGTAGGGTTTTGTGCTCCCGTTGCCACAACAACAACATCAGCCTTTTGTAGTTCAAGATGTAACTCTGAATAATCTTTTACAATAAGATTTAATTTTCCAGCAAGTTTTTCGGCTTTATCTTTAGTACGGTTTATCAAAGTGATATGTTCGTTTTTAGTATGTTTTACTAAATTCTCACAAGTATTTCTACCAATTTTTCCAGTACCAAATAACAAGATGTTCTTGTTCCCGATATCTTCAACGTTTTTTATAATATACTGAACCGAAGCAAAAGATACTGAAGTTGCACCTGAACTTATTTCGGTTTCATTTTTGATTTTTTTGCTAGCCTGAATCACTGCGTTTACTAATCTTTCGATAAAAGTATTGGCTAAACCAAATGCTTTTGATTGTGTGAAGCTAGTTTTAATTTGAGCAATAATCTCAAAATCTCCTAAAATCTGACTGTCTAAACCAGTTCCTACTCTAAAAAGATGATTAATTGCTTCTTGATTTTTATATACGAAACCAACTTTCTGAAATTCTTCGATAGAACCATTACTGTTTTCGCAAATCAATTTTATAAGTTGAAAAGGATGTTCTGCAAAACCATATATTTCTGTACGGTTGCATGTAGATGTAACTATTAAACTTTCAATTCCTTCATTCTTGGCTTGTTCCAGCAGGTGCGTTTTTCCATCAGCGTCTAAACTAAACTTACCCCTAATCGCAGCATCGGCCTTTTTATAGCTCAGTCCAACTGAATAAAAATACTGATGTTTCGATACGTTATTATTTTCCATAAATGCCCTTGTCATAAAAGTGCAACAAAATTATCATTATAGTATTTATAAAAGTAACGCTCAAAGTACTTTTTGTGTCGCTATGTGTTTTTTTAATTCTAATTGGTTGTTATTATGCAAAAAACGTTATTTTTGCAGCAAAATCAAGTCATTAGAATTGTTTTATTTAGAGTTATTCTAAATAAGATTTGAGATTAACTTTCATTTTTAGCAAAAAAAAATATCGCTATGAGTTCTCAAGAAATTATAAAAATTGAAGACGACTTTACGCTTATTCGTTTTCAGAATGACAGTTCGGAGTTATTTAATGCCCAGCGGGAGATTGGTAGTGGGCTGATACAGTTTCACTTTGGTATAAAAGGAAAAGCAAAATTCCTATTCAATCAAGGCAGCTATGCATTGGAATTGAAAGAAGAAAAATCGCTACTTTTATACAATCCTCAAAAAGAATTACCTCTCCATTTAGAACTTTCGCCAAATTCATGGGTTATTTCGGTAATCATTTCGATTAAGAAATTTCATGCATTATTCTCAACCGAAGCCGATTACATCACTTTTTTAAGTGCCGATAATAAAGATAAGAAATATTATAACGAAGGAAATATTAGTCCATCGATGGCTATTGTTCTGAGTCAGCTATTTCATTATAATCTACATCCATCAATAAAAAACCTGTATTACAAAGGCAAAGGATACGAGTTATTGAGTTTATATTTTAACAGAACCGAAGATCCAAATGCAGAACAATGTCCGTTTTTAATAGATGAAGACAATGTTTTAAAAATTCGAAAAGCCAAAGAAATTATTATCGCCAATATGGCTGAACCACCAGGTTTACAGGAACTAGCCGATGAAATTGGTTTGAACCTGAAGAAACTAAAAATGGGTTTCAAACAAATTTATGGCGATACTGTTTATGGGTTTCTATTCGACTATAAAATGGATTATGCCCGAAAATTACTCGACAGTGGTTCTTATAATGTAAACGAAGTAGGTTTAAAAATAGGATATAGTACTGGAAGTCATTTTATTGCAGCTTTTAAAAAGAAATTTGCAACAACTCCAAAAAAATATCTGATGTCGATAAATACTAATATTTAAAATCAACATCAATTTTATATATCAAAACATAAATAAAAAATAATATTTATCATATTTCTCAAAAGTTGTATTACATACTTTTGACGAAAATTTAAACAAACAAATGCTTAAAGCCTAAAGCTTAAAGCCTAAAGCAAGAAAATCATAATGAAAGGCGTATTATTAGTAAATCTAGGTTCACCCGAAAGTCCAACTCCAAAAGATGTAAAACCGTATTTAGATGAATTTTTAATGGATAAATACGTAATCGACGTTCCGTATTTATTGAGAGCATTATTAGTTCGTGGAATCATTTTAAGAAAAAGACCCGAAGAATCAGCACATGCTTACGAAAAGATTTGGTGGGATGAAGGTTCTCCTCTTGTTGTTCTTTCTGAAAGAATGCAAAAGAAAATACAACCATTAGTTGATATCCCTGTTGCATTGGCAATGCGTTATGGAAGCATGACAATTGAAAAAGGACTTCAGGAATTACATGAAAAAGGAGTTACCGAAGTATTACTTTTTCCTTTATATCCTCAATATGCAATGGCATCGACTTTGACAATATTGGTTAAAGCTGAAGAAATTCGTAAAAAGAAGTTTCCACAGATGACTTTTACCGATGTTCCTGCCTTTTACAATAAACCAGATTATATTAAAAACCTTGCCGATTCTATTAAAAGAAATCTAGTTGGTTTTGAATATGACCATTTATTATTTTCTTACCACGGAATCCCAGAACGTCATATTCGCAAAACTGATGTAACAAAATCACATTGCAAAATCGATGGTTCATGTTGTAACACACCATCACCAGCACATGATTTTTGCTACCGTCATCAATGTTATGAAACCACAAGACAGGTCGTGAAGTTATTAGGACTTCCTGCAGATAAATACAGTTTAACTTTCCAATCAAGATTGGCTGGAGACAAATGGTTAGAGCCTTACACTGATGTTGAAATTAATAAAATGCCAGCTAAAGGAATCAAAAATTTAGCTGTCGTAACTCCTGCTTTTGTTTCTGATTGTTTAGAAACATTGGAAGAAATTGCCATGCGCGCCAAAGAAGATTTTCAAGAAAATGGCGGAGAAGAATTCCTTGCTATTCCATGTTTAAATGATGATGACGAATGGTGTGTAACGGTAAGCAACTGGATTAAAGATTGGGCTAAATAGAAAATAGAGTAAAGAAAAAAGATTTTATACTGGACGCAAGTTGTGGCCAAAATTATAAATATATAATGGAATACTATAACTACTTAAAGTCATTACACCTCATCTTTGTAATCACTTGGTTTGCTGGATTGTTTTATATTGTTCGATTATTTGTTTACCAAATCGAAGCCAATGATAAACCATCACCAGAAAAAGAGATTTTGCAAAAGCAATACAAGATAATGACGTATCGATTGTGGTATATTATTACTTGGCCATCGGCAGTTTTAGCAAGCATTTTTGCTTTCTGGATGTTGTTTTTTACCGATTTAGGTAAATCATGGTTACAAATGCCCTGGATGCACGTAAAACTTTGCTTTGTATTTTTATTATATTTATATCACGGAAAATGCCATCAGATATTTAAGCAATTACAAAATGACGAAGTAAAACACACTAATAATTTCATGCGTTTGTGGAATGAAGGAGCAACGATAATCTTGTTCTCTGTAGTGTTTTTGGTTGTTTTAAAAAATGCTGTAAACTGGATTTATGGTGTAATCGGGATTATATTGTTCTCGGTTTTAATCATGTTGGGCTTTCAATTTTATAAAAGAATACGAGAGAAAAATAAATAGTCTTCAGTACTAGTCGCAGTTTCCAGTTTTGCACTGAGACTTAAAACTGCGACTGGAACTCAAAACTAAATACTAAAAAAATGTTCAAGAACTTCAAAATGTCGATGCTTTCGTTGCGTGTAAGGATATTCCTTTCGATGATTGTATTGATTGTTGTTGCTTCTGTTTTATTGGCTTCGATTTCGATTATTCAATTTAAGAATGAGGCCAAAGAATATCATCAAGAGCGTTTAGAGCGAAAAGAAAATGCAGTAAAAGAACACATCAATTATGTTCTTGCTACTACAACTTATCCTTTAAAAACTGCCAATTTGGATTTGATTTTTAAAGATAAAATTCATGAGCTAGCACAAATTCATAATATCGAAATCAACATTTATAGTCTTAAAGGGCAACTTTTAAAATCATCCAAAGAATCATTTGCTGTTGATAAAGTTTCGCCGCCAATCCCTGAATACATTTTAAAACTAGTGCGTTCTTCTATAGAAAAGCGCTTTGTCGATATAAAAACTCAAGATGGTGTAAAAAACCGTTCTTCGTATAGTTTAATAAAAGACGAAAAATTCAAACCGCTCGGGATTTTGAACTTACCATATATTGAAGATGATGGGTATTATGAAAATGAGCTTAATACTTTCCTTATCCGTTTGGGTCAGGTTTATTCGTTTATGCTTATTGTAGCATTTGCACTGGCTTATTTCCTATCAACCTACATCACCAAATCATTAAAAACCATTTCGGATAAGTTGAGTGAGACCAACCTGAACCAGAAAAACGAAATGATTGTTTTAGAGGCCAGCAGTAAAGAGATTAACTTCCTAATCAAGTCTTACAACGGAATGGTGGAAAAACTCGAGAAAAGTGCCATAAAACTAGCTCAAAGCGAACGTGAGGAAGCTTGGCGCGAAATGGCGAAACAAGTAGCACATGAAATTAAAAATCCGCTTACGCCAATGCGTTTGACAGTACAAAGTTTCCAAAGAAAATTTGACCCAACGGCTCCTGATGTTAAGCAAAAACTGAATGATTACTCCGAAACATTAATTCAGCAAATAGATACCATGACAGCTGTGGCTTCAGCATTTTCAAATTTTGCTTCGATGCCTGCACAACAAAACGAAACATTAAATGTGGTGGAAGTGGTAGAGCTTTCGCTAGATATCTTTAACGAAGAATATATTGTTTTCCAAAGTGAAGAGGAAGAGATTATTTCGAAAATGGATAGAACACAACTTATCCGAATTATTACCAATCTGGTTAAAAATGCCACACAAGCCATTCCAGAAATCCAACATTATAAATCGATTTTGGTTACTGTAAAAAGACAAGGCGACAATGTTGAAATTACTGTAACAGACAACGGAATAGGAATACAAAAACAAGATGTTGACCGCGTTTTTGAACCAAAGTTTACCACAAAGAATAGCGGAATGGGTCTTGGTCTCGGAATTATAAAAAACATTATCGAAAATTATAAAGGAACAATTACCTTTGAAACAGAATACGGAAAAGGAACCACATTTACGGTTACATTACCAATTACAAACTCATAAATAACAGTATCATGAACTACGAAAATATACTAGTCTCAATCGAAGAGAAAATTGCAACCGTTACAATTAATCGTCCTACGAAGCTTAATGCTTTGAATAAAACAACGATTAATGATTTGCAAAAAGCATTTAAATTATTGGCAAAAAACAATGACATTCGTGTGATTGTATTAACTGGAAGCGGAGAAAAAGCATTTGTAGCCGGAGCTGATATTTCAGAATTTGCTAATTATTCTATCGAAGAAGGAACTGCTTTGGCAGCAGAAGGTCAGGAGAAATTATTTGATTTTATCGAAAACTTAAAGAAACCAGTTATTGCAGCCGTAAATGGTTTTGCTCTTGGTGGCGGATTAGAATTGGCAATGGCTTGTCATTTCCGAATTGCATCTGATAATGCAAAAATGGGATTACCAGAAGTTTCTTTAGGACTTATTCCTGGCTATGGAGGAACACAACGTTTACCTCAACTTATTGGTAAAGGTCGTGCTATGGAAATGATTATGACTGCAGGAATGCTTAACGCTCAAGAAGCTAAACAATACGGATTAGTAAATCACGTAGTGCCTCAGCCTGAACTTATTGCTTATTGCAACGGTATTGCAGAAAAAATAATCAAGAATGCTCCATACGCTATTTCTAAAGCGATTAAAGCTATAAATGCTAATTATAAAGATGGCAAAAATGGTTTTGAAACTGAAATAAAATCTTTTGGTAAATGCTTTGGAACTAAAGATTTCATCGAAGGAACTACAGCATTCTTAGAAAAAAGGAAAGCTGAATTTACAGGGAAGTAATTTTTTTTACCGCAAAGAACGCTAAGGTTTACGCAAAGTTCGCAAAGCTTTGTGTGATTTTATCCCTAGCGTTCTTTGCGTATCCCGAAGCTTCGGGATTGCGCCCTTTGCGGTTAAGTCATTAAACTGTTAAAACAATAAATAATATTAAAACAACATCATGTCTTACGAACCTATATTAAAAGAGTTTTGGCAAAAAGTAAAAGAAAGTATCCAGAGCGGAACTTTTGCTAAACTTACATTGGCTAAAACCATTGGTGACACCGAAATAAAGAACATCTATTTCCGTCTTGTCATCAACGAAGACAACACTTACGGTGTTTCTCTTACAGCACGTTATAAAACAGAAGAAATAGAAAGTTTCCATACTCTTGATGAAGCTTTTATTGTTCTGACTCCATACATCAAGAATCCTTTTTTAACGGCTTTATTGTTTACAACCGATGCTGATATTACTTTTAAAGTAAATAAAAAGAATGTAGGAAGCATTATCGAACAAGCTCCGACTTTTAAAAATACATCTCCAGTAATGCTTGAGATGATTGAAAAAGGTATTATATAATCAAAGAAGCACTGCGGTGCGTCTCTACTAATCATTCATAACCAAAACCACCAAGAAATATTCCAAATGAAAACTACAGTAACATCTTTATTTTTAATAACTACACTTTTTATGGGTACAGCTATTTTCTCTCAAAGCACTTTTAAAGAGTATAAAGCAGGACACACTTTTGATATCAGTTTACCCGATTATATGAGCAAAACTGCTGATTTAAACAGCTCTGCTGCCATACAATATAAAAACGTAGTAAAAGATATTTATGGAGTTGTCATTTTTGATACTAAAGAAGAGTTGAAACTTCTTGAAATGAACTACACCTCTACTAACGAATTTTACGAGGATTTCATTAAAGACTTTCTAAAAGATGAAGAAAAAAGAAATGTATCAAAACCAAAATCGACAAAAAAAGGAGAGATCAGTTTTATCGAATGTGATGCAAGTTA
Organism: Flavobacterium sp. PS2; assembly: GCF_046250155.1. NCBI lineage: Bacteria > Pseudomonadati > Bacteroidota > Flavobacteriia > Flavobacteriales > Flavobacteriaceae > Flavobacterium > Flavobacterium sp. PS2. The sequence continues at coordinate 2,461,143 of NZ_CP176426.1, read as the reverse complement.
TTTTGACAAAGAAATCAATAATAGCATTTACTACTTTGTTGGGATTGTAGAAACAAAAACCGCTTTTTACAAAGTTTTATCCTGGTGTTCTATGGAGAACAAAGACAAGTATAAAGCAGATTTCCAAAAAATACTTTATAGCTTAAAAGACTAAAAAAAGAGCCTAAGTTTAATACATAAACTTAGGCTCTTTTTTTTAAAAGGCTTCGACTCCGCTCAACCTGACAAACTAAACTCTTCTTACTGATTACTTTTCAGAGTTTATATTTCACTAAAAACTGAATACTGAGACTGAATACTACTTCACCCCTTCCCACTCAGCATAAAACTGTGAAAGGAATGTTTCCATAAAACGGTGTCTTTCGGCAGCGATTTGCTTTCCAGTTTCGGTATTCATTTTATCTTTTAGCAACAATAATTTCTCATAAAAATGATTAATTGTTGGCGCATTATTCTTTTTATATTCTTCCTTAGTCATATTGGTAATCGGAGCAATATTAGGATCATAGATAGTTCTATCCTTGAACCCTCCGTAATGAAACGCTCTTGCAACACCTATTGCACCAATAGCATCTAAACGGTCTGCATCTTGTACGATATCTAATTCTGTCGAATTAAATTTCTTTTCAAAATTGCCTCCTTTGTATGATATGTTTTCTATAATACTTACAACATGCGCTATAATCTCTTCCGAAACATTTTCTGACTCTAAAAACAATCTTGCTGTTCTTGGTCCAATAGTTTCATCTCCGTTATGAAACTTACTATCGGCAATATCATGTAGCAAAGCACCTAATTTTACCACTGTAACATCACAAGGTGTGTTATTAGCGATTAAAAGTGCATTTTTATACACTCGCTCAATATGAAACCAATCATGCCCTCCTTCGGCATCATTTAGTTTTTCTTTTACAAAAGTGATTGTTTTACTTATTATCTCAGAATTATTCATATTCATGTATTTAATTAGTGCTTCTCTGCAAGACTAAAAATAGTATACAGATTTTGCAGATTAACAGGATTTAAATAAAAAAATTACCTCTAAATCCTTATTTTAAATAAAAAATGTTGATTGTCAAAGTCTTGAAAACCTTAACAATCAACATAAATATTTATATTTTTTCAAAGTTCAGCTTCAAAATAGAAATTCAATTTAAAATCCTAAATCTAAACTCAAAATCAGAAATTTAAAATTTAAAGTCTTGCAGGCTCTACCCATTTAAAGATATGTGACTCTTGAGGAATAACTAATCTTTCGGATATTTTTGCCATTCTTCCTGGTAATTTCATCAAGTAATCACGCGCTTTTTCAGCTTCATCTGTAAGACCACCAATTTTGTCAATTTCCCATTTGTCAATTAACTTTTGCATGATATCTACATAATCGCTAGCAGTGTAAACACCAATACGTTGTGCTGAATCAGAAAATTGCTCAAAAGCAGAACTTATTTTTTGCCCTGATTCTCTAAGGAAATGCGCTGGCATAACGATTTTTTGCTTCATCATGTATTGAAAAGCAAGCATCATTTCGCTAGGATCAACTTGAAAAATACGAGTAACAAATTCGCTATATGCATGATGATGGCGCATTTCGTCACCAGCAATCATTTTACACATTTTAGACAATTTGTTATCGCCATATTTCTTAGCCATTTGTGCTACTCTGTTATGAGAAACATACGTTGCAAGCTCTTGAAAACTAGTGTACACAAAGTTTTTGTATGGATCACTTCCTGTCCCGATATCAAAACCATCATTGATTAAATGTTGTGTGGTCATTTCTATTTCGCGCATATTTACACGACCAGACAAATACAAGTATTTGTTTAGCAAATCACCGTGACGGTTTTCTTCACCAGTCCACTGTCTGATCCATTTAGACCAACCGTTTCCACCATTTTCTACTTGATTAATACCTTCTACATCCATTAACCAAGATTCATATGTTGGTAATGCTTCTTCGGTAATTGTATCACCTACTAAAGTTACCCAAAAATCGTATGGTAATTCTTTTGCTATTTCGCGTAGTTCTTTTACCTCTTCAAAAAAAGTATCTTTTTCAGAATTGGGTAAAAAATCTGACGGCTGCCAAATCTTTTCAACAGGTATTAAATACTGTTCAACGAAGCTGTCTACGTTTTTCTCTAAAAACTGCATCACTTCTAATCGAATGTTCTTTATAGACATTTTATATAATTTAAATTTTAACTCCTTCTACTACAGCCTTTTCCGACTTTTCCATTATCGTTGTAAAATCGTAATCCTTCACCGCTAACGGTTTATGGATGGTAAAGGTAAGATGATTTCCTAAACCCACAGGAAAAAAGCCAAATTTTACCATTTTCCATGAGTTATTAATACTAACAGGTACAACATATGCAGATGGTGCATATTTGCATAATATCTTCAAACCGTTTTGAGCAAATTCCTTTGGTTTTCCAGTTTTACTTCGAGTGCCTTCGGGGAAGATTACGGCAGCACGATTATTTTTTTCAATATATTCAGACAATCCTTTAATAGCAGGAATGGCTTGTTTAGGATCTTTACGGTCAATTAGGACGGAACCTCCATGACGTAAATTATAAGATACACTTGGTATTCCTGAACCTAACTCTTTCTTACTTACAAATTTACAATGAAAACGGCGTAAATACCAAATCATTGCCACAATATCGTACATGCTTTGGTGATTTGAAACAAAAATAATAGGAACTCCAGTTGGAATTAATTCTCTGTTTTCAAATTTATATGTTGTACCAACTAGGTTTGTACATCTAACCAAAAAGAAATTAAGGTAATCTACACTTTTTTTATGTGCTTGGTAACCAAAAACATTAAAACAAACCCATTGAATTGGATGGAAAATTGCTAAACAAAATCCAAAACACAAATAATAAATAACGGAAATGGGGTACGAAATTAGTTTTTGCATGCTTAAAAAATTAGCTGCAAAAGTAATAAATATATTTTTAGCTCTAATTAAATCGCAAATAATAATAGGTTTGTTGTTAAATTGTACCTTTGTTGCATAATCCACAGTTTTTTCAAAATCAAAAAATGAGCTTTACTTACCCAAAAAACGAACGACTAAAAAGCAAAACAATAATTGGACTACTATTTTCTGAAGGAAAATCGGTGTCTAAATATCCGTTGCGATTAGTTTATTATTCTGGTGATATAAAGCAAGATGAGAAAATAAAAATGGGTGTTTCGACGTCTAAAAAATATTTTAAAAAAGCTGTTGATCGTAATTACTTCAAACGCGTTTTGCGCGAAACTTATCGTTTAAACAAGCATATCTTACTTGACAATTTAGACAAGCCTTATTCGTTTATGTTCTTTTATCAAACAAAAGACAGACTGTCTTATGAAGAAATCAATACTAAAACGATTCAATTGTTTGAAAAATTTGTACTTCAGATAAACCCAAAACCTATTCCTGAAACTGAAACGGACGTACAAAACGATTCGATTCAATAGATTTTACTACTCAAAAACGTGTTTCGGTATAGACTCTCGTTAATGTTGCTGAATTATTCTTATTTTAGTACTCTGAAATTTAAGATAAATCACAAACATGGTCGCGTTTTTCAAAAAAAAATTTATAATCCCTATTGTTGCAGCTGCTTTTTTATTCATTGGAACTAGTTTTAAAGACGACTTCTTCGAAATCGCAAAGCAAATAGAAATCTTTACAACTTTATTTAAAGCTGTAAACACTAATTATGTGGACGAAACCAATCCTGGTGATTTAATGGATAAAGCCATTAAAAGCATGTTGGGTAGTTTAGATCCCTATACTGTTTACTTTAATGAGCAAGATGTTTTAAATTTTAAAATCAACAATACGGGAGAATATACCGGAATTGGTGCGCTGATTACCCGAAAGGCAGACCGATTGATTATTAAAGAACAATACAAAGATTATCCTGCCGATAAGGCCGGACTTAAAGCTGGTGACGAAATCATCCAGATTGGTGATGTACTAATTGCTGACTTTAAGGATGATGCTTCGCAATTGCTAAAAGGTGCTAAAAACACTAAGATCGCTATTAAATACCTTCGCCAGGGAAAAACGAATACTACTGATATCGTTCTTGATGAAGTAGATATTAAGTCCGTTCCATTTTTCGGAATGATTGATGCTAAAACGGGTTATATCGTTTTGGCACATTTTAGCCGTAAAGCTTCTGCCGAAACTCAAGCCGCATTAGAACAACTTAAACGTGATGGAGCAACTCAGATAGTTTTGGATTTAAGAGGGAATCCAGGTGGACTTCTTAATGAAGCTGTAAACATTTGCAATCTTTTTGTACCAAAGAATGAAGTTATTGTAACTACAAAATCGAGAATCGAAAAGCATAATAACACTTATAAAACTACTAAAGAACCTATTGACACTCAAATCCCATTGGCTATTTTGGTTAACGGAAGAAGTGCTTCGGCATCTGAAATTGTATCGGGAGCTTTACAGGATTTAGATCGTGCGGTTGTTCTTGGAAGTCGTAGTTTTGGTAAAGGTTTGGTACAACGTTCTGTTGATCTTACTTATGGAACTCAACTTAAAGTAACTATCTCTCGTTATTATACTCCTTCCGGAAGATGTATTCAGGCACTGGATTATGCTCATAAAGACAAAAATGGTGTAGCTACAAAAACTGATTCGAAAAACTTTAATGCTTTTAAAACCAGAAAAGGAAGAACTGTTTATGATGGCGGTGGGGTTATGCCTGATATCGAATTAGACGAAACTAAATTGAGTGCAATTACTAATGCGTTGCTTAAAAACGATGGTATTTTTGACTATGCAACTAGTTATTATTATAAGAATCCTAATCTTGGAACTCAAATTCCGACAATAACTGACGCTGATTATAGTAGCTTCAAACAGTTTTTGAAAACCAACAAGATTACTTTTGATACTGAAACTGAAGTGGCTTTAAAAAACACTTTGGCTGCAGCCAAAAAAGAAAAAATAGACGAGACTATTACTTCTGAATATCAGCAATTACTTAATGCACTGGAGAAAAGCGAAACTACTTTACTTGACAAGAACCAAAAAGAAATCAAAAATCTGATTTTGGAAGAATTAATAAAAAGATACCAATATCAAGAAGGTTTGTATCAATATTATCTTAAAAACAACTCAGAGATTAAAAAGGCGGTTGGAGTTTTAAATAACCAAACGGAATATAAATCTATCTTAAAAATGTAATTAAATAAAGATCGGTTTTATAAAAAAATGCCAAAAGGAATATTTTTCTTTTGGCATTTTTTATAAAAGTACAAGTTTAAGTCTATGAGTTAATGTTAATTATACTCCCTTAAGTTTTCCTATTATCACGATTGCTGTGAGAAGTCTCCCGACTTCACACCCGCTCCAATAAACAACATATTTTTATAATCAAGCTAATATTAAATAGTAAATCCAAAGTAGGGCTACGAAGTCGGGAGACTTCGTACAGCGCAACTGTAATTATACGCTCGTTTCCTTAAATGACAACTACAATATTTTAAAAATAAATTCTATAAATATCTCTTTAACCAATCGGCTATCTGATTTAACAAATTATCGTTCACAATTTCTAAATCATGTCCTTCATTTTCATAAACCAATAAGCGTGTAGTATATTCTTTTGAGTTTAATTTGGAATAAAAAGCAAAGGCATTACTAATATCAACTTTTACATCTTTATTACCCTGAATAATAAAATGGGAAACTTTTTTATTCTGGATAGAATCTATTGCCAGTAAACTAGAACGGGTTTTTAAGGCTGCAACAGAATCTTTGGCGTAACCAGGAATTCTTTCTCTATAAACCCCAAACATCTCTGGACGTTTTGTTTCAATTAAATCAGCTTGTCCTGCAATTGCAATATTGGTTTTTATACGATTAGTCTTTTTAAGCATCAGGAAATTAGTCATAACGCCACGACTCCAGCCAAAAACACCAATCCTGTTTTTATCGGCATTAGGCAATTGATCTATAATATCAAAAAGACTTAAGACATCGTTTACATCTTTACCACCAAATTCGTCTACACCTTCACTTACTGAAGTTCCACGGAGTTGAGAACCAATAACAATATAACCTTCATTGGCAATTTTGCTAAGAAACTCCGTTAAAAAAACAGAATTAACTGCACCAAAATTACCGTTACCACCGCGATTGTATATTAAAACGGGATAGTTCCCTTTCTTTTTAGGTTCTATTAAAAAACCTCTAAGTTTTAGGTTGTCAAAAGACTTGTAATGAATACTGCGGAAATTTAAAGAATCAAGAAATTGGTATTCTTTTTTTAAAACTATCTTTTCATTTATCTTTTCCGAAATAACTGGATTAAAAGGGTAATCCGTAATTTTTCGGTTCTCTAATGTGAAACTAGATTTTGATGTTTGTGCAAAACTGAAATTGAATAAAAACAGCAATACCAAAAGAATAACTTTCTTCATATTTTATTTAGTAATTGACTTCATGTATGTACCAGTATATTTATCTGCAAATTCTACATACCATTTGTTTAATGTTTCTTCGCCTAAATTATCATAAATAAGCTCATATTGTTTCTTTAAAGCTATTTTATAATCCTTTAGACTTTTCTCAATATCCTTATTCCACTCTTCGTTTTCTTTTCTGGTTTTTGGCTGATGATGAATATATTGTCCGAAATAAGTTTGACAAAACTCATTATAATCTTTTGTAAAAAGAATAAAATTATGCCACATTTCATCAATTATAATTATAGAGTCATCACTAATAAAATTAAAATTTACATTGGAGCATAACCAAAGCCATTTTTTTGTTTCCTGAAAAATGCTAACTGCTTCTGATTCTTCTATTTTATAAAACTTTAGAAATCTATCTACAACATCTTCATTCTTATAATTGAGTACATTACTCAAACTTTCTTCCATACTTTTTTGCATTACTTGAAAAAATTTAAAAAAAAGGAGGCAATGTAAAACATTAACCTCCTTTTGTGTTATTAAACTGCTGTTACAACACCTCTACAATCTCTACTAGCTGTACAAGATCCTGAAGAATTACCTCCTCCAACAATTTTCTCTAAACGCTCAAACTTTTTATCTAATAAATCATTGATTGTTTTTTTCTTTTTGTCTTCGTTAATTTTTTTCATCGTTTTTAATTTTTACGGTTAGATTTAAATTTTGTACTAATCTGCATTAAGTATTTCTTATCTCTTTTGCCTGTCGACTGGGCTATTCAAGATTTGAAATGATAACAAGTTAGTTTTTCAAAAATAGACTCTAATGAAAATAATCCTTATGCATTTTTATGCGAATTATGTAAATCTTAAAGGATTCACGCGTATAAAAAGCTTGTATAATTAACAAAACTTTCAAAATATCATTAAAAGTGGGTATTGTTCTGAAAAAAATATTTCCTCATTTTTGCAGCAAACTAAAAATAAAAATGACCAAAAAGAAACTGCTACAAGTAAGATTAAACAAGGGATTCTCTCAGGAAAAACTAGCAGATTTAATTGGTATGACTCAATCTAATTACAGCCGAAGAGAAAATGGACGCAAAAACATTTCGGAAGTAGAATGGCTTAAAATAGCTAAAGTTTTGGGTGTAGAAAAAGAAACTATTTATGAGCCTAATAGCGATAATAGCAGTATAATCGATCCGTTTAATATCCCCGATTCTATTTTTAAACAACTTGAGTTGCTAAGAACAGAAAATATAATGCTTAAAGAAAAATTGAAAGCTCTTACGAACTAGTTCTTAGCTATTACACTTAATTTGTTGGGTGTAATTACTTTATCTATTGACTTTGCTTGGGCACAAAAGTTTCATTTAACGCATAGAAACATAGATTTTATGTGTACAAAAGAGTACAAAAAGAAATATATTTCTTTCACATAGCCAGTCCCGAACCTTCGGGATGTATTTTAAACAAGTGAAACGCCTTTTTTGAAAGTTTCAAAATCTATGTCTCTATGTGTTAAAATAATTTCAACTTATATTTTGTGCATAAAAAACACTTGTAATTAACTTTTAATCATCTCGATATGCGGAATATCATCTTCAAGATACATTTCGCTGGTTTGCACAAAACCATGATTTTCGTAGAATTTTTTCAGGTATAATTGTGCTCCAATAGTAATATCGGTTTTATTAAAATGGTTTTTAATTCCTGCAATTGCTTCTGTCATTAAATCATGTCCCCATTTTTTATCGCGATAATCCGGGCTTACCACAACTCTTCCTATCGAGGCGTTATCAAAACTAATTCCGGCATCAAAAAGACGTGCATGAGCCACAATTTTGCCTTCATATTCGCCTATTAGGTGAAAAGCAAGTTTGTCTTTCCCATCTAGATCTAAATAAACACAGTTTTGCTCTAATACAAAGACTTCACTTCGTAATTTGAGGGTATCGTATAGTTCGTGAACAGTTAATGCCTCAAAAGGCTTAATTTTCCAATTTGGTTTCATGTTGTAATAGTATAATCTGATTTTATTTTAAAAGAGTATTATCGCTTATTGATTCTAACCGATTTTATAATGGCTTCTAGTTCCAACATCGAATCTCGCTCTTCATTGGATGGAGAATAACAAAATCCCTCGAGTACTAGTATTCGGTTATAGGCTTTATCAATAATTGCATAATTAATAAAAGGTCCTGTCATGAAATCATTTCTTAAATCCCAAGTGCCTTTGGTTTCATAAGTAGTTTTTCCGTCTAGTGTAATTTTAGAGAAATAAGGTGCGTAGGCTTCCTCGGTAATCATTTGAGTATTGGGTTCTCGACCTTTTATATACCTTCCTACTGAATCCCGCATTTTTACGATGTTGCCAACAATATCGGAGTTCTTGGTAATACTTGTTATTGGAACCTGGTAAATAAGTAAACTCGTACTACCACTTACCATTTCTTTTTTAAGCCAAAGAAAGTTACGCTTATGCAATGCATATTCATATCCTGTGGGAACATCTAACTTTATATGAAACTTATTGTTGAGAATGGCACCATCTAACAGTGATTTACTGTTGTTTTTTTGGCATTCGGCTATTTCGGTTTCCCTAATTATTCGAATTATTTGCGGTGTGTGTATTTCAAACGCTTCTATAATATCCGAAACTGATTTTCCTGATATTCGAAATACATTTTGTGGTGATGTATAAACGTTTTTAGTGATTTCGAACTTACTTGTATTCGATTTTTTAACTACAATAATATTTCGCCCATCGGTCATGAAACCTTCTAGTAGTTTGGCTGGATATTGATTTATGGTAAATAATGGTTCTTCCTGAACAAGACCTACAACTGGTGAAGCAAATTTATTCCTGATGCTATCCCCCACTTCTCCGTACCACAATTGATCATCTATAATAATCGAGATTGTGTTTATTTTACTGCTATCGTTGTGCTGATGTATTTTCTCATTCTTTTTTAGACATGAGAAAAACAAAAACGGAAGTATTAGCAATAAAAAATGGGTTTTATTCATCTTTAATTTTTAGTTAAGTTATGAAATAAAACCCAAATTTATATACAATTTTTGATTATCCGTTTATTTTGAGCTTCATTCCTGGTTTAATAGCTCCGTTTTCGATATCATTCCATTTTTTAATATCAGAAATAGTTACTCCTGGATATTTTTTTGCAATGCTATATAACGAATCTCCTTTTTTTACATAGTAATCAACTCCAACATTTTTTACAACATCTGTTTTTTTCTTGAAACTATTAATGTTGTTTGATGCAACAATAATTTCTGGAGTTTCAGATGGTTCTTGAATATTAGAATGAATTACTAATTTTTTCATTGAAGCAATCATATCCATATTCTCTGGAGTCAAACCGTTCCATTCTTTTAAATCTGATAAAGAAACATTGAATTTCTTAGCGATTATGCTTAAATTATCTCCCGCTTGTACCACGTAAAGTGACGGCTGAGATTCGGTTGTTTTTTTATCATCAACACTAGCAATTGCTTCTTCTGTATGTTTTTTATCAACCGCAGGAACCAATTTTACTTCATTGATATCTTTCTTGATAATTTTGCTTTCCGAAATAATTTTTAGACTTTTCCCAAGTGCAATTGAATTACTCTTTAGGTTGTTCCATTTCTTCAATTGATTAATTGAAACATCATATTTACTTGCAATTGAACCTAAATTATCTCCTGAACGAACCTTATAGATTTGTGTTTTTGAAACAACAGTTTGGTTTGTTTTAGGCGAAGCCAATTTTGTAGCTGCAATTAATGTTTGCAGTCTATTTATTTTAGAACTTGATTCATGATTAAGATAAGCGTAAATTTTGTCTTCGTTTGAAGTAAAAATAGCCACTTTATCTTTTGGCAATCTCAAGAAATGCTCTTCGTCTTGATAAAACGGAACTACATTCAGTTTATAAGATGGATTTAAAAGCTGTAGTTGTGCTTCGGGAACATCTAATAAATTAGATATTTGCCTAAAACTCATCTTTTCTTTAATTCTTACCGTATCTGTTTGAAAGTGTTGTACTACAGCCCTGTCTGGAACAATACCATGTTCTTTATGATATTCGTAAAGATACATTGTAGCTAAAAATGCCGGAACATATCCTTGTGTTTCTTTAGGAAGGTAACTACGAATATCCCAATAGGTTTGTTTTCCTCCTGAACGACGAATCGCTTTTGATACGTTTCCTGGACCTGAGTTATAAGAAGCTAAAACTAGCTCCCAATCGCCAAAAATTTTGTACATTTTTGACATATAATCTGCAGCTGCAGTAGATGCTTTTAATGGATCACTACGCTCATCAATAAACGAATCTATTTTTAGATTATATTGTTTACCAGTGTGGTACATAAACTGCCAAAGTCCTGTGGCTCCCATTTTAGAAACTGCTTTTGGGTTTAAAGCTGATTCTACAACGGCTAAATATTTAATTTCTAAAGGAACGTTTTGCTTAGCAAATGCTTCTTCGAACATTGGAAAATAATATTCTGATAAGGCCATTAATCGCGAAAATGATTTTTTACGATTCTTTAAGAATGACTTTATGATATTTTCCAACCCTTGATTATACTGAATATTAAAGGGTGATTTCTCATTCATTGCCTCAAGACGTTGCTTTAACAACTCGGTTGGCAATTCATAATCTACCTTTGCATCGGTATTAATTGTTTGGATATCTTTAGATAAATCTTCGTATATGTCTAAACTCACTAATTCTTTCATCCAAAGACTGTCTACCCGAACTGCGTAATCGTCTTTTACAAATGAATTTTTAACTGAATCTAAATACGAAATCTTAATGTCCTGCTTTACAACTGGGTTTGTTTGCGCAACTTCTTGTGCAAACAAACCCATTGTAGACAACAGGAGTACTGATAATGTGGTATTTTTTACAATCATAACATCTATTTAATTGACATATTTCTTACAATTTCTATGCCGTAATTTTTGCAAACTTAAGGACTATAAAATGAAAGATTCTTTAAAAAGTGTTAAAAATGAGATAGTTAGTCCAAAATAGCTGCGATTCCAGGTAAAACTTTACCTTCTAACATTTCTAACATTGCTCCACCTCCGGTAGATACATAACTCATTTTATCTTCAAAACCGAACTGTTTTACAGCAGCTACTGAATCTCCTCCTCCTACTAATGAGAAAGCACCGTTTGCTGTAGAAGCAGCGATATAATCTCCTAAAGCGATTGTTCCTTTGGCGAAAGATTCCATTTCGAAAACTCCTAATGGACCATTCCATAAGATAGTTTTTGATTCCATGATTACTTTCTCAAAGTTTTCCAATGATTTAGGACCTGCATCAAGACCTTGCCATCCATCAGGAATTGCATATACATCTACTATTTGTGTGTTTGCTGTGTTTGAGAAATCATCTGCAGCAATAACATCAACTGGAATATGTATTTGAACTCCTTTTTCTTTAGCTAATCTCAAAATTTCAAGTGCTAGTTCTAATTTGTCATCTTCACAAATAGAATTCCCTACTTTACCACCTTGTGCTTTAATGAAGGTAAAAGTCATTCCTCCTCCAATAATCATATGGTCAACTTTATCTAAAATGTTTTCGATAACCGTAATTTTCGAAGAAACTTTAGATCCACCAAGAACAGCTGTAACTGGTTTTTCACTATTTTTAAGTACTTTATTTAAGCTTTCTATTTCTTTTGCTAATAATGTACCGAAGCATTTTTCGTTAGGGAAAAATTGGGCAATTATTGTTGTCGAAGCATGTGCTCTATGTGCTGTACCGAAAGCATCGTTTACATAGATATCTCCTAATGAAGCTAATTCTTTTGCGAAAGCTACATCTCCAGCTTCTTCTTCGGCATGGAAACGTAAATTTTCTAATAATAAAACTTCTCCTGGTTTTAAATTTGCAGCAGCATCTTTAGCAACTTCTCCAACACAGTTTGAAGCAAACTGTACAGGAACTCCTAAAATATTTGAAGCTGTTTTTAAAATATGTTTTAAAGAGTATTTTTCTTCAACTCCTTTTGGTCTTCCAAGGTGTGACATTAAAATCACGCTTCCGCCTTGGGCTAAAATTGCATCAATTGTAGGTTTTGCAGCTTCGATACGAGTTGCATCTGTTACATTAAAATTTTCATCTAATGGCACATTGAAATCAACACGAATGATTGCTTTTTTATTCTTAAAATTAAAATCTTTTAACGTTTTCATTAAGGTAAGTTTTTTAGTTTTTTTTGAAAGAATAACAAATATAGAACTTTTAGCTTAGTAATAAATTCGATAAAAATAAAAAACAGGGGTTTACATAAACGAAAACGATGTAATTTGATAATTATTTTAAATTAAACACAAAAAATCAAAAATTGGCTAATTAATTATTAATCGTGAACTGGATTTTGTGTACATGGACAGTTACTAATTGCCTGAAGGAAATCAAATCCTATAGTTACAACGTGTGTTCCTGAATTGTAAGCTCCTATACGATTAAGTGATGCCTGGTATGAATAACCAAAGTAAAAACCTGATTTCTTGAAACCTGCCATAGGCCCTACCATTAATGGCTGGAAGAACTGATCATTTAGGAAACGATAAGAAACTCCTATCCAGTAATAATCTTCATAACGATTGTATTGTCTGAACTTAAAGTTAAAATCGGTACTTGAACGCTGATCACTTGCGAACAATTGGTAATAAACTGATGGTTCGAACTCGATACGGTTGTTCTCTGCTCCTTTAAAAACATATCCTGTATAAACTTGATAGTTTCGAAGTAAATTAGGCTCTATACCGTCGAATTTGTCGATTTCTTTGTTAAGTATGTTACTCGCATTAAAACTTAGATAGAACGACTTATTACGATATAAAACACCTACATCGAAGTTGTTGTTAGAAACGAATCTATTATCGGTAACACTTGGATCTGGTGCTGGGATTTCGTATGTTGGATTAAATTCGTTGATATCAATTTTAAAATTATTGATATTATACGAAATACCAAAAGATAAGTATTGCTTAGAATAGTAATCCAGAATTAAGTGGTGCGCAAAAGATACTTTGGCTCCTGTTTGTCTTGTATATCCGTTACTATCGTTATAAAGCGATATTCCCACTCCTGAACGATCTAAGATTCTAAAATCCGCATAAAGCGATTGGTTATCTGGTGCGTCTTTAACTCCTACCCATTGTGTTAAACCATTGGCACGTATTCTTAAGTTATCACCAATTCCGGCAAAAGTTGAAGATACTACAAATGGGTTATCAGCAAGGTATTGTGTGAAAACTGGCAAATTTAACTCCTGGCTGTAACCTGATGTTACAGCCATAAGTAGAAATGATATGATAATTTTTTTCATTGTATTTTTAATTTTAGATAACATAATTACTTTGTTATTAGTTATCTGTAAAGGGTGAAATGTCCAACAAACTCTCTGTCATCTTTATTGTCATTGAGTTTCAATACATACCAGTAATCACCAGATGGTAATTCGGCACCATTGTATTTTCCATCCCATTTTTGACCCAATCTGTATTTGCAAATTATACGTCCGTATCTGTCAAAGATGTCGAATGTTAAATCTTTATAATTTACTGTACATCCTGGAGCCCAAGTATCGTTTATGCCATCTCCATTTGGAGTAAAGTGGTTCGGGATACAAACATCGATGTAAGGAACATATCTTGTAGCTGTAGCTGTACATCCATTTTTATCTGTTACAACAACTGTGTAAGTTCCTGTTTTGTAAATAATGAATTTATTAACTGATCCATAAGGTTCTCCATCTAATGTGTATTGATATTCTCCACCACCGCCTGTAGCTGTTGCAACAATTTCATTTAATCCACCATCGGTTAATGTTAATGTTAATGGTTGAACATCTTCTATAGTAAATGGTAATGTAGTTTGCTCACAACCATTAGAATGTCTTGCTGTTACAGTATGTGTTCCCGGAGCAACATTAACAAATATGTTACTATCCTGATATGTTGTGCTACCATCTAATGCATAATCTACATCGGCTGGGTTTGCACTTTCATGAATTGTTATAGTCACAAAATTTGCAGCTACATTATTCACACAATCCGTATTAACCTTAGCAGTTGGCTCTAGTTTAACTGATTCTGGCATTGGAATTTCTAGTTCTGCCGTACAATTGTTAGCATCCAAAACATAAACAGTATGTATTCCTCCTACTAAACCTGTAAAGAGATGGTTTGTACCAGTTACTGGTGCATAAGTACCTTTTCTGTCATCTAAACTTACTCTGTAAGGAGCAGTTCCTCCAACAATATCGATACTAAATGATCCATTTTTCTCTCCAAAACATAACTCTGGCAATATACTATTTGGCGTAAGAGATGGGCTTAAGATTCCTGGTTCTTTTATTTCGATACCTTTAATCGGTAACTCACATCCGTTTTCGTCCTGTACTAATACATCATAGAATCCTGCGTTTAAATTGTCAAAAACATTAGATTCGAAGAACTGTCTAAAGTCTGGCGAAATTGCATATCTAAGTTTTCCTGTTCCTCCAGAAGCTATAACTGTAATCATACCGTTTTTAGACGCATTACATGTTAAATGTGTAGGAACGGCATTAGCTGTTACACTCGTGTTTGGCTCTATAATTGTAACTGGTAATGAATTCTTGTTACAATCACCACTATCCACTTTTACAATATAAGTTCCTTGTGCAAGGTTCTCAAATTGACCTGGTTTACTCTGTACTGGTGCTGGTGCAACTGCTTGCCCTGTTGCAGCATTTAGCAATGTGTAAACATAGTTACCTAATCCACCTACTGCTGTTACATATATACTACCTGTACTAGATCCTTTACAATGAATATCATAACCTGTAACATTAGTAAATACAAGTTCTGGAACTTTCGGAGGTGTAATACTATTAACAGTTTCGGTAGTACAACCAAATACATCTTGTACAAAATATTTATACGTAGTTTCTGTAGTCGTAAATGGCAATACAATTGTAACTGATGAATTAAACGGCGCACTATAATCAGTTCCATTTGTACTATACTTATATGGTCCTGTACCTCCTGTTGCAGTAAGTGTTAACTCTGGAACTATAAGACAAGTTTCGTTAGTTTTAATTGCTAAAGATCCTTTTACTATTGGTGGCTCATTAATTTCTACTGCCACAGATGTACCTGTACATGTCCAACTATCTGTAACTATCACTACATAACTAGCTGCTTTTAATCCTGTAAATACATTATTCGGTTGTGGACCGTTTTTAGTTACAACTCCATCAGGATATGTTGCAACCAATGTATATAAATATTTACCTGAACCTCCTGTAGTAGTTACTGTAATTTCTCCTGAATTATCACCAAAACAAGTTAACATTGCTTTAGCTACATTAGCTGTTACTACAATTGGTGCTGGTGTTTTTAATTCTAAAGGCTTTGGAACTTCACACATCTTAGTATCTCTTACTTTAACAATGTAATTTCCAACTCCTAAGTTAGGGAACGTTGATTGAGTAGACCAACCAACTAATGGAGCTCCATTTAATTCCAATTGGAACTCATATCCTCCTGGCCATCCACCTTTAGCAGAAGCTACGATTTTTCCATCTTTATTACCTGCAGCACACGTAATTTCTGAATGCTGTACATCAAGTTCTAATGGTGCTAATGGTCCTTTTATGTCAAACTCAGCATCTACAGTACAGAAAGGTGAATCTATTAGTGTAGCTGATATTTTATAAGAACCTGCTTTTAAATTACCAATTGTAAGTGGTCCTAGATTTGCACTAGTGCCATTGCTTGGTGTTGGGCCAGTAATTACATATTTGAATCCTTTAGGAAGATTAGATGGTATTACTTTAGAATCTACTAAAGTGAAATCTATGCTTCCATTATCTGAATCAAAACATGTAAGATCCTTAATGTTTGTTGCTTTTAACTCGAAAGTATTCGAATTATTAACAGTATGAATTCTATCAAGACTACATCCTGTATCAGGATTTTTAACTGTAATTGTATATTGTCCTACTGGTAAATCAGTAAAAGTATTTACTCCAATTAGATTCGTTTTAATTGTACCATCTGGATACTTTATAGAATATTCTAAAGCTGGTAATGGCAATACTCCTTCAGCAGTTACATTAACACTGATATCTTCATTAGTTAAACATGTGATGTAGGCATCAACTTTTATAACAGCATCTTTAATACCTACATAAGGCTTAATTACTGCTGTAGTGCTTATAGGGCAATTATTGTTGTCATAAACTTCTATGATATAAGTGCCTCCTGCTACTTCAGACGAAGTATATATAGTCTCTTTTCCTGACTGAACAATTCTGTCATCTGCTGGTGTAGCTCCTTTTTTAATAAATACATATTTAGTAAGCGGTTGAGTACCTCCTGAAGCGCTTACTTCTATCGTAGCAAACTTAGGTGCATTTGTTCCTGCATTACATTCAAATTCTGTAACAACTGGAGTAGCAATAACAATTATGCTTGGTTGTATAATTTCAGTTTTTGCTGAACCTGGACAATTTCTACCCGACATAACCGATACTGTATATTTACCTGCTGGTAAATTACTGAATGTAGGTTCTTTTTGTTCTGCTCTAGCAACAATATTACCTTTATAATCAACACCATCTAAAGTAAACTTATAGTCAGGGTTATTATTACTTGCATCTAGAGTAACTGTTATAGTACCATCTGTTCCATCATAACAAGTAACAGGAGTTGCTGTTAAATCAGCATCTACAATAGTAACAACTGCTGCTGTAGGTATTGTATAATCAATTGATGCCATACAATTTGTCACCATATCTTTTACCCAGAAATAATACTTAGTTCCTGGAGTTAAATTAGGGAATACAGCCGTTACGCTAAATGTATTTGGTGTTGTAGCAGTTCCAGTAGCATATTGATAATTAGCAGGAATTGTTCCTCCTAAACCTTGTAGAGTAACAACACCGTCGCCACCGTTACAAGTTGGGTATGTTGAAATTTCTGCCGATAACTCTAACGGTTTCAAAATTGTAAATGCAGCAGTTGCTTTGGTAATACATCCATTAGCATCTTTTACATATACATCGTATGTACCTGGTCCTTTTACTGTTAATTGATTGTTTGTCGTAAATGTTTCATCAACATTAGTTAAACTATATTTCAATGGTCCTACACCATTAGCAGTAACTGTTATTGTATAATCTGCACCAGCTACATAACATTGACTATCTGGTGTAGCTACAATAGCAGATGGAAGTGGATCTACAGTAATATCTACAGTTGTACTAGTTTCACATCCATTTTTATCCTTAACATAAACATTCCATTTGGTACTCACGGTTGGATCAAGTGTAGCAGTATTACTATCTGAATACATATCATCTTTTAATAAATCTCCTGATTTAACAAATGCATACTTATAACCCGGTGTACCACCAATAACCGATGCAATAGGAACTGTTACCTGTGCACCTTTAGTTTTACAATTTTGAGGCACATTTGTAATTGGTCCTAAACTCAATGGTAATAAAGGCTCTGTAATTATAACCACATCTGAAGTTTCAGAACATTTAGGGAATCCCGTTTCTTTAACTACAACTGTGTAATTATTTCCTGCAGGTAACCCAGCAGTAATTGTTGAACCTAGAGTAGTATCTCCATTTCCTGCATCTACAGGAAGAGCGCTTATTCCGTTATAAACTTCATAAGTATATTTTCCAGTATATCCAGTAACATCAATAGTTATTTCTCCTGAATCACCTCCATTACAACTTACTTGAGTGGAAGCAAAAGCTGTTACTTTAAGATCATTAAATAATGGAACTGGTTGAATCTCTGATTTTATACTACAACCTGTATTATTATCGAAAATTTCGAATTCATAATAACTACCTGCAGTATCTGCTTCATAAGTAAATGTAGTACCTGTAACAGTCGTTAAACTTCCTGAAACAAGAACTCCATCTTTATATACTTGGTATGTAAATTCTTTTGGAGTATTTGTTCCTCCATTTATAACTACATCCATTACTTGTTTCTTGTTTTCACAATCCATATCTGCACCAAAAGTTACATCCGCAGCAATTAAACTAGGGAATGGAGCGATTGGAATCGTTACACTATCGATACAATCATTTTCGTCCTTAACGTAATATGTTACGTTTTGAATTGCTTTGTCAGCACCAACATAAAATTCATTATCATTTCCGTAAGTAATATTGTCTTTACTATAGGTGAATTTTCCTGTTCCTCCAGCACCTGTAACAGTTACTTTTGTTGTTTTAGGAGTATTTCCTGTAGAACACTTAAATTCCTCCGCAGCTGCACTAGCAACAACTTCAACAGGTATACCAATAGTAACTTTTACTGTTTCTTCACAACCTCTTTCAGATTTAACTGTAACATTATAATCTCCTGAAGCTAACCCAGTAAAATAACCATTTGATTTTTGTATAAATGGAGTGCCAACTGGAAGTCCTGTTATTGGATCAAGTAATGTAAGTGTGTATGTATAATCAGGGTTATTGTTAACAGCTGGTAAATTAACTTTAATTGTACCATTACTAACGTTTCCTTGAGCTGGTTGCCCTGCCGGAGTCATACAATTAGGTAATGTTACATCAATATCACCAATTGCTAATACTACTTTTGTAGCAAGCGGAATATCAACATTTACAGATTTTGTACAGTTAGTACTTAAATCCTTAACAGTAACCGTATAACTTCCTGCCGCCTGATTTAAGAAAACTCCATTGTTAAGCTGTACTACATCAAGAGGAGTAGGAATTACAGTCTTGTTTTTTAAAGTAAATTCAAATCCTTTTCCAGGACCTGTAGCGGTGTCACCTCCAGAAACTTCTGCAGTAATAGTACCATTTGCAATATCACAAACAGGGTCTAGGGTAAATTTAGCTTTAAGGTCTAACGGTTTGAAAATTTCTAATTCAACTTCGTTACTCGTACAACCGTTTAAGTCCTTAACTTTAATTTTGTATTTCCCTGAAGTCAAATCAGCTATTGTAAATAATGGTGTTGTTGTAATCGCAACAGCGTTACCCCCATTTAAAGTGTATGTATATGGCCCTACACCAAGTGTAGTTATATTTACATTGATGGCAAAATTACCTTCAATAGCAGAACAGAAAGCTGGATCTATAACTGCATCAATTATTGGTTCTGGATCTTTAACAACCGTTACTGCTTTATATGCAATACAACCATAAGCATCACGAACATAAACCAAATAATTACCTGCTTCTACTTTAAAAGTGCTTGATGTATGTGTAGGGATAAGGAAAGAATCTGCTGTAGGCGGAACATCTATTAATGGATCCTGACCTATTGCTCCATTATCAACAACAATTTGATACAAGTATGGAACCGCTGCAGAAGCTGGAATTGCAGGTACTGCAGGCGAAGTTGGAGTTGCTGGTACTTCTGGTACAGCTACAACCGCTGGTAAAGTCGTTCCTCCTTGTGGAAAAGCATTGATTACTCCTTTCAATGGATTACAATTAGCATTATTAGATGAATTAGCATCTAATGTTAAAACTGTAGTTGAACCTGTAATATTAAACGGTGATGTAGCCACACTACATCCTCTTTTATTAGGCGTAACAGATTTATCGATTTCGGTCACCAAAACATAATAATTTCCAAATGGAAGTACGCCAAAATTATTTATATCTAATGAAACTCTCGGAATAGTATTACCTGCCGGAACTACATCAGATTGTGCGGCTCCCATTGACACTAGCGTTTGTGCATTAAAAATTTCATATTCTACATGAGTAGGTACAAGGTATTTGCTATAAACTTTAAACGATACATTACCATTATCAGCACCTAAACAAGTAATATTGTTTGCTTGTAATTTCTCTATTTCTAATGTAGAATTGGTCGGTATAATATCTTCCGCAGTTTCATAATAATAACACCCTGATCCCGTACCACCATGAGCAGCATCGCTATCGTATACAATAAAAGTATATTTAACTCCTGGAGTTAAATTATCGAAAGTTACTTTTTTACTTTTAGGACCATCTTCTGGTAACCATGCAAATGTTCCTACTGGGTTAGGATATGATGGAACACTGCCATCATAAATAGCAAAATAAAATGGACCATCTCCTATTATACCTGTTTTAGCACCTATAGAAACAGTAGCTGAACCTCCTAAAGAACAATCAAAAGGCGGAGCTGATACAGTTATGTCCAAATCATCTGGAGGTGATGTTACTAAAATCTTTTTTACAAATGCAGGACATCCGTTTGCATCCGTAACAATAATCTCATAATAACCAAAATTAACAACTTTAAAAACTTGTTGTTTACCCGTCTGTCCTGTAAATTTTACATCATAATTATCTCCTATAACATTGTAAGTATATAGTCCTGTACCTCCAGTAACTGACGTAATTGTAATAGATCCTAACGAAACACCATTTAGACCACAAGTTATTGGCTGAACATCGTGAACTATCTTAATAGCATCTGGTTCTTTAATTTCAACATTCAACTCTGTAGTAGAACAAGATTTTGCATCTGTTACTTTTACAGTATAATTACCTGCTGGAAGTCCAGTAGTTTGTGTTCCATATGATGTCTTGGTCGTTGTATTGTATACATCGATTACATAAGGGCCTACTCCAAAAGCAGTGTCTATAGTTACTTTTATCGAACCTGTAGCATCTCCATTACATAAGATTTTTGAATCTGTAGTTTCAGCCTTAAATTTTGGATATGTTTTTGGTTTTACAATAACTGTAGAAGTTACTTCACAACCTGTTTTATCTTTTATTACAAATACATATTCCGTATCTGTTGTAGCTGTTGTAGCTACATCATTTGTATAAGAAAATTTATTTCCTGTTATTACTTTAGTAACTGGATCTGCAACTCCATTTACAGTTACTGTGTATGAATAAGGCGCTGTACCGTCAAACACTTCTCCTTTAATAATTATATCTGGATCAGTAGTACAATCAGCACTTTTATCCAAATTTACAGTTGCTCTTAGTTCTTTTGCAATATGTTGAGATGGTAATGGCAATGTACAACCAGTTACTTTGTCCCTAACAGTTACAATATAATCTCCTGGTTCTAAATTAGAAAAAGTACCAGAAGGCTGATAAGTCCCATTATCAAGTTTATACTCGTATGTTGGCGATGGTACTTTAGGCGTAACAATTATTGTTGCTTTATTAGTTTTATCATAACATAAATCTGACAATAAATCTATTTTAGCATCAAGTTTAACTTTATCTGCCAATGTAAATTTTTCAGATTTTTCACAACCATTTAAATCTTTTACTGATACTGTATATTCTCCTACTACAGTTAAATTATCAAAACTATTAGTTGATTGTGGACCAACTACAGTTCCATCAGGTTGTGTAAGGGTATATTTATTAGTTCCCCAACCTCCTTTAGTATCAACTACAACTTTACCCTTAACATCACATGTCATCGGTGTTACAGTTAATTTTGTTATTTCTAATTTTTCAGCAGGAGCCAAAATTTTAGCAGTTTTAGAAACTTGACAATTTGTTTCTAAATCTGTTATCGTTAATGTATGATCACCTGCTCCTAAATTAGGAACATTTACAACAATTGTAGTAGATCCTGTAGTAGGTGTTGTACCTGTTACTGCTGTTCCTCCGTCAATATCATAAGAATAACGAACATTATTACCTAAGTCTTTGATAGTAAACTTCGCAGAACCGTCTATACTTTCTAAACAAGAAATATTATTTATTACTTCTTCTTCTATTACTATTGGTATTAATTTTTTAATAGTATGCGGGAATGAGAACGTACATTTGTTAACATCTCTTACTGTAAATGTATAAGTACCTGGAGCTAAATCCTTGAATATATTCTCTGGCTGCCAAGTTCTTGTAGACCCTGCAGGCGCGGTTATAGAATATTCATATGCTGCTTTTCCTCCTGTTACGCTTGTAATTGTAACATCTACTAAATTAGATGGGCATTTAAGAGCTGAATTTGTAATATTCATCGCTGTAATCGGAACTAAATCCAAAATAGTACCTGCATCCTTAGTTATAGTACATCCTTTACTATCAGTAATTGTAACTGAATAAGCTCCACCTGTAGTTAAATCTTTAAATATACCTGTATTATTTGTTGCTACTACTGTAGTAACTCCGCCTTTGGTTATCTTCAATACATAAGTATAAGTAGTACCGTTTCCTCCTGTTGCCGAAGCTGTAATGATAGCTTTAGTTTCACAAGTATATGGTGTAGATATAGATACTGATGGTGTTATTACATCTGGTTGTGTAATATCAACTTCTACTTCTCCTGTACAACCATTTGTATCTTTTACATAAAATTTATGTTTTCCTAAAGTTAAACCTGAAAAATTAGGAGAGCTTGTAAATCCTGTTGTAGGTTTATCGCTAAACTCATAATCACCTGTACCGTCATGGCCAGTTAATACTACTGAACCATCAGACAATCCGTTACAACTAATGTTTGTTTGTACAGCTTTAACCGTAGGGTTTGTAATTGAAGCTACATTACCCTCTGCAGTTGTTATACATTTATTTTTATCGGTAATTTCAAAAGTATATTTACCCGCAATAGTCGTAGTATATGTAAATTTTGGACCTGCAATAGTCCCTACGCTAGCATATACCTCTTTACCTGTATTATCTTTAACTATATAACTAAATGGAGTTGTACCACCATTAATTGTTACTTCAATCTTAGCTTCTTTTGGATCGATACAAGTTAATGAAGTAGCTGTTTGGGCATCTGCAGTAAGATTAGCATTAATTGTTTGGCTAATTACTGTAGCCTCACAACCATAAGAATCTGTTATTACAAATGTGTAATCTCCTGTTGCTTTTGCCTCATATGTAAATGAAGTAGCAGGAGCTGGAATAGGAATTTTTGAACCTAATAGCCCTGTATTATATTTAACCTGATAGAAATAAGGAGCTACACCATCGGTAATATTAACCGTTATTGTTGCTATTTTTCCGTCAAAACATAAACCTGTATTATTAGCAATTTCAGCTTTTGGAGCAACTGGTTTATCAATAACCAAAGGTATGTCTATATCATCTAAACAACCATTTTTATCTTTACCCGAAACCGTATACGTTCCTGGTTTAACGTCTGTTAATATCCCAGTAGATGGGAAAGTAACTACATTAGGCGGTGTTGCCGAATCTGTAAGTGTAAATGTATAGTCTTTTGTACCACCTTTTCCTGATGCAGTAACTGTAGCGCCTATAGAACACTTAGCAGCAGTAGCTTTTGCTTCTACTTCAAACTTATCTGGTGATCCAACTGTAGGCTTAAGCGTAAAATCACATCCTACTGAAGTTGCATCGTAACGAACCTTAACCGTATGTTCTCCCTCTCCTAAACCATCAACAATAGTCTCTTCTAATTTAGAAACTTTCCAAGGTAGAACTCCATCTATTAAATATTCAAATCCATTGGTAGTATCAAAATTAGATGCAATAATTGTTAACCTTCCATCTTTATTTCCTTTACATTGTGTTGCGACAATATCTTTAACATCTGCAGTAAATTTTTTATTCGGATCTACAATAACTTCAAATTTTTTGGTAGATAAACATGATTTTGGTAATTGATATACTTCTATATCATCAACCGCAAAGTCAATCCCATCAACTTGAGAAACTTCAAGTCGTAATACAAAATCTAATGTAGTATTACTACCTGGATTTATTGTTCTGTTATATTCTACCCAACCGTCTGTTTTTGGTATTCCACCTGTAGATTGAGATGATAATGGTTTCCCTGCACTGTTTTGCAATTCTACAGTAAGGGAAGCGTCTGGCTGAAAATTACCAACTTTTAATAAATTAGTAGCAAAAAACCTAACCTGTATTGGCTGATCTGGCACAATATCTTTAATAGTTTTTCTATAAAGAACCGCGTTATTTGGGATAGCTGTTCCAGCATCAACTGCTAAATACCTGCCTCCAGTAGCAGCTGTACCAGTTGTATGGTCAATAGGGTTATGCCATCCGTCATAAGGATTATTTCGTAAAGAATTGGTAACCGTATATTCTCCGTTTCCAAAGAACTTATTTCCATTACATTTTGTTGCTTCAACTTGTCTCTCCCAACAAAAAGCAGGGTTAATTCCAGGCGAAGTTTCATCTGGTCCAGAACCAAAATCTTCATTTAATAAATTACTAAATGTTGGTGCCGAAATCAATTTATATCTTACTTCAATTTTGTGTGGTGTACCAGGAACTGATGGTGGTACATTTACAAAAACATTTGGCGGAGTATTTGTATTTACCACTCCATTCAGTAAATATTCATACTCATAATTAGCCCCACCTGTATTTGTAATTGTTACAGTAGTTGATGCATTTCCGTCACAATTAAATGTTGGTGTTGATACCTCAATTGTAGGATCTGCAGGTTTTTCTTCTAAAATAATTCCAGTCATTGCATAAGGACAACCTGGTGCTGGTGAACTGTCTTTAATATAAAAAGTATATGGTGTCGCTCTTGGATTAATGTAAGCTTCATTTGAATCTTGCCAATTAATACCATCAAAACTATATTTATATGGAGGGATTCCTCCTTGAGCATTTGTAATTCTAACTTTACCTTGTTTTTCAGATCCTGTTGGTCCACAACCAGATAACTCGGCAACCCCTGCAGAAGCAGTAACTTTTGTTGCTGGTGCTGTTATTGTAATTTTTACAGACTCATCAAAACAATCTACTTTGTCATAAGTATATTTTACTACAACATCGTAATCGCCTGCTGCTAAATTTTTTATTGGAGAAATTGTACTAAATGGTCCAGCAAGTCCATTAATACTATACGATACTGTATAGTCTGAAGTAGCAGGAGTTAAAGTAAATGAAATTTCACCATCAGCACTTCCGTAACAATTAATATTTTTCTGATCAATTTTAACAGTTGGTCTTACTAAGTCTGGAACTGTAATAGTAGGGATTGTAACACTACATCCCGCAGCATCTATAACAACTATATCATACGTTCCTGCTTTTGTAATTGGAATTAATGGGTCGGTTAAAGGAGTTTTATCACCATTAACATAATAGTAATAAAAATCTGGGAATCCTGCGACAGGCGTTCCTCCTGTTGCTACTACCGTAATTACACCATCATTACAAGTAAGAGGTGTTGTAATACTAGCTTTAGCATCTAATTTATTATCATTTATTGTAACTCTTTCTGTTTTTACACAACCATCTTTTGTAGTAATTGCTACATCATATACACCTGGTGCAATTCCTTCAAAAAGGTTAAAATTCTTAGGAGCAACAATTTTTCCTGAGTCGCCTTTTACATCACCAGTTGCAACATCAGTAACAATAAATTGATACCATCCGTCTACTCCAGTAACAGTCGCTTTGATAGTTCCTCCTTTTCCAGCACAACTTGGATCTGTAGTATCTATTTTTGTTTTAAAAGTTTTCTCTATAATTGTAACATCCGCAGTATACTCACATTTTTCAAATGTATTATCTACTGCTTTTGTTTTTATATGAACGATATATCTTCCTGCTGGAACATCATCGAAAACATTTGAATCCTGGTAAGGTTTTACGCCATCCAAACTATATTGGTATCCGAATCCATCATTTGGTTTTGGATTTGTAATGGTAATACTTCCCTTCGTATCACAAACGATATCTTGCTTTGTAAAGGTTGGGTCTACTACACTTTGAGTCACATTAAAATAATATATATTTTCACAAGTATTATTATAAGTAACTACAAGTCTAAAAG
Organism: Flavobacterium sp. PS2; assembly: GCF_046250155.1. Classification (NCBI taxonomy): domain Bacteria; kingdom Pseudomonadati; phylum Bacteroidota; class Flavobacteriia; order Flavobacteriales; family Flavobacteriaceae; genus Flavobacterium; species Flavobacterium sp. PS2. The sequence goes on along the minus strand of NZ_CP176426.1, from coordinate 2,434,909 downwards.
TACCTGCTCTATTAGCAGTATAAGTTGGACCGTTTCCTATTACTGTCCAATTTTTAGCATTTACATCAGGACAACTGTCATCTAAAGGTGCTGTTGGTAAATCTTTTGTTTCTTGCCAAACAATGCTTGATGCACCAGTGATTTTAGTATCAATATCTTTGAATGCGTTTTTACCACATAAAAATATCTTTGGAAATAACACACCACCATTAATACAAGGATAAGGCAAATTAGTTTCTGGGTTAATATTATCCGCATAAGGGTTAACAGGATTAGAATTGATATTTTCTGTATATTCCTTAACAATAAATGTTTGAGTTATTCCTTTGCATGGTGCTGCTGCACTAGTAACTACTGTGTATGTACCTGGTTTAGTAACGGTAACTTCTTGGTTGTTACCTCCAAAAATATTTCCGTTAGGATCTTTCCATACATAAGTAGTATAACCACCTCCAGCTTTTAGTTTAACTGTACCACACAAATATAATGTTTGCTCAAATTTACATTTCTCTAAACCAATAAGAAAGTTAGTTGCTGTTGGTTTACCAACATTACAACCTTCCTCTGCGGAAAGACTTCCTTCTCCAAATGTATTTTTGTTAATAACTCCGTTATATTTTGAAATAGCTGTATTATCAATAACATTTGAGCATGCGTCTGTTAAAGCATCACAATCTTTAACTGTCTTTACTCTAAATGTTAGAGTAGTGGTACCACTATTACTTACAACAAGATCCGGAGCAACCTCAAATACTATGGTTCTGGTAGCCGCATCATAAGATTTTACCTTTACTCCATCTGGTATATCTAAAAAATCGGTTTTATCGTTAAAAATAATATTATTAGGCAAAATATCTGTAATTGTAAAGTTTACAGCGTTATCATTACCTTTATTTTGGAAGCTTATTTCATATTTTAATTCTTTATCGATACTGATGTCCTTACCTCCCGCATCATAATACTTACCGGCATCATCTTTTGCAAAAACTTTTTTAAGAAGTACAATCCTTGGTGCAATGATTTCGACAGCAAAAGCATTAAAATAATAAAAATAAAGATCCTGATCACTCCCCAAACTTATGATTGCCGAAGTATCTCCATTTTTAATTACAGAACCTCCTGGGAATTGAGTGGTTGGATCATTTTTTACTTCAAACACCCCCGCATCAAATCCTAATGTATTAGTACTATTGAGATCTCTATCCTTTAAGATAGTCCCCATTGAAGTAACCGAACTGTTAAAGAAATTATCTTTTTTCTCCCAACCAAACCACTCCTGTGGTCTTTCCTGAGGTGTGGATTTAAACCCATTAATAGATAAATAATCACCTCCAATATTCAAATCTCCTTCTATTGCCGAAAAAGCAAATTTTGCTTTTACCTGACCCACTGGAATTGTAGTAAATCCAGAAATTTTTATATCTAAATTATTATTTTCATCAATAGCACTAAATCCATCAAATGAAGTAATCGCTTTTTCTGGTAAAGTTGCATTTTCATATACAAAGAAAAGGGACCATCCTGCAGATAAACCTGTACCTCCAGAACTAGCATTAGCTGGTCTATTTGTACCTTGTGCCGTAGAAACATTAGCTACTGAATAATATCCCTGAGGATCAGGCCTTGGTGTTTTAGTAAAATAATCTGTTACATTGGCATAACATGCATAAGGCAAACTAGTACCTATTTTAGTACCGTTTGCATTATAAATAACGGTACCATCTATATCAACATAGCTTCCCCCAGGCATTTTAAACTTTACCTTATCTATTGCCTCAGTACCCCTGGTAACTGCACTCCAGTACAGTCCTACATATACAATCTTGGAACAAGCTGCATCAGGCAAAGTCAACTTAGCCTTACTTGAATTAAAAATACCAGCACCTCCATCAACATTAACATATTTCATGTTGAAACTGCTATTCTGATCCCTATCGTTAAAGGGTACCTCTGGGCCTTCACTCCTGGTACTTCGATTCAGGATGCTATTTCCAATCAAGAGGATGTCCCCTCTTAAATTTTTATTATTGTAGCGAATATCAAAACTTTTATAATTTTGAGAATAGGAAATAATGCTTTGTAAGAAGATCAAAGCAATTAAAGCAATTTTTACAATAGTAGGTTTTTTCATGGTATTTTCTATTTAATCATTTGCAATGCTTTCCTAAAATGGGGGGTCCAGGAAAACAAGACAAATGGCACTCTAAATATTTATTCAGTAGCATGCTCTTCTAAAAAACTAGAAGCTCCCTTGCATACTTTTTCTTATAATTTTATACAATAATCGTTTTATTCGTTTTCGACTTTTACAATAGACATTTTTCCGTTGTATGGTTTATTACCTTTTGATTCTAATGCTTTACTAGCCTCTTGTAAGTTATCATACTTATCGTAATAGATGTAATATTTACTAGCACTTACATTGTAAAAGAAATTAATATCTGATTGTCCTGCAGAAACTGCTTTGGTCAAAAATTCATCTCTTTTATCTGAACTACTATGTACAGCAATAATCAAATAATAACCACTTTCTGCATTTTTAACATTCTTGATAATTTGCATGTTCGATTGTTCATCGCCATAATCAAAATCATTTGCCTTTAATGGTTTACTACTTGGTCTTGTCGTTTCTTTTATACGTTTTAAAGTAGCAACATCTTGTTGGTAACGACCTTGGTCATTCTCGAATGCCGCACGCTTGATTCTACGTCTTTTCTCTATCTCAGTTTCTAGTTTAATTTTCTCTAAACTAGCAATCAAATCTGCATTCGATTTTTCTGCTCTTAATTGTTCTGCTTTTAAAGCTTCAATTTTGGCTAAGTAACTTTTGTTAAGTGCATCGTTTTTATTCGGCACTTTTTTAAGTCGCTCATTATACAAATTCGTCAATCTGGTTAACGCATTTTTTTGTTCGCTGTTAACTTGAGCTATTTGTAATTTTAATGCCTCTAACTCGCTATTTTCAGATGCTACGCTCTTAAATGGTTTCGGTTCTTTATATATTCCTTTTTCACTTAAATCATTTTCTTCTCTAAGGTCATCAAGGTCTTTTTGTTTTTTAGCAACTGTAGCTGTCAATTGATTCAATAAATCTGTTTGTGTTTTATATGAACTATCAAACACACTAGTTAAATTATCAATTGATTTAGCAGTCTCATCTTTAGCCGCATTCGCAGCTGCGTTTGATGCTGCAAGAGCATCTGCATCTTGTCTCGCTTTTAGTTCAGCATCCTGAGCTTGTCTTGCCTGAAGTGCGTCAGCATCAGCTTTGGCTTTAGCATCTGCATCTAATTTAGCTTTGGCATCAGCATCAGCTTTCGTTTTAGCATCTGCAGCTAATTTTGCTTGTAATGCTATTGCGTCAGCTTTGGCTTTTGCATCAGCAGCTAATTGAGCATCTGCATCAGCTTTCGCTTTAAGTTTGGCATCAGCAGCTTCTTTTGCTTGTAATGCTGCAGCATCGGCTTTGGCTTTTGCATCTGCAGCAAGTTTGGCTTTTGCGTCTGCATCAGCTTTCGCTTTTGCATTAGCCGTTTCTTTAGCCAATAATGCTATTGCATCGGCTTTGGCTTTTGCATCAGCAGCTAATTTTGCCTGAAGTGCAATTGCATCAGCTTTAGCTTTTAATTTAGCTTCTGCAGCTATTTTTGCTTGTAATGCATCAGACTCCGCTTTAGCTTTGGCATCGGCATCTATAATTGCTTTTAATTCGGCAGCTTCGGTTTTCGCCTTAGCGTCTGCTTTTATTTTAGCATCAGCATCAAGTTTTGCCTGGATTGCATCGGCATCAGCTTTAGCTTTTGCATCGGCTGCTAATTTTATTTTAAGTGCTTCAGCAGCATCGGCTTTAGCTTTTGCATCAGCTGCAAGCTTAGCGTCGGCATCTGCTTTGGCTTTTGCATCAGCATCTAATTTTGATTGTAATGCAGTAGCATCAACTTTTACTTTAGTATCAGCTGCAAGTCTTGCTTGTAATGCAGCGGCGTCGGCTTTAGCTTTTGCATCAGCATCTAATTTTGCTTGAAGTGCATCGGCATCTGCTTTTACTTTAGCATCTGCTTCAAGTTTTGCTTGTAATGCAGCAGCATCGGCTTTAGCTTTATTATCTGCAGCTAGTTTTGCTTGTAGTGCATCGGCATCTGCTTTAACTTTAGCATCTGCAGCTAATTTTGCTTGTAATGCAGCAGCATCGGCTTTAGCTTTATTATCTGCAGCTAGTTTTGCTTGTAGTGCATCGGCATCTGTTTTAGCTTTAGCATCTGCAGCTAGTTTTGCTTGTAATGCAGCAGCATCTGCTTTAGCTTTATTATCTGCTTCTAATTTTGCTTGTAGTGCATCGGCGTCTGCTTTGGCTTTTGCATCTGCAGCAAGTTTTGCTTGTAGTGCAGCAGCATCGGCTTTGGCTTTATTATCTGCTTCTAGTTTTGCTTGTAGTGCATCAGCGTCTGCTTTAGCTTTTGCATCTGCAGCAAGTTTTGCTTGTAGTGCAGCAGCATCGGCTTTGGCTTTATTATCTGCTGCTAGTTTTGCTTGAAGTGCATCGGCATCTGCTTTAGCTTTTGCATCCGCAGCAAGTTTCGCTTGTAATGCATCGGCATCTGCTTTAGCTTTTGCATCTGCAGCTAGTTTTGCTTGTAATGCATCGGCATCTGCTTTGGCTTTTGCATCCGCAGCAAGTTTCGCTTGTAGTGCAGCAGCATCGGCTTTGGCTTTATTATCTGCAGCAAGTTTTGCTTGTAATGCATCGGCATCTGCTTTAGCTTTTGCATCCGCAGCAAGTTTTGCTTGTAATGCATCGGCATCTGCTTTAGCTTTATTATCGGCTGCTAATTTTGCTTGTAACGCATCGGCATCTGCTTTAACTTTTGCATCCGCAGCAAGCTTTGCTTGTAATGCAGCAGCATCGGCTTTAGCTTTATTATCGGCTGCTAATTTTGCTTGTAACGCATCGGCATCTGCTTTAACTTTTGCATCCGCAGCAAGTTTTGCTTGTAATGCAGCAGCATCAGCTTTGGCTTTATTATCTGCGGCTAGTTTTGCTTGTAATGCAGCAGCATCGGCTTTGGCTTTATTATCTGCGGCAAGTTTTGCTTGTAGAGCGGCAGCATCAGCTTTAGCTTTATTATCTGCAGCAAGTTTTGCTTGTAGAGCGGCAGCATCAGCTTTGGCTTTATTATCTGCAGCTAGTTTTGCTTGTAATGCTGCAGCATCGGCTTTGGCTTTATTATCCGCAGCAAGTTTTGCTTGTAGAGCGGCAGCATCAGCTTTGGCTTTATTATCTGCAGCTAGTTTTGCTTGTAGAGCGGCAGCATCAGCTTTAGCTTTATTATCTGCAGCAAGTTTTGCTTTAGCATCGGCATCAACTTTAGTTTTTCCATCAGATGAAAGAGCTTTCGTTTTAAGTGCTTCAGCATCTGCTTTAGACTTAGCCGCTTCTAATTTTGCTGCTTCTATTCTGGCTTGAGCTTCAGCATCGGCTTTAGCTTTATTATCAGCTGCCAATTTAATTTTTGCTTCAGCATCAGCTTTAATTTTTGCTTGTGCTTCTAATCTTGCCTGTATTGCAGCTGCATCAGCTTTGGCTTTTGCATCAGCGGCAAGTTTAGCTTTTGTAGCTCCATCTGTTTTTACGACAGGAGTTGTAGTTGTTTTGGCTGGTGCCACTTTTTTGACAACAGTAGGTTCAATAAGTGCTCCTTCTTCTTCGTCATCTCCATAATAGTAGTTTTTGCTTTTAAATTTATAAGCAATAACAAATTCATGAGAAGCTCCAAAATTGGAGAAATTACCAGTCCCTTTTTCGTAGTTATATTCAATAGCAATTTTTGGTGTGATATTTACACCAAAACCTGCTGACATTCCGTATAAAGTGTTGTAACCTGCTTGTGCCCAAAATCCTTTAGGAATAGCAATCATTGCCAATCCAGAAATGACAGTTTTGTCTTTCTTGAATTCAGATTTTAAAAGACCTGAGAATTTACTTCTGTCAAAAAAACCATAAGCATCAATATAACCTGTGTACATAAGGTGAACTTCCACAGCTTGCTCTGGATCGTCTTTTACCATCTCTGAAGTGGCAAAATTATATAGCAATAAATTATTTACAGATAAACCAACGTCTAAAAATGCGTTACCGTAGTTAACACCTGGGTTAATCGTAATTAGTGAATTTGAAGGAATGTCATCGATATTAAGATTCATATCGTTTGAGATGATTTTCCCCTGATCTAATCCGCTTTTGTAAAAACCAACATTTGCACCAAAAGTAAGATTACTGTCTTCTTGTAATACTACGTTGTGAGCAAAGTTTCCTATGATTCCAAAAGTAGTCATAAGACCATAATTTTGTTGGAATAAACCAATACCTATACCTTCATTTTCTCTAAATCTTCCTGAATAACTAAATAAATAAGTTTGTGGTGCATTATCAAATTGTACCCACTGACGCTTGTTATAAAAACTCGCATAGGAATTTTGTTCGCGAACAAAACTGAACGCTGGGTTAATAATATATCTATTAAATTTTAATGAATTTCTGATTGGTATTGAAAACGAAACAACTCCATCCCCTTTGACATTGTCTTGAGAATAGAGTACATGTGTTGAGCCGTAAAGAAAAGTAACGAATAGTAATATTTTCTTCATATTATTTAATTACAGTTATAGATCCTTTTTTTTCATCACTACCTTTTGTGATTATGTAATAATAAACCGGATTTATATTTTTAAAACTTTTTATTTCCCATTTTGAAGGATCGTAATCCACACCATTAAACATCACCTCTCCTTGTGAACTAACTATCATAACATTTGTATCTGCATTTTTATAATCAGCAGGAATGTCCCAAGTATTAAATGCGCTACTTAGGCTTACTATATTTGGAATATTTTTAAGATTTGAATCCGATACCTGAAAACCAAATTCTTTGGTTCCTGTACAACCTGTAGTTTGTGTAACAGTTACTTTATAATTACCCAATTCTTTAACCGAATAATTATTGGTAATAGCATCTGGGATGACTACACCATTTAAAAACCATTTGTAAGAAGGATCTACAGCATCGCTAGTAACAGTAACATCTAATGTCTCTCCTGTTTCTACATTAATCACATTGCTATTGGGAACATTAATACTTCCTGTAAAAGAACCTTCACTTTGCAAGTTGATAGATCCATTACCAGTACAACCACCAAAATCAATCTTAACAGAATATAATCCGCTAACATTGGTCTCGTAAGTTTTATTATTTGCTCCCTCGATTTTAACTCCTTCTTTAAACCATTCAAAGTTTATTCCTCCAGAGACACTTAAAGTAGTGGTTCCTCCGTTTGGACAAAATGGATTTCCAAGGCTTGATGTAATTGTAGTACTTGCATCAGTTGTAGATTCGGTAACAGTAACTTTATTCGAGTAAGAATTTGCGCTTAATATACAAGCCCCATAATTGGTTCTGGCATAATAAATACCTGGCTGTGTAACAGTATAACTACCGCCACTTGCCTCCGCAACTAAAGTTTCGGGTAAGACAAGACCATTGTCTTTATACCAATTGTAAGTTAAGTTTGTGTGTTTTAAAGGAGAATCATTTAATGGTCCACCTGGATTATCAATAGATAAAACAAAATTCCCACCAGCACAATATGTCGCTGTCGGGATAAAATTGTTTAATGTATATTGAGCATTATGAACTTTATAGTACGCAGGAAATTCAACCGAAGGCTGACCAGTAGTTACTGGCGCCGTGGCTTTTACTCTAAGTCTATAATGTTCTCCGGCAGTATTCGTTGGAAACGCTATTCTTATTTTTCCTGGCGATGATACAATTTCTCCAACTGCAGAGGTATAAACTACCGATGAGTTTGTAGTAAAGCTTCCGTCTGGGGCGGATAACTCAACTATAAACTGATTGATTGCTAACAATCCTGTAACAGGCGAAAAGTTAAAATTTATATCATAGCCATTAAATCCAGGGCTAGCACAAACTGGGCTAAAACTAAATGTAGGTTGCCCTATAATTATTTGTGCTGATAAATTTGTATTGGCAAAAAAAATAACAATTAAAAAAAGAAAACTTCTGCGAAGAATAGTAGGTAATTCTTTCATCATATGATACGCTCTTTAATTACATCTTTATCAAAAAACAATAAGCTATCAATAAATGTTTCAGAAAAATCGTACTTACAGTTTACATCTAATACTTCAACAGGATTGTTGTTTTGTAGTGTAAACTTGGGTTGCGAACAGTCGGTTTCTATGTCATTAAAACTATTTACTACGCTTGAGTTTATAGCAAAGCTACCTATGGGGGCGGACAACTCTACTATAAACTCAGTTGTAGTATTTAATTCTAAAACTGGTGAAGAGCAAAGATTCTCTTTAGCAGTTTTTTCTATAGAATTAACGCAAATCGAGGTATCAGGAAAATCAGATTTTCCAGTAGTTGCCTCTTGAGCGAATGTATGATTAGTTGTTATAAGGAGCCCAAATAACAACAGATATGGTATTTTTTTACTATGTGGGGCGATCATTCTTTTTTAGATATATGTTTCCAATTAAAAGACATAAAATGTCTCTACGACTAAATTGTATTTAAAAAAATTAAGAATCAAACAAACAAGTAGGTAAACTATTTGTTTGAAGCTGTAATTTTACCAATATTAAGTCTGTAGTCCGGTCTTTTTGGATTAGAGATATCTATAAAAGTTTCGTTATTATTACTTTGAGAATAAACGTTAAAGAAGATACTGTTTCCGTACCAGTTCTCTAAGTCTTCATTGTTAGAATTAAATTCTGAGAAAATATTTCCTTTACATAAATTGAAATACATTTCTTCAATTTTAATTTTTTTCAAATTAGCATCATTGATCTCAATTTTACTATCTAATACTACCGCTGGGTTAAATCCAGAGATAACACTTCTTTTAAGCTCGATAGCTGCATTACTACCTACATAAATAGCTTCTTTTACTAATCCAGATTGAATATCTGCACTAATGTTATCACTATCATTTAGCATGGTAATATTTGCTGCAGTAACCAACGTTTGTTTTTTAGTAAAATCAGTCTCTTCTTTCTTATCGTAAGAAGCTACTTCCATACAACGAGAACCTTCTTTATTACTAGTTAAATAAGAAGATCTAACTGCAAGAGAGTTATATATTTTACATTGAGTTCCTTGAGTAAATTTAAAATCGTTGTTGATAGACTTATAAGAAACAAATTTGTTAATGTTTAAATCTCCACCAATCATATCAAATGAGTCACCTCCTGAGAAGCTAGCCATTACGTTTTCTAAAATTGTTTTGCTTCCAACACCAGCCAAAGTTAGTGAGTTGAAATTTCCAGAACCTTTAACTTTTTTACCAGCAAATTCGATTCTAACATATCTTAAAATACCTGAATTTGCAGTAGTATTATCACCACCATAAGTAGTTAATGAAGGATCAAGATCGTAATTTACAGATGAGATGTTTCCAAATTTATTTATCGGAGCATCACCTAAAATTACAATTCCACCCCAGTCACCAGCTTTCTTAACAGCTTTGTTTGAAGTAAAAACGATTGGGTCCGTTTCTAAACCATCAGCTATAATCGAAGAACCTTTTGTAATAACAAGAGTTCCTTTAGAATCATAATCACCAATGATTAATGTTCCTGGCTCTATTGTAAGTACGGCATTGTTTGTTACATAAACATTACCTTGAAGAACGTAAATATTCTTCTTTAATAATTTTGTATTTACTGATATTTTTCCAGCCAAAATCTGATTAGCTTCACCATAATCAACTTTGTTGGGTTTAAATTCTGTCCAGTTGTTTAACCAGTTGCTATAACCCATTATACCTTTCTCTTGTTGTGCATTTACGCTGCACACAGCAAAAAGGGCAATCCAAATAATTTGTAATGATTTTTTCATGGTAGTAGGTTTTAATATTAACACTAAAGTGATATTTGAGTTAATGAAATTAAAAAAACTCATTTCGGAGTTTTCCTGATAAATCAAAGAAAACGCCGAAAACGAGTTGTATAAATATCCTGTATCTCATTATACGTTCTAATTAATGAGATTTAAGACATAAATAGATTCAAATTATTCGTTATTTTCATTGAAAAGGTGCAACGTTTTAAGTGTATTTTCATAAAACAAAATTGCTGCAACTAAATTATCTTTATCAGAGTAAGGCATCATTTTTCTCTGAAATTCTACTGTTACATCTAGGAATGAATTAGTCGACGCTACTTGAGCATCTTGGATTTTCTTGTTTTCACTATCCATCGGGATACCTAGATCAGCCATCGTAACTCCTGGTTTAGTAGCCAAAGCAATATAAGGTAAAGTTTTTACCAATACTTTGATACGCTCGATGTATAATTCTAACAATTCACCTTTTTGCATACCTTTTAATTCTTTCTGATCATGGTATTTCCTAATCAGTGCAGTTGTACTAATAATGCTTTGGGGAGCATTTTTAGCTTGAGATGATACCACCTCAGTTGACAACATTAAAAAGATGCTTAAAAAAATAATTTTCCCTTTCATAAATTCTGATTTTAAAAATTCAATTATAAAAACAAAAATATATAAATAAAGTTAACTTGCAATTTTTATTATCCTTTTTTTTAAACAAAAAGAGCCAAAATAGGACAAAAAAAGGCTATTAAACGACAAAATACGCTTCTTTGTCGATTTTTTTTGACAGTTTAAAAAAAACAGTTTTGTAGGAGATAAGGCTATTTTAGTAGACTAATTATCAACATGTTAATATTTTAATTACTAAAAAAAACCTTACCTTTTTAAATTAAGCCAAAATGATATTAACAAGAAAATGTTAATATATATTTGATAAAACACCCAATCTGGGATTTTTTGTTAATTTTTTATTTTCCTTAAAAAGAAATTAACTAAAAATACCAAAACAATGTTTAAAACTATTAAATGGATCATTCATGTCTTTTTAGATTTTAAATTTTAAGAACACTATCGAGTCAAGATTGACATCAAACTTTATTTCTGAAAATTTTTGACTAAATCATTTTCTACTATCTTTGCTTCATGCTATTTTCTGAAATTTTAGGACAAGATTACATTAAAAACCACTTAATAAAAAGTGCTTCTTCGGGTAGGATCCCTCATGCACAATTATTTATAGGTCCAGAGGGCTCCGGGACTTTACCCGCGGCTATCGCATACGCACAATATATATTGTGTGGAAATTCTGGATCAGATAATGAAAATGGGAATGCTTCCTGCAACTTAAAGTTTCAGTCTATATCCCATCCCGACTTACATTTTATATATCCAACCGTAACAACCGAAGATGTAAAAACTAAACCAAAGAGTTTAGATTTTATTCAGGATTGGCGCAATTTCATTCAGGAAACTCCTTATGGTGGATTATTTGATTGGTATAAAATTCTTGGTGTACAAAACAAACAAGGAGAAATTCGGGTAGAAGATGCTCAAGAAGTTTTAAAATCACTTTCGTTAAAATCTTATGAAGGTGGTTATAAAATCATGATTATATGGATGGCTGATAAAATGAATATCGCAGCGTCTAATAAACTTTTGAAATTATTAGAAGAACCATCCGATAAGACAATATTTATTTTAATATCCGAAAACGAGGAATCAATAATTCAAACCATACGATCACGTTGTCAAGTACTTCATTTTAATGGATTAAGCGAAAAAATAATTGCCGATGCATTAGTTGCTAAACACAATATAGAAACCAATGCCGCATTAAAAATAGCACATCAAGCACAAGGTAATTATAATAAAGCCTTGCATTTATTAAAAAATGATGATGATGAATATCCATTCGAACAATGGTTTGTTACTTGGGTTCGTGCCGCTTTTAAAGCCAAAGGAAATGCAGCAGCAATTCAGGATTTAATAGTCTGGAGTGAGCAAATTGCAGGATTAGGTAGAGAAAGCCAGAAAAAATTTCTGGAATTTTGTATCGAAATGTTCCGTCAGGCGCTGTTGCTTAACTACCAAGCACCCAGTTTGGTATATATGGAACCAAAAGTTGAGAAGTTTAAACTAGAGAATTTTGCTCCATTTGTAAATGGAAACAACATAAACGATATATTCAAAGAGCTTTCTGATGCGATGTATCATATTGAGCGTAACGGAAATGCAAAAATTATTTTAACCGATTTATCCATAAAACTAACACGTTTAATTCATAAAAAATAAAAAGATGAACAATATTGCCTCCATACTAATTTTAGTATTTTTAGCTGTTACATTTATTCAATCTGCTTACGACAAAATATTCTATTGGAAAGATAATGTAAGTTGGCTAAAGGGACATTTTTCCCAAACACAACTTAAGAACCAAGTACCACTTGCCTTATTTAATATTCTGGTTTTAGAATTAATTTCAGGAATTTTATGTATCGTTGGTTCAATACAATTATTCTTAAACAGCGGAAGAGAATTTGGATTCTACGGCGCAATTTTTTCTTGTATTACACTAATAATGTTACTTTTTGGACAACGATTGGCAAAGGATTATGATGGTGCAAGAACAATTGCAATTTATTTCATTCCAGCAGTTATTGGCGTTTATTGGTTAAACTAAGAAAAATAGTTCAATAGATTTATAAAACAAACCTCCCTGTTTTAACCATTTTTTTAAGCCAAATGTTACTTGATATAACATCTGGCGAACAATTATTTGTTTCTAACTAGATGATTGTCAGAATTTATAGTCGAGAAACAAATACCTGAAATTTAAAATTCATGAATCATTTAAAATTGAGCAAACACATTTTTTATCTTTTTTTGATATTCTCATTTCAAGGAAAATCATTTGGGCAAGAAGTATTTATAGATTCTATACAAGATAAGTACGGACTAAAAAACGAAAAAGGAATTGTTATTTGTTCACCAAAATATGATGCTATTTATTCATTTGATGAAGGTTTCGCTCCAATAGTACTAGATTATAAATGGGGATTTATAGACGAAAAAGGAAACGAAATAACACCCCTAAAATACACCATGGTAACCCCTTTTGAAGAAGGATTTTCATCAGTTTCGCTTGATAACAAATGGGGATTCATCGACCAAAATGGCAAAGAAATAACATCTCTAAAATACGATGATACAGGCTTTTTTAATAAAGGTCAAGCCAATGTAATCATTAACAACAAATACGGACTAATCGATAAAACCGGAAAAGAAATAACTCCCATAAAATATGATAATATTGGTTGGTTAAGTGATGGTCTTACGTTAGTACTTCTTAACAAAAAATGGGGATTTATCGACCAAACCGGCAAAGAAGTTATCCCATTAAAATATGACGGAGTAACGCCGTTTAATAAGGGTATCGCAGAAGTAAAACTAAACGGAAAAACATTTTATATTAACTCAAAAGGAGAACGTACTTCTAAAAATTGAAATCTCATTTTATGAAACATCTAAAATTAAACAAAACCATATTCTTATTATTATTAGCATTAATAACTCAAGGAAAAACTATTGCACAAGAAGCTTATTCAGATCCTGTTACAGATAAATGGGGATTAATAGATGAAGAAGGAAACTATATCCTGGCTCCAAAATATGATAAGATGTTTGCGCCAGAAGAAGGTTTCTTTATCGTCGTAAAAAATAAAAAACAGGGCTTTATTGATGGAACAGGAAAAGAAATACTAGCGCCTAAATATGATGATATATTTGCTCCAAAAGAAGGACTTTTTATTGTAGTTAAAAACAATAAATCGGGTATTGTAAACAATACAGGAAAAGAAATTTTAGCGCCTAAATATGACAGAATATTTGCTCCAGACTCAGGTTATTTCATTACAGTTCTTAATAATAAATATGGATTTATCGATTTAAACGCCAAAGAAATCCTAGTTCCAACATACGACGAAGTTTTAGCTCCCGAAGAAGGCTTTTTTGCTGTAAAACAAGGTTCTAAATATGGTACCGTAAATGAAGCTGGAAAACAAATTGTAGCACCAAAATACGATCAGATTTTTGCCTATCATAATGGTTTAGCAATTGTTGTCATTAACGAAAAACAAGGTTTAATTGATACTAACGGAAAAGAAATAACTCCTATAAAATATGATAAAGTTTATGGATCTGAAGGTGGTTTTTCATTAGTGACATTAAACAACAAAACTGGATTTGTTGACCAAACAGGAAAAGAAGTTGTATCTCTAAAATACGATGATGCCTTTGATTTTACGAATGGTTTTGCAATAATAGTTACAAACAACAAATGGGGATTAATGAATGCAAAAGGTAAAGAAGTAGTTCCTCCTAAATATGATAAAATATTCGCTCTGGAAGGGAATATTGCACAAGTTATTCTTAAAGAAAAAGTAGGATACATCGATGTAACAGGTAAAGAAATTATTCCTTTAAAATATGATTCAATCTTTGCTTTTGATGGCGAATATACTTCTGCAAGCATTAATAATAAATGGGGATTAATCAATAAAAAAGGACAAACTATAATTCCTTTTAAATACGATTCTATGACATGCTATTGCGGAGAAAGAACAGAAGTAGAACTTAACGGCGAAACATTTTATTTGAACATCAAAGGAGAACGAATAGATTAAAGCTTTAAATAATTTATCAAAAATCTAAGAAGACTAACATTCTAAGAAATCTAATTATTGATTACATTTGAGCCAAATAATACATTTTAATGTTTTAATTATTAAAATATTAAAAATCAACAACATAACAATTAAATGAAACCTAAACATCCTTCAGAATCTTTAACAATATTAACCGATTTAGTTTTACCAAGCGAAACAAATCCCTTAAACAATCTATTTGGTGGCGAATTATTGGCCAGAATGGATCGTGCTGCAAGTATTGCTGCCCGAAGACATTCACGCCGAATTGTAGTTACAGCTTCTGTAAATCACGTGGCTTTTAACAGAGCAATTCCCCTGGGTGCTGTTGTAACAATTGAAGCAAAAGTGTCCAGATCTTTTAAAAGTTCTATGGAGATATTTATCGACGTTTGGGTTGAAGATCGCGAATCGGGATTTCGTACAAAAGCTAACGAAGCCATTTACACATTTGTAGCAGTAGATGACACAGGAAGACCGGTAGAAGTACCACCAATTGATCCGGAAACTGACCTTGAAAAACAACGTTACGAAGCTGCATTACGTCGTAAACAACTAAGTTTATTATTGGCTGGAAAAATAAAACCAGAAGAAGCAACAGAACTTAGAGCGTTATTTTTATAAAAAAACAATCTCTTAAAGAGAAAATAAATCCAGTTGCAACTTCAAAAAAAAGAAGTATTTTTACGTCGATTACATGCCAATACAAATCAAATCAAGAAGTTAATCCTTTATTGATTTTATATAAAAGAGTTATAACAATTTAGATGAAAGAAAAAGAAAAGATGAGTTCAGAGAAAGAAGCCAAATTAAAAGCGCTACAACTTACGCTTGACAAACTAGATAAGACTTACGGAAAAGGAACCGTGATGAAAATGGGCGATAAAGCCATTGTTGAAGTAGAAACAATTTCATCAGGATCATTAGGAGTAGATTTAGCCTTAGGAGTAAACGGTTACCCAAAAGGAAGAATTATCGAAATATACGGACCAGAATCTTCTGGTAAAACAACACTAACATTACATGCTATTGCCGAAGCTCAAAAAGCGGGTGGAATTGCTGCATTTATTGATGCTGAGCATGCTTTTGATAGAAACTATGCTGAAAAATTAGGAATCGATATCGAGAACCTAATTATTTCTCAACCAGACAATGGAGAACAAGCACTAGAGATTGCAGAGAACTTAATTCGTTCTGGAGCAATTGATATTGTGGTAATTGACTCTGTTGCTGCTTTAACACCAAAAAGTGAGATTGAAGGAGAAATGGGAGATTCTAAAATGGGTCTTCACGCACGTTTAATGTCTCAGGCACTTCGTAAACTTACAGGTACAATTAGCAAAACAAATTGTACAGTATTCTTCATTAACCAGTTAAGAGAAAAAATTGGTGTAATGTTCGGAAATCCAGAAACAACAACGGGTGGTAATGCATTAAAATTCTATGCTTCTGTACGTATCGATATTCGTCGTTCATCTCAAATTAAAGACGGTGATAACGTAATTGGTAACAGAACCAAAGTAAAAATCGTTAAAAACAAAGTTGCTCCACCATTTAAAACTGCCGAATTCGACATTATGTACGGAGAAGGAGTTTCTAAAACAGGAGAAATCTTAGATTTAGCTGTTGAATTTGAAATCGTTAAAAAAGCAGGTTCATGGTTTAGCTACGGTGAAACAAAATTAGGACAAGGTCGTGATGCAGTAAAATCACTAATTAAAGACAATCCTGAATTGGCAGAAGAGCTAGAAGTTAAGATTAAAGCACATATCAAAGAATTGGCAAGCGCCTAAAATATAAAACCCGAATATAATTCGGGTTTTTTTGTGCTTTTTACGCAACCTTTTTCTATAAATCACATCTATACAAAGAATAGTAGTTTTTAAGCCTTAAAAAGGCTCATTGTTATGAATTTTTAAAACATAAAAGATGAAGAAGAAACTGGAAACGTTATTCCAAAATCACTGGATAACAAAAAGAAAATTAAGAATTGTAATGAATTTTATTTCGAAAAAAATCATTCATCGATAAAGCAAAATTTACTTTTTAAGAATTAACGCTTGACTCTTGTTTTTGCAAAACAATATCTTCCTGAAAGATTTTGTCTTTGCGAAACACTAACAATTGCTTATAAATCAGCTGTCTTACCTGATCACGAAGGTCTTTTCTGTCTTCGGGATTCAGATTTGCTGTTTCTATAAACGAGTGAATTTTTACTCTCATTTTTCCTGGGCTTCCGCTAAAAAATGTATACGAAAATCGCTTTTTATTATCGGCATAAGTAATCGGAACAATCGGAATATGGTGCTCAACTGCTAAACGAAAAGCGCCATCTTTAAACTCGTCCAAAACAATCGATTCATCATCTGGAACTCCACCTTCAGGAAAAATACAAATGCTCAAACCTTGACTCAAACGCTTTTGAGCTCGGTTAAAAACATCCATTTTACTTTTAGATGATTTTCTATCAACTAGAATACACGTTCTTTTGTAGAAAAATCCGAACAATGGAATCTTCGAAAGTTCTTTTTTTCCAACAAAAACGAACGGGTTTTTAATTATAGCCAACGTTAGCATAATGTCAGTCATTGAAGTATGATTAGCCACAATCATGTAGCTTTTATTAGGATCTAAAGCTTGCTCCTTCTCTACTTTGTAGTAAAAACCCATTCCGAAAAGAATAAATTTTGCCCAAATTCTTGCCATTTTAAAGAAATAGGGATAGCCACTTTCGGTAAGAATCGATAGTACTAAAAACGGAAACATTACCAATATCGGGATGGCCATTAAAACATAAAACCAAACACGCCAAATAACCCAAAAAACAATTTTAAATCCTTTCATAGATTCAAAAGTAATAAAAGAGAAATGAATTTTGCAAAAAAGAATTTACATGCCAAGAAATTAACCGCAAAGAGCGCAAAGTTTTACGCAAAGTCCGCAAAGGATTTTACAAATTTTAGCTTAAAATAGTTGCGAAAAGAACGCAGATAAAACGGATTTACAAAAGTAAAGACGCGGATAAAAACGGATTTTTTAAAAATATAGATTGAAAATCCGTTTTTATCCGTGTTTTCGCCTTAGCGAATCCGTTTCATCCGCGTTCCTGTCGCAAAGTTTCTAGCCACAGATTATAAAGATTAAATGGATTTTTAAAATTTGTGTTGATCTACATTTCTTCATAAACGCAATTCTAAAGCAAAAAACGTAACATTCTTTCCGATAAATAAAAACTTTGAGAAAAACTTTGCGGACTTTGCGTAAAACTTTGCGAACTTTGCGGTTAAGAAAAAATTTAGCATGGCAAAAATACTTACAGGCGTACAAAGTACTGGAACGCCGCACTTAGGCAACTTATTGGGAGCAATTATTCCTGCAATCGAATTATCTAACAAACCAGAAAACAAATCATTTTTGTTTATCGCCGATTTGCATTCGATTACACAAATAAAAGATGGTAAAACTCTAAGAGAGAATACCTTTAGCGTTGCTGCTGCCTGGCTTGCTTTTGGTTTAGATATTGACCGTGTTACTTTTTACAGACAATCTGATGTTACACAAACAACAGAGTTAAGTTGGTATTTAAGCTGCTTTTTTCCTTTTCAAAGATTAACATTAGCACATTCTTTCAAAGATAAAGCGGATCGTCTTGATGATGTAAACGCAGGTTTATTCTCTTACCCAATGTTAATGGCGGCAGATATTTTGCTTTATGATGCTGAATTTGTTCCTGTAGGAAAAGATCAATTGCAACATTTAGAAATTACTCGTGATGTAGCTACTCGTTTCAACAACCAAATGGGAGAAACATTTGTAATTCCTCAAGCTAAAATTCAAGAAGACAGCATGTTGATTCCTGGCACAAATGGAGGGAAAATGAGTAAATCGGCTAATAATTATATCGATATTTTCTCAGATGATAAAACGTTACGTAATCAAGTAATGAGTATCAAAACCGATAGTACACCACTAGAGGAACCTAAAAATCCAGATACTTGTAATGCATTTGCAATTTATACTCTTATAGCAACTGAGGAGCAAATTGCTACAATGAGAGAAAATTATTTAGGAGGAAATTACGGTTATGGTCATGCCAAACAAGCTTTGTTTGAATTAATTACAGAGAAATTCAAGACCGAAAGAGAAAGATACAATTATTACATAAACAACCTTGACGAAGTAGATGCTTTACTAAAAAAAGGAGCAAAAAAAGCCTCTATAACTGCTAATAAAGTTTTACAAAGAGTAAGAGAAAAACTTGGTTTTGGAACTAAAAATAGTTTATCAAAAATAAATATTAAAGAACCTATTGAAAAACCTATTATAGTAAGTATAATTGATTTATTGTCAAATGAAATTTCTAAACAAAATTTTAGAAATTACTATCAGATAATAGATGCTAAATCAATAACTAAAAGGAATAAAATTACACATGAAATATATCTATTAAATCCTGGTACTGATAAGGGAATCATTCATAAAACCTTTAAAGAAGGTGATGTAATTAAAAAAACATTGTCATTTTTAAAATCCATTGACAAACAAACTTCTATCATTTCTATATAAAATCATTGAATATTAAAAGCTAAATCCTTTCAACCAAAAATTTAGAAGGATTTAGCTTTTAAATCGCCTCAAACAATTTTCCTGGCAAAGGGCGAATCACACCTTTAAGTTCCATATTCAGTAACAATCCTGAGATTTTGTAAATCGGAAAATTACATTTTAAAGCGATAGTATCCATTAAATCCTTTCCGGTTTTTAATAAATAATCATAAATTTTCTGCTCATCGGGTTCTAATTCTACAAACAATTGCTTCTGTACCGATTTAGACGTGTTTTCGACGTCCCAGTTCAAAATATAAATCAAATCGGCAGCATTGGTCAGCACGTTTGCTTTTTGTGTCTTAATTAAGTTGTTACAGCCTTGGCTAAATTTATCAGTTGTTCTGCCTGGAACTGCAAAAACATCCCGATTATAATCATTAGCCATATTAGCCGTGATGAGTGATCCACCTTTATCTGCAGATTCAATAACAATAGTAGCTTCACTAATACCAGCAACGATGCGGTTTCGGCGCACAAAATTTTCTTTGTCTGGATTAGAAGAACTCCAGAATTCGGTCATAAAACCACCGTTTTGTTCAACTCTGGCAACGTATTTTTTATGAGTTTTAGGATATATTTGGTTTAATCCGTGAGCAACAACGCCTATAGTCTGAAGATTATGATCCATCGCCAATTGGTGTGCAAAAATATCAACACCATATGCAAAACCACTTACAATAACAGGATCCAAAGGGGCTAAATCTTCGATTAATTTTTTGCAAAATTCCATTCCGTATGACGTGATTTGTCGCGTTCCTACGATACTTATGATTTTTTTATTCGTTAAATCAATGTTTCCGGAGCTAAATAACAAAACAGGAGAATCAATACAATGTTTCAAACGATCAGGATAGTTTTTTTCCTGAAAAAAAGTTATATTAATCTCATTTGCACGAATAAAATCAAGTTCTTTTTGCGCTTTTTCAAAAATTGACTTTTCTTGAATATTCTTCAATAAAACAGATCCAACTCCATCAATAGAAGCAAGTTGCGAAGACTTAGTTTTAAAAATTGCTTCGGCAGTACCACAATGCAACAATAGCTTCTTTGCCATTATATCTCCCACTCCATCAACACTTTGTAAGGCTAATAAATAAAATAAATCCTGTTCAGACATTTGTCTATAAAATTTGGTTACACAAATAAAACAAATCCCTTATTTGTTATTTACAAAGATGATAATTTTACGTAAATTCTTGCCAAAAAAAATAAACTTTAAAAAAATCATAAAATATAAAAAATTAGTCATTTTTATAAATATTTAGATTTCAATTATTTACATAAAGTTTTGAATTGTTAATAAAAATTGTGAATAAAATTTTGATAACTATTTACGTTGTCTAACTTTGTTACTATGAAAATCGAAACTTACATCGCGCAGTTATTGTATCGTTATCAGTGTGTAACGGTTCCTGGGTTTGGAGCTTTTTTAACCGAAATTCAATCGGCTCAACTTAATGAAGGCACAAATTCTTTTTTTCCACCGAAAAAATTAATCTCTTTCAATTCACTTATCAAAAACAACGACGGCTTGTTGGC
The DNA here is from genome assembly GCF_046250155.1 of Flavobacterium sp. PS2. Classification (NCBI taxonomy): domain Bacteria; kingdom Pseudomonadati; phylum Bacteroidota; class Flavobacteriia; order Flavobacteriales; family Flavobacteriaceae; genus Flavobacterium; species Flavobacterium sp. PS2. The sequence goes on along the minus strand of NZ_CP176426.1, from coordinate 2,414,148 downwards.
AAATCATATTGCTCAAACCGAAAAAACATCGTATAAATTTGCTGTGAGTTCACTTCATTATGAAGTTTTAAGCTGGAAAAAAGAATTAGAAGATAACGGTTTTCTTTCTATTAAAAACGTTGGAGAAATTAGAGTCAATGCAGATAAAAATCTTGTGTTTACTCCTAATGATCAGAACAATTATTTAGCTTCTTCATTTGGTTTAAGCCCATTCGTTTCTCCTATGGTAAAAAGAGAAGTTTTTGAAAAACATATCGAAACTTTAGAACTAGAAACGGCTGATGAAAATGAAGCAATTGGATTATCTGGTTACAGAAATTCTTATTTAAAATATGCTGCAATTTTTATACTTGCGTTAGGTGTTACTGGTAGTATAGGTTACCCAATGTATCAAAACCAAATTGCAAACGAAACTGTTCTTGTAGAAACTGCTGTACAAAAGCAAGTTCAGAATAAAATTCAAGAAGCTACATTCTTTATAAAAAATCCAATGCCTGCGGTAACTCTTTCTGTAAAAGAAGATAAATTACCAATGCCTTATCATATTATGGCAGGTGCTTTTAGAAGTGAAAAAAATGCTCAAAAAGCATATAATCAATTGAAAAAAGCTGGGTATGATGCTAAAATAATTCCTGCTAACAGACATGGTCTTTTCCCTGTTTTATATGGTAGTTACGCTACAATGCGTGAAGCAGAAAAAGCTCAAAAAGAAATCCAGAATACTATAAATCCAGATGCTTGGATTTTAATAGAAACGCTTTAATCATATAAGGAACAATCCTTTAAGATTAAAAGACAAACTATATACTTTAAAACACCATTTCTTGATAAAAGAAAATGGTGTTTTTTTTTACAACAATAAAAGTCAAAAAAACAATAATATAGGTTTTTTACTACATTTTGGAATGGTGTTTGCTAATGATTTTAGAACATTAAAATTTTAATACCATGAGAATTGCACAAAAACTAGGCATCATTATTTGCCTTTTTATTACAACACAATCTTTTTACGCACAACAAATTGCAACCAGTCTTACTCAGGAAATGCTCTTGAAAAAAGAGAAAGATGACGCGAAGAAAACATTAGAAAATCAGAAAGAATTACAAAAAAGACAAGATCAATTAAAGCAAGATCAAAAAAAAGCCGAGAAGCGTCAGAAAAAAATAGAAGACGCTCAAAATAAAATTGAAAAAACTAAAAAAGAAATTAAGAAAACGGAAGACAAAAATCTGAAAATTCAGAATGAAATTAATGCTAACAAACTACCTGAAAACAAGATTCACCAAAAGATGATAAAATCTAAAGAACAGGAACTTGAGATATTAAAACTACAATCTAAGCTTACAGAACAGCAACAAAATCTAACTAAAATTTTAGATTCAAAATAGCTCAAAACAAATAAAAAAAAGAAAACCCTATTCAGCCGAATAGGGTTTTTTATGCTTTAAGAAAAATTAAAAAGTTAATTCAAACTTGCTTTGTACATACGTAGTTCATCCCAAGTAAATTTCTCACCATGCTTCTCTTTCAATCCGTTAAGAGATTCTTCCTGATAAAACTGAAAAGCTTCTTTTAATGCAGCAATTTTATCTGCTGGTAAAACATCATTAACTGAAATTACTTTAGTTTGAATCAGTTTTACCAAATGAGATTCAATGGTTTGCGTTGTCAGTTTACGAATATTAGCAATATCTTTTATAGACATTTTTTCCTGCCACAACTCATACGTTTCTTCAACAGTAGATTTTTTAACCGTTTTTTCTTTCGGTTTTTTAGACGAATAACGTTCCACAGGTTCATCGTCATCCAATAAATCTCCATTTTTACTTTTAAAATTATCTCGAATTGTCGTCGTTTTCTTCGACTTGTAACTTTTGATCTCTGGCGACGTTAATTTCTCTTTAGAGATAGTTTCTCCGGCAACAACCGTTTCTATCAATAATCGAGCTTTCATTAGGCGTAAAACGGCTTTAGTTTGCAGCTCTTCTAACAAAACTAATTCATCGTAAAAAGCCTTCGCTTTTTTTACACGCTGAATTTCTTCCATTTTGTATAAAAGTTCATAAACCAATTCGTCCATTGGTTTCATAAAGTAGCCGTAAGCAGCTTCTATTCTTTCAGAAACATGAATTAAATCAACCGTTTCATTATTAAAAATTCTATTAAGCTGAACAATGAATTTTATAGCTGGATCTACAAGCGATTCTATAATCAAAGTTTGCTTTTTTGCCCATAACGCGTGCTTTGCTTTTTCTGAACTTTCAGACTTATCGTTGTAACTGTATTGATGATTGCGCCATTCTTGAGCCAGATTAGCCCAATCAAAACTGTTAGCCAAATACTTATGGATAAAATTCTTGGTCTCAAAATGCAATGAGTTCTTCAATAATTCCTCCGAAGCTTTGTTCAAAGCATAATCCATTACATCCTGATCGTTAGAAATACCATTCATACGCAACGGAGAAAGCAAAATAAGCCCATTTAAAGAACGTAAACGTGATAATGCTACATATGCTTGTCCAGGAAGAAAAACTTGCGATACATCGAGCGCAGCTTTGTCAAAAGTTAAACCTTGGCTTTTATGCACCGTAATTGCCCAGGCAAGCTTGATAGGATATTGTACAAAAGTTCCCAAAACCTCCTCCTCTATTTCCTGGGTCATTTCATCGACTTTGTATCGAATATTCTGCCATTCGTATTTCTCAACTTCGATGGTTTTATTCTCTTCAGGAAAATGAACCATGATTTCCTGGCTCGAAAGCGATTTAATCACACCCATTTTTCCGTTAAAATAATTTTTATCAAAAGACATATCATTCTTCACAAACATGATCTGAGCACCAACCTTAAGCTGAAGATTTGGATCAAGCGGATATATTTTTTCAGGAAAATCTCCTACGATATCAGGAAAATAATTATTCATTTTTCCTTTTAAATCATTGATTGCCTGATTATTAATTGTATCAGCCTTAGCATTATGCGTTGTAAGGGTAATGTACCCTGGGTTATTTTTTAAGTCAAAATCAGGTTGAACATACTGGTTTAAACTCTGAATATCTTGTGGTGTAATTTGATTATTTCGCAGATTATTTAATACCGAAATAAACGAATCATCGGTTTGACGGAAAATTTTAGATAATTCAATATACAAAGGCGGATTTTGCTGAATTACATGCGAATGAAAAAAGAATTTTCCGCGGTAATATGTTCTCAAAGTTCGCCATTCTTCATCACGAATTACTGGGGGCAATTGCAATAAATCACCAATAAATAATACCTGAACACCACCAAAAGGTTGGCTGTTTTTACGAACCGTTTGCATCATAAAATCCATAGCATCAAGCAAATCCGCACGCAACATACTGACTTCATCAATAACTAAAAGCTCCATGTTGCGGATAACCGAACGCTTAACATTATTCATTTTAAAATGCCTGCGCAAAGTAGCTTTCGTTTCAAACTTGGTAGTTTCCGAGAATTGTGGTGAAGAATTATCCGGAATAAACCCTGCAAATGGCAACTGAAACATCGAATGTATCGTAACACCACCAGCGTTAAGCGCAGCAATTCCCGTAGGTGCCACAACTACAGTGTTTTTGTGTGTTGTTTCGATAATTTCACGCAACAATGTGGTTTTACCAGTTCCGGCTTTTCCTGTAAGAAAAATGGAACGTTGTGTTTGGTTAATAAACTGTAGCGTGTATGAAGCTGCTTCGGAAATATTTTGCATTAGGCTTGTATTTTAGAAAAGAAAAAACTCGAAATTCTGATAAGAAATTCTTTTTGCAAAAGTAGAAGAACATATCGAGTTAAAAACCTAATTGTAGATATTTTATAATAAAAAAAGCCTATATCATTTCGGATATAGGCTTCAAAAATAGTTTCTTTATTTGTATTATTTTTTAGCTGTCGTTGTATCTTTTGCTTTAGCATCAGTTTTAGTATCTAGCTTTGTTCCAGCTTTGTAATTGTCATTCAAAGCTTTAACGATATCTTTTGTAATATCATATTTGTCTTCAGCATATAAAATTGATGCTGCATCACCTGTACCGTAAATGTAAGAGTACCCTTTTTCTTTACCGTAATTTTTGATGAATTTTTTAACTCCAGTAACCAAAGAATCCATTTCGGCACCGCTTTCTTGTTGCAATTGTTGAGCAAGTGCTTGTTGCGCATACCCCAATTGTTGTTCTCTTTTTTGTAACTCAGCACCTCTTTGTTGTGCCCATGCTTGACCATTGGCTTGAGCCTGGCTTTGAAAATTAGCAGCATCTTGTTTAAAACGAGTAATCTCGGCTTGAAGCTGTCTCCCTTTTTCCTCTGCTTGTGCTTTGTATTTAGCTTCAAGGTCTTTTGCTTCTGTGTACTCTTTCATTAAAACTGAAGTGTCAACGTAAGCTGTTTTTACTTCTTTAACTTCTGCTGTTTTGTTACAAGCAACAACTGAAATTGAAAGTGCGATAATTACTAATGCTTTTTTCATTTTGTTAATTTCTATTTTTTTTAAAGTATGAAAGACAAAAATATAAAAAAATCAATAGCACCGACATAAAGTTTAAAAAATGCACGATTTTTCTAGTATCAATTTTTGTTATCAAACCCCTGTTTTATATAATTTACTGCTATTAATATTGGATTTAATAGCTGCTTTTTAAGGCGCTTTCTCAAAAGAGGAATACAAACGCTCGTTTATCACCAAAAGCGTGTCTTAAAGCAGCTAAAAACGCTTTTTACTTGTTTTTTAGGACGTAAATGTGCGATGAATATTCTAAAGTTCGTTTTGCTTTCCAATTTGACTTTAAACCAATAAAAAATGCAGATAGATAATTCATTTTTCCAGTTTTGTATTTTTCCGAAAGTAAGCTCACATAAAACGAATCAAATTTCATTGGGAGGATTTTTTCCAGGCGCATATCTACTTTTTCAAAAAGGGACTGAATCGCTTTTTTTGAGAAATGCCAAAAATGAATTGGCACATCATAAGCTGCCCAAAAAGTTTTATAATGATTTGCATCGAAAGATTTAAAATTTGGAACTGCTACAATTAACGTTCCAGTTGGTTTTAATAATCGCTTCAATTCCTGAATTTGTAATTCTAAATTTGGGACGTGTTCCAAAACATGCCACATCGTAATTACGTCAAAAGAATTATTCTCGAGGTCAGCAATTTTTTCTACAAAAGAAATCCCTTTTTTTATTGCGATAGATTTTGCTCTGTCGCTCGGTTCAACTCCAACAGTTTCCCAACCGTTATCTTTTGCCGTTAATAAAAAATCTCCTGTTCCGGCTCCGATATCCAAAATTCTTCCTTTTTGTGGATTTTCAGAATTAATTAAATTCAGCTTATTTTTTAAAGCTATATTTTTCACAATGTGATATGCTTTTTCAAATAACGAACGTTTGTTATCTGTGTGCGAAATATAATCTTCGCTTTCATAATATTTCCCCAGATTATTTTCATCGGGTTGTGGAGATGTGATTAGCATGTCCAAAGTTTCATCATAATACAATTCAAAAGTTTCTTTAGAAACTGAGTGATCCTTTACAGTAAGAAAATGTTTTTTGTTTAAAACGTCCATTTTATAATTATTGGTATTTTGGTTTAATTTTACGCCAAACCCAAAAAACTGAAAATTTCGTTTTTTGGGTTTCTTGTTCTTAATATTTTATTTTTCTCTTTTACGATTCCAATTTATTTTTACAGCCGATATTTTTTCGTTTTCAATTCTTGTTTCTGTACAAATAGTAAATCCATTTTTCACATAAAAAAACAATGGCGATTTATACGGCGCTGCATTCTTTTTAATTTCATTTTCGTGGTCTATAACCCAACCATTCAAATTATTCTTATTCTTTTTTAATTCTTCTATTAACAACGAACCTTTTCCTGTTCCCTGAATTTGACTGCAGATAATAATTGCAAACCAATCTTCATCATCTCGCAAAAAAGCAAACGCCCAGCCTTTGATTCTATTCTCATCATTAATTAAAAAATGATGTTTTACATCAGACAAGCTATTTAAATACAAATCAAAATCATGAATTGTTTCATGATTTAAATTCTTTGGATATTCATTGTTCCAAAGTTGCAATAAGCTTTCTTTCTGTTCTAATGATAAAACTTCTTCGTGAACAATCTTCATAATCTAAAAAATTAAAAACTTAATACATTCAATAAAATCAAGACTTCACAAAGTAGTTTCACGTGGAACAGTTTAATTTTAGATTTCTGATATCATATTTTAGATTGAAGAGCAAAGTCTAGAACTAAAAGAAATACTCATCAAATTCAATGCTTCGCAAAGGAGTTTCACGTGGAACACACAATTTTAAATTTTCTGATATTAGATTACAAAACTAACTCTTAAGCCAAAAATTCACAAGCCTTATTCTATCCTATTCTAATTTCAGAAAACAATTCAGAAAATCAGCTATCAACAATATCTCTGTTCAAATGCTAATCAAGAAAAACTCAAAACAAATATGATACGAAGATATCAATTCAGATCTAAAAATGCATCCATTTGTAAAGTTTCAATCACTTAAAATCTCAAGAATATTCAAAACAAATATTCTCTATTTAAACTTTAGAAACAATTCTAAAAACCCTTTCATAATGCATCTTCCATTATATTTCTTTAAGACAATTCGAAAAGCTAACATTCGGCAAATGTATAAAATCAGATTAAAGAAATCATTTTTAATTTAAAACATAAATTATTTATCAAATCTAAGAATAAACAATACAGACTCTTGTCTGGTTTAATTTCAGAAAACAAACAACATATAACCACTGTGCAATACAATCTTCATTCAACCGCGATGATTTGGGCAATACCATTAAGTTAACCTATTTAGAAATCAGCATTAATCTTATAAAGATGTAAAACGCAAAACTTAAACTCAATCATGTCTTTTCGACAAACGACACCCGAGCGATAGCGAATAGGCGAAGCTAATCTTAGTGACTAACTCTAAAAAGCTAGGACTCTCGTTGCGGAGTTTCTTGTAGAGATTTACTACGTCTCTTCGCTATCGCTCGGGTCTCCTTCATCGAAATAACAAATAGTGTGTATAATTGACGTTTATAAAAATTTGTGCCTTTACGATAAATTTATCCGATACAGTATTATAGATTTTCCTTAACTTAATAACATTAGGCTTCGGGACTGAAAAACAAAATTTCGAAACAAAAATTGCTCGAAACTATTAATTCATATTAAAAACTCGTTCAAAATTCAAAAACTCAATACTAACCAAATTAAAGAATACACAAAGTAGTTTCGTGTTTGAATAAATTTCAGATTAAAATTAAGTAGAATTACACCGCAATTCATATTACTTTTTAAACAATTTCATAAAAACAATTCAAAAAATAAACAATTGCAACAATGTATCAATTCAGGTAGAACAATACATTTTGATTTAAATTTTCAATATTTAATCAAAACTACGAATTCACAAACCCGCTACTCACCTACTTTAATTTCTGATTAACGAATACAATAAATAATATAGAAATCAAATTCAGTTACAAAGACAATAATAATCAAAACGAATTCTCATCTACTCAAATTACAATTCCGAACTGGCGTATCATATTACATTGTTCTTTTAATTAATCTTTTTCACTAAATTCTAACGTTTTTGAAATAAAGGAAGAAAACTTTAAATTTTAGATTAATTAGTAAATCTAAAAAACTCAACAAAACCAATGTTTGACGAAGTAGTTTCACGTGGAACATTTTATTTTAGATTAACAATTTTGGATTTCAGATTACAGTAACAAAACATTTATAAAACTCAAACCAGAAGATTAAAGATAGATTACAGAACTATACCTTGAACTAAAAAGGATACGGATCAAATACAACAATCAACAAATTATTTCATATTGTATTAATTTCAGAATAATCCATAAACAGAAAAACCCCAACAAAGTCGGGGTTTAACAAAGTAGTTTCACGTGGAACATATTATTTTTAGATTCTAGCTTTTATAAATTTAAGCGCTACAATCTGAAGTCTTGCAATTATTATCTTCCCATGTAAATAAGTAAAACAGAGATATCACTTGGTGAAACTCCGCTTACTCTTGATGCTTGAGAAATTGTAACAGGACGAATCTTGCTCAGTTTCTGCTTCGCCTCTATCGACATTGATTTGATTTTGTTATAATCGAAATTCTCAGGGATTTTCACTTCTTCTAATCTCGTAAGCTTATCAGCATTATTTCTTTCTTTCTCGATATAACCTGAATACTTAACCTGGATTTCGGCTTGTTCAAGAATCTCTTGATCTAAGTCGTTTTCATTAATATATTCTTTAACCTTATCAAATTTTAAAATATCCTCTAATTCTATTTGCGGACGAGAGAAAACTTTAAACATTTTATCTCCTTGAGAAATCAAAGCCGTTCCTTTTGATTCTAAAATAGGATTTGCTTCTGCAACAGAAACACTCGTTTCTTTGAAGAAAGCAACCATTTTCTCAGACTCATTCAGTTTATGCTCCATTCTGCGTAAACGTTTCTCTGAAGCTAAACCTATTTCATACGACATTGGCGTTAATCTGAAATCGGCATTATCCTGACGCAACAATGTTCTATACTCGGCGCGAGATGTAAACATACGATAAGGTTCTTCTGTTCCTTTCGTAATAAGGTCATCAATTAAAACACCAATATACGCTTCGTCGCGTTTTAAAATTAATGGTGCTTTTTCGTGCACTTTTAAATGCGCATTTATTCCAGCCATCAATCCTTGCGAAGCTGCTTCTTCATATCCTGTTGTTCCGTTAATCTGTCCAGCAAAATATAAACCTTCAACTAATTTTGTTTCGAGCGTATGCTTTAATTGCGTTGGCGGAAAGTAATCATATTCGATTGCATAACCAGGACGGAAGAACTTCACGTTCTCAAAACCTACAACTGTACGCAACGCTTTAAACTGAATATCCTCAGGCAAAGAAGTAGAAAATCCGTTTACATAAACCTCACAAGTATTCCAGCCTTCAGGCTCTACAAATAATTGGTGACGCTCTTTATCAGCAAAACGGTTAATCTTATCTTCGATAGATGGACAATATCTCGGCCCAATACTTTTTATTCTTCCGTTGAACATTGGCGAACGATCAAAACCTGATCTCAAAATATCATGCACATCCAAGGATGTGTATGTCATATGACAAGACCTTTGGTGAACCAAAGGCGAAGTAACATCAGAGTATGAAAACTTATCTGGCTTTGCATCTCCCTTTTCTTCGTTCATTTTAGAATAATCCAAAGAACGCCCATCAACTCGTGGAGGCGTTCCCGTTTTCATTCTTCCAGATTCAAAACCTGCTTGAACCAAATCTTCGGTGATTCCGTATGCAGCACTTTCTCCTGCTCTACCTCCACCGAACTGTTTGTCTCCGATATGAATCAAACCGTTCAGGAAAGTTCCGTTTGTCAAGACAACCGATTTAGAACGAATTTCAACTCCGAGCGAAGTTCTGATTCCTTTTATCTTTCCGTTTTCGATTATCAGACCTTTCACCATTTCTTGGTAGAAATCAAGATTTGGAGTTCCCTCCAACATCATTCTCCATTCTTCAGCAAAACGCATTCGGTCACTCTGAACTCTTGGCGACCACATTGCTGGTCCTTTTGACTTGTTCAACATCTTGAATTGAATTGCCGTGCGATCGGAAACAATTCCCGAATATCCACCAAGCGCATCAATCTCACGTACAATTTGTCCTTTTGCAATTCCTCCCATCGCTGGGTTACATGACATCTGTGCGATGTTTTGCAAACTCATTGTTACAAGCAAAGTTTTAGACCCAAGATTCGCGGCCGCTGCCGCGGCCTCTGAGCCGGCATGTCCTGCGCCCACTACAATAACATCGTATTCTTCTAAAAACATTTTTTGATATGGATTTTTTCTGAATGCTTCGCATTCGAAACAACTCAGAAACAAATTAAAATTATTCATGTTCCACGTGGAACACACAAAGTAAAAATTTAAATTACATGTTCCACGTGGAACATGTAATCAAAAAAGAGTTTTATAATTATAGTTCCACGTGGAACATTCCTATTTTCTCTTCTTCTTTAGAGCGCATTAAAGCAGCTTCACTCTCTGACTTATCCTTGTATCCGCAGTAATGCAAGATACCATGAGCCAATACTCGCTTCAACTCATTCTCAAACGGAACATTAAAATCAAGAGCATTGTCACGAACTCGTTCTACAGAAACAAAAATATCTCCGTTTAGTTCGTTACCTACAGTATAATCAAAACTAATAATATCTGTAAGTGTGTCGTGGTTTAGATACTCTACATTTATCTTATGAAGATATTCATCGTCGCAAAATATATAACTTATCTCTCCTTCTTTTTTATTCTCTGAAAGAATCACAGCCGATAGCCATTCTTCAAACGCTTCTTCATTATTTAAAACGAAGTCTGTTTCGTAATTAAAATTGATCATTTTGTATTAAAGTATTCTTGAACCTTTTGATTAAAATTCGAGCGCAAAGGTAATGATTGTCTATTTAAAATCTCTATGCTATTTAAATAATCTGATAAGGGCGTTGGCAACGCATTCGATTGATTATTAAATTCTTTCCTATTTGTTTCCGATTGTCGCTTGTTCTCTTGACCTTGTTCCTGAACAGCATTATTTAGCTTTAATAATTCTTGTTGAATATTTAAAATACGCTGCATATTTTCGTTCTTAAATCCTTTATTGAGAAGTTGCTTTTCTAGTTGCTTCATTTGTTCCAAAGTCTTTTGACCATTTGGTCCTAGTCCTTGTTTCTCTAATTCGTTTTGTAAAGCTTCTCTAAGGCGAACTTGTTCTTTATAGATTTCCATTATCTCTTGAGCATTACCTTCGCCATCATCTCCATTGTCTCCAGATGTACCTTTCCCACCTGACTTAGGATCCTTGCCATCTTTACCATCTTTTCCTTTACCAGGCTCCTGCCCTTTCTCCATTCCTTCTTTCATTTTCTTTCCTAAACCTACTTGCTTCTTCATGATATCTGGCAACTGCATTCCTTCTCCTTGACCCGGTTTAGGTTTTCCTGAACTAGGACTAGACATTGACATTTGCATATTGCTTAATAAATCACTCAGGAAATCTGCTAGTTTATTAGCTGATGAAACTGCGTATTGCTGGTGAGAAACTCCTTTAGGAATCTGAACATCGGTTAACATTTCAAGAGCTTTGTCCATATTGTATTGTACGTTTCCAATTTCTTTAGTAACATCTTCTGCTACTTTTGGGTTACGTAAAGACAATGCAAACAAGCTATCATCGATGTGCTTAAACTGTAACTTTAAATTTTGCTGTATCTTTATGTTCTTGTTAAATACAGATGATCCTAACTTAAGCGATTTAAACTGTAACATAACTGCTTCTTCTGATAATGAAAAAGCAAGAAGGTTATCAAGAATCTGACGCAACATTTTTACATCCTCTTCTAGTTGTTCCTGTTCAGAACCCTCCATACCTTCTTCCATTTTTTTAGCCATTTCTTTCATTTTCTTGGCTGCATTCTTTTGCTTTGGCTTGGCTCCAGCACTATTGTTTTTCTTTAATTCTTCAGATGCTTTCTTTAATTCATTATCGATATCTTTCTCTTTATTTGCATCAGCAGGAATTTCCATAGGTGCTTTTAAAGATTTATTTTCTTCTTTTAAATCCTTTAAATCTTCCTGAAGTTTATCAAATGTCTTATTGATTTCATCTTGCTTATCGGCAGTGTTTTCTTTTTCTTTATTAGAAAGTTGCTCTTGTTTATCGGCAAGTTTATCAAGTTTATCTTTTAATTGTTCAGCCTTTTTAGACACATAAAATCTCTTAGTAAGCTCTACCAATTGCTCTAAATTTCTGGATTGATTCTTAGAAATTTGTTTGAACTTATCAATCTTATCAAACAATTCATCACTCTTAATTTTATCATTTAGCTCTTTAAGTTCATCCAATAGCTTTTGGTTTTTCTCTAAATCCTTATCTGCTTTATCCAAACGTTTTTGTAAATCTTCGATTGTTTGGTCTTTCTTTTCTGTCTTAAATTTGTCAAGATTCTGGTTCATCTTCTCTGCAAATTCCTTCATCATTTGATCTTGTTGTTTCTGACGTTTGACAAAATCGTTTACTTTTTGTTGGTCTTTAAATTCTAAATTATTCTTTTCTTTTCCTAGATTTTGAAGTTTTTCTAATTCAGAAAATTGCTTATCCTGACTTTTTAATGATTTAGATAAAGCATTAATATTACTATTTTGCATCTCTAAATCTTGTTCATGCAATTCATCTGTAGTAGCAACTCTATCTGAGAATACTGATGACTTTGCACTCTTGAAATTATGTGGTGCATCGTTATCAAAAACTTCAAAATAATATTCATAAGATACTCCTTGCTCAACAGGAAGATTACTTGGGAATGAGAAAACAAACTGATCGAATACATTGTTCTTAACTGCAATTGTTCCACGTTTGGCAGTGTTAGGTTTATTACGCTCGTAGTATACAATTTGCAATTTTGACAAACCATAATCATCAGACAATTGTCCTAGCATATAGTCTTTACCTAGCTTTAAACTATCCGGAGCAACGCTCACATTAATAGTTGGGAACTGATCTTTGATAACTGAGAGCTGATAATTAAGCTTTTCGTAATTTTTAACCTTGTTATTTGATGTAAGAATTTGATATTCTGTGTTTTGAGTTACATTTTTTGATAAAACAAAGCTATCATCTGCTTTAGTAAAAGGAATAGATGTAGTACCTTCTTTCCAATCTACGCTTTGAGTAGATTTAGTATTCATTTTCCAAGTTACTCGAGTACCTTCTGGCAAAATAGCATTACCAGTTCCGCTAATGGTTTCACTTTTCTTATTAAGATAAGATGGAAAATTTAACTGCATTTCGAAGTTTACAATAGATGGAACTGTGATAACTTTTAATTCATATGATGGAGAAGTAACAAGATTACCTTCTACATAAAACTCAACATTAGTATTTGGTTTTTCAATCTTAAATTCAAATACTCCAGGTTTGGTTGATTCCATAAAGTAACTTTCATTTCCTATATGAATCATAACATTCTCAGGAATCACTTTCCCTTCTGATTGTACCTGAAGAATAAAATCTTTGTTCTGTTCTGTTTGTAAATTAGAATTTAGAACAACAAATTTAAAAGGTGCTGGTGGTAAAAAAGCAGCATTAAAGTGCACTACTCTATTTAAACTTTGAGAAAGAATACTACTGTTTCCAGAAATATAAAAAACCAAAAAGAACAAAATTGGTATTAAAGCTAATGGTAAATATTTCTTATTTGAATTAAAATTAATAGCATTACTAAACGGAATCGGTTGGAGCGAATTTGCTTTTTGTTCTATTGAAGCCAACATTAATTCTGACTTTTCGATATCATTATCTGTAGCCGAAAGTTGCAAAAAGTTAGTCAGTTTATCATTTACTTCAGTAAAATGATTTCCTATAATTGCCGAAGCCTGATTGTAATCAATCCCTTTTTGAAGTTTGAATAATTTAAAAAGCGGAAACATAATAAAACGAAACAGTAAAAATACTTCCACGCATACAAAAGCACAGAACAAAAGTGTTCTTCCTACTGGCTTTAACCAAAGAAAATATTCGATGAAAATCGTAAATAAAAAATACAACAATCCAAAACCAGTGAAAAGAAGTAAACCTCTAATCAACTCATTGGTATAATATTTCTTGATAAAAGCTTCTAACTTTTGATATATAAATGGAACTGTTTTCACAATGGTATTCTGTTTTGCTTATAACCTATAAAAGTAACAATTATACTAATTGAAATTCCAAAAAATAAATTCCAAATTCCAATTATAGAGTTGGAATTTGGAATTAAAAAAATTGGAATTTAAGTAAAGTCGTATCTTTGCATCAAAATTTAAACAAATGTCAAAGCAAGTTCGTGTGCGTTTTGCACCAAGTCCGACTGGACCATTACATATTGGTGGTGTTCGTACTGCCCTATTTAATTATTTATTTGCAAAAAAACATAACGGTGTTTTTTATCTTAGAATTGAAGATACTGATCAGACCCGTTTTGTTCCTGGTGCCGAAGCTTATATTATGGAAGCTCTCGAATGGTTAGGAATTGCTCCAGATGAAACTGTTGGAAAAAATGAAAAATTTGGACCATACAGACAAAGTGATCGTAAAGATTTATACCAACAATATGCTGATCAATTGATCAATTCGGGTTGGGCTTACTATGCATTTGATACTCCAGAATCATTAGATGCTCATAGAAAACAACATGAAGCTGAAGGAAAAACATTTATATACAATCATCATAACCGCGAAAAACTAGATACTTCTCTAGTAATTTCTGCAGAAGAAACTGCTAAGAGAATTGCAAATGGAGAACATTATGTAATCCGTTTTAAAACTCCGGTTAACGAGACATTGCATTTACAAGATATTATTCGTGGTGAAGTTAAGTTTGAAACTAACCTTTTAGATGATAAAGTTTTATTTAAAAGTGATGGTATGCCTACTTACCATTTAGCAAATATTGTTGATGATCATTTGATGGAAACATCTCATGTAATTCGTGGTGAAGAATGGTTACCATCTATGCCTCTACACGTTTTATTATACAGAGCTTTTGGTTGGGATGCTCCAGAGTTTGCTCATTTACCATTAATCCTGAAACCAATTGGTAACGGAAAATTATCTAAAAGAGATGGTGATAAACTTGGTTTCCCAGTATTCCCATTAGAATGGAAAACAGAAGAAGGCATTTCATCTGGTTACAGAGAGAAAGGATTTTTCCCAGAAGCTGTTATAAACTTCCTAGCTTTATTAGGTTGGAATGATGGAACTGACAAAGAAATATTTTCATTAGATGAATTAGTAGAAGCTTTTGATTTGAACAGAGTTCATAAATCGGGTGCTAAATTTGATCCAGACAAAAACAAATGGTTCAATCACCAACATTTGATAAAACAAAGTAATGAAGATTTAGCCAAAGACTTCACTCCTATTTTATTTGAAAAAGGTATTGATGTTTCAAAAGTAGATCTTGTTAGAATAGTTTCTTTGATAAAAGAACGTGCTCATTTTGTTTCTGAATTTTGGGAACTAAGTGATTTCTTTTTCCAGTCTCCTACATCTTATGATGAAAAAGCAAGTAAAAATTGGAAAGAAGAAACTCCTGCTTTAATGCAAGAACTTACATCTGTTCTGGAAAATATTGAAGATTTTACATCTATAAATATTGAAACTATAGTAAAAGATTGGATGACGAAAAATGAAATTGGAATGGGTAAAGTTATGCAACCTTTCCGATTAAGTTTAGTTGGAGCATTAAAAGGTCCTCACCTATTTGACATTGTTGAAATCATAGGAAAAGAAGAAACAATCTCAAGAATACAGAAAGCAATTGTAGCTTTGTAAAAACAAAAAATCTAATAAATATAAAAGCGTTAAGAACACCTGAAGTTGGTATTCTTAACGCTTTTTCATTTTAATAAAAACATAACGCATTAAAATGGAAGAAATTTCGTAATTTGACCATTAATATTTAAACTAAATTTATCTGTTATGAACATTCCAATTATTCTTCTTTTAGTCTTCGGATTATTTATTTTCCTTTCTTCATTCTTTACAGTAAAACAACAAACATCTGTAATTATAGAACGTTTTGGAAAATTTCTTAGTGTAAGAACTTCCGGTTTACAATTAAAAATACCAATGATCGATAGAATTGCCGGACGTGTAAATCTTAAAATTCAACAGCTTGATGTTATCATTGAAACGAAAACTAAAGACAATGTTTTTGTGAAACTAAAAGTATCTGTTCAATTTATGGTTATCAAAGAAACTGTTTATGATGCTTTCTATAAATTAGAATATCCTCACGATCAAATCACATCTTATGTATTTGATGTTGTTCGTGCCGAAGTTCCAAAATTAAAACTTGATGATGTTTTTGAAAGAAAAGATGATATCGCTATTGCTGTAAAAAGAGAATTAAATGAAGCAATGACTACTTATGGGTACACAATTATCAATACTTTGGTTACTGATATTGATCCAGATATTCAGGTTAAAAATGCAATGAACAGAATTAATGCTGCTGATAGAGAAAAAACTGTTGCAGAATTTGAAGCTGAAGCATCTAGAATTAGAATTGTTGCTAAAGCAAAAGCTGAAGCAGAAAGTAAGAGATTACAAGGTCAAGGTATTGCAGATCAAAGAAGAGAAATTGCAAGAGGTCTTGTAGAAAGTGTTGACGTTTTAAATAAAGTTGGAATTAATTCTCAGGAAGCTTCAGCATTAATTGTTGTTACTCAACATTATGATACGTTACAAGCTATTGGTGCAGATGCAAATTCTAACTTGATTTTGTTACCAAATTCACCACAGGCAGGAAGCGATATGCTAAATAACATGGTTGCTTCTTTTAGTGCATCTAACCAGGTTGGCGAAATGATGAAGAAAACGAATAAAAAGGTTAAACCTAAAGCTGAAATAAACCAAGATTATCAAGCTCCAGAAACTCCGGAAGCAATAGAATAATCAGAATTTATAAAATAAAAAAGAGGCTTAATTGCCTCTTTTTTTGTTCATAAACCAAGCTATCAAATAAGGGATAGCGGCTTGTATAATTTTTATATAAGAATTAGAAAGCATGTCTTTATAAGAACCCAAGAATCCATTTACTATATTTTTTGGTTCTAATGATTCTTTAGTTTTTTGAACACTAAGAACAAGCTTTTGATAATTGATTTGTTTTTCTAATTTAAGAATTTCCAATTCTCGTTCAATTTCAGCGTATGATGAGTATTTTTTAGTTTCCATAATTTAGTCGTTAAAAAAGATTTCTGAAAATTTTGACAAGATTGGTCCTTCTACCATTTTATCTCTTATAAAGAAAATAAGTATTGTAGCTATAAGATACAACCCTCCTACTATAAGAAAACCAAAAGTATAACTTCCTAAAGCGGCACTAATGGCAAATGCAGCAGCAACAGATCCAAATAACATAACCATACTGAAACCCAATAAGATTAAAATAAATTTGAATATTACTGTTGTAGATTTCATTGCTACTTTAAAACCCCACAACTTATAATAAGCCAGGTGACTATCAACATAAGCTTTCGCTTGATCCTGAATATTTTCGGTATGTTCTTTTAATTCTTCAAAAGCCATAATAACTATTTTAGTGATATTGATAAAAATACAAAGTACACAATGAAACCAATGTATTGTGATTCTTAAAATTAATTAATTTTTTTGAAACAATAACAATTAAAGTTCAATGTGTACTTTGCTTATGCCTTAAAACAGGCTATTTATTTTTGCAACTTAGCGTTTTGAGTTTTCAAATCGGCCAATTTAGTTTCTAAAAATGAAATTACTTCTTCTGTTTTGTAGCTCATATTAGAAAGTAGATTTTCGTAAGTTCCATCTAAATCTTCTTTTGCATTCAAAAACTTGTCACGTAATCCTTCAGTAGAATGTTCTAATTTATGTTTTAAATTATGTTTTGCATCATCGATTCCGTGTTTAATACGTCCTCTGGTTTTTGAACCTTTATCTGGTGCAAACAAAATTCCAATTCCTGCTCCAATCGCTGCACCTGTAAGAAGTGCTAATATTGTGTTTCCTGTGTTGTTTGACATAACTATAATTTTTAAAAGTTAATACTAAAGATAATCTTTTTTTTACAAATAAAATTCTAGGGAATAATGTTTAATATAATTTTAATATACATAAGCAACTGCTTGGTACTTACCATCTGGTTTTTCGACAATTGCCACAAACGGATATCCATTATCTGCAGACTTAGTTTTGATACGTCTTTCTGTTTGTTCCTTTAATGCTAAAGGAGACTCCCCTTTTGTTTTTGTGGATAACCCTGAAAAAGTTTCAACTTCTTTTAGTCCAATAGTTTGGCTAGGTTTTAAAACTTTAACCGAACTATAATCCTTTTTATCAGATACTGTAATTTTTGGAGAAATAGATTCTGATTTAGAACTTGCTTTTTCATTAAGAGAAGAAACCGCATATTTACTAATAGTAAATTGTTCTGAACTTCCGTTTAATGAATAGTAAAGAAGATCATTATCTTGTTTTATATAGTTAACATCTAATTGTTCTCCGTTATGTTTGATTATTTGATGCGTTTGCGAAAAAGCAAAACTCGTAAATAATATTCCTAGTATTAAAAATTTGATTTTCATAAATACTGCTATTAAGTTTATAATATAAAATTAAGCCTCAATAAAGTATATCATAAAAAATGAAATAAACAATTTTGAAAATAATCAAAAAATCAATTTAGGCGATTTTGGTAATCATGAAATAAAATTGAAAAACACTTTAAATAAAAAAATATTATCAAAACTAAATCACAATCTAAATACGAACGATAAATTAATTTTAAGAATTTCATCTAAAACTATTCAAAAACTAGAATTTGCATTAAGATCAAATTCTGAAGTTTGAAAAATAATTTTGTAATCATAGCCCACTCCATTTTTATTTTAAAATGAATAAATTCATTTTCTAAAAATTTACTTATTTGGCTTTTTATAAAAATAACACTTTCACGGACATTTTTGTGTTAACAACCCGTTAAACCATCTTAATTTTGACGAAAAATTAAAATAAAGCTCGTCATTCAATCTTTTTCAGGAAACCAATATTAGAGTTATCCAATTTCTAAAAACGTCTTAAAATCAATATATGAAAGCTGTTTTTAATCTATAAAAACTATTAAAATCTATAAATCTATAATAAATATTAATAATAGTTAAAAACTTAAATAATATTCTTTAATATAATTAAAACTGATATATTGTTTTCATACTAATTATGCAATGAAATTTTCTAGTTAGTAGAATTGTATTTTTAGAGGGATCGAAATAATCTTAGAAAACCAATTTTTTTTAAATTCAAAAAGTAAAATACTTACTCCGTAAAAAATTGAATTATAAATCGACTGAAATGTATGAAAATTGGAAAGGATATGTACTTATAAACATTTCTATGTTAACAACGAGAAAATCATCTTAAAATCGGGTCTAAAATTAAAATAAAGAGCGCTATTGAATTATTTTTACAAAACCAATAATAGAGTTATCTTAATCTTAAAAACGTCTTAAAATTAATATATGAAAGCTGATTTTAATCTATAAAAACTATATAAAATTTCAAAACAATAACTAATACAAATAATAAATAAAACAACATATAATAAACAATTACATAAATAAAATTGATAATTAATTTTCATCCTATTTTTAAAGTTGGGAGAATTATTTTTTGATTTGTCAAAATGATTTCAAAACATGAAATTGTAAAATCAAAATTGTAAAACAGTAGCTAAGTGAAAAATTGAATTGAATATCGTGCAAAATGAATCAGAATTGCAAAGATCCTATACTTATAAACATTTGGATGTTAACAACAACAAAATCATCTTAAAATTAAGTCTAAAACTAAAATAAAGAACGCTAATTAATTATTTTTATAAAAACGATAATTATATTGACTGATTATTAAAAACGTCTTAAAATCAATTTATGGAGGTCGATTTTAATCTGAGAAAACTATTAAATTTTACTTTTTAATAGAAATTATAAATAATAAAAAAAGCGCTTATTAAAAGCGCTTTTCGATAGATTATATTTATTTATAAATTTCACTAATCTGAGATATAATTAAAATTTCATTTTCCGAAGCATTTTTAGGAACATTTGCTTCTAATTTTAAAAAATCACTGTAAAAACTATTCTTAATATCAAGATCATTTAAATCTCTTGAATTTAAAAGAGCTTCATAACGCACATGTGTAGATTCACTTCTTAGCGACATTGTAAATAATTTTTTGATATCTTCTTTATCAAAATCATAATATTTTAAATGTGAAAATTTCAAAATGAATTGAGCAAATAACAAAGAACTCTTATTATTATTAATATTCTTCTTTAATGAATTTTGTAATAAAGAAAAACTAGAAATGTTCTTGATACTCTCAGCAATTGTTTTTTCAATTACTAAACGTTCATCAGCAGTTTCAACTTTAAAATATTTATTGATATCTTTTAAAGAATTATTAATGCTATTTTCTTCTTTTTTACCTTTTTCTTCCCAAGCATCTTTAAGTCCAACAGTCTTGTTAAACACTAATTTTGAAGGAGTTGAATCTTTATCAACAGTAAAATAACCTAAACGTTGAAACTGAAATTTATCTTCATTTTGAGCTGTAGCCAAACTTGGTTCAACAAATCCAGTAACAATTTCTAATGAATTTGGATTTACAAAATCTAAGAAATTTTTCTCTTTATGACTATCTGGAGCTTCATCTATAAACAAACGATCATATAAACGAACTTCAGCTTCTACTGCATGAGCAATCGAAACCCAATGTAACGTTCCAGATACTTTGCGTTGGCTTGCTTCACTTCCACTTCCACTTAAAGAATCAGTATCATACGTAACATGAATTTCGGTAATATTACCTTCAGCATCTTTTATAACGTTTTCTCCCTTAATGATATAAGCATTTTTAAGACGTACTTCTTTTCCTAATGTTAAACGGAAAAATTTAGCTGGAGCATCTTCCAGAAAGTCTTCTCTTTCTATATATAATTCTCTTGAAAATGGTACTTTTCTGAATCCAGCAGTATCATCTTCCTGGTTATTTTCTGCGTCAAGCAACTCTTCTTTTCCTTCAGGATAATTAGTAATTACCAATTTTACCGGATCTAAAACAGCCATTACACGAGGTGCAATTTTGTTTAAATCTTCACGAATACAAAACTCTAAAACGGATACACTTATTAAATTATCACGTTTTGCAATACCTGTAGAATTAGCAAAATTACGTAATGAAGCAGCAGTATATCCTCTTCTTCTTAATCCAGAAATAGTTGACATTCTTGGGTCGTCCCAACCATTAACATGGTGTTCTTTAACTAGTTGTTGTAATTTTCTTTTACTTACAACGGTATGCGAAAGATTACGTCTTGCAAATTCTCTTTGCTTAGGACGTAGTTTATCTTCATCTATAATTTGATCTAAAAACCAATCGTATAATTCACGATGAGGCAAAAATTCTAATGTACAAAATGAGTGTGAAATACCTTCTAGATAATCACTTTGTCCATGTGCCCAATCGTACATTGGATAAATTTTCCAGGCATCTCCTGTTCTATGATGATCTTTATGTAAAATTCTGTACATAATAGGATCACGCATCAACATATTAGTAGATTTCATGTCTATTTTTGCACGCAAAATATGAGTTCCAGCCTCAAATTCTCCATTTCTCATTCTTTCGAATAAGTCTAGATTCTCTTCTACAGAACGATTTCTATATGGGCTATCTGTACCTGTTGTAGAAGGAGTTCCTTTTTGAATAGCCATATCTTCAGAAGATTGACTATCAACATAAGCTTTATCTTTTTTAATTAATAAAACTGCCCAATCATATAATTGTTGAAAATAATCGGATGCATAACGCTCTTCTGACCAAGTATAACCTAACCATTCAACATCTTTTTTTATTGCATCAACAAATTCTTGTTCTTCTTTTTCAGGATTAGTATCATCAAAACGTAAATTCACAGGAGATTGATAATCAAGTCCTAATCCAAAATTTAAAGCAATAGAACTTGCATGACCAATATGTAAATAACCATTTGGTTCTGGTGGAAAACGAAAATGAAGTTTATTTTTTGATAGACCTGATTTTAAATCTTCTTCTATGATTTGTTCAATAAAATTGAGTGATTTTTCTTCTGATGCCATTATTTTATAGTAATTTTAGCAAAGATAAAAAAATAGATGATAGATAGAGAATTAGGGTTAAGAGACTTTGAATTAAATTTATCGCTATTTTTGCATAAATAATCAAAGTTATGAGACAATTAACTGTTACAATACCAGACGATTTTTACGAAACTTTTATTAGTTTTTTCAAACATATTCCAGATGTTTCTATAGACGAAAACACTCCGAATGAAATTCCGTTATGGCAGCAGGAAATGGTTTTAGAACGTATGAAAAATGCCAAACCAGAAGATTATATAAGTTGGGAAGAATCTAAAAAAAAGCTCAACGCTAAATGGAATAAATAAATGTATGAAATAATTATTCTATTACGTGCTGACTTAGAAGTAGATGAAATTGCTGAATATTATGAATCTTTAACTAATGGACTGGGAAAAAAATTCTTTAATGAATATCAAGATTACGTAGAAACTTTAAAGACCTTTCCTTTTTTTGAAGAAAAATATAATATTGTTCGTACTTTACCTTTAAAGAAATTCCCTTATACAATTCATTTTACAATTGATGAAAACGAGAAATTAGTTTCCGTACTGGCTGTAACATCCAATTACCAAAATCCAAATATTACAAGAATAAAATTATAAAAATGGGAATTATTAAACTAAAAAATATTCGTACTTTTTCTTACCACGGATGTTTAATTGAAGAAGGAAAAATTGGATCTGACTATGAAGTGAATTTAGAAATTCATGCCAATTTAAGAAAATCTGCCGAGTCTGATCATCTTGCCGATACTGTTGATTACGTACATTTAAACAAAATTGTGGAAGAAGAAATGGCAATTAGATCTAAATTATTAGAACATGTTGCCAAAAGAATCATTACAAGAGTGCTAGATGAGATTCCGATGATCACAAAAACAATAGTAGAGGTTTCTAAAATTAATCCTCCTATTGGTGGTGATGTTGAGTCGGTTACAATTATAATGAAAGAAAATAGAAAGAAGTAAAATTATTTCTTTTAATAATTTTTAAAAATAGTTGGCTTTAAGTTTTTAAAATTTAAAGATTATGGTTACTTTTGCCATCCGTTCAACAATGGCGTCGTGGCCGAGCGGCTAGGCTGGGCTCTGCAAAAGCTCCTACTCCGGTTCGAATCCGGACGATGCCTCAAAAACCTTCAAATTTCTTTGAAGGTTTTTTTTATGCTTAATTTTTAGAAAAAATTAGATAAAGATATAGTTCGAATCCAGACGATACCTCAAAGAAATACAGAAATGTGTCTCTTTTTTTTGTGCTTAATTTTTACTGCTTTATGTCAGACTTAATGGAGTTGAAGTCTTATATGAGAGTGTAATTATCTTTGTCAAAGTTTTGAGCTTTGACAAAGAGTTTCAAAGCTTTTAAACATAAAAAAACCTCTCATAATGAGAGGTTTAAAACTATACTTTGTAGTTATTAACAATTACTTTTCTATCTTCTCAAAAGCATGTTTAACCATTTCTTTTTCTTTTGGAAACCATCCTTGAATAATTAAAACAAAACCAAAAATCATTAGAACAACACTTATTCCTTTTTTAATTTTAAGAATATTAGATGGTGTCATCTTAGACTTTAATTGCTTTGCTAAAACAATTTTAATACAATCTATAACTAGATAAGTTACTACTACTGTAACAAAAAATGTCATCATTCTAGAAGTTTGCATTTCTAATTTTGGACCGATTGAAATAATGATCGCAACCCAAAAACCAAGAACTCCAATGTTAATAACGTTTAGGAAAAACCCTTTTACGAAAAGACTTCCGTAGTTTCTTTTGATAATATCACGGTCTATTTCTTCGTCATTTATTTTCTCTTCTTTCTTGAGTTGTACAAACGAAATAATACCATAAGCTAACATGATTATACCACCAAAAATAAAAAGAGCTGGTTTATCTTGTAAACTTTTAATTAATCTATAACTTCCTAAATAAGCTATAGCTATAAAGAAAATATCTCCTAGAATTACACCTAAATCAAAAACCAATGCAGCTCTAAAACCTTTGGTAATACTTGTTTCAAGTAATATAAAAAATACTGGGCCTACCATAAAGCTTAAAAATACTCCCCATGGAATCCCTGCTAAAATATCATTTATCATTAAAATACAATTTCGATTTATTCTTCTTTCTCTTCAATCTTACCGCCCAGAACAGTTTTTTGGTTAATTTGTTTTGGTTTACCATAGATGTAAATATAGCCTCCAGCGTTAACTTTTGCATCAACTAAGGTAGTAGCATAGATTTCAGCATTTCCTCCCGCAGAAACGTTTATTGTCGTTTGTGAGGTATGTAATGTTCTTGCTCTAAGAATTCCTCCTGAACCTAAATTAGCAACTTGTGTTTTAGCATCTCCAGATACTTTTATAATTCCTCCAGAAACAGCTCTTACTTTGGCATTATCAACATCTAAAATTACATTGATTTCTCCTCCTTCTTTAGAGTTTAAATCAATTGTTGTTTGCTTGAAAGTTTCTTTACTAGAAACAATACTTCCTTCGCTTACATCAATGCTTTCGATACGTTTGTAATAAAGCTGGATAGAAACATCATCTCCTGACATTAATTTAGGAAAAGGCATTCTTAGTTTTAGTTCTCCGTTTTTATTAACAACTTCTACTTCACTTTCTCTTTTTCCTTTTATAACTATCTTGTTTTCTGAACTTTCAATTAATGTAATACTCAATTTATCGAATACTTTCACTTTATCAAAATCCCCTAAACTTTTGGTTACCTGACCAAATGACATTTGTACAAATAAAATTGCAACTCCAATCAAAATCTTTTTCATGTTTTCCCTTTTAAATTTTTACTGTTTATTCTGCTCTTCTTAAAAAATGAAAATCTAATTGTTTTTTAACTAAATCGGCATTTTTAACTTTAACGTAAATCTCATCGCCTAATTGTAATATCTTATCTGAAGTAGCTCCAACAAGCGCATACTGTTTTTCATCAAATGTATAATAGTCATCTTTTATCTCTCTGATTCTTACCATACCTTCGCATTTATTAGAAACAATTTCAACATAAATTCCCCATTCTGTAACTCCAGAAATAACACCAAGGAATTCTTCGTCTCTATGATCTTGCATGTATTTAACCTGCATGTATTTAATACTATCACGCTCAGCATTTGTAGCTAAACCTTCCATGTTTGAACAATGTAAACACTTGGTTTCGTATGTTTCTTCATCTACAGATTTTCCTCCATCTAGATAATATTGCAATAATCGATGCACCATAACATCTGGATAACGACGTATTGGTGAGGTAAAATGGCTATAATAATCAAAAGCTAAACCATAATGACCAATATTATCTGTCGAATATTTGGCTTTACTCATACTTCTAATAGCAAGAGTATCAATTAAGTTTTGCTCTTTTTTACCATTAACTTCTTCCATTAAAGCATTTAATGATTTAGATATATCTCCTTTATTTCGGAAATCTATCTTGTAACCAAACTTAGCAATAACCGATTGCATGGCTATTAATTTATCTTCATTTGGTTCATCGTGAATTCTATAAACAAATGTTTTCTTTTGTTTACCAATGTATTCGGCAACTTTTCTGTTTGCCAAAAGCATGAATTCTTCGATTAAATGATTGGCATCTTTTGAAACTTTAAAATAAACTCCTTCTGGTTCTCCTTCGGCATTCAAATCAAATTTAACTTCGACTTTATCAAAAGAAATAGCTCCATTGGCCATTCTTTTCTTTCTTAAAATCTTAGCTAATTCATCAAGTTTTAAAGTTGCATTTACAATTTCATCTGAAACAACATAAGAACTTCCTGTAATAGAAGTTTCTTCTGGAATTGTATTATCTTTTGTTTCAATAATATATTGTGCTTCTTCATAAGCAAATCGCTGATCTGAATATATTACTGTTCTACCAAACCATTGGTTAATAACTTGTGCATTCTCTGATACTTCAAAAACTGCAGAGAAAGTATATTTCTCTTCGTTAGGGCGTAATGAACATGCAAAGTTAGATAACACTTCTGGTAGCATTGGTACTACTCTATCTACTAAATATACTGATGTTGCACGTTGATAAGCTTCATCATCCAGTATAGTTCCTTCCTCCAGATAATACGAAACATCGGCAATATGAATACCTATCTCATAATTACCGTTTTCTAATTTCTTGAAAGATAAGGCATCATCAAAATCTTTTGCATCTTTTGGATCTATCGTAAAGGTAAGCGTATCTCGCATATCACGACGCTTAGCAATTTCACTTTCTTGTATAGATGTATCTATCTTTTGTGCATAAACCTCTACTTCTACTGGGAAATCTGATGGTAAACCGTATTCAGCCAGAATAGCATGAATCTCAGTATCGTGTTCTCCAGGTTTACCTAAAACTTTAACTACTGATCCAAACGGACTATCAGCTCTTTTTGGCCAATCTTCTATCGTAACTAAAACAACATCACCATTTTGTGCCTCACCTATTTTATCTTTTGGAATAAAAATATCAGTGTACATTTTAGGATTTGCAGTAGAGACAAAAGCGAAGTTGTTCTGAATGTCAATAACTCCAACAAAGTCAGTTTTATTTCTTTCAATTACTTCAATTACTTCTCCTTCAGGACGTTTCCCTTTTCTTCTATTATAAACGTAAACTTTTACTTTATCTTTATCTAGTGCACGATTTAAATTATTTGTGGGGATAAAAACATCTTCAGTAAAATCAGGACAAATAAAATATGCTGTTTTACGACTTGTCATATCAATCGTACCTTCGTAATAATCCTGACTAATTGCTTTGATTAAATATTTACCTGGTTCTGATTCTACAATCTTATTTTGAGAAGCCAGAATCTTTAAATCTTTTATAATTTGGTTACGACTTTTAGTATCGTCTAGTTCGAGCTTCGCTCCTATTTGTTTGTAATTAAATGGTTTATTAGCATGTTGCGATAAAATTTTTATAATCTTACTTGAGAAATCTTTCTCATTCTTTATCGGTTTTCTAATTTTCTTACTCATATATCTTTTCTTATAAGGTTTAAAATTACAAAGAAGATATCAGATAATACTTTTTAGGGTACATTTTATTAAAAATATAACTTTCAAAGGGAGATATTTATTGATTTTCAAAGGTCATTTGTAATTGCTTTGCCAATTCGCTATCGCTAGGGTTGAATACTTAAATTACTGTTAGCTACAAATTTTTAGTAATGCTCATTTCGTATCTTTACGAAAAGACCTTTATGGAAAGCTTTAAAACTATTGCTACATTCAATTATCTGCACGAAACAGTCGTTCTAAAACACTTATTAGAACAAGAAGACATTCCATACTATCTGGAGAACGAAATGACCTTATCGGTGGCTCCATTCTATTCGGCTGCTTTGGGCGGAATCAAACTCAACGTTCATCCAGAGGATTTCGAAAGAGTTCAGGAAATTCTAGACAATCTCAATAATCCACTTTCAATCGTGTAACTTCAACTTTTCAATTTTTTTTTCTTTTCAATTTTTTCAAAGTTGTCAACATATATTATATATATAAAAAAGAAAAATTTAAATTTAATTAATTTTTGGTTGTTATTATAGTGTGTTAATATGTCATATAAATTTATTTTTAAAAGCATTGAAATGAAGTTTCTCTTAGTTATCTAGAGTTATCAACATACTTATATTTCGTTAAAGGATTAATTTCTAATACTTTTTAGATTTTAATTAACATTGGTTAACAACCTAAAATGAATTCATTTTGTAGATAACTTCATATGCTGATATTTGTTGAAAATGTACTTTTTGATATTGATAACTTTTCTAAAAATTCACCAAACTTTATTAGGTTATTAAGTTCCAGTTTTGGATTAGGTTTTTTTATGACACAACCAAAAAAAACTTCTAATTTTCTTTCTGTAGTTATTAACAAAAGATGTTAATTTAAAGTTAACTGAATATCAACGAATTAGCTTTTGCTATTAACAATATAAAAATTTAACAAAAAAGATGTTTATTTTTCATTGATTACTAGATACTTATAGCGTTGTTAATAATGTTAATAAGTGTTAAGTTTTTGATATGAAGTGAGTTATATATTAAGCTTTTTCTAATACAAATTTCATCAATAAGTACGAATTACTAAAACTATGTTTTTAAAAGTTATTAAGTAAAAAATTAGGGAAAATTAGGGAAATTCGTGGCAACCATTTATTTATTAGTTAAATTTGCACTACACAACTTAATATAACTTAATAATGAAAATTTCAATAGGAAACGATCACGCAGGACCAGAATATAAAAAAGCAATTGTTGCTATGCTTAAAGCAAAAGGACATGAGGTAACTAACTATGGTACAGATTCTGAGGATTCTGTAGATTATCCAGATTTTGGTCATCCTGTTGCTACAGATATATCTGAAGGTAAGGCAGATTTTGGAATTGTTATTTGCGGAAGCGGAAACGGAATTGCAATGACTGTTAA
This sequence comes from Flavobacterium sp. PS2, assembly GCF_046250155.1. Taxonomy (NCBI): domain Bacteria; kingdom Pseudomonadati; phylum Bacteroidota; class Flavobacteriia; order Flavobacteriales; family Flavobacteriaceae; genus Flavobacterium; species Flavobacterium sp. PS2. The sequence goes on along the minus strand of NZ_CP176426.1, from coordinate 2,385,861 downwards.
TAAACACCCGAAAGTAAGAGCTGGTTTATGTTGGACTAAGGAGATTGCTTATTTAACTCGTTTACACAACGATGCTAATATTATTAGTATTCCAGCGCGTTTTACATCGATTCCACAAGCAGTAGAAATAGTTGAAACGTTTTTAAATACTGAATTTGAAGGTGGAAGACACCAAAATAGAGTAAATAAGATTGCTTGTCAGTAAAAAGTTCAAAAAACGGGTGCTTCGCACCAATAAAATAGTAAACCGGGCGGATTTTAAATTCACCCGGTTTTTTCGTTTAAAAAAAATGGTTTTAATTGATTGATAAATAAGTGTTTGTGGAGTTGTTAACAACGTAAAAAATATACTATTTATTAATGGATTCAAAATGTAAAACAGCGTTTTTTTAGATTGTGATTATCAAGGACAGTTTAACTATTTTAATATAAAATATGATTTAGTTGTTTGATAAAAAGATACTTATAGAGTTATTAACAACATAAAAACAATACTATTTATTAATGGATTCTATATGTAAAACACCCCTTATTAGATTGCGATGATCAAGAACGGTTCTAGGATGTTGTTATAAAAGAAGATTTACTGGTTCTATATCTTTATAATAACATTGTTAATAAAGGAATTTACCTGAATTATTATCGATAAATTTTTAAAAATGTTATATTTAATTTATTGATAAATAGTATATTATGGAGTTATCAACAACCTAAAAACCACACTATTAATTAATGGAATCTATGTGTAAAACAATGTTTTTCAGATTGTGATTATCAAGGACAGTTCTACTATGATGTTATAAAAGAAGATTTACTGATTTTATATTTAAGTAATAACATTGTTAATAATGAATATTGCAGATGTAGTATTGGTAAATTCTTAAAAATGTTAGATTTAATTATTTGAGAAATAGCTATTTGTGGAGTTGTTAACAATGAAAAAACAACACTTTTTATTACTAGATTTGATTAAAATAACACAATTTTTTGATTGCAATTATAAAGTCAGCATTACTATTTAAAGAAAATAAGATAGAGTATTTAATGACGGAAGGAAGTTTGCTCGTTTTATGTTTGAAGAATAGCATTACTAATAAGAATCTAACAAAAAAACTCGAAGTAAATTTTTTAAAATGTTAGTTTTAATTATTTGATAAATAGCTATTTATAGAGTTGTTAACAACGTAAGAACAAAACTATATATTGGTACTTACCATAAACCAAGCAAGAGTTTCGGCATCACAGTAATAAAAAAAGAAAAGGAATGCGATCACTACCTGAAGGAGGATAATACCTGCATATTTTATCATAAACGATGGTTTACTCGTTTTATGTCTAAACAATAGCATTGCCAATAACAAACCAACACAACCTCCAATAGCAGTTATTGAAAACAGCATATTTTCGGAAATTCTGCGTTTATGTTTAACAGCCAAATATTTATCATATCCAGCTAAGATAAAGGCAATACTATTTACGATAAAAAAATACACTAATAAAACTTTCATTGGCTTAAAATTAAAAACAAAGATATTATTTTAGCAGAATTATTTATCAATTTACTATTTCATTTTAATAAGTAAATTATCTCAATTTACAATTAAGAAATTATTTCATTAAAAGTATGACTAATATTCAATTCATTGCTAAGTCTGTTCAAACAGCAGCGATTAACATTCAAAACACAGTTAAATTATTAGAGGAAGATTGTACGATTCCGTTTATTTCAAGATATCGAAAAGATACTACAGGGAATCTTGACGAAGTTGTAATTGAGCAAATTGCAAAACTGCAAAAAGAATACGAAGTTATTGTAAAACGTAAAGAAGCGGTTTTAAAATCGATAGAAGAACAAAAATTGCTTACCCCAGAATTAAAACAAAAAATAGAACAAAGTTTTGATTTACAAGAGATAGAGGATTTCTACCTTCCTTTTAAAAAGAAGAAAAAGACTAAGGCCGATGTGGCTCGTGAAAATGGTCTTGAACCGTTGGCAAAAATCATTATGTCGCAAGGTAATGATGATGTTGATTTTATCTCGACACAATATATTAATGACAATGTTATTAATGAGGAAGCAGCTTTACAAGGAGCTCGTGATATTATTGCTGAATGGATTAACGAAAATATATATGTTCGTAAACAATTACGTAGATTGTACCAACGTAAATCTACAATTGCAACCAAGGTTGTAAAGACGAAGAAAGATGATGAAAATGCGCAAAAGTTCAATCAGTATTTCGATTGGTCAGAACCATTGACAAAAGCACCATCACACCGATTATTAGCAATGCTTCGTGCTGAAAACGAAGGATTTGTAAAAATGAAAGTCGAAGTTGATATTGACGAAGCTTATGATGTTATTGATGAACTGGTTATAAAAGGACAAAATAACACAACACCACATATACAGTTAGCGATTGAGGATAGTTATAAACGGTTGTTGAATCCTGCTATAGGAAATGAGACTTTGCAAGAAGCCAAAGCCAAAGCTGATGCTAATTCTATTCAGGTTTTTGCTAATAACTTAGGACAGTTATTGCTTGCGCCGCCACTTGGGGAAAAACGAATTTTAGCTATTGATCCAGGATTTAGAAGTGGTTGTAAAGTGGTTTGTCTGGACGAAAAAGGAGATTTGTTATACAATGAAACTATTTATCCGCACGCACCACAACATGAAGATGCTATGGCGATGAAAAAAATTCGCTCGATGGTAAACTCTTATAAAATAGATGCAATTTCTATTGGTAATGGAACAGCTTCACGTGAAACAGAGTTCTTTATCAAAAAAATTGCGTTTGACAAACCAGTTCAGGTATTTATAGTTTCTGAGGCTGGAGCATCAGTATATTCAGCTTCTAAAATTGCTCGTGAAGAGTTTCCTGATTATGATGTTACGGTTCGTGGATCAGTTTCTATAGGGCGACGACTTTCGGATCCATTGGCAGAATTGGTAAAAATTGATCCAAAAGCAATTGGGGTAGGACAATATCAACATGATGTTGATCAATCAAAATTAAAGGAAGAACTAGACAACACCGTAATTCGTTGTGTGAACTCGGTGGGAATAAACATAAACACGGCGAGTAAACACTTATTAAGTTATGTGAGTGGAATAGGAGAGAAGCTTGCCGAGAATATTGTACAATATCGTTCGGAAAATGGTCCTTTTGAAGATCGTAAACAATTAAAAAAAGTACCTCGTTTAGGAGATAAAGCATATCAACAAGGAGCTGCTTTTATTAGAATCACCAATGCTAAAAATCCATTAGATAATTCGGCAGTACATCCTGAAGCATACGGTATTGTTGAAAAGATGGCTAAAGATTTAAAACTAACAGTTAATGATCTTATTGCTAATAAAGAAAGAACAGCTTTAATTAAACCGGAAAATTATATTACGCCAGAAATAGGTTTATTAACATTAAAGGATATCATTAAAGAATTAGAAAAACCAGGCTTGGATCCTAGAAAATCGGCTAAGGTTTTTGAATTTGATCCGAATGTAAAAACGATAAAAGACGTAAAAACTGGAATGATATTACCTGGAATTGTTAATAACATCACCAACTTTGGTTGTTTTGTTGACATTGGTGTTAAAGAAAGCGGATTGGTTCACATTTCTCAACTTAAAGCTGGTTTTGTAAGTGATGTAAACGAAGTAGTAAAACTACATCAACATGTAGATGTAAAAGTGACTGAGGTTGATGAGGATAGAAAGCGTATTCAGTTAACAATGATATTATAAAACAAAAAAAATTCGAAATCCCAATATATTTATTGGGATTTCGAATTTTAAGACTTGAGAACTAAAAAGTCTATTTTTTTTCTTCTTCTTCTTTTTTATCAGCAGGTTCTTTGTTATCGTCTTTTGCAGCGTTTTTAAATTCTTTAATTCCACTACCTAAACCTTTCATTAATTCTGGAATTTTTTTACCTCCAAAAAGTAATAAAACAACTGCTAATATAACAAGGATTTCTGTAACACCTAATCTTCCCATGATTGAATAATTAATTGCCGGAGCAAATTTGTATATAATAAAAGCAAAGGTATATAGAATTAGTTAATATGAATTGGTTTTATTATAAAAAATTTATTTCTAGTTAAGTTAAATATTTAATAAAAACCTATTTTAAAGGCAGTCCTATTGCATTTTGTCCGTTTTATCAACAGTATTAATTATTATATTTGTCAATTAAAGTACCACGATGTCTGAGAAAAAATTAAAACGAATCAAGTTTAGAAAGAAATTGTTTGTCAAAAACCGTTTGGTTATTTTGAACGAAGATACTTTTGAAGAAATTTTTTCTTTCAAACTTAACCTCATGAATGTTTTTGTGGTAGCCACTCTTGGAGCAATTTTTTTAATATTAATTACAACTTTTATTATAGCATTTACTCCGTTAAGAGAATTTATACCAGGATATTCATCAACTGAATTAAAGAGAAATGCAACCGAATTAGCTCTAAAATCTGATTCATTAACGGTGGCGTTAAAGAAAAATGAAACTTATATTAAATCTATTCAAAAAGTGCTAACAGGCCAATTAGAATATGCTAAATTTAATAAAGATTCAATCTTGTCGAGTGTTGAAGTAAAAGAGGAAGATGTAAACTTAGCTCCATCCGAAGAGGAATTAAAACTGCGTGAGGAAGTGGCAAACGAAGAAAAAAAGGAAAACACTAGTTCTGTTAAAAAGAATAAAAGTGATAAAAAACAAAAGTAAAGAATGTCTATAAAATCAGTCGCTGCAAAATTATTTGCCAGCAAAATTTATAACAATACACAGGCTTGGGCCAAAAAACCTGTCGAAACTCAAATGAAGGTTTTTAAGAGTTTGATAAATGGGGCAAAAGATACTGAGTTTGGAAAAGATCATCACTTTGATAAAATAAAAACCATTCAGGATTTTAAAAACTATGTACCTGTAAGAGATTACGAAGATTTAAAGTCATATATAGATAAAGTACGAGTAGGAGAGAAAGACATTCTCTGGAAAGGAAAACCACTTTATTTTGCTAAAACATCTGGTACAACTTCGGGAGCAAAGTATATTCCGCTTACCAAAGAATCAATGCCATATCATATTGAAGCTTCAAGAAATGCGATTTTGCATTATATTCATGAAACGGGAAATGCTGATTTTGTAGATGGTAAAATGATTTTCTTGCAAGGAAGTCCTGAATTGATAGAAAAAAACGGAATAAAACTAGGCCGCTTATCTGGTATTGCAGCTCATTTTGTGCCAAAATATCTTCAAAAAAACCGTTTACCATCATGGGAAACTAATTGTATTGAAGATTGGGAAACTAAAATTAATGCAATTGTCGGTGAAACAATAGATCAGGATATGACTATTATTTCGGGAATTCCGTCTTGGGTACAAATGTATTTTGAGCGATTAGAAGAGAAAAGCGGAAAGAAAGTAGGGGATTTGTTTAAAAACTTTAATCTCTTTATTTATGGTGGAGTTAATTACGAACCCTATCGCGCGAAGTTTGAAAACCTTATAGGAAGAAAAGTTGATAGTATCGAGTTGTTTCCTGCTTCAGAAGGTTTCTTCGCCTATCAAGACTCTCAAAAATCTAAAGGAATGCTTTTGTTATTGAACTCGGGAATTTTTTATGAGTTTATAAAAGCAGATGAGTTCTTTAGCGAAAATCCAAAACGATTAACAATAGGAGAGGTAGAGTTAGGTATAAATTATGTCTTGATAATATCTACAAATGCCGGGCTTTGGGGTTATAATATTGGAGATACTGTTCAGTTTACATCTTTATATCCGCATCGAGTTATTGTATCGGGAAGAATCAAGCATTATATTTCGGCATTTGGAGAGCATGTTATTGGTAATGAGGTCGAAAACGCTATGAAAGAAGCCATGGAAAACACCAATATCCGTATAAATGAATTTACTGTTGCACCACAAATAAATCCAACAGAAGGATTACCATATCATGAATGGTTTGTAGAATTTGAAAATGAACCAGAAAATATGTTAACTTTCGCCGAAGCAATAGATGATTCCATGCGAAAGCAAAACATTTATTACGACGATTTAATTACTGGAAATATTTTGCAAAAGGTTGTGATAACTAAAGTTACTAAAAATGGTTTCCAGGAATATATGAAATCCCAAGGTAAATTAGGTGGACAAAATAAAATCCCGCGACTGTCTAATAATAGAGATATAGCAGACGCATTAAAGAATGAATAAGACTTAAAAAGTTTCAAAAAAATTATATTTAGAATGAAAGAATCAAAAAATATTTCGAGATCAAGAGCACAAGAATCATCAGCTGCTATCGAAAAAATGTACATTACAATGCGCCATTTGTTTAACAGAGGTTTTTATAAACCAATGGGAATATCGGGCGATACATTACGTGAAGCATTATTAGCTTTACGACCAGAAATTTACGGAAATATTGCCGAAGAGAAAGTAGAACTTAATGGGCTTTTATATGTTATAGAACGACTTCCGGTAGGAATTGAACAATGTCGTTTTATTAATTTAACTTCAGACGAGGGATATTCTAAATCGCATTTTCAAGCAATTGTTCCTCCAAAAAGAAGAAGAAATTGTTATAGAATCGACGAGGAGCAAATGAACGTAGAAATTACTCGCGGTCGTTCTGATATCTATGATATCTTAACGCATTTGACTTTTATCTTTATCGAATCTCATAAAATCAGAAATAGAGTTTTATTAGATGATGGAGGCGAAGTTTCACGCGATTGGTTAAAACTTGAACTTGCAGTAATGCAAACCAAAAAGTTACCACTTGTAGAGAAAGAGAAAGCAATATCGCATGTAGCAAATATCTTAGGAAGAACATTTGAAGACGTTCTTAATATCTACGATGCTTTTGGATCAGAAGCTGAACCAGACAGGTTCTTACATATTATTTATTGGTTAGGAAAATTAGCAATCGAAGAAGTTGTTGAGAATAATAAACGTACAATTACATTCAGCCCTATTTTGCGAGAGCGTTTAGGACACCATATTCACGGAGAAATCTGGGCAACAAACATCAAGGAGGTTTTAAAAGCAAATGCGCTTCTTGACCGTCCTATACATGTTATAAGTGCTAATATGCATAGTGTAATGAATTCTATCTTTGCAACACCAGTTTTAAAAACTAAGTTCAAGGACAAGTCTGATTTCTTTATTTATGAAGAATTAAGTAAATCGGGGGCAAATGCAATACGTAAAGATGTTGAAGCAATTGCCTTAAAAAATGGAATGATTTCGTTACTGGATACTTCAGGAACAAATATCGACGTACAAATTTTTGATACGGCTAAGATTGATTGGGCAAAAACAGCTTTTCCAAAAGCCGATTTAGGAGATAAAAAACCAGTAATCATAGTTATGGATTATGCGTTTGGAGAACAAGCTTATGAAACTATCGATGAGTTACTAAAACCTTATAAAAAAGATACGCTACTTAACGTAAAATCGGTTTCGATTATGGGTAAAGCAGGGATTTTAGAAGGAGGAAAAGGAGATATTATGATTCCTACAGCACATATAAATGAAGGAACTGCAGATAATTACTTTTTCGAGAATGAATTAAAAGGAGCAATGTTTGAAGGAAATGATATTGCAGTTTTTGAAGGAGCAATGGTTACCGTGTTAGGAACATCATTACAAAACCGTGATTTATTAAAATTCTTCCACGAATCGACTTGGAGCGTTATTGGTCTGGAAATGGAAGGATCATATTACCAAAAAGCAATTCAATCGGCTTCAAAAATTAGAAAAAGCGTTCCTCATGATATAAAAGTTAGATATGCTTATTATGCATCAGATAACCCATTAGAAACAGGAAGTACTTTGGCTTCTGGAGGATTAGGAACAACAGGGGTAAAACCAACATATTTGATTACGATAAAAATTCTAGAGCAGATTTTTAACGTAAAATAATAACATTAGTATACAAGGGTACTTTTGTACCCTTGATAAAAACAAATTTGCGATTGATGTTATCGCAAAGATTAGATTACAATATTTTAAAGAATGTAATTTATAAATTCAATTACATTTGCCACATACAAAAAATACAATGAAAAGAATACTTATTACAGGAGCAGCAGGATTTTTAGGTTCACATCTTTGCGACCGTTTTATAAAAGAAGGTTATTATGTTATCGGAATGGATAATTTAATTACTGGTGATTTAAAAAACATCGAGCATTTATTTAAACTTGAAAGTTTCGAATTTTATCATCACGATATCACAAAATTTGTACATGTTCCTGGAGATTTAGATTATATACTACATTTTGCTTCACCAGCAAGTCCGATAGATTATTTAAAAATTCCTATTCAAACCTTAAAAGTAGGTTCATTAGGAACACATAATTTATTAGGATTGGCTCGTGTAAAACAAGCAAGAATTTTGATAGCTTCAACATCTGAAGTTTATGGAGATCCTTTGGTTCACCCACAAACAGAAGAATACTATGGTAATGTAAATACAATAGGACCACGTGGTGTTTATGATGAGGCAAAACGTTTTCAGGAATCGATTACAATGGCGTATCATACTTTTCATGGTGTAGAAACCAGAATAGTGCGTATTTTTAATACTTACGGGCCAAGAATGCGACTTAATGATGGTCGTGTAATTCCTGCTTTTATTGGTCAGGCACTTCGTGGCGAAGATTTAACGATTTTTGGGGATGGTATGCAAACTCGTTCATTTTGTTATGTAGATGATCAAGTAGAAGGAATTTTCAGATTACTACACTCAGATTATGTGTATCCGGTTAATATTGGAAACCCAGATGAAATTACTATTAAAGATTTTGCTGAAGAAATTATAAAACTTACAGGAACAAACCAAAAAGTAGTTTACCATCCGTTACCAATAAACGATCCATTACAGCGCCAACCAGATACTACAAAGGCAAAAGAATTACTTGGTTGGGAAGCAAAAGTAAATCGTGCCGACGGTATGAAAATCACATATGATTATTTTAAATCACTTTCTAAAGAAGAACTTTCTAAAGAGGAACATAAAGATTTTTCAAACTATATAAGATAAATGCGGACAAAAACAGGAAGATATTCAGGTTATATCCGACCCTTTTCATATTTGATAGATTTAATTATCATCAATGTATTTGCGGTTTATATAATTGATTTTCCTGTTAATCAAATAGCATTTCCTATAGCTTTAAGCGTCGCTTGGCTGTGTATCGCAGTTCATTTAGGTTTTTATGAAGTATATCGATATACCAAAGTAATTGCAATCTTAAATTGTGCACTCAGTCAATATGTTTTATTTAGCTTAATAACATTTGCAATAGCTTATTTTTATTCTCAAAAAATAAGCTTACCTGCAGTGATAGTATTCATTAGCGCATCTTTCCTGGTGATACTAACAATTAAGTTTTCGGTTTATTTTTTCCTAAAAAAATATAGAGTTCTTTATGGAGGTAATTCCAGACGAGTTGTTTTAATGGGAAACAGCAAAAGTGTTACCCCGCTGCAAAACTTCTTCACAGAAAATCTGGATTACGGCTATAAACTGATTCATATATTTGATATTGAAAGTGAAGAAGAAGATCATATTAATAAAATGCTGGATTTTGTTTTAGTACATAAAATAGATGAAATGTATTGCTCGATGACCGATTTATCTCAACAACAAATGAGAGATATTATTCATTTTGCAGATAATAATTTGAAGACATTAAAATTTATTCCTGACGAAAAACAAATATTTTTCAGAAATTTTATGTTCGAATATTATGACTATATACCAGTTATAAAACTAAGAGATATTCGATTAGATGATAAATTTAATAAAGTTATTAAACGTGCTTTTGATATTGTCTTCTCCTTAACAATTTTAATTGGACTACTTTCCTGGTTAACCCCAATTTTAGCCATTTTAATAAAATTAGAAACCAAAGGACCTATATTTTTTAAACAAAGACGAAACGGACTTAATAATAAAGAGTTTGATTGTTATAAGTTTAGATCAATGAAATTGAATGATGTGGCCCATTTGAATCAGATTACTAAAAATGATGTTCGGGTTACTAAACTTGGTAGATTTATGAGGAAAACCAGCATTGACGAATTACCTCAGTTTTTCAATGTCTTAAAAAACGATATGTCGGTAGTTGGGCCAAGACCGCACATGGTTAGTTATACCGAAAGATATGCTGTGCAGGTTAATAAATTCATGGTGCGACATTTTGTTAAGCCAGGCATTACAGGATTAGCTCAAACGAGCGGTTTTCGTGGTGAAGTCGAAACAGACAAAGACATTATCAATCGAGTAAAATACGATATCTTTTATATGGAAAATTGGTCTATTTTATTAGATATCAAAATCATTTTTGATACTGTTTATAATACGCTCAAAGGCGATGAAAAAGCATATTAATGGATTTAGTTTCTATTTTAATCCCTACGTACAATTGCGAAAATTTCATCCGCTCTACATTACAATCAGTACTTAACCAAAGTTATTCTCATTGGGAAATCATTGTAGTAGATGATGCCTCGACAGATAATACAGTAGCAATAATAAAAGAATTTGCTCAAGACGATAATCGAATAAAACTAACTGAATTAGAAAAAAATTCAGGAAATGGTTTTGCCAGAAACATAGCTTTAGATAAAGCAAATGGAAAGTATATAGCGTTTCTTGATGCTGATGATTTATGGTTTCCTCTAAAATTAGAAAAACAAATACAGTTTTTAAAAGATAAGGATCTGCCGTTTACATTTAGTTTTTATGAGTGGATTGATGAAGAGGGGAATGTTTTAAACAAAAAGATAGAAGCTCCAATAAATTTAACTTACGAAGAATTGTTCTTCTGTAATTATGTGGGGAACTTAACTGCAATTTACGATGTTGAATTTTTCGGAAAAATAAGAATAGAAGCTACTCAAAAAAGGCAAGATTGGCGCTTGTGGCTTACGATTTTAAAACAAATCAAAGAAGCAAAACCTGTTCCTGAATCTTTGGCTTATTACAGAATAAGAAAAGATTCTATTTCATCTTCAAAGTTCAAATTGATAAAACATAATTTCGGTGTTTACAGACGATTCCATGGGTTTAATTTTGTGGTTTCCTGTATCTATATGACTCGGTTTTTGTTCACACAATTGGTTATTAAACCAAGATATATGAAGACATATTTTTTATAATTCTTTAAGATCACAATTTGTGACCTTAAAGAATTTATTATTTTTTATATCCAATTTTTACTCTTTCACTTTCGTCTTCTTTTTTCTCTGTTAATTCATCCAGATAAGAAAACACCAATTCAATATTTTTATCATGATTCTCTAATTTCTTTTGAATCTGTAAGATATCAACCTTAATCTCTGTGGTGTCCAAAAGCATTTGTCTCACTTTCGTGAAAATACGCATGATCTGAATATTGGTTTGAATTGCTTTATCGCTTTTTAGAACGCTTGATAACATGAGAATACCATGTTCCGTAAATGCAAAAGGTAATGTTCTACTTCCTCCCCAACTTGAAGTCGCAATTTGCGACTTCAAGTTTTCAAATTCACTTTCCGTAAGTTGAAACATGAAATCTTCTGGAAATCGAGATGAATTTCTTTTTACTTGTTCATTTAATCTTTTTGTTTGAACATCGTAAAGCATTGCTAAATCAAATGCGAGCATCACTTTTTGATTGCGGATAAAGTATATTTTGTTAGAAATAGTTTCTTCAGAAAGTAAAGAATGATCGTCCATGAGTTTTAATTAAAAAAACAAATGTAAGATTTTATTTATATTATAAATAAGATTTAAACTGTTTTAGTTTTCCGCGATTGGTTCTTTCTAAAACTGTTTTTCGGGTAAAAGTGAAGTTTAAATCAGGTTCCAGATAAAGGTCTATTGCCTCTTCTATTTTCTGAATTTGGTTTTTATCGAGTTCATTATCACTAACATATTCTATTTCAAAAGAATCTAATTGCGTTTGTTTGATTATAAACTCTTTTACATTTCCATCGTCTTCTATGATGCTTTTGGTCACATAATAAAAGGTTAATCCTGGCGATTTTTTCCCGCTTGGTAAAATGGCAATATCATTGGTTCTACCAATCAATTGTTTTAAAATAGGCTTTTGTAATGTACTTTTTTCATCCAGAATCCCCATGTCGCCAATTTCATATCTTATAAACGGATGGGCTTTATTATACAATGATGTAATTACAATCTTGCCTTCAGTTCCATTAGGAACAGGCTGATTGTTTTCATCCAAGATTTCAACAAAAAGAGTTTCGGCATTTATTTGCCATTCCCCTTCAGGATTTTCAAAAGCAATTAAATCAAGTTCAGATGCTCCATATTCATTAACGATCGGAATCCCAAATTGTTTCTTCAAAAGAATTTTATCACTTTCAAAAAGCATTTCAGATGTTACGATACAAACTTTTAAACTAGGGCAAATATCTTTTAATATGATGTTTTTCTTTTCTAAAAACTTAGCAAACATAACAATAGAACTTGTATACCCGTTGAGGTAATCGAACTTTTTGGTTTGGAATTTTTTTAAAAAGCTTTCTAAAACGGCATCAGATAAATTAAAAATTGGAAACCGATAACGGTTACTCAAAAAATCTTTAAATCGTTCTTTTTTGTATCCAATAAAATCCATCGGAATCCCATAAAAACGAGCCTGATACGAAGTATTAAAATTTATTCCGTGCCAACCAAAGCGCATAATATTCGAAGCCCAGGTTAAGGCATGGCAATATTTATCTTTGGCAAAAACAAAAGGAGTTCCGCTTGACCCAGAGGTTTTGTTGAGGTAAACGTTTTTGATAGCATAACCTTTAGACAACCTCTCAGAAAGAGGTTTTTGCAAATTCTGTTTGTTCAAAACAGGTAAGTCATTCCAATTTTTGGTATTTACAGCACCAACTAATGTTGTATAAAATGGATTGTTTTGCAAATGATAAGCAACGATTTCTTCTTTTTTATGTTCAATAAATTGAGCATGTTCTTCTTCGGAAAGCTGAATAATGGTATCCAATTCGGTTTTAGCTTCCTTAATCGGAAATCCATTTATAAGAAGAGAAAGATCAAAAAGTCGAAGCATTTGGAGCATAAATTTCACCAAAAATAATATTTACCAACAACTAAAGTTCAACAACCAACAACTTTTTAAAAATTAATTCTGTTTTAAGGTTAAAAGCAATTATTTTTGCACCACAACTAAATACAACTATACAATGACAATTTTACTATTGGGTTCAGGAGGAAGAGAGCATGCATTTGCATGGAAAATGATTCAAAGTCCGCTATGCGAAAAACTATTTGTTGCACCAGGAAATGCCGGAACAGCTGGTATTGCCCATAATGTAAACATTAGTCCAACTGATTTTGAAGCTATAAAAACTTTAGTAATTCAGGAAAATATAGGTATGGTTGTCGTAGGTCCCGAAGATCCATTGGTAAAAGGGATTTACGATTATTTTAAAAATGACGAAAGTTTAAAACATATTCCGGTTATCGGACCATCAAAATTAGGTGCACAACTTGAAGGAAGTAAAGAGTTTGCCAAAGAATTCTTGATGAAACACAATATCCCAACAGCTGCTTACGATAGTTTTACTGCAGAAACGGTAGAAAATGGATGTAAGTTTCTAGAAACATTGCAACCTCCTTATGTTTTAAAAGCAGATGGTTTAGCAGCAGGAAAAGGAGTTTTGATTATTCAGGATCTTGAAGAGGCTAAAACCGAATTAAGAAACATGTTAGTTCATGAAAAATTTGGTGCAGCTAGTTCAAAAGTTGTTATCGAAGAGTTTCTTGATGGTATTGAACTAAGCTGTTTTGTATTAACAGATGGAAAAAGTTATAAAATCCTACCAACAGCCAAAGACTACAAACGTATTGGTGAAGGTGATACAGGATTAAATACAGGCGGAATGGGAGCAGTTTCTCCAGTTCCTTATGTTGATGCTGTTTTAATGGAAAAAATCGAAACACACATCGTAAAACCAACAATAGAAGGTTTTCAAAAAGATGGAATCGAGTATAAAGGTTTTGTATTTATCGGATTGATAAATGTTAAGAATGAACCAATCGTTATAGAATACAACGTAAGAATGGGTGATCCGGAAACTGAAGTTGTAGTTCCTAGATTAAAAACAGATTTAGTAGAATTGTTCTTGGCTGTAGCCAATGAAAAACTAGATACAATTTCTCTAGAGGTAGATCCAAGAAGCGCTACGACAATCATGGTAGTTTCAGGCGGTTATCCAGAGGATTTTGAAAAAGGAAAAGTAATTTCTGGATTAGAAAACATTTCAGATTCTATTGTTTTCCATGCAGGAACAAAGTTGGATAACAACAATGTGGTAAGTAATGGAGGAAGAGTTTTGGCAGTGACTTCATATGGAGACAACTTCCAAGAGGCCATAAAAAAATCTTATCAAAACATAGACAAGCTAAATTTTGATAAGATGTATTTTAGAAAAGATATTGGCTTCGACTTACTTTAAAAAAGAGTGAGCCGTAGTATCTTGATTTTCTGTTCCGGCTGCATCAAAAATGCGTAATTGTTTAATCCAATATACCATTGCAGCTGCACAGATAATCATGAAAATCCAGTTAATTGTATTAGCACCAAACCATGATACAAGTTCTAATGAACGTAAAAAATCAAGTGGAGCAAATAAAATGTTTACGAATAAGTACTGTATTCCTTCAAAAAAAGTTGTCATAATTTATAAAATTATTTTGTTATTTATTGTTTTGTAACACATTGAAGTTATAAATCCCGATAATCAGAATCTTTATTTCAACTTGTTGGTTTCCTTTTTAAACAAGTATTATATTTACAGTCACAAAAGTATAAAATATCCTTATGATAACAAGTGTTTTTAAAAAATCTACACCATTAAATTATTCATTGGTCGTAATTTTAATGCTGGTTTTCTTTTTCATCTATCAATTTCAAGAAATTTCTTGGGTAAAATCGCTTATTTCAGTTTCAGAAAAAATAAGCTTATTGATAGTTGTATTAGGATCAATGTTGATAACCAACTTTGTTGTCAAGAAAAACGGACTTAGTAAAGACAATGGTTACACGATATTCTTTTATTTATTGTTATCCTTATTTTTTCCGTCGGCACTAAATAATCCTAATGTATTACTTGCCAATTTCTTTGTGTTATTAGCGCTTCGTCGATTGTTATCACTACAATCTTTAAAATCATCTAAAGAAAAAATATTTGATGCCTCATTATGGATTCTATTGGCTTCATTGTTCCAATTTTGGTGTATTTTATTTCTTATATTGGTATTTATATCAATAATTTTTCACGTTGCAGGCGATTATAGAAACTGGATTTTACCATTTATAGCTCTTTTTACTATAGCTACACTTTTTCTATTAGTGTCATTATTGTTTAATATAGATGTAATTACGTTTTTTCAAAACCGCGCAACGCTTGATTTTAGGATTAATTATTTTACGAATAATTACCAAAATGGAGCGCTATCAATTTATGTAGCAGTTGCGTTATTTTTTGTGGTTTCGTTGTTGTTAACATTATCAAATAGACCTTTATTATTGCATTCTTCATACAAAAAAATCGTTGCCTATTTCTTTATAGGGATAATTGTGTTTTTAATATCTCCTAATAAAAGCAACGATTTGTTATTGTTTACAGTAGCACCTTTGGCTATTATGGGATCAAGTCATATTGAGTTTTCACAAAACAAACTAAATAACGAAATCGTATATGGAGTCTTGATTTTGTGTAGTCTATTTACCTTTTTCTCTCAATTATAGTTTATTTCCATAAGCTAAGTCACCGGCATCGCCCAATCCTGGAACAATATAATTTTTCTCATTTAAGTTACTATCCAAGGCAGCAATCCATAAATGGCAAGAATCTGGCAGATGTTTTTCTAGATAAGCAACACCTTCTGGAGCAGCAATAACAACAGCAAGATGCATTTCTTTTGGTGCACCATTTTGTATTAATTTCTCATATACAGCAACGATCGATTGACCTGTTGCGAGCATTGGATCGATTAATAAAACGGTTTTATTATTAATACTAGATAAGGCTTGATATTCGACTAAAATGACAAATTCGGCATCATTATTAGGATGATGTCTGCATGCCGAAACAAAGCCATTTTCGGCTTCATCAAAGTAGTTCAAAAATCCAATATGTAGTGGTAATCCAGCACGTAAAATAGAACATAAAATAAGTTTGTCATCTATTTCGGTAGTGCTTTTGATACCAAGCGGTGTTTCGATTTCTACGTTTTTATAAGATAGATCTTTACTTATTTCATACGCCATAATTTCACCAATCCGCTCAATATTTCTTCGAAAACGCATACTATCGTTTTGAACTTTTATATTTCGTATCTGACCTAAAAAATGGTTTAATACGCTGTTATTTTCGGATAAATAATGAATCTGCATGATGGTATTTTTAAATTTATTTTAAAACCTAATTTGTTATAAATAGATTTATGATTTGATATTTTTTTATAAAAGTATAAAAAGTATCTTTGTATCTATAAAATTTAAAGACATGTTTTCAAAATTAGCATATTCTGTATTCGAACAAAGTATCAAAGATTATCATAAATTTGATAATGTTGATCAGCCAATAAACAATCCATATCCTAAAGATAAATTTGAACATTTATTATATTTAAAAAACTGGATTGATACCGTACAATGGCATTTTGAAGATATTATTCGTGACCCGAATATTGACCCAGTTGCTGCACTTACTTTAAAAAGAAGGATTGATGCATCTAATCAGGAACGTACTGATATGGTGGAATATATCGATAGTTATTTTTTACAAAAATACAGTAATGTAAAAGTAAAAGACGGTGCCAAAATCAATTCTGAAAGTCCAGCATGGGCATTTGATAGATTATCTATTTTGGCTTTAAAAATTTATCATATGAATGAGGAAGCTACTCGTGCAGAAGCTTCACAAGAGCATAGAGATAAATGCCAGGAAAAATTAAATGTACTTTTAGAACAAAGAAGTGACTTATCAACTGCAATTGATGATTTGTTAACTGACATTGAGAACGGTGATAAATTCATGAAAGTGTACAAACAAATGAAAATGTACAACGACGATGATTTGAATCCTGTTTTATATCAAAATAAAAAATAATTGGCAGAATTGTCCAATAAAATTAAGCATATAGCCGTCATGAGACTCTCCGCAATGGGAGATGTTGCCATGACGGTTCCTGTTTTACGCGCTTTTGTAAAACAGTATCCTGAGGTAAAATTAACGGTAATTTCGCGCCCATTCTTTAAACCATTTTTTGATGGAATTCCGAATCTGACTTTCTTTGTTTTTGATGATAAAGAACGTCATAAAGGATTTTTAGGATTAGTACGTTTATATAAAGATTTAAAAAAGCTACATATTGATGCTTTTGCCGATTTGCACAACGTTTTACGCTCTAAAGTTGTTCGTACTTTTTTCGCTTTAAGCGGAAAAAAAACTGCATTTGTTGATAAAGCCCGAGAAGAGAAAAAGGCATTGATGCGAGCTGAGAATAAAATCTTCAAGCCATTGCTTACTATGTTTGAACGACACAAAAAAGTGTTTGAAGAACTAGGATTTCCATTGGATTTATCGAATCCTGTTTTCCCTACAAAACCAATTTTAAGTCAGGAAATAGTTGATTTAATCGGAAATAAGTATGAAAGATTAATAGGTATTGCACCTTTTGCACAATACGATTCTAAGGTATATCCGCTGGATTTAATGCAAGAAGTAATAGTAAAACTAGCTGAAAATAAAAATCATACCATCTTACTTTTTGGAGGAGGAAAAAAAGAAATTGAAATTCTGGATTCACTTTCTAAACCGTATGAGAATGTTGTTAATATGGCTGGGAAAATCAAATTTCAGCAAGAATTACAACTTATTAGTAATCTAGATGTAATGCTTTCTATGGATTCAGGAAATGCACATATAGCAGCAATGCTGGGTGTAAAAGTAATTACACTTTGGGGTGCTACACATCCTTATGCAGGATTTTTACCATTTAATCAGAGTTTAGAAAACGCATTAACTTCAGACCGAAATCTATATCCAAAACTACCAACTTCTGTTTACGGAAATAAAATGGTAGAAGGGTATGAAGACGCCATGAGATCAATTTCTCCAAATGAAATTGTTCAAAAAATACAGTTAAGCATATAATCCATTTAAATCATGGAGAAAATAGCCAATTGTTTTCTTTTTGTTTCTATCAGCAACAATTATAACAAAATGATTTTCTTTTTCTGTAGGCAGCAAAATGTGTTCAAAATCTTCGGTTGAATTTCTATAAACTTTATGCACCAATTGCGATTCTTTAATTTTGTGGGATAGTACTTTAGCACTTTTTAATTTGCTTACGTAAGGCCAAATATTAAAGATATTGTCAAAAACTGTTATTTCAGTCATTTTGCCAAGCATTGTTGAGCTATATTTTTCTTCAGTAAGTAATTTGGGACCTTTTTTATTTCGGTGTTTTTTAATTATAAAGTAAATACAAATAAGAGCTGTTATTACAAAAATTGCTACAAATGATAAACGAAGGAAGTGATGTATTGTCATAATATTTAATATTTAAACGTGTTGACAAATTTGATTTAGCTCTACAAATCATGTAAAACATGAGGTTGCGATTACTTTAATAACACCACTAAAATAATGAAAATTCAGCAATATTTTAATAAAAAATTGTTTTTATTGTAATCTCAGCTCTAGACAAAGATTTTCATCAAGACAATGATTGTAAACATAATTATAAAACAAAAAAAAATCCAAATCCCAATTATAAAGTTGGAGTTTGGATTTTTTTATTTGGAATTTAATCTTTTATACGTCGTCGTAATCTACATAAATAGACTCAGAGGTAGGATGTGCCTGACAAGTAAGAATTAATCCGTCAGCGATTTCTTTATCGGTTAGGATTGAGTTCTTTTTCATCTCTGCAGTACCCGAAGTTACACGAGCAAGACAGCTACTACAAATTCCGCCTTGGCAAGAATATGGAGCATCGATTCCTTGTTTTAATGCTGCATCAAGAATTGTTTGTTTTTGAGACATTTCAAAAGAAACTTCTTCATCGTCTACTAAAACAGTAATTTTAGAATGTCCTTCTAATGAAGTATCAATTTTATTTTCTTGTGTAGAAGAAGTAAAAAGCTCAAATTTTATAGCTGATTCTTTTACATTTTTCTCTTTTAAGATTCCCGAAACGGTGTTAATCATTTCTTCAGGACCACATAAATAGAATTTATCAAATTGTAATTCTTTGTGTTTGTTATTCAATACAAAATTTACTGCTGATTTATCGATTCTACCAAACAAAGCATTTTCAACTTTAGCTTGACTATAAACATAATGTACAAATAAGCGCCCTACATATTGCAATTGTAAATCGTGTAATTCTTGGTGAAAAATAGTGTCTTCGACAGTTTTGTTTCCATAAACCAATACAAAAGAGCTTTTTGGCTCACTTTTTAAAACCGATTTTAGGATAGAAAGTACAGGAGTTATTCCGCTTCCAGCAACAAATGCTGCATAGTTTTTTTGTTTTTCTGACTCAGGTTCAAATGTAAATTTACCTTCGGGTTTACCTACTTCTAGTACATCACCAGCTTTTAATCGTGTAGTTGCAAATTGCGAAAAAACTCCGTTTTTTACGGCTTTTACAGCAATGCGTAATTCACCACTTTCTGGAGATGAACAAATAGAATAAGCACGACGAAGCTCTTTATTATCTAGTGTTAATCGTAAATTGATATATTGTCCTGCAATAAAAGTATAGTTTGACTTTAGTTCTTCAGGAACATTAAAAAGTATCGAAACAGCTGTTGCAGTTTCACGTTTTACTTCTTTTATTATTAGTTTTAGGAATGAAGGCATGATATTATTTTTTTGCAAAAGTAGCAAACAGCTATTAAATGATTGGTATTAAACAGTAATATTTTATTTTGTTTGTAACGTTTTCCTACATTTACACACTTACGTATCAAACTAAACCAAAAAAAATGATTAAAAAATTTATTTATCTCGAATGGAAATCCTTTTCAAGGTCGGCATCATTTGGTGCCAATGTTGCATTAAAAATTGTAATAGGTTTTCTGGCAATTTATTTTTCGCTTATTTTAATTGGTGCGGGAACAGGTATTTTTTACCTACTTAAAAAGATGAATCTTGATCCGTTATTAACCATAAATAAGTTCTTGATTTATTATTTTTTATTCGATTTAGTGATTAGGCTTTTAATGCAAGCCATTCCGGTACTTAATATCAAACCGTTATTAACATTGTGTATCCAAAAGAAAACTATTGTTCATTTTTCACTTGGCAAAACCGTCTTATCGTTTTTCAATATCATTCATGCTTTCTTTTTTATACCTTTTACAATAGTATTATTAATAGAAGGATATGATATATTGAGTGTAATCTTTTGGCATTTAGCCATAATAGCATTAATTTATATCAATAACTTCTTGAATATTTTGTTGAGTAACATCGACAAATTGTTTGTTGTTTTTCTTGGGATAATTGCTGTTTTAGGAGGGCTGCAGTATTATGATTTTTTTGATATTACAAACTATGCCGTTTTGCTTTTTGATGGTTTTTACAACATAAAAGGACTCTTTCTTATTCCAGTTTTGGTTTTGGCAGGGCTTTATTACATGACTTTTATTTATTTTAAAGATAATTTATATCTCGACGCTGGACTTTCGACTAAACATGATGTTGCTACAACCGAAAACTTAACCTGGCTTAATCAATTCGGGACATTAGGAACTTTTCTTAAAAACGATATTAAACTTATAAAGAGAAATAAAAGGTCTAAGATGACTATTATTATGAGTCTTTTCTTTTTGCTTTATGGATTACTGTTTTTTAGTGCAAGTATGCACCAGCCACCAGTAATGCAAATTTTAGCAGGTATTTTTGTATCAGGAGGATTTCTTTTTACTTTCGGGCAATTTGTACCAAGTTGGGACAGTTCATATTACCAACTCATGATGACACAAAACATACCATATAAAGGATATATTACGTCTAAATGGTGGTTAATAGTTATTGCAACAATTATATCGACGATTATTGCTTCATTTTATCTTTATTTTGGATGGAAAGTTTATCTCACAATTGTTGTTGGAGCCATTTATAATATTGGTGTTAATTCACATTTAGTACTCTTGGGAGGAGCATTTACAAAAACACCAATCGACTTAACATCTACAAGCGGAGCATTTGGAGATAAAAAAGCTTTTAACGTAAATGCAATGTTACTTACGTTGCCTAAAATGCTGTTACCATTGGGATTATATTGGATTGGTCTTTGGCTTGGAAATCCAAATATAGGATTAGCATTAGTTGCTATAGCAGGAATAATTGGTTTTGCTTTTAAGGATAAAGTCTTTTTGCTTATCGAAAAAAGATATAAAATCGAAAAATATTCTACTATAAGTGCTTATAAACAAAAGAACTAGAGTAATTATAAAATGTGTCAATTTGATAATTTTTATCTAGCCAATAATCAAAAAAACATCAAATTAACAATTAACCAGATCAACAATTAAACATTAAAAAATGATACAAGTAAATAAACTTTCAAAGATATATAACGGAACAACAGTTTTAAAAATCGATAATCTTGAAATTCCAAAAGGGCAAAGTTTTGGGTTAGTAGGGAATAATGGTGCGGGAAAAACTACTTTTTTTAGTTTGCTATTAGATTTAATTCATCCCTCTACAGGAAATATTACAACAAATTCTATTCAGGTAAATAATGACGAAAGTTGGAAAACTTTTACAGGTTCATTTTTAGATGAAAGCTTTTTAATAGGATATTTAACTCCCGAAGAGTATTTTTATTTTGTAGGAGATTTACGAGGACAAAATAAGGCCGATGTTGATGCATTATTACTCAAACATGAGGAATTTTTTAATGGAGAAATTCTAAAAAACAAAAAATACCTGCGAGATCTGTCTAAAGGAAATCAAAAAAAAGTAGGAATTATAGCTACACTTATTGGTAGTCCCGAAGTGATTATTTTAGACGAACCATTTGCAAATTTAGACCCAACAACAGTAAGTCGATTAAAAAAAATAATAAAAGAACTAGCTGATAATCCGAATGTTACAGTTTTAGTTTCGAGTCATGACTTACAGCACACAGTCGAAGTTTGCGACCGAATTGTTGCCTTAAATAAAGGAGAAATTGTGAAAGATATTCAAACTTCTAGAGAAACACTTCAAGAACTGGAATCGTTTTTTGCCGTTTAAATATAAATATCTCAAAAAGAAGCGTATTTTTACCAGTTATTATACTAAAAAACTTTTTTAGATGTTAAATGTTAAAAATGTTTCCCATTGAAAAACAATCGACTTAAATACATATTTCTGCTCTTATTTTTTTCCCTTTTGATAGCTTGTTCTACCAAAAGAGATACATTTTTAGCAAGAAATTCTCATGCTTTGAGTACAAAGTATAATATATTATACAACGGACAAGTAGGTTTTGATAAAGGCATGAAAGCTATAGAAGCAAATTATACAGATAATTTCTGGAAATTACTGCCTATCGAAAGAATGCAAATTAACGAAGGGAATTTGGATGAAGCAAAAACTAAAAATGCTGATTTTGAACTTGCCGAGACCAAAGCTACCAAAGCTATTCAAAAACATTCGATGAATATTGGAGGTCGGGAAAAAAATAGCCAGATAGACGAAGCATATCTTATGCTTGGTCAGGCACGTTATTATGATCAGAGGTTTTTACCAGCCTTGGATGCTTTTAATTATATTTTATATAAATACCCAACAAGTAGCAACATTAATACCGCGAGAATTTGGCGAGAGAAAACCAATATGCGTTTAGGTAATGATGAATTGGTTATAAAAAATATCTATAAATTAATAAAAGGAGTTGCATTAAAAAAACAAGTTTATGCTGATGCAAATGCTTTATTAGCAGAAGCTTTTATCAATTTAGAACAAAAAGACAGCGCAATTACAAAACTTAAAATTGCTGAGGAGTTTACTAAAAGAAATCCTGAAAGAGCTAGATATCGTTTCATCCTTGGACAATTGTATCAGGAAACACATAAAAGAGATAGTGCGCTTTATTTTTATCAATCGGTAATTGATATGAACAGAAGAGCAGAGAGAAAGTATGTAATACATGCTTACTCAAAAAAAGCTCAGTTATTTGATTATCAAACAGGAGATAGTACGGTTTTTATTAAAACATATAATAAACTAATTGCCGATAGAGAAAATAGACCATTCCTGGATGTGATTTATTATGAAATGGGAGTTTTCTTTGATAAGCGTAAAAATGAAAAATCGGCATTAGAGTTTTATAATTCTTCATTAAAACGAAAATCCTTAGATCCATATTTAACAGCATCTACTTATCGAAACATTGGTAATATGTACTTTAAGAAAGCTAGTTATACAATGGCGGCAAAGTATTATGATAGTACTTTGCTAAAAATGGATCCTAAAACCAGAGAGTATGTTTATATCCAGAAAACGCGAAAAAATTTGGATGACGTAATAAAGTACGAAGGTATTGCAAAGCGTAATGATAGTATTATAACAGTAGTTGGACTACCGGATTCAGCCAGAGTAAAATATTTTAGAGATTATATTGCCAAGATAAAAACTGAAGACGAAGCAAAACGAATTCTCGCAGAAAAAGAAAAACAGAAACTGGCTAATATTGCGCTAAACACAGGTGGAGGTGGTTTGGAAACAGTAACAGCAACGGGTGCTGTACCTGGAACTCCTGAAAAAAGTGGTATTCCAACACCGCCAACAGGAAACGAAGTTGCCAGCAATTTTTATTTCTATAACCCATCTACAGTAGCTTACGGAAAATTACAGTTTAAAAAATTGTGGGGAAATAGAGTCTTAAATAGTAACTGGAGATTACCATCTAATAAACCAAATATGACTTTGGATGATGATAAATCGACGGATGTGGTTGTAAATGATTCTATTAAAACAGAAGCAATAGTTGAAAAGTATACTACAGATTTTTATGAAAAACAACTTCCAAAAGATAAATCTGCAATAGATAGTATTGTAAAAGAACGCAATTTTTCTTACTATCAATTAGGGATTATTTATAAAGAGAAATTCAAAGAGTATGAATTGGCTAGCAATAAGTTAGAGCAATTGTTACAGAATAACCCTGAAGAAAAATTGATTTTACCATCGATGTATAATCTCTACAAAATTTATGAGATAACAAATCCAGCGAAAGCAGCAGCGGTAAAAAATGAGATTTCTTCACGTTATCCAAATTCACGTTATGCACAAATCATAAATAACAATGGTTTAGATGAAGAATCGGCAAGCAAAGCACCTGATAAAGAATATCAGAAATGGTATAAATTATTTCAGGAAGAAAAGTATGGCGAAGTCCTAAGTAATATTGATAATTTAATTAATCAATATTCCGGAGATGAAATCGTATCAAAATACGAGTTATTAAAAGCCAATACTTTAGGTAAAGCAAAAGGATTAGTTGCTTATAAAAAAGCAATAGAAAACGTGGCTGCTAATTATCCAAATAGTGAAGAAGGAAAAAAAGCTCAAGATATTTTAACAAATCAAATTCCGTTTTTAGAGAAGCGAGTTTTTACTACAACAGATACAAAAAATTGGAAAATCCTGTATAAAATTGGTATTCAGGATGAGAAAGCAAGAAAAACAATTGAAGATATTATTAAAAAGTTTTTTGCAGATGAAAATTTCCAAAAGCTTACTTTTTCTTTCGATAAATACGATTTAGATTCAGGATTTGTTACCGTTCACGGTTTAAGATCAGAAGTTTATGCAAATGATGTTGCTAAAGTATTAAAAGAAAATAAAAAATATAACTTGGTAGAATATCCTGCAGTAATAATATCAAGTGATAATTATAGTATAGTACAAATTAATAAAAATTTAGAAGCTTATTTAGCGCCTAAAACCCCGTAATCATGTTTAATAAAGCACCCAAATTTAGCACAGAGCACTTAGGAAAAACAAATAGAATAGTTGAAGGAACTATAATAACAGGAGATATTACATCGCTAGCCGATTTTAGATTAGATGGTGAATTAATAGGGAATTTTACTTCAAAAGGAAAAATTGTAATTGGCCCAGCAAGTAAAGTTAAAGGAGATATCATTTGTCAAAACGCTGATATCGAGGGAGAATTTACAGGAAAAATCAAAGTTGTAGACCTTTTAAACGTAAAAGCCACAGCTAAAATTACCGGTGAAGTTACCATAGGAAAATTATCGGTAGAACCAGGAGCCGATTTTAGTGCGACTTGTATAATGGCAACAGATTTTAAAACTGAAATAAATGACGGACAAGGAACCAAAAAAGGATAATCAGCGAAATAATAAATGGATCGCGCTTATTAATATTCCATTTCAGATGGGGGTAATTATATTTTTATTTTCCTATCTGGGTATTTGGTTAGATGAAAAATATTCAAACGGAGGTTCTTTATGGACAATCGTTTTGTCTTTGTTTTCGGTTTTCTTAGCACTTTATAATGTCCTGCGACAAGTTAAAAATTTAAATAAATAATGAATAGAACTGTTGATTTTCTTAAGTATTTTATCCCTTTTTCGATTGTATTGTTTGCCACACAATACTTTATTATGCAATCTCTTTCAGAGAAATTAGTTTTTTTTTACTCCGCGTGGAGTATTTATACATTTAATATTCTTGCTACTTTTTTAGTTTTCCTGTTTTTAATTTTTGTCAATAAAAATTTCCCAACTTATACAGGTTTTGCTTTCCTTGGCGCAAGTTTTTTTAGAATGATGGTAGCCGTCATTTTCTTAATTCCTTTGATAAAAGGAGATGTAAAAGACCCAATAATAGACTTGGGCACGTTTTTTATCCCTTATTTTTTATTTTTACTTTTTGAGACATATTTTGCCGTTCGCCTAATAAATAAAAGTTAACCACTTCATTATTAGATAAATTGACTAAAAAAAATGTAATTTTAAAAATTACATCTATAAATTTTCAATTTTCAATTTAAAATGTACCTTTGCAAAAAATTTTTGGAACCTAAAATTAGATAAAGATTTAATAATGATATTTTCAAATAAACCAGTTCAGTACTTATTAGTTACTTTATTAGCTTTTTCTTCGTCGATAAATTTCGCCTCTACTCCAGTTGACAGTGTTTCAGTTAAACACGAAAACGTTGCAGTAGCAGAAGGAAAAGGTCACGCAGAAAGTGTTGGTCACGAAATAGAAGAAGAATTTAATGCTAGCAAATTGATCAATTCGCACATTGGAGATGCTCATGATTTTCATATTGCCGATTGGGATGGTCATCCTATTTCTTTTAATTTGCCAGTTATTTTATGGACCAATAACGGATTGGAAATTTTTTCTTCGAAAGAGTTTCACCATGACAATACAGGGGAACATGTTGTAGATATCAACGGTCAAAAAGTAGTTCGTTATAAAGAAGTTATTTTTTATGCTGACAAATTTGAACAAATGACAACTGAAGAAAGAGATAATGGTGCATTTGCTTTTGATGCAAGACCTTTAGATTTTTCTATCACAAAGAATGTTTTTTCAATGTTGATGTCAGCGATAATTTTGTTTTTCTTATTTTTTGCAGTAGCAAGATCTTACAAGAAAAATCCAAATGCACCAAAAGGATTAGCTGGATTTTTAGAGCCACTAGTTACTTATGTTAGAGACGAGATTGCAATTCCAAACATTGGACCAAAAAAATACGCAAAATACATGCCGTATCTTTTAACTATATTTTTCTTTATCTGGATTAATAACTTAATCGGATTAATTCCTTTCTTCCCATTTAGTTCAAACTTAACAGGTAATATCTATTTTACATTTGTAATGGCATTTATTACTTTCGTAGTTACAACTTTAAGCGGAAACAAAAATTACTGGGGACACATTTTTAATACACCAGGAGTTCCTGTGTGGTTGGCTCCAATTATGATTCCTGTAGAAATTATCGGAATGCTTACTAAGCCATTTGCATTGATGATTCGTTTATTTGCAAACATCACTGCTGGTCACATTATTATCTTGAGTTTAGTTTCTTTGATTTTCATTTTCAAAAGTATTGCTATCGGACCAGTTGCTGGAGCATTCGTATTGTTCATGAGTGTATTAGAAATGTTGGTTGCTGCTTTGCAAGCGTATGTATTTACATTGCTTTCAGCATTATTTATTGGTCAGGCTGTTGAAGAGCACGATCATCATTAATTAGAGTTTTATTAATTATTAACTATATAAATTTATTATTATGGTATTAGCTGGAATCGGAGCTGGATTAGCTGTAATTGGTGCAGGTCTTGGTATTGGAAAAATTGGTGGATCTGCAATGGACGCTATTGCTCGTCAACCAGAAGCTGCTGGAAAAATTCAGACTGCTATGATTATTGCTGCTGCACTTATTGAAGGTGTTGCACTTTTCGCAGTAGTTGTTGCGTTAATCGCAAAATAATTAAAATCTAAAACTTCCTGTAGCGGTTGGCTCCAGGAAGTTTTTTAAAAAAAGACAAACAATTTTTAAATATATAATGTTATGCAATTAACTTCACCAGAAAGTTTAATTTTTTGGACAACAATTATCTTTATTGTTTTCTTCATTCTTTTGGCAAAATATGCTTGGAAACCTATTTTAGGAGCGGTAAAAAGCCGTGAAGAATCTATCAATGAGGCTTTAGCATCTGCAGAAGCAGCTCGTAGAGAAATGCAAAATTTAACTGCAGATAATGAGCGTATCTTAAAAGAAGCTCGTGCAGAACGTGATGCGATGTTAAAAGAAGCTCGCGAAATGAAAGAGCAAATTATAGCTGAATCTAAAAATGAAGCTCAAGAGCAAGGTCAAAAATTGATCGCTCAAGCTAAAGCAGCTATTGAAAATGAAAAAAATGCAGCTATGGCTGAATTGAAATCTCAAGTTTCAACTTTATCATTAAGCATTGCTGAAAAATTATTGAAAGAAGAATTATCTAGCAAAGAATCTCAAACTAAATTAGTTGAGAAAATGTTAGATGACGTAAAGCTAAACTAATATTATGGCAAGTACAAGAGCAGCAATTCGTTATGCAAAAGCAATTCTAGACTTAGCAAACTCTAAAGGTGTTGCCGAAGCTGTCAATAACGACATGAAATCAATTGCTTCAACAATAGGAGCAAATGAAGAATTGAGTACCTTTATCGAAAGCCCAACTATAAAAGTTGAAGTTAAAGAGAGTGCTCTTTTAGAAGTTTTTGCAAGTGTAAATGGTGTAACCAAAGGGTTATTTCATTTATTGTTTGAAAACAAAAGATTCGAAATTCTAGGAGCAATTGCACTAGAGTACAATAAATTATTTGATGAAAGCATTGGTGTTGAAGTAGCTACGGTTACAACAGCAATTCCTATGGATGCTGCTTTAGAAGCTAAAGTATTAGCTAAAATTGCAACATTATCAGATAAAAAAATTACAATAGAAAATAATGTAGATGCTTCAATTATTGGAGGATTTATTTTAAGAATAGGCGATAAGCAATATAATGCATCTGTTGCAAACAGATTACAAGTATTAAAAAGAGAGTTAAGTAATTAGTTTTATTACACATAAAAGTGTCTAAATTATAAATTTAAGATGGCGGAAATCAAACCTGCTGAAATTTCAGCAATATTAAGAAAGCAAGTAGAAGGTTTTGAATCTGGTGCTACGCTAGAGGAAGTAGGAACGGTACTTCAAGTTGGAGATGGTATTGCTCGTATTTACGGGCTATCTAATGTACAATACGGTGAGTTAGTTGAATTTGAAAACGGACTTGAAGCTATTGTATTGAACCTTGAAGAAGACAATGTTGGTGTGGTACTTTTAGGACCATCAACAGGAATCAAAGAAGGATCAACTGCAAAAAGAACACAACGTATTGCTTCTCTTAAAGTAGGTGAGCAAATGGTAGGACGTGTAGTGAACACTCTTGGTTTTCCAATTGATGGAAAAGGACCAATCGGTGGAACATTATATGAAATGCCTTTAGAAAGAAAAGCTCCTGGAGTTATCTTCCGTCAGCCAGTAACTGAGCCATTGCAAACAGGTATTAAAGCTGTTGATGCTATGATCCCAGTTGGTCGTGGACAACGTGAGCTTGTTATTGGTGACCGTCAAACAGGTAAATCAACTGTTTGTATCGATACAATCTTAAATCAAAAAGAATTTTACGATGCAGGAAAACCTGTATTTTGTATATATGTTGCAATTGGGCAAAAAGCTTCAACTGTAGCAGGAATTGCTAAAATGTTAGAAGAAAAAGGTGCAATGGCTTATACAGTTATTGTTGCTGCAAATGCTTCTGACCCAGCTCCAATGCAAGTTTATGCTCCTTTCGCAGGTGCAGCAATTGGAGAATATTTTAGAGATTCAGGTCGTCCAGCACTTATCGTGTATGATGATTTATCTAAACAAGCTGTTGCTTACCGTGAGGTTTCTCTTTTATTAAGAAGACCACCGGGACGTGAGGCATATCCTGGAGACGTTTTCTACTTACACTCTCGTTTATTAGAGCGTGCTTGTAAAGTAATTGCAGATAATGGAATTGCTAAAAACATGAACGATTTACCAGATTCTATTAAGTCTATCGTAAAAGGTGGTGGTTCATTAACTGCTTTACCAATTATTGAGACTCAAGCTGGTGACGTTTCTGCATATATCCCAACAAACGTAATTTCGATTACAGATGGTCAGATTTTCCTTGATGGAGATTTGTTCAACTCTGGAGTTCGTCCTGCTATTAACGTAGGTATCTCAGTTTCTCGTGTTGGAGGTAATGCACAAATTAAATCAATGAAAAAAGTATCAGGTACTTTAAAATTAGACCAAGCTCAATTCCGCGAATTGGAAGCGTTTGCTAAATTTGGTTCTGACTTAGATGCTGTTACTTTAAACGTAATTGAAAAAGGAAAAAGAAACGTTGAAATCTTGAAACAAGGTTTAAATGATCCTTATACAGTTGAAAACCAAGTTGCTATTATTTACGCTGGTTCTAAAAACTTATTAAGAAACGTTCCTGTAAATAAAGTAAAAGAATTTGAAGCAGATTTCTTAGCATACCTAAACAGCAAGCATAAAGATACTCTTAATGCGCTTAAAGCAGGTAAACTAGACGATAACATTACAGATGTTATTGAAAAAGTAGCAAAAGAAATTTCAGCAAAATATAACTAATAAGATAATTGGATAATTAGATAATTAGAAAGATCAAAGTGTTTTTCTAATTATCTAATTGACTGATTTTCAAATTTTCTAATTAGAAAAGATGGCAAATTTAAAGGAAATCCGTAATAGAATTACTTCCGTTTCATCTACGATGCAGATTACATCGGCGATGAAAATGGTTTCTGCTGCAAAGCTTAAGAAAGCACAAGATGCAATCACAGCGATGCGTCCTTATGCCGAGAAATTAACGGAATTATTACAAAACCTTTCTGCAACACTTGATGGTGATGTAGGAGGAGATTTTACTACACAACGTGAAGTAAAGAAAGTATTAATTGTAGCAATAACATCTAATAGAGGTTTATGTGGTGCATTTAATACCAATGTAATAAAGGAAGCAAAAGTACGTTCTGAATTTTATGCCGGAAAACAAGTTGACATTTTTGCTATAGGTAAAAAAGGAAATGATGTTTTAAGCAAAACACATTCAGTAATAGACAATAAAAGTTCAGTTTTTGATGACTTGACTTTTGATAACGTAGCTGAAATTGCTGAAATTTTAACTCAACAATTCTTAACTGGAAAGTATGATAAAATTGAATTGATTTATAATCAATTTAAAAATGCTGCGACTCAAATTGTTCAAACTGAACAGTTTTTGCCTTTGGCTCCAATAAAATCAGATGTACCAGTTTCGACAGGAGATTATATCTTTGAACCTTCAAAAGAAGAAATCGTGTTAACTTTGATTCCTAAATCATTAAAAACACAATTATACAAAGGTATTCGTGATTCATTTGCGTCTGAGCATGGTGCACGTATGACTGCTATGCACAAAGCAACTGATAATGCAACTGAGTTAAGAAATCAATTGAAATTAACTTATAACAAAGCACGTCAAGCTGCAATTACAAACGAAATCTTAGAAATCGTTGGTGGAGCAGAGGCTTTGAAAGGATAGGAAAAATTTTAATTTTTCAAATCTTCAAAATTGCAAAGCAATGAAAGGATAAGAAAAATTTTTAAGTATATAAAAAAGAGCCAACAATTGTTGGCTCTTTTTTTATGTCTATATTTTAGAAGTTGAGAGGGATAAATTTTACTTTAAAAAAAGTTCTTCTTCAATTTTTGAAAATTCTTCTTTTTCATATTCTTTGATAGCTGTATTTTTTACCAGAAAAATTTTGTCGCAGTCTTTATATAGAATTTCCAGAATATGTGAAGAAATAAGGACTATACTTTTTTGAGATAACTCTCTAATATAATTCATCAACAGATAATTAGATTCTAAATCGAGACCATTAAAAGGTTCGTCAAAAATATAAATTGGATATTCTCTTTGGAATACGGCATTCATGTAAGCCTTTTTTTTCATTCCAGTCGAAAATGTCTTGATGAGTTTATCTTGTGAGACATCAAACAAATTGGTTTTATTTCCAGTTTTTAGATTTAGTAATTCTTTATAAAAATTTGAAAATTCTGTAGCAGTAAGTTCATCGTAAACTGGTACTTCAGTTGGGAAAAATGCTATTTCGTTATGTTTAATGGGCAAATCAATGTAGGATATTGTTCCTTCAAAATCTATTAGTGCAGTTATAATTTTAAATAATGTAGTTTTACCTTCGCCATTTTTCCCAACGACTCCATATATTCCATTTTTTGAAATTGAAAGATTTATATCCTGTAAAACAGTTTTATTTCCAAATGCTTTCTTCTTGATATTAATCTGTAACATATTTCAAATTGTTTATTGTTTTTATTGACTTATAGTATAAATAAGGTAAAATTAAAAAAGGTATTCCAATTTGGATATTTATAATAAATAAAGCGAAAAAAATCTGTTGTAATAAACTATTGCTAAAAAAAGTGTATTTAAACAAGATG
Source organism: Flavobacterium sp. PS2 (assembly GCF_046250155.1). Lineage (NCBI taxonomy): Bacteria > Pseudomonadati > Bacteroidota > Flavobacteriia > Flavobacteriales > Flavobacteriaceae > Flavobacterium > Flavobacterium sp. PS2. Next base: position 2,353,726 of record NZ_CP176426.1, on the reverse strand, counting down.
CTAATTATTGGAAATAAAAAAACTAATGGTACAAACAGTAGTAAATCCCATTTTTTGAATATTAATAGACATAAAATTAAAGCTGTACTCAATAGTAAGGTGTTGTATATCGCAACTTGAATTTGCTTTAAAAGATATTTCCCAGAATCGAAAGAACTTATTTTTATATGAATTATGTTCTCTCTATTAAAGGATGGTAAACAGCCAATAAAAGAAACTAAAAATAAGCTGGCAAGATTTAGATTATCATTATTGTATTGGTCTCCCATTACATTAAGGAAAATAATCAAAGGTATAAAAAGGATAAGTTTATTTTTTCTAAAGCAAATATGCCAAAATGGATCAAATAATCTGAAGGGATACTTTATGGTTTTAAGCCCTAGTTTATTTAGTAGAATCAAGAAATACAGTATTAGAGAGTGTATTATAAGAATATCCCAACGTTGGTTTATAAGATAAATAATTATAAACGGAAAACTATATATTGTGTATTCCAGGAACAATAAAAGACGATAATTTTTATTTACCCTCAATAGCTCTATGTCCTTTCTGTTCTGATGATAAAAGGCTATTTCTAAAGTTGTTATTAAAAAGAAATAATTGTATTTTGGAAATAATTGATTTAGAAAATAAATAATAACTGCGTAAAAAGCCAAGAACAATCCTATTGCTAAATAGTCATCTTTTGGTAATATTTTTCTAAATCGGATTAGGATTAAATACTTTAATATTTTTATCATTTCTTATTTTAAAAAGCAGTCATTAAGCAAAATGTAATATTATTTTCCTGCTATAAAGGCTGCAAAATAGATAAAAAAACAAAGCCGCAAATAATCAAATACAATTATTATCCTTCAAACTCTTTTTTCCAAGCTTTTAAAATACCAGAGAAATCCCATATCTTTTTTTGGTATTTTGTTACCAAAAATATTAAAACAACAACATCAAATAATAAAAACAACAATATTATGTATAAGCTCATAGCTATTAATTTAAGTAGTATTGTGTATATATTGGTAAATCTCCGAAATTCTACATATTCATAGCATAAATTATCTATTCATAAATGCATATGTAAATCTGCCCAATTCAAAACCGATGTAAGTTAATATAGCGGATATCCATAATAACCATACTATGAAATTGTTGGTTTCCTCTTTGGCATAAAGAGCTATTTTATTCATATACTTTTTCATGTTTTTATAGTTTAATTAGTTAGTAGTTTGAAGAGTTGTTAATGGATGAAATTATAATATGCTTTTCCTATTACGCATCCTGCAAAATATAAACTAGCCCATAATATAACTGCTGATAGGACTATCTTAGCAAGAGTGTCGATATTTATAATATTGTTTTGGTTTTTCATCATTTATATATTTTTAAGATAATAACACCCTAAATATAGAATTATTTATGATAACACCACATTATTTTGTAAATAAAATCTGTAAAAACATTAGGAATGCATAAATAGAAGAAAGAATAATCAATTTTATTTTTTGAGTTACATCTAGTTTCATTACAATAGCAATTGTTTTATTCCCAGTATTCACTATAAAAATTTTTAGTTTCCATTAATTCTAAATGACTTCCTGATATGGAAACTGTTTTGTCTTCTAGAATATAAATAGTATCGGCTATGTTTTTTAGCATATTTAAGCGATGTGAGATAAAAAAAATGGCACATTCTTTTTTAATTTTTTGCAATAGATTTATAGTAAATTGTTCTGTGTTTCGATCCATTGCAGCGGTAGCTTCATCCAGAATTAAAAATTGAGGTTTTTTGTATAAAACTCTAGCCAAAGCTATAATCTGTTTTTGACCTCCTGATAAATTGATTCCTTCTTCACCAAGAATAGTTGTTAAGCCTTGGGGCAATTGACTAAAATAAAAATCAAAACCATATTCGGTTATAAATTTCATGAAACCTTCTGGTGTTTCCTCTTTGCCAAGTAAAATGTTATCAATAACGGTTCCTTTAAAAATGGTAATTTCTTGAGGAATCACAGCCAGTAAATCTCTGTAGTGTTTAAGACCAATTTTTTTAAGGGAGTATTTATTATTTACAATAATATTCCCGTTTTCAAAATCATAAAAGCGCTGTAATATTTGCCCTAAGGTGCTTTTCCCGCTTCCACTTTCTCCAACAACAGCTATAAATTTGCCCTTTTCCATATCTATATTTACATCATGGAAAAGTTCACTTCTTCCTGCAAAGCGGAAAGAAAGATTTTGAATAGAAATTTTCTCAATTTCAAAAACTTCTAAACCATCTTCAGTTTCTTTTTCTATCGATGCAAATTCATACATTCTATTAAAAGCAATTTTAGCCTCATTTATAGGAATTGATATTAGAGCTAAATTTGCAATAGAAGGGAGCAAAGCTCCTACAATACCTAATATAGCCATCAATTCACCAATTTTAATTTCATCATTAAAAACCTGAACAGAAGTATAAATCAAAATACTGATTGAAAAAATAAGACTTGCCAATCCAGATTGCCAAGACAGGGTGATGTTGATTTTTCCTAGATTGAATTTTTTTTCTTGAAAATCAGAAAAAATATGTTCGTTTAATTTATTAAAAAGAGGTTGTTTATTGTCAATTTTTATAGTTGAAATCCCTTGAATAGTATTGATATAATTACTTTCATTAAGAGCGTAACTCTGCATAACTTCTTTTTGAGAGTCCATTATTTTTTTATTTTTACTATAAATAATGAAAAAATATATAGGCAAACTTAATAAGGAAATTAAGCCCAGCTTCCATGAATAACCAAACAGGAATACTAACGAAATAATAGCGACTAAAACATCAATAACAAAAGTACTGGTGAGCATTTTAATTACACCTTGTACACGTTGTACATCGTTTAATCGTGCTACTAGTTCTCCTATTTGTCGAGTATCAAAAAAAGGTTTTGGCAATTGTAAAAGAGAAGAAAAAAATGAATTGTTTATTCGGTTATTAAAATCTTTGGATTGTTGTAGTAAGAAGTATTCTCTTAAAACAGCTATTCCTACTTTGGCCAAAAGCAAAATGACTAATAGAGAAATTCCTGAGATTAGCTTTTTGATATTGTGTGAAGGTAAAATATCATCTATGAGTTTTTGAGAAAATAATGCCATCGACATTCCTAAACTAGCGATAAAAATACCTAGTAAAACAGAAATCCCAATAAGTTTGTAATCTTCCTTCACTACGTCCAGAAACCATTTTATCTGAGCTTTTTTATCTGTCTTTTCAGTTATGAAATTTTCATTTGGTTCCAGGGTCAAGCAAGTTTTTGAAATCCAAATTGTTTCTAACTCTTCTACTGATAAATTGTAAAGGCCTTTTGCAGGATCTCCAATCAAGAAACCTTTGCTGTCATCATATTTATAACACACAATATAATGTTGTAGTTGGTTGTCTATAAGGACATGAAGAATAACAGGTTGTTTGTGAGTAATAAGCGTTTTTATATCTGCCTCATAACCTTCTGCCGTAAAACCTAATTTATTTGCAGCTTGGTAAAGCCCTAGTGTTGTAGTACCTTGTTTGGTTGTACCACTTATTTCTCGAAGTTTTTCGGTAGACTGATTTCCGTTATATAATTTTATAATCGATAATAAACAGGCTACGCCACAATCGGATTGGTCCAATTGTAGAGTATGTGTTTTCTGAATTTGTTTTATCTTCATTATATTTTATTCGAGATTCATTTGTTTTATCAAAACTTCGATTTTAGTCTGACCTTTTATTTTCTTAATTAGGTTCTGCTCTTTATCATAAAGGACTAAACATGGCAATGACTTAATATCAAAAGTAGAAGCGAAAGTAACTTTGTTATCACATAAAAAATAAACGTTGTCATAAGTGGTTAATTGATGTTTTTGGGCAAATATTTTTATGTTTTCCGGTTTTTCAAATGAGACGAAAATTAATTGGAAATTACTCAAACGCTCCATGTTTTCTTTAATCATTTTAGCTTCTTCATGGCAAAATTCACAATCTGTATTAAAATAAATAAAAATTGTTGCAGTCTCTTTCTTTAATTTTTGATTGGTGAAAATACCTCCTGATATATCTTGGTATGAAAATTCAGGAATGTTTTTTATATTTTGTGCAACCTCTTTTTTATGGTTTATCTTAGACACAATTAAGTAACCTAAAAAAAGTAAAATGCCAATGAATGTTATAAGAAGAATGATTTTTAGAGATTTTTTCATTTTTCTGGTCCTTTATTCATAATCAGAGACATTATAAGGCAAATCATTGCAATAGTTCCCATAGCTGCTTGAAGAATATCTTCATTATAAAAGAAATACCTTACTATATGCGCAAAAAGCATGATAAAGCATGCAATAAGAAATAATTTTTTAGTGTTAGACATGTTAAGAATAATTAAGGGTGAAAAACATAACGATAGTTATCCATAATAATAAAGTGGGACCATAACTATAAGCTACAATTTTAAGCCCTTTATCCATATTGGTTTCGGTTTCTTTGCCTATAAAATAAGCAAGGATAAGCCAGTATGCCAACTCGAATAAATTGAGTGTTTGAAAGGGATAAATAAACCAAGATTCTAAATCTTTGTAGCCTACTATATTTAATGCTGATAAGGGGTAGTAATATTGAATATCCTCTAAATCGTATTTGGTTTGAAAAAAATAGAACCAAATAATTTTAGTAATAGGAACAAGCAGAAAGACAAACTCAGCTTTAATTGCAATAGTCCATAATGATTTGTATGCTACTTCTTTCTGGCTAAAAAAATAAGTACCCATGTATAACACAATGGCGATTACACTTGTTTTTATTGTAATGTATACAGGAATGAAAAAATAAGAAACCCACTTCCATTTATTTTGAATTTCAAAAAAGTGGTTTAGTTGTTGAGAGCTTAGATTTTCTGCCATTGAATTGTAAAGTAACTTGTCAATATTTAAAACTGATTTTATAATCTCAGTAATTAGGATTAAAGCGATAGAAAGAAACAAGCATTTAATAAAAGGATTTTTCATTTTTTTTCATTTAAAAATACGCAACAATCCTTCCTTGATTTATGCAGCATGAAGTACAGATATGTGTTTTTAAAATATTTAATAACGATTCTTGATTACAAGAAGGATTGCAAACTTGTGTTATAAACATCATAAAAATAAAAGATTGAGTTTATTATTTATTTTCAGTTTCATCTTCTTTAAGATTGTCATTAGATGCTTTCTTAAATTCTTTGATGCCATTTCCGATACCTTTCATTAATTCAGGTATTTTTTTTCCTCCAAATAATAATATAATTGCAAGGATTATAAGTAAAATTTCTGTAGTTCCTAATCTTCCCATAGATTTTGTTTTTAATAAAAACGACCTCAAACAAAGTTTGTTTAAAAGGTCGCTTTTAAATGAATTATTTGTTAGTCTTTTTTTATGGAATCTGTATCCTAATCCAATTATTATAACTAGAAGAGATAAAATTAATACCGAATTATTCATAATTTTATTAATTCAGATGTTTTTTTCCGAACAAAAAAAGTATAATAAATATTGGCAAAAGTTATGAAAACCCGATTTTTCCATAAAATAAGTTTTAAGTAACCTCAAACATATTATATTTGAGGTTAAATATTTTAAACAGAGGCAAAATCATTTTTTTCTGTCCTTATAAATTTTATACCTATAACCTATTGCTATTATTATAATTAGCAACATCATTGTTATTGACCCTCTGTTCATAATTTTTTAATTTAGTAGAAAACAAGCAGCAGTTGCTAGACCACCAACTAATGGATTCAAACCTGCTGCAACACCAGCAGCTAAGCCAGTTAAAGCACAGCCCCATTCTCTGGAAGTTGAACTCCCACCACCAGTATCATCATCATCTTTTTTAGGTTTTATTTGTCCTCCTAATAAAATTTCCATTTGATTTAATTCTAATTTTTTCATTGTATAAAAATTTAATTGGTTAATAATAATTTTATTGAATTCCCATTTGTTTTATTTTTAAAGGTTATAAAACAATTAAACAATCCTTGATAAATTGGCCAAATTATAATTTATAGAAAAATAGAGTATTCTAAAGTAACGTCTTACTAAAAAACAATCTCGTTTTCTTCTGCCAAAACTATGTCAAACATCATATTGAAAGCAAATGGTCGTTATCGGGATTCGGGAAAACCGATATAGATCTCAGGAATTTCGTATTAAAAACACGGTTAACTATGTGATTTTTAGTGTTTTTCTTGTGGTTCGTTAAATTAGCAATTTGTTGGTTTAATTGTACAAGTTTGCTGTATTTTTGTAAGAAAATTAAATTTAATGAAGAGCTTTATCTGGAATATGAAGGTTTTATTGTTTTTATTGCCGATAATCGTATTGGGACAAACTCCAAAAAAAGAGTATGCAAAACTTTCTTATGATGAGTTGCATGATTTGTATTTTGCTAATGAAAAAGATAAAATAGTGCAACAGCAATGCGCACAAGCTTATTTGGCTAAAGCCAATAAAGAAAACATTCCTATCCAAAAAGCCAAGGCAAATTACCAATTTGCCCTTTTGTATTATGATAAAGATGTCAGTAAAGCCATTATGTATCTGGATAGTGTGATTAAATATTCTCAAAATACAGGTCATAAATTTTTTCCTGCTGCGGCTTATTGCGAAAAAGCAGATTTACTTCAAAGACAATTTAAGTTTAAAGAAGCTTTGAATAATTATAATTTAGCCGAAAAAATAGCGCTTAAAACAAATATCGATTACTATTATGTAGTGCGGGGATATATAGCTATTACGAAATCAGAAGATTTAGGAGATTTTAAAGAAGCACTCGATATTTATAAAGAATGTTATCGGTATTATAAGAGCAAAGATGTAAGAAATCCGAAACTTGGCAGGGATTATCTAACTGTTATTTTTGGAATAGCAGATTGTTATAAATCGTTACATAATAAAGATTCAACTACTTATTACAATAAATTAGGCTACAGAGAATCATATATAACAAAAAATGAAGAATATAAGTACCTGTTTGTTTTAAATGAGGGAGCGAACCAAGTAGAAGGAAAGAATTATAAAGTAGGTTTGGACAGTATTAGTAAAGCATTGCCCAAGATGATCAAATATGATAATGTTAGTAATGTATTAGCAGGGTATTTTTATTTGGGTAAAGTCTATGAGGGATTGGGGAAAAAAGCAATAGCTGCTGAAAATTTTATTAAAGTAGATTCTATCTATAAAGTAACAAAAGAAATAAGTACCGAATTTATAGATGGATATCCGTATTTGATTTCATATTATAAAAATTTAGGAGATAAAGAAAATCAATTAAAGTACATAACTGCCTATATGACGATAGACAGTACTTTACAGAAAAATTATAGAGAATTAAATAAGTTGGTGCATAAAGAATATGATATCCCACGTTTAATTTCCGATAAAGAAGCTCTTATAGAATCTCTGGGCAAGGATAAAATAAAGACATATTGGGGATTTGGAGTTTTATTTTTAATAACCATTGGTATGGGGGGTTTTGGTATCTATCAGTATAAACTTAAGAAGAGATATCGTTCCCGATTTGAAAAAATAATAAATGAAACGACAGGAAAAGAGGGCAATGGAATTGAGGAAAATAAAGATAAAGAAATTAAAATAGCTGTAACAAAAATTGAAGATATTGGAATAGCTGAAGAATTAGTGAACCAGATTTTGGAAAAGCTGGATGATTTCGAAAACAAAAAAGAATATCTAGAATCGAATATTACGGTACAAATGTTGTCTACCACATTTGTGACGAATACAAAATATGTATCCAAAATAGTAAATGTGTATAAGGGAAAAACTTTTACCCAATACATAAACGATTTAAGAGTTGAGTATGCAATTACCCAATTACAAGAAAATAAGATGTTAAGAAAATATACCATTCAGGCTCTTGCTTTGGAATTTGGTTTTAACAATGCGGAATCCTTTTCGGCTGCTTTTTATAAAAAAACAGGTATCAAACCAACTTATTTTATTAAGGAGCTCGATAATGTCACATAATAGTAAAGCTTTTATTCTTATGTTGTTATAAGAATCTACAAACTCGAAATTCCCGAATTTCGATATACACTAGGTGATTGTTTAGTAGTTTTGTAAGAGAGCTGTTCTATATTTGTAAGTAAATAATAAATATAATTTATAAAAATGAAAACGAAAAGAGAAAAAAAAGAAGTTAATAAATTTGATTTAGAAAGATTTGTAATAGCAAAATTAAAGAATCCACATTTAATTAAAGGGGGAGGAAATGGCACTGAAGGTGAGCCGGTTACTAATCCAAAATTTAAAAAATCGACAGATTATTGTAAATAGGATAAAATTATTTATGCTATTTATATGCAGTTAGTTATTAACTGAAATTTAATTAAGATAAATAATGACAAAAGATAAAAAAAGTTTCATTTTCGAAATTATCCAAATCGGGTAAAGTTTTAAATGTGTATAATGCGATGCAACTTGCAGAAAAAGTGAGCAAAAAGAAACGATAATAGATACCATGATAACATTAAGTATAAATAAATTGAAAAAAATTATAACATTATTAGTCATTAGTTTTTCTGGAACTATATTGGCTCAGTCTCCTGCATTGGCTCCATCAATTCCAGCAACCGATGTATATCATGGAATTGAAGTTGTTGACGAGTACAGAAATTTAGAAAACCTGGAAGCCCCAGCTGTTATTGATTGGATGAAAAACCAAACGATTTATACTGAAGCAACCTTGAAAAGTATTTCTAAAAGAAATGAATTTTTAAATCGAATGCTAAACATAGATAAGAAAACAGAATTTTTTTATGGTGCTATAAATACAACTACAGATGGCACTAATTTTTATACTAAAATGCGTAATGACGAAAACTATCGAAAATTGTATTGCAAAAAAGGAATTAATGGTAAGGAACAATTACTTTTTGACCCCAAGGATTTTAAACCAGAGGATAATAAAAAATATTTAATAAGTTATTATAAGCCTACCAAAGACGGTTCTAAAGTAGTTATTGCAGTTACGGAAGGCGGAAAAGAAATTGCCGAAGTTGTTATTTTTGATGTACTAAAAAATAAGATGTTACCAGAGATTATTGCCAATACCTGGCCAAGTGGAATAGGAGGAATAAGTTGGTTGCCCGACAACTCGGGAATTGTTTATGTTCATATTCCTAATATCGACATGAAATCTGATGATTTTATTATGAACACAAAGGCTGTTGTTTATAAACTTGGAAGTAACCCTAATACGATAAAAGATATTTTTTCGATATCAAATAATCCTGAATTAAAATTAGACAAGGCAGATCTTCCTATTGTAACAATTCCTCAAAAATTTAATAATTACATATTTGGACGCGTGGGTGGAGCCACCAATTATAGTGATTATTTTTATGCAAATGCGGTAGATGTTTATAATGATAAAGTGATTTGGAAACCCTTTTTTAAAAAAGAAGAAAAAATTAAAAGTTTTATAATAGACGGAAACGATGTGATTTTTATTTCAGAAAACAATAACAAAAGTCAGCTATGTAAAACATCTCTTGATTCTCCGAATTTTTCAACTCCGGAGGTTATTGTTCAGCAAATAAAAGATGAAATAATAGATGATGTTGTAAAAACAAAAGATGGATTTTTCTTTACAACAGTAAAAAATGGAGTTGTAGCAAATTTTTATTTTTATAACGGAAGAAATTATAAAAAAATAATTATGCCAACACCTTCTGGTAAAATTTACATGCAAACCATAAGTGAAGATGTATCGGATATTTGGATTTCTTGTTCAGGATGGACTCAAAATAGAAAAAGATATAAGTGCGATATTAAAACAGATACCTTAAGACCGGAAGATTTTCGTGAACAGCCAGATTATCCCGAATATAAAGATATAGTAGTAGAAGAAATAGAAATAATAACACATGACGGATTAGCTTTACCTCTAACGATTATTCACAAAAAAGGATTGGATAAAAATGGTAAAAATAGAGTAATCATGGATGGATATGGTGCTTATGGGGATTCAAACGAAGCTTATTTTAATCCATATAGTTTATTATGGGTTTTAGATGGAGGTATTCTGGTGCATACACATGTGCGAGGTGGTGGAGAAAAAGGCGATGCATGGCATAAAGGCGGTTTTAAGAAAACAAAGCCAAATACATGGAAAGATTTTATTTCGAGTGCAAAGTTTTTAATCAAGGAAAAATATACTTCTCCAGAATACTTGGGTGTAGAAGGTGTAAGTGCTGGCGGCATCTTAATAGCCAGAGCGATTACAGAAAGACCAGATTTATTTAAAGCAGCAATTATCGATGTAGGATCGATAAATGCGGTTCGTGCTGAAATTGCACCCAACGGGCCAAATAATATAAAAGAATTTGGAACTGTTAAAAATGAAGAAGAGTTTAAAGCATTGCTAGAAATGGATGCATTTCATCATATAAAAAAAGGAACAAAATATCCTGCAACCTTGATAACTGCTGGTATGAATGACCCTCGTGTAATTGCTTGGATTCCGGCTAAGTTTGCAGCCAAACTTCAAGCTAATAATTCAGGAGATAACCCTATATTTTTAAATGTAGGTATGGAAAGTGGTCATGGTGGAGATGTATCTTTTGATAAATTAAATGATAGACTTGCCGATTCTTATGCTTTTTTTTATTGGCAGTTGGGGCATCCAGATTACAAATTAAAGAAGGAATAATGTGTTTAAATCAAAAGAATGAACATTTATAAAGTTCATCATTTTTCCCAGTATGTTTTACGAACGCCTTTATTTCCTATTTCTTTTTATTTAAATGTAATAGAGAATCATTCTCAGGAAGGATTATTAGAGGCGTTTGAAAACCAGTTGGTTCGGGAAGCAATTTATATCGCATCACCCGAATTGGTGTTGGCCTTAGATAAATGGAAAAAAGATTCTTCTGTTCTTTCGAACAAAAAAGAGAACGGTCTAGAGATTACCTTATTAAAATACATTGCCAGAATGTCTGCAAGGTGTACTCCTTTTGGGTTATTTGCTGGATGTACTACAGGAAAAATAGATTCGGAAACAAATTGTATTCTTAAATCGCCAGCTAGTTTTAATCGTTTTACGCAATTTGATAGACAGTTCTGGTTAGGAATGTTGCAGGAATTTGGGAAACGAAAAGAAATTAGAAATCATCTTGTATATTATCCTAATACTTCAGTTTATACTCTTGGCGATTTCTATCGCTATGTAGAGTATAAATATGTAAATACTAAAAGGGAGCATAGTATTTCGGCACTAAGAAAATCAGAACTTTTAGAAACGGTATTGCTTCATGCAAAGTCAGGAATAAGGGTTGATGAAATTGTTTTACATCTTATCGATGATTCTTCTGAAAAGGAAGACGCATTAGCTTTTATTTACCAATTAATCGATTTTCAGTTTCTTGTAAGCGAGATTGATGGTACTATAACAGGTAAAGAGGAGTGGGATAGTGTATTTACTATTTTTAATAAAATTCCCAAATTACAACATGATAATAAACAATTGCAAATTCTTAAAAAAGGGCTTTTAAAATTAGACAAGAGCTTGATTCCTGTAGAAAACAGTTATACCGAAATAAAGGAATTAATCCAAAACATGGATTTGTCTTATGATGAAAAATATCTTTTTCAGACTGATTTAAACACAGCTACCTATGTAAATGTATTAAGTGAAAAAGTTCCAGAAAAAGTAATGCAAGCGATTCGTTTTTTAAACGGAATTCAAAATTCTAAAAAGTTTACAAATCAGACCAATTTTATAAAAGCATTTAATCAAAGATATGAATCAAAAGAAATGCCACTAACTACAGTTCTGGATACAGAAACGGGTATTGGCTATCTTCAAGACTCAGATATGAATGATGTTCATGACATATTAGAACGGTTCTCTTTTCAAGGTACAAAACCGAAAACAGAGAATCAATCTTGGAGTGCTTATGACTACATCATAGAGAAAAAATTGCAAGAGGGTGTTGTAAAAAAAGAGAAAAGCATTCTATTTTCAGAAAAAGATTTTCCTGATTTTGATGCCAATTGGGATAATGCTCCAGCTACATTTTCGGTAATGATCGAACTTTTAAAAAATGAAGAAATTAGTATTGAATCTTCAGGAAATAGTAGTGCGGCAAAATTATTAGGACGCTTTTGTAATGGAAACAAGGGGATTCATAATTTGACAAAAGAAATTATTGAAAAAGAAACAAAATATCATTCTGATAAAATCTTGGCAGAAGTGGTACATATTCCTGAATCAAGAACGGGGAATATATTACGAAGACCAGTTTTAAGAGATTATGAAATTGCCTATCTTTCTATTCCTGGTGTAGCAGAAGAGAAAGCAATCGATTTAAATGATTTGATGATTTCTATTAAAGAGAATAGGATTTTTTTGCGATCTAAAAAGTACAATAAAGAAGTTGTTCCTTGTTTATCTAATGCTCATGATTATTCTAATAATAAATCATTACCCATTTATCATTTTTTATGTGACTTACAAAGTCAGGATTTAAAACCTATTTATAGTTTTAATTGGGGTGTTTTGGATTTGCATTATGATTATTTCCCACGAGTATTATATAAAGACGTTATTCTTTCGAAAGCAAAATGGATGGTGGATAAAAAGGAAATAAACCAGTTTTTAAAAATGGAAGAAAGCGGTTTATTTGAAGCTTTTACAATTTGGAAGAATGAACGCAATATACCCCGACTTGTAAATTGGATTAACACAGATAATACACTTTTACTTGATTTAGAAAAAGAGATTTGTATGAAGATGTTTTTAAAATCGGTTCAAAACTATAATAAAATTACGCTGGAAGAATTTTTGTTTACTGGTGATTCTGTTGTTAAAGATGCCAATGGAGAAGATTTTACAAATCAATTTATATTGTCATTTTACAAAGAGTAAATAGACTTTGAGAATAGAGACGCAATGGACGCGGATGATACGGATTCGCTATCGCGAAAACACGGATAAAAGCGGATTTTCTTTCTGTTGTCTTTACCGCAGAGCACGCTAAGAAGAAACGTAGGGGACACAAAGCTTTGCGAACTTTGTGAAAACTCTTTTAAACTTTGCGGTTAATTTTTTTGCTACAAATTATACAAATAAAAATCTGCTAAATCTTTGCGGTTAAAAAAACATAAAAATGAAAAGAGATTTTTGTTTAGGGAGTGAATGGTTGTATTATAAAATATACACAGGAGTTAAAATGACCGATATTGTTTTAGTAGAAAAACTATATCCTATTATTTCATTATTAAAAGAGAAAAATTTAATAAGTAAATGGTTTTTTATACGATATAAAGACCCTGATGAACATTTGAGGATTCGTTTTTTGGTAGCTTCACCTGATAGATTATCTGAAATAATAGCAATGCTTTATCCTGTTTTGGATGAGATGATAGAACAAAATATTGTTTGGAAAGTAAAAACGGGTACTTATAAAAGAGAAATTGAAAGGTATGGCCAGAACACAATGATTGATTCAGAATTTCTTTTCTACCAAGACAGTGAAATGGTTTTGCAATATTTAATCTTAAAATCGGGATTTGTAAATAACAGCATACCATTGCTTTTTAGTTTTTGTGCGATTGATAGTTTTCTAAATTCATTTTTGTTAACAAGTGCAGATAAACTAAAGCTAATGGATGAGTTGCAATTATCTTTTAAAGAAGAATTTAATGCCGATAAGAATCTTAAAAAAGAAATGGATAAACACTATCGAGAGTTATTTCCTGAAATGAATCGATTTTTATTTGATAAAAGTATAAATGATTATCCTGAAGTTTTTGAATTTATACAAGAAAAACAAAATGAAGTAGATAAAGTGATTTTACAGATTAAAGAAAATCTAGAAATTTCTCTATCAAGTTTTTTAAAGAGTCACATACACATGATGGTAAATAGGCAGTATACATCCAAACAAAGAATGTATGAACTATTAATTTATGATCATTTATATCGATATTATAAAACAATAGCCTATCATCAATTGGCTCCAATTGAATCATGATTATAGTGACACCAATTATTAATCAGTTTTTTTGATTAATTTTGGCTTCTATTTTTATATCAACATGCAATTTATAATCAAAGAACTAATTACTATTGAAGAAATGGTTGCTCAAATTGCGACCATGCAGTATTTATATCCTAATCTGGATTTGGAGAAATATGAATTATACCTATCAGAAATGGTTCCTCATAATTATACCCAAATTGCTGTTTTTGAGGATGATATTTGTTTAGGAATTACAGGATGTTGGTCATCTACAAAGCTTTGGTCTGGAAAATATTTGGAGATAGATAATTTTGTTGTGCATCCAGATCATCGTTCTAAAGGAATCGGGAAATTACTGACGGATTATATTGAGAAAAAAGCACTTGATTTAGGATGTTCTAATATTGTTTTGGACGCATTTACTTCTAATTTTGCCGCACATCGTTTTTATTATAATCAAGGTTATGGCCCTAAAGGATTTCATTTTGTAAAAATATTAGATGAAAATAAGTTGACTTAATATAAAAAAGCATAACATTTCCTTAATGAATCGATAAAAACGATATTAAACCAAAGAATTGGTTATTTTTGTTTTATAAATTTTATTACCACAAATATTTTGGGATTATATAAAAATCTTTTTAAACAGACAGCTATTTATGGGCTTGCGACAGTATTGCCACGAATGCTGAGTTTTTTATTAGTACGATTATACACCGGAATTTTACCAACAGCAGAGTATGGTGAGGTTTCTATCGTGTTATCGTGGATGGTTTTCTTTAACGTAGTACTTTCTTACGGAATGGAAACTGCTTTTTTTAGGTTTTATAATTCCGAACCAGATAAGAAAAATGTCATTGCGACTTCTACAATTTCTATTTTTTGGTCATCAATTATTTTTCTTTTTGCAGCATTAATTTTTAGAAATACACTTGCAACTCTTGCCGAAGTCGATGTGCAGTTTGTTACCTATTCGGTTTGGATTTTAGTTTTGGATGCATTGGTTTTAGTACCTTTTTCTAAGCTTAGAGCCAATCAGCGACCAATGGTTTATGCAGCAATAAAAATTGGAAATGTAATAGTAAATCTTGTTCTGAATATTTTCTTCTTGATGTACTTACCTAAACTTGCGGCTGATAATCCAAATTCAGTTTGGGATAATTTATATGTAGAAAATTTCCAAATTGCTTATATTTTTATTGCTAACCTGCTTGCTAGTTTGGCTACTTTTATAGTGTTATCTCCTAATTATCTTTCGCTTGGACGAAAATTTGACCCTATACTTTGGAAAAAAATGATGAAGTATGGTTTGCCAATTTTGGTGGCTGGATTAGCTTTTGCGGTTAATGAACATTTTGATAAAATCTTACTAGGTTATTTATTGCCGGAAAACATAGCAAAGTCAGAAGTTGGAGCGTATTCAGCATGTTATAAATTGGGTTTATTTATGGTTTTATTTGCAACAGCATTTAGATTAGGAATAGAACCTTTCTTTTTTAGTCATGCTAAAAATGCAAATGCACCTCAAACTTATGCAGTAATCACGAAATATTTTGTGATTCTTGGATCTTTGATTTTGTTAGGAGTAATTGTTTTTGCAGATATTTTAAAATTACTACTGTTAGAAAATAAATCTTATTGGGAAGCTATGAAAGTAGTTCCGTTAATTATCCTGGCGAACTTTTTCTTAGGAATTTATAATAATTTATCGGTATGGTATAAACTAACTGATAAGACAAAAATTGGTGCTTACATATCGATAGTTGGAGCTATACTAACTTTAGTATTAAATTATCTTTTAATTCCGAAGTATAGTTACTATGGATCAGCAATTGCAACAATTTCGGCTTACGGAAGCATGATGCTTATTTCGTATGTTTTAGGAAACAAGTATTACCCGATACCTTATGATATGAAGAAAATTGGAGCCTATTTAGGAATTTCAATTGTATTCTCGGTTATTTCTTTTTACGGATTCAGAGAAAATTATTTTGTCGGAATTCCATTGTTCCTTCTGTTTGTTTATTTCGTTTATCATAACGAAAAGGATACGATAAAAGGAATTCTTAGCAAAAAATAACAAATTCAAGATTTACATTTAGCTTTAAAAATATAAAAATGACGATTAATATTATCAACAAATCACAACACGATTTACCTAACTACGAAACAATAGCTTCGGCAGGAATGGATTTGCGTGCTAATTTATCTGAACCAATAACATTAAAACCTTTAGAAAGAACCATAGTTAAAACGGGACTTTTTATAGAATTACCAATTGGTTACGAAGCACAAGTGCGACCAAGAAGTGGATTGGCTGCTAAAAAAGGAATCACCGTTTTAAATTCTCCAGGAACTGTAGACGCGGATTATAGAGGTGAGATAGGAGTAATTTTAGTAAATTTATCCAATGAGGCTTTTGTGATTGAAAATGGAGAAAGAATTGCACAACTTATTGTTGCCAAACATGAAAGAGCTGAATGGGTTGAAGTTAATGAACTTTCGGAAACATCAAGAGGCGAAGGAGGTTTTGGTAGTACTGGGGTGAAGTAAGCCCCCTAACCCCCGAAGGGGGAATTGAAAAAGCAAAAAATAATATAAATTAAAAACCTATTAACCCCTAATAGGTATTCCCCTTCGGGGGCTAGGGGGCTAAACATGAAAATAATCGTTCCAATGGCAGGTCGCGGATCAAGACTTAGGCCACATACATTAACTATACCTAAACCATTAATTCCGGTTGCAGGAAAATCAATTGTACATCGTTTAGTCGAAGATATTGCTAAAATTCTTAAAGAGCCTATCGAAGAAGTTGCATTTATATTAGGTGATGAAGCTTTTTTTGGTGATGATGTTGTAGCAAGTTTAAAAGAGTTAGCAAATGGTTTAGGAGCTAAAGCATCTATTTATCGTCAGGATTTACCTTTAGGGACAGGACATGCTATTATGTGTGCCAAAGAATCTTTATCAGGACCTGCGGTAATTGCTTATGCAGATACTTTAATTAGAGCTGATTTTGAATTAGATCCAGAAGCTGATGCTGTGATTTGGGTAAAACAAGTTGAGCAACCAGAAGCATTTGGAGTAGTTAAGTTAAATGCTAATAATGAAATTACAGAGTTGGTCGAAAAACCAAAAGAGTTTGTTAGTGACTTAGCTGTTATAGGAATATATTATTTTAAAGAAGTTGAAATTCTTAAAAATGAGCTTCAAATAGTTTTGGATAATAATATCCAGAACGGTGGAGAATATCAGATTAATGACGGTATTAAAGCAATGATGGCTAACGGAAAAGTTTTTAAAACCGGTAGCGTAGATGAATGGATGGATTGTGGTAATAAAGATGTTACTGTCGAAACTAATTCCAGAATGTTAGGATTCTTGCATAATGATGGAGAACATTTAGTAGATTATGATGTAAAATTAGAAAACTCAACTATTATTCCACCGTGTTACATTGGTGAAAACGTAGTATTGAAAAATGCAACTGTAGGACCTAATGTATCTTTAGGAAAAGGATGTTATGTTATTGATAGTTCAATCAAAAATAGTTTGGTGCAAACTAATGCACAAATAAAAAACGCTAATTTAGACAATGCAATGATAGGAAACCACGTTGTTTATGACGGTAAGTTTACAAGCATTAGCATAGGAGATTATTCGGTTTTAGAATAAACAAGAAGTTTATTAGGGGTTCGTTTTTACTTTAATATCATAATATAAAAATGAAAAAAAGAGTTTTAATAATTGTATTTATGGCTTTGCTTGGCAATCAGGCTTCGATAATGGCTCAAACCGAGCCAGAAGATATAGCTATGGCTACCGATGAATTTCAGGACTCTTTTTATGAATCATTATTGCAAAAAGGAATCGAGAATTATGACAAAGCAATAACAGCTTTGCAAAAATGCGAGAAATTGCAACCTAATGACGCAACTGTTTATTTTGAATTAGGTAAAAACTACCTGTCTTTAAAAGATTATAGAAATGCCCAAAGTTCGTTTGAAAAAGCGGTACAGATAAATCCAAAAAACAAGTGGTTTTGGTTGGGTATTTATGATGTTTCTTATCAGACTAAAAATTATCCTTTGGCGATAGAAACGATCCAGAAGATTATTCCGTTTGATGAGGAATATAAAGACGATCTGATTTCTTTGTACATGATTACAAATCAGTGGGACAAAGCGCTTGCATTGATTAATGAAATGAATGACAAGTTTGGAAAATCAAGTGAAAGAGAATTATATAAGGCACAGATTTTGTCACAAGGAAAATATCAAAATGTCGAAATAGAAAGTCTTACGGATCAGATTAAGAAAAATCCGAAAGAAGAGTCTAATTATATTGCTTTGATTTCTTTGTATGCAAAGAACAATGACGCTAATAAGGTATTGGAAATTACGCAACAATTAGAGAAAGCAATTCCAACATCGGAGTGGGCACAAGTAAGTTCTTTTAAAACGTATTTAGATCAGAATCAACCTGAAAAAGCAATTCAGGCAATGGATGTTGTTTTAAAAAATTCTAAAATAGATTCGAAAATCAAACATAGAATATTAAACGAATTTCTAATTTTTGTAGGTAAGAATCCACAATATAGTCCTGATTTGGATAAAGCGATTACTTATTTTAAGAATGACCCAGATGTAGATGTTGCAAAAGAAATAGGGAAGTTTTATCATAGCAAAAACCAATTTGATCAGGCAACTAAATATTATGAATTGTCAGTAAATTCGGCTTCACAAGTAGATATAGAAACAAATTTACTTTTGCTTCAAGCGTACACCGAAACTAAACAATACGAACCGATGGGAAAACGTTCGCAAGTAATGATAGAAACATTCCCAACGCAACCGCAGTTTTATTTTTATTCGGGATTGGCTAATAATCAGTTGCAACAATTTAAAAAAGCAAAAGACGTTTTAGAAATGGGACTTGATTATGTTGTAGATGATGTAACTTTAGAAGCAAATTTTAACATTCAGTTAGGAGAAGCTTATAATGGTTTAGGAGATTTGAAGAAAAAAGAAGCGTATTTTGCGAAGGCAAATCAATTATTAAGACAAAAAAAATAAGAATCTTTTATTTTAGGTAAAAGTTCAAAACAAATAAATTCTGATGAAGAAATATCTAATGTTATTGTTACTCGTTTTTATTGTTTCGTGCAAATCGAAATCGGGTGCAGTAAAAGGAAATAATACAAGCAAAGAGGAAGTAAATCCAGTTTCTGCGAATAAAATTATCGACGGACATTATAATAATAAATTACAGTTTTCGACTTTATATATTAAAGCTAGTGCAAAATATTCGGATGATAAACAAAATCAGAATGTTACGGCTGAGATAAAAATAAAAAAAGACGAACAGATTTTGGTAAGTATCCGTTTTCTTGGAATTACAATGGCAAAAGCTTTAATTACACCAAATTCGGTAAGCTATTATGAAAAAATTAGTAGCACTTATTATGATGGTGATTTTAGTAGTTTGAGCAAATGGTTAGGAACAGATTTAGATTTTAATAAAGTTCAAAATCTTTTGATAGGTGAAGCAATCGACGACTTAAAAAAAGGAAAATACACTGAAACATTAATTGACAGATTATATCGTTTGGACGAGGCAAAAGAAACGGATATTAAAAAATCATTCTTTTTTGAAGCAGATAAATTTTTATTGGAAAAAGAGCAAATTTCGCAAACTTCCAAAAATATCATGATGCAAATTGCATATGGTGAGAATAGAACTTTTGATCAAGGAATACTTCCAACAAGTATTGCAATAGAAGCGATTCAACCAAAAGGAAAAACAGAAATCAATTTAAATTACAATACAATTACATTTAATGAAGAACTTTCTTTTCCTTATAGTGTCCCAAATGGATATAAAAAAATTATAATTAAGTAAGTTTGCAAAAATATATTTTAAAGATGCCAAAATTTCTCCTAAGCCTAATTCTTATTTGCACCACTTCGTTTATGTGGGCGCAAGACTCGCAACAAGAAAAACTGGAACAACGTAAAGCTCAGATTCAACAAGAAATTAGAGATAACGAAAAAATGTTGCAGTCTGTAAAGAAGAAAGAAAAATCTGCGGTGAATGTTTTTATTGTTCAGTCTAATAAAATAAAACTTAAAGAAAAACTAATCAATACTACCGAAAAGCAAACGAAGCTTTTGAGTAATGATATGTATATTAATCAATCAAAAATTAATAAGCTTAAGAAAGAGTTAGAGATATTGAAAGCTGATTATGCTAAGATGATTCTTAAATCGTATAAAAGTCGCTCAGAACAAAGTAGAGCGATGTTCTTATTATCATCAGAGAGTTTCCTGCAAGCATATAAACGTGCACAGTATATGAAACAATATACTAATTTTAGAAAAAATCAAGGAGAAGAAATTCAGTCAAAATCACTTCAATTAGCTGATTATAATTCAAAATTAGATGGACAAAGACAGGTAAAGAAAAAAATCATTGCCGAAAATGAAAAGGAAAAAGTAGCATTAGAACAAGAAAAGAAAGAACAGCAAAAACTAGTTAACTCGATTAAGAAAGATAAAAATAAGATTATTGCTGATACGAAAAGTAAACAACAGGAATCGAAAAGAATCGACAGACAAATTGATCGTTTAATTCGTGAAGCTATTGCCGCTGCCAACCGTAAAGCTGCTGCAGAAAAAGAAAAAGAAACTGGAACAAAATCTGTTGCTGCAGTATCTGACACAAAAATTGCATTAACAGCCGAAGCTAAATTACTAGCTGCCGACTTTAAAGCTAATAGAGGTAAATTACCTTGGCCGGTAGAAAAAGGATTTGTATCATTGGGTTATGGTGATCAGCCACATCCTATTTATAATACTTTGGTAATTCATAATAGTGGTGTCGAAATCACGACAGAAGCAGGTTCAAACGCAAGAGCAGTTTTTGAAGGAGTTGTATCTAGCGTTATGGTATTATCACCAATAAACAAGGCAGTAATGATCCAGCATGGAGATTACTTTACAGTATATCAAAATTTAAGTTCTGTATCTGTAAGTAAAGGAGATAAAGTAAGTATCAAACAAAATATAGGTAAGATTAGAACTAGTGGAGAAACAGGAAAAACAACTATTAAATTCTTAATACTACAAAACACAACATACAACAATCCGCAAAGTTGGTTGTATAATATGTAATAAAAAACGGGACTAATGTCCCGTTTTTTTATGGTTATATTTTGATTTAATCGTATTGTTCTAAAAAGTATCTTACAACATCGGTTGTTGTAACAATACCTTTAAGTTCTCCATTATCGACTACAGGTAAAGCATGGAATTCTTCTTTCACAAAAATTTCTGCTAAATCTCTTATAATCGAATCCGATGATACCGTCATAGGTTTTGATGTCATTACTTGAGGGATGGTAAGCATATCCAGGATTGCTTCATCGGCACCTTCTTGTCCTTCAAATAAAGCTCCAAATGTTAATCGGTTTATATCTGTACGACTTATAATACCAATCACTTCTTTACCTCGAACGATTGGGATGTGTCTAATGGTATTTTTTTTCAACTTTTCGACTACCATTCTTAAGCCGTCATTTTCATTTGCAGTTACTACGGTTTTAGTCATTATATGACTAATTGGTTCTCTCTTTTTCATAATAGATGTGTTGTTATATTTCTATTAAAGGTGTAGAATATTTCTGATAAAAAACATGATTTTTATCACATTGGAGAAATGAAATCGAGGAGGAATAATTATTCCAATTTTAGGCTTTTATTAAAAAAGAGTATCGAAATTTGCACTAATGAAGATAAGAATAGAAAAATCATCTTATTGTTCATTTGAAATTGTATCGATTGAAATTTAAAAATAGTATTTTTGCACTATGGAAACAAATAGACAGAAAAAAATAGGCGGTGTCATCCAAAAGGATTTGGTTGATATTTTGCAAGGTGAAGTGAGAAAAAATGGAATTAACAATTTGATAATTTCAGTATCCAAAGTTAGCGTAACTACAGATTTATCTGTGGCAACAGTATATTTAAGTATTTTTCCTCAGGATAAAGCTAAAGAAACATTGGCAGCAATTAAGTCAAATTCAACTTTGATTAAGCATGATTTATCACAACGTGTACGTTTACAATTACGTAAAGTGCCAAACTTAGTTTTCTTTATAGATGACTCATTAGATTATATTGAGAAAATAGATAATGCATTAGCAAATAGAGATAACCCAATAGAAAATCGTGATCTTTTAGAAAAAAGAAGAAAATCATAGTTTGAACTTTCCCCTTTACATAGCCAAACGGTATATTTTTAGCAAAAGTAAAAACAATGCTATCAATATCATAAATCGTATTGCCAGCCTTGGAATTATTGTTGGTACAATGGCTTTGTTTGTGGTTTTATCCGTTTTTAGCGGATTAAAAGTATTCAGTCTTTCTTTTACAAATGAGATAGATCCTGATTTAAAAATTGAGAGTACCTACGGAAAATCATTTTTGGTTACTCCAGATCAGGAATCTCAGATTAAAAAAATTGAAGGAATTGCTTCGTACACTAAAATAATCGAAGAACGGGTTTTGTTTATTTTTAACGGAAAGCAACAAGTTACCTACTTAAAAGGAGTTGATCGTAATTATCCTGTTGTAAACGATATTAGAAAAAAACTCTTTAACGGACAATGGCTAAAACCCGATACGTATCAGGTTGTTGTAGGGTATGGGATTTCCAAAAACTTTTCGATGGGAATATTGGATTTCGAAAATCCATTGCAAGTATTTGCTCCAAAACCAGGAAAGGGCGCAATCGAAAATCCTGAAGAAGCTTTTAGTAAAACCGATGTATTGCCTGTTGGGATATATTCGATAAGCGAGGATTTAGATTCTAAATATGTTTTTGCCGATTTAGGGTTGGTTCAGGAGTTATTGGAATATAAACCGAATCAGATTTCGGGAATCGAGTTTAAGTTAAAACCGAATGCAAACGAATCTAATATCGATTCGCAATTGCAAAAGATTTTCAATAATAAAGTCACTACAAAAAATAGGGCTCAACTTAATGCGTCTTTGTATAAAATGCTTAATACCGAAAACATTGCGGTATATTTAATCTTTACATTGGTAATTATAGTAGCTCTTTTTAATTTAATTGGAGCATTAATCATGATGATCTTGGATAAAAAAGGCAACCTAAAAACGCTTTTTAATCTAGGAACAGAAATCAAAGATTTGCGAAAAATATTTTTGCTACAAGGAACCTTGCTTAGTGTATTTGGAGGATTAATTGGTCTTGTTTTAGGTGTTATTTTGGTCCTATTACAACAACGATTTGAACTTATCATGATTACTGCAACGCTAGCATTTCCTGTTGTTTTTACTCTCGAAAATGTATTTATTGTTTTAGGGACTATATTTTCACTTGGATTTATAGCTTCATTTATAGCAAGTAAGCGCGTTAGCGAAAAATTGCTAGATTAGAATTTTTATTCTAAAATTAAAAATATTACTTATATTTATCGTCTTAAAAAAAATACGCTATGATAGTTTCTGCCTAATCCTATTTTATTTTTAGAATAATTAGGATGCCTTCAAATTTTTTAAGTCCAGCCAATAAACAATTGGTTCTGGACAATTTTATCATATATCCTTAATTATCATGACAGAAACAACAATACAGAAAAGTTTATTTTCTCGAATTTTCTCAACAATAAAACAAGCTATCAAAGGAGATGAATCTTTTGATTACACTTCGGGCAGTATCAAAAAAGCCGTAATTCTTCTTGCTATTCCAATGGTATTAGAAATGCTTATGGAATCGGTTTTTGCATTGGTCGATTTATATTTCGTAGGACATCTGGAGCATAGCAGTTTTGCTATTCAGGCAGTTGGACTTACAGAGTCGGTTATTACGATTGTTTACTCGATTGCAATCGGGATTAGTATGGCTGCAACAGCAGTTGTTGCTCGTCGTATAGGCGAAAAAGATCCTGTTGCCGCAGCAAAAGCAGGAATGCAAGCCATTATTATTGCTTTTGCAATTAATAGTGTGATTAGTATTTTTGGTTTTATTTATGCCAAAGACATCTTGTTACTTATGGGTGCATCTGCAGAAGCGGCAGAATATGGTTATAAATTCACCCAAATAATGATAGGCGGAAGCTTATGTGTGATGCTTTTATTTCTTATCAACGGAATATTTCGTGGAGCAGGAAATGCTGCTATAGCCATGAAAAGTCTTTGGATTGCCAATATTTGTAATATCATTTTATGTCCTATTTTAATTAACGGACTAGGACCAATTCCTGCTTTTGGATTAGTTGGAGCTGCTATAGCAACAACTTCTGGACGAAGTATTGGTGTATTATATCAATTGTACCACTTGTTTAATGGTCGTGGGGTTTTAAAGATTATTTCATCTTACTTTATTCCAGACTTTGAGCAAATCAAGGCATTGGTAAAAATTGCTGCGCCAGGAGTATTACAATTTGTTATTGCATCTTGTAGTTGGATTTTTCTGGCACAATTGGTAGCAACAACAGGTGGAGATCATGGTTCTGCAGGATATCAAACCGCATTACGTATCATGATGTTTTTTATTCTTCCGGCTTGGGGATTAAGTAATGCTGCAGCCACTTTGGTTGGGCAAAACTTGGGTGCAAAACAAATAGAACGTGCCGAAAAATCGGTTTTTACAACCGCAAAATACAATGTCATTTTTATGGCTACAATTATGCTTATCACATTCTTTTTTGCAAAATATATAGTTTCATTTTTTACCAATGATATCCTTATCCAAAACATAGCTGTCGAAGCATTACAGATTATGAGTTCTGGATACATTTTCTACGGAATTGGGATGGTATTGATTAATACCTTTAATGGTGCTGGAGATACCTGGACACCTACATTGGTAAACTTCTTTGGTTTCTGGTTATTTCAGATTCCATTGGCCTATATATTAGCCAAACATTTTAAAATGGGACCAACAGGAGTTTTTATTGCAATTCCAGTTGCCGAAACAGCGATAACGTTGGCAAGTATAGTACTTTACAAAAAAGGAAAATGGAAACGTACTCAGGTATAGTAATTTTAAAAGACTAACACAAATTGCACGAATTTCCACAAATTAATCCGTGGTAATTATAGAAGAATCGATTTATGATTATAAATAAGAAAGACCGTCAATTGACGGTCTTTTATTTTAAAATATCTTTGTCAAAGTTTTAAGCTTTTTTATTTTTTAAACAAATTCATATCCAGCATATACTTCCTGGATTTCGTTCATTACATTAAATAATCCTTGAGGATCATCGATTGTAACTAGTTTTTGTTTGTATTCTTTAAACGAGTGGATTCCTTTGAAGTAATTGGTATAATGACGGCGCATTTCTACAATTCCTAAGCGTTCGCCTTTCCACTCCATCGACCATGTAAGATGGTTTCTTGCGGCTTCTACACGATCACTAACGGTTGGAGCAGGTAAATGCTCACCAGTTTCAAAAAAGTGCTTTATTTCGTTAAAAATCCAAGGATAGCCAATTGCAGCACGACCAATCATAATACCGTCGATACCATATTCATTTTTAAATTTTAATGCTTTTTCAGGACTATCGATATCGCCATTTCCGAAGATAGGCATTGTAATTCTAGGATTGTTTTTTACACGAGCAATATGTGACCAGTCTGAATGGCCTTTGTACATTTGAGCACGTGTTCTTGCATGAATCGTTAATGCTTGTACACCAATATCTTGTAAGCGTTCGGCAACTTCATCGATGTTTATCGAGTTATCATCCCAACCCAAACGAGTTTTTACAGTAACAGGCAAATTAGTACTATCGATAACAGCTTTGGTTAAACGTACCATTAAATCAACATCTTTAAGAACTCCTGCACCAGCGCCTTTACAAACTACTTTCTTTACAGGACAACCAAAATTAATATCAATTAAATCAGGATTCACGGTTGTAACAATTTTTGATGACATTGCCATCGCTTCTTCGTCTCCACCAAAAATCTGAATTCCAACAGGGCGTTCGTAATCAAAAATATCCAACTTCATTCGGCTTTTAATAGCGTCACGAATTAATCCTTCCGAAGAAATAAATTCCGAATACATTAAATCGGCTCCGTGTGTTTTGCACAATCTACGGAACGGTGGATCACTCACATCTTCCATAGGAGCGAGTAGTAAAGGAAATTCGGGTAATTCTATGTTGCCAATCTTGACCATCTTCATTATTTTTTGCAAAATTACAACTTTTAGTTTAATTCCTTGCTATTTAGAGATTCAAAGGGGGAGGAGAGGTGCAAAGGCTTAGAGAAGGTTCAGAGGGACAAAGGTTCAAAGGTTTTCTATAGAGGTGCGGCAGTTTATCTCTATAAAAAGATTAAAGGCTCAAAGGTTTTAAAAAAGGATCGTATTATTTCCAATTTTAAAACCTTTGGGCCTTTGTTACTCAGAGCCCTAGAACCTTCTTTAAACCTTTGTGGCTTTATACGCACAGCAGTGCGTCTCTACGAAAAACCTTTGTCCCTTTGAACCTCAGAACCTTTGTCCCTCTTTTTAAGAAATCCTATTATCGAAAAAACGAATCGGCTTGCGACTCATTGGGTTAAAAACCAAAGGATTTAATATTTCTTTTGAAGTAAATTCTATTTTTGGAGTTACTCTTAATTTGGCTCTAAAGTGGTCTTTAATTTCTTGCAACAATTCACTCGATTGACTTTTTACGGCAATCTTGATTAGGATTTCATCTGTTCCTAAATCATTGGTGAATATCTCGATGATGTGATTTTCGATAGCATCAAAGTCACTTAAAACATCATTCATAGCTGGCGGATAAAGGGTTGTTCCTTTATATTTTATCATTTGTTTTTTACGCCCGATAACTGGACCAACACGCAAAGTATTTCTTCCGCAAGCACAAGGAGTATCGTGCAACTGAACAATATCACCAGTTTTAAAACGCAATAAAGGCATGGCTTCAATCCCTAAAGTGGTAAAGGTAAGTTCGCCAGCTTCGCCATTTTTTACTCGATTATTATTTTCATCAAGGACTTCTACAATGATAAGTTCGGGATGATGATGTCCTCCGTTTTGATGTTCACATTCGGTAAAGGCTGTGCTCATTTCGGTAGATGCATAAGTTGAGAATAGCTTAATATTCCATTTTTCTGTTATTTTTTTAGATAAAATATTCATCGAAAAATCTTGATTTCTCAACGATTCTCCGATGCAAATTGCGCCTTTTATGCTCGAATTATTATAATCGATATTATGGCTTTCGGCATATTCTATCAGTTTTAATAAAAATGAAGGAACAGTTATTAGGTACGAAGGATTATATTTTAAGATAGAATCCCATTGCAATTCGGGTATTCCTGCACCAACACGGATTACACCTACTTTTAATTTTCGTAATCCTAAAAAGTAAGCTAGTCCAGCCATGAATTTGCGATCAATTGTAGTCATAAGTTGTACAATATCACCTTCTTTAATTCCGGCACAGTCAAAAGAAATAGCTTCGTTGTAAGCCAATCTGTCTAAATCGGCATCGGTTAAACCAAAAGTTACAGGATCACCTAAAGTTCCCGAAGTGGTTGCAAAATCGATGATTTTAGAAACTGGTACACACAGAAAATCATCGTTATTATTCTGAAGATCTTCTTTGGTAGTAGCAGGTAAAAGTTGAAGATCTTCCAGTGTTTTGATAGTAGAAACATCAATGTTTTTTTTCTCAAAAAGGTCTTTATAATAAGGTGAATTCTGACTTATGTAAGTCAAAAGTTCAACTAATTTTTGTTCTTGAAAAACTTTAATTTCTTCTAAAGAACCTTTTTCTATTTCTGGAATCATCTTAATTTTCTTTTGATTTTCTTAATATATTTTTCAACTTTCTGTTTTTCAGGAAGTGTGGTAATTTCTTTTGTCAATGCTTTTTTAAACTGATTTTGTGCCAAAGCATATTCTTTTTTCTGATAAAAATACAATCCCACTTTGTAATAAACTACCCAGTAATCAGGGTTTAAGGATAGATATTCCTGAATAAATTCAGGTGAAATTGCGTTCTTGCTTTTTAAATAAGAATTGATTTTTTCATCTTCAATTCTGAATTTTTGATAATTTTTAAATTCGGCTGTAGCCAAAAAAGGATCTTTGGCAATATTCAATTCACTCTCAGACAAAGATACAATTGTATCTGTTTGCTCTCTGTTTTTAAATATTTTATTCAAGTCGTAACAAACAAATTCTCCCAGTTGATACGGATTGGCAGAAACCCAAACTAATTTTTCTTCGGGTTTAAAAATTATGCCATGGTGCGCCATTAATTGATTTAAGGATTTTTCGTTACCATAACCCAATTTAATATTTTCCAAACCTTCTTTGTTTCTGAGTATTTCGGATGCTTTTTTAGGATTTACTTTTGGTGTTTCTTCAAAAAGTTCCACCATTCTATCGTATCTATATTTCGAATGACTGTTTAGAATTTGGTTCTCATTTCGTTTGTCATCTTTTAAGGCGTCGCTTTGAAAATGATTGGAACAAATAAGCTGATTGTTGTTTGAGACTTCATAAACTCCAAATTTGTGTGGAGAAACTTCTATTAAAACGGCTTTGTTATCATTGGCACTTCCTACCATTATAGATTCGGAAACGAAAACGGTTGTCTTTTTTGCAATAGCAATAGCTTCATCAATGTTAGTTGCATATTGTAATATTTGACGGGTGAGAACAGAAATAGGAGTTTTGGCAATTAGCGGAATTTTCGATTTTCCTGCATTGATGGTTACTGTTAATCCTTCCTGATTCATTCCTGAAACTGCTCCAATCATTCCCGGCCAGGTTACCATCATAAACGGATGACCTGTTTTTGGTTTTATAAAGGCTACGATTTTGTCTTTCGCGAAAGCGTCATTTACATAAAAATCGAAATTGCGACCAAGAATTAAATTCCCATCTTCAGATTTTTCTCCCCAAGCAGCAAATGAGGAACAACCTACTAATGCCAAATCTTGTAATGCGTGCCCAATATCGTGCGCTGCATGTAAATATAAATTGCGTAAATATTGCGATGCGATGGCATCATAATCATGAGATGTATATTGAGAAACACCGTAAATTTCGGTTTGATATTCTTCGGGAACATTGAGGTATAATTTCCTGTTGTACCATTTTAAAAAGTTCCGAAGCATATTTTGCTTAAACTTTGAAGGTACTAAATCTTTAATTTTTGAGAAAAATATGAGTTCTTGCTTCTTTAAAAGAGAGTCAGTTAATGCTCCAGAGTTAAGACCAATTTGATAAGCGTCGCCTTCTACATAAAGTTCCCAAAGACCTTGTTTGTTTTTTAAAAGAGAGTTCTTTCCAACTGAAAATACAGAATTGGATTGTTTTTTTACGATAGGTAAAATAGCATCATAATCTGCGATATTGGGCTGATGATGCATTGATTTTGAAGTGCCACAGGAGAGAAACACCAACAAAAAACCGATTAAGAATACAATCAGAATTCGCTTTTTCATAATCAAAATTATTCAGAGGCTTGATTGATTTTGGTTACTAGATATTCTTTCCCAACTATTTCTGAGCAAGTAACAACGGCGCCAATAGTTACGCCCAAAACGCCATGCATATTAATACTTTGTCCTGTTAAATACAGGTTGTTAAGTTTGGTCTTAGAAGCAATAAATGATTTCATAGGATTGTTAGAATCTTTAATGTAACCATACATATTACCATTATGTCCACCAATATAATCACGATAAGAAAGTGGAGTAGAAGTGTGTATCGATTGGATACAATCTTTTATCCCGGGAAATTTTATCTCGATTTCGTTTAAAAACTTGGTTGCTTTACGGGATTTAAATTCATCATAACTTTCGCCACGATCATTCTTTTCGGCAGTCGTATTAAATGTATCTACCCAAGGTAATAAATCGTCGAATTTCATGTAGGTAATAAAAGTCATTCCATCCGCCCATTCTTCATCTTTCTTAGATGCGTTCATAGATGCCATATATGCTTTTGGCCAAGAGTTTTCGTTATACTCATGGGCAGTCCAAACATCATTACTATTTTTAAAATGATAGTAGTTATGATTGATATATTTAAAGGTATTTGGTTTAAAAACCAAATACAAACTAAACGCTGAGATTACACCTTCGAGACTTTGGATTCGGCTATAAAATGATTTTCTAAAATTTTCTTCGCCAACCATTTTTAAAGTGGTTTTGGGTTCAATGTTAGAGATGAAGTACGTTGCCGAAACTTCGGTTCCATCTTTTATTTTAACGTTGGTAACATTGTTGTCTTCAACATTAAAGCGAACGACTTCTTTGTATTTATGAACTTCACCCCCGTATTTTTTTAATTGTTTAATGAGTTGTTTTGTAATCTGGCTTCCACCATTTATACATCTCCAAGAACTCTGAATGTATGAGTTTACAGATAAAGCATGTACATAAAAAGGTGATTTATCTTCAATACCAGCATATAAAAAATTAGAACCAGCAAGCACAGCTCTTAGTTGTTTATTATCGGTTATCTCATCGATGGTTTGTTTGGCATTTAAGGTCAGGATATCGCTATCGTATTTCCCTTCCCAACGCAAGTTGTATAACGGGAACGAATCGCAGGTATCTTTTATTTTTGTGCAATAATTTTCTATTGCTTCTTTTTCTTCTGGAAAGTGTTTTAATAATTGGGCAACGAAGTTATCATATCCTTGAGCATGTGGATATTCTTTGTTTTCATCTTCAAATGAGATGATATCAAAACCATCTTCATCCATTTTTTTTAGTTTCAAATTATCCATGATGCCTAGATATTTGAAATATTTATACAAATTTTGTCCTTCACTCAGTCCTCCGATATAGTGAATTCCTGTATCAAAAATGGTTTTATCTCTCACAAATGTTTGGAGGTTTCCACCAAACTGATTATTTTTTTCGAGCACACAAACGCTATATCCTTCTTTGGCAAGAATAATAGCCGAAACAAGACCGCCTAAACCGCTTCCTACGATAACAACATCATAACGTTCTTTCATGCTATTCTTTCTTTAAGACTATAATTTTGTCTTCTTCATTTGTACAAGTATAGCCAAAATTAAGCAATGTGTCCTTTAAACTTGTGCTATTTATTAAAATAAAACAAGATGTTGTCGGAATAATTTTTTCAATAATTGAGTTGTAACTTTCGTCGGAAACTAAAACAACATCATATTGTTTTTGTAATGCCACATCTAGATTTTCCAGATAATGTATGGCTCTTTTCTTAACGATATAATTGGTTTGTGCAACCTTATGTTTTTCTTCATCGGTTGTATAAGAATCAATCTTTCGTTGTGGTTCTTGTAATGTTAATAGTAAATCGAGTTGGCCATAATCATTGGTAAGATGCAAGATTTTGGCTTTAGGTTTTATGTATTTATTTAATAGATAATAGGTCTCTAAATTGGTTTTTAGATTCTTTTTTACACTATTTATTATTTCTGATTCTTTATAATCAAAACTATTGATAATTATTTTTTTGAAATAATCTGGTCCTTCAAGCTGCTCTCGTACTTTATGGAATTCGGCTTTAAAGAAGGTGCTTATTTGCTTTGTTCTTTCGGTATAATTTTTCCCAAAAGAAAGATTATCAGGAGTAATTCGCTCAAGAATAGAAATGGTTATTGCACTATCATATATAATGAAATCTCCTTTTGGCAACGCTTCTGAAGTACCGTGGATCAGGATAGGAATAATATCCAGATTAAAATGTTCTGCAAGATAAAATGCGCCTTTATGGAATCGTTTTACCTGATTGCTTTCAGATCTTGTTCCTTCTGGGAAAACCATTAAGGAATATCCTTCGTCAATTTTTTTGCGTAAATGTTCAAGACCTCCTTCAAGACCTTCTGATACGGGATAAAAACCTGCTTTTCTTACCGTAGCACCAAAAATAGGAGAATTATAAACCCAGTCGCTTACCAGATAAATGATTTTAGGGCTTAGCATTCCAACTGCCAAAATATCTAAAAAGGAAGAATGGTTGGCAATAATTACAGCTGGTTTTTCGAATTTCTCGTTATGAATATTAATTACTTTTTTGCTTACAAATGGATTTGTATATAAAACGGATTTCATGAATTTAGAAATCAGATATCGGAATCCTTTTATTTTTGTCTCTTCTTTTAGAGGAAGAATTTTCATAAATGTCAGGCAAAAAAGGGACATTAGGACTCCACCAAGACCATAGTATAAAAATGATAATACGCCATGTATAAAGGAACGAAGCTGGAATGGTGCTTTTCCGTTTTTAGGGCGATTAGACAAGAATAGCTTGAATAAAATTGGGTAGAAGATAAATGTAATGATTAGCGCTGCAAAAACCCCAATTAATGAAATTGATGAAATAGATTGTAATGCGGGGTGTTTGGCAAATATCAAAGCACCAATTCCTAGTATGGTTGTTATTACCGCAAGTATAATTGATGTTCTGTATATCGCAATCTCATTCTTTCCGGTTGTATATTCTTTTTGTAAGGCGCTTGTCATGAAAATACTAAAATCGACACCATGACCAAAAATCAAAGTACATACAATCATGCTAAAAATATTCAATTCGATATTAAAAATTCCCATGATACCAGCAGTTACAATTCCGGTTAATGCAATCGGAATGCAACTTATAATAACCAATTCAACTCTTCTGAAAAAGAAGAACAGAATAAGGATCACGGCGACAAAAGAATAATTTACAAGAGAATTAAAATCGGTTTTTAGTGTGCTAAAGAAAGTTTCATTCATTTGCTGGCGGTCAATTGCCAATAAACCATCTTTGGCAGAAGCCGATTTTACAAATGCGTCACGTTGTTCGGGAGCAACTTTTACTAATGTTGAGATGGTGAAAAAGCCGTTTTTCTCACTAATAAATTCCTGTAATTGTAAGGCACTTATCTTTAAATAATCCTGATAGGTTATAGGTTTGAAGCTGGCATCAAGATGGTCAAAAAATGTGGTGTAGGTTGTGGGTTTAAACCCCAGTTTTGCACCTTCGTTTATTAATTGGGATTTTAATAGTTGCTTTTTATTAGTATCCCAAAATGAATTCCATTTATCAATTTTTTGCTTTTGCTCCTTTTGCGAAAGCATAATTCCTCCTACAGAACTATAATTTAATATTTTGTTTTCCTGTTTTTCTTTTGCAAGAGCATTAAAAAGCAAGCTGTTTTTTTGCAAAACATCTTCCATACTATTTCCGTAGGATGCCAGATAAATAGTTTTAGAAGTTAAGCTTGTTGTACTTTCTTCAAGATCTTTTTCGGCAGCTTTAATTTCTTTTGGAACAAAATTAAGTTGTGATAAATCGTTATTAAAACCAACATCGTTATAAGTAAAACAACAAATTATTGTAATAAGAACGCAAAAGCCAATTAAGAATTTATTGTTATGAAATGAAAAATGCGCCAATTTATCAATCACATTTTTCTTGTGTTCAAAATTGTTTTCTTTTGGTTTATACAAATGCGGAACAATGAGAAGGGAGAAAAATGCGGAAGCCATTACAATTACTGCAGCAAAAATTCCTAAGTCGTTTAATGCATCCGATTTTACAAAAAGCAGACATAAAAATGCAACAGCAGTTGTAGAACTACTCATGATTACTGGCATCGTAATGTCTTTGTACAATGTTTTTACATCGCTATTGTGCTTGTAATGTGTTAAGATATGTATAGAATAATCTATTGTGATTCCTAAAAGAATTGAACCAATACCAAGTGAAATCGCCGAAATTCTTTCCTTGACAAAGTATAAAAATGCAACGGCAAATAAAGCGCCAAAAACTGTTGGAAGAAATATGATTAATGGGATAAAAACTTTTCGATAAAACAAAATCAAGATAAGCATTAATGTAATCATTGCAATAGTTGTAGTAAGTACAATATCGCTCTTAATCTGGTTGGCATTTGCAACGGCAATAAGTGCTGATCCAAAATAACTTACTGAAGTTTTTGTTTTAAATTGCTTGTTTAAATTGTCTTTTATTGTATTAAGCTTTGCTGCAAAAATGGAGTTTTGTTCTGTTTCGCTCGAAGGTAGATTAGAAGTAATAAACAATAACAATTTCTTTTTGTCCTTGGTCATTACAAAACCATTGTCGAGGGTAAAATCATCGCCAACATTTAATTGCTGTAATTTTTTTAGGGCTATAAATGAAATCCCTAATGGATCTTGTAATATAAAATCTTTGGTAATAAATCCCGAAGGAGAAATTATCGATTTGTAATTTCCTTGCACTGTTGCCGCAATACTATCTTGTTGCAATTTTGATTGTATGGTTGCATAATCTTTATCGTCTAGAAAAAGAGGCACATTGTTGTAAACAAAATCGATAGTTTCCTGAATGTTTTCTTCATCGATTTTTCCTTGTACAGCTGTTATATAAGGCTTGCAAGTTTTGGCAATACTATCTGTAAAAACTGCTGCCATTTCTTTTAAATCTTCATCAGTTCCGTCTTTTTCAATTTGGAAAATAACGGTGATTTTATCGGCAAAATTAAGCTGCTTTAATACTTTGGCAGTAACATCGGCTTTATCGTTTGTTGGAATAAGTTTGGTGATATCTTCTTCAAATTTAATTTTTGAAGCAAAAAAGCCAAATATAAAAAGCATCGCAATTGCCAAGAAAACCGATAACGATTTTCTCTTGTTTACAAATAGATGTATGGCGTAAAAATAATGATGCATGCTTATAGTTTTTTTAGCCACTGATTATACTGATTCGCACAGATTACTCCCGTTGCGAATATAATTTTCTTTAATCCTTTAATCTGTGGCAAAATATTTAATTTAATTATTGGTTTTATTTTTGGGTGTACTAAACAATGTTAAAAGCAAGTAGGCTATTGATCCTAATAATAATGCCATTACGGATGCTAATACTAAACTCCCAACAACATATTGTGTTACATTCTTTGATACATTTGTAAGTGATAGTGAATCATTTAGTACCAAAGGAGCTGTATTTGTTATAAAAAGACTTCCCATTTTTAAAGATCCATATATTACTAATGGGATGAATGGTGGGAAACTAACATTTGATGCCAAAAAAGCGATGACTTTATTAAGCTTGAATAAGGTGGCAGAGAAAAGAAGTAATACGGTCTGGAATCCCCAAAATGGTGAAATCCCAATAAAAACTCCTAATGCAATTGCAGCCGATTTTTTAAAATTAGATTCGTCGCTTTCCAGAATATCTTCTAGTAGGAATTTTTTAAGTCCTTTTTTTTTAATTTTCCGAACTAAATCTCTCGGTTTAATGTAAACAAGAGCAATAAAAACCAATACGGTATTTAAGATACTGATTCGGGTAAAATCCTTGAATGGACGAAAATGTGAAACTCTTTCGAGAGGGTCGTACAAAACTTTGACAGGAATGTTTTTAACCGGAATGCCTTTCCAGGCAGCACGTACAATAATCTCGATTTCAAATTCAAATTTAGGCGTGAAATGTCTCTCGGGAATTAATCGTAAAGGGTATAATCGAAATCCGGATTGTGTGTCCTGAAGTCTAATTCCTGTTTCAAACCAAAACCAGAAGTTTGAAAATTTGTTTCCGAAACTACTTTTTTTAGGTACATTTTCCTGAGTCATATTACGACTTCCAATAAGCAAGGAATTTGGTTCTTTTTGGATAGCATCAATAAACGAAGGAATATCCGAAGCAAAATGTTGTCCATCGGAATCGATTGTTATCGC
Source organism: Flavobacterium sp. PS2 (assembly GCF_046250155.1). Lineage (NCBI taxonomy): Bacteria > Pseudomonadati > Bacteroidota > Flavobacteriia > Flavobacteriales > Flavobacteriaceae > Flavobacterium > Flavobacterium sp. PS2. The sequence continues at coordinate 2,317,970 of NZ_CP176426.1, read as the reverse complement.
ATATTCGTAATTTAAAGCAATTGCTTTATTAAATCCGTTTTGTAATGCAATTCCTTTTCCTTGATTCTCGGGATGGTGAATTTGTATGAGTTCTGGAAAATTTTCTAAAATTTCTCTTGTTTTATCTGTCGATCCATCATTGACTACAATAACATCTTTGGTGTAGGTTAAAATAGAATCAAGAACTTTTGCTAACGTTTTGTGGTTGTTGTACGTGGGTACAATAACACAAAAATTAGTTTGGGCAAGTTGTTCTTCTTGAGATAAAATAGGTTCCATTTTGTGGTTTTGCTTTAACTACTTTACAGTTTGCTTTTCTTCTGCAGAAAAACTTTTAGATTGTAGGATAAAGTTCTTTAGATATTCCTTTAGCGCAGTATTTTGATCTTTATAATGTGCCAGAATAAATTTTTTGTCTTCTTTGATGTTTTTTTTATAACCCGTAATTCCAGGAACATTTTCCTGAATACTTAATCGAATCATTCTAATTTCTATCGAGTTTGGCTCTTTTACGACAGTGCTTTCTAATAATTTAGCACCTTCTTTAAAACGACTCATTTTGGCCGAAACTTTCTTCTCATATTTAGAATCCAATAGGATAGAAGCGGCTTTATATGCTACCAGAATATTTTCGTCTGTGGTCGAAATGTCGTTTAGTTTTGCAGTAAAATCTTTTGCGCTTGTTTCAGAACCTGAAGCTGTTGGATATATTTTCCTAATAGTTGCAAGATCTGGTGTACTTACCAGACTTACTAATAAAAATATGGATAAAAATAGTTTCATGATTAAGTCTTTTTATAAACATTGCTTAGTTTTAAAGCAACTGTTTCATTAAAATAAGTCGTATTTTTTACTTTTACCAAACCGTCTTCGGTTGTGGTGATATCCAATTCTAAACGTAATTCGGGTGTAACTTCGGGATTAATTAGCGCCATGAATTTTACATTACTCAGCGTTTGCATCATTAGGTTACTTTTGGTAATTGTTTCCGAAAGTTCTTTTATAATTTGTATCATACATACTCCCGGCATTATCGGGTTGTCTGGAAAATGACCTTTAAAAACATCGTGTTTATCATTTACTAAAATGACAGCATCATATTTAGAATCACTTGTGTTTTCTAATGAAAGTATTTTATAAAAGTCTTTTAAAACCATAGTTACATTTTATTTCAACCCTGTTGGGTGTAGTTAATTTTAACGTATGAAATCTATGTTTTTATACGTTAAATAAAATTTTTATGACCCGAGTGAACAGATGCTGTAATTTACACCTAACAGGTTATTTTACTTTAAATGTATAACTAATCCCAATTTGGAAAACGTTATTTAATATGATGTTATCATAGTAATCATCGTATCCGTTATCAATACCATCATATCCGTAAATATCGATTAGTCCTTGTTTAAATCTTGCTTCAAAAGTTAAACCATTAGGCAAAGTATATCCAAGACCAGCAACGAAAGCAACATCAACTCCAACTGGATTGTAGTCGTATGAAGGGAAATTATCACTTGTTTTAAAATCTACCGACGGACCACCTAATATATGAAATCCACCTCCTGCAAAATGAAATTTAGCAACTGCACCTAATGAAACATAATTTAATTCGTAGGTTACTTTATTTGATCTAAATGATTCATATGAATATTCACGTGCTTCTGCGCCTTGTCTTGTATAGGTTAGTTCTGGCTGAAGAGTAAAATATTTATTGAATCTTATGGCTACCAAACCACCCACATAAAAATCTGTTTTAGCGTCGCTAGATCCAAAATTGGTTAAGTTCGAAATATTTAAACCGCCACGAATTCCTGGACTTACAGTTACCTGAGCTTGTGTGTTAAGGATTCCAACAAGGAATACAACTGCGATTAAGATTAATTTTTTCATTTTTGATTTAATTTTTAATGATTCGTTTAATTTTTACTCTGATTTAAAATAATTCAGCTCTATTTTTAACTTTATATTTTGATGTAAAATCTCTATTTTTTCTGCAAAAATATTGTTTTCTGAACTAAAACTAATAGTTATTTTTTCTTTTGTTTGTGAGGCATGTACTACCTTCTCTAGTTTGTTATTTTCTTTAGATAAAAATATAAAATTATATTGTTTACCATCTTTGGTTTGGTAGATGGTATTTTCTTGATTTTCAAATAATTTGTCGATTATGTAGTTCTTTTTAAGAAGTAAACGAAAATCTTTTTTTAAGGTCGAAATAAGAATTTTTCGGTCTAATTCGGATACAATTGAGTTGACTTTAAAACTGGTTTCCGAAATTTCAAAGTCTAATAATTTGTTACCAAATTCAGTTGTAAATACTACTCGATGTGTAGTATCATTTATTTTCTTGGCAATAAAAATTCCTGACAGTTCATGACCATAAACCGTTATGTTTGCTTTATAGACATAATCAATTTCGGGATTAGAAAAATAAGGAGCTTCGTAAGTCGTTTTTTCTAATGGTTTTGGAGTATAATTTTTGGTAATTTTTTGACCACAAGAAAACAAGAAAATGACTAGAAAGCAATTAATTAGTAAATACGGAGTCGTCGATTTTTGCATTTATCACTTTATTTTTAAGTACAATTCGAGTATAATCTTCAGATGATTCAAGTAATTTTACCTGAACAACAGTTGCGTCTTCTTTATCAAAAGTCAATTCTATTTGCTTGATGTATTTTTTTAAAGTTACATCTTTTGGAATAAACTTGGCAATGTTCTGGTTTTTTGATTTAAAATAACTGATGCTAAATTCCTTATCATCAAACATATCGCCACTTACACTACCTACAATAAGTTTATTGATTCGACCAAAGATTTTGCTATTTCCAATATCGACCGCACTTTTTTTGCCTTCGTCATTAATCAGGATTTTACCATTTTTAAAAACAATACTATAATTATATGGTTTTTTGTATTGCCATTGTAATAAGCTTGGTTCTTTAAAAATCATCTTTCCAGATGTTTCAATATCCTTGGATAAAAAATCCAAATGTTTGTACTGAACGAAATCGGTACTTAATGTTTTTATTTTTTTAGAAACTACATTCACAGATTGCTTGAAAGCTGCAATTTCACTATCAGACATTTTTTGTTCTTGTGCAAACGAGTTCAAGACGAACAGGTTCAGAATTATAACGGATAAGTATATTTTAGTCTTCTTCATATGCTTTAAGATTCAAAAGTTTTTCAACCGAAATTACGGTGTAATTGTTTTGCTGCAAGAACTGCAAGAACTGTTCCAAGACCAAAACCGAATGCTTGGCTGTATCATGCAAAAGTACAATTCCGCCAGGAGAAACTCGTTTTATAATGCGATTGTAAATAATCTCTTGGTCTTTAATGCCGCCATCAAGCGACCGGATATTCCAACCAATTACTTTATGGTTGCTTATTTTTAAAGCTCTTCGGATGGATGGTGTTGTTACGCCATACGGTGGACGGAAAAATTGTGTTTTTTTTGAAGTAAATTTTTCCAGAAGCGCATCCGTTTTCCTCAGTTCTTCGAGTATTTTTTTAGCATTGTAAAAATCAAAAAAATCAGAATGACTATAAGAATGATTCCCTACCAAATGTCCTTCGGATAAAATACGTTCTATAATTTCGGGATGTTTCTCGATGTTTTTTCCAATGCAGAAAAAGGTAGCTTTTGCATCGTATTTTTTTAAAACATCCAGAATTTCTAATGTAGTTTCGCTTGGACCATCATCAAACGTTAATGCAATTTTCTTTTTAGTTACCGATGAATTATTGCAATAAGCCTTTACATGATAATTAGAATTTATTCGTGCCGAGTTTATCGCAGCAATACTCAACCAGATTATTCCAATGATAATAAACCACCAAATGTTGATTGCGATATAAAGTTTCGAAAGAAGCAGTAAAAGCAATATGATGATAAAAAACAAAGAAGTGTTTTTATGCGTTATCATTTTGAAATTAATGTAAAACTATGGTCTTTACCGTTTAATTGATTGTACAATAAAATAGTATTATATGCTGGTTTCTCTAGTGAATTAACTCTAATCAGTTCTAGGATTGTTTGTGTCTTGATAATTTTAGAACCAACCCATAATCCAAAAGACGAAGCAGTATTGTATTCTCCACAAAGATGTTTGTAATAAACCTGTGGTGTATTTGCGAAAGCATTTTCGGTTAAATTGGTATAATAAGAATCGAATTCTACATCACCATTTAAGCCTAAAACAACAGCGTCAATATCCGAAATCTCTAAATTATTCGATTTTAAGAATTCAATAATTTTAGCTTCAACTTCACTTTCTTGCAACTTGTTCTTGATTTCTACATCTAGAAGTTCAGCATAAGTAGTTTCTTTTTTTTCATTTTCTAAAACAAAAAAACTAGCTCCTTCACCACAAACATATCCTTTTGTGGTTTCGTTTAAAAGTTCGTAAGGTTCATTTCTTTCCTCTTTTATGTATCCTGCTAATTTAAAAAGTGAGATAGTATAATCTCCGTTTTCATCAACTCCACCCACTAATACTGAGTTGGCTTCGTTTCCTTCAATCTGCATTTTTGCATCCAAAAGAGCCGACTCAAAGGAGATTGCACCATTTACATAAGTAAAGTTATATCCCTTGCATTGCAATGTTAGGGCTATTTGTGCTCCAACAGTATTGTGTGTTGATTGTATAAAAGCAGTAGGAGTTAAAAACTCCTCGTTATTATCGATAATTGCTTTTAGGAATTTCTCCGAATCTTCGATGCACCCCATTCCGGTTCCGGTAATAATAGCATCAATGTTCGTAATATTGGCTTCTTTTAATGCATAAGCCGAAGCTACAATCCCGTTTTTGATTCCATTAGCCATTCTTCGGCTTGCAACTGGAGAAATGAAATCTTTGTAAATAGGTTTTTTTAAAAATAAAACGTTGTCATTTTTATTCCATTCAGCTTCTTCTAAAAAAACAGTATCAAATGTTTTTTGAGCTGAAAGACAACCTGTACCATTTATATATGTTTTCCTCATTTGCTTTTAGAAAATATAAGAGTAGAACAATTACCACCAAATCCGAAAGAATTTGATAATACGTGTTCGATATTTTTATGTTTTAATGTTGTTTGTGGCGTCAGATTAAATTCCTGCATTGGAGTTTCAAAGTTTAAACTTGGAAAAACCACATTGTTCTGAATAGCAAGTACGCTATAAACCGCTTCGATTGCCGCCGCTGCCGCCAGTGTATGTCCTGTAAAAGGTTTGGTCGAGCTAAAATCGGGAACAGGTTTCTGGTCGTAAATTCTAAGAATTGCTCTTCCCTCAGATAAATCATTATTGGGAGTTGCCGTTCCGTGAACATTTATATAATCGATCTCGCCAGGATTTATAGCAGCAACATCAAATGCTTTTTTCATAGCAAGATAAGCACCATCTCCATTTTCGGACGAAGCAGTTTGATGAAAAGCATCATTGGCATTGCCGTAACCAGAAACACGAGCGAGAACTTTTTTGTTTTCTTTTTTTACAATTTCTTCAGATTCTAAAACTAAGAACGCAGCAGCTTCGCCTAGGTTTAATCCTTTGCGTTCATCATCAAATGGTTTATTATATCCATCAGATAATATCATTAAAGTTTTAAAACCGTTGATTGTAAATTTTGCCAAAGCATCGGTTCCACCAACAATTACTCGGTCTAGTTTTCCGGTTTTTATCAATCGTGCACCAAGCATAATTGCATTTGCAGCCGAAGAACAAGCGGTACTTATTGTAGTAACCATTCCTATTAATCCGAGTTCGTCGGCAATTTTTTGAGCTACATCGCCACAATTATGACAACTAATGTATTTTTCGAGTTCGGGATTGTCAAAATAATCGTAATAATATTTCTCGGTCATATCCATTCCGCCAACGCTTGTTGCCGAAATTAATCCCGTTTTATATTCATTAATTGATGTAATTCCTGCATTTGCAACAGCTTCTTTGGCAGCAATTGTACCAAGCATAGCTGTTCTCGAAAAGTTGTTTTCTTCGTCAAGTTGTAATTGAGCGATTAACTCAGCATTGGTTTTTTTTATTTCACCAACCTTAATAACATCGGCATGAACTGTCGAAATGTTTTCGATAGTTGTAATAGCAACTTTGTTATTTATTAATGAAATATAATTTTCCTCAACCGAATTTCCGATTGAAGAAATTATTCCCATACCAGTTATAGCAACTCCTTTTACCATTTTTTTAGACGACTTAGATTTTTAGACTTCTTAGATTTTTAGACTTCTTAGATTTTCTAGATAAAAATTCATGAAAAACTAGAGGATAGTTGAATAATTTAAAAATCGAACAATTTATTATTTTAAACTTTGAAAAAGCTTCTTGAAACTATTTTGAATTATTAGACTTCTTGGGTTTTCAGACAATACTTTTATCTAATCCCGTCCCGACGTTTCGGGATCGGGATAAAAATCTAAGCCAGTCTAATCAGTCTAATCAGTCTGAAAAAGTCTATTTAGTTCTATTAGCTGTTATGTAAGCAGCCATTGATTCGATTGATTGGAAAATTACTTTTCCTTCTTTCGGGTCAACTAATTTAATTCCGTAATCTTTATCAAGAATAACAATTAATTCCAAAGCATCGATAGAGTCTAAACCTAGACCATCTCCAAACAAAGGGTCATTGTCATTAATATCTTCAAGGGTAATATCTTCAAGGTTTAAAACAGTAATAATTTTATTTTTTAATTCTAATTTTAATGCGTCCATGATTATTTATTATATAATGTTTCTATCGTTTCGTTTTGATACTTATGGTTTTCGTCTTTACCAATCAGGCAAAGAAAAGCTTTATATTCCTCATTAAAAAATTCAACCCATCCACAAAGTACCTTTTCCGCTTTATTGGTATGCAAAAGCGTATTGGCATAACTGTTCATGAATTCTGGATTGAAGGCATCAAATATAAAGAAAGAATTCTCGCTTTTTAATTGATGACGTATGCTTATTTCGCCCAAGCAAATGTTTGGCAAGGTATAAACAAAAACGGCCGGACTTGGATAATAATTCTCTTTATCAGATATAGATTCCTGATATTTTACATCGGTATCTAAACTGGATGATTTATTTGCTAAAAGTAAAGCGGTATTATTCTCCGTTTGCTTTGTCAATTCACTATCGTTCTGGTGCGATTCTGTTTCTGATTTCAAAAGTAATTCGGCTCCTAAAAAAGCAAGCTTGCTTAAAGAGTCCATCTTGAAAAACTTAGGATAATTAATCTCAAAATTGCGATAAGCTTGTTTCGAAAAATCAGCAAATAAAGTGGGTTCTATTTTAAAAATAGAATCTCCATTTAAAACAATTTCGTTGTTTTGGATTGTGCAAAAATCGTATATGTATGTTTTGTTTTGAGCCATTTTATTTTATATAATCTTCTGCGTCATAAGCATCAATAGGAAAGCCTTCTTCAGTTATCGATTTATAGAAGAAAGTCCCAATACTCTTTTTTAAATCAATGAAAATTTTATTTAAATCTTCAATATTTTCTTCTTCCCAAAGAATGTCATGAAAAATATATCCAACACTCATTGTTTTTATATTTAGAACAATTGGATCTCCGTTTGCGCCTGAACCAATAATTAATAAATCTTTTTTATAAATTTCTTTATTCTCTTCTTCAAGATTTTCTGTTTTAATTCTGTTTACGCAATTAAAATATATACTTCCAAATTTAATTTCTTCTCTAAATGAAAATGTTTTAAAAAAAATTATCAAATCTTGAGATAAGTTTAAGTTTTCAAAAAACTCAATAGTTTTATCTGTTACTTTTATTGCATTATCTTTAAATTCAAAGTTTTGAATTTTTAAAGCTTCTTTAAAAAGTGATTCGTCTAAATTCATTTCTTTAAGTTTTGAACTTGTAAGGATTACTTGCAAGTTGGATTTCAAATTTGAACTGTTTGGAATTTCCGAACAGTTCAATCTCATTTCACTTTTTCAAAAACCACAGCCGTATTACAACCTCCAAATCCCGAAGCTGTTTTTAGGAATGTCTTGATATTTTTATCTTCATTTTCTTCAATTACATTTATCGACTGACTTACGCCTAATTCATCAAAACCTAATGAAACAAAAAGCTTGTTTTGGAGCACAGATTCAATCGCAATAACTGTTTCTAATAATCCTGACGCGCCCAATGTATGACCATAAAAACCTTTCAGACTATTTACAGGAACTGTTCCCATTTCTAATCTGTTGAAAGCAATGGCTTCCATTTCGTCATTAAAAGATGTTGCGGTTCCGTGTGCAGAAATATAATCGATATGTTCTGGTTTTATTTGTGCTTCGTTCAGGGCATTTTGAATACTTCTGAACAAACCTTCACCTGTTCTTGAAGGTCCAGAAATATGATTGGCATCGTTTATCGAACTATCTCCAGTAACTTTTATTTTTGAATTTTTGGCTTCCGCCGAAACTAAAATAGCAGCAGCAGCTTCGCCAAGACTTACACCTGTTCTGTTTAAGGAATACGGTTTGCATGGTAAACTACTCATTGCCTGAAAAGCATTAAAGCCAGACAAAACAAATTCTGAAACTTCATCGCCAGCAACGATAAAAACGTTGTCGTAAAGTTCGCTTTGTATTAATCTTTTGGCAATCGAAACGGCTAGAATTCCAGATACACAAGCATTTGATACCACGATGGGTTGGGTTTTAAACCCAAAATAATCGGCTATTGTTTGAGCCAAAGTATGTAAATGTGCATTCTGAAAACTCTCTGGCGAATCATTTTTTAATGCAGTAATATTTCCTTTAGTTGTCGAAAGTATAAAGGCTGTCTTTGAATCTAAATCTATTTTTGAGTTTTTGACAATTGGCTCTAAAGCCAAAATCATCATTTTCTCTAATCTTGAATAGTTGGTTTCGGAACTAACTTTCGCGAAAGCGGTATTTAGTTTCTCATCATTTATAATCGATGCATAAAAAGGATTTGGCATCAAGGATACATCTTCATGCAACTGAATACCAGATTCACCACGTAGGATAGTTTCAATGTTTGATGGAACATTAAATCCTAATGGTGTGATGCAATTGGTTTGCGCGATGTAAACTGCTCTTGTCATTTTTATTGTTTTATCCTAACAGGTTTTTAAAACCTGTTAGGTATCTTGTATTTATTATCATATCTACAAGGTAAAAAAACCTTGTTGGAAAGCTTTCCTGTGATTGCATCTTGTGTTACCTAAAAAGGCACGCAGATTTTACAGATTAAGCAGATTTACACGGATTATTTTTATTTCGTGATAATTCGTGTTTGTTTTTACTTCAATAATCCTACTTTTCTCTTCCATTCTTCATAAAATGGAGGATTGGTAAGCATTAAGTTTCCTTCTTTATTTAAAAATACCTGAGTGGTTTCGCCTGTGCAGACAATCTCATCATTGGTATTGAAAATTCTAAATCTAAAAATTATTTTTGCGGCAGGAGTATCTACAATACTTGTTTCTACCCGAATGACATCGCCATAACGTAAAGATAATTTATGTTCGCAAATAGATTTTACAATTGGGGTTGTATAGCCACTTTCGGCAACATCCAGATAGGTAAGTTTGTGTTTACGCCCGAAAGCTTCACGACCATCTTCAAAATAAGTTATATAATAGCCGTGCCAAACGATTCCGAGCGCGTCGGTTTCGTTAAAGCGAACTCTAACTTCTTCGGTAACTGTTAATGCAATAGCTTCGTTATACTGCTCTTTTCTTCTTATCATATGCTAAGGCAATTGTTGTGGTAATTATAAAAAACAGAAATAATAAACTTATTTCCGGAATGATTTCTAAGATAGATGCGTTACGTAATAACACATCATAAAAGGCATTTAATCCCCAGTTCATCGGTGATGATTTGGCAATAATTTGCATGATTTTTGGCATTGCAAAAACAGGAACCCAAACTCCTCCAATTGCAGCTAAGATAATAACGCTTGTTGCGCCAAAGGGAGCCGATTGTTCTTGTGTTTTGGCAACGGTTCCTAATAAAATCCCAAAACCTATAGCGGCAAATCCAGAGAACAACGCAACGATACTCATTAAAAATAAATGCCCTTCGATATTAAGTGGTGGCAAACCAATTTCTGGAAACAGAAAAACAGCAACAGCAACCATCATGTAAAACTGAATCATGCAAATTACAGAATACGTAATTGTTTTGCCCATCATTACAACACGATTTGAAACTGGATTTGTTAATAACCGTACAAAGGTTCCTTGTGTTTTTTCTTTTACAATATTAATCGAAAGCGGAATCACAATAAAGAACATAGCAAAAAGTGTCCAAGCCGGAACGTTATGTTGTGTCGAATTTGGCAACACTTCTTTGTTGTTTACTCTAGGAACTATTTCTTTGAAAGTGATAAAACTTTTTTGCTCAAAACTAGCGCTTCCTTCTCCTAGTTGTTCCTGAAAAGCAGTGTATATAGAATGTGTTTCTATTTGCGAGATCATCTTATCGATAGAGTTCATAACCGCATTCTTGAAACTCATTTGTACCGCAGGGTCAAAGTATAGTTTAACCTCCTTTTGGTTGATTATTTTAGGAGTTTCTGTTTGGGCAAGTGTATCGGTTAAACCAATGCTGCTCACTATTTTTTGTACATTCTGGTCGATTTTTGCCTGTAAATCTTTACTTAAGTTTTGCGGAATTACAATTGCTAATTGATATTTTCCTTTATAAACAGCTTCTTTGGCAACAGCCTCGGTTAAAGGAATGTTGTCGATTTGAGTTACTACAGTAAACAGGTTGCTTTTTTGCAAATTATCATAAACTGTTTTGGCTACTGAACCGTTGTCGTTATTAACGAGAAGAATTTCGATTTTGGAATCGCTTACGGTTTTAAATGTACTATCCTGAATTAAGGTTACGGTAATAACAAGTACCAGAGGCATCACAAATAAAATGATTAATCCTCCTAAATCTCGTTTTAACAACAAGAATTCTTTCACAACGGACATCCATAGTTTATATATCATCTCTCAGTTCTTTACCAGTTAATGAAATAAAAACGTCCTCTAGGTTTTGGGCATTTTGTGTATTCGATATTAATCCTGACGGAGTGCCTTGGGCATAAATTTTCCCTTGGTCAAGTATTGCAATATCACTACAAAAATCTTCCGCTTCAGATAAATGATGCGAAGTATAGATTATAGTAGTTCCGTTTTGGTTGAGGTATTTTAGGTAATCAATAATAGCATTTTTAGATTGCACATCGACACCAACAGTTGGCTCATCCAGAAATATAATTTTAGGATTGTGTAATATCCCTGCAATTAAATTGATTCTTCTTTTCATTCCTCCCGAAAAGGTTTCGATACGTTTATCGGCAAATTTTAGTAAACCCAAAAGGTCTAAAGTTTCGATTACTTTGTCTTTTAAATCCTGACCTTTTAAGCCGTACATACTCCCGAAATAATGCAAATTTTCTCGTGCGGTTAGGGTAGGATATAAGGCATATTCCTGAGGAACAACGCCAATAAATTTTTTTATTTTGGTAGCATTAGTTCCATATGTCATTCCGTTAATTGTAAAAGAACCCGAAGTAGGCTTGACTAAACCACAGAGCATAGAAATTAATGTGGTTTTCCCAGCTCCATTTGGGCCTAATAAACCAAAAATCTGACCTTCGTTTATAGTAAGCGTTAAATCGTTCAAAGAATACATTTCTGCATTTTTGTACTTTTTAGAAAGGGATGTTATTTGAATAATGGGTTGCAAAATATATTAGCTAATTGCTTTTTTTAATTTCTTAAAGAACACTTCTTCTCTATTGGCAATGTCCAAAAGTTGGTCGGCAATAGTATTGTAAGCATCATTTTTGGCACTTCGGTTTTTGTAGATTCTTGAAGCTTCTACAGCAAAATCTCTCCATAAATCTCCAATTTGGGTCATTTCTTTCGAAAGGATTTTTAAATCTTCATTGTTTAAAATAACGGCAGCTTCTTGTAAAAAAGCAGCATATATAAAACGGAAACCTCCGCCGCCAGTTCCTATTTCTTCTTGCATTCGTACCATTTGAGCCAGATAATGATTGGCTTTTTTGGTTCCGTGTTTAAGAGGCCATTTGCGTATTTTTCCCGAAACTAGTTTTATTCCTTTAACACCAATAATAGGCATTGGCGCAAGCATATCGCGACAAGTATTTTTTATTCCTTTGATAATCGCACTTTTTAAATCAACGTTCTCAGGAATATGAATCGGATAATACATTTGACCTTTTGGAGCAAAAGCACCTTTGGCAAAACGGACTTTGTCTAAGTCGACATGTGTAAGCGTGGTAACGGTTTCCATTACAGGGTCGCTAATAAGATAATCGGTATCGGTTTTTCCGTAAACCACTAAGTTATGAGCATTGAAATGAAAGCGATATTCGTCTGGAAAATAAGTTAGGTTGTAAACACCGACTTGTAATCCTGTTGGGATATTATTTTTTAGATTTTCATCTAAAGCTTGGCTTGCTTTGGAAATGGATGAAAACTTTTGTCTTTTTATTTTTAAATGTAATCTATTGGCAACTCTCCTAAAAATTTGTCCTGGCAAGGTTCTGTAACTTATTGCAGGTGCATAATTAACTTTTATAAAAGGCAGGTACACAAAAAAAAGCCCTGAGCCAATACCAAAAACCATAGGTTCACTTAAATTTAAACCGCTGTTTTTTAGCAAATTTGAAGCTACTCCATTTTCGCAATGCGCCGATTGATGATGTGTAAAAGTAGTTTGCATTAATCTGTTTTAAAATTTTTTAATTCGGATACTGTGATTGAAAAAGCATCAGCATATTTTTGTAAAATGCGGTCATTTAGTTTTGCAAAGATAGCGGGTTTAAAATGCCTTTTTACGCGCCATTTCCACAGACCAACATAATTAGAAAGGATTAACAAATCCATTCGGTTCAATTCCATAAAATAGCAAATAGGACTTAGTTCTCCGTTTTTGACTTGCAATTTTGCATCGGCGATGCGTTCGTTTATTTCATCGATAGAATTAGAAAGTGCAATAGTTTTAGGTTCCCAACCTGTACTTAGAGCTGTAGTATAATTACCGTTTTCGTCGGTTGCATATACAAGCTCTTTCATATTGTTTTTGGTTAAATTCCCTTGGTCTTGTGGTACTTTTTCTTTTTCCATATTGTCTTTAAACTATGATATTCCGAACATAAAAGCAGCTGTTATAAAAGCAAGAATTGTTAAAATGCCCAAATTTGCAAAAGCTGGTTTTTTTCTTTTTTTGATAAATAAATAGATCATTTCAGCAAATAGACCAATACAATACATTTGGATAATTAGGAATCCAAAAATGAATAATCCTAAACCACCATCAACATGTCGGTGCATATCTCCGTCACAATGTTTATGAGGATCATATGTAAAACTCCAAATAAGGAAAAGACTTCCTAGCAATAATGCTAAAATTGCTATTCGTATTAAAACATGAAACAATATCTTTTTTAAATCCATGTTTAAATTATTGCATGATTGGATTTGTCTTTTGAATGAACAAATTAATTTCACATTCCAAAAGTTGTGTTTCTTCATGAAAGCTTTCGCAACTCATCGTACATAATGTATAATCGTCTCCAGCAAATTTAGAAACTAAAGTTGCTCGTGTAATTATGCTCGTGTTCACTTTTGGCAATTCGTATATTTTAAGATTTTTAAGCGTACTGATAAAACCAATAACGCTTACATTTTCTTCTTTGTCAGGATTAGCAAAATATTTTTGTGCTACAATAGAAGAGCAGGTTTGCGCCACATTCTCAATTAATCCGGCTTCGATAAAAATATTCTTGTCGACAAAAATATTATCTTCTTTAATTAAAAAAATGGTTTCTACACTTTGAGCATCTATCGTAAGAATCAAATCTACCATAAGCATTGGCTCACGGTGCGGGAGATAATTTCGGATGTCTACTAGAGTGTCCATTTGTTATATTATTTAGCCAAAACGGTTTTCATTTGTCCGTTGGCAATTTCTTCGTTGTTTAAGGTCGTAACAATATCTACCAATGTTATTCCGGCAAATTCTTGTATAATAGTAATCGTCGATTGTATCTCGTCGTTAACATTAGGCAATTTCTTTATATCAATTTGCTTTATAGAACCTATATATCCTGTCGGTGCTTTTTCTTGTTTTAAGAAAAAAACATATCCTGTATGTAAAGCCACAGATTGCGCCATATGTTCTATTAATCCAGCTTCTAAAAAAATTCCGTTTTCTGAGAAAATATTTTCACTTTGAATTTTTAAGCCAGCAACCAAAGAACTTTCATCAAATGAAAACATTTTGTCTACCATTACAAAAGGGAACTTTTGAGGTAATAAATTTTCGACTGCTTCTTTATCTAGAATAGGTTTTGTCATGATTTAGCAAACCGTTAAATACGCATACGCAAATGAGAATCGTCCGCTTTCGGGAACTGATAAAAGAATGCGGTCGCCTACTTTTAATTTTCCTGAGTTCATTAATTCTTCAACAGCAAGATAAATGGATGCCGAACCTACGTTTCCAACATTAGCAAGATTCATAAACCATTTTTCATCGGCTATTCCTACATTGTTTTCTTCTAGGTTTTTCTTTAAACCTTCAACAAAAAAATGAGAAGAAACGTGAGGGATAAAATAATCAATCTGGTCTGCAGTAACGGCATTTTTTGCCATTGCTTCACTCATGCTTTTTGCGCCCTTAGCCAAGATAAATTCATCTAATAATTTTACATCTTGTTTGATAGAAAATACAGATTCGTTTAACCATTCTTCTGGAGAGTAATCACTCCAGGGTTTTATCTCGCCAGATTCTAATTTGTCTCCTCCAGCATACATACAAGTCTCTAATTCATAAGCATACGAAAAAGCTTCCATCCATTCTATTTTTAAGGAAATAGGTCCTCTTGGTTTATTTTCTAATAAAAAAGCACCAGAACCATCGGATAACATCCATCTTAAAAAATCCTTTTTAAAAGCGATTATAGGAAGTTCTTCCAGATTCTTTAAATTAGAAACTTCTGGATTATATTTTTGAGATAAGAACCATGACGAAACTTTCTCGGATCCTGTACAAACGGCATTTTTTGAATTTCCTGATTTAATAGAAAGGAAACCATATTTTAGCGAATTCATTCCTGCGCAGCAAACTCCTGATGAAGAGTTTAACTCAACCGATTTGTTCTTTAGTAATCCATGAACCATAGCTGCATGGGATGGTAAAAAAAGATCTGGTGTTGAGGTTCCGCAAGAAAGGACTTCCATATCTTGTGGAGTAAAATCGTTATCAAATAATTTTACGATAGCATTATGCGTTAGCTCCGCATTATTATGCGTGCTTTTTCCTTCTTTGTCTATTGCATAATACCTACTTACAATCTTGTTATTGCGCAAAATAATACGTCTCGCTTTGGAAACGGCATCGTTGATAAGGCCCAAATAGCTTTCCATTTCATCATTTGTGACAGCTTCATTTGGCAAATATTTTGCGGCTTTTGTAATATATACTTCAAACATAATATGGGTGCTAAACTCCTTGGTAATATTGAGTTTCTTTTTTTATTTTGTTTATTTTAATAGGATATGTAATAACGTGCAATATATACACTATTGGGGATATTAACCAAATCGCGAGGAATAAATAAACATTAAATACCTTAAGGAGTACCTTTCTGTTTTTATCATTTCTGGAGATTAATCCTGACCATTTGGTAAAAATTTTATTAGCAGTTTTATCTACGGTTACCAAATAAGAACTAATACGAACGGCTGAATTTGCGATTAGTTTAGGTTGTAGGTCTTTTAAATTATTTTCTTTTAGATTTGAAGCAATAATATCTCCAAATTTTGAGGATTCCTGAATGTCTTTTTCAGATACTCCTGGTAAAGGGAAAATACCCAAATACTTTTTTTTAACTCCAGAAAACATCCATTCTACAATAGTAATCACACTTATTAAATTGCCAACGCGATCTACTAAAGCTACGTTTCCAACCAAATTTGCATTGGCTTCTTTTAGTAAAACTTTAATTTTTTCCTGCGCCATAATCCACATATTTCTTGAACCACTTATGGTTACAACAGGAGTATTATTTAAGATTTTATGTGCTTCGGGACTTTTTAAAAAGGAGTTAATAGGGATAGAAGGGGATAAATACCAAACTTGATAGTTTAATAAAACTAAGTCGAATTTTGTATTTAATATTTCTTCTGGAACTGGTTTTAACGCCGTTGGAATTTGCCTAAATGACTCAGGAAAAGCATCAAAAAAAGAATCTTTATCCCAAGGAAAAGGAAAAGGTTTTTCTAATTGTATCTCATGAAACGTTACTTTAAACTCGTCTGAATTCAAGAAAGGTTTCGCTATATTCCGAGCGATACTTTCGAGTTGTCCAGATTGAGAGTAATAAATAAAAAGAACATTTTTCATTTTGGTTGTGGCTTTTGGTTATGGCAAAAGTAATTAATTTTATGAAACGAATTTTCTGATTTTATCGGTTCGCTTTGTGTGAATCCAATCTGGCCAAGTCGATTCATCTTCGGCATCATAAATACGAATTTCTTGATTTTTATCTTCAATAAGTAATTCGTCGGATGTGCAATTAAGAATCAAAGCGGCGGCAGCAACTCCTGAATAGGTTGCCCCTGCAACACCATGTGATAGTGTACACGCTCCACATAAAAATAAATTTTCGATCTCGGTTTTGTTTTTATAGGAGAATGGACCAACTTGATTTAATGTTTTTTCGGTTCCATATACATTGCCTTTGGTCGAATTGATATAAAACTCATTTGTTTTTGGTGTTCCTAATTCGGCTTGAACAATATTTTGTTTTGCATTTGGAATGATTTTCTCGAGATTGTTCATCAGTTTATCAATCACTTTTTCTTTGAAAACTTTATATTTTTCATTGTGATAATCTTCTAATCCGTTAAAATCCTTTAAGTTGTCATAATTTACATAAGTAACGATTTCAAAATTGTGATATCTTCCGTTAAAACTTGCTGGATCTTTAAGAGTTGTGCAACTTATAAAAACGGCTGGAAATGAATCGCCAGAATCAATGTTGTTACTCATTAGGTTTTCAAAATTTTCATCGTCGTTTTCATCTTTCATCATCCATATATTTCCCGAATCAATATTAAATTGGGTAACATCCATATCTAATGTCAGGAATAAAATTAATGAGGTTACGGAGTATTTAGTTTTCTGTAGTTTCTTAATAAGTGATTTACTTAAATGTTCTTTACCTATTAAGTTTAAATAAGTAATAGATGGATCAGCATTAGAAATAATATTTTTAGCAAAAATGGTTTCTCCGTTTTCGAGTTCAACTCCTATTGCTTTTTTATTCTCAATAATTATTCTTTTGACATTTTGCTTTATGCGAACTTCTCCACCATGTTTTTTTACTCCATTTGTCATTGCTTTTACAATTCCTCCACCTCCGCCCATGGGATAAAAACCTCCATCAAAATAATGTCCCATCACGGAACAATGTACAGGGAAACAGGCTCTATTTGGCGAAAGCCCATGATCACCACATTGTATATTAAGGACAGCTTTGAGCATTGGGTCTTTTATATGCCAGCCAATTACTTTTTTTAAAGGGAATAAGGCAAACTTGCCAAAATGTTTGGTTCGGAAGGGAACTGTTATTTTCTGCCACAAACCTTTTAGTTTTGGCATTAGTTGCAATTCAAAATTTACTTTCTCGACTAAGGAAAGATATTCGGTTATGTTTTTTTCTTCTTTAGGAAAATGTGATGAAAGTGTTTTTTTGAGGTTGTCGATTCCTGCGGGTAAATCAAAAGTTTGGTTTCCGATCAGGCAATGTTCGTATGCTTTTTTATTCATTCGGAAAAACACCATATCATTGGCAATTCCTAAACCGCGGTAAAGTTCATTGGTAGATGCTCCTTTATCTATAAGACCTACATAATGTACGCCAGGACTAAAACGTTGTCCCTTTAATGTAAAGCTATGACTCCAGCCACCTGGAACATAATGTTGCTCAAGGATTAAGACTTTTTGCCCAGCTCTTGCTAAACAAATTCCTGTTGCTAAGCCGCCAACTCCTGAACCAATTATGATAGTATCAAGCTCTTTCATACTTTATTTTAAGATTTGCTAAAGTATAAAAGAATTCTTACTATATGTGCGGTGGCTTGTTTTATTTTGTGTTTTTTAATTGATTCCAAAAATCAAAATAATTGAACCATTGTAGGGGATACTTTTCAAGCATGGATTCAACGTTTTCTATGTAAGCACGTAATAACCCTTTTTCGTCACGATGTTTTACAGCAGCTTCACGAGCATATAAGTGATAATGCAAGTTTGGTTCTTTCATTACATACACAAAAACTACGGGAACTTTTAATCGGGAAGCAATTAAAAATGGTCCTGCCGGGAAATTAGCTTCTTGTCCTAATAGTTTGTCTGATAATGATTTTGTTCCTTCAAAATAACGATCTCCTGTAAAACAGATAAGTTCGTTTCTGCCCAGAGCAGCATTGATTTCGAAAATATGGGACAAATCGTCTTTTATGATAATAAACTTGACAGTTGGTTTTTGGGTAACACTTTCTAAATATTTTTTTATATCCGAATGTTCCAAGTCGGTAGTAACCAAATTGATTTGAAAATTGATATCGATTTCTCCGAAGAAATGTTCTGCAATTTCAAAATTTCCAATGTGAGCACTAATTAAAACACCACCTTTTTGTTCGGCAAGTAGTTTTTTTAGTGTTTCGATTCCATCAAATTCATAGGTAAACTGTTCTCTCATTCCAGCAGAAATGGAGACTTTATCTATTATGGTTTGTCCAAAAGTATAGTAACTTTTGAAAACCATTTTTTTGGATTTAAAATAGGAGTAGCCTAGTCTTTTATTAAAGTAATAAAAAATCGCACGATTGCTTTTTTTTAGAAAAAGGAAATAATAAGACGCAACAAAGTACAGGAGAAAGTAGGCAGATTTAACACCCGCTTTTTGTATTAAAAAAACGAATATTCTATATCCTAAAACAGTTCCTTTTGATTTGCCATCCCATTTGCTCATTAAGCAGTTTTGGCTTTTAGTTTGGTTTCGATAAGGTCATAAAAGTTTTGAAAAGTAGCAATGCCAACGAAATCAACTTCAACTAATTTTACGCCAAAATTTGATTCAATAGATACTACTAAGTCTACATAATCTAAACTATCTAGTCCTAAAGTATCTTTTAAATTAGCGTTCGGTTCAATGTCATCATTATCAACTTCAAATTCATCAACCAAAAAACCATTAATCTTTTCTATTATCTCTTGCTTATTCATTATTCTATTTAAACTTTTTAACTACGAGTGCAGAATTTGTTCCTCCAAATCCGAAGGAATTGGACAAAAATATATCAATTTTTCTATTTAACGTAGTTTTAACTAAATTTAATTTAGCTGCGGCTTCGTCTGGGTTTTCTAAATTGATGTTTGGAGCTATAAAATCATTTTGCATCATTAGTATAGAATAAATGACTTCGCTTGCACCTGCCATCCAGCATTCATGCCCTGTCATTGATTTTGTGGAACTTACATAAGGATTGCTTTTTCCAAAGATTTCAAAGATTGCTTTGGCCTCATTTTCATCTCCAACAGGAGTAGAAGTAGCATGTGCATTTATGTAGTCAATGTCCGACGCATTTAATTTTGCATCATCAAGTGCTCTTTGCATTGCTATGGCTGGACCTTCGACATTTGGAGTCGAAATATGTCCTCCATTTGATGAAAATCCGTAACCGCCAACTTCGGCAATTATAGTTGCACCACGTTTTATCGCAGATTCATAACTTTCTAAGATTAAAGTTGCTCCTCCGCCACTAGGCACTAAGCCATCACGACCAGAATCAAAAGGTCTTGATGCTTTGGTAGGATCATCATCTTCGGAAGCAAAAACACCTAAACCATCAAAACTGCTCATTGCATATTTGTTGATTTCTTGTGCTCCACCACAAATTACAATATCTTGAAATCCGCTTTTTATTAAAAAATAAGCCAAACCTATGGCGTGAGATCCACTTGCACAAGCGGCGCTTATGGTTAAATTAATACCTCTTAACTTAAAAATTGTCGAAAGGTTCATTGTAACAGTAGAGTTCATGGATTTAAAAATTGCTCCAGAACCAATTAAGGCTGTATCTTTTTTTTCTCGAACAATGTCGGTTGCATCTATAATAGCTTTAGATACGCTATCATTACCGTACATAATACCAACTTCGTTATTGTCGAAAAAAGAATCATCTATTCCAGCATTTTTCAATGCTTCGATGGTAGCCATATAAGCATATTCGGTTTCTTCACCAATGCTCATACGTTGTCTTCGGGTTAGTAGACTTTTTAAATCTGGTTTTGGAACCATACCAGTTAAGGCCGATTGAAAACCAAATTCTTTTCTCTCTGCATCAAATTGTATTCCTGATTTTCCATTGTACAAGGATTCTTTTACTTCGTTTAATGAAGTTCCGATACATGAGTAAATTCCCATTCCTGTAATTACAACTCTCCTATTCATCTTCTTTTTTATAGTAATTTTTTAAGAATATATTCCGCCGTTTATGTTTATAACTTCACCAGTTATATAACTTGATTTATTTGAAATCAAAAAGCTTACCAAATTTGCCACTTCTTCAGCTTCGCCAAAACGATTAATAGGAATTAATTTTAATAATTCTTTTTCGTCTAACTGGCTCGTCATATCAGTTTTTATAAATCCTGGTGCAACGGCATTTATGGTAATATTTCTTTTGGCTACTTCTTGAGCCAATGCTTTGGTAGCAGCTACAATTGCGCCTTTTGCAGCAGAATAATTGGTTTGACCAGGCGTACCTTTTACTCCCGAAACTGAAACCATATTTACAATGCGTCCGTATTTATTGCGGAGCATTTTTTGAATAAAAAATTGTGTGACATTAAAAAAACCACCTACACTTGTGTTCATAACTCCATTCCAGTCTTCTTGTGACATCCACATAAACAAACCATCTTTTGTAATTCCGGCGTTGTTTACAATTGCCTCAACGATGGCTTCAGGATTTGCATCCTGCCATTTGGTTAATACATTTTGAACTTCTTCAAAATTAGAAACATCAAATTGTATAATCTCAGCAGTTGCGCCTAATTTTTTTACTTCTTCAAGTGTTTGTTCGGCAGCAATTTTGTTTGAATGATAGTTAATCAGAATGTGGTACTCTGTATCTACAGCTAATTTTTTACAAATAGCACTCCCAATTCCTCGTGAACCACCAGTTACTAATGCACATTTCATATATGTAAATTTTGTTTTTTATAGGTCATATATGGTATCGCCTTTTTATTTATTGGTCTTGTTGACACAATTTTTATTAGTCGCAATTTCATATATGTAAATTTTGTTTTTTATAGTCGATTTATGTTATCGCTTTTTTTTACTTACTGGTTTTGTAACCGGTTTTGTTTTAGTTTCTGACTTTGTTTCCGTTTTTGGCTTATCAGAGGCGATTTCACTTATAGTATTTTTTTCTTTTGTTTGCGAAAATAGTTCAGCGTTTTCAAACCATTGGTTGCCTAATACAGTTCCGTCTGGTTTAAGAAATCCCCATTTTCCTTCATTTTTTACTCTTGCTAAGCCATCTATAAATCCTTTGTCTTGTTGTACAAATAGAGCAATGACAAATCCGTTTGCCGTTATGGTATATTGAGTTGGGATTACTAATTTTCCTGATTCATTAATAAATCCCCAGTTTTTTTCTTTTACAGGAGCTAATCCGTTTGTACTAAAAACTTCGGCATCACTATAAGTTGGCGGAATAACAAAATCTGCTTTAGGGTTAATATATCCCCATTTAGATCCAATACAAACCGGAGCTAGATTTTTAGAAAAGGCTTTTGCTTTATCATATATTGGCAGAATTGCCCAACTTCCTTTTAAGTCAATGAATCCGATTTTTCCATCTTTTCTGGCATAAGTCAAATCTTGAGATTCGAAATCCCAAATTTTATCAGCACCTTCTACCGGAATAAATTTCCCACCAGATACTAATCCAAAAATTTTGTCTTTTCTGGCCCAAGCCGTGTTTTTATTATAATTACCAATTTCGGCATAAGCAGGTTCTATAACCTCTTTTCCAGCAGTATTTATAATTCCCCAATTTTTATTGTTTTCTACTCTTGCAAAACCATTTTCAAAAGGTTTGATAACATCATATTTTGGTTCTAAAACAACTGCCATTTTTGAATTGATTAATCCAATTTTGTTTCCTTGTTTTATAAAAGCAACACCATCTCCAAAATCATATAATTTATCCGAAGGTGGTGCAATTTGTACCTCTCCTTTGGTATTGATGTAAACCCATTTTTTATCTTTAGATACGATACAAATACCACTATTAAAATCTTTGGCGTTATCAAAAGTAGCTGGAATTGCCCAAGCTCCTTTAGTATCGATAAACCCCCATTTTCCATTATCTTCTACAGCAGCTAAGCCTTCAGAAAAACTTCTTGCAGTTTTGTACTGAGGTTCAATACGAAATGTTCCATCTTTAGTAAGATATCCAATTTTTCCGTTTTTCTTAACTAATGCCAGTTCTTGACTATTAACAAATTGAATGCTGCACAGCAATAAAAAAATAAGTGTTTTTTTCATGATTTTAAGATTCAAGATTAATAATGTAAAATAAAATATTAATTATTTATCAGGTAGTCTTTTACTTTCTGAACAAAAGGATACATAACCTGATCTTCTTTAAATTTAGGTATAATTGTTCTAATATCGTCATATATTTTTTTGGTCACAGACGAGATTTGATCTTTTTGTTCTAAGTAATCAATTGCCTGAACAATAGTAATCAGTTCTATAGCCAAAACTTCAAATGAATTTTCTATCACTTTTGCAGTAATAACAGCAGCATTTGTTCCCATGCTTACAATGTCTTGATTGTCATTGTTGTTTGGTATACTGTGTACATACATTGGGTTAGACAACATTTGGTTTTCGGCAGTTGTTGAGGTTGCAGTAAACTGAACGCCTTGCATTCCGAAATTAAATCCTAATGTTCCAAGATTCACAAATGGAGGAAGGATTTCGTTTATTTTAGAATTTAATAAATAATTCAATTGACGTTCTGCAAGCATGGTAAGTTTGGTAATAACAATCTTTAACTTGTCCATTTCTAGTGAAATGTAATCGCCATGAAAATTACCTCCATGATATACATGTTTGTTTTTTACATCTATAATAGGATTATCATTTGCCGAGTTAAACTCATCTTCTAGAATAGAACCAACATTATTGATAGTTTCTAAGATTGGACCTAGAATTTGTGGTACACATCTTAAAGAATAATACTCCTGTACTTTCTCTTTAAAGATTTCTTCGGTATTTTCTCCAGTATATAAGTGATCTTCTCTTTTACGGATTAAGGTACTGTCCGAGA
This sequence comes from Flavobacterium sp. PS2, assembly GCF_046250155.1. Taxonomy (NCBI): domain Bacteria; kingdom Pseudomonadati; phylum Bacteroidota; class Flavobacteriia; order Flavobacteriales; family Flavobacteriaceae; genus Flavobacterium; species Flavobacterium sp. PS2. Next base: position 2,294,546 of record NZ_CP176426.1, on the reverse strand, counting down.
GATTTTCTCTCATTCTTGCAGCTACTTCTCGTTGTCCTTTATGACGTTTTGTTTGGTTTAATTCTTCCGAAAAATGGTCGTCATAAGCCTGTACAATTTCATTAATTGCGCATGAAAACTTTAATGACCAATCTAATAATTTATTGGCGTGATGTACATTTACTACACCTATTCCTGTCATTACAGAGGTTCCGTTTATAAGCGCAAGACCTTCTCTTATTTCTACCTGAATAGGAGTTAGGTTCTCAATTTCAAAAACCTCTTTTGTAGGTCTTCTTTCGCCTTTGTAAAAAACTTCGCCTTCACCTATTAATGTTAATGCCAAGTGAGATAACTGAACCAAATCTCCACTTGCTCCAACTCCTCCATGTTCAAAAATTAATGGAGTAATATCTTTATTTATAAATTCTTTCATTAAATGAATTACTGAAGGATGTACTCCGGAATTCCCTAAAGAAAGTGTGTTTAATCGAGCTAGAATTGCTGCTTTTACACAAGCTGCATTTAATGGTTTTCCTGTTCCTGAAGAATGGCTTCTTATTAAATTGTATTGTAATTGAATTCGGTCTTCGTCTTTGATACGGTATTGAGCCATTGGTCCAAAACCAGTATTTACACCATAGATGACCTTGTTGCCAGAGAATTTTTTTAAGAAATCAAAGCTTTCATTTACCCGGTCTAAGACAGTTTTACTAATGTCTATTTTACTATTTCCAAAGATTATGGATTCAAATTCTTTTAAACTTAAATATTCGCCAATTGTGTTCATTTAACCCTTTTTGATTATGCTAAATTAATTTTATTTATTAAAATAAATGTAGTTATTTTGATGATGGCAAATGTAAGGCAATAATTAATAACAATTCGTATATGTTAAAGGAGTTTGTAGATGTTTTAATAATAGGAGCGGGACCCTCTGGATGCGTATCAGCAGCTTATTTACGTAAGAATAATTGTAAGATAAAGGTTGTTGAGAAAACTAAATTTCCTAGAATTGTCGTTGGTGAGAGTTTAATACCACGTGTAATGGATCATTTTGCCGAAGCAGAATTATTTGATAGTCTCAATGCAATGAACTTTGAGAAAAAGTTAGGAGCGAGATTTATAAGAGGGAATGAAATTTGTGTTTTTGATTTTTCTAATAAATTTTCTGAAGGTTGGGATTGGACCTGGCAAGTTCCCAGAGCCGATTTTGACAATACGATGGCTCAGGAATTAATTCGAAAAGGAATTGATTTAGAATTTGAGTCGGAAGTTATAGAAGTTTCTTTTGAAGGAAGCAATTCAAAAACAATTGTGAAAGATGTAAATGGAAATTTAAAAGAGATTCACGCCAAATTTATTATTGATTCTAGTGGTTACGGTAGAGTTTTACCAAGACTTTTAGATTTGGACAAGCCATCGGCTTTAGATCCGCATTCTTCTATTTTTACGCATGTAAAAGATATTAACAGACCAGAAGGTGTAGAGGGAACAATGATTTCTTTTGATGTTCTTGAAACTGAAGTTTGGTTATGGGTAATTCCTTTCTCTAACGGAAATACAAGTTTAGGAGTGGTAGGCCCTACAGATTTTATTAATTCCCTTTCTGAGAATAAAGACAATGCCGAAGCATTAAAAAATGCTATTCAGCTTTCAGATTATTATATTAAAAGATTTCAGGGAACAGAGTTTTTATTTGAACCAATAAAGTTAGAAAACTATTCGCGTTCGGTAAAGAAAATGTATGGTGATGGATTTGCTTTGACAGGAAATAGTACTGAATTTTTAGATCCTGTATTTTCATCGGGAGTTGCTTTTGCTACCGAATCGGGTATGCTTGCTGCAAAACTTTATTTGAAACAATCTCAAGGTATCGCTGTAGATTGGGAAGTAGAATTTACCGAATATATGAAACGTGGAATTAATGTTTTTACCACTTACGTGAAAGAATGGTACACAGGAAATTTACAAACGTTATTCTTTCATCAGCCAGAGAACCCAGATGTAAAACGTAAAATCTGTGCTGTGCTTGCTGGATATGTTTGGGATGAAGAAAATCCATTTGTGAAGAAACACGATAATGTAATTAAAAATATGGCTTACCTCTTAAATATGGAAAGCAAGAAAAAACAAAACCCTAGTGAAAACTAGGGTTTTTGTTTTTTTTGAATCTTATTTGTATGCTTTTTTCAGAATCATTTTAGAAAGAGATTTTGCTGTTTTGGCATAACCTTCTCCAATTCTTGTTTCATTATTAAAATTATTTCCCCATTGATCTCCTGGGGCTTCTTCGCTTTTTATTTCTAACAATACATTTGATTTATTAGCTGTTTCTACAAATTTTAAATTAGTCGTAACTTTTGCAGGTTGTTTCATAATTCCTGCGTCCCAGCCCGGATAAATCCATACTGTTTGTACGATTAAAGTATATGGGGTATTTAAGCCTTCCTGAAAGTTTACGTCTTTACCAGCTTTAGATAATACAATGTTTCCTATTTCTAAAAATTTTGGAGTCCAGATTTGTTCTTTGGCAACGACCCATCTTTTGTACCAAAGATTTCCGTTCCCTTTTGCTTTTTTGTCTAAATCGACTTTGTGTTCTTCAACATATTGTGCTTCTGGTTTATTTTCTTTCATCATAGTAAAGTTGCTATAATCAAATTCGGTATTAATTTCTTTTTGGTCTTTCAAGAATTTAAAATCTCCAGATACAACTTTCATGTCTTGTGCAGACATTGCGAAAGAGAGAAATAAAAAGGCAACTATTAGTTTTTTCATTTTTTGTTTATGCTTAAACGGTTGGTTTATTAATTTTTTTAGTGCTCAAATGTAATTAAAGGTTATTTGTAAAGTGTTATTTGTCTTGTTAATTTTTAAAGTTCGCTTTTTAAAAGAACTTATTCTATTTAATAAAGAAAGGATACCATTTACAGTATCCTTTCTTTATTAATTAAGCTGTATCGTATTACCAGAACTTCACATATAGAGAGGCAATAATCAATAAAGTAATTACTATTAATACAGTTGTTTGTGGTTTTAATTTAAACATTGTAGTGTCTAGCTCAAATGCTTTCGGGTTTACTTTTGGACCTGCAAAACTTATAAGAATCATTGCAAGTGTAGTAAAGCAGAAAGATAATCCCATACAAATATGGAACGGAATCTCGTAAGCTCCTTTTCCGTTTGGATAAGCAGTATATAACAATGTATCGTTACCAAATAATATTGGAGCATATTCATTGAATAAAATAGATAATACAAATCCTAAAATCACACCTACAATAGCTGCAGCTCCAGTGGTTCTTTTCCAGAACATACCAAGAATAAACATGGCAAAAACTCCAGGGCTTATAAACCCAGTGTATTTTTGGATGTAGGTAAAACCTCCAACACCGCCAATTCCTAAAATATCATTCCAAGTAAATAAAACAGCCAAAAGCATTGCAGCAAAAACAGCAATTCGACCGATGTTTACTTGTTGTTTTTCACCAGCTTCTTTTTGGATATATTTTTTATGAATGTCTAGCGTATAAATAGTCGAAATACTATTTACCTTACCAGCCAATGAAGCTACAATTGCCGCGGTTAAAGCAGCTACCGAAAGTCCTTTTAATCCTGTTGGCAAGAAAGTTAATACCGCAGAGTACGCTCCATCTTTTCCGCCAACAAGTTGAGGTAAATGTCCGTTTTGATATAAAACATAAGCGGCGATACCAGGTAACATAACAATTAGAGGCATTAATAGTTTTAGGAAACCAGCAAATAATATACCCGTACGAGCAGTTTGCAAATCGGCACCCAAGGCTCTTTGAGTAATGTATTGGTTACAACCCCAATAGTTAAGGTTGATAATCCAGATACCAGCTACGTAAGACAATATACCAGGGAAAGTTAAGTACTTATCTATTTCTAGTTGAGAAGAAGTTGCAGTTGGTTTTGGGATAATCATTTTAAAATGTTCTGGAGCTTCTCGCATCAAAACTTTAAAACCGGCAATTGCATTTTGACCCACGCCAAAATATTGTCCCACAGTTGTTAAAGCAATATAAGAAGTTACTAATCCGCCTATGATTAATACGGCAACCTGAATAACATCTGTGTAAGCAACAACTTTCATCCCTCCTAATGAAATTATCAAAGCAAAAAGTGCCAATCCTATCATAATAACATGAAGGTATTCACCTCCAGCCAATCCGTTGATAGCTACAGCTCCTAAGTATAAAATAGAAGTAAGGTTTACAAAAACATACAGAAACAACCAAAAAACAGCCATAATCAAAGCTGTTGATTCATTATAACGTGTTTTTAAAAACTGAGGCATGGTATAAATCTTGTTTTTAAGATAAACAGGAATAAACCATACGGCCACAATTATTAAAGTAATAGCAGCAACCCATTCGTAAGCCGCAACTGCAATTCCTAAAAAGAAACCTTCGCCGCTCATTCCGATAAACTGTTCGGCCGAAATATTAGATGCGATTAACGAAGCCCCGATTGCCCACCAAGTCAGGTTTCCTTCGGCAAGGAAATAAGCTTTGGCGTCTTTTTCGTCTTTTTTACGTTTGCGATATATAGTATAACCGTAGGTAGATACTACAATAAAGTAGATTATAAAAACCGCATAATCTGCGATGGCAAGGTTTTGGTTCATGGTTAATTGTGTTTAAGGAGGTAATTAATATAAAGTATTTCGTGGTTATAGTTATTGGTTTTTTTAAATACACTGAAATTTATAGACAGTTTTATGATGGTATTTATCTTCTTTTCTTAGTATCGAATTAGGAAATCGGGATTGATTAGGCGCATCGGGATAGTTTTGAGTTTCAAAACAAATACCGCTTAAAGCATGATAAGTAACGTCTTCTTTTCCTTTTATTTCGGTGGAGCAATTACCACCTACAAAAACATGTACACTTGGTTGATCTGTATAAACCGTCATTCGCAATCTGCTTGTTGGGCTATAAAGTGCAGCGGCAATATCATTTTTAGTTTCTATTATAAATGAATCATCAATAATAGAAGGGCAGTTTGCAGGAGTTCTAAAATCGAAAGGATGGTTTAAAAGATTTAAGATATTTCCTGTTGGGATATTCTCAGAGGATGTTTCTAATATTTTATCCGAGTTTACAATCATTTCTTGGTCAGTAACGCTAGAACCATGTCCGTTAAGATTAAAATAACTGTGATTCGTTAAGTTTATAATGGTATCCTGTGTCGTAGTAGCATTATATTCTAATTGTAGCTCATTGTCATCAGTTAGCGTATAGGTTAGGCTTACAGACAAATCTCCGGGATAATTTTCTTCATTTGCAGAACTTAAAAGAGTCATTGTTATTGATGGGTTTTCCCCTTCGGTAATTGCTTCAACTTCCCACTTTTTTTGAGCAAAGCCTATATTTCCGCCATGTATAGCATGATTGTTATTGTTTTTGTTTAAAAGATAAGTCTTATCATTTAAGGTAAAAGTTCCGTTGTTTATTCTGCCGGCATAGCGTCCTATTGTAGCACCAAAATAGGGAGCGCCAGATAAAGAGTATGATTCTAAATATTTATCTAAGGTATCAAAGCCTAAAACCGCATCTATAAGTTCTCCATTTTCTAGCGGTACGATTAATGAAGTAATCGTTGCACCATAATCGATAATAGTGGCTTGCATGCCATTTTTATTGGTTAATTTATAGGAATGAATAGCTTCGTTGTCAGGTAATATACCAAAGAATTCTTTTGTGTTTATATCTGTAAAATGTGATTTGTGTTTTATTTTCATTATTTTTTTGTGAAAAATGAAATTCAAAAATATGTATATTATTAATGTAATCCATACCAGCACCTACCAGTTTTTTGTATATTGCATGAAAATATTATCTTTTATGAATATAATTTCTATCCAGAATAATCTAGGTATTCCTAAATACAAACAGATTATAGCTTCAATCGAGAGTAGTATTAATAAGAAAAACTTAAAGAAAGGCGATAGATTGCCATCAGTAAATAAAGTGTGTTTGGCTTTTTCTTTATCAAGAGATACTGTTTTGCAGGCTTATGATGAATTAAAAAAAAGAGGGATTATTTATGCCATACCAGGAAAGGGGTATTATATTAAAAGTGTCGAAATCACAATCAAAGAGCGCGTTTTTTTACTTTTTGATGAGCTTAATAATTTTAAAGAAGATATCTATATTTCCTTTTTAAGAAATATTGGAGAAGAAGTACAAGTTGATATCTTTTTTTATTATTTCAATACAAAGGTTTTTAAGAAACTAATAAATGATAATAACGGAGCATACACTAAATATATAATTATGCCAACCGATTTGGCAGATGCAGCTTCCTGTATAAATACCCTACCAGTAAATGAGGTTTATATTTTGGATCAGACGAGTGAAGCTTTAAAAGCATATCCTTCAGTTTGTCAGAATTTCCCAAAAGATATTTATGATGCATTAGTTAAGGGAAAACCTAAGCTGGATAAGTACAACAAATTAATTATGATTTTTCCAGGATTTAGAGAACCTTTAGGAATGAAAATTGGGTTTCTAAATTTTTGTAATGATTTTTTATTTGAGAATGAAGTGATTACTGAGTTTAGAGAAAGAGAAATTAAAGTAGGAGAAGTGTATATTATCCCTAATGACAGAGATTTGGTTCGGGTTATCGAAAAAGCAAAGCGTCAGGATCTAAAACTTGGTCACGATTTCGGAATTATCTCTTACAATGAAACACCATTAAAAAAAGTGGTAGAAAATGGGATAACAACTATTTCGACAAATTTTGAAGAAATGGGAAAAATTATGGCAAAGATGGTTTTGTCTGGAAAGAAGCAAAACATCGAAAATAAATCGTCACTTATAATGCGTAACTCATTATAATCGGAAACTCAGAAGTTGCATTTTTTAACTAATAAAAAAGTATGGGATTTAAACATTTATTTAAAGCAGAAGCCAAATGGTCATCAAATAAAAATGAGAAAGGTTTCGTTTCTAAAAATCATGAGATAATAATTGAAGGAAAGCCTGTTTTGAGTGTTTCTGCGGCAAAAGCTTTTAAAGGAGATGCAGAGTTATATAATCCTGAAGACATGTTGTTAAGTAGTCTGGTTTCGTGCCACATGATGTCATATCTTTATGTATGCGGTCAAAACGGAATTGAAGTTTTGAGTTATTCTGATAATGCTGAAGCAACTCTTGAAGTAGAATTTGATGGAAGCGGACGCTTTACTGAAGTTCGATTAAATCCAAAAGTTACTATCGCTAATCCTGATAAAATTCAATTAGCATTAGAACTGCACAAAAAAGCAAATCAGTTATGCTTTATAGCTAATTCTTGTAATTTCCCAATCTTGCATAATGCTAGTTGTGAAGTGGGATAATAAAAAAGAAAACTTAGTGATTCTTTGTGTTTTTTTCTTTGGAAAACTTTGGGAAATAATATCTAGGGGATATAAAATAAAAATCCGTCAAGTAGAAACTACAAGACGGATTTAATATTTTGAAAAGAAATAAGATTACTCTACTTCAGTAACTCTCATGGTGTTTACCATTCCTTTATCTTTAATAGGCATTGCTGCTAGGTTGATTAAGTAATCTCCTTTTACAACATATCCTTTATCTTTTACGATTTGATTTACATCAGTTACAGTATCATCAGTACTTACATCTTTGTCATAGTAGAATGATTTAACTCCCCATAAAAGACTTAATTGAGTTAAGATTCTTTTGTTAGAAGTAAATACTAAAATGTGAGCAGATGGTCTCCAAGCCGAAATTTGGAAAGCAGTATAACCACTATTTGTTAATGTGCAAATTGCTTTAGCTTTAATAACGTTAGCCATAAGTGCAGCTTGCTGACAAATTGTTTTAGTAATAAAACGTTTTGTTTTTATTTGTGGTGTGTTTTGTGGAACATGAATTAGCGGAGAGTCTTCAACAGCTTCGATAATTTGTGTCATTTTTTGGATAACCTGAACAGGATAGTTTCCTGCAGCAGTTTCTCCAGATAGCATTACAGCATCAGCACCATCCATAACAGAGTTTGCAACGTCGTTTACTTCCGCACGAGTTGGAGTTAAACTAGTAATCATAGTTTCCATCATTTGTGTTGCCACAATTACAGGAATACGAGCAGTTTTTGCTCTGCGGATTAATTCTTTTTGAACCAATGGTACTTCGTGAGCAGGAAGTTCAACTCCTAAATCTCCACGAGCAACCATTAAAGCGTCGCAATAAGCAACGATTTTATCCATATTCTCTAATGCCTCTGGCATTTCGATTTTAGCTACAATCGGAATTTTATAATCAGAATGTTTATCAATTAACTCTTGTAAGTCTTGTAAGTCACGTGGTGTTTTTACAAAAGAAAGAGCTAACCAGTCTACTTTTTGCTCAATAGCAAAAATTGCATCAGCAATATCTTTTTCTGTCAATGCAGGTAAAGATATTTTAGTATTAGGAAGGTTTACACCTTTTTTAGATTTTAATTCACCACCTTGAATAACTACAGCGGTAACTTCTGTTTTTTTATCAGTTGTAAGGATCTCAAAGATAAGTTTTCCATCATCTAATAAAATACGCTCTCCAGGATTTACATCATTTGGAAAGTTTTGGTACTTCATGAAAACTTTTTTTGCAGTACCTATAATATCTTCAGCAGTAGTAAAAGTGATTACATCACCATCGTTTACTACAACTCCTTCTTCCATTACTCCTACACGAAGTTTAGGTCCTTGTAAATCTCCGAGTATTGCCGTGGTATAACCAAACTCTTCGTTAAGTCCTCTAATAATGTTGATTTTCTCTTTTACTCCTTCGTAATCTGCATGCGAAAAATTAACTCTAAACACATTAACACCTGCTTCGATCATGTCCTTGATGATCTCTCTAGTTCCACATGCAGGCCCAAGTGTGGCTACAATTTTGGTTTTTTTGTTTGTAAGCATTTCTATTAAAAAATTAAATTGTTTTTTGATTTTATTTTATTTGTATCAACTATATAAACCGTTGAGATGGTATCAATGGTATTTAATATTTGTTGTATTTTTAATATATCGAAAGCTTCCTCACTCTTTTCAATTTTTAAAAAATAATCAACTTTTTTAAACTCAGGTAGTAGATATACTTTTGTGGCGACCTCCATCGAAGTATCTGAAAATAAATCCTGACTGTCATTTGGTGTATTCTGAATGACTTCATTCTTATTTTGAATTAAATCCCAATAAAGTTCTTTTTCTTCATCGTAATAATCAAATCGTGAAAAATGAGTCTCACCTTCTTTCACATTAATTTGGATTTCATTTTTACTTTTACTCAAAAGAACCGGGAAGTTTTGATTGATAAAATAAGCCAGTCGATAATCTTCCATAGAAGTATGTATGGCAATCAAATTATAATCAATTTCATCAAATTCGCCTAATTCTAATTTATGAATAGCCATTTCCTGAAAAAATAAGTTGTAAATATACTATTTCTATTGCTGGTTCAATAGTTAAGATTGGTATGTTTTTGTTAATTTATAAACGAAAACGATGTAGTTTTAAGAAAACTAGTTTTATTTCTTGTCCATTTTTTCTTGAAATGCAAAATACGCACGTTGTGATGCTTTTTCTTCTGCTTTCTTTTTGGAAGTTGCTCGCGCTCTTGCGACTACTTTATCGTCAATACTTAATTTAACGCCAAATAAACGTTCTCCACCAATGCCATTATCCTCAAAAATATCATAATGGAATATCTTTTTTTCTTTCTGACACCATTCAATAACTAAGCTTTTATAGCTTATAACTTTTCCCTCAAGTCGGGTAATATCTACGTACGGACCGATTACGCTGCTTTGGATAAATTTTTCACAAAAAGAATACCCTCTGTCAAGATAAATGGCTCCAATAAGCGATTCGAAAATGTTACCATGAATGTTTTCTCCAAAGTGTTGTAAAGGCACTTTGCTTTCTATAAAACGAGCCAGATTAAGATCTTTTCCAAGTTCGTTCAAATGTTCTCTACTTACGATTTTAGAACGCATCTTGGTAAGGTAGCCTTCGTCTCCAGCAGGAGCTTTATTAAAGAGATGTGCTGCAATTACAGCACTTAGCATTGCATCTCCAAGAAATTCTAAACGTTCGTAGTTAATAGGATTTCCGTTTTCGTCCAGTCGATTAGAAGAGCGATGAGTAAAGGCTTTCTTATAAAATTGAAGCGAAATAGGTGGAAATCCAAGGATTTTTTGAATAGAATCAAAAAAAATCCCGTCTTCTTGAGAACGGGATTTTGAAAATATTTTTTTGAAAATACTCATAAGAAAATTAGTCAACTAATTTTTTAAATAAAACACAAGCATTGTGACCTCCAAAACCAAAAGTGTTACTCATAGCAACATTTACTTCTCTTTTTTGAGGTTTGTTTAGTGTTAAATTTAATGAAGGATCTATTTTTTCATCAGCAACCGTATGATTGATTGTTGGAGGAACAATACCGTGTTGCATAGCAAGTATAGAAGCAATAGCTTCGATAGCACCAGCAGCACCAAGTAAGTGTCCAGTCATAGATTTTGTAGAGTTGATATTGATGTTTTTGGCATGATCACCAAAAACAGCACTAATCGCTTTTAATTCAGCAACATCTCCAAGTGGAGTAGATGTACCGTGCGTATTAATATGATCAACATCTTCAGGTTTCATACCAGCATCACGTAATGTGTTTTTCATTACAGCAATAACACCAAGTCCTTCCGGATGAGGTGCTGTTAAGTGGTACGCATCAGATGACATTCCGCCACCGCCAATTTCGCAATATATTTTTGCTCCACGTGCTTTAGCGTGTTCGTAATCTTCAAGTACTAATGCACCAGCTCCTTCACCTAAAACAAAACCATCACGAGTAGCATCAAAAGGTCTTGAAGCAGTCTCAGGACTATCATTTCTGGTTGATAAAGCATGCATAGAGTTAAAACCTCCCATTCCTGCAATTGTAATAGCAGCTTCAGATCCACCAGAGATGATGATATCACACATTCCTAAACGAATGTAGTTAAAAGCATCAATAAGTGCATTGGCAGAAGAAGCACAAGCAGAAACAGTTGTATAATTTGGTCCCATATAACCATTTCTCATAGAAATGTGTGCAGGGGCAATATCAGCAATCATTTTAGGAATAAAAAACGGATTGAATTTTGGTGTTCCGTCTCCTTTAGCGTAGTAAATAACTTCTTCTTGAAAAGTTTCTAAACCACCAATTCCAGCTCCCCAGATAACTCCAACTCTTTCTTTGTCGACGTTGTCATCAGTAAGACCAGCATCTTTTATAGCTTCGTCACTTGCGGCAACAGCATATTGAGCAAATTTATCTAGTCTACGAGATTCTTTACGATCCATAAAATCTTCGATGTTGAAGTTTTTTACTTCACAAGCAAATTTCGTTTTATGTTTCTCTGTATCGTAATACGTTATTGGGGCAGCACCGCTTACTCCATTAATAAGCGCGTTCCAATAATCCTGGATGTTATTCCCAATAGGGGTAAGTGCGCCTAATCCTGTTACAACAACTCGCCTTAATACCATAAATAATGTGTTTTATTAGCTTTAAACAAATAAAACCCACGCTTTCTTGATTGTATTATATTACAAAAGAGCCATGGGTATTACAATATAAATATATTTTTTTGATTGAAAATCAACCCAAAATTTAAATTTTTATAAAAAATAATAACACCCGATTTCTAAAAATTCCAATTTTTTGAAATTTCAAATTCCAATCTTGGAATTTGATTTTTGATTTTTGTAATTTTTAAGAGTCGGGTGGGAATTTATTATTTTTTAGCTTCTTCGATATAAGAAATAGCTTGACCTACAGTAGCAATGTTTTCTGCTTGATCGTCTGGAATTTGGATATCAAATTCTTTTTCGAATTCCATAATAAGCTCAACAGTGTCTAATGAGTCAGCTCCTAAATCATTAGTGAAGCTTGCTTCTGTTACAACTTCGTTTTCGTCAACACCTAATTTGTCTACGATAATCGCTTTTACTCTTGATGCAATGTCTGACATAATCTTTAATTTTAGAATTTAATTTGTTGGCAAAAATAAAAAACTTTATTTTAAAACCACGATTTAGTTAATAAATGTAACACTAATTTATAAAATTAATTTCAACAAAGGGGTTCGAATGTTATTTATTTTGGTTTTTTATTCCGTTTTTTGCAAAAAATAAATCAATTCGAGTATGAAAAAAATTATTGTTTTTGCTTCAGGTTCAGGGAGTAACGCCGAAAACATAATAAAATATTTCGCTGAAACACAAATTGCAAATGTGGTTTCTGTGTTTACCAATAACGCTAATGCGAAAGTAATTGAAAGAGCCAAAAACTACCAAGTTGAGGCCCAAATTTTCACCAAAACCGAATTAATTGACGGTAATGTACTACAAAAAGTAAAATTAATTGATCCAGATTTGATTGTTTTGGCTGGATTCTTACTTCAATTCCCAAAAAACATTATCGAGGCATATCCTAATAAAATAATTAACATTCATCCTGCATTATTACCTAATTATGGAGGGAAAGGAATGTATGGAATGCACATTCACAGAGCAATAGTCGAAAATAAGGAAAAAGAGACAGGAATAAGCATTCATTATGTAAATGAGAATTATGATGAAGGAGCGATTATCTTTCAGGAAAAAGTAGCTTTGACTGATACAGATACAGCAGAAGATGTGGCTGCTAAAATCCATGAATTAGAGCAAAAACACTTTCCAGAAGTTATTTATAGATTGTTAAATATTTAGATTTGCTTAGATTTTTAGACTTGCTTAGACTTCTTAGATTGTTGAGTTGTCGATTTTATTCTGGGTTTTAAAAGGAATAAAAGAATGAAATTGTTTATGTTTCGCTTGAGATAAAACGAACAAGTCTAAGAGCGAAGCGACTCTAAAAATCTAAGAAGTCTAAAAGCGAAGCAAGTCTAAAAATCTAATATCTAAGAAGTCTAAAAAAAATGAATCAACACGAAGTACATATATATACAGATGGCGCGGCTAAGGGGAATCCTGGTAATGGGGGATATGGAGTAGTTATGGAATTGGTTGGAACACCACATAAAAAGGAATATTATGAAGGATTCCGTCTTACTACAAATAACAGGATGGAACTTTTGGCAGTAATAGTAGGTTTAGAAAAGCTTAAAAAACCAAATATGAAAGTTCTTGTTATTTCAGATTCAAAATATGTGGTTGATTCTGTTTTAAAAAAATGGGTTTTTGGTTGGGAAAAGAAAAAATTTGTTGGAAGAAAAAATCCTGACTTATGGAAACGTTTTTTGGTTATTTATAGAAAACACCAAGTTGATTTTAAATGGATAAAAGGGCATAATAATCATCCTCAAAATGAGCGTTGCGATGAATTGGCAGTTATGGCTTCCATGCAAAAGCAACTTTCTATAGATGCTTATTATGAAAATATAGGATCAAAAGAAGCATAAAAAAAACGTGTCAGGGAAACATTTTCCTGACACGTTTTTTTTAAGTAATTGTATTGTTTTATTCTCTGTCTAAATCTTTAGATTTATTGAAACCTACAAGTAATCCAATTCCTGCCATGGTAAAAATTGTAGATGGATAAACTGCACCATCTTGCAAAGAAGTGTACGTTGTAATTAGCAAGGCAATGAAAATTCCAATTCCGCTTCCTATTAATAAAAAGGCAAAATTTAAAATAAGGACTTTCCATATTGGTGTACTATTGTTTTTTCCTTTCATGAAAATACTGGCATCGACACCTTTTTCTATGAGAGCTAATCGTTCTCTGTTTCTGGTTGAATAAATAAGATAGACAATTCCGAATATCATTAAGAAAAGGCTAATTGGCACTAAAATTTGTGGTCCCATAATTTTTATAATTTAATTGATTGATATTCCATATGACGAGATAAGTTTAACTGAGGTTACAGATTTTGTCAAAAAAAATATTTTAACTTAGTTGTAACCTTAATGAGTTTGTTGTCGTCATATGGAATATGGATAAAGTAAATGATCAGTATTATATCAATCAGGTTCTTTTAGGAGAAACTAATATGTTTGCAGTATTAGTTGATCGTTATAAAGACATGATCTTTACTATGGCTATAAAGATGGTAAAAAATAGAGAAATAGCCGAGGAAGTTTCTCAGGATACCTTTATTAAGATTTTTAATTCCTTGAATAAGTTTAAGGGGGATTCTAAGTTTTCGACCTGGATTTATAAAATAGCTTATAACACATGTTTAGATTATTTGAAAAAGAATAAGAAAGACGAAAACCACGTTGTTATTGATGAACTTAAAGGATATTTGATTAAAACTACTGATAATGCTTTAAGTATTTTGGAAAATCAAGAACGGAAGCAAGATATCCAGAATTGTTTAAATTTGTTACCAAGTGAAGAAAGTTTTCTATTGACACTTTTCTATTTTGACGATCAGAATTTAAATGAAATAGCTAAAATCATGGATATTAGTGTCAGTAATGTCAAAGTGAAGTTATTCCGGAGTAGAAAAAAATTAGCAGTTATTTTAAAAGAGCAATTAGAACCTGAAATATTAGATTATTATGAAAGAGAGCGATGAATATTACGAAAATTTAGTAGACAAAGTTATGGCAGAAAGTGCTTTGCAAAAGCCTTCAGCTGATTTTACTTCAAAGATCATGTCTCAAATTTTAATTGCAGAGAAAAGTAAAGCCATTGTGTATAAACCACTAATTTCAAAATCTGTTTGGTTTGTGATTCTGGTATGCTTAATTGCTTTTGTCGGGTATGTGATTTTTGGTGGGAACGAAACGAAACAAAATGATTTGGTTGTAAGTGATTTGCTTTATTCTAAAATTGATAATATGACTCCTTTGTTTCAGTTTTCAAAAAACACATCTTATGCAGTTTTAATTGTAGCTTTAATGGCCTTGATTCAGATACCAGTATTGAAGAATTATTACGATAAAAGATATAGATTCTAAATCGCGTTTTTTAAGTTTTTCTGATTTATTTATTCTTATAAATGTAAGAAATAATCCAGTATTTGTAAGGTGTAAGTGTTTGGTTTTTAGTGTATTTGGTTGATTTATTGGGTTTCGTTTTTTATGAAAATTTTGATACAATCAATCGTTGCAACTCTGAAACTTATAAAGTATCTTTGCACCTTAATTCGAAATTCATAAAATGAATAAATTACTGATTGTCGGAACAGTTGCTTTCGATGCTATTGAAACCCCTTTTGGGAAAACAGATAAAATATTAGGTGGTGCAGCGACATATATTGGTTTGTCGGCATCGTTTTTCAACCTACAATCGGCTATTGTTTCTGTAGTTGGAGATGATTTTCCTCAAGAACATTTAGATTTATTAACTTCAAGAAATATTGATATTTCTGGACTTGAAATCGTAAAAGGTGGGAAAACTTTCTTTTGGAGCGGACTTTACCATAACGATTTGAACTCAAGAGATACATTAGCAACAGAGCTTAATGTATTGGCAGATTTTCAGCCTAAAGTTCCGCAAAGCTTCAAAGATGCTGATGTTGTAATGTTAGGTAATTTACATCCTCTTGTACAAAGCAGTGTTTTAGATCAAATGGAATCAAAACCAAAATTAGTAGTTTTGGATACGATGAACTTTTGGATGGATTGCGCTTTACCAGAATTACTAGACGTTATAAAACGTGTTGATGTAATTACAATTAATGATGAAGAAGCAAGACAACTTTCTGGTGAATATTCATTAGTTAAAGCGGCGGCAAAGATTCATACTCTTGGACCAAAATATGTGGTAATCAAGAAAGGAGAACACGGAGCATTATTATTTCATGATAAAGAAGTGTTTTTTGCACCAGCATTACCTTTAGAAGATGTTTTCGATCCAACTGGAGCTGGAGATACTTTTGCAGGAGGTTTTGCAGGGTTTATTGCACAGAGTGAAAATGTTTCATTTAAGAACATGAAAAATGCAGTAATTTATGGATCAAATTTAGCTTCATTTTGTGTAGAGAAATTTGGGACAGAAAGAATGGTTGCCTTAGATAAAAACGAAGTAGTTGCGAGATTAAAACAATTTAAGTCGCTAACTCAGTTTGACATAGAACTATAAAGAATTAAAGCCTCGTTCACGGGGCTTTTTTGATTTTGTTATTACAAAGAATAGTACAAACTACAACAACAACACACAAACACAAATACAATGAGCGACGCTTTAAAACACGAATGTGGTATAGCTTTGGTTAGACTTCTTAAACCGCTTGAATATTACAAAGAAAAATACGGAACAGCTTTTTATGGGGTACAAAAAATGTACCTTATGATGGAGAAACAGCATAACCGTGGACAAGATGGTGCTGGTTTTTCAAGCATCAAATTAGATGTTGAACCAGGACAACGATACATAAGTAGAGTTCGTTCTAATCACGCACAACCAATACAAGATGTTTTTAAACAAATAAATGAGCGTATTAATGAAGAGATGACTTTGCATCCTGAATACGCAAATGATGTTGCAAAACAAAAAGAAAATATTCCATATATAGGAGAGTTATTTTTAGGACACGTTCGTTACGGAACTTTTGGTAAAAATAGTATCGAAAGTGTACATCCATTTTTACGTCAGAGTAACTGGATGCATCGTAATCTTATTTTGGCGGGTAACTTTAACATGACAAATGTTAAAGAACTTTTCGAAAATTTAGTAGAGCTTGGACAACATCCTAAAGAAATGGCGGATACAGTTACAGTGATGGAGAAAATTGGTCACTTTCTTGATAAAGAAGTAATGTCTTTATATCAGGATTGTAAACAAGAAGGATATTCTAAAAGAGAAGCTTCTCCAGTAATTGCAGACCGATTGGATATTGGAAAAATATTAATGCGTTCAGCTAAAAATTTAGATGGAGGATATGCAATGGCTGGTTTATTAGGTCATGGTGATGCTTTTGTTTTTAGAGATCCAGCTGGAATTCGTCCTGCTTATTTTTACCAAGATGATGAAGTAGTAGTTGTAGCTTCAGAAAGACCAGTTATTCAAACAGTTTTTAATGTTCCTTTTGAAAGCGTTCAGGAAATTGAACCAGGAAATGCATTAATCATTAAGAAAAGTGGTAAAGTTTCTATGGAAGAAATTTTAACACCAACAGTTAAAAAAGCATGTTCGTTTGAAAGAATCTACTTTTCAAGAGGTAGCGATGCTGAAATATATCAAGAACGTAAAAACTTAGGTAGATTAATTTTGCCTGCAGTTTTAAATGCAATTGATAGTGATACAGATAATACTGTTTTCTCTTATATCCCGAATACAGCTGAAACCTCTTTTTATGGTTTGGTTGAAGCAGCGCAGGATTTCTTAAATCAGAGAAAAAACAATTATATAATAGCTAATAGAAATACGCTTACTGCCGAAACGTTGCAAGAATTACTTGCTGTAAAAATACGTACAGAAAAAGTGGCTATTAAAGATGCTAAATTAAGAACCTTTATTACAGAAGATAGTAGCCGTGATGATCTTGTGGCTCACGTATATGATGTAACATATGGTGTAATAAAACCAACGGATAATTTAGTGATTATCGATGATAGTATTGTTCGTGGAACTACGCTTAAAATGAGTATCATAAAAATGATGGATCGTTTAAATCCTAAACGAATTGTTATAGTATCATCGGCTCCACAAATTCGTTTCCCTGATTGTTATGGAATCGACATGGCAAAACTAGAAGGATTGGTAGCTTTTAGAGCAGCATTAGAATTATTAAAAGAGCGTAATCTATATCATATTGTAGATGAAGTATATACTAAATGTAAAGCACAAGAAAATTATTTGGATAGTGATGTTGTAAATTATGTTACAGCAATTTACGATCCATTTGAACCACAAGAGGTTTCAGATAAAATTGCTGAAATGCTAAGTTCACCAGAAATAAAAGCCGAAGTAAAAATTATTTTCCAAACCGTAGAGGATTTGCATATTGCTTGTCCTAAAAATCTAGGAGACTGGTATTTTACAGGAGATTATCCTACTCCGGGAGGAAATAGAGTGGTAAACCGCGCTTTCATGAATTTTTACGAAGGAAAAGACGCCAGAGCGTATTAAAAAGCATAACAAAAGGTTAAAAAGTGCATTTCATCGGTTTTTTTTGCCGTTTATCTTGATTGTTTGGTAAAAATGCACTGCTAACATACTTTTGAAAGACCATAACATTAGTAGGTTAAGTTTATGGTAGATTTGGGGCAAAAAGGGTGGAAGCAATTCCACCTTTTTTATTGGAATCAAGTCAAGGAGAAGGACTTAAAAAAGTCTTCTAATGATGAAATAAGTCTAATCATCGATTTTATTTGTAGTTCAACAGGAATATTTGGTATAGCTACAATGTCGACATACATTTGAAGAACCATAACATTAGTAGGTTAAGTTTATGGTAGATTTGGGGCAAAAAAGGTGGAAGAGATTCCACCTTTTTTATTTTATATTAAGTAGAGAAAAGAATAAAGAACATAGAAAAAAGATTGCAGACAAAGAGAATTTAAAAAATTAAACATAAAAAAAGACGGACAACATTTAAGTCATCCGTCTTTTTTCTTTACTCTTTGCTCTATTTTCGACTATTTATCTAAAGCAAATCTTCTAGCAACTTCAGTCCAGTTAATTACACTGAAAAAAGCTTCGATATAATCAGGTCTTCTGTTTTGGTAATTTAAATAGTAAGCATGCTCCCAAACATCCATTCCTAAAATTGGAGTTCCTTCGCAACCTACTTCTGGCATTAATGGATTGTCTTGGTTTGGTGTTCCACAAACGTCTAACTTTCCTCCTTTAAGCACACATAACCAAGCCCATCCAGAACCGAATTGTGTTGCACCAGCTTTAGCAAACTTAGCTTTAAACTCTTCAAAAGTTCCAAAAGAAGCTTCGATAGCTGCTAATAAATCTCCTGTAGGTAATCCGCCTCCGTTTGGTGACATTACTGTCCAGAATAAATTGTGATTGTAGTATCCACCACCGTTGTTACGAACTGCAGCGTTTTTTTTATCTAAATTGATTAGGATGTTCTCGATTGTTTTTCCTTCTAAATCTGTTCCTGCAATTGCTGCATTAAGATTTGTTGTGTAAGCATTGTGATGTTTTGTATGGTGGATTTCCATTGTACGAGCATCAATATGTGGTTCTAATGCGTCATACGCATAAGGTAATTGTGGTAATTCGAAAGCCATAATATTATTGTTTTACGATTTATAATTAAATTTAATCCAAATTTATACATTTAAGTTTGGAATAGAAAATACTATTTGACTATAATCAAATTAAATTAATTGATAATCTGATTTTTTGGCACTTATGTTTTCGGGGTTTCTTACTTCCCGTTATAAGTTGTCATTGTATTTTCGAGTCCAGCAGTTCCGAAGGATTTGATTATTTCAGATGCTATTTCAAGACGTTCAGGTAGTTTTGCTTTTTCGGTTTCATCCCATTCACCTAATACATAATCTACTTGTTGACCTTTTTTAAACTCGTCGCTTATCCCAAATCTAAAACGGGTATATTGTTGCGTGTTTAAAACCAGGTTAATATTCTTGAGTCCGTTATGACCACCATCACTTCCTTTTGGTTTAATGCGAATTGTTCCGAATGAAAGGTTAAGGTCATCGGTAATTACCATAATATTTTCTAACGGAATATTTTCTTTATCCATCCAATACTTTACAGCTTTCCCGCTTAGGTTCATGTAAGTATTTGGTTTTAAAAGCAAAAATGTTCTTCCTTTAAATTTATATTCGGCAAGTGAACCTAGTTTTACTGTTTCGAAAGAGATGCTTTCTTTTCGTGCTAAAAAGTCGACTATTTTAAAGCCTATATTATGTCTTGTATTTACGTATTCTGCGCCAATGTTGCCTAATCCTACGATTAAAAATTTCTTCATATAATCTGATTTCTCTTCTGTTTTTGTTGATGAAAACAGGTTTGTTATCCATTTTATCATTTTACAAAAGTAAGCTTAATTAGATAATGGGGCAATTGGATAATTAGAAAATATGATAATTAGATAGCTTCCTTTTTTGTGGGTTTGTAGCACAAAGAGTGCTAAAGGGAAGGGGTGCAGATTTAAACGAATGATTTTAACCACAAAGTGTGTTAAAATTAACGCAGAGGTCGCAAGAGGAAAAAGGGAATGTAGATTTTGGTGTTTTTAGTCAGAACCTCAGGATCTTCGCGTTTTTTTAACATTTGAAAAATCAAGCGTAATTGTTAGCCCTGATAGTAGCGGCATCCTTTTATTTTCTTTTAAAATAAAAGATATAGCGAATAGCAGGAGGTCTAGGTTGTTTGAAATCGAGAAATTTCTGCTCCTGAAAAATAAAAAGCAAAAAAAAACACCAGTTTTGCAACTGATGTTTTTTTTGTAATAGTTTGAAAAAAAATTATTTTTTCTTTCCTTTTGCTGGAGCTTTTGCAGCTTTTGCAGCTTCTTGAGCAGCTTTCATAGCAGCACGAGAAATTCTTACTTGACAAACAACTGTGTTGTCTGGGTGCATAATTTTGTATTCTGGTGCACCAACTTTAGTAACGTATAATTTGTTACCCATTTCAAGTGGAGTAATGTCTGCTTCAACAAAATCCGGAAGGTTTTTAGGTAATGCTTTTACTTTAAGTTTACGAGTGTTTAAACGTAAAACACCTCCACCAAGAACACCTTTAGATGTACCAACAACTTTTACTGGAACTTCCATAGTGATTTCTTTGTCATCAAATAATTGAAAGAAGTCAATGTGTAAGATTTTGTCAGATACTGGGTGAACTTGAATGTCTTGTAAAATTGCATTGAATGATTTTCCTTTTCCAAGCTCAATCACAACTGTGTGTGCGTTTGGAGTGTAAACCAAGTTTTTAAATGCCATAACTTCTGCTGAGAAATGAACTGCCTGATTTCCTCCGTATAATACGCAAGGAACCAATCCAGCATTACGTAAGGCTTTAGTTGACACTTTACCCACGCTTTCTCTTTCTGATCCTTTAATTGTAATCGATTTCATTGTAAAAAAAATATAGTTATTAATAAATATTCAAATTGTTATAAGCTTTAGGCGCCAGGCTTTAAGCTTTTTTTTTGTAATCGTGAAACAGCTTACGGCTTAAAGCCTAAAGCATATTGCATTTTTACATTATAAATTTTCCACTAATGGAATTGTTGTGGTGCACCATGTGCATAACTTCGGCAAAAAGAGGTGCACAACTCAACACTCTTATTTTCTTTGATTCCTTTTTTAGCGGGATTGAATCTGTTACGATTAACTCGCTTAATTTAGAATTCTCTATTTTCTCATAGGCATCCCCAGAAAGAATAGCATGTGTACAAATAGCTCTAACGCTCAATGCTCCTTTTTCGATCATTAAATCGGCTGCTTTTGCTAATGTACCACCGGTATCGATCATGTCGTCTACCAATATTACGTTTCTGCCTTTTACTTCACCAATTAATTCCATGGTGTCGATAATATTGGCAACTTTTCTTTGTTTGTAACAAATCACTACATCTGATTCTAAAAATTTAGAATAAGCATAAGCTCTTTTTGAACCTCCCATATCTGGAGAAGCGATTGTTAAATTTTCCAAACCTAAACTTTCTACGTATGGTAAAAAGATTGTTGAAGCAAAAAGATGATCTACTGGTTTTTCGAAGAATCCTTGAATTTGATCTGCATGCAAATCCATCGTCATAATTCTTGTTGCTCCTGCAGCATCTAATAGATTGGCTACTAATTTAGCTCCAATCGGTACTCTTGGTTTGTCTTTTCTATCTTGTCTAGCCCAACCAAAATATGGTATTACAGCTGTAATATGTCTGGCTGATGCACGTTTTGCTGCATCAATCATAAGTAACAATTCCATCAAATTATCTGCAGTTGGAAATGTCGAACAAACAATAAATACACGTAACCCTCTGATAGACTCTTCATATGATGGCTGAAATTCACCATCGCTATAAGTTGACATTGTAACCTTACCTAACGGTATCCCGTATTGTTTTGCAATTTTTTCGGCAAGATAAACACTTTTTGAACACGCAAAAATTTTAGCTTCTGGTTCTAGGTGCGACATTATAATTTGTTGTTTTGTAGTTAGTTGTGTGTGCGTCGTTTTAACGAGGTGCAAATTTATAAAATTTATTGAACACTGAAAGGAAAATTTTAAGTATTTTGTTAGAAAATGTAAAATATTTTTATAAATTTGCACCGTGTTAAAGGAACAAGAGTTTATTATAACGATAAAAACTGTTCTATTGCGTTAAAATAATTGATTTATTAATTATTTTTTCGTCTGCTAAGCCCGGATGGCGGAATTGGTAGACGCGCTGGTCTCAAACACCTGTGGGAAACCGTGCCGGTTCGACTCCGGCTCCGGGTACAAAAACCTCTTCGAAAGAAGAGGTTTTTTTGGTCTTAGACAGTTTTTGTTAAAACTAATTTCATCTTTTTCGAGTTTTTTAAAGTCCATATTGTAGATTTAATTTGCCCTGTTTAAATACAATTTTATTTTAAATAAGTTCTTTGTCAGAGATATACAAAACTTTTTAACTTTGTATTTGCATAATATAACTAGTTATTAAAATGGAAAAAATCGAGCACATTAATTATATCAAATCACCCATTGAGGATGTTTATAAAGCATTAACAACACAAGCTGGTCTTGGTGCTGTCTGGACAGAAGAATTAATTGTTAAGCCAGAATTGGGTTTTATCAATGAGTTTGATTTTGGAGATAACGATAACACAAAAATGAAGGTGTTAGAATTGGTTCAAAACCAAAGAATACTATGGGAATGTGTAGCGTCAGATCCGGAGTGGGTCGGGACAAAGATTTCATTTGACATAACTGAAAAAAATGGAGTAACATCGGTTGTTCTTAAACATTTTGATTGGCGCGAACTGACCGAATTTTACCAATGGTGTAATTATAATTGGGCGATGTTTTTGTTAAGTCTAAAAAGTTATTGCGAAGATGGTGAAGGAACTCCTTATCAGAAAAGGAAGTTTTAGAATTTATATTATTACCGATTTTTATTTTCAGCAGTTTTAATGTCTTTATATATAGCTAATATTTCTGGATAACTCCAATAGAAAGAGGTATTGATAGAGTATCTGGCGTTGTCTTCATCGATGAATTCTAAATAATAGACATACGGTCTTCTGTTTGCTTGTTCTTTCAAACTAATATCGATATTCTTAATCACGAGTGTTTTCTCCCAAGTTGTATTATATCTTAAGCCTTTAAGGATTATGCTTTTGTTGTTTATTTGAATTTCATTTATAAAAATAATTGCTCTTTTATATGCTTTTATGAAGCTATACAATGCTAGAAAAAAGAATAAACATGAAATTAATAATGGTATAAGAATAGGGTAATATACTTTGTTATAATTAAACATTTCAGATCCGAAGATGCGGATAAATATTCCGGAAACAATTAATAAACCTAGACTTATTAGTGTGATAAAAAAATCTAGTCGTTCTATAAAATGTATATGTTTGTTTCTCATGAGGAATATTGAGTTAATTGTATCGGCTAATAATTATCTGGGGAAACGAAATTTGTTATAAAAAAAATGCCCTCGATTAAGAGAGCATTTTATATATCTATAAAATAGTGTTAAGCAACTTTTTTGATTAAATCAAACATCGGGCAACGACTACAACGCTTGTTTTCGCTTTTTTTGTATTTTTCGCAACAACTCGACTTGCAATTTTCAGCACGTTTAATTTTATCAAGGATATCTTTTTTCTTCTTTTTCTTTTTATCCTTTTTTTTGTCCTTGTCTTTAACCTTATCTTTCTTGCCCAATTTTCCTGTGAATTAAAAAACTGATGCAAATATAAGTTATTTTTATATATTCTAAATAAACTTTAACTATTTTGGATTAATTGTGATAGAACTTGTAACAGTTAGTTGCTTGATGTCACGGTCGAATAAGTATAAACCACCTTTATCATCGCCAATTAAGTTAATTTTATCTAAGATAGATTTTGCAGTAGCTTCTTCTTCAATTTGTTCAGAAACGTACCATTGTAAGAAGTTATGAGTAGCATAATCTTTCTCAGAGAAAGTAATATGCACTAATTCGTTGATAGATTCCGAAACAAATAATTCATGTTTGTATAATTCTTCAAACATTTCTTTAAAAGTAGCGTAACTAGTCTTAGGAGCTTTAAGATCTGTAATTGTTGTTGCTCCTCCACGCTCGTTAACATAACGAACTAGTTTTAGCATATGTGCACGCTCTTCGTCAGATTGTGTATACATGAATTCAGCAATTCCTTCCAGTCCGTGAGCTTCTGCCCAACAAGCCATAGATAAGTAAGTTTGAGAAGATTCTGCTTCTATGCGAATTTGCTTGTTTAGCGCTGTTTCTATATTTTTTGATAACATAATCGTGAGTTTTTTGTAAAGTTAAAAAAAATTAAGCAATCCAAGGAAACCTTAATCTTTATTAGAAACAATTCAGATTCAGACTAAATACAACATCGTTTCGTTATTGCTCATAATGAGTCTTATAGAACTATAGTAAGATAGAGAGTGGATCATGATTAAATAAAATTCTTGTGGCATAAAAAAAGCCCTAAAAGATTTGTCTTTTAGGGCTTGAGAGTTTATTAAAAAGAATTTATTTTACTTGGAAAGTAACTCTTCTTGCCAATCTTCTAGCTTCTTCTGAGTTTTTCTCAATAGATGTATCAGCACCTTTACCAACTACATTTAATCTTGAAGATGAAATACCAGCTTTTTCGAAAATAGTTTTTACGTTATTAGCTCTTAAGTTTGATAATTTATCGTTATAATCTGATTTACCAACTTGATCAGCATAACCAATAATATCAAGAGTAGTTGATGGGTTTTTTCTTAAATAAGTTAAAACAACATCAATAGCTGCAGTAGAATTCTCTATTGGAGTCGATTTGTTAAAATCAAAATAAACACTGTAGTATTTATCGTTGATCATTTCTTTAACAAGATCTTTTTCAGGTGCTATTGGAGCAATTACTGCTTTTTCTACAATTACTTGTTTCTCAGGAATTTTATTTACTTGAGTTTGAAGATCAGCTAATTTGCTTTCTAATGCAGAAACATCAGCATCTTGAGCAAGTACAACCCAGTCAGCATGTTTCTCGTTTTTACCTAAGTAAATGTTTAAACCTACTGTACCAGTAAAAAGAAGTCCTGAAAAACCTCTCATACTTCTGTTTTTTGTACCATCAAATGTAGCATCTTGCTCAGCCATAAGAAAAGTAGTGAAATCACCTGTTAAAGCAACTCTGTTAGATAATTTAATCTGACCAGTAATACCAGCCATAAAATTACCTACCCAGTCTTGATCAGTTAATTTGTCGTTTTCAAATCGACCTACGCCAGCACCTACGTGTCCTAATAAACCAATTGTATTAGTCCATGATTCAAAATTCATGATCCTACCTAAGTTTGCAACACCTTGTAAACCGAATCTGTAATATTTAGAACTAAAGTCTAGAGAGTGTTTACCATCTTCAAAACTGTTATATCCCAAATCAGCTTTTAAACCAAATTTGTTATTAAACATGTATCGAGCTCCTAAATCAACTGTAAACGGACTTATTGTAGAAGTTGAATAACCTGAAGTAAATGGACGTTGTGGTTTGTTAAAACCACCATCAAATTCTATAGACCATTTATTGTAATTATTTTCAGTTGTTTTTTCTGTTTTTGTCTGTGCATGTAAGTTCGATGCACCTATTGCAAAAGCCAGAATGATTGTAATTTTTTTCATTTTAATTTGGAATTTTAAATTTGTCCAAACAAACAAAATTATCAGAAAATTCCGTAGCCCAAAGAAGGTATAAAAGTAATAAGATAAGACAAAAACGAGAATCTGTAATTAAATAAAAAAGTCATCTATATAGCTGACTTTTAGATGTTATGGTGATTTTATTCGATTATGTGTTCATTGATTCTTGAAAATAATCTATAAACAGTCCTACATGTAAGGCATCCATTAAGCCATGATGTACATGAATAGACATAGAAATAGTTCTTTTTCCGGTTTCAGAAATCATCATTTTTCCAAAGGAAACTTTTGGGCAACTATCTGGAAAAGTATAACTTCTGGCATGAGATAGAGAAGTGAAATTGATCCAGGGAATAGCCGAAAAATGAATGAGATTATCCTCACTAAATGTTCGGGTAAAAAGCCCCGTTGTATTTTGTATACGCTCGATTTCAGTTAAGGCAATTTGCTCAAAGATTTTAAAATCAGGATTATACTCAATTAAAGAAAATCCAAAAGTACCATCTTCACGACCAATTGTGGCTGAACCATTAATGCTATCGTGTATATAAACCTGATCTTCAACAATACGATACTTAAAAGGTTCAATAGTATTTATAGCAACTAATGTTTTATGCAGATAATAAATAAAAAAAGAAGAATTTAATTTATTCGCATTCGTATAAGCAATCGTACAATCAATCTCGACTGTTACTCCAAAAAAGGGCTCATCCATTTGCTTGAAAAACAGAAAATGTTCTTTTCTGTTCCAAGTTTCCAGATCCAAAAGGGTTTTCATTATATTAATTTATTTACTACGTCGGTTATTTTTTCAAAAGCGAAGAAGTTTTCGTGTTCTACTTTATGACTAATCTTCTCGTGTTCCCAAGTTGTATGAAACGGAATATGTACGGCATATCCTCCAATTCCTAAAACAGGTAAAACATCTGATTTTAATGAATTTCCAATCATTAAGAATTCATCAGCTTTAATATCCAAACGCTTTAATAGTTTTTCATAATCAATTTCTTGCTTGTCCGACATTACTTCGATATGGTGAAAATAGTGACCCAAACCAGAACGATGTAATTTACTATGTTGATCTTTTAAGTCACCTTTTGTAGCAACAACAAGTTTGTACTTGCCATGAAGCGCTTTTAGAGTTTCTTCAACACCATCTAGCAAATCGATTGGTTTCTCGAGCAATTCTTTTCCGTACTCAATGATTTTTCCAATAACCTCGATAGAAATCGTATTATTCGAAATTTGTATCGCGGCTTCAATCATCGAAAGAATATATCCTTTAATTCCGTAACCATATAAAGATAAATTCTGAATTTCGGTTTTAAATAATTCCTGTGATAAACCTTGATGCGAAAGATAATCTTCCATCAACACACAAAATTTTTGTTCCGTTTCCTGAAAATAAGGTTCGTTTACAAATAAAGTATCATCGGCATCAAATGCGATTACTTTAAGTTTTGATATTTTGTCTTTATGTAACATTTAAAATTTTGTTTAAAGGTTGAAGTTTTCTTCGTTTAAATTCTTTTGCCACAGATTAAATGGATTAAAAAATAATCTGCTCAATCTGCCAAATCTGCGTGAAACTTTTCTGTTAAAAATTAAAAATCCGTTTTTATTCGTGTTTTCGCTTTAGCGAATCTGCGACATCCGCGTTCTATTTTTTTGCCACAGATTAAATGGATTTTAAAAAACTAAAAAATAATCTGCTCAATCTGCCAAATCTGCGAGAAACTTTATCGTTAAAAATTAAAAATCCGTTTTTTATTCGTGTTTTCGCTTTAGCGAATCTGTTTAATCCGCGTTCTACTTTCGCATCCCAATTCTAATTCTTAGAAAGCAGTTTCTTAATTGAAATAGTTTTATCGTAAAATGTAATCCGAATTCCGAATAACAAAATAATTCCACCGAAAATCATCTGTAAAGTTATTTTTTCTTCTAAGAATAACCAAGCCAATATCGAAGTTAGTACCGCCTGACTTAATAAACTTAGAGAAACTCTTGTAGCTCGCATATGTTGAGTAGCATAACTTATAGAAAGCCAAGCGCACAACTGACAAATTACAGCCTGAAGCACTAATACAAACCATCCGGTATTCGAGAATCCAGTAAAAGGTTCGTTTAAAGCATAACAAAGAATCCCCAAATAAAGACTTGAAGTCAATAAACTAATAGTCATAAACGATAAAACATCAACTTCTGTAAGGACATTTTTGCTCACCAAAAGATAAATCGAATATAAAATCCCTGATAAAACAGCTAACAGAAAAGCCTGATCAAAATTCAATTCCAGGAAAAAACTAAAACCAACTAAAGTAATCATTCCAAATAATGCTACAACAGTTCCAATCCAGAAATTAGTTGCAGGTCTTACTTTCAAAAAGAAAAAAGAACCAATCCCAACCCAAAGCGGGGACAAATTTGTTAGCAACGAAGCTTGTGTTGCACTTGAATCCTGAATGGCAATATTCCAAACAGCAACATCAGACGAGAATAATACGCCACAAAGTGCAGCTAAAAGCACGAATTTTGTTTTTGGAAGTTTAAAATTTTTTGTGAGAAGCACATAAGGTAAAAGCAATATTATAGCAAACGTCATGCGATAAAAAGCCGAAATTAATCCAGGTGCTAGTTTCAATTTAACCAATATAGGGAAAATAGATATGCAGAGTATTCCACAGATTAAGGCTAATTTTGGTTTTGTGATTTTCATTTTTAAAGTTTTTCAAGCTTAGTACAATATACTTAATTAAGCTTTTAAATTATGCCTTACGGGAAGTCTTTTTTTGGCAAAAATACAGCAAATTAAAATTATTTGCGATGTGTTTAAAAGTAAAAAACGCGTGAATCAATTAAGAAATTCACGCGGTTAGTATTCGAAATTAAAAAGTAAGAACAGAGATAGATTTTAGTCTACAAATTTTCTTATAATATATTCTTTAGTCTTATTATCATAATAGCCCAAATAATAAGAATCAGTTTTAAATAATGTTTGTGAGGATACATCATTATTGTCATCAAAAAAAGTTCGAATCTTATCAAATGCTAACGGTTGTAAATCTCCTTTTATGTGATTTCCTTCATTATCGAATAGACCTTCAACTTTAACTACTTTTTTGTTAGAATAGGAATTAAAGCTTTCCATTGTCGGGCTAAAAAACACAGCTCCAGCTATTGCACCAATAAGTCCAAATTGATTCATTACCGCTTGACCGCCAGATTGCTGTCCTGCAGAGACGCCTCCAAATGTTATCAAAGTGCTTTCTCCGATATGGTAACAAGAAATAGCAGTGTTTAAATTGTTTATTTTTCGTATAAATTGAGAGCTGTTATCCAGAGTTCTTTTTCCTCCAAAAGCTCCACCTTCCTGATAAATTTCAGAATTTTTAAAGTCGATCGGATTAGCTGCATTGGCGAAGTATTCTTTTATTATATTATCGTCTAAATCTTTTATTGTAAAATAAAACAATTCAGAAGAGGTTTTTACCTGATATAGTTTATTGTCAAAAAAGAATGAGTTAGAATTCAGAAAATAGCGCTCATTCACACCTATTGAATGTTTTTTCACCATTCTTTCAGTAGCAATAAAACGATCTAAATCAATACGAATAACTTGAGTATAGTCGATATTAGCATCAAGAGTTATTACGATTTGTTTATTATCAAAATAGCATTTTCTCTTTTTTGCAGCATCGGTTAAAGAAGTTGGATTTTTAACATTGATATTTTGCAATGTAAAAGGAATTTCAAAAGGAAGCAGGTTTTCTTCAAAAACGCCATATAAATCTGTTCTGGTATAACCATATCTAAAAAAACGAAAACCATCTAAATTGATTATTTGCTCTTTATGATTACCATCTTTGTCAAAAATATGAAGCTTGAAATTATTGCTTTTTTTGATAACGCTTAAAATATAGAAATTTTCATTTCCACTAAATTTTTGCAAAATCTTTTCATTTTTAAAAAGAAGGGTATATTGTTGCGTTATTATTTTTCGACTATTAAAGTCATACAATTGAGTAAAAATATCTTCATAATCGTTTGATGCCCAAAATAATCTTGTATTATCATTACTAATATTGTTACCAATCATATTAGAGTACATCTTAGTGTTTGGTCTTTCAGTAGAAATACTGTCTATAATTTGCATTTTTTCGTTAAGACGAATAGCTTTTACCTTTACTTTATCACTAACAAATAATGTAACTTCTTTTTTATCATCATTTATAGTCTGAAAAACATCACGGTTCTTTTTTAAATCAACAATTGTAGAGCTTACGATTTCTTGCGAGAAAGAAGCCAAACTATTTAAAAACAAATAGGTAAGGAGTAATTTTTTAAGCATTTTTAATTTATTGGAGGTTTGATTTTTGTCTGGCTAATATCTTGTTTTTCTCTTAAATATAATTAGGTAAGAAAAGTTTTTTTTAAGTAAAAAACGCGTGAATCAATTAAGAAATTCACGCGTTTTATTATTTTAATCTCAGACATTAACCATTTTATTACAAGCTTTTTCTATTTGTTTATCCGAAAAAGGCTCAAGTGATTTGGCGAGCATCCGACTAGTTTTTATGCAACCAATCATTTTAGTTCTGATATCGAGATTATTCCCAATTTCAGATTCTAGAATCATATCGAATATTTCAGTTAAATATTCGGGTTGCTTTCTAAATTCACCTTCAAGCCAAAGGGCCGAAAGGAAGTTTGCCACGGATGGCATTACATCATCATGTGATAGTTTTTGATTTTCTTTTGTCATAATCGAAAATATTAAACGCACGAAACCCTCGCTTTAGATGTGACAAAATACCCGTAAGGATAGATTTCCCATTGTTTCCACAGGGACATCATGGCGAGGGAATCGCTTATGTTAACTTTTAATAAAGTTTCAGGATTGCTCCTTAAGGTATTTTGTCAAGACAAACTTACAATTATAAATTCATAGAGCAGTAAAAAAATATAAGAATATACTTTCTTTTTTTACATTCTCACATCTGACATTTCCCAAAAAACTAATTTATCGTTTCTCCATTTGCAGCCTCGGCATCAGGATTTACAAAAACCAATTTTCCTTCAGCATTTGTAGTCATTAAGATCATACCTTGACTTTCAACGCCACGTAAAGCTCTTGGAGCTAAGTTTGCTAACACAGTTACACGTTTTCCAACTATTTCTTCTGGCGAAAAACTCTCAGCAATTCCCGAAACAATCGTACGAACATCAATTCCAGTATCAACTTTCAGAATCAAAAGTTTATTAGCTTTCGGCATCTTTTCAGCTTCAAGGATAGTTCCTACGCGTAAATCCATTTTGGCAAAATCCTCAAACTGAATCAAATCTTTCTGAGGCTCAGGTTGCTTGTTTTCAGCAAGATTAGCAGTTTTTGTAGCTTCTAGTTTATCTATTTGTTTCTGGATTTCTTCATCTTCAATTTTAGCAAAAAGTAATTCAGCTTCACCAATCTGGTGTCCAGCAGGAATTAAATCCGAAGTTTCAGCGATGTCACTCCATTTTAGTTTGCCTTCATTCTTTAATATTCTCGATAATTTAGTAGCAGTAAAAGGCAAGAACGGTTCAGATAAAATGCTCAAGGCAGCAGCAATTTGTAATGCTACATACATCTGAGTTTTTACACGTTCCGGATTGTCTTTCATAACTTTCCACGGCTCCTCATCGGCAAGATATTTATTTCCTAAACGAGCAACATTCATTAACTCACCCAATGCTTCACGGAATCTGTAACGTTCTACCGAGCTAGAAATAACAGCAGGATATGCTTTTAATTCAGTTAGAGTAGCTTCGTCAATCTCCGTTAATTCATTTGGAGTAGGAATAAAACCGTCGTAATATTTATTAGTTAAAACCACAACACGATTAATAAAGTTACCAAAAACGGCAACCAATTCGTTGTTGTTTCTAGCCTGAAAATCCTTCCAGGTAAAATCATTATCTTTAGTTTCCGGAGCATTAGCTGTCAGTGCATAACGCAAAACATCTTGCTTCTCAGGAAAATCTTCTAAATATTCATGTAACCAAACCGCCCAGTTCTTAGAAGTCGAAAGTTTATTTCCTTCCAAATTCAAAAACTCATTTGCAGGAACGTTGTCTGGCAAAATATAACTTCCTTCAGCTTTAAGCATCGCAGGGAAAATAATACAGTGAAAAACAATATTGTCTTTCCCGATAAAATGTACCAGTTTCGTATCTTCATCCTTCCAGTACGGTTCCCAATCTTTACCTTCGCGTGCAGCCCATTCTTTAGTAGATGAGATGTAACCGATAGGAGCATCAAACCAAACATATAATTTTTTTCCTTCGGCACCTTCCACAGGAACATCAATTCCCCAATCAAGGTCACGCGTTACAGCACGAGGCTCAAGTCCACCATCAACCCATGATTTTACCTGACCATAAACATTAGGTTTCCAGTCATTTTTATGTCCAACCAAAATCCATTCCGTCAGGAAATCAGTATATCTGTCTAGAGGTAAAAACCAGTGTTTAGTCGATTTTAAAATTGGAGTTTCACCAGTAATAGTCGATTTCGGATTGATCAAATCAGTAGCATTAAGCGTCGATCCACATTTTTCACATTGATCACCATAAGCTTCCTCATTGCCACATTTAGGACAAGTCCCAACAACAAAACGATCAGCAAGAAACTGATTCGCTTTAGCATCATATAATTGTTCCGTTACTTCTTCAATAAAATCACCTTTATCATACAACGTTCTAAAAAATTCCGAAGCCGTATCGTGATGA
The DNA here is from genome assembly GCF_046250155.1 of Flavobacterium sp. PS2. NCBI lineage: Bacteria > Pseudomonadati > Bacteroidota > Flavobacteriia > Flavobacteriales > Flavobacteriaceae > Flavobacterium > Flavobacterium sp. PS2. The sequence continues at coordinate 2,261,999 of NZ_CP176426.1, read as the reverse complement.
ATTTTAGCCGAAGTTCTAGAATAATTATCAAAAGAAATTCCGAAATCGATAAAAGATTTACGGATAATTCCGTCATATTTGTTAATAACCTCTTGCGGAGTAATACCTTCCTTCTTAGCTTTCATAGAAATCGCCACACCGTGCTCATCGCTTCCGCAAATAAAAGCCACATCTTTCCCCTGCATACGTAAGTAGCGAGAATAAATGTCCGATGGCACGTAAACGCCCGCCAAATGGCCAATGTGTATCGGTCCGTTCGTATAAGGTAAAGCAGCAGTAATGGTATATCTCTTAGGATTTTGTAACATAAAATTGATTTTTATTTTTCTGATAAAGCCGTAATATAAGCCGACTTTAGGTTTTATTATGATAAATTCTGTGCAAAAATAAGCAATAGAATTGAGTCCCGACGCTTCGGGATATTCTTTTTTATCAGGAGCTATTTCGAGCTATCCACTTTATCTTTACTTGCCTAAAGAAGGCAAGCAAAGGATGCCGTTCCTATCTGGGCTAGAAAACACCAAGTTTTGTATATTATAAGGATAAAGACGAAGTGTAGCAGAGTCACAAAGTAACCAAAAAACAAAAGTACTAAGTCGCAAACTTGTCAGACTGAGCGGAGCCGAAGTCTCATAAAAACCTTTGCGAATCTCTGTGGAGCCTTTGCGCAACTTTGTGTAATAGCTTTTCCGCAAAGAACCTCACGAAGAATTATTTAAAAAATCTTTGTGAATCTTTGTGTAGCCTTTGTGTGACTTCGTGTAATAGCTTACCTCATAAAGTAGAATTAATTTAAACTAAGCCTTCAATCCATAAAAACCACAATCTAATGCAAATCGTTCGGAATATATTTTGCAATCTTTGATGCAAAAAAAAGAAAAGAACATTATGAGCAAGACTAAACTAATAATTAATAAAAACGGATCTATCAAGATAGAAGGTGATTTCGAAATATTGGATTCAGAAGGAACAGTTTACGGATTACAAGGAAGAGCTGCATTAGGGCTTTGTCGTTGTGGATTATCTGTCAACAAACCTTTTTGTGACGGTTCACACCGTAACAACTTCGAGCACGATTCTAAAGCATTCGATTTGCCACCAATGAAAACGAATTAAGAATTCTATTTCTCAAAAACCTAAGAAGAAGCCCTCTCATAATTATGAGAGGGCTTCTTCTTTTTATGTACCTATATATAAGGAGTGCTTTTACCTTATATATAGGAGAGGGTTTATGCTATAATATAGAAGTATGTTTTTCAGGAGCTATTTCCTGCTCCCGAAGCTTTGGGATGCTCCAGTGTTGTCCTTTTTAAAGGAAAAAGGCCAAGGATTTTCCCCGATGCTTCGTGGCTATCAGGAATAGGAAGCTCAAAATCTGCTAAATCAGCTAAATCTGCGAGAAACAAGAATGCGAGAAACCCCAAGAAATCCAGCAAAACCAAAGGGAAAACGAGTCAAATGCCCTAAAGTACCCAAAGCAGATAGAAAACAACAAAAAATAACAGCCCGTAAGGGGTGTGTTATCAGAGTATTAAGAAAAGAATAAAAAATAAACAAAAAATACTCCATAAAAAGTATTGATTATCTATATAAAGGTGGTAGTTTTGCACCCGCAACAACGACAAACGTTCCTTTAAATACTGGCAAGCAAGACGAATCGAATTAGAAATAAAATTCTAAAAAAAAGATTTCGAAAAGCTTGTGAGAATGGAAAACGGATGTTACATTTGCACCCCGCTAAATAACGGAAAGTTCCTTGAAAGATTGATAAGAAAGAAGAAAACGGAGATGAAAATTTTCCAAAAAAAACTTCACAAATTTCTTGCCAGTTAGAAAAGACTTTTCTACTTTTGCACCCGCTTTGAGAAATAAGCGACATTAAAAAGAAGAACACGTTCCTAGACATATTGAATTGACAGCCGTTTTAAGAGAGATCTTAAAACAACAAAATAAGAGTAATAGAATCGAGAGATTTGAATAAAACCGATAGAATCATTAGTCGAATATAATATTAAAATATACGATGAAGAGTTTGATCCTGGCTCAGGATGAACGCTAGCGGCAGGCTTAACACATGCAAGTCGAGGGGTATACTTCTTCGGAAGTAGAGACCGGCGCACGGGTGCGTAACGCGTATGCAATCTACCTTTTACAGAGGGATAGCCCAGAGAAATTTGGATTAATACCTCATAGTATAATAGCTCGGCATCGAGCAATTATTAAAGTCACAACGGTAAAAGATGAGCATGCGTCCCATTAGCTAGTTGGTAAGGTAACGGCTTACCAAGGCTACGATGGGTAGGGGTCCTGAGAGGGAGATCCCCCACACTGGTACTGAGACACGGACCAGACTCCTACGGGAGGCAGCAGTGAGGAATATTGGACAATGGGCGCAAGCCTGATCCAGCCATGCCGCGTGCAGGATGACGGTCCTATGGATTGTAAACTGCTTTTGTACAGGAAGAAACAGTTCTACGTGTAGAACCTTGACGGTACTGTAAGAATAAGGATCGGCTAACTCCGTGCCAGCAGCCGCGGTAATACGGAGGATCCAAGCGTTATCCGGAATCATTGGGTTTAAAGGGTCCGTAGGCGGTTTAATAAGTCAGTGGTGAAAGCCCATCGCTCAACGGTGGAACGGCCATTGATACTGTTAAACTTGAATTATTAGGAAGTAACTAGAATATGTAGTGTAGCGGTGAAATGCTTAGAGATTACATGGAATACCAATTGCGAAGGCAGGTTACTACTAATTGATTGACGCTGATGGACGAAAGCGTGGGTAGCGAACAGGATTAGATACCCTGGTAGTCCACGCCGTAAACGATGGATACTAGCTGTTGGGCGCAAGTTCAGTGGCTAAGCGAAAGTGATAAGTATCCCACCTGGGGAGTACGTTCGCAAGAATGAAACTCAAAGGAATTGACGGGGGCCCGCACAAGCGGTGGAGCATGTGGTTTAATTCGATGATACGCGAGGAACCTTACCAAGGCTTAAATGTAGATTGACCGATTTGGAAACAGATCTTTCGCAAGACAATTTACAAGGTGCTGCATGGTTGTCGTCAGCTCGTGCCGTGAGGTGTCAGGTTAAGTCCTATAACGAGCGCAACCCCTGTTGTTAGTTGCCAGCGAGTCATGTCGGGAACTCTAACAAGACTGCCAGTGCAAACTGTGAGGAAGGTGGGGATGACGTCAAATCATCACGGCCCTTACGCCTTGGGCTACACACGTGCTACAATGGCCGGTACAGAGAGCAGCCACTGGGCGACCAGGAGCGAATCTATAAAACCGGTCACAGTTCGGATCGGAGTCTGCAACTCGACTCCGTGAAGCTGGAATCGCTAGTAATCGGATATCAGCCATGATCCGGTGAATACGTTCCCGGGCCTTGTACACACCGCCCGTCAAGCCATGGAAGCTGGGGGTGCCTGAAGTCGGTGACCGCAAGGAGCTGCCTAGGGTAAAACTGGTAACTAGGGCTAAGTCGTAACAAGGTAGCCGTACCGGAAGGTGCGGCTGGAACACCTCCTTTCTAGAGCCCTATATGTTAGCACTTGTGCACGTTAGGGAAAGAAGACGAAATGACCTATAGGTTAAATTGAAGATTATATTACTCTGCTGTTAGTTCAAATAATACAATTAAGTAAAACAGAGTCTCGTAGCTCAGCTGGTTAGAGTACTACACTGATAATGTAGGGGTCGGCAGTTCGAGTCTGCCCGGGACTACTTTTTAAAAAGTAATTGACAATTAATAATTGACAATTTCTAATTAGAAAGACTGTAAACTTAAAAAAAAGGAAATTCTAGAAGTTGGAATTCACCAAAAGAAATTAGATAAGAATTAAGAAGTCTAAAATCTGAATTCTACAATCTAAGATTGAAAAATGGGGGATTAGCTCAGCTGGCTAGAGCGCCTGCCTTGCACGCAGGAGGTCAACGGTTCGACTCCGTTATTCTCCACAAAAAGCTATAAGCCGTAGGCTATAAGCTTAATGCCTAAAGCGTAAAGCCTAAAGCATAATAAAGTTCATTGACATATTGAGATAAGAAAATAATAAAAAGTAGAAAGCATTTTTTATTGAAAGTAGTGATACAGACGATAAAGAAAACGGTCTTGATTTATCAAGACTGGTACAATAAGCAAAATAAGGGCGTATGGGGGATGCCTTGGCTCTCAGAGGCGATGAAAGGCGTGATAAGCTGCGAAAAGTTACGGGGATCGGCACACACGAATTGATCCGTAAATACCTGAATGGGGCAACCCACTATGTTGAAGACATAGTACACCGATAGGTGGGCAAACCCGCTGAACTGAAACATCTAAGTAGGCGGAGGAGAAGAAAACAAAAGTGATTCCGTAAGTAGTGGCGAGCGAACGCGGATTAGCCCAAACCAATGTTGTTACGGCAATGTTGGGGTTGTAGGACCACGACATTTCTTGCACAAAGAATTAGAATCTACTGGAAAGTAGAACCATAGAGGGTGATAGTCCCGTATAGGTAATGAGTGTAAAGGATAGTGGTATCCTGAGTAGGGCGGGGCACGTGAAACCCTGTCTGAATTTGGCGGGACCATCCGCTAAGGCTAAATACTCCTGAGAGACCGATAGTGAACCAGTACCGTGAGGGAAAGGTGAAAAGAACCGTGAATAACGGAGTGAAATAGATCCTGAAACCATACGCTTACAAGCGGTCGGAGCCCTTTCGTGGGGTGACGGCGTGCCTTTTGCATAATGAGCCTACGAGTTAACGTTGCTGGCAAGGATAAGTGGTTAAGCCACGGATCCGTAGCGAAAGCGAGTCTGAATAGGGCGCTTTAGTCAGTAGTGTTAGACGCGAAACCGTGTGATCTACCCATGGGCAGGTTGAAGCTGTGGTAACACACAGTGGAGGACCGAACCGGTTGACGTTGAAAAGTCTTCGGATGACCTGTGGGTAGGGGTGAAAGGCCAATCAAACTCGGAAATAGCTCGTACTCCCCGAAATGCATTTAGGTGCAGCGTTGTGCATAAAGTTATATAGAGGTAGAGCTACTGATTGGATGCGGGGGCTTCACCGCCTACCAATTCCTGACAAACTCCGAATGCTATATAATGTTTCACAACAGTGAGGGCTTGGGTGCTAAGGTCCAAGTCCGAGAGGGAAAGAACCCAGACCATCAGCTAAGGTCCCCAAATATATGTTAAGTTGAAAGAACGAGGTTTGTCTGCCCAGACAGCTAGGATGTTGGCTTGGAAGCAGCCATTCATTTAAAGAGTGCGTAACAGCTCACTAGTCGAGCGGACGAGCATGGATAATAATCGGGCATAAACATATTACCGAAGCTATGGATTTTGACTTAGGTCAAAGTGGTAGGGGAGCATTCTAACAGGGTTGAAGGTGTGTCGTAAGGCATGCTGGACTGGTTAGAAAAGAAAATGTAGGCATAAGTAACGATAATGCGGGCGAGAAACCCGCACACCGAAAGACTAAGGTTTCCACAGCTATGCTAATCAGCTGTGGGTTAGTCGGGACCTAAGGCGAACCCGAAAGGGACAGTCGATGGACCACGGGTTAATATTCCCGTACTACTTATTACTGTGATGGGGTGACGGAGTGATGAAAGCGCCGCGAACTGACGGAATAGTTCGTTGAAGTACCTACCTATAAGCTGCGCAGGCAAATCCACGCGGCTTGGGGAAATACGATAGTACTCGGAGACTTCGGTCAAAGAGATAGTGCGCCTAAGGGCTTCCAAGAAAAACCTCTAAACTTCAGGTAATAAGTACCCGTACCGCAAACCGACACAGGTAGTCGAGGAGAGAATCCTAAGGTGCTCGAGAGATTCATGGCTAAGGAATTAGGCAAAATAGACCTGTAACTTCGGGAGAAAGGTCGCCAGCAGCAATGCTGGCCGCAGTGAAGAGGTCCAGGCGACTGTTTATCAAAAACACAGGGCTCTGCAAAATCGTAAGATGAAGTATAGGGCCTGACACCTGCCCGGTGCTGGAAGGTTAAGAGGAGATGTTATCTTCGGAGAAGCATTGAATTGAAGCCCCAGTAAACGGCGGCCGTAACTATAACGGTCCTAAGGTAGCGAAATTCCTTGTCGGGTAAGTTCCGACCTGCACGAATGGTGTAACGATCTGGACACTGTCTCAGCCATGAGCTCGGTGAAATTGTAGTAGCGGTGAAGATGCCGCTTACCCGCAGTGGGACGAAAAGACCCTGTGCACCTTTACTATAGCTTAGTATTGACCTTGGATAAATGATGTGTAGGATAGGTTGGAGACTGTGAAGTGGCGTCGCTAGGCGTTGTGGAGTCATTGTTGAAATACAACCCTTTGTTTATCTGAGGCCTAACCCCGCGATTGCGGGGGACATTGCTTGGTGGGTAGTTTGACTGGGGTGGTCGCCTCCAAAAGAGTAACGGAGGCTTCTAAAGGTTCCCTCAGTACGCTTGGTAACCGTGCGTAGAGTGCAATGGCATAAGGGAGCTTGACTGAGAGACATACAGGTCGATCAGGTACGAAAGTAGAGCATAGTGATCCGGTGGTTCCGCATGGAAGGGCCATCGCTCAAAGGATAAAAGGTACGCCGGGGATAACAGGCTGATCTCCCCCAAGAGCTCATATCGACGGGGGGGTTTGGCACCTCGATGTCGGCTCGTCACATCCTGGGGCTGGAGAAGGTCCCAAGGGTTGGGCTGTTCGCCCATTAAAGTGGCACGCGAGCTGGGTTCAGAACGTCGTGAGACAGTTCGGTCTCTATCTACTGTGGGCGCAAGAAATTTGAGTGGATCTGATTCTAGTACGAGAGGACCGAATTGGACAAACCTCTAGTGTATCTGTTGTTCCGCCAGGAGCACCGCAGAGTAGCTACGTTTGGAAGGGATAAGCGCTGAAAGCATATAAGCGCGAAACCCACCACAAGATGAGATTTCTTTTAAGGATCGTGGGAGATGACCACGTTGATAGGCTATAGATGTAAAGGCAGTAATGTCATAGTCGAGTAGTACTAATAATCCGTAAGCTTATGTACGCTTTTCCCCACGCCTCGGCGTGGGGGAGAAACTTTCTAAAAAATACTTTTTTCTTTATCTCAGTGTGTTAAGATATTGTTTTTAATTATGAATTATCAATTGTTAATTATTAATTAAAAAAGTTACCTCAAGTAACAACGACCTTAAGGTGGTTATTGCGGCGGGGCTCACCTCTTCCCATCCCGAACAGAGTAGTTAAGCCCGCCTGCGCAGATGGTACTGCAGTTATGTGGGAGAGTATGTCGTCGCCTTTCTTTAGAATCCTCATCAAGTAATTGATGAGGATTTTTTTTGTGCTTAACTTTTTGGGATTTGTAGAGCTGAGAGTGATTAGGTAAAAAAATACCGCAAAGAGCGCAAAGGATTACACAAAGGTTCGCAAAGTTTAATCAATAGCTTTGTGGACCTTTGTGTTTTTTCTATTTCCTTCCTCTGCGGTTAAAAAGGATCAATTAGTAGCTCGACAATCTAAAAAAGCTTTGTGTTAGTGTCTTGTGAAAACCCTTCGTTCCTCAGGGTGACAAGACTGTGGTTGTTTTAATAGCAAAATAAGCGCAAAGGCTTGCATAAAGGTTCGCAAAGTTTAATAAATAGCTTTGTGAACCTTTGCTTTTTTTCTATTTCCTTACTCTGCGGTTAAAATCTGATAAAAGAGCTTAGTGTCTGGCAATTTCTGATAAACTATTTTAAGTTTTACAAGTAAAAAATTTTTGCGAGACTCTGTGTAAACTTTGTGAAGCTTTGCGGTATAATTTTAGCGCGTTTATGGAGAATAAAATTTAAATCTTCCCCTTAATTTTATTAATCTAAGTGTTGTAGTAATGAAATTGGTTCTAATAGATATAAATTTAGAGTATACATGATTTATTTTGCTGCTAACTCGTGCTTGCTATTTTTTCTATAAAAATAAGTTGAGATGTATACAATTAATAGATATGGTGAGTAAATTAGAAAAAACATAAAAGCTTTAAGCGGCCAACCAATTCCTAGCGTATTTTTTTCTAGTTCTTTTACTTTATCTAAATTTTCAAGGGCTACGTTTTTAAATCTTTCAATATCGTTCATAGCATCAAAATCAAATCCATAATAAGAAAGCAGAATCTCATTTGAAAAGCTTCCCCACCATCCTACAATTAAAACGAGAATAAAAGTTGTTATGATGCTGGTGATTAAGTATATGATGAATATGTTTTTAGTATTTCGTTTATATATTTTATTTAATATAAGAATTGGTAAAACGATTAAAGTTATTATTGATATAAATGTTATTGTTTTTATTATAATCTCCATGAAGTGGCTATGTTGGTAGTTGTAGGAAAGAATTAAAAAGAAATCTAATCTGGTTTGATTTTATCTAAATATAAAGTTCGCCACGCATTGTTATAGCTGAAGATCCACCAACTAAAATATCACTTTGTCTACTCATTACTTCTATTATTGAGGATTGATTTAATTTTACGCCTTGTAGAATCTTATATTCTTTGTTTGGTTGTGTATACTTGTTTTTTGTCAAAAAACCGATTAGAGGGCCTGCAGCAGTTCCAGTAGCAGCATCTTCTTCTATTCCGATTATTGGATTGAAAAATCTGGCTTCAACAATATTATCTTGATCTTCACCAGTAATAGTAAAACAATAAAAACCTTCAAATTGATGTTCTTTTGAAATTTCGATTAAAAGTTTGTTGTCAGGAGTACAGCCGTTGAGTAATTGGCTATTTCTAATCGGAACCATTACGTGCGAAACTTCTGTTTGAACCACAGTTGGAACGAGCATATTAACTTCTAAATCTTCTATTTTTAAACCTAGTGCTATTGCTATTTTATAAGTAGGGACTTGGTGTTTTATAATAGCTTGTTTTTGATGCATTTGTACAATAGGATATTGTGTGACTGAATCAAAACTTGCTGTTACTCGTATCGGGGCATTTTTCATGATTACAAAACGATTGTTTTCATCTTGTTCATCAAATATTGGTATTTTTTTTAGTAATGCGCCACAAACTGCACCTAATAAATTGTGTCCAGCTCCGTCTATCTCAAAGCCTATTGGAGTAAAAGAACGAACATTAAGAGCCTTTTGTACTTTAGAATAATAAACAAATGAAGTCTCGGAATAACCAAATTCCTTTGCAATATTTTGATAAACTTCTAAATCTAAATTTCCATCAGTAAAAACGACAGACAAAGGGTTTCCTTTGTAACTTGTATTAGAGAATACATCTAAAACATAGTATTCTAATGCTATTCTTCCCATCATTATTTATATTTTTAAATGCTTATTTCTTTGATATGTTCGCTTGTTAAAAATACAATTATAATAATTTATATCTAGTAGATTTATTCGTCTAATTCTTTCCAGCAAATGTCTATTTCTCGTTGAACTTGTTTTTCGAGTTTAGGAAGTTCATTTGTAACCCAAAACTGGCTTTCTCTAGTCAAATAATATTTGTCTTCGTTAAGTTTAAATTTCATGGTTTCTGTAATCATCGAAATCATTTCATGGACTTCTGATGTTCCATTTGCAAAATTTGGACCGACTAAATATTTTAAAATATCCTTTTCATATTTCGGTTTGTAGTATAAAATATGAGTAACTATAGGAAAATAGAAGTAAAAATAACTATAAGTATTTGAGTGATATTGGATTTTATTAAATTCGGAGATTAAAACATCAGATTGTAAATCGGGAGTTTCAGAATTTAATTCTTTTAATAATTCAAAAGTTTTTTCAGCACTTGGAGTTAAATTCCCCATTTTTTTAAGATATGAGAATGCTTTTTCAAATTCTGAGTTTTGATTGTTTATCCAATTAAAAGCGTTCAATTTAGTATTTGATTTAATGTTATGTGGTTTGAAATATGTACTAATTTAAAACAGAATACTGTAAAGTTTATATGAGATTTTGACAGTCCAGATCTATTGTTTAATTCTTATTTTTAAATTACTGAAGTTGTTGATTTTTTCAAATTCAGTCATGAAAGAATTTACTTCTAGGATACTATCATTTTCTGCTTTCAATTTAAGTAAGTTAAATTCTTCTCCGCTTATTTCTCTAAAATAAGCTTGTGTTTCCATATTAGAAGCGTTTAATGGATAATTTTCGGGTATTTCTTGTGCTGTTAACTTTCTTAATATTTTAGTGTAGATTTTATTTGATAGTTCAGTTTTAGAGATAGAAATTTCAATTATTAGTTGACTGTTTCTATTTAGATAATTCTGAATTCTTTCGTAAAATTCACTTTCACAATTTTTATTGGAGTCGAATAGATTTAATTTACGAAGAAGTTGAATCTTAAAATCACCAACATTTTCATAGTCTACTAATTTGATTTTTCGAGTGTTCATTTAAATCAACATTATATAATTTTTTTAGAACAGATATAATTCTTGTATTCTGATTGAAAGTATTTAAGATGTTATCTTGTTTTGCTAGCTTACTTCTCGTAAAGTTTAAACTCTTTGATGTCATGATATCCAAAAACTGCTATTTCAGGATGCTCATTTATTAAATTTCTTATTTTATCTAAACTGTTTAATCTTAAATCATTGTTGTCTGCCCTCATTTTGGCTAACTGATTTACGGGATGCTCACTATCATTAAGTTCTAGTCTCATGTAATATGCGTCTGCAATGTAAAACATCCATTTGTTGTCTGTTTTTATTACTACACCACAATGTCCTGAAGTATGTCCGAAAAGTGGAACAAGAAAAATTTCTGTTTCGGTATTTGTAATGACTTTTCTAGCTTCAAATCCGAACCATTTGAAGTCGGATTTTCCATAAGTTTTAATCGTTGGATTATGTGCTAATGGTGTTTTTAAGTATCTTGGATTTCCTGAATTGAAGTTTTCATATTCTTCGATTCCTACGTGAACTGTTGCATTAGGAAAATCGGCAAGGCCTCCTATGTGGTCGTTATCGAGATGGGAAATAACGCAATCAGTAACTTTTTCAGGGTTAAGTCCTAATTTCTCGATTTGCCTTATGGCGGTTTGATTTTCGTTAAAGCTATAGCCAACAATATCTATAAGTTGTTGGCCGATTCTTTCTAATGGTTTTTGGATGTCTAAAAGCCCAATGCCAGTATCAATTAAAATGAGTTTATCATTCTCTTCAATCAATAGGCAATGTCCACAGACATTATCGTTAACTGGTGAAACAATTTTAACACAGTTTAAATGATGTATTTTTGGCATGCGGTTTTAATATGAAGCGTTAACTGTTTTTATAATTAAAACGCCTACTCCCTCAGTATCTCCATAAAGACTAATTGCTTTTTGTCTGTCAACAGTTGTAATCTTTAGAATTTGATTTTTTGAAAATGTAAGTTTCTTTTTTTCTAAGTCTTGATAAGTATATGTTACTCCATCTACAATAAGCATTGGCTCATTTGTAATAACTTTATTAGTAGCCATTTGTATAATAGTATCTGAAAGATAGAGTCTTTCTGTTCCTTTATCTTGTAGTTCATATCGACTTTGAGAATACATTGAGAAGGATAAAAGTGAAATAGCTGCAATAAAAATTTTTTTCATAGGTATAATATTTTAATAGAATTTGGGCGATGAATAATTTTAATTCAATGCTAAAATAGTGTTTTTTGTTACATAATAATATTGTGAATTTATATTTCTTATGAAAATGGGTTTGCGTTAGGGATAGCAGCGGATAGCCCACAGCCTGACGGAGGAAGTGCGAGGACTTGTAGTGAATAGCCCGACCCGGAGGGAAACGCCCAGTAAATTATTCCCATTCAGTTTCATATCTTTGTAAGCGGAATTAAATAAGCATAGAAATCATGGCAAAAGGACCTGAAAAAAATACAAAAAACAAGGCTTTGCATACCAAATTGCTAAACCGGAAAAAGACTAAACTTCAGGAGGAGAAAAAAGCAAAAGCATTACGTTTGAAAGCTTTGGTTACAAAAATGAATGAAAAAATGGGTAAGGACGGATTAGATGGGATATAAATCAGATTGTATTTCTTTTCTGGTTTAATTTAACTGAAATTTGCAAAACAAAATCTAAACATAAAACAAGATGGAATTCGGTAGAATAATAGTTTCTGAAACGGCAATGAATAGTGAGAATCTTCAAGATATAATTCACTCTAATATTTCGGTAATTAACTTAATGCGTGAGGAAGGTATTGATGATGACTTGATTCATGAGGATGCTTTGATGAGTTATTATTTAGATTATTACACTTCGCAATGTACGGAAGGTAATTTTGCTCAATTTGTATATAATTCGAGTTGGAACGCCGAGTTAAATGAGTTAATCGAAGAAGGTTTGGCTTTACTTGGTGCCGAAAAACACTTGGAATTATTCCAACAACAAAGCAAAAAAGTAAAATTAATGAGCAGCGTAAAACTTAATAAATTCCTTAAAGGAAAATTAGAAGGTGTAAACCCAATAAGAGATTTGCTGAACAATGATACTTTTTATGAAATAGAAGAAAACCTGGTTACGTTGAACGCTAATTTTTTAAAATCACATCCTGATTTAGAAGTTCTTTCGGTAGATGATATGTTTGCTACTTTGGAGGAATTTGTGGGTCATGAAATTAAAAGGGCTTAAAAGAAGGTTCTTAGGTTCAGAGTAGCAAAGGTTCAAAGGTTGGGTTTGTGTGAAATGGAGTTTGTGAGAAGAGAGACAGAAGATTTAAGATGCAAGAAGAAAGAGGGACTAGAGAACAATGATATTGTAAAGTTATCAGAATTATATTTGGTAACTATTTGATACTTAAACTCTACTCAGGAGGGCAAAGTATTGTATTTATTTCTATTTAATTAAACTTTTGGGAGTCTTTGTGTAGCCTTTGTGCAACTTTGTGATCCTTTGACTCCGCTCAGGAGGACAACAGTTTCTGGAAGAATATTTTTTTATAAGTAAGAAATTACCTTTCGCTATAAACTTTGTCCCATTCTTAGCAAACATTTCCTTAAATTTGCTTCCTTAATATATAAATATACAATAGTTACAAAATTTAAGCTATGTTACAAATCGCATTTATTAGAGAAAATCAGGAAAAAGTAATCACAGCTTTGGCAAAACGAAATATCGATGCCAAAAGCGCTGTAGAAGAAGTGGTGCAACTAGATGAAAAACGTCGTGCAACTCAAGTTGAGTTGGATAACATTTTGTCTGAATCTAATAAATTATCCAAAGATATTGGCGAATTGATGAAAGCGGGTGAAAAATCTAAAGCCGCAATCTTAAAAGAGAAAACAGTTGTATTAAAAGAAAAAAGTAAAGAGTTAGCAGACAAAGCTGATGTTTTGGCTCAGGATTTAACTCAAAAACTATACGCATTGCCAAACCTTCCAGCTGATATTGTACCAGCAGGGAAAACTCCAGAAGACAATTTGAATGTTTTTGAAGAGGGGGAAATTCCAGTTTTGCATGAAGGTGCACAACCACATTGGGATTTGGTAAAAAAATATGATATTATCGATTTTGAGCTTGGTGTAAAAATAGCTGGTGCTGGATTTCCTGTTTATAAAGGAAAAGGTGCTAGATTACAACGTGCTTTAATCAATTATTTTTTAGATAAAAATACTGCCGCAGGATATAATGAAGTGCAAGTTCCGCATTTAGTAAACGAAGCTTCAGGATATGGAACAGGACAGTTGCCAGACAAAGAGGGACAAATGTATCATTCGACTATTGACGATTTATACTTAATCCCAACTGCCGAAGTTCCTGTTACAAATTTATTCCGTGATGTTATTTTGAGCGAAAGCGAATTGCCTGTTTTACATACAGCATATACGCCTTGTTTCCGTCGTGAGGCAGGTTCTTATGGAGCTCACGTGCGAGGATTAAACCGTTTGCACCAATTTGACAAAGTAGAAATTGTACGTGTTGAGCATCCGGATAATTCATATAAGGCGCTTGACGGAATGGTGGAGCATGTGAAAACTATTTTGCAAGAATTAAAATTACCATACAGAATTTTACGTTTGTGTGGTGGTGATATGGGTTTTACAGCAGCATTGACATATGACTTTGAAGTTTTCTCTACAGCACAAGATCGTTGGTTAGAGATTAGTTCAGTTTCTAACTTCGAAACTTTTCAAGCGAACCGTTTGAAATTACGTTTTAAAGATAAAGACGGAAAAAATCAATTGGCTCATACATTAAACGGAAGCTCATTGGCTTTGCCAAGAGTACTTGCGGGAATTCTTGAAAATTACCAAACACCAGAGGGAATCGTAATTCCAGAAGTATTACGACCATACTGTGGGTTTGATATTATAGACTAATCTTTTTAGTAAACAGTATTCGGTTGCAGTTTTCAGTCCAGTTTGGAAACTGAAAACTGTTACTGAGACTGAATACTAAAACTGTAACTAAAAACCGAAGATGAAAAAGCTCTTTCTATTTATTACTTTATCATTCTCGCTATTTACATTTGCTCAAAATGAACAATTAGCGCAATATTATTACGATAAAGGTGATTTTGAAAAAGCAAAAATCAGCTATCAGGAATTGTTGGATACTAATCCTTCGAACACACAATATTTTTATCGAACTATTGATTGTTATCAACAACTACAACAGTTTGATGTAGCCGAAAAAATTATCCAAAATCGATTTAATAAGTACAAACAAGGTACTATTTTAATTGAACTGGGATATAATTTTCAATTACAAAAAAATGATGCTAAAGCCAAAAACTTCTACGATCAGGCTTTAGATAAAGTTTCTACAAATCCTAATGAGGTATTTGGGATTGCTAATTCTTTTGAGAAAAAAGTGTTATTGGAATATGCTTTAAAAGCGTATCAAATGGCATCCAAAATTCAGCCTAGCTTTAATTTTAATTTTCAGATTGGTTTACTCTACGGACAGATGGGTAAGACTGATATGATGATTGAAACTTTGTTGACAGAGTCTAATGAAAATCAACAAAACACTCCGTTAATTCAGAGTCAGTTATCAAGGTTTATGGCAGATGCTGCCGATACAAGTTTCAATGACGCATTACGAAAAGCACTTATTTTAAGAACTCAAAAAGACCAAGATGTTTTTTGGAATCATTATTTGAGTTGGTTTTATGTGCAACAAAAAGAGTTTGCGAAAGCATTTATTCAGGAAAAAGCCATTTACAAGCGTGATCCCGAATCACTTTCGAGTATTGTTAATTTGGCTCAGTTTGCGATTGATGATGAAGATCCCGAAGCTGCTCAGGAGATTTTAGCTTTTGTTCTGGAGAATACAAAAGATTTAAGTTTGCTTGTACAGGCAAATACCTATTTGTATAAAATAAAAATTGACAAAGCAACCGAAAAAGAATATCCGGCAATTAATACAGGACTCCAAGAATTGCTAACAACTTACGGCATAAGTCCTTTTACCTTATCTTTGCAATTAATTCAAGCACATTTTTTGGCTTTTGATTTAAAAAAATCGGAAGAAGCAAAAACGATTGTTAAGAATGCACTCGAATTACAACTGAATGATTATCAAAAAGCAGAGGCTAAAATGGAATTAGCAGATGTTTTGCTTTTTGAAGAAAAATTTAATCAGGCGTTATTGTATTATTCACAAATAGAATTGGATCTTAAAAACGATGTTATGGCACATGAAGCGAGTTTAAAAGCTGCCAAAACGAGTTATTTTAAAACTGATTTTGTATGGGCTTTAAAACAGTTTAAAGAGTTAAAATCGGCTAATACACAGTTGATTGCAAATGATGCTTTGGAGTATTTTTTATTGATAAATGATAATACAGTTGCCGATTCTACACAAACGGCTTTGAAGCAATTTGCAAAGGGAGACTATCTTATATATCAAAATAGAAATCAAGATGCGATAGCTCAATTTCAAAATATATTAAAAACTTTTAAAGGACAAGAAATAGAAGCCGTAACTT
Source organism: Flavobacterium sp. PS2 (assembly GCF_046250155.1). Taxonomy (NCBI): domain Bacteria; kingdom Pseudomonadati; phylum Bacteroidota; class Flavobacteriia; order Flavobacteriales; family Flavobacteriaceae; genus Flavobacterium; species Flavobacterium sp. PS2. The sequence goes on along the minus strand of NZ_CP176426.1, from coordinate 2,246,097 downwards.
TGCTGCGATTAGGACAAATTTACGAAGACTTAGGCGATTATAATTCGGCTTTAAGTCAATACCAATTGATTATCGATCAACATAGTGACGGAATCTATATTGATGAAGCATTGTTCTTTTCGGCAGAAATTTACAATAAGAAATTACAGGATTTTGAAAAGGCAAAAGTCTTATATGAGAAAGTAATTTTTAACCATCAGGATAGTATTTATTTTGTAGATGCCAGAAAGAGATACAGGGAATTGCGAGGCGATACCAATTTATAGCTAGGTTTAATTGGTTATTCGTTTAACCGATTAACCGAAAAAACGATTAAACAGATAAAAATGATTATTTACAACATCACCACAAACATACATGAAAGTGTGCATAACCAATGGTTAAATTGGATGCAACAAAAACATATTCCTGAAATTTTAGCAACAGGAAAATTTTCATCTGCAAGAATTGTAAAAGTTTTAGTAGATGAAGAAATGGGCGGGATTACTTATTCTGTTCAATATGTTACTGATAGTAAGGAAACGTTAGAGAAATATTACCTTGAAGACGAACCAGCTTTCAGTCAGGAAGCATTACGATTATTTGCAGATAAAATGCTTTCTTTTAGAACAGAATTAGAGTTTATCTCGGAGCATTAAATAGATTATTTGATATTTTGGGGAGTCTAACAATCTGAAAATATAAAATGGAAATTAAATTTCAAACTAAGGAACAGAGCAATAAACAACAACAAGAGGATTTCTTGAAGTTGTCTAAAACGGAAAGGGTATATAGCTTTTTTCGTTTGATGGAACATGTGAGCAAGTTTCCTGTTAAGAATAAAGAAGATAAGAATAAGATAATTTTCTGATTGTTATAAAATCAAAGTAGGATGCTAAGATTGTGGGATCAAAACATTTTTAAGATGGAATGTTTTATCTTTAGAAGACTTGATTACAAGTAAAATTAAAGCGAATAGAGCTAAGGATTTACTAGATATTCAACAACTTCGGGAAATTAATAAAAAATAGATTATTTGATATTTGAGTGGATTGATATTTCAAAAAACTCAATAATCTAACAATCTGATAATCTAAAATAAATGGAAAAAGTAAAAGCCAAAAAACATCTCGGACAGCATTTCCTTAAGGATGAAAGCATCGCTAAGGCAATAGCAGATACGTTAAGTTTAAAAGGATATGACGAGGTTCTGGAAATTGGACCAGGAATGGGTGTGTTAACCAAATACTTGTTAGAAAAACCAATCAATACCTATGTTATCGAAATTGATACTGAATCGGTAACTTATCTAGATGAGAACTATCCAAAATTAAAAGATAAAATTATTTCAAAGGATTTTTTGAAGTATGATATAAATGAAGTTTTTGAGAAAAAACAATTTGCTATAATTGGGAATTTCCCATATAATATTTCTACTCAGATTGTTTTTAAAACATTAGAATATCGTGATCAGATTCCAGAATTTTCTGGAATGTTTCAAAGAGAAGTAGCACAACGTATTTGTGAAAAGAAAGGGTCTAAAGCTTATGGGATACTATCGGTTTTGGCACAGGCTTTTTATGATACCGAATACTTGTTTACGGTAGATGAGAATGTATTTATTCCGCCCCCCAAAGTAAAATCGGGAGTTATGAAAATGACCCGAAAAGAAGATTACAGTTTGCCTTGCAGCGAAAAGTTATTCTTTACAGTAGTGAAAACAGCTTTCCAGCAACGTAGGAAAACGTTACGTAACAGTTTGAAAACATTAAATTTATCAGACAAGTTAAGAGAAGACACTATCTTTGATTTACGCCCGGAACAACTAAACGTGGCAGAATTTATAGCATTAACTCAGAAAATAGAAGCCGATGGAGTTTAAAATCAGCAAAGGTCTAATACAAGAATTAGAAACACTCATTCAGAGTAAAAACGACAAGCAATTGGAAGTTTTATTGAATGATATTCACCATGCTGATATTGCCGAAATCCTGGATGAACTGGATTTTGATAAAGCAACTTACATATTTAAAGTATTAGATAGCGAAAAAACCGCTGAGATTCTTCTGGAATTGGAAGATGATTTGCGTGAGAATATATTAAGCAGGCTTTCGCCAAAAGAGATTGCCGAGGAGCTTGACGAATTAGAAACAAATGATGCTGCTGATATTATTGGTGAATTATCGAAAGATAGAAAAGCCGAAGTAATATCTGAACTTCAAGACGTAGAACACGCTAAAGGCATTGTTGATTTATTACGTTACGCCGAAAATACCGCAGGGGGAATCATGCACAAAGAGTTGGTAAAAGTCAATGAAAATTGGAACGTACTTACTTGTGTGAAAGAAATGCGAATTCAGGCAGAAAATATTTCAAGAGTACATTCTATTTATGTAGTCGATGATGAAGATAGATTAAAGGGGCGTTTGTCGCTTAAGGATTTATTAACCACTTCTACACGAACTCCTGTTAGTGAGGTTTACATTAAGAAATTACATTATGTAGATGTAGAAACTCCCGATGTTGAAGTAGGGCGTATCATGGAAAAATATGATCTGGAAGCAATTCCGGTTGTAGATGAACTGGGACGTTTGGTAGGTCGCATTACGATTGATGATGTTATCGATGTCATAAGAGATGAAATAGAAAAAAGAGATACCGAGGACATTCAGAAATTTGGGGGTTTGGAAGCTCTTGAATTACCGTATGTAGAAACTACCCTTTTTGAAATGGTTAAAAAAAGAGCTACCTGGTTGGTGGTTCTGTTTATTGGAGAAATGTTTACTGCATCTGCAATGGGCTTTTTTGAAGGAGAAATAGAAAAAGCTGTTGTCTTGGCTTTATTTGTTCCGCTTATTATTTCTAGTGGAGGTAATTCGGGATCACAAGCGGCAACACTAATTATTCGTGCAATGGCCTTAAAAGAGTTAACACTAAAAGACTGGTGGTATGTAATGAAAAAAGAAATTGCATCAGGTTTTTTATTGGGTTCTATATTAGGAATTGTTGGTTTTATAAGAATCATGATATGGCAAAAAACAGGATTGTATGAATATGGAATCCATTGGTTCTTTGTTGCACTAACGGTTTCTTTTTCTTTATTATTTATTGTATTGTGGGGAACACTATCGGGGTCTATGATACCATTTATGCTAAAGAAACTTAAGCTAGATCCAGCAACTTCATCTGCACCATTTGTAGCAACATTAGTTGATGTAACAGGATTAGTTATTTACTTTACAATTGCATCTATATTATTAAAAGGCAAGTTGTTATAAAAATATAAGCATGAATTTAAATATACTTAACCACTATATTTCATGCTCTTAGAGTCTTTTTAAGATTCAAATCTATTAAACCAAAACAACCAAAAAACTATAAATTACAACCAGAATGAAAGTACACATAATAGGAGGAGGAAACCTTGGGGTTTCTATAGCCTTAGGGATTGCAAAATTCTCAAAGAATAATCAAGTTACAATTACCAGAAGAAATACAGCTAGTATCTTGTATTTGCAAGAATTAGGAATTACAGTTTCATCAGATAATAAACATAATATACAAGAAGCAGATCTTGTTATCCTGACTATAAAACCATATCAGGTTGATACGGTTTTGACAGAAATCCTTCCTGTGATTTCTAATAAAACAATTGCTTCGGCAGTAAGTGGTCTTGCTATTGATGTGCTTCAAAACAAAACCAATCAGGAGCATCATGTAGTACGAATTATGCCTAATATTGCAGCGCAATTTGGAGAATCGGCTACGTGTATTTCATTTACCGAAAAAGATAGAGCACAAGCGTTACCAGTTGTAACTTTATTTGAAGATTTAGGTACAGCACCAATTATTGACGAAAAATTAATGGATGCGGCAACTGTTTTAGGTGCTTGCGGTACAGCGTATGCATTGCGATATATTCGTGCTTCGATGCAAGCAGGAATAGAAATAGGATTTGATTCTCAAACTGCATTAGCAATAGCGGCGCAAACTGTAAAGGGAGCGGCCAAAATGTTACTAGAGGAAAAAGTACATCCTGAACAATTAATCGATCGCGTAACAACACCACAAGGCTGTACAATTGTTGGATTGAATGAAATGGAACATAATGGTTTTAGTTCATCTCTAATTAAAGGAATCAAAACTTCTTTAAAGCAAATTAAAGGATAGTTTTAAAAATAGTGTTTTTATAAAAAAAGGACTTTCAGTTTTAACCGAAAGTCCTTTTTTGTTTTTAAGTATTCTTAATACGTTTCTTTAAAGTCAATTTTAGCCAGATGAATCCCAGTAATCCTGCAATAAATGAAGCAAGCAAAATTGCTATTTTGGAAAAATTAATGACTTCTGGATCTTTAAAAGCAAGTAGGGTTATAAATATGGACATTGTAAATCCAATTCCGCCCAGCATTCCTGCACCTATAACGTAAGACCATTTAAGTTCTTTAGGTAACGTACAAATTCCTAATGCAACACCTAAGAAAGCAAATAGAGTTATTCCTAAAGGTTTCCCAACAACTAATCCTAAAATAATTCCTAGTGTATTAGGATGACTTAAACCTTCGTGCCAGTCAGAGTTTATAGCAATGCACGTATTTGCCAATGCAAACAAAGGCAAGATAAAAAACGCAACTGGTTTATGTAAAAAGTGCTGTAGTTTATAAGAAGAAGTTTTCTTGCCGCCATCTCCAAACGGAATTACAAAAGCAAGTAAAACACCTGTTATTGTAGCGTGAACTCCAGAATTTAGCATAAAATACCACATGATAACTCCACCAATCAGATAAACATAGAGATTGTGAACTTTCATTCGATTAAAAATAAATAACACACCTAAAACAGCAAAAGCCAAAGCTAAATATAGGAACGATATAGTTGTAGTATAGAATAACGCAATAACCACAATAGCACCCAAATCATCGATTACGGCAAGAGCAGTAAGGAATACTTTTAGTGAAGATGGAACTTTGTTTCCTAAAAGAGATAGAATTCCAATTGCAAAAGCAATGTCGGTTGCCATCGGGATTCCAGCTCCGTTTTGTGTAGCAGTTCCAAAATTCAGTAATAAAAATATTCCCGCAGGAATAAGCATTCCGCCCAAAGCACCAAAAATTGGTAATGAAGCATTTTTTATACTAGTTAATTCTCCTTGATAAATTTCGCGTTCTAATTCTAATCCTATCAAAAGAAAGAAGATAGTCATCAAACCATCATTTATCCAATGTGTAATAGAATGATGTCCGATATTGGTTTCCCAAAAAGCAATATAATCGTTTTGGAAAATAGAGTTTGCTAAAAAAAGAGAAAGAATAGTTACGAAAAGTAAAATCAGACCTCCTGATTTTTCACTTTGAAAAAAGGCCTTAAATGTTTTTGTTAATTTCATTTTTATATTGTTATTTCAGTGCGAGTTCTACAGCTTTTTGCGCATGAATTGCTGCTGTATTAAATAATTTGGTTGCTGTGTATTCGTTGGTAATTAGTAGTTCAATTTCGGTACATCCTAATATAATTCCTTCGGCGCCTTGGCTTATTAAATCGGTTATTATATCTAAAAAAATAGTTCTTGAATCGGTATTTATTATTCCTTTTACCAATTCTTCATATATTATTCGATGAATTTCGACTCTTTGCTCTGGGTTAGGAATAATAGTTTCTATTTTATATTTGTCGAGTAAGCGACCTTTAAAAAAATCTTGCTCCATTGTAAATGAAGTTCCTAACAATCCTATTTTTCTAAAATTTTCTGCATTAATCTTCTCAGCAGTTGCGTCGACAATATGAATTAAAGGAATTGATACGCTTTTTTCTATTTCATCAGATAATTTATGCATTGTGTTTGTGCATAATATGATAAAATCAGCTCCTGCTTTTTCTAGTTGTTGAGCCGCGTCTGACATTAATATTCCTAATTTATTCCATTCACCATCTTTTTGCAAAGTTGCAATTTCATTAAAATCTACTGAGTACATTACGGATTTACAGGAATGAACACCACCAAGTTTTTCTTGAACACTCCTATTTATTATTTGATAATATAAAGAAGAACTTTCCCATGACATGCCACCAATCAATCCAATTGTTTTCATAAAATCGTTTTATGCGAATTTACACATTTCTTAGCGAATTCTTTTGGTTAAAACCAAAACCCGTATTTTTTTTGTTACTTTGTTTATCTAATTTAAGTCTTAATTTCATGCCAATTAAAGTTTTACATATCGATAGCAATCACCCAATTCTTTGGGAACAATTACAGGAAGCTGGATTTGAAAACCATGCCGATTTTACTTCTACCAAAGAAGAAATTGAAGCAAAAATTCAGGATTATCAGGGAATTGTAATCAGAAGTCGTTTTAAAATCGACAAACAATTTATAGATAAAGCAACAAATTTAAAATTTATAGCACGTGTTGGGGCGGGATTAGAAAGCATAGATTGTGATTATGCTCTCTCTAAAGATATCGAACTAATTGCTGCTCCCGAGGGAAACTGTAATGCAGTTGCAGAGCATACATTAGGAATGATTCTGTCTCTTTTTAATAAACTAAATCTTGCCGATAGCGAAATACGTTCGGGACAATGGAACCGAGAAAGTAATCGTGGTTATGAACTTGACGGAAAAACGGTAGGGATTATAGGTTATGGTAATATGGGTAAAGCATTTGCAAAAAAACTTAGAGGTTTTGAGGTAGAAGTTTTATGTTATGATATTCAGGATAATGTTGGAGATAAGAATGCTAAACAGGTTTCATTAAAAGAGCTTCAAGAAAAAACCGATGTATTGAGTTTACATATTCCGTGGACTCCAGAAACAGATAAAATGGTTGATACAGCATTTATTAATGCATTCAAAAAGCCATTATGGATAATTAACACCTCAAGAGGTAAGAACATTGTTACCGCCGATTTAGTTACTGCAATGCAATCAGGGAAAGTGCTTGGAGCTGGTTTGGATGTTTTAGAATATGAAAAATTATCTTTTGAAACACTTTTTCAGGACAAAGATACTCCCGAGGCTTTTCAGTATTTATTAGATGGTCGAAAAGTAATTTTAACACCGCATATTGCAGGTTGGACATTCGAAAGTCATGAGCGTTTAGCCCAAGTAATCGTTGATAAAATTAAAGCAGTTTGTTTGTAAGTAAAAAATTTTAAGACGGATTTGTGAATTTTCTCAATAAAATTTCTATTTTTATTCATTATAAATTATTTAACTAATAAAAATGGAAAATTCAAAATCTGAAGAGTGGAACAACCCACAAATTGTAAAACCAGAAAATAAAAAAGTACTTGCCGGAGTTCTAGCAATTTTGTTAGGAGGATTAGGTATTCATAAATTTATTTTAGGGTATACTCAAGAAGGTATTATTCAGTTAGTTATCGGAGTGGTAACTTGCGGAGTTGGAGGAATAATAGGTCTTGTAGAAGGAATTATTTACTTAACTAAAACTGACGAAGAGTTTTATCAAACCTACCAAGTAGGTAAGAAAGGCTGGTTTTAAGATATAAAATCTCGATTTTTCGAGATTTTTTTTTGGCTTTCATTTAATTAATTTTAAAAACAATAGTGTTAAAATTAATTAAAAGAAGTTATTTCTTATAATTTTTTATATTTGCAAAAAATGGAGTATCCGAAAATCCATAAATAGAGTAGGGACCAATCAAAACCAAAATTTAATAATGGATACACAAAAAGTTGATATGTTTATGATGATGAATGCAAAATATTTTGAAGGGCATCATTTAAACGCAATCAGAGAAAAACTTTTAAGTTTAGACGAAAGCCAATGGCAAAGATTACAATTAACTCAATTTAAAGATCCAACAACAGCTTTGTTGATTTCTATTTTTGCTGGTGCATACGGAATTGACCGTTTTTATATTGGCGATACAGGAATGGGAGTAGGTAAATTACTTACTTGTGGAGGTTTTATGATTTGGGCTATTGTAGATTGGTTTTTAATCCAAGGAGCTACCAAAGAAAAAAATGCAATGGCATTTAACAATACATTTTTGTAAAACATGACAAAAAACAAGCTTTATGCGTTAACTTTAATTGCTTGTTTTTTAGGGTATAGTTGGTTGTTCTTTTTTGATTTTGTATCACATTTAAATTCAGATCATGATCTTACGGTCTGTCTTTTTAAAAGAATAACCACTATTCCTTGTCCTTCTTGTGGAACTACACGAGCAGTCGACAGTTTTTTTAAAGGAAATATACTCACTTCTTTATACCTAAATCCATTCGGAATTATTGTAGCAGGAATAATGCTTATTGCTCCAGGCTGGATTGCGTTTGATTACTTCACAAAAAGACAATCTTTTTACGATTTCTACATTAAAACAGAAACAATAATTAGGACAAAAAAAGTTGCAATACTGTTGATTATTTTAGTAATTATCAATTGGATTTGGAATATAAACAAACAAATATGACCGCATTAAATAAGTTTAATTACAAACCTTATGATAGTGAGTTAGAAAGAGCATCAAATAGTTATTTGATGTCACTTGTTGCTGTGCTAGGAGGTTTGCCGTTGCCAATTATGAATTTATTGGCATCCGTTTTTTTTTATTTAGGAAACAGAAAAAGTACAGCTTTTGTTAAATGGCATTGTACACAAGCATTATTGGCACAACTAGGTATGTTTTTCTTTAATACCGTAGGTTTTTGGTGGACTATCTCGATTGTTTTCAAAGAAGGTCAGTTTACCAATACATATATAGCGTATATGTTAACGATAATAGGTTTTAATCTAGTGGAGTTCATATTTACCTTATATCTGGCAAGTCAGACAAGAAAAGGAAATCATATCGAAATATACTTTTTTGCCGATATTACTAATTTAATTTGCAAGACCAATGAAAACACTATTTAGAGGACTAACCATCGTAGGAGCTTTTTTTGGTATATGGTTTTTATTAGCACAAATAGATTATATCACTTTCTTTAAAATTGACAAAGCCAAAAGCGCTACCGAAAAAGGAGTTGGCGATATGATTTGGGATCAAATTAAAAAGACAGAAGATATAATCGTAAATGATTCTATTACTAAAACATTAGATAAATTGCTAGATCCATTATGTAAAGAAAATGGAATAGTGCGCGATAGTCTTAAAGTTCATATTATTCAAAAAGACGAGGTAAATGCATTTGCTTTGCCAGACGGACATTTGGTAATATATTCAGGTTTAATCGAAGCTTCAAAAAATGAACAAGCATTAATAGGTGTATTAGGACATGAAATTGCTCATATAGAGAATGACCATGTCATGAAAAAGCTATCCAAAGAAATTGGTTTTTCTGTTCTTATGTCTATTACAACAGGAAACAATGGGAGCGTAATAAAAGAAGTAATGCATACATTATCTTCTACAGCTTATGATCGTTCACTCGAGAAAGAGGCAGATATTACTAGTGTAGAATATATGCTTAAGGCAAAAGTTGACCCAGCACCATTTGCAGATTTCCTTTATGATATGTCATTTGATAAAAGTTTTGGAGGAGCTTTATCCTGGATAAGCACACATCCAGAATCTGAGGCTAGAGCCAAATATATTTTGGAATATATAAAAGGTAAAAAACTAGAGAAGAAAACGATATTGTCTCAAAAAGAATGGGATGGTTTCAAAAAAGCGGTAAACGATTATGAAAATTAATAGCTGCTATTAGTTTTATTTAATCAAACAAAAGTAGTTTACATAAAATAAAAAATCCCGTTTCATCGAAACGGGATTTTTGTTTTTATATGAGTAGAGAAATTAATCGTCTTTCTCTGCAAGTTTTCTTTCTAATTCTATCTGAAATTCTTCAATAACCGGTTTCATTGTACTTTCCGGAATGTCAGCGATACGAATGTACATTAAACCATCAATAGCATTATTAAATAAAGGATCAACATTAAAAGCTACAACACGTGCATTTTGCTTGATGTATTTTTTAATCAACACAGGCAAACGTAAATTTCCTGGTTCTAACTCGTCGATGATTTTATCAAACTTGTTTAAGTCAGATTCAGCTTCATCAAAAATAAAGTCCTTATCAGCATCTTTTAGTTTTACCTTGTATGCTTTTTTCGGGTGAATGTATTGCGCAATATAAGGATCGTAATAATTAGATTTCATAAACTCAATCATCAATGATTTAGAAAAATCAGAGAATTGATTACTAATACTTACACCACCAAGCAAATATTTATGCTCAGGATAACGCAACGTTGTATGAATGATTCCTTTCCATAATAAGAAAAGAGGCATTGGTTTTTGTTGGTATTCCTTAATAATAAATGCACGACCCATCTCGATAGATTTATGCATCATATCATGAAGTTCAGGCTCGAATCTAAAAAGGTCATTTAGGTAAAAACCGTCCATTCCGTATTTAGGATAAATCTCAGAACCTAATCCCATACGGTAAGCACCAGATATTTTTTTTGCATCATCATCCCATAAAAACATATGGTGATAATATTGGTCGTATTGATCAATATCGATAGGCTCATTTGTTCCTTCACCAACCTCACGGAAGGTAATTTCGCGTAAGCGGCCAATTTCATGTAATATATTCGGAATGTTTTTCGCTTCAGCAAAAAACACTTCGTAGTTTTTACTTTGTAATAATCTGCAATCTGTGTTTCTTAAAATTTCAACCTCTGCATTTATCTTGTTTCCATTTGCAGGAGTAACAATTTCCTTAGGACTTTTAGTAATCTTTAAGTTTGCAGTATCTAGCAATTTATGTTCCTTCTCAAAAGGATTTGCCAGCATATAAGTTTTCTTTCTTAAAAACTCCGAGTATTCTTCAAAAGATTCAAGTTCGTTTTGTTCGTTAACCGAAATAGGTTTTCCGATACGTACCTTAATAACACGATCCTTTTGAGTAAGTAATTCCGATGGTAATTTTGCTGTACGCAAAGTATCATCTATTTTAGAAAGCCAATAGAACAATTTACTGTTTTTGGCATGAAAATAAATAGGAACAACAGGCACTTTGGCTTTTCTGATTAATTTAATCGCGCCTTCTTCCCAAGGTTTATCCACCACTAATTTCCCGTCTTTATAAGTCGAAACCTCACCAGCAGGAAAAATCCCTAAAGGTTTTCCGTCACTTAAATGACGAAACGTTTCTTTTATTCCAACCACGCTTGATTTTGCATCCTTATGATTCTCAAAAGGATTTACAGGCATGATATATTTTTTTAACGGAACAATACGGTGTAACAGGAAGTTAGCAATAATCTTAAAATTAGGCTCTCTTTCAAGCATTAACTTTAACAATAAAATGCCATCAATACCACCAAGCGGATGGTTTGAAATAGTAATATAAGCACCGTCTTTAGGTAATCGTTTTAAATCTTCTTCCGGGATTTCGAATTTTATTTGTAAATCATCCAAAACTCCATTCAAAAAAGGGAGATCTTCTAAATGTTTATTCCTATCGTAAATCTTGTTCAAGGTCGATATTTTTAGTACCTTCATAAGGACCCAGCCAGAAAAAGTACCTAACACCCCGTACTTGTCAACATTTATTGCCTTGGCAACTTCTTTCGCGGTAACTAAACCCATGTACAATTTGTTTTTTAGAGCAGGAAACAAAGATAACAAAAAACTCTACTTTTCCTTAATTCTTATTCAAACTTTCCGCTTTTTTATTACATTTGAAATACATAAAACAAATTGTAATGAAAATTATTTCTTATAACGTAAACGGAATTCGTGCTGCAATTTCAAAAGGATTTATCGATTGGTTACAACATGCAAATCCGGATGTTATTTGTCTTCAGGAGATTAAAGCGACAGAAGATCAAATTCCGGTAGAAGATATTACCAAAGCAGGTTACCCATATCAGTATTATTATCCAGCTACAAAAAAAGGATATAGCGGTGTTGCTATCCTTTCAAAAACAAAACCAAATAACGTTGTGTACGGAACTGGAATTCAGCACATGGATTTTGAAGGAAGAAATCTTCGAGCAGATTTCGACACTTGCTCTGTAATGAGTTTATACCTTCCGTCAGGAACCAATATTCAGCGATTGGATCATAAATTCATGTTTATGGACGATTTTCAGACCTATATTAATGAGCTTAAAAAAACAACCCCAAATCTTATTATTTGCGGTGATTACAACATTTGCCACGAAGCGATAGATATCCATGATCCTGTTCGTAACAAAACAGTTTCAGGGTTTTTACCTGCCGAACGCGCTTGGTTAGATGGATTCATGAAAACAGGATTTATAGATAGCTTCCGTCACTTTAACAAAGAACCACACAATTATTCATGGTGGAGTTACCGCGCAGGAGCAAGAGGGAACAACAAAGGTTGGAGAATCGATTATAATTTAGTTAGCGATAGCTTACAACACAAACTAAAACGTGCCGTTATATTACCAGACGCAGTACATTCTGACCATTGCCCGGTTTTAGTCGAAATCGAAGATTAATGGTATCATTATTGTTAGATACACACAAGATTTAAGCAAACTCCAGCAAAGTATTTTTTTTAGGAGCTATTTATTTCGTCAGTTCGCTTCGCTCGTGTCCTGCTTTCCGCTATAAATGAAATTCACTGAACACATATGTGAAATATGAACTTAGTGAAGTAATCTTTATGTTTTTAAAGGAAAAACATAAAGGATTTTCGCTATAATCAGGGCTAGAATCGTGCTAATACCAATAATTAAAAAAGAATAAGAAAATCTCAAATAATAAACACCACAAAAAAAATGATTAAAAAAGCTTCAATCGGATTATTGATACTTGCGCTTACAACATCGTGTGTATCCAAAAAAATATACAACGATCTGGAAACGAAATTTGCCGATTTAAAAAAAGAAAATCGTTCAATCTCCGATGAAAATGCCGAATTGCTAAAAGCAAAAAATCAATTAGAGTTAGACCGTGACGGATTAAATAAAAATCTTGCTACAACTAAAGCTGAACTAGAAAAGCAAAAAGCTGATTATGCAGCTGCACAAAACAAATTAAAAGTTTTGCAAGACTCTTATGATGCATTAGAAAAAAACAGTAATGAAGCTTTAAAAAGTAACATGAATAAAAACCGTGAGTTACTAGAACAACTAGAAGCCAAAGGAAAAGCATTAGCAGCAGAACAAGCACGTTTAGACAAAACAGCAAAACGTTTAGACGAACTAGAATCTATGATAGCGGCTAAAGAAGCTGCTATGAAAAAGCTAAAGGAAACCCTATCAAAAGCACTAAACGGATTTGAAGGAAAAGGATTGACAGTAGAACAAAAGAACGGAAAAGTATATGTTTCTATGGAAAACAAATTACTTTTTAATTCAGGAAGTTGGTCAGTAGGAACAGAAGGTAAAAAAGCAGTTGTAGAACTAGGGAAAGTACTAGGAGACAATCCAGATCTTTCAGTATTGATCGAAGGACATACAGATGATGATCCATATGTAGGTTCAGGAGTAATTACAAACAACTGGGATTTATCGACCAAAAGAGCAACAGCAATTGTAGCAATCTTGAGCGAAAACAGTAAAATCAACAAACAAAAATTAACTGCTGCAGGTCGTGGAGAATTCTCTCCATTGGCAAGCAATGCAACTCCAGAAGGAAAAGCTAAAAACCGTAGAATCGAAATCATCCTAACACCAAGATTAGATGAAATCGCCGAAATGTTAAATAGCATTAATTAAGTTACTAAGGAACTGAGGTTCTAAGGCACAAAGAAACAAAGGTTCAGGGTTTATACTCTGGACCTTTTTTGTTTTCTGGTTATACTACAAGGTCTTTTTTTACCTTTTATAGCGTATTTACTCAATTTTATTTTCAATCAATGGCGAGGAAATTAACCGCAAAGAGCGGAAAGAGTTACGCAAGGTTCGCAAAGTTTTAGAATCCATTTAATCATTTTAATCTGTGGCAAGAAATAAAACGAACACTTTTATATTTTATCAAATAGATTAGAGCTTAGTCAATGACTTTTAGTTTTTTTGTAACTTTGTCATTCTAAATACAATAATCATGGGACTTCCGGAATTAAAAGATAAAATAAGACTTCAACTAGATTTAGCCGATGAACGAGTGCTTCGTATTGTCTCTTCTGTTTTTGATAATTATTTAAACGAAATCGTTTCTTATGATTCAAAAGGAAATCCATTAGAGTTATCCGAATATCATAATAAAGTTGAAGAAGGATTGGACGATGTAAAATATGGTCGAATAATTTCACAAGAAAACTTGAATAAAGAAATGATAAGTTTATGGTGATTTGCACGCGGTTTAAATCATTTAAATCTGTGGTAAAAACAAAAACAAGCTTTCTTCCGAATAAATCTATAACATAAAAAGGTTTAGAGTTTTTTAACTTTGAACCTTTTTCTTTTGAAATATTGCTTTGTACCTTTGAAGCTCATTAGTAATAAACGTAGTCCCAATCCCAAAATTTGGGGACAGTATAGCAACTCAATATCTTAGCACCTTAAAAAATGAAATACACAACAATTCCCAATACTGATATTAAAGTAAGTAAAATAAATCTTGGCACGATGACTTTTGGTCAACAAAACACTGAAGCCGAAGGACACGCTCAAATGGATTATGCGCTAGAACAAGGCGTTAATTTTTTTGATACTGCCGAGATGTATTCTATTCCAGCAAGTAAAGAAACTTACGGAAGTACAGAAAAGATTATAGGAACCTGGTTTAAAAAATCAGGAAAAAGAGAAGATGTGGTTTTGGCAACCAAAATCGCTGGACCAAATGATAATTTTGGCTATATGCGTGAGAAAATAGATTTCTCGCCAGCAAGTTTAAAATATGCATTAGACCAAAGTTTACAAAGATTACAAACCGATTACGTAGACATATACCAACTGCATTGGCCAGAGCGTAAAACAAATTGTTTTGGACAACGCGGACTTAAAATTCAGGACGACGCTTGGGAAGATAATATCCATGAAGTTCTACAAACTATGGAAGGTTTTATAAAAGAAGGAAAGATTAAACATGTAGGACTTTCTAATGAAAATCCTTGGGGAATTATGCGTTTTCTGGAAGAAAACAAATACAATAATTTACCAAGAGTTAAAACAATTCAAAATCCATATTCATTATTAAATCGTCTTTTCGAGAATGCTTCTGTTGAGGTTTGCATGCGAGAGAATGTAGGCTTATTAGCGTATTCGCCAATGGCTTTTGGAGTATTATCAGGTAAATTTTTATCTGGTGAGAAACATCCAAACTCAAGACTTAATTTGTTTCCACAATATACAAGATATAGCAGTGAGCAAAGTACCAAAGCAGCACGCATGTATCAGGAAATTGCTAATAAGCATGGTTTAAATTTTGCACAAATGTCATTGGCTTTTGTTAATCAGCAACCATTTGTAACAAGTACTATTATCGGAGCAACTACAATGGAGCAATTAAAAGAAAATATAGATTCTATTAACCTTACATTATCAGACGAAGTTATTGCCGAAATAAATGCGGTTCACGCTGTAATTCCTGATCCAGCACCGTAGTTTAGTTTTTAGTTTCAGTCTCAGTTTTCAGTTACTACAAACCTTTCTAGCATAGATTGTCTATAAAGGAACGCGGATAACACAGATTTACAAAAGTAAAGACGCGATCCCGAAGCGTCGGGACGGATTTTTTAAAAAGACTATAAATAAAATCTGTTTTTATCTGCGTTTTCGCCTTAGCGAATCCGTTTTATCAGCGTTCCATATTAAGCATTACTGGAGATATTAAAATAAAAATCCCGATACACGTTTAATTGTATCGGGATTTTATTTTGAAAGAGATTTATAAATTTAATACCTGATCTTTAGGATATCTTACTTTATAGCTAATTCGGAATTTCTTGATTTCATTAGGTTTCATTTGTAATTGCCAAGTCAAGATTCCAGTTTCGGAATTTACTTTTGCACCATCATTTTGTAATAATTCAACTTCGATTTCTTTATTCGTAGTCAAAGGATATTGGTCTTTTAATAAAAGTT
The DNA here is from genome assembly GCF_046250155.1 of Flavobacterium sp. PS2. NCBI lineage: Bacteria > Pseudomonadati > Bacteroidota > Flavobacteriia > Flavobacteriales > Flavobacteriaceae > Flavobacterium > Flavobacterium sp. PS2. The sequence goes on along the minus strand of NZ_CP176426.1, from coordinate 2,230,141 downwards.
CAATAGCTTCTTTCTTGTTGTTTCTTACAGTGATATCGTAAGTAAAAGTCTGTTCTTTTTTAGAAGATAAAAACTTAGTTCCCGATTTGTCGGCTACTTTTTCACGTTTTATAGATACCTTTTTGTCACGGCCCATACTTAAATTTAAAGTATCGCTGGTTTGGTTTGGTTCGATAAAAGTTTTACCTACATACATCCCTTCAAAAATGATATTGGCTTCACCTCTTAACAAATTGTATTTGCTATAATCGGCAATTTCAGCAAGAAGGAAAGCTTCGCTTTCTACTCTTGGTGCAGCGTAATATTTATATGATGAAGGTAATTTTATTTCTTTTAGAGATACGCTATGAACTTTTCCGTTAGATAAAATATCATAAGGAATATCAATATCAAAAGAAACATTAAGTTGATTCTCTTCGACAGTCGTGTAATCTGAAACAGATGATTTCTTCATTGCAACTGGTGCTACAACTACAGTTTCCATTAATGCATTGTCTTCTGCAACTCTTCCTTGCAGTTGATTCATTACACTTTTTTGTTGGTAAGCATATGGTTGACTAATATTATTATTTCTCAAAAACCAAGAACTTAGTATCGGTGCTTGATTATTCTGGTTAGGATAACCACTAGATAAAGTAAGTTTTACTTTTTTCCAATCGATACCTGTATTTTGGATTACCTGAGCTTTGTACATCATATTAATAGGCGATGTAACACTTTCGGCACGTAGGTCATAAAACGGAGTCCAGGTAGCATTATTTGTTAAGTACGAAATATCCAATGGCACAGCACCTGCAACTTCATTCATAACCTGAACGATTAGTTTTCCCGATGAGGTTTTCTCTTCTTTACTCGTATCAACTTCAAGTTTATTATTTAGTTTTTGAAGTGTTTCGTTAAGCTTTTGTTGCTTCTCAGTAAGTGTATTAATAGTATTGGCAATTTCGATTTGCTTGTTTTTATAATACTCAACCATTTTCATTAATTCAGTAACATTCAAACCAGAATTCACACCCGAAATTTGTTGATTTTTATCTAAAAGTTGAATCGTTTTTGTTTCAGAATTTATCGTGTTATTAACTTTCTGAAGCTCTTTCTGAACCAAAACAATACTATCTCTAACTCTTTTTAAAGCAGGGGATTTAGTATCTACTTCATATTCGGAGATATAATTATTAGTAAACTGAACCGAAAGTACCGTTACTGTCGAAGGAGTTCCTATTTGTATAGAATTTTCATTTAAGTCTACAGCTACATTTTTTATCACAATCTCGCTTGTTCCTAACGGAAGATTAGCGCTTGCAGTTTGCGAAATTTCGGCAGCATTAAAATATACTGTTGCGGCTTTTACTTTAGCCGTTGTAAAGATTGGCTTTTGGGCAAATGCAATTGCGCCAATCAATAATAAAGCTGATGTTACTATTTTTTTTATCATGAGTTTAATATTTAAATTGTTTGTTTAGGGGAATAAGGATTACAAATAACGAAAATTTGAATGGTTTTTTAATAGTAGATAACGAGAATGATTTTCTTTTTAGAGTTATCAATTATGTCTTCAACTACACCAAAAAATTTTTCATTTACCATCGGGCATCCATAACTGTTGCAAATAGGATTTATTTGTTCTTCAAAAGGGACATCCTTATATTTATGTAAAACCACATTTCTATCAAAAGCATTATCGTTGGTCTTGTCTAATCCGTATAACTTGTAGGCCTTCCCAAAAGTGCCTTCATACGAATACCCAATCGAGTATTTTCCTAACGAGGTAGAAAGCGAATTATTTACGTTGCTAAATTTTAACTTTCCAGGAATTCCGGTTTCCGAACCAGAACCATGACCAACCAAACCTTTGTTAATTAGTTTATCGTTTTTTAAATCATATATAAAAAAGCGTTTCTTGCCAGAAGCAATTCCCATATCGATAAAAAAGCCAACTTCGGTATTGTATTTCGAAGATGTGTTTACAAACTTTTTAATTTTGTTTATCTGGCTTTCTAGTTTTTCTTTTGAAGAAGATTTTGAGCTAGGTGTTATAAGATTTTCTTCTTTATGTATGCATTTAAAACTAACAGAAAAAATTCCTATAAAAATCAAAAAGAGGATACTCTTTTTCATGTTCTTAAATAATTTATTTTTCACACTTTATTTATTTCTCAACAGTATATCCTTTAACTTTTGCAAGAGCAACAATCGATGTGTTTATGGCATTACCCAAATCATCTTGTTTTTTTGTCTTTTTTGCTTCGGTATCTATATAGCCTTGACGTTTTTTAGCAAGTTCGCTAATTTCCTTTTGAATATTTTCTCTTTCTTTGGTTTTTTGCGCAACAATTACTTTTAATTCGGCAGTAGACTTATTCTGAAGTTCAGCAGGCAATTCTTCTTTTTTTATTTTCGAAATAGCTGTAGCGTCATCTTTTACTTTATCAACTAGATCCCAACTATCGTTTTTATAAACAGCTTTAGATTTACTCACTGCACGCTCGGCATAATTAGATGCAGAAACTCCCTGAGCATTTCTGTCTTGTTTTTCCTGATTCATTTTTTTCTCAGAGCCTTTTGAACCATAACCAATATAAGTTTTATTGATTTTTTCATTGCATTTAGTAATTTCCTCATCATAAGGAGTTACTATATAACGAACCGTTTGGTTGGAATCAATATTAAAGTATTTGCCTTTTCCATAATCAGCACCATCTTTCCATAATTCATTTATACCTTGGGTTTTATCGCCACAATAAATAGTATTTACATAAATATCATTCTTTAAAGCATTGCTTATGGCTTCTTTATAATTAATTCCACCCTGATTAAATTCTTCGTTTCCTGCAATATAAATTAGCTTCATATTGTTGTTGTCCTTTGCCCATTTTAATTGTTTGGTAGCATCCTGAATCACAGCTCCGCAGTATTCGTTACCACCATTTGTACTTAGAGAAAACAGTTTTTCCGAAATCAAATCCAAATCGGTCGAAAGTGGTGCTATTTGTCGGATATAATTAGATTGTTTAGATAAACCGTCATTGCCATATTCATACAGAGCAATTTCGATATCGGGATTTTGTCCATTGTATTTTAAAGTTGTCAAAGTGTTCACAATATTCCAAAGTCGGGATTTTGCTTGGTCAATTAATCCATCCATACTACTAGAAGTATCTAATAATAATGCAACTTGTATTTTGGTTTTTTCTGCAGTTATTGGTTTTTCAATTTTAGTATTCTTCTTGAAGTTTGCATTAGTATAATTGCTATTTGCAAAAGAGAATGTAGTTGCTAAAAGCGCTGAGATAAGGATTGATGTTTTCATGATTTCCTATGTTTTAGATTGTGATTATAGACCAAACTTATAAACTTAAAGAGTTCGTTTTTTGCAGAAATGGTGAAACGGTATTTTCACTTGGTGAAACGAGTTGTAAACGGAATATAAAATACTTTACTTTACAGTATTGTTTTTGAAGGTTCTGAGGTGCTAAGAAATTAAGGCACTAAGATTTAAAAGAAGATAAAATATATGAGCCGTTTAGTAGTTGTTTTTTCTTTATTTCTAATGTTGTTACTTCCGTTTGGAGTAGTGGCACAGGATTCTCTTGCCAAGAAAAAAGCAGTGCCAATTTCCAAAATGAGCAAAGTATCTAAAGAATTACAAAAATCATTGGATGTAAATGATGAAACGCAAATAGGTCAAAATTATGAACGCTTAGCTAATGAATTCCTTAATAAAGGGGATAATGCAAAAGCCGAAGAATATTATAAAAAAGCATTAGCAAGTTATACCAAACAAAATCTTGCAGAAGATAAAATACGAGTAACAAGAAGTATTGCCAAAGTACAAGAGAACCAGAAAAAGTTTGATTCGGCAATAAAAAATTATGAAGCGGCTGGGGCTATTTCAGAAGATAAAAGTGAGGAAAAAATAAACCAGAATGACGCTAACCGATTGCGCACACAAGCAAACCCGATTACGCAAGCAGGATATGTAAATTCTAATATTGAGTTACTTAAAAAAGAGAATAAAATCGATGAGGTATCTGCGGCATATGTTCAAAAAGCGGAGAATTCTCTACAACAGCAAAATAAAATAGTTGCAATCGAGAGTTACAATAAAGCGCTAGCTTACGCAAAAGATAAACCGGAAGAAGTCATTAAGATTAAAAATGAAATAGCCAAAGTATATGCTTCGGATAATCAGTTTGAGAAAGCGATTGGCATAAACGAAAGACTTTTGGCGGAAGCCAAAACCAAACAAGATTTCATCACACAAATCAAGCAATTGCAATCTTTGGCAAAACTTTATTTTAAAAAAGAAGAGCCTAAGAAAGCCATTCTGTCGCTTAAAGAAGCCTATGATTTAGCATCTAAAAATGGAAATTCTACCGAGGCAAAGAAAAGTTTGTCGGCTTTAATAGCGTATTACAAAACCAAAGGAAACGATAAAGAAAGTATTGCTTTATATGAGCAGTTCTTTAAGAATTTTGACGAACTAATCCAATCTGATACTACGCTAATTGATGCAAAAACGTTTCAGGTAACCGAAGATAAAATTCGTCAGTTAGAAAAAGAAAAAACCTTAAAAGATGAATTAATTACAAAGAAAAACACCTTCAATTATTTTCTTTTAGGTTCTATATTATTGCTCTTGCTTTTATTCTTGTTTATTGTAAAAGCCTTGTATTCGATAAAAACTAAAAATAAAGAAATCGCTTTGCAGTCGCTCAGACGAGAAATGAATCCGCATTTTATCTTTAATAGTTTGAATAGTGTGAATCAGTTTATTTCGGAAAATAAAGAATTAGAAGCCAATAAATACCTGACCTCTTATTCTAATCTAATGCGAAATATGATGGAAAACTCCAATAAAGATTTCATCACATTAGATAAAGAAATTGAACAATTAAAGAAATACCTGGACTTAGAACATTTGCGTTTTCAGGACAAATTCGATTTTAAAATTAGTGTTAGTGAAGCTTTGGATGCCGAAACTGTTTTGGTTCCCAATATGATTATTCAGCCACATCTGGAAAATGCAATTTGGCACGGATTGCGTTATCTTGATAAAAAGGGATTTTTGAATCTTAATTTTGATTTTGTAACCGAAAAAGTTGTGGTTACTATAGAAGATAACGGTATTGGTTTAACCAAAAGTCGTGAACTAAAAACCAGTAATCAAAAAGCACATGAATCCCGAGGATTAAGCAATACAAAAGAACGTATTGGTTTGCTGAACGAATTGTATAAAAAGAATATTTCTTTTGAAATTATCGAAAAAGAAATGCCAGAAACAGGAACAATTGTTAGAATTGTTTTTCCGTTAATAGATAAATTATGATGACTTTCCAGAAGATAAAAAGTGTAATTGTCGAAGACGAACTTGCAGCACGAGAAGTACTCAAAAATTATTTGAGTAAATATTGTCCGCAAGTTGAGGTTATTGGCGAAGCACAGAATATAAAAGAAGCTGTTCCGTTATTGCATGAACTACAACCACAATTGGTTTTTCTGGATGTAGAAATGCCTTTCGGGAATGCTTTTGATGTTCTCGAAGCTTGCAAGGATTTACACTTTGAAACGATTTTTGTTACGGCTTTTTCCGAATATTCATTAAAGGCTTTAAACCAAAGTGCTGCTTATTATTTGCTAAAACCCATTAGTATCGAAGAACTAATTGTTGCAGTAAACAAAGTGCATCATCAGGTTATGAACAATGAAATTTTTAATAGAAACAAAATTATCGTTGAGAATTTTCATGAAACCAAACCCGAAAAGCAACAAGTAATCTTACCAACATTAGAAGGTTTTGAAGTGGTTAAAATGGAAGAAATTGTCCGATTAAAAGGCAATGGAAACTTCACCGATTTATACCTAAATAACGGAAATAAGAAAATGGTTTGTCGATTCTTAAAGCACTTTTCCGAAATTTTACCCTTACCATTTATACGAGTTCATAAATCGCACATCATTAATATAAATTGCGTAAAAGCATATAACAAAGGCGGAATCATAACGCTAAATGACGGAGCCGAAATTGAAGTTTCCCCAACATATAAAGAAGATTTTCTGAAGAATTTTAAATAAGGATTTTAAAATATTTTTGACTTTTGCTGACGCGAGCGTCTCGCTCGTGAACACAATCAAAATCAAGTATAAATATGTAAACTTATTTAAGGACGAAATGACTTCATGCTCACGAGCGAGACGCTCGCGTTAGCAACCGATCATATATATCATGCTGCTAGGTTACCGAAACCTTGAAGTATCTACTAAAAAGATTTAAAGATCAAACTCATCATCTATAGACATAGAATCTACAGGAACTGCTGTAGAATCGGGTGCTTTTATTCGCAATAGCGAGCGAGCATTTCCCGAAATGTAAACGGGTAATCTGTTAATAGTATCTTCAGAAGTTAAAACACCACGACGTAACATAATATTGCTTAGGAATTTTTGATTTCTGATAGCGTAATCTTTCAAATTTCCCTGGTCATTAAATTGGTAAGTAAACTTTCTTGGACTTGGAATAATCGTAGCCAGAAATAAACATTCGTTAAGACTTAAATCTGACGGACTTTTCTGGAAATAAAAACGGCTTGCTTCGCCAATTCCATATACATTTGGTCCCCATTCGATGATATTAAAATATACTTCGAGCATACGTTGTTTACTTACTACACGATTATTTTCGAGTATATAAACCAGTAAAATCTCTTCGAGTTTGCGTGACAACGTTTTTTCTCGGGTAAGGAAAACATTCTTTATTAGCTGCATACTTATGGTACTTGCACCACGAGAAAACTTTTTGGTTCGGATGTTTTTTAATATCGATTGTTTAAAAGCTTCATTAATAAAACCACGATGAGAAAAGAACGAAGGATCTTCGGTAGTTAAAACACATTTTTGGAGATACGGAGAGATTTGTTCAATCGGGGTATAATTTGGATTTCCTGCACCTACTAAAATTGGTCTTTGCAATACATTTTTTATAATGGCACGATATACAAATTCACCATTTAATTTGGTAAGGTTTGCTTCACCATATTTGGTAATAACAAGGTTCTCTTTGTTTAATTTACTATCAAAAACTAAGCTGTTTGGCTTGTTTTTGTTGAATTTAAAATCAAGTTTATAATCGAAATTTCCTGTAGCTTCCATACCTTGAAAATGAGTAAACAAACCATCTGGTAATGAAACAATAAAATCTTGCGCTTTCATTTTAGGAATGGCAACTTTAAGAGTATAAATAGTATCCGATTGGGTATTATAGGATACATAAGGATGGAACTTTATCTTGTTTAACTGAACGGTCGATGTGCTATCTATCGAAATAAAATCTGAACCCAATAGGAAACGATAATCAAAACGGGCATTTTTTATAACAACATCTTTGCTGGCAATTCTGGCATGGTTAATTTTTAAATTTGTGATAGAGGAATAACCATCAATATGAAGTTCGCTTCCGTCTTTTTTAATGTTCTCAATATTCAATCGTATAGAGTCAAAACTAGCTAGCATATTAAAGCGGTCATCAATGTAAGGTACTCTTATTGCTCCTGTATCAAGATTAAAAAAGCGGATATCGGCTTTTTTATTCCTTGGGTCAGCAAATCCTTTTATGTTCCAGCGTTGATCGAATGTATTGGTTTGAACATGTAAATTGGTCTCGAGTTCTTTATCGACTAAAGCTAATTTATTTATTGCAATTTGTGCTTTCTTACCATTATCATCAATCTTAAAAATTAAATTTTCCAACTTCATATCGGTAGGAACAAGATTTAATAATTTTGATATTATTCTATAGGCATACGCAGCGTATTCTCTTTTTTCGTTTTTAGAAGTATTAGTACTGTCTTTTTTTAAGAATGCATCAAAGTTCTTGATATTTCCCTTTTTTACTAATTGTATAAAGCCTCTGTCGATTTTTAAAGTTCCAATCTGGATATCTCCCACCAATAAATGCGATAAACTAATACTGGTTTCTATATTGTGAATATTACAAAGCGTATCTGCATTTTTTGGTACCAAGATTACATTGGTTAGTTTTATCCCCGAAAGCCCATCAAAAGAAGCGGTTTTCACCGAAAACGTACTGTTGTATTCTTTGTTCATTTTATCGGAGACCTTCGCTATAGCTTTATGCAAAAGGGCATTTCTAAAAAAGTAAAATCCTAAAAAAAGTACCACCAAGACTAATGTAAGTATTAGGAATGCTTTGAATATTTTTTGTTTTGGAAACTTCATAAATTGAATTGCTATTTGAAATAATTCGGCTTCTATTATCTGAATTAGAATTATCAGTCTATAAAGAAAATAAAAATCCATTAAAGAATTGGAAAAGTTGACGCAAAAGTTTCCTTATTCAGTATGTATATTTTGATTCAATTTTGCAGCTTTTCAAATAATGTATTTTTCATAGTACAAATCTTATATATTTGCAGGATTATTAATAATTAAAATCAGTTTAAATGAAAACTTTAAAGAAATTTATGTTTATGGCTGTTGCCATCTTTTCACTAGTAGTATCATCTTCTTGCAGCAGTGACAATTCATCAGAAGATAATGTAGAGGAAAGCACTAGTGCAGAAGGGTATATTAAATTTAAATATAATGGGGTTGCTTATAATTTTAACCCTGCTATAATTACTTCAGGAAGCATAAATATAATGGGGTATGAGGGAATTGATGATACTTTTAAAAGTATTTCTATATGGCTGCCTTTGGATTTTACAACAGGAAGTCATCCAATTGTATATGATTTATCAAATCTTACAACTACCTACCAAGCAAATTTTAGTTTTAAACCTGAAATAAATAATATTAGTGCAACATCAGGAACTGTGAATATTACGGAGAAAAGTGATAAAAAAATCGCAGGGACATTTAGTTTTTCTGGATCAAGAGATGGAAAAACATTTACAATTACCGAGGGAAGTTTTAGTGCACCAAAATTTTAGTAATTGCTTTATAAAAAAATCTCGCTCAAAATCTTATTAAATTAAGGTTCTGAGCGAGATTTTTAAAATATAAATTGTTGGATTAACCAAAAAGAATACTGGCTACATCTTCGATTTTAGCAACAAGCTCAATTTTTATTCCTGTATTTTTTAATGCAATTTTATTGTATTTAGATACAAAAATAGTCGAAAATCCTAATTTTTCTGCTTCTTGTATGCGTTGGTCTACACGATTTACAGGACGAATTTCACCTGATAAACCAACTTCTCCCGCAAAACAAAAACCTTTAGTTACAGGAATATCTTCATTTGAGGATAAAATAGCTGCAACGACAGCAAGATCTATCGCAGGATCATCTACAGAAATACCTCCAGTTACATTCAGGAATACATCTTTTGCTCCCAGGCGAAATCCTGCTCTTTTTTCTAAAACAGCCAAAATCATGTTTAATCTTTTGGCATTATATCCTGTAGTACTTCGTTGAGGTGTTCCATAAACAGCGGTACTTACTAAGGATTGTATCTCGATCATTAGCGGACGCATTCCTTCGAGTGTCGAAGCAATTGCTGTTCCTGATAATTCTTCGTCTTTGTGCGAAATTAATATTTCGGACGGATTACTTACTTCTCTTAAACCACTTCCCAGCATTTCGTAAATTCCTAATTCGGCAGTAGATCCAAAACGGTTTTTAAGTGATCGTAAAATACGATATACATGATTTCTGTCTCCTTCAAATTGTAAAACCGTATCGACCATGTGTTCCAAAATCTTAGGACCTGCTATGTTTCCGTCTTTGGTAATATGCCCAATCAGGATAACAGGAATATTGGTTTCTTTGGCAAACTTGATTAACTCAGCAGTAGTTTCTCTAATTTGAGAGATACTTCCGGCTGTTGATTCGATATAATCCGTATGAAGCGTTTGGATAGAATCGATAATTACTATCTCGGGCTGAATAGCTTCAATTTGTTTGAAGATATTCTGGGTTTTGGTTTCGGTAAGAATGTAGCAATTGTCACCATTTGGCGTGATTCTTTCGGCACGCATTTTTATTTGTTTCTGGCTTTCTTCTCCCGAAACGTAAAGAGTTTTATAAGGTAGTTGTAATGAAACTTGAAGCAAAAGTGTACTTTTTCCAATTCCGGGTTCTCCTCCTAAAAGAGTCAATGAACCAGGAACAATACCACCACCAAGAACACGGTTTAATTCGCCGTCAGTTGTGTCCATACGAACTTCCTGAGTCGAATCTATTTCGTTTATTCGTAAAGGGCGAGGAGCCTTGCCACTAGGTGTAGGTTCGCTCTTCCAAGCAACTTTTTCTTGTTTTTGGATAATTTCCTCGGCTATGGTATTCCATTCTTTGCACGAATTACATTGCCCTTGCCATTTGGAATATTGGGCGCCACAATTCTGGCAAAAAAATGTTGTTTTAACTTTTGACATTATTTCTTTTTAATAAGACCGTTCATTTCATCTATTTTGTCATACATCAAGTCTTTGTTTAATTTACCAATAGGCTCCATTTGGGAAGCGTTTTGATATTTTTTTGAAGCTCTTTTTGCATCACCCATTTTTTCATACATCAATCCTAATTCATATTCGCCTAGCATTGCTTTAGGATAGCTTGTATTGGCGATTTCGGCTAATATACCCAATTCGTCGTAAGCATTGTTTTTTAAAATAGCGGTTTCTACTGCTATATAATCATTCATTCGAACAGGCATTTCTACACCTAATGTTTTTGTGATGATATCGTATTTGTTTCTTAGATAATCAACATAACCAGATTTAAGAATAACTATTTTGTCATTATACTCCGCTAAATTTATAGGTTTGTATGCATCAAAAATTTGATTTAAAGCATTTGGAATCGAGTATAAAACCACTGAATAATAAGTGGTATTTTTAAATAAATCGTATTTGTAATTTATTAAAGGATTGTTGGCTATTTTGATGTTTTGATCTAGTTTTTGAATAGGTTCTTTTGTCTTTTTAACATCTCCATCGGCAGCGGATAGATAATAAAATAAAGGTGTTTTTAATTTAGCAAATTTTTCAGGAACACGTACTTCCATTTGAGTTGCCAATTCTGGACTCATAGAGATAAAGGCATTAAACAAAGGAACTTCTTTATACAAGAAAAAATTCAAATAACCTGCAGTTACACCATGACCTGCAATAATTCGGAACGGGGCAGTACGGTATTTTCTTTCCACTAAAGGGATTACTTCTCCCGCGACAAATTCGAAAAATTTAGCTCCTTTTTCAAAAGGTAAACCATTGATTCCGTCGAAGGTAGAATCGTCTTCGCGTTCATCATTTTTATTTTGATGAATAGCTACAATAATAACTTCTGGTAAATCATCCCAATAGGTACCATATTTTAAAGCACCACTAAATGGATCAAGAAGATATTCTCCATCGAATAAATAAAGAACTGGGTAATTTCTGGTTTTATTATTTTCGTAAGAAGCAGGTAATTCTACAGTAATGGTTCTTGTTTCTTCTAATGATGTTGAATTAATTGTTTCTGTTTTTCTTTGAGAAAAAGCTGTAATTGAAATAAAAAGAAGTAGTAGGTAAACTTTTTTCATAATTTGGGATTTCTGAAATTTTAAGATTGTTAAAATAGAGTAGCAATATAGTACTTTATTTTTCTTATTTAATACTTGTTAATTGCAAATTGGCAAAGCAATGTTGATTAGTTGGCTTATAGATACGACAAAAATCCTTTTACAAATTTTAACTTTGAAAAAGGATGATTTTATTTGTTAAGAAATGGATTTATGTCAACGAATTGTCATTTTCATTTGGGAAAACGATCCATGGTTTGAAGGTTTTGGCTTCTTCAAACTCCAATGTTGCGTAAGAAATGATTATGATGATATCATCTTTTTGTACTTTTCTTGCTGCAGGACCATTTAGGGTTATTTCGCCCGAATTTCGTTCTCCTTTAATAGCATACGTTTCAAAACGTTCGCCATTATTGATGTTCACAATTGCTACTTTTTCACCTTCAATAATATTTGAGGCGTCTAGTAAGGCTTCGTCAATAGTAATGCTGCCAATATAATTAAGATCGGCTCCAGTTACTTTTACACGGTGTATTTTTGATTTTACTACTTGAATTTGCATGCTACAAAAGTAAATTAATTTAATGAAATAGTGTCAATCAACCTAATAGAATTAACAAATACTGCTATAAATGCGCGGTAATTTTTGTCTTTATTTTTGTGTTCTATAGGTAATAATGTAGATTCATCGGCAATTACGAAATATTCTAATTCAAACTTATCATTGTCTTTGAAGGAATTTTCTACAAATTCAATTGTTTCTTCGGGACTTTTAGTCTGAAATATTTCTTTTGCTTCGGTTAAGGTTTTGTAAATTATAGCTGCTTCCTGACGTTCATCGGGTGTTAAACGTTCGTTTCTGGAGCTCATTGCTAATTGGTTTGATTCTCTAAAAATAGGGCAACCAACTACATTTACTGGTAAATGGTTTTTTTCGACCATTTTCTTTACAATTTGTAATTGCTGGAAATCTTTTTCTCCAAAATAAGCGTTTGTAGGAGTGATAATCTCGAATAAACGTTTTACAATTGTACCTACGCCATTAAAATGCCCAGGCCTGAATTTTCCCTCCATTTGGTTTTCTAATCCGTCGAAATCAAAGGATTGAGAAACAGTATGACCTTCGTAAATATCTTCGACAGTTGGAGCGTATAAAATTATTTTATCGCTTAATGTGCGCATTTTTTTTACATCTTCGTCTAGAGTTCGGGGGTATTTTGCTAAATCTTCTTGGTTGTTAAACTGTGTTGGATTTACAAAAATACTTACAACTGTGTCATCATTTTCGTTCAATGATCGTTGCATTAATGCTAGGTGACCTTGGTGTAAAGCGCCCATGGTTGGTACGAAACCAACACTCGAATTTTCGGTTTTAATAGTTTTTAAATAAGCTATTAAAGCAACTTTACCGTAGAAAATATGCATGGTGGTATTATTAAAATTTAGTGCAAACATAATATATTAGTTAATAACTGCATAAAATTTTGTAATTTTGCATCGTTTTTATTACCAAAAATTAAGCAAATTACTATTATGAAAGATAAGAGGATATTGTATGTATCATCTGAAGTCGTGCCTTATTTGGCTGAAAATGAGGTTTCTTTAATGTCTTATGATGTGCCAAAAATGATTAATGATCAAGGCGGACAGATAAGAATTTTCATGCCAAGATATGGGAATATCAATGAAAGAAGACACCAGTTGCACGAAGTAATCAGGCTTTCAGGCATGAATTTGGTAGTGAACGACTTAGATATGCCATTGATTATTAAGGTAGCATCTATCCCAAAGGAGAGAATTCAGGTTTACTTTATAGATAACGATGAGTATTTTAAAAGGAAAGCAACCTTTGCCGATGAAGAAGGCGTGATGTATCCAGATAATGACGAACGAGCAATTTTCTTTGCAAAAGGAGTTGTTGAAACCGTTAAGAAATTAAACTGGGTTCCAGATATTATTCATGTACATGGATGGATGGCAGCAATGTTGCCTATTTATATGAAACATTATTATAAACATGAAGCGTTATTTTCTGAAACCAAGATTGTAACGTCTGTTTATACGCAATCGTTTGATGAAACATTAGACCCTGAAATGATTAAGAAGGTAAAGTTTGATGGTATTCCACATGAAGCCGTTTCAGACTTAGAGATTCCAAATTATGAAAATATTTTAAAGGCAAGTATTCTTCATTCTGATGGAGTAATTATAGCTTCAAATAACCTATCTTCAAGTTTAACAAAATTTATAGAATCTTCGGGAAAACCTTTTTTACCTTTCGCCGCAAAAGATGCATTCGCAGAAGCGTATACAAATTTTTATAAAAACGAGATTCTTTAAAATTTAACTTTTTTATTACACATGTATAATACTTCTTTTTTTAAGAAAATACTTTTAGTTGCAAGCGTTGTTCTTTTATATTCTTGCGATAAGGATTTCAATGTTATTGGTGATGATTTAATTGGTGATAATCACTTTGATTTAGCGATATATAATTCAAATGTTGTAGCTTATAATCAACAAATATTTCCAATACAATCTAATAATTTAAATATAAATCAATTAGGGATTTATGATAATCCAGCATTTGGTATTACAACGGCTAATTTTGCTACTCAGTTGACATTAGCAGCTGTGGCTCCGGTTATTGGCGCAAGCCCAGTTGCGGATAGTATTGTGTTAAGTGTTCCATATTTTAGTCATATGACGGCGCAAAATACAGATGGAAGTAGTGTTTATAAATTGGATTCAATATATGGTCCTGATTTGTCTAAAATAAAGCTAAGTATTTATGAGTCGGGTTATTATATGGCGGATTTAGATCCAAGTAATAATTTTCAGAATAAGCAGCTTTTTTATACGAATCAAAATTCTGATTTTTATAATGCTAAAGTTGCTAGTCGTTTGAATAATGCTTCAAATCCATTGAATAATGATGCATTTGTTTTTAGTCCAAATGAAATTAGAGAAAGTACAAGTGATGCTACTGGAAAGTTGACTGTTACAAGGAGTGCTCCAGCAATGAGATTAAAATTAGATAAAACTTATTTTGAAGATAGAATTTTAAAAGCTTCAGCATCTAATTTAGCTACAAATGATGTTTTTAAAAATTATTTCAGAGGATTATATTTTAATATTGATAAGTCTGGTAGTGATCCTGGAAATATGGCAATGATGGATTTTAAGAAAGGTAAAATAACAATTTATTATAAAGCAAAGACTGTTATAACAACAGATCCAGAGGGAACAATGGAGTCAAAAACGCTTGTTCTTAATTTAACTGGTAATACGGTAAATCTTTTAAATCAAAGTAATACAAGTGCTAATTATAATACTGCAATAACTACTCCTAAAGTTACAGGTGATGATAAACTGTATTTAAAAGGAGGAGAAGGATCAATGGCAGTGTTAGAGCTTTTTGCGCCAGGAGAGTTGGATGAAATTAGAAGTAAAGGGTGGTTGATTAATGAAGCGAATTTAGTTTTTAATATTGATTCGGATGCTATGAAGAATAGCTCAGAACCAAACAGAATTTATTTGTACGATTTTAATAATAATCGACCTATTGTTGATTATTATAATGATGGAACTTCAAGTGCTTCTACTGATGTGAAAAAAGCAAAACAGATTTTTAGTGGTATTATAAATGTTGATCCAACAAGTAAAAGAGGTACCAGTTATAAAATCAGAATTACTAATCATGTTAGAAATTTGATAAAATATAAGGATTCAACTAATGTAAAGATGGGGATTGTAGTTACAGAGGATATAAATACAATCACTTCTAATAAATTAAGAGATTCAGATAAAAAAATAACTGCTAGGCCTGAAATTCCTTTTACTGCAGCTCCGAGAGCATCTGTTTTGAATCCGTTAGGGACAATTCTTTATGGAGGAACTCCTGCGGCAGCTGATAAGAGATTGAAACTTCAGATTTACTACACGAAACCAAATTAATTTAAATAGATATGTGTGGAATTGTTGGATATATAGGATATAGAGAGGCGTATCCTATTGTAATTAAAGGACTAAAACGACTCGAATACAGAGGATACGATAGTGCTGGCGTTATGTTATATGACGGAGAAGCAGTTAAACTTTGTAAAACAAAAGGTAAAGTTTCGGATCTTGAAGCTAAGGCTAAAGATAATTTTACGACAAACGGAACTATAGGAATAGGACATACGCGTTGGGCAACACATGGTGTTCCTAATGATGTGAATTCGCATCCTCATTTGTCAAACTCAGGAGACTTGGCGATAATACATAATGGTATTATTGAAAACTATGCTCCGCTTAAAGAAGAGTTGAAAAAAAGAGGATACATTTTTCATTCAGATACAGATACTGAAGTATTGGTGAATTTGATTGAAGATGTTCAAAAGCAAGAAAATCTTAAACTAGGTAAAGCAGTTCAGGTTGCATTAAACCAAGTTGTAGGTGCTTATGCTATTGCAGTATTTGATAGAAAAAATCCAAATGAAATTGTTGCTGCCAGATTAGGTAGCCCGTTAGCAATTGGTGTTGGAGAAGGTGAATATTTTATTGCATCTGATGCTTCTCCTTTTATCGAATATACTACAAATGCAGTTTATCTGGAAGATGGTGAAATGGCTAATATCAGATTGCATAAGCCAATTAAAATCAGAAAAATTAAAGATGATTCTTTGGTTGATCCTTATATTCAAGAACTTCAAATGAATTTGGAGCAAATTGAAAAAGGAGGTTACGACCATTTCATGCTTAAAGAAATATACGAACAACCAAGCGTTATAAAAGACACTTATAGAGGAAGACTTCATGCAAATGAAGGAATTGTTCAGCTAGCAGGTGTTGAAGATAATTTGGAAAAATTTCTTAATGCTGACAGAATTATTATTGTTGCTTGTGGTACTTCATGGCATGCAGGTTTAGTTGCAGAATATATCTTTGAGGAATTTGCCCGAATTCCAGTAGAGGTTGAATATGCTTCGGAATTTAGATACCGTAATCCTATCATCAATAAAACAGATGTTGTTATTGCAATCTCTCAATCGGGAGAAACTGCAGATACAATGGCAGCTATTAAATTAGCAAAAGAACATGGGGCATTTGTATTTGGTGTTTGTAATGTTGTTGGTTCATCTATTTCTAGAGAAACTCATGCAGGTGCTTATACTCATGCAGGTCCAGAGATTGGAGTTGCATCTACAAAAGCATTTACAACTCAAATTACTGTGTTAACAATGATTGCTTTGCGTTTAGCAAAAGCAAAAGGAACATTGTCTAATCCAGATTTTCATAGATATTTACAAGAATTAGAGCTTATACCAGACAAGGTAAAAGAAGTTTTAGAAACTAATGATGTTGCTAAAGAAATTGCAGCTGTTTTTAAAGATTCTCCAAATTGTTTGTACTTAGGAAGAGGTTATAACTTTCCTGTGGCGCTAGAAGGAGCTTTAAAGCTAAAAGAAATCTCGTATATCCATGCTGAGGGTTATCCTGCGGCAGAAATGAAGCACGGACCAATTGCTTTAATAGATGAGCAAATGCCAGTAATTGTAATTGCGCCTAAGCAAGGACATTACGATAAAATTGTAAGTAATATTCAGGAAATAAAATCCAGAAGTGGAAAAATCATCGCTGTAGTTACTAAGGGAGATACACAAGTACGTGAATTAGCGGATTATGTGATTGAAATTCCTGAAACATCAGATGCTTTATCGCCATTAATTACTACAATTCCGTTGCAACTTTTATCTTATCACATAGCAGTTATGAGAGGTTGTAATGTTGATCAACCAAGAAACTTGGCTAAGTCAGTTACTGTAGAGTAAAACAAAAAATAAAACATAAGTGTTTGAAAAAGCGAGATTTATATCTCGCTTTTTTTTATGTCAAAAAAATAAGAATTCATTTTTGTAGAATATTCAATTTTTTGTTAAAAATAATATGTATGCATAGTATATTTCAATGAGTTAGGGCTTTATAGTTGTCAAAAGTTTAAAAAACAGCAATGTGAAAAATGTATTTTTGTTGCTAAAAAAATAAAGAAAATTAATTTTTTTTAACAAATTTTTAGTAATATCAAAAATATTTGTACTTTGGCAATATAAACCAACTAAATCTAACCAAATGAGAATGTATTTACTTATTCTATCATTGTTCTTCTGCGGCGTTTCTTTTGCGCAGAGTACAATTTCAGGTTCCGTTACCGATAATAAAAATCAATCGATTCCAGGGGCTAATATTAACGTTGTTGGAGAGTCCAGTAGTACCTCTACTGATTTTGACGGATCATTTACTTTAAAGTCCTCAAAAAATTTTCCTTTTACAATTAAGGTTACGGCAGTAGGCTATGAAACGAAAACGGTTAATGTTACTTCGGCTTCGCAAAAAGTTATTGTGTCGTTAGCGGAAGAAAGAACAATGTTAAACGAGATTGTAGTTTCGGCTTCGAGAACTCCAGAAAGAATTATTGAGTCGCCTGTTACAATTGAGAGAATGGGGCTTCAGGAAATAAGAAATACAACGGCTCCGTCTTTTTACGAAGGATTGGAGAATATGAAAGAGGTTATCTTTAATACTAGTAGTATCTCGTTTAAATCGGTAAATACGAGAGGTTTTGCAACTGTTGCTAATACTCGTTTTATGCAATTGGTTGATGGTATGGATAACTCTTCTCCTGCATTGAACTTTGTATTAGGAAACTTAATTGGTCTAAATGATTTAGATGTTGCAAGTGTGGAGCTTTTGCCTGGAGCATCGTCTGCACTTTATGGAGCTAATGCTTTTAATGGTATTTTGTTTATGAATAGTAAAAGTCCTTTTACAAATCAAGGAATTAGTACTTATTTTAAATATGGTCAAACATCTCAAGATGTTGCAGGAACAAATGATTATGTTGATTTTGGGTTTAGAGCGGCTACAGCATTTACCAAACATTTTGCACTGAAGGCAAACTTTAATTATATAAGCGCTACTGAGTGGATAGCTGATGATCAAAGAAGTATGACTGGGGGTTCTATTGGTCATGCAAATAATCAAAATTATGATGGATTAAATATTTATGGAGATGAAGTTACTACCTTTCTTTCTAATGTAGGGCAGGTAAGTAGAACGGGATATCATGAAAAAGATTTAAATGATAATAAATCTAAAAGTATAAAGGCAGATTTTGCTATGCATCTTAAACCATGGGAAAGTGAAACTGAGATTATACTTCAGTATAAGGTAGGTGTAGGAAGTACTATTTATCAAGGAGCAAATAGATATTCTTTGAAAAATTTCTTTATGGATCAAACCAAATTAGAAATTAAAGGAAAGAATTTCTTTGCGAGAGTTTATATGACTACAGAAGATGCTGGAGATTCGTATGATATGCGTTTTGCTGGTTGGAATGTAAATAGAGCAGCTAAATCAGATACAAACTGGTTTACAGATTATGCTAAATCATTTCAATTATCATCGGCAGTATTAGGTCTTAATGCAAATGATGCTGCAAATTATGCTAGAAATTTTGCAGATTATAACGTTTCGCCAGGTTTAGGGCTATCACCAAATATTGACCCTAATAATCCAAGTGCTCCAAGATCTGCAAGATTTGAACCAGGTTCTCCTCAGTTTAAAAGTGCATTTGCTAATGTGGTAAGTAATCCAGATTTAACACAAGGAGCTAAATTTATTGATCACTCTAAATTATATCATTCAGATGTGAATTATAATTTTAAAGACCTTGTCAAATTTGCTGAAATTCAAGTTGGGGGCTCTTGGAGAGAGTATTTAATGAATTCTGAAGGAACAATTTTTACAGATTATGACGGACCTTTAAATTATAAAGAATACGGTGCTTATACGCAATTGGCAAAAAAATGGATGGATGATAGATTGAAATTTACTGGATCTGTTCGTTATGACAAAAGTCAGAATTTTAAAGGGAATATATCTCCAAGGGTAGCATTTGTATATTCAGCAGGAGCAACAAGAGTTCATAATTTTAGAGTTTCTTATCAAACAGGTTTTAGAAATCCAACAACTCAAGATCAATATATTGGTTTGGATTTAGGGCCATTTGCATTAATTGGTTCTGCTGCAGAAAATCTTGATCGTTTTACAGAAATTAGAGATGTGAGTCCTGCTGGTCAAGCTGCAGGTAATCCTGCTCAGATAGAAATGAGTGGACAAAATGCTTATCATAATGCATATACTGTAGCTTCTGTACAAGCATTTGCAGCTTCGGGAAATCCAAAAGATTTACAAGTAGCTAATATTGGTTTGGTAAAACCAGAAGAAGTGCAAGCTTTTGAGGTTGGGTATCGCTCAGTAGTAAGAGATTTTTCAATTGATCTTAATGCATATTATAATATCTATGATAATTTCATGAATACAGCTCGAGTAATTAGTCCGTATTATGGAACGGTGGGAACGGATATGACTAATCCGGCGGTATTACAAAGTTACCAAGCGTTGGCATTTGGAGATAGAAGAGTTTATCAGGTTTATACAAATACAAGTGCGCAAATTACCTCTTTTGGTGTTGGTGTTGGTTTATCTAAAAAAGTATATAAAGACTTTGAGGTTGGTGTTAACTACAACTATTCACAATTTAATTTTGATCAGTCAAAAGATCCTGGATTTGTTGCAGGTTTTAATACTCCAAAACATAGAATTAAAGGTTCGTTAGGAAATTCAAAATTATTTAAAAATTTTGGGTTTAACATGAATATAAGATGGAATACAGAGTATTTATGGGAGGCATCTTTCGCAGATGGAATGGTTCCGGAGAATACGGTGTTTGATGCTCAGGTAAATTACGGAATTCCTAAGTTGAAATCGGTTGTCAAGGTTGGAGCAACAAATATTTTTGGAAAAGATTATATTCAGGTTGTAGGAGCAGGTTTAATAGGGCAACAATGGTTTGCTTCATGGACAATTAACCCATAAAAATTATAGATATATAATTAAGTACTTCTTGTTGAATTAAGAAGTTTTGGGAAAATGAATATTAATGTATTAAAATAACAAATCATGATAAAAAATTTTAAATGGCTACTATTGGTTTCATTAGCCTTTGTAGCATGTAATAACGATGATGAAGATACAACACCAGCAGAAGTTCCAGTAACACCAGGTTCGGCAGTTTTTACAAAGTATGTAGCTTTGGGGGATTCATTTGCAGCAGGATATAGTGATGGAGCCTTATTTGTAAAAGGACAGGGAGGCTCTTATGCTAATATATTATCACAGCAGTTTATTGCTGCTGGGGGTGGGGACTTTAAAACGCCGTTGACTTCGGATAATGTTGGAGGGTTGTTATTTGGGGGTGTTCCAAATCCAAAATTTCCACCAAGATTTGCAATATTAGGATTTAATCCAGATGGTACGCCAAAGATTGCGCCTGTGCCATTTGCTTCCACAACTGAAGTTATGGCGCACATAACGGGACCTTTTAATAATCTGGGTGTTCCTGGGGCAAAAAGCTTTCATTTAATAGCGCCAGGATATGGTAATCCTGCAGGGTTATCTTTAGGTGCTGCAAATCCATATTTTGTTCGGTTCGCTACTGTACCGGGAACTACTATTTTGAAGGATGCTACAGATCAAAAGCCTACTTTTTTCTCTTTATTTATAGGAGGAAACGATGTTTTAAGTTATGCAACATCAGGCGGAGTAGGAAAAGATCAAAAAGGGAATCCTAATCCAGCTACTTATGGTAGTGATGATATTACGGATCCTACTGTATTTGCAAATGTGTATACAGCTTTAGTTGGAGGTTTAACGGCAGGGGGAGCTAAAGGGGTAGTAGCAAATTTACCTTACGTAAATGCATTGCCTTATTTTACAACTGTTCCTTATAATCCAGCTGCGTTAACAGCTCCTTTGGTAGCACTATTAAATTCTGGATATGCTACTTATAATGCAGGTTTGTTAACTATGGTTAAAAATGGATTACTGACTGAAGCCGAAGCGGTTCGTCGTACGGTAAAATTTGCAGCTGGAAATGGTAATGCAGTTGTTATTGTAGATAGTTATTTAACAGATCTTAGCGCATACGGGCTTCCATCTTACAGGCAAGCTACGAAAGAAGATTTCATGGTCTTGACTTCCAGAGCATTTATAGGTACTACAGTTGGTGGAGATCCAACAAAAGTAAATGGTTTGTCGGTACCGTTGGCAGATAATTGGGTGTTGTCAAAAGATGAAGTAAAAGAAGTTAGTACAGCGACAGATGCTTATAATATAACAATTGAAGCAATCGCTAAGGAAAAAGGGTTAGCTTTTGTCGATACAAGAACTGTTATGGCAAAATTATCTAATGGAGGTCTTAATTTCGGAAATTTTAATATGACATCCGCTTATGTAACAGGAGGGGCGTTTTCGCTTGACGGAATTCATCCAAGTGCACGAGGGTACGGGTTAATTGCTAATATCTTTATAGATGCCATTAATGCAAAGTATGGTTCCACATTGCGACATGTTGATTTGTCTACTTATCCAATTCAATATCCAGCAATATTACAATAAAGCCAATTTTTTTTAGTAGGAAAGCCACCCATTTTAACAATGTGGTGGTTTTTTTATCTCCTTGTAAAGATGGACTTTTATGCAATCGATGTACTTATTTTTGTAAACTGATAAAAATATAGTATTTTTCTAAAAAAAAGTTATTGATTTTATATTTTAAAAATTATCTTTGCGCTCTGAAAAAAGAGGTATTTTCGTTAAACCTAAATAGCTATTTAATAAACACATACAGTAATGTCAAAAGTAATAGGAAAAGTTGCCCAAATCATTGGACCAGTAGTTGATGTTGTTTTCAACGGTAAAGATGTTGAACTTCCAAAAATTTATGATTCATTAGAAATCACTAAAAAAGACGGAACATTGTTAGTTCTTGAAGTACAATCTCACATCGGAGAAAATACAGTTCGTACAATATCAATGGACTCAACAGATGGTTTGAGTCGTGGATATGAAGTAGTTGGAACAGGAAACCCAATCCAAATGCCAATCGGTCCAGACGTATATGGTCGATTATTTAATGTAATCGGAGATGCAATTGATGGTTTAGGGGACTTGCCAAAAACAGGAGAAAATGGTTTGTCTATTCACAGACCAGCACCAAGATTCGAAGATTTATCAACTTCATCTGAAGTATTGTTCACAGGTATTAAAGTAATCGATTTGATTGAGCCTTACTCAAAAGGAGGAAAAATTGGATTGTTTGGTGGTGCAGGTGTTGGAAAAACAGTATTGATTCAGGAGTTGATTAACAATATCGCAAAAGGTCACGGTGGACTTTCTGTATTCGCAGGAGTAGGAGAAAGAACACGTGAAGGAAATGACTTACTTCGTGAGATGTTAGAGTCAGGTATTATTAAATACGGAGATGATTTCATGCACTCTATGGAAAATGGAGGATGGGATTTATCTAAAGTAGATATGCCAGGAATGAGAGAGTCTAAAGCTACTTTCGTTTTCGGACAAATGAATGAGCCACCTGGAGCTCGTGCACGTGTAGCACTTTCAGGATTATCTATCGCTGAGTATTTCCGTGATGGAGCAGGAACTGATCAAGGTAAAGACGTATTGTTTTTCGTTGATAACATCTTCCGTTTTACACAAGCAGGATCTGAGGTATCGGCACTTTTAGGTCGTATGCCATCTGCGGTAGGATACCAACCAACATTAGCAACAGAAATGGGTGCGATGCAGGAACGTATTACATCTACAAACAAAGGATCTATTACATCTGTACAAGCGGTTTACGTACCTGCGGATGATTTAACTGACCCGGCTCCAGCAACTACTTTTGCTCACTTAGATGCAACAACTGTATTGTCTCGTAAAATTGCTGAGTTAGGTATTTATCCAGCGGTAGATCCATTGGATTCTACTTCTAGAATCTTGACTCCACAAATTTTAGGTGATGAACACTATGATTGTGCACAAAGAGTAAAAGAAATTCTTCAAAAATACAAACAATTACAAGATATCATCGCGATTCTAGGTATGGAAGAGTTATCTGAAGAAGATAAATTATCTGTATCAAGAGCACGTCGTGTACAACGTTTCTTGTCTCAACCTTTCCACGTAGCGGAACAATTTACAGGTATTCCTGGAGTTTTGGTTGACATTAAAGATACTATCAAAGGATTTAATATGATTATTGATGGTGAGCTAGATCACCTTCCAGAAGCAGCATTTAACCTTAAAGGTTCTATTCAAGATGCTATCGAAGCTGGAGAGAAAATGTTGGCAGAAGCGTAATTCAATTGATAATTATCAATTGAGAATTATCAATTATCAATTATAACGAATTATGATTTTAGAAATAGTATCACCAGAAGCAAAATTATTTTCAGGAGAAGTTACTTCGGTTACACTACCAGGAGTAGATGGAAGTTTTCAAATCTTAAATAATCACGCGCCGATTGTTTCTTTGTTACAAAAAGGGACTGTGAAAATTGTAGGAACAAGTTTCAATTTCTCTAAAGAAGCAGCAGATAAATTCACGAAAGTAAATGATAAGACCTATACATTAGAAATCGTATCAGGAACAATCGAGATGAAAGACAATAAAATAATTGTTTTAGCAGACTAAGACAATTCAGAATAAAGTTGAAAAAGCCAGACATAATTGTCTGGCTTTTTTTGTTTTAGATTGATATTCATTTCTTATACGATTCCCCAAAAACCGCTAGAGATATAGGCGTTAACAGTAAATCCTGAAACAATTCCCCAAAAAATAATTCCTAAAGCACTTACAGTAAAAGCTTTTGCGAATTGAAGTTTTGTGTTTTTATTTAAAAACTTATAATAGAAAACAGTAAAATAGAGGAGCTGAAAAAGAAGAAAAAGTACTGTGGAGTAATTAGATGAAAGGTGGAATAATAAGGATATTGGTAGTATTAACAATGTGTTGATTAAAATACAAAAACCTAACATATACATTCCGGCGACTAGGTGTTCTGTGTAGTTGTAGTTTTCTTTTCTGTAAAAAAGCCAAAAGAAAAAGGCAGTAAGTGGTAAGGCCATCATCGCCATTAGATTAGAATAT
Organism: Flavobacterium sp. PS2; assembly: GCF_046250155.1. Taxonomy (NCBI): domain Bacteria; kingdom Pseudomonadati; phylum Bacteroidota; class Flavobacteriia; order Flavobacteriales; family Flavobacteriaceae; genus Flavobacterium; species Flavobacterium sp. PS2. Next base: position 2,205,580 of record NZ_CP176426.1, on the reverse strand, counting down.
TTTTTTATGAAATGAAGCATTTTTTCTTTTCGTTCGTAAAGATGTATCATTTTTTCTTTCTGAGCAGGATTGGAGATGCTATTCAGTTCCTGATTTTCTTTCTGAATATCTATAGGAGGTACTTCTTTTGGGATATTAGAAATAAAAACAAATATTGCCGCAATCAGGAGGAAAAAATTAAGTGGAGGGAAATATTTTTTTCTTTTTCCGTTTATGTATTCCTTAGCTACAATTCCACTTTTTAGCGTCAAATCTCTAATTAGTTGAAAAATCCCTTTATCGGCATGTGTAAAATAATGAACGGCTTCATGAAAAACCTCATGAGGACTTATGCGATGTAAATTGACTTTTTGGCTACATTGAGGACAATAATTAAAACTAGAATAGTGTGGGGTTTCACAGTTTTTACAAATGATTTTCATTTTTTTTCTTTTTAATGTAATATACAGATTACAGATAGTCAGTTTGTCGTTTTAAAATTAGAGAAAAAATATTTTAATTAACAAGAATTATTTAAAATTCAAATTATAATCTGCGGGGTCTATACGGTTCGTAGTTTATTTAATAATGATAATCAATTTCATAACTTTGCTCTATGAAATTACCAGAAAATCTTATTCAAAAATTAGTTGTACGAAAGCAAAATAATGCACTTAGGCAATTGCCATATACGAGTGTATCAATTGATTTTACTTCCAATGACTATATTGGGTTTTCAAATTCTGTAGCAATTTTTAATAAAACGCATCAATATTTGCTTGATACGAATTGTGCTAAAAACGGAGCAACTGGTTCAAGATTAATTTCTGGGAATCATTCTCTCTATAAAATCACAGAAACGTTTATAGCTCAATTTCACGAGTCAGAATCGGCTCTAATCTTTAATTCGGGTTATGATGCCAATGTTGGTTTTTTTAGTGCTGTACCACAGCGTAATGATGTTATTTTGTATGATGAATTAAGTCATGCTTCTATTCGGGACGGGATTTTGATGTCGAATGCTAAATCTTATAAATTTAATCATAATGATTTTGAAGATTTAGAAAGGCTTATATTAAAACACCAAAACATTGCCATTCCGAGTGGAGACAAGGAAAAGAAGACAGTTTTAAATACGATTTATATTGTAACCGAAAGTGTTTTTTCTATGGATGGCGATTGTCCAAATCTAGAGGAATTAGTAGTATTGTCTGAAAAATATAATTGTTACCTCGTTATTGATGAAGCTCATGCTTTAGGAGTTTTTGGCGAAAAAGGCGAGGGATTAGTGCAATTTTTAGGATTGCATAATCGGGTTTTTGCCAGAGTAATGACTTTTGGTAAAGGTTTAGGCTGTCATGGAGCAGCAGTTCTTGGTTCAGAAGAACTAAAAGAATACCTCGTTAACTTTGCAAGAAGTTTTATTTATACCACAGGATTATCTCCACATTCCGTGGCAACTATTTTTATTGCCTATCAGCAATTGGAAATAGAAAAAGAAACCATTGAAAAACTACGCCAAAACATCGTTTACTTCAACCAACAAAAAAAACTTCTAGGATTACAACCGATGTTTGTTCGAAGCAAATCGGCTATTCAATCAGCAATTATTCCTGGTAACGAAAATGTAAAAGAAGTTGCTAAAAAAATGCTGGATAAAGGGTTTGATGTAAAAGCAATCGTATCGCCAACAGTTCCGGAAGGACAGGAAAGATTGCGTTTTTGTATTCATAGTTATAATACTTATGAAGAAATTTCGGAAGTGTTGCTTTTGCTAAGTAACGTCGTATATTAGCCCACGGATAATACAGATTCTACAGACTAACACGGATTGATTATGGCTGGCTTACTTCATAAAAAAATTACAGATTCAATTTTAAAAGCATATTATGCAGTTTACAATCAACTTGGTTATGGTTTTCTTGAGAAAGTGTATCAAAACGCAATGTACTTTGAACTAAAATCGTTGGGGTACAAAGTTGAAGCTCAAAAGCAAATTAGAGTTTATTTTAAGAGTCAATTAGTTGGAGAATATTATGCAGATTTATTAGTTGAGGACAAAGTTATAGTTGAACTCAAAGCTTGTGAGTTACTTATGAATGTACACATAGCACAGCTAATGAATTATTTGAAAGCAACCAAAATAGAAGTTGGATTACTCTTGAATTTTGGAGAAGACCCAGAATTCAAGCGAATTATATATACAAACGATAAAAAACAAACTAAAAAATCTGTGATAATCAGTTAAATCTGTGTTATCCGTGTGCCAATCTATGAAATTATTTATAACAGGAATATCCACCGATGTTGGTAAAACAATTGCTTCGGCTATAATTGTTGAAACATTAGAGGCAGATTATTGGAAACCGATTCAGGCAGGGGATTTAGAGAATTCGGATACGGCAAAAGTTCAATCAAGAATTTCAAATAATAAATCTCAGTTTCATAAAAATGCATATGCTTTAAATACGCCAGCAAGTCCGCACTTGGCAGCAAAAATTGATGGTGTTACTATTGATTTAAAAGAAATAGTTGAGCCAACAAGCAATAATCATTTGGTTGTAGAAGGTGCTGGAGGGCTTTTTGTTCCATTAAATGATAAAGAATTTGTTATTGATTTAATTCAACCAGATTATAAAGTAATTGTGGTTTCGAGACATTATTTAGGAAGTATCAATCATACATTGCTGACTATTGAAGCATTGAAGAATCGAAAATTAAATATTGCAGGAATCATCTTTAGCGGAAGCGAAAACAAATCTTCTGAAACAATTATTATTAATAGCACCGGAATAAAATGTATTGGTCGAATTGATGAAGAGCCTTATTTTGATCAAAACGTTATTAAGGAATATGCCGATTTATTTAGAGAAAATTTGCTTGGTTTATAGAAGGAGAAAATAGAGAAAAGAGAACAGAAGCAAGAGGATTGAGAAAAAATTGTAGATGAAAGCGGATGGAATGTAGAGGCGAGATTATGGAATAAAGAAAATAGACTTTCCTATCTTTGCTAAAATCTATAGATGTTTAGTCTTTTCTTTCTAAACTCTATTTTCTATATTCTAAATAAAATGACATTATCCGAAAAAGACAGCCAATACCTTTGGCATCCTTATACCCAACATAAAACCGCAGCAATTCCTATCGCCATTTCTAGAGGGGAAGGCGCATTACTTTGGGACGAAAACAATAAAGAATATATAGATGCGATTGCCTCTTGGTGGGTTAACCCCTTTGGGCATAGTAATCGTTTTATTGCCGATGCGATTTACAAACAATTAACTACTCTGGAACACGTTTTGTTTGGCGGTTTTACACATGAACCAGCAATTGTTCTTGCCGAAAGACTCATCGAAATTTTACCAAATAACCAACAGAAAATATTTTTTTCAGACAATGGTTCTACAGCAGTAGAAGTTGCGATAAAAGTAGCTTTGCAATATTTTTTTAATAAAGGAGAAAAACGTACCACTATTATCGCTTTTGAAAATGCTTTTCATGGAGATACCTTTGCTGCAATGGCCGCAAGCGGAATTTCATTTTATACACAAGCTTTTCAGGGGATGTTTATAGATGTGGTTAGAATTCCTGTTCCTGTAAAAGGACAAGAGCAAGTAAGTTTTGATGCTTTAAAAGAAGTAATAAAAGATAAGAATTGTGCAGGATTTATTTTTGAACCTTTGGTACAAGGAGCAGCTGGAATGGTTATGTATGAGCCAGATGCATTGGCAACTCTAATCCAGATTTGTGCAGCAAATAATGTTCTTACTATTGCCGATGAAGTTATGACGGGCTTTGGTAAAACAGGAAAAACATTTGCTATGGATTATCTGGATGAAAACCCAGATATGATATGTCTTTCGAAAGCATTAACAGGAGGAACTATCCCGATGGCTATTACGACTTTTACCCAAGAGGTTTTTGATGCGTTTTACGATGATGATATTAATAAAGCATTGTTTCATGGGCATACCTTTACGGCTAACCCTACAGGATGTGCTGCTGCTCTGGCAAGTATCGATTTGCTACAAACAGAGGAAATGCAAGCTAATATTGCACGTATAAATAAAAGCCATTTACATTTTCAGGATAAAATAAAAAATCACTCAAAAGTTATTACAACCAGAGTTTTAGGAGTTATTTTTGCATTGGAAATAAAATCTGATTCTGAAGAAAGTTATTACGGTTCGATGAGAACGAAGCTTTATAATTTCTTTATTGATAAAGGAGTTGTTCTAAGACCAGTGGGGAATATAGTTTACATTTTGCCGCCATACATTATTAGTGATGAGCAGCTTGAAAAAGTATATTCGATTATTGAAGAAGCTATAGAAATGGTTTGATAAATTTAGACTTCTTAGATTTTTAGACTATTAGATTAGTTAGACTTTTGGATTTAATTAATTATTAAAACCTAGAGAATTTTCGATTAAATAAATCAATTACATTGAATAAAAAAATTGCCATAACAGCCTTTTCTTCTATTTCACCTTTAGGAAATAATCCAAAAGATATTTGGGAGAATTACTTAAATAACAAGCATTGCTTTACTGTACAGCAACTAGATAAACAAGAAACTCCTGTTGCTGCACTTACTGCAGATTCTAAGCAAATTGTGGAACAAGTGCGTAATTCGGACATTAAATATAAATTTCTTGATAATAGTGTTTTGTTTGCTTTGGCAGCGTCTCGAGAAGCAATAAAAAATTCAGGTTGGGATTCTGATGCTGTTTTCGGGATTAATATAGGTTCTTCTCGTGGAGCTACCGATTTATTCGAAAAACATTTTCAGGAATATTTAGAAACTGGAAAAGCACAAACATTAGCTTCTCCAACAACTACATTAGGCAATATCTCTTCTTGGATAGCACACGATTTACAAAGTTCGGGTCCAGAAATTTCGCATTCAATAACTTGTTCAACAGCTTTACATGCTTTACTAAATGGTGTAGCATGGTTAAGAGCAGGAATGGTTGATAAATTTTTGGTTGGAGGAAGCGAAGCTCCACTGACAGATTTTACGATTGCACAAATGCGAGCTTTAAAAATTTATTCTCGGGCAGATTTGAATACCGATAAATGGCCAAATCTAGCATTCGATTTAAATAAAACTCAAAATACTATGGTTCTGGGAGAAGGGGCTGCAGTATGTTGTCTTGAAGCTAGAGAAAAAGAAAACGCTATTGCTTATGTTATAGGTGTGGGATATGCTACAGAAGTTTTAGAACACAATATATCGATCTCTGCTGAAGCTACTTGTTTTCAAAAATCAATGAAAATGGCTCTGGAAGGAATTAATCCAGAAGATGTAGATGTGATTGTTATGCATGCTCCAGGAACTATAAAAGGAGATTTAACAGAATATAAAGCAATCCAAAAGATATTTGCCGAGACTAAACTTCCTCTGCTTACCACTAATAAATGGAAGATTGGACATACTTTTGGAGCTTCGGGAATATTGAGTGTAGAAATGGCAATCTTAATGATGCAACACAATACATTTATAGGAGTTCCTTTTGCGGAAGCACAACAACAAATGAAACCTATAAAAAAGGTATTGATAAATGCGGTTGGTTTTGGAGGAAATGCAGTGAGTATTTTACTCGAAAAAGCCTAATAAATATTTAGACTCTGTTTGAACGGAGTCGAAGATTTATCTATACTTAAATATAAAAACTACTTGACATTGGTTTCAAGTTCCTTTACTTTTTCATAAACCATATTGCTTTCAAAACCTCGACGCAATACATAATCACAAAATTTTTTACGCTTTTTGAGTTGATTGTTTTCGTGTAAATTATCCCAACATTTTTGCGTTAATTTTTCAAATGTTTCTAGATATTCATCATTACTAATTCCTGCAAGTGCAAGGTTGATATTGGTTGATGTAATATGACGTGCCTTAAGTTCGTTTACAATTCTTATTTTCCCCCATTGCTTTATGCGGTGCTTTCCTTGTGCAAAACTACAAGCAAAACGAGTTTCATTTAGGAAGTTATCTGTAATAAGTTGTACCACAATAGAGTCTATTTCGTCTGGTGTCATTTTTAGACTATATAGCTTAGATACCACCTCGTCATGACAACGTTCCTGATAAGCACAAAAATGTTCTAGTTTTTGTAATGCTTCTTTGGGAGTACAATCCGTTTTCATATAGTCTATTGTAGTTTTAGTATTGAATAAAGAACAAATGTAAAGCTTTAATTTTTTTTCAAAAACTTGTTTTGCCTCGAAAGTCTATTTCGAAATAATCTTACTTAAAAAGACTTATGTAAATCATCTAGTAGAGATAGAGATTTTTATATCAAATTGTGATAATTGAGAGGTATTGCCTTGTAATTTGTTAAATATATGATAAAACCTCAATCTTAAACGTTGTAATACATGATAATATGAACAATATATGAACTTCTTTTAGGAATTTTTAGTTAAATTTAAGAATGTATTGCATAAGTATCTTTGCCCTAATAAGTTACGTTGTATGATTTTTTTTTGAGAAAAGAATATGATTCTGATAAATCTTCAATCAGTATCGACATCTTTTCAATACCACTCATAAATATTACAAAGAGTTAATCGATTTTTTTTATCATTAAAACCTACTATTATGAGACTAAAATTATCTTTGTTTTTCGTTTTTATTATTACTTATTCGTGGTCTCAGACTACAAACACATTTTCAACTCCTGGTAGTGGTACTTTTGTTGTACCTGCTGGGGTCACTTCATTAACAACAGAGTGTTGGGGTGCCGGAGGTGCCGGAGGTGGAGTTAGTGCGGTTCTTTCTATTTTTAGCGGAGGTGGAGGTGGAGGCGGAGCTTATGGTAAGGTTGTGCTTGCAACAAGTCCAAGCACGGTATTAAATTATACAGTTGGAGCTGGAGGGACATCGGCAAGTGGAGGTATTGATGGAGGTGCGGGTAGTGCAACAAGTTTTTCTACAGTAATAGCCAATGGTGGAGTAGGGGGAAAAAATGGGAATTCAGGTTATGGAGCAGGAGGAGCAGCAGGAGTAGCTTCAGGAATAGGAACAAGTTTTTCTGGAGGTAGTGGTGCAACAGGAGTACTTCTTTTGGGAACATTATATTCTGGAGGTGGAGGTGGTAGTGCAGGAACTGGTTCAAATGGGAATAATGCAGTAAATGGGACGGCTGGTGCTGCAGTAGCAGGAGGAAGTGCAGGAGGAGCTGGGGTACTTTTAGGAGGAGCAGGTAATCCAGGTGGAGCACCAGGTTCAGGAGGTAGTGGAGCGTTAGGAATATTATTGAGTAATTTTAAAGGAGGAAATGGAGGAAATGGACAAATAAAAGTTACTTATATATGTCCTACATATGATGTAACAGGTACAGCAGCAACAGATGTGTGTTTATCAGTAGGGACAACATCTACAGTAACATTAACCTCGAGTGCTGTATTGTTGCCCGTTGGTAATTATGTAGTTACCTATAATAGGAGTAGTCCAAGTGCTGGTGGTACGGGATTAACTGCAAACATGACCGTTAGTACAGCAGGAACTGGAGTTTTTACAGCAACAGGATTAACTACAGCAGGATCTAGTACTATAACAGTTACTGCGCTTACATCAGGGTCTTGTTCGTCTAGCCCGACCTCTAATAATGCAGCTACAATAACAGTAAGCGCTTTGCCAACGATAACATTGGCGGCCTCAGCAGCCACAGTCTGTTCCAGTGCAAGTGCACAAAATACAACATTAAGTTATAGCGCAACAACAAATACTCCAACAACCTATAGTATTGTTTGGAATGCATCGCCAACAAATACTTTTGCAGCTGTTACTAATGCTACATTACCTGCAAGTCCAATTACAATTGTTGTTCCCGGGGGTACAGTTGCTGGTACTTATACAGGAACACTAACTGTAAAAAATGCAGGGGGTTGTGTTAGTAGTTCAGGCTCATCTTTTACAGTGACAGTAAATACGACGCCAACAATAACATTAGCAGCAGCTACAACAAGTGTATGTCCTAGTGCAAGTGCTCAGAATACTACATTAAGTTATAGCGCTACATCAGGCACTCCCACAACATATAGCATTACTTGGAATGCATCGCCTACAAATACTTTTGCAGCAGTGACAGATGCTTCATTACCAGCAAGTCCAATTACGATAGTTGTTCCAGCGGGTACAATTGCGGGTACTTACACAGGCACATTGACGGTAAAAAATGCAATTGGATGTGTTAGTAGTCCTGCTTCAACTTTTACAGTAACGGTAAATCCGACTCCAACAATAACCTTAGCAGCAGCTGCGGCAACAGTTTGTCCTAGTGCAAGTGCTCAGAATACTACATTAAGTTATAGTGCTACATCAGGCACTCCCACAACATATAGCATTACTTGGAATGCATCGCCTACAAATACTTTTGCAGCAGTGACAGATGCTTCATTACCAGCAAGTCCAATTACGATAGTTGTTCCAGCGGGTACAATTGCAGGTACTTATACAGGCACACTAACCGTAAAAACTGCAGCGGGTTGTGTTAGTAGCCCTGCCTCAACTTTTACAGTAACAGTAAATCCGACTCCAACAATAACATTAGCGGGATCGGCAGTAACAGTTTGTTCAAGCGCTAGTGCTCAAAATAGCACATTGAGTTATAGCGCAACAACAAACACTCCCGCAACATATAGTATTGTTTGGAATGGATCTCCCGCAAATACTTTTGCAGCAGTTACAGATGCTACATTACCAGCAAGTCCAATTACGATAGTTGTTCCAGCGGGTACAATTGCAGGTATTTATACAGGAACATTAACGGTGAAAACTGCAGCGGGTTGTGTTAGTAGTCCTGCCTCAACTTTTACAGTAACGGTAAATCCGACTCCAACAATAACATTAGCATCATCAGCAGCTAGCGTTTGCTCAAGTGTAAGCGCCCAAAATACTACATTAAGTTATAGCGCTACATCGGATACTCCCACAACATATAGTATTGTTTGGAATGAATCTCCCACAAATACTTTTGCAGCAGTTACAGATGCTTCTTTACCAGCGAGTCCAATTACGATAGTTGTTCCAGCGGGTACAATTGCAGGTATTTATACAGGAACATTAACGGTGAAAACTGCAGCGGGTTGTGTTAGTAGCCCTGCCTCAACTTTTACAGTAACGGTAAATCCGACTCCAACAATAACATTAGCGGGATCGGCAGCAACAGTTTGTTCAAGCGCTAGTGCTCAAAATACCACATTAAGTTATAGTGCTACATCGGGTACTCCAACAACATATAGTATTGTTTGGAATGGATCTCCCACAAATACTTTTGCGGCAGTTACAGATGCTTCATTACCAGCAAGTCCTATTACGATTGTTGTTCCAGCTGGTACACTTGCGGGTATTTATACAGGAACATTAACCGTAAAAACAGCAGCAGGTTGTGTTAGTAGCCCCGCTTCAACTTTTACGGTAACGGTAAATGCAACACCAACAGCTCCAGTTATAGGAGTTATTACACCTCCAACATGTGCGGTTTCTACAGGAAGTGTTGCTTTAAGCGGATTACCATCTGGTAATTGGTCAATAGTAACAAATCCAGCCACTATTACTACCACAGGTTCAGGAACAAGTACTGTTATTAGTAATCTTGCACCAAATACATATACTTTTATAGTAAGTAACTTAACAACAAGTTGTACTTCTGCAGCATCTCTTCCCGCTATAGTTCCTACTTTGGTTACTAATAGTTGGAGCGGTTCCGGATGGTCTAGTGGTACACCAACGGCAAATCAAAATATTATTTTCTCAGCAGATTATACTTCGGCAACAGGACCAGCAGGTGATTTAACTGCTTGTTCTTGTCAGGTGAATTTGACAGCTAAAGTTACAATTAAGACGGGAGCAACTTTAGCTGTTACTAATTCGGTTACAGTAGCTTCTACGGCTAGTTTAAAATTTGAGGATAAAGCGAGTTTATTTCAGGTAAATGATAATGCAACTAATAGTGGTAGAATTACTTACGAACGTATTTCTCCACAGATGAAAGATCAGGATTACGTCTATTGGTCATCTCCTGTATTTGGTCAAAAATTTAGTACGCTGTCATTAGGGACTAATTCTTATTTTGCTTTTAATATTGCGACAAATAGTTGGATATATGCAGCTGATAATATGGAAGTAGGCAGAGGATATATTATAAAAGCACGTAATGCTGGCCCATTTCCTTATGATCAAAAAGTAGCTTTTGAAGGGGAACCTAATAATGGCGCACTTACTCTTGGCACACCAACTAAATTAGATGAGTATGTTTTGGTAGGAAATCCATATCCTTCGGCTTTATTTGCAGATGATTTTTTAAGAGGAAATTCTACTACTCTAGACGGAACTCTTTATTTCTGGACCCATATTACTCCACTCGCATATAATGGTAGTAAATGGGATTATGCATCTGAAGATTATGCAACATATAATTTTACTGGTGGAGTTACTCCAGGCCAAGGAACTGGTTCTGATTCAGGAAGTGCTCCACCATTAGGATATATTGCAGCAGGACAGTCCTTTTTTGTTAATGCAAAAATAGGAGATGCACATGTCGCTTTCAATAATAGTATGCGTGCTTCTGGGCAAAATGGACAGTTTTACAGACCAGGAAAAACAAAAAAAGTAACAGCAATAGAAAAAAATCGAGTATGGTTAAATCTTACCAATAAGGGAGGTGCATTCAAACAAATATTGGTAGGTTATATCGAAGGAGCAACGGATGATTATGAGAGTCTGTTTGACGGAATTTCTCTAAACGGAAATACTTTTATTAATTTTTACAGTGTTCTTAAAGATAAAAAGCTCAGTATCCAGGGTCGTGCCATACCATTTAAAGAAACCGATTTGGTGTACTTAGGATATAGTTCAGAAATAGCAGGAGATTTTACCATTGAGATAGATGATGCAGATGGTTTATTAGCAGATCATGCTATTTACCTGGAAGATAAAGTAACTGGTGTTATACAGGATTTACGCCAAAAAGGTTATACGTTTAGCACAGCAAAAACTGATGGTGTCGATAATCGATTTGTATTGCGATATACTAATAAAACTCTAGGTACAGGAGAGTTTGAAGCAACAGAAGATATGGTCAGAATAGCCGTTGAAAATAAAGGGATCCAAATCAATACACTTAATCAAACTATAGATGCCGTATATGTTTACGATACATCGGGCAAACTACTTTATCAGAAAGATAAAATAGGAAATCCTAAATGGAGAATAGAAAACTTAAAATTAAGTAATCAGGTTTTAATCGTAAAAGTTATTCTGGATAATAAACATACCGAAACCAAGAAAGTGATTTACTAATAAAATTTAGATTAAATTTTAAAAACCATTCCGCAAAACGGAATGGTTTTTTGTTTTTTAACAAATTTATCTATACTGTGAAAAAAATTAAGTGTATTTGATTGCTAGTTTAATTCTTAAATATCATCAAGTTAATAAAAAGTAAGTATTTACGTCGTTAATATGCATTTTGTCTTAAAAAAGATGCAGTTCAACGGGTATTTAAGTAAAATAGCGAAAACGTATTTTCCAAAAAAAAAAATCTTGTGAGAGGTTTTTTTTTGTGCTTTATTTGGTGCGCATTAACAAAAAACAAACATTTTTTATTTTTAAATATTTAAAAATAAGTCAATTATGATTATTTCGAAATGCGTAAAAAAGTATAAAAGCATTTAATCAAAATCAGTTTATACATAAAAACTTACAATGTGTTAAAATTATTTTTTAAAACAACATAAAGTTGAAAATGAAAAAATAATAAATGCTGATTTTCTGCATGTTATTGAAAAAGTATTAAGTAATGAATTGTTAAAATTAAGATTTCAAAAACGCAGAATATCAAATTAATTTACTAATAAATAATATACCCAAAAAATCAATTTATAATTCTAAATCCTACTTATGAATAAAAAATTACTATTAAATGTTGATTTCTTTTTTTCCCAACATTCTTCTAAAATAATAAATAAATCAAACAATCTGGCTAAATGGTTGTGTTTGGTTCTGTTGTTTGTTGTTAGTTTTGGATATGGGCAAAAAACGTGGACTGGTTCTTCAAGTACAAACTGGCATACTAATGGAAACTGGAGCCCAAATGGAGTTCCTCAGGCTACGGATAATGTGATAATACCAGTTACAACAAGAAGTCCAGTAATTAGTAGTACTGCATTTTGTAATAATCTTATAATTATGTCAGGTGCAATTTTAACAGTTAATCAAGCTTTAACTGTTAACGGAGTAACAACTGTAGATGGTACATTAGCTCATGCAGTTAATAATGTGGCTAAAAGATATACAGGGTTAGTAACGATAAATTCAGGAGGAACTTGGAATAATTCCATAAATTCTGCTATAAATTTTAGAGGAGGAATTACTAATAATGGTACTTTTAATTCTGGTACTGGAGTTCAAACATTTGAAACAAATAATCAAACTATTACTGGGATATTAGAGATGTCATCAGTTATAGTTTCAGTGATTCTTACAAACACAAATAGTTTTACAGTTTCAAATTCATTGGGAGGGGCAGTTAAGTTAATTAATACAGGAATTTTAAATTTTGGAGGAGCTTCTATTGGTAGTAATCTTACTCTTACAGCTACAGCTGATAGCAATACAGTAAATTATATAGGAGTTAATCAGACGGTAAAAGCAACAGCATATTCTAATCTTCTTCTTTCGGGTTCAGGAACTAAAACTTTCGGCTCATACACTTCTTCAGATAATTTAACAATTGATTCTGGGGTGATGGCCAATTTAGGGGATTATACATTGCATTCAGCTAAAGTGATGAAGTTGGGTGGTTTAATAGCTTCTTCGGGTATTTGGGGAAGTACGAATTCAACTGCTGCCTATAAAAATAATACTTTTTTTACTACTACTAATATTAATGGGAAAATAGAGGTAGGTAGTAATAATTGTGTATTACCGTTACCATATGATATTACAGGTAGTAGCGGGGCAATTTGTAGTAATGTTACTGGTTCTAATATAGGATTAACAGGGTCTCAAATAGGTGTTAATTATCAGTTGTTTAGAGGTGGTGTGTCAGTAGGTTCAGTAGTTGCAGGAACAGGAAATATTATAAGTTTTGGGGCTTTTAACCCAACAGGTACTTACACGATTGTTGGTATCAATCCGACTACCCTATGTGCTAGAGCGATGACAGGAAGTGTAACTATCCTTAGTTATAGCTCTCCGCCTCAACCTTCTGTAATGGTAACCCATACAACTTGCCCTACGAGCACTACTGGAGCAATTAAAGTTACAAATCTAGTAGCACCTTCCTCTCTAGCTTTTACTGGGCCTAATAGACAGTATGTTGATTTTGGAGCTCCTATGCTTTCTAATAAAAGTAGTTTTACCGTAGAGGGTTGGATAAAATTTGACCCGACTAAATATACTGATAGAATGTCATTATTTGGACAAAATGATGTTATTGAATTTGGCTTTGAGGGTGATAATTTAAGATGTTGGACTCGAAATGGAGGAACCATCGATTTTCCTATAAGTGGCTATCCAAAAGATAAGGAGTGGCATCATATCGCCCTAGTAGGTAATGGAACTAATTTGATACTTTATTTTAATGGTGTCGAAAAGTATAGAGGAGGTTCATCCACATCTAATTATGGTTCAAGTAGCTTCTCGGCTAAAATTGGTTATGGTGTAATGGATGATATTGGCGCTGGTACTGCTTTTACAGGGGAGGTTTTTAAATTAGGCTTTTGGGGTAGAGCTTTGGATGCAACAGAAATTTCAAATATGGCAAAAGGGTTTGTGGTATATGATGCTTCTCAAGATGGTTTATTGGCGGGGTATAGTTTTAGTGAAGGTACAGGAGCTACTAGTGTCTCTGGTGTTGGTAGTGTTGCTACTCAAGGAATATTAAAGGGGAGTTCCCTTCCTGTTTGGACGGATCCTTACACCTATTATTGGACATCTGCATCTGGTTATACTTCTAGTTTAAAAGATATTTCTAATTTATCACCAGGAATTTATAATTTAACTACTTCGTTAAAAACCTGTACAAGTATAGGTTCTTGGGAGGTAAAAGCAAACTCTGCACCTATTACTACATTGGGTATTATTGATGCAATTTGTCTCGGTGCTCAAGGAACAGTAAAGTTACCTTACTCGGCAAGTATAGGTAACCCAACGCGCTATAGTATTAATTGGGATAATTCGGCAAATGGGAGAGGGTTAGTGGATCAAGCAAATACTACTTTTGCTTTTACAGCTGGGGGGGGGATAATAAATACAATAGCTATTCCTGCAAATTTAGTTGCAGGTACCTACAGTGGTATAATGACAATTGCTAATAGTACTTGCTCCCAAAACCAGACAGTATCATTAACAGTAAATGCCTTACCAAATAGTCCAACGCAAGGAACAATTACGCCAGCAACTTGTGCAGTTCCTACAGGAAGTGTTGTGTTAAACGGGCTTCCAGCAACTGGAACATGGACAATTGTAAGTAATCCTCCTGCAGTAACAAAAACTGATACAGGAACATCTACAACAATTTCAGGGCTTGTTCCTGGAGATTATACCTTTACAGTAAGTAGTCCAACTTCATCATGTACATCTATAGCATCAGCAAAAATTACGATTCCAGGTTTGGTTACTAATACTTGGAACGGTATAGCATGGTCATGGCTTGGTGGTGCGCCAACAATAGATCAGAATGTTATTTTTACTGGAAACTACAACTCCCCAACATTAAATAATCCTAATGTAGATATAAATAGTTGTACTTGCGAGGTAAATGCAAATGTTGTGATTAAATCAGGTCGTACATTAACAGTTATTAATTCACTTAAAGTTGCTCTTACAGCTAGTTTAAGATTTGAAGATCAAGCAAGTTTGTATCAGAAAAATGATAATGCGATTAATACAGGATCAATTACTTATGAACGTCTTACTAAAGGCATGAAAGACCAAGATTATGTTTATTGGTCATCTCCTGTAGTTGATCAAAAATTTAGTAAGCTGTCATTAGGAACGAATTCTTATCATGCTTTTAACATTGACACAAATAGTTGGGTATGGACTGCTGATAACATGGAAACTGGTAGAGGTTACATTATTAAATCTCGTAATGTAGGTCCTTTTCCTTATGAGCAAACAATTGTGTTTAATGGATTTCCTAATAATGGTGCTCTTGTTCTCGGTACCCAAACTAAAGCAGATGAATATATTTTGGTAGGAAATCCATACCCTTCGGCATTATCTGCCGATGAGTTCTTGCGAGGTAATAAGGATGTTTTAGACGGGACGTTATATTTCTGGTCACATATTACACCACTTAAATATGATGGATCCAAATGGGACTATGCCTCTAATGATTATGCGACGTATAATTTAAGTGGAGGAGTTGCTGGAGGTTCAGGAGAAGGTACTGCTTCAGGATCTAAAAGTCCTAAACCATTAGGAAATATAGCAGCAGGTCAATCTTTCTTTGTTAATGCTAAAACTGGAGGAGCAAATGTTACTTTCAAGAATAGTATGCGTGTAGCAGGTAAAAATGGTGAGTTTTTTAAGCCAGGTATAAATAATAAAACAACATCTTTAGAAAAAAACCGCGTGTGGTTAAACCTTACTAATAAAGGCGGTGCTTTTAAACAAATGTTGGTAGGTTATATCGAGGGAGC
Source organism: Flavobacterium sp. PS2 (assembly GCF_046250155.1). Lineage (NCBI taxonomy): Bacteria > Pseudomonadati > Bacteroidota > Flavobacteriia > Flavobacteriales > Flavobacteriaceae > Flavobacterium > Flavobacterium sp. PS2. The sequence goes on along the minus strand of NZ_CP176426.1, from coordinate 2,189,941 downwards.
ATCAAATGAGTATGAAAGTATTTACGATGGTCTTTCTTATAATATGAATGCTTATATTGATTTTTATAGCATTAATAAAGGTCAACAGTTCGTTATTCAAGGACGAGCATTACCATTTAAGGAAACCGATCTGGTTCCCTTAGGTTATAGTTCAGAAATAGCAGATAGTTTTACTATAGGCATTGATAATGTCGATGGTTCATTTACAAGTCAGGGTATTTATTTAGAAGATAAAGTTGCTGGTATAATTCATAATTTACGCGAAACAGATTATACATTTACAACTGCAAAAGGTACTTTTAATGATCGTTTCGTGTTGCGATATACGAATAAAACATTAGGTACGGGAGAATTCGAATTTGCAGAAAATGCGGTTTTAGTAGCTGTTGCAAACAAAGAAATTAAAATCAATGCTTTTAGTCAAACTATAGATAAGGTATTTATTTATGATGTATCAGGTAAATTAATTTACAAGAAAGAGAAGGTAGGAAATCCTACATTGACTATCGAAAACTTAAAATCTGCCAATCAGGTTTTAGTGGTAAAAGTTGTCCTTGATAACAAACATATCGAAACCAAGAAGGTGATTTTTTAAATACAATTTAAGTTAATTTTTAAAGACCATTCCACAAAACGGAATGGTTTTTTTATTTTAAGAAGTTTTTTAGAATTTAATAATGTAGCGTAATGTTTACAAAAAATTAAGTTTTAATATTGTGTTTTGTTTTTTAAAGATTAGTTTAGCGATAAATTCCTACTAATTAATCATTTTAGAAATAACTTTTAAAAGAAGATTATCTTGAAAACAAAACAATATTATCTGCTGGTTTTGATAAGTTTTATATTTATTACTATTTGTAATGGGCAACAAGGGAATGTCGATGCTACGTTTAATACCTATGACGATGGGCATTCTGGGGATGGTTTTGATAATATTGTGAGAACAATAGCCTTACAACCAGATGGGAATTTAATTGTTGGTGGAGATTATTTTAATTTTAATGGAACTTCAGCACGTTACTTATGTAGGTTAAAACCAGATGGGAGTATAGACGAGGACTTTAATATAGGTAGTGGATTTAATGGAAAAGTATATGCTTCGCTTATACAAAAAGATGAAAAAATAATTATCGGAGGGGCATTTACAACTTATTCGGGAATAACTTCCAATCGGTTGATTCGCTTAAATCCCGATGGGTCTAGAGATAATAGTTTTAATACAAATGGAGCAGGAAGCGGAATCATATATGATATTGCACAACAAACAGATGGTAAGATTATCGTTGTTGGGAGTTTTACCCAATATAATGGAGTTGTAGTAAATAGAGTGGCTCGAATATTAGAAGACGGAAGTTTAGACACGTCATTTTCAACAGGCACAGGATCTTCAAAAAATATTACAAATATTCAAATTCAATCTGATGGAAAAATTATTCTATCTGGGAATTTTACCGTTTTTAACGGAACAGATTCAAATCATATTGTCCGCTTAAATCCTGATGGTACTATCGATACTACTTTTAATATAGATTCAGGTTTTAACAGCGATGTTGCAGCATTGGCATTACAGACAAATGGAAAAATTTTAGTAGGAGGGAAATTCACAAGTTATAATGAAATACCTGCAAATAGAATAATTCGGCTGAATAATGATGGATCTGTAGATTCTGATTTCTTGTCTGGAACAGCATTTAGTAATGATGGTGTTACAGTTATCAAGACAGATGCAGCTAATAATATAATGGTTGGAGGTTCTTTTACAGGAAAGTATGATGGAGTATCGGTAAATCGGTTGGTTTTTTTAAATTCTGACGGAACAATGAAGCCTGATTTTGATATTGGTTCAGGACCTGCATCAGCATCAGTACTTGATTTAGCAAATGATGAAGATGGTTCTTGGTTTTTTGGCGGTTCATTTGCCGTTTTTGATTCCCAGAATCAAGGAAGATTGGCTAAGATAGATTCAGAAGGAGCATTAGATATAGGATACCTTGCGGCAGGAGTTGGATTTGATAATTCGGTTTCGAAGATAATTTCTTTGGCAGATAATAAATCGATAGCCTTTGGTAATTTTACAAAATTCAATGGAGAATCAGCCCTAAGAATTGCAGGTTTGCTCGAAGATGGAGCTTTGGATGTTACATTTAATCTAAATGGAATTGGAGCAAATAATGCAATTAAAGCAGCTGTTTTACAATCGGATAATAAAATAGTTTTTGCAGGAGCTTTTACAAATTATAATGGAAAAGTTTGTAGCCGAATTACCAGAATTTTACCAAGTGGTAGTATTGATGAAAGTTTTACAATGGGAACAGGATTCAATAATCAAGTTTATGCATTGGCAGTACATTCAGATTCCAAAATTATTGTTGGGGGGAATTTCACGAGTTATAATGGAATGTTATCTGTAGGTAGAATTGTAAGATTAAATCCTGATGGAACTATAGATAAAGGTTTTGTAACAGGTTCAGGAGCCGATGCAATAATAGAGACATTGTTTGTGCAACCAGATGGAAAAATCTTGGTAGGAGGTAGGTTTGATACATTTAATGGACACTTATCTCCAGGTTTAGTTCGTTTAAACTCAAACGGAAGTATAGATACTAGTTTTAACGTAGGTGATGGTTTTGATAAATATGTTTATGCAATTGCATTACAATCTGATGGTAAAATAATCTTAGGAGGTACTTTTTTAACATACAACGGAGTTGCCCAAAAAAGAATTACAAGATTAAATCCCGACGGAAGTTTAGATACTGGTTTTACAATTGGTTCAGGATTTAGTAATGGAGATGTTCGTAGTATTTTGGTTCAAAAGGACAACCGAATTTTGGTTGGAGGAGCATTTTCGGGAACTTATAATGGAGTGCCTTCAATGCGAATGCTTCGATTATTAAAAGACGGTTTATATGACACATCTTTTGCAGTAAACTTAAATAGTACATTATTCAGTATGAGTTTTACACCCGATAATAAACTTCTTATAGGAGGTAATTTTAATTCAGTATCAGGAGAAACTAAACATAGGATTGCACGGTTAAAATTATGTATAGATAGTTCTAGTTGGGATGGGACAAATTGGTCAAACGGATTACCATCCGAAGGAAAAGAATTAATTTTTCATGATAATTATACTTTTTCAGGACAGGTTAATACATGTAATTGTAGTATTGATTCAGGAAAAAAAGTCACGATTTCTAGAGGGAATACTTTAGAATTAAGTTTAAATTATTCAGGATTGGGAACCTTGGTTCTAGAAGATACAGCAGCTTTATATCAATTGGATGATGAGGTGGTAAATACAGGATTTGTTGAGGTAAAAAGAAAGACGACTCCCATCCTAAAACATGATTATACGTATTGGTCATCACCAGTAGAAAGCCAAAACCTATTTGATGTATCGCCAAATACAGCATCCAGCAATTATTTTTCATACAATGCAACCAAAATAGCTTGGAATAAAGAAAATTCATCAACCAATATGATAATTGGTAAAGGCTATATTATAGAAGCTCCTGGAGATTTTTCAAAAAGTACTGCAACAGTTTACGAAGCTGTTTTTAAAGGAATACCAACTAATGGTAAAATTTCGGTTTTATTAGATAATCAAAATGGTTATGATTTAATAGGTAATCCATACCCTTCGGCGATAGATGCAGATGTTTTTATATCAAAAAATAGAGAGAATGTAGACGGAACGCTTTATTTCTGGACACATAATACCCCACTTATTAATAATGATTATAATTCTGATGATTATGCAGTGTATAATTTATTAGGAGGAGTTGCAACAAGACCCGCTTTGTCATCTGGAATTAATGAAACTGAACCCAACGGGATTATTGCTTCCGGACAAGCATTTTTCTTAGGTAGCAAAGGAACAGGAGAAGTTAATTTTGATAATAGTATGCGAATAATTGGTAGTAATTCAAAATTTTTTAAACCGAGTAAAGTTCAAAAACAAAATAGAGAAAGTTCAGTCGAAAGACACCGTATTTGGTTGAATCTAACGAATAAAGAAGGAGCTTTTAAACAAATTTTATTGGGATATATAAAAGGAGCAACCAATTCGTATGACTCTTTTTTTGATGGAGAAAATTTTAACGGAAACAAATTTGTGAATTTTTATAGTATCAAAAAGGGTAAAAATTTAGTGATACAAAGTAAAGGGTTACCATTTGATGAAGCTGATTCTGTACCGTTAGGTTATAGTTCAGAAATAGCAGGAAAATTTACTATAGGTATCGATAAGTCCGATGGGTTATTAGCAAACCAAATGATCTATTTAGAAGATAAATTAATCAATGAGATCCACGATTTGTATAAAACAGATTATACTTTTTCTACAGAAGTTGGAACTTTTAATGATCGTTTTGCATTGCGATATACTAATGAAACATTGAAATCTGGAGAGTTTGAAACAATAGAAAATACAATTTTTGTTTCGGTTGTAAACAAAGAGATTAGAATTAATGCTTTTAACGAAACTATCGATAAGGTATTTGTTTATGATGTATCGGGTAAGAAAATTTACGAAAAGAATAAAGTAAATTCAAATCAGTTAGAAGCAGCAAAAATTAATGTCGCATCACAAATGGTAGTAGTTAAGGTACTATTGCAAAATAAAACTACAGTTGTAAAAAAGATAATGCTTTAGCAAAGGAAGAAATCCCTATTAAAACTAATTAATAGGGATTTTTATATGTCTAAATTCGAATTATTTTGCTTTAACCGAAGCTTCTAAGTTTCTTTCGATAGAGTGTCCAGGTCTTGACCATTTTGGTTTTTCACCAAGAGGTGCAAATTGAGAATCTTCTGCTTCTACAGTTTCTGGTTGAGAAACTTTAGTAAAAGGCTTTTGAGGAATCAAACCTAATAAATCAAACATTTTCATGTCTTCGTGTACATCCGGATTTGGAGTAGTAAGTAATTTATCGCCGGCAAAGATAGAATTTGCTCCAGCAAAAAAGCACATTGCCTGACCTTCGCGACTCATATTAGTTCTTCCTGCCGATAAACGTACTTGAGTTTCTGGCATTATGATTCTAGTTGTTGCAACCATACGAATCATTTCCCAAATCTCAACTGGTTTTTCTTCTTCCATAGGAGTTCCTTCTACAGCAACCAATGCATTAATTGGCACCGATTCAGGTTGAGGGTTTAATGTAGAAAGTGCTACTAACATTCCAGCACGGTCTTCGATACTTTCTCCCATGCCTATAATTCCTCCGCTACAAACAGTAACATTGGTTTTACGAACATTCTCTATAGTTTGCAAACGATCTTCAAAACCACGAGTTGATATAACTTCTTTATAATATTCCTCAGATGTATCTAAGTTATGGTTGTAAGCATATAAACCAGCTTCGGCCAAACGTTGCGCTTGGTTTTCGGTAATCATACCAAGAGTACAACATACTTCCATGTCTAGTTTGTTAATGGTACGTACCATTTCCAGAACCTGGTCAAACTCTGATCCGTCCTTTACATTTCTCCAGGCAGCTCCCATGCATACACGAGATGAACCACTAGATTTTGCTCGTAAAGCTTGAGCTTTTACTTGACTAACTGACATTAAATCATTTCCTTCTACTCCAGTATGGTAACGAGCAGCTTGAGGACAATAGCCACAATCTTCAGGGCAACCACCTGTTTTAATAGATAACAAAGTAGATACCTGAACTACATTTGGGTCATGATTTACTCTGTGAATTGATGCTGCTTCATAAAGCAAATCCATCATTGGTTTATTATAGATAGCGATAATCTCGTCTTTCGTCCAATTGTGTTTTGTACTGTTCATCTATGCGATTTTTTGATGCTCAAAAGTAATTAAATTGTTCTAATGAATCAATGCAGTATTTTAATTTCAGTCTATTAAAAGTTTTTGCGGTTGTATTTTAAGACACAATTTACGAATGTAGGTTCGCAAGGACACCCAAAAAACAGTAATTTATCCTTTTGGAATTCTCAGATTTATTAAAAAAATAATTTTAAAAAAAGTGCTAAAACAAATTAGTCAGCAGCATATTTATTGTTCCAATACAACATTAATAGCATGGTTACAACTACAGATGAAGCGATACCTTCAAACAATAAACAAATACAGTAGGTTGGAACAGATGGGTTACCGCCAAACATAAAAGTGGCGGATAAAGTTTTTACATACGCATCTCCACCGCGAGCATAACTGTAAATAAGTAATCCGAGAATACTAAGAGAAACCCCAATTACAGATGTTGTCATGGCCGAAACAGCATTAGAAACAGCATTGGTTTCGCCTTCAGCAAGATTCATTTTTATAGTTCTGTTTACCCCATAAACAACAAAAGCTACGTTCAGTGCACGTAAGTAAAGTATATGAGAAAGACCTAAAACATTCATTAATAAAAAATAAACACCAATACCTAGGAATATAAGAATCCCATTGTATAATTCTTTTGAAAGTTTCATAACGATTATTTTTAAGAAGTTAATAGTATTTGGTTGATATACAGTATAATGCTTATCAAATTTACTAAAAAAATCACTACGTTATCATTATGAATGGCACAAATAAATTAAAGGAATTATAATTTATTTGTGAAGGCTATAGTTGTTTCTTTATCTTTTTTTAATTGTTCTTTTAAAAAGTCGAAAGAGCCAAATTTTTGTTCCTCACGAATATATTGCAATAAAGAAACGGAAATTTCTAAATCGTAAATATCTTCATCAAAATCTAAGAAATGAATTTCGATAGACTGAGCCTGACCACCCACAGTTGGGTTAAAGCCAATATTCATCATACCATAAACCACTTTTTTATTGATGATAGATTTTACAATATAGACTCCATTTTTAGGAATTAATTTGTATTCCTCCTCAATTTTTAGATTAGCAGTAGGAAAACCAATAGTTCTGCCTAATTGTTTTCCTTTTACAACAGTACCAGTTAAGAAATAATCATAACCCAAATATTCATTGGCAAGATTCATATCGCCATCGGTTAATGCTTTTCTTATTTTGGTAGAACTTACAGATACATCTTTTATTTCTTGTGCCGAAATTTGCTCTACTTCAAAACCATATTGCTCCCCAAATGCAATTAAATCATTAATATCAGCCGTTCTGTTTCTTCCAAAACGGTGATCGTGACCAATGATTATTTTCTGGATATGAAATTGATTTACCAAAATAGAACTCACAAAATCCTCAGCAGTTAATCTAGAAAAACTTTCGTTAAAAGGATGAATGACAAGGTTTTCTATGCCTGTGTTTTCTAGGAGTTTTGTTTTTTCGGCAATTGTATTCAGTAATTTTATTTCTGATTTTTCCTGTAATACCATTCTAGGATGAGGGAAAAAGGTAAGAACCAAACTCTCATATTTTCCGTCCTGAGTATTTTGGGTAATCTTTTCAAGTATTTTTTTATGACCAATATGTACACCATCAAAGGTGCCAAGAGTTAGTATTGTTTTCTTGGTAGATCGAAAATCGGTTATAGAATGAAAGAGCTTCAAAGCAAATAGTTTAAGATGTTGCAAATTTATACTATCTATTTTAAATCTAATAGTAAGGAGAATTGATTTTTTATAAAGTTGGGGATGATTTTGCTAAAAAAGCTTTATTTGACGATTTTATATAATTACTTGACGATTAAATCTTTTTATTCACATTAATTGAATTAATTTTGAACTTTAAATATTTCTCAACATGAAAAAAACTATACTTCTTTTATTAATTATCTTTAGTTCTGTCCAAATTCAGGCACAAAGTAACGAAATGTGGAAAAAAGTTAGTCAAAGTACCACTTCGATTACCGAGAGAGGAAATGTAAAGTCAGACGATAGAGAAAAGATTGTTTATAAACTAAACGAAGTTTTTTTGAAAGAAAAACTCGCTAGTGCACAACTTAAAACTGATAAAAGAACTACAGCCGAAATCACGATTCCTAATATGGATGGTGCTTTCGAAAAATATACTGTGTGGGAATCTTCAAATTTTGATCCTCAATTACAAGCAAAATACCCAGATATTAGAGCTTACGAAGGAATAAGTAGTAAAGATAAAACAGCAAAAATTCATTTTAGTGTTTCTCCAGAAGGAATCCAGACGATGGTTTTAAGAGTTGATAATGCTTCTGAATTTATCGAACCTGTTGCAGCAAATAGTGGAGAGTATTTTTTGTTTACTGCTAAAAGCAGAGATAAAGGAAGTTTACCATTAACATGTAAAACAAAAGATATTGTATTAAATAAAGAATTAAAAGCTAAGACAGCTAAAATAGCAGCAAACAATAAAGTATTTAAAACACTACGATTGGCATTGTCTTGTACAGGCGAATATGCGGCTTATTTTGGAGGTACAAAAGCAAATGCATTAGCAGGAATGAATGCTACGCTGACAAGAGTTAATGGAGTTTTTAATAAAGACTTGGCTTTAAGATTAATCATAATTGCCAATAATGAAGCTGTTATTTATACAAATGCAGCAACAGACCCTTATTCTGATGCAGCCACAGGAGCTAAAGGAGCTTGGAATCAAGAAGTTCAAACTACTTTAACAAATGTTATTGGCGAAAATGCGTATGATATTGGTCATTTATTTGGAGCATCAGGAGGTGGCGGAGATGCGGGTTGTATTGGTTGCGTATGTGTAGATAATTCTAAAGGAAGTGGGTTTACATCTCCATCTGATAGAAAACCGCAAGGAGATACTTTTGATATTGATTTTGTGTCACATGAATTTGGGCATCAATTAGGAGCAACCCATACTTTTTCTTATGCTATAGAAGGGGCAGGGGTAAATGTAGAACCGGGAAGTGGTTCTACAATCATGGGATATGCAGGAGTTATACCCGAGGATCAGTATAATATACAAGATCACTCCGATGATTATTTTACGTATGCTAGTATTTTACAAATTCAAGAAAATCTAGCGACAAAAACATGCCCGGTTAGTACACCTTTAGTAAATAACCCTCCAGTGATTAATGCGGGTGCCAATTACAGCATTCCGGTTAGTACTGCTTTTGTTTTAAAAGGGACGGGGTCTGGTAATGGTGCAGATTCGATTACTTATTGCTGGGAAGAAAACGATTCGGCAACATCAACATCAGGAGGTGCTAGCGTTGCTACCTCAAATAAATCAGATGGTCCTTTGTTTAGATCATTTCCGCCTTCGAGTTCACCGATACGTTATATGCCAAATTTAGACCTTGTTCTTTCAGGTAAAGTAACGAGTACTTGGGAGTCGGCTCCGTCAATCCCCAGAACTTTACATTTTACATTAACAGGTCGTGATAATGCTGCTGCGGGAACTGCACAAACCAATACAGCTGCAATGATTGTAAATGTAATAAAAGATATTGGGCCATTTACAGTAACATCACAAAGCACAAATGATATTGGGTGGCTTCATGGAACGAGTCAGATTATTACTTGGGATGTAAAAAGCACGAATACTTTGCCAGGATCTGCCAATGTAAATATAAAACTTTCTACAGATGGAGGTTTAACCTTTCCGATTGTCTTGGCTGCAAATACACCCAATGATGGTTCTCAAACAGTGGATGTTCCAGAGGATGTAACAGCAACAAATTGCAGAATTTTAATTGAGCCTACAGCCAATATTTATTATGCAGTAAACAGTAGATCATTTGCAATTGGATATAAAGTTGATGCAACATGTACTTCGTATCCACTTGGAGCAGCTTTTGCAATACCTAATGCATTAGCATATACAACAAGAAATATAAATGTTCCAGCCGATGCAGGAATAGTTTCAGATGTAAATGTTTCTGTAGGATTGACACATACAAGATTGTCGGATGTAGAGATGCAACTAGTAAATCCTCAAGGAGCAATTGTACGATTGTTTAATAGAAATTGTGGAGATGTAAACGCCAGTTTGTTATTAAAGTATGATGATTGGGGAACAGCTTTAGATTGCTCAATACCTACTTTACAAACTGTAACTCCTACTGATTTGCTTAACAGTTTTAATAATAAAGATGCTGCAGGAACTTGGGCATTCAAGGTAAGAGATGCTTATGTAGGGAGAGATGGTACAATAGATTCAGGCTCAATTGAGATTTGTACAAAAAAATACACTTTGCAAACAGAAGTTATTGTTATGCCAAAGGAGCTTATAGCTTATCCTAATCCTACTAAAGGAGATCTTGAGATTGCTTTTAGATGTGAATCAACAGATGGAGTTAGAGTTTTTATATACAATGATGCGGGTAAAGAGGTTTACCGTAATACATTTGAAAGTATGGCAAATTTCAAGCAAAAAATTATACTGAATAATCGTTTAGATACAGGGATTTATTTCTTGGTTGTATATGATGGAGATAGAAAAACAGTAAAAAAGATTGGTTTCGAATAAATACTTAAGCTAATTTAAGAGTGTGCCATTGCCATGCAAACAATGCTGATTTTGGCACCTGGAATTTTTAGTAATGCACGAGAACAAGCTTCAAGTGTTGCTCCAGTTGTGATTACATCATCGATAAGTAAAAAATGCTTATCGTGTTTGTCTTCGGTAAACGAGACATCAAATATTTCTTTAAGACCTTCTGATCTTCCTAAAAGATTTTTTTTAGATTGGGTTTTAGAGTATCTGGTTCTAATCAATAAAGTATCGTTGTAATCTATTTGTAAACCTTGAGAAAGAGCGCGGCCAAATGTAGTTACTTGGTTGTAGCCTCTTTCATGAAATTTCTTTCGATGCAAAGGAACTGGAATAATCATATCAAAAGGTATATCTAGTACTAATTCTTTTAAATCCTCGACATGCCATTGGCCAAGCATAGTGCCAATATTTTCGTGCCCTTTATATTTTAAGTTATGGATGAGTTCCTGCACAATTCCTTTCTTATTAAAATAAAGAAAAGCTGAAACATGTTCGACTTCAATTTTCCCGTAAAATTTTTTAAAAGCTTCGTTTTTTGGATTTAAATAATATTGGGTTAGAGGCATTTCATGTCTGCAAATGGTACAAATTATAGTTTCATTTGCCATTAAAAAAGAGTGACATCCAGCACACGCTTTTGGGAAAAACAGGTTAATAATGTAATTAAACACAAATAGAAAGAATTTAGTTACAAAAATAAAGAAATTCAGGCTTCAATCTTTGCAATTTTTCTTTTTTTTACAAGGACTTTTTATATTTTTGCATTACTATGGCAAAACAAGACGATTTATTTAAGAATGTAGTTTCGCACGCAAAAGAGTACGGATTTATTTTTCCGTCGAGCGAAATATACGATGGTTTAAGTGCAGTATATGATTACGCGCAAAACGGAGTAGAGTTAAAGAAAAACATCCGTGAATATTGGTGGAAATCAATGGTTCAGATGAATGAGAATATTGTAGGCTTAGATGCCGCAATATTAATGCATCCAACAACCTGGAAAGCTTCAGGCCACGTTGATGCCTTTAATGATCCGTTAATTGATAATAAAGATTCTAAAAAAAGATATAGAGCTGACGTTCTAGTAGAAGATTATGCTGAAAAGCTAAATCTAAAAGCTAAAAAAGAAATCGAAAAAGCGAGTGCTCGTTTTGGAGATGCTTTCAACGAACAGGAATTTGTAACTACAAATGCCAGAGTAATTGAATATTTAGCTAAAGAAAAAGAAATCAGAGAACGTTTAGGACGCTCTTTAGGTAATGGAGATTTAGAAGATGTTAAAGCTTTAATCGAAGAACTAGAAATTGCAGATCCAGAAACTGGATCTAGAAACTGGACAGATGTAAAGCAATTCAACTTAATGTTTGGTACTAAGTTAGGAGCATCTGCAGAGTCTGCAATGGACTTGTATTTACGTCCAGAAACAGCTCAGGGTATCTTTGTGAATTTCTTGAATGTACAAAAATCAGGAAGAATGAAAGTTCCTTTTGGAATTGCACAAACAGGAAAAGCGTTTAGAAATGAAATCGTTGCAAGACAATTTATTTTCCGTATGCGTGAATTCGAACAAATGGAAATGCAATTTTTTGTACGTCCAGGAGATGAAATGCAATGGTACGAGCACTGGAAAACGACACGTTTAAACTGGCATTTATCTTTAGGTTTAGGAAAAGAAAATTACCGTTTTCATGATCACGAAAAATTAGCACATTATGCTAATGCAGCTGCGGATATCGAGTTTAATTTCCCTTTTGGATTTAAAGAATTAGAAGGAATTCACTCGCGTACAGATTTTGACTTAAAAGCGCATGAAGAATTCTCTGGTAGAAAACTACAGTATTTTGATGCTGAATTAAATCAAAATTATGTTCCTTATGTGGTAGAAACTTCAGTAGGATTAGATAGAATGTTCTTGGCAGTTTTTGCAACTTCATTAAAAGAAGAAACATTAGAAGATGGTTCTACAAGAACAGTCTTGAAACTACCAGCAGTTTTAGCACCTACAAAAGCAGCAGTTTTACCATTGGTAAAGAAAGATGGCTTGCCTGAAATTTCTAAAAAAATCATCGAAGATTTAAAATGGGATTTCAATGTTTCTTATGATGAAAAAGATGCAGTAGGAAGACGTTATAGAAGACAAGATGCGTTAGGAACTCCTTTTTGTATTACAGTTGATCACCAAACTATCGAAGATCAAACAGTTACAATCCGTCATAGAGATACAATGAAACAAGATCGTGTAGCTATTGCCGATTTAAGATCAATTATCGAAAATGAAGTTTCGATGAAAAATTGGTTAATGAAAATGTAAAATAAGAATCGATTATTAGTATAATCGATAATTAAAAATAAGAAAAAAGCTTCTCATTTGAGAAGCTTTTTTTGTTTAGAAAAGGTATGTTTTAAACATGCAAAAAATAGAGATAATATATTAAAGAAGACTTTATTTTGTGCATTTCATCGGATATATTTGCAGTTCGTCTTAATGTGTTAACATTTGTTTAAAATATATTAACAATAAAATCTTTAAAAAAAGGAAATATGTAAATTTAATTGCTTTATTAAAGCTAAAAATAAGATTTTATTGTTGAAATTCCAATGAAGGAGATAAATTTGCATATAATTATCAGTTCGGTTCTTGTAAAACAATACCACTAAATCTACAAAAGCATTGAAAAATTATTCATACATTATTATTGATGATAATCAAGAAAGTGTTCTAAAAACCAAGGAATTAGCAGATGGTTTTTCAGAGCTAATTTTTGTTGCTATTGCAAATACATATCAGCAAGGATTAAATTTAGTTTTAGAGCATAATCCAAATATTATATTTCTTGAGATAGATCCAAATGATAATACAAGTAATCTTTCGTTATCATTTATAAATGAGCTTTATCATTATTTGCGGATAGTTCCTAAAGTTATTATTACAACCACCAAAAAAGATTTTGCTTTTGATGCGATTAAGTATGGCGTAATGGATTATTTGCTAAAACCACTTAAACGGGCAGATTTACTCAAAACGATTTTAAAACTAGATTGGCCTAGTTATGAGGTAAATTTAATTAGTAATCAAACCGTTCAGGATTTTAAAACCTCGCTTAAAGGAGATGCTATCGAGGTACAAAAAATAAATCAATCTTTAGTGTTATGTGTCAAATCGTATGGAGATTATCGATACATTCAAGCAAAAGATATTACCTATATTCAGGCAGATAATAATTCGACAGATATTTATTTGAATACAGGAGAAATGATAACAGCTTTTAAAACATTAAAATATTTTGAAGCTATTTTATTACACCCATTTATACGCATACACAACAGTTATATCATCAACAGAAACCATATTGCGAGGATACATACTGGGAACTCAGTTTGTTACATAAAAAACTCTACAAAAAAACTCCCATTTTCTAAGACTTATAAAAGAAATGTAGAGATAATAATTGCCGAATTTGCTAATGGAAACTATATAGAGGTCTAGCAACTAAGTATTTACACGTATTTGACCTACGTACACTACCATTTGGCAGCATTCCACCATATATGCCTTTTTACAGAGTTGAAAAGGGGATTACAGTACTAATTTTACACCATGATTTAGCAATAAGCGATCATTTAAAACGTAAAAAAATACTAACAATAAAAATCCCCAGATTATGAAAACTTCAATCACAACAATCGCATTATTTTCTTTAGCATTAGTAGCAACATCTTTTACTACTCCAGAAACAACTAAAAACATTTCATTAAATGCAAAAAGTGAGATAATACCACCTATTGATGGCGGTGGATCAGCAGGAGGAGGAAGAAAACAAGATGTCTACATTGATTTATCTATTGATGGTGGTGGGTCAGCAGGAGGAGGTAGAAAACAAGATAATGGTTATATGTTAGATTTGTCAGCAACTAACAGTTATAGACAGCCTATTGATGGTGGTGGATCAGCAGGAGGAGGAAGAAAACAAGACTAGAACAAAGAGTTTATATGTAAAAAAAGGCTGTCAATTTTTTGACAGCCTTTTTTTGTGTCTATAGTTTTAGTATTTTTGATAAAAGCCAAATGTACTATTGAAAAAAATCTACCCTATATTATTGTTATTAGTTTTTGTTTTTTTGGGCTGTACCAAGAAAAGCATTGTCGACAACAATGTGGCTTCCTCTGTAGATAGTTTGTCTCTTTATTTGTCATTGGCAAATGATATCAACGTGCCATTTAAGTCCAAACAAGAGTATAATAAAAAAGCATTCGATATAATTATCAATCAAAAAGATGATTCGGTTAATAGAGTAAATTTATTTAAAGTAGCCAATCGGTATTATAATATGAATGATTGGAATGCCTATCGGGAAACAACAAAACTCATACTAGAACGATCAAAAAGTAACCTTGATACGGTTAGTATGGCTAAGGCCTATGCTTATTTAGGAGATTACTATAGTTTTAAAACAGTTCCTGATAGTGCTTTTAGGAACTACTATAAGGCAGAGAAATTGTATATCCGGATTAATGATGACTATAATCTTGCCAGAACTTTTTTGAGTAAGGCAACTCTACAATATAACATAAGCGATTTTTTTGAGAGTGAAATAATGGTTTTTAAAGCCTTGCGGCTTTTGAAGCGTCAGAAAAAAGTAAGTTATTTATTGCATGAATCCTATAATCTTTTAGGGATTTTATACAAGGAGCGAGAAGAATATGATAAAGCTTTGGAATTTAATAATAAGGCCTTAGTTATTCTTGAAGATAAATCAATCCCATTAGATCTTCAGCTAAAAGCTACTTCGCTAAATAATATTGGCTTTGTTTATTTAAGTATGAATGATTATAAAAAAGCAAAAATATATTTTCAAAAAGGATTAGAACAAAAAAACTTATTTAAGGAGAAACTTATATTATATGCTATGTTATATGATAATTTGGCTTATTCTAAATTTAAGTTGCATGAGTCTGAAGGACTTCCAGATCTATTTTATAAATCTTTGAAAATTAGAGATAGTCTAGATCTTAAGTCGGGGGTCATATCTAGTAAAATACATTTATCTGAGTATTTTGCTTATAAAAAAGATACTTCAAAAGCAATGCAATATTGTAAAGATGCACTTAAGTTATCCCGAAATTCGAATAGATTAAGAAATACACTTGAGGCACTTAAGCAAATGGCTCTTGTAGATCCAACAAATGCATCGGTTTATTCGAAAGAATATATACAGATAAATGAAAAAGCACAAAAAGCAGAAAGAAAGATGGGAGAAAAATTTTCCCGAATAGAATATGAAACGAATGAAATAAAAGATGAAAATACGAGTTTAAATGTTCAGAACCGAACATTGATATATGTTTTTAGTATCTGTGGTTTATTAGGACTCTTTTTTTATGTTTATTTGGCACAAAAAGCCAAAAATAGAGAGCTGCTTTTTAAACAGCAGCAACAGATAGCCAATGAAGATATTTATAACCTGATGATTTCGCAACAAAATACAATTGAAGCTATTCGAATTAAAGAGAAGAAAAAGGTAGCCCAAGATTTACATGATGGTGTTTTAGGGCGAATGTTTGGGGTCAGGATAAGTCTAGACAGCTTAGATAAAGTAGATGATGCAGCAGCAGCTGTAAAGCGCAAAAAATATTTATCAGATTTAAAAGAAATTGAGCAAGATATTCGGGAAATTTCGCATGATTTAAATAAAGAGAAATCAGAATTGATTAATAATTTTGTAATGATTCTTGATAAGTTATTGGAAAATCAAAGAGTTACTTTTAAATCAAAATTAATCTCGAGTATTGATTCAAGTATAAGATGGGATTTAGTAAGTAACTCCATTAAAATAAATCTGTACCGAATTATTCAGGAAGCATTGCAAAATTGTAATAAATATGCACAAGCAGAAACAATAAAAATAGAGCTTAAAAATGAAGTAAATCATTTGGCGTTGTTGATAAGTGATGATGGAGTAGGATTTAATGTAAATAGAACCAAAAAAGGAATTGGTTTGCAAAATATTTTCTATCGAGTAAAAGAATGCGATGGAACCGTTGATATAAAATCTAATAAAGCGGATGGAACAGTTATAGTAATTAAAATTCCAATTGATCAAAAAATAAACCTTCAGCATAATGACAACTGATAAACCTCCAGTAGAAATAATTAAGAATAACATATTTATAGTAGATGATCATCCTTTTATAATTGAAGGGTACAAAAATGCGATTACGAGATATAATCCTAAAGAATATGAATTTTTAATTACTCAGGCCAAAGATTGTAAATCGGGTTACGAGGTAATTATGGATCCTGCAACAACAAGTTTTGATATTGCATTTCTAGACATTAGTATGCCCGCTTATGAAGAAATGGAAATATATTCGGGAGAAGATTTAGCAAAGCTGATTATGGAACATATGCCAAATTGTAAAATAATTTTGCTAACAATGTATACCGAATTACTAAAGATAAAAACAATTATTAGAACAATAAATCCTAGAGGATTAATCATAAAGAATGATTTAACATTTGACGAGTTGTTATTTGCTTTCGATAAAGTGATGAAAAAAAAGACTTACTACAGCCAGTCGGTTGTTGAAATGTTAGAAAAATCACCAAAAGACTCCATCGAAATTGATCAGATTGACGAACAAATTCTGTTTCATTTATCCAAAGGAACTAAAACAGACGAAATGCCACATTACATTCCTATTTCTTTGAAAGCGACAATAAGAAGAATAGAAAATTTAAAAGAATTGCTAAAAGTAACTGACGGTACAGATGATGATTTAGTACACGAAGCCAGGAACAAAGGACTTTTATAAACAGCGCTTCTATATAATAAAAAAAGACATCTGATAAGATGTCTTTTTTTATGGATATATGTAATTATTCGCTTAAAGCATCCCATCCGCGGGCTTTTAAAGCAATTTTTGTATTAGCACGAGTTACTAAATGAATCCCTTCACTTTCTTGCGTCATATGACCAATAATAGAGAAGTTTGGATTTGCTTTTATCTTTTCAAAATCTTCCATTGCAATAGTAAAAAGTAATTCGTAATCTTCTCCACCATTAATAGCAACAGTTGTACTATCGATATTAAATTCTTCGCAAACATTTATGAATTGTGGATCTAGCGGCAATTTATCTTCATATAAGTTACAACCTACTTTAGATTGTTTGCACAAATGAATAATCTCCGATGATAATCCGTCCGAAATATCAATCATAGATGTTGGTTTAATCTCCAAGGCATGTAACAAAGTACGAACGTCTTTGCGGGCTTCAGGTTTTAATTGACGTTCTATTAAATAAGTATAGGCATCTAAATCAGGTTGCGAATTAGGATTTACCTGAAAAACTTGTTTCTCTCTTTCTAGAACCTGTAATCCCATATAAGCAGCTCCAATATCGCCAGTTACAACCAATAAATCAGTTTGTTTAGCGCCATTACGATATACGATTTCATTTTCATCGGCTTCACCAATAGCAGTAATACTAATGATTAATCCTTTTTGGGATGAAGTAGTATCACCACCAATTACATCTACATTATATTCTTTGGCAGCATGCGTGATTCCTGCAAATAATTCTTCTAGAGCTTCTAATGGAAAACGATTAGAAACAGCCACAGAAACGGTTATTTGTGTTGGTTTAGCATTCATGGCACAAATGTCTGAAATGTTTACCACCACAGCTTTGTAACCTAAATGTTTTAAAGGCATATAAGCCAAATCAAAATGCACACCTTCAATTAATAAATCGGTAGAAACGACTACTTTCTTGTCTTTAAAATCTAATACAGCAGCATCATCGCCAATACTTTTTAAAGTAGATTCTTGTGTAACATCAAAGTTTCGTGTTAAGTGCTCAATTAGTCCAAATTCGCCTAATTGTGCTATGCTGGTACGTTGTGGGTTTTTATCTTCAATCATTTTGTTACGGTACTAAATTTCTTAGGTGCAAAGGTACAAAGATGCAAAGGTTTTGACTAATTAAAAAGAAGGCCATTTACGAGAGGTATTTGTTTTAAGTAAAATTTGTTTAGCCTTTTGTGTTTTTATGTCAATATAAATATTTTTTAAAGAAAAATAACATGTAAATTTTTTGTTATATTCTTGAATAGCAATTGTTTATGTTTATTTTTTGAAATAATTTTAAAAAATAAAATCACTACTGACAAACTGTTGTCACCGACTCGATTTACTTTTGAAGTAATAAAAAATCAAAACTTTAAAATTATGAAAACACTAGCGGCACAAGTTATTACTCCAGAAGATTTATTAAAACATTGGCAAGGTCATCGCGCATTGACACGTCATGTAATTGAAGCTTTTCCTGAAAAAGATTTCTTTGAATTTTCTATTGGCGGAATGCGTCCTTTTTCAAAATTGACAGATGAACTTTTGGCGATTGCGGCACCAGCCTTAAAAAGTATCGTAAATCGAGACAGTCAGCCTTTTAAAGAAGGAGAAGAGAAATTAATTTTTAAAGCACAATACCTTGAAAAATGGGATGAATCTACCGATGAGATTAATAAATATTGGGAGCAATTAAAGATAGAAGATTTCAATGAAAATTTTAATTTGTTTGGACAATATGAATTTCCGATTGTTCAGAATATCTTATATTTTATCGATAATGAAGTACACCACCGCGGACAAGGGTATGTTTATCTAAGAGCATTAGGTATTGAGCCTCCTTTTTTCTGGGAAAGATAATTAGAATTAAATAATCCTTTCAATCATCAATCAAATTATATTTTCAAATCAATTCTTATTCAGAAAAACTAAAATAAATTATCATGAGCTTAAAAAAAATAATGACAAATTATGCAGACTATAATTTATGGGTAAATCAGCAATTTGTTAATTGGCTTTCTGTAAAATCAGACGAGCTGCTTCATAAAGAAGTAGCTTCGAGTTATTCTAGTATTATTAGAACACTCAATCATATTTGGGCAACCGAAGAATATTGGTATTCGATAATAGCGGAGACTTCTGAATTTGATAAAAGAGAAAACACAGAATTGATAACTAAGGAAATATTTGAAGGATTAGTAAATAGATCAGCTCGTTTGTCTGAATATATCAAATCACTTTCAGAAGAAGAATTATCCAGAAAAATTAAAATTGAAAGTCCTTGGTTTCAATGTGAGTTGCCAATATGTGATTATTTATTGCAAGTAGTAAATCATGGTACGTATCATCGAGGGCAGATAGTTACAATTGGTCGTAATATTGGTATTACAGATGCATCAAATACAGATTATAATTTTTATAATGTTGTTCATGCTCAGCAATAAAAATTACGAATATTTGATATAGAAAAAACTCCTAAAATGAAATCTCATTTTAGGAGTTTTTTTATAAAAGTCTTTGTCTGTTAATTTCTAATAACTCTAAAGTTCGTGTTTTTAATCGCTCAGGTTCCAGAATTGTAGCGTAATCTCCAAACATTAAGAACCAGCGCGGGAAACCACTTTCAATATCTCGGCTCATAAAAGTCATTTCGATATTCCCATCGATTTCTTTTTCGGAGATGAAACCATGGTATTTTCGTTCGTGCGATAAATATCGCGCTATCTTTTTATCAATCAGAATGCGCACTTTGGTAGTTGGAATAGTTTCATTTTTATTCAAGTAAGTTTCAAGAGAATCATGTTCTAATGTAAAATCTTTTTCTGTTTTTTTTATGCTATGTACGCGGTCCGTTCTAAACTGGCGATAATCGGTGCGCAAATGGCAATATCCTATAACATACCAATTGTTGTGATCATGAAAAATGCCAACTGGTTCAATATTTCTTTCTGTAATTCCGTCTGAAGTAAAAGCTTGATAAGAAAGAATAACTTGTTTTTTTTCGGCAATACTTTCAAAAAGTAAAGCGAGCGTATTTGGAGATTTATCGTTAAAAAGTTTCTCGGTAGATTGCATTAAAACACTCGATTCAATTGTAGAAACCCAATCTTTATCGTCGCTTTTAAGCACAGATTTTAATTTATACATTGCCGAAGCATAATGATTTCCCAAAGTAGTATCAGTAAATTTTTGCATCAATTTTTCAGCAGCAATAAAACTACTAGCTTCTTCTCGGGTAAACATAACTGGCGGTAATCGATAACCATCCATCAAAGCATAACCAACACCAGCTTCGCTATAAATAGGAACGCCAGATGCTTCTAGAGTACGAATGTCACGGTAAATTGTTCTTAAACTTACTTCGAAACGATTGGCTAGTTCTTGTGCTTTAACAATCTTTTTAGATTGTAGCTGAATAAGAATTGCAACAATTCGGTCAAATCGTTTTGGGGATTCATCGAGCATTTTTCTTTTGAGTTTTTATAGGTACAGAGGTTCAAAGATACAAAGGTTTCGTTTTTATTGCTTTAAATTATAAAACTGTTAAACTAAAAAGCCCAATAACGAAAGTTATTGGGCTTTTCTATATGCTGTACTTTATTTTCTAAAACCTAGAGTAGATTTCTAAACTAGTATTAAAATTTATAAAGTAATCCAAATTTAGGTTGTGTAAAAATGTTATTAAACAAGTTGATGTTTAAGTTAAAACTACTAGTTGATGTTCCGTTTTCAGGATTTGCATTATTGTACGTTAAGATGTCGGCTAGAGCAAATGTAGCAGCCCATTTTTTTGTAAAGAAATAGTTTAGTCCTACTGTTATGTTTGCCTTAATTCCATTTGTTGTGTTTTCTACATTTAATACTTCTGTTTTAACATGACTATAACCTAATCCTGCTTCTCCATATACTTTAAGACGTCTAGAATCCAATTCTAAGAAATAGTATCTGGCAAATGCTCCAACGCCAAATCCATTGTTTTTTGTTTCTGCAGGAGTTCCTTTGCTTGTTGTAGATCCAGATACATCCAAGTCTAGCCCGATAGCTATATTGTCGGCAATAAGATATCCAAATTGAGGGTTTACGGCAAATGCGTTTGAATTATCTTTTACAGTGCTAACCGATACACCTCCCTCAATAAACATACTCCCTTTTTCGAACCGTACTCCTTTGGCAGTGCTAACTTCTTCTTCTACTTCTTTCTGTTGTGCGTTTGCAAAACAAAATGTAAATAACGCTACAAGTGTTGTGATTTTTGTTTTCATAATCATTGCTTTTAAATTGTTTAAATAAAATCTGATTAATTCATATATGTAAAAATAATTAAAAACTTACAAATAAATACTTAATAAAGTGAGATTTTATCCATTATTTAATTAACAATGCGTTGATATGTAGTGGTTTATTTAGGTTTTGTGGGCTGTAGGGATTTAAAAGAGCATAAAAAAACCTGATAATTTTCATTATCAGGTTCTATCTATATTCTATTCTCTTTCTTCTATTTTCTAAAAAAAACTAGTCGTTCAATTTTAAAACAGCCATAAATGCTTCTTGAGGAATCTCAACGTTTCCTACCTGACGCATACGTTTTTTACCTTTTTTCTGTTTTTCAAGTAATTTACGCTTACGCGAAATATCTCCACCATAACATTTTGCAGTAACATCTTTACGTAATGCTTTTATAGTTTCACGAGAAATTACTTTTACTCCAATTGCTGCTTGAATCGGAATATCAAACTGCTGACGTGGAATTAATTCTTTTAGTTTTTCACACATTTTTTTACCAATGTGGTAGGCATTATCTACGTGAATTAAAGAAGATAAAGCATCGACAATTGTAGCATTTAATAAAATATCAACTTTTACTAAGCTTGAAGTTCGCATTCCGATAGGTGCGTAATCAAACGAAGCATATCCTTTTGAAACCGTTTTAAGACGATCATAAAAATCAAATACAATTTCGGCAAGAGGCATATCAAAAGTCAACTCAACTCTTTCGGTAGTTAAATATGTTTGGTTGGTAATTAAACCACGTTTTTCTATACACAAAGACATAACATTACCTACGAAATCAGATTTGGTGATAATTGTTGCTTTGATATAAGGTTCTTCTACGTGATCTAATTTTGATGGTTCAGGTAAATCAGAAGGATTGTTTACCACAAATCCTACAGTAGGTTCTTTTTTAGTATAAGCCAAGTAAGAAACGTTAGGAACTGTAGTAATTACAGTCATATTAAACTCACGTTCTAGTCTTTCCTGAATAATCTCCATGTGTAACATTCCTAAGAATCCACAACGGAAACCAAATCCTAAAGCCGCAGAACTTTCAGGTAAAAATACTAATGAAGCATCGTTCAATTGTAGTTTTTCCATCGAGTTACGTAACTCCTCATAATCTTCAGTATCTACAGGATAAATCCCAGCAAATACCATTGGTTTTACATCCTCAAAACCAGTAATCATATTAGTTGTTGGGTTTTTCGCATCCGTTAAGGTATCCCCAACTTTTACTTCTTTAGCTTCCTTAATACCAGAAATTAAATAACCAACATCACCTGCAGAGATAACACTTTTTGGAACTTGATTTAATTTTAAAGTTCCAATTTCATCAGCAAAATATTCATTACCTGTGGCCATGAATTTAATTTTTTGCCCTTTTTTAATTTGTCCGTTTTTCACACGGAAAATAACTTCAATTCCTCTAAATGGATTGTAGTGAGAGTCAAAGATCAAAGCTTGTAAAGGCTCGTCGATTTCTCCTTTTGGAGGAGGAATTCTTTCGATAATTGCTGCTAATATATTTTCGACACCTAAACCTGTTTTACCAGAGGCGTGAATAATTTCTTCTAGTTTACATCCTAATAAATCTACGATATCATCGCTAACTTCTTCAGGATTTGCACTTGGTAAATCGACTTTGTTTAAGATTGGAATAATTTCCAGGTCATTTTCCAGAGCCAAATATAAATTTGAAATTGTTTGAGCTTGTATACTTTGTGCAGCATCAACAATTAAAAGTGCCCCTTCGCAGGCAGCAATTGATCGTGAAACTTCGTATGAAAAGTCAACGTGTCCGGGAGTATCAATTAAATTCAGGATATATTCCTCTCCTTTATAAGTATATTCCATCTGGATGGCGTGACTCTTTATGGTAATTCCGCGTTCACGTTCCAAGTCCATATTATCAAGCAATTGCGCTTTTTCTTCACGTGCAGTAACGGTTTGTGTTGCGCCTAGTAAGCGATCGGCAAGTGTACTTTTTCCGTGATCAATGTGTGCAATAATGCAAAAGTTACGTATATTTTTCATTTTCTTTTATATCAATTCTCTATACGAGTTTAAGTATTTTTTGTTGTGATTTTATAGTATGGCTGTGCCATACAGGCGCGTCATTAATCGGCAAAGATAATGCAAACTTTTGGATTGTAGAATCTTGATGTATTATTGTTGAATCTTTAAGAAATAAAAGATGGATTCGGCTGTTTTTTACACTCTTGAATGCTTATTCTAAAATTTAAGTTTAAAGCAAAACAAGTGTTTTTATAATCTAAGAATAATTATGATTCTTTAGTTGCTGAAGACTCTTTTTCGGCCTCGCTTTTCTTTAACGTATCATACCAGTTTTCTATAGATGGATAAATAAAACCAGCTATTTTTTGTATCGGATTATAAAATATCGATTTGTCTAATGTTTCTTTTTTTGCAAAAGTATGATTGAAATTTATTTTTTCGAAAAGACTAAAAACAATACTCAAAATAAGAATCGTTTTTAGAATTCTAAAAAGACCTCCGCCTAATTTGTTTAACCATCCCAGTTGAGCAAAATCAGCAATTCCGGTTAAAAATTTAGCTAATAAATATACTGCGATAACTACTAGAATAAAGGTTAGGATAAAAGCTGTAATCTGGATTGTATTTGGGTTCCATGAAACATGTTTCATGATGATTTCTTTCATTAAAGACGAAAATTTTATTGCTAGATAAATCCCAAGTAATAAAGAGATAAAAGAAGCAACTTCTACAAAAAGCCCGTTTTTAATACCTTGGTATAAACCGTATGCCAATAAAACACCCAAAATCATATCGAAAAAACTCATATTCCTGTTTTTGTTTAATAAAGGCGCAAATATAGAAGAATTATCTGTTTTTTAGGTTCGGAGGTTCAGAGATGCAAAGGTTCAGAGGTTTTAAATGTTGATGTTTTTGATTTTTCGGAATCAATAGACAAAAGCATTGTCTCAAAATGATCCTTTTTAGAACGTTAAATCTATGGATCTATACGTTTAATTTTTTAAGGTGTTTGGATTTGAAGTCCGTATCTTTGCAAACTAAATTTTATGAATTTTGAATTTATAATTCATAATTCATAATTCACACCTATAAAAATGTCAAGAGACGCACAACTTAAAGAACGCTGGGAACAGCTTGTAAATATACTTTCCGATCAATTTTCACAAGGAGAAAACCTAGATTTAGATTCCATAATTTATTTAATTGGGGTACAAGAATTAGGGAAATTACACCGTGAATTTAAAAAAGATGAAAAATTAAACCTCATGCATATTGCTATTTGTAGGTTATTAGAGCCTTATGGTTTTTATGAATTTGAGTTTTTTGATGAGGAAGGTTGGCCACATTATAAGGTAAAAGAAGAATTACCACCATTAAAAGCGGGAGAACAATCGGTTTTGATGAAAGAAGCAATTGTGAGTTACTTTTTAGAAAGAAAACTTATAGAGTAGTTTTATTAGTATTCAGTGTTCAGTCTCAGTTTTCAGCGTGTGCTAAATTGTAAACCGCGACTGAACACTTAACACTGCTACTGTAAACTAAAAAAATATGTGTAGATACGCAATGGTTTCCTATAAGCCACATTACGCTTGTTTTGATTGTCGTAAGACATTTAAAAGAAGATTGATGTGTGATATAGAAAGAGGAGAGAAATCTGTTCAGGAAGCAAAGTGTCCAGAATGTGGAGAATTAATGGCTAATATGGGACTTGATTTTGAATCACCTAAAAAAGATGATGTGAAAAAATGGGAGCATATTAAAAGTCTGTATTCCGTTGGAATTGCATTTCATTCCTGTGGTTGCAGCGGACCAGGTTATATTCCTAATTCTAAAGAAAAATTAATCGAGTATTTTGAAAACTTAAGAGATACTTATCTTAAGAATATTAATTTTTGGCGTTTAAGAACAGAGCCGACTAATAAACAGGAAAGAGAGAAAGATTATCAAAAAAATTGGCATGAATTAGGTAAGGTTTCATCTAATTCTAAAAAAGAAATTGTTAAGAATCAGGAAGGAATAACTTTTTGGTTAAATAGAGTACAGGAAATTGAAAGTAAAATAAGTTTGATAAAATAGTTATAGATTAAACTTGTTTTTGCAATAGAAAATGGATTACTACTTTAATCAAGTTTATATTTTTGTCAGGCTTACTCGTTTTATTTGTTAATATTATTACGATTTGCAAAGGAAACTTTAAACTTTAGACTTTAAACTTGAAACAAATTATGTAAATTTGTATTCTCAATTACGGAATGAAAATGATAGATAAGATAAAAGAATATATTGGGGAAGCTCAAGCTTTTTCAACTGAAAATAAGGAAGAGTTAGAAGCATTCCGCATTAAATTTCTTGGAAAAAAAGGTGTTTTAAACGATTTTTTTGCTGAATTTAAAACGGTACCAAATGACCAGAAAAAGGAATTTGGACAGGTTATAAACGCTTTAAAAACAGCTGCGGAAGATAAAGTAAAAACAATAGTTGAAGCTTTAGAAAGCAAAGAAGAAATTAAAGGTATTTACGGAGATTTAACTCGTGCTGCCGAGCCAGTAATTATTGGTTCTCGTCACCCGATATCAATCGTAAAAAACCAAATTATAGATATTTTTGCAAACATTGGTTTTAACGTTTCCGAAGGTCCGGAAATCGAAGACGATTGGCATAACTTTACGGCATTAAACCTTCCGGAATATCATCCGGCACGTGATATGCAGGATACATTTTTTATACAAACAAATCCTGATGTTTTGTTGCGTACGCATACATCATCAGTTCAGGTGCGTTATATGGAAAATCATAAACCGCCTATTCGTACTATTTCTCCAGGACGTGTTTTCCGTAACGAAGCAATTTCGTCAAGATCACACTGTATCTTCCATCAGGTAGAAGGATTGTATATTGATAAAGATGTTTCGTTTGCCGATTTAAAACAAACATTGCTTTATTTTACTAAAGAAATGTTTGGGAAATCAAAAATCCGTTTACGTCCGTCATATTTTCCGTTTACAGAACCTAGCGCCGAGATTGATATTTATTGGGGTTTAAAAACCGAAACCGATTATCGTATCACCAAAGGAACAGGTTGGTTAGAAATTGGAGGATGTGGAATGGTAGATCCAAACGTATTGAAAAATTGTGATATCAACCCAGAAGAATATAATGGTTTTGCATTTGGTATGGGAGTAGAGCGTATCGCAATGTTGTTATACCAGATTGGTGATATTCGAATGTTTTACGAAAACGACGTTAGATTCTTAGAGCAATTTAAATCAAACATATAATTTAAGTCCAAAATTTATAAAGTCGAAAGTTTCAAAATATGAAGCTTTCGACTTTATGACTTTATAACTTTTTACAACTATGAAAAAAGATATAATTATTCCAGAAGTAGAGAATATTTTTATGGCCGTTGTTCAGGAATGGAGCGACGATTTTATGGAGAAAGTATGGTATGCTTATCTTGTAAATGACAGTGATTTTAATATTGAAAGTGTAATGGTCGTTTCAAAAGCTTTTGGAACAATTGATGGCGAAATGAAAAAAACATCACTTTTGCGTCATGCCTTTGTTGAGGTTCCATCGGTTTCGGTAGTAAAAATCGAAATGGTAGAAAAAAGTGTATTAGCTTTAAATAATGAGTTTATGGTTACTTTTTTTATCGGAAACACATTATACGACAAGAAATATATTTTTAAAGCACATTCCATACATGAAGATTTCTCTGAAGAAGTGCCTATTTTGTTTGTAGATGGCGTTATAGTGAAGTAGCAGTTTTTAGTTCTCAGTTGCAGTTTACAGTCTCAGTATAAAAACAGTCTCAGTTTACAGTTACAGTAAAAACAGTAAATTGGTTAGAGAATAAAATATAAGAAAAGAGTCAAGGCGAAATAAATTAGTCTTGACTCTTTTTTTTATGCCTAAAAAAAAATAGTTGTTAATTTTTCGGTTGCTGGAGGTATAACTCCTAAAGTATTTTTGTGATAAATAATTGCGATATACTATGACAACAAAATTTGAAGAATTTAGAAAATTACATTCTGGTGAAACGCCATTATTAATCGGAAATGTATGGAATGTGCAGACAGCTTTACAATATGAAAAATTAGGATTTAAGGCTATTGGTACTTCGAGTGCAGCAATTGCAAATGACTTAGGTTATGAAGATGGAGAAGATATGCCTTTTGAAGATTATTTTTTTATGATTAAAAGAATTGCAGTTTCGACAAAGCTCCCTCTAACAGTCGATTTGGAAGCAGGATACGGAAGCACAGCCGAAGCAATAATTACTAACATTATAAGATTGCATGAAGTAGGAGTTGTCGGAATCAATATTGAAGATTCAGAAGTGAAAAAATCTGAACGTAAAATAGAAGATACGGAACATTTTACAATCAAACTAAAAGCGATTGTTGGTGGTCTCAAAAAAAGAAATATCCCAATGTTTATAAACGTTCGTTGTGATGCTTTTCTTTTAGATTTATCAAATGCATTAAATGAAAGTATACACAGAATAAAACAATATAAGACGGCTAATATAGATGGTATTTTTCTCCCTTGTATTACAAATGCGAATGATATAAAAATGATTGCAGAGACAATAGATGTTCCGCTTAATGTTATGTGTATGCCTAATCTTCCTAATTTTGAAGCATTAAAAACATTAGGAGTAAAACGTATTAGTATGGGGAACTTTATGCACGCATTTTTTAACAAACAGTTGGAAGTGGTTACAAAAGAGATAATTGAAAAAAATAGCTTCAGACCAATTTTCTAAAAATACAATTATGAAACTCACAGATGATATAATGTATCAGGCAGCAGTAAATAAAGATACTTCATTTGAAGGTGTTTTTTTTACTGCAGTAAAAACTACAGGGATTTTCTGCAGACCTACGTGTACTGCAAGAAAGCCAAAGAGAGAAAATGTAGAATTTTTTACTTCTTCAAAAGAAGCTATTTTAAAAGGATACAGACCATGTAAAGTTTGTTTTCCATTAGAAAAATATAATGAAACACCCGATTTTATAAAAGATATTCTTAGAGAATTATCTGAAAACCCATCTCTTAAATTTAAAGATTATGATTTGGTTAAACGAGGAATTGAACCCAGTAAAATGAGACGATGGTTTTTAAAAAATCACGGAATTACATTTCAGGCATATCAAAGAATGTTTCGTATTAATAGTGCTTTCAAAAAAATAAAAGAAGGAGAAAGTGTTACAGCCACAGCCTTTAACGCAGGATATGAATCATTGAGTGGATTTAATGATACTTTTAAATCTGTATTTGGAGTTTCTCCTAAGAATAGTAAAACACAGAATTTAATTGATATCAAGAGGATAGAAACTCCTCTGGGTACAATGTATGCTTGTGCCGTAAAGCAAGGAATTTGCCTGCTTGAATTTACAGATAGAAAAATGCTTGAAACTGAATTAAAAGCTTTAGCAAAAACTCTAAATGCAACTATTATTCAAGGGGAGAATGAGCATTTTAATGCATTAGAAAGCCAACTAAAAGAATACTTTGATGGAGAAAGAAAAGATTTTACAGTTCCAATTTTTTCGCCAGGTTCTGATTTTCAAAATCGAGTATGGACTGCTTTAAAAGGAATTCCTTACGGAGCCGTAAAGTCATATAAAGAGCAATCTATAATAATTAATAAGCCAGAAGCGGTTAGGGCTGTCGCCAATGCAAATGGGATGAATAGAATATCTATACTTATTCCTTGTCATCGAGTTATAGGCTCGAATGGTGAGCTGACTGGTTATGGTGGAGGTTTATGGAGAAAAAAATGGCTCCTTGAAATGGAGGAAAAGAATAAGTAGTTTTCAGTTTTTAGTCTCAGTTTTCAGTTGTAGTAAAATAGTAAAGAGGTTCAAATAAATAAAAAGAGAGTCAAGACGAAATAAATCGCTTTGACTCTTTTTTTTATTCTTTTAAAGTAGTAGATACTCTATATTTTTTATTTTTCACCGTAAACAGAGACTGAAAACCGCGACTGTTTTTACTGTTACTATTTTTCACCGCAAACAGAGACTGAAAAATGCGACTGAAAACTGTAACTAAATACTAATCCAATACATCAGTAAGTTTCTTGAAAACAGTTTTAGCATCTTTACCTTCATATAAAATAGCATAAACGGCATCGATAATTGGTGTTTTTGCACCATATCCTTGGTTTAGTTTATAAGCACTTTTGGTAGCATAATATCCTTCGGCTATCATGCTCATTTCCATCATCGCACTTTTTACAGTGTATCCTTTTCCAATCATATTTCCAAACATTCGGTTTCTCGAAAAAACAGAATATCCTGTAACTAATAAATCACCCAGATAAGCAGAGTCATTAATGTTACGTTTCATTTTATGCACTTTCTTAATGAATTTCTTCATTTCGCGAATAGCATTACTCATTATAACCGATTGAAAATTATCGCCATAACCTAAACCATGGGCAATACCGGCAGCAATTGCATAAATATTTTTAAGCATTGCAGCATATTCGGTACCTATAATATCATCAGATATCTTGGCCTTTATATAATTTCCAGATAAGTTCTTGGCAACAACACTAGCTTTAGTAGAATCTCCGCATGCAATTGTTAAATAAGATAGTCTCTCAAGAGCAACTTCTTCGGCATGACAAGGTCCTGTAATAACACCAATGTTGTAATACGGGATATCATATTTTATATGAAAATGTTCTCCAACAATTAAACTTGTTTCAGGAACAATTC
The DNA here is from genome assembly GCF_046250155.1 of Flavobacterium sp. PS2. Lineage (NCBI taxonomy): Bacteria > Pseudomonadati > Bacteroidota > Flavobacteriia > Flavobacteriales > Flavobacteriaceae > Flavobacterium > Flavobacterium sp. PS2. The sequence continues at coordinate 2,159,670 of NZ_CP176426.1, read as the reverse complement.
CTTTAATAGCCGAGAAAATAACTTTATTTTCTAGTGAAACTGTTAATTTTTCTAATTCGGCATTTAGGAAAGCCGATGGAATAGCAAAAATAATATAATCAGCATATTCTACGGCTTCATTTATATTATTAGTAAGCTTTAATTTAGTAGTATCAAACTCTACCGAACTTAAGTAATTCGGATTGTGTTTGTATTTGTTAATGTGTTCGATAGCAGCGTCATTACGCATGTACCACGAAATTTCGGAAAGATTTACACATAACATTTTTGCAATGGCGGTTGCCCAGCTTCCACCACCAATTACTGCAAATTTTAAATTTTCGCTCATTATAATTATTAATTTTTATCAAAAGTACTAATATTATACGAATAGTACGAAAAATTCATGCTAACAAACGCTTTTGGTATGAAAAATACATATCAAAATATACAGAAACTATCTCGTTTTTTATTAGTTTAAAATCTAATAAGAAAAAAATAATTATTTTTTACAAAATATACAATAAGTAGCTGATTCTTACGTTGTAGTAGTTTATGAATTAGAATTTTAGTTAAATGAATTTACAAAGAATTGAGTTAGTTAGTTTTGTTTTAGTATTGTAAAAAGGCGTCCTTAATAAGTTTTAAGAACGCCTTTTTTTAGTTTTCAGTTTTTAACTAAGACAAAATACTGCGACTAGTAGCTCATTTCTACAATCGATTTTACTTTATCTAAAGTAACCAATTGGTTTTCTCCTAAACCTTTCCAACCTCTTTCTTCAAAACGATTTACTATAAAATCGGCTGTTTTATCATAGTCGTTTGTATATTGAGATAGTTTAGTATCCATTCCCATAGTATGGAAAAAAGCAACTGTTTGGTTAATTGCTTCTTTTGCTACTTCATCATCAGAACCAGTTAGGTTAAAAATACGTCTTCCGTATTGTGCTAGTTTTCCTTTTTTAGTTTCAAACATTACGCGATATAAACTAGGGCCAACAATTGCCAATGTTCTTGCATGATCAATACCATATAAAGCAGTTAATTCATGACCAATCATGTGAGTTGCCCAATCGCTTGGTACACCTTTTTGTATTAATCCGTTAAGCGCCATTGTACAACTCCACATAAAGTTAGAAGCTAGAGCATAATCAGTAGGGTTTTCAACTACTTTTGGACCAATTTCTATTAAGGTTTGTAAAATACCTTCGGCAATTCGATCTTGTAAATACCCTTCATGAGGATAAGTTAAGTATTGCTCCATTACGTGCGTATAAGCATCTACAACACCATTTTGTAATTGTCTTTTTGGTAAAGAAGCAATAACAGTTGGGTCACAAATAGAGAATTTAGGAAACAAAGCACTACCACCAAAAGCCAATTTTTCCTGAGTAGACTCGATAGTTACTACAGCACCAGAATTCATTTCGCTTCCCGTTGCAGGCAAAGTTAAAACTGTCCCGAATGGTACTGCATTTTCTTTAATCAATAAACGTTTTTGAAGGATATCAATCGGGTTTCCATCAAAATTAACAGCAGCCGAAATAAATTTAACTCCATCAATTACAGATCCACCACCAACAGCTAAGATAAAATCGATTTTTTCGGCTTTAATAACTGCAACAGCTTTCATCAAAGTTTCAAAATGCGGATTTGGTTCAATTCCACCAAATTCTACAATATCAAATCCTTTTAGATTATTGATTACTTGTTCGTGAATTCCGTTTTTAAAGATGCTTCCACCTCCGTAAGCTAATAATATTTTAGCTCCTTGAGGAACAAGGTCTTTTAGTTTTTCAATTTGTCCTTTTCCGAAAACTAGATTTGTCGGATTGTATAATTCAAAGTTTAACATTTTTTTTGTTTTTTAGTTACTAAGATACTAAGGCGCTGAGGTTCTAAGTTTTTTTTAATCTCAGCGACTTAGCGACTCAGTATCTTAGATTCTTATTTAGTTAATTTTTTTAATAATTTTTCAGCTACCAATTTTGATGATGCTGGATTTTGTCCTGTAATTAATAATCCATCTTCAACTGCGTATGGTTCCCAGTTTGGTCCTTTAGAATAAATTGCACCATCTTTTTGTAATACATCTTCAAGCAAGAACGGAACTATTTTGGTTAATCCTACTGCTTCTTCTTCGGCATTAGAAAATCCAGTAACTTTTTTTCCTTTTACTAAAAATTCCCCATTTACCTTAACATCTTTAAGAACGCCAGGAGCATGGCAAACAAAACTTACAGGTTTGTTTTGAGTGTAAAATGCCGTGATTAAAGCTGCTGAGTTTTTGTCTTCGGCTAGATCCCATAATGGGCCATGTCCGCCAGGATAAAATACAGCGTCATAATCGGCAGGATTTACATCTGATAATTTAATGGTATGTTTTAATTTTTCTAATAAAACTTTATCAGCATCAAATCGTTTAGTGTCTTCGGTTGCCGATGCCGGGTCTGCACTTTTAGGATCTATTGGGGGTTGCCCTCCAAGTGGTGTTGCTATTGTTATCTCAACTCCTTTATCTGCAAGAGCATAATAAGGCGCTGCAAGTTCTTCTGTCCAAAATCCGGTTTTTTCGCCTGTGTTACCCAGCTTATCATGACTAGTAACAACAAATAATACTTTTTTCATATTTTTTTTATTTACTTTTTGCGCAGTAGTTTTAGCACAATTTATAGTTAATGCGATAATAACAAATAGAGCGATTTTCTTCATAATGTATTTTATTTGATACAAAATTAGAGCAATTAAGGTATTAGTAAAAATAAAATAAATTATGTTTGTGATAAATATATTTATATCATGGTTAATCTAGAATGGTACAGAACGTTTAAATCGGTATATAAAAACGGCAATTTTTCTTTGGCTGCCAAAGAGCTTTTTATTAGTCAACCCGCAGTTAGCCAGCAGATATCAATGTTAGAAGCACACGTTGGTTATAAACTCTTTAACAGAAAATCAAAAGGAGTCGAACCAACGGATTACGCTAAGTTACTTAATAATTTGATTATAGATGCGCTTGACCGTCTCGAAAACGTAGAGAATGGGTTTCGAGCCAAAGCATCCGATGCAAATCGATTAATTTCTGTAGGCATTTCTAAAAACCTGTTCGCTAGCTTAGGTAGTGTCTTAATATCTAAATTTGATTTTATCGATTTTAGTTTTAATGATAATGATACTCTTTTTGAATTAGTAGATGCCAAAAAACTTGATTTTGCAATTATTACTAAGCAATTTGATACGTTTGATACTATTCAGGAAGTTGTTGGAAAAATTAAATTAGTTATGGTTTCGTCACCACAACTTGAGGTAAATGAGTTTAAGCAGAAGTTAAAAACTAAAGAATCCTCTGAAATAGAACAATGGCTTAATGAGCAAAAATGGTATAGTCATGATGCACGAATTCCTCATGTTAAATTATTCTGGCTGCACGTTTTTAATAAAAAAAGACCTTCGATGGTTCCTAATTATATTATTCCTAATGAAAGTGAAATGCTAAGAGTACTCTCTAAAAATAGCGGAATTGGGATAACCTGGAATTGCAATGCAAAAGAATTGATTGAGGAAGGTAAACTACAGTTATTATGGGATAGTAAGGAAATGCCAAGTATTGATGTTTTCTTGTTATCAGGAAAAAACAGTAACCTGAGTCCGATTTTTGAAATTATTGCTACAGAATTAAAGTTGTTTTTTAGTAAGATATTTTAGCCGTAATCCTTTATTTTTTATTTTTAAAAGAATAATTTTGATGGCTAAACAACTTAATTTTTGAAAAATGAATAATTTAAAAATAATTTTAATAATGATCGCTGTAGTCTTTATGAGTAATTCATGCAGTAAGAGCGAAGATGAGGCAATAGTAGATTGCTTAGGAGATTCAATTTTAATGAAATTAAAACATTCCGAAGATGAAACTGATTCTAAGAAAATTAATTATTCTATAGAATATTATGGAAGTAAAACGATAAGTTCTGTAAAATGGACTTTTGGAGATGGATCTCCTTCTGAAGTTATAAGCACTACTACGGGATCAGTAGCACATACTTACAGTGCTGCCGGAACATTTGAAGTTACAGCGGAAGTAACTATTTCCAAAGACGGAGGCAGTTGTACTACAAGCCCAAAGAAAAGTATAACGGTAAATTAAAAAAGTAGGAAGAAAACATATTTAGGAGAGTCAATTTTATAATTTATTGCAATAGCATAAATTATAAAATTGACTCTTCTTTGTTATATTTGTGTAAATTTTACGCATTAGAGTTATGATAGAAAATCAAAATATTAGAGTTGCTGTCGATGCGATTGTTTTTGGATACCAGAACAATCAATTATATGTGCTTTTAATTCAGCAAAAATTTGGAACTAAAGAATCGTATTGGGCTTTACCTGGTGGTTTAGTAAAAAATGATGAATCACTAGAACAAGCTGTAAAGCGTGAGTTAAAAGAGGAAACTAATATTACGGTAAATCACTTTGAACAATTATTTACTTTCGGTGATGATGTTTTCAGGGATCCGAGAAACAGAGTGATTTCTGTTGCTTATTTTGCATTGGTAGATCCTTCGAAGCTAAAAGTTAAAGCCGATTCTGATGCAGATAATGCACAATGGTTTCAAGTGGATGCTATTCCTGCTTTGGCGTTCGACCATAATTTGATTCTAAAAAAAGCGATTGAGCGTTTAAAAGCAAAACTTACTTACGAACCAATCGGATTTGATTTGTTACCAAAAGAGTTTCTATTCTCAGAACTGGAGAATTTGTATTGTACAATCTTGGAGAAAGAAATAGACAGAAGAAATTTCAGAAAAAAGATCTTAAGTTTTGGGATTATTCAGGAAACAGATAATTTTTCGCCTAATAAAACAGGAAGACCTGCAAAATTATTTAAGTTCAATCAGCAGAAATACAATGACTTATTGAAGGAAGGATTCCATTTTGAAATTAAGTTTGCGTAAATTTTACACAAAACAATTGTTCGTATAAATATTAAATGTATATTTGCGTATAATTAACGCAAAATAAAAAAACTATGATACTTAATTTAGACCAAAATTTCAGACCTTTTACAGGACAAAAAGAAATAGATTTTAAAAGTTTTACTTTTTCTGGAGGAGAACCACATATCAAAATTAATCCTGATTTTGATGTCAATCAAAAAATTACAATCACACATAGATTAAATTCATTCAACGATTTAGGATTGTTATGCCTAACAGTTGATGCTTTAAGAAGAATGGACGTAAAAGTTATTGATTTGTTTATTCCTTATTTTCCAGCAGCAAGACAAGATCGTGTAATGATAAAAGGAGAACCATTATCTGTAAAAGTATATGCAGATATTATCAATGCAATGCAATTAAACAAAGTATTTGTTTTTGATGCACACTCAGAAGTTACGCCAGCTTTGGTAAAAAATTGCGAAGTAATCCCTAATCATACTTTTATAGCAGCAGTAATTAAAACGATAGGAAACGATGTAAAATTGATTTCTCCTGATGGTGGTGCTTTGAAAAAAATCTACAAAGTTTCTGAGTTTTTAGGAGGAGTAGATGTTGTTGAATGTAGCAAAAGTCGTGATGTAAAAACAGGAAAATTATCTGGTTTTAAAGTTTATGAAGAAGACTTAAAAGGAATGGATTGTCTTATTGTAGATGATATTTGCGATGGAGGGGGAACCTTTGTAGGATTAGCAGAAGAATTAAAAAAGAAAAACGCAGGGAAATTATATCTAGCTGTAAGCCATGGAATTTTCAATAAAGGCTTTGAAGTTTTAGATTGTTTCGATAAAATATTCACAACAAACTCTTTCAAAGATTTTGAAGGCGAAAGTGTTGAAGTGATAAAATTAGAATTATGAATAAAAATTATAGAGTAGAAATAGCAAATAAAACTTTAGAAATCATAAAGAATGGTTTTTATGAATATAAAGGGAAAAAGATTGTCATAGATAAAGAACTTGAAGAATCTATAGAAAATACGTTTACAATTGAGCCAAACGATTGGGACGCAATCTTGAAAACCCCAATTGAAAATAAGTTTGAAACAGAGATTATAACGAAAAATTGTTCTACAATTGAAGCAATAGTCCAAGAGAAAAACGGCAAAATTTGCGTCTTGAATTTTGCTTCTGCAAAAAATCCAGGCGGTGGATTTTTAGGAGGTGCTTCGGCTCAGGAAGAAAGTTTAGCTAGATCTTCAAACCTTTATGAAACACAAATCAAAGACAAAGTGATGTATGATTTTAATAGAAATCAGTCTTCATTTCTATATTCAGATTACATGATTTATAGTCCGAATGTCTTGTTTTGGAATGATGATAGCGGAAATTATTTTGAAAAACCATTAGTTGCAGACATTATCACATCTCCAGCGCCAAATAAAGGCGCGATGCTGCAACATAATAGGAAAGAAGAAATTGCTGCAACAGAAGAGGTTTTTAAAAACAGAATGGATAAAGTCTTGGCAATTGCTTTAAAGCAAAAAAGTGATACAATAATTTTGGGAGCTTGGGGTTGTGGCGTTTTTAGAAATGAAACCAAAGATGTAGCACATTTGTTCAAGGAAATTATTACTGAAAAATACGCAGGTGCTTTTAAAAAAATAGTCTTTGCAATATTTAGTAATTCCGAAAAAAAATCAAGTTTTAAGTGTTTTGAGGATACTTTTAAAAAATAAATCATGAAATACATTATAGAAAACCTAACATCGGAAAGTAAGTTTTTATTTTTCTGGGGACATCAGCCCAATAAAGACGGAAGTATCTCTAAAACTTGTTTCAGTCAGTGGTGGTTAAGTTCTTTTGAAGTTGATAAAGTAGTTTACAAAACGGCAGAACATTGGATGATGGCTAAAAAAGCCGAACTGTTTAAAGACAATGAAGTTTTACCAAAAATTATTAAAGCAAATTCTCCAGCCGAAGCTAAAAAGTTGGGAAGAGAAGTAAAGAATTATAATGAAACTCTTTGGTTAGCCGCTAGATTTGAAATTGTAAAAGAAGGTAATTATCATAAATTCAGTCAAAATGAGGAGTTGAAGACTTTTCTGTTAAATACAAAAGACAGAGTTATAGTTGAAGCAAGTCCTGTTGATGCAATTTGGGGAATCGGGATGGCGAGCGATCATAAAGATGTTATGAATCCTGCGAAGTGGAAAGGGTTGAATCTTTTGGGTTTTGCCTTGATGGAAGTTAGAGATGAATTGAAATAGAAGACCATGAAAGATATTCAATATATAAAAGGCGATGCAACATCTCCACAATCTGAACATAATAAGATAATTGTTCACATATGTAATGACATAGGTGGATGGGGAAAAGGGTTTGTAATGGCTATTTCAAAACGATGGAAAAAACCAGAAAATCAATATAGAGAATGGTTTAAATCGAAAGTTGATTTTGAATTGGGTAAAGTTCAATTTGTCCAAGTTGAAGAGGATCTTTGGGTTGCTAATTTAATTGGTCAGCACAAAATTAATAAGGACGAGAATGGAAATGCTCCAATAAGATACGATGCTATCGAACAAGGCTTAAAAGAAGTTGCTCTTTTTGCAAACAAGAATAAAGCTAGTATTCATATGCCAAGAATTGGCTGTGGTTTAGCAGGAGGAAAGTGGGAGATGATAGAACCTATTATCTTGGAAACACTTTCTGATAATAACATAGAAACAACAGTATATGATTTTTAGATAAAATTAAAAATCAATCTGTTTTAATTAAAACAGCACAATGAACATATTGTGAGCAAAATAAAATGAAAATAGAATTAAAAAAATATGATGAGCAAATTGCAGAATGGCCAAAATCAGGTTATCACATTATGGCTCAATATGACGAGGAGGAAATAATAGTTTATCAATCATACCGAAAAGAAATAGGGGATTTTGCAGTTGAAAATCAATTTTTTGGTGGAGAGTTTAGTCTTACTAGAATGACTTGGATTAAGCCTAATTTTCTGTGGATGATGTACAGAAACGGATGGGGAACAAAAGAAGGACAAGAAGTGGTGTTGGCAATTCATCTTAAAATTTCAGCATTCAATAGGTATTTACAAAATGCAGTTTACTCGTCTTATGATTCATCACTTGGAATAAGTCGTGAAGAATGGCAAACGCAGGTAAAAACATCATCAATAAGATTACAATGGGATCCAGATCATGATCCTTACGGAAATAAGTTAGAGAGAAGAGCCATTCAGATTGGTTTAAGAGATGACTTTATAAAATCTTTTGCAAAAGAGGATATAGTATTAATCGAGGATATTTCAGATTTTGTAAAAGAACAATATGAATTTGTTCAGAATAAACAATTAGAATATTTGATGGTTCCCGCTGAGAGACCTTTCCTTTTTGAGGATGAAGAATTAAATAAGAAATTAAAAATTTCATAGAAATCATGAATGAAAAAATAGCAAAAAGCATTAGCAAATTCCTGAGTTTAGTACTCAGACATTCGCCAGAAACCATAAATTTAAAACTAGATGAAAATGGTTGGGCAGATGTAGAAGAATTGATTGCAAAATGTTCGAAAAATGGAAATACATTAGATTCAGAACTTCTGGATTATGTAGTAGAAAATAACGATAAGAAAAGATTTGCTTTTAATGAAGATAAAACTAAAATAAGAGCAAGTCAGGGACATTCAATTTCGGTTGAGTTAAACCTGAATGAAGCTGAACCTTCGGAGTTTTTGTATCACGGAACAGTTGGGAAGTTTATGGAAAGCATCAAAAGAGAAGGACTCCAGAAAATGAGTCGTCAACACGTACATCTTAGCCAGGATAGAGAAACAGCTATTAAAGTGGGGGGAAGAAGAGGAACTCCACAGATTTTATCTGTTAGAAGTGGCGCCATGCATAGAGACGGATTTAAATTTTATTTGTCTGAAAATAATGTTTGGTTAACAGATGCTGTTCCTGCAAAATATATAGAGTTTTAATTATGAAAAAGACTTTGGTAATTGGTGATATTCATGGCGGATTAAGAGCTTTAATTCAACTTTTGGAGCGAACCAATATCCATGCAAATGATAGGTTGATTTTTTTGGGAGATTATGTTGATGGCTGGAGCGAATCTGCAGCGGTAATTGATTTTCTTATCGAATTGAATAAAACACATAGTTGTATATTTATTAAAGGAAATCATGATATTTGGTGTCAAGAATGGTTACAATCAGGAAAGCCAAATAGTATTTGGTTGCAACACGGAGGAACGGCGACTATAAAAAGCTATGAAAATTATGCTACTGAGAAAATAATGGAGCATTTGTCCTTTTTCGAAAGTATGAAAGACTATCATGTCGATGAGCAAAATCGCTTATTTATTCACGCAGGATTTTCATCTATGCACGGCCCAGAGAAGGAACATTATTCGAGTAATTATTCTTGGGACAGAACATTATGGGAAATGGCCTTGATAATGGATAAACGAATAAAAAAAGATTCGCTTTTATACCCCAAAAGATTATTACTTTACGAAGAAATATACATAGGTCATACACCAACATTAAATTACAATATTCAAGTTCCTATGCAAGGTTGTAATGTTTGGAATATTGATACAGGAGCTGCTTTTTACGGGAAATTATCCTGTATGGATATTGAGACAAAAACAGTTTGGCAAAGTAATATAGTTCAGGAATTATATCCGAACGAAAAAGGAAGAAATAAATAATAATAACAATAAAACCATGAACCCACTATTATTAACAGATGGTTACAAAGTTGACCACAGAAGACAATATCCAACAGGAACATCATTAGTATATTCTAACTGGACACCAAGAAAATCTAGAATTGAAGGAGTTGATGAAGTTGTATTTTTTGGATTACAATATTTTATCAAAAAATATATTATTCAGGATTTCGATTTATACTTTTTTAAACAACCAAAAGAAGAAGTTATAAAAAAATACTCTCGTAGAATCAATAATTATTTAGGCGAAAACCAAGTTGGAACCAAACATATTGAGGATTTACATGATTTAGGATATATACCGATGGTTTTTAAAGCATTGCCAGAAGGAGCAAGCGTTCCCGTTCGTGTGCCTATGTTTACGATGTATAATACAATCCCAGAGTTTTTTTGGTTAACAAATTATTTTGAGACATTACTTTCAGCAGTAGTTTGGTTGCCTTGTAACTCTGCAACAATTGCTAAACAATACAGAATCGTACTTGATAAATACGCACAAGAAACTTCATCTGTTCCAGAGTTTGTAGATTGGCAAGGACATGATTTTTCTATGAGAGGAATGGGAGGGATAGAAGCTGCGGTAACTTCATCTGCGGGACATTTATTAAGCTTTACAGGTTCTGACACAATTCCTGCAATTGATTTTCTAGAGGAATATTATAACGCTAATTCAGATGTTGAACTAGTTGCTGGATCTGTAGCTGCAACTGAACATTCTGTAATGTGTATGGGAACTACTGAGGGAGAATGCGAAACTTTTAAAAGATTAATTTGCGAAGTGTATCCTAAAGGAATTGTTTCTATCGTTTCTGACACTTGGGATTTATGGAAAGTGTTAACTGATTATTTGCCTCGATTAAAAGAAGAGATTCTTTCTAGAGAAGGTAAAGTAGTAATTAGACCTGATAGTGGAGATCCTGTTGACATTATTTGTGGTAATCCAAACGGTAAGACAGAACAAGAAAAGAAAGGTGTTATTGAGTTAATTTGGGATGTTTTTGGAGGAACTACAAATAGCAAAGGGTATAAAGAATTAGTACCACAAATTGGGGCAATATATGGTGATAGTATTACTGTAGCGAGAGCCACTCAAATTTGCGAAAGATTAAAAGCCAAAGGTTTTGCTTCTACAAATGTGGTTTTAGGAATTGGTTCATTTACGTACCAATACAATACCAGAGATACTTTTGGTTTTGCAATGAAAGCGACTTATGGTGAAGTAAACGGAGAAGGAAGAGCAATCTTTAAAGATCCAATTACAGATGATGGAACTAAAAAATCGGCTAAAGGATTAATGAAAATTGACCTAGTAGATGGCGTATATCAATTAACAGATAATGTTTCTTGGGAAGAAGAGGGTAAAGGGGAATTAAAAGAAGTCTTTAGAGATGGAAAATTATTAATCGACCACTCATTAACTGAGATTCGCAATAATGTAAAAAAAGAAGAGCTTGCTATAAGCTAACTAACAAAGAAAAAGCCTAAATGAAATTTACATTTAGGCTTTCTTGTTTTTACTACAAATTACTTCTTATAAAAATTATTGTGGTCAATATATTCCCAGACTTTCTCGGGTAATAGTGGCTGAATATTTTTTCCTTCTTTAATATTGTTACGAATAAAAGTAGAAGATATTTCTACAATTGGCGCATCTATTAAATGAATTTTAGGATGATTTTTTAGTTCTAAATTTTCTACTTCAGATGAAATTCTTGGATAAACATAAATGTCATAATCTTGTAGAATCACTTCGTAGTTCTTCCATTTATGAAGCGTTTTCAAATTGTCTTCGCCCATAATCAATGAAAATTCATGATTAGGATATCTTTCTTGTAAATGAACTAATGTATTTACAGTATAATTAGGCTGAGAGAGTTTAAACTCAATATCCGAAGGTTTTAATTTATCAAAACTATCTGTAGCCAAATGAACCATTTGTAAACGATGGTAATCGTCTAGTAATGTATCCTTCTTTTTAAGAGGGTTATGTGGTGTAACTACCATCCAAACCTGGTCTAAATCGGCATGTTCTGCCATGTGATTGGCAATGATAAGATGCCCAACATGTATGGGATTGAAAGTTCCGAAATAAAGACCAATTTTCATAAAAAAGGTAATTTTGTTTGATAGATTAAATAGCTTTAACTACATCAGTATTTTAACTGGATGAGGTTTTGTCTTTTTTACTTTCAAAATTGTTCTAAAATAATAGCTGTTAAGCTTAAAAACGACTCTTTTTACTAATGAAATTGTCTATCGAGAATTTACCACTTCCTGTTACAAAAAGAAGTAAATAAAATAATAGATATAAAATCGCCATTTCTTTAACATCGATTGGGTCAGCTCCGTGAACAACAAATACAGCAACTAACATTGTTATTATTAAAGGAATCGAAGCTAATCTTGTTGCTAAACCTATTGCAATAAGAAATGAACAAACAACTTCGGCAAAAACAGCAAGACCTAAAGAAAACGTACTTCCTACTCCCAGAGGATCCGGAAATTGAATTTCACCTCCGGCTAAAAGTGTATTTAACTTTGGTAAACCATGAAAAATCATCAATGTTGCAATTGATAATCGGATTATAAGAATAATAAAATCGACTTTGTTTTCGCTTCTTTTTACCTGAAATAATCTGTTCATAATAGTACTGTTTTTTATTTTTAAAATAATTGGCGTTTATATTGCTTTTTAGAGCGTGATCTTATTTATTAATAAACTCTTTTACCAGTTGGTAAGCTTCTTCTTTGGCAGTATCCAAATCGTAGTTCTTGATGATTTTATCAAATTGCGGAGCAGTTGCAAGTTCTACAGATGCTTTTGCAATACGCATATTGATTTTGTCTTCACTTTCGGTCGAGCGTTTTTTCAAACGAATTTTCAGCTCATCGATACTTGGTGGTTTTACAAAAACGGCAAGAGTTTCTTCAGGAAATTTATGTTTAATACGTAATCCTCCAGAAACATCAATGTCAAAAATCACATTTTTTCCTAAAGCCCAAATGCGTTCGATTTCGCTTTTTAAAGTCCCATAAAAGTTATCACGGTACACTTCTTCCCACTCCAGGAAATTTTCGGCTTTAATATGCTTTTTAAATTCTTCTAATGAAATAAAGTAATAATCAGTTCCATGAACTTCCTCTCCGCGAGGTTCACGTGAGGCTGCTGAAATAGAAAATTCTAAGTTTAAATCTTCTTTACTTAATAAATGTCTAACGATGGTTGTTTTTCCTGAACCGGAAGGTGCTGAGAATACGATTAATTTCCCTTTTTTCATTACTTATGCTTTTGGCCTTAAGCATTACGCTTTAAGCTTTTATTTAGTATATCTTTTTTGGTTTCTAGTTTTTACAAAACATTCAAAACCTGCTCTTTAATTTTCTCTAGTTCATCTTTCATCATCACGACCAATTTTTGCATTTGAGCATGATTAGACTTAGAACCCATAGTATTGATTTCACGTCCCATTTCTTGAGTTATAAAACCTAATTTTCTACCATTGGCTTCAGTACCATCGATAGTTTGAAGGAAATAATCAAGATGATTGGTTAAGCGTACTTTTTCTTCAGTTATATCTAGTTTTTCTAGATAGTAGATAAGTTCTTGCTCAAAACGATTTTCATCAACATTTACTTTAAGTTCAGAAATTGCAGTTTGCAAACGGTCTTTAATAGCCTGAACACGTTCTGGGTCTAATGCTAAAGCATCTGTCATGTACTGACGGATATTACCTATTCGTAATTGAAATTCTTTTTCAAGAGACTCACCTTCATCTTTTCTAAAATTCAAGATGTTTTGTAAAGCTTCTTCGATTACAGTTTGAATTTGCTCCCAATCATTTTCATCAATTTCTTCACGTTCCGTTTTTAATGTATCTGGCATGCGAATAGCCATTTTCATTAATTCAGTTTCATCTGCTTCAGGATAAACTTCCTTCAGTTGGTTGATGTAAATTCTCACGATAGGAACATTTACTTTCGTAGATGTTTGTTCGGAAGTACTTTCGATAAAAATAGAAAAATCGACTTTACCTCTTTCTAGTTTCAGTGCAATCTGATTGCGTAAACCCAACTCCATTTCTCTGTAAAGTGAAGGCATTCTCACATTAAGGTCTAAACCTTTACTGTTTAACGATTTTACTTCTACAGTAATTTTTTTTGTTGGTAATTGCAAAGAAGCTTTGCCGAACCCTGTCATGGATTGTATCATATAAATTGGATATAGAGGGGCAAAGATAATGAAATATTTGGTGTATTGTTGATGATGGTTATTTGGTTAAAACCTTCATTACCTGTAAGATATTTTGTTGCGAGTTGCCAATGTATATTTTTTCGTCAATAATAAAGACAGGACGACTCAAGAAAGTATAATGTTCTAATATGTATTTCTTAAAATCGGCTTCGGTCAGGGATTTGTTTTTTAAATCCATAGATTTATATAATTGAGCCTTTTTGCTAAATAAAGCCTCGTAACTACCAGATAGTTGGTGCATTTCCTCAAGCTCAGTTTCAGTAATTGGATTTTGCTTGATGTCATGAAAAACCAAGTCATTATCTTTAGGTAATCCTTTTATAATTTTACGACAAGTATCGCAAGAAGCGAGGTAGTATATTTTGTTCATAGTATCAAAGTTTTGAGTGCAAAGAAAATTCATTTAATATTTAAATTGTTTATTTTTATAAAAAAAAAACATAATCATGAATCAAGCATTTGAAGCAACTAGAGTAAGCAGAAATTTAATTTTACAATTTTTAGATAATTATTCATTAGAGCAATTAAACAAAGTTCCTCAGGGATTTAATAATAATATAATTTGGAATGTTGCGCATATTGTTGTTACACAGCAGCTTCTGGTTTATAAATTATCAGGACTGCCAATGATGGTGTCGGACGAGTTGGTTGCAAAATATAGAAAAGACACCAAGCCTGAAGGTGATGTATCACAAGCAGAACTTCAAGAAATTAAATCTTTGCTTTTTGAAACTATAAAGAAAACAGAAGCAGATTATAATGCTAATGCGTTTAAAACATATAATGAGTTAACAACAAGTCTTGGTTTTATCTTTAAAAATATTGAAGATGCATTGTCTTTTAACAACTACCACGAAGCACTCCATGTTGGAATAATGATGAGTATCCGAAAATTTATTTAAAATATCTGCTTAAATCAAGGAGGGGACTGAATGAGTCTCTTAAACAGTAAAAATGAAAATAACCAAAAAGGAACTAAACTTTATTGTTTTAGCTCCTTTTATCTATTATAAGATACTATATCTTAGGAAATTAAATTTGAATGAAAAAAGGCAAAAAATAAATTTAATGCCTTATTTAGTCGTTTTTTTAATTGTTTTTGAAAATGGGTAGCTTTTCTAGTGCTCTCTAAATAAATTTAGTTTCTTTTGTTTATTTTAAACTTATAAAACCGCCATAAAAGATCATAGCATACCAATTCATGGATTCGATTATTTGAATAATACAATCTATTAAGTGACATATGTATGAAACTGGATATTAAATAAGTTAATTTGTTTTCTTCTATTAAATCTCTGCTCGTTATGTTTAAAATTTTCTCTAGGTTTTTTTTTATTTCAATGTTTATTATCGAATTGCTATGATTCAGTAATTCATTATAAATAGAGTCTTTATGTTCAATATATACTTTCTCTATTTGTTTTTTATTTTCTTTGTTAATTTCAAATTCTTTGTAAAATGAATTTCTAAGGGTTTCTATGAATTTTAACTTTTGAAAATCAGATAATTTAAAATTATTCAGATAAGAATCAATAAGCTTTAGGCTAAAAATAGGTTTGGAAATTTTAGAAAGTGCATTGTCGTCGTTTGTAGGTATAGATAGAAAATTAATTATTTCAGTACTATCATTAAAAAAAACATCTTCTGCTAATTCCATTATTGCAAGTCCGTACCTCTCAATCTCTCTATCATAGCAATCTATTTGTAAAGACCATATTGATTTAGAGTTTATGTAATCTTGTAATAGATTATTAAAGTTATGTATGATATAGCCTATGTTCTTTTTGTCTATTAGTTTAATCCTAAATCTTATGTGATTATTAGGATCAGCATATCTGATAAAGAACCATTTTTCTATATAACCATCTTTTATTAGATTTTCTGTAAATGGTTTAATAATTTCAATTAGTACTGTGTCAGATGTCTTATAGCCACAGTATATTTTATAATATAACCATTCATCGCCAACAAAAAAACGTCTTTTTAGTGTGTTAATCATCGTTAAGTAGTTTACTTGTTTTTATAAATTGCAATAATAACTTGATTTGTAAAACTATCTTCTACTCTTTTTACAATTTGATTTTTATCAGAAAAAAGAAACTCTTCAAAAAGAATTTTGTCTTTTTTCAAAATGACATCTAACATCATGGTAAAAGATCTACTGTTTTCAAGATCAACTAGAAGTTCGTTGTCTCCCTCAATTATATTTATGTAGCGAGGAATTTTCCATTCGTTTCTAAAAATTTGTATGTCATTTTTTAACTCATCAAAAGATACTTTTTTGAAAAAAGTAGAAATGTCTTTTTGGGTGAAAATCCAACTGGCTTTCTTTAAGATAATATCTTTATATTCTATTCTGGGGATATATTTGAATACTCTTGAAAGACCACTTAGAGTTAGAGCTATTCCCCTTCTCTTGCCTTGCATCTGCAAATCTGATAAGAAATGATAAATAGGAGTACTGTTATTACTAAAACTATGTGCGTTTATTAATCTAGGGAGAACCTTTTTATTTTTAGAAATCGAGCGTAGTATAATTTCTCCGTAATGGTTAACTGATACTGCTAGATCACTAATGGGTATTTGATTATCAAATTCTTTTATTGATTGGGCAAGATATGGTATTTCATAGTCGTAAAAGCTTGATCTTGAAACGACATTTCCGATTCGTGCTTCTGGTAAATGAGCAATTTCTGCTAGAATAGTATTTTCATCATTTTTTTTATCGGCTTCAGTTATTTGTTTGCAAAAGGCATCAATCTCAGTATCAGCTAAAGAAAATCTTCCAAAGAGATTTGCGCCAGTTGAGCCTCCACCGCCAGTTAATAATACCTTTTGTTTGCCGTCTGTAATTATAAATTCAGTAATAAAAGATATTGTTTCTGGGAGATTATTCCATTCATCATTAATTAGTGGTAGTTTATCTTTATCAAGAGTGATGCTTAAATAGTCTTTCTTATAGGCTGTCAAGATTTTTTCATGTAGATATAGCTCTAATTTATTTAAACTTACATCATCAGTTGTATTTTTTTTGTTTAATATAATTTGATTAATAAAGGAATCGTCGGGTAGAATGTTATGAAAAGGACTCTCTTTGTATAAAATTCCAGAATCTGAATCTAAGGCCATCGATAACGAAACTTCTGATTCTCCAAATTTTTCAATAAATTGTTTTTTAAAATTTTGTAAGAAACCGCTTTCCATTCTAGGAGAGAGATGATTCAATATCATGATTCCTTCTCTAATGTTTTTTATGACTTTTTTATCTAATGTATTTGTTTCGGCTGCAATTTTTAAATCCGTTTGAAATAGATATTTTGCATCAAATCTTGTGTCGAGCTCAAGTAAAAGTTTTGCTATTTCATTATATTCAGAAATCTGACTCTCAATGTTTGTATCGAGTTTTTCAATCTTATCAGCAACCCCTTTAATTACATTTTTTATTTCATCTATGTCTTCTATGTTAGATATTATTTTTCGTAGATGAGTAAAATAATCCGACCCTACGACTAATGGTTCTAATTCGCTTAATAGTAATTGATTTTCTATTATTTCAGATATATAATCTAAAGCTTCCTGATATTCTACATCGGGATATTTTTTAATCAGTTCATTTGTTATTTCAGTAATTAAGCAACCTTCTTTTGAGAAATCAAGTAAAAAATCTAGTATTTCCGAT
Source organism: Flavobacterium sp. PS2 (assembly GCF_046250155.1). Classification (NCBI taxonomy): domain Bacteria; kingdom Pseudomonadati; phylum Bacteroidota; class Flavobacteriia; order Flavobacteriales; family Flavobacteriaceae; genus Flavobacterium; species Flavobacterium sp. PS2. The sequence goes on along the minus strand of NZ_CP176426.1, from coordinate 2,142,076 downwards.
TTTTCAACTGAAACAATTTCATGACTTCTTTTTAAACCATAATATTTATATTCAATATATCTTAGTTCTTTATTATGAGAATATATCGTTGTGTTAGTATAAAAACGTACGCTATTTTTGATTTTCTCATTTTTAATTAAATTATTAGTTAAAGAAACTAAATAAAACATGTCCAGCTTAGTGTATTTTATGTGCTTGTTATTATTGCTGATTGATATATTATTTTCATCTGAAAATGTACCTAGTGAATATCCTGCGTAAAGCCCAAAAGGGGTGCATCTCGATGACATTCGAGTTAAATATTTGGTAAGTGAGTTTTTTAGTTTTTCTATTTTTTTTATGTCTGTTAACTCTCCGTTCATCCATTTTTTCAAAATGAGGTATAAACTAGGTGAGGCTACAAAGATCGCTTCTTGTACCAAGCTTTCGGTAAATTTTTTCTTAAAAATAGACTCATCTTCGTTTATTTTATCTAGAAAAGAGAATAGATCTGATATTGGATATAAAGGTGTTCTAAGAACATAGTTTGGGAATAATTTGTAAGGGAATTGGCTCATTTGTTTTTTATAGTTTAAATTACTTGAAATAGATTTGTAAAACTCATTTTATGTTTTTTTTAATAAATTATTATAAAAATAAACATTCATCCCAATTAAGTTTTTTTGAATCAAAAATGTCTAATAATGTGAGACCAATACCCGATAGTCCATTTAAAATAGTTAAATCTGAATTATTATTTATTGTAATATTTTTTATTCCTAGATCTAGCCAATAGTTGCTGGTTTCAAGGAACTCTTCTTTTTTTGTTATTTTATAAGCATCTAAGAAAATTTTGTAGGCACCTAAGTAGCCATGACAGAGACAGTCTGATTTTAAAAAAGATTTCTCGAAAGATGTTCTGCATGATGCATGTTCTAGAATTTCTATCCCAGCAAGCTTATAATTGTCATTATGATTATAACGAATAGATGTGTTTAATAAATTAATACCAATACCAATATCTCCAGTGCACCAAGTAAGAGCACTCTGATATTTCACAGCCCCTTTTTGGCTCATGAAATTCGGAAAAAGTGATATACCGGAATTTGTATCATCTTTATATTTTAATAAATATGCAATATATTGATCTGATAATAATTGTGCCTCTAAATTGAATTTTGGTATTGTTGAGATTTTATTAAGAATGAATATAATGCTTGAAATTCCATGTGCTGAGCCAAAAAAAACATTGTTTTCGAAACCCATTTTTATATCGGTCTTTTTTGATCCATTTGGGAATAATTCTATTTTTGGAAGTAATTCTGATAAAAAATTCAATAAAAGTATAATTGATTCTTTAATTTTTTCTAAGGTTTTAATATCAGTTAAATTATTATAGCGATCAATAGAGTAATTTACATATCCAATTGCACCATGAAAAAAATCAAAATTATTATCTTTTAATGAGGATTGAATCCAGTAATGATTATAGTTGTCTATGTCAAGAAGAACTTCATTATTACTAACATCTATAAAGTTTTCTTTTATTAAATAGTTTATGACCCAGGCTAATCCAATTATTCCATTGCAGTAGGTTGGTTTTGTGTATCCTTCATTAATTTTCAGGATGCATTTTTCTAATATAGTACTGCCAATTGTACTTTCTGTATTAAAAACTCTGGAATAGTGAAAATTAAATAAAGCCAAACCAGATAGACCTGTTAAAACACCAATTTCGTTTGTTTTTTGAAAGTTTAAACTAATTTGATCATTAATTAAATGAATTTTTGACTCTATAAAATCCATAAGATGTTAAGTGTTGAATAAAAAATCCAAAACTTTTCAGTTTTGGATTTTTTATTTTATTATAAATACAAAGAATTATGATAGCTTAGTGTTACAATATGTGCTAAGATTAAAGTTACAACTAGAATAAGATGATGTATCATTCCATCCTCCTCCAATTGTTATAATATCAACAGGTCCACCACCTGAAGGACCGGTTCCATTACTTGTATCTGACGGTGTAGCAGTGTTTGTGAAAGTTGTGACTTCTCCACCTCCTTTTACATTTTGTAATTCGCCATTTTCAAGTGGTTTGATGTTAAGATTGTCAAGTTTTGAAATCGTAACTTTCGTTAATTTAAGATTAGTTTTCATAAATTTAAAATTTTGATGTGTATAGTATTACAAATATATTAATATTATTGTTCTTTCCATGAAAAAGCATCATTTTTTGTGTTAAATTTTATGATTTTTTTCTGTAAAAAATCAAACATTTTTGAAAGATGATATTTGTTGGTTTTTCCAATTGAAATGCAGTTTTGCCAAAGCAATGCAAACTCTTCATCAGGAAATTTACTCCAATTACATTTATCTCTAAATAAATCGTTTGTGAATAGTTTTTCAAGTTTTAAATCTGATACTATTTCGAAATTTAAAAAGTGGGAATAGAAAGTCAAACTTATTTTCATAAATGACATATAAGTGTAGATAAAATAGGTAGAGTCTTCATCTAGAGTTTCTAGGTAACTCTTATAGTTGTATAAAAGATATATGTTTGATTTTAAAGTTTCATCGTCAATTTTTCTTATTATAAAGTCACTTTTTTGATAATAATTAGCAAGTTTTTGAAGTTCAGAAACGATACCATCTTTTTCGAAAATAATCCTACCCATACTGATTGTGGTGGCTTCAAATCTATTATTCATAGAGAATTCTTTTCTGAATCTACTTTCTATAATATTATGGCTTCTCACTAAATATGAAAATTTGAATCCATCAATCTCAATTAAACCTTTAGTTGTTTTGGAATCTCCTGCAAGAAATATCCGAATGTCAACATCCGAACTTTTATGGTTCATTTCAATTGCATGACTTCCGGTTAAAAGTATACCAACAACATCTTTATTATTGTACCAATTTTTTAAAAATTTATCAAGAGCTTTTTCCATCTATTTACATATAATACTACTAAGGTAAATTAAACTTTGAAAAGACAAAATAAAAAACAAAATATTTTCTTACTATTTTTCAAGTAAGCTAACTTTTGATTTATAGATTTTTTGTCTTAATGAATGGACAGCTTTAAATTATCTGTTTTTTTTAAACGCAATAGTTTGAGTATCTCTTTTAAGATTTTATATAAAGTTTCTTTGGTAAATGATGTTTAATTTGAGGAGTATGGCAGGCCTTTTTCATAAAACTGCCTCCAAATAGTGTTTGACTTTTTGGAGGCAGTTTATTTTATCAGGATTCTATTATTCTACTATTGTTTCTATAGTTACAGTCATTGCTCCGGCACCTTTGTGTTTAGTGATGTCCATAAAAGCACGTTTTGATAAGTCTATTTCACGTGTTCTTACAAATGGGCCTCTATCTGTGATTTCTACAATTACAAATTTTCCATTGGCTTCGTTTGTAACTTTTACTTTAGTACCAAACGGAAGTTTTTTGTGAGCAGCAGTATATTTATTGTTGTAGAAACGACTTCCGTTTGCAGTTTTTCGACCATTAAAACGATCTGAATAATAGGAAGCGTGAGCAGATTTTTTGTAAAGTTTTAATCTGGAATTTTTATCTATTGTTATAGAGTCATTTTGTGTATTAGTAGGAGAGGCAACAGTTTTATTTTTTTGGTTTTTTAAACTATCCTGGATTACTTTAGAGGCTACTGGTTTGGTTTGACTGTTTAAATATGAAAAACCACAGCTTAAAAAAGTAATGATTAGGATAGATAGTATGATGGTTGTTTTATTACTCATAAATTTTATTTTTAAGATGGATATACTTACACAAATAATATGCCGAAATTAAAAAAAGCCCTGTAATTAGGGCTTGATTTGTGTTTTTAGAACCATAACTTCCATGGTAATCTACTTAGAATCAGTACTAATCCTAATCCGTAAAAAATTGCAAATGTTTTGAATTTTGACTCGCTTGTAGTCAGGTTTTTATGTTTTGACCATCCGATAGTTATCAAAATGATAGCTATAATATTGATTAATGGGTGTTCTAATGATGTAAGTCTAAGGTCTGCGTTTGACATTTGTCCGAAAGCAGCTTTTCCAAGAGGAGAAACAAAATAAAGGATTAATCCGATTAGTAATTGCGTATGAGTTGCGATTAATGTAAAAAGACCAATTTTACGATCTGTTGGTGTAAAATCTTTTTTTGAGGTAAAACCAATAATTGCATTTATAACTGCAACTAATAGAAGGATTAAGGCAATATAGGCCCATCCTGAGTGAAATTTTTGTATGAATTCGTACATAGAATTAAAGTTTTTTAACAAATATAAACAAAATTATGGCATAAAAAAACGGCATTAAGCTAAAAAGCCAATGCCGTTTTTGTAAATATTATGTTGTGATTTTTTTAGAAATCGTAACGTAATGTAAAGTTCCAAGTTCTTCCGAAACCAAAGAATACTTGGTTACCTGTTGCTACACCGTCATATATTTTTCCAGCTGAAGCATAAGTAGGTCCATTTTTTCCATTAATGAAATCGTCAGTAAAATAATTAGTTCTAGATTCAGCAATGTAAATTTTGTCTAAAACGTTGTTTACGTTTAATCTAAAGTTCATTGATCTGTTTTTGTCTTTACCTACAAGCATTTTGTATGAGAAACCAGCATCCATTACTCCGTAATTAGGTAACTCTAATGCTCCTTTGTTGTCTGGAGATGCAAAGTTAACAGGTGTTAATCCTGCATATAAGTTGTCATTGTAATTGTAATTAGCATCAACAGTAACTCTTGGTAATACTTCGTAAGAAGCTCCTAAAGAAGCTGTCATTTGTGCTGCATCACCTACTTTTACTTTGTCCATGTAAACTGTAACGCCTGTATATGCTGGAATTGGAGTATTATCTGCTTGCCAATAAGCATTTACAGTAGCATTTCCTTTATATTCCCAAATTCCGTAAGAGAACATAGCGTTAACTTTTAATTTATCTGTTATGTTAGAATTTGCTTCAAACTCAATTCCAGAGTGAACTTCATTAAGTCCTAAATATTCTGTATAAGTTGTATTTGAAGGGAATTCAGTGGTAGTTGGAAGTGGGTTACCTTTTAAGTATCTGTCATTCCAAGTTGTGTTGTAAACGTTTACAGTAGCATTAAAGAAACGAGAACGGAATCCGTATCCAGCTTCAAAACCAATAATCTTTTCGTTTGTAAGGTTAGGGTTTACTATAGATCTGTTATTTGGGTAAACTGAGTTAAAGAATGGTTGTTTAGAGTAATAACCTGCATTTACATACACATTGTTTTTCTCATTAATGTTGTAGTTTGCACCACCTTTTACGTTACCACCTAAGATGTTTTTATAATCTGTAGAGGCTAATGGGTCTGTAGATTTATATACAAAATCATCTTCTCTTTGGTATCCTTGTTGAGAGATTGCTCCTTGAACGAAAGCTGTTAAATTGTCTTTAGAGTACTCAAGTTGAGTAAAAGCTCCGTACCATCTTACATTTCCAGTACTGTTAAATGCAATTTTGTCATAATCCTTATTTTGGAAAGGATTCCATTGTACAGCAGTTGAGTAAGTAGAAGTAAGGTGTCTACCTTCTGGTTTTAAATCTGCAATCATATTGTCATAGAATTCTCCACCACCTAATAAGTCATTTACTACAGTAAAGTGGTATCCTTTGTAAGTTCTAGCGTCAACTCCAAAATCTAAAGTTAATGTATTGCTTAATTTTTTGTTCAAGTTGATTACTGCTCCATACCAGTCATGAGAGTTGATAGAAGAAGTTTGCGAAATCCCAGAAGTACCAGTAGTAGCGCCATCAGGAGCATTAGTTCCAGAACTAGAAGTATTTTGGTAAACTCCATTTACTCCGCCAACTTTAGCTCTAGTTTGAGGCCCAGTAAAACCATTGATGAAAACTGGTTGACCAGAGTTGTATGCTACGATTTTATCATAATCAACTAATCCGTTAGCATCTCTAAAAGCAACAGCATCGCTATAAACTTTTCCTCTAATTCCTCCTGTAGCACTTGCTCCAGCTCCACGTCCCCATGAAGCATAAAGGATACTAGATAGTTTAGTAGTTTCGTTTATTTTATAATCCCAGTTGATAGATGCAACAGGCTTGTGGTAGTAATTTTTTTTGATATTGTATCTCTCACCATTTAAGTACCCATTATCAGCGTTGTATCTTGTATTTGGGTTTTCAAGAGAACCGTATTTTTGGTAAGTTTCAATTGATATGTTTGTTGATCTTTGGTTGTGCCATTGTGGCGCACCAGTTACAGTAAATTGAAAATCGTGTTTGTTATCTTTTGTAGCATATCCTAAAGCTACGAAGTAGTTAGTTCCTTCAAATTCAGTTCCGTTAATATATCCGTCTCCCATTGTTTGAGATAATAATACAGAAGCAGAAAGTCCGTTATCTAATTTTCCAGTATTGTAAGATCCTTGTAATTTTAAATAATTTGCATTACCAAATCCAGAAGAAAAAGAACCTCCTTGTTTGATGTCAGAAGATTTAGTTACAATGTTTATTGTTCCCCCTACAGATGAAACAGCAAGTTTAGAAGAACCTAAACCTCTTTGTACCTGCATTGCAGAAGTTACATCAGAAAGTCCAGCCCAGTTACTCCAGTAAACAGTTCCACCTTCCATGTCATTAATTGGCATACCATTAACCATTACGGCAATGTTTTTTTGGTCAAATCCACGAATGTTGATTCTTGAGTCTCCGTATCCACCACCACCTTTTGTAGCGTAAACTGAAGGAGTATTTCTTAAAACCTCAGGAAATTCTTGAGTTCCTAATTTTGCTTGGATTTCTGAAGCTTTAATAGTAGAAACAGCAACAGGAGTTTTTCTGTCCTTAGCGATATCAACTACAGTACTTTTTACAACAATCTCGTCTAGTTGGTTAGAGTTTGATGTTAAAACGATAGCTCCTAAATTAACAGTTCCTCCATTAGAAACAGAAAATTTAATTGTTTTAGAGTCGTAACCTAAGTAAGAAACAACTACTTCTCCAGAGGCTACTGAAGTTGTAATAGAAAATTTACCATCAAAATCGCTTGAGCCAGCGTCTGATGACCCTTTAACTACAGCATTAGCTCCAGGTAAAGAATTAGAACCATCGGTAATTGTACCTGTGATTTTTCCTTGCGAAAATACGGTTGAAACCATCATGAACAATAGTCCCGTGAGTAACCAATTTTTCATTGTCTTCATTTGTTATTTAGTTAATTGTTTTTGGCAAAATTATAACATTTTAATCGGATAATGTTATCAAAACGTTAAGAAAATATCGTTTTGCGTAATCTCTTGAGTATTAAAGTGATTTTGTTGATTTATACTAAGGAAAATGGCATTTTTTTAAATTTTATGGATGGTTTTTTGTTAAAATATCAAAAAATAAAATCAATAAAAAGCGAGCGTATGTTAATTTTAGATAAAGCGAATAACTTGAGGATTAGTATTATAAGAAAAAGCTTATTGATTGCCAGAATCAATAAGCTTTTTGTGGATTATGTACTATAAGTTTCTAGTTCTTACTTATTCTTCAAAAAATGATTTAATAAGAAAGAGGTTGAACTATCGTGATTTTTTACTGTTTTTGTATTGATCTCATCTAATATAGAATTGGCCAATTGTTTACCTAATTCTACTCCCCATTGGTCATAGCTAAATATATTCCAGATAAGTCCCTGAACAAATATTTTGTGCTCATATAAGGCAATTAATGAACCCAGAGATTTTGGAGTTAGTTTTTGTATTAAAATAGTATTTGTTGGTTTGTTACCAGTAAAAACTTTAAAAGGCAATAAGAATGCGGCTTTATCTGCAGCAAGTCCTTGTTTGTCAAATTCAGCCTGAACTTGTGCTGCCGTTTTTCCGTGTAATAAAGCTTCGGTTTGTGCAAAGAAGTTTGACATCAATTTATTATGATGATCTTCGTTACCATATAAAGGCTCTACATATCCAATAAAGTCTGTTGGGATTAATTTTGTCCCTTGGTGTATTAATTGGAAAAATGCGTGTTGTGAGTTTGTTCCAGGTTCTCCCCAAATAATAGTTCCTGTTTGGTAGTTAACAGGTTTTCCGTCACGACCTACACTTTTTCCGTTGCTTTCCATTGTTGCTTGTTGCAAGTACGGAGCAAGTTTTTGTAAATATTGAGTGTAAGGAATTAGTGCTTCGCTTTCGGCTCCAAAGAAATTATTATACCAAACACTTAATAAAGCTAGAATTACAGGTAAGTTTTGGTTAAATTCGGCTGATTTAAAATGTTCGTCAGTTTCATTAGCACCTTCTAATAATTGGTTGTAATTATCAAAACCAACTGCTAAGCTAATGCTTAAACCAACTGCACTCCATAAGGAGAAACGTCCACCAACCCAATCCCACATCGGGAAAACGTTGTCAGGATTAATTCCGAATTCAGTTACTTTTTGAATGTTAGTAGATACAGCAACAAAATGTTTTGCAATATCTTCTTGTGAAGCCGATTTTAAAAACCATTCTTTAATAGTTTCAGAATTGGTTAATGTTTCCTGAGTAGTAAAAGTTTTTGAAACAATTACAAATAATGTAGTTTCAGGGTTTAGTTTCTTAATAACTTCATTTACGTGATCACCATCTACATTAGAAACAAAATGTGTAGTTAAATGATTTTTGTAAAACTGTAAAGCTTCAACAGCCATAACAGGACCAAGGTCAGAACCTCCGATACCAATATTAACAATATCAGTAAAAGCTTTTCCTGTAAAACCTTTTCTTTCTCCAGCAATTACTTCATGGCTAAATTTTTTGATTTTGTTTTTTACTTCGTAAACTTCTGGAATTACATTTTCTCCGTCTACTTTTATTACAGCAGATTCTGGCGCACGTAAAGCAGTGTGTAAAACGGCTCTGTTCTCAGTTTGATTAATTATTTCACCACCAAAATATTGAGAGATCGCGTCTTTTAACCCAATAGAATTTGCCAGCTCTAATAAAAGAGAGATAGTTTCCTGATTAATATTATTTTTAGAATAATCTAGTAAAAAGTCATTCCATTGTAAATTGAATTTTTCAACACGAGTTGCATCTTGTTGAAATAATTCTTGTATCGTAGTTTCGTGAATTGTGTTATAGTGGTTTTGTAGATTTTTCCACGCTTCAGTCCCAGTTGGGTTTGTTGTGTTTAAAGCCATTTTTTTGTCTTAATTGAAAATTTGGTTATTAAAACACAAAAATACTGAAATTAGTTTTTAATAGTGTAACGCTTCACGATTATATAACAAATAGTTACGAAAACGTTTTATGTGGCTAAATACTATTATAATGATTATTGTATTTTAATTTTCTCCCATGATGCAACTAGTTTGCCTTCTATGTTGGCATCTTTAATTTCGTAATACTCAAGATTATTTTTAGATGTTTTTCTGAATAGCTTTTTAAAATCTTTGTCAATGAAATATTTATCGTTTAAAATAAAAGAGAATGATTTAATTTCTTTCCACTCAGAATCTTTTAAACTGTATATCGTAATTGCTTTGTATCTACTTGTACATGATGAATAATATTCGGCTATTTCACTTTTACCATCTTCATCAATGTCTCCAATGTTTATAATACTTGAAGGATGGCAACAATTAGAGTCGGTTAAAATTCGGGGAATGCTGTTATCTGTAAAGTAATAAGAATCTCCTTCTTCGCAATAATTCAATGCATGTAAAACAAAAACATAATCTTCTTTTTTGTCACCATTTAAATCTCCTAGATTATTAAACCCTTCATTATAATATTCATCAAACATTTTCTTTTTAAGTCTAAAAGGCAAGCATTCTTTTATTTTGCTTTCAGCTTCGTATTTTGAAATGTCTAATTTGAATTTTCTTTTTAAAATAGAATCGTTGATAAATTGTATGTCATTTGATAAAACAGAATCTTTTGATGTGCCATTCTTAACTGCGAATAATTGCCAATCATAAGAAATCTGATTGGACTCTAGGAATACTTTTTTTGTTCCAGTTTTTTCAACGTCATTTTTGCAAGATGTGATGTTTAAAATAATAATTATAAGGAGTAGTTTTTTCATCACCAAATCTTCCACCAAGGTTTTTTGTTTACTTCAATTGTTTTCTTGGCAGTATTGATTTCTATTCTTTTTGGAGATTCCGTTTTAATTTTAGAATCATCAAAGAACATTTCGCCATTGTCGTTCATCCCAATTGGAGTTTTGGTTCTTTCTTTCCAATCGTTAGTTTGTAGTTCAGGAATTAGCGGCGAGTTTCTTTTATCAATAAACTTTCCTCTTGCTTTTTCTGTAATTTCTTCTTCGAGGTTTGAAGATGAATTTTTAAATAGTGTTAATGAGTTGTCTGGAATGTTTAAAAGGAAAACCTGTGTTTTGTTATCAATTCTCTGAATATCTAATACTTTAAAATAAGCAATAGTGTCTAATAAATAGTGACCTATCTTTGCTGAATCAGGATTGAATATTGACAAATCTTTTGCGTTAGCGCTTGCAATTAAATATCTGAAATTTCCCGAAAGACCACCGCCAAGGGTACTCATGTCAGTAAATCCTTTTTCTTGAATTATCTGTCCGACTTTATAATTTGAAATTAAATCTTCGGGCAAATTTGTATCTCTGTAAAATAGTTTTAAACCCGAAAAAGTTTCATTATAAATTGCTTTAAGACGAGTGTTTTTCATTGTTCCTGTTTTTAGAGAATGTGTTTCAGTAAAAATTATATATTCCCAATACTATCCAATTCTCTCTTTAAAGGCTCTATTTGTTTCATGAAACGGGTTTTCTCATTTCCTGTTAGAGATTCTCCAGTAGGTAAATTAAGTCGAAGAGCATCTACCTGAACGCCGTTTTTCCAGAAACGATAACATACATGAGGTCCAGTTGCAAGTCCGGTGCTTCCTACTAATCCGATAGTTTGTCCTTGAGTTACACGTTGCCCGCGTTTTACTAATATTCGGGACATATGTAAGTATTGAGTAGAATAAGTACCGTTGTGTTTTACTTTTACAAAGTTTCCGTTTCCTGCTGTATATCCTGTAGCTTCTACAACTCCAGAAGCTGTGGTTGAAATAGGAGTTCCTGTTGGAGCTGCATAATCAGTTCCTTTGTGTGCTTTCCAGGTATGTTGTACCGGGTGAAACCTGTTGGCAGTAAATCTAGATGTGATTCGGCTAAATTTGATTGGTGTTTTTAAGAAGAAGTTTTTCAGTGTTTTTCCTTCGTCATCATAATATTCAACTTTTCCTGAAGTTGTGTCTCTTTCAAAAGGAAAGGCATATATAATTTTGCCTTTATATTCAAAAAATGCAGCTTCAAGTTCTTCAACACCATCATAAGTTTTGCCGTTTATAAAACGTTCTGTGAAAATTAATCCGTAGCGATCTCCTTTTTTAAGTTTGAAGAAATCGATAGACCATGAGAAAACTTTGGTGATTCGGCTTGCAAGTGCGGTTTCTACACTTTCATTTCCTAAAGTTTCTGATAAGGAGCTTTTTAAAACTCCACCTATTATTTTTCGTTTAAGAGTAACAGGTTTTACTTTTTTGTATGCTTTTGCAATACTATCGCGTAAGTCGACTACGTAGTAGCTTAATGCGTCGGGTTGATATATGAAAACTTGTAAATCGTTTGTTTTGTTTTTTGATCTAAGAAGGGTGTATGGTTTATGGTATCTAATGGTTCTTACATTAAATGAATCTTTAATTTGTTCTACAATATTATAGACTTGTTTGCTTCCAATGTTTTGTCCTTGGATAATAGTCCCAAAAGTTTCACCTTTTTCTATAGTGTCATTAACCACATTGTAGTCAGCATAATTAAACCCAAAATCAACTTTTTGTGGTTTTGGTTTGGTAATTTTAGTTTCAATTTTATCCGTTGTTTTATTACATGATATTATTAAAAATAACATTATTATAATTGCTGATACTTGTTTCAAACTCTTCTTTTTTTTATTAATTATATTTCTTTTTCATTTCCCCAGTCGGCCAATTCTTCTGCACTCCATAATTCTGGAAAAAATATCCTGCGTTGGTATTTAGGATGCATGTATTTTTGCCAATCACTTCCGCCTGTTGCTTCTCCATTTCCTTTTCCGCTTTCAAGAATGTATTTTCTGGCAGTATTTAAATGTTGCATTACCCAAGTAATATTTACGGTGTGGTCATAATGGCGCATTGCTTGAACTAATGCTGGGTTTTTTTGATCTTCTTCGGGAAGTTGTTTGAATTTTTGCCAAATATTTTTGGTCTTGTATTCTTTCATTTGTGTTAGAAATTGAGATTTGTATTTTTTCTCAAATTCTTGAAGTAAATATGATTTTTGACCTGTTTGATAATCTTTTCCGGCTGCTTGCCAGTATAAATGTTCAAAGCTAGTTTCTAGGTCGGTATTTGCATCAAAGCGGTCTTTGTATCTGCGATCTGTTAAATTAATTACATCTGTTGAGGAAAATTCGACTAATCGATATTGTGCGCTCTGAAAACCACTTGCAGGAGTTAATGTATTTCTAAATTTCATATACTGCTCGACTTCCATACCGTTTTCCATAATGCTAAATGAATTGGTTAGCATATCAAAATAACGTGTAATTCTGGAAAGGCGCTCACTAAAAAAATCAGTCTGAATATTTTCTACTTCCGAAACTTGCTCAATCTCCCAAAGAATCATCTTGAAGATTAATTCGTTTACCTGATGGTACATAATAAATACCATTTCGTCAGGAAGAGTTGTTCTTTGTATTTGAAGATTTAAAAGTGCATCAGTTTGGATGTAATCCCAATACGTAATAGGTTTTGACCAAAGCAGACCTTCTAATTGTACGTCTGTTTTTTGGTTAATAGCATGGTATTTTTTATCAATTTCTTTTAAAATTGATTCTGAATTATCAGTGATATTCATTATTTTTTTACTTTAAATGGATTTTTTAATCCTTTGAATGCGTCCAAATCGGCTTTTATAGAACCAACGGCAAGATCTGCTTTTATTCGGACAGGTAATTTATTATCGTCATCTGTTATCCAGAGTGTTACGCTTTCTTTTTCTTTAAAAACTCGTCCTGATTGTACCAATGGTTTAAAAATCATTGTCGGAACGGTTCCAAATTTAGTTGTAATATCCTCACGACCTACGAATTTTAACTTAAATTTTGTTGTTTCGTCGTCAAAAAACATGTCAATTGTTATCGATTCTCCTGATTTTAGTTTGTCTATATTAGGATGGTTCCTTAAATAGTAAAAGGAGGACATAATATCTTGTACGTTTTTACCAATAACAATTGTTTTCTCTGTCTTGTGTTTGTAATCTTTTACAAGAACACGCCCATCTTGGTTAAAGAAACCTTCTTGATTCTTGGTATAGCCGCCTTCGTCTATTTTTCGTACAAACTGATATGGGTTTCCAGTTTCTTTGTCAAAATAGCTTTCATATAAATCATCTACTTTAAAGAAAAAACGAGACATTCCAGTTGTGTAACCTTTACCCACGGCATGAAACACTTTTTTGTTGTTTACAGTAGCATCTTTTATTTCGAGTGTTGCATATCCAGCATTTATGATACCATAATGAATTCTGAATTTGAACCATTCGCCTACATCAAATGAGTCTTCTTTTTGAGTATCGAAGCTAAGTGTAAGGATTACGAATATGGAGAGGATTAGTTTTTTCATAAGATTCTTTGACAATTTATAAAATAAATGCAAATTCTATTCCAAATGTATTAAAACAAAAAAACTCAGTCAAGGAATGACTGAGTTTTTATGCTATTAACTAACCAAAAAACTATAAATTATGAAATTTATATCAATTTAGGAAGGAAACCACCCCCTCCTGTTTTGCGAGTGCAAAGATAGATATAAAGACATTAAAAATAATAGTAAAAAAGTGAGTTTAACATATCATTTGCAAAAAAAGCATCTGTTTAAAGAGGATTTTTCCACATAATGCATAAAAAATGCGTTTTTACAGCGTTCCTCGCAATTCTTGTTCTCTCTCAATCGACTCAAAAAGTGCTTTAAAGTTACCAGCACCAAATCCTTTAGCTCCCATTCTTTGAATTATTTCGAAAAATAGGGTAGGACGGTCTTGAACTGGCTTCGTGAAAATCTGTAATAGATACCCATCTTCGTCAGCGTCGACCATAATTGCTAATTTTTCAATTTCGTTGATATCTTCTTTCATCATATCCATATGAACACCTAATCTTTCAGGAATTGCCTGGTAATAAGTGTGCGGAGGGGCAGATAAAAACTCAACCCCACGCGCTTTTAATTGTGATACCGTTTTTATGATATCATCGGTTGCGATGGCAATATGCTGAATTCCTGGTCCGCCATAGAAATCTAAATATTCTTCTATTTGAGATTTTTTCTTTCCTTCGGCTGGTTCATTGATTGGGAATTTAATTCTTCCGTTTCCGTTAGACATTACTTTACTCATCAAGGCCGAATATTCTGTTGTGATTTGTTTGTCATCAAACGATAAGAAATTTACGAATCCCATAACGTCTTCGTAGAATTTTACCCATGTGTTCATTTCATTCCATCCCACATTTCCAACCATATGGTCGATATATTTTAATCCTGTTGGTTCTGGATTATAGTCTGATTTCCATTCTTTATAACCTGGTAAGAAAACACCATTATAGTTTTTTCTTTCTACAAAAATATGAACTGTTTCTCCGTAAGTGTAAATTCCAGAACGTACTACTTCTCCAAATTCATCTTTTTCGACAGTTGGTTCCATAAATGAACGTGCACCACGTTTCATAGTTTCTTCGTAAGCGCTTCTTGCATCTTCAACCCAAAGAGCGGCAACTTTTACACCATCACCATGTTTTTTAAGATGTTCGTGTATTGGTGAATCTTGTGTTAAAGGGGTTGTTAAAACAAGTCTTATTTTGTCTTGTTTTAAAACGTAAGATGCTTTATCTCTTACTCCTGTTTCTAATCCTGCATAAGCTAATGATTGGTAACCAAAAGCTGTTTTGTAATAATGTGCCGATTGTTTTGCATTTCCTACGTAGAATTCTACATAATCTGTTCCTAATAACGGAAGGAAATCTTGTGCTCCTTCAAAGATTTTTTCTAATCCGTATTCTACTGATTTTACCTGTTTCATAATTAGATAATTTGATAATGAGAAAATTAGATAATTTTTGATGTGCTAATTAAATTAATTTTCTAATTGACACATTTCTTTAATTATCTCATTTTTTCATCTTAGATGTTGATATTATTTTGTTTAAAATTTTTAAAATTTCGGATAATTCATTTAATAATCCTTTACAGTCTGGATAGCCTCTATGAGCATCACATAAGAACAACCAATATTCTGCTTCGTCTGCTTCCTTAATGGCTATTTTTAATTTATGTATAAAATCGGCTTTACTTTCTGCGTTTTGAGATTCTTTTGAATTGGCTCCAATTGATGTTCCGCTTTTTAATAACTGATTTGCAATTACGAATTTCTTTTGTTCTTGAAGTTCAGTCGTGTAATCAATTATGTTTAATGCGAAATTGAATGTTTTAATTAAAAGAGCGTTGTCTTTATATTTTTCGTTGAAAGTCATTTGTTTTAATTTGATAATTAGAAAATTCGCTAATGAGATAATTAATTTATAGGTTTAAAGTTGTAAATTAATTAAATTTTCTAATTGATTAAATTATCTAATTATCAAATTGGCACATTGACTAACTATTCCGTCCAGGATTTGTAATACTGTCCATCATCAAGACCCATTGCTTCTTCCGTGACCATAAGTGGGCGGAAAGTATCAACCATTACGGCTAATTCATGAGTTTCTTTGTGACCAATACTACGCTCCATTGCGCCTGGCGCTGGACCATGCGGAATTCCTTTTGGGTGTAAAGTGATATGACCTTGCTCAATATTATTACGACTCATAAAATCACCATCAACATAATATAGTACTTCATCAGAGTCTATATTGCTGTGATTGTATGGTGCCGGAATTGCTTTCGGGTGATAATCGTAAAGTCTTGGGCAGAATGAGCAAACGACAAAAGTTGCCGTTTCAAAAGTTTGATGTACTGGTGGCGGTTGGTGTACACGACCAGTTATAGGCTCGAAATTATGAATCGAGAATCCGTATGGGAAATTATATCCATCCCAACCCACAACATCAAAAGGATGTGTGGCATAAACCACTTCGTGAATCATGCCTTCTTTTTTGATTTTAATTAAAAAATCACCTTTTTCATCATGTGTTTCCAATTCGTTTGGCAAAATAAAATCACGCTCACAAAATGGAGAATGCTCTAAATGCTGACCTGATTGGTTTTTATAACGCTTTGGGGTATAAAAAGGAGCGAAGGATTCGACATAAAAAAGGCGGTTTTCTTCGGTCTCAAATTCTATTTGATAAATAATACCTCTCGGAATGATTAAATAATCGCCATACTCAAAAGGGATATTCCCAAGCATGGTTCTTAGTTTTCCTTTTCCTTTATGGATGAAAAGCATTTCATCGGCATCGGCATTTTTGTAGTAATATTTTCTAAGCGATTCTTTTGGAGCTGCTAAACCTATAATACAGTCTTTATTGACTAACATGGCTTTGCGGCTGTCAAGAAAATCATTTTCAGGTTTAAGTTCAAAACCTTTAAAAAGTAATGATTTTATGTTTTTTCCGATTGCAATTTTTGGTTCAACCGAATAAGAATTTAAAATTTCTTTTACTTGTGTTGGTCTGTGAACATGATAAGACAATGACGAATGTCCGTGAAAACCTTCGGTTCCAAACAATTGTTCGTAGTATAACCCTCCGTTAGGTTTTTCGAATTGGGTGTGTCTTTTTTGAGGAAAATCTCCAAGTTTATGATATAATGGCATGGCTTTTCTATTAGATAATTTTAAATTAGATAATTCGAAAAATTTGAATTGTGTGAACAGATAATTAGCTCAATATTGTGTAATTGACTAATTATCTCAATTCGGTAGTTTTATTCAGGATTTCTCTTGATAAGGAATTGAAGATACTCTAATAAACCTGTCCATTTTGTTTTCATTATAACAAATGTCGTAATTTTTATGAATCAAAATTACATATTATATTATTTATAACATAAATTTTTTCTAAAAAACTAAATTAAAACACAAAACCTATTTTAAACCATGTATAGCCTTTGGTGTTTTCAGGCGACCAGGAGTATTTTATTTCTATAGGACCTATTATTGTCTCTAAGCCATAACCTACGGCATAACCTGTGTATTTTGGTACTGAAACCCACTCGACTCCTTCAAAAATATTGTTTCCAAGGTTTGCAAAGTTGGCTGTGAAATTAATATGATTTTTTTTGAATATTTCGTAATCAAAGGTTGCTTCGGCTTTTATAAGACTGTTTCCTGCAAGACTTAAAAAGTCATATCCGTAGAAATAATTAAAATTATCTAATTTATAATAACCATATCCTCCTAAAACGTAATTGAAAAATGGTACACTTGTTTGACCAAAAGTAAGTCCTGCATTTGCTTTAAAAACTACAGTTGCTTTATTGAATATGGTTTTTGCTACACCAATTTCTGCTTTTGCAGTAGAGAAAGGTTCAAAGGCACTTGTGTAATTTGAAGAAAATAAATAAGATTGAATATTACCTGAAAAACCCCATCCTCTTTTAGGAAAATCTTTATTATCGAAGGTGTCATAATTCATATAACCAAATAAACTAAAGTAACTGCTTTTGTCTATGTTTGGATCTATAGCTGCTAAGGTCTTTGAGTGTATTTTTAAATATTTATATTCGACTCCTCCACCTATCAGGAATTTTTGGACAAAAAGTGTTTGAAAATAGGCTTGATTAGTTATGTCGAGAAAATCAACATTAACTAAATTAGGATCTGTACTTTTAAGAAGTGGACTACTTAGTTCTTGAGTTATATTTCGATTAAATTGTGTTAGTCTTGATTTGAATCCAAAGCTTATATTAAATCCGTTCTCGATATAATAGTCAAGATTGTATCTAAAATTATCTCCTAAAATGATATCCAATGAAGTAATGTCGTTTTTAAAGAGCGTTTTTCTGTGGGTAAGATTTACTAAAATTGCACTTTTGTAAAGTCCGTCATAATGCAAACCAAATTTTAGATAGGTTTGAGTTGGATTTTCTTTTAACGTTAAATTTAAGTCATCACGAGTTCCATTTGGATCTAATGAATAGGAAATTGCACTAAAGTTTTGGGTGGCATTAATATTATTGACACCTTTTAAAAGGTCACTATAAGTTATTTTCGATCCTGCTTTAAAGCGTAATTTACTTGTAATATATTCGTGAGTAAAATTTTCCAGGTGATTGCAATTTATATCTTCGATTTGCAATGTGTCTGAAGCTACTTTTAATTCAGGTTTTTTGTAATAACCTTGTTTTTCGACCAATGCTTTAATTTTTTCGTAAGTCGCAAAGGTTGCATCTTCTCCTCTTCGGATAATTTGTTCTCCTTTATCAAAAGAGATTACACCATATTCTTTAATATCTGGTTTGATATATATATCGGTATTTTTTATTTTTCTCTTCATCTTATCGATAGATTGAAGATTGGTTATTTGTACTAATATACGAGTAGCATCTTTCAGTTTTGTGCGATCTAATAAATCATCCTGAACATCTACACCTATGATTATATCTGCGCCTAGATTACGAACTTCTTTTATAGGATAATTATTTACAACTCCACCATCTACGAGTAGTTTTCCGTCTATTTCTACAGGTGAAAATAGGGAAGGGAATGCTGCGCTGGCAATCATGGCTTGCGCCAAATTTCCTTTGTTAAGCAATACTTCTTCGCCAGTTTCGATATTGGTAGCGATACATAAAAATGGTGTTGGTAGCTGATTAAAATCGCGGATGTGTCTTACGTTTCGAGTAAGGCTGCTTAGTAAATTATAGTTGTACATCCCTTTAGAAAGTGCTTCGGGAATTCCAATTTTAAAATTGCTAAAAGGTAAAATTATAGCGTATAATTCGTCGTTTCTTTTTTCGTAAAAGTTTTTAGATGATCTTGGGATGTAGTCATTTATTAAATCATCAAAATTAGTTCTCTTAAAAATTGAATCAATCTGAGATGCATTGTAACCAGATGCATAAAGTCCACCAATGATGGATCCCATACTGGTACCGCCTATATAATCGATTTTGATTCCTGCTTCTTCCAGAACTTTTAATACCCCAATATGAGCAAATCCTTTGGCTCCACCGCCACTTAATACCAAACCAATTTTTGGACGATAAGTGGGATCGTTTTTATCTTTTTTTATAGTATCCTGAGCAAATATGTTCTGAGTGAAACCTAATGTTATTAAAACAACTAATGTTTTTATGCCCCAGATGGGAATGGAAAACTGCGAGTGAAGAAAAGCTATTTTTTCTTGTAGAAAAAGAGCGACCCAAGAAGCTCCTTTTTTTGCAATAGAAAAAAAGTTTTTTAATCGAGTATTTGTAATGGACAGCTGGATGAGGCTCATAGAAATAGCTGGTTTGTTCTGTAAAAGTCGGAAATATTATCGAGCTTTATATGTCATTTTTGTTTTAATAACATTATTTCTTCAATAATATAAGGTTTTTGTTTTTGTCGAATTTCCAAACGTCAGTATGCCATCGTGCACCACCTCGACAACTTGATTGAATTGTCTTTTTCTTTTTGTTTATTTGGATGTCGCAAAACTCATCACATTCTGGTCCGAAGTTTCGAGGCATTTTTAATTGTTTAAACTGACTGCTTATTGGGTCGTAAATAAAAAGTTGAAATATGGTGTAAACTCCCATGCCGTCGTCTAGATGATAGGTGGCAAAGTCCTGATAACCATCGAAGTTGTAATCTTCAATCGCAAAATGCATTTCTCTGTCTGAAATTGAAGTTTCTATGCTATCTATAATTTGTGTTTTATTATTTTTAGAAGTGGTGATTTCTAACTTTTCGAAATCATTAACCGCTTTTATTTTTATTTGGGTGTTATCTTTTTGATTAATTTCAATATTCTTTTGACTATAACTATGGTATGAAAATAATAGAATGATGTTTAAAAGGATTATTTTCATGAGGTTATTCTTGATTGGTGTTACTGTAAAATGTTGTTATTTTTTTTGCTTTGGATGGACCTACAACATCTGCTATTTCTTTTTCGGTTGCCAGTTTTAATCGTTTAACACTTTTAAAATGTTGTATTAATGTAAGCATGGTTTTCTCACCTATTCCCGGAATACTTTCTATAGAGGAATTTAATGCGGCTTTACTACGTTTGTCCCGATGAAATGTGATTCCGAATCGGTGTGCTTCGTTTCGTAATTGCTGAATTACTTTTAGGGTTTCGGATCTTTTATCTAGATATAATGGGACTGAATCTCCAGGATAAAAGAGTTCTTCGAGACGTTTGGCGATACCTATTATTGTGATTTTACCGCGTAATCCGAGTTCGTCGATACTTTTTAAAGCCGATGATAATTGTCCTTTTCCTCCATCGATAATTATAAGTTGTGGCAGAGGTTCATTTTCATCTAATAATCTTTTGTAACGGCGATATACAATCTCGGTCATAGAGGCAAAATCATCTGGACCTTCGACGGTTTTTACATTAAAATGACGATAATCTTTTTTGCTTGGTTTTCCATCTTTAAAAACTACGCAGGCTGCAACGGGATTTGTTCCTTGTATGTTGGAGTTATCAAAACATTCTATATGACGTGGCTCAACTGGCAGGCGTAAATCTTTTTGCATTTGTGCCATAATACGCTTGGTATGACGATCGGGATCTACGATTTGTAATTGCTTGAGTTGTTCGATTCGGTAAAACTTAGCGTTTCTGATTGATAAATCGAGAATCTGTTTTTTATCGCCCAGTTGTGGAACGGTAACTTTAATGTTTTCTCCCAAATCGACTTCAAAAGGAACAATGATTTCTTTAGATAATAATTGGAAACGCTCACGCAGCTCAATTATAGCAAGTTCGAGCAATTCGGCATCGGTTTCGTCTAGTTTTTTCTTGATTTCTAAAGTATGAGAACGAATAATCGAGCCATGCGAAATTTGAAGAAAATTGACATACGCCGCGCTTTCATCCGAAACTATCGAGAACACATCGATGTTGGTAATCTTAGGATTTATAATAGTCGATCTGGATTGATAATTTTCCAGAACTTCTATTTTTTCTTTTATTTTTTGTGCTTCTTCAAATCGTAAATCTTGCGCCAATTGGGTCATATGGCGCTTAAAATCTTTCATGCTTTCTTTAAAATTTCCTTTTAGAATTTCGCGAATAGCATCGATTTGTTTTTGGTAATCTTCTAGTGTTTGTAGTCCTTCGCACGGACCTTTGCAATTACCAATATGATACTCTAAACATACTTTAAACTTACCACTATCAATGTTTGATTTACTTAAATCGAAATTACAGGTTCTAAGCGGATATAGCTCTTTTATAAGATCGAGGATTGTATGTACGGTTTTAAAACTGGTATATGGACCAAAATATTCTGAACCATCTTTGACCATTCTGCGTGTAGAAAAAATACGCGAAAAAGGTTCTCTTTTTATGCAAATCCAAGGATAACTTTTATCATCACGCAACAATACATTGTAGCGTGGTTGTAGGGTTTTTATAAGGTTGTTTTCTAATAAAAGCGCATCGGTTTCGGTAGGAACAACAATGTGTTTTATAGTTACAATTTTCTTTACCAAAACATTGGTTTTGGCAGTATCATGAATTTTATTGAAATAAGATGAAACTCTTTTCTTTAAATTTTTGGCTTTGCCTACATATAATATTTTTCCATCTTTATCATAATATTGATATACGCCAGGATTATCTGGTAAAGTTTGGATTTGAAGTTCGAGAGGAGTCTGCATACAACAAATTTAAACTTTTGAGTTTGAATTTTATAATTCTTTTGAGTTTCTTCCAAAAAAAGAGCCCGTTTTTTTATAGAAAACGGGCTCTTTTTTTATTTGGAATTTTTATTTAATTGTAAAGTATTCGGTTTGTAGTAAATGCGTTCTTTCATCAAATGAGAAGTCTACATATTTTGCATCGTCTTTTTTAATAGAAACCTCTAAACTGCTTCTTCCGATTTCTTTTTTATCGGCATCAAAAGCTTTTAAAACTAGATTTCCTTTAAAATCTTTTTTAGCAATTAAGTAAATTGTTACTTTCTTTTGTTTATCAGTATCTGCTCCGTATATTTTTTCGGCTTTGCATTCCTCAAAGTTTGCTTTAAAAGTGGGTTCAGAAATCACTTTAGAGGTGTTGATGCTTTCGCTCATTCCTGAATTTATTCCTTTTATAACATCTCCAATTCCTTTAGATGCGCTTTTGGCGGCGTCTTTTCCTTGTTCTTGGAGTGCTTTTCCTGCACCTTCTATTAATTTAGATTTTACAGCAACTGCTTCGTTTCCGTCAGCTTCTGCTTCTTTCATTTTCTCTTCTTTACTCATGCAGGAAACCAGAAGGGTTAATGCGCCAAATAAAACTGCTATTTTTTTCATTTTAAATTTTGATGTGGTTAGTTGGTTAAGATTATAAGTGTTAAAGTCAAAGATATAAATTTAAAATATAATTTCTATATTTAGCTTTTATTATTGAATATGAGAAATAGTAAACCATTGGTGATTTTTGGGGAATCCATTTTACCAGGTGAAAGCAAAACCGTTAACGTCGAAATTGCTCGACTGCACACTACAACCAAATTAAACATTCCTGTTATTGTAAGACGTTCGAAGATTGAAGGGCCTGTTGTGCTTTTTTCGGCAGGGATTCATGGTGACGAAATTAATGGTGTCGAAATCGTACGTCAGATAATAAGCAAGAGAATTAATCGTCCGCAAAAAGGAACTATCATTTGTATTCCGGTTATAAATATGTACGGTTTTGTAAATAAAGCGCGTGAGTTTCCTGATGGACGTGATTTAAACCGAGTTTTTCCTGGAAGTAAAAAAGGCTCTTTGGCAAGCCGTTTTGCTTATCATATTGTTACCGATGTTTTGCCAATTGTAGATTATGCTGTCGATTTTCATGCTGGTGGAGCAAGCCGTTTTAATGCACCGCAGATTAGACTCTCTGAGAATAATCATGACTTAAAGGTTTTGGCGGATGTATTTAGCGCACCATTTACTTTGTATTCTAAAAACATTTCGGGTTCGTTTAGGAGTATCAGCGAAAAATTAAAAGTAAAAATGTTGCTTTTTGAAGGTGGAAAGTCATTAGATATTAATCATGAAATTGCTAATATTGGTATTGATGGAGTAAAGCGTTTGCTAGCTTATTTAGGAATGTTAGATTCTAATCATATTGTTGCAACGCCTGAAGAACCGTCTATTTATATCGAAAAATCGGTATGGCTACGAGCTAAATGCTCAGGGTTACTACATGACTACAATACAATTGGAAAGTTTGTTAAGAAAGGAACTATTCTGGCAATTATTACCGATCCTTTTGGTAAGTTTGAAAGAAAAGTAAAAGCACCGCATGATGGGTATATTATTAATGCAAACCATTCGCCAATTGTGTACGAAGGGGATGCTATTTATCATATGTCCAAAAACAATCTAGACGAAGATGACAACTAAAAAAGAATTGCGCTTACAAAAAAAAGGGTTGAGGAAACAACTTACTGAAACTGATATTGACGAATTGAGTTTGGTTATTGCCAATAAAGTACTTTCATTACCAATTTGGGAGAAAACTTATTTTCATGTTTTTTTACCAATAGTAGAACATAAAGAAGTAAATACGGAGTTTATTTTGCATTTACTTGCCGGAAAAGACAAAGAAATTGTAATTTCTAAAAGTGATTTTGAGACCCGAGAAATGACTCATTTCTTGCTTACTGATAATACTAAAATAAAGAAGAACGAATATAATATTCCTGAACCTGTTGATGGTCTGGAAGTTCCGTCGAGTAAAATTGATGTTGTTTTTGTTCCTCTTTTAGCATTTGATACTTCTGGAAATAGAGTAGGATATGGAAAAGGATTCTACGATAAATTTTTATCTGAATGTAAACCAGAAACAATTAAAATAGGTTTGTCTTTCTTTGAGGCTGAAACCGAAATTACAGATGTTTTTGAAGGGGATATAAAACTTGATTATTGTGTTACGCCTGAGAAGGTATATAAGTTCTAGGTTTTGGGTTTTTACCGCAAAGTTTATTTTGGGTCTTTTTACCGCAAAGTTCGCTAAGAAATTAGGTTTAGTTTGTGGTGTATTAAGGTTCGCAAAGTTTCTCCGTTTGTTTTTTTTTACCACAAAGTTCGCTAAGAAATTATATTTAGTTTGTGTTGAATTAAGGTTTGCAAAGTTTCTCCGTTTGGTTTTTTACCGCAAAGTTCGTAAAGAGATTATGTTTAGTTTGTGGTTAATTAAGGTTCGCAAAGTTTAAGAAAACAACATTCAATTTTAAATCGTTTATTTTCATTTGTAGAAAAAATTTAAAAAATTTTTGGCATTGAATTTGAATTGGCTCAAATCGCAGATAATTTTAACTAGTACATCCGGAATGCTAGCCATTATTTGAAAGAAAAACCAATTTACTAATTCTTAAAATTTATTTAAATGAAAAATAAACATTTTTATTTGATGGCATTCCTTGTTCTTGTTTTATTTAGTTGTTGTAAAAAACGTGAGTACAGCGATGAGGCTGCAGCCGCTGATGATGTAGTAGTTTATGATACGGAAATTCCCGAAAACATACTTCCAGATTCTAATACCGAAAGTTATGTTGGTCTTGAAGAAAATCCTTTTGAATCTCCTATAAAATCACCACTTTCTACTTTTTCTATTGATGTTGATAACGCATCTTATACCAATATCAGGCGTTTTATTAACAACGGACAAAAGGTTCCTCAAGATGCTGTTCGTGTTGAAGAAATGATGAATTTCTTTAAGTATAAATATCCACAACCAGAAGGACAAAATCCATTTTCGATTAATACAGAATTAAGCGATAGTCCTTGGAATAAAAACAGTCAATTACTAAAAATTGGTTTGCAAGGAAAAGATATTCCAATGACGAATTTACCAGCATCAAATCTTGTTTTTTTAATAGATGTTTCTGGATCTATGAGTGATGATAATAAGCTTCCGCTATTAAAAGAATCTATGAAGATTTTAGTAAAAGAACTTCGTAGTGAAGACAAAGTTTCGATTGTAGTTTATGCTGGTTCTGCGGGAGTGGTATTAACGCCAACTTCGGGAGATAATAAAGAAGAGATTTTAGATGCTTTTGATAATTTAAGCGCTGGAGGAAGTACAGCTGGTGGAGAAGGAATTGAATTGGCTTATAAGTTGGCACAACAAAACTTTATTAAGGAAGGAAATAACAGGGTTGTTATTGCTACTGACGGAGATTTTAATGTTGGAGCTTCTTCTGACATGGATATGGAAAAACTAATTGAAGAAAAAAGAAAATCGGGTGTTTATTTAACTGTTCTTGGATTTGGAATGGGGAATATTAAAGACAGTAAGATGGAAATTTTGGCAGATAAAGGAAATGGAAATTACGCTTATATTGATAACATTCAGGAAGCGAATCGATTTTTAGGAAAAGAATTTAAAGGTTCAATGTTTGCCATTGCAAAAGATGTAAAAATTCAGATAGAATTTAATCCTAAGCATGTTCAGGCTTATCGATTAATTGGGTATGAGAATCGCAAATTGAAGCCTGAAGATTTTAAAAATGATGCAATTGATGCTGGAGAATTAGGAAGTGGTCATACCGTTACAGCATTGTATGAAATCATTCCTACAGGAGTCGAAAGTGATTATATACCTTCAGATTTAAAATACACAAAAGTAAAATCGGACAATTCGAATTATAATGATGAGCTTGCAACTATTAAATTTAGATACAAAAAACCAGATGGTGATAAAAGTATAGAAATGGTAAGTACTATTGATAATAAGAAAGTCTCTTTGGATAGTAGTTCTTCGGATTTTAAATTTACAACAGCAGTTGCTTGGTTTGGATTAAAATTAAGAGATTCCAAACTTATTGCGAATAGTTCTAGTGCGGATATAAAAAAGTTAGCAAAATCAGGATTAGCAAATGATGATGAAGGTTATAAAGCCGAATTTATACGATTGGTAGATGCTGTAAATTAGATAGATGTAGCAAACAAAAGAAAATCCCAAATTCAATTTTATATAATATTGAATTTGGGATTTTTATTTTTTAAACAAATGAATTATTTCACCTCTTTAACAGCCGAGGATTCTATCCAACCTTCGGTTCCATCGGTTAGTTCTATTTTTTTCCAGTTTTGTAATGACTGTTTTACGTATACTTTTGCTCCTTCGTGAAGGGTAAAAATAGGTGAACCAGCTTTTTGAGGTTCGCTACGTACTTCGGCAATTTCTGCAAATACTATGGCAGGTCTTTCGTTATCAAAATGACTTTTTTCTAAAAACCCTGCTGTTAAGCTTACCAATAAAGCAAGTAATATCAAAAACATTCCGATAAAATAAACTCTTTTAGAACGTGTAAGTTGCGAAAAATAGTACCCGATAAAGCAAAGCAAGAATGCCGATGCTATCCCTACAGAAATCCATGCCCAGGTATTGTAATGATATATTCCGGTAAAGTTTCGGATGAGTTTTGCAAAACCCACTTTAGGAACTTCTTTTATTTCGTCGATTGTTAGTTTTTTAGCAAATTTTAAATTGTTTAGAGCCTCTGGATGATTAGGGTTTAATACCAAAGCTTTTTCGTAATTGTATATTGCTGGAGCTACTTTATTTAGTTTGTAATAGCAATTACCTAAATTATAATATAATTCAGCCGATTGTTTTTTATCAACTTTTATAACGTTTTCATACTCTTGTACTGCTTGCTCGTATTTTGATTCTTGGTATAAAGCATTCGCTTTATCAAAGCTATTTTGAGCAAAGAAAATTTGGGATAATAATAAGAATAGGTATAAAAGAATATTTTTCATTTTATTGATATGTAATAAGAGTTTCAACTTTGCGAACCTTAATTCAGCGTAAGCTAAATTTAATTTCTTAGCGAACTTGTGTGGTTAGAAACTATATTAAACAATTTGTTTTTCTAATTCTGAAATTATCAATACAGCTTTATCAAAATCTTGCTGAATAGAAGCGCTAGATGCTGGTGCATATCGTGCAAACTCACAGTTTTCGGTTAGGCTAATAAAATTTTTAACCGATTCTGGATTTGCTTTTCGAGACAATAAAAGCTCTGTGATATTATCCTTGCTCATTTCTGAAGTTTCGATATGTAATTTGGCTTTCAGGAAATTATGCATTGCTTTTTCAAGCGCAATATAAAACGGTTCTTTGTTATTGATTTGTTTTTTAGCTTCAGATAAATATTTCTTAGCCAGTTTATTGTTCATTTTAATTCTGTTTCCAGTAATGTCACCATCAATAGCTTCTTTTTTCTTCTTAGCTAAAACTATAATTGGTACAATCAGGAATGGTAAAAACAATAGGGCATAAAACAAGTTTGATCCATAAAAATCATCGTTTACGACAGAGGTAAAATTGCTTTTTAGCTTAATATACTTGAACTGTTCTGTAGCCGATATTTTGTTTTTTGCAGTTGGGCTAGAAGCCACATTTGCATCTGATGGCGTTGGACCATCAAGAACATTCACCATGATTTCTGGAGAAGTAACTGTTTTGTAACTTCCTGTATTTAAATCAAAATACGAGAACTGCATTGGTTTTATGGCATAATTTCCTTTGTATTGTGGTATAATGGTATAGGTGTCTGATATTTTTCCAGACATTCCGCTAAGTGTTGTGTTTACCTTCTCGTCATGTACAGGGTCGTACATTTCTAGCGCGTTTGGTACAACTGGTTTAGGCAGGGTAAATAATTTCATATTTCCGCTACCAGCAGCACTAACAACTAACTCCAGGCTTTCTCCGTTTTTTAACGTAGTTTTAGATGGCGTTACTTTAAAGTCGAATCGACCTACAGCACCCGAAAATCCTTCTGGTTTGCTAGATTCAGGAAGTGCTTTTACATTGATAGTTTTGGCTCCTGCCGATACACGTTTGTTACCATCGGTAACTACAACCTGACCAAACATATTTCTTCGGTTAGTAGGTAATTGCACATCGATATCTAATGCTAAAGGTTCAATCACTAATTTACCTGATTTTTGTGGATATAATACCGTTTTTCTAAGTACTACGTAACGATATTTTTCGCCTTTAAACATACCTTCTTCAGCAACTAGTTGCTTAATGTCAATATTTTGACTCCAGAAATCATTGTATTTAGGTTTGTCTAATTCTCTCCAATTTGTGATACCGATATTATAGCTGAAATACAATTTGTAAACAACAGTAATTGGTTCGTTTATATATGGGTTCGTCTTAGATATATCGGCAACTAGATATAAATTATCATCGGCAGATATTTGTTGTGGATCATTTGGATCTCTTTCTTGTGCTACTGCAGCTGTAACATTTATTTTTATAGGAGATGTTTTGTAAACCTGACCATTATATTCTATTGCAGCTTGTCTTATAACAAGGCTTCCTTTTTGGTTTGGTAATAAGAAATATGAATACACTTTCTCGAATGAACTTCTTCCGTTTACCCATGACTGACTTACTTGCTGACTTGGTCCAGCAACAATTCTAAAACCTTCAAATGTGGGCTGAACAAAGTTATCGCCATCAACATTCATAATGAAGTCAATTCGAAGTCTTTCGTTTAAACCAAGCGTAGTTTTGCTTACTCTGGCCTCAAATTGAACTTGAGCCATAAGCCCTTGGAAACTTAATAGTAATAGAATTAAATATCTTTTCATTACCTGTTTAATCGTTTTTTTAAATCGTTTAACTGTTTAATCGTTTAACCATTTATTGTTTGTCAAATAAACAAATAAACAGTTAAACGATTCAACTTTATTTTACCAGTCTTTTTCAGTTTTTCTAGGAGCGCCTTTTACTTTTTGACCGTTTACTTTATCCTGAATTTTCTTTTCTTCATTATTTACTGCATCAAGAAGATTTTGTAAACGTTCTTTAGAGATTCCGCCTGGTGTAGGTTTTGGTTCTCCTTTATTATCATCTTTCTTAGGGTCGCCTTTATCGTCTTTTCCGTCTTTTTTATCTTTATCAGGATCTCCCTTATCATCTTTTTTATCTTTGTCCTTATTATCTCCTTTGTCGTCTTTCTTATCTTTTTTATCGTCCTTCTTGTCGTCTTTTTTGTCCTTGTCCTTATCTTTATTTTTGTCTTTGTTTTTATCGTTTTTAGGAGGATTTTCTTTTAGCATTTTCTTAGCCAATGCAAAGTTGTAACGTGTTTCTTCATCTGTAGGGTCGTTACGTAATGCATTTTTATAAGCTTCAACAGCTTGTCCATAATCTTTCTCTTTCATAAAAACATTACCAAGGTTGTGGAGTGCTTTGTGTTTTTGAGATGGTGTTTTGGCATTCTTTAATGCTTTTGCGTAAGCAAATTTAGCTTCGCTAGCTTGGTTTTGCTTATAAATAGCATTTCCTAAGTTATAAGGTGCAACGGTACGATTTGGGAATTTAGATTGCGAGATTCTATAATCAGCTTCGGCATCTACAAATTTATTCTGTTTATATTCTTCATTAGCTTTAGGCAACGCTTTGTCCTTTTCTTGAGCCGAAACAGCCAAAGAAAGCGTTAATAAGATATATAGAAGTAAATTTCTCATTCTAATTTTTTTGTTTTTTTTGTTTCAAAAGATAACTGTGTTGAAACAATTATTTTGTTTCGTTAAATAAATTCAACTCTTTAACCCAATTTGTTTTTCTTTCTAATAAGAAAAGATCAATGAATAATAATGCAAATGCAATACCAATAAACCATTGGAATTGAGACTGAAAATCGGCCATTTGCGTAGCTTCAAATTCTGTTTTCTGAATATTATCTAAAGCATTTTTTACATAATCCAAAACTTCTTTGGTATTACTGCCATAAACATAACCACCTTTGGTCGCTTTTGCAATAGCTTTTAGCCCTTCTTGATTTAATTTTGTTATAACGACTTCATTGTTATTGTCTCTTTGGAAACTCTCAACAACACCATTTTTTTTCAATGGGATTGTAGCTCCTTTTTCAGTTCCGATACCAATAGTAATGATTTTCATTCCTAGTTTATTGGCTTCTTCGGCAGCAGCTTCGGCTCCTTCAGAGTGGTCTTCTCCATCTGAGATTAAAATCAATAGCTTACTTGTTTTGCTTTTTTCGTCAAAATAAGTTGCAGATAGTTTTATAGCTTCATCAAGTGAGGTTCCTTGCGATGAAACCATATCTGGGGTCATGCTTTGCAAGAACATTTTGGCAACGCTATAATCTGTTGTAATTGGTAAAACTGGGAATGCACTACCAGCATAGGCTACGATTCCTATTCGGTCGTTTCCTAGCTGATTAATAATTTGCGATACTAATTGTTTACTTTTTTCTAAACGACTTGGAGCAACATCTTCGGCAAGCATACTTTTAGAAACGTCTACTGCAAATACAATATCAATTCCCTCACGTTTTACAGTTTCCATTTTTGTTCCAATTTTCGGATTAACCAATCCTAAAATTAATGCTGCTAAAGCTAAAAGGATAACTCCTAACTTTAAAAATGGTTTAAAAACAGAATGCTCCGGAGTTAGTTTTTTTACTAAATCCAAATCTCCAAATTCGCGTTGTTTTTTTCTTTTCCAATACATATTGAAAAGAAAAATGCACACCAAAATTGGAAGCAATATAAGAAGGTATAAATATTTTTTTTCGTCTAATTCCATTTTTAAATTCTAGTTTTCAGTTTCTAGTTTCAGCTCTCAGTTATTTACTGTGACTGTAACTGAATACTGAAATATTAAATAAAGCTTCTGTAAACAGTATTTCGTAATCCAATTTCCAATAATAGCAATAAACCAGCTAATATCACAAAAGGTCTGTATTTTTCATCATAATCATAGAATTTTAATTCTTCGATTTCGGTTGTTTCCAGTTTATTGATCTCATTATAGATAGAAGCTAATTTTTCATTACTTGTAGCTCTAAAATATTTTCCGCCAGTTTTGTTTGCAATGGTTTTCATCATTTGCTCATCAATTTCTACTTTCATCATTCTAAACAAGAACTGACCATTTGGAGCAATTGCATAAGGAAACTCTGCCATTCCGTTAGTTCCAATACCAATTGTATATACTTTAATACCGTATTGTTTTGCAATATCTGCGGCTGTATCTGGCTCAATAAATCCAGCATTATTAACACCATCGGTCATTAATATAATAACTTTACTTTTGGCTTTGCTGTCTTTAAGTCTGTTTACGGCTGTTGCCAATCCCATTCCTATTCCAGTTCCGTCAACAAGAACATTGTCATATTTTATACTTTTAATAGCCTCAAGAATAATTGCTTTATCACTTGTTACCGGAGTTTTTGTATAAGCTTCAGATGCGTATAAAACAAGTCCAATTCTGTCGTTTGGTCTTTCGCTAACAAAGTCGGCAGCCAATTTTTTAAGCGCTTGCATACGATCTGGTTTTAAATCTCGTGCAAGCATACTTCCAGAAACGTCTATTGCCATTACAATATCAATTCCTTTTGTTGTTTTTGTCTTATTACTTACATCTACCGTTCTAGGTCTTGCTAGTGCAATTATCAAAGAGCTTAAAGCTAAAATTCTAAATACACCCAAAAAAGGTTTTAGTTTTGCTAATAATGATTCTGAAGATTTAAAACCTTGCAGTGAACTCATTTTTAATGTTGCCGATTGCTGATTTCTTTTCCAGAATAACCAAGCAATTGCAATGGGAATCAAAAGAAACAACCAGAAAAACTCAGGGTTTAAAAAAGTTATTTTATCCATTAATTAGTTGCTTTTTTTAGTTCTACAGAGTTTAATATGCGGTCTGCAATATCATTGGCATAAGTATCTCCTTCTTCGTGAAAAATCATTATTTGTTGTAATCCGCCTTCTTGGCTAAATAAAAGGATTTCGTAATACATTTTGGTACTCGATTTTGTGCCTTCATCTATACTAGAGAAAGTACCGTAACCTTTAACTCCGCGAATTCCTTCTTTGGTTTCGAAATCTTCTTGTTTAACAATCATATTTCGTGCTCCTTGTGCTTCGATAGTTTTTATGGTAACTTCTAGAGATTTAGATAAATCTATTTGAGTTTCTTCCTTATATTTTAAAGTAGAAATCATCAATGAGAAATTATCAACCAAGCTTCCGTATCCAAAGGATTGCATTTCTTTAATTAACGCTAAACCTTCTTTAGGGAACATTTTAGTCAAATCCATTCTTTTTAAAACTTTTGGAGTTTCAATTAAGATGCCAGGATTTCCGTATTCACTTTTTACCCATTCTCCTTCTAATAATTCTTTAGATGGATGTCCGATAATATTATCTTTTACATAAGTAAAACCTTTGGTCGCAATAAAATAACTGGTAACAAGAACAATCAAAAACAATACAGTTGCTACTGATAAGGCAATACGTTTGTTGCGTTTTTTTAGTAACTGAAGTTTTATTTGTTTCTGTCTTTGCGCTTCGTTTAATAAAGTATCTTCCTCGACAACTACTTCTACAGGAATTGCGCTGTCTAGAGTAAGGATTGCTTTTTGAATTTTATTTCTGTCTTCGGTAATTTCAAAATCTAATGGTTTAGATTTTGCAAATTTCACTAAATCGGCTTGTTTTAATACACGCTCTAAGTTCTCGACAGTTTCTGGCGTTAATGCCATTTTTTTCTTTACTGATGCAGCTCTAATTCCTTGTATTAATTCAGATGTCGTGCTTTCCATTGCTGGAATTTCGATTGCTTCCTCGATATAATTTCTGGCAATATCAGTCAACTCGCTATAATAGGCTTTAACTTCACCTTTTTGCCAAAGTTCTTTTTTCTCTAATGTGTTAAGCAAACTTGTTGCTTTTTCGATAGGAGTTTTATAAACTTCTTCTTCAATTTTCTTTTGTTGTCTTTTTTTGATAAACCAATATACAAAAGCACCAATTCCTAAAATTAAGGCTAGAATCAAAAGGTATTTCCACCAATCTCCAATTCCATCTTCAACTTTAGTAATGTCTTTAATGTCATACATTTTTTGTTGCAACGTATCTACTTTTACATTTGCAACTTCTACTCGAATAGAATCAGATAGGTAAGGTTTTTTATCGATGAGGATTTGAATACTAGGAATAGTATATCTTCCAGAATCAAATTGAGTTAAACCATATTTTTTTATCAATTCATAACGGTCATCTTTTTTGACAGTATCAATTGGATATGATTTAATTACCTCAAGAGGACCAATATTTTTAAGTTTAGGAAAAACAACTTTCGACTTAGAATCGACAGAAGTTTTAATTGTTAACTTAAACTCAGCTCCAATTTTATTTTTAGTAGTATCTATACTAGTCTCAATCTGTTTTTGTTGTCCAAAAACAGTTGCCGATAGCAAGAATAAAAATATGTAAAGTTTTAATTTCATTTGATTTTTTTGATTCAGATTTTGGTCTAAAACGAATGCTTAAAAATGGAACGATGATGATACAGATTTAAGCAGATTTTATTTTTATTTTTTTCTTCGAATTATGTTTAAAATCTAATTTTCTAACAATCTAAGAAGTCTAATTAATCTAATTCTCTTATCTCGATTTAAAATAGCCTAATAATTTGGTTACATAACTTTCGTCTACGCGAGTATTTACAACACCTGCCCCCGATTTGCTAAAAGTCTCCTTAAAATAAGCTACTTTGCTATGGTAGTGTTTTTCGTAATTTGCTCGTATTGTTTTGGAACCTGTATTGATTAATTGTGTTTTACCAGTTTCGGCATCAAGCATTGAAACCATTCCGATATTTGGTATTTTTTCTTCTCGAATATCATATACTCGAACACCTGTAATATCGTGTTTTTTGGATGCAATTTTCAAGGTATGCTCATAATCATCAGACATGAAATCGGAGATTACAAAAACGATGGCTTTCTTTTTTTGTGTACCTGATAAAAACTTTAATGCTTGTGCAATATCAGTTTTATGACTTTTAGGTTCGAATTCTATTAATTCGCGGATAATACGCAATACGTGAGATCTTCCTTTTTTAGGCGGAATATACAATTCGACTGTATCTGAGAATAATATTAAACCTATTTTGTCATTATTTTGAGTTGCCGAAAAAGCCATTGTGGCTGCAATTTCGGTTACAATATCTTTTTTAAACTGATTTTTAGAACCAAAACTCTCAGAACCCGAAATATCCACCATAAGCATCATGGTAAGTTCGCGTTCTTCTTCAAAAACTTTTACGTGGGCTTCATTATAACGAGCGGTTACATTCCAATCGATAGCACGTATATCATCGCCATATTGGTACTGACGCACCTCGCTAAAAGTCATACCACGACCTTTAAATGAAGAGTGATATTCTCCCGAAAAGATATGATTACTCAATCTTTTGGTTTTGATTTCTATTTTACGTACTTTTTTTAATAGGTCTTTTGTATCCATTTTTAATTTGTTTAAAGTTTAAGAGTTTAAGGTTTCAAGTTCGATATGCGACAATTTGAAACTTTAAACATTAAACAAATTTTTAAGGTACTTCAATTTCGTTTACAATTTTATTGATGATGTCTACAGAAGTGATGTTTTCAGCCTCTGCTTCGTAAGTAATACCTACTCTGTGACGTAATACATCGTGAACAACTGCACGAACATCTTCTGGAATTACATATCCACGACGTTTAATAAAAGCATAACATTTTGCGGCATTGGCTAAGTTGATACTTCCACGAGGAGATGCTCCAAAACTGATAAGTGGTTTTAAATCAGCTAATTTGTATTTTTCTGGGTAACGCGTTGCGAAAACAATATCAAGAATATATTTTTCTATTTTCTCATCCATGTAAACTTCACGAACAGCTTCTTGTGCACGTAAAATTTGCTCAACAGAAACAACTGGATTTACTTTCTCATAACTTCCTTTTAAATTTTGGCGAATTACTAGACGCTCTTCATCCATTTTTGGATAGTCAATTACGGTTTTAAGCATAAAACGGTCAACTTGCGCTTCTGGTAGTTGGTATGTTCCTTCTTGCTCAACAGGGTTTTGAGTTGCAAGTACTAAAAACGGGCGATCTAGTTTAAAAGTAGTGTCCCCAATAGTAACTTGTTTTTCTTGCATCGCCTCCAAAAGTGCCGATTGTACTTTGGCAGGAGCACGGTTAATCTCATCGGCAAGGACGAAATTGGCAAAAATTGGTCCTTTTTTGATAGAAAATTCATTTGCCTTGATGTTGTATATCATCGTACCAACAACATCGGCAGGTAATAAATCGGGTGTAAATTGGATACGGCTAAACGAACCTTGCACTGCTTGGGAGAGTGTATTTATCGCTAATGTTTTGGCTAATCCAGGAACACCTTCTAATAAAATATGACCCTGACCTAGAAGTCCGATTAATAAACGTTCGACCATATGTTTCTGACCCACAATAACTTTGTTCATCTCCATTGTGAGAAGGTCTATAAAAGCACTTTCTCTTTCAATTTTTTCATTGATCGCTCTAATGTCTAAAGTCGTTGTATTTTCTTCCATATAAATATTTTTAAAACCTTGAATTTAATGCCTTACTTTTGAGAGTGCAAATTGAATATTTTTTGAGAAGTAAGATGTTAAAGAATGGTTAAAACTTCGACCAAAGCTCTAATTTTAAGGTTGAATTGTGATTCTATTTTTATATTTTTAAGAACTTTGATGATTATGTTTTAGAAAGCAAGATTTATTACTACAAATAATGTTATATTACCATGAGCAAAACGCTATTATCGCCTATAATTGTGGGCACTATGAATTGGGGAGTTTGGGATAAAAATCTAACTCCCAAAGAAATGGAAAACCTTATCCAAATATGTTTAGAGAATAAAATAACCACCTTTGATCACGCAGATATTTACGGTTCATATACTACCGAAGCTGATTTTGGAAAAGCATTCGCAGCAAGTAAAGTTTCAAGAGAGAAATTACAACTGATTTCGAAGTGCGGAATCCAGATGATTGCCGAAAACAGAAACAATAAAATTAAGCATTACGACTATTCTAAAGAATATATTACTTGGTCTGTAGAAAACTCTTTGAAGAATCTTAAAACGGATTATTTAGATGTTTTTTTACTACACAGACCAAGTCCTTTAATGCAAGCCGATGAAATTGCCGAAGCTGTTGAGAAATTAAGAACTGAAGGTAAAATTGTAGATTTTGGATTGTCTAATTTTACAAGTGCACAAACGGAATTAATTCGCCAAAAAATCGATGTTAGTTTTAACCAAGTACAATTTTCGGCTACAAATTATGAGCCGATGGTTGATGGTAGCTTTGATTATATGCAAATGCACGGAATTCGTCCGATGTCATGGAATCCGCTAGGGACAGTTTTTAGAGAAGACAATAAACAAACGCGAAGATTAAAGAAATTATTGGCAACATTGGTTTCTAAATATAGCTTAGGGTCAGATACTATTTTGCTAAGTTGGATTTTAAGACATCCTGCAAAAGCTCTTCCGATAGCTGGAACAGTAAACGTAGCTAGAATTCAATCGTTAATGAAAGCGGTAGAATTAGAATTAGAAAAAGAAGATTGGTTTGCTATCTGGACAGAAAGTATGGGAGACGATGTGCCTTAATAATAGTTTTAAGTGTCAGTATTCAGTTTTCAGCAGCTATTAGTATGAAAAAATATTTGCCACAGATTAAAAGACTAAAAATATTTTTTTAATCTGTGGCTAAAAAATAAAAAACATAGAATGAAAAAAACAGTTCTAATTACTGGTGCTACAAGTGGTATAGGTAAAGCCACGGCACAATTAATGGCACAAAATAACTATAAAGTTATTCTTTGTGGTAGAAGACAAGATCGATTATCAGAATTAGAGAAGGAACTTTCGGAATTTACAGAAGTGCATACTTTGGCATTTGATGTTAGAGATAAAGAAGCTGTTTTGGAGCGCATTAGTTCTTTGCCAGAATCATTTTCTGTGATAGATGTTCTTATCAATAATGCAGGAAATGCACATGGATTGGATCCAATTCAAACAGGAGATTTAGACGATTGGGATGCAATGATTGATATTAATGTGAAAGGACTTTTGTATGTTTCTAAAGCGATTATTCCGCAAATGACAGAACGAAAATCGGGACATATTATAAATATTGGTTCAACTGCAGCCAAAGAAGTTTATCCTAACGGAAATGTATATTGCGGTACAAAACACGCTGTTGATGCAATAAGTAAAGGAATGCGAATAGATCTGAATCCTTATGGAATTAGAGTAGGAGCTATTCATCCTGGAATGGTTGAAACTGAGTTTAGCGAAGTACGTTTTAAAGGTGATGTTGAGAGAGCTTCAAATGTTTACAAAGGGTTCGCTCCATTGCAACCAGAAGATATTGCCGATATTATTCATTTTGTGGTTTCAAGACCTTATCATGTAAATATTGCCGATTTAGTAGTTACGTGTACAGCTCAGGCATCCTCGACTATTGTTAAAAGAAATTAATTAGATTATTAGACTAGCTAGACTTCTTAGATTTTTAGACTAATAAAAATCGTTAAATGAGATAATTGAGGTTTTAATAATTGCACTAATATGAATTAAGATGGTTTTATTTATGTTGTCTTACGATAAGACAATCGAACAATCCAGTAATCAAATAATCCAACAGTCTAAGAAGTCTAAGCTAGTCTAATAATCTAAGAAGTCTAAATAATGATTAACAAACGCCTTTTAATAAAAAACCTACTCGCTCATAATGATGAGAGTAGTTTTTATGATAAAAAAAGGCAATTGAACTTGCATTCTCGCGAAGGGAAGGCAAAGTTTTTAAAGCATATCTGTGCTTTGTCAAACTCGAACCCTACTAATAATTCTTATATAGTTGTAGGTGTTGAGGACCAGGATAATGAGATTGTAGGTGATGATTTTTTTGACGACAGTCGGATTCAGAATCTGGTAAATGCTTTTCTTGAAAATCCTCCAAAAATTCAATACGAAAATGTACCTTTTCCTAATCTTCCAAAAGATAAAGTAA
Organism: Flavobacterium sp. PS2; assembly: GCF_046250155.1. Classification (NCBI taxonomy): domain Bacteria; kingdom Pseudomonadati; phylum Bacteroidota; class Flavobacteriia; order Flavobacteriales; family Flavobacteriaceae; genus Flavobacterium; species Flavobacterium sp. PS2. The sequence continues at coordinate 2,104,046 of NZ_CP176426.1, read as the reverse complement.
TAGGATTGGTTACAATTAAGCCTAAAAGTAAGATTTCTTATTTTAAAAAAGGAATTCACACTATTGTTGCTAATAGTGTTTTTATTAGACGAGGAAGTAATTCGGTTCCTGTTGAAGAAAGGGAAGTGGAGAAAAATTATCAAAATACTGAAACCGTAATTGGGATAGAGAATAGTTCCCGTAATAGTATAGAGTATACGCTGGATGGTGTAATCGACTTTATGAATTTTCGACATAAAGATATGTCGCCTAAGTATAAAGTTTTTAAAGAATTATTTGTTATTTGTTGGGCTGGAGTTCCTAATAAATCTCGTGATAAAACGTTTTTGTCCCGTGTCGATATCGAGCTGATAAATGAGCAAATTAAGTTGTTTTATTCTGCTCAGGATGTAGTCACAATTACTTTTGATGAAGATAGTTTTACTATTCTCGAATACGTTCCGTTGGGCTTAAATGATAAAACAAGTTATTATCCGCTGGAACAACAAACAATTCATTTTTTTGATAATGGCTACTATAAAATAGATAGAGAAATACTTTTTCAGCCGCCGGAGTTTAATCGAAAAATGCTTTATCATATATACAACTCTAATATTGCATTGCTTGGAAAATTACAAAAAGGAGTGGCCTTGTCTAATCGTGAAATGATTGATTTGGAGAATTTACCTTCGACTTTTATGATTTGTTATCTTAATGGTTTTGAAGATGCAAAACAAAAATTAATTGATGCGAAATTACTTTTAAAGCCTTTTACTCAAGTGTATTTATCTTTTAAAGAAGCTTTACGAATCTTGAGAAAGATGAAATATGATGTTTAGTGAGGAAGGTGAATTAGGTGCTAAGGTTCTGAGAAGCAAAGGTTCAAAGGTTTTTTTAGACTGCATCTAATGAAAATTTTTCATGAATGTCAATAATGTGTCTCGCAAAGGTTTTTCGTAGAGACGCACCGCAGTGCGTCTAATTCTTTGTGATTGTTTTTTTTGAATTGCCTCCAGTTTTAACTGGAGGAGAAATTAAGGTTTTGTGGTTGGCTTCAGCCAAATTGTTTTCGCTTCTGTATTCAAGAATTACTTGAAAATTAAGTAATCATTTACTTTATCGTAAGGCAATAATAATTCTTTTGGACCATCTGCGTACGAAGCAGCTTCATACGAATTGTAATAAAGTAGTAATCCTTCTTTAGTATAAAAAATATTTAAAGGTAGATTGAACTTTTCATTTTCAAACATTAATCCTGTTGCATTGATGCTTCCGCTGGCAGGAATTTTATATTTGTTTCTGAATTCTTTTTCGGCGAAAGCCTTAAAATCTTTTTCGCTTTTAAATAATTGATTGTTTGTAATTGTTTTTCCTGTTTTAGGATTAAATAATAAAGAACGATATCCTTGGTAACCATGTGCGCCACCAGTAAAGGTATAATGGTTAAATTTTATGTTTAGAATGCTATCAGATTGATATTCTACATTACCCTCAATTTTGGCCTCCCAACCAAATTTATCTTCGGGAAATTTTTTCTGCATTTCTTCGTAAGAGCTAATAAAGGATGCAGTTAAGTCATTATAGTCGGTAGATTGGAATGGTTTTTCTCCAAAATAAACGATTTCTTTTAAGACAGAAAATACTTTCTTATTGATGCTATCTGCTACGATTGGAACATTTTGAGCAATCGGAACTTTTAAACTAATCTGAGGACAATTGGTTTTGCAAGGTAAAGCTGATTTCTTTCCGAATGTTTGTTCTTTAAAAGAAAGTTCTTTAGTACAACTTGTTAAAAACAAAAGGCTTACGAATAAAAAGGTATATTGTCTCATCTTGAAAAATGTTAATTAAATATAAAGGTATTAACTTGTAACTTGATTAAAATAAATTAATGGGTAAATTTGTAGAGTATTTTGGAGTCTCAAAAACATAAAGGTATGAAATTGATAAGATTTCAAGCATAAAATTATAATTAAGTAAAAACAGTGCCATATTGCACTAAAAAAATAAATATTATCTACATATGAAATTCAATACAAAAGTTATACATGGTGGTCAGCATCATGACCCAAGTACAGGAGCAGTAATGCCTCCAGTGTATCAAACATCTACGTTTATCCAAACAAGCCCAGGGCAACCTCTTGGAGATTACGAATATAGTAGAGCATCAAACCCTACAAGAAGTGCTTTGGAAAATGCCTTGGCTAGTATTGAAAACGGAACACGTGGATTAGCTTTCTCATCTGGATTAGCTGCGACTGATTGTGTTTTACGCTCATTTAAAGCTGGTGATGAAATCATTGCTATGGATGATTTATACGGAGGAACATACCGTATGTTTACACGAATTTATAAAGATTCAGGAATAAAATTTCATTTTGTAGATATGAATGATATCGCAAAATTTGAGTCTTTAATAAACGAAAATACAAAATTGGTTTGGGTAGAAACACCTACAAACCCGTTGATGAAATTGGCGGACATTCAGGAAATTGCCAAAATCACTAAAGAGAAGAAAATATTATTTGCAGTCGATAATACTTTTGCAACACCATATTTACAAAAGCCTCTTGATTTAGGAGCTGATATTGTAATGCATTCTGCTACTAAATATTTAGGTGGACACTCAGATGTTATTGCGGGAGCTTTAATTGTAAAAGATGAAGCTTTGGGTGAGCAATTACATTTTCAACAATTTGCTACTGGAGGAACTTTAGGGCCAATGGATAGTTTCTTGGTTTTAAGAGGGATTAAAACGCTTTCGCTAAGAGTACAAAGACATTGTGAGAATGGAGAAAAAGTGGTTGAGTTTTTAAGTAATCATCCAAAGATAAAAACAGTTTATTATCCGGGATTACCTAGTCATCCGTTTCATGAAATTGCTAAGAAACAAATGAAAGCTTTTGGAGGAATGGTTTCCTTTACTTTTGTTTCGGGTAAAAAAGAAGATTCGATTACTTTCTTAGAAAAATTGAAAGTTTTTACTTTGGCAGAATCTTTAGGTGGAGTAGAATCTTTGGCAAATCATCCTGCTTTAATGACTCATGCTTCTATTCCTGCGGATAAAAGAGCAGAAGTAGGAATTACAGATGATTTGGTTCGATTAAGCGTAGGTATTGAAGATGCAGAAGATTTAATTGCTGATTTGAAACAAGCTTTAGAATAATAGAAAAATAAGAGAAATAAAAAACCCCAACATTTATAAAATGTTGGGGTTTTGCTTTATGTAAAAGTTTCTAATAATCTAAGTAGTATACATAACCTAATGTAAACCAAACCTGAGAATCATTAGATTTATTTTCTGTGAATACTTTCGAATTTGGGTTTAATCCGTCAATCCAATCTGAGTTGTAAAATTGAGCTCTCATTTCAAATAATAAATCGTGCATAGGAGCTAATTTAAATCGTGTTCCGATCCCAGCGGTTAATGATAATACAGTTCCGCTTTCGCTAGAAAACCCGTATGGGTGCCCGTCTGAAGGAACTAAGTATTTATAAAAAGTAGTTGCTGGATCTCCTAAAGGTCCAAGAGAAGAACTTACTTTGGTGTTGTAATAACTAAACTGAATTCCTCCACTTATATAGGGGCTAAAACTACCTATGGTATTTTCGTAATCATGCATTTTCATAAATGGCGAATACTCTAGTTGTGTACCAAGATTAACCAATGATGTTTTTCCGCTCATGGCTTTAAGTTGGATAACTCCTATTTTATTAGGATTGCCATTAACCGTTTCACCAAAGTGGTCTAAACTTGTTTGGTTGTATGAAATTTCAGTACGTACTTTAAAGTGTTCATTAAAATACGCTTCACGTCTTGAATTGTATGAAAAATTTAAAAAGTGTACTACACCAATACCAAAACCTGTGTTTTTGGTATTTGTAGAGTTATCATTTCTTTGGCCATAGTCTGACTTGAAAGCAGAGGGGCCAAAAATAACACCAACTTCATGAGCTAGCCTAGATTGTGCCTTGGAATTGTATGAAAAAATAAACGAAATTAATAGTGAGATTACTGTGTTTTTGAGCATTAGGTTTAAATTTCTTTTCGCGACAAAGATATAAATATCCATCACAAATCATAAAATTTTCAAAAAAAATAAAAATGCTAAGGAGTATGTTGTTTTGACATTAAAACTATAACGTTTTCGTGCAAGACATTGCGTTAAAAATATCTATTTTAAAAAATATGTATTAATAATACAATTCTACTCATAATTTATAAAATATCAAGCCCAATTTCTTTATTAGGCGTATATTTGTGGAAAATAACAAAAGGATACTTTTATGTGTGTTTTTTGTTGTTTGGTTGAGTAAATAATAAAATTAATTTATTTGATAATTTTTTTAGAAAATGAAACAAAAAATAAATGAATTTATGGCTCTTGTAGAGTCAAAAAATCCAAATGAGCCTGAATTTATTCAAGCAGTTAGAGAATTTGCTGAAACAGTAATTCCATTCATTGCTGAACAAAAAAAATATGACGGTAAGAACTTGCTTCTTAGAATCGCAGAACCAGAACGTTCTATAATTTTTAGAGTGCCGTGGGTTGACGATAAAGGAGAAATTATAGTAAATAGAGGTTTTAGAATTCAGATGAATTCAGCAATCGGACCATATAAAGGTGGAATTAGATTTCACCATACAGTAAATTTATCAGTTTTGAAATTTTTAGCTTTCGAGCAAGTTTTCAAAAATAGTTTAACTACACTTCCTATGGGAGGTGGAAAAGGAGGTTCTGATTTTGATCCTGAAGGAAAATCTGATGGTGAGATTATGCGTTTTTGTCAATCGTTTATGACCGAATTATGTCGTCATATCGGACCAGACTTAGATGTACCTGCCGGAGATATTGGTGTTGGAGCTAGAGAAATTGGATACTTATTTGGTCAATATAAAAGAATCAAAAATGAGTTTACAGGAGTTTTAACAGGTAAAGGAATCGCCTACGGTGGTTCATTAATCAGACCAGAAGCTACTGGATATGGTGTTGTATATTTTACAGACCAAATGTTACGTACTATCGGACATGAGATTAAAGGAAAAAGAGTTGCGATTTCTGGTTTCGGAAACGTTGCTTGGGGTGTAGCTTTAAAGATAAATGAATTAGGAGGGAAGTTGGTAACAATTTCTGGTCCTGATGGATATATTTATGATGAAGAAGGTATTTCTGGAGAGAAAATCGAGCATATGGTAGAAATGAGAGCAAGTGGAAATAACAGAGCAGAAATGTATGTTAAGAAATATCCAAATGCTCAATTCCATAAAGGGAAAAGCCCATGGGAAGTAAAAGTGGATATTGCTATTCCTTGTGCTACTCAAAATGAATTGAACGAAGAAGATGCTAAGAAATTAATCGCAAATGGTGTTTTATGTGTTACTGAGGCAGCAAATATGCCATGTACACTTGATGCAATAAAACAATTTGTAGGTAAGAAAGTTCTTTTTGCTCCAGGAAAGGCTGCAAATGCTGGTGGAGTTGCTGCATCTGGATTAGAGATGACGCAAAACTCAATTCGTTTAAACTGGACTAGTGAAGAAGTAGATCTTAGACTAAAAGACATAATGGTAGGAATCCATAACCAATGTAAGAAATATGGCGTTGGTGCAGATGGTTACGTAAATTATGTAAAAGGAGCTAATATTGCTGGATTTGTAAAAGTAGCAGACGCTATGCTTGCTCAAGGAGTAGTATAGTTTTTTAAATACAATTAAAATGCCTCCATTCGGATTTTCGAATCGGAGGCATTTTTTATTTATATCAGAACGAAATTCAAATACTTTCGTTTGTATTATATTTGTGGAACCAATTGTATAGGTATAGATAATGGAAAAAAAGTTTCTTTACGTTTTGTTCTTATTGCTCATGCAATTTGGTTTTGCGCAAAACAAATTATTATGGCAAGGTTATTTCTCTTATAACCAAATAAAAGATGTTTCGGATTCTCCTACAGCAATTTATGCTGCTACAGAAAATGCATTGTTTTCTAAAAATACTGCAACAAATATTGTTAAGACAATAAATACTGTTGATGGCCTTTCTGGGCAATCTATCTCGTCTTTATATCATAGTGAATCATTTCGTAAAACACTTATTGGGTATGAAAACGGATTGATGACAATAATTAATGAAGTTGATGGAAGTATTGTAAAAGTGGTTGATATCATAAACAAACAACTTCCTGCGAATCTTAAAAAAATTAATCATTTCATGGAATATAATGGGATGGTTTATGTTTCATGCGATTTTGGAATTGTTCAGTTTAATCTCAAGACATTGCAGTTTGGAGATACTTATTTTATTGGTGACAGTGGAGCTCAAATTAATGTAAGACAAACTACGATTTACAACGGATTTATTTATGCAGCGACTAATAGTGGTATAAGGAAAGCTAATATTACGAATCCTAATTTAGTCGATTATATTCAATGGTCATTAGTTACTGCGGGCGATTGGTCAAGTGTAGAAACAAATGACACAAAACTGATTGCAATTAATGCTTCAGGTTATATTAATAACTACGATTCAGGGTCTAATACTTTTGTTGGATTTATGTCGCTCCCTCTACCGTCAAAAGATATGAGAGCTAAAAATCATAATTTATTTATAACTACAGCAAGTACAGTTTATGTATATAATAACCAAATGGTTTTACTACGCCAAATAAATAATAGTGACGTTTCGACCACAGGATTGAGTTTTACTTGCGCAACTGCTATTGGCGATAATATCTATATTGGAACAAATGAAAGCGGACTTTTTGTTTCTACGCTTTCAGGGGCTTCTATGTTTGAAAACACAATGCCAGCTGGGCCATCACAAAATAATATTTTTGCTATAAATGTTACGCCAAATTCTCTTTGGGCAGTTTATGGTAATTATGATGTTTTTTATAATCCATATCCATTGGATAGTTATGGGATTAGTAAATTTAGTACTGCGGGATGGTTAAACATACCATACGAAAAATTGTTTCAGGCGAAATCGATAACAAGAGTTATTGTTAATCCTAATAATGAAAATCAAGTATATGCGAGTTCTTTTTTTTCAGGATTATTAAAAATAGATAATGAGACTCCTTCAATTTTATATAATCAATCAAATAGCGGATTAGAGACTTTAACATTTTTGGGACCGAATTATATAGATGTTAGAATAAACGGAACTGCTTTTGATAAGTCAGGAAATTTATGGGTAACCAATAGTTTAATTAAAAATGGACTAAAGGTGTTGAGAACTAATGGGCAATGGCAAACATTTCCTATTGGTGCAGTTCTTAGTAAGCCTGAGGATGCTAGTTTTAGTAGTATGACTATAGATAAGAATGGAACAAAATGGATTGGTACAAATAGAGATGGCGTAATTGGTTTTAATGAAAGTACAAATACAGCCAAAAAAATTGCAGTTGGTATCGATAGTGGAAATTTACCAACTACAGATGTAAGAGCAGTTGTCGTAGATGCTAAAAATCAGCTTTGGATAGGTACAACAAGGGGGCTTCGTGTTTTGAGTAATGTAAGTAATTTCCAAACAGAAAATCAATTAAAAACAAACCCTATTATCATAATGGATGATGGTTTGGCTCAGGAATTACTTTATGAGCAATTTATCTCGGCAATTGTTGTAGATGGGGCAAATAATAAATGGATTGGAACCACAGATTCAGGTGTTTTTTTTGTTTCACCAAATGGTCAGGAAACTAAATATCACTTTACGATAAATAATTCGCCATTACCAAGTAATCAAATTAATGATATTGGTATAAACAGTGTCACTGGAGAAGTTTATATTGCGACAAGTAAAGGAATGGTTTCGTTTAAAGGAATCGCTACTGAAGCTAATGAAAATTTAAATAATGTATATGTATATCCAAATCCTGTACGTCCAGAATTTTCGGGAACAGTAAAAATTGCAGGATTACTAGATAAAGCCAATATTAAAATTACAGATATCGAAGGTAATCTTGTGTACGAAACAACATCCGAAGGAGGAACAATCGAATGGGATACGACTGCTTTTGGAAAATATAAAGTAGCTTCTGGTGTGTATATGATTGTTGTTTCGGCTGAAGACGGAGGAGAAACCAAAGTTAAGAAAGTAATGATAATACGATAGTTTTTAGTGTCAGTCCCAGTAATCAGTCTCAGTTTCTAAAAATCTAAGAAGTCTAAGCAAGTCTAAATAATCTAAGAAGTCTATTTTGCAAGTAAAAACCAAGGCAATTGTCATTTCAGCTATAAAATTCCAAGAAAAAAGCTTGATTGCCAAGTGTTTTACACTTTCGCATGGATTGAAAACTTATTTTGTTAGAGATGCTTTTTCAACTCGTAAATCCAGTCAGAAAATAGCTTATTTTCAGCCATTAACTATTCTTGAAATTGAGGCTGTACATAAAAATAAAGGCACATTAGAAAATTTCAAGGAAATAAAAATTGGAACCCCTTTTCAGACCATTCACACCGACATTGTAAAAAGTACGATTGTCATGTTCTTATCCGAGATTCTGCATTATTCAATTCAGGAAGAAGAAAAGAATGAATCACTTTTTATTTTTTTAGAAACAGCTTTGTTTTGGTTGGATCAACATGATGAAATTGCCAATTTCCATCTTATTTTGATGTTAGAAACTACTAAGTACCTAGGCTTCTATCCCGATGTTTCTGATGCCGATCTGCCGTTTTTCGAAATGAATGAAGGTGTTTTTACTCTTTTTCATGGGTTAAGTGCCCTAACCGAACATGAAACTAATTTGTTCAAAAAGCTAATAGATTTGAAGTTTGATAATGATCAAAAAGTTTTTCATGTTATTGAACGACAACTACTCCTGAAAATCTTAATAGACTATTATAGTTTTCATTTAGATGGTTTTAAAAGGCCGAAATCACTAGAGGTTTTGAAAGAAATATTTTCTTAAAAATCGAATCCTATTTTTATATATTTGCGCTGTAATTTTTATAAAATTTTGAAGTTTTCAATCTTTTATAATTAATTTCAAGAACATTATTCATTCTTAACTATAAAATTTTAAAAAACCAAACATGAAGAAAATTACGTTTTCGATTATTTTACTTTTATTAGTCAGCTTTTCGGCTATTTCCCAAAGGAAATATGACGAAATAGTTAACACAGAGAATACCGTACAAGATATGGTACAAAATGGAATTACAGGAATTGTTGTTTTTAATGAAGGAGGAACAATAAAAGGTTTAGATCCTGAAACTAAAAAAGTTGTATGGACTTTGACCAAAGATGATTTTGGAGGTAAATCAGCATTGACTATCATAGGTGATACCGATCTTACAAAGCTTTTTGATGATAAAAGTGCTTTAACTACTGTTGCCGGAAGTCCTTATGTTGAAGCTTACATCAATAACAAGTACATTATCATCAATACTGATACTGGTAAAGTGGTTTACAACTCTTCAAAAGAATCTTTTTGGGTAACACAATCAGATTTTATTCCTGAGACAAATGAGTATTTGCTTACTTTGAAAAAAGATGGCGACATGGCAATTGCATTATTGGATATGACGACTGGCGAATTAAAATGGAATACTACTGTAGATAAAGCAAAATCATTATTTAGCTTCTCTTTTAGAGAATCAGTAAACACAAACGTTGCTAAAGTACACGGATCAGTAATTTATTATTTGCTGTACGGAAAATTATATTCTTTTGACAGAGCTACCGGAAAGTTAAACTGGAAAGGTGAAGAAGATTATTCAAAATTCTTCCTGACGCAAAATGATAAAAATATTGTTGTAGTAAACAACACTGGAACTTTTTCGAATAAACAATATTTGAATGTTTTGAATACAGAAAACGGAAAAAGTATCTGGAAAGAATCAATCAAAACAAAGAGAGTTGTTTATCTTGAAGATTGGGGAACAAAATTGTTAGTAGCTCACTATAGTGGTTTTAACTTTTTTGATTTAAAAACAGGTGAGAAAATCTGGAAAAAAGATGCTCGTGGAGATGGTTTGAAAAGAGTAATTCCTATCGATCAGGATTTTTTATACGTTGCTGAGAACGAAATGATGTTGATCAATAAAGACGGAGAAAAACTTTGGAAAAAATTTATTGAAATTTCAGATGATAAAGAAGATCCGATTTATTATTTAGGTAAAGTAGGTGAAAAAGTAATGTATCTTACAGGTACTTACGGAAACATGGTTGATTATAAGACTGGAGTTAAACTTTGGAAACGTAACATCAACTTTGATAAAAACCGCCCGGTCTTACCAACTTATGATGAAGCAACAAACTCGTACTTAGTATATAATGATGAGAAGTTATATAAATTTGATCCAAGTATTAAAGACAAACCAGAGCCTTTTGCTAAAGTAAACATCAAAAAAGAAAAAGACTTAAACAGCATCGAATTATTTCCTTGGGGAGTTGTGCTTTCAGGACCAGTTGAGGTAATGGGAGTTAATATGGATGGTACAATCAAATATCACCTTACTTATACACAACCAGGAGAGTCAACAAGACGCCTTCTAAAAAGTGCTGCCATTGTAGGAAGTATCGGTTTAGGAGTTGCTGCTGGTGTAAGTGATTTTAAAGGTTCAGAAGTAACAATGACATATCGTGATTCTGGCGGAAACATGAGAACTACAGTTGTGAAGGCAGAAGATCAAACGAATAAAGATCAGGCAAAAGCTTATGCAGCCGGATCTGTAGCTCTTGGTATTGTAGCAGCTAAATTTAATTCTCGTTTTAATGCAATGAAACAAAATAGAGATTACTCTTATATTTTTGCAAAAGCAGAAACAGGAGAAAAAATTCTTGTAAAAGTAAGTAAAATAGACGGTGTTGAGGTTGATAAAATTATTTTTACAAACAACAAACCGGTTTATGAAGTAGATCCTGCAACACAAAATATTTTTTATGTTTCGGATAAATCTATTCAGATCTTTAATAAAAAATAAGAAAAATAAAAACCCAAAGCCATCAGGATTTATTTCTGGTGGCTTTTTTTTTGCCTATGAAAAAAATATTACTCTTAGTGGCTTTGCTTGTAATTGGATCAATTCAGGCACAAGAAAAAATAAGCTCAAAAACAAAGAAATTTAAAATTCCGGTAATTAGATATTCTGAATTTCCAGCTCTTGATAATGTATTAACGCAAACGGCTTTTTATCAAATGGATAAATCGCTGCAGGAAGAAGAATCTAATTTAAAGAAGGATTTTTTTAAAATTGATGGATTTATAAAAGATCCTGTAAACGGAAAGCTTAAGCTTTATTTGACCTTTGCGATGCCCAGATATACAGACACTCAAATAGATAGTGTGTATGATAAGGAAAAAAATCGTTGGACTTATAATGCGCACTCTAATTATATAAATAATGTAAAATTAGATGTTAAGCTTGGCGATAAAATTATATTGACTAAGGATTTTGGAGGTTCAGATTCTTATTCGGTAAGTGTGGGAAATAGTATGGGTGCTTTGAAAGTTGTAGCCTCAGAACAGGATAAAAAAGTAAAGACAGCTGTAAAGAACTCAGATTACAGTGATGTAGGGCTTGGATTTGATAATGTTGTTTACAAAGCGGCAATAAGAATTCAGGATTTTTTAAATTATAAATTTGGATATTCAACTAGTGTAGTAAAGGAAAAATTTGAGTTTGTAACTTCAAAAGGGCATTCAGAATACGCACAAATGCTTGCTTTCGAGACAGAAATTACAGCTCAGATGGAGAAAGTAACTCTTGAGAAAGGTTTAGACGAGAAATTACTAACGCCACATTTGCAGTATTTAGAAAGTCTGTTGGTAAAATACCCACTTTCTCCGGCAAATGAAGATATTCGTTTTATTGTCACCAACAATTTGGCTGAAACTTATTTTTTACTTGAGAATAAAGAAAAAGCCCTGAAATATGCTAATTTATTAATTGAAAATGATAAACAAGATTCGAGAGGATCTACAATTATCGAAAGAGTTAATAATGGCTATTTTGCAGATAAAAAAATAAGAAGTCATACACCTCGTTTTGCAGAGCTTAAAAAATTAGGTTTAAAGATTGCGGAGGAAAAAGAAGAATTAAGATTAGCGTTTTTTGAAAAAATCGACCGTCAGGAAGCAGATTGGAGTATTGAGAAAGAAAATAGAGCAGCAGCTTTAGAAAAAAGTAAAATTCAACGAGAAAATATGCTTGATTCTATTGCATATCAATCTAATCCAGATTTGTTAGCGAAGATTATTGCTAATCTTGGTGGAAGCAATATTCTGAAAAAAGTAGAGAAAACACATTTGGTATCTAAGTTAACTTTAGAAGAAAGTAATATACCTCACACCGAAGAAAGATGGGCGACAACGACAAATTATCTTTTGAAAAAGAAAATGCCGGAAACCTATTATGAAATCGTAAATGGACCAGAAGCATGGAGTCATAGTGATCGCGAAAGCGGAGTGGAAGCCAAATGGGCAAAATTGCCAATTTACAAGTATAGTAATCTTTCTGCAAATTTGGACCCTGTGAATTTCTTAACTGCTTTTAGACTTGATTTATGGAATAAGCTGGAGCTATTGCAAGACGAAATGGTTGACGGGAAATGGTGTTATCATTTTAATTATTTCGAAAAAACATTGAACACAAGTAATAGAACCATTCCTAAAACAGATTATCATCTTTTTATTGATAAAGAAGATTTTTCGATTGTTGCAACGGAAAGAACAGAATTTGATGATGGAAATAAAAGTTTTTTTGAGCGAAAGCTTTTCAAAGATTATCGTCCTGTAGCAGCTTTAAATTCAGGAAAAATTCCGCATAAGATTAATTATGAAATTGAAGATTTTTACGGAGATACTTCCTATCAGGAAAATCGCGAAAAAGTGGAAGTAAATGCCGTTTTTGGTAATAGAATTTTTATGAAAGAAGTTTATTTCGGAAGTTTTAAATAAAGATTAATACTATTAATGGCGACCGTCTTTTTTGCTAATAAAAGACTGTTATATTTTCGCTTTTGTGGACACTAAGAAATATTTTCTTGAAGATTGAATCCTTAGGGTTTTTAATTTTTGAGAAAATATTTCTGTTTAAATCAATAACTATTTTTTGATAAATGTGGAATTATAAATGTATTAACAAATTTAATTAGTGAATTGGTGGCTAAAAAAATCAAAATTCCTTACTTTCGCACTTCGATTTAAGAAAAGGATAAAATGAGCACAAAATTTACTGAATACAAAGGACTTGACTTACCTACTGTAGCGTCTGAAGTACTTGACTTTTGGAAGAAAGAAAATATATTTGAAAAGAGTGTAACTACTCGCGAAGGTGCAGTGCCTTACGTATTTTTTGAAGGTCCTCCTTCGGCAAATGGATTACCAGGAATTCACCACGTGATGGCACGTGCGATTAAAGATATTTTTTGCAGATATAAAACTCAAAAAGGTTTTCAGGTAAAAAGAAAAGCTGGCTGGGATACTCACGGATTGCCTGTTGAGTTAGGTACCGAAAAAGAACTAGGAATTACAAAAGAAGATATTGGTAAAACAATTTCTATCGAAGAATATAACGAAGCGTGTAAAAAAACCGTAATGCGTTATACGGACGTATGGAATGACTTAACCGAAAAAATGGGATATTGGGTAGATATGGAAGATCCATATGTAACTTATAAACCAAAATATATGGAGTCTGTTTGGTGGCTTTTGAAACAAATCTACGATAAAGGATTGTTGTACAAAGGATATACTATTCAGCCTTATTCTCCAAAAGCAGGAACAGGATTATCTTCTCACGAAGTAAATCAGCCTGGAGCTTATAGAGATGTTACAGATACTACAATTGTAGCACAATTTAAAACATTGCCAGAAACTTTGCCTTCGTTTTTACAAGGTTTTGGAGATGTTCATATTTTGGCCTGGACGACAACGCCTTGGACATTACCATCGAATACAGCTTTAACAGTTGGTCCAAGAATTGACTACGTTTTGGTAAAAACTTTCAATCAATATACTTTTGAACCAATCAATGTTGTTTTGGCTAAAAATTTAGTTGGAAAACAATTCGGAAAAGGATTTTTTGCAAGTGAAGATGATGCCGATTTCGAGAATGTAAAAGAAGGTGATAAAAAACTTCCGTATAAAATTTTAGCGGAAGCGAAAGGAGCTGATTTAGTCGAAATACGTTACGAACAATTATTACCATATGTATTGCCATATCAAAATGCTGAAAATGCATTTAGAGTAATAGCAGGAGATTTTGTGACTACCGAAGACGGAACGGGTATTGTACATACCGCTCCAACTTTTGGTGCTGATGATGCTAAAGTAGCAAAAGAGGCTAAGCCTGAAGTACCGCCAATGTTGGTTCTTGACGAAACTGGAACTGCAGTTCCTTTGGTGGATTTACAAGGAAAATTTACTTCGCATTTAGGTGAACTTGCTGGTAAATACGTGAAAAACGAATATTATGATGCAGGTCAGGCGCCAGAGCGTTCTGTAGATGTTGAAATTGCTATTCGATTAAAAGAAGAAAATAAAGCCTTTAAGGTAGAGAAATATGTGCACAGTTATCCACATAGCTGGAGAACTGATGAGCCGTTATTATATTATCCACTAGATTCTTGGTTCATTAAAGTAACCGATGTAAAAGATAGAATGTTCGACCTGAACGAAACTATCAATTGGAAGCCTAAGTCTACTGGTGAAGGACGTTTTGGAAATTGGCTTAAAAATGCCAATGACTGGAACTTATCTCGTTCTAGATATTGGGGTATTCCGTTGCCAATTTGGAGAACTGAAGATAAAAAAGAAGAAATTCTTATTGGTTCTGTTGAAGAATTGTACAATGCGATTGAGAAATCTATCGAAGCAGGTTTTCAAAAAGAAAATCCGTTTAAAGGATTTGAAATCGGAAATATGTCTGAATCTAATTATGATTTAATCGATTTGCATAAAAATGTAGTCGATCAAATAACTTTAGTTTCGGCTTCAGGCCAGCCAATGAAACGTGAAAGCGATTTAATTGATGTTTGGTTTGATTCTGGAGCAATGCCTTACGCACAATGGCATTATCCTTTTGAGAATAAAGACAAAATTGATGAGAATAAAGATTTTCCAGCTGATTTTATTGCTGAAGGTGTCGATCAGACTCGTGGATGGTTTTATACGCTTCACGCAATCGGAACTTTAGTTTTTGATAAAGTAGCTTATAAAAATGTGGTTTCAAATGGTTTGGTTTTAGACAAAAATGGAATAAAAATGTCTAAGAGTAAAGGAAATACAATTGATCCTTTTAAAACCATTGCAGAATACGGTCCTGATGCCACACGTTGGTATATGATTATGAATGCAAATCCTTGGGATAATTTAAAATTTGACCTTGAGGGAATTGCTGAGGTTCGTCGTAAATTCTTCGGAACATTATATAACACCTATTCATTCTTTTCGTTGTATGCAAACATCGATGGATTTAAATATGCTGAAGCAGAAATTCCGATAAACGAAAGACCAGAAATTGATCAGTGGATTATTTCTGAATTAAATACACTTATCAAAGAAGTTGATGGCTTTTATGCCGATTATGAGCCAACAAGAGCTGCTCGTGCAATTTCAGACTTTGTACAAGAGAATTTAAGCAATTGGTATGTTCGTTTATGTCGTCGTCGTTTTTGGAAAGGAGAGTACGCGCATGATAAAATAGCAGCATATCAAACACTTTATACTTGTTTGTTAACTATAAGTAAACTAAGTGCTCCAATTGCTCCATTTTTTATGGATAAGCTTTACAGAGACTTAACAACTTCAACACAGTCAGAAAATTATGACAGTGTACATTTGGCAGAGTTTCCAAAATACGTTGAAAACTTTGTTAATAAAACGTTAGAAAGCAAAATGCAGAAAGCGCAGACTATCTCATCACTTGTTTTATCACTTCGTAAGAAGGAAATGATTAAGGTACGCCAACCGTTGCAAAAGGTAATGATTCCAGTACTTGACGATAATCAACGTAGTGAAATTGAGGCAGTTTCAGAGCTTGTAAAAGCAGAAGTTAACGTGAAAGAAATCGTTCTTTTAGATGATGCTTCGGGTATTTTGGTAAAACAAATTAAGCCTAATTTTAAAGCATTAGGACCTCGATTTGGTAAAGATATGGGCTTGATTTCCAAAGAGATACAGTCTTTTACAGCGCAGCAAATCAGTCAGTTAGACAAGGAAGGTTCGTTAGATATTGTTATTGCAGGAAATAATGTAACTTTATCATTAGAAGATGTCGAAATTACATCACAAGATATCGAAGGTTGGTTGGTTGCAAATTCAAACGGAATAACAGTTGCGCTTGATATTACGATCACGGAAGAGCTGAAAAATGAGGGTATCGCAAGAGAATTGGTTAATAGAATTCAAAACATCCGTAAAGATTCTGGATTTGAAGTAACTGATAAGATAAAGGTACAGATAAAGAGAAGCGGTATATTAGAAACTGCAATTCTTAAAAATGAAGACTATATTAAGTCTGAAACATTAACAGATAGTTTGGTTTTCTTAGACGAATTAGAAAGCGGCATAGAAATTGAATTTGATGATATAAAAACAATGATATTAATTTCAAAATAATATAAAAATGGTAGATGAAATTACAAGATACTCTGACGCTGATTTAGCTGAATTCAAAGAGATCATTTTGGGTAAAATACAAAAAGCGCAAGCAGATTTAGACTTGATTAAAAGTGCTTACATGAATGACTTAAATAACGGTACAGATGATACGTCTCCAACATTTAAAGCATTTGAAGAAGGAAGCGAAACTATGTCCAAAGAAGCAAACTCACAGTTAGCTATCAGACAAGAAAAGTTTATTCGAGATTTAAAGAATGCGTTATTTCGTGTAGAAAATAAAACATACGGAGTGTGCAAAGTAACAGGAAAGTTAATCGGAAAAGAAAGATTAAAGATTGTTCCTCATGCTACAATGAGTATTGAAGCAAAAAACTTGCAACGATAGTTTTTTAAATAAATAATAAAGCGCTCCTATTTAAGGGGCGTTTTTTTTGCATCAAAATGAAGAGAAGTAATTTAAGTGTAAAAAAGGAAGTAGTTAAATTAAAACTGTCTTTGTGCAAGACAGTTTTAATTAAGAAAGTAATGCTGTTACGCTAGATTTTTTTCCAAATCAGTTTTGTATTTTCTTAAAACAGCTCTTGTCATTCCTAAGTTGGCTTTTGTAGAGTCTGCGACTAGATAAACCATGAATTTATTATTTGGTGAAATATCAATAATGTGAATTTGATTGGTAAGCGTAATTAAGATATCCTCGATATCTTGTTTTAAATTTAAGGCCTTTACAGCACTTAATTTAGCTTTAACTACTTCAAGGTTGTATGCAGAAGCTAATTCGGGATCAAATGCCGAATCGATGCTTAAATTACCATAACTAAGCCCTGTTTCAATCTCGGTTACAGCTACAGCTATAAAACCATTCACATTTGTTTTCATTTCAGTTAGAAAAACATTTAAAAAGTCGTTGCTCATAATTTTTGGGGATTTATTGGTTATTAATTATTTTAAAAGACTGTTTTTGTTAAGCTGAGTGGCTAGTTCATCGATATTGCGCAGAAATAATCCGAGATTGCTACCATCATTAGAGAAAACGATGATGCTATGAGAATTGTTTATTTTGTTCATTACAGCGACTCCATTGGTGGTTTTAAGGTATAATTGTTTAAGTAGTCCTTTGTCTAAGTCATTAAGGAATTTGTCGCTCATAGATAGGATTGCGTCGCTCATTGCGGCAACACTGTCACTATATTCTAAGTGTAAAGAGGTAATCAATTTTCCTTTTGTACCCGATATAAGTGCCGATGTTGATTTGGTCTGAATTAAAAACTCATTTAGCATGGAAGTGATTTCATTCATTGTGTGGAGATTTGGGGAGTTGTTAAAAAATAATTGATTAAGCTAATTTAATTAAAAAATCATAGCTTTATCATGTATTATCTCGTTAATTTATTTAAAAAATATAAAATTTTTGCGTATTATTGTAAGAAAGGAATGGAGGATTAAGTAAGTATTAATTTAAGATAAAACGTTATGGCTAAAGTGTTGAAGTTTAAAGATGTGAAGTCGGATGTTGATAGTAGAATAAAGGAATTTGATAAAATAAGGGTTAAGTTGAATGTTGCCAAAGCAAAAAAGGCACAGGGTAATATTGTTAAGACTACAGATGGGAAAAAAGAAGCTAAAGGATTGTTCAATTCAATCTCAAGTTTTTTTTCTGAAGGATCTAAGCCAGTTAGAAATAATGGAAAATAATAATGAAACATTTTGTTACGAAATAATTAACGCTCCTAAGGGGGCGTTTTTTTTGATTTAATTGTTACTTTTGCGCCAATAAAAAATTATAAAATGTCACTACGAAAAGCGTATTTACTTATTTTCATTATTTTACTTATTGATCAGCTTTCTAAAATTTATATAAAAACCAACTTCGTTTTAAGCGAAGAAGTGGAGGTTTTTAAGTGGTTTAAGATTCTTTTTATTGAGAATGAAGGAATGGCTTGGGGAACAAAAATACCAGGAGAATACGGGAAATTGATTTTAACCGTTTTTAGGATTTTTGCTGTTTTTGGTATTGGATACTGGTTGTATGACTCTATTAAAAAACAAAGCTCAACATATTTAGTTGTTGCTATTGCTTTAATTTTGGCTGGAGCTGCAGGAAATATTATAGACTCTGTTTTTTATGGTGTAATATTCGATGACAGTTATAACAACTTAGCAACACTATTTGCTCCAGAACATTATGGAACGTGGTTTCATGGTAAAGTAGTAGATATGTTGTATTTTCCTATTTGGGAAGGAAATCTACCAACTTGGTTGCCAATATGGGGGGGACAACAATTTAAATTTTTTAATGCAATTTTTAATTTTGCCGATATGGCAATTTCTACAGGTGTTGGTATTTTAATTGTTTTCAATAAAAAAGCATTTAATAAGCACTAATTAATTTTACTTTATAGAATTTTAGTTTTTTGCAACCGAATAGTTCTCGGGATGTTTTATTTTTACAGTTCGAAAAAATTAAAAAATGCAAAGACCTTCCTTCTCTATATATGATGCATCCGCAGGTTCAGGAAAGACATATACCCTAGTTAAGGAATATCTTAAAATTATACTTTCGGCTCCTAAAAATGATGCGTATCGCAATATTCTTGCAATAACTTTTACAAATAAGGCAGTTCATGAGATGAAAAGCCGAATTGTAGGTAGCTTATCTGAGTTTGCCAAAGAAGAACCTTCCGCGAAAGCGATAGATTTAATGGAGGATTTGGCGAGGGAAACCGGCCTTTCAATCATTGAATTAAAAACAAAATCACAAAATATTATTAAGCATATTATTCATAATTATGCTGCTTTTGATATTTCTACAATTGATAAATTTACCCATAAGGTTATTCGTGCTTTTGCGCATGATTTAAATTTACCCATGACTTTTGAGGTAACTCTGGACACAGAAAACTTACTCATTGAGGCAGTCGATGCAATTATTGCACAAGCGGGACAAGATGAAACTTTGACCAAGTTGCTGATTGATTTTACTATGGAGAAAACCGACGATGATAAAAGTTGGGATGTTTCTCGTGAAATTCTTGAAACAGGAAGGTTAATCTTAAATGAAAATAATCGAAATGAGATTACTCATTTTCATGATAAATCAATCGGAGAGTTTGTAGAAATAAAAAATAAGCTAAAGGATTTGTGTGAAAATCTTGAGGAAGAAAATGCTGTTTTTGCGACTGAAGCTCTTTTGTTAATTGAGAAAAACGGAATCGATTTAAAATCTTTTTCAAGAGGAACATTTCCGAATCATCTGGAGAGCATTCGAGATGGGAAGTTTAATCCCAAGAATAAAACATTTCATGAGTTTGATGATATTGCAATTAATAAAACGGCCAAAGACAAAGCCGTAATAGAAAATATTATTCCTGAATTACTTCAAATTCTGGATAAGATTTATAAAAATTTCGAAAAGAGAGATTTCTACAAAGCGTTTCTTAAAAACATTACGCCATTGTCATTGCTGAATACAGTAAGCAATGAATTAGAAAAGATTCAGAACGAACAAAATGTTTTGTCTATTTCTGAGTTCAATGCAATTATTCATCGCGAAATCCAAAATCAACCTGCGCCTTTTATTTATGAACGTTTAGGAGAAAAATACCGTCATTTTTTTATTGATGAGTTTCAGGATACTTCCGAAATGCAATGGCAGAATTTAATTCCGCTAATCGATAATGCCCTTTCTGGGCAAGATGATTATGGAGTAAAAGGAACTTTGATGATTGTGGGAGATCCGAAACAATCTATTTATCGTTGGAGAGGGGGAAAAGCGGAGCAGTTTATTGAATTAAGTAAGGATTTAAATCCGTTTAATAATCCAGATAAGAAAATAACACATTTAGATACTAATTACAGAAGCTATAGTGAGGTTATTGAATTTAATAATGGCTTTTTTAAATTAATCTCTTCAGAGTTTGAAAATGCAGATTATAAAGATTTATATGAGAATCATAGTTATCAAAAGACAAATGCAAAGAAAGGTGGTTATGTAAATATTTCGTTTCTTCCGGTTATTGATAAAAATGAACAAATTGATGATGATGCTGCTCTGGAGAAAACTGATTTGTATGTTTTAGCAACTTTAAATACAATCCAGAAAGTACTGCGTGAAGGATTTGAATATAAAGATATTGTTATTTTGACTCGTAAAAGGGATCAGGGTATCGCTGTAGCAAATTATCTTACGGAGCAAAATATTCCGTTATTATCATCAGAAACATTGATGATCCAGAATGCAACCGAAGTTCGATTAATTATTCATTTATTAAAGTATTTGAATAACAATGCTGACTTAGAAGCTAAAGCTAATTTTTTACATTTCTTAACTAAGAATATTGAGATTAAAAGGCCTGTTCATGACTTTATAGCCGAAGGAATGGCTGAGAGAAATGAAGCTGCTTTTGAAAAATGGTTAGAGAAATTTGATATTTCGCTTTCGTTTGAAAATATTCGAAAGAAATCACTTTATGAAGCCGTTGAAACTATCGTTTCTAAATTTGTGCGTCTGGAATATAATAATGCCTATGTGCAATATTTTCTTGATATAGTTTTGGAGCGCGACATTAGGAATCAAGCAGGTATTTCGGATTTCTTAAGTTATTGGGATAAGAATGCGGGGAAATTTAGTATTCCGTCTCCTGAGGGGAATAATGCTGTTCGTATAATGACAATTCATAAATCAAAAGGATTAGAGTTTCCAGTGGTAATTATGCCTTTCGCAGAAGAAGATTATAGTCGAAAACCAAAAGATAAGTTATGGTTAAATGCGGAGGAGTCAGACTTTGGATTGCCAAAAGTGTTAATAGATAATAGTAGTGCGGTAGCTGGTTTTGGAGAAGATGCCGCTGTTGTTTTTAATTCAAAAAAACAAGAAGAGCTACTAGATAATGTAAATGTTTTATATGTTGCCTTGACTCGTGCTGAGGAGCAATTATATGTTATTTCTCAGGAAATAAAGCCTAGAAAAGATGGAGAATTCCCAGGTAATATGGCATCTTTTTTTATAAAGTATTTAATTAATCTGGGGGTTTATGATGAGAGTAAATTGGAATATGAATTTGGAAATTCAGTAAAATTATCTTCGGGAGATAAACATTCTTCGTTTACAAAGACGATTCCGCTAGTTTCGGAAGTTTTAAATCCAAAAAATATTAAAATTGCACAACGTGAAGCATTAATGTGGGGAACGCATCAGCAGGAAGCTATATCTTATGGAAATGTGATTCATGAAATCTTAGCGTTTGTAAAATATAAATCAGATGTTGATTTGGCAATTGTAAAAGCATTAGAAGATGGGTTAATTGTATTTGAGCAAAAAGAGATAGTTTTAAAGACGATTAAGGAAATTGTAAATCATTCAGAAATCAGTATTTGTTTTGAGGAAGGTAATAGGGTTTTAAATGAGGAAACAATAATCCAGAAAGCAGGAAAGACATTGAAGCCTGATAGGGTAGTTATTACTCCAAAAGGAGAAGCTTATCTTTTGGATTATAAAACAGGTTTGAGTAATCCTAAATACATACAACAGTTACAAGAATATCAGGATGCTATTGAAAATATGGGTTTCAAAGTGTTAAAAAAAGCATTGGTGTATATAGGAACCGATATCGTTGTAGTAAATTTGTGAAAAAATTAATCAGACGTTAAAGAGAAGAATCAGGCTAACTTGTTAAAATTTAACATATTAAATAAATAAAAATGTACGGAAAAATTAAAGAGCATTTGCAGAATGAATTGCAAACTATTGAAGAAAACGGAATTTTTAAAAAAGAACGAATAATAACTTCTGCTCAAGATGCTGAAATAACAATTTCTACAGGAGAGAAGGTTTTGAATTTTTGTGCCAATAATTATTTAGGATTGTCTTCGCATCCAGAAGTGGTTCAAGCTGCAAAAGACGCTATGGATACTCATGGTTTCGGAATGTCATCTGTACGTTTTATATGTGGTACGCAAGATATTCATAAAACATTAGAGAAAAAGATTGCTGATTTTTACGGAACAGAAGATACAATTTTGTACGCAGCAGCTTTTGATGCTAATGGCGGTGTTTTTGAGCCTTTATTAGGTGAAAACGATGCGATCATTTCAGATAGTTTAAATCATGCTTCTATTATAGATGGAGTTCGTTTATGTAAAGCAGCTCGTTATCGCTATGAAAATAGTAATATGGAAGACTTGGAGCAACAGCTAATAAAAGCAAATGAAGCAGGAGCTCGTTTTAAATTAATTGTTACCGATGGAGTGTTCTCTATGGATGGACTTGTAGCTCCATTGGATAAAATATGTGACTTAGCAGATAAATATGATGCTATGGTTATGGTTGATGAGTGTCATGCTGCTGGATTTATTGGAGCAACAGGAAAAGGAACTCTAGAGGCAAAAGGAGTAATGGGTAGGGTTGATATTATTACAGGAACACTTGGTAAAGCTTTAGGTGGAGCTATGGGAGGATATACAACTGCTAAAAAAGAGATTGTAGAATTATTACGCCAAAGATCAAGACCTTATTTGTTTTCAAACTCATTAGCGCCTGCAATTGTTGGAGCTTCGATTAAAGTATTTGAGCTTTTAGAAAAAGATACTGTATTAAGAGATAGATTAGAGTGGAATACTAATTATTTTAAAGAAGGTTTAAAGAAAGCTGGTTTTGATATAATAGATGGAGATTCGGCTATCGTTCCAGTTATGTTATATGATGCAAAATTATCGCAAAATATGGCAAATGAGCTTCTAAAGGAAGGAATTTACGTAATTGGGTTCTTTTTTCCAGTAGTTCCTAAAGAAAAAGCAAGGATAAGAGTACAGTTATCTGCAGCTCATACGAAAGACCATTTAGACAGAGCCTTAGCGGCTTTTGTTAAAGTAGGTAAAATGTTAAAAGTTGTATAATTCCCACTTTTTACATTTCTTATTGCTTTTTTTTAACATTTCATTTTGTAGTTAAAAATTTACGCATTACTTTTGTCTATAATTAACTAAATTGTAATTAAATAAAATTAAGTATGAAACATCTTAACAAACTTTTAGTTGCTGTGATGATGGCGATGGGTTTAACTTCTCACGCACAAGACAGTAACAATCCATGGGCGATCTCTTTTGGAGTTAATGCCGTTGACACTAGAACCAGTTCTGGTGCAGGGAGTGGTTTCTTTGATCAACACTTTTCTCAGCCATTCGCAGTGAAAGACAACTGGAATATTCTTCCTTCTGTATCTTATATTAGTGTATCAAGATATGTTGGTAGTAATTTTTCTGTAGGATTGCAAGGTTCTGTGAACAAAATTGATAAATTGGTTGTTTTCAATCAGCCAAGTCTTGGAGCTTCTGATTCAAGAGGTAATACTGTGTATAATCCTGGTGACTTAATGTACTACGGAATTGATGCTACTATTAGATATAGCTTCCAAGAATTAATCAAATCTAAAGTAATCGATCCTTCGTTAACTGTAGGTGGAGGTTATACTTTCTTCGGAGATAGTAGTTTTGGTACAGTTAATCCAGGTGCTGGAGTAACTTTTTGGTTTACTGAATCTATTGGTCTTGAGCTTGCTACAAAATACAAATGGGCTGTTTCTCCTAACGAAACTAAAGCTACTGACAGATCTGTTTTCCAACACACTGCTGGTATCGTTTTCAAATTCGGAGGTAAAGATACTGACGGAGACGGAATCTACGATAAAGATGATGCTTGTCCAGATGTTGCTGGTTTAAAACAATTCAATGGATGTCCTGATACTGACGGAGACGGAATCGTTGACGCAAGTGATGCTTGTCCTACTGAATTTGGTTTAGCTGCTTTAAACGGTTGTCCTGATAGAGACGGAGACGGTGTTGCTGATAAAGATGACGCTTGTCCAGACGTATTTGGTTTAGCTGCTTTAAAAGGTTGTCCAGATGCTGACGGTGATGGTATTGCTGATAAAGATGACAAATGTCCTACTGTAGCAGGTCCTAAAGAAAACGGTGGATGTCCTTGGCCAGACGCTGATAAAGATGGTGTACTTGACAAAGATGATGATTGTCCTACTGTAGCTGGTCCAGCTAGTAACAGAGGTTGTCCAGAAGTAACTACTGCTGTATTAGATGATCTTAAAGTTCAAGCTAGAGCAGTATTCTTTGACACTGGAAAAGCTACTTTCAAAAAAGGTGATGCTCAAACTCCAGTTAGATTAGATGCTATCAAAGAAATCCTTAAAGATTATCCAAATGCTAAATTCAGCATTGAAGGACACACAGATAGTACAGGTTCTGCAAAAATTAACGATAAATTATCTCAAGAAAGAGCTGATGCTGTAATGAACGCATTAATCGCAAGAGGTGTTAATCCAGCAAACTTAACTGCTAAAGGATTTGGTTCATCTCAACCAGTAGCAAGTAACAAAACTGCTAAAGGAAGAGCTGAAAACAGAAGAACTGAAATTAGACACGTAGGTTCTAAATATGAAGGTAAATTGTAATTTACTTTTCTAAATAATTTTAAAAAGCCATTCTTAATTGAATGGCTTTTTTTATTTTTATACAATGACAGAGACTTACTTTTTAGATAAGATTGCAAAGGTTATTATTGAAAACTATTCGGGTAAATTAGCCGAAACTACAATTGTGTTGCCGAATAAAAGAGCTAAAATTTTTCTTATTGAAGCTTTAAAAAAACAAATTAC
Organism: Flavobacterium sp. PS2; assembly: GCF_046250155.1. NCBI lineage: Bacteria > Pseudomonadati > Bacteroidota > Flavobacteriia > Flavobacteriales > Flavobacteriaceae > Flavobacterium > Flavobacterium sp. PS2. The sequence continues at coordinate 2,078,829 of NZ_CP176426.1, read as the reverse complement.
CAGTACAGTTATTAGCCCAAAAATAATTAGTATAGAAGACTTTATTCAAGATATAGCTTCTGTGCGTTCAATTGATTCGATTGAATTGTTGTTTGAGTTTTATGAAGTTTACTTATCTGTTACAGAAAAACAGAATCAGCAGTCTTTTGAACTGTTTGCGAACTGGGCAAAAACATTATTACAAGATTTTAACGAGATTGACAGGTATCTACTAGACCCTTCTCATGTTCTTTCTTATCTTAAAGACATTGAGGATATCAAAAAATGGGGAATTGAGGTTGAAAACAAAACGCAATTATTAGAGAATTATATAGATTTCTGGAAACTGTTACCTAATTATTATGAATCGCTGTATACTCATTTGTTGAATAAACAAATCGGATATCAAGGATTGATTTATAGAGAGGCCGTTAATAATATAAATCACTTTACAAATTCAGTTCCGGGGAAACATTTTGTTTTTGCAGGATTTAATGCTTTAAATGCTGCGGAAGAAAAAATTATTCAACATTTAATTGCTTCAGATCAGGCTAAGATATATTGGGATATTGACAGAGTATTCTTGAATGATCCATATCATGATGCAGGATTGTTTGTGCGACGTTTTAAACAAGACTGGAAACATTATAAAGCAAATGATTTTGAGTGGATATTTGATGATTTTTCTCAATCTAAAAACATACAGGTCATTGGAACGCCAAAAACAATTGGGCAGGCTAAAATAACAGGTAGTATAATTGAAGAAATAATTACAAATAATCCAGGTTCTTCACTAGATAAAGTTGCTGTAGTATTAGGAGATGAAAATTTATTGATTCCGCTTTTATATGCTTTGCCTTCTACAGTTGGTGCCTTAAATATTACGATGGGTTATTCTAGTAAAAACAATCCAACTCAAATTTTAATTGCAAAGTTGTTTAAAATGCATACTAATGCATTGTCTAGAAATGGAGCGTCTTATGTTTTTTATTACAAAGATGTTTTGGATATATTAACTCATCCATTAGTCGAGCCTTTTGCAAATGTAAAAGAGTTGGTAAAAAAGATAAATCAGAATAATTATACTTTTATTACTCATTCTAAAATCATTGAACTTAATGAAAATCCATCGGATTTATTTTTATTACTTTTTCAGAAATGGGATTCAGGTTCTGTAGCTGTTTTAAGTAATATTTCTACCCTCTTACTTGTAATAAAAGAGAATTTAAGTAATGATAATGAAGAAGATAAAATAGCTAAGACATTTGTTTTTGCCATTTTTAAAGTAATCAATAAATTAATTAACTATTACTCTCAACATGGACATATCGATAAGATAGAAACGCTGTATGCTATTTATAAGCAGGTTATTGATGTTGCTGAAGTTTCATTTGAAGGAGAACCTTTAAACGGTTTACAGATAATGGGAGTTTTAGAGAGTCGTGTTTTAGATTTTGATACTGTTATAGTCACTTCTATGAATGAAGGAAAATTTCCGGCAGGAAAATCTATGAATTCGTTTATTCCTTATGATGTAAAACGCGAATTAGGTTTGCCAACTTTTAAAGAAAAAGATGCTATTTATACGTTTCATTTTTATCATTTATTGCAACGTGCTAAAAATATTTATTTACTATATAATACAGAGAGTGAAGGATTAGATGCGGGAGAAAGAAGTCGTTTTATAACACAACTAGAAGTCGAAAAAAAGCCGAAACATAATTTAACTCAGGAAATTTATAATGCAGTTTTGCCTGAAACAGCTTATCAGCCAATGGTTATTCCGAAATCGGAAGCTGTAATGACACGATTGAAGGAAATAGCTACTACAGGATTCTCACCATCGGCATTAACAAGTTATATTAGAAATCCAATTCAATTTTATTTTCAAAAGATATTGCGAATTCGTGAAGTCGAAGAGGTTGAAGAGAATATTGCTTTAAATACGTTAGGAACTATTATTCACGAAACGCTAAAGGCGCTTTACGAGCCTTTTATTGGAAAGTTTATTTCAGAAAGTGATATTGCTAATTGTTTCAAGTTGTTAGATGATGAAGTATTGAAACAGTTTAAGGTAGTTTACAAAGAGGGAGAGATTAAAAAAGGACGTAACCTTTTAGCTTTTGAAGTTGCTAAGCGTAATGTTTCTAATTTCTTAAAAGTTGAGCTTGATAGTATTAAAGATGGCGATGCAATTAAAATTTTGGCAATCGAAGAAACTTTCGAAAGAACATTAACGCATCCAAGTTTGCCATTTCCGGTTTTAATAAAAGGAAATGTTGATAGAATTGAACAACGTAACGGAATACTTAGAATTATAGATTATAAAACTGGTAAGGTCGAAAAAGCAAATGTTGTTCTTAAGAATTGGGACGGACTTACAGCAGATATAAAAAATGACAAAATTATTCAGGTTTTGGCATATGCTTTTATGTACGAAAACAATGCCAAAGGATTGCCTATCGAGGCAGGAATTATTTCTTTTAAGAATTTAAAATCAGGGTTTTTACCTTTTGGCTTTAAAGAAGAAAAGGATGTTAATATGATTATTAACAATGAAATAATGCATAGTTATTTGGAGCAAATCGTGTTATTGCTCAATGAAATATTGGATATTACAATTCCTTTTGAAGAGGAAATATTATGAGAATAATTAAGAAGTTAGGGAATGCTTTTGAGTTTTTTAAAGGTACAATAGCGATTAATCTGGCTGTTAGTATCTTGCCTTTGCTTTTTGGAGGATTGCTTCTCTTTAATTATTCGGTTGTGAGTTTTGGTTTTGCCATAAGTTTAGCGGTAAAAGAAATTAATTCTAAAAATGAATATTTATTTTATTTCAATAATGGACTTTCTAAAGGAGTTCTTTGGTTTTATTCTTGGTGCTTTAATTTTATTCTTCTAATATCTGGAATTCTCATTTTTAATCTAATAAATAGATTGTTTTGAAAAGACATATTTTAGAAATTGATAGTGTTAAAAAGTCTTTTGGTGAGAAAATAATTCTTTCCGATGTTTATTTGCAATGCGAAACAAATGATATTATTGGGCTCTTGGGAAGAAATGGCTCGGGTAAATCTACTTTTCTTAAAATTATTTTCGGAGTTATACCGGCAGATTTTAAGTTTGTAAGAATTGATGGAGATATGAAAACCAAGACCAGGGAATTAATGAGTGAAATAAGTTATTTGAGTCAAGATAATTTTATTCCTAATGTTTTTTCTGTTAAAAAAGCAATTCGACTTTCGATTGCAAAAGAAAGGATTGATTCGTTTTGTAATGACGAAATGATACAGGTAATAACCGACAAAAAGATTGCTCATTTATCAGGAGGCGAATTGCGTTATCTCGAAATAAAACTTGTATTAGAAAATTCTTCAAAGTTTGTATTACTCGATGAACCTTACAACGGATTATCTCCTTTGATGATTGAAAAAGTAAACCAATTAATTATCATGAATTCGTCTAAAAAGGGAATCATAATATCCGACCATAATTACAGAAACGTAATTAGCATTTCGACAAGATTGGTTTTAATCAAAGATGGAAAATTAAATCATCTAAAAGATAAAAACGAACTGATCGAAAAAGGATATTTAAGTCCTGAGATGATTTAAATCCCTTTAAAAAAATCTAATAATACAGCAGTTAATTCTGTTTCATTCTCTATGGAACTCATGTGTCCATCAGGAAAAGTAACGAGAGATACATTTGTATTTTCTATTTGTAAAATACTTTCTTCGTAATTTAAAACAGGGTCTTTTTCTCCTAAAATTAATAACATCGGGAAAAGATTAGTATGTAAAATAATTTCCTTGTCTTTTCTTATTTTCATTCCTTCTAAGGATGCAATTATCCCCTGAAGTGGAGTTTTTAAGGCTTCTTCTTTTACGAGTTCTATATTCGTAGCAAGTCTTTCTCTATTGTTTTCGCTAAATAAATTTCCAATGGCTAAACCTATAAAAGCAGCATAGTTTTGTTTAACGGCTTTAATAGCTCGATTTCGATTTAGTTTTCGTTCAGCACTATCGGGCTTAGATGTAGAATTTAATAAAACCAAACCTTCTACCTTTTCGGTATATAATTCGGCGAAAGCCAAAGCAACATATCCGCCCATAGAATGTCCTATAAAAACGGCTTTATTAATCTCAAGGTGAGATAATACTTCATTAACTACATCAGCATTATCCTCCATGGTATGAACGTAACCTAGAGGTTCGGTCTTCCCATGACCCAATAAATCAATAGTAATAACACGGTAATTTTTAGAGAATGCATCAACATAGTGGTTCCACATAGTTTTATTTTCCAAAAAGCCATGAAGTAGGACTATTGTGGTTCCTTTTCCTGTGTCTGAATAAGAAATATTGGTGTTTTTAAAAAGAATATTTTTCAATGAGATAGATTTAATGTTGCAAAAATAGCGGTTTGTTGTGTAAGGAAAAGCAAAACGGCTAACATTTCTGAAAGCCGTTTATTTTATGAATTTAGTGAACTGAATTAAACGTTCATTAAGCTTTCTATTTCATCAGCTTCGATAGGAATATTGCGCATTAAATTAAATGGTTCTCCAGTTTCTTGGATTACAACATTATCTTCTAATCGAATACCAAAACCTTCAGCAGGAATGTAAATTCCAGGTTCAACCGTAAAAACCATATTAGCTTTCATAGGTTCGTGTAACAATCCATAATCATGCGTGTCCAATCCCATGTGGTGAGAAGTACCGTGCATGAAATATTTTTTATAAGCTGGCCAATCAGGGTTTTCATTCTGTACATCGGCTTTGTCTATTAATTTTAGATCTAATAATTCCGAAGTCATTATTTTTCCAACCTCTATATGATATTGTTTCCAAAGTGTTCCAGGAGTAAGCATTTTTGTAGCCTCATTTTTCACACGTAAAACAGCATTATAAACCGCTTTTTGGCGAGCCGAGAATGTACCTGAAACCGGAATAGTACGCGACATATCGCTAGAATAATTAGCATATTCGGCAGCAACATCCAGCAAGATTAAATCTCCAGCTTTACATTGTTGATTGTTCTCGATATAGTGTAAAACATTTGCATTATTTCCAGAAGCAATAATCGGAGTATAAGCAAAACCTTTAGAGCGATTACGAATAAATTCGTGAATAAGCTCTGCTTCGATTTCGTATTCAGTTACATTTGGTTTTACAAAAGACAATAATCTACGGAAACCTTTTTCGGTAATATTGCAAGCATGTTGAATCAAATCGATTTCTTCGCTTTCTTTTACCGAACGAATGCGTTGTAATATAGGGTTGCTTTTTGCAACCTGATGCGCAGGATATCTTTCCTTCCACCATTTTACAAAACGAGCTTCACGAGTTTCAGTTTCAACAGTTGCACGATAATGTTCATTAGTATTAATGTACATAGTATCGGCATACGTCATCATTTCGTTCAGAATCTTATGAAAATCTTGTAACCAATAAACGGTTTTAATTCCCGAAACTTCAAATGCGCGTTGTTTAGTAAGTTTTTCCCCTTCCCAAACAGCAATATGGTCATTGGTTTCTTTTAAAAATAAAATCTCGCGCTGATTTTCGTATGGAGCATCTGGAAAAAGCAACAAGACACTTTCTTCCTGATCTACACCACTTAAGTAAAAAATATCTCTATGTTGAGCAAAAGGTAATGTGCTATCGGCGCTAACTGGGTAAATATCATTTGAATTAAAAACCGCTACACTATTAGGCTTCATTTGAGCCATGAATTTTTCGCGATTTTTTATAAAAAGAGAGCTGTTTATTTGATGATATTTCATATTAATTTAGTTTTATACTTTGAATACTCAAAAATACTAATTTTAGAAATACTAGGTAGATTTGGTTTATTAAAATTTTCTTATTTATCTATACAATATTCACACAAACTTGTCTTTCTGAGGAACGAAGACACGAGCGATAGCGAATTGGCGAAGCAATCTCCACATGGCACTCATACAAAGCATCTCCAGATTGTTGAGCTACTCGCGAAGATTTCTCCTCCGTCGAAATTGACAAAATTGAGGATAAATAAAACTTTCTAAAGTCTTAGCAACTTAGATTCTCAGAACCTTAGAACCTAGAATCTCAATAATGGCGTGTCCCTCCGGGTCGGGCTTTCGGCTATATCTTTTATTCCGCTATCGCTTCATAAAAGGATACCGCCTCTATCCCTCACGCGAACTCAGTATTGTGAGAAATTGTGTTAATAAACCAAGTATTGTAATTTGTTAAAAAATCTTACATGACTAAACTCTTTAATAATCATTTATTTGTACATTGCATATATAACTAATTGTATTATGAAAGAACAAATTATTAGGCAATATTTAGAAAAACTAAAGACGGCTGATTCAATTATTGAAATTGATTCTGTCTTAAATGAAATTATTCCTTTATTAGCTTTATCTGGAGTTTCACTTCCTGAATTGATGGTTTATTTTAAAGTTCATCAAAATGATTATGAAACAAAATCTCAAGATCATCAAAATTCAATCTCTAACTCTAATAAAACGCAATTAATACTTCAAAGATTAATGGCTAAGCTTGGAAAATAATGTGTCCTTCTATAACTGATTGGATAAGCGCATTTTCGAGTGTTCTTTCTGTAATAATTTCTTTAGGTGTTCTCTTAGTTGCGTGGTATCAAATAAAACAAGTTAAAATTCAATTGCAAAGTTTGGCAGAAAGTCAAAAGAATAGTACCCTTATGACTGTTCTAGAATTGGAGAGTGAACTAAATAAAAGAAAAGAATATTTTGATCAATGTAATTTTGAGTTAAGAGCTTATGATATTCAAATAAATTCTTCTGAAGTTGAATTGAATGAAGATGTTTTGGTGTTACTTGATGATAAAATCAAAATTGCTCGTGAAAATTATTTAAATGCTCTTGATCGATTTTCTTACTGTATAATTCACAAATATATTTTGGATAGAGATTGGAGAACGGAATATCGAGATGTGATATTTGAGGCAGTAGATAATTACAGTGAATGTTTTGGGGTTTCCTCACGATTTAGAAATACAAAACAATTATATGAAAAATGGAAAAGTGAATAACAAGAAGATATTTACTGTCAATAAAAGTGACGTACGCCCGATAGCGGATTTACAATCCGTGCCCGTAACAATGAGCCATAATCCATAAACATAAAAAAACCGAAGTTTTGTTGCTTCGGTTTTTTTATAAATATATCGTTTGTAAAAATTATTTCTTCTCGCTTAACAATTTTTCTAAAAAAAAAAGCAACTTTCTCTTTTTCAGCCTGAACCAATCGTTCATAAAGCTTTTTGTTTTCATTATAAGACTCAATCAACTTGTTTAAAGGATTAAAATTGAAAAACAGATCCATAAGCAAGCGATTTTTTTACTTCGAAATAAGTTCAAAATTTCTTCATTCTTCATTATTAATAAATAAAATAACTATTTTTATTATAATCTAACTTTGATAAAACAACCTAATTAAAAATGATTTTATGGGATACTATGACACAATAAAAATGATTTTAGAATTTTTAAGTACAATTTCATGGCCATTAGTTACACTTATTATTTTCTTAATCTTAAAAAGACCAATTACAAATTTTATAAATAACATTAAAAAATTTACTTATGGAAGTACAGGAATAGAAACAAATCTTGCAAATAAACAAATTGAAGAAGATTCTTTGGCTGAAATATTAGGTGATGGTCAAGATGCCTCAAATCTAGATAAAATTTTGGCAAAATTTTCGGACTATACTCTAGCATCAATTGATAAAACAATAGAAAATGAAACTCAAATTAGCAAAGTAGAAGGTCTGCAAAATAAATACGATAGAATTTATAAATATACCAAAATTCTAATTCTTATTAAAAATGTTGAAAAAATTTATAGTGCTATTTTTGGAAGTCAAATTAGGTTACTCCAAAGATTGAATTATTCTCAAACAGAAACTAAAAGTGAATTAAAGCTATATTATGACAATGCTGTAAAATATAATCCTGAAGGCTATAAAAATTACTCATATGAAAGTTATTTGAATTTTCTTGCCTTTTCTGAGTTAATTAAAATTGATGAGGAAACGGTTAGTATAACTGATTCGGGCCGAGATTTTCTGAGATATATTCTTGAGGCAAATTTAGCAGTTGAAAAAATTAACTAAAAAAACTATTTATATCCCTATATAGGATCTTCAATCTGCGGACACAACAATAAGCATAAAAAAACCGAAGCAATCAAACTTCGGTTTTTCTATAAATATATCTTTCGCAAAGATTATTTCTTACTTAGTAATTTTTCTAAAAGAGTAACTTTATCTTTTCAGCTTGAATTAATAGTCGTACGTTTGTATCGACTAAATATTTAAAGAACTTTCAATAAAACTTATTAAAAGTTAACATAAGCGAACCCTCGCCAAGGTGATGGAGCAGGAAACTGCCCTAAATCTATCTTTGGATATTTAGTCACACCTACAGCGAGGGTTTCGTGCGTTTAATATTTTCGATATGACTAAAGAAAATCACAAACTATCTCATCATCATAATGATGATGTAATGCCATCCGTGGCAAAATTCCTTTCGGCTCTTTGGATGGAAGGAGAATTTAAGAATCAACCTGAATATTTATCTGAAATTTTCGAGAATATTCTGGAAACTGAAATGGGTAATAATCTCGACCTGAGAACCAAAATGATTAGTTGTATAAAAACTAGTAAAATGCTAGTAAAAGCACTAGAACCATTTTCAGATGTACAAATCGAAAAAGCTTGCATTAAAATCATGAATGCTTAATATATTTGACGGGTGAATCAATTTTGTTTAAATTGATTCACCCGTTTTGTTTTTTGTTGATGTATGTATTAATAAATCCAATTAGATTAAAATCAATCGTATAATTATGACCGTAGAAAAAGCAAATATAACCGACCATGAAATCCTCACGGAAATCACCAAAAAGTCAAAAGCATATTGGGGATATTCGGCAGAACAGATTTTACAGTGGGATAAAAATCTAACAATTACTGAAGATTATATTAAGAATAATTATGTGTTCAAGTTGATGAAGGAGGGTTTAATCATTGGTTATTATTCATACTTTATTGAAGAAAAAAAGAATGTAAAACTGGATAATTTATTTGTTAGACCAGAATATATTGGAAAAGGATTCGGAAAATATCTAATTGACGATTTTTTAAGTAGGATTAGAGAGGGTAAATTTGAAAAAGTAATACTCGATTCTGAGCCAAATGCAGAAGCATTTTATTCGAAACTTGGATTTGAAAAAGTTGGAGAATTCGAAACTTCAATAAAAGACAGATTCATGCCAATTATGGAAATGAAACTAAAAGAAAACACGAAATAGATAGTGTTAAATTTATTAATGCATACGCTAGAATATATTTAAAATAAGGCAGTAAAAAATGAATAAGTTAGATTTTAAATTAATAACAATCAAAGAAGTCAAATCGCAATATCCATTTTTGATAGAGCGAGAAGGATTCGATTATTTTGAAGAATGGGAAGATCAGGATTTCTTTCTTGTAGCAAACGGAAATGTAAATTTTGAGGGTAATTTTTATTTAGATCTTTATGAAGATAAAGAGAAAAAATGGCTTACAAATGTATTAAATCTACCGTTAAAAGAAATTGATACAAGAAGAATCGAAGGTATTTTAATAAACGGAGATTTCTCTACAAACGGAACAATTATAAATGCGGAAGGTGATTATGGTCCTTACATTTATATTAATGGTAATGTTACTTGTCAGAGTTTGTTATTAGGAGGTTCTTATACCGAAATAATAGGAAATGTAAAAGCAAAGGAAGTTGTAATGACCTCTTATAATCATGGTAATTTTAAATGCACAGGACTTATTGAAGCGCCAGTATTTATAGTCGAAGACCATTATACAACATTTGCGGAGCGTAAAAATAATTTGTTTTATTATAATGATAAAACAGACAATTTTGATGTTAAAAACGAATGTGAATACGATGAAGTTTCAGGAGAAGATATTATCTCAATAGAATTGCGAAAACATCTTGATAATCCGTTAATAGAAACTTTTGAAGAATTAAAACGAGAATTAGAATTTGGAGAATTGATTTTAAAACAAAATAATCCTCCTGCAAAAACGTATGAATATTGGCGCGGTCGTGTTTTATCAAATTATAGAGATCTTAAATTGGTTCCGAAAGAATTTAAAACCGAGGAACTTTGTAATCTGGCATTAAATATTAGCTATCATGCTTTGTCATTTATTGATGAGAACTTAATAACTTTTGAATTCTGCGATAAATTAGTTGGTAAAGATGGTTTTGCAATTCAGGTTATTCCGGATGAATTTATAACAAAAGAACTTTGTTTTAAAGCGGCTGAAAATGGAACAATGTTAAGATTAATTCCAGAAGAATATTATTCTGAAGAATTGATTTTGTTAATTTTCAAGAACGGAAAACATCAACCAGATATTAATGATGTTCCTTCTGAGTTTATCACCGAAAGTTTGCTCAAAGAATATGTAAAAATCGGAAAAGGATTATGGCTTGATAAGGCTTGTAAAGAAAATGGAATTGATAAATTATCTATTCTAAAACAAGTAGTTGATTCTGGAATAGAATATTTGGATACTGTTTTGGGAAATCATTTCAGTAAAGAAATAGTTGATTACGCTTTTTCTGTTTATTGCAGTAAAAACAAAGAGGAATGGAATAAATATGTTCAAAAATACAAGGTTAAATTTGAGCGTATTGGTTTAGAAGGGGGCTTTCAAAAAGAATAAAAGATTATGGAGCTAAAAATTAAAATTAGAAAAGTAGAGAAACAAGACCTAAATTTTGTTTATAAATCGATATGTGAACTCGAAAACGAAGTTTTAGATTTTGGAATTTTTACAGAAATTTTCAATGAAAATATTTCTAACCAAAACAATTTATATTTATTAGCAGAAAATGAGAATGTAGGTGTAGGTTTTATTAGTTTTCACACACAAAATCTTTTGCATCATTGCGGATTAGTTGGTGAAATTCAGGAATTTTTCATCAATAAAGATTATCGAGGTAAAGGAATTGGGCGACAATTAATACAAAAAATATTGGATTACGCCGATCAAAACAATCTAAAAAGCATCGAAGTTACCACTAATCGCAGAAGAGTAGAAAATGTCTTGATTTATGAGAATCTAGGTTTTGGTTTAACGCATAATAAGTTTACTATTTATAAAGAATAATTTAATAAATTGCGGCAAATAATAATTTAAATAGATTGAAAAAACATTTAAAATATCTGATTTATCTCTTTCTGGCATTTGTCGTGATTGCGGGTGATGGTGCTTTAGATTTTCAATCAAAATCAGCCAATTATTATCAATCTTCACTCATTAACGAAAGCAGAGAATTAAAATTTAAAGATTCTGGCTTATATGTTTTTAATCGAATAAACTCGTTTGAAAAGGTTTTTTTCTCGATTCCTTTAAGATGTGTAGAGTTTGCTGCCGTTTTTAGCCTTCAAGTCGAGATTGTTTTAAAGGAACAAAAGTTTCTTTATCAAAATTTAAGATCATTTATAATTCAGTCTGTTTTTATAAATGAAATAATTACTTCCCGTAATCCATATTAAAAGTTTATGCAGCGCTTAGAAAACTTTTTCTAGGTTTTTATGCTATTTAAGGCATAATGATGATAAAAAAAATGTCTAATCATTTATCATTTACAAAATGTATAAACGTAATAATAAAACACGCTTAGAGCAATCTAGGCGACCAATACTTTGGCTAAAAAGAAAAATAATCCTAATTATAACCGCATTCATGCTCGGAATGGCAAACGGAATGAACGTAGATGAGCAATCAATTAAAGGAAATCAAAATTATACAGAACAGCATAAGAAGGATTGATTAAGTAATTAAAGGGTGAGAAAGAAAAATCATTTTAATCCATTCAATCTGTGGCAAAAATTAACAGTTGCAAAGTCTTTGCGAGGAACGAAGCAATCTCATTTTACGCATTACTTTGCTTCCTTTTGTTAGTGTGGTTGCTTCGTTTCTCGCAATGACAGGATTGGCAATTAATAAAAAAACCGAAGCTTAAAGACTTCGGTTTTTAAATAATTTAATCAACCCATTTATAATATCTCGCCCCAATTAAGTTTGGGCTTTCTTTCTCGATTCTATCCAGAACCCATTCGTTTTTGGGAGTTCGGATGCTTTGTTTTTGTTCTTTTTTGTGAAGCTTCTCGTAGGTTTCAAAATCAATTTCGGTACTTTTTTCTAAAGTCTCAAAAAGTTTGGTTTCAGTAAGAGCAGATTTCCATTCAGGTTGAATTGTTCCTTCAAAAACTTTCGATTTAGATCCACTTCCGTAAGCTAGAAAACCGAATTGAGTTCCTGAAATTTCATTTTTGGTGTCATAAAAATGAGCCAAAGTCGATAATAATCCCATAAAAATAGATCCTGTATAAAGGTTTCCTATTAAAGAAGAAGCTAATTCAGCAGGTTGTAATTTATCAACAACAAAAGTTTTGTATGCTTCAGATTTGCTTACTTCTTTTAGTTTGTTTTGATACTCAGCTGCAGATTCATCTCCCGAAATAATTTTAGTTTCGCTGTCTAAAGCATAAATTTCAGATAACATTCTGCGTCCCTGAAAAGAGTATGGTAAATGCATGATGATACTTTTCCAGGAATTGTAAACAGTTTCTGAAGTGTTTTTTAATTTCTTAAACGAAAAATAAGCATTTCGAGTACGATCCATATAACATTGATTCGAATATTGTCCGTCGAAAACAGGTTGGTCCTTATGGATTTCTATTTCGGCTTCAAGATTGTCAAACCAAGATTCATTGGTTGTGTTTCCTGTTATAGATTCTTTTGAAATAGTACGGTATGGTTTAAAAAAGTCGAAAACGCCTTTTGTGCTTGTTGCCCAATTATTTTCGAAAGCAATAATTCTAGGGTTTGAAGTTACAAGCATTGCAAGGGCTCCAGCTCCTTGAGTATATTCTCCAGTTGAATTTAAATCGTATTTTGCAAAATCGGTAGTAACTACAATGGCTTTTTTAGTCGGATTTAATTTTACATAATCAATACAATTCTGTAAAGCATCTACGCCTCCGATACAAGCAAATGTAAAATCGACAACATCGCATTCGGCTAAAGTATCTTCTCCAAATTTCTGTTCCATCAAAGCAATCAAGAAAGAGCTAATAGGTTTAGAACTATCAATGGCACTTTCGGTTCCAACATAAATACGGCCAATTTCGCTTAAATCGATTTTATTATCTTCTATTAATTTGGTTAAGGTATTTGCTCCAAAAACTACGGTATCCTGATAAGTGTCTGGAAGCGTCATTTTAATTAAACCCAAGCCTTTTTCTAGTTTTTCGGGTTCTATATTTCTGGCGGTTGCCAATGTTTTTATAGGTAAATGTATTTTGGCTACATCAAATGTAATAGCGTCAATTCCTGTTTTCATTCTGGTTTCTTTGAGGCGATAAAGGTAAAATTAAGCTATCAAACTTCTATTGTTTTAAAAGGATAAAATTCGGTTTTGGGATACTTTTGAGGAAAACAAATTAAAATGTTAGAAAAAATAACAATTTGGTAATTATATAAAAAGCAGGATTTTGTTAAAACAACCTTTAGAGAAAATGTATTTTATTGTTTTTAAATAATTTGCAATAAAATCATTTAAAACTCTTTAAAATCATTATAAATAACAACGAAATGGTTGTAGTTCATGTCTATTTGAGTTATTTTTGTATAATTTTTTAAAACAAACTACTTAAACACTTATGGCACAATCTGCACTATTGAATGCTTCCATCTTAAAGAAAGTGGCTATGGCTCTTTCGGGAATATTCTTAATCACGTTTTTAGCGCTGCATGTTTCTTTAAATTTTATTTCTATTATTAGTAAAGATGTTTTTAACGAAGCTTCTCACTTTATGGGATACAATCCGCTGATTCAATATGTAATGCAACCAGTTTTGGCAATCGGGGTAATTTTCCATTTCGTAATGGGATTTGTTTTGACTTTACAAAATAGCGCTGCAAGACCAATTGCGTATGCAAAATACAATGGAGCTGCTAATGCTTCTTGGAGTTCTAGAAATATGATTATTTCTGGATTGGTTATTTTAGCATTCTTAGGATTGCATTTTTATGATTTTTGGTTTCCTGAAGTTGCCTACAAATACATTGCAGGTACAGCACCAGATGCTACGAGATATTATGGAGAGTTAGTTCATAAATTTCATGACCCAATTCGTACTGGGTTATATTGTATTTCTTTTGTGTTATTAGGATTCCACCTTTGGCACGGATTCAGTTCTTCTCTTCAATCTATGGGAATGAACAATAAGTACTCAAGATCTTTAAGTAGATTCGGTTATGGATTTGCGGTAGTAGTACCAGCACTTTTCGTCATAATCGCATTATTTCATCATTTCAATAATTAATATAAATTATAATGGCATTAGATTCAAAAATTCCACACGGCCCAATATCGGACAAATGGACAGATTATAAAGATCATATTAATTTAGTAAACCCTGCTAACAAACGTAATTTAGATATTATCATTGTTGGTACAGGTTTGGCTGGAGGTTCAGCTGCGGCTACTTTGGCTGAGCAGGGATATAACGTAAAAGCTTTTTGTTTTCAGGATTCACCAAGACGTGCGCACTCTATTGCAGCTCAAGGTGGTATCAATGCAGCAAAAAACTATAAAGGTGATGGTGACTCGGTTTACAGATTATTTTATGATACTGTAAAAGGAGGTGACTACCGTGCGCGTGAAGCAAACGTTCACCGTTTGGCTGAAGTTTCGGCTAATATTATTGACCAATGTGTGGCTCAAGGGGTGCCATTGGCAAGAGAGTACGGAGGTCTTTTAGATAACCGTTCTTTTGGAGGAACTTTGGTTTCTCGTACTTTTTATGCACAAGGACAAACAGGACAACAATTATTGTTAGGAGCTTATTCTGCAATGAACCGTCAGATTGGTCGTGGAAAAGTAAAAATGTACAACCGTCACGAAATGTTAGACATTGTTATCGTGAATGGAAAAGCGAGAGGTATTATCGCTCGTAACTTAGTTACTGGAGAAATAGAAAGACATTCTGCTCACGCTGTAGTAGTTGGTTCTGGAGGATACGGAAACGTGTTTTTCTTGTCAACAAATGCTATGGGAAGTAATGCAACAGCAGCTTGGAAAATTCATAAAAAAGGAGCGTTTTTTGCAAATCCGTGTTATACACAAATTCACCCAACTTGTATTCCGGTTTCAGGAGATCACCAGTCTAAATTGACTTTGATGTCTGAATCGTTACGTAATGATGGTCGTATTTGGGTTCCTGCAAAACAAGAAGATGCTAAAGCAATCCGTGAAGGAAAGAAAAAAGCAACTGATTTGTCTGAAGCTGAGAGAGATTATTTCTTAGAAAGAAGATATCCTGCTTTTGGTAACTTAGTACCTCGTGACGTAGCGTCTCGTGCTGCAAAAGAAAGATGTGATGCTGGTTTTGGTGTTAATAAAACCGGAGAAGCTGTTTACTTAGATTTTGCTGCTGCAATTAAACGTTACGGAACTGAAGAAGCTTTTGTAAAAGGTTTAGATGATAAGGATGCTGCATTGGTAACTAAATTAGGAGCTGAAATCGTGAAAAGTAAATACGGAAACTTATTCCAGATGTATTACAAAATCGTCGATGAAGATCCTTATACAACACCAATGATGATTTACCCAGCGGTTCACTACACTATGGGTGGAACTTGGGTTGATTATAACTTAATGACTACAATTCCTGGATGTTTCTCAATTGGAGAATCTAACTTCTCTGATCACGGAGCAAACAGACTTGGGGCTTCTGCATTGATGCAAGGTTTAGCTGATGGATATTTCGTATTACCTTATACTATTGGAGATTACCTTGCTCCGGATATTAAAATGGGAGAAATTTCTACAGATTTACCAGAATTCGTAGCAGCAGAAAAAGAAGTAAAAGATCAAATCGATAGATTTATCAATAATAAAGGAACTCATTCTGTAGATTATTTCCATAAGAAATTAGGAAAAATCATGTGGGATAAAGTTGGTATGGCTCGTAATGCTAAAGGATTATCTGAGGCTATTGTTGAGATTGCTGCTTTACGTGAAGAGTTTTATAAAGATGTAAAAGTGCCAGGAAGCGCTAACGAATTTAATCAGGAATTAGAGAAAGCGACACGTGTTGCCGATTTCTTAGAGTTAGGAGAATTGTTCGCAAAAGATGCATTACACCGTAATGAATCTTGTGGAGGTCACTTCCGTGAAGAATACCAAACAGAAGAAGGAGAAGCACTTCGTGATGACGAAAACTTTGCATATGTTGCAGCTTGGGAATACAAAGGAAAACCAAGTGATGCAGTATTACACAAAGAACCTCTAGTTTACGAAAACATTAAATTAGTTCAAAGAAGCTACAAGTAACAAGTTAAGAGTTAAAGGTTATGAGTTCATTAAAGTCGTTCGAAGATTTGGAATGCTGGAAAGCAGCAAGAGAATTGAGGATATTTGTGTCTCAAAATATAATTCCGAAATTTTCAATCGAAGAAAAATATGCCTTAACAAGTCAACTTAGACGTTCTTCAAGATCTGTTAGTGATAATATTGCCGAAGGGTATGGAAGATATCATTATCAGGAAAATATTCAATTTTGTAGAATTGCCAGAGGTTCTTTAACAGAATCATTAAATCAGGTAATAACAGCAATGGATGAAAATTATATTGAAGAAGATTTGTTGCAACAATTTAGAGAAAGGTTTGAAAGAACCAAAGCAATATTAAATGGATATATAAATTATTTAGCTAAGACAAAAATGATGTAGCGAAAGAAAATGAAATCGTAAGATTTTATTTTCTTACTTCTAACGTTTAACTCTTAACTTATAACCCATAACAGAATTATGAAACTTACATTAAAAATATGGCGTCAGAAAAACGCCCAAGATAAAGGAGGAATCGTTGATTACCCAATCGACGGAATCGAACCAGATATGTCTTTCCTTGAAATGCTTGATGTTCTTAACGAACAATTAATCAATAAAGGAGAAGAGCCAGTAGCATTTGATCACGATTGTCGTGAAGGAATCTGCGGTATGTGTTCATTATTCATCAATGGAGAAGCACACGGACCAGACAGAGGAGTAACTACTTGTCAGTTACACATGCGTATGTTTAAAGATGGTGATACGATTTTTATCGAGCCATTTAGAGCAAAAGCTTTCCCAGTAATTAAAGATTTAGTTGTTGATAGAAGTTCTTTTGACAGAATTCAACATGCTGGAGGTTTTATCTCGGTGAATACTTCAGGAAATACAATTGATGCAAATACAATTCCGATTAACAAACACGATGCAGATAAATCATTCGATGCAGCTGCTTGTATTGGTTGTGGAGCTTGTGTTGCAACTTGTAAAAACTCATCAGCAATGTTATTCGTTGCTGCAAAAGTATCTCAATATGCTTTATTACCTCAAGGTAAGATTGAAGCTGTTGATCGTGTATTAAACATGGTACACCAGATGGATCACGAAGGTTTTGGTAACTGTACTAACACTGGAGCTTGTGAAGTAGAATGTCCTAAAGGAATTTCTCTTGAAAATATTGCACGTATGAACCGTGAGTATTTATCTGCAAGCTTGAAAGGATAAAAATAAAATGCAATTTAGTTTTTGTAAAAAACGCATTCGCCGCGGCGAATGCGTTTTTTTATGTGCTATTTGCAAATATTAACAAATAATAAATTATTCAAAAATGAAAAGAATTTTAGTTATTATAATGCTTGTTCTGAGTATTAAAAATTATGCTCAGATAGCAATAACGTCTTCTTATAGAGGAGCAAATGATGAATTTAAAAAAGGAGAGTTAGAGGCATTTAAAAGTACAACTACAATTTTTGTCCTGCCTGAATTAAATAGTAAAGAAGATTATGAGAAAATTTTAAAAGAAGTTTGGACTATTACTCCCTTTAAAGTGGTTGAGTATGCAGATTTTAAAATGTTAGATTATGCTGATGGTAAATATTCATTTGCGAAGTTTGATGGAGACATATTGAGAACTTCTAAAGGAACAGTATTTGTTCATACCAATTTTGCAATAAGAGTTTTAGATAAGGAAAAGTTTGATAAGGGGTTTAAAAAATTAAAACCTGAAGAAAAAAAGTATAATTTGAAACTGTATGATCTTTTTAATGAAACCTTAAGTTATATTGCAAGAGCTCCTCTTAGTGTTAATAATAAGTTCTTAGTTGACGCAATGAAAGCAAGTTCTGAAGAGAGCAGGTCTGATCTTTATACTCGAATGTATAAAGAAAAAAGTTTTACAAATACTAATTTGGGAATGCTAAAGAATTATTTTCAACAGATCAATCAAATTATTAGTAAAGGAGAACATTGTGGGCTTTATGATGATTTCGTAAATCCGGAGATTAAGAATTTAAAAGATAATACACTTTATATTCCTGAAGCTTATTTAATGGAATATAATCCATGGAGAATATCTGAAAAACTTAGAGATGAAAAAGAGATGAAAAAGCTTGTAGAAGACTATAAATTTAAGTTTGAATTTATAAAAGATGCAGATTTAGAAAAGAAGATTTTAAATAATGAGGAAGTGTATTATTTAAGATATGTAAGTATGAACGCAAATAAGTACCTACAAGTTGTGAATGCTAAAACGGGTGATCCTGCATATTATTTTTATGGTGCTGCAACTTATAATTTAAAGGATAATGATTTTGAAAAAATTAGTAAAGCTGTTATAGGTAAATAATTTTTAAACATAAAAAAAACGCATTCCTTTTAAGTTGAATGCGTTTTTTGTTTTGACTATTCATAATACAATTGCGAAGCACTTATTTCTTGTTTTTCTTTCCCTTCTTGTCGGATAAAGCATTGTAGTGTAGAACTTCCTGCAGCATCAAAATAACGGATGTTTATCTTATGGAACCCTTTTTCGAGTTTTGCTGCTCCAAAAGCTTCATTAATCCAATGTCTTCCGTCGTTATCAACAATAAGCTGGTTGTCTATAAATAATTTTGCACCATCGTCTACAATAGTCGAGAACTCATATTGTGCAGTTTCAGGAATATAGATATAGCCTTCAAATTTTAAACCCATATATAGGTTCTCTTTTGATTTGTATCTTTTCATTTCAATTACTCCTTCATGAATGCCTGACTTAATAAATTTGATAGTATCTAGTTCTAGTGTTTGTTGAACGAGTTTATTTGTATAGGAATATTTTAAGCCATTTTTGGTTGGCTTAATAGCTAAAGCAGGTTGGGTTTCGGAATTTTTAACTGAAATTGTGGTAATGGAACTTCTTCTTCCACTTGGACTTATTTGTACTACTTTGATGTTTCTAAATTCTCCTTTTGGGATATAAACTGTAACAGGTTTTGTGTAATTGCTGGCTGTTTCATCTGGATTATAACCATCGATGGTATAGAAAATTTGCCCATTTTTAATGGTTGGTTGCATTTCTAGAATGAATTTTGACGCTATAATAGTGGTGTCCTGAATTCCAAATGGGGTAGGGACTTTATATAATCGTTTTTCGGATTCCAATTTTTCGATATGATGTGGGAACCTTTTTAGCATTAAATTTGAATAATTTTTATTCTTTGTCTCTGTCCAGGCTATTTCTGCAAATGGAAATAGTCTTGGATATAGCATATAATTTAGCTTTGCTGGACTGGTTACATATTCCGACCAAATATTAGCCTGAACTCCATGAATGTATTTTTGTTGCTCTATGGTTAGGCTGTCTACGGGAGTTGGGTTGTAGTTGTATACTTCATGAACTGTGGTTAATCGACCAACTGATAATGGTTCTTGTAAAGAATAGCCTTGATTATGGTCGAAATAAACATAATCTTCCGGAGTCATTACTACTTTGTGTTTGTCTCTAGCTGCTGCAATTCCGCCAGATTCGCCACGCCATGACATAACTGCTGCATTAGGAGCAAGGCCACCTTCTAGAATTTCATCCCATCCAAAAATCTGTCTTCCGTTTGCATTTAGAAATTTTTCCATGCGTTTAATAAAATAACTTTGTAGCTCATGTTCATTTTTTAGACCAAGGTCTTTTATTCTCTTTTGACAATTCGGACATTTTTCCCATCGTGATTTTGGACATTCATCTCCGCCGATATGAATGTAGTTACTTGGAAAAAGCACCATTACTTCTTTTAAAATATCTTCTAAAAAAACAAAAGTTTCTTCTTTGCCTGCGCAAAATACATCTTCGAACACACCCCAGGATTCAATTACTTTTAAGTCTGTAGATGGAAAACAGGCTAAGTTTGGGTAAGCAGCTACGGCAGCAGAGGCATGTCCTGGCATTTCGATTTCGGGAATAACGTTTACAAAATGCTCTTCGGCAAATTTTACAACTTCTTTGATTTCTTCCTGTGTGTAATAACCTCCGTAGGGAGTATTGTCAAAAAATCTTGGGAATCGTTCGAATTTATTCCCAACGAGTGTTTGTGCTCTTTTAGATCCGATTTCGGTAAGCTTAGGATATTTTTTTATTTCAATTCTCCAACCTTGATCATCAGTTAAATGCCAATGGAAATTATTTAGTTTGTAATAAGACATTTGGGCAATGAAATCTTTAATAACATCTGCCGAAAAAAAGTGACGACATACATCGAGATGTAATCCTCTATACGGATATCTAGGCTCATCGATAATTTCAATACATGGTAGTTTGATCTGAGAACTTACTGTTAAGTTATTTGGCAAAAGCTGAAGTAAACTTTGTACTGCATAAAATAGCCCTTGCTCTTGACCCGTAACAAAAATACCTTTTGGAGTAATATTTATTTTGTAAGCTTCCTTATCTCCTTTTGCGGAAGCGGATTCGGTTGTAAATTGAACCAAAATGTCAGCTTTCTTTTTAGGAGAGTTTTTGTTTATAACAGATTCAAAAATTTGAGCTGTTTTGAGTTCTTTGGAAGTGTATTTATTGTTTTTAAAAACAATTTTTATTTGTCCTTTTATAGCGATACTATCACCTGTTGCCTTATAAAAATTAGGTGCAGGAATTATAGTTGTATTGTTAGAAGTTTCTTGGGCATTCCCTAATGAATAGCACAATGTTAAAATAAATAGGAGGATTTTTTTCATGTTAGGGTTTTTGGTTGGTTAAAAACAAATTTAAAGTTTATAGTGATTTAAATTAGTTGTTTTGCAAAAAAATTGCACTGTGTGTTTTTGTGTTTAATGTATTGTAAATGATGTTTTTTGTGTTGTTTTTGTGTTAGTTTTTTATTTCTTCCAGCAATATTATTGCATTATTTGTTTACTTTTGTTATAATAAATGGAAACGCATGAATGATAACGAATTGGTAAATTACACCAAGGAAGAAAGAAAAGCTCATATTTTAAAAGAGATTAACTTACATACCCGAGTGAGTTTCGACACACTTTCTAATCAATTGTTTGTTTCTGAGGATACAATTCGAAGAGATATAAATGAACTTGAATCAGAGTCTTTACTGATTAAGGTGAAAGGTGGTGCTATGACAAAAGCATATCATCATTCTTCGGTAACAAAAACTTACGCAGGTGAATCTAAACAAATAATTGCAAAAAAAACTGTTGGATTGCTTCACGACGGAATGGTTTTGTTAATTGGTGGAGGAACTACAATTAGAGAGTTTATTCGATTAATTCCTAATGATTTAAATCTTACCATTTTTACCGTAACTGTTTTATCTGCAGTTGAACTTTTGGATAAACCTAATGTGAAAGTTATAATGATTGGTGGGAGTATTTCGCCTTATAGTCAAATGTGTGTGAGCGGAGATGTGTATCATCAGTTATCAAGTATTAAGGTTGATTTATTAATTTTAGGAACAAATGCATTAGATATCAAAGGAGGTTTTTCAGACTCAGATTGGGAAACTGTTCAGGTAAAAAAAGCAATGATTCAGGCTTCTCAAAAAACGGCTATACTTACAATATCCGAAAAATTGGATACGGTTTTAAAGATGAAAATTGCCAGCTTATCCGAAGTAGATTTTGTAATAACTGAGGTTGATCCTAATCATGAAAAACTTCAATCGTATAAGCAGGCTGTTCCAAATTTGACTTTTATTTAATCCCAATTTTTTATTAGGAAGTTTATCCAGTTTTGATGGAAGATATTTTTTAAATCTTCTTCTGAATATCCATGGCTTCTAAAGATGAAGACTAATTTTTGTAAATCGGCTATAGTGTTTAGATCATATGGTGTTTGTTCTGTGCCAAATGCGCCATCTAAATCTGAGCCTACGCCAATGTGATTTGCATTTCCTGCCAATTGGCATATGTGGTCCATATGTTTAAAAACGGTTTCGAGATTACATTGCATTCCTAATGGAGTAGAAACGCCTCGTTCCCAGTTTGGTACCAACATCCATGCATCTAATGCGCCACCTATAACTGCTCCTCTGGAAATGAGTTCTTTGATTTGATCATCACTATATTGTCTATTATGATTTACTAAGCTTCGGCAATTATTGTGGCTTGCCCAAACTGGACCGTTATAGTTTTCTAGGGCTTGCCAAAAAGCATCGTCACATAAATGTGTTGCATCCAGAATAATATTTAAACGTTCCATTTCTTTAAGCAATTCGATTCCGTTTGCGCCCATTTTTCCTGTAGAATCGGTTCCGTTAGCATAACGACCTGGGCCATAATGTGCGGGACCAATAGCTCTTAGTCCGTAATTGTGCGCTTTTTCTACGTATGAAACATCAATAAGGGAATCTGCACCTTCGAGACTTAAAATATAGCCAATAGGTTTTTTGTCGTTTGGAGTGCCATCATTCCATAATTCAATTTGTTTTAGTAATGATTTCTTGTCGGTAATTGCAACCATTTCGCCTTCCTCTTCCATGCATTTGTACCAAGAGACTTGTGCTTGTGTTTGCGCCCAAGCTTGTTGTGGTGAATTCCAACCAGGAATTTTACTATCGGGTTTAACAAATCGCGCTATTTGAGTAGCTACTACAATCCCGATGTTTCCTTTTCTTAAATCGGGGAATGATACAGTAGCTTTTTCTCTATCTGGTTTGTCATTCATTCCTTTTTCTAAATGACGCAATGTAGATACATCATTTCTTAAATCTCTATTCCATTCCATAGCATTCATGCTTAGGTCTAGATGTGCATCAAATATGAACATAGTGTTGTATTTTATTTTTAAATACTTATTTTTTTATTGCGGGCAAGAACAGTCCATTGGTTGTAAATATCTTGCTGAGCGTTTACCACTTGAACTGTTTCGTATAAAGCACAAGTAGGGCAAATATGGTAGGGGATTGCATAAATGGTATCGCCTAGTTTGTATTGTTTGTTTCCTTTGTTTTCGAGAACTAAATGTTCTTCGGAATGCGATATTGGAATTAATTTATCGTCATTTAAAATTGTCAAACGTTTATCTATTGGGTTTTCTGAAGCTACAGATTTATATCCGATATCGATACATAGAGTATTTTCTGTGGGTTTAGAAATAATTGTTCCCACTAAAACCGCTGCGGGTTTAAAACTCTGCTCAGGTAAATTAGTCTGATAATTAATATCCCAAAATACAAATGTACCTGGGCTAGATTCTACATTTTCCTGAGTGGCATAAAACGGAAATGTATTAGAGCCACCAGCAACAATTTTTAGTTTGTAATCTAGTTTTTGTTCAAGTGTAGAAAGTTTATCTGTTATCTGGGTAAATGAATCTAATGCTTCTTTTGTTCGTTGTTCTACAGTGCCTTTTAAATGGCCATCATAAATATGTAGTCCTAAGAAATTGATATTTGGTAATTGGATTATGGCACTGGCTAAATCACTCCAATTGCTTTTAAAATTTACTCCGGTTCTATCCATTCCAGCATTTATATCAAGATAGATATTTAGCTTTAAATTGTAGCTTTTACCTAACTCGGACAATTCGTTTGCTGTGTCGATATTATCAACAATAGTCGAAAAATTAAGGCGAGGATATTTATGTAGTAAGGTAATCCAGCGTTTTTGTTTTAATCCTGTGGGTTGGTAGGCTAATAATATATCAGGAACATTATGAATGGCACATAATTCGGCCTCGGCAATAGTGGCACATTTTACTTTGTTTATTTGATATTTTTTAAACAAATCGAGAATTTCTCCAAGTTTATGCGTTTTTATATGTGGTCTTAATTTTTGAGTATTACCATTTACAGATTCAATTAAGTGCTCGATATTGTATCGAATACGGTCGATATAAAGCGCTAAAAAAGGAGTGTCAATACGCGTTTCTGGATTTATTTCCCACCAATTATTTTCCATGTCTTTATTTTCTGGTTTTATCAACAATAGCAATTAAATTTTTAAAAGCTTCAAATGATTTATTATAATCTAATTGAGATAACATTTCTTTGGAGAACAAGTGAGAGCCAATTCCTACACAAACAACTCCTACTTTAAACCAGGATTTTAAATTGCTTTCCTCTAATGTTACTCCGCCAGTAGGCATCAGTTTTAAATTTGGAAATGGCGCTTTTATAGCTTTTACATAATCAGGTCCTCCTATTTTATCGGCAGGAAAAAGCTTAACTATTTCGGCTCCTAATTTATTAGCATGAAGAACTTCGTTTAATGTAGCTGCTCCCGGAATCCAATAAAGGTTATTTTTTAAACAATAATCTCCTATTTCTAAATCTGTATGGGGGCATATAATGCAATCTGCACCAAGTTTATGGTACGTTTCGGCATCATTTAAGGTCAGGACAGATCCAACAGCCAATTTTATATCTAGGTTATTTGTGTTTCTAAAATTTACCATTTGGGCAAAAACTTCTTTTGCGTCATCAGCACGTGCAGCAAATTCAATGATTTTAATTCCTGAATCTGAAGCAGATTTTAGTATAATCTCGGCAGTTTTAATGCTGATTTGTGTGACTAAAGGAAGTACTCTTTGTGCTTTTAAAATATTATACATTTTGTAATTATGTTTTATCTATTAATTCTATTACTTGAGCCGTATTTGATGAAATGGTTTATTTCTTCGGATGTGGTTATTGCAAAGTCTCCTACTATGCTTTGTTTTATAACACCACATGCCGTTGCCCAATCTATACATTCTTGTCCTGATAGATTGTTTTTAAGGCTGTAAAGTAATCCTGCGGTAAAGGCGTCTCCTGATCCAATCTGGTCGGTAACTAAATGTATTAGATATTGTTTTGATTCGTAAAATTTACCTTCGTGAAATAACATGCCTGAATACAAATGGGTTTGACCTTCTGATTTTCTGAAGCTCATAGCTAATGTTTTTAGGTAAGGCATTTTTTCTTTTAGCAATTCGTATGTTTTTAGAAACCGATTAGAATCGGAATCATTTTTGTCTGTTTTAATACCAAAATATATTTCTGTCGAATCTAAATCGGCTACAGTAATTGTGCTATAATAAAGTAAATCGGGCATAATTTCGGAAGGACTTTTTCCGTATTGCCATAGTTTTGTACGAAAGTTAAAGTCAGATGATATTGTTAAGCCTTTGTTGTGAGCGGCTAATATTGCTTTCTTGCAAACTAAACCAGCCTCATTAGAAACTCCTGGGCTGATTCCAGACCAATGAAAATGGGTTGTATTTTCTAAAACTTTATCCCAATTTATTGCATCTTCGGCAATAGTTGCAAAAGCCGAATTATTACGGTCATAGATTACCTGCGATTGTCTTATCTGATTACCTGATTCGATAAAATATAAGCCAATTCTATCTCCTCCATAAATACAATCTGTGGTATTTACATTGTACTTATGGAGTTCATTTAATGCAAGCTGAGATAGGTCGTTGTTAGGTAAACGAGTTATGTAATTGGTATTTATGCCTAATTGTGAAAGTAGTACACAAACATTTGCTTCGGCTCCTCCTATATGAACCTGCATTTCTTTGGCTTGCGTAAATCGATTGCCATTGGCTATGCCCATTCGTAATAGAAGTTCTCCAAATGTTGCAATTTTTGCTTGTGAGGTATTTGTGTTCATAGTTATTTTTTTTTACCACTCCCGATAGCTATCGGGATTCACAGATCAAACATTTAATATTTTTTTACCATTAAGATATTAAGAAAATTAAGCTTGACTTCTTAATGAAAATTAGTAGGTTAAGAAAAATTAAGCTTAGATTCTTAATGAAACTTAATGCCTTAATGGTTTAATTAAAAAAATCAATGTTAATTATTGAATCCCGATAGCTATCGGGAGTGACATAGCTTTTTTAATATAATTCGAAAATCGCTTCTACCTCAACAGGAATATTATCTGGTAAAGAACCCATTCCTACGGCACTTCTTACTCCGATTCCGTTTTCTTGTCCCCATACCTCAGCAAATAATTCGCTACATCCATTAATAACATAAGGATGACGTAAAAAATCAGAGGTACAATTTACCATTCCGAGTACTTTAATTACTCTTTTTACTGCGTTTAGACTATCAAAATTGGTAACAATTGTAGATAACATTGTTAATCCTACTTGTCTTGCGGCTAGTTTACCTTCTTCAATGTCCATATCTTCTCCAATTCTTCCTATGATTAAAGATTTGTCGTCTTTTACAGGACCATGACCAGATAAATACAAATATTTGCCATCGATTAAGAATGGTTTGTATATGCCTAAAGGTTTAGGAGCTGGAGGTAATGTTAGGCCAAGTGATTCGAATTTTTCTTGTGGTAATAAGCTCATAATATTAGTGTATAAAAATGTTTAATATAAATATAAAAATAATTCCAAGGACGGATACTAATGACTCCATCACTGTCCAGGATTTAATGGTGTCTTTCATGCTGGTGCCAAAGTATTCTTTGAACATCCAGAATCCAGGATCGTTTACATGAGAGCACATCAGGCTACCTGCGCCTATAGAAAGAACCAATAAGTTGGGGTCTAATGATTTTAATTGTAATAAAGGTACTAAAACTCCGGCAGTCATTAAGCCTGCGGCAGTGGCCGATCCAACACAAATTCGTATTAATGCAGCTATTAACCAGGCGAGTAAGTAAGGGTGGATGTCTATTTGTATTAAAGATTCGACAATGGTTTGACTTACGCCGCTTACCATCATTACTTCTTTTAAACTTCCGGCTCCCCCAATAATAAGTACTATTAATGCAACGTCTTTTATCGCAACTGCATATTCGTCCATGATGGTTTTCATGTTTTTACCTGTACGAAAGCCTAATGTGTAGGTGCAAATGATTAATGAAATTAACATGATAATACTAGGTTCGCCTATAGTTTTGCATATTAGTTCTACTTGTTCGTTTTTCCAGACTAATGGTAATAAGGAAGTAATTGTTAAGCCAAATACTGGAAATAATGAAGAAGCTATACTTGTAAAAAAACTAGGTTTTGTAGCTTGGTTTGTAGGTTCTTCGGTTGGAACAATAGTGTTTTTATCATTAGATTTAATATTCTTAAGCGTGTCAGAGAATAATAAACCTGCAATAAGAATAGTTGGTATAGAAACAATAATACCATAGGTTAAAACCAAGCCAATGTCGGCACTTAAGGTATTGCTTAAAGCCATTGGTGATGGGTGAGGAGGTAAAAAACCATGTGCAACCGAAAGTGACGCAAGCATAGGGATACCTATATATACCTTGGGTAGTTTAAACTGATTGGCTACAGAAAATATTAAGGGAACCAAAAGTATAAAGCCTACACTATAAAATAAAGGGATTCCAACAATAAATCCTGTAATCATTAAACCTAATCGTACGTATTTTTCGCCTGTCCATTCCATAACTGTTTTTGCAATTACAGATGCGGCTCCAGAAGAAACGGTAAGTTTACCAATGCAGGTACCAAATATGATAATTAGGGCAATTGAGCCCAGCATATCGCCCAAACCTTTTTGAACGGTTTGTGTTAACGTTATTATTGGCAAACCTAATAATAGGCCTGCCAATAATGATGTTATAATAAAGGCAATAAATGGGTTGATTTTAAACCAAGTTATTTGTAGCACTAAAAAAATAATGCATGCCGAAAGAATTATAATACTCATTTAATTTATTTATATTATTGTTTATCCCACCACATTCTTGTTGTAAATGCATCGCTGCCCTGACGCTTAACTGCTTCTGCTAAGTTAGCAGAATTAACAGAATATTCGGCAGTTGGATATTTAAAACGCCTTGGTATTGTGCCGTTTGTCACGTTTCCAGGAAAATTTACAGGAGTTAATATTGGGTAGCCAGTTCTTCTCCAGTTTGCATAAACCTCTTGTTCATCTACAAATAAAGCAATCCAGAATTGAGTATGTATCTGATTCATTTTTTGATCAAATGTACCTCCAGCCAAATATGGATTTGCAGTTAAATATGGGGTTGCATCAGTTATGGCGTAAGATGGTCCATAAATCACAGCATTTAGGAAAGAGGCTTTTACCGCTTTTTCGTATAAACTTTGGTCAGATTCTCCCACATACCATCCTCTAAGGGCAGCTTCTGCCAGATATAAATTAGTTTCGGCATTACTAATTATAATAAGAGGTGAGTCAACTTTAAGAACGGTACTTTGGTTTGGTTCAGAATAAGTAGCCTGCTCAATTGGAGTTGGTGCTATTTTAGTTCCGTTTGGAAAACCTTTTTGCACGGCAGGACTTGTATTTTGTACCGTACCTTGCCAAACACCTGCGTATATACTGATTCTTGGATCGTTAGTAGTTTTTAGTACATCAATAAAAGTTTTACTAAGTTTTCCACCTTCATTGTTTTTTTGTCCGAAAGATGATTTTACAAAATCAAGATTTATTGGATCTAGAGCAGAAGGGTTGCGGTTTATGTCGTTTGGCCCGTCTTTATATTCCATTATGGCATTATCGGCAGCATTAAGGATTACCCCACCTGTAATTGCCTTATTTACCCAAGTTTTAGAAAGCGCTGGGTCAACTTTAGATAATCTCATTCCTAATCGAAGCATTAATGAATATGAAAATTTCTTCCATTTATTAATATCACCATCGTATATTAAATCAGCCTCGCCAAAACTAGGTTTGGATGTGGTTAATGCTGATGCTGCTTCATCTAATTCTTTCAGTAAATCTTTATATATAAATTCCTGACTATCATATTTAGGTAAAAAAAGCAGATCAGAATTTGCTTTTGCAGCTTGAGAGTATGGAACGTCCCCGTATAAATCTGTAACGCGGTGAAATAAGTAAGCTCTCCAAATTCTGGCAATATTATACCTGTTGATATTTTCTGGATTATCCTTCAGTGTGTTTATTACAATAGTTACTTCGTTTATTGCATTTGGATATATTCGTGCAAAAAAGGCAGAGTAATATACTTCGTTGTCAAGGTATTTGTCTCCTGCTCCTGATGCTTCTTTGTAAGTGGAATAATGTTGCATCATTTGACCACATTCAATAATTGAGGTGAAAAAATAATTATTGTTTAATCCGTCAAGCTGAGATCTGCTAAAAATGAAATTTGGAGTAGGTTTATCTACTGCGTTTGGATTTGTATTAGTTTCCTCAAAATCTTTAGTACAAGCTGATATGCTTAATAAAAGGATGCCTGCTATATATAGAGTTGTTATCTTTTTCATGTCTTTTAATTTTTATATTTTAACACTTAAGCTTAAACCAAAACTTCTGGTTCTAGGTACACCAAATTGTTCTATACCTTGAGCATTACCAGCGCTAAAAACTGATTCAGGATCTACGTTTGGAGTTTTCTTATAAAGAATAAATAAATTTCGGGCAACAAATGAAATTGATGCTGATTGAATTACAGACAGACCTTTAATCTTATTAATAGGCAATTGGTATCCGATAATTACTTGTCTCAATTTTACAAAACTAGCATCATAAACAAATTCAGATGTTATGTTTTTTAATCCGTCATAATATGTTCTTAAGTTTTCAGGAGCAATAACCATATCTACAGTTCCTCCGTTTTTATCGACACCTTTTATTGGTAATCCATTTTCACGTCCTTCCAGAGTAAGTTTTGTAAGTCCCATACGAGTTCCGTATAAATCGGTACCAGAATATAGGCTACCTCCAAATTTCGCATCTATCAAGAAGCTAAATGTTATTGCTTTGTATCTAAATTCATTACTAAGACCTGCTCCCCAAGGATGTACACCTTGACCTAATTCTTCAAGTGGTCCTCTTTCTGTGGTAGCCGAGCCTCCGCTTACATTATAAACAGTGTTTCCATTTGCATCTTTAAGTGGTTTGTATCCTTTTATGATACTATATGGTCTGCCAACATCACTTGCAATAATCGCATAATTATTTACAGAAGATGCCATTGTTATAGAGGTTAATTCTTCGGTTAAGGCCTCTACCGTGTTTTTGTTATAAGATCCATTGAAGGTAACATCCCATGAGAAATTTTCTGAACTCATAATTTTTCCATTAATTAAAAGTTCTACACCTTCGTTTCTCATTTTTCCGAGATTTAATAAAGAAGTAGTTGCCCCAGATGCATTAGAAATAGTAGTTTCTACAATGTCGTTGGTTGTTTTACGATTGTACCAAGCAAAATCAATATTCATACGATTATTAAAAAATCCTAGATCTGTACCTATTTCAAATGTTGTTGAGGTTAAAGGGCTTAGAGTAGGGCTAGGTACTCTTGAGCTAGTTGGACCTTGGAGTTGTTGTCCATTGTGTCCTCCTTGAATCATAGAGTAAGATGGATTTAATGCGTATGGGTCAGGAGTTGCTCCACCTACTTGTGCCCATGAACCTCTTAATTTTGCAAAAGAAACCCAGCTTGGCATTGTTAATATGTCTGAAACTATTACGCTAGATCCAATAGAAGGGTAGAATACGGTGTTATTATCTTTAGATAGTGTAGAGAACCAATCCTGGCGTCCTGTAAAGTTTAAAAAGAATACATTTTTATAATCTAAATCTATCGCACCGTAAACTGAGTTGGTTTTGGTCTTTCCGTAAGGGTATGTATAACTTACAGTTTTTAAGTTTGTTAGTGAGTAAAAATCGTCTAGAACAAATCCTGTTCCATCCACTCTTACTTCGTCTCTTAGTGTCGTTCTCGAATTAACTCCTATTAATGAGCTTAAAGAAATTCCTCTGTATATGTTTTTCTTGGTGTAATTAAGTATTGCTTCAGAATTTATATTAGATAATATCATTTTTGAACCCTGAACATAACCATCAGGAGTATTTAAAGATGTTTTAGGGATGTATCCAAAGAATTCATAGTTTGTGTAATCTTGACCGATACGACCTTGTAAAAATAAATCTGGTGTAAAGTTTAACTTTACGTTTGCCATCCCTACAAAACGGTTTTTAGTATCATTATTTTTAATTCTATTCACTACAAATTGAGGATTTGTTGCAACGGGAACAGGGTTCCATGCTACTTCTCTTCCGTTTTCATCATATCCAGGAGCTAAGTTTCTAATGTCTACAGTATTTGCAATTAAGTAAGTTCCCCAGTTTGGGTTTGCTTCAGCATCGGATACAGTTGGTCTGTTGTTTGATTTTTCTAGATTGTATTGTGTTACCACATCAAATTTTAACCAATCAGTTAGATTTACATTACTGGCTAAATTGATTGTTTTGCGATTAAAGTCGGCATTTGGTACAATACCTTCGCTATTCATATTAGAGAACGAAAGACGGCCACTTGCTTTGTCGGTACCACCAGATAACGCAATTGAGTTTATATATGTAGTTCCAGGTCTGTAGAAATTTTTAATATTATCTTTTTGTGGGCTATAAGGTCTTTTTACTCCATCAAATTGCACTACATCAGTTCCGTCCATTTTAGCTCCCCAAGACCAGCGTCCGGTAGCTATGGCTTCATTTTGGGTTAAAGGCTTTTTGCCCGCATCTCCAGCTCCATATTCATATTGCCAATCTGGTATTACTGCGGGAGTTTCTAGAGTAAATGATGTGTTATAGTCAATCCCGATACCTTTTTGAGTAGAACCTCTTTTGGTTTGAATCAAGATTACTCCATTAGCAGCATTAGCACCATATAAAGCCGCAGCAGTTCCTCCTTTAAGAACTGTTATAGACTTGATGTCGTCAGGATTTATTAAAGCAGTTCCATCTCCTCTGTCTACATTTAATTTTGGTGAGCCAGGTGCATTTCCTGTTCCGGGTAGATTAAGTTGTGTGTTGTCTATTGGTAAATCATTTACAACATACATAGGTTGGTTATTTCCGTTTAAGGAACCATTTCCACGTATTACAACTCTGGTCGAACCGTTTGGTCCTGTTGCTGTACTACTAACGTTTACTCCGGCAATTTTACCAACCAAAGCATTTGAGATATTGGCTTCTTTTGCTTTGTTAAACTCAGACCCTTTTAGCTCGGTTACTGCATAGGTTAGAGATTTGCTTACTTTTTTGACACCTAACGCAGTAACAAAAACTTGTTCTAATACATTTTCAGATGGTTTTAAACTTATAAGTAATTGATTTGTGCCATTTATTTTGGATTCGCTTGTTCCGTATCCCATGTAGTTAACGACAACAAAACTTTCACTTTCAGGAACATTTAGTTTAAAGTTTCCGTTTTCATCAGTAATCGTTGCTATTCGGTTATTGCTTTTTGCGTATACGGTTGCTCCAGCAATTGGCATTCCGTCATCTTGACCTACTACTTTACCAGTTATCTCAATTTGACTCGTGCTTTGTTCTAAGAAATGCTTTTTTATTGCATTTTCATGTGCGTTTATTGTTAGACTCATTCCTCCAATAAATACTAAAGATAATAATTTGGTTTTCATAATTTTCTGGTTTTCATTGTTTTGTGGTTTGGTTGGTTATTTGTATGTGGTCAAATATATATAATTTATTCTCACGATTTGAAATATTTTTGCAATATTTTGCAAAAATATTGCAATATTTTTTTGTTTAATGTTTTTTTATTCCCAAAAGTGTGATGTTTGTTGAGTTGGATGAATTTTAAGAAATAATCTATTTGGAGTTAAAGTCGAATGAGCTGATTTATTTTAAAAAAGAGTATTTTTACAATATGAAAATTGCATTAATTCAAACAGATCTCTACTGGGAAAGCCCAGAAAAAAACCGAAATTATTTCGAACAAAAGATTCATGAAATTAGCGAAGCTGTTGATTTGATTGTGCTTCCCGAAATGTTTTCTACAGGATTTACTATGAATCCTTCTAGCGTTGCCGAAACAATGCAAGGAGAAACCGTTGAGTGGATGAGTTTATTAGCTAGAGCTACAAAAAGGGCAATTACCGGAAGTTTGGTAATCGAGGAGAATGGGGAGTTTTATAATAGGTTATTATTTGTTTTTCCCTCAGGAGAAACAAAATATTATGATAAGCGACATTTGTTTACTCTTGCAGGAGAAGATAAAGTGTATACCAAAGGAGATCAGAAACTAATTGTAGATTATTTAGGATGGAAAATATGTCCGCTAATTTGTTATGATCTTAGATTTCCTGTTTTTTCTAGAAATACAGAATCCTATGATTTGCTATTATATGTAGCCAATTGGCCTAAAATACGCACTAATGCATGGGATACATTATTAAAAGCGCGTGCTATCGAAAACATGTGTTATTCGGTAGGGGTAAACAGAATTGGTTTAGATTATCATGGATACGAGCACATTGGGCACTCACAAGTAATAGATTTTCTTGGAGAATATTTAATTACTCCCCAAGAAATAGAAGGTGTTTTTATTACGGAATTAGATAAAGAAAAAATGTATGAAACAAGAAAAAAACTTGATTTCCTGAATGATAAAGATCAATTTATAATCCAGGGATTGTAGTTTATTTCTTTTTATCGGTTTTCTTTTTATCGGTTTTCTTTTTGTCTGTTTTTTTATCAGATTCTGGATTATAAGGAATGCTTAGATCAAAAACTTGATCAACATCCCAATTGGCTCTAACGTCGATTTCTTTTGAGAAATAAATAACCTCTTCGGCATATCTTTTTTCTAAAAAATAAATAAATTTTTCTTTTATTCTCACGGACATCATGAATAATAAAATTGGGATATAAAGACGTATAATTCGAAATATATTCAATGATGGCTGAAGGTGATTCTTCTTATATTCTTTTTTTTTGGATTATAATTATAAGATTATTAATGTTATATGTAAAAAATATGTAAATAAAATACTAATTTTAAGTTAATTTCATTTACTTTAGATGTTGGTTAATAATTTAATGTAGATAACGCGTCAGCCGAAAAGCTAAAATAGAGTAGGTGAAATTTTAATTTATTATTTAATATTATGAAGAAAATTAATTTAGACTCAGTACATTTTTTAAGTAAAGGTGAAATGAAAATGATTGGTGCGGGAGGTTATATAGAAATTAGATGCAAAGGTGGAGGTGGTGCATCGTCAAGTGGTTCAACTATGAGTCAGGCTAAGGCGTATGCTTCTAGCTTGTGTGATGGTGACTATACTATTATTCAGGTAGGAATGCAAGCCCCTTATGAAGATCCTATTTTTATTGATCCTATTGGTGAGAAACCAGAAAAACTTTAATAAAAAGCCTCCAGAATTATGAATCTTGGAGGCTTTTTTATTATTAAAAGTTTTATTATAGTTAAGGCTAAAAAAATGTTCTTTAAAATTAGATGGGATAAATAATTAGCAATTGAAGAACAAAAAGGAGTTTCTATGTTTTATTCAAATTTAAAATTATTTTTTCTTCTTCTTTTCTTCTTCTTTTTTCTCAAGTTCGGGATTGTATGGTATGCTTAAATCGAAAGTATGTGTGGCATCCCAATTGGCTCGAACATCATTGATCTCTTTTTGATAATAATTGACTTCTTCGGCATATCTTTTTTCTAAATAATTACCTGGATCGTATTGTTTGTTTTTATTATCATCATAAATCACGCGAACTGTAAATACATCAGGTTCCAAAAGATTGAACTCAAACGTAGTTTTATCTTCAGAGTAATCATTGGCTAAGATAATGTCACCTTTTTTATTGGTTAATTCAACAATTATAGGAAAGCGTTTTACATTCTGTAAATTAAGGGTAAGATTCCCATAATCAGCAGGAGTTTTTGTTGTTAAAGTATATTTTAAAGTATCATTTGTTTTTTCGTAAAAATCAATCAATGCTCCAGGTAAAAAAGTAAATGAGTATTTTTCAGAAGGTTCTTTTTTGAAGTCAAAGAATAGGCGTTGATCAAAATCATCATATTCGGTTTTAAAAGGAACTGCTACAGAATCTTTGTTTATTAGTTTTATTTTGGATTCATCAAAGCGAACCAAAGGAGTTCCGCTTTCTAATGTAAATCGGTCTCTAAAATGGATAATTCCACTTTGCAGCGCATTAATATGTAAAGTATCTTTCTTTTGATCTTTTATCTTAAAAGAGTAATTCTTTTTGTAGTTGTCTTTGGTGATTTCCATCGATAGAGAATCGACTTTTAGAGGTTTGTACCATACCTGAAGTGAATCTTTTTTAGGAAATTGAGTAACAATTGTTGGGAGAATTTCTCCGTTGTTCTTTAAGATAATCTTAGGTCGGGAGTTCTTAAAATTTTGTTTTCCATCGTAACCTACAACTAGTCTGTTTCCTGAAACTTGAGCAGGTTTATGTGTTTTTAAAGGTAGTACTTCTTTAAATAATTCTAATTCATAAATAGTATCATTAGGTATTGTAATAGGATGTTTTATAAAACCTATTTTGTCATCCTTAGGGTTGAATTTATTGTTGTTTCCTTTGTCTTTTAGAGCAACCAGAAGATATTTTCCAGCCTTTAGATTCTCTAATCTAAACGTCTTTAAACTATCTAATGTGTTGGTAATATATCGTGGATTTTCCTTGTAAACAACCGAATCTTTATAAGTGTCGTTTATTTCATAAAGCATTACAGATACAAATGAGTCTGATTGTTTATCATGTGCATCTTTTATTTTTCCGCCAAGGGCCAAGGAATCTATATAGCTTCCTGTAGAAAAAATGTACTTAAATTGGTTATACGGATTTCCCTCATTATTATCAGTAATACTTTGCCCAAAATTAAAACTATAGGTAGTATTAGGTTGTAAAGTGTCGTTTATTTTTATAGTGATGTATTTGCTCGCCGTTGTAGGATTTATGAGAGGTTCATGCTTCATTGGTGGCGAAATAATCAATTGTTTATTCGCGTTTTTAATTTTTACATACTCATCAAATGTCAATTTTATAGTATTGCCTTTAAATTCTGTGCTAAAATTTTTAGGAACACTAGATAATAAAACAGGTGCAAGGGTGTCTTTTAATCCTCCGGTTATGCTTCCGCGTTTGGCGCAACTTACCATTAATAAGGTCAATAAAAAGAAAATATATTTTAAGTTGCTTTTCAACATAATCGGTTTAGATTTTTATTGCACAAAATAACAATTATATTTGCTTTAATCGAAATTTTTTATCGAATTATTGGGAGTTGTTGCTTTGGATTAAAATAAAGGTAAGTTAGATTTACCTCAAATTATTTATAGATAAACTCGTTTGTATTTATTATTAAAATAAAATGTATCCTTACATTTGACAGTAAACTTAATTTAGAATATTTTGAAATTTCGCATTGTTTTTAGTGTTTTGTTTTTATTATTGATTTCATGTAATAAACAAGAAAAACCAGTTGCAGCTTTTTATTATTGGAAAACTATCTTTAAATTATCTACAGAAGAGAAAGAAGCTTTGCAGCAAAATAATATCAGTAAGATTTATATCCGGTATTTTGATGTCGATTTGCATCCAAAAACTAAAGAAGCATTCCCGCTTAGTCCAATACATTTTGAAAGTAAAACAGAAAACTTAGCAGTTGTTCCAGTGGTATACATCAAGAATAAAGTGATGTTGAAAAAAGGAATTGATGTGGATAGTTTGGCTAAAAAAACATTTGATTTTGTCGAGTTAATAAATAATAAAAATGGAATTTCGTGTCAGGAAATCCAAATCGATTGCGATTGGACATTGGCAAGTAAATTAAATTATTTAAAATTTATAGAAACTTTCAAGAAGATATCTCATAAAAAGCTCTCAGCTACAATACGGTTGCATCAGGTAAAATATTTTGAAAAGACTAAAATTCCAAATGTTGATACTGGGGTTTTAATGTATTATAATATGGGAACAATTGCGCCTGATTCTCTTAACTCTATTTATGACAGAAGAGTTGCGCAGCGATACATAAAAAGTTTAAAGAAATATCCTTTACCGCTTGATTTTGCCTTGCCAATTTATTCTTGGGCGGTTCATATTCGAGACAATAAAGTAATAGGATTAAAAAGTAAAATAGATATAGAAGAATTGCAAAATGATACTAATTTTGTATTAAGTCGGAAAAAATACTTTACTGTAAAGAACTCCAATTATAAAAAAGGTACTTTTTACAAACAAGGTGATGTTTTAAAAATAGAAGCGATTTCTAAGGATGATTTGCTAGAAATGGCTTCCGACCTGGAGGAGAATACGGCTCAATATCCTAAAGAGATTATTTTTTACGACTTAGATGAATTCAATTTAAAAAATTATGAAAAAAATGTTTTTAAACAAGTTCTTTCTTGTTTTTAGTGGTGTTTTATTGTTTGCCTATGGTATAATTTATGCTTGCGGAGGCGGAGATGATTGGGGAATGGGGTATAGTTCTAATTTTACTCCCGAAACTTTTGTCGAAAAATCATACAGACCATTGTTTTACTCTGGAGAAGTTTTTTACGGGATTGGTTTTGATACTCAACATAATTCTAGATTTAATGATGACATCAAATCAGATTGGAATGCCTATTTAAAAACTAAGGTTGATACTGCTACGGTAAGTTATTTTTTAATTGGGGATAATACTTCAAGATATTCGTATGATAAAGAAAATGCTTCAAAATATAAGGAAGAAATTGAACAGCTTCATGTTTTTTTTAAAAACAAAAAAGGAAATCAGGCTTCTTTAAAATGGGGTAAAAAAATAAATTTGAAAGATGATAAAACGAAGGCTTTTATCGAGTTTTTATATTTGGCACAAAAGATAGAAACAGTTTCAGTTGGAGAAGATTATTGGAGTTATGAACCTAGGGTTGCTAACACCTTTGATGATTTAAAAAAGATTCAATCTATCGAAAACGTGTATAATACTATATCAGATCCATTCTTAAAAAACAGGTATTGGTTTCTTACCATGAAAGCTTATTTTTATAGTAGTAATAAGCAAAAAGCAATTACGTTTTTTAATAAAACAGAAGCAGCCGTTCCTAAAAATGTATTGTATTATCGTGCGCTTGCTTATGTCGCAGGAATAAATCATCAGCAAGGTAAATATTCAACTTCTAATTATTTATATGCGCAAGTTTTTGATAAATGTCCAGAAATGAGAATTGTTACAGCTTATAGTTTTCACCCAGAAAACGAAGCAGACTGGAATAAATCTTTGGCTATGGCCAAAAATAATAAAGAAAAAGCAGCGCTTTGGGCAATTCATGGGTATTATAAAGATGAAGCGCAAGCGATTGATAAGATTTATCAATTAGATCCAAAAAATGAACATTTAAATTATTTGCTTACAAGGTTAGTTAATCAGCAAGAGCAAGGGATTAATAATTCATTTGAGTTGGCTAGGGTCGATTCTGAGGGCTCTACTGATTATGGTGCGCCTGCAATAAAACAAACTGTTGCTGAAAACAAGAAAGGAAATCAAGCGAAAATTGATTTAAAAGCATTCGATTTAGTGTCTAAAATTGCTTCAACAGGAAATACGGAAAAGCCTTATTTGTGGGATATTGCTTTAGCGTATTTGCAAACATTAAAAGGGAATTTTGCTAAGGCTGATGAGAATTTTGCCAAAGCCGAAAAGACAATGCCTAAAACAGAGTTGGCAAATAATCAGCTTAGATTACTTCGTTTTGTAAATAATATGAGCAAGATTGATAAGTTAAATTCTAAAAATGAAAAAACAATTCTTAAAGATCTAAATTGGTTGTACAAAGAGCTTCCGAAGCAACAAGTAGGTGATTTTCGTTATGAAAACGCTTCAAGCTGGAGTAAAATGTATTTAATGACTCTTTATACAGAGCAAAAAAATTATGTAATGGCAGAGTTGTTTGCTAATACGTCGGCTTATGGTTATTGGGGAACAGGGAATTCTTTTTATGATGTCGAAAAGAATTTGTTAGGAATGAAAGCATTTTTGGCTAAGCCGGATAAAACCGAAATTGAGAAAATAGGTTACAGTATTTATAATTTGAATTTAAATAACATCAATAATTTTCAAGCAATACAGGCAACATATCAAAATAAAATCCCTGAAGCAATTACTTTCATGCAACAAACGGATACGTTACAAAATGCAGTTTTTTATGGAAATCCGTTTAACGGAAATATAAAAGATTGTCATGATTGTGACCATTCTGCATTCCAAAAAAAGAAATATTCTCAAATAGAATTTTTAACGACTATAAAAGCCATGCAAGATAAACTGGCTAAAAACGAAGATGTATATACAAACAGTTTATTACTAGGGAATGCATTTTATAATATCACCCATTTTGGAAACGGAAGAAGTTTTTATGAGATCGGAATTGTAGGCTATGGTTCAAGTCCGTATTCATTTAGAGATTCTATGAAAAAAATGATCACAGATTGTTCAGTGTCTAAAATGTATTATCAAAAAGCTTTGGAAGCTGCTACAACCAAAGAGCAAAAGGCAAAGTGTACTTATATGCTGGCAAAATGTGAGCGAAATGAATATTACAATAAAAAGTATATTGCGGTTAAAAATTGGTGGACTGCAGATGATGATAAGATAAATTTCTTGGCGTGGAATAATTTTAAAGTACTGAAAAAAGATTATTCGGATACAAAATATTATCAGGATGTTATTGCCGAATGTGGTTATTTTAATACATACGTTAATCAATAAATTGAGATGATGAATAAAATAGAACATATAGGAATTGCGGTTAAAGATTTAGAAGTTTCGAATCTTTTGTTTGAAAAGCTTTTTGGAGCTCCTGCTTATAAATCAGAAGCAGTAGAAAGTGAAGGAGTGATAACTTCGTTTTTTCAAAACGGACCAAATAAAATTGAACTTCTGGCAGCGACAAACCCAGAAAGTCCGATTGCTAAGTTTTTGGAAAAAAAAGGGGAAGGAATTCATCATATCGCTTTTGATGTAACAGATATTGTTGCGGAAGTAGAGCGTCTAAAAAAGGAAGGTTTTGTTGTTTTAAATGAAAATCCCAAAAAAGGTGCAGATAATAAACTAGTTGTTTTTTTACATCCCAAAAGCACAAATGGGGTTTTGATTGAGCTTTGTCAGGAAATTAAATAATTTTAGAGTATTTAATACGGAAATTAGAAGCTTAAGAATCAGATAGTTTTGATTTTACTGAAATTATTAACGAAATTAATGTAAAAATCATTGCCAAATATTTGCTACAAATGAAAAATAGTGGTAATATTGCAACCTCAAAACCGGTCCTATAGCTCAGCTGGTTAGAGCACCTGACTCATAATCAGGTGGTCCCTGGTTCGAGCCCAGGTGGGACCACAGTTTAAATTAGAAAAGCCTTTACAGTAATGTAGAGGCTTTTTTTGTGGGTAAAAATTTTTAGGGTTCAAAAAACAACAGGAAATTTATGTAATCCGTATTATGTTACTGGGGCGCCATTTAAGAAATTTGGCTTCTTTATCGAATCTTAAATTTGGTAATCGGTTTAAAATAGTATTTATGGCTATTTCGCATTCTAGGCGAGCTAAGGCCGCTCCCATACAGAAATGTATTCCATGACCAAAAGCAAGATGCTTGTTGTTCTCTCGGGTTATATCAAAGCGAAGTGAATCGTTGAACATGGCTTCGTCTTGGTTTGCAGATGAGAATA
Source organism: Flavobacterium sp. PS2 (assembly GCF_046250155.1). Taxonomy (NCBI): domain Bacteria; kingdom Pseudomonadati; phylum Bacteroidota; class Flavobacteriia; order Flavobacteriales; family Flavobacteriaceae; genus Flavobacterium; species Flavobacterium sp. PS2. Next base: position 2,037,996 of record NZ_CP176426.1, on the reverse strand, counting down.
ATGCCAATACTCCTTCTTCTTTTTTAATTGTAATCCCTTTGATAGTGATGTCTTCTGCGGCCAATCGCATTGTTGAAGCAAAAAGGGGGCTATTATATCGTAGCATCTCTTCGATAGCAGAATGAATTAGTTTTGGATTGTTTTTTAAAAGCTCCAACTGGTCAGGGTGAGATAATAAAGCATGCATTCCGTTGCTAATAAGGTTAAGTGTGGTTTCATGGCCAGCGATGATAAGTAGTAGGATAGAGGCGTAAAGTTCGTCTTCTGTCATATGGTCTTCGGCTTCTTCCAGTTTTAAAAAAGCACTGATAAGGTCGTTACCAGGTTTTTTTCTGCGTAAATCTAGTATGTTTTTCATGTAGTCGATAAAAGCTTCAGAACTTTCATTGAGAGATTGTTTGTTTTTCTCAGTTATATGAGACTCAATCAAAACATCTGACCAGCGTCTAAGTTTTTCTTGGTCTTCAATCGGGATACCTAATAATTCGATAATTACTGTAAAAGGAAGTGGGTAAGCAAAATCATCAAGGAAATCCATTTTTTTTAATCAAATTCTTGCAATAAAGCTATAAGGATTATAATTTGAATCTTATGGACTTAGATATTCCTTATATCAGAGTAGGAATTTCCTATTTCAAAATTATTGATAAACCTTTAATATCTGGCGATAAAGTAAAAGTAATGGTTCGGTAGAATCGTGAAATAATCATTTCAGATCACGGAAAATCATTTTTGAGTAACGTCTTAAATTATATGGATTTTGCTGTATTCCTAATCATTTTGGTTATGAGTAAATTGTAGATGATTTCTATAATATCTATCATGAGCTCCCTAACGAACAGATCGTTGAAGATTTTCCAATACATGAACTCGAAAAATTGATTCCGAATTCATTGCAATTTATTCAACATGTTTTTGGTGATCAAACGCAATTAGGCTTAGACTATGTAAAACTTTTATATGAAAAACCTAGGCAAATATTGCCAATCCTTTGTTTAGTAAGTAAAGAACGATCGTTAGGAAAAAGTTCTTAAAGGGAGAGGTATTTCTTTTATGGATGATAATAAAGTAAAAATAAGAAGAAGTGAAGTTGTTTTTTCAGTAATAAAAATTAAAAAGATATTACATCAGAAACTACAGTATGCTATCAAAAATGCAGATGAAGAAAAAAAATATGATAGAGATAGTTGGTCAGTATCTAGTTTTTTTAACACAGAAAAACAAAAAGAAGAATTCGATCCTTTAGCAGTTGTGGTAAAAGTAAAAGTATAGCCAGACAAATGATTTTTACAAAACACAAACAAGGATTCGATCAGTTGTGTGCAGCATTTCCTTTGGTAATAGAGTATGTTATAAAATTTAATAGGTTCTGATTTTGATGGTATTGTACTTCCGCCACAACAGCTAGATGATGTTGTAACATATTCATTAATTACACAAGCTTTAGTCATAAAAGGTTATCCTAAATGAGTTATAAATAAAATTCTTGGCAGAAATATTTTAAGGGTATTGAAAGCAAATGAAGTTAAAAAATAATAGAAATACTTTTTTGTCTTTATTTTTCTTCTCAAACAATCTAACCTATAACATGATAAAAATGAAACCACAAAGAGTGTTTCTGCTTTTTTGTGGCTATTTATGGTAAAGAAAATAATTATTTGTATTTGAGGCTGTCTTAATGTACTGTTTTAATGTCTTATTTGGACTATTGCACTCAAGTGGTATTTGTATTTTTGCGTTCCCATTGTAGGAATGGTTAGTTAAGTTTTGGTTAATGAAGGGGAAAGATGCTTAATAGTATTACTAGTGCAATGATTTAAGCGTTTTTTTTTTTAAAAATTAATTATTATGAATATTTTGAAGAAGATGAATTTATATTGATTTCAATTTTTAAAAGGGTATTCCTAAAAATAAAGAGCAAGCAAGGTATTGACAGTAGCTCATATGTTATTAGTAGTAGAAAATGCTTTGAAAACTTATAGTACCAGAACATTATGGGCAAAATTAAATAAAGACACAATGAACAGAATAATTAAAGCAGACCTTTTTCGATATGGTGGGCTTTCTGGCACTAAAGGATTTTTAAAAGGCCTAAGAATAGAAGGATTTAGATATATGTATTTATTGCGGAAAATTTCCGAAAGTAAAAAATATTCAGTAAAATGGTTTTTTTTTACTTTTCTAAAGACAAGATATTCTTATAAATATGGTTTTCAAATTCCTTCAACTACAGAAATTGGTGAGGGATTTCACATTGGACATTTCGGAACAATAGTAATCAATCGTAAAGCAAAAATTGGGAAAAACTGCAATATTGCACATAGTGTTACTATTGGTCAAGCTAACAGGGGTAAGTTAAAAGGATGTCCGACTATTAGTAATAACGTATGGATTGGCACGGGTTCAGTAATTGTTGGCAATATAAATATTGGGTCCAATGTATTAATTGCTCCCAACTCATTTGTAAATGTTGATATTCCAGACAATTCATTGGCGTTCGGAAATCCTTGCAAGATTGTAAGTAAAGAAGATCCTTGCGAAGGTTATATAAATTACATATTAAAATGAAATATTATACTAAATTTTGATGGCGAGATATAGAAAAAGATGATTGGCATATAATGAAATATGATAGAAAAACAAATGTTGAAATTTTTTTTTTGAGAAGAAGTATTATAAGGTGAATGGTGTTTTGTCTAATTCAAATTCATGAATAATATTGTTAACACGACCTGAATATTTTTCAATTAGATCATTAATTTGCTTGTATTCTTTGTGCGATTTTTTAAGGCATTCCGTTTCAAATGATCAATCTTTATGTTTGCATTTCTTCTTGATTGATAAACTAGTATTTATCCTGTCTTTTCAATTAGTTTGCAAGATTAATAAAATACTCACCAGATGCATTTGGCGTTGCCTTTAGAGTAAATTTGTATGATACCATTATTGAAAATATAACTTATGATTTTAGACGAACAAAAGTACAATTAGAAATAATGATTTATTTTAAAAATCACAAACACTTGATTATGGGATGTAATGATGAAAAAGTAAATGATGTTAAAATAAAACAAACCTGACTCATAATCAGGTGGTCCCTGGTTCGAGTCCAGGTGGGACCACAGTTTAAATTAGAAAAGCCTTTACAGTAATGTAGAGGCTTTTTTTGTGGGTAAAAATTTTTAGGGTTCAAAAAACAACAGGAAATTTATGTAATCCTCGTATTATGTTACTGGGGCGCCATTTAAGAACTTTGGCTTCTTTATCGAATCGTAAATTTGGTAATCGGTTTAAAATAGTATTTATGGCTATTTCGCATTCTAGGCGAGCTAAGGCCGCTCCCATACAGAAATGTATTCCATGACCAAAAGCAAGATGCTTGTTGTTCTCTCGTGTTATATCAAAGCGAAGTGAATCGTTGAACATGGCTTCGTCTTGGTTTGCAGATGAGAATAATGCCAATGCTCCTTCTCCTTTTTTAATTGTAATCCCTTTGATAGTGATGTCTTCTGCGGCCAATCGCATTGTTGAAGCAAAAAGGGGGCTATTATATCGTAGCATCTCTTCGATAGCAGAATGAATTAGTTTTGGATTGTTTTTTAAAAGCTCCAACTGGTCAGGGTGAGATAATAAAGCATGCATTCCGTTGCTAATAAGGTTAAGTGTGGTTTCATGGCCAGCGATGATAAGTAGTAGGATAGAGGCGTAAAGTTCGTCTTCTGTCATATGGTCTTCGTCTTCTTCCAGTTTTAAAAAAGCACTGATAAGGTCGTTACCAGGTTTTTTTCTGCGTAAATCTAGTATGTTTTTCATGTAGTCGATAAAAGCTTCAGAACTTTCATTGAGAGATTGTTTGTTTTTCTCAGTTATATGAGACTCAATCAAAACATCTGACCAGCGTCTAAGTTTTTCTTGGTCTTCAATCGGGATACCTAATAATTCGATAATTACTGTAAAAGGAAGTGGGTAAGCAAAATCATCAAGGAAATCCATTTTTTTGTTGTCGTAGATTTTATCTATTAGCTCATCGGTTATTTGTTGAATTCGAGGACGCATCTCGGCAACTATTTTTGGGGTAAAAGCTTTTTGTGCAAAACCTCTCAGTCGTGTATGTTGAGGTGGATCGCTGGAAAGCATGTGCCATCTTCTTAGTATATATGCGGCTGTTGTTCGTTTGGCTTTTTCTTTTGAGGATTCGTTGTTAAGTGTTTGCAAGTTGTTTAGAGATTTGACAAATCTGGGGTCGCGTAGCATGTTGGTTACGTCATCGTATTTGGAAATTAGCCATATGGGGAATTCGTCCCCCAATGTAATTTGCTGAATTGGAGTAATGTTTCTTAGTTTCTGAAACGTCAATTCAGGATTTGCAATAAATGATTCGTCGTAAAAATCAAGAAGGACGTGTGATTTCGTAGGATAAGGACAAGTGCTTTGGGTTTTGGTAAAGTCAATCTTGTTGTTGATAACGGGATTTTTCATAGTAGGTATTTTTAAAGGAGTTGTGTTTGGGTGAAACTCATTATAAAAATAAGGAAAAATCTTTCAATTTGTAATTAAAGTATTGGTTTTTAGTAAATTAATTATTTTTGTACTTCAGAAGTAAGTAAGAATTTGATAATGAGGAGCGGTTTTTGGGTTTTAGCTTATGTCTTGGTAACGTTTTTTGTGTAGGATTTTTAGTTTGTTAAATGCTGAATTGTGTGGATGTGATGAGAAGTAAAATAGCTTATAGTCAGGTGGTTGTGTGTTTTTGTTGATGATAATTGTTGTGTTTTTTAGAATTTGTTTAAGCTTTTTTTATTAAGGTATTGCAGCTTTCTATTAAATTTATACATTTGTCCAGCAATTTTGTTTTGAGTTTTTTCATTGCAAGATTTAATTAAAAAAAACGGATTTCCTTTATTTATTGTGTTGAACTCAGGTAGCTAATATTTTTATATGAAAATTATTTCAAGTAAGTTTTTAATGGTTTTTTTCTTCATGTTTAATGTCGCTACAGTTTTGGCAGGTTCCCCTCCGCCGGGGCCTCCACAAAAAGGGCCAATAAAACCACCTGTTGCTCCAATTGACGAAAACCTTTCGCTATTGTTGGTAGCAGCACTATTCTTCGGGATATATAGTATATATAAACATAAATCAAAACAAAAAACTCCAGCATAGCTGGAGTTTTTTGTTTATTAATGCTTTTGTTTTTTTTAGTTGTTTTTGTATAATCTCGATACATATTTTCCGATTACATCAAACTCTAGATTTATTTTAGTTCCAACTTTAAAATCTTTGAAATTAGTATTTTCAAAAGTATAAGGGATTATCGATACGCTAAATTGGTTTTTCTTAGAGTTTACAACCGTTAAGCTAACTCCGTTTACGGTAATTGACCCTTTTTCGATTGTAATATTGTTCAGATTTTCGTCGTATTCGAAAGTGTAGTTCCAGCTACCGTTGGCTTCTTCTATTGCAATACAGTTTCCTGTTTGATCTACGTGGCCTTGTACAATGTGCCCATCAAGACGGTCATTTAGTTTCATGCCTCTTTCTAGATTGATAATATCACCAGTTTTCCAATCTCCAATATTTGTCTTTTGTATTGTTTCGGCGATGGCTGTAACGGTGTAAAGTGAGTCCTGTGTATTTACAACAGTTAAGCAAATACCATTATGGGATACGCTTTGGTCTATTTTAAGTTCGTTTGTGATTGTAGAATCTACAGTTATATGAAGATTGTCTCTGTCTTTTCTTATTTCGGTTACTTTGCCAAGGGTTTCTATGATTCCTGTAAACATTTCTTATTTTATTTTACTAAATTTGCACATCAAAATTAGTAATAAATAACCTGAGGTCATGATAAAAAATGCAGAAAATATAATCGTTGGAATTTCAATAGGGGATTTAAACGGTATTGGAAGCGAAGTTGTTCTTAAAACATTCGAAGATTCTCGGATGCTTGAGCTGTGCACACCAGTTATTTTTGCAAATGTGAAAATTCTCTCTTTTATCAAAAAGAATTTTACTTCATCGGTAATGTTGCATGGAATTGATAAATTAGATCAGATTTTGCCGGGAAAAATTAATGTTTTTAATCTTTGGAGAGAAGGGATTGATATTAATCTGGGGGCTAATGATGATAAAGTAGGGGAGTACGCGATAAAGTCTTTTGTTGCAGCTACTAAAGCTTTAAAAGAAGGAATTGTAGATGTTTTGGTAACTGCACCTATCAATAAGTATAATATTCAATCGGAGACGTTTAAATTTCCTGGGCATACAGATTATTTAGATCAGGAGTTAGAGGGTAATGCCTTGATGATGATGGTTCAGGATAATCTAAGAGTTGGTTTGTTAACAGATCATATTCCGTTAAGTGAAGTTGCATCGCATCTTACAGAAGAATTAATAGAGCGTAAAATTCAAACGATTAAACAATCATTGATTCAGGATTTTAGTATCAATAAACCGAAAATTGCAGTTTTAGGAGTTAATCCGCATTGTGGAGATGGTGGTGTAATTGGTAAAGAAGATGATGCGATTTTAAAGCCGACATTAAAGAAAATATTTGATAAAGGGACATTGGTTTTTGGACCTTTTCCTGCAGATGGTTTTTTTGGAAGTGGTCAATATGAAAAATATGATGCAATTGTAGCTACATATCATGATCAGGGATTGATTCCTTTTAAAACATTAGCATTTGGTAAAGGAGTTAATTATACAGCTGGTTTAAACAAGGTGAGAACCTCGCCGGATCACGGTACAGCTTATGATATTGCAGGGAAAGACGTTGCAGATTACAATTCATTTAAAGAGGCTGTTTATTTGGCAATAGACATATTTCGCTCTCGTAATCAATATGAGGAGATTAGCAAAAAACCTCTTAAAATAAAAGAAAAACAGTTATAAACAAAAAAAGGTGAATAAGATTATTAGTTTTACAATAATTTTATATCTTTGCACCCCGATTCAGACTTCTGTGGTTCAGAATATGAATTAGGAAAAATGATGTTGAAATGAGCAAGACAAAAGAATATTTAATTCCTTTCGTAGGATTAAAGTTAGGGAAACACCATTTTGAGTATCAAATAAATAATGTGTTCTTTGAGAACTTTGATTATGAAGAATTTCAAAATTCTGATATCAAGGTAAATGTAGTTTTAGAGAAGAAAAGCAACATGTTAGAGTTGGGTTTCAAACACAAGGGTACGGTAAATGTACCATGTGACTTAACAAGCGAAGATTTTGATTTACCATTAAAGGGTAATATGAAGTTGATAGTGCGTTTTGGAGAAGCTTTTAATAATGACAATGAAGAATTGCTTATTCTGCCTTATGGTGAATTCGAAATAGATATAGCACAATATATCTATGAAATGATTGCACTTTCGGTTCCTCTAAAAAGAATTCATCCAGGAATTAAAGACGGAAGTTTAAAAACTGAAGCTTTGGATAAGCTGAATGAGTTAACTATAAAAGAACAAAAAGTAGAGAGTACAAAAGAAGAAGATATTGACCCTCGTTGGGACAAATTAAAGAAACTATTAACGGATAAATAATATAGTAAAATGGCACATCCTAAGAGAAAAATCTCGAAAACAAGAAGAGATAAGAGAAGAACACATTATAAAGCTACTGTAGCTCAAATCGCTACATGTCCTATTACTGGAGAAGCACATTTATACCACAGAGCTTACTGGCATGAAGGGAAAATGTACTACAGAGGGCAAGTTGTTATAGATAAATCTGTAGCTGTTGCTTAATACATTTTTGTAAATGATATTAGAACTCTCACTATGTGAGAGTTTTTTTTGTTAGTAATAATTTTCTTTATTTAAGAAAATTAAGACATTACGTTTAGAATTTTTTTTGTAATTTTCAAGTCTTTTAAAAATTTTTCAAATACCAGTATTTGGAAGGAAATAATTGAATATAATGAATACAATCACAGCCGCAATAACCGCTGTTGGAGCTTATGTTCCAGACTTTGTACTTTCAAACAAAGTCTTAGAAACTATGGTAGATACCAACGATGAATGGATTACTACCCGCACCGGAATAAAAGAAAGAAGAATTCTTAAAGATACTGATAAAGGAACCTCATTCCTTGCCATAAAAGCAGCACAAGATTTAATAGCCAAAGCTAATATCGATCCTCTGGAGATTGATATGATAATAATGGCAACCGCTACAGCAGATATGCCAGTAGCTTCTACAGGAGTTTATGTTGCTACAGAAATAGGCGCAACAAATGCATTCGCATACGATTTACAAGCAGCTTGTTCTAGTTTCCTTTACGGAATGTCTACAGCTGCAGCATACATTCAATCAGGAAGATATAAAAAAGTATTACTAATAGGAGCAGATAAAATGTCTTCGATAGTAGATTATACAGACAGATCAACTTGTATTATTTTTGGAGATGGAGCAGGAGCAGTATTATTTGAACCAAATTACGAAGGTTTAGGCTTGCAAGACGAATACTTGCGTAGTGATGGAGTAGGGCGTGATTTCTTAAAAATACCAGCAGGTGGTTCTTTAATCCCAACTACTTTAGAAACAGTTCAAAATAATAGACATAATATTATTCAAGATGGGAAAACAGTATTTAAATATGCTGTTACCAATATGGCTGATTCAAGCGAATTGATTCTTAAGAGAAATAATTTAACAAATCAAGACGTAAATTGGTTAGTTCCGCATCAGGCAAATAAGCGTATTATAGATGCTACTGCACACAGAATGAATTTAGAAGACTCAAAAGTATTAATGAACATCGAAAGATACGGAAATACAACTTCGGCGACATTACCATTGGTACTTAGCGATTTTGAGCATTTATTCAAAAAAGGAGATAACATTATTTTTGCCGCTTTTGGAGGTGGATTCACTTGGGGATCTATTTACCTAAAATGGGCTTACGATAAAAAATAAATTTAAACTAAAAACGAATATTATGGATTTAAAAGAAATTCAAAACCTAATCAAATTTGTAGCAAATTCGGGAGTTGCTGAAGTAAAGTTGGAGATGGACGATGTTAAAATCACCATTAGAACAACTTTAGAGGGTAATGTAACAGAAACCACGTATGTTCAACAATTGCCTACTCAAGCAACGTTACCACAAGCTGTAGTACCACAGGCTATTCCAGTAGTAACAAATACAGAAGCTCCAGCAGCAGCTGAAAATTCTAAATTTATCACTATAAAATCTCCAATTATTGGAACTTTTTATAGAAAACCTTCACCAGACAAACCAGCTTTCGCAGAGGTAGGTTCAACAATTGCAAAAGGAGATGTTCTTTGCGTTATTGAAGCAATGAAATTATTCAATGAAATTGAATCTGAAGTTTCTGGTAAAATTGTTAAGATTTTAGTAGACGATATGTCTCCAGTTGAGTTTGATCAACCATTGTTTTTAGTAGATCCATCATAAAAATTTAGATTTTAGATTTTGGGTTTTAGAAATTTTCTATAATCTAATGATCAAACTATCTAATTATCTAATTATCTAATTTTAAAAAGATGTTTAAAAAAATATTAATTGCGAATAGAGGGGAAATTGCACTTCGTGTAATTCGTACATGTAAGGAAATGGGGATTAAAACTGTTGCAGTTTATTCTACAGCCGATGCTGAAAGTTTGCATGTTAAATTTGCAGATGAAGCGGTTTGTATAGGTCCACCTCCGAGTAACTTATCGTATTTGAAAATGTCAAATATTATTGCTGCTGCCGAAATTACTAATGCAGATGCAATACATCCGGGATACGGATTTCTTTCTGAGAATTCAAAGTTTTCTAAAATATGTCAGGAACATGGTATCAAATTTATTGGTGCTGCTCCTGAAATGATTGACAGAATGGGTGATAAAGCTTCTGCTAAAGCTACAATGAAAGAAGCAGGAGTTCCTTGTGTACCAGGTTCAGATGGTTTATTAGAATCATTCGAACAAACACAAAAATTAGCTGAAGAATTTGGTTATCCAGTAATGCTTAAAGCTACTGCCGGTGGTGGTGGAAAAGGTATGAGAGCTGTTTGGAAAGCTGAAGAACTTCAAAAAGCTTGGGATAGTGCTCGTCAAGAATCATTAGCTGCTTTTGGTAATGACGGAATGTACCTTGAAAAATTAATCGAGGAACCACGTCATATCGAAATTCAGATTGTTGGTGATGCTTACGGTAAAGCATGTCACCTTTCTGAAAGAGATTGTTCTGTACAACGTCGTCACCAAAAATTAACTGAAGAAACTCCTTCGCCATTCATGACAGATGAATTGCGTGAAAAAATGGGTGAAGCTGCTGTAAAAGCTGCTGAATTTATTAAGTATGAAGGAGCTGGAACAGTAGAATTCTTGGTAGATAAACACAGAAATTTCTACTTCATGGAGATGAATACGCGTATTCAGGTTGAGCACCCGATTACAGAACAAGTTATTGATTATGACTTGATCCGTGAGCAAATTATGGTGGCAGCTGGAATTCCAATCTCTGGAAAAAATTACTTACCACAATTACACGCTATAGAATGTCGTATTAATGCTGAAGATCCTTATAATGATTTTCGCCCTTCACCAGGAAAAATTACTACGCTTCATATGCCAGGAGGTCACGGTGTGCGTTTAGATACTCACGTGTACTCAGGATATAGCATTCCGCCAAACTATGATTCTATGATTGCTAAATTAATTACTACTGCACAATCTCGTGAAGAAGCAATTAGCAAGATGAGAAGAGCTTTGGATGAATTTGTAATCGAAGGAGTAAAAACTACAATTCCTTTCCATAGACAATTAATGGATGATCCGCGTTATATCGCAGGAGATTATACAACTGCTTTTATGGATACATTTAAAATGAAAGATCCAGAATAAAACATTACTATATTATTCTAAAAGCCTCACAGCAATGTGAGGCTTTTTTTTGTTTCTGCTCTTTTCTAATGAATCTGTGTATACTTTTTATACACTTTTTATCCAGTTTACACACTTTGTAACTGGGTAGAATATAATTTATTTTATTTAAATGCCTGACAATTAGTTAATTGACTTGTTTTATGGTTCGTTGAATTTTGCGGCATAATAATTTCTTTATCTGAAGTGTAAAAACAATACAAATAATTTAAAATCTATTATTATGAAAAAGTTAATCTTATCAGCCGCAATCGTATTAGGAAGTTTATCTTCATTTGCAACAACTTTACCAACTTCAGTTATAGATGTTAAAACTACATCAGTTCAAGAAGAATACACAGAAGTAAAAATCGAAGAATTGCCAGCAGCTATTACTGCAGCCTTGAAAAAAGCATATCCAGATGCAGTACTTAATAAAGCATATGTAAATGCAAACAAAGAGTACAAACTAGATGTTACTGTAGGTGATAAAGTAGGAAATCTTTTTGCTGATGCTACAGGAAACTGGATTAAAAAATAATTTAATCTAGAAACTATAAACCCAAAATAGAATAAAAACATTAAAAATATATCATTATGAAAAAGTTAATCTTATCAGCCGCAATCGTATTAGGAAGTTTATCTTCATTTGCAACAACTTTACCAACTTCAGTTTTAGATGTTAAAACTACATCAGTTCAAGAAGAATACACAGAAGTAAAAATCGAAGAATTACCAGCAGCTATCACAGCAGCCTTGAAAAAAGCATATCCAGATGCAGTTCTTAATAAAGCATATGTAAATGCAAATAAAGAGTACAAACTAGATGTTACTGTAGGAGATAAAGTAGGAAATCTTTTTGCTGATGCTACAGGAAATTGGATTAAAAAATAATTCAATCTAGAAACTATAAACCCAAAATAAAATAAAAACATTAAAAATATATCATTATGAAAAAGTTAATCTTATCAGCCGCAATCGTATTAGGAAGTTTATCTTCATTTGCAACAACTTTACCAACTTCAGTTTTAGATGTTAAAACTACATCAGTTCAAGAAGAATACACAGAAGTAAAAATCGAAGAATTGCCAGCGGCTATTACTGCAGCTTTGAAAAAAGCATATCCAGATGCAGTACTTAATAAAGCATATGTAAATGCAAACAAAGAATACAAACTAGATGTTACTGTAGGTGATAAAGTAGGAAATCTTTTTGCAGACGCTACTGGAAACTGGATTAAAAAATAATCTAACTTAGTGGTTTAAAATAAATTAAAAACATTAAAATCTATTATTATGAAAAAGTTAATCTTATCAGCAGCAATCGTATTAGGTGGTTTATCAGTTAATGCTGCAACTGTAGCGAGTACAGAACCAACAGCAAAAGTAATTAGTGTTCAAGACGAATACACAGAAATTGGAGCAGATGCACTTCCTGCAGAGGTAAAAGCTACTCTGGAAAAATCTTTTCCAGGAGCAAAACTTGAAAAAGCATACAAAAATGAGAAAAATGTGTATAAACTAGAAATCGCTCATGGTGATAAAAAGTATACTATTTTCTCTGATGCATCAGGAAATTTGATTAAGAAGTAATTATAAGCCAAATAAATTAAAACATATATCATTATGAAAAAGTTAATCTTATCCGCAGCAGTTGTTTTTGGGAGTTTGTCAATTTACGCAGCAACTATAACAACTACAGAGCCAGTTGCTAAAGTTGTAAAAGTGCAAGATGGTTACACAGAAGTTAGCGTAGATGTAGTACCGGTACCGGTAAAAACAGCTTTACAAAAGGCTTATCCGGATGCGAAACTTGATAAGGCATATGTGAATGAAAAGAAAGAATATAAATTAGAAATTTCAGTTGGTGACCAAAAGGCTACTGTCTATTCAGATGTCAATGGCAATTGGATAAAAATATAATTTAGGTAGATTAGTTTAGGTTTTTTTAAAAAGAGATTGCATCTGCAATCTCTTTTTTTTTGCAAAATTTTATGAGAATACAATTATTTTAGTCTTATTTTAGCATGAAAAGCCCAAACACTAATGCCGAAGATTTTATTAATAGAAGATGATATTTCGTTTTGTAAATTGTTAGATAAATTCCTGACAAAAAAGTTATACACGGTTGTGACTGCTTTTTCTGCAGCCGAAGCACGAAATATAATTAAAGAAGAATCTTTTGACCTTATTATTACCGATTTAAGACTTCCAGATTCAGATGGAATTGGGTTAATGTCTGAATTTAAAAAAATGTATCCCGAAATTCCAGTTATTTTAATGACAGGATATTCAGATGTAAATACTGCTGTAAAAGCAATAAAAAATGGAGCTTCAGATTATATTTCGAAACCATTTAATCCAGAAGAAGTTTTACTTGTAATTGCAAATGCTTTACAAACTTCACCTCAAGTTCCAGAAAAAGAACAAAAAGCTAAAGTTCAAAAAAAATCAAGCGAATTTGAATTTGTAAAAGGAATTTCTAAAGCTTCTAAAAAATTAGCAGAACATATCGAGTTGGTAAGTCCAACTAATATGTCGGTTTTAATTATTGGTGAAAGCGGTACCGGAAAAGAAATAATTGCCAAGAGTATTCATGAACAGAGCCCTAGGAAAGGCAATAATTTTATTGCGGTAGATTGTGGTGCAATACCAAAAGAATTGGCTGCAAGTGAGTTTTTTGGGCATTTAAAAGGTTCTTTTACAGGAGCAGTAACTGATAAAATAGGTTATTTTGAAGCGGCAAATGGAGGAACAATATTTCTGGACGAAATAGGGAATCTTTCGTATGAAAATCAAATCCAACTTTTAAGAGCTTTACAAGAACGAAAGATAAAACCTGTAGGTAGCAATAAAGAAATCGATGTTGATATACGTATTGTAACTGCGACCAACGAAGATTTGCGAGAAGCTGTAAAAAAGGGAGATTTCCGTGAAGATTTATACCACCGAATTAATGAGTTCTCTATACATTCGCCTTCATTGATTGATAGAGAAGAAGATTTAATGCTTTTTGCAGATTTCTTTCTTGAAAAAGCAAATGAGCAATTGAACAAAAATATTATTGGTTTCTCGGATGAAGTAATTACTATTTTTCAGAAATATAGATGGCCAGGAAACTTAAGAGAACTTCAAAATTGTGTAAAGAGAGCAACGCTTTTATCACAAGGAGATTTTATAGAAAGTACTGTATTGCCAGTTGAATTTTTTCAGGTTCAGAAACAAGTTCCAAATGATTTCTCATTATCTGAAAATGAAAAAGAGGCTATTATTCATGCTTTAGCAAAAGCGAAAAACAATAAATCTGAAGCTGCAAAAATGCTTAAGATTACCCGAAAAACATTATATAATAAGCTGAAACAATACGATATAGATTAGGCTATTTCTTTTTCCAGAATTAAAAGTAGCGAACTAATCTTCGTTTTTAATGTAGTGAAAATTGTTTCTAAATCGGTGTCAGGGTATTTCTTTTGCTCTAGATTATCTAAAATTTTGCTGATTTCCGAAGCTTGAATTTGTTTAAACATTGGAGCAATTCTATGTGCAATAGCACTTATTTCCATGCTATCTTTCTCAGTAATACTTTTTTCTAAAATGACTAAGTTGTCTTTTGTTGTTTTTATGAAAGTTTTAATTACCTCTCGCAGTGCTTCTTTATCATTGGTTAAAAATGATTTTAAAGAGTCAAGAGAGAATCCTTTTTCTAAATTAGCATTATTGCTTTCATCATCTTCGGGAGTGATTTCGGTTGAATTATCAAAGAGTGAAAGTATTGTTTGTAGTAATACTTTAGGCGAGTATGGTTTTTTTACAACAGTTGTAAATCCTGCATCAGTATAAACTTTCAGATCCAAATCGTCTCTTCCTGTTAAAGCAATTATAGGTTGGTTTTTATATTGAGAATTGTTGGTTTCTTTTAGCTTTTCTAAAAACTGAAATCCATCAATTTCTGGCATTTGAATATCGGTTAAAATAAAATCAAAAGCAGTGTTCTCAATCGTTTTTAGCGCTTCATTGGCATTACCAAAAGCCAGAACCGTGTAATTATGCTGTTTTAAAACCTCAGAAGTTAAACCTAATAAATTACTATCATCATCTATTACAATTGCGGTTTTGGCCGTGATAATAGGTGTGATGTGAGGCTCTTTATTTGTTTCTTCTAGTTCTAATTCTGTGTTAGTGTCGAATACTAACGGAAGTTGAATTTCAAAAGTACTTCCTTTTCCAAAAACGCTTTTTAGATGTAAATCACCACCCAAAAGAGTTGCTATTTTTTTAGATATAGCAAGTCCCAGACCAGTTCCGCCATATTTTTTTTCAATGCCTTCATTTGCCTGAGCAAATTCTTCAAACACAAGATTTTGGTTTTTTTTCTCAATCCCGATACCTGAATCTTCTATTTTAATAAAAACAAATTCTCCATTATGATTAATTGTAGCATCGATTTTTATAAATCCTTCTTCGGTAAATTTATAAGCATTCCCGATGATATTGCTTAAGATTTGTTTTAATCGAAACGAATCTCCAATTACTCTTTGGTTTAATCTCTCGTCGGTTTTAATTATAAGTTCTATATCTTTTTGCTTGTAAACAGATTGAATGTTTTTAGCAACATCAGTTATAATTTCAGGAAGTGAGAAAGGTTTTTTCTCAATTGCAATTTTCCCAGCTTCGATTTGAGAAAAATCTAGTAAATCCTGTACTAATTGAGAAATGTATTCAGATGAATTTTTGATATTCTTAATAAAATACGATTGCTTCGTATTTAGGTCAGAATTGCCCAAAAGCTCAGTATAGCCTACAATTGTACTCAAAGGTGTTTTTAAATCATGACTTACTGTAGAGATAAGTTGCTCACGACTTTTCAGGAGATTTTTGGTCTTAAAATTGGCAATTTCTAATTGTTTCTTATACAGCTGTGTTTTAGAATAATCACTGGCGATAAGTATAGAGAAAAAGACTGTAAGCAATAAACCAACAACGGCTGCTCCAGTTACAATTTGATTAATTTTTTTTAATGATTTTTCTTTATCCGTATTGTATTTTATCGAGTTAATTATGATTTCTCGTTCAATAATTCGCAATACTTTTCGGAGTTGTTCGGATATTAAAATCTCATTTTTAAGTAGTTTATTCTCCTGATAATTTAAAGATTCTTTTTTCTTTTCAGTTTCTCTTTTTACAGAACTTAATAATTTTTTGGATGTAGATAAAATCGAATCAGATGCTTTTTTACTTAACGTATTTGTACTGTCATCTGGGATATTTTGGTTGAGATAATCAACATATTTTTGCAGTACATTACGCTGATAACTCCCCAGTTGGCCTGGGTTTTTGGTAAAATCCTCAAGTTGTAATTTACGTAATGAAAATTCTAGTTTTGTTAATTCGTCAATGGCATTGTTTACCGTAACTTCATCATTAGCCTTGCTTTTGATGGTTTTTAATTGACGAATATTTTTAGTTTTTTCTGCCAATAAATAATTTACGCTATCAAGTAGAACAATTTGTGATTGCGTAGTGACAATTTTTTTTAAAGAATCAATTCGAATTCGTAAAGAATCCGATTCTCTAATGTAATGTTCAAAGTCTGATTCTGAATTAGACTGAATTGTCTTTCGGGCAAGACTTTCGGTTTTATATACATTCGAAAAAAGCTGACTAACCTTTAAAATTTTAGTCTTTTCAAAAGCAATTTTGCTTTCTATTTTTGAATAAATAACATTTTCTGAATATAAAACCCACCCCACACTAATTACAAGCGAAGCTAATGCAATGTAACTTATAAAAACTTTAAGCGGAATGTAACTCTTCTTACTTTCCATATTGTATGGTTGAAATAATTAGTATGGGATGTGTTTTTTAATTTTAATTATAGGGTCTCGTTTAACCATTTAAAGAATTCACTTTGCCAAACTTGAGCATTTTGAGGTTTTAAAACCCAGTGATTTTCTTCAGGGAAATACAATAATCTACTTTTTATACCGCGCAATTGAGCAGCTTGAAATGCTTCTTGAGATTGTCCAATTGGTACACGGAAATCTTTTCCACCCTGAATAATCAAGATAGGTTGGTTCCATTTATCAACATGGTTTATTGGGTTAAAAGTAGTGTATGTTTTTTGAGCAATTGCATTGTCTTTTTCCCAGTATGCACCACCAAAATCCCAGTTGTTAAAGAAAACTTCTTCAGTAGTTCCAAACATACTTTGCGTGTTGAAAACACCATCATGAGCGATAAAAGTTTTGAAACGGTTGTTGTGGATTCCAGCTAAATAGAAAACAGAATAACCACCATAACTTGCTCCTACGCAACCTAAACGAGTTTTGTCTACATAGTTTTCTTTGGCAACATCATCAATAGCCGATAAGTAATCGTCCATAACCTGTCCGCCCCAATCTTTACTAATTTGTTCGTTCCATTCTACACCATGACCTGGCATTCCGCGGCGGTTAGGAGCAACAACAACATAACCTTTGGCAGCCATTAATGAAAAATTCCAACGGAAAGAATACGATTGTGTTAAAGCAGATTGAGGTCCGCCTTGGCAATATAAAAGAGTTGGATATTTTTTTGAAGCATCAAAATTTGGAGGTAAGATTACCCAAACCAACATTTTTTTACCATCAGTTGTAGTAACATAACGTCTTTCGGTTTTGCTTAAAGTTAAAGTGCTGTAAGTAGCTGTATTTACATTTGATAATTGTTCCCAAGTGTTTTTCTTTAAATTGAAAGAAAAAATCTCGTTTGCATGATTCATATCCGATCTTGTTACAATGATATTATCACCTACAAAACCAACGATATCATTTACATCATAATTACCATTTGTAATTTGAAGTATTTTTATAGCAATTTTAGTTAATCCAGGAAAGTTTACTTCAAATAATTGTTTTGTACCATCTATTGGAGCTGTAAAAAATACTTTTTTACCGTCTTTGCTCCACGTAAAGCTATCAACAGTTCCGTCCCAATTAGCGGTTAGGTTCATTTTCATACCTTTAAAATCAACAATAATGTCGTTTTTATCAGCCTCATAACCATCACGTTTCATTTGTAACCAAGTTAGGTTTCCGGTTGGCGAAAATTGTGGTGCCATATCGTAACCTAAATTTCCTTCGGTTCTATTTGTTGTTTTACCAGTTTCAAGATTGTACTCGTAAATATCAGTATTGGTAGAAATAGCATATTGAGTTCCTGCTTTTTTCTTGCTTACATACAAGATACTTTTACCGTCAGGCGACCAGATATAATCTTCGTCTCCACCAAAAGGTTTTTGCGGACTATCAAAAGTTTCTCCTTTTAAAATATCAATTCCAACAGCTCCATCTTTGTTTTCTTTGTAAAAAACATGATTAAATTTACCTTCATTCCAAGTATCCCAATGACGGTAATCCAGACCATTGTATATTTGAGCATCAGATTTATCCAGATTAGGGTAAAAATCTTTCCCTAAAACTTTATCGATTTTTACTTCTTCATTATACACTAAAAATTTCCCGTCTGGCGAAATGTTTTTATCTGCCAAAATGGTTTTTGTGTCCGAAATTTCGGTTGCATTTCCACCATTTACAGGTAAAGTATAATATTTTGATGTCGAATTATTTTCGGCAATAGATGGTGTTGTAACCTTGTAAACAACGTTTTTTCCATCTTTTGAAAGTCCAAGTGCTGTAACTCTTCCTAATTTCCACAATAATTCTGGTGACATTACATTCTGTGCCATGGTGCTTAAACTCATCATTACTAAGGTTGTAAATAGTACTTTTTTCATAAATTTAATCTAAAAATTTTAAGGTTTTAAAAGTACAAAATTAATTCCAGCAACCCAGTGATAACACAATTGGTATTGTCTTAAATAAATGATAAAAGTTACCCCATGATTAAGAGGGATGAGCTAGTTTTATTTAAAAGGTTTAACCATGTAAGTAATATAAGTTCATTTAAGTTTTATCTGTTTAAGGTCAAGTTTATATGGACTTAAATTTCTTATATGGTTTAAAAAAACATTATTTTTATAAAAAATATCGAAATGGAATTAAGCTATTGGGAACTTAAAAATTGGTTTACAAATGTAGATTTCACCATTGTAGGTAGTGGAATTGTAGGTTTGCATGCAGGATTGCGCTTACGCGAAAAATTTCCGAAAGCTAAAATTTTGATTCTCGAGAAAGGAATGTTACCACAAGGAGCCAGTACCAAGAATGCTGGTTTTGCTTGCTTCGGAAGTCTTTCGGAAATAATTGAAGATTTAAAAACACATACCGAAGAAGATGTAATCCAGCTTATCGAAAAACGCTGGAGAGGGTTACAATTATTACGTAAACGGTTAGGAGATTATGCAATCGATTTTAAACCTTATGGAGGATATGAATTATTCTTAAAGGAAGATGAAAATGGATATGACGAATGTTCAAGCAAATTATCTTTTGTAAATGAAATTCTCAGACCACTTTTTAAAACAGATGTTTTTGCTAAAGAAATAGATCGTTTTGAGTTTAAAGGTATTCATGAGTATTTAGTTTTTAATCCTTTTGAAGGACAAATTGATACAGGTAATATGATGCAGGCATTGCTAAAAGAAGCAATTGAAGCTGATATTTTAATCTTGAATCAACAAACAGTAACTTCCTATTTAGATACTGGGAAGAATGTCGAAATAACCTTGAAGGATTTTAGTTTTACTACAAATAAAATTCTTTTTGCTACCAATGGATTTGCTAATACACTTACAAACGGTGGAGTTAAACCTGCCAGAGCACAGGTTTTAATTACCGAACCAATTCCTGATTTAGAAATTAAAGGCACATTTCATTTAGATAGAGGGTATTATTATTTTAGGAATGTGGGTAATAGGATTTTATTGGGAGGTGGGCGAAACTTGAATTTTGAGACAGAAACTACCACTGAATTTGGGAACACAGAAATAATACAAAATAAATTGGAAGATTTGTTGAAAAATGTAATTTTACCAAATCAAAAAATAGATATCGCTCATAGATGGAGCGGGATAATGGGAGTAGGAAATAGTAAAAATCCTATTGTAACCCAATTATCCGAAAATGTATATTGCGGCGTTCGATTAGGAGGAATGGGAGTAGCAATAGGAAGTTTAATAGGAACAGAATTAGCAGATTTAATATAATGGCAGTAACCAAAAAACCGGCACCAAAAAAACCGGCACCAAAAAAAACAACACCAAGTAAAGCAAAACCAGCAGCGAAAAAGAAAAATCGCTCGTTTGGGAGCAAAATTGCTCGTTTCTTTTTTAAGCTACTTTTATGGTTCTTTGGGCTTTCAATATTTTTTGTAGTTTTCTTTAAATATGTTCCTGTACCTTTTACACCTTTAATGGTAATTCGTGGTATTGAAAATAAGTTAGCTGGTAAAGAGAATTATTTTAGTCACGATTGGGAACCAATAGAAAATTTATCGATGAACTTGCAAAAAGCAGTTATTGCAAGTGAAGATGGAACTTTCTTAACACACAATGGTTTTGACTTTAAGGCATTGCAAAAAGCATATAAAAGTAACGAACGCGGCAGAAGAATAAGAGGAGGAAGTACGATATCGCAACAAACTGCCAAAAATGTATTTTTATGGCAAGGGAAAAGCTATTTCCGTAAAGGACTAGAAGCTTATTTTACAGTTTTAATCGAGTTGGTTTGGGGAAAAGAACGTATTATGGAGGTATATCTTAATAGTATCGAAATGGGCGATGGTGTTTATGGAGCCGAGGCTGCAGCACAACATTGGTACCGCAAGAGCGCAAAGAGTCTTACACCTATACAAGCTGCGGGAATTGCAGCTATCTTGCCAAATCCACGAAAATTTAAAGCAACTGGGTCATCTAGTTATATTAATAAAAGAAAAAATAAGATTGTTAAAGTAATGCGTAGCGTTGGTAAAATTAATTATGATGGTACCAAAAAAGGGACTTAGTATTCTGTTTATTTTAGCAACCACTTTTGTTTTTGCCCAAAGTAGAACCAGTGAGATTGGATTGATTACCGATAATGATTTATATACATCGTCTAAAAATGACATGTATTATACAAATGGTTTAGAGCTTTTCTACCGTTTTTTATCTAAGAATGAGAACGAAAGGATAAACAAGAAAATTACAGAATTTCGTCTTGGACAATATATTTATAATCCAAGATTTATTAATCAATCGGCTGTTGATAAAAATGACCGTCCTTTTACAGGATATCTTTTTGTCGAAGCAGGCCGAAGTTTTTTTTATCAAAGTGAATCGGTTTTAAAGACAGATTTTCAGTTAGGTTTCATGGGTCCGAATGCTTTAGGGAAAGAAACTCAGGAAAGTTTTCACCATTTAATAGGCTATAAAAACGTATATGGATGGGAAAATCAGCTTAGTAATGCTTTTGCCGTGCAGGCGCATGTTATGTATTCTAAGAAATTATTCCCAACGAAACACAATGATTTTATTGATCTTCATTTTCAGTCCGAAGCAAATCTTGGGACTATTTTTACGGGAGTTTCTACGGGATTATTAACCCGAATAGGCTTTAAGAGATTACTCCCAATTTATGACTCTAATTTGCATGATGCTTCAGTAAGTTTCGAACCACAATTCAATATTAGAGAGTTTTACTTTTACGCCATGCCAAGCGTTAATTACCAGTTTTATGATGCTACGATTCAGGGTAGTATGTTTAACAATTCAAGTCCAATAACTTTTGATTTACAACCGCTTCGTTTTAATGCTGAGTTTGGTTTAAAATACCGCCACAATAATTTTAATATGTCTTATTCTTTTATTTATCGTGGCAAAGAATTAAAGGGGGACCCTTATAATACTAATACTGGTTATTTCTTTGGTTCTATTCGATTTGGGTATTTGTTGAAGTAGGACTTATTTTCTTAATGATATTTTGAGTTTATCTTTTTAAAAAAATTAGGAATTGATTTATTTTGATTAGATTAGACTTTGTTTTGAAAAATCTAACTAAGAAAATAACCTATAAATGACTACAAACATACCTAAACAATCTATTAATCAATTAAAAAAAACTCTTGAGAATTTTAAAATTAGCGATGCAATTGAATTGTGTACTAATGAAGCTCAAACACGTAAATTTTTAATTGAACCATTTTTCGAAATGTTAAACTTTGTTTCGAATGATTTAATACCAGAATACAATGCTGATTTTGGTGAACGCATAAGTCAAAAAATTGATTATGCTATTTTGCTAAATAAAAAAGATACAATTTTAGTAGAGGCAAAAAAGTATAATAGTAGATTAAGTGATAAAGAAGCGGGTCAGCTAAACGGGTATTTTAATAATACTAAAAATTCAAGAATTGCGGTATTGACAAATGGAATTGAATATAGATTTTATTCAGATGTTTTGCAGCCAAATGTAATTGATAATAAGCCTTTTTTTGTTTTTAACTTATCTAATTATTCAGATAGAGATTTAGAGACGCTAATTAAGTTTGATAAGAGGTATGTTGTTATTAATGAGATTATTAAAACTGCACAAGAAGCAGTTTTTGTCGAAGATTTTGAAAATAGTCTATTAAAAGAATTGATTGCTCCTTCAAAGGATTTATTGAAAATTATTCATAGAAATATGAATTTTAAAACTAAATTCAATGACGATACTCAAGGTAAAATGATAAGTATGATTAATTCATCTTTATTAAAATCTCTTTATGATAAAAAAGTCATTGCAGAATCAAACTCCAATACTGGTGGAATTATTACAACCGAATCTGAAATTCAAGCATATCATACAATAAGAACATTACTTATTCAAAATAAAAAAATTCCAAATGAAAGAATTTTTTATAGAGATTTTAAAAGCTTCTTTAATATTAGTATTGATGATAATGTCAAAAAAGTGATTTGTAAGTTGGTTTTTAATGATTCAAAAATGAAGATTCTTATTGAAAATAATGAGTATCTGCTAACGAGCATTGATGATGTTTTGAAATATAAAAATGAATTAACTAATAGAACACTTTCTTTGATAGAATAAATAAAAATAAATTAGAGTGAGTACGAAGTCAGGAGACTTCGTCTTTACTTTGGATTAGATAAAAAACTTTAATTTTATTCAAAGGAAAGCAGAGGTGAACTTTAGACTTCGCTAGTTAAGAACCATGCTGTGCATTAGTCCTCTGCCTTCTCCTTGAATCCCGTTGAATTGCTTCAAATAGAATGATAGACATGACGGTCTAATAAAGGCTCTAAAGAAGTTCAACATTTTTATTCATCTTAAATTCAAAGTTATGAAAAAGTATTTATTTTATGTTGGTATTGATGTATCAAAAGCAAAATTGGATATTAATATTCTTGATTCTTTAACTCTTAAATCAGAGCATTTTATCATAGAAAACAATATTAAGAGTATTTCTATTTTTATTAAAAAACTGGATAGAAAAGTTGATAAAGGATGTACTCTTTTTTGTTGCGAGAACACAGGTGTTTATACCAATCATTTATCAAGTGTTTTAGTGAAACTTAATCTAGATTTATGGATTGTTCCCGCTATTGAAATAAAAAAATCTAAAGGAATTTCAAGAGGAAAAAATGACAAAACTGATGCTAAAGATATTTCTTATTACAGTTATAGAAATATAGATAAATTAAAACTATTCGCTTTCGCAAGCATGGATATTCAGAAATTAAAAATTCTTTATACTGAAAGAGAGAAAATGCTAAAAGCGTTATTACTTCTACAAGCGACTAAGGAAAGTAAAGCTTTCACGGATAAAATAATTTTTAAAGAAGTATCACAAATTAACCAAACTCTTGTCAAATCTATTAAAAATTCCATCCATAAAATTGAGTCAAAAATTAAAGAAGTCATCAAAGCAAACGATCAATTAACTAAGCAAGCTCAACTTATCAAATCGATTCCTGGATTGGGAGAACAAACCAGCGTATATTTGATTATTGCAACAAAAGGATTTACAGCTTTTAAAAACTGGAGACAATTTGCCTGTTATTCTGGTGTTGCGCCTTTTGAACATAGTTCAGGTTCGAGTGTAAAAGGAAGGACAAGAGTAAATCATATGGCAGATAAAAAAATGAAGTCATTATTGCAAATGTGTGCTATGACAACATTAAAATATGATCCACAATTAAAAGAATATTACAAAAAGAAAAAAGCGGAAGGTAAAAACTCAATGTTGGTTTTAAATAATATTAGATGCAAACTTATAAGCAGAGTTTTCGCTGTTATAACTAGAGAAACTCCCTATATAAATACTTATAAATTTGCATCTTGAATTTTAACTCTTTTTACTTGTTTTTCATCATAGAATGCACAGCGGGTAAATAAAACATTATTGTTTATTTACCATTCCATAAAAACAATAAAATGATTATCAGGATCTTTTAGGAGAAGCACTTTTCCACCAGGAAAATCCCATGGACCTGAAAATGTACCTGCAGGTAATTTTTCTATATCAGATTCATTGCTTTGAGGGAGTTGGTTTTTTATAAGTGTGTCGTATAATTGGTCTACCAATGCTTTATTTATTTCTATATTTCCTTCATTAATAGGTTTTTGTAAGGTGCTTATTTTTAATTCGACATGATTGTTAATCGGTGCAAAGAAGGTTTTTGCTTTGTTTGTAAAGGTTTGGGTTTTGAGATCAAAAACTTTTTGATAAAAATCAAAAGAAGCTTCGAGATTAGAACTATAAAGCCAGAAATGAATTTTCATACAACTATTTTTAAGTAAAGTTAAATTAGAAAGTCCAGATTTGCAATTTGTATGCACCATCAATATCAAAAAAAAGGTTCTTGTAAAATCTAAAACCTCTAATCTAGCCCCGATGGAAACGGCATCCTTTTTATCCGTCTTTTTGCGGATAAAAAGATATAGTGTACAGCGGGAAATAGGTCTTTTATAAATGGAACTTTCTGCTTCTAAAAAAAATAAGCCGCAATCACATAAGAGCGATTACGGCTTTATATCTGTCTTTTCTGGAACATTTTTAATTTGTATTTAATTTCTACGTACTAATTCAGAAATATTTAAAAATGTTATATCATAAAAAAACAAATAAATTTTTATATCAATACTCAGACGATTTATATTGAGTAGTTTGTGTTTTGTGTAACTATATGTCATAAGACTACTATAGAAACTAATTGTTACAGTGTTAAAGTATTATTTTTATCTTTTTACTTAAAAAACACAACTTACTGTAATAAAATCGTGTTTTTGTAATAAAAATCACAAGGAGTTGTTTGTGGATTTGTACTAATGGACATAAAAAACCGTAAATCATTTAATTTAAAAATAATTTACGGTTTTGAACTCACTTTTATTTGAGCAAGAATTTCTAGATACTTATTGTTTTATGTAATTTCCAGGCAGATGTCCTTTTGATTCCATTTTTGTATCGGATGTTTTTACAAAGTTAAATCGGATTATAGAACCTTCTTTGCCTTGAGAAAAATCAGATACATATAAATTTGGGCTAGAAGATATTTCTTGTGGTAATGTATTAGAGAACTTGGTTGTTTGTTTGCTAAAAGAAAAAGAATCACCTGTTGTGGTATATTTTATATCACGTGCAGTAAAAGTTAATATTGCTCCAGAAGTTTCCTCTTTCCAAGTTCCTTGAATCCAGTTAGGGGGATTAAAAATGCCATAAGTATCTTCATCGTTAGATGAGCAAGAAGTAATAATAAGCATTAAACTAAATAATAGAATAATTTTTTTCATGTATAATAATTAAAAGATTAAATAATGGAAATATAACAAGAGGCTATGTTTTGTTATATTGCTCCTTAAATTCAAAAAACGTACCATTTATTAAGCATTAACTACGTTTTAACTCTTGTTTTATCAAGATTTAGAACAAGAAGCTTTGTTTGCAATAATTAGAAAACAGAGTATTTATTTTCTTAACTTAGTTTTTTTAACAGAAATATTAAAATAATTTTAAGATATAAATAATTGTATTTCAGTTGATTGGTTTTTATTTTAAAAATAAATGAAAAATATTTTATTTAATATGTCCAATTCTGAAAGTTCGATTGTTATTAGGGTATAACAATTAAAAATTTAAACAAAATGGAATCAAGAATTAACATTCAGGAAAAAGGACAAAGCGCATTAAAACCACTTTTTGGAATTGGAGCATATTTAAAAAAATCGGCAGTAGAAGAAATGCTATTAGAATTAGTTTACTTTAGAGTATCACAAATTAATGGTTGTGCTTATTGTCTGGATATGCATTCTAAAGATTTGCGTGCCAAAGGAGAAACAGAGCAACGTATATATGGTTTGAGTGCTTGGCGTGAGACTCCGTATTATACTGAGAGAGAAAGAGCAGCACTGGCCTGGGCTGAAGCATTAACAAAATGTGAAGTGCCAGATTCAGTTTACAACGAAGTGAAAAGTCAATTTTCAGATGAAGATTTAATCGATTTAACGATGGCAATTACAACAATCAATACTTGGAATCGTATTAATCTTGCATTTCCATATGGAGTAGGTACCTATCAGGTTGGACAATTTGGAGGTTAATTAAACGATTCAATAATAGTAAAATAATAAGAAATGGAAGAATTTGTATTGATATTTAGAAGAGATAGCATAACCAAAGAAATTCAGCCTTCGCCAGAAGAAATGCAATCATCTATTAAATTATGGCAAGATTGGTTAGGCGGAATCGCTGCTCAGGATAAATTGGCTAGACCACTACAACGCTGGGATGGTGAAGGTAGAGTTGTGAAGCAAAATAATAATGTAACTAATGGACCTTTTGTAGAAATTAAAGAAGCAATAGGTGGTTTAATTATGATTAAAGTAGCTAATTATGACGAGGCAGTAGAAGTTGCCAAAGGTTGCCCAATCCTTTTATGGGGCGGAAATGTAGAAATACGAATGGCTGTTGTTTTTGAAGGCCATTAATTAAAAATTAAAAATGCTTTTGTGTTTTATAAAAGCTTCAGGATTTGATTTTATGGAAGACAATCAGCTTTTGCCACATTTATTTAGAACAGAGTATCGAAAAATAGTTTCGGTACTCTGTTATTTATTTGGGATTAATCATATCGAAATTGCGGAAGATATTGTGAGTGATACATTTCTTTCGGCTACCGAATTGTGGAGTTTAAAAGGGATTCCCGAAAATCCGACTGCTTGGCTTTATACGGTTGCCAAAAATAAGACGAAAAATTATTTAAAACGTGATGCTCTTTTTGAGCAAAAACTTTCGGTAGAAATAAAACATAATGCTCCTAAAGCCGAAGAAATCGAGATAGATTTATCTAGCAAAAATATTATAGATAGTCAGCTTGCTATGATTTTTACGGTTTGTGATCCTTGTATTTCGTCTGAATCGCAGGTTGCGCTTGCGCTAAACTTGCTTTGTGGTTTTGGAATCCAAGAGATTGCCGATGCTTTTTTGACTAATAAAGAGGTTATTTATAAACGTATAAATCGAGCGAAAGACAAGCTAAAAACGGAGCAAATAAAAATTGAACAACCCTCTTTAAATGAGATTGACAAAAGATTAGATACTGTTTTAACAACCATATATTTATTGTTTTCTGAAGGATATTATTCGACTTCCCAGAATACGATTTTACGTAAAGACCTTTGTGTAGAGGCAATGCGATTGTGTTATTTACTTATCGAGAATGAAGGAACTAATAAACCAGCGGTTAATGCTTTGTTTGCGTTAATGTGTTTTCACTCTTCGAGATTTGAAGCTAGAATGAATGAAAATGGAGAAACGATTTTATATGAAGATCAGGATGAAACTCTCTGGAACAAAGAGTTAATAAATAAAGGAGAAGAGTATTTAAGTAAATCTTCAACTGGAAATAAAATATCAAAATATCATCTTGAGGCAGGAATAGGGTATTGGCATACTCATAAAGAAGACACAGCCGAAAAATGGGAGAACATTTTACAATTATATAATAGTTTATTGATTCTGGAATATTCGCCAATTGCAGCTTTAAACAGAACTTATGCTTTGGCAAAAACTAGTGGAAAAACCGTAGCGATACAAGAAGCAGAAAAATTAAATCTCTTAGATAATCATTTTTACTATTCGTTATTAGGTAATCTATACACAGATATCGATAATGAGAAAGCGTTGCAACATTTTAAAACAGCTTTAAAACTAGCCAACACAACAGCAGATAAATCGACAATTATTAAAAATATAGATAGACTTATTATTCCAGAATAATAATAAAATTAAATAGGGTTCCGCTTTAATTAAAGTGGAACCCTATTATTTTTAAATATACACGATTTTACTCTTCGTTCTTTTTGTCTAAATGTTCTTCAGGACTGTCTATTCCTTTTAAATACGTTGGTAAATTTAATCCTGCCATATTAAACAAGTCGTTTAAAGGAGGAACAGTTTTCATCATCCCAGAAACAAAGTTCGCGGTAGATGAATTACCGTTTTCATTTTGTCCGCTGCCAGAATCCCAAACAGTAATTTTATCAATTTTGATGTTTTTAACAGCCTCAACTTGTATTCTTACTAGTTCTGGTAGTTTTTCTAATAAGAGTAATTGGAATGCTTTACTTGGATCTCCACCAGCTGCAGCCACAACTTCTTTGTAACCTTCTGCTTGTTTCGTTAAAATCTCAAAAAGACCTTTTGCTTCAGCTTCCATTTTAGCAAAAATCGCATCTGCTTCTCCTTTTGCATTTTCTCTTATCGTTTCTGCAGCAGCTTGTGCTTCTATAATGGCTCTTTGTTTAGCAATTTCGGCAGGAATTACAATGTTTGCAATTTGTGTAGAACGTTCTCTTTCTGAACGTGCTAATTCGGCTATTTGTTCTGCTACATAAGATTCTTCCAGAGCTTTTGCTTGTTGTACTTTTTCGGCAGTAATTGCAATACGTAGTGATTCTGCTTCTTTTTCTCTACGAAGTGCTTCTGAATTTGCAATAGCAATTCTTGCTTGGTTTTCTCCCTCAATAGCAATCGCATTAGCTTCGGATGTTTTTACTCTGGTATCTCTGTCTGCTTCTGCTTTTCCGATGGTTTCATCTTTTGCAGCAGTTGCAATACTAATTTCTCTGTCTTTTTGGGTAATAGCAATCTTTACATCTCTGTCTCTGTGAGTTTCGGCTATTTGAGTATCTTTTTCTCTATCGGCTAGTGCTTTCCCTGTTTCTCCTATTTTTTCTTGTTCAGCGACACTAATTTTGGCTTCGTTAATTGCTTTTGCGGCAGCTTCTTTTCCTAATGCTTCAATATAACCTGATTCATCTTTAATGTCGGTAACGTTTACGTTGATTAATTTTAAACCGATTTTTTTCAGTTCACTATCAACGTTTTTAGAAATATTATCAAGGAATTTATCACGGTCAGAGTTAATTTCTTCAATAGTCATTGTTGCAATTACCAAACGTAACTGACCAAATAAAATATCTTTGGCTAATTCCTGAATTTGTTCAGATGATAATCCTAAAAGTCTTTCTGCAGCAGTATTCATACTATCAGATTCAGTAGAAATAGCAATTGTAAAACGACAAGGAACATCTACTCTAATGTTCTGGCGGCTTAAAGCATTTGTTAAGTTTGCCTCGATTGATAAAGGCTTTAAATCTAAGAATGCATAGTCTTGAATTACTGGCCAGATAAAAGCACCTCCACCGTGAACACATTTTGCTGATGTACCTCCAGTACGCCCGTAAATGACTAATATTTTGTCAGATGGGCAACGTTTGTATCTCGATACTAATGCTGAGATTGTTGCAAATAAAACTACAGCTGCAACGACTATGATTATCATTGGTGTCATCATGTTTATTAAATTAAATTGTTTCTACTATTAGAATATTATCGTTTTCTATTTTTACGACTTTTACGACTGCACCAGATGCAATTGTATTCTTTTCGGTCATTGCTTCTAATTCGTGAAATGCACCATTTACACTAATCATAATTTTACCTTTTCCTTTCTTACTTTCGGGAATAGTCAAATAAACTTCGGCTGTTTTGTTTAATGTATTTATGATTTTAAAAGAATTGTCTTCGGCTAATTTTTGTAGTTGTTTAATAATTATGAAAAACAAAAAGACAAACACAATTCCGACCAATAGAGCTAGAATGACAATTAAAGTTTTATTAGGAACGGTTGCGTAAAAGGAAATTCCTGTCCAGCTAAAGCCTAAGAGAAAATTAATTAAATTTCTCAAAGAGAATAGTTGAAACGGTGCGTCTGCTTCTCCTAAATCAGTATCAAAATCGGCATCAAGCCCATGAAAGGAGTCAGCACCAATAAATGATAGAATAGTTTGAATAATAAAAATTACACTTGTAGGTATAGCAACAAACCAAAAGGCGCGGAGCAAAGGATCTAAGTTCTCTAACATTTCCATAATTGTGATTCTTTTTAGCTAAAAAAGCCTTTAGCTTCTTTATAAATAGATAGCATTTTGTATT
Source organism: Flavobacterium sp. PS2 (assembly GCF_046250155.1). Taxonomy (NCBI): domain Bacteria; kingdom Pseudomonadati; phylum Bacteroidota; class Flavobacteriia; order Flavobacteriales; family Flavobacteriaceae; genus Flavobacterium; species Flavobacterium sp. PS2. Next base: position 2,007,706 of record NZ_CP176426.1, on the reverse strand, counting down.
TGCTATAAATTTTTTGCAAAAGTAGAGCTAGTTTAAATCAGCAAGGACCACAATAAGGTTTTAAAGTAAAAGAATAAGTTTGAATATATGTGGGTGATTTTTAGTGTATTACATAATAAAGTTGGACTCAGTGATGATTTTAGTATTAAGCATTTGAGAAAAACGTTTTTGACAAAATTGCATACTAAGACTGGTTTTATTGAATTTTTGGGGTATCAAAGGTCAGCAAAAGTAACGTTGAATAATTATATTGATAAGGTTCAAGTTGTAAAAGAAATTAATAGAATTGGGTTTGGGTATTTTAATGAGTAGTGTTGATATTGGAGTAATGCATTAAAAGAGTTTAAATAATAATTGAAATGGTTAAAAAACTATATGATATAAAGTGTTTTGAATAGTAATTTTCATAAATTCGTTTTTTTGAAAGAAAAACCAAGACTTTACAGAATGTTAGTTACTAAATTCGACAATTATTAAGCTGAATCTGGATGGATATTTTAATAAGTTTTGAACTATTTTCTTTTAATCTAACTCCACTTGAAAATTAAAAATGGGAATATTACTAAAACAGATAAGGGTACACGGGTTTAGAGGGTTAGACAATATTGAAATTGATTTTGAGCCCACAACAGTTCTGGTTGGTACAAATAATGCTGGCAAAACAACTCTTTTAAAAGCATTACAGCTTGCATTATCCAATTCGTTTCAAATCACAGATGATGATTTTTTCTTTTCAGATGCTATTAATAGAAATAAAATAATTGTTGACTTACTTTTTATTAGTGTAGATGTAGACGGTATTCAAATTCCTGAATTTGAAGATCATTGGGCTACTGTTTTTACTGAAAGTAGAATTAGCTTTGATTCTAATGGTAACCAGATGTTAGCGTTTAGAACTGTAGTAGAGGAAAATCTAATCAGAAAAACATTTACAAAAAAGCAATTTGTTATTGATGAATGGAGCGATTTTCAAAATGATGCTGAGGAATATTGGTATCAAAAAGAGTATGACAATTCTTTAAGTTTTTACTTTGATGAGATTCCATTTTTTTACTTGGATGCTAATAGGGACATCTTAGAAGATTTAAAATCTAAAACTTCTTTTCTAGGTAAACTTCTTTCATCTATAAACTATAATGATGGTGATAAGGAAATAATTGAGGAACTTATAAAAGAGCTAAATAAGGAGACAATTGACAAAAGTGACGTCTTAACAAATCTACATAAGACTTTAGAGGAATTAGACACGGCAATGGATAACCCTAATAATACTGTAGATATTACGCCTTTTACGAAAAAATTAAGAGACTTAAATAAAGGAATTAAGATTAATTATTCTCAGTTTTCTATGGAGTATCACGGAATGGGAACGAGAAGTTGGTCATCATTGCTAATTCTAAAGGCATTCATTTTGCAAAACATGAAATTAGCTCACGATAGTCAAGTTGCCTATTATCCAATAATTGCAATTGAAGAGCCTGAATCACATTTGCATCCAAACGCTCAAAAAAAATTATATTCTCAAATTAATGATATAATTGGGCAAAAAATAGTGGCTACTCATTCGAGCTATATTGCTGGAAGTGCTAAACTAAAAGAAATAAGAAGTATAGTTAAAAATAGTAACTCAACACTAATTGGTAAAATTAACGATAGTGATTTGACTACTGAGGAAATACGAAAAATTAATCGTCAAGTTGTCAATACAAGAGGTGAACTATATTTTTCTAAGGTAATAATACTGTGTGAGGGAGAGACGGAAGAACAAGCATTGCCATTATTACTCAAAAAGCATTTTAACAAAAGTACAATAGAACTTGGAATTGACGTTGTCGGAATTGATGGTGGAGGAAATTATTTTCCATTTATTTATTTTGCAGAGAATCTTCATTTAAAATGGTTTATTTTAAGTGATGGAGAAGAAGCTATAATTAAAAAGTTAAAAAAAGATTTTAAAAAATTATCTAAATCAACTTCAGCAATAAATCAAATAGTTTTGCCTGAGAATATAGTTCATTTTGATAATGGATATGATTTTGAATCTTACATTTCAAATAATGGTTTTTCTGACGAAATTGAAATTTGCCTTGAAACAATATTAGGTGTTGATGATTTAGACGAATTGATTGCAAATAAAAATGGAACTTCTAAAGGCAGGATGAAGACAGAAGATGTATGTGAAACTTGTAATCAAAATATTTTTGTAGATAGTTTAAGAGATTATAATGGCGATGAGGGCAGAGCAAATGCAATAAATGATTTACTCACTAGTAATAAGACTAAATATCCAAGTTTATTATCAGAACTTATTTATAATTCTGAAAAAGACTTACCTGCTAAAATTACAGAATTATTTGACCAAGTGAATAAAATAATAAATCCCCCAACTAATGACTAAAATCAATTTATCACCAAATCAAAGTAATATTGTAGGCTTAAACCAAGGAGCTTATTTGGTTCTAGCGAGTGCAGGTAGCGGAAAAACAAGAGTTTTAACCGAAAGAATAAAACGTTTATCAGAAACTGTAAATGATAAAATATTAGCAATTACATTCACTAATAAGGCTGCAGCTGAGATTAGAGATAGACTAGGCACATCAGATAATATTAACAAAAGAGTCTTTGTTGGTACATTTCACAGTTTTTGTCAATCTATTCTTGAATTAAGGTTTAAGCTTTTGGGATATAATAGAATGCCTCATATTTTTGAAGACGATTCCGATAGATTAGAACTAATTAAACAAGCAATTAAGTCTGTTCCCTTTTTTACAGAAATATACGACAATCTAGAACCAAAGAAAAAAAATGAATACACTTACAATGCATTACAGTTTATTTCAGAGGTAAAACGAGAACTGATTTCAGCAGAAGAGTTAGCCGAAAGTTCAGAAAACATAGAATATCAATACTTATTCGAGACATATCAAGACTTACTAAAGTCAAATAATGCCATTGATTTTGATGATATAATAAGGTTGGTTTATGAATTATTTACAAATAATGAGGCTGTTGCAAATCTATATCGTAAAGCTTATTCTTTTGTTTGCATTGATGAATGCCAAGACTTAAATAAGCTTCAATATTTTCTCTTAAAATCATTATGTGGTAACATTATAAAAAATGTGATGATGGTAGGAGACCCTAACCAGGCAATTTATGGTTTTAATGGCTCTGCATCATCATTTATGCAAGAAGATTTTGTATCAGATTTCAAAGCCCAAAAAATTTCACTTGATGAGAATTATCGTTGCTCTAAATCCGTAATTGAAGCTTCAAATATTCTAATGGGATTAGAAGTAGAAGCTATTAACTATGTGATTAATGGAAGTTTTCAAATTAAAGCTGCTGATACAGAAATTGATGAAGCTAAACTGGTAATAAATGGAATTAAAAAACTTGTCAATCTAAAATTGCACAATGATATTGAGGGTGAAATTACATTTGACAAAATTTCTGTCTTAGGAAGAAATAAATTTGTATTCAAATATGTTGAAAAACTACTTATAGAAGAAGATATACCTTATTACTTCAAATCTGGAAATATAGGAATTAAATTTAGTTCAGTTTCAATGAAAATTTTTGATTTATACTTTCGAGTAAAAATTAATCCTCTTGATAAGCTACATCAAAAGAAACTAGAAGACATTTTGAAAGTTCATGACGTATTTAATTCAAACGAGCTTCAAGCTTCAAAATTTCCAATTTCATTAAATATTAAGGAAGTAGTAATTGATTCTACAATTGAGAACCTTCATTTGAAAATGGATATATTAAAGAAACTATTTAACGAATCAATAAACGATGATGATGAGAAGAAGTTAACCCTAGATGAATTAGAAGATTTTGCAAATCAATTGATTCAATATAAAAAACAAAACCTAAGACCGTCACTTGATGGATTCAAATCTGCAATAGCTCTAGGTTTGACAAATAATTCGAGTAATAAAGATTTAGGTGTTTGTTTAAGTACTGTGCATACGATGAAAGGCCAAGAATGCGAAATTGTTTTTTTAATAGGCATGGATGATGGGACATTTCCAGATTTTCGGGCGGTTAACAAAGGAGGCGAAGAGTTGCAACAAGAAAAGAACAATACATACGTGGCTTTTACAAGAGCTAAAAGATTTTTATATGTCACGTATCCAAAAAATAGATTAATGCCTTGGGGAGACTATAAAGCACGAACAATTTCAAGATTTTTAAAGCCTTTGGTTTAAGTTCAAGCTTACCAAAACAGCAAAAGTACACTCTAAAACAGCACTTAGATAAAAAGATAAAAGCCTTACATCTCTGTAAGGCTTGATTTTACTGGTGGAGAATACGAGATTCGAACTCGTCACCTCTTGCCTGCCAGGCAAGCACTCTAGCCAAATGAGCTAATCCCCCAAAGTGATTGCAAATAAAGTCAATTAATTATCAAAAAACAAATTTCAAATAGTATCGACTGAAAATATTCTTCAAAACCGTAACTTTACAATAAAATCAACTATATGAGTTCAGAAAATCAAAATGGTTTACTTCATACCATAATCCAAAATAAAATAGCAACTATTGAGTTTGGTCATCCGGCTAGTAATTCTTTTCCTAGAACTTTGCTTAATAAACTAACTAAGGAAATTGATAATTTGAGTAAAGATAAGTCTGTAACAGTTATTATTTTAAGAAGTGAGGGAAGTGGTGCTTTTTGTGCAGGAGCTTCTTTTGATGAACTTTTAGCAGTTGAAAATGAAGAACAGGGAACCGAATTTTTCTCTGGATTTGCACATCTTATTAATGCTATACGCAATTGCTCCAAAATAATTATTGGGCGTATTCATGGCAAATCTGTTGGAGGTGGAGTTGGTATTGCTGCTGCTTGCGATTATGCTTTTGCAACGCAAGATAGTTCTGTTAAACTTTCTGAACTTGCAATAGGGATTGGACCTTTTGTTATAGAACCAGCTGTTTCTAGAAAAATAGGAAAAACGGCAATGACCGAGATGACTCTTGCTGCTCACGAATGGAAATCGGCAATTTGGGCAAACCATAAAGGTCTTTTTGCTAAAGTACTTGAAAATGAACTAGAGTTGGACGAAGAATTATCTCATTTTGCTTTAAAATTAGCAAGTTATAATCCAGAAGCTTTGGCAGAGATGAAGAAAGTTATTTGGGAAGGAACAGAAAATTGGGATTCATTACTTTCTGAACGCGCTCGTATTTCAGGAAAATTAGTTTTGTCTGATTTTACAAAAAAAGCCTTGGCACAATTTAAAAATTAATAAATATGAATATTGTTTTATTCGCTCTTAAAGTGGATGTTGCAGAGAAAATGAAGTCTGCTCCCGATGCAAGTTATCAAATAGGAGTAGTTATAGGTTCCTTTATTCCGTTCGTGATTTTAGTAGGGGTTGCCTATTGGATGTATAGTAGAGCCAAAAAAAGAGAAAAAAACGGTTTTTAATTTTGTAAATTTGCAATCTAAAATACAACTCGATGAGTAATATCAGAATTACAAAACAATTTAGTTTCGAAACAGGACATGCGCTTTACGGATATGATGGAAAATGTAAAAATGTCCACGGACATAGTTATAAACTTTCTGTAACAGTTATTGGTTCTCCAATTACAGACCGTGATAATGTAAAGCATGGAATGGTTATTGATTTTTCGGATCTAAAGAAAATTGTAAAAGAAGAAATCGTAGATCAGTTTGATCATGCTACCGTTTTTAATGAAACGACACCACATATAGAATTAGCAAAGGAATTAAAAAACCGTGGACATCACGTAATTTTGGTTGATTATCAGCCAACAAGTGAAAATATGGTTGTTGATTTTTCTGAAAGAATTATCAAAAGATTGCCAACAAATATCTCTCTTTTCTCTTTAAAACTTCAAGAAACTGAATCATCATTTGCTGAATGGTACGCAAGCGATAATTTGTAATCGAAATCTATTTTCATGCAATTACCCAATAATAAAAAAGTATATTTTGCTTCCGATCAACATTTTGGAGCACCAACACCTGAGTTAAGTTTTCCCCGCGAACAAAAATTTGTTGCGTGGCTTGATGAGGTAAAAAAAGATGCTGAAGCAATTTTTTTATTAGGTGATTTATTCGATTTTTGGTTCGAGTATAAAACTGTTGTGCCAAAAGGATTTATTCGTGTTTTGGGTAAATTGGCAGAAATACGTGATAGCGGAATCCCAGTATATTTCTTTGTAGGGAACCATGATTTATGGATGAGTGACTATTTTCAGACTGAACTTAATATTCCTGTTTATCATGATAATGCAGAATTTACTTTTGGAGGTAAAACATTTCTGATTGGTCATGGCGACGGAAAAGGTCCTGGAGATAAAGGATATAAAAGAATGAAAAAAGTCTTTACAAATCCGTTCTCAAAATGGATTTTTCGTTGGCTCCACCCAGATGTTGGTGTAAAATTAGCACAATACTTATCTGTAAAAAATAAATTGATTTCTGGCGACGAAGACGTGAAATTCTTAGGTGAAGAAAATGAATGGTTGGTATTGTATGCTAAACGCAAACTAGAAACCAAGCATTATAATTACTTTGTTTTTGGTCACCGTCATTTGCCTATGATTATTTCTGTAGGTGAGGATTCTAATTATGTAAACCTAGGAGATTGGATAGGATATTTTACCTACGGTGTTTTCGACGGAGAGACTTTTGAACTAAAAGAATTCGGGAAATAATTGCCTTGTTCGTTTAACTACTTAAGTTTGATTATAACAAGTATTCAAAAGTTTATATTCTCTTAAATTGTTTAAGTAGATTGGGTAAGAGTGAACCATTTAAGTTATGTAAGTTCATTTAATGCAAGTATTCTAAATCTTATATTTTCTTAAATGACTTATATGGTTGGAATAATTTTATTGAATTATGTTGAAGTTTTAGAAAAACTTAGATAGTTAATGATATAAGTTCATTTAAGCCGAATAGTCTAAAACTTATATTTTCTTAAATGACTTATATGTTTAAAGCTACCTAATAATTACTTTTTCTTAGTCGGGTAAATAGCAATTTTATGTGTTCTTAACATATAGTTGGAGTCTTTGGATGCTTTAGAAAGTCGGAAACTAATTACTCCCGATGGTTTTTTCGGCATATGACATTCTATGCAATTATCTTTTAGTAAGTTATCTGAAATTGTTTTAATTGTTGCCGTATTGTGCTTTACTGTGTTATGGCAACTCATACATATTTTGGAGTATGTAGCTAAGTTTTTAGTTGCATTTTCATGTGGATTATGACAAGAAATACAATCCATAGTTTCGCTTTTTGTAAAACATTTGCTTTGTAGTAATAACTTAAATTGGTTTCCGTGCACATCAAAATCGGTTGTGTCGGTTGGGCTATGCGAACTTCTAAAATACTCCGAAAGATTGTCTCCGGGTTTAAAGTCAAATCTGGATTTTATTTTCATTCCGTCATTTCCAGAATGACATAATGCACAAGCGTCTAATTTTTGTTGCCTGGTTAATGATTTATAAGTAACAATATTTTTTGCAACTTTTAAGTCTGGAAATTTCAAGTGTTGGTTAACATGTTCTTTGGCAGGTCCGTGGCAACGCTCACAATCAATACCATAAACGATTGTTTTTTTATTAATAACATCTTCTACATCCATAGACATAAAGTTCTTGTCTTTAGAGTTTTGATCTACATTTCTGCTGCTTATATTAGAGCTATGGCAAGCATAACAATCTTTGACCACCTTTCGGTCAAAATAAGGTTTTTCAGCCGAAAACCCTGGACTTGTAGCCCAACTATGAACAGATGTATAATAGGAAAGCGGCAATTCGTATGTGTTGTTATTGCGCCAGAATACGGAAGTTTGAGCGTGTTTGGTTCCAAAAACTATTTCGAGTTTGCGGGCTTCAACTTCTTTTCCGTTTTTGTATAAAACCTGATAAAGACTATCATTTCTTTCTTCCATGACCATCTTGGTGTTTTTATCGTAAACAAAAACATGGTCTCCAGAACTAAAATTACCTAAAACATTCCCCTTTATAGCTGCTGCGGTTGCTTTATAGTGTGAACTTTGTATTGCTTTATGATATACGGCTTGATGACATTGTATGCAGCTTTCGGAGCCTGCATAATCAGTTCCGCGTGGATCAATATATTCATCGGATTTATTGCTGCAGTTAGATAATAAAACAACTAAAAATAAAAGGATAAAAAGCGTACTGGTATTTTTCATTAATGTAAATATACTTTTTTTGAATAAAATCAAAATATATTTAATTATGAAATCATTGATGTTAAAAAACAGAGAATTTGTCTTAATTTAAGCCAACTCCATAAACATATTCTTCTAGCTCAATCTTAAATAAAGAACCTTTTACCAAATCTTCAATCGCTTTTAGTTCATCCATAGAAACAGCTAAATCTATTTGGGTACAAGGAGTTTTTAGCAAAAACTTATGGCATTTGTTTTTTAAAGCACATTCATCACAACATGCATTTGTAAGTAAACTATCTTCGATTAAATCATCAAAATCTTTTAGTTCAGATACTGAAAAGTAGAACCCTGTTTCTTTAAAAATCAGTTGTATTTTGTCAAAAAGGGTCTCATTATGGTTTTTCCAATAAAAGGAAATCCCAAAGTCGTTATGATATATTTGTTCTATTTCTCTCATGTTCTTCAATTATAGAAACAAATATAATTATTATTTATATCAATTCTAAATAAAAAAATCATAAAATAGGTTAATTTTTGTTAACGAAATAAATAGTCTAAAATTAGATTAGGTGAGTTTTGATCAACATTCTTAATAATTGCATTAAAAAGGGGGAATGAACCATATAAGTTATATAAGAAAATATAAGACGAAGCTTATTTGCGTAAAGCTTAAATGAACTTATATAACTTATATGGTTTTATATAACTGAACTAAATGATTTAAAAATTGCCTGATTTATTTAAGCCACTTATAAATGCTATCTAGAAATTCTTTTTGTTGGTCTACAAATAAATAATGAGAGCAGTTTTCGATAGATACGAAATTTTGTTTGCCAACAATATTCTTTAAAGCATTTATTTCTGAAACCGAAAAAATACCGTCTTGCTTTCCATATATAGCATAAATAGGCATTCCTTTTATTTTTAATTTCTGAAGAACAGGCTTTGTATCGATATTGTTTTGCTTTTCATTTTTATAAAATAACAGAGGAGCATTTTTATTTCGAATATTCGTTTTATAAAAATCACTTATTTCATATTGATGATATAATGCTTTAGATTCAGTTGTAGGTTTTGGCATTTTAAAGAAATTATTCTCTCCAGCCAGTTCGAAGCAACCTTTTCTATATTCAGCAGAATTTTTGTCAAGTTTTTCTACATGAGAAACTTTATCAAGCATAGCTAAATCATCATTCTTAGTATAGATTTTTTTGACAGAATCCAGAATATGATTATATGTTTTTTGTTGTGAAAATAAAGCTCCAATAAGAATTAGAGAATTAATTTTTTCAGGATATTTTTCAGAATAAAGTGTAGCAACCAAGCCGCCAAAACTATGAGCGAGTAATGTTGCTTTTTTTAGATTGTAAGTTTTATAAATGGCATTTAAATCCTTAAAGGCTTCATTATAGGTAAATGTGGCATTTGGATCTGTAGACCTTCCTTCGCCTCTACGGTCATATGCAATTACATAAAATCCTCTTTTCGAAAGTGCTTCGGCAGTATTAGTGCCTTCAAAAAGAGTAGCGTTACCACTTGGTCCACCATGGATGAATATAATTGGTGTATCAGTTTTGTTTCCGTATGTTTTTATATATAATGCTTGAGCATTCGCTAAGAATGTCAAAAAAAGAAACGAGAATAAGAATGTTATTTTCATTTACTACATGTTTTGATGGTCTTCCATGTCTTTTTGTAAATCTAGTTTTCTAAAAGTTGGGGACGATATTCCAAAACCTAAAACAGTTAATAGCGTCATGCTTCCGCCAAAAACTACTGAAATTACAGGTGTCATTAATCTAGCAGTTAAACCACTTTCAAAAGCTCCCAATTCGTTAGATGAACCTACAAACATTGAGTTTACAGCAGCAACACGACCACGCATATGATCTGGAGTTTTTAGTTGTAAAATGGTTTGTCGGATAACAACCGAAATTCCATCGGCAATACCACTTAAAAATAAAGCGGCAACCGAAAGCCAGAATATGGTAGAAACACCAAAGAGAATAATGCATAGTCCAAAAACAAAAATAGCGCCCAAAAGTTTCATTCCCGCTTTTTTATACAAAGGAACGTAGGCAGAGATTAGCATCGTAATAAAAGCTCCAATTGCCGGAGCGGCTCTTAATATACCAAAGCCTTCTGGGCCAACTTTTAAAATATCTTGAGCAAATATGGGTAACAAAGCAACTGCTCCACCAAACAGAACTGCGACCATATCCAGAGATAATACACCTAAGATGGTTTTGTTGTTAAATACAAACTTGATTCCTTCTTTTAAACTTTCCATGATTGGTTCACCAATTTTTGGATTTAAAATAGGTTTGGTACTTATTTGTGATAAGGCAATTAAGGCAAAAAGTGAACAAGCAAAAACAGAACACATAGACCAATGTACACCAATCCAGTTAATAGAAAAACCCGCAATTGCAGGGCCTAAAACAGAACCTACTTGCCAAACAGAGCTACTCCAGGTTGCAGCATTTGGATATAATTTTTTGGGAACAATTAAAGATATAAGGGAGAAAATTGTAGGGCCTAGAAAAGCTCTTACTAATCCGCCTAGAAAAACCAAAAAGTAAATAGAATATAAAATAGCTTCTTTAGAGAAACCACTTACTACTTTTGGCCATGTTAATAAAAATAAACCAAAACTAATAACCGAAAAGCCTAAAATACATTTTACCAATAATCCCTTTTTTTCATTTTGATCTACAATATGACCAGCAAACAGAGCCATAGAAACTGCAGGAATTACTTCCATTAAACCTATAATTCCTAACGAAAGAGGATCCTTGGTTAAACTATAAACTTCCCATTCGATTACAATAAATTGCATAGACCAAGCAAAAACCATGGCAAAACGCAATAATAAAAAAACATTGAATTCTCTAATACGCAATGCTGCGTATGGGTCATTTTTCTTGGCTTTATCTTTCATGTTACTGGATATCTTTTAACATTAATTGGATAGAAACGTTGCCATTCCATTCGTTTTCTGAGATGCAATAAGCGGCTTGAAATGTTTTTTGATTAGTTGTTAGGTCTAATTTTTTGCCTAAACCAAATCCTATTGCCGAAATTCCTTCGGTCCCGAGACTTCGGGATTGCTTTACAAAAAGTTTAAGATGATCTTCATCTGCGCCCATTGCTTTTGCATAACCTGTATCCTTTATGTTTTTGGTCATAAAAACAGGAGTCATATTAAGAGGTCCAAAAGGTTCAAACTGTTTTAAAATTCGAATTAACTTTGGAGTAATATCTGTAAAATTGATTTCGGCATCGACCTCAATTTCGGGAGTTAGCATTTCGGGTAGAATAGTTTTTTCTACTTGTCTTTCAAAAGCTTCTTTAAAAGCAGGATAATTTTCTTCTTTTAAAGTCATTCCGGCTGCATACATATGTCCTCCAAATTGTTCCAAATGAGAGGAACAAGCATCAAGAGCATTATATACATCAAAGCCTTTTACAGATCTTGCCGAAGCAGCATATTTATCTCCACTTTTTGTAAAAACAAGTGTAGGGCGATAATAAGTTTCTATTAATCGGGAAGCTACAATACCAATTACGCCTTTGTGCCAGTCTTCCTGAAAAACAACTGTCGAAAAGCGATTCTGTTCCTGATTTTTTTCTATTTGCTGAAAAGCTTCTTTGGTAATTTGTTTGTCCAGATCCTTACGGTCGGCATTGTATTTTTCTATTTCGGATGCAAATTGTTGTGCTTGCTCAAAGTTGAATTCAGTTAACAATTCGACAGCGTGATTACCGTGTTTGATACGACCAGCTGCATTAATTCGTGGAGCTATGATAAAAACAACATCAGTAATGTCGAGCACTTTTTTCTTTACTTGGTGAACCAAAGCTTTTATTCCTGGTCTTGGATCACTATTAATAACTTGTAAGCCGTAATAAGCTAAAACTCTATTTTCACCCGTCATTGGTACAATATCTGCAGCAATTGCAGTTGCAACCAAATCTAAGTAAGGAAATAAATCATCAATAGTTTGATTACGATTTGTTCCTAAAGCCTGAATTAATTTAAAACCTACACCACAACCACATAATTCATCATAAGGATAAAAACAATCTTCTCTCTTTGGATCTAAAACGGCAACCGCATCGGGAAGAAATTCTCCAGGACGGTGGTGATCACAAATAATGAAGTCTATGTTTCGTTCTTTTGCGTAAGCGACATGATCGATAGATTTTATACCACAATCTAAAGCGATAATCAATGAAAAATCATTGTCATCAGCAAAGTCAATTCCCATGAAAGAAATCCCATAACCTTCGGCATAACGATCCGGAATATAGGTTGCTACATTCGGGTAGTATGATTTTAAGTAAGAAGAAACTAAAGAAACAGCCGTTGTACCATCGACATCATAATCGCCAAAAACAAGAATGTTTTCCTGATTGGCAATTGCAAGTTCGATTCGGGAAACAGCTTTGTCCATATCCTTCATAAGATACGGATCATGAAGATGTTCTAATGATGGACGAAAGAAATTCTTAGCATCATCAAAAGTTTCAATACCACGTTGGATTAATAGAGTTGCTACAAAATCTTCTACATTTAGAACTTGAGCTAAATGTTTGATTTTATCTTCGGAAGGTTTTGGTTTTAATGTCCAACGCATGGTTGATTTTAGATTTTAGAGTGTAGATTTTAGATTCTTGAAATCAAAAATCGTTTAATCTGATATGTTTTTTTGCCACAGATTTTAAAGATTTTAAAGGATTTTTTTAATCTGTGCTAATCTGTGAAATCTGTGGCAAAATATTTGGTTTTACCTTTGTCAAAGTTTAAAACTTTGACAAAGGTTTCAGGGTTATTTTTGTTTCAAAGCTTCACCTTCAAACTTAATTCCGTCCCAACCTAAGTTGATGAAGTTTCTAATGTTTTGATGATTGGTTCCGTTTGGATCTCCTAAAACTTCTTCAAAATAAAAAGCTCCAAAACAAGCCAAGGTTTCTTCCTGTGAAAGGTTTTGTGCTTTTGCAAAAGCAAATAATTTACAAGAACCTGAGTTTTCGCCAGCAGCATTGTGTTGAGTTCCGTTCTGGAATGCAGTTGGTGTAAACGTGTAATTCTCTTCGATTACAGCAATAGTTTCAGGGAAAGTTATTTCGTTTGGAGTTTGTTTTAGTTTTTCTAAAAAGGCTTGGATACTCATAATGTCGATATTTTTTTTACCACAAATTACACAAATTTCCACTAATTAAATTTGTGATAATTTGTGTAATTTGTGGTGAACATTTTTTTAATTTATGCTAATTGGTTAGTTCATGGAGAAATTATTCTTCATCATCATCCTTAGAAAATTTACTTTTCTTAGGTTCTTTTATTATTGTTTTTCCAGCAACAACTACAACAATTTCTCCGCGTGGAGCTGTTTTTTCAAAGTGTGCCAATACTTCCTGAGCAGTTCCGCGAACATTTTCTTCATGTAGTTTTGATAATTCTCTGCATACACAAACTTGTCTGTCTTCACCAAAATAAGTGATAAATTCAGCTAAAGTTTTTACTAATTTATGTGGAGAAACATACAAAATCATGGTTCGGGTTTCTTCGGCTAGAGCCAAATAACGAGTTTGTCTTCCTTTTTTATCAGGCAAGAAACCTTCAAAAACAAATTTATCATTTGGTAATCCGCTATTTACCAATGCAGGAACAAAAGCGGTTGCACCAGGTAAACATTCTACTTCGATTTTATTTTCGACACAAGCACGAGTAAGCAAAAAACCAGGATCGGATATTGCAGGAGTTCCCGCATCCGAAATCAAGGCGATAGTTTCTCCAGCTTTTAATCTTGCAATTAAACTCTCGGTAGTTTTGTGTTCGTTATGCATATGATGGCTGTACATATGTGTGCCAATCTCAAAATGTTTTAAGAGTTTGCCACTTGTACGGGTATCTTCGGCTAAAATTAAATCTACTTCTTTAAGAATGCGAATGGCTCGAAAAGTCATGTCTTCAAGATTGCCAATAGGCGTGGGAACAATATATAATTTAGACATAATTTTTTCTGAATTCTGTTTAATCAATTTTTAGTTAACACAAATGATTCTATCGAACTCTTTGTGAAAGGAACGCGGATTATGCGGATTCGCTATCGCGAAAACACGATCCCGAAGCGTCGGGACGGATTTTATTTTTGATTGTTTTTAAATCAGTTTTAATCCGCGTCCCTTTATGGACAATTTAAGTTAGTAACTCTTTACTTCATCCGTCCTTCGCTATCGCTCGAGTGTCAAAGTCCTAAGATATTTTCTTGAAATTTGTGTTTTATTTTTTATGAGAATTTTTTCTCGATAATGCTTACGAAACGTTCCGCATATTCGTCTTTTCCTTCCCAGTTGTTATAATCTGGTTTCACCATGTTTTCAAGAAATTCATTGGCTTCGCTAAAACTATCAAATGTGATTAATTGGTTTAAAACGCGATTGTAATCTTCTGGGCTATTCCCGAAAAGATTTTTTGTAAATGCAATACGGTCGTTAAGATCAACATGAAATCCTTTTGAAAGTTTTTCGTTTAAAGAAACTGGTCTGGATTCTTCTAAAACTGCTGTTGTAGTTGTTTCTTTTGCAACTACTTCTTTCTTTTTCTCTTTAAACTCTATTGGAGCTGATGGAGTAGGAGATACGGCTTCAAAACTATCAACTTTTACAAATTGGGCATTACTATAATCAATACCTAAATCCTCAAATGAGATATGTACAACGTCTGATTTTTTTGGAGTTTCTTCTTCTGTTTCAGGAGTTAGCTCAAAAGCAGGAGCAAAATCCAGAGTTGGAGTTTCTACTACTTCTTCAGCTTTTTCCTCTTCGGCTTTTATTGGTTCAGAAACTTCTGCAACAACTTCTTCTGTAATCTCTTCAGTTTCGATTACTTCTTTTAAAAATGGCTCAGGAATATCTTCGATAGATTCTTCGGTTTCTGCAATAACTTCTTCTATAATCTCTTCCGTTTTGGTTTCAATTACTTCTTCTGCAACTGGCTCAGGAATCTCTTCGATAGCTTCTTCAGTTTCTGCAACAACGTCTTCTATAACCTCTTCCGTTTTGGTTTCTATTACTGCTTCTGCAACTGGTTCAGAAACCTCTTCGATAGGAGTTTCTATAACTTCATTTACAATGATTTCTTCTTTTGCAATCGGTTCTTCGATTACAATAGTTTTTTCTGGTTGTATTGCTTCTTCTTTTTCAAATGCAGTTGCAATAGTAGCATCTATTTGGCTACGACCAATAGTTGGTTTGGTATCTTCAAAATTTTCATCAATAAATTTCAAAACGGCCAATTTTTCATATAATTTCTGCGTTTCAAGATATAATTGATTGATATCGGACTTGTTTTTAAGTTTTAAAATTCGATGTGCAATGCTGATTAAATCGGCTTCCAATTTTTTTTTCATAACGTTTGAAAATTATAATGTGTTAGGCTTGTTTATTAATGCGTATTCTTTTTGATGAAAATCAAAAAATGAAAGAAACATTGTGCAATATTTTTTTTATTTCTTTAAATTAATGCTCCCGAATCTTTGATTTGATAAAAATTTTCTACTTTTGAAAAAACGTAAAAGTATCGAATTTTTATGTTGATTTATTACCAGTACAAAGTAATAAAAACTATTCATCTTTAAAGGTAGAAAAATACAAAATGTTTCTCGAAAATACAGTAAATCACAAAGAACAATTTGGATGGATTGAAGTTATTTGTGGGTCAATGTTTTCGGGTAAAACCGAAGAATTAATCCGCAGATTAAAACGAGCTCAATTCGCCAAGCAAAAGGTCGAAATTTTTAAACCAGCTATTGATACCCGTTATCATGACGAAATGGTTGTGTCGCATGATGCAAACGAAATTCGTTCAACACCAGTTCCTGCAGCAGCAAATATTGCTATTCTTGCACAAGGCTGCGATGTTATCGGGATTGATGAAGCTCAGTTTTTTGACGACGAAATTATTACCGTTTGTAACGACCTTGCTAATCAGGGAATTCGTGTAATTGTAGCAGGATTGGATATGGATTTTAAAGGAAATCCGTTTGGGCCAATGCCGGGACTTATGGCTACAGCCGAATATGTAACTAAAGTTCACGCTGTTTGTACAAGAACAGGAAATCTGGCTAATTATAGTTTCCGTAAAACCGACAATGATAAATTGGTTATGTTAGGCGAAACCGAAGAATATGAGCCGTTAAGCCGTGCAGCTTATTATAATGCGATGAAAAAGAATCAGGAAAAATAGACTTATTATTTTTCTGGAAACAATAACTAAATAAATAATAATGCAGGAAAAAAGCAAGAAAAGAAAAGTAATTACGCAAGTAATAATAGCAGTTGTAATTGTGGCGATTCTGGCAATTTCTGCAAATTTAATTCAGTATTATTTTTTTAAAGGACCATCTGCTGTCGATAAACATATGACAGAATTGGTTAATAAGTACAATAAAAATTGTCCATTAACGATTCAGGAAGGAATTCGTTTAGACAGCGTTAGTTTAATTCAGGAAAGAGTTGCTCAATACAATTTAACCTTAGTAAATAACGACAAAGAAACTACAGATGTTGGAGCTTTAAGTAAGAACATCGAAGAAAGCTTATTAAGTACTGCCAAGGCAAATCCGGGACTTAAAGATTTTAGAGATAATAATTTCACTCTGATTTATAGTTATAACGATAAAAAGAATGAGTTTTTATTTAAGATAAAAATAATTCCGGAGCAGTATAAATAAAGAAATTACAAAAAAGAAACCCGACAATTATTAATTAATTGTCGGGTTTCTTTTTATGTTTAATCAATAGAAGAATTAAATCTTTAATTTTCTTAATTCCTTAATGGTAAAAAAAAATAATTACATTTTTTTACGCATTCTTGCTACAGGAATATCAAGTTGCTCACGATATTTTGCAATAGTTCTTCGAGCAATAGGGTATCCTTTTTCTTTTAGAATTTCGGCAAGCTGATCATCAGGAAGAGGTTTTCTTTTGTCTTCTTCTTCGATTGTATTTTGTAAAATCTTCTTGATTTCTAGAGTCGATACATCTTCACCCTGATCATTCTTCATCGCTTCCGAGAAAAATTCTTTTATCAGTTTTGTTCCATAAGGAGTTTCAACATATTTACTGTTTGCAACACGCGAAATAGTCGAAATATCCAACCCAACCATATCGGCAATATCTTTAAGAATCATCGGTTTTAGTTTGGTTTCGTCGCCATCCAGGAAGTATTCTTCCTGATAATGCATAATCGCATTCATGGTTACAAATAATGTTTCCTGACGTTGTCTGATTGCATCGATAAACCATTTAGCCGAATCCAGTTTTTGTTTTATAAACTGTACAGCATCTTTTTGAGCTGTTGATTTATCTCTGGAATCCTTATACGTTTGCATCATTTCCTGATAATCTTTAGAAACGTGTAACGATGGAGCATTTCTTCCGTTTAAGGTCAATTCAAGCTCGCCGTCAACAATACGTATCGCAAAATCGGGAACTACATTCTCGGTAACTTTATTGTTTCCTGTAAATGCGCCACCTGGTTTAGGATTTAATTTTTCTATCTCGTGAACTGCTTTTTTAAGTTGTTCATTCGAAACATTATATTTTTGTAACAGTTTATCGTAGTGCTTTTTGGTAAAAGCATCAAATTGGTTTTCGATAATATCAATTGCCAATTCTACGTATTCTGTTGGAGTTCGGTGTTTTAATTGTAGCAATAAACATTCCTGCAAATCACGTGCACCAACGCCCGAAGGTTCTAGTTCATGAATTACATTCAGCATTTTTTCGACCATTTCCTCATCCGTATAAATACCTTGCGTAAATGCCATATCATCTACAATATCGGGAATACTTCTTCGTATGTAACCCATATCATCGATGCTTCCTACAAGGAATTCGGCTATTTCACGCTCTTCATCATTTAAGATAAAAGTATTTAACTGATTAATTAAATCCTGATGAAAACTAACAGGCGATGCAAATGGAGTTTCGCGTTCCTGGTCGTCATCACTATAATTATTGGCTTGCGTTTTATAATCCGGAGTATCGTCGTCGCTTAAGTATTCGTCGATGTTAATGTCGTCTGCTTCGATTCTGTCCGATTCAGCATCATCATAATCATCGTATTCTTCATTAGCAAATTCGTCAGCTTCGTACTCTTCTTCTTTTCCAGCTTCAAGAGCCGGATTTTCGTTCATTTCTTCTAATAAACGTTGCTCAAAAGCTTGCGTAGGCAATTGAATTAACTTCATCAACTGAATTTGCTGAGGAGATAATTTCTGAGATAATTTTAAATTTAAAAATTGCTTTAGCATAAAAAAGTGACTAAGTTACTAAGGCTCTGAGGCACTAAGTATCATTATAGTGTTGAATTAAAATTCGTTTAAAATATTTTTCTTGTTTTAAAAACTTTGAACCTTAGTGCCTTAGCATCTTAGGAACTTTTTATTAAAACTCTGCATTTCCAGGAGTTCTCGGGAAAGGAATTACGTCTCTAATGTTTGTCATTCCAGTTACAAAAAGAACAAGTCTTTCAAAACCAAGTCCGAAACCTGCGTGTGTAGCCGATCCAAATCTTCTGGTGTCTAAATACCATGATAATTCTTCTTCGTCTATTTCTAAGGCTTTCATCTTTTCGATTAAAACGTCGTAACGTTCTTCTCTTTCAGAACCTCCTACGATTTCTCCAATTCCAGGGAAAAGGATATCCATTGCGCGAACTGTTTCTTTTCCTGGTTCAGTGTTATCATTTAAACGCATATAAAACGCTTTTATGTTGGCTGGGTAATCAAATAAAATTACCGGACATTTAAAGTGTTTTTCCACCAAGTAACGCTCATGCTCTGATTGTAAATCAGCTCCCCATTCGTTAATGATATAGTTGAATTTTTTCTTTTTATTTGGAGTAGAATCTCTTAAGATATCAATAGCTTCCGTATAAGAAACACGTTTAAAGTTGTTCTCCAATACGAAGTTTAATTTCTCTAACAATGCCATTTCGCTTCTGTCTGCCTGAGGTTTAGATTTTTCTTCATCTAGAAGTCTAGCTTCCAGGAATTTTAAATCATCCTTACAATTGTCTAAAGCATATTTAATTACGTACTGAATAAAATCTTCAGCCAAATCCATGTTGTCATCAAGATTATTGAAAGCAACTTCAGGCTCAATCATCCAAAATTCTGCTAAGTGACGAGAAGTATTAGAATTCTCAGCTCTAAAAGTTGGTCCAAAAGTATAAATCTGACCCAAAGCCATTGCATACGTTTCACCTTCTAATTGTCCAGAAACGGTTAAGTTTGTTTCTTTTTCAAAGAAATCTTCTTTATAGTTTACTTTTCCATCTTCAGTTCTTGGAGTATTGTCAAATGGTAAAGCAGTAACTTTAAACATTTCTCCAGCACCTTCAGCATCAGATCCAGTAATAATTGGCGTATTTACATACACAAAACCTTTTTGTTGAAAATAGCTATGTACTGCAAATGATAATACCGAACGTACACGCATAATTGCACCAAACATATTCGTACGTACACGTAAATGCGCATTTTCACGTAAGAAATCTAAACTTGGTTTATTTTTTGGCTGTATTGGGAATTTCTCTGCATCCGAATCTCCTAAGATTTCAAGTTTTGTAACCTGAATTTCAACACTCTGACCAGCACCTTTACTTTCAATCAAATTTCCTGTTACAGAAATCGCAGCACCAGTAGTAATTCTCTTTAAAGTTTCGTCTGGTGTATTTTCAAAATCAACAACACATTGTATATTATTAATGGTAGAACCGTCATTAAGAGCGATGAACTGATTATTTCTAAAAGTTCTTACCCATCCTTTTGCATTAACCTCCTGAAGCGTCGTAGTACTGTTTAATAAGTCTTTAACTTTTGTGTGTCTCATTTTAATTTTAGAATTGATATTAAAAATTGTCTTTCAATCGAAATGCAAATATAATCGAAATGTTTGTAATTGCCATAAGGAGTTGCGAAGTAAGGAGCTATTTCCTGCTATCCGCTATATCTTTATGTTTTTAAAGAAAAAACATAAAGGATGCCGCTACTATCAGGGCTAGAAGTGGGAGTAAAATAAGGTAATTAGATAATGTGTTAATGTGAAAATTAGATAATGTACAAATCCTGCAAGGTTTTTAAAACCTTGTTGAATCATAAAAAAACAAACCCGATAGACTTTTAAGTCTATCGGGTTTGTAATTATCTAATTTTCTCATTGAGACATTATCCCATTAAGCAGCACCGAACCAAGTCAATAAAATAAGTAGTAATACAAGAGCACCTGTAATTATAAAAAGAACTATTGCAACTTTCTTAAAAAAATTATGAATAGGGCTCTTAGGTCTTATGCCAGCTACAACTCCGGTATTACCATTAATGTAAAGAATATTTTTTTTGCCATTATAATCATAAGTAACAACATAAAGTGGTAATAAAATATGTTTAAATTTTATATTATGATATTGACTCTGGATAGACTTAATTGTTGTATTACCGCCTATTCCAAATTGAGAGCTTACTTTTTGACGAATAGCTTCGTCAACAGCTCTTTTACCTACATAAAAACCTTGTTTTAAACTTATTTTATATTTCTCTACAATATAATCACTCAGATATTGGTCGTTTGTATTAACAAGATTCTTGGTAATCCAAGGACCTGCTTTTGTTAGCAAACTCGCATCTACAGTTCCGGAAGCAGGAACCACAACATCATCAAAAGAGAGAGAAAGATTCCCCGAAGTAGATTGCGTATAGGTATTGTTACCGTTTACTTGTTTTCTTTCCAGTGCATAATTTGTACTGGTTTGCATATCATATGTCCAATGAGGAACATAAACTCCAGATAAATCGATAGAAGACGGTTGGATTTTTTTTGTAAACCAAGTGTCTTTTGCCCAATTATAAGCCAATAGAGATGCCTTTTGTTTGTCTATTTTAAAAGGTAATAAATATTGAGGCTTTATAGTTTTATCTTCTTTTTTATTGCCATCCATTAATGGAGTGTTGCAATACGGACAATCCGAAGATTTTGAATTTATATTTATAGTCGAAGCAGCACCACAACTTTTGCACTGCAATGTTTCTTCAACAACTGAATTTTCTGACTCTAATTTTTCAAGATAAGCTACAAAATCATTTTCTTCAATAATCGTTTGTTCCTGTGGGATGTTATTTTTGGTATTACAATATTCGCATATTAAGGTAGTTGTTCCAGGCTTATATTTTAATCCAGCTCCACAATTATTACAGTCGAAAGCTTTTAATGTTTCATTTTTAATTTCGGCGTTTTCCATTTTATAAATTAGATGTTAGGTAGAGGAGGAGGAGTTTGAGAAAATAAGTTTTGTAATCCAGGAACACTCGATGCTTTTTCCCATCCCGTCATTCCTTGGTTCCATACCAAAGTATCTGCTAATAATTGTCCTTTTTCAATTAAAAGCGAAATCTGACTTTCGTTAAAAGGTCCAGCTTGCGCATTATTAATAGCTACAAAATAAGTTATTCCCGTTGTTGGTAAAGGCGGTGGTGCCTGAGGAGGCATCTGATGACTTGAAAAAGAAGAAAAAGAGCTTGTTTGAAAAGGCTCTTCAAAAGATTGCATCATTTGTCTCGCCATATTCATACCAGTTCCAAAACTAAAGGCAGTTCCAGCTATTCCAGATGGATTTTCGGCAGCTTTTTCAATAGATTGAGCTGTTTTATACTGCGTAAACTTTTTCATGTCGATCTTGTTAAGACGACTTAATTCAAAAATCTCTTTCTTAACATCCTCTGGCATAGAAGTGTTTTCAAGTAAAAATTTGCTAAGTTCAATTCCGTAAGCAGCAAAATCATCTTTCATTATAGTAAAGACGGTAGCCGAAAGCTCACTAGTGTTGCCTACATAAGATTCTATAGGTAAGTTGGCTTCGCCTATAGCATCGGTAAAACGAGATACTATTATGCTTTTTAATTGTTCGTTAATTTCTTCGGTAGTAAAATGCCCGTCAGTACCAACAATTTCTAATATGAATTTTTGAGCATCAACAATTTTAAAAGTATAAGTTCCAAAGGCTCTAATTTCGAGCATTCCAAAACGATCATCATTTAAAATTAAAGGGTTTTTTGTTCCCCATTTTTGGTCGATGAAATTTCGTGTGTTTATAAAGTAAACTTCAGCTTTAAACGGACTGTTAAAATCGTATTTCCAGCCTTTTAAAGTAGATAGAATAGGTAAGTTTTGGGTGTTTAAGTTGTAAGTCCCTGCATTAAAAATATCGGCAATCTTCCCTTCATTCATAAAGATGGCTTGCTGGCCTTCTCTAACAATAAGTTTACTATTGTTCTTTATTTCGTTCTGAAATCTTTCAAATCTGTAAACAAGAGTGTTGTTGCTATTGTCTATAAATTCGATGATATCTAGAAACTCATTTTTTAACCTATCAAATATTCCCATTTTAAATCTAATTAATTTAGAAATCAAATGTAAGAATAATTTGTTTTCTTGTTTTATGAAAAAGTACTTTTTATCCTCTTAATAAGTCTTATTTATTGGTTTTTTCCTTTGAAATTAGTTAATGCACGAATCCTGTAAGGTTTCTTTTAACCTTGCAGGACTGAAAAACAAAATCGTATAAATAAAAAAATCCGTTTTGTAAAAAACGGATTTTTTTATAGAACCTTAGAACCTTAGAACCTTAGAACCTTAGAACCTTAGAACCTTAGAACCTTAGAACCTTAGAACCTTAGAACCTTAGAACCTTAGAACCTTAGAACCTTAGAACCTTAGAACCTTAGAACCTTAGAACCTTAGAACCTTAGAACCTTAGAACCTTAGAACTAATTAATTTCTTCTTCCTCCCATATAAATAGAGACATAATATAATAAAGTAGCAATCGAACCAATAGCAGCTACTACATATGTTCTTGCAGCCCACTTTAAAGCATCTTTTGCACCAGCTTGTTCTTGTTGTGTAAGCATTCGTTTGCTTTCTAACCAAGCAAGAGCACGATTACTAGCATCATATTCTACAGGCAAAGTCACAATCGAAAAGATTGTAGTTGCTGCAAAAATGATAATCCCAATTAGTAATAATTGCGGAAAGCTACGAAGCATTAGGATACCTGCAAGCAAGATCCATTGCATATAAGTCGAAGCTACACTTACGATTGGCACTAATTTAGAACGCATCGTTAACCATTGATAACCTACTGCATGTTGTACAGCGTGTCCACATTCGTGTGCGGCAACAGCAGCTGCAGCGGCATTACGTTGGTTGTAAACGGCCTCACTTAAATTTACTGTTTTATCTACTGGATTATAGTGGTCTGTTAACTGACCTGGAGTCGAAATTACTCTAACATCACGGATACCGTTATCGGCAAGCATTTTTTCGGCAATTTCTGCACCGCTCATTCCGTTTTGTAATTGTAATTTCGAATATTGTTCGAATTTACTCTTTAGTCTTGAACTAACTAACCAGCTAAATAACATAATCGCTCCAGCAAGAATTAAATAACTCATTCCCATATCTTTTGTTTTTTAGTTTATTGTTTAAAGTTATGAGATAAATAGCAATTTCTGAACCAAATTAAAAAAATGTCATTTTGTCATTTTAAACCATATTTAGTTTAAAAGGTTGTTTTTAAGAAGATGCGTCATTAATTCGGCAACATTTTTCATCTTATATTTCTGTAGAATATTTCGTCTATGCGTTTGCACAGTCAAGAAACTTAAAAATAATTCATCGGCAATTTCCTGAGTCGATTTTCCTTTGGAGAGTAATACAACAATATCTTTTTCTCTGCGACTAAGACTAGGAATGTATTCTAAATCTTCGGATAATGGCTGACTAATAATTGTTTTTACTTCATCACTAAATACGATCTCGCCATCGATCGCTTTATAAATGCAACATTTAAACTCTTCGAAAGAAGCATTTTTAAGAATATAGCCATTTCCTCCGTTCTGGATAAATTGCATAACTAAGCTCCTTTCAGACTGGCTGCTCATCCCAATTATTATTACTTTTGGATGTTTTTGCTTAATTGTTTTACATAAATCGACACCATTTATTAGAGGTAAAAAAATATCCATTAAAATTAAATCGACCTTGTTGGCTCCAATATAATCAAGAAGTGTAACCCCAGATTCTAATGTCTGAACAAGTTCTATCTTGTCTAAATCGGAGAGTAATCCCGAAACTCCTGAGATTACAATCGGATGATCATCTACAATAATAGTTTTATAAGTCTTCATGTTTCACTTTTAATTCGATGTAGGTAGAAGTTCCTTTGTTTTCCTTACTATCAATTTCTAATTTTCCGTTTAAGAATTCTACGCGGTTTTTAATATTTCTTAAACCCATTCCTATATTGTCTTTTATTTCAGATACATTAAAACCAACTCCGTTATCTTCGACTGTAATGAAAAAAACATCTTGGTTTTGAGAACAAGAAACTAGAATTTGTGTTGCATTGGCATACTTTAAAGTATTGTTTAGTAACTCCTGAATAATCCTATAAATCATGATTTCATAATTCTTAGATAAATTCTGGTTTTGTACTAAATACTGAAATTCAATTCTGGTTTTTGAATTAGAGTTGGCTATGCATAAATCTCTTAAAGCATTTTCTAAATTTAATTTTAATAAACTTTCGGGCATTAAATTTTGAGAAATATTTCTTAGCTCTTTAATTGAGCTGTCTAATAAAGTTCCTATTTCTATTTTATTGGTAGCATTATCTTTCTCTGCCAGATTCAGATGCATTTTTAGTCCCGAAAGCATACTACCAAGACCATCATGTAAATCTCTTGCGATTCTTTTTCTCTCCACCTCTTCACCCTCTATCAAGGCGTTTGAAACGGATAGTTTTTTCTGGTTCTCGAGGGCAGTTAATTCTTGTTCGTGATTAACTTCTTTCTGGAAACTTAATTTTTTTTGATTTTTGTTTAATATCCATAAAAATAAAACCGTAATAAATAAAACGAATGATAGCACACCAAAAAGTATAGAGTTTAAACGATTGTTATTTGCTAATAAAGCTGCTTTATCGTTTTGCGCTTGTAATAGTGTTATTTTCTTCTCGCTTTCGGCTTTTTTATATTTAGCTTCAAGTTCTACGATTTCGTTCTGAAACTTAGATTTGTTTAGGCTGTCATTTACAGTATTGTATTTATTGGAATAGAAATAAGCTTTCTCATGATTTTTGGTTGCATTGTAAACTTTTGCCAACTCATTGTAGTAGTTTTTTTTATCTACAATAAACGGAGTATTTTCTAAAAGATATTCTAGATTTTTTTTGGCTTTTTCGTAATCTTTTAATTTAAAAAGAACCTCGTATTCTGCAAATTTTAATCGGTTTAAAGCAATGAGATTTTGATGCTTTTGAGCAGATTTAATTCCCTTTTCATAGCTTTTTAATGCTTTTGGATGTTGGTTTTGTTTAGCATAATATATTCCTTCTGCATAAAAGTAAGAGTCATTAAGATTAGATTCCGGGTATTTTGATAATTTAGAATATGCTTTGTCTAATGTTTTTTTCGCATCATAAAAACGCTTCAATTCTACTAGATTTTCAGCATTGATAATATATGTCTCCATTTTAGACTCTGCAAGAGTAGGAGATTTTTTGGTCGCTTTTTCGATGTGATTTTGAGCTTCACTTAAATATTCACTTGCTTTTTCGCGTTCATTTGTATTCATGAAGATAATAGCAATGGCTTTGTATAAATTACTTATCAATTCGTAATCGCCACTTTTCTTTGCAAGAGGAATGGCTTCATAAACCAATATTTTCATGTAGCCTTTTTCGTTGTTTTTTCGTTGCTGCATGAGACCATAATTTTGGAGTATTATGGCACGCAATTTATAGGCTTCGGGATTATTGTATTTTTTTAATTTGTTGTTGGCTTCAACTAATGTTTTTTCAAAACCATCAGCATCTCCTTTTTCTAGAAAACTAAAGGCATTATAATATATAGAAGCGTCATTTAAGAAAGGGAATTTAGTTTTTAGTTTATTAGCTTCTTGCAAATATTCTTTAGATTTTTTCATATCCTGAACCATCAGGTACAATTTAGATAATCTAAAGCTGTAAAGACTTTTTAGACTATCAGACTGAGCATTTTTAGTAACTCGGGCAATACTATCTATATAAACTGTATCATCATCTAAAGAAAGTATAACCTGTGAGTAAGTGGTAGTTGAGAAGAATATAAGGAATAAATAAAAGCCTATTTTGGTCATAAATTGTGTTTTATCAAAAATATTAAATTTAAATTTTTTTCAAAATTTTTTTCTGTTTTTTACCTGATATCAGGTAGAATAAATTACACTTTATCAGGTATTGTCATCTTTTTTCTTCAGGTTTATATTTGTTAAAATGATTATTAAATATAAACAAACCCAAAGAATTCAATCATGAAAACGACTTTAAAAAAAATTATGTTCTTGCTAACCTTGGTTTTTGTAGCTGCATCATGTAGTAGTAGCGATGACGATAATGAGCCAGGACAAGTAACCAAATCAAGAGATGTAAAATATGAAATAACAGGAAATTTTACTGGAGAACTTAGCGCAATTTATTTTGATAAAGGCGGAAGTCCACTAAATGAAGATGTTACCAGTTTTCCTTGGACTAAACAAATTACTGCAGATGCAGGTGTACCAGGAATAACATTCAGCGCAAGCGGTCATGGTGGCGTTAAGGACCAAACATTAACTGCTAAAATCTATGTTGGTGGAGAAGTAGTAAAAGAATCTACTGCAAAAGCAAACAATGACGGAATCATTGTTGTAACTCTTGCACCTTTTCTTTTTCCATAATAATTTATATAAAACATTAAGGTTAAAAAAAAGCTTTGTAATGATACAAAGCTTTTTTTTATGATTCTAATTGATTATTAACTTCTTCAAATTTTGCAATTAGATCATTCAATTTTGATTGTTGTTTTTTAATTTGTTTTGGACGAATATAAAACCAATTAAAGCCCATCCAAAGCAAAGTTACTCCGTAAGTAAAAAAGCCCCATAAAGTCGCCATTCTCGATGTATATTCATAGAGATAAAAACAAATTCCAACTCCAAGTAAAAGAAAATACAAACTCAACATTGTAGATTGCATAAATTGTTGCTTCTTTTTAATTAAAATCAGTTTCTGTAAATATTCCTGATTGGTTTGAGCGGTAACAATATTTTTATACGTTGATACTAATCGATTATAAAAAAACAAATAAATAACCATTGCTAAAATCGTTAAAACGATTCCAATTTTTGTCGAAATAAATTTCGGTTGATAAGTGTACCAAACAAAAATAATGAAGACACAAGTTGTAAAAAGCAAAATATTGGTGATCCATAAAGTACGTACTCCAGCTTTTTTAAATTGCTTTAATCTTGCTAGTAAATCTTCTATATTGGGCTGACTTACGGTTTGTTTTTTCCATAAATCTTTAAAGTCTATATTATTGTCCATTTTCTTTAAATTTTTGAGTTAGTTTTTCTTTAATTCTATGAATTTTCACTCTTATATTCGCTTCTGAGAGACCTACGATTTTAGCTATTTCGACCTGTTTTACATCTTCTAGTTCGAGCGAAATAATAATACGGTCCGTTTCTGGTAATTCGGCGATGCATTTGTATAAAAATTGAATTTGTGGTTCTAGCGAATATTCTTTTTCCTCGGTAATATGTGCCGGAAGTTCTGATTTTGGAAAACGTTTTCCTTTTTCTATTTGTCTAAGGCAATTATTAGATGCAATCCTGAAAATCCAGCTTCCGATATTGGCTTCGTTTCTAAAAGTGTGGAGTTTTTCCCAAATAATAATAAATGTTTCCTGAGCAATATCCTGAGCAATGTTGTAATCATTTACGTAACCCATGCACAACCTAAAGACCTTTTCCCAATAGGATTTATATAGCTGTTCAAACTCCATTATTTCGATTTTATAAAGTTGGTTAGTTGGGCTAAATACCAATCTTTATCATCATACATGATAAAATGTAATCCTTTGTTTGCATATTGAAGATTAGCATTCTTTAAGTTTTTATATTGAGCTTCGATAGCAGGTTTCATGTTTACAAAATAAGCTTCAAGTAATATGAGTGAAGGACATTTTATGGTTGCGATTTTATCTCTTAAATCAGTGTTAGAAAAATCACAAAACATTTCGGCAAATGTTTTTCTGTCGGATTTAACACTCCAGCTAAGTAATAAATCTTGCTTAGAGGTATCTTCTAAAAGTCTTGGAAGGTATTTTTTTTGATTTTCAGAAAATTGCTCATCGGACATTGCTGTCATTTTATTGATTATTGGCGTACAATCATTATTTTCTTTTGCTTTAAAAGAAGGATCCATTAAAGCCGACAAACAAGGAAGAGCATCAACTATTACAATTTTACCTATCAATTCCGGATAATCAGCGGCTAGAGCCAGAGCCAGTCCGCCACCCATACTATGACCGACTATAATTGGTTTTTCGATTTTGTTAGCTTTTATGTAATTAGCTATTTCTGTTTCCCAATTTATAAAAGAAGCATTTGGTTGTGGTTTAGCTCCTGCAAAACCCGCCATTGTAAAAACATAACAAGTAAAATCTTTTTCGAAGTTAGATTTTGTATCGTTCCACACATCTCCAGAACTAGCAAATCCAGGTAAGAAGATTATAGATTGTTTTCCTTTTCCAGTTTTGGTAATTTCAAACGGATACGATTTTGTTTGTCCGAATACATTTAAACATAATGCTGAAAATAAAAGGGCGATAACTAAGAAGATATACTTTTTCATTTTAATAGTTTTTAGTTGTTAAATGATAGAATTTGCCTTTTAGATACAGGAGTTGTTAAAATGTTACAACAAAAATAAAAATTTCAATAAAAAAAATTCCAAACCCCAACAAAAGTTGGAATTTGGAATTTATAAAATATTGTAAATTGAATTTATTATCCAACCAAATTAATGATTTTTCCAGGAACAATAATTACTTTGTTTGGTGTTTTACCATCCAATTGTTTTAATGTTCTTTCGTCTTTCATAATGATTTCTTCAATTTGTTCTTTGGTTAAATCCAAAGGCAATTCGATTGTGAAACGCATTTTTCCGTTAAACGAAACTGGGTATTCTTTGCTGCTTTCTACTAAATACTTAGGTTCAAAAGTAGGGAAAGCAACAGCTGCAATAGATGTTGTATGACCTAGTAATGACCATAATTCTTCCGCAATATGTGGTGCATAAGGCGAAATTACAATTGCCAAAGGCTCAAGTATAGCACGAGAATGACAGTTTTGTGCAGACAATTCATTCACACAAATCATAAATTGAGAAACCGAAGTATTAAAAGAGAAACTCTCGATATCTTCTGCTACTTTTTTGATGGTTTTATGTAATGATTTTAAGTTGTCTTTTGTTGGTTCGTCATTGGTAATGATTAAACCATTATCATCAAAATACAAACGACATAGTTTTTTTAAGAAACCAAATACGCCTGAAATTCCAGCAGTATTCCAAGGTTTAGCCTGTTCTAATGGCCCCAAGAACATTTCGTACAAACGTAATGTATCAGCACCATATTCATTACAAATATCATCCGGAGTAACTACATTATAATATGATTTCGACATTTTTTCGACCTCGCGACCTACAATGTATTTACCGTTTTCATCAAAAATAAATTCGGCACTATTAAAATCTTCTCTCCAAGCTTTGAATTTTTCAATATCCAACTCATCCGAAGAGTTTACGAAATGAACATCAACACGAATTGGCTGTACATTTTGATCTCCAATCTTATTTTTAGAAATAAATGTATTTGTACCTTCAAGTCTATAAACATAAGCAGTAGTTCCCAAAATCATTCCCTGATTAATCAGTTTTTTGAATGGTTCTTCAGTTGGAGCAAAACCTTTGTCTTTTAAGAATTTATTCCAGAAACGAGAATACAATAAATGCCCGGTTGCGTGTTCGCTTCCGCCAATATATAAGTCAACACTTTCCCAATATGCTAAAGCTTCTTTACTTGTAAATTCATTTTCGTTATGAGCATCCATATAACGCATCCAGTACCATGAACTTCCTGCCCAACCTGGCATAGTGTTTAATTCTAATGGGAAAATAGTAACGTTATCAACCAAATTAGTATTTACAACTGTATTGGTTTTAGTATCCCAAGCCCAAACGTTTGCATTTCCTAATGGAGGTAATCCGTCTTCGGTTGGTAAATATTTCTCAACTTCAGGTAAAATGATTGGTAAATGTTGCGCCTCAATCATTTGTGGCAATCCATTTACATAGTATACTGGGAAAGGTTCTCCCCAATAACGCTGACGTGAAAATACTGCATCACGCAAACGGTAATTGGTTTTTCCTGTTCCTTGATTTAGTTTCTCTAATTCGGCTATCGCTTTCTGAGTTGCCTCTTTATAATTTAATCCGTTTAAGAAATCAGAATTTGCAATTTCTACATTGTCTTTTGAGCCGTAAGCGGCTTCAGAAATATCAACATTAGCAAAAATATTTTTTATAGAAGGCATCCCTTGCTCTCCTTTAAAGAAATTTGCAAAAGCATAATCCCTTTCGTCTCCACAAGGAACGGCCATTACAGCACCAGTTCCGTATCCTGCTAATACATAATCACCAATCCAAACCGGAATTGGTTCTTTGGTAAAAGGATGTTCAGCATAAGCACCTGTAAATACTCCCGAAATAGTTTTTACATCGGCCATACGCTCACGCTCAGAACGTTTTGCAGTTTTTTCGATATAGGCTTCAATCGCTGCTTTTTGTTCTGGAGTTGTAATCTCAGCAACCAAAGGATGTTCTGGAGCCAATGTCATAAATGTAACTCCAAAAATGGTATCAGGACGAGTGGTGAAAACCGAAATAGTTGCTGGTTGTTGGTTGTTGGTTGTTGGCAGCACATTGAAAGAAACCATTGCTCCAACTGATTTCCCAATCCAGTTTCTTTGTGATTCTTTTATAGATTCACTCCAGTCGATATCGTTAAGACCTTGCAACAAACGCTCTGCATAAGCAGAAATACGCATGCTCCATTGTGTCATTTTTTTACGGATTACAGGATAACCACCACGCTCAGAAACACCATTTACGATTTCGTCATTTGCCAAAACAGTTCCTAAACCAGGACACCAGTTTACTTCAGTTTCTGCCAAATAAGTTAATCTGTATTGTAATAGTATTTTTTGTTGTTCATCTGATGAAAATGATGTCCATTCGCTTGACGAAAAACCTACTATATTATCATCGCAAACTGCATTTACAGTTGCATTTCCTTCTTTTTTGAAAATAGAAATTAAAGTCGAAATGTCTTCAGCTTTATCAGCATCTTTATTGTACCAAGAATTAAACAATTGGATAAAAATCCATTGTGTATGCTTGTAATAATCAGGATTTGAAGTACGAACTTCTCTGTCCCAATCAAATGAGAATCCTATTTTA
Organism: Flavobacterium sp. PS2; assembly: GCF_046250155.1. Taxonomy (NCBI): domain Bacteria; kingdom Pseudomonadati; phylum Bacteroidota; class Flavobacteriia; order Flavobacteriales; family Flavobacteriaceae; genus Flavobacterium; species Flavobacterium sp. PS2. The sequence goes on along the minus strand of NZ_CP176426.1, from coordinate 1,976,061 downwards.
TCTAATTGCTTTCTGTATCCAGCAATTTGTTTTCCTTCTTTATCTACACCACCATCAATATTTACACGAGTAGTATCTTCTGGGCGTTGACCTGTTTGTATAGCATATTGCTCTGCAGGTAATCCGAAACTATCGTAACCCATCGGGTGTAAAACATTAAAACCTTGGTGTCTTTTAAAACGAGAATACACATCAGAAGCAATATAACCTAGCGGGTGCCCAACGTGTAATCCCGCTCCAGATGGATAAGGAAACATATCGAGTACGTAATGTTTCGGCTTTTCGGAATTATTTTCGGCTGCAAAAGTTTTATTGTCTGCCCAATATTTTTGCCATTTGGCGTCTATTTCAATCGGATTGTACTTCATTATAAAAGATTCAAAGGTTCAGAGTGACAAAGATTCTAAGGTTTTATCACTGAATTATAAGTTGGCAAATTTACGTTTATTGTGCATTGTACCAAAGTTATTTTTTAAGATATAGGATTAATGATAAAAATCAGTATTTAAAAAAACGGGAATACATAAATTTGTGGTTTGCAGGTAGGAATGATTTTTTTGTTTTTTAAAATATTTAAGCAATTGAGAGAATAATTTTACTTAAAATTTGAGTATTTTAGATGCGTTTTTAAAAGATAAATGGGAGATAAGAAAAAATATTCTATTGAAGTTCGACTTTGGATTGAAGAAGCCGAAGGTCCTTTTTTGGGTATTGGCAAGATTTGGTTATTGGAGAATATTAAAAAAACGGGTTCTATTACCAATGCTGCCAAAGAAATGAAAATGGCGTACAGACAAGCGTGGCAATTGGTTGAGGAGATGAACCAACGCGCCGAATCGCCTTTGGTAGAGAAACTTCTGGGAGGAAAAGGTGGTGGAGGTGCACGATTGACCGAAGCTGGAGAAACTGCAATTACAGTATTTTATGAAATCGAAAAAAGAATTAAAGATTTTGCTCAGAAAGAAGTTCAAAATTTAAAGTTCTAAATTTTTTTAATAATCAGTATTCATTTTAAAACATACTGAAAAAAGTATTGACTAATTATAGTCGATTGAGTATAATGGTTTTTAACACATAGAAACATAGATTTTATGTGTAAAAAAGAACACAAAAAGAAATATATTTCTTTCACATAGAATGGCTATGTGTATTTTAAATAAGTGAAACGCCTTCTTTTGAGTTTACAAGTCTATGTTTCTATGTGTTAATTTTTTTTTGGAGTTATGCTTAACGAACTAATTATAATCAAAATAAAAATGCTAATAATCAGTGTTCTTTTAAAAACATACTGAGAAACTATTAAAATTATGAAGTTAAAAATTATAATGTTTTTACTATTTCCGCTCATTGGTTTATGCCAACAAAACAATTCGGTTGCTGTCGATTCGGTAAAACCTACTAATATGTTTATGCTTGGAGAAGTTATTATAAAAAATAATAAAACCAAGGATATGCTAAATAGGGTAACGACAAAAAAGATGGAATCGCAAAATAAAATGGATGTTTCGCAGGCATTAAATATGCTTCCGGGTGTAAGTTTAACTGCTTCGGGACCAAGAAATGAATCTATGGTTTCTATTCGTGGGTTTGATTTAAGGCAAGTTCCTGTTTATATGGACGGAATTCCGGTTTATGTTCCTTATGATGGTTATGTAGATTTGGCTCGGTTTACGACTTTTGATCTTGCTGCGATTGATGTTTCTAAAGGATTTTCATCGGTGCTTTACGGCCCGAATTCATTAGGAGGAGCTATTAATCTTATTTCGAGAAAGCCTTCGGAAATATTAGAATATGATGGTTCGTTAGGAATGATTAATTCAAACGGATATAAAGGCAATATTAATATAGGTTCTAATCTGGGGAAATTTTATGTTCAGGGTGGCTATTCGTATTTGCATCGCGATTCGTTTAGAATGTCGTCTAATTATGTTCCTTCTAAAAATGAAGATGGTGGACAAAGAGATAATTCCTATAGTACTGACCAGAAAATTAGTTTTAAAGTAGGATGGACTCCAACTGAAAAGAGTGAATATGCAATAGGGTACATTAATCAACAAGGAGAGAAGGGGAATCCTGTTTATGCAGGAGACGATGTACTTAATTCGCTTTTAGCAAAACCGCGTTATTGGCAATGGCCAAATTGGGATAAAGAAAGTTATTATTTTATCTCTAATTCTAGTTTTGACGATAAGAACAGTTTTAAAACCAGAATATACTACGATAAATTTAAAAATAAGTTGGATAGTTATGATGATAATACATATTCAACTCAAACGAAACCGTATGCTTTTCAGAGTAATTATAACGATTATACGTATGGAGGAAATCTGGAATATGACACACAATTAATTCCGAAAAATAACCTTAAGATTGCGTTTCATTTTAAAGAAGATGTGCATCGGGAAAATAATCTTGGCGAACCTGTGCGTAATTTTGTAGACAATACAATACTGATTGGGATTGAAGATGTTTATAAAATCTCGAACAAATTTACTTTGGTTCCCGGAGTGAGTTATAATATCAGGAAAAACAAAGAAGCAGAAGATTATAATAGTACTACAAAAGTAATTTCAGATTATCCAACGGCAGATGCAAGTGATGCTTTTAATGCGCAAATAGGATTTTTTTATCAGTTAAATGAAAATCAAAAACTAGGAGCAACCGTTTCGCAGAAAACACGATTTGCAACTATTAAAGATCGTTATTCATACCGAATGGGAACTGCAATTCCTAATCCAGACCTAAAGCCTGAAAAAGCAGTAAACTATGAAATAAATTATACTGCTAATCTTTTTAGCAAAATAACATTTCAAACGGCTGTATTTTATAGTTCGCTAACTGATGCGATTTTAAATGTAAGTAATGTTATGCCTGGTAAATCGCAAATGCAAAACTTTGGAAAAGCCGAATATATAGGAGTTGAGGCGCAATTGAATTATTCGCTATTGCAGAATTTATCTTTTAATGTAAACTATACTTATATCGAAAGAAATAACTTAACAGATCCTACCATTCATTTTACCGATGTGCCTAATACTAAAGTTATGGGAACGGTAGAGTATCAGCCAATAAAATTACTGAGATTAATAGCTAACTCTGAGTTTAATTCGTCTAGAATTAGTACTAGTTATGGCACGAGAGTTCCAGATTATACCCTTTTAAATCTTTATGGCTCGGGTAAAATTGCTAAAAACTTTAGTATCGATGCTGGAGTAAATAACATATTTGATAAGAGCTACAGTCTTGTAGAAGGATATCCTGAGGAAGGGCGCAATTTTTTTGTGACGCTTCGTTTTTTTAATAACTAAATCAAAAATAATTTTATATGAAAACTCAAAATTATATTCTTATTCTATTAATAGCATTTTCATGCACGATGTGTAATTCTTCTAAAAAGGAAAAAGAAGATGCTGTTGCAACTGAAAAAGTTTCAAAAGTGGATAACGATAAACATCCAGTTCTTACGCCAGAAGATAGTTTAAAACTGGTAAATCATCAAATTGAAGTAAAAGGTGAAGTAGAGTTTCTGTTGCAATTAACTGTAGATTCATTGCGTAAAATGAAAGTGGTAACCATAAATGATTTTAAAGTAGTTTGCCAGAGCGGAGAAGTTAAAAAAGATGATAAAACTTGCAAAGGAGTTTTACTAAAAGACATTTTAGAGAAAGCTAAAATTAAACAAAGCGGACATAAAGACCGTAATTTTTATATCGTAGCAAGAGCTTCTGATGGGTATATGGCAACATTTTCGTGGGCAGAAATTTTTAATAATCCAACAGGAGAAAATGCCTATGTTCTTTTTGAAGAAAATGGTAAACCGGTAAAAAACGGAGAAATGATTACGATTTGTAAAAATGACATAAAAACAGGTCCGCGCCATGTTTCCTGGCTTAAAAGTATAGAAGTTTATAAAGTTAAGTAAAGGTTCTGAGTTACTAAGGTTTTTCTAAGCTACTAAGGTTCTAAGTGGCTAAGGTTTTGAAGATCTAACCGCAAAGTGCACAAAGGGGTACGCAAAGTTCGCAAAGCTTTGTGTACTTTGCGTTTTTATAAAACTATATATTTAAAACCTTTGCGCACTTTGCGGTTAAATCAACTTTTAAGGTTCTAAGTGACTAAGATTTTCAATAAGTAAGCTTACGAAAGACTAAGTTGTTGATTCAGCTTTGCGCACTTTACGTTTTTATAAAGTCGCGCATTAAAAAAACTTGGCGTACTTTGCGGTTAAATAAACTTTTTATTCAATGTCTAAATGTATAATTATAGTATAAAAGTTCGTTATTAGCTGTAAATAATGAAATTCTTTATTATTTTTACCACATAATTTAAGCAAACTATGAGTTCTAACTTTGATAAATTTCAAAAACGCAGGTTAATTTCCTCTTATTTTTCGGTTGTATTAAGTGTATTTCTGGTTTTATTCCTTTTGGGAGTACTAGGATTGTTCATTATTAATTCTAAAAAATTAGCAGATGATTTTAAAGAAAAAATCGCAATGACGGTTTTCTTCAAAAACGAAGCTAATGATAGTATAATAAAGGCATTTAATACCGAATTGAAAAGAGCTCCTTTTGCAAGATCGTTTGTTTATGTTACTAAAGAAGCTGCTGCTAAACAACATACCGATATTATTGGTGAAGATTTCCTAACGTTTTTAGGAGAGAATCCATTATTGAATTCTTACGATATTCACTTAAAAGCAGATTATGTTGTTAGAGATAGTATTACTAAAATAGAAACTAACTTACGTAAAAACACTATGGTTTCGGATATTGTTTATGACAAACAATTGGTAAATCTGGTTAATGATAATATCAAAAAAGTAAGTATGTGGATTTTAATTATAAGCGGATTTTTAACTGTAATTGCAGTATTGCTTATTAATAGTTCATTACGTTTATCAATACATTCTAATCGATTTATTATTAAAACAATGCAAATGGTTGGTGCTACAAAATCGTTTATTCGTAAACCATTTGTAATGCGAAGCATTAAATTAGGATTAATTGGTGCTGGTTTGGCAATTGTTGCTTTAATCGGACTTTTAATATATGTAGATACAAACTATCCAGGACTGGGAATATTAGATGATAAAGCTCTTATTGGGTTAGTATTATTGGCTGTTTTAGGAATCGGAGTTTTAATTACTTGGTTAAGTACACACTTTGCTACACAACGTTTCTTGAATTTAAGAACCGACGATCTTTATTAAAAAGTGTATAGTCGCAGTATTCAGTAAACATTATAACAGAATTTAATTTTAGAAATGAAAAATAAAGAAGAACAAAAAAAACAGGAATTCCTTTTTGATAAAGTAAATTATAAAATTTTATTGGTTGGGATTGGTGTAATTGCATTAGGATTTATCTTAATGGCAGGCGGAGGAAGTGATGATCCAAATGTTTTTAATGAAGCTATTTTTAATTTCAGACGTATTCGTTTGGCTCCAACTACCGTTTTGATAGGCTTTGGAATCACAATTTATGCTATTCTTAAAAACCCTAAAACAGACTAATTAGGATCCTTAGACATTTTAGATCTTTAGATTATTAGATTAATCTTTTCTGAAAAATCTAAACAGTCTAATATTCTAAACAATCTAACAATCTAATAAATGAATACTTTACAAGCTGTTGTTTTAGCCATTATTGAAGGAATTACAGAATTTTTACCTGTTTCTTCAACTGGCCACATGATTATTGCCTCATCATTTTTTGGGATTGCCCATGATGATTTTACAAAACTTTTTACGATTGTAATTCAGCTAGGCGCGATTCTTTCGGTTGTAGTTTTGTATTTCAAACGTTTCTTTCAAACGCTAGATTTTTACTTTAAATTATTAGTTGCTTTTATACCAGCAGTTGTTTTAGGATTACTATTAAGTGATTTTATAGATGGTCTATTAGAAAATCCAGTTACAGTTGCAATTTCACTTTTACTAGGAGGAATTATTTTATTAAAAGTAGATGAATGGTTTAGTACACCAAAAGGAGCCGAAACATCACAAGAAATCACCTATTTGCAAGCTTTTAAAATAGGGATGTTCCAGTGTTTGGCAATGATTCCTGGAGTTTCTAGAAGTGGAGCAAGTATAGTAGGAGGAATGTCGCAAAAATTGACAAGAACTACGGCCGCAGAGTTTTCATTCTTTTTGGCAGTTCCTACCATGTTGGGAGCAACGGTTAAAAAGTGTTATGATTATTATAAAGCAGGATTCGAATTATCGCATGATCAGGTTAATTTATTGATTATTGGTAATATTGTAGCCTTTATAGTAGCACTTTTGGCTATTAAAACCTTCATAGGATTTTTGACTAAAAACGGATTCAAAGTATTTGGATATTACCGAATTATTGCAGGAATTGTATTGTTGCTGATTCATTTCTTTATTCATCCGCTTACAATTATATAATGAATACTCCCGAAGATTTTTTAAACGGACAAATTTTACTAATAGACAAACCTTTACATTGGAGTTCTTTTCAGGCAGTAAATAAGTTAAAATATGCACTGATAAACAAAGCTGGATTACCAAAGAAATTTAAAATTGGTCATGCAGGTACATTAGATCCTTTGGCAACAGGGCTATTACTTATTTGTACAGGCAAGTTTACCAAAAGAATTACCGAGTTGCAAGGTCAAGCCAAAGAATATACAGGTACTTTTTTTATTGGAGCTACCACGCCTTCGTATGATTTAGAAACCGAAATCGACCAAACTTTCCCAACGGAACATATCGATGAGGTCTTGATTCATGAAACGGTAAAACAGTTTTTGGGCGAAATAGATCAAAAACCACCTATTTATTCGGCTATAAAAAAAGATGGAGTTCGTTTGTATGAGCATGCTCGTGCAGGAGAAACTATCGAAATTGCAAGCCGAAAAACTACAATTCACGAATTTGAAATTACTAGAATCGCACTTCCAGAAATCGATTTTAGAGTAGTTTGCAGCAAAGGAACTTATATTCGTTCATTAGCCTTTGATTTTGGAAAAGCAATGAATTCGGGGTCTCATTTAACTGCTTTGCGAAGAACCAAAATTGGTGACTACGATGTGAAAAATGCCATCGACGTTACTTTATTTGAAGCTTCTTTAGGGTTGAATAAAGAATAAATTATTTCGGAGTAAACCTGTCTTCATTATTTTCTCGGTTTTCCTTTAAAACTTAATATTTGAGTTTATTAAAACGTATTGAATGAAAGAGCTCAATCTTTCTGTCAAATTGATAAATAATAAAAAAGCACATTATAAATAAGATATTATAATGTGCTTTTTTTTAAGTATCGCTATTCCATAAATTGTGTTTTTTGAGGTTAATAATGAGATATGTTTTTCCCTCCAAACAAGAATCGCGAAAAAAAATCGTAGAACTTTTCAAATAACTTTTTCATAATAGTGCATTTTTTAATTGTTAGACAATAAATAGACACCAATAAAAAGAGCAAATAAAAAAGTAAATAATAGAATTGGGACTATAACAGCAAGTTACAAAAAATAAATTAAAAATAAATATTTTTTTTGATGTATAATCCTTGTTTTCAGTGTTTTAGTTTGTGTTTTGTAAATATTTAAGATTTGTGGTAAAAAATACAATTAGTTATCCTTCCTGTTTTTCCATGATTTCCATGATTTCATCCTGTGTAGAAACTCCTTTATCATGAAGGTACCATAATTGTAAATTGGCCTTGATAGTTTCATCAAAAGCCCCAAATTCTTTTTTATAGTTGTTTACCAAGTCAATTGCTCCTTTTGGGCGAGGTCCCCAATCGGCAAGAACTTCAAGTTTTTCTTTATCGATTATAATTAATTTCGGAATTGCTTTTCCTCCATTTGTCAAGAACAAATTCATTAACTCAGGATTTTCATCACGAAGTACAATTTTCAGATCGATTTTGTTTTCAGATTCTGCGGCCATTTTATAAATAATAGGCAATAGTTGTGCAGCATCTCCACACCAACCTTCAGAAATAACAAGCCAAATGTAATTTTTGCGAATGTTTTCTAGCTTAGAAATTGTTGTTTCGGTAATTTTTATTGTTTTTTCCAGCCGATTCATTCGAGTTTCGTTTAAGCTGCTATAATTTGTTAAATCTTCAGATTGTTCTAGTCCTGTCGATTTTCCTTCGGCTAATAAATCAGAAACAAGTTTTCGGTATTCGATATATGAATAGCTATTGGACAGGGCGTTGGAAATACATTTTTGCATAAATTTTATTTTTTTATGAAATACAAATTTACAGCTTTAATATAAACCGATGCTGATTTTTGTCATGTTGTGTCCTAAATACATTATTAAAATGGACGTTTTATGCAAAAAAGAGAAGATAAATTAATTTTTTTAAAACACTATTTTTAAAAATCAGAATATGTCTATATTTGCACAAACCAACGCAACATAGAAATGAAATACAAAAGAATTCTTCTTAAATTAAGTGGAGAAGCTTTAATGGGAGATTTACAATACGGAATCGACCCAAAAAGATTGGACGAATATGCCGAAGAAATTAAGCAAATTCATGCAAAGGGAGTAGAAATTGCCATTGTAATTGGAGGAGGAAACATTTTTAGAGGAGTTTCTGGGGTAAGTTCAGGAATGGATAGAGTACAAGGTGATTATATGGGAATGCTTGCTACTGTAATTAACGGAATGGCATTACAAGGCGCTTTGGAAAATAAAGGAATGTTAACGCGTTTGCAAACGGCTCTAAAAATAGAATCAATTGCTGAACCTTATATTAAAAGAAGAGCAGTACGCCACCTTGAGAAAAACAGAATTGTGATTTTTGGTGCAGGTACAGGAAATCCTTACTTTACAACAGATACAGCAGCAGTTTTAAGAGGTATAGAAATTAATGCTGATGTTATCTTAAAAGGAACTCGTGTAGACGGTGTTTACGACTCAGATCCAGAGAAAAATGCATCAGCTGTAAAATTTGATTTTATCTCTTTTGAAGATGTACTTAAAAAAGGATTAAATGTAATGGATACTACTGCTTTTACATTAAGCCAGGAAAATAAATTACCAATTGTAGTTTTTGATATGAACAAAATCGGAAATTTATTGAAAATTTGCGAAGGTGAAAATATTGGAACTGTAGTAAATATATAGTATTCAGTTACGGTTTACAGTCGCAATTGTCGACTTGAACTGAAAACTGAGATTGAAAACTGAAAACTTAAAAATATGACTGAAGAAATCGAATTTATCTTAGATAGCACTAAAGAATCAATGGCAAATTCTATTGCACATTTAGAAAAAGAATTTCTAAATATTCGTGCAGGAAAAGCATCTCCAGCAATGCTAGGAAGTGTTTTTGTAGATTATTATGGTTCAGCAACACCACTTTCGCAAGTGGCTAAAATTAGTGTTCCAGATGCAAGAACAATTACTTTGCAACCATTTGAAAAAAATATGTTGCAAACAATTGAAAAAGCAATCATGGTAGCCAACATTGGTTTTAATCCTATGAATAATGGAGATGTGATTATCATAAGTGTTCCGCCATTAACAGAAGAGCGTCGTAGAGATTTGGCAAAACAAGCAAAATCTGAAGCAGAAGATGCTAAGATTGGTGTGAGAAACGTTCGTAAGGATGCCAACACAGATATTAAAAAACTAGAAAAAGAAGGAACTTCAGAAGATGTTTGTAAAAGCGCAGAAGAAGAAGTACAAAACCTGACTAACAAATATATTAAACTTATTGATGAGTTATTAGCTAATAAAGAGGCTGAAATCATGAAGGTTTAATCTTTTTATAACGATTAAAAAATCCGTCTTGTTAATTTTATACGAGACGGATTTTTTTATTCTTACTTTTGTGTATCCTAGCCAATTTATAATATTGTTTTCTGTATGAAGTTATTGTGTTTCTTGACATTGTTTTTCACGCTTTCTATACAAGCGCAATTCCAGATAAACGGAATTGTAACGGAAAACGCTACCAATAAACCACTTCCTTTTGCAACAATCGTTACAGATGATGGTATGAACACCATTACTGATGTCGATGGAAAATTTACACTCCTATCAATTTCTAGTATCGAATATTTTTCGGTTTCTTATATAGGTTATACATCAATTACAATTTATACTTCGCCTAATAAGAAGTTTTATAAAATAAGCCTGGCCGAATCGACAGATGCTTTAAAAGAAGTTGTTATCTCAAACGAGAATCCCGCTCTTGAAATCATCAGAAAAACAATTGCGAGTAAAGACAAAAATAACCCACAAAAAAAATTAACGAGTTTTGAGTATAAAACCTATAACAAATTAATTGTAACGGCAAATCCCGATTCTATAAACTCAAGATTAGATTCTATTTTTGTGCAAGAAGCTATAGGTCGAAGATTTATTAAGGTAGATTCTGCTAATTTTAAATTCAAAGAGATTTCTAACAAACAGCATTTGTTTCAAACCGAAAAAGTATCTCAATATCAATTTGGTAATAAGAAGCTAAAAGAAACCATTCTAGGAACAAAAATGGCAGGTTTCAAGCAGCCTATTTATGAAATTATTGCATTTAATCTACAATCGATTTCTATATACGATTCTAATTACGAACTTTTCGAAACGAAGTATAATAGCCCGATCGCCAAAGATGCCTTAAAAGACTACAGCTATAAGTTGCTGGATACGGTTATGATAAAAGGAAGGCAAACCTATATGGTTTACTTTAAAAACCGAATGAAGAAGTCTGAATTAGGCTTGGAAGGAGTTCTTTATATTGATCAGGATAGTTATGCTATTGCAAAAGCGGTAATGCGCATAAAAGGTGTACTCGATATTAGCGGAATACATGAGTTTGATTATATTCCAGAGGAGAAAATTTGGTTTCCAAAGAATACAACATTCAAAATCGTTAAAGGGAAAAATGACGATGATATTAAGATTCTCGGAGGAACAATTCAGTTTGACGGAGATGCAGAACAAGAAGAAGATATTCATAGAAAAAAAGGAGCTTCGGATTATACATATCTAATGTCCGAAAGCAACAATTTTGATGTTCATTATAATAGACCAATAGAAATAAAAAATCCATCTATCTATATTGAGATTACAGATGATGCTATAAAAAAACCAGAGAGTTTTTGGAATAAATATCGAAAAGATAGTTTAGATATTCGTTCCCAGAAAACGTACATGCTATTAGATAGTATTTCGTTAAAGAAAAGAGTCGAAAGCAAAATTAGGTTTGGACGAAAAATTATTAATGGCTACTTGCCGTTAAGTGTTGTCGATTTAGACTTAAGAAAACTATTTAGTTATAATAATTACGAAGGATTCCGATTTGGTTTAGGAGGAGTTACCAATGAGCAGTTTTCTAAAAAATATAAGATTGGTGGTTACACAGGTTACGGGACAAAAGACGGTAACTTTAAATATAACCTGGATTTATCTACAAGAGTCGAAAGATTTTCGAATACATGGGTAGGAGCATCATACACCAACGATGTAAGGGAGATTGCAAGTACCATTTTTGCAGTAGATAAAAGAGTATTTAAACTCTATGATCCAAGACCCATAAACATTAGTACTTTTTATAATTATGTGAGTTGGGCTAGTTATGTGGGTACTCGAATTGTACCAAAGACAGAAAGTATTTTTGAGCTTTCGCGATCTTTTATCGAACCCAAATTTGACTATGCTTACAATTTAAACGGAAGATTGTATACTAACTATGTTATGACGACGGCAATGTTATCATTGGCTTGGAATCCGTTTAGTGATTATATGCAAACCCCAAACGGGCGAATTGAAACTGAAAAAAGATTTCCGAAGTTTACCATACAATACACTCAATCATTGCCTAAAGTGATGGAAAATGATTTTAATTTCTCTAAAATAGATTTTAAAACCGAATACGAGAAAAAATATCTGAATGGGCAAAAAACAAGTTTGCTCTTGCAAGCAGGATATGCAATGGGCGATGTACCAATTACACACTTATACAATACCTCTCCGAATAATATTACCAAAGAAACAATGATTCAGAGAATAACGTTTGCAGGTAGAAACAGTTTTGAAACGATGTTTTTTAATGAATTTTTCTCAAGCGAATATGCTATTTTTCAGGTGAAGCATGGTTTTAACCGATTTAAAATCATTAAGAAAGTAAGGCCATCATTAGTATTGGTTTCGCGTATGGCGTGGGGAAATATGAAAAATCCAGAACAACATGTGGGGATTGACTACAAGACGTTAAATAAAGGTTTCTTTGAATCGGGTATAGAAATTAATCAGATATTTAATGGTTTGGGATTAAGCGGATTCTATCGCTACGGACCAAATCAGTTACCTAGATTTGAAGATAATATCGCCGTTAAATTGAGTTTTGTGCTTAATTTAGGTATATAAATAAAAAAAATCCCATTCTTTACGAATGGGATTTTTAAAACTATTAAGGTTTAAGAATTAAAACCGATGGCGTATTATTAAGCCATGTGCTTTGAGATTCGATTAGTTTTTTCCAGCTGTCTAAACTAATAATCATTAAATCTTGATTCTCTAAAAACTCTTTTTTAATAGTTCTATCAGACATTAGCATGATATGATTTGGGGCAATTTGTTCAATAGATCGAATAGATTCCTGCATATCCCGGGTGCTTTTTAATTCTCCGCTCGCATCCAGAATCGTAATTTGGGAACCATTATTGTTAATTAATTTTTTAGCATATTCGATAAGGAATGCATCTTCTTTGCTAAAAATAGGCATGAAAACCTGATTTATTTCTTCTAATTCTTTGTCGATAAAAATTCCGACTGGCATTTTGCTTTTAGCGATAACGTGTCTTGTTCTTTCATCAAAAGGAGAATTTTCAAACAATCCTTCCTTTCCTGTGAATTTATCAATTAAACGGTCTGGATTTACGATTCTGGTTGTGAAACCAAGGATTTTACCTAGCAACGTTCCGTCGAAAATAGATTGTCCTAAACTAACCAATAATAAATCGTATTCGCCTTGGTTTGCCGTTTCAGTTATATCTGCATCAATATCATTAGATACTTTAAAAAGACTAATCATGTTTTGGTTTAAAACCTCAGATTCTGAAATAACTGGTAAGAGCATTTCTCTTTCATAATCTTTTACTTCAAACGAGTGCAACTCAGAGCTCAACGATAAATGCATTGCTGTTACAATAGTATTATCAGGTTGTTTTTTAGTCAGGCTATTTGCAATTCGTAATAATGTTTTTCCTTTTTCGGGAGTATCAAATGAAAATAAAATTTTGTATTTGCTTTTGTTTCCTATTTCTTCTGGAATAGTCGTCTTTTTATCTTTAAAGATAAAATTGATAAAGTCTAAAGCTGGTCCAGTCATAAATGTAGTAACCAATGCCATAATTACCATCATGGTAAAAATTTCGGTAGATAAAACGCCTAAATCATATCCTATGTTTAGCACTACCAGCTCCATTAAACCACGAGTATTCATTAAGGCACCGATGGCTAAACTATCTTTCCAGTTTTGTCCCACAAATTTAGCTGCAAGAGCACTTCCGAAGAATTTCCCGACTACAGCTACAGCAATAATTACTCCTGTAACCTTCCATAAATAAGGATCATTTAATAATCCTATTTGTGTACGTAATCCTGTAAAAACGAAGAATAAAGGAAGTAAAAGTATAACCGATACATCTTCTACTTTTTCGATGAAAATATTACGGAATTTGTTGTTTTCGGGCATAATCGCTCCTGCTAAAAATGCACCAAATAAAGCGTGAATTCCTATTAGCTCTGAAGCGTAAGAAGAAAATAAAAGCGTTAAAAAGAAAATGGCAACTACTGGTTTGTTTAAACTTTCACGAGTTGAATTTAAATCGCCTACACGTTTTAAAAACGGTCGAACTATTTTTAGCATCACAATTACATACAAAATAGCTAATCCTATTACATATAATGAACTAGTAAATGAGCCTGCTTTTACAATAGCAATTACTACGGCAAGAATACACCAGGCAGTAATATCATCGGCAGCAGCACAAGTTATGGCAATGGTACCAAGTTTAGTTTTTTGCAAGCCTCGTTCCTGAACAATTCGAGCTAAAACGGGAAATGCCGTAATACTCATGGCAATACCCATAAAGAGACCGAAAGAAGAAAATTCAACTCCTACAGGAGCAAAAGTATGATAAATGAAATATGCCAATGTTAGTCCTAATGCAAATGGAATTACAATACTTGCATGACTAATTACAACAGATTCATGTGCTTTGTTTTTAAGTACTTTTAAGTCCAGTTCCATACCAATTACGAACATGAAAAGTATTAAACCAATCTGACTTAAAAATTGTAGGTTCCCTAAGGATTCTTTTGGGAATAAAGTGGCTGAAAATTCAGGAAAATACATTCCGATAAGGGATGGTCCTAAAACAATACCAGCAACCATTTCTCCAATTACTGATGGTTGACCAATTTTTCTAAAAACCCACCCAAAGAAACGCGCTACCAAAATAATTGTAATAATCTGGGCAAGTAAAATAGCAAGCGGATGTTGTAGATTTTCGATCATTGCTGAAATGAAGTCATTCCAATGGCTACTTTCTGTTTTTTTTACAACGATATCTCTTCCTATTTCTAATGCTTTTCCTTTTGAGATTACCAAATAGATTAAAGTCGAAAATCCGCCAATAATTATTAGATAAAATAATGAGTTTTTGATGTTTTTCATATCACGTCATTTTGATTTATTGTGCAAATATGAGAAGTGACTTTTAAGGAAAAAAGAAAATCTAGAGCTAATTCCTATTAGATGTAATAAGACGGAAAAACTTTGTAATAACTTATATTTTTACTTTAAGTAAAAAGTCAGATCGGTACGTTTCGCTTAAAGAAAGAGTAATATTCTCCCCGTTTTTTCTCTGATGAAGCAGTACAATTTCGTTGTGATTAAAGAATTGTATGGCGTTCATAGCTATGATTTCCTTTTTATTAACCCGACAAAAATGGGCATCAGGTAATTGCTTTAAAAGGGTATCAAAATTAATGTTTTTTAACGTAAGCAAACTACCATCTGTAAGTAGTACTGTTTTGTCCCGACTATCTGTTGTGGCTGTTTTTATGTATTGAATTTGGTTAAAATACAACAAGGTTTTGCCTTTGTCGGTATTTAAGTGCATGAATTTTTTTGTAGCCTCAGGTTTACTGAATTGTTCAAGCGCTTTGGAAATTGCTTTTTGCAAACGTTCTATTTTTACAGGCTTTGTAATATAATCTACAGCATCAATATTAAAAGCTTCGGCTGCATAATCTTTGTAAGCGGTACAAAAAATAATTAATTTATTCTCTAATAAACTGGCAAGACTCAATCCGTCAATTCCTGGCATTTCGATATCCGAGATTAATAAATCGAAATCGAGATTAGGAATTTCGGCTAGTAATTTTTCGGGATTATTAAAAGTTTTTACAATCTCTAATGCTGGAATTTGCTCACAAAGCATCTTTAGATAAGTTAAACCAGGTAACTCATCATCCAGTAGTAAGCATTTGAGTTTTGTATTCAAGTAGATTAATTTTTAAATGAGCAATGTAAATATCGTTCTCTACAAATTTATCAAGTTTGAATTGATTTTTGTAGATAATTTTTAATCGTTGTTCCAATGTAGTGTTCCCGATACCGCTTCGTTCTTTTTTTAATACTTTTTTATCTGATATTTTATTAGAAACGGTCAGAGAGAAATGGTTATCCTTAAATTCGAATATTACTGAGATAAAGGCATCGGCATTTTGTATATCAGCGTGTTTAAATGCGTTTTCGATTAAATCGATAGAAATTAAAGGTGCGAGTAAAGGTTGGTCGTATAATTTTTCGTCTTCGCCAATAATAGTTTTTACTTTTAATTCGAAAAGTGGACTGATCTTTATTTTATTGATTTCGATAAGATTCAGTGCAAACTCGATTTCTTCTTTTGGTGTTACTAGCTTTTTTTTGCTTTCGTAAAGGATATAATCTAACACATTTGCTAGTTTATCCAGAGCAAAATATGTTTGATACGCGTGTGATTGAATTGAATTAAGAATGTTCTTGAAAAGATGTGGATTCAGTTTAGATTCCAGTGTTTCCAATTGCAAATCATTTACTTTCATCTCAAGTAAATAAAAATTCTTTTCGGCTATCTCTTTTGCTTTTCTGGATTGAACTAACTGATAAACGATATAACCAATTAAAACTACTAGCAAAAGAATTATTGCTAGTAGAGAATTAGTTATAGTGTTGCTTGTTTGCATGTTATTAATGGCTAGAAACAAATTTTAACCCAATAATCGAAGCTATTAATGTTGATAAGAAAAATATTCTCCAAAATGTTGCAGGCTCTTTAAATATAAAAATCCCAACCAAAACAGTTCCCACAGCTCCAATTCCTGTCCAGACAGCATAAGCCGTTCCTATAGGTAAAACCTGAGTTGCTTTAAATAATAAAACCATACTTATGGTAAGGCATACAAAAAATCCAATCATCCAGTAGGTAGATACCATTCCAGATGTTTCTTTGGCTTTGCCAAGACAAGAGGCAAAACCTACTTCGAATAGCCCAGCTATTATAAGTAAAATCCAATTCATTTTTTAGGGTTTAATAATTAATACAGAAGGCACGTTACTTAACCAAGTGCTTCTGGAGTCGACTAATGCTTTCCAGCTTTCAAGACTAATAATCATTAGATCTTGTTTGTCTAGAAATTCCTTTTTGATGATACGGTCGCTCATCATAGATATGTTCTTAGGGAATTTTTGCTCTAAGGTACTAATAGCACTCTTAATTACAAAATTAGACTCTATGTTTCCGTTTACATCCAGAATCATGATGTGTGAATTGTTATTGAAAATTAGCTTTTGAGCATAATCTATCAAGAACGTATCTTCGACACTAAAAATTGGTATAAATACTTGATTTACATTTTGTAATTCTTTGTCGATTAAGATTCCCAAAGGCATTTTAGTTTTCGAAACAATCAATCGGGTTCTTTCATCAAAAGGAGAATTCTGAAACAATCCTTCTTTCCCAATAAATTTATCTATAAGTCTATCTGGGTTAATGATTCGGGTTGTAAAACCAATTACTTTCCCTAACAATGTTCCCTCAAAAATAGATTGTCCTAAACCAACCAGTAACAAGTCATAATTACCTTGATTGGCAATGTCGGCAATGTCACTTTCAATGTCTATAGTTGCTTTAAAAATAGTGGTGATTTCCTGTTTAAGAATTTTTGATTCTTCGACAAGCGGAATAAAACTGTCTTTCTCTTTATCTTCGATATTAAAAGCATGCATCTCGTCGCTTAAAGATAAATGCATTGCCGTAACTTGAGAGTTATCTTGCTGTTTCTTGACCATACTATGTGCCAATCGCAAAAGAGATTTTCCTCTTTCGTTATTTCCAAACGAAATCAAGATTCGGTATTTATTGCTAATTGATGGCTCTTCGAGAACTGGGGTTTCTTTGGTTTTAAATACAAAATCGATTAAATCCAGTGCGGGTCCAGTCATAAAAGTAGTTACCAATGCCATGATAACCATCATTGTAAATACCTCGGGAGTTAGCACTTTGAGCTCTAATCCTATATTCAGTACAACCAATTCCATTAATCCCCTTGTATTCATTAAGGCTCCAATGGTTAAACTGTCTTTCCAGCTTTGTCCTACGAACTTGGCTGCAAGCGCGCTTCCGAAAAATTTCCCAACAACTGCAACTAATATAATCATTCCGGTTACAGTCCATAAATAAGGATCGTTTATAAGTCCGATTTCGGTTTTTAAACCAGTAAAAACGAAGAAAAGAGGTAGTAATAAAATTACAGATACATCTTCGACTTTCTCGATAAACATGGTTCGGAATTTAGGAACATCAGGCATGATTGCTCCAGTCATAAATGCACCAAAAAGTGCATGAATACCAATAACTTCGGTTGCGTATGAAGAAACAATAAGAGTAAGTACAAAAATGGCAACGACAGGTTTGTCTATATTCGATTTTGCTCCGTATAAATCACCTATTCTTTTTAAGAATGGTTTTACAATATATAACATTGCCAGAACATAAATAACAGCTAGGAAAATGATGTATATCGAGCTAACAAAACTTCCAGCTTTTACAATAGCAATTACTACAGCAAGTAAACACCAGGCAGTAATATCATCGGCAGCGGCACAAGTGATAACAATTGTACCTAATTTGGTTTTATGAATACCTCGTTCCTGAACGATTCTTGCAAGTACAGGAAAAGCTGTAATACTCATGGCTATTCCCATAAATAAACTAAAGGATAGGAATTTTACACCTTCGGGAGCAAATTGGTTGTAAACAAAATAAGCGAGCCCAATACCTAATGCAAAAGGAATTACGATACTGGCGTGACTTATTACAACGGCTTCATTTGCCTTGTTTTTTAATGCGTTTAAGTCGAGTTCCATTCCAATGACAAACATGAAAAGTATTAAACCAATCTGACTTAAAAATTTTAAGTTCCCTAAGGATTCGACAGGAAATAAGGCCATTGCAAATTCAGGAAAATACAAGCCTAATAAGGATGGTCCAAGAGCAATACCGGCAATAATTTCGCCTATTACAGATGGTTGCCCAATACGTTTGAAAATCCACCCAAAAAAACGGGCGACAAATATTATTGTTATAATTTGGGCTAATAATATGGCTAGTGGGTCTTGAAAATTAGATTGCATCGAAGAAATAAAATCTTGCCAAGAACCTTTTCCTGTACCTACAACTTCTATTGTTTTATTTGCCTCTAAGTATTTACCTTTAGTAATGATCCAGTAAATTAAAGCTGTAAAACCTCCGGTTACCCCTATATAAAACAATGCGTTTTTGTAGTTCTTCATCCTATATTTTAAATAATGTAATTATTTTCTCAAAAATAATACAAATATGAGAAAAGGTAGCTAAGAAATCGCATCAATTTCAATTAACTTATTGTAAAAAAATGACTATAATTTATAGAAATAATAGTATAAAAGTGTACTCAAATTTTATCCTTTCCTGTGTTTTTCACTACATTTGCATCCATTTTTAATACTTTTATGAAAAAGAAATCAAATGTAGGTTTCTGGGAATCTATTGCCAGAATTATACTTAAAAATAGAATCCTAATTTTAGGGATTATTGCAGCCATAACTGTTTTTCTTGGCTTGCAATGGAGAAATCTTGGAATGACTTATACGGAAGCTAATTTACTTCCTAAAAAACACATTGTAAACCAGCAATATCAAGACTTTTTAAATAAATTTGGTGAAGAAGGAAATCTTATCGTTATCGGATTTAAAGACGAAACTTTTTTTACGCCAAAAAATTATGCTGCCTGGAATGAGTTAATGACAGGATTAAAGGGTTCTAAAGCGGTAGATTTAGTTGTTTCGCTAAATGATTTAAAGAAGCTGGAAAAAGATACTGTTGCAGAAAAATTTGTACTTGTTCCTTTTATAGATCAAAATCAAGCAGTAAATCCGGAATACCTTAAAAAAATAAAATTTGACCTTTTTAATAATTTGCCTTTTTACGAAGGTTTATTGTTTAATAAGCAATCAGGAAGTATTCGTTCAGCAGTTTATCTGAATAAGAAAATAGTAAATACTGCAGCTCGAAAAACATTTATTCTGGAAGAATTGGTTCCTAGAATCGAGAAGTTTGAAAAAACTACAGGAATAGATCTTCGCGTTTCGGGAATGCCATATATCCGAACAATTAATGCGGAGAATATGAAAGGTGAAATTGGACTTTTCATTGGTGCGGCATTACTTATTACTTCATTGATTTTCTTTTTGTTTTTCCGTTCTTTCAGAGCTACGTTTATATCAATCTGTATTTTGTTAATTGGGGTAATGTGGTCGTTTGGGACATTAGGATTGTTTCATTATAAAATTACAATTTTAACTGCAGTAATTCCTCCATTGATTATCGTAATCGGAATCACAAATTGTATTTTCTTAATCAATAAATACCAGCAGGAAATAAAGATTCATAACAATCAGGCAAAAGCTTTACAACGTATTATTTCTAAAATTGGAGTTTCGACTTTAATGACGAACTTAACAACTGCTGTAGGTTTTGCAACGTTTATGATTACGGGTAACGATTTGTTGTTTGAGTTCGGATTAGTGACTTCTATCAATGTTATATCGGTTTACTTGCTTACACTTGTAATAGTGCCAATTGTGTATAGTTTTATGCCTTTGCCTAAAGAGAAACATTTGTATCACTTAAGTAAAAATTACATTTCGTCTTTACTGGATTGGGTTGAGAATGTTGTAAAAAATAAACGAAAAGTAATTTATACAATTTACGGTTTAGCACTTCTTTTTAGTGTGATAGGAGTTTCTCAAATAAAAGTTTCGGGTAGTTTAATTGGTGAAATGCCAAAAAGCGCATCGTTTTTTAAAGATATTCTTTTTTATGAAAAAGAGTTCAACGGTGTGATGCCGTTGGAGATTATGATTAACACCAAGCATAAAAAAGGTGTTATGAAATTATCGACTATGAAAAAAATGGATGAGTTGCAAGAAACAATTGCTACGATTCCAGAATTATCAAAACCAGTTTCGATAGTAAATTTAGTTAAATACTCTAAACAGGCATTTTATAATGGTAACCCAGAATATTATGAGTTGCCAACTTCGCAAGAGCAAACTTTTATTTTATCGTATGCTAAAAATGCTACGAAAAACAGTAAAGATAACTTGATGAAAAGTTATGTAGATTCGACTGGACAATACGCTCGAATCACGACTTTTATGAAAGATATTGGAACTCAGGAAATGGCTCGAGTAGAAGGGAAGCTGAAAAAGAAAATAGAAGAGATTTTTCCAAAAGATCGTTACGAGGTTACCTTAACAGGGAAAGCTTTAGTGTTCCAGAAAGGGACTTCGTATTTGGTAGATAATCTTATAGAGTCTTTAATTTTTGCGATTTTAGTAATTGCAGCACTTATGACTTATTTGTTTAGATCAGGAAAAATGGTAATGGCATCGGTAATTACTAATATTTTGCCACTTTGTATTACATCAGGATTAATGGGATATTTTGGTATTCCGCTTAAGCCATCAACAATATTGGTATTTAGTATTGCTTTTGGTATTTCGGTAGATAATGCGATACAGTTTATGGCAAAATACCGTCATGATTTATTGCAAAGTAACGGGAAGATTAAAAAATCAGTATTTAGTGCTTTAAGGGAAACAGGAATTAGTACGTTTTATACTTCGATTGTATTAATTTTCGGATTCGCGACTTTTACATTGTCTAGTTTTAGCGGAACAATTGCGTTAGGAGGATTAATATCTTGTACATTGCTATTTGCAATGTTTGCTAATTTATTAGTCTTACCAGCATTGGTCTTGACATTTGAAAAGAAGAAAGCAAAAAAAGAAGATAATATAGAAGGAGAGATTTAATCTCTCCTTTTTTATATATGATATATTCAGGTAATTATAGCTGAATTTGTCTGTCGATTTGTTGGTCTAACGAGATGAAGGTTTCTGTTCTGGATACGCCTTCAATTGCCTGAATTTTGGTGTTTAATAACTGCATTAAATGTTCGTTGTCACGACATATTATTTTAATTAATATTGACCAGTTTCCTGTTGTATAGTGGCATTCGAGAACTTCGGGTATTTTTTTTAATTCTCTCACAGCTTCTGGATTTCGCGCAGCTTTATCAAGATATACGCCTACAAACGCCATTGTATTATATCCTAGAACTTTATTGTTAACGGTGAATTTTGAACCTGATATCACTCCCGATTGCTCTAGTTTGCGTAATCGCTGGTGAATTGCTGCACCCGAAATTCCGATTTTATTAGCAATCTGTAATATTGGTTTTCGTGCATCCTCCATTAAGTGTCGTAAAATTTCTTTATCGATACCATCTATTTCTATAACGAGTGAGTTGATTTTCATGTGTTGTGATTTGAAACTAATTTTAGTATTTTGGTTTAAAATAGAAATCAAATTTAATGATAAAACTTTAATTAAGTTCTGAAATCGAAATCTTTGTCAAAGTTTTAAACCAAGGCTGTAAGGAACTTGGTTTCATGCATTAAATGTTTCTAATTTAGTAGGATCTCCACCACAATGTATTACTACTTGTTGAATAATGTCATTTTGCAATTGATTACAAAATGACATTTTGGGGATTTTATATCCTTTTAATTGATTTAGTTTTATGTAACTCAAAAGCAATATTGATGCAATTAAAATAATGTAAATCATTACTTGAATTCCATTCCACTGTCTTGAAAAATAGTGTTTAAAATTCAATTCTTGTTTTATAAATCTAAAGAAACGCTCAATATCCCAACGTCTTTTGTAAATTTCAGCTATTTGAATTGCTGTAAATTCATCTTCAGGTAAATTGCTTAAAAACAATATTTTTTCTCCATCAGATTTTAATATCCCCTCAACTAATCTAAAAACTATTTTAGTCTTCTTTTGATTAGCATAAAGGTAAACCTTGCTATGTCTTGTTAGTTTAAGGATTTCATTTTCAAAATCTAATAGAGTTACTTTACTACCTTTATCTACTTCATATTTAGATGATTTATAAATTCGGGTCACAAAATACTTATCATCATTAGAGAGTTCAACCATTGTCTTTCTATCCTTCATTCCCCTGTCAAAAACTGCAATATCTTTTTTATTGGCTATGTGTTCTTCTAGAATATTTCCCAAAGCCAAATCCTCACTAATCATTTTTTGATCTTTGTGAAACTTGACATTAAAAGGCAGCTCACTAAAGCCAATCGTGAATTTTATACTATTTTTTCCTTGTTCGCCTTTTTTGTTCTTTTGTCCATTTTGCATTCCAAAACTCAGTAAAGAAGCTGATAAACTTGTAATTGTTGAGTCATATAAACTTAATTTAGCTTTATCTTTTTCATTAAGTTTATCCTCAAAGATAGTAACAGTATGCTGATATAATTTCTCAAAATACGCAACGTTTATTTTTCCTATTCTCTCAGCAATACTACTGTGACTAACACTTTTATCTTTAGGAATTTGAGCATATTTACAAAAGAAATGATTTTCATAAAAATTCTCAAATACTCTAGAGCTAGCTCTATTTTCATTTAGAACTCCAAAAACACAAAGTTTAAATAATTCCTTACCTTTTAATTTTTTAGCATTCCAATCAACCATAGTTTCTCGAGCAAAAAAATCAAGTTGATCATCTGAGATATAACTTAATATTTCTCTCACATCTGTTCTGATTTGCATTTCATGATATGTTTAAAGATATACGAAAATAAAAATAATATTTTTTACTAAAGTTCCTTACAGCCTTGGTTTTAAACTTTGACAAAGATGAATTGGGGTGGAAGTTGAGATAAAACAAAAATTTCAAATCTATAAGTGATGTAAGGTTTTGTATTACTTGAAGTTGGGATTTGAGCATAAAAAAAAGCCGCGAAATTCGCAGCTTTTTATTTATTTAGATAAAAGGATTATTTTCCTTTATTTGCTTCAGCAATATATTTCTCTAATGCCATTGTCATTGATGGAGTTTCAGGAGTTGGAGCAAGAATATCTATTCTTAAACCATAATCTAAAGCCTCTTTTTGAGTTGTGCTTCCAAAAACAGCTATCCTAGTTTCGTTTTGTTTGAAGTCAGGAAAGTTTTTAAATAATGATTTTATTCCTGTTGGGCTGAAAAAAGCTAAAATGTCATAATAAACATCTGCTAAGTCAGATAAATCACTCATTACTGTTTTGTAAAAAATTGCTTGAGTCCAATCAACTTTTAAGTTGTTTAAAGTAATAGGAGCATCAGCATTTAATTGATCAGAAGCAGGTAGTAAGAATTTTTCGTCTTTGTACTTTTTGATTAATGGAGATAAATCTGCAAAATCTTTAGCGCCAACATAAATTTTACGTTTTCTGTACACTACGTATTTTTGTAGGTAAAAAGCAACGGCTTCCGATTGACAAAAATATTTTAATCCTTCAGGAACTTTATAACGCATTTCTTCTGCTACTCTAAAAAAATGATCAACAGCGTTTCTGCTTGTTAAAATGATTGCAGTGTAATGATTAAGATCGATTTTTTGAAGTCGAATCTCTTTAGCGTTAACTCCTTCCACGTGAATGAAAGGTCTGAAATCAATTTTTATTTTGTGTTTCTGTTGGAGCTCAAAATAAGGGGAGTTTTCCACTTTAGGTTCAGGCTGTGACACCAAAATTGTTTTCACTTTCATAAGTTGTAATATTTTCTAAGCACTCCCTTTGGTAAACCAATAATACATAAAATAATAAGGGGCTATTTCAAGAGTGCAAAGATATAAAATAAAATAAAATAACTTACTCAATATTACGTTTTGATAGTTTTTAATTGAAATAAAATAAGAGAACAGGCTAATACATAGTGAAATAGCTAGTATTGTTAGCGGTACATTTTTTGAAATATCGTCATAATAGAACAAAATTGCATTAACTGGAAGGATTAAAATACCGATATAAGCTCTATAAGTTACTTTTTGTAAGTTAAAGTGCTCGATAAATTCTTCAATATTAAAAGAAGTAGCAACAATCTTTTCGATTAAATACTTTGATAAAATAAAAAATCCCAGCAAGGTTACAATTTGGATATAAAGAGTCCAATCGGTTTTTGATGCATGTCCAAAACTACTTAAGGTAAGTTGTATAAAGAATGCAAAAGAAATAATTTGTAAAAAAAATAAGGCAATTGTAAAACCGCTTTTTATGTGGCTGCTATCTCTATATATTTTTGCATATTTATCAGAGAAAATCAATTTTGTAAAGTCTCCAAAACGGCTCTCATAGATAGACTTTGTTATAGCAATAACCGCAAAGCATAACACAAACAAAAGTGTTGCCCAGTCTTTGTTTTCAGTAATTCTTGGATGAAGTTGTTCAATCATAGCGATGCAAAATTAGTAATTTTTTATATCAATACTTTTATTATAACTTTATTATGAATGAAATGCTATAAAAAGTTTACTTTTGCGTTGAAATTACTCAGAAAAATGAATGATTGTATTGTCATAATTCCCACTTACAACGAAATTGAAAACATTGAAAGCATTATAAGAGCTGTGCTTTCTCAACATAAATCTTTTCACCTTCTTATTGTCGATGATAACTCTCCAGATCGAACTGCAGATAAAGTTGTCATGCTTCAAGAGGAGTTTGAAGGGAAATTGTTTTTAGAAAACAGAGCCAAAAAAGCAGGCTTAGGAACTGCTTATGTTCATGGTTTTAAATGGGCTCTGGATCGAAAGTATAATTATATATTCGAAATGGATGCCGATTTTTCGCATAACCCAAATGATCTCGAAAAACTTTTTGATGCTTGTCATTTTGGTGGAGCAGATCTGGCTATTGGATCTAGATATGTAACAGGGGTAAATGTTGTAAACTGGCCATTAAGCCGTGTATTGATGTCATATTTTGCATCGGTGTATGTAAAATTCATAACAGGTATGAAAATACATGATGCCACTGCAGGATTTGTATGTTATAAAAGAGAAGTCTTGGAGGCTATTAATCTTAACAGAATAAAATTTGTTGGTTATGCTTTTCAGATTGAAATGAAATATAGAACGTATTGCAAGAAATTTGAAATTACCGAGGTTCCTATTATTTTTACTGATAGAACCAAAGGAGTTTCTAAAATGAGTAATGCTATTATAAAAGAGGCAATTTTTGGAGTTATCTCACTTCGACTAAAAAAATTAGTCAATTCATTATAAACCAATATTAAGGATGAATAGGATTTTAATAAAAAATGCTAAAATTGTAAACGAAGGGTCAATTTTTGAAGGCGATTTGCTAATCGAAAATGATATAATTGTAGAGATCTCAGATAGTATAAGTCTAAAGTCTTCTAATTGTGTCGTTATTGATGCCGAAGGAAGTTACTTAATGCCGGGAGCTATAGATGATCAAGTACATTTTAGAGAGCCGGGTTTAACACATAAAGGAGATATTGAATCTGAGTCTAAAGCAGCTGTTGCCGGAGGAATTACTTCGTTTATCGAGCAGCCTAATACTGTTCCTAATGCTGTAACTCAGGAAATATTAGAAGAGAAATACCAAATAGCTTCAAAGAAATCGTATGCGAATTATTCGTTTATGATGGGAGCTACAAATGATAACTTGGAGGAGGTTTTAAAAACAAATCCAAAAAATGTAGCAGGAATTAAGATATTTCTAGGTTCTTCAACGGGAAATATGTTAGTAGATAATGAAGCTACACTCGAAAAAATATTCTCTAGTACACCAATGCTTATTGCGGTACACTGTGAGGATGAAACAACAATTCAGAATAATTTAGAAAAATATAAGGCAGAGTATGGTGAAGATGTTCCTGTGACGGTACATCATTTAATTCGTAGTGCCGAAGCGTGTTATATTTCTTCATCTAAGGCTATCGCTTTGGCGAAGAAAACAGGAGCTCGTTTGCATATTTTTCACCTTTCGACTGCTAAAGAAATGGAATTGTTTACAAACAAAATCCCTTTAGAAGAAAAGAAAATTACTGCCGAAGTTTGTGTGCATCATTTATGGTTTACAGATGAAGATTATAAAACTAAGGGTAACTTTATAAAATGGAATCCTGCTGTAAAAACTGCCGATGACCGAAAAGCTCTTTGGGAAGCATTGCTAGATGGACGAATAGATGTAATTGCTACAGATCATGCGCCACATACTAAAGAAGAAAAGAAACAATCCTATTTAAAAGCTCCTTCTGGAGGTCCTTTGGTTCAGCATGCCGTTGTAGCTATGTTTGAAGCGCATCATCAAGGAAAAATTAGCGTTGAGAAAATCATTGAAAAAATGTGTCACAATCCTGCTAAAATTTTTAAGATTGAAAAAAGAGGTTTTATTAGAGAAGGTTATTATGCCGATTTGGTAATTGTAAATCCTGGTTTACCTTGGAGTGTAAATACAGATAATATTTTGGCAAAATGTAAGTGGTCTCCATTTGAGGGATATACATTTAAATCAAGAATTACTCACACTTTTGTAAATGGACAATTGGTTTACAATGCATTTAAAGTGAAAAACGTTCACGCTGGAAAAAGATTATTATTTGATAGATAAGATATGAGAAAAATAGTCATAATTATTTCGGTATTAATGTTTGTTGTAGGATGCAAGAAAGAACTGGTTGCAAAACCAGAACGACTTGTTGAAAGAGATAAGATGATAGATATTATGTATGACTTATCATTATTAGAAGCAATAAAATACCAGAATCCAATGTCTCTTGATTCTAGCGATACTAATCCTACCAGATTTATATTAAAAAAATATAAAGTAGATAGTTTGCAATTTGTAAAGAGTAATATGTATTACGCTGCAAATTATAATGATTACAAAGACATGTTTGATGAGATTAGTGCGCGTATAGAAAAAAATAAAAAGAAGGTAGATTCTTTAATCAAAATTGAAGAGAAGAAAAAGAAGTTGCTTGAAAAAAACGGCAAAGCTGTTAAAAAAGACACTATTAAAAAACCTAAAGAAGAATTGATAAAAGTAAAGCCGGTTTCGCCTAAAATAGAGATGAAACAGAGTAATTAACTTTTTATAAAGTAGAAACCTCTTTAATATATTGATGGATATTTATGAAGTCAGTTTTTAAAGTGGTTTTTATTTTTTCATTCGAATATAAATCTTTTGTATAAGACGATTTTGCAGTCGCTTTTGTAATCTGTCTTTTCTTCAGGAAAAATGTAGATAGAAACCAATCGATTCTCCATATAATTTTCATAAGTAAAGGACTTGCATGAATTGTAGGTCTTTTTACTTTTAATGCATCAGCAATAATATTTAAAACATCTCGAAAAACGATATTATCTGCAATTAAAGTAAATCGCTCGTTTTTTATCTCGCTTTTCATTAATGTTACGGCGATTCTAACAACATCATCTACGGCAACAAATCCAGTACTTCCCAGCGTGTAGAATGAAAGCCCATTGGCTACTTTTGTATAAAGTTCTGCGCTTCCTTGTTCATCACTTTTAGATTTTGGGATAGGACCCATAATTACCCCAGGATTTATAATAACAACATCAAGGCCTTCTTGCCAACTACGCCAAACTTCCATTTCGGCGCCATATTTAGATATTGCATAATCGCTATGTGGTTTTTCAGGATTCCATTCTGTTTCTTCGGTTATGATAGTTTCATGCGCTGCAAGGTCTCCAAGAGCGGCTATTGAACTTACAAAGCATAATTTTTTTATTTGCTTTGCGATACAAAAATTTACAATGTTTGCAGTGCCTTCAATATTGGTTTTTCGTACTAAGTCTTCGTCCTTTGGGTCAAAAGAGATTAAGGCTGCACAATGATATACATACTCAATATCTGCAAAAGCAATTTCTAATGAGGGAACATCGAGGATATCAGCTTCAACCCATTGTATTGATTTGAATAAATGTGATTTTTTATATAAATCAAAAACTGATTTTGTTTTTTCTATTTTATTTGCGTTTCGGTAAATTGCCCGAACGTTGTCTCCATTTTCAATTAAATGAAGTAATAAATGTGCGCCGACTAAACCTGTTCCTCCTGTTACTAAAACCATTTTGTAAAGATAATACTTTCGATTTATCTACATACAAATTTCGTACGATTCAGGGTACAGATAATAAATAAGGCATATTAAAAAGTATCTTTTCAATATGCCTTATTTGTTTATAGGATCAAATGTTTTGTTTATTAGAAAATTGTGTATCCTAAAACAAAATCTATTGAGCTATATTTTGCAGAATAAGTTAGATAATCGCGCATTAATTCTTTTTTGGTATTTAATCTTGCTTCGAAGCTAAATTTATTTTTAAAGTTATAACCAAGGCCGAAAGCAAAATTACTTCCAGAACCACTTTCATATTCTCTTGTAGTTTTATTTGTAACATCTGTGTAAGTGATGTTTGTTTTGCTTCCTGCATCAAATGCATAAGCTACGTTTATAAAAATTTTAGAGCTTTGATTTAAAAACATATAATGTCTTATTCCGATAGGGATTTGTATAGAAGTGTATTTTACTTTTGCATTGTTAGGGGTTTCCGGGCTTATTATAAATCCACTAGGAACATTATATGTTTTATCATCTTGGTATGTTTGATAAGCAGGATTTATAAAAATACTCCATTTGTTTTTGTTGTATGGAAGGATGTACTCTGCCTCGACACCAAACTTGAAGTTAATTTTATTATCTAGTTGTACGTTATCGCGAAGAAAGTAATCATTTTCAGTAGATAATGATGCAATGCTTGCGCTAGGCGTTATTTTAACTAGAAAAATTCCTTTGTTTACTTTTCTTTCTTCTTTAGCTAAATTAGGTTTGATGTTATTGTATTTTATGAAATACTTAGTAAGATCTGATTTATTGTAATTAAGTTTTATAATTTCTTTTTCGGTTGTGTTTTCGGCCTTTACATTTTGAAACAGTTGTTGTTTATATTCATTATTTTCGGCTAGTATTGTTGGGGAGCCGTTAGAATCAATCTGATAATATTTTGTATAAACAAGTTGCTCCACAGGAATCGTTTTTGTTTCGTAAAAATATCTATTAAGGTTTTGATCGGTGTAACTATATAAAGTAGCATCGCCTTTTATAAGAATTTTTAAAAAAATTACTTCTTCTTTAAAAACAGGGTTTCTGTCAGCTAATAACTTATTTGGTTCGTCGCTTGTACGATCTATTTTAATTTTAAATTTTTTAAATGTGGTTTCATTGTCAATCCCGAACTCTTGAACGTTTGCAATGGTTTCGGTTTTAAAGTCGTTGTCACTAAGTTGTGTTTTGTATTTAAAATCTGTTGGGTTGTTTTTCCAGTCTATGTTTCTTATGAAACATTCTATGCGACTTCCATCGTTTAAAATATAATATCCTTTTTCAAAAGAGATTTGAGCGTATGAAAAGGTAAAACAGAATAAAAATAAAATAGTAATTAGTAATGGTTTTTTCATGGTAATTTGTTAGTTTTTTTGCGAATGTAGCCATTATATATTGCTTTTACTGCATATTAAAGGTTAAAGCATGAACTGTTTAGCTGGGTATAGATGAAGATAGTTTTTATAGTTTGAATTTAATGGTTAATATTTTGCAGGACAGAAATGAAAATCTTTTGTAACAGGAGTGTTTTATAGTATTTACTCCTAACAGAATTAATTATATTTGTAAAAATTATTTTAAAAGAAATGAAAAATTTTATTGAAGAAGTAACTTGGAGAGGAATGCTTCACGACGTTATGCCAGGTACTGAAGAACATTTGATGGAACAAATGAGAGTGGCATATGTGGGAATTGATCCAACTGCGGATTCATTGCATATAGGGCACTTGGTTGGAGTGATGTTATTGAAGCATTTTCAGTTATCAGGACACAAACCATTGGCGTTAGTTGGTGGGGCAACAGGTATGATTGGTGATCCATCGGGAAAATCGAATGAAAGAAATTTACTTGACGAAACAACGTTACGTCATAATCAGGAAGCTATAAAAGGGCAATTGTCTCGATTTTTAGACTTTACTTCAGATGCGGCTAATGCTGCCGAATTGGTGAACAACTACGATTGGATGAAAGAATTCTCATTCCTAGATTTTATTCGTGATGTGGGTAAACATATTACGGTAAATTATATGATGGCAAAAGATTCTGTAAAGAAAAGATTGTCTTCAGAAGCTGCCGAAGGAATGTCGTTTACAGAGTTTACTTATCAGTTAGTTCAAGGATATGACTTTTTGCATTTGTATAAAAACAAACAATGTACCCTGCAAATGGGTGGAAGTGACCAATGGGGTAATATCACCACAGGAACGGAATTGGTAAGAAGAATGGAAAGCGGAAAAGCTTATGCTTTAACTTGTCCATTAATTACAAAAGCTGACGGAACAAAATTCGGAAAATCAGAAGGTGGAAATATTTGGCTGGATGCAGCAAGAACATCTCCGTACAAGTTTTACCAATATTGGTTAAATACTTCGGATGTTGATGCTGAAAAATATATTAAGATTTTTACTTTCTTATCAAAAGAAGAAATTGAATCTTTGACAATAGAACATAGAGAGACACCACATTTGCGTATTTTGCAAAAAAGATTGGCTGAAGAAATTACTGTAATGGTACATTCTACTGCAGATTTAGAAAATGCAATTAAAGCTTCGGGTATCTTATTCGGAAATTCTACTTCAGATGATTTAAAACAATTAGATGAAGCGACTTTCTTAGATGTTTTTGACGGTGTGCCTCAAGCAGAAATTGCTAAAGCCGACCTTGAAAACGGATTGGAGATTATAAATGTTCTCAATGAGAAAACAGGATTCTTTAAGTCGAATGGTGAAGCTAGACGTGCTCTTACAGCTAATTCTATTTCGGTTAACAGAGAAAAAATAACAGAGGAATTTGTTCTTTCTAATAAAGATTTAATAAACAATCAGTTTGTTTTATTACAAAGCGGAAAGAAAAATTATTTTGTGATAAGAGTGGTTTAATTGTTTAGCAGGTAATTTGTTTAATCGTAAGTTTCGGTTAACCGATTTAACAAATAAACAAATCAACTTTTTTACAAAACCATCAAATTACAACCTCGAATATCAGAGTTATCAAAACGTCCCAATACCTCGAAAGAGTTGTTGGGATATTTTTTGCCTAAATCTTGCGTAGCGATAAAGGAGCAGGAATTAATATTGGCTAAGTCGATTACGTTTATACCACCAGTTTTTCCTTCTTTTACGTAAGTTAAAGCATCTTCGGTATCACGAATAAGCACTTGAATCCACGATGGACATTCAAAAATTCCTTCACCCAAAGAATAAGCTTGCGATAATAATTCGGTCATACCATACTCAGAGTGTATTGCCGATACTCCAAAGCCTTCACATAATTCTTTGTGTAATTCTTCGCGAATCATTTCTTTGCGTTTGCCTTTCATTCCACCAGTTTCCATGATGATGGTATTTTGTAGTTTAAACGAGTTTTTTTCGATTAAATCTAATAAAGCATATGTTACACCAATTAAGATAGTATTTTGTCCTGACTGGTCTAATTCGATTAGTTTTTGGGTAAGTTCTTCATGGTTGTGTAAATAAAACCCACTTTCTGGATGGTTTGATAATTTAATTAAATCTTCGACCATGTATATTAAAGAAGATCCGTTGCGTTCTAGATAAGAAGGCAAAAGTGCTAGTACAGCATAATCTTCGATGTTACCATAAAATTCTGAAAATCCTTTGCGATAACTTTCTTCATACAAAGAAACATCGGTTACAATATGCTTGCTGGTAATCATTCCTGTTGTACCGCTACTGGTAAAAGTAACCTGTGCAGGATTAGAATTTGAGACTACATTATGGCTCTTAAAAAACTGAATTGGCAAGAAAGGAATTTGGTTAAGAGACTTTACTTTTTGAGGATCTGTTTTAAGATAATCACAGAATGTTCGATATACTACGTTGTTTTCGTATTGAAAGCGAAATACTTTCAACGCTATTTTTTCAAATTGCTTTTGATTGGAAATCGTAAATATATCGGTTGTTGTAATCAAGATCTTTTTTTTGCAAAGGTAATTTATTTAAAAGAAAAAGCTCCAAAATTACTTTGGAGCTTTTTTATGTTTTTATTTTTAAAAATTACCTGACAATTAGCTTTCTAGTTGCAGTTGCGTTCTCTTCGTTTATTTTTATGATATAAACACCTGGCGAAAGATTAGAAACATTAAGCTCTTTAGAACTTATTTGTGTCTGTAGGACTTTTTTCCCCAGTACGTCAAAAATGGTTATCTCTTTTTCTAAATCATTTTTAGACGAAATGTATACTTTACCGTTGCTCACAGGGTTTGGGTACAAACTTAAGCCCTCTATAACAGTGCCGTCTTGCGGTTTTGGCAGTTGTTTACTGTCTTGTGCCGAGACACTTACAGTAAAGAAAAAAGCCAATAAGAATGTAATATAAAAGTAGTTTTTTGCCATCACTTAAATTTAGTATTAGTAAATATACAAAAAAGTTTTCAAAAACTACGCCAAAAAAAAACATCCTATAAATTTAGGATGTTTTTAACATTTTATTTCGAA
This sequence comes from Flavobacterium sp. PS2, assembly GCF_046250155.1. Classification (NCBI taxonomy): domain Bacteria; kingdom Pseudomonadati; phylum Bacteroidota; class Flavobacteriia; order Flavobacteriales; family Flavobacteriaceae; genus Flavobacterium; species Flavobacterium sp. PS2. The sequence goes on along the minus strand of NZ_CP176426.1, from coordinate 1,943,016 downwards.
GTTATTAGAAATCAACTAATCAATAAAGAATTGTGTGTTTTTCTAAAACTTTATTTAATTACTTAGTCCAGTTACCCCAAGTAGGTAATTCAGCACCAGCACCAGCACCAGTTGCACCAGTAGTTGTTCCTGATAATTTAGCACCATCAAAAACAGTTACAGAAGCTCCAAAAGTATAGTTTGTGATAGTAAAGTTACCAGCAGCGATATTTGCAGTTGCACCAGCATCAGTTGATAATTTAGTAAGGTCTTTAGGCATTCCATCAGCAACATATAAGTTTGTGTAAGCTTGTTTTCCACCACCTTCTTTATAGTTGATTGATTTTTCGTCAGCTGGGAAAGCAGCATCACCTTTAATGATAGAGATATTAATGATTTTAGCATCAGTCATTGGAACAGCTGTACTTGGATTTTTTTGATTGGTAGATCCTTCAACACCTGCTTTAGTAACACCTTTGATGTAAACGTTTGTAGCAGTACCTTGCCATCCGTCAGCAAAATCTAATGAATCATCATAAGAATTGATAATTACTAAGTTAGAAGCGTTTACTGCTCCTCCGAAGAATTCAATTCCGTCATCACCACTTTCAAAAGTGTAGATATCAGATACTATTGTTCCTGAACCTACCCCGAAGAAAGAAACTCCATTGTATTCTTTTTCAGCAGTGTATTTAGAACCTGTGTAAGAAATTTTTAAGAAGTTGATATTTCCAGAAGAATCTGCATTGTTATTACCTCCATAGCTTAAAGCACCTACTTCAGAAGTACCATTGTCTCCAGTGTTCACTTTTGCATTACCAGCGATAATTAATCCACCCCAGTCACTTTGAGCAGGAGTAGCTTTTCCAGATGTCATAATAACTGGTTTAGCAGCAGTACCATTGATGTTGATTTTAGCATTTCTCTCTACAGCAATGAATAAAGAAGTAGCTTCTGCAGTAGCAGAACTTTTAATTACCGTTCCGGCAGGAATTACTAAAGTAGCTCCACCTTTAACAACTAAACCTCCAGTTAAAGTGTAAGTTTTAGTAGGGTCTAAAGTTACAACACCTTCATTGATGTCTCCTTTTAAATCGTCAACCTTTAATACGAAATTACTTTTGTTTTCGTCCTTTTTGTTGTTGTTATCATCAGAACTACAGCTTGTTAAAGCAAGTCCTAATATTGCAGTCATCGCAAATAATGATTTTTTCATTTTGTTGTGTTTTATTGTTTTGATTTATTTAAGGCAAAGTAAACGAACATATGTTTTTGCTGAGTTAAGACCATATTAACAATATATTAAGTATATTGAGTAAAAAATAAACCCGCTTAATGTAAAATTTACATTGAATTTTGATAAATAAAAAAAAGGTGATTAGATAATACTAATCACCTTTTGAAATTTTTATGGTTTTACTTTTAGAATGTATAGCTTAAAGTAAGTCTAAAATCTGAACCTGCTTTATATGAAATTGCAGTAATATCACCAACAGATTCTTTTCCTGGTACTTTTCCTTGTTCTTGTACACGATTGAAAGCTGGGTTTAAAATATTATTGTAAATAAAGCCTAATTTTAAGTTTTTAGTCAAACTTGCATTAGCGATAAAGTCTAGTTTATTTACAGCTTTATCAACTAAGTTTCCTACTTGTCCGGTTCCAATAACAGCTAATTTATCTGAAAAATAAGAGTATGATATTGTTGTAGTTATATCCTGACCTTCTCTGAATTCATTTAAAAATGATAAGTTAGCATTGGCAAGGAAATTAGAAGCCCCTGTTAATTTACTCTCTGTAAAAGTAAAGTTTGCCCCAAAATCATTTTCGTTATTTACTTTCTCATTACTTAAATCCTGATTTGTATAAAGGTAAGATCCATTGGCATCAAACGAAAGTTTTGTCTTTAGGTTGTTACTGTTTTCAATTTCAAAAATGTCTTTTCTAAATTCTAATTCAACCCCTGCTACAGTTGCTTTGTCTCCTGTATTAGCATAAGTAATATCATTTGAAGATGAATTAAGGAACATTTCGTTGATTGGATTTTGAATGATTTTTCCAAATGCAGTAACAGAAATTAATTCGCCTGCCTTAGGAAAAAATTCCCATCCTAAATCAAAGTTATAATTTGTTGAAGCATACAAATTAGGGTTTCCTTCGTATGCTTGTGCGACATCTTCGTAAATAATAGGCACTTTTTCTTTAAACTGAGGTAACGTATATGTTTTACTTGCAGAGAATTTTAAATTCTGCTTTTCATTCAAGGTATACTTTGAAATTAAACTTGGTAATATGTTAAACTTTGACTCATCTGAACTATCCCCATCAGGAACTGTGGTTGTGATATAGGAAACATTCTGAGTCAATTGTTCCAGTCTCGCACCTAATATCACACTCAATCTATCAGTTAAAGAGTATTGAACATTAGCGAACGCAGCATTGATATATAAATTTCCATTATACAATTGGCTAATTCTGTTTGAGTAAGATGAACCCCAATGTGCAGGGTCTAAATAGTTGTCTACGTGATGTATGTCTTCTTTAGGGAAAGAAATTGTAGTTCTGTTTGGGAAGAATGAATATTGCTCCATTTTGTAATCTACATCCTTGAACTTTCCTGAATAACCAACAGTTACTTTTCCTTTGTATGTGTCATCGCTTTTTTTGCTGAAATTATATGATAATGCAATATTAGCAGCGATTTCATTCTCTTTTAAGTCCTGAAAAAATCGGTGATTATTGATGTTTGAATTGGTGAAAAATGTATAGTCAATGCCATTAGGTGCATGTACAAAAGAGTTTTGCATACGATCTGGTATTGCGCTGTCAGACATGCTGTATCCTACTCCCCAATTTAAATTCCACTGATCGTTGAATTTGTTTTTCCCTGTTAATTGGTTTACAATTAATTGAGTTCTTTCAAATGTTCCACGTTTGATAAAACCTGAAATTTGTTGATGAGCGTCTCCACCACCGTCAAAATTCTGGTTAGTTCCTTCATACTCACTGTAATCCTGATCACTTGAATTTAAGAATAAAGAAGTAAAGAAGATTGAGTTTTTATTATTGATTTTATAATCAGCCGTAGCCATAACAGTTGTTGTAGTGTTATGTTTGTATGCTGTTCTGTAAAAATCTGAAAAGATATCTCCGTCAGCACTAATCCCGCCTCTGCTATATCCTTCTGTAAATTTATTTCTTGCACTAAAAGAACCTGTAACAAAAGTTGCTATTGAGCTTTCGTCATTTATATTAAACTTCTTTCCTGCAGATAGTGTGTAGAATGCATTCAATACATTTTTGTTTTCTTGTCTGTCCCAGCTCGTTGAATAATTATATGGTTGAAGCGGAGAATTAGGAACGCCTACTTTTTTGAATCCAGTGTAAGAAGGTCCGTCTTGTAAATAGAAATGATCTTGCCCCAAGACGTTTGTATTGGCACCTGTTCCTATTGAAAAGCTGATAAAAGGTTTTCCGCTGAATTTTTTTGAACTGATGTCAATATTTGCTCCACCAAAATCCGCATAATTTTGAGCCTCAAATGTTTTACTTACTCCGATATTATCTACAATGTTAGTAGTAAAAATATCTAAAAGGATATTTTTATTCGCAGGATTGTTTGATGGTAATGGAAGTCCGTTTAAAGTAGTAACATTATAACGGTCACCCAATCCTCTTACGAAAACATTTCCTGAGTCGTCATTTTTAGAAACACCACTTACTTTAGATACTGCATTTGCAACATCGTTAATTCCTTTTCTTGAAATTTCTTCTGCACCAATAGCAGATTTAAAGGCAACTGCATTTTTTTGTTCTAAAAGTAAAGCAGATTCTTTTTGTTTACTTACAGGCGAAGCTTTTATTACAACATCTTTTAGCGTATAACTCCCCGAAGATAACGCTTGATTAACAGTTGTAGTTTCATTCGATTTAACAATTACTGGAACTTCTACAGTTTCATACCCCAAGAAACTATAAATTACAGTATAGCTACCAGGAGCTATGTTTATCGAATATTTACCATCGATGTCGGTATTTGCACTGTTGTTTGTTCCTTTAATAAGGACATTTGCAAATGGTAGTGCTTCATTATTAGTTTGTTTGTCTGTTAAAACCCCAGAAATTGTACCTTTGGTCTGAGCCATAGAAACAGCACAAATAAATAATGTAATAAATAGAAATTTTAAGTTGAATTTCATTTTCGTTTGTTGTTTGTTTATTTTTTTGCAAATAAAAGACGGCTTTGTAAAGTTCGTGTTAGCTGCTTGTTATTGTTTTGTCTCTAATATATTATGAAATTGTTATGAGATTAAATTACGGTTAACACTACTTTTTAACAGTTGATTTATTATTACCTTTACACTCGCAACTACAATCATTGAATATTATATCGTATAAGTATCAATGAGATAACCCAATTTTTTGCTATTTTATGAAAAAAACACAAACTAAGATTTTACTAGTAGATGATGAACCGGATATTTTAGAAATTGTTGGATATAACCTATCTCAAGAAGGGTATCAAATAATTACAGCCTCAAACGGAAAAGATGCAATTGCAAAAGCACAAAAGGAATTGCCAGATCTTATAATAATGGATGTTATGATGGCTGAAATGGATGGTATGGAAGCTTGTGAACACATCCGAAAAATACCTGAACTAAATAACGTTATCATTACATTCCTAACTGCAAGAAGTGAAGATTATTCACAAGTAGCTGGTTTTGATGCTGGAGCGGATGATTATATCACTAAGCCTATTAAACCAAAATTACTAGTAAGTAAGGTAAAAGCATTATTGAGACGTTTAAAAGAACAAGAAGTTAGTAGTGATACATTAAACGTAGGTGGAATCGAAATTAATCGTGAAGAATATAAAATCGTAAAAGATAATATAGAAATCGCTTTGCCTAGAAAAGAATTTGAATTATTCTATTTATTGGCTTCAAAACCAGGAAAAGTATTCAAGCGTGATGAAATACTTGATAAAGTTTGGGGTAATGAAGTAGTTGTAGGCGGAAGAACGATTGATGTACACATTCGAAAATTAAGAGAAAAAATTGGAGAAGATTTATTTAAAACCATCAAAGGAGTAGGTTACAAATTCGAGGTTTAAAATAAAGATTACCAACCAAAAGCATAATGCAAAGAAATCAGAATTATCTTTGTAGAAGCTATCCATGAACTAAATGAAAATAAGTTTTAAAAAAACCTATAAGTTTGCTGTAAAGTCAGCACTATATATAAGTCTCTTTGCTACAGGATTTGTAGTAATTCTAGTTTTATTATTCTTCAAAAATAGAACAGAACATTTATTACCATTCAGTCTTGTCTTTCTTGTGTCGGTATATGCGTTCTCGTTTATGGTTTTACAATACCGAGTAGAACGTTTTATTTATCGCAGAGTAAAGAAAATCTACGATGAGGTTTCGTTATTGGAATCCAGTACACTTATCAACCAGCCGATCACTACGGATATGGAAACGCTTTCGCGTGAAGTCAAAAAATTTGCAACCGATAAAAAGTTAGAAATCGAAATGCTCGAGATTCGTGAAGAATACCGTCGAGAATTTCTAGGTAATGTTTCGCATGAACTTAAAACGCCATTGTTTACAGTTCAGGGATATATTTCGACTTTATTAGATGGAGCAATGGAAGACAAAACCATTCGAAAAAAATATCTTAAACGTGCCGAAAAAGGAGTAGAACGATTAATTTATATTGTCGAAGATTTAGACATGATCACTAAATTAGAAACAGGCGATTTAAACTTGATAATCACCGATTTTGATATTGTCGAACTTATTCAGAATGTTTTTGATTTATTAGAAATGAAAGCTGATAAAAAGAAGATTAAGTTAACTTATGAAAAGAAAATTCTTCAGCCGATTTTGGTGAAAGGAGATAAAGACAGAATTCAACAGATACTAGAAAATTTGATTGTGAATTCAATTAAATATGGTAAGCAAGGCGGAACTACAGAGGTAGGGGTTGTGAATCTTACAAAGAAAAAAGTACTTATTCGTATTAGTGATAATGGAGAAGGAGTAGAGAAACAAAATATACCAAGACTTTTTGAACGTTTTTATAGAGTAGATAAAAGTGGAGCCAGGTCAGAAGGTGGTTCTGGTTTAGGACTTGCTATTGTAAAGCATATTATTGAAGCCCATAAAGAAAAAGTGTATGTTGAGAGTGAGTTTGGGATAGGTTCTGAGTTTTCATTTACTCTCGAAAAAGCCCACAAAAGCGCTAATCTTGAAGTTAAGTAATTGTAATTAGATCATCTCAGATCAGCATAAAATTCTCATGATTTAACCTCGATTTAAAGTTGCCGATTCTCTCTTAATATTAAATTTTCATAATAATAACATCTTGGTAACGTTATGTTAACTTTGATGGGTGATTTTTGCACTCTGAACGAGGAGTTTAAAAAAATAAGATGAGAAAATTTTTAGTGGTAGCTTTATCTTTAGCGGCGGGCTTAACGCATGCACAAGAGGTAAACAAAGATGAGATAAAGAAAGAGGTAGTTCGTATTTTAGACTCTATTAATAAGGCAAAAGAAACTGCAATAATAACAGCACCAAAGATTGAACCTATTCTTCAAAAAGAAGAAAAAGATCATTGGTATGATAAAATCTCATTACGAGGTTATGTTCAGATAAGATATAATGGTTTGTTTTCTACCAATGATAAAGTTTCATGCGAACAGTGTGATAGATCTTGGGGAACAACATCTACAGAACCAGATGCAAAATCTAATAATGGGTTTTTTATAAGACGTGCACGATTAGTATTTTCTGGTCAAATACACCCAAATATATATTTTTATTTCCAACCCGATTTTGCAAGTTCACCAAGCACTGGAATCAATAATTTTGTTCAAATTAGAGACATATTTTTTGATTTCTCATTTGATCCAAAAAGAGAATACCGTGTTCGTGTAGGACAAAGTAAAATTCCTTATGGTTTTGAGAATATGCAATCTAGTTCTGTTCGACTTGCTTTGGATAGAAATGATGCTATGAATAGTGCTATATTAAATGAACGTGACTTAGGAGTGTTTTTTTATTGGGCACCTAGCAAAATAAGAGAACGTTTCGAAATGTTAGTTAAAGATGGTTACAAAGGTTCTGGCGATTATGGTGTTTTTGCTTTTGGAGTTTACAACGGGCAAATCGCAAATAAGTTAGATAGCAACAGAGACTTAAATGTTGTAGCAAGAGTAACTTATCCTTTCGTAATAGGAAGCCAGATTATTGAACCAGGAATCCAGGCTTATTCAGGGAAATGGGCATTTACCAACGAAATTTCAACTGGAGTTGCAATAGATAACAAACAATATGTAAAAGATCAGCGAGTAGGAGCAACTTTTGTATTATACCCTAGACCTTTTGGAATCCAAACGGAGTATAACATAGGTAAAGGACCACGTTATGACAAGACTACTAATAGTGTCGATGTTACAAATATAAATGGAGGTTATGTTTTATTAAATTATAAATTAGATTTAGGAAAACAACTATTATATCCTTTTGCAAAATTTCAATATTATGACGGAGGAAAAAAATATGAAAAAGATGCCAGAAGTTATGTAGTTAGAGATTATGAAATTGGAATAGAATGGCAGCCTCTAAAAGCATTAGAGTTTACAGCAGAATATGTTATTGCTGATAGAACTTTTGAAGATAGCGCATTACCAATTAATCGCCAACAAGGAAATTTACTGAGATTACAAGCTCAATTTAATTTCTAAAATATAAAAAACATATAGGATGGAGTTTATTATTTTTCGAAAACAGAAAATAATGAACTCCATTTTGCTTTCTTCTTATATTGAGGTAATCCTTTGTATTCTTTAATTTTCGCAATATCCTCAATCTTAAAATCATCTTGTAATGCGTAAGGAACAAGGCCTTCTTCCTGTAGTTTCTCAGCAAGATATAATTGCTCATATTGACCAGGAGTTGGTATAAAAAAAGCTTTCTTTTCTAGTTTTACCAAATCCATTACGGTTGTATAGCCTGAGCGACATAAGATTTGCTCACTTTCGTTAAAAGTTTGTTCTAGCTGGCGTGTATTCATGAAATTGTAATACGTAACATTATCGATGATTTCCTTTTTTTGGTCTTTTTCGACAATGCCTTTCACAAAAACTACTTTTCCGTCGTAGCGAATAACTTCTTGTTTTAATTTCTCTTCGAGGTAACCACGTTGAGGTTCTGGTCCAGATAAGATAACCATTAAATCATATACTTTAGGCGTTTCCTTCTTGCGCATTCGGCTCATAGGACCTATGTATCTTAACTTGATTTTTTTTGATTTTAAATGGCCTAATTTTCCAGTTAAATTAGGATTCTTTTTTATGTCGGGAACCCAACATTCAGTATACTTCTTTATAAAATATTGATGACATTTACTGGTAAACCAAGTCGTGTTTCCAGTCATTACATTTAATTGATGCGTAATAAAAACCGATGGTATCTTATCACTGTAAACACCCAAACGATTATCAGAAATAATACCGTCGATACCATATTTTTTAATCCACGATTTTACCATTTTTTTTTCGTCCAAAATGGCTTCAATCATTTTAGGACAATTTTTGATTAATTTCCACTTAAAATTTTTGCCATTCTTGGCATATTCTATTTGGTAAGAAGGTAATTCGAGTGTTTGGATATATGGGAATTCTTTTCGTAATAGCTCTAAAGCAATACCATCAGAGGCAATTATTGGAATGTAATTGTTTTCTTGCAATGCTTTAATTATCGGGATACATCTTGTGGCGTGACCTAAGCCCCAATTTAATGGAGCAATTAAAATAGTTTTATTAGTTGAATCTAAATTCATATAGAATTGGGTTATGTTAAGTTAACCCTGCGAAAGTTACAAACAGTAAGTCTTTTCCTTATTTATAAATGATTACTAAAATATTAAGTTATTATTTTAGTAAAAGCAAAAAGGCTAGACGCTATAAGAAGTCTAGCCTTTTTAATTGTATCAGGAAAAATTGATTAGTCTTGAATATAAGTTTTGTTTCCGTTAGAATTAATGTAGTATTTACCACCTCTTGGTCCCGTATATACTTTTTTGCCATTATATTCTCCAGTAACTTTATCTGCTACTTTAGGTGCTTTTTCATTAGTTTCTTTAACTGTTTTTGTCGCAGTCTTAGCAGTAGATTTTGTTGTTGCTTTAGTATCAGCTTTTGCTTTATCTACTTTTTCAGTAGCAGTTTTTGTGTCAGCTTTAGCTTTAGTTACTTTTTTAGTAGCATCATCAGTTGCAGTCTTAGCATCAGTTTTTGCTTTGGCAGCTTTTTTTGTAGTTGACTCTTCTGCTTTAGTGGTTTTTGCCTTAGCATCGCTTTTAGTTTTTGTAGCTTTATCTTCTACACTTTTAGTTGCTGATGCTTTTTCTTTAGTTGCTTTTTTCTCTGTAGCAGTTTTTGTGTCGGTAGCCTTTTTAGTAGCAGTCTTTTTTTCTTTAGTTGCTTCTGATTTAGCTTTGGTTTTAGTCGTCTTTACAGCAGTTTCTTGTGCGTAAAAATTACTTGAGAAAACTAACATAAAACAAAGTAATAATAATTTTTTCATGTTTTTTAAGTGTTAAAGTTTATAATAAAATTAATCAATTTATTGTAATGTTTTCGAAAATGTATCAAAAATAAGCTCTTAGCTGAACATTTCCTGTATGGATAGTTGGTCCGGTTTCGCCTTTTCTTCCTTGATAGTTTACATTAACATCCAAAAACTGAGTGATGTTTTTTTGCAATAGCAATCTCCATACCAAATTTTGTCCTGTTTGTAAACCTTCTAACATTTGAAAACCTACTGATGAAAATTCATTGCCTGTAAATTTATTCTTATAAAATGAAAACTCACCATTTAATGTGATTTTTTTATCACCAGCATAAGAAAAAGATGTTCCTAATCGGCTTTGTTCTAACGTTTCTTCCTCTCCAATTTGATTGTCTTTGTTCTGAATTTCATAGAAGAAATCTAAACTTGTACTTTTAGAAAACAAATAACTAATTTTTGGAGCAAGTTGATAACCTGTTAGCTTATAGTTTTTTTCTGGGAAACTTTCAGAGATAAGATCAGTTTGTATGGTTTTGGTAAAAAATCCGAATAACCAACTTTTATCATACAAATGAGAATATTGTAATTGATGTGAACTATTTTTAGCCTGTTGCGATCCTATTGTAAGTAAGTTTCTGCTTTTGTTTTGTAAATAGGTATAAGTTGTAGAATGTTTTTGTTTACCACGATTATAAAATAAACTGTTTCTGAAACTGGAGTTTAACCCCAGCACATTTTCATCTGAAGAATTAAAAGGATTAAGTTCAAAACGATCACCATCACTTTTTACTTTTCGATCTAATATAAACGAGGTCTGGTTATAAAAATAAGATATTACCTTTTTTATTCCAGTTTCATTTAACCATTGGTTTGGGTTTAATGTTACCGATTGAGAAAACTTATTCTGATTTGTTTTAATATAAATCCGGTTAGGTAAAAAGATACGAATGTATTTTGCCTGATCAATAAATGCAGCTACTTCAAATTCCTGTAATTCCTGAATTCCATTATTGTTGTAATCGTTCCAGGTGTAAACTCCTTGTCCTGCAGGAACTTCTACATAGGTATAATCTTGTTGCGGCATTGTTCCCGAACTGGTTTCGTAGGCAGTAGTAGTTTGGATAAATTGATTGAAAAAACGATCATTATAAAGAATTCTGGAATTTAGTGATGGTTCTCTTTTTTTAGTCACATCTTCAAAATTCAATACTCTATAGCTCGCATATACAGATAAATCACTTTTGGTAGTTTGGATTAATTTAGATCTTAAATAATAAGTCTGCGAGTTGTTTACACGTTGTAATAGTCCGTTTTGTAAACTATCATTGCTTCGTTTTAAAAAGCCTAATTCTACAAAAACCTTGGTACTATCACCACGACCTATAAATAAACCATATTCATTAAATCTTTGGCTTAAAGCCGAAAACTGATTGGTTTCCTTATTCTTTTCTTGATTATCTTCAAGTTGTACAGTACCACCAACCCAGTTTTTATTAAAATGATAACGGGCTTGAGTTTGGTTTCTTAAAAACTTAGAAGTCGATATTGTGCTGTTACTATTTAGTAAACTACCTTGGTTCTGAATCAGCCAGTTTTTTACTTTAAAAAGACCGTTAACGGTATGTCGGCTTCCAGAATAGTTTTCGGTAAAATCTAAGTTTTCAAATTGATAGGTTAGTAATCCTATATCTGAGGTCTTTTTTTGAGGAAATAAATCAAAATTTAATCCCGAAATTAATAAACTCTGATTCCCAAATCGATTTGCAGGAAGATTCCAATCCCGATCAAATTCGATGTTATAAAGGCGTTCTACCGATTTAAAATTGTCCTGAATAAATTGATAATTTACAAATGCATCCAGATTCCAACTTCTGGTAAATAAACGTTGCTTAGCGTTTATTTTGGATGCAATTCCTTTATTATTTCCATCTTGTATGCTCGAAAATAAATTTGCATCATTGTTACTAACTCCAATTTCAAAATCAAAACTTGTTTTTTCGGTTGGGTTATATTTACCCAAAAAAGTAGCTACTTGCAGTTTTATTGGAGCAACGAGTTTAATAATTGGAGCATAATTTCCTTGCGGAATGCCATTTATAGGAGCAACATATTCATAAATACGATCAATTGTATTTACGTTTCTAAGAATGTAATTGGCAGATTTTGAGCCAATTAAATTGAATCTTACATTGTATAATTCTTCTTTTGGATCGTTAGAGAATTCATAAACTTCCGTTCCGTTTATCATTATTTTTCGGTAAAGAATTTTATTGTCCGAATAAGAGTCAACGTAAGCCGAAGGAGCAATCATAGCATTTGTATCATCTCCTGCATTACTTAATATTTCTACCTGTTCTTTGGTTAGATTTTGTTGTAACGGTTGGTTTTTTAAGTCATTTTCAGAGTATAGATACCCTCCAAAACTCCATTTTTTATTTTCATGAGTAACTCCGGCATACGTTACAAATCGGGTATAATTTTGATTTGTATATTGGTACTCAACACTTATACGCATCTCCGAAGTAATTGTAAAAAGAGAAGTAAAAGTGATTTCCCCAGCATTATAATCAATAGTATAATCTTTGTTTTCGCCTCGTTTTAATAAAACACCATTTACATAAACTCTTTCAGAACCCGAAATTACCAATATGTATAACTCACCATTCTGACCTGTTAATTTATAAGGACCTTGATTTCCTTCCTGCCCAGTAATGTTACTTTTTGCATATTGCCCTCTTACCAATGCGGCAGAAGCAAATACATTGGTTTTGCTATCTTCATCACCAAAATTAAAATTAACGGCAAGACCTTGAACCTTTTTGTCGAAATTTAGGAACTGTGTTTTTTTATTTTCAAGAAAAATATCTCCAGCTCGTAATGCCCAATCATTACTAAAAAGCTCAATAAATATATTATCGAATTGATCTAATTTTTGGGAGTAACCACCATCTTGCAACGGAATATTATTGTCTTGTAATGATGCACGAAGACTTACTTTTTCAGATATTTTTCCTGTAATCTGTAAGTCAAGATTGGAGTTTAAAACGGTGTTTTGGTTGTTACCAATAGTAATCCCTCGGGTAATACTTCCTGAAGTATTTAATCCGTCAAAAGGAGTTACAGTTTTATTGGTTTTAGGTTGTATTTGATATAAAGATTCAGAGGTTACACCATTACTTACGATTCGGTCAGAATCATAAATTTTATACTCTTTGGTTAAAATATCTGGAAGTTTTAAATACTCAACTGTTAGGGAATCAGTATTCGAAATCATTTTTTCGTTTAAAAGTAATGTTCCTTTCTGGAAATTTACTTTGTAGAAACTGCTATCAATAGGTTGTTTATTGTTGTCGTATAATTTGAAAAAACTCGAATTGATACTAACGTTTTCAAGGTGAATAGTATCTCTGGAGATACCAACTTTTTTGGTTTTATAGTGCGTGTTTATTTCCTGGGCATGAAGTCCAGAACAAAAAAGAATTACAATCCAAAAGAGTAATTTTTTAAACATAAATACTTTAACTCCAAAACGTCAAAAGTAGTATTTATAATTGTGAAATGTTGCGACTGGAATTTTAGTTTTACTATCAAATGTAATTGAATTTAAGAAAACTACTTTATGTATTTTCCCAAGACACATAGTATTGCAATTATAATAATTAATATGAATACAGAATTAGGATTTGCAAAATTAGTTGTCCATCCCATTAGCTTATTTCTTTTGGGAGGAAACATTCTTTTATCTTCTTTGTTGTAATAAAAAATTCCCCAAATCCAATTGTTAGAATCATTATGCCAGTTGTCTTTGGTTTCTTTACTTGGTTTCTTGTTTCTTTCCATAATTTATTGCTTTAATTTTCATTTCAAAATATTGATAAATACTATTTTCATTATCTAGATAAAGAATAAGGGCTGCAGTCATAGGAAAGAAAAACGTAATTAAACCGTGGGTCAGCACAATACTTAAATGAAAAAAAACACCTAAAGTCAAGAACAATTTTTTAATCAGTTTATCTGTAGCTAAAATACAGGCAAATAATCCTAATTCAAGAATTATTACAGACCAACTTATTAGGGGAGTAAATGGACTAAGTGTAATAATGGATAATATTTTTTGCAGCCATAGAGGGGCTCCAAAAATATTATTAGTAAACCAATAATAAATACAAGTACCATCTTTCCATTCATCATTAAATATTTTCCCCACTCCAGCATGCAAATATATAATAGCCACCTGTAATAATATCAAAAAGTAATAAGTATTAAAAAACACATTTATTGCTTTTCTACTTTTTGTTATAATTAATTTATTATTGCTCCACTGATTGATTCGATTGTCAAAAATACAAATAGGGATAAGTAACATACTTAAATTGGATGCTATTTGGTCACCTCCTTCAATTGCAATAAAAGAATTACAAATGCTAACATGCACCCAAGTTTGCAATAAAGAAAATAGCTGTGGGAAATAACCAGTAAAAACTATTAATAAAATTGAAATTGAAATTGTTTTTGCAAACGAGGAACTAAACAAGTTGAAAAGACTAATATGTTGAAGAAAAACGTCTAATTTAAAAGAGGTTTCATTATGAATTAATAGATTCATATTTGTTACTTCATCTATATCGTTAAAGCATATAGTAAGTAAAGCCCCAAAAGCTAGCAAAGATCTGACAAAAATCAATCGATTATCAAAAATGATTTTTTGTTCTAAATGAGAGATAAATTTATTCATCTTGGTGAATATTTATAGCGTATACAATAAAGGATGAGGGATAATCAGGTTTTTGATTTAATAATGACCAAGGCAATGCATGTTTACTAACAAATAAATATTTACCTTTAAAATCGGGAACATTTTTTTTAAACACACTAATTTTATTAAATTTCAATGTGTCCAAATTTATTTTTTCAGTTATATTTTCTGCTATTTTCGCTGTTAATCTGTAACCAGTTATTGAATCTGACTTTATTTTATTTAAAATTGTACTTGCTTCTATAGTCAATATTCTATTGTGTCTTGAAAGGCCATAGTAATAATCATTAGAAAAATTTCTTAAATTTTTCATTTCAATTTTGCCATTAAAACACTCAAAAATATAGAATTCTGGTTCTTTTGCACTTTTTGTAAAAAAAGCCCAGCCTTGTGGGAATGCAGAAATAAATTTTGATTTAGCAGTATAACTATTATTAAGAGGATTGTTTCCAAAATAAATGGAAAGTATAGTGAAAAATATTACAAGAACAATACTAACTGAACTATAAAACGCTATCAGTGATGGTTTCGATGTTTTATTCATGGTTGTGAATTATTAAAATAGGCAAGTCACTTTGATAATAACTTGCCATATTTAATTAAATACCAGTAAATTCTATAGTGACATCTGACTGGAATTTTTCAATTAAGTATCCCTCAGAATCTATGTAACCAGGATCCTCATAAAAATCAGGTGATGGTGGTAGTGGTGCTTCTTGCAAAAACAAGACAATTACGATGACGGCTGCAGCTGCGGCTAATAACCAAACAGCAACGGAATAGTAAGGCGCTGGATATACGACTTTATTGGTGTTTTTGTCTGATTTCATACTCTGAATAGCATTAAGCAATTCTTCTTTTGTAGATTGTTCATTAATTTTATATTTTGAAGTGAATAAACTAATAAATTTATTCATGTCATTCTCGGTGCCTCCTTTTTTACTTTCATTTAATAATCCAAAGGCAGCATCTGATATTTTATTAGCAGCATCTACAATACCATATTTTACTTGATAAAAATCGCCTGATCCTATTTTTGCTCTAAAGTTTGATAAAAACTCTGGATTGGATTCCTTAATGGTTTCTATAATTTTATTTTGAAGGACTAACATTTCATCCATTTGAGCTTTGTCATTAATAAATGTTCGAAAATTTAAATCTTTAAAATCATCTAATTTATTAGCTAGAGGACCTTCAAGAAACATAATCCCTTTAAACACATCTTCGTCAGTAAAAGAATTAGTCGCATTGTTTTTATCAATATTTGACATCTTACTTTCACGACCTATTTCATCCTTAGTACAACTAAAAAAAATAAATACAAAAGCAACTAGAGTAAAAATGTGGTGCCTTATAACGAATTCTCTAATTTTTTTCATAATGCATAGTTTAATGATTAGTAATAACTTATTTGATGACAAATCTACACGTGATTTCAAACGACTCTTATGCGAAAATCGGTTATTTCTACCCTGAATTTATATTGTTGTAAAATATTTCTTATGTTTGAATCGGTATAAAAGTTAAATTATGAATGTAATCGTAGGAAATAAGCTAAAACAGCTACGTAAAAGCAAGAATATGTCGCAAGAGCAAGCGGCAGATTGTTTGTGTATATCTCAGTCTGCGTATGCGAGGATAGAAAGAGGAGAGAGTAGTTCTTGGGCGAGCCATATTAGTAAAATATGTAAATTTTTCGAAATAACCCCAGCCGAATTGATGATGAATGAAAGTCGACTGAACAAGGAAGAGAGTAATAATTTAAATGAAAGTTTTATTATCAATCAATTGTCAGATAAAATAATAGAACAATATGAAGCACGAATAAAAGAGTTGAAAAAAATAATTAAAGATCTAAAAAGGAATGAAGGAGAGTAAATACAAAGAAATTCATTTGTTAACGAAATTTTTTATGGTTTTTTACGAATTACAATTAATTTTTATAAAAACAATTTAGTAACACTTAAATAAAATTTCTATGGTTGGTGCTAAAATTATGGAGTTAAGGAAAATTAAAAAGTTATCACAATTTGAATTATCAAACCGATTAGGGATTAGCCTGACAGCATTATGTGATATTGAAAGTGGAAAAAATAAAAAAATAGACTTTTTGTTAATAGATAAGATTTGTAATGAGTTAGATGTAGAGTTTAATTATTTTCTCGAAAACCCAAATCCAAAAGTATTTGATGATAAAAAATTTATGGAACGTTTGACGGAAATTGCGCTACTTAGTGTTTATAGAAAAATAATAAAACAATATGAAGTCGAGATTTTAGAATTGAAGCAGATAATAAAAGATTTAAAAAGAAAACATAAACCATAAATAAAGGCTCCACTTAAAAAAATGAAGCCTTTATTATTATATTGAATTTTGTAATTAACTTTTTAAAAGTAAACTAATTAGATTCCTTTGTTACTATTTGCATAGTCTCGCGGCTTACTTGTTTTAGTAAAACTACTTTGTTTTCTTCGACAGTTTCGGCAGCTTTATCATCAAAATGACGAATTGTATATAAAGTTACATTTTCGCTGAAATCAACTTTGAACTTTTTAGAAAGAATGGCATTCAAATCATTGAAATTCTCAAATTTATCTTCTACACAAACAGAAAAACTAATCGCAGAGTTTTGAATTAAATTTACTTTAATTTTAAATTCATGGAATAAAGCAAAAATCTCGCTGATGTTTTCCTCCATGATAAAAGAGAAATCTATTGATGAAAGAGAAATCAAAAGTTGGTTTCTTTTTACGATAAAACAAGGCAAATAAGGTTCTAAATCGACACCTTTAGAAACACTTGTTCCTTTTAGCAAAGGGTTTATAAATGATTTTACATACAACGGAATCTCTTTTTTCTGTAAAGGTTGTAATGTTTTAGGGTGAATAACTGTTGCTCCGTAAAAGGCTAATTCGATAGCTTCACGATATGAAATTTGATTAAGTAAACTTGCATTTTCAAAATAACGTGGATCAGCATTCATAACTCCGGGAACGTCTTTCCAGATGGTAACACTTTCGGCATTTAAGCAATAAGCAAAAATTGCAGCAGTATAATCTGAACCTTCACGACCTAAAGTAGTAGTGAAGTTGTTTTCATCGGCACCTAAGAATCCTTGAGTAATATTTAGCATTTTTCGCTTTACATTATTACCAATATTTTTTTGAGTTAATTCCCAATCAACTTCGGCATCTCTGTAATTAGCGTTGGTTTTTATAAAATTACGAACATCAATCCATTGTGTTTGGATGCCCATAAAATTCATAAAATGACTTAAGATAGTAGTCGAAATTAACTCTCCAAAGCTTACAATTTGGTCATAAACAAAGTTGTAATTAGGAGATTTGTTATGAGCAAGGAAGTATTCTAACTCCGAAAACAATGCCTTTACAGCAGTAAAAACTTCGTGTTTCTCATTTTCGAATAAATCTAATAATATTTGGTTATGGTATTTTTTTACTTCTTGAACAGATGAACTTAACTCAGAAGATTTTTCGAAATAATTCTTTATTACAACCTCAAGAGCGTTTGTGGTTTTTCCCATGGCCGAAACCACAAGCAATACATCTTCATAACCTACTTTTTGTAAAACGTCATAAACGTTTTTAATTCCTTCAGCATCTTTTACTGAGGCACCACCAAATTTGAATACTCTCATTATTTATTATATCTTAATATTATCTATTGTCTTTTAATTTTTGTTTTTCTCTAAAAAAGTATCTATTCCAGCTTCGTCCATTTGTACAACACGCCATTCTTCGATAATTTTAGCACCAGAATTTTCATAGAATTTAACTGCAGGAGTATTCCAATCGAGTACATTCCATTCAACTCTTTTTACTTTATCCTTTTTGGCCTGCTTCATTATTTCGGAGTATAAAGCAAATCCTAAACCAGATCCACGCATTTTATCTTTTACAATCAAATCCTCTAAATGTATTGTTTTTCCTTTCCAGGTCGAAAATCGGTAATAGTACAAAGCAATCCCCACTATTTCGGCATCTACCTCGGCTACAAATACATGAAAAAGAGGGTTTTCTCCAAAGCCATCACGAACTAAATCACTTTCTGTAATCAAAACAGCGTCTGGTTCTTTCTCGAATATGGCTAGTTCCTGAATCAAGCCTAAAACAGCTTTCATATCATCAGGGTTTCCTTTTCTAATATTCATAAATTCTTATTATTAATGTATTTATATCTAAAATAATGGTTTTTTTGAACTCAATTTTTACTTTTGATTAACAAATATACAATACGGACAAACTAACTAAATAATTTTTAAATCAATTTCACAAAAAAGGCGATATTTGTGACTTCAAAAAAAAATCTACAACGATATAGTATAATGGAAGAACGCAATAAAACACTAGGAGAGTTTATTATTGAGAACCAAAAAGCATTTCAGTATTCGTCGGGAGAGCTTTCCCGAATTATCAACTCTATACGATTGGCGGCCAAAGTCGTTAATTATAAAGTAAACAAAGCTGGTTTGGTCGACATCGTTGGCGCAGCAGGAGAACAAAACATTCAGGGAGAAGATCAGCAAAAACTAGATGTGTATGCAAACGAGGTTTTTATTCAAACCTTAATTAATCGTGAAATTGTTTGCGGAATCGCTTCAGAAGAAAACGATGATTTTATCACTGTTCAAGGAAGTGACAACAGTCATAACAACAAATATGTAGTTTTAATGGATCCTCTTGACGGATCTTCTAATATTGATGTAAATGTTTCTGTAGGAACTATTTTTTCGGTTTATAGAAGAATTACGCCAATAGGAACTCCAGTTACACTGGAAGATTTTTTACAACCAGGAGTTAATCAAGTTGCGGCTGGATATGTAATTTATGGAACTTCGACTATGTTGGTTTACACAACAGGTCATGGTGTAAATGGATTTACACTGAATCCAGCAATTGGAACATTCTATTTGTCACACCCGAATATGAAATATTCTAAAGATGGAAATATTTACTCTGTAAATGAAGGGAACTATGTTCATTTCCCTCAAGGAGTAAAAGATTATATTAAATATTGTCAGCATGAAGAAGATGATAGACCTTATACTTCAAGATATATCGGAAGTTTAGTTTCCGATTTTCATCGAAATATGATTAAAGGTGGGATTTATTTATACCCTACAAGCAGTAAAGCACCAAAAGGAAAGCTTCGTTTATTGTACGAATGTAATCCAATGGCGTTTGTAGCAGAGCAAGCTGGAGGAAAAGCATCTGATGGATTTAATAGAATCATGGAAATTAACCCAACCGAATTACACCAACGCGTTCCGTTCTTTTGCGGAAGCTATAATATGGTCGAAAAAGCTGAAGAGTTTATGCTTAAAGCGAAGTAATAAAAATAAAACCCGACTAGTGATAGTCGGGTTTTTGTTTTTTAGTACCTGTTTTAGTTTTCAGTCTCAGTTTTTAGTACCAGTTTGTGAACTGAATACTGCGACTGCAAACTTTTTTAATATTAGTACCAGTTAGTAAACTGAATACTGCGACTGAATACTGAATACTGAATATTTCTATTTATTCATATTTTGCATTTCGAAAGTAAAAGTATCTAAATCTACTTTTTTATCTACTAATGAAAGTGCTTTTGCAATAATGTAGTTTACGTTTCCTGGAGTAAATCCTAGTGCTAGTCCAAGTCTTCTTAACATGATTTCCTGACTATCTCCCATGTGGTGATCTACGTGTACCATACGAGCCAAATCGTATAAACGCTCTAAACGTTGAGAATACAAATAAGGCGCATTTATAGGATGCTTCAATGGATCTGCAAGAATCTCTTTATACTCTTCGTCCGAAATTTCTAATCTAGAAGCCAGCTTGTCTAAAAAAGCTTTTTCTTCTTGATTTGTTTTTCCGTCTGCAAGAGCTACGCGAACAATAGCCGAAAAATGACCTTTATTTCTTAGTTTAAATTCGCTATCAAATAAATCTGAAAATGACATAATTAATTGGTTTTTTGTATTACAAAGATAAATCTATTTTTAAATTTTTAATTTTAATTTTCTCATAATTTTTATAATTGAAGAAACTGCAATTTTAACTTATTTTTATTTAATGATTTTAGAATAGCAATCTACCATTTTCAAAATTAATCGTAAGTTTACACACCCTTTATCAATTTTAAATTAAAATACCCATGTCAGATTTTTGGATTTATTTTCAAATAGGATTAAAACACGTTCTAGATATTCATGCTTACGACCACGTAATGTTTCTAATGGCTTTAACCATTCCTTATGCATTTAAGGATTGGAAAAGAATTTTGCTTCTTGTAACTATTTTTACAGTTGGGCATACATTAGCATTGTTGCTTTCGGTTTACGGAATCGTTACTATTAAAGTAAATATTGTCGAATTTTTAATTCCGATAACTATTTTAATAACAGCCTTTTTTAATTTTTTTACAGCAGGAAAATCATCCAAGACAGAGAGTATTAATTTAGTGTTTTTTATAACACTTTTCTTTGGGATAATTCATGGTTTAGGATTCTCTAATTATTTTAAAACAATATTAGGAGGCAGTCCATCATCAAAATTATTACCATTAGGAGAATTTGCATTAGGGATTGAGGCAGCTCAAATTATTGTGGTTTTTGTAGTTTTAATAATCTCATATATTGTACAGACTGTTTTTCGTTTTTCAAAACGTGACTGGACTTTGGCGATGTCGGCATTTATAATAGGTGTTGTAATCCCGATGGTTATTGAGAGCGAAATATGGAGCAGATAAAAAATGGAAAAGAAAAAATTAAATAGATACGACAAAGCCTATTTGAGAATAGCTAAAGAATGGAGTTTGTTGTCGTATTGCAAGCGCAAGCAAGTTGGTGCAATTATAGTAAAAGACCGTATGATTATTTCTGATGGTTATAACGGTACACCATCTGGGTTTGAGAACTGTTGTGAAGATGAAGAAGGATTAACGCGCTGGGATGTTTTGCATGCCGAGGCAAATGCTATTTTAAAAGTAGCGCGATCTACTCAATCTTGCGAAGGAGCAACGTTGTATATAACGCTTTCTCCATGTAAAGAATGTAGTAAATTAATTCATCAATCGGGGATAAAAAGAGTTGTTTACCAAAACGGATATCGTGATGATGCAGGTATTCAATTCTTAATAAAAGCAGGCGTAGAGGTAGAACATATTCCTGTGTTAGAAGAAGAATAAAGTTACAGTAATTTCAAGATACACGGTTACTTATGAAGAATAGCAATAATCTGTTCTCATAAATTAAATATTAACTACATATGAAATTCAATCCTAAATATTTGCCAATAGTTATTGGAGTAACTTTAGCTCTGGGAACTGTCCTTGGAGGTATGTTAAATGCTCCAGTACAGGATCAGTTTTTGGCTAAAACCAACTCTAAGAACAAACTCAACAAATTAATTGATTTCATCAATAATGAGTATGTAGATAGTGTAGATACCGATTCTATTGTAAACCTTACAGTAGATAATATTTTATCAAAACTAGATCCCCATTCCGTTTATATTCCGCCAAGCGAACAAGCAGAAGTTGCCGAAAGTATGAAAGGTGATTTTGTGGGTATTGGTGTAAATTTCTATATGTATAGAGATTCCGTTGCGATTATAAAACCTGTAGAAAATGGCCCTTCGGCAAAAGCAGGAATTCTAGCCGGCGATAGGATTTTATACGTAGGAAAAACAAAATTGTTTGGACGAAAACTCCCTTCAGATAGTTTATTTGCTAAATTAAAAGGAGAAAAAGGAACAGAGATAGAGCTGACAGTTTATAGAAAATCAGAACAAAAGAAATTAAAAGTCAAAATAAAGAGAGACGTTATTCCGATAAAAAGTGTTGATGTCTCGATGTTATTAGATAAAAATACTGGATATATAAAAATCAATCGTTTTGCAGAGACCACCTTTGCGGAGTTTAAATCGGGTTTAACCAAATTAAAACAAAATGGAATTGAGTCGCTTATTATCGACCTTCGTGATAATGGTGGAGGATATATGGAAGAAGCAGTTGCGATTGCAGATGAATTCCTGAAAAATAAACAACTGATTGTTTTTACCAAAAATAAAAATGGCGAAACCGAAAAAACCTTTGCTACAGGAGCCGGAAGTTTTGAAAACGGAAAAGTATCTATTTTAATCAATGAAAATAGTGCTTCGGCAAGTGAGATTCTGGCAGGAGCAATCCAGGATAATGATAGAGGAAATATTATTGGTCGCCGTTCTTTTGGAAAAGGATTGGTACAACGCGAAATGGATTTTAATGACGGTTCTGCTGTGCGATTAACTGTTGCAAGATATTACACTCCAACAGGTCGTTCTATCCAAAAACCGTATAGCCACGGAAACGAAGATTACTTTAAAGAATCGGATTCACGATTTAATAACGGAGAGTTATATAGTAAAGACAGTATTAAGGTTGTTGATACATTAAAATATAAAACACCAAAAGGTAAAATTGTTTACGGAGGTGGAGGTATAGTGCCAGACGTTTTTGTACCTATAGAAATGGAACATGGTAGCGAAGGCTCGGCTTATTTACTACAAACGGGTATCGTAGGACATTTTGTTTTTGAGCAGTTGGATAAAAACCGAAAAGCATTCACAGGACTGAACTATAAAGAGTTTATCGCCAAAATGCATGCGACGGATGATTATTTTAAATCGTTTCAAAAATATCTTTCTATTAACGGATTAGATTTAAAATTAGATAAAAATAAAGCAATCATTAGTCGTTATATTACAGCTGAATTTGCTCGACAATTGTATGGCGAAATTTACTATTACGATGTGATTCTTAAAAATGATGCAATGATTAAGGCTGTTTTAAATCAGAAGAAATAACGCTAAATTTTATCAAAATGGAAGTAAAGACTATTGTAAATGCCGAAATTGAGCTTTTAGCTGCTATTAAAAATGCAGATGTTTTAGCTCTGGAAAAGATTCTACATGATGATTTATTGTTTAACTTACCAGATGGGCAAACGATTACTAAGGAATTCGATTTAGATACCTATCGCTCTGGTAAAATTAAAATAGATGTTCTGGAAGCTTCAGATCAAATTATTAATGTAATTGATGATTCAGCAGTTGTTGGAGTTACTATTTTGCTAAAAGGGAAATATGATAATGATCCTATAGATGGTGTTTTTAGATATATTAGAGTTTGGAAACAATTTGATGACAATTTAAAAGTTATTGCAGGTAGTTGCATACAATTAAAATAGAATTAATGAGTTTAACTTAGCGAACTTCACAGTTAAATAATAAACATGAAAAATTTAAAAAGAATAAGTTTTCTGTTAGTCTTAATGGTTTTTGTAATTTCTTGTGCATGTATGAAAGATAAAAATACGATTTCAGGAAAAGTAGAATCTATCGAGTTTGGTAAAGATGGTTATACTGCAAAAGTAAAGACGGAGAAAAACGAAATTTACTATGCTACAATAAGCATTGTAAATGTAGGCGGTCCTGAAAACTATAAGAAACTAAAAGAAGGAGATGAGGTTTCTTTAAAAGGAGAAATCTGGAAAGCTGATACCGAGAAACATATAAAAGTAAAAGAGATTGTTTCTGTAAAATAAGTTAATACTTAGCATTAAGATTTTTGAACCATTAAGACATTAAGTTTATTAAGCTTAGTCTAATGGTTTTTCTTTTTTTTTACTATTTAAGAGATTAAGTCTGTAAAGTGTCTAAAACTTAACTTTCTTAATCTCTTAATGGTTTAAAATAAAAAACTGATGTTTTAGATTTTGCTATTAAAGCTTAAATTATTTAAACCCAAGCTTAATTTTCTTAATGGTAAAATAAAAAAATTGATGTTTTAAAAGTTATCGAGTACTGTCGTGTACATGAGTTTGCATGCCGTTATTCCATACCGTTAAGATATCCGTTGCAACGGCAGCTCCACTTCCTGCCGCAATTGCAAGTTGACTTCTCCAGCCAGCCAGAGTACCAATTACGTAAATACCTTCGGCAACTTTATGGTCGATGTTTTTTAACTGAATTCGTTGTTTTTCGGGAAGCGCTTTTTTATGAGGTTCGATATATTGCATCAAGCCTTCGATAGCAAAAGTATTTGCAGAACCAATCCCTACAACTATCATTTTGGTTTTGTAAGAGCTTCTGTTTGTAGTAATTAAAAATTCAGGATATTCACCTTCTATTTTTATTACTTTCTCATTTGGGATTTGCTCAATATGCGGATACGCCTGGCTTAAATGTTCGGTACTTTCAGATAATAATTCAGAACCTAATTTTCCAAGAGCAATACCATAAGCATTATTAAAAAGAGCTTCTTGAAGAGAAGAGTTTTTTTGGTGAGTAAAAACCCCAATTTTTTTGTCAATAGCAAAAGGTTTATTTTGTGCAGATCCTAAAACAAGTGCACAGGACATGCTTGATACCCCTCCGCCAATAATTAAAACGTCAAACATATTATTGTTGATCGTTCATCTTTTCTTCTATTTTTTTAGAAACTCTAAAAATTAAAAGAATTAGTACAGCGCAAAATGAAGCAGCGATTCCAATAAAAGCTACCATGCTATCTCCTTGTAAAGGATTCTGAAAGTCAAGCAAAGTAATATTGAAAATAATCAAAGCTAATGCTAAAAGCACTAATATGGAAGTAAAAATTTTCATAGGACAATTATTTATTTCTAACTATTAAGAGAAATAGATAAATACTGAAACGTTGTTTTTTGGATCCCTAAAACGAATATTCTGGTATTTAAGTATTTCTGAGGGGGTAAATTTATGAAAATTAATTTTAGACAAACAAACCTTTAACATTAGCTGCAAATAATTTAACAGCAATGGCCAAAAGGACTACGCCAAAAGTCTTACGAACTACGCCAAGTCCATTCTCACCCAGTAATTTTTCGATTTTAGAAGAAGATTTTAAAACGATATATACCAAGATAATATTCAGTATAATTGCGATAACTATATTTATAGTATGAAATTGAGAACGCAAGGATAATAAAGTTGTCATTGTACCTGCTCCGGCAATTAACGGAAATGCTAATGGAACAATTGATGCAGAGCTTGCTTCTTCGTTACGATATATATGTATACCAAGAATCATCTCTAAGGCTAAGAAGAATAAAACAAAAGATCCTGCTACAGCAAATGAGTGAACATCGATACCAATTATTTTAAGAAATCCTTCTCCGATAAAAAGGAAAATAATCATGATAAGACCAGCTACTATTGAGGCTTTTTCAGATTCGATATGCCCGACTTTTGATCTTAAATTAACAATGATTGGGATAGAGCCCACAATATCAATTACTGCAAATAACACCATCCCGACAGTGATAATTTCCTTAAAATCAATTTCTAGCATAATTTTTTGATTTAGTGTTTAAAGATGTGCAAAGTTAGATAATAAAGTTAGGGCTTTTTCATAAGAAATTAGCAATAGTGTATTTTTGTTATAAAAACACGTGTTGTTGTGTAAAATAATGATTTTTATAACAAAATTTTGTTTTTACTTCAAGGATTCGCAAAGATTATTAGTAAACTCAGGAGCGAAAATGGCTGGCAGGGTTTTGAAAAGGTTTCGATATGTCTTCTAAAATTTAATTTTTCGTTGTTTTTGTTGACGAAAAAAAAACTTTGGGGTTAAATTTCAACACATTCTGCAGTAAAAATTTAATCTCATTTCATCTGTTTTCTTTGCCTATCTTTGCACTTTATAAATTTCAGTATTTTAGTATCATGTTTCAATTAGGGAAAACCATCGTTTCGGAAGATATTCTTGAAAAAGAATTTGTTTGCAATTTATCAGCTTGTAAAGGTGCTTGCTGTGTTGATGGTGATGCTGGGGCTCCGCTAAGCGAAGAAGAAACAAAGATATTAGAAGAAATATACCCAAAAGTTAAGCCGTTTTTACGCAAAGAAGGAATTGCAGCTATCGAAGCGCAAGGAACTTGGGTAAAAGGTACAGATGGTGATCTGGAAACACCATTAATTGATAATAAAGATTGCGCCTATGTAATCTTTGATGGTAAAACTGCGCTTTGTGGTATCGAGCAAGCCTATAATCAGGGAATCGTAACCTGGAAAAAACCAGTTTCTTGCCATCTATATCCAATCCGAGTAAAAGATTTTACCGAGTTTGCAGCAGTTAATTATGACAAATGGGATATTTGTGATGCTGCCTGTTCTTTAGGTCAGGAGCTTGAAGTTCCAGTCTATAAATTTGTAAAAGAAGCGTTAATTCGCAAGTTTGGAGAAGATTGGTATATGGAACTTGATAAAGTTGCACAAGACATGAAACGCTCTTAAAAACATCCCATTTTTTTTACAAGGAAACAATGCTGATATTGCAGTAAAAATTATTGCAAATGATCTGAAAAAAGATTTTTAAAAATTATAAAAAAGTCTTGCATTTTATTTCAAAAATCCTATATTTTACGCTTGCTAACGTGAATTTGGACAGATTTAACTGTCTAATTTTCAGAATGTTAACAATTGTATGAAAATTATTCTGTTTTTGTCCCTTTGTTAAAAACTAGACTCGATTGTGAATAAGTTTGACTTTTATTTTAGCCAACAAATGACAATCTTTGTAGTCTACAGAAATGGATGAAAATCTATTGAAAATATTTAAAATAAAACACAACTATAATGTCACAAGTCGAACCAATTTTACAAGAAAATAAGAACCGTTTCGTAATTTTTCCTATCAAACATCATGATATCTGGGAATGGTACAAAAAAATGGAAGCTAGTTTTTGGACTGCTGAAGAAATTGATTTGCACCAAGACTTAAATGATTGGAATAATAAGTTGTCTGACGACGAAAGATACTTTATCAAACATATATTGGCATTCTTTGCTGCATCTGATGGAATCGTAAACGAAAATCTTGCTGAGAATTTTGTAAACGAAGTACAATATGCAGAAGCAAAGTTTTTTTACGGATTCCAAATTATGATGGAAAACATTCATAGTGAAACTTATTCATTATTAATTGATACTTACGTAAAAGACGAAGCAGAGAAAGATGATCTATTTAATGCATTAGATGTTTTTCCAGCAATTGCCAAAAAAGCAAAATGGGCTTTAAAATGGATTGAATCAGATTCATTTGCAGAGCGTTTAATTGCTTTTGCAGCTGTAGAAGGAATCTTCTTTTCAGGAGCTTTTTGTTCTATTTATTGGTTGAAAAAACGTGGATTAATGCCAGGATTAACTTTCTCAAACGAGTTAATTTCTCGCGACGAAGGAGTTCATTGCGATTTTGCAGTGCATTTACACAACCACCATTTAATTAACAAAGTTCCTAAAGATAGAATTAAAGAAATTATCGTTGATGCTTTAAACATCGAAAGAGAGTTTGTTACAGAATCTCTTCCAGTAAGTTTAATCGGTATGAATGCTGTCTTAATGACACAATATTTAGAATTTGTTGCCGATAGACTACTTGTTGAATTAGGATGTGACCGTGTTTACGGTTCAGCAAATCCGTTTGACTTTATGGATATGATTTCACTTCAGGGAAAGACCAATTTCTTTGAAAAACGTGTTGCAGAGTATCAAAAATCAGGTGTGATGAACACAGATAGTGATGCTCAAAAAATTTCATTCGATGCAGATTTTTAGACAACAAAGCATTTAGCGATTACCACGACGCTCAAAAAACAAAAATTAAGAAACGAAGGTTTCTATAACTAGACAATTTAAAAGTTGAATCTGATTTCCCCCAAATCGTAGATTCGACACTATCACTGACTAATTTTCAGCCTGTATACCAGGTTGGGGAGAGGGTAACTATTGGAAATCTACTAATTTCCAAATTAATATAAAAACACGCAATGTTTAAGTATAGAGGCTTGTCCTCTATGCTTTCATTTTTTCAATAATAATTATAAAGGTAAGCTTATGTATGTAGTAAAAAGAGATGGCCACAAAGAGCCCGTAATGTTTGATAAGATTACAGAAAGAATCAAAAAATTGTGTTACGGGTTAAATGAACTTGTAGATCCTGTTAAGGTAGCTATGCGCGTTATCGAGGGATTGTATGATGGTGTTTCGACTTCGGAACTAGATAATCTTGCTGCCGAAACTGCGGCTTCAATGACGATTGCACATCCGGATTATGCTCAATTGGCTGCTCGTATTGCAATTTCAAACTTACACTCTAATACTAAAAAATCGTTCTCAGAAACGATGAAGGATATGTATAACTACGTAAATCCAAGAAATGGTCAAGAAGCACCACTTCTTTCGGATGAAGTATTTAAAGTAATTCAGGAAAATGCTGAGTTTTTAGATTCGCATATCATATACACAAGAGATTTTAATTACGACTACTTTGGTTTTAAAACCCTGGAG
Source organism: Flavobacterium sp. PS2 (assembly GCF_046250155.1). Lineage (NCBI taxonomy): Bacteria > Pseudomonadati > Bacteroidota > Flavobacteriia > Flavobacteriales > Flavobacteriaceae > Flavobacterium > Flavobacterium sp. PS2. The sequence continues at coordinate 1,914,350 of NZ_CP176426.1, read as the reverse complement.
CGTTCGTATTTGCTTAAAATAAATGGTAAGATTGTCGAGAGACCACAACATATGTTAATGCGTGTGTCTGTAGGTATTCACCTTGATGATTTAAAATCGGTAATGGAAACATACGACTTAATGTCGAAGAAATTCTTTACTCATGCAACGCCTACATTATTTAATGCAGGAACTCCAAAACCTCAAATGTCATCTTGTTTCCTTCTTGCAATGCAAGACGATAGTATCGATGGAATTTACGATACGTTGAAACAAACGGCTAAAATTTCTCAATCGGCTGGAGGAATCGGACTTTCTATTCATAATGTACGTGCTACAGGTTCTTACATTCGTGGAACTAACGGAACTTCAAACGGGATTGTTCCTATGTTGAGAGTATTTAATGATACAGCACGTTATGTAGATCAAGGTGGAGGAAAACGTAAAGGAAGTTTTGCGATTTATATCGAAACCTGGCATGCAGATATCTTTGAATTTTTGGATTTAAAGAAAAATACAGGAAAAGAAGAAATGCGTGCGAGAGATTTATTCTTCGCAATGTGGACTTCTGATTTATTCATGAGACGTGTACAAGAAGATGCTTCTTGGACATTAATGTGCCCTAACGAATGTCCTGGGTTATATGATGTTTACGGAGAAGAATTCGAAACAATGTACCTTGACTATGAATTTAGAGGAAAAGGAAGAAAAACAATCCGTGCTCGTGAATTATGGGAGAAAATCCTTGAATCACAAATCGAGACTGGAACACCGTATATGTTGTACAAAGATGCAGCAAACCGTAAATCTAACCACAAGAACTTAGGAACAATTCGTTCATCAAACTTGTGTACTGAGATTATGGAGTTCACATCTAAAGATGAAATCGCAGTTTGTAACCTGGCTTCTATTTCGTTGCCAATGTTTATCGAGAACGGAAAATTTGATCACGAAGCGCTTTACAACGTTACAAAACGTGTAACACGTAACTTAAACAAAGTAATCGACAGAAACTACTATCCAGTAAAAGAAGCTGAGAATTCTAATATGCGTCACCGTCCGGTAGGACTTGGTGTGCAAGGATTAGCAGATGCTTTTATCTTGTTGCGTATGCCGTTTACAAGTGATGAGGCTAAGAAATTAAACCAAGAGATTTTCGAAACATTATACTTTGCAGCTGTAACCGCATCTATGGAAATGGCTCAGGAAGAAGGACCATATTCTACATTTGCTGGATCTCCAATGTCACAAGGAGAATTCCAATACAATATGTGGGGAATGAAAGACGAAGAATTATCAGGACGTTGGGACTGGGCTTCGTTACGTAAAGAAGTAATGGAACATGGAGTTCGTAACTCATTATTGGTTGCTCCGATGCCAACAGCTTCGACTTCACAAATCTTAGGAAACAATGAAGCTTTCGAGCCTTACACATCTAATATTTACACTCGTCGTGTATTATCTGGTGAATTCATCGTTGTAAACAAACACTTGCTAGAAGATTTAGTAAAACTTGGATTGTGGAACGAAACATTGAAGCAAGAAATCATGCGTCATAACGGATCAGTTCAAAACATTGATATTATCCCGCAAGACTTAAAAGATCTTTATAAAACTGTTTGGGAAATGTCGATGAAAGATATTATCGATATGTCACGCCAAAGAGGTTACTTTATAGATCAATCGCAATCATTAAACTTGTTTATGCAAGATGCGAATTATTCTAAACTTACGTCAATGCACTTTTACGCTTGGCAATCAGGTTTAAAAACAGGAATGTATTACCTACGTACCAAATCGGCTGTAGATGCAATTAAATTTACATTAAACAACGATAAAAAAGAAGAAGATGCACCAGCAGCAGCTTTGGTTCCAGAAACAGAATCAATAAGCGTTGAGGATTACAAAGCAATGTTGCTAAAAGCACAAGCAGGAGATCCAGACGATTGCGAAATGTGTGGTTCTTAATCTTTTTTAAAAGATAGAAAATAGAGAAAAGATTTATTCTTAATTAATAGAAAGCAGTTATCATTATGGTAACTGCTTTTTTACAATAAATTAGATATGAAATTAGTCAACGATATAATAAATGAATTAATTGATATAGAGAAATCAATAAGTTCTCCGCTTTTAAAAACGAAAGTTTTAGCGAGTAGACTTCAAAATGAAACTTTATTAAAATGGGTTAGCAATGAATTAAAAGGATATGAAAGTTCAGATGAATTACCAATTTATCGAAAATATAAAGGAAATATTGTTGGGACATTTATTAATGGAAATCAAAAGTATAATAATCAACCAGTTCCAATACTTGGTCTTGATAAAAAATTTCAAGATACACTAACAGATATGAAATTTTTTGATAGTATATCAAGTTTAGAAAAACTTAATCAAGAAGATGGAAGAACAATGATGGGCTATGTTTTTCCTGCTGAAGTTACTGGGCTTATAGCTGAAAATTGGAGAAATATGGGAAATCCTTATTTACATTTAATCAACTGTCAAAGGCGAGTTGCAGGTAGTGTAGTTGAAGAAATTATAGCATCAGTTAGAAATAGCTTGTTAGATTTTATGCTTAAGATAGATTCAGAGTTTGGAAATATTACAGAGATAGACGAATTAAAAACTAAAAAAGAAGCAATTGCAACAATTATGAATCAAACAATTATAAATAATACTGGAGACGGAAATGTTTTAAATACTGGAGAAAAAGCTAAAATTTCGGCAAATATAAATATTGCAAAAGGAAGTAAAGATGAACTTTATAGGCGTTTACAAGAAGGTGGCGTTAAAGAAGAAGATGTAGCTGAGTTAATTGAAATAATAGATGTTGAAGAGCCAAATTTTGAAAATAAAACATTTGGTCAAAAGGTAAATACTTGGACACAAAAAATGTTAGGAAAAGCGCTTGATGGTTCTTGGGATGTTGGAATAGGTGCAGCTGGAAGCTTGATTGCTGAAGTAGTAAAAGGTTATTACGGAATGTAAAAGATTTTATTAGAAATTTAATTTTAGAAATATAAAAGCAGTTATCATTATGGTGGCTGCTTTTTTTTTGCCCAAACTTGTCATCTCGAAGAATGAGAGATCTCCACGAGTAGCTCGCCAATCTTGTCCTTCATCGTTAGGAAAGACAAGATTGAGAAAAAACTTTGCGAAATAACTCCCATGCCAGAAGAAAGGTAAACTTGTAGAGAGTATCAATAAATATAGAGTAAATACTCAATTTCCTCAAGGGCAATATTGAATCTATAAATAGCGTTTTTAATCTTAGAAGCTTAGCAACTAAGAATCTCGGAACTTACCTTTTAAACCTTTAATTAAAAACAAAGTCTTATTCTCAAATAATTCCTGCGTTATGAAAAAAAGCAATGTTTGGTCGTTACGATTGGGTTTTTCAGGTAAAGAATCTGATAAGATTGAAAAACTAGGATTAGAAAAATTTCTAAAGCATTCCTATGATTCAAAATTCGACAAACAACTTCCTGCTTTTTTAGACGATGATCCTAAAACACTTGTAGAACTTAAAGAGCTACGCGAATCTATAAAAACTGCTGACTCAGAAGTTAAAAAGAAGGCTCTTAAAAAAGAAATCTATTCGGCTGTTGAATTAAAAAAATGGTGGATTGCCAAAATGCGAAACGATGAATTTCCGTTACGCGAAAACATGGTTTGTTTCTGGCACAATCACTTCGTATCTACTTCTCAAAAAGTAAAAGTTAATTACTGGATTTACCAGCACAATATGATTTTGCGTGAGCATGCTTTCGGGAACTTCAAAGAACTCACTAAGCAAATCATAAAATCGAATGCAATGGTGAGATACTTGGATAATGTTGATAATAAAAAAGGAAAATATAACGAAAATCTAAGTCGTGAATTACTTGAATTGTTTACAATTGGAATTGGAAACTATTCTGAAAACGATGTTAAAAACGGAGCAAGAGCTTTGGCTGGATTAAATTATGGAGATGATGGTGCGGTTTACAGGCGCTTTGCAGAAGATGATACCGATAAGACGTATTTTGGAAAAACGGGAAATTGGAAAGCAGATGATTTAGTTGATATAATTTTTGAACAGAAAAGTATTCCGTATTTAATTACCCGAAAAATTCTGAAATGGTTTATTTATGATAATCCGTCAGAAGAATTAGTGACCTATTATGGCGATTATTTTAGGAAAGTGAAGTTTGAAATAGAACCGTTGCTAACTAAAATTTTTACCGAAGAATATGGTAAAGATGTTTCCGGAACCAAAATAAAAGATCCGTTAGTATATATTTTACAACTCCTAGAAGAATTGCATATTGATGATCTCGATGACGGTATGGTTATGTTTTTTCTGAAACAGCAAGGAATGGATTTATATAATCAGGTGAATGTAAAAGGTTGGGATGGCGGAAATTCATGGCTGACTTCTCAAGTTTATTTGCAACGAAATATTACCTCAGATTTACTTTGTAGCGGAAGAAGTATTACGAAAAAAGTACTGAATACAATGAATGGTGAAAGTGAGAAGCCGAAGGCGGAATTTGATAAAATTGATATCAAAATTGATTTTGATTCTAATGGGAGTAATAAAACAATTATCACCGAATTGTCTAACAGGTTATTATTTAAAGTAGATGAATCGGTACAAAAAGACATGGAGGATTTACTTAAATATGATTTTGATCCGAAAGATTCTCATGCCAATTATGCAGTAATCAGACTGTTTAATTACATTACAAAGTTGCCAGAATATCAATTAATCTAGAAGTTTAAAGTTATGAACAGAAGGAATTTTATATCGATAACAGGGACGTTTACTGGTGGAATGCTTTTGCTTCCTGATTTTTTGCATGCTTATGGTTCTCAAAATAGTTTGGTAATTGGGGAACAATGTGTTGTATTTGTTCAGCTTAATGGAGGGAATGACGGATTGAATACTTTTATTCCGTACGATAATCCGTTGTATTATGATTTGAGAACAAAAATTGCTTTGGGTAAAGATGTAGTAGTTGGGAAGAATAAAGGAATGGCGTTTCATCCTTCTTTGAAAGATTTTGCTCAAATGCAGCAAAATGGAGATTTAACTGTAATTCAGAATGTAGGTTATCCAGAGCCGATTCGGTCGCATTTTCGTAGTCAGGAAATTTGGCAAACAGCAACAGATTCTAATAAATATATAAATGAAGGATGGTTGGGGAGATATTTGGATTTGCAATGTAAAGACCATCAGGCAACGGCTGGGATTAATCTGGACACAATAGACAATCTGGCTTTGAAAGGAGTAGAGCCCAATTCAATCACGGTTAAAGATCCAAACCGATTTAAGGTAAAATCAGATAAGGAAGAGAATGTAACATTGTCGAATAATCCACAATTAGATTTTGTTCGAAAAATAGCTAATTCAGTTGTTGAAGGATCTGATGAAATTCAGAAAGCATTGGCAAAATCTAAAACTGAAATAAGTTATCCTAAAACAGAATTATCCAAAAATCTGGAATGGATTGGTAGATTAATAAAAGGAAATTTAAATTCAAAAGTTTATTATACATCACTTGGCGGATTTGACACGCATGATAATCAGCTTGCGATCCATGAGAAAAAGTTATCCGATTTGAATGATGCTTTGTATGCTTTTTATCAGGATTTAAAACAGGCTCAATTACTTCAAAATGTTACGGTTGTGGTGTTTTCGGAATTTGGAAGAAGAGTAAAAGACAACGGAAACGGAACCGATCACGGAACAGCAGCGCCGATGTTTATTATAGGTGGAAATAATAAAGGAACAATTTTAGGGAATAATCCAGATTTGTCTAATTTGGATAACGGGGACTTAAAATATGAAATTGATTTTAGAAGTGTATATGCTTCCTTATTACAGCAAAAAATGAATTTTGATTATTCTAAAATCGGAATAAATAATAAACCTGTTAGGGGATTGTTCTCGTAAGTTTTATTTTCTGTCCACAATATTTCATTTCGAGGAACGAGAAATGACAAGATGGAGTAAAAACATTCCTTTTAGTTTGAGAAAATGATATTCAAAGTCAGAATGAATTTGTGCTAATTTGTGAATTCGTGGCGAAAAAAAATCGTGTTTTTCTTAAACCCAATGCATCGTAATTTTGATTAAATTTGTAACATTGATAATATTAGTAATACTGAAAATATGGAAATTAAAAATTTATCTAAATATAGTGATGCAGAAAAAATTGTTTTGGCAGAACAATTATGGGATAGTGTTTCTAAAGAGAATTTAGAAGTTTCTGATGATGTGAAGAGGGAATTAGATATTCGTATTCAGAATTTAGAAGAGGGGAAAACTGAGTTATATACTTGGAATGAGGTTAAGGCTCATTTAAGATCGATTAGATAATGCGTAGGATTAGGTTTGTTAAAGAAGCGTTATTTGATGTTGAAGATGTTGTTATTTGGTATGAAGAACAAAGAATAGGGCTTTCGTATGATTTTGAGCTTTGTCTGGAAGTGGGACTTGATGAAATCTCAAGAAACCCGAATGCTTTTCAAAAGAAATATAAAAATGTAAAAATCAGATTTATTTCAAGATTCCCTTATGGGATTCATTATCGATTTGAGAAAGATGAAATTGTTGTTATAGGAGTATTTCATACATCGCGTTCTCCTAAAAACTGGTCTAAAAGACTAAGGTTATAAAATCTCATTTTCTTTGCAATTAAGTGTCATGAAAATTTCACAATGCAATAGTGAATGTGCAGAAGTTGTCTGTAGTAAATTAATAAAGAAAGCCATCATTAAGATGGTTTTTTTTATGGGAAATCCTTTTGTAGGTAAAATTTATGAAATAATAATGCTTCATAAATGGATGAAAAGAATTGATTAAATTTGTAAAAAACAATAGTAATGAGTTATCCGGTTTTAGAAATTGCACATAAAATTATTGCACACACAGACGCTAGTCAAGGAGAGATTATTTCTAACTTAAAACTGCAAAAAATACTGTATTATATGCAAGGTTTTTTTATTGCTGTATATGATAAGAAATTATTTGAAGAAGAATTTGAAGCTTGGCAATATGGTCCTGTTGTGAGGGATATGTTTGACCATTTTAAAGATTTTGGTTCGGGTGCCATAACGCTAAACGAAGATGTACAAATTATTGAATTGACTGAGGAAGAAAATGAATTGTTTAAGGAAGTAATGACCGAATTTGGACAATTTTCTGCTATAAAGTTGATGGAAATGACACATGCAGAGTTACCATGGAAGAAAATTTTTCATGAAAATCCTCAAGGAGAAATCTCTTATGACTTGTTGAGAGCGTATTTTAAAACTCAAATCATCGAGTAGATGGGTAAAATTAAAAAGAGAGATATTAAGGAAAGTAAAATTACAGTTCCTACTCAAAATAATACCGAATTAAACTATCCGATTTTTTGCTTCAAGTATTTGCAGACAGAGCCTAATAAAGATTATAAGTTCTATGCGGACTTTGTGGAGAGGTTAAAGAAACTATCTAATTTATCTTGGAGTCAGATAAATGTGGCTCAAAAACATGGCTTTGGAACTGAAAAAATACCTGTAGCACAAATAAAACCAGATTTGCCTAAATTTGTTTCACCAGATGTAACAGATTTAATTGTTTTTAGAGCAAATGGGGATAATCGACCTTTTCTGGGTTTAAGAAAACAAAACGTTTTTCATATAATATTCTTGGAAGAGAAGTTTGGAGACATCTATAATCACTAATTAGCAATTGGTTAAATCGCATTTTAAGGCTGATTTATTTAAATATCTTACAAAATTGAGCTTATTTGTTAAGAAATCCTTTTTTGTTTCATAAAATGCATTATTTTTTTTGGTGCGGTAAAAATAATTTATACATTCGCAGAGAATTTATTGAAAAACACAAACAAAATGTCAAGCAACCGTTTTTATTTTAGCAACTCTTTTTATTTCTTCTTTAGTAGAAGTGAGGATTGTGCTATGGTTATTTGAGAAAATTTAAAAGACAAATAAAACTAATATACAATCCTGATGCAAATCAGGATTTTTTTTTGAGTATATGACAACAAAAATTGCAATACAAGGTATTAAAGGTTCATTTCATCATCAGGTAGTGAATGAGTATTTCTCTGAAAACGTGGATATTGACGAATGTTTATCATTTGAAGAATTAATTGATAGCGTACTTTCGGGAAAATCTGATCAGGCTGTAATGGCGATTGAAAATTCGATTGCGGGACCAATTATTCCGAATTATGCCTTGATAGATAAGAACAATTTGCACATAATTGGCGAGCATTATTTAAATATATCTCAGAATTTAATGGCATTAAAAGGCCAAAAAATGGAAGATATTACAGAGGTTCATTCGCACCCAATGGCATTGTTACAATGTATGGATTTCCTAAAAAAATATCCAAATATTAAATTGGTAGAGGATAAAGATACTGCCGAAACAGCAAGAAGAATCCAAGAGAAACAATTAAAAGGGATTGCGGCAATTGCAAGTAAAGCGGCTTCGGTAATGTATGATTTAGAAATTCTGGCACCAGAAATTCAGACAATCAAAAACAACATGACCCGTTTTGTGATTATCAAGAAAGAGAATTCGTTTTTGCCTACAACTGAGATCAATAGAGCGTCGATTAAATTTGAACTGAATCACAAAAGAGGAAGTCTGGCAGCAGTTTTAAACGTAATGAGCGATTGCAAACTGAATCTAACAAAGATTCAATCGTTACCAAAAATTGAGACACCTTGGAAATATTCATTTTTTGTAGATGTAACTTTTGAAGATTACGAAGATTATGCTAAAGCAAAAAGATTAACAGAAATAATGGCTGAGTATTTTAAAGTTTTAGGAGAATATAAGAATACAAAACCATAAAACACGGAATTTTCAAATTCCAAATTCCAATCCTTCGGGTCGCTCAGGATGACAAAAAAATAAAATAGGAAGCATAAAGCTTATGGCTTAAAGCCTAAAGCAAAAACAAAAGAACCATGATAACAACAGCAAAAAGATTAGATGTCGTAGAGGAATACTACTTTTCTTCGAAGCTTAGAGAAGTAAGACAATTACAATCTGAAGGAAAGCCAATCATTAATATGGGAATTGGAAGTCCGGATTTAAACCCTTCAAAAGCGGTTGTCGAAGCAGTAGTTTCGGCAATGCAGGATGAAAATGCACATCAATATCAAAGTTATCAGGGATTGCCAGAATTGAGAAAAGGAATGGCCGATTTTTATCAGCATAATTATGGTGTTGCTTTAAATCCAGCTAATGAAATTTTGCCGTTAATGGGTTCAAAAGAAGGAATTATGCATATATCGTTGGCTTTCCTAAATGAAGGTGACCATGTTTTAATTCCGAATCCAGGATATCCAACATATACTTCGGTTACAAATTTGGTTGGTGCAGTTCCGGTTTATTATGATTTGAAAGAGGATAATAACTGGGAGCCAGATTTTGAAGCTTTAGAGAAATTAGAGCTGGAGAAAGTAAAGATTATGTGGTTAGGTTATCCGCACATGCCAACTGGTGCTAGAGGAAGTTTAGCGTTATTTGAAAAATTGGTTGCTTTTGCTAAAAAACATAGCATTTTATTAATTAATGATAATCCGTATAGTTTTGTCTTGAATGATAAACCAATGAGTTTATTACAGGTTGAAGGAGCAAAGGATGTGGCATTAGAGCTTAATTCGTTGAGTAAAACTTTTAACATGGCAGGATGGAGAGTTGGGATGGTTTTAGGAAACGCTGCAATTATTGACGCTGTCTTGAAAGTAAAAAGCAATATGGACAGCGGTATGTTCTACGGAATACAAAAAGGTGCTGTTGCTGCATTAAATTGTGATAAATCATGGTTTGAGGAGCAAAATGTAATTTACAGACGCCGTCGTGAATTAACCAATAAACTGGCTGAAAAGCTAGGTTGCAAAGTATATGCTGAGGGAGTTGGATTATTTGTTTGGGCAAAATTACCAGAAGGTATAGCATCTGCAGAAGATTTTATCGACCAGATATTATATGAGAAACATATTTTTATTACGCCGGGAACTATTTTTGGTAGTAATGGCGAAGGATACATAAGGTTTGCTCTTTGTGTAAAAGAAGAAAAAATACAAGAGGCAATAGAGAGATTTTAAATTGTCATTGCGAGGAACGAAGCAATCTCTGATGCTGAATCAATTGCTAGTATGATTGCTTCGTACCTCGCAATGACAAACGTCTTGAAAAAACGAAAAGTTTAGCCCTGATGGAAGCGGCATCCTTTTTCTTGCTTCTTTAGAAAGAAAAAGATATAGCGGACAGCAGGATTAGCTTTAAATAAAAAATAAAAATGAACATACACGTAATAGGAATAGGGTTAATAGGAGGTTCAATGGTTTTAGATATCAAAGAATTATATCCGGAGGCTACTATTTACGGAATCGATAATAACGAAGCGCACTTACAAGAAGCAATTGCGTTGGGTGTTATCGATAAAGCGTCGACTTTTGATGATTTGGTAACCGCCGATTTTGTAATTGTTTCGGTTCCTGTAGATGTTGCGCTTACTGTTTTGCCTAAAGTATTGGATGTGATTGGTGAAAATACAATTGTTTTTGAAGTAGGTTCGACTAAAAAACCAATTTGTGAAGCGGTTGCAAATCACCCAAGAAGAAGAAACTTTATAGCAACTCATCCGATTGCGGGAACAGAGTTTTCTGGACCTTCGGCGGCGATAAAAGGTCTTTTTAAAGGGAAAACGAATATAATTTGTGAGGTGGAAAAAACCACTTTTAAATTACAGGAAAAAGCCTTGCAACTTTTTACAGCGATCGGAATGCGTATACGATATATGGAACCAAAATCGCATGATAAACATATTGCTTATGTATCGCATTTGTCTCATATAAGCTCGTTTATGCTTGGTAAAACGGTAATAAATAAGGAGAAAGACGAACAGGATATTTTTGATATGGCGGGAAGTGGATTTGAAAGTACTGTACGTTTAGCAAAAAGTTCTCCAGCAATGTGGACGCCGATTTTTAAACAGAATAAAAAACAGGTAATCGAAACCCTGGAAGAATATATATCAAATCTTACCCAGTTTAAAGATTTGCTGGCTGCGGATGATTATAATGCCATTTATGAGGAAATGGAAAGCGTGAATAAAATAAAAGAAATCTTAAACGGAATAACAATAAAAAAATAAAAAAAAATGGAAAACAAGAAAGAAATGAGAAATTGGTTAAATGATTTCAATTTAACTCATCCGCTTGTAATTGCAGGACCTTGTAGTGCTGAAACTGAAGAACAAGTATTGAAAATTGCTCATGAATTAAAAGACTCTGACGTAAGTATATTCAGAGCTGGAATCTGGAAACCAAGAACGCGTCCGGGAGGATTTGAAGGTGTTGGAGAAATTGGTTTGAAATGGTTACAAAAAGCTAAAAAAGAAACTGGTTTATTAATGGGAACTGAAGTTGCGACTGCTGCTCATTGTAAATTGGCTTTGGAACATGATATTGATGTTTTATGGGTTGGTGCTCGTACTACAGCAAATCCGTTTGCAGTTCAGGAAATTGCAGATACTCTTAAAGGAACTGATAAAATCGTTTTGATTAAAAACCCTGTTAACCCAGATTTATCTTTGTGGTTAGGTGGTGTTGAACGTTTACATATGGCAGGAATCGAAAAACTAGGTGTAATACACAGAGGATTTTCGACTTACGAAAAAACTAAATACAGAAACATTCCAGAATGGCAGATTGCTATCGAATTACAAAATAAATTTCCTGATTTACCTTTAATCATTGACCCATCTCATATTACTGGAGATCGTAAAATGATTCTTGAAGTAACGCAAGAAGCTTTGGATTTAAATTATGATGGTATGATTATCGAAACTCATACTGATCCTGATAATGCATGGAGTGATGCTGCACAACAAGTTACACCAGATGCTTTGAAACAAATTTTTAAAGATTTGAGAGTAAGAAAGACTGATGATAAGACTGACGAATACAGCCAGAAAATGTCTAAATTAAGAGCTAATATCGACGTTCTTGATGCTAATTTATTAGACTTATTAGGAAAACGTATGAAGGTTGCTGACGAAATTGGTCAGGTGAAAAAAGATGCAAACGTTGCAATTCTTCAAAACAATCGTTGGAACGAAATTCTAGGTAAAATGATCCTGGAAGGAGAGAAAAAAGGATTGTCGGAAGAATTTGTTCTTAAAATGTTTAAAGCAATTCACCAGGAAAGCATTAGTCACCAAGAAAGAATATTGAACGCATAAGTCGTTTTAAATCATATAAGAGGTATAAGTTCGGATAAGGGTTTGTAAGCATTAAACTTAGATGTACTTATACTGCTTAAATGGTTAATAATTCTCGAAAATAGAATCTTCATCACTTTTAATTAAGAGATGGAGATTTTTTGTTTATAGAGATTTACAAAAAAAATGGACTTTGAACTTTTAACGAAAACAATCATTTATCTTTGCAAAGATTTTGGTTTTGAATCTAAAATCTAAAATCAGAATATCTAAAATTAAAAAATGACAGGAACCGTTTACAAATCTACAGGAAGTTGGTACACCGTAAAATCTGAAAAAGGAGATTTTATAGAGTGTAGAATGAAAGGAAAGTTTAGGATTAAGGGTATTAAAAGTACTAATCCTATTGCTGTAGGAGATGTTGTGGATTATGAACTCGAGGAAAGTTCGGATACTGTAACAGGAACGATTCATAATATTCACGAAAGAAAAAATTATATCGTTCGTAAATCGGTGAATTTATCTCACCAGATGCATATTATTGCGTCTAATATTGATTGTGTTTTTTTATTGGTAACTATCAATAATCCTCCAACGACATTTAATTTTATTGACCGTTTCTTGGTTACAGCCGAAGCATATGGAATTGAAACAATATTAATTTTTAATAAAATTGATACTTTTGATGAAGCTACGCTCGACGAGCAATTGTATATGCAGTATGTATATGAGCAAATAGGATATAAATGTTTGCGTGTTTCATCGACAGAAGGAAAAGGTGTTGAGGAATTAAAAGATATGATGATTGGTAAAGTAACGATGTTCTCAGGACATTCTGGAGTTGGTAAATCGACTCTTGTAAATGCAATGGAACCTAGCTTACATCTTAAAACCAAAATGATTTCGACAGCCAGTAAACAAGGACAACATACAACAACATTTGCAGAAATGTTTGATTTGTCTTTTGGTGCTCGTATTATTGATACGCCAGGAATTAAAGGTTTTGGTATTGTCGATATGGAGAAAGAGGAAGTTAGTGGTTATTTCCCTGAGTTTTTTAAATTAAAAGACCAGTGTAAATTTAACAACTGTTTACATAAAGACGAACCTCATTGTGCTATTAAAGCTGCTCTGGAAAGAGATGAAATTGCTTGGTCACGTTATAATAGTTATCTTAAAATCCTAGAAGGAGAAGACGAACATTACCGTACAGATATTCATAATGAAGATCGCGCGGCAAGCGATGAGACGAGGAAATAATTGTGAATTATTAATTGTGAATTGTGAATTATGGCAGAGAATATAATAAAGACAAAGTCATTTAGCTTTGCCCTAAGAATTATTAAATTATTTCAATTCTTAAATCAAGAAAAGAAAGAGTTTATTTTGAGTAAACAATTACTTCGTAGCGGTACATCAATTGGAGCATTAGTTCGAGAATCGGAACAAGCAGAAAGCAAAAAAGATTTTATTCATAAGCTTGCAATAGCTCAAAAAGAAGCTAATGAAACAGATTATTGGTTAGAATTGTTGTTTCAGTCAGATTATTTAAATGAAACTCAATTTAAATCTATAAAATTTGATATTGTAGAAATAAATAAAATTTTAGCTTCTATAATAATAACTACTAAACAAAAAATAGAAGCGAAATGAATTCACAATTAACCATTTATAATTCACAATTACCTTGAGAGTTGTTCTTCAAAGAGTTTCTTCAGCCTCGGTAGTGGTTGATGGTAATAAAGTAGCTGATATCCAAAAAGGGCTACTTGTTTTTGTTGGTATTGAAGATGCCGATACACAGGAAGATATTGACTGGTTGGCTGGAAAAATAACCAAAATCAGAATTTTTGGCGACGAAAATGATGTCATGAACTGTTCTGTTCAGGATATTAAAGGCGAAATTATAGCCGTAAGCCAGTTTACACTTCATGCTGGGACGAAAAAAGGTAATCGTCCGTCTTACATAAAAGCTTCAAAACCAGATGTTGCAATTCCGCTTTATGAAAGTTTTGTGGCAACGCTGGAAAAGGAATTTGGAAATAAAATTCAGACAGGAATTTTTGGTGCTGATATGAAAATCAGTCTATTAAATGATGGTCCTGTAACAATAATAATTGATAGTAAAAATAGAGAGTAAAAAGAACGAACATTTGTTAAATATTTCTAAAAATGATATATATTTGGCGAAATTACTTATAAAATGAAATCGATTTTCTGTTCTCTATTTTTTATTTTGTTTACTTTTTCTTCAACTGCTCAAAAAGGAGAATATTTAGTAAGTACTATTGCTGATAGTCTCAAAGAAAATGCGAATGCCGTAGTGCGTTTCGATCAAACTGATATTACAATTACTTCACAGAGAAGTATGAATATAAAAACGCAACGCGTTGTTACGATTTTAAACGAAAAAGGTTCTAATGCAATAAATGCAGTCGAAGGTTATAGTAAGAACTCATCAGTTAAAAGTATTGAAGCAATTGTTTACGACGCTTTTGGGAAAGAAATAAAAAAAATCAAACGAAAAGATTTTAAAGATCAAAGTGCGGTAGACGGTGGTATACTTATATCAGATAACCGATACCTTTATTTAGAATACACTCCAATTTCGTATCCATATACTATAATTTATAATAGTGAAATAGAGACATCTACTACAGCTTTTATTCCAAGTTGGATGCCTTTGAGTGGATATCACACTAGTGTTGAAAAGATTATTTTGAATGTTAAGTGTCCCGCAAATTTAGGTTTTAGAAAGAAAGAACTTCAGTTTTCTAATTTTAATATCAAAAAAGGAATTGATAGTGATACTGAGCTTACTTATGTTGCGTCTAATATTTTGGCTCAAAAACGCGAAGACTATAGTCCGCCTTTTAATGATTTATATCCAAAAGTAATGATGGGATTAGAATTCTTTAATTTGGAAGGTATAGATGGGAATGCTAAAACGTGGAAAGAATTTGGTAAATGGTGGGATGATAAAATTCTAGTAGGAACTGATGAAATCACTGATGAAACTAAAGTTAAAATGAGGACTTTGGTAGGAAATGAGCAAGATCCAATAAAAAAAGCAAAATTGATTTATAAGTTTCTCCAACAGAAAGCAAGATATGTTGCTATTGCAGAAGGAATTGGTGGTTGGAAACCTATGTTGGCTAGTGATGTTGATCGTGTAGGATATGGTGATTGTAAAGCTTTGACAAATTATACAAAGGCACTATTGAAATCAGTAGGAGTAGAGTCGTATTATACAAAATTGTATGGTGGCTCTAATAAAAAGGATATTAGGTCAGATTTTGTATCTCAACAAGGGAATCATATAATTTTGGCAATTCCTACTGGAGATAAATATATTTGGCTTGAATGTACAAGTCAAGACGATCCTTTTGGGTATCAAGGTACTTTTACAGACGATAGAGATGTATTAATAATTAAACCAGAGGGAGGAGTAATTGCTAGAACAACTATTTATGATGATAAAAATAATACGCAGATAAGTAAAGGGAATTATGCTTTATCCGATGAAGGTAATTTATCTGGAGCAATAGCAATAGTTTCAGGAGGTTCTCAGTACAGTAAAAAAATGGGAGTTGAGAAGATGCCGCCTACAGATAAAGAGGCACATTATAAAAATTATTGGGACAATATTAATAATTTAAAAATTAATAAAACAGTTTTTCTGAACGACAAAGAGAATGTAAAATTTACTGAAGAAGTCCAAATAAACGCTTCTAATTATGGTGTTATTTCAGGAAGTAAAATGATGTTTGTGGTAGATGCTTTTAATCAATATACAGAAAGTATAAAGAGAATTAGAAATCGAAAAAGTCCATTAGAAATACAAAGAGGTTATTTTGATACTGATGAAATAGAAATTAATTTACCAGCAAGTTTTACAATCGAATTTTTACCAGCAAGTTTTGAACTGAAAGGTAAATTTGGAGAATATAAAACTGAGATAATTAAAAAGGAGAATAATAAGTTGCTCTATAAGCGTTCCATGCTTCTAAATAAAGGAAAATATTCGAGTAAAGAATATGATGAGTATCGTCTTTTTATGGAGCAGATTAATAAAAACGATAATGCCAAAATTATACTAACCAAGAACTAAAACCAATGAAATTTAACCAACTAACAATCGTTTTATTTATTGTGCTTTCCTTTTCAAAAATTACAGCACAAGAATTTAAATTAGGGAAAGTATCCATTCCTGAATTACAGGAAAAAGTACATGCCAAAGATACTTCAGCTTCGGCTGCAATTTTATTCAGAAAAGGAACCTCTTATTTTGAATATGATCCGGTTGATGGTTTTGTAATTATAACTGAGGTTGAAAGCCGAATTAAAATCTATAAAAAAGAAGGTTACGAATGGGCGAATCAAGGGGTAAGGTATTACATAGGTGATTCTAATACAAAGGAAAGTGTTTCGTTTTCTGATGCGGTTACTTATAATCTTGTTGATGGAAAAATAGAGAAAACTAAACTTAAAAGTGATGGGACTTTTGATGAGAATTTTAATAAATATTATAATAAGAAAAAGATAACAATGCCTAATGTAAAAGAAGGTTCTGTTATTGAATATAAATATAGAATAAAAGCTTTGACAATTGGTTCCATGAGGGATTGGTATTTTCAAACTTCTATTCCGGTTAACTATTCTGAATTTATAACCCGAATTCCAGAATATTTTGTTTACAATAATAAGCAAAAAGGGTATATTTTCCCTAAAGTTAATAAAGAAACAAGTACTAAGTATATTGTATTCAACAATAAAGAAAGATCAGGAGGAAGAAATTTAGGAACTACTTTTTCTCAGGATAAACTAGAATATCAGGAAGAGAAAACTACTTATACAGCAGAGAATTTGCCTGCGATGAAAGAAGAGGCGTATGTTAATAATATTAATAATTATACCTCATGTCTGGAGCTTGAATTGTCTATGACAAAATACCCTAATCAGCCAATGAAGTTGTTCTCAACTGATTGGAATTCAGTTGTGAAAACAATATATAATTATGAGAGCTTTGGCCCAGAATTAAATAAAACAGGATATTTTGAAGATGATTTAAAAACATTACTTGCAGGCGTAGATGTGCAAGATGATAGAATTAATCTAATATTAAATTTCGTAAAAGCAAGAGTTAAATGGAATGGTTATACTGATTATGGATGTGATAACGGGGTAAAAAAAGCTTATAAAGAAAAAACAGGGAATGTGGCTGATATAAATCTTATGTTAACAGCTATGTTGAGACATTCAGGATTAACTGCAAATCCTGTTTTAGTAAGTACACGTTCTAACGGAATCTCAATATTTCCTAATAGAACTGCTTTTAATTATGTAATTGCGGCTGTTGAAACTCCTAATGGAATTATTTTACTAGATGCTTCAGATAAGTATTCAACCCCAAATATTTTACCATTTAGAGCTTTAAACTGGATGGGTAGATTAATACGTAAAGATGGGACTTCTGAGGAGATTGATTTAATGCCTAAAATAGTATCTGCCAACAATGTGTCTATGATTTATAATGTAGATGCTAGTGGGAATGTGAGCGGAAAAACAAGAAAGCAGTATACAAATTACAATGCCATGATGTTTAGGGATAATATTGGTGATGTGAAAGAAGATGCATATCTTGAAAAATTAGAAAATGATAATAATAAAATTGAGATAAGCGAGTATTCCAGAACAAATGAAAAAGATTTATTATTGCCTGTAATCGAGACCTTTTCGTTTTCGGGTAATAACCTTTGCGAAATAATTGGTGATAAAATTTATATAGATCCAATGTTGTTTCTTACCGATAAGAAGAATCCTTTTACACAAGAGAATCGTGAATATCCTGTAGATTATGGTTTTCCATCTTCTGATAAGTATAGTATTAATATCACTATTCCAGATGGGTTTGCAGTTGAAACTTTGCCAGCTTCAGGAGGATTTGCTATGGAAAATGATTTAGGTTTATTTAAGTTTATTAGTTCTGTAAATGGAAACATCTTACAAGTGGTAATAACGCACCAGATAAATGAGCCAGTAATACTACCAGATGATTACTCAGTTTTAAAAGAGTATTACAAAGGGATGATTGCTAAAGAGAATGAAAAAATAGTTTTAAAAAGAATATAAAAATGGATTTAAAAAATGCCCAACTAGATGTCGATACCTGGATAAAAGAACATGGAGTTCGTTATTTTAATGAATTGACAAATATGGCACAACTTACAGAGGAAGTAGGGGAAGTTGCCAGAATTATTGCGCGTCGTTATGGAGAGCAATCGGAGAAAGAAAGCGATAAGAATAAAGACCTTGGCGAAGAATTAGCCGATGTGGTTTTTGTGGTTTTATGCTTAGCAAATCAAACAGGAATTGATTTGCAGTCTGCATTTGATAAAAAAATGGATTTGAAATCTGTTCGAGATAAAGACCGTCATAAAAACAACGATAAACTAAAATAATGTGATAAGTTAGGGTAAAGCTTTGGAGTATCCTTTTTTTAAAATAAATTTGCAAAAACGCACAAAACAATTACCCTATAATGAATTTACTATTAAAAACATCTCAAGCTAATTTACAAGGACAAATTGCAGTAACTGGCTCAAAAAGCGAAACCAATCGATTATTATTATTGCAAGCATTGTTTCCGAATATTACTTTGGCAAACACATCAAACTCTGATGATAGCGAAGTAATGCAAAAAGCATTAGTTGGTAATGAAGAAATAGTAGATATTCATCATGCAGGAACAGCAATGCGTTTTTTAACGGCCTATTTTGCGGTTAAGGAAGGTAGAGAAGTTGTAATGACGGGTTCTAGCAGAATGCAAGAGCGTCCGATTAAAATTTTGGTAGAAGCTTTAGCTCAGTTAGGAGTAGAGATTTCATATTTAAAAGAAGAAGGATATCCGCCAATTCGCATTAAAGGGAAAAAAATCGCAGCCTCAAAAGTTACCTTGGCTGCCAATGTAAGTAGCCAGTATATTTCGGCATTATTACTTGTGGCTTCTAAATTAGAAAATGGTTTAGAGTTAACATTAGAAGGAGAAATTACTTCTATTCCATATATCAAAATGACTTTGGCTTTGCTTAATGATTTAGAAATTCAAACTAGCTTTGAAGGAAATGTAATCAAAGTATATCCAAAAGCTGAGGTGGTTGCAAAAGAAATGGTTGTTGAATCTGATTGGAGTTCGGCTTCTTATTTTTTTAGTTTAGCAGCACTTGCAGATACAGCTTCGATAACACTTAGTAGTTACAAAGAAAATAGCCTACAAGGAGATTCAGCTTTAATATCACTTTATGAGAAAATGGGTGTTGAGACTACATTTCAGGGAAATAAAATGACTTTGGTTAAGCAGCCAAATTTTAAATTTGAAACAGTAAATTTTGATCTGAACAACACTCCCGACATTGCACAAACTATTGTAGTTACTTGTCTTGGTTTAGGAATAGGTTGTCATTTAACAGGTTTGCACACTCTAAAAATTAAAGAAACAGATAGATTGGAAGCTTTAAGGATTGAGTTAACTAAATTAGGAGCTAATATTTCGGTTACTAATGATAGTTTAACGCTTGTTGCTACAAATGAAATAAATTCTAATGTAAAAATTGCTACTTATAATGATCACCGTATGGCAATGGCATTTGCTCCATTGGCATTAAAAGTGCCAATAATAATCGAAGATGCAGGAGTAGTTTCTAAATCTTATCCAGATTTTTGGAAAGATTTAACAAATTTAGGTTTTGAGACAACAGAAATAGGTGCATAATAATCAATGTTTACGGCTAAAATCAGGAATAAATTTTGAAGTTTGCAATTTTCTAACTAAATAAAAGCCAAAACACTTGACAACGCCTATCTCACAATCGTATATTTGCACTCTAAATAAATAGACTACATGAAATTATCTCATTTTCAATTTAATTTACCAAAAGAACTTTTAGCTGAATTCCCTGCTGAAAACAGAGATGAGTCTCGTTTGATGGTAATTGATCGTAAAAAACAAACTATAGAGCACAAAATGTTCAAAGATGTAATCAATTACTTTGATGATGGTGATGTTCTGATATTAAATAACACTAAAGTTTTCCCTGCTCGTTTGTACGGAAACAAAGAAAAAACTGGAGCAAGAATTGAAGTTTTCTTATTAAGAGAACTAAATTCAGAGCAACGTCTTTGGGATGTTTTGGTAGATCCAGCTCGTAAAATCCGTATCGGAAATAAATTATATTTTGGTGATGACGATTCGTTAGTTGCTGAGGTTATCGACAATACTACTTCTCGTGGTAGAACATTACGTTTTCTTTACGATGGTTCTTACGAAGAATTCAGAAATAAACTAACAGAACTTGGAGAAACTCCAATTCCTAAATATATCAGCAGAGAGGTAACTCCAGAAGATGCTGAAAGATACCAAACGATTTATGCTAAAGAAGAAGGAGCTGTTGCAGCACCAACTGCTGGATTGCATTTCTCGAAACACCTTTTGAAAAAATTAGAAATTAAAGGAGTAAACTTTGCAGAAGTTACACTTCACGTAGGTTTAGGAACTTTTAATCCAGTTGAGGTTGAAGATTTATCAAAACACAAAATGGATTCAGAAGAGTTAATCATTACTGAAGAAGCTTGTGAAATTGTAAATCATGCAAAACAAAACAAGAAGCGTATCTGTGCTGTAGGAACAACTTCAATGCGTGCTATTGAAAGTTCAGTTTCATCACAAAATACATTAAATCCTTTTGAAGGTTGGACGAATAAATTTATTTTCCCTCCTCATGATTTTAGTATTGCAAACTGTATGATTACAAACTTCCATACACCAAAATCAACATTGTTAATGATGATTTCTGCGTTCTGTGGACATGATTTAATGAAAAGAGCATATGAAGAAGCTATAAAAGAAGGATACAAATTCTACTCTTATGGTGATGCAATGCTTATCATCTAAGAAATATAAAATAAGGTTAATTCAAAAATCTCGCTAGTAATAGCGAGATTTTTTTTTTGAAATCTAGTTAACCTGATATACTAGTTTTACGGTAATATTAGCCGTTTTGTTTTTAGAGGTTGTATTAAATGATCCTCCATAAGAAAAGTCTTCAGATGAATTTTGCCCAGTAATTTGGAAAACTCCCATGTCTGATTTTTTTAATTTCCCTAAAGAAGCGTCTGCATTTTCAGCAATGCTTTTGGCTCTGGAACTAGCATCTTTAGTTGCCTCAGCAATCATTTTTATTTTAAGTTCAGCTAGTTTGGTATAATAATACTCAGGAGGATTAGAATAGAATTCGACTCCGGAATTTATTAATTCGCTAGATTGTCTGGAAATTTCCTCAATTTTATTTACTTCTTTAGATTGAATGGTTACACTTTGGGTTAATGTAAATCCCGTAAAAACTTGTTGTTTTGGTGTTCCATTTTCATTGTATGAAGTGTCAAAATCTTTATTGAAGTTTACTGCAGAGAAAACCATTTCTGAAGCTTTGATTCCTTTGCTAGCCAAATAGTTTTTTATTTTCTCTCTATCGCTGTCTAATGATGCATAAGCTTCTTTTAGCGTAAGACTCTTTTTAGAGAATGAACCACTCCAGACAATTAAATCCGAAACAAAATCTTTTTTCCCCAGACCTGTAACACTAATAGTATCATTGCTTTTATTTCTATTTTGGAATGCATTAGAAAACAAATAGGCAGAGATAATCACTGCTAAAGAAATAATAATAACATTTAAATTGTTTTTGAACATGGCATATAATTTTAAATTCAATCAAATATATCGAATTAATTGTGTTCATTTTTAACACAGGCTTATATTTTTCTCCTTTTGTCTTCGTTGTTTTTTTTCTACATTTACCAAACAAAATTCAAACAATGACTTTCGAAAACACACGTGAATTTGCACAAAAACTTGATTCACAAGATATATTGCATAAATACCAAGACGAATTTATTTTTCCTGAAGTAAATAATAAAAAGGTTATTTATTTTACAGGAAATTCTTTGGGATTACAGCCAAAGCGTACAAAATCCTATGTTGATGAAGTAATGGCAGATTGGGCAAATCTTGCTGTTGAAGGGCATTTTTATGCCGAAAAACCTTGGTGGGATTATCAGGAACGTTTTGCCAAACCACTTAGTAAAATTGTTGGTGCTTTGCCAAGCGAAGTTACCGTGATGAATACATTAACGGTTAACCTTCATTTATTGATGGTGTCTTTTTATAGACCAACTGCAACTAGGTATAAGATTATTTGCGAAGAAAAAGCATTTCCTTCAGATCAATATATGTTTCAGAGCCAAGTACATTTTCATGGTTATAAAACAGAAGACGCTATTGTAGAGATCAAACGTCGCGAAGGAGAACACAATATCCGACTAGAAGATGTTTTGGCCAAAATTGAAGAAGTTGGAGATCAATTGGCTCTGGTGTTAATAGGTGGAGTGAATTATTATACAGGACAAGTTTTTGATATGAAAACCATTACTGCGGCTGGACAAAAAGTAGGAGCCAAAGTAGGTTGGGATTTAGCACACGCTGCCGGAAATATAAAGCTAGAGTTGCACGATTGGAATGTCGATTTTGCTGCTTGGTGTAGTTACAAATACATGAACTCAGGACCAGGAAATGCATCTGGTTGTTTTGTACATGAAAAACATCATAACAACCCCGATTTACCTCGTTTTGCTGGTTGGTGGGGACATAATAAGGAACGCCGTTTTAAGATGGAACCTAATTTTGACCCAGTTCATGGAGCAGATGGTTGGCAAATAAGTAATTTACCTGTGCTTTCTTTAGCACCTTACTTAGCATCGGTAGAAATGTTTGATGAAGTAGGAATGGATGCTTTAATTGCAAAAAGAGATAAAATAACAGCTTATCTGGAGTTTATCTTACATGAAATAGATAAAGAAGTAAAAGGTAATTTTGAAGTTATTACTCCAGCAGATCCTAAGGAAAGAGCTTCGCAATTGTCTGTGTTTTTGCATGGAGAAGGACGTAGCTTATTTGATTATTTAATGAAAAATGGAGTTATTACAGATTGGCGCGAACCTAATGTTATTCGTTTAGCTCCAGTTCCTTTGTATTGTTCTTTTGAAGATATGTTTGAGTTTGGACAAATTTTAAAAAGAGGAATTTTAGAATAGTCTAAACGTAAATAAATAAAAATATTTTAAAGTCAGCTAATTCAGATTGTTATGAATTGGCTGACTTTTTTGCGTAGTTTAATTTTGTAACGATCTCTTAAAATTATGTAATTCCAGACAAAAGTTTAGGCTTTACTTTGTTATGTTATAAATACCTAAATTTTACAATCATGAAAACATTATATTTAGTATTATTTTCTTTTGCGATTATCTCGTGTCAGAATCAAGGGAAAATAGATATTCAAAAAGCCAAGCAAGCGAGTATTGACTCTATGAAAGTTGAAATTAATAAACAAAAAGTTATTGATTCAATGAAAACAGAGATGGCAAAAGTTCAAGAAGAAAAAGAGCAAGTTCAAGCTCAAGCAGAATTAGCACCTCAAAAAGTGGTTGTTGTAAATCAGCAAGCGCCAGCTGCTGCCGCGCCAAAGAAAAAAGGATGGAGTTCGACCGCAAAAGGAGCTGTAATAGGTGCTGGAGTTGGAGCAGTTACAGGAGCAATTATCAGTAAGAAAAAAGGCGAAGGAGCAATAATAGGAGGATTAGCAGGTGCTGGTGTTGGTGCAGGAACGGGAGCAATTATAGATGGAAAAAAGAAAAAAGAATAGAGTAGACCGCTATTCTTCGAATAAATGTTAGTTATATTCAAATTAGAAAAACCACCTCAAATTAATTTTAGAGGTGGTTTTTTGCATAATAAAGAAATGTGGTATTATTGTCTTATGATGGAATAGCTATAGCAATAAGCTTAGTTCTATAATCATTAAATTGATTTTGAATTTCTACTTTATCATTCTTAAAATAAGAAGAAGCTGCAAGCAGATTTTCGTAATATGCAATTCCGCTTAAAAGATTGTCTTTAAAAGCTTGTAATTTTTTAGTTTGTGCAGCTGTTATTTCTGCCGAAATATTCTCGATATCTTTCTTAAAATAATCCAGATACATCTTTAATTCTTTTACGAATAAATTCGGACGATTTTTAACGCGTATAACTGACTTGTTTCCGTAAATGTGCTGCACCATATCGTTCAGAGATACTTCTTGATCAAAATAGGCCATATTTGGACCTGGGCATATAACAACACCTTGCGCTTGTCCTTTTATTTTAATATCGTTCTCTATATAAGATGCATTTGCGAGTCCTACACATAAACATGATTTTTCGGTAATAGCAGCTTTTGATCTTTCAAAAGATTCAGGTGAAACAGTATCTTTTATAGTATCTAATTCGGCTAATTTTAAATCTTGGTATTTTTTTGAAGCCGAACAAGTTCCTTTTGGATCATATTCTTTGCTTAACGCCAAAAATTTCTTCGGGCAAGAACTTCCTGCTTTATTATCGTGAATACGTTTTTGTTTCAGGATTTCGTTAGAGGTTCCTCTTAAGGTATTAAAAGGTACGCCTAAAGGAGAAATATGACTTAAATATAAATCCTCTTCTTGGGCTTTTATTAATAAGTTACGAGTAGGCTGATCTACAGATGTCGCTTCTGGAACTAATAAAAAAGGAGTTCCCCAACCTACAGAATCTACACTGTAATTATCTAATAAAAACTCGTGTTCTTCGGCAGTTCCTACACCACCTTGTACGGTAATTTTAAGAGGTAAAGGATTTTCGGGAACTAGAAATTGTTTTTGCTGTAACGCTTTTACCATTAAATCATGAGCAGATTGAATCAATTGATCTTTTTTCTGCTTAAATTCTTCTAAGATAGGACCTAATAATAAACCTTCGGTAGCAAATGCATGTCCGCCACAGTTTAATCCTGATTCTATACGATATTCAGAAACCCAAAGTCCCTTTTTTGCTAAAAAGTTACCTTGAATCATGGCAGATCTAAAATCACTTACTTTTAGTATAATTTTCTTTTTAAGCTCATTATTACTGTTTGGAAAAAAGTCTGGAAAATTCTCAAAGTAACTATATAATCTAGGATTCATTCCGGCAGAAAGAACTAAAGAAGATTCTAGATTACTGTTTGCAAAACCACGAAGAGCTGCATGAGCATCATTAAATTCAATAGGTAATTGTTCGTCTTTGATAAAGTTATCTTTATCAAGTTTTGTCATAATATTTACATCAATTGCTCCTGCAGAAAGATGTGATTCAATATAATTTTGGATGTTTTCTTTAAACGAAATACCATCTTCCATTAAGTTTAAAAAACCTTTTTTTATCTCAGAACCATTAGGCAGCATCGAGATATAGTTTTCCAGCGCTTGTTTGCTCTCAGATAATTCGGTTTTAAAATTTTCAAATTTTTGTTTTACGATTTTATCTACTAAGTTTAAGTAGGTTGTAATACGTTTGGCTCTGTAATCGTGAATTTTTTGGCTTATTTCCTGATAAGAAGAATTGAATTTTTCAGAATAAAAAGCGGTCATCTTTTCAATTAACTCATCATCTGCAATCGAGATTACCGATGAAATACCATATTTAGCTACTCGAATCGGGCTGTCAATAGTATAAGCGAGTCCCATTACAGGGATATGAAAAGAGTGTATGGGGTTTTTTGTCATTTGAGATTATTATAAGATTTAATAAATGACAAATGTTGTAAAATCATTTTATAAAAAAACTGATATATATCATGTTTATAGCGGATTAAGTTTGTTTTTTGGTGTGATTAAATTAAAATTTTCTTAAAAGATTCAGCTATACTTCTCCATAAAAAATTATAAAAAGACTTTTCCTGAATTCGTTCTAATTCTATTTCAGTTTTTTTAGCTTCATTATCAGAGTCTTTTTTAAGGATTAAATTAGCTAAAGAAGTTTTTAATTTTGCTTCTTTTTCAGGATCTTTCTTTTTGTATAAAGTAACTTTTAAGTCCTTGTATTTTAAGCTTGCATTTCCTGTAGCCTTTTTGTCATTTCCAGTAATATCAAAATGGTAATCATCAAAAGTTCCTTTAAACGAAGTATTAGTATATGGTTTTGTGAAAGCATACATGGCCTGAACATCAAATTTGGCAATACTCCCTTTTATACGGAAACCATCGTTTTTGTCTAGCACATTTAATGTCCAATGTACTTTTAAAGGAGAGTTTTTCATAAAAAGGCAATTGATTTTAATATCTAAATCGGGTGCTTTTTTTAATCCAAAACCACTCTGCAGATTTGTAGCGTTTAAGTTAAAACGACTGAAAGTTAATATCGCAGGTCCTTTCTGGAAATTGATTTCTTCTTCATATACTAATTTTGAATTTCGGATAGAAAGTGTGTCAATTTTTAGTGGAAACGGAATTTTTCGGAGTAATGCATTATACAATGGTTTTTTGCTTAAATCATCTGCGGGTATTTTATTTCGATAGATATTTGCATCTAAATCATCAAAAACAATAGAATTTGCATTAAAGAAAAACACATCATTTTTAAATCCCCAATTCATCGAATTGATATTTATATCTGTTGCCTTTACGGTAAAAAGATCTTTTTCTTTAGCTAATTTTTGTACAAATTGATGGCGAGAATACAAAGGGATATAACTGAAGTTTTTTACTTTTAAAGAATGATTATTAGTTGTTATTTGCGACGCATTAATGGTGTAAAAGGGGTTTGGCTTGTAATATATACTATCACAATTTAGGGCGTATTTTTGATACGAAAAAGGGATTTTCTGTTTAAGAATTTCATCATTAATTACAATTCCTTCTAATACAATAGCGATATTTCGAGTGTATAAAATAGGCTTATTTGTTTTGGTAGACATGATGTCTAAACTTGCTTCATTGAGATAAATATTAGAAACAACAATAATTTTCTGGAAAGGTTCAATTACTTGTGTACGAATACTATTGCTGTTGTCAATTGCATTTTCATCTTTTTTATACAAGATTACTCGTGCATGATCTATGGTGATACTTTTTGCACGTAACGCATCATTAAATACAAGATTCCAGATGCTGAAATCATTTATGGCAACTGTTTTTATTTTAGAATAAATCCCAATTTTAGTAGTATCGTTTTTTGGTGCATTTTTAGGATTAATAACAATATTAGATGCATAAATATCTGCTGCCCAAAGATCGATTTTTATTGTTTCGTATGTAATTTGATACGGCGTTTTATTATTGTCCTGAATGATTTTTGGGAGTTGTTTTTTTACCCAAAAATTTAGCCCAGTATTTATTAAAAACAAAAGGGCTAAAAACGAAATGATTCCTATGATTATTTTTTTATTTAAAGACATTTAGTGCATATTTTATTTTAAATATATAAATTTAAAGACTTAAAAGGAATAACTTTTGGATACAATTGTGATTTTGATAATAATACATTTCATTAAAATATTTATTTATACAATTTAGAAACATGAAAAAAATCAAAAAAATACTGCTTGTTTTGTTCTTGATACTTGTTGTTTTAGGAATCGGTTTATGTACTTATATTTTTCATTTAAAACCGAAATATGAAGGAGAAGTAAAACTGAAAAACATTCAAAAAGAGACAACGGTATATTTTGATGATTTTGGAGTGCCACATATTTATGCAAATTCACAAAAAGAAGCCATGACAGTTTTGGGTTATGTACATGCTCAGGATCGTTTGTGGCAAATGGAGTTGATGCGTCGTATTGCATCTGGGAGATTGTCGGAAATTTTTGGTTCGGTAATGCTAAAGAATGATAAGTTTTTTTCGGGATTAGGAATAGAAGAAGCTTCGGCGAAAGCAATTGCGCAATTGGATAAAAATAGCCCGAGTTATCAATTAACGATGGCTTATCTGGACGGAATTAATCAATATTTGGAAGAAGGTGTTACGCCAATAGAATTTCAGTTGGTTGGAGTGAAAAAAGAAAAATTCACGATAAAAGATGTTTATAATATTTTTGGGTATATGTCTTTCAGTTTTGCAATGGCACAAAAGACAGATCCTTTAATGACTGATATTCGTAATAAATACGGAAATGAATATTTAAAAGATTTTGGTTTAAATGGCGAATTTAATACGACTCAGATAAGAAATGCAAAAGAGAATCCAGAAGAATTTGCAGTGATTTCAAAATCTGTTGCTTCGCTTCTTGAAAAATCTCCAATTCCTCCTTTTATAGGAAGTAATAGTTGGGTAGTTTCACCTAAGAAAACGAAAAACGGAAAGGTTATTTTTGCTAATGATCCGCATATCGGATTTTCGCAACCAGGAACTTGGTATGAGGCACATTTGATAACTCCGGATTTTGAATTATATGGTTGTTATCTTGCTGGAACGCCATATCCTTTATTAGGTCATAATCGTGATTATGCATACGGATTAACAATGTTCGAAAATGATGATATCGATTTTTATCAAGAAGAAAATAAATCGGGAGATGCTAATGAATATAAAACGCCAAATGGTTTTGAAAAATACGAAACCAGAAAGAAGGTTATAAAGGTTAAAGATTCATCGGATGTTATTGTAGATGTAAAAATAAGCCGTCATGGTCCTGTTATGAATGGCTTAATCGAAGATTTAAAGAATAGTAATAAACCTATTGCAATGTCTTGGGTTTATACGCAACAGCCTATAAAAATTCTAGATGCTGTTTATGGACTTTCGCATGCAAAGAATAAAAATGATTTTAAGAAAGCGGTTTCACTTGTTGCTGCTCCGGGCTTAAATGTAATGTATGGTGATGCAAAAGGTAATGTAGGATGGTGGGCAACCGGAACTTTATACAAGCATAATAAAGGAGTAAATCCTAATTTTATTCTGGATGGGTCAAGTGGTAAAGATGATATTGCCGAATATTTGGATTTCTCCAAAAATCCATCGGCAGAAAATCCAAAATGGGGTTATGTATATTCGGCCAATAATCAGCCAGAAGCTATCGATGGGTTTTTATATCCTGGATATTATTTGCCAGAAGATCGTGCTAAAAGAATTACGCAATTGCTTGATGCAAAATCTGATTGGGATAAAGAAGCGATTAGTAAAATGATTTTTGATAATACATCTCCAGTTGCTCCAACGGTGGTTCAGAATTTACTTTTGAATGTGAAAAATGAATCACTTACGGCAAATGAAAAACAAGCATTATCTATTCTTAAGGATTGGAAGGGAACTAATAATCTGGAAGATGTTGCGCCTACGATTTACAATAAATGGGTGTATGCGTATTTAAAAAACACTTTTGAAGATGAATTGAGAGAGGGAAATTTTAAAAATTTATTAGAAACACATCTTGTAAAACAAATTATAGCGAAACAAATACAAAACGAAAATTCGGTTTGGTGGGACAATATATTGACCAAAAATGTAAAAGAAACTAAGAAAGATATTTTAACAAAATCATTTCATGAAGCAATTACGGGACTTGAGAAGCAATTAGGGAATACGGTTCAAGACTGGAAATGGGAGAAAGTACATACTGTAGAGTATCATCATCCTTTAGGGCAAGTGGCTGCTTTAAGAGGAATCTTTAATGCTGGACCTTTTGCGGTTTCTGGCTCAACTGAAGTAATCAATAATCAGTTTTTTGATTTTACTGATAAAGGAGTTTATAATGTAAAAGGCGGACCATCGACAAGAAGGATTATTGACTTCTCGGATATAGAAAATAGTTGGAGTATTTTGCCAACAGGACAATCTGGGAATCCATTTAGTAAACATTATAAGGATCAAGCCGAGCTTTATAATGCAGGAAAGTTCCGAAAAATGAAATTAAATAAGGAGGAGATTGTTAAAACTTCGACTAAACTGGTTTTTAAACCAAGATAGAAAATGGAAGGTTTTATATCTGGATTTATTTCATTATCTAACTGATTGCGTGAAGGATTGAAGTGAAAATCCTTTTTTGAGGAACGAAAAAAAGATTGTAGCGAAAAGCCTGACCCGACCTTTTTGGGAGGGGCACGCCCAAATATTTCTTTGATTTATAGCCTATTCTATAGATTATATACTTATTTTTACGAGCGTATAATCACATTTTTTTTTGATGCAAACTCCACTTAAAATTGCTATTGTAGGTTCTGGATTGGTTGGCTCATTGTTGGCAATTTATCTTAAAAAGGAAGGTCATGAAGTTCATGTTTATGATCGAAGCCCAGATATTCGTAAAATTAATTTTTCGGGACGATCGATAAATTTGGCAATGTCTAATCGTGGCTGGAAAGCACTAGATGGCGTTGGTGTAGGAGATGCTGTTCGAGAAATTGCTATTCCGATGGATAAGCGAGCCATACATTTAGTTGATAAACTTAATTTTCAGAATTACGGACAAGAAGGCGAAAGTATTTATTCGATTTCAAGAGGAACCTTAAACCGTAAAATGATTGATTTGGCAGAAAATGCCGGAGCCGATTTTTTCTTTGAGCAAAAGATATGGGATGTAACTTTAAGCGATGCTACATTACATATTGGTGATACGGAAAGAGGGGAGTGGGAAGAGAAAAAATACGATATGGTTTTTGGAGCCGATGGTGCTTTTTCTAGAATTCGTCATCGTATGCAACGCCAAAGCATGTTTAATTATTCGCAGGAATTCTTGAATATGGGATATAAGGAATTAAATATTCCGGCAAATCCTAATGCGACACATAAACTAGATAAAAACTCATTTCATATTTGGCCACGTGGGGAATATATGCTTATTGCATTG
Organism: Flavobacterium sp. PS2; assembly: GCF_046250155.1. Taxonomy (NCBI): domain Bacteria; kingdom Pseudomonadati; phylum Bacteroidota; class Flavobacteriia; order Flavobacteriales; family Flavobacteriaceae; genus Flavobacterium; species Flavobacterium sp. PS2. Next base: position 1,883,401 of record NZ_CP176426.1, on the reverse strand, counting down.
CCTAACTTGGATGGTAGTTTTACGTGTACTTTGTTTATGCCTTTTGAAGGAGAAAACTCTTTTGATTCGCTAACAGATAGAAAACAGGTTGAAGACTTTTTTGAGAAAAACTTCCCGGATTCTATTGAGGTTATACCAAAATTAGCCGAAGATTTCTTTAATAATCCTACAAGTACATTGGTAACTATGAAATGTTTTCCTTGGACTTATAGCGATAAGATTGCTTTAATTGGCGATGCGTGTCATGCTATTGTTCCTTTTTATGGACAAGGGATGAATGCTGGTTTTGAAGATATCACGGTTTTATATGAGATGATTCTTAAATATGGAGATGATTGGAAAAAGATTTTCTCTGAGTATGAAATTTCTCGTAAACCAAATGCGGATGCAATTGCAGAACTTTCGTATCGCAATTTTATGGAAATGAGTACGAAAACGGCAGATGAAAAATTCTTGTTGCAAAAAAAGATAGAAAAAGCTTTTTCGGATAAACATCCAGATAAATGGATTCCGCTTTATAGTCGTGTTACTTTTAGTGATCGCCCTTATGCCGAAGCATTGGCAATAGGAGATTTTCAGAATACGATTATGGAAGAGGTTTTAAGAATGGAAAATATAGAAGCTATTTGGGATAGTCCAGTTGTCGAAAATAAAATCCTTGATTTATTAAAATAAGATATAGTTAGATATATAAATGAAGAAACCCTTTTAATATAACATTAAAAGGGTTTCTTTATTTTTAGAATTTACTTCTTGAACATTTTTGATAAAACGCCAAATACGCCTCTTATAAAGGTAGCGCTGGTTACTACTTTTAGTACTGATTTACCAACTACGCTTGCAGTACTTGGTTCATTACTCGTTTTCTGAGAAGTTTTCTCTTCTTGTCGAGAAGAAGCTTCTTGTTCTGCATCGCTAATTTTTTTGGTTAATATTTCGTAAGCACTTTCTCTGTCGATTACCTCGCTATATTTTTTAACCAATTTTGATTTCTGGTTGATTTCCTGAATTTCACTTTCTGTTAATACATCCATTCTACTCATTGGTGCTCGCATCATAGTGGCTACTAATGGTGTTGGAACTCCTTTTTCATTTAAGGCTGTAACCAGAGCTTCTCCTATACCTAAACTCGTAAGCAGCTCATCTGTCTTGTAATATTTAGATGTAGGGTAGTTGTCGGCAGTTTTCTTGATGGCTTGCCTGTCATTTGCTGTAAAAGCTCTTAAAGCATGCTGAATCTTTAAACCTAACTGTGCTAAAACTCCACTTGGTACATCCATTGGGTTTTGAGTTACAAAATAAACTCCAACACCTTTTGAACGAATAAGCTTTACAATAGTTTCAATTTGCTCTAGCAATACTTTACTAGCTTCGTTGAAAATTAAGTGCGCTTCGTCTATAAAAATGACTAATTCAGGTTGGTCAACATCTCCCTTTTCGGGCATTTGTTGGTATATTTCGGCAAGTAAACTCAACATAAAAGTCGAGAATAATTTAGGTTTATCCTGAATATCCGTTAAACGAATGATATTTACGTATCCTTTACCGTTTTCGTCGATGCGCATTAAGTCATCAATTTCGAATGATAATTCACCAAAAAAGATATCTGCTCCTTGTTGTTCCAGTTCGATTATTTTTCGGAGAATTGTTCCAGTTGTGGCTGTAGATATCTTGCCATAACTGGCTGCGATTTCATCTTTTCCTTCTTCGGTAATATAATTAATGACCTTTTTGATGTCCTTTAAATCTAATAAAGGCATTTTATTATCGTCACAATATTTAAAAATTACCGAAATAACACCCGATTGAGTATCATTTAAACCTAATATTCTAGAGAATAAAACAGGTCCAAATTCTGAAACTGTAGCACGTAATCTAACTCCGCTTTGTTCAGAAAGAGACATTAATTCTACAGGAAATTGGGATATATTATAAGGTATATCGATTTTTGCATGACGTTCGGTAATAAAAGACTTTTCTTCTCCTTCTTTGGCAATACCACTAAAATCTCCCTTAATATCCATCATTAAAACAGGGATTCCTGCTAATGAAAGTTGCTCGGATAGTACCTGAATCGTCTTAGTTTTTCCAGTTCCAGTCGCTCCAGCTATTAATCCGTGACGGTTTAATGTTTTTAATGGGATTTTTACGTGTGCATTTAGAGGTTCCCCATCGAAAATTGCTCCACCAAGAATAATACTTTCCCCTTTGGTTTGATAACCGTCATTTATACTTTGAATAAATTCGTCTTTTTGGCTCATATTTATGTAACATTAATTCAGTTGCAAGGTATAGATTTTTTCTTAAAACGTTTAATTTAGCTATGTTAGCGTAAAAAAAAACTAATTTTGTTAAAAATAATAATAAAAAATATTTTCTTAACACATTATGAAGATTTTGAGAGATTGCATTGCTTTTTACTAAATCGTTGTAAATTTTATCATAAATAATTATTTTTTTACTTCGATTTTATTTAAAATACAATTAATTCAATTAGATATTTTTTGTTTTAAGGTTAAATTAATTGGAATTAAATTGAAAAAAGTTTTTTTATTTAAACTAAAAATATAAATTTGCTGCACTACAAGTTTATTATAACTAAAAAATAAAAATTATTTAAAACTATTAAAATTAAAAAAAATGGCAAACGTTAAAGTTAAAAAGGAAAGTACTTCAAATGGCGGAGGAATGGTGTCAGGATTGATTATTGCAGCATGTATTTTTGTGGGTTGGTGTATTTGGAATTTCCTAATGGGTTCTCCATCGAATTTTGAAGGTGGTACAGTTGAAGGGCACCCGTTGAATATATTAGGTATGGTTTACCATGGAGGTATTATCGTTCCTGTTTTGTTAGGTATGTTATTAATGGTTATCGTATTTTCTATTGAAAGATTTACAGTTATCTCTAAAGCTGCTGGAAAAGCAAACTTAGATAAATTCATGAAAAGTGTACAAGGAAGCATTAAAGAAGGAAACATTGATGCAGCTATCGCTTCTTGTGACAAACAACAAGGTTCAGTTGCAAATGCAATTAAATCAGCTTTAATTAAATATCAAGAAGTTAAAAAAGAAGGTTTCAACAGTGAAGAAGCTTCTGAAACTATCCACAAAGAAATCGAAGAGATTACTTCATTAGAAATGCCAATGTTAGAGAAAAACATGACAATCATTTCTTCATTAGTATCTTTAGGTACATTAGGAGGATTGTTAGGAACAGTATCTGGTATGATTAAAGCATTTAGCGCGTTAGCTTCTACAGGTTCTCCTGACCAAGCTGCACTTGCAAATGGTATTTCTGAGGCACTTGTAAATACTGCAACTGGTATTAGTACTTCTATCTTTGCTATTATTGCTTACAACTTCTTTACATCTAAAATTGATGATTTAACTTATTCTATTGACGAAGCAGGTACTACAATCGTAAATACTTACAGACACTTTAGAGGAAGTTTAAAACAATAAATAATTTTTTAGCATGATTATTGTGCTAAATTTAAAATAAAAGATAATGGCAAAAATAAAAATGAAAAAAAAGTCAACGTCTACGGACATGACTGCCATGTGTGATGTTGCATTTCTTTTGTTGACATTCTTTATTTTGACTGCTACTGCAAAAGTGCCTGAGGCACTTCCTGTAGACACGCCTTCATCTACTGTACAAACTAAATTACCTGAAACGGATTTAGCTACACTTACAATAGGAAAAGGAAAAGTATTTTTTGATTTAAAAGGAAGAGAAGTTCGTAAAAGAACTTTGGAGCTAATGGGTGAGAAATACGGTGTTGCTTTTTCTGACAATGATAAAACTGAATTTGCTCTAATGGAAGGATTTGGAGTTCCAATTACAAGTTTAAAGCAAATCATTGACATGAAAGCGGCTGATAGAAGTAAAGCTGATCAACCTGGTATTCCTAAAGATTCTTTAGATAATCAGTTAAAAGAATGGATTTACAATGCGCGTATTGCAAATATTGAAATTGCTGATAAAGAATTACAATTTGCGATAAAAGGTGATGCTAAAGAAGAGTATCCTGCGATTCATAAAGTAATGGACATCTTGCAAGATCAAAAAATCAATACCTTTAGCTTAGTTACTGGTTTGAGAGGAAAAGACTTTTAATTAAAAAACATACACTAAAATGGCTGAATTAAATACCGACGGCGGTGGAGGCGGAAAAGGTGGTAAAGTAAGAAGTAAAAAGCAAAACTCAAAAGTAGATTTAACTGCGATGGTAGATTTGGCTTTCTTACTAATCACATTCTTTATGCTTACCACAACGTTGTCAAAGCCTCAATCGATGAACTTGGGGTTGCCAGATAAAGAGAAGGATCCTAATGAAAAGAATGATATTAAAGTAGATGAAAATCGTACAATGACTTTATTATTAGGCCCAGATAATAAATTAACTTATTATATGGGATTGTTAGCAACTCCTATCGCTGGACCTAAAGATATTGCTTATGGGAAAGACGGAATCCGTAAAGAATTAGTAAGCAGAAAAAAATCTGTTTTAGAATATTCTGCTGGAATTGGGAAACCAAAAAACGGAATTATCGTAATTATAAAACCTACGAAAAAATCTAGTTACCGTAATTTGGTTGATATCTTGGACGAAATGGCTATTACTGGCGTAGAAACCTATGCAATCGTTAATGAGTTTTCGCCAGAGGAAACAAAATTGGTAGAGAAAAAATAAGAGCAATCTTATCTTTTAACACCCTAATAATCAAGAAAAATGAAATTAGATATTATAAAAAACCAGTGGCTTGATATCGTATTCGAAGGGCGTAATAAGATATATGGTGCATATGAGTTAAGAAAATCTAACACAAAAACTACGGTAAGAGCACTTATCGTTGGGTCAGTTATTTTTTCAATTGCTGTTGCTGCGCCAGTTATTGCAAGCCTTTTGCCAGATTCTAAAGCAGATGAGGCAAGTAAGGATATTAAGATTACCACTGTAAAATTACCACCTAAAAAAGAGGAGGTAAAACCAAACCTTCCGCCTCCACCACCTCCACCTCCAAAAGTGGATCAAGTGAAGTTCGTGAAGCCAGTTGTAGCAAAAGCTGATGAAGTAACTGAAGAGCCACCAAAATTAGTGGAGCTTAAAGAGAAAAAAATTGGTGCTGAAACTATTAAAGGAGATCCTGATGCAGTATTAACTGTTGAGCCAGTAGGTACAGGAACAGCTGCAGTAGTTGAAGAAGATACACAAATTTACAACACAGCAGGTATCGAAGTAAAACCTGAATTCCCTGGAGGGATTGAAAAATTCTACAAATTTGTAGGTAATAACTATAAAACTCCAGAAGAAGAAGGATTGAAAGGTAAAGTATATGTTACTTTCGTAGTTGAAAAAGATGGATCGTTAACAGACATTAAAGTTTTAAGAGATATTGGTTATGGAACAGGAACCGAAGCTATTAGAGTTTTAAAGAAATGTCCAAAATGGAATCCAGGTGAGCAAAATGGTAAAAAAGTTAGGGTATTATACTCTCTTCCTATTACTATTCAATCTGCAGACTAATGTTGAAGAAACTGCTTGATAATATTAAGAAGAAATCGCTAAAAGAGCGATTTCTTCTTGTTTTAGGAATGTTCTTCTTTCTAATGTATTTTGTAATAGGTTTAGTAATTATTTTTTGGAAAGCTTTACCAATTGCAATGGAATTTAAATATAGAGTTGCTTTTGGTATATTATTAATCGTATATTCGTTTATAAGATTTGTGAGGTTTTTTAATTCAAACACTGATTAGTTATGCTAAAGAATAGTAAAGTTTTGTTTTTAGTATTGTTTGGTTTATTGTTTATTACTTGTAATCAGAAAGATAAAAGTAAAGTAGACAAAGAATCAATACTAAAAGGATCTATGGATATTACTGTAGATGAAACGTTGGTTCCTATTGTTGAGGATCAGGTGCTTATTTTTGAAAGCACTTATGATGCAAAAATTGCTATAAAGCCAAAATCAGAAGCGGAACTTATTAATGATTTACTAAATCAAAAAGCTACTGTTGCTTTTACAGCAAGAGATTTGACAAAAGAAGAGAGAGAAGTTTTTAATAAAAAGAAAATTGCCCCTAGAGTAACGCCAGTTGCTACAGATGCAATTGCATTTATTTCAAACAAAGACAATAATGATACTTTAATTGCGTTGAAAACAGTGATTAATTTAATGCAAGGTAAACCCGAAGCAAGTATCAAAGGATTAGTTTTTGATAATCCAAACTCTAGTACAGTGCGCTATTTAAAAACTTTGGCAGGAACTAAAGATATTCCTAAAGAAGGAGTTTTTTCATTTAAAACAAATGAAGAAGTAATTAAATTTGTATCTGAGAATAAAGGAATGGTAGGAGTTGTAGGAGTAAATTGGTTGTCACAACCATCTCCTAAAATGAAAGATTTTGTTGCTAAAGTTAATGTATTGAGCGTAAAAGGTCTTACTAGTGATAAATTTGTTGCTCCAACTCAAAACAATATAGCAGAGGGTACTTATCCTTTGGCACGTGATTTGTATATTATCAATTGTCAAGGATACTCAGGATTAGGTATTGGGTTTGCTTCTTTTGTAGGAGGCGATATTGGACAAAGAATAGTTTTAAAATCTGGATTGTTACCAATACGTGTTCCTGGAAGAAAACTCAATGTTAGAAGTGAAATTATTAACGAAAAAGAATAAATTAATTACAACAGAGATGAATAAATTTAAAATTTTTAGTGTTGCGTTAATGGCTACAGCTGCTGGAACTTATGCACAAGACATAAGTCAAGCTAAAAAAGCTATCGATGCAGAGCAATTTGAAAAAGCAAAATCAGTTTTACAATCAATTATAAAAGCAAAACCAACTGATGGTGAAGCTCCATTTATATTGGGTAATATTTATTTAAGTCAACAAGTTGCTGACTCTGCAAAAATATATTACCTTAATAGTACAGCTGCATCTAGCCGTGCTAATCTTGGTTATATTGGTTTAGGTCAATTAGATTTAGATAATAAAAATACAACTGCAGCTCAGGCTAATTTTGCTTCAGCTATAAAGCCAATGAAAAGAAAAGATGTAGAGGAATTTATCTATATCGGTAAAGCATACATGAATTCTGTTAATCCAGATTACAAAAGTGCTATAACTTCTTTAAATCGTGCGGTAGCAGTAGATCCACAAAATGCTCAAGTACTTTTAGCACTTGGAGATGCATATTATGGAGACAATAATCAAAACGAAGCTTACAAATCATATCGTAATGCATTCCAAGCAGATCCAACATTGTTGAGAGCAAAAATGCAACTAGGAGTATTATTAAAAGGAGCTAAATCTTACGATGAAGCTATTAAATCTTTTAATGAAGTTATTGCATTAGATCCTAATTATGGTCCTGTTTACAGAGAATTAGCTGAAACATATTACAAATGGGGAAGAAACAAGCCTTCTAAGTCAGAAGAGAATATGCAAAAAGCTATTACTAGCTATGAAAAATATTTAACGCTTACGGATTATTCTATACATTCAAGAATGCGTCATGCAGACTTTTTAATTCTTGTAAAAGATTATAAAGCTTTAGAAGTTGAGGCAAACAAAATGATCGAATTGGATAAAGTAAACCCTAGAATCTTCAGATATTTAGGATATGCTGCATATGAAAATGGTAATGTAGATGTTGCTATCAAATCATTAGAGGATTATGTAAAAAATCCTAAAAATAAAATTATTGCAAAAGATTATTTGTATTTAGGTTTTGCTAAAATCAAAAAAGGAACAAATGCTGAAGGTACTTCAGTTGATCCAGCTGCATTCGAAGCAGGTTTGGTAGAGATTAGAAAAGCTATTGCAATGGAGCCTTTAGCGGTTCAGGATTTAGGTGATCTTGGAAAAGTATTGTTTGGTAAAAAATTATACAAAGAATCAGGAGCACTTTTTGAATTTGGTACAAAAGTTCCTGAGTCTGCAACTTATTTAGATGATAATATTTATTATGGTTTGTCTATCTACTATGATAACAACAAAGCTAATACTAAGCCAGATGCAATTGCTTTACAAAAAGCAGATGCTGCATTTGTAAATGTAATTACAGCTTCACCAACTTATCAAGAGGCTTACCTTTATAGAGCAAGAACAAACAGATTGCTTGAGAATGATGAGGCAATGACTAAAAACTACGAAGATTATATTGCAAAATCTACTGAAAAAGGAGCTGAAGAAATTGCTAAACCAGCAGTTAAAGCTAAATTCGTAGAGGCTTACAATAACATCGCAGCAAGTTATGCAAATACAGATAAAGCGAAAGCAATTGAGTATTTCAACAAAACTTTAGCATTGGATCCTACTAATGCTTATGCTACGCAATCTTTGAATACTTTAAAATAATATAAAGATTCTTAATATTTTAAAACCGATAGTTCTTTGAATTATCGGTTTTTTTATTGTTCCATTTTTTATTGACTATCTTTGCACTTTAAAATTTAGTAATGTTATCAAAAGAAATACAATTAGAAGTAAATAAAGGTGCAATGTTACCCTTAATGGAAGAGTTTTACACGATTCAGGGAGAAGGATTTCATACAGGTACAGCAGCTTATTTTATCCGTATTGGAGGGTGTGATGTAGGTTGTCATTGGTGTGATGTTAAAGAAAGTTGGAATGCAGAATTGCATCCGCCTACAAGTGTTGATTTAATTGTAAATAATGCAAGTAAATATGCTGATACAGTTGTTGTTACAGGTGGAGAGCCATTAACATGGGATATGACTGTACTTACGACAGAATTAAAAAATAAAAATCTAAAAGTCCATATCGAAACCTCAGGAGCTTATCCGCTTACAGGAACGTGGGATTGGATTTGTCTTTCTCCAAAAAAGAATAAATTGCCAACGCAAACAGTTTATGATAATGCACATGAATTAAAAGTAATTATTTACAATAAGCATGATTTTATCTTTGCCGAAGAACAAGCAGAACTAGTAAACGGAAAAGCAATATTGTTTCTTCAGCCGGAATGGAGTAAAAAAGAAGAAATGACTCCTCTTATTGTAGAGTATGTCATGAATAATCCGAAATGGAGAGTATCACTTCAAACACATAAATATTTGAATATTCCTTAATCAAGGATATTTATATGTTACAAAAACAAAAGCCTCTTCATGCATGAAGAGGCTTTTGTTTTTATCGCTAATTATGTATGATAACCAATATGTATAAATAGTATACAAGCTGTGTAAAATGTTTTCATTTTGAGTTTAGCTAGGAAAACAAATATAATTACCATCCCTTGCGTTTCTTCAGAGCTGTAATGTGAGCTAAATGATGATTACCGTGCCAGGCATACGTTCCTATCATTTGCTTGATAGAAACTATAGAATTATTTTCGGGGTGAATAAAAGTTTTTTCAAGTTCTGCTTGAGATAAGCTTTTCATGATGTATCCTAAACGAAAATGCAAACCATCCAATAAAGACAAAGTGGGTTGTATAGGCATTGTCAAATTATCAGGTAATTCAGCCCAAAGGTCCTCGTGGTAAGCCTTTATTATTGGTTTGTCCTCAGTCAAAGCCCATTTTATTCGTATAAAACAATTCATATGGCTTTCGGCGCAATGATGAATGAGTTGTCTTACCGTCCAACCTTCCGGTCGATAAGGAGTGTCAAGTTGTTCGTCGGATAAACTAATCACTTCTTTTTTTAGTCTTTCGGGGAAAGAAGAGATTTCTTCAATTTTATTTAAAATATAATCAGGAGAATAATTTTCAGGAGTTATAAATTTTCCGATAGGATATTTTAATTTTTCTAAATCTAAATTTTCCATGTTATGTGTTTTGTTTTTTAAACAGAAAGTTTGGCTAGATAATCATAATGTTCGCCTTCTAGAACAAGTTCACATTTAAAACCATTAGCGACAGCTGCATTTTGGAGTGTATTGTAATCTAAGTATAACCAGTCAAAAGCAGATTCTTTATCGCCTTTATAAGATATATTAAAAACGAGTTCGCCATAATACTCAGTATCCGATGGAATCCATTTCCCTCCATCTTCATCTTCGTCAAACATATATATAATGTCCGAACTATCCAGTAAGATTTGTCCACCAGGATTTAGAAGAGACTTTAGCTTTGATAAAAATTTATTGCAATTTTGAAGTTTTCCAAAAATGCCAACACCATTCATTAATAATATAATTGTATCGTATTTTTCGCCATCTAGAGTTAGTATATCTTGTGTTTTGGCATTTTTTACACCACGGAGATTACAGGTTTCAATGGCTTTTTCTGAAATATCTATAGCGGTTACGTCTAAATTTCTTTCGTTTTGTAAATACAAACTATGACTTCCTGCTCCACAACCTACGTCAAGTATTTTTCCTTTGGCAAGTTCTAATGCTTTTTGCTCCAGTTTAGGCATTTCTTTAAAAGAGCGAAACAAATAAGCAACGCTCATTTCGTCAGCTTCAGAAATAGTGGTTTCGGTAATTAAATCCTCAGGCGAATTGTTGGTCTGGAAATCTAGCATTGCTTTCCCAAAAAGGTCTTTCATTGTATTTTAGTTCAAAGTTTAAGGTTTCGAGTTTAAAGTTGTTTAATTTTGCAAATCAACTTTAAAAATTAAACTTGAAAGAAATTTTAAACAACTTAAATAAGTTAGCCAAAGATAAGCATATCGAAAACAAAAAGTATTTCGATAAGCTTAAAAAGAAACAACCTAAGAATTTAGATTATGTAATGCAAGAATTACATGACGCAGAATTCAAAAAAACAGATTGCCTAAAATGTGCTAACTGTTGTAAAACGACAGGCCCCTTATTTACAGATGCCGATATCGAGCGTATCTCAAAACATTTGCGACAAAAGCCGCAACAGTTCATCGAGCAATACTTGCGTATAGATGAAGATAAAGATTATGTTCTGCAAAGTGTTCCGTGTACATTCCTGGATAATGAAAATTATTGCATGATTTACGATGTACGCCCAAAAGCCTGCCGTGAGTTCCCGCATACAGATCGTAAAAAATTCCAGCAAATTTCTGATTTAACGCTTAAAAACGTCGCAATGTGTCCAGCGGCATTTAATATTGTCGAGGCAATGAAAAAGCGTTTGCCTTTATAAGAGGCTATTTAGGCTTAAATATTTCGTAATTGTTTTTACGAGTAATTTATGTTTGTTTATTAAACCGTATTTTTGAACTTATTATAAGACAACCCTATCAATTTTGAATCTAGAATATTTTATAGCCAAAAGACTTATCACTGCAAAGGATTATAAAAGCAGTATATCAGCACCAATTATAAAAATTGCAATCTCGGCTATTGCAATCGGAATAATAATGATGTTGGTTTCAGTAGCAACCGGAATTGGATTGCAACAAAAAATCCGCGAAAAAGTCTCCGCTTTTAATGGTCAGGTAATTATTTCTAATTACGATAATAACCAATCCGAGGTAACGTTAAGTCCAATTTCCAAAAAGCAAGACTTTTATCCTAAGTTTACTTCTGTTCCAGAGGTAAGTCATATTCAGGCAATAGCCAGTAAAGCAGGAATAATAAGAACTGAAACAGCTTTCGAAGGAATTATATTCAAAGGAGTTGGTGCCGATTATGATTGGAATAATATAAAAGAGTATTTAGTCGACGGCAGGCTTCCGGATTATTCCAAAGCAATTAATCAAGAAGTGTTATTATCGAGATTTCTTGCAGATAGATTAAATCTAAAAGTAGGAGATGAGTTTAATACCTTCTTTATAAAAGAAGATCAGAATAAATTACCAAATGTTCGCCGATTCAAAATTGCAGGAATCTTCAATTCAGGATTTCAGGATTTCGATGCTACCTATATAATAGGAGATATTCGCCATATACAACGTATTAATAAATGGGCTCCAAACGAAGTTGGGGCATTTGAGGTTTTCTTAAAAGACTTTGATAATATAAAAACGACAGGAGACGAAATCTATCAGCAAACATCATCAACGCTAGATACTAAAACCATAATCGAAAAATACAGTTATATATTTGATTGGTTGCAACTCTTCGATTTTAATATTATAGTTATTCTTGCTATCATGATCATTGTAGCAACAATAAATATGGTAGTAGCACTATTGGTGTTAATACTAGAACGCACACAAATGATCGGAATCCTAAAAGCATTAGGAGCTAATAATTGGGTCATTCGTAAAATCTTCCTTTATAATGCACTTTACCTTATATTAAGAGGGTTGTTCTGGGGGAATCTTATTGGGATTTCGCTATTGTTGATACAGCAGCATTTTGGAGTGATTCAGCTTAATCCAGAAAACTACTATGTTAACCAAGCGCCGGTTTATCTCAACTGGGGATATGTATTGTTAGTAAATCTGCTTACGGTATCAGTTTGTTTCTTGGTGTTGTTGATTCCTTCCTATATAATAACGAAGATTTCTCCAGTTAAAGCAATACGATTCGAATAGTTTCAGGAGCTATTTCCTGCTATCCGCTACAATCTTGTCCTTTTTAAAGGAAAAAGGCCAAGGATTTCCGCTACTATCAGGGCTAGGGGCGACAAAACATAACAAAAACCCCATAAGAACGACAATAAAAGAGACTTTGCGCCTTTGCGCGAAACCTAGCGAAATCCAGTAAAAACAAGGAAAACCTAGAGGAAGAGTTCGAAAAAGACAGAGATAAAGAAAAAACAATACCTGTAAACACACTGTTATCAGACTGTTAAAAAATAAACAAAAAATACTCTCTAAAAAGTATTGTTTAACTGAATAAAGGTGGTAGTTTTGCACCCGCAACAACGACAAACGTTCCTTTAAATACTGACAAGCAAGACGAATCAAATTAGAAATAAAATTCTAAAAAAAAGATTTAGAAAAGCTTGTGAGAATGGAAAACGGATGTTACATTTGCACCCCGCAAAACAACGGAAAGTTCCTTGAAAGATTGATAAGAAAGAAGAAAACGGAAACGAAAATTTTCCAAAAAAAACTTCACAAATTTCTTGCCAGTTAGAAAAGACTTTTCTACTTTTGCACCCGCTTTGAGAAACAAGCGATATTAAAAAAGAAGAACACGTTCCTAGACATATTGAATTGACAGCCGTTTTAAGAGAGATCTTAGAACAACAAAATAAGAGTAATAGAATCGATAGATTTGAATAAAACCGATAGAATCATTAGTCGAATATAATATTAAAATATACGATGAAGAGTTTGATCCTGGCTCAGGATGAACGCTAGCGGCAGGCTTAACACATGCAAGTCGAGGGGTATACTTCTTCGGGAGTAGAGACCGGCGCACGGGTGCGTAACGCGTATGCAATCTACCTTTTACAGAGGGATAGCCCAGAGAAATTTGGATTAATACCTCATAGTATAATAGCTCGGCATCGAGCAATTATTAAAGTCACAACGGTAAAAGATGAGCATGCGTCCCATTAGCTAGTTGGTAAGGTAACGGCTTACCAAGGCTACGATGGGTAGGGGTCCTGAGAGGGAGATCCCCCACACTGGTACTGAGACACGGACCAGACTCCTACGGGAGGCAGCAGTGAGGAATATTGGACAATGGGCGCAAGCCTGATCCAGCCATGCCGCGTGCAGGATGACGGTCCTATGGATTGTAAACTGCTTTTGTACAGGAAGAAACAGTTCTACGTGTAGAACCTTGACGGTACTGTAAGAATAAGGATCGGCTAACTCCGTGCCAGCAGCCGCGGTAATACGGAGGATCCAAGCGTTATCCGGAATCATTGGGTTTAAAGGGTCCGTAGGCGGTTTAATAAGTCAGTGGTGAAAGCCCATCGCTCAACGGTGGAACGGCCATTGATACTGTTAAACTTGAATTATTAGGAAGTAACTAGAATATGTAGTGTAGCGGTGAAATGCTTAGAGATTACATGGAATACCAATTGCGAAGGCAGGTTACTACTAATTGATTGACGCTGATGGACGAAAGCGTGGGTAGCGAACAGGATTAGATACCCTGGTAGTCCACGCCGTAAACGATGGATACTAGCTGTTGGGAGCAATTTCAGTGGCTAAGCGAAAGTGATAAGTATCCCACCTGGGGAGTACGTTCGCAAGAATGAAACTCAAAGGAATTGACGGGGGCCCGCACAAGCGGTGGAGCATGTGGTTTAATTCGATGATACGCGAGGAACCTTACCAAGGCTTAAATGTAGATTGACCGGTTTGGAAACAGATCTTTCGCAAGACAATTTACAAGGTGCTGCATGGTTGTCGTCAGCTCGTGCCGTGAGGTGTCAGGTTAAGTCCTATAACGAGCGCAACCCCTGTTGTTAGTTGCCAGCGAGTCATGTCGGGAACTCTAACAAGACTGCCAGTGCAAACTGTGAGGAAGGTGGGGATGACGTCAAATCATCACGGCCCTTACGCCTTGGGCTACACACGTGCTACAATGGCCGGTACAGAGAGCAGCCACTGGGCGACCAGGAGCGAATCTATAAAACCGGTCACAGTTCGGATCGGAGTCTGCAACTCGACTCCGTGAAGCTGGAATCGCTAGTAATCGGATATCAGCCATGATCCGGTGAATACGTTCCCGGGCCTTGTACACACCGCCCGTCAAGCCATGGAAGCTGGGGGTGCCTGAAGTCGGTGACCGCAAGGAGCTGCCTAGGGTAAAACTGGTAACTAGGGCTAAGTCGTAACAAGGTAGCCGTACCGGAAGGTGCGGCTGGAACACCTCCTTTCTAGAGCCCTATATGTTAGCACTTGTGCACGTTAGGGAAAGAAGACGAAATGACCTATAGGTTAAATTGAAGATTATATTACTCTGCTGTTAGTTCAAATAATACAATTAAGTAAAACAGAGTCTCGTAGCTCAGCTGGTTAGAGTACTACACTGATAATGTAGGGGTCGGCAGTTCGAGTCTGCCCGGGACTACTTTTTAAAAAGTAATTGACAATTAATAATTGACAATTTCTAATTAGAAAGACTGTAAACTTAAAAAAAAGGAAATTCTAGAAGTTGGAATTCACCAAAAGAAATTAGATAAGAATTAAGAAGTCTAAAATCTGAATTCTACAATCTAAGATTGAAAAATGGGGGATTAGCTCAGCTGGCTAGAGCGCCTGCCTTGCACGCAGGAGGTCAACGGTTCGACTCCGTTATTCTCCACAAAAAGCTATAAGCCGTAGGCTATAAGCTTAATGCCTAAAGCGTAAAGCCTAAAGCATAATAAAGTTCATTGACATATTGAGATAAGAAAATAATAAAAAGTAGAAAGCATTTTTTATTGAAAGTAGTGATACAGACGATAAAGAAAACGGTCTTGATTTATCAAGACTGGTACAATAAGCAAAATAAGGGCGTATGGGGGATGCCTTGGCTCTCAGAGGCGATGAAAGGCGTGATAAGCTGCGAAAAGTTACGGGGATCGGCACACACGACTTGATCCGTAAATACCTGAATGGGGCAACCCACTATGTTGAAGACATAGTACACCGATAGGTGGGCAAACCCGCTGAACTGAAACATCTAAGTAGGCGGAGGAGAAGAAAACAAAAGTGATTCCGTAAGTAGTGGCGAGCGAACGCGGATTAGCCCAAACCAATGTTGTTACGGCAATGTTGGGGTTGTAGGACCACGACATTTCTTGCACAAAGAATTAGAATCTACTGGAAAGTAGAACCATAGAGGGTGATAGTCCCGTATAGGTAATGAGTGTAAAGGATAGTGGTATCCTGAGTAGGGCGGGGCACGTGAAACCCTGTCTGAATTTGGCGGGACCATCCGCTAAGGCTAAATACTCCTGAGAGACCGATAGTGAACCAGTACCGTGAGGGAAAGGTGAAAAGAACCGTGAATAACGGAGTGAAATAGATCCTGAAACCATACGCTTACAAGCGGTCGGAGCCCTTTCGTGGGGTGACGGCGTGCCTTTTGCATAATGAGCCTACGAGTTAACGTTGCTGGCAAGGATAAGTGGTTAAGCCACGGATCCGTAGCGAAAGCGAGTCTGAATAGGGCGCTTTAGTCAGTAGTGTTAGACGCGAAACCGTGTGATCTACCCATGGGCAGGTTGAAGCTGTGGTAACACACAGTGGAGGACCGAACCGGTTGACGTTGAAAAGTCTTCGGATGACCTGTGGGTAGGGGTGAAAGGCCAATCAAACTCGGAAATAGCTCGTACTCCCCGAAATGCATTTAGGTGCAGCGTTGTGCATAAAGTTATATAGAGGTAGAGCTACTGATTGGATGCGGGGGCTTCACCGCCTACCAATTCCTGACAAACTCCGAATGCTATATAATGTTTCACAACAGTGAGGGCTTGGGTGCTAAGGTCCAAGTCCGAGAGGGAAAGAACCCAGACCATCAGCTAAGGTCCCCAAATATATGTTAAGTTGAAAGAACGAGGTTTGTCTGCCCAGACAGCTAGGATGTTGGCTTGGAAGCAGCCATTCATTTAAAGAGTGCGTAACAGCTCACTAGTCGAGCGGACGAGCATGGATAATAATCGGGCATAAACATATTACCGAAGCTATGGATTT
Organism: Flavobacterium sp. PS2; assembly: GCF_046250155.1. Lineage (NCBI taxonomy): Bacteria > Pseudomonadati > Bacteroidota > Flavobacteriia > Flavobacteriales > Flavobacteriaceae > Flavobacterium > Flavobacterium sp. PS2. The sequence goes on along the minus strand of NZ_CP176426.1, from coordinate 1,866,916 downwards.
TGACTTAGGTCAAAGTGGTAGGGGAGCATTCTAACAGGGTTGAAGGTGTGTCGTAAGGCATGCTGGACTGGTTAGAAAAGAAAATGTAGGCATAAGTAACGATAATGCGGGCGAGAAACCCGCACACCGAAAGACTAAGGTTTCCACAGCTATGCTAATCAGCTGTGGGTTAGTCGGGACCTAAGGCGAACCCGAAAGGGACAGTCGATGGACCACGGGTTAATATTCCCGTACTACTTATTACTGTGATGGGGTGACGGAGTGATGAAAGCGCCGCGAACTGACGGAATAGTTCGTTGAAGTACCTACCTATAAGCTGCGCAGGCAAATCCACGCGGCTTGGGGAAATACGATAGTACTCGGAGACTTCGGTCAAAGAGATAGTGCGCCTAAGGGCTTCCAAGAAAAACCTCTAAACTTCAGGTAATAAGTACCCGTACCGCAAACCGACACAGGTAGTCGAGGAGAGAATCCTAAGGTGCTCGAGAGATTCATGGCTAAGGAATTAGGCAAAATAGACCTGTAACTTCGGGAGAAAGGTCGCCAGCAGCAATGCTGGCCGCAGTGAAGAGGTCCAGGCGACTGTTTATCAAAAACACAGGGCTCTGCAAAATCGTAAGATGAAGTATAGGGCCTGACACCTGCCCGGTGCTGGAAGGTTAAGAGGAGATGTTATCTTCGGAGAAGCATTGAATTGAAGCCCCAGTAAACGGCGGCCGTAACTATAACGGTCCTAAGGTAGCGAAATTCCTTGTCGGGTAAGTTCCGACCTGCACGAATGGTGTAACGATCTGGACACTGTCTCAGCCATGAGCTCGGTGAAATTGTAGTAGCGGTGAAGATGCCGCTTACCCGCAGTGGGACGAAAAGACCCTGTGCACCTTTACTATAGCTTAGTATTGACCTTGGATAAATGATGTGTAGGATAGGTTGGAGACTGTGAAGTGGCGTCGCTAGGCGTTGTGGAGTCATTGTTGAAATACAACCCTTTGTTTATCTGAGGCCTAACCCCGCGATTGCGGGGGACATTGCTTGGTGGGTAGTTTGACTGGGGTGGTCGCCTCCAAAAGAGTAACGGAGGCTTCTAAAGGTTCCCTCAGTACGCTTGGTAACCGTGCGTAGAGTGCAATGGCATAAGGGAGCTTGACTGAGAGACATACAGGTCGATCAGGTACGAAAGTAGAGCATAGTGATCCGGTGGTTCCGCATGGAAGGGCCATCGCTCAAAGGATAAAAGGTACGCCGGGGATAACAGGCTGATCTCCCCCAAGAGCTCATATCGACGGGGGGGTTTGGCACCTCGATGTCGGCTCGTCACATCCTGGGGCTGGAGAAGGTCCCAAGGGTTGGGCTGTTCGCCCATTAAAGTGGCACGCGAGCTGGGTTCAGAACGTCGTGAGACAGTTCGGTCTCTATCTACTGTGGGCGCAAGAAATTTGAGTGGATCTGATTCTAGTACGAGAGGACCGAATTGGACAAACCTCTAGTGTATCTGTTGTTCCGCCAGGAGCACCGCAGAGTAGCTACGTTTGGAAGGGATAAGCGCTGAAAGCATATAAGCGCGAAACCCACCACAAGATGAGATTTCTTTTAAGGATCGTGGGAGATGACCACGTTGATAGGCTATAGATGTAAAGGCAGTAATGTCATAGTCGAGTAGTACTAATAATCCGTAAGCTTATGTACGCTTTTCCCCACGCTTCGGCGTGGGGGAGAAACTTTCTAAAAATACTTTTTTCTTTATCTCAGTGTGTTAAGATATTGTTTAATTGATAATTAACAATTTATAATTGATAATTAATAATTAAAAGTTACCTCAAGTAACAACGACCTTAAGGTGGTTATTGCGGCGGGGCTCACCTCTTCCCATCCCGAACAGAGTAGTTAAGCCCGCCTGCGCAGATGGTACTGCAGTTATGTGGGAGAGTATGTCGTCGCCTTTCTTTTAAATCCTCATCAAGTAATTGATGGGGATTTTTTTTTGGATTTAATTCAAATAAAATATATACAGAAATGACTGCTTTGTGAAAAGGTTGTTTCGCAAAGTTTCGCAAAAGAAAACACAAAGGTTCGCAAAGTTTAATCAATAGCTTTGCGAACCTTTGTGTTTTTTCTCTTTCCTTCCTCTGCGGTTAAAATGGATCAATTAGTAGCTTGACAATCTAAAAAAGCTTTGTGTTAGTGTCTTGTGGAGATCCTTCGTTCCTCAGGGTGACAAGGCTGTGGTTGTTTTAATAGCAAAATAAGCGCAAAGGTTCGTAAAGTTTAATCAATAGCTTTGTTAACCTTTGTGTTTTTTCTCTTTCCTTACTTTGCGGTTAAAACCTGAAGTATTGTTTATGCTAAAAGAGCTTAGTGTCTAGCACCTTCGCAATAAACTATCTTAAGCTTTTTATAAATAAAAATCTTTGTGATACTCTGTATAAACTTTGTGAAGCTTCGCGGTATAATTTTAGCGCGTTTATGGAGCGGAATCGTTTGTGAATAACATCTAACAGGTCTAAGTGATAAAAGTGTTTTTAAAATGTATATAATGAAGTGTTATTTTGTGTCCAGGCATAAAAAAACCTGCTCGATTGAGCAGGTTTGGTAACATTGATAAAGTTTAGATTAATCTTCGGTATCTTGAGTTTCTTCTAAATCATCCGATTTTCGTCCTATTTTTATTTTAGGATTGTCTTTGTTTCCTGTTATTATTAACGGAACTCCTAAAATTCCTAAAGGAGGTAAGCCTAATCTCATTTTTATGTTTAATTTTCCATCTAAACTAGTTGTTCCTTCTATTCTTGGTCTAAAACCTGCAAATTTAAATTTGAATCGTTCTAGGGTAATTATATTGTTCTTAATACTACTCTTGATATCTACTTTCGAAATTTCAGGATTTTTTATTCCCTCATGACTCGTTGTTTTGCTTACTGCATTAAACATTTTCATACCATATAATTTGATGTCTTTTACAGAGACAACTCCTTCACCTACTAACGAAGGATAAACAGGTTCCATATTAGCATTAAGCCTTCCTTTTAATTTATAATCTAAAGAAACTGTTCCTTGTGCTTTTTCTGCTGCACTAGCCATTTTTCTAAATATCTCAATTTCATTATAAGCCTTTTTAACGTCAAAATCTGTTGCTTTGATAGTATAGTCGAATAGAGCTTTTTTCATCGTTAGAGCTTGGTATGTTGCGTCCATGGTTACTTCGCAGCCTATCAAATTAAAACCTGTATTCTGCATGGTTAAAATGCCCTTATTCATCTTGAGGTTACCTTTGGCATTATTTAAGGCAAGTTTATTAAAGTTTACCTTCTGTGCATTTGCCTGAAATTGTAAATTAAAATTCTTTGGAATTATAATTACACCAGTTTGTACTACTTCAGTTTTTGGAGTTTCAGAACTTGTATTTGATGTTGTTGCCGTACTATTTGTTTCAATAGTAGTTGTCGACATAAATTCATCGGCATTAATGTATCTTGAATTTATGACAAAAGAACCTTTTAAAACACCCGTTTTGGTTGTAGCAAAATTGATAACATTTTGTAAATAACCATTCATTTTAAAATCTGATTGACCGTATGTTGACAAAAAGTTTTTGAAGAACATTTTGTCTTGGTTTATTTTAAAAATACCTTCTTTAATAATGAACTTCTTAGGTAGGTATTCAGAAACTATTCCGATGTTTTTAATTTCTAGAGTTCCTTTATTGTGGAGTTTACTATAATTTCCTTTTTCGGCATCGCTTTGTTTTCCTTTTAAAACTAAATCTGCTTTAATAGAACCATCTAAATCTAGCCCTTTTTGAGAAAACACTCTATATATTTTACTTATGTCTAGCTCACCTTTGGCTTTAACATCATAAGTAAGGTCATCAAAATTATATAAGTCAGCATCTATATAAAAAGGTTTCCCCTCAAATGTTATTTGTGCAGGTGATAATTTTACTTTTAAATCATCAAAAGTTCCTTTCTGATTTTTAATCTCAGAAACAATTGTTATGTCTGTTATTGGGTTTGGATAATATTTTGTTTTTAAATATCCATTTTTGAAATTAATAGTTCCAGAAGTTACGGGAAAGAGTTTGTTTTTTAAATCAAAAATCCCTTTTGCTTTAATATCTCCAATAAGATTTCCTTTTAACTCAATATCAGGTATTCCAAATGCCTGAGTTAGTTTCTCTAAATCTATCTGACTGCTTAAATCTATATTCAAGTCTGGAGTGTCAACTCCTTTTACATAGAATTTAGATTTTAAATAATCTTTATTAATATTCAAAGCTAAATTCTTTCCGTCAACAATTAATAGATCTGGATTTAATGAAGGTAGTTTTGTATTTATATCCAGATTCAAATTTGAAATAGGGAATGAACTTTTATTATAGTTTACATATCCATCATTTATTTTTAAATCTAAGTTTAAATCTGGCGCTATATTTTGAGAAGCAATGTATTTTCCTTTTAGCGTAAGCAATAAATTGGTGTTTCCTTTTAAATCAGTTTTTGATAACCAAGTGATAAATTTTGGAGGAAATGCTGTAAATACATCATGTAATTGGCTATTATTCGATTTTATTACAAAATCAATATTATAACCATCTTTTAAAAAGTCAAATTTCCCTTTAAAATCAACGATTAGCTGATTTATTTTTAAGTTATTTTGTTCGAAAAAGAATGATAAAGAGTTTACATTTACTTTAGTAATTAAATCGGCATCAACCTTTTTATTCATTAAGTATGGTTCATTCTCATATAAAATATTAAGTTTTTCGATTTTAGCTTTTGAATATAAATCGAAAATATCTTTGCTTAAATCTCCTTTTCCAGAATAATTAAAACCAAAAACATCTAGATGTACATTGGTTGATTTATCATCATAAATAATTTTGCTATTTAAGATTTCAATTTTTTCTAACTTTAAAGAAGTATCGCTGCTGTCTGTTGCTTTTTCAGCTTCGACAGATGACGATTTGTAAACGTTATAATTTGCCTCACCATTTTTATTAACTTTTACATTGATAAATGAATCTGATAAGTAAATTTGATCGATACTTACCGTTTTGCCAAATATTAAACTGCTAATATTTATTCCAAAGGAAACCTCTTTTGCCGTAACAAAATTCTCTTTCTGGAATGGAGCAGATCCATTTAATTTTAAATCGTTTAAAGTTAAAGTTAATGATGGGAAATGGTGAAAGAAGGAAATGTTAGCATCTGAATAATTTAATTCAGCATTAAGTTTTTTGTTTGCTGTTTTCTTTATCTCTTCTTTTATCTTGTCCGAAAAAACATAAGGCGTTATAAAAAGTAGCGCTAAAATAACGACTAGCACTATTCCAATATATTTTACTATTCTATATAAAATGGATTTTATATTCCCTTTTGCCATAAGTATAATTATTAGTTGTTTTTATCCGTGTACAGTTTCGCTTTTTCCATAATTGGTAATGATAGAACCTTCATATTCAATCCATTCTTTCCAACGTTTGTCAATGTCTATATTATCTGTATATTTTCGGGCAAATCCTAAAAAAGTAGTATAATGTCCTGCTTCCGAAATCATTAAATCACGATAAAATGTTGCCAATTCTTGGTCTTTTATGTTTTCTGAAAGGACTTTAAAGCGTTCACAACTTCTAGCTTCAATCATAGCCGAAAATAATAAGCGGTCACAAAGAGCATCTTTTCTACTGCCATCTTTTTTCATGAATTTAAAAAGCTCATTTACATAGTGGTCTTTTCTTTCGCGACCAAGTGTCAAACCTCTTTTCTTGATAATGTCATGCACCATTTGTAAATGCTCTAACTCTTCTCTGGCAATAATTAGCATTTCTGTTACTAATTCCTCTAATTCTGAATTGTATGTTACTAAACTAATTGCGTTTGAAGCCGCTTTTTGCTCACACCACGCATGGTCGGTAAGAATTTCTTCGATATTCGATTCGACTATGTTTACCCAACGTGGGTCTGTAGCTAATTTTAATCCTAACATGATATTTGATTTATAACCTACAAAATTAGTGTTTTATTCCCGATTTTTGGGTTTAATGATGATATTGCCGCTTAAATAGTATTATTTTGTAGTAGAAATAAAATAGGATATGAGTGAGCTTAAAAAGCTTTTAATAATTGGTTTTGTATGGCCTGAGCCTAATTCATCGGCTGCAGGGGGAAGAATGATGCAATTGATTTCAATTTTTCAAGAACAAGGATTTGAAATTACATTTGCTAGCCCAGCTTTGGATAGTGACTTCATGATAGATTTGCGGGCATTAGGAATCGAAAAGAAATCGATTGCTTTAAATTGTTCTAGTTTTGACGATTTTATAAAAGAACTGAGTCCATCTATTGTTTTGTTTGATCGGTTTATGATTGAAGAGCAGTTTGGTTGGCGTGTGGCTGAAAATTGTCCTGATACATTACGTATTTTAGATACTGAGGATTTGCACTGTTTGCGCCAAGCTCGTCAAAAAGCATTCAAAGAAAATAGAAATTTTATAGTTAGCGATTTATTTTCAGAAGAAGTAGCAAAGAGGGAAATAGCGAGTATTTTGCGTTGTGATTTGTCGTTGATAATTTCTGAGTTTGAGATAGAATTGTTAGAATCGGTATTTAAAATTGATACCGCTTTATTGTATTATTTGCCCTTTTTATTAAATCCAATTTCTGAAGGTGTATTAAAAGAATTACCTTCTTTTGAAGAAAGGACTGATTTTATTTTTATCGGTAATTTTTTGCATGAACCTAATTGGAACACCGTTCAATATTTGAAAGAAGTAATTTGGCCTTTGGTAAAAAAACAATTACCAGATGCTGTTTTAAATATATATGGAGCATACCCTTCACAAAAAGTTTTACAATTGCATCATCCTAAATCTGGTTTTTATATTATGGGGCGAGCTGTTGATGCTCAGGAAGTAGTGCAGAAATCACGAATAGTATTAGCTCCAATACGTTTTGGTGCAGGTCTAAAAGGGAAACTGGTTGAAGCAATGCAATCCGGAACACCAAGTGTAACCACAACAATAGGAGCGGAAGCGATGAATGGTGATTTACAGTGGAATGGTTTTATTATTGATGAAACAGAAGGTTTTGTAAAAGCAGCTGTCGAATTATATCAAAATAAGAATCTTTGGAACGAGGCTCAAATTAAAGGAGTTGAAATTATTAATACGCGTTATTTGAAAGATAATTTTGCGACCAATTTTATGGAAATGATTTTCTATTTGCAATCTAATTTGCAATCGCATCGTAATAAAAATTTTATAGGGAGTATGTTGCAATTTCATACTATGAGAAGTACAAAATATATGTCTAAATGGATTGAGGCAAAAAGTAAAAATTAAGCCTCCATTTTTCCAAAACCTACTGTCTCTCTATAAATTTGAGGCGAAACATCAGCATTGGTTTTAAAAAATCGACTAAAGTAATGTTCATCTTCATAACCTAATTCATATGCAATTTCTTTGACTGTTTTGTTGGTCATGTACAATTCTCTTTTGGCTTCGATTATTATTCTTTCGGCAATTAAATCGGTTAATGTTTTATTGAAGTAAGTCTTAGATAATTTCGCCAGTGCTTTTGGGGAGATATTAAGTAATTCGGCATAATTTCCTGCTGAATGTTTGGTTTTAAAATTCAGTTCAATGGCATCTTTCAGATTCTGAAGAATAAATGGTTCTTTAGAGTTAGGAACTGATTTCATTTTTTCTAATTGGTCATTTTTTAATCGGGAAGCAGTAATTAAAAATATTTTTAAATAGGAAATCAATAATTCATATTGTGCTAATTCAGCATTTTGAATTTCGGTTTTCATTTGTTCTAAAACCATTGTAAAAGTTGCTGCAGCCTGTTCTGTAATTATTGTAAAAGGTGGTTGATAAACATTGTTGAATAAAATACCATTACAAGAAACTTCTTTTTGGTGCATGTGAATACAATAGAAATCTGGATGAAAATGAATTGCGATTCCTTCAATTGGCTCACTTACGCAGAGCATAAAAGGTTGATAAGGAGAAAAGGCAAGGAGTGAATTTTCTTCAAAATGATGTTCGGCAAAATCAGCTTTTACTTTCCCTTTTCCTTTGGTTACCCAAATTAATGAGAAATAATTATTGCGTTGCAAATGGTCAAAATGACTATTGTTATCAAAAGGGAGTAACTTAAAAGCTAAATTACCATTTTGTGGATTAATTAGAGTGAAGACATTCTGACTGCTCATGATTTCTTTTGTTTTTTGAAAATATAAAGATAGCTATGAAAATAATTCACAACTATCTTTATAAAGTGTTTTTGCTTGAATTGGTTTTATTAATTTAAACTTGATATTGCTGGAAAATCAATTTCTGTATTTGCAGTATTGTTAAAGTAGTTTGTTAAAACATTTAAAGCTACATGTCCAACTGTTTCAGCAATTTCAGCATCAGTAACACCAGCATTTTTTGCTTTGTTTACATCTTCGTCATTAACTAAGCCATTTTTACTAATTAATTTTTTAGCAAATTGTAAAACGGCTTCGATTTTTGCGTCGGTTGAGTTTCCTGTTCTTGCTGCTTGCAAAACAGCTGGATCCGTTTTTACCAGTTTTTCTCCAATAAAGGTATGGGCTGCTAAGCAGTAATCACATGAATTACTTTCGGAAACTGCTAAAGCAATTAATTCTCCTGTTTTTGTTCCTAATTTTCCGTGGCTTAGCGCGCCGCTTAAATTTAAATATCCTTCAAGAACTGCTGGAGAATTTCCCATTGTTCTCATCATATTCGGAACAACTCCTAACTTTGCCTGTACAGCGTTGAATAAATCTTTAGTTTTTCCTGTTACTTCTTCTGGGTTTAATGCTCTTAATCGTGTCATCTTATTTAATTTTTAAGTTATTTATTTGTTGTTGTCTTTAGACATTACAAAGGTGCTACGATTACAGATTTTAGAACATGGAGGATTTACGCTATGTGATGGACAATTTTCCCTGAGGAGTTTTTTTAGGAGCTAATCCCGCTATTCGTTACAATCTTTTGCTTTTTAAAGAAAAAAGCAAAAGGATTTCCACTTCTATCGGGGCTAGGGTAATTGTTTTCATAAGAATGTTTTTCGTTTATTAGGTCAGGAATGACAAATAAGAATAAAAAAATCCCCGATTACAAGGTGTAACTGGGGATTTTTTGCTTTACAGTTTTCAGTCGCAGTCTTCGGTCAGATTGTAAGCTGAAAACTGTGACTGCGACTGTAAACTGAATACTATTTTAAAACACCTTCAACAGCTTGAACGGTTGTTGCGTGATAACCAGATTTAGCTTTGTCAAAAATTTGTTTTGCCCAAACTTTTCCTTCCGGAGTTTTTGCCATTTCTTTATAAAGCATCATTACTGATCCGGTTCTGCTGCTTGAAATCAAAAATTGTTCAATCGCAGGATTAGCAGCCGTGTATTTATAGCGAATCGATGGAATAAACCATTGACGTTTGATAACGAAATTACCCCCTTTTGTAAAGTTGAATTCACTATCAAGCGCTTCCATTTCTTTTGCAGTGATGTCCGTTGGTAGATTATCTATAAAATGCTGTTTTTCTGCAGTTGTTGTAATTTTTTTATTTAATCCTTTAACTCCGGTTTCTCTCCAGCTTTTTTGGATTTTATCAATTGCATCAAAATCAGCAGAACTTACTGGAGTAATATTTGATGGAATTCCAGGTTTGTAAATCCAATCTTCGGCTTTTATTTTATCAGCAAGTGCTTTGTCTCCTTTTATAAGGTTTTCATTGTAGTATTTGATGAAATCATCTGTTGTAATAGATTTAAAAGCGTGTGCATCAAAATAGTTTTTAATGAAAACGTCAAATTTTTCACGTCCAACGGCATTTTCAATAACTCTTAAAAAAGCATATCCTTTTACATAAGGAATCATGCTGATTCCGTCATCAGGATTTCTTCCTGTAAGGCTTACTTTTAATCTTGTATCGGGATTTGTGTCTCCATATTCAGCTACATTATCAACTAATTCTTTACGGATGATAACATTTTGCATCTCAAATTCTTTTTCGCCAAAGATTGCTTCGCCAATTCTATGTTCTACATAAGTGGTGAAACCTTCGTTTAACCAAATGTCATCCCATGTTGCATTGGTAACTAAGTTTCCGCTCCAGCTATGTCCTAATTCATGCGCTAATAAACTAGTTAATGAACGGTCTCCAGCGATAACACCTGGAGTTAGGAAAGTTAAATTAGGATTTTCCATTCCTCCATAAGGGAAACTTGGTGGTAAAACTAATACATCATAACGTCCCCAACGGTAAGGGCCGTAAAGTTTTTCGGCAGCAACTACCATTTTTCCAAGCTCGGCAAATTCCCAAGCTGATTTTTTTAGCATTGATGGTTCTGCGTAAACACCTGTTCTATCATCGATTGATTGAAATTCGATGTCTCCAACTGCAATTGCCATTAAATAAGATGGTATTGCTTTGTCTTGTTTAAAAGTATAAACTCCAGTATCGTTTTTCTTTTGTGGGTTAACAGCGCTCATTACGGCCATTAAGTCTTTAGGAACAGTAACTTTTGCATTATAAGTAAATCGAATTGATGGAGAGTCTTGACACGGAATCCAGGTACGAGACCAAACACTTTCTCCTTGAGAGAATAGGAATGGTTTCTTTTTGTCTGCTGTTTGTGCAGGGGTAAGCCATTGTAAAGCTACAGCATCTTTACTAGTGCTGTAGTAAATATTTACTTTGGTTGTATTTGGTTCAATTGTAATATGAAGAGGTTTTCCGTGGAATTCAACTTCTTTACCTAGCTTAAATTTGGTTTCTTTTTCATCATCACCCAGAGTTACTTTAGTGATGTTAAGGGTGTTTTCATCAAAGATTATTTCGTTGCCTTTGCTAATGTTGTCAATTTTCCAAGATGCTCTTCCTGTAATGGATTGTGTCTCAAAATCAACTTTAATGTCAAGGTCTAAGTGTTTTACAACAGCAAGTTCAGGTTTAGAATAACTGTGTTCATCTGTAACAACAGCTACTTTTTCGGTTTGTTCCTTTTTCTGACAGGCAATTACGGTCAGGAATAAAGTGGCAAGGATTAGTTTTTTCATTTTATGAAGAATTGAATTAGTGAAGGGAAATTAAACAAAAAATCCCGTTTTGAATAAACAAAACGGGATTTTATTATAAATAACCATCTTCCGTCCCGAAGTTTCGGGATTGGGATGCTCAGGCTGACATTAAAATTATGCCAACATTGTAACTGGGCTTTCGATGTATTGTTTTAATGTTTGTAAAAATTGAGCTCCAGTTGCACCGTCAATTGTTCTGTGGTCACACGCTAATGATAACATCATTGTGTTTCCTACTACAATCTGACCGTTTTTAACTACTGGTTTCTCTACAATTGCACCTACAGAAAGGATGGCAGAGTTTGGTTGGTTTATGATAGAATTAAATTCTGTAATACCAAACATTCCAAGGTTTGATACTGTAAAAGTACTTCCTTCCATTTCTTGTGGTCCAAGTTTTTTGTTTTTAGCTCTTCCAGCAAGATCTCTCACGCTAGCGCCAATTTGAGATAAACTCATAGCATCTGTAAATTTCAATACAGGAACTACTAATCCATCTTCAACAGCTACAGCAACACCAATATTTACATGGTGGTTGATGATGATAGCATCTTCTTTCCACTGTGAATTAATTTTTGGGTGTTTTTTCAATGCCAAAGCACAAGCTTTGATCACCATATCGTTAAAAGATACTTTTGTATCTGGAACACTATTTATTGTAGCTCTAGATGTCATTGCTTCATCCATGCTTACTTCGATCACTAAGTTATAGTGAGGAGCTGTAAACAATGATTCGGCTAAACGTTTAGCAATGATTTTTCGCATTTGCGAGTTTTTGATCTCTTCTGTGAAAACTTCACCAGCAGGAACAAAAACTTTTGGTGCAGCAGCAGTAACTTCAGGAGTTTTAGCAGCAGGTGCAGTTGCAGCTGGTTGTGTAGCTGTTGCAGCAGCAGCAGCAGGTGTAAAGTTTTCGATATCGCTTTTTACGATACGTCCGTTTTCACCAGATCCTTTTACTTGAGATAATTGGATTCCTTTATCTGAAGCAATTTTCTTTGCTAAAGGTGAAGCTAAAATTCTTTTTCCGTCGCTAACTACTTCAACAGTTTCTGTTGTTTCTTGCGCAGGAGCTGCTTTAGTTTCTTCTGTTGCTTTTGCAGGAGCACCACCAGCAGTATAGTTTTCGGCAATACCAGAAATATCAGTTCCAGCAGGTCCGATGATAGCTAATAAACTATCAACAGGAGCTGTGTTTCCTTCTTGAATACCAATGTATAATAATGTTCCTTCATTGAAAGACTCAAATTCCATTGTTGCTTTGTCAGTTTCGATTTCAGCAAGAATATCACCTTCAGCAACAGCATCACCAACTTTTTTAAGCCAAGTTGCAACTGTACCTTCAGTCATAGTATCACTTAATCTAGGCATAGTTACTACAACAACACCTTTTGGCAATTCAGTTGCAGCTTTTGCAGGAGCAGGTGCTTCTGTTTTTGCTTCTGGAGTTGCAGCTTCAGCTTTCGGAGCTGCAGCAGGAGCATCTCCTCCAGCGATTAATGCCGTAACATCTTCGCCTTCGTTTCCTATAATTGCTAATAATGAATCAACAGGAGCAGTTTCTCCAGCAGGTATTCCTATATATAAAAGAGTTCCTTCATTGAAGGACTCAAATTCCATTGTTGCTTTGTCAGTTTCAATTTCAGCAAGGATATCTCCTTCGCTAATTTTGTCTCCTACTTTTTTTAGCCAAGTTGCTACCGTTCCTTCCGTCATAGTATCGCTCAAACGAGGCATTGTTACTTTTATCGCCATGATTTATAGTTTATGAGGTGTAAATGGATAGTCTTCTTGTGCGTATACTACATCGTAAAGTTGTTGTAATTCCGGATATGGAGATTCTTCAGCAAATTTCACACACTCTTCAACCAAGTCTTTTACTCTTTGGTCAATTTCTTCAATTTCTTCTTCAGTAGCAAATTTTTGATCTTTTATTACATCAAGAACTTGTGTAATTGGGTCAATCTTTTTGTATTCTTCTACTTCTTCTTTAGAACGATATAATTGTGCATCAGACATTGAGTGTCCTCTGTAACGGTATGTTTTCATTTCTAGGAATGTTGGACCATCACCACGACGAGCTCTTTCAACAGCTTCGTACATAGCCTCGGCAACTTTCACTGGATTCATTCCGTCAACTGGTCCACAAGGCATTTCGTAACCTAAACCAAGTTTCCAGATATCAGTATGATTTGCGGTTCTCTCTACAGAAGTTCCCATTGCATATCCATTATTTTCAACAATAAATACAACCGGAAGTTTCCATAACATAGCCATATTAAAAGCTTCGTGTAAAGAACCTTGTCTTGCTGCACCATCACCAAAATAGGTCATAGTTACACCACCTGTTTCAAAATATTTATCTGCAAAAGCTAAACCAGCTCCTACAGGAATTTGTCCACCTACAATTCCGTGACCTCCGTAAAAACGGTGTTCTTTTGAGAAAATGTGCATAGATCCACCCATTCCTTTAGATGTTCCTGTTGCTTTTCCTAAAAGTTCAGCCATTACACGTTTTGGGTCCACACCCATACCAATTGGTTGTACGTGGTTTCTGTATGCAGTTATCATTTTATCTTTTGTCAAATCCATGACATGCAATGCACCAGCTAGTACAGCTTCTTGACCATTGTATAGGTGAAGAAAACCTCTTACTTTCTGTTGGATGTACAATGCTGCTAGTTTGTCTTCAAACTTTCTCCAAAGTAGCATGTCTTCATACCACTTTAAATATACCTCTTTTGTAACTTCTTTCATCTGAATTCTTTCTTTTGCTAAAGTGTTTCTGTTATCAATTGTTGCCTATAACGCAAAATAGTTTCCTCCCACAAATTTGCGCCCGAAGGGTCGGGATGCAAAAATAAGACATTCCTACTAAGAAGTAAAATTTAAAAGCTAATTTTTGGTTTTTTTTACAAGAACTTTTTATCAAACATGAATGGAAGTAAATTTTTCAGGGATGCCGATTGATAAATTACACCTATTTCTCCCATGAAATAAATTTCGATAGGGGTCTCTTGTTTTATTTCATATTCTGCAATTGATTGTCTGCAAGATCCACAAGGAGGGATTGGAGCTTTTGTTTGATTCGTATCTGAAGCTGCTGTAATGGCAATTTTTAAAATTTTGGCATCAGGATAAATTGCTCCTGCATGAAAAATTGCTACTCGTTCTGCACAAAGTCCCGATGGATAAGCTGCGTTTTCTTGATTAGAACCTAAAACAATTTGGCCATTATCTAAAAGTAATGCAGCTCCAACTCTAAATTTAGAATAAGGGGCGTATGCTTTTTTGCGAATAGCGATTGCTTCGTTCATTAAGTCTTGAGTGTCTTTTGAAAGTTCTTCGATAGATTCAAAAACAGAAAATTGCGTTGTAATAGATATTTCTTTCATTATGTATTTAGGAAAAAAAATCCAAATTTCACGAAAGTGAAATTTGGATTGTTATAATTGTGAATTTTATTTATTAATATACTTCGTATTTGTCGCCAAAGTTAAAGGTTAGTGAGAAACGAAGTGTGTTTTCTAATGGATTTTTTACGTTTGAAGTAGAGAATAAATACGAAACATCTACTTTTACTACATTGTACTTGAAACCTGCTCCTAAAGAAAAGAATTTTCTAGCTCCTTTTTCTGGGCTTTCATGAAAATATCCTAATCGGAATGCAAATGCATCTTGGTACATATATTCGGCACCAATGCTATAAGTAATTTCTTTTAACTCTTCGCTAAAACCACCTGGAGCATCACCAAAAGATTGGAAAATTCCAGATACCCAACCTATTGATCGGTAGTCTTCATTGTTTTGCATTCTTTCTTGCAGAGTAACTGTGCCATCGCCATCTAAATCTGGATCCTGAGGTGTAGGAACTAATAATTTGCTAAATTCTACGCCTACTGCTAGTTTGTTGTAATCGTCTAGGATAAAATCAAATCCTCCACCTACTTTTAAATTAGCTGGTAGGAAGTTAGCATTGAGTTCATCACTATCATATTTCATCTTAGGTCCTAAATTCTGAATATTAAAACCACCTCTCCATCTTCCGTTAAAGCTGTTATAAGCAATTTCTTCAGATTGATAAAAACCAGCTACATCTACTGCAAATGAACTTGCAGGTTTAGCATCTACATCTTCAGTAGCGATTTTTAGGTTAGAACGAATGTATCTTCCAGCTACTGCCATCGAGAATTTTTCGCTTAGCTTTAAAGAGTAAGATCCGTCAAGAGCTAGTTCGTTTGGAGATACTACTACAGGGATTTCTTCTTGTTCGCCGGTTCTTCTTAATTCGATATCACCAAAACCAAAATAACGGAAACTCGCTGCAAATGCATTTCGGTCGTTTATTTTGTTATAATAGGTTATTTGTCCTAAAGAGACATCATTTACCAAATCGGTAAGATACGGAGTGTAACTAACAGAAAACCCTTGTTTGTCTTCGGAGAAGGCGTATTTTGCGGGATTCCATTGTTGAGAGAATGCATCTACAGATGTGGCGACACCTTGGTCGGCCATACCTGCTGCTCTAGCGTCGGCAGCTACTAATAAAAAAGGTACTGCAGTTGTAATAGTTCTTTCTTGTGCCTTTGCTAATGAAACGACAAAAAGGCAAATTAAAATGAGGGTAGGTTTTTTCATCTAGGTTTTAAAATAGTAAACAAATATAATATTTAATTAAAGTATGACAAGTTTTTCAATTTTTTCTGCTTTTTTATTTGTTGTGTTCGACTTTACAGTTAGTTTATAAATATAAACACCTTTGCCAATTCGATCGCCAAAATCGTCTCTTCCATTCCAAGTTATGTCCCGAGATAAAAAACCTTCGGTAGTAATAATTTGATTTTTTGTCCAAACAACCTTTCCGGTAATTGTCATTACTTGTACTTGAACTTCTAAGGGTTCATAAGGTTTGTTGTGTGAAAACCAAAACTCAGTATAGGTTGTGAACGGATTCGGATAATTTAAAACATGCGTTAATGTTATTGAATCATCACCTGAAACAATAAATTGAATTTCGGTTGTAACGGGGTTGTTGTATACATCCCATGCTGTAACCGAAACGGTGTGCAATCCTACTGCTAAATTACGGAATGGAAAACGTAATGTTCCATGCGTGTAATCGTCTAACTTGGTTTGATAATAATCGTTTAATATATAAGGATTACTAACGTCTCCGTCTAAAATTGCAACTATGTCATGTCCTATTCCACTTGCGGTATTTATCCCGTTTTCATCTTCAAGATTTGCAAGTAAAAAAGGAGATTCATTTGTAACCCCTCCTGATACAAATGTTTCATCGTTCATATATAACTGCACTTTTGGACTATTATTGTCTTGAGGTGCATTTTCGTTTATTCCACCTATTTTTATTGTTGTGTCGTAACCCGTTTGGTTCTCAAGAAGTTGTTGTTTTTTGGCGTAAAAGCTAATTCTTCCGTTCCCTACAGGGATTCGGATGTCTCTTGGTACTACAAAACTAAACTCAAATAAACCATTGGTTACTGATGCACTTCCTCTAAAAATAGTTTCTCCCAAAGTGTTAAATTGCATTGAGGGACTAAAGCCATCATTATTGAGTGTCGAAGATATAATTAATTTATCAAATATCGCAGTAGTTAATTCACCATTATAGTTTGTTAATAAATTATTGTTTTCATCTGTTATTTCTCCCGATAATTTAATTTTTGACAGCGATTTTAAATCGTCAATAGGTTGAGAGATAACAACATCATTTACTTTGGTTAGTTTTACTTTTGGTTTTGGGATAGCAAGCATTAAAGCTGGATCACCTATATATACAATAACATTACTAGAAGAGCTTGGATTGCTGTTTTTGGATAGTCGCAATGATTCGGAAATGGTTGTGTATTGGTTGGATCCGTATGACAATAAGTTTTTTGATAAAATGTCATTGAAGTTTTCGGCACTAAATTGTCCGATGGATCTTATGGTTGTAAGCATAGCGATAGCGCCTCCCTTAGGATTCCAATATGTATATTCACCGGCAGTAGGTCTTGTTGGATCATCAAATCTTGAGAACTCGCAGGTTATGGTTATAAATAAAGGATACTTGTATTGATTGTTTAGATTTTGACCATCAGCTTTGCTCCAAATACGTTCACCTGCTAATCCATCTTCACCGCCATGTCCTAGATAGTTAAAAACGAGCGCTCCTTTTTCGAAAGCATCAAATAAGTCAGTTCGTGCTTTGGGATATCTTGATCCTCCTGCCGAGGCTTCTTGTGTATAGGAATCTAGGAGGATTTTATCAATATTGAAAAAAGGTTTTTCGGTGCCTATAACATCGGCTAATTTATTTTGTCGGCTTTGTAATGTAGCATCCGAAGCTTTATCGGAATCATCTGCAACTAGTACGAAGTTATTTTTCCAGTTTCCGTAAGATTTAATGTCATGGTATTCTAGTACTTTATTAACCATTTCGTCAGCTTGTTTAGTGTCATTAACAAGCATTCTTCCTACTGCGAGATCTATTCCTCCAAAAAAAGAAACTACATTGCCTTCGTCATTATCCATTAATCCATAAAAATCATCAGATGCAAATGAAGCTTCTCCTGTACTATTACTTCTTAAGGAGTAATATATAGGTACAATGTTTCCGTTATTATTGATTCTGTTTTTATAATCGAAAGAAGCATCTCCAAAAAGATTAACGTATTTAATTCTTTTATCAGGAGTAGAGGCATTGTCATATATGTATTTAATGCAGTTTCTGATGGCGGCTATATCTTGTTTTCCAGATGAGAATTCCTGGTAGATAGATTCAGTTGAAATTACTTTTACGCTTAAGTTAGAATGAGATCTGTGGAAGGATGCTAGTCTTTCGGCTTGATTCATTAAAAAAGAGGGAGCGATAATTACATAATCAATGTCTTGAAAAGCGCCTTGATTGTTTTTTAAAAGTGTTCCTTTTAAGTTCTGGTTAGGAATTTTGGTTTTGTTATCTTTAAAAGGAATGTAGTAGTCGGAAGGATCGAGGGCTACATATTTTCTTATTTCTCCTAATTGTGCTTTAAAACTTATTGTGTTTTGATTAGAGTTTTCAATAGTGCTTACATTATATATGTCAGTGATGTCCCAAATTTGAGCAATGCTGCTTGAGTTTGTGATATCGTAACTGGCAATTCCGATGCTTGAACTAGCTAAGTCGTATTGAAAAAGAAATTGTTTTCCGTAGCCTTGTAGTTTTCGTTTAGCAATTAATTTAATTTGATCTAAATATCCCTTTGATCCGGGAACACCACTATTATTGTAGTTGAGTTTTATTTTAATGTTTTCGGCTCCTGTAAATGTTTTGTTGGAAGGTAATGAGTCGGTATAAAATTTAATTTCTGAATTGGGTGTTATTGCGGGAAAATTTGTAGTAGCTATATCTTGTCCGTTTGCAGCAACTTTAAAAGACGTGTTTGTGTATGAAGCAGAAGCTGTCTTGACTTGTATTTTTACAGGAACCGAAGTGTCGATATTCGGAAAGCTAAACTCAAACTCTTGTTCGTTGTCGATTTCAAAAGATTCTCCATACCATTCTCTACCAAGATGTGTTATGTTTATCAGGTCTTTTTCATGATATTGATGGTCATCAAATGTTGAGAGGTTTATAGTGCTGCTTCCTGATGGTGGTTGCATTTGGGTGATTCTTTTTCCGTCACCTCCCTGAGTCGTTATATAATAGTATGATCTGTTATCGTATAAGTTACTATAGGTTCTGCTTTCATCGTTCCAAGTGTCGACTCCTTCGGCATAAAATAAGATGTAGTCGTCATTATCAAAACTTCCGTCATTTTCGCCAATGATCTGAATTGCATTTTCTGTTAAGTCATTAGGATAATAAGATGAGTTGGATAAAGGGAGCATTTTACCACCATTTCCGAATATTTTTATCTTTTTTGGGTTGACTTTTGTCAAATCTGAGTTTAAATTTTGCAAGAAGCTTTTGGAGATTTTATATACACCAGATTTTTCAATGTAAAATCGATACCAATCTCCAGATGATAAAACAGAATTGGTGATGTTTGCATTCTTTCTGGTTAATGATGCTCTTGAGGTAGTATTGTTTTGAGAATTGGTTATTATATTATAGGTAAAAGATTTTACTTTTTTGTATCCTGTTCCGTTATTGATTATTGGTGATAGGGTTAGTAAAGCTTGATTGATTCCTCTCGCAGAAGAGATTTTTAACGTTTCATTAATAGTTTTTGGGATGTTTTTTAATGTTAAATCACCCAGCTCATTTTCAGAAATTGTTTCGTAAACAATATTAGATAATTGGACGGTGCTGTTCTCAGAATAATTGAATTGCGTAAGGTTTAAAGCGTAAAAAATTGTCTTTGTGTCGGAGTTTAAGTGGTAGCTATTACCCGAAAACAGGGGGGCATTGACTTTAAACTCTCCAAAATACATGTCTTTTTTATCGAGCCAATTTATAATAACGTCATCTTTCGTCTGCGCGAAAGAGCTGATATATAGTAAGATAAAACAGGTTAATAAGGTCTTTTTCATTGCGCGCTTTAACAAAAATGATATAGTTGTATTATACCAAGTAAAAATATAGTATTTAGTGTTATAGTAAATAATAAAAAGTATATTTTTGCGTTCAAGTTATGTGAGATGATTTTACAAGAATCAGGTACATGAAATTTTTATAATTGTTTTATAATTGATGTTGCGAATTAATTTTAATTATTATATTGCAGCACCTAAATTATTACCTACTAAAGAGTATGAAAGTAAACAAAATTATGGCCTTACAGTTAATGTTATCTATGACATTGGTTCTGGGAATGGCTAGCTGTAGTAAAAAATCTAGTTCGAGTGCATCAAGAGCTACGGGTTGGGACGTTAATAGTATTAATGGAACGGCACAAAATGTTTCTAACAAAAAACAACAAGCAGGACCTGGATTAGTTTTTGTAGAAGGAGGAACGTTTACCATGGGTAAGGTTCAGGATGATGTAATGCATGATTGGAACAATACTCCAACGCAACAACACGTACAGTCTTTTTATATGGATGAGACTGAGGTGACTAACATGATGTACTTAGAATACCTTGAGTGGTTGAAAAAAGTATTTCCACCAACAGAAGAAAATTACAAACATATATATGAAGGAGCTTCGCCAGATACTTTAGTTTGGAGAAATCGTTTAGGTTATAATGAAACTATGACCAATAACTACTTAAGACATCCTGCATATGCTAACTACCCTGTAGTAGGTGTGAACTGGATTCAAGCAGTTGAGTTTAGTAAATGGAGAACTAACCGTGTAAACGAAGCAGTTCTTGAAAAAAATGGATACCTTAAAAAAGGTGCTAAAACAGATGATGTTAATGCTGAAAGCAACTTTAATACTGAAACATATTTAATCGCTCCTACATCTACATTTGGAGGAAACGAAGAAATTGTTTTAAAAGAAGGTAAAAAAGTAAGAAGAACTAAAAAAGGAGATGCTGCTGAAGAGCCTAAAAATGTTTATGCACAGCGTTCTTCTGGAATTATCTTACCAGAATATAGATTACCAACTGAGGCAGAGTGGGAATACGCTGCTGCTGCAGATGTTGGACAAAGAGAATACAACATTTATAAAGGACAAAAGAAATACCCTTGGTCTGGAGATTATACTCGTTCTGGAAAAAGAGCAACAAGAGGTGATCAATTGGCTAACTTTAAACAAGGTAATGGAGATTACGGAGGTATAGCTGGATGGTCTGATGACGGTGCAGATATTACAAATGAAGTGAAAAAATATCCTGCAAACGATTTTGGATTGTATGATATGGCTGGAAACGTAGCCGAATGGGTTGCCGATGTTTACAGACCTCTTATCGATAATGAAGCAAATGACTTTAACTACTTTAGAGGTAACTTGTATGCTAAGAATAAAATTGGTAAAGACGGTAAAGTAGAAATCGTTACTAAAGAAACTATCAAATATGATACTTTAAGCAATGGTAAAATTGTAGCAAGAAATTTCCCTGGAGATATTGCACAAGTTCCTGTTGACGAGCAAGAGACTTATTTGAGACAAAACTTCTCTACAAGTGATAATATCAATTATAGAGATGGAGATAAGCAATCATCTAAATATTATGATTTCGGAGCTTCAGAAGAAGAGCAAACTGCTGCTGATAAAGCAAAACAAGCAATGTACAATTCTCCTAAGCATAATGTTACCACAGATAGTTTAGGTAACATGGTTAGAAAATATGATAAGTCTAGCAAAAGAACAACTTTAGTAAATGATAATGTTAGAGTTTACAAAGGAGGTTCTTGGAGAGATAGAGCATATTGGTTAGATCCAGCTCAAAGAAGATATTTTCCTCAAGATATGGCAACTGATTACATTGGTTTCAGATGTGCAATGTCAAGAGTAGGACCTAAATCTGAAAAAAGAAAATCACCTAGAAATTAAGAAATTTAATAATAGTAATAAAAGCCCTTTGATTAGGGCTTTTATTGTTTTAAATCTGTTTTAAAATGGATATTGCTCACATTCATAATTTGTTTTTACAATGCCAGTCAGTTTCGACAGATACTCGTAAAATTGAATTAAATTCAATGTTTTTTGCTATAAAAGGAGATAATTTTGATGCAAATACATTCGCAGAAGAGGCTTTGCAAAAAGGAGCGTTATTTGTAGTTATCGATAATGCATCTTACTTTATTGATCAAAGAACTATTTTGGTTGAAAACAGTTTGATTGCATTACAAGAATTAGCAAAATTTCACCGTGCTTATTTACAATTGCCTATTATTGCTTTAACAGGAAGTAATGGGAAAACGACAACCAAGGAGCTGATTAATGTTGTGCTTTCTAAAAAGTACAATACTAAAGCAACTGTTGGAAATTTAAACAATCATATTGGTGTTCCTTTAACGCTATTGACGTTTACTAAAGAAACTGAAATAGGAATTGTAGAAATGGGAGCTAATCATAAAAAAGAAATAGAGTTTTTATGCGAATTAGCTCAACCGGATTTTGGATATGTGACGAACTTTGGAAAAGCACATCTTGAAGGTTTTGGAGGAATTTTGGGAGTTATAGAAGGGAAAAGTGAATTGTATACTTATCTTTCTGCTCATGATAAAGTTGCGTTTGTTAATCTGGATGATTCTATTCAGGTAGAAAAAACAAGTGCGATAAAGAAATTTTCATTCGGATATAAAAATACTAGTGGTGATGTTGTTATAAGCACCATTACAGCAAATCCTTTTGTGGTTTTAGGTTTTGGCAATGAAACTATTACTTCGCATTTAATTGGACTGTATAATGCCAATAACATAAGTGCAGCACTGGCAATAGGAAAGTATTTTAAGATAGAAGATTCTGCTATAAAAGAGGCTTTAGAGAGTTATATACCCGAGAATAATCGTTCGCAATTATTAGTAAAGGGAACTAACGAAATTATTTTGGATGCATACAATGCAAACCCAAGTAGTATGGCTGTTGCAATCGAGAATTTCATTCAATTAGAGAAGCAAAATAAAGTCATGATTTTTGGGGATATGTTTGAGCTTGGTTCAGAAAGTGATCAAGAACATAAGTTTATTGTAACATCACTTTTGAATGAGAATAAAACAAATTGTTATTTCATAGGACCTTCTTTCTTTAAGCATAAAGCTGATAAAGAGAATTTCCATTTCTTTGATTCGTTTGATGCTTTTGCTACTTATTTAGGAACTATAGCTTTTAATGAGCAAACAATACTTATTAAAGGGTCTAGAGGTATGGCTCTAGAAAGAGTTTTAAATTTTATTTAAAAAATATCTTTAAACTATAACAAAAAACCATCCGATGTATCGGATGGTTTTTTGTTTAAATACTCATTAAGAATCCTATAAGGTTTTCTTTTTTGTTCAATTCTAGTTTTTTTCTTAATCTATAACGAGCAAGTTCAACTCCTCCATTTGAGATGTTCATGATTTCTGCAATTTCTTTAGTCGACATATTCATCAATAAATAAGTTGCTAAATCTAGTTCTCTAGGCGAAATTTTAGGATATTTTTCTTTTAAGCGTTTCAGGAATTCAAAATGGACATTCTTTATATGCTTTTCTAAATCTTTCCAGCTCTTATCTGTATTTACTTCTTTAACGATACTTTTGTTGAGTTTGTTGAATTGAAATTTAGTAGACTCGTCAAATGTTTCAATGTCAATTTCTTTCAGTTTATGTATAATTCCGTTTAGGATTTTGTTCTTTTTTACTACTTGCAAAGAATTATTAACTAGTTCTTTGTCTTTTGTAAGTATTTTTATTTGTAGTTTGTCATTTTTTAGTTTTTCAATTTCCTTTTCTAATTGATATTGTTCTTGCCTTATTTTAGATTCTTTTTCTAAGTAAAGTCTTCGTTGTTCGATTGTCTCGTAATATTTATTTTTTCTAATCTTCATTTTTATGCGATAGGAGATAGAGTAAATAGCAACCAATACAAGCATAAAATAAAATATATAAGCAAGAATGTGCCTGTACCAAGGTGGTGAAATGGTAAATGGGATGACATCAACCTCAGATTGTATCCCGTAACTATTTCTCACTTTAACTCTCATTTTGTAATTGCCTTCTCTTAAATTGGTATATTCCTTTACTGAAATTGTTGACCAATTGCTCCATTTTTCATCAAAAGGATCTAATTGATAAGAGTATTCTACATTTTCAAGATTCTCATAAGTAGGAGATGAGAAAGTGAATTTTACATGATTTGAAGCATATGGAATTAGATATTTTTCCGAAATTTTCTTCTGATTTCCGAATGTCAAGGTATCATTCGTAAAAGTAAAAGTTCGAATGAATACGTTTGGTTTGGTTACAATGTTATTTATTAATTGAGAATCATAATGTGCCAGACCATCTGTTAATCCGATAAAAATATTTTGAGGATCAATAGTGTTAACCGAAAGATAGTTGGTTACTAAGTTTCCTGTTAAGTTTGAAAATGGGGCAACGACATTTTTGTAATTTCCATCTGGGGATTTAACTAGTTCTCCCAAAGATTCATTAAATACGTACCAAAGATTTCCTTTTGAATCTTCATAAAGAGAATTTATTACGGGTATATCTTTAAAAACGGCAGTCATTTTTTTATCCTTATAGAAAACTTCTTGTTCTTTAGAATATTTATAAAAATGGTTATTTGTTTGGAAATAAACGCTGTTATTTATTTTTTGAATACTTCCAATGCCTTTCTCTTTTGATAAATTGTGAATTATTTTTATTGATTTGAATTTTTTTAAATCATCAGATAATTTCATTTGATATAAAAATTCATCTTTTTTTAACCATAAATAGTCATTGTCTAGCTCGAATAAAATAGAAGATTTATTAAATCCTGCAATTTGATTTCTAAACTGTAAACCATTTGCAGTTTTTTCAAACAATGCAAATCCATTATAGTTTGATCCTACTACAAAATTTGGATGGTTTGGGACTGTTCTAAAACCGAAATAACCATTCTTGTCCAATAGTTTTACAGCCTTATTTCCTTTTATAATTATTGCGCCTCTATTGTTGGCACATATTAATTCATTACCAATAACCTGAATATTCCATGTTTGTGTATTTGTTCCTTCTACAAGCGAGAAAGCCCCTTCTTTAAAAGCAGTATTCCAAGCATGGTAAAAAACACCTTGATTTGTTGCTACATATAAATACCCATCATGAATTACAGAAGCATATACGGTACTAATATCATAACTAAAACCAAAGTATGTAAATGGGGAACTTTCATTGATAAATGCAATACCATTATCCAGCCCAAGCCAAAGATTGTTTTTGCTATCTATAAAGGAAGTAAGTACAGTATTGTTTTGTAAGCCTTTTTTGCGGTCTATGTGCTGAATAATTTTTCCGTTTAGGTCGGATATGATAATTCCATTTAAAACAGAATTTAAGACGATGAATTTATCTTTGATGGAAACACCTCCTAATGAACTATTTTTTTTGATAAAAGCATTGGCTTCAGTGTTCCAAGGAGTCAGTGTTTGATTGCTATAGATAAAAAGTCCATTTTCTAAAGTTGCTACCAAGAGTTCATTGTTAGGCATTTTAAACATTGCCCAGACCTCTGTGTTGTTTAATGTTGTAGTACCTTTTAAAGGATATAGTTTTCCGTCTTTATATATTAGTATTCCTAATGAATTGTCTTGAACATAGATAGTGTTGTCAATTTGAAAAGAAAACTGAAAACGTTTGGGAGCTTCTATTGTTTTAAGTTTATTGTCTTTAAAAATATAAATTCTGGCAAAAGATTGAAAAATTACTTCGTCTTTAACAATATGTATTCTCCATACAAAATCTAATTCTTGAGCACTTTTTGATTTGATGAGTTTTGATAAAGAGGTATATTTTAATTTTCCTTTAGAGTCGGCATCAAAATAGCCGAGTTCTTTATAGCCACCTACATATATTCTGTGAGAATTATCAACTTTTACTGTTCGTACTGATGTTGAGTTGGGTAAGAGGTACTTGGTCCAGGAAGATCCATCAAATTGTATAAGACCACTATTGTTGGCAAAATATAAATTTCCATTCTCATCTTGATCAATACTCCAGTTTTGAGTTGCTCCTTTGTATTCTGCCCGTTTATAGTTTCGGATGTCAGGAACACCGATATTTTTAACTTGTGCTGATAATAGGATCGAAAAGAATAAAAAACAAACGGTTATGATGTTAAATCTTGTAAAATTCATAATTACATTATAATAGGCTCAACGATTTACTTAGCTTTTACGTGGCTTTAAAATCCTTAAAATATTAGACTTAATATTGATTTGGTTTAGAAAATTTACCTTATAAAAGCTAAAATAATCGATTTATATTGAATGTAGTGTTTATTTTAATTTTATATTTTTTTTAAATACCATAATTTAATTTTTAAAATAATGAAAATCAGTTAATTATATTTTTTTTGATGTGTTTTTGACTAGTGTTAATTTTGATTTTGATGTGTTTTTGTAGTGATTATTAATTGCGTATTCTTAAAAAAACTTATTATTATTGTTCCGAATTACTAATTAATTAACCAAAATTTTTAGAAAAATGAAATTAACAAAATTACTTATTTTTTGTTTTTCATCTATTCTATTCTCAGTTTATGCTCAAGCGCAAGACGTTACAGTAAACGGAATAGTTAATGATGAAAGTGGTATGCCAGTACCAGGAGCATCTGTTTTAATAAAAGGAACGGGGAAAGGGACATCTTCTGACTTTGATGGGAAGTTTCAACTTCAGGCACCTTCTAATGGTGTTTTAACAATTACGTTTATAGGTTATGGAACTATTAATGAACCAATAAATGGTAGAAATAAAATAGTTATACAATTACGTCCAGAATCACAAACGTTAAATGAGGTTGTTGTTGTAGGATATGGTACTCAAAAGAAAAGTGTAGTTACAGGAGCAATTTCTAAAGTAAAATCTTCGGATATCGAAAATTTACCGATATCCAGAGTTGAACAAACTTTACAAGGAAGGGTTTCTGGAGTTACTGTTGCTGCGAGTTCTGGACAACCAGGTTCCGCATCTACGATTCGTGTGCGTGGTATAACTACTCTGGGAAACAATGACCCATTATGGGTTGTAGATGGAGTAGTGGTTGATGCTGGTGGTATTGGGTATTTAAACCAGTCAGATATTGCTTCTATCGAGGTATTAAAAGATGCGGCTTCTCAAGCAATTTACGGAGCAAGAGCTGCAGCTGGGGTAATTATTGTTACTACCAAAAAAGGGAAATCAGGAAAAATGAGTGTTAGCTATAATGGCTATACAGGTTTTTCTTCGGCAGCAAGAAAACTAGATCTTTTAAATGCGACTGAATATGCTACTTTAAGAAATGAGAAGTATGCAAACGGATATGCTAAAAAATCTCCAACAGATACTTTTGCATTGCCTTTTCAAGATCCTAATGCATTAGGTGCAGGTACAGATTGGCAATCGGTTATTTTTAATGATAGTGCAGCACGTATTGGTCAAGAGTTAAGTTTATCAGGAGGAAATGATGTATCTACTTTTTATGCCTCTTTTGGTCTTTTGGATCAGGAGGGTATTGTAACAACAGATATTTCTAATTATAACAGAAAAAATATTCGTTTAAACTCTACTCACAAAATATCTAAGTGGGTAACTTTTGGTCAGACATTAGGTTTTTCCAGAGAGAAAACGATGGGGATAGGAAACACAAATAGTGAGTTTGGAGGACCATTAAGTTCTGCAATAAATTTAGATCCGATTACTCCTGCTATCGTAACAGACCCAGGGATGGCTGCATTGCCACCATATTCTGTGGGAATTGATGGTAAAGGTAAAGGAATCTTAAGAGATCCTTACGGAAATCCATACGGTGTTTCGACTATGGTTACACAAGAAATGTCTAATCCATTGGCTTATACTCAAACTAGATTAGGAAATTACAACTGGTCAGATAACTTTGTTGGAAATGCTTACTTAGAAATTGAGCCAATAAAAGGATTAAAATTCAGAACTACATTAGGAGGTAAACTTGCTTATTGGGGTGTTGAAAGCTTTACACCAGTTGCATATTTAAACTCAACTAATATGACACAAGTAAATAACCTTTATAGAGAAACAAATAAAGGTTTTGGATGGAATATCGAGAATACTGCTTCTTATACAAAAAGTATAGGTGATCATAATTTTAGCGTATTAGTAGGTCAGGGAGCTTATGTAGATAACAGAAATAGTGGTACAAAAATTACGTATACTAATTTACCAGTAGATAATCATGATGATGCCTCTTTTAATTTTGACCTTCCAAAAGATCAAATAAATGCTACAGCAACTACAGGAAATGAGCACAGAGTAACTTCTTTATTCTCTAGATTAACTTATGATTTTAAAGAAAAATATTTAGTTACAGGTATCATTCGTAGAGATGGATCTTCAAGATTTGGAGCAAATAATAAATACGGAACTTTCCCTTCATTCTCATTAGGATGGGTTCCATCAAAAGAAGCATTTTGGGTTGAAAACAAAGTAGTAAACCAATTGAAATTTAGAGGTGGTTACGGTGTAACTGGTAATGATAATATTGGAGATTTTAAATATCTGGCAACTGTAGGAGATGGTCGTAACTATACTATAGGGACATCTGGATCTGTAACTATTGGTAACAGCCCGAATGCACCTTCAAATCCAGATTTAAAATGGGAAGAAACGAGCCAGACAAATATTGGTTTAGATGCTACTATTTTTTCTGATTTCAGTTTATCTGTAGACTGGTATATTAAAAAAACTACAGGAATCCTTCAGGAAATTATGTTACCAGGTTATGTTGGTTCAGGAAATCCAACTGGAAACGTTGCTGATATGCAAAATAAAGGTGTCGATTTAGAATTAGGATACCGTAAAAAATTAGGACAGGTTAATATGTCTTTAAGTGCAAACGTATCTTATCTGGAAAATGAAGTAACATATTTAGGACGTGGAGTTGATTTTCTTGCAACAGGAGAGCAATTTAAAGCGATGACTTATGATATTACAAGAACTCAAGTTGGGCAGCCTTATGGATCTTTCTACGGATTTAAGACAGCAGGAATTTTCCAAAACCAAAATGAGATTAATGCTTATAAAAATGCTGCAGGAGGATTAATTCAACCAGATGCTAAACCCGGAGATTTCCGTTGGCAAGACATTAATGGAGATGGTCAAATTAATTCAGATGACAGAACAAATATTGGTAGCCCAATACCAAAATACACTTTTGGATTTACGGTAAATCTAGATTATAAAAATTTCGATTTAATGATTTTTACGCAAGGAGCTGCCGGAAATAAAATTTTCCAGGGATTACGTAGGTTAGATATTGAAAACTCTAATTACCAAACCACTGCTTTAAGTCGTTGGACGGGAGAAGGTACATCTAATACGTACCCAAGATTAACATCTGATGATACCAACAAAAACTTTAATAACCCTTCTGATTTTTATCTTGAAAAAGGAGATTACGTAAGAATAAAAACAATTCAGATAGGATATTCATTGCCAGTTAAGACTATAGGACAAATTGGTTTAGAAAAAACCAGAGTTTATTTAACAGGAGAGAACTTATTGACTTTTACTAAGTATACTGGATATGATCCTGAAATTGGAGCAAATAGCGCTACAGGAAATGTTATGGGTATAGATAGAGGTATTTATCCTCAAGCCAGAACTATAATGTTGGGAGTTAATTTACAATTTTAATAAAAACGAGAATCATGAAACTAAAAAATATAAAATATTCACTTGTTGTTTGCGGAGTACTTTTTACTGTCCTGTCATGCGGTGAGGATTTTTTAACTGTAGAACCAAAAGGAACTGTTCTAGAGGATAAATATTACCAAAATGAAAGCCAGGCTTATGCAGGATTAGTAGCTGTTTATGATATACTTGGTAAGCAGTCTAAAGGATTTGAAAACATGATCTGTATGCTAAATGCAGGTTCAGATGATTTTAATGCAGCTGGTGGTGGTGCTACAGATGGTGCCGGAATACATGCATTTGGAGATTATTCACTTAGCCAATCAACAATCCCAGGTAGTTTTTGGGGAGATTTTTATCAAGGAATTTTTAGAGCAAACGTATTGCTTGAAAAGTTACCAGCGGTACCTATGGATGAAGCTAAAAAAGCAAGATTTGCAGCTGAAACAAAAGCGTTACGTGCTTATTATTATTTTGAATTGGTTCGTACTTTCAGAAATATCCCATTGATATTAGAGCCATTAAAAACACCAGATATTTTTAATGTAGTTCAAGCGACACCAGAAGCGGTATACGCACAGATTGAAAAAGATTTGAAAGAATCACTTCCTGGATTACCTGTTATAATTACAAATAAGGGAGATGAAGCAGGACGTTTATCTCAGGGTGCAGCAAAGGCATTGTTAGGAAAAGTTTATTTATACGAAGGGAAAAATGCATTATCAGCAGCAGAATTTGCTGATGTAAATGGTACTCCGGGTGGTACAAGTATGTACGGATATAAATTGGTAGCTGATTTTGCAGATTTATGGAAGATAAGCAACAAGTTTAATTCAGAAGCAATTATCGAAATTGTACATACTGATAAAAGTAATGCCGATTGGGGCTTTTGGGGTGGAGGAAAAGATGAAGGAAACTCTGTTTGTATTATGGTAGGACCTAGAGGATACAATAGATCAGAAAATTCTACAGCACCAGATTATGTTTCGGGATGGAGTTTTAGTACTGTAAGACAAAGTTTATATGATGTGCTAAAAGGAGATCCTCGTTTTGATGCTACCATTCTTGATATGAAAGCATTGAAAGCTGCTAAACAAGCAGATTGGGCTCCTAATTATGATGATACAGGTTATTTCCTTAAAAAATTCATGCCATTAAATTCCGATACATCTACAGGTAGTGGATCAACAGCTTTAAATTACAAACAAGATGTTTACGCGATTCGTTTAGCAGATACATATTTAATGGAAGCCGAAGCATTAGGTGGTACAGGAACAAGAGCGCAAGCTTTACTAGATGCTGTAAGAGCACGTGTAGGTTTAGGATCAACTCCGGTTTCTTTGGATGCAATTGCGTTAGAAAGAAGAAAAGAATTAGCTGGAGAAGGACATCGTTGGTTCGATTTAGTAAGAACAGGAAAAGCTGCTGTTGCATTGGCATCTAAAGGATTCCAAGCAGGTAAAAATGAAATTTGGCCAATTCCTTTTAAAGAATTAGAGAATACTAAAATTGTTCAGAACCCTAATTATAACGATTAAATAAAGATCATATGAATTTAAATATAATTTTTAAAAAGACTATATACCTAATGTTTGTTTTAGGAACACTAACAAGTTGTGAACCTGATGCACCAGGAGCTGGCAACGGATTAACTGTTGCAAGTGTAGATCCTTCATTTACAATTACCCCAGTAGAAGGAAAGAATAATACATATTTATTAGTATCAGGTACAGACAATGTGCTGAATTCTTACTGGAAAGTAGGCAAGGCAGAGTTTTATGGAAAAATGAATTTGGAGATTTTTTTGCCAGATAAAGGAACGTATAAAGTAGTGCATACTGCTGTAGGCCGTGGAGGAACTACTGATTTTGCTACCAAAGAAATTATTATTGCTGCAAATGATCCTGACAGAGGAAATTTAGTTAAAGGAACCAGTTTCTTAGATGCTGCTGACCAGGCACAATGGACCAACTTGCACCTTAATACTAACGGATTAGCCGCATGGACTTTCACTCCGGGATTTGCAACTATAAACGCAAGTGGAAACACCTCTAATCAGGAAGGAATTTATCAGGAAATAGATGTTGTAGCAGGTAAAGAATATATAATAGATATGCAGGTATCTGCAAAAAGCGGATCTCCAGATTTTTGGTTTGAAGTATATGCTGGAAAAACAGTTCCAACTTCTGGAGTTGTGTATACAGACAACAAAGTTATGGGATTAAGCTCTGAAGACGGTTGCGGGAAAGGAGCATTTGATGGAAAACTATCTGCTGTAGGATGTGTAAAAAATAGTGCTACAGACAAAGTAGGTAATGTTGTAAAGTTTGCAGAAACGGGTAAAGTCTATTTAGTAATAAGAGCTGGTGGTAACGGATTTACTCCAACTGGAATAACAATTACAGAAGTAGAGTTTAGAGGAAAATAATTAAGAATTGAGTTAAATAAGTTTAAGTTAGGTTGTAGAATAGCCCATATTCTTTATGACTATGGGCTATTTTTAAACTACTTAGACACTAAAGGTATGTTTTATTGACATTGAAAATGTTGTTAGAATTTGCACATTAAAAATTAAATAATGAAAAAAAACAGCTATAAGATTCTTTGCTTATTATTTACGTTGACCGCTTTTTCGCAGCAGCAAAAAAACAAGCAAGAGTTTACCACAAATGGAAAAAAAATTGCAGTTTATACAACAGCAGATAATTCAAAATTAAGAATAACACCAACAGATAATCTAGTTTTTTCGGCATCGAAACAACCATTAGAAACTGAAATATCGGTTTTTGTACAACCTAAAAAAACCTTTCAAACCTTTATGGGAATTGGGGGAGCAATTACAGATGCAAGTGCAGAGGTTTTTGCCAAATTATCAAAAGAAAAGCAAGCAGAATTTTTAAAAGCGTACTACGATACCAAAACAGGAATAGGCTATTCATTGCTAAGAACCACAATACACAGTTCTGATTTTAGCAGTGGAAGCTATACTTATATCGAAGAAGGAGATAAAGATTTAAAAACTTTTAATATTGATCATGACAGGCAATATCGCATACCAATGATTAAAGAAGCGATGAAAACCGCTAATAATAATCTGGTATTATATGTCGCTCCCTGGAGTCCGCCAGCATTTATGAAAAGTAATAAAGACATGCTAAAAGGTGGTACACTATTACCAGAATACAATCAGGCTTGGGCAGATTATTATGTAAAATTTATAAAAGCGTACGAAAAAGAAGGAATGCCTATTTGGGGAACATCGGTTCAGAACGAACCAATGGCAACGCAAACATGGGAATCTTGCATTTACTCTGCAGAAGCAGAAAGAGATTTTATAAAAAACTTCCTGGGGCCAACAATGAAAAAAGCAGGCTTGGGAGATAAAAAAATTATTGCTTGGGATCATAATCGTGATTTAATGAACCAAAGAGCCAATGTAATTTATTCTGACCCAGAAGCTTCAAAATATGTTTGGGGAATGGGGTTTCATTGGTACGAAACATGGACAGGTGGAGCGCCTATGTTTGATAATGTAAAACAAGTGTACCAAGCCTATCCAGATAAAAAATTAATGTTTACCGAAGGTTGTATCGAAAAATTTGACGCAGCTAAGTATCAATTTTGGCCAAATGCCGAAAGATATGGAATTTCTATGATTAATGATTTTAATAACGGTACGGTTGCCTGGACAGATTGGAATGTGTTGTTAGATCAAAATGGTGGGCCAAATCATGTGGGGAATTTTTGTTTTTCGCCAATTCATGCCGACACCAATACGGGAGAATTAATCTATACACCATCGTATTATTATATCGGGCATTTCTCAAAATTTATTCGCCCGAATGCAAAAAGAGTAAGTACAGCAGTTAGCAGAAGCTCTTTGTTAAGTACATCATTTCTTAATACCGATGGTAAAATGATTACAGTTGTAATGAACCAAACCGATTTAAGTGTGACTTATAATTTAATTATAGCATCAGAGAAAACGGTTGTTACAATACCAGCTCGCGCCATTCAAACTTTAGTCTATTAATTATAATAAAAGCCAAGAGTTAAATATGTTCAGTCATTTTTAATTCTTGGTTTTATTTAAAACAAACTATTTAGATGAACAACACTATAAAACTGATAAAAAATATTTCACCAATACTGATAACGGTTTTTACATTAAGCTGTTCATCATCAAATGTCATAGACAAAAAATCAAAAAACGAACACAATCAAAATCATCAAAAAATTGAAATCTTTACAACAGCCGAGAATACAAATTTTAAATTATCCAAAACAGCTAATTTAATTCTCGCTTCTGCAAATGAGAATTCAAACAATGCAATCTCAATTACAGTAAATCCTCAAAAAACAGATCAAACCTTTTTAGGGATTGGAGGTGCTATTACAGATGCAAGTGCCGAGGTTTTTGCAAAATTAAGTACTAAGAAACAACAAGAATTTCTTAATGCTTATTATAATAAAGACAAAGGAATAGGCTATTCATTAGTAAGAACAACAATTCATAGTTCCGATTTTAGTAGTGGTAGTTATACTTATATACAAGAAGGAGATAAAGATTTAAAAACCTTTAGCGTTGAGCATGATCGTAAATATCGTATTCCGTTATTAAAAAAAGCTATTGCTACGGCAGGAGGAAAATTAACACTTTTTGCCAGTCCGTGGAGTCCTCCGGCATTTATGAAAAGTAATAATAACATGCTAAGAGGAGGTACATTACTACCAGAATATGCGCAATCATGGGCTAATTATTATGTGAAATTTATTCGGGAATACGAAAAAGAAGGTATTCCTATTTGGGGATTGTCTATTCAAAATGAACCAATGGCAAGCCAGAGTTGGGAATCTTGTATTTATAGTCCAGAAGCCGAAAGAGATTTTTTAAGAGATTATCTAGGACCAACAATGACAAAAGAAGGATTAGAATCTAAAAATATTATAATCTGGGATCATAACCGTGGTGAAATGTTAGAGCAAAGAGCTCGCCTTGTTTTTTCAGATCCCGAAGTTTCTAAATATGCTTGGGGAATAGGATTCCATTGGTATGAAACTTGGGCAGGAGGACCGCCTAAATTTGAATCCGTTGGTGCGGTACATGCTGCTTACCCAAATAAAAACTTATTATTTACCGAAGGTTGCAATGAAAAATTCGACGCTACAAAATATCAGTTTTGGGGAAATGCAGAACGATACGGAATTAATATGATTAATGATTTTAATAACGGAACAGTAGGCTGGACAGATTGGAATATCCTTTTGGATCAAAACGGAGGTCCAAATCACGTAGGTAATTTTTGCTTTGCCCCAATTCATGCTAATACAAATACTGATGAATTAATATACACACCGATGTATTATTATATAGGACACTTTTCAAAATTCATTCGCCCTAATGCCAAAAGAATCATAACTCAAGTAAGTACAGATGCTTTATTGAGTACATCATTTATTAATACAGATGGAAAAATTGCAACCGTAGTAATGAACAAAAGTGATAAAGAGATAACATATAATTTAATACTTGCATCCGAGAAAAAGACAATTACGATTCTGTCACATGCCATGCAAACTTTGGTTTATTAAGAAATTATAAAAAGAAATAAAATGAAACAGTATTTAAGTAAGATTATAAAGGTTGCATTTTTTGCTGCACTAGTCGTATTGCAGGTAAAATGCTCTTCATCTAGCGATACTGTCGATCCAGCTCCAAAACCACCAGTAAAACCAGATCCGCCCACTGCTGTTACTAATGATGTAGATTTTTGGTTAACCAAAGGGGATCAGACAGTATTGCTTACCAAACAAAATGGAGTTCTTGGGTTTAATACCACAGTAAATTCATATACAAATATTGAAGTAAACGAAGCCCAAAAATACCAAACCATCGATGGATTTGGATATACCTTAACAGGCGGAAGTGCACAGGTAATTAACCAATTATCAGTTCAGAAAAAAAATGATTTATTGCAGGGATTATTTGGCTCGACCGAAACTTCTATTTCAATAAATTATATAAGAATAAGTATCGGAGCATCCGATTTAAACGAGAAAGCATTTACTTATAATGATTTACCAAAAGGCGAAACCGATCTTGATTTGGCTAAGTTTAGTTTAGACCTTGATAAAAACGGAGTAATTGCACTTTTAAAAGAAATTCTGGCAATTAATCCAAACATTAAGATATTGGCAACGCCTTGGTCAGCACCACTTTGGATGAAAGATAAAGATAGTTTTGTTGGCGGAAGCTTACAAACTCAATATTATGATGTGTATGCAAAATACTTTGTAAAATACATTCAGCAAATGAAAAATGAAGGAATAATAATAGATGCCATTACTCCTCAAAATGAACCCTTACACGGCGGTAATAATCCGAGTATGGTAATGAGCGCTTTACAACAAACAAATTTTATCAAAAACAATTTAGGGCCAGCATTTAAAGCAGCTAATCTTACAACCAAGATCATTGCTTACGATCACAATTGCGATAATACACAATATGCTATGGCGATTTTAGGAGATCCTATTGCAAGTCCTTTTGTAGATGGATCGGCATTTCATTTATATGCGGGAAATATCAATGCACTTTCGACAGTATATAATGCTTTTCCAAATAAAAATCTGTATTTCACTGAGCAATTTACTTCTTCGACAGGAGATTTTAAAGACGATTTAAAGTGGCATCTTAAAAATGTAATTATTGGTTCAATGCGCAATTGGAGCAAGAATGCATTAGAGTGGAACTTGGCTAATAATGGTTCTTTTGAGCCACATACACAAGGAGGTTGTAATACTTGTAAAGGCGCATTAACTGTAAATTCTAGCAGCAGTTTTAATCGTAACGTAGCGTATTATATTATTGCTCACGCTTCCAAATTTGTTCCTGTAGGTTCCATAAGAATTTCTAGTAATATAAGTGGGAATTTGCAAAATGTAGCTTTTATAACCCCAACAGGTAAAAAAGTATTGATAGTAGAAAATGATGGAGATACAAGCGAGATATTCAATATAAAATTTAATGGTAAGTGGGTTACAACCTCATTAGATGGAGGCTCTGTAGGAACTTATACTTGGAAATAATAAACAAATAAGATTTAATCTAGGACTTATATAATAAAATAGATATATGAGAAAAATAGTTTTGCCATTACTAGTATTGTTTTCATTGACCTCTTTTGGACAAGGTTTTTTGCACCAAAGCGGACAAAATATTGTAGATGGAAAAGGTAAAAATATAGTATTAAGAGGATTAGGATTAGGAGGATGGATGGTTCAGGAAGGATACATGATTCAGACCGAACCATTTGCAAGTCCACAATATGTTATAAAACAAAAAATAACAGATTTAATCGGAACCGAAAAAACCGAAAAGTTTTATGAGGCATATAGAGCCAACGGAATAACCAAAAGAGATGTTGACTCATTGGCAGCTTGGGGATTTAACTCCATTCGTTTACCAATGCATTATAATTTATACACACCGCCAATAGAAGCAGAAAAAAACGGTGAAATTACTTGGATAGAAGAAGGTTTTACAATGACCGACAACTTGCTAAAATGGTGTGCAGAGAATAAAATATATCTTATTTTGGATCTTCATGCTGCGCCAGGAGGACAAGGAAAAGATGCCGCAATCTCTGATTATGATGATACAAAACCATCAGTTTGGGAAAGCGAAACCAATCGTAAAAAAATGACTGAATTATGGAAAAAATTAGCGTTGCGTTATAAAGACAATCCATGGATTGGGGCTTATGATATTATAAATGAACCCAATTGGAATTTTACAGGAACAAATAAAAATGGTTGCGATGAAAATTCGAATGCGCCTTTGCGTGAGCTTTTGGTTTCTATTACAAAAGCAATTCGCGAAGTCGATAAAAACCACATGATTATTATCGAAGGAAATTGTTGGGGAAATAATTACAACGGAATGTTTCCGCTATGGGATGATAATATGGCAATGAGTTTTCATAAATATTGGAATTACAATACCACAGCATCAATCCAGAAAATGCTAGATTATAGAAAACAATATAATGTACCAATTTGGATGGGAGAAGGAGGAGAAAACTCTAATGTTTGGTTTAAAGATGCTATTTCATTATTCGAAACAAATAATATCGGTTGGGCATTTTGGCCAATGAAAAAAATCGAAAATATTGCAGGAATTGCTTCAGTTACCAAAACACCCGAATACGAAAAGTTGCGTTTATACTGGAAAGATGGAGGCGAAAAACCAAGCCCAGATTTTGCAGAAAAAGCATTGATGCAATTAGCCGAGAATTTTAAGTTAGAGAATACCACAATAAAGGCAGACGTACTTGACGCAATGTTTCGTCAAGTACGTACAAATGAAACAAAAAGTTATAAAAAACGAGTTTTGCCTGGTAAAATATTTGCAACCGAATATGATTTAGGAACAAACGGATTCGCATATTCTGATAAAGATTTTGTGAATTATCGTGTAGAAACAGGAACATTCGAAGAATGGAACAAGGGGAAAACAATGCGAAATGACGGAGTTGATATTCTGCCATGCAAAGACGATTCTTCAAATGGATATCAGGTATCATTTATCGAAAATACCGAGTGGTTACAATTTACTGCAACAAGCAAATCGGCAGCAACGTATGATGTAGCCATTAGATACTCAAGCGAAAAAGAAGAAGGAAAATTACATCTGGAAAACGAAACAGGAAAAATCTCAGATACAATTACCCTTCCAGCAACAGGAAATGATACAACTTGGAGAACAATTATACTCTCGGGCGTAAAGCTGAAAAAAGGAGAAAATAAAATTAAAGGCGTTTTTGATAAAGGAGGATTTAATTTGAATTACCTGGATTTTACAACTACAAAGAAGTAAGTTGTTAAAAAAACGTAAAGTAAAACCTATGATAGTGTTTGTAATTAATATTTTGTTAGATTAGTTTTCTCCATTAAAAGCTTCAGATAAAATGGGAGCTTTAATGGATTAAAACCTTTAATTATGAAAAAAATAAACCAACTAATCGCCCTTGTAATGTTTTTGTCTTTTAATGGAATTTATGGACAAAATTTAAAAATCATGACGTATAATATCCGTTTAGATATTGCTTCAGATGGGGAAAATGCATGGCCAAACCGTAAAGATTTTTT
Organism: Flavobacterium sp. PS2; assembly: GCF_046250155.1. Taxonomy (NCBI): domain Bacteria; kingdom Pseudomonadati; phylum Bacteroidota; class Flavobacteriia; order Flavobacteriales; family Flavobacteriaceae; genus Flavobacterium; species Flavobacterium sp. PS2. Next base: position 1,828,463 of record NZ_CP176426.1, on the reverse strand, counting down.
TACATCACAAATACAATTTTATGCCCCGGATATTTTTGGCGTACAAGAAGCAATGCCCAATCAAGTTAATGATATTGCAGCGGCATTACCAAGTTATAATCATATAGGTATTGCTCGCGAAGGAGAAGGAAAAGGAGAATCATCTTCTATATTTTATAAAAAAGATAGATTCTCAGTACAACAAGCCAATACTTTCTGGCTCTCACAAACCCCAGATGTAATATCAAAAGGATGGGATGCAGCTTATAATAGAGTTTGTACGTATGCACTTTTTAAGGACCTAAAAACTAAAAAAACATTTTGGGTTTTTAATACACATCTCGACCACATTGGCGAAGAAGCAAGAACCAAAGGACTTGAACTAATTCTTTCTAAAATAGCAGCAGTAAATACCAAAGGATATCCAGTATTCCTTATGGGAGATTTTAATTCGGAACCTAGTGAAGAACGCATCATTTCTTTGAAAAAAATAATGAATGATACTCGTGAAATTTCAGAAGAAAAACCATTTGGCCCATCTGGAACCTTTAATGAATTTAAGCATGACAAACCAGTCACGCTATTACTAGATTATATTTTTATTTCTAAAAACAGCAATCTAAAAATAAAAAAACATGCAGTTTTAAGTGATTCAATAGATTTAAAATACCCATCGGATCATTTTCCTGTTTTAATTGAGATTAACTAAACCATGAAAAAAATAAACAATACAATGCAAATTTTGATTTTGCTACCACTTATTGCAATGCAAATAAAGTGCGGCACAACAAAAAATGCGACTACAACTATAACATCCAAAACAGATAAAGTGGAATATTGGGTTACCAAAAGTGACCAATCGGTAAAGCTTCAAAAACAAACTGAAGCATTAGTTTTTACTACAGCAACAAATACAAACCCAACAATAGAAATAGATGCTTCGAAGAAATTTCAGACTATAGATGGTTTTGGATTTTCATTAACAGGAGGAAGTGCAGAAGCCATTAATAAATTAGAGAAATCAAAAAAAGCAGCATTATTACAAGAACTATTTGGCTCAAAAGATAATTCGGTAGGAATTAGTTACCTCCGTATTAGTATCGGAGCATCAGATCTTAATGCTGAGGTATTCTCTTATGATGATATGCCAGCAGGAAAAACCGATTTAAAGCTAGAACATTTTAATCTAGGTCCAGATGCAACAACGCTAGTTCCGCTTTTAAAAGAAATTATTGCCATAAATCCTAGTATTAAAATCATGGGATCGCCTTGGTCACCACCAGTTTGGATGAAAGATAACGGAAGTACAAAAGGAGGAAGTTTGCAACCACAGTATTACGAAGTATATGCTAATTATTTTGTAAAATACATTCAGAAAATGAAAGAAGAAGGGATTATAATTGACGCTATAACCCCTCAAAATGAACCTTTGCATCCCGGAAATAACCCAAGTTTATTAATGCTTGCAGAACAACAAGCAGCTTTTATCGGGAATCATTTAGGTCCCGCTTTCGCGAAAGCAAAAATCAAAACCAAAATTGTTACTTACGACCATAATTGCAACAAACCCGAATATCCCTTAACAATTTTAAATGATCTAAAAGCATTACCATTTGTAGATGGTTCGGCTTTTCATTTATACGAAGGAGATATTAGTGCACTATCAACAGTTCATGACGCATATCCAAACAAGAATGTTTATTTTACAGAACAATATACAGGATCAGGCAGCAGTTTTGAGACAGATTTAAAATGGAATGTAAAAAATGTTGTAATAGGTTCTATGCGTAATTGGAGCAAGAACGCACTTTCTTGGGGCTTAGCCAATGATGAATTTTATAAACCATTTACACCAGGCGGATGCAGTACCTGCAAAGGCGCTTTGATGATTGATAAAGATGGAGTAATTAAGAGAGAAGTAGGATATTATATTATTGCACACGCATCCAAATTTGTACCCGAAGGTTCTGTACGAATTGCTAGTAATGTAAGTGGTAATATATATAATGTAGCTTTTAAAACTCCAAAAGGGAATATTGTTCTAATAGTTGAAAATGATGGCGAAACAGTCGAAACATTTAACATTAAATACAATCAAAAACAAATAGCAACTTCATTAGACGCAGGTTCGGTGGCAACTTACGTTTGGTAGAAAAATCAATACCAATTTAATATTTATTTCATGAAAAGAATTACCACATTAACTTGTTTGATGATTTCGTTTTTTGCGATAGCACAACAGCAAACAATAGATCAGAAAGTAGATGCGTTGTTAAAAAAAATGACGCTTGAGGAAAAAATAGGACAGCTTAACCAGTATACAGGTAACAATGCTGCAACAGGACCTATTACAATAAACCCAAACAAACAAGCCGAAATTAAAGATGGTTTAGTGGGGTCAATGCTTAATGTAGTTGGAACAAAATACACCCGACAATATCAGGAATTGGCAATGCAATCGCGTCTTAAAATACCATTGTTGTACGGTCAGGATGTAATACATGGTTTTAAAACCACATTTCCGATTCCGTTAGGAGAAGCAGCAAGTTGGGATTTGGCAGCGATAGAACTTTCGGCTAGAGTTGCTGCGACCGAAGCTGCTGCAAGCGGAATTCATTGGACATTTGCCCCAATGGTCGATATTGGTCGTGACCCACGTTGGGGGCGTGTAATGGAAGGAGCAGGAGAAGATACCTATTTAGGTTCAAGAATAGCTTATGCCAGAGTAAAAGGATTTCAAGGAGATAAACTAGGAAATCTAAATTCAGTAATGGCATGCGTAAAACATTTTGCTGCTTATGGAGCTGCAATTGGAGGTAGAGATTATAACTCAGTAGATATGAGCGAAAGAATGTTGTGGGAAACCTATTTGCCACCTTTCAAAGCCGCGCTAGATGCTGGAGCAGCTACATTTATGAATTCATTTAATGACATTAACGGAATTCCAGCAACAGGAAATGCGCATTTACAAAGAGATATTTTAAAAGGAAAATGGAACTTTCAAGGATTTGTAGTTTCAGATTGGGGATCAATAGGAGAAATGGTAGCACATGGCTATTCTAAAGATCTTAAAGAAGCTGCATTAGCTGCAATCACTGCCGGTAGTGATATGGATATGGAAAGTAATGCATACAGATATAACTTGGCAGCATTGATAAAAGAAAACAAAGTTTCGATAGACTTAGTTGATGATGCAGTAAAAAGAATTTTGCGCAAGAAATTTGAGTTAGGATTATTTGAAGATCCATACAAATACTCTAATCCAGATAGAGAGAAAAAAGAATTAAATAATCCGGAACACCGTAAAGCAGCTCGTGAAGTTGCAGCAAAAAGTATCGTTTTATTAAAGAACGATAATGCAATTTTACCACTTTCTAAAAGCACAAAAACAATTGCGTTTATAGGACCAATGGTAAAAGAATACAAAGCCAATATGGGTTTCTGGGCAGTTGAATTACCAGAAGTCGACTATAACAAATGGGTGGTTTCTCAATGGGACGGATTACAAAATAAAATAGGGAAGAATACCAAATTATTATATGCCAAAGGTTGTGAAGTAGAAGGCGATAACAAAGATGGTTTTGCAGAGGCAATCGCAACAGCAAAACAAGCCGATGTAGTAATCTTGAGTATTGGAGAAAGACATGATATGAGCGGTGAGGCCAAAAGCCGAAGCAATATTAACATACCAGGAGTTCAGGAAGAATTAGTAAAAGCGATTCAGGCAACAGGAAAACCAGTTGTAGTTTTGGTTAATGCCGGAAGACCACTTGTTTTTAATTGGACGGCCGATAATGTACCAGCTATTCTTTATACTTGGTGGTTAGGTAGCGAAGCAGGAAATGCTATTGCAGATGTTTTATTTGGAGATTATAATCCGTCAGGAAAATTACCAATGACATTTCCACGAGAAGTGGGACAAATTCCTATTTACTACAACCATTATAGTACAGGAAGACCAGCACAAGATGACAATGCAAAAGGATATGTTTCTGCTTATACAGATCTAAAAACTAGTCCTAAATTCCCTTTTGGATTCGGATTAAGCTATACTAAATTCGATTATTCCGATTTAAAATTATCTACAACTAAAATGAAAAGCAATGAGAAAATTCAAGTTTCTTTTCAGTTAAAAAATGCTGGAAAAGTAGAAGGAGAAGAAGTGGTACAATTGTATTTAAAAGATAAATTTGGATCAGTTGTAAGACCAGTTTTAGAACTTAGAGATTTTCAGAAAGTGAAATTAAATGCAGGAGAAACTAAAACGATTCAGTTTACAATAGATAATGAAAAATTATCTTTCTATAATGACAAGATAGAGTGGGGTTCAGAACCAGGCGATTTTGAATTGATGATAGGATCATCTTCGGCAGATATTCGTGTAAAATCTGATTTTGAATTAGTGAAATAATAACAGCAATTTTAAAATAAAAAAACGGGCAAAATATATATTTTGCCCGTTTTTTTATTTTAAAGTATTCATAAAATCCATAACTCCAATTCCTTTATAGGATTCGTTTATGGCTTGTTCGTAAGCATCTTTTTTTGCTTTTTTGTCTTTTGAATCAACATTACTCAAAAGTTGATCGGAAATTTTTTCCTGCTTAATGCTATATTTTAACGATTCCTCTAAAAGGTCGTTTTTTGATACTAATCCGAAAGAAGAACATATTTTTCTAATAAGCTTCTTGTTCAGTTTTTCTAGAGTTGGGATGCTCATAATACAATTAGTTATGTTTTCAATTAATTATATGACTGCCTTTTTATTTTTTTGTTACAGAACAGTAATTTTTTTAACTGGACATTAATGCCTTATAATTAGCTTATTAATTGTTTTTTTGAAGAAAAATAACAAGCGTAGCATTAAATGTGTTATTATGACGCAATGTACTTATTTTTTTTAAGTCGTTTTATATTTGATTGTAAATTTGACATTAATTTATGATTTTTTAAAGCATAAAAAATCTGTGCTATAGCCTGCTTTAATTGCAAAAACGATGTTAGAAAATAAGATTGATTTTCTTTTATTGAAAATAAGCTAAATTGCACATTTATTTTATGTCGGATAAAATTTGAACAAATAATAAATGCATGATAAATACCACTATATATACTCATGAAGACTATCAGCCAGGACTTTCTATAGATTGTGTGATTTTTGGATTTCATGATAATCAGCTAAAAGTTTTGCTAATTAAAACCCCGTATGAAAATAAATGGTCATTACCCGGCGGATTTGTCCCTATAAATGAAGATATAGATGATGCAGCAGTAAGAGTACTTAAAATCAGGACAGGAGTAGAAGGTATTTTTTTGAGACAATTTGCTACTTTTGGTAAAGTAAAAAGAAACGACAAGCATTTTGGTAATGCAATTTTAGACCATCTAAAAATTCCCAGAGAGGCAGGGAAATGGCTTTCACAACGATTTGTAACCGTAGGATATTATGCCTTGGTCGATTTCTTGCAAACCGTTCCACAACAAAATAAAAAAGAAGAATTAATAGAATGGGTCGATCACAAAGAAGTTCCAGAATTAATCTTGGATCACAAAGAAATTCTAGATAAAGCATTGATTACACTCCGAAATGAGTTAAATTTAATACCAGTAGGATATAATTTGTTGCCTGAAAAATTTACGATTCCGGAGCTTCAAAAATTATATGAAACGATTTTGGATAGAAAACTCGATAGAAGAAACTTTCTCCGAAAAATAACCAATATCGGAATCTTGAATAAGCTCGACGAAAAGAAAAGTAATGTAGCGCACAAAGCTCCAAATTTATATACTTTTGATAAAGATAAATATGATGAGATTCTTAAAAATGGACTAAATCAAGGTTGGTAAAAATTAGAGTTTAACTTTAAAATAAGCTATCATGGTATCGATTGAAACATTTAGAAAGTTAGCTTTATCATTCTCAGAAGTAACCGAAGAGCCACACTTTGAAAAGACTTCTTTTCGGGTGAAGAAGAAAATATTTGCAACACTCGATGTAAATAAAAACCAAGGAGTATTGAAGTTTAATGAAATCGAACAATCTGTTTTTTGCGCTTCAAGTGAAAAATTCTTTTATCCCGTACCTAATAAATGGGGACAACAAGGCTGGACAATTGTAGATCTTGCCAAAGTTCCAGAGCCAATGCTACAAGATGCATTGTCAGTTTCCTATAATAATGTTTTACCCAAGAAGCATTAATAACCAATTATTATATTTGCAAAAAATAGCTATATGATAGGTGCTGAAAATTGGAATATAATTGTCGTTCCGTACAATCCTAATTGGGCGGATGAATTTAAAAAAATCGAAAGAGAATTACTCGTTGTTTTAAAAGATGAGGTATTATCAATTGAACATGTAGGTAGTACATCTGTAGAAGGTTTACACGCAAAACCGATTATAGATATAGATATTGTAATCGAAAACGATAGGTTTCTGATTGTAAAACAGAAACTAAAAGAGATAGGTTATGAACATGTAGGTAATTTAGGTATTGATGGCCGAGATGCCTTTAGCTATAAAAATAAGGAACACCTTATGGAGCATCATTTATATGTATGCAACAAAGAGTCGAATGAGTTAAAACGCCATGTCACTTTTCGGAATTACCTACGCACACATGCAGACGAAAGGGACAGATATAGCCAGATAAAAATAGAAATGGCCGAAAAATTCCCTCACGATATAGATAATTATCTTTTAGGAAAAGAATCAGTAATATTAGATATCTACAAAAAATGTGGGTTATAATTTAGTATCATGAGATTAAGAATTTATGCTTAATACAAAAACCAATCCTTGATTCACATACTTAATGAATCTTAATCTCTTAATGGTTTAAAAAATTACTCGACTATAGTTCTAAAAGTCAGGTTTACTCTAGGTTTAGATGTTGTTTTAGTTGGCGGTAATCGATGTAACCAATGGGTTTGTGTAGTATCTTTCATGACCAATAAACTACCATGTTCTAAGATTAAAGAAACGGTTTCTTTAGTTTCTTTATGTTTAAAGGCAAACTTTCGTTCCGCTCCAAAACTTACCGAAGCAATAGCACCATTCTTTTTCAAATCTTTTTCGGCATCGCTGTGCCACGCCATTCCTTCGTCGCCAGAATGATATAAATTAAGCAAACAAGAATTAAAGGTTTCTCCGGTTTTTTCTTCGATAACCTTTTTTAATTCTAATAATTCATTAGTCCACGGAAGTGCCTTTTTTGTAGTGTTAGAGTAGGTATATTCAAAAGGGGAATCGCCATACCAAGCCACTTTACGTTTTGTAATTATTAATTTCCCAAAGATAATTGCTTCGTCATTTCTCCATTCGATAGTATTGAGTAATATATCTCGATAATGATTTGAATTTTCTCTGGAAAATAGTTTACCATAATAATTTACAGTTCCGTCTTTAGGTAATAAATTGGTCGTTTCGTCTATTTCGGGATTAAATAAGTCCATCTTTCCAGTTTTTATATTCAGCTTTCATACAATGACCACAGGGTCTAAAGCCATTTTGTTGAGCTTCATCTTCGGATAAAAAGAAAACCCGATTTTCATGTTTCATTCTTTTACCAGAAGAACATTTTAAAGTTCCGTAAATTTTTAGCTTTCGGTTTCCACCAAAGCAAATTTCTGCATTTTTAATTTTATTCCGGAGATCTGAATCGGAAATTTCATTGTGTTGAATCATTTCTTTTATACGTTTTTTTTACCGTAGAGACGTACCATAGTGCGTCTAGGCAAAGATTACCCTATTTTTTGCCACAGATTAAAAGGATTAGAATGATTTATAAATCTGCCATATCTGCTAAATCTGCGTGAAAAAATTATGTATTATATTTTACCGCAATTTTTATCCTGTAGAGACGCACCGCAGTGCGTCTAACATCACGTAATTAATCTATGAGGACAATCTTTGTGTAGACGCACTGCGGTGCGTCTCTACAGACATGCTGTATGTTAAAACCTTTGTGCCTCAGTACCTTTGTACCTTAACTCAACGCATCATGAAAAATAATCCCCAGCGTATGTCGTTCGCCAGAATGAATCTCACTAACACCATGTTTCATATTAACGCGGTAATAACCTTTAGAACCTTTTACGGGTCTGAAATTGGTGGTAAAAACTAGAATATCACCTTTTTTTGGTTTCAGAACAATGGCTTTCGATTGTGCCTTGGGAGTCTGTTGTGTTAATACAAATTCGCCACCAGTAAAATCTTCATCGGGTTCGTTTAAGAAAAGCACGATTTGAATCGGAAAATAAACATCGCCATATAAATCCTGATGTAAGGTATTAAAACCGCTTTTGCCATATTTTAAAATTAAAACAGTTGCTTTTAATTGATTATTGGCGTGACATTGTTCGAGTAATTTTTCATGAGATTCAGGAAAAACTGTATTTATATTTAATACTTTCATCCATGAATTTGCAATTGGAGCAAGTTTAGGATAAATAGCTGTTCGAATTGTCTGGATTAAATCTGGCAATGGATAATTAAAATATTTGTATTCGCCTAAACCAAATCGATAACGTTCCATAACGACCGTTTTTCGGTATAAATTAGGATTTGAATAGTCAAATTTTAAATCTTCACATTGATCGTTATTAAGCACATTCGGAATTATTGCAAATCCATTTTCGTGCATAGATTCGGTGATGCTTTCCCAATTAAGAGAAGCAATTTTTGATTGTATATTTTGCATGGTAATTTTAGATGTTATTGAATTTATCATGAAGAATCATTCACATACAGTATATCTGTAGAGACGCACCGCAGTGCGTTTACGCAAAGATTGTCCTATTTTTTACCACAGATTAAAAGATTAAAATGATTTATAAATCTGCCATATCTGCTAAATCTGCGTGAAAAAAAATGTATTATATTTTAGCACAATTTTTATCCAGTAGAGACGCACCGCAGTGCGTCTACGCAAAGATTATCGTCATAGATTGTAAATTGAAATACGGAACGTTAGACGTACTACGGTGCGTCTCTACAGATGTACGTTGTGTAGCTTTATACTGCAGGATTTACCTGTACGCCTTCCCAACCGATAATGGCAGTTTTTCGGGTATTTCCCCACATATATCCGCCAAAAGTTCCAGAAGCTTGAATCACACGATGACAAGGAATAAGAAAAGCTACAGGATTACTGCCAATCGCAGTTCCTACTGCACGCGAAGCATTAGGCTTTTCTATTTGTTGTGCGATAGAGCCGTAGGTGGAGAGTTGTCCCATTGGAATTTTTAGTAGCGTTTCCCAGACTTTCAATTGGAAATCGGTTCCTTTTAAATGCAGTTTTATTTCTGATAATTTACTCCAATCATTCTGAAAAATAAACAACGCATTTTGTTGTACCAAATCTAGTTTTCGGGAGAATGTTGCATTTGGGAATTTGTGTTGTAAATTTTCAAAACCAGTTTCTTCATTTTCGGCGAAAGCCATAAAACAAACGCCTTTACTAGTCGAAGCAACAATAATATTCCCAAACGGACTTTCGGCAAAACTGAAATTAATTTCCAGGTTTTTACCTCCGTTTTTATATTCGGCTGGCGTCATTCCCTCGATGTTTACAAATAAGTCATGAAGGCGACTTGTACCCGAAAGACCAGTATCGAAAGCGGCATCAGATAAAGTTGCCTGATTGTTTTCTTTGAGGATTTTTTTGGCGTGTTCGACACTAATATATTGCAAGAATTTCTTCGGACTTGTTCCTGCCCATTCGGTAAATAAACGCTGAAAGTGAAACGGACTTAAATGCACTTTTTCGGCAACCTCATCTAAGTTGGGTTGTTCCTTAAAGTTAGCTTTGATATGATCTATTGCATCAGCAATGCGATTATAATTAATGTTTTCCTGTGTATTCATTTCGTTCAATTTTATAATACAAATATCGACAGGATTCTTCAGTCATAAAATCCGAAACTTGCTGTGTTTTTTTTAACCGCAAAGTGCGCTAAGGTTTTACGTAAAGAACGCGATGTTTTTTACTTGCAAAGCCGCAAAGTTTTAATTTTAAAATTCGTGTCAATCTTTGTCGATGTACTTTATGGTCCTTCGACTTCGCTCAGGATGACAATATTGCGAAAAGAAACTTTGCGACTTTGCGAGATTATAAAGTTCACGATAAATCTTTTTCCATTTTGTAATTAATCAGTTCTACGCCTAATCTTATATTTCGTTGTTCGGCTTTTACTATAAAGCCTTTCTTTTCGAAGAATGGTTTTGCTGTTATACTTATGTCAGATGTTATGGTTTTTTGTCCCAAAGCGTCAGGATATTTTTTAGCTTCAAGTTCTAATTCAGTTAAGATTCTATCAGCGATTCCTTGTCGTTGATACTCTTTATGAATGTAAAAGAAGTCGATGTAATTTCCATCTTTTAAAGTTCCAAAACCAGTAATTTTATTTTGGATAATAGCTAATAAAACAAATTGTGTATTAATAACTTCAATCCAGCGTTCGGTATTATCAACTCCCGAAATCCAAACATCAATTTGGACTGGATTATAATCGTCTTTGCAAACATGTTTTATAGTTTCGATATACAATTCTTGCAATTCTTGTAAATCGGAAATAGTAGCTTTTCGGAAGTTCATTGTATTTGTAATTATATGATAAAGAAATTCAATTTATAGTAAAATGTACTTTGTTTTATTTTGATTTCCTTCAATTTTAAAAATCTTAAGTTCCACTCCTTTTTTTAAATCCCTACTTGCTGTAGCAGATGATATTTCTTTAAAAACATTCATATAATCTTTTCTTGTAAATTCACGAACTCCTAGCATCGAAAAGTAATCCAGGCGGTCTATATCTCTTATTGTTCTATTGTTGTAGTTTAATAAATTCTCCAACGATGTATTTATGACCCCAAGCATATACTCAATAAAGTGAGTTGATTTTCCAGTATTGTCGCTTGTTTCAAGTGATTTGTAATATTCTTTTTGGGTCTGGCTAATTAAAGTTTCAAAAGGCAAAAATTCAAAAACGGGATATTCATTCATTAAAATTAAGGTTTGCCATAATCTTCCCATTCTACCATTTCCATCTAAAAAAGGATGAATGAACTCCATTTCATAATGAAAAACACAACTTTTTATTAGAGTTAATTCATCTTTATCTTTTAAATAATCAAATAAATCATTCATTAAATGAGGAACATTGCCATGTGGCGGGGCAACATGTGTAACTTTTGAACCTTTTACTATTCCAACACCTTGTTTTCGATATTTTCCAAAATCAGGAATTAAACCTTTCATCAATGCAGAGTGTGCATTTAAAAAGCTTTTAGATGATGTTGATTTGTACTGATCTAATTTTTCATATACCTTAATGGCATTAAGAACTTCAAGGATATCTTTTTCAGGACCAATGACACGTTTGTTTTCTATTAAAGCTGTAATTTGTTCTTCTGTCAAAGAGTTTCCTTCAATTTGTAAAGAAGAATGAATTGTTTTTATTCTGTTTTGTTTTCTTAACTGAGGAGATTGCTTGTCTAAATTGACGGCGTTTAGTGCTCCAATTTTTTCAGAAATAGAACTGATAAGTTTTAATATAATTGGAGTAATGTCATATGGAGGCTTCATGATAGTATCATTTGATACTATCAAAAGTACTATTTTTTAATCTAATGTGTTGTAGTTTTAGAAAAAACATTGATAACAACAACACCTATTATAATTAATGCCAATCCTATTATTGCAGGTAAATCGGGAGTTTGTTTAAAAAATACTGCCCCGATAATAGTAATTAATACAATCCCAACTCCAGACCAAATAGCATAGGCAACACCAACAGGAATTGTTCTTATAGCAAAGCTAAGGAAGTAAAATGCACCCGCATATCCTATAAAAGTTATTATGCTTGGAATAAGTTGAGTAAACTGTTCTGATTTTTTTAATGCTGAAGTTGCAATGATTTCAAATATAATGGCAATTCCTAAAAATAAAAAGTTTTTCATAATTCACGTTTTTACAAAGTTAATCTTTGTGTTTTAGTGAAAAGAAGAATTTGTTGAATATTGTTTTATTTCATTCAAATCTATTTTTTGGATGAGATTTTCAGAAATTGGATCATAATAGCGATAGGGAATACTAGGCCCTAACCCACGAAAAGGTCCATCCTTATGATTTAAAAAAGCCGAATATCTTCCGCAGCACTCTAATGTTATGTAGCTAAAATTTGAATCACAACTATTAACCTGAACATTAATCCATTGTGGGACTTTACCATTTCGCCATAAATAATCAATTACAGTCGATTTTGTAGCAGGATTAATCGAGCTTGATTCATCGATTTTATCATCAGGATAAATTTCTTCATCATTTTCTAATTCATTTCCATCATACGAACAATTAGTTTTAATTATGAATTTACAATCGTGTGGTAATTTGTTTATTACCATTTCCTGTGTAAAATCTATAAGTCCGTCAAGGGCTTTTTCTAAATTGATTTTAAAATCTTCTTTTGTCATAATTTATTTGCTGAGAAGGATGTTGAAAATCCAATAATCTAAAAACTATTTAAGTTTCCCTTAACGTATAGAAACACTTATTAATTGATATCCATTTTCGGTTCTCAGGAAATCAAAATGATCCTGCGTGGAATCTTTTTTATCACGGTGATTAATAATAATACTCTTCATTGGATATTTCCAGTCTTTGGATTCATTACAATTATTAAAATACTGATTGTATTTGTCTGCTTCGTAGATAAATTGATTTAGGCCATCTGTCGTAACAAAGTAATCACAAGTAGGCTTGTTAAGTTCTAGCAATTTATCTTTTATGAGTTTGTAGTTTTTATTAATGAACTTAGTTTTTGGTTCATTTATCCAGCCAACTGGTTCTTTCCAATAGAAAAATTCTTCATAGGAATGTTTTAGTAAATTCTCTTTGGATAAATCTGTGAGTAAATTATTTTTTAGCCACAATTTAAATTCTTTATCATAATTTATAAATGAATAGTATTGTCCATCAACACCAAGGAAATTTTCTCTTATCGGGTCTAAGCTTGGTTCTTTTGATTTTTGCAAAGAATAAAAATTTAGCTCATCATTAGATACAAAATTCTCGATAAGGATTTTGTTATTGGTATCAATAAGATAATCCTTTCCACCAGCCCAACTAAAATGATTGCAACCTCCACCATGATTATCATTTACTTTTTCGGCGCCTTTTAATGCTATAATCATTCCGTTTGTAACTTTGGTTAGGCTGCTATATTCGGCAGGAATTACAATTTTGCCATCACCATTAAACACCCCCATTTTATCAGTTTTTGGGTCTCGAAATCTGATAAAACCTTCGTTTTCGCAATCAGGACCATTGTCGAATATATACAAACTATCTCGACCAACTATTTTTCCAGTCTTTGTTAGATAATAGTTTTTCCAACTTTCATTTTCTTCTTCGGAAACAACAATAATATCATCAAATTTATTGGCAATTGTCATTCCCATAAATTTAGGTTCGATTTTTATAATGCCGTTTTTATCTTTATATCCGGTATGCGTCGTGTCTTTATCCCAGAATGCAGTCCATGTATCATTATTTTGTGCAAATGACATACAGTTTATAAGGAGAAATATATAGAAGAAGAAAATGTGTTTCATTGCTGTTTATCTATTTAAAATCGTATTCGTAATTTATTTCTTTTAAATCTTCTTCTAGTAATTCCCAATCTTCAATTTCGTCTACAATAGACAAAACCATTTCTTTGGTCAGGATTTTACCTTGATAAATTTCGGTTACAATTTTTAATGGAATTCCAGTTTCTTTATAAGATTCATCAAAATACTCGCTTGCCCAATCGATATATGTTTGCGGATTTCCATCAAAAATAGTTAGTAATTCTGCTGAGTTGTCATTATAATCTTCAATCGTTCCAACTTCCCAATTCTCGGTTTCGTTTGTCCACAAACAAAATGTTGTTCCAAAGGATGCAACAGGCTCACCAAAAATAAAGTCATTATAAATCTCAGGAAGGTTTTTAGTCAAATCACTTTTCTCGTTATGCTGATATTCGTGTGCAAAACCATTTATTACGCAATGATTTTCGAGAAAAAGAATATTCATTAAATCTCCAGATCCGTCTCTCATTTCGAAAAATTCTTCGCCTTCTCCCCATTTAGAGTTGTAGGAGTAATATCGATATTCCCATTCTTGGCAAATAATAGCGTCCAGAACTGAAATTGCTTTGCAGATATTCTGGAGTGAATTTTTATTAGGTAATAATTTAAAGTCTTTTGTAGAAATCATGTTTGTTTATATTTTATCAGTTCCGAACTGTATTTCTTTGGCTTCGTCATAACAATCGGAGCATAATATTTTGAAATCGGCTAAATTTTCAAATGCTTCATTCCACTCTTCGCCGTTATCGAGTAGCCATTGCTCACATGATCCACACCAGGCAATTTGCGGAAGATCTTCTTCGGCTTCGGAATAAAAAAAGCCAACTTTTTCTTTTTTGTCTATTGCCATTGCAAGATGAATACAGGCAAAAGACATATCTTTTGAACCATGTAGTTCACATATAACTTTTTCAATCATATTTTTAATCGTAATTAATCTAATCGGGTTTATTTACATTATAGATAGTTGAGGTTTTAAAATATTCAAGATCATTACGTTGATATGATTAACTAATTCTTGATTTGATTTTAAAACATTTTCTTTATCCCAATAATGTTTTATAGCTAATATATAAATATAATCTAGGAGTTACTTCCTGTATGTAAAAAGAATGGTCTTAAATTAATTTGATGATTTTGTTTGCGTGAGGGATAGGAGGTAGCTACTAAAAGCCCTCCCGATAGCTATCCGGAAGCCGACAGCGTTAAAGAAAATACCCAATGAACGTAATGCTTATTGGGTATTTTTTTTAATGGTGGCACGCCCAAATTATAAATTTTAGATTTATGAGTTTAGATTTAAAAAAGAAACCCGATTTTTCTTAAGGATTTAGTGATAATCCGACACTAAAAAACAATCTTACTTTGTCAATATTATTTATCCAGGAAGTATCAAAATGGATTGGACCCAAAATGGATTGATAGGAAATCGCGGCACCTCCAGATATTACAAGGCTAGGGTCGAAGCCATCATCCCATTTTCCTTTTGGACTAAATGCCTTATTAATGTATTTATCAAAAGATTCAAACCCAACAGTTGCGATATTAAAATGGGGTGTTAGATAGATTTTTCCCATAAGATTTATTTGAGAAGCAATTTTTAAGCCCATATATTGTGAAACATTGAGTTCATCTTCATGTAGGCCAGGAAATGAAAAACGATTACTACCAGAACTTGGTATAATTCCTCCTAAGAAATATTTTGAAGCATAACCAAAATCTGAATATGAAATTTGATCGTCTTTAAGTTTATCCTCAAAAATAAAATAAGAATCAAACCCAATGATTCCTGTAATTTTCTTTCTTATAAGAGCTCTCTTTTCAAAGCTGAAACCAAATTTTGTATATCCATTGGTTGCGCCAGATATGCTTGTTTGATCTGGGTCGTTAAAAGAGGTGTAGACATCTGTTAACAATGAGCGGGTTACATTTGCTTTTATAATTGTTCCATTTTCGGCAAAGAAAACTTTATCCATATTATTGTAGGCATAATGCATGTTTAATTCTATACTGTTTAAGGAGTAATCGGTGATGTCGATTGAGTTAGGATTGTATTCTCTGTCGTATTTTGGTTTTAAATTGGCATATTGATAGTGTAAACCATAGCCAAAATAACTTTTTAATGAATTTAAATTTCTGTTAATCTCATTATTAAATTCAAAATAATTATAAAGTACATTATCTGAAGCTTTGCCATCAAAATAAATTTCTTGCCTTAAAAAGGCTCCATAAAGTTCAGATGACCACCACCAGTCTCTGTTTTTTCCGAAATTTTTCTGAAAATTGATTCTTGCTTTTGGCTGCTCTGCAATATCCACTGTTACAAGAAGACGAGATGCTCTGGCAAGAACATTTCTTGCAGTGTAATTAAAAATGATTCCAACGCCTCGGTAAGTATCGTAATGTACGGATGTGTTGAGTTGGTTTTTGGCGCGTTCATGTCCAAATAGAGTAACTCCTAGTTTGTCGCCATCTTTGATGAAATAACTGTATGTAATTTCATCAAAAAGATTGGTACCCATGGCTCTGTTAATGCCTGCTATTAAATCTTTGGTGGTATATTTTGTATTTGTTTTAAGATTTATTCTTCCTAATACCAAAGCAAGGTTTTCGGGACTAATTTTTTTGTAAACAATAGTGTCAAGAACAAATTCTGGAGGCATGTTTGGTAATTCGTGAATTCGTTGTGTGTATCCTTTTAATTTTTCGGATAATGCAATTAAAGCTGGAAGATTTTCTGCTGTTGCTATTTTACCATCTTTGTAGATTTCATCACTATCTGCAAAATCAGCGGTAGAAAAACGTAAGTTTGGTAAATGATCGACTAAGATCGTACAGAGTTTTCGGTTTGCTGGATTCTTAATATTACTCGGGAACATACTGGTTTGTGTCAATATAGTCACAAGATTGTTCAGTTTGTCTATTGGCTCCAATCCACCACCTACATCACTACCAATAATAATATCGGCACCCATTTGTTTGGCAACATCTGTAGGGAAATTATTCATTACACCACCATCAACTAATACTGTTTTTTCATATGCCATAGGCTTAAAAATAGCTGGCAGTGACATACTGGCTCTCATGGCATAAGCAAGATTACCTTTGCTTAGAATAACTTCTTTTCCTTCGGATAAATCGGTAGCCATGGCTCTAAACGGTATTGGCAGACTGTCAAAATTTTTAACATTATATACAGGATAGGTCAATTCAGCAAGGTATTCTCTTAAATTTTGATCATTTAACAGAGAGCCAACGCTGTTTAGTTTTTTATCTTTAATTCCTATTCCAACTAAATAGCGCTGAAATTCTCTTTTTTCCTCTACACTTACAGATCTTAGCGACTGGCCTCCGCCAAGTAATTTATCCCAATTAATGTTTTTGGTTAATTTTTCGATACTATCGCCAGAATATCCCATGGCGTATAAACCTCCTATAACGCTTCCCATACTATTCCCTACAATAAGATCGGGAACGATGTGTAGAGAATCTAGTTTTTGTAAAAGCGGAATATGCGCAATTCCTTTTGCTCCGCCACCACTTAAGACTAAAACGACTTTAGGTTTCTTTTCCTGAGAAAAAATAATTTGCGGGAGAATAAGTAAAAATAAGAAGATGATTAAAAAAGTTGTTTTTTTCAAGTTTGTACTATTTAAGTATTTGAGAAATAGATTCTTATTTTAATTATTAAAAGTAAGTAGATATTTATAAACGTGCAATTTTTTGAGTGAAATGTTTTTTATGCCTGGTTGGGTGAGATTTTGATAAATTGTAGAGATAAATTATTGTAACTTAAAATATTGAAAGTGAGAATTACCGCATATCATCTCAGAAACTCCATTTTCTGTTTCAAAACCAATAAAATAAGCATTTAAAATCCCTGAATTTTCATCAATAGAATATCGCCAAACTTCTTTATTTTTATACACAAATTCTGTAAAGTTAGAATCATAGTCGATGTAAGTTGCAATTTCTGCTTTTTTACAAAAAATCACTGGCTCAGTTTTTATGAAACACCATTCTTTCGATTTTTTGTAAAGCTCAAAAAATAATATTTCATTGGAATTAATTGTTAACATTTCTCCAATCAAACCATTTTCATCGGGCATAACCCAATTTGAATCGGTGCTAATTTTTTTCCAATTTCCAGATATGTTTTTCAACAAATTTTCTCTGACGATTGATTTTAAGGAATCGTATTTTTTATATGCAATTTGTCCTAGTTCGTTGTCGGGAATAATATGATGGGCAAAAAAAAATAATTGGATTGCTTTTTCATTTTGCCCTTTTTGTAAAAAAGATTCTCCTAAATCAAATCTGTCTTTTTGAAATTCATATTTAGAATTGCCTTGGGCGGTTAATTCAATAGACACAATTAAAAAAATAATGATAAAAATATAATTTTTCATGTTTTTTAGATTGTTACAATAATACAAAAACCCTCACATTTCTGCAAGGGTTCTAATATTCAGTTAATTTTAAAAATCTATCCCGAAGCTTCGGGTCTATAATCTTAAATCTAAAATTAATCTAGTATCTGTAGTATTCTGGTTTGAATGGACCTTCAACTGGAACACCAATATAAGCAGCTTGATCGTCACGTAAAGTTTCCAATTCAACTCCTAATTTAGCTAAGTGCAAAGCAGCAACTTTTTCATCTAAATGTTTTGGTAACATGTAAACGTCATTGTTGTAAGCAGCACTGTTTTTCCATAATTCGATTTGTGCCAAAGTTTGGTTTGTAAATGAGTTACTCATTACAAAACTTGGGTGACCTGTAGCACAACCAAGGTTTACTAAACGACCTTCAGCAAGAATGATGATATCTTTTCCAGCGATAGTATATTTGTCAACCTGAGGTTTGATTTCGATTTTAGATGCACCGTGGTTTTTGTTCAACCAAGCCATATCAATTTCGTTATCAAAGTGTCCGATGTTACAAACAACAGTTTTGTCTTTCATTTGCTCGAAGTGCTCTCCAAGAACGATATCTTTATTTCCAGTAGTTGTAATGATGATATCAGCATTAGCAATTACAGTGTTTAGTTTTTTAACTTCATAACCGTCCATTGCAGCTTGTAAAGCACAAATTGGGTCAATTTCAGTAACTGTTACAATAGATCCTGCACCTCTAAAAGAAGCAGCAGTTCCTTTTCCAACATCACCGTATCCACAAACGATAACTCTTTTTCCAGCTAACATTAAGTCAGTTGCACGACGTACAGCATCTACAGCAGATTCTTTACAACCGTATTTGTTATCAAATTTAGATTTAGTAACAGAGTCATTTACGTTAATTGCAGGCATTGGCAAAGTTCCGGCTTTTACTCTTTCGTAAAGTCTGTGTACACCAGTTGTAGTTTCTTCAGACAAACCTTTAATTCCAGCAACCAATTCAGGGTAACGGTCAATAACCATATTAGTTAAATCTCCACCGTCATCAAGAATCATGTTCAATGGTTTTCTGTCTTCACCAAAGAATAAAGTTTGCTCGATACACCAGTCAAAATCCTCTTCGTTAAGACCTTTCCAAGCATAAACCTGAATTCCAGCAGCAGCAATAGCAGCAGCAGCCTGATCTTGAGTAGAGAAAATGTTACAAGAACTCCAAGTAACTTCAGCACCAAGAGCAATTAAAGTTTCGATTAAAACTGCAGTCTGGATAGTCATGTGTAAACATCCTGCAATACGAGAACCTGCAAGAGGTTGTTCGTCTTTATATTCAGCACGAAGCGCCATTAAACCTGGCATTTCAGCTTCAGCTAGTTCAATTTCTTTTCTTCCCCAAGCCGCTAGAGAGATGTCTTTTACTTTGAAAGCCACAAAAGGCATAGTTGTAGTACTCATTTATAGTATATTTGTAATTGTAAAATTTTTTGCAAATTTACGGAATAACTTTATAATTTAACTAATTTCTAAAAGATTTGTGAAATGTTTAATCACTTAATCTTTTGAACATTAGCTGAATAATTTAAATACCCATCAAAGTATAGTAAGAGTGAGAAGCTAATCCCGCTATTCGCTATATCTTTTTCCATGCAAAAAAAGCATGAAAAAAGGATGCCGCTACTATCGGGGCTAAAAACATTAGATATTACGAGTTTATACAAACTCCTAATTTTTTAAAATATAGTAAAAGAGTAAATTATAATGTTTGGTTTCAGGGTATTTTCGACAGAAGCAAAATTTATAATTCATAATTTATAATTCACAATTAAAACAAATGCCTTTACATCAAACAATACAGTTTAACCCAACAACACAAATTTTAATTTGGAAGATAACCGAGTCTTTCGAAGAGTTGCTTGATAAAGTAGTTTTAAAAGAAAAAACACAACTTCGTTTAAACGGAATGAAATCCGATTTGCATAAACGAGGATTCTTAAGTGTACGTATGCTTATGCAAGAAGCAGGTTTTACCGATCTAGATTTGCATTATGACCAATTCGGAAAACCGTATTTAAGTTGCCACAATCATATATCAATTACACATTCGCATAATTTTTCGGCAATAATTATTAGCGAAGAAACCGTAGGAATCGATATCGAACTCCAACGCGAAAAAATCTTAAGAATTGCTGATAAATTTGTAGATAGAGAATTCGATTATTTAAATTCCGATGCATTAGAAGAATACATAAAAAAACTCACCGTGATTTGGGGAGCAAAAGAAGCCATCTTCAAAATCCGAAACGAAAAAGGAATCAGTTTTAAAGATCATATTAGAGTAAATTCCTTTTCGTTAGAAGAAAGTAAAACATTGGCAAGCCTACATTTTGATGATTTGGTAAAAGACTTTGTAGTGTACTATGAAGAAATAGAAAACTTTACTTTAGTCTACGCGTTGGAGAAATAGTGTTCAGTTTTTTAGCAATTAGTATTCAGTGGCAGTTTTAGTTTCAGTGAAAAAAGTCTCAGTAATCAGTAAAGCTCAATACAATAATCAGCCAAAAAATCTGCGTGCTAAAAAAATAGTCACAGTATTTAGTTTCAGTAATAACTCTTAGCGTTTCTTTGTGTTTTTTGCGAACCTTTGTGTAATAATCCTCATAATAACAAGCTAAGCTTTCGAGCGGTTTTCAAACATACTCAAATAAAGAAACGTACTCATTTTTCTAGCTCTTCGTTTAAGAGTATCTACATTTTCCCCTTCGTAGAGTTCATCTAGCGTTTCAAACCACACATTTAGCCAGATTCCGAACTCATGCGATGAAATCTGATGGTTAAAATAATCATCAACTTTATTGTGCGCTTCAATAGGATTGCCTTTATATTTTTTGACAGCGAATAAATTGGTTTCCCAAAAATCAGTTAGTTTCTCCAGGTGTTCATCCCAATCTTTAATCATATCATTAAAATAAAAGCCAATCTCAGTATTGGCTCTTATTTTTGTATAGAAAGTGTTTACCAGAAGCGATATATCTTCTCTGTTTTCTATTTGTTTTTTCATAACTAAATGTTGTTTGTAATAATAAACAAGATACTAAAAAAGATGCTTGTTATAATTAGGTTAAAAACCGTTTTATGGCTCATTTGTGCCAGGATAGAAGTATTAGCAATGATATTAGCAAAAACAATTATTGCAAGCTGAATCATTTGTGTTACCGATGTTCCATTAGCCAGAACAAACATTGCTGCAGCTGCACCAAGACAGCTTTGTCCAATAATTGCCATAGTTGCAGAGCCAATGTAACTTTTATTAAAATTTTCGAATGTTGAGTTATAAAGTGTCATGATATATAATTTTAGAGTAACAAAGTTACGGTCCACATATATCTCACATTTATGACTCAAATCATAAAGCAAAAACTATCGGTACACTTTCCGGTTTATAATTTTTAATTCGCCTTTCTTCTCTAAGGATTTTATAGCACGTATTACGGTTTCAACCCGAAGTCCAGATAAATCACCAATTTGTTGTCGCGTAAAATTGATGAGGTGTCCATTTGCATCTTTCTTAAAATTAAAATTTGCAATAGCATAGTCAATCAATCGTAATACACGATGTTCGGGTTCATGAGTAGATATTTCGGCAGCCATTACCGATTTGTAATACAATCGTTGTGCTAAGTTTTCGATAATTTTAATACTTATTGCAGGGTTTTCATTTAATAATTTCATGAAACTTTCCTTAGGAACACAAAGTATTTCGGCATCTTCTACAATAACAGCACTAGCAGGATACTTTTGATTTAAGAATAAAGGAGGTTCTCCAAATGATTGACCTTTATAGAAAATTCCCTGAATAAATTCCCGACCATCATCATTATAATTATTCATTTTTACTTCGCCCGAAAGAATCTGATAATAGTACGCAGGCAACTTACCTTCTTTAAAAACAACAGTTGTTTTTGTGAATTTTTTCTGTATTGCGTCGTATTTTTCTAGTAATTCAATAGCAATCATAGGTTTGTTCCTTTCGTTAGTTAAAGCGAATACACAAATATAATTGATTCGAAATAGTTCTCTTGCATAAAAAAACTTTTACTTTTACGCTCGCTATGGGACAAAAATTACAAAACATATATAAAGAAATACGTTTGGCCAAAGTTGAGAATCGAAAATTACTTGCGATTCTTTTGGATCCAGATAAAATTACTTGGCAAAACCTTGATAGCTTATTGCAAAAAATTAATCAATCGCCAGCAACACATATTTTTGTAGGAGGTAGTTTGGTCGAAAGTACTGTTTTGGAAGATTTAGTTTTTCAGTTAAAATTAAAAACTAATTTGCCAGTTATGATTTTTCCTGGAGACCCATCGCAAATTTCACCACAAGCAGATGCAATTCTATTTTTATCATTATTGTCGGGTAGAAATCCAGATTATTTAATCGAATATCAGGTTCAGGCAGCGCCAATCTTAAAAAAAATGAATCTGGAGATTATTTCAACAGGATATATTTTAATTGAAAGCGGCAATGAAACTGCGGTTGCACGAGTAAGCAAAACAAAACCATTAGATAGAACAAATCTTGATTTGGCATTAGCAACAGCTCTGGCAGGCGAAATGTTAGGGAATAAATTAATTTACTTAGAAGCAGGAAGTGGGGCAAAGCAAGCTGTTCCGTTAGAAATGATTCAGCTGATTTCTCAAAATGTAAATATTCCAGTAATTGTTGGCGGTGGAATTGTAGCTTTGTCACAAATTCAGAAAGTATATGAAATGGGAGCAGACCTTGTGGTTATAGGAACAGCTTTTGAAAACGATATTCATTTTTTTGAATCCTAAAATTCAATTTAAGTAATAAAACAGACAAGCTCAATGATTGATTTTTTTCTTAATGCGTATAAAAATGTTCCGCTTTGGCATATTGGCTTGGAATTTCTTGTTTTTGTGTTTGGAATTTTAAGTGTTTGGTTTGCCAAAAAAGAAAATATTTGGGTATATCCTACAGGATTAATAGCCACAGTAATTTCGGTTTATTTGCTTTATATAGCAGGTTATTTAGGCGATATGATGATTAATGGATACTTCTCGATTATGAGTATTTACGGTTGGTACAACTGGGCAAAAGGAGCAAATCAAGAAGATACCTTGCCAATTACACGTACAAATATTAAGGAAAAATTAACAGGTATTATCTTGTTTTTTATTACAATTGTTGTAGTTTTCGGCATTTATAAATTTTTCGATTATGAGTTACATAAAGATAATTATATTGATATTCTTGCCTCAGGCATATTCTTTACAGGAATGTGGTATATGGCAAAGAAAAAGATAGAAAATTGGACTCTCTGGATTATCGGTGATATTATTGTAGTGCCTTTATATGCTTATCGTGGGTTAGGAATGTTATCATTCCAATATTTAATTTTTACAATTTTGGCTATTTCAGCTTATTTAGAATGGAAGAAAATCTTAAACAACAAGATACAAGAATATTAAAATTTGCTTTGTTCGGTCCGGAGAGTACTGGTAAAACAACTTTAGCCAAGCAACTTGCCTCGTATTATGAAACGGAGTGGGTTCCTGAGTTTGCACGTGATTATCTTCAGGAAAGATGGGAAGAGAATCAGCATATTTGTGTTGAAGAAGATATGATGCCAATTGCTTATGGACAAACAAAATTAGAAAACGAAAAATTAGCTTTAGCAAATAAGTATTTATTTTGCGATACCAATCTTATGGTAACCAAGGTATTCTCAGAGATGTACTATGGTTTTTGTAATCCATTATTAAATGAAGCTGCACTAGAACACGAATACGATTTGTTTTTCCTTACCGATATAGATGTTCCTTGGGAAAAAGATGATATTCGGGATAGTCCAAAAGAACGAGAAAGTGTTTTCTCCGTTTTTAAAGAAACAGTAATCAATACCCAAAAACCGTATATAACCCTATCAGGAAATAAAAAATCACGCTTGGCCAAAGCAATAGAAATAATTAATGATTTGACGATTGCTAAAGAATTAGGTTTTTCTTCGGCCGATTTTGTACAAATTTACGAGCACGGAATTCCTTTTGAAAAAATTAAAAAGCAATTAACGATTTTTAAAAACGGAATAGGCAAAAGTATTTTAATAAGCCCAGCGACAGTTTTAAACGGGATTTTGAATTTATCAGAGGCTGATTTTGAAACAAAAGCGGCTATGTTTGATGCTAATAAATCGAATTTAAAATTAAAAAAATTCGTTCCGGCTTCTGGGGCAGCAAGCAGAATGTTTAAATTCTTGAATGCATTTCTAAATGATTTTAATATCGAAAAGGAAAGCATTAATGCCTATATCAACAGAAAAAAAGAAAGCCAATTATCTCTTTTTATTATAGGGATGGATAAGTTTCCTTTTTTTGAAGCTGTAGATAAAAAATTAAGGGAAGTATATTCTGATTTTGATTCTTTGAACACAGATTATAAAAATTATTATTTTATAAAAATGTTATTGGCTTCGGATTGTTTTGATTTTGCAAATAAACCAAAAGCGGTCTTGCCTTTTCATCAATATAAAACTCATATTGCAAATCCTATCGAGGAACATTTGCATGAATGTGCTTATTATGCCAGTTCAAATTCTGTTTCTAATTTGCATTTTACAGTTTCAGAAATTCATCAGAGTCAATTTGAAGAGTGTGTTGCTGCTGTTAAAACAAAAATTGAGAAAGAGTCAGGGACAAAAATTGGTATCAGTTATTCTTATCAAAATAAAAGTACCGATTCAATTACAGTCGATTTAGAAAATCAACCAGTAAGAACGGATGATGGACAATTGGTTTTTAGACCAGGCGGACATGGTGCTTTAATAGAAAATTTAAATAATCTGGATGCTGATGTTATTTTTATCAAGAACATCGATAATGTAATCCAGAATCATATAGAGAAAATTGCTTTGTATAAAAAAGCATTAGCAGGTATTTTAATAGAATTGCAAAATAAAGTTTTTGGTTACCTAAATGATATTGAAAATCAACAAATAACTGAAGGAAAAATCGCTGAGGTAGTTTTGTTTTTAAAACAAAATCTAAATATAGAAGTAGCTATTGAAAAACTCACTTTTGAAAATAAAATAAATCGAATAAAAGAAGTTTTGGATAGGCCAATTCGCGTATGCGGAATGGTGAAAAATGAAGGGGAACCAGGAGGAGGGCCATTTTGGGTTCAGGACGAAGAGGGAGTAATTTCGCTTCAGATTGTAGAAGCTTCTCAGGTAGATTTAGCAGACAAAAACCAAGCAGCTATTTTAGCAAATGCAACTCATTTTAATCCAGTTGATCTAGTTTGTGGGATTAAAAATTATAAAAGCGAAAAGTTTGATTTAACAAAATTTATAAATCATAATGCAGGTTTTATAGTCGAAAAAAGTGCTGGCAAAAATACTGTAAAAGGATATGAATTACCAGGATTATGGAATGGTGCAATGGCAAAATGGTTAACCGTTTTTGTTGCAGTACCGATAATTACTTTTAATCCTGTAAAAACGGTAAACGATTTATTAAAACCAGCACATCAACCACAATAATGGAAATAGAAAAGATTGTTACAGAACTAACCTATAAAGCTGTTCGTAGTAGTGGTGCTGGCGGACAGAATGTAAACAAAGTATCCTCGAAGGTTGTTTTGAGCTTTGATTTGCGAAATTCGCAAGCTTTATCTGAAGAAGAGAAAATACTTTTGGAAATAAAATTAGCAACAAGATTGACATTAGATACAATTTTAATCTTGAATTGTGATGAAGATAGAAGTCAGCTAAAAAACAAAAGTATCGTAACAAAACGATTTTTGGAATTGATTAAAAACGCTTTAATAATCCAGAAACCTCGAAAAGCGACTAAGATTCCAAAATCAGTAATTCGTAAACGTATCAAGGATAAAAAGAACATTTCGGAGATTAAGCAATCTCGAAAGAAACCAAATTTAGAATAAAATTCCAAAAATTAAATTCCAAATTCTAATAAAGATGACAGTAAAAACGAGTTTTTGGAATTTGGAATTTAATTTTTGGAATTTGTTTTTTAACACTACATTTGCACTGTCTCAAAGGGGTGCTCTAAATAACGAGCTGAGATCATACCCAAAGAACCTGAGCGAGTAATGTCGCTAAGGGAAAAAACGACAAGTCATAGCGTGCACACTATATTTTGTCGTGAAACATTTATTAATTTAACAAAAAGAATAATTCCCCCTTTTATTCGTAATTTTTTTACGGATGAAAATATTTTTTAAAGGTACTGAGGTACTAAGTTGCAAAGGTTCAAAGTTGAAAAACTATAAGCCATCTCTCTTTTTTCTATTCTCTTTTTTCTATTCTCTTTCTTCTTTTGCGCAAGTACAAGATACTACCAAAGTAAATCAATTAGATAATGTGTTGGTTTCGGCAGTACGTGTTACTACGAAAACCCCTGTAAGTTTTAGTAATTTAACTAAAAAAGACATTAAATTCAGAAATTTAGGTCAGGATATTCCAGTTCTTATGAATTATATGCCATCGGTTGTTACGACTTCGGATGCTGGAAACGGAGTAGGTTATTCAGGAATACGCGTACGAGGTAGTGATGCTACGAGAGTAAATGTTACCATAAACGGAATCCCGTATAATGATGCCGAGAGCCAAGGAACATTTTGGGTAAATATGCCTGATTTTGCTTCTTCTGTAGAGAGTTTGCAGTTGCAAAGAGGTGTTGGTACCTCAACAAACGGTTCGAGCGCTTTTGGAGCAAGTTTAAATTTATTAACCGATAGTTATGCTACAAAGGCTACGGGAGAAATTGCTACTTCATTTGGTTCATTCAATACATTAAAAAACACAGTTAAGTTTAGTACAGGTTTATTAAATGACCATTTTGAAATTGCAGGACGTTTATCGACTATAAAATCAGATGGATATATAGATAGAGCAAGCACAGATTTAAAATCCTATTTCTTGCAAGGAGCGTATGTAGGTAAAACGACTTTAATTAAAGCTTTGGTTTTCGGTGGAACCGAAAAAACGTACCAAGCTTGGAACGGAATTGATGCAGAAACTCTAAATACAGACAGAACCTATAACTCTGCTGGAAAGTTTAAAGATGCATTAGGAAATACTCGTTTTTATGATAATGAAACCGATAATTATAATCAAAACCATTATCAGTTACATTGGAGTGAATTTGTGTCCGAAAAATGGAGTACAAACCTTGCAGCACATTATACAAAAGGAAAAGGGTATTATGAAAATTATAAATATGATGAACCCGTTGAAGGTTATGGTGGGATTGAGCCTACTAAATTAGTATATAATGATTTAGGAGAATTAGTTCCGGGAACAGATTTAATTCGCCAAAAATGGTTGGATAATGATTTTTATGGAACTACATTTTCTGCAAAATATGTTACAGAAAAATTAGATGTAATTTTAGGTGGAGGTTGGAATAGATATGAAGGCGATCATTTTGGTAAAGTCATTTGGGCAAGAAATGCTTCTCAAACAGAACTTGGAGATCATTATTATGATGATCATTCGGTTAAAACAGACGGGAACATTTTTGCGAAAGCAAATTATCAATTAACTGATAAATTTAGTTTTTATGGTGATTTACAATATAGAAGCGTACAGTATAAAGCCAATAGCAAAGAAACTGGTTTGGTTGATGATAATTTTAATTTCTTTAATCCAAAAGCAGGATTGAATTACGAAATCAACTTAAAAAACACCTTGTATTTCTCTTATGCAAGAGCCAATCGTGAGCCAAATAGAACAGATTACGAAGGAGGAAATGTAAAACCAGAGAAACTAAATGATTTCGAATTAGGATGGAGGTATAATTCAGAGAAAGTACAATTGACTTCAAATGTGTATTATATGGCATACAAAGATCAATTGATTTTAACAGGAAGGTTAGATGATGTTGGTGCTTCAATTCGTGCTAATACCGAAAAAAGCTACCGTTTAGGGCTAGAAGTAGATGCTACGATTGCCTTGTCGGAGAAGTTTATAATAAGACCTAATTTTACATTAAGTAGTAACAAAAATGTTGATTTGGCTGTAGATGGGGAGTATTATGGAACTACAAGTATTGCCTATTCTCCAGAAGTAATAGTAGGGAACATTATTGTTTATAAACCAATCGAAGGGTTATATGTTTCGCTATTGCAAAAGTATGTTGGAGAACAATTCATGAATAATATAGAATTGCCAGCTGCAAAACTAGCAGATTATTTTACAAACGATTTGAATATTGCTTACGAGATAAAACCAAAATCTATATTTAAATCGATTACTATAACTGGTTTAGTAAATAATATTCTGGATAAAAAATATGTTTCAAACGGAGCTATGTGGGATATCTATCCGTCTTATTATCCACAAGCAGGAATTAATTTCTTAGCTGGATTAACGCTCAAGTTTTAAATCGACTTAGTTTTATATTTAAAAAGCCTGAAAGTTTAAACTTTCAGGCTTTTTGTTTTTTAGTTATATATACGTAATGTACTTCCGGCTACATCTACACGATATTGTTTCATAGGATACTCTTTATCCCCTAGTCCTGTAAATAAACTATAAACGCTTTTGTCACAAGAACAAACAGCATTTATGCCATCGATAGTCATGGCTACACAACTTGATATCGCTTCATTAGGACAAGCAGCATCAAAAACATTATATGAGGTTTCGCCAACTTTCATTACAATTAAACCTTTTGCTCCATAGTTAGGAATATATACAGGGTTGCTTATAAATTTAAGATTTGAATAGGCAGGCAAATTCGTATCAATGGTAAGATTTACCGAATAATTTGGAATATTAGGATTTTTACTTCTGTCACGACTATCACTACAAGACATGAGCAGAACAACAAACAGGGATAAAAGCCAGAATTTTTTCATTATTATAAAAAGAATTAGTGAAACAAAATTAATTTAATTAGATTTGAAATCTATATGATTAACATATAATTATGTACTATTAAAAATAATAGTATCTTTGTAATAAGAAATCCCGTCCCGATGGGATTTTTTCTATTTATATAAACGATGAAGTTATGAGTAAAGTATCTTATTATACAGCAGAAGGATTAAAAAAATTAAAAGATGAATTGGAGCACTTAAAAAGTGTAATGCGTCCAAAGGCATCTCAAGATATAGCCGAAGCAAGAGATAAAGGTGATTTATCTGAAAACGCCGAATATGATGCAGCCAAAGAAGCACAAGGCCTACTTGAAATGCGAATTTCTAAGATGGAAGAAGTGTATTCGAATGCAAGATTAATAGATGAATCGCAATTAGATGTTTCTAAAGCGTTGGTGCTTTCTAATGTAAAAATTAAAAATCAAAGCAACGGTATGGAAATGAAATATACGCTTGTTGCAGAAAGTGAAGCAGATTTAAAAACCGGAAAAATATCAGTTACTTCTCCAATAGGAAAAGGGTTACTTGGAAAATCAGTTGGTGAAGTTGCAGAAATCACAGTGCCAAACGGAGTTTTGAAATTTGAAATTCTTGAAATTACAAGAGACTAAATTTTTAGTTTAACTGTTTAATCGTTAAATCGGTTAAACGATTAACCAAATAAACGAATAAACAATGTCAATATTTACCAAAATAGTAAACGGAGAAATTCCAAGTTATAAAATTACCGAAGATGATAATTTTTTGGCGTTTCTGGATGTAAATCCAAATGCCAAAGGACACACGCTTTGCATCCCGAAGAAAGAAATCGATAAGATTTTTGATATGGATGATGAATTATATCTAGGATTAATGCAGTTTTCTAAAAAAGTTGCAATTGCTCTGGAGAAAACAGTTCCATGTAAAAGAGTAGGAATGGCAGTAGTAGGACTTGAAGTTCCTCATGCACACGTACACTTGATTCCGCTTAACGAAATGGATGAAATGCGTTTCCATAATAAAGTATCACTTAGTAAAGAAGAATTTGAGGCTTTGGCCAAAAGTATTCAGGCTAATTTATAAGTCTTAAATAAGTATCTTTTAAATAAAATAAAACCACAAATTCAATTCATGAGTTTGTGGTTTTTTATTTTTATGATGGAGAATTTATTTTGTAATTAAGTTGGATGATTGTTCCCTTTCCTATTTCAGATTGTAAAACCCTTATCTTTCCGCTATGATACTCCTCGACAATTCTTTTTGTTAATGAAAGACCTAATCCCCAACCTCTTTTTTTGGTTGTAAAACCAGGTTCGAATATGGTTTTAAATTGTTTTTTAGGAATCCCGATTCCAGTGTCCGAAACATTTATTTTTACTAAGTTTCCGTCTTGCTCAATTTTCAATGACAAATTGCCTTTTCCTTTCATAGCATCAATGGCATTTTTTACCAAATTCTCAATAGTCCAACTATGAAGAATAGGATTAATCATAACCATAATTGGATTCTCAGGCGTCTGGCAAGAAAAATTTACTTGTTTAGAGAAACGAGATTGTAAATAATCATAGGTATTTACTGTTTCCTGTACAATATCTTTATTTTCAAGAACTGGAGTAGATCCTATTTTCGAGAAACGATCAGTAATAGTTTGTAAACGCTCAATATCTTTCTCAATCTCTAAAGTAATTGATTGGTCAATATTTTCAGTCTTTAAAAACTCGACCCAACCAATCAGAGATGATAATGGAGTTCCTATTTGATGAGCTGTTTCTTTTGCCATTCCTGCCCAAAGCTTATTTTGGGTAGCCATTTTGGTACTTCTGTAAAAGTTATAAACCAAGCCTCCAAACAAAAAGATAATCAATAATAAAGCAATTGGATAATACTTAAGTTTATTTAATAATTCGGAGTTACCATAATATAGTTCCTGATGTTTTCCAGGAGCATACTCAATTACAATTGCCTCATTCTCCCGTTTTAGTTTGTTTAAAAAAGAACTAGCCTTTTGTTTATCTTTTATAACGGTTTCATCAATATTTACTGCACTTATAATACTGTCCTTCTCAGTTAAAATAATAGGAATCGAAGTGTTGTTGCTAAATATTTGTAATGGTAATTCGACATCGGTATTTTCATCAGCATTAATCAATGTTTTTTGAGCATTAGCCCAAAGATTCATTTTTAAGCGTTCCTCATTTTTAAAAATCTGAAAAAAGGTATAAGTGTTCCAAAGAATTAAGGAAATAATCAAAAAGGAAGCACAAATAATGATCCATCGGGTTGTATTTCTTCTTTCTGAAAAAAACATAAATTAAATTTTGAGGTATAAATATAACGAAATAAACATAGTATATATTTTGTACGGGTACAAAGATTTTTATTTTTAAAATGAATAGACTTCTTTCGAAACTTAAACGATTTATGTACTTTTGTTGTCTTCTAAAAATGATTAGAAAAATAAAAGTATGATTAGTATTGATCCAAAGGAAATTCCGACCGCAAAAGTGCAAGGTTATTTACAAAGTGCAGTTGGACCAAGGCCTATTGCTTTTGCAAGTACTATAGATAAAGACGGAAATCCGAATTTATCGCCATTTAGTTTCTTCAATGTTTTTAGCGCTAACCCGCCAATTTTAGTTTTTTCACCCTCTCGAAGAGTACGTGACAATTCTATAAAACATACTTTGATAAATGCCGAAGCTACACGTGAAGTTGTTATTAACGTGGTTAATTATGATATTGTACAACAAACATCGCTTGCTAGTACAGAATATGCCGATGGTGTAAACGAATTTATAAAATCGGGATTAACACAAATCCCATCGGATATTGTAAAACCGTATAGAGTAAAAGAGTCGCCAGTACAGTTTGAATGTAAAGTAACTCAAATTATTCCGTTAGGGACAGAAGGAGGAGCAGGGAATCTTATTCTTTGTGAAGTGGTAAAAATTCATATTCACGAAGCAATTTTGGATGAGAATGGAGCAATCGATCAACATAAAATAGACTTGGTTTCCCGCTTAGGAAGTAATTGGTATTCAAGATCGAATCAAGGACTTTTTGAAGTCGAAAAACCACTTACAACTCTAGGAGTAGGAGTAGATGCGATACCTGATTATGTAAAGGAAAGTCCTGTTTTTGACGGGAATGATTTAGGTAAATTAGGGAATATTGAAGCCTTGCCTACAACAGAAGAAGTTAGTATATTTGTGAAAGAAAACTTTTCTGTGAAGGGAGTATTGAGCTCAGATGATGATGTAAAAGTGCATCAAAAAGCTAAAAAGTATCTTGATGAAAACGATGTAATATCGGCTTGGAAAGTACTTTTGGCTAAGAAAATAAAAAAATAAATAACAATTAAATAAAAACGGAGATGGAAGTTACAGGAAAAGTAAAAGTTGTTAATCCAGAACAACAAGTTAGTGCATCATTCAAAAAAAGAGAACTTGTAGTTACTACAGAAGAGCAATATCCTCAACACATCATGATCGAATTTACTCAAGATAAATGCGATTTGTTGAGTAGCTATAAAACAGGAGATCCAGTAAAAGTTTCAATTAACTTAAGAGGAAGAGAATGGGTTAATCCACAAGGAGAAACTAAATACTTTAATAGTATCCAAGGATGGAGAATCGAAAGATTAGATACAGCTGCTCCAGCTCAAACTCCACCAATGCCTGCTGCAGAAGCTTTTGCTCCAGCAACAAACTTAAATGAAGACGAACCAGACGATTTACCATTTTAATCAATAGGTTTTGATTTTATAATAAACAAACCCGGCAATTTTTCAAATTTGTCGGGTTTTATATTTTACTTAAAAATGTATCATTTATCCGAAGTTTTATTTTTTCCGCCAGTTTCAGAAGCCAATTATGATGGTATTTTGGCAATTGGAGGTGATTTATCTCCAGAACGATTACAGCTAGCTTATCGAAGCGGAATTTTTCCATGGTTTAATGAAGGAGAACCAATATTATGGTGGTCGCCAAATCCTAGAATGGTTTTGTTTTTAGATGAATTGATTGTGACTAAAAGCATGCGCAATATTCTTAATCGAAACATCTTTAAAGTTACTTTCAACCAGAATTTTAGAGATGTAATTTCAAATTGCCAAAAGATAAAACGTGATGGACAAAATGGAACATGGATTTCTAATAACATGATTGAATCCTATTGTAAACTTCATGAGATGGGTTTTGCAAAATCGGTTGAGGTATGGGAGAATGATGTATTGGTAGGCGGTTTATATGGGGTAGATTTAGGACATGTTTTTTGTGGAGAAAGTATGTTCTCTAAAGTGTCTAATGCATCCAAAGTTGCTTTTATAGCTTTAGTAAATAAATTAAAAAATGAGAATTATAAACTCTTAGATTGTCAGGTTTATAATCCACACCTGGAAAGTTTAGGATGTCGGGAAATTGAACGTGATGTTTTTATGCAAATTTTAAATAATGATGAGTACTAGTTACATTGTAAAAGAACTTTATATCTATCCTATCAAAAGTTTGGCAGGAATTAGTTGTAAAAGCGCTAGGGCAGAAGAAATGGGGTTTGAAAATGACCGCAGATGGATGCTTGTTGATGAATTTAATCAATTTATTACTCAAAGAGAATATCCTTTTTTAAGTCAGTTCTATCCACAAATTTCGGATGGAAAAATGACAATAACATATCTAGATAAAAAACATGAGTTTTTTATTGATGAAAATTTAGGAACACCTATTTCTTCGATGGTATGGGATGATAAAAGCGAAGTTGTTGAGGTAAATAAAACAACTTCTGAATGGTTTACTGCTCAGTTAGGATTTACTTGTAAACTAGTCAGAATTATTAATAGCGGAGATAGAAAACATACAAATTCAAAACTAGATACCACATTTAATGTTAGTCTTGCCGATGGTTATCCGTACTTATTAATCGGAAGCGAAAGTCTAGATAATTTAAATGAAAAACTCCAAGAGAAAATAACTGTTTTAAGGTTCAGACCCAATATTGTAATTAGTACAGCAGTTGCACACGAAGAAGATACTTTTGAAGCTTTTCAGATTGGAAATGGCAAATTCAAAAATATAAAACCTTGCGGAAGATGTATTATGGTAAATAATGATCCTAGTAAAGGTGTTGTGAAAAAAGAACCGTTAAAAACATTAAGTAAGTACCGTAAAGTTGATAATTCAGTTTTCTTTGGTACAAATTTAGTGTGTCTGGAAAATGCTATTATTAATGTTGGTGATGCTATTGTTTTCTAAAAATTCAGTTTAGTAAAGTTCCAGTTTATCGTGTCAAAAAGAACCAATTCATTTTTTAATGTAGGTAAATCCAGAATTAGTTTTAATGTTTCGTGTGCCATCATTGTGCCGATTATTCCAGGTAATGTTCCAAGGACACCGTTGAGGTTACAATTAGGCACATCTTTAGGATCGGGCATTTCAGGGAATAAATCGTGTAAGTTTTTACTACCATTATGATTAAAAACAGCTACTTGTCCTTCAAATTTTAGAATACTTCCGTATACTAATGTTTTGTTTAAATTCACACAAGTGTCATTAACGAGATATCGTGTTTTAAAATTATCCGAACCATCTACCACAATATCAAAATCCTGAATAATTTGAGATGCATTTTCTGGAGTTAATTTTTCTTCAAAAGCGATAACAGTAATTAATGGATTTAGTTTTTCGACTACAGTTTTAGCAGTCAGAGTTTTGGCTTGACCAACAGTTTCTTCGGTATATAAAATCTGACGATGTAGATTATGAATTTCTATAATGTCAAAATCTATGATACCAATAGTTCCCACTCCGGCAGTTGCTAGATATTGCAAAATAGGGCAACCCAAGCCACCTGCACCGATAACCAATACTTTTGCTTGTTTTATTTTTTCTTGCCCAATATCACCAATTTCAGGCAACATCATTTGGCGGTTATAACGTAAAAAATCTTGGATAATGCTCATTTTTTGTGTTTAAAGTGAAGAGGTGAAATGTGAAATGAAATTAAGATTCGAGAGTATCTGGTTTAATGACTTTAAGATATTTGACTATATGTTCTATCCCAATCTTTCCAAACTGGCTCATAACCTGATTCTTTGATGATTTTAGCGATTTCCTGAGCCGAACGTTCATCGCTAATCTCGAATTGCTCTAATGATTGTGGATCAACGACATATCCGCCCGGGTTTGTTTTTGAACCTGCACTCATACTCGTCGTTCCAATCGGAATAATATTATTTCTGAATTTTTCATTTTCACGTGTCGATATAGAAATTTCCAAATCTTCATTCCATAATCGATACGCACAAATAAGTTGCGTTAAATCTTTATCATCCATAATAAAATTGGGTTCGATAATTTCTTCGGCAGGACGTAATCTGGGAAAAGAAACGGAATACTTAGTTTGCCAATATTTTTTCTGGAGATAATCGATATGCAAAGCATTAAAAAAACTATCGGTGCGCCAATCTTCCAATCCTAAAAGAACTCCTAATCCGATTTTGTGAATGCCTGCTGTTCCAATTCTGTCAGGAGTTTCAAGTCTAAAATCGAAATTTGATTTTTTGCCTTTTGTATGGTACTTTTTATAAACTTCCTGATGATACGTTTCTTGATAGACCAAAACGGAGTAAACTCCAGCTTCATGAAGTTTTTCATATTCTTCAGTAGAAAGCGGTTGAACTTCAACCGAAATAACCGAAAAATGCTCTCTTATTTGAGTAATTGCATTCAGGAAATAATTAATATTTACAGTATAATTTGCTTCGCCAGTTACCAATAAAATATGATCGAATCCAACATTTTTTAAAGCTTCAACTTCCAGTTTAATCTCAGGGTCTGAAAGTGTTTTTCGTTTGATTTTATTGTCCAAGCTAAAACCACAATAGGTACAAATGTTCTGGCATTCGTTACTTAAATAAAGTGGCGCGTACATTTGGATTGTTTTCCCAAAACGTTTCTTAGTAAGTTCATGGCATTCTTGCGCCATTTGCTCTAAATAAGGCAAAGCTGCTGGTGAGATAAGTGCCAGAAAATCATCAAGATTTCGTTTGTTTTTGGTCAATGCACGTTCTACTTCCTGTGGGGAGGTTTGGTATATTTTGGATTGGATGGTATTCCAATCGTATTGATTAAAAACAGATTTGAATGTGTTCATTTGAATTTTGTTTGTTTCACGCAGATTTTATAGATTTAAGCAGATTAAATTTTGTTTACTACTCGATGTATATTATCTAGAATATTTTCACAATTAAAATTGACTAATAATCCCAGTTTTTTATTGGTTAATTTTAGATAAGTGTTTAATTGTTTAAAATGAATGGATTTCAATTCTTCAACAGATTTTAATTCAATAATTACTTTGTCTTCAACTAATAAATCCAATCGAAAAGTGATGTCTAATTCTGTATTATCATATTTAACGGGTAAATTAATTTGTTTAGCGATTTTTAATCCATCTTTATTTAATTGATAATATAAAGCACTTTCGTAAATAGATTCTAATAATCCCGGACCTAGAGTGTTGTATACTGTAAAAATAGCTCCTCTTACTTTGTATGAAATTTCATTTTCTGACATAATATTAATTTTATTTTTAAATCAAATTTAATGAAAAATCTTACTTTTTTGGTAAAATGTTTTTCTCGCAGATTTGGCAGATTGAGCAGATTATTTTTTGGACTTTTTAATTCAAATGCATCTGCTTAATCTGCCAAATCTGCGAGAGATTAAAAATTAATCATATAAAAAAGAAGTCAATGGGCTCGAAGCTACAGCTTGATTATATTGTTTTCCTAGTTTAGCCTCAAATGCTTTTCGACCAGCAATTACAGCTTCTCTAAAAGCTTCGGCCATTAACTCTGGATTTCCGGCTACAGCAATCGCAGTATTAACTAAAACAGCATCAGCACCTAATTCCATTGCTTTTGCAGCGTCTGATGGGGCTCCGATTCCAGCATCTATAATTACAGGAACGTTGCTTTGCTCGATAATAATTTCTAGAAAATCGATAGTTTTTAATCCTTTATTACTGCCAATAGGAGAGCCCAGAGGCATTACTGCGGCTGTCCCTGCATCTTCCAATCGCTTGCATAAAACGGGGTCTGCATGTATATAAGGCAGAATAATAAAACCTAGTTTAGCCAATTCTTCGGTAGCTTTTAAAGTTTCGATAGCATCGGGCATTAAGTATTTTGGATCAGGATGAATTTCGAGTTTTAGCCAATTGGTTTCAAGTGCTTCACGTGCTAATTGCGCTGCAAATATTGCTTCTTTTGCATTTCTTGCTCCCGATGTATTAGGTAATAAATTTATTCTCGGATGTTTTAAGTGTGATAAAATAGCATCGGTTTCAGTCTCTAAGTCGATACGTTTTAAAGCAACCGTAACCAATTCGCTCCCCGAAGACAAAATGGCTTTTTCCATTTCCAGATTCGAACCAAATTTTCCTGTTCCCAAAAACAAGCGGGATTCAAGTAATTTATCGCCTATTTTAAATGATGACGTTTGCATATAATTTTTCGTTAAGTTGTGTAATGAGTTTTCCTTTTTCGGGACTTTTGGTAATTATTCCAGAAACAGCAATTCCATGAACTCCAGTTTCTATTAATTGATCAACGTTTTCTAATGTGATTCCGCCAATAGCATAAATAGGAATTTTGAGATTGTTGGATTTGATTTTTTGTATGATTTCATGATATCCATCTAAGCCTAGAATCGGACTTAACTTTTCTTTGGTTTCTGTGAACTGAAATGGACCAAGACCAATATAATCACAACCATTTTTTATGTGATTGGTGATATCTTCGAATGTATTGGCTGTTCCGCCAATAATTTTTGTATTGCCTAATATGGCTCGTGCTTCGTCTATTTTTGTGTCCGAAAGTCCTAGATGTACACCATCGGCAGCAATTTGTTGAGCCAGATAAACATTGTCATTGATGATGAAATTGGCTAGATATTCTTCACATAAAAACTTTACAGCTTCTGCTAAAGCGAAAGAATTCTTTGCTGTTTGATTTTTAAATCGCA
Source organism: Flavobacterium sp. PS2 (assembly GCF_046250155.1). NCBI lineage: Bacteria > Pseudomonadati > Bacteroidota > Flavobacteriia > Flavobacteriales > Flavobacteriaceae > Flavobacterium > Flavobacterium sp. PS2. The sequence continues at coordinate 1,790,531 of NZ_CP176426.1, read as the reverse complement.
TTTGTACCCAATCACAGCCATTATCTAACGCCTGATGAATATTGTACAATTGTGCCTCGATTGTATTTCCTTGTGAGATGTATTGTAGTTTATTATACATAGTGATAGCCGATTAAGGTTGAAGTTGAATTCAAGTATTTTTCAATATAATTTTTGGCATTTATACAGGCTGATTTTAAATCTTGACCTAAAGCTAAATTAGCAGCAATAGCTGATGATAATACACAACCTGAACCATGTTTTGCGTAACATTTGGTGTTATTTGGCGAAAGCACGAAAACTTCATTTTGAGTATATAAATAATCAGTTCCAATTGCTTTGTTATTATGTCCGCCTTTTAATAAAATAGTCGTTGGAATTTGTTTGTTTAATTGACTTGCGTCAAAATTGAAATCAGGAAATAGCTTTTTTACTTCATTATAATTTGGTGTAATCAAATCAATTTTAGAAAGTATCTCGATTAAATCTGATTTGTTTTCGATGGTAATAAAATCAAATTCGGTTGTAGATTTTAAAACTGTATCCCAGACTATTTGAGTTTTAGGAGAAAGTTCTTTTATATTAAAAACAATTTCTTTTAGGTAATGAAGAGAAGGCACAATCCCGATTTTCACCACCTTTATGTCATAATTTTCAAAAAGTGTTTTTATGGAACGTAACACAAAATCAAGAGATGTCCATTCTATTTGAAAGAATTCTTTTTCTGTCTGAATTGTATTTCCTGTATTTATGGCAAGTCCAGATACATGATGTTGTTCAAAAGTTTTGCAATCTGCCAAAACTCCAGCACCACCAGATGGGTCAAAACCAGCTATTGTAAGGACGAAAGGACGATTTTCTGACATGATTTAAAATTTTTAATTGGATTTTCTGCATTCCAAATACTACCTAATAAAGCAACATTATCAAAACCAGTTGCGAGTGTTTGTTCTATGTTTTCTGAATTAATTCCTCCCAAAGCAATTAGTTTAGTTTTGATATTAGTTCTGTTTTTTATGGCTTCAAACAAATCTGTTTTAGGGAGATAATTCTCCTTAGAAATACTTGGGTAAACCGGACTCAAAAAAGCATATTCAAATTCTGGAGCTAATGAATTAAAATCTGAAATTGAATGTGTTGATGTTGATAAAATTAGATTTGTAAACTTTGGAAGGAACTCCAGATTCTTTTTTCTTTTTTCTTCTGTAAAATGAATTCGGTTAATCTTAAAGTTTTCTATCGATTCATGATGACTATGTAATACCAATCGAGATCGGAATTCGGGACTTATCTGTTCGACAAACGAAATCATTTCCTTTAGCGAATAATCTGGTTTTCGTACATGAAACAATTGTAATCCTTCCTCAAAAAGAGAATGGATTACATTGATTTCATTTGCTATAGTAGTTGGATTTGATAGAACTATCATAATCTTTCTTCTTTCCTCTATTTCTTGACTTTCTTTTCTCTTGCTTCTTTATTCTGAAATTAAATATAAATCTCTTTCCCTTGCTCAATAAACTCTTCTGATTTCTCTTGCATTCCTTTTTCGGCTGCAGCCACATCACGTATCTCCTGTGATATTTTCATGGAGCAGAATTTTGGACCGCACATCGAACAGAAATGAGCGATTTTGGCACCTTCGGCAGGAAGTGTTTCATCGTGGAATTCTCTTGCTGTGTCTGGATCTAGTGATAAATTAAATTGATCTTCCCAACGGAATTCGAAACGGGCTTTGCTTAATGCATTGTCACGATATTGTGCTCCGGGATGTCCTTTGGCTAAATCGGCAGCATGAGCTGAGATTTTATAAGTGATAACTCCATCTTTTACATCTTTTTTATTAGGTAAACCAAGATGCTCTTTTGGGGTAACATAACAAAGCATTGCGCAACCGTACCAACCAATCATTGCAGCTCCAATTGCGGATGTAATGTGGTCGTAACCCGGTGCAATATCTGTAGTTAATGGTCCAAGAGTATAAAACGGAGCTTCGTTACAATGCTCTAATTGCTTGTCCATGTTTTCTTTTATCATGTGCATTGGCACGTGACCAGGACCTTCTATAAATACTTGAACATCGTGTTTCCAAGCAATTTTGGCTAATTCTCCAAGAGTTTCCAGTTCGGCAAATTGTGCAGCATCATTGGCATCGGCAATAGAACCTGGGCGTAAACCATCGCCTAGAGAAAATGCTATATCATATTGTTTCATGATTTCGCAGATTTCTTCAAAATGAGTATATAAGAAGTTTTCCTTATGATGAAACAAACACCACTTTGCCATTATAGATCCACCACGAGATACAATTCCTGTAACACGTTCGGCAGTAAGATGAATGTAACGCAATAAAACACCAGCATGAATAGTGAAATAAGAAACTCCTTGTTCGGCTTGCTCGATAAGTGTATCGCGGAAAACTTCCCAAGTTAAATCTTCGGCGATTCCTTTTACTTTTTCTAAAGCCTGATAAATAGGTACTGTCCCGATTGGCACTGGCGAATTACGAATAATCCATTCTCTGGTTTCGTGAATATTTTTTCCTGTAGATAAATCCATTATGGTATCTGCTCCCCAGCGACAAGCCCAAACAGCTTTTTCAACTTCTTCTTCGATGGTCGATGTTACAGCGCTATTACCAATATTAGCATTTATTTTTACTAAGAAATTGCGTCCTACAATCATAGGCTCACTTTCGGGATGGTTAATGTTGTTCGGAATAATGGCACGACCAATTGCTACTTCACTACGCACAAATTCTGGGGTTATCTTACTTTTTGGAGTATTAGCACCAAAACTATGTCCAGCATGTTGACATTGCATGGCTTTAGTTTGCTCATTTAATAACTCAATACGTTGGTTTTCACGAATCGCAATATATTCCATTTCGGGAGTAATAATTCCTTGTTTCGCGTAATAAAGTTGTGTTACGTTTGCGCCTTTTTTTGCACGCTTTGGTTGATGTAAATATTCGAAACGTAAATGATTTAAATTCTCGTCGTTTAATCGCATTTGTCCGTAATCAGAACTTATTTCGTCAAGGATTTCTACATCATTTCGACCTAAAATCCATTCTTCTCTTAAACGAGGCAATCCTTTTCGGATGTCTATTTCGATATTTGGATCTGTATATGGACCCGATGTGTCGTAAATAGTTACGGAAGGATTTTTTTCGATACCACCATTAGAAAGTCTGGTGTCGCTAAGTATTACCTCGCGCATGGCTACTTTTATAGGATGTATTTCTCCGTTAACATATACTTTATTAGAGTTAGGGAAAGGAGTTCTGGATATTTTTTCTTCGTTAGTCATATTTTTTTTATTGAAAGATTGAAATATTGAAGGATTAAAAAATCAAGAGCAAAACTTTTGAAATAAGTTTGTAGCTGCAATTTTTAAATCTTTAAATTTTTGAATAATTAAATTAATTTATCCTCCCTGCGTAGCAGAAATAATTAAAATATCGTCGGTTTCGTTTAGGATATGAGTATTCCAGATAGGTTTTGGAATAACGGTGTTGTTTATGGCAACGGCAATGCCATTTTGTTTGTTGGGAATTTCGAGATCGAGCAATGCCTGAACGCTAAGAGATTCAGCATTGAATTGTTTGGTTTGTTGGTTGATTTTTAGTTCCATTCCTCTAGAATTTAGTATATAGTTATACTTTAGGAATGGCTACAATGGCATATAGATATGCACGGAAGTCATCTTACTTTTCCCTACGCTAGTATGAACTAGATCAGGTTCAGAGGGTAAAATCTCAGCCTACTTTATTGTAGACACCCCTAAAGTGTGAAGCAAATGTAATAATTTTTTGTTTAAACGTTTAATGTTTAACGTTTAAAGTTGAAGAACAGTTTTTGTAGTTTAAAAAAAGCTACAAAAATATTTTTTGAACCATTAAGAAATATAAGAGGAATTAAGTTTTTCTGAAACTGAAAACTGTGACTGCAAACTGTAACTATGACTGCAAACTATTTTTTTCTTGTCCAGCAATCTTCAATATGATCATTGACCATTCCTGTGGCTTGCATTTGGGCGTAAATAACGGTTGAGCCAACAAATTTAAATCCTCTCTTTTTTAAATCTTTACTAATAGCGTCAGAAAGTGGAGTAGTGGCGGGGACATCTTTTAAGGTTTTTGGATTGTTAATGATGGGTTTTCCATCAGTAAATTTCCAGATGTAATCGGAAAAACTTCCAAATTCCTCTTGTATTTTTATAAATGCCTGTGCGTTGCTAACTGCCGAACGTATTTTTAATTTGTTTCGGATTATTCCTGTGTCTTGCAGTAGTGATTCGATTTTATCTTCGGAATATTGTGCGATTTTTTTGTAATCAAAATTGTCAAAAGCAGTTCTAAAATTTTCTCTTTTGTTTAAAATAGTAATCCAACTTAATCCTGCCTGAAAGGTTTCGAGAGTTAAAAATTCAAATAATGACGCATCGTCGTAAACAGGAATACCCCATTCTTCGTCATGGTATTTTTTATATAAATCACTTGCCGAACACCAGCCACATCTTATTGGTTCCATTTTTTAATTATATTTTTTTAAATATTGAAATTTGTGAAACTGTTTCCTTTTCAGTTTTAGTTAAAATTCTAATTTTTAATGTGCTTTTGTTTAGTACTATAATTTCTGAGTTTGCAGGTTCTGATTCTATGATATGCTCAGAGTCTTGTATATATTTTATAAGAGAAAGAGTGGATTCATTTTTTATGTATTTTCCATTGTTTTCGATAGTATAGCATTCTTCTTTGTGTTTACTAAACAGTATGATTTTATATGTTCCGTCAGATAGGAATTCTATATAATCTTTACCGCATTCTGTTACATTGACACGGTCTGTAAAAATCTCGTGATCAATGGGGCCAATTCCGTATTGTAAAATTTCCCATTTACCGACAATTGAAGCGTTGTCATCGTTATCACTATCGCTACTACATGATGAAATTGATAATCCCAGTACTGTTACAAATAAGAATAGAATGTAGTTTTTTTTCATTTTAGTTTTGGTTTTAAAGAATAAATTAACAAGCAGTTTTTGTATGTTAATATTGATTGTAATAAAGTTGAGTTATATAATTACTTTCCAATTTTCCAATGGTAACCTTTTACTGAAGGAATATAGGCAGAGGTTCCAATGATGATTAAGTCGTTATAAATTCGCTTATTGTATTTTATCCCGATAGCTTTCCCTGAAGTATACATTTTGTTTGCTTCAAATTTAATTTTCATTCGAGCATCAGCAAATTTAGCATCCGAAATTTTCTCAATAAACCAAGTAGAATTCCATTTGATATCGATTTCATCTTCAGCAGTTTTAGTTATGCTTTTTATTAGTTTAACTCCTTCTTTTGGGATATTATGGTCTTCAATTAATTCTTTTTGGGTTAGTGTTTCTCCTGTTTTACATACAGAAAGTAATTTTTTAAAATAGGTAAAACCTTTAAGTTTTTCAGTTTCTAAGTTTTCTATCCTTATGCTATCTTTTATAACAGAACCTTCTTCAGTAATAGTTTCATTATTTTTTGTTTTGTTAGGCGTGAATATAGTTTTTGTAATGGAATCTTTAGCCGAAGCTATGGTTTCTATTGTACTTTTTGAGATGTCTTTTATTTTTTCGGAAACAGTTGTTGTTGACTCTAATAATTGATCTCTGTCATTTTTATTACAACTAGACAAGCAGCATAAAATTAAAATCAATAAAAATATATTGTGATGTTTCATGCGGTATGGTTGTTTTTCTTTTCTTCGGAATTATCTTCTTCCAGATATTTTTTAATCAAATGATGACCAGCATATATCAGTGGAGTTAATACTATTGCCAAAGTAAGTTTGAATGTATAGCCAGTTAATGCTGATGATATAAAAGTATCGAAATTTATTTTTCCAGGTAACCAAAAAGCAATTCCTAAAACAATAAAAGAGTCAAATAGTTGAGAAATTACTGTTGAACCTGTTGTTCTAAGCCATATTTTATTTTCTCCTGTTCTTCTTTTAAAAAACCAAAACATCCATACATCTATCAGTTGAGATGCCATAAATGCAATAATGCTACCTACAATAATCCACATACTTTGTCCGAAAACAGCTTGAAATTGTTCGTCATTTACAGGGCTAATGCCTTTTGCTGCAGGAATTACGATTGACATAAATAATATTAGAAAAGCATAAGCGATTAAACATGCTGTTATAAAAGAAAGTTTTTTAACTCCTTTTTCTCCAAAATACTCATTAATCAAGTCGGTTGTTAAAAAAACAATAGGCCAAGGTAGGATTCCGATACTCATTACAAATGGACCAATTTGGATTAATTTTCCCCCAATTAGCTCTGCTACAACTGCATTGGTAATAAAAATTCCGGCGAGGATAACAAAAACAATTTCTTTCTTGGTTTTAAACATAGATAAATTTTAATATGCCAAATTTAAGATATTATTCGGAGTATTTATTTTTATAAAAAAACATTGTTGAGATGTATTTAAGATGTGGCTTTTTTCTTCGTTAGCTATTCTAATTATTGGCTATATTTGGGAATTGCATTTATTTTATAAAATATTAAATAACGTACATGAAAAAAATTGTCACTATTCTAATTATGGCCACATCTTTAACTTCTGTTCAGGCACAAACAAATTCACAAAATCCATTATTGCAAAAATGGACTGGTCCTTATGGTGGTGTACCTGCTTTTACAGAGTATAAAATAGCCGATTTTAAGCCCGCTTTTGATGTTGCTATCAAACAAAAAAGTAATGAGATTGATGCTATTGCTAATAATACAAAACCTGCTACTTTTGATAATACAATTGCCGAATTGGAACGTTCTGGTAAAACGTTGTCGAGAATTATGACGGCTTATGGAATTTATTCTTCAAATATTAGTACTCCTGAATTTGCATTGATACAAAAAGATATTGAGCCATTACTTGCTGCTCAATCTACTGAGTTTTATCAAAACAGAAAACTATTTGGCAGAATAGAAAAGTTATATAATTCTCCAGATAAAAAGAAACTAACAGGAGAACAACAAAGACTTATTTGGGTTTATTATATGGAGTTTAATAAACAAGGGGCAAATTTAAGTGATGCCGATAAAGCTAAAGTTGGAGAAATCAATAAGCAATTATCAACGTTATTTTCTAAGTTTAGCCAGAATTTATTAGCAGAAGAGAATAACCAATATGTTGCTTTGGTAACCGATGCAGATTTTGATGGTTTGCCTGACGGAATAAAAAAAGCTGCTATGGCCGATGCTAAAGAAAGAAAACTTTCGGCATTGGGTTGTATTGCTAATACACGTTCTTTTGTAGAGCCTTTTTTAACTTTTTCTACCAATAGAGCGTTGAGAGAAAAAGTTTGGAGAATGTTTATTAATAGAGGAGATAACGGAGATGAATATGATAATAAATCGACTTTGGTTGAAATTTTACAGCTTCGTGCTGCTAAAGCAAAACTTTTAGGTTATCCTACTTTTGCTCATTGGAATTTAACTAACAGAATGGCTAAAACTCCTGAAAGAGCGATGGCTTTAATGGAAGCTGTTTGGGAGCCAGCTGTAAATCAGGTTCATAAAGATGTTGCTGATATGCAAAAGATCGTTGTTGCCGAAGGAGGGAAGTTTCAGATTGAACCTTGGGATTATCGTTATTATGCTGAAAAAGTTAGAAAAGCAAAATATGACTTAGATCAAAATGTAGTTAAGGAATATCTTCAATTAGAAAAATTACGCGAAGGAATGTTTTGGGTTGCAGGAGAATTATTTGATTTAAAATTTAAACAAATAACTGATGTTCCTGTATATCATCCAGATGTTAGAGTTTGGGAAGTTTCTAATATAAAGACTGGTAAAGTAGTAGGCTTATGGTATTTTGATCCTTACGCCCGTAAAGGAAAACGTTCTGGAGCTTGGATGAATGCATATAGAAAACAACAAAAACTAGACGGAAATGTTCTCACGATAGTTTCTAATAATAGTAATTTTATAAAAGGAAATGACAATGAGTCAGTTTTGATTTCATGGTCAGATGCAACTACTCTATTTCATGAATTCGGACATGCATTACATGGTTTATGTTCAGATGTTACCTATCCTACATTATCAGGAACTGCTGTTGCAAGAGATTATGTAGAGTTTCCATCTCAGATCTTAGAGCGTTGGTTAGAAACTCCTGAGGTATTGAATAAATTTGCTTTAAATTATAAAACAGGAAAGCCTATTCCTAAAGATTTGGTTGAGCGTATTGCAAAAGCAGCAACATTCAACGAAGGATTTTCTACTGTTGAAACAATTTCAAGCTCACTTATCGATATGAAATTACATTTAGCAGGAGATTCTGTTATTGATCCTACAGTTTTTGAGAAAGAAACATTGGCTAAGCTTAATATGCCTAAAGAAATTGTAATGCGTCATCGTATTCCTCAATTTGGGCACATTTTTTCTAGTGATGGATATGCGAGCGGATATTATAGTTATTTATGGGCAGATGTTATCTGTGCCGATGCTTACGAGGCATTTACAGAGGGAAAAGGACCTTATGATAAAGATGTTGCTAAAAGATTACACGATAAGATATTTAGTGTAGGTAATACAACGGATCAGGAGGAAGCTTATAAATCTTTTAGAGGACATAATCCTGAGATTAATGCTTTAATGAAAGCTAGAGGTTTTGAAACTCCAGTTACAAAATCAAACAAATAGTTATAATAAAAAAGAGAGACCGTTAAGTCTCTCTTTTTTTTATATGCGAATCTAGAATATAGATTATCCTAAAGTAACTCTTTTGAAACCTGTAATTTCAACGTTGAATCCTTTAACATAATCACCAACTTTTTTACTATCATCTTTGATGAAGTTTTGATCCAATAAAGCTTTTTCTTGATCTAAAGTAGTGTTGTCAGAGATGAAACGTTGAACTTTTCCTGGAATAATTTTATCCCAAATTTGTTCTGGTTTACCTTCAGCTTTTAATTCAGCTTTAGCATCTTCTTCAGCTTGTTTAATAACTTCTTCAGTTAATTGAGAGAAAGAGATATATTTAGGAACATTTTTTAAAGTTTTTCCTAAACGTTTTGCTTCTTCATTTTCTTTTTCGATTACAGCAATACGAGCAGCAAGTTCAGAAGCAACGAAAGCAGGATCAAAATCTTTGTAAGATAATGTATCAGCTCCCATAGATGCTACTTGCATAGAGATGTCTTTAGTTAAAACTTCAGCATTATCAATTGGTGCAGAAATTGCAGTTAATGCAGCAATTTTGTTAACGTGAACATAAGATCCAACGAAAGCTCCTTCTAAAATTTCAAAACCACCGATTTCGATTTTTTCACCAATAACACCAGTTTGCTCGATTAACTTTTCAGCAACAGTCATTCCGTTGAAATCTGAAGCTAAGAATTCTTCTTTAGAAGAGAAGTTTATTGCTTTTTCAACTAATTCTTTAGCTAAATTTACGAAGTTTTCATTTTTACCTACGAAATCTGTTTCGCAGTTTAAAGTGATGATAGCTCCTTTAGTTTTGTCAGCATTAATAAAAGAAACAGCAGCTCCTTCAGAAGACTCACGGTCAGAACGATTAGCAGCAACTTTTTGACCTTTTTCTCTAAGGTTTTGTATAGCTTTATCGAAATCTCCTTCAGCTTCAACTAAAGCTTTTTTACAGTCCATCATTCCGGCACCTGTAGTTTGTCTTAATTTATTTACGTCTGCAGCAGTAATTGTTGCCATATTGTATGATTTTTTATGAGTTAAAAGTAAAAATTCCAATCTTTAAATCTCAAATTCCAGTTTTATCAAATTATCAACTTAACGTTTCTAATTTTTTATGGGATTTGGAATTTAAAAATTGGAATTTAAATGTTTATTTATTCTTTTGTTTCAGCAGGAGCTTCAACAGCCTCAGCAGCTGGAGTTGCTTCTTCTGTAGCAGGTAACAATGATTCAGCCTCTTTGTCAGAACCTCTGTCAGAAAGACCTTCAACGATTGCAGCTGTAACTAAAGATAAAATTTTATCAATTGATTTAGAAGCATCATCATTTGATGGGATAACATACTCTACTTCTCTAGGATCAGAGTTAGTATCTACCATTGCAAAAACTGGAATGTTTAATTTTTGTGCTTCTTTTATTGCGATATGTTCAGCTTTGATATCTACTACGAACAATGCTGCAGGTAGTCTAGACATGTCTGCGATTGAACCTAAGTTTTTCTCTAATTTAGCACGAAGACGATCTACTTGTAAACGCTCTTTCTTAGAAAGTGTCATGAAAGTACCGTCTTTCTTCATTTTATCAATAGTAGCCATTTTTTTAACAGCTTTACGGATAGTTACGAAGTTAGTTAGCATTCCACCAGGCCATCTTTCAGTGATATAAGGCATGTTTGCAGCTTTTGCTTTATCAGCAACGATGTCTTTAGCTTGTTTTTTGGTAGCAACGAATAATATTTTTCTACCTGATGCAGCGATTTTTTTCAAAGCTTCATTAGCCTCTTCAATTTTTGCTGCAGTTTTATATAGATTGATAATGTGAATACCATTACGCTCCATATAAATGTAAGGAGCCATGTTTGGATCCCATTTTCTAGTCATGTGTCCAAAGTGAACACCTGCTTCTAGTAATTCTTTTACTTCTACTTTGTTTGCCATTTTTGTACTAGTTTACGTTCTGTTGATTAGCAATGCATAAATGGCGATTTTGTCGGCTTTATACATTTAGATGCTAAACTATTTCCTACCTCGATAGGAGAGCAACAACAACTGTGTTTTTTAAATTCAATAATAATTGATATGCCTTGTTCCAAATGAACAAGACAGGTAATATTAACGTTTAGAGAATTGGAATCTCTTACGAGCTTTCTTCTGACCGAATTTCTTACGTTCAACCATTCTTGGATCTCTTGTTAATAAACCTTCTGGTTTCAAGATAGCTCTGTTTTCAGCATTTACTTCACACATAACACGTGCTAATGCCATTCTTACAGCTTCTGCTTGACCAGTTGAACCACCTCCGTAAACGTTTACTTTTACATCAAAGTTGTTTACATTTTCTGTCATAGACATTGGTTGTAAAACTTTGTACTGTAAAGTTGCAGTTGGGAAATAGGTTGCGAATTCTTTTTTGTTTACAGTGATTTTTCCTGTTCCTTCTGAAACATAAACACGTGCAACAGCGGTTTTTCTTCTACCGATTTTGTGAATAACTCCCATTACTTAAGATCGTTTAGGTTAACAGTTCTAGGTTTTTGAGCTCCTTGTTTGTGCTCAGATCCTACAACAACATTTAAATTTCTGAAAAGTTCAGCTCCTAATTTGTTCTTAGGTAACATTCCTTTTACTGCTTTCTCTACTAATAATGCAGGGTTTTTTGCTTGCAATACTTTAGCAGTTAAAGTTCTTTGACCTCCTGGGTAACCTGTATGACGCATGTAAATTTTGTCATCCATTTTTGTACCTGTAAGGTTAATTTTTTCTGAGTTGATAACAATTACGTTATCTCCACAGTCAACGTGCGGTGTGTAACTTGGTTTGTACTTACCTCTTAAGATCATTGCAACCTTTGAAGCAAGACGTCCTAAGTTATGACCTTCAGCGTCAACAACAATCCACTCTTTAGTTACAGTGGCTTTGCTAGCTGAAACTGTTTTGTAGCTTAATGCGTCCATAATATTATTTTAATTAAACATTCCATCCCCAATAAAGGGGTTGCAAAAGTACAATTAATTATTTTAAAACCAAATACCTTAAAAGATTATTTTAACTACTGAAAATCAGGAGATATCTTTTTATTTAAAAGAATAAAAAAACCACCTTTACAATTAAGTAGAGATGGTTTGGATTTTTGCGACTATATTTTGTTACACAATAAACAAATTTGCTATGTCTACAACCTGTTGCGTAGTAAGTGGTTCATCATAGGCTTCTGAGCCTGCAGCGGCTCCAAATAAAGTTGCAGTATTGTATCCTGCCTGTACAGTTAATTCTTCTCCATTATATACTGCTTGAGTCGCAGATGGCATTCCTGCGCCTCTTTCATTTCCGCTTATCCATCCTTTAAGGCCGCGTAATCGTCGTACTTCGGATGCGTGACGTGCTTCTACCGAATGTATTTGCAGTGCAGCTGTTAGTAAATCTGGCGTAGAAATTAAATTTCCTGCCTGACCTTTATAGGCTCTTACTCCTGTATCTTCAAAGGCTTGTGCCAAAGCTAAAAACGTTGGATAATCACCAAATGGGTCAAAAGCGCCACCAACAGTAAAGTCAAAAGTAGGTTTAGGAACAAAGTTTGCACTTGCTGTTCCTCCCAATCCTGCAATTAAAAAATTTACATGGCTTGATTCGTGAGCAGCAATTTGTTGAAAAACTTTTAAATCGCGTCCGCCATTTTCAGATGCTGGAATAACTCCTGAATCTAATGCCATAGCATAAAATTCATTTTCAAGATATTCTAGGGTTAATGCAAATTGTAACGCTCCAATTGGTGTTGCTGGAGTTGCGGTTATATCTTTGGCTAAAGCTTTATTGGCCAATGAAGATAATCCGAATGGAATTGAGGCTATTGCCAAAGTCTTTCCGATATTTCCAAATTGTGTAAAGCTATCTCTTCTTGAGCCCGTGCTTCTCATTGCGCTTTCGTCGGCAAAGGTTTCTATAAATTTTAATATATTCATAATTTCTAGATTTTATGGGTTGTGGTTATGGTAAATATTTTGCTGTGAATGGAGTTGTTATAAATCCTCCTGCAACAGCTAAGATTTTAGATGGATCTTTTGCTACATCTAAACCAGTTGTGGCATTTACCACATCATCGCCCGCAAAATCTTTAGAATTTGGGTTTATTAAACTTCTAATTGCCGCAGCATGCCTTGCTTCTACAGAAACAATTTTCCCTGCCAATACCAAGTAATCTGCACTTTTAATTAGTTTTCCTGCACCATTATATGCAGCAACTCCTGTGTCTTCAAGAGCTTTAGCAGTTGCAAGTACTTCGGAACGACTGTTAAAATTCATAGATCCGTAATTAAATGCCAAGCTAGGAAGTAATTGTGTGCTTGGATTAGGAAGTGCTCCGCTTAAAGCTGCCTTAAAAAAATCTCTGTGAATCACTTCGTGATGATATAAATCAGTAAGAACCTGACGTTCGATATCACTAAAAACACTATTAAAGTTTGATGCATTTACAACCTTAGTGTAAAAGTCGGCTTCTAGTTGTTCTAGGGCATATGCATAGGTTAATACACCGAAATCTCCAGAGCCTAAATCGAAGACACCATTTCTGATTCCAGGTAGTGAAGTGTCGTCAACAGGCATATTTTCATCATCGTCATCGTGATTACATCCTGCCAAAAGTAAGCCAGTGCCAACAATGGTTAAGCCACTGATCTTAAGAAAACTCCTTCTGTTGTTAAGTAAGGGGTTAACTTCATGGATTTTAACTTCGTTTTTCATAATTCAATTTCTTTAAGTGGTTGTTAATAGCAAATTATAATTATATGTAAATAGGTATAAACGAAATTTTTGGATGGGCGGTTTTAGATTTTGGCTTTTTTTTAATTTTTTGTTTAAATTATTTTAAGAAGGAGATGTAATTACTTGAAAATTTAAAGCATGTTTTGACTTGTTTTTGTTTTAATTTCCTTAATTCTACTATATTTGTATTAATTCAATAAAATTATCTTAAATGAAAGCTAAAGCAACTTTAAAACAAATCGCAAAAGAACTTAACGTTTCTGTGTCTACAGTTTCTAAGGCACTTAATGATAGTCCTGAAATTAGTGAGCAAACTAAAATTAAAATTAAAGAGTATGCTAAACTAAAAAACTATAAGCCGAATGTTATTGGTTTGAATTTAAAGAACCGTAAAACAAAAACTATTGGAGTTATTATACCTAATATATTAAACTCATTTTTTGCTAAAGTTTTTAGTGGTATCGAGAAAGTAGCTGATAAAAAGGGATATAATGTTATTACATGTATTTCTAATGAATCTTTGGAGAAAGAAATTCATACGCTTGAAATGTTGAGTAATGGAACTATTGATGGTTTTATATTATCGGTTTCTGAAGAAGCTCAGAAATTACAAGAATACAATCACTTTAAAGAAATTATAAACGACGGAACACCAATTGTAATGTTTGATAGGATTGCAGAAGGTGTAGAGTGTGATAAAGTGGTAGTAGATGATTTTGATTCAGCATTAAATTCAACACAACATTTAATTAATTTAGGATGTAAAAATATAGCCTTGATTTCTTCTGTAGATAATTTAAGTGTTGGAAAATTGAGAGCAGATGGATATCTAAAAGCTTTAAATGACAATAATATTCCTGTAAACGAAAATATCATTCTTCGTACAGATTCTGAAGAGGATATGAAAAGTAAAATAGATGCCATTTTTGATCATAAAATAGATGCTATTTTTGCTTTAGACGAAAATGATTCAGTTGCGGCTTTAAGAGTTAGTTTGAAAAAAGGATATAAAGTTCCAGAAGATATATCGATAATAGGTTTTGCAGACGGGATTTTGGCTTCGAGACGTTTATCACCAAGTTTAACCACAATAAGCCAACACGGAATAGAAATTGGTGAAGTTGCTGCCAAAAGATTAATCTCAAGATTAGAAGAAAAAGAAGGGGAGAGCAGCGATTACGAAACCATAGTAATCAAAACCAAACTGAAAGAAAGAGAATCATCAAGAAAATCTGTCTCGTCCTAAAAAAGCGATACGGATTATTACATAAAAATAATTAATTAAACAGTTGCAAGAACGTTCTTGCAACTGTTTTTTGTTTTATAAGTTCTCATTTGGATTTTATTTTGAGTATGCATTTGATTTGGTGTTAACATGTGATTAGAATAATGTGGTCTTAATTCATTATAAATATTGATAGATTCCTTTATTATTAGGTTTGTGATTTTTCTTTTTTGATGATACTTATCAATCATAAATTCTTGTTTTAAAATTCCATTGATTCTTTCTGCTATTGCATTTTCATAGGGATCCGAGTTTTGAGTCATGCTACATAGTACTTTGTTTTTGATAAGCTCTTTTTGATATTCATTAGCACAATATTGCAAACCTCTATCAGAATGATGGATTAGAGTTAGCGTATTATGCGTTCTTTGTTTAAGAGCCATTTTTAGAGCTTTTAAACTACTTTGAGTATTGAGATTCTCAGCAACATAATATCCCATTATCTTCTTTGAATAAGCATCAGTGATTAAGCTTAAATAACATGGATTGTCTCTTTTTCCGATATAGGTAATATCGGAGACCCAAACTTGTTCAGGACGATTTATTTCAAGATCTAAAATTCGATTTTCATGCTTTCTAAAACGATGATGTGAGTTTGTGGTTATATGATAGCTACGTTTAGGTTGTATTAATAAATGATTAGCTCTAAGTATATCAAAGAATTTATCTCTTCCAATCTTCATTAAATGGAGTTTATCCAATAAAAGATAATATAGTTTTCTAGTACCTATTCTAGGCATTAATCTTCTAAGATCATTAACCATTAAAACAACTTCTTTAGCCTTGTTTTGTTTGATTACTGTTCTTTTAATTTTTCGATAATAAACCTGTCTGTCTATCCCGAACAAATAACAGGTAAATGCTATTGTTTGTGGTTCTCTTTGTCTGAAATGGGCGATTGTTCGGGTACAGAGTTTTTTCGGATATCAATATGATATTCTTTTTCGGCTAAATCAATCATCATATCAAAGAGGATCGCTTTTTTGTCAGCAACAAAAGCCTGTCTTTCTAAGAATGCTTTTTGTTTCTCTAAAAGTTTGACTTGAGCTTCAAGCTCCATAATTTTTTGTTCAGGTGTTTTTGCCATTTTGATTGAGGTTTGGTTCTCCCAATCAAAGTTACCAAATTTCCGAAGCCATTGAACAACTGTCCTTCTACATTGAATACTGTATTTCTTTGTAGCTTCGGTTGCCGTAAGCTTTCCGTGTTCAATTTCTTGAACAACTTGTAATTTAAAAGACATTGAATAGTCTTTTTGTGTTCGCTTTACATAGCGTGATTCTTGAGATGATTCCATAACGATACTTTTTGTGTATCGCTATTTCAGGACTAGACAATCTAAATAATAAAAAAATCCATTAGCCGCAGCTAATGGATTTTTTTTAGTTTATGTTTTTATTAAATGAACGCTCATTATAATTGGCAAAAATTGGTTTAAATTCAATGTATTTTTTTATAATTACATTGTAAATTTCATTTAAGAATTTTTTCCAATTATAATTAATCCCAATATAAAAGGGAGAGCATAAAAAGCTAATATGACATAATTAGTATTTCTCAGATATATTTTATTCTTCTTATTAAGGTTAGAAGCCTCAATTAAAAGTGCAACAATTATTAAAAAAAGGATAAAAAGGGAGATAAAAAAAACTATATATGCTATTCCTATGTTGCCTGAATAATCTACAATCGAGTATAATAGAAAAAATACAAAAAGTGGAATAACTATTCTGATCACGAAGTGAACAATTATGTTGAATAGATCTGAGTCTGTATCTTCTTCTGGTTGAGTATTTTTAATCTCAAAAAGTTTATTTAATTCTTCATTCATGATGATTTTTATTTATTGTTTTTTGTATAATGCTACAAAAAAAGGCAATAATCCGGCATACGCTATAAGCTCTAGAAACCCTATGATTTGTGATAACCGATAGTGTACTTCTGGATCTATTGATATTGATGCAGTAGATTGTATAAACCAAAATAAATTTACTGTTACAAGTATGCAAATTGATATTATTGCTAATAAGGTATTTTTTTTCATTTTTATTTTAGAGAAGGTTAGTCTTATTATTTTATATTTTTTTGCAATGTATGAATTTTCTTGTTCATTATTTTGGTTTTTTAATGAAGAGACTCAATTGAGAAATAAATGTAATAAACATTTTTTTGTTTTTTAATGTGCCTCTAACCAATCTTTACCTAAACCTAATTCTACTTCTAATGGAACAGCCATTATAAATGCATTTTCCATTTCGTGTTTAATCATGGGTTGGATTTTTTCAAGTTCAGAGTTGTGTACATCAAACACAAGCTCATCATGTACTTGAAGCAACATTTTAGATTTCCAATTTTCAGATGTTAGTTTCTTATGAATATTAATCATCGCAATCTTAATAACATCGGCAGCACTTCCTTGTATTGGTGCGTTTACGGCATTTCTTTCGGCTCCACCACGAACAACTGCGTTTTGAGAATTAATATCTTTTAAATAACGACGACGCCCCAGAATAGTTTGTACATAACCATTTTCTCTCGCAAATTCTATTTGTTCCTGAATGTATGATTTTAATCTTGGGTAAGTTTTGTAGTATGCTTCAATCAATGTTGCGCTTTCGCTTCTTGATAATGAAGTTTGGTTGCTTAATCCAAAAGCCGAAACACCATAGATAATACCAAAGTTTACTGTTTTGGCATGGCTACGTTGTTCGCGAGTTACTTCTTCTAATGCTACATTAAATACTTTAGAAGCGGTAGATTTATGAATGTCTTCATGATTCTGGAATGCTTTTATCATATTCTCTTCACCACTTAAAGCAGCAATGATTCGTAATTCTATTTGAGAATAATCGGCAGATATTAAGGTATAATTTTCGTCGCGAGCAATAAAAGCTTTACGTATTTGTCTTCCTCTTTCGGTACGAATTGGGATATTCTGTAAGTTAGGATTGTTTGAACTTAAACGACCAGTTGCAGCTACAGTTTGCATATAATCGGTATGAACCCTTTTAGAAACCGGATCTACTTGTAATGGTAAAGCTTCTACATAAGTATTTTGCAATTTTACAAGAGAACGCCAATCTAGAATTGCAGCAACAATCTCATTGTCTTTGGCTAAATAGCTTAAGATTTCTTCGCCAGTTGCGTATTGACCAGTTTTAGTTTTCTTTTGCTTTGCTCCACCAATTTTTAATTTATCAAATAAGATGTCTCCTAATTGTTTAGGTGATGCAAGGTTGAATTGTTCTCCTGCGATTTCGTAAATTTTAGCTTCTAATGTTTTAATATCCTTACCTAGTTCTTCTGATAATGATTTTAAAAAGTCAACATCAAGCCTGATTCCTTCAGTTTCCATGGCAGCCAAAACACTAACTAACGGAATTTCGATTTCGTCGAATAATTTTTTAGTTCCGGTTTTGTCTAATTCTGTGGTGAATATCTCTTTAAGTTGCAACGTTACATCGGCATCTTCAGCAGCGTATTCCTTTATATCTTCGAGTGCAACATCGCGCATAGATTTTTGATTCTTTCCTTTTTTACCAATTAAATCTTCAATTGATTTTGGAGAATATTTTAAATAAGTTTCTGATAAAATATCCATATTATGACGCATGTCTGGATTAATCAGGTAATGCGCAATCATAGTGTCAAATAATTTTCCTTTTACAGAAACACCATAATTCAATAATATTTTTAAATCATATTTTAAATTCTGCCCAATTTTTTCGATTGCTTCATTCTCAAAAAACGGAATAAATTTTTCAATCAATGCTTTAGCTTCTTCTTGGTTTTCTGGAAACGGAACATAGAATCCTTTTCCTTTTTCGTAAGAAAATGAAATTCCAACCAATTCGGCGTGTAAAGCATCTAATCCTGTAGTTTCGGTATCAAAACAAACCGAAGTTTGGTTTTGTAAATTTTGTAAAAGCAATTTTAAACCTAAATCTCCTTGAATAATTTGATAAGAGTGAGGCGTGTTTTCTAGATTATTGTAAAAAGAAGTTCTTTGCGCTTCTGGATTTTCTTCATCAGTAGTAGCACTTCCAAAAAGATCAAATTGATCATCGTTTTTCGGTTGTGGTTTTTTGTATAGTTTAGCATCAGGAGCAGCTGCAGTAGCTGTTAATCCGCTTCCATCTGCTTTAAAAAGATTGTCAAATTGTTCCGCCATTCTTCTAAATTCCAATTCTTGGAAAATAGCATCCGTTTTTTCGATATCAGGACGAGTTAATTCGTAATCAGATTCGTTAAAAGTTACAGGACAATCTAGTAGGATAGTTGCCAGTGTTTTAGATAGTAAGCCTTTCTCAGCGTTAGCTTCGATATTCTCTTTCATTTTTCCTTTTAGCTTGTCAGTATTTGCTAGAAGGTTTTCCATTGAGCCATATTCTTTCAATAGTTTTTTGGCAGTAACTTCTCCAACTCCTGGAAGCCCCGGGATATTATCGGCAGCATCGCCCATCATACCAAGAAAATCAATTACTTGTTCCGGACGTTCGATTTCAAATTTTGCCAATACTTCTGGAACACCCCAAATTTCTATTCCATTACCCATTCGGGCTGGTTTGTACATAAATATATTCTCAGATACTAATTGTGCAAAATCCTTATCTGGTGTTACCATAAAAACTTTATAGTTTTCTTTTTCGGCTTGCTTTGCAATAGTTCCAATTAAATCATCGGCTTCAAAACCCGCAACTTCTATAATCGGGATATGCATTGCTTTTAATAATTCATGTATATAAGGTACAGCAATTTTTATAGCTTCGGGAGTTACATCACGATTGGCTTTGTACTCAGGGAATATCTCATTACGTAAAGCACTTCCTCCTTTATCAAAAGCTACTGCTAAATGATCTGGTTTTTCTCTTTTTATCACATCCAAAAGTGAGTTCATGAACCCCATAATTGCAGAGGTATCCATTCCTTTGGAGTTAATTCGCGGGTTTTTTATAAAAGCATAATAGCCACGAAAAATTAAAGCGTAAGCATCAAGAAGAAAAAGGCGTTTTTGAGTTGACATAAAAAAAATATTAGTCTGTAAAAATAAACAATTGGGTTTTAAAAACGATTCGGTTCTTGAAAATTTAATCTGGATAAACTCAAATTAGAATTGAAATGTTTTATAGAGATGCTTTTTTTACTATCTGTAGAATCGTACAGCAGTGCGTCTATGGTAATGCTATTGTATTACTTTGTTCGTAAAAGCCCTGTAAGATTGAATATTAAGTATAAATAGTTAATGTCAAGTTAAAATTTTCAGATGACTGTTTTCTTCATTTTGTCTTCATATTACAGATGTAAATTTGGTGTATAAAATAAGAGATAATTAACTTTTAAATATTAGAAATCATGAAATCACAGATTCACGAAAACAAAAAAAACAAACTGCAAAACTTGAGTAAAAATTTAGTAATGTTATTAGTAGCAGTTTTAGGAACAAGTGCAATGGTTAGCGCAGCTACAACTCCGGTTAAAGCAACTCCAACAAAAGAAGTTAAAGCAACCAAACACCCAAAAGCAAAAACAGATAAAAAAACAAAATCTGAGAAAAAAGCAGCTCCAAAAGCAGAACCAATGAAAGCTAAAAAATAGATGTCGTTTTTGTTTTGCTTTAAATGAAGGTTGATAGCGGTAGGCAAAACAAAAAGGATAATTATTGATAAGGCTGATAAAGAAATTTATCAGCCTTTTTTGTTCGTACAGGCGTTAAATTTTTAATAATTAAAAAATTACGTTTTCATTATTTGCTTACTTTTAATTTATAAAATACAGTTTATGAATATTCTTATTGTCGAAGATAATAAAGAGCTTGCCATCGAGGTTAAAGATTTTTTGAGTGATGGTGGTTATGTATGTAAAATTGCTAATACGTGTAATGAAGCATTAGATGAAATTGGCGGAAATGATTACGATGCCATGCTGCTTGATTTAGGTTTGCCAGATGGAGA
Organism: Flavobacterium sp. PS2; assembly: GCF_046250155.1. NCBI lineage: Bacteria > Pseudomonadati > Bacteroidota > Flavobacteriia > Flavobacteriales > Flavobacteriaceae > Flavobacterium > Flavobacterium sp. PS2. The sequence continues at coordinate 1,769,844 of NZ_CP176426.1, read as the reverse complement.
TGGTTTTGATGTTTTAAAAGCAGTTCGAAAAACCAAATCCAAAATTGCAGTAATTGTTATTACCGCTCGTGGAGAATTAGATGACAGGATTGATGGATTGCATCTTGGTGCCGATGATTATCTTACCAAGCCATTTGCGCTAACAGAGTTAAGTGCACGTTTGTTTGCTGTTATTCGTAGAATGCATGGGTATACTTTAAATGATTTAATAATACATGGATTTTCGTTGCAATTACAAGATTACAAAGTAAGTTATGATGGAACGCCGATTAATTTGACCAAGAAAGAATTTGATATTTTTCAATATTTAGTATTGAATAAAAATCGTGTAATTACCAGATTACAATTAACAGAACATATTTGGGGAGATATTCTGGAGATAAATTCAGATTCAAATTTTATTGATGTTCACGTTCGTAACCTTCGAAAAAAATTAGACAAGCACACTACTATTGATTGGTTTGAAACAGTAAGAAATGTTGGATATCGAATTAATACCTAGATAAAGTAATATGAAAATAAAGCATCAATTAGCCATTTTTAATGCACTAACACGATTGTTAGTGATTTTGATTTTGTGGTTAATGCTGCCTATTTTAGTTCAGAATGTGGTTTATAGACACATTAATAATGGACTTATCGAAAAAAAGAAAAAGTTTATTGAGCATTTAAATCAAAATGAAATTGATGATTTTATCGAAAATGCAGATGATTCTACTGAAACTTATTCGCAATTTTCGACTTTACATAGTGAGTTTTTGGTACTATCAAGATTGCCGAAATTACCAAATCTAGAAAAGACCACTTTTGTTAATGAGAATAGGATTATCGAAGGTGAAGAAAATGAGTATAGGATATTACGATATTATTTTACTTACGAAAATATAGGATATCAGTTAGAGATAGGAAGCAGTTTGGCGGAAATAAAAGATCTTACTTTTATTATTAAGCTCTTTATTATTATTGTCTTAGTTGTAATTGTTTTGATAACATTCTTGGCAGATACTTTTTATATAGAGTATTTACTCAAGCCTTTTTATAAAATAATAGATACTAAAATACGTAGAGTAAATGAACCCGAAGCTTTTGATCACACTCCGATTAAAGCGCATTCGGCAGATTTTAGAGAATTAGATTCGGTTTTAAACCAAATGATGGATAGGATAGGAGAGCTATTTAAAAAAGAAAAGCAATTTATATCCAATGTTTCTCATGAACTTTTAACCCCGATTGCGTTATTAAAAAATAAATTCGAGAACTTATTACAAAATGAATCTTTGAATGATAATGCAGTTGATAAAATTGCAGGCTCACTCAGGACATTGGATATGCTGAAGAAAATAATAAATAACTTATTGCTAATTTCCAGAATCGAGAATAATCAATATGCCGCCAATGAAGCTATTGATTTTTATGAAATCGTAAACGGATTGTACGATGATTTACAAGATAGGATTGATGACAAAGGATTGCAGTTCTCTAATAAAATGGAGTATGATTTTAATTTTATGGGTAACAATACACTCATGCATATCCTATTGTATAATCTAGTTACCAATGCAATAAAATATAATAAAGAGAACGGAAGTATTACTATTAGTGATGGGTTTTTAAATCAACATTACTATTTGTCTATTTCTGATTCGGGAATAGGAATGAATGAAACCCAAGTCGAAAAGATATTTAATCGATTTACCCGAATTAGTTCTGATCAGGATGGGCAAGGTTTAGGCTTGGCTATAGCCGATAGTATAGCTTCTTTTCATCATATAGAGATTAAGGTAACCTCGACTCCTAATGAGGGTACTACGTTTTTGTTATTGTTTCCAAATAGCGTCAAAGCCTAATTAAAAGTTAAAATTTTTAGGCAAGGTAAATCTTCATTTAATCTTCATTTAGCAGATATATCTTTGACCTATAAATAATGAAATAATAATAATCATAAAACTAACAATCATGAAAAAAGTATTAATGCTAGCTATAGCAGTTTTAGGAACAACAGCAATGGTAAATGCTCAAACAACTCCAGCTCAAACGACTCCAACAAAAGAAGTGAAAGCTACTAAACATGCTAAAAAGAAAGCAGATAAAAAAGCTGAAGCTACAAAAACTGAAGTAGCTAAACCAGAGGCTGCAAAAGCTAAAAAATAAGGGTTTGATTAATATTCTACTTACTATAAATTAGGGTTAATAATTTATATAAGGGGGTAGGTAGGATAATAGTTTTAGTAGGTGGAAAGCTGGTGAGTAAAATCACCAGCTTTTTTTGTTATTGTTTGCGTTAAAATTTTGATAACAAAAAGTTTTCACATATTCATTCTTTGTTACTTTGCCTAAAAATTTTTTCCAATGGTCATTCGTTTTATAATTATTTGTGCTCTTTTTTTATTTATAGAGTTTTATTCTTTTCAGGCTGTTAGAACATTAATTAAGCTAAGATGGCTCCTGATAAGTTACCAAATAATAAGTTTACTACTTTTTATATTTATAATATATTCCTTTACGCAATTTGACCGTTCTATTGGGCAAACTAAGCAAACCATGTTTACAATGGGGTTGATGTTGGTCGTTTATGTACCAAAAATTGTAATAACATTAGTGCTTTTGGGTGAAGATATTTTTCGTGTAGGAGCTGGATTAGTTAATTATTTTATCGAGAATCCTAACTTAACGAAAGATAGTGTAATTCCTAGCCGAAGAAAATTTGTGAGTCAATTGGCAGTTGGTTTGGCAGCAGTTCCTTTTCTGTCCTTGATTTATGGAATTTTTGAAGGAAAATATAATTTTAAAGTAATCAGGCAAACTGTATTTTTTCCAGATTTACCAGATGCTTTTGATGGATTTACGATTACACAAATATCTGATGTGCATTCGGGAAGCTTTGATAATCCAGAGAAAATAAGCTATGCCGTTGATTTAGTAAATGAACAAAATTCGGATATGATTTTGTTTACAGGAGATATTGTTAATACGCATGCTACCGAAATGCATCCTTGGTTAGAGACTTTTAATAAAATAAAAGATCCTAAATTTGGTAAATATGCGGTTTTAGGAAATCATGATTATGGCGAATATGTTACTTGGCCATCAGAACAAAAGAAAGACGAAAACTTTGAAGCTATAAAAAGCTTATACGGACAAATTGGTTTTCAATTATTATTGAATGAACATACTTACATTCAAAAAGGAGAGGATAAAATCGCTTTGGTAGGTGTTGAAAATTGGGGACATAATTTTAAAAAAGCGGGTGATTTAAATAAAGCTTCGCAAGGTGTTCAACAAGATGATTTTAAGGTGTTAATGAGTCATGATCCTAGTCATTGGGAGTATGAAATAAAAAATCATCCTAAGAATTTTCACCTTACTTTGTCAGGACACACACATGGAATGCAGTTTGGGATTGAAATTCCGGGCTATTTTAAATGGAGCTTGGCACAATATGTGTATAAACAATGGGCTGGCTTGTATGAAAACGCAGGTCGCTATGTATATGTAAATCGTGGTTTTGGATTTCATGCTTATCCAGGACGTGTAGGGATTATGCCCGAAATAACCGTGATTGAACTAAAAAAAGGGAAGGATGTGGCATAATTCGTTAAAAATGCTACATTTGTATATAATAATCTCTTTTTAGTAGATTTAAAAAGATTAAATAGTTGATTTTATGTCAAAATTTGGAGAACTTATAAATGCTCAAGTTCCAGTGTTAATTGATTTTTACACCGATTGGAACGAATCATCTGTGTCAATGCATCCTGTAATAAAAGATGTTGCAGCTGCGCTAGGCGATAAAGCCAAAGTCATTAAAATTGATGTGGATAAAAATCAGGAATTGGCTGATGCACTAAGAATAAAAGGACTACCTACTTTAATGATTTATAAAGAAGGTCAAATGATTTGGAGGCAATCCGGCGAATTGGATGCAAATACTATTATAGGGATTGTACAAGAACAATTCTAATTTCTTCTGGATACTAAACTTGTAGTATTCTTTATATGTTTTATTAAATGACCGTATGTTTAATAAATAACATCAAATATAAAATTGTTTTCCTTTAAATAATCTAATGTTTTTGGTAATGCAAATTTAAGGTTTTGCGATGCTTTAATGCTATCGTGAAAAACAATTACGCTTCCTGATTTTACATTTTTTATTACATTCTGTAAGCACTTTTCTGGAGATATGCTTCGGTCAAAATCTGCGCTTAAAACATCCCACATTATTATTTTATACCCCAATTGGCGTAATTGTGTCGATTGTGATTTGGTGATTTTGCCATAAGGAGGACGAAAAATCTTAGGCTGAAGATTTTCAGTAGAAGATTTCTGGATTTGTTTACCACATAAAAGACTATTGTCTAAATACGTTTTTGTGGTCGTTTTCCAGCCTTTTAAGTGATCATAAGTATGATTTCCTATCGAATGACCTTCGGTGATTACTTTTTTGAAAATTTCGGGGTGTTTTTCGATGTTATTGCCAATGCAAAAGAAAGTGGCTCTGGCATCGCGTTTTTTTAGTTCAGATAAAACCCATTCTGTGATTTCGGGAGTTGGACCGTCATCAAAAGTTAAATAAACCTTATTCTCCTTATTAGGGATGTCCCAATAATAGTTAGAGAAGAATCGTTTTATCAGCTTGTTCGTCTTAATCCAGTAAAAACTCATTTTCTGAAATTTTAGTTTATGTAAAAATAAAAAATGTAGCGGTATTTTTCAATAGCGCTACATTTTTTAATTATTATATTTTTAGAATATTATTTATTCTTTTTCACGACCAAATCGCTCGAAAACATTTACATAAGTATTGAAAATTGCTTTTTGCTTGTTGTAAAAAGGTAAATCTTTGCTTTCTTTCATTACTTGCAATAAGCTTCTGTATCTTTCGATATCAGTAATTATATCAATAGCAAGACTTGTTTGTTCAGATGGGTCTAAATGGCTGTAATAATCTAGATTTTCTTTGTATTTATTTATTAATTTTTCTAGTAAATCATGTGCTTTTGCTTTTTCGCCAACATCATAATATCCTTTAGCAAAAGGCTCAACTAATGAGTAATAACCAAATTTATCTAATGGCATTTTTGTCATAGCTAAATTGATAATATTTTTGGCTTTGTCAATTTTACCTTCAGTAATTAATTGTTTCATTAATCTGGAAAGATTAGTACGATACGTGATACTGTTACGTCTTGTTTCTGGATCATGATAAATTTTATCGCTTTCGCTATTACCCCAATCCCATTTCATTACGATATCATACATTTTATCGGCATCAATTTGCCCCATGTCCATTGGTCCGCCATCTTTATTAGGAACGGTTTTAATTGGTACAAGTTTATACACCATTCCGTCTAATTGTAGATAGTTTTTTAGCCATAAATAATCTTCATCATCAAAAGCACCACCACTAAAATAAATTGGTCTTTTCCAATCGTTATTAGCTAATATATCAAGCATCATCAAACGATTTTTGTATAAAGCACTTCCTTTAATATCAATGTCGATATAAGGAACAATAGAGTCATAATACTTAGGAGCAACTACTTTATTCTTGATAATATTATCCTTGTTTATAGTAAGACGGAGTTTATTAGTTGGGTAAAAGTGAATCGTTTGTCCGTTTTGCATTTCAACTGTTGACTTAGGGTTTTTTATAAAATCAATAAAACCTTTAATGTCCCAACGACTATCTATTTTAGGAATATGCGCTACGTAGTCTAATTTATCACCTACATATTCTTCATGAACAAAAGATATTGGTAATGCATTTGATTCGTATGTTTTTGTTTTCATCTGATCGATATACCAATCGGTCATGAATAGACTTGTATTTACGATTTTAACATCGGTTCTTATTTTCTCTATTTCCTGAGCGTACCATAACGGGAAGGTATCATTATCTCCAATGGTATATAAAATCGCATTAGGATCACATGAGTTTAAATACGCTTTAGCCATTGCTACAGCAGTATATTTATTAGATCTATCATGATCATCCCAGTTTTGAGAAGCCATAAGTATCGGAGCAGCAAGTAAGCTTCCGGCAATAACTATAGGCCCGGCAATTCTTGGTGCTATATATTTCTGCAGGGTTTCATAGAGTGCGTAGACCCCAAATCCTATCCAGATTGCAAATACATAAAAGGATCCTACTAATGCATAATCTCGCTCTCGAGGTTCAAAAGGTCTTTCGTTTAGGTAAATTTTTAATGCTAAACCAGTAAATAAGAATAAAGCTAATAGGACATAGAAACTTTTTAAATCTTTATTTGCATGGTACATTAAACCGATTAAACCAAGGATGAAAGGCAAGAAGAAGTAAACATTTCTTCCTTTATTATTTAATACATCCGATGGTAAATTGTCTTGAGAACCTAAATGAATTGAATCCATAAATTTGATTCCGCTAATCCAGTTTCCATCTAAATTATCATATTTCCCTTGAGTGTCACTTTGGCGACCTACAAAGTTCCACATTAAATATCTCCAGTACATATATCCGAATTGGTATTCGAACATAAAGCTAAAGTTGTCTACAGTTGTTGGTTTTTCAACAATTAAATAATCACCATAACTTCTTAAGAATTTCACATAACCCTCATTATCAATTTGTTTTTGAGCGTATGCTTTTCTGAATTCTGTGATTGTTTTTTCAACCTCATGTCTTAGCTGAGCTGTTGCTTTGTTAAACTCATCTTCAGATAATTGACTTGGGTCGATACCGTATTTTTGCAAATCATCTTCATAAGGATAATTTGGGTTTATCTTAAATGCAGGAGGATTAGTAAAGTTAATGTAGTTTTCTACATGCTCAGTACTCCACATTCTTGGTAAAAAAGCTTTTTGTGCATCGTCAGTATTTTGTACTGCATTTTTATAATTATTGGTAATAATATATTTACCAGTTTTATAGTCTCTTTCGTAATTCGGTTTTTTGTCTAGATAAGGAGTGTTTTTATCTAATCCTGCAAAAACTTCCGTGTATTGAGGTCCGTAAAATAATGGGTTTACACCATATTGCTCACGGTTGTAATACGCTAGTACCTCGGTTGCATCCGAAGGTTTGTTCTCGTTAATTACAGTATTAGCATTTGCTCTGATAGGTAGCATTAACCAAGTAGAGAATCCAATTAAAATGAATAAGATACAAAGAATTATAGTGTTGTAAAAAACAAGTCCTTTTTGTTTTGTGTAACGTAATCCAAAATAAAAGAAAGCGATAAAAGCTAAGGCAACAAATATAGTTCCTGAGTTAAAAGGTAATCCCATTTCGTTAACCATGAAAATCTCGGTTTTACCAAAGAAAGCCATCGTTAAAGGAAGTAATAATATAAAGATAAATAATAAGACAGCTACAACTACTATATTGGCAACAATGAAGTTTTTGATAGTAACTTTTTCGTAGTTTTTAAAGAAATAAAGAAATCCAATTGCCGGAATTGTAAGCAAAGCCATGAAGTGTACTCCAAATGAAAGACCTACAACTAATGAAATAATTAGTAACCATTTATTTCCTCTTGGAGTATTCATGTCTTGTTCCCAACGTAATCCCAGCCAAAAAAGTAAAGCGATTAATAAGGATGCCATAGCATAAACCTCTGCTTCGACAGCATTAAACCAGAAACTATCAGAAAAAGTATAGGCTAGAGCCCCTACAAAAGAACTTCCTAAAATTACAATAGCGTTATTTTGATTTACTTCGGCAAAACGACCAACTAATTTTTTAAGGATAATAGAGGACGACCAGAACATGAATAATATTGTAAAGGCACTTGAAAAAACAGACATCATATTAACCATTAATGCCACATGCTGGTTATCTATTGCAAACATTGCAAAGAAAGCACCCATCATTTGGTATAAAGGGGCACCAGGAGGGTGACCAACTTCAAGCTTAGCTGCTGTAGCGATGTACTCGCCACAATCCCAAAAACTCATGGTAGGTTCGACAGTTAGGGTGTAAGTTATTAAAGCGATTGAAAATGTTAACCAACCAATAATTGTATTCCATTTATTAAAGTTGAATTGTGCCATATTTAGGTATTAAAAATTTGTCCTTATTTTATCTTACAAAGAAAATGTTTTTTTATGTAATCAAACTAGCATTAACAAATTTTTCTAAAAAAGTAATTACAAAAACTAACATGTTGTTTATGAGTAGGTTTTGAGAAACGGCGGAGCTTTGTTCGAAAAAAAATCAATTTTTTTTCAAATTTTTGTTCAAAAAGTTTGCGCAAACTAAAAAAAGCTTTAAATTTGCACTCGCTTAACAGCACTGCTGGTCTATGGTGTAATGGTAACACAACTGTTTTTGGTGCAGTCTTTCAAGGTTCGAGTCCTTGTAGACCAACATAAGAAGCCTCTCAAGCGAGAGGCTTTTTTTATGCAATAAAGTCAGATGTCTTAGGAGATTTTAAAAAAAAAACTTCATGGGGAGATGATGATAAGTTTAAAAAGAGAGATTGCTGTTTGGTAATCTCTCTTTTTGTTTAATTTTTTTTCAATTTGATTTTTTTGTAAAAAGGTTTTGTTGTATGGTGCGATATAAAAAATTTGCACAAACTAAAAAAAGCTTTAAATTTGCACTCGCTTAGCAGCATTGCTGGTCTATGGTGTAATGGTAACACAACTGTTTTTGGTGCAGTCTTTCAAGGTTCGAGTCCTTGTAGACCAACATAAAAAGCCTCTCAATTGAGAGGCTTTTTTTATGGAATAAAGTAAAAGAAAGAAAATCTAATTTTTGAAATTCCAATTCTGGATCATATGCAAAAGCTGGGGATATAAATAAAGCGAATCATAGACTCTACTCTGAAGTTAAAATATGCTTTACTTGTAAATAAAATTGATGAATTGGTCAATATACAAAAGCTTGGCTTTTGATTATACGTCGGATCAACAAGAATTTTTCGCCCTTTTTTACTCGTGTTTTCTAAACGACATAATTTTATTTTGAAAAAAACAGGGATTTATAAAACCGTAAGTTGGTGTTTTACGTATATCAATTATGGCAAAAAAGAAATCAATCCTAAAACCTGAGGGATTACAAAAATAAAGCAGACAATATTCTATACGCTGAAGATAAGAATACGTGTTTTTAAACAAAATTGATTAGAATAAATCAATATGCTAAAATTTCTTCTATGTAATCAACTTCAGATCAATAAGAATTTTTTTTATACTTTTTTAATCGTGTTTCATGACTAATTAATATAGTTTTTATCCCAAATAAATATTTTTTTACATTTAAATAATTGATTGTCAATATTTTATGCATATTTGATCTGATAAAAAATACTGCAGTTCATTTTTGTTTAACTAAATAATAATTATAAAAATTAAAATTATGGACAATTTAAAAAAATTTGAGTTTGAGAAGTTAGATTCTTCTGAAATGAAACAAGTACAAGGGGGAGGTTTGCTGGATGAAGTTGGAAAGCTAATAGTCGTTTTAGAGCCTATTATTGCTCCAATACTAAATGCAGTAGCATAAAGGAACGCATTGAAATTCTTTAAGTCTAAAATTATTAACACAAAAGCTTCTCAATTGAGAAGCTTTTGTGTTAATGGTGATTGTGTTCTTAAATTTTAAAAGTTATTACTGGGCGGATCGCATGATTTACTAAATCTTCGCTAATGCTTCCGTTAAAGAAGTGTGCGAATCCAGTTCTTCCATGTGTGCACATTCCGATTAAATCAGCGTCAACACTATTAGAGAAATTTATAATGCCGTTTTCTATATTGGTGTCGTTGTAAATGTTGGTTGAATAATTATTAAGATTGAATGGCGCGATAAAATCATTCATTATTTTTTCGGCAACATGAGTCGGTTTGAAACTATTTGGAGTGCAAATCATGACTAAATGTAATTTAGAATCGAAGAATTTGGTAAATTCAATCAATTTTTTAAAAGGTTTTTCAGTTTCTTTTGAGAAATCTGAAGCAAAAACAAAATTTGTAGTTTTGAAAGTTTCCATGTGTTTTTTAATGACCAAAACTGGAATTTCAGAATGGCGAACTACTTTTTCAGTATTCGATCCTATAAGTAATTCTTCAAATCCAGAAGAGCCATGTGAGCCCATAACGATTAAGTCGATTTCATGTTCATTACTTACTTTTGCAATTCCTTCAGCTGGTCTGTCGAGTTTTACCATCTCAGTTATTGTAAGTCCGTCTAGGTAGGGTCTCTCGGTGATTTTAGAAAGCATTTCGTTGGCTTTTTTCATAAATAACATGGTCTCAGGGATGCTGATTCCGCCAGTAATTGCATCATTCATTTGGCTAGGTAATTCTAGTGTATGAAGTATGATTATCTCAGAGTTATTTTTTTTAGCGATTTGTGCAGCGGCTTTTAAAGCGTCTTCTGCATGCTCAGAAAAATCGGTAGGAACTAAAATGCGTTTCATAACTTTGTGGTGTTAAATTATGTGAAAAATCATTTATTTTAATGCTTTAATAAAGATAAGAAATATTTTTACAGCAATCAATTTATTTTGATTTATAAAAAAACACTATATTTGCACCGTTATTTATTAAAATCTAAATAATGAGGGGACTAAATGTCCCCTCTTTTTATAAAAGTATGACATTTAAAGAAAAAGTAAACGTATTAATAGCTGAAGGTCTCTTAGAAAAACCATCAATTTTTTTAATAGACTTAACCATTACCGATGCTTTCAAGATAATTGTATCTTTGGATGGAGATAATGGTGTGCTCTTGCAAGACTGTATTGATGTTAGCCGTGCTATTGAGAATAATTTGGACAGAGAAGAACAAGATTTTTCTTTGGAAGTGGCTTCGGTAGGAGTTGGTTCACCATTAAAAATGGTTAGACAATACAAGAAGAACATTGGTAGGACATTGATTGTGAATACTAATGGTGAAAAAATTGAGGCTGAATTAGTTGATGCTAATGAAGATTTCATAATTTTGTCTTGGGAAGCAAGAGAACCTAAGAAAATAGGAAAAGGAAAAGAAACAGTTCAAAAAGAGCAGCAAATACCTTATACAGAAATTAAAGAGGCAATTGTTACAGTAACATTTTAATTAAAGAATTCGCATGGAAAATTTAGCATTAATCGATTCATTCTCAGAGTTTAAAGATGATAAACTTATTGATCGTGTAACGCTTATGGCAATTTTAGAAGATGTATTTAGAAATGCATTGAAGAAAAAATACGGTTCAGATGATAACTTCGATATTATCATAAATCCTGATAAGGGAGATATGGAAATTTGGAGAAGAAGAGTAATCGTTGCCGACGAAGATCTAGATTTTGAAAATGAAGAAATTACTTTGACTGAAGCAAGAAGAATTGAAGCGGATTTTGAAATTGGTGAAGAAGTTTCTGAAGAAGTAAAATTAATTGATTTAGGTAGAAGAGCTATTTTAGCTTTGCGTCAAAACCTTATTTCTAAAATACATGAACACGATAATACAAATCTTTACAAGCAATTTAAAGATATTATTGGAGATATTTATACTGCCGAAGTGCATCATGTTCGCCCAAGAGTTGTAATTTTGGTCGATGATGAAGGAAATGAAATTGTTTTACCAAAAGAAAAACAAATCCCATCTGACTTTTTCCGTAAGGGAGATAACGTTCGTGGTATTATTGAAAGTGTTGAATTAAAAGGGAATAAACCTCAAATTATTATGTCTAGAACTTCTGAGAAGTTTTTAGAGAAATTGTTTGAACAAGAAATTCCTGAAGTTTTTGACGGTTTAATTACAGTTAAAAATGTAGTTAGGATTCCTGGTGAAAAAGCAAAAGTAGCGGTAGATTCTTATGATGACAGAATTGACCCGGTTGGAGCTTGTGTAGGTATGAAGGGATCTCGTATTCACGGAATTGTACGTGAGTTAGGAAACGAAAATATAGATGTTATTAATTATACTAGTAACATTCAATTATATATTACTAGGGCTTTAAGTCCTGCAAAAGTATCTTCAATTAAGATTAATGAAGAAACAAAAAGAGCCGAAGTTTTCTTGAAATTAGAAGAAGTTTCTAAAGCTATCGGTAGAGGTGGTCATAACATTAAACTAGCTGGCCAATTAACAGGTTATGAGCTTGATGTTATTAGAGAAGGTGATGTAGCAAGCGGTGAAGACGATGACGTAGAATTAACTGAGTTCTCTGATGAAATCGAAGATTGGGTTATCGAAGAGTTTGCTAAAATAGGATTAGATACTGCAAAAAGTATTTTAAAACAAGAAGTAGAAGATTTAGTAAGAAGAACAGACCTAGAAGAGGAAACGATTTTAGATGTAATGCGAATACTAAAAGAAGAGTTTGATAGTTAGTCTATCTTTCTCACAACACAACGAATAGGTAATAATAAAAAGGTTTTATGTCTGAAGAGAGAGTAATAAGAATAAACAAGGTTTTAAGGGAATTAAATATTTCATTAGAAAGAGCTGTGGATTATCTAAAAGATAAGGGAATTGCTATTGATGCAAATCCAAACGCAAAAATTTCTAATCAGGAATTTAATATCCTACAAAGCCAATTTGCGGGCGATAAGGGAAATAAGGAGGCTTCTAAAGAAGTTGGTGAGGAAAAGAGAAAAGAGAAAGAAGCATTGCGTGTAGAACGCGAAAAAGAAATTGAAGACAAACGCAAACAAGACGAAGAGCGCCAAAAACAACAAGAGGTTATAAAAGCGAGAGCTGTTGTAACTGGTCCAGTTCAAGTTGGTAAAATTGATTTAAATCCGAAAAAGCCTGCAATTATTCCAAACACTCCTTCAGTAGCAGAGCCAGAAAAAGTTGAAATACCTAAGGAAGTTGTAAAGCAAGAAAAACCTGTTCAAAAAGAGGTAGTTCAACCTGTACAACCACCAGTTCCTGTTGCTGAGAAAAAAGAAGAAAAACCTGTTGTTGAGAAAGTTATTGAGAAAAAAGAGTCTAAGCCAGTTGTAGTTGCTCCAGTAAAGGAACCTGTTGTAAAAGCAGAACCTGTTGCTCCAGTTACGCCTCCTGTTGAAGAATCGATAACAACACAATATCAAAAATTATCTGGTACTACTCTTACTGGTCAAACAATTGATTTATCTCAATTTAATAAGCCTAAAAAGAAGAAAGAAGATCCAAAGATAACTCCTAATAAACCAGGAGCTCCAGGAGCAGCTGCAAATAACGCTAATAAAAATAAGCGTAAAAGAATTGCTCCTAAACCAGGTGCGCCTAGACCGGCAACGCCACCAGGAACACCAAATCCTAATAAGATTACTCCAAATACAGGGGGAGCTGGAGGAGGATTTAATGCTAACAGAAGTGCAAGACCAGGTTTTGTAAAAGGAAACCGTCCTGCAATTGTTGCAAAAGTAGAGCCTACTGAAGAGGAAGTAAAAAACCAAATTAGAGAAACGCTTGAAAAACTACAAGGTAAAGGTGGAAAATCAAAAGCTGCTAAATACCGTAGAGATAAGAGAGACACACACCGTCAGAAATCTGATGATGAGCAAAGAGCTTTAGACGAAGGAAGTAAAACTATTAAAGTTACTGAGTTTGTTACTGTAGGTGAAATTGCAATTATGATGGATGTGCCAATTACTAAAGTTATTGGTACTTGTATGTCACTTGGTATCATGGTTACCATGAACCAGCGTCTTGATGCAGAAACATTAACTATTGTAGCCGATGAATTTGGTTATGAAGTTGAGTTTATTACTGTAGATATCGAAGAAGCTATCGAAGTAGTTGCAGATAAAGAAGAAGATTTAGTTGTAAGAGCGCCAATTGTTACTGTAATGGGTCACGTCGATCACGGTAAAACATCTTTACTGGATTATATCCGTAAAGAAAATGTTATCGCTGGTGAGTCTGGAGGAATTACACAACACATTGGAGCATACGGTGTAACATTGGATAATGGTCAAAAAATCGCATTTTTAGATACACCAGGTCACGAGGCGTTTACCGCGATGCGTGCACGTGGAGCTCAAGTTACCGATATTGCTATTATTGTAATTGCGGCGGATGATGATATCATGCCACAAACAAAAGAGGCGATTTCTCACGCACAAGCTGCAGGGGTACCAATTATATTTGCTATAAATAAAGTTGATAAGCCAAATGCTAACCCTGAGAAAATTAAAGAAAGATTGGCAAGTATGAATTTACTTGTAGAAGATTGGGGAGGAAAAATCCAATCGCATGATATTTCTGCAAAAACAGGATTAGGTGTTAAAGACTTATTAGAAAAAGTATTATTAGAGGCTGAGATTTTAGATTTAAAATCAAACCCTAATAAAGCAGCACAGGGAACTGTTGTTGAGGCTTTCTTAGATAAAGGAAAAGGATATGTTTCGACTATCTTAGTACAACACGGAACGCTTAAAATTGGAGATTATATGCTAGCTGGAAAACATCATGGTAAAATTAAAGCCATGCATGATGAAAGAGGGCATACAGTTCTAGAAGCTGGTCCGTCAACTCCAGTATCTGTTTTAGGTTTAGATGGTGCGGCAACTGCAGGTGATAAGTTTAATGTATTTGAAGATGAAAAAGAAGCAAAACAAATTGCGTCTAAACGTTCTCAATTAATGCGTGAACAATCTGTACGTACACAAAGACATATTACATTAGACGAAATTGGTCGTCGTATTGCCCTTGGTCAATTTAAAGAATTGAACGTGATTCTTAAAGGTGACGTGGATGGTTCTGTTGAAGCATTATCTGATTCGTTCTCTAAATTGTCTACTGAAGAAATTCAAATTAATATTATCCATAAAGGAGTTGGAGCGATTACTGAAACTGACGTTATGTTGGCTTCTGCATCAGATGCGATTATTATCGGATTTAATGTTCGTCCAGCAGGAAATGCAAGACAGTTAGCAGATAAAGAAGAAATCGATATCCGTTACTACTCTATTATTTATGCTGCTATCGATGACTTAAAAGATGCAATGGAAGGAATGTTAGCTCCTGAAATGAAAGAGGAAATTCTTGGAACTGCAGAAATTAGAGAGATATTCAAAATTTCTAAAGTTGGATCTATTGCAGGATGTATGGTGATGGATGGTAAAATTGCAAGAAACTCTAAAATCAGAATTATTAGAGAAGGTGTTGTAGTATTTACTGGAGAGTTATTGGCATTGAAGCGTTTCAAAGACGATGTTAAAGAAGTTTCTAAAGGATACGATTGTGGTATTCAAATTAAGAACTTCAATGATATCGAAGAGCGTGATGTGATCGAGGCTTACCATGAAGTAGCAATCAAAAAGAAATTGAAATAGAATTTTATATTTTCAAAAAAAAATCCCGACTTGTCGGGATTTTTTTGTTATGTGCTAGAATTTCTTTTTACCAAAAGAATAAGATACGGTTAAAGAAGGTCCGTTATATCCCCATTTTAAATAACCTTGTGCTCTGTTTTTTTCTGCATCTACAGTGAAGTTTAGTCCTGTATAACCTAAAGCGAGATCTAAGTTCTTTACGACTTCATACATGAGGGAGAAATTGTAACTAATGATTTTTCCGTCTATGTTATCTATTTTTACTGAAAGATAACTAAGATTACCATTGAGAGCCAATCTGTCTGTAAAAGCATATCCACCCCATATTCCTATATCTGGTAAAGGAGCAGTAAACCCAAAGCTATCTTCATAGCCAATACTTGCGGTATTTCCTTCGAAGTTGATACCGACATCACTTTTTAGAACGTGTACTCCAAGCATTAAGCCTAATTCATATTTCGGACTAGTAAGAAATGCATAGCCATATGAAATCATATAGATATTCGTATCAAAAAAGGCTGTAATGTCTGAATTAACGGTATAGGTATGATCTTTAAATTCGATATCTCTTTGTAGTGTATGATGAGAATCACGATTTAGGTTAAAGTAACTGAGGTCTAATCTTGATCTACGAGATATTCGCCATTGTAAATTAGCTAAGAAAGTAGTTGTTGATTCGCGGAAGCCTAAATCATCTTCAAAATCTATTGTTGTTCCAAAAGTATGATTTTGATTTCCTACTTCAACCTTAGTGTTGTTTATGGGAAAAAAAATACCAGCAGTGACCTTAAAGCGCTTAACAAACCATGGCGGAGTAGGTTTTTGTTTTTTGAAGGAATTGAAATCATTAATGGATCCTTCTTCTATTGTTAAATCTTGAGGGTCTAGACTATAAAGAGAGCTGTTAAAAGGCTCATTTGGCAGACTAGCGACTTCTTCTTGTGAACATGCTAGAATTGGCAGTAATAACATTCCAAATAACAGTGCGCTTGTTGAAAAAACTTTTGATTTCATGATTATGTTTTTTTAAGATGTTGGCTTAGTTGTATTAGGTAAAAGTTAATTATGTGAATGTGACTACAAAATTCAGTAGTTTATTGATATAAAACGTAAATATTAAGAATGGATAGGTTGCAAATTAGAATATGAAACAGAAAGATGAAATATGTTTAGATGCGACAAAAGTATTATTCCGTCCTTTATATAAGTGTTACTTGTTATTTGTACTCTAAATTACAAGAGTATTGGTAATCTAATGTGTTTTGTTTTATATGGTATAAATTAAAAAGGGTTAAGGAATTTTTATCATGAAAATGCTTTTGTTGTGTTAAAGGAGCTTTCCTGGTGTAAATGTTTTTAATCAAGTTTTTTATGAGGTTTAAAATATTTCATATTATTAAGGGATTAACGTCTTTTAAAGTTAATCCAAAAAATGTTGCTTACAATTTTACAAATGTTGAGCAGCTAAGAGAAGTTATGCCAGGTTTGTTACAGGGGTATTTGTCTGAGGAAGAAATGCCAAATAGTTTAATGTTGTTACCGCCACCTCCAGAATATACTTCTGCGTCTTTTTCTATTGATTTAGAATATGCAAAAAGAGCAGCTGAATCTTATGATGATATGCGATTCATGCAAGCTAAAAAGGATGCTAATCTCTCTTTTCCCGCAGCGGCAAAATCTTTTGAATCAACTTTAGGGATTGAAATTAGTGAAGAAAAGACGCCTAAGCTTTATATACTTATGCGTAGAATAATGACAGATGCAGGTTTGTCAACCTATGCGGCTAAAAATCATTATAACAGAGAGCGTCCATTTGTGATGAATAATGTCAAAACTTGTACTCCGGAGCAAGAGGAAGTTCTCCGTAAAGTTGGTTCATTTCCTTCTGGTCATACTGCTGTGGGGTGGGCGTGGGCATTAGTATTTAGAGAAATTTTCCCTGAGAATGAAAAAATGATTTTGGAACGAGGGTATGATTTTGGCGAAAGCCGTATTATTTGTCATGCGCATTGGTATAGCGATGTAGAAATGGGTAGGGTGATGGGTAAGGTAACTGTTGATAGGCTTAGAGATAATGCAGATTTTCAAAAAGATTTGGCTGCGGCTAAAAAAGAAGTGAGGCAATACAAGAGTAATATACTTTAAGAATGGAGTTTGTTTTTAATGGGAGAAAATAATAATTGTACCTAAGAATTGGGGGAGAATGAGGATGGTTGGTATTTGGAAATAATGAGCTTAAAGTAAAGGTTGTATTGATTAAGAATTTTATATTTTTAAGTTTATCTATTTGAATATGTGTGATTTGGGTAGTTTTTTAGAGCTATTTGGTAAAATAAAACCGCCTTTAGTTAAGGCTAATAAAAAAGACAAAATCCATTCAAGTTGAATGGATTTTGTCTTTTTCTTATGTGTTAAAATGATGATTTTATTTGCCTGGTTTGATAAGAAATACATTTTTATATCTCTTTTTTATGTCGGCTAAATTTCTCTCAGCTTCAATTTTACTTTTAAAATTTCCAACCATAACTTTATAGTTTGGGGTGTTGAAAATTATTGTTCCATCGATGTTTTTGAACTCTTGTTTGAAGTCAATCAGTGTTTTTTTTGCTTCTTCACTCTTGCCGCTAAAAATCTGGATTTTGTAACTGTCGTTAACGCTAATTGACGGGTTAATTTTACGTTTTTCATTCAATAATTGCTCGAATTTGGGGTCTTGGTTTAGTGCAATGTTTTGATCTTGTGCGTTAATGTTATATGCCAAAACTAGTAGTAATGATGTGTAAAGTGTTTTCCTTCTAGGGGTTAAAATTCTCATAATGTGATGGTTTTTATGCAAAAATAGTATTTAATATATAAATGGATATTAGAAAAATTATTTAGAATTGATATAAATTGGTATTTAAGACTATTTTAAGGTTTTGAGAATAGTTCTTAAATTGTATTTTTGTGCAAGTTTTAAAAGAAGGTATTCTTTTTTGTGTAATTCGTATACAGAAAAAACCGTACCAAATTTTAGTAGATAATCATTATACAATATGGAAAAGGTGGGTAACCATAATTCGATCTCAAGGAAATTATTTTTAAGCTTAGGGCTAACGTTAATTTTCTCGCTAACTTCATTTGCACAAGATGCTGCTGCTCCAGCAGCGCCTGATGCTGCTGCTACTGTAGCAACTCAGGGAGGTGATCCGGTAAAGGGTAAAGAACTTTTTAATGCAAATTGTGCTGCATGTCATAAACTAGATGGGAAATCGACAGGTCCTGAATTAAGAGGCGTGTCGGCAAAACATGATAAAGCTTGGTTGTACAAGTGGATTCATAATAGCTCTGATTTGATTAAATCAGGTGACCCAGTTGCTGTGAAACTTTTCGCAGATCACAACAAAGCAGTGATGACTCCATTTCCTCAATTATCAACAGGAGATATAGATAACATTATTGCTTATACTTCGGAGCCTAAGGCTGAGCCTAAAACTCCAACAGCAACTGCTGCTGTTCCTGGTACAGGAGGTGAAAGTGGGGCTATTTCTAACAGCGTAATCCTAGGGGCACTTGCTCTGGTAATGGGTATGTTAGTAGTGATGCTTTACTTAGTAAATAATGTATTAAGAAAAGTTGCGAAAGCAAATGGAATCGATGTTGCTCCAAAAGAGCCAAGAGTTTCATTATGGAAAGCGTTTGCTAGAAATCAATTTTTGGTTTTAGTTGCTTCTATATTCTTGTTATTGGCAAGTGGTTATTTTGTGTATGCTTACTTAATGCAAGTAGGTGTAGATCAGAATTATGAGCCAATTCAGCCAATTCACTATTCTCACAAAATTCACGCAGGAGATAACGAGATCAATTGTAAGTATTGTCACTCTGCTGCTCGTGTAAGTAAAACTGCAGGTATTCCTTCTTTGAATGTTTGTATGAACTGTCATAAAAACATATCAGAGGTTGCTGAATCTACTGCTACTCCTGAGTACAGTAAAGCATTCTATGATGAGCAAATCCAAAAATTGTATAATGCAGTTGGATGGGATAAAGCTACTCAAACATATACAGGAAAAACACAACCAGTAAAATGGGTTCGTATTCATAATTTACCTGATTTTGTATACTTTAATCACTCACAACACGTTTCGGTTGCTGGTATCGAATGTCAAACTTGTCACGGTCCAGTACAAGAGTATGAAATCATGAAACAGTATTCTAAATTAACAATGGGATGGTGTATTGATTGCCATAGAAAAACTGATGTTAAGATGGAAGGAAACGAGTATTATGCTAAAATACATGAAGAACTTTCTAAAAAATACGGTGTAGAGAAATTAACTGCAGCGCAAATGGGAGGTTTAGAGTGTGGTAAATGCCACTATTAATCAAATTATTAAGATTTTAATATTTATATACAATGTCATCAAACAAAAAATACTGGAAAAGTGTTGAAGAGCTAGACGAAAATAGTTCTATTGTTGAGGCGCTTAGAAATAACGAATTTGTTGAAGAAATTCCTACTGATGAATTTTTAGGAAATGCAGATGCATTAGCATCGTCTTCAACTTCACGTCGTGACTTTTTAAAGTACGTTGGGTTTAGTACTGCAGCAGTTACGCTTGCAGCTTGCGAAGGCCCTGTTCACAAATCGATACCTTATGTACTGCAACCAGAACAAATCATACCAGGTGTAGCTGATTATTATGCAACAACTGTTTTTGATGGTTTCGATTTTGCTAATCTTTTAGTAAAAACACGTGAAGGGCGTCCTATTAAAATTGACAATAACACAATTTCAGGAGCGAAATTTTCAGCCAATGCTAGAATCCATGCGTCTATATTATCATTATATGATAGTATGCGTTTGAAAGAACCTAAATTGGAAGGAAAAAATTCAACTTGGTCTGCTGTTGATTTAAAAATTAAATCTAGTATTGCTGAGGCGAATGCTAAAGGTGGTCAAATTGTATTATTAACAAATACTTTGGCAAGTCCATCTACTGAAAAATTAATTGCTGAGTTTATAGCTAAAAACCCTAATGCAAAACATGTTGTTTATGATGCGGTATCGTCATCATCTGCTCTGGATGCATTTGAAACGGTTTATGGTGAAAGAGCTTTAGTTAATTACGATTTCTCAAAAGCTTCACTTATCGTTTCGGTAGGAGCTGACTTCTTGGGAGATTGGCAAGGAGGAGGGTATGACTCAGGTTATGCACAAGGACGTATTCCTAGAAATGGAAAAATGTCTCGTCACTTCCAATTAGAAGCAAATATGACTTTGTCTGGTGCTGCTGCTGATAAGCGTTTACCTATGTCGACTGCAAATCAAAAACAAGCATTAGTTCATATATATAATGTTGTAACAGGTTCTTCTGTAGCTGTTAATTTAGACAGTCAGTTTAAAGCAGAAGTAACTAAAGCGGCTCAACAATTAAAAGCTGCTGGTTCAAAGGGAGTATTAGTATCAGGAATTCAAGATAAAAATGCTCAGTTATTAGTTTTAGCTATCAACCAAGCGTTGATAAGTGAAGCTTTTACAACTTCTGAAACAAGACAAATCAGAAAAGGATCTGATGCTAAAGTAGCACAATTAATTAATGATATGAAAGCAGGTAGCGTTCATACATTACTTATGAGTGGAGTTAATCCAATTTATACATTAGCAGATAGCGAATCTTTCGCTGCAGGACTGAAAAAAGTAAAAACATCTGTTGCTTTCTCTTTAAAACAAGATGAAACTGCTGAGCTTGCAACAATTGCTGCTCCAGTTCCTCATTACTTAGAGGCTTGGAACGATGTATCTATTACAAAAGGAACTTATGGTCTTACTCAACCGACTATTCGTCCTATATTTGATACAAAACAATTTCAAGATGTTTTGTTATCTCTAACAGGAAATTCTGGAACATTCTACGATTATATCAAAGCAAATGCTTCTGGAATAATTGTAGGTTCTACTTGGAATAAAGTTTTACACGATGGTATTTTTATTGGAACAGCTTCGGCACTTTCTGCAGGTTCTGTTGATTATAGTGCTGCTGCAAATGCAGTATCACAATCTAAAGCTTCTGGTGATTTCGAATTAGTATTATATACTAAAACAGGAATGGGAGATGGACAACAAGCAAACAACCCTTGGTTGCAAGAGTTTCCAGATCCAATCACTAGAGTTTCTTGGGATAATTATGTAACTGTTTCTAATGCTGATGCTAAGAAGTTACAAATGTCTAATGAAATTGTTGCTAATGGAGGTTTAAACGGAAGTTATGCTACTATTACAACAGCTGATGGAGTAAAATTAGAAAACGTACCAGTAATTGTTCAACCAGGACAAGCGGTAGGTACTATTGGTTTAGCTTTAGGTTATGGACGTAAAGCTGCTCTAAAAGAAGAAATGATTGTAGGTTTAAATGCTTACTCTTTATATAAAGGTTTTAATGATGTACAATCTGTTAAGCTTGCAAAAGCTAGTGGAGAGCATGAGTTTGCTTGTGTTCAAGGTCAAAAAACTTTAATGGGAAGAGGAGATATTATAAAAGAAACTTCTCTTGAGATATTTAATACTAAAGATGCTGAATTTTGGAATGAACAACCAAAAGTATCTTTAGATCACAATGAAGTAGCAGCTACATCTGTCGATTTATGGGATTCATTTGATCGTTCTACAGGACATCACTTTAATCTTTCAATTGATTTAAATGCTTGTACAGGATGTGGGGCTTGTGTTATTGCTTGTCACGCTGAAAATAATGTACCAGTTGTAGGTAAAGACGAGGTAAGAAGAAGTCGTGATATGCACTGGTTGCGTATCGATAGATATTACTCTTCTGAAAGTACTTTTGCTGGAGACAACGAAAGAAAAGAAAATATAGCAGGATTGTCAAGTTCATTGTCTACATTTAACGAAATGGAAAAAGCTGGAGATAATCCACAAGTTTCTTTCCAGCCGGTTATGTGTCAACATTGTAATCATGCACCTTGTGAAACTGTTTGTCCAGTTGCTGCAACTTCACATGGTCGTCAAGGACAAAACCAAATGGCTTATAACAGATGTGTTGGTACTCGTTACTGTGCAAACAACTGTCCATATAAAGTACGTCGTTTTAACTGGTTCTTGTATAACAAAAACAGTGAATTCGATTATCACATGAATGATGATTTAGGTCGTATGGTATTGAATCCAGACGTAAACGTTCGTTCTCGTGGAGTTATGGAAAAATGTTCTATGTGTATTCAAATGACACAAGCTACAATATTAAATGCTAAGAAAGAGGGTAGAGCTATCGTTGATGGAGAATTCCAAACAGCTTGTTCTAATGCTTGTTCTTCTGGTGCTATGGTATTTGGAGATGTAAATGATACAGAAAGCAAAGTTACTAAACTAGCTGCTGATGATAGAATGTATCACTTATTAGAGCATGTAGGAACAAAACCTAATGTGATTTATCACGTTAAAGTTAGAAATACTTAGTACAAAAAATTATTAATTAAGAAACAATATAAAGGATTATGTCGTCTCACTACGAAGCACCCATTAGAAAACCTTTAGTTATAGGTGATAAATCTTATCACGATGTAACTGTAGATGTAGCTGCACCTGTTGAAGGTAAAGCAAATAAACATTGGTGGATTGTATTTACAATCGCATTAACAGCTTTCCTTTGGGGATTAGGCTGTATAATTTACACCGTATCTACAGGTATCGGAACATGGGGATTAAATAAAACAGTTGGTTGGGCTTGGGATATCACAAACTTTGTTTGGTGGGTAGGTATTGGTCACGCCGGAACTTTGATTTCTGCAGTATTATTACTTTTCCGTCAACGTTGGAGAATGGCGATTAACCGTTCTGCCGAAGCAATGACAATTTTCTCTGTTGTACAAGCAGGTTTATTTCCAATTATTCACATGGGACGTCCATGGTTAGCATACTGGGTATTACCTATACCGAATCAATTTGGTTCATTATGGGTAAACTTTAACTCACCATTACTTTGGGACGTTTTTGCAATCTCTACGTATCTTTCAGTATCATTAGTTTTCTGGTGGACTGGTTTACTACCTGATTTTGCGATGCTACGTGATAGAGCAATTACTCCTTTTAATAAAAGAGTTTATTCTATCTTGAGTTTTGGATGGAGCGGTAGAGCAAAAGACTGGCAACGTTTTGAAGAAGTATCTTTAGTACTTGCAGGTTTAGCTACTCCACTTGTACTTTCTGTACATACAATTGTATCTATGGACTTTGCTACATCTGTAATTCCAGGATGGCATACTACAATTTTCCCTCCTTACTTCGTTGCAGGAGCGGTTTTCTCTGGATTCGCAATGGTAAACACCTTGTTGATCATTATGAGAAAAGTTTCTAATCTTGAAGCTTATATTACAGTTCAACATATCGAATTAATGAATATCGTAATCATGATTACGGGTTCTATTGTAGGTGTTGCTTATATTACTGAGTTATTTGTAGCTTGGTATTCAGGAGTAGAATACGAACAATATGCATTCTTAAACAGAGCTACTGGACCTTACTGGTGGGCATATTGGTCAATGATGACATGTAACGTTTTTTCTCCACAGTTCATGTGGTTCAAAAAATTAAGAACGAGTATCATGTTCTCATTTATAATTTCAATTGTTGTAAACATTGGAATGTGGTTTGAAAGATTCGTAATTATTGTTACTTCTTTACATAGAGATTACCTTCCATCTTCTTGGACAATGTTCTCACCAACATTTGTTGATATTGGAATTTTCATCGGAACAATTGGATTCTTCTTCGTATTGTTTTTACTTTACTCTAGAACATTCCCAGTTATTGCTCAGGCAGAGGTGAAAACTATTTTGAAAGGAACAGGAGATAATTACATTAGAGAAAGAGCAAATAAAGATTCACACCATGAGTAATAAAGTAATATACGCCATTTATAATGACGATGATATTTTGATGGATGCTGTAAAGAAAACTAGAGCTGCACATCATCATATTGAAGAAGTATTTACTCCATTTCCGGTACACGGATTGGATAAAGCAATGGGCTTAGCGCCAACAAGATTAGCAATATGTTCTTTTATATACGGATGTATTGGTATAACAGTTGCGACTACGATGATGAGTTATATTATGATTCACGACTGGCCTCAAGATATTGGTGGAAAACCAAGTTTCAGTTTCATTCAAAACATGCCTGCATTCGTGCCGATTATGTTTGAAATGACTGTGTTTTTCGCAGCTCACTTAATGGTAATCACTTTTTATATGAGAAGTAGATTATGGCCATTCAAAGAAGCAGAAAATCCTGATGTAAGAACAACAGATGATCATTTCCTAATGGAAATCGCTGTTAATGATAATGAAGAGGAATTAGTTTCTTTTTTCCAAAACACGGGAGCTGTAGAAGTTAAAGTAATAGAAAAGAATTAATTGTAGCTATGAAAAGTATATATAAAATAACACTTTTAGTTGGTATAACTATTTTAGTTTCATCTTGCCACAATAATTCGGCACCAAACTATCAGTACTTCCCTAATATGTATGAATCTTTAGCGTATGAACCATATGCAGAGGCTAATATTTTTAAAGGAGGAAAGGAAGGACAACTTCCAGTAAAAGGAACTATTAACAGAGGTTTTGAACCTTATGAATATGAGAATTCTACAGCAGGTTATGAATTAGCAAAAGCTAATTTGAAATCACCTTTAGATTCTTTAGATAGAAATTCAGAAAAAGGAAAAGAACTTTTTGAAATCTATTGTATGAGTTGTCATGGTGCAACTGGAAATGGAAAAGGTAAATTGGTAGAAAGAGAAAAATTTCTTGGAGTTCCTAGTTATAAAGACAGGGTAATTACTGAAGGAAGTATTTTTCATGTTGAGACTTACGGATTAAATGCAATGGGTTCTCATGCAAATCAATTAAGTACTCACGAACGTTGGTTAGTTGCTGACTATGTTCTAAAACTAAAAAGCCAATTATAATAATTGTTGAACAAACTGATCGTATTAGATATGTATACATTTTCAAGTAAATTAAAAACTTTTTCTTTCATCTTAATGGCTGTAGGTCTTTTGGGTATTGGGTACGGTTTTTTAAATGCACCTAAAGATATTCAAGAAGTTGAAAAAATACTAGCTGCTGAGTCTCATGGTGGTCATGGAGAAGCGACTCATGAAACTGCTGAGCCAGCTCATG
Organism: Flavobacterium sp. PS2; assembly: GCF_046250155.1. Classification (NCBI taxonomy): domain Bacteria; kingdom Pseudomonadati; phylum Bacteroidota; class Flavobacteriia; order Flavobacteriales; family Flavobacteriaceae; genus Flavobacterium; species Flavobacterium sp. PS2. The sequence continues at coordinate 1,744,426 of NZ_CP176426.1, read as the reverse complement.
ATGCACATGATGAAGGAAAAAAAGAACACGCTCAAGTTGGTGCTGCAGATGAGCATACAAAACATTTAAACCATGTTTTACACCAATTGCAAAATAAACCATGGTCAGCATTATATGTTGCTTGTATTTTCTTTTTGCTACTTTCTATGGGAGTTCTTGCATTTTACGCTATTCAACAAGTTGCGCAAGCAGGATGGTCTCCGGTATTGTTTAGAGTTATGCAAGGTATAACTGCTTACTTACCTGTAGGTTCTGTAATATTTTTTATAATTTTAGTATTTTGTGGACTGCACTTCAACCATATGTTTGTATGGTTAGGAGATGGAGTAACAGATCCTAAAAGCCCAAATTACGATGCAATCATTGCTAATAAAGCAGGATATTTAAATTTTCCTTTTTGGATTATTAGAGCTGCAATATTCTTGATTGGATGGAATTTGTATAACTACTATACTAGACAAAGATGTCTTGCACAAGACGAAGCTAAAGATGATTTGAATTACAAAAAGAATTTCAAAATGACTGCTGGATTCTTAGTATTCTTCATCGTTTCTGAGTCTATTATGTCTTGGGATTGGATTATGTCTATCGATCCACACTGGTACAGTACATTGTTTGGATGGTATGTGTTTGCTAGTTTCTTTGTAAGTGGTATCACTACAATTGCATTAGTGACTGTATACTTGAAATCTAAAGGATATTTAGAGCATGTAAATACAAGCCATATTCATGACCTTGCTAAATTTATGTTTGGTATTAGTGTTTTCTGGACTTATTTATGGTTCTCACAATTCATGTTGATTTGGTATGCAAATATCCCTGAAGAGGTAACTTATTTTGTTACAAGAATTCAACTTTATAACCTTCCTTTCTTTGGAGCTGTTGTTATGAATTTTCTTTTCCCATTGTTGATTTTAATCAATACTGATTTCAAGAGAATTAGCTGGGTAATTGTTATGGCTGGAATTGTAATTTTATTAGGACATTATCTTGATTTCTTCAATATGATTATGCCTGGTACAGTAGGTGATAGATGGTTTATTGGTGTTTCAGAAATTGCATCAGTACTTTTCTTCTTAGGTTTATTTATTTTTGTAGTTTTCACTGCATTAACTAAAGCTCCTTTGTTACCAAAAAGAAATCCATTTATAGAAGAAAGTAAACATTTTCATTATTAATATTTAAAGAAATAAACAGATGACAAGTTTGTTGGTAATTATAGTTTTAGTTTTATTAGCTGTAGCATTATGGCAATTGACCAAGATATTTGATCTTACTCAGGTAGGAGCAAAATCGGACGATTCTCAGGTTGCATCTGATAATGATAATAATGTTCAAGGGTATTTAATGTTCGGATTTTTAGCATTCATTTATATTTTTACAATATATGGATTGTTAAAATGGGGACCATTAGTATTACACACACCAGCTTCTGAGCATGGTAGTTTGGTTGATAGCCTTATGAACATTACTTGGGTTTTGATTTTTGTAGTTCAATTTATAACTCAAGGATTACTTTATTATTTTTCTTTTAAATATAAAGGAGAAAAAGATAAGAAAGCATTATATTTTGCTGATAATAATAGATTAGAGGCACTTTGGAGTGTTATTCCAGCAGTTGTTTTGGCAGGATTAATTCTTTATGGATTATATGCTTGGAATAATATTATGTTTGTTGACAAAGATGAAGATACAGTTGTTATCGAATTATATGCTCAACAATTTAAATGGACTGCAAGATATGCTGGACCTGATAATGTTTTAGGTAAAGCTAACGTAAGATTAATCGAAGGTGTAAATACTTTAGGAGTTGATATGTCTGATCCATATGCACAAGATGATATTGTGGTTTCAGAATTACATATACCAAAAGGAAAGAAAGTACATTTCAAGATGCGTTCTCAAGACGTATTACACTCAGCTTACATGCCTCACTTCAGAGCGCAAATGAACTGTGTTCCTGGTATGGTTACAGAATTTGCTTTCACGCCAGTTTACACAACTGCAGAATATAGAGACTTAGAATACATGGTAAAGAAAGTTGCTCATATTAATGAACTGCGTTCTAAGAAAAGTGTTGAACTAGTTGCAAAAGGAGAAACAGCTCTTGACCCTTATACTTTTGATTATTTATTACTTTGTAATAAAATTTGTGGAACATCTCACTACAACATGCAAATGAAAATAGTTGTTGATACACCAGAAGAGTATAAAAAATGGTTAAGCGAAAAAGCTACATTAGCTCAGGATATTAAAGCAGCAGTTGCTCCAGCTCCAGCAGAAGGTGCAGCAGGAAGCACTGATACTACCAAAGTTGATACTACTGCTAAAGTAGAAGCTCCTAAAGTAGCTATGAAATAATATTTATTTAAGAAATTTAAAGTATACATATATGTCAGCAGAAGGTCACGATCACGGACAAGATCACGAACACGAACACCACCATAAAGAGACATTCATTACTAAATATATCTTTAGTATTGATCACAAAATGATTGCCAAACAATACCTTATAACAGGTATTATTATGGGGGTAATTGGTATTGCAATGTCCTTGCTTTTTAGAATGCAATTAGCATGGCCTGAAGAGTCTTTTAAAATATTTAATGTTTTATTAGGAGATAAATTTGCACCAGATGGAGTAATGACTAATGATGTTTATCTTGCATTAGTTACCATACACGGAACCATCATGGTATTTTTTGTATTAACGGCTGGTTTGAGTGGTACTTTTAGTAACTTATTGATTCCGCTTCAAATTGGTGCAAGAGATATGGCCTCTGGATTCATGAATATGATTTCATACTGGTTATTTTTCTTATCAGCAGTTATAATGTTAAGTTCTTTATTTGTTGAAGCTGGACCTGCTTCATCTGGTTGGACAATTTATCCTCCATTAAGTGCTTTACCACAAGCGATTCCTGGTTCAGGAACAGGTATGACATTATGGTTAGTTTCTATGGCAATCTTTATTGCTTCATCATTGATGGGTTCATTAAACTACATCGTAACTGTTATTAATTTAAGAACAAAAGGTATGTCTATGACAAGATTACCTTTAACTATATGGACATTCTTCGTAACTGCTGTTATTGGAGTTATTTCATTCCCAGTATTATTATCTGCTGCATTATTATTGATTTTTGACAGAAGTTTTGGTACTTCTTTCTTCTTATCTGATATTTATATTGCTGGAGAAGTTTTACATTACCAAGGAGGTTCACCAGTTTTATTCGAACACTTATTTTGGTTCTTAGGACACCCTGAAGTTTACATTGTAATCTTACCAGCGATGGGACTTGTTTCAGAAATTATGGCTACGAATTCTCGTAAACCAATTTTCGGATACAGAGCGATGATTATGTCAGTTTTAGCAATTGCATTCCTTTCAACAATCGTTTGGGGACACCACATGTTCGTTTCTGGAATGAATCCATTTTTAGGATCTGTATTTACATTTACAACATTATTGATTGCAATTCCTTCTGCTGTAAAAGCATTTAACTGGATTACAACTTTATGGAAAGGTAACTTACAATTTAATCCTGCAATGTTGTTCTCTATAGGAATGGTTTCTACTTTCATCACTGGAGGTTTAACAGGGATCATCTTAGGAGATAGTACTTTAGACATTAACGTTCACGATACATACTTTGTAATTGCTCACTTTCACTTAGTAATGGGTATCTCTGCACTTTACGGAATGTTTGCTGGTATTTACCACTGGTTCCCTAAAATGTATGGTAGAATGTTAAACAAAAACTTAGGATATATTCACTTTTGGGTAACTGCAGTTTGTGCTTACGGAGTATTCTTCCCAATGCACTTTATCGGATTAGCAGGTTTACCAAGACGTTACTATACTAATACAAACTTCCCGTTATTTGATGACTTACAAAACGTAAACGTTTTAATAACTGTGTTTGCTTTAGTTGGAGGAGCTTTCCAATTAGTGTTCTTGTACAATTTCTTTAGTAGTATTTTCTACGGTAAGAAAGCAGTACAAAACCCATGGAAATCTACAACATTAGAGTGGACTACACCAGTTGAGCATATTCACGGTAACTGGCCAGGAGAAATTCCTCACGTTTACCGTTGGCCATATGACTATAGTAATCCAAACTATGACGTTGATTTTGTACCTCAAAACGTACCAATGAAAGAAGGAGAAGAAGTTCTTCATCACTAAAAATATTTAAAACCTCTACTCATAGTAGAGGTTTTTTTTTGACTTCCTTTTTCTTTCTCTATCTTTGCTAAATGAATGAAAATTTAGATCCAACAACGAACCGCTATAACTCTGAAGAGTTTGATCTTGAAAAAAAATTAAGACCGCTTTCTTTTGATGATTTCGCGGGTCAAGATCAGGTTTTAGAAAACCTGAAAGTCTTTGTTGCGGCAGCTAATCAGCGTAACGAAGCATTAGATCATACGCTTTTTCATGGACCTCCCGGACTTGGAAAAACTACTTTGGCAAACATACTTGCTAATGAATTAGAGGTTGGTATAAAGATTACATCAGGGCCAGTTCTGGATAAACCTGGTGACTTAGCTGGATTACTTACTAATCTCGAAGAAAGAGATGTACTATTTATAGATGAAATCCATCGTTTGAGTCCTATTGTCGAAGAGTACTTATATTCGGCAATGGAAGATTTTAAGATAGATATCATGATAGAGTCTGGGCCTAATGCAAGAACAGTTCAGATTAATTTAAATCCATTTACCTTAATCGGAGCAACAACACGTTCAGGTTTGTTAACAGCACCTATGCGTGCTCGTTTTGGTATCTCGTCACGATTACAATATTATACTACAGAGCTTTTAACTTCAATTGTAGAAAGAAGTGCTTCGATATTAAAAATGCCAATTTCTTTAGATGCTGCAATCGAGATTGCAGGCCGTAGTCGTGGAACGCCTCGTATCGCAAATGCATTATTGCGTCGTGTTCGTGACTTTGCACAAATTAAAGGAAACGGAACTATCGATTTGGCTATTGCACAATATGCACTAAAGGCATTAAATGTCGATGCACATGGTTTGGATGAGATGGATAACAAAATCCTTCTTACCATTATTAGTAAATTTAAAGGAGGGCCAGTTGGATTGTCTACATTGGCAACAGCAGTTTCCGAAAGTAGCGAAACCATCGAAGAAGTATATGAGCCATTCCTAATTCAGGAAGGTTTTATTATGAGAACTCCACGAGGACGTGAAGTTACCGACAAAGCATACAAACATTTAGGTAGAATAAATACCAATATTCAAGGCGGATTATTTTAATTTTTTTGAAGCTATTTCCTGCTGTCCGCTATATCTTTTTCTGGCTAAAAAGCCAAAAAAAGGATGTCGCTCCCATCAGGGCTAAAACCGTTTCATATTAAATTTACATTGATAAATTCAAAAAGCACATATTCACAATTTATTAAATCCGAAGCCAAAAGGCTTGGGTTCTTATCTTGTGGAATTTCTAAAGCAGGATTCTTGGAACAAGAAGCCCCAAGGTTAGAAAATTGGCTTAATAAAAACCATAATGGTCAAATGGCCTATATGGAAAATCATTTTGATAAGCGGTTAGATCCTACTTTATTAGTTGATGATGCCAAAAGTGTAGTGTCGTTATTACTTAATTATTACCCTTCCGAAACTCAGGAAAATGATAGCTTTAAGATATCGAAGTACGCATATGGACAAGATTATCATTTTGTAATTAAAGAAAAACTCAAAGAATTACTTTTTTCCATTCAAGAGCAAATAGGCGATGTTTCTGGTCGCGTATTTGTTGACTCTGCTCCAGTTTTGGATAAAGCTTGGGCTGCCAAAAGTGGTTTAGGCTGGATAGGTAAAAACAGCAATTTAATTACACAAAAAGTAGGCTCTTTTTACTTCATTGCCGAACTTATTCTTGATTTAGACTTAGAATATGATTATGCCACTACAGATCATTGTGGTTCATGTACTGCTTGTATCGATGCTTGTCCAACACAGGCAATTGTTGCTCCTTATGTAGTTGATGGGAGTAAGTGTATTTCCTATTTTACAATTGAACTCAAAGAAAATATTCCACAAGAAATGAAAGGGAAATTTGATGATTGGGCATTTGGTTGCGATACCTGTCAAGATGTTTGTCCTTGGAATCGATTTTCTAAAGCACATTCAGAACCACTGTTTAATCCTAACCCAGATGTTATGTCAATGTCGAAAAAAGAGTGGTTAGAGATTACTGAAGAAACCTTTCGAGTGATATTTAAAAACTCCCCTTTAAAAAGAACAAAATTTGATGGTTTAAAACGAAATATCAATTTCTTGAAATAGCCTTTTTATTTTGGATAATTTGTTAATTAGGGGTAGATGTTCTGTTTTAATTGTTAATAAAATTATTTTTTAAAGTAAAATTTGCAATAAAATTGAGTATAAGTTACTCGTAAAAGTATAAAATACGCAACCCTACGTTGCGTATTTTTTTATTCTATTATTTGAACTTTAATAAGTTATGAATTTTTGCGTTGAAGTTAGTGCGCGAAATGACTTTTATTGTTGTTATAAAAACTTTTAGTTGCTAAATTGTTAATTTTTTTCTCGATAAAATCTACATTTATTCGAAAAAAAGAGTACTTCAACGATAAAACAGGTAGTTCGACGAGTTATCTAGTTATTATTTTACCCTTTATATACTTTCGCCCCACCAAACTACCTATTTCTATAATCTTAAAGACGAATTTGAGTCGAAGCTAATTTATTTATGGCCCTTATTTTATTTTTCTTTTATAAAATTTTGAAAGATCTTTTCCTTAGATCTTCGGTACAACAATCCCTCTTATTTAATTTATTTTTTTCGAATTCCTTCATTGGGTTTTCGAACAATTATAGTATTACCCAAAACAAAACTGTTTATGCAAAATTGTACTCTTAAAATGCTTAATTTTTTTAGGCTAACTTCTTTTATTGTATTTTTTTTATTCTCAACTAGTCTGTTTTCACAAATTTGTGGAACACCTGGTGGAGATGGTCCTGTTACAGTATCAAGTTCTGTAAATACGTATTATCCTGTTGATGGTAATATCACCTTGAATAAAGGAGCTCAATCTATATTATTAGGAGCCGTACCAACAATGGATGCTCATAAAAATAATTTTGGAACAACTCAAATTTCTGCAGGGGATTTGATTTTGATTATCCAAATGCAGGATGCTATTATTGATTTTAGGAATGATGCTAATTATGGTTCAGGAACTTCAAGTAGTGGCCCGGATAAATTAGGAGGTACAGGATTCACAGCTATTGGTAATACAGGTATTTTCGAATATGTTATTGCAACAAATGATGTTTCATTAAAGGGAGGAAATCTTACGTTTAAAGGTACCGGTCCAAATGGAGGTACTTTTAATAGTTTTTTTAATGCGGATGCAACACCTACGAGAGGGAAGAGAACATTTCAAATTGTTAGAGTACCACAATACTCTAATTTAAAGCTAACTTCTAAGATAACGACACCACCATTTAATGGTATTGCAGGTGGAGTTATTGCTTTTAATGTTTCTGGAACATTTGATTTTAATGGATTTTCTATTGATGGAACAGCAAGAGGGTTTAGAGGAGGATATAGTCCTATAGCTTTTTCAGGTGTAAATGATGCGACTTCTTATGTTGGTGATGCTTCAAAAACTTATATTTCAGGGAAAGGAGAAGGAATCGCAGGAACGCCTAGATATATGTGGGATGGTTATAACCAGGTAGATAATAAAGTTGAAGGTATGCCAGCAGGTTCTTCAGGTAGAGGAGCTCCTGCCAATGCTGGTGGTGGTGGTAATGACCACAACACCGGTGGCGGTGGCGGTGGTAATGGTGGTTTTGGTGGTTTAGGTGGTTACGGTTGGCAAGGAATTGGAGGACAAACTTGGCCAACTTATACTGGGGGAGGAAGACCTGGTTTTAGATCCTACCTAGATGCTACACCAGAATTAACAAGACTTATAATGGGAGGTGGCGGTGGCGCTGGAGATGCTAATAATGCTATCGATGGTGTAAAAGGAGGTGTCGGAGGAGCTATTGTACTTATTAATGCAGGAACAGTTCAAGGTAATGGGTTAATTGAAGTTAATGGAGGAAATGGTGCTCCGGGTGCATATGGTGGTACACCAGATGGAGCTGGAGGAGCTGGAGCTGGAGGGACAGTATTGTTGAATATTTCTAATACCAGTACTGGAGATATTACAATTAATGCAAAAGGAGGAAATGGAGGGAATACAGAAAATGATACTAAAAACGAGCACGGACCAGGTGGTGGTGGTGGTGGTGGAATCATTAGACATAATCTTGAGGGGACTGTAAAAATTACTACCAATGTAACTGGTGGTTTGGCAGGTAAAACTAATAAAGGAAGTGGAACTGGTTCTAATGTCCATGGTGCTAATGAGGGAGTAAATGGACATGTATCGACTTTTATCTCTAAAGATCTACCGCCAAATTTACAAGTTAACTCAAATTGTTTTCCTATTCTGGATACCAAAGTAAAATCGTTACCTAAAGCATCAGCTTGTAATTCGATTGGAGAGAAGGTTTCTTATGAAATACAAATAAAAAATACAGGGGTAGGAAATGCTGCCGGGGTCGATTTAGACTTTTATTTTCCAACAGGTATCGAATTTGATTCTGCTACGGCAACATATTCAGCAGATACTACTGGTCCTTCTGGTGCTTTAAGTAATACAGTTACATCTAAGAATAATCCTGTGTTTGGAGGGTTTAATATTGCTCAAAATGGAGTGGTTACGATAATCTTGGTTGGGAAAGTTATAGCGCCTATTGCTGCTGGTACATATAGTTCTAATGCACAAGCTTTATACTTTGATCCTACACGTACAACTGCCAATCCTACTAGAAAAATTACGGCAGCTGTAAACGCGTATGGTACAACTATAAATAAAAAATATGAAGGAGTTAACCAAATCGATGTGCCGGGAACGAACTTTAAAGGCGATGGCGCAACTGTAACAGAAGATGATATAAAAATATTTGCTTTGCCAGATGTTCCTACAGCTGAAGTGGTACAATCAACTTGTGATACACCAACAGGAACAATAACGGTAAAAACTCCTGCAAATGGTGAAGGAATAAGTTATACATTAAAAGGAACTAATCCTGTAACAGCACCAGTAATTAATACAACAGGAATCTTTTCGGGCTTAGTACCAAATAACTATGTAGTAACAACTACAAACGAAAATGGATGTACTTCGCTTCCTACTAATAGCATAACTATTAATGCAGTTGCTGGAGCACCAACAACTACAGGAGTATCTACTTGTCAAGGTACAAGTGGAATATTAAAAGCTACTTCTACATGTTCTGGTACAATACAATGGTATACATCGGCTTCGGGTGGGACTGCAGTAGGCTCAGGAGCATCTTTCGATCCAAATACAGTTAAAGGCTTAATAGATATAAATAAGGCAGGAACTACAGTTTTTTATGCAGCTTGTGGTAGTGGCACAGGTTGTCGAACTGCTACTAATTTTGTTATTAATGCAATACCAACAATTACAGGAACAACACCTGCTGGACGATGTGATACTGGAGAAGTGATTTTAGGAGCTACTGCCTCTTCAGGAACAATTAATTGGTATGCTGCAGCAACTGGTGGTGCGTCATTAGGAACAGGTACAAGTTTTACAACACCAAGCTTAACAACTACTACAACTTATTATGTTGATGCAACCGATAACGGATGTGCTACAGCAACAAGGACTGCAGTTAAAGCATCGATAAATACTAGGCCAACAATAAATTCAACTACAGAAGCCTCTAGCTGTGGTATGGCAGCATTAATACTAAAGGCAACTGCATCAACAGGAGCTGATACTATCAGATGGTATGCGGATCCGGTAAGTGAACAGGTATTAGGAACAGGAGCAGAATTTATTACTCCAAACTTATCAACTACGACTACTTATTATGTAGGTGCTACTACAACCGAAGGTTGTACTACAACATCGAGAATTGCGGTTGCAGCAGTTATAAATGATGCCTCAACAATTGTGCTTACCAGCGGTACACAAAATCCGGTAGTTTGTACAGGAACAGCAATTCCAACTACGGTTTATACTTTTGGAGGAAGCGCAAAAAATGCCATAGTAACAAATTTGCCAACAGAGTTAAAGTCCGTTGTCGATTTAACAGCAAGAACAGTAACTATTTCAGGAACTCCAGCGGCAAATGCTAATTATACGATAACAACAGTTGGACATACAATGCCATGTCCAGCAGCTACAATAAATGGAGTAGTAACGATGAATGCATCGATTCCAAAACCAACATTAACTACATTAACACAACCAACTTGTACGACTGCTACGGGAAGTTTTGAGATTACTAATTATAATCCAACGTATACTTATACGGTATCGCCGTCAACAGGAGTTAACCGAAATGGAGCTACAGTAACAGCACCAGTAGGAAGTTATACTGTAAAAGCTACCTCTGGAACTTGCGCATCTGTAGAATCGGTTGCTGCAGTAATTAATGCACAACCAGCTACACCGGATATGCCAGCAGTAAGCGCTGTAACACAACCAACGTGTGCAACAGCTACAGGAAGTTTTACAATTACGAATTACGACCCAACTTATACTTATACAATCACACCGTCAACAGGAGTTAACCGAAATGGAGCTATAGTAACAGTACCAGCAGGAAGTTATACTGTAAAAGCAACATTAGGGACTTGCATATCAGCTGAATCAGTTGCTGCAGTAATTAATGCACAACCAGCTACACCGGATATACCAGCAGTTAGCGCTGTAACACAACCAACGTGTGCAACAGCTACAGGAAGTTTTACAATTACGAATTATGACTCGACTTATACCTATACAATCACGCCGTCGGCAAATGTTGTTCGAAATGGAGCTGCAATAACAGCGCCAGCAGGAAGTTATACTGTAAAAGCGACATTAGGGACTTGCATATCAGCTGAATCAGTTGCTGCAGTAATTAATGCACAACCAGCTACGCCAGCTATGCCAACGGCTACAGAGCAAAATTTTTGCTTTGTAGATGCTAAAAAAATTAAAGATTTAATTGCTACAGGATCAGGTATTCAATGGTATAATGCTCTGACGGGTGGTATTTTGTATAAAGAGACTGACTTATTGGAATCAAATACATATTATGCTAGTCAAACAACTAATGGATGTGAGAGTGAAAGAATCGCAGTAAAAGTTATTGTAACAGAAACTCCTATTGCAGGAACGTTATCAGGAAATCAAAATATTTGTATAACAGAAAATACTGCTTTTTCATTATCAGGAGGTACTGCTGGAGGAAGATGGAGTAGTAGTAATACGGCAGTAGCTACAGTAAATGCATCAACAGGAGCAATTGCTGGAGTTGGAACTGGGGTAGCAACAATTAAGTATACAGTAACTGGAACTGGAGGTTGTGATGATGCTACTGCAGAAAGAGTTGTAACTGTTAGCTCTTTGCCTACAGCGACAATAACAGGAACATTAGAAGCTTGTTTAACTACTACACTAACAGCGGTTACCAATGCGGTTTCTCCTAGTTATGTTTGGTACAAAGATAATTCAGTTATTAATGGGGAGACAGCTTCGACATTAGTTGTAACCTCAAATGGAGATTATAAAGTAAAAATCATAAGTGGTTCTACTTTTTGTGAAGAAACTTCTACTGCTTCGACAATAGTTGTAGCTGATACAGAAAAACCAGTTATCACATGTCCAGCAACTATTAGCCAAGTTGCAGATGCTAACAAATGTGGAGCAACCGTTTCTATTGTAAATCCAACAGCAACTGATAATTGTTCGACAACATTCACTTTTGCAGGAGTTCGTTCAGACAGTAAATCATTGACAGATTTATATCCTGTGGGAACAACAAAAATAGTTTGGACAGCTACCGATGCTTCAGGAAATACCTCATTATCATGTGAGCAAACAGTTACTATTACTGATGCAGAAAAACCAGAAAAACCAGTTTTAGCAGATGTTGTAGCACAATGTTCAGCAATTGTACCAGTTCCAACCACAACAGATAATTGTAAAGGAACAATAACAGGAACAACAGCAGATCCACTTACTTATACAACGCAAGGGACTTATACAATTACTTGGAGTTTTGCTGACGGAAATGGAAACATAGAAAGCGCAATTCAGAACGTAATAATAAAAGACACCCAAGAACCAGTTATCACGTGTCCAGCAACTATTAACCAAGTTGCAGATGCTAACAAATGTGGCGCAACTGTTTCTATTGTAGATCCAACGGCAACCGATAATTGTTCAACAACATTCACCTTTGCAGGAGTTCGTTCAGACAGTAAATCATTGACAGATTTATATCCTGTGGGAACAACAAAAATAGTTTGGACAGCGACCGATGCTTCAGGAAATACCTCATTATCATGTGAGCAAACGATCACTATTGCCGATGCAGAAAAGCCAGTTAAACCAGTTTTAGCAGATGTTGTAGCACAATGTTCAGCAACAGTACCAGTTCCAAGCACAACAGATAATTGTAAAGGAACAATAACAGGAACAACAGCAGATCCGCTTACTTATACAGCGCAAGGGACTTATATAATTACTTGGAGTTTTGATGACGGAAATGGAAACATAGAAAGTGCAATTCAGAACGTAATAATAAAAGATACAGAAAAACCAGTTGTCACGTGTCCAGCAACTATTAACCAAGTTGCCGATACCAACAAATGTGGCGCAACTGTTTCTATTGTAAATCCAACAGCAACCGATAATTGTTCGACAACATTCACCTTTGCAGGAGTTCGTTCAGACAGTAAATCATTGACAGATTTATATCCTGTGGGAACAACAAAAATAGTTTGGACAGCTACCGATGCTTCAGGAAATACCTCATTATCATGTGAGCAAACGATCACTATTGCCGATGCAGAAAAGCCAGTTAAACCAGTTTTAGCAGATGTTATAGCACAATGTTCAGCAACAGTACCAGTTCCAAGCACAACAGATAATTGTAAAGGAACAATAACAGGAACAACAGCAGATCCGCTTACTTATACAGCACAAGGGACTTATACAATTACTTGGAGTTTTGATGACGGAAATGGAAACATAGAAAGTGCAATTCAGAACGTAATAATAAAAGATACAGAAAAGCCAGTTATCACATGTCCAACAGCTATTAACAAAAACGCTGATACAGGACAATGTGGAGCAACTGTTTCTATTGTAAATCCAACAGCTACCGATAATTGTTCGACAACATTCACCTTTGCAGGAGTTCGTTCAGACAGTAAATCATTGACAGATTTATATCCGGTAGGCACAACAAAAATAGTTTGGACAGCTACCGATGCTTCAGGAAATACCTCATTATCATGTGAGCAAACAGTTACTATTACTGATGCAGAAAAGCCAGTTAAACCAGTTTTAGCAGATGTTATAGCACAATGTTCAGCAACAGTACCAGTTCCAAGCACAACAGATAATTGTAAAGGAACAATAACAGGAACAACAGCAGATCCGCTTACTTATACAGCACAAGGGACTTATACAATTACTTGGAGTTTTGATGACGGAAATGGAAACATAGAAAGTGCAATTCAGAACGTAATAATAAAAGATACAGAAAAGCCAGTTATCACATGTCCAACAGCTATTAACAAAAACGCTGATACAGGACAATGTGGAGCAACTGTTTCTATTGTAAATCCAACAGCTACCGATAATTGTTCGACAACATTCACCTTTGCAGGAGTTCGTTCAGACAGTAAATCATTGACAGATTTATATCCGGTAGGCACAACAAAAATAGTTTGGACAGCTACCGATGCTTCAGGAAATACCTCATTATCATGTGAGCAAACAGTTACTATTACTGATGCAGAAAAGCCAGTTAAACCAGTTTTAGCAGATGTTATAGCACAATGTTCAGCAACAGTACCAGTTCCAAGCACAACAGATAATTGTAAAGGAACAATAACAGGAACAACAGCAGATCCGCTTACTTATACAGCACAAGGGACTTATACAATTACTTGGAGTTTTGATGACGGAAATGGAAACATAGAAAGTGCAATTCAGAACGTAATAATAAAAGATACAGAAAAACCAGTTATCACGTGTCCAACAGCCATTAGCCAAGTTGCTGATGCTAACAAATGTGGCGCAACCGTTTCTATTGTAAATCCAACAGCAACCGATAATTGTTCAACAACATTCACCTTTTCAGGAGTTCGTTCAGACAGTAAATCATTAACAGATTTATATCCGGTAGGAACAACAAAAATAGTTTGGACAGCGACCGATGCTTCAGGAAATACCTCATTATCATGTGAGCAAACGATCACTATTGCCGATGCAGAAAAACCAGAAAAACCAGTTTTAGCAGATGTTATAGCACAATGTTCAGCAACAGTACCAGTTCCAAGCACAACAGATAATTGTAAAGGAACAATAATAGGAACAACACCAGATCCACTTACTTATACAGCACAAGGGACTTATACAATTACTTGGAGTTTTGATGACGGAAATGGAAACATAGAAAGCACAATTCAGAACGTAATAATAAAAGATGCAGAAAAACCAGTTAAACCAGTTTTAGCAGATGTTGTAGCACAATGTTCAGCAATTGTACCAGTTCCAACCACAACAGATAATTGTAAAGGAACAATAACAGGAACAACAGCAGATCCACTTACTTATACAACGCAAGGGACTTATACAATTACTTGGAGTTTTGATGACGGAAATGGAAACATAGAAAGTGCAATTCAGAACGTAATAATAAAAGATACAGAAAAGCCAGTTATCACGTGTCCAGCAACTATTAACCAAGTTGCCGATACCAACAAATGTGGCGCAACTGTTTCTATTGTAAATCCAACAGCAACCGATAATTGTTCAACAACATTCACCTTTACAGGAGTTCGTTCAGACAGTAAATCATTGACAGATTTATATCCAGTAGGAGCGACAACAATAGTATGGACAGCTACTGATGCTTCAGGTAATATCTCGGCATCATGTGAGCAAATCATCACTATTACCGATATTGAAAAACCAGTTATCACATGTCCAGCAGCTATTAATCAAGTTGCCGATGCTAACAAATGTGGTGCAACAGTATCTATTGTAAATCCAACAGCAACCGATAATTGCTCAACAACCTTCACCTTCACAGGAGTTCGTTCAGACAGTAAATTAGTAACAGATTTATATCCAGTAGGAGCGACAACAATAGTATGGACAGCTACTGATGCTTCAGGTAATATCTCGGCATCATGTGAGCAAATCATCACTATTACCGATACCGAAAAGCCAGTTATCACTTGTCCAGCAGCCATCAGTCAAGTTGCCGATGCAGGAGTATGTGGCGCAATAGTATCTATTGTAAATCCAACAGCAACCGATAATTGCTCAACAACCTTCACCTTCACAGGAGTTCGTTCAGACAGTAAATTAGTAACAGATTTATATCCTGTGGGAACAACAAAAATAGTTTGGACAGCTACCGATGCTTCAGGAAATATCTCAGCATCATGTGAGCAAACGATCACTATTACCGATACCGAAAAACCAGTTATCACTTGTCCAGCAGCCATCAGTCAAGTTGCCGATGCAGGAGTATGTGGCGCAATAGTAGCTATTGTAAACCCAACAGCAACTGATAATTGTTCCACAACCTTCACCTTTACAGGAGTTCGTTCAGACAGTAAATTAGTAACAGATTTATATCCGGTAGGAGCAACAACAATAGTATGGACAGCAACGGACGCTTCAGGTAATATCTCGGTATCATGTGAGCAAATCATCACTATTACCGATACTGAAAAACCAGTTATTAGTTGCTCAACAGCGGTTATAGCTAATACAGACACAGGTTCATGTACAGCAACAATTGTTCTAAGTTTACCAACTGTTTCTGATAATTGTGGAATTGCTTCAGTAACGAATGACGCTCCTGTGGTATTCCCAATCGGAATTACAACTGTAACTTGGACAGTTACTGATAATAATGGTAATATTTCTACTTGTACACAAATGGTCACTGTGTTTGGTCCGATTAAATCTAACGATGATTTAGGGGTTTCAATAAATAGTTATGTAGGAGGTATTGCAGTTTCAAACGTTTTGAATAATGATTTATTGAATTGTGTTAGTGTGGTATCAAATCAAGTAAAAATTACTTTAGCAAGTACGTTACCATCTGGAGTAAATTTTGATACAACTACTGGTGAAGTAAGTGTAAATCCACATACGCCATCTGGAACTTATACATTTGATTATACTATTTGTGATCTTTCAAATATTACAAATTGTAGTACATCTACAGTTAAAATAACTATAGATAATCCATTAATCGAAGCTATCACAGAAACTACGTCTCCAATTAATGGAAACACAGGAGGCAAAACTCCACCATTAACATCAAACGATAAATTAAACGGAGTAGATGTAGTTATCGGAACCAACCCAGGCGAAGTAAAACTAACGCCAGTAACAGTACCAACAGGACTCACACTAAATCCTGACGGAACGGTAACCGTATCTCCAAATACACCAGCAGGAAACTACGATGTAACCTACAAAATATGCGAAGTAACCAATCCTGCAAATTGTGCAGAAGTAACCTCAGTAATTGTAGTAGGAGCAGCGATTATAGACGCAGCAGATGACAACGTACTCTTTGCAGACGGAATAAACGGAACACTAGAAGCAATCAATGTATTAGACAATGATAAATTAAACGGAAGCAGAATAAACAACCCAGCCGTTGTAACCATAAAAAGCCTAACCGTATTATCAGGAATCACATTAAACGAAGACGGAACAATAGATGTAGCGCCAAATACACCAGGAGGTACCTATACACTAAACTACCAAATTTGTGATGCCATAAACAAAACAAATTGCGTAAGTGCCAAAGTGACCATTTTTGTAGCCGTACCATCGATAGCCGTAATAAAAACAGCCACATTCAATGACGAAAACAAAAGCGGTTATGCCAATGCGGGAGAAACGATCACCTATACCTTCAAGATAACCAATACCGGAAACACCCCGCTGACAAACGTAACAGTTAGCGACCCACTTCCAGGACTAGTTATGACAGGAAGCCCAATCACATTAGGCGTAAATGAAACCGACGAACACACCTTTATAGGCGTATATGTAATCAAACAATCCGACATCAATGCCGGAAAAATAAGCAACCAGGCCACCGCATTTGGAACCAGTGCCAACGGAATCACAGTAGAAGACAAATCCGATTACACCAGCAATGTAGATGACAATCCAACAGTATCCCCAATAGAAGGCTGCGTAATAAAAGTCTTCAATGCCATCTCACCAAACGGAGATTCTATGAACGAGAGATTCTACATCCAAGGGCTAGAATGTTATCCAGAGAATACCGTAGAGATATACAACCGATGGGGAGTTTTAGTATTCGAACGCGAACACTACAACAACGAAGAGCGCGCCTTTAGAGGAATGTCCGAAGGACGCACCACCGTAAAACAATCCGATGGACTGCCAGTAGGAACATACTACTACGTACTAAAATACAAAGACAGCGAGTCCAATGCCCACCAGGAAGCAGGATATTTATACATCAATAAATAAAAGTAAAAAACAAATAGAAACGGCTTAGCCCTAAAAAGCTAAGCCATTCTTAAAAGAAAAATAAATGAGAAAATTAGTAATCGTTTTTATGTTTTTTTCCGCAGTAAGCCATGCACAACAAGATGCCCAGTTTACACAATACATGTACAATACCATCAATATAAACCCAGCCTATGCCGGCTCCAGAGGAGCCATGAGCATCTTTGGACTATACCGTACCCAATGGGTAGGACTCGATGGAGCACCCGAAACCAGTAGTTTCTCCCTAAACACCCCGTTAAACAATAGCAACCTGGGACTCGGAGTATCCCTGGTAAACGATAAAATAGGACCAACAAACGAAAACACATTCTCGGCCGATTTATCCTATACCATACCCACATCCGAAACCTTCAAGCTATCCTTCGGGATCAAAGCCACCGCCAACCTGTTCAATTTAGACATCGGTAAACTAAACCCAGAACAACAAGGCGACCCACAATTTCAAGACCTAAACAGCAAATTCACCCCCAATATAGGAGCAGGAGTATACTGGCATTCCGATAAAGCCTACATCGGATTATCCGTACCCAATTTTATCGAAACTAACAGATACAACGATAATGATATCGCCATCTTCAAAGACAAAATCAACTACTACCTAATAGCCGGATACGTATTCGATCTAGACCCCTATATCAAATTCAAACCAGCCGTACTGACCAAAATGGTCGAAGGTTCCCCACTACAAGTCGACCTGTCAGCCAACTTCATGTTCAATGACAAATTTGTAGCAGGAGTAGCCTACAGATGGAGTGCAGCCCTAAGCGCCATGGTAGGATTCCAGGTAAGCGACGGATTATATCTAGGCTACGCCTACGACCGCGAAACCACCCGCCTGAACAACTACAACTCAGGTTCCCACGAGATATTCCTGCGATTCGAATTCTTTAATAATTACAGCCGAATAACCTCACCAAGATTCTTCTAAAACCATCAAAGATGAAAAAAAACTATATAGCCATCACCTTCACCCTCCTTTTAATACTGATAACACTAAACGGAAGAGCACAAAGCGCAAGCCAGCACAAAGCCGATAAAGACTATAACCAATACGCCTATATCGATGCCATTGCCACCTACGAAAGAGTAGCCGAAAAAGGATACAAAGACCAGGAAATGTTCCAAAGACTAGGTAACGCCTACTACTTTAATGGCGAACTAACCAAAGCCGCCAAATGGTATCAGGCCCTTTTTGAAATGAACCCAGAACAAGAACCCGAGTACTACTACCGCTACGCACAAACCCTAAAAGCCACAGGAGATTATGCCAAAGCAGATAAAACCCTCGATACCTTCAACAAAAAAAAGGCAGCCGACAAAAGAGGAGAACTATTCGAAAACAATAAAAACTACCTCGAGCAAATAAAAGCCAACTCAGGGCGATACGAAATAGCCGACGCAAAAATCAACTCCACCCAAACCGATTACGGAAGCGCCTATTACGACAACAAACTCGTATTTGCATCCGCCAGAGATACCGGAGGCATAGCCAAAAAAACATTCAAATGGACCAATAAATCCTTTACCAACCTATACACCGCCGAAATAAAAGCCGATGGAACACTAGGAACACCAGAACGATTTCAAAAGAACATCAATTCCAAATTCAATGAATCCACCCCCGTTTTCACCAAAGACGGAAAAACAATGTACTTTACAAGAAACAACTACCTGGAAGGAAAAAGAGGCAAAGACAACCAAAAAATCACCCTGTTAAAACTCTATAAAGCAGAACAAATCGATGGTAAATGGACCAACGTAAGCGAACTACCATTTAATAGCGACCAGTACAGCACCGCACATCCCGCACTAAGCAATGACGAAAAAAAACTATACTTCGCCTCCGATATGCCAGGAACCCTGGGCCAATCCGATTTGTATAGCGTAACAATAAACAGCGACAAAAGCTTTGGAAAACCAGAAAACCTAGGAAAGACAATCAATACCGAAGGCAGAGAAACCTTCCCATTTATAGCAAACGACAACCAGCTATATTTTGCCAGCGACGGACGACCAGGACTAGGCGGACTCGATGTATACGTTACCAAAATCAATGATAACAACAACGATAACACCTTTACAACAGTACAAAACGTAGGCGCACCAATAAATAGCAAGCAAGACGACTTTGCATTTATCATCGATAGTGAAACCCAAAAAGGATACTTTACCTCCAATCGAGAAGGAGGAAACGGCAACGATGATATTTACAAACTAACCCAAACCAGAAAACTAAACTGCGAGCAAACCCTAAAAGGAATAGTAAGCGACAAAGAAACCAACGCCATACTAGAGAACGCCAAAGTAACCCTGCTCGACGAGCAATTTAAAACAATAGGCGAGGTTACAACAGTAGCAAACGGAACATACAGCTTTAAGGTAGATTGCAACAAAACCTATCATGTAAGAGTAGCCAAAGAAGATTATGAAACGATAGAAACTCCAGTAATCATAAAAGAACAATCAGGAGAAACAAACCTAAATATAAAATTAGAAAAACGCATCAAGCCAATCACAGTAGGAACCGATTTAGCCAAAACGCTAAACATACCTATCATCTATTTTGATTTAGATAAATCCATCATCCGCAAAGATGCCGCCTTCGAACTAGAGAAAATCCTGGCGGTAATGCAGCAATACCCAAAGATGAAAATCGATATCCGCTCCCATACCGATAGTCGTCAAACAGCAAAATACAACCTGGCATTATCAGACAGAAGAGCCAAATCAACCCAACAATGGTTGATAAAAAACGGCATTAAATCTAATCGATTAACCGCCAAAGGATATGGCGAGAGTCAGTTAGTAAACCACTGTTCCGATGGAGTTCCTTGCACCGAAGCAGAACACCAATTGAACAGAAGAAGTGAATTTATCATCATCTCGATGGAATAATATTCAGTACATCTAAATAATAAATACCATATTTAAAAGCAATGCTCTTTTTGAAATTTCAGAAAGGGCATTGTTTGTTTTGTATTCAGATGGTTGGTGTTGAGTAAATATTTACTAAATGTGTTATAAAAATAAATAAAACTCTTTGTTTTTCTGGTTTTGACAGCTAATTGAATAATTTTTTAAGTTAAAAAGATAAAATAATGTTATTCGTAACTTGTTTTTTTTTAAATTTATAGTTCTTAAAAATATCAGATATGACTGTTAATCAAATACTAAGCACGAAAGGAAAAGAAGTTTATTCAGTACTTTCATCGACTACCGTTTACGAGGCTTTAAAAGTAATGGGAGAAAAAAACATTGGTGCCATCTTAGTAATAGATGGAACAGAGCTAAAAGGTATATTGTCAGAAAGAGATTATGCACGAAAAATTGTCTTAAAGGATAAATCTTCAAAAGAGACATTTGTTCATGAAATCATGGAAAGCAATGTGATTACAATAAGTTTGTCTGATAATTTAGACTCCTGTATGGAGTTAATGAGTAGTAAAAGAATTAGACATTTGCCTGTTGTAGATAATGGTATTGTGGTAGGAATTATTTCTATAAGTGACGTTGTGAAATCAATAATAGAAATTCAAAAGGACACTATTAATCACTTAAATTCCTATATATCACAATAGAATATGGTGTGAAAGAATAGCAAAAAATAGCCTAATTAATTTCAGGTTATTTTTTTTGGATTAAAAATAAAGCTGGTTTTTTGAAAAAAGAGTAATATAAAAGAATAAAAGAATAATATAAAAGCTTCCTTTTTAAGCCAAGTCTTATATCTTTGTAAGCTAGAATAAAATCTAAAAACAATGAATAAAGATAGTAAAAGAAGCGAGGCGTTATTGTACCATTCAAAGCCTACTCCAGGTAAGATTCAAGTAGTTCCAACCAAAAAATATGCAACCCAAAGAGATTTATCTTTGGCATATTCACCAGGTGTTGCCGAACCATGTTTAGAAATTGCAAGAGATGTAAACGAAGTATATAAATACACTGCAAAAGGGAATCTTGTTGCTGTAATCACTAATGGAACCGCGGTTTTAGGCTTAGGAGATATTGGTCCTGAAGCATCAAAACCAGTAATGGAAGGGAAAGGATTGTTATTTAAAATATTTTCTGATATCGATGTTTTTGATATTGAAATTGGAACAAAAGATATTGAAGAATTCATTCAAACCGTAAAGAATATTGCTCCAACTTTTGGAGGTATTAACTTAGAAGATATTAAGGCACCAGAATCTTTTGAAATAGAAAGAAGATTGGTAGAAGAGCTTAATATTCCGGTAATGCATGATGATCAACACGGAACTGCAATTATATCTTCGGCAGCTTTGATAAATGCTTTAGAGTTAGCAGATAAAAAAGCAGAAGATGTAAAAATGGTAGTTTCAGGCGCAGGATCTGCTGCTTTGGCTTGTGCTGATTTGTATGTTTTATTAGGAGTAAAAATTGAGAATATCTTAATGTATAACAGTAAAGGGCTTTTAACTAAAAATAACCCTGCATTATCTGCTTTACAATTAAAATATGCTAAAGATATTGAACCAATTGGTTTAGAAGAAGCTTTAAAAGGAGCGGATATATTTTTAGGATTATCATCAGGAGATATCATGACAGCTGATATGTTATTGGGAATGGCTGAAAATCCAATCGTTTTTGCAATGGCAAATCCTGATCCGGAAATCAATTATAACCTAGCTATTACAACTCGTAAGGATGTTATTATGGCTACGGGGCGTTCTGATTATCCTAACCAAGTAAATAATGTATTAGGATTTCCTTATATTTTTAGAGGAGCTCTTGATGTAAGAGCGACTAAAATTAACGAAGCAATGAAAATGGCTGCTGTTAGAGCGTTAGCTTCATTAGCAAAAGAGTCAGTTCCAGAGCAAGTAAATGTTGCTTACGGAGCGACTAAATTAGGATTCGGAAGAGAATATATAATTCCAAAACCTTTCGACCCAAGATTAATTACTGTAGTTGCACCGGCAGTAGCCAAAGCAGCAATGGAGTCTGGAGTAGCTTTAAATCCAATAACTGATTGGGAAAAGTATGAAGAAGAACTTTTGGCTCGTTTAGGAAATGACAATAAAATGGTTCGTTTGATTACAAACAGAGCAAAAATGGATCCAAAAAGAATCGTTTTTGCCGAAGCAGACCATTTAAATGTATTAAAAGCGGCCCAAATTGTATATGAAGAAGGTATTGGTTTTCCAATCTTATTAGGAAATAAAGAAATCATTCTAGAGCTTAAAGCTGAATTAGGATTTGATGCAGATGTTGAGATTATTGATCCTAAAACGAAAGATCAAGAAGAAAGAAGAAACCAATTTGCATCTTCTTACTGGTCAACAAGAGAGAGACGTGGAATATCTTTGCTAGATGCTCAAAAATTAATGCGCGAAAGAAACTATTTTGCTGCAATGATGGTTAATGAAGGAGAGGCAGATGCATTGGTAACAGGTCATTCTAGAAGTTATCCATCGGTTGTAAAACCAATGTTACAGCTTATAGAGAAAGCACCTGGTGCTTCACTTGTAGCTACGGCAAACATGATGATGACGAATCGTGGGCCAATGTTCTTATCAGATACTGCGATTAATATCAATCCATCAGCAGATGATTTGGCTAAAATAGCTGTTATGACAGCTAAAACAGCTAAAATGTTTGGAGTAGAGCCTGTAATTGCAATGGTTTCATATTCTAATTTTGGTTCTTCGACAAATCCAGGAGCTGCCAAAGTGAGAGAAGCAGTAGCTTACTTGCATAAAAATCATCCTGAATTAGTTATTGACGGAGAAATTCAAGCTGATTTTGCTTTGAACCCAGAAATGCTACAAGAAAAATTTCCTTTTTCTAAATTAGCAGGAAAGAAAGTTAATACACTTATTTTCCCTAACTTAGAATCGGCAAATATTACTTATAAATTATTGAAAGAATTGAATAAAGTAGATTCAATAGGACCAATAATGTTAGGTATGGGTAAACCAGTACATATTTTCCAATTAGGGGCAAGTGTAGAAGAAATGGTTAATATGGCAGCTATTGCTGTTATTGATGCTCAGGAAAAAGAAATTAAAAAGAATAATTTGATTAAATAATTTCAGGTAAAAAAGTATTGTTTAAAAATTGTGGTATTTTTACTTCAAATTTTACTATATTTGGCGCTGTTAACATTATATTATGATTGCACATTTGCAAGGAAAATTAGTTGAAAAGACGCCTACCGAAGTTGTTATCGATTGTGGTGGAGTAGGATATCATGTAAATATATCTTTACACACTTATTCGTTAATACCAAATAGTGATTTTATAAAATTGTATACGCATCTTCAAATAAAAGAAGATGCGCATACATTATTTGGTTTTATAGAAAAATCCGAAAGAGAAATCTTCAGGATGTTGTTATCGGTATCTGGAATTGGAGCTAATATTGCCAGAACAATGTTATCTTCATTAGATCCGAAACAAATTATTAATGCAATAGCATCGGGAGATGTGGGTGTAATTCAGTCAATAAAAGGAATTGGGAACAAAACTGCCCAACGAGTTATCCTTGATTTGAAAGAAAAAATTGTTAAATTGTACGATTTAGATGAAGTTTCAATGCTTCAAAACAATACAAACAGAGATGAAGCGTTATCTGCTTTAGAAGTTTTAGGATTTGTCAGAAAAACATCTGAAAAAGTGGTTGAAAAAATCATAAAAGAAGATCCTGAGGCGACTGTTGAGTCAATAATTAAGAAGGCTTTAAAAAGTTTATAAAAAAAAACGTACTTTAAAACACACGGACTATATGCATAAAATTTGTATTTTTTTGCTGGTTTTATTTTGTGGGTTTGTATCGGAAGCTCAGGTAAAACAGGAAGCTCAAGATACAACTAAAACAGGGTATTCTGTTGGTAAAATACAAATAAAAGATCCACAAAGTATTCTTTCCGCATATACTTACGACCCTATTACAGATCGCTATATCTATACTAATAGCGTAGATGATTTTTCGATTAATTATCCTATTATTTTAACGCCAGAAGAATACGAAGCTTTAATATTAAAAGAGTCTAGAAGAGATTATTTTAAGAAAAAAGCAGATGCTATTGATGGTAAAAAAGACGGAAGTGAATTAGCCAAAAAAGATTTACTACCTAGATATTATATTAGATCTGGACTTTTCGAATCTATTTTTGGAAGTAATACCATCGATGTAAAACCAACTGGTTCTGTCGAAATAGATTTAGGAGTTCGTTATACCAAACAAGACAATCCTTCCTTTTCTCCTAGAAACAGATCAAATCTTTCTTTTGATTTTGATCAGCGTATCAGTATGAGTTTACAAGGGAAAGTAGGTACTCGATTAAATGTAAATGCTAATTATGATACACAATCAACATTTGCATTCCAAAATTTAATAAAATTAGAATACACACCATCAGAAGACGATATCATTCAGAAAATTGAGGTTGGTAACGTAAGTATGCCGCTTAATAGTACTTTAATAAGAGGAGCACAAAGTTTATTTGGGGTAAAAGCTCAATTACAATTTGGTAAAACTACAATTACGGGAGTTTTCTCAGAGCAAAAATCTCAAAGTAAAAGTGTAGTAGCCGAAGGTGGAGGTACAGTTCAGGATTTTGATTTGTATGCTTTAAATTATGATAATGACAGGCACTTCTTTTTATCTCAATACTTTAGAGGTAAATATGATTCCTCTTTAAGAAAATACCCTTTTATAGATAGTAGAGTTCAAATAACAAGATTAGAAGTTTGGATTACTAATAAACAAAATAGAGTAAGTACTACAAATAACAATTTAAGAAACGTTATAGCACTTCAGGATTTAGGTGAGGCACAATTATCAGGAGTTCCAGATAGTGAAGTTGTGGTGCTTAATCCTTCAGCGGGAATGTTTCTTAATCCAATAAATTCACCAGCGAATAATAGTAATAATAAATATGATCCAAAATTAATAGCAGGTGGAACAGGTTATTTGAATAGTAATATTCGTGAAATTGTTACTTCAAGCTCAGGATTTAATGGTATTACAGTAAGTGAAGGACAGGATTATTCGAAATTAGAAAATGCAAGAAAATTAAATTCTAATGAATATACTTTTAATCCACAATTAGGATATTTATCGTTACAACAACGATTGGCAAATGACGAGGTTCTGGCAGTTGCCTACGAATATACAATGGGAGATCAGGTATTCCAAGTAGGGGAATTTGGTAATGATGGTGTAGATGGTACAGTAGTAACAGGTAACAATCCTTCAAATCAAGCAATCATAACGCAAAGTTTGATTTTGAAAATGCTTAAAAGCAATTTAACAAATGTTAAGAATCCGGTTTGGAATTTGATGATGAAAAATATCTATCAAATCCCTGGAGCATATCAAATAAAACAAGAAGACTTCAGGTTTAATATTTTATATACAGATCCGTCTCCTATAAATTATATCACGCCAGTTTCAGGGACACCATTTCCTCCAAATCCTACACCAGATAATAAAGTAGAAGAAACACCTTTGCTTAAAGTGTTTAATTTGGATAAATTAAACTACAATAATGACCCACAAACGGGTGGTGATGGTTTTTTTGATTTCTTACCGGGATTAACAATGGATGCTCAAAATGGTAGAATTATATTTACAACTAAAGAGCCTTTTGGAGAATTGTTATTCTCTAAATTATCAAATAGTACAGGAGAAGACTATCGTAATACAAGTACTTATAATGCAAATCAAAGCAAGTATGTATTCCGTAATATGTATGCTAGTACACAATCTGCAGCTTTACAGGATAGTGATAAAAATAAATTCTTATTAAGAGGTAAATATAAATCAACAGGAGGTGACGGAATTCCTATTGGAGCTTTTAACGTTCCTCAAGGTTCTGTAGTTGTTACTGCTGGAGGACGTGTTTTGGTTGAGGGAATTGATTATAGTGTAAACTATCAATTAGGAAGAGTTCAGATTTTGGATCCTTCGCTTCAGGCATCAAATACACCAATAGAGATTTCATTAGAGAATAATTCTATTTTCGGACAACAAACCCGAAGATTTATGGGAATAGATGTACAACATAAAATTTCTGAGAATTTTACTGTTGGAGGTACTTTTTTACAAATGACAGAGAAACCGTTTACACAAAAATCGAGTTATGGACAGGAATCTGTAAATAATATGATTTATGGTTTTAATACAAATTTCTCTACCGAGATTCCTTTCTTTACCCGATTAGTAAATAAATTACCATTTATAGATACGGATGTTCCTTCTAATCTTTCGTTAAGAGGAGAAATAGCCTTCTTAAAACCTGGTACTCCAAAAGCAGATAATTTTGAAGGAGAATCAACTATTTACGTAGATGATTTTGAAGGGTCGCAATCAACAATAGATATGCGTTCGGCATATGCATGGAGTCTTGCATCTACGCCAGAGGAGAATGCTGTAAGTACCTATAATTTTAATGCCAAAGCCAATGATATGAGTTATGGTTTTAAAAGAGCAAAACTAGCATGGTACACAATTGATCCAGTTTTTTATTCTTCTAAACCATCAGGGATAAGTAATGATGATTTATCATTAAACTCGACCCGTAGAATTTATAGTGATGAGTTGTATCCATTAACTGATATTGCACAAGGACAATCGCAAGTAGTAAACACATTGGATTTAACTTACTACCCATCAGAAAGAGGACCTTATAATAATAATTTAAATTATGCCACAAACCCAAAAGATAATTTTGGAGGGATAATGCGTGCTTTGAGCTCAACCGATTTTGAACAAGGAAATGTCGAATATATTCAGTTTTGGGTATTAGATCCATTTGTGGGAGCAGGAGAAACGGATCAAACCAATACAGGTAAGGTTTACTTTAACTTAGGAGAGATTTCAGAAGATATTTTGAAAGATGGAAGAAAACAATATGAAAATGGTTTAGGACCAGGTCAGATTGTGGTTAATCCTCAGCCTATGTGGGGAGATGTTCCAGCATCGCAATCTTTAATTTACGCATTTGACAACGATAGTGGTAATAGAGCCAATCAGGATGTAGGTCTTGATGGTTTACCAGATGCTAGAGAAGGGGCAGTTTATAATAATTTTGCCTCAACAAATGACCCAGCTGCAGATAATTATACCTATTACTTAAATGCTGATGGTGGTGTTTTAGATCGTTACAAGAATTATAACGGTGTTGAAGGAAACTCGAATGTAAATATAAACGATGCAAATAGAGCTTCGACAACACTTCCTGATGTTGAGGATATCAACAGAGATAATACCATGAATACGATTAATGCTTATTATGAGTATAGCATCGATATTAAGCCAAATATGGAAATAGGGCAAAATTATATTACAGATATAAAAAATACCCAAGTGACTATGGTAAATGGAGTAGTAACTGCTGCTAGATGGATTCAGTTTAAAATTCCAGTTTCGCAACCTCAAAATACAATTGGTAATATATCAGATTTTAGATCAATCCGTTTCATGAGAATGTTTATGACAGGATTTGAAAGTGATGTTACAGTTCGTTTTGGAGCATTAGATTTGGTAAGAGGAGAGTGGAGAAGATATACAAATACATTAGATCCTGCTGATGTTAATGTAGAAGATGATAATACGACTTTCGATGTTTCTGCTGTAAATATTGAAGAAAATAGTACTAGATGTCCAGTAAATTATGTTTCTCCTCCAGGAGTAGCGCGTGAGCAATTATATAATAATAATACAATTATTAATCAAAACGAACAGGCATTAGCATTACGAGTTGCTGGAAATGGATTGCAACCAAAAGATTCCAGAGCTGTATTTAAAAACGTAAGTGTTGATATGCGTCAATACAACAGATTAAAAATGTTTTTGCATGCTGAATCATTACCAAATGAACAGGTGTTGCAAAATGGACAAATGGTAGGTTTTATCCGTTTTGGAAATGACTTTACTCAGAATTTCTATCAAATAGAAATTCCTTTAAAAGTTACTATTCCAGTTTCTACGTCAGGTTCAGATTGTTCTCCTTTAAGCCCAGAAGTTGTTTGGCCAGAAGAAAATAATATTGATTTGGCATTGTCATTATTGACACAAATGAAAATTGAGGCGATGAAAATTGACCCAAATACACTTCCTCTTGATGGAATTTATTATCCGGATGATGATATAACCAAGCCAGATGGTGATGGAGATAGTACTTTGCGATTAGGGATAAAAGGAAATCCGAACTTTGGATTGGTTAGGAATTTAATGGTTGGTGTGAAGAATACAGAAACACATCAGGATATTAAAGGAGAAGTTTGGTTTAATGAATTGCGTCTTGCCGAGATGGACAATAAAGGAGGTATGGCCGCAATCTTAAATTTAGATACTAATTTTGCCGATTTTGCTACGGTTTCTGCAACAGGTAGAAAAAGTACTATAGGATTTGGATCTCTGGAACAAGGACCGAATGAAAGAAGTAGAGAAGATATACAGCAATACAATATCGTAACTAATTTGAATTTAGGTAAGTTATTACCGCCTAAATGGGGAATTAATTTACCATTTAATTACGCTGTTGGGGAAGAAGTAATTACGCCAGAATATGATCCGTTTAATGAAGATATTAAATTGAAACAGTTATTGGATGTAACGACAGATGCTGCCGAAAGAGATAATATAAAAAACCGTGCAATTGATTATACAAAGCGTAGAAGCATCAACTTTATTGGAGTTAGAAAAGATAGAGCGCCAGAGCAAAAACAACACGTTTATGACCCTGAAAACTTTACATTCTCGCAATCATATAATGAAGTGCAACGTCATGATTATGAAATTGCGAGTTACCGAGATCAACAGTCTAGTACAACTGTAAATTATGCATACAGCTTTCAGCCAAAGACAATTGAACCGCTTAAGAAAAATAAATTCTTTAAGAAGAGTGACTATTGGAAATTGTTAAGCGATTTTAATTTTAATTATTTGCCATCTAATATCTCGTTTAATACTAATATTATAAGACAATATAATCGTCAGGAATTTAGACAAGTAGAAAATGTTGAAGGTATTGGATTGGATCCAATGTATAGAAGAAACTTTGCTTTTAATTATCAGTATGGTTTTAATTTTAATCTTACGAAATCATTAAAAATAAATTATACAGCATCATCTAATAATATAGTTAAAAATTATATGAATGCAGATAATGAGCCAATTGAGAACTTTAGTATTTGGGATAGCTATTGGGACATGGGTACGCCAAATCAGCATATGCAACAATTGATTTTAAATTACGAAATTCCATTATATAAGATTCCTGTATTAGGATTCTTAAAAGCAAATTATTCTTATACGGGTGATTATAGCTGGCAACGTACTTCAGAGGCATTGTCTAGTTATGAGGATGGAAGTGGTAATTTTTATGATTTAGGGAATACAGTTCAGAATGCAAATTCGAATACATTTACGGCGACCATGAATATGAATACGCTTTATAAGTATTTGGGGCTTAATAATAAGGGAGGTGCAAAAGTTCCTAAGGCTAAACCAACTGTACCAAAACCAGGAGAGAAAGTAGTAAATACAAACCAACCATTGGTTGTAAATAGTGCATTTCATGATGGTTTAATGGGGGTACTAACAAGTATAAAAAATATTCAGGTAAACTATACTATTAACAGTGGAACTGTTTTGCCAGGGTATACACCAAGCGTTGGATTCTTAGGTTCATCTCGACCATCTTTAGGTTTTATTTTTGGAAGTCAGGATGATGTACGTTATGAAGCAGCTAAAAATGGTTGGTTAACAAACTATCAGGATTTTAACCAGAACTTCTCGCAAGTAACAAACAAGATGTTTAAAGCTACTGCGAATATCGATTTATTACCAGATTTAAAAATTGATTTGAGTGCAGATCGTGCTTATTCAGCAAATTTCTCTGAACAATATGATGTTGATGAAACTGGATTGTATCATGCGAGATCGCCATACAATTATGGTATTTTTTCAATCTCGACGATTTTAATAAAAACGTCATTTGCTACAAGCGATGAAAATTCATCATCGGCATTTGATGATTTTAGAAGTAATCGTTTAATAATTGCAAATCGTTTGGCAGAGGGCTACTATGGTTCAGGAGTTGAAATTCCAAGATATGGAGATGCAAATAATCCTATTCCAACTAACCCAACAGATCCTAAATATCCTTTGAGGAATATTTATATGTCAAATGAGGGATATCCAATAGGATATACAAAAAGTAATCAGGCAGTTTTACTTCCTTCGTTTTTGGCAGCCTATTCAGGAGGTGATGCATCAAAAAGCTCGACGGGTATTTTTAGAAACTTTCCACTTCCAAACTGGAGTATAAAGTACAATGGATTGATGCGTTATAAGTACTTTAAAGATAAATTTAAGCGTTTCTCTTTACAGCATAATTATAGAGCATCTTATACGATTAACCAATATCGTTCTAATTTTAAATATGATCAACATCCAGGAGAAAAAGATCCAGATACTGAGAATTTCTATAATTCGACAATTATGTCTAATGTCAATTTAGTAGAGCAATTTAGTCCGCTTATTAGAATGGATTTTGAGTTGAAAAGTTCGTTGAAAGTACTTACTGAAATTAAAAAAGACAGAGCATTGTCGATGAGTTTTGATAACAATCTATTGACCGAAGTTAAAGGGATGGAGTATATAATAGGTTTAGGATATCGTATTAAAGATGTGATTTTTTCATCGACATTGGCTGATAGTCCTACAGGAGTTATAAAAAGTGATATTAATATAAAAGGAGATTTGTCATATCGAAATAACAAGACCATGGTGCGTTATCTAGATTATGATAATAACCAACTTGCTGCAGGACAGAATATTTGGTCTGTAAAAATTACCGCAGATTATTCATTTAGCAAGAATCTAACGGCAATTTTTTATTATGATCATTCATTTTCTAAAGCAGTTATTTCGACCACGTATCCTTTAACGAATATTCGATCAGGATTTACAATTAGATATAATTTTGGAAATTAAATTTCAGATTCTAAAGTGGATTTGATTAGAAGATTGTTACATTTGCCCTATTAAAATTCAATTATCAATTATCAATAAGTATTTATTATGAATATACCAACAAGTTTAAAGTACACAAAGGATCACGAATGGGTTAGCATTGAAGGTGACGTTGCAACAGTAGGAATTACTCATTTTGCTCAAAAAGAATTAGGAGACATTGTTTATGTTGAAGTAGAAACTTTAGATCAAACGCTTGATAAAGACGAAGTTTTTGGAACAGTTGAAGCTGTAAAAACAGTTTCGGATTTATTTTTGCCATTATCAGGAGAGATTATTGCTTTTAATGACAGTTTAGAAAGTGCTCCAGAAACAGTAAATTCAGATCCTTACGGAGCTGGATGGATGATTAAAATTAAAATTTCTAACACATCAGAATTAGATTCTCTATTATCTGATGAAGCTTATAAAGAATTAATAGGTGCTTAAACAAATATTTTTTTTATGTTTGGCTTTATTGTGGACAGGGATTATCGTTTTTCTTTGTTTAACAGAGTCAAGTAATATCCCAACAATAAAAATTCCTTACATAGATAAATTAGTTCATTTTTGTTTTCATTTTGGTTTTACAATACTATGGTTTTTGTTTTTTAAAAAACAATTTAATAGCATAGATAATTATAAGCCGTTACTTGTTTCTTTTGTTTTTTCGATTTTTTTCGGACTTGCAATAGAGATTTTGCAAAGTAGATATACTTTAACAAGAAGTGCCGACATGATGGATTTTTTAGCGAATGCAATAGGAGCAACATCAGCAATAATAGCGGTGCTACTATTTAATAAGCTAATCTCTAAAATAGTAAATTAATAAATCCCACTTCGGTGGGATTTTTTGTTTTTAATATTTTTGGTAATGTAATATTTATGTTAGTGATTGTACTTTGTTTAAGCTTAATTAAAAGTAACGGTTTATACCAAACTTATCTCAATATAAAATGTATTTTTGCCAACCAGGATTTAATACAATTAATTTATTATACCCATGAATATTAGACAATACTTAGATTCAACATATTTAAAAACTGCTGAGCAAGCTAATTTGACTGAAGCAGAAAATACACAGATAGTTAAAGATGCAATTGAAGAGGCTATAACTGAGCGTTTCAAATTGATAATGATTCGTCCGGATAAAGTTAGTTTGGCGAAAGAAATGATCTCGAAGGCAGAATCAAATCTCTTGATAGGTACTGTGATCGATTTTCCTGAAGGGAAATCAAATTTAGAAGCAAAGCTTGCGGAAGCAAATGTAGCAATACAAAACGGAGCTGATGATTTAGATTTTGTATGTAATTATGAAGCTTTTAAAAATGGGGAAATTGATTTAGTAAAAAATGAGATTTTGCAATGTACACGTTTGGGATTGACCAATAAAAAAGTTGTGAAATGGATTATAGAAGTCGCAGCACTTAACGATACCGAAATTATACAGCTGTCGGCATTAATAAAAAACATAATCATTCAAAATTTTGATGAAAATGATTATTTTTCTGTTTTTGTAAAATCATCAACTGGCTTTTATAAAACAGAAAATAATTTGCCAAATGGAGCAACAGTTCCAACAATTATAATGATGCTTGAAAATGCTTCGCCGCTTCCTATAAAAGCTGCTGGTGGGGTAAGGTCATATAATGAGGCTGTCGAAATGATTAATCTTGGAGTGAAGCGTATAGGAACTTCAAATGCCAAAGCAATTGCAAACGGAGAAACTTCACAAAACCAGTATTAAATTCACAACCAAAACCACCGTATGAACAAAGGTTTTTTGACTTTTATTATAGCATTTTACTCTTTAATGGCTGCTTCTCAAGAAGCAAATAATTTAACTGTTAAGTCTAGTTTTACTTCTGAAGAATTTCCAATTTTTCCAACTTGTGAGAATTTAAAATCAAAAGCTTTAGAAAATTGTTTCTATAGCGAGGTTCAGGATTTTGTATTTAAAAATTTTCAGATTCCTTCAAATTTAAAACAGAACAATTATAAAGGTGATGTAAAAGTCCTTTTTGAAGTGGACAGAAATGGAGAATTTAAGGTTATATATGTTAATGCTAATAATGATGAATTAGTTCAGGAAACAAAACGTGTTTTTGCTACATTTCCTAAAATTAAGCCGTCTACTTATGATGGAAAGCCAACGTATTCTAAATATACGATAGTAATTAATATACCATTAAAAACGACAGGGCAAATTTCTGAGGAAGCGATAGCAGCGTCAAAGATCATTAAACCTGATACTGCACCTATGACAGAATTGGATAGTATTGTTTATAAAAAATATACAAATCCAGAGTTTGAAAGTAATTTAAATATTCCTTTTTCTCATAGTTATTACGCCCAATTTGATGGGGCTTTAAATAAAGTGGGGAGTAATAATCACACAGCTTCAAAGCCATATACGTATGCAGAAGTTTCAAAATATTATAATCTTAAAGCGGTGAATGAATCGCTTAAAAAGAATGTTTCTGGTTGGTGGGGGCGTAAACTTTGGAATGAAAGTTTAGTCGAAATAGAAGGAGAGGGATATTGGTTTACATTAAACGCTATTGTAGATTTACAAGTAGGTAAGGATACAAAAAGTGATATTTCTTATACTTATGTAAATACAAGAGCACTTAATTTTAGAGGTGGTCTAGGTAAGCATCTTAATTTTACTACGACAGTTTTTGAAAGTCAGGGAAGATTTGCAGATTATTATAATAGTTATGCTGAATCGATAAAGCCTTCGGGTGGAAATCCTGCTGTAATTCCTGGAATTGGAATTGCTAAAGCTTTTAAAACTGATGGCTATGATTTTCCTTCTGCGGAAGCAAATTTGACTTATAAGCCAGGTAAAATTTTTGATTTTCAATTGGGTTACGGAAGAAATTTTATAGGAGATGGATATCGTTCTTTATTAGAGAGTGATGGAGCAAGTCCGTATCCGTATTTTAAAATGAATACTACTTTTTGGAAAATAAAGTATACCAATACTTATATGTTTCTTAAAGATGTTAGACCCGATGCAACAGTCGATAAAACTTATGCCAGTAAATATATGGCAAACCATTATTTAAGTTTAAATGTTACAAATAGATTAAACTTAGGTTTCTTTGAGTCAGTAATCTGGACCAATAGTAATGACCGAGGTTTTGATATGGCTTTTGCTAATCCGATTATTTTTTACAGATCGGTTGAGTTTGCTTCTTCTTCTAGAAGCGGTAATGCTTTACTTGGTTTAACTGCAAAGTATAAATGGAATAATCAAATTAATTTGTATGGACAATTTCTTCTGGATGAATTTTCAGTCGGTGATATGGGAAGTGGAGAAAAAAGCTGGAAGAATAAATTTGGATATCAGTTAGGAGCTAAGTATTATAATGCATTTCATGTGCCTAATTTATTGATGCAATTAGAGTATAATCATGTGCGCCCGTATGTGTATTCTCATAGCGCTGTTATAACAAATTATGGTCATAATAATCAAAGTATTGGGCATCAATGGGGAGGTAATTTTAGCGAATTTATAGCTATTGCTCGTTATCATAAAGGAAGGTATTTTGCAGATGCAAAAATTACGGTTGGAACCAGAGGTTTGGATTTTGATACTGCGGAAGATTCATTTAATTATGGATCGGATATTTATAAGAGTTATGATGTAAAAAGACCTTATAATACAGGTGTAGAAGTTGGGCAAGGGAATAAAACATCGGTTTTTATTACCGACATTCAGGCGGGTTATTTAGTTAATCCAGCTACAAACTTAAAATTCTTTGGGAGTTTAATTTATAGAAACTTTGATCCGACTAAAGATACTGCGGCAAATTTTAAGCAAAGTACAACATGGTTTACTTTAGGATTAAGAGCAGATGTCTTTAATTGGTATTTTGATTATTAAAATATTTAGTAAGATTTTTTGCAGATGATTCGGTTTTATCGTGAAATTGAAGCATGTTTAGTGCTTTCTATTGAAAAAATGTAATTTTATCGTCCTAAATTCTGCAATCTAATTTGTACATTTGCACCAGTTTTGAAAAAACCAAAATAACAACGCATTGGACGCAACACAAAATACACTTTCACTCAAATCTATTTTTAATGATTTCAAAGAAATCACAAAAGCAGGACTCGCCGTAAGTGTTTTGTTCTCTTCGATAGCTGGTTACCTACTTGGTTTTGATGATCAACATCCATTTCAATGGTCGGTACTTTTAGTTTTAGCAATTGGAGGATATTGTATGGTAGGAGCTTCAAATGCTTATAACCAAGTTATCGAGAAAGACCTTGATGCTTTAATGGACAGAACAAAGAATCGTCCAGTTCCTTCAGGAAGAATGTCGCCTAAAGTTGCTTTGCTTGTAGCGTCTTTACTTACAATTATTGGATTAACTTTACTTTATACAATCAATCCTAAAACAGCAATGTTTGGTGCGATTTCAATTTTTTTATATACCAGTGTTTATACACCATTAAAAACAGTGACTTCTTTGTCTGTTTTTGTAGGTGCTTTTCCAGGAGCGATACCATTTATGTTAGGGTGGGTTGCAGCTACAGGAGATTTTGGTATTGAAGCAGGAACATTATTTCTAATTCAGTTTTTTTGGCAATTTCCTCATTTTTGGGCTATTGGTTGGTTCTTGTATGAGGATTACGAAAAAGCAGGGTTTTTTATGCTTCCAACAGGAAAGAAAGACAAAGGAACTGCATTACAGGTTATATTATATACGATTTGGCTTATTATAGCATCGCTTTTGCCATCTTTAGGATATACAGGTAAATTGTTTATTACGCCAATAGCGGCAATTTTAGTGTTCTTATTAGGGCTTTGGATGTTGTTTTATGCAGTTCGTCTGTATAAATTAAGAACGGCTAAAGCAGCTAGAACATTGATGCTGGTAAGTGTTTCTTATATTACCTTGTTGCAGTTGATTTTTGTATTTGATAAATTTTTAAGATAGTTATGGAAATGACAATGACAAAAGATGAAGATAGAGCAAGAAGCGCTAAGTCATCTAAATTGATTTTATTGTTCGCAATGGTTAGTATGACCATGATGTTTGCTGGGCTTACCAGTGCCTTTGTGGTTAGTAAGTCAAGAACCGACTGGTTGAAGGACTTTCAGCTGCCTTCAGCGTTTTATTATAGTACTTTAGTGATTATTGGTTGTAGTGTTACTTTTTATTTAGCTAAAAGAGCTATTCAAAAAGACAATAGAAAAGCGACAACTAACTTACTTTTGACTACTTTAGCATTAGGAATTTTATTTGTGGTTTTACAGTTTGCAGGATTTGAACAAATCGTTGCAGATGGCTATTATTTTACAGGAGCGGAGAGTTCTATAACGACTACTTTTCTTTATGTTGTAACGGTTACACACTTGTTTCACCTAGCTGGAGGGATTATTTCTCTTTTAGTTATTATTTATAATCATTTTAAACAGAAATACAATTCGACTCAAACTCTTGGAATAGAACTAGGTGCAATGTACTGGCACTTTCTTGATTTCTTGTGGGTCTATTTATTTTTATTTTTATATTTCTTTAAATAAGAAAAAAACGTAAATTTGGGAACTTTTTAACGAATATCTTTTATGGAAGCGACAGTTACTACTGCAAATAA
Organism: Flavobacterium sp. PS2; assembly: GCF_046250155.1. Classification (NCBI taxonomy): domain Bacteria; kingdom Pseudomonadati; phylum Bacteroidota; class Flavobacteriia; order Flavobacteriales; family Flavobacteriaceae; genus Flavobacterium; species Flavobacterium sp. PS2. Next base: position 1,707,157 of record NZ_CP176426.1, on the reverse strand, counting down.
CGAAGAAAAAACTTGGGGAGGCGGCAATGAGCCATTAGGAGCAAGTTATGGTAAAATGATGATGTGGTTTTTTATCGTATCGGATGCCTTAACGTTCTCTGGATTTCTTGCGGCTTATGGTTTTTCTAGATTTAAATTTATTGAAACTTGGCCATTGGCTGATGAAGTGTTTACTCACTTCCCTTTTATGCATGGTGTTCCTGCACCTATGTATTATGTCGCATTAATGACATTTATTTTGATTTTTTCATCTGTAACAATGGTTTTGGCTGTTGATGCAGGACATCAAATGAAAAAAAGCAAAGTTGCAGTATATATGTTTTTAACTATTATTGGAGGTTTGATTTTCGTTGGGTCACAAGCTTGGGAATGGAAAAATTTTATCAAAGGTGAATACGGAGCTGTTGAAACAAAAGGAGGAAGTTTACTTCAGTTTGTTGATAAAGACGGGAAACGTGTTGCTCTTGCAGATTTTGCAGTAAAATTACCAGAAGGTAGAGAAGCATTAACTAGAGACAAAGGAAAATGGTTTATGAGCGATGCAGAAACATTGCCAACATATTCTGTTGCCGAAGTTCAAGCTGGTTTTAAAGCACATCCTGAATTGTTAGTAAGAACAGAAGTCCTTACTAAGGAAAAGAAAAAAACTGTTCTTTCTAGAGAAGAGTCTGAATTGAGATTAAGTCAGGCACATTACGTTGTAGAAGGTGCTAATTTGGTTAGAAACGAATACGGAAATAAATTATTTGCTGATTTCTTTTTCTTTATTACAGGTTTCCACGGATTTCACGTAATCTCTGGGATTATCATCAATATCATTATCTTTTTTAATGTATTGTTAGGTACTTACGAAAAAAGAAAGAGCTACGAAATGGTAGAGAAAGTTGGTTTATACTGGCACTTTGTCGATTTAGTTTGGGTATTTGTATTCACGGTTTTCTACTTAGTTTAATTTTAGATCTATATTATTATGTCACACGAATATGTATCACATACAAAAAGAATCTGGTTCGTTTTTGCACTACTATCAGCTGTAACAACAGTAGAGGTTATTTTAGGAATCTACAAGCCAGGAGTATTAGAGTTTAATCATTTTATAGGTTTAAATTTATTGAATTGGATATTTTATATCTTAACAATATATAAAGCTTATTATATAGTATGGGCATTTATGCACATGGAAGGTGAAAAAAGCAGCCTAAGATGGTCTGTAGTTTCAACGGTTATTTTCCTAGTTTTATATTTATTGTTTATTCTTTTAACTGAAGGACATTATATTTATGGGGTTTTTAAAGATTCTACTATTAAATGGAATTTTTAACATGATATTAATTCAAAAAGAGGGTACGCATTGCGTACCTTTTTTTATTTTTGTACTTTAAATTTTTCCCTTCTATAATGAAAAAAAATATAGTCCTTTTCGTTCTCTTCGTTCTGCCTATAGTTGCTTATCTCTTTTTTGCTTCTGGCGTGAATGGTTTTACTACTTTGCCTGTTATAACACCTAAAGTTGCCGACTTAGGAAACTGGGAATCCTTGAGAGGTGAAAAAGTAAGTCTGGATAACAAAATAACAATACTCGGTTTTTCTGGAACTGAGATTTTAAAAAATCGTGGAAATTATTTTAATTTAAACGAAAAAATTTACCAACGCTATCACACTTTTCAAGATTTACAATTTGTTGTAATTTGTCCTTTGGGAACTGAAGAAGATACTCGTAAAGTAGTAGATGCTTTAGCTGCTTTTACAGACGTATCACAATGGCATTTTGTTTTTGCTTCACCAGACGAAATCAATACGTATTATAATCAATTGCATTTAGTTGGAAAACTAGATCAGCATCTAGGTACGCCTAATGTCTTTATTGTTGATAAGGGACGTAATTTAAGAGGTAGAAAAGAAAAGAAAGATTACAAGGAAGGATATAATACTTTTCATCCATCTGAACTAAGTAACGAAATGCTCGATGATTTTAAGATAATCCTTTACGAGTATCGTGCGGCCCTTAAGAAGAATCATAATGCAACCAAACAACTTTAAAATTATATTGCCATGTTTAAAAACAAATCATATATCGGAATCTCATTTATAATATTGATTTTTGGTATTTATGCTATTCCTAAAATTATCGATAGAGTAAAAAATGATACTGTTGTAAAAGGGAGTCGTTTGGATAGTGTTAATTCAAAAGATGCCAAGGATGATGGGAAATTAGTAAAAATTGGACCAGCTCCTAAATTTGAATTAACAAATCAGGATAACGTTAAAATTTCAAATGAAACGTATAAAGGAAAAGTATATGTTTTAGAGTTTTTCTTTACAACGTGTCCTTCTATTTGTCCTAAGATGAATTTGAGTATGTTAGAAATTGAGAAAAAGTTTTTTGGGAATCCTAACTTCGGAATTGTATCTATAACTATTGACCCTGCTCATGATACGCCTCAAGTATTAAAAGATCATGCTAAAATGCTTGGAGTTAAATCTTCTAATTGGAATTTTTTGACAGGAGATAAAAATGTTATCATGGATTTATCTAATAAAGGATTTAATCTATATGCTGGTGCAAATAGTAAAGTAAGCGGAGGATTTGAACATTCTGGTTTATTTGCTTTGATTGATAAAAATGGTAATATTCGTTGTCGTAAAGATGATTTTGGAAATCCAATTCTTTATTATGACGGATTAAATAAAAAAGGAGTTAGAGATATACAACAAGATATAAATATATTATTAGAAGAGTAAGATGGAGGATAATTCATTAGAAAAAAAATACAATAAGTACATCATACTTGTTTCAATCGTAATTCCAGTTGTAGTTGCTATTTTATTTGGAGTTAAACTTAAAGATTTTGGATATAATGTTGAGCCGCTTTCTTTCTTGCCGCCTATTTATGCTACAATAAATGGTATTACAGCATTAGTTTTGATTATTGCTGTAATGGCTATCAAAAAAGGAAATCGCAAGCTTCACGAACGCTTAATGACTACGGCAATTGCACTTTCGTTAGCGTTTCTGGTAATGTATATTGCATATCATATGACATCAGATTCTACCAAATTCGGCGGAGAAGGTGCAATTCGATATGTATATTTCTTTATTCTGATCTCACATATTTTATTATCTATTGCAATTGTTCCATTGGTTTTAATAACGTATGTTCGTGCAATCGCAAATACATTTGACAAGCACAGAAAAATTGCAAGAATCACATACCCGCTTTGGTTATATGTTGCTATTACCGGAGTAATTGTTTATTTAATGATTTCCCCTTATTATGTTTAATATAAATACAAACAACAAGAAACAAGGTGTTTCTAGACTAGCAAAGATTAGTTTCTTGTTGGTTATTTTTTTCTTTAATTTATCTGTCAATGCACAATGCGCAATGTGTCGCGCTGCTCTGGGCGGAGATGAAAATACTAAGCAAGCCGAAGCAGTAAATGATGGAATTGTTTACCTTATGGTAGTTCCGTATTTGCTTGTTGCAGTAATTGGTTACTTGATCTATAGAATGTATCAGTCTAAAAAGAAGAACGCGTAAACTAGGATTTATTTCAAACCATTTACAGAAACATTCACAGTTCCGTTAACTTTTATAAAAGCAATAATGGCTTGATTTGTTAATTCTACTTTTTGGAATTCTATGTCTTCCATTTTTCCATTTACATAAACACCAGGCATAGGCGAATAGTTCTTAAGATAATTAAGCATACTTTGTTTTCCTTCTTCTAAATTAGGTTGAATAGAATAACGACAACTTTCTTTCATTTTGTTTAAAATAAAGCCTTGTAATAGCCAGTTGGCAGTACGAGTTAGTCTGCTTTTTGTATCAAGAACATAGTCTAGTTGGTCAAAATAAAGTTCCTTAGTTTGCGGGTTGTATTTAGGGAAACCATTTAGATATAAAGTTCCATTTACGGCTCCTAGGACATCTAAGGCAATAATCATCTTTCCGTCTTTGTGCCAGATTTCAACATTCTTAACAGTTATTTTTTTGCTTCCAGTACCAAACTCTTGCCCTGCAAAATTTTTAGTCATAATTTTAGATGCATCTTTGTAACTAGAAACTGCAGCGATATTAGCTGTAATTTGTTTTGGGATTTTAGATACTGGTTTTAAAACTATTTTAGAAGCACTAAATTTGGTTTCAGGTTGTTTACCAATTATAGTCTCCATATTACATTTCATTCCCATTTCTAGTAAAAAAGAATCATTTTTTAGCTTAGCGTCAGAAGAATATATTTCGATAGGTACAATTCTTAGCCAGCTGTCATATTCTTGATTCATCTGGAATGGAGTACATATTTTTTCTAAGGCAGCCAAAACATTTGGTTTAAAGTCCATTGACTTTTCTATTGCAGCATCGATACTTTTTTCTAATTTTGATTTGAAAATAGAAATGGCTGGATTTATAAGATAAGTTACAGGCATATTCTTTCCAAAAACACTCATAGTTGGGCTCTCATTCCAATCTAATGATTTTAATTCGGTTTTAGTGTTCAATTTCCAATTGGTCAGCCCCACTGAGCTAACTAATGTAATTACTCCATTTAAATTAAATTCTCTGGTATCGTATAGCTCTACGCCTAATTGTTTGGTTCCTATTCTATATTTTACAAGTGCTTTTAAAGGTAGAATAGTTTTGATTTTCTTATCAGGATTGGCTGGATCATTCTCAATTCTTATAGGAGCCAATTTCCATATTTTGATTTCGATATCGTCATCTTCAATATTATTGTCTTCGTAAATTAAACCAGTAAGTAAAGTATTAGTTTGGTTTTCAATGTCTTTTAGTTTTACGGTAATAGGCAAGTTTATGAATGAAGGAGTGTTGTCGTATATCAATGGGCTAGCATCATCGGGCTCAGGCTTTAATGTTGCTAATTTTTGAGAAGAAGAACAGCTAGTTATAAAAGTGATAACTATTGAGAGGGCTAGAAACGATATTAATTTCTTCATTATATTTTTTTTAAGATGCAAAATTAAGAAAACAAATATATTTTAAGATTAAAGTGTAACATTTTGATAGAGATTTAGTCTTATTAGTGTAATAGGTTAAAACTATTAACATTTCGTTATATTGAATTACTTGGCAAAATAAGTATTATTGTTTTAAAATTAACAAACCATGATTGAAATTAAAGACTTACATAAATCCTATAAAATGGGAAAATCTGAATTACATGTGTTGAAAGGAATTAATTTCAATATTAAAGAAGGAGAGTTGGTTGCTATAATGGGGTCATCTGGTTCGGGAAAATCAACATTGCTAAATATTTTAGGAATATTAGATGAAGCCGATTCGGGAGAATATATTCTGGATAATGTGCCAATTAAAAATCTTAATGAAACAATTGCATCTAGATACAGAAATAAATTTTTAGGTTTTGTTTTTCAATCCTTTAATTTAATTAATTATAAAACGGCATTAGATAATGTTGCTATGCCACTATATTATCAGGGTATAAAAAGAAAAGAACGTTATGAAATTGCCTTGGCTTATTTAAAAAAAGTTGGTTTGGATTCGCATTCACACCATTTACCAAGCGAACTTTCGGGAGGGCAAAAACAGCGTGTGGCAATAGCCAGAGCATTGGCTTCAAACCCAAAAGTATTATTGGCAGATGAGCCAACCGGAGCTTTGGATACAAAAACATCATATGAAGTAATGGAACTGATTCAGGGAATCAATGATGAAGGAAAAACAATTTTGATTGTAACACACGAGCCAGATATTGCAGCAATGTGTAAAAGGAATGTAGTCTTGAAAGATGGACTAATTATCGATGATAAATACGTAGAACAAGTAAGAGCATCAGCTTATGTTTAATATTGAGCGTTGGCAGGAAATATTTGAAGCAATTTCCAAAAACAAATTAAGAACCTTTCTTACAGGGATTTCTGTTGCTTCAGGAATTTTTATATTGGTTATTCTTCTAGGTGCAGGTAAAGGACTTCAGAACGGAATCGAAAAACAATTCGAACGTGATGCTGCAGGTATTATAGAGGTTTGGACAGGTGTTACTACAAAACAATATAAAGGACTAAACCCAGGAAGACAAATTCAGTTTAGAAATAGCGATTATTCACAATCAGTTCAAAAATTTGAAAATCAGTTGGATAAACGAGCTTCAACATATAATTTTTGGGGTGCGAGTGTAACTTATGGGAAAGAATCTTCAAGTTATCAGTTTAGAGGTGTAGATCCTGATTATTTAGGAATCGAAAATGCTACCATTGTAATGGGAAGATTTATAAATAGCAAAGATTTGGCTAATTATGAAAAAGTCGCAGTAATTGGGATGAAAATAAAAACAGACTTATTTAAGGATAAAAACCCGCTTGGAGAACAAATTTCTATAAATAAAATCAATTTTAAAGTTGTTGGAGTTTTTACTGATCCGGCTGGAGAAAGAGAGGAAACCAGAGTTTATTTGCCAATGACTACAACTCAAAGAGCTTATGGAATTGGTGACAAAGTAAGTAATTTGTTTTTTACATTAAACAAAAAAGCTTCATATGAAGAAGCATTGGCAGAATCTGAAAAATTTACTGCGGATTTAAAGCAACTTTTAAAGACTAAAAATGTTGTAGCTCCAGATGATGATAATGGTATTGGGGTTTACAACTCGGTTAAAGATGCAAAACAAGTTTATGACTTGAATCTTTATATCAGACTGTTTTTTTGGTGGGTAGGGATTTGTACTATAATAGCAGGTGTTGTGGGAGTTAGTAATATTATGTTAATTATAGTAAAAGAAAGAACGAAAGAAATTGGGATAAGAAAAGCACTTGGAGCTTCGCCAATATCGATAGTTGGAATGATATTACATGAGTCTATTTTTATCACTACAATTGCAGGTTTTATTGGTTTATTGGCAAGTTTATTATTACTGGAAGTAGTAGGGCCAATGATAAAAAGTGAATTCTTTTTAAATCCAGAAGTTGATTTTAATGTGGCGTTGACCACTTTAGTTTTGCTCGTATTTGCGGGAGCAATGGCTGGTTTTTTTCCAGCATACAGAGCAGCAAAAATAAGACCTATTGTAGCACTTAGAGACGAATAATTATGTTTGATAGAGATAATTGGGAAGAGATTTTAGAAGCTTTAACGGCTAATGTGTTTAGAACAGTGCTTACCGCTTTTGGTGTGTTTTGGGGAATATTCATTTTAGTAATCTTACTCGCAGCAGGAAATGGTTTAGAGAATGGTGTTAAAAAAGGATTTGATGGTATTGCAACAAATACCATGTTTATGTGGAGTCAAACTACATCAAAACCCTACAAGGGATTGCCTAAAACACGACGTTATGATTTTAAAAATAGTGATGTCGCAGCTTTAAAAGAAGCTTTGCCAGACTTATTATATGTGTCTCCTCGTAACCAATTAGGAGATTCTAATGATGGTGTTAATAATGTTGTTCGAGGTACTAAAACTTCGGCTTTTACTATTTTTGGTGATTATCCGGAGCTTATTAAACAACAGCCTATGGATATTATAAAAGGGCGTTTTATAAACCAACAAGATATTAAAGAAAATAGAAAAATTGCCGTTATCGGAAAAGGAGTTATAAGCGGACTTTATGGAAAAGCCGAAGAAGTTATAGGAACATACATTAAGGTGAATGGTGTAAATTTTATGGTTGTAGGAGTTTATCATTCTAAAAATCAAAATAATGGAAACGCTGAAGCGGAACAAAAAAATATATTTGTGCCATTTACTACCTTTCAGCAAGCCTTTAATTACGGAGATAAAGTAGGATGGATGGCGCTTACCGCAAATGATAAAGCTTCTATAACTGATTTAAAGCCAAAGATCATAGAAATAATAAAAGAAAGGCATTCTATTAATCCTATTGATGATAGAGCAGTTGGGAATTTCGATTTGTTTGAACGATTTAATCAAGTGCAAGGATTGTTTACAATCTTAACATTCATTGCTTATTTTGTAGGTACCTTAGTTTTAATTTCTGGAGTTATCGGAATTTCTAATATTATGCTTATAGTGGTAAAAGAGAGAACCAAAGAAATAGGAATTCGTAGAGCATTGGGGGCAACACCTGGAGCTATTCGCAGACAAATACTTTCGGAATCTATATTCTTAACTATTATATCTGGAATGTTAGGTATTGCTGTTGCAACTGGGGTTATTGCAATTCTTAATATGGTATTGGCTTCGATGCCTCAAGAAGGAGAAACGATGTTTGCGAATCCAACGGTAGATTTAAGAGTTGTTTTTGTGGCATTATTAATATTAGTAGGGTCAGGTTTGCTGGCAGGATTTATTCCGGCACAAACTGCAATAAATGTAAAGCCAGTAGATGCTTTGCGAGCAGAATAAATTATCAATCAATAAAATAATCGATTAAACAAAAAACAAAATGAAAAAAGGAGTAACCATAACCGTTTTAATTTTTATCGCAGTAGTTTTCTTCGGGGCTTTGTATTACTTGTATGCAAAAAATCAAGAGTCGCCAATTGTTTATCAAACAGAAAAAGCTGAGATAAAAACGATAGTTAAAAATACAATTGCGACAGGGAATATTCAGCCTGATGAAGAGGTACTTATCAAACCTAATATTTCGGGAATTATCGAAGCTGTTTATATAAAAGCAGGAGAGACTATAAAAGCAGGAGACATGATTGCTAAGATTAAAGTTGTTGCAAATGTTTCGAATGTAAGTAACACTCAAAATCAAGTTCAGACAGCTAAGATTGCATTAGATAATCAAGAAAAATTATATCAAAGACAAAAAACATTGTTTGATAAAGGGGTAATTTCTGCAAATGATTTTGATGCTGCACAAGTGGCTTACAAACAAGCAAAACAAACTTATTTATCTTCTAAACAAAGTTTTGATATTGTAAAAACAGGAACTACATCTGGATTAGGAAATTATGCTAATACTTTAATTCGTTCAACAGTAACGGGAATGGTACTAGATGTACCTGTAAAAGTAGGTAATCAGGTTATCGAAAGTAATAACTTTAACGAAGGAACTACAATTGCGAGTGTGGCAGATGTGGGAAGAATGATTTTTGTTGGAAAAATTGATGAATCTGAAGTTGGAAAAATCAAAGAAAAAATGCCAATTGAAATTACCGTTGGAGCGATAGAAAACAAAAAATTTGATGCAATTTTACGTTATATTGCGCCAAAAGGAGTGGTAGAAAATGGAGCAATTCAGTTTCAAATAAAAGGGTCACTTGAAAATAGAGATGATACATTTATTAGAGCAGGTTTAAGTGCAAATGCATCGATTATACTAGATAAAGCAGAAAAAGTTTTGGCTATAAAAGAATCATTGGTACAATTTGATAAAAAAACTCAAAAGCCATATGTTGAAGTAGAAACTGCACCACAAAAATTCCAAAGAAAAGACCTTGTTTTAGGTGTTAGTGATGGAATTTATGTTCAGGTGAAAAGTGGTATTACAGCTACAGATAAAATAAAAATTTGGAATCAAGGCTTGATAAAAGAAGAAGAGAAAAAATAAGTAGCAGTTAGAAAAAAAGAATTTTTGGTTTTTAAAGAATGTTAAATTTGTATAGTATCTTTGCTATGCTTTGATTCAAAGTTTATGAAAAATAATAAATATATTTATTTTGTTTTTGTCTTGCTATTTGGAGCGTCAATTCAGGCGCAATCTAAAAAATGGACGTTAGAAGAATGCGTAAAGTATGCATTGGATAACAATATTTCGATTAAACAATCGGAATTAGATACCAGAAGTGCTACTATTGATAAAAAATCTGCCATAGGAAATTATTTGCCTACGGTAAATGCCAATGCTTCACACTCCTGGAACGTTGGTTTAAATCAGAATATTACAACGGGATTACTTGAAAATCAAACCACACAATACTCTTCTGTTGGAGCAAGTGTAGGAGTTGATATTTATAAAGGATTACAAAATCAGAATACATTACGAAAAGCTAATTTATCTATTGTAGCATCAAAATATCAATTGCAAAAAATGCAAGAAGATATTTCGCTTAATGTAGCAAATGCATTTTTGCAAGTACTTTTTAATAAAGAAAATTTAAAAGTACAACAAGAACAACTTGCAATTAGTGAGAAACAATATACACGTTCAGACGAATTGGTAAAAGCAGGAACAATCCCAAGAGGAGATTTATTAGATATTAAAGCTACTGTTGCAACTGGTAAACAAAATGTTATCATTGCAGAGAATACGTTGCTAATTTCTAAATTAAGTTTGGCACAGTTGTTACAACTAAAACAATTTGAAGATTTTGATGTTGTTGACGATACCAATATAAATGATGGAAATTCTATTTTGTCACAGTCGGCAAGTACAATTTATGAAAAAGCAAAAGAAGAAAGAACAGATTTAAAAATTGCTAAAACGAATCTGGAAATTGCAGAGAAAAATGTATCTATTGCCAGAGGTGCTTATCAGCCTACTTTAAGTGCATTTTATAACTTTAATACCAGAGCAAGTTACTCAGATATTGTTACAGGGGCAGTTCCAGATGCAAATAATCCTACCAAGCAAATTGGTTTTGTACAAGGGACAAATCAAAGTGTATTGCAAAATAATTTTTCGCCAGTTTTAGGAAATGCAGCGCCAATTTTGGATCAGTTTAAAGATAATAAAGGACAGTCATTTGGTTTCCAGCTATCAGTGCCAGTTTTTAATGGTTTCTCTGCAAGAAATAACGTAGAACGTTCAAAAGTAAGTTTAGAGAAATCTAAGATCGAATTAGAACAAAAAAACTTAGATTTACAACGTAATGTTTATACTGCTTTTACAGATGCAAAAGGAGCGTTAAATGCACATGAAGCATCGGTTGTAGCATTAGAGTCAAGACAAGGAGCTTATGATTATGCTAAAGAAAAATTTGCAGTAGGATTAATGAATGCATTTGATTTTAATCAATCACAAACATTACTTACTAATGCACAGTCGGAAGTTATTAGAACGAAGTACGACTATATATTTAAAATTAAAATATTAGAATTCTATTTTGGAATTCCGATTGTTAAAAACTAGTTCATTATGTCAAAAAAAACAATTTATTTCTTATTAGGCGGCGTAATAGTTGTCATTGCAGCATTAGTTTGGTTTAAGAAAGAAGGTGTAATAGGAAATAAAGATGCTGGTACAGAAATAGAAGTTGCAAAAGTAATGGCATCGACTATTGTAGAAACTGTTTCGGCAACAGGAAAAATTCAGCCAGAAATTGAAGTGAAAATTTCATCAGAGGTTTCAGGAGAAATTATTGCGCTAAATGTAAAAGAAGGGCAAGTTGTTAAAAAAGGAGATTTATTGGTAAAAATAAATCCGGATTTATATACATCAAGTTATGATCGTACCGTTTCTAATTTGTCTGGAGCCAAAGCTGGTTTAAGTCAATCAGATGCTTCTTTTAAAGAGGCAAAGGCTAGTTATGAAAGAAATAAAAAGTTATTTGAAAAAGGAATTATTTCCAAGTCAGATTGGGATAAAGCAATAGCTTCTTTTGAAGTTGCCAAAGCAACCAAGCAAAATTCTTATTTTGCTGTACAAAGTGCTTCAGCATCTGTAAATGAAGCTAAAGATAATTTAAGACGTACTACTATTTATGCTCCTGCAGATGGAACAATTTCTGTGCTTAATGTAGAGCTTGGAGAGCGTGTTTTAGGAACCCAACAAATGGCTGGAACTGAAATTTTAAGAGTTGCCAACTTAAACAATATGGAAGTTGAAGTTGATGTAAACGAAAATGATATTGTAAAAATAAAAGTTGGAGACGAAGCAAATGTTGAAGTAGATGCTTATTTAAAAAAGCAATTTAAAGGTATCGTAACAAGTATCTCTAATTCAGCGAGCAGTACATTAACATCTGATCAGGTAACAAACTTTAAAGTTAAAGTAAGAATTTTAAAAGAATCGTATCAGGATTTATTGGAAGGGAAGCCAGAAGTATATTCGCCTTTTAGACCAGGAATGACAGCAACAGTTGATATTATAACAAACACAAAAAAGAATGTGTTGGCGGTGCCAATAAGTGCCGTAGTTGTAAAATCTGATACTACAGCAGTAAAAGAAATTAAAGTTGAAGACCCAAATGATAAAAAAGTAGCTCCTAAAAATGACAAAAAATTCGAATGTGTTTTTGTGAAAGAGGGAGATAAAGCTAAAATTAGAATTATCAAGACAGGAATTCAAGACGATACAAACATCGAAGTAATGTCTGGACTGAAACCAGGAGACGTGGTAATTACAGGACCATACACAACAGTTTCGAAAGATTTGAATTCAGGAGATAAGGTTAGCCTTAAATCCGATAAAGAGAAAAAATAATAATGACAAGACAATCTAGTTCTATAGTAGAATTAGATTGTTTTTTGTTTCCATAAAATATAAAATTAGTTTGGCTTACATTCTTAATATTGAAACCGCTACAAAGAACTGTTCTGTTGCTTTAGCAAAAGAAGGAAAAATTATTCTGCACAAAGAAATCTCTGAAGAAGGCTATTCTCACGCCGAAAGATTACATGTTTTTATCGAAGAATGTATTCAGGAAGCAGGAATTACTTATAAGGATTTATCTGCAATTGCAGTTAGTCAGGGACCTGGATCTTACACAGGATTACGTATAGGTGTTTCGGCTGCAAAAGGGTTATGTTTTGCATTGAATATCCCATTAATAGCTGTAGATACATTACAAACATTAGCTTCTCAGGCAAATGTTACAAATGGCTTAATTGTTCCGATGCTAGATGCTAGACGAATGGAAGTGTATAGTGCTGTGTTTAACTCAAAGTTAGAAAAGCAAAGAGAAATTTTGGCTGAAATTATTACCGAAAACTCTTTTGAAGAATATACCGAAACGATTTATTTTGTTGGAGATTGTGCCGAAAAATGTAAACCAGTTTTAACAAAAGAAAATTTCATTTTTCTAGAAGATGTTAAGTACCCATCGGCAAAAGAAATGAGTACCATAAGTTTTGATAAATTCAAAATAAACGACATTGTAGATGTCGCTTATTTTGAACCTTACTATTTGAAAGATTTTATGGTTACAACTCCCAAAAAGCAATAAAAACTATTTTATTTTTGAAGTGTATAAGGCTGAACAGAAATTCCTGCTTCGTCTAAAGCAATTTTGCAATTCTCTAAAGTTTGAGAAATAACAGTTCCGAAATTTTCATTTTTTGCCCAAGGGCGCACTGCAAATTCTACAGAACTAGTTGTTAAGTTTTTTACGAAAACTTCTGGCGCAGGATTCTTAAGCACATTAGGATTGTCTACTAATATTTTTTCAAGAATATCTTTAGCCTTTTTAATATCAGCATCATAAGCAATTGCAAATGTTAAGTCGGCTCTGCGTTGTCCTTGCATAGAATAATTAATAATTGTGCCATTAGATAAAGCTCCATTTGGTACAAATACAGTTTGATTGTTTGCGGTAAGCAACTTAGTTACAAAAATTTGTATTTCAGAAACGGTTGCGATAACACCTTGTGCTTCAATTGTATCACCAACTTTAAAAGGTTTAAAAACAATAATAAGCATGCCTCCTGCGAAATTAGAAAGAGAACCTTGTAGTGACAAACCTACTGCAAGACCCATGGCACCAAGAATAGCAACAAATGAAGATGTTTCAATCCCTAGTTTAGAGATAAATGATACAAATAGTAATATTCGTAATGCCCACAATAAAATATCCGCAAGGAATTTAGATAAGGTAGGGTCGAGGTTACGTTTTACCATTATTCGACGCATTACTCTATTTACAACACGAATAATGTAGAGTCCTACAAATAAAATAAGAAAAGCTGAAATTAGTTTTGGAGAATAATCAACTAATATTTTTATAAATTGATTAACGTACTCACTAATTTGTTCTGGATTTAGATTCATTTTTTTTAATATAAAAAAACCTTCTCATAGAGAAGGTTTGAATTAGTTTGACAAAGATAAAAATTAATTATTTTATTAATTAAAAATCGAGATCATCTTTAACTATTTATTTAATGCTTTATCCGAAGCTTCATCGGCTGCGTCAGTTGCATCGGCAGCAAGTGATTTTGTTTCTTCTGTAACAGTTTCAGCTGTTGTTGAAGCAGTTTCTTTAACAGAATCAACTGCTTTTTCGATAGCATCCGAAGCTTTTCCAGCATATTCGCTCACGGTATCTTTTGCTTGATTTACATAATCTTCAGCGCTGTCTAGTATTGGGGCAGAAACTTCTTTAACCTTTTCGAAAGTTTCTCCAGCAAATGTTTCCGCTTTTTCAAGATATGGAGCCGATGCTTCTTTAACCTTGCCTATGGTTTCTTCGGCAAATGTTTCGGCTTTTTCAAGATAAGGAGCAGCAGCTTCTTTTGCTTGTTCAAATGTACTTTCGGCTTGGTCTGCTAATTCTGTAGCAGACTCCTTGGCAGTGCCGAACAAATTCTTAAAAAATGTTGATAATCCCATAATAGTTCTTGTTGATTAATTTAGATTACAATATTAATCTTTTTTTTAAGAAATATATTATTTGCGGAGTAATAATTTATTGATAATAAGTAGTTTGTGTTTTTGGTTTCGTTTTTTTACGACAATAAAAAAGCGCTCCGATTGAAGCGCTTTTTTTAAATTTTTTATAGAAATGAGGGTTATGCATTTACAGCTTCTACTTTTATGTTATCGTCATTTAGCATACTTTTTAGCATATTTTCGATACCACTTTTAAGTGTAAACGTTGATGACGGACAACCGCTACAAGCTCCTTGTAAAATCACTTTTACAGTTTTATCCGTTTCATTATAAGAATCAAAAGCAATATTTCCACCATCGGCAGCTACCGCAGGTTTTACATACTCTTCTAATATATTGATAATTTGTTGTGATGTTGTATCCAGTTTATCAAAAGCTTCATCTTTAGTAACATCATTTTTAGTTGCTACTTCTATTAGACTTTCGTCTAAAACTGTTCCTCCGTTTTCAATATATTGTTTAATGAAAGTTCTTAGCTCAAGAGTAATTTCTTGCCAATCATTAATCTCATATTTAGTTACCGAAATATAATTTTCATCTATAAAAATCTCTTTTACATAAGGAAATTTAAATAATTCTTGTGCTAATGGAGAAGATGCAGTTTGGTCAATATTTTTGTATTCTATTGCATTTTTAGTCAACATTCTGCTTACTACAAATTTTAGGGCTGCAGGATTAGGAGTCGATTCACCATAAACAGTTATTGGCTGCTTTTTAGGTTTATTTTCGTCAATACTTATTATTACTCCACCATCGTTTACAAAAGCTTCGATTTGTTCAGCTACAGCATCTTTTACATCATCCCATTCAACAATGCTATATCTTTCGATAGCAATAAAATTACCTGAGATATATACAGTTTTTACAAATGGTAAATGAAAAAGTTTTTGAGCTAATGGAGAGTTTTTAGCTTCATCAATATTTTTAAATTCAAAGCTCTCATTCTTAGTTATAAAGTCAGGAAATTCGAATTTTAGTATAGTAGGATTTTGTGTTTCTTTTATAGTGAGTTTTGTCATGATTTAGTAATTTTTTACAAATTTACTAAAGTTATTTTCTACTAATAGTTATATTTGATATTTAATATGAAAATAGCGTATTATTTCCTCAATCTTAGGAATTTTTACCATATTTTAATACTAAAATAAAATTTTAACACCTACTTTAATAAACCTGCCCCCAATGTATAGTAAAATTAAATATTCAGTTTTTCTATTATTTATATTTTCTTATTCATACTCTCAAGAAGGGATTCCTGTTTATTCAGATTATTTATCGGATAATTATTATTTGATACATCCTTCGATGGCTGGTGCGGCAAATTGTGCAAAACTTAGATTAACAGCGCGTAAGCAATGGTTTGGTCAAGATGATGCGCCAACATTGCAAACATTAAGTTTTAATGGTCGAATTGGAGATAGTAGGTCAGGAGCTGGAATTATAGTTTTTAATGATAAAAATGGTTATCATTCTCAAAAAGGAGTTAAACTTACTTATGCATATCATATTCTTTTTTCTAGAGATGAGATTGATTTAAATCAGCTTTCATTTGGTATGAATGTAGGTGTAATTCAGAATCAATTAGACGAAACAGCTTTTGAAGCATTTGATCCAATTGTTGTTGGAGATATTCAAAAGGATACTTATTTTAATGTAGATTTTGGAGCATCATATAACTATCTTAACTTTTATGCCCATGCTACAGTTCAAGGAGCTGTTGAATCCAGACGAGAAATATATACAGAATTTGAAAGTGATAATCTGAGAAAATATCTTTTGAGTGCAGGATATGTCTTTGGAAATAAAAAGAAATTATTGTGGGAACCTTCAGTTCTTTTTCAATTATTTGATAAAACAAAAGAGAAGTTAGTCGATTTTAATCTGAAAGCATATAAGAATATGGATTTTGGTAGTCTTTGGGCTGGATTATCATATAGAAGAAGTTTTGATGGAGCTCAATATTATAATGGTTCCGGAATATCTACTCAAAAATTACAATACATAACTCCTATCTTAGGGGTTAATTATAAAAACTTCATGTTTGCTTATACATATTCGCAAGTTACGGGTAATGTAAAGTTTGATAACGGCGCATACCATCAAATTACTTTGGGACTTAACTTATTCTGTAAGCGTGAACGATATGATTGCGATTGTCCAGCAATAAACTAATTATAATTCATTTTAAAAATAAATTTCATGTTGATAAAATCTGTAAACGGAAAAACACCTAATATTCCAGAGGATTGTTATGTAGCCGAAAATGCAACGATTGTAGGAGATGTTTCTTTTGGAGATTCATGCAGCGTTTGGTTTAATGCTGTGATTAGAGGTGATGTAAATTTTATTAAAATCGGGAATAAAGTAAATATTCAGGATGGTGCTGTTATTCATTGTACGTATCAAAAGCATCCAACGATTATAGGAAATAATGTTTCTATAGGGCATAATGCAATTGTACATGGTTGTACGATACATGATAATGTATTAATAGGAATGGGAGCAATCGTAATGGATAATTGCGTTGTCGAGAGCAATGCTATTGTGGCTGCTGGCGCTGTAGTAACACAAAATACAGTTGTAACCTCTGGTAGTATTTATGCTGGAGTTCCTGCAAAGAAAGTAAAAGATATAGACCAATCTGATTTTGCTGGCGAAATAGAACGTATTTCTAATAATTACGTAATGTATTCCAGCTGGTTTAAAGAAGAGTAGAGGTAGTTACAAATTTATTTTTTCGAAGAAAGCATTTTTATAGCTTTCGCTGATAGGAATTCTTTTATCTCCAATCAAAGCTTTATTTTTTTGAATTGATTTTACGTGTTTGATATTAATAATGTACGATCGGTGAATTCTGGAAAAACCTTTATTCGAAAGTAAATTTTCAAGCTTTATAAGGCTTATTAATGTTAAGGTGTACTTATTGTCTGTAGTATAAATTTTTACATAATCTTTTAATCCTTCGATAAATAAAATATCCGAAAAGTTTAGTTTTACATTCTCATATTCGGCTCTTACAAACATGAAATCATGGTTAATTTCGGGAGCCGAAATAGGATTTACACTTGCAGGAATATGCAACGGATTAAATAATTGTTGTGCTCTTACAACCGATTTTAAAAAACGATGAAACGGAATTGGTTTTACTAAATAATCTACAGCACCAAGATTAAATCCTTCAACAGCATAATCAGAATAAGCTGTTGTAAAAATGACTAAAGGTTTCTTTTCGATGGCATTTAAAAAATCTATTCCTGAAAAATGAGGCATTTCAATATCCAGAAATATCAAATCAATACTCGTTTGATTTATAATAGAAATAGCATCAATTGCGTTATTGAAAGTACTTACTAACTCTAAAGAATCGACTTTACTCACAAAATCCTTAAGTAACTCGACTGCCAGAGGTTCATCATCTATAATTACACATTTCATTTGTCGTCTTTTTTAGATAAATTTATGATGCGAAAATATAACTTGACCACTAAAGACAAGTTAAAATTAGATTTTCAATAGTTAATTTCCTGTTATAGTTTATTGCTATCTAGACCATTATTAACTTAATCTTAAGTGATAGCAGTTTGTATTTCGTCTAGTTTTAAGTTGAGATGTACGTTATAAAATTTCTTTGTTTCGGTTATTTTAAGTTCGTGTGCATCTGGATAAAGAAGGTTTAGGCGACTTTGAATATTAGTTAATCCAATTCCAGAATTTTCAGGGTCTTTTTTATAGTTTTCTACTTTGTTTTCTACCCGAAAATCCAAGCTGTTTTGTCCGATAACTATTCTAATTTTTACAAAAGCAGCTCCTTTATAATCTGTTCCATATTTAAAAGCATTCTCTACAAATGAGATTAACAATAATGGTTCTATAAATTTGTTTTTGGGTTCACCATGTACATTAATAGTAATGTTCTCGATGTTGTTTAGTCTTAATTTTTGTAACTCAATGTAATTCTGAATGTAGTTTATCTCTTTCTCGAGAGCTACCGTTTTATTGTCAGTCTCATACAACATATAGCGCATCAATTCAGACAATGTTACGATTGCATCTGGAACTAAATCTGATTTTTTATGTGCTAGAGAATAAATACTATTTAATGAATTGAACAAAAAATGAGGATTTGTCTGTTTTCGCAAATAAATCAACTCAGTAGTTGTACGATGTGTCTCGGCTATTAATTTATTTTGTTGGTTATTATAAAACTCTGATAATGTCTTAATAATGGCACTTATAGTTACTATTAAAATATAAAAAAACGAAGGAGCTATTTTAAAAAACAAGGGCTGAGTAACCATTGTAGTTCTAAATTTAATATTTTTAAAATGCACAGGAGGTCCTTCACTAGGAACTGTTTTCATCGGAGGCATTCTTCTAGCCAGTTGTATATCGGGTATGAAATAACTATCCCGAATGATTATAAAAGTGACAATTAGAGCTATAATAAATACGGAATAGAGCCAGTACTTTTTTTGTAAAAGCAACGCTGGAACTAAATAGAAATAGTTTAGATAAAATAATATAATTCCAGTAATCCATTGTACATAAAAATCAGGCGTTATCTGGAACGGGCTTTCGTAAAATTGAATCAATGAGGTTAGGATAAAGAAAGTCCATATAACACTATGAAATAGTATTTTGTTAGAACTAGTATTCTTGATTATTTCGACGTTCATTTAGATAGTTATATCTAATAAAATTAAATCTTTTTTTGTTACCGTTGGTGATAAATTAGCTTCAAGCTTTTTCACTACCAAATTCCCAGTTTTTAAGGCTTCTTTTTCGGTAGTAAAGCTCTTGTTATTATCAATAACAGGAATTATGGTTTGCTTGATTATGATTTTTTCATCATTAGCAATTGTGTATCCCCAACCAGTAGCGGTTTTTATAGATTCTACATGATATTTCTCTTTTTTATTGCAAGCTACAAGTAATAAAATAGTAATTACTGCAATGATTTTTGAGACCGAAGAATAAGAATTCTTCTGGATTTTTGCCCAGAAGAATCGATTTTTGATATTAATTGTCATCATCATTTTGTTCTTCCAGAGGTTTAAATTCCCATGCATCATCATAATAAGACGAACCAGATCTTCCTAATAAAACAAACCCTCTATCATTAATAGCGAAACCAACTGCGTCAGTTCTTGAAGCGCCTTCTAGCGAGGTTCTTTCTTGCCATAAATCAGTAATTGGGTTGTATTCCCAGATTGTTTTTGAGCCTTCTCCACAAACAATATATCCTAAACCATTCATAGTAAAACTAGAGGAATTTGAGCGCATTATTGAGTATGTTTCATGGTCATCTTCGCTATCGTCGAGATTTCTTTTTTTAGTCCAAAGATCAGTGCTTGGATCAAACTGCCAGAAATCATTTTGATTCGAACCGCTATTTACTCCAGTTCCTAAATATGCTTTGTTATTAATTACAAAAACGGTTGCATTTCTTCTTTTGTTTCCACTAAAACCATTTACTTGAGTCCAGGTATTAGAGTTTTGATTGTACTGGTAAAAATCTTTTAGATAATTACCATCGTAACCTGTGCCGAAATAGGCCTTTCCGCCAACTTGAAATCCTACTGCCGAATAACGTGCCGTACCTGTAAATTCTGCTTTTTGTTCCCAAACATTCGTTGCGGGGTTGTATTCATAAAAGTCTTTTAATTTATTAGTACCATCATAACCAAGACCAATGTAGCCTTTTCCGTTTAACTCAAAAGCAGATGCAGAGCTTCTTGCAACTCCTGGAAATTGTGCTTTTTGCTCCCAATAATCTCCTATAGAATTGTACACCCAAAGATCTTTTAGATACTCATCTCCAGTATATCCTGTTGCCACATAGGCATATGCTCCAATTACAAAACTTGCAGCACTAGATCTTGCAGGGCCATCAAAAGCAGATTTTTTGATCCAGTTTCCCATTAATTCGTCATCGGAATTATCATTACTACAGCCTACAAAAGAGAGACTCGTAATAAATGTTGCGAATAATATTCCTTTTTTTAAACTATTCATAATGTATTATATTTATTAGTGTTTGTATTTTATACCAATGTTAAGAATGTAGCTGTTGCCGATATTAAAATCATAAACGTTATCGTTATCATGATTTGATAATTGGTATTTTTTATTAAAATCATACCCGGCTTTAAAATTCACAAACCAATTTCCATCCATGTTTCTCTCATACTCTAATGCAGTAGTAATTTGAGATAAACTCGCTTTTGTGGCTGTATTACCATCTAAATATTTAGTGTTATCCAGATTAAAAAAATCTCCATTAAAACTATTTGTCAGCCTAAATACATTTCGCTCATTGTTAGAATATGTTATTGCTGAATTAGGAAAACCAATAGTCATTGTAGCAGCTTCATTTATTTTATGATAAAAAGAAAATGTTGGAGTTATTTTGGGTAATCCTAAGGCATTAGTTCTTTTTACTCCAATATTTATAGTGTTGTTTTTATCAATAATCTTATTAATCTCTAATCCTCCTAAAACCGATAAATCTGAAAAATTAAGGTTTTCCTGAAAATTTAATATTGGTTCTATTTCTAGGTTTAACGTTGTTTTTTGTGTTAATAGATGAGTAACTACTAATGTGTTTTTAATACTGTTATATGGATTATAATTGTACTTAAAATCATAGTTTTCTATGTCATACTTAACTCCGATATTTTTGTATTGTAATGTATTTGTAATCTTGTTTTTGGTATCAATGTTTTTATAAGCCGAAATTCCGATGCTTGTTTCGTTTAATGTGATTTTATCTGCAGGTTCTGTCTTTATGTTCAAATCCACGCTATAGCCATTTTGAGCATAAATTGTAAACATCGGAACCATAATAAGTAAGGATAGTAAAGTTTTTATTTTCATTATTTATTTATTGGTTCAAAAGTAGTTATGATATTATTTTTAAAAAAAGAAGATATATATATCGGCACTTCCAATAGACTAAATGGCAAATTTTGGTGTCGAATGATGTATTTGTTAGCGCTTAGTGCTTATAGATTGTTTTGTTCTATTTATAGATACAAAAGTCTAGACTGTATATGTTATGATGTTCTCTAGAAAAGTGCATTTTATATTTGTTCAAAAAATATTTATGTACAAGTTATTGTTACCGTTGTTTCTGGGAGTTTTTATGACTTCCTGTAATTCGGATAGAGATGCCGGAGAATTTGTAGTTGGGTCGGATTATTTATCGATAGGGAATAAAGTAATTTTAATCGATACCTTGACTGTTGATATGTCTACTATCAATTTTGATTCATTGGTTACATCTAGTCAAAAAAGGATTTTGGTAGGGAACTATGTAGATCCTATTTTTGGGAAGGTAAAATCGGATAGTTACCTCCAATTAATTGCAAATAATTATAACTTAAATACAGGGGGTTCAGATACGAATTTGCCAAATTATGTATTTGATTCCATTGCAATGGTTCTGAGATATGATAACTATTTTTTTGGAGATACAACCCAAACTCAGACATTCGATATTCATCGATTAACTCAAAAAGTAAAGCCAAATAAGGAGGATAAAAATTTCTACAATAATTCGACTCTAACTTATGCTCCTGAAAGTTTGGGGATGATTTCATATAAACCTCGACCAACTGAAAAAGACTCTATTAATATAAGAATGAGTGATGTTTTTGGTTCAGAGCTCTTTCAGAAATTAAAGAAAAAGGAAGTTACCAATTTTGATGAATTTACAGAATACTTAAAAGGAATGGTTCTTACATCATCTACTGCAAATTCATCGAGTGTCATCGGGTTTAATCAAGCAACAAGTTTAGTGCGGCTTTATTACTCAATATATCAAGGGCAATCTGAAACTTCTCTAATAAAAGATTTCTCTATTCTGGATGCTTCCAAGCAGTTTAATAATATCTCATTAGACAGGACAGGTACACTTATTGAAAACTTGCCAGTTTCTTCAAGTAAATTGCCAAGTTCCCAAACGGAGAATAAGGGCTTTATTCAGTCAGGAACAGGAATTGCTTGTAGAATTGATTTTCCAGGTATAAAGAAACTTAAATATATAGCCGAAAAAGGAGCAATTGTAGACGCTCAATTGATAATAAAACCAGTTGCCAATTCTTATTCTAAGATATATCCACTGGCTGATTCATTACGTGTGTATGTAGGAGATAATTTAAACAGAATTAGTGGTACGCTTAATAATTCGTCGGGCGCGGCCATGTATGCCTTATTAAATAAAGCTAGTGATGAGTTTAATGAAAATGTAGCATACAAAATTGCGATAGGAGGTTTTTTACAAAAAGAAATGTTGAAACAGTCTGATCTGAAATCCTCATTAATCATTACACTGCCTAATATAAATAAAGCAGTTAATCGACTTGTTTTGGGAAATCAGAAATTACAAAGCAATAAAATGGAATTGAAAATTTATTACATCACTTATTAAATGAAAAATAAAATAGCGTTTGCAAGTTTACTAGTTTTAATGTCGTTGACATCGTTTTCTCAAAGTATTTCTAGTTCTCCATATTCACTTTACGGATTGGGTAGTTTATATGATTCAGATTTTGGGTCAATTCCTTCTATTGGCTCTTCGGGAATTGCATTACCATCTAATGAATTTATTAATAATCTTAATCCAGCTTCATTAGGATTTATGTATCAAAACCATTTTTTGTTTGATGTTGGAGGTAAATTTATCGAAACCACATATCAAAATAATTCAAAATCCGAGAATCGTAATAATGCTCAGTTTTCTCATATTGCATTTGCTTTTCCAGTTACACAAAAGTCGGCCTTTAGTGTAGCTCTACGACCTTATTCGAGTGGAGCATTTAAAATTTCAAATTTAAAAATTCCGATAGAAAATAGTCAGGATAAGTATAATTTAGATGTAACAGGAACTGGAGGTTTAAATGATTTTGATTTCTCGTATGCCTACAAAATCAATAAAAAACTGTCTTTGGGACTTTCTGCGGCTGTACTTTTTGGTAGCACTACAGATGATAGGTATTATACGGTAATGAACTCTATTACTAACATTAACAAAAAAACTAATTACAACGGACTAAGACCAACTCTTGGAGTTCAATATCAAATAGATTCTACATTAACAATTGGCTCAACTTTTAAATCACCATCAAGAATAAAAGCTTCTAAAGTACAAAGTGTAACAATAGTAGGAGATTCGGGCACGATAGCCACAGATTCTGATACGGCTTCAGACGTTGATGATTTTTATTTGCCTACAGAAATTGGAGTAGGGCTTAGCAAGGTTTTTAAAAATAATTTGACCATGTCTTTTGATTATGAAAAGAGCCTTTGGAATGACACTAAGCAATCAGAATTGTATGGAGATTTTGTAAATCAAGACCGATTTGCATTCGGAGTTTCTTATAAGAGTAAAAAGAATGCTCGTAAATACGTAGATCGTATTGGGTATGGAACGGGAATAAATTATGATACTGGTTATCTGGAAGTCGACAATCAGAGGGTTAAAAACGTGTCTTTTTCGCTTGGATTAACGCTTCCTTTAGAGAGCAACTCTTTTTCTACTTTAAATATTTCGTACTCTTACGGACAAAAAGGGAAAATTGGCGATGGGCTTATAAAAGAAAATTACCATAAAATATCTCTCAATTTATCATTGGATGGTTTATGGTTTGTTAAGAGAAAAATTGATTAATAGTTAAAAATCTTTCTCATCAACTTTGTATTTATTCTCTAGGATATCCGATAAAACTTTTGGATTACCATTAGTATAAAATATTGGTTCATCTACAGAGCCATTATTAAATCCTGTTTTTTCGCGTAATATATTTTGCGTTTGTTTTGCAACAGCTTCTC
Organism: Flavobacterium sp. PS2; assembly: GCF_046250155.1. Lineage (NCBI taxonomy): Bacteria > Pseudomonadati > Bacteroidota > Flavobacteriia > Flavobacteriales > Flavobacteriaceae > Flavobacterium > Flavobacterium sp. PS2. The sequence continues at coordinate 1,682,830 of NZ_CP176426.1, read as the reverse complement.
CTGAATCTATAATATGAATGTGTTCGGGTAATATTTTTTTTATCTGAGGTATTAAATATGGATAATGACTACATCCTAATACCAAATAATCAATATTCGCCTCAATCATTGGTCTGAGGTAAGATTCAAGAAGTTGAGCCATCTCAGGAGAATTTAAATCTCCATTTTCAATTAATTGTACTAAACCATGACCTACTTGTTCAATAATTTTGGTGTCTTGATACATTTCGGTTGCCTTATTAAAAAGCTCACTGTTTAAAGTACCTTGAGTAGCCAGGATTCCAATAGTCTGCGTTTTTGAATTTGTCGCAGCTGGTTTTATAGCAGGTTCTATTCCTATAAATGGAACAGTGTATTGTTCTCTTAATTCTTTAATAGCATTTGTAGTTGCGGTATTGCATGCAACAACAATTAGTTTACATCCCATATCTAGTAAAAAATCTACATTTTTTTTACTTAAGTCCACTATTTCCTGTTTGGTCTTTTGACCATAAGGAGCATTTTTAGTATCTGCTAAATAGATTGTTTTTTCGTTAGGAAGTAACTGATGAATTGCAGTCCAAATAGAAGTGCCACCAATGCCTGAATCGAAAACGCCTATGGGATTATTGTTTGTCATGAAAACAAAGTTAAGTATTTTTTGGAATCAAAAAAAAGCCTTTAACTAGGATTTTTGAGTGGAATAAAATTAATTTTTATGTATAAAAAAAAACTGCTCGAACCATTTTATTGGCGAGCAGTTTTTTATTTTTTATAAGACAGTTTTTTAGAAACCTAAGTCTTTTTTTACATCAGCAGTTACGTTTGGACCGTCAGCTAACAAAAGAGTAGAACCATCTAAAACATATTGGTATCCTTTTGCTTTTCCAACTTTTTGGATAGAAGCTCTCACTTTTTCCATTAATGGTTTAACGATATCAGATTCTTTTTGTTGTAATTCTTTTTGAGCGTTATCTCTAAAGTCTACAATTCTTTTTTGCATGTCTTGAACTTCTTTAGAACGTTCTCCGTTAACTGCATCAGTAACTGTAGCTGATTCAGCTTCGTATTTTTTTAATTTTGCTTGGTATTCTTCTACCATTTTTTTGTAATCTGCATCATATGTACCGCTTAATTTCTCAAGTTGTTTTTGTGCGTCTATCATTGCTGGCATTTTAGACATAATTTCGCTTACATCAACGTGAGCTACTTTTGCTTGAGCATTCATTTGGTTTGCTCCTAAAACTAGTATTGCAGCAATTAGTAAAGTTTTGATTTGTTTCATCATCATTTTAAAATATTAATTAATTATTGGTCGTATTTCCTTGTTTTTCTTTGTCCTCTTTAGCCTTTTGCTCTCTTGCTTTTTTGGCAGCTTCTCTTTCTTCTAAAATCTTATTTCTTCTTTCTTCTAAAGCTTTTTTGCGTTCGTCATACAGTTTTTGTCTGTCATCAACCATTTTCTGTTTGTCTTCGGCTAATCTTTGTTTGTCTTTAGCTTCATCTGTTGCAGCTGTTTTTGCTGCTTCTGTTGTAGGAGTCGCAGTTGTTGAAACACCTTCTTTTTTTACTGTTTCAGAAACCGTGCCATTTTTTTTAGCTTCTCTTGCGTCTCTAATTGCTTTTTTATTCTCTTCGTATACTCTTATTTTTTCTTCCTGAGCTGCTTTCCTGTCTTCCAGTATTTTATCTCTTGCAGCTTTTCTTTCATCTAAGACTTTTTGTCTTTCTTGTAAAGCTGGACTTTCATCGATTGCAGCTTCTTTATTCTCTTTCGCTTCTTCTATAGCGAGTTGTTTTTTCGTAAGCTGTTCTCTTTTGTCCGTTCTGGTAATAACTCGTAAAACCTGATCGCTAACATCGTATCGCTTTGCTGCAAAAAGCATCGTTAAATCAGATGATCTATCAAAGATAAAATCATATTTTTTAGCTTCAGCAATATCTTGAACGGCAGTAAAAACTTGATCTTGTATTGGTTTTGCCAACGACGATTTTTGTCTAATTAAATCACCATTAACACCAAATCGTTGTTGTTGATAATTTAACATTTCAGTTTCAAGAAACTTAATCTCTGTTTCTCTTTCGTCAATTAGCTCATTCGTTAATAAAGCTTTTTCGGCTTTCAAAGCATCTTTAAGTTTATTGATATCTAATTTCTTAGTCTCAATTTCTTGCTTCCACTTTTCTGCTTTTTGCTCTAGTTGTGTTTGAGCCTCTTTATAGTCAGGGACATTTTGTAAAATATACTCCATGTCGATGTACCCTATTTTTGTCGATTTGGTTTGTGCCTGACTTGTAATTCCTACAATCAGGGCCAAAAATATAAATAAAAATTGTTTTCTCATAACATTAATTTATTTGAAATTTTTAACCAATACGATTAAAATTGTTGTCCAATAATAAAGTGTGTGCGTAAACCGCTTGGTTTTGTTTGTCCTGGCAATGCATCAAATCCGTAACCAAAGTCAATTCCTAATAATCCAAATGCAGGCATAAATACACGTAAACCAGCACCAGCAGAACGGTATAAATCAAATGGATTATAATCTCTAAAGGTTGGATAAGATGAACCCGCTTCTGCAAATGTAAGCACATAAATTGATGCCGATTGCTTCAGTGTTATTGGGTAACGTAATTCCATAGAGAATTTATTATATATCGTTGCTCCAATTTGTTCACCATATCTAGGATTGGTTCTGTCTTCAATTATAGGTGTTAATGAGTTATTTTCGTAACCTCTTAACGCTACTGTTTCTCTACCATCCATAGAGTAATTAGCCATTCCATCACCTCCCATATAGAATCTTTCAAAAGGAACTACACCTCTAGCTTGGTCATAAGCTCCTAAGAAACCAAATTCAGTTAGCGTTCGGAGTACTAATTTACCATAAATTTTCGTGTACCAGTCAGCTTTGAACTTAATTTTGTAGTATTCTAGCCAATTAAATTTCTTTTGATCCACTTTTCCTTGGTCTGTAGCGGCAAGAGTATAGTCGCTAACCTTGTTTCCGTTTGCATCAATATAGTCACCTATTTGTACAATGTTATTGTTTGCATCAGGAACATTTGATCTATCAACAGTGTTTTGTAATTTGTATTCTTTTTCGTTTCCTAAGTTAGCATAGTCTATTCCGTTGAACAAAGAGTAAGGCGGAGTTACTTTTGCCGAAATACTAAATTCAGAACCGTATGTTGGGAATATTGGGTTAACCCCTTTATTACTTCTTGTTAGTCCAATAGTATATGCTAAGTTTCTTGATGTTCCATTACCGAAAGTAAATAATCCAGTGTTGTAATTATGTAAATCGTAATGTTGGTAACTAATCGATTGTGATAGTACAAAGAAATCATCTGGTACAGATAATCTTTTGGCTTTACCAACAGATAACGTCAAGATGTTAAAACTCTTACTCTTATCTACTTTTTGTGTAACATAGTTATTTAAAAACTGTGTACTGTAAGATATCGATGTACTAAATTGTACTGGTTTTTTTCCTCCAAACCAAGGCTCAGAAAACGATACACTATAAGTCTGGAAATAAGTACTTCCTTGTAAACGAAGGGCTACTTTTTGTCCATCACCCATTGGTAGTGGTTTGTAAGCGCTTTTGTTAAATAAATTTCTAGCAGAGAAGTTGTTAAATGAAAGTCCTAAGGTTCCAATAAAACCTCCGCCACCGTAACCTCCTTGAAGTTCTATCTGGCTAGATCCTTTTTCTACTAGATGATATTCAATATCTACAGTTCCTGCAGCAGCATCAACATTTTTGAATTTTGGGTCGATTGCTTCAGGATCAAAGAATCCTAATTGTCCAATCTCACGAATAGTTCTTACTAATAAGTCTTTGCTGTATTTTTCACCTGGCTTAGTTCTTAGTTCACGGTAAATTACTTTATCGTTTGTTTTGTCGTTACCTACAACTGAGATTTTATTAAAATATGCAATTGGACCTTCAGTAACTCTAATTTCAAAATCAATGGTATCATTTACGGTTTTTACCTCTACAGCATTAATGTTAGAAAATAAATACCCATTGTTTTGGTATAAATTGGTGATGTCTTCTGCATCAGGTTTCGTCTTATCGGCAATCCTTTTTTCTAAAAGTACGCCATTATAAGTTTCTCCTTTTTTAATACCTAAATAACGATTTAATTGTTGGTCAGAGTAAACGGTATTTCCTAAGAATTTGATATCACCAAAGTAGTATTTGTTACCTTCTTCAATATCTACTTTTATTGCTAATGTATTTTTCTTTTTATCGTACGTAATAGAGTCATGCAATATCCTTGCATCTCTATATCCTTTTTCTTTGTAGTTAGCGATAACTTTATCTAAATCAGCTTTGTATTTGTCTTTAATGAATTTTGAAGCTTTAAAAATACGGATAGGATTTTTTTGCTTGGTGTCTTTCATTGCACCGCGTAAAGACGCATCAGATAATGCTTTATTGCCTTCAAATTCGATTTTGCTAATTTTTACCTTATCACCTTTATCTACACGCACCAGCATGTTCACTTGGTTTGTTGAGGTTGTATCGGCAGTAGTAGTAATAGTTACTTTTGTATTAAAGTAACCTTCTTTTTTGTATTTATTTTCAATATAATTCTTGGTTGTCGTAATTAAATTTTCGTTTACAATTTTGTTTTTTGTTAAACTGTTGTCTTTAATTAATGCTTCGACTTTACCTTTCTTAATACCAACAAATTTTACTTCGTTTAATTTAGGAAGCTCTACAATGTCTAAGTCTAGATATATACTATCGTTTTCTATCCTATTTACATAGAATGAAATTTCATCGAAAAGACCAAGCTTTCCCAGTTTTTTGATGGCTCCACTTATTTCTTCTCCAGGAACTGTTATTTCCTGCCCTTTCTGTAGGCCAGAAAAGGTAACAACTGTTTGTTCATTGAAACTTATTTTACCAATTACAGATACGTCGGCAAGAATATATTTTTTCCCTTGGTCAAAAGGAATTCTTTCTTGCGCTTTTATTTGTGAAAAACTACCAAAAACCAATAGGGTAAGTACTATTTTTATTCTTTTTTGTAACACTAAAAAATCATTTAATTTGTTCACTTGTTTTTCCAAATCTACGTTCTCTTTTTTGATAACTAATGATAGCCTCATATAAATCCTTTTCTTTAAAGTCTGGCCATAAGACATTAGTAAAATATAATTCTGCATAGGCAATTTGCCACAACAAAAAGTTACTTATTCTATGTTCTCCACTTGTTCGTATTAATAAATCTACATCTGGTAAATTTTGCGTGTAAAGATGCTCATTTATAATTGAATCGTCAATAGCGTCTATTGAAATTATATTATTTTTAACTTTATTACTGATGATTCTAACAGCGTTTACAAGTTCTTCTCTAGAACCGTAACTCAAAGCTAATGTGAGCGTAAGCCTTGTGTTATTTTTTGTTTTATCAATAACATCCAAAAGTTCTTTTTGAGCAGATTGAGGTAACTTTTCTAAGTTTCCAATTGCATTAAGTTTGATGTCGTTTTTTTGTAATGTACCAAGTTCTTTCTTTAATGAGTTTATAAGTATCTTCATTAAAGTTTCGATCTCTAACTTAGGTCTGTTCCAGTTTTCTGTAGAAAAGGCGTATAAAGTTAAATATTCGATTCCTAGCTTGGCGCAAGATTCAATGGTTTCTTTTACTGATTTTGTTCCGTTTTCATGACCAAAAGCTCTTAGGAAACCTTGTTGTTTTGCCCAGCGTCCATTTCCATCCATAATAATGGCTAAATGTCGTGGTAAGTTTGTTTTATCTAATGTGTCTAAATTCATTTTTTTTAATAAGGGCAATAGCAAGGTTTGTTTCCAAAGGTATACGTTAAAGTTACTCCCGAGAAAACATACCAGTCATTATTATTTAAGTTTCCAAAACGTAATGATTTTAAATTATCATTATCTGGATTACTACCATCAAGGTTGTCTGTAAAGGTATATCGCGCTCCAACCTCTAATCCTAAGATAAAATTAGTGGTTAAATTTGTTTTTACACCTAATATCATAGGAATTGCAAATGAACCTGAATTCTTTTCTTTTTCTGTTTCCCCCGATTGAATGTATAACTGTTCGTATCTAAAATAGTTAATTCCTGAAAACACATACGGAGTAACCTTTCTTTTGGAATCATGTAAATTGAAGTCAAAAAAATTGAATTCAAGTCCCGCAGAAAGTTCTCGGATTGTGTTATCAAAACGATATCCTCTTTGTTTTCGACCACCTTCTTTTGAATCTGAATCATTTCCAGTGATTGTTGATTGTGTGTACGAAAAGCGATATGCATGTCTCGGACTTTGATTCCATCGGTACAATACGCCAAAGGCAAGCTTTTCTGGCGCAATATACGTCGTGCTTCCCACATCTCCAACATAGTTACTACCTCCTAAAAAAACACCTACCTCATGTATCTGAGCGTTCATGCTTACAAAGGAGAAGAAACATAACAATAAATTAAAAATTTTGTTCATTTAATTAAAAATTGCGTGCAAATATAATAATTATCAATACGAATCAATGCTGATTAAGTTAAATCTGTCTTTTTTTGAATTAAAGATGAAATATCTCAACAATTACTGGATATTCGATACTTGCAAAACGAGAAAAAAACTACAAAAGTATGTCGTATGTTTAAAAAGAACTTAATTTCTTTTGTCTTCGCCCCAAAGTAGTTTGTTACGTAAGGTCTTCAAAAAGGTTTCTCCAGGGATTTCGACCATATTTATTTTAAAATCTGTTTTCTTTATGGTTAAAATAGACTCGTTTTTAACCGATGCTATTCTTGAATCTAAAGAAATAAGATAATGATCCTCTCTTCCTGATACTCGAAGTTTAATTTCGGTATTATCTGGAATTATAAGCGGTCTGGCTGTTAAATTATGGGGTGCAATAGGCGTAATTACAAGACTGTTTACATCTGGAGTTAATATTGGGCCACCACAACTTAGTGAATATCCTGTTGAACCTGTTGGTGTTGATATAATTAATCCGTCTGCCCAATAAGAATTTAAGTATTCACCATTTAAATAAGTGTCTACTGTTATCATCGAAGTAGTGTCTTTTCTGCTTACTGTTACCTCATTCATTGCAAAATTAAGTTCTTCGATAGCTTCATTTCTTGGCTCAGTTGTTAAACTTAATAAAGTTCTTTCGGATACAGTGTATTTTTTGTCAATTACAAATTGCATAAAAGCAGCTATGTTTTCTTTTTGTACAGTAGCAAGAAATCCTAATCGTCCTGCATTAATTCCTAAAATAGGAACTCCAGAATTACGAATTAAGGTTGCTGCTCTTAAAATAGTTCCATCACCACCAATGCTTATAAGCATTTCAAAGCTACTGTCTAATTCTGTATGAGATGAAAAAGTTTTGTATTCTTTTTCGATTATCTTTTTTTCGTGAAGCATCTTCAGGAAATTGGCTTCGATAACCATTTCGACATTATTAGAAGTAAAAAAAACAAATATGTCTTTAATAATTGGGTCTGTACTATTTAGATAGTATTGTCCGTAGATAGCTACTTTCATTTGTTGCGTGGTCTTTATTGTCTTATCGTAAACGATTTTAGGTCTAATTTCTTTGTGCAAATTTCTATTAAGTGATCTTGATTAGGGTCTAAATAAAAATTTAAATTATTGTAGACTAAGATATAGCTGTCAATCGCATAGTCAAAACCTCCATGAGATAAATCATCAATTAATTCGTAATCCGGTTTTCCGTGATACTTAATTATATTTTCTCGATTAAAATTAATTATTGGCTCAATATATTTTTTTGTTAATGTAAAATTCGAAATTTTTTGATCTTTAACACTGCAAGAAAGTCCGCCAGCAAAATGTATGTATCCGTTTAGTGTTTTGAGTTTTTCTAGTCTTTCTTTAAATGTAAGATTTGAATTTTCAAAATTATAACCTTCAATGCTAGGGTCATTAATGTAAATTTCGATGATTTCAAAAATGTCAATAGTACTGTAATGATTTCCTAGTTTTATAAAGTCAATTTCTAATTCTTCAACCGAAATTTCATTTTGCACTAGTTTTGTTAGTTGGCTATTGTCAAATGCTATCATCCCGCTTTTTTCTATAGCTATATATTAAGGTACTTGTCTAAATAATCAGAGCGTTCCTTTAAATTATTGATATATGTGTCTTCTTGGTGTTCTGATATAATTTCGTAATTGTATCTTCGGAAGGTTTGAATAATTTCATTCATCGCTCCTAAACTAATTTTAATGGTTATCTGAACACTATCTGCACTAGCATCAGAAACAAATATACCTAAAAGCCTGCCGTTGTTACTTTCTACAATTTGAGTAATCTCACTCATAGAGTAATCCAGAAGCCCTTTTTTTACAATTATAATTCCTCCTGGTTCTTTTAAAAAAGGGGTTTCGTGAAAAAACTTAATGATATCGGTTATTTCATAAAAACCAAGATAGGTGTTGTTTTCGTCTAAAACAGGAATTAAATTGGTGTGGTTTTTAGCAAAAACTTCCAATACATCTAGCCAGATCATATTACTTCGAGCAAAAAAATGTTCGAGAGTATATTTATAATCAATTACTTTCTTGTCGCTATCAAAGGTTTCAATATCGTCGGATGCGATACTACCAATGTAAACACCATCTTCCAGAACTGGAAAATGAGAGAAACTCAAATCGGCAAAGAAATCCTGAACCGAAGCTATGGTTTCCTGACTATTGATTGCTCTAAAGTCATTGGTAATATAATTTGTAATGTCTGTCATAAATTAATCAGCAATATTTGATGCAAAATAATCAAAAAATAGCAAAAACTCCTAAGTTTTACTTTGTATTTTTGTCGTAACAAATATAGTGTTACTAGAATTAATATCCATTTATATGACAAAGTTAAGTGTAAATATCAATAAAATTGCAACGTTGCGTAACGCGCGAGGAGGAAATGTACCTGATTTATTAAAAGTTGCTACCGATATTCAGAAGTTTGGAGGAGAAGGAATCACAATACATCCTCGTCCAGATGAACGTCATATCCGTTATCAGGATGCGCGTGATTTAAAAGCGATTGTATATACCGAATATAATATTGAAGGGAATCCTCAACATAATTTTATCGATTTGGTTTTAGAATGTAAGCCAACACAGGTAACATTAGTTCCTGATGCTATTGGAGCAATTACATCTTCTGCAGGTTGGGATACTATAAAAAATCAATCATATTTAACAGAGGTTATTCAGGAATTTCAGTGTAACGGAATCAGAACGTCGATTTTTGTTGACCCAGTTTTAGAAATTATTGAAGGAGCTAAGAAAACAGGAACGGATAGAATTGAATTATATACCGAAGCTTTTGCACATCAATACAGTTTAGGTAATAACAATGGAATAGACCCATATGTTGCTGCTGCAAAACTGGCAAACGAACTTAATTTAGGGATTAATGCAGGCCATGATTTAAGTTTGGATAATATTGAGTTTTTTAAACAAAATATCCCAGGTTTATTAGAAGTTTCTATTGGACATGCTTTGATTTCTGAAGCTATTTATCTTGGTTTAGATAATGTAGTTAATATGTACTTACGTAAACTAAAATAACATAGTAATTAAAACAATTATAACCTGATGTAATTGGGTTATAATTGTTTACTTTCGCACTTTTCTTATTAAAATTAAGTGTTGAGACTAATTATTTTATTTTGTTTACTCTGTTTTTCTAACCTATTTTCACAATCTAAAGCTATAATAGCAGGAACCGTGAAAACATTAGAAAATGAAAGCCTAATTGGAGTAAACATTTCTTTTCAAATTAATAATAAATACTACTATTCTGTAAGTGATACTTTGGGTCACTTTACCCAAAATCTTCCACTTGGATTAGTTAAACTTACCGTTAATCATTTAGGATATCTGGAAAAATCTATCAGTTTTGATTGTAAGAGTGATACAATAATCGCTATTGAGTTAAAAGAAGATATTTCTCTTTTAAAAGAAGTTGTGATCGCTAATGATAAAAAAAAGGCCATTACAAATCTTTCTGGCGGTAAATTGTCTTTTAGTCCTAAAGAACTATCTACGGTTCCAACTGTTTTGGGAACAACCGATATCGTTAAGATTTTACAGCTGACACCCGGAGTGCAGAATTCTGGTGACGCAAATGGATATTTGTATGTAAGAGGAGGAGATCCGGGGCATAACTCTATGTTATATGATGGAACGCCCATTTATGGAATGTCACATTTATTAGGTGTTTTTCCGTTTTATAATACAGATCATATACAAGAAGTTGAATTTGATAAATCAAGTTCTAATTCAAAATATGGAGGGCGCTTAAGCTCGACAACTTTATTAATTCCTAATAAAACAATCCCTTCAAAATTTACAGTTCAAGGAAATGTTGGTTTGCTGGCATCACAAATTACATTAGGTATTCCGATTAGCGAAAAAACCGGAATTACTATCTCAGGAAGAAAAACGTATATCGACGAAATAATTGCTCCGCTGGTTAGTTTAAATTCTAAGGATGAAGATGTTCAGGATATGAAATACGGGTTTTCGGACGCTAACTTAACTTTTGTTACCGAGATTTCTAAAAACAACTTATTAACTGTTTCGGCTTTTACAAGTGCTGACAAATTACGAATAAATGACTCTAATCTGGCTTTGGATGCGAGTTTAAAATGGAGTAATTTTAATATATCGCCTACTTTAGTTTCTAAGTTATCTTCTGATGTAACAATGTCTAATGCTATTTATTATACACGATATACAAACGAGTTAGATATGGAGCAATCGACGATACAAATGGGAATTTCATCATTTGTAGAAGATTTTGGATTTACCAATTCGGTTGATTATTCGATAAAAGGAATTCCTTTTGAATCAGGTTTACAATATGTTCATCATAATTTGCAGCCACAAAAAATTGAGATAGAAAATTTAAGCACTGCGAATAATGCCAATCAAAACAATCTAATTAAAGCTAATGAACTGGCGGTTTTTACAACAGCAAAACCAAAGTTATTAGATAATTTAATTGCAGAATTAGGTTTAAGAATTAACTATTATAATTCGGGATCAAAATCGTATTTGCATTTTCAACCACGTGCTGTTCTTAATTATTATATGAATAAGAATCTCTCGTTTTATGCTTCTTATAATAGACAAAATCAATATTTAAATTTAATAACAACTTCGAGTGTAGGGATTCCTACTGATTTTTGGGTTGCGAGTACCGATGGAATTCCTGCACAATCTTCAAACGAATTTGCTTTAGGTTCAAATCAAACAATTTCGAAAAGTTTTAGTTCTTCGTTTGGGGCATTTTATCGCTCGATGAAGCATTTGCTTGAATATCCTTATGGAGTTACACAGTTCAATCAAATTTCGACACTAAAAAATGATTTGTTAGAAGGGAATGGAAAAGCATACGGATTAGAGTTTATGCTCAAAAAAAGTAGTGGTAAGTTTAAAGGATGGATAAGTTATACCTTGAGTTGGTCTGATAGAAATTTTGATAAGCTTAATAATGGGAATACTTATTATGCAAAATATGACAGACGCCATAATTTGGCATTGGTAGGAACGTATGATTTAAGCACAAAATGGAATTTTGGAGTTACTCAAATTTTTAGTTCAGGTAATCGTTTTACAATGCCAACATCTTGGTACTTTATAAATAATAATCCGGTAAAGGAATATTCTGAGTATAATAATGCACAAATGCCAAATTATATTCGAACAGATTTTTCGGTTAATTATTATTTTACAAAAACGGCTAGAAAAGAAAGTGCTCTTAATTTTTCTGTATATAATACATTTAGTGTCGAGAATCCTGTTTATGTGGTGTTAAGTGTGATTATGAATGAAGATAAAAATAGTGTAATTGTTAAGCCAGAGAAAAAGGTTTTGTATCGAATACTTCCTTCTATAAGTTGGAGATTTAAATTTTAGACGATGAAAAAGTGTGTTTTATTTCTTTTGATGATTGTAGTGTGTAGTTGTAATAGCGATACTTTTAGTGACGGAATTAAATTAGAATCGAAACTAGCCGTTGAAGGATGGATTGAAGAAGGAGATGGCGCTCGAGTAATATTATCGAGGACGATACCAATAAACGATGTTATTGATTCGACCAATGTTCTGGATCACGTAATACGTTCGGCCAAGATAACAGTATCGGATGGAGAAACCACAGAGGTTTTAAGAGTTAAGAGTGATGATGACAGAGTTCCGCCATTTGTATATTTTGGTAGTGAGATAATTGGGCAAGCAGGGAAGACCTATACATTAAAGGTTGAATATTTAAATAGAGTATTAGAAGCTACTACAAGTATTCCGAAAACAGTACCAATAATAAGTGCAACATACGAGAAGAAGAATGTAAGTGATACTACAGGATATGCTTTTATAAAGTTTGATGATCCTGTAAACGAAAAGAATTATTATCAAATTGCTACAAAAATAGATAAGAAAGAACCAATTTTTGTTCCTGCTTTTTATGGGAATCTGGATGATGAAAAATTTGAAACTCATTCTGTTTCTATGCAAATAAACAGAGGGATTTTACTTTTTCCTAAAACTAAGTTTACGCCTTATTTTACCGACGGCGATTTAATTTTTGTAAAACTAAGAACGATGAACAAAGAGGCATTTGATTTCTGGAACAGCTGGCAAAACGAAATAGTAAACAGTAAAAACCCTATTTATCCCTCAAATACAAGTTTAAAATCGAATATAAAAGGAGGAGTAGGTATTTGGGCTGGTTACGGGCAAAGTACCGTTCAGGTTAAAACGGTTTCAAAAAAATAAAGCCGATTTGAATTGTTTTCAAATCGGCTTTAGATTAATTATTTTAAAGGTAAATTATCTTTTAAAACTTCCTAAAAATTTATCGAAGTCCGCTTTTATATTTTCAAATCCTTTAGAGAAATAAACACTCATTTCTACTTGAGTATTGTCATTGAATTTTAAATAAGATACTTCTTCATACTCTTGGTTGATTATTGTTTCCCCTGTTCCATTCCATGACCAATATCCTCCATCAGGATAATATTCAAGGTTGGTCTGAATTACCCAAACAGGTAATATAGTAGTGAAGCTATCTCCCTTTTCTGAACGTTGGATAATATCAGCAATCTTAGTTCCGTCTTTTTTAGATACTAAAATCAGTTTCGTATTTTTATTATAATTATTCACATTACCTTCAGAATACTTTTGACGGTATGTATTTCTTGCTGTATAATATGCTTTGTAATCAGTGCTAAGCTTATTATAGGCACCAGGATACTCAGGATAAACTACACTTTTTTCCAAAGCTTCATCATCTTTTGCTTCTCCTTCGTTATCTGTATTGGCAACAATAATAAAATTATCCATTATTTTTGCTAATCCATTCGCTTTACCTCTGTATTGCGCAAGTGGTTCTTCTTTTAATAAACCATCAATATCTGCAGTACTTCCTGCAGTAAATTCTACTAAGTTTTTTCCGTTATATGTAAATGAACCCTTACCAGTGTTGTCGGTAGCTTTTTTGTTGCCACTAACTTCAAGAGTATATCCGTCGTTTAATACCATTTTGTAGCTAGCTTGGTCTGGAACTACGCTTCCGTTAGAGTATTTTGCATTAGTTACAAAAGTCGCTGCCTGATTACCACCAATTGTTAAAATTGCATCTGCAGATGTAGGTAAAAAGAAGTAATCATTTATTGTTGGAGTTTGAATCATTTCTTCTTTTATTGGGTCATATGACCAGCTTCCGTAAGTATCTGTAAACGCTACTTTTATGTCAGAAGAAACGCTTTTGGCAGAAAATATTGCGTTGTTTTCTGTTCCATTTGCTTTAGCAGGGAAAACAAATTTTAACTCTGTACTAGAAGCTACTTTAGTCCAAATTTTGTCAGTGTTGTTCCAAGTATAAATACCGTAAACATCAGCTACTTTTAAGATGTCTTCTACTTCATTACCATTTTTTCCTCCAAAAATATCAGCTGGGCTAAGACTTAGTAAATTTCCTAAATTTTGGATAGCTTCGATTGCACCAGAAGTTTTCGTTTTCTCCATTTGTACAAGCATGTCATTTGCTTCAACCTCAAGTTTTACTTTTTGGTCAGCAGGAGCTAAGGCAGAGTAAGGTAATTTGCTAATTCTTGCAATTTGTTCTTGTAATGTTTCTTCTTTTGTAATAGGATCTGGATCGGTAATAGTTTCGTCGTCATTACTTGAACACGAAATAGTAAGCTGCGAAAGAATTACAGAGGCTAAAAATAATTTTTTAATCATGGTAAAGGGTTTAAGTTAAGGGTATGTATTTTGTCAAATCTATTAATGATTGACTTGGTAGAATTTATTTATTAAAAGAAATAAATTTCATGCAAAATTACTCTTATATAACGATGTCACAATACCTGATTTTAGTGATTTTCGCTAGGTTAAATTAGTTTTTTACCTTTGTAATATGATTTAGTCAATTAAAAATAAAATTATATTAAATGTTATACTCAAAAATAGAAGGCGAAGGCAAGCCGTTATTGATTCTTCATGGATTTCTAGGGATGTCTGATAATTGGAAAACGTTAGGGACACAATTTGCTGCCGATGGTTTTCAGGTTCATATTTTAGATTTGCGTAACCACGGGCGCAGTTTTCATTCGGATGTATTTACTTATGAGGCGATGGTGCAAGATGTTTTAGAATATTGTCAAGCCAACAATTTAGATAAAGTCGATATCATAGGGCATTCGATGGGAGGTAAAACGGCTATGTTTTTTGCAGCAACACATCCTGAAAAAGTAAATAAATTAATTGTTGCCGATATTGCTCCTAAATATTATCCGCAACATCATCAGGATATTTTGGCAGGATTAAATGCAGTCGATTTTTCGGTAAAACCAAGTCGTAATGATGTCGAAGCTATTTTGGCAGAGTATATATCTGATTTTGGAACAAGACAATTCTTAATGAAAAATTTGTATTGGCTCGAGCCGGGACAATTAGCATTTCGATTTAATTTACCAGTTTTTAATACAAACTTAGAGGCTATTGGTAAAGAATTAGATGCTAATTTAGTTTTTAATAACCCTACATTGTTTATTAGAGGAGGAGCTTCGAGATATATTTTAGATTCGGATTTTGAGAATATCAAACAACATTTTCCAAATTCTAACATCGAGACAATTCCTAACGTTGGACATTGGCTACATGCCGAAAATCCTAAGATGTTTTACGAACTATCCATTGAGTTTTTGAAGAAATAATTATTCTTTTGATGAAAATTTTATTACTTTTAAATGAATTTTAAAACGAAAAAATATGAAATTACTACTCAGAATATTGATTACCGCAGGTTTAGTATTGCTAATTGCTCATTTTATGCCAGGCGTTCACGTAGCTAGTTTTACTATTGCTTTAATTGTTGCTGTGGTATTAGGATTGCTTAACGTTTTTATAAAACCACTGTTGGTATTGTTCACATTACCAGTTACTTTACTTACATTTGGGTTGTTTTTATTAGTTATCAATGCGCTAATTATTTTGCTGTGTACTAAAATTGTTGGCGGGTTTACAGTCGACTCATTTTGGACAGCATTAATTTTTAGTATCGTACTATCTATACTACAGTCGATTACATATAAAGTGTTAGGAGAGGATAAATAAATGAGTAATAAGAAAGTGTATTAAAAAGC
Source organism: Flavobacterium sp. PS2 (assembly GCF_046250155.1). Classification (NCBI taxonomy): domain Bacteria; kingdom Pseudomonadati; phylum Bacteroidota; class Flavobacteriia; order Flavobacteriales; family Flavobacteriaceae; genus Flavobacterium; species Flavobacterium sp. PS2. Next base: position 1,667,174 of record NZ_CP176426.1, on the reverse strand, counting down.
ACTTCTTATCAATATATTAAAAAGCTTGGTTGGGTTGCAAAAATTTTATAATTTTGCAACCCAATTTTATTATGTAAATTAAAGAAGAAGATGGATATTAAAAGAGTCGCAATAAACGCAGTAAATGAGACAATTGTATTGAACGTTGTTCATATGGATTACAAAGGTCAAGTAGCAAAAAGAATAAACGAAAAAATGCCATTGGCAACTGTAAAAGGTTTTAGAAAAGGTCAGGTACCAAAAGACCTTGTTGAAAAACAATACGGGAAATCTATTAAACAAGAAGAAGTTAAAAAAGTAGTTGATTTGGCTTTGGAGCGTTATATTCAATCTGAAAGATTAAATCTTCTTGGAACTCCACTTGCTAAAGAAAACGAAAATTTTGATTGGGATGCTGAAGAATTAGTATTCGAATACGAAATTGGTTTAGTACCAAACTTTGAAATTAATCTTGAAGCTAAAAATGATATCGTAAAATATATCGTTACTGCAGATGATAAATTAATTGATGGTCAAGTAGAGCGTATCCAAAAACAATTTGGAAAAGCAATTCCTCAAGACGTAGTTGTAGCAGATTCTGATATTACAGGAACTTTTACAAACGAAGAAAAAGGAATCAACAATACTACAACAATTTCACTTTCTATCTTTAAAGACAAAAAAACTGCTGATAAATTCATCGGGAAAAAAGTTGGAGATGTTGTAACTGTAAACACTAAAGGTTTATTTGAAGACGATCACCAATTAATGGATTACTTAAAAGTAAGTCATGATGATGTTCACGGTCTTGAAGTAGATGTTAATTTTACTATCGAGGCTATCAACGGTGCAGAATTGGCAGAATTAAACCAAGAATTGTTTGATAAACTTTTTGGTGAAGGTAAAGTAGCTTCATTAGAAGATTTAAAAGCAAAAATTAAAGAAGATGCAGAGCTTCAATTTGCACAACAAGCAGATCAAAAATTATTATTAGATGTTCAGGATTTCTTAATCGAGAGCACTAAATTTGAATTGCCAGCTGAATTCCTTAAAAAATGGTTGCAAACTGTAGGAGAGAAAAAATTATCTCCAGAAGAAGCAGAAGTTGAATACACAAGATCTGAAAAAGGATTGCGTTTTCAATTAATTGAAGGAAAAGCAATGGCTCAAAGTAATATCCAAATTACATTTGAAGACCTGAAAGCATTTACAACAAACGCTATCAAACAACAAATGGCTCAATTTGGACAAACAAATCCAACTGACGAAGAAGTTCAGGCAATTGTTGCAAGAGTATTATCTAACCAAGAAGAAGTAAAAAGACTTTCTGAGCAAGTTGTTGCAGAGAAGTTATTGGTATTGTTTAAAGAAAAAGCAAACCCAACAACTAAAGAAGTAACTTACGAAGAATTTATTGCAGCTTCTTACGGAGAATAATTTCTAAAAAAAATAAGTATATTTGAGCGTCAAAAGAATATTTTTCTTTGACGCTCTCTTTTTTTAGATTTCAAATTTAAAATAAGACATATTGGCATTGTTTATAAAGAGGTATGACCTTTGATGAAATAAAATATACAATATAGTAACGTACAACTTAGAACAAAAAAATATGAACTACGGTAAAGAATTTAAAAAATTTGCTACAAAGCACCAAGGAGTGAATGCTATGTATTACGATAAAATCGTAAGTGCAATGAATCCAACTAATATGACTCCATATATTATCGAAGAACGTCAGTTGAATATTTCACAGTTAGACGTTTTTTCAAGATTAATGATGGATAGAATCATTTTCCTGGGAACAGGAATTGATGATCAAATTGCAAATATCGTTCAGGCACAATTGTTATTTTTAGAAAGTGCAGATGCGTCTAAAGATATTCAGATTTACCTAAACTCTCCAGGAGGAAGCGTTTATGCAGGATTAGGAATTTATGACACAATGCAATACATCAAGCCAGATGTAGCTACAATTTGTACAGGAATGGCTGCTTCTATGGGAGCTGTTTTATTATGTGCAGGAGCTGCAGGAAAACGTTCGGCTTTACCACATTCAAGAGTAATGATTCACCAACCATCAGGAGGAGCTCAAGGAGTTGCTACCGATATGGAAATCAATTTACGTGAAATGTTGAAACTGAAAGATGAGTTATACAATATCATTTCTCAACATTCAGGACAAACTTTTGATAAAGTACATAAAGATAGTGAGCGCGATTACTGGATGATTGCTGATGAAGCTAAAGAGTACGGAATGATTGATGAAGTTTTGAGAAGAGGATAAATTTTTAAAGGTTCAAAGTTGCAAAGGCACTAAGTTACAAAGTGCATTATTTTGTGAATTTGAAGATGAAAATTTAGGTTAAATAAAATCAGTTTACAGTTTTACAGTCGCAGTTTTCAAAACTGAGAACTGAGAACTGATACTGAAAACTAAATATAGATGGCAAAAGTAGTATTAGAGTGTTCGTTTTGTGGGAGAAAAAAGCCAGAGACCAATTTATTAATTGCTGGTATAAATGCACATATTTGTGATAAGTGTATCGAACAAGCACACGGAATTGTTTTAGAAGAATTAAAATCAAGCGGAAGCGCTAAACTAGTTGGTGATTTAATATTAAAGAAACCAAAAGAAATTAGAGCATTCTTAGATCAATATGTAATAGGTCAGGATCAAACCAAAAAAGTAATGTCTGTTGCGGTTTACAATCACTACAAACGTTTAATGCAACAACAGTTGGATGACGAAGTAGAGATAGAAAAAAGTAATATCATTATGGTTGGTCAAACAGGAACAGGAAAAACATTAGTGGCAAAAACCATTGCAAAAATGTTAGATGTTCCTTTGGCAATTGTTGATGCTACCGTTTTAACCGAAGCAGGATATGTTGGAGAAGACGTAGAGAGTATTTTGACACGTTTGCTTCAAGCTGCCGATTATGATGTGGCTAAAGCCGAAAGAGGAATCGTTTTTATTGATGAAATAGATAAAATTGCTCGTAAGAGCGATAATCCATCAATAACACGTGATGTTTCGGGCGAAGGAGTTCAACAAGCATTATTGAAACTTTTAGAAGGAACAGTTGTAAACGTACCACCAAAAGGAGGACGTAAGCACCCAGACCAGAAATTTGTTGAGGTAAACACACAAAACATTTTGTTTATAGCTGGAGGAGCTTTTGATGGAGTAGAACGTATTATTTCAAAACGTTTAAACCGTCAGGCAGTTGGTTATAGTACATCAAAAAATGTGGATAATATCGACAAAGACAATTTATTGCAATACATCATTCCAAAAGATATAAAAGACTTTGGATTGATTCCTGAAATCATTGGTCGTTTACCAGTTTTAACGCATATGGATCCTTTAGATAGAGAAACATTGCGTGCAATTCTTACTCAGCCTAAAAATGCATTAATTAAACAATATCAAAAATTGTTTTTAATGGATGAGGTAGAGTTTACAATTACCGATGAAGCTTTAGATTTTATTGTTGATAAAGCTTTAGAGTATAAATTAGGAGCACGTGGATTGCGTTCGTTATGCGAAGCAATCTTAACCGATGCGATGTATGATTTACCAAGTTCAGATGTTAAAACATTAGAAATTGATCAAGATTACGCTAAAGAAACATTGAATAAAAATTTATTGAAACGATTAGAAATCGCTTCGTAATGTTTTAAAATAAATTTGTCAAAGTCTAAGACCCAGACAAAGATTAAAAATTAAAAATCCCGGCATTGCTGGGATTTTTTTTTATCTCACTCTAAACTTCTCCCGATATTCTATCGGTTTCATTCCGACCATTTTATAAAATACTTTTCTAAAAGATTTAGGGTCATTGTAGCCAGTTTTTTCGATAATCTCCGATATGGAAAGCTGTGTTTGCTCGAGATACTTCTTCGAACTTTCTACACGAATGTTCTGCAAATACTCTATAGGAGGAATTCCAACTACTTGTTTAAATCTTCGAGTCATATTACGGTTACTAGTTGGGATATCTTTAGTGACCTCTTCCAGTTTTTCTATTGTACTGTATTCGTTTTCTATCTTGTGCTGTAATTGGGCAACAAGAGTATCATTGTGTAAATGATTAGGTCTAAAAGTGCTAAAATAACTTTGTTTGTGACGGTTTAAATCAATAGCAAATATCTTGGCAATTTGTACAGCAACTTCATTTCCGCAATATTTCTGAACTAAAAGAATCAGTAAATGAAAAGACGAAGTAGATCCGCCACTTGTATAAAGCGTTCCATCTGCGGTAAGTGTTTCTTCGGGTTTTAAATTGACTAATGGAAAGGATTGATTAAAAGCACTACAAGCATCAACATGAGTTGTTGCCAGCTTTTCATCTAATAATCCCGAAGCACCAAGCAAGAAAGCACCAGTACAGAAACTAGCTATTTCTGCTCCGAGTAAATGTTGTTTTTTTAGCCAAGGAATAAAATGACTGTTTTTTGCAATCATACCCCTCATATCATCCGTGGTAAATGCAGGAATTAAAACCAATCCCAGTTTTTCTTCAGACGATTGGATAGAATTAACGGTATAATTAAATAATTTTTCTTGCTCCATTTGTTCAGATGATTGAAAAACGAATATTTCAAATGGTTTTTCACCTTCAGGATGCAATTTATTAGCAGTTTCAAAAACTTCAAGAATAGCTGCAATACTCAATAATTTATAGTCATGCGGAACGATTAACCCAACTTTTTTGCTCATTATTTCTCTTTTTTAATGAAAATGACTTATACAAAAATAGTTTTTTTGTCTTAAATGACCCCAAAAATGACTTTTATTGTGGTCTAAAGGCTAGACGATTACTTTAAATTTGCTTTAAATAATTTGTAAATTTATATAAAAATGAAAACAGAAATTTTCTTAAATCTTCCAGTAAAAGATTTAAATCGCAGTATGGCTTTTTTTACAGCATTAGGTTTTACATTCAATTTAAATTTCACAGATGATAAAGCAGCTTGTTTAGAAATCGGAGAAAATATATATGCCATGCTTTTGGCAGAAGAGTTTTTTAAAACTTTTACTAAAAAACAAATTTGTAATACAGCAACAACAACCGAAATCTTAATGGCGTTATCTGTTGATAGCCGGGAAAAAGTAGATGAAATAATTACAGCAGTAGTAAAAGCTGGCGGAACCGAATATATGGAAGCTAAAGATTACGGCTGGATGTATCAAAAAGCTTTTTTAGATATAGACGGACACCATTGGGAAATATTTTTCATGGATGAAAGTCAAGCACCAAAAAAATAAAAATCAATTTATAAAGTATAATTTTAATCAATTGAATATGATAACAGTTCAAAGTACAATAAAAGCTCCAATAGCAAAAGTTTGGGAAATATGGACAACACCAAAACATATACAAGAATGGAATAATGCTTCCCCAGATTGGCATACGCCATATGCCGAAAATGATTTAAAAACAGGAGGTAAATTTAAATCGACAATGGCAGCCAGAGACGGAAGTATGAGTTTTGATTTTGAAGGAGAATATACCTTGGTAAAAGAAAATGAAGCTATTAAATACGCAATGGCCGATGGAAGAAAGGTTGAAATTAGTTTTAAAGAAACATCAAACGGAGTAGAAGTAATAGAAAGTTTTGATCCTGAAACACAAAATCCAGAAAACTTCCAACAACAAGGATGGCAAGCAATTTTAGATAATTTCAAAAGTTATGTAGAGAGTAATTAAAGGAAGGTTCAAAGGCGCAAAGGTTCAGAGAGGCAAAGGTTCTAAGGGTTATCTAAAATATGGTTTAAAAATAATAACTTAAAATATTAAAAATGACAAGACAAATATGGCTTAATCTGCCAGTAAAAGATGTAGCAAAATCGAAAGCCTTTTTCTCAAAAATTGGATTTTCATTTAATGAAGAACACGACACACCAAATTCAACTTGCATGCTTGTTGGCGATGGTAAATTTGTAATAATGCTTTTTGAAGAGAATATTTTTACAGACTTCTCTCAAAATAAATTAACAGATACAAAAGCAAGCTCAGAGGTTTTAATTTCTATAGATGCCGAAAGTAAAGAAGAAGTAGATTCACTTGCTCAAAAAGTTCAGGAAGCTGGAGGAAATGTTTTTGCAGCTCCTGCAGAAAGTCGTGATTGGATGTATGGTTGTGCTTTTGCAGATTTAGATGGACACCGTTGGAATTCTTTATTTATGGATTTTAGCAAATTACCAAAATAAAATCTCATGGAAACTTTAGAGTTTGTAATCAGAATTAAAGCTCCTGTCGAAACAATCTGGTCAGTTTTATGGGAGGACGAAACCTACAAAAAATGGACAAGTGTTTTTTGCGAAGGTTCACACACTATAAGTGATTGGAATGAAGGCGATAAAATACATTTCATGTCGCCTAACGGAGAAGGAATGTATAGTGTTATCGAAACTAAAATTCCAAATGAATATATGGCTTTTAAGCATTTGGGTGAAATAAAAGACTTTAAAGAATTACCCATCGATGAAGCAACAAAAAAGTGGAGTGGAGCAATGGAAACCTATCGATTGACCGAAGAAGATGGCTTTACAGTTCTCGAAGCTAAAGTTGATACGCTCGAGAAATATATAGATTATTTTAAAGAAGTTTTTCCGAAAGGATTAGAAATGGTAAAAGAATTATCAGAAGAAAAATAATAAAAATACTAACAATAAAAATAAAATATCATGGCAGCAGTAAATCCCTATTTAATATTTAATGGAAATTGCGAAGAAGCATTTCTATTTTATAAATCAGTTTTTGGAGGTGAATTTGCATTTATTGGAAAATTCAAAGATATGCCTGCAGACGAGAATTGTTCTCAAGTATCAAAAGATAGTGAAGAAGCAGAAAAAATTATGCACGTTAGTTTACCAATTGGACAAACTATTTTAATGGGAAGCGATAGTACCGAACAATCAGGAAAGGTAACTTTTGGAGGGAATTTTTCGGTTTCAATTAATGTAGAAAGTGCGCAAGATGGTGACAGAATCTTTAACGGACTCTCAGCAGGAGGAAATCCATTTATGCCAATGGGTAAAACTTTTTGGGGAGCTTATTTCGGAATGTTTACCGATAAATTTGGAGTAAACTGGATGGTGAATTTTGATGAAAATATGCCAAGTAGCTAAATTAAATTATTACCTCGAGGTAATAAATTCAGGAGATTATTTAGAATAATTTTAGAACAAGACTTGCTTGTTTTTTCAGTTGTTCTAAATAATCTTTTTTTATTAAAAATTACTTCTATACAAGTTGTTTTAAGTATTAGAACAGAACATTAAATTATTTAAATAAATCATATCGATTTGTGTTTTTTCTTTACAAGAAAACAAAGCATATTCTTTTTTATCAACAATAGATTGCCGATTTTTGTCACTTCTAAATCAATAAAGATAAAATGACAACAGAAGATAAAGAGATTATTTTATTAAAAGTTTCAGGTCATGATAAACCAGGAGTTACAGCAGGATTAACAGCAGTATTGGCAACTTACGATGCCGTTATTCTAGACATAGGTCAAGCCGATATTCATGATACACTTTCTCTGGGGATTTTGTTCGAAATCCAAGCTGGCTCAACCTCAGGACCAGTTCTAAAAGATTTGTTGTTTAAAGCTTATGAATTAGAAGTTAAGGTAAAGTTTATCCCAATCTCTATCGAAGATTACGAAAAGTGGGTAAAAACACAATCTAAGCAACGTTATATTGTTAATATTCTAGGAGAGGAATTAGCTGCTTCACAGTTGGCAGCAGTAGCCAAATTATTATCTGATCAAAATCTGAATATCGTTTCTATAATAAGATTAACTGGTAGAACATCGGTAGTCGAAAAAGAAGAATATCCTCGCTCATGCATACAATTATCATTAACAGGAGATGTAGTAGATAAGATTGCCATGACGGCAAGTTTTATGGAAATTTCCAGAACCCTAAATGTAGATATCTCATTTCAGGAAGATAATATTTATAGAAGAAACCGACGTTTAGTTTGTTTCGATATGGATTCAACATTAATCCAAACCGAAGTAATTGACGAATTGGCTGAGCTTAATGGAGTAGGAGAGCAAGTAAGAGCAATTACAGAATCGGCTATGAATGGCGAGATAGATTTTAATGAAAGCTTCAAGCAACGCATGGCATTGTTAGAAGGTTTGAGTGAAGACGTTTTGCAATCCGTTGCCGAAAAATTACCAATCACCAAAGGAGCACATCGCTTAATGAAAGCCCTAAAATATTACGGATATAAAACCGCTATATTATCAGGGGGATTCACCTATTTTGGAGATTATTTGCAAAAAGAATTAGGTATAGATTATGTTCATGCCAACCGATTAGAGATTAAAGACGGTAAATTAACCGGTAAATATTTAGGCGAAATTGTAGATGGCCAAAAGAAAGCCGAATATTTAAGAGCCATCGCCGAAAAAGAAGGAATCCACATTAATCAAACCATAGCAGTAGGAGATGGAGCCAACGACTTACCAATGCTAAATTTAGCAGGTCTGGGAATCGCCTTTCATGCAAAACCAACCGTAAAAGAAAGTGCATCAACTTCTATTTCCAGTCTAGGACTCGATGGAGTTTTGTACCTATTAGGATACCATGACCGCTATATCGATATGATTGTTTAGATTGTTTACAATAATGTTATCCTGAGCGGAGTCGAAGGCTTATGAGTAGGAATGGGCTTCGACTCCGCTCAGGATGACAAAAAAAACAAACCTTAGTTTTAATTTAAGCTGAGGTTTTTTTATGGGCATGCCCCGCAGAAAAAGCGGGTCGGGCTATACATGATTGTGTTCACGAGCGAGACGCTCGCGATAGCTGTGAGGATAATTATGGTTTAGTTTCTATTTCAAAGTTTTTGTTATACCTAATTGTACCTTCATTCTCATTTATTTCTGGCATATTAAGTTCAATCAACTTCTGTAATATGTCTTTTAAGAAATCATTGTATTTGTTTTCTGTCCATTGAATCCACAAGTATCCAGGGAAGTTGTCAGTTTCAAATAAACTTAATTCAACGGCAATGTGATGAATAGCTATATCTATATCCGTCCATTTATTTAGTTTCTCTTTTAAATTCATTTTAAATTTTATCTTTGAACTATAATTTGTCCAGTTAAAAAAAATGAATGCCAAGTTGCAAACGATAAAACGAATTTGTCAGTTTGTGATTGATTTTTATTGTGGTTAAAACTTGTGTTCATTTCAATTTTATAAAGTTGATTTGAATTTGTTAATTTAGTTTTCCAGCATTCAATAATTTTATATGCTACTTCTCTTGGTTGTAAATCTTTGTTAATGAGTTTACATTTTATCAACATCATGCACTCTAAATTTCCAGTCATTTCAAATTCAATGTTTTTAATTATTTCTGTTTCGATTAACCAATTTTCAAGGTCCATGCGAAATTTAAGGAAATCAGTAGCATCAGAATATGGCTCAATACTTTTATCAAGTGATTTTAGAAAGGTAGAGCCATCCCAGTAATTAAAGTCTGGTCTTATTATACGGGTAATTTTTCCTTTACCAACTATTTTTGCACCATCTCTGGTTTCAAATTCCTGTCCAACAAAAAATTGACCAATATGAAAGTCAATACTTAATGTTTGTAAATAAACTTTAACGGTCTCACCTAGATTACAAGTTTCTTTGTCTATGAATTGTTGTGGAGCATCCCAGTCTTTTCCGTTATAGTAGAATTGACCACGATATCCATTGTTAACAGCAGTTTTGCGTCCTCCTTCTTGTTCAGTTAAGTAGTAAATCTCGGCTTCAAGTTGAGGTTCTCTAAGTTCGTATTTATTGATGTTGCTCATCACATCCCTTTCAACTGCTCCAAATAATCCCTTTGATTCGAAAGTCTCGGAATTTTATGTTGTCCGCCTAATTTGTCTTTTTCTTTTAACCAATCGTAAAATAAATTTTCTCTGGCAACATTAATCACCAAAGGATTTAGTGTCATATTATTGTAACGTTTGGCTTCGTAATCGGAGTTTAGAGATTGTAAGGTTTCGTCAAGAGCTTTTTGAAATTGCGAAATATCAGCAGGTTTTTTCTTAAACTCAATCATCCATTCGTGTGCACCTTTTTCTTTGTCTTGCATAAATATTGGAGCTACAGTATAATCTATAACTTCAGTATTTGTTAACTGGCACGCTTTGGCGATAGCTTGATCGGTATTTTCGACCATAAGTTCTTCACCAAAAACATTAATATGATGTTTGGTTCTTCCTGTAACACGAATTCTATAAGGATCTAATGAAGTAAAACGAACCGTATCACCAATTAAATAACGCCATAAGCCTGAATTGGTAGTAATTACGATTGCATAATTTTTATTCAATTCGACATCAGCCAATCGGATAACTTTTTGCTCTGGTTTCCCAAAAGTCTCCATCGGGATAAATTCATAGAAGATTCCGTAATCCAGCATTAGCAATAAATCACTGGAATTATTTAAATCCTGAATGGCAAAGAAACCTTCAGAAGCATTGTATATTTCGTAGTATTTAAAATCTTTTTTAGGTAATATGTTTTTGTATTGTTCTCTGTAAGGAGAAAAACTTACACCTCCATGAAAGTAGACTTCCAGATTTGGCCAGATTTCAAATAAATTTCCTTTTCCAGAATCTTCCAGAACACGATTCATTAAAACCAACATCCATGAAGGAACACCAGCAAAACTGGTTACATTTTCATTTTTAGTTTCATTTATAATAGCAGCAATTTTGGTTTCCCATTCGCTCATAAGCGAAGTTTTATTGCTAGGTGTGCTACTAAATTCTGCCCAAATAGGCATATTCTCAATTAGGATAGCCGATAAATCTCCGAAGAAAGTATTGTTGTTTTCATAAATCTGAGAACTTCCGCCTAAGCGAAGACTTTTGCCCAGAAACAATTCCGAATCTTCATTATTATTCAAATACAAACACAATAAATCCTTACTTCCTTTATAATGACAATCCTCCAGAGCTTCATTACTTACAGGGATAAATTTGCTTTTAGCATTTGTAGTTCCGCTAGATTTTGCAAACCATTTTATCGGAGTCTCCCAAAAAACATTTTGCTCACCTTGACGGGTGCGTTCAATTAAAGGTTGTAATTCTTCGTAAGTTGCAATAGGTAATCTTTCAGAAAAAGTTTTGTATGAGTTTATCGAAGCAAAATCATATTGTTTTCCAACAATGGTATTTTCGGCAGCCAGTAATAAATTATGAAGGAGTTCTTCCTGAACTTCATTTGGATATTTAAGAAAAAGTTCTATTTGATGAATTCTTTGTTTAAGAACCCAAGAGGCAAATGAATTGATTATTGATAGAGGCATGGAGAAATCTTAGATTTTAATTTTTAGATTGTTGTCCCGATCCCGAAACGTCGGGACGGGATTAGATTTTAAATTTCAGATAGTACAATGGGTGTAAAATCAAGAAATTTAAAATTTGAATATCGACGCACAAATATTAACTTTGTCGTTGTATCAAAAATAGTGTTTTTTTATAAATGACAATTCTATTTATGGCAAAGATTCCACTTCAAAAATGGAGTTTTAACAGTATCGAGATTTAAATTCTTATGAACGAATCTAAAATCTAAAATCAACTTCCGATAGCTTCGGGACTAAAAATTAAAATCTAATGCAATATCAGGGCGTACTTACAAAGATGCAAACCGAAATGGGGAATCCAATTCAATATTATTTGGTTTTCGAGGACAGTTTTATCAACGTTAATCAATTATTGAATAAAGAAATTGAGATCAGTTTTGTAGGCTTTCAATGTTTGAATTGTGGTAAGAAGAAAAAAATATTCCGTCAGGGATTTTGCTATGATTGTTTTTACTCAAGTCCAGCTGTTGGAGATTGGATTATGAAACCAGAATTAAGTACGGCACATTTAGGAATTCAGGATCGTGATTTAGTATATGAAGAAAAAGTACAATTACAACCGCATATTGTGTATCTGGCTTTATCTAGCGAAGTAAAAGTAGGAGTGACCAGAAAGACACAAGTGCCTACACGTTGGATAGATCAGGGAGCGACACAAGCCTTATCGATTGTAGAAGTTCCGAATCGTTACTTAGCAGGAATTACCGAGGTAGCGTTAAAGAATCATTATGCTGATAAAACAAATTGGAGAAAAATGCTTCAGAATAATATCGAAGCTGTTGATTTGATTCTTGAAAAATCTAAAGTAGAAAGTTTGATTCCTGACGAAGTTCGCGAATATTTTTATCCAGAGAAAAATGATTTGTACGAACTGCATTATCCTGTTCTTGAATATCCAAAAAAAGTAGCAAGTTTAAGTCTGGATAAAACACCAACTTTTCAAGGAAAACTTACTGGAATAAAAGGACAGTATTTATTGTTTGAAGACGGAACAGTTTTTAATATCCGTGGATCCGAAGGATATGTAGTGACAATAAATGTATAATTCTAAAATTGATATTTAACACATAGAAACATAGATTTAAAATTTAAAGAATTTCTAGAAAATCATGATTTTTTCACATAATGCTATGTGGTTTATTTTGAGTGAAACGTCTTTTTTATACTTCGAAAGTTAAGCTATGTTTTTATGTGTTGGAATAATTGAGATTAATGGGTAATCATTAGCTTCTTATTGTCGATTCCCTTTCTATAATGAGTGTTGGGAGTTCGATAGTTTGATGAATAACAGGAAGATGTTCTTTAATTTGAGCAATCTCATTTATTAATATAGCAGCTGCACGTTGACCAATATCATAACCAGGTTGGTCAATCGTGGTAAGCTTTGGCGAAATTACGGTAGACATAAACCAATTGCTAAAACCAAAAACGGCAATTTGCTCCGGAATCTTAATATGCATATCGTTGAGGTATTTTATAATACCAATAGCTACCAAATCGGTGATGGCAAAAACGGCATCAACATCTTTGTGTTCCTCAACTAGTTTTTGAGCATTGGCATAACCATCTTCAAAATCGGAGTTGTGATCACATAAATAAACCAGCGTAGGGTCGTAAGGAATATTATGATCTTCGAGTGCTTTTTTATATCCAAGAAAACGGTCAATAGAATTTTGTGGAGTATAAGAACCTCTAAAATGAGCAATTTTTTTATATCCCTTATTTATCAGATACGTTACTGCATCATAAGCAGCTTTTCGGTCATTGATAATCACTTTTGAGCAATCGACCAATTTGGCTATTTTATCAAATAAAACTACAGGAGTATTCTTTTTTATAGCATCGTTTATGTGAGAGAAATCATCAGTTTCATTTGATAGCGAAATCAGAATTCCATCAACTCTTTTTTGCTGCAACAAAGCAATCTGCTTTTTTTCAAGTTCATACTTTTCATTAGATTGCAAAATAATTACAAGATAACCTCTGTTTTCGGCCTCGTCTATAATTCCGTTTAAAACACTCGAAAAGAAATGATGCACCATAGTAGGAATAACAACACCAAGAGTCTTGGTTTCGTTAGTTCTAAGGTTTACCGCATTGGCATTGGGTTTGTAATTCATCGTTTCTACCATTTCAAGAACCCTTGCTCTGGTATTTTCGCTAATATCAGTGTACCCTTTTAACGCTTTTGAAACTGTAGTAACAGAAATTCCTAAAGCGGCAGCAATGTCTATAAGTCTGGTATCATTCATTGAATAAATGTAATAAAACTAATTGATAATTAATTAAATTTAATGAATCGAAAACGTTTTCGGTTAAATCGAAAACGTTTTCGGCGAAATTCTTCATTGATATAAATAAATAGGCAATAGTTTTACCCTAACTAATAACCTAACCAAATAATAAATCATGAAAAAGTTTAATTCTAGCTCAATAATGTCGTTCTGGATGTTATTGCTATTTATTCTTCCAGCAATGGTTTTTTCGCAAGAAAAAAGCAGTATTTCTGGACAAGTATTCGATGAAAACGGACAAACAGCACCGGGAGCAAATGTTGTTATTCAAGGCACTTCACAAGGAGTGAGCACAGATGTAGATGGAGGATATACATTCCCGAATCTTATTGCAGGAAGTTACATTATTCTTGTTACAAACGTAGGATATAAATCAACGCAAAAGAGCATTACAATTAAGGACGGAGAAAATTCAAAAGCCGATTTTCATTTAGAGGCCGAATCACAAAGTTTGAAAGAAGTAGTCGTTACAGGATCATCAAACCCAAGGTCAAAACTAGAATCGAGTATTGCAATTACGACTTTAGGAGCAAAAGCAATCGAGAGCAGAGCGCCAATAAGTACAGCAGATATTCTCCAGACTATTCCGGGATTTGTTGTAGAAACATCGGGAGGAGAAGTAGGAAATAACCTTTTTGCAAGAGGAATTCCATCGGCAGGAGCATATGAATATGTGCAAATACAGGAAGATGGTTTAGCCGTTTTTGAAGATGGAGCTTTGCAATTTGCAAATGCAGATAACTGGTACAGACTTGACGAAACAGTAAGCAAAATGGAAGCAGTTCGAGGAGGTTCAGCATCGATTTTTGCATCGAATGCACCAGGAGGAATTGTCAATTTTATTTCGAAAACAGGACAAAATGAGTTTCAGGGAAAAGCAAAACTTACTGTTGGAGATTATGGATTGTTTCGTACCGATCTTAATTTAGGAGGAGCATTGGTTAAAGATAAATTGTTTTTTAATGTAGGAGGATTTTATAGAGCCGATGACGGAATAAGAAAAACAGGTTTTACCGCAAACAAAGGAGGACAAGTAAAAATGAACCTGACCTATAAGTTTGATGACGGAGGATATTTGAGATTAAACTACAAAAAACTAGATGACAGGAATACATTCTATTTACCAATTCCATTAAAAAGCAATAATGGAAAAGTAGAAGGAGTAGCTGGATTTAATCCAAATTATGGAACGTTAACTTCTGCCAACTTTTCTCATTTAAGCGTACCACAATATGGAGGAGGAACTTTTAATGCCGATTTAGAAGATGGAGTTCACCCAGTTGTAGATGCTATTGGTGCTGAATTTAAAAAGAAAGTAGCTGATAAAGTTACCCTAAAAAACGCATTCAGAAATACTAAAATAGACTTGAATTACAATGCAATTTATAGTAGCGGTGGACCATGGACACAAGATGGTTATGCAACAGATGTGCAAAAATTAGCTCCAGCAAACACAGGAGATTTAAGTTATACTTACGTAGATAATAATACAGCATTAGATCCAAATGCATTAATAATGAGAGCAGATCATTGGTACATTCACAAACAAATGGAAAATTTTGCTAATAACCTGTCTTTTAATTTCGATTTAAAACCTGTTAATCTTACTGTTGGGTATTATTACTCTAACTGGAAATCGAAACAATACTGGAACTGGAGTAACTATCTGGTAGATGTTACCGATAATCCAAGATTAGTAAATGTAAATAATACGGCAAGCGGAATTGCACATACTTGGAACGGAATAGAAAGAATTACCTGGCTTGAAAGAGATGCCGAAACAAAAGGAAAATTAAATGATTTTTATGTTGATGCCGAAATCCAAGCTACAGATAACCTAACGTTTAATGCTGGCGTGAGATACGATAAAAATGTATATTCAGGATATAGAGATAATGCACGTTTTGGTGCTGAGAATCTAGGAGTTCTAGATAATAATACAGCCGATGACGCGGTAACTACAATACAAGGAAATCCTTATACATACTGGAAATATGATGTAAGTGAGTTTTCATATACAGCAGCAGGGAATTATAAGTTTAATGAAAACATGGCATCTTACATAAGATATAGTCACGGTTTTAGATCACCAATAGAAGAGTCATTTTATGACAATGCTAAAGATTTGAGTAAACTAGAAAATACGTTTGTAAACCAATTAGAGTTGGGGTATAAATATGCTAATTCATTCCTTTCGGTAAATGCTAATTTGTTTCACATGAATTTAAAAAATGTTGCCTTTACAGATATATTGGCAGACGGAACATCTGAAAATAAATTCGCCGATGTAAACAATTTAGGTTTAGAAGTAGAAACTAATTTAAGATATAGTATTGCAAGATTGAACTTTAATTTTACAGTTCAAAATCCAGAGTATGATAATTTTACAGGACAAAATGCCGATGGAAGTACGTTTAATTTTAACGGAAACACAGCTCGTAGAATCCCTAAATTCTTTTGTGTAATAAGACCAGAAGTTGATATAACTAAAAGATTATCAGGATATGTTCAGTATTCTTATTTTGATAAAAAATATACAAATCAGGATAACGAACAAGTTTTACCAGCTTTTAAAGAAGTTGGAGCAGGTTTAAGCTACGTAGTCAACAATTTAAGATTTGCTGTTGATGGAACTAATTTATTCAATGAAATTGGTTTGACAGAAGGAAATCCAAGACAATCAACATCAGATACAGATGTGTTTTTGGCAAGACCTATTTTAGGACGTGCTTTCAGATTTTCTGTAGCAATCAACTTTTAGCTTATATATTAATTAGTTCAGCCAAATGCTGTTTTAATAACGGCATTTGGTTTTTTGTTACATTCGTTAGTAAATCAATATGTTAAGATGAAAAAAGCAGGAATAACAGCAGTATTATATCTCAATTACTTTGTATTTGCAATATTACTAAACAGCGTTGGGATAGTAATTTTAAAAGCGCAAAAAAATTATGGCGTAAATGAATTACAAGCTAGTATTCTAGAAGCTTTTAAGGATTTGCCTATTGCAATTGTATCGTTTTTAATAGCTTCATTTTTACCAAGAATAGGCTATAAAAAAGCAATGCTTATCGGGTTAGGATTGGTAACTTTTGCCTGTATTGCCATGTATTATGGCAACTCTTTTAATTATGCTAAATTGCTTTTTGCAACCGTAGGAGTTTCTTTTGCTTTGATAAAAGTATCCGTTTATTCGCTTATTGGTACAGTAACCAATAATCAGAAAGAGCACAACGCTTTGATGAGTAGTGTCGAAGGTGTTTTTATGATAGGAATTGCGCTGGCATATTTTTTATTTCCAGCATTTAATAATGATACTAATCCCGATTCCTGGCTTAATGTGTATTGGTTTTTGGCTTTATTGACATTACTATCATTTGGCTTTTTATTCTTTATAAAAATAGAAAAACCTGTAGAAATCCCGGGAGCTAATCTTGCCGATGATTTTGTACAAATGATAAAACTAATGGCAAAATCATTAGTTATAGTTTTTGTAGTAAGTGCTTTTTTATTCGTAATGATTGAGCAGGGAATCATGTCTTGGTTGCCAACGTTTAATGATAAAGTACTTCACCTATCAGAGAATAATAGTATAATGATGGCAAGTATTCTGGCTATTTCATTGGCAATAGGAAGAATCTTGGCGGGAGAAATCACCAAAAAAATAAACTGGATCTGGGTATTGAGTTTCTGTATTATATGCGCTATGCTCATTGTGATTTTTGTATTACCAAAAGCAGTAGGACTAGAGGTAAAAACGATTCATTCCTTTAGTGAAATTCCATTAATAGGTTTTGCATTTCCGCTCGTAGGGTTATTTATTGCACCTATTTATCCGTTGCTCAATTCGGTTATATTAAGTGCTTTGCCTAAAAAGTTACATAGCTCCATGACCGGATTAATTGTAGTGTTTTCTGCATTGGGAGGAACAATAGGTTCAAGGATAATAGGATGGTTATTCCAAAATCAAGGACCACAAAATGCATTTTATTACACATTGATTCCGATGTCATTATTATTGGTCTCATTCTTTATATTAAAAAAAATAACTACTAAAAATGAAATTTAAACTAAACATAAATCAGACGCTTCAGAGATTATTAGCACAAGAAGACACGGATGGTGATAAAAAAATTACGATTGACGATAATGGGCCCAAAAGTTTTTTATTGGAAGACGAAAATGGAAATTCTCTAAATGTTGAAGGAACTTATTATTTATCTAATTTATTACAGGAATTGGCATTGGCTAAAAAAAGCAATTCAGAATTTGCAGAAATAGATAGTGCCGAAATAATAGAGAATCCTGTAAACCGTATTTCTAGAAAAATAAAAGATTTATATTGGAATGGATTAACGAGAACTATCGATGCAAAAGGCGTTGCAAAAATTGTAGAAGATGAAAAGATAGAAAATGCAATTTCTTATTTGTATGTTCCTGCAACAGATGCTGTAGCTTTTGAGTATTTTAAAAATTTAGAAGCATCCATTCCGAAGTTAAAAGTGGTTCAGCTAGCCGAAGATATTTCATCAGAATATGTCTTGACGTTAAATAAAAAACCTGGGATTTTGGCTTTGGCATTGCAACAAGATAATAAGGAGATAAAAGGTATTCCGTTTGTAGTTCCGGGAGGCAGGTTTAACGAAATGTATGGTTGGGATAGCTACTTTATTGCTATTGGACTTTTGCTAGATAATAAACCAGAACTTGCGGTAGGGATTGCCGAGAATTTTAAATATCAAATAGATCATTATGGCAAGATTCTTAATGCCAATAGAAGTTATTATTTAACGAGAACACAACCACCGTTATATACTTCTTTAATTGTTGCGATTACAAAAAAATCTAAGCCAGAAAAAGACTGGATTACAAGACATCTTCATACTGCAATAAAAGAATATCAAACCGTTTGGATGCAAGAAGGGAAGAGGCTTACGCCAAATGGACTAAACCGATATAAAGCAGAAGGAATTGGACTTCCGTTTGAAGTTGAGGTAGGACATTTTGATGATGTTCTGGAAAAATACGCGTTGTTATATAATTTGCCATTAAGAGAATTTGAAAAGAAATATCTTGATAGAGAAATTATCGATGCAAGTCTGGATGCTTATTTTGTTCACGATCGCAGCATGCGAGAAAGTGGTCATGATACAACCAATCGATTTGTAAATGTTTGTGCCGACTTAAACACGATAGATCTTAATAGTTTACTTTATAAATATGAAACGGATATTGTTTTCCTGATTGAAACAGAGTTTGATAATCAATTTAAAGATGAGAAACACACAACATATTCTAGTGAATATTGGAAAGAAAAAGCAGCTTTAAGAAAAGATAAAATTAATGAATTGCTTTGGGATAAGAATGCAGGGATTTATTACGATTATAATTTTATAAAAAATGAACCACATCCATTTGATGCAGCAGCAACATTTTATCCGCTTTGGGCAAAATTATGCAGCAAAGAGCAAGCAGAAATTTTAGTAAAAAAGGTGTTGCCTAAATTTAAATTAAAAGGAGGAATCGCAGGAAGTACCAAAGAGGCAATTGATGATCTTGATGTAAACTCGCCACAACGACAATGGGATTACCCTTTTGGGTGGGCGCCACATCAAATGTTTTTATGGGAAGGATTACTAAACTATAATTATATAGATGAAGCTCAGGAAATGATTTATCGATGGTTATGGCTTATTACTCGCAATGCGGTAGATTATAACGGAACTATTCCTGAGAAATTTAATTTAGAAACCAGTTCCCTTAAAATATTTGCCGAATACGGGAATGTAGGTACAGCATTCGATTATATTACCGAAGAAGGTTTCGGTTGGATGAATGCTTCATATCAGCTTGGATTGAGTATTTTAAAAACAGAACTACAAGCTGAATTAGATAAACTAACAGATCCTGATACATTGTTTTAGAACAAATAAAAAAGAGGCTGTCCGAAAAGTAATTTTCAGATAGTCTCTTTGTTTATTGAGATAATGCCTATTTTTTTAAATTATTGATGAAGAAAGCCCCAGCGGGACGTTATATTTATAGTAATTTTAATTGTAATCAAAAGAAACCCCATCGAGGTGACATATATAGCAATCTAGAGGAAAATCAAAATATCGCTACGCTGTAGCAATTATCTATCATATCTTCTGAAAATTTCAAAAAAATAAAAGAGCCTAAGAATTAATATTCTTAGGCTCTTTTTTAATGTAATAATGAAATTTTATGGAGTCGTTGCTGGCTCTTCTTTTTTCTTTTTCTTAAACAAACCGTTTAATAAATCACTCGCTTTATTCGTTACTTCTTGAGTAGTTTTTTCTTTACTTGCTGCACCCGCTTTTGTAGTATCTTTTGATTTGGTGTTTTTATTAATCAAATCAGTTAAAGCATTTGTACCTTGTTTTGTGAGCTTATCTTTTTGCTGATTTACCAATTGAGTGGTTAAACTCGTAACGGCACTTTTCATATCAGTAGAAACTTTCGGGTTAGAAAAATTCCCAGTCAATAATGCGTTAATCGGAATGTTTTGCAATTTAGCAGCATCGGCAGGAGACATTTTAGCAATAAAAGCATTTGCCTCAGATCCAAGATATTTTGCAGGAACATCTAATTTGATATTATAGTTCATCGTTTGGTCAAAACCATGAGTTCCGCCAACAGTGATTTTAATATCTTGATATTTAATGTCAAATGGTTTTACATTTACTTTTCCATTGTCAAAAGTTAGGGCTGCTTTAATATCATTCAAATTCACTTTGTTCATATCAATGAATTTAATATTTGAAGTTAAAGCATTTAATACAGTTGAATTTTTAGAGTTTATAGTAGTTGAAAGTAATTGTCCTAATAAATCTCCTGAAATCGAATTTAAGTCGGGAGTTAATTCCTTCGCATCTAAATTTCCGTTAAGTTTAATAGTCGAATTTAATTTACCATTGATGATTCCTGCTATAGGAGCAATTTTTTTCATCATATCTAGTTGCGTAAAAGTCTGCGCAATATCAACCTGATTGAAACCTAAATTCATATCAAAAGTTGGTACTTTCGCTTTTGTAGAAACAGTTCCGTTTACCCCAATTGTACCTCCAAAAATAGATGTTTTAAAGTTTTCTAAAGTTGCTTTTTCGTCCTTTACAATTATCTTTCCAGATACATCTTTCAATTTTAAATTATCATATACAACCGTATTTGCTTTAGCAGTTAATGAACAATTTAAGAAAGCCGGAATTTTCATTGCTTCAGCTGGTTTTGCCTTAGCTTTAGTATCAGTTTCTGTTTTAGTTGGAGCAGGTTCTCCTGTAGTCATAAAATCATCAACAACCAATTGGTTTGAACTCATGTTGAAGTTTCCTCTTAACTCTTGTTTCTTAAACATAAAACCGTAGAAGTTTTCAAGAACACCATTAATGCTAATATCACTTTTTCCAGTTGTAGCATCAAATTGTTTTAAGTTAACCGTACTTGGATTAAACTGAACCAATGCAGTACTAATATTCATCGATTTGTTGTTTTCATCTGTATATTTAAAACCAGATAAGCTCATTGTACCCGCATTTTTTATGTTTTGGTATTGACTTTTTTCAACCGAAGCCATATCAAAATTAGTAGTAACATCAGCTTTTAAAATTCCAGCCAATGGTTTGTCCATTTTTATAGGATACGCTTTAGAAAGGTTGGCTAAGTTAATAGTTC
The DNA here is from genome assembly GCF_046250155.1 of Flavobacterium sp. PS2. Taxonomy (NCBI): domain Bacteria; kingdom Pseudomonadati; phylum Bacteroidota; class Flavobacteriia; order Flavobacteriales; family Flavobacteriaceae; genus Flavobacterium; species Flavobacterium sp. PS2. The sequence goes on along the minus strand of NZ_CP176426.1, from coordinate 1,645,810 downwards.
CTTTTAAGGCTGCATCTACTATAGGATTTACAGTAATGTTTTTGATATTTGCTTTAGCGTTAAAAACATCCTGATCAATCTTGAACGAAAGTTTATCTAAATTTACATAAGTATCATTTAAAATTCCCGTTTCGTTTATAATCTTAGTATCGATTACAATGTTTTGAACCGATTTTGGTAAGTTCGGATATTTAAAAGAAGCATTGTTGGATGCAATTGCAACATTAAATTTAGGAACTGTAGTGTCAGATAATAATCCTTTAGCAAATCCTGCAACAGTAAAATCTCCTGTAGTTTTTACACCATCTAATCCAGATGCATATGCAGAAGGGATTAAACCTAAGAAGTTTGTAAACGATGAGGTTGGAGTCTTAAACTTCAAATCATATTGTTGACCTTCTTTAACCATTTGGATAAAACCATCAAATTCTAATGGTAATTGATTAATTAAAGCTTTGTTCTCTTTAAAGGTATATTTACTTTTATCTAAATCGATACCTAAAACTGCATCAAGAGTTAATGATACATTTTTCATGTAATTTATCTTGTCCATATCCAAGGATACTTTTGCAGTCGATTTTGTTGTTAAGTCCAATTGCGAAGCTGTGAAATCTCCTTTTCCTTCGTGGTTTAAACTATCGATAACCATTTTAATTTTAGAACCCTGATCAAAATATCTAAAAGTGAAATTTTCGATTTTATACCCTTTTATTTTTAAAGAAAGAGGCTTGCTATCTGTTTTGTCTTCCTTTTTAGAGTTGTCTTTTATAGCAATGTCAAAATTTCCAACACCATTTTTGTCGAATATAATATTCACTAATCCGTTTTTGGTATCAATTCCTTGAATGCTCAAAGGTTCGTCTTTTCCTTTGAAAAGTTCTTTGATGCTCATTTTTAAATTCAACTCACCTAAAGAAATAAGTGTATCTCCTTCAAAAGGAGCTTTGTTTATAATCACTAGTTTTTCGATAGAAACGTTAGCATTCGGGAAGTTTTTAAATAAACTCAAATCGGCATCAACAAAACTAACCTTAGCGTCAACACTCTCATTGATAGCTTCGGATATTTTGGCTTTTATCTGATCTTTAAAAAAATACGGAATGGCAAATAGTGTTGCAATCAGTAAAACAATTACTATTCCTGCGATTTTTAGAATTTTCTTTACATTCATATACTGAGTTATTTGGATTCAATTATTGCAAGCAAATTTTATGCCTGCTTCTTGCAAAAATAGACTTTTATGCGTAATCCTCTTTGTAATTTTTTCATAAAATGGATTTTCCGCATAATTATTTGTGGGATTTATCTGTTTTTTAACTGCAAAAAAAATAGCCTACTGCATATCGAGGGGCGACTATGAGTAAGCTATTCAAAAAAATAAACAGGTTATATTCGTTAAGAACTTTACCTGCGTAAAGTGTCTTAAATACTTGTATAAGTATACTTCTAATATTTTGCTAAAGTAGCTACAACATATACTTACATGTGTTACCGGTAAATTAAACCTGAGTTAACTTTAAGCGGTTTATGTAAAATAAAAAATCCGTTTAAGTTAGACTCAAACGGATTGTAATTATAATGAAGTTGTAATTATTGAATGGTAATTTGAAACGGAATCATGGCTTGAACGCCTTTCTTGTTTTGTAACCTTTTTATTTGTTCAATAATAACATAATTGTCTTCGCCTATTTCTTCTTTAAGGAAAGCTTCTTTAGATTTTGCAAAAGGTAAATTTTGCAACATATCATTAAATTTCTTATCGTATTCTGGATAGTTTTGTGTACTGAAACTTTTTATTTTAGCCAGACTTGCAGCTTCAGCAATAGCATCATTTAAACCACCAATTTTATCTACAAGACCAATTTTTACAGCCTCAGAACCAGACCAAACTCTTCCTTGTGCAATAGCATCTACTTGCTCAAAAGTCATTTTTCTTCCTTCGGCAACATGAGATACAAATGTTTTGTAAATATGTTCAACGCTTTCTAGTGTTACGGCTTTAAAGTTTTCATCCATAGGTACAAACGGACTATATCTGGCTGAGTTTTCGTGAGTTTTTACTTGTTCAGTATTAATTCCTAGTTTAGTTGCTAGAGGAGTAAAGTTTGGTAACACACCAAAAACTCCGATAGAACCTGTTATTGTATTGCTTTCGGCAAATATTTTATTAGCGTTACATGCAATATAATATCCTCCAGATGCAGCATAATTACCCATAGAAACAACTACAGGTTTTACTTTTTTGGTTAATTCTATTTCTCTCCAAATCAAATCAGAAGTTAAAGCACTTCCTCCCGGACTGTCGATTCTTAATACAATTGCTTTCACATCTTCATTTTTGCGAGCTTCTTGCAAAGAACGACGCATAGATCCTTCGCCAATAACGGTAACATCACCTTCGCCACTTTGTATTTCTCCTTGTGCATAAATAATCGCTATTTGGTCGCCAGAAGTGTCTGAACTCATTGCAGTAGTAATAATGTTTTGAGTATAATCAGAAATTGAGATTTTATTATAATCATCATCACCCGTTACTTTTAATGCTTTTTTGATGGCATTATGATATACATCTTCGTAAGCGATAACATCTATAAGACGTTCTGCTTTTGCCATTTCTGGAGTTCTGGCCAAAAGACCATTTGCGATTTCATTTAATCGCGTAACTGGAATGTTTCGGCTTTTAGAAATATCAGCAACTACAGAGCTCCATATTGAGTTTAATAAAGCGCCAGTTTGTTCTCTGTTGGCATCACTCATTTTATTTTCAAGAAATGGTTCAACAGCACTTTTGTATTTTCCATGACGAATTACTTCCATATGGATACCTGATTTATCCTGAAAATCTTTAAAGAACATAATTTCTGATGATAGTCCTTTAAAATCTAAATCTCCAACAGGATTTAAATAAATAGTATTCGCAACGGAGTTTAAATAATATTCTTTTTGCGAATAAGCATTAGAATAAGCCATTACAAATTTTCCTGATTTTTTAAAGCTTTCAAGAGCATTACGTAATTCTTTACTTTGTGCCATTCCTAAAGAAGATACATCATTAAGGATAGAGATTCCTTTTATGTTTTCATCTGTTTTTGCAACTTCTATAGCATTAATAATATCTGTTAAGCCAATGCTTTTTTGCTCTGAAAAAATAGTAACCCAAGGGTCTTTATATTTCCCTGCATAATCATTTTGTATTTTTCTTAAATCGAGCTCAATTACAGAGTCACTTTTTATTGTAACAGCATTACTGTCGCCACCAAAAACTGCGGCTAATAACATTATTCCGAAAAAGGATAGCATGAAAAAAACAAAAATACCGATTACGGTAGCTAGTACATTTCCTAAAAATTTCATAATTACATTTTTTTAATAAGTAGCAAAAAAGCTAAAATGTTACAAATCGCGACTTTATATTTTTTTATTTTGTTATAAGTCGTTACACAAATATATTGCTATTTCTAAAATACTTTTAGTTAATTTGCATCTAATTATGAAATCACAGCATCAGGTCGTTTTATCACTAGGAAGTAACCAGGGAAACAGGTTAGAAAATATCGAAAACTGCATTAATTTGATACATCAGGAAATTGGAACTGTTGTTCAGGTTTCGAGATTATATGAAACACCTGCTTGGGGTTTTGAGAGTGATGCGTTCTATAATTGCGCTTTGGTTTTACACACAAATACATCGGCACAAAAAATATTAAATCAGGTTTTAAAAGTCGAAAAGCAATTAGGGCGTATCCGTTCAGAACAACAAGGATATCAATCCAGGCTTATAGATATAGATGTGATTATTTTTGAAGATGAAGTTATTGATACTGATAAACTTCAAATTCCACATCCTTTGATGCAAAACCGAAATTTTGTTTTATTGCCTATTCAGGATTTAAACTTAAACTGGAAACATCCGATTCTTCAAAAAACAATTCCAGAATTAATTGCAATAACACCCGACGATAGTGTTTGTACGGTTGTTCAGAATCTGAAAAATCCATTACAGGAAATTCCGATGCAGCGATTTAATTATATTGCTTTTGAAGGGAATATTGGTGCAGGAAAAACGACATTAGTTCATAAAATAGCCGACGATTTTAATGCCAAAACAGTATTAGAACGTTTTGCAGATAATCCCTTTTTACCTAAATTCTATAAAGATCAAAACCGATATGCTTTTCCGCTCGAAATGTCTTTTCTTGCAGATCGTTATCAGCAATTATCAGATGATTTAGCTCAGTTTGATTTGTTTAAAGATTTTATCGTAGCCGATTATCATATTTTTAAATCATTGATTTTTGCCAAAATTACACTTGCCGAAGATGAATATCGCTTGTATCGCAACTTGTTTGATATTATCTATAAGGAAATGCCAAAACCAGATTTGTATGTTTATTTGTATCAAAATACAGAGCGGTTACTGCACAATATAAAAAAACGTGGCAGAAGTTACGAGCAAAATATTTCGGCAGATTATCTAGATAAAATCAACAATGGATATTTAGAATATATTAAATCACAACCAGATTTAAATGTTCTGATTATTGATGTTTCAGATCGTGATTTTGTGAAAAGACATGAAGATTATCTTTTTGTTTTGGAAGAAATTAAGAAAAAAATAGGGTAGTTATTCTTTTCTTAACCAACCCAAAATTCGATCATTGCCAATTATCCATTTGCCTTCTTTTTCAATTAAAGAAAAAACTTCTCTCGATTTGCTAAACGGACCTGGATTTTGCTGTATTATTTCAATCTCATTATCAGTAACATTCGAAACAATTGCAACGTGTCCAAATCGGTTAAAGATGGTTCCGCTATAAATTAAAAGATCATCAGCTTTTGGTTTGCTCACACTCGGATTAGTGTATTGTACCAAATCTCTTTTTTCGTTTCTTTGGCCATCTTTAAGATCTGCATTAAAAAAGTCTTTGGCATGACCATAACTATCAGGCATTTTATGATTAAAATGTTCGTAATAATATCTTTTTACAAATTCTACACATTGGTATTTTAAACCAAGATTGTAATTGTCTGTAGTAAGATTTCTATCAGTAACATTATTTACTCCACCATTGTAATATACGCGAACACCATTTAAACTGTCCAGAGGTTGACCTATGGTGTGTTCTGTATTAAAATTAAATTTTTTAAAAGCCCATATTCCTGAGAAAAGAAATATCAATACCCCAATTAAGATATAAGTCCTGCGTTTAAGTTTCATTGTAATAGTAATGTCGTTGTTTTTATTTTGGCCAATTCATTTTTTGGAATAAATCCCAAACAACGATCCCTGCACTTACAGATATATTAAGGGAATGTTTAGTTCCTAATTGCGGAATTTCGATACAACCATCGCAAATGGCAACAGCTTCCTGAGCTACGCCATATACCTCGTTTCCAAAGACCAAAGCGTATTTTTTACCCTTTTCAACTTCAAAATCTTGTAGAAAAATGGCACTTTCTACTTGTTCGATAGCCAGAGTTGTAACGTTTTCTTTTTTTAGATTTTCAATTACTTCCAATACATTTTCATGATGTTCCCAAGTAACAGTTTCGGTTGCTCCAAGTGCCGTTTTATGGATTTCTTTGTTTGGTGGAGTGGCAGTAATACCACATAAGATTATTTTTTCTATCAAAAAAGCATCAGCAGTACGAAAAACAGAACCTATGTTGTGTAAACTACGAATGTCGTCTAATACTAATATAAGAGGTGTTTTGTCTGAATTTTTAAAGTCGGCAATGGTTTTTCTTTCGAGTTCGCTGTTTTCGAGTTTTCTCATAATTGTTTTAAATTCTAGTAATAAAAAAAGCTTCCAAATATTAAGGAAGCTTTTCGTTTATTTTGTGTTGTTTTACGATTTAGCTTTTTGGAGCTTCATCTGCTAAAACTGTACCTTTAATAGTAAGTATTTTAGTTGGCTGTCCGGCTGCATTAGATGTAACTGTTACAGTTTTTGTAAATGCACCAACTCTGTCAGTAGCATATTTTACACCAATAATACCTTTAGCTCCTGGAGCGATAGGCTCTTTTGGAGAAGTTGGTACTGTACAACCACAAGAACCTTGTGTGTTAGTGATGATTAATGGTTTGTTACCGTTGTTAGTAAAAACAAATTCACGTTTTCCATCTGCATTGTGTGCAATTGTACCGTAATCTATAACTTCATTAACGAAAACCATTCCAGCACCATCAACTTTAGCAGCTTTAGCTTTAGCTTGAGCGTTAGATGTAGCAACACTTAACACTGTAAACATTGCAAGTAAAATTATTTTTTTCATTTTTAGTTTTATTTTTTAATTATTAACAAATTTATATAAAATAATGAAAACGAAACTTAAAATTGCCTTAAAAATATTTTAATTTTTTCAGAGATTCTTTATTCGCTTTAAAATTTATAAATTCGCTGTCATAAAATTTCATTTAAAAACATAGTAATTTGGCAGCGAAAGAGAAAGTGGTGAAAGAAACACCCTTAATGAAACAGTACAACGAAATCAAGAGAAAATATCCTGATGCATGTCTGCTTTTTAGAGTTGGCGATTTTTACGAAACCTTTGGGGAAGACGCTATTAGAGCTTCTAAAATTCTAGGGATAACATTAACGAAACGTGGTGCGGGTTCAGAAACCGAAACAGCTTTGGCTGGTTTTCCGCATCATTCTATTAATACATATTTACCAAAATTGGTAAAAGCAGGACTTCGTGTAGCGATTTGTGATCAGCTGGAAGATCCTAAAATGACCAAAACAATCGTAAAAAGAGGAGTAACAGAACTGGTGACTCCGGGAGTTTCTCTTAATGATGAAGTATTACAGTCGAAAACTAATAATTTTTTGGCATCGGTTTATTTTACTAATAAAAATATCGGTGTTTCATTTCTGGATGTTTCTACAGGAGAATTTCTTACTGCGCAAGGAAATGCGGAGTACATAGATAAGTTATTGCAAAATTTTAATCCAAGTGAAGTTTTAGTTCCAAAGCATAATAAGAGTGATTTTAAAGATGCCTTTGGAGAAGATTTTCATAGTTTTTATTTAGAAGATTGGATTTATAAGGAAGATTACGCTTTTGAGATTTTGACGAAACATTTTCAAACCGTTTCCTTAAAAGGTTTTGGAATAGAAGAATTAAAAGAAGGAATCATTGCTTCGGGAGCAATCTTGTATTATTTATCCGAAACACAACATAATAGAGTACAACATATAACTGCAATTCAGCGTATTGCTGAAGATGCTTATGTGTGGATGGATCGTTTTACGATTCGTAATCTGGAATTATATCATAGTTATAATCCAAATGCAGTTACGCTTCTGGATGTTATCGATAGAACGCTTTCGCCAATGGGTGGACGTTTGCTAAAACGATGGCTGGCATTACCTCTTAAAGATAGTAATAAGATAAAAAGTCGTCATGAAGTAGTAGCGTATCTAAAGGAGAATCAAGAAGTATTACACGATATTCAGTATCAAATTAAACAAATATCCGATTTAGAACGTTTGATTTCTAAAATTGCAGCGGGGAAAGTTTCTCCTCGTGAGATTGTTTATTTAAAGGAATCTCTGGATGCTATAATTCCGATAAAAGAACTTGCGCTTAAAAGCCCACAAGAAGCGGTAAAAGTAATAGGAGATAGTTTGCATAGTTGTGAATTATTGCGTGAGAAAATTAAAACGACCTTAAATCAGGAATCAGCACCAGTATCTATTAATAAAGGAAATGCTATTGCAAAGGGGATCAGTGAAGAATTGGATGATTTACGAGCAATATCGACTTCAGGAAAAGAATATTTAGAAGGGATTGAAACCAGAGAATCGCAAAGAACAGGAATTACTTCTTTGAAGATATCATTCAATAATGTTTTTGGATATTATATAGAAGTTCGAAATACGCATAAAGACAAAGTACCTGCAGAATGGATTCGTAAACAAACGTTGGTAAATGCAGAGCGTTATATAACTGAGGAATTAAAAGAATACGAAACTAAAATTCTAGGAGCCGAAGAGAAAATTCATAAAATAGAGTTGGAGCTTTTTGAACAATTAGTTTCTTGGATTACAACATATATCAAGCCCGTGCAAATGAATGCAAGCTTGGTAGCACAATTAGATTGCTTGTGTTCGTTTACGCAACTAGCAGTCGAGAATAAATACGTTTGTCCGGAAATAGATGAATCTTTCGAATTAGAAATTAAAAACGGAAGGCATCCTGTTATCGAAAAACAATTACCAGTTGGAGTACCTTATATCGCTAATGATGTTTTCTTAGATAGAGAAACGCAACAAATAATAATGATTACTGGACCCAACATGTCTGGTAAGTCTGCTATTTTGCGTCAAACAGCTTTAATTGTATTGCTGGCTCAAATGGGGAGTTTTGTTCCTGCGGACAGTGTTAGGATGGGAATGGTTGATAAGATATTTACCAGAGTAGGAGCGTCGGATAATATTTCGATGGGAGAATCGACTTTTATGGTCGAGATGAACGAAACTGCTTCTATCCTGAATAATATCTCAGACAGAAGTTTGGTCTTGTTAGATGAGATAGGAAGAGGAACTAGTACTTATGATGGAATTTCGATTGCGTGGGCAATTGCTGAGTTTTTACATGAGCATCCGTCAAGACCTAAGACTTTATTTGCTACGCATTATCATGAGTTAAATGAAATGACTGATTCGTTACCAAGAATTCAGAATTATAACGTTGCAGTAAAAGAACTAAAAGATACCGTTCTTTTTATCCGAAAACTGGTAAAAGGAGGTAGCGCGCATAGTTTTGGTATTCATGTGGCAAAAATGGCTGGAATGCCTCAAATTGTAATCTTGAAAGCACAGAAGCTTTTAAAGAAATTAGAGAAAGACCATTCAAGTGATGCGTTAAACGGAGTTAAATCAGATAATGACGAGATGCAAATGAGTTTCTTTAATCTGGATGATCCGTTATTAGAAGAGATAAAAGAAGAGATTCTAAATCTTGATATAAATGCGATAACCCCAGTAGAAGCGCTGATGAAGCTTAATGAGATAAAAAGAATGATTACGAGGAAATAATTTCAATTTTTAAAGAATACGTTATCAGAATGTTATGTTTTTTGTGTAATTTTTTTTCAAAAAAGGCTTGTTTAATTCAATAAATGTCCTAAATTTGCACTCGCAATACAGAACAATTCAAGTGTTGTAGTTCTTAAATAAAAATGAAATGCGAAAATAGCTCAGTTGGTAGAGCGCGACCTTGCCAAGGTCGAGGTCGCGGGTTCGAGCCCCGTTTTTCGCTCAACATCACATAATGCTCGGATGGTGAAATTGGTAGACACGCTGGACTTAAAATCCAGTGAACAGCAATGTTCGTGCGGGTTCAAGTCCCGCTCTGAGTACTAAAAACCTCTTCTTTTTGAAGGGGTTTTTTTATTTTACAAAAGTTTGTAATCTTAAAAGTAAACTTAATAATACTTGATTATGAGCTTTGAATAAATCTTCGTTGGTTTTGAGATCAGTAATCTAGAAGTCTGGGGTTTTGTAATCAACAATCTAAAAATTTAAAATATAAATGGGTGCTTTCGTGATAAGTAAGAGGTTTAATGATGAGTATAAATTTGTGTTTACTTCCAGAAAAGGCAAAGTGATATTTACAAGTTTGAGTTACGAGTTGAAGTTTGAGGGTGAAGAGGATATTGAGAAGTTTAAGGCAAATATTGATCAGGCTAGGTTTTTGAAATTTAAAGGTTCTGGTGGTAAGTATTTTTTTAAATTGATGTTGGGTGAGGTTCATTTTGCTACAAGTCGAAAATACACTACGGAATTGCTTTTGCAGAAAGGAGTTAAGGAAATAGTAACTTATGCTGCGAGGTCTGAAACTTTGGATTTTTCATCAAGTGAATCTATTTTTGAAGATGAAGTTGTTGAGGAGGAGATGGAAGATTAGGAAAGAGATAAATTCTAATAAAAAGAAATCCCAAATTCCAATACTGTAAAAGGTTGGGATTTGGGATTTTTTTTTTTTTTTTTTTTGCTTTTTAAATTCTATTGCTTGAATTTGGACCCGAGCGATAGCGAACAGGCGAAGCAATTTTGAAATATTAGAATTTCAAAAAATATAAGCACAAAAAAAAACCATCTCAAGGATGGTTTTAAAAATTTTAGAATCTAGGTTCTAATTATTTTTTTGCAGCTTCAGTTGCAGTTTTAGCAGCATCAGTAGCAGTAGCAGCAGCAGAATCAACTACAACAGCAGCAGAATCAACTACAGCAGCAGCAGAATCAACAACAACAGCAGCAGAATCAACTACAGCAGCAGCGTCGTCAGCAGGAGCAGCGTCAGCTTTTTTACAAGATACAACAGTTAAAACAGCAACAACAGCTAAACTTAAAAATACTTTTTTCATCTTACTTTATTATAAAAGGTTAATTATTAATTCGTGGCAAAGATATAAATTTTTTAATATGTAAAATATTTTTTTATTTTTTTTTTAAAATATTCTTCGTTGCCTACGTTTATCTTATTATCAATTAACGTGCCAAAAACGTTAAAAAGCTTTTAGAGGTAATGAATTAATGTTTAAAGGGGTGTTTTTTAGTAAAAGGCACTCGGCAAGACTAGTAAATACGGTACTTTTTTATTTTTTATTGGATTAATCTCTGTAGAAATGGATTGATATTGGTTGTGAAAATTTGAAATTCTAATTTATTTTATCTGGAAACAGTCGAAAAATTATGATTTGAATAACATGTTTTATGATAATTTAGGGAGAGAGATTAAATAGTACTCATAATTTTATCGGTAGCTCCTTTCTTGTTTTGAACGTAAGACTTGCAAATTAATCCTTTCTTGTTAAGGTGGTTTTTATCTGTAATAAGGCTGTTAAATTCTTTTTTCAGTTCTTCCGTAGTAGTAATAGATATGCAGCCTCCTAATTGTACAAGTTCTGTGGCTTCGGCAAAATGGGAATAATTTGGTCCAATTATAATAGGAAGGCCAAAAGTTGCAGGCTCGAGAATATTATGAACGCCAGGATTTCCGAAACCACCGCCTACATAAGCAATCGTTGCGTAGCTATATATCTTGGTTAGTATTCCAACAGTATCAATTATAAATACATCATAATCTGCTAGGTTCTTGCCTTTTTTTTCAGAAAACAGAATTGTCTTCTTAGTAATAGATTGTTGTAGCGCAGTAATTTGTTCTGGTTTGATGTTATGCGGAGCGATAATAAATTTTACACGCTCTTGGGTAGTATTGATATATTCTGTTAATAAAACTTCGTCCTTGGGCCATGAACTGCCAATAACAATAGTAGTTGTGTTGTTTTTAAACTCAGCAATAAAATCTAAAGTATTGTCACGTTCTAAAATAGCAACAACACGATCAAATCGGGTATCCCCCGAAATAATTACGTTCTTATATCCGATAGATTCGATTTTGTTTTTGGAGCTTTCGTTTTGAACAAAAAAATAAGTAAAGGCATCAAGCGCTTTTTTATAAAAACCACCATACCATTTAAAGAATATCTGATTGTCTCTAAAAATTCCCGAAACTAAATAAGTAGGGATATTGTTTTTCTTTAGTTCATTAAGGTAGTTTAGCCAGAACTCATATTTGATAAAGAATACCATTTCTGGGTGAGCAAGTTTTAGAAATTGCTTAGCATTATATTTAGTGTCCAATGGCAAATAAAGCGTTACATCAGCAACAGTATTATTCTTTCTGACTTCATAACCTGAGGGAGAAAAGAAAGTAACAATGATTTTATGAGAAGGGTATTTTTCTTTTACTTTTTCAATAACGGGTAATCCTTGCTCATATTCGCCTAGAGAAGCAGCGTGAAACCAAATCGTTTTGTCTGAGGGTTTTATCTTTTCTTTAAGGATAGTAAAAACATCTTTTCTTCCGTTTACAAAAAGTCTGATTTTTGGACTAAAAAGGGCTACTATTTTTAATAAAAAGGCTACAACAAAAACGATTAGATTGTATAGAAAAAGCATAGTTAAATATTTGGGGCTAAAATACGTTTCTTTCAATTATTTTCATTGGTTTAAACTCATTAAATAACTATTTTTGTTGCTCGTTTTCGGAAGTATTATTTTGAAGGTCAATAGAAATGTGGCTTTCTTTATTCGGGAACGCAAACTTTAAATTAGAATATCGAAATGAAAAAAATTCAAATGGTTGACTTAAAAAGTCAATATGATAAAATAAAAGTAGCTGTAAATGCTTCAATTCAAGACGTTTTAGATACAAATACATATATTAATGGACCATTAGTTCATGAATTCCAAAAAAATCTTGAAGCCTATTTAGGAGTAAAACATGTTATTCCTTGTGCAAACGGTACAGATGCATTGCAAATCGCAATGATGGGGTTGGATTTAAAACCAGGAGATGAAGTTATTACTGCCGATTTTACTTTTGCAGCAACTGTAGAGGTGATTGCTTTGTTGCAATTAACTCCAGTTTTAGTAGATGTCGAGATGGATAGTATGAACATTTCTATCGATGCAATTAAAAAAGCAATTACTCCAAAAACTAAAGCAATCGTTCCGGTACATTTGTTCGGACGTGCTGCTAATATGGATGCAATTATGGATCTTGCCAAGGAACATAATTTGTATGTAATCGAAGATAATGCACAAGCAATAGGAGCTGATTATGTTTCTAAATCTGGTGCAAAAACCAAAGTAGGAGTTATGGGGCATGTAGCTGCAACTTCTTTCTTTCCATCTAAAAACTTAGGTTGTTATGGAGATGGTGGAGCAATTTTTACAAATGATGATGCTTTGGCACACATTATTCGTGGAATTGTAAATCACGGAATGTATGAGCGTTACCATCATGATGTAGTGGGTGTAAATTCACGTTTAGATAGTATTCAGGCAGGAGTTTTAAATGTAAAACTTCCATTATTAGATGAATATAATAAAGCACGTCGTGAAGCAGCAACAAAGTATAATGCTGCATTAGCAGGTCATGCTAACATTATTACGCCTTCATTTAATGCTAACGAAAATGACCACGTTTTTCATCAGTATACTTTACGAATTATAAATGCAGACAGAAACGGATTGTTGCAACATTTACAGGATAAAGGAATTCCTTGTGCAATTTATTATCCAATTCCGTTGCATTCACAAAAAGCCTATGTTGATGTTCGTTATAAAGAAGAATATTTCCCAGTAACTAATCAATTGGTACAAGAAGTATTGTCGTTGCCAATGCATACTGAGCTTGACGATGAGCAAATTAAATTCATTACCGATAGTGTAATTGAGTTTTTAAAATAAACCAGACTAAATAAATAGCCAAAAAATAACCAAGAAATGAAAGTATTAGTAACAGGGGGATTAGGATTTATCGGTTCGCATACCGTAGTCGAATTGCAAAATGAAGGCTTTGAAGTTGTAATAATTGATAATCTTTCTAATTCTTCAGAAGATGTTTTAAAAGGTATTGTAGCCATTACAGGTAAAACGCCTTTATTCGAAAAATTAGATTTAAGAGAAAAGGCTGCAGTGCAAAACTTCTTTAAGAAATATAATGATGTTACTGGGGTAATTCATTTTGCGGCATCAAAAGCGGTTGGAGAAAGTGTTGAAAATCCACTTTTGTACTACGAAAACAATATTAGTAGCTTGGTGTATCTTTTACAAGAGTTACAGCAAAAACCTGAAGCTAGTTTTATATTTAGTTCTTCTTGTACGGTTTACGGTCAAGCCGAAAAAATGCCAATTACAGAAGATGCTCCTGTGCAACAACCAATATCTCCTTATGGAAATACCAAGAAAATTGGTGAAGAAATTATTAGAGATACTGCAAAAGCAACTAATATCAATGCTATTTTATTGCGTTATTTTAATCCGATTGGAGCACATCCATCAACAGAAATAGGAGAGTTACCGATTGGAGTTCCTCAAAATTTAGTTCCTTTTATTACACAAACCGGAATCGGATTGCGTCAGGAATTATCAGTTTATGGAGATGATTATCCTACAACCGATGGTACTTGTGTTCGTGATTATATTCATGTCGTCGATTTAGCAAAAGCACATGTTGTGGCTCTGCAAAGATTACTGAATAAAAAGAATCTGGATAAAGTAGAGACATTTAATCTGGGTACAGGAAAAGGAAGTTCTGTTCTTGAGGTGATTACAAGCTTTGAAAAGGTAAGTGATAAAAAATTACCATACAAAATTGTAGCGCGAAGAGAAGGTGATATTACCGAGGCCTATGCAAATACAGCAAAAGCTAATGATGTGCTGGGATGGAAAGCTCAATCAACGCTTGATGAAGCGATGAAAAGCGCTTGGAAATGGGAAGAAAAGATAAGAAATAAAGTTTCTTAATTTAAAATAGATAGTATTTTAAAAGTCCCAAATTATAGCATTATAATTTGGGACTTTTTTATTTAAAAGACATAGTATTAGCGATGCAACAAAAGCCAGATTATAAATTATATCTCTGCATGGCAACAGTAGGGATTGTGTGGGGAACAACTTTTTTAGGAATCAGGGTTGCGGTAGAAACAATTCCGCCATGGTTTGTAACTTCTATTCGTCAGGGGTTAGCAGGATTAATAGCGATGACTATTTTACTGTTTAAAAAAGAATTAAAATGGATTGGTTGGGAGAATTTTAAGCACCAATTAATTCCAGCTTTATTAATGATTGTAATTGCAAATGGTTTTACTACAGTTGCGGAACAAACTTTACCGAGTGGGTTAGCATCTATAATGAGTGCTCTATCACCAGTACTTATTTTTATAGGAAGTGTTTTATTCGGATTGCAAAAACCAAGCTTAAAAGGTGTTATAGGAGTAATAATTGGTTTTACAGGAGTTGTTTTTATTTTTAAAGATGGACTTGGTTCATTTTTAGATTCTAATTATCAACACGGACTTATATTTATGAGTTTAGCAATTTTAGGTTGGGCGGCAGGTACAATTTATACAAAGACTCACGCTCATAAATCGAATAATATTACGCTGAATTTATTTTATCAGTTTACTATCGCTACTTTGGTTCAGTTGGTTTTGGCATTTATTTTTTCTCCAAATCCAGATGTGAGTTTATGGAGTACGAGAAGTATTTTTGCAGCTTTGTATTTGTCTGTTTTTGGATCAATACTTGCTTTTTTCTCCTATCATTATGCTTTAAAACGAGTAACGGCTATTCAGGTTTCTATTTTGTCTTACTTTAATACTATAATTGCAGTTTTTTTAGGTTGGTTATTGTTGGACGAAGTAATCACTGTCGATTTTATTATTGCTACGGCACTTATTATATCAGGAGTTTTTATTATCAATTATAAAAAGAAAGAAAAAAAGATTGTATAAAAATCTTGTTTCTAATTAAATAGGAATCCCAAATTATCATCGGGATAGTTTGGGATTTTTTGTTTGGTGTAAAATGTTGTAAATTTGACTGTTAAATAAATTTATCATGAATGCTAAAAAAGAAAACTCCAAAATAAACAAAGTCGAAGAACCTTCGGTTGAATATGAGGTTTCTAAAGCTAAATTTAAGGGGATCGACAAGACTACTTTTGATTTTGATGTAGAGATGAAAAAAGGGTATACGCCCGAAGAGGCAAAAGCAGAATCTATTAAACGAATACGTGAGTGGTGGGGAAAATAAAGCTTGCTTACACATCACATGTAATTAGTTATTTAGATGATTTGGTTCGTGTTTTATATAAAAATGAATATTTTGGTTTTATAGAAACGGCTGAAGAATATGTTTTGAATATTTATGATTTTGTTTCTGGAAATATTAAATCAAGTCAGCATAGAATAACTCCTAAAAGACTACAATCCTTAGGTTCAAATTACATTTTCTATAAAGTAAATAAAAGAACTACATGGTTTATTTTCTTCGAAAAGCAGAATGAAAACTTCTTGATTACGGGAATTTTAAATAATCATTGCGAAGAAGCAAATGTTTTGTAAATCTATTTTTATTGTAAAATTATATAACTGATACTTAACTCAGTGCTAACGTTTGTTGAGTGAAAATGGCATTTATTTGCTAAAAATATAAACTATGAACTCATTTCAAATTTTAAAAAGTACAATTTTCTTAAGTGCTGTAATTTTGTTATTGGCTTGTGATATGAATGATGATAATCAAACGCCCGAAAATGGAAAATATCCAACTTTAACAGGGGCAAATCCTATTGTAGTGGCTCATCGTGGCGCATCGGGTTATTTGCCAGAGCATACAATCGAAGGATATACAAAAGCTATAGAAATGGGTGCCGATTTTATAGAGCCCGATTTAGTAATGACGAAAGATGGGCAACTAGTAGTTCGTCATGAACCAATGTTGTCTGGAACTACAAATGTGTCAGAAATTCCAGCTTTTGCTTCTAAAAAAACTACCAAAAATATTGATGGTGCAATGATTACCGATTGGTTTGTTTCTGATTTTACTTTGGCGGAAATAAAACAATTAAAGGCGAAACAAGCTTTTGCGGAGCGTTCTCAAGCGTATAATAACAAATATTCGATTCCAACATTTGCAGAGGTTATTGCTTTGGCAAAACAGAAATCAGCACAATCAGGACGTGTTATAGGGATTTATCCTGAAACAAAACACCCTTCTTTTCATGAAGCATTAGGTTTAAAAATCACAGATAAATTATTAGAGATGTTAACTGCGGAAGGTTGGAACAGTGCTTCATCTCCAGTTTATATTCAGTCGTTTGAAGTTTCTAATTTGCAATATATCAGAAGTAAATCAACAGTTAAAATTATCCAGTTGTTAAGTTGCTATGATGTGGCTTTAAATGGTGATTTGATTTTTACAGTTCCCGAAGGAGAGATTATTTCTGATGGAAAACCGTATGATTGGCATTTAAAAGGAGATACTAGAGATTACGGATTTTTTAGAACTCAGGAAGGTTTGGATTTTGTTAAAACATATGCAAATGGTATCGGTCCTTGGAAGCCTTTTATTATTCCTTATAAAGGAACAGATGTAAATAAAGATGGAAAGGCTGATGATATAAATGCCGACGGGAAAGTAGATGATGCTGATAAAGAAGCGTTGTCGCCAACAACTTTAATTTCAGATGCGCATAAAAAAGGATTGTTAGTACATGCTTATACGTTTAGAAATGAAGGAAAACGATTGTTGAGTAATTATAAGAATAACCCAACTTTAGAATATCAGGCTTTCTATAAATTAGGATTGGATGGTGTGTTTTCTGATTTTACAGATACAGCCGTTCAGGCGAGATAATTTGCTTTTTGATATGAACTCTAATTCTGCAAGGTGTTTTTTAAGTCTTGTAGGTATGATATAATGTATATTCTAATATCCTAACAGGTTTTTAAAACCTGTTAGGATATTGTAGAGTTGTTATTTCGGATCGAAAGTTTGCGGAATTTTTTGGTTTTCTTTTTCTTTATCAAAAATCCAGGATATAATCCACCATCTTCCTTCGTTATAGTAAAGTTGTATGCTGTTAATGCCTCTTCGTGCAACAGAACCGTTTTTTACTAATCTAGTTTCGTAAGTGCTCCAAACGTGCGCAATATTTCCAAACACACGAACTTCTCTGTTTATTTCATTTTCATAGAAAGCTGTTTTTGCAACCATATCATCCGTTTCTTTGTGAAACTCTTTAAGAGTCATAGTAGTGTGTTGTAGTTTTCCTGCGGCGTTTTCTAATGGAAAAGAATAGATAGCATTTGAATCATGAAGTGAAAGATCACGTTCCCATTGTCTTTTTTCGCCAGCTTCTCCGGAAACGGCTTCGTATGTAGCTTTCATAATTCCATTAATAGTAGCCACATCTTCCTTTAGAGGATATTTTTGTGCATTCGAAATTTGTGTAGTCATAATAATAGTTAATGTGATTTTTAAAATTGCTTTAATCATTACTGAATTGTTTAATGTTCAGGCAAATGAAAACAAAGTATAAAGCACATGAAACTATTTTATACAGTAGTGTGTAAATACTACACATACTGCTTGTTTTTTTATGTAGATGGTTATAGCATAAATTTATCGAGAGCAGTATTTAGACATTCTTTGTAGGTTTTGCCAATGGTGATTTTGTTTCCCTTGGCAATAATATGGTTATCTTCTATGCTGTCGATATTAGTTAAATTGACTATTGATGAATTATGAACTCTCATAAATTCTTTGGGTAATACATCTATTAATTCTTTTAGAGATTTGTAATAGGTGTATTTTGTATTGTCTACAGTTATTATTTGCACATAATTTCCCAAACCAGTAATTACAGCGATAGTATCAAAGTATAATTTAATTATCTTTTTATCTGTTTTTATGAATGTGAATTTTTCAGATGTCATTGTGGTTTTGTGGTTTGTGTGGATTTTCAAAATTACACAAATACTATTGTATTGATGGTGTGGATAATAAAAAAATCCCCACAAACATATGCTTGTGAGGATTCTATTTGTATTGACAATTTTTAGACTGACTACTTAAAACTGTAACTGCGACTTAAAATTATGCATTAGCCGTAACAGCTTCTTTATCAATTTTTCCAATTAATCCAGCTAAAACTTTCCCAGGACCTACTTCTGTAAATAAAGTAGCACCATCGGCAATCATTTGTTGTACAGACTGTGTCCATTTTACAGGAGCTGTAAGCTGAATGATTAAATTCTTTTTTATTTCATTTGCATTAGAAACTGCACTTGCAGTTACGTTTTGATATACTGGACAAATAGGAGTAGAGAAAGTTGTTGCTTCAATCGCAGCAGCTAATTCTTCTCTTGCAGGTTCCATCATTGGAGAGTGAAAAGCTCCACCAACGGGTAATATTAAAGCGCGTTTTGCTCCAGCAGCTTTCATTGCTTCACAAGCTTTTTCAACAGCAGTAGTTTCGCCAGAAATTACTAATTGTCCAGGACAGTTATAGTTTGCAGCAACTACGATTCCGTCTATCGAAGCACAAACTTCTTCCACAACATTATCTGCTAATCCTAAAACTGCAGCCATTGTAGATGGAGTAATTTCGCAAGCTTTTTGCATTGCCAAAGCACGCTGAGAAACTAATTTTAATCCGTCTTCAAAAGACAAAGTACCGTTTGCAACTAGAGCAGAAAATTCTCCTAAAGAGTGACCTGCTACCATTTCTGGTTTAAAATCTTCTCCCAAAGTTTTGGCTAAAATAACCGAATGCAAGAATACAGCAGGCTGAGTTACTTTGGTTTCTTTTAGTTCTTCGGCAGTACCTTCGAACATGATATCTGTGATTCTGAAACCTAATATTTCATTAGCTCTTTCAAATAATTCTTTGGCTAAAGCCGAATTTTCATATAAGTCTTTGCCCATTCCTGTAAATTGTGCGCCTTGACCTGGAAATACGTATGCTTTCATTTCTTTTAATTTAAAAATTTAGTGATTCTAAGATTGAAAAATTAGTTTCAATTGAAAGACAAAAATACTATTTTTTTAGCTTGAATAATTCTTAAACATATAAATCCACAACAATCTCGAAAGTCGGATATTAAAGAAAGAAAAAGCAATAATCACTACGGCAATAATTGGAATGATTCTTAAATCGAAATTTTTTTCAAAGAAAAATTGAGCAATGCAATAAGTAGCAATACCTTGTGCTACAGTTAGTCCATAGCTCATATACATGGCGCCAAAAAAGAAACCAGGTTCTTTCTCGAATTTAAAACCACATTCACTACAAGTTTTGTGCATTTTCGGAAATTTGAATGTGAAAAATATATTTTTCTCATCTAGAACTTTTCCTTTGTGACAATTAGGACATTCATTTCTTAAAACATGGGTGATCATATATGACATAATTGATTCATTTTTTATTATATACAAAGATACCGCGCTGGTTTTCAATTCTGTTTTTATATCTTCGCTTATTATAGCACAATAAAGACATTTATAGCCATGAAAAAGTATCCAATTTATAGCGTTACCAATTTTAGTTGTAATGATACGAGGAGTGATTTTTATGTTAATTCGTTTACCGAACATTTAAAAACACACAGTTTTGTCGAGAAGCCACATCGTCATGATTCCTATTTAATGGTTTTGTTTACGGATGGTTCTGGAATTCATGAGATTGATTTTGATAGATTTGATATAAAAAAAGGAAGTTTGTTTTTGCTTCAGCCAGGGCAAATCCATTTTTGGAGTTTAGCACAAGATATTGAAGGATATGTTGTAATCTTCTCTCAGGAAATGTACAACCTGTATTTTGGTCAAAAAAAAATCAATGATTATGCTTTTTACAGTTCGATAAATAATAAACCTCAAGTTTATTTTGATGCCGATTCTATAAAAGGAATTGCGTCTTATTTTGAGTTGTTAATGCGAGAAAGTAAGCAGAAGAATAAATACCAGTTGGATAAAATGCTTAATCTTTTAGATTCAATTCATATAGAAATTGCAAGGAAATATGATGATTCTGATGTTCATGAAGTACATCCTTATAACATAAAAATAAAGAAATTTGAAGAGCTTTTGGAACTTCATTTTAAGACTAATAAATCGCCTTCATTTTACGCCGAACAATTACATATTACCTTAAAGCATCTGAATAGAATTTGTAATGATATTTTAAAAAAAACTGCGACAGAAGTAATTACAGACCGAGTTGTTTTGGAGATAAAAAGAATGCTAATTGATAAACAACTAGCAGTAAATGAAATTGCAGAAGAAGTTGGGTATGATGATTATTCGTATTTCTCCAGAGTCTTTAAAAAATATACCAACTTATCGCCAACCGAGTTTAGGAATTTGAAGAAGTAGCTTTTTTTGAGAGGTGAGAGAAGCAAGATGTAAGAAGCAAGATGTAAGAAGCAAGATAAGAGAAGTAAGATGTTAGAAGCAAGATGTTAGAAGCAAGATAAGAGAAGTAAGATGTTAGAAGTAAGATGTTAGAAGTAAGATGTTAGAAGTAAGATGTTAGAAGTAAGATGAGATGAGAGATGCGATAAGCTAGATGTAAGGTAAAAACGGTTGTCAGGCTGAGCGTCCCGATCCCGAAACTTCGGGACGGGAGAAGCCCCGCAAACATTCGGTGTTGTTTAGAAAACACAAAAAAACAAAACCCTATACTTCTTTCAAAGCATAGGGTTTTAACCAAATTAAATACTAAAATTTATGTAGGGGTAATTATTGTTTTGCAAATTGCAATTCGATGTTCAAACGAACATCATCGCTTACTAAAACTCCACCTGCTTCTAATGCTGAGTTCCAGTTTAATCCCCAATCTTTACGATTGATTTTTCCTGTAATATTCAAACCAACTTTTGTGTTTCCCCATGGGTCAGTCATGATTCCGCTAAATTCTACCGGAAGTTTAACTTGTTTTTCAACACCTCTGATGTCTAAATTACCAGTAAGTTCATAATTACCATCGTCTATTTTTGTAAAAGCGGTAGATTTAAAAGTCATTTTTGGACTGTTTTCTATATCAAAGAAATCAGCACTTCTTAAATGATTGTCTCTATCTGTGTTTCCAGTATCAATAGATTTGATGTCTGCAGAAAAAGTAATAGCAGCGTTCTCAAAGTTATTCTCATTGCTTGCAATAGTAGCTTCATAGTCATTAAATTTACCTGAAACATTAGTAAACATCATGTGTTTTACTTTAAATCCAATTTCTGAGTGTGTTGGGTCAATTGCCCATTTTGTAGTTGCCATAATTTTTTGTTTTTATTTATTAAATAATAGTTTTATATAATGTTGAATTAATAATTTACTTGCATCGGAATTTCCATTAATAAAAATTCCGTATCGGTATTTGCTGTAATAGTTGCTGTTTTAAAATCTTTGATTCCTATAGCATCACGAGTATTTAATTCTTGTCCGTTGATGGTTACGTTTCCTTTTAAAATAAAAGCATATAAACCGTTTCCTTCTTTTTTAACCGAATATTCTGTTGTGGTTCCAGCGTCAAAACTTCCCATATGAAACCAAGCGTCTTGATGAATCCAAACTCCAGCATCATCAGGATTCGGAGATAATACTTGTTGTAATTTATTATGTCTGTCTTCTGTTTTTAAAGAAATTTGTTGGTAACGAGGAGTTACATTGCGTTTGTTTGGGAACAACCAAATCTGTAATAATTTAGTTTGTTTATCTGCGTTTGGATTAAACTCACTATGTTGAATCCCTGTTCCGGCACTCATTACCTGGATATCTCCATGTTTAATGATTTCGGTATTTCCCATGCTGTCTTTATGAGCTAAATCTCCTTCTAGCGGAATGGTAATAATCTCCATATTATCGTGAGGATGCGTACCAAAACCCATTCCTGCTGCAATAGTATCGTCGTTTAAAACGCGAAGTGCTCCAAATTGTATGCGCTCTGAATCGTAATAGGTTGCGAAACTAAAACTGTGATATGCATTTAACCAACCGTGGTTTGCATTTCCACGAGTTTCGGCTTTGTGTATTACTATATTTTCCATGATTGTTTGTGTTTGTTGTTATTTGATAGGGCAAATTTACAACCAAAGGAAAGGGAGAGCACTTAACCTAGATTAAGAAATGACTTTTTTTGAGGTTCAAAGGTTTTTTTTGAGGTTCAGAGGGACAAAGGGACAAAGAGGCAATCCCGAAGTTTCGGGACTGAGTTGCTGAGGCTCTAAGGTTCTGAGTGATAAAGAAACAAAGACTTATTTTATCGTATAAAACAGATACAAGCTAACCGCAACATTGTCATTCTGAGCGAAATTGAAGGGTCACAAAGTAATATTCCCAATCCTTGCCGAGCTACTTACGTTGGACGGTTTTTTATCCATTCTATGCTTGCAATATTGCTAATCTTTGTCGAGTTTCTCGCGGAGATCTCTCCTTCGTCGAGAAGACAAGATTGTGTGAAAACGAGAAGATAAGATTGTGTGAAAATCTAAGAAGTCTAGTGCTTAAGAAGTCTAGAAATCTAATTTAACTATATTTCGCTATATACTGTTGTACCACTAAATCGGTGTTTTCGTGGCGTTTTTTGTTTTCAAGTTGTGTTGGAGGCGAGGCTCTTTCTAAGCAGTTTTTTACAGCGCAAGTTTCGCAAGTAACACCAACTATTTGTTTTACGACTGGTTTAGCTTCTATAAATTTGAATTTCTTTTTCATGGCTGGAGTAATCAAAATTCCAACCGAAATACTTCGGATGCAGTTTTCTACAAAAGGATCTTTGGTAGCCGATGAAAAAACCAAATATTCGTTTCCGCTATTCTCATAACTCGAAATTTGAGCGTCAAAGAAATGTGCTTTGTTTTGTTTAATCGCTTCGTCAATTGTTTTAATAGAAACCCATCGGCGGCAATAATGCTCATTCATTTCATTGGCATGAGGTTCTTGCTGATTGGTAATATGAAGTTCTTTTTTTATTTGATATGTTCCCGAGCCTATATGATGGGACATTCTCAGGAAGAATAAATTCTTTAAATGAAAATCCTTTGGCAAAAGATTGGTTAATCTCTGGTAAAATGATTCAGGCGAAACATTAAATTTTTCGATTAAAGCAACAAACTCTTCGGGTCTTGGATGCTCTTTGGTTAAGAAAAGATTAATGTCATCTATTAATAATTTTCTAGGTAGTAATAATGCTCCGGCAAAATAGGAAGCGTAAAAATTATGCAAGACCTGATCAAAATTATCAAATTTTATCCAGCTGAAGGTCAGTAATCTGTCGGTTATTTCTAAGTAGTTATAAGCTATTTCTTTGGCTAATATAAAAGCTCTTTGCGGATCATCTATTTCTTTAGAGAGTAATAAAGTTTTGCTTTTAGGAACATAAATAGATCGTAAATCGCCCAAAGCTTCCTGATCTTTAAAGAAGAGTTCTTTAATTGTATAACCGTATTCTTCTTTTAGAATGGCACTTAATTCCAAAGTTGAAATTTGATTCTCAAGATTAATCTGGAATGATTTTGAGAAAGCAACTACTTTATTTTCTAAATCTTCAAAGTAATTTGTGTGTGCTTCTTGGTAGGAACGCAAGGATGCCAAGAAAAAACTTTCCCGACTTAAATTATAGTGTTGTGCAATTTCTATTATAGTACTAATAAAGGCATTGACTTTTGCAGGAGCATTAGCAATAATATCAATCAAATCGTTTTCATGGATTCCAAAAAGCTCTAACGGAATTTCTTTTAAAATACCAGATTTTAAAATTTCACCTATCGGTGCTAAGTTGTTATCTAGTTTCAAAGAAACCATTTGATCGTAACTTATGTCAAGATTTTCGCACAAGAGTAAAATCTTATCAGTCTTCGGATATTTCTTTCCTTTTTCTATTTCGTTCAAATAGGATTTAGAAAGGTTCGTGAGTTTGGCTAAGCCAAATAACGAAAGGTTTTTTTGCGTGCGAACCTGTTTTAATTTAAGTCCGAAAATAAGCTTGATATAGTCTTTTTCAATGTCCATAACTCAAAAATACGCATTATAAAAATAATCGCCAAAAAAATATTTTTAATATTTAGCGAACGTTCGCTTGTTTTGTATTAAACTTTTTTATAACATTGTCGTATAAAATGTATTAGCTATGAAAAACCAATTGGAAATTACAGAGACGGCAATGGAGTTTTTAGCCGAAAAAAACAATTCTTATACTGCTATCTGGACAGATGAAGCAGTAGCTTTTATAACAGAATTGCATCGAAAATTTGATTCTCAACGTAAACTATTACTGTTTCAGAGAGAGCAGAAACAAATTTTATTTGATCAAGGCGTCATGCCAACTTTTCCAGTTGAAACTAAATTAGTCAGAGAAGATAATTGGACAGCAGAATCCATTCCTAAAGATTTATTGGATAGGAGAGTAGAGATTACAGGACCAGTTGATAGAAAAATGATTATCAATGCGCTTAATTCTGGTGCGAAAACATTCATGGCCGATTTTGAAGATAGTACTTCTCCAACATGGGGAAATTTAATGAGTGGACAAGTAAACTTAATCGATGCTGTAAATAAAACTATCAGTTTGACCGATGAGGTTAAAAATAAAACCTATCAGTTAAATGAAAATATCGCGACTTTAATTGTTCGACCTAGAGGAATACATCTTAATGAGAAACATGTTCTGGTAGAAGGTCAGGAAGTTTCGGGATCATTGGTAGATTTTGGTTTGTATGTTTTTCATAATCATAAAAAATTACTTGAAAACGGAACAGCACCTTATTTCTATATTCCAAAATTAGAACATTATCTAGAAGCGCGTTGGTGGAATAATGTTATTGAATTTACTCAGAACTATTTAAGAATTCCTCAAGGAACGATTAAAGTAACTGTTCTTATAGAGACGATAACGGCAAGTTTTCAGTTGGACGAAATTATTTTCGAATTAAAAAATCACATCGTTGGACTTAATTGTGGTCGTTGGGATTATATCTTTTCGTACATAAAAAAATTCCACAAACATCCTTCGTTTTTAGTTCCGGATAGAGATCAGGTAAATATGACTTCTCCTTTTATGAAAGCATATTCTAATTTGGTAATTCAGAGATGTCACAAAAGAGGAATCCACGCAATTGGAGGAATGGCAGCTCAAATTCCGATTAAGAATAATGATGAAGCCAATGCTATCGCTTTCGCGAAAGTAAAAACAGATAAAGAGCGTGAAGTACGTAATGGACATGATGGAACTTGGGTAGCACATCCAGATTTGGTTTCATTAGCAAAAGAGATATTTGATGCAGGAATGCCAACGCCAAATCAGATTCATATAGTAAGGCCACATCTTACAATTACCGAGCAAGATTTGCTTGAAGTGCCAAATGGTACCATAACAGAAGAAGGAGTTCGAAAAAATATTAATGTAGGGGTTTTGTATCTGGCTTCCTGGCTTAACGGACAAGGTGCAGCGGCTATACATAATTTAATGGAAGATGCGGCAACAGCAGAGATTTCGAGATCTCAATTATGGCAATGGTTGTATAACAAAGTGGTTTTGGATAATGGAAAGCAGTTGAATCTTGCCTATTATCACAAATTAGCTTTAGATGAATTCAGTAAAATTAAAAAGGAATTGGGCGAAGAAAACTATGAAAAACGCTGGTTTCCTTTGGCTGAAAAAGTACTAGAAAGGTTGGTTGTAACGCTCGACTTTGAAAACTTTCTTACTATCCCATGTTACAAATATCTATAATGAATTAAAAATTGAGAATTAAAAATTAAAAATCTGCGTTATCTGCTAAATCTGCGTGAAAAAATATTTTTAATTTTTAATTCTCAATTTTTAATTTAATAAAATGCTTTACTAACAACCCAAATAACTATACTATGAAAACAACAGAAGACAGAATTCAGGAATTGATCAACGATTGGTTAACAAACCCAAGATGGGCAGGAGTAGAGCGACCATACACAGCAACAGAGGTGGTTACTTTACAAGGTTCTTACGAAATAGAATATTCTATTGCCAAAATGGGCGCTCAAAAATTATGGAGAAAACTTAAAAGTCAGGATTTTGTAGCAGGATTAGGTGCTTTAACCGGTAATCAGGCGATACAAGAAGTTGATGCAGGTTTAGAAGCTATTTATTTGAGTGGATGGCAAGTCGCTGCAGATGCTAATTTGGCTGGCGAAATGTATCCTGATCAATCTCTTTATCCTGTAAATAGTGTGCCTATGGTGGTTAAGAAAATAAACAATGCTTTATTAAGAGCTGATCAAATTCAGGTTGTTAATGGGGTTCAGGATAAAAAAGATTATTTAGTGCCTATTGTTGCTGATGCCGAAGCTGGTTTTGGAGGAAACTTAAATGCATTCGAATTGATGAAATCTATGATTGAGTCTGGAGCTTCTGGAGTTCATTTTGAAGATCAATTGAGTTCTGCAAAAAAGTGTGGACATCTTGGAGGGAAAGTTTTAGTACCAACTCAGGAAGCTATTAATAAACTGGTAGCAGCAAGACTAGCGGCAGATGTTATGGGAACACCAACTCTTATTGTGGCAAGAACAGATGCTGATGCAGCTAATTTATTAACGAGTGATGTAGATCCTAGAGATGCTCCGTTTATTACTGGCGAAAAAACTAATGAAGGTTTCTTTTATGTAAATAGCGGAATCGATCAAGGGATTGCAAGGGGATTAAGTTATGCGCCTTATGCTGATTTAATCTGGATGGAAACCAGTAATCCGGATTTGGTATATGCTAAAAAGTTTGCTGATGCTATGCGTGAACAATTTCCTGATAAAATGCTAGCTTATAACTGTTCTCCATCATTTAATTGGGCTGCTAAATTATCTGTTGCCGAAATGGAAACGTTTAGAGAAGACTTGGCTGCAATGGGATATAAATTCCAATTTATTACGTTGGCAGGTTTCCACGCTTTAAATACAAGTATGTTTGAATTGTCTAAAGCATATAAAGAAAGAGGAATGGCAGGATATTCTGAATTACAGGAGAAAGAATTTGCTTTACAAAGTAGCGGATTTAGAGCTGTAAAACATCAGGCTTTCGTAGGAACTTCTTATTTTGATGCTGTACAAAATACAGTAACGATAGGTAAATCAACAACTACTGCAATGAAGCATTCTACTGAAGTTGAGCAGTTTTAATTCAATAAAACTAGTTCAATATTAAGAGGATTTTAAAATTTTAACCATTAAGATATTAAGAAAAATTAAGCTTTGGCCTTAATAAAACTTAATGTCTTAATGGTAAAATAAAAACTATTTCTTTAAAAGTCTTGCTTTCATTTTGCTAAAAAACTCGGGTGTAACGCCGATGAAAGAAGCAATTTGTTTTTGAGGTACTTTCTGGATTAGTGTTGGATATTTGGCGCAGAATTTTTCAAAACGTTCTTCGGCAGATAAACTTAGATTATCCATTAAGCGTTGCTGATTGGCAACCAATGAATTCTCGGTTAAAATCCTGAAAAAGCGTTCTAATTTTGGAATATCAAAATACAGTTGTTCTTGGTTTTCTTTGCTAAGAACGACAACTTCGGCATCTTCTACAACTTCAATAAATAGTTGTCCTGGTTTTTGAGTAATAAGGCTATACATATCGCTTATCCACCATCCTTGACAAGAAAAACTCAATACATGTTCTACAATATTGTCATTGATATTAAAACTTCGAATGATTCCTGAGTTTATAAAATAAGATTCTTTACAAACATTTCCTGCGTTTAATAAAATCGTTTTGGCTTTGTAGAAACGGGTTTCAGTTTTGGATAAAAAATGAGCTTGTTCTTCGGGAGTTAGCGAAACATGTTTGGCAATGTTTTCTAGAATTAATTCCATTAGTTGCTTTTTACCAATGTAAACGTAGTTACTTTATAACGGTTGTTTTCTATTTTTCCAGTTACTGCTGCTTTACGGATTGTATTACAAAAACCATCTTTTGCATGTGCATCGCCATGTTCGTCTATAGTAGTTCCATCTACGAAATAAGATTTTCCGTCTATGCGAACAGCTAAATCACAGCTATTTCCTTTCATCCCAAATTGACATTCTCCACAAGCTGTTTCTACAATTTGAGGTTTTTCGGTGGTTTTTTTGTCTTGTGCATTGATTGTGATACTTAAGAATAGAAATGCTAAGAATACTATTTTTTTCATCTTTTATAAAATTACAGTTATTAATTGTGCGGTTTTTTTTGCTCTTTCGACCACTTCTTCAATCGGTGTTTCTAGAATGTCGTTTGAT
Source organism: Flavobacterium sp. PS2 (assembly GCF_046250155.1). NCBI lineage: Bacteria > Pseudomonadati > Bacteroidota > Flavobacteriia > Flavobacteriales > Flavobacteriaceae > Flavobacterium > Flavobacterium sp. PS2. Next base: position 1,617,212 of record NZ_CP176426.1, on the reverse strand, counting down.
AAAACAACTCCCATACGGCGGTAAGGTCTTGAAGTTGGTTTCCCAAAGATACGGAAGTCGGTTTTAGGTAATGCAGCAACTTTTTCGATTCCGGTATAAGTTGGATTGTTTGATTCTCCAGAGGCTAGAATTACTGCGCTTGCTCCAGCTTTTTCTAAGGTTATTTCGAAAATTGGCAAACTTAAAATAGCACGTAAATGCAATTCAAATTCGTTGAAGTTTTGTGTTCCTGCTAAAGTTACCATTCCGGTATCGTGTGGGCGAGGAGAAAGTTCGGAGAAATAAACTCCCTCGTTGGTTAAGAAAAATTCTACTCCAAAAAGGCCTGCGCCTCCCAAAGCTTCGGTTATTTTCTCGGCCATATCTTGGGCTTCGTATAAGTCTTTATCAGATACTCGGGCGGGTTGCCAACTTTCCTGATAATCGCCACGTTCTTGGCGGTGACCTATTGGTGCACAAAATAAGGTTGGATTATTATTTTGAGTAATTGTTAAAAGTGTAATCTCTGAATCGAAGTTTATAAACGCTTCTACAATTACCTCGATAACATCTCCGCGTGAACCTGCTACAGCATAATCCCAAGCTTTTAGGATGTCATCTTGGGTTTTTATAGTCGATTGCCCTTTTCCTGAAGAAGACATTAAAGGTTTTACAACGCATGGCATTCCTACTTCCTGAACCGCTTTTTGTAGTGCTGAAGCTGAGGTCGCATATTGATATTTGGCAGTTTTAAGTCCTAGTTCTTTGGCTGCTAAATCACGAATGGCTTTACGATTCATGGTGTAGTTTGCCGCTTTCGCAGATGGAACTACTGTAATGCCTTGTTTCTCGTAATCGTAAAATCGCTCGGTACGAATGGCTTCTATCTCTGGAACTATAAAATCGGGTTTGTGTTTGGCTACGATTTTGTCAAGGGCTTCGCCATCGAGCATATTGATTACTTCAAAGCCGTGTGCAACTTGCATTGCCGGAGCATTTTCGTAACTATCTACAGCAATTATGGTTTGTCCGATGCGTTGTGCAGCGATGGTAAATTCTTTGCCTAATTCGCCTGAACCTAGGAGTAGTATTTTCATTTTGGAGTTTTGTGATGTTCTAAACAAAAATAGTCAATTTGATTAAATCTTGTTTGTTCATTACCAATTCAAAAAATCTAATGATCAAATCCTTTAAAAAGTTTACTTTTTTTTATGATTTTATGCATTATGAAAGTAATTAGAATAGAGAAAAACCAAAAGAAAGGAATTGTTGCTTTTTGATAAAAGATTTTTCTTGCCGGAAGGGTTTTGTCTTCTTTTTTTGCCGGATAAGCAAAATCTATCCCTTTTCGATGCCATACATAAAGATGAGTTTTTCCTATTGAATCTGTTACACTTTCTTCATTTCTGGACTTATTGAGTAAAATAATTGTGTTATAATTATCAAGATCTTTAGAGTAACCATCAACTCTGGATTCAGGATCAGGTGCAAAATATGCTAAAGAATCCATCACAATATGTTTCTTTTGATATTTATCGTAGTTAATATAAGTGTCGTTATAATATAGAATAGTACAAATGTCGCCTATAGCAGGAAAGAAACTTATCAAAGCAAAGAAAGTAGAAATGGCGCCTATTAACCGTATCCATCTTCTGTAATATATGTCGTTGCTGCTCAAATTATGAGTTTTTCTGATTAAGTTTTACAATTACTAAACTGCTAATAAAAGTGAATATCATTAATAGAAATGATAAAAATAGTATCATTAGTATTGAAAAAACAATTTGATCATAAATTTGGGAATGTAATACAACAGAAATCCCATTAACAAACTGTCCAATTATATAAAGTATAAAAAGAGCTATTATGATTTTTATGCTTACTGCAAATGAGAATTGTGAGCAAGCTTGAAAATATGTTATTTGGTTTAATGAATGACTTATTTTTTTAGCTGTATTCCAAAATAGAAAAATGATGAATAATGGAAATAGAATTCCCCAGAAAATGGGATTCCAAAAAATACCAAAATCACATATTTTGACACAAAGGTCAATAAAATAACTTTCGGAGAAGATTAGTAACGGAAATATAGCACACACAAAAATTCCAGCAATAATCGAATGTTTTGTTATGCTATTATTTAGTGCCATTTGGGTTTAGTTTTGAGAGTAAAGATAAAAAAATGGAATTTATTCTCGCGGAGATTTTACAGATTCGGCTGATTTAATTGTTTGTTGTGTCGTAATACTGTGTGTAGACGCACTGCGGTGCGTCTCTACAATCTGTATGTGTAAATCTATTGTGTTTTGTATGTGTTTCAATTTGTGTAGAGACGCACCGCAGTGCGTCTACGTAATCTGCATCTATAATCTATTTTTTTGTATGTATTGATTTATCCGCAAAGTTCGCAAAGGTGTACGCGGAGAGAGCAAATTTTTTGATGGGAAGTTAAAATAAGGTTCGCAAAGGTTTCACGCAGATTTTGCAGATCCGGCAGATTTAATTGTTAGCTGTGTCGTAATACTGTGTGTAGACGCACTGCGGTGCGTCTCTACAATTGGAACGTGTAGCTAGATGTGTTTTTTTTTGTGTTTTAATTATTGACAATCAATTTGTGTAGAGACGCACCGCAGTGCGTCTACGTAATCTGCATCTGTAATTTATTTTTTAGGATGTATTGATTTAACCGCAAAGTTCGCAAAGGTTTCACGCAGATTTTTATTTAATCGGTAATTTAATTTTTAGATAAAGAAAGTATACAGTTTGTCATTTCAGAAATGATAAGATTATGGAAATGAAAGTGTAATTGTAAACGTGAAATTTCTTGTTTTACGGTTTGCGTGAGGGATAGGAGCGGATAGCCCACAGCCTGACGAAGGAAGTGCGAGGACTTGTAGCGAATAGCCCGACCCTTGTGGTCACGCCCAAATTTAAAGTCTTTTATGGAGTAATTATTTGTTAATAATTATGGTTATAACTTCTTGTTTGACTAATAAGGAACTTCCTTTAAAGCGATACTATATTTATATATTTGCCGGCTTACAAATAATAATTATAATTTAAAATAATGAAAGTAAAATTTTACTTAATAGTAAGTGCTTTATTAATGTCGGCATTAGTACATTCTCAGTCTGGAGGAATTACATTTAACTTGGGAATGGGAGAGCAAAAAGCTGATGCAATTGTTTTTAAAAAAGACAAACAAAAAATTAGTGGAGTAGTTAAATTTCCTGAGGTTGCTGATAAAAAGGTAAAAATTAAAGTAGGTGATGAAAATGAAAAGTATGCAAGTAAAGACATAGATTCAATTCAGATTTTTGACCAGAATAAAAAACTGACTTATGTTTTTGTATGGACAAAAACAAAAGTGTACAAAAAAAAGGGTACGGAGTTTAAGATTATTGATGAAAGCTGGATATGTAAAATAATTAATGGAAATGTATCTTTATATTTAGGAGGTGAGGAATACGGGATAAAAGAAGTTAAGGTTGAAGATGAAAAGACTAAAGAGAAGATAAAAGAGAATAAAATGAAAGTTGTCTCTAAAGATGTTAATCATTACATGAAAAGGAGTAAGGAAGATTATCCTGTATTGGTTTCTATAAGTTCAAATGCTCTTTCTGCAGGATACAATGCTTTTTTTAGAGAGTATGGAGTTTATTATTTTAGTGATGATTCTGAAATTGCTAAGAAAATAGAAGATAAAGAATATAAGTATTATGATATTGAGGTTGTTGTAAATTTGTATAACAAAAAAAGAGAGCCTAAAATTGAGCCAAAAGTTGAGCCAAAAACTACGAAAACTACAAAACCAAAGACAACTAAAAAAACTACCAAGAAAAAATAAGCAATAAAAAAAGCGATACTTTATTTTAAAAAAGTATCGCTTTTGTGTTTTTAATGAAAGTGGTCTTCTTCGATTTCAAATTCGGCATCTTTCTCCCAAATTTCCATTTCGCAAGGTTTACAGTTGAATTTTAGTTTGTATTCTAGTTCACCTTGTTTTAATACCAATGGTTCTTTTACTTTTACACCCATTATGTCTTTTTGGTGTATTGGGCATTTTTTTAATTCGTATTTGATGCAATATTTAGTAGTCATTACACGAGATTTTCCTGGATCCCATTGTAATTCAAATGCTTTTTCGATTTCGGTTACGCCATGACGTTCGTAGAATTTACGAGCTGTTTTGTTCGAAACGTTGTACATGAAATCCAATTTGGTTTCTGGATACGGATGTGAAGTTTTTACCAATTGGTGTTCTTCACGTTTGTAATTTGCCAAACGAATTTCGGTTAACTGATCGTAAACAGTTCTTCGCATTTCGTTGATTTTAGAAATAGGAAGGAACCAGTTTTGAGTAAACATGACATTAATTTCATCGGCTGTATAAGGTGTAAATCCTGTTTTTGCCAATTGTGTTTTGATGTTTTCTTCGATTGATTCACCAGTTTTGGTTTGTTCTTTAGAATGTTCTAAAGTAACAATACTAACATTTCCGTCTTCGTCGGTTGCTATTAATTCAAAACCTGTTTCGTTTTCTGTAAGTAGTAAAGTGGTGCTTAGTTTACGTACGGCACTATCTTCTCTTTCTACAATTTTGATGAAAGCGGCATCGTTATTACGGTAGATAAAAGTTCCGTCTTTTACTTCTTTTAAAACGTTTGGATAAATTTTACCGTTTTCGGCTTTGTTTACATAGATTCCGTCGGCTTCGTTATTTTCGTTGATGAAGCAAAGTCCGTCACCGTTGTTTAACAATTCGCCATTTTCGATTTCGTAAGCATTTCCAACAGTTCTGATTAATTTACCAATATATTGTCCTTTTGATTTTGGGCTTTCCCAAGATCCAATACTATGATTTCTATCGTTTACAAAATAGTCGGTATAACCACGGTTGAAAGTTCTGTTTAAAGAAGAATCAAAAGTATAGGTACAAGTTCCTGATGAAGCTTTAGTGTATTTATCATTTCCTTCACCTTCTAAGAAACTATCTAATTTTTGACGTAAAAAGGACACGTTGTTTTTAACATAAACAACATCTTTTAGTCGTCCTTCGATTTTAAAAGAAACGATTCCTGCTTCAATTAAATTCGGAATTTGGTCTGAAATATCTAAATCTTTAATCGACAGTAAGTGACTGTTTTTGATTAAAGTTTCTCCGTTTCCGTCAATCAAGTTATAAGGTAAACGACAGTTTTGAGCGCAAGAACCACGATTGGCGCTGCGTTCTCCGTTTGCCACACTCATATAACAGTTTCCACTGAAAGAAACACATAAAGCTCCGGTTACGAAAAACTCTAGTTCAACATCTGCTTCGTCGTAAATCGTTTTAATTTGATGCAAATTCAATTCACGGGCCAAAACCACACGTTTTATTCCGGCATCTTTTAGGAACTTAATTTTATCAGCATCACGATTATTAGCTTGTGTACTGGCATGTAGTACAATAGGAGGTAACTCCATCTCCATGATTGCCATATCCTGAATAATTAGTGCATCTACACCAATATCGTATAATTCATAAATCATTTGACGACACGTTTCTAGTTCGTTGTCGTACAAAATGGTATTCATTACCACAAAAACCTGAGCATTAAATAAGTGAGCATATTTTACTAATGCAGCCACATCTTCTAGTGAATTGTTGGCATTAGAACGTGCTCCAAATTGTGGTGCACCAATATAAACTGCATCGGCTCCACTATTTATAGCTGCCATTCCTCCGATTAAATCTTTAGCAGGAGCTAATATTTCGATTTTTTTCTTCATCGAGTTGATGATAAATTATTTATTTCTAAAACTTTATGCTTTTTGGCTTTCGCCTAAAAAAGTTTGCAAAGTTCTTATAAATTATTTGAGTTTGCTAATACTGAAGTGACTTTTTTTTAAATAGTTAGATAATATGGAATGATGATATTTAAGGTTTTTAATTTATTTATTTGATTCATAAGTAAGTTGTACTACCCCAGATTTGAAAGTATTGGTTTTAATAAGTTTTAGCTCTACTCGTTCTTTTAAGTCTTCAAACAATGGTTTTCCGCTTCCTAAGGCTATTGGATGGACTGATATTCGGTATGTATCAACAAGACCTAATTGGATAAATGTCTTAATAAGACTTGCTCCACCATACAGCCATATATCTTTTTCGCCATGTTTTTTTATTTCGGTTACCTTATTAATGATATCAGTATTTATGAAAGTGGCTCTGTCATCATGTATATTCTGACTCGAAAAAACAAATTTTTCTTTTGAATGTACTGCTTGCCATAGTTTTTGTTCTGCTGAACTGGTGCTTGTGTCTGGTTGATAATTTCCCCACATATCATAACTTACTCTACCGTAAAAAATAGTATCTATGGTTGATAAAAAACCATCAAAGTCCATATCATCATCCATGATGCACCAATCAACTTCTCCGTTTGGACCTTCAATAAATCCATCTAAGGTTACGGCTAAATCTAGAATTACTTTTTTCATTTGTAAAATATTTAATGTTTGACTTGCTTTGGTTTTCGGATATAAAAATATCGTTTTCAACTTATATAAAATAAAAAAACTACTCGGTTTATTAACTAAGTAGTTTTTGTTTTTGAAAATATTTTTATTGATTTGAGGAGATTGAGTTTTGAATTATCTCCAAATCAATTGAAATGAGTGTTCTTTTTGCATTACCAATTCACGGGAAAAGTATATCCTGCTGTAAATGCACCGAAACCTTGTTCACCTGATAGATTTCCGTAAAAGGTAACTCCAATTTCTATGTTGTTTTTCGGACCCAATGCAAGTCCTAAGCTAATTGGAATATGTGGAACTACACCGCTTTTTTTCTCATTGACTTGATTAGTGTAGGTTTCAAATGAACCGATAGAAGCGCCAATACCAGCTTCAATAAATGGTGCAACCCAAGGAATTGGTGCGCAAAGACGAACTTTTGCTCCTAGTAAAAATGCATTAGTTTCTACTTTGTAGCCTTGTGGGTTTTTAACGGCATCTTCGCTAGTTGAGGTAAAAATAACGCCAGCATAAGGTCTTACGCTAAACCATTTGGTAACTCCTATTATATATTCTCCTTGGGCAAAAAAACCAGTGCCATCTATGATTTCCGGGTTTTCTTCTTCGTAATTTGAAGTGCTAGATCCATAGCCTATTGAGACTTTGATAAAATTTCCTTCTGTTTGGGCTTTTGCCAGATTAGATGAAATTATTGTAAAAATAATAATGATAAAGATTTTCCGAAATACAGAATTCATAATTAGGTGGTTATTTGGTTTGTAATGTTTTATAATAAAGATTATATTCTTCATATTGTTGTTTTATAGGAATCTCATATTTGTTTAAATGCTATAAAACGGTTTTTATTTGCGGGCTAAAAATACTAATAATATAATCTAAAAAGTAATGTTTGTTTGGTGAGTAATAATACAAGGGTGTAAGGAACTTGGTTTCGTGTATTTAATATCAGCATGCAGACAGGAGTAGTAATAGAAAACAAAGTTCATTATGTTTTTCATTTTTTAAATTCTATCCTGTTTTAATTATAGCTCACGGTTTCAACCGTGTGATGCGGATTGCGATAATACATTGTGCTCCAACGGTTGAAACCGTTGGCTATGTTTACAATATGTTATTTGTGCTTGCAATCTGTTGTTTATTAGTAAAGTTGATAGTGATTAGTTTTTGGGTTAGGGATAGGAGCGATATCTTTTATTTTTCTTTAAAAAATAAAAGATATAGTCGGATAGCCCGACCGGAGGAAACCCCATAAAAAAAAACAGCTTAAAGTATAAAGTGATGAAACTTTAAACCTTAAGCCGTTTTAATAAACTTATTTTATGTTGTTATGCAGCCAAAGCTTCTTTGATTCTGCGTAATGCTTCTTTTAGGATATCGTCGCTTGTTGCGTAAGAGAAACGGATACAATTTGGATTTCCGAATGCGTCTCCTGTTACTGTTGCAACATTTGCTTCGCCAAGAAGATACATAGATAAATCATTAGCATCTTTGATGTGTGTTCCTTTTAATGTTTTTCCGAAGAAAGAAGATACGTCAGGGAATACGTAAAAAGCTCCTTCTGGAACGTTGATTTTTACTCCTGGAATTTCTTTTAATAATCCAACTACTAAATCTCTACGTGTGTGGAAAGCCTGTACCATGTGGTTTAATACACTTGGGTCAGCATCTACAGCTGTAATTGTAGCACGTTGTGCCACAGAATTTGCTCCAGATGTTACTTGTCCTTGAATTTTTGTACACGCTTTTGCGATGAATTCTGGAGCTCCAATATAACCAACTCTGTATCCTGTCATGGCAAATGCTTTTGCAACTCCGTTTACAGTGATTGTTTTTTCTAACATTCCCGGAATTGAACCGATACTGCAGAATGTTCCTGAGAAATTAATGTGCTCATAAATTTCGTCGGCAACTACGTATATATTTGGATGTTTTTCTAACACTTTTGCAAGTGCAGTTAACTCTTCTCTGCTGTAAACTGAACCTGAAGGGTTACAAGGAGAACTGAACCACATCATTTTTGTTTTTGGTGTAATTGCAGCTTCTAATTGTGCTGGTGTAATCTTGAAATCTGTATCTACCGATGTTGGAACTTCTACTGGAACTCCTCCTGAAAGTTTTACGATTTCGAAATAAGAAACCCAGTATGGTGCTGGTAAAATAACCTCGTCACCTTCGTTTAACATTACTTGTGCAATGTTATATAATGATTGTTTTGCTCCTGTAGAAACTACAATTTGAGTTGGTTTGTAGTCTAATCCGTTATCTCTTTTGAATTTTCTGCAAATTGCTTCTCTCAATTCTAAATAACCTTCTACTGGAGAATATGTACTGTAATTTTCGTCGACTGCTTTTTTAACTGCTTCTTTAATAAAGTCTGGCGTGTTAAAATCAGGTTCACCTAAACTTAAACTGATAATGTCTTTTCCTTGTGCTTTTAGTTCGCGTGCCAAAGCTGCCATTGCTAGAGTTTGTGATGTCGCAAGGTTGTTGATTCTGTCTGAAAGAATATGGTTCATTATAAAATTTTTGAATGTCCTTAATTTCAACTTTAATTAAGGATGGTTAATTATTAATAGATTTTTTTTAGTTTAAACTGATAGTCCAGGTTTCATCCCTAATTCACGTAAATGTTTGAAGTGAGCAATAATTGCACTTCCCATTGTTTTGTATTCGTAATATGGTAAATCGCATTCTTTTGCAGTTTCTTTCACGATTTTTGCAATTTTACCATAATGAATGTGACTTATATTTGGGAAAATATGGTGTTCGATTTGGTGATTTAATCCTCCAGTGTACCAGTTTACAATTGCGCTTTTTGGAGCAAAATTAGTTGTAGTAAATAATTGGTGAATAGCCCACGTATTGTCCATTTCTCCTAATTCGTTTGGAGAAGGGTTTGTAGTTTCTTCAACAACGTGTGCCAACTGAAATACAACACTTAGGATTAATCCGGCTGTGTAGTGCATTACGAAGAATCCGATTAGTACTTTCCACCATGTAATCCCAATTACGATTGGTAAAACAATCCAGATTGAAACATAAATAACTTTTGTTATAATAAGTGTTGTCCAAAGAATCTTTGGGCTTTTTGGCTCACCATAAGATAATTTTCTTTTTAGGTAGTTTCGCATTTGCTTAAAATCGGTTGTAATTGCCCAATTAAATGTCAATAAACCATATAAGAATACAGAATAATAATGCTGAAAACGGTGAAAACTATGCCATTCTGCATGTTTTGTAAAACGAATAATTCTTCCTGCATCCAGATCTTCATCATGTCCAGGAATATTAGTATAAGTATGGTGTAAAACATTATGTTGTACTTGCCAGTTATAAACGTTTCCTGCAAGAACATAAATAGTTCCTCCCATGAATTTGTTAATCCAGTTTTTGGTCGAATAAGAACCATGATTTCCATCGTGCATTACGTTCATTCCAACACCTGCCATCCCGATACCAATTACGATTGATAAAAGTAACATTACCCAAAAAGGCATATTAAGTGTAAGGATTAAAAAATATGGTGTTAAAAAAACAGCAAAAAGAATAACGGCTTTTAAGTGTAACTTCCAGTTTCCGGTTTTCTGAATATTATTCTCTTTGAAGTAATTGTTTACTCGAGAGTTAAGTGTTCTGAAAAACTTCAGATTGTCTTGCTTTGCAAATATAGGAGCAGTCTTATTCATAATTAATTTAAATAGTTTTCAAAGGTAATTATTATAAATTTTCAATTTGCAAAATTGAGTTAAATATTTCAATCGTAAAGTAGTACTTTTGTTAAAAATTTAAAGCAATGGACGAGATATTGAAATATTTTCCTGATTTGACCGATCTTCAAATCGAACAATTTCAAAAATTAGACTTTTTATACCACGATTGGAATGAAAAAATCAATGTAATTTCTAGAAAAGACATTGATTCCTTATATACAAAACATATTTTACATTCGTTAGGGATTGCAAAAATCATGAAATTTGAACCTGGAGCAACAGTTTTAGATGTTGGAACTGGAGGTGGTTTTCCTGGAATTCCTCTAGCGATTCTTTTTCCTGAAACACGATTTTATTTAATTGATGTAATTGCCAAAAAAATAAAAGTGGTTCAAGGTGTTGTTGATGCATTAGAATTAAAGAATGTGAAGGCTGAACAAAAGCGTGCTGAATTGGTTAAAGGAGATTTTGATTTTATTGTAAGTCGTGCCGTAACCAATATGCCGGATTTTGTTTCGTGGGTGAAAGAAAAAATTAAGAAACAACACAAGCATACTCTAAAAAACGGAATCCTATATCTTAAAGGAGGAGATTTAGCAGAGGAACTAAAAGATTTCCCTAAAGCTACGTTGTATGATTTAGCAGAAATATTTGATGATGAATTTTTTGAAACTAAAAAAGTGGTTCATCTTCCTTTGAAGTTTACAGTTTAAAACATATCGAATACAATTTATAAAACCCTGTCTGGATTAGATGGGGTTTTTGCTTTTTAGATTGGTATGGTTTGTTGCTCTATTGGCTGGATGTGAATACAAGAAAGAAGTAAGAATTTACTTCGTCTGTTCGACTTTCAGTCTCGAGTCACGAATTTGCTCAAATTTTAATGAGATTAACGTTGTTTGTGGAATTAATTTCACAAACAAATTAGTGATAATTAGTGAAATTAGTGTTCAAGATTGTTTAAATCGATAGTATCATAACAGAAAGATAATTTTGTTACTAAGTGTATTTTTTTATCTTTGAAATACTTACAAAAACAAAGTAATGATGGATAGAAGGAAGTTTTTTAGAAATGGCTCTTTATTTACAATTGGAGCTGCTGTAATGAATCCTTTTCAGGGTTCTGCAAATATTTTAGATTTAGAATCGGTTAACAAAAATAAAAAAGCTAAAAATATTATTCTTTTAGTTAGTGACGGAATGAGCACAGGAACTCTAAATATGACTGATTTGTTCCTGAACAGAAAAACAGGAAAAGGTTCTAATTGGATTCAGTTATATAAAGACAATCGGGTTTCTAGAGCCTTGATGGATACGGCTTCGGCTAGTTCTATAGTAACCGATTCGTCGGCTGCAAGTTCTTCTTGGGGTGGTGGTTTTAGAGTAAATAATGGGGTGCTTAATGTAAGTCCTCAAGGTGAGCCACATTTACCTATTTGGCAAAAGTTCAAGAAATCGGGTAAGATGGCTGGTTGTGTAACTACTGTTCCTATTACTCATGCAACTCCCGCTGGGTTTTGTGTAAATAGTAAAAGCCGAAATGCTCAGGATGATATTGCCGAACAATATCTAGATCTTGGTTTTGATGTTATGATGGGTGGAGGTTCAAACTATTTTAACTCTGGGGTAAGAAAAGATAAAAAGGATATGTATGCTGCTTTTAAAGCAAAAGGATATCAGGTGGTAAAAACGCGTTCTGAGATGGATGCAGCTTCTAATTCTCAGCCTATTTTAGGTGTGTTTTCAGAAGATGGACTTCCTTATTATGTAGATAGAAACAGTGATGATAATTTAAAACAAACAGTTCCAAGCCTTGGTGAGATGGCTCAGAAAGCTATTGATAGAATGAAAGGTCATAAAAACGGTTTTGTTTTACAAATAGAAAGCGGAAAAGTGGATTGGGCTGCACACGGAAATGATATTGCGGGTTTAATTAATGACCAAATTGAGTTTGACGAAGCAGTAAAAGTTGCCATAGATTTTGCCGAGAAAGACAAAGAAACTTTAGTGATAATTACAACTGACCACGGTAACGCAAATCCTGGGATTATTTATGGTAAATACGCTAATGAGAATTTTGATAGCATCCAGAAATATACCCAGACTAACGAGTGGGTTTTAAATCAGATAAAACCTGATTCTTCGGTTGCACAAGTAAAAGAAATTATCGAAAAAGCTAATGGACATTCGGTTTCGGATGAAGATGCCAAAACGGTTTTGAGTTATTATGATGGTTTGCATAAGGAAGACGGATTGTACAACTACAAGAAATTGCCTTATAAAGCTTTTGCCGAAATGCAAGGAAAAATAAATTCTGTAGGTTGGATTAGTATGGATCACTCTGCCGATTATGTAGAGCTGGCAATGTTCGGTCCCGGAAGTGAACTTTTAAAGCCTTTTGTAAAAAATACCGATTTACATTATTTGATGTTGCAGGCTGCAGAAGTAGAGAATAAATTTTAGTTTACTTCATAAAAAAAATAAACCCCACAAGATTCAGAATCATCTGAAGTTTGTGGGGTTTTACTATTTGATAGTTTTTAAATACATTAGCCAGTTTTCTTTATAACTACTACCTATTGGGATTTCGATTGCGTTTATTTCGACTTCGTTTTTAGAATAAGCTGTTAGTTTTTTTGTCTGAATGATAAAAGAACGATGAACCCGAACAAAATTTGAATCTAATAATTTCTCGAAAGCTGAAATGTTCTGTTTAAGATGATGCGATTTTCCGTTTTCTAAATGTATAGTGATATAATCTTTTAGACTTTCGATGTATAAGATTTCTTCAAAAATTATTTTGATATTTCTATTCCCGCTTGATACGAAAATATGATTTTCGGCAACTGCTTTTTCTTCTTTTTTGGGTGTTTGTAATTGTTTGAATTTTTCTATCGAAACAAAAAAACGATCAAACGTAATTGGTTTTAAAAGGTAATCTATAACATTGAGTTCATATCCTTCGATAGCATATTCGCGATAAGCGGTTGTGAAAATTACCTTAGGAGGATTCTTTAATTTTTTTAAAAAATCATTTCCTTTTAATAAAGGCATTTCGATATCCAGAAATAGTAAATCGACTGTATTTGTTTCTAAAAAAGTATATGCTTTTAATGCATTTTCAAATGAATCGACTAGTTCAAAATTGTCAAAATTACCTAGATGAGATGCAATTAACTCTCTAGCCAATGGTTCATCGTCGACGATAATGCATTTATATTTCATTTGAAAATTTTATATTTAATAGATGCAATTTTAATCTTTTTTGAGGTTTGTTTGCAATCTAATCTTGTTATTTTGTAGTTTCTTTTGCTATACGTTCTAAAACTTCTATCGCATTTTTATTCTCAGGATTTAGTTCTATAGATTTTTTATACATTGTAATAGCTTCGTCCTTTTTATTGATTTTTAGTAAAGCCTCACCATAACTATCATATGTATTTGCACTTTTTGGATTTAAAAGCATATTTAACTTAAAAACTTCGGCTGCCTTTTCATTTTCATTTTTGCGTAATAATTCATATCCCCAATTGTTTAAATCGTCTTCGGAATTATTGTATGCCAATTGCTCTTTTTTATCCTCATTAAAAGCTTGAATTGTGTATTGTAAAGCGCGTTCTTGAATTTCAGTTTGTTGTTTAGAGCCATTTGCATACATTTTGGCAATTGTGGTAATTACCAATGGCGGATTGTCCATCCAAATAGCATGACCACAACCAGAAGCTGTAATGCTGGTAACGTTAGGGTTATTTTCGACATATTTTTTATGACTATTTTTCCATCGTTCGATTTCTTCTGGTGTTTTATAGAAAGGTATTCCGTTAATAAAATCAACTACGGGAATGTTTTGAGGAATAGACAACTTGCTCATTATTTTTACAGTTTCGGCAATAGTTGCCGACATATAATAAATGCCTTTATTGTTTTTTTTCCATTGTGGTATAAGTTTATCCTGTGTAGCAAGAACTTTTTCAATGTAACCATCTTCAAAATAGCTATGGTTAACATCAATTAATACAACCCCTTTAACAAGTTTAGGATGTCTGGTAGCATAGAGGGTTGATAGATAACCTCCGTAAGAATGTGAAACCAATATGATTTCTTTATCGTATCCCAGTTTTTTTAAGCCAATTTCTAAATCTTCAATATTACTTATGATTCCGTGTTTGGAATCATCGGTTTGTAAAGTATCAATTGTACTTGTACCAAAACCAGCTCTGTCATAAGTTATTAAAGTAGCGTTTGTAATCTCGGAAATTGGTTTTAAAATCGAATTCCAAACCGAGCCATCATTCCCACCACCAGCATCAAAAAGAATGGGAGTTCCTTTGCCTTTTACGATCTTAAAATGAATCTTGTGATTGCCAACATTGACTAAAGTATCAATTGTTTTAGATTGGCTATTTGCGGTGATAAAGCAGAAAATAGATAAAAGACTAATTAAGTGATGTTTTTTCATAAAATTTGAAATGATTAGTTTTGATAGTAAATTGATTTTTTGGAATTTATAGATAAAGAGAAAGTTGAACCTTATAAAGGGTTTGCGTTTCTTCCATTTCTAATTGATGTTTTTTTGGATATAATAGATCTAATTGTTTTCGGACATTTTCTAATCCAATTTTTGATTTATCCGAAATTGTTAAAATGCCATTTTGAGGTTTTGTATTCTCAATGCCAAAAATGATTTGTCCTTTTTTGCTCTCTAAATTTAGTTTGATAGTAGCTTTTTTGGTTTCGTTAATTACGCCGTGTTTAAAAGCATTTTCTATAAAAGTCAATATAATAAGAGGTGAAATTTTGTTGCTTTCCTGAATGTCTTTGGTAAACGAAATATCCAATCTGTTTTCGCTATAGCGAAGTTTTTCTAAAGCAATGTAATTCTCAATTAAGGCAATTTCTTTTTCGATAGAAACATAATCTTCATTGCAGCGGTATAATACAAAGTCCAGAATTTCGGATAGTTTCGCAATTACTTCGGGTGCTTTGTCATCTTTTTTAAGGGTCAATGTGTATAAATTATTCAGCGTATTAAAAAGGAAATGGGGATTTAATTGATTCTTCAATACTTTTAATTCCATCGATTTTTTCTCTTCTTCCAGTTTTAAAAGACGTTGTTGTTTGCGATTAAAACTAATAAAACCCAATATGATAATTGGATAAGTGATAAAAGAAAACTCTCTGAATATTAATTTAAATGAAGTTAATCTTTCGGGAACAGACATTTTGTGCCCAAGCCAATCATCAAAGAAACCAGGAAATTTAGGTTCTAGATAATAGTATTTAAAAATCATTAGAAAAGCAAAAACAAGATAAAGCCAGCTTAAAGCTGAAAATATAAAAAGCAAGTATTTTTTTTTGTTCAGAGTTTGAGGAATTATCCAATAAATTAATCCGTAAGCGGCGATTGCCTGAGCAATAACTTTCCAGGTATAAACAAAAGTAAAGTCATAAGAACTAGTATCATTAGACTTGCCAGAGATGTATAATAACAAAAAGGAAATCCAATAGATACAATGAAATAGAATTCTTTTTAGGTCGATGTTTTTTAAAAAACTCATTATAACGGTTTAAGAGGGACAAGATAATAAAATATCGAAGTATGCTTTGTTCGTAGGGTTAAATAAAGACTTTTTGCTCCTAAAAATAGCATTTGGGCATACGAATGCATTATTCTTTTTAAATAGATTATTTGAATGCTAAAGTTGTGTTTTTGATTGCGCATAAAATAGGGAATTGACTCTAAAGCTATATTCGCTTTAAATATATAAATCATGATAAAACTGATTCTTCTATTCGCATTATTTTTAGTAAATGAACTAAAAAGTATTCTGTATTAAACGATCAAAAAATAATTAAACCTAAACAAAATGAAGACAACGATTAAAAGCGTAATTGGTATTCTGATTTTCATGAATACCGTAAATTTATTTTCGCAAGAGAGCAAACAAGAAATTACTTATAGTGAAGTTTCAAAAACAATTAAACCAACTTTGTTTGCCGATTTAGGCGAAACTTGCCAAACTCCCGACGGAATGGCTTTGGACAAAAAAGGGAATCTTTATTTGTCAATCACTAATCCAGTTACGTTTGAAAAGCACGGAAGTAAGATTCTAACATTTGATGAAAATGATAAACCCGTAACTTGGTTTGATAAATTACCCGTACATCCCATAACGAAGAAAGTACATCCTATGGGAATGGAATTTGGCCCTGACGGAAATCTGTATTTAATGGATAATCAGTTTTTTACGGATAACGAAAATTTTTCCAGATTGATAAGAGTTGTAGTCGAAAATGGTAAACCTAAATATGCCGAGGTTTTGGCAGAAGGTTTCAACTTTGGCGAAGCTGTAAGGTGGTATAAAAATCGAGTTTATATAACTGATGCTCTTTTTGAGAATAGACGAGAAAGTGGGATTTATACTTTTTCATTGGAGGAATTAAATAAAGGCAAAATAATTTTGGATAAGAATACGAAACCGAATTATTTAGTAACAACATTTACTCTTAAGCCTGAAGTAACAAAAAGAACTATTGGAATTGACGGTATTGCTTTTGATAAAAAAGGAAATTTATATGCAGGAAATTTTGGAGATGGTGTGATAACAAAACTGGAATTAACAAAAGATGGTAAGCTAAAATCTAAGAAAGTAGTTTTTGACTCGGATAAATTAAAATGTTGTGATGGTTTTTTTTACGATGAGAAAAGGAATTCTATTTTTATTGCCAGTTATGACTATAATAGCGTTCATCAATTGGATTTAAATACGAATACAATTCATTTAATTTGGGAAAATGGTAATGCTGATGGTTCTGACGGACAATTAGATAATCCTTGTGAAACGATAATTTATAAAGGGAAATTATTGGTTGTAAACTACGATACTTTTAAAGGGGAGAAGAATACTGAGATAGATTCTTTTCATACTATTTCTAGTTTTGAATTAGCAAAATAGACTTAATTCATAACAAAAAAGAATCCCCACGAGTTTTAAAAACATTTTAAACTTGTGGGGATTTCTCTAAAAATATATTGAATTAACTAGCCTCTTTTGGGAAACATAAAAAAGGATTTGTTTCGTAGTTTAAACTCGCAACAAAATCTTTAATGGCAGTTTCCGAAGATTTTGCACTGTATTTATAAAAAGGATCAAAGAAAAAATCACGGCTGATTAGTGGTTCTGCCGATGGATTATAAACTTCTTCATCTGTAGCTTTTATATTGGCATACGTATATTGACAAGGAAAGATATGTTTAAGTTCTTTTAAAGTATTTTTAAGCCATTTATTAAATATTTTTTTCTTTGGAGAAATGTGGCGTGCAAGTAATGCTAAACCTACGATTTCACTTTGAAGATAATAAGATCCTTTTCTGCGTAGTACATCTACCATTCTTACATTCATAAGAGCAACCCATAAAGGACCATCTATAGGACCAGTTGCAGGAGCATCCATATTAAGATCAAAAACTAGGGGTTTGGTATACTCAGGATTTGATATAGAGCACCAAAGAGCTTCGATGCGCAGTTTCATTTCTTGAGATGATTCGGTATGGCTTTTATAACGCCAGTATATCCATTCAAGTAATGCAGCCGTTAATCCTAAAGAAGCCTTGTAACTAATACTTTCTAAAGCATTTTCTAGTTTATTATGATTCTCTGCCGGATCAATAAGTTTCTCCATGATTTTTTCATTCCACTTAAAATCAATTACGTGACCAACACTTTTTGCTTCACGGATTATTTCAGGTACTTTCTCTAAACTTTTCATAAGTCATTTTAATTTAATTCCATATTTATGTGCGAACATCCTATTCTTTTCCTATGAGTTTATTTACTAGGTTAAGAAAGTTCAAATTTACGTGTGCGCTTATTTTTTTTATGTCAGGAAAGGTTTTAAAAGTAACATTATAAGGTTTTTGGAAAGGGTATGTTTTTGATAACCAACTGCGTACGAAAACGATTACAAATAATCATTAGGTAAGATGTTTTCATCTTTTATAAAAGTAAAAACCCACAAGATTCAAATAGTTTTGAAACCTGTGGGTTTTAATCGTTTTTAAACTTTAGAGATTATTCTCCTAAAAACGGATATCTGTAATCTTCTGGAGTTACAAATGTTTCTTTTATTGTTCTTGGAGATGCCCAACGCAATAAGTTTAATGCAGAACCTGCTTTATCATTTGTTCCAGATGCTCTTGCACCACCAAATGGTTGCATTCCTACAACAGCTCCTGTTGGTTTATCATTAATATAGAAGTTACCTGCAGCATTTTGTAATTTTGTTGTAGCTACTTCGATAGCATAACGATCTTGACTAAATACAGCACCAGTAAGAGCATATTCAGAAGTAGTATCAACTAATTCTAAAGTCTCTTCCCATTTTGCATCTTCATATACATATATAGTAATAACTGGTCCGAATAATTCGGTTTCCATTGTAGTATATTTTGGATTTGTAGTTACAATAACTGTAGGCTCAATAAAGTACCCAACAGATTTATCGTAGTTTCCACCAACGATTATTTCAGCATCAGCATCTTTTTTAGCTTGATCAATAAAACTAGCTAATTTATCAAAAGATCCTTCGTGAATAACTGCAGTAATAAAGTTACCAAAATCTTCTGGTGAACCCATTTTCATAGATTTCACATCAGTGATTATTTGCTCTTTTACAGCTGGCCATAAACTTTGTGGAATATATGCTCTTGAAGCAGCAGAACATTTTTGTCCTTGAAATTCAAATGCACCACGTACAATTCCTGTAGATACTTGCTTAGCATTAGCACTTGGATGTGCAATGATAAAATCTTTACCACCAGTTTCTCCTACGATTCTTGGGTAAGTTTTGTAGTTGTGAATGTTTGCACCAATTTTAGCCCAAATATCTTTAAATACATGAGTTGAACCTGTAAAGTGTACTCCAGCAAAATCACGACTTGCCAATACAGTATCAGTAATCATTAATGCATCACCAAAAACTACATTGATAACACCGTCTGGAACTCCAGCTTCTTTAAAAACTTCGATGATAATTTGAGTAGAGAATACTTGGCTATCACTTGGTTTCCAGATAACAACATTCCCCATCATTGCGGCACTTGCAGGAAGATTTGCAGCAATAGCAGTAAAGTTAAAAGGAGTAATTGCATATACAAAACCTTCTAAAGGTCTGTACTCAAGACGATTCCATGTTGTAGAATCTGATTTTGGTTGGTCTGCGTAAATTTGAGTCATGAACTCAACATTGTAACGTAAGAAGTCAATCAATTCACAAGAAGCATCAATCTCAGCTTGGTGAATGTTTTTTGATTGTCCAATCATTGTAGCTGCGTTTATTCTGGCTCTGTAAGGACCAGCAATAAGTTCAGCAGCTTTTAAGAAAATAGCAGCACGTTGTTCCCATGCCATATTTGCCCATGCATCTTTTGCTTCAAGCGCATTAGCAATCGCTTTTTCTATATGTTTTTTTTCGGCTAGGTGGTAAGTTCCTACTACATGTTTGTGGTCATGAGGAGCCGTGATGTTTCTTGTGTTCCCAGTTTTAATTTCTTCACTTCCAATGTATAACGGAACATCAATTTTAGAGTTCCACATTGTAGTATAAGCTGCTTGTACTGCTGCTTTTTCTGGTGAGTTTGGCGCATATCCTTTTACGGGTTCGTTTACCGCTTTAGGTACATGAAAAAATCCTTTTAGCATATTGTTTAGAATTAGATAATTAGACAAATTAACAGTTGGATAATTCATTTTATACGAATTATCTAACGCTGTACAAAAGTACGAAGGTTAAACTAATAATTTGATAATTTTAGTATAAGATAACTATAAAAAATTTCTATAGAAAAGAGATTAGTTTAATGCAAATGGGGCACACATTCTAAATGTAGGAACAATAACTTTGAAAATTTTTGTAGTAGTAAAATTAACCATGTTAAAATATCCTTTCATTGCACCGTAAGGAGATGACAATAAACAGCCAGAACTATAGGTATGAAATTCGCCAGGTTTTAAAACTGGTTTTTTTCCAATTACGCCTTCGCCATCTACTATTTCGATATCGTTTAATGAATCAAAAATTTCCCAATGACGAGAAGTAAGTTGTACAGAATCTTTGCTATGATTCTCTATAGTAACCACATAGCTAAAGGCAAAGTGAATCTTGTAGTTCTTGAAGTAGGTACCTTCAAAACTAGTTAAAACGGATATTTTTATGCCTCTTGTTATTTGAGAAACCATACTAAAGTGGTATATATGTGCGTAATAGAAGCAAATTTACAAAAAAAAATGATTCAAAAAAACCATTTCTAAAATGTTTTTAATTGATGATGTTCAGGGAGTTTGCATATCCTTTACCAATTACACGATCATAACGGTCTCTATTCTCTCGATAATAAACCAATATAGTGTATTCATTTTCGGTTTGGAAAAAATTACCATCGATTGCATTCTCATAATCAATTGCTCCTTTTTTATCGGCTATCTGATATTGGTAATTAGTAAATCCTTGCTTTATCATTATGGCTTTTTCGTATACGCCTTTCTCAGTATTATAATCCATTTTATTCTCGGGAGTTAAACCGTAATTGTTGAACATTCCGTTAATGTATATGTCTTTATTGAGTCTGAAGGCCGGTGCCGAAAGTGAGAAGTAAACCCAGGCATAGTCAGCTTCGACTTCATTGTTTGTTGCATTCATGTTTTTTACAACAAAGTTTCCATTTATATCCTGATAGTTTGTGTAAGGAAAGTTTCCTCTGGCGCTATTGGTGTATAAATAAGAATTATAAATGTCTTTGCTAGAATCTACTCTTCCTACGTTGTTACCAGCGTTACGAATGTCTTTATTTTCAAAATATAAAAATTCATTTCCAGCCCAGAATTGGGTTTCATTATTGTATTTATATATTAAATCATTTCCAATTGTGTATTGTGGTGGAACGTTTTTAATTCCAGTATTAAAGTTCCCATTTTGTATTAAAAACACTTTTACACTTTGTAATGGAGTCTGAAAAAGAAAAGAGTTAGATTTTATAGCAAAATCCAAATTATGCTTGTATTCGATATCGCTTACTGTTCGGCTTCTTCTTACCTGAGCGGGAACAGTAACTAAGTTTTCATATACAATGAACTTTCTGGAAAAGATAACTTCTTTATCTTCATTTAGAATCTTAATAATATAATTACCTGTAATCAATAATTGGGTATATTGATTTGGGAAAGATACTTTATAGTGTGAATATATCTGTAAGGTGTTAAATGAATTGGTATAATTGGTGATTCTCTGACCGTCAAATCCTTGTAAATAATCAGTTTTTGGAATATCAGACGGAATCCAATTGTAATCGCAATGTGTAATTTCGTAATAATAATCAGCTTCATTACCAAATAAATCATCAAACTGGAGTTGAAAACTATTTCCTAATTCAAATATCGGAACAACATTTTGTCCACCTTGTTCAAACGAAACTGTTTTGATATTATATGGTGGAGTGATTTCTGATTGTACTTGGGCTGTAGCTGAAGTAAAAACAAGAATAAAAATTAATTTTCGGAAGAATGAATTTGGCATAATATATTATGTTGCAAGATTGTAAATATAACAATTTTATATAACGAAAAATGTACCAATTTATTAGGAACCTAATATATACTCCAAATTAACTTCGATTTCATCGTTAACAAAGCTTTCTTCTAAAAGCGAATCAGATAATAGTTTTTTGTTTTCTTGCAGTTTAATTATTTTTTCTTCAACCGTATTTTTCGAAATAAACCTTACAACGTTTACTTTGTTTAATTGCCCAATTCGGTGCGCTCGTCCAACTCCTTGTTTTTCTGCAAAAGGATTCCACCATGGATCTAAAAATAAAACATAAGATGCTTTGGTGATATTTAAACCAACGCCACCTGCTTTAAGCGAAATAAAAAATAACAATGGATTTTCGTTTTCCTGAAATAAATTTACTTGTTGCTCTCTTTTCTTGGCAGGAGTATCACCTGTAATCTCACAAAAAGCTATTTTGTTTTCTTTACACCAAGTCGTGTAGAAACTCAAATTAGTAACAAATGAACTAAAAATGATGGTTTTTTGTTTCTCTTTTACTAAAGTTTCCAGGTAATTAGTGACCGCAATATATTTTCCGGAATCAATCTCTGATTCCTGATCTACCATTTTTGGGTGATTGCTCAGTTGTCTTAACTTCATCAAAGTATTGATAATGCTAATTTTGTCTGGGCCGGATCCATCAGTTTTTAGTAAAAAATTACGAGCTTTTGATTTCTCTTTTTCATATAATTTTTCCTGTTCAGGATCCATATCGCAATAATAAATCTGCTCTGTTAATTCTGGTAAATCCTTTAAAACCTGCTCTTTGGTTCTTCTTAATATATAAGGCTGAATAAGATTTTTTAGTTCTGCTAAACTATCTTCATCTTGCTTTTTCTCAATTGGAATTTTAAAATTTTCGGCAAAGAAATTATAACTGCCCAAAATATCCGGATTTATAAATTGCATTTGCGACCATAAATCGTCCAAAGAGTTTTCGATAGGCGTACCACTTAAAGCTATTTTATGTTCCGTGTTTATTTTAGTAATAGCTTTGAAAATTTTAGAATTTTTATTTTTAATGTATTGACTTTCGTCCAAAATTAAATAACGGAAATTGTATTTTTCTAAAATTGAAATATCGCGATGAATGATGCTGTAACTGGTAAAAATTAAATCTGATGATTCTAATCTACTCGCTAATAATTTTCTGTCGTTACCAACATACTGCATTTTCGAAAAATGTGGTGTAAATTTCCCCGCTTCGTTGTACCAGTTAAAAACCAATGAAGAAGGCAAAACAATCAATGTTTTTAAAGGTTCCCTTTCAATAATGGTTTCATTTTGAAATAAATCAAAATTCGTGGTTTTGGTTGTAAATCCTAACTGTTCTTGTACGGCAACCAATACGGCCAAGGTTTGTAAAGTCTTACCAAGTCCCATATCATCAGCCAGACAAGCACCTAAATTGGAGTTAAAATGACTCAAAAGCCATTTTACACCATCAATTTGATACGGTCTTAAAGTCGCTTTTAGTAAATCAGAAGATACATATTCAGCTTTTAGAATTGGATTTACATCGTCTTTGATTTCTGGAATAGCATCTAATGCGGCAAAATTACTTTTGCGTAAAAGCAGATTCCCATTTTCTGTTTTTGCCAGTTTTGCCAGTGAACTATATTTACTGAGCCATTCTAAAGGAATCAAAAAATAGTTTCCGTCAGGCAATAAAAAGAGTCTTTCTTTGCTTTTTATGTTTGGAATAATTTCGCTGAAATTGATTGTATAGTCTCCAATCGAAATGATTATCTTAATGTCAAACCAATCTTCTTTAGTTTCTCCTTTTGAAAATAAAACGGTATGATTTTCTGTAATGATTGCTTTGCTTTCCAGTTGCAAATTTTGGATTGTAAAACCTAAATTTTCTAACTCTTCTTTACGATTAATAACCAATTGAATATTGGTATAAGGATCTGGAGTTTCTGTATCTGAATTCCAGCCAAACAAATCGTTTTTAATTTTTATAAAACCAATTTCCAGCAATTTGTTTGTATATAAATCTTCATCAGAGCTTCGTTTAAACTGAATTATTTTTGGTTCATTGGCAACACTAAAATCAACAAACGTATGTGTTTTTTTAGTTTTACTAGCGTCAAATGAATATCCGTTATAATCGAAATGAAGGTTGAGATAATAACAGTTTTTAAAGAAATCATAAACAGATTGAATCGTACAGGAGATAATTTTATCACGAAGTTCAATTTCAAAACCAGTTGCTTCAATGTCAGTTTTTTTAGCTATTTCGGGAATGAAATTTTTAAAATAATCATCAACTAATCTTGAAGGTATTTCGATTGATTTTTTCTTTAAAAAAGGCGTAAGTTTTTTAGAATTCAACTCTTTTAACTGTCCTAGTTTTTTATTGATAATTAACCAACCTGGCGCATCCAGCAGTATATCGATACTACTATTCATGGGTAGAAATGTAGTTTCGTTTTCTTTTAACGATAGTGTATATGTAATTCCTTCTGCGTGTTTGTCAAATTGAATTTGAGGTTCAAAATCGAGAGGATTAGTACTAACTCGTGTACGATAAAAATCCTTTTCAATTCCCATGTTAATAGATAACGGAAATTGTTCTTTTACAATTAGTGTGTAAAAGGAACTTAAATGTAGTTGTAGATGCTGGCGAATTGCAAAATCAATTTTGGAATCTTTTTGCAGATCAGTAATTGTTTTTGCCGATTTGATTTTTGCGCTAAATTTCTTGAAAATAAATTCAGGCTTTAAAGATTCACAAGCCGTCAGTATTTTTTTTGCATTGGGATCTAAATTTTCGAAAACAATTCCAAAACCTTCAAGAACGTCTGCGGTTGCTTTTTTGTTTAAATATTTAATGTCATCATCAATAGCATCTTCTACGATATAAGCAGTTGGGATATAGGTATTCAGATTTTTTTCAAAACTGATGTCAAAACAAAATTGAAATGATTTCGAAGGTTCCAAGATTAAGGGTTTGGTTTGGTTGTGATTTGGGGAGTTGTCTAATTCAAAAAAAAACTAAAAAGTAACGCTGATAAAACGGATTGCTAAAGCAAAACGCAGATAAAAACGGATTTTTTGTTTTAGTTATTAATTCGAATCAAAAATTTAAATAAAAAAATATTATTCCATTGATAAACCTAACAGGTTTTTAAAACCTGTTAGGTTTCGAATGATTATCATATTTTATGATTCAGTCTGATTGTATTATTGCTCAACAGCTTTTAAATGAACTCATATCACTTATATGGTTCGAAAAAGCGTTTAGTTTTCCTGTTTAAAACAAAGTGGGATAATTTCTCCTTTGGCCAAACAATATTTCTCTACCAGTTCCGGAGCTATTTTGTTGGTGTAATCTTCTTCGATTACTATAAAGCCAATGCTTCTTAATTTATCAAAATAATCACGACCGTAAATACGTACGTGGTCATATTGTCCAAATATTTTAGCACGTTCTTTTTGGTCGGTAATAGTATCATCGGCAAAAGTAACTTCTCTTGATAAATCTTGTGGGATTTGCAAAATAGCCATTCCGCCAGGTTTTAAAACGCGAAATAATTCCTGCATAGCTTTTGTGTCATCAGGAATATGTTCTAAAACGTGATTGCATAAAATAACATCATATTCGTTATCCTTAAAAGGCAAATTACAGATGTCTGCTTTTACATCTGCTAAAGGAGAGAATAAATCAGTAGTTGTATAGTCAAGGTTTTTTTGCTTGCGGAATAGTTTGTAAAAAGCTTGTTCCGGAGCAAAGTGTAATACTTTTTTTGGTGCTGTAAAAAAATCAGTCTGATCATTAAGGTATAACCATAACAAGCGGTGTCTTTCTAAAGAAAGTGTGCTTGGTGATAATACATTGTTACGTTGAGTTCCATAACCATAAGGCAAAAACATTTTGAAACTTTTACCATCGATAGGATCAGTAAATTTATCTCCTTTTAATGTAAAGGCTAAAATAGGACGCGCCACATAACTCAAACGAATTAATAATGGACGTGGAATGGTGTTAAGTACTAGTTTAAAAAGTTTCTTCATGGGTTGGTTTCGCAGAGTTTCACAAAGCTAGCACAGAGCTTCACTAAGTGTTTATAAATCTTTTGATATTGTTTTTTAAAATTTTTGAATCAAAGTTAATGAGCAATCCTAAAGGATAATTTCCAAGTTTTAGATAAGTAAGTATTTGTGCAAAATGTACATCTGTAAAAGCTTCGACAGTTTTTAATTCAATAACAATTTTATTTTCTATCAGCAAATCGATTCTATATCCATGATCTAACTTTATATCTTTATAGATAATGGGTAGAGCTTTCTGTTTTTCAACAATTAAACCAGAGTTCACAATTTCGTAATACAAACATTCTTGATAAGCCGATTCTAATAAACCAGGTCCAAGTTGTTTGTGAACTTCAATTGCAAGTCCAATTATTTTATATGTAAGTGCATCTAATTTTTCACGAGATTCAGTGTTTTCTTCATACATTTCAATAGGCTTATAATAAAAAATTTAGTGAGTCTTGGTGTATATCTCTGTGAATCTCCGTGGAATAACTACAGTACTAATGGCACTTTTCTAAATTCATCCTCTTCATTACTTTCGATTCCTAGTGCTTTATAGATGTACTGGAAAGTTGATAAGATTTCTGGTTTACCATCGATTAAAGCTACATCGTGTTCAAAGTGAGCACTAGCTTTACCGTCGGCAGTTGTAATTGTCCAGCCGTCTTTATGTTGTTTTATGTTACGAGTTCCAAGGTTAATCATTGGCTCAATGGCAACAACCATTCCTTCAACAAAAAGTTTTCCTCTACCTTTTTTGCCATAGTTAGGCATTTCAGGATCTTCGTGCATTTTTTGTCCAAGTCCATGACCTACTAGTTCGCGAACAACACCATATCCATGTGCTTCGGTATATTTTTGTATTGCGTTTCCAACATCTTCTACGCGGTTTCCAGCTTTAAATTCGCGGATTCCAACATATAAAGATTCTTTGGTAACTTGTAATAGTTTTTTAACTTCTGGAGCAACTTCTCCAATTTCAAAGCTATAAGCATGATCTCCGTGATACCCATTTTTGTATGCACCACAATCTACCGAGATAACATCACCACTTTTTAGAGGTGTATTATTCGGGATACCGTGAACAACTTGCGAGTTTGGACTCATACAAAGTGAGTTCGGGAAGTCGTACAAACCTAAGAAGCTTGGTACTGCACCGTGATCACGAATAAATTCTTCGGCTAGTTTGTCAAGATATAATGTGGTGACTCCTTCTTTTATTTCAGAAGCAATCATTCCTAATGTTTTAGATACGATTAAGGCACTTTCGCGCATTAATTCTATTTCTTCACGTGATTTTACAATAATCATAATTTCGGATTTTCAGTTGGCAAAAGTACAATTTTAATATTATTTTTTTTAAATAGCTTTTGTATTTAATTATAACAATAATAATTAGGTCAAATAGCTATGATAAATATATAGAAAGTTTGTAAAATTATCTTGTTAAAATGAAAACAGTTGTAGAAACAATTGAATAAATTAGCTTATTAATTAACTCGTTACATTATGAAAAGTAGTAATAACCAAGAAGGCATAAGCAAAGCGGCTGGTTTGATTAAGATGAAGAGATTTGCTTTGGGAGTATTGGGTGTAGCTGTAGTTCTTTTTTTAATAGCAATTTATTTTAAAATAGGTTGGCTAAAAGCTTTTAGCGAGGCGGCTATGGTGGGGGGAATTGCAGATTGGTTTGCTATAGTGGCTTTATTCAGGCATCCTCTGGGATTGCCAATTCCGCATACAGCTTTAATTCCTAATAATAAAGATGCTATTGGGCAAAATCTCGGCACTTTTGTTTCTGATGAGTTTTTAATCAAAGAGAAATTAGAAGTAAAAATCGAGCAATTTAATTTTGCCGAAAAGGCTGCAAGCTGGCTATCTGAAAAAAGCAATGCAAATACAATAGCTTTATTAATTATTGAAGATATTATACCAGGGATTTTAAAAACAATTGTAGATGAAGATGTTCAGAAGTTTATTCAGGCCAAATTTGAAACCAAATTAAGAGAAATAAATTTTGGAGAATGGATTGCGGTAGGGTTGGAGTCTTTAACTAAAAGCGAAAAACAAGAGCAGTTAATTACTAATGTTTTAAAGATCCTTACAGAAGAATTGCAGAATAACAGAGATGTGATTCGCGAAAAAGTAAATAAATCAACGCCTTGGTACACGCTTGGTGTGGCCGATAAAAAAATTGCAGACGGTATTTTTAACGGACTTTATGAATTTATCGATGAGGCAAAACATTCTAACAGCAGTATCAGAAGAAAAATAAATGCCTATGTCCTTGATTTTATTACGGAATTAAATAGTTCGCCAGAGCTTCAGCAAAAAGTAAATGATTTAGTGATAGAGTTTGCTCATAAAAGTGAAGTGAAAGAGTATATCAATGATATTTGGAGTCAGATAAAAGTTGCGATTTCTGCCGATTTAGAAAAGAAAGATGATTCTAAGATAAAAAATAAAATCATCAGCATGATTCAGAATTTTGGAGTCAGTATAAAAGAGGATGAAGTTATGTTGAGTAAAATCAATAATTTTATAAAAATAGATTTGCTAGGAATCCTTTTGAAGAATAAGCAAATGATTGGAGATTTAATTGCTTCATCGGTAAAGAGTTGGGATAAGGAAGAAATCTCTAATAAGTTAGAATTAGAAATCGGGAAAGATCTCCAGTTTATCCGAATTAACGGAACTGTAGTAGGTGGGTTTGTAGGTCTTTTTATTTATTTTATTGAGCATATTATCACCTAGAAAAACGGTTGTTTTCAAAAAACGAAAAAGAGACAAATTCTAAAACGTATCTCTTGTCTGAAATATTTTTAACTTCCTTTTTTAATTCTATCGTATAGATACAAATATGGTAAATAAATTTCGAACACGAATTTCACTAATTTGCACAAATTTTAATGGCTAAATTAGTTTGTGAAATTAATTTCACAAACTAATTCGTGTCAATTTGTGAAATTCGTGTTTACTTTTTATACTTATGTCCAGACGGTAGGTTTTTAATCAGGGTTTGCCATAATTTTAAAAAGTTCCGAATTAGAAATATAAAATCTGTTTTCTAAGGCAATAGCAGCAAGTTTAGCACTTACTAAATTATTCTCTCGAGTATTAATTAAGAATAAAGAGCTTTCTCCAAACGAAAATAAACGTTCTTCGGAGTTGAGCATTGTAACATTGTTTTCGACCAAATCTTTCGCCAGTTTCTTTTGTTTTAAGAGAGAGGTGATTTCTGTTTTTTGCGCGCTTATTTTATTGGTTAATTGTATTTTTTCTAAAGCCAAAGCAAATTCATTCTCCTGAAGTTTATATTTCGCTAGTTTTAAGCTCCCTCGTTCCTTTCTTAAAAATAAAGGAAAATAAAATTCCAATCCTATTTTGTAATCTTCAAAACGATAATTATCAATGTAACCTGGTTCTGATAAATAGGAGTAACCCACATTTATTTTGGGTAACAGCATATTTTCTTTTAGCTTTTTTTCTACATTCAAAATCTCTATTTTGTTTTGTAACGCATTTATTTTCGGGTGAGTTTCTAAGCTAAAATCGTTTTGTAATAAATCGTTGGTTTTTAAAGTTTCTTGCAATGAGTTTTCTAGCTCAGTTTCAGGAATAAGACTATCCGACATCTCCAACGGAATATTATTTTCTAACCAAAGAAAATTAGATAGTTCTAGTTTTGATTTAGCCAGTTTTAGTTTAGAATCCTCAAGGCTTAATTCTCTGTTTTTTAAACTAATTCCAGCTTCAATACTATCAATTGCAGGTTTGTCTCCTTGACTTATTAAGGCTTTGATTCCTGTTAGGCGTATTTGCGCATTATTATTGTACGTTTCGTAAAGCTTCATTTCGTCAAAATTCTTCTTCCAGTTAAAATAAGCAATCGAAGCATCGTATAATACTGCTATGGCTTGAAGTTTTCTTTCGGATTCGCTTAGTTTTATCTGAATTTTTGCTTTTCGAACATCCGCCATTCTTTGATTAATGAATAGCCCTTGCCCAATAGGTACACTAATTCCAAAAGAAGTTAATCCTTTATTAGGAGTTGTGTTTTCGGGATTAAGATAAACACCTTCGTTATTATCGAACCCTGCTTTTAACTCA
Source organism: Flavobacterium sp. PS2 (assembly GCF_046250155.1). Taxonomy (NCBI): domain Bacteria; kingdom Pseudomonadati; phylum Bacteroidota; class Flavobacteriia; order Flavobacteriales; family Flavobacteriaceae; genus Flavobacterium; species Flavobacterium sp. PS2. The sequence goes on along the minus strand of NZ_CP176426.1, from coordinate 1,587,252 downwards.
ATTCCGTACCAAGTCGGAATTTTAAAACTGCTGTTTAAAATGGAGTAGTATTCTTTGTCTTTAAATTGTTTTTGACTAAAATCGACTTCAATTTTTGGATCAAAACCACCTCGAGCCATCATTAAATTGGCTTGGGCTTTGCTTACTTCCAAATTAGCATTTTTAACCAAAGGATGGTATTTTTTTACATATCCAAGAAATTCATTATAACTGAATTCCTTAGCAATTGGTTCTTGACCAAAAACGGTAAAACCAATAAAGAGAAAGGCAATAAGTATTGGTTTCATTATTTCTTTTCTTTTGTAGTTTTTGTATCGCTCTTATAGTAATTAGGAGGGAATCCGTTAAGAGTTCTCCAAATCTCAAACCAAATTGGTACAGTATCTAACAATGCAATTGTTTGTGCACCAGAACCAACACTAAGTTGTTTAGGCCATTTAGCTTCGGATGGGTCTGGGGCAATCAGGATTCTGTATTTACCATTGTCGCTAATAAAATTCTCTATAGCTACAACTTGTCCTCCAAATGTTCCGTAAGATATATCAGGCCAGCCCGAAAATACTATCGTAGGCCAACCATCAAACCAAACACGTACTTTTTCTCCTTTTTTTATCAAAGGCAAATCAATAGGATTTATAAAGGTTTCGACCGCAATATCATATTCAGATGGCATTATGGTTACTATCGGAGTTCCCTCTTTTATAGTTTCTCCAATACCTGCTAGTAATGCTCTGTTAATGTAACCATTTTGAGCTGCTTTGATGTAATACATGCCATTACGCACACTATAATTTACATATTGATTTTCTAGTTTATTAACTTGTGCTTCAGTATCAAATTTATTACTCAAGGTTGTATATTGATCACTTTTTGCTTTAGCTGCTTTTTCAGAATATTCGGCAGTGATTCTGTTAATCTCTACTTTAGCATTTATGTATTCATTTTTGCTGGTTAGATATTTATTTTCTTGAGTTATAATTTTAGCATCAACATCTTGTAATTTTAAGCGTTTTTCCTCAACATCGGTCATCGGTTTTAAACCTTCTTTGTTTAGTTGCAAGGCACGATTATATTGTGTGTTTGCAATTTTTAGCTGCGTTTTAACTGCAACAAGATCTATGCTGTCGCTTTTTATTTTTAAAAGCGATTGTTTTACTTTATTTCTTGCTTGCTCTAATTTTAATTTCTTCTCGTTTTCTATAAATTCTATTTGCTTAGAAAGTGTATTTACTTTTTCTCCATAGGATTCTAGAGATTGCTTTTTAGCATCAACTTGGTTTTTAGTGTTTTCTACTAAATTTGGATCCATGTAGTCTTCTTTTATCTCAGAAATAAACATGATTGTATCTCCTTTTTTTACAAAATCCCCTTCTTGTACATACCATTTCTCAATTCGACCCGAAATAATACTCTGGATAGATTGTGGTCTTTGGTTGGGCTTTAAGGTCGTTACAGATCCTGAACCAGAAATATTCTGAGTCCAAGGTAAGAAAAGCGATATTATTACGAAGATTGCGGTGCCTATTATTATTTTATTCAGGATTTTATAATGAGGCCTATTGCTTAGGTCTTTTATAGTTTTATACTTGTCAAGAGGCTGTAACTTTGTTTTATTGTCGGAAATGTTTAGCATGGCGTATTGTTTTTTTGATCAAGTATAATAAGGCCGTTTTGCATGGTTATTTTTCGCGTAGATTTTGTTTTCCAATACGGATTTTTAGAGGAAACAATAATGGTCCATTTATTCTTGTTGGAAGTTATAAAATCAATAATTTCATTAGCAATTTCATCATCCATAGTATCCGTCGGATCCTCATAAAAAAGGATTTTTGGTTTATGAATAATACTTCTTGCTAATAAGATTTTTTGAGCATTAGAGGAAGATAATTGTCTTCCTTCCGGGTAAATATGTGTGTCTAAACCTTTTGGTAATAATTTAATAAATGGGCTAAGTTGAACTCCATCTACGGCCCACTTTAAATCCTCAGAGCTTATCGATGGGTCATTAAAAGTAATGTTTTCTAAAATGGTTCCTTCAAACGGGGTTTCATTATGAATAATACTGCCTATTTGTGAGCGATATTGTTTTAGGTTTATTTTCTTAAAGGTGTCATCATTGATATAAAAAGCACCAGAACTTTGTTTAAGTACGCCCGATAGTAACCTGATAAGAGTAGTTTTTCCGGAGCCATTTTGACCATCAATTACTATTTTTTCTCCCTGATTTATTTTAAGGGTAATAGAATCCAACGCATTCTTCTGGGAATCTGGAAACTTTACACTTAAACCTTCTGTTTCTAAAGTGATGTTATTATAGCAACGGTCATTTTGTGAATCTGAATTTTCTTCTAATTCTAAATCCGTTACTTGTCCTATTTTTTCAACAGAAGTTAAAACGTCATAAAAACTTTCGAGTCCCAGGATGATTTTCTCAACAGAGTTAATAACTAATAAGATTATAATTTCTGCAGCAACAAACTGTCCAATGTTCATTTCCTGACTTAATACTAAATATCCTCCAATAGATAGTAAACTAGCAGTTATAATGATTTTAAAAAGAATCAATTGTGTAAATTGTCTTTTGATAACGCTAAAATGTTTTTCGCGATACGTAAGATAACCACTTACTATTGAGTTGTTTTTTTGAAGTGCAAAATCATAATTAAGTTCATTCCTGAAACTATAATTATTACGCGCCATTTCTTGTAACCAGCTTGCAACTTTATACTTGAATTTCGATTCTTTTAAACTAGTTTCTAAACCTGATTTGTACGAAAATTTAAAAATGAAGTATAAAAGAAGAAATAATAAGAGTCCAAATACTATAAAATAGGGATGGTATAAGGACAGTAGGATAATTCCAAAAGTGATTTGGAGTAAGGCTGCCGAAAAATCAGTTAATAATTTTGAAGTTCCTTTTTGGATGGTCATGGTATCAAAAAAACGATTTGTTAATTCTGGGGGATACGTACCATACAATTCGGATTGTTTTATTTTAGGTAAACGAGCTGCAAATTCAAATGAAGCACGAACAAATATTTTTTGTTGCAAGTTTTCGGTAATTCGCAATTGCATAAAAGATAAAATACCAACAAGCGCAACTCCGGCAACAACTAAGATGATAAGAACAATCCAGGATGCACTTACCCTGCCAGATTGTATAAAAGTAATAATGGCTTGGATTCCTAACGGAAGCGATAAACTTATTAATCCTGCAAAAATAGCATAGAAAAAGATTTGATAAATGTCTTTTTTATCTAGCTCAAGTAAATTGTAAAATCGTTTTATTGGAGTCATAATTGGTTGTTTTTAGCGCAAAACGTTTTCTGCAAGATTTAAATAAAATTGAGTAGTTGTAACGGTTTCATTGCAATCTGTGATTGTTTTTAAATGATCTGTCAGGAAATGTTGGTGTAAACTTCCTTCTACAATAGTCGATACTAGAGATTTTGCAAAAGGGTAGTCCGGATTTACTTCTTTTACAATAGAAACAATCCGATTAATAACTCTTTTGTATATTAAAAAAAAGCCTTCTTTGTTTTCCTGATCAACCTCTTTAGTATGGAATGTTTTAGTGAATTCTGCAATTATAATTTTATTTAAAATCGCTTCATTAATATGTTCTGTAGAGGCATCATCGGTAACTTTTTCGGTAACAATGGTAATGGCTTTATTAAGTTTTTCTTTTTTATCTATGATGTTAGTAGTAGAGAAAACCAGTTTATATTCCATCCAGCTCCAGTACCAAGAAGATAAATAGACTAATAATTTGTGTTTGTTTTCAAAATAACGATAAATCGAACTTTCGTTAGATCCTATTTCTACGCCTAATTTTTTAAATGTAAAATTATCAAACCCAATTGCATCGATGAGAAGAATACTTTGTTCAATAATTTTTTTTCCTAAGGCAGATGTTTCCGGATCCTTTACATAGATCTTTTCATTGACTTGGATTTTTAAATTTGATAGTATAGTCTCCATAAAAGTTATTTTAAATGCAAATATAATAGTATTACTTTCAGATTTGAGTATTTAACTTTTATTTGTGCAAAAAAAAGCTGTTCTTAAATCAAGAACAGCTTTTTTTAAAAATAGTTTTCAGTTTCAGTCGTAGTACCAGTTTTCAGTGATGATTGCAACTGAATACTGTTACTGTAAGCTAAAACGAATGTTTTTACAACAATGAATGACAAGTCATTGCGGCAGGTTGTGGAATCCCCATTAACTCAAGAATAGTAGGAGCAATGTCACCGAGAACACCATCGTGTATTGTTTTTAATTCTTTGTCAACCAAAATAATCGGCACAGGATTAGTTGTGTGTGCTGTATTAGGACTTCCGTCAGGATTAATCATAGTTTCGCAATTTCCGTGATCGGCAATTACAATTGTAGTATAATCATTTGCAAGAGCAGCTTCGATAACTTCTTTTACACAAGCATCAACAGCTTCACAAGCTAATATTGCAGCGCTCATAATTCCTGTATGTCCTACCATGTCTCCATTGGCAAAATTTAAACATACAAAATCTACTTCACCTTTATTTAATTCAGGCACTAATGCATCTTTTAATTCAAATGCACTCATTTCTGGTTGTAAATCGTAAGTTGCTACTTTTGGAGAATTTCTTAAGATTCTGCTTTCACCCTCAAAAGGAACTTCTCTTCCGCCAGAAAAGAAAAAAGTTACGTGTGGGTATTTTTCCGTTTCGGCAATACGAATTTGTTTTTTATTAGCTTTCTCTAAAACTTCACCTAATGTTTCGGTAATGTTGTCTTTGTTGTAAACAACTTTTACGTTTAGGTATGTTTCGTCGTAATTAGTAAGCGTTACATAATACAATTTTAGTTTATGCATGTTTTGCTCGTGAAAATCTTCTTGCGAAAGAGCTTCAGTAAGTTCACGACCTCTATCGGTTCTAAAATTGAAGAAAATAACAACATCTTCTTCTTCGATAGTTGCTAATGGTTTATCATTTGCGTCAACCATAATGATTGGAGCGATAAATTCATCAGTAATGTTATTTTTGTAGCTTTCTTTAATAGAAGCTACGGCATCTTTTGAGTGTGTGCCCAATCCGTTTACTATTAAATCGTAAGCTAGTTTTACACGTTCCCAACGTTTGTCACGATCCATTGCATAATAACGACCTATAACAGATGCTATTTTTACTGGAGTATTTGCAATATGGTTTTCTAAATCTTGTATGTAAGTTGCTCCAGATTTAGGATCAACATCACGACCATCGGTAAAGGCATGAACAAATACTTTGTCCAAACCGTATTCTTGAGTAGCATCAATTAATCCTCGTAGGTGAGAAGTGTGTGAGTGAACACCACCATCAGAAACAAGACCTAAAAAATGTACTTTTTTATTGTTTTCTTTTGCATAAGTAAACGCATCTACAAGTACTTGCTCTTTGGCTAAAGTATTGTGAGCTACAGCAAGGTTTATTTTTGCTAAATCCTGGTAAACGATTCTTCCCGCACCAAGGTTCATGTGTCCAACTTCACTATTTCCCATTTGCCCTTCTGGTAAACCTACATTTAAACCATCGGTACGAAGTTGTGCGCTTGGGTAGTTTTTGTAAAGGCTATTTATAAATGGAACATTTGCATTGTCTATTGCAGATACTTTAGGGTCAGGAGATTTTCCCCAACCATCTAAAATCATAAGGATTACTTTTTTGTTCATCAGAATTTATTTTGCACAAAGATAAGCCATTTGTAAAATGTTTAAGAAAGACTTAGATACAATTATGCTTTATAAAGGGAACGGTATAAAAAAATAATAATTTAATTATAGAAGGTGTAATTTTTTAAAATAAATGCAGATTAGGTTTTGTTTTTGATGCCATTATAGTCAATGAAATGGTGAATGCTTACCGATAAAATATGGTTTAATATATTCCTGAATAAGTAAGTTGTTTATGTTATTAAAGAATAAAGTATTTGAGATAATCAGGAAGTGCTTAAAAAAGTCTATTTACTTTAAAATGATGTAATTAATTAGTGTAGCTAAATGTGGTATAATTGATTAATTTGGTTTTCTAATATGTAGGTTTTGGCTTATAGTTTACTGTGTTTCAATAAGTTTTGTTATAATTTCATTAAGAGAATACAATAAATATTAGGTTGTATTCGTTAAAAAATGATTAAAAAGTACTTCGTTTCTACTGTAAAATTTTGGGAGCTACATATTTTTTATATATTTGCGAACCACGAAACAAATTATAACCTAAACGCATTCAATGATTTATAAGATTTGTCCCATATTGTTAATGTTGTTTTTGTCATTTACCACGGATACAAAAACAACTACAGAAGTTAAAAAAGTTGAAAAGAAAAATATCGCTAGTACAGTAACTGCAAGCTTAGATTTAAGAATCAAAGCGGTTTATAGTACACTTAATGCAAATAATTTTGATTTACCTGAACTTAAGAGTTTTACAGAGGCTTTAAAAGGTTTTTATTTATTAAAGGAAAAAGGACTTATTCAAAAAGATCTTTTGACTTTAGTCGATTTTAGTTTGTCTTCTAATCTGAAACGTCTTTGGGTTATTGATCTTTCTACCAATACCGTATTGTTCCAATCTCTGGTTGCTCACGGAAGAAATACAGGTGAGGAATTTGCATCAGATTTTTCAAATACAAATTCTTCCTATAAAAGTAGTCTTGGTTTTTATGCAACAGGTGAGGTGTATAGAGGAAAACACGGAATCTCGTTACGTTTAGATGGTTTAGAAAGAGGAGTTAATGATAATGCGCGCGAAAGAGCAGTAGTAATTCATGGAGCCGATTATGTTTCGGAATCATTTATTAGAAACAATAAAAGGTTAGGTCGTAGCCAAGGTTGTCCTGCTATTCCTGTAGAATTAACTAATGCAATTATCGAAGCAATAAAAGATAAATCGTGTTTATATATCTATCATCCATCAAGAACTTTTACGATGGAAGAAAAGCTAATTTCTTAACTTAGCATATAAATCGGTGTCTAAATTGTAGATGTCATTTCTAAATTGTAAAGAATTGTCTTCGCTCCATGCGGTCCAATACCATTGATACATAGCGTATTTTTTGGCAATTCTTACATTGGTAGTTTTTTTAGTAACTATAAGAGAATCTATTTTTTCTTTCGACCAGTTATTAGAGTCCAATATATGTTGTGCTAATTCCAAAGGATTTTCGACACGAACACAACCAGAACTTAAAGAACGATTGTTTCTTCCGAATAAGTTACGGTGATTGGTATCATGTAAATAGACGCTATGGTTATTTGGAAACAAGATTTTCATTAATCCTAATGAGTTGCTACTTCCGGGACTTTGTACATAGCGATAACTACCAGGGGAATTTTCATTCCAGTCACTAGGTTCTACAACAGAGTTGTCTTTACTGTAAATCGTAATGTTTTTATTTTTTAAATAATTTCGATTACGTTTCATTGCAGGAACAATATCTTCTTTTAATATAGTAGGCGGAACAGTCCATGTTGGGTTAAAGACAACAGTTTTAAGAGTTGAGGTTAGAATAGGTGTTTTTCGGCTATTAGTACCCACAACAATTTTTCGAACAACAGTAGTGTCTTTGTTTTCAACAACGTGTAGGCTGTAATCAGGAATGTTTATTATAAAATAATTTTCGGCAAGCGTATCTGCAAACCATCTCCAGCGCTCAATGTTGCTGATAATTTGATGTTTTCGTCTGATTTTAGAAAAATTCAAAGCATTAACAGTTCCTTTACCAATAACACCATCGGCAGCTAAGCCATGACGAGTTTGGAATTTTTTAATAGCTTCAAATGTCTTATTGTCGTAAGTAGATGTTAAACTGTCCCTTCCTGTTAAATCTTTCCAGTATAAAAGGCGTTTTTTAATTGTAATCATTGCGTTATTAGTGTCGTGCAACGTTACTTTATCTTCAACTTCGATGGTTTTAATGTTGTCGTCTGGAAATTCATTTAGTAATTCTAGTGCTTTTAGTAACCTTTTATAGGTATATGTTTTTGGCTGACTTTTTTCGATAGCAAGCGTTAAATCATTATCATTAAAAGCTTTTATAAGAATGGTGTTTACATTAAAAGGTTTGTCATTTAAATCCCAATCATTATATAGTTTTTTAGGATTCAGTTTTCCTTTATGTAAATGCGTTAAGTATTTCTGAAAATTATAAGTAAGCAAAACGTCATATAGAGCCAGGTCGGTATCGTTTAACTTACTTATTTTACTTTCAAAATTTTCTATTCTTTTTATGCTATAATCGTTTGGTTCTAAACCAAGAGATTCAGATTTTTTTAATTCATCAATAATAAAGGTTCTTTTTTCAAGATTTCCCCAAACGGTTTCATTATGAGATGCGATGTAAAATTTTTTAAGATCTTCACTTTTAAAAGAGCCTATCACCGATGTGTCCAACTGAATTTTTCGTTCATCAGTTTGAACAATTGCAGGAAGAGGTTCCGCTTTTTTTACAGGAATTGCTTTTTCTTCTTTTTTGCAACTTATAAAGATTGATAGTAATATTAAAAAGTAAAGTTTATTCATTTTAAAGTTTTTTATACATTAACAGGTGTTTCCCAACATCTTTTATTTCAAAAATTGCACCAGTCTTTTGGTAGCCCATTTTTTCATAAAATCCAACAGCTTCGGTTCTGGCGTTAAACCATATTAGTTTACAATTATTGTTAATACAATATTCTTCACAGTAAATAACCAAAGCTTCCCCCAATCCTTTTTTTCTAAAATCGTCCAAAACGGCCATTCCTCGAATCTGCGATTGGAAATTTTCCGCAAAGGTAATATTAGAATTTCGAAATAGCGAAATAATTCCTACTAAATTTTTATCTTCAAATAAACCAAAGTGATGCGTTGTAGGTAAATCATCACCATCAAAGTGGCAGCTTTCTATAGGTTTTCCTTTTCGTAGAACAGGATTGCGTACTAAATAAGTTTCTTGGGCAGATATTTCTTGTATGTTTGACATAATTTTTAAAGAATAGTAAAGTTATAACTTTTTAGTTTTAAATATATTAAAGAATTTGTTTAAGATTTTTTGAAATTTTTGTAAAAAAAACTTGTTTTTAACTGGAGTTATTATCTATATTTGCACCACAGTAATGCGAAAGTAGCTCAGTTGGTAGAGCTCCAGCCTTCCAAGCTGGTTGTCGCGAGTTCGAGCCTCGTCTTTCGCTCTAAAGAAACCGAAATTGCAAATGTTTCGGTTTCTTTTAAAAAGAAAAAAATTTTTGATTTTTATTTTTTAGAATGATTTAATTTTTTTATATTTGCACCCTGTTAATGCGAAAGTAGCTCAGTTGGTAGAGCTCCAGCCTTCCAAGCTGGTTGTCGCGAGTTCGAGCCTCGTCTTTCGCTCTTTAAAAAGCCGAAACTTAATAGTTTCGGCTTTTTTATTGCACATAACTCAAATCTGTTTGAGGTTCTAATTCTTCAGGCTCTTGATTTTGTCTAAAAAGACGAGCAGATAAATCCCCTTTCAAAATAATTTGATCTCCTTTTACGTCTAACCAGCTTCCTTCACGCAATCCTAAGACAGGAAGTGTATTAAAAGCATGGAATTCTTTTATTCTTGTTTCGCGAGTTTCGCCCATATGTTTAGACTGAGAATCTGGATCTAAATAATGAGGGTTTAAGTTAAACGGAATTAATCCTAAAGTCTGGAAACTTGGCGGGTAGATAATTGGCATATCATTAGTAGTTTGCATTGATAGTCCGCAAATGTTGCTTCCTGCGCTAGTTCCTAAATAAGGAGTTCCGTTTTTAACAGCTTCAGCAAGAACCGTCATAATGTTGTTTTTGTATAGTTGTGTTACCAACAAAAAAGTATTTCCGCCACCAGTAAAAATTCCTTCGGCATTGTTAATGGCTGTTCTAGCATCTTCAAATTCGTGAATTCCTTTTACTTTAATGTTTATTTTTTCAAAAGCTTGAGAAACAGTATTAGTGTATTGTTCATGCGAAATTCCTCCAGGTCTTGCAAAAGGGATAAAAAGAAGTGTTTTGCAGTTCTTAAAGTGCACTTGCAATTCGGGTAATAAATAATCTAAATAGCTGCCACCGTGAAGGGTAGAGGTGCTGGCAATAATGATATTTTTCATGGATTTTGTAATGTTTTTTTGTTAAGTTAAAGATATTAAATAGTGCGTTTTAAAGCCGTAAAATAAAGGTTTAATTAACATATTTTTACCAAGTTGTTAATATTAAATTTAGATGACATTAAGATACTTTTACAGCTTATCCTTATAATGTTTTGATGAACAAGGTAGTATGTGTGTTTTTTATTTTCCTGGCTAATAATCTTTTGGCTCAAGTTGCTGTTTCTCCTGTTTTAAAAGGAAAAATAGATGCTAATACAATGGATTTGGAGGGGATTTATGTGGTTAATTTAAGAACAGAAGCTTCTGTAGTTACAGATAAGGAAGGTTCTTTTTCGATACCAGTCCAAACAGGCGATACGCTTATTTTTTCGTCGGTACAGCTTAAAGAACGTCGAATTGTTTTGACAGACGAAGATTTAGCATCGGCAAAATTTGTGGTAAAATTGGAAACACTAGTGAATCAGTTGCGAGAAGTTATTATAAAAAGATACGATAATATTAATGCAGTTGCCTTAGGGATAATTCCTGCGGGGCAACGTTCTTACACAACTGCAGAGCGTAGATTAAAAGGAGGAACTGATCTGGATGCTTCAGTAGGATTAGGAGGTTCAGTTGGTCTGGATCCTATAATAAATATGTTTTCAGGCAGGTCAAAAATGCTTAAAAAAGAACTTGCTGTAGAGAAAAAAGAAATCTTCATGAAGCTTTTGGAGAATATGTTTGATACAGATCACTTCGTACGAAAGCTTAGTATTCCGTTGGATTATGTAAAGGGATTTGAATATTTTGCAGTAGAAAATGAAAGTTTTACAAAGATTTTAAGCTCTAAAAACAAAACGACTACCGAATTCTTGCTAGGAGAACTAGCAGAGAAGTACAAAGAAATAATAGCACGTGAAAATAATTAATACCTTACTTTTATTTATTGTATCTTTATTCTTTCAAATTGGTTTTGGGCAAACTGTTGTTACAAAAGAAATTTCCGGAAGAATTACCGCCGACTCAAGTTCGGTCGAAGCTATAACAATAGTCAATAATACCACTCAGGAAACTACTATTTCGGATAATAAAGGACAGTTTTCTATCGTTATCAAAGAAGGAGATGTGTTGGTTTTTTCGGCAGTAAATCTAGAACCACTCCGAAAAAGAATTACAGCTAATGATTTGAAATTAGACTTGTTACTGGTAAAAATGGTTCCCAAAAACATAGAGCTAAAAGAGGTTGTTATAAATGAATTTTCAAACATAAATGCCGAAAATTTAGGAATCATACCTTATGGACAAAAGAAATACACACCAGCAGAACGAAAATTATATACAGCCAAGTCTACTATGACAGATGCGCTCTTAAATAAGATATCTGGTCGGACCGCTATGCTGAAAAAAGAAGTAGCAGTAGAGAAAAAAGAGATGTTGTATTCAAAAATTGAATATCTTTTCGAAGAGAATTATTATACTGATAGATTAAAGATTCCGCTAGAGCATATAAAAGGGTTCCAGTTGTATTGCATAGATGATCCAGAGTTTGTAACTTCGTTGAATGCCAAAAACAAAACAATGAGTATGTTTTTAATAACAGGTTTGGCGCAAAAATATTTAACAATTATCGAAAATGAGAAATAAAATTGGAATATTGATCTTGAGTTTATTTTGTCAGTTGTGTATCGCACAAACTGGAACAAGAATGTCTTTACATGGAAGAGTAGTAAATGACTCGGTTGCCCTGGAAAGTGGTTATGTTTTGAATGTTAATACAAAAACAAGAACCTTTATTTCTTCAAACGGATTGTTTGATATATTGGCGAAACCAAAAGATACTTTGTTGTTTTCGAGTTTGGCTTTTCAAACAAGAAAAATGGTGCTGACAGAAAAGGAGTTTGCTGAACGCCTTTTAGTAGTGCGATTAGGGCTTAAAAACAATCAGTTAAAAGAAGTGGTTATTCCAAAAGGATTAAAAGTAAAATCACTGGATAAGAATACCCAGAAATATGTTGATATGCAATTTGAGGATGATAAACAGTCAACCCCAGAAAACAGTGTTTCTTATTCAGATCAAACCATAAAATACGGTACAGATTTCGTGAGGATATTTAAAGATGTTAAAAAGCTCTTGAATAAATCAGGCGAAAAAGAAGTTCCTGTAGACGATGTAGCTTTTACGCAATATGTAAGAGCAAATTTCAGTCCGTCATTCTTTGCTAAAACTTTAGAATTACAAGATGATGAGATTGATTTGTTCCTGATGTATTCTTCTAATGATCCTGTTTCAAAACAATATCTAAAACCAGAAGATAGATTTCAGTTAATGGATTTTTTAATTAATAAAAGTAAAGAATTCAAAAAAGTGAATGATATTAAAAAATGAGAAAAATTGTAGCTTACTCTTTAATAGGGTTATTGTTTCTATCATTATCATCATTTGCTTTTCATAAATTTTATGTTGGGGTATATCAAATAAATTATGCTCCCGAAAAAAAAATGCTTCAAATTACATCTCGAATTTTTATCGATGATCTGAATAATGGAGTGGAAAAAAAATATAAAATCAAGTCCAACATCGGCACAGAGAAAGAAACTGAAGCTGATGTTGCCCTTTTGAAAAAATATCTTGCTGAAAATTTTACTATTAAAGTAAATGGTCAGTCACGACCAATCACGTTTTTATCGAAAGAAGTTGAATCAAATGATGTTTTGGTTTGTTATTCCAGAATAAAAGATGTTGATAAAATTAAAAGCTTAGAAATTTCGAATACAATTTTGGTAGACTGGAATACCGAGCAACAAAATATTACACATGTTTCGGTATTAGGGAGCAAAAAGAGTGTGCTTTTTACAGAATCTTCAAGGAAAGAATTGTTAAAGTATGAATAAATGGAGATGAATATTTTTTTAATTGTTATTTTCACACCCTGACAAAAACTCCAAAAAACCAGTTTATGAGAAGAATATCATTTTTATTGTTTTTTCCTGCAATCATGTTTGCGCAGGAAAAAAATACCACACCAATAAAGCAACAAGGGAAGTACGATACTAATAAATTTAGTCAAATGTATGATTTATTGGCTACTCCCAATATGTTTCGTACAGCATCTGGAGCGCCAGGACCAGCATATTATCAGCAACAAGCCGATTATAAAATTGATGTTGAGTTAGATGATAAAAACGCAAAATTAAGCGGGTCAGAAACAATTACATATTCTAATAATTCTCCAGATAATCTAGAGTATTTATGGTTGCAACTAGATCAAAATCAAGCTAAAAAAAATACACAAACTACATTAGCCGAGAGTGATAAAATTAATCAAGTTTTAGCAGTTGAAGGTTTTTCGAACAAATACTTAAAAGACGGACTTGAGCGAGGTTTTAATATTGAGTCTGTAAAAGATGCAACGGGAAATCCGATGTCTTATACAATTAATGAAACCATGATGAGAATTAATTTACCTGCGCCTTTAAAAGCTGGTGAAAAAATTTCATTTTCTATTAAATGGTGGTATAACATTAATAATTACAGAAAAGATGGAGGCCGTTCAGGATATGAATTTTTTGAAAAAGACAAAAATAGATTATATGTAATTGCGCAATTCTATCCAAGAATGGCAGTTTATAATGATGTAGAAGGATGGCAGAACATGCAGTTTTGGGGAGGTGGAGAATTTGCTTTACCATTCGGAAATTTTGATGTTAATATTACCGTTCCTGCAGATCACGTAATGGAAGCTACAGGAGAATTAACAAACAGAAGTGAAGTGTTTACTCCAGAACAAGTAAAAAGATACGAGCTTGCTCAAAAATCATATGATAAGCCAGTTGTAATTGTTACACAAGAAGAAGCAGAGGCAACAGAAAAAGGATTTTCTGAAAAGAAAAAAACATGGAAATTTAGTGCTAAAAACGTACGTGATTTCGGGATTGCAACATCAAGAAAATTCATTTATGATGCAATGGCAGTAAAGCTTGGAGGTAAAACAGTTATGGCGGCTTCAGTATATCCAAAAGAAGCAAACCCACTTTGGGGAGAAACGTCAACAATAACAGTTGCACATACATTAAAAAGTTATTCATCACACACATTTGATTATCCTTACCCAAAAGCAGTTTCAGTTTCGGCAGAAGATCAAGGGATGGAATATCCAATGATTTGTTGGAATTTTGGTCGTCCTGATGAAAATGGAGTGACGAGCAAAGAAATAAAAAACGGAATGATTGGTGTCGTAATACACGAAGTAGGGCATAACTTTTTCCCTATGATTGTAAATTCCGATGAGCGCCAATGGAGCTGGATGGATGAAGGGTTGAACTCATTTTTAGAGTACTTGGCAGAGCAGGAGTTAGATCCTAATTTCCCGTCAAGACGTGGTCCTGCAAAAAACATTGTTCCTTATATGAGTGGAGATCAAAAGTTTTTAGAACCAATTATGTCAAACTCAGAGACGATTCACCAATTTGGTAATAATGCTTACGGAAAACCAGCTACAGGTCTTAATATTTTAAGAGAAGTAGTTATGGGAAGAGAATTGTTTGACTATGCTTTTAAAACATACGCAAACAGATGGAAATTTAAGCACCCAACACCGGAAGATTTCTTTAGAACGATGGAAGATGCTTCGGCAGTCGATCTAGATTGGTTTTTTAGAGGGTGGTTTTACTCAACAGATTTTGTAGATATCGGAATTAAAGATGTAAAGCAATATTATGTTAGCGAAACTGCTACAGCAGAGCTAAAAGATACTAAGATTAGAAAAGGACGTTTTGGTTTTGAAAAAGGACCTTTTGTATATTTAATTGCAAGCGATAACAAAGAATTAAAAGGATCTGATAAAAAAGCCTTAAAGGTTGATGATGTAAAATTATTATCAGATTATGTTGCGCAAACATTTAATGCAGAAGAAAAAGCAAATTTAAAATCACCTAAATATTTTTACGAAGTAGAGTTTGAAAAGCCGGGAGGAATGATCATGCCTATTCTTGTAGAGATTACTTATGAGGACGGAAGTAAAGAAGAATTTAAATATCCAGCACAAATCTGGAGAAAAAATAATGATACAGCCAAAAAAGTATATGCAACAGAGAAAGCTATAAAAAGCATTCAAATTGACCCAAAATTACTTACTGCAGATATTGACGTAACTAATAATGCATGGCCAAAAGTAGAGGTAAAATCAAAATTTGATTAAGCATAAAAAGATAAGAGACTCGCAAGGGTCTCTTTTTTTAAGTAAATTTTAAAACAGTAGGCTACAAAATTTAATATCTTTGTGGCACATAAAATAAAAAAGATATGTTTGGTATAGGAGGAGGAGAATTAGTTTTTATACTATTTGTAGTACTTATGCTTTTTGGTTCAGATAAAGTACCAGAAATTGCTCGTACTATGGGGAAAGCAATGGCGCAACTTAAAAATGCGACCAATGACATTAAAAGCGAAATTCAAAAAGGCGCAGAAGCTAACGGTTTTGATGCGAAATCATTAGACAACATAACAGGCAATATTAATTCTGAAATAGAAAAAGCCAAAACTAATTTGTTAGGAGATGCTACAACGCAATTCGAAAAAACAAAAGAAGACATTGATACAATTACAGGCCCAATAAAACGTCAGATATAATGCTTGAAAAATTACAAGAACTCGATACTAATTTATTTGTTTATCTTAACGGTTTTGGTTCCGAAACTTACGACAAACTTTGGCTCGTAATTACGAATCAGGTAAATTGGATTCCACTTTTTTTGTTATTATTTTATTTCATTTATAAAAAATTAGGAACAAAACAAACCTTGTATCTATTACTTTTTATAGCAATTTTAATAACCTGTACAGACCAATTAACAAATTTGGTTAAAAATAATGTACAGCGTTTAAGACCTTGTAATAACCCCGATATTAATTCGTTTATTCGAATTGTACAAGTTCGCTCATCATTCAGCTTTTTCTCAGGACATGCTGCTAATACAATGGCAGTAGCTACATTTTTATACTTGTTGCTTAATAAACATTTTAAATATTTTGGACTCCTGTTTTTATGGCCATTAGTTTTTGCTTATAGCCGTATTTATTTAGGATTGCACTATCCGTTGGATATCCTTTGCGGATATTTAGCAGGAGCAACAATGGGATTCTTGCTGTTTAAAATATACCAAAAAGTAAGAGCAAGGTACTTTCCAGTTTAAATTTTAGGAGCTTTTTCCAGCTGTACACTCTATCTTTTCCTGGCTAAAGGAGCCAGAAAAAGGATGCCGTTTCCATCTGGGCTAGAATTGTGTTTAAAAATTTAAAAGCTTTGATTAATTAAGCTTTGTTTTTTCGCTCCATTCCAATCCATTTGGTAATTCCAGATTACTAAATTCGATATGAATAACGCGTCTTCTCTCGTTATTAGTAGTCTTGTTAGAAGCATGAAAAAGCAATGGTTTCATAATCATTATACCACCTTTTTCGATTTCGCAAATTGTTTCCGTTTCATTCTTCAAGTCCATGTTTTCGACTCTCAAAATTCCTTTAGAATGAGAATTGTTAATCACTTTTAAAGCACCATTGTCTTTAGTAGTTTTGTCGATATGGATTCTTATTGTAAAATTATTTTCGAGAACCTCTTTGGGAGGTTGTACTGCAAATTGATTTTGTTTGGTAGTCCAATTTTCAAAATTTTCTATATCTAATTTTTTATCTACCGAAATAGTTAAATCTTGATGATAAGCAACAAACCAATTTGATTTTTCGGGTTTGTCAAAATATATTGATTTCGTTATAAAATAATTCTCCCCAAAGTTAGATTTGATAATATCCTTTAAGTTCTGATTAAAGATATAATCTAATGTCTCAGGGATTTCTTTGTGGAATTGTCTAATAGCAAATAAATCTTCAGATTTTCTAAAGGTTGTTTTATCCGTTTTGTTCTCAGTAACGTTTTCAATTATTGAAATCAATTTTTTAATTTCGTTTTCATCATAAACATTATCAATAATTGCAAAACCTTCCGAGTTTATTTCATTGCTGTAATTCATTTATTGCTGTTTTTTTCTGAATTACCTCTAGCTAAAGTAGAAGGTAATTGAGTCTTTGTTTAATAAAAAACTTAGAATCTTAGTGCTTCAATAACTTAGTAACTTTCTTAAAGTACTCGACTTACAGTTAGACCATCACGAATAGGTAATAAAACAGTTTCTACCCTTGGATCGTTCTTTAAGAGTAAGTTGTATTCTAAAAGTATTTTTGTGCTAATATCGTTTGGTTGTAATGGTTCTAAAACTTTACCACTCCATAAAACATTATCAGATAAAATGATACCTCCTTTATTCATTTTAGGAACAATCATTTCGTAATAATTAAGGTAGTTTTCTTTATCAGCATCGATAAAAACCAAATCAAATTTTACATCAATCGTAGGGATAATAGTTGTTGCTTCGCCCAAATGTTGGAAAATTTGTTTTCCCCAAGGCGATTGGTCAAAATATTTTCGTTGAAAATCTATTAATTCTTCTTTAATATCGATGGTATGTAATTGCCCGTTTTCTTGCATGCCTTCGCATAAACATAAAGCAGCATAACCAGTATAAGTACCAATTTCGAGGATGTTTACAGGACGTATTAACTTAGATAACATACTTAAAACACGCCCCTGAAAATGCCCACTTAGCATACGTGGTAATAATATTTTTTGGTAAGTTTCTTTGTTTAAACGTGCTAGTAATTCAGGTTCTCTTTCTGAGTGTTGTTCGATATAATCCTCTAAGTCTTGTGATATAAAATGCATGATGAGTAAAGTCTAAATTTTTGAAACACAAAAATACAAAAATATCTACTACACTTTTTAGCATAAAAAACCATTCGTCGTGACGAATGGTTTTAATTTTCATGACAATGAAAATTATTTTTTTAAAGCATCATTAACTTCTTTGGCTGTTTTTACAGTTCCGTCCTTTGCAGCTTTTGCAGCATTTTCTACTTTTTTAGCTCCTTTTTCTGTAGCGTCTTTTACATCTTCAGCAGCTTTTTTAGTAGCATCTTTCACATCTTTGGCAGCATCTTCAACTTTAGTTACGGCTGTATCTTTTACTTCTTTAATGTCAGTAGTTAATGAGTCTACTTTGTTTCCAAGCGTTAATTCATCTTCAGTAGGTTTTGGCTCTTCTTTTTTACATGACTGAACAGCTAAACTTAATAAGGCAACTAATGCTAAACTTAAAATTTGTTTTTTCATAATGAATTAATTTTTTTAGGTTGATAAAATTTAACGTTTATAGAGCTGAAAAATAAAGATACACATTTTAAAATGATTGCGCGCTTTGTAATATTATTTTCCCTTTGAGAGAAAAACAATTCTCGTGCCAAGTTTTATATTCGGAAAGATTTAGGAAAAAGTTTTTTAAAATCAAAAAGGTACCCATATAGAGTACCTTAAAAAAAACATGATAATATTTTAAAAAGAAATGATGAGTTTTTCCACTCACTTAGTTTTTGTACAAACTAAAATTAATAACAATATCATCTTTTACTTTAATTAAACCAGCCATTTTTACGGGTGGCGCTAATTCAATATCTGAGAACTTTAAATTAAGTGATCCTTCGATTTTTTTATCAGTGGTATATAATATGAAATCTTTGTATTTCAGGGTTTTATTTGTGATGTAAAAAGCCAGTGTGCATTTGTAATTTTTGCCACTAGGTTTTATGTCTGTAATATACACAATACTGTTAGGGAAGGTTTTTATCTTTACAGTTCCTTGTAAATCTTTTGTCATTATTTTGTTTCCGCAATCAAAATTTGACATCTTGATTTCAGTATTAAATGCATTTTTTTTTGTTGAATTTAAATAAATGGTATCTTTTTTAGGGAAGATATTGGAGCAATTGTAATTGCCGACAGTTGATACTCCTGTAATTTCTATTTTTATTTTATTTATTATTAAAACAGTATCATCTGTTAAAAAAGTGGGTTTAGCACTTCCCAAGGAAAGAAAAATGACTAAACCCAAAATTAAAATTAGAAATCTATTTTTCATTTTATTTAGAATGAAATTGTTGCTTCAAACATTAGTCCTTCAAATTTTCCTCCGTAAAAGTCATTTGGCATTGAAACTCCGCCTACATTTCCAAATTGTTGGTAGTTTTTGTAGTTCTGTTGCACGTATGAAAGTTTTGCTAAAATGTTTTTAGTCATAAACCAACCTGCAGCAGCTTCAAATCTATTTACTTGTACAGCATCAGCATCAGAGTTACGTAGTTTTCCGTCGACTAAATTGTATTTAGCACCAACATATAGATTTTCATGATTTCCAAAACGATAAACTATATCTCCAACATATTGATTGACATTACGAGTATCATCTGTTCCTTTATAGTCACCTCCTGAAGCAAATTCTAAAGTACCGAAGAATTCAAATCCTTTATATTTTATAAACGGGTTAATCATGTAAGAAGTGGCCCAGTTTCCGAATCCAGGATTAAATCTACCAGTGTCTTTATTACTCTCTGAATCTAAAATATTTGAACTTGGGTAACCTATCGTTCCAGCGTGTGTCATTACGCTATAAAAACGACTTCCTGCTCTATCAGAACTATATAAGTTTCCGCTAGAATTTGCTGTATGATAGTAAGATCCGGTAAGTCTGATTCTTAAATCACTGTCAATTTGTTTGTCCCAACCTAATTTAGCTAAGATTGTAGGGCTAATGGTTGTATTTTGATCCGGAGCAAGTTCTGTAGCTGTTCCTGGAATAACTTCTTGTACGTTTTGATTTAATTTAGAGTTTGTTACTCCAATCATACTTACAAAACCGCTTCTGTTATAGTATATTTCAGCTCCCATTTCGGTAGTAAAAGCATCCATGATATTGTTTCCAATAAAAGGGTTTGTTATCGTATAAGCATTGTTACTTCTTCTAAAATGCGCATCTCCATAGTTGTTTTCCATTTGACCTATTTTGATGGTGGTATATTTCATAACATCTTCAAGAAGCCCTTTTTTAATGAAATCTAATTTGTCAATTTGCAAGTATCCACCTTGTACCCAGGTTTCATGATGGTGTCTGGAAGCAAGATATATGTCTAAGTTTACACGTACCCCATCTGCTAATTGTGCACCTATTGTCATATTAGCATTTGGTAAATTAAAGTCGTTAGTTAGATTGTTTAATCTGTATTCGGCATTCGCTCCGGTTAAGTTTCTTTGGTCATTGAACGAATTCAAGGCCTGAAATTGCAAGGCAAATGCACCGCCCAGATCAACACTAATACCTTTGTAAGCAGCAGTATCTTTTTTGACATCAAATACATTGATGGCCCTCTGGTCACGAGGAATTTGATTTTGCATATGTCCAAAACTTAGCTGTGCATTTGCAGCAATTGTGCTTGCTAATGCTATAAATAGTAGATAGATTTTTTTCATGATTATTATAAATTAAAGTTTAAATTGAATTTTATGGTTAAGTTTTCTCCAGTTTTAATTGTTCCTAATAATGCAGTTGGAGATTTCATTCCAAATTCAGTAAAAGTGATTTTGTTGCTGCCTTGTAAGGATACCACATCTTTGGTAACTGTAGTTTTTACTTGTGTTTTTATTACTTTGCTTACTCCGGCTATGGTGTAAGTTCCGGTAAGTTCCCATGTAGTTTCATTAATCTTTTCGGCAGATTTTAAAACATATTTAATGTTTTTGAATTTGTCTGTTTTTAAAGTTTTGTACGCCACCTTATCCATGCTAGTTTTCTCGCTTTTAATGCTCTCTGCGGGTAGGCTAATATCAATACTGTTGATGCTAACTAATTTTGAATCTGCGATAGTGAAATTAGCTGTTCCTGTTTTTGAGTCAGATTTCATTTCCCAATCATGCATTGTAGATGTTCCAGATACAGAGTAACTAGTTTTTGCGTCTAGTGTGTAGTTTTTTTGAGCATTTGATAACAATACGATTCCGAAGAAAAGTACTGTTGAAAGGAATAATTTGTTTTTTGGTAATTTCATTTTCTGTGTATTAAATTGTTATCAAAAAATTTGATTTGTAGCTTTTAAATTATATTTATCAGCAACTAATCGTGGTATTTGTTTGAGTCAAATTTATTACTCATAAAGAGCTTTTTAGATGATATAAATCATTGTTAAAATTTTATTAAAGCCCTATCTATAGCTACAACGATGTAGTATAATCGATGTTTTTTAGGGTAAGAAATTACATGGTTTTTTACGGATATAATTGCCTTTATTTTAGATTCTATTATCGGTTTGAGATTATATATGATAGTCGATTAAAAATGAGCAAATACTTTAGTAACTTTGCAGCATGCAAATGGAGAAAAAAGACATACGAGCCTTATCAAAAGAGGAATTGCGCGATTTTTTTGTCGCTAATAATGACAAAGCTTTTCGCGGAAATCAAGTTTACGAGTGGTTATGGAGTAAAGGAGCACATAGTTTTGATGATATGACCAATGTTGCTAAGGCAACACGTTCTATGCTCGAAGATAATTTTGTTATCAATCATATTAAGGTTGATACAATGCAACGCAGCAGCGATGGTACAGTAAAGAATGCTGTACGCTTACATGACGGGTTAGTTGTAGAGTCGGTTTTAATACCAACCCAAACTAGAACTACGGCTTGTGTATCTAGCCAGGTAGGTTGTAGCTTAGATTGTAATTTTTGCGCAACAGCGAGATTAAAAAGAATGCGAAATCTAGAACCTGCAGAGATTTATGATCAGGTAATAGCTATAGATAAAGAAAGTCGTTTGTATTATAATCATCCGCTATCGAATATTGTTTTTATGGGAATGGGAGAACCACTCATGAATTATAACAATGTTATGAAAGCAATTGATATGATTACCTCTACAGAAGGATTAGGGATGTCACCAAAACGTATTATGGTATCGACATCGGGAATTCCTAAGATGATTAAAAAAATGGCCGATGATGATGTTAAATTCAAATTGGCGGTTTCATTACACTCGGCAATCGATGAAATCCGTTCTCGAATTATGCCTTTTAGTAAAAACTTTCCTTTGGCAGATTTACGAGAATCATTAGAATATTGGTATAGAAAGACCAAATGCAAAGTTTCATACGAATACGTAGTTTGGAAAGGAATTAACGATGATAAAGCATCGATTGATGCCTTGGTAAAGTTTTGTAAATACATACCATGTAAAGTCAATCTTATTGAATATAATCCAATCGATGATGGAGAGTTTCAGCAAGCTTCAGAAGAATCGATTAATGCGTACATAAAAGCATTAGAAAACATAGGGGTTGTGGTAAAAGTACGCCGAAGCAGAGGAAAAGATATTGATGCTGCTTGTGGGCAATTGGCCAATAAAGAAGCAGAAGTTTAGAATTACTTTAGTATAAAAATAAAAAAGCATTAAAAACGAGATTACCACTTGTTTTTAATGCTTTTCTCTTTATAAATCAGCTTATTTTTTTAAATGAATTTCTTCCGAAACTCCATCTCTTGTAACAACAGCAAGGTCATCACAATCACCATTCCCAAAATCAATTAAAGCCTTAGCTTCATTTTTAGTAATAGAAATAGAACCTTTTACAGGGAAAGGTTTTTTGCATGCCATAGAGAATTCTAGAGGAAGTATAATTTCGGTCGAAATTTTATCACCATTAGGGAACGTAGTTTCTCCAGTACCGGTGATGATAAAAGTATTATCGTCCCAATTAAACCAAGTGTCGAAACCAGCAATCATTTCCTTTATTAAAGTACCAGTTCGTTTGTAAATTTTCCCATCTTCAAATGTAATTGTCATGTCGATTGCCGAAGTAGATACAGGGTGAACAGTTGCTAATAAAGCAGTTGCTTTTTGTGTTAAGCTTATGCTTTTGCTACCTTGCATTTTATTACCATTGTGGTAAAAGTTCTCAAAACTGTATGTGATTGTATGTTCAGAGCTTGAGAAATCATTTGTAAACGAAATGGTAATTTTTCCTTTCAATGTATTTCCGTTAGATAAGGTACAACCTTCAGTGCCAAAATCGATAGTTCTTGTCCATGTATTGTCTGTTAATACAGTTGTAATGACGGCGCATTCTGGTAAAAAGCTTTTAATAACTCCAGTTGCTTTTCGGGAACTGTTTTGTTGTGCGCCAAATTGGTCTTCTGCAATATTTGAAACATCATCAATCGATGCATCAATTTTTGAGTTTGTAGCTATTTCATCGTTTGAAATAGTTTTAGATGAAACATCTTGTCTTGTTTCATCTGAATTACAACTAATGAAAAACGAAAAAGTTGCAATGGCTCCCAATAATAAAATCTTTGTTTTCATAATAAGTAATTTAGATTTCTTGTAATTAATGAATTAAATTAGAGTGGAGATTATATTGTAGATTTTGAGTTAATGCTATTTTATAAAGGGGAAATAAAATAGTAACGACACAATTAGACTATGCTAATAATGAGCTTTCGAGTAAATAAGGTTTACTTGAATGTGAATAGTGTATAAAAAGTTACAAATGTTGATATACTTCTATAAAATAGACAACGTTTTTTTATTTAAAATAGTATATTTGGAATCGAAATGAATATTACCTCACAAATAAAGCAGCCCATTTTTAACGAAATGGAACTTTTTGAAAAAAAGTTCCATGAATCGATGACTTCAAAGGTGGCTTTGCTTAACAGAATTACCTATTATATCGTAAATCGAAAAGGAAAACAAATGCGACCTATGTTTGTTTTCTTGACAGCAAAAATGGTTTCAGAAGGAATCGTGAACGAACGTACTTATCGAGGAGCATCGGTTATAGAGTTAATTCATACTGCTACTTTGGTTCATGATGATGTTGTAGATGATAGTAACCGTCGTCGTGGTTTTTTCTCTATCAATGCACTTTGGAAAAATAAAATAGCTGTTCTGGTTGGAGATTATTTACTATCAAAAGGATTGTTACTTTCTATAGATAACGGTGATTTTGATTTACTTAAAATAATATCTGTTGCTGTACGCGAAATGAGCGAAGGCGAATTACTTCAGATAGAAAAAGCAAGAAGACTAGATATTACCGAGGATGTTTATTATGAAATTATCCGAAAAAAGACAGCGACACTTATTGCTGCTTGTTGTGCACTTGGCGCAAAATCGGTTATAGAAGATGAAGTTCAGGTAGAGAACATGCGTAAATTTGGAGAGCTTATAGGAATGGCTTTTCAGATAAAGGATGATTTATTCGATTATAGCGAAGAAGCTATAGGTAAACCTACCGGAATAGATATTAAAGAGCAAAAAATGACTTTGCCTTTAATTCATGTTCTAAATAACTGTACCTCTAAAGAAAAAAGCTGGCTTATTAATTCTATCAAAAACCATAATAAAGACAAAAAGCGTGTAAAAGAAGTTATTGCTTTTGTAAAAGATAATAATGGTTTGGCTTACGCCGAAAATAAAATGGTAGAATTTCAGCAAGAAGCACTCTCACTACTCAATAATTATTCAGATTCAGAATTCAAAGCAGCCTTGACTTTGATGGTGAACTACGTTATCGAAAGAAAAAAGTAAGGATTAAATTTTATTTTTTCTTTGTTTTCTTTTTCGATGGAAGTGAAAATTCTTGTGCTGGTACCGTTATATATTCGACTATATTTATTCTTGATCCCAGATTTAAATTAATTTCCTGAATTTGGCAATCGCTAAGATCGATTTTTTCAATTTTGAATTTCCCATAAGATCTTTTTGAAAATAATATGGAGTAAACACCTCTTTCAATATTAATATCGAAAAGCCCGTCATCATTTGTTTCATAAAAGCTTGTGATTTTAGAAGATAAATTTGTCAAAGATATCTCTACGCTTTCAACGCTGCGTAATTGACGATCAAAAGTTTTACCTTTAATTTTAGCCAAACCAGTATTCGAATATCCAATGCTTTTATTCTCCACTTTTATTGAATCTGCTTTTTCTTCTTTAGAAAAGCCAGTGATTGCTTTATTCTCATTTTGAGAAAAAAGTAATACTGAAAAAAGACAAAAAATTGAGCTTAATATTATTTTCATTGTAATTTGGTTTCTTGCTAAAATAGGAAATATAATCTATTCAGAAATTAACTAAGTATATGCGGACCAGGAAATAGAGGTTGGTCTGAAATACTTACTATCTTTAATTCTCCTTAAGTTTGTATCAAATAAAAAATAATTAGAAAATTAACTAAATAAAAAAAAAACAGGTTTATTTGTTTGTAAATCAGTATTTTATTTGTTTTTTTTTGGAATTTGTAATTTATTTTTTGATTTTTTTTCAACCCAGATGCAACCATTTCGAAATGACAATCGTCTATGCTAATAGAAGACCATTGCAAAACCAAAAACCGAAAGCTTATTAATGAAAATTATTCATTTACATCAAGAAGAAACCGAAATTATAAAGTTGGCTGTCGAAAATAATCGGCAAGCACAACAGCAAATATACAGTCGGTTTTCACCAAAGATGTTAAGTGTTTGCCGACAGTATATTAAAGACATTCAACTAGCAGAAGATGTAATGATAACATCATTTATGAAAGTCTTTGTAAACCTTAATAAATTTGAAAATAAAGGAAGTTTTGAAGGATGGATTCGAAGGATAATGGTAAACGAATGCATCTCATATCTCCGGGTTCAAAAAAAAGTAAAATTTATAGAAGACGAAAATTATACCGAAGAGAGTTTTAATGGTATCGAAAGCCAATTATCTACAGATCAAATTCAGTTTTTAATAGATAGCTTACCAGATGGTTATAAGATGGTTTTTAACCTTTATGCTATCGAAGGATATAAGCACAATGAAATTGCAACGATGCTGGGGATTAATGAAGGAACGTCAAAGTCACAATTATCACATGCTCGCAAAATGCTGCAAAAGCAAATTATTATATTAAAAAAACATGAAAATGGAACCGAATAAATTAGAAAAAGAGTTTCGTGAAAAACTAAATGAAAGAGAAATCAACCCTAGCAATAATGCTTGGGATAGATTAGATGCGATGCTGAATGTTGCCGAAGAAACTAAGCCAAAACGAAAATATACCTGGATGTATGTTGCGGCAGGGTTTATCGGTTTCTTATTGATAAGCACGATTTATTTTAGTCAAAGAGAGGCTCCAGTTAATAACCTGAATGATACAGTAGTTGTTAAAGAAGAAGTAAAAGATTCAGTCGCTAAACCAAATAAGATAGAAGATAAAATAATCTTAAAATCTTTAAATACAGATGCAGTTGTAATAAAAGAGACAAAGAAAAATATTGAAGAAAAAAAGGATAAAGTAAATCAAAATAAAATAAATCTAAATCAAGTAACGGAGCGTTCAATCATCAAAGAAACCAATAACGAGAATTGGAAAAACAATCAAAAAACAGAATCAAAAATTAATCAAACAACAATCGCAGACAATTCAAAAAATGCAACTGTAGATCAATTACTGACTTCGGCAGAAAAAACTTTAGTAATGGGGAAAACAGATCAGCAAAAAGCTAAAGTTAAGGTAAATGCTAATGAGTTGCTTTCTCAAGTCGATGGGGAGTTAGAACTTTCATTTAGAGAAAAAGTAATTAATAAAGTCAATAAAAATTACCAAACTGTAAAAGTAGCTTTGGGAAACAGAAATGCTGAAGAATAACTATTGCAATAATCAAAATTAAAATCATCATCAATCAAAAAATCAATCAATTTTTAAAAAAATCACCATGAGAAATTTTACCATTTATTTAGTCCTCTTCCTATTTTTATTTGTTAGTAAAATGATAGGGCAAGAGACATTTGAATCCAGAGCAAAATCTATTGCAAACAAAATCGAAAAAATAACCAAAGATGAAAAAGCTGCTCTGAAAGAAGAAGTAGAAGTTGTAAATGTTCAACTTTCTGAAGGGAAAATAACCAGAGAAGAAGCTGATAAAAAGAAAAAACAATTAGCGGAAGCAAGAGCGATTATAATAGAAGAGAAAATTACGGTTGTACAAAATGAATTAAATGATTTAGTACAACAAAAAGTAGATGGAAAAATAAAAGAAAGAGATTCTGTAAAAAAGTATATGATTAGGCTTTGCAAAGGATGTGGAAAAGGAAAAGATTCGATTTACAGAGAAAAGAGAACTACTTCGCAATTTGTGTTTGCAGCAGGAATAAATAATTTAGTAACCGATGGAAGTTTAAAAAACTCCGATTACAAATTTATGGGATCGCATTTTTACGAATGGGGATTTACATTTAATTCCAGGATTTTAAAAGATCATAATTTGCTTCATGCTAAATACGGATTGTCATTAATGTATAATAATATTAGACCTACAGAGAACCGTAATTTTGTGGTAGATGGAGATAAGACCGTTCTGGAAGTTAATCCTGTAAATCTAGATGAATCCCGTTTTAGAAATGTTTATTTAGTTATACCAGCGCACTTAGAGTTTGATTTTTCGGGAAGTAAACGAGATAGTAATGGAGGTACTTATTTTAGAACTCACAGAAGTTTTCGTTTTGGGCTTGGAGGATATGCGGGGATTAATGTTAAGTCCAAACAAATTCTGAAATATGATCAAGATGATATAAAAGAAAAAGTAATATCAAAAGGCGATTATAATGTAAATAATTTCATTTACGGAGTAAGTGGTTATATGGGATATAGAGATATAAGTTTGTATTTAAAATATGACCTTAACCCTTTGTTTGCTGACAATGATATAAAACAAAACAATGTTTCATTAGGATTACGTTTAGATTTGAATTAAAAAAGGTAGGTTAGTTTTATAGTAATGAAGCACTTCGAGAGAAGTGCTTTTTTTGTTTCATATAATTCAAAATATGAAGTTTGATTTGTGTAATTTTGCAAGCTTCAATCTTTAAAAAAGTAATACGTTTTGATTTCACAAAATACCATAAATACCGTTTTTGAAACTGCTCGAGTAGAGGAGGTAATTGGCGATTTTGTACATTTAAAACGAGCAGGAAGTAACTTTAAAGGATTGAGCCCATTCTCGGATGAGCGCTCGCCATCGTTTATGGTATCGCCTGCAAAAGGTATCTGGAAAGATTTTAGTTCTGGAAAAGGAGGGAACTCAGTTGCTTTCTTGATAGAGCATGAACATTTTACTTACCCAGAAGCCATTCGATATTTAGCAAGAAAATATAATATCGAAATTGAAGAAACGGAACAAACAGATGCTGAAAAAGCGATTACAGATGTTCGCGAAAGCATGTATCTTGTTTCTGAGTTTGCCAAAAAGTATTTTCATAATGTACTTTTAAATACAGATGAAGGTCAGGCAATAGGGCTTTCATATTTTAAAGAAAGAGGGTTTACAAACGAAACAATTAAAAAATTCGAACTAGGATATTCTCCTGAAACTTGGGATGCTTTAACTAAAGAAGCACTCGGTCAGGGATATAAACTTGAATTTCTTGAAAGTACAGGGTTAACAATTCCTAGAGATGACCGTCCGTTTGATCGATTTAAAGGACGTGTTATGTTCCCAATACAAAGTATGTCGGGACGTGTACTTGGTTTTGGAGGACGTATTTTAACCAATGATAAAAAAGCCGCAAAATATTTAAATTCACCAGAGAGTGATATTTACCATAAGAGTAAAGTGTTGTATGGTATTTTTCAGGCCAAACAAGCTATTGCTAAACAAAACAATTGTTTTTTAGTTGAGGGTTATACTGATGTAATTCAGTTTAATCAAGCAGGGATAGAAAATGTAGTTGCATCTTCTGGAACGGCATTAACACCAGATCAGATTAGACTGGTAAATAGATTGACAAAAAACATCACCGTACTTTTTGATGGTGATGCTGCGGGATTACGAGCGTCTATTCGAGGAATCGATTTGATTCTGGAAGAAGGTATGAACGTAAGAGTATGTACTTTCCCTGATGGTGATGACCCGGATAGTTTTGCCAGAAAAACTTCGTATGATGATTTAGTCGCATACTTAGAAAATAATGCTAAAGACTTTATTCAGTTTAAGGCTTCGTTATTAATGAATGAAGCAAAAAATGATCCTATAAAGAAAGCCGATTTGATTCGGGATATGGTTACGAGTATTTCTAAAATTCCAGATAGAATTCAGCGTGAAGTTTACGTTCAGGAATGTGCCAGAATTATGGATATTTCTGAGCAGGTACTTGTGAGTACTTTAGCGCAGTTGATTCAAAAAGATATTACAGAAGTTGGTAAAAAGCAAAAGCAGGAGCAAAAACCTTTTGAAGTTTATAGAAACCAAAAACCAAAACAAACAGGGTATTCAGGAGGAGATCCAGAAGATCCAAGAAACGGACCACCTGATGATTATCCAGGTGAGCCAGGATATCCAGTAGAACAGCAAGCAGAAAAAATTGATATTTTATATCATTTAGAACGTAAAGTAATTGAAATTTTATTGCTTTATGGAGATAAAACAGAACTGTTTGAAGATGTTTTCCTGAGAAGTAATGGAGAAGGAGAAATAGAAACTGTTACCGAAAAGAAAGAATACAAAGTTTTTCAGCGAATTTATTTGAGTTTGCAGGAAGATGAGGTAGAGCTTTCTAATAATTTGTTTCGAGATATTTTTACAGACTTAATTGCATTCTATCATCAGAATGAAAAATTTAGTTTAGAACAATATTTAATGCGTTTACAACCTGAATTTGCTCAGGAAGTAACAGATATTCTAATGGAAGATGAAAAAGTTACACTTCATGATTGGGAGGGACAAAATATTTTTGCAAAAGAAAAATCAGAATCTATAAGTCAATACGTAACCGAGACAATTTTGTCTATGCGTTGGTTTTTGGTCGATAAAATAATTGAAGAATTAAAAAGCTCCATAATATCAGACCCTAAGGAAGATAATATGGAGCTCTTGTTAATGGTGGTAGATTACTCTAAATTAATTAATTCGTTTTCGAGAAAACTTGGGAGGGTAATGTCCCGTTATCATAATTAAATAATCTCTAGTGTTTTGGCTTTATTAACCAAATCTACTAAATTGGTAACGTTTAATTTTGTTAGTAATCTTAGTTTATAAGTACTAATTGTTTTTTCGTTAAGATTTAGAATTTTAGAAATTTCGTTGTTTTTCTTACCATCGCTTAAGTAACGTAATACCTCAATTTCTCTGTTAGAAAGTTTTCGATACAAACGTTCGCTTTTGCTTTGTTTTGCGATCAATGCCATGTTTTTACGTACAGTTTCATTGATGATAATTTTTCCTTCGTGTACTTTGATAATCGAAATCCCCAGAGTTTCTAATTTTTCTGTTTTGTGAATGTATCCCGAAACACCAGCTTTTATGGCATTTGGAGCATACATTTGTTCAGAAAGATTACTGAAGATGATGATTTTTGTTTTTGGAAAGTTTTTCAGAATCGACTTAACTTCAAAAATACTGGCAAGACCTTCTAATTCTAAATCTAAAATTAGAATGTCGATGTCCTTAGTTTGAAGAATGTCTTTTACCATCGTAAAGTTACCTACATTTGCAACAATTGAAATGTCATCATGGTCTTTAAAATACGACTTAACGCCAAAGTGCGTCACAGGGTGGTTGTCTGCTAAACATACTTTAATCATAGTTTTACCTTTTTAAGAATTGTTCATTTTTTTTTGGAACTGTAAAATTAATAAATAAATTCTGTAATTTATTGCAAATCAGTATAAAAATGATTATTTTAACTTTTTAGGTATCGAGCACACAGGTATAGGATTCATTTTGTGTTGATTGGCTGTGTTTAATTTCTTGTATATTTCGAAAACAATTTTTTCTCTTCCTACAAAGTCAGCAGCCGATTTTCCTAGCTCATCGGCTAACATTGCCGCTTCTAATTCGTCATAACTTGCACCCAATTGGTCCTCATCTGTTCTATTATCTCCAAATAAACCATCGGTTGGGGCAGCTGTTAAAATTGTGTTAGGAATTTCAAGAAATTGCCCTAAAGTATACACGTCAGATTTCATTAAATCGGCAATTGGACTCAAATCTACGCCACCATCACCGTATTTTGTATAAAAACCTACTCCAAAATCTTCAACTTTGTTTCCTGTTCCAGCAACCAATAATCCGTAAATTCCAGCTAAATAATACAAACTTGTCATGCGTAAACGAGCACGAGTGTTGGCAAGCGATAAATTTACTTTTGCAATATCGGCATCATGAGGAGTTGAGGCTTTAAAAGCTTCAAAAGTACTTGTTAAGTCAGTTTCGATATTAGAGACATTTGGGAATCGTTTTTTTAGTTGCTCGATGTGTTCTCGTCCTCTGGAAACTTGATTTGGAGCTTGATGAATTGGCATTTCTACGCATAAAACCTTTAATCCTGTTTGAGCGCATAATGTTGAGGTTACAGCTGAGTCGACACCACCAGAAATTCCTATAATAAAACCATTCACTTTAGCATTGTTAGCATAATCTTTTAACCACTCTACAATGTAGGTATTTACTTTTTCTGTTTGAATAGTGCTTTTTTTAGCCATAATAGTTTAAGTTTTAAAATGCAGGAATGTATATTTGCACAATTATATTTAAGTAGTCTTTACTTAGATAATTTTGCAACACAAACTTAATTAAAATAAAATGAAAATATATCGGTTTGCTATCGCTCTATCTGTCTTTTTTTTGTCCTGTGACCAAAAAAGCAAAATTGAAAAAGCGGTAGAAGAAATTCCTGTTGATATTAAAGTAGAACGCTTTGATAAAGTGTTTTTTGAGACCCAGCCAAAAGATTTGGGTAAAGTAAAAAAAGAATACCCGTATTTTTTTCCTGCAGGAAATGATGATGCGGTTTGGATAGAGAAAATGCAGAATCCGCTTTGGAGAGAATTGTATACCGAAGTTCAGAAAAAGTATGGAGATTTTGAGCCAGTTCGAAAAGAGTTTAATACTTTATTCCAACATATAGAGTACTATTTTCCTAAAACTAAAACGCCAAAGGTTATTACTATAATATCTGAGATGGATTATAATAATAAAGCAATTTATGCCGATAGTCTAGTTGTTGTAGCGCTAGAGTTGTATTTAGGAAAAGAACATAAGTTTTATCAATTTCCGAATTATATAAAAGAGAATTTTGAAGAGAAACAAATTATGCCAGATGTGGTTTCTAGTTTTTCGATGAAGAAAATCTCACCAGTTACCGATAAGAATTTAATTAGCAAAATGGTATATTATGGAAAGCAATTGTATTTAAAAGATTTGCTTTTGCCAGATTATACCGATGCAGATAAGATAGGATACACACCAGAACAAATAAAATGGTGTGAAGAGAATGAAGGATATATGTGGCGTTATTTTATAGAGAAAGAAATGTTGTATAGTGATGATGCAAAACTTACAACACGATTTATAAATACAGCACCATTTTCTAAATTTTACCTAGAAATAGATAACGAATCTCCAGGACGCGTTGGAACCTGGATTGGTTGGCAGATTGTACGTTCATACATGAAAAACAATGATGTGTCGATAGAACAATTATTAAAAACTAACGCAAAAGAAATTTTTGAAAAGTCAAAATATAAACCTAAGAAGTAATGTCAGATAATAAACAACAAACCTCAGAAATTAAATTCCTTATAGAATTAGACGAAAATCGTGTGCCAGAAAAATTAAAATGGTCGGCAAAAGATGGTGGAGTTGAAGCTCAGGATG
Source organism: Flavobacterium sp. PS2 (assembly GCF_046250155.1). Classification (NCBI taxonomy): domain Bacteria; kingdom Pseudomonadati; phylum Bacteroidota; class Flavobacteriia; order Flavobacteriales; family Flavobacteriaceae; genus Flavobacterium; species Flavobacterium sp. PS2. The sequence goes on along the minus strand of NZ_CP176426.1, from coordinate 1,554,545 downwards.
CTAAAGCAATTATGCTTTCTATCTGGGATAGTAAGGTACAGGAAACAATGCGTATTGATTTATGGACTAAAGATATGCCTGTAGATGAAATGAAAATTTTCTTTCACCAGACTTTAGTAGCTATGGCAGATACTTTTAAACGTGCTACAGACGATGAAAAAATGTCGGATACAATGAAAGATTTCTGTGATTATTTTGCTGAAAAGCTAGAATTGAAAAAATCGTAATTGATTACAAAATAGAAAATCCCATTCGTCGCGGCGAATGGGATTTTTTTATTTAACAGAGGCTTTGTTTAGATTCTTAAATATTCGTTTTAAAGACCCAACCATTAATTTGTCTGAGCTTCTATAGAATGTTATATTGTCTATAAGTTTATCTGACTTTTCTGTTTCCCACATAGATTTAGTTTCCTTTTTGTGAGCTGTACCTACCACTTTTTGAGAGAAAATAATTTCCTGTAAGTTTAAGTCATATACTTCTAGAGTAACAGCACTTTCGTTTTTGCCCAAATCATTTTCGTCTTGATAAAGTTCGACGGAAGAGAAGTCGCTTTTGTTTTTTGTGGAAACAATATTAATAAAGAAATCAAAACCAGTTCCGTCTTTAAGTTCTTTTAATTTTGTTTTGTTGGGATCTAAATGAATTTTTCTGGTAATTAGTAATCCATTTACGTCATTGATATAAGATATTCGTTCGCCTAAATTTTTCTTGAAATAGTCTAGAGTTTCAGCGGTTAATTTGTCTCTAGAGTTTTTTGGACAATCTAATTCGTTTAGTAACCATTTTCCAGATGTAAAGTCAACGCCAGTTTTTGGTCCAGGCATAGTAACATACGATGATGATTCGCATGATGAAAATATAAACAGAAAAATGAGTGGTATAAACTTTAAGCTTTTCATAACTATATATTGATTGGTTTCAAATGTAGTTTAAAAAAATATTTTTTTAAAGATTTTAACTACAAAATAAAAAATCCCAAAACCGATTAAGTTTTGGGATTTTTTATTTTATCTGAAAAGGATATTTTAAAACTGACTGTTGTTTTTGAATACCTCTTGGTTTACTTCGTCAATGTATTTTAAAACATCATCTTTACCAGTAGCTTCTGTTGCCGATGTTACAAAATAATGAGGCATTTCGGCCCAGTTATTTGCAAACATTTTCTTTTTGTAAGCTGCGATATGAGAATCGATTTTTACTTTACTAATTTTATCTGCTTTGGTGAAAATGATACAAAACGGAATTTCACTTTCTCCCATGTACGACATAAATTCAATGTCGATGGTTTGAGCTTCGTGACGAATATCGATTAATACGAAAGCGCAAACTAATTGTTCGCGAGTTTCAAAATAATCAGTAATGAACTGTTGGAAAACAGATTTTGTTTTTTTAGAAACTTTAGCATAACCATATCCTGGTAAATCGACAAGGAACCAATTGTTATTAATCAGGAAATGATTTATCAATTGTGTTTTTCCAGGGCGACCAGAAGTTTTTGCTAAGTTTTTATGATTGGTCAACATGTTGATCAAAGAAGACTTTCCTACGTTTGATCTTCCTATAAAAGCATATTCTGGCAAGAAGTCCTTAGGACATTTGCTTACATCAGAATTACTAATTATAAATTCGGCGGTATTTATTTTCATATCTATACTATTTCTAAAACCTCCTCAAATTCGAAAGCGTTTATTATAAACTGGTTTTTTGCAACCACTCTTCAAGAATTTTGTTAAACTCTTCTGGATGTTCCATCATAGCAGCATGTCCACATTTGTCTATCCAATATAAAGAAGAGTTAGGAAGTAATTTGTTAAACTCTTCGGCTACGTCCGGTGGAGTTACTTTGTCGTTTTTACCCCAAATGATACAAGTTTCAACTTGCATTTTAGGTAAATCTTTTGCCATGTTATGGCGAATAGCGCTTTTTGCTATAGTAAGCGTTTTTATTAATTTTATTCGATCGTTTACCGAAGCGTAAACTTCATCGATAAGTTCGGGAGTTGCAATTTTTGGGTCATAAAATACATCTTCGGCTTTTCTTCTTATGTATTCGTAATCTCCTCTTTTAGGGTAACTGTCGCCCATTGCACTTTCGTAAAGACCAGAACTTCCTGTTATAACAAGTCCAATTACTTTTTCCGGGTATAATTTGGTGTGATATAAAGCAATATGTCCACCTAATGAATTCCCTAATAAGATGACTTTATCAAAACCTTTGAAGGTGATAAAGTCTTTAACATATTTGGCAAAACTTTTTACGTTGGTTTTTAGTATGCTTTGTGTGTATATCGGTAAGTCAGGTATTACTATTTTATATCCTCTATTTGAAAAATATTCGGCTACGGCATCGAAGTTACTAAGTCCTCCCATGAGTCCATGTAAAATAACAATAGGTGTCCCTTCTCCAGCTTCATAATAGCTGTATCTGCCTTCTTTTTTGTAATGTTTATCCATCTAACTAAATACCGATTTCAATTTGGACAAATATAGGGTTTAATACATAAATATGGATTTTTGAAAACATTTTTTAACTAGATAATTTTAGTAGAAGAAATAAAAGGCTAAAAATCAGTTGCTAGTTGTTTTAATTTTTTTCTTTTTTCTAAAGAAAATTAGCAAAAACAGATTGGAATTTTATGACAATATCATTTCATTTTTTGTTATGTAGAACCATTCTTACAAACTATTTTAAAATGGCTAACGATCTGACTCTGCATAATTTAAGGCTTTTGGGATAAAAGTGGTTAAACTTATCAACAAAGTGGTATATAGTGGTAAATTGTGGTAATATTTTTTATATTTTTGCTGTGTAACATAACCATACATTTTTTTGAACACAATTGTCGGGACATATGAGTGTAAAGTCGATGCAAAAGGGAGGCTGCTAATGCCAGCTCCTTTAAAAAAGCAGTTGGCGACCTCTCTTCAAAACGGATTTGTTTTGAAGCGTTCCGTTTTTCAGACCTGTCTGGAATTGTATCCAATGGAAGAATGGGATTTGATGATGCAGAAAATTAATAAACTGAATCGTTTTGTAAAGAAAAACAATGATTTTATCAGAAGGTTTACCGCTGGAGTTAAGATTGTTGAGATTGATGCATTAGGACGTTTATTGGTTCCGAAAGATTTAATGACATTTTCTGGTATTTCAAAAGACGTGGTGTTTTCATCTGCGGTAAATATTGTTGAAATATGGGATAAAGAGTTATACGAAAAATCAATTAGCGGCGAAGATATGGATTTTGCAGATTTAGCCGAAGAAGTAATGGGAAATATAAATGACGACGACAATGGAATATCATAATCCGGTTTTGCTTCATCCGACAGTAGATGGCTTAAATATTAAGCCCGACGGCATTTATGTAGATGTGACGTTTGGTGGTGGGGGACATTCAAAAGAGATTTTAAACAGGCTAGGGCCAAACGGAAAATTATTTGCTTTTGATCAAGATGAAGATGCTTTGGCAAATGCTTTGCCTGACGAAAGGTTTACTTTGATAAATGAGAATTTTAGATTTATAAAAAGGTTCTTGCGTTTTCATGGTGTAAGAGGAGTAGATGGAATTTTGGCAGACTTAGGTGTTTCATCACACCAGTTTGATGTTGCCGAAAGAGGTTTTTCTACTCGTTTTGATGCTGATTTGGATATGAGAATGAGTCAGAAGAATGATTTGAACGCATATCGTGTGGTAAATGAATACGACGAGCAGGATTTACGCCGAGTTTTTCTGGATTATGGAGAATTGAAAAATGCACCAGTTTTGTCAAGAACAATTGTAGAGGCGAGAGAGCACAGACCAATCAAAACTACAGACGAATTAAAAGAAGTTTTGGCGAAATATTTACCAGAAAGAGTTAAAAATAAAATATTAGCTCAGATTTATCAAGCTATTCGTATTGAGGTAAATCAGGAAATGGATGTGTTGAAAGAGTTCATCGAGCAATCGTTGGAGATTTTAAACCCAGGCGGAAGATTAAGTGTTATTTCTTATCACTCATTAGAAGACAGATTGGTAAAGCGTTTTATTAAAAACGGAATGTTTGAGGGAGAGCCAGAACGTGATTTTTATGGAAACTTCACCGTTCCATTTAAGACTATCGGAAAGCTAATAGTTCCAGATGATGCAGAGATTAAAATTAATAATAGGGCTAGAAGTGCAAAGCTAAGAATAGCTGAAAAAATATAGTACTATAATAAGGTATAATGAAACACGGAGTATTTGACATATTAAAAGCAAGATTTCTTATAAATGATGACGCTATTAAAAATTGGCGTTTTATCGTTTTTATCATTTTGCTAGCAATAATAATGATTGCAAATACACAACGATACGAACAAAAGGTTTTTGAAATTGCAAAATTGAATAATGAAGTAAAGGAATTGCGATCGGAGTTTGTAGACAGACGTTCGGAATTGATGAAATTAAAGATGGAATCGACAGTATCGGAAAAAATGCTTGCTAAAGAAATTTATCCATCAACAGTTCCGCCAATTAAGATTGAAGTGAAGAAAGAAAAAGAAAAAAGCTTTTTTAAACGCATATGGCAGTAGACGATAAAAATATATCCTACAGAATTTATCTGGTAGCAGTTTTCATCTTTTTGATGGCAATTGGTATTGTCGTAAAGTTAACCAACATTCAGTGGGTTGAGGGGGATTATTACAGGAAATTAGCCAAGCAACGTACTGTGAAAAACTTCGTTATTCCTGCAAATAAAGGGAATATTTATTCTGCCGATGGAAGTCTTTTGGCAACCTCTATTCCTAATTACGAAATTAGATTTGATGCTGTTACACCAAAAACTGAAGTATTCGAGAAAAATGTAAAATTGCTTTCGGATTCTTTGTCTTTTGTTTTAGGAAGACCAAGTGGTTATTATCAAAATGAATTAAGAAAGGCAAGAGCCAATAAAAACAGATATTTTTTGATAGCTCGAAAATTGAGTTATACAGATTATATGAAAATAAAAGGGTTCCCATTATTTAATTTGGGAGCTTATAAAGGTGGGATTATCGTAGAGCAAGAAACGGTAAGAGAGCATCCTATCGGGAAAATTGCCGAACGTACTATTGGTTATGACAAAGGTGGTGTGAACGGAGAATCGATGGGTAAAGGAATCGAATGGGCTTTTAGAAAATACCTGAATGGAAAGGATGGTAAAATTCTAAAACAAAAAATTGCAAAAGGGCAGTGGAAACCTATTCGTGATGTAAACGAGGTAGACCCTCAAGATGGTTACGATGTAATATCGACAATAGATGTTTTTATTCAGGATATTGCGCATCATGCATTGTTAAAACAAGTAGAAGATTACCAAGCAGATCATGGTTGTGTGGTAGTAATGGAAACAGAAACCGGACATGTTAAAGCAATTTCTAATTTAGGAAGAGCAGATGATGGTTCTTATTATGAAACAACAAATTATGCTATAGCCGAATCTCATGAGCCGGGATCAACTTTTAAACTAGTTGATTTAATGGCAATTTTAGAAGATAAAGTAGCGGATACCAGTACTGTTTATGACACTAATGGCGGAACAATAAAGTATTATGGTCGTTCTGTTAATGATTCGCATAGAGGGGGGTATGGTAAAGTTTCATTAGCTAGAGGGTTTGAACTTTCGTCAAATACAGTAATGGCTCAGGCAGTTTATGATAATTATAAGAGTAACCCATCCAAATTTGTAAATCATATTAACGGATACGGATTAAATAAAAGATTGGGATTGCCTTTTGAAGGAGAAGGAAGACCATATATTCCACAACCAGGAGACAAGCATTGGTCGGGAGTTTCATTGCCATGGATGGCTTTTGGATATGGAGTTTCGGTAACGCCATTGCAAACGTTGACTTATTATAATTCGGTTGCAAATAATGGAGTAATGGTTAAGCCACAATTTGTTTCGGAGATAAAAGAATGGAATAGAACGATTAAGAAATTTGATGTCGAAGTTTTAAATCCTAAAGTGTGTTCGCAAGAAACAGTTAAGAAGCTAAAAGCTGTTTTGGCAAACGTGGTTAAAAAAGGAACTGGGTCTAAGTTGTATTCGAAAGATTTTTCGATGGCAGGAAAAACAGGAACGGTTAAGGTGAATTACGGAAAAGGTGACAAAGGAAATTTTTATTATGCTTCTTCGTTTGTAGGATATTTTCCAGCAGATCATCCTAAATATTCTTGTATTGTAGTCGTTCATAAACCAAATACATCTAAGAATAATTATTACGGAGCCGATGTTGCAGGGCCTGTTTTTAAAAGAATAGCACAAAAGATATTTACAGATGCACCATCTGCAAATACGATTAAAAAAATAGACGGTAAGATATCAAAACAAGAGAACAATTATAACGCATATTATACCCAGGTACAAAAGAAACAGTCTATTCCAGATGTAAAAGGAATGGCGGGAATGGATGCAATTGCTTTGCTTGAAAATTTAGGTCTTAAAGTAAAAGTTAACGGAATAGGAAAAGTGAAAAATCAATCACTTCAGGCAGGGCAGAATATAGCCAAAAACACAATTATAGTATTAGAATTATCGTGAATATATTAAAAGACATATTATACAAAGTAGCTATTGAATCGGTAACGGGTTCAACAGATATTGCTATTCATAAAATAGATTTCGATTCTAGAAAAATAGAAGCGAATGATGTTTTTGTTGCTATTAGAGGATCACTTTCTGATGGACATGATTATATCCAAAAAGCAATTGAGCTTGGTGCAACGGCTATTATTTGCGATACATTACCGGAGGCTTTAGCAAAAGAAGTTACTTATATTAAGGTTAAAGATACCAATTCGGCTTTGGCTTTTATGGCAGCTAATTATTTTGATAACCCATCAGAAAAAATAAAATTAGTAGGTATTACAGGAACAAACGGAAAAACTACGATTGCTTCATTGTTGTATCAATTATTTAAAAAAGCTGGATTTAAAGTAGGTTTGTTATCTACAGTAAAAATATTAGTTGATGAGACGGAGTATAAAGCAACTCATACAACACCAGATTCTATTACAATCAATCATTATTTAAACGAAATGATTGAAGCTGGAGTAACGTATTGTTTTATGGAAGTGAGTTCACACGGAATTCATCAAAAACGTACTGAAGCATTGCATTTTGTAGGTGGGATTTTTACAAATTTATCACATGATCATTTAGATTATCATCCAACTTTTGCAGAATATAGAGATGTGAAAAAGTCGTTTTTTGATTCATTACCAAAAACAGCATTTGCATTATCAAATATCGATGATAAAAATGGGCCTGTAATGTTGCAAAACACAGTTGCTAAAAAACGCACCTATGCTTTAAAATCGTATGCGGATTATAAAGCGCAAATTTTAGAAAACCAATTATCAGGATTGTTATTAAAAATTAATGATAATGAGGTTTGGGTAAAATTAATAGGAACATTTAATGCTTATAATTTATTAGCTATCTACGGAACAGCGATTGAATTAGGGATTGATAGCCTTGAGGCTTTACGATTATTATCGGATTTAGAAAGTGTTTCTGGACGTTTTCAGTTCATCGTATCAGATTCTAATATCACAGCGATTGTAGATTATGCACACACACCGGATGCGTTAGAAAACGTATTGAAAACCATAAATGATATTCGTACTAAAAACGAGCAATTAATTACGGTTGTAGGTTGTGGAGGAAACAGAGATAAAACCAAGCGTCCGATTATGGCACAAATTGGTTCAGAACTAAGTGATAAAGCAATATTTACATCGGACAACCCTAGAAATGAAGATCCAGAAACTATAATTAGTGAAATGGAAAAAGGTGTTGAACCTCAAAATTATAAAAAAACATTGGCAATTACAGATCGAAAACAAGCTATAAAAACAGCTTGTCAACTAGCTCAGCCTAACGATATTATTTTAATAGCAGGTAAAGGACACGAAACGTACCAAGAAGTAAATGGAGTACGTCATGATTTTGATGACATGAAGATAGTTAAGGAAATTTTAGCACAACTAAACAAATAAAACCAGATATATGCTATACTATTTATTTGAATATTTAGACAAAACATTAGATGTGCCAGGAACAGGAGTTTTTCAGTACATCACATTTAGATCAGCTTTAGCTTTCTTGCTTTCGTTGCTTTTATCAACAATCTACGGAAAGAGAATTATCAATTTCCTTAGGAATCAACAAGTAGGGGAAACTGTTCGTGAGCTTGGACTTGCTGGTCAAAATGAAAAAGCTGGTACACCAACAATGGGAGGTTTAATTATCATATTTGCTACCCTTGTACCTGTTTTGTTATTTGCTAAACTGCATAATATTTATATCGTATTACTAATTGTGACCACGCTTTGGATGGGAGTAATTGGTTTTGTGGATGATTATATTAAGATTTTCAAAAAAGATAAACAAGGACTTAAAGGAATTTTTAAAGTTATTGGTCAGGTAGGTTTAGGTTTAATTGTAGGATCAGTGCTTTATTTTAGCCCAAATGTTACGGTAAGAACCGATACTGGTAATAGCGATATTTATAGAGTACAATCAACAACAAGTGTTATAGTTCCTGCATTAATCGAAGAGAAATCGACTGTTACAACTATTCCTTTCTTTAAAAATAATGAATTTGATTACGCCGAATTATTGGCTTGGACAGGCGAAGGATATGAAAAATGGGCTTGGTTAATTTTTATCCCAGTTGTAATTTTTATTATCACAGCAGTTTCTAATGGAGCTAATTTAACCGATGGAATAGATGGTCTTGCAGCGGGAACCTCGGCAGTGTCCGTACTTGCGCTCGGGATATTTACGTTTCTTTCCGGGAATATTATTTTCTCGAATTACCTCAATATAATGTATATCCCCAATTCGGGAGAAATGACCGTTTTTATATCCGCCTTCGTAGGTGCATTAATTGGTTTTCTATGGTATAATTCATATCCCGCATCTGTTTTTATGGGAGATACAGGAAGTTTAACAATAGGAGGAATCATAGCTGTTTTGGCAATTGCGGTTCGTAAAGAAATGCTGATTGTTTTGTTCTGTGGTATTTTCTTGGCCGAAAGTGCCTCGGTAATTATCCAGGTGGCTTATTTTAAATATACAAAAAAGCGTTTTGGCGAAGGACGAAGGATTTTCCTGATGTCGCCATTGCATCATCATTACCAGAAAAAAGGGTATCATGAAAGTAAAATTGTAACCCGTTTTTGGATTGTTGCAATCATGTTAGCCATATTGTCTATCGTAACATTAAAACTAAGATAATATGAGGTTAGTTGTTTTAGGTGGTGGAGAAAGCGGTGTTGGTACTGCTATTCTTGGAAAAAAGAAAGGATATGATGTTTTTGTTTCCGATTACGGAAAGATAAACGAGAGTTATAAAGAAGTTCTTATCATTAACGGAATTGCCTGGGAAGAAGGAAAGCATACCGAAGAATTGATTTTGAATGCCGATGTCGTCATGAAAAGTCCTGGTATTCCTGAAAAATCACCTATAGTTAAGAAGCTTATAGAAAAAGGAATTAAAGTAATCTCCGAAATTGAGTTTGCAAAACCTTTTACTGAAGCCTTAACAGTTGGAATTACCGGAAGTAATGGTAAGACAACAACAACAATGTTAACCTATCATTTGCTAAAGTCGGCAGGATTAAACGTAGGATTGGGAGGTAATATCGGAAAGAGTTTTGCATGGCAGGTAGCCGAAAACAAATTTGATTTTTACGTGCTTGAGCTAAGCAGTTTTCAATTGGACGGGATTATAGATTACAGGCCAGATATTGCGATTATAACCAATATTAGTCCAGATCATTTAGACAGATATGATTATAAGTATGAAAATTATATTAACTCGAAGTTTCGGGTAACGATGAATCAGACAGAAAGTGATTATCTTATTTATGATGGCGATGATGAAGCATCAGCCGAATGGCTTAAAAATAACACGACAAAAGCAAAACTAATTCCTTTTTCATTGACAGAAGAATTCAATGAAGGAGCATTTATAAAAAACAACAAAATGGAAATCAAGATTAACCAAGAAGAGTTTACAATGGATACTGAGTACATTGCTTTAGAAGGAAAACATAATTTGAAAAACGCAATGGCAGCAAGTTCAGTAGCTAAGTTGATGCAAATCAGAAACGCAACAATTCGTGAGAGTTTATCTAATTTTCAAGGCGTTGAACACCGCTTAGAAAAAGTTCTGAAAATTCAGAATGTACAATATATTAATGATTCAAAAGCAACAAATGTAAACGCTACATTCTTTGCTTTGGATAGTATGAATGCTCCAACAGTTTGGATTGTTGGTGGTGTTGATAAAGGAAATGATTATAACGAATTAATGTCATTGGTTCGTGAGAAAGTAAAAGCTATTATTTGTCTTGGAGTTGATAACCGAAAAATTATCGATGCTTTTGGAAATGTAGTTGATATTATGGTTGAAGTTAATAATATGAACGATGCTGTAAAAACAGCACAACGCTTAACCGAAAAAGGTGATGCAGTATTATTGTCTCCAGCTTGTGCAAGTTTCGATTTATTCGAAAACTACGAAGACAGAGGGAAGCAATTTAAGCAGGCGGTTCACAACCTATAAAAAAGTTTAAGGTTTAATGTTTAAGGTTGAGCAACTTTGAACATTAAACAAAAATAACTTTAAACAATATTGAAGATGAAAGAACTAGTAAACAAATTAAAAGGAGATAGAGTAATATGGTCATTCGTGGCTTTATTGGCTTTGTTTTCGTTTATGCCTGTTTTTAGTGCGAGTAGTAATTTGGCCTATTTAGGTCATGGAACAGGAAATACATTGGGTTATTTGGTAAAACATTTGGCTCATATTTGTATTGGTTTTTTAATTATTTACTGGGTACACAAAGTACCGTACCATTATTTTAGAGCAATTTCTAAAGTTGCCTTGCCAGTAGTTTGGCTTTTGTTAGCCTATACACTTTTAAAAGGAACTGTTATTGCTGGTGCAAATGCGAGTCGATGGATTCAGGTTCCGTTTATCGGGATTACGTTTCAGACCTCTACATTAGCATCGATGGTGTTGTTTATTTTTGTGGCACGTTATTTATCGAAAACAAGAGATGAAGATGAACCTTTTCAGACCTCGTTGATACAGCTTTGGATGCCGGTTTTTGTTACGCTGATGCTTATTTTGCCAGCAAATTTCTCGACAACAGCGCTTATCTTTTCGATGGTATTAATGCTTACGTTTATTGGTAAGTATCCTTTAAAATATATAGGATTAATTATAGGTTCGGGAGTTGTAATGTTTTTGTTCTTTCTTCTTTTAGCTAAAGCGTTTCCTGAATCCCGCTTTTTTAGCAGGGTAGGAACATGGGGAAGCCGAATCGAGAATTTTACGACTGATAAACCAGATGAAGATGATTATCAGATAGAGAAAGCAAAAATTGCAATTGCATCTGGAAAATTAGGAGGTTTAGGACCGGGGAAAAGTGTTCAGAAGAACTTTTTACCACAATCATCTTCCGATTTTATTTATGCAATTATTGTAGAAGAATATGGTTTAATAGGGGGATTAACAATCTTGTGTTTGTATTTATTACTGATGTTCCGATTTGTAATCGCATCGCATAAAGCCAATACATTATTCGGGAAATTAGTCGTCGTCGGGCTCGGATTTCCTATGATATTTCAGGCGATGATTAATATGGCTGTTGCGGTCGAATTATTGCCGGTAACAGGACAAACGTTGCCACTTATTAGTAGTGGAGGTAGTTCGATTTGGATGACATGTTTTGCACTTGGAATCATTATTAGCGTTACTAAAAAAGACGAAGAAATTGAAGAAGAGCTGAAAGAAAAGGAAAAAAGAGAAGAAGCGCTTAAGAAATTAATCGATAAACAATTAGAAGAAGAGAATGAAGTAGGGAGTGATCAAGAAGTAGCAGCAGCATATTCTATAGAAGACAATGCAAAGAATCCAATGGAAGCTGTTATGAGGTAGTTAGAGTAAAAAGAGAATATAATAATTTTTAAAATGTAGTAACATTTAAAAATATGACAAAATATAAATTCATATTAAGCGGTGGTGGAACAGGAGGACATATTTATCCTGCAATCGCAATTGCGAATGAATTAAAATTACAATATCCTGATGCTGAATTTCTTTTTGTTGGTGCAAAAGACAAAATGGAAATGCAGAAAGTACCACAAGCAGGATATGAAATAAAAGGTCTTTGGATTGCTGGGTTACAACGAAAATTAACTTTACAGAATGCCATGTTTCCTTTTAAGTTAATGAGTAGTTTATTGCAATCAAGAAAAATAATAAAAGCATTTAAACCAAATGTAGTTATCGGTACAGGAGGTTTTGCGAGCGGGCCATTATTAAAAATGGCAGGTTCGGCAGGAATTCCAACAGTTATCCAAGAACAAAACTCATTTCCGGGAATTACAAATAAGTTGCTTAGCAAAAAAGCGAATGCAATTTGTGTAGCTTATAAAAACTTAGAGCGTTTTTTTCCTGCAGATAAAATTGTTTTAACTGGTAATCCTGTTCGTCAGGATTTAATTGATATTGATAGCAAAAGAGACGAAGCAATTGCATTTTACAATTTAGATGCAAATAAAAAAACATTGTTGGTTCTTGGCGGAAGTCTTGGTGCTCGAAGAGTGAATCAATTAATAGAAAAAGAATTGCCAAATATGCTTTCGCAAAATGTTCAGGTAATCTGGCAATGTGGGAAATTATATTTTGAAGATTATAAAAAATACAATCAGCCAAATGTAAAAGTGGTTGATTTTATAGAGCGAATGGATTTTGTTTATGCAGCTGCCGATGTAATTATTTCAAGAGCAGGAGCATCATCAGTTTCGGAATTATGTATAGTTGGAAAGCCAGTTATTTTTATTCCGTCACCGAATGTTGCCGAAGATCATCAAACAAAAAACGCACAAGCTATTGTAGATCAGAAGGGTGCGATTTTGTTAAAAGAATCTGAGTTAAATAGCGAGTTTAGCATTGTTTTTGAAGCGTTGTTGAAGGATGAAGAGAAGCAAAAACAGCTTAGAGAGAATATAAAAAGATTGGCAATGCCAGGTGCAACAAAAGCGATTGTTGCAGAAATTATAAAGTTGATTAAGTAAAAAAATAGTCATAAAGTTGAGGGTCTAAGTTTCAAAGCTTAGTGCCTAAAGCTTAAAGCAAAAAAGAAATGAATTTAAACCAAATACAGAACGTCTATTTTATAGGAATTGGAGGCATCGGAATGAGTGCTCTGGCTCGTTATTTCAAGAACATTGGAAAACAAGTTTCAGGTTACGACAAGACACCTTCAATGCTTACAAGTGAACTTATCGAAAGTGGGATTAATATTCATTTTGAAGATAATATCAGTTTAATTCCAAGTGATTATTTTGTAGAAAATACACTAGTAATTATAACGCCAGCAGTTCCAACTAAACATTCGGAGTGGAATTACTTTTTAGAAAGAAATTATCAGGTTAAGAAAAGAGCTGAAGTTTTAGGAATCATTACTCAGGGTACTTTTAGTTTTGCTGTAGCAGGAACACATGGTAAAACAACAACATCTAGTATTTTAGGACATATTCTTTACGAAAGTGGAGCTGATGTTACTGCTTTTGTAGGTGGAATTGTTGAGAATTATAATTCGAACTTAATAGGAAACGGAAAAACGGTTACTGTTGTCGAAGCTGATGAATTTGATCGTTCGTTCTTGCATTTACACCCAAATATTGCTTGTATCACATCTATGGATGCGGATCATTTGGATATTTACGGAACAAGTGAAGCTATTGAAGAGTCTTTTGTAGAATTTGCTTCAAAAGTTGAAGATAAAAACAATCTTTTTATAACCAAAGAATTGCCTCTGGAGGGAGTTCAATGTGCTATAAATGAAGATGCTCCGTTTAAAGCGTTTAATGTAAGAATTGCTAAAGGGAGCTATATTTTTGATGTACAAACACCATCAGAAACAATTAAAGATTTACATTTTGGTTTGCCAGGAAAGCATAATTTAATGAATGCGTTAATGGCTATTGCAATGGCAAAAACATACGGAACATCAACCAATGCAATTGCAAAAGCTTTGGCTTCATTTAAAGGAATAAGAAGACGTTTTTCTTATCAGATAAAAACAAATAATCTGGTTTATATAGATGATTACGCACATCATCCGACAGAGATAAATGCAGTTAATCAAGCGGTTAGAGAATTGTATCCGGGACAAAAAGTACTGGCTATATTTCAGCCACATTTATTTAGCAGAACAAGAGATTTTGTCGATGGTTTTGCCAAAAGTTTATCAGCATTTGATGAAGTGATTTTATTAGATATTTATCCAGCAAGAGAATTGCCGATGGAAGGAATTACATCGCAATGGTTAATGGATAAAATGAGTAATTCTAACAGGAAAATAGTTGCTAAAAATGATTTATTAGCATCAATTAAGGCTAGCGATGCAACCATAATTGTGACTATTGGAGCGGGTGATTTAGGAGAATTAGTACCGTCAATTAAAAACATTTTAAATGAAACTAATTAATTGGATAAATCTTCGTTTGGTACTCATGTTCGGAGTCGTTATTGTTTTATTTTCGTTTACTTCTCATAGAAATGGAGAGCGAAAATTGAAGAAATCGACTGTTGTTTTTGTAGGGGAAAACGCTATTTTTGTTAAGCCGGAGGCGGTTAATAAATTGTTAATAGAAAATGAAAAAGATGCTTCTAGCATTAAAAAAGAAGGGTTAGATTTGAATAAGATAGAGAAAGCCCTTAATACGCAAGAGATGATTGAAAAATCAGATGTATTTGTGAGTATTGATGGTATTCTAAAAGCAGTAGTAAAACAGAAGACGCCGATAGCCCGCATTATGAACGGGAATGAGTCGTTTTATATTGATTACGAGGGTAGTAAAATGCCTTTGTCGGATAATTTTACAGCTAGAGTTCCTCTTGTTTCGGGGAACTTAAATGAGAAAAATAACGAAGAATTAGCTATATTATTCCGCATGATTTTTGACGATGCATTTTTGAAAAAAAATATCATTGCGATTCAAATTATGCCTAATGGTAGCTTAAAAATGCTTAACAGAAATTTTAATTACGAGATAGATTTTGGCAGAACAATAAATGTTGAGCGAAAATTTAATAATTATAAAGCCTTTTTTCAAAAGGCAGTTTTGGATAGCTCGTTATACAAATACAAAAGGATAGATCTTAGGTTTACGGAACAAGTAGTTTGCACAAAATAATAGATAATGGGAAAAGATAATATTGCAGTAGGTCTAGATATTGGTACAACCAAAATTGTTGCCATGATAGGTAAGAAGAATGAATATGGTAAGCTTGAGATCCTGGGAATAGGGAAATCAAAAAGCTTAGGTGTTGCGAGAGGTGTTGTAAACAATATTACTCAAACAATACAATCTATTCAGCAAGCGATACATGAAGCGGAGAATAATTCGGGTTACAAGATTAAAGATGTAGTTGTAGGTATAGCAGGACAGCATATTCGCAGTATCCAGCATACAGACTACATTAGCAGAACCAATCCTGAAGAGGTTATTGGCGAGAATGACATCCAGCTTTTAATAGACCAGGTTAATAAACTTGCGATGTTACCAGGTGAAGAAATAATTCACGTTTTACCACAGGAATTTAAAATTGATGGACAATCGGAGATTAAAGAACCGATTGGAATGTACGGAGGAAGATTAGAATCTAGTTTTCACGTTGTAGTTGGACAAGCTTCATCTATAAGAAACGTTGGAAGATGTATCCAGAGTTCAGGAATTGAATTATCGGGCTTAACATTAGAGCCATTGGCTTCTGCAGATGCAGTATTGAGTCAGGAAGAAAAAGAAGCAGGAGTAGCACTTATCGATATCGGTGGCGGTACAACAGATTTAGCGATTTTTAAAGACGGAATCATTCGTCATACGGCTGTAATTCCTTTTGGAGGAAATGTAATTACAGATGATATAAAAGAAGGTTGTTCGATTATTGAGAAACAAGCCGAATTATTGAAAATTAAATTTGGATCTGCATGGCCAGGTGAAAACAAAGACAATGAAATTGTTTCGATTCCGGGATTAAGAGGAAGAGAGCCAAAAGAAATTTCTTTGAAGAATTTATCAAAAATAATCCACGCTCGTGTAGTCGAAATCGTAGATCAGGTTTTTACAGAAGTAAAAGCTTATGGACATGAAGATCCTCGTAAAAAATTAATTGCAGGAATTGTTCTTACAGGTGGTGGAGCTCAACTAAAACACATTAAGCAATTAGTAGAGTACATTACAGGAATGGATACCAGAATTGGTTACCCAAATGAGCATTTGGCAGGAAATTCTAACGAAGAAATCTCAAGTCCGTTATACGCTACAGCTGTTGGTTTAGTAATGAACAGCATTGAAAATAGAACTCAAAGTGCCGTAAGATTGGACGTTATAGAACAACCAAAGGCACCAGTACATAGAGCTCCGGTACAACAGCAACACTATGAGGTTGAAGAATCTTATGTAGAAACTGTTGAAGAAGTGAAGAAAGTAGTTAAGGAAGAATCGACTGAAACAAAAATAAGAAGATCCTTTTTTGACCGCTATGTCGATAAAATCAAAGATTTTTTAGACAACGCTGAATAAGCGATTTGAAATAATACAAGAATTAATATTTAATATCAAAAAACCAAAAATATGATGGGCAACTCAGAATTTGGAAGCATTTCATTTGATTTACCAAAGAATCAATCAAATGTAATAAAAGTTATCGGTGTAGGAGGTGGAGGTAGTAATGCCATAAACCATATGTTTAAACAAGGAATTAAAGGAGTAGATTTTATCGTTTGTAATACAGATTCACAAGCGCTACAAAATAGTTCCGTGCCTAATAAAATTCAGTTAGGGGTTAACTTGACAGAAGGTTTAGGAGCAGGTGCCAATCCAGATGTAGGACAGCAGTCGGCTATTGAAAGTATTGCAGACATCGAGAAGATGTTGGATCGCAATACCAAGATGGTATTTATTACTGCAGGAATGGGTGGAGGTACCGGTACAGGTGCTGCGCCAGTAATTGCACAATTATCCAAGGAAAGAGAGATTCTTACAGTTGGAATCGTTACTATTCCGTTTCTTTTTGAAGGTAAAGTACGTCAGGAGCAAGCGCTTTTGGGTATCGAAAAGTTACGTAAACAAGTCGATTCATTAATTGTAATTAATAATAATAAGTTAAGAGAAGTTTACGGAAATCTTGGTTTTAAAGCAGGATTCTCTAAAGCTGATGAAGTTTTGGCAACAGCCTCAAGAGGTATTGCTGAAGTTATTACGCATCACTATACTCAGAATATCGATTTACGTGACGCTAAAACAGTATTGTCTAATAGTGGAACTGCTATAATGGGATCATCTACTGCATCTGGAGAAAACAGAGCAAAAGATGCTATTATTTCGGCATTAGATTCTCCATTGTTAAATGACAATAAAATTACGGGAGCTAAAAACGTATTGTTGCTTATCGTTTCAGGTTCTAACGAGATTACACTTGATGAAATTGGAGAGATCAATGATCATATCCAGGTAGAAGCAGGTTTTAACGCTAATATCATTATGGGGGTTGGTGAAGACGAAACTCTTGGTGATGCTATTGCTGTTACAATTATTGCGACTGGTTTTGATGTTGAACAACAAAATGAAATCGTAAATACAGAACCTAAAAAAATTATCCATACGCTAGAAGATGAGCAAAGAAGTGTTCATAATTTAACGAATAAAACAGTTACTTCTTTTGATTTGAATGCTGAAACCCCTTCAACACCAAAACCAGAAGAAAAAATAGTTTTTGAATTGATTGATGATACTCCTGCACCTACAGCAGTTGCACCGATTGTTCAAACTCCAGTGATTAACGAAGATGAATTAGTTGTAATGTCTGAATTTATTAAAAATTTAGATGTGACTTTTGAAATCGTTTCTCCAATTACAGATATTGATTTTACTATTTCAGCTCCTGAAGTTGCCCCTGTAAGAGCTGTTCAACATAGAATCGTAGAAAAAGAAGAGCAAACTACTTTTTCTTTTGACTTGCCTCTTTTTAGAACTGAGCCAGAAGTTAAAGCTCCGCCAGTAGTAGAAGATACAAGAGTTTTATTTGAATTATCAAATGAAACACGTGATATTAAAGTAAATCAGCCAGTTCAGTTTGTTCCAGTTACAGAACTTTCGGATAAAGGTATTATCAAATATTCTTTGGAAGAGTATATGGAGCTTGAAAATGATTTTACTTCATCTAAACCTGTTGAAAAGGTAATTGAAGAAGTTATTCCAGAAGAGCTTAATATTACAGTTCACCAAAGAGCGGTTGCTCCTGAAACTAATTTTTCTGCAGAGGTATCTCCGATGGAATTAACTATCGAAGAAACATTACGTTTGAGAGCTGACGAAAGAAGAAAGAAATTAAAAGAGTTTAATTATAAGTTCCATAATAACGTTTCTAGAGTTGAAGAACTTGAGAAAGAGCCAGCCTATAAAAGATTAGGTATTGATCTTTCTAACAGTTCACAGAACAACACAAATTCTAGAATCTCTGTAGGAACAGATAGTAATAATGATTTACAGTTGCGTTCTAACAATTCATTTTTGCACGACAACGTAGATTAATACGATAAAATCAAAATGAGGTAACCCGAAAATTGAATTTAATTTTCGGGTTATTTTTTTTATCTTCGCACAGAATTAGAAATTTGACTTCTTTCATAGACTTTTAAAGTGAATTTTATTATCAGTTCGAGTCCTTCGGCTTTGTTCAGGATAAATAAGGAGAGAACAAATTTTAAATAAATATATAAATCTATAAGCCTGGCTTATAAAAAAATAAAACTGAGATGAGTTTACAAACATTAATCATGGACGAAATTAAAACCGCCATGAGAGCAAAAGATACTGTTGCATTAGAAGCTTTAAGAGCAATTAAATCAGAAATGTTATTGGCCGCTACAGCTACAGGATCTAAAGAAGAATTAACGGAAGATGATGAAATTAAATTACTTCAGAGACTAGTTAAAACTCGTAAAGAGAGCGCTAGAATTTTTACAGAGCAAAATCGTCCAGATTTAGCTGAGCCAGAATTAGCTCAGATTGCTGTAATCGAGAAATTCTTGCCTGCACAATTAAGCGAAGAAGAAGTAGAGGCAGTTATTGCAAAAATCATTGCGGAAACTGGAGCTTCTGGAATTGCTTCAATGGGTAAAGTAATGGGATTAGCATCTGCTCAATTGGGTGGAACTGCTGAAGGAAAAACCATTTCGACTATTGTGAAGAAATTATTAGTATAAAAATCCAAAAAATAAATTCCAAACTTAAAATTGGAATTTGGAATTTAAAAAATTGAATTTTAAATATTTTGACCGCGTAGTTCAACTGGATAGAATATCAGATTTCGACTCTGAGGGTTGTAGGTTCGAACCCTACCGTGGTCACAAGAAAATTAAAAAGCCTGTAAAATCAATATTTTACAGGCTTTTTATGGTTTGAAAAATTCCGTCAAGTTTTTACTTTTTTGTAAGTTCAAGGTTCATAAGCCTTTTTTGATTCAAATCCCGTCAAGGATTTAAATTCTCAAATTTATCCTTTATGGATTAAAGTTAATTCTTATATTCGTTTCAGGTTTTTTGTTTGTGGAACCATTGGTTTTAATAAAGTTTTTATTGCGATAAATTTTAGCTTTCTAATTTTTTTGGGCTTAAAACCCTCAGTTTTTAGTTCAAAAATGTAATTTAATAAAGATTGTTCTATTCTTTGCAGACAACGAAATGATAACAAGAAAAATTAAAGATTAGAAAAATGAAAATAATAAAGCAAATTACTTTTATCTCTTTTTTGTTAGTACTATTAAGCTGTACAAAATCTCGTGGATACGAAACAATTGATGAATTGTATATAGCTAGTTTTAAAGCCATTAAATCCAAAGACAAAAAGGGAATCACTGAGTTTGTTTCGGATATGATACCAGATAAAAACACGGCCAAATATATGGAAAGCAATGAATGTGTGTATAGAGGATTTCCACGTGTAATGAAAGAACATCCATATGTCATTGATAGTGCAATTGTTGAATTCACAGATTATTATATGAATCTCGCATCATCGCTTGAAAAACGATATGGAAATTTGGATAATTTGAGATTCATTGGTTTTGAAAGAGCTATTTCACCTGAGCCATTAAATGAATCGGAATGCGAATGTGAAGATATTTTGTTTGAAGAACCATGGGGGATTTTTGTTTCGGAAAACAATAAAGATACTCTCCGATTTAATATTGGTGAAGTACTAAAAGTGGATGGAAAATGGAAAGTATTTACAGAGCCTAAAATTTAGTAAACAAAGATAAATCTGAACGATCTATGCATTTTTAGCCTCTTAATCACTAACTTGTTTCTTTTTTATTATAGTAATAAATTGAAGTTTGTATTGTGTTAATTGCCCAAATATGAAGTCAGAAATTTAAACAAAAGAATGAAAAACATTTATACTGCACTTCTTATTTCAATTTTATTTTCTTTCTTAAAATGTAATGCTCAAAATCATAGTTCGTTAATTAGTGAATACCGTCATGTCAGCGGCAAACATGTTATAAAAGTTAATTATGAGTATGATAATAAGAATAGATTAATAAAGGAAATTTCGAATAGTTATGATATAAATGAGCTAAGAGAATTGAAAAATCTAAATGAAGCTGAAGCACAAATAGTAAGTTATGATTATTATCAGGACAGTATAGTTAATAATCGAAATGGTGTTTGGTGTAAGATCGTTTTAAACGAGAGCAATCTATTTGAAAAAGAGGTTACTGTTAATGAGTTTTCCAAAACAAAGGCACTCACAAACCGTTTGATAAATACGTATAATACAGATGGCTTTTTAATAAAAAAAGTAATCTTCAATGATTATATAACGTATAACTCTTCCTCGACATACGAGTATGAATACTTGAACGGGAATTTGGCAAAGGAGACTACAACTAACCGAAGTGTGAACCCAGATGGAGCAGTATGGGAAAATTCCGGTGTTCTCGAGTATGAGTATTTTGACGACAAACTCAATTCATTAACCAATAGTAATTTTGGCAAGGCATATTTAGGGAAATCAAGTAAAAATTTAGTTAAAAAACTAAAAAATAATAACGGTTATGTCGCCTATTATGAATATGAATTTGATCAGAAGGGAAATGTGACCAAAAGAACTTTTATCAGAATTGCAGATGGGGTAAAAATGGATGAAGAACATTATAAATATTATTAACTATAATTAAGTCTGCATATCTGCATACGAGTAAGTATTAAAATCTTCCAGCTGTCGTTCTCTATACTCGTATACCTATGCGTTAACTAAAAATATAGACAAATTTAAGTGATATTTTCGGTAAGAAATTCATTTAAAATTCTCAAATCTTCATATAAACGGTTCGAATTCTGTACCGTCAAGGTCACAAAAAAGGTAAAATACATAATGTATTTTACCTTTTTTTTTGAATATATGAATTATCACATGTTCTCTTTATGAGTCTTAATTGGTAATCATTGGAACTCAAAGCTTATCATTTTTACCTCTTTTATTCAATTTTAGAATCTACTTTGCGCTATCTATTTGATTAGATTATCATTGAAGTGCAATATTTGAGCATTTTTTATTTTTTAAAGATTATACTTGTTTATATTTTTAAAATAACACAAGATTTCTTATAAATATCTTTATTTGTCAGTTTAAAAACTTTTGAAAGTAAAAACAGATCTTAATTACTGCAATATTTGAATAATATAATAGCGCTAACTCTCATGGTTGGCTAACTCGCCAACTTATAATTGCAATAATTTTACAATCAGGATATTATGTTTTTGGGGTTGTTTTTTTGTAAAATTCCTACTTGCTTAAAGTGTTTTTTGAGAATTTTAAAATTAATGTTTAGTGAGTTATGTGCGATTGTTTTTAAAGAGTTGTATTGGTCTTTAAAATTAACAAAAAGAGTGATAAATAAATGAATTTAAAAAATTAAAAAGATGAAATAGAAAATTAGCAAAAATGAATAAAAACTTAAAAAAAAACGAACAGAAATAAAATAAAAATGAACAAAAATTTACTTATAGTATTAGCCATTCTTTTATTTAATATAGGATATGGCCAAGATCTAAAAACATGGACAGGAGCCCAGAGCACTGCATGGGATGATGATGCAAATTGGGCGCCTGAAGGAATGCCGACATTTGACAATGATATATTAATATCAAACGGACCTAATGTGCTATATCAGCCGATAATATCTATCCCAGGAATTACTTGCGGTACTCTTACGTTGCAAAATTCAACTCCAGGTAGTATTGTTGTTTTGACAGTTAAGGGGTTAGGTGGATTGACTACTGCATCAATAATTATGAATAGTAGCGTAGCTACCAGCAAGTGTAGTTTAAATATCGGCTCAACTGTAACTGTAAAAGGTGATGTTAAAATGAATGGAACTGCGCTTCAAAATGATGTGACTTTTTCCGGAGATGGAAATTTACTAATTGGAGGAATGATGACTGGAGGTTCTTTAAATACTGGTACTGTATCAGATCAAAAAGGAACTGTAACTTATAATGGTACAACAACACGATCTGTTGGTGCATATAGTTATCATAATCTAACGCTTTCTGGTAGTGGTGTAAGAACAATTGGTTCTGGAGTAATTGTAAATGGTACGCTAACTATGACTGGTTCTGCTACAGCTTCTGCTGCGCCAGTTTATGGTGATAATGCAGCTTTAAGGTACAATAGTGTATCGAATCAGACAGTTGGACCGGAGTGGGTTACTCCCTTTGTTTCGAAAGGTGGGGTTCAGATTTCTACTATTGCTCCAAAAGTAGTCACTATAGGTGATAATTTAGAGAAGAAATTTGATAAAGGAGTGTCGCTTATCATAGATTCAGAAGCTTCATTAGTAGTTGGTAACAACAGTAATATGTATTTTGCGGGTAATTTTATGAACAGCGAAGGGTCATTAATAACTGATGGATATGTTTATTTGACAGGTACAAGTAATCAAAATATTGGTGGTTTTGTATCTACAAAGGGAGTTGTTATGAGCAAAACTGCTGGAACAGCTACTTTTACAGCTAATGTTAAGGCAGAAGAATTAACAATTGACGGTATAGGTGGGGCACTTAATCTTGGAAAAAATTTGACTCATACATTTACTAAATGGATTAGAACCCAAGGAACATTAAACGGAGGTTCAAGTATTTTAAAAATTTCAGGAGATGTTGTAGGTAACGGAAGTAATTTTGTACCAGGAACTGGTACTGTAGAATTTAATGGAGAAGCTCAAAATTTAGGATCAGGATCCATAACTTATAATAATTTGGTATTATCAGGAACTGGAGTTAAAACATTTGGTGCTAAAACTACAATAAATGATACTTTTTCTATAGCGACTGGAGTAGTTGCTGATCTTACAGCTGGTTTCGTGCATACAGCTAAAAGTATAAAACTTGGTGGCAATGCAGGATCTGGTGGATCATGGGGAAGCTCACTTTCAAACGCAGTGAATAAAAATAATGTTTATTTTACTTCTAATAGTGGTATCGTAAATGTTGGACCAACAATAGTAGTAAGTACAAATAGCTTACCAGCATTAACGACAATTTATGGCACACCATCAGTATCAAAAAACTTTGATATAACAGGTATCGCAATGCTTGAAGGAATTGTAGTTACGCCATCTTCAGAGTTTGAAGTAAGTACAGATGGAATTACTTTTGCTAATACACTTACTCTTGGAGCGACTGGTAATATTGCGCAATCAAAGATTTATGTTCGATTAAAAGCGACAACTGCAGCAGGAAGTTATTCTTCTGGAAATATTGCTTTAACGAGTAATGGTACAACTACGGTAAATATACCAATAGCGACAAGTACTGTAGATAAAGCAGAATTAACTATCAAAGCAGAGAACAAGGAAAAAGCTTATGGATCAGACAATCCAGTTTTAACAGTAAGTTATGATGGATTTGTAAATGGAGAGACTGTAGCGATTTTAATTAAACTACCTACAATTACAACTACGGCAGTTAAAGGAAGTGTAGCAGGAACAACTTATCCAATCACTGCTACTGGAGCAGAGGCATTGAATTATAAGTTTAAATATGAGCCGATAAATGGATCATTAACTATTACTCCTGTAGCTTTAACTATTACAACAAATGATAATAGTAAAGTTTACGGATCTCAGAATCCAGTTTTAACAGTAAGTTATGATGGTTTTGTGCCTGGTGAAACTGAAGCGAATTTAACCGCAAAGCCTACAATTGCTACTACAGCAGTTACAGGAAGCCCAGTAGGAAAATATGAAATTACAGCTACTGGAGCGGCTTCATCAAATTATAAAATTATATATGTTAATAAAGGATCATTAACTATTACTCCTGCGGCTTTAACTATTACAACAAATGATAATAGTAAAGTTTACGGATCTCAGAATCCAGTTTTAACAGTAAGTTATGATGGTTTTGTGCCTGGTGAAACTGAAGCGAATTTAACCGCAAAGCCTACAATTGCTACTACAGCAGTTACAGGAAGCCCCGTAGGAAAATATGAAATTACAGCTACTGGAGCGGCTTCATTAAATTATAAAATTACATATGTTAATAAAGGATCATTGACTATTACTCCTGCGGCTTTAACTATTACAACAAATGATAATAGTAAAGTTTACGGATCTCAGAATCCAGTTTTAACAGTAAGTTATGTTGGTTTTGTAAATGAAGATACTGAAGCAAGTTTGGCTCCATCAGCTAAAATTGTAACTAGTGCACTTATAGGAAGTGGAGTAGGAACTTATCCAATCATAGCTAGTGAAGCAGTTTCATCAAACTATACCATTACTTATGATAACAAAGGATTATTAACTGTTACTCCTGCTGAGCTAAAAATCACAGCAGATAATAAAGAAAAAGAGCATGGTATTGATAATCCAGTTTTAACAGCAACTTATGTTGGGTTTGTAAATGGAGATACTGTTACAAGTTTAAGTATGCCAGTGACAATTGTTACGCAGGCAGTTAAAGATAGTTCAGTAGGAAAATATGACATCACTGTTAGTGGAGCAAAATCAACAAATTATGATATTACTTTCGTTTCTGGTACTTTAGAAGTGACTAAATCTACTAATGCAGGTTTAACAGATTTAGCTATTAGTGAAGGTAAGTTAAGTCCGGATTTTGCAGAAGGAACTAAAGATTATACAGCTACAGTACCAAATGATGTTAAAACTATTACAGTTACACCAACTACAGCAGACACTGAAGCAAAAGTAACAGTAAATGGAGTAGAAGTGCCTAGTAGAACTCCTAGCGGAGAAATTACTTTACAAGTAGGTGAAAATAAGATTACCACTATAATAACAGCTCAAGATGGAACTATTAATACTTATACTGTAATTGTTACAAGAGAGCCTTCTAGTAATGCAGGTATGACAGATTTAGCTATTAGCGAAGGTACTTTAAGCCCAGTATTTGCAGAGGTAACTAAAGATTATACAGCTACAGTAAAAAACGATGTTAAAGATATTACAGTTACACCTTTTACTTCTGATAGTACTGCAACAATAACAGTAAACGGAAAAGAAGTAGCTAATGGAACTGCTAGTGGAAACATTCTTTTAGAAGTTGGTAAAAATGAGATTACTACTATAATTACAGCACAGGATGGAAAAACACAAGAAACATATACTGTTGTTGTTACAAGAGAGCCTTCTAGTGATGCAGGTTTAGCTGATATTACGGTTAGTGAAGGAACTTTAAGTCCTGTTTTTAATACAGACACTAAAGGATATACAGTTGATGTGCCAAATGGAACTAA
The DNA here is from genome assembly GCF_046250155.1 of Flavobacterium sp. PS2. Classification (NCBI taxonomy): domain Bacteria; kingdom Pseudomonadati; phylum Bacteroidota; class Flavobacteriia; order Flavobacteriales; family Flavobacteriaceae; genus Flavobacterium; species Flavobacterium sp. PS2. The sequence goes on along the minus strand of NZ_CP176426.1, from coordinate 1,528,685 downwards.
CTCAATCATAGTTACACCTACACCAAGAGATCCAGATGCCAAAGTTGAAATGATAGTTGATGGAAAAACGATTACTGATAACGCAGCTCCAATCGATTTAAAAGTTGGTGATAATGAAGTTACAGTAGTTATGACTGCTCCTGACGGAACACAAGAAACATATACTGTTGTTGTTACAAGAGAGCCTTCTAGTGATGCAGGTTTAGCTGATATTACGGTTAGTGAAGGAACTTTAAGTCCTGTTTTTAATACAGATACTAAAGGATATACAGTTGATGTGCCAAATGGAACTAACTCAATCATAGTTACACCTACACCAAGAGATCCGGATGCCAAAGTTGAAATGATAGTTGATGGAAAAACGATTACTGATAACGCAGCTCCAATCGATTTAAAAGTTGGTGATAATGAAGTTACAGTAGTTATGACTGCTCCTGACGGAACACAAGAAACATATACTGTTGTTGTTACAAGAGAGCCTTCTAATGATGCAGGTTTAGCTGATATTACGGTTAGTGAAGGAACTTTAAGTCCTATTTTTAATACAGACACTAAAGGATATACAGTTGATGTACCAAATGGAACTAACTCAATCATAGTTACACCTACACCAAAAGATCCGGATGCCAAAGTTGAAATGATAGTTGATGGAAAAACGATTACTGATAACGCAGCTCCAATCGATTTAAAAGTTGGTGATAACGAAGTTACAGTAGTGGTTACTGCTCCTGACGGTACACAAGAAACATATACTGTTGTTGTTACAAGAGAAGATGCTAATGTTAAGCCTTCTGATAATGCTGGTTTATCTGATATTGTTGTAAGTGATGGGACATTAAGTCCTGCTTTTAATACAGATACAAAAGATTATAGTGTAGATGTACCAAATGAAACTGACTCAATTGTAATTACACCTAAATCAATCGATCCGGATGCAAAGGTTGAAATGATTGTTGACGGAAAAACGATTACAGATCCAACAGCTCCAATCGATTTAAAAGTTGGTGATAACGAAGTTACAGTAGTGGTTACTGCTCCTGACGGTACACAAGAAACTTACACTGTAATTGTTACAAGAGAAGATGCTAATGATAAGCCTTCTGATAATGCTGGTTTATCTGATATTGTTGTAAGTGATGGGACATTAAGTCCTGCTTTTAATACAGATACAAAAGATTATAGTGTAGATGTACCAAATGAAACTGACTCAATTGTAATTACACCTAAATCAATCGATCCGGATGCAAAGGTTGAAATGATTGTTGACGGAAAAACGATTACAGATGCTACAGCTCCAATCGATTTAAAAGTTGGTGATAACGAAGTTACAGTAGTGGTTACAGCGCCAGATGGTACACAAGAAACATATATTGTTATTGTAAATAGAGCAGATGCTGTACCACAAGAAATTATACCAACAAACATTGTTACTCCAAACGGAGATGGTAAAAATGATTTTTGGATAGTTCCAGGTCTTGATAAATATCCAAACAATTCGGTTAAAGTTTTTGATAGAGCAGCAAGATTAGTGTATTCTAAAAATAATTATAACAATGAGTGGGATGGTACTTATAAAGGATCTCCACTTAATGAGGATACTTATTACTATTTAATTGATCTAGGAAATGGTTCACCTAAAATGAAAGGGTTCATTTCAATTATTAGAGATAACAATTAAGAATAAAATAAATAAGAATAGTAAAAATGGTTAGAAGATAGCCACACAGAAATGAATACAATGAAAATAAAATCAATGAGAGCAATCTATATACAGGTAATTATGTTCCTGATTATATTAGGGACAAACTCCGCAAATGCGCAGTTAACAGAATTCGAGTCTATGTATTTTCAAAACCAATATTTAAACAACCCTGCAATGGCAGGGTTAGATAAAGGGATGAAGTTTAATGTAGGTTACCAAAGACAATGGGATGAAGTTCCGGGAAATCCGATATTAATGAATGCTACTTTCGAATACAATTCCGGAAACAGAACTGGACTAGGGTTAAATGTTAATAGCGACAGAGCAGGTTTAATCAATAGGACAAGGATAATGGGAACTTATGCTTATCATTTACCAACAGGAGTTGACCAAAAGATACATTTCGGCTTGTCTGCGGGTGCAAAATTTTCTGCTATAGATTATAATAAAGTGGAAGGAAGTCTGGATGATGTTGCACTACAGAACTATAACGAGGGTGCCATTTTTGATGGAGATTTGGGTATTGCTTATACTAGCAAATTATTAACAGTTCAGGCATCATTGCCAAAACTTCATAATCTTTTCTATGAAAATGATAATGGTATTAAAAATTATGCAGATCGTTCTACTTTTTATTCGGCTATAAGTTACAAGATATTACTATCAAATGGAGATGAAAACTTAAATGTTGAGCCATTGTTAGCTTATAGAGGTGTTAAAGGGCACAAAGATATTTTGGATATGGGTGGAAGGTTTAATTTTCCAGATTATAAAATAAACATTTCTGCGTTTTACCATACTAATAAAACTGTTTCTACAGCATTTGGAATTTCGCTTGATGATTTGGGTGTTTTCCTGGCTTACTCTAAATATTTTGGAGCATTGGGTGCTTATGCAAACAATACTTTTGAATGTGGACTTAGTTATAAAATGTAATAAAAGAGTTTGTTAGAATTCAAATAAGAAGCTCCGCTCCTTACACGATTTTTTTATAAAAAAGAGTTTTATTTTAGGAACGAATTTGAAAATGAATTGGTTATGACTGTTGAGTAATTTAGAGGTGCCTGATGTTTTTTGGATTTAAAAATGGAAAGCTAATGCTAGAGTAAGTTTTGGTATTTTTAATCATGTTTCATAAACTTAGGGAATCAAATGCTTTTCTTTTCAGACCTCTGTCAAGTTTCACAAAATCTGGAAATCTCTAAGTAAAAGGCTCTAATTTTGTATCAAGATTGTTCATAAAAAAAGGTAAAATACATAATGTATTTTACCTTTTTTTTTATTTCTATAATTACGAAGTCAGTGTTAAAAGAAATATGTAATCATGTTCAAAAGTTGAATATGAAGTGAATATAGTTCCTCTTTAAAATTGTTTTATTCGTATATTCAACGTTCACGTATAAAATCAGAGTATCTTTACCCATGATTGCGATAAAGAATATGCAGATGATTGATCATCTCTCCTTTTCATAACTTCAAATTCTAGTTTCAAGTCATAATAACAAAGTTCCCAAATACACATTAACTTATTGCTAATTCCATTCCTTTTAGGTTTTTTATTAGTTTTTCGCATTCAACCTTAATTAGCTATAATATATGACATTGATCTCCAAAGAAAAATTTTCTGAAGCTGCTGGCCTTTCTAAAATTCCTATCCCGGGATTATCCTCTTATTTAATGAAAGTAATGAAAATTAACAATTTAAATACTGTTGTAAAAGAAGCAGGTAATCTTGAGGGTGCAGATTTTGCTAATTATGTTTTAATGAAAATTGGTGTAAAAGTCCAATATGATGCTACCGAATTACTAAATATTCCTCGTGAGGGAGCTTTTATTGTTGTTGCAAATCATCCTTATGGAGGTATCGAATCATTAGCTTTATTAAGTACAATTGCAAAAATACGTCCTGATACAATGTATATGGGGAATTTTTTATTAAAGGAAATACCAAATCTTGAAAAATGCATTATCGCAGTAAATCCATTTGAAAATCTGCAAAATTCTGCGAGTATCACGGGATTAAAAATGACGCTAAAAGCTTTATCAGAAGGTATTCCTGTTGCAATATTTCCTGCTGGAGAAGTTTCATCTTATAATTTTAAGACAAGTGAAATCACAGATCCGGAGTGGCATCCTGTGGTTGGGAAAATTATCTGTAAAGCAGATGTTCCTATTCTGCCTATATATTTTCATGGAAATAATGGTTTTTTCTTCAGTATGTTAAAATCAATTCACCCTATGTTGCAAACTTCAAAACTGATTTCGGAACTTTTTAATAAACAAGGTCATGCTCTAAAGATGACTATCGGAGAAGTTATTTTTTTAACCAGGGTTAAAGGTAAAGTTTCTGATCCTCTAATGTTGAAAAATCTTAGAAGCAAGTTGTATGCTCTCAAAAATCAGTTACATAATTAAGAGATTAAAGCTTATTTAGCGCTTGTAATAAATTTTAAAAATTAAATACTTTCTTTTCATACCTCTGACAAGTTGCTTAAAGCCCGAAAATATTCAAGTAAAAGGTTTAAATTTTGAACCGAGGAGTTTATAAAATAAAAAACCTATTTCGTAATGAAATAGTTTTTTTTATGTCTTTGAAATTTCATTTGTTAGTAGAAACAACTCTGGAATCAGTTAAGAAATTGTTCCAAACAGTTAAAGGAATTATGTACGATGTTTGATAACTTGTATCAAAAATAAATGCTTTATCTTTTACTTTTAAAGTATCAACATCAAACCTTTTTAGTCTTTTTTGCTGCTTATATAAATCGATTCTATAATGAGTTTTAGGACAGCAGCAGTAGCCTTCATTTTTTGTTGAATCAAATAAAGAATCAAATGTATTTATTTTCTTTTTATCAAGTATTCTGTCTAATCCAACAAGTTTTGTTGTGTCCTGCCGAGTATCGTCTTTAATTTTATAGAGAGAAATTTCTATTCTATCCATTTCATTTCGTAGCTTTTTGAAATAATTTTTGTGATAGTCTAAAACTAAGTGCTTTTGGTCTTTAACGTCTTGTTCTATCTTTGGTTTTACAACTTCATTTTTTTTATTGCAACTACTACAAAGTATTACAATCCCAATAATAATCAGCTTTTCAAGTTTAATCATATCTACAATCAATGTGTTACAGATGTATTTTTTGTTTCAAGTAGTAGCTATCTTTAGATGTAATAAAATAGTTTCTGTATCTCTATCAAATAGAGATACAGTTATTAGCTCATTTCTGTCATTACTAATATATAACTATTTTTATTAGATCAATTACCTACTAAAGCAGATCTTGGTAAAAGGTAATGTTACGCACATTAACAGGATCCCAGCCTCCGTTGGAAATACGATGCAATTCGATATAATAAATTCCTTCGTACAGATAAACATCACCTAATTGCTTGATTTGATAGTTCATGAAACTACTGTCAGTTGTTGTAAACGGATAAATAATACTTGAAATTTCTTTTATCACCAATTGAAATTTACCGGAAATACCCGCCAGTTCACATTGCCAGTGATAAATGCCTGCCTCGTTCACTTTCACTCTCCAAGCCGCATAAGCAGCTGGATTTGTCCATCCGGCAATGCTGTAATAAGGTGGATTTCCTATCCCAATACCGCTTCCGTGCAATATGGCATTTTGTCCGGCAACAACAAGGGTTCTGTCTGCATTTTGATTGATAATAGGAGTTCTATCAATTTGGGGATGAATCGAAATTTGACGCACATTTACAGGATCCCATCCTCCGCCCGAAATACGGTGCAGTTCGATGTTATAAATACCAACCGGTAAATTAATTGTTCCAATGGATAAGACTTGATAATTCTCAAAACCTCTTGTTGTAATTGTAAATGGATAAGGTCCTTGATCTACTCCATTTACTTTTAGCACAAACTGTCCCGAATAGCCTGATACAACTGCATCTAAAATGAAATTTCCGGATTGAATAACTTCAACGTGCCAAGTGGCAAAGTTAGCATCATTAACCCATGTCCCAAGTTCATATAGCGGTGCATTTTGAATGCTTAATCCAGGAGCAACAGCATCGATTGGATTCAAATTGAGTGTACCATCATTGAATTGTTTAACAAAAGTGAAAAGAATATCCACAATTCTTGACATTTCTAAGACAATGGTTGTACTGATATTATCCAAAGGAGCTGCAGGTACCGAAATAGTATATCCGGAAAACCCATCATTGGGAGTTATATCCAATGCTGTTTTGTGAATATCTGCAAGGAAATACGCTTTTACAACACTTCCATCAGGCAGATCAGGAACATTTAATTTTTCATTCAGAGGCCAATAATCTGCAAATACATGCAGGTATAAGTATTGTGTTCCGTCGATAATTTTGCTGGTAGCTCGTCCCCAAAGTAATTGTGTAGTATAAGGACTGGATTGGGTTTTATCGATAGCCATTTTATTTATACTCATCCAGTAGGCAAATCCATTAAGTCTGTCGATTGCTTCGGGCGGAAATGTCCCATCTGCCTCCGGACCTACATTGAGAAGAAAATTACCTCCTTTACTAACAATATCAATCAGCTTTTGAATTAAATCTTTTTCGGTTTTCCAACGCGGATCATAAGCATCATAACCCCAATTGTCATTCATTGTCATACAAGTTTCCCAATCTGTTCCATCTCCATTTGGCGGCATAGTAGGAATACTTTGTTCAGGAGTATTAAAATCTGCTGTCAAACCATCTTCCATTCGGTTATTGAATATCAAACGATCTGATCCGGGAATGTTTTTAATTGCTTTCATCATTCGATACCGGAATTCGGGTGTACTGGAGCCTCCCATATCCCACCAAATCAGGTCAATATTATAGTCATTAATCATGGTTTGAATATGAGGAACCACAATAGTATCAGTATATTGTGCCTTTTCCAGATAGGAAGCCTCATGATCGGGTGTTGTATTCTGAGGAATCCATCCCATTCCTCCCGGATTCATCCAGTCCAGACATTGAGAATAATAAAATCCTATTTTCAATCCTGCTGCATGAGCCTCAGTCACCAAGTCTTTTAAAACATCGGCTGCAATATTGGTTTCATCTTCAATATTATATCCAACATGATGAGTGTGCATCAAAGCCAAACCTTCATGGTGTTTGGCGGTAACGACAATATATTTCATACCGGCCTCCTTTGCCATTCTTACCCATTCTGAAGCATTGAAGTTTTGTGCCGTAAAATTTTGCTGCCAGCGTGTTTTGTATTCGTTTCTCGGAATCTGGGCTGCAAACATAATCCATTCGGCATATTGGCCGGGTTTGTAAGGCTCACCTGTAGCGGGATCGATTTTAATAGTTCCATCCAGATTAATCCATTCCGGGCGATAAGTTGAATAATAATCCTGCATCCAATAATCAGGTCCAATTCCCGAACCTGATTTTATTAAAGTTGGTCCTGTATAGTGTCCCGCCAGTCCGGAGTAGCCTCCCCAATGCAAAAAAAGTCCAAAACTTGCTTCACGCCACCAGGCCATTCGTTGATCTTTATGCTCTTTTGTCTCAAGAGTCGTTACATAAAGGGTGTTACTCATCTTAGTTAAAATATCCAGATTGTCATCCCTGCCCCTTACCGCGAAACAGTAAATATCAAATGAATTCAAATTATGTATAGTTATTGTGTTAGCAGTAACATTTTGATAAAAAACACCTTCTTTAAATACATCGTATGAAGTTACTGCTGGAATTGCATCCCACGACAAAGAAATAGAATTAGTCTTTACATCAGTTGCTTTTAATTCTTTAGGATTGTTATTGTAGAAAGGATTAATATCGATCTCTGTATCGCTAAAAATTAACTCATCAATATAAACAACATCTCCAATTGCAGCATTAGCCGTATAATCAGGCTGAATACCAAACACAGAAATATTTTTTACTTTGTTCGTTAATAAATCAAACACTGCTACGCCCCATTCGTTTTGTTTATCCAATGGGCTTTGAGATAAGAATTCATTGTTTCCTCCGTCTGAAATATTAACTCTGATCTGAGAATTCGGATTATTGCGATAATACTTCATGTACAAATACTTATACTCAGAAACGGGTACATTTGGAGTACAGAAAAATCCTGCCCATATAACAGAATTTCCAATACGTTCAAATTTCAGTACCTTATTGCTTATGTTCGATCCTGTTTTGTCCGGATTGTCTACCACCGTAATCCGCATATCGGCTACAGGATTAACTTTTATTTGATTTGTAAAGTTGATCTTTCCGTTTTCAAAATTATCAAATACAAGTGGTTCTCTAATTATTGGATGCGGATAAAAATCCGGCTTAAAACTCAGCTTACCTAAAGCTGTTTGAATTTCAGGAGCCGACATAAAATAATCCCATAGCAAACCTGTACGGTAATTTTCGATCATACAAATAATCGGACCTTGGTCGATAGCCAAATAATAAATATCGTTCCAATTGACGGTTTCATTAAAAGCGTCTACAAATCCTGCTTTCTCGTTCCAGATCTTTGTTCCCAGCTTCTCGTAAAAATATCTCAGGGCGGCTAATGATTCTTTGGGCGTATAAGGCATTGCCGAGAGAGCTGCTGTTGGAGCGATCACACCTTTGTCATTTCCCGGGCAATGAGCAGTGTAAGTGATATTTCCATCACAAGCTGTCAAACCCCAGGCTTTGTTTTCGCCATATCCTTTATAAGCCAGCGGATTTTCTTCGCAATACGCCCTGTTTATCAATGTATGAGCCTGATTTTGCTGAAAATAATTTACATCATTAATACTATCTCTCAAATTTTTCGGGTTAAACCCTAAAAATGAATAATGAGAGAAAAATAAAGGTCCGCCTTTTAAACTTGAGTCGCCAATAGGAAGGGTAATATTATAAAATTTTTTATTCTTAGTATGATAAGTACCACCAGATGACCAACCGTTTTTCCATAAACTGGGGTCTATGGCATGAGTTGGTGAAGCAACAGCCAAGATATAAGAAATCATACACTCATTCCAGCCGATAATACCCAGCCCCTTCACATTTTGCAGCTCATTATTACAATGCCAGTACAACTTGTTTGATTCAAATCGAAAATAATCCCAATCTACATTGTTCCAAAGTACATTGATCTTAACAACCAGACTCTGTTCTGTCAAAATTGGCTGGTTGAAATATTGGCGTGCAGTAATCAAACCCTGCATTAGAAAAGAGGTCTCGACCAGATCACCTCCATTATCATTTTTACTAAACGGAATGGTTTCACCTGTACTTCCATTAATCCAATGGGCAAAAACCCCTTTATAATTTGTTGCCGAGTTAGTTAAGAAATTAACAATTTTATCAATACGCTGGCATCCTTGTTCTCTGGTAATAAATCCCCTCTCGATGCCTACCAAAATAGCCATCAATCCAAATCCAGAGCCCCCTGAGGTAACAGTGGGTCCGGGTCCTCCCGAAACAGGAAGACGCTCATATGCCATTCCTGAATTTGCATCTGCATGATCCCAAAAGTATTTAAATGTGTATCGTTGCGTTATAGTAAGCAACTCTTCATCCGTAAGCGTAGGTGTTAATGGAGTAGATTCTCTCATAAGATTAATTAGATTATTAAGTAAATATTAGGGAAAGGGGCGTGGTATTGATATTTTAAACAACTCATATATCCTGTTGTAGATAATACTGCCAATAACAAACTTTGAGAGTCTGTCGGAAATGAGGCTTTGGATGTTTTGTTGTTTTATGTAATTGAAAATCAATGCTATACGAATATATTAATTATTATTGAATAACACAACACGAAAAAATATTATTTATTTAATTTATTCTCCAATGATAAATTTATCTTTAAATCGTTTTCTTTTTTTATTTCAAGAACTTGTTCTAATAAATCTATTATCGTTAATTAAAAGTATGTCTTATCTTATCATAAATAAAACTACAGACAAATTCGCTATTATCTGCTTTTCTATAAGTTCGTGTATGATTAAGTTGTTGATTACGAGTTATGTATATTCTTTGTGGAATAGATGAAGTATTAACTTGGGAAGATTAATTTTAAAAAATAAAATTTATGAAAGCTAATGAAAAAGTAAAATGATATATAGAAAATTATTAATGCTAATCTTTTCGGTGCTTATAATTAGCTGTAAAGACAATTGTAAAAACATTGAGAATATATGTTTCTCAACAGACATAGAGAAAATGACGGAATCTAAGCAAATATGTGATGCTGATGTGTCGTCTGGTAAATGGGGATTGAATTTAAAACTAGAATATGATGATAGTAATTTTTCATTATTTGGATTTGATGAAAAAATAAAAATTCTTTCTGACAAAAAAAGAAATATTATACTATGTATTAAGACCAATGAAGCTTATAATTTTGGTGTGGGTTATAATCCTAATGAAAAAATTATGTACGGTATATATGAAATTATTTTTTTAGACAAAGATTTGTTACCTCTGTATTCTATGGGAGAATATGGTTCTTATAAATATGAAGATGATTTAAAAAATAAGGAGATAAAATATTATTTGATTAATAAAGATGAAACATTTTTTCTCAATCTTGATTATAATAATGTTTTAGATATGTATGATAAGTTAAAGAAAAGTCCAATTAAAAGTGATGGAGGAGGGATCAGTCCTTATTATAAAAAGCCTTATTCTTGGGAAATACCATGATGTAAAAGAAAAAAAATATGAAACAAAGGATTCTAAAAGGCACTTTATTGAGCTTTGTCGTTATAATATTTTTGATAGGGGAATATTTATTTTATAATGTTAAGATTAAATCTTCTAATTGGTATAAAGAAAAAGTTTGGAACGAACGTATTAAAGAAACAAATTTAAAGCCTATTTAAGTTTTTAAAACTAAGGAATAAATGAAAAGATATTTTATTGTACTGCTGTTAATTTTAATGAATCTAGTCATCATTTTTTATATTGACTATAAGATAAATTTACCCGATTTAGATTATTATCATGGGAAAGACGGAGGGATAATTGTACGATTTCAAGTAACTATTGTTATGAGTGTTATCTATTTTTTTATCATGAGTAAAAAGAATAAAATTATATATGCTATTTATGGATTTATTATCGGAATAGTATCAATGGTCATTTGTTATTTGGCTCTAGCGGAGTTTACAAAATGGAGTGATATCTTTTATCAAATAGTAGCAACCATAGTTTTTATGTCGGCATTTCATTTGATTGAAAAAAGGGGTGAAGTTTATAAGGATAGAAGTAAGGTGATTGATATTGAATAATTTAAAGAAATAATTTAAGATAATGGAGAATAATACAATACTAGAAAATATTGATTTAATTCAATTTGTTTCAAAAAGACCAGCAATGTTTTCAATTGATAATGTAGAATCTTTCTTTATCTTTTTTAAAGGATATTCAATTGGTAAAAGTGATTCCGTAGTTCACGATTTTTTTGACTCTTTTAGAGATTTTATTCATGAAAAATATGCTGAGGATGGGTTAAAAGATATTGATCCTGAAAGAATTATTAGACTTTATAGTGCTAATGATGGTCACTCTTTAGAACTTTTAAGGATTTTGATAGAAGAATTTATGGAGAGATAATATATTATAAAACAATAAAAAATTAAAGAGAATAATTAATGAAAATCATAATTAATATTGCGTTGGTATTGTTTTACATTTAATATTATAAAATTCTTTTTAGATTATCACATTTCATAAAAATTACTTTAAAATCAATAAAATTTAAATACATGGTTGCCAAAACACATATAAAATTAATTTTTTCAATCTATGGTGATGTATTTAATTCAAATGAATTTACTGAACTTGTCGGAATATCACCGACAGCTTGCTGGAACAAAGGAGATTTAATAAAAAATAACAAGAAAGAAAAGAAAAGAATAGAGTCAGCTTGGGAGTATTCTATTAACAATATTGACACTATATACTTTGAAGAAATATCAGACGAATATGTTAAGTTATTTATTGATAAAGTTGATAAAATACTAGTATTTAGAGAAAATAATAAATTGACAATAAAGTTTGATATTGTATTAGAAATAGTAAAAGATAATGGAGTTGTGATGTCTTTTAATAGAAATTTCTTAGCGATAGTAAATAAGTTAGACGCCGAAATTGAGGTAGATACTTATATTTTGGATTAGGGATAATATATGATACATGAACGATGTGTGCATTCAATGCAAAAAAAATAAAATGTTTTCTATGTCATTAGGGCTTACAAACCAGATAAGTATAAAATATATTTTCGTTATTGTTTTCTTTTTAAATGCTTGTGCGAATAAGAATGAGTGTCAATGTTTAGAAGGTGATGAAGACTTGATTATACAGAAGTATTCTGCTAAAAAAGAAAATGTTCAAATCTGCTATGTTAATCAAGGCACATTTGGAAGAGTTATAGATTTAAAAATATGTGATAAAAATAGTAATTTATTGATAGAAAAGATTACGTTAAGAGGGGAAGATTACCGTCCTACTATTGATAGTATTATAAATTCTACCGTATATGTTCATTATTCATACCCAAGAAATGAGATGGAAAATAAGATAGAAATACTAAAATTTGAGGATGTTGTTTTGGGAGATGCATTACTTGATAAAAAGAAGCTAAAATATAAATATGTTTTTCATAATAGAAAACAGAAGTAATTTAAAATTAAAACAAAGAGAATAACTAATGAAAATCATAATTAATATTGCGTTGGTATTGCTTTACATCTTACTTGTGTTTTTTGCCGTAATTTGGTTTCTTGCCCATGGTTCAGGTCACAAAATACCACTCGAAACAGATTTAAGTATAGCAGGATCTATAGTATTAGATATTCTAGTAATAGTAGTTTTGAGATTTGCTAAAAAACGGATAACAAAAGAGGAATAGGTTTAATGATTTTGTATTCAGTTAACCAATGAAATACACCAACTGGAATTCATGAAAACAATTAAAAATATGAAGAATTTATATGTAATTATTTTGTTAGGAATTATAACAGGTTGTTCTTCTAAAATTGATGAAAATCAAATAATAGGAAAGTACGAAATAGATAAATTTGTAATAAGAGATTCATTAGTTAAAGTTAAAGAATATAGATTGTTATTATTAAATCCAGACAAAACTTTTGAGCTAAAGAATTATGATAAAAAAGAAAATTCTAAAGGTACTTGGAAAGCTGAAAAAACTATGAATGATGACGGAATTATCATAGCGTTTAGTTTCTTAAATCGAAAAATAGAAGGAAAATTAAATGGTAGCGGTAACATAATTACTTTTAATTATCCAAATGATTTGTACTTAGGAAAGTATAGTCATTTACTATATGTAAAATTAAATAAGTAGGAATAGGTTAGGGGTTTATAATCCCCAAATCCCTAAACACAGACTTCGTGATATCTTTTCGGCAAGGACCGAAATTAGTACTATTTAGCTTTCTGTCTTGTATAAGGCGTGTTGCAAAAAAGTAAACCCCACTTTTATTTTCGATGTAGCCAACCCACCAACCCGTATTGATTTCATTTTCTCTAGTCCAGCCAGTTTTGGAGTGAATAGTATATTCTGGATTTTGTTCGGTTATCATTACCTTTTTTACTATTTCGATGTTTCGCTTAGAAAAAGGAAGGTTTCCTTCGTAGAATTTTTTGAGAAATTCCACCTGATTGATTGGCGAAATTCCAAAAGCACCAAAATTCCAAAAGTCAGCATCTGTTTGTGAGAGGTCAAGATTACCGTAATGACAAAGGGATAAATATTTTTTGTAATTGGCTTTGCCAATTTTTTTAGCTAATTCTATAAACACCCAACCTGCCGAAACTTCAAAAGCTTCTTTTACTGTTATATCGTGGTAAATAGTAGGGCGATAATCATATTTTATAGTATCGGTACTTCCGGGCCATTTCACTATCTCATTCTCACTAGCAATAGTTTCTGTTTCTAATGCAATAAGCAGATTAATAATTTTAAATGTCGATGCTGGTAATGTTTCCTTTTTTGTATTGATAGTGTCGGATAAAATCCATTTATGATTGTTATTGTCATAAATTGCAATCGAGCCTTCGACATTACAATTATCAAAATATTTTTTAAAATCCTCACGTATTAAAACTTTATCGCTACTTGATGTAATTGAGGAATTGTCTTTTTTCTTGTTCGATGAACAGGAGAAAAGAAGTCCGATAAATAACAATCCAAATAACAATCGTTTCAATTTCATTTTGGTGTTTTAAAATGTATTCTTGACTATATTTTTAGCCACAGATTAAAATGATTTTATAGATTTCTGTATGAAAAGGATTGCCACGAAGTGCACTAATTTTTTATGTCAATTGAACATAGTGAATGTTCTGATTCGTTAAAATTCGTGCACTTCGTGGCAATCCAAGAAAACAAAAAACTAAAAAAACTTTACTATATGTTTTATACTTTAAAAATCAGTTTCTTTTTATAGAAAACCCAAAGTATAAGTGACCAAAAAATGGCGTATGATATTGCATAAGCTAATGATGCATTCAATGGGTTTTCAAAACAAGGCGTAATTCCAAATTTGTAAATCAAGGCTTGAAGATTGATTTCTTCTGTAGCTATATCTGGACTATGAACTTTAATAGAACTCAAAACTCTAGGGATTATTCCAGAGAAGTAAAAAACAATCATTGGATTTACTCCCCAAATTAAAAATAGTTTAGTCCATTTTTTATAGTTTGCTACATCTATTATATAGTATAATATGGTTAAGCATATTGTAGCTATACCAGCGGTATATAAAACATAAGAACTTGACCAGAGTGATTTGTTTATTGGGAATATTATGTTCCAAAGCATACCGATAACTAAGAGTACAATTCCTGAGATTGCTAATTTTTTTAGAATTTCGGTTTTTGTAATCTGTAAGTTTAATATTTGTCCTATGTACATTCCGAGAATTCCTGTGCCAATAGCTGGTAAAGTACTTAAAATTCCTTCTGGATCCCAAGTTTTAGAGAAACTCCATAAGTGCCCGTTTAAAAGTAAATCGTCTAACCAAGCAGCCAGATTGGTTCCTTTATCAAAATTGGCAGCACCAAATCCGGGAACGGGAACAAAAGCCATCAAAATCCAGTACCCCAATAAAATTGAAGCCGTAACGAGAAGTTGCGTTTTTAAATTTGTTTTTAGATATAAAAGTGAAGTGAAGAAATATACAATTCCGATACGTTGTAAAACACCAGGGATTCTTACGTCTTCAAAGGCTTCTATTTTGCTATATGCTAAGAATAATAATAACGCAAAGATTCCAAAAACGAGGTATGTTTTAATTTTTAAAGTAAAGTTTCCTAAAAGGGCATAGGCTACAGCAAATGTTATACTTAATCTAAGAAGTAACAAAGGGATTCCTTCTAGTCCAAACAATTGAATTCGGCTGAAATAGTTTAAAGATAATCCTAAGCAGAATATACGTAACGAACGAACCAAGATTTTATTAAAAACACCTGAATCAAGATGTTTTGTAGGCATTGCAAACGGGATTGCTGTTCCCATTATAAAAATGAAAAAAGGAAAAACTAAATCGGTAGGAGTACAGCCGTGCCATTCTGCATGTTCTAAAGGCGGATATATAGAAGCCCAGCTTCCTGGGTTATTAACAATAGTCATTAATAAAATCGTAAATCCTCTAAATACATCTAGTGAAATTAAACGTTCTTTTGTCATTGGTTTAGTTTATTTTTTGGTTTCATTAATTATATAAAAGCGTAAACTTTTAATAGTTCTTTATTTTAACTAGGAAAAGAAATTTTACCCATTGATACAGACGGAATTCCTTTGCGTGTTCCAAAATCTGAAGTTCCACCAGAAACAGTTTCGTTTGCTAAAATGGCAAATAATATGGCTTCTTTTGCATCTCCTGAAATTCCTAAAACATCGGTATTTAAAAAAGTACAAGGCAATAGTTCTTTTAGCCAACTTACTAATAATGGATTATGTGCGCCTCCGCCTGACATATAAATCGTAAAACTTTCAACAGGATATGTTGTGTTGTTTATAGCTGTATGTATAGCATTGGCTATAGTTTCGGCACTAAATCGGGTTAGGGTTGCCAATAAATCTTCAACAGAAATATCGTTTGTATTGCTTTGGGTTTGAGCTTTTCTAACATATTCTATATTAAAAAGTTCTGGACCTGTAGTCTTCGGGAAAGATCCAAGGAAGAACTCATCGGCTTTTAAAGCTTCTAAAAGTGAATTGTTTACTTTGCCTTGTTTTGCGATTTCGGCATCTTTATCATAGGCTTTATCAGGAAACGAAAGTCTGGTAAAAGCATCGATTAGTGTATTTCCTGTTCCTGTATCGGTAACAAAAACTTCTTCGGGATTACTGCTTGATGGCAAATAGGTAAAATTTGCAATTCCGCCCATATTAAGCATAATACGATTTTCTCCTTTTTTTCCAAAGAGGAAATAATCGCCATAAACGGCAAGTGGTGCTCCTTCTCCTCCTGCAGCAAGATGCTTTTGACGAAAGTCTGACAGTGTTATAATTCCAGTTTTTACAGCAATATGGTCTCCGTCGCCAATTTGTAAAGTAGCGTTTGGGAATTTTTCTTGTTGGTGTAAAATCTTAGGTGCATGAAAAACAGTTTGACCATGCGAGGCTACCAAATCTACTTTATCGGTTGGAACTCCCCAACGTTCTAAACATTCCAAAATCATGTTGGCATGAAGAACCCCAATCCATTCATTTAATAAAACCAGTTTCTGAAAATCAATGGTTTGTTTAGCAAATACGGTTCTGATTTCTGATTTTATTTCTTCAGAATAATCAATGGTATCGAATTGTACTAATTGAACTTCGGTGTTTTCACCAGAACCAGAGATTTCGCATAGAGCCACATCAAGACCATCCAAAGAAGTACCAGACATTAATCCGATAATAGTTCGGGAAGGTTTTTGAGCAATTTTATACAGTGATTCCAGATTTGTGTTCATGATTTTTGTTTTTAAAAGTTCATTTTAATATCCTTTTTAAACCATGTAAGTAATGTAAGTTCATTTAAGCTGTATTTTGAGGAGACTCTAATATGAACTTATATTTCTTATATGGTTAAATTTAATACAGGTTTTATTTAACCTTTGATTGATATAAATAGAACTGTTTTTTATTTTATAATAGCGTCCTGAATTATTTGCTGAATATCTTCTCGGATTTTTCCTCTAGCTAATTTATTCTCATCATTAATAACTTCGGGATAGGTTCTATTGGATAAAAATACATAAACAATTTCTGTTTCTGGATCAACCCAAGCTATGTTTCCAGTAAATCCGGTATGTCCAAAACTAGATGGAGAAACGCAGGCACACGTAGGACCTTTTTCGTTTATTCTTTTATCAAAACCTAAACCTCTTTGTACTCCTTTGTCAGCGTAATAACAAGTATTAAAGGCATCAAATGTTTGTTTGGAGAAATATTGTTTATTACCATAATTTCCTTTTTGTAAAAATAGCTGCATCATTTTAGCAACATCCATAGCGTTGGAGAAAATTCCAGCATGACCGGCAACTCCGCCTTCCATCGCTGCTGCCATGTCGTGTACATATCCCTGAATAACTTGGTGTCTGAAATAATTATCAATTTCGGTAGGAGCAATGTTACTTCTATCAAATTTGTCTAAAGGATTGTAAAGCGTATTGTTCATTCCGAGTGTGTTGTAGAAATTTTGCTGACTCAGTACTTCTAATTTCTTATGCGTTTTTCTTTCTAAATATTCTTTCAGGATAATAAAGGTAAAATCGCTATATCTGTATTCTTTTTTTAAGGATAAAGGACTATCGGCAATGATTTTCATGATGGTGTCATGATAGTCATTTCTAATAAAAAGATTGTCTGCAACTTTTGTAGAAAAATCAGATTCGGCTACTCTGCGATAGTATTTAGCCGAAGGTTTCCCTTCGCTATCCAGCGTTGCTTTATAAAACGGAATCCAAGCCTGAAGCCCTGCATAATGAGTTAGTAAATCCTTGAAGCTGATATTTTCTTTATTTGTTTTCGCGAAAAGCGGTACCATATCTTTTAATTTGGTATCCAGGTTTACTTTTTCATTATCATACAATTGCATTACGTTAGGCAATGTCGAAATCATTTTTGAAATCGAAGCAACATCGTATAAATCTGAGTTTGTAACTTTTCGGGTATTATCATAGGTTTGACTACCGTATGATTTCTGGAAAATAACACTTCCTTTTCTAGCTACAAGTACTTGCATTCCCGGAGTCATTTTTCCATCAATTGCTTTTTGTGCGACAGCATCAATTTTAGATAAAATAAGCGGATTCATGCCTACATTTTCTGGCTTTGTAAAACCCAAACGATTTATTTTTTCGGTAGTTAAACCATCATTTACATTAAAAGATGAATTGATAGACACAGGTAGTTTTCCTTTGGCAGGGATGGCTCCAAATAATAATTCTGCCGAAACTATCTGGCTGATATCTGAGTTTTGATAAGAAACTACTAATCCTTCAATATCATCAAAATTAGTGATTGGCAATAGTGAATAGGGTTTTGTGAAAATATCCAAAATCACTTTGTTGTGTTTTGCAATTTCTTGTAACCAAATCAGTTCAGTATCTGTGAAATTTTGTTTTTCCCAAGTTTTATTTACTTTGTGAAAACCAATAATAACAAGGTCGTATTTTTTTAATTCTTTATTTAAGCTATCTATGTTCGTGTTGGCAACTTCGGTAACTTCTGTGTATTTTTTTAAAGTAGTAACAAAATCACTGTTAACATCTTCTCCTAGTTTTACATACGCTATCTTTTGTTCTAAATCTTTGATAGGAAGTATTTCCTTTTCATTTTTTAAAACGGTAATAGCGTTTTCGTATAATTTATAGTGCAAAGCATCATTTTGCGGCGGATTAAGCTCGTCGTATATGTTTGCCATATCGATAGGTTTGTATTTGTTTAATCCTGCTTTAAATTTATAATGCAATATTTTTTTTACCGAATGTGCCAAACGTTCCTCGGTAATAACACCTTCGTTATAGGCAACTTCAAGTTTCTGGAATGCTACAGGAACATTTTCTGAACAAAGCAAAATGTCATTTCCTGCAAGTAGTACGGCAATTTCCAGATCCCCAGGACCTTTAAAATTACTTGCGCCTTTCATCGCTAAACCGTCTGTAAAAATTAAACCTTCAAAGCCTAATTCTTTTTGAAGCAGATTAGTTACTACATTATAAGAAGCTGAAGATGGAAGATTTGGTGTTGGTTCCAGACTTGGAATATTAAGATGTGCAACCATAACCGATACTAAACCTTCATCAAAGATTCGTTTGTACGGATATAATTCGATTAATTCAAGTCTGTCTTTTGAGAAATTAACCAAAGGCAATGCATGATGAGAATCTGTTGAGGTGTCTCCATGTCCAGGGAAGTGTTTTCCGGTACTAAAAACACCTTGACTTTGTACCCCTTTCATTAAGGCAATGGCTTTGTCGCTTACATTAACTTTGTCTTCGCCAAATGAACGGTTTCCGATAATAGGATTTTTAGGATTGGTGTTGATGTCAAGAACTGGAGCGAAATTAAAATGGATTCCGATTCGTTTGTTTTCATTGGCCATGTTTCTTCCAACATTTTCAATTAAACTTAAATCCTGAATTGCTCCTAAAGTCATATTCCAAGGATAACGATAAGTTGAGTCTAATCGCATACCCAATCCCCATTCGGCATCAATCCCTACAAACAAAGGAATTTTTGCTTTAGATTGGTACTGGTTGGTTAATTTAGCCTGACGAACAGGACCTCCTTGAAAAAATATAACTCCGCCTACTTTATAATCTTGAACTAATTTATTGATTTGATTGGTATGAACAGAATCTTTATTAGAATAGGCCGAAATCATAAATAGTTGACCTATTTTTTCCTGAACCGACATTTTATTGTAAATACTATCAACCCAAGCAGTTTCTCTGTCTGAATCTTTAAAGAATGTTTTCTTTTCAGATTTATTTGGGGCAACATAAACTACTGTATCTGCTGGGGAGGTATCATTTTTTGAATCTGTAACTGTATTGTTTTTTCTGGAAACGCCACAATTGGTGATTAAAAATAAAAATGTGGCACAAAGGCTAATTTTTATAAAGTAATCTTTCATATCATTATTTTTTGGCAATTGAAAGCTAAGCTTATTTAAAAGCGTTCAATTGATTAGTTAATTAGTTTTGTTTAAAGAGGTTTTAAAAACTTATTTTTTCGCTACTGCGTGAGCTTGTCAGGAATAATCCTAAGTAAGTTATTAAACCATTTAGCACGATTAATTCATTATCAAATACATATCCTGCAAACAATACTTTTGAATTTTCATTTATTAAATACGTGAAGAAAGGAGATAATAAACAGATAAATGGAACGAGTTTATCATTTACATTTCTTGATTTCTGGAACAATCCAAATGCATATAATCCTAATAATGGACCATAAGTGTAGGATGCAACCTTAAATATCATCCCAACTACTGAACTATCATTGATGGAATTAAAAATGATTATTACGAAGAAAATCAATGCCGAGAAACTAATATGAACCAAGTGTCTTGTGCGTACTGAGTTTGTCTTATTGCTATTTTCGGCTTTGTCCATGCCTAAGAAATCGACACAAAAAGAAGTCGTTAATGCTGTTAATGCTGAATCTGTCGTAGCAAATGTTGCAGCAATAATCCCTAATAAGAATACTATTGCCGGAATTGTGGCTAAATGATTTAAGGCTATTTCTGGGAAAAGTAAATCGGTTCTTGGTTTGCCTGTAATTAAATCGGTTGGAATTGCAATTCCGTTTTTGTTAGCATAAATGTATAGTAAAGCTCCAACACTTAAAAAGAAGATATTGATTATAACGAAGATTCCTGTAAAAGTAAACATGTTTTTTTGCGCTTCTCCAATGTTTTTACAGCTCAGGTTTTTTTGCATTAAATCTTGATCAAGTCCTGTCATTGCTATAGTAACAAACATTCCTCCTAATATTTGTTTTATAAAATGAAATTTGCTTCCTAGAAAATCATCAAAGAAAAATATTTTAGAGTAATTACTATTTTTAACTTCTTCAAAAGCACCAATAGCACTTAAATCCATACGATCACAAATAAAATAGATGGTAAGAAAAACTGAGGTAACTAAGAAAAACGTTTGTAACGTATCTGTTATAATAATGGTTTTTAGTCCACCTCTATACGTGTAAGAAAAAATAAGAATTAAGGACATTAATACGGTAAAAGCGAAAGGAATACCATAAAAATCGAATACAAAACGCTGTAATACAATTACCACTAAGTATAGTCTGAATGCTGAGCTAACGGTTCTACTAATCAGGAAAATAGAAGCTGCAGTCTTGTAGCTGTAAAACCCCATTCGTTGTTCTATATATCCATAAATAGAGGTTAAGTTCATTCGGTAATAAAGCGGCAATAATAACTTTGTAATTATTATAAATCCGATTGCATTACCCAATACAAACTGAAAATATTTGAATTGTTCACCACTCGCAGCACCAACTTCTCCAGGAACAGAGATAAAAGTTACTCCGGAAAGAGCAGTTCCTATCATCCCAAAAGCAACTAAATACCATTTTGAGTTTTTATTGGCTGTAAAAAAAGCATCATTTCCATCATCCTTTCGGCTCACTCTATGCGAGATATAGAATAGTGTTCCGAAATAAATGATAATAAGAAGAAGGATAGTACTTGGTGTCATTTTATCTTTTGTGGTTTAGTATTTTATAAATTTACTTGTTGGGCGTAATTAATTTTTAACACATAGAAACATAGATTTTGTAATCTTAAAAAAGGCGTTTCACTTGTTTAAAACACACAGAGTTTGCTATGTGAAAGAAATGTATTTCTCTTCGTATTTTTTTACACATAAAATCTATGTTTCTATGTGTTAAATAAAATTTTCATGAGTTATATCCAACGTGTATAAATCTATAAAAGATTTTGATTAGTTTGGTTATTAAATTTCCAGATCTTTATTTTCTGCCAATAAAACGGCTCTTACACTTTTGTGTTTTTTTAATAATTCTGAAGCTAGTTTCTCATCAATATGAAGTTCTTCTACAATCATTTCTACACCTCTTTGTACTAGTTTTTTGTTAGACAATTGCATGTCTATCATTTTGTTACCGTAAATTCTTCCTAGTTTAATCATAACAGATGTTGAAATCATGTTTAAGACTAGTTTTTGAGATGTTCCTGCTTTCATTCTTGTACTACCTGTAAGGAATTCTGGCCCTACAATTAGCTCTATAGGGTGGTCAGCTTCTTTAGAGATAAGACTTGCGCTATTACAAGAAATACTACCTGTAATGATATTATTTTCTCTTGCTTTTTTTAATCCTCCAATAACATAAGGAGTGTTTCCTGAAGCTGCGATTCCTAAAACAACATCTAAACTCGAAATATCGTAGGCAGATAAATCTCTCCAGGCTTGATCAATATCATCTTCGGCATTTTCTACTGCTTTTCTAATAGCCGAATCTCCTCCTGCAATGATACCAATAATCCAATTGTCTGGAACTCCAAAAGTAGGAGGACACTCAGAAGCATCAAGAATACCGATTCTTCCAGATGTACCTGCGCCTATATAAAATAGTCTTCCGCCAAGTTTCATTTTAGAAACGATAGCATCTACTAATTTCTCAATAGTAGGGATTTGTTTTTCGACAATCTCGGCTACTTTTTTATCTTCATTATTTATATTGGTAAGCAACTCATTTGTGCTCATTTTATCTAAGTTAGAGTAAAGTGATTCACGTTCTGTATCGGGATTTATTTTTGCCATTTTATTTTGTTTTTAGCTAATTTTTTTAATTTTTTAATTTTGTTTGGAACATATTTTATGATTGGGCATCATAAAAAACAGTCCAGAATTTATTTGACAATAAATAAGGGTATGATTTAATAGATTAGGTATTTTGTGCGCATTTTTTTAAATGCTTCTAAATCCTTTTGCCAGGTCTTTCTAATTTTATCTTCAGAAATTCCGCTTTCAATTTGCTGTTGCAATTTTTTTGTTCCAGCAAGTTTTGTAAAAAAAGGATTGAAGAATTTAGTTTTATCACTAGTGTTTTGGTATGCTTTAATCAACCATTTTAATTCTAAACGTGTTAGTTTAGGATATGATGTTAAATCCTCACCAAAGCATTCTTTCCCATTATAAAGCGGGTCTTTGGCTCCAAAATTTGGTTTAGGAGTAAAGCTAAAATTAGTTTTTGTTAAAAAAGGAGAACCATAAATCTGGAATTGTTTCTCGGTTCCACGCCCCATACTTACATTAGTTCCTTCAAAAAGACACAAACTAGCGTATAAGTTTATAGATTGATCATTTGGTAAGTTTGGCGATGGTTTTACAAGCAAGCTATATTCCATTTTTCGGTTATAATCAACACAAGGAATAACGGTTAGCTTACATTGTACTTCATTTTTAAGCCATTTTTCGCCATTAATCATTTGAGCATATTCGCCGATAGTCATCCCGTGAAGTAGTGGGATAGGGTGCATACCCACAAAACTTGTAAATTCTTTTTCTAAAAGTGGCCCATCGACAATACCTCCATTAGGATTTGGTCTGTCAAGAATAATAAGCGGAATCCCGTTTTCTGCGCAAGCTTCCATTACATAATGTAAAGAAGAAATATAGGTGTAAAAACGTGCTCCAACATCTTGTAAATCAAATATCATAACATCGATTCCTGCTAATTGTGCTGTTTTTGGTTTTTTATTATCTCCGTAAAGAGAGATGATTGATAGTCCGGTTTTTGGATCTTTTCCGTCTACAACATGTTCGCCAGCATCTGCAGTTCCTCTAAACCCATGCTCGGGAGCAAAAATGGTTTGAACAGCAATTTTTTTCTCTAATAAAAAATCTACCAGGTGAGTTTTGTTAGTCAAAATCCCTGTTTGATTGGTAACGATTCCTACTTTTTTATCTTTTAATAAGGGTAGGTATTTTTCATAATTATCGGCTCCGGTTTTAATTGCCGGTGCATTTAATTCCTGAGTGTTGTTTTTTGTAATTGTTTGTAATGAACTGGAATATGATGTTGTGTAAAACATTGATGCTACAATAAGAACACATTTAGCTATGAATTTTATCATTTTAAATTACAGTTTAATAGTTAGAAGGCAGAAATTGACTAAATAAAGTTAGATTATTATTTGATTGATATTCTGTATTTTTTTTGATTGTTGTTGTGTGGTTTATTGTAGTAGCGTTTATCTGAGTTTATCAGACTAGGATTTTATTTTCGTCGGTTTATTAATCGATGTCTTCGTTGTACGAAATAATAATTTTAAAATACTACCTCTGGAGTTTTCCATGACCAGAGGTAGTTTATTATTTTGTTAGTATTCAGTTTTTGAGATTCTGAATTACCAACCTGGGTTTTGTTTTAATTCTACCCCTTGAGCTTTGTACAAATCGATATCGTTTGTTGGGATATTCATTAAATAATGTTTGGCTTCAAAGGTTCTTGCATTTGCTGGGTATAATTTAATATATCCGTTACCATCTACTATAACTTGTGTTCCAACAGGTGTACCTATTCTTGCTCCAAGATTTACATCTGTATTTTTTGAAGTATCAAGGTAATCTCCTTTTTTCCAACGGTAAATATCCATTTGTCTAAGCGTTGTCCAGCTCATAAATTCAATTTGACGCTCACGACGTACTTCCCATATAAGAGGGCTAACAGAACCTGAGATTTGCTCTAAAGTAGCCGTTCTTCTTGGGTCATTAATTTGTATTCCTCCAGCAGAAGCATTAGTCCCGTCTGTAGTTAAAGGCGCAATTCCTGCACGGGCACGTACTTTATTGATAGACATATCAAGATCAGTATTTGTAGCAGTACCAAGTTCTGCGCAAGCTTCGGCATAATTTAAATATACTTCGCTTAAAGTAAATACAGGGGCATCAGTATAATTACGTCCTCCTGTAGTAACATCTGGGCCTGTTGTTGCTGGATTGTTGTATAATTCAAACACATATCCAGACATTGAAACTAATGTAGCAGCGCTAAAAGGTTTTCCTTTATATCCGTAACTAGTAGGATTTACAGTTTTACCAAAACGAGGATCTCTATTAGCAAACGTTTTTGTAATATCAGTATCACCAGTATACTGGCTGTTTCCTGCTTGTTGTATAGGTAATCCATTTGTAGTTACATAACTATCGGCAGCCCATTTTGTTAAACCATATTGTATAGTTGATGTGTTGGTATAGTTTTGAAGAGAATGCATTAATACGTTTGATAAATAACGTTTTGTAAGTATTACTTCTGTATTACCAGCTAATTCAACAGAGTTGTAAAGGGATTTCCAATCTGAGTTTAATTTATAACCACCATTGTTCATTACGGCAAGAGATGCTGCTTTGGCTTTGTTAAGATAAGCGCTTCCGTCTTGACCTAAATGGTATTTTCTGTACGTTCCTTCGTAGATACAAATGTTACTTAAAGCAGCATAAGCAGTATATTTATTTACAGTAGTATTTTTATCATCTACCGGAAGTAATAAGTCTATAGCTTCTTCCATATCTTTAATTGCTCTGTCGATAACTTCTGCTCTTGGCATTGCAGGCGAGTATACTGCAGCATCACTTTGGGCTAAAAATTTATCAGTATACGGAACATTCCCCATTTTTTGTACTAAACGGAAATATGTATAGGCTCTGAAAAATTTAGCTACACCTAAATAATGATTCTTTTTTACCTCTGCCATAGGAACGCCAGGTACTTTTTCTATCATTAAATTACAACGACGAATCAGTGTGTAAAATTCATCCCAGGAATACTTATTGGTAGTACTTGCTGTAACAGGCATTTGAAAAAAAGTATAAGCTGCCAGGTTATCATCTACTTTAGAGTCGGTGCCATGGAAATAGAAAGAAGAAACTCCAATTGTTGTCCCGTTGCCGTAACCAAAAAAAGTATCATAATTAAGCCATGAAAATGTTTTTACGTTGTCTTCAGATTGCCAGAAGTTCTCGTTTGTAAATTTATCTGCAGGCTCATCTGTCAGGTAGTCCGAACAACCAACGGCGCTCATTGCCATTATAGTTGCTGCAAACATCAGCTGTAATTTGGATTTTATAATTGATTTTTTCATTTTAAAATTTTTGAATTGTTAGTATTAGAAAGATAGCTCAACACCAAAAGACCATGTTTTGGTAAAAGGATAAGCTCTTCCCCAGAAGATTTCCGATTCGTCAAGTTCAGGATCTACAGGAAGACGGCTATCTGCCCAAGTCACTAAGTTTTCACCCGAAGCATATATTCTTAATTTTTCTAACCCTGCTTTTTTGATGAATTCTTTTGGTAAAGAATAACCAAGAGTAACATTTTTAAGACGTAAATAAGACATATTAAGTAAGTATCTTGTTTGAGTTACGAAGTTATTCATACCTTCAGTACTACCTCCAAAAGCTGTCGATTCGCTACCATAATAAGGATTTGGCCAGTAAGCTCCTGTATTTTCTGGTGTCCAATAGTCTGATTGGTTTGCATACATTTGTTGAGGTGCACGATAGAAAGGTAAAACAGCATCTGAGGCAGCCCAATAATCACGTTTAGCAACCCCTTGGAAGAAACCAGAAATGTCAAGACCACGATATTTTCCACCTAAAGTTACTCCGTATTTGTAACGAGGAGTTGTATTTCCAATTTTGCTTAAATCTCCATGATCGTCTGCAGTTCCAGCTCCACGTGATATAACACCATCACCATTTGTATCTACATAATGTACGTCTCCAGGTCCGTATTTAAAACTACCAAGCATAGTTTTAGAATAGTCAACACCATTTACCGTTTTACCGTTATTGGTAAACACGTCATTAGATTGTAAAAGTCTGTCACTCGTTAAACCCCAGATTTGACCAATTTCATATCCGTCATAATAAGTAGTTAATAATTTAGAGCTATTATTCCATTTAGTAACTACCGATTTGTAATCAGATAAAGCAACATCTACAAAAACTGAAGCACTCTCGCTTAATTGTTTATTAAAGTTTAAAGATAGTTCCCATCCTCTTGTTCTCATGTTCCCTGAGTTTGTTTTAGCTGCATCCTGACCAAAAGAACCTGGAAGCGTTATACCAGGGGCAAGCATTCCTTTTGTATCACGTTGGTACCAATCAAACGAAGCACCAAGCATATCAAATATTCTCACATCTATACCTATGTCTTTTGTATATACTTTTTCCCAAGTTAATGCTGGGTCAACGTTAGTTGGCAAATCTGTAGAAGGAGGTAATACGGCTCCACCATTTATCCACGAAGGATTTTTAGTTTTCATGATAGATAAGAAAGCATTGTTACCAATGTTTTGATTTCCTATAGATCCCATAGAAGCACGTAATTTAAGGTCATTTAACCATCCGCGTGTACCTTCCATAAAACTCTCATTAATAATTTTGTATCCTATAGATGCCGAAGGGAAGAATCCCCATTGTTGGTCTGTAGGGAATTTAGAAGAACCATCATAACGAGCATTTAATTCTAATAAGTAAATTCCGTTATAGTCATAATTTACACGACCAAAGAAACCTGCGATTGAATAAGCTGTTACATCTGGGTTCAAATCAGTATTTGTAGCTCCAGAAACAAATTGTTCTCCTACAGCAAGATTAAATTCTGGTTTTGTTTTGTCCAGAAGTGTGTTTCTTCTTGCATACGTACGAGAAAAATCTTGCCACTCTGAGTTAAAACCTCCTAAGAATTTTAAATTATGTTTGTTAAATTGCTTTTTATAGTTCGCATAAATATTAACAACATTTGTTCTTGTTTCTGCTTTTGATTGTGCTACAAAATCATTTCCTGCTTCAAGAGTTGCAGGTGTAGCTGTTTGTATTGTTGTAGCGTCGTATGGCATAGATGACCAGCTATCCCAAGCCTGAAATTTACCTCCGTTTTGTTTTCTGGAGTAATAATCAGTAACACTGCTTATCTCAGTAATTATATTAAGATCTTTTATAACTTCGGCTGTAAATTTTGCACTTAACCTGTTATTGTATTGATCATTTTCGTTCATAGACGCATTAGATAAATACCCTCCGGCAGTACGGAAATTATATCCTCTATAGGTTCCGAAGTTTGGAGTATATTGTCCCCAACGAAGTGCATAACCAAAATAACCTCCATATTTTGTATCATCAGTACCAGAACCACCATAATAGTTAAATGGCTGATCGTAAGTACTGCGAATAGTCATTACTTTGAAATCTCCTGTAAGCCAATCCGTTAATTTTGTAGTAAATCCTAAATTGATATTTGTTCTCTTTCTAGTTTCCTGATTTACTCTTAACATACCTTGTTGGTCTGTAATTGCAAACGAAGCAAAGAAGGAACTTTTATCTCCCAGATTACCTTGAGCAGAGAAATTATGAGAAGTTTGAAGCGCATTTTTTGCATACATTTCTTTATTAGCATCCCAAACTCTATAGAAATAAGGCGTACCATTTTTAATTTCCCAATCTTCACCATAAACCATTTCATTGCTAGTACGATTGTTTGCATATTTCTCTTTCCAGGTTTTAATTCCGGCAAGTAAAGTGTTGTAATTTGCTCCAAAAAATTCTGGTGTAGAACCATCAGTACGCGTTCCTGCAGCAATTAGTCCAGGAATTTCGTCTGTAGGGTCTAAGAATTGTAATGTAGAAATCGGATTGGTAAAAGCAGTGTTTCCGCTATAAGAAAATCTAACTTTTCCTTCTCCTGTTTTTCCTCCTTTTGTAGTAATAAGTACTACCCCAAAAGCGGCACGAGCACCATAGATAGAAGCCGAAGCTGCATCTTTAAGTACTGTCATCGTTGCTACATCATTAGGGTTGATAAGAGATAAATCTGTAGGAACTCCATCAACCAATATTAAAGGATCGTCAGAGCCGTTAACATTCACAGTTCCAGATCCACGTATGTTTATTTTTGCCATACGATTAATATTCCCTGAGTTAAAACTAACATTTACACCAGGCGTAGTACCCTGTAATGCCTTGCTTATATCAGTTAAAGGTCTGCTGCCAATAGTTTTAGCAACATCTATAGACGCAACAGCACCAGTTACGTTGGTTTTTTTCTGAGAAGAAAACCCTACGACAACTACTTCGTCTAATTTTGAAGCGGTTTCAGAAAGATCAACATTAACCTTTTGTTGTCCCTCTATTTTTACCACCTTAGTTTCAAAACCCATGTAGCTAAAGCTAAGGCTTTCTCCTGGTGATATTGCGATACTGTAGTTACCATCAAAATCAGTAGAGCTACCTTTTGCAGTTCCCTGAATAAGGACACTCACTCCAGGAATAGGAATCCCATCCGCTTTGTTTTTTACAGTTCCGGTTATTGTTTTTGTTTGCCCAAATGTTACTTGAATGAACAAAACCAACAATGAAATAAGGAATAATTTTTTCATGATAATTTGGTTTTTTTAATGGTTGTTGAGCAAATATATTTATTTATTGCATATAAATGCGGTATTTTATATTTATTTTCAAAAATTAACTAAAATAACGCAAAACAATGCAGTTTTTACGTAGTAATACCCTATAAGGTCTATAGGAGATTCAAAATACGCAAACTATTGCATATACTAAGGAGTCCTCAGCTTTTGAATTGAATTATTTGATATATTTGCCCTGAATTTTTAATTTTTAAAAAATGCTGAAAGCCGAAAGACATAAATACATAATGACTAAACTCCTTGAAGAACAAAAGGTTGTTACGACGGATTTGGCTTTAGCTCTAGATCTGTCAGAAGATACTATAAGGAGAGATTTGAATGAATTAGACAGTAAGAATCTTCTTGAGAAAGTTTATGGAGGTGCTATACAGCCTACAGAAAAATCTGTTGATGTTTTTGATATTGTCATATCGGCAGAAGAAGAAAAGAAAAAAATTGTCACAAAAGCGTTGTCATTATTGCATGATGGACAGGTTATTATAATGAGCGGAGGTAGCACCAATCTTGTGTTTGCGAAGCTAATTCCTTCCGATTTAAAGGCTACAATCTATACTTATAGCTTACCAATAGCGATGCAATTATCACAGCATCCTAATATAGATTTAATATTTATAGGTGGAAAAATGCAGAAAAACGCAATGGTTACTATCGGTATGGATGTAATCCAGGTTTTGTCTAAGATTAAAGCCGATATCTGTTTTATTGGAGCCAGTAGTATTAATGTAAAACAAGGATTAACAGAGATAGGGTATGAAGTGTCTATTGTTAAAAAAGCAATGATAGAGTCTTCTGACAGAGTAGTTTCGATGTTTTCTTCGAATAAATTAAATACTAAAATGCCACATGTTGTTTGCGAACTTAGCCAGCTAGATACGATTGTTACAAACCTTGATCCAGAAGATCCAATGCTGGAAGAATATAGAAAATCAGGAGTTTTTGTGTTGTAATTTGAGATTCAATCAGTAATTTCTGCGTTATTTTACGGTATTTTAATTTAATTTTGTTAAATAACGCAAAATAATGTATTCGTTTTGTTTTTTGTATATATTTGTTAAACTAATTTTTTAACTAAGAGATATATTATGAAAACCAATACTTCTTTGGCTTACGACATACCTGGCAAATTTGAAGAAACCCGATTTGAGAAAAATCATAATGTGATTTTTGACAATTCAATTGTAGGTTCAAAAGCAGTTGCTCAGGAAATAGCCGAATTAATACGTTCAAAACAAGCCAAGAATAAAACTTGTGTACTTGGTCTGGCAACAGGCTCATCACCTATAAAAGTATACGAAGAGTTAGTTCGAATGCACAAAGAAGATGGTCTTAGTTTTTATAATGTAGTTACTTTTAATCTGGATGAATATTATCCAATGACAAAAGAGAACCGTCAGAGCTATCATTATTTTATGCATCAGTATCTCTTTAATCATATTGATATAAAACC
Organism: Flavobacterium sp. PS2; assembly: GCF_046250155.1. NCBI lineage: Bacteria > Pseudomonadati > Bacteroidota > Flavobacteriia > Flavobacteriales > Flavobacteriaceae > Flavobacterium > Flavobacterium sp. PS2. Next base: position 1,498,087 of record NZ_CP176426.1, on the reverse strand, counting down.
AGAAAATGTAAATGTTCCAGACGGAACTGTTGTTCTAGAAGAACTTAATCAATATTGTGTTGATTATGAAATGAAAATAAAAGAAGCCGGAGGGCTTGATTTTCAGCTTCTGGGAATTGGTCGTACAGGACATGTAGGATTTAATGAGCCAGGATCACACATTAATTCAGGAACCAGAATTATAACCCTAGATCATATTACCAGAGTCGATGCTTCATCAGACTTTAATGGTATCGATAATGTTCCTAAAAGAGCAATCACAATGGGAGTTTCTACGATTCTTAGATCTAAAAGAATTGTTTTGATGGCTTGGGGACAAAATAAAGCCGAAATTATTAAGAGAACCATTCAAGGAGATATAAGCTCAGAAGTTCCAGCTACATTCTTGCAAAATCATTCTAATGCTACTTTTGTATTAGATCAGTCTTCAGCATCTGCATTAACACGATTTGAAACCCCTTGGTTAGTAGGCGGATGTACCTGGACACAAGAATTAAAAAGCAAAGCAATCGTTTGGCTTTGTAGAGAAACCAAACAATCTATATTAAAACTTACCGACAGAGATTATAATAATAATGGTATGTCAGATCTTTTGGCACAAGAAGGTTCTGCTTACGATTTGAATATTAATATGTTCAATGTTTTGCAGCATACTATCACGGGGTGGCCAGGAGGTAAACCAAATACAGATGATTCACATCGCCCTGAGAGAGCCAATCCGGCTAAGAAAAGAGTAATCCTTTTTAGTCCACATCCAGATGATGATGTTATCTCGATGGGAGGAACATTTTCTAAATTAATAAAACAAGGACATGATGTACATGTAGTATATCAAACTTCCGGAAATATTGCTGTTACAGATGATGAGGCATTAAAGTTTGCCGAAGTATGTAGCGATTTTGTTGGAAAAGAGATCGAAGGAGTTAATTTTTCATCAGTTATTAATTTCCTAAATAATAAGACAGAAAATCAAATTGATTCTTTGGAAGTTCGAAAATTAAAAGGACTTATAAGAAGACGTGAGTCGTACGCAGCCACAAGATATATTGGTTTAAAAGATGAAAACACTCATTTCCTTGATCTTCCTTTTTATGAAACAGGTCAAGTAAAGAAAAATCCGTTAGGTACTGAAGATATTGCTATCGTTAAGGATATTATTGCCAAAATAAAACCACATCAAGTATTTGCAGCAGGAGATTTAGCAGACCCACACGGGACGCATGAAGTATGTTTGAATGCGATATTTGCAGCAATGAAAGAATTAAAGTCAGAACTTTATATGAATGATTGCTGGTTATGGTTATATAGAGGAGCTTGGCATGAATGGGATATTCACGAAATAGATATGGCAGTACCATTAAGCCCATCAGAAGTATTATTGAAACGTCATGCAATTTTATACCATCAATCTCAGAAAGACAGAGTAATGTTTCAAGGAAATGACTCAAGAGAATTTTGGGTTAGAGCCGAAGATCGTAATAAAAACACAGCCATTTTATATGATGAATTAGGATTGGCTGAATATGAAGCAATCGAAGCGTTTAAACGTTTTGATTACTAATAATTTGTGTTAGTTTAATAAATTATAATATAGATTTCCAACAAAGGATTATAATCCTGCAAGATTTTGTACCGCAGACCTGACGTTTTTTAAAAGAAGTTAGGTCTAATCTTGCTAACTTGCAAAGTGAAAAAACACTTTGAAATACAATAATAAAATAATAGCAATATCATATTAAATGTCTGATACTCTTCAACTACAGCAATTATCCGATTCATTAGAAGGAACTCTTTTTTATGACGAGCTTCATAAAAAATTATATGCCACTGATGCATCTGCTTATAGAATTATACCACAAGCAGTAGCAGTTCCAAAAACAGAAGAAGATATTGTTAAAATTATTCGCTTTGCAGCAAAAAATAAAATTTCAATAACGCCCAGAACGGCAGGAACTTCTTTGGCGGGGCAAACTGTAGGAAACGGAATAATTGTAGATGTATCTAAACATTTTACTAAGATTGTTGCTTTTGATGCTGCTAAGAAAACCATAACAGTTCAGCCCGGAGTAATTCGCGATGAGCTGAATTTGTATTTAAAACCACACGGATTATTTTTCGGACCTAATACTTCGACCACAAATCGATGTATGATTGGCGGAATGGTAGGAAATAATTCATCGGGAACAACATCAATACGTTATGGAGTAACCCGTGATAAAATAGTTGAGATAAAAGCTGTTTTAAGCGACGGAAGCATTGTTGTATTTAAGGAAATGACTTCGGAGGAATTTATAGAAAAGACAAAAGGAGATTCGCTGGAAAGTAAAATCTACAAAGCGATTTATGAAGAACTTTCGAATAAAGAAAACCAGGAAGAAATTGTAAAAGAATTTCCAAAACCTGAAATTCATAGAAGAAATACAGGATATGCCATTGATTTATTATTAAAATCAGACTTGTTTTCGGGTACAGAAAACACAATAAATCTAGGAAAGTTACTTTGCGGAAGTGAAGGAACTCTGGCATTTACCACAGAAATCACACTGAAAGTAGATGATTTACCACCAACAAATAATGTTATGGTTGTGGCACATTTCCATACCATTCAGGAAAGTTTAGAGGCCGTAGTTACTGCAATGAAACATCATTTGTACACTTGCGAAATGATGGATGATACAATATTAGATTGTACTAAAACCAATAGGGAACAAGCTAAAAACAGGTTTTTTATCGTGGGAGAACCAAAGGCAGTTATTATGCTCGAAGTAGGATCACACGATAGTATGGAAGATGCCGAACGACAAGCAGATGCTTTAATTAAAGATCTTGAAGAAAATAATTTTGGGTATGCTTTGCCTAAAATTTATGGAACCGATATTGATAAAATAAATGACTTACGAAAAGCAGGACTTGGACTTTTAGGAAGTATTGTTGGTGATGATAAAGCTGCCGATTCTATAGAAGATACAGCGGTTGAACTAAGTGATTTACCTAATTATATAGCAGATTTTTCTGCCATGATGCAAAGACATGGGCAAAGTGCTATTTATTACGCACATGCAGGAGCGGGAGAAATTCACTTGCGTCCAGTTTTAAATTTAAAAACAAAAGAAGGATTACACCAATTTAGAAACATTGCTACCGAAGTGGCTATTTTGGTAAAAAAATATAGAGGTTCACTAAGTGGAGAACACGGTGACGGAATTGTTCGTGGAGAGTTTTTGCCATTTATGATAGGCGAGAAGAATTACGAATTATTAAAAAGAATTAAAAGTGCTTTTGATCCGCATACAATTCTGAATGTTGGAAAAATTGTGAACGCTTTTAAAATGGACGAAAATCTGCGGGTAGAATCAGGAAGAGTAGAACCAGATATTAAAACAATTCAGGATTTCTCGGACAGTATGGGGATTTTGCGTGCAGCCGAGAAATGTAACGGTTCAGGCGATTGCAGAAAGTTACCTTCGGCTGGAGGAACTTTATGCCCTAGTTATCGAGCTACGAGAAATGAAAAAGATACGACTCGTGCTAGAGCCAATGCGTTAAGAGAATACCTAACCCATTCGGAGAAAGACAATAAATTCGACCACGAAGAATTATATAAAGTATTTGAGTTGTGTGTGAGCTGTAAAGCCTGCGCAAGCGAATGCCCAAGTAATGTAGATGTAGCGACTTTAAAATCGGAGTTTTTATATCAATACCAAAAAGCAAACGGATTTTCTGTTCGAAATAAAATATTTGCTTTCAATTCTAAACTTAACAAGCTAGGAAGCATTGCGCCTTCCATGACAAATTTTGTTGCCAATTTGGGCTTTGTTAAAAAAAGTATGGGAATTGCTTCTCAAAGACAAGTTCCATTATTAGCACCAACAACTTTTAGAAAGTGGTACGAAAAAAATAAAAAATCAACAGTAAATAGTCCTTTTGTAAATGGAGCAGTATATCTTTTTTGTGATGAGTTTACCAATTATTATGATGTTCCAGTTGGGATAGATGCCTATGAATTGCTGACAGGACTAGGCTATGAAGTAATAATTGTAGACCACGAAGAAAGCGGAAGAGCATTTATATCCAAAGGATTCTTAGAAGAAGCACAAGAAATAGCTAATAAAAACGTAGGTATTTTTAAAGATTTAATTTCAGAAAATATACCCCTGATAGGAATCGAACCATCTGCAATATTGACTTTTAGAGACGAATACATTCGATTGGCAAAAGACAAAGAAAGTGCCGAGAAATTATCGAAAAATACATTTACAGTCGAAGAGTTCTTTAAGAGAGAAATTGCTGCAGGAAAAATTCATTCTGGACAATTTTCGGATGTAGAGAAAACAATAAAAATTCACGGACACTGTCATCAAAAATCATTAAGTACTGTCGAAGCTTCTTTCGCAATGCTAAATGTCCCTAAAAATAGTTCAGTTACTATTTATAATTCAGGTTGTTGTGGTATGGCGGGTTCATTTGGATATGAAAAAGAGCATTACGAAATAAGTATGCAAATGGGTGAGGATACTTTGTTCCCGAAAATCCGTTCAACCGAAGCAACAACTGCAATTGCAGCTGCAGGAACGAGTTGCCGTCACCAGATTTTTGACGGAACCAATAGAAAAGCAATGCACCCAGTGACGATTTTGAGGGATTGTTTGAAGTAAATTTCTCGAATCTAAATTTTATATTTTTTTGAGTTTTATTAAAGAAATAAAATTGTAACAAAAAAAAGTTAACCATGTAAGTGATGTAAGAAAATATAAGCATGACTAATCAGCATAAAACTTAAATGGACTTATATCACTTACATGGTTAAAATAGTTTTATTTAATTGTGTGTTACCTTTTAGCTCAAGCTTTAAAGTCAGTGAAATAAGAACTTAAAAGAAAGAAAGTTAATCATTTAACCCGTTATATTTTTTTGTCAAAATGTATCAGAAATAAAAAATCTCATACATTTTGAAGAAAAGTTATTGCCTCTTTTTAACCAAAATAAACCATAATTCTATGAAAAAAACAATTTACACATTACTCTTAGTATTTCTATTTTTTTCTGCCAAAGCAGCTAAGATTGACACGATACAAGTGTTTAGCACTTCGATGAATAAAAACATAAAGACGTGTGTAATCGTTCCTGATAATTATAAAAAAAGCAAGAAAAAATTCCCAGTAGTTTATCTACTTCATGGGTATAGCGGTAATTATGCAACTTGGGTAAAAAGTTTTAAAGAGGTTGGAGAACAGGTTGATAAATATGGTTTTATAGTAATTGGTGTTGATGGGAATTATTCAAGCTGGTATTTTGATAGTCCAATAGATTCCACATTTAAATATGAAACTTATGTTGTAAATGAGTTAGTTCCCTTTATAGATAAAAATTACAAAACGATTGCAAGTCGTGAAGGCAGAGCTATATCAGGTCTTAGTATGGGCGGACACGGAGCATTGTATCTCTCGTTTAAGCATCAGGATGTTTTTGGAGCAGCTGGGAGTATGAGTGGAGGAGTAGATTTTCGTCCGTTTCCTGAAAAGTGGGATATAAAAAAACGTTTAGGTTCTATAACTGAATTCCCTGAAAATTGGGAGAAAAACACAGTAGTAAATATGCTTGGATTAGTAGAAAACAATAATCTAAAACTTATTATCGATTGTGGAGTAGATGATTTTTTTATTGATGTAAATAGAGAACTTCACACAAAGATGCTTGCCCAAAAAATTAACCATGATTATATAGAACGTCCAGGAAAACATAATATTGAATATTGGGAGAACTCCTTAAAATTTCAATTGCTGTTTTTCTATAATTTTTTTAATAATTGAGAGAGGTTCAAAGGGACAGAGTAACAAAGGTTCAAAGGTTTTCTGTAGACGCACAGTGTAGAGACGCACCGCAGTGCGTCTAACACAACGATTGCACATAATATAGGAACATACCGTAGTGCATATAAGACAATATTAATCTGTTGAGTGTATTATGGAAATTTAATTTTACACATAGAAACATAGATTTTATGTGTAAAAAAGAATATAAAAAGAAATATATTTCTTTCACATAGCTAGCTATGTGCATTTAAAATAAGTGAAACGCCTTTTATGAGAGTCAAAAGTCTATGTTTCTATGTGTTAAAATGATTAAAGCCAACAGATTAAGGTAATAATTACAACCAATAGATTTATAATTGTTTTATGAAACATTCATTTTCCATAATATTATTGATTTTTATAATTGCATCAGGGTTTTCTCAAAAGGCAGAAAAATCAGGAAATATCAAGTTTGTGCAACTTACAGATTTGCATGTTTCTGTGGGAAACGAAAATGATTTTTTGCTACAAGATATTATAAAAGAAATCAATAATTCGGATAATGAATTTGTTGTAGTAACAGGAGATTTAACGAATCGTGGTGCAGACGATGAACTAAAACAAGTGCATTCTATTCTGGCTAAATTGAAAATTCCGTATTATGTAATTTCTGGAAATCACGAAACTAATTGGAGTGAAAGTGCAGGTTTGACTTATAAAAAAATATGGGGTAATGATCGATTTGTTTTTTCAAAAGGCGATTATCTTTTTATCGGATTTCCGTGTGGTCCTTATATGAAAATGGGTGATGGTTTTGTAAAGCATGAAGACGTTCTTTGGCTTGACCAAACACTAAAAGACAGTCTTAAAAATAGCAATAAAAAAGTATTGAACTTTGCGCATTATCCATTAGATAATAGTGTGAGTAATTATAAAGAAGTACTTTCTGTTTTAGAAAAATACCCTACAGTTGTTAGTTTTTGTGGTCACGGACACACCTTAAAAAAATATGATTTCTCGGGTTTAAGCGGAATAATGGGAGCGTCGATTACCTCTCGCGACGGAAAAACAAGAAGCTACAACGAGGTTGTAATCAATAATGATAGTATTAGTGTTTATCAGAAAATGATAGACAAACCAGGTGTTTTTAATTTCTCAGTTCCAACAAAACCTTCAAAAATTGAAATTCCAAAAGATAATCTAAAAACTAATTTCCCACCATTTGTAAAAGACATTGCATCAATTTATAGTGTTCCTTGTTTTGATAAAAGAAGCCTCTATTTTACCAATTCTATTGGCGAGATACAATCGGTTAATTTGAAAAACAAAACGCTGAATTGGAAAATAGAAACAGGAAATGCTATTTATTTCTCCCCAATTATTGCAAAAAATAATCTTGTTATTGGTACAATAGAAGGAAATCTGTTAGGATTTAATACAGAATCTGGCAAACAAAAATGGAAGATTCCTGTAGGAGGAGTTTTGGTAGGTTCGCCAATTGTCGAAAATAATAAAATTTATACAGCAAGCTCTACAGCGTTTATATGCATTGATGTCGTTAGTGGTCAGGTAATCTGGAAGAATAATTTACCACAATCGTATTCGCAAGGAACACCATTGATCCAAGGAGATAAGATTATTTTTGGAGCATGGGATGCCAATGTGTATTGCTTAAATAAAAACACAGGAGCACTCATTTGGCGATGGAATAACGGGAATACGAATCAGCTTTTGTATTCAGCTGGAAATGTAAATGTAGTGTCATCAAAAAGTAGGCTTTACTTTGTTACACCAGAACGTTTTTTGACCATTTTAGATATCGAAACAGGTAAAACCCTTTTTAGAACCTCTAAATGGAAAGTCAGAGAATCGATGGGAAAAAGTCAAGACGGAAAATGGTTCTATGCAAAAACGATGAATGGAGAATTGTTAAGATTACCATTAAGCGATAATCTAGAATTGACAGAAGAAAATCTGATTAGTCAAAGTAAGATTTTAGATTTAAAACTAGGGTACGAGCATAATCCAGCACCAATAGTAGAAAACAATAATAAAATATATATCGGAAGCCGAAAAGGAGAAGTCGTTATTGTTGATGCAGAGAAATTTGAGATTATAAAACAAATCAATTTAGGAAGCTCGAGCGTAAACGGATTTTCAGTTGATGATCAGGGAAAAGTTTGGACATCACTTATAGAAGGTGGGGTTTATTTGTTAGAGTAAGTTTATGTTGTAAAGGTTTTCGCCTCGAATTACACAAATTGAATCTGCTAAATCTGCCAAATCTGCGAGAGAAACAATAAAAGATTATATAGATTAAATGAAAACTTTGCGAACCTTGCGTAAATCTTTGTGAGCTTTGCGGTTAAAGTTTCAACACGAATACAAAACCAAAATAACTAACCAAAAATAGAATTTATGAAAATCTTAAAAATTTTAATTCTAGTGCTGTTGTTTCAAACCAATCTTTTTGGACAACAACCAGCAAAAAGAGAAATGCGGGCAGCTTGGATTTCTACTGTAGATAATATCGATTGGCCTTCAAAACCAGGTTTATCAGACAAGGCGATGAAAGCCGAAATGATAACAATTCTGGATAATTTACGGTCGTATAATCTGAACACCGTAATTTTTCAAATTCGTCCTACGGCAGATGCCTATTACAAATCGACAAAAGAACCAGCATCACATTGGATAACAGGAACACAAGGAGTTACTCCCGGTTTTGACCCATTGCAATTAATGATTGACGAAGCAGGAAAAAGAGGAATGAGCGTGCATGTCTGGCTAAATCCGTATCGTGTACAAAAAGATACGGCTAAGAATGTGCTAGCAAAAACGCATTTATATTTTAAGAAACCAGAGCTATTCCTTACTTACGGAAATACAAGATATTTTAATCCCGGTTACAAAGAAACCAGAGATTTTGTAGCCTCGGTAGTGGGCGAAATAGTTCGGAATTATGATATTCAGGCGATACATATGGACGATTATTTTTATCCATATAGAATTGCTGGACAAGAATTTCCTGATCAGGTTGCATTTGCCAAAGAACCTCGTCAGTTTAAAGACAAAGACGATTGGAGAAGGGACAATGTCGATTTGATAATCAAACAAATACGAGATACTATAATTGCAAATAAACCAGAGGTCGAATTCGGAATTTCACCTTTTGGAGTATGGCGAAATATTGCCAAAGATTCAGAAGGATCAAACACTGTGGCAGGAGCTACAAATTATGATGATTTGTATGCCAATGTTTTAAAATGGCAAAAAGAAAACTGGATAGATTATGTAACACCTCAAATATACTGGCACATTGGTTTTGACAGAGCTAATTTTGAAGTTTTGGCAAAATGGTGGGCAAAACATAAATACGGGGCAAATGTATATGTAGGTCACGGAGTTTATAAGCTTTCGAAAACAGCAAATGAAGTAGAGTGGAGAAGTCCAGACCAGATTGTGAAGCAAATAGAAATGGTTCGGTCTCTGCCTTTACTAGATGGCTCCATGTATTTTACAGCAAATAATTTTCTAAAAAAAGGAGATACACTTAGAAAGCCTCTTATAGAAAAACAATATAAATATATTGCATTAACACCCGAAGCAAACAGAATTACAAGAATAACACCACAGCCGCCAATAAATGCTACGATTGCTAAAAGCGGAGATAAAGGACTGCTTACCTGGAAGGCTGGATTGAACAATAAAAAATATGTGATTTATAGATTTGCTAAAGGAAAAATAACCGATTTCTCTAATCCTGAGAATATTTACTATGTAACCACAGCCACAAAATTAGAAGTGCCAAATGCTAATTTTGAAAAATACATTTATGCCATTACCGCTTTGAGTACCACACAAACGGAAAGTATTCCGATACAATTTTAACAAAACAAAAAACCAGAAAAGATGAAAAAAAGTATGCTACTAATCGCAGTTTTCCTGAGTTCCCTGAATGTATTACAGGCTCAGAAACTCGATATAATTCCGCAACCAGTAAAAATAGAACAGAAAGAAGGAACATTTGTAATTCCTTCATCAGTACAAATTGTTGTAGACAAAAAGTTGCAAAAAAGTGCCCATTATATAGGGAGTGATTTTTTTGCAACTACAGGAATTAAACCGATTGTTTCTATTGGAAAAGGAAATAAAAAAGATGGAATATCATTTTTAGTAGATGAAAAACTAAATCTTCCTAATGATGGTTACGAATTGAGCGTAACTAAAAAAGGAGTGGTTATAAAAGGAAAATCTTCAAATGGAGTCCTAAACGGACTTCAAAGCTTATTACAAATTTGCTCTGCCAAAGAGGTAAAAAAAGGAACAATTCCGTTTGTGAAAATAGAAGATTATCCTCGTTTTGAATGGCGCGGAATGATGCTTGATTGTTCAAGACAGTTTTTTGATAAGCAAACGGTTAAGAATTATATCGACTGGTTAGCAGCACACAAAATGAATGTTTTTCATTGGCATCTTACCGATGATAACGGTTGGAGAGCCGAGATTAAATCAATGCCAGATTTAACTTTAAAAGGAGCCTGGAGAGGACCAGGAGAAGTATTGTTGCCATCTTATGGTTCAGGAAACAAACGTTACGGCGGTTATTATACCCAAGCTGATATGAAAGAAGTTGTGGCTTATGCAGCAGCTCGTGGAATCTCAATCATGCCCGAAATCGAAATTCCGGGACATTCTCGCGCTGTAACGGCAGCATATCCAGAAATAGGATGTGTTACGACACAGGAAACAAAAAGTGTTCAGGGAGAAGTAAAAAATGTATGGTGTGTGGGACGTGAAGAAAACTATCAAATTTTAGATTCTATAATTAGAGAGGTTTCAGAAATGTTTCCTTTTGAATATATTCATGTTGCAGGAGATGAGGTAAACAGAGCCAATTGGGAACATTGCCCAAAATGTAAAGCGCTGATGGAAAAAGAAGGATATACAGATACTTTCCAACTTCAGAATTATTTCTTTAGGCGTGTTGAAAAAATCGTAGAAAAATACAATAGAAAAACAGCTGGCTGGAATGAAATTTTAAAAGGAGGAGAAATAAATCCAAACACTTTAATTAGTGCCTGGCAGGGAATAAGCTACGGAATTGAATCGGCTAAAAAAGGATATGAAACTGTTATGATGCCAGGACAATTTACCTATTTTGACATGGCACAGTCCGAAAATGAACGTGGTCATCGTTGGGCAGCAATTACAGATACAAAAAGAGCTTATTCGTTTGAGCCAATTCCAGACAACGATTTAACACCCGAACAACAAAAATTGATAAAAGGAGTTCAAGGTGCTTTGTGGAGTGAATATCTTGACCGTCCGACACGATTTGTAGAATACCAAAGTTACCCAAGAATTAGTGCTTTGTCGGAAATTGGATGGTCTAAAAAAGAAGATAAAAACTGGGATAATTTTTATGGAAGATTAACCAATAGCCATTTGCAACGTTTGGCTAATATGGGAATTGCTTTTAGAGATTTTCCGCCAACGGCAATTTATAAAAGCGGAACTATTACAGTAACACCACCTTATGAAGGAGCTGTTGTACGTTATGATGCGCAAGGAAACGAACCTACGAGACAATCCCCTTTATATACTGGACCAATCCAGACTAAGAATTACGAGCAATACCTGTTCCGTAGCTTCTTTAATGAAGATTCAGCAAGTCCTGCGGTAAAAGTTGAGAAATTGCCAGTTGCAAATTGGAATACATCAAAAGTTGAGGTTTTAAATATTTCAGAGAATATTACGGAGCATGTTGATAAAAGCGGGATTTGGTATTTAACTTTTAATCCAACTACAGATGAGGCTAGTAATGGAGTTATTAAATTGGTTTCACTTTATGAAAATGATAAATTAATCCAAAGCTATTCAGAAGAAAAAACGTTGAAATCCAAACCTCGTTTGCGATTTGTGATTGATAATTATAATGATAAAAACACTTATCGTTTAGACTTTACTGTAGATAATAAAGAAGCTACAGCATCTTCAGCTATGGTAAAAATCAATTGTTCACCTTATCTGGAACCAGAGGTAAAAGTTACCTCATCAATGGCTGAAAATCCTAAATTTCCAATTTCAAGATTAGAAGATTATAATGAAGAGACTTATTTGCGTACCGATGTTCCGTGTGTGAGTGGTGACTGGATTTTATACACTTTTACCAATCCTGTTGTTTCTTCAAAAATTGATGTGCTGACAGGAATTCCACATCACCCAAGATTTATTGTAAATGATGGTTATGTTGAATATTCGTATAACGGAGTTGATTTTGAAAAAGGAGACATTTTTGATTATGGGAATGCTTCCATCTACCCAAAGAAACCTGTAAAAGCAGTTAGAATAATGATCACAGGAACCAACAACGAGCCTCTTATGGCAGGTCAGGACTTGAGAGTTAATCCATAAAGAACATGAAGAAAATAAGAGTTAAAATCGTACTTGTTTTTTTGATTCTTCTAGAGATTAGTTGCCATTCTCTAAAGAGTTCAATAAAATCTTTCGATACAAAGCAAAATGAAGTTTACATCGATTCGATGATGAATAATGCGCTCGAAAAAGGGTTTTTCCCTGGAGCACAAATTATTGTAGGTAGTAAAGATTCTGTTTTCATTTTGAAAAATTATGGATACCACGATTATTCAAAAAAAGAGTTAGTAAAAACAGACGACGTGTACGATTTAGCTTCTATGTCTAAAGTTTTAGGAGCAACCCTCGTTGCCATGCGTTTGGTTGGAGAAAACAGAATGAATTTAGATGATAAGTTGGGAGAAGTAGTTCCTATGTATAAAAACACAGCTATTGCCGATTTAACCCTTTTTGAGTTACTTACACATACTACAGGATTAACGCCCAGTATTACTTTTTATCAAAGTATGTTATCTACGCCAGATGGATCACCTTTGTTAAGCAAAGAAAAGTCTGGGAACTATCCTGATTTATTTGATACGATGTATGTAAACAAGAATATTGTTTATGATGCAAATTATCTCTCTTTCGAGCCAAAGGATAATTATGTGCAAGTCTATAAAAATATGTGGATAAATCCTGAGTTTTATAAATCGGTTTATGCAAAAATTGCTGTGGCCAATACCAATCCTCGTGGTAAGTATTTGTACAGCGATTTAAACCTGATCCTTGTACAACAAATGATGGAGACAAATACAGGTAAAAAATTAGATCAACTGGCGAATAAAATTTATGCTGAATTAGGAATCTCAAAAATTGGATATAATCCTTTAAAATGGACTTCGGAGCAAAATGTAATGCCAACCGAAATTGATAATTTTTTCAGAAAAGATACCATCAAAGGTTATGTACATGATGAAGCTGCGGCTATTTTAGGTGGAGTTTCCGGGAATGCAGGTTTGTTTGCCAATGCACAATCGATCTCGGTAATTTGCCAGATGTTGCTTAACAATGGGAAGTATCAAGGTAAGCAAATTCTAAAAGCAAAGGTGGTTGCAGCATTTACTAATTCACCTCTTGCCAAAGAAGGAATTTATCGTGGACTTGGTTTTGATAAACGAAAACCTGATGCATTTTATTGCAAAAATGATTTTGGACATACGGGTTTTACAGGAACATTTTTCTTTTTGAATCCCGATAATAATAGGTTCTTAATTATTCTTACCAATCGTGTAAACCCTACAAGAACTAATAGATTAATGTATAAAGATGATTTTTGCCCGAAGATTTGGAAACAAATAAATGAGTGAAAAAAGTTAGCCACAGATTAAAAATGATTTTTGTTTTGTTGACGCTAAGTTTTTCACGCAGATTTTACAGATTTAAGCAGATCAACACAGATTATAAAATTTAAATCTGCCAGAATCTGCAAAATCTGCGAGAAACAATTTATTATAATGTAAATGTCCTAAATCTGCAGAATCTGCGAGAAACAAAAATTAGTGGCAAAAAACAATCTGTGTTAATCGGCTTAAATCTGCTAAATCTGAGTGAAACAATTTATGCTAATTCGTGCAATTAGTGAAAAACAAATAAACCCTATGAAAAAACTAACCATAATATGCGTATTAATTACAACCGTTTCTTTTGCGCAAAAAATAAAAACAGGAGCAGAAAATTATACTGAATATTTACCTTTACTAAAAGGGAAAACTATTGGTATTGTAACCAATCAAACAGGAATTATTGATAAGAAAACCCATCTGGTTGATTTTTTGGTTGAAAAGAAAGTAAAGATAAAAACCATTTTTGCACCAGAACATGGTTTTCGTGGTACTGCCGATGCTGGCGAACACGTATCTGATGAAATCGATACCAAAACAGGATTGTCGATTGCTTCCCTTTACGGGAAAAATAACAAACCAAATGCTGAGCAATTAAAAGGAATTGACATCATGGTTTTTGATTTGCAAGATGTAGGAACACGATTATATACGTATGTTTCTACAATGCATAGAATAATGGAAGCATGTGCCGAGAATAATATTCCGTTAATTGTATTAGATCGCCCGAATCCGAATATTGGTATTGTAGATGGTCCTGTTTTGGATATTGCGTTTCAAAGCGGAATTGGAATGCACCGAACTCCTTTGCTCCACGGAATGACTTTAGGCGAAGAAGCTAAAATGATTAATGGAGAAAAATGGCTTAAAGACGGAATTCAATGTAAATTGACCGTTATTCCGTGTCTGAATTATAATAGAACCATGAGTTATAGTCTGCCAGTACGACCTTCTCCTAATTTACCTAACGATCAATCGATTAATTTATATGTTAGTTTATGCCTTTTTGAAGGAACTAATATAAGTATGGGACGTGGAACGGAGAAACAATTCCAGATATATGGTTCTCCTTATTTACCAAAAAGCAATTTTGCATTTACTCCAAAACCAAATTTTGGAGATAAAGACCCTTTATATAATGATGTAGAATGTAATGGGGAGGATTTGTCGGCAATTCCTAGAATTAATAAACTAGAAATTAAATGGCTGATCAAAGCATACCAAACAACTGCAGATAAGTCTAAATTCTTCGATAAAAGAAAATTCTCTATACGAGCTGGAAATGAAAAATTGCAACAACAAATAGAAGCTGGAATCTCCGAAGAAGAAATTAGAAATAGTTGGAAAGATGGTTTGCGAGACTTTAAAAAAATGAGAGCGCAGTATCTGATTTACAAATAAAAATAATAAATAGAAAGACATAGCCCTAACAAGATTTTAAAACTTGTTAGGGCTTTTTTTATTATGAAAAGAAAGTAACGCAGATAAAACGGATTTTTACACCTAAACAAAGCCTTTGAACCTTTGTCTCTCAGCACCTTTGCGCCTCAACACCTTATCCACTTAAATGGTACTGTAAGAAAAACAACATTTTTTGTAACAAAATGATAATTATAACTTATTGATATATAGCGTGTTAAAAACTTGATTAAAATTTAAATTTTTTCGATGTACTGCATGAAAATATGAGAAATATTTTAATTATATGCAGAAATATTTTGTTAATTTTATCATTAAGTTTTTTAAATACCTGTAGTTCAGTTACTTATGAATTATGTGTTTCTTGATAAAAAATGCATTGATAACATTTTAATCAAATGGAATTTCTTTTTAATACCACCTTCTTATAAATACCCTTTACCCCAAATAATTAACTGATTTTTTTCATTATTAAAACCTACTATTATGAAATTAAAATTATTTTTATTACTCGTCTTTATTAGTTCTTATTCGTGGTCCCAAGCAGGATCGACGAAAACGTACACCAACAATGGGACATTTCCTGTCCCTGCTGGTGTAACTAGTGTCATTGTTCAGGCATGGGGCGGTGGCGGATCTGGCGGTGGAGCCAGTGGTGCCCCATTGCTTTTAGGAAGAGGTGCTGCCGGAGGAGGAGGAGGAGCTTACGCAAGTGCTCCAATTACAGTTACTCCCGGAGCAACGCTAAATGTAGTAGTTGCTAGTCAAACCGCTGGTACCAGCGGAGCTGGTGCTGCAGGAGGGAACTCTACTATTACAGGTTTTGAATCGTCTATTTTAGCAGCAGGTGGTTCAGGTGGAGACGCCAATAATGCAGGAGGTTCTCCTTTAGGAGGGACAGGAGGAACAATTGCAGCTTCGACAGGTTCTAGTAAGTTTGCAGGTGTAAACGGAGGCAATGGTAACTCATGGAATCTTTTAGGATTATTGCTTTCGTCTGGTGCTGGAGGTGCCGGAGCAAATTCAGGAGGAGCCGGAGGAGGAGCTGTTTCGGGTTTACTCTTAAGTAATGCACCCGGAATTGCAGGTTCACCAGCTGGTGGAGGAGGTAGTGGTGCCATAAATTCAGCATTGGGTGTTGCACAAATTGGGGGTGCAGGCGCAGCAGGAAAAGTGATTATTTCTTATTCTTGTCCTAATTATAGTATTACATCTACAACTGCTGCAAGCATTTGTGCTTCTAGTGGTACAACATCTACAATAACAGTAACAGGTAGTGCTACGTCATTGCCTATTGGTAATTATGCGGTTACTTACAACAGAAGTAGTCCAAGTGGGACAGGATTAACAGCAAATCTAACAGTTAGTACAGCAGGAACAGGAACTTTTACAGCAGTAGGATTAACTACTGCAGGATCAAGCATCATAACAGTCACTAAACTTGATTCAGAAACGTGCTCATCTACTATTACAACAAATAATACGGCTACTGTAATAGTATCCCCACCAACAGTTGGCGGAACAGTAAATGGCGGAACTACTATTAATGCAGGAAGTACAAGCGGTTTATTGACTTTATCAGGTCATACAGGATCTGTTGTTAAGTGGCAGTCATCTGTGAGTCCGTTTACGGCCTGGGTTGATATTGCAAACACGAATACAACTTATACTTCAGGAACATTAACTGCAACTACACAATTTAGAGCAGTTGTTCAGAGTGGTGCTTGTGTAGCAGCAAATTCTGCTGCAACAACGGTTACAGTAGTGCCTTTACCCACTATAACGGGATTAGCTGCAAATAGTGTATGTACGAGTGATGATGCACAAAGTACAGCTCTAAGTTACAGTGCAACAACGGGAGCTCCAATTACCTATAGTATAGTTTGGAATTCTTCTCCTGCAAATAGCTTTGCAGCTGTTACAGATGAAGTGTTGCCATCTAGTCCAATTACGATTGCAGTTCCTGCCGAAGCTGCCGCCGGAACTTATACCGGAACATTAACGGTAAAAAATGCAAGCGGTGGTATAAGTACAGGTTCAGTTTTTACTGTAACTATAAATGAAACTCCTACAATTATATCAGATGGAGTACTTTCTCTAATTTGTGCAAACGGCAATTCACAAACATCAACTTTATTTTATGTTGCTTCTTTTGGTAATCCAACAAGTTATGCCCTTGATTGGAATAACGCAGCAAATGCAGCTTTGTTAGCGGATATCCCTGATACTTCATATAATTTTGCTTCAAGTGGAGGAATCCCAATTCAAATACCTGCAAATGCTTTACCGGGAACCTATAACGGATCATTTATAGTGAAAAGTGGATCTTGCAGTTCTGCATCTACGGTAACGATAACAATAATTGGGCAAGCTATTGGTGGAACAGTAACTGGCGGAACAACAATTAATTCCGGAGAGACAAGTGGTTTGCTGACTTTATCAGGTCATACAGGATCTGTTGTTAAGTGGCAGTCATCAGTAAGTCCGTTTACGGCTTGGGTTGATATTGACAATACAAATACAACTTACACTTCAGGAGTACTAACAGAAACTACACAATTTAGAGCAGTTGTACGAACAGGATTTTGTCCGGTTGTAAATTCTGCTGCAACAACTGTAACGGTAGAGGCTTTACCTACTATAACAGCGTCAGCTTCGGCTGGATCTCGATGTTCAATTGTGGGTGCGCAAAATACACCGTTAAGTTATAGTGAAACAACGGGATCTCCAATTAGTTATAGTATTGTTTGGGATTCTTCTCCAGCAAATAGTTTTGCAGCAGTTACAGATGCAGCATTACCGTCTAGTCCAATTACGATTGCAGTTCCTGCCGGAACAGCTGTGGGAACTTATACGGGAACATTGACTGTAAAAAATGCAAATGGTGGTGTTAGTACGGGTTCAATTTTTACTGTAACTATAAATGAAATTCCTAAAATTACATCAACTCGAATATTCTCTGCGATTTGTGCAGGCTCGCAAATATCAGATTTAGCTTATAGTGCTACTACTGGAAGTCCTACAAGCTATGCAGTTAATTGGGATAACGAAGCAAATGCAGCTTTCTTAGTAGATATTCCTGATACTCCACATCTTTTTACTTCAACTCCTAATACATTTCAAATCGAAGTATCAGCAAATGCTTTACCAGGAACCTATCAAGGATCATTGATATTAAAAAATGGATCTTGCGGTTCTGTATATCCCGTGTCTATAACAATATATCCGCCAACAGTTGGTGGAACAGTAACTGGCGGAACAACAATTACTTATGGAAACACAAGTGGTTTACTGACTTTATCCGGTCATACAGGATCGGTTGTTAACTGGCAGTCATCTGTAAATCCGTTTACGACATGGGTTGATATCGCAAATACAAATACTACGTACACTTCAGGCGTATTAACAGAAACTACACAGTTTAGAGCTGTTGTACAAAGTGGGGATTGTGCAGTAGTAAATTCTGTGGCAACAACTGTAACAGTAGAGGATTTACCTACTATAACCATATCAGACGGAACCTTTCCTATTTGTCCAGCTGATGAAGAGCGAATAACAAATTTATATTATAGTGAAACAACGGGTTCTCCAGTTACTTATAGTATTGTTTGGGATTCTTCTCCAGCAAATAGTTTTGCAGCAGTTACTGATGCAGCATTACCTGAAAGCCGTATCGATATTCATGTTCCTGCGGGAACTGTTGGAGGATCTTATACGGGAACATTGACTGTGAAAAATGCAAGTGGCGTAGTTAGTACAGGCTCATCTTTTACTGTGCCTATAAATGAAAAACCTACAATTACAACAAATGGAACAATTTCTCCAGTTTTTACAAGTACGAACTCGCAAACTGCATCATTAACATATACTGCAGTTACAGGAGATCCTATAGGATATTATATTGAGTGGGACGTTTTTTCAGGTAATAGTCCAATGCAAAATCAAGGTACAACTTCATTCACTTTTGCTCCCGGCGGAGGTGTAATAAATACAATTGAAGTATCTCCTAATGTTCCGCCTGGAACCTATATTGGAAGTTTGGTTATTTACAATGGAACTTGTATCTCAGCAGCTCAGGAAGTATCAATAGTAATTAACCCTGAAGCACCCACTATAACAGCAGCAGAATCAACAAATGCTGTTTGTTCAAGAGTTTCTGCGCAAGGAGCAGCATTAAGTTATAGTGCAACAACAGGATCTCCTGTCTCTTATAGTATTGTTTGGGATTCTTCTCCAACAAATAGTTTTGCAGCCGTTACAGATGCAGCATTACCTGCCAGTCCAATTAAGATTAATGTGCCTGGGGGAACTGCTGAGGGAACTTATACCGGAACATTGACTGTTAAAAATGCGAGTGGTGTTAGTAGTGCAGGCTCACTTTTTACAGTAACTGTAAATCCACTTCCTACAATTACAACAAATGGAGAAATTACACCAGTTTTTACAAGTACCAGTTCGCAAACAACATCATTAGCATATACTGCAGTTACAGGAAACCCTACAGAGTATTCTGTTAAATGGAATGTTATTTCCACTAACAGTCCAATACAAAACCAAGGTTTAACTCCATTCACTGCAGCTCCAGGCGGAGGCGTGATAAATACAATTGAAATATCTCCAAATGTCCCGTCAGGAACCTACGTTGGACTACTGACTATTTATAGCGGAACTTGTAAAACGGATCTAGCAGTAACAATACAAGTGAATGATGTAGTACTACCACCAACAATAACAGCAGCAGAATCAACAAATGCTGTTTGTTCAAGAGTTTCTGCGCAAGGAGCAGCATTAAGTTATAGTGCAACAACAGGATCTCCTGTCTCTTATAGTATTGTTTGGGATTCTTCTCCAATAAATAGTTTTGCAGCCGTTACAGATGCAGCATTACCTGCCAGTCCAATTAAGATTAATGTGCCTGGGGGAACTGCTGAGGGAACTTATACCGGAACATTGACTGTTAAAAATGCGAGTGGTGTTAGTAGTGCAGGCTCACTTTTTACAGTAACTGTAAACTCACTTCCTACAATTACAACAAACGGAGAAATTACACCAGTTTTTACAAGTACCAGCTCGCAAACAGCATCATTAGCATATACTGCAATTACAGGAAACCCTACAGAGTATTCTATTAATTGGAAAATTTTTTCAAGTAATAGCCCAATGCAAAATCAAGATTTAACTGCATTCACTTCTGCTCCGGGCGGAGGTGTAATAAATACAATTCAAGTATCTCCAAATGTTCCGCCGGGAACCT
Source organism: Flavobacterium sp. PS2 (assembly GCF_046250155.1). NCBI lineage: Bacteria > Pseudomonadati > Bacteroidota > Flavobacteriia > Flavobacteriales > Flavobacteriaceae > Flavobacterium > Flavobacterium sp. PS2. The sequence continues at coordinate 1,477,862 of NZ_CP176426.1, read as the reverse complement.
ATATTGGAAGAATGGATATTTATAGCGGATCTTGTATGGTATCTCAGGGAGTATCATTAGTAGTTAATGCTGTAGCATCACCAACAATAACAGTAGCAGAATCAACAAATGCTGTTTGTTCAAGAGTTTCTGCGCAAGGAGCAGCGTTAAGTTATAGTGCAACAACAGGATCTCCTGTCTCTTATAGTATTGTTTGGGATTCTTCTCCTGTAAATAGTTTTGCAGCCGTTACAGATGCAGCATTACCTGCCAGTCCAATTAAGATTAATGTGCCTGGGGGAACTGCTGGGGGAACTTATATCGGAACATTGACTGTTAAAAATGCGAGTGGTATAAGCAGTAGTCCATATTCTATATCTGTGACTGTTAATGAAACGCCAGCCGTTGCAACTACAATTGAACCAGAAACATCTTCATCTAAGGGAAGTATTCTTTTCGAAGATTTACCTGAAGGTGATTGGACTATATCATATAATTCAGGATCAGTAGTTTATGAATCAGATCTATCTTCTTTATTAATTCAAAATCTATCATCTGGCACTTATACTTTTATAATAACGTCAGCTCAAGGTTGTGTGCAGGAATTAACACTTGGTATTCCTTTCGTATTTGGTCGTGCAGTTGCTTCAAAAGATTCTGCATCGGCAAACAATACAATTTCTGTAGCTACTTTAAACAAAGTGATAAGTGTTAATGCGTTTGATCAGAATATTAATCAGGTATTTATTTACGATGTTTCGGGTAATTTACTCTACGAGAAAGGTGGGATAGGAAATCCTAAATTGAGTATCGATAATTTAAAATCTGCTAATCAAGTTCTGGTGGTTAAAGTTGTCTTAGATAACAATCAGACCAAAATTAAAAAAGTGATTTATTAAATTGAATAAAGATTGTGTTTTTAAAAACCATTCCGTTTTGCGGAATGGTTTTTTGTTTTTTAATAGATTCTAAACTGTTGAGGTTTAAAGGTGCTAAGTTGTAAAGGTTCAAAGGTGCTGAGGTTCAAAGGTGCAAAGTTGCAAAGGGACAAAGGGACAAAGACTTGATCACAACATAACCCCAATCTTGTCATTCCGAAGAATTGAGGAATCTCCGCGAATGGCTCCGCAATTTAAGAAAAACTTTATGTTAGTTACTTGTGGGGCTTCGACTCCGCTCAGCCTGACATTCGCAAACCTAACTTTTACACTTTTGTCTCCCAGTTTCAAAGGGACAAAGGCGCTGAGGTTCTGAGCTACAAAGGGACAAAGACTAAGGCAATTTTGCGGTTAATTTTTTAGCTACAAATTTCACGAATTTAAACTTTTAAAATCCGTTTTTATCTGTGTTTTCGCTTTAGCGAATCTGTCTTATCCGCGTTCCTTTTCAGCGACAGATTATCCCAACACTTCGGTATTGTGAGCTTTTTGGTTAATTTTTTCTACCACAAATTGCACAAATTTTCACAAATTTAAACTTTTAAAATCCGTTTTTATCCGTGTTTTCGCTTTAGCGAATCTGTTTTATCTGCGTTCCTTTTCAATCACAGACTTAAAAAAAAGCTCCGAAATTAAATTTCAGAGCTTTTAGAATGGTATTATATAATTATATTTTTATTTGTCTATTCTAAGGAAATTTCCAAGAGTGTCAAAAATTAAATCTGTATCATTAGAAAGTTCTACTTCAGTATATGTTTTTTCATTATCAATAGATGTTATGAATAAACCTGGATAAGTGGTTGTAACATATGTATTGATTTTTGCAGGAATTAAAGCAACAGGTATAGCTTTACTACCTCCGTCTATTTCTGTCCAGTTTCCATTTACATCAAAATCAATTTCAAAATTGTTTGAAAGCGAAACAGCATAAACAGTACCGTTTGCATCTGGTTTATTTTGTTTTTCTACCAATCTAATTGTTGCATTTGGAAAATGTGTGCTAATTAATGTTTTTGCTGTTTGTGGTAAGTCAGCTGGATTAACAACAACTTCATTATGATTATCTCCATCATGATCTATTCTAACAAAATCTCCTTGTGTAGTAAAAACTAAATCTAGATCATTAGATAATTCTACGTCGTATTTAGTTTTTTCGTTTTCGATTTGTACGATAAACAAACCAGGATAATTTGCAGCAACATAAGCATTAATTTTCTCTGGAATTAAAGCAGTAGGTATTGCTTGATTACCTCCATCTATTTCAGTCCAGTTTCCGTTAGCATCAAAATCTATTTCGAAACCATTTGCAAGCGAAACATCATAAATAGTTCCATTTAAACTAGGTGTATTTAATTTTACTGTTGATTTATATACAGGACTAGGAAAATAGGTTTCGGTAAATGTTTTTGCTGTAGCAGGAAGATTAGTTGGCTCGATTACAGTTTTATCCACTGCGACAAGACCGTCATTACTATCGCAAGAGGTTGTTGAAAGCAAAATTGATAAAATTGTAAAACTTGTTAAAAATGTTTTTTTCATGGTAGTAGTATTAAATTGTTATTTTATTATACAGCAATATTATAACCTGAACCTGGAAACATTTAGGAATATTCTTATTTTTTTGCAAAAGAGATAGTAAGGGAGATTAATCTTTATTGACGATATGTTTTTAAAAAGATTATAGTGATTTATAACGGTTTAATGATTTGTGTAGATTCGTGAAATTTGAGGCGAAAAAATTAACCGAAAAGTTTTAGGAAAAGGTTCTAAGGCGCTGAGATGCAAATGCGCAAAGGTTTCTCTGAATGTGCTGAAAAATTCCTTTTTATTCTTTTACCCCGATAGCTATTCTGAATGGGTAAATTTTTTCTCACGCAGATTTTAAAAAAATTTAAGCCGATGAGCGCAGATTTATTTATTACTATTTTTTTAAATTAAATCTGCTTAAATCTGTCGGATCTGCGTGAAAAAAATTATTTTAATCAGTGGCTAAAGAAAGGTACTGAGTTACAAAGGTTCAAAGGTTTCCTATCGATACGCTTAAAAATTTGTGTAAATTCGTGTAATTTGTGGCAGAAAAATTTTAAAATCTCCAGCAAAAAAAGCCCCGAGATAAAATTTCGGAGCTTTTAGAGTATGATGCAGTTTTGTTTTTATTTATCTATTCGAAGAAAATTTCCTTCAAGATCAAAAACTAGTTCCAGATTATTAGAAAGTTCTATTTCTATAAACGTTTTTTCGTTATCGATTGATGTTACAAATTGATCAGGATAATTTGTAGTTACATAAGTATTGATTTTTGTAGGAATCAAAGCAACCGGAATTGCCTGATGATTTCCATCTATATCAATCCAATTTCCTTTAGCATCAAAATCAATGTCGAAATTATTACTTAGTAAAACATCATAAATTGACCCATCGGCATCAGGAATATTTTGTCTAGTTATAAGCTTATAAGTAGCATCAGGAAAATATGTAGTAACAAATGCAGTTGCCGGTTGAGGTAAATCGGTGGCACTAATTATTGTTTCATGATCATTATCATCATCGCTGTCACAAGATGTTGCCGAGAATAAAAGTGTTAAGGCTATAAAGCCAGATAAGATTATTTTTTTCATGATTGTTGTATTTAATGTTAATTATCAATTCTTATAAAATTGCCTTTAGAGTTAAACTCTAATTCAAGACCGTTACTTAAATTTACTTCATATCCCCAAGTTCCTTTGTCAATTTTGGTTATTGTCGTATTTGCAAAATTAGTAGTAACGTGAGATGTTATTTTTTTAGGAATTATACTACTTGGAATTGCTTGGTGATTACCATCTACTTCTTCCCAATTTCCTTTTCCGTCAAATTCTATTTCTATATAATTTGTAAACTGAACTTTGTAATCTTTAGAGAAGGTTTCTTTATCCTCAATAATATTAACAGGTTCTTGTCCTGGAAAATGAGTTTTTAAAAAAGTCTGAGCATTTGCAGGTAAAGCATTTTTTGTAATTACTGTTTTTTGTGCATTTGCAGAAAGTCCAAATGCTAATCCTGCTATTAGGCATGTAGCCAAGTTTAATTTAGTTTTCATAATTGATGTTTTTAATTCTGGTACAAGTGTATAACCAGAATTTGGAAACAATTAGGAAAATAAATAAAAGACTACTTTTTTGGGAAAATAATTTTGAATTGATGATTTCCGGTGAACAAATATTCGATAGTAATTGAGTAATTATTTATAATAGATTTTACGATAGACAAACCTAAACCGGTAGATTCATTGGTTGTGGTATGGCGATAGAATCTGCCAAAAATAGCTTCAGGATTTAATGGAGAATTATTACCACTATTCGAAATGATGATATCATTCTTGTTTATTACAAAATTTACAAAACCATCAGGATGATTATGTATCAAAGCATTTTTTAATAAATTACTAATTAATGCAATGGCTAATCCTTTGTTCATCATAAAAAACAAAGTATCATTTTCGGTTACCGTGATTTTTATTTTTTTGAATTCAGCTAAGTCTGCATAATCCTCTGTTAATACTAATATGAGTTTATTAAAGTTGACGCTTTCTTCTTCAGAATATTGTTGATTTTCTATTTTGGATAACATCAATAACGATTTATTCAATCTTGTTAATCGAGTCAGTGTATCTGTTATTTTACCTATCTCCATCATTTGTTCATCAGAAAGTGTACTATTCTCGGCAAATAATTCGAGTTTGTTAATGCTAATCGCCAGAGGAGTTTGTAATTCGTGTGAAGCATTTTCTATAAATTGTTTCTGACTAGAATAAATTGTTTCATTACGATTTAGCATTTTCTCTACTTCTTTTGCCAAAACATTAAACTCATCAATAGGAGAATTTATAGGTTTTAATCGGCTGCCAGTTCCTAATTTAATTTCTTTAAGATTTTCTAAAATGATATGAAACGATTTCCAGATTCTTTTTAATAACAAATGGTTTACCGCCAATATGCTAATAACAAGCATAACATACAAACCTATTAAAGCGAGAAATAGATCTTCGAGTAATTCATCTTCTTCTACAATTGATGCTTTTATAATTAATTCATGAGGATTACCTTTATCATCATTAAAAATGGTTTTTAATGTTCTGATAGGCTCGTTATCGTTATCATATTCCATGAATTCCTTAGAGGTAGAAAATTCGTCTTTTTGAGAATAATGACCTTTGGGAAGTGGCTTTATGGTAAACTTATTGATGCCGAATTCGGGAGAATTTAATAGTTTTTTGTCGGCAAAAGTATGTCGGATAATAATGATTTTAGAGTTTTTTAAATCATCATCAATATTATCATGCACTTCATCTAAAATCAGCATATAAAAAATCCCAGCCCAAATTGGGATTACAATAAGTAGCGTAAGTGCGAGATAGCGAAGTGTATAGTTTTGTAATTTCATTAATTCATTTTATATCCAATTCCGTAAACAGCCTGAATATCAATTTCGGCATCACTGTCTTTTAGTTTTTTGCGTAAATTTTTAATCTGTGAATATACAAAATCCAGATTGTCTGCCTGATCTGTATGGTCGCCCCAAACATATTCGGCTATTGCAGTTTTATTAATTAATCGGTTTGGGTTTATTATAAAATAGTAAAGTAAATCAAATTCTTTTCTGTTTAAGATTAGTTCTTTATTGTCTATAGAAACTGTTCGTTGTTCTGGGCAAAGCGTTACGTTTTTCCAAACAATTAAATTGTCTCCATTGTGATTGTTTCTCCGAAGTGCCGATTTAATTCGGGCATGTAATTCTGATAAATGAAAAGGCTTACTTAAATAATCATCGGCACCTAAGTCTAGCCCTTTTACTTTATCATCAACAGCATCTTTTGCCGATATAATAATAACTGCACTTTGTTTCTTTTGATTTTTTATTTCCCTCAGTAAGTCCAAACCATTTCCATTAGGAAGCATAATATCGATTAATATGCAATCATAATCGTATGCGCCTAGTTTGTCTAGTCCAGAAATATAATCATGTGCGGTTTCGACAATATATTTCTCTTTTTCGAGTGATTGTTGCACGACTTCACGTAAACCAGCTTCATCTTCTATTATTAAAATTTTCATGTTACCTGTTTTATGTAATTCAAATGTATGAATACGAATTCAAAATAAAACTTGGTTTCTGGAAACATTTAGGAATTAATGGAATTTACATTAAATAATTTATTTAAAAAGGCTAAATACAAAAATGATGTATCTAGCCTTTTTTATAATTGGTTATTTTTTTAATATCAAATTGTTGTGATTTTAGAGCTTAATTATCTTCGACCTCTAAAACCTCCGCCACCACCTAATCTATTTCCGCCACCTCTTTGAATGTTTTGAAAATCTCGTGTTTGAGTTTCTCCGCGTTGTCTGGCAAAATCCGAATGATTTAGCCCTTGTATGGTATTATCATGACCTGGTTCACCAAGAGATCTGTCTGGCGAGCCAAGCGTTTGGTTCGGTTTCTGTATGTTATTGCGTTCAGTTTCTCCTCCAAGAGATCTGTTAGGAGAGTTAGTCGTTTGGTTTGGTTTCTGAACGTTTTCACGCTGGATTTTATCTCCATTATGTTGTGTAGAACCTAGCGTACCAGCTTTAGACCATCCGCCGTTGCCATTATTATAATGACTCCAGTTACCGTTATTGTCTTTTTTATAAACGTGTCCATCATGTCCGGCATAAAGATTATTGTTGGTGTGTACAGTAGTTCCTCCGCCTCTATGGTGTGTGATTACGCCCTCTTTACCACCAGAAGTTTGATAACCAACTACTGTTCCTTGTCTTGTCGTTACGTGACCAGATTGTACCCATTGGCGACCATTGGACGCTGCAGAATGTCCCCATTGTGCATACGCATTATGACCCTGTTCTGTTCTTCCATAATTTCCTGTCCAAGGGTTGTAACCACCAGCTGCGGTGCGCCCGCCATACCAACCTTGTACACTAGCTGAACGACCATATCTTCCCGTTGCAGGATTGTACCAAGCTGCTGTTCCTACAGATCCGTATGGGCCATATGCAGCTCTTCCTGCTGCCCAACCTCCCGACCACGGATTATAAACTGCTCCAACACCATAAGTACATGGCCACGGGCGATATACAGGATAAATTCCGGGACCATAATAAAGATATGGAGGATAGTAAAATCCAGTTCCATAAGTAAGTACAGATCCTATTACTGCACCTACAATAAAAGCTCCAAAATAACCTGCTGTCGTACTACTTTCTACAGTTGTATCTGTAACATTTGTTTGGGTTACATAGGTAACATTATATACAGGAGAGCTAGGCGGAATAGAATAGATTTCTTTAGGTACAGAATCGGTTACTTTCCAAGGGCCATTAGGAGTTGTAGACATAAACCATACTGCCTGAAAACACAGATAATATAAATCTCCAACCTTTATTACTTTTTCTTGTGTGTTGCTCGCGTATTGAAGCGATGTACCCTGAATAGGTTTAAACTGTGGAGTTCCGTCGTAAGTAACTTTAGCTTTTGCTTCGGCATCGGCTTTTTTTACAATAGCAGTTGTAGGAACTTGTGATAGCATTACTGCATCCGATGCTTCTTGTGTTCCAGGAACAGAAGCTAATACATTTGCTCGAGGAGAATCTTTAGGGATTTTTGCAAAATCGGCAGGTAACTTATCAGTCGCATAGCTCCATGGACCAGTGAGTTCTTTAGAGCGAAACCATCTGCCCGATAATAATACATAATATTGCCCGTCACCTTCATCTGCAAAAATATCATTATCAGTATTCTCAATATATATTAATTTAGTTCCGGGTATTTTAACAAATTTGGGAGTTCCGTTTATAGCGATAAGTTCAGCTGGTTTATCACTAAAGAAAACTTGCAAAGAGGTATTGTTTGCTGGTGGAGGAATCATTTTTTTTACTTCATCAAAGTTTTGTCCTGATGGTAAATTGCTCATTTCTTTAGGTAAACTGGTCGTCTTTTCCCATTTGCCTTTTAAATCTGTAGCAGTTAACCAAACATTTTCGACTAACAGATAGTATTTCTTAGCCGATTTATCAAAAAATAAATCCCAATTTGTATTTACAACATAACTCAGATTTGTTTTTTCAATCGGAACTAAAACTGGATCTCCTTGAACCATCAATAATATCGAAGGACTTGTACTATAAAAAATAGGAGGGGGGTCATTTTTAACCGCTATACCTTTAGGTGGAGTTTTGGTTTTACTTAAATCTGCCATTACACGATCTATAGAAATAGGATCTCCTCCTTTAGGAATTAATTCTTTAAATAGTTTTTCCATTTGTGGAACTAATTTTTCATCCAGAGCAGGAAATCTGATATCGGTAACTTCTACATTTCTAAAAAATACACTTCTGGCATCTTTATCTACCAAGGTTCCAGCTTTTAGAGAAGCTACACCCAGAACCTCTTTGCCATCTTTTGGAGTTAAGGCAAATGCAATTCGTGCAGTTATTTCTTTAAAATCTTTCCAGTCATCTACCTGTGGTTGGTAATAAACTAATTTGGCATCATTGTTTGTTACTTCGCGTGGCCAACCATTATCGATTGTTTTTGTAGAATCTGAAGCAGAAGGATTTTCTGCTTGAGCTTTTTTATCTTCTTTGTCTTTTTTACAAGAAAAAGAAATCAAGAGAAAACTAAAGGCTATTGCAATTAAAAATGTCTTTTTCATAATTTTAGAATATATATCATAAAATTAAGGGGACATGAATTACAAGCCTAATATTTAATAGTTTAGTCTGTTTCAGATTTTAAAATGATACAAAAAAAATCAACTATTTAAAGTTTGCGAATTGTTTTAAAATTAAACTGTAAAATTGACTCTCTTTTTATTAATAGATTATCTTTCTATTAAAATGCACTCAACATTTTGACGAATGGTCGTATTTCATTGACGTAATTCCTAGATTTGTGATTAAAATCAATTCATTATGTACTATTTTTATATACTTATAAACTCTTGTTAAATAAGTTTTTTTGAAATAATAAGGGGTATTAATTTTCGTTCTAAAAACACAATGAAATCATATTTTTCTTTTTTACTCCTTTTTGCTTTTCCTCTTTTTTGCAATGCGCAAATCGATACGACTTACATTAAACCTTTTGAGAATAAACTTTCGCTAAGGACATATATGTCAATGAAACTTATTTCGATGGAAAAAGAAGTAGATGGAAAGGTTAAAAATTTCATGCCCAATAACCCTATGAGCTTAGGCTTTGGAGTGTCTATAAATAACACAATAATTAATTTGAGTTATGGATATGGTTTGAACTTTATGAAAGATAAAGAAAAGGGAAGAACTAAAGCATTAGATTTTCAAATTCATAATTATGGTCGAAAGTTTATAATTGACCTTTTTGTACAAAAATATCATGGATTTTATACTGCTGATAATAATGATAAAAACATACAATTATATCCAGATTTAAATATTCAGCAATATGGTGCGTTTGGACAATATGTATTTAATAATAAAAAGTTCTCTTATAAAGCAGCTTTCAATCAGAACGAAAAGCAATTAAAATCGGCAGGGAGTTTTTTATTAGGAGGTGGAGTTTATTTTACAAAAATAGATTCAGATAGTTCTTTTGTGCATAAGGACAAGAATTCCTTGCGTAATTTTCAGTTTGGAGTAAGTGGAGGATATGCCTATACCTGGGCAATAAATAAAAGATGGTTTGCTAGTGGCTCTGTAACAGTAGGCGCTAATTTTGGTACGGAAAGAATAGATGACTTTGGAAAAAAAAAGATAGAAATATATCCCACATTCTTCCCAAGAACGGCTATAGGGTATAACAAGGAGAAATGGTCTCTCGGATTATCGTATGTCAATAATCTGATTTTCTCTTCATTTTCAGATAATAATGATACGGGTAACGTAGGACTGTCTTCGGGAAATTTTCAAATTGCTTATATATGGAGACTTGATTCAAACCCTTTTCGGGGAAAGAAAAAGGCAAAGTAAGTATTACGAGAGTATCTATTCCCTTCTATGTTTGAAGTACTGATTTGATTACATTCACTGCATTAACAATTCAATACAATTATTTTAACCATATAAATGATTTAAGCAGATATAAGCTTGACTAACAAATTAGCATTTAGCTTAAATGAACTTACATCATTTATATAGTTAACTTTTTGGTTGCAATCTTTTAATTAGTATTTAATGTTTTCACGTTTAAGCAAAATGATTTGGGTAATTATTTCCCCTTAATAAGGTATTTTGCTATAGCCTCGTAAGCTGGTAAAGAATAGGGATCATTAGCTGAGTTTGCAGCAACTGGGTTAGAAGCAAAACGCACAATAACCATATCCGCTTTTGGGTCAATATAAATAAGTTGCCCATGTACGCCACGAGCACAAAATGCACCATTATCGTTATTAGTTATCCACCACATATTTCGGTAGCTCCATCCTTTTAACAGCGTATAGTTTGCTTTTGCAAATGCTTTTTTGTTTCCGCCCTTTTTTATGTCATCAATTGCCGATTTTGGGATAATTTGTTCTCCGTTAGCCTTACCATTATCTAAGATTAACTGTCCAAAACGTGCCATATCTCTTAAACCTAGGTTATAACCTCCACCAGCAAATGGAGTACCTGCAGCATCTACAGAGTAATAACCATCCTGTTCTGTTCCTAGTTTCTTCCATATTTTTTCGGATAAAACTTCGGCAACAGTTTTTCCTGTAACTCTGGCAATAATCCATCCCAAAACATCGGAGTTTACTGTTTTATAGCCAAAGGTATCTCCATGAGTTCCTTTTTTCTTAACTGTTGGCAAGTATTCATAATAGGTTTTAGGCCCATTATAATCTTTAGGCTTTGGTAGCGGATTACCTGCTGCCGAAAATTTCCATATTTCGGCATTAGGATCAGCATAATCCTCACTAAACTGTAAAGCGGTAGTCATATCCATTACTTGCCTTACAGTTGCATCCCCAAAAGCTGAATTTTGAAGTTCTGGAATATATTCTGACACTAGTTTGGTAGGATCTATAAGACCTTCTTCGACCAACATAATCCCAAGTGTTCCCGTAAAAGATTTTGTTACAGACATGGCAGCATGTTGTCCATCGGTGGTTAATGCTCCAAGATATTTTTCATATACAACCTTTCCGTGGTGCATGATAATAACACCATCGGCATAGGTTTTTTGCAACGATTCTTCCCAGGAAATTGTTTTTTTCTCGTTTAGAGGTTTGAATTTAATTTGATCAATGTCACTTTTAATATTTGCTTCTAATGGAGTTGAATTTCCTAAACCACGAGAAACATTTACTGTTGGCATAAATTGGCGCATATGTGCTACGCTCCATCTTAGTGCTGGAAATTGAAAAAAACTGCCATCATCAAAACGTACAAGACGGTCAGCAGGTGGCGGAGAACCTACCATCCAGCCCATTTTTATAGGATCACTCTGTTCAGCATTTAGATATTTGGTTTTCTCTTGAGCATTACCAATGTTACTTGATAATAATATTGAACAGGAAAATAATACACTGGAATAAAAATAGGTTTGTTTCATATTGTCTTAATTGATTAGCTAATGGGTAATAGAAAATAGAATGTAGAATGAATTATTTTTCAGCTTGTTTTTGGATGTGGTTTTACTGAAAAAATAAGAATTTACGCTAAGTTAAGAACTTAATTTTGAAATGTTAAAATTTAAAGAAATATAATTTATCTAAAATGGAAATGTGATTATTATTAGAAAGGAGTTTTTACTGATGAAAAGTCTTCTTTTTGTGCTAGAATTAATAAGATTAAAAGGATTTTTTTCACGCAGATTCGACAGATTTAAGCAGATTTAATTTAAAAAATCAGGCATAAATAAATCTGCGTTCATCGGCTCAAATCTTTTAAAATCTGCGTGAGAAAAAAAATAATCACTCCAGATAGCTATCGGAATAAAAGGATAAAAGGAATTTCAGCGGATCTACAGAAAACCTTTGTGCTTTTGTACCTAAGAATCTAAAAGGATTTTTTTCACGCAGATTCGACAGATTTAAGCAGATTTAATTTAAAAAATTAGGCATAAATAAATCTGCGTTCATCGGCTCAAATCTTTTAAAATCTGCGTGAGAAAAAATTTAATCACTCCATATAGCTATCGGAATAAAAGGATAAAAGGAATTTCAGTGGATCTACAGAATTAGTTTCTTAGTGTCTTTTTAGAAGAATTAAAAAAATAAAAACTCATCAATGCTAAAATCCAGACTCCAAAACCTCCGTACAAGAGGATTAAGTCAAAACCATGTGCAAGCGCTTCGTGTACAATTCGACCTGATGCATCTAATGAAGTTAGTTCAGGAAAATCTTGATTGAGAGAAGAAAAGTTTCCTGCTGCTATTTTCTCTGCTAATGAACGTAATGTTTCTGGATTTAGAGATTTAGAAAAGGCAGTTGATAAATGAGAAAAGATTCCTTCGACTAGTATAAAACCCATTAATGCAATATTTATAGACAATGAAATCATTCGTGCGCTCATGTCTATTCCCGAAGCCATTCCTGCTCGATTACTCGATACAGAACTAGTTGTAGTATTGGTTACAGGTGTGTTAGTTAAGCCTAAGCCAATACCTGCCAAAAGAGAACCAGGAAGCATGGTGAGCCAACTAGGATTTTCTGCTACGGTACCATATCTCATGATGATAAAGCCTAATCCTAGTATAAACAATCCCAAAGGAATTACTACTCCTGAACGATAGCGAACTGAAAGATATTCTGCCAACGGAGGTATAATTAGAGTAGGTAGGGTATAGGCAAGTAATGAGAGTCCTACTGTTACAACATCGTAACCCAAGCAACTTTGAAAATAAATAGGTAAGTAAATTATAAACGGCCAAAAACTAAAATTCATACCGATTGAGCCAAAGATAGCGCCAGAGAAATTACGAATTTTAAATACCGAGAAATCAAACATGGGATGAGGGTTTGTTTTTTCGACCTTTATAAAAAGTATTAAACTTATCAACGCAATAAGGATACTTGCTAGGGCAATAGGGCTAGAGAAACCTAAATCTGGTCCTTGTGTAATAAAATAAGTAAGCCCAAAAATGGATATAGACAAGGTGAGCATTCCCCAAATGTCTAGTTTTTTGGCTTGAGGATCTTTGGATTCATTTACATTACTATAAACAAGAATAGCAGCTATAATAGCTATTGGAACATGTATTAAGAATACCCATTCCCAAGATAATAAAGCTGTGATTGAACCACCAATAATAGGCCCGAATCCTAACCCGACTCCAAGGATTATTCCCCAGATGCTAAAAGCCCTGCTGCGTTCTTTTCCTTCTTGAAATTGATAGGATAAAGTAGCTACTTGGCATATAAGCATTGCACCGCCACTTACTCCCTGAAAGAATCGGCTTATGATTAATACAGTTACATTTTGTGCCAAACCACAGATTAGGGATGAAATACCAAATAGAATTAAAGTGATGATAAGAATGCGTTTTCGACCATATCTATCGGCTAAGGTTCCAGCAGCCATAAGAACTGCAGTGCAACCAATTGTATAAATATTCATTATCCATTGCATATCCCGAAGGTTGGCGCTCAAGACTTTTTCGAGAGTTGGGAGAATTACAGGAACACTCGAAATTTCTAGTGAGAACATTAATGTGGCTAGACAAATGGCGATTAAGGCAATTGTGTTTTTGGTGAGTTTAAATTTTTGCGTCATTTTTAAGTTTTTATATTTAGCAAAAATAAACTGAGTATGACTGATATTTCGGTACAATTTTATGATAAAGAGGTATCTTTGCAAGATGAGAAAAGAAAATATGCACCAATCTGTCGAGGTAATTTATAAGAAGGTTAATGAATGCCCTATCGGAAATTCACAATTCAGCTTTTTCCAGATGGTTTATGTTATTTCAGGAAATGGATTTCTTCATATTAACGGAAATTGTATCTCTTATCAAGCGGGTAATTTAATGTTGCTTACGCCAAATGATTATCATACGTTTGATATCGTTACAACTACAGAGTTTTTATTGGTTAAACTTAATAGTGAATATGTAAGAGATTATAAGTCGAAAAGTATCGATCATATTGAATGTATATTGCATTATGCAACTCATTTATCAGGCTGTATTTTAAATCGTAAAGAAGATGAATTTCTTGTTAAGTCTATTGCAGAATCTTTGATACATAGTATTGATAACAAAGATATTTATGATGAAGATTTAATTATTCATTACGTAAATGCATTGATTGTAATTGCTGCAAGAAATATTGCTAAAATAAAACCAGTTGGGATAAAGGAGAATGCTGATAAAAGAATTTTGGAAATCATTAATTACATTCAATCTAATATTTTGTGTCCTCAAAAATTGAAAGCTTCTGCAATAGCAGAGAAATTTGATATATCGGATACGTATTTGGGGAGTTATTTCAAGAATCATTGTGGAGAAACGATTCAGTCTTTTATCTCAAATTATAAAATTAGATTGATAGAGCACCGATTAAGTTTTAGTGATATGCGAATTAATGAGATTGTAGATGAATTTGGTTTTTCTGACGAAAGTCATCTGAATAAATTCTTTAAGAAGCACAGAAACATTAGTTTAACGGGATATCGAAAAGCTAAAGTTTTGTTGAGCTAAGAATGGTTTTGGTACAATGGTTTTGGTACAATTATTTTAACACATAGAAACATAGATTTTATATTCTTAAAAAAGGCGTTTCACTTATTTAAAAGGCACAGAGTTGGCTATGTGAAAGGAATGTATTTCTTTTTGTGTTCTTTATAACATATAGTATCTATGTTTCTATGTGGTAAATAAAACAACGATAGCGTGGAAATTCTTTACATTTTTACAATGAACATAAAAAAAGCCGAAGAGATACTTCGGCTTTTGTATTTTTATTTACTTCTAAAGAAATTAAAAAGAAGTCAATGCTTTTAAATCGGCGATTGTAGCTGTTGGGTTTTCGGCTTTAAAAACGAAACTTCCTGCTACTAGAACGTCTGCTCCAGCTTCAACTAATTGTTTTGCATTTTTATTAGTTACACCACCATCAATTTCTATAATTGTAGATGCATTTTTTTTGGTAATTAAATCTTTTAGTTTTTTAACTTTTGCGTATGTATTCTCGATAAATGATTGTCCGCCAAAACCAGGATTTACACTCATGATACAAACCAAATCGATGTCGTTTATAACATCTTCTAGTAAATCTATGTTTGTATGTGGATTAATTGCTACTCCAGCTTTCATTCCTTCTGCTTTAATCGCTTGTAAGGTTCTATGAAGATGTGTACAAGCTTCATAATGTACGCTTAATATATTAGCGCCTAAGTCGGCAAAAGTTTTAATATATCTATCTGGATCAACTATCATTAAGTGAACATCGATAGTTTTTTTTGCATGTTTGTTAATTGCTTCTAAAACGGGCATTCCGAAAGAAATGTTTGGAACAAAAACGCCATCCATGATGTCTATATGAAACCAATCGGCTTGACTGTTGTTAATCATCTCGATGTCACGTTGTAAGTTTGCAAAATCGGCAGCAAGAACAGACGGTGCAATAAGTGTATTTTTCATTGTGTAGTTGTGTGTTGTGTTATTTTTTGCAAAGGTAATTTTTTTAACCGCAAAGTTCGTAAGGATTTATGTAAAGTTCATTAGGGTATTTTATGCTGTTTTTTTAACCGCAAAGGGCACAAGGATTTACGCAAAGTTCACAAAGCTTTGTGTTCTTTGCGTTTAAAATTCAATATAAGACATGAAAACCTTCGACTACTAAAATGGTTTTGCGTGAGGGATTGAGCAATTGTTTGAGCTCTTTTTTAAATGATGTAACGTAGTGGAATGATTTAAAAAAAGCGAGTGCGAAAGCCTGACCTGTAGTTTTTACGGAAGGGCACGCCCAATTATAGGATGAAATAGTTGATGGTATAAAAAAATAAAACTCCGGTAATCAGCCGGAGTTTCAATCATCAATCAAAAAACGAACAGTCAATCAAACTGTTGTTTGCTGTTTAGTCGAAAGTCAAATGTCTTAAAGCCTAAAGGGACTTTTGGACTTTATGAACTTTCTAACTTTAAGACTAATATTAGCCTAAATAAGTTTTAAGAATTTTACTTCTTGAAGTATGTTTTAATCTACGGATTGCTTTTTCTTTAATCTGACGTACACGCTCACGAGTTAGGTCGAAAGTTTCTCCAATTTCTTCTAGTGTCATTGGGTGTTGGTCTCCAAGACCAAAATATAAACGAACTACATCTGCCTCTCTTGGAGTTAATGTTTCTAATGAACGTTCGATTTCTGTACGTAATGATTCGTGAATTAACTCTCTGTCAGGATTTGGAGATTCACCAGAACGTAATACATCGTAAAGGTTTGAATCTTCTCCTTCTACAAGAGGTGCATCCATCGATAGGTGACGACCAGAGTTTTTCATTGACTCTTTTACGTCATTTACTGTCATGTCTAGTTCCTTAGCAATTTCTTCAGCAGATGGCGGACGCTCATTAGATTGCTCTAATAAGGCATACATCTTGTTGATTTTATTGATAGAACCAATTTTATTTAAAGGTAAACGAACGATACGTGATTGTTCTGCTAATGCTTGAAGAATCGATTGACGAATCCACCAAACTGCGTATGATATAAATTTGAAACCACGTGTTTCATCAAAACGTTGTGCTGCTTTGATCAAACCTAAATTTCCTTCGTTTATTAAATCGGGAAGTGTTAACCCTTGATTTTGATATTGTTTTGCCACCGAAACCACAAAACGTAAGTTGGCTTTTGTTAATTTTTCTAATGCTCTTTGATCACCAGCTTTAATTTTTTGTGCTAACTCTACTTCTTCGTCAGCGGTAATTAGGTCAACTTTTCCAATTTCTTGTAAATATTTGTCTAATGAAGCAGTCTCACGATTGGTTACCTGCTTGGTGATTTTAAGTTGTCTCATGTTTTTGTCTCCTCAATTTTTAAGTGTACAAATGGTTATACGTATGAAGTTGCAAAAAAGTTACAAAAATTTAAAAATAATTATTTTACTTCGAAAGTTTCTCTCAATGATACAGGGATTCCTTCCTGTGTAAACCCTTCTAAATTGATCTCATATTCTCCAGATACATCAGAAGTAAAAAAGGAAATTGTGTTCTCTTTGTTTTCCAGCGTTAAGTCTGGTTGCCAAAGTAATTGGTATCTATAATCAGGTATTCTATTGTATTTATCACCATCAGTATAATCTTGTTTGAAATAGATAGTTTTATTTAAAGGTCTTTGAATTTCAGATTTCAAAAAATAGTTCCCAGTTTCTTTACTTACATAATCATTTCTTTTTGTAGTAAAACTTATGATCCCATTAAATGCTTTTGGACCATAAAAATAAACTCCTGGGACAACACTTATTTTGTATATATTTTCTGTTTTGTAATCAAATAATTCGTTGACATTCTGGATTAATAATCCGTCGACTAATACTAATGTTGGCTCAGAAAAATATTTTAAATCATAGTTTATATCTCTCACATTAAGGCTGTATTTTTTATCTTCTTCACGATAATAAACTTCTTTTACCACTTCAGTTATTGTTTCTTTTAAACTCGGAAAACTTGTGTAGTCCCCAAGTATATACTCTTTCTGTAATGGATTAAAAAATGATACAGCTTTACTATTGGCTTCTACACTATCTTTTTTTATGGAGTAATATGCGTTTTCTATTTGGTTTGCAATTGATCTTTCTTCAATACTATTTTTATAATCTGAAGTAAGATTTAACTCATCTGTAAATTTTAACTCTGATAAAGTGTATGGTTTGGTTTTATCAATTTCTATGGTGTAATCATTTTTGTCATCTCCTATTACCTGAGCTACAACATTAGTGTAGTTGGGGTTTTTATCTAAAATAAAATTGAATTTACCATTTTGATTAGTCTTAACGATTTTAAAACCAAAATCAGTTCCCGGTATAGATAATGCTACACTTTTGTCGCTTATTTGTTTTGAATCTTTACTATTTGTAATTGTACCAGATATTATTTCTCCTCTAAGTTCTGGTATAAATAAGATTGTATCATTTATTGTATTTGCCCATTTATTATTTGAATTATACTTTACAAATTCATAAGAATTTAAAGGTTTTTTAGAAGGTAAGTTATCAATCTTTTTTATCGAAAGAGAATAGTTTCCTTTACCGCTAATAGCGTTTAAGGATTTAATTTTAAGTGAAAGTTGTTCTCTTTTTATTGCACTTATCTTATTTAATTCTATCACAAAAGTTTGGTCTTTAGTAGGAGATAAGGCTAAATCTGATTTAGTTTCAGAAACTTTTGTTTCGTTTTTTTGAGAGTTGGAATCTTTGATTGAATTGCTTTTTACGCTCTTTATATAGGGATTTATTATTACAAGATCAATTTCTGATACTTTAGAATCTTTTTTGTTTAACATCCAATTTGTATACGCGATAAGCTTATAGTTACCAGTGTTAATAGTTGTCGGTATAAAGAAATCACCCTGTCCCTTTCCGTTATCTAAATAGATTTTATTCATGAAAATAAGATTATTTTCACTGTCAATAAGTTCTACATGAGCAATTTTGCTGATGCTGCTTAATTTATTATTTTCTGGGTTTACAGCATATAATTTGCAATGCAACGTTTCTCCAGTAATTAGAGTAGAGGTGCTTAAGTGAACAAATATATTTTCGCTAGTTGATCTGCTTATAAATCCATTTTTATTTAATGAACTATTTTGCGCTGTAGCTAATGTATTAATTACTATTAGCATAGCTATGCTTATTGATTTTTTTAGTCTATCCAAAATAAAGGTTTAATGTTAGATGAAATTTTAGTACAATCTGTACAAGCTGCGGTAATAAATACAAACGAATCTTTATCGGTTCCATAATATAAGACATCCAATCCGGGGCCATTAACAATCGAAAGTATTTTTTCGCCTCTACAAGATCTATCTTCTGTTTGTCCCCAACAGTTTTTATATGACTCGTAAGCACATTCGGAGGGATATGGAGGATATGGTTCATCTATAAAGATATCTCTATAACTAAAAAATATTCTTTTTGATGAAATTGATGATACTTCAAAAAATCCAATTATTTTTTCACTAGAATTATCATTAGATTTTAAATTTCCATAGTTAAATCCTGGCTGAACTTGTGAAAAGATGCTCTCGGAAGTAGACAAGCTCTTTAATGTTTTGTAATAGGTATAGGATTCTAAATTCTGAACATATTGGCGAACTATAATACTATATCGTTCCTTAATAATAGGGTCTTTGGCACTTATAAAACGTATTGGTAAATTAATGCGATCTTCGCTCGATCCCACAGTATTCATTAAAAGTAAATCATCAGATTTTTTTGTGGTAAAACAAATTCGGGATTCTCCTTCTCTGGGTACAACAATGAAATCTGGACGACCATTTGTTGTAAATGGAGCTAACACAAGTTTATAGGGCGTCCAGCTTTGCGCTACGACCTTATATGTTTCATCATATTCATATCTGTAAAACTTTGTTTTTGCATTTGGATCATAGCTGCTCACAACTATTTGTACTCCTTTTTTTCCATCTTTAGTTTCAATCTTTGGTTCTACCTGAATTTCATTAACAGGGGTTAAAGACTGAACAGATGAAGAGTATGATTTTCCTTCTTTTGTCGTAATGTTTAATTGATATGTTTTTCCTGGAATTGCCTGAAATTCATTGTTCGAAACATATAGGCCTGATGTTTTTTCTAGACTAAAGGAATAGGAATTATTATCATTATCGGTTACAAAAACAGTAGCACCTTCTTCTGTAGTTGGGCCACTCTCCTCGAAACGATAAGATCTGGAGATTTTTATCTCTTGTTTTTTATATTCATTTGTAATATTTGCTTGTACAACAAGAATATTTTCGAACGTACTGGTTTTAAAGGCATACTGCTCCGTACAACTACTTATAGTAAAGCAAAAGAGTATAAAAAATAATGTATTATACAAGTACCTAATATGTTGGCTTCTTAATTTCATTTGCTTTGACTGTTGAAATTTAATATTATGTGTTTTAATCTCATTTTTATTTAATGAGTTATTTTGTGAGATAACAGTCTATGATTTGCTATCCATTTTTGAATGCATTATTTAATCTATCCAAAATAAAGGCCTGATGTTTGATGAAATTTTGGTGCAATCTCCACAAGGTGCGGTTGTAAATATAAAGTTTTCTTTGTCAGTTCCGTAATATACTTCTTCCGTTCCAGATCCAGCAACTAAAGAAAATATTTTTGGACCTCTACATGTTATTTGAGGGTCCCAACAGTTTCTGTATATACTAGTTTCGCATTTGAAATAATATGGGGGATATTGATCGTCTATAAAGAGGTCTCTAAAATTAAAGAAAATTCTTTTTGATGAAATTGATGATACTTCAAAGAAGCCAATTATTTTTTCACTAGGATCATCATTTGATTTTAAATTACCGTAGTTAAATCCAGGCTGAACTTGTGAGAAGATACTTTTGTTAGTTGACAAACTTTTTAATGTTTTATAATATGCATAAGATTCTAAATTCTGCACATACTGGCGTACAATAATACTGTATCGTTCGTTAAGAATAGGATTTTTGATCTCTATAAAACGTATCGGATAATTAATTCGATCTTCGCTTAAACCTACAGTATTTAGTAAAAATAAATCATCAGATTTTTTTGTAGTATAACATATTCTGGCCTCTTCTGTTCTGGGAACAACCAAAAAATCAGGATGACCATTTGTTGTATATGGAGCTACAATAAGCTTAACAGGTTTCCAGTTTGGTGCTATTACCTTATATGTTTCATCATATTCGTATCTGTAAAATTTTGTTTTTGCATCTGGATCATAGCTACTCACAACTATTTGCACTCCTTTTTCTCCATTGATAGTTGCTACCTTTGGTTCTACCTGAATTTCGCTTACAGGTGTTAAAGACTGAACTGATGAAGAGTATGATTTTCCTTCTTTTGTGATAACGTTTAATTGATATGTTTTTTCCGGAACTGCCTTAAATTCGCTATTTGAAACATATAAACCTGATATTTTTTCAAAGCCAAATTGATAGCTATTATTATCATTATCGGTTACATACACAGTAGCACCTTCTTCGTTAGTTGGTCCATTTTCTTCAAAACGATAAGATCTGGAAATTTTTATTTCTTGCTTTTTATATTCATTTGTAATGTTTGCCTGAATAACAAGTATATTTTCGAATGTACTCGTTTTAAAGGCATACTGTTCCGTACAACTACTTATAGTAAGACAAAGAAGTATAAAAACAAATGACTTGTATAAGTATCTAATCTGTAGGATTCTTAGTTTCATTTGTTAAAATTTAATATTATAAGTTATTGTAGGAATAGGAACAGAAAAAATGGAGGTTTTGTATGCTTTAATTTCTCCATTTGCTGTTACAAAAAAGATAGAATATGGATTATTTCTTCCTAATACATTATAGATAGATATGTTCCAGAAACTGTGTGTTAATTTCTTAATTTTATGATTTCCTTCTATATTAAATCCAATATCTAATCGATAATAGTCTGGTATTCTATATTTATTTCGGTCACTATATACAGTATATTCCATCCCATTGTACATATAGCTTCCAATAGGGTAGGTAATTGGTCTTCCTGATTGATATACAAAATTACTTGATACGCTATATCTCTTCGTGAACTTATAATTTAATACAGCACTTATCTCATGAGGTTTATCAAAATTTGTTGGAAAATAATCTCCGTTGTTTACTTTTTCCTCATTAAACTGAGTGTCCAATTTTATAAAAGTACGGGAATAAGTATATCCTAACCAACCATTAAGTTTTCCTGCATTTTTTTTAAGTAACAATTCAATTCCATAAGCTTTCCCTTCACCTTGTAATAATTGTGTTTCTGTGTTTTTGTTTAAGACTAAATCGGCTCCAACTTTATAATCTAGTAAATTGTTAGATTTTTTATAATACCCCTCCAAACTAAGTTCAATATTATCATTATCAAGATTTTTGTAAAAACCTAATGAGAATTGTTGAGCATCTTGTGGAGCAATGTGTAAGCCAGATAACTTCCATGCATCTGTAGGCGATTGAGTCGTATTATTGGTTAATAGGTGAATGTATTGGTACGTTTTGTCATAGCTTGCTTTTACAGAGAAATCATCAGTAAATAAATAACGTACTGCTAGTCTGGGTTCAAATCCACCATAAGTTTTAATCACTTCATTTTTTTTGTAATATTGAGTACCAACAACGGTATTATCATTAACAGGAGTATTATCTCCGTAAACTCTTTGTGTTGATTCTCCTAATGCCGAATATGTTGAATAACGCAGCCCCATACTAACTAATATTTTTTCGCTTAGATTATAATTGTCCGAAATGTAAACGGCAGATTCTACTGCTTTTTCGTCAGCTATAGTTATTGGAATTAATGTAGAGTTGGGATTTTTTGGGTTGAGATATCCAGGTTCTACATTATACAGTTTGCTTGAAACTCCATAATTAAAAGCGTGCTTATTATTTGGTGTATAATTACCATTTAATATAACTTGAGTTTCATTTAATTTATAACCGTAATCAAAAGAATTCATTCCTCCATTATCATAGTCGATATTAAATTTGTACTCGCTATTTGTAAAAATTAAGTCAGCTTTACTTTTGTTGTTAAATGCATGGTTCCATTTTAATGAAATTAGGGCATTACTATATTTATAAACAGAATCTGAAGAGATACTAAAACGATCTTTGCTATAATACAAGGTAGATTCAATAGTATTGTTGGTATTTATTTTATGGTTGTATTTTAAGATACCATCAAAAAATGCTGCTTGGCTATTATTTAAAGATTCATTATCTATTTTTTTCAAAATCCACTCAGAATAAGTAGCTCTTACACCAACTAACAAGCTAGATTTATTTTTTATAACAGGAGTTCCTATAGAAAGATTACTTGTTACAGATCCAATTCCTCCTTCTCCAGAAAATTTTTCCGGATTACCATTTTTTGTTGTAATGTCAAAAACAGACGATAGTCTGCCTCCGAATCGAGCAGGAATACTTCCTTTATAAATATCTACTTTACTGGTAGTATAAGGATTGACTGCAGAGAAAAATCCTAAAAAATGAGATGTATTATATAAAACGGCATTATCTAAAAGGATAAGATTTTGATCATCTTTACCTCCTCTAACATTGAAACCAGCAGAACCTTCTCCAGTAGTTTTTATTCCGGGTAAAGTTGTAGCTACTCTAAAAATGTCTCTCTCTCCAAGAACTAGAGGAACATTCTTTATTCCTTCTACATCTATAGTAGAAACTCCAGCAATGACATTCTTTACGTTTTTATTTGCGTCTTTCTTTATGATAACTTCATCTAATTCATTTATGTTCTCATAAAGAGTTACGTCTAGTTTTCCATTGCCATAAATCATGACAGTCTCCGTATTTTTTTTGTGACTGATTGACTCTATTTCAATATAATTAAGACCATAGGGAACTTCAATAGTGTAGTATCCTTCATTATTGGTAACTGTGCTTGTGTTTTTATCACGTATTCTAATCGTAACGTTAGAAAGAGGTTTTTTTGTTTTTTCATTTTTTATAAAACCAGAAAGAGTATATGATTTTAATTCTCCTCCCTTTTTTTCTTTACCAATGTAAGTTATGCCAGAATTAATATTGTTGTGTATTATTGTATCATATTGTTGATGAAATATTGGTTTTGCAGAGTCTTTATTCTCAGTTTTATCTATTTGTGGAGTTGATGAAGACCCAAAATAATCGTTGGGTAGCGAATTGTGAATGATGCTATTTTTTGTTAGAATTATTTTTTTGTCAGAAATAAAATAATTCAGATTAGTCTTCTCAAAAAGATTATCTAATATATCTTCAACCGAACTATTTACATAATTTTTATTAATTAAGACGGCATCAACAGTATTAAGCCAATTTGTATCAAAATAAAATTTATAATCTGTGGTTTTTTCAATTTTCTCTAATGCAGTTTTTAAATCAACGTTATTAAATTCAATGGATATTTTATCTCCTTTTTCTTGACTAAATGATAACGCATGAAAAGTTAATAAAAATAGGGTTAGTATAATTTTTCTCATTTTTTAATTGAATACATTAGTTAGAGGGAGTACTGTTGATTTCTTTTATTAGATTTTCAATGAAAATTTTCTTATCCGATTCCTCTAACTGAGAATAGTTATTGTAATAATTTTTTATTTTACTTTTAGACTCGGGAAATATTTTGATAATATCACTTTTGGAACTTATTTTATAATAGTTGCCTTTGTGTTTTAGGATAAAATCATTCTTCTCAATAAATTCATCAAATGTATTTTGGTTAGCTACATCAGAAATTCTTTTATTATCAATAATCTTTCCTCTGTTTTTATGATGTTTAATATAAAGAACATCATCTTGAGAATAAACAATTTCTTGATAATAACCATTCATGTAGTCTGGACATGTAGGATTGTTGTAGTTTACATTAATAAAATTCTTATTATTAATGCTAAAACTAGCTGTTTTTTCTTTTATGACATTAATTCCTAGGTAGTCAAATTCGCCAGTGGCTTTTAAGACCAGAACATCATTGTTAACATCGTATTTAAGATCAAGGTTATTATAGTCTTGACCTTCATAGTTAAGATTTCCAATACTAAAGTTATTTGAAAAATAATAACTATGGCTGTTATCTATTGTTCTGTAATAGTTCACATGGCGTGAGCCATTGTATATTGCTAAATTTTCTTTACCTATGGCTTTATCAAACAAATTATATATAGAAGTTTCTTTGTTTGTTTGTGAATGTAAAGCATTAATGCTTATGATAACGCCTAGTAATAGTAATGTTAGTTTGTTTTGGGAATTTTTCAACTGTATCTTTTGATATAAAGTTAATTTCTTGCTTAATTTCAAAAGTATTAAAAAAATGTTATAAATATCACGTAAATGTGTTAAATAGTAATATAATAGCTATTGCAAAAAATAAAAAAATCAATTATTCCTTTAAAACAATAGGTCTACCTGAGAATTTATTTTTTCGACATAATAATCTATTTTTCGATTGGCTCGATTGTAGAATGAATTTTGCTCTTTGATTCCCGAAGCGCCCAAAGACTTTGAGTTGATAATTTGCTGCTTAAAGAATTGATGTACGTTTTTGCAACTGTCTACATTATCAGTAATAAAATAACCGAGTAAGGTATAAGGAACAAACATGGTTAGTTTTTCTTCGGTTTCTATGAGCATATTATTGTTTAATAATATTAACTCGTTGTAGTATATAGTGAAATTAGAATTTGGTTTATTGCCTTTTTCCTGAATAGAATTAATGATTCTTTTTAAGTCTTTACAAAGTGCATTTGCATTTTTTAGGTTAAGTAAACCGGCTTCATAAAAATATAAAATTTGCTGTAGACTACTGTTTATCGTAGTGTCATTCCATATCTCATTTACAATAGCATTTTCATAAACATTTTTCAATTTTTGCATGTATTCTGTAAAGGATTCTTCGATTACAAAATTTTCAAAAGTAACTTTCTTCTGTTTAGTATTTAAAAGATTTAGCCATACAAAAGCTTTGAATTTTGATAAAATTGTACCATCCATAAAATAGAATAACGGAATATCCTTGGCGGAATAAAAAAGAGTAGTTTTTGGATTTTTGGTTAAAAATTCAATTTGTTCTGCTGAAGTTTTGAAATACTGAAGCATATCTTTTAATGTCTCTATTTCAATTGTTTTTTCAACAATAACTTTTTCTTTTTTTGAAAATAAATTATCTAACGAAATATTAAAATGATCTGCAAGTTTGATGGTTTCGTCTATCGAAAATTTACTTTTTTTGGATATTCTTCGGTGCGATGCATCATAGCTAATCTCTAAAACAGAGGCGACCTCATCTATTAAAGAGGCTGACTTAGAAACTTTACTTCGAATTGCTTTTAGAAATGATTCTTGATATTTCATAATTTGCGATAATCACAAATATAAGAAATAGTTTTATTGTTTTAAGCAAATTTATATGTGATTATTGCAATAGGTTTGTCCTGAAATTTTAAAATAATGATTTATGAAAACATCAATTTTGGTATCCTTATTATTTGGTTTTGGAGGAATATATGCTCAGGATACAATTGGAATTCAGGCTATTGATTCTGTTGCGCAGCACTCGAAAATTTTTAGTCTATCTCCAATTTCTAAAAAAGTAGATCAAGTAAATGGGCTTGTGTTTGGTCTTGGACATATTAATAATAAAAATATAGAGCGTCAAACGATTAATGGGATAAATATAGAAGCAAACCCGGCGCCTGCCGCTGGAGTATTATATGCTTTTATGATGTTAATGCATATTGATGATGTAATAAAGAACAATAAAATAAAAGTTATAAAAAATTCTGAAGAAGATTATAAAATTAGGAATGTAAATTATACTCCTGATTTAAAATTGAATGGCTTAAATCTTAGTTCAGGTTGCTTTTTTACAACAACAAGCATGAATGGCTTAAATATTTCGGCAGGAAACAAGTTCAACGATTTTAATGGATTTTCAGTTACTATTTTGGGAACTATTGCTGATAATCAGAACGGATTGTCAATAGGTGTTTATAATGCTAATAATGATTTAATTGGTTCGACAATTGGAGTTTATAATCAATCGTATGAGTTGAAGGGATTGCATTTGGGAGTTTTTAATCAGGCACAAATTAATAGAGGATTACAGATTGGTGTTTTTAATAAATCAAATTCTAAAGGTTTTCAATTAGGACTTTGGAATATAAATAATAAAAGGTCAATGCCTTTTTTAAATTGGTAAAATCATGAAAAAACTTTTTATAATATTAGTTTGTATAATTTCTCAATCTGTATTCTCTCAAAATGAATCTCAAGATTCGTATGATGATTATGAAAGAATTTATGTTGAGGCTGGTTTTGTTCAACCAATCGGGAAACTTTCTGATAAGTTTGATTTATCGCCCTCATTTGGTTTTTGGTTTAGAAATAAAATAAATCGGGAAGATTTTATAGATTTTGGATTTAATTTTTTTATACCAAAAAAAACAGTAGAACCTAATTTTGAATATCGAGATTCTATTGTAAATTACAAATCCAGTCATTTTGCAATAAACATCGGAACACGTTTTGCAAAAGTTGTTCCTTTATCTATGCGAAAAAAAGATTTTAATTTGGAATGGAATTCAGGAATTGGTTTGGCTTTAAATTTTTATAAAGCGCCAGACGAATTAGATTTTGAAGATGGAGAGCATACAAAAGAAGTTTTGACTACATTTTACCTGTCGCAAGGAATTAAGCTCAATTATAAAAATATTGGATTACAATGTCATTATCAATGGTCTCCTTATGGATTGTTTAATGATAAGGTTGAGAAAGATTTTGGATCACAGAGTTTAATGTTCGGAATTGTTTATCGACAATAGCTAAAAACGAAAAACCCCAATTCAACTAAATGAATTGGGGTTTTCTATGAATAAACCTTTAGTAAACTAAGATCTGATTACTCTTTTTTCTCCTCACGTGGAGGTCTTGGAAGAAGTGCTTTTCTTGACACTTTTTCTTTTCTTGTTTTAGGATCAAGTCCAAGGTATTTAACTTGAAAAACGTCTCCCATGTTAACTACATCAGTAACATTTTCAGTGCGTTCCCAAGCTAGCTCAGATACGTGAAGTAAAACTTCATTTCCTGGTGCAGCAGTATATTCTACTACAGCTCCAAAATCAAGCATTTTAATTACTTTAACTTCGTAAGCTTCGCCCATTTGAGGTTTGAAAGTAATAGATTGAATTTTAGCTAAAACAGCTTCAATTCCTGCAGGATCTGTACCTAAGATTTCGATAACACCTTGCTCATCAACTTCGTTGATTACAATAGTTGTTCCAGTAGCTTTTTGTAATTCTTGAATTACTTTTCCTCCAGGTCCAATTAATGCTCCAATAAAGTTTCCAGGAATAGTTCTAGTGATGATTTTTGGAGAATGCGCTTTAACGTCTGCTCTTGGAGCAGCAATAGTTTCAGTTAGTTTTCCTAAAATGTGTAAACGTCCTTCACGTGCTTGCCCTAAAGCTTGCTCCATGATGTCATAACGTAAACCATCAATTTTAATATCCATCTGGCAAGCTGTAATACCGTCAGCAGTTCCAGTTACTTTAAAGTCCATGTCTCCTAAGTGATCTTCATCACCTAAAATGTCAGACAATACAGCAAATTTATCACCGTCAGTAATTAATCCCATAGCAATCCCAGAAACTGGTTTTACCATTTGAACTCCAGCATCCATCAAAGCCATTGTTCCAGCACAAACTGTAGCCATAGAAGAAGAACCGTTAGATTCTAAAACCTCAGATACAATACGGATAGTGTAAGGACAATCAGCAGGGATCATGTTTTTTAAAGCTCTTTGAGCTAAGTTACCGTGACCAACTTCTCTTCTTGAAGTTCCTCTTAGAGGTTTTGCTTCACCAGTCGAGAAAGGAGGGAAGTTATAGTGTAAGTAGAATTTCTCTTCACCTTGTTCAGATGGAGAATCAATTTGGTTAGCTTCTCTAGAAGTTCCTAAAGTTACTGTAGCCAATGCTTGAGTTTCTCCACGTGTAAATAAAGAAGAACCGTGAACTCTTGGTAAATAATCAATTTCACACCAGATTGGTCTGATATCTGTTGTTTTTCTACCATCTAAACGAACACCTAATTCTAATACTACGTTACGAACAGCTTCTTTGTTTGTTTTGTAGAAATATTTAGAAACTAAATCTCCATCAGCAGCTAATTCTTCTTCAGTAAATAAAGCTTTTACTTCTTCTTTTACTTCAGCAAATGCAGCAGTTCTTTCGTGTTTAGCCGAACCAACTTTTGCAATAGCATAAATTTTATCGTATGCTGCAGCTTTTACTTTTTTGTAAATTTCTTCGTTTTCTTTCTCACCTTCGTAAGTACGAATTTCTTTTTTACCAAAAGCAGCTTGCAAACGTAATTGTGCTTGGATTTGAACTTTAATAGCTTCGTGAGCAAATTTAATTGCTTCTACCATTTCAGCTTCTGAAATTTCTTTCATCTCTCCTTCAACCATCGCAACTGAGTCCATAGAAGCTCCAATCATCATGTCGATGTCAGATTTTGCTAAGTCTTCTCTACTTGGGTTAATTACAAATTTTCCGTCAATACGTGCAACACGTACTTCAGAAATTAAGTTGTAAAAAGGAATGTCTGAAACTGCTAATGCTGCAGATGCAGCTAAACCAGCTAAAGCATCAGGCATAACAGTTTCGTCATGAGACATTAATTGAATCATAACTTGTGTTTCAGCATGGTAATCATCTGGGAAAAGCGGACGTAAAACACGGTCAACTAATCTCATCGTTAATACCTCGCTATCGCTTGGACGAGCTTCTCTCTTAAAGAAACCTCCTGGGAAACGACCAGCTGCTGCAAATTTTTCGCGATAATCTACCGTTAATGGTAAAAAATCAACATTTGGGTTAGCGCTACGTGCAGATACTGCTGTTGCAAGTATCATCGTATCGCCCATTCTTACTACTACAGAACCATCAGCTTGTTTAGCTAAACGTCCTGTCTCGATTGTGATGCTTCTGCCATCACCTAAATCGATTTTTTCTACAAATAATTGTGGAATCATAAATTTTTCCTTATTGGTTATACAATGGGTTTTAGTTGTGTTGTAGTTGTTGTTGTGCGTAGTTAATGCCTAAAACCCAATGAAAAACCAAACTTTTTTTCTTTGTTTGTGTAAAAACAAAAAGAGGCACTCTCGCACCTCTTTTTTATATTGATTATTTTCTGATATTCAATACTTTGATAATCTCACGATATCTGTTGATTTCTTTTTTCTTCAAGTAATCTAACAAAGCTCTTCTTTTACCTACTAGAAGTACAAGTGAACGCTCAGTGTTATAATCGTGACGATTTTTTTTCAAGTGTTCAGTTAAGTGTGAAATTCTGTAAGTGAACAATGCGATTTGACCTTCAGCTTTTCCAGTGTTTGTAACATCACCGTGTTGTGCAAAAATCTCTTCCTTTTTTTCTTTAGTTAAATACATTCCAATATTATTTAATGATTTTTATGTATGTCATACAACTTTTGTAAGACGGGTGCAAAAATAGTACTTTTTTCTCTAAAAATAAATTTTATTGAGTATTTTTTCTAATTGTTATAGGTAATGTGTACAGAACTCTTATCGGAATTCCTCTTTTAGTCCCTGGATTCCAATTTTTAGCGTGTTTAATCACGCTAATTGCGTTTTCGTCTAATCCGTAACCAATTCCTTTTAGGATTCGAGGTTCAACTAATTTTCCTTCTTTGTCTACTATAAAGGATAAATATATTTTTCCCGAAACTTTATTTCTAGCTTCATTAGGGATGTACATTGCTTTTGCAACATAACTATAAAAAGAATTAATTCCTTTTTTAGGTGCTGGAGCTTGAAATATAATAGTGTATGGATGTTCAATGTTTAAAGAGTCAGTACTTACTCCCGAAATTAATTTACCATTTTCATAGTTCTCGACAAAAGTATATTTGCTTTTTTTACTTTTCCCTTTCCAGGTTCCATCAGGGAATCCATTTTTTACTTTTCCGCTTTCTTCATTTCCATTGTCGTCGATATCTTCATAATCGCCATTTCCTTCCGATACTTTTTGTTCTTTTTGAAGATTCCAATAGTTGTTAATTTTAAACTCAACAATTTTTTCTTTGTTTTCGAAATATTCGATTTCAGATTTTAAATTTCCGTTATTGTACCAATTGTATTCTTTTCCAGTTTTTTTTCCATCAGAATAGCTAACAGACGTTTCTCTGTTTCCATTTTCATAATAATAAACAGATTGTCCATCTTTTCTTATTATGTCTCTATCAGATGAAGTACTAATCATCTTTATAGCTTTCGATTTATAGAAATCCTTAAAAATATAAGCTTTTTTATCCGAATAATATTCTTCAATAAGTCTTACATATTTGTGGTTTTCTTCAGAGGTTTCTGCCCACATAGAATCTAAGTAAACTAATTTGCTTACTGGTGTTGGAGCTTGAGCTAATAGTTTTGTAGTTACTAATAAGAATAGTGCAATCGTAAAATAATAATAGGAAAGACCAGATTTCATTTGTATTTGGTTTTTAAGAATAAAAAACAAATATAATAGTATTTTTAATACAATTTAGCAACTTCTTGATTAACAAATTCCAAAAATTTCTCATCAGCTTCGGTAAACGGATCTAGAACGTGACTATCAATATCAATTTGACCAATATTTATTCCGTCAACAAATAAAGGAACCACGATTTCAGATTTTACAGTAAAGCTACAAGCAATATAATTGTCTTGAGCAGCTACATCTGGAACTACAAAATTCTCGCTAGAAACAGCAACTTGTCCACAAATTCCTTTCCCAAATGGAATTACAGTATGATCAGTTTCAGCTCCTACATACGGTCCTAAATGCAATGTTTTATTTTCGTGATTGGCAAAATAAAATCCAACCCAGTTATAATAGTCAACATTGTCGCTTAATAATTGACAAATGTTTAATAGTTTTTCGTCTCTAGACTGATTTGTATCTGCTACAATTGCAGTTATTTTTGGTTGTAATTCCTGAAAAGTCATCTTATTTAGTTTTTATACAAAAGTATTTAAAGCCAAATTCAAAAAATACATAAATTTGTTAAAAATTTCTCTTGAAAAAATATTTAATCCAGTACAAGCCTTTTCTTCTTTTTATAGGTACATTTTTTGGGACTTATATTCTATTGACATTAGTTTATCAATTCTATTTGGGTAGTTTTGAGAATGATAAAATAGATAGAATAACAAAATTAGTAGGCAATCATACCGAGTGGTTATTGCAATTATTTAATAATGATGCTAGGGTTGATGAAATTCCCTCAGAGCCATATTTACAGATATTCTACAATCGGGAAGTAGTTGCTGTAATTGTTGAAGGTTGTAATGCGATTAGCGTGATTATTTTGTTTGTCGCTTTTATAGTCGCTTTTTCGGGTAAATTAAAGCCGACATTGTTTTATATTCTAGGAGGAAGTCTTTTTATTTATATTCTTAATATTTGCCGAATCGCTTCATTAGCAGGATTGTTATATTATTTTCCAGAGAAAACACATCTTTTGCATGGTGTGCTTTTTCCATTGGTTATTTATGGAGTAGTTTTTATTTTGTGGATTATTTGGGTAAGTAAATTTTCAAAATATGCTAAATAATATTCTTCAAAATAAATCAAGAATTTTTCTCTTAATTGTGTTTGTGTTTCTTCTGGCAGGCATAAGAGCATACGAAAATCAATTATTTTATGATCCTTTTCTCGTTTATTTTGAGAGAGATTATAAAGAACTTCCTCTGCCTCAATTCAATTCGATTCAATTGTTCTTGGGATTGTTATTTAGATATTTCTTAAATACGATTATATCATTAGGAATAATTTATGTTATTTTTAGAGAAACAGAACTGGTTAAGTTTGCTTCGGTTTTATATGTTCTGTTTTTTCTTATCCTCATTATTGCTTTCTATTGTATTATTTATTTTTATGGCAACCATAATAATTTGATTCTTTTTTATGTACGTCGTTTTTTAATTCAACCTATTCTTATACTGTTGTTTATTCCTGGATTTTATTATCAAAAAATAAATAAATAGCCCTTTTTTTGTACCTTTATTAGTCGATTTGTATTTGTTTAATTTTCAAATCAAAAAATAAATGAGAGTTGTAAAAAAATCAGGAGATACTGTTGTTTTTGATAGAAAGAAACTAGAGAAATCTCTTTTGAATTCTGGTGCAAATCAATCAGTTGTTCAGGATGTTTTACAAATGATAGAGAAAGAAATGTACGAGGGGATTTCGACTAAGAGAATCTATAAGATGGCTTTTAAGTTGTTACGAAAAATATCCCATTCGCATGCGGCACGTTATAACCTAAAAGAAGCCATTCAGTTATTAGGACCTGCTGGTTTTTACTTCGAAAAATATATAGCCAGACTTTTCTCTAAAGAAAATTATGAAACAAAGACTAATTTGACTTTGCAAGGCAAATGTGTTACTCATGAAATAGATGTCCTGATAAAAAAGAATGATGTTATTGCAATGGTAGAATGTAAGTTTCATATGGGAAAAGAAGCATCTACAGATGTAAAAGTACCAATGTATATTCTATCCCGATTTAATGATATTAAAGAAAGGAGACATCCTGTTTTTACAGACAAAGATGTTATCTCAGAGTGTTGGATAGTTACCAATAATCGATTTACATTGGATGCGATGACTTTTGGAGCGTGTTCAGGATTAAATTTATTAAGTTGGGATTATCCTGCAAATAATAACTTGAGAACAAAGAATGAGAATAATAATCTATATCCTATAACTTGTTTAACCACACTTGCTTTGGCCGAAAAGGATAAATTATTGGCTTTGGATGTGATTTTGGTTAAAGAATTGTTGAATAACCGCAGTTGTTTAGAAGAAATTGGATTGAGTTCTCAAAGAATAAAAAGTGTTACAAAAGAAGCCTCAGAACTGTGTAGGTATTCTTGAGAGTATTGCTTTTTGTTGTCGGTGTAATTTAAATTCAAATAAAATGAAAGTCAAATTCATTGGAGGTGCGGGAACAGTAACAGGTTCCAAAACGTTGATTGAGAGTAATGGGGTTAGAATTTTAATTGATTGTGGGCAGTTTCAGGGGATAAAACCTTTACGGGAACTCAACTGGGAACCTTTGCCTATTTTACCTTCAACTATAGATTTTGTGTTGCTTACACATGGACATTTAGATCATTGTGGTTGGTTGCCGAGATTGGTATACCAGGGATTTAAAGGGAAAATATATTGTTCTGGCCCTACAAAAGAAATAGCCAAGCTTATCCTTCTGGATAGTGCTAAGATTCAGGAAGAAGAAGCTAATAAAGCTAACGAAGAGCAATATTCTAAACATGAAATAGCAGAACCACTTTATACAGTGGAACAAGCCAGGAAAGTCTTCCCGCTTTTTAGAGTGGTAACAGTAAATGAACCATTTCTTTTAGAAGCAGATATTTCGGCATTTTTTTTTACTGCGGGACATATTATGGGAGCTTGTAGCATTGCATTAACGGTTGAGAAAAAAACACTAGTTTTTTCGGGAGATATCGGTCGTGATAATGATGTACTGTTATATCCTCCAGAAAAACCTAAAATTGCTGATTATATATTTTTAGAAAGTACCTACGGAAACCGATTGCATCCAGATACCGATGCTAAAGATGAACTGGAAAAATACATTAATGCGACATTTCAGAAAAAGGGAACAGTTATCATTCCTAGTTTTGCCGTAGAGCGAGCACAAAGTGTAATGTATTTGTTGTGGCAGCTTAAGAAAGAAGGTAGGATCCCGAATATTCCTTATATTATTGATACACCAATGGGAATTAGTGCCTTAGAAATCTTTATGAATAATAGAGAATGGCATAAATTAACGATGGAAGAATGTACAGGTATGGCCAAAATGTTTTCTCTAGTTTCGGATTATCAGGAAACGATGGATATAATTTATAATAAAAGTACAAAGGTTATTATTGCTGCAAGCGGAATGGCAACAGGAGGAAGGGTTCTAAATTATTTTGAACATTATATCGGATTGCGTGAAACAACGGTAATTATTGTTGGTTATCAAGCCGAAGGAACTCGTGGTAGAAAGTTATTAGAAGGTGATAATGAAATTAAAATTAGAGGTAAATATTTTCCAGTTAAAGCTAAGATTTTAGAAATAGCGGGACTTTCTGCTCATGGCGATCAGGATGATTTGCTCCTTTGGCTTTCGGCATTAGAAAATAAGCCCAAAAAAGTTTTTCTGGTTCATGGAGAAAATGTTCCTGCAGATGCGCTTCGTATAAAAATTAAAGAGAAATACGGTTTTAATTGTTCTATTCCTTTAATGGGGCAGGAGTTTGACTTGTAAAAGGTACTTTTTGAAATTTTTAACAAGAATTTGATTTTAAGAATTGATTATAATGCTAATTTTGCAGACGATATGAATATAAAAAAATGCACTAGTTTATTTTTAGCATTTCTACTATTGGTTTGCAATGTAGGACTAGCTTTTGATGTGCATTATTGTGGCGACAAATTAGCTTCAATTTCATTAAATAAAACTGTAGAAGCTCCACCAACAAAGACATGTTGTGGAATTACTTCCGAAAAAAAATCATCTTGTTGTAAAGACAAAGTAGTTCATTTTGAGAAAAAGTCAGATACAGCTACGATTAAAACATTCTTGTTTCAGTTTGATTTTCCTTTTACACTACAAGAATTTAAAACTGTTGCGTTTTTCTCTATTCCGAGTTTTAAAAACAAACAGATAATTGCATATTATAGCGATGCTCATGCACCTCCGCTATTTAAACTCTATCACCAATATATATTTTACGCCTGATTTTAATGTTTTTTAAAGTCAAATCATTCAGTATGGTTTGAATCTACTTTTTTTAAACATTAAAATTATTCTCATGAAAAAAAATATAGCACTTTTTGCTATGCTTTTGTTTTGTATTCCTGTTTTTGCACAAGAAAAATTGGAAGAAGTTAAGATTACTAAAAAGCAAAAAGGAATTAAAAAATCATATACACTTACAGGAAATACTTCGCTTATAACAAGTAAAGAATTGCTTAAAGCAGCTTGTTGTAATCTTGCCGAAAGTTTTGAAACTAATCCATCTATTGATGTTAACTTTTCGGATGCATTAACGGGAACGAAGCAAATTAAAATGTTGGGGCTTACGAGTCCATATTTAATGATTACTGAAGAGAATGTTCCATCAGTTCGTGGAGCTTCTCAAGCCTATGGAATGTCATTTACACCAGGAACTTGGGTCGAAAGTATTCAGATAACCAAAGGAGCTGGGAGTGTTGTAAATGGTTACGAAAGTATTTCAGGACAAATAAACACAGAGTTGTTAAAGCCGATGAATGATATCCCGTTCTTCTTGAATGCTTATGGCTCTACCGATTCACGATTTGAATTAAATACGCATTTTACTAAGCAACTTTCGGATAAATGGGCAACAAGTTTGTTGGTTCATGGTAATGCGCGTGTTGCAAAAACCGATATGAATGATGATGGATTTATGGATAATCCATTAGCGAAGCAAATCAATATTCTAAATCGTTATCAATATACTAATGCCGAGAAAGGTTGGGTTGGTTTTGTTAATCTTAGGTATATGAATGACAAAAAGCAAACGGGCGAACTTGACTTTGATAAAGATCGGGATAAAGGCACAACTAATTATTGGGGATCTGAAATAAATACAGAGCGAATTGATGTTTCGACCAAAATAGGTTATGTTTTTCCAGATATGCCTTTTCAGAGTATTGGTTTTCAGAACGCATTTAATAGTCATAATCAGAAATCTTACTATGGTTTAAATGATTATAATATCAAGCAGAATAGTTATTATTCTAATTTTATTTTTAATTCGATTATCGATAATACTAAGAACAAATTCGCAGCAGGATTAAACTTTACATACGATCAATATCAGGAGTTTGTGAATATAACTGATTATAGCCGAATCGATAATTCTGTTGGAGCTTTCTTTGAATATACGTATGACAACTCTGACAACTTCAGTATTATTTTAGGCGGAAGAATAGATAATCATAATCGGTTGGGAACTTTTGTAACACCACGTTTGCATGTAAGGTACAGCCCTTGGGAGAAAGCAGTTTTGAGATTCTCAGCAGGAAGAGGAAAACGTTCTGCTAATATTTTTGCCGAGAATCAGCAACTCTTTGCTAGTTCAAGAGTATTCTCGATTCTTGATAATAGCGGTAAAATTTACGGAATGAATCCTGAGATCGCTTGGAATTATGGGTTGAGCTTTTCGCAAAGATTTTCTCTTTTTGATAGACATGCCGAAGTTGTTTTTGATTTATACAGAACCGATTTTCAAAATCAGGTTGTTGTAGATGTAATGCAAAGTCCACAGGAAGTTTTATTCTATAATTTAAACGGAAAATCATATGCTAATAGTTTGCAAGTTGAGTTTAATTATGAATTATTAAAGAATTTTAATTTCCGTTCGGCTTATAAATATTATGATATTCGAACAGATTATTTATCTGGAAATTACGCAAGACCATTGCAGGCAAAACATCGTTTTTTTGGTAATCTGGAATATGAAACAAATCTTGTTGATGGAAAGCAATGGAAAATGGACTATACTTTTAATTGGATTGGACAACAGCAATTACCAAACACAGCTTCAAATCCAGAAAAGGATAGATTGCCTGAGTTTTCACCTTCATACTCTTTGATGAATGCACAAGTAACAAGAGTTTTTTCGGATACTTTTGAAGTGTATGTAGGAGGGGAGAATATTGGAAATTACCGACAAGACAAGGCTATCTTAGGAAGTGATAATCCGTTTGGGCAAGATTTTGATGCGTCGATTGTCTATGCTCCGGTTTTTGGACAAATGTATTATGCAGGATTACGATTTAAAATAAAATAAAAACAACTTAAATATAATTTAATAAACCCTTAAAAATAAAACAAAATGAAATCGAAGATTTATGAACTCCCAAAAAATAATAGAAAAATGATGAGTAATAATGTAATAATAGTTTTACTGTTGACACTTTTTTCATTTGCTGCTCAGGCACAAGAGAAAAAGAATAAGAATGCAAAATACGAGACTGAAGTAAGTGGTAATTGCGAGGATTGTAAAAAGCGAATAGAAAAAGCAGCTTTTAGTGTTTCGGGAGTGAAATCGGCAACATGGGATATTAGTAGCCATAAATTAAATTTAATCTTGAATGAAGAGAAAACTTCACTTGTAGATGTAAAAAATGCTATTGCTAAAGTAGGTCATGATACTGATGCAGCGAAGACTACGCAAGATGTTTATGATGGACTTCCGACGTGTTGCCAATATGAAAGAAAATAATATTAGAGAACAAGTGTGAATTTGACTTTTTATAGCGTTAATAAAACTTTAAAATATGCCAATTTATTGTGGCTAAACTAATTTATTATTACTTTCACCAACTTATAAATTTAACGAATAAATCGCTTATATGAATAATTTTGATTGGACTCAATTAATCAATCCTGAGTTTTATATTACCCTTACCATTGGTGGATTTCAAATTGGTTTATACATTGTTATATTTATAGTTTTTGCCGAAACAGGACTTTTTGCAGGTTTCTTTTTACCAGGTGATAGCTTACTTTTTTTAGCAGGAATTTATAGCCGTGATTTAATCCAGAATATGGTTTATATCGAAAGCGACTTTATAAATGTTTTTTTGCTCTCTTTAATGGTGGCTATTTCTGGAATTTTTGGTAATATGACTGGCTATTGGTTTGGAGCCAAAAGCGGTTATTATTTATTTAAAAAAGAAGATACATTTTGGTTTAAGAAAAAATACTTGTTACAATCAAAAGATTTCTTTGAAAAATACGGAGGTAAAGCTATAATCTATGCTCGTTTTTTACCAATTTTTAGAACATTTGCGCCTATAGTTGCAGGAATTGTATCTATGGACAAAAAGAAATTTATGTTCTACAATATTTTAAGTTCATTTTTATGGGCTTTCATTCTGATATTTTCAGGACACTATCTTTACGGTGTGTTTTTGAAACAAGGAGTTGACTTAAAGCAGCATATTGAATACATCATTATAATTATTGTTATCATAACGACTTTTCCAGTTTTAATGAAACTACTAAAGAAAAGACCAGCAGATAAAATACAATAGATATTAAAACTAAGAAATCCGAAGCTTAAACTTCGGATTTTTATTTATTTATGATTGTTATCGTAACAACTTTTTAGCTTTAATAAATTGCTAAAGAAAGAGATGGTGGGAAAAATACGATAGGTGTTAAAACAAAAAATCCGAAGCTATAAACTTCGGATTTTTTTATTTCGGGACTTTTGTAAGTCAGAAAGGATATTACATCATTCCTGGCATACCTCCACCCATTGGGTTTCCGCCTCCATTATCTTCTTTAATATCGATCAAAGCACATTCAGTAGTTAAGATCATACCTGCTACAGAAGCAGCATTTTCTAAAGCTACACGAGTTACTTTTTTAGGATCGATAATCCCTGCTTTAAGCATATCTACATACTCGTCAGTTTTAGCATTGTATCCAAAATCACCAGAACCTTCAGCAACTTTAGCAACAACTACAGAGCCTTCAAGACCTGCGTTTTCAACGATAGTTCTTAACGGAGCTTCTACAGCACGAGATACGATTTGAATACCTGTAGCTTCATCAGCATTGTCAGCTTTAATTTCGCTTAAAGCGTTTTTAGCTCTTAACAAAGCAACTCCACCACCAGCAACAATTCCTTCTTCAACAGCAGCACGAGTAGCATGTAATGCATCATCAACTCTGTCTTTTTTCTCTTTCATTTCTACTTCAGATGCAGCACCAACATAAAGTACAGCAACACCACCAGCTAATTTAGCTAAACGTTCCTGTAATTTTTCTTTGTCATAATCAGAAGTTGTAGCTTCCATTTGACCTTTAATTTGGTTTACACGATTTTTGATCATGTCAGCTTCGCCAGCACCACTTACAATTGTAGTGTTATCTTTATCGATAGTTACTTTTTTAGAAGTACCTAGCATTTCGATTGTAGTGTTTTCTAAAGTATAACCTCTTTCTTCAGAGATTACAGTTCCTCCAGTTAAGATAGCGATATCTTCTAGCATTGCTTTTCTTCTGTCTCCAAAACCAGGTGCTTTTACAGCAGCAATTTTAAGAGCTCCACGTAATTTGTTAACTACAAGAGTTGATAAAGCTTCTCCGTCAACATCTTCAGCAATAATTAATAATGGTTTTCCTGATTGAGCTACTGGCTCTAAAACTGGTAAAAGTTCTTTTAAAGAAGAAACTTTTTTGTCGTA
Source organism: Flavobacterium sp. PS2 (assembly GCF_046250155.1). Lineage (NCBI taxonomy): Bacteria > Pseudomonadati > Bacteroidota > Flavobacteriia > Flavobacteriales > Flavobacteriaceae > Flavobacterium > Flavobacterium sp. PS2. The sequence continues at coordinate 1,437,982 of NZ_CP176426.1, read as the reverse complement.
CAAAAGGATATATGGATTCTCTAATTCTACTTCCATTTTTTCAGGATTTGTAACGAAATATGGAGAAAGGTATCCTCTGTCAAATTGCATTCCTTCTACAACATCTACGAAAGTATCTGTTCCTTTTGCTTCTTCAACAGTAATAACACCTTCTTTTCCAACTTTTGCGAAAGCAGTAGCGATTAACTCACCAATTACTTCGTCGTTATTTGCAGAAATAGATGCAATTTGTTTTATTTTTTCAGAATCACTTCCAACTACTTTAGCTTGTTTAGCTAAGTCGGCAACGATAGCTTCAACAGCTTTGTCGATACCACGTTTTAAATCCATTGGGTTAGCTCCGGCAGCTACGTTTTTCAAACCTTCTTTTACAATTGCTTGAGCTAAAACTGTAGCAGTTGTAGTACCATCTCCAGCTAAATCATTAGTTTTTGACGCTACTTCTTTAACCATCTGAGCTCCCATATTTTCTAATGGGTCTTTTAATTCAATTTCTTTAGCAACTGTAACACCATCTTTAGTTACGTTTGGTCCACCAAAAGATTTTCCGATGATTACGTTACGACCTTTTGGTCCTAAAGTTACTTTTACTGCATTTGCCAATGCATCAACACCACGTTTTAATCCGTCACGTGCTTCAATATCAAATTTTATATCTTTTGCCATTTTTGTTTTTAGATTTAGGCAGTATGCTTTAGGCTTTAAGCTAGGCTCATACTGCTGATTAATTTTGTTTTTTATTTAAATAGAATTGATTAAAGCTTTTTTTAAATTGTAAATTTTGCTTTTAATTATGTTTATCTCCTTTTCAAGAGGTTCATATAATTCAATACTAATGTAATTTAAATCTTTTGAGAGTAATAGTAAATATTCTGTTTCATTGGCAGAACCCAAAGCAATATTGAGAAACTGATTAAATTCTTTGTCGCTATTTCTTCCACATCCTTCACTAATATTTGTGGGTATTGACGAGGATGCTCTTCGAATCTGACTTGTCAATCCATACAATTCTTCTTTTGGGTATATAGAAGTAATTTTATATAGTTTTAAAGTAAAAGAATGACTTAACTGCCAGACATCATATTTCTTAAAATCTCTCATTTTTTTTCGCATTAAGCTTTAGGTAATATATTTTAAGCAACTGAGGAAGCTTAAAGCCTACAGCTTATAGCGTAAACCCTTTAGATTATCGCTAAGATATCATCTTCACGCATAATCAAATAATCAATTCCTTCATGTTTTAATTCTGTTCCTGCATATTTACCATAAAGAACTGTATCTCCAATTTTCACAGTCATAGTATGGTCTTTAGTACCATTACCTACGGCTACAACAGTTCCTTTTTGTGGTTTTTCTTTGGCAGTATCTGGAATAAAAATCCCTGACGCAGTTTTAGTTTCAGCAGCAACTGGCTCAATAAGTACGCGATCTGAAAGCGGTTTAATGTTTAAAGTCATGATTTTATAATTATGTTATGTTTATAATTTTGTTTGCTTATAAACTTTCAGAAACTATGCCACCTTAAAAAAACTGACATTATTTCTTATAAAAAATGCCAGCTTTGACAGGCTGGCATTTCTATATTTTATAAAGAATGTATTATTTTGCTGGGTTTGTCGCAGCAGGTGCTTCTTGTGCTGGAGCTGCAGGCGTAGTGACTGGAGCAGTAGTTGTAGATTTCTCGATAATTTTAGATTCTACATCGCTTAATGAACCAGTAAAACTTAAACTAGAAAGTAAGATTAATGCAATTAAAATTGTAGCCAAAGTCCAAGTACTTTTGTCTAAAAAGTCAGTTGTTTTTTGAACTCCACCTAACATTTGAGATCCACTTATTGTTGAAGATAATCCACCACCTTTAGGGTTTTGAACCATGATTACTACGATCAATAGAAAACATACTATTGTGATTAAAACTAAAAAAATTGAAAATGTGCTCATTGTTTAATTATTATTGTTATTTTGTTGTAATGTCTTAATATCCGAAATACGGTCTGCAAAGAAACTAATTTTTTCTGGATATTTCAAAATTAATATTTCATATGCTTGTATTGCTTTTGTATATTTCTTTTGTTCTAAATATACTCTGGCTAAAGTCTCTGTCATTAAATAGGTATTATCGTCCTTGTTAATGTCTATCTGTATGTTTGCTGCAACTGTTGTGGTTTGTTTTACAGGAGAGATTTTTGGGCTTGTTTCAATAAATTTATCTATTAACTCAGCTTTTTTCTTTTTCTCTTCGTCAATTTCGATTATAGAAGAATCAATTTCAACTAGTTTTTCTTGTTTCTCTTCTTCCTTTTCTTCTTTCTCTTTCTTTTCCTCGTTTTTTACTTCGATTTTTTCTTTTTTCTTTTCCTCTTTTCGCTCAATAGGCTCAGTTCTGGAAAGTTGAAGCCATTCTTGAAAAGAATGTTTTTCGCTTTTTGAAAAATCTAAAGGTTTTCCTATTTCCAGATTCTCTTCAGCCGTTTCTATAGCTTCAGTGCTTTCTATAGTTTCTAAGGTTTCTATAGTTTCTTCAGGAGTATTTACATTCTCCTCAATATTGGGTATAGATGCTTCCTTTATAGAAGTAAGAATAGAGCGCTCAATAGGATCTATTAATTTAGGTTCTACCTTTTCTATAAAATCTTCCAGAGCAACGACTTCAGGTAAAAGATGTTCGCTATCAACAACATTTATGTCTAAAAGAGCCAAAGCTTTTTTGTCATAATACTCTTTTTGAATGATCGAAAAAGTTTCGGATGTTATAAAATCAAATAAAATAGCTCTATCTGTTGTATGTGCAGCGGTAACTTTTAAGGCGTAATTATACTTAAAGCTGTTTTGACTGTAAAGCCCTTTTAATCGTAATGCTCTTGCACTCTGAAAATATGGAAATTCATTCAATACATTGCCTAATGCTTCCGTTTGCTTTTCTGTAATAGCATCGGGTCTGTTTATTAGGTATGTATAATCGTTAACATTCATTATTTTAAAATTGTTTAACTGTTTATTCGTTGAATTATTTATTTGTATACTCGTTTTTTTTGAATCGAATTGACGATTAACCAATTAAACGAATCAACCTTTTTACCATTTTGCCAACGACTCATTAAATATGTCTTGGGTAATACGGTCGAAAATTTCTTTAAGAGCAGTGTCTAATACAGATCCTACAAGTTGATCTTGCGCAGGATAATCATAATAGAATTCAAAAGATTTTTCGAAATCGTCAGTTTCTTTCTTTTTATTAGTGAATCGTACGTTTACACGAATTTTTAATCTGTTTTGAGACGCTTGTTGATCTGCTGTTGCAGTCATTGGGCTAATTCTGTAATCGGTAATTTCTCCTTCATATACTAAATCACCACCTGTACTTACTAAATTCAGGTTAGTTTGATTTTGGATAAGATCCTGTAATTGTAAAGTGAAAGTACGATCCAGTCCTGGCTGAATTAAATCAGCATTATTCTGGAAGTAATTAACTTGAAATGTTTTTGCATCAATTTTTCCTGTTCCTGTAAAGTTGTAAACAGAACAACTACTAAAGGTGAAAAGAATTGCAATTATAATTAGGTACTGTATGTTTTTCATTTTATTTTTTAAAAGAACCAAAGGTATTTATTTTAGTTAATCAATTTTACTCCATTTGTTTTTTTACAAATCAAATTGTTTTATTTTTCGATATAAAGTTCGCTCCGAAATTCCTAATTCGTCTGCAGCTGCTTTTCGTTTTCCTTTATTTTTTTCTAATGATTTTTTAATCATTTCGATTTCTTTTTGCTCTAATCGTAAAACTTCTTCTTCTTCGATTGTTTCTGCAAATAAATAATTGTCATCGTTTGACTGGTATTGTTCCTCACGATTAGGAGTTGTCATAACAGCTGTTCTTGGTTCTTCTTCAAAATCAATTTCGCTATCATTTTCTTGGGAACCATATATTTTTTTGATCAAATTTTTATTGGTTTCCTGTACATTGGCACTACCATTTTGCATTAATTCCAAAGTAAGTTTCTTTAAATCATGCAGATCACTTTTCATGTCAAAAAGAACTTTGTATAAAATCTCTCTCTCCGTATTAAAGTCACTATCATTTTTTTTATCATTAATTACAGAAGGTAAATTTGGACCTTCGGCTGGTAAGTAAGATTGTAGTGTTGCAAGAGTAATATCACGATTTGTTTCCAGAACCGAAATTTGTTCGGCCACATTTCGTAACTGACGAATGTTACCGTTCCATCTAAATTTTTGCAATAGTTGTACTGCATCATCATCTAGTTTTAATGGAGGCATTTTGTATTTATGAGCAAAATCAGATACGAATTTTCTAAATAATAAATGAATATCTTCTTTTCGCTCACGCAAAGGAGGTAAAGTAATTTCAACAGTGCTTAAACGATAGTATAAATCTTCACGGAATTTACCTTTTTCGATTGCATTAAATAAATTAACGTTGGTTGCTGCAACAATCCTCACATTTGTTTTCTGTACTTGTGATGAACCTACTTTTATAAATTCGCCATTTTCTAGTACACGTAGTAGTCTTACCTGTGTGGTAAGTGGTAATTCTCCAACTTCATCCAGAAAAATAGTTCCTCCGTCAGCAACTTCAAAATAACCTTCACGTGTACTTGTAGCACCAGTAAAAGCTCCTTTTTCGTGACCAAATAATTCACTATCTATAGTTCCTTCTGGAATTGCACCACAGTTTACAGCTATGTATTTTCCGTGTTTTCTATGTGAAAGCGAGTGTATGATTTTTGGGATACTTTCTTTACCAACACCACTTTCTCCAGTTACCATTACCGAAATATCGGTTGGCGCAACCTGAATTGCTTTTTCGATGGCGCGATTAAGCTTAGGATCATTTCCAATAATTTCAAAACGTTGTTTTATAGCTTGAACTGTCTCCATTTGTATATTTTCTTTTTGTCACGAATTAATTTGATACTATTGTTGCTTTATTCGCGCTGTATTTACTTTCTTTTGTAACGATACCTTTAAGGTTTGTGTTAGCGATTAATAAAGAATTTTTAGGAATTATTTTAGAACCTTTTCGTTTCTTAAAATTTAATTCTTCAGTGCCTAAATATTCTTTTGTTAAAATAATACTATCTTTTTTTATTTCTCCTTCGGTAATAATTTCTTTATCTATCAATGTTACATTTCTGTTACTTCCAAATTTAGTAGGTAAAAACATGAAAAGAAAATTGTAACTGCTTTTCGGTTTAATTTTTACCAATTTGTCAATATCCTGTTGTATTTTAATGTTGTTACCGCTTACTAAATATCTTCCAAGTGGTGTTGTTGATAATTTTAGTTTGTCAATAGAATCATAATGTTCTTTTGTTATTTTCGAAAAATAGACAACACTATCGATTGAGCTAAAAAAATAGATGTCTGTTGAATTGTCGTCAAATTTCTCTGTATATATGCCATCTAGTTTAAAATAGAACTGATTTGATACCTCTTTAACTTCTGTCTTATTTTTAATAGAAGAACAAGAAATTAAAGATATAAGAACTATAAAAGTTATTGTTTTAAGTATCATTTTAATCCTAATTAATCTGTGGCAAAAAAAAACTAATTCATGTTACTCAATCCAACAGCTTGACCTTTTAAAGTTCCACTAGTACAACTTGTAATTTTTACATTTACAAAATCTCCTATCTTATAATCTTCTTTAGGGAAAACCACTGTAATACTTTGTGAATTTCTTCCTGAGAATTCTTCAGTCGATTTTTTTGAAACTTTCTCAACCAGAACTTCTACAGTTTGTCCGATAAACTCTTCAGAGCGTAACCAAGCATGTTTTTGTTGTAAATCGACAATTTCTTGTAATCTTCTTGCTTTGGTTTCGTCGGTAACATCATCTTCCATTTTTCTTCCGGCCAAAGTCCCAGGGCGTTCTGAATAGGAATACATATAGCCAAAGTTATATTTTACGTATTCCATTAAGCTCATAGTGTCTTGGTGATCTTGCTCGGTTTCTGTTGGGAAACCTGCAATCATATCTTGTGAGATAGAACTGTTTGGGATTATGGTTTTGATTTTATCAATCAAAGTCATGTATTCCTCACGTGTATGTAAACGGTTCATTTCTTTTAGGATTCTATTGCTTCCTGACTGAACCGGTAAATGTATGTGTTTACAAATATTAGGATATTTTGCAATAATGTGTAAAACACTTTCGTGCATATCTTGAGGATTCGAAGTTGAGAAACGAATACGCATTTTAGGAAAAGTAACGGCTACCATTTCTAGTAATTGGTCGAAGTTTACAGCAGTAGCTTTTTGCATATCTGTAGCATTATCAAAATCCTTTTTTAATCCGCCACCATACCATAAATAACTATCTACGTTCTGACCTAAAAGTGTGATTTCTTTAAAGCCTTTGTCCCATAAATCCTGAATCTCATTCATAATACTTTGAGGTTCACGACTACGTTCACGTCCGCGGGTAAAAGGTACTACGCAAAACGTACACATATTATCACAACCACGAGTAATAGAAACCAAAGCAGTAATTCCGTTGCTCATCAATCGTACGGGCGAGATATCACCATAGGTTTCATCTTTGGATAAAATCACGTTTATAGCATCACGACCTTCTTCAACTTCACTTAATAAATTAGGCAAATCTTTGTAGGCATCTGGACCAACAACAAGGTCTACGATTTTTTCTTCTTCTAGAAACTGACTTTTCAAACGTTCTGCCATACAGCCCAAAACACCAACTTTCATTTTAGGGTTAATACGCTTTACAGCATTGTATTTTTCTAAACGTTTACGGATGGTTTGCTCTGCTTTATCACGGATAGAGCAGGTGTTTACCAAAACTAAATCGGCTTCTTCAAGCTTTTGAGTTGTGTTAAAACCATTTGCTGATAAAATTGAAGCAACGATTTCGCTATCCGAAAAATTCATCGCACAGCCGTAGCTTTCTATAAAGAGTTTTTTTGTATTCTCAGGTTTATGTTCTAAAACAAGACTTTCACCTTGTTTGCTTTCTTCAATAATCTTTTCCATAAGTCACTTTCAAAAGTGTATTTTAATAAGGTCGCAAAGGTACGATTATTTGTATGATTGTGACAAGATGTCAGATGAAGATTTAACATTGTTTTTTATTTTAAAATTTGAATAAAAAAAGCTCTCTTTTGAGGATAAAGAGAGCTTTGATTAACAAATTAAAATCTATGCAGAGATTAGAACAAATTGACGTCTAATTGTACTCTTGCAATTTTATTAGCAGGATTCCACATTGCAGTTGCCGAAACAGGTAATTTATAGTTAAATACCGAAATATCTTTGGAGACTTTTATCCCCGTGTTTACAATGCCAAAAGCGCTTTCTTCCTGATTTGTGTACAGATATTTTTTCCCGTCGATTGCAAAAGCTCCTCCCATAAAAACATTTAGATTTACTTTTTGATTTCGGATAACTGGGTAGCTTAATTCTACGTAAGTTGAATATCTACTTCTGTAATCATTGTTGTTGTTGTCTAATTCTCTATCATTTAACCCACTGTAAAGTAAAATATCAGCTTCTATTCGAATGGGGAATGACTCGGGAAAACGATACGAAGTTCTTAAATCAATAAGGTGAGTAGTGGTTAGTTTATTGTAATTAAAAACTTCTGGGTTTTCAATTCCTGTAGTATTAAATAAATCCCATAATCCGATTGATAAGTTATTTTTTTGATATTGAATATAATAGTTTATCTCACGATATTTCCCGTCAAATCCAGCACCTCCCCAAATTCCAACGGTAAAATTTCGTCCTTCATTTAATGCATAATGGATGTTTCCAGTTGCAGTCATACCATCATTTATAACGAGTCCTCTCCATAAATGGCTAGTTTCTAAACCTACGTTAAAGTCTAAACGGGATGGTTTTGTGTCTTCTATTGGAGTAGAAATGCTATCTTGAACTGTTCTTTTTTGAGCGTATCCAGCTAGCCCTATAATCGAGATTATAGAGAAAAATAATATTTTTTTCATGATTTTTTGATTTATAAAGCCATACTAGAGCATTGCTATATATAAGAGTGCTGCTAAACATGCTCCTATAATTGGACCAAGAATTGGGATCCAGGCATAGCTCCAGTCGCTGCTTCCTTTAAGAAGAAGAGTGTGCATAATACGCGGGCCTAAGTCTCTTGCGGGATTAATAGCGTAACCTGTAGTGCCACCTAAAGACAATCCGATCGCCCATACCAAAATAGCAACGGGTAAAGCACCAATAGATCCAAGTCCAATTTTAGCGTCAGAAGCAGTGCTGATGCTGAGTTCAGGGCCTGCAATATAAAAGATTACGAAAATAAGAACGAAAGCCCCGATAATCTCACTAATCAAATTAGAAAAGGTATTTCTGATTGCTGGTATTGTGCTAAAACAAGCAAGTTTTCCACCTTCGTCCTCAGTAATGGCAAAATGATCTTTATGAAATAGCCAGACTAAGAATGCTCCTAACATGGCTCCGATTATTTGAGCAATAATGTAATAAGATACTTGGCTCCAGGCAAATTTTCCAATAAGAGCTAGTCCGATTGTTACGGCAGGGTTTAAGTGCGCACCACTAATTGGCCCTGCAACTGTTACGCCTACAAAAACGGCAAATGCCCAACCGGTAGTAATTACAATCCATCCCGAGTTATTTCCTTTTGTTCCTTTAAGAACTACGTTTGCAACAACACCATTACCAAGTAAGATAACTAGCATTGTTCCTATGATTTCAGCAGTAAATGGCGACATCTTTTAAGTTTTAATGATTCATATTTTAGTCCTCAATCCAGTTTTTAGTACGTCCAACAGCTTTATCCCAGTTTTTTACAAGTTTGTCAACTTCTGCCTTAGGCATTTCTGGAGTAAAAGTTTTGTCGATATGCCATTGTTCTTGTAATTCGCTTATGTTTTTCCAGTATCCTACGGCTAATCCTGCCAGGTATGCTGCGCCTAATGCTGTTGTTTCTAATGTTTTAGGTCTAACTACATTAAAGCCAAATATATCTGATTGAAATTGCATCATTAAGTTATTAATGGCAGCACCACCATCTACTCTTAGTTCTTTTCCTTTTCTTCCAAAATCTGCTTCCATTGATGTTGCTAAATCTAGTACTTGGTAAGCGATTCCTTCTAAAGTAGCACGTGCTATATGTGCGTTTGTAGTTCCTCTTGTAATTCCTAAAATTGCACCTCTGGCATATTGGTCCCAATGTGGTGCGCCTAAACCTGTTAAAGCAGGAACGAAATATACACCGCCATTGTCTGGTACGCTTGCTGCTAAGGTTTCGATTTCTTGGGCTGAGTTGATCATTTTTGCGCCGTCTCGTAGCCATTGTACAGCGGCTCCGCCTACAAATACACTTCCTTCTAGGGCATACGTTGTTTTACCATTTATTTTCCAAGCAACTGTGGTAAGTAAATTATTTTTAGAATAAACAGCCTTATTTCCTGTGTTCATTAACATGAAGCAACCTGTTCCGTAAGTATTTTTTACCATTCCGGGGTCTGTACATAATTGTCCAAAAAGAGCTGCTTGTTGGTCACCAGCTACACCTGAGATTGGAATTTTTGTAGAAAATAATGTTGTACTAGTTTCTCCGTATATTTCGCTACTTTGTTTTACTTCGGGTAACATTGCTCTTGGGATGTTGAATAATTCTAGTAATTCAGTATCCCATTCTAATGTGTGAATGTTTAATAATAAAGTTCTGCTTGCGTTAGAGACATCGGTCATGAATATTTTGCCACGAGTAAGTTTCCAGATCAGCCACGTGTCTACAGTTCCGAAACATAGTTTTCCTTGTTCTGCTTTTTCACGTGCCCCTTCGACATTGTCTAGAATCCATTTTATTTTAGTCCCCGAAAAATAGGCATCTAATAATAATCCAGTCTTTTTCTTGATCATTTCAGCATGACCTTTTGCTTTTAATTCGTCACAATATTTTGCTGTTCTGCGATCTTGCCAGACGATAGCATTATAAAGAGGTTCGCTAGTTTCTCTGTCCCAGACAATTGTTGTCTCGCGTTGATTGGTGATTCCAATTGCGGCTATTTCTTTTCCAGAAATTCCCACTTTTGCAATAACTTCGGCAGCGACGCTAATTTGAGATGACCAAATTTCGTTAGGGTCATGTTCTACCCATCCTGGTTTTGGAAATATCTGTTCAAAAGGTCTTTGAGAAATACTTACTATTTCTCCGTCATGATTAAATACGATGGCTCTGGAAGAAGTTGTTCCTTGGTCTAGTGTTAAGATTAATTTGTCCTGCATGATATATGTATGTTGTTACTGATGATTTTTTTGAAAATCTGATAAGATGAATCCGTTAGCGATTGTTTTGAAATGCGATATTTGGGTTTGTGCCCATGTTTCGTCATGACCAAGTTCTTTTGCTAATAAATGTCCCACTTTTTCGCATGAAGCAATGGCTGCATGAGCATCTAGAAATAATAAACGTACTCTTCTTGCTAAAATATCGTCTATCGTTCTTGCCATTTCATGACGAATTGCCCAGGCTACTTCTGCCATAGTGTAGTCGTAATTAGGGTGTAGTTTTTCTTTTAATTCAGGTTCCTGATTTTGTAATTCTAGTATTTTAGGAATGTCAGTTCCATATATGTATAAATGATTTTGTCGGGTTGTAGAATTTGTTTCCGTACTTCCGTGAATTGCGATATGTTCCGTTTTACATTCCTTTTTTGGTAAGCGGTGTACAACGATTGCTTTGTCTATGATGTCTTCAGCAATTTTTCTATAAGTAGTCCATTTTCCACCAGTTATAGTTATTAATCCGGTTTCGGAAACAATTATTTTATGACTTCTTGAAACTTCTTTAGTGCTTGTTCCTTCTTTCTCTGGCGCTGCCAATGGTCTTAATCCTGCAAAAACAGATAAAACATCAGCACGAGTAGGTTTTTTTGCAAGGAATCTTTGTGCAGTTTCTAAAACAAATTCAATTTCTGATTCTAATGCAATAGGCTCTAGACTATGCTTTTTAATTAGGGTATCAGTTGTTCCTACTACTATTTTATCATGCCATGGCACTGCAAATAATACTCTTCCATCGCTAGTTTTTGGAATCATTAAAGCGTGGTCGCTTGGTAGGAAAGATTTGTCGAATACAAGATGAATTCCCTGACTTGGTACGATGTATTTTTTATATACAGCGTCGTTTAGTTTCATTATTGCATTAGTAAAAACACCTGTAGCATTAATAACTGCTTTACCTTTTATATCATACCACTCACCAGATTCGTGATCTACTATTTGTACACCGATAACTTTATGGTTGTCGTCTTTTAATAGATTCATAACTTTGGCATAGTTTAAAATACATGCGCCTTTTTCTGCTGCAGTCTGTGCGATATTTATAGCCAAGCGAGAATCGTCAAATTGTCCGTCTTGATAAATAACACCACTGACTAAGCCTTTTTGTTCTATTGTAGGAAGTAGTTCAATAGTTTTTTTCTTCGAAATATACTTAGATCTACCTAGGCTCAGTCTTCCAGCTAATAGGTCATATATAGTAAGTCCGATAGTGTAAAAATAGCCACCCCACCAGTTATAATTTGGTATAACAAAAGATTGGTTTTTTACTAGATGGGCTGCATTTTGAGCCATTAAACCTCTTTCTTTTAAAGCTTCTCTTACCAGAGAGATATCTCCTTGTTCCAGGTAGCGAACACCACCATGAACTAATTTTGTACTTCTGCTAGATGTTCCTTTAGCAAAATCTATTGCTTCGACTAAAACTGTTTTGTAGCCTCTACTAGCTGCATCGAGTGCGGTACCTAGCCCGCTAGCTCCGCCACCAATAACGATTACATCCCATTCAGGTGTTTGTTTTAGTTTTGTTAATTGTTCGAGTCGTTTCATTATATGTCTTATTTGTTGTGTTTTATGTCGTTTTACTTTCGAATAACAAACATAACGAAATTAAATGAAACTAAATAAAACAAAATGAAATTTATTTTTTTATTTAATTGTTGTATCTTTCGATTCTGGAAAATCTTAATAATAAAGAGGACTTATGACTATAATCAATAGACGGCAAGAGGATATACTTAAGGAATTAAATCAAAAGGGATATGTGAATGTGGTTGATTTGTGCGAAACACTTAATGTTTCAAGCGTAACCATACGAAAGGACTTAACTTTTTTAGAAAATCAAAAGCTGTTGCATCGTACACATGGAGGAGCGAGCAAGCAGCCTATTTATGCTTTTGAAAGAGATGTTAATGATAAAGAAGGACTACAAGTAGAACAAAAAAAACAAATAGCAGAAGAGGCGGTAAAATATATATGTAATCACGATTATATTATATTAGGGTCGGGATCGAATATTCATTATTTATCTCGCGTTATAAAAGGATTTCAAAAACTAACGGTACTTACGCCTTCATTAAAAGTGTCTTTAGAACTTAGTAAGGAAACAAATATTGATACAATACAATTAGGAGGAGATATTCGTAACAGTTCAACTTCGGCTGTGGGGCCAATTGCGGAAGCAACTTTGAGTCAGTTTTCTTGCAATAAATTATTCTTAGGAACAGATGGTCTTCATTTAGATTTTGGTTTAAGCACATCAAATGCTTTAGAGGCACATTTAAATCAAGCAATGATAGAGGTTGCAGAGAAGGTTATTGTCTTAGCCGATTCGACAAAAATGAATGTTCGGGGTTTTGGTAAAATTTGTGATTTAAGTAAAATTGATGTGCTGATTACAGATGCCGGGATTGATGCTGAAACTAAAACGAAACTCGAAGAAATGGGTATTGATGTAGTTGTTGCTGGTAAAATTTAGTTTTGATTTTGTAAATCAGGCTTTTTTTAATGTAGTTATTTATTGGATAGGCTTTTGTAATAAAGTTTTTGATTTTTATTTTGTTTTGAAGGAAAGGAATACATAATAACGAGAATATTTTTGTTATATATTAAGGTATAAAATAGCAGCTGCGAAAATAGATTTTTCTCAAAAAACGATTTGGGTGCACTCTCATTTAAAAAAAACTTCTACTTTTGTTCCAGAAAAATAGAGTAATGGCAAAGAATTTAGTAATAGTTGAGTCACCTGCAAAGGCAAAAACGATAGAGAAATTTTTGGGAAGTGATTTTCAAGTAGAGTCAAGTTATGGGCATATTGCCGACTTGCCTTCAAAAGAAATCGGTGTGGATGTAGAGAATGGTTTTAAACCTAAATATGAAGTTTCTCCGGATAAAAAAGCTTTAGTTAGTAAACTAAAAACATTATCTAAGAATGCCGAAATGGTTTGGTTAGCAAGTGATGAGGACCGCGAGGGGGAGGCTATTTCATGGCATCTTGCGGAAGAATTAAAACTTGATGTTAAAAAAACTAAGCGAATTGTTTTTCACGAAATCACAAAATCAGCAATCCTAAAAGCGATTGAAAATCCTAGAGAGATAGATTATAATTTGGTTAACGCACAACAAGCGCGTCGTGTATTAGACAGGTTGGTTGGTTACGAATTATCTCCTGTATTATGGAGAAAAATTAAAGGAGGTTTATCTGCAGGACGTGTTCAGTCAGTTTCAGTTCGTTTAATTGTTGAGAGAGAAAGAGAAATTCAGAATTTTAATGCAGTAGCATCGTATTCTGTTGTAGCTGAGTTTACAAATGAAAGCGGAAAAACATTTAAGGCTAAACTGCCTAAAAATTTTAATACAAAAAAAGAAGCCGAAGATTTTTTAAATAAAAATATTGGTTCTTCATATAAGGTATCGGATTTAGAAACGAAACCTACCAAAAAATCACCAACAGCACCATTTACAACTTCTACATTGCAACAAGAAGCAGCAAGAAAGTTGTATTTACCAGTTGGAATCACAATGCAACTAGCACAACGACTATACGAAGCAGGACTTATTACTTATATGAGAACTGATAGCGTTAATCTTTCTAAAGATGCAATGGATGCTGCACAAGCTGAAATTATAAAATCGTACGGGAAAGAATTCTCAAAACCAAGAACTTTTACAAACAAAAGCAAAGGAGCGCAAGAAGCGCACGAAGCTATTCGTCCTACTGATATGTCGCGTCACACAGTGAACATCGACAGAGATCAAGCTCGTTTGTATGATTTGATTTGGAAAAGAACATTGGCTTCGCAAATGAGTGATGCACAATTAGAAAGAACTAATGTGAAGATTGAAGCTAATAATCATAGCGAAATTTTTACAGCATCTGGAGAAGTTTTACTTTTTGAAGGATTCTTAAAAGTCTATCTTGAAGGTCATGATGATGACGAAGAAGAGCAAGAAGGAATGTTGCCTGCAATGAAAGTGAATGAGAAATTATTAAATAATTATATCACAGCAACCGAAAGATATTCAAGACCACCGGCACGTTATACAGAAGCTTCTTTGGTGAAGAAATTAGAGGAACTTGGTATTGGTCGTCCTTCGACTTATGCACCAACGATTTCTACAATCATCAATAGAAATTATGTAGAAAAAGGTAACCTTGATGGTCAGGAACGTAATTATACTCAGCTTACTTTGCAATCAAACAAAGTAGGAGAGAAGTTGCTTAAAGAAAATACAGGTTCGGATAAAGGGAAGTTAGTTCCAACTGATATCGGAACAATCGTTACAGACTTCCTGGTTAAGAATTTTGGGACAATATTAGATTACAACTTTACAGCAAAAGTAGAACAGGATTTTGATGAAATTGCTGAAGGAAACATCGATTGGGCACAAATGATGAAGGAGTTTTATGATAAATTCCATCCAAATGTAAAAGATGTCGAGGCTAATGCTGAGAGAGAAAGTGGAGAAAGAATCTTAGGAAAAGATCCAGTTTCAGGAAGACCAGTTTCTGTTCGTTTAGGAAAGTTTGGACCAATGGCACAAATTGGAGAGCCGGATGATGAAGATAAAAAATTCGCCAGTTTAATGGCAGATCAGAATATCGGAAATATAACGCTGGAAGAAGCTTTGAATTTGTTTTTATTGCCTAAAAACTTAGGAGAATACAAAGGAGAAGAAGTAGAGGTAAGTAATGGTCGTTATGGACCATATGTTCGTCACGGAAGTGTTTTTATCTCATTGCCAAAAGGAGAAGATCCTCTGGATGTAACAATTACAAGAGCTCAGGAGTTAATAGATGAAAAAGCACTTGCTGATGCGCCTATTGCTGTATATAAAGGAGAAGGAGTGCAAAAAGGAGTAGGTCGTTTTGGACCTTTTATCAAATGGAATGGATTGTTTATTAACGTAAGCAAAAAATACAATTTTGATAATTTATCACAATCAGATATTGAAGCGCTGATAGAAGATAAACTTCAAAAAAATATTGATAAAGTACTTCATAACTGGGAAGAAGAAGGTATTCTTGTTGAAAAAGCACGTTGGGGACGTTCGGTTATTACTAAAGGTAAAATTAAAATTGAACTTAGTAAAGATGTTGACGCTACAAAATTAACGTTGGCCGAAGTTCAGGAAATGATTGCTAAGAAAACCCCAGTAAAAAAGACAGCTGCAAAGAAAGCACCTGCTGCTAAGAAAGCAGTGGCTAAAAAAACAGTAGCTAAAAAGAAATAAAGAATGGAATTTGATTTTCTACAACCAGTTGCCGAAGAAATTCTAAACTACATTGATACATTGTCTTCTCAAGAATTGGGAAGTAAAATAGTTTTACATACAAAAGAACAGTTTCCAGATTTAGCAAAAGTAAATATTGCTATAATTGGAGTTTTAGATAATCGCGGAGATACTTCTGCGATTAGCGATGTAAACTTAAATCCTTTTCGTAAAAAGCTATATAGTATGTTTCCTGGAAACTGGGATATGACTATTGCTGATTTAGGGGATATTTTACCAGGAAATTCAATAGATGATACCTATTATCTTTTAAAAAAAATAACTGCAGCCTTAATAAAAAACAGAGTTGTACCTATAATTATAGGTGGATCTCAGGATTTAACCTATGCTTTGTATCGTGCTTACGATGATTTAGAGCAAATGGTTAATTTGGTTGCTGTAGATAATAAATTTGATTTTGGAAAAGAAAGTGAAGATTCTTCAGCAACTTCATATTTAACCAAGATTATAGTTGATGAGCCAAACAATCTATTTAATTATTGTAACATAGGTTATCAAACTTATTACAACTCGCAAGAAGAGATTGATTTAATCGAAAAATTGTTTTTTGATGCGTATCGATTAGGAGAGGTTTCGAATAAAATTGCGCTTGCTGAGCCAGTTTTTAGAGATGCTGATTTAGTGAGTTTTGATTTAAATTCAATAAAATCTGCCGATTCAGGAAATATCATCACTTTTGAGCCTAATGGGTTTAATGGGAAAGAGATTTGTTCGCTTGCTCGATATGCCGGTATTAGTGATAAAGTGTCTGCTTTTGGACTTTTTAATCATAATAATACATCGCAAGAAGCTCCTTTAATGGCGCAGATCGTTTGGTATTTTATCGAAGGGTATCATTATCGTTCTAATGAGTATCCATATGGTAGCCGAAAAAACTATTTAAAATACATAGTTCCATTAGAAGAAGAAGAGCTTGTTTTTTATAAAAGCGACAAAACTGACCGTTGGTGGATAGAAATTCCTTTTATTTCTGACGGAAGTAATAAATTGAAGAGAAATACGTTGTTATCATGTTCGTATGACGAATATTTGACTGCTTGTAATCAGGAATTACCTGAAAGATGGTGGAAAGCACAACGTAAAAATACTGTGTAATCGTTTTCGTAATAAGGTAACAGTATTTAAGGGTTTTTTGAAATGATTGTTTCTGATTTTATTAGTAGGAATAGATTTATAAATACTAAAATTTAACGTTTTATGTCGATTTTTAATGACAGTTTATCGACTAAATATTTTTTTTTTATTTTTTTTAACTTTATTTTTGAACCGTGAAATAAATTACACAAAAAGCTATTGTTTTTTAAGAAAATAATAAATAGGTTTACGGACTTATAATAATGAATAGATAATCCAAATATATATGAAGAAGTTTATTGCATTTGCGGCATTTTTAACACTAATGATTAGTTGTGGTAGGTCAAGTGACAAAGGAGAATTGGTAGGTGTTAAAGGTGGGAAATGGTATCCTGAAAAGCCTTATGGAATGACTTTAGTTCCAGGTGGGTCGTTCATTATGGGTAAGTCAGATGATGACTTAGCTCAAGTAGAAGATGCACCAACAAAAACGGTTACCGTTCGTTCTTTTTATATGGATGAAACAGAGATAACAAATAGTGAATACCGTCAATTTGTGGAGTGGGTAAAAGACTCAACAATGAGAGTTCGTTTGGCAATTATGGCAGATGAAATGGGACAAAAGCCAGGTGGCGGAACAGATGCTAAAGGTAAAAAAGGCGGAAGCATAGGAGATTATGCTTTTAATGATTCTGATCCAGAAAAAATGACAGCTTACGATAAATATATGTATGACAATTACTATAGTATCGGTACTGCTGATGATCCTTATGCAGGAAGAAAATTAAATAGAAAAGTAAAGTTAGCTAAAGGTACTCAAGCATATCCAGATGAGTATTATACAGAGGTAATGGATTCTATGTATATTCCTATAGAAGAGTCATATAATGGTTTAAGAACTATTGATGTTAATAAATTGAAATTTAGATATTCTTGGATGGATATTCAGGCTGCAGCTAAAGCTAAAGTTGGAAAGAGAAAAGATTTCGTTAAGACAGAAGAAGTTAAAGTTTACCCAGATACAACAGTTTGGATTAAAGATTTTACTTACTCATATAATGAGCCAATGCATAATGACTATTTCTGGCATAAGGCATACGGAGATTATCCAGTTGTAGGAGTACAATGGACTCAGGCAAAAGCATTCTGTGCTTGGAGAACATTAAACAAAAATACTTACATAAAATCTAAAAAGAAAGGTCATGATTTAGTGAATTCTTTCAGATTGCCTACAGAGGCAGAATGGGAGTATGCTGCTAGAGGAGGTCTGGAGTCTGCTACTTACCCTTGGGGAGGTCCTTATATCATGAGTGATAGAGGTTGTTTTATGGCTAACTTCAAGCCAAGTAGAGGAGATTATGCTGCAGATAATGCTTTGTACACTGTAGAAGCAAAATCATACGATCCAAACGGATACAATTTATACAATATGGCAGGTAACGTTGCCGAGTGGACAGATTCTTCATATAGCCCAAATGCTTACGAATATGTTTCTACTATGAATCCTAATGTTCAAGATGGTTCAAACAAGCGTAAAGTAGTTCGTGGAGGTTCATGGAAAGATGTTGCTTATTTCCTACAAGTAAGTACCAGAGATTTTGAATACGCAGATTCAGCAAGAAGTTTTATTGGTTTTAGAACAGTTCAAGATTACATGGGAACGCAAGTGACCGGGAATAAAAAGAGTAAATTATAATTAGAGAGTACAATTAAAACAATAACCAAATCCTTATTTTTAAAACCTAAAACAAACAAACAAAATTATGGCATTATTAAGTAAAAAAGCGATGAACTTCGCTTACGGTATGGGAGCAGCAGTAGTAATTATTGGAGCTTTATTCAAAATTACCCACTTTGAAATCGGACCGTTAACAGGAACCTTGATGCTTTCAATCGGATTAGTAACAGAGGCATTAATCTTTGCTTTATCTGCTTTTGAACCAGTTGACGAAGAATTAGACTGGACTTTAGTTTATCCAGAATTGGCTAATGGTCAAGCAAAAACTAAAGCTGCAAAAGTTGAAACCCCATCTGATGCACAAGGTCTATTATCTCAAAAATTAGACGTTATGCTTAAAGAAGCTAAAATTGACGGTGAGTTAATGTCAAGCTTAGGTAACAGTATCAAAAACTTTGAATCTGCTGCTAAAGGAATTGCTCCAACTGTTGATTCAATTGCTTCTACTAAAAAATACAGCGAAGAGTTATCTACTGCAGCTGCACAAATGGAATCATTAAATAGTTTATATAAAGTTCAATTAGAAAGTGCTTCAAGAAACGCAGAAGCAAACAAAGAAATCGCTGAAAATGCAGGTAAGTTAAAAGAGCAAATGCAATCTATGACTGCAAATATTGCTTCTTTAAACAATGTATATGGTGGTATGCTTTCGGCTATGAATAATAAAGGATAATTAGTTAAAAACAATTATTATTAATAAAAAACTAATTATTTAGAAAATATGGCAGGAGGAAAATTAACCCCTAGACAGAAGATGATAAACCTGATGTATCTGGTTTTTATCGCGATGTTAGCAATGAATATGTCAAAAGAAGTTTTATCTGCTTTTGGCTTAATGAATGAAAAATTTGAAAGTGCAAACGAGTCTGCTAATATGACTAATGAGCAAATGTTGATGTCATTAGACCAGAAAGCTGCTGAGGCCAAAGGAGAATTTGAAGCAGCTGCTCAAACAGCTCACAAAGTGGCAGCAATATCTAAAGATTTTTATACATACATCGGAACTTTAAAAGGTGATGTATTAAAAGGATTCGAAAAAGATAAAGAAACTGGAAAATTACCTTACGAGTCTATGGACAAAGGTGATAATATCGACAACTGGTTTACAGGTGAAGGTTATACTAAAAAAGGCGACGAAATCGTTGCAAAAATCAATCAGTATAGAGCAGATATGAAATCTGTATTGAGCGATAAAAAATATAGTGCAATTGTAGCTGAGATTGATAATAAATTTAATACTTCTGACGTTAAAAACAAAGAAGGTTTAAAAGATAAATTTTTAGCTTATAACTTTAAAGGTTTTCCAGCTGTTGCTTCAGTTGCAAAATTATCTGCTTGGCAGAGTGATGTTAAAAAAGTAGAATCTGATGTTTATAGTTCAGCTTTAGGAAAAGCGGCAGTAGCTGCAGCTTCTTATAACAACTATAAAGCGATTGTAGTACTTGATAAAAGTGCTTACTTTCAAGGAGAAACTGTTACAGGTAAAGTTGTTTTAGGTCGTTATGACGAAAACACAACTCCTACTTCATTCTCAGGTCCAGGTAAAATTGAAAATGGACAAGCTGTTATTTCGATGACTGCTGGTGGAATTGGAGAACAAAGTATTAACGGACAATTTACATTCTTAGAAGATGGAAAAAACATTCCACTTAAATTTGAAGGTAAATATGTTGTAGTACCAAAACCAAACTCTGCAACTATTTCTGCAGACAAAATGAATGTAGTTTACAGAGGAGTTGTTAACCCAATTTCAGTTTCATTTGCGGGTGTTGCTGATAATAAAGTTGTTGCAACTGCTCCAGGATTATCTTCTGCTGGTAAACCAGGTAAATATAACATGAGTCCAAGTACAGGTACTGAAACTACAATTACTGTTACAGGTACATTGCCAAATGGTTCTACAGTTTCTGACAAGAAAACTTTTAGAATTAAAGGTATTCCTGGGCCAACTGGAACAATTAGAGGAGAAATGGGTGTTGTAAAAGGACCTAAATCGAATTTAGAGATTGCTACAATTGGAGCTAAATTAGTTGATTTTGATTTCGAAGTTGGATTAGATGTTGTTGGATTTAATTTAAAAGTTACTGGACAACCTACAGTTGTAGTTTCTGGTAATAGATTAAATGCACAATGTAAATCAGTTCTTTCAAAAGCAGGTAGAGGAGACCAAGTTACTATTTCTGAGATTAAAACTAAACTTGTTGGAGCAGGAAGTTATTTATTGCCTAGAACCGCTCCAGTAATTTATGAAATACAATAATAAGTAGATCTATAAAGTAAAACTACTTCAATATTATACTGATACCATGATGAATGTAAGAAATTTTTTAATAGCTATTATCTCTATTGCAGGGAGTTATACCACATTTGCACAGTCGAATTTGCTTAATGCAAAAACACCAGCTGAAATTGGTTTAAAAACTCCAGCACAACTTGTTTCTGATAATGACAAACCATTAGCTTATGGTTATGTACATGATAGAGACGTTTTGATGGGGAAAACTGTTTGGGAAATCATTGATTTAAATGAAAAAATCAACTTTTCTATGTATTTCCCAATTGATACTGCAAATATCGGTTCGGACAGACGTTCTATGTACGATGTTTTGACAAAGGCAATTAAAAATGGTAAAATTACTGAAGTTTATACTGATAGTTATTTCAATACCAAAAAGTCTATGAAAGACATTCAATCTTCTTTATCTCGTATCGATACAACTGATGCTGGTAGAGAACAATTGAATCAAGATCCGAATGCGTATGTTACGCAAACAATCGAAAAAAAGAAGACAACTGGTAAAGGAAAAAACAAAGTAACAACTTCAGAAACTGTAACTGTTCCTGCATCTAAAACTATATCTTCTGAATATATCTTGAAAACGGATTTAACAGCTCAAGATGTTACAGAATATAAAATTAAAGGATATTGGTATTTTGACAAACGTCAAAGTGAATTGAAGTATCGTCTTTTAGGAATTTGTCCTGTTACTCCAGATGTTTACACTATTAATAGTGAAGAAAAAGATTATATTGAATTGTTCTGGGTATTCTTCCCAGATGCTAGAGGTGTCTTACATGAGGCTAAAGCCTTTAATGATAAGAACTCTGCAATGCCAATTTCTTTTGATCAAATCTTAAACTCTAGACGTTTTAATAGTACAATCTATAAAGAAGAAAACGTTTACGGAGATAGAGCTATAGAAGAATACATGAAGGATAACGCTCAGAACCAATTATTGGAGTCTGAGAGAGTGAAAGAGAAAATTAGAAATTTCGAATCAGATATGTGGAATTACTAAAATTTAATTTCCTTCTTTAATATAAAAAACTCTTACCATTTTTTGGTAAGAGTTTTTTCATTTATGTTTGTTGGCGGTAACAGTTTAATTTATTTTTTCATGATTGACTATTTAATTATTGGTTCAGGTTTAGCAGGAATTTCTTTTTCAGAAAAAGCATTGTCGCATAATAAATCTATTTTGGTAGTAGATGATAAATCGCAAAACTCATCAAAAATAGCAGGAGGTTTGTATAATCCCGTAATTTTAAAAAGATTTAGTGAAGTATGGCAAGCGCAACAACAACTTGTTTTAATGGATTCTTTTTATGCAGATATTGAAAATAAACTTGCTACAAAATTCAATTTCCAGCTACCTATTTTAAGAAAGTTTTTCTCGATAGAAGAGCAAAATAATTGGTTTAGTGCTTCAGATAAAAAGAACTTAGCACCTTTCTTGTCTACCAAATTAGTTAACAGAAAATATAACAGTATAGATTCTCCATACGATTATGGCGAAGTTTTGCACACAGGTTATGTCGATACGGCTTTATTATTAGAAAAGTATAGAGAATATTTACTTGCGAATAATTTGCTGTTAGAAGAATCGTTTGATTATAGTCAGATTGAATTTTTAGATTCAGGAATTCAATATAAAAACATACAAGCGCGTCATATTATTTTTGCAGAAGGATTTGGGTTGCATAAGAACCCATTCTTTAATGATTTGCCTCTGGATGGAACCAAAGGAGAACTATTTATTATTAAAGCAGTAGGTTTAAATTTAGACGTTATTGTAAATACAAGTGTGTTTATCCTGCCTTTAGGAAATGATTTGTTTAAAGTTGGGGCAACATATAATTGGAAAGATAAAACCGATTTACCTACGGAGGAGGCAAAGCAAGAACTCCTAGAACGCATTCGCGAAATAATTACCTGCGAGTTTGAAATCGTTGAGCATTTTGCTGGTGTTCGTCCTACAGTACAAGATAGAAGACCACTGGTAGGAACGCATAATGCACATAAAACGTTACATATCCTTAACGGATTAGGTACGCGAGGAGTAATGTTGGGACCAGCAATGGCTGAAGCTTTATTCGAAAATATAGAAAATGAAATTCCTTTGGATACCGAAATAAATATCGAACGATTTTACAGAAAGAGAAACAGGTAAATTGTTATATGTATAAACTGTTTAAACGATATAAGTCATTTAAGGAAATATAAGTTTTAGTATTTTCTTAAATGAAGTTATATGGTTGTTTTTTTTATAATTAACTTATACTTTTAATTCAAGCTATCTAGTATAATCTCTATTTTTTGATATTAGTGGTTGGGTCGTAAGAAACAAACATATTGATGTAAATGTTTCTCGACCATCTTAATACAAATGGAAATAATACAACAAGTGTTACTACAATTGCTATAAAAGAAGCTTCGATACTAGAGTTTAGGAAAACGTAGGATATGATAAAAGCAGCAATTCCTAATGCTACATTTAATCCGTAACTTACATACATTGCTCCGTAAAAAAAGGAAGGTTCAATCTGGTATTTAAGACCACAATGACTGCAAGATTCATTCATTTTTAAAACTTTGGTTAAATGTAGCGGGTTCTTGTCTTCATACATACTTTCGTTTTGACATTTAGGACAAGTTCCTTTTAAAATACTATTTAGTTTAGATCCTTTTTTGAACATTTTGAGTAAGTTTTTGTAATGTATAAACTGCGATGTAAATACTTCGAAGAGAAATTATGCAGTTGTTTTTTAAATAAAAATGATGAATTTATCCCAAAGATAATCATTGGTCATCACATTAACAATTTTCAATTCTTAATATCCCCAAACAGCCTTTTTATCTTTATAGCATAATACATTCCTTTTCACTACCTTTGCATTTTTAAAATTATAAGTAAAAGGCAATATAAATTGCAATATGTTTTAGAAAAACAAGAATGAAAAATACTGATTAGAGGTTGATTAAATAAAATATTTAAAGTTTTAGTAAGCTTAAAGAAATATTTTGTTATTCATAGAAAGGTATTTTTAATGTCTGCAAAAATTAAATTTCTAGTCAAACTAGAGATATAAATTTAAACAATCAATTAGTTTATAATAACAATAATAAATGCTTAATATACATAATTTATCAGTTTCTTTTGGAGGTACTTATTTGTTTGAAGAAGTTACTTTTCGTTTAGGTGCTGGAGACCGAGTAGGTCTTGTAGGAAAAAATGGTGCTGGAAAATCAACAATGCTAAAAATTCTTGCAGGAGATTTTAAACCAGATTCTGGACAAATCGCAACAGAAAAAGAAGTTCGAATGGGTTTCTTACGTCAAGATATCGATTTTGAACAAGGAAGAACAGTATTAGAAGAAGCCTACGAAGCCTTTACGGATATTAAAGTCGTTGAGAAAAAATTAGAACATATTAATCATCAATTGGTAACCAGAACCGATTATGAAAGCGAAGAATACAGTCAGATTATCGAAGATTTATCTGATTATACTCATCGTTTTGAGCTATTAGGAGGTTATAACTATGTAGGAGATACAGAGAAAATTCTTTTAGGATTAGGTTTTAAAAGAGAAGTATTTAATAACCAAACAGAAACTTTTTCTGGAGGTTGGAGAATGCGTATCGAGTTAGCTAAATTATTATTACAAGCTAATGATGTATTGTTGCTGGATGAGCCTACGAATCACTTGGATATCGAGAGTATCATTTGGTTAGAGAGTTTCTTGCGTAATTATCCTGGAGTAGTGGTAATTGTATCACACGATAAAATGTTCCTGGATAATGTAACCAACAGAACTATTGAAATTTCATTAGGTAAAGCATATGATTTTAATAAACCATATTCTCAGTACTTAGAATTGCGTCATGAAATTCGTGAAAAACAATTGGCTACGCAAAAGAATCAAGCCAAAAAAATAGAAGAAACAGAAAAACTAATCGAGAAATTCCGTGCAAAAGCTTCTAAAGCTTCTATGGCGCAATCGCTTATCAAGAAATTAGATAAAGTAGAGCGTATCGAGGTTGACGAAGATGATAATTCGGTAATGAATATTTCTTTCCCCGTTTCTAAAGAACCAGGTAGAGTAGTAGTCGAAGCGGATAATGTTACAAAAGCATACGGAGATAAAGTTATTCTTAAAGACATAAACCTGTTAGTGGAACGCGGAAGCAAAATTGCTTTTGTTGGACAAAACGGACAAGGAAAATCAACTTTTATCAAAGCTATAGTTGATGAGTTCGAATATCAAGGAAGCATAAAATTAGGACATAATGTACAGTTAGGTTATTTTGCTCAAAATCAAGCTGAATACCTAGACGGAGAAATCACATTGTTGCAAACAATGGAAGATGCTGCAATGGATACCAATAGATCAAAAGTTCGTGATATGTTGGGTTCATTCTTGTTCCGTGGAGATGATGTAGAGAAAAAAGTAAAAGTCCTTTCAGGAGGAGAAAGAAACCGTTTGGCGTTATGTAAGTTGTTATTGCAACCTATAAACGTTTTGCTAATGGATGAGCCTACCAATCACTTGGATATAAAATCTAAGAATGTATTAAAAGCGGCACTTCAAAAATTTGGAGGAACTTTGTTACTTGTTTCTCACGATAGAGATTTCCTTCAGGGAATGTCTAATTTGGTTTACGAATTTAAAGATCAGAAGATAAAAGAATATTTAGGAGACATTAACTATTTCTTAGAGCAACGTAATATGGAAAATATGCGTGAAGTTGAGAAAAAAGATGCTGTAAAAGCTGCTGCTCCTAAAGAAAGTAATAAAACTTCTTACGAAGATCAGAAGAAAACGAAAGCATTACAAAATCGCTTGAGTAAAGTCGAAAGTCAAATCAAACAATTAGAAAAAGATATTCAGCATGACGATAAAATGTTGGCTTCTAATTATGATAAACACATCGAAGACGCTTCTTTCTTTATGGCATACAATAAAAAGAAAAAAGATTTGGATCAATTATTATCAGACTGGGAAGTAGTTCAAGAGGAGATTGATAATTTCAACGCATAATACAGTTTTTAGTCTCAGTTTTTATTTTTTTGAAAATAAGAATATTATCTATAAACCTTTGTCAAAGTTTTCGAATTTTGACAAAGGTTTTTCAGTTTCAGCTGACATTTCACATTTTCAAAATACCTTTCACAGTTACATTATAATTCCAATCTTTTTAGAATGCTCAATGGCTTCGCTGCTGTGTTTAAAATAGCAAACAGAAACCTCAAGGTTTTCTAAATTTTTAAGGATTGCTTTCGTTGATTCTTTTTTGTTTTTACCAGTTTGCCTTATATAAACCGCTTTTACCGTTACAGGAAATATTTTGCAAATTCTTTCATATAACATTGGATCGTGTTGAGAATCATCACCTAGTAAAACATATTTTAGGTTTGGGTAAAACTCTAGGACGTGTTTGATTTTATCAAACTTATGGTCATGGTTTCCTCTGCCACTCATAAAAAAGTCGGCAATTCCGGTTTTAATATCCTTTAATAAAATTACGGCTCTTGGTAGTTCATGTATTTTGGTAAAACGAACAATAAAACTATATAAATTCCACTCGCTACTCGAGATGTAAAAAAAAGCATTTTTCTCTTCTTTGTTGTTTCTTCCTGCAGAACTTAATGCTTGATAATGCGGTACAACTTCATCAAATATTTTGCGATCATTTACGTTTCTAAACAATAAAATATATAATTTCCTGAAGAAATTATGTGTGTGCGAAACCAAAAAAGTATCATCAATATCTGATATAATCCCAAGATTTCCTTCATGAGGTCTTATAAAAGTGCTGGCACAGGATATTGTTTCGTTTTTATGAGAAATGCTAACTTGGTAATTCATCCATCCAAAACCTGTTTCCTCTTTTAAAGGAATGCAGAATTTAAAAAAACCATCATCGAGCGTTTTGGTATGAATTTGGTTCTCTCCATGTTTTAAATAAACATCGTAATTTGGGATTGTTTTTATCTGGAAAAGTTTAAGAACAGAAGTGGCATTTTTAAAACTTCGCTTTTGAAAATCATAATCATTGGCAGTCGATGGTTTAAAAACGTGTCCCATAACAATTAGTTCCTGATCATTGGCATAACCGCGATATAATTTTAAAATAGGTTTCATTAATTGCTTACTTTTGGGATAACTTGTGTAATTACTTTTGAATAAATATAAAGATAAAATTTTGAAAAGGAATATCTTATTTGTTGTAAACCCTATTTCGGGTGATCTGGATAAATCTGAGCTTATTGAGACAGTAAAATCCTATGCGGTAACGTGTCATATTAATTTAAAAGTTTACGAAACTACGGGGCAGAATGATATCAGCGAAATACAAGCGCTGTATAGCCAACATTTACCTGTTAGAATTATCGTTGCTGGTGGAGATGGTACCGTAAAAATGGTTGCCGAAGCAATGGAGGAATATGATGTTATTGTTGGGATATTGCCAGCAGGATCTGCCAACGGATTATCGGTTGATTTAAACTTACCTAAAACGCTCGAAGAGAATCTAAGTATTGCTTTTAATAACAATTATATCGAGATGGATATGATTTGTATTAACGGGAAAAAAAGTATTCATTTAAGCGATATAGGACTCAATGCCGATTTAATCAAGAATTATGAAGAAAGTGAGATAAGAGGATTTTGGGGTTATGCATCTCAAGCATATACTACTATCAAAGAGTCTGGAGATCCTTTTGTAGTATCTATTACGGCCAATAATCAGACGGTTGAACATGAAGCAAGAATGGTTGTAATTGCCAATTCTCAAAAATATGGAACAGGCGTTGTTATTAATCCAAATGGAGCTATTAATGATGGTAAATTTGAATTGGTTGTTTTAAAAAATCTTGATTTAATAATTCTTGGAAAAATAATTACGGGTAATATGCCTATCGATTCTGATGATATTGTTATTATTTCGACAGATCAAGCAGTCATAAAAACAAATCATCCAGTTAGTTTTCAAATTGATGGTGAGTATTGTGGCGCTCAGACTAAATTGGATATTCGTATTTTGCATAAGCAAATGAAAATTGCCATTCCTTAAAAATCTGTGACAAAGTTTTGAGCCAAGGATGTAAGGAACTTTGATAAAAGCCTAAGTTTAAAGTTGGTCTGCGCATTTTTGTCATTTCGACGAAGGAGAAATCTCCACAAGTAGCTCGACAATTTAAGAAAAAAACTGGGAGTTAGTTTCTTGCGGAGATTTCTCCTTCGTCGAAATGACAAGTTTGGGATTATTTTGTGTAAAACTAAAGTTCCTTACAAGCCTAGGTTCAAAACTTTGTCAAAGATAGAATATGATTATTTAAACGGATTTCGTTCTTGCCAATCTGTTTTGGGTTCCAGATAATTAAATAATTTGGCAATATTATGGTTGATTAAAGAATTGCTGTGTGTGATAAGTCCGTATAATTTTACTGGTTTTGCACCCACAGAGCTTTTAATTTCGAGAGCTGTTCTGGCAAAAATAACTTCTTTAAAATTCCTGTTTATAGAAAGTGCAATCATGTCGTAAAGCATGTTTAAATACAACATTTTTTCGCGCTGAATACTTTCGTCATACCCTAAAAAATAAGTATCCATTGCAGTTCCGTTCATGATTAGAGTATTGAAACCAATTAGTTTTCCATCAATAAAATAACCATAAAAAAGAAACTTCTCTTTTAATGTTTCTTTAAAAACTCTAAAGTGATTTTTGGCTAAGAAAAAGGTATTAAAAGGAGCATTTTTGGCTACGTGATGATACAAATCATAGATAGTATCTTCAAAAGTTATGATGTCATCTAGATCCATTTTCCTCTTTTCTATTCCTAAGGCTTTTTTGCGGGTACGTTTATATTGGTCGCGGTATTTTTTGGATAATGCATTAATATAATCTTCTTCGGTTTTCCAATCTTCATTGATTTTAAAAACCATATTTGGCTGGATAGAAAACGTGTAGCCTTTTTTAAATTCGGCAGAAAGCATATCAATTTCTGTTGCCGAAAAATCTTTGATTGTGGTGATATGGATTTTTTGCCCTTTCGATTTAAAATCTTTTTTTAATGCATTGATTCCTTTATGCAATAATTTAATTGCTTTTGGTTGGCTTATTTTTTCAGAAAATGAATAAGCATTTTGACCTGTAAGCATGTTGTTTCCAACAAATAAAACATGAGAAGCGAATTTCTTGAAAGCAAAATTACGAACGGAAGTTTTTACACATTTATCTCGTTCTCCAAATGATTCTAGCTTGTTGGAATCTAAGAATTGAGTTAGAACAATACCAACTAATTCAGAGTCTTTAAAAAGTCCGATATAATAGCACAACATATTGGTTGGTGCTGATTTTTCTAATACTTCCAGATATTCTCTTGATAAGAAAATATTATGCGTTGACAAGTCATTCCATGTTTCAGGAAGTGAGGCTGTATTAGTATAAATCTGGAAGGAATAAGATGCATTCAAGGTAAGAGTACTATATTGTTCAAATTTACTTAATAATAACAGAATAATATAATTTAGGGTTTGTTTTACTTGTAAATTTTCTAAAAAATAAATCCGTTTGATTTTCTAATTTCAAACGGATTTTATGTTTTAATTATTTATGCCCAGGCACAAATAATTCCTCCCATAATAGTTAGGGTAAGAATCCAATATCCGGCATGTACAAAAATATATTTCCAAGATTTTCTTTCGAATAAACCATTGATAGCTAACATAGGGAAAGCAAAGAATAAACCTGTCATGAAGCCATGAAGTGCTCCATGTTTAAAAGTGCGAAATGCAGTTCCGTAATCGGCCATAAAAGCTGCAAAAGAAGGTTTTGCACTTTCTATCATTGGTGGTCCGCCTACCATTCCTACAGCGCCCGATTGATGTATTGTTAATCCCGAAACAATTATAGTCATCATTAAAGAAAAGATGTATGTTAATACGAATATTTTAAGCATACTTCCTTTCTGGAGGTCTTCTTGAGTAACTCCAGCTTCTCTCATCCAGATAGTTCCAAATACTTTAGGGTTATACCAGATAAAACCAGTAACAAGAGTTGTTAGTGCCGAAGCAAAAAATGCTAAGAAATTCATTTCCATAAGATTAGGGTTTAAGGTTAGTTGTTCAAATTTAATAAAATATTAAATACTAATTACATCAGATATTTTTGTTTTAAATAACTGATGTCTAAAATGTTAGGTGCGTTTTTTATTTTGTTCTATTTTGATAAAAAAAGGGATGCTTTAAAGCATCCCTTTTTTCTATTTAATTAAGAAATTAGATTTATAAGTTGTTTCTGAATTGCGTAATACCAGATAATATACTCCGGTAGTTTTTAAATGGGTATGGATTTCTTTTTTAAAGTTATCGTTTACATTTATTTTATCCTGTTCATAAACAATTCTTCCTCCCACATCATATATTGTGAGTTTAAATGTTCCCTGCTCACCAATTAAAGTTAGTGTGAATGTACCATTATTAGGAACGGGAGCAATGGTTAATCCTTTTTTATCTGGATTTGTATGATCATCGATAGCCAGAGTAGCATCTACTTTTATTTCTGAAGATGTTGTCTTGCTACATAAACCTGTTGTTACATAATTTAGAGAAAGAGTTTGTGTTCCCTTTTGTGTCCATTTTATGGTAACAGTATTATTTGCCTGACTTACAATTTCTCCTCCGGTTACAGTCCAGTTATAGCTTTGCATATTTGGTGTAGCGGTGTAGATAGTAGTAGCATTGGTTTCGGTAATAAGAGCATCTCCTGTTATACTAGCCAAAATAGTATTTATAACACCCACATTTTCATAAACAATTCCTTTTCCTTGTAAGGCACTTGTTTTTTTCTGTAGTTTAGATAAATCGATACCAAATGTAAGTTCTCCATTCTCATTGAATTTCTCTATATTCTGAATTTTAAATTCAGTATCAGATACTTTAGCGATTACTGCATTTTCATTAGAGATACTTATTCCTCCGGCTTTGATTATTAAGGCGTCTTTTGTAAACTGAGATGCCGTGATTTCATCTGTAAAAAGTACTTTAAGATGCTCTATTTCTGAGCAATCAGTATTGCTTGTTTTTACTGGTATAATTGTACTGCTAAAGTCCACAACATCTATGTATGTTTCGATATTTACTGGATCGCTGGCATTTCCATATTCATCATAAGCAATGGCTTCAAAAGTATTTTTCCCGATATATCCTGTAATAGCAAAACTTAAATCTCCTGTTGTCTCTACGTATTTTTTATCTACTAATACTTTATTAGTTGGAGTTATTACATAAAGTTCTATAGATTGTTTATTTTCTATAGTTTTTAGAGTGATAGATAAATCATTGCCAGAAGTAATGTTATCTGTTGCCGAAATTCCTCTATCAGGAGTTATACGCATATTATTTGGTGAAGCTGGTTTATCAAATTTCACAGTCCACATCGTGCTTGTAGTTCCAGTTCCATAATTTCCAGATACATCTATAAAGTTAGATTGATCAATTACTAGTTTGTATCCATTTGCAGTATGTGTGTGTTCTCCTAATCCCGAGATCAGATAATGTAAATCATCCTGTTTTGTAACAGTTAATTTAGCATTTAGATCCACACTTCCTTTGTATAGCTTAATCCAGCTAGCTTCAAAATTATTTTTTAATGGTTTATTTAAAACTATCTGCATATCTGTTACGTTCTGGCTATTAAGCGCTCCCTGATATTGTGGCTTAAAGCTATCTACTTCCGGAACAACTAAATCAACTTTCCATTTATGAGATTGTACTACTAAACCTAACGAGTTATCTTCGGCTTTCATAGATGGCAAATCTACAGCTAATTCATATTCTCCTTTTTCCAGATTGTATTGGTTTAATCCTACGATAGTATATTTTTGATTGTTCTCTGTTACTATCGAAATGTTATCCAAAGGTTTTCCGTTTAGCTTTAATTTGTCTTTAGTAAACTGGATTGGTTTTACTATTTTATTAAATGATATCTCAACGCTATTTACGGCTTGGGCTTCTGTTTGATCTGTTTTAAACTGAATGATTCCTAATTCTCCAATTATTTGTGTCCAGGAAACAGATTTACCTTCAACCCCTTCGTTCTCTTCCAAATCTTTTATTCCTGCACATTGCACTGTTAGTTCGTAATAACCAGAAGCAATGGTTAGGGTTTTAATGTTTAAGACATAAGTAGAGTCGTTTACTTTGCCAATAAAACTATCATTAAAAGGGATTTTATTTCCTTGGTGAATTAATGTTATGTTTTGGGCAGTAAAGGTGCTCGGGTTTATGGCTTTATTAAAGTTTACCTGAACTGATTCTACTGCTTTGGTTGTTGTTGACGGAATGCTCTCAAAAGAAGCTACTTTCGGTACATTGGTATTTATTGGTGTATAATACAACGTGTATTTTTCTAATCCTGATATTTTGTCAACAAAATGAAGATTGTTCTCATATTTAGGATCTGCTCCATCTCTTAATGTAACAAATGTTTGCCAGAAGTTTAGCAAAGGCAATTCCAGTTGATCACTGTTTCTAACAACTTTTACAAGTTTGTATTTGTCTCTGCCCGGATCTGTTAAATTACCATAATTCCACCCTGTTTTAGACGAGTTCATAGTTAGAATTGTCGTTACCTGAGTTGGTGAAATAGGGTTAGAAATAGTTGCGGTACTTACTTTATATACTTCGTCACTTCCGCCATTAGAATAATAAATAGCATCAGGAACATCGTTTATATCTGCGATATCATTTACTAAGAAATCGGCTATGTTATCATGTCCAGCCTCATAAGCTTTTACGCTTTTAATAAGTTCATGAACATAAGATGCTTTTATTAGGCTCAGATTTTTATTTCCGTAGCTGCTCAAATGTTTTACTTTTAAATCATATTCTATAAAATGCCCTAACAATGTACTGGTAAACCACCATTGTCCGATTGCAGCTTTTTGTGGTTCAATATTTCCAAAATCTACGTTAAGTAAACCTAATTGTTTAGGCTCATTATTAAAGTTACTACCTATGATTTCAAAATCAATTAATAGTCCTTTTTTGTTTTCGATAATTTCAGGTTGTATAGATTCTACCTGAACATTTTTGGCTTGACCGTAACCTTCATTTTTAATTAATAATGCCATTTCTGCAGGAACCATAGGTTCTATTTTTTCCGTTAGAGGGTCATCTCCAATAATATCACGCTGCATAAAATAATGCAGTACTAAATCTGGGCTTGGATTTACTTCCAGCGTAACTGGGTATAATTTTATTGTTGCTATTTCTCCTGTATTTGGATCCAGATAAGATAATGTTCCTCCAAACGAATAAGATTTAGCAACTGTAGGAGCAGCCTCTTTTGTTGGTATAAAAAGTACTGTTCCAGATTTGTTACTTTGTGGACCAACAATTCCTGTTCCGCTCAGGAAAGCATCTTTATTAATTTGGAATAGATGGGTCATATCATTTCCAGATTCGTCTGTGATTATCAAATCTAAGTTTATGTTTTTTATTGAGTTAAGATCACTACCATTGTTCATAGTTAAAGTACCTTCAAAAGCTTCTCTGGTCATCGTCATTTTTTGAGAGAACTTTACTGTAACTGTGGCACAAACAGAATTAGATGATTTTCTGTCTACATATTCTTGTAAGTCACTTTTATCTTTTTCATACATTTCGTAAGCAGAAACAAAACCTCTTGCTTTTGTATGGTCTGCTAATTCTTTTGCCTTTAAGGCATAAACATCTAAACTATCTTTACTAATAATGGTAGCATATTGTGCATTTGGAGAAGTAATTCCTTTATTCCAGGCTTCTACAGACTCATTCCATCTTTGACTGAATACATTTATGTTGGCAGCGCTAATATCTGTTAAAACAAACCTGCTTTTCATAACAGCAATATCAGTTTCGGTAAAAATTTGTTTCTTATCTAAGTTTGTAGCTACTTCTTTTACAAAATCAGGGAAATTTTCGCTTTCAAGAATTTTATTGTTATTAAAAATAAGTTCTTTTTTCTTGGTAAAAGCATCGTCTGCAGCTTTTAATTTTGTTAAATCCTGTTCAATTATTTCGAACAAGCTTGGTCCTGCGTTTCGACCTGTTATTGAAAGTCCCAGACACGTTTTTACTGCGCTTAATGCTCCCCATATACAACCATAAGTCTGTTTTTTTATGAGGCATCCGATTCCGCTTATTATTGCATCTTCCCAAGTAGTCGATGTAAGGAGAGAAAGCCCACAACTAAGAAGAACTGTAGGTGGATAACAGGCTAGAACTGCAGTTCCAATGGCAAATGCACATGGGTCACATGTAATATTGGCATCATAAGTAAAATCGATTGGGGAATAACCGGTTCCTCCTGGTACAGGACAATTTCTACAATATACATAATTTGGACCATTAATTACCGGAATGTCTACAGGTCCTGGATTGGTACATTCTCTCGAAAAAGAAAATGAATGTGGTACAGCTACCCAATGACTATCAATACATTGATACGTATACCAAGCCATTACAACTGCATCACAAGGGGCTGCTGATGCTGCTGCTCTTAATATGGTTCCCGTCATTCTTTCGACCTTAACAGGAATCTGGATAGATTGTTTGGCTAATATATCTATTTTATCAATTAATGGTGTAAACTTATATTCGTTGTCACTCGGAAACTGCAGATATACATCTTTGGCAGTAATAAGCCCTTTGTTTGTAAGGGTTGCCATTAGTATATAGCTACTTCCTTTGGCTATATCCTGAACTTTTTTATCCATTTCTACGACAACTACCGGAATGGGAACATTGGTTTCGTATTTTACAACAAGTTCAGTTTCATATTTATCTTCTATTTCTGTAGGTTTTACAGTCCATTCGTAGCTGATTGCCTGATAAGCCAAATAAATACTTTGCTTATTAACTTTACCCGGATCAACCAAAATATTACTTTGATGATTACTGTGTTTGTCAGCCGTTACGGTTAAAACATAACTTCCTTCTGGAAGATTTTCGGCATTAAATAATCCGTTTTGATCAGTTACACCTTCTGCAACAATAACGCCCGAGAATGGATGACGTACTACTACTTTTGCTCCTTTTAGATGTGGTGCTTCTACAGTATTGTATGTATAGTCATCGACTGCATCAATAAGTAAAGAACCTTTGGATTCGGATACTGTTTCTATTTTAAAAGGCACACTAATTCCTTGTCCATTAGCAAGAGATATTGCTAAGTTTCCAGATAGAGGAATGTTAACTTGTTGTTTCTCTGTAGGGGCTAATTCTAATATTATATTAGCGGTTTCGTTTGGAGCTATTTTATCTATAACCGATTGACTTTTAAGTTTCATCCAGTCTAGTTTAGGTAATTCCACTTTTACTTTTTCGGCATCTATAGCTCCAGTATTGGTAATTGCCAATTCATAATAGCGAGAACTTCCTTTGGTCATTGTGGTATTAATACTTACAGGGTTTGCTACTATTTTTGCCGTTTGAATTTGACAATGGTAATAGGCTAGGGCTGTTAGTTTTGCTCCTTCATCAGATGAGATGGTAAAGTTAATAGGGTAGTACTTCTCTTCTTCAGAAGCTT
The DNA here is from genome assembly GCF_046250155.1 of Flavobacterium sp. PS2. NCBI lineage: Bacteria > Pseudomonadati > Bacteroidota > Flavobacteriia > Flavobacteriales > Flavobacteriaceae > Flavobacterium > Flavobacterium sp. PS2. The sequence goes on along the minus strand of NZ_CP176426.1, from coordinate 1,402,702 downwards.
TATCGGCTAATATTGTATAATTTAATATGGCTTCTTGTCCTGCTGCCAGTGTTAATGGTGTTACTTGAATGTTAAATCCAGCATCTGTAGGAAGTTCAACTTTTATATTAGTTAGCGCAGTTTTGCCATTGTTCTTTAATTTAAACTCTCCTTTAAAAGGTGTTTTTTCTACTACTTCCCATTTTAAATAACCAGATGGTTTGTTGGTCCATTCAAAACCAATAATATCAAATTCTGCTTGTGCAGCATTATTCGTTCCTGGGTAACCAGCACTTACGCCATAGTGCCCGCTTTCTGTTTGTAGCGGTTCAAAATCATAAGCAAAATTTCCAGAAGCATTTGTTGTAACGGTATATAGGCGAACAAAGTTTCCGCTTGTAATCGTGATTTCTACTTCTTTGATTGCTGCAGGAGAATTATTGAGCATTTTGGCAGATCCGGTTATAGTAACTAACTCGCCAGATTTGTATAATGACTTAGCTACGGTAGCAGTTGCAAAATAACCCGGAAGTAATTTTATTTCAGTATTGGCTTCGTTATTTGTAAATGTTAATTCGTCTGTTTTTTGATTTGAATTTATAGTTACAATTAAAAAATAATCGCCAGCTTTTTCAGGCAGCTGAATTGGTTTAACTAAATTTAGTGATTTTCCTGCTTCGATATCTTTGTCTAATTCGGTAGTTGCCAGCAGGATTGCATTTTTTGTAGATTTATCTTTAGAAAGGTAATATTCTATTTTAGAACCTTTGGTAAGAATGGCAAATCCTTGATTGGTAATTGTTGTAGCTACTTCGATGTTATCTTTTCCTGTTGCTTGAGTTACAGTGTTTATTTTTGTAATAGTAGCATCAGGTTTATTTTGATCGGTTACAATTATCCATGCAAATCCAGAACTATAATTGTCTGCTTCGGCTTGAACACGTATGGTTTGATCTCCTTTTTTATTTGGATCTATTTTAGTGCTTATTTCTATCTCTATGGCTTCTTTTCCTACAGGAATAGTAGCAGTTGCAGGAATAGATACAATTGTAGGAGCATCTGACGAAAGTCTGACAGGAATAGCTGTCGATGTATCTACAGTATTTCTTGCAATAGTTATTTTTGCAGAATTTTCTTGTCCTGCCTTAACGGTTGTAGGGTTTGCTTTTACAAACAAAGCAGGGCCATTACTATCTAGTATGGTAATGGTTTTTGCCAATTGGCTTCCTCCGTTTCCTGCAGCAACTGTACAGTTACAAGAAGGAATATAAGCATCTGCGGTTACTTTTACAGTTTTTGTTCCATCGACAAGTCCGTTATTTATAACTCCAATGTTGATTTTTTTCTGGTTTACATTTGCAGGAAATTCAATAATATCAGGAAGAATTAAAGTATTTGCTACATTGGCAGACAAACGGATTTTTATGCTAACATCTGTTTTATCCAATCGTTTTATGATGGCATAAGTTGCATAAACTCCATCTCCTTTAGAAATGGTTTCGGGTGTTATCTCGAATTCAAAAGTAGGAATGTTCGAGCTTTTTAAGATGATTTCGGTGCTACTAGCCTGGAAACCTTCGGCTCGGATTGTAATCTTTCCTATTACAGTTGCTTCTGGTACTTTATTGTCTCTAACCTGAACAGTAAAAGAAACAGTTTTGCTTCCTGATGGTAGAATGATTTCTGATGGAACAATCCAACGGGAATTCTGATCTGCAGTAATGCTGAATTTTGTGTCTTTGTTTTTTGCAAAATCGGTTTCTAAAGTAACAGTAATCATCTCCCCATCTGTGGCTGTTGTTTTTGATGGTATTAGTGTAATTAATGAAACCTCATCATCTATAATTTCGATATTATCCGAGACTGTAGGGTAATCATTGCCTGTTACAGATAGTGCTACAGTTCTGTTTCCATCGGCAGCAGTATTGTCTACAGGTTTTATATAAAAAACGACAGATGATTGGTCTTTAGGGATTTTTATATTCGCAGGAAAATCTAGTTGTCCGTTTTGCGAAGCAGCAAGTTGATATGTTTTATCAGTGCTTCGGTCTCCGCTTTGGGTTATGGTTGCCCGGATTACTTCTGTGGCATTTTCGGAAATAGATTTTTTATCTAAGGTTAAATACAATACTTTTTCGAGCAATATTGTATTGGGACTAATAAGTTTATTGTTGCCTTGTAACGCATCTGGTTCTTTTACAGATGAATTAGGAACCAGGTTTATTTTAATTTTTACGTTTCCGTCTATCCCTATAATTTTAGGAAGGTTGAAAGTAGCATTTCTGCTAATGGTTTTCTTGCTCTCTAAATCACCATCATAGGAAACACTTCCTAAATTATACTCGATACCAGTTGTTTCCGAAATTATACTAATTTGTTCTGTCCATCCTCCAGCTGCAATACGATCTCCGATGTTGTTTACTCCCCATGACAATGTAATTTTTCCGTTAGGAGTAATCTGAGATTCGCTGCTTGTTATACCCGAAATAGTTAAATCTGGATATTGCGCTGTTGCTATTGTAAGTATTCCGTTTGTATGGTTTGAGCCTATGTCTATTGCGTTTTTAGAACTCAATACAACACTAGAAAGGTTTAGGTTATGAGTTTGCCCTGACGGATAATTTATCGGAATTTCGATCGGAATTTCTAATAAAGCCCCGCTATTTCCTTTAAAAGGATTACTTGTTAGCGAGAGAATTATAAAATGATAATTTCGTGGGTTATTCTTCTCGATATTTACATAAACTGCGTGGTCTCCTTTACGGCTATCACTTATTTTGCTTGCTTTTTCGTTAATGATAAGTCCTTGTGGAACTGTTAGCGTAAACTCAGCTCCAACGACTTCATCTGTATTGGATAAATCGATTAAAATTTTTGATTCTTCTCCTGGTCCGGCAGTTGCATTTATAACTTTTAGACTATTTTGGGCATAAGTAAGTGTTCCTAAAAACAGAAGAATAAATGCAAGAAAGGGTCTTAATTTTATAGGGGTTAATTTAGTAGATGTCATTTTAATAAATTTATTGTATTAACATTTTTCCTTTAAATATTTTTGGGCTGTTTGAAGCTTGTACTTCCAGAGTATAAAAATATACTCCTGCAGCAAGTTCTTTTTGTAAAAAGACCGCTTCATGTTTCCCTTCTGAGGTTTCTAAATCTGATTGTAGTCGAACAATTTGCCCTTGCATATTGTACACTTTCAGTGTTACCTTAGTTGCGTTTTCTAGCAAATGATATTTTATTGTTGTTTGTTCTCTAAAAGGGTTAGGGAAGTTCATAACAGTATCTTTTCCAGAATTAACATCGATATCATCTATTCCTAGTGTTCCGTTTACAATTTTATAAGGAACTTCGTTTGCATTATCATCGGATATTACGGCAGAAACAATAGTCGTTTTAGGCGCTACTTTGGCAATAGCCACCTTACCCGATAATGTTTTGTCGATAGAGAATCCGACAACACTTGTTTCGTCTTTATTCTCTGCAATAGATACTGTATATCCTTTGGCTGAAAGCAAATCTGATACTTGTTCTTTGCTTATTCCTTTTAAACGAATGTCAAATGCTGCTGTAGCTGTTGCTTGACTATCGATGTATAAAATATCATCTTCAATGCTTAACACTGTATTCTGATCATTTATTAAGGCAAAACGTTTAGCAGCTTGTTGTACTTTTTCTTGTACTCCATCCTGAATTTTATTTATCAGAAGAATAATATCCAAGAGGTTTAAATTCTTATCCTTATTAATATCGGCTGCAGCATAATTAAAATACTTTGGTTTTTGGCTCAGAGTATAATTTAAAGAAGATTGGATGTCTAGTATATTTACAATACCATCCAGATTGCTGTCTCCCTCACGATAGGTTAATGTATAAGTAAGGATACTATTTCTAGCTGATCCGGCTATTTGTCTAAGCTCAAGAGTTTGGTTGTTAGGGATATTCCATTCGCTCATTATATTCATTAGCTTAATACCATCTTCAGGAACTGTTACCATTTGGTAATTGTCTTTTAGCGTCATATTATACGATTGACTTGGACTGAATAACTGATTGGTATGGTCGTAACGATTTATCTTCTTGTCTTTTATTACTGTATTTACTGTTAGCGGTAATGCGCCTAAATTAATTTTTTGACGGTCAATTTTAAAATTCACGTTGGACGGAAATACAGCATTTGTTTCTGTAAGTTCATTCTCCGAAAGGTCGATTGTTTTAAGTTTGGTTAATCTTGATAACTCGTCTGGAATACTGCCTGTTAATTTATTACGGGTTAGGTTAAGGCTTTGTAGCTCTACAAATTTGCCTAACTCGGCACTTATATCTCCAATTAAGTTATTATCGGTTAGGTTAATTGCTACAACGTGTCCATCATTGGTTGTAACTCCTTTCCATCTTTTTTCATGAAGATTATTTGTAGATATATCCCAAGGTGTTTTCCAGTTTGCACCTCCGGCTTTTTGGAAAAACGCAACCAAGGCATCAAATTCTTCTGCTAGAAGAGGTGTTTCAGATCCGTCGGCAATTCCTTTATATTGCAAGTAAGTACCCTGAGAAGCACCTGTTCTTTGCCAGATAGTAATTTTTGCTCCCGCAGGAACATCTGCAATAGATACGCTCGGGAATACTATGATATTGCCTTCTGGTGTTGCCTCAGATATTTTAAAGTTATTTGCTTGTAAGGCAAATAAATACTTTCCTTCTTGCTCTGGATTAGTTTCGTTATAGGTAGTGATAGGAGGTAAGACTACACTAATTTCGTCTCCTTTTAAATACAGGAATTCCTCTTTTACAATTGTTTGCCCTCTTAGGTTTACATATACTTTACTCAGATCATAGGTAAAAGCTGTTTCCAGAGCATCAAAACCATTATTAGATAAATCCAGCTGTTCTATATTCTGGAATTGATTGAATTGTGCCGGGATAGTTCCTTTAAACAGGTTGGCTGCTATAGATAATTTTTTTAACCCTGATATTCCAGAAAGTACTGGTATTGTTCCTCCTAGTTTATTTGCATGTAAGTTCAGGGTTTTTAAATTTGTGAGTTGCCCAATAGTCGTTGGAATATTTCCTTCAATAACATTCGATTGCAGGTTTAGGGTTTCCAGATAGGTTAAACCAGATAATTCTTCAGGAAGTGTTCCTGACAGATTATTTCCTGATAAACTTATTGATACAACATGACCTTCTTTTGTGCCTACACCATACCAACTTACTTCATGAAGTTTGTTTTGTGAAGTATCCCATTTTTGAGTCCATTGTGCTCCATTAGTACTAGCATAGAATTTTTTTAGAATTTCAAATTCTTCCTCTGCCAATGGTTTTCCAAAAGTCACTTTATTATAGTTAATAGTTGTTCCCTGAGCTGTTCCGTCGTTTTGTGTAATCGAAATTTTGTCGGTTAGTTTTATGCTCAGTAATGCTATATCCTTAAAGATTAAGTTGCCTTCTTTATTAGAATAATTTGATACTTTATTTATGCCATTGATGAAAAGCGTAAAATAATTTTTGTTGTTAATACTTCCTCCATCGGCGTTAAAAATAAAAGTGCTAAGTGTTGGCAGGTTTATCACCAATTCATTTGCACCTACTTCTATAGTTGGGACAGTAATGGTTTGATATGTAAAATCAACTGTTTTTAGTAAAGGCAAACTAGCTAATGCTTCGTCTGCATTTTCGATATTATTATAACTTAGAGTAAGTGTTTTAAATGCTTTTAATTTCCCCCATGAAGAAGGAATAATTCCTTTTAATTTGCAATATCTTAAATCTAAAGACTCTAGAGATTCCAGCTCAGAAAAGATTGCTAAATCGGTGGTGCTTAAATCTTTTGTGTAGTTTCCTCCATACAAAGAAAGGTTTTTCAGGAATTTTAAATTCCCAAAAGAAGCAGGTATTGCTCCTGCAACGTTGCTATTATTGTTGAGGTTAATACCAGTAATATGTCCGTTTTGTATACTTACACCATACCAGGGACCTTCATGTAAATTATTTAGGCTAGTGTCCCATTTATTAGTCCATTTACTGCCTCCCATTGCATTATAAAAATCTACCAAAGCTTGATATTCTACATCTGGAATCTTAGGCTGATCTACTTTTACATTAGTGAAATAAATATTACTATAATAAGCTGCTCCCGAAGCTCCATCATATTGCTGACGCAGATATAGCTGATCTCCTGTTTTTAGTGTTGCGAGATAAGTTGCAGGAATGGTTAAGCTTGCATCTTGTGCCACAGTTAGGTTAGTTCCTACCTGAGTACCACGCACGTATACTATGAATTGTCTTTTTGCCGAAAAATCATTAATAGGTCTGTTATAAAGAACGGTATTAGGTAAATTACTAATCTTTACATCGGTTCCTTCATACAGAAAGTTTTCTATACTAAGAGTTTGTGAGTTTAATTCCAGAGCTACAGAAGTTTTTAATAATCCCTGAATAGTACCTACTTTATTGCTAGAAAGATCTAAAGATGTTAATGCATTTAGGTTTTCTAATTCTTTTATAAGAACTTCTATCTGATTGCTATTTAGGTTTATAGTTGTTAAATTGGCAAGAGAACCTATTGATGTAGGGATAGTTTTTAGCTGATTAACGGATAAATCCATTGTAACAAGACTTGTCATTGCGCCCAAATCTTCTGGTAATCCTGTAATTGCATTGCTACTTAAATACAATGATTTTAGTTTCTTAAGCTTGCTCCATGAAGCAGGTATGTCTCCTTTTAATTTGCTATATCTTAAGTCTAAAGTTTCTAGAGATTCTAACTCAGATAAAACACTTAAATCGGTAGTGCTTAAATCTTTGGGGTAACTTCCTCCATAAAGAGAAAGATTTTTTAGGAATTTTAAATTTCCAAAAGAAGCAGGAATTGATCCCGCAACGTAATTGTTATTATTAAGGTTAAGACCTGTTATATGTCCGTTTTCGATACTCACACCGTACCATGCTCCTTCATGAAGGTTGTTCAGGCTAGTGTCCCATTTATTGGTCCATTTATTGCCGCCCATTACGGTATAAAAATCTACCAAAGCTTCGTATTCGGCATCGGGTATTTTTGGCTGATTAACCTTTACATTAGTAAAAAAGATGTTGGTATAATATGCTGCACTTAGTGTTCCGTCGTATTGCTGACGCAGGTATAATTGATCTCCGGTTTTTAGTGTAGCGAGATAGCTTACAGGAATCGTCAGGCTGGCATCTGGCGCCATAGTTAAATTTGCTCCTACCTGACTACCGCGTATGTAAACGCCAATTTGTCTTCGACCTGAGAAATCATTTTTAGATTTATTGTAAGTAACCACATCCGGGAAATTGTCCACTTTTACATCGGTTCCTTCGTACAAGAAATTCTCTATGTTTACGGTTTGTGAATTTAGCTCGAGGCTTACGGTACTTTTTAGCAACGCTACAATATTGGATATTTTATTGCTTGAAAGATCTAGTGTTTTTAACGCATTCAGATTTTCGAATTCTTTTATAAGTACTTCTATTTGGTTACTTGCCAGGTTTAAGGTTACAAGATTTAAGAGGTTGCCTATCGATACTGGGATAGTTTTTATCTGGTTGGATGATAAGTCTATCGTTACCAGACTTTCCATTGTGCCAAACTCTTCTGGCAATCCTGTAATTGTATTGTAACTTAAATACAATGATTTTAGTTTTTTTAATTTACCCCATGAAGCAGGAATATCTCCTTTTAATTTTGAATATCTTAAATCTAAAGTTTCCAGAAATTCAAAGTCAGATAAGATTCCTAAATCGGTTGTGCTTAAATCTTTAGTATAATTTCCTCCATAAAGAGAAAGACTTTTTAGATATTTTAAATTTTTAAAAGAAGCTGGTATTGCTCCCGCAACATTACTATTATTGTTAAGGTTAAGGCTTGTAATATGTCCGTTTTCGATACTTACGCCATACCATGCACCTTCGTGAAGATTGTTCTGAGTTATATCCCATTTATTATTCCATTGTGTTCCGCCCATAGTATTATAAAAATCTACTAAAGCCTGATATTCTAAATCGGGTATTTGTGGTTGGTCAACTTTTACATTAGTAAAAAAGATGTTGGTATAATAAGCCGCACTAAGCGTTCCATCATATTGTATGCGCAGATATACCTGATCGCCTGTTTTTAAGGTTGCCAGATAACTTGCCGGAATAGTTAGGCTTGCATCTTCTGCCATTGCAATATTTGCTCCTACCTGACTGCCTCGTATGTAAACACCAATTTGTCTTCTGCCCGAAAAATCATTTTTAGATTTATTATAGGTAACTATATTCGGGATGTTATCGATTTTTACATCGGTACCACTGTACAAAAAGTTCTCCAGGCTTATAGATTGAGAATTTAGCTCTAAGCTTACCGTACTTTTTAGCAAGGCTACAATATTCGAAATTTTGTTGCTTGAAAGATCTAACGTTTTTAAAGCGTTTAAACCTTCAAATTCTTTTATAAGAACTTCTATCTGATTACTGGCTAAGTTTAGCGTTACTAAATAAGAGAGATTACCTATAGAAACTGGAATTGTTTTTATCAGGTTAGAAGATAAATCCAAGGTTACCAGATTTTCTATTTCTCCTAGTTCATCTGGTAATCCAGTAATTGTATTGTTGCTTAAATACAATGTTTTTAATTTTTTTAGTTTACTCCATGAAGCTGGGATATTCCCTTTTAGCTTGGTATATCTTAGATCAAGAGTTTCTAGAGATTCCAGTTCTGATAGAGAACTCAAATCTGTAGTATTTAAATCTTTGCCGTAGTTTCCTCCATATAGAGAAAAGCTTTTTAGATATTTTAAGTTTCCAAAAGAAGCCGGTATTGCTCCCGATATATTGTTGGTATTGTTGAGGTTAATTCCCGTTACATGTCCGTTTTCTATACTTAGACCATTCCATGCACCTTCATTAAGGTTGTTTTCGTTAATGTCCCATTTATTATTCCATTTGCTACCATTCATGGCATTGTAAAAATCTACTAATGCCTGATATTCTATATTTGGTATTCCGGGTTGGTTTACTTTTACAGTAGTGAAATAAATATTACTGTAATATGCCGCTCCAGAAGTTCCATCATATTGCTGACGCAGATATACTTCATCTCCATTTTTTAATGTAGCCAGATAAGCCGATGGAATCGTAAGGCTACCATCTTCGGCAACGGTTATATTTGTTCCTACCTGACTCCCGCGGACATAGATTCCTATTGGTCTTCTGGCTGAGAAATCATTTTTGGTTCTGTTGTAAAGAACAACATTTGGGAGATTGCTAATTTTTAAATCAACTCCCTCATATTGCAATTTATCCATGCTAAGAGTTTGGGAATTTAATTCTAAGCTAACGGTACTTTTTAATAAAGCGTCGATAGTTGATACTTTATTGCTGGCTAGATTTACTGTTTTTAAAGCAGTAAGGTTTTCTAATTCTTTTGTTAAAACACTTATTTGGTTGGTAGATAATTCTAAGGTTATTAAGCTTTCCATCTCTCCAATTTCTTTGGGTAAAGAAGTGATGGCGTTGTTACTTAGATATAAGGTTTTTAATTTTTTTAGCTTATTCCATGAAGCAGGAATGCTACCTTTTATGTTACAATTTCTTAGGTCGAGAGTTTCTAGAGCTTCTAATTCTGATAGAACTCCCAAATCGGTTGTGCTTAAGTCTTTGCTGTAACTTGCGCCGTAAAGGGAAAGGCTTTTTAAGAATTTTAAATTCCCAAAAGATACTGGAATTTTACCAACAATGTTACTTGTATTGTTGAGGTTAATTGCTGTTACGTGTCCGTTTTCTACGGTTACACCATACCAGGCAACTTCGTGAAGATTATTTTCTTTGGTATTCCATTTATTATTCCAGTTAGACTCACCGGTAGCTTTGTAAAAATCGACCAAAGCTTGGTATTCTGTATCAGGAATTGGAATGTTTGTTGGGGTTTGGAATGCAAAAATTTGGGAACTAATAAGGAGAAATATTAGTCTAATGAGTAGTTTTTTTTCCATAACTCAAGGGTTTAAAGGTCAGTTGATTGGCGTTATTTTTAGTCGTTAGGTAATAATTGCCAAAAGTAGGAAAAATATCTATGTAAAAAATTGACTAAATTGTTTATTTAAGAAAATACGTGTGATATTCTTATTTGTTAGTTTAAAAAGTAAGAATTTGATAGGAAGATTTGGCTTAAATCCTACTGAATACAAGGAGGGAGAGAGGAGGTGGTTTCTGAAAAAGATTTTAATTTTTTTTACGAATTAAAAAGATTTTATTACTAAATTTATTTTTACAAACGATTACATAAAAAACAATAGTAACAAAGTTGTATTTAATTTAAACCGATAAAACTATGAAAGTACAATATCAAGGAGAACATAACGGGAAACCGACAACATTCGAAATAAGAATAATTGGTAATAATCTTTCTAAATCTAGTTCTAATTATCAAATCGATTTATTGGTAGGAGATAATAAACTGCCTATAACTTCATCAATGATACATCAGAGTTTATCTAATTGTTTAAAAGATATTTACTTATTCCGCAAAGCAAATAATATAAAGTTTGATCCCAATTCTGAAAAAGTATTGCCAAACTTAGTACCATACGATTTAGTATTGTACAACTATAATAAGCATGCCTTGTTTATGGCTTGAGGAAGGTTCTGAGGCACTAAGGTTCAAAGGTTTTTTTAAAGGGACTAAGGTTCTGAGAGACAAAGGTTCAAAGGTTTTTCAGTTTGTCTGTGAAAAGATTTTGAGTATTCGCTGTCTTGTCATTCTGAGTGTCCCGAAGCTTCGGGAGAAGAATCATAATATTGCGTTTTTTTATGTTCAATCCAAACCTTAGTACCTCAGTACCTTTGCGTCTTTGAACCTTTTTTTAAACCTTTCTCCACACAAACTGAAAAACCTTTGAACCTTTGTCTCTCAGAACCTTAGTGCCTCAAAAAGAACCTTAGTTCTTTTCCTTAGAAATTTCCTCAACAATTCTTCTATTAATATCAATCTTGGCGCCTGTAAATACAAAAATGGTTGTTTTGTATTCTCGGGCATTTTTATTTGTGATAGAATCGGCTACTATAGCAGTCTGAAAGTATGGACCAGTTTCTGCCATTTCATCATCATTTTCATGGTATTCTTTAACTCGTATTAAGCTATTGTATTGTATATCAAGATTAAACCAGTTAATATAATCGGCATTAAAGGAAACTGCTTTTATTCCTTGTTTGGTATAATAATTAATTGCTCCAGCCTGTCCGTAATTGTCACAAAGAACGAGGGTTTTCTTTTTCTCTGGATTTGGAATAGTTGCATAAACCGAATCGGTTTTGCGGGCAAGTTCTTTCCAACCAAGCATATCGGCGTAATCCTGAGGTAAATTATGATCTTTGCCATCTTCCCATTTTAGCATACCTAGTTTTTTGTAGTTTTCGGGATGCTTTATGATGTATTCAGGGCTTTTATTAGGAAAAGACAAATTGTACATAGGAATAAACAACAACAACGGAATGATTACAAATACAGGTTGTAAATAACGTTTCTTACCCGAGTTTAAAATTTGTGAAAGATAAACAGCGCCAAAAGCAATGTAAATAGGATACAGTCCAATTGCGTAATAAGCTTTGGCTTTAAAGTATAGAAAAACGATTATTGTAAAGATAAGTGAGCTGAAAAAGAATCTATATTTCTCGAAAGGTTTGTAAAATAATAGCGCATATAAAGCCGAGAGAATTACAAGCGAAGAGCCTATAAAATAAAGGAATTGCTTTTTTAAAAATTCTACTCGATCCATGTTTACCAATTGTGTTTCGGCGAGTTCCTTCATGTGGTGAACAACCGGAAAATGGTTGTTGTATTGCCATAAAAGATTTGGAAGAATCAATACTAAACCTAAAAGTAAGGTGATATAGAGCTTTTTTTCTGTAAATATTCTTCTTTGTTTAGATAGTATCAAGGCAGGAAGTAAACCTATAAGTAGGAAAAGAATATTGTATTTGTTGAGGAATCCAAAGGCAAATGCAATTGCTCCTATATAAAGCCATTTAGGTTTTTCGGTTGTAACGTATTGTATTAGGATATAATAAAATCCTGTCCAACATAATACATCTAAGGAGTTGGGCTGATAAAGAATGTTTATTCGCAGTAATGACGAAAATATAATGCAAGTTGCACCGAGAATTAAGGCGTATAAATTTCCGTTGAGTTTTTCGATAGTTTTCCAGACGATTAAAAGTGTTAAAACACCAAAAAGAGCTGGGAAGAATTTTACCCAGAAAACAGAATTTCCGAGTAACAGGATGATATAAGAAATCCAGGATGTTACAGGAGGAACCGATAAATATCCCCAAGCGAGATGATTTGCCTGATCGAGATGTAGGTATTCATCACGTTGCAAATCATATTCTGGACTTATTAATATGTATTGTAAAGCAAACTTTAAAATAATAAATCCGAGTAAGATTATGGTTTTCTTAGTCATGGGGTTCGTGCTCTAAATAGCTAAAATGGTTTGTATTAATTCTTTAGCTAATATATAATTTATTTTAATTTTAGACCAAGATGAAAATACTAGAACTTATAAAGTTCTAGATTCTCTAAAATTTTTTTTATTTATGCATTTTGTTTTAATTCGTATTCGATATGGTTGTCTTCCAGATCACCAATTTTAATGAAGTTAAGGCGTTCAAGAAGTTTTATTGCGTTTTGGTTTTCTTGAGATGTTTCGGCCCAAATGCGGTTTAATCCTATATGATTACTTCCAAATTCTATGGCTAGAGTCATTGCCAAAGTCATAAAACCTTGTCCACGATATTGAGGCAATAAAACACAACCAAGTTCTCCCGCTCCAATGTCTAGTCCGCGATAGTAACCACAAGTTCCAACAATTTTATTGGTTGTATTATCTGCAATACCCCAATGTATAGAGTTGCCATCAGTATAATCTTTATCGATTTTAGCTTGCATTTCTGCTGCTTGCTCTAGTGTTTTTGCTTGAACAGCATCATAATACGAAATTTCGATAATGTCGTTAAGATCAGAGGGTAGTATTTGGCGCAAAGAGATTTTATCGCCAATAACGTTTGGAAAACTATTGTAAGGAGGTAATTTCATTTTACAATTTTTTATTGTTTGGTTTAGCTAATATATAATTTATTTTGAGGTAGACTTAAATAGGAAAGCTGTAAAATGCAAAAGCTCCGGATTTCTCCGAAGCTTTGTTTATGATATAAAATGATTATGTATTGTATTTAATGTGTGGTGTTTATTCTAATTGTTGCTTTTAGTAAAGCTAATCCTTTAACGTTTTTAAAGTGAATATCTTTAGCTTGATGCTGAGGATTTTCGCTTACTAATTGTATCCAATCTTCACCTTTATTCGATTTCTGGACTTTTTTAATCATAACAAATTCTTCAGAATCATCGGTTATTAAAGAAACCAAATACATTTCGCCCCAAAAAATATTCTCGGGAATGTTATTTACTTTTTTGTACACAATAATATCTCCACTTTTTAAAAGAGGATACATACTATCACCATTTACATAAATAGCACCATCGCATTTTGGTAAACCAGGAATCGAAATAAAATCTATTGGGTCTTGGTTGGCATCTTTAAACAAAGAAACAATTCCAGCAGAATCCTGGATATCGTATAATGGTACTTTGTTTTGTGCAGTTTTATTATAAACAGGATTTGGTTCCTGAAGTAAATTATTTCCTAAATCGGACTCGTCTTCAAAACCAACGGGCTTTAATATCATGTTTCCTCTTCCCATTAAAAGCCATTCGGCACTAATATCGGGATAGACATTGAGTATATGCTCTATTTTTGATACACCAATATCTCTAACCTTATCTAAAAAACCATTAGAAAGACCAGTTTCGATGTAGAATTTTCTTTTGTTAATTCCTTTATATTTAATAAGTTGTAGGATTCTGTCGATAATCATCGTATATATTTATAGATTATTTACTCAATTTATTATAATATGTAGGATATACTCTATATATTTGTAACATTATAAGAAAAAGATTAACTAAAAGACAAACGTACAAAAAAAAAGAAGAAGTATGCTTATGACTCACGTATCATTAGCAGCTTGTACAAGAAATGAGGCGAAAGTCTTTAGTATTCAGCAGTGTTTAGGTGGTTATAAGGGCAAGATTAGTAGCTACAAAATAGGAGATGTTTTAACAAGTAAAAGTAAATTATGGATTATCCGATTAAAATAGCACAAAGTAATCCCCATCGTGAGCGATTGGAAAAAGTAATTAAAGATTTGCTTCATTTTATCGAAGCAGGAGTAGTTTATGTATCCTATAGTGCTAGCAATAATGTAGTTATTATAACATTTGTCTTGAAGGAAAATTGTAGTCAGGACGGAGATGCATTAAATGAAACAACACATAAATTCATAAAATTATATCCTGATTTTGTCTTTAAATTCATTAATTCTAATTGGGTAGATTATGGATTTAAAAAAGGAAAACTGTTTTTTATACAACATTGTACTTTTAAAGAATTGGTTTATTTTGAGCCAGATTCTAAAGTATTCTATCCACGTACAGACACTTCTAAACAATTGTCTAAAAGAGCCAAAAAACGATTTGATATAGACATTGAAGCTGCGGTAGTAATTTTTCGTAATGTCTCTATTTATACCAGAAACAATAAGCGGGTAGAAGCAGCCTTTGCATTGCACCAAACCTTGCGTTATATTTATATCTGTGCTTCAGAGTTTCTTATGCCAGAATTTATTAGTTCTACATGTTTATTAATGCATTATGATTATATAATAGATTTTGCACCTACATTTAAAACCATACTTAATAAAGAAAACCAAGAAGATAAAGAGATTTTGGTAATGCTTAATGCCGCTTACAATAGCATACAACAAAACCGTGATATGGTCGATATTGATGCTGCATTAATTGATAAAGCCAAAGGAAAAATCGAATTAATGCAGAGAGAAATTAACAGACTCTTTATTGAATACGTAAAATCGTGTAAACAAAAAGTAAGAGAACTGAATAATCAATCTTTTTTAGGGAAATCGATTTTTAATGGAAGAATCCAGCCTAATTATATTATGGATGAGGCATTCTCCCAGATAAGTGCTGTAATTGTAGAATCCCTTAAAACAAGATCAATATATTGTTTTGGATATACAACAAATCATAAACAGGAATTAATAGATAAAAACAAGAATTATAGTAATGAACTTCCTGATTATCATTTTTATTTGTTGGTTCTTAACCTGGAACATATAGAGAATGCGATAGAGTTGCTGCAAACTCAGATTACGGAGAAATTTGGGAATAAATACAAAGTAACCATCCTTAATCATAGTGCTAGTTATTTGCGTAAGAAAAGCCAAAACAAGAAATATTTCTTAGATACTATTATAGCAAATGGACTCTTGATTTATAATAATCCTTTATATCTTGTTTATTCTAATGTTTTTGAGGTGGAACGAGATACAGATTTTTCAAAGAAATATTTTGAAAATCGTATGTTGCTTGCTCAACAGTTCCTTAGCCTTGCTCAAAATTGTTTTATAGAAGATTCGACTTTTATAAAAAACATACTCCATCATAAAGCTGTTGAACAAATAGCAGGAGGACTCATTTACTTGTTTCTGGGATATCACTCGGGTAAGTTTTCTATGAATTATTTATTTTCTTTATTGAATTACATAGAAGAAATTGAGTTCCCTTTTGATTTTACTGATGAAAAAGAAACTGCAATCCATCAGCTGATGATTGCAAATTCTGAAATGTCAGGATCTAAAGATGTGCAAAGTATAACTATCGAAGATGGAAATATTCTTGAAGAAAAGTGTATTAAATTCTTTATGATGGCAAAAGAAATAGCCGAAAAAGAATTTGAAAGACTTGAGAATCGTTCGGATTCGTCAACGTAACGCTAGGCGAAATTTTTTATGCGTTGAAATTAATTGTAGCAGCAAGTATCATTGGTTTATGAGATTTTTTTGGTTTAACCAATAAAAAAAACAATTACTCGTTTACTGCCAATGTATCTTCTAAATTAATTACTTTGTATAAAATTTAAAGTCAAATGAATAAAATTTACTACCATATTCTTTTTTGGGTATTTATCTTTTTATACGTATTTGATTATATAGCCTCTTTTTACAATTTCAAAGAAAGTGTTTTGTACTCTTCTCTTGAAGTTATATTTTTTGGTATAGAATTTTATATTAATCTATTGGTTTTGCTTCCGTTTGTTTTAAACAAAAAAGGGAAAATAGCCTATATCGCATCACTAGTTGTCTTATTAAGTCTTAGTTTCTCTGTTTATTACTTTACGGGTTTAAATGTTATTTTGTACGATGATGATTTGCTAAAGTCTTTTACTTCATTTCTTTTAAACCATTCACTTTATATTTTTATCTCCTATATTGTTTGGGTTTTTAATAAATATTTTACAGAGAAACAATTGCGATTGCAATTAGAAAACGAAAAATTACAAACGGAAATGATGTTGCTAAAATCTCAAATAAGCCCACATTTTCTTTTTAACGCGCTCAATAATATTTATGCATTAACTGTAATAAAAAGTGATAATGCACCCAAAATGCTAGCTACTCTGGCAGATATACTTCGCTATTTTCTTTACGAAGGCAGCAAAAAACAAACGTCCCTAACATCGGAAATTGAGATAATCAATAAGTATATTCAGATTCAAAAATACCGCCAGATAGAAGGGATGGATAATATTACATTTAATGTATCCGACGACAATTCGGTAGAACAAGTGCCGCCATTATTACTCATTACACTTATAGAAAATGCGTTTAAACACGGTGATATTATCGAAAGTAAAAATGGATTTGTTACAATAGATTTAAAAACGATTCAGAACAAGATTGAATTTACGATTGCAAATTCTTTTCAATTTAAATCAAATAATCAAGGAATTGGATTGCAGAATTTAGAATCTCAGCTTAAAAATTTGTTTGGGAATGAATATGAATTAAAAATTGAAGATAGCAATTCGATATATAAAGTAAGCCTAAGTTTTTATGGAAACAAAGACAGTATATAAATGTTTAATCGTCGATGACGAAACTCTTGCCCGTATATTAATACGCACGCATTTGCTGCAAATTCCAGAACTCGAGGTTGTACACGAATGCTCATCGGCTCTTGAAGCAGACAAATACCTAAAAACGCATAAAGTCGATTTAGTTTTTTTAGATATTCAGATGCAGCATTTATCAGGAATAGATTTTTTAAAGTCATTACAAAATCCGCCAAAAGTAATTTTTACAACTGCTTACTCAGAATTTGCTTTGGATGGTTATGAATTAAACATTGTAGATTATTTATTAAAACCAATAACTTTTGAGCGCTTTTATAAAGCAGCAACCAGAGCATTAGAATTATTGAATTTAGAGAATGATACCAAAGATGCTACCGAAGCTACTTTTGTAGATAAATCGATAGTTATAAAATCCAGCCATCAGCATATTAAAATTCTCTTGACAGATATTTTATACATAGAAGGGCTTCATAAATATGTAAAAATTGTTACGGAGAAAAAAAATTACACAACCTTAATTGCTCTGTCAACAATGGAAGAAGAACTTTCGAACCAGACTTTTTATCGTTGCCATCGTTCCTTTATTGTTAACCTCAATAAGGTAGAATTAATAGATGGTAATCTAGCCATTATTGGCACTCATAAAGTGCCGATTAGTAAACTAAACAAACAAGAATTTCTAGCCAAATTAGGTAAGAGAATTGGTTAAGAAATAAGCAAAACAAACTTTCTGTACCCAAAACAATCCATTTGGGAGAAAAAAAATAATTAGGGGTTTAATAAGTATTCTATTTGTCGAATAATTATTAAACCCCTTCCCGTATTAGTCAATAGTTTTTGCCTAAAATAAAAGAGGAATTATAGTTATACCAAAGAGTATAAATAATTTAAAAAACAAAAAAAATGAACAATAAAGCAATCTTAACTATGACTTTTGCAATTATAATTTCGGCTTGCGATAGCGCAGATCTTGATGCGACAACATCTAAACCAGATCCAACTAAGCCACTTACTTCTGTTCTTTATACGATGCCAGAAGAATCTTCGACTCATGAAGGAACGTGGTTACAATGGCCACATCAATATGAGTACGGAGTAAGTTATAGAAATAGTCTGGATGCAACATGGGTTGCTATGACCAAAGCATTAGAGTCTACAGAAAAAGTTCATATTATAGCGTATGATACAACAGAAAAAACAAGAATAGAAAAACTTTTGGCAACAGCCAGAATACCATTAACGAATATTAATTTTAAAATACACCAAACAAATGATGTTTGGGTTAGGGATAACGGTCCTATTTTTGCCAAAAGCCAATCAGGTCAGGTAGTGCTTCAAGATTGGGGATTTAATGGTTGGGGAGAAAAATTTGGTTATGAAAAATGTGACGCAATCCCATCTTTTATAGCATCAGAAATAGGTATGACAGCAATAAAAGTTCCTATGGTAAACGAAGGCGGAGCTGTAGAACTAGATGGTAATGGAGTATTAATGGCTACGAAAAGTGCTGTTTTGAGTCAGAAAAACAGATCGACCAGAAATTACGGTATGACACAAGCTCAAGCAGAAGCTAATTTCACAAAGTATTATGGTGCTACAAAATTTATTTGGTTAGAAGGAGGTTTTAGTAAATACGATGTAACCGATATGCATATTGATGGAATTGCAAAGTTTGTTCCTGGTAATAAATTGGTAACCATGAGTAATGATGATTTGCTGGATTGGGGATTAAAGCAAAGTGATATCGATTTATTGTATAATGCCTCTAACAAAAATAATCAGGCATATACCAAAGTTTATTTGCCATTATCTCAAAATGATGTAGTAACTACAAACGGAACCAATTTAGGCTATAAAGGATGTTACATAAACTTTTATATCGCCAACGGAAAAGTATTAGTGCCAAATTATAATGATCCTAACGATGCTGTAGCAAATGGTATTATTGCAGGTTTGTTTCCGGGTAGAAAAGTTATAGGAATCGATGTTCGAAATTTATACAAAAATGGAGGAATGGTACATTGTGTAACACAGCAACAACCGAAATAATAAAAACGAATTAAAAATACCACGAGTGCTTCATTAAAGGAGAAAGCTCAAAACCTCTTCAAATGTTTTATTTTGGAGAGGTTTTTTATTTAAATTTTGTCTAGTCCTGAAATAGCGATACACAAAAAGTATCGTTATGGAATCATCTCAAGAATCACGCTATGTAAAGCGAACACAAAAAGACTATTCAATGTCTTTTAAATTACAAGTTGTTCAAGAAATTGAACACGGAAAGCTTACGGCAACCGAAGCTACAAAGAAATACAGTATTCAATGTAGAAGGACAGTTGTTCAATGGCTTCGGAAATTTGGTAACTTTGATTGGGAGAACCAAACCTCAATCAAAATGGCAAAAACACCTGAACAAAAAATTATGGAGCTTGAAGCTCAAGTCAAACTTTTAGAGAAACAAAAAGCATTCTTAGAAAGACAGGCTTTTGTTGCTGACAAAAAAGCGATCCTCTTTGATATGATGATTGATTTAGCCGAAAAAGAATATCATATTGATATCCGAAAAAACTCTGTACCCGAACAATCGCCCATTTCAGACAAAGAGAACCACAAACAATAGCATTTACCTGTTATTTGTTCGGGATAGACAGACAGGTTTATTATCGAAAAATTAAAAGAACAGTAATCAAACAAAACAAGGCTAAAGAAGTTGTTTTAATGGTTAATGATCTTAGAAGATTAATGCCTAGAATAGGTACTAGAAAACTATATTATCTTTTATTGGATAAACTCCATTTAATGAAGATTGGAAGAGATAAATTCTTTGATATACTTAGAGCTAATCATTTATTAATACAACCTAAACGTAGCTATCATATAACCACAAACTCACATCATCGTTTTAGAAAGCATGAAAATCGAATTTTAGATCTTGAAATAAATCGTCCTGAACAAGTTTGGGTCTCCGATATTACCTATATCGGAAAAAGAGACAATCCATGTTATTTAAGCTTAATCACTGATGCTTATTCAAAGAAGATAATGGGATATTATGTTGCTGAGAATCTCAATACTCAAAGTAGTTTAAAAGCTCTAAAAATGGCTCTTAAACAAAGAACGCATAATACGCTAACTCTAATCCATCATTCTGATAGAGGTTTGCAATATTGTGCTAATGAATATCAAAAAGAGCTTATCAAAAACAAAGTACTATGTAGCATGACTCAAAACTCGGATCCCTATGAAAATGCAATAGCAGAAAGAATCAATGGAATTTTAAAACAAGAATTTATGATTGATAAGTATCATCAAAAAAGAAAAATCACAAACCTAATAATAAAGGAATCTATCAATATTTATAATGAATTAAGACCACATTATTCTAATCACATGTTAACACCAAATCAAATGCATACTCAAAATAAAATCCAAATGAGAACTTATAAAACAAAAAACAGTTGCAAGAACGTTCTTGCAACTGTTTAATTAATTATTTTTATGTAATAATCCGTATCGCTTTTTTAGGACGAGACATTTAATTTATATCAGTATAAAGATGTTCTTCTTAACTTAATGATATTCTAATCTGGTAGCGTACTTTTTAATTCATTGAAAAAAGTATTTTACTTATATTTGAAATATGGATATAAATAATAAAAACATAGCTACAAGGCGAGCCACAAATACTGATTTGCCTAAACTTTCAGAATTTTTGCAACATCTTGTTAATGCAGAACGTCCGTTTGATCCAACATTAAAAGAGGGCGAAATATTCTATTATGATATACAAGAACTTATACTAGATGAGGTGACAGAAGTTCTGGTTGTCGAAAGCGATAATCAAATTATTGGATGCGGATATGCACAAATAAGATCGGCAAAAGATTTCCAGAAACATGAATTATTCGGGTATATAGGTTTCATGTTTGTGAGCCCGGAATTTAGAGGGAAAGGTGTTAGTAATCTAATACTTAACGACCTTAAAAAATGGGTTTTATCTCAAGGAATAACAGAGGTAAGACTCGAAGTATATTATGAGAATGAATCGGCAGTTAAAGCATATGAAAAAGCGGGCTTTAAAAATCTAACTACAACAATGCGCTGTGTTATTGGTTAAAGTCTTATAATTTGGTAAATGCATAAAAATTAATAGAATAATAAAGGATTCTTTTAATTTTTATGTATTTATATAATACTTATTTAATCGATGGTTATGCTTCTTTTATGCGAGGAAGCACAAGATGATTCTGAACCTTTTTTAACTGTTACATCAGCTTTTACTTCAAAAGTTCCAGAAGTACTATAGACATGTGAAATCGTATTGCTATTTACAGTTTCACTAGTACTATCTCCCAAAGTCCATGCTACAGCATCGAGAGTGTACTGTCCTGTATATTCAATTTCGTAATTAACTTTTTTCGGATTAGTTTCGTCTGAATTGTGTTTTAATTTAACATATATAGATTCTGAAATGCAATCAATCCCTTTCTCGATATCAGATTTGCTACAAGAAAAAGTAGAAGTATTGAAGAGGTAATAAGTAGAATGGAGATTTTATTTTTTATACCTTTTTTTAATCTGTTAGTTGCAAGTATAAATAGCTTGTCATACAAAAGTAGCTCTTTTTAAATTTTCTTTTTTCCAAAAGTGTTTCTTATTATAAACCGAAAAAATGTTTTCATTTTTCACATTTTTTATGTCTTTTAGAATTCTAACTAAATACCGATAACTAGGTAATGTGATTTATCATTTTTAACTTTTCGGATAACCTTTATTATAAACAATACAAAAGTTGAAACACATTTGCTTTGTATTCTTTTTCAGACACCTTTATGATTAAGGGAGAAATTTATTTTAGAAACTAAATCTGAAATAATAAGTCTTTAATTGGTTGATAGTTAATGTTTTGTTTTTTTTAGAAGAGTAGGAGATTGAGCCCTTTAAATATGGGAGATTACATTTTTTAAGACTTACTATTTTTATCGAGTCTAAATTAAGCTATATTTGCAACTTTTAATCACCTTTCTGTTATATATCATATAACTGCATTACAAATTAACTACAATGACTTATTGTAATAGTCTCCCGCCAATATTTTCTAAAAGCATTATTCTGTTAGTATTCATCTTATTTTCTAACCTTGGTTTTACACAAAATATAAATAAGTTAAATATTCAGATTACCGTTAAAGATGCCGAAAGTAAACTACCAATAAAAGGGGCTTTGCTAACTGTAGAAGGATCGTCTCAGAAATATGAAGCACAGTCAGACGATTTTGGAAGCATTGTTCTGAATGCTATTGTAAACGGTAGTTACAAAATAAAGCTATCACATTCAGGTTACGAAACCATCGAAAAAAAGCTAGGGTTTACAACCAATCAAAGTTTGTCTTTAGAATTAAAACCTGCAAGTATTGAGTTAAACGAAGTAGTTATAACAGCTACAGAGTCTCGAGGAATGACAAGTACATCTATTATCGATAAAAGAGCCATGCAACATTTGCAGCCTTCGAGTTTTACAGATTTATTAGAATTATTACCCGGCGGACGCTCCAAAGATCCTGTGTTTAATGCATCCAATCACATTAAATTAAGAGAAGTAGGCATAGCCGATTCTAATTATGATATTTCCTCTCTTGGAACTGCTTTTGTAATCGACGGAATTCCTCTTAATACCGATGCTAACTTACAATATTCGACTGGACCAAGAATGACTATTACTCCGGGTTCCGGATATGCAAATACACGCAGGAACACAACATCAAAAGGAGTAGATATGCGTTCTATATCTACAGATCAAATTGAGAAAGTCGAAATTATAAGAGGTATTCCATCTGTAGAATATGGTGATTTAACTAGCGGACTTATTAAAATTAAACGAAAAAGAGGACGCAGTAATTGGGAATCTCGTTTTAAAGCAGATGAATTTAGTAAGCTGTATTATGTAGGGAAAGGATTTGAATCTGAAGAGAAACGATTTGTATTGAATGTTGGGCTTGATTATCTGGATGCAAAATCGGATCCTCGTAATAGTTTCGAAAACTACAAAAGAATCACTGCGTCTATACGAGCGCAAAAAACATGGGAGGATGATTCTTATCTGCTTCAATGGGATTCTAGTTTAGATTATAGCGGTTCGATGGATAATGAGAGAGCAGATCCAAATGTTGGTTACGCAAAAATTGATAGATATAGTTCTGATTATAATCGATTTTCTATAGCTAACTCATTCGATTTAGACTTTAAAACATCACGATTTTTAAAATCGATTCATGTAGCTACATCACTTAGTCAGCAATATGATAAAATCGAACAAACCAAATGGGTACAAGTATCAAATGCTACAGCGATACCTAATAATACAGAACAAGGAGAATCCGACGGTATTTTTTTAACGCCCCAATACGCTTCAGATCTTCTGGTTGATGGTAAACCATTTGATGCTTTCTTAAAAGCAATGGGAGATTTTGAAGTTCGTTTATTTGGAATAACACATGCTTTAAAAGCAGGTTCGGAGTGGACATATTCTAAAAATAACGGAAAAGGTCAGGTTTACGATACCACACATCCGCCATCTCCAGAAATGACAACACGCCCCAGATCATATAAAGATATTCCTGCTAGTACAGATATTGCTTTTTTTGCCGAAGATGCTATTACAATTCCTTTAGGAAAACATCAATTAAACCTTGCGGGTGGTATTCGAGCCATGTCATTATTAAATGTACCATCAGCTTATGCTATTCACGGAAAATATTATTTTGATCCCCGAATTAATGCACAATGGGTACTTCCGTCTTTCCAGATAGGGAAACATGCATTAAAAACGGAACTTACAGTAGGAGCAGGGCAATATACTAAGTTCCCAACATTGGCACAGCTTTATCCCGATTATGTATATAATGATTTGGTGCAGCTTAACTATTATCATAATACTCCCGAATACCGAAGAATTAATTTAATGACCTATAAAACGTCTGCAATAAATTATGATTTAAAGCCGGCAATAAATAAAAAATGGGAGGTTCGCACAGATTTCTCTTATGATAATAACCGATTCTCTGTTACTTTTTTTAATGAACGTTTAGATTCCGGATTCAGAAGTGGGTCACGATATCATGCGCTTTCTTATAAAAAATACGATAGTAGTTCTATAGATCCTTCAGCATTAACATCACAACCTGATCTTGCCGAAATGAGTTTTGTAATGGATACTTTATTAACCACTTACAACATTACTAACAACGGAAGTAAACTACTAAAAAGCGGTGTTGAATTTCAGTTATCGTCTAAACGTTTTACGTCTATAAATACACGATTTACATTAAATGGAGCTTGGTTTAAAACGACTTATACTAATAGTAATCCTGTGTATAAAAGTGGACAAAAAGATATAATTATTAACGGCAAACGACTTCCGTATTTAGGTCTTTACCAGTGGGACGATGGTTCTATAAAACAGCAATTAAATACAAACTTAATTGTCGATACTTATATCCCCTCACTTGGTTTAGAATTTTCTAGTTCCTTTCAATTTATGTGGTTTAGAAGCAATCAATCTACACCTATGAACGGAACACCAATTGCTTATATAAATCCTTCAGGAGAACAATATCCTTATCTCGAAGAAGATAAATCAGATCCTATTTTGCAATGGTTGGATATAAAATACAACGACGATTTATTTGAGAAAAGAACAATCCCAATGTCAATGAATATGAATTTGAAAATCTCTAAAGATTTTTATAAAAAAATCAGAATATCAATGTTCGTTAACCGACTCTTTAGTTACTATCAAAACTACGAAATCAATGGACAGAAGATAGAACAAAGAGGGCTCACTTCTCCTTATTTCGGGATGGAATTAAACTTGAATTTATAACCTTTAATATTAAATAAATACCTCAATTATGAAAATTAAACTATTACCCATTTATCTAACGATGGCCATAATGGCTTTACTACAATCTTGCTCAAAAGATGACGATAATTATAGTAGCAACCAAACCGCTATAACCTTAAAACTTGTTAACCCAGAAGATTTAAATAATGTTGTACTTTCTAACCTTTCGGTATCTTTTAAAGAACTTAATACAGGTAAAATAACAGAGAGTAAGTCATTTGTAAATAATGGTCTTTCTATCGAATTAAGTGAAGGATCTTACGAAATTGCTATCAACGGAAAAATTCAATATTCTGCGGGAGAAAGTACTGTTGAGGCAGCAGTAAGCGGTTATAAAGAATCGGTTGTTATTACAGGAAAAACAGCGCTGGTTTCTTTAAACCTTTTCCTAAAAACAAGCCAATCAGATTTTATTATCGAGGAAGTGTTTTTTACAGGAACGCGAACTGCCGAAGGAAAACAATATCTAGGAGACAAATACTTTAAAATTTACAACAATACAGATAAAGTATTATACGCAGATGGATTAATGATTGCTCAATCGGAATTTATGACGGTAGAGAAACAGGCTTATACGCCAAATATCATGGCGAAATCTTTTGTAGCATCGGCAATTGCTATTGTTCCCGGAACAGGAACTACATATCCTATTGCTCCAGGAGGATTTTTTATTATTGCCGAAGATGCAATTAATCATAAAGAATACAACCCGGGTTCGATTGATTTAAGAACAGCCAATTTCGAATTTTATACAGAAGATGCAGAAGATGTAGATAATCCTGCTGTTCCTAATATGGAGAATTTATTCTCATCGATGATTGTACATAACAGAGGGTTCAAAAGCTTTGTTATTGCTCGTTTGCCAATAAATAAAGATACTTACTTGACAGATTACACGTACGACTATGAATATAATTTGGTAGTAGGAGGAGAAAGTTATCCTATGGGAGAGAGCGTTTACTCTATTCCTAATTCATGGATTGTAGATGCAGTTAATTTAAGTGTTGCGTCAGAATTTCAATGGATTGTTACCGACCCTTCATTGGATATGGGATGGACATACTGCGGAAAAGTAGATGCAGACCAAAGTCGTTACGGAAAAAGTGTTCGTCGTAAAGTGAATTCAACGGACTCAAAAGGTAAAAAAGAATTGAAAGATACTAATAACTCTACATTAGATTTTAGCCCAGAGGTTAAACCATCTTTAATGAATTAATAATTTAATCATGAGTTTTCGTCCCATCTTTCTATTTATTATTTTTAGTTCAGCTATGCTACATGCACAGGATAGCACCTCGGTTCTTATCCGTATTCATGAGAATTTAGCTCCCGAAAATAATTTTTCTGGTGCATTTTATACAAATCCTGCAAATATGCAATATGCTCGCCGCTATTCCTTATCAGAGTTTAGCGCCGGTTATAATACTACATCGCAGCAAACCAATATTCAACAATTAGGAAATGGCATTAGTGAGTTTCTTATTAACGCACAATCCTATTATAAGATTGATCCTAAAAATACGGTTTGGGGAAATGCAAACTATAAAAATGGTCAACGTAAAAATGTACAATGGAACGAAAGCTCAGATTATCAGGTAATATATCCTTATGTAACCGCCGATTCTATAGGAGGAGATCTTTCTTTTGAAGAATATTCTTTTAAAGGAGGTTATACTAAAGGATATCAAAAAATGACTCTAGGAATCGTTGCCGAATACCGTGCCTTGATGGAATACCGAGATATAGATCCCAGACCTAAAAATACAGTTTCGGATTTAAAAGTAGCACTCGGGATATCCCGAAACATAGGAAATCATTATGTGATTGGATCAGCTATTAATCTGCAAAAATACACACAGTCAAATAATTTGAAATTCTTCAGCGAGTTAGGTGCTCCCGCTGTGTATCATATGACAGGACTTGGAGTGTATAACAACCTACTTACAGGAAACAAACTGAGCTCTTATTATGATGGGAAAGGATATGGAGCAAATGTGCAATTATTTCCAAAAGACAGGAATGGTTTTGCTTTATCTATTGGATATAACCATTTTGATTATGAAAAAATAATGACCGAATTTCAAGACCTTATCGCATCTAGTATTCTAGAGAAACGTTATGATGGAGAACTTTCTTATTTAAAAAAATCAGAAGAAAAGGCTTGGGGTACAAAAATCGGATTTTATTATATTGATCGGGCAGGAACCGAGAATATATTCGACAATCAGACTTCATCATCTTACGTAAAAATATCCGAAGCTACCAAATATACAAACCAGGTTACATCGGTTATATTTTCAGGTTTATACAGTATTCCTAATCTAGAATTATCATGGTCTGTTGCGCCAAGTTTTAATCTTAAAAATACAGCAACAAAGTATATCGATCCCTTAAGAACTATCGATATTCAGCAAGGTATTGGTCGATTAGATTTTTCGGTTTCAAAACTGGTGTCGCAATCATTAATCAAAGTCTCGACATCATTAGAGCATAGCTGGGCTTTAGATTCAAAGATGAAACTTAGTGATCGCATAAATACAAATCAAATTTTTGAAATGTTAGATTATAATTTTGCTTACTTATCAGCAGCATATACCAAAGTAAATCTAACAGCACGTTGGGATTACAAATATGAAACAGACCTTAATTTTTTCATCAAAACAGGTTTGGATTACTACAATTATTCTAAAAACAAAAACAATACTTATTTTCAAATGTCACTAGGAATGACGTTTTAATAGGCATTGCAAAATATCTATTACTTTATAATGAAGTCTATTTTATTAAAAACCTTTTTTCTTATTCTGTCCGTTGGTATTGTACATTCGTTATTGAGTTTTAGCGTTACGCTAAGCGAAAAAATGGCAAATACCAATTGGAGAGAACTTTATAGTAAGCCAACAAATCAATGGCCAAAACCAACTATCGACAAAGGTGTTATCTGGAAAGAATTTGAACCTTTGGATGTAGATACAAGTTATTACGAAAGGATGGATGATCCTAAAGTTATATTAGGACAGATGCTTTTCTTTGATCCAAAACTTTCAGGTTCTAATCAGGTTTCCTGTAGTAGCTGCCATGATCCTGAACTGGCTTGGGGAGATGGGAGAGAAGTATCTTTGGGTAATGATCATTTGCAAGGCAAGCGCAATACACCGTCTTTATATAATATTAATGCGCGAAAATCATTCTTTTGGGATGGTCGCGCAACAACGTTAGAAGAGCAAGCGCAAGGACCAATTACGGCACATCATGAAATGAATATGGATGCTAAAAGTCTGGCTAAAAAGATAAAAAAAATTAAAGGCTATGAAGTTTTATTTCAAAATGCATACGGAAACACTGATGTTACTTATGATAAAATCTTGCAATCATTGGCAACTTTCCAAAAAACAATACTGAGTAAAAGAAGCCGATTTGATACTTTTATTGATGGAGATTACAGTCAATTATCTGATCAGGAAATACACGGTTTACATCTTTTCCGTACTAAAGCGCGTTGTATGAATTGCCATTCGGGGAAATATTTTACCGATGAATCATTCCATAATATAGGACTTACCTATTATAAAAGAGACTATGAAGATTTAGGGCTTTACAATATTACTAAAAAGGCAGAAGATGTCGGGAAATTCCGAACGCCTTCACTTCGCGATGTTATGTACACAGGACCATGGATGCATAATGGTTTATTTGATAATATGACAGGAATTATTAATATATACAATAGCGGAATGCACATGATAGATCCAGATGAAAGTGAAAAAGCAGCAGATCCTTTATTCCCACAAACAGATGTATTGTTGCAACCTCTAAACCTAGATGATGATGAGATTATAGCCTTGGTTTCTTTTATTAAAACCTTATCAGGAAGACAATACAAAATGGAGCGTCCACAGATACCGAGGTAAATATAATTGCATAAAATTAAAATTATGTAGTTTATTGTTTGTAGTATAAATACTTATATATTAGCGTTGGTAAAAAAGCAAGTTATGTGGTGTAAAATCATTTATAATTTGCTTTTTTTATCATTAACTAACTAAATTAAGTAGCAATACTATCTAAAGAAAACAATGAAAAAATTGAAATTACTGGCTATTATCTTTCTATTATTTGGAAAAAACATAAATGCTCAAAACAAAATCGAGGCTATTTTTAAATTGAAAATAGAACAAGCGTTAATTTCACGAGGAGATAATTTTCCTAATTTCAAAACAAATAAAGACAGTTTAGATATATTTTTATTTGCGCTGCATAAAGGTTTTTCGCCAGCTGATTTTCAGAAATACACGAAGTTTAGTGATGAAAAAATGACGAGTTTAATTACCTTATTAGAATCTAAAAATTGGCTTCATAAAATCAATAATCAGTATAAGCCAACAGTTTTTATTGCCGATGCAAAAGATGGAGAACTGCTTTATAAATATGCAAAACCCGTATCGGAAAAAATAACCAAATCAATAATTAAAAATTTAGCCGATATAAAACTGCAATTTGGTAAAACAGAGGTATCAAAAACACAAGATTTTCAAAAATGGTCATTCCTTATTTTAAGTAATGTATTATTAGATTCCTGGCAAATTAATGATGTCGAAAAAGAATTTCTAAAGCAAGAAGACAGACCTTTAAGACACGGAAATCATTACTATTACAGAATTAGTGAAAATACAAATGCAAAAACAGAATCTTTTGGGATTTACGGAAATCAATCCGAGCAAATAGATAATAAAGACGTTTGTGTTTATGGAAATAACAGACTTCATGTACAAACAAATTCATTCGGAAATTTAGTTTCTAAATCAGACAATATTTTGTTTACAGAAATAGCTAAAAACTATTTACCAGACTTATTAAAGATTCTGGAGAGCGAAAGAGAATACAGTAAAAAGATTTACACTAAATTAGGTTATGACAAGGAAATATCTTTTGAAGAATTTTTTATTTGGTGGTATCATTTCATCTATACACAAGCAACAGATGAAATGCATAAAAAAGGAGTTTTATCTATTCCAGCTGATGGGAATTTTGATTTTGTAATAGAAGAATAGGTGATTAAAACTTAAATTTGTATGAAAGGGAGATTTTGTACAAATTTAAGTTCTAATATTGTTTTTGTTTGATAAAACTCCCTATCCCTTTCATTTTGAATGCTTAACCTTATCATTTTGATAGGTATTATAAATTAAACAGCAATATTAATTATTTAATTTATTGGTATTTAGTGCTTTAATTTATTTTTGATTGCTTTGGCATACAGTTTGCACACTTTGATTCCTAATATTATGAATTAAAATTAAAAAACATGAAAGCAAATAAAACAAGAAAAAAAGATTTGACAGAGCTAGACATATCAGAAAAATCGATGAAGAGAAAAGACAGAATTATTAACTCAATAGTGTTTGCTGTGGTTTCCTTTATTGCTATTATGATGATTTCTAAAATAGTGTAGTACTATTTAATTATTATAATTTTTAGCAATTGTTAGATTTGCTTTTTTTGTCTTATTCGGAATTTTATTAAACTATAATAAAAGGGTTTTAAAATAGTAAAGCCTCAGATTTCGCTGAAGCTTTACTGCACCCCTCACAGGACAATTCTGGAATTGTTTTATTGATTATTTTGTTTTATTAAACATATAACGGGCAATTTTCCATTCTCCATTTTCTTTTGCCAATACAAATAACTCCCTGTTTTCTTCTGGAACAGTTTGTCCATTAGCGTGAATTAATGTTGTGCCTTTTGAGTTTGTTACTGCATAAGCAATATCTCCACTAATGTTTATTTCTTCGATAAAAAACTCAATGTTTAATTGTATTGATTTAAATACAAATTCATAGGAATCTTTTAGTTGTTGTTGGCCTTTTGCAGTTGGGGCAGAGGTTGGCATAAATACACCATCTTGAGTGTATAATGACAAAACTTTAGATACATCTGATGTGTTTAAGGCATCACGATAAGAGAAAAATAATTTTTCTATGGCTGTTTTTTCTGCTGTTGTATTCATTTCTACTTGTTTTAAATTATTTGTTACGGATTTGTTTTCTGTTTGTTTTTGACAACTTGCCATCAGCAAGAGCAAAGAAATCGGGATTAGTATTTTTTTCATTTTATAATGCTTTAATTACATTACAAAGTTGAGGTAAACAGAAGAGTAACACTTATAAACAAGTTTAAGAAATACCCTTAAACTATATTAAGGGTAAATTACTTTTTAGTAATATTATTGCGGATTTTACTCAGGAATTCAGGCGTTATACCAAGATAAGAAGCTATTTGAGTATTAGGAATTCGGTTAGAAAGTTTCGGGTATTGACCCAGAAAAGTTTGATATCTTTCTTCGGCAGTAGAACTAATATTTTGTAGAACCCTATTTTCGAGTTCAATAAATTTGTTTTCGATAATAACTCTAAAATTTCGGTCAAATTTCGGAAAATGAGTGTAGAGATATAAAAGGTTTGATTTTTCTATTTGCAAAATAACAGCTGGTTCCATAGCTTCGATATAAAGTCGGCTTGGTTGTTCAGAATGAAAACTACCAATGTCAGTAATCCATTCATTTTCTGAAGCAAATTGAATGTTATGTTCCGTTCCGTTTTTATCAACAGCATACATTTTAAAAAGCCCAGAAATAACAAAAGTATAATGTCTGCAAACATCATTTTCCTGAAGTATAAATTGTCTTCGCTTGATGTTTCTTTCAATCACACGATTACTCAAATCTTCCTTTTCCTTGGTGTCAAGAGGAAGATAATTATCAAAATGCGATATGAGTATGTCTATGTTCACTATGTCTTTTAAAAGCTAATATAAAGCTAATTTACTACAAGTAATAAATTTTTCAGCAACGATTTAGCAACATTATCTTTTGATCAGGCATAAAATACTATTCTATAAAAAAAGCTCCAGATTTCTCTGAAGCTTTGCTTAATGTTATATGTAAGTTCTATAATGACAAAACAGAATAGACTTTGTAAGAGTGTAAAAAAAGATACTTAAAAATTAGTATTTACTTTTTTAGAGCGATCAGCAATGTATGACATAAGCCAAGTTACTTGTCCGTCTTTTACAAAGTATATTTTCTTTTTCTCTAAATTTGGAATACTTTCCAGGCAAGTTACTAGTATGTTGTTTGCTGAAATAAGGTATCGTTGATCGTATGTAGTCAAAACTCTAGCAGCTTCTTTATTCGTTTTGGCATAGGTAGTAAACTTACCGAAATTATTTTTAAGGATTGCATCATAATTCATAACGTCCTCCAACGTAAAAGAAATATAATGATCTTTAGTGTTTTCATCATAATAAAGAGCTGAAAACGCCCAAACAGCCCCTCCGGATAAATAAATTTTTTCCTTTTTTAATAAAAGAGGATTTGCATCAAGCAATTGTTTTATCTTCTTACGCAGAATTGGGTTAAAATCAAAAGCCTTTTCCTGATAGGTTGACATATCATTAGCTTGACTTTGATTTACAACCGTTTTTTTTACTGCATCAGTAAGTGTCATTGTACCGAAATCAAGCTCCAAAGGAATAAACTCTAATCTGTTATCTCCAATCTCATCAATGTATCCGCCTTTAGTAGTTTGGGCACCAATATCAAGGAGCAGAGCGTTTGAATAATCAACAGGTGGTATAGCACCTTTAACTAGTATTTTAGCCTCTTCGTCAACATTAATTATATCAAAACTTTTGCTAGTTAAAGTAGAAATTCTATTTCTTAAAACGTCAATGTTGCGAGCAGATGAAAAAGCAGGAGCAGCAACTATAAAAATATTTTCTTCGGGAATTTTAAATTTCGCTCTTATTTCTCTCAATTGATTAAGAACTATATTGCTAGTTTTATTAATGTCGTCTTGAGGAAGCTCTCCGTAAGTAGAAATATGTTCGGCAAGGTTAATTCTCTCATTCGAGAAGTGGAGAATTGTATAGTCTGCTTTCTTAATATTATTTATCTCTACAACAGAAGTTTTTATTGCTCTACGTCCGATTTCAATTCCGGCATAAATGTTTTTTTGAGAAAATGAATTGATGGAAAAAAATAAACTTAAAAGGGTAAAAATTAGAATTTGGGTTGTGTGTTTTTTAAGCATTGGATTTAATTACTGTTATAATTTAATGAATAAAGATTGTGAGGGAATTGTTTGTTGTTTTGTTTGTAAATTAGATATTTGAATTGTGGGTAATATTTTTTTTAGTGTAAATAATTTAAAGACTACAGAAGTGGACTTCTCAAGGTTAATATATCTTTTATATTAACAATAAAGTAAAAGGATCTCATGATTAGTTGCTTATATATAAGTGACAAAATGATAGAGTATTTGGTTACCAAGTCTTAAATACTGTGAAGTAAAAACTATTAAATACAAGGCCACAAATTTATAAAAACATTTATTAGAACAAACTCAGTTATTAGGAAAATATATTATTAAATTGTTAATACACTCGCATATTATTTTATATTTCTAATGTGTTGAAAAAGAGTAATAAGCAAATGTGATTTATTTAGAAAAGAGAAATAATGACTCATTTAGGGAAGTGTTTCTATATAAAAATACATTAGGATTCCTGTATCTGTACAACTTTTCGTATTTTATGAAATCTATAAAAATCTCATAACCTTTGTTATAGTTCTTAGAAATTACAAAAGAGAGATAAGTTTAGGAATAATAGTTAGACACTTTCAATTTCGTTCAAGATGATAAAAAAAAACAAATTATTGTAAAAAAACAAAGCTCTAGATTTATCTGAAGCTTTGTCTTAGTTATATGAGAAGAATTGAAAAACATGACCAGTTTATAAAGGATTTTTAAAAAACACCTAATCAGGAATAGTATCTATGCGGTTTTTAGATTAAATCAATTAATTCACCTTTAGTTTCCGCTAATTGGCCATGTGGTAAATTGCCTTTTTTATATTCTAACCACAGCGAATTTAACCAGTAATCATTATGTTTAATTTCTAATGACTGTAATATTAAGCCAAAATCATCAGATACGTAGGAAGATAAATCAGGATGATTTGTTATAGAATATACGAGTTTAAAAACTTTTTCTCTTAAGCTGTGGCTACTAGTTTTGTCTATTTTACTTTCACTAACTTTCACTTTGATGATATCAAATATTTCCATCCATTTTTCAGAAAAATAGTCTTCGTCTCTTTCATCTAAAATCATGTCAAAATCATCTTCAGTATAATTCGACAGTACAAGAGGTAAATTGTTCTCAATAAAAAAGTTTAGCTTTTCTAAAATTTGCTCCATTTTACTATTATTTATTATTAATGCAGTCCTTTTTTTGTGTTGATTTAACTGCAAAGATTTATAAAGCGATTGATTAAATTTTGTAAACCTTTGTGTTATCTATTCTCTAAAGAGAGTAGTTTTTATTTCTTTAAAGTAAATATAAACGAAAAAAGCTTCAGATTTCTCTGAAGCTTTTTCTTAGTAGCCCGTAGCGGAATCGAACCGCTCTTACATGGATGAAAACCATGCGTCCTAACCGATAGACGAACGGGCCTACTTTGCTATTGCGGGTGCAAAAATACAATCAATTTTAAAATATACAATAGTTTTTTCGAAAAACTTTTTTTGGTTACACTGAAAATAGCATTGTTAGAAATCATCAATCATAAACAGAATTGAGTTAATTAAAATGTATTTATTTGATTAATAATTGGTTGTTTTGTTTTAAAAATGGATGAAGAGGTTTTTTCTCTTCTTTATATTAAAATGTTAAATTTTATTAAGAATGATAAATGTTTACTTTTGAAAGATTATTCTTGTAGTTTTTCTGTTGGTTTTTTGAAAAAATGCCTGTTGTTGGAAGTATTCTAATGAGATATAATGCGAATATTACTGACTTTGCACATTTTTTTGTTATTGTGAATGATGATTGCGATAAGATGTCCTGGTTTTGTTTAAGCAATAGAGCAGTGATGGATAATGTAAATGGCGATACTTGTAATAGACTGCCTTTGTCGGAATTTAATTTATGTTATTGAATTATATACTTACTGATATTCATACTCAGAATTGAAGTTATACGCATGTTAAGTAACGATTAGATGATTAATCCCCGACAAACTATGTTCAAATCATTCTATAAGTTGGTAGCGTAAATTTAGAATGTTCCAATATTTTAGAGGCAAACAAAAAGATGCGACTGCATCTCAAATTAATCTACTGTGTATTTTAGGTTGTTTTTATAAAACATCAAATAGCTAGTGTTTCTAGAATTAGATTAAAATAGATTTATTTATGGATAATATAATATAATTATAAATTTAAAAAAAAATGTTCTTTTGCTGTTAAAAATTTATGATGAAAAATCTTTCTGGAAAGGCATTAAAAATTTCTACTATAATTGTATTATTTGTATTATTTGGGATATTGGGGTATTCTTACAATCAATATGTATATGCTCAAACAGTAGCTAATGATTTAAAAGTAGAAAAAATAGAACTGGTAAAGAATTTAATAGAATCAAAAAAAGAACTTGAAACTGCTATTTCCGAAAATATTTATTATAAAGATGAATTGATTAACGAAAAGCAAAAAGTGGAAAATTTATTATATGAAATAAAGAATACTAATGTTGATGCTGTAGTTATAATAAAATATAAAAAAGAAGTACTTCGATTGAAAAGAATTGTTTCTCTTATGCAAAAAGAAAAAATAAAACTATCAAAAATTGCGAAATTGTATAAAATGCAAAGAGACAGTACAAAAATGATTTTAGGTAGTGTAAAGAAAAAAAATGACACTCTCATTGCTTGGAATAATTATTTGAAGGAAATACAAAAAAACAGCAACGAAATTGTATTGACTAACCTTGAGGTACAGTCTTTTAAAGAAGAGAGAGGGAAATTTACAGTTACTGATAAAGCAAAAAAAGTAAATATCTTAAAAATTTCTTTTACAATAGTGGGGTTTTTAAATTCGGGACTTTCTTTGAAAAAAAAATATTATGTTCAGGTTATTGATAGTGAAAATAATATATTGGGTGAAAATAAGGAAATCAAATTTGGAAATTCTGTTTTGAATTACAGTTATATTTCTAATGTAAAATATCCAAATGATTCATTGAAATTTGAACATGAAATTAGAATGAAAGAGTTTAAAAAAGGAATTCATTTTGTTAATATATTTGATAAAGGAAAACTAACAAATAAAGATAAGTTTGTGCTGAGATAGTCCCGTGAACGTAACGAATATAAAAGTTTCAACGAAAGTTTAGAAACGAAAAAAGCTTCAGAGAAATCTGAAGCTTTTTGATTTTACGGGAACAGGACTCGAACTTGTGTTTGCTGCTGCGGGTATGTAGATCTACCTATTGCTCTATCATTGCATTTATCTGCATGGTCGGGTTAAAACTTAAATAATTCGATATAATCTATTTGAAGTGCGTCGCATACTTTTTCTAAAGTAGAAAGCGTTGCATTTGCATTTCCCTTTTCCAGCCTTGACATATTACTTTTTTCAAAATTACATTTTGCAGCTAACTCCTGTTGAGAAATATTTTTCTCAATTCTAATTTCCTGAATGCGTTTTCCAACTTTTTGTTGTATGGTCTGTTCCAAAATAAATTATATTTTCCGAAACAGTTCTGAAATTTCGATATTTAAAGCTTTGCTGATGCGTATAAGTTTATCAATACCCATAATTTGTTTACCTAGCATATATCTTCTTAATGCTTCAATATCTAAATCTGCATCGTGAGCTACATTGCGTACTTTAAGATTTTTTTCTTTAATAATTTCTTTTATGTTGTTTCCAACAATTATCACAGATTCAGGTACTTCAGTTTTTCTCATCACTTATTATTAAGAGTTGAAAATTATAATTAAGTAGCTAAAAAAACAGGAACGTATATGTCCAGTCAAATAAGTCTGTTTTTGCGTATATTTGTCTAATAGTGCTACCAAAATAAAATAGCAATAAATTCAATCAAGAGTATGAAATGCATGATTATTAAAAATTAAAACTATGGAAATGCAACACAAAGAACTAGTCACATCTATTTTGGAATTAATGAGTAAAAAGGACTATTTCACAAAACTAAAACTCGATGCTAATAATAATTCGCTTAGCGTACCAATAAAATTATCTTCTTATTATGAATTAAATCTAATGGTTTCTTCTTTACTTAAAACAAGTATTAGTTTACTTAAAAATGATATTTCTTCTGAAATCTCAATTGATTTAATAATCTTACTTGAAATTGCTTTACAGCTTCTTCCTGAGGATGAAATGGAGTTGCTGGATAAGATACGTGAAATAGATAAAAGATAATGAGAGGAATGTCTCCTGACTTCGCAAACGCAATCTAAATCAGGTATTGTTTTGTAAATCTCAATTGAGTTGTCCTGAAAAAAGTATACAAAGTGTATTAAAGCAAGCGCTTAAAAAAGTTAGTATAACAAAACCTATAAGTTTGCATTGGTTGCGCCATAGCTTTGCTACTCATTTACTTGAAAGCGGAACTGATTTAAGATATATTCAAGAATTTTTAGGTCATCAAAGCAGCAAGACCACCAAAATTTACACTCATGTTAGTACGAAAAGTATTCTACAAATAAAAAACTCATTTGATGATTCATGAAATAAAAAACCTATTTTTGAAAATAAATAAGCACTGACATTTGTCAGGGATATACACAGGTTGTGCGTTAGTGTAAAAAGAAAGAGATGAAAATATTAGTAATTATATCAATTTTATTATTCAGTATTTCCTGTAAAAACAAGGAAATAAAACCAGTTAAAAAAATAGATAATTCAAAAGAAATAGAAAAGACAATTTCTGAGAATAAAAATAAATCTGACACTACTGATATTAAAGATTACCAAAATGAAGTAATGAATGAAAAAGATATTCTTTTTAATGGAAGACTAAAAAGATATTTTACTCTAAGCGAATTCGAAAAAGTATTTGGAGAAAATGACAGTATTAAATTAGTCTTAGAAGAGGGACCTTGCTATTCAATTTTTGAAAATGAAGATGGAAGTGTTGATCCGGAAGACAAATATCTTTATAAAGATGGTTCACGATTTGAAAACTCAAAAGACAAAGTAGCCGTGGATGAATTTAGATTTACAAAAAATAATTTTATTTTATTTAAAGGAATAAAATTAAAATCAACTACATCAACAAGTGATCTTCAAAAGCTCTTTCCAAATGCAACTAAAGACATTGGAAAGATGGATGTTTATGGAGAGGGTAAACTACAAGTCATTCATTTAAGAGAGGATGAAAACAATACCTCTAGCGGACATATAAAAATATTTATTAAAAATGATAAATTATACTTTATGCATTGGTGGTTTCCTTGTTAAAATACCGAACACACAACAGTTACTACAGCAGATTTAGGCATTAGGCTTAATGGAGAATTGGTTTTGTATTTGGGATGATTTACTTCATCTGTTCGCTATCGGTCGGGTAGCAAATCTGAATAATGGGATTAATTTAGCCTCAAACTCGCTGTAGTACCAGAACGTTAGTGGCAAGCTAACTGCAGAATCAACAAAAAACCAAAATTAAACAATGGCAATTTATCAATATTATCTAGCATTTATTCCTAAAATTGGACTACTCAAAAAACACAAAATAATTCCAAATCGAACAGAGATTGGTAGAGATACAGGATATTTTGAAGCAAATATGGATGAATATTGGCAATTAGCTCAAATACCTTTTAATGAGATTAAAGTTGGAATTGACAAAATTGTTGACAAAGCTGATTGGGGAAATGACAAAGATGTTTTCAATTGGAAGACATATGAGGTCGAATTGGATAACGATGCTTCGATGTCTATAAATTATGAAAATGAGAACATAACTGAGGTTTCGTTTAGAGCAGATTTGAGAGAACCAAATTTAAAATTTTTGAATGGAATGTTAGAATTAGCTAAAAAGTATGAAATGATGCTAATGGATAGGAAAGGAAATTTATTGAATCCCGAATTCAATGAAATAAAAGATTTTATAAAGGTGTCAAATGCTTTTAAGTTTATTGAAAATCCAGAAAAATTTATTGATGATTTACATAATGAAAAAATAAATATTGAATAAATAGCCAGTCATTAGCGGCTACTACAACGGATTTAGGCAATAGGTTTAATGGATAGTTGGTTTTGTATTTGGGATGATTTACTTCATCTGTTCGCTATCGGTCGGGTGGCAAATCAGAAGAATAGACTTATTTTAGTAACACAGCCGCTGTAGTGCCAGGACGTTGCGAGCGAGTTTAAAAAAATATGCTTATGAAACCTCTCTTTTTAATGACACTAATTTTAGGTTTAAGTTCTTTGCGACAAGATGTTAAGCTAGACGGCGCATATAAAGTAAGGTTTGAAAATTATTTTCAAAATGATGGGTATGTTACTTTTTACAAAAATAATTTTAAGTGGAGATCATTCCATTTTTTGCCTTTTGAAGGAAAAATTAACTACTCTAAAAACATAATTTATTTGGAAAGTGAATCAAATTTAATTTATGGCATCCGTTATGAAAATATTAAAAATGACACTATCGTTTTCTGTGTATACGACAGAAATGGGAAAGGAAATTGGTTGGACATTGCAATTGGAAAAGGGAAATTTATAAAAGAGAAATAACAAAACCTGCTGGTAACACACTCTACAAGCAATTTGGGCATTTAACTTAATGGAAATTTGATTTTTTATTTGGGATGATTTGTTTCGCCTGTTCGCTATCGCTCGGGTAGCAAATCTGAATAATGAGCTTAATTTAGACTCAAACCCGCTGTAGTCCCAGAACGTTAGCTATCAGTATACAGCATATCAATATTAAAGCTAAAATATGAGAGTTACGTATTTGCCAAATTTAGGAATCGAAATTCAATAAGATTTCTTGTTTTTTTATTAAAATTTTAAAATTAATGTACATGAAATTAAAACTTTCAATTTTCTTTTTAGTTCTTCCATTTATAATGGTAGCACAGCACAATTTTGTGTTAAATGGTGTTTGCTCCAAAAACGCTAACAAAGAAAAAATTTATTTGACATATAAAATCAACGGCAAGAGCATTACCAAGTCTTCAGAGATTTATAACAATAAATTTGTATTTAAAGGAGAAATTGATTTCCCAGTTAAAGCAATTATTTGTACTGACCCTAGATTTTATATGACAAACTTAAATTCAAAAACATTTTATTTGGAGCCGTCTGCAATGAGTGTTAAACTCGATATTGATGATTTGAATTCTATAGTAATAAATGGTTCTAAAACGAACGATGAATTTTATGCATTAAAAAATACAACGGAAAAGGAAAAAATTCACAGAAAAATTGATTCTATCAGAGAATTGAGTAGGTTTTATTCTGATAAAATGACTGCAACAAGTGATAATTCTTTAAAAAATCAATTTCAAAAGAGTTTAGATTCGCTGGATCAACAGTTGGATCAATGGGTGGATCAAAATATAAAAATAAATAAGCAATCGGATTTTGAATTTATAAAAAAAAATCCAAATTCATTTATAGCACCTGACTTATTAGATCGCATATTAGCAGAAGAGGATAATCAAATTCCATATGATACAATTAAAAATTTATACGATAAATTAGGACCAGAAGTGAAAAAATCTTACGGCGGAAAACAATTGGCTGAAAAATTAAATTATTTTAAAAATAGTAGAATTGGAAGCTTAGCCCCTGATTTTAAGGTAAATGATGTGAATGCTAACTTGTTGCAACTTAGCTCATATAAAAACAACAAATATGTGCTTCTTGATTTTTGGGCAAGTTGGTGTGGCCCTTGCAGAGAAGATTTTCCTTTTCTAAAAGAAATGTACTCTAAATATCAACACAAAGGCTTTGAAATTATAAGTGTTACAAAGGATGAAAAACTAGATTTGTGGAGAGCTACAATACAAAAAGAAAATATTGAAAAATGGAAACATTTTTCAATCAAAGAAAATAAAAGCACAATTGAAAACACCTATGCAGTAACAGGAATTCCAGTAAAAATCTTAATCGATAAAGATGGAAATATCATCGGCAGATGGATAGGTAGCAGTGCAGAAATCAAAGCAGAAATCGAAAATATGATTACTGAAATATTTCACAACTAAATAGATAATATATACCCGCTGTAGTACGGGAACGTTAGCTAACATTGTAAAAAAAAGATTCTCTATGAAAACATTTTTTCCCTTAATTTTATTATTCTTTCTGTCTTGTAATAATAAACAAAAGCAACTGGAAGAAGCGCTTTTAAAAAAAGAAGGACAGGTTGAACTGGATTACTTTCACTTGCTTGATCAAAGTTCTGATAAGAGTTATGGCTTTACTGAATCAAATCCAATTAAGGTAGGAGGTCGTTCTGAAAGTATGGGGCCAAAAAATGAACGAAGATTTTTAAGTGCGTTAAAAGGTCCAAATGGAGAAACAGTTAGATTTTATAGAGAAGGAAGTTGTTGTCTTTTTGAAACTCCTAATGTAGAAAAAGGAATGAAAGGTTCACTTGATACTTATAAAGTATATTGGGAAGATATGACGGATGATACTCTACGAATTTACATAAATATGTACGATAAAGACAGTTTAATGATTCCTGTAGGTTTGACTTCAAAAAATTAACCAAAAGGTTACCTGCTATTTTAAACAAACACTATGCAAATACAACCATTAACATCGAATCAGTCAAGTGAGGAAAATTTATTTGACAGTTTTGTAATCGAAAATCTAAAATCTTTCGATGAACTAATTGAAATTTATAAGACTTATAAACAAAATAATTCTGATAAGACAATAATTTTGACACTTGATGATTTAGGACAAGCTGAATATACAAGTGGACATTCGATAAATTCAAATGACCTTGACGAAACAGAAGGATATGACTTATCAGGGCTTGATAAATCGTGTTTTGAAGATGGCGAACATTTGGGCTATCTTTCAACACCATCTGAGTTTTTTATTAGAAAGGAGAACTTATTGAAACAAGCAAAAGGCATTGACTTCGCATCTGTTTGTGAAAGAAAATTAACAATTGACGAAGCTGAAATTTTAATTTTAGAGAAAGTTAATCGAACGCCACTTGATTACTTAGACGAACAGGTAATTCTTAAAATTGTTCCTGTAGAAAAGCCATATGAAGGAATTTGCGGTTTCCCGAATGGTTATTTTGAAAGCGACCTAAATCCTTTTGAAAATTACGCTTTAGCAAAACACTTATTTGAAAAATACAATTTTGAACTTTTTGGAATAGGTGCTTCACTTTTAGGCTTCTTTAGAAATGAGAAATTGGAAGAAAATAAAACAAAAGAATTAATTTCAGATTTATCAAAATTATACAACACTAACGAAACAGCATTCGACAAATTCTTTGAAATAATTAAAAGTAATAATTATCTGTTTTTAAAATACTGTGAATACTTGGAAGAATAAAAAAAGTGATCTTCGAAGTGTTCTTATGAAAAGTTATGGTGAATGTCCCCTGACTTCGCAGTCGAAATCTAAATAAAGAAGAAAAAGGAATATAATTTTTTTAAGAATCAGGCAATAGATTAGATAATCTAAAAATACGTTATGTTAGTTTCTTGCGGAGATTGCTTCGCCAGTTTGCTATCGCTCGTGTTTTCGTTCTTCAGGATGATAAGTTTACGATTGTTTTATACACAAAATTTTTGTAGGCCCGTTTGTGAAAAGTTATGCAACTATTAATGTTGTAAATCTAAATAAACAAAAAAAGCTTCAGAGAAATCTGAAGCTTTTTGTCTTAGTAGCGGAAAGCATTCAAATATCTAACCAGATTATTATAATCTTATTGAATGTGCATCATAAATTTAATTTTTAAATTCTGCTATAACCTTTTTGAAGAATAAAAAGAAGCCTACCAAATATATTGTGTCCCTATTGTTTCTTTAAATATGTAAAATTATTTATTGGGAAGACAGATCAATACATCAAGCCTCTGTTTTTTAAATGCGAAATTTGCTGTTAAAAAATTAATTTAAAATACTTTTTTTTTAAAACTAAAACTTACATTTACATAAAAAAAATAACAAACCTTTTCTTAATATATGCCCAGTTTAGAAAAAATAAATTTTTATAAAGACCGTGAGTTAAAACATAGTAATTTTAATGAAACAAGAAAATTCGGATACAGGTATCAAGATTTTGAAAATGAAAAACTTATTAAAGAAGTGCATTACGAAGTCGACATAAACTGTAAAACCCGCCATAGTTATAATGATTTTATTTTTGAAATAAACCGAAAACAAGTCTATGTTGACAATAAGGAACCAGATCTATTAGTAGAGCAAATGTTGGAAAAATGTGCTAAAGCAATTTTTCCGATAAGAATTATACCTGCTGAGGATGGTACACTATCTGAGATCGACAATCATGATGAAATTCTACAAAGATGGCGCTCATTAAAAGAACATCTTGGTTCTTATTATTATAGTGATGTTGCTTATAAAATATTAAACAAAGTCCATAAACTAATTTTAAACAAACAAGAACTTGAAAAGTCGTTAAATCAAGATTGGTTTTTTCATCTATATTTTTCTCCTCTCTATATTGACTATCCTCTGGAAACATCACAAATATATAAATGGAAATCGCCTGTTTTTGGTAATCAGTCTATTGGCTATAATGTAAATCATACTATCGAAGAATATTACACTGCTACTGACAAAATAATTATTAATGCTAAAGGCAAAAGTAGTGATGAGCGTTCTATTGAAGAAGTTTTACAGGGAATTGATTATCCAAAGGCAAAATTACAAGGTATAGCTTATAAAACTTTAGAATCAGAAATGGAAGTAAAATATAAACTTTATGCAGAGGACAGATCAATATTTTCGATTATTTCTACTTATGAAACTAAAATAAATGACACTAAAAACAAAACACAAAAAATATCATTATACCATTTGGTAGATGATGAATTTTTTAGACCTGAGTCTGATCTTGGAGCACGTAGGGCACAGGAACAATTTAAAAGCTTTCAAACTGCAGGAGACGAAGATATTATAGATATAAGTAAAAGATTGAAAGATTTTAAATATACTCCCAGTTCAAAAGAGCCTCATGAAAAAATAAGTCTATTTGTAGAAGAAATCCCAACTCTCCAAAGAAAAAGCTCATTAGAGAGATTCTTAAAGATGTTTAAAAAATAAGATAATTTAATCCCAGATTATTATGGCTGAAAAACATTTTGTTGTTCAAGGAGCAACCTGTGAATGTAAATTTAGTGTTGAACCCAAAATTGATAAGTTAAAAGTTAAAACACATTCTAAGCATTATGCAAATGATAAAGACGGAAAGGATAAACTTATTGCCACTGACAAAGAAATTGGGCAGACATTAGAAAAAAATACTTTTGGTAAATGTAAAATGCAGCCCAACGGAAGCGGAGATTATCTGCCTTGTCAGGCGGTAATTACAAAATGGAGTGGTTTTTATGAAAAAGT
This sequence comes from Flavobacterium sp. PS2, assembly GCF_046250155.1. NCBI lineage: Bacteria > Pseudomonadati > Bacteroidota > Flavobacteriia > Flavobacteriales > Flavobacteriaceae > Flavobacterium > Flavobacterium sp. PS2. The sequence goes on along the minus strand of NZ_CP176426.1, from coordinate 1,358,327 downwards.
AATTTTATCTAATAAAGGCAAAATATTACTTGAAGATAGCAAAGCTACTTGTCCGATAGGAGGGGCTGACTGCATCACAATAAAAAATCATGGACAAGTTGCTGAAGTTTCTAAACAAAATGTAAAAAACAGTGATAATGAAATAAATGCACAAATATTCCCAGGAATAGACCTGAGTAATTTAGAAACAAAAAATATACAACTGCCAATTAAAGATTAGTATTATGTCAAAACTTAAATTAAAAGTTAATCCTGGAATTAATGATATTTACAATCCTAATAATTCATTTATTAAAATTGGAAATTCCAATTCTAAGCCAAATAGTAAAAATGAACTCGGAAATAATAATCCTATTGTTCATGCTGTAATAGAAAATTGGAATGAATTATCAGAGACTGAAAAAAATGAAACTGTTTGGATATGGAGTTTACTAGAGAACAAGTTAGCATTTAAAGATAATGACTATAATAAATTTATTGGTAAAGGATACTCTGGTGGGAATTTCAGCCTTCCAACAATTTACAGTGGTAATGCAGTTGCTTGGTTAGAGCCCTACATAAATGGAGTTAGCTCTCCAACAGGTAATCCTAAAAAGGGGCTTTTTGTGTCAGGAAAAGCAACTCCAAAAGTGATTGGTTATGAATGGAGAAAGTATTCATCGAACAGTGATGGAGCCATCATAAAGGGAGATATCAAATATGGAGAAACAATACAACTTCATATCTATACGGAAGGGTTATATGGAGATGAAATATTAATTGATCTTTATGATGTACAATTTGAAGATGAGGATTTACCTTTATTTGAAAAAGATAACGGCGTATATCAAAATGTACCCAGACCTAAAGAGGAGATTAATAAAGAAAATGTACCCATCTCTCACAAAACATTAACGAGAGAAGTAAAAGTACATAATGATTTACAAGATCGAGTTATTAACTGTGAATTATACACCCTAAAGATAATTGATGAAAGCAAGAATGAAACGATAAAAAAATCAGTGCAAAAGTGCATTGTAAATATTTATGTAGATCCCGTTTGGGCTTTTTTTGTTAATAAGGAAAAAAATAACTCTCAAGGTAGCGATAATTCTGTTGAGATGAAAGCTTGTATATTCACGGCAGTTAACAATCAATATTTAAAGATAGAAAATTCTAAAAACCAGCCTCTTGTAAGAGTATTAGGCAGGACATATGAAAAAACTGCTTTAGAGCCCGAAGGAAATAAAGTTTTAGTTGCGGGTACGATAGAAACTTCAATTGCTAATTTTTTGCCATGTCGCTTTAACAGAGCTGTTGGTAAATATGCAAGAGGAGAAGAGACGGTTGAAATCGAAATCTATAATATTCAAAATAATCTAAACTTAACCAAATTAGTTTTTCCTTTGACAGCTGGTATAAAAGAAGCTCGAAAAGATTTTACAGTAGAATTAGAGGGTTTACAAACCAGTGAATGTATTTATGCTGACGATCCCGTTAAAACACATACTGGTCATGTAATTGATATTTCTAAAATTGAAAAATTAATTGAAAATGGTAAAGGCAAAAGAAGCGAAAAATGGAGATTAGCAGAGTATAAAAGCAACAGTGTTTCAAAAGAAAACCCTAATGTAGAAGCTGAAAATCATGGTTCTGATGAAAGTACTATTACAAACAATTTTAAGTTTATAAATGGTATTTCATCTCTAAAATCGCAAGCCTCTTTTAAAGTTTTAGAAGAGCATAAGCCTTTTGTTTTGCAGTCTCCAACAGATGAAAAATTAGAATTGCAGGTAGGTTATGACTTTACTCATGGGAAAAAAGTCAGCCCATTACATGGATTACTGGCAACTTTATGGCCTAATAATGAAAAATTAGCACAAAAATACCCTGTTAACTTACATACATGCTGTCCTAATATACCTTTAGATATTATGGTTTATCCTGATACTAAGTGGACATTGCAATTAGCGTTTAACTATGATGCAGAAGAGTTTGATAAGTTGCGAGATGTCTATCACGATAAATGGAAACTTAAAGAACTGGAAGCAAAAGATGATTTGAAAAAATTAAAGGCAAAATCTGAGAACCTTGATTCTGATGAAAAAAAGAAACGCAAAAAACTAAAAGAAGCAAAACTTAAAGCAAAAAAAGCTAAAGCTAAAGCAAAAAGAAAACAGTCCTATAAAAGCCAGGCTTCGCACATGATTAGCAACACTACAAACGTAGGGCTAATTGATTGTGAGTTTTCGCTCATGTGTGAGTTTGATCGTCCTCACCAGGCTTTAGAGCTATCATCAGGCATGCCCGAAATAACCGATTTCTTAAAAAAAATAGGCGATATTAAAGATTTGATTGAAAGTATCTTTAATGGTACAAATGATAAAACTACTCAAAATTCTCCCAAAGGAAACGGTAAAACAAGTGCCAGATCAAATAGATTAAAAGAAAAATTAGAACAAAATAAAGCAACAAAAAAGAGTAATTGGAGTTTTGAGTTTATCCCTCCAAGTGTGGGAGTATCCGTAAGCTGGTATGCTGACCCTCCAAAAGATTTGTACACCCCTGTAATGGGCACAATGATAGAAGGAGCTATAGATTTTGATCCTCTTTTTGGATTTGAAATCAAGTATGACGTTTATCAATTATTATACAAAATAAAGCATCCTGTTGTACTAGCTGTAGTAGCAACGTTAGACATTTTAGACGAAGCACTTGGAGATAATTTTGATATTAATCTTGATTTAATAATAACGTCAGAAATTAGTGGTGCACTCAAAGGAACTATAAATACTGCTGAAGGAAGTAAATATTCTGAACGATTAATGAAAGATGATGATGATTCTCCTTGTAAATTAGAAGGTAAAGTAATTATAAAGCTTGTAGGTGAAGTAAAAGGTGAAAAAAGTAAAAGCTATTTTGGGTTTGTCAAACGAAAAGTTTATGCGGGCCTAGAAGCTGAAATTATGTCTGGAATTTCTTTAGAATGTGTCACTAAAGCCGATAAGGATGATATTTATGTTGAGCCAGCAATAAAATTTGAAGGTTTTGTACTAAGTGCAAAAATAAATCTCGGAATTGTAGACCCTCCTGTTGATGACACAGAAGTATCAGAAGCAGACGGACTGCATTATACAGCAGAAGGCAGAATTGTAATATTAGACCCTTACGAATGGGAAACTGGCTGGAAAATCCCTTTAATATCTTTATAAATGAAAAAAATATTTTTAACCCTCCTTTTTTGCATTAACGCAATAAGTTGTAATTCACAAGAAAAAAATATCATGACCGAAAATTCTCTATTAAAAAATTTGAAAAAATACAATTATGAACCAATTTATGATTTAGAAGTAGAAACATTATACAATTATGATATTTGGATAAACGATATTCTTATTCTAAGTAAACATAGCAACGATTTGAGCCACTTTGGCACAATAGCAACCCCAACTATTTTAAAATCGGGTATACAAAGTTTAAAAGTAAAAATATATCCATATACACCCTTTGCAAATGAAGGAAGTAAACCAGTACCACAGAAAGAATATTTAAAAAACGGAGTAGAATTTACACTTAAGATTGAACAATCATCGTGGTTAAAAGGCGGTGGAGGACGAGAAGAGCCTAAAGAGGTTTTAACCTACAAACTCCCTCAATATGAAAATGACAATAATGGTGAAGAAGATTATAACAAGCCTATCGATTATAGTAAAGAAACAGAACTTACTCGAGAGTTTACATTTATTGCCAAGGTACCTTATAATTTAGAAGGATGGGAAGATAGTGAAGACTTAACTAAAATAGATACACTGGAGCTTAAAGACCAAGTTTTAAATTTCTATAAGAATTTCAGAAGCACTTTCGAAAACGGAGATAGTAACTCTTATATCAATGAAATTTCAAAAGCAGAATATAGAATGTTTCAATGCTATTATTTAACTCCTGAAAAAGGATTAATAGACAGTAACAAATGGATTGACTTTGTCTCAAAAGGAAAAACTTTTGAACCTATCGAAAATGGCAAATTACAGTTTAGTGGTAATGGCAAAATAGTGAGTATTAGAGGGGTAAATTCCTGGGATAAAAATGAAGGTGTCTTAAGATATCGCTACACCAAAAATGGTTTTAATTATGTACTTGTTTTTGATATCTTTTTGCACAAACCAAAAGGATCTAAAAATTTCGAAATCGTATGGTATAATATGTTAGATAAAAATTTTTTTAAGAGAGAGGCAAAATGAGAGGTGTAAATGGATTATTTCTTCTATTTCTTTTTTTTCTTATGAGTTGTAACTCTCAAGAAAAAATAGATAACACAATGAATACAGAACAAAGAATATCTTTTATAGCAGAGAAAGTAATACTTACTTTAATAGGAGAAATTCAAATGAATGGAACATAGCTTTTTCTTAAGTTTAAGAAAAAGCTGTTTATGGTCAAGTTTCAGTCGAATGCACGAGAGGAATATCCATTGAATGTGTTACTAAAGCTTTATGTAGAACCTAAAATTAAATTTGAAAGATTACTTCTCAAAGCGAGTGCTTCAGCTAGTCTAACAGATTATGAGAGAGGTGATAAAATTAATGATTTAAAAGTAAAACTTGTGTTACTTGATCCTTATGAATGGAAAACAGATTAGAAACTGCCTATAATTTCTTTGCAATAAAAAAAGTAAAATGAAAAAAATATTTAAAATAATCTTGTTATGTTCTTTTCTTCAAAGTTGTGCACAGAATAATCAAAATGTAAATCAAGATATGACAAAATTAATAGATAATTTAAAAAAATATGATTTTGAACCAATATATCAAATTAAAGTAAAAAGTAATTTATCATATACAATAACAATAAATGGCATTCCAATTCTTAATAAATATGAAGCAGATTTATTTTTTTCTGGAAACAACATTAATAATTGCATTCAAAAAAGTGGTATTCAAAAAATAGATATAAAATTATTCCCTCCAATAAAAGAGGATGGTACTTTCGAAGATTATATTGGAAATAATTCATTTGAGTTGACTATTGAACAAACTGCATGGGATCGTAATGGAAATTTAGAAAAACCAAAAAGCATTTCAAACTATCAATTATCAAAAATAGATTTATCTAATTTTAAAAGTTATTCTTATAATTATGATTTTAAAGCAGATGTACCTTATGAACTAATCGATTGGAATGAAGGAGAAAAATTTGATCTAAAAGATAGCTTAAAATTAAAAGAAAAAGCAATTCATTTTTATGAAAAATTAAAATATTCTTTTGAGAACAAAGAAGGAGAAAATTATTCCAACAGTCTTCAAAAAGGGCTATTTAATATATATCAAGCTAATTACTATACTAAAAAAGATGCTTTAGATAACTATATTAAAAAAATTGAATTTATAAATAATGAAGAAATAAGTTTATCCTCATTTGAAAATTATAAAGTTCAAATCTTAGGTAATAATAATTTAATTAGTTTAAAAAGAATAGATGGCTATAATATTGGCGAGGGAATTCTTAGAAGATATTATACCAAAAATAATGCAGAAAAAGTTCAAATTGATGATGTGATTTTATATAAACCTAAAGGGAGTGATGACTTTGAAGTAATATGGTATATGAATCAGATGAAAGGAGCTTCTATGTAAACTTGAATTTTTGAGAAAATTTAAAATATTTATTTCATGACCAAAAGTAATGTAATCGTAACAGAGGTTCTCAACCTATTATTTAACTAAATAAAGTAGATAATTTCCATGTAGATAATTGCTGTACTTTAAAAATGGTATAAAACACAATAGGTACCTCCTGCAATTTTATTTAAAAAAACAAAGAAATGAAGATTTTTTTTATAACAATCTTGCTAAGCATCAACTTACTAAGTTGCAACTCGCAAGAAAAAAACACTATGACTGAAAATCCTTTATTAAATAATTTAAAAAGATATCCTTACGAACCTATTTACGATCTAGATGTAGAAACATTGTACAATTATGATGTTTGGATCAATGATATCCTTATATTAAGTAAACGTAGCAATGACATGACTTATTTTAGCACTATTGCAACTCCAACTATTTTAAAATCTGGTACGCAACACGTAAAAATAAAAATTTATCCATATACACCTTTTGTAAGCGAAGGAAGTAAGCCTTTGCCACAAAAAGAATATTTAAAAAACGGAGTAGAATTTACACTTAAAGTTGAACAATCATCGTGGTTAAAAGGCGGTGGAGGTCTAGAAGAACCTAAGGAGGTTTTAACCTACAAACTCCCTCAATATGAAAATGACAATAATGGTGAAGAAGATTATAACAACCCCATTGATTATAGTAAAGAAAAAGAACTTACTCGAGAGTTTACATTTGTTGCAAAAGTACCCTATGAACTTGAGGGTTGGGAAAATAGTGAAGACCTAACCAAAATAGATACGCTAGAGCTTAAAGAAAAAGTATTGAATTTTTATCAAAATTTTAGAGCGGCTTTCGAAAACGGCAATAGTGATACCTATATTGATTATATCTCAAAAGCAGAGTATAGAATGTTTCAATGCTACTATCCCAGTTTAGAGGAAGCGAAAAAGAAAAGTAACAAATGGATTGATTTTGCCTCAAAAGGAAAAGTTTTTGAACCTATAGAAAATGGCAAATTACAATTTAGTGGTAATGGCAAAATTGTAAGTATTAGAGGGATAAATCCATGGGATAAAAATGAAGGAGTCTTACGATATCGCTACACCAAAAATGGGATGAACTATGTACTTGTTTTCGATATTCTTTTACATAAACCAAAAGGTGCTAAAGATTTTGAAATTGTTTGGTACAATATGTTAGATAAAAACTTTTTTAAAAGAGAAGCAAGGTGAGAAATTTGAATATGTCATTTTTTCTATTTCTATTTTTTGTTGTGAATTGTAATTCGCAACAAAAAATAGATAACACAATGAATACTGAACAAAGAATATCTTTTATAGCAGATAAAATAAAAAAATATGATTATGAACCCTTGTATCAAATAAAAGTTAAAACACAAAATTGCTATCAGATACTAGTAAATGATTTTCCTGTATATACTTATTTTGATAAAATGAGCGGAAAAATAGGCTTTAATATTAATTCCGCTATTCTAAAAAGTGGTATTCAAACTTTAAAAATAAAAATATATCCCACTTACAATTCTCAAAATATTCAAAATGAATATCTAACAAATAAAGATTTCTTTTCTTTGGAAATAGAGCAAACATCTTGGAGTAAAAATGGGAATTTAGAAAAACCCGAAACGATTTTAAAATACGAACTGCCAAAATATAAAACAAATAATAATGATGAACCTAATTACGAACAACCTATCGATTACAGTAAACAAAATCAATTCATTAAAGAATTTACATTTGCAGCGAAAGTACCTTATGAATTAAAAGGATGGTCAGAAAGTGAAGACCTAAGCAAAATAGACAAAGAAGTTTTACTGCAAAATGTATTACAGTATTACCATAAAACGATTGATGCTTTTAGAGATAAGGATTTTGATTATTTTAATACTCTTTATCTTAAGGCTGATACAGAATGGTATCAATCACAATATTTTTCTGAAAGTGTTAGAACTAAATATCAAAAAGCATTATATCAAAACAGCTTTAATAGTTTAGAGATGCTTCCATTGAAAAATTATAAATTATCTTATTACTGCAATAATACAGTAATAGCTTTAGAAAGTTTATCAGGACACAATAAAGGAAATTCAATGTTTTCATATCAGTTTGTAAATAATTCTGGAGCAAAAGTTGTTGAATGGAATAATTTATTTTTACACATTCCCAAAGGCTCAAAAGAACTAGAAATTATACGTTAAATGAAAATTATAAATAAGTTATGTTTTTTCTTTCTTTTTTTTCTTGTGAGTTGCAACTCACAAGAAAAAAAAGAAAACACGATGAATACTGACGAAAGAATATCACATATAACAAGCAAAATAAAAAAATATGATTATGAACCTTTATATCAAATAGAAATTGAAACTTTAAACAATTTTGAAATTTTAATTAATGGATTTCCTGTTTATACACACAATCATTTTTTACCAGGTACAATAAGATTTAATATTAATGCAGCCTTATTAAAAAGTGGGTCTCAAAATTTAGAAATTAAGATACATCCTGGTTACAATTCACAAAATATTCAGAATGCTTACTTAACAAACAATGATTCATTTTTTCTGAAAATGGAACAGACCGCTTGGAAAAATGGAAGTTTGGAAGAACCTAAAATTATTATAAATTATGAACTCCCTAAATATAAAATCGATAATCATGGAGAACCTGATTATGAAAAACCGATTGATTATAGCAAACAAAACCAAGTAATTAAAGATTTCAGTTTTATAGCCAAAATTCCTTACGAGCTAAAAGGATGGTCTGAAAGTGAAGATCTCAGCAAAATGGACAAAGAGGTTTTAATGGATAAAGTTTCTAATTTTTATTATAGAGCCATTGATGCTTTTAAAGTAAAAAACTATGATTATTTAAATACGCTTTATTTAAATGCAGATACTGAATGGTATCAATCAGAATATTTTTCAAAAGAGATTATTAAAAAATATCAATCCAAAGAAGGTCGTAAAGGTAAATCAATATCTACAACAAAAGCTAATACAACATTGTACGAACAGAAGATGTTTTCTTTAAAAGATGCTAAAATAGAATTTGATTGTGATAATAAAATCGTAAGACTCGTTCAATCATTAGGACCTGATAAAGGAAACTCTGCTTTTGGGTATGAAGACGTTGATCAAAATGGAATGAAACGTCAAATTTTCATAGATCTCTTTTTGCACATACCTAAAGGTTCTAAGGAACTAGAAATTATACGTTAAATGAAAATTATAAATAAGTTATGTTTTTTCTTTCTTTTTTTTCTTGTGAGTTGTAACTCACAAGAAAAAAAGAATACCATGAAAGAAAATTCTTTATTAGCACATATAAAAAAGTATGATTATGAGCCCATTTATCAGTTACAAGTTGAAACTTTATATAATTATGACATTTGGGCTAATGATGTTTTGATTCTAACAAAACACAACAATGTTATGAATGTTTTTGGAACTTTTGATAATTCATTCATACTTAAAAGTGGTTCACAAAAACTAAAAGTAAAAATTTATCCTCATATTCCTTTTGGCGAAGGGCAAGTTACTCCAAATGAATATTTAATGAATGGAATCAAATTTAAATTAAAAGTAGAACAAACAGCCTGGGAAAATGGAAGTTTGGAAGAGCCTAAACTTATTATGAATTATGAACTACCACAATATCAACGTGATGTGAATAATGAGGAAGATTACAGTAAACCTATCGATTATAGTAAATTAAAAGAATTTACGACAGAATTAGATTTTATAGCTAAGGTGCCTTATAGTATATATAGTTGGGAAGATAGCGAAGATTTAACAAAAACAGATACCCTAGATCTAAAAAAGAAAGTATTAGCTTTTTATAATGAATTTAGAAGCAGTATTGAAGACGGAAACAGTGATTTTTACCTCAATAGTATCACAAAAGCTGAATTTAATTATTTTCAAAGTAATTACTTCACAATTGAAAGTGCAAAATCAAAAAGTAATAAATGGATTGATTTCGTTGCGAAAGGAAAAACTTTTGAACCTATAGATAGCGGTAAGCTTGAATTTTACGGTAATGGCAAAATTGTAAGTATTAGAGGAGTTAAATCATGGGATAAAAATGAAGGAATTTTAAGATATCGTTATAAAAAAGGGGCTTTTAATTACGTACTAGTTTTTGACATTTTTTTACATAGACCTAAAGGCGCAAAAGATTTTGAAATAATTCGATATAGTATGATCGATAAAAACTTCTTAAAGGGAGAAGCAAAATGATAAATCTAAGATGGATATCTCTGTGTTTTCTATTTTTTGTTATGAATTGTAATTCACAACAAAAAATAGATAAAACAATGAATACAGAACAAAGAATATCTTTTATAGCAGATAAAATAAAATACTTTGATTATCAGCCAATATATAGGATAAAAATAGAAACAACGCTTAATTACGAAGTAACAATTAATGATTTGCCTGTTGCGAAGAAATTCAACAATGGTGCTGGAACTATATGGCTTCCTATTAATTATGCCCTTCTTAAAAGTGGTACACAACAATTACAAATAAAAATATATCCTTCTTATAAAGACAAATATACACCAAACCTTTTTTTTAGTAGTAATCCAAAACTCAGCTTTGAAATTGAAAAAACGGCATGGGATAAAAATGGTAATTTAGAAGAACCTAAAATAGTTATGAACTACGAACTTCCTAAGTATAAAATAGATAATAATGGGAGTTTTGATCATAGCAAACCTATTGATTACAGCCAGCAAAATATATTAGTTAAAGATTTTAGCTTTATAGCAAACATACCGTATGAACTTAAAGGTTGGTCAGAAAGTGAAGATCTCAGCAAAATGAATCAAGAAGCTTTACATGAAAAAGTATTAAAATTCTGTGAGACTTTGGTTTACAAATATAAAGAAGAAGATTTTGACTATGTCAAAACGCAATATTTAAATGCCGATATTGAATGGTATCAATCGGAGTATTTAAAACCAGATGTTATAAAAAAATATCAAAATGCCATGAATATGAATAAAGATAAATTTACAAATAATTTTATCCCCCTAAATAAATACAAAATGGCACTTTACGGTAATAATAAAATAATTAGTATTGAAAGAAATGATGTCGAGAATAAGGGGAAATCGTTCTTTTTGCACGAAAAAATAGATAAAGAAGGAAACAAAAAGATAGTCTCATTAGATTTATATCTCCACATTCCCAAAGGCTCAAAAGAATTAGAAATTATACGTTAGATGAAAATTAGAAATAAGTTATGTTTTTTTTCTTGTGAGTTGTAGCTCTCAAGAAAAAAAAGAAAATGACTACTGAAGAAAGATTATCATATATCAAGTAACATAAAAAAATATGATTATGAACCTTTGATTAAATAAAAGTTAAATCCCCTGCTGGCGTGAGCATCCCGTTCGTGAACGCAACGAGATGTTGACAAAGAGGGGGAAAATAAAAAAAGCTTCAGAGAAATCTGAAGCTTTTATCTTAGTAGCGTGAGCAGGACTCGAACCTTTGTCCGCGGCGGCGGATATGAGCCTGATAGCTTAGATTTTGTAATAAAAAAAAGCTCCAGATTTCTCTGAAGCTTTTTGTCTTAGTAGCGGGAACAGGACTCGAACCTGTGTCCGCCGCGGCGGATATGAGCCTGATAGTTTAGATTTTGTAATAAAAAAAAGCTCCAGATTTCTCTGAAGCTTTTTGTCTTAGTAGCGGGAACAGGACTCGAACCTGTGACCTTCGGGTTATGAGCCCGACGAGCTGCCTACTGCTCTATCCCGCGTTGTTTCGGGTGCAAAGGTATAACCAATTATTGGATATTTCAACAAAAACTTTAAAAAATGTTTTATTTTCTGTATTGACTTGATATGACTACCTTTGCAGAATAAATAGTACACAAATGTCACATAAAGCAGGTTTCGTAAACATTATCGGAAATCCAAACGTTGGAAAATCAACACTAATGAATGCCTTCGTTGGAGAACGATTGTCTATAATAACATCTAAAGCACAAACTACACGTCATAGAATCCTAGGAATCGTAAATGGAGAGGATTTTCAGTTGATCTTATCTGATACTCCAGGAATTATCAAACCAGCATACGAAATGCAGGAATCGATGATGAACTTTGTAAAATCGGCTTTTGAAGATGCTGATATCCTGGTTTATATGGTAGAGATAGGGGAGCAGGAGCTAAAAGACGAAGCTTTCTTTAATAAAATCATACATGCCAAAATCCCAGTTCTATTGTTATTGAATAAAATCGATAATTCGAATCAGGAACAATTAGAGGAGCAAGTAGCATTCTGGACCGCTAAAGTTCCTAATGCTGAGATTTTCCCAATTTCGGCTTTGCAAAACTTTAATGTGCCTGAGGTTTTTGGTAGAATCATCGAATTATTACCTGAATCGCCAGCGTATTACCCAAAAGATCAATTGACAGATAAACCGGAACGTTTCTTTGTAAACGAAACTATCCGTGAGAAAATCTTATTGAATTATAGTAAAGAAATCCCATACGCAGTAGAAATTGTAACCGAAGAATTTTTTGAAGATGAGAATATCATCCGTATTCGTTCTTTGATTATGGTGGAACGCGATACGCAAAAAGGAATTATCATTGGGCATAAAGGTGCTGCTTTGAAAAAAGTGGGAATGGAAGCTCGTGCTGATTTAGAGAAATTCTTCGGGAAACAAATTCATATTGAGCTTTATGTAAAAGTGAATAAAAACTGGAGAAGTAATGCTAATATGCTAAAACGTTTTGGGTATAACCAATAAATGTTTGATTTGGTTAATCGTTTAACTGTTTAATCGGGAATCGTTTTAAACGTATAATCTAAAGTTGATGATAAAATCGGATATTAATCCTATGCCAGAATACTTTGATAGGTATATTAATCTTGTTGAGGATATAGGACTAGAGGAAGCTTTTGAGAAAAGTATAGAACAATTACAATTGTTGGATATTTCGACTTTTATAGCATTAAAAGGAAAAACATATCAGGAAGGTAAATGGACAGTTAATGAAATTATCCAGCATATTACTGATATCGAAAGATTATTATGTTCAGGTTCTTTGAGATTTGCCAGAGATGAAAAGGATTTTGTTATAAGTTTTGATGAAGATGAAATGGCAAGAAAATCTAAAGCAAATTCTAAATCGATAACTGAAATCATTGATGAGTTAATTGCAGTAAGACGAGCGACAGCGGCATTATTTAAGAGTTTTGATGCAGAGGATTTGTTAAAAACAGGAATTAACTGGAAGCATAGAATGTCTGTACTAGCAATGGGATTTAATATAATTGGTCATCAAATTCATCATTTGGATTTTATTGAAGAAAAATATTTACCACTGATTGGTTAATTGTTTAATCGAAAGTCTAGCCCTGATAGTAGTGAAAATCCTTTTGTGACGCTCCTTTAGCGGAACAAAAGATTACTTCACTTTATGTATATTTAAAAGCGGAGTTCAGTGAACTTCGTTTGAAGCGGATAGCAGGAAAGAGCTCCTGAAAAAAGTAGTCAGTTTTTAGTTTAGAGTCACAGTTTTAGCAGTTTTTTTACTGAATATTTAAAACTGATAACTGCAAACTAAAAAAGACTACCTTTGCAAAAAATTAAAATAAAGCATTTTGGATTACAAGTGATTAGGTTTTTGGGTAACTAAAAATCTAAAATTTGAAATTCAAGATCTAAAATTCAAAAAAATGAATAACATTGTTGCGATAGTAGGAAGACCTAATGTAGGGAAATCAACCCTTTTTAATAGGCTGATACAAAGAAGAGAAGCTATTGTAGATTCAGTATCTGGGGTTACCCGTGATAGAAACTATGGTAAAAGCGAGTGGAACGGAAAAGAATTTTCGGTTATTGATACCGGCGGATACGTTCGCGGATCTGATGACGTATTTGAAGGAGAAATCCGCAAACAAGTAGAATTGGCTATTGATGAGGCTGATGTTATTATTTTTGTGGTAGATGTAGAAGAGGGGATTACACCAATGGATGACATTGTTGCTCGTTTGTTGCGTAAAGTTACAAAACCGGTTTTACTTGCTGTAAATAAGGTAGATAACGCAATGCGAGAGAAAGATGCGATTGAGTTTTATAATCTAGGTTTAGGTGAATATTATACGTTTGCTAGTATTTCGGGAAGCGGAACAGGAGATTTATTAGATGCTTTAATCGAATCTTTCCCTGTAAAACCAGAACCAGTTCAGGAAGAAGTGGTTTTACCACGTTTTGCTGTTGTAGGACGTCCGAATGCTGGAAAATCTAGTTTTATCAATGCACTTATTGGTAAAGAACGTTTTATGGTAACAGATATTGCGGGAACAACTCGTGATGCAATTGATACTAAATTTGACCGTTTTGGTTTTGAATTTAACTTGGTTGATACTGCGGGAATCCGTCGTAAGGCTAAAGTGAAGGAAGATTTAGAGTTTTACTCAGTAATGCGTTCAGTTCGTGCAATTGAGCATGCTGATATTTGTATCTTGGTTATCGATGCAACTCGTGGATTTGAAGGTCAGGATCAAAGTATTTTCTGGTTGGCTGAGAAAAACCGTAAAGGTGTTGTAATCCTTGTGAACAAATGGGATTTGGTTGAAAAAGATACGATGTCGACTCGTGATTACGAAGAGAAGATCAAAAAAGAATTAATGCCTTTTACTGATGTGCCAATTTTGTTCGTTTCGGCTTTAACGAAACAACGTTTATTGAAAGCATTAGAAGCTACGGTTCAGGTTTATGAAAATAGACAACAAAGAATACCTACATCTAAATTTAATGAATTTATGTTGAAGGTGATCGAAGCTTACCCGCCACCAGCGACTAAAGGAAAATATGTGAAAATTAAATATTGTATGCAGTTGCCAACACCTACGCCTCAGTTTGTGTTTTTTGCTAACATGCCACAATATGTTAAGGAACCATATAAAAGATATCTTGAAAATAAGATTAGAGAAAATTGGGACTTTTCAGGAGTACCAATCGATATTTATATCAGAGAGAAATAATAAACAGAAATCCCGAGAAATCGGGATTTTTTTATACAATTAATGTATGTTTACTGCGTTTTCTTTTGTCAGATTATCTTTGTTTGCAAGGCTGGTTTGTAAAGTTTGAAAATAGATGATAAATAGTTAAACCTTTGGCCTTTTTTTTGGTCTTATAGTATTAAAAAATCTTTTCATGTTTAGATTATACTCTTTCGTTTTGTTTTTTATTTTAGGTTATACAGCTAGTGCTCAAAATGACATTGTTATAAAGGGAACTGTCATCGATATTAATACGCAATTACCTCTGGAACTGGCTACAGTTTATTTTACCACAGTTAAAGATTCGACTATAATTGAATATGCAACGACGGATAAGAATGGTTTTTTTAGCATAAACACCAAGAAATACGATAAACCTGTTTTTATGAAGATAAATTACATGGGATATCAGCCGTATTATGAGGAGGAAAAAGGATTACTGGCAAGTAAGGATTATGGAAAGTTGTATTTACTCGAGAATGTAAATGCTTTAGATAATGTGGTTATAAAAAGTGAAGCTGCGCCAATTACAATGAAAAAAGATACGCTAGAGTTTAATGCAGCTTCGTATAAAGTGCGCCCAGACTCGAATGTAGAAGCTTTATTGAAGCAATTGCCAGGCGTAGATGTAGATAATGATGGTAAGGTGACTGTAAACGGAAAACAAGTAACTCAGTTTTTGGTAAATGGGAAAGCTTTTTTTGATAAAGATGGGGCGATTGCTTTGAAAAATTTGCCTGCTGATATTATAAAAAAGGTTCAGGTTTCTGATTTTAAAACCAAAAAAGAAGAATTATCTAAACAAGAATCGACTTCGGATTATTCGAGTATAAACTTAACTATAGACGAAAAGAAAAATAAAGGTTTCTTTGGGAAGATTCTTGGCGGTTATGGCTCTGACGATAGATATGAGAGTAGCCTTATCATGAATTTTTTTAATAATAAACAAAAGATTAGTGTTTTAGCTTCTTCTAATAATATTAATTCTACGGGATTCTCTATGGATGATGTGTTTGATAATATGGGAGGAGGAAGAAATAGTAAAGGATTAAGTAATAATTCTTCTGGTGGTGGCAAAGGAATCACACAATCGAACCTGCTGGGCTTTAATTACTCTGATGAATGGTCTAAAGATTTGGAAGCTACGGCGAGTTATGATTTCTTGAATACGGTTAACAAAAACGCAAGTAAGTCTGATCAAACTAGTTTTTTGCCTACAGGAAATATTATAACCAGTTCAGACTCGAACACAAGAAATGAAAATACAGGAAACAACGTAAATCTTGAGTTAGAGTATAAAATTAACCCAACTACTCAAATTTTTGTTTCGCCAAAACTTAGCCAGTCTCGTTCTAATAACAATTCAGATTCATTTAGTTTTTCTGAAGATGGGAACGGGGAATCTTTAAACGAAAGTAATTCGAAATCCTATTCAGAAAGTACCAATACTAACTTTAGTAATGTTATCAACTTCAATAAAAATTTTGAGAGAAAGCATCGTAACCTAAGTTTGGTATTTATTAATAATAATACAAGTAATGATTCGGACGCGTTAAATCTTTCGGAAACTATTTTTTATCAAGACAGTAAGCCTAACGATCAGAGAAATCAAAACACTAAAAAGAATACTGTTAGTGATACTTACTCGTTAGATCTGGAATATACAGAGCCTATAACTGATTCCTTAAGGGTAAGATTTGGATCAAATTTTGACTTGGCTAATACGGTAAATGATGAAAAAACATTCAATTTTGATCCAACTACAGAATCGTATTCGGATTTAAATTTATCATTGACGAATTATATAACCTCCAAACAAAATTCTGTTAGCCCTAAAGTTGGTATTACTTGGCAAAAAGATAAGTTTACCATAAAC
This sequence comes from Flavobacterium sp. PS2, assembly GCF_046250155.1. Lineage (NCBI taxonomy): Bacteria > Pseudomonadati > Bacteroidota > Flavobacteriia > Flavobacteriales > Flavobacteriaceae > Flavobacterium > Flavobacterium sp. PS2. The sequence goes on along the minus strand of NZ_CP176426.1, from coordinate 1,341,805 downwards.
GTGAATTCCAGAACAGCAATTGTTGATTATGATAATCACTCTTTATACCTAAATAAAGAAACTGATTTGAATAAAAAATATGCTTTGCCTTATGGTGATTTCCAGATTAGATACAAGTTTAGTAAGTCAAAAAACATATCGTTTAAGTATGATTATTCTAATGCGCTTCCTACTTCGACTCAGTTATTACCGGTATTAAATTTGAGTAATCCATTGAATACTATAATAGGAAATCCAGATTTAAATCCTGTTGAAAAAAATAGTGCTAATTTTAATTTTAGGAATTTTGATTTCCGAACACGATCTGGTTATAGTTTGTTTGTAAGGGGAGATTATTATAAAAACGATGTTGTTTCGACCTCAATTTATGATGATAGCGGAAAAAGAACGACTACTTACACTAATATTTCGGGAACTTATGCTATTAATGCAGGAGGTAACTGGAACCAGTCTATAAAAAAAGATGCTCATGTTTTAAGATATGGTCTAGGATTAAATGGTTCTTATTCTTTTGATAAAGGATATACAAATGCTGTTTTGTACAATGCTAAATCTACTGCAATTACGCCAAAAGTATATTTATCATACGATTATGGCGAGTTGCTTACTATTGCTCCATCATATAGTTTTTCTTATAACGAAACAACGTATGAGAACTATTCTAGAGATGCGACCTCTAACGTGATTCATAAAATTAATTTGCAGGCAACAACTTATTGGCCTGAAAATTTAGTTTTTGGTAATGATTTTGGATACACTTACAACTCTAATATTTCGAGTGATTTTAAGAAAGATTTCTTTCTTTGGAATACGAGTCTGTCTTATGGAATATTGGATAAGAAAATGTTTGTAAAAGTAAAAGTTTACGATCTTTTAAACCAAAACCAAAGCGCCACAAGAACTATTTCGGCGACATCTATTCGTGATGAAGAAAATACTGTTTTAAGACGATATGTAATGTTTTCTCTATCGTATAAAATTGGAAATTTTGCATCTGATAAAAAAGGATCTAAGAGAAAAGGGTAAAAGGGAGGAAGCAACAAAGGTTCTAAGGTTTTATAGGTTTAAAAGAAACAAAGTTAGAAAAACTTAAAGTTTGAATTGACTCCAGCTTTAGCTGGAGATATTAATGATTAAGAGGAAAAGGGCTTTAGCCAAATCTTTTCGTCTTGCATCTTGCATCTTTTCATCTCACATTCTCAAGTCTTCACGCTCTCATATTTTCCGATTAATTCTGTGATAAAGTGTAAGTCTGATAATATCTCTGTCGTAGAAATCTACTCCGCTGGCTCTTCTTTGAAAGTTTTTTAAGTAGCCAAGTTCTAAGCCAACATTTGGATTGAAATGATAACGTAATGCGAGGTAGATTCTATTTTGGTCGAAAGTATTTCTTTTGATTTCTTTTCCGAAATTGAATAAGACTTCATCAGAAATGGTTCCTTTTAAACTGCGTTTTTCTTTCTCCCAAAGGGTAAATGTAGATTGTAAACGGTACCGAAATCGAAAGGAAAAAGAGTAGCCATCGAGTAATTCTTCTTGGTTGGCTTTGTGAATAAAACGTTCTTCTAGCTGAAAACGATTGTGGAAAGTGATTTTTGCAATGTCGTTTATAAGTGTAATATCTTGTTGTGCTCTGTATTCTGGAATCGAAAAATTGGGATCAATTTCTGTATTCTGGGTATTGACATTAAAATAAGCGAAACCTCCACCAAGATCAATAAGTTTATTTGCTCGATATCTTCCTTGAACTCTTAAAACCCATAGGTTTTCGTGAATAGGATTGGTAAAATTGCGATTATCAATTTCAGAATGTAAGGACCACTTTTGGCTTAACGGCAATATATTGTAATATCTTATCCAGGTAAGAGTCTGCTGGTCGATATTTTTTTTGGTTTGTCCTGCCAATAATTGACTTGTTAGTACGAGAAAAAAAAGTAATCTGCAAGATTTCATTCAGCTGTTATTCAGGCTGCGAATATATACAATTGATGTTGATTATAAATCGGCTTTTGTTTCGATTTTGTGATTTGTAAATAAATGGTACGCGGATTATACGGATTCGCTAGGCGAAAACGCAGATAAAAACTGATTTTTTAAAATTTATAATTTTGGAGAAATCCTTTTAATTCTTTTAATCTGTGGCAAGAAAAATTAACCGCAAAGTTTGCAAAGATTTACGCAAAGTTCGCAAAGTTTTTTAATCGCTTTATCTGTATTATTTATGATAGAAAAAGAGAGCAAGTATAAATAGAAAATCCGTTTTTATCCGCGTCTTTACTTTAGTAAATCTGCGTCATCCGCGTTCCCTTTTTAGACAATTTTGAATAAAAAAAACTGGGACAAGTTATTTAAAACTTATCCCAGTTAATAGATTTTTAATTTATGTTGAATAAAGTTCTGCTATAAAGAATACTTTAAAGTAACTCCATAAGTTCTTTGATCGCCTAATACTCCTGCATATTGTCCTGTGTTTCCTCCAGCAGGCAATAATTGCTCATAGTAATCTTTGTTTAAAAGGTTACGTCCCCAGAAGTGAACAGATAAACCTTCGGCTGCACGGAAACCAAAACGAGCATTAAAAATGGCATAGCCTTGAACTACTAAATATTTTGAAGCTGATGGGCTTGATGAGAATTCAGAACGTGCATAAGAATCTATCGCTACGAAAACTTTACCAGCATTTCCGAAGAATTTTGCTTTATCAGAAAGCTCACCTCCTAATGATCCAGCCCATTTTGATGCACCTGGTAAATCAGTTCCCGAAACATCTTTAAATGCTACTGGAGCCCCTGTTTCTTCTAATGGAAGTGGTGCGTTTGTGAATTTTACATACTTACCATCTGTATAAGTTGCAGCTGCATTTACAGTAAGATGTTGACTGAATACAAAGCTAGCATCTAGTTCTACACCTCTTACACGTACTTTATCTGCATTAGCAAGATATCCACGGTTAACACCCAATTCAGCAGCTTGAACATTTGTTTGGAAATCTTTAATATCTGTATTAAAGAATGCTAAGTTGAATATGGAGTTTTTAAAAGGAGATGTTTTTATTCCTATTTCGTAATGATTTACTTTCTCTGGTTTAATTACCGCAAGATCAAGTAATGGCTGTCCTTTGGCATCTGTTGGAAGACCAGCTACGTTTACACCAACTGGTTTGTAACTTTTTGCATAAGTAGCGTAAGCATTAATTTTATCTGAAGCTTTGTAAGTAACTGTTATATTTCCAGAAAAATCTGTGTTGTCAGTATCTGATGTAAAAGCTTGATCGCTATAAACAGATTTTTTTAAAGCAAGCAATGCTGGATCAGTGGTTTGTAAACCTCCGTATGTTGTACGAGTGTAATCGGCTTCTTTTTTATCAAAGTTATAACGTAAACCTGGTAATATATGTAAACGTTCCGTTACTGCCCAGTCTAATTGTCCAAATACGGCAGCACTAGATGATCTGATTCTTGCATCGGTTTTTATTCCGTATCCTTCAAAAAGACCTGGAGTTTTCCATAATGGGCTAGTGGTGCTTTGTGAAAATCTCCATTGCGCATTACCAGATTCTTCTGTACCATTTGTTTTCGATGTTTGGTCGATAAAAAACACACCAACAACACCACTTATTTTAGATGAAAGTTGTCCTGCATAGCGAACCTCTTGTGTTATTTGTGTTTGTCTGGTTGGGTTTTGCGATTTTGCCAATACTTGTAATCCTGTAAAATCTCTATCATTTGATGGATCCCAATTCCAGAATCTCCATGCAGTGGTCGAGGTAAGCGTACCGCCTCCAATTTTCGTATCAACATTAAGAGATATACCTCCTAAATCTTGTCCTGAACGCCATGGAGTATCTTGATCTATTTTACGATCAAAAGCATTTAAGCTTGGTAATTGATAGTTTAAATCTTTAATAATGGCATCAAATTGGCGATAACCTGCTCTTTGAGTAGGAGCAACACCAGCAACAACCTGAGCATATCCATCAGGACGTTGCGTTGTAATATCTGCTGCTAATATAATATTAGTATTTTCTGATGGAGTATAAAGTAGTTGTCCTCTAATTCCTTGATTGTTTAGTGTATTTGTAGCTCTTCCGGTAACGATGTTATCAACTAGACCATCACGTTGTGTACCAGAAAAAGATAAACGACCTGCTACTTTTTTTCCTAAAGCACCAGTAATCGAAGCTTTGGCTTGTAAGAAAGCAAAATTTCCGTAGCTCACTTCAAAGTCAGCGCCCGAAGTAAAACTTGGTTTACGAGTAGTGATATTAAATGCACCCGAAGTTGTGTTTTTACCAAACAAAGATCCTTGTGGTCCACGTAGCACTTCGATTTGTTCTACATCGATAAAATCTAATGTTGTTGCAGCAGGACGGGCATAATACACACCGTCAACATAAAAACCAACACCAGGATCGATTCCGTCATTTGTAAGACCAAAAGGAGAACCTAAACTACGAATGTTGATTCCAGTATTTCTTGGGTTTGATGAATATAGTTGTACCGATGGAACAAGTTCTTTTATACGGTTTACGTTAAATGCTCCTGTTTGTTCTGCTTGTTTACCAGTTATAACTGATATGGCGATAGGCACATCTTGAACTTTTTCTATTCTTCGTCTTGAAGAGACAACTACTTCTATAAGGGCATTTTCTTCGTTAAGAGTAACTTGTAATGGAGTGGTTATTGGTAAAGCTGTAATTTCTATCTCTGCAGTTTTGTAGCCTATATATTGAACTAAGAGTGTTAGTGGGAGTTTTCCTTTAGAGTCAATGCTAAATTTTCCGCTTTGATCTGTAGTTGTATTAGAGGTTGTTCCTTTTATGATAACATTAGCGGCTTCTAAGGGAATATTTTCGCTATTTGTAACAACGCCTTCAATGTTTTGTGCAAATGATATAGAGAAGGTTAAAACGAATAGTATTGTAAGTGTATTTTTTATAGATTGTTTCATTTTATATTAAGTATATGTAATTAGTAGAATTTAAATTAAATTTTTTTTACTAGCACATACACATACATAAAATAGAACTGGTATTGTTTTTTGCAATTAATTTTGAAATGCTACTCTGCAGCCGACTTGTCTTTTTGACAAGGATTCTTTTAAGTGGTTTCATAAGGTTGGTTTTAATTAGTGTGTGTTTATTTTTGGCAAATATATATAAATTCTACATAATTACTAGACTTTAGGATATATTTTTTTATTTTTCTACTAATGAGGCTATTGTAATCCCCTGCATCGCTTGTAAAGTTTTGTCTCTAATAAGCATTAAACCATGTCTTAAGTGGCATTCTGACTCCGTTTTACAATCAGAACAAGGCTCATAAAAATTTAATGAAGCACACGGCAAAAGCGCAATTGCTCCATCAAAAAGACGATGAATTTCGGCTAATGTAATATCGTTTTTGGATTTTATAAGATAATAACCACCGTATTTTCCTTGTTTACTACTCACAAAATGCCCTCTTTTTAGATCAAGTAAAATTTGTTCTAAAAACTTTTTAGGAATATTGGCGCCTTCAGCAATTTCTATAGTTTTAGAAATGTGATTTTCGTCTTGCTCCGCTAAATAAAGTAATGCTTTAAGAGCATATTTGGCTTTATGTGATAACATTATTATAAATTATGATTTGCAAATATATTATAAGTTTTTAAACTGTGATAGGTAATTGGGACTGAAAAACGAAAACTACCAGCTTCCGCCAGAACCTCCACCAGAGAATCCTCCTCCGCCAAAGCCTCCACCAAAACCGCCGCCTCCGCCAGATGATCCACCACCAAAACCGCCAAAACCGCCACCGCCACTTCGGCCAAGATTGCTTAAAATGATTACGTCGAGTAGGCTAGGGCCTCCACCGCCACTATTTCCGGAGTTTCCGCCACCACCTTTATTTCTTGACATAAGAAATATGATAACACCTACAATAATAATGAACATTATGAAAGGGAAATTTTGTCCTTCGTCTTGTTTACGGCTTCCTTTATATTTTCCTTTAAAAACGTCAAAAAGAGCATCGGCGCCTTTGTCAAGACCTTTGTAGTAACTTCCTGCTTTAAATTCAGGGATAATAATATTTCGGGTAATTTCACCACCAATACCAGCAGTTAATTTGTCTTCAAGACCATAACCAGGTGATATCCATATTTTTCTTTCGGCTTTAGCCAATAAAATAAGAACTCCGTTATCATTTTTTGCAGTTCCGCCAATTCCCCATTCTTGTCCCCATTTTGGAGTTAATATACCAATGTCTTCACCTTTAAGGCTTTCAATGGTAATTACAACAATTTGAGTAGTAGTAGAATCTGAGTAACGAATTAGTTTTTCTTCTAACTGTGCTTTTTCTGTAGGGCTTAAAACATTTGCATAATCGTAAACAGAAGTCTGAAATTTTGGTTTTTCAGGAATTGTAAATTGAGCAAAACCTATTTGGGTAAAGAACAGACAAACGATTAATTTTAGGAAAATCGAGGTATTTAGTTTGGGTGTAATCATTATCCTTTAGATATTTCGTTTGATAATTCGTTAGTATTGTCAGCAGACCAAGGGAAATATTTTTTTAATTGTTCACCCGCTACCAAGATACCGTCAATAAGTCCTTGTTTAAAATTTTGTTGTTTGAATTGTGCTGCCATTGCTTCTTTGGTTGAGTCCCAAAAATCAGGATGCACAACGTCATTTATTCCTTTGTCTCCGCAAATGACAAACTTATGGTCGTCTACGGCAACATAAACTAAAACACCGTTTTGAAGATGTGTTTCGTCCATTTTTAATTCATGAAAAACTTCCAAAGCCCTATCAAAATGGGCTTTAGAAGTTGATTTTTCTATATGAACTCTAATCTCGCCAGAAGTATTTTTTTCGGCCACACGAATAGCTTCAACAATTGCTTCTTCTTCTTCCTTGGTTAAAAAATCTTCTACTTTTGACATTGAAATTAGTTTTTAGATGAATAATAATGATTTTTAAATTTAGTATTTCTACAATCAAAAATCGTTTATCAATTTTTTTAGAATTTTACTTCTACAGGTTTATCAGCTCCAGCAACAGCCTCAAAATATGGCTTTTCTTTATAATCTAAGAACCATTTGTTAGGAATTGATAATATGTAACCATTGTATTCCTGAACAGCTTCATTAAAACGAGTTCTTGCAGTAAGAATTTGATTTTCTGTACTAGCTAATTCATCTTGTAATTTCAAGAAATTTTCATTTGCTTTTAGAGTTGGGTATTGTTCAACCGAAACTAATAATCTAGATAAAGATGAAGATACACCGCTTTGTGCTTGGTTAAATTGAGCCAATTGTTCTGGAGTAACATTACTTGGGTCTATTGTTACCGCAGTTGCTTTTGCACGAGCCTCGATAACAGCAGTCAATGTAGATTTTTCGAAATCAGCAGCACCTTTTACCGTATTCACTAAGTTTCCGATAAGGTCATTACGACGTTGGTAAGCTGTGTTTACATTTCCCCATTCTTTGTTTACTGCCTGGTTATATTTTAAACCAGTATTTTTAATTCCAATTGACCAAAAAGCTATAATAGCGATTAGTGCAACAATAATTCCTACAGGGATTAACCATTTTTTCATATTTGCTTTAATTTAAGTTTATTGATTTGTTTTTACAATTCGTTTTTAATTTCAGTCAATTGTGTTTTTATCGTCTCTAATTTACGTATTATTTCGAATTTATCTAATGTTTTCTTTTGGCCTTCCTTCAGGTGAATTTTGGCACCTTCCAGTGTAAAACCGCGTTCTTTAACTAAGTGGAAAATTAATTGTAAATTTTTTACATCCTCAGGTGTAAACATTCTATTACCCTTAGCGTTTTTTTTGGGTTTAAGAATATCAAATTCTCCATCCCAAAAGCGTATCAAAGAAGCATTCACATGAAATGCTTTGGCGATTTCGCCAATACTATAATATCGTTTATCAGGTTGTAATTCTATATGCATTTTAATCTAATGATTGATTTTCTTGGTTTGCTAATTGCGAAATGGCAACATATTCCACCGCCGAAATATTTCCGTAATAAAAATTAAGAGGGTTTACTACTTTACCATCTTTATGAACTTCGTAATGGCAATGAGGTCCTTCGGATCTTCCGGTGCTACCTACATAACCTATAACGTCACCACGTTTTACTTTTTGACCAGGTCGGCAGTTGTATTTGCTTAAATGGGCATACAAAGTTTCATAACCAAAACCGTGCCTAATTACGACATGATTTCCAAAACCAGAGGCATTACTGTCGGCTCTATCTATTACACCATCACCAGTGGCATAAACAGGAGTTCCTGTTTTGGCCGTAAAATCCATACCCTCATGCATCTTACGTACTTTGGTAAATGGATCTGTTCTATAACCAAAACCAGAAACCATACGTTTTAAATTTTCGTTCTGTACTGGCTGAATGGCAGGAATTGCCGATAATAAATCTTCTTTGGCACTAGCCAGTTTCAAAATTTCGTCTAATGATCTCGATTGTATTGCTAATTGTTTAGAAAGAACATCGATTCTTTTGGTGGTTTTAATTACCAATTGCGAATTATTGTAGCCTTCTAAAGCTTTATATCTTTCGATTCTCGAAAAACCAGCTTTTCGTATTGAATCTGGAATTTCTTTTTTGTTAAAATAAACTCGGTATAAATTATTGTCACGTTCCTCAAGACTCTCAACAACAGCATCAATCTGATCCATTTTTTTATTTAAAATCGAATAATTCAACTTTAAATTCTCAATTTCACGAGTTTGTAAGCGGTCTTTTGGAGTTTCAAAGTAAGGAGTGTTCAATAAAATAACAAAACCTAAAAAACCAAACAACGTCGAAGCAACTAAAAACAAGACAATAAAGCCAAATTTAGTCCTTTTTTTAGTTTTTATTTTTCGGTAGGCCAAATTTTCCGAATCGTAATAATATTTTACTTTCGCCATATTTTAAAATACCCTATTTTTGCACACTGTAAAAATGTTAGTGGAACAAATTTAATAAATGTTTCAGTTGTTCCGCCCTTTTTTCAATAATAAAAAAATAATTAGTCAATTAGATAACGGGATAATTAGATAATTAATTATAAAAAAAATATCACATTTTTAATTGACACATTTTCAAATTGGCACATTTTCAAATTTAAATATGAAATCACAAGACGTACGCAAGCAATTTTTAGACTTTTTTCAGAGTAAAGAGCATTTAATTGTTCCATCTGCTCCAATTGTTCTTAAAGACGACCCAACCCTTATGTTCAATAACTCGGGAATGGCCCAGTTTAAAGAATATTTTTTAGGGAATGGAACGCCAAAAAGTCCTAGAATAGCCGACACGCAAAAATGTCTTCGTGTTTCAGGAAAACACAACGATTTAGAAGATGTAGGTTTTGATACGTATCACCATACGATGTTTGAAATGCTTGGAAACTGGTCTTTTGGAGATTATTTCAAAAAAGAAGCAATTAACTGGGCATGGGAATTATTGACTGAAGTTTATAAAATTCCAAAAGAAAATCTGTATGTTTCTGTTTTTGAAGGAAGCAAAGAAGATAATGTTCCTTTTGATCAGGAAGCTTGGGATATCTGGAAAACTCTTGTTGCTGAAGACCGAATTATTCTTGGAAATAAAAAGGATAATTTTTGGGAAATGGGTGATCAGGGACCTTGTGGGCCATGTTCGGAAATTCATGTTGATTTACGTACAGAGGAAGAAAAAGCATTGAAACCTGGAAGAGAAGAAGTAAATAATGACCATCCGCAAGTGGTAGAAATCTGGAATAATGTATTCATGGAATTCAACCGTAAAGCCGATGGATCTCTTGAGAAACTTCCTGCACAGCACGTTGATACCGGAATGGGATTTGAGCGTTTATGTATGGCATTACAAGGAAAAACCTCTAATTATGATACAGATGTTTTTACACCACTTATTGAAAAAGTAGAACAAATTACAGGTTTTAAATATACTTCTGATGAAGTTAAAAATATAAGTGAAGAACAAAACAAAACTAATATTGCTATTCGTGTAGTAGTAGATCACGTTCGTGCTGTTGCATTTGCAATTGCCGATGGACAATTACCATCTAATACAGGAGCAGGATATGTAATACGCAGAATATTGCGTCGTGCTATTCGTTATGGATTTACATTTTTAGATACCAAAGAGCCTTTTATTTATAAGCTGGTAGATACACTAAGCACACAAATGGGAGTTCCGTTTCCAGAAATTAAATTGCAAAAAGAACTTTGTGCAAATGTAATTCGTGAAGAAGAAAATTCATTCTTACGTACACTGGATCAGGGATTGGTATTACTAGATAATATTATTGCAAATAACACTGATAAAGTTGTTTCGGGTAAAAAAGCATTCGAATTATATGATACGTATGGTTTCCCAATCGATTTAACAGCTTTGATACTTTCTGAGAAAGGATTAAAATTAGACGAAGCAGGTTTCGAATCAGAATTACAAAAACAAAAAGAGCGTTCTCGTGCAGCTTCGAAAGTAAAAGCGGGAGATTGGCAAATTTTGATTGATGATGAAGATGAAGAATTCATAGGATACGACCGTACCGAAGCAATGGTAAAAATTACTCGTTACCGTAAAGTCGAAAGTGCTAAAGATGGAGAAATCTATCAAATCGTATTTAATATGACACCTTTTTATCCAGAAGGTGGAGGACAAGTAGGAGATAAAGGATATTTTGAAGCTAGTAACGGAGATGTAATTTACATAATTGATACTAAGAAAGAGAATAATGTAATTATACATTTTGCTAAAGAAATCCCAAATAATCTAACGGAGACTTTTAAAGCTTTTGTAGATGTAAGTACAAGAAAAAGCTCCGCTTCAAACCACTCTGCTACGCACTTAATGCATCAGGCATTACGTTCTATTTTAGGAACGCACGTAGAGCAAAAAGGATCATTGGTAAGTCCGAAACATTTAAGATTTGACTTTTCTCATTTCTCAAAAGTAACCGATGAAGAATTGCAACAAGTAGAGGATTTTGTAAATGCAAGAATCCAGGAGCAGTTGCCTTTAATAGAAAGAAGAAGTGTACCATTTGAGCAAGCAGTTCAGGAAGGAGCAATGGCTTTGTTTGGTGAAAAATATGGAGATCATGTACGTGCTATTAAATTTGGTGATAGTATGGAATTATGTGGAGGAATTCACGTAAACAATACAGCTGATATTTGGTATTTCAAGATAGTGAGCGAAGGTGCAGTTGCATCAGGAATTCGTCGTATCGAAGCAATAACTTCGGGAGCTGTAAAAGAATATTTTGCAAATCAAGCAGAAAAATTAAAAGAGATTAATGCTGTTTTAAAAAATGCACAAGATCCTATAAAAGCAGTTGTTTCATTGCAAGATGAAAATGCTAAACTTAAAAAACAGTTAGAAGTTTTATTAAAAGATAAAGCCAAAAACATGAAAGGAGATTTGGCTAAGGAATTACAAGAAATTAATGGTGTGCAATTCTTAGCAAAACAAGTCGATTTATCTCCAGAAGGAGCTAAAGATTTGGTTTATGAACTAGGTAATTCTTACACAAATTTATTTGTAGTATTGGCTACAGCCGAAGAAGGAAAACCAATGTTAACGTGTTATATCTCTAAAGAATTAGTTGCTGATAAAAAACTAAACGCTGGACAAGTTGTTCGTGAGTTAGGGAAATATATCCAAGGTGGAGGAGGAGGACAACCTTTCTTCGCGACTGCAGGAGGAAAAAATGCAGATGGAATTCCAGAAGCTTTAGCGAAAGCAATTGATTATGTGAAGTAAAAAGTCGCTTAGAATCTGAGATACTACGTGTCTAAGGATATTATATTAAAAATAAAGACCCAAATAGCAATTTATATTGTTTTATTTGGGTTTTTTATTACAAAAAAATGAATTTTTATTAGGTTTTTAAGAGCTTAGTCTTTTATATTTACACTCTAATTGTTAATCTATAACCTATTAAAAAATGAAAATAAAATTACTTTACTTATTTAGTGCTTTATTAATGCTAGCTTCTTGTTCTAATGACGAAACTAGAGAAGATAATAATGATAATGGCGTTATTGTTATTACTCCGGAGAGTTCTGTTTTGTTACAAAAAACCATAGATAAAGATGAGGATGGTTCGACTAGAACAACTGTTTATATTTATAATGGGAATAAGATAGTTAGTCAATTATATAATAATACCAAAGAAGGTATTTACTATACATATACTGGAGATTTAATTACTAAAATGGAATTTAAACTTGCAGACGGTACTGTAGAACAAGTAAACTCGTATGAGTATGATCCTAAAGGAAAGTTGCTTACTTTTAGAAGAATAGATCCAGTAGAAAATCTTGGTAATAAAGAAGTTTATAGATATGACGCAGATGGTTCGATTTCTGTAACAGAGTATATTGGAGATAGTAAAACTCAAACACAGACTAATGCAACAAGTAAAATCACTTTTCTTAACGGAGAAGTAGCTGAAATTGTAAGTACAAATTCGCCAAATCATAAATATACTTATGATACCAAAAACAACCCTGAAAAGAACATTTTAGGAATGGACAAAATTGCTTTTGTTGATGGAGAGGCTGATGGAACTTTGCACAACACACTTACAGATACATCTGGAGATAAACTTTCGTCTAGTTATAGCTATACTTATAATGTAGGGAATTATCCTGCTACAAGTGTAGAAACTTCTTCTGAGGGAAAAGTTACTACACAGTATTTCTACAATGAATTAAAATAATAGCGTTTAAGATTCATTCTTAAAAAAAAACAGAAAAAGTCAGATACGATAAATATTGCATCTGATTTTTTTATAAAGTAAAATTATTTGTTATCCAGTAGTATTAAGATGAGAAAAACATTCAAGTTAATTTGTCTTAAAGTGTTACTTATAAAACATGTCGCAAGGGGGTCGGTTGATGAAAATGATTCTTTTTGCATTTAATTATTCTAAATGAAAATATATTATGAAAACAAAAATATTTTATTTCTTGATTGCCTCTTTATTTGTATTAAGTTCTTGTTCTGGTGATACTGACGGAAGAGATATTGAGCCAATAAAAGATATCAAAACTGAACCAAAAAAGGAAGATCAAGTTTTGTTGAGAAAAATGATTCAAACTCACGAAGATGGTACTGTCGACATATTGAACTATAAATATGACGGAAATAAAATCATTAGTGCTATTGATTCAAATGAGGAAGGTGGAGTATATTGGATTTATAATCAGGATTTAATTACAAAAATGATAATTAAACTTGCTGATGAAACTATACTTCAGGAAAATACATATACATATGATGCTAATAAAAAATTAAGTATTTTTTTAAGAGTTGATCCTGAATTAAAAGAAGGTTATAAAGAAGTCTATACTTATAATGCAGATAATACTATTACAGTTAAAGCATATTCGGGAGATGATAAAAGCCAAACTGTTTTTCAAGGGACTTCAGTCATAACTATTATAGGAGGAGAGGTTAGTAAAATTGATTCAAATTATTCGCCTAGTTTTGTTTATACATATGATACCAAATATAACCCGCATAGAAACATTCTAGGTTTGGATAAAACCTCTTTTGCAGATGGAGAAGCTTCAGGGAATGTACATAATATTATTTCTCAAAAGGTTGGGGATGGAGTTACTAAAACTTCAAAAATTACATACAATGCAGATGGTTATCCAGCGAAATCTTTTGATAATTTTGAAGATGCAGGAACTACTACGGAGTACTTTTATTAGTTGATTTATAAAAATTAAAAGCCCAATATCTTTTTTAATAGATATTGGGCTTTTTTTATGGAGTAAAATGATTTGTTGTTTATATATCTTAAAATGGTATTTATAAGACGTATAACAGAAGATTAGTTTGGTAAAAAGGTTTCTTTTTGTGGTTAATCATTTAAAAAACCAATATTATGAAAACTAAATTTTTTTATTTTCTGGTAAGTTCTTTACTAGTATTAAGTTCATGTTCTAACGATATCGAAACTAAACCAACTACGCCAGTTAAAACAATATTGCCTAAAACGATAACTTATAAAATGGCTTCTTATGATTATAGTGGCGGTGGGACTACTGGTGTTATTACGGGCTATAATAATCAAACAAATAAAATTACTTATGATGGTAATAAAATTGTAAGCGCTGAATGTTTTGTTTATAATCATACAATGAAAACAGTCTTTACTTATACTGGAAGTCTGATAACAAAAACAGAAGGTTATGTAGATAATAGTTTAATTAGTAGGGTTTCATATGCATATGAAAATGGTAAATTAAAAGAAGTGGTTCTTTCATCACCAAATAATGATCTAATTACCGATTTTTATGTAAAAAATGTGTACACTCATAATACAGATGGAACAATTTCTAGCAGAATGTACCGTCATGATAATCCAACAGTACCAGAGGATGGAGAACAAATTCTAACTTTTAAAAATGGTAATCTTGTTAAGAAAACAACGAAGTATCTAGAAGATAATAGTTATTATAAATATACTTACGAATATAAATATGATACTCAAAACAATCCTTTAAAAAATATTTTAGGACTTAATTTGATAATGTTTGATATGGGAGGAATATATAATGGTCATGATATGTCTCACGGAGATTTTGGAATCAATGATTTTGGTATTAATAACGTTATTGAAAAAATCACCTATGTATCAGATAAAGAAAAAACAACGAAGTATATAGAGACATTAACATACCAATATGATGAAAATGGATATCCTGTAGAGAAAAAAGGGGATGAATTTGTAGATGAAATTATTTATACCTATTAATGCAGAATTGTTTGTATTAAAAAAGCCCAATATCTTTTTAATAGATATTGGGCTTTTTTTATGGACTATTTTCTTTCACCAATTTGCTGACGCCACATAGCATAATACAATCCTTTTTCGAGTACTAAATCATCGTGTTTCCCTTGTTCGATAATTTTTCCTTGTTCCAAAACAAATATTTTATCGGCGTGCATTACCGTAGATAATCGATGTGCGATTAAAACTGTAATCCTGTTTTTGTCGGATATATTTCTAATTGTAGTATTAATTTCTTCTTCGGTAATAGAGTCCAATGCAGAAGTTGCTTCATCAAAAATCAATAAATTCGGATTTCTCAAGATGGCGCGAGCAATAGATAAACGTTGTTTCTCTCCACCAGAAACTTTAATTCCGCCTTCGCCAATTGTGGTGTTTAAACCATCTTCGGCACGATGTAATAGTGTCTCGCAACTGGCTCTTTTTAAAGCATCGTATAAATCCTCATCAGTAGCAGATGGTCTTACAAATAGTAAATTCTCACGGATTGTTCCTGAGAATAATTGAGCATCTTGGGTTACAAAACCTAATTGCTTTCTTAAATCTAATAAGTCAATTTCGGTAGAATCGATGTCATTATAAAATACTTTACCCTCGGCAGGAGTATATAAACCGACTAATAATTTAACTAAAGTAGTTTTTCCAGAACCAGATGGTCCTACAAAAGCTACGGTTTGTCCTTGCTTAATATCAAAGTTAATATTCTCTACAGCTTTATATTTAGCTGTTTTGTGTTGGAAACTTACATTCGAGAAAAGTAAAGATCTAATAGCGCCCACGTGTTTAGGATTCTTTGGGCGAAATTCTTTTGGAGCGCTTAATAAGGTTTTAAAATTCTCCATTGAAACTTTTGTTTCATTTAGCGCAATTATAAAATTACCTAATTCTTGTAAAGGGCTAAAAATGAAAAAAGTAAAGAATACCATAGTAAGTAAATCACCCACAATGATTTTTTGTCCAAACAAAAAATAATATAGAGTAAACACTACACAGGTTCTTAAAAAGTGAACCGTAGTACCTTGAATAAAACTTAAACTTCTTATAAAACGGATTTTTTGTAATTCTAGTTGTAAAATTTTAAACGTATTTAAATTCAAACGTTTTTCTTCCTGGTATGTTAATCCAAGACTTTTTACAAGTTCGATATTTCTTAAACTTTCGGTAGTAGAACCAGCTAATGCATTGGTTTGATTTACAATTTTGCGAGAAACAATTTTTATCTTCTTACCCAGATAAGAACTTACTAAAGCAATAATTGGAGCAGTAACTAAAAAGATTAAAGAGATACGGTAATCAATACGAGCAACATAAACAATTACAAATATGAATCCGATAACAGTTTGAAAAATTAAAGAAATAGATAGTGTAATTAATTTTTCGGAATCAGAACGTACTTTGGTTAATTTACTTAATGTTTCCCCACTACGTTGGTCTTCAAATTCTGCAAAAGGTAAGTCGAGTGATTTTTTAATACCATCAGTATACATTTGAGCGCCGGTACGCTGGATGACTACATTGGTGAAATAATCCTGAAAGTTTTTGGTAATTCTGGAAATCATCGCCGCACCAAGCGAAAGACCTAGCCAAAAGGCTACAGATTTAATAAAACCGATTTCATTTCCTTTGTATTTAGCTAATCCAACACCGCAATCTTGCATTAATTTACCAGTAATAACAGAATCGGATAAACTGAAGCAGATGTTTATAGATGCCATAATCAAGGCTAGAAACAACAGCATTTTATGTTTGATTATATAAGAATAGAGTAATTTCATTTGAGAATTTTAATTTATAGGAGATGCAAAAGTAGTAAATAGATTGGCTTAGTAATTCTGATTATTGTATTAAGTTTTTAAATGTATCTCGCAAAGTCGCAGAGTCGCAAAGTTTAAAATTGCCTTTTTTTTTTGTTGTCTTTTTATCATTTTTGAAAAGCAATTAGCTAAATCAAAGACTTATTATAATTTTCATCAGTAGATTAAAGTTTAAAGATTGCTTTGCGACTCTGCGACTTTGCGAGATTTTTGTTTGATATGCTTAAAATGTAAGTTTTTACTTTAATTTAGTAAAAAAAATAAAAATGACAGAAAATGAAATTTCAAGTATTGTAGTTGATACTTGTTATAGGATACATGTAAAGTTAGGGCCAGGTCTATTAGAGTCTGTTTATGAGGCTATTTTGTATTTTGAATTAACGAAAAGAGGATTAAAAGTAGAAAGACAGAAGCCGTTACCCGTTATTTGGGATGAAGTAAAATTAGATATAGGATTTAGAGCTGATTTAATAGTTGAAAATAAGGTAATTTTAGAAATAAAATCGATTGAACAAATTTCAAATGTTCATCCTAAACAAGTTTTAACTTACCTCAGAATAACAAAAATGAAGTTAGGATTGCTGATTAATTTTAATGTACCAATTATTAAATTAGGTATTACAAGAGTTGTTAGTAATCTTTAATTTTTAGTCTGGATAAAAAATGATGATTTTCAGAGCATAAATTTTATTGATGAGATCTTAATTGTTTTTATCGGTTGCATCTTACTACAAATAGTATTGGGGATCTTTAATGAAAATAAAATCTCATCAATAAGTTGTGCCTTAAAATGATATTTTTAAACCTTTTTTTGTGACCTAATTACAGTTAAAATCTTTCTTTTTGTTGCTTATTATCATGTCGACATTATGGAAAAAAAATTACACTATTTTTTAGTTGCTTCTTTGTTAATACTGACTTCGTGTTCTAAAAACAATGCTGAACAAGGAGATGGGAATATAAAATTACCTAAAGCCAAATATTATAAATACATTGATTTTCCTTCAGATAATTATGAATCCACTTATAGGTATAATGGTAACAAAATCGAAAGTATTCTGGATGATAATGGATCAAAAACAGTTTTTACCTATACTGGAGATTTAATTACGAAAAAAGAAGATTTTTCTAATAAGAAGCTATTGGTTTATTGTACTTTGTATGAATATGAAAATAATAAGCTAAAAGAAGCTGTTCATATATTTAATAATCAGAAGTTCTTAAAAAAGTATACTTATAATAAGGATAAAACAGTAAGCTATAGCGTACATCTTTATAATGATAAATTGAATACTACAACAGAAATTGCGACTGGAACATTTACATTAGAGAATGGCAATATTATAAAACAGGTAGATAAAGAGAGTAAAGATTATGGCAGTGCCGATATTGTAGCTTTTAAGTATGATACAAATAACAGCCCACTTAAAAATGTTATAGGAATTGGTTTGTTGTTAGATGTCGACTATTCTATTAATAATATTATTGAAACTACACATACTACATCTTCACAGGATTTGGCGATGCATATAACTTCTTTTCGAAATTCAATAACGCCTTATAAATCTACAAATACAGCTACTTACACTTACGATTCCGAAGGGTATGTACTAACAAAAGCATTTTATAATGATGGAAAGTTAGGATACAGATTATCATACACCTATTAAAAAAGCGGAATGTCATTGCATCGTGCTTTCGTATTTATAAAAAATAGACGAAATTTACACGAAACAACGATTATGCAATTCAGAACCCAAATTCCTATTTCGCAAAGTAACAATCCTATCGATTATAATTCTAGAGTATTGTCCTTTGGTTCTTGTTTTGCAGTAAATATGGCAGAGAAATTGGATTATTTTAAATTCGATAATAGTTGTAATCCGTTTGGAATTTTGTTTCATCCGTTGGCGATTGAAAAATTGATAAACTTTGCAGTTTCACAAAAGACATTTACCGAGAGCGATGTGTTTTTTCATAACGAACGATGGCATTCGTTTGATGTACATTCAGATTTGAGCAACACAAATAAAGAAGATTTAATTAATAATCTGAATGAGATTATTAAAAAATTGTACCAACAATTAACTGAATCTACTCACATCATTATTACCTACGGAACTTCTTGGATTTATAGAAATATAGAAAGTAATGAGATTGTGGCTAATTGCCATAAAGTACCACAAAAGCAATTTATAAAAGAGCTTTTATCTGTAGATATAATAAAAGATAGTATTCAGAAAACAATAGATTTAATCACTTCGATGAATCCTGAAGCAAAGATTATTTTTACCGTTTCGCCAGTCCGACATATAAAAGATGGTTTTGTGGAGAATCAATGGAGTAAATCCAACTTAATTTCTTCACTGCACGACACCTTGAATACTGAATGCTATAAACTGCAAACTAAATATTTTCCTTCGTACGAAATCATGATGGACGAACTTCGTGACTATCGTTTTTATACCGAAGATATGTTACATCCTAACCAAGTTGCTATCGATTATATTTGGGAACAATTCAGTGAAAACTATATTGCTAAAGAAGGGATTCTTATCATGAAAGAGGTATCCGAAATACAAAAAGGACTTTCTCATCGAAGCTTCAATCCTGATTCTGAACAGCATCGTACTTTCTTATCAAAACTAAGTGATAAAATAAAAAAGATAGAACAGAAATGGCCTCATATTAAGTTTTAAATCCGTTCTTTGTTTTGAAGTTAAAGTAGAAATATACTTACAATAGTCCTTAATTTTAAAATAAGTTTGGATAATTATGTAAAGTATTGAGGTATATTTTTTACAATTTTGTAAATTGGATATGGTTAGTTAAATTTAGTAACCATATATCGATAATCTAAACCAGTTATTAGCCTTATTTTCTTTATATGAATAAGAAACGAATTTCTTTTCTGAAAAAAATACTTCGAGTGCTACTTTGGTGCGTCATTACATTAGTAGCATTATTGTTATTAATTACAATTTTAATTCAGGTTCCGGCAGTACAAAACTACGCCAAGGATAAGGCAATTACTTATTTGCAAAAAAAGATAAGAACCAAAGTAGCTTTAGATAGAATTGCCATTAATTTTCCTAAAGAAATCGTATTAGAAGGTTTTTATTTTGAAGATCAAAAGAAAGATACTTTACTTAGTGGAAAACGATTAGAAGTTGATATCGATTTATTTAAACTCATAAGTAGCGAAGTAGAAATAAATTCTATTTCACTTGAAAATACAACTGCAAATATTTCCAGAAACAAAGACGGAGTTTTTAATTTCGATTATATAATTGCAGCATTTGCTTCCAAAGAACCAGAACCTGCAGATCCCAATAGTAAACCTTTTAAAATATCGGTAGTTAAAATCAATTTGGATAAAATCAATTTTAATTTTAAAGATGATTTGTCCAAAAATGATGTTCGTGTTAAACTAGCTAATTTTCAAACAGAATTTAAAAAATTCGATTTGGATAAAATGGATTTTGATATTCCGAATATAGATTTAAACGGATTAAAATTAGTTCTAAACCAGGATTTAGTAGAGAAGATAGCTGAAACATCAGTAAAAACTGTAGATACAATTTCGAAAAGACCAGATTTTAATTTAAAACTAAATAAAATCAACTTGTCTAAAATCGATATTTCTTATGACAATAAAGATTCTAAACTCGCTTCAGGAATAACTCTGGGGAAATTACAGTTACTGGTTAATAAATTAGATTTAAATAATCAGTTGTTGGATTTTGATACTTTCGAACTAAAAGATCTAAAAGGAAATCTACAATTAGGCATAAAAGACAAACAACTTAAAACGCCCGATTTAGATTCTACAGCAATTCCTCAAGCAGGCTGGAAGTTAAAACTGAAGTCAGCCGATATACAAAATATTGCTTTTAAATATGATGATATGCAATCAAAACCTACTAAGAAAGGGATTGATTATGGACATCTTGATTTGGATAATTTTAATTTAAAAGCCGAAAAGTTGTATTATGCAAATGATACTGTTTCAGGGAGCGTAAAATCATTTACAGTAAATGAAAAAAGCGGGCTTAAAATCGAAACGTTTAAAACAGATTTTTTCTATGGGCCTAAAAATGCATATTTGGATAATCTGTATTTAAAAACACCACAAACTTTATTGCAAAAGAATATTAAAGTTGCCTATCCATCAATCGCGGCGGTAACTAAAAATATTGATAATCTAAGTTTAGACGCCAATTTAAGTCAGGCAAAAGTTGGATTTAAAGACATATTGCTTTTTGTTCCAGATTTACAAAATACCAATCCGTTTAAGAGTAATCCTAATGCAGTTTTATCTATAAATGCACGAGTAAGTGGGAAAGTAAAGGATTTAACAATTCCGCAGTTTGAAATGAGCGGAATAGGAACGACAAAAGTCTCTATTTCAGGAAAAATTACAGGAATGCCAGATGCACAAAAAGCATATTATGATTTGGATATAAAAAACTTTGTGAGTACATCTAAAGATGTGATTTCGTTTGTGCCAGCAGGAACAATCCCAAAAAGCATTCAGTTACCTTCTCAATTTAATTTAAAAGGAAAATTTAAAGGTTTAGTCAATAATTTTAAAACTAATTTGGCGCTAAATAGTAGTTTCGGAAATGCCAAAGTAGATGCTTTGTTTGATCAACGAATTAAAAAATCTGAGAAATATGATGCTACAATTTCTTTTT
Source organism: Flavobacterium sp. PS2 (assembly GCF_046250155.1). NCBI lineage: Bacteria > Pseudomonadati > Bacteroidota > Flavobacteriia > Flavobacteriales > Flavobacteriaceae > Flavobacterium > Flavobacterium sp. PS2. Next base: position 1,320,476 of record NZ_CP176426.1, on the reverse strand, counting down.
CAGAATTTGATTTAGGTAAACTAATAAAAAACGATTCAATAGGAAAAATTACGCTTAAAGCAAAAGTAAAAGGAAAGGGACTAGATCCTAAAACAGCACAAGCACATCTGGACGGAATTGTACAAAAAGCGGTATTTAATAAATATACCTACCGAGATTTAACTTTAAAGGGAGAGATTGCAAAAGGAGCATTTGCAATAAATTCAGGGATTAAAGACCCAAATTTAAATTTTGGTTTAGTTGCCAACGGAAGATTTGATGATAAATATCCCGCAGTAAAACTAAAATTAAACCTTGATATTGCCGATTTAGAGAAACTAAATCTTCATGCAGGCCCGATGAAAATTAGAGGAAATGTTGATGCAGATATTGCCAATAGTAATCCTGATTTTTTAAACGGAAAGGTTTTCTTGTCGAATATTCAGGTTTTAAAAGATGCACAACCAATTGTATTAGATTCCATTAAAATTTTGGCTTATGCCGATAAAGAAAAAAATAATATCAAGGTAATATCTCAATTCCTGAAAGCAGAAGTTGATGGAAAATATAAACTGACAACATTATCGGCAGCATTAAAAAAATCGCTATCAAAATACATGGATTTGCAAGTTCCTAAAACAAAAGGAGATTCAGATGAGCAGCGATTAACATTTAATTTATCTGTAGATAGTGATCCATTACTTTTTCAATTAGTTCCAAAGCTTAAAGGTTTAGAACCTATTAAAATTACAGGAAAATATAATAACGTAGTAGATTCTCTAGAGGTTAAAGGAACTATCCCTAAAATTATTTATGATACAAATACAATTTCTGATGGAAAGATAAATATAGAAGCAAAAGAGAATGCGTTAGAATATCAGGTTTCTGTAGCTCCGGTAGAAAGCGGAGAATTTAAAATTCCTTTTGTTAGTTTATCAGGTAAAATCGAGAATAACATCTTAGGGTATGCATTACAAATAAAAGACAAAGAAGATAAAGAACAGTATTTTATTAAAGGAGAATTGCTTCATGAAAATGCCAAAAACACTATAAAATTTGATTCAGATAATTTTGTATTGAATTATGATAAATGGAATTTAGATCAGGAAAATTCTATTGAATTTGGAGATAAGAGACTTTACATTAATAAGTTCTTTTTGAGCAATTCGGGTAATGAACTAAAAATTCAATCACAAAACGACGGAAAGAACGCGCCTTTACAAGTCGATTTTGTCAATTTTAAAATTGAGACCATTTTAAATATGGTTAAAAAAGATGAATTATTAATGCAAGGATTGATTGATGGTTCAGTTTTGGTCGAAAATGTGATGACAAAACCAACTTTTACTTCCGATCTAAAAATAGTTGATTTTGCTTTTAAAGGTGAACCAGTTGGTAATATTGGTATAAAAGTAGATAATAAAACCGATAATTTATTAGTAGCAAATGTTACATTAACAGAGAATGGAAATGACGTAAACCTAACAGGTAATTATAAAATAGATGATAGTACTTTTGATTTTGATATAGCCATCAATCATTTAAATATTAAGAGTATTCAAGGTTTTAGCATGGGTAATGTTACCGATGGTTCTGGTTATTTATCAGGAAAATTTAAAATTACTGGTAATGCCGATTTACCTAAAGTAAATGGAGAATTAGATTTTAATGACGCTGCTTTTAAAGTGACGAAGTTTAATTCTATTTATAAAATAGCCAATGAGAAAATTAGGTTTGAAAACGAAGCGATTGTCTTTGATAATTTCTCTGTTTATGATGAAAACAAGAATGAATTATTTGTAAATGGAAATATCAACTCCAAAGATTTTAGAAATTATGATTTTGCTTTAACCATAAAAGCAGATCAGTTTAGAGCCATTCACTCTACAGAAGCTGATAATGATTTGTTTTATGGGGATTTATCATTAGATGCAAATCTAAACATAAAAGGAACATTAGATAATCCAGTTGTTGGAGGAAATATAAAAATTAATGAGGATACAAAATTTACAGTTGTTATGCCTCAATCAGATCCTTCGATTGCCGATAGAGAAGGAATTGTAGAGTTTGTAAATGAAGATAATTTACTACTGAAACAAACTGCTGCGATGGAAAGCAAACTCAATCAATCGAAACTGATTGGAATGGATGTGAGCGTTGCTATCTCTATAGATAAAAAAGCAGAACTTACATTGGTAATAGATAAAGGTAACGGAGATTACCTGAGATTGCTTGGAGAAGCAGATCTTATTGGTGGGATTGATCCATCTGGAAAAACTACACTTACAGGAAAATATGAGTTTAGTGAAGGTGCTTATGAGATGAGTTTTAATATGATAAGACGAAAATTTGATATCCAGAAAGGAAGTTATATTTTATGGACTGGAGAGCCTACAATGGCAAATTTAAATTTAACAGCTATATATAAAGTAAATACTGCGCCGATAGACTTATTAGGAAACCAGTTAGGAACTATCCCGGCAGCAGAAAAAAACACATACAAACAAAAAATTCCGTTTCAAACTTTATTAAAGATGAACGGAGAATTGATGAAACCTGAAATCTCGTTTGATATCGTTCTTCCAGACGGTAACTATGATGTCTCATCAGATATTATAACAAAGTCTCAGGCAAGATTGCAACAATTACGTCAAGAGCCATCCGAATTAAATAAACAGGTATTTGCACTTTTACTCTTGAACAGATTTGTTGGTGAAAACCCTTTTGCAAGCGAAAGTGGTGGTACAAGTGCCGAATCTATGGCGAGACAAAGTGTGAGTAAAATACTTTCGGATCAATTAAATAATCTGGCAGGAGATTTAATAAGTGGTGTTCAATTGGAATTTGATTTGGAATCTACAGATGATTATACTTCGGGAACCAAGCAAAACAAAACAGATTTGAATGTAGGAGTTTCTAAAAAACTATTAAATGATAGATTAAAAGTAACCATAGGAAGCAGTTTTGGACTAGAAGGACAAGATAACAATGAGCAGGATACTAATATTGCTGGAGATGTTGCTATAGATTACCAACTTACCAAAGACGGACGATACATGGTTAGAGCATATCGTAAAAACCAATATCAGGTTGCTGTAGAGGGGCAGGTTGTAGAAACTGGAGTTGCATTTATTATTACGATGAATTATAATAAGTTTAGAGAATTATTTCATCGTAGTGAGAAAGAAAAAGAACTGATTAAAAAAGAAAAAATACGCAAAGAAAAGGATAAGCAAAAAGAGAAAGAAGAGAAAAAGAAAGAAGAATTAGATAATGAACAAGAGCAAAAAACGTAGTAATATGGAAACTAAATATCTAAAATATTTTATACTACTTTCTTTGTTTTTTGCTTTAGGATGTAGCAATACCAAATATTTGCCAAAAGGGGAATTGTTATATACAGGAGCTTCGGTAAAAGTAGAAGACACCATTCTTACAAAGAAAGAAAAAAAAGAACTACAGACTGAGCTAGAAGGTTTACTACGTCCTTTACCTAACAAACAGTTTCTGGGATTGCGTCCTAAATTATGGATTTACAATGTGGCTGGGGAACCTAAGAAAAAGAAAGGAACAAGATATTGGTTAAGAAATAAAGTTGGAGAAGCACCTGTACTTTACAGTAAAGTCGATTTAGATTATAACTCGGCAGTGTTGCGAAATTTTATTGAGAATAAAGGTTTCTTTAAAGTGAGGGTTAGTGCCGATTCTACAGCAAAAAATAAAAGAGCAACAGCAGAATATACCGTTTTTCCTAAACGACAGTATAAAATTAAAAGTGTTACGTTTCCTGATGATTCTTCGGCTATAGCCAAAGAAATAGGAAAAACTAGTCGTAGATCATTATTAAAAGTTGGTAAGCCATATGATTTAGACGTTATAAAATCCGAGAGAGAACGTATTGATTCCCGATTAAAAGAAAAGGGATATTATTATTTCAATCCAGATTATATCTTGGCACAAGTAGATAGTACCAAAGGAGATTATGAGGTAAATATAAAATTAAAAATAAAAGGCGAAACACCTGCAAAAGCCAAAATTGCTTATAAAATTAATGATATAGTAGTGTATCCTAATTTTTCGATTTTAAAAGATAGTGTAGCTTATAAAAAAGAAGACATCTTAAAATACAAAGATTTTACGATTATAGATTCTACAAATACATTTAGACCAAGAGTATTTGACAGAGCTTTGTATTTTAAAAAAGGAGATTTTTATAATCGATCAGATCATAATCTTTCCCTTAATCGATTTGTAAACTTAGGAACATTTAATTTTGTTAAAAATGAATTTAAAGAATCCGATAGTATAAAAAATGCTCTCGATGCATATTACTATTTAACCTTATTGCCAAAGAAATTCATTCGAGTTGAGGTTTTAGGAAAAACCAATTCGGCTAGTTATACAGGTTCAGAAATTAATGTAAACTGGAATAATAGAAATTTACTAAGAGGAGCCGAATTGTTTACCGTATCCATATTTGGAGGAGCCGATTTTCAGATTTCAGGACAAAATAAAGGAAATAATATCTACAAAGTAGGAGGAGAAGCCAGTTTAACCTGGCCAAGATTAATTACGCCTTTCAATTTCCAAGGCTCTAGCGAGTTTGTTCCTAAAACAAAAGCGACTTTAGGATATGAATATCAAAACCGAATAAATCTTTATGCCTTAAATTCTTTTAGAGGGTCATTTGGTTACTTATGGAAAGAAAATATTCGTAAAGAACACCAACTGGATATTATAGAAGTTAATTATGTAAGTCCAAATCATGTAACGCCTTATTATTTACAGCAAGTTGCAGAAGATGAATCATTATCTAAAGTACTCGAAAAACAATTAATCTTTGGACCTACGTATTCGTATACTTATACCAATACTATGCGAAAAAGAAAAAAGAATACATTCTATTTTAATGGAGAAATTGATCTTGCAGGTAATATTACAGGCTTGGTAACAGGAGCTAATGTCAAGAAAAACGATACTATAAAAATATTTGATGTTCCTTTTAGTCAATATGTTAAAGTAAGAGCCGATTTTAGACATTACTTAAAACTAGGAAAAGAGAGCCAATTAGCAAGTAGAATTATTGTAGGAGCTGGTTTGCCTTATGGTAATTCCTCTTCTTTGCCATCGATCAAGCAATTTGTAGTAGGAGGAACTAATAGTATTCGTGCCTTTAGAGCACGCTCAATAGGACCAGGTAGTTTTAAAAGTCCAGACACAACAAGTACATTTTTGCCAGATCAATCAGGAGATTTAAAACTAGAGTTTAGTACAGAATATAGAGCAAAACTTTTTAGTATAGTAAGAGGAGCCATTTTTCTAGATGCTGGAAATGTTTGGTTGGTTAATAATGATCCAAATAAACCCGGAGCAAAAATCAGTAAGAACTTTATGAAAGAACTTGCAATTGGTGCTGGAGCGGGATTACGCTTTGACTTATCATTCTTGATATTAAGAACCGATATTGCATTTCCGTTAAGAATACCCTATTTACCCGAAGGACAACGCTGGGTAATAGATGATATTAACTTTGGAAGTGGCTCTTGGAGAAAAGACAATTTAATACTCAACATCGCGATTGGGTATCCTTTTTAAGGATATCCCAACATCAATTTAGTAGTTAAAAATGTAGTTTTGTTAACATAAAGAGTTAAAAAAGCACCGTACTATTAACATCTATACCTTTAAGTAATTGGACGTTTGTTTTTAATAAATTAGATAAAAGCAATTTTTTAGATTTATCCTTATTACCGCTTATATCTCTGATAATTCTGTAAATATATCTTTTGGTGATATATTTAATTTTTCTGCTAGTTTTCATAATTAAGAGGTTTATGATTTGTTATCTAAAGTTACAAAAAATAACTTTTGGATTCATCAAGTTATCCTAAGAAATTTTGTGGCTTCGAACTATTATGTAACTATTCAAAATAAGAGATTTTTTTCTATCGACGTTATATTTATTTAACGGCGTTAGAATTTTACAATTCAATTAACAATTAAAAGGTTATTAATGTCTAATTTTGTAAAAAGATTAATTAAACATGAACAATAATATACCTATATCCTTATTAGAATTAGCATTTATTACTGAAGGTAGTAATGCAGCAGAAACTTTTCAGAAAACCAAAGAACTTGCACAACTAGCTGATAGTTTAGATTATAACCGATTCTGGCTGGCCGAACATCATAATATGGCACATGTGGCAAGTACTGCAACAGTAGTCTTAATTGGTTACATAGCAAGCCAGACTAAAAACATCCGTGTAGGTTCGGGCGGAATAATGCTTCCTAATCATTCGCCACTTATTATCGCAGAACAATTTGGAACGTTAGAAACACTTTACCCAAACCGAATAGATTTAGGGTTAGGCAGAGCACCAGGAACAGACTCGTTAACAGCACAAGCAATCCGAGAGGATTTTTATGAGCAATCACAGAAATTTCCAAAAAATGTACAAGCAATTCATGATTATTTTTCACCAGATAATGCTTCCGCAAAAGTACGTGCATTTCCTGCAGAAGGGGCAAATGTACCTGTTTGGATATTAGGATCTAGTATGGATAGTGCTGCTCTTGCTGCTGCAAAAGGATTACCGTATGCATTTGCAGGACATTTTGCGCCAAAGATGATGTTGCAGGCATTTGAGTTTTATCGCAAAAACTTTATTCCTTCAAAATATTTGAGCAGTCCTAAAACAATGGCTTGTGTAAATGCGATTGGAGCAGATACAAATGAAGAAGCAGAAATTCTCTCGACTACATTATATCAAATGTTCTTAGGATTGGTTCGTAATAATAGAAAACCAATGCAACCACCACTTGAGTCATTAGATGGATTGATGAGCGAAGAAGAAAAATTTCATGTAGATCAAATGACAGCTTGTACCTTTAAGGGAAGCAAAGAGAAATTAGAAAAAGATCTAAAGCATTTTATAGACTATTCAGGTATAGATGAATTGATGATTACAAGCCCAATTTTTGACCATCAGGATAAAATGAAAAGTATAAAAATTCTTAAAGAGGTTATCGATAACATCAATAAAGCATAGTGATGCTTTCTGAAAAAATCACTAAATTGGCTTCATAATAGCCATCATTAAAACATAATTATGTTGAGAAGAATTTTAGTCGGAATCGTAATCATAGTCGGAATTGTCCTTGCATTCAAGTATTGTGAATTCAAGAAAGATGATTCGACAAGTTTGGATTATAATACCAATTTAATACAACAACAAATTGTAAACGTTGGGAAACTGGTAGTTACCGAAGGGCATTTCTCTGAAGTAGTAACCTATAAAAACTCAAATAAGTATTTATTAGATATGATATCTTTCGAGAAGAAAGCATTGATTATTGTAAATGCAAACGTTACTGTTGCCTACGATTTGCATAAGATGAAATATGAAATCGACGAAAAAAACAAAGTAATAAAGATAGTATCAATTCCAAAAGAAGAAATTACAATCAATCCAGATATTCAGTATTATAATGTAGAGCAAAGTCAGTTAAACGAGTTTACAGGAGATGATTATAATAAAATAAATAAATCTGTAAAAGCGAGTTTAGCCAAGAAAATTGAGAAGTCTTCGCTTAAAGCAAATGCACAAAACCGATTAATCAGTGAATTGTCTAAAATTTTAATCCTGACAAATACAATGGGTTGGAAACTACAATACGACGGCAAAACAATCCAAAACGAAACTGATCTTAGTAATGATTTGAAGTTGTAGGTTATAATAAGGTTCAAAGTTGCAAAGGCTCAGAGTTGCAGAGGTTTAAAGCTGCAAAGGCACAAAGTCTTTCCCGTAATCTTGTCTTTCTCTCAAACTTGTCTTTCCGAGGAACGAGGAATCTCCACGAGTAGCTCCACAAACGTAAGACACTTTGTGTTAGTTTCTAGCGGAGATTCCTCGTTCCTCGGAAAGACAAGTTTATGGATGAAAATGTTTCTAACACTTCTCTTTATCAAAAATCAGATCCAAACCTCCTGAAATTAAGTGAGCAACTTCAGGTCTTCTTGTTTTTAAATTTTCAAGATTTGCTAATACTTCCTGTAATAATTGAGGTTGATTACTATTTTTTAAAAGTTCAGCTATTTCTACAGATAGTAACCAATCATTAGGATGATTTGCTTTGATTTTTTCGAATATAGAAGTTAGTAAAGTTTCATGAGAATTAGTTTCTCTTATAGTTCTAACTTGTTGGTATAATTCTTCTAGTTCATCACGCTCTTTAGAATGCTTGGCTTTGATGGTTTTTGTTTTTGGAATAGAATCGACTAAATCAAAACTATTTACATCGGCAGGTCCAGAAAAAGCAGAAACTACTTTTTTGCCAATTGCCATGTCATAATTACCCCACTCAGGTTTAAATAAAATAGTATCTCCGTGAGTTACGGTACAATTTTTAAAACTGATTAAAATAATCTCACCGTGTAAGTTTCTAGAGCCAGTAATGATGTCTCCTTCTACAATAATCCCGCCTTCAAATTCTAGTTTTATAGTTTCATTCTCGACTATTTTATAAGCATTTAAATCCATCGGACTCATATCTTCAATAGCCAGATTAAAGCCTTTTAGTTTTCCGATAGGACTACCAAAACCTTCAGAATGCGTTAAAATTCCGTGTCCAACTAATTCTTTTTCACGGTAAGATAATGCTGTTTTTCCTGTTGTTTGTACGTAAACGGGTTTTCCTTCTGCTTCAATAACATTAGTAAAAACTCCAGAAATTTGTAAACCTGTACTTAGTTCTATTGTTCCTAATGCATTCGAGTTTATTAATTTTTGAATGCTGGAAATTCCTCCCGTACGTAAAGCCATTTTATTAGCAAATTCTTCAAGAACAAGATTTAAATGAGCAAAAGTAGGCGTAACATATAGTTGAGGTTGCAATTTTGTGATATCAAAACTCTGGTTTGCTGCCGAGATATCGTAAGGAATTTTAGTTACATTATCGGTCATACACCAAGCACTTTCTCCAATTGATGATAATAAACCAGCACCGTAAATCTTAGGATTTTCGACTGTACCAATTAAACCATATTCAACTGTCCACCAGTGTAAGTTTCTTATTTGTGCCATTTCAGACAATTCGCCCATATTATTTTGCAAATCTTCAACTGCTTTTTCGGCTTGATCGATATCGGCTTGCGGAGTACCTTCGGCTTCTTTTAAAATCGAAAGTAATCGAATCGCTTCATACATTTGGTAATCTTTGTGCGAAGAAATGGCTTTGCAGCCAATTTCGCCAAAACGACGCAAGTATTCAGCATATTCAGGATTAGCAATAATAGGAGCGTGGCCAGCACCTTCGTGAATAATATCGGGTGCAGGAGTATATTCAATATGTTCTAGCTGACGAATATCCGAAGCAATTACCAAGACATTATAAGCCTGGAATTCCATAAAAGCATTTGGCGGAATAAACCCATCAACGGCTACAGCAGCCCAACCAATTTCGGTTAAGATTCGGTTCATGCCATACATGCTCGGAATATTATTGATTTCGATTCCAGTTTTCTTTAATCCGTCTAGATACGAATGGTGAGCAACTTTAGATAAATAGTCAACATTCTTACGCATTACATATCTCCAAACCGCTTGATTAATTGGCGTATAATCGCTGTAATCTTGAGGTTTAATAAATTGCTTTAAGTGTTTAGGCAATCTGTCCAATAACGGATTTGTTTCAATAGTTGGGTTCATTTCGAAATCGTTGTAGTTCTTCTGCGAAATTACGAATTTATGAAGCTATTTTTAGCTTTATTAGTAATTTTTTGTGTTATCATTTAGATAGAAAATTTGGAGTCTATTTTAGATTCATAATTTCTTTATCAAAATCTGACATGATTCTTTTGTGTTTTACAAAATTTTCTACATTTAGGCAGTTAGTTCCATTTTACAACTAGCTAATTTATATTAGAGCTATTTATGAATTTTTTCCAGCATTCCTAAAATATTCAATTTTGTAATTGAACATATAAGCCATATTAGCTGCTCGAACTTTTGCTTCTTCAGCAACAATTCCTATAAAAAGACCATCTACCGTTTTTGTGAAAATTTCCATCCATCTATTAAAATGGGATTGGTCAACTGGTAAATGTTTGTGTGGAGGGAATGGACTTCCGGAATAAGTATGTTCTTCTAGCAAAATTGTTTGCCAAAATCTATACATCTTTTCTAAATGTTCAGGCCATCTTCCTTGAATCTTTTCATTAAAAATCGAACCAATGAGTTCGTCTTTTTGAACTTTAGCATAAAAAGTATTCACTAATAGTTTTATGTCTTCGATTGTTGTAATGTCTAAAATAACCATGGCTTTATGTGGAAAAAAATTAAATACAAAAATAACACAAAACAGAGGATTTATCTTATATATTTAGTTAAATGAATCTAAAATGGTTCTTAAATAATTTGATCATTTATAAATCATAAAATGAAAAATAATGGTATTGAAAAGGATTACTAGGTTTTCAAGTAGTCCTTTATTTTTTATCCAATTAACTGCGTATATAAATCTTGATTTTCATTGAGATATTGAAACTCGAATCCCTTGGCAACCATATTGGTTTTAATATTTACGATGTCTTTTTTGTTTTTAAGTTCCAAGCCAACTACCACTGAACCAACTTCTCGGCTGTTTTTCTTGGCAAACTGAAAATAAGTGATGTCATCATTAGGACCTAAAATATCATTTACAAATTCTTTAAGCGCACCAGGACGTTGAGGGAACTGAATCATAAAATAATGCATCAATCCTTCGTAAAGTAACGAACGTTCTTTTATTTCGGCAGTGCGCTCTATATCGTTATTGCTTCCGCTTACCACGCAAACGACTGTTTTGCCTTTTATTTTATCTTTATAAAAATCTAATGCTGCAATTGTTAATGCTCCGGCTGGTTCTACAACCATAGCTTCTTCATTGTATAAGCGTAAAATCGTTGTACAAACTTTGCCTTCGGGAACAAGAATAATATCATCTAAGTTTTTGCGACAAATACCAAAAGTCATATCGCCAACTTGCTTTACTGCTGCACCATCTACAAATTTATCAATGGTTTTTAATGGTGTGTTTTTGCCATCAATAATAGATGTCTTCATCGATGGAGCACCTTTTGGTTCTACTCCAATAATTTTGGTTTCAGGACTTAAATGTTTAAAGACTTCAGAAAGTCCCGATGCAAGTCCGCCACCACCGATGGGAACAAAGACATAATCAATAGGTTCTTTGTATGATTCCAGAATTTCTAATCCTACAGTGCCTTGTCCTGCAATAACTTTTAAATCATCAAATGGATGGATAAAGATTCTATTGCTTTTTGCAGCATCTTCAGTTGCAGAGGCATAAGCATCATCAAAAGTATCGCCAATAAGAACAATTTCAACAAAAGATTTCCCGAATAATTGTACTTGCTTTACTTTTTGTTTTGGAGTTGTTTTCGGCATATAAATCTTGCCTTTTATTTGTAGTAAATTACAAGAATAAGCTACGCCTTGAGCATGATTTCCTGCGCTTGCACAAACAACACCTTTTGCTTTTTCAGTGTCATTTAATGATGAAATTTTATTATAAGCACCTCTAATTTTATACGAACGTACAATTTGTAAATCTTCTCTTTTTAATAAAATAGTCGATTTAAACTCGTCCGAAAGATTAAGGTTTTGAGTTAGTGGGGTAGCGGCAACTACTTTGCTTAGTTGTTCTTTGGCTATAATTACTTCATTAAATAAATTCATGGTGTTTTTTGGTTGTTTTTTAAAATAAAAAACCTCCCGATTTGGGAGGTTCTAATAAATTGTATTTTGTTTACTTATTTATATAACACCTCGCCATTATTGCATAATTACAATAATGTTAATAGCGATAATAATGTTATTTAAGTTTTTCATTGTTTATTATTTGAAAAAACAAATGTATTAATTATTTAATAAGAACAACAAAAAAGATTATTTTTTTGCAATTGTAGGTGGATATTGTGCTAATATTTTAGTCACAAAATTGGTTACTATTTTATCTTTTTGCTCTCCACCTTGTTGAGTTAAATAACCTACACCTTCACCTTGCCAGATCATTTCTTTTTTCTTAGCATCGATAAAATCAATGTATAAAGTTCCTTGGGTAGATGTTGTTACAGAAGTTTGATTTCCCATCATTAAGTAAGGATTCCATCCATATCCCCATCCGTAACCCCATCCAGCGCTAAACTGGTTTACATTCACTTCTTCTCTGGCTTTTGTAAAAATGTTTATTAATAAATCTGGATTATCACTTTTAGTAAAACCTTTTGCTGCCATTTGCTCATCGATAGCGCGTAAAATTCTTCTTTTATCTAAATCAGAAATCTCTACTTTATCAATACCGGCTTTAAAATAGGCATATGTTTTATAATTAGTAAAATCCACATTTTTATCATAATCTGAATAGACTGAAACAGAACTACAAGAGCTTAGAATAAAAAGGAATAGAATCGGTAAAATAAATAATTTTTTCATGTTTAAATAATTTAAAAGTTTAATATCGACTTTAATTTAGAATAACTTTTCGTCTACTATATTAGGGATGGTCACTTTTAATAAAGGTTGCGTGTCCATGGCTCTTTTTATTGCAAAAATTGCTTCGTCATTACGAGCCCAGCTTCTTCTTGAAATACCATTGTTAACATCCCAGAAAAGCATTGATGCTAAGCGTTTTGACGCCTCTTTAGACCCATCAAGAACCATACCAAAACCACCATTTATAACCTCTCCCCAGCCTACGCCACCACCATTATGTATAGAAACCCAAGTTGCTCCTCTGAAGCTGTCACCAATGACATTTTGTATTGCCATATCGGCTGTATATCTTGATCCGTCATAAATGTTAGATGTTTCTCTGTAAGGAGAATCTGTTCCCGAAACATCATGATGATCACGACCTAAAACGACTAGTCCAATTTCGCCTTTGGCAATAGCCTGGTTAAAAGCTTCAGCAATTTTTATACGACCTTCGGCATCAGCATATAAAATACGTGCTTGTGATCCTACAACTAGTTTATTTTCCTGAGCACCTTTTATCCATTTAATATTGTCCTGCATTTGTTGCTGAATTTCATCGGGAGCAGTTTTTGCCATTTCTTCTAAAACCTGAGAAGCTATAGCGTCTGTTTTTTGTAAATCTTCGGGTTTTCCAGAAGTACAAACCCATCTAAAAGGACCAAATCCGTAATCAAAACACATTGGCCCCATAATATCCTGAACGTAACTAGGATATTTAAAATCGATATTGTTTTCGGCCATTACCTGAGCTCCTGCACGAGAAGCTTCTAGTAAAAAAGCGTTTCCATAATCAAAGAAATAAGTTCCTTTGGCAGTATGCTTATTTATAGCATCGGCATGGCGACGAAGTGTTTCTTGTACTTTTTCTTTGAATAACTCAGGGTTATTAGCCATCATTTCATTGGCAGCTTCAAAGGTAATTCCAACAGGATAATACCCACCAGCCCAAGGATTATGTAGCGAAGTTTGATCAGATCCCAAGTCAATCTTAATATTTTCCTGGTCAAATTTCTCCCAAACATCTACTACGTTTCCTAAATAAGCAATAGAGACTACTTCTTTATTGGCTTTCGCCAAAGAAACTCTTTTTACCAATTCGTCAAGGTCTTCTACAATTTCATTAATCCAACCTTGTTCATGACGGATTTTAGTAATCTTAGGGTTTACTTCGGCACAAACGGTGATACAACCAGCAATATTTCCTGCTTTAGGTTGTGCGCCACTCATTCCGCCTAATCCAGAAGTTACAAATAAGTTTCCTTCGGGATTTAGTTTTATTTTTCTGAAACCATTCAATACTGTAATTGTAGTTCCGTGTACGATTCCTTGTGGCCCAATGTACATATAACTTCCTGCAGTCATTTGTCCGTATTGAGAAACCCCAAGTGCATTCATTTTCTCCCAATCATCCGGTTTAGAATAATTTGGTATAACCATTCCGTTAGTAACAACTACACGTGGAGCTTCGGCATGTGAAGGGAATAATCCCATTGGGTGTCCAGAATACATAGTTAGTGTTTGCTCATTTGTCATTTCCGACAAATATTGCATCGTAAGCAAGTATTGAGCCCAGTTCTGGAAAACAGCACCGTTACCGCCATAAGTAATTAATTCATGTGGATGTTGTGCCACAGCATAATCCAGATTGTTCTGAATCATTAACATAATAGCTTTTGCTTGTTCTGATTTTCCAGGATATTCGCTAATTGGTCTGGCGTACATTCTGTAATCAGGACGAAAGCGGTACATATAAATACGTCCGTATTTTTCTAATTCTTCAGAGAATTCAGTTATTAATTCCGCATGATGTTGCGGTTCAAAATAACGTAATGCATTTTTTAAGGCAAGTTTTTTTTCTTCTGCCGAAAGGATTGCTTTACGCTTTGGTGCATGATTTATAGCTAAATCGTATACTGCTTTTGGAGGTAATATAGATGGAATTCCTTGTTGTATTTGTTCTTGGAAAGTCATTTTTATAAAGTTGCTTAGTTGCTAAGATTCTAAGTTGCTAAGGTATTTTAGCTAGATTAACAACAGATTAATTTTTTGTTTTTTAGATTATTGTTGACCCGCTGGGGTTCAAATACTAATCGATAAATTCTATTTCTATAAAAATAAAATTCCAACGAATTTATTTTTTCAGCCTTTTAAAGGCGTAATATTTATAGAAAACAATACGATCAGTTGGTAAAAGCTCCATAGGAGCGAAATACCTATCAATGAAAATTCGATTTCAAATAATTATCTAATTTTTAAATTGACACATTTTCAAATTGACACATTTTCTAATTAACAACTAGGGATACCGAATATCCGACCTATGATAGGATTTGTGGATAGTAATCCTATATTTTTGAGAGCAGATATCCATATTTCGTATTTAAAGATTTAAGTATTTAAAGATTGAAAAATCCATTTAAGTAGAATTTTTTAATCTTCAAATTGATACATTTTCTAATTATCGTATTTTAAAGATTTGGAAATTTAAAGATTATATAATTTGTTTCAAAGGAATTTAATATTTCTTAGGGTTTTTAGGTTTTGGAGCAGTCGAATAATCCAAAAAACCAAAAGTCTAAGAAGTCTAACAATCTAAGAAGTCTAATAATCTATTTCCTAATTTCTCCTGTTTTTTTATCATATCCATAAGGGCAATGGCGACAACCACTTTTGCAGCAATACCCTCTTTTTAAATGATGTTTTTCGGTAAAACATTTATATCCTTCGGGGGTATAATAAAAATCTTCGCCCTCAATTAATTTATTTTCCTTATTTTGTTCATTCATAATTCTGAATTTGGCAAAATGCTATTTTTATGTTTAATTTTAAGTAAATTCAATTGATTATGATTTTCTTTGTATAGAAGTAATTTACTACTACAAATTTATAAATTTTACAGCGAATGTTTTTGATTATTGCTAAATATTTAATTCCGAAAGGATATCGAGGAATGGCTGTATTTCCGTTTGTATTGGTAAAATACCCTTCGGACAAAAACAATCAGGTTTTTGTTAATCATGAAAAAATACATTTACGCCAACAATTAGAGTTATTGATATTACCATTTTTTATTTGGTATGTAATAGAATATGTGGTGCGTTTATTTCAATATAAAAATGCAAGTTTAGCGTATCTGAATATAAGTTTCGAAAGAGAAGCGTATAAAAATGAGGCTAATATGAATTATTTAAAGAGCAGACCTTTTTTTAGGTTTGCGAAGTATTTAAATCAAAAATAAAATTAGATTTTGAATCAAAAGATCCATACCGTTTTTCCAAACAATATTTCACTTACAATTAAAAGAGAAGATTTGATTCATCCTTTTATTTCTGGAAATAAGTACCGAAAACTCAAATATAATTTACTTCAGGCGAAAGCCGAAAACCAAGAAACGTTGCTCACATTTGGCGGAGCATTCTCTAATCATATTGCTGCTGTTGCTTATGCAGGAAAAGAAAGCGGATTTAAAACCATCGGGATTATCCGCGGGGATGAACTTGTTGATAAAATCGAGGGGAATCCAACTTTAAAATTTGCTCAGGAAAACGGAATGCAATTTGAGTTTGTTTCTAGAGAGGATTACCGTCTTAAAAGCGAAATAAACTTTTTAGATAATCTAAAAGCAAAATTTGGAGATTTTTACCTGGTGCCTGAAGGGGGAACAAATGAGCTGGCAGTTCGGGGTTGTGAGGAGATTTTAACGCCCGAAGATGCCGAGTTTAATTATGTATGTTGTGCAGTAGGAACGGGAGGGACAATCTCGGGAATTAGCAATAGTGCGTTACCAAATCAAAAAGTTTTAGGGTTTCCAGCGTTAAAAGGGGATTTTTTAAAAGATGAAATTCGTATTTTTGCAAAGAATCAAAATTGGGAATTGATTACAGACTACCATTTTGGCGGTTATGGTAAAGTAAATTTAGAGCTTATTGCCTTTATTAATCAGTTTTTTGATGAAAATCAAATCCCTTTGGATCCAATTTATACAGGAAAGATGGTTTTTGGCGTTATAGATTTAATTAGGAAAAATTATTTCCCCGAAAATTCAAAAATCCTGCTGATTCATACTGGCGGATTACAAGGAATACAAGGAATGAATATGAAGCTGATGAATAAAAATTTACCAATAATTAAAAGCAATGTTTAAAAAAACACTCGTACTATTAATAACGATAACACTAATAGGTTGTAACGCAAGCAAACCTGCTATTGCAACAACCAAAAAGGCTGCTACTACCCAACAAAAACAAAGAGTAGCGATTCAAACTAAGAAAAAGCCGGTTTATACCAAGACAGATACTAAAAAAACTACATCAAATAATACGACTGAAGTTATCGAGTCGACTTCAAAAACAGTTGTTACCAATACTTCTATAAGTGATTACATTGCTCAATACAAAGATATTGCGATGGGTAATATGAAAAATTACGGAATTCCTGCAAGTATTATTCTGGCACAAGGTATTTTAGAGTCGGGTGCAGGAAAAGGAGATTTAGCCCTTTCATCTAATAACCATTTTGGTATAAAATGCCATAAAGACTGGGTTGGAGAAAGTGTTCGTCATGATGATGATTCGGCTCAGGAATGTTTTAGAAAATACAAAGATCCATCGGAATCGTTTCGCGATCATGCTTTATTCCTGACAGGAAAAAGCCGATATGCGACCTTGTTTACTTACGAAAAAGGAGATTATAAAGCATGGGCAAAAGGATTAAGAGCAGCAGGTTATGCAACAGATCCTAGATATCCAGAAAAATTAATTAGTTATATTGAGCGTTACGAATTACACCAATACGATAATATAGCTATGGGCAAAGACTATGTAGTAGTAGAGAAAACTACAACTGTTATTGCTGCAAAACCTAATACACAAAATAATAATAATTCGGGTAATCTTTCCTTGTACGAAGTGCAGAAAGGAGATACATTATATTCTATTTCTAAAAAATTCAACGTACTTGTTGATGATTTAAAGCAAAAAAATAATCTTGTAGATAACACCCTTTCTATCGGACAGAAGTTAATTGTGAAGTAAGATTTAATTCTAAAGAAACCAGATACATAAAAATATTTTTAATGAGCTTATAATTGATTTTTAGATTTAAACTTATCGTGTAAATCTAAAATCAGAACTCTAAAATCTAAAGTTAATAATGATATATCAAAGAAGCAGTCAGCTTTTTGCTGAAGCAGAAAAAGTAATTCCGGGTGGTGTAAATTCGCCTGTAAGAGCATTTAAAGCAGTAGGAGGAACTCCAATTTTTGTAAAAAGCGCCAAAGGAGCTTATTTATATGATGAAGACGGAAACAAATTGATAGATTACATCAATTCATGGGGACCAATGGTTTTAGGTCATGCGTATGCTCCAGTTGTTGATGCAGTAATTGAGAAAGCTAAATTAGGAACATCTTTTGGGATGCCAACAGAGTTGGAAACACAAATCGCAGCTTTGGCAGTTTCGATGGTTCCAAATATCGATAAAATTCGTTTTGTAAATTCTGGAACAGAGGCTTGTATGAGCGCAATACGTTTGGCAAGAGGATTTACAAAGAGAGATAAAATTATAAAATTTGCAGGTTGTTACCACGGACATTCAGATTCATTCCTGATTCAGGCGGGTAGTGGGGCTGTTACTTTCGGAAGTCCAAATAGTCCAGGAGTTACAGAGGGAACGGCTAAAGACACTTTGCTGGCAAAATACAATGATTTAGAAAATGTAGCGACATTAATTAACGCTAACAAAAACGAAATCGCAGCCATTATCATAGAACCTGTTGCAGGAAATATGGGTTGTATTCCGCCAAATAAAGGCTTCTTAGAAGGTTTACGTGAATTATGTACAGAAAACGGAATATTATTAATCTTTGATGAGGTTATGACCGGTTTTAGACTTGCACGTGGAGGAGTTCAGGAATTATTTAATATTAAGGCTGATATCGTAACGTTTGGTAAAGTAATAGGTGGTGGTTTGCCAGTAGGAGCATTTGCTGCTCGTGCAGAAATCATGAATTATCTGGCGCCAATAGGACCAGTTTATCAAGCAGGAACATTATCAGGTAATCCGCTGGCAATGGCAGCAGGATTAGCAATGTTGCAAGCGTTAGATAATGATCGTGCTATTTTTACTCGTTTAGACGAGAAAACAGCTTATCTAGAAGCTGGAATTGACAGAGTTCTTAAAGCTAATAATGTAGTTTTTACAATAAATAGAGTAGGATCTATGATTTCGGTACATTTTGATGCTGCTCCAGTTACTGATTTTAAAAGTGCTGCCAATGGGGATAACGAAACATTTAAGAAATTCTTCCACGGATTGTTAAATGAAGGAGTTTACATTGCACCTTCGGCATATGAAACTTGGTTTATTACTGATGCATTAACATACGAAGATTTAGACTTTACAATTCAGGCGATTGATAAAGTTTCTAAAACTTTTTAAATATTTTTTTCACCATTAAGAAATTAAGTTTCATTAAGGGAATTCAAAGGTTGCAATCCTGCAAGGTTTTTAAATCCTGAATATACTAAAGCTTAATTTTCTTAATCTCTTAATGGTAAAAACAAAAAAACTTCCAGTTTACGCTAGAAGTTTTTTTTTGGATTATTGTTTGTTTGCTCTGTCTTTCATTTTTTCTTTCATCTTCTCTTTATTTTCTTCTCTCATTGCAGTCCATTTTTTGTATTGGTCGGCATTTAAGATAGATTTCATTTGAGTTTCAGTCGCTGTTTTCTCGTCCATCATTTCTTTTTTAAGAGCAGCTTTTTCTTCGGCAGTTGGTTTTGCATTGCTGTCTTTTCTAGCTTTTCGAGTTTCCATGTATTTTTGTGATTTGGCACTTTTCTCGGCAAGTAATTTTCCAACTTGAGCTTGTTGGTTGGCATCTAGATTTAATTCGGTAGTCAGTTTCTTTAAATGTTTTTCATTTCGTTGTTCAGGAGTTAATCTTTCTTTTTGTTGCTTAGGAGTCGTTGTTGTAGCGTCTTGAGCAAAGCTTACCATTCCAACGAACAATAAAGCAGCGATAAATAATTTTTTCATGATTTGTTTGTTTTAAAGGTTATAGTCGTTAGACATTGATGAAATCAATAGGTTTAATTGATTTTTTTTAATTATAATTTATTTAACAGATGATAAAATAAAATTTGTTTCTTAAATTCGCATGGTGAAAAAAATGGTCTTCATATTGATTCTAGCTATTTTTCTAAAACCTGTATTCCCGGTTATAGAATATATTGTCAATTATGATTACATTTCGACCGTACTTTGCGAGAACAAGGCACAACCTGTTATGCAGTGTAACGGAAAGTGTCACTTGATGAAAGAATTAGCCAAAGCAGCCGATGCCGAAAAGCCATCTTCATCTGATAAAAAAAATACCCTTCTGGATAAAGTCGATTTAATGTTTGAATCAACTAAATTGTTTACCCTACAATTTTATCCAAATAATACCAAATCACAAATTAATGCGGCTTACGCTAATTTGTATTCTCATCTTAATGCGGATTTGTTTTTTCATCCACCAGCACGTATTTCTTAAATTTTAATTAAAACACTTTTGTGACCTGCTATTTCATTTGATTATTATCATTTGAAGTAAGCCTATGCACATACTATTTTAAAGACTTATTAAAGATATACAACTCAAAAATGAAAAAAATATTATATAAAGCAATAGCTATTTTGGCTATAACAGCTACTATTTCAGCATGTTCAAGTGATGATAATAATGAATCAGTTTCTGGAACTGGAAAAATCGGATTAAAATTTGATAACTCTTTTGGATCAAACGATTTAATTCTTGAAACCCAGCCAAACACAACTACAAATAAGGAAGTTTTAAAAATTACAACGGTAAAATACATCGTGAGTAATATTGTTTTAACAAAAACTGATGGAACTACATTTACATACCCAAAAGCAAAAAGCTATTTTATTGCTGACGAAGCAAGCGCGGCTGGTTACAAATTTGTCTTATCAGATGTTCCTGCGGGAGATTACATAAAAGTAAAATTCGGAATAGGAGTAGATAAAGAGCAATGGCAATTGGGAGCATCAGGACAAGGAGATTTTCTGGCACAAGCTCAAGCTGCCAAAATGTTATGGAACTGGACTGCAGGATATAAATTCCTTGCTTTCGAAGGTAATTTTACTTCAGAAACCGTTACAACTGCACTTCCTTTTATGATCCATACAGGACAAACAGGAACCGATTATAACTATACCGAAGTAACGCTGGATTTCCCAACCAAAGCCTTGGTAAGAACTAATATTTCGCCAGATGTACATATTATAGCCGATTTGTCTAAAATTCTTGACGGACCTAATAAAATCAAACTTTCAGATTACAACATGGGCGGAACAGGCGCTATGATTATGGGTGGAGCTGCTTTGCCTTTAATTACTGCCAATGTAGCAACAATGTTTAGAGTAGATCACGTACACAACGATTAATTTCATTTCTAGGAGCACAAAAGTTGTTTTTCATTAGGAACTCTTGTCCCGCTTTTTGCTATATCTTTTTTATTTTAAAGAAAAATAAAAAAGGATATCGTGGCAATCGGGGCTAGAATCGAGCTTTTGTGCTTCTTTTTAAATTTAGAAACCATGAGAATAAAATATTTTCTTTGGGTTATGATTCCGTTATTATATAGTTGTAGTGATCAGGATGATGAATATATAAATGTGCCTTTAGACTTTAAGGTGCCATCTAATTTTCCAGCTTTGGTTTATGATATTACCACAAATCCGCCAACAGAAAAAGGGTTTGAACTGGGTAAAAAACTATTCTATGATGGGCGTTTGGCCTCTGATGGAATCGTTTCCTGTGGGTTTTGTCATATTCAGGAAAACGCTTTTACACACCACGGTCATACTGTAAGTCATGGTGTTGGAGATGCTTTAGGAACCCGCAATGCACCACCAATCCAGAACTTGGCTTATCAGAGAACTTTTATGTACGATGGCGTAACCAATCATCTGGACTTACAGCCCATAATTCCGCTAACGAGCGATATCGAAATGAATGGCGATTTAAATGCTATTCTCGAAATGATGCGAGGCGATAAAACGTATCGAACTTTGTTTGGGCAAGCTTTTACCGATGGGGCTATTACTACGGAGAATATGCTTAAAGCACTTTCGCAATTTATGGTAATGGCAACATCATCTAATTCTCGTTTTGATAAATACCGTCGTAATGAATCTGGAGGAACTCTTACTGCCGATGAATTAGCTGGATATGCTTTGTTTAATTCTAAATGTGCTTCGTGCCACGCAACCGATTTAATGACCGACGATTCATTCCGTAACAATGGTCTTGCGGTAAATCCTAAAGTAAACGATGTGGGACGTTACAAAGTGACTGAGTTAACAAATGATTATTATAAGTTTAAAGTGCAAAGTTTGCGAAATGTAGCCGTTTCTGCTCCTTATATGCACGACGGACGTTTTGGAACGTTAGAAGCGGTTCTTAATCATTATGCCAGCGGAATTGAAGCTTCGGCAACTTTGGATCCAATCCTGAAGCAAAATGGAAAATTAGGAATCGAACTTTCGGAAATGGATAAGAAACAAATTATCGCTTTTCTGAAAACCTTGACCGATAATCAATTCTTGACAGATAAACGATTCTCGGAGTTTTGAGATTCTCCTAACAGGTTTTAAAAAACTTGTAGGTATGATAATTAATGTGAAGATATTTAAACAATTTTAATGGCTAGAAGGTTTAAATCTTGTAATCCTATAAGGTTGAAAAAAAACTTGCAGGATTAAATAATATAATAAAAATAGAAGTTTTAGCCCCGATTGTAGTGAAAAGCCTTTTTGAGAAAAGCCCTTATTTTTTCTTGGGTTTACAAAGTGACCAGCGGAAACTTTGTAAACGTATAGAAAAATGGGATTTTAAGAAAAGCTTGCAACGGAAAGCGGGTCCCGAAGCTATCGGGAGCTCCTAAAAAAATAAAATACAATGAAAAAAATAATAGTTTTAAGTTTAGTTCTAGTTTGTAATCTAACTTTTGCTGCAACGGTAAAAGATAGTATTTCGAGCTTTACATTTCAGCGTTTGGCAATGATGGAAGACTTTGATTGTGATGCTTGCGGTTGTTCGGCAAGTGGCGGAAGTATGGGTTTTAGCTCGATGTTAAACACAAATTTTGTTGGAATACGTTATTTCAATCAGAGTTATACGAGCCGTGATGGTATTTTTGCTAATTCTCCCTGGATTGATGAGAACTTTAATACGGTTCAGGCTTGGGCAAGAATTCCTGTTACAAAGAGAATTCAGATTTCGGCATTGGTTCCGTATCATTTTCATAATCGCGAATTAACGACCGGAACCGAGAGTATTTCGGGATTGGGAGATATTTCGGTAATGGCACTTTATACGGTGTTTGAAACGCAAAAGGACAGCACAGTTTTTACGCATAAAATAGAACTTGGTGGTGGTGTAAAAATGCCAACAGGAAAGTTTAATGAAGCTAATAATGTGGGGAGTGTAAACAAGAGTTTCCAACTAGGAACGGGAAGCTGGGATTATTTACTGGTTTCGGAATATGTAATTAAGAGAAAAAATTTGGGTTTAAACACAATGCTTAATTATGTTATAAAAACCGAAAATGAACAAAAATACCAATACGGAAACCAGTTTAATTACTCAGGAACGTTCTTTTATTTGTTCGATTTACCATCGGTACAATTAGTTCCTCAGCTTGGTTTTGCGGGCGAAGTTTATGCTACAAACAAACAACATGGCTTGGATTTGCCAAATACGGCTGGAGATATCTTGTTTGGGAAATTTGGTATTGAGGTTGGGAAAGATAAATTTTCTGTTGGTGTAAACGGAATGCTTCCTATAAACCAGAATTTATCTAATGGCGCAATGGAGGCTAATTACCGCTGGAGCGTAAACCTGAATTATAGTTTGTAAAGGGATTTAATATGTTTTTTTGATTTTATGGGTTTGATGGTTTAGTTTTACTAAGGTTTAATTTAGATACATGAAATTAAGAAAAATAACTGTCGAGGATAATGTTTATCTCTATATAATGACTGGTAAGGTCGATTTGCCTGCGCAGGTAGGAACATTGACAATAAAAATATTTTTAAAGGATTATAAGCTAACTCCATTATTAGTTAATTTTCTGACATGGGATGATCCGATAATTGGGCTTCCTTTAAATTTTGGATTTCCACTTGTTAAGTCATTAACTGACGAAAAAGAAGTTGTGAACCTGAATAGACCTAAATATGTTAGAGAATGTATTTTATTTGGTTTGCAAAAAGGATGGACTGGTAAAAACAAGTTGGAACCTCTTGATGGATTAGAGGTGTTACGTAATCTAGGATATGATGTTTCTGTCTTATCTGTTAAGAAGGGCGATAGTAAATAAAAAGACTTTTAATAATTTAAAGACTTCTATAACAATGAGTTTAATGACTTGTTGTTATAGGAGTTTTTTTATGTGTTGTCTTGCTGCTTTTGTAAGGATAGGTTTTTAAATTTGTAAAGAGATTGAAATAATTAAAATAGTTATTACTAAGAGAAAAAATGGAGTTTAATAAGAAAAGTAAAAATCGGGTTCTTAAAGCTGTAAATGGCGAGATGTCTTATAAGAAATTAACTGCTGCCGAGTTGCATCAGTTTGTGCAACATTGGAATTATGATGATGGAATTGAGCCTTTTGATTGGATTATTAAACAAAAACATTGTGATAAAGGAACTGCATTGTGTTTGTATTGGTTTCTTCAGCCAGATTATTTTTGCAAGTTTGCAAATGAGGATGAAGCAAAAGAGGATATTAACTATGAGAGTTATAAACTGATAAAAGAAATTGAGCAGCGATATTGTGCGGGTTTTTATGAAGATGAAAATTTCTCGTTTAACCCGAAAGATGAATTTCTTGATGAATATTCTAACACGAAATGTATTCCAGCAGAAATGCTTGAAAAATCTAATGGAGCTTTTTTTGAACGACAAGATATTGAATTTGCTTTTTTAAGAAAGCCAAATGAAAAGGAATTAAAAACAATTGATACTAAGATAAAAGATGCTATAAAGATTATTCAGATTTCAAATTCTGGTTTTATTTATGACGGAACAGATTCCGCAATACAAGCTATAATAGAAAGTGTTGAATACTGGAAAGGAAAAGAATTAGGGAAGATGAAAATTAAAAATCTGTCATATTTATGGATGGATTGTGTACATAAACAACATAGTTGGGATTGGATAATTTGGGACTGGGAAACGGGTAATAATATAGGCGTAACCAACTCGACAAAAGAACTAACTTGCCTTGCCGATACTATTATAAACCATACAATAGATGGTTTCCAGCCTAGTACAATAATTGCTAGTTTATATAAAGATTTAGATGGAGTAACTAATTTTTATGATTTAAAAAAAGATCCTTATAGCGGTATCGGATTGCTGTTTAGTTCTGACCATTTAAAATTTAGAGAATAAAATAATTGAGGTTGCATAGATTTAAGATTGTAATAAAAAAAGGTAACCATATAAGTAATGTAAGTCCATTTAAATTTTAGGCTGATTAAGTCGCGCTTATATTTACTTAAATTACTTATATGGTTAAAATAATTTCACTTTTTATAGGGCTTTACATAGTAGGAATTGCTTAATTTTGCAATCCAATTTTAATAAATATAATATGTTTCAGAATAAAAGTTTGTGGCTTGCAGTTTTAGTTTCTTTCATTTTTAGCTTTGGTTTTGCCCAGGAAAATGAATATTTATTAAAATTTAAAACTTCTAAAGAATTACAGAAGTTTTTAAATTATTCTAAGAAAACAATTCCGTTGGTAAGTGCACACCGAGGTGGTCCAACAGTTGGATTTCCAGAAAACTGTACACCAACATTTGCCAATGCAATAAAATATAATCCTACGATTGTAGAAACAGATATTGCTTTGAGTAAGGATTCAGTTTTAGTAATGATGCATGATAATACACTAGACAGAACAACAACTGGAACGGGTGTTATCGAAGGATATACGTATAAAGAGTTACAAGAGCTTTTCTTAAAAGATACTGAAGGAAAAGTAACTCCATATAAAATCGAAACTTTAGATCAAATCCTACAATGGGGTAAGGGTAAAGTAATTTATAATTTGGATATCAAGAAAGGTGTTCCGATGCAAATGATTATCGATGCAGTAAGAAGAAATAAAGCCGAGGCTTATTCGGTAATTATTACTTATACAGCAACACAAGCTGCTGAGGCTGCTAAACTTGCACCAGACTTAATGATTTCGGTTTCGGCAAGAGGAAAAGAAGATGTGGAACGTATGGAGAAATTAGGTGTAAAAGCCAATAAAATGATTGCATTTGTAGGTACTTCTGAACCAAAACCAGAAGTATATGAATATTTACACAGCCGAAAAATTTCTTGTATTCTAGGAACTATGGGGAATCTTGATAAAAGTGCTGCTGCAAAAGGAGATGAGTTATATTACAAACTTATTACCAATGGTGCTAACGTGTTATCATCAGATCGTAATGTAGAAGCTGGTAAACAACTATTAAAATATGCAACCGATAAAAAATTAAAATCGAAATATATTGTAATTAAGAAAATAAAATAACAAACACGAATTTCACGAATTTGCACAAATCTTAATGAGTAGCTTAGTTTGTGAAATTAATTTCACAAACGGATTAGTGACAATTCGTGAAATTCGTGTTTAAGATTGATTTATAATTTTGTGTCAAACGAGCTTCAATTGAAGCTCTTTTTTTTTGCCTGGAAATTTACTTTGCGATTATTTGTTTAATTTTAATGAATAAACAATTATAATTTTAAAGAAAGCATATATGGATTTAGATAGAGTAGCAGGCATGAATAAAATAACGTTTTTCTCGGCTCAGCCTTATGATAAGACTTTCTTTAATAAACATAATTGCGAGTTTGGTTTTGACTTAGAATTTTTTGAAACACAGCTTAATAAACATACAGTAAGTTTAATTCAGGGTTCGAATATTATTTGTGTTTTTGTAAATGATATTGTGGATGAAGCGGTGATAAAACAATTGGCAGAAAAGGGTGTGAAGATTATTGCTTTACGTTGTGCTGGTTTTAATAATGTAAATCTGGAAGCAGCAAAGAAACACGGAATTCATGTGTGTCGCGTTCCTGCTTATTCACCCGAAGCTGTTGCCGAACACGCTATGGCAATGATTCTTACACTTAATCGCAAAACACATAAAGCGTATAACAGAGTTCGTGAGCAAAATTTCTCGCTAAATGGGTTATTAGGATTTGATTTGCATGGTAAAACAATTGGTATAATAGGAACAGGGAATATAGGGAAAGCTTTCTCTAAAATAGGAAAAGGCTTTGGTTGCCGAATTCTTGCTTATGATATTGTGAGTAATCCCGAAATGGAAAAAGAGGGAGTTGTATTTACCGATTTAGAGACAGTTTTTAAAGAAAGTGATATTATCTCGTTGCATTGCCCATTAAATGAAAAAACAAAGCATATCATAAATAAAGATTCGCTTACGCAAATGAAAAACAGTGTTATGATAATTAATACTAGCCGTGGCGGACTAATAGAAACTGCTAGTGTTATAGAAGCGCTAAAAGATGGTAAAGTAGGATATTTGGGAATTGATGTATATGAGCAGGAGGAGAAATTGTTTTTTAGAGATCTTTCAGAAGATATTATAAAAGATGATGCAATCCAGCGATTAATGAGTTTCCCGAATGTATTGGTAACTGCACATCAGGCTTTTTTTACGAGCGAAGCATTAACTCAAATTGCGCTTGTAACGTATAATAATATCAAAGAATTGCTGATAAGAAAAGATCTAGAAAATAAATCGGCTTTATTGGTTTAAAGTACGTTTATTGCCAATGCATGACTTTAAGAAACCCTCTAAAACAAACGTATTTATTTAATTTTTTTGTAAATTTAACGGTAATAAAAAAAATAATAAAATCATGAAAAAGACATTTTTAATAGGCTTAGCAATGCTTAGTTTATATTCTTGCCAGAAAAAAGAAACGGCTACGGATACAGCAAAAGGAGTGGACTCAACAGCCATTGACTTATCAGTAACAACGGAAACCAATAAGGACTCAGCGGCAGTAAATAATAAAACAGCTCCAATAGATTCTAAAGTAGTCGATATGATTCGTAAGCAATTAACCACAGTTTTGTTAAACAAGGATTTGCCAGCAATGACAAAAGAAGACCGATTTTTTTACTATGATGCTTTCGATTTAAATAATGATAAAAAAGACGAGTACTTTGTAGGTTTCTCTAATCCTTATTTTTGTGGTACAGGCGGATGTTCTGGTTTTATCTTGAACAATGACGGAAGCTTATTGAATAAATTTACAGTAACCGATTTTCCTATTTTTGTTGGAACAACTGCTTCCGAAAAATTCCAGGATCTTATAGTGAGTAGTAAAGGAATTCTTTATAGTGTAAAAATGAAAAATGGTAAGTATCCTTCTAATCCATCAGTTCAGGAAAAATGGAAAGGCGCAGTTCCTGATCAATCTCAAGCAATCCTAGATATAGATAATAAAAAACTAGAGAAAATTTCTTTTTAAGGGAAATACAGAGATATAACAAAGAAGAGCTTCATGATTGAAGCTCTTCTTTGTTATTCAAAAGCAATATAGTTGCCTTCTGAAAATTCTGAATTATATTGTTTAAATAAAACTTTACGTGCTTGGTCTCCAGCTTTAATAACTCTTGATTTTGATTGGAAACATACTTGAGAAAAAATTGAAATGGAATCTAAATCAATCTTGGATTTATAAAATTCAATAGTTGTAATTAATTGTTTAATTGCATCATTTCTTTCTTTATTTCTACTTCGTGGTTTAACATCTTTTGATTCAATGAAATAAAGTTTGCTGTTTTCGAATATTACCCAATCGCATTTTTTTGAAACTTCATTTTTCATGATTGAATTTTCGTTTTCTAAAAATAAAATCTCTTTTAAATTTTTATTTTCCAAACAGAGGTTCCAATATTCTTCTTTAGTTTTGAGTTGAACTATAGAATCTTTAATTTCTTCAAGATAGTAAATAGAATCTTTTAACGTTTTGTAGCAAACATCTTTTATTAAATCAGGAAAATGAGCTAATAATTCTTCGGAACTCATAAATCTAATAATTTATCAAATTCATC
Organism: Flavobacterium sp. PS2; assembly: GCF_046250155.1. Taxonomy (NCBI): domain Bacteria; kingdom Pseudomonadati; phylum Bacteroidota; class Flavobacteriia; order Flavobacteriales; family Flavobacteriaceae; genus Flavobacterium; species Flavobacterium sp. PS2. Next base: position 1,291,795 of record NZ_CP176426.1, on the reverse strand, counting down.
TGCAAAAGTATCAGAGACAGAATCAATCATATTTTCGGCAATTTGTCCTAATTTATCATTCATAATCTTTTTTGCTTTTCCATTTTTTAATTCATAAGCAATAAAATTTTTTGGGTTTAACCAAGATTCTTTCTTTATAATTTTATTTACTTCTTTTGGATGTTTTTGTCCCTTGTCATGAGCTAACAATAAATTATTTATTGAGGCTAAAACAAATGGACTATGTGTTGTGAGTATTAAATTTTTTCTTTCGTATAAACAATTTTTAACTAAATATTTAATTAATTCGTGCTGTGCTTTTGGATATAAATTTAATTCTGGTTCTTCGACAACAAAATTAAAATTGTATTGTTCTTTTAATGATTTTGAATATTCAACTAAAAGTAGAATTGGGATTATTGATTGTAAACCTGAGGCAGATTCTAATAAATCAACTTTTTTATTCTCATTGTGATATATGTAAGAAGTTTTTCCCTCTCTTTTATATTTGAATTTTTTATTAATAATAGTTAATGATAATTCTTTTATTGTATGAATTGCTTTCTCGTATTCTTGTCCAATCTCTAAAAGATGTTTTGGAATTTGAATATTATTATTAATCAATCCTAAGGTATTTTCAATAATCAAGTGAAGGAAGTTTCTTTCAGAAGGAATATATAATGAATCAAATTTAATGTTTATTCCATATTCTGTTAATATATTTTCATAATGGAGAAAAAAATCTACTATTGAAATCTCATATGGTTTAGTACCATTATTGAAATAAGCATTTAATTTTTTAAAAATATCGTTAACTATTTGTGGAGTAAATTGATTTTCCCAATTAGATATTAAATCATGTTTCAGAAGATTTTTGAATTCGTCATTTTTCTCTTCATTAGACTTACTATTTTTTAAAAAATCTACAAATTGTTCTTTAATTAACTCTCTAGGATTTGTCTTTGAATATTTGTGATTTTTAAATGTAAAATTATAATCCCCTTTGGAATAAGTGATAATAGTTCCATCATTGGGAAATGATTTCATATTATACTTGTTCAGCTCTTCTTCAAATGTAATTTTACTATTTCTTCTAAAATTTTCATCTTCTAATATAGAAATTAACTTAGCCAAAGTACTTTTGCCAGAAGCCTGCGCTCCAATAAAAGTAACCATTTCTCTAACTTCGATATCAATATCTTTTAGAGGTCCGAAATTTTTAACAATAAGTTTTGCTCTTTCCATATTTTCAAAATTAAGGAAAATTTTTATATAAGGAAAAGGAGCTTCGATAAAAGCTCCTTTTTAATTTAATATGAGTTAAATAAAACTACCCTACCAATTCTACAGTTTTAAACTCACCTTCAACAGCAACTTTAGTTAAACCGTGCTTAGATAAGTTTTTCATAGAAGCATCCCATTTTTTACCGCTTAAATTAGCAGTAATTTTTAATTGCTGAAGATCCATTTTATTTTCATTTCCTTTCAATAAATCTACGATGAATTTTTCTTCATCAGAAAGTTCAATCTGAGCTAATTTTTTCTCAGGACGCATTTGTGGGAACAATAATACTTCTTGTATAGATGCATTATTTGTTAAGTACATAATCAAACGATCCATACCAATACCCATTCCAGATGTTGGAGGCATACCGTATTCAAGTGCTCTTAAGAAATCTTCGTCGATGATACCATTAGCCTCATCATCACCTTTTGCAGCCAAACGCATTTGATCTTCAAAACGCTCACGTTGATCAATTGGGTCATTTAATTCAGAATATGCATTTGCTATTTCTTTACCACAAACCATTAACTCAAAACGCTCTGTAAGTTCAGGATTATCGCGGTGCTCTTTACAAAGAGGTGACATTTCTTTAGGATAATCAGTGATGAAAGTTGGCTGAATGTAATTTCCTTCGCACTTAGCTCCAAAAATTTCATCAATTAGTTTTCCTTTCCCCATTGTATTATCCACTTCAATTCCCATTCCTCTTGCAGCTTCAAATAACTCTTCTTCTGTTTTTCCAGAAATATCAAAACCAGTAAAATGTTTGATAGAATCAGTCATTGTAACGCGAGCGTAAGGTGCTTTAAAGTTTATTTTATGCTCACCAAAAGTAACTTCGCTAGTTCCGTTTACAGCAATTGCACAATGCTCAAGCAAACCTTCAGCAAATTCCATCATCCAGTTGTAGTCTTTGTAGGCTACATATATTTCCATTGCGGTAAATTCAGGATTATGCGTTCTGTCCATCCCTTCATTTCTAAAGTTTTTAGAGAACTCATAAACACCTTCAAAACCACCAACAATTAATCTTTTTAAATACAATTCGTTTGCAATACGCATATAAAGCGGAATGTCAAGCGAATTATGATGCGTGATAAAAGGTCTTGCCGAAGCACCACCTGGAATTGATTGTAAAACCGGAGTTTCAACCTCAAGATAACCTGCATCGTTAAAATAACCACGCATTGCAGTATATAACTTTGTACGTTTAATAAATGTTTCTTTAACGTGTTGATTCACTGTTAAATCTACATAACGCATTCTGTAACGTAACTCAGCATCATTAAATGCATCGTGTACATTTCCGTCTTCATCAACTTTCGGTAAAGGTAGCGGACGCAATGTTTTACTTAAGAAAGTAAATCCATCTACACGTACACATTGTGCACCAACTTTTGTAGTAAACAATTCTCCTTCGATACCAATGAAATCACCTAAATCGGTTAGTTTTTTAAATACCGTGTTGTATAAAGTTTTATCATCACCTTCACACAAAACATCGCGATTAACGTATAATTGCAAACGTCCTTCGCTATCCTGCAATTCAGCAAAACAAGCTTTTCCTTGGTCACGAACACTCATCAAACGTCCTGCAACGATAACCTTCTTTCCTTCTTCAAAAGACTCCTTAATTTGCTTAGAAGTATGATTTACAGGAAAAAGATTAGCTGGATAAGGATTGATTCCTAAGTTGCGTAAGTTTTGAAGTTTTTCTCTTCGGATAATTTCTTGTTCTGATAATGCCATTTTGCGCTTTTTTTATAAGAGTGCAAAGATAAAGAAAAGAATGTAGATTTTAGAATGCAGATTTTAGATTTTTTGTAGCAGCAATTTATTGTATTTCAATCACCTTAAGTCCCGCTATGCGCTTGTATCTTTTTTTGCAGAAAAAGCAAAAAAAGGATACCGCTGTTATCGGGGCTAAGTTAGTTCGTATTGTTTTTATTAAAAGAGGGATAAAGGTTTAGAGGTTCAAAGACTCATTTTGTAACTCTCTGTGTGTTTTCTTTGTGAAGCTTTGCGAAATAATACGGAATAGTACGTTTCTGAAATAGCTTTTTTCTTTCAAAACTTGCTTATATTAGCAAATTAGATTCTAAGCCTTTTAAAAAAATGAAAAATTATTTCTTCTCTTTTTTGCTCGCAATACTTTTTACAAGTTGTCAAGTTACCGAAACAATAAATCTAAACGAAGATGGAAGTGGAACTATCGAAGCAATACAACTTAGAGATGAACATAGTTATATGCTTTTGATGGGAGAAAAGTATTCTAAAGAAGATAAATTTCAAGATACAACCTATGTTTTTCGAGATTATATTACAAAATATAACGAAACATTTTTAAAATATACTCAACCAGAACAGCAGTTGTTCCAAAAATATGCAAATGCAAAAGTGCATGCAAAGAAGAGTTCTTTCGATAAGGAATTTAAAACTTCTATTACATTTCCTTTTACCAAAATAGATGTTGTTCCTAATTTATACAATACTGAAGATTATGCAAATGATCTTGAAAACAATTATGCACTTACGGCAGAAAGTCATTTTTTTGATTTAAAATATAGCTTTGACGGAACAACATTTAAACGTATTGTTAAGGTTATTAATGAGGCTGAAATTGAGAAGAATAAAAGGCAAATAAATAATTTTAAATCTAAATTCAATATCTTAAATTTTACCCAAACCTATGCACTTAAGTATAATTTTCCTCGTAAAATAAAGTCGGTTTCTAATTCAGCGGCAATTCTTAGTTCAGACAAAAAAACAGTAACACTTACATTCCAGCTTTCCGACTGTTTAGAGAATCCTGAAAGTACAAATCTGGAAGTAGTTTTAGAGTAAAATCTAAAAGTATTAAGGTCTTTATATCTTAGAATCTTTGCCGTTATTTTTTTAAATAGACTTCGTATCTTTGAGAAAAAATATAATCTACTCATGAAATTAATAAAATTCCTCAGTCTTTCCCTTTTATTAGCGACGTTAACAAGTTGTACTTTTACCGAGAACATTGATATTACAGATAATGGGTCGGGTAAATTTTCGTTAGATATGGATGGTTCTGCACTTATGGCAATGGCAGGACAGCAACTAGGAAATGAAGTTGGTGATGCAACGAAAAGTATAGATTCTACTTTTTCATTTAAAGAAATGTTCAAGAACAAGAAAGACAGTATAGCAAAACTTTCTCCCGAAGAGCAAAAAGAGCTTAAAAAACTAGAGAATTTCGTCGTTCATATGAAAATGAATACAGAACAGAAACAGTTTATGTTAGATTTAAAAACTGATTTCAAAAATGTAAATGAATTACAGGATATGATGAAAACTATGAGTGCGCTTCAGAATATCGAGAAAAATAAAGCTTCGGATAATAAAATGCCTTTTAGCGGAGATTTCAGTAACAATAGTACCGTAAGTTTTAGCTATGACGGGAAAAAGTTTAATCGTAAAGTCATTTTGAACCCAAAAGAAACTAATAAACCAGCAGAGGATTCATTAGGAATGTATAAAATGATTTTTGCATCTTCAAGCTATGTTATAAAATATCGTTTCCCTAAAAAAGTAAAAAAAGTATCTAATACAAATGCTTTGTTTAGTGAAGACAGAAAAACAATAACTATCCAATATCCGTTTACAGATTATATGGAAAATCCAACTAAATTGGGACTTGAGGTAGAGTTTGAAAAATAATACAATGAACAAAAAAATCCAACTACAAGATTTAGGTCAAAAAGATTATAAATCGACTTGGGAATATCAAGAACAATTATTTAAGGATGTTGTTGACTTAAAAATTAAAAATAGGAGAGAAGAACTTGATTTACCAACTCCTAATTATTTCATTTTTGTAGAGCATCCACATGTATATACTTTGGGTAAAAGTGGCGATTTGAGCAATTTACTTTTATCCGAAAAACAACTAGAAGACAAAGGAGCTACTTTTTATAAAATAAATCGTGGTGGTGATATTACGTATCACGGTCCAGGACAAATTGTAGGATATCCTATTCTGGATTTAGAAAATTTCTTTACCGATATTCATAAATACTTGCGTTTCCTCGAGGAATCTATTATTCTTACGCTAAAAGAATACGGATTAGAATGCGGTCGAAGCGAAGGAGAAACGGGTGTTTGGTTAGGAGTAGGAACGCCGTTTGCCCGTAAGATTTGTGCGCTAGGCGTACGTGCTTCACGCTGGGTAACGATGCATGGATTTGCCTTAAATGTAAATGCCGACTTAGGTTATTTTGATAATATAATTCCGTGTGGAATACGCGGTAAAGCCGTTACTTCACTTCAGGTAGAGCTTGGTGTAGAAAAAGTAGATGAAGCCGAAGTAAAAGCTAAAATCCTAAAGCATCTGACAGAATTATTCGAAGCCGAATTCGTTTAAAATAATATGATTTTCGTAATGCGTTCCAAAATAGACATTGTCTAAGAATGGAACGCGTTTGAATAATTTTACTCTGAAGACTCAAGAATTATGTATGTTCTTTTATAAGACTTGTTGGGTTGTATCCAAATTGTTTTTTGAAAGCAAATGAAAAATGAGAAATGTTTTCGAAGCCTAAATCAAGATAAATATCAGATGGTTTTTTTCTTTCTCTTTGAATTTGAAAATGTGCTTCCTGCAATCTTTTCTGCATCAACCAGCGATTAGGAGTGTCATTAAAAATCTTTTTAAAATCCCTTTTAAAAGAAGACAAACTTCTGCCAGTTAAAAAAGCCAATCTTTCCAGACTTACATTAAACTTATAATTTCGATATACAAACGCTTCTAGATCTAGTTTTTCGGGAATACTTTGGTCAAATAAAATACTCGAAATTTCAGGATTAGTCTGTAATAATATCAATAAAAGTTCTTCCCTTTTTACTTTAGAGAACGTTTCGTCTATAACTCCACCTTCGTTGTAATAAGGCATTAATGAACGTATGAAATTAGGAATCAGAACATCTTTTTTAAGAATGATAAATGCATTTTTAGAGTTTGATTTTACATTCGCAATAGCGTGATTTTTTTTAAATTCTGTCAAAAATGCTTCATCAAAAATGATTACTACTTTTTCAAATTGTCCGTTGTCTTTTTGTTTTTTGTATTTAGCCAGATGATTTTTCCTTACAATACAATAATCTCCCGATTTAATAGTATGCATTTCATGTCCATCATAACCTTCGATTTCTCCCGCAGCCAGATATAAAAAGATATGCTCTGGAACAAATTGTTCAGGTGAAATTTCAGGGCCAATATGACACGATTTTATTTCGGTAATTTTCATCTTGATTCAGCTTAAGTTAGTGCTAATTTACACCTTTCCACCATTCTTTAAAAACTTGTGTACTATCATTTAAATTTACAACTTCACCAATCATAGGTGTTACTAGTGGTAAATGAGCAGTTTTGCTAAGTGTCGATAATTTATTCAATGGTTCATCCCAAGAATGCATTGCTAGTTTAAACTTTGAAGAATGCACAGGGAAAAGTCTTTTTGCTTTTAAATCTTGAGCTGCTTTAAGTACTTGTTCAGGAAGCATATGTATGGCTTCCCAAGCCAGATTATATTGTCCGTTTTCCAGAATTGCAAAATCTATTGGGCCGAATTGCTCTCCAATTTTGGCAAAATGTGTATCGTAGCCGCTATCGCCACCAATGTATATTTTAATACTTGGCGTTTGCAAAACATAAGAAAGCCATAAGGTATTATTTTTAGAAAAACCTCTTCCCGAAAAATGTCTTGCAGGAGTTGTATGTACTTTAAAACCATCTTCTAAGACAATTGTTTCATTCCAATCTTTTTCGATTATTTTATCTGTAGGATATCCCCAACGTTCAAAATGTCCTCCAACTCCAAGACCACAAATTACTTTTTTTACTTTAGATTTTAAAGTAACTATAGTTTCATAATCAAGATGGTCGTAATGATCGTGGCTAATAAACAAATAATCAATTGTAGGTAAATCTGCCACGGTGTAACCATTTGATCCTTTAAATGCAGTTACAGTTCCTGGTAATGGCGAAGCATTTCCGCTAAATACAGGATCAATCAGAAAACGTTTTCCATCTATTTGCATAAAATAAGACGAATGCCCAAACCAAACCAATACATCGGCATCTGGAGAAAGATTATGCAAATCGGTTTTTATAGATGGGATAGAATCAACAGGTTCGCGTCTTGGATGATTTCCAAATAATTGATCATAAAGAATACCTCCAAAACTGTAGCCGTTTGTTAGATTAGGTGTGTCATGCGTGTTTTGAAATTTTCCATCGCTATAATTGCTAGATTTTTGTATTAATTCTAAACGATTACCTTCTGGCGCTTTACCAAATTTTGGATGCATCATATATAAAAAAGTAACCAAGGTTAAAAGGACTAAAATGCTTATTACTACTATCATAATTCTTTTTGTGATTTTTAGAAATCGTTTCATTCGATTTATTTTATTTTTGATTTGTTTTATGGAATCAAATTCAAGTAAGCTATATGTGGTTGCAACACTTTTTAATTAAATTTCCCATAAGTATCTGAATTGATGTTACAAAATTGCATCAAAATAAATTGTGTCACTTTGTTTAAAAGTCCAATTTTACTTTATTGAAAAGTTCACTTTAAATCTTTGGCATAAAAAAAGCTAACATTTTTTAAAGTTAGCTTTGTTATAGAAAATTATGAATTGTTTTAGTTTTTAATTTTATTAAATCCTGTTACATAATCATATCCAAGTTTCCCTTTTACCATACATAATTCAATTTTGCCACCTTCGGTTAGTTCTTCATGAAGTGCTTTTTTTATCGAAAAGCGTTCTTCCGTATTATTTTCAGTGATAATATGAATGAAGTGTTCTTTGTTACGCGATCCGCTGGTTCCTTTTCTTATAATTGTATAGTTTTTATATGATTTATCGGTAGCCGCATAGAAATGATTTATAAAACTAGTTGAAGCAGCTGTAAGTAAAAACATCCCGACAAATAGCCCAAAGTGGACTGTGTACCTTCTTTTATTTTCAAAATATACAGAAGGATTTGTAATTTTTAAAATTATTGTAAGCAATATGGCTAAAGCAATTCCTGCGAAACCTGCTCTCCAAAATAGTTGAGTACCGTTTATAGTGTTGTCAATTTTTCTTATTTCAAAAAGCAAAAATACTAAACTTGTAAAAAATAAAGCAGAAGAAAAATAATATAGAAACTTGTCAAATGGTTTGGCAACTTTTTCAAAGGTAACTTTAGGAGGAAAGAAGTCATAAATTATAAATGGTGATAAGCTTATTATTAAGAGTAAATTGTACATTCCGATTAAAAAAAATGGCAGAGGAACTAATCTGAAAGTTCCTTTCTCGTCTCCAAATAAAACAATAGGAATTATACAGAGCCCAATATAAAGAAGTCGTTTGTAGAACTCTTTTCTCATTCCAAAGGACTCAAATTTCTTCTTTTTTAAAGGGGTATATTTACGTTTAAACATTTTAGATTTATGGATTTATTTGAGGTTATAATCTAGGTTTATAGTTTGTTATTGACTTTTTAGTTTTTTCATGAATTCTCCAAATGCAGGAAAAAAATCTTCAAAAAGAGGATGCTTTCTATTTTTAAGCATTACTTCACTGAACATTTTTAAACCAATGGCAAATTCTGTAGATTGATTCTCATCTCCAAATAGTTTCTTTTCTTTAATTTTCTTGATAATTGTAAAAATTTCATCGTGATTTTCAAATTCCAATGATAAAGGTTCAGCTAAAGTTGCATCTTCTTTCATTAAAGAAACTTGTTCCAGAGTAAGTCTGTATTTATTTGCGCGTTTAGTCATGATTAGTTTTTTTTTATTGGTTTTTGTCTAGAATAATCAAAGAGGTTTTTGTAAATGTTGCGCTTAGCTAGATTCGATGATATGGGATTTGAATTATTGTAGTATTTAGAAAACTAAAATACAAATTAAAGCTGTAATTCTATACAAAGACTAATCTTCAAACAGTAGCTCCAACTGATCTGGCAATAACCTAAAAGACATTCTATGATACTTAGTAGGTCCATATTTCTTAATTGCTTCGCGATGTTCCTTGGTAGGATATCCTTTATTTTGTTTCCAATTGTACATCGGGAACTCTTCATGAATTTTATCCATATACTCGTCTCGATAGGTTTTGGCAAGTACAGATGCAGCAGCAATGCTCATAAATTTGGCATCGCCTTTTATAATGCTTTGATTTGGAATCGATTTTAATAACTCAATTTCCTTTTCAGAAAATTGTTTTCCAACGGTATTTTTCAAACCTAGTTTTGCATTTAGCATTCTATTTCCATCAACAATAATAAACTCAGGAATTTGATTTAGTTTCAGGATGCATTCCTGCATTCCTTTCATTGAAGCATTTAGGATATTTATTTCATCAATTTCATCTGGATGTAAATGAGTAATAGCAAACGAAATGGCTTGTTCTTCAATTATAGGTTTTAATTTTTCTCTAGTTTTTTCGGATAATTGCTTACTGTCGTTTAGTGTTTTATTCTCAAAATTTAGGGGCAAAATTACGGCTGCTGCGGTTACTGGTCCAGCAAGGCAGCCACGACCAGCTTCGTCGGTTCCGGTTTCTAAATCATATCCTGAAAAATTGAGTTGTAGCATGTTCTTTTTTTAGAATTACAAAGATTAAATTTTTTCTGGGAAATAGATTAATGAAAGTACCGAAACTTATAACATGAGGACAAATTAATCTTCTAGTATTTTTACCTGTAGATGTTAAAATTTAACATTTTTTTTATTGTTAATATGGCTTATTAAAGGTTTGTTATTTATCACAATAATTGTCAAAAAATCTAAATCACTGTTATTTTTGTAAATTTTTTCTTTTTTGTTAACGTTTTTAAGTAGGAAAAATAATAATTAACAAATTGTTAAAATTGTTATTGTAAGAAAAATTTATCATTTTTGACGAATTATTAACCAAAAACAATTTAAAATGAGGGTGAAATTTAAATGGATTTTAACATTATTAACAGCATTAACCATGCAGTTTTCTTTTTCACAGGAAAGGAATATTTCTGGAATTGTTTCAGATGCAACAGGCCCTATACCAGGCGTGAATGTTATCGTTAAAGGAACAAAAAATGGAGTACAGACGGATTTTGATGGTAAATATTCTATCAAGGCAAAAACAGGAGATGTGCTAGAGTTTTCTTATATGGGATTACAGGATAAGAGTGTTGTAGTTGGAGCTTCTTCGGTGATTAATACAAAGATGCAAGAAGGTGGGAATGAATTGGATGAAGTGGTTGTTGTGGGGTACGGTGTACAGAAAAAAAGAGAAGTAACAGGTTCTATATCTAAAATTGCAGGTCGAGATATTGCAAATTTAGTGACTCCAAGTTTTGAAGGAGTGTTAGCAGGAAGAGCGACAGGCGTTCAGGTAACAACAAATACAGGTATAATTGGGCAAGCTCCAAAAATAAGAATAAGAGGAGTTGCTAGTATATCAGGAAAAACAGATCCATTAATCGTGGTAGATGGTATGCCAATATTTACAGGAGATGTTGGCGGTGCATCTGCAACTAACGGATTGGCAGATATTAATCCTGAGGATATAGAGTCTTTTGATATATTAAAAGATGGAGCCTCTACAGCTATTTATGGCTCTAGAGCTGCTAATGGAGTTATTTTAATAACTACTAAGACTGGTAAAAAAGGGACGATGAAGCTAAACTATTCAAGTACTTTGGGTGTTGCAAGTGCAGCTAAAAAATATGATTTACTACAAACTCCTGATTTCTTAATAATCTCTAATGAAAAAAGAACTAACCGTGGCCAAGCACCGTGGGCTATTGGAGATACTTATAATACAGATTGGCAAAGTGCTGTTTTAAGAAATGCACCCCAAATTAATAATACATTATCATTAAGTGGAGGTACAGACAAAACAAAGTATTATTTGTCTTTGGGTTTGACTGATCAAAAAGGGATCAATTTAGCCAATGAAATGAAAAGATATTCTATAAGAGCTAATATTGATCAAGAAGTAAATAGATGGCTAAGTATTGGTACAAATATAAGTTTAACAAGAACTGAATATAATGGATTAAGCACTAGTGCTAATGGTATCTCAGGGAACATTTTTAATGCCATTAGACAATTACCTAATACACCAATTTATAACTCTGCGAATCCTACTGGATATAATCTTTCAGATGATAATGTTACTGTTGGAAAATGGGAGAATACAGATCCAGCGGGTGATAATATAACAAACATAAGATATATATTAGACCATAATAAGTATTACTCAAAAGTAAACAGAACCTTAGTAAATGCTTTTGCAAATGCAAAAATCACTTCTGATTTGAGCTTCAAATTACAATTAAGTAGTGATGATTCCAATACAGGAGGATTTCAGTATTGGAATCCAATTCATGGTGATGGACGTAATGCGAATGGATATTTAATAAATGACAATAGTGAATATTTTAGATGGAACTGGCAGAATATCTTAAACTACAAGAAGACCTTTGCTGAAAATCATAATATAGGAATTACTGCAGTTGCAGAATACCAAAAACAAAAGTATCAATATTTTTATGGTTCTGGAAGTGATATATTAAGTGATTTTTATAATGAGAATTTAGTTACTAATTCTTATACAACTAAAGATTCTGGGGGATCAGTTACAGAAAATGGAATTATTTCATATTTAGCACGAGCCACCTATAATTATAAAGAGAAATATTTTATTCAGGGATCTATAAGAAGGGATGGTATTTCTAAGTTAGGAGTAGATACAAGATGGACTAATTTCCCTGGTGTTTCAGTTGGTTGGACAGTTTCTAAGGAGAATTTTATGGACTCAATTGGTAGTACTGTTTCAGATTTAAAGATTAGAGCATCTTATTCAGAAGTAGGAAATACTGAAATATTAGATGGTGCTAATTATCCTTATTTAGGGCTTACTATAAGTTCTCCTTATGGAAATTTAAATGGTTTAGGGTATTCTCAATTCGGGAATGATCAACTAAAATGGGAAGCTAGTAAAAAAATAGATTTAGGTATTGATTTAGGTCTATTTAAAAATCGTGTTAATCTAACGTTTGATTATTATAGAAATAATATAGATGGTATTGTTTTGGCAGTTCCGACTGCTCCATCATTGGGTATTCCTAGCAGTACGATTAATAAAAATGTTGGAAAAATGTACAATGATGGGTATGAATTCGGCGTGAATTTTAAAGCAATTAATACTGAGAATTTTTCTTGGGATATATCTACCAACTTGACACTTGCTAAAAATAAGGTAGTGAGTTTGAATCAAGGACAAGATATAATTGGAGGATCATCTACCGATTTTGTTAATATAGCTCCTAATTTAATAATCAGAGAAGGAGAATCAATAAACTCTTTATATGGCTATAAATATTGGGGAGTGAATAAAGCAAATGGTAATCCGGTTTACTATAAAGGAGATGGATCATTAGTACAAGGAAATATTTCTACTGAAACTTATTCGGTTTTTGATCCAAATAATCCAACTGATTTATCTACTGCATCTTCTTTAAGTGCTTCAACTGATAAAGTAATCTTAGGAAATACGCTGCCAACTTATTATGGAGGGTTTAGTTCAACGATGAAATACAAAAGAATTGATTTTGGATTCATGTTTAGATTTAGCGGTGGGAATAAAATATTTAATGGAACAAGAAGAGAATTAATGAACCAGAATTTAAATAATAATGGAACTGAAATTTTAGGGAGATGGCAGAGCGTTGATAACCCTGGGGATGGTTGGACTCCTAGATTGTATGCAAGCTCTAATACTTTCACGAATCTTTCAGGAAGTGCAACTTCTAGGTTTGTTGAAAAAGGAGATTTTATATCTCTGGATAATATAAGTGTTGGGTATTCTTTACCAAAATTGCTATTAGACAAAATAAAAGTTGATAGTTTTAGAATTTTTGCACAGGCTCAAAATATTTGGTTAATCACTAATTATAAAGGTCTCAATCCTGAAATGGAAACATTAGGAGTGGACATTAATGGTACACCACGTAGTAAAGTTATTTCAATGGGGATAAATGTAAGTTTATAAAAAATATATGAAAAAAGTAATAAAAACATTTCTATTTTCTGTAATCGTATTCGGGATGAACGCATGTACAGAAGAGAAAATATTAGATCTTAAGCCTGTAAATAATATAGCCGAGAGCGATGCATTTTCAACACCATCGTTCATTGAGTCTTCGATGAATGGAGTTTATAATGCAGCGGCTATTGGTCAGTACACTTCAACTAGTTCAAATGGAGGTAGAGGATATGTATGGGGGGCTGCTTTTGTGGAACAAGGAGAGTGTAGAGGAGAAGATGTTGTAAATACAGCGACATTTTACCAACTTACTTACACGGCTACTTACGATGCTACAACTGCTAATAATGTGTATTATTGGGTAGATGGTTACAGGTTAATTAATAGATGTAATTTAATGATTGAAGGAGTTAATACTGCTGTCTCAAAAGGAATTATTACTGCAGCAGTTGGAAATGATTATATTGGACAGGCTAAGTTTTTAAGAGCAATTACACATTTTGAATTATTAACTTATTTTGCAAGACCATACAATTTTACTCCAGCAGCCACTCATCCTGGGATACCATATAGAGAGGTAGGTATTAATACTCAAGGGAAAATAGATTCGGAAGCTTTAAAACCTAGAAATACAGTGGCAGAATGTTATGTAAAAATTTTAGCAGATTTAAATGATGCTGAAAACTTGATAACAACTAAAACGACTGCTAAGGCATCTAAAGGTGCTGCAATCGCTTTTAAAACAAGAGTATATCTTCATAAAAGAGATTGGGAAAATGTTATTACTGAAGGAAATAAATTAAATGGAGTTTATTCTTTAACAGCAAAACCAGTTGAGCCATTTATATTGGCTAATAATTTGACAAATTTAGAATCAATATTTTCTATACAACATTCTTCAACATCTAACCCTCAAACTAATGGTGCTTTAGCAAGTGTCTTTAAATCTAGAAAATTAGTAGCTATTAGTCCTATTATTTGGAGAAACCCAAGTTGGTTGGTAGATGATAAAAGAAGAGAAGATGGAGTAATGGTTACAACTGTTTCTGGCAGAAAGTATACTAATAAATATACAGATGTCACAAATATGACTGATGCAGCTCCAGTAATTAGATATGCAGAAGTAGTTTTAAATATGGCTGAAGCTGAGGCTCGTATGGCAACTCCTAATTTAGTTAATTCATTGGCATTATTAAACTCTGTAAGAAATAGGTCTCTTGCTATTCCAGAAACACAAGCATACACTGCAGCTTCATTTAGTTCGTCTAATGATTTGGTTAAAGCAATCTTGATAGAAAGACGAATTGAATTTTTAGTTGAGGGACGTAGATGGTCCGATATTCATAGACTTCAAAATGATGATATTGCCCCAATTGACGGAATTCCTGCAAAAATTGCTAATGGCACACCAGATGGTACTTTATTTACTTTGGGGACAGCTTATTCAGGACCTTATGGTGTAGCAGCTATATCTAGTGAAGGTTTTAAATTTTTATGGCCAATACCACAACTAGAAATGAACACTAATCCAGGATTAGGCCAAAATCCAGGTTGGTAAAACAAAACGAACTTTAAGTACGTTTTAATTAAATTATTAAAAACTGCCCAAAATATTTTGGACAGTTTTTTTTTGGATAAAAATTAGTACAAATTCAAAATAGTAATATTTAGAATATATTTTAAGGAAGATATCATGACTTAGAAAATTGATCCGGAAATTTTAGTAATCAGATTCAGGATAAAGTTGAGATGTAATTTTAAAAGCAGTTATATTAAAAACATTTTCAGTTTATAATGTTTTAATTTTGTTATTTTATTGTAAGTTAAAAACTACTTACGTGTTAAAATATTT
Organism: Flavobacterium sp. PS2; assembly: GCF_046250155.1. Lineage (NCBI taxonomy): Bacteria > Pseudomonadati > Bacteroidota > Flavobacteriia > Flavobacteriales > Flavobacteriaceae > Flavobacterium > Flavobacterium sp. PS2. The sequence goes on along the minus strand of NZ_CP176426.1, from coordinate 1,276,619 downwards.
AATTCAAGACTAGGAATTAACTTACTTTATTTGTTAATTATTTGTTAAAATAAATATTAAATAAAGTTTAGTATTTTAAAGATAAAATTAGGGATAATGCTATTTATCTACTAATTTACTGAGTTGACACGTGGTAGTGTTAAAGAAATATTAAAAAAAAAGTTTTCAAGAGCTTGGTTTTACTTGTTATTTTAAGAAATTATTATGATGTTTGCGGCATACTAATTCAAAATTTAAAAAATGAAACTAAAGTTTAACGGATTCTTAGTGCTACTGGTAGTACTTATGACGCAACTCACCATTGCGCAAGAAAGAACTGTTTCTGGAATTGTTTCCGATAATGCAGGAATGCCTTTGCCAGGTGTAAGTGTATTAGTTAAAGGAACACAATCGGGAACTCAAACTGATTTTGATGGAAAATATTCTATCAAAGCAACTCCAAGCCAAGTCTTGGTATTTAGTTATATTGGGATGAAATCTCAAGAAATTACAGCTAGTTCAGCTACAGTAAATGCTAAGTTAGCAAGTTCATCAGTCGAACTTGAGGGCGTTGTTGTAACTGCATTAGGGATTAAAAGAGAGAAAAAATCTTTAGGTTATGCTTCACAAGAGATCAAAGGTGCTGATTTAAATTCAGGTGCTGCAAGTGGAAACTTTCTTAATGAGCTTTCTGGTAAGGCAGCTGGTGTAAACATCAGAAAAAATACCAACTTTGGTGGTTCTACAAACGTAGTATCCAGAGGGGTTAAAAACCTTACAGGAGATAACCAAATGCTTATCGTTATTGATGGTATGCCAATTAATAATGCTAACACTAACTCAAGTGTAGGTAAACAAACAGAAGGTGCTCGTAATACATATGATTACGGAAATGCAGCGATGGATATTAACCCAGATGATATTGAGACTTTAAATATCCTGAAAGGTGCTGCAGCTGCTGCATTATACGGATGGCAAGCTGGAAATGGGGTAATCATGATTACGACCAAAAAAGGTAAAGCAAGAAAAGGAATGGGAGTTACCATTTCTAGTGAATTTACAGTAGGTACAGTTGATAAAAAAACTTTTCCTGTTTACCAAAATAAATACGGACAAGGTTACGGACCAACTTACGATGATGCTGGTAACCCAAAAGGAATTCCAGTGGGACCAACAGGAGCATTCTTTACTATAGATAGTAACGGAAATCAAGTTGCTACTACAACTGATGATGCTTCTTACGGTGTTGCTTTTGACCCAAATCTTTCTATTTACCAATGGGATGCTTATACTAAATATTCTCCAAATTACGGAAAGAAAACAACATGGAAAGCAGCTGAGAATGGACCTATTACATTCTTTCAATCAGCTACAACCTTTAATAATTCGATCTCTATAGAGGATGGTACAGAGAAAACAAATTTTGTTTTGAACTACAACAACTATAAAGAAAATGGGATTTTACCAAATAGTGAATTAAAGAAAAATAATATCAGTCTTAAAATTAACCATAAGTTCACAGATAAATTATCAGCTAGTGCATTTGCAAATTATATGGCGCAAACTACAGTTGGTAGAAATACAACTGGATATGGAGGAGACAACATTATGGGGTCATTCCGTCAGTGGTGGGCTACCAATGTAGATATCCAGGCTCAAAAAGATGTTTTTGAAAATTCTGGAGGACAAAACATTTCTTGGAATATGGCAAATCCTGCTAACGGTAACACTAGTGCTAAGTATGCAGATAACCCTTATTTTACAAGATATAAAAATTACCAATCTGATGAGAGAAACCGTTTTATAGGATATGTTCAATTAGATTATAAGGTAGCAAATTGGTTATCTGTAACAGGAAAAGCTAGTACAGATAGTTATTCTGAATTACGTGAAGAAAGAAAAGCAGTTGGTTCTTTAAATGCAACTTTTGGAATAAACAGATTAGCTGTAGGTTCAGGATATCAAAAATATGCGGGTATGTTTTCTGAGCAAAACTATCAGCTTACTTTGAATTTCAATAAGAAAATAACACAAGATATTTCATTAAATGGTTTAGCAGGTCTTAACGCTTTAAGAACAAGACGTACTTCTACACTTGCTTCTACAGATGGTGGACTTATTATACCAGGAATTTTTGCATTATCAAATTCATTAAGCCCTTCTCCATATCCTGTAGAAGAGGAAGATAATTCGGGAGTAAATAGTGCTTATGCTTCTGTTTCTTTAGGATATAAAGACTTTTTATTCTTAGATGGAACGGTACGTAATGATGTATTCTCTACATTACCAAAAGGAAGTAACTCAGTAAATACATTCTCTACTTCTGCGAGTTATGTTTTTACAAATCATATTAATCAGCCATGGTTAACTTTCGGTAAATTTAGAGCGAGTTATGCTGAGAACCCACAAGGAAATATTGATTTGTATTCATTACAAAGTGTTTTTAGCAAATTCAATAATTTTGGTTCAAATCCATTGTACTCAAGACCAAACATAAGTGCTAATCCAGACTTACATACTGTAAAAACTAAATCGGAAGAGCTTGGTTTAGAGATGCAATTCTTTGATAGAAGAGCTGGATTTGAGGTAAGTGTATATAAAAGTTTAAGTTCAGATCAAATATTCCCTGTAGATTATTCTACAGCAACAGGATATTCTTCAAGATATGCAAATGCTGGTTCTGTTGAGAATAAAGGTATCGAGGTACAGTTTAATTTGACTCCTGTAAAATTGAAAGATTTTCAATGGGATGTTTTTGTAAACTGGTCTAAAAATGAAAATACAATTAAAGATTTAGCACCTGGAATTGAGGTGTTAACATTAGGAAGTTTTCAAGGGGGTGTGAGTATAGTTGCAAAACCAGGTAACGCTTTTGGTGATATTATTGGTAAAGATTATGTGTATGCGGCCGATGGACAAAAAGTTACTAAAGGAGGTACTTATTTAATGACAGAGTCGGTTACTAATGTTATCGGAAATGTTACTCCAGACTGGATTGGTGGAATCCGTAATAAATTTACTTACAAGCAAGTTTCATTAGGTTTCTTAATTGATATGCAAAAAGGAGGAGATATTTTCTCTTTAGATCAATACTACGGACAAAACTCTGGTTTATATGAGTCTACTGCAGGATTTAATGAGTTAGGAAATCCAGTAAGAAATACATTAGCTAATGGTGGTGGAGTTATACTTCCAGGAGTAAATGTAGATGGTACTCCTAATACAACTAGAACACCAGGACCAGAAGTTGCAGGAGGTATTTATGGATATAATAAAAATCCACAGAAAGCTTTTATTTATGATGCAAGTTATATAAAATTAAGAGAGGTAACTATTACATATAGTTTCCCATCAGCGTTGGTTTCTAAATTAAGTTTAACTGATTTAAGACTTTCTTTAATAGGTTCTAACTTATGGATAATTCATAAAAATCTTCCAGATGCAGATCCAGAAAGTGGTCTTAGTTCAGGTAACTTGTCTTCAGGTTACTCAGGAGGTTCACTACCTACAACAAGAAACATTGGTTGTAACCTAACATTAAAATTCTAAATCATGAAAAAAATATTTTTATTAATATCTTTTGTTAGTATTGCTATCTCATGTAGTACTGATATTACAGATATGAATGTTGATCCTAAAAAACCAACATCGACCAAACCAGAATATATGTTTACTAATGCTCAAAAGAAATTAGTAGATCAGATGGTAAGTACCAATGTAAATAATAACGGGTTTAGATTGTTTTCTCAACAATGGGCAGAAACTACTTATCCTAGTGAAAGTCAGTTTGATCTTACGACTAGAAAAATTCCAGATAATCATTTTCGTATTTTGTATAGAGATGTTTTAGCTGATTTTTATGATGCTAAAAAGATGATTAATGGTCAGGTGACTGAAACTGAAGACGCTGCTATTATTAAGCAAAATAGGTTAACTCTTATTGATATTTTGGAAGCTTATACATATAGTATCTTGGTAGATACTTTTGGAGATGTTCCATATAGTCAAGTAGGAGATATTGTAAATTATCCTTTGCCAGCTTATGATGATGCTAAAACAATTTACAAAGATCTTATAAAAAGATTGACAGATGATGTTGTAATATTGAAAAAAAATGCTGCAAGCCCTAATTTTGGTAGTGCCGATATTATTTATGCAGGAGATGCAGCAAGTAATGGAAAATGGGTAAAATTTGCCAACTCATTAATTGTGAAATTAGCAGTAAATATTTCGGATGTAGAACCTGCTTATGCAGCTACAGAACTTAAGGCAGCTTTGGCTTCAGGTGTTTTAACAAGTAATGCTGAAAATGCAAAGTTGGTATATTTAACTACATCAGGGAATCAAAATCCGTTATATGCTGATTTAGTTACGGCAAACAGAAATGATTTTATTCCAGCTGAAACTTTTGTTGCAGCAATGGACGCTGTTGTTCCAGGTGGAGATCCTAGAATGGTGAAGTATTTTGTTAATGGTACAAAACCAACTCCAGTTATTCCTCCAGGAAGAACTTTTGTAGGAGGTACTTATGGAGAAGCTAACGTTTTTGAAACGTATTCGCACATAACTGCTACATTAAATAATCCTGTATTTCCAGGAACAATATTTGACTTTTCAGAATTACAATTCTTGTTGGCAGAAGCTGCTGAGAAAAATTTAATTCCAGGAGGATCAGCTGTGGCTAAAGTTTATTATGAGGCAGGAATAACGGCTTCAATGGCAGATTGGGGAGTACCAGCAGCTAGTATTACTACTTACTTAAGTCAACCGAATGTGAATTATTTAAATATTCTAAGTGGGGCAACTTGGCAAGAAAAAATAGGTAAACAAGCTTGGTTTGCTCTTTATAATAGAGGATTTGAAGCATGGACTTCGTACAGAAGGTTAGATTTTCCAAAATTAAAATCACCTACTTCTGCTATAAATAAAAATATATTGACTGTTCCAGTAAGATATACATATCCAGGAGTTGAGCAATCAATAAACGGAACAAACTATAATAAAGCTGCTGCTGCTATTGGTGGTGATTTAATGAATACTAAAATATTCTGGGATAAATTCTAGTTTTGATTATAATAAATCAAGGATAGATTTGGTAGAATAAACAATAAATATTTTGAGTTTTTAGAGCCCCGATTGCATTTTTGTAATCGGGGTTCTTGCATAAAATAGGATTCATTGCGTTTTTATATTAATCTATTGTGTTTTTTTATTTATACGTTTTTATAATTTACCTTTGCCACACTAAAATAGTCAAAAATAATATCTATATATAACCCTTTCAAATGAGAATTCTCTTTTTAATTTATCTTTTAGTACTACCCACACTATTGTTTTCTCAGGTAAAACCATTAGACATGAATGGAGAACATCGTGGTCTTAATGATACTATAAAAGCCAAAAAGAAAGTTGCAAGAATAGATCAATACCGGTATATAACGCTGGAACGTGATACAACTTACGTAGATACATCGCTTACAATTCAAAATGAATACAATCATAATTATTTACGAAAGGATAATTTTGGACTTTTGCCATTTTCTAATATCGGGCAAACATACAATACATTACAATATAGCTTAACAAGCTTTACTCCTTATCCAGAAATGGGGTTTAAAGCTAAACATTTTAATTTTCTAGAAGCGAATGATGTTAAGTACTACTCGGTTGCAACACCATTAACCGAATTGTATTTTAAATCTACGATTAATAAAGGGCAGACATTAGATTCTTTTATAACCTTGAATCTATCAGAACGATTTAATGTGTCCGCAGAATATAAGGGATTAAGGTCTGAGGGTAATTATATCAATCAACTGTCGAGTACAGGGAATTTTAAATTTACAACAAGTTATAGCACAAAAAAAGGACAGTATCATATTAATGCGCATTATACCTACCAAGATGTTTCGAATGAAGAAAATGGAGGGATAACAACGCCTGAGGATTTTGAAAGTGGTGATCCAGATTTTAAAAACCGACAAAGGCTGGAAGTGTATTTAACAGATGCAAAATCGTTTTTAAAAGGTAAGCGACTGTTTTTTGATCACGCATACAGAATAAATGAAACAGAAGGAAATAATAATTTGTATGTAATGCACCAGTTTAATTATGAAAATAAATTTTTCGAATACTATCAGCCAACAGTTTTATCAAGAGTAGGTAATGAAAATGTACTTCGATTTGGAAATTCGTATGTAACAAGTAATATCAATGATCAATCTCATTATAATAAAATGTATAATAAGGTAGGAGTTGCTTATGAAAATGTATTATTAGGGAAATTTCATTTTTTTGTAGATGATTTTAGAAGTAATTCGTATTATGGAAGAGTTTTGCTTTTTGATGATGGAACAATTATCCCTAGTTCATTAAGTCAGGATATTAATAGTTTTGGTGGACAATATGAATATCAAAAAAATAAATGGAACGGAAGATTTTTATATTCAAGATCAATAACAAGTCAGTCGCTTTCGGATTTAGAAGCAAAGCTTAAATATGATTTTAGCGATAAGATTAAATTTTTATTTGAGTATCAAAACATAAACAAACTACCTAATAATAACTATAATTTATACCAAAGTAGTTATGTAGAGTATAACTGGTCGAAAAATTTTAAAAACGAAAAAATTAATTCATTAAGTGCTAGCGCTATTACGCCATGGGTTAATATGTCATTTCAATATTCAGTTTTGAATGACCATTTGTATTTTGAGGATCAATCAACAGCTGCCGAAGCTGCTTTGAAAACACAAATTATAAGACCAGCACAATATAGTAATACAATTAATTATCTAGAGGTAAAGGCAAGTAAAGAATTTAAATTTGGCAGATTTGCATTAGATAATACCGTTTTATACCAAAAAGTAGATCAAACAGATGCTATTTTGAATGTGCCAGAAATTGTTACAAGAAATACATTGTACTACACTAATTATTTCTTTAAGAAAGCACTTTACTTACAAACAGGAATTGTGTTTAATTATTTCACCAGCTATTATGGTAATGATTATAATCCTGTAATTGGTGAATTTTTTGTTCAAAATAAGAAAGAAATCGGAAATTATCCGAACTTTGACTTTTTTATAAACGCCAGAATTAGACAAACTCGAATCTTTTTAAAAGCAGAGCATTTTAACTCATCGTTTTCGAGTAGTAATTACTATTCAGCACCTAATAATCCATATCGTGATTTTGTCATCCGATTTGGTTTAGTTTGGAATTTCTTCCAATAAAATTAATTAATAATAATGGGAATCAGACCGTATAATTTCCAAACTTAATATAATGAATTACTCAAAAAATATTTTAGAAACAATTGGCAACACACCGTTAGTCAAACTAAATAAAACCGTAGCAGGAATTGATGCATTGGTTTTAGCAAAAGTAGAAACTTTTAACCCAGGAAATTCTGTTAAGGATAGAATGGCTGTAAAAATGGTTGAAGATGCCGAAGCAGATGGGCGCTTAAAGCCAGGAGGAACTATTATCGAAGGAACCTCAGGAAATACAGGAATGGGACTGGCTTTGGTTGCAATTATAAAAGGATACAAACTTATTTGTGTAATCTCGGATAAGCAATCAAAAGAAAAAATGGACATCTTGCGTGCAGTAGGCGCTAAAGTAGTAGTTTGTCCAACAGATGTAGAGCCAACAGATCCGCGTTCTTATTATTCTGTTTCAAAAAGATTAGCAGAAGAAACTCCAAATTCATGGTATGTAAATCAATATGATAACCCATCAAATGCATTGGCACATTATGAACAAACAGGACCAGAAATTTGGGAACAAACAGATGGAAAAATAACTCATTTTGTCGTTGGAGTAGGAACAGGAGGAACAATTTCTGGAGTAGCAAAATACTTAAAAGAAAAGAACCCAAATATCAAAATTTGGGGAATAGATACATATGGTTCAGTTTTTAAAAAATACCATGAAACAGGTATTTTTGATGAAAACGAAATTTATTCATACATCACCGAAGGAATTGGAGAAGATATTTTACCTAAAAATGTTGACTTTTCATTGATAGATGGATTTACAAAAGTAACCGATAAAGATGCAGCTGTTTACACAAGAAAAATTGCACTCGAAGAAGGAATTTTTGTAGGGAATTCAGCAGGAGCTTGTATAAAAGGATTGTTGCAACTAAAAGAACATTTTACAAAAGATGATGTCGTTGTAGTGCTTTTTCATGACTCAGGAAGCCGTTATGTAGGTAAAATGTTTAATGATGATTGGATGCGTGAGCGTGGTTTTCTAGAAGAGAATGTTACAAAAGCTGAAGATGTTATAAAAGACCATTTAGACAAGCAATTAATAGTTGTACGTACCGAAGAATTGGTTTCGCACGCTATTGAAAGAATGCGTAAATATAAAATTTCGCAAATTCCTGTAGTAGATATTACTGGATTTGTAGGTTCGGTAGATGAGACAGACTTGTTTAGAAGCTATGTAGCCGATAAAAATGTAGCCGAAAAACCGATTAAAGAAGTAATGGGAAAACCATTCCCTATTGTGAAACTAGGGACTCCGATAGAAGAAGTTTCGAAATTGTTTACAAAAGAAAATGATGCAGTTTTAGTAGATTTAGAAAACGGAAACCATCATATTATAACAAAATACGATATTATAGGTTCTATAAAATAGAACATAATTCAAAACAAATTAAAATGCCACAAATCTAGCGAGAAAGCTCGTTGAGTTTGTGGCATTTTTAGCTTATAAATTTAGTATAATGACTTTTACCGCCATAGATTTTGAAACAGCTACAGGGTATCATCCTTGTTCAGTAGGTATAGTTACTGTAGAGAATGGAGTTATTGTAGACGAGTTTGTTACTTTAATCAAGCCGCCTAATAACGAATATTCACCATTTACAATTAGAGTGCATGGTATTTATCCTAGAGATACAGTAAATGCAAAATCATTTGCTCAAGTATATCCGGAAATCAAGAAACGTTTAGAAAATAGAATCGTTGTTGCCCATAATGAAAGCTTTGATCGCAATGTTTTAGCAAAGTCTATGGAATTATGCGGACTAAGCTATGAAGATTTAAATATCGCTTCACGCTGGGAATGCACAGTTAAGATATATAAAGCCAAAGGGCTAAAACCTGCCAAATTGAGCGATTGCTGTCGCAAAATGAAAATTCAGCTCAACCATCACGAAGCATTATCTGATGCTCGGGCATGTGCTAAATTATATTTATTGAAGTAATTTTCTTTCATTTTTAACTTTTTTTGAATTACATTAGTCAATCTTTAAATGGCTAAAAAAATGAAAGAAGATTTTTTGCATTACCTATGGAAGTATAAAAAGTTTGATACTTTAAATCTAAGAACGTATAATAATGAAGAACTTACCATTATTAATGTAGGACAGTATCTGGAATTGGCTGGTCCCGATTTTTTTAATGCCCAAGTTATAATAGGAAATCAAAAATGGGCAGGAAATATTGAAATACACCTAAAATCTTCTGATTGGTATTTGCATCATCATGAAAAAGATAAAGCGTACGAAAATGTAATTCTTCATGTAGTTTGGGAGCATGATAGTGAAATTTTTAATAGAAACAATCTAGAAATCCCTGTCTTGATTTTAAAAAACTACGTTTCAGAAGAAATTATTAAAAGCTATAAAACCTTAATTGCGCCTAAATCTTGGATTTTTTGCGAAAAAGAAATTAAAGATATTGATAGTTTTTCATTCATAAATTGGCAAGAACGTTTGTTTTTTGAAAGATTAGAGCGTAAATCACAGCCTATTTATGATTTGCTGGAATTAACAAATAATGATTGGGAAGCAGTAATGTTTTGCTTTTTAGCTAAAAACTTTGGCTTAAATATCAACGGAAACTCCTTTTTAGAGATAGCCCTATCTATTCCCTTTACAATAATCAGAAAAGAAAGCTTTGAAGTTGAAAATTTAGAAGCCTTGCTTTTTGGAAATGCAGGTTTGTTAGATGTTGAAAAAGAGGATAATTATTTTAAAGATTTAAAATTCAGATATTTTTATCTGTTACATAAATACCAACTAGAGAAAAATTACATTGAGCCTGTGCAGTTTTTTAAACTCAGACCAGATAATTTTCCAACGATTCGCCTTTCGCAATTAGCTAATTTATATCATAAACATCAGAATTTATTTTCTAAGATTATTACTTTAAAATCGGTTAAAGAAATTTATGATTTACTATTAGTTTCCGTTGCGCCATATTGGCAAAACCACTATCAGTTTGATAAAATAAGCCCTGTAAAGACGAAGAAAACGGCACAAACATTTGTTGATTTACTTATCGTAAATACAATTATTCCGATGCAATTTGCTTATGCTAAAAAACAAGGAGAGGCCGTTTCAGAAGACTTAATTGCACTTTTAAACGAAATTAAACCAGAAAAAAACACTGTTATAGATAAGTTTAAATTGTTTAAAATTAATGCTCAAAATGCTTTTGAAACTCAATCATTATTACAACTAAAAAATGAATACTGTAATAAAAGCAGATGTCTTGATTGTGTTGTAGGGATGGAATTGCTAAAGGGTAATTAGAAAGTTAGAGAATGAGATAATTGTAAAATTAGGTAATTGTTTTATTTTGTACTTTTGTCAATCAATTATCAAATATATGTCAGCAATTATTAAGCTTAAATTCTTTTTTGAAAAATACGGCTTTCATGTTTCTTCTAGGCTAGCCGATAAATTAGGAATGCGAGTTACAAGTGTTCGTTTGTTTTTTATATACATATCCTTTGTTACTGCTGGATTGTGGTTTGGAGTATATTTAACACTAGCATTCTGGATTAGATTAAAAGATTTAGTTCGTGCTAAAAGAACTTCTGTTTTTGATTTGTAAATTCATTTTATTCCATAAAAAAAGGGATTATAAAGTAACTTACTTTATAATCCCTTTTTTTGTATTGAGAGATATATTATTTATCAGGATTGTTTAATTTACTGTTTTTCTTACCGTAAGTAAAGTAAATAACAACACCTAGTGCCATCCAGATAACAAGTCTTATCCAGCTTTCATTTGGTAAAGAATACATCAATGCCAAACAAATTACAATTCCGGCAATTGGTACAAAAGGAACTAATGGAGTTCTGAAAGATCTAGGAGCATCCGGTAATTTTTTACGCATTACCATAACGCCAATACATACTAATACAAAGGCCAATAAAGTACCAATACTTACCATATGACCCAAGTCACTTACAGGAACAAATCCAGCAAATAAACTTACAAATACTAAGAAGAAAAGATTAGTTTTCCAAGGAGTACGGAATTTAGAGTGAATTTCACTAAAGAATTTAGGTAACAATCCGTCTTTGCTCATAGTATAAAACACACGGCTTTGTCCCATTAACATAACCAATATTACCGAAGTATATCCAGCTAAAATCGCAATGATTAAACCAGTTTGTAAAAAAGTATATCCCGTTTTTGCAAATGCAGTTGCAGCAGGTTTAGCATCACCAGCAAACTCATAATAAGGCACAAGACCAGTCATTACGTGAGCAAATAAAACATATAGTACAGTACAGATTACCAAAGAACCTAAAATACCAATTGGCATTCCTTTTTGAGGATTTTTAGCTTCTTGAGCAGCAGTAGATACAGCGTCAAAACCAATAAAAGCAAAAAATACAGTTCCAGCTCCAGCAGCAATACCAGACCAGCCAAATTCACCAAAAACACCAGTGTTTTTAGGGATATATGGAGTATAGTTAGCATTGTCAATAAAGCTCCATCCTAATACGATGAAAACAATTACAACCGCTACTTTTAAAATAACTAAGAAATTGTTTATAGATGCCGATTCTTTAGTACCTCTTATTAATAATAAAGAAAGTAATGAAACGATAATAATAGCAGGAAGGTTAATTATTCCTCCTTCAATAATAGTTCCGTCACTTAGTTTTAATGTTTCCCAGGGAGAACAAATTAAATTATGCGGAAGATGAATATTATATTTATTAAGTAATTCGAGTAAATAACGCGACCAACTTACACCGACCGTTGCGGCTCCTAATGCATATTCTAAAACTAAATCCCAACCTATAATCCATGCCATAAATTCACCCATAGTTGCATAAGAGTAAGTGTAAGCACTACCTGCAACAGGTATCATTGAAGCAAATTCTGCGTAACAAAGACCTGCAAAAGCACATCCTATAGCAGCTAGAATGAAGGATAATGTAACTGCTGGTCCAGCGTGTTCAGCTGCAGCAATTCCAGTTAATGAAAATAATCCGGCTCCAATAATTGCACCTACTCCTAGCGCCACTAATGACCCTGAAGATAAGGTTCTTTTTAAGCCTTTTTCAGATTCGGAAGCTTCATTAAGCAATACCGAAAGTGGTTTAGTTTTCCAAATTGACATATATTATTTTGGTTAATTGTTATTAAGCTCCAAATGTATTCTTTTTTATAAAAAATAAAAACAATTAGTGCATTTTAAGTTATAAAATAATTAAAACTCTGCGAAATTGTTTGTTAATCGGATATTTTGCTTTGCAAGATATTTAAATTGTTTTGTATTTGGCGATAAAATTTTAAATATTTTCCTACGAAAATAAAGTTTTTTGATATAACTTACAGCCCCAAGTTAAATTAAGCTTTAATCAAAAATGAATTCTAGAAAAATTGCTCCTTACTTTAAGTTTAGTCGAGAACAACGAATCGGTATTTTTTTTCTATTTGCAATCATCATCATTTTGCAGTTAGTTTACTTTTTTGCAGATTTTAGCTCCCCATCACAGTTTTTTCCCGAAAAAGAAAAATGGATGTCTTTACAAAGCGAAATAGATTCGATTAAAACTGCAGATAATAATAGAGAAGAAAAAGTTTATTTATTCAATCCTAATTTTATTACAGATTACAAAGGATATAAACTAGGCATGTCAGTAGAGGAAATAGATAGATTATTAGCTTTTCGTAAAGAGAATAAATATGTTAATTCTCCCAAGGAGTTTCAGGATGTAACAAAAATTTCAGATTCATTATTAAATGTAATGACTCCGTATTTTAAATTTCCAGATTGGGTAAACAATAAGAAAGAAACAAAAGAATATAAAAATTACCCCAATCAGAAGATATTCCCTAAAAAGGAAAAAATTATTCAGGTAGATATTAATAGTGCTACTCAAGAAGATTTGATTAAAGTCTCAGGGATAGGAGAAGTTCTTTCTTTGCGAATTTTAAAACAGAAAGAAAGTTATGGTTATTTTGTCTCTATGGAACAACTTGATGATATTTGGGGACTTTCGCCAGAAGTTATTTCAAATTTAAATAGTCATTTTAAAATTTCAGAACTCACTAATTTCAAGAAAATAGCCATAAATGATGCGTCTTTAAAAGAGCTGGCGCTCTTTCCTTATTTCCGATATGCGCTGGCAAAACAAATCGTCACCTATCGAAGTATGAACGGAAATATAAAGAATATTGAGGATTTGATAAAAATTAAGGGCTTTCCTGTTGAAAAAGCAAAAATAATTGGTTTATATTTGGAGTTCTAAAAATATACTAATGAATTTTGATTATAACGAAACGCAGTCTATGATTGCTCAGTCCATAAAAGAATTTGCTGAAAAAAACATCCGTCCATATATAATGGAGTGGGATGAAGCGCAAACATTTCCAATCTCCCTATTCAAAGAATTAGGAGCAATGGGTTTTATGGGAGTTCTGGTTCCAGAAGAATATGGAGGGTCAGGATTAGGTTATCATGAATATATAACCATTATTGAAGAAATTTCAAAAGTTGATCCATCTATAGGATTATCGGTTGCTGCTCATAATTCATTATGTACAAATCATATCTTGACATTTGGTAACGAAGAACAAAAGAAAAAATGGCTTCCTAAATTAGCCACAGCAGAACATATTGGTGCTTGGGGGTTAACTGAGCATAATACAGGTTCAGATGCTGGAGGAATGAATACAACTGCGGTAAAAGATGGAGATCATTGGGTAGTAAATGGAGCGAAGAACTTCATTACCCATGGTAAATCAGGAGATATTGCAGTAGTAATTGTACGTACAGGCGAAAAAGGAGATTCTCGCGGAATGACAGCTTTTGTATTCGAGAAAGGAATGCCAGGATTTACATCAGGAAAAAAAGAAAATAAATTAGGAATGCGTGCCAGCGAAACGGCAGAATTGGTTTTTGATAATTGCCGAATTCCAGACGCAAACCGTTTAGGAAATGTTGGAGAAGGATTTATACAATCTATGAAAATCCTTGACGGAGGACGAATCTCAATTGGAGCATTATCCCTAGGAATTGCAAAAGGGGCATATGAAGCAGCTTTAAAATATTCAAAAGAAAGATACCAGTTTGGGCAACCGATTAGTAGTTTTCAGGGAATTTCGTTTAAGTTGGCAGATATGGTAACCGAAATCGAAGCTTCAGAATTGTTATTGCACAAAGCAGCATTTTTAAAGCAACAACATAGACCAGTAACCACAATGGGAGCAATGGCTAAAATGTATGCTTCAGAGGTATGTGTGAAAGTGGCTAATGAAGCGGTTCAAATTCATGGAGGTTACGGATATACAAAAGATTTTCCAGTAGAGAAATTCTACAGAGATTCAAAGTTGTGTACTATCGGAGAAGGAACTACCGAAATTCAGAAATTAGTTATTTCAAGAAATATTCTAAAAGACTAATTATATAATATGGGCGTGCCCACAAAAAAAGAAGCCATTCACTTTACGTTGAGTGGCTTCTTTTTTTGAGGTCGGGCTTTCCGCTATAATCTTTTTTGTTCTAAAAGAAAGAACAAAAAAGGATTTCCGCTGCAATCCCTCACGCAACTCTCCATTGCGATTAAGATACGTAAAAAGAGATACGTAAAAAGAGATACGTAAAAAGAGATACGTGAAAAGAGATATGTGAAAAGAGATATGTGAAAAGGGATTCGTAAAATGTGAAAAGATTAAATTAAAGAATTGTATTGATGTTGTTACTCACGTCTTAATATGTTTCACGTTTTAGATTTTACATCTCGCTTCTCTCAATAAACATATTGTAAAAAAATAATTCGTAATTTATAACTCGTAATTGGAAATAATGTTTACTTTTGCACACTTAACGAAAGGGGGTGTCAATATTATGTTAATTATACCAATTAAAGACGGAGAAAATATCGATAGAGCATTAAAGCGCTATAAAAGAAAATTTGATAAAACAGGAACTGTTCGTCAGTTAAGAGCACGTACTGCTTTTATTAAGCCATCTGTAAAAAATAGAATCAAAATTCAAAAAGCTGCTTACATTCAAAACATGAAAGACAACTTGGAGAGTTAGATAAAATCTGTATTCAAATAAATGCCGTTAGTCATCAAAATTTTATAACTTTGATGCTAACGGTTTTTTTTATTTTATGAAAACAAATAAACAAGCATTTCAGGAATATCTTCAGTTGGAGAAAAAATACTCTCCGCATACCCTGAATGCTTATATGAACGATATCGTTTCTTTTGAGTCGTTTAATAAGCTTCATTTTGAACAGGAAAATATTGATCAGGTAAATTATAGTCAGATTAGGTCTTGGATTGTTTCGCTTGTAGATAGTAATGTGTCTAATGTTTCTGTTAATCGCAAAATGGCTTCTTTAAAAGCGTTTTATAAATTTCTTTTAAAAATCAAACAAATAGAAGTTAATCCAATGCTGAAACATAAAGCGTTGAAAACTCCTAAAACAATACAGATTCCTTTTTCTGAAAAAGAATTGATTGATTTGATGAGTCAAATGGGGAATTCTGTAGGTTTTGAAGAAGTGAGGAATAAATTGATAGTCGATTTGTTTTATACTACAGGTATACGTAGGGCAGAATTAATCGGGTTGCAGGTAAATAATGTCGATTCGTCGGCTTGTACTATTAAAGTGTTGGGTAAGCGTAATAAAGAGCGTGTTATTCCTGTTTTGCCTGTAATTACCGAACAGTTTTTGTTGTATGTAAAAGAGCGCGAAAGTGTTGAAAATATTATTGATAAAGATTATTTTTTTATTACTAAAAAAGGGTTAAAATTAAATGAAACCTTTGTGTATCGATTAATAAATTCATACTTTAGTAAAGTCTCCGAAAAAGTGAAAAAAAGTCCTCATGTTCTCCGCCATACATTTGCGACTCACTTATTAAATAACGGGGCCGATTTAAATTCAGTCAAGGAATTGTTAGGACATTCAAGTTTGGCATCTACACAAGTGTATACTCATAGCAGTTTAACTGCTCTTAAAAAAGTATATACCGATGCACATCCTAGGAATAAATAAGAATTCTGAAATGTTTAATTCTAAAATAATTATTATGAAGGTAGATGTTCATGCGGTTAACTTTACTGTTGACAGAAAATTAGTAGATTTCGTTCAAGAGAGAATGGATAAGTTAGAAAAGTATTACGACAGGGTAGTGTCGGCAGATGTTTTTTTAAAAGTTGAAAAAACCAGTGATAAAGAGAATAAAATTGCTGAGATAAAAATCAATGTTCCTGGTGATGATTTTTTGGTAAAAAAACAGTGTAAAACTTTTGAAGAGGCTGTTGAGCTTTCGGCGGAATCACTTGAACGATTGTTAGTAAAAAGGAAAGAAAAGGTAAGAACACATATTTAATGTAAATTTTTTTCAAAAAAAGTTTTGATACAAAGATAAAATAGCTACATTTGCAGTCCGTTAGAAATAGCGGACTTTTTTATTGAAATTGCCAGCGTAGCTCAGTTGGCTAGAGCAGCTGATTTGTAATCAGCAGGTCGTGGGTTCGAGTCCCTCCGCCGGCTCAAAATGTTTCAAATGCGATTTGAAATAGGTCATGCAAATGTTGATAAAAAAAATGGGGAGATACTCAAGCGGCCAACGAGGGCAGACTGTAAATCTGCTGTGTGAACTTCGCAGGTTCGAATCCTGCTCTCCCCACAATTTTGATTTCAGATTAATGATTTCAGAATTTAGATTTCTGAAAGAGAAAATGAATTTGATTCAGTTTTTGTTTTTAATCTAAAATCAAGAGTCTAAAATTAAAAATTGAAACTCTGCCGGTGTAGCTCAGGGGTAGAGTGCTTCCTTGGTAAGGAAGAGGTCTCGGGTTCAATTCCCGACATTGGCTCAAGTAAGTAGGAAATTGAAAATTAATATATAACTAAGATTAAAAATTAAGTAAAATGGCAAAGGAGAATTTTAATCGTTCCAAACCGCACTTAAACATAGGTACAATTGGACACGTGGATCACGGAAAAACTACATTAACTGCAGCAATCACTAAAGTATTGTCTGATGCAGGTTACTGTCAAGCAAAATCGTTTGATCAAATCGACAACGCTCCAGAGGAGAAAGAAAGAGGTATTACAATTAATACATCACACGTTGAGTACGAAACTGCTAACCGTCACTACGCTCACGTTGACTGTCCTGGTCACGCGGATTACGTAAAGAACATGGTTACTGGAGCTGCTCAAATGGATGGTGCTATTCTTGTTGTTGCTGCTACAGATGGTCCAATGCCACAAACTCGTGAGCATATCTTATTAGGTCGTCAGGTTGGTATTCCAAGAATCGTTGTTTTCATGAACAAAGTGGATATGGTTGATGATGCTGAGTTGTTAGAGCTAGTTGAAATGGAAATTAGAGATTTATTATCTTTCTACGAGTATGATGGAGATAATGGTCCTGTTGTTCAAGGTTCTGCTTTAGGAGGATTGAATAATGATCCTGCTTGGGTTCCTAAAATTCTTGAATTGATGGAAGCTGTTGATGCTTGGATCGAAGAGCCAATCAGAGACGTTGCAAAACCTTTCTTGATGCCAGTTGAAGATGTATTCTCTATTACAGGTCGTGGAACTGTTGCTACAGGTCGTATCGAAACTGGAGTTGCTAATACAGGAGATCCTGTTGAAATCATTGGTATGGGAGCTGAAAAATTAACTTCTACTATTACAGGAGTTGAGATGTTCCGTAAAATCCTTGATAGAGGTGAAGCTGGAGATAACGTAGGTATTCTTTTAAGAGGTATTCAAAAAGAAGACATCAAAAGAGGAATGGTTATTTGTAAGCCAGGTTCAGTTAAACCACACGCTAAATTTAAAGCTGAGGTTTATATCTTGAAAAAAGAAGAAGGTGGTCGTCACACACCATTCCACAATAACTACCGTCCACAATTTTATGTTCGTACAACAGATGTAACTGGAGTTATTATGTTGCCAACGGGTGTAGAGATGGTTATGCCAGGAGACAACTTAACTATTGATGTTACTTTGTTAAGCCCAATCGCATTAAACGTAGGTTTACGTTTTGCTATCCGTGAAGGTGGTAGAACTGTAGGTGCAGGTCAGGTAACTGAGATTGTAGAGTAATTCTATAAAACAAATATAAAACCAGTAGCGGCTTCGCTGCTACTGGTTTTTTTAAATAAACGGGCGTAGTTCAAGGGTAGAATAGCGGTCTCCAAAACCGTTGATGGGGGTTCGAATCCCTCCGCCCGTGCAATAATAAATATATCATGACAAAAGTTGTTAATTACATATCAGAAGCATTCGAGGAATTGAAGTCAAATGTGACTTGGCCAGCTTGGGCAGAAGTACAACGATTGACAATTGTAGTAGCTGTATTTTCAGTTTTATTCGCTTTGGCAACTTGGGGAGTAGATGAATTTTTTGCAAAAGCATTGGCTGGATTTTTTAACTGGATAAAAGCGTAATTTTTTTGTAATGGCAGATAATAATGTGAAAAAGTGGTATGTCGTTCGAGCAGTAAGCGGACAAGAGAATAAAGTCAAAGCTTACATCGAAACTGAAATTGCCAGATTAGGTATGGGTGATTATGTCTCTCAGGTTTTAGTTCCTACTGAAAAAGTTGTAACTGTAAAAGAGGGAAAAAAAATAGCTAAGGATAAAGTATATTTTCCTGGATATGTTATGATCGAAGCCAATTTAGTTGGTGAAATACCTCATATTATTAAATCAATAACTAGTGTAATTGGTTTTTTAGGCGAAATTAAAGGTGGTGAGCCTGTTCCGCTTAGATTATCAGAGGTAAATAGAATGTTAGGTAAGGTAGATGAGCTGGCTGTTAATACAGATACACGTTCAATTCCTTTTAACCTAGGAGAAACAATTAAGGTAATTGATGGACCTTTCAACGGTTTCAATGGAACAGTTGAAAAAATCAATGAAGAAAAGCGTAAACTAGAAGTAATGGTTAAGATTTTCGGAAGAAAAACTCCATTAGAGTTAAGTTTTATGCAAGTAGAAAAAGTATAATTTTTGTTACATCTATAATAACCACTACAATTGCTTCCAATAATTGCAGTGTTAAATTTTTTAAAAAATGGCTAAAGAAATTAGTAAGGTAGTTAAACTACAAGTTAAGGGAGGTGCTGCGAATCCGTCGCCACCGGTTGGACCTGCTTTAGGAGCTGCTGGGGTTAATATCATGGAGTTCTGTAAGCAATTTAATGCTAGAACACAAGATAAACCTGGCAAAATATGCCCAGTACAAATTACTGTGTATAAAGACAAATCATTTGATTTTGTTGTAAAAACTCCTCCAGCAGCAGTTCAGTTAATGGAAGCTGCAAAGCTAAAATCTGGTTCAGGAGAGCCTAATCGTAAAAAAGTAGCTAGTGTTACTTGGGAACAAATTAGAGCTATTGCTGAAGACAAGATGCCAGACTTAAATGCATTCACTATGGAGTCTGCAATGAGTATGGTCGCTGGAACAGCTAGATCTATGGGTATAACTGTATCAGGAGATTCTCCTTTTTAATTAAGAGAAAGACATGGCAAAATTGACAAAAAAGCAAAAAGAGGCTGCTTCAAAAATTGAAAAGAACAAACTATACTCTTTGAAAGATGCAGCTGCATTAATTAAAGTTATAGCTTCTGCAAAATTTGATGAGTCTGTTGATATCGCAGTGCGTTTGGGTGTAGATCCAAGAAAAGCGAATCAAATGGTTAGAGGTGTAGTAACATTACCTCACGGAACTGGTAAAGATGTAAAAGTATTAGCATTAGTTACTCCAGACAAAGAAGCGGAAGCTTTAGCAGCAGGAGCAGACTATGTAGGTCTTGATGATTATTTACAAAAAATAAAAGATGGTTGGACAGATGTTGATGTTATCATCACTATGCCAGCTGTAATGGGAAAATTAGGTCCATTAGGTCGTATTTTAGGACCTAGAGGTTTAATGCCAAACCCTAAAACAGGTACTGTAACTATGGATGTTGCAAAAGCTGTTCAAGAGGTTAAAGCTGGTAAAATTGACTTTAAAGTTGATAAAACTGGTATCGTGCACGCAGGAATTGGTAAAGTTTCTTTTGGAGCTGAACAAATTTATGACAACGCACACGAAATTATTCAAACATTAATCAAACTTAAACCAACTGCTGCTAAAGGTACCTACATTAAAGGTATTCACCTTACAAGCACTATGAGTCCTGCAATTGCATTGGACCCTAAAGCAGTATAATTGGTAGTTAATAATTTTTAGTATGACTAGAGAAGAAAAATCAATCGCGATTGAAGATTTAACTGCACAGTTAGCTGGTACAAATATTATTTATGTATCTGATATTTCTGGATTAAACGCAGAAACAACTTCAAACTTGAGAAGAGCTTGTTTTAAAGCAGGTATTAAATTAGAAGTTGTTAAAAATACTTTGCTTGCAAAAGCAATGGAAGCTTCTGCGAATGACTATGGTGATTTACCTTCAGTATTGACAGGAAATAGCGCTATATTTATTTCAGATGTTGCAAATGCACCTGGAAAAATTATCAAAGATTTCCGTAAGAAATCTGATAAACCAGTTTTAAAAGGAGCGTATATTAATTCAGAAGTTTACATTGGAGATGATCAATTAGATGCGTTAGCAACTATCAAATCTAAAGAAGAACTTCTTGGAGAACTTATTGGATTACTTCAATCTCCAGCTCAAAGAGTTATCTCTGCTTTACAAAACCAATTCGCAAACAGCGAAGAGGCAGAAGCATAATAACTATAAATGCGAGGGAGCTTATTTCCTTGCTGCTTAAATAGCGCACAATAAATAATTATATTTTACAAATCATTTTAAACGATAGAAAAAATGGCAGATTTGAAACAATTCGCAGAACAATTAGTTAACCTAACAGTTAAAGAAGTTAACGAATTAGCAACAATATTAAAAGACGAGTATGGTATTGAGCCTGCTGCTGCAGCTGTTGTAGTTGCTGCTGGTGGTGATGTAGCTGCTGAAGAAGCACAAACTGAATTTACAGTTGTATTAAAAGAAGCTGGTGCTTCTAAATTAGCTGTAGTTAAATTGGTAAAAGAACTTACAGGTTTAGGTCTTAAAGAAGCTAAAGATGTAGTTGATAGTGCTCCAAGTAACGTTAAAGAAGGTGTTTCTAAAGAAGAGGCTGAAGGTCTTAAAAAATCATTAGAAGAAGCTGGAGCTGTAGTTGAGCTTAAATAATTCAACTCAGTTTTAAGAACTAGGTTTAGGTCTTGAGTTATCTCAATGGCCTAAACCATTTTTCGTATAATAAAATATAACAAGTTTTATTATCAAATAGTTTAAAATACGAAAAAGTTTTTGATCAATACGAAGAAAAAAAATTAAACAGAATTGTGTCAGTTTATTTTTAAAGATGTATTGATTATAATAAGAAAGTATAGATTAAACAGTGTGTTTTTACACAAAAAATTACTTTTTTTTAATCAAAATTTTGTCCATTGATGATAACAAATCAGACTGAAAGATTGAATTTTGCCTCTACAAAAAATATTCCTGTATATCCAGATTTCCTAGATGTTCAGGTTAAATCTTTTAAAGATTTTTTTCAATTAGAAACTAAATCTGACGAAAGAGGCAACGAAGGGTTGTACAACACCTTCATGGAAAACTTTCCAATCACAGATACAAGAAATAACTTTGTATTGGAGTTCCTAGATTATTTTGTTGATCCACCACGTTATACAATTCAAGAATGTATAGAGAGAGGTCTTACTTATAGTGTGCCCTTAAAAGCTAGGTTAAAACTATATTGTACTGATCCAGAACACGAAGATTTTGAAACTATTGTACAAGATGTTTATCTTGGAACAATACCTTATATGACTCCAAGCGGTACTTTTGTTATCAATGGTGCTGAGCGTGTAGTAGTATCTCAATTACACCGTTCTCCAGGGGTTTTCTTTGGTCAATCATTCCACGCAAATGGAACAAAACTTTATTCTGCCAGAGTAATTCCTTTTAAAGGTTCTTGGATAGAATTTTCTACAGATATTAATAGCGTAATGTACGCTTATATCGATAGAAAGAAAAAATTACCTGTTACAACTTTATTCCGTGCAATTGGATTCGAAAGAGATAAGGATATCCTTGAAATTTTCGACCTTGCTGAAGAAATTAAAGTTTCTAAAACAGGAATTAAAAAATATATTGGAAGAAGACTTGCTGCACGTGTATTAAACACTTGGCACGAGGATTTCGTAGATGAAGATACTGGTGAGGTAGTTTCTATCGAACGTAACGAAATCATCCTTGATAGAGATACTATTATCGACAAAGATAATGTTGAAGAAATCATCGATTCTAACGTTAAATCTATTTTGTTACATAAAGAGGATAATAATCAAGCAGATTATGCTATTATCCACAATACATTACAAAAAGATCCAACAAACTCTGAAAAAGAAGCTGTTGAGCACATTTACCGTCAGTTGCGTAACGCAGAACCGCCTGATGAGGAAACTGCTCGTGGTATTATAGATAAATTGTTCTTCTCTGATCAACGTTATAACTTAGGTGAAGTTGGTCGTTATAGAATGAACAAAAAACTTGGTTTAGATATCCCAATGGAAAAGCAAGTGCTTACCAAAGAAGATATCATTACCATTGTAAAATATTTGATCGAGTTAATCAACTCTAAAGCAGAGATTGATGATATTGATCACTTATCAAACCGTCGTGTTAGAACAGTTGGAGAACAATTGTCT
This sequence comes from Flavobacterium sp. PS2, assembly GCF_046250155.1. Lineage (NCBI taxonomy): Bacteria > Pseudomonadati > Bacteroidota > Flavobacteriia > Flavobacteriales > Flavobacteriaceae > Flavobacterium > Flavobacterium sp. PS2. Next base: position 1,253,663 of record NZ_CP176426.1, on the reverse strand, counting down.
CAACAATTCGGTGTTGGTTTAGCGCGTATGGCTAGAACTATTCGTGAGAGAATGAACGTTAGAGATAACGAGGTGTTTACACCAATTGATTTGATTAATGCTAAAACATTATCATCAGTTATTAACTCTTTCTTTGGTACTAACCAGTTATCTCAATTTATGGATCAAACGAATCCACTAGCTGAGATTACGCACAAGAGAAGATTATCTGCACTTGGACCTGGTGGACTTTCTAGAGAAAGAGCTGGTTTTGAGGTACGTGACGTTCACTATACGCATTACGGACGTTTATGTCCAATTGAAACTCCAGAGGGACCAAACATTGGTTTGATTTCATCTCTTGGTGTCTATGCTAAAGTTAACGGAATGGGTTTCATCGAAACACCTTACCGTAAAGTAACTAACGGTGTTGTAGATCTTGAAACTACTCCTGTATATTTAAGTGCTGAAGAAGAAGAAGGAATGATGATTGCACAAGCAAACATCGAAATGGATGCAACAGGAAAAATTATTGCTGATAACGTAATTGCGCGTCAGGAAGGTGATTTCCCAGTAATCGAACCAACTCAGGTAGATTATACAGACGTTGCTCCAAATCAAATTGCTTCTATTTCTGCATCTTTGATTCCTTTCTTAGAGCATGATGATGCGAATAGAGCCTTGATGGGATCAAACATGATGCGTCAGGCAGTACCTTTAATTCGCCCTGAAGCTCCTATTGTAGGAACAGGTTTAGAGCGTCAGGTTGCGTCTGATTCTAGAGTATTGATTAATGCTGAAGGTGATGGAACAGTAGAATATGTTGATGCAAACATCATTACTATTAAATACGATCGTTCTGAAGAAGAAAGAATGGTTAGTTTTGAGTCTGATGAAAAAACATATAATCTAATTAAATTTAGAAAAACCAATCAAGGAACAAGTATTAACTTGAAACCAATCGTTAAGAAAGGTGATAGAGTTGCACTTGGTCAAGTATTGTCAGAAGGATATGCTACACAAAATGGAGAATTAGCTTTAGGTCGTAACCTAAAAGTTGCGTTCATGCCATGGAAAGGATATAACTTTGAGGATGCGATTGTAATTTCTGAAAAAGTAGTTCGTGATGATATCTTTACGTCAATTCACGTAGATGATTATTCATTAGAAGTTAGAGATACAAAATTAGGTAACGAAGAGTTAACTAATGATATTCCTAACGTTTCTGAAGAAGCTACTAAAGATTTAGATGAAAACGGTATGATTAGAATTGGAGCAGAGGTTAAACCTGGCGACATTCTTATCGGAAAAATTACTCCAAAAGGAGAATCAGATCCTACTCCTGAAGAGAAATTGCTTCGTGCAATCTTCGGTGATAAAGCAGGTGATGTTAAAGATGCTTCATTAAAAGCTTCTCCTTCTTTACATGGTGTAGTTCTTGACAAAAAATTATTTGCAAGAGCCGTAAAAGATAAACGTAAACGTACACAAGATAAAGATGCTTTAGGCGCTTTAGAAATGGAATTTGAAACTAAATTTGTTGAATTAAAAGACAGATTGGTTGAAAAATTATTCTTGATCGTTAACGGTAAAACATCTCAAGGTGTAATGAATGATTTGGGTGAAGAAGTTTTACCAAAAGGTAAAAAATATACTCAAAAAATGCTTTATGCTGTAGAAGATTTTGCTCACTTAAGTAAAGGTCAATGGGTTGCTGATGATGCTACTAATAAAATGGTTAATGATTTAATTCATAACTATAAAATTAAGCTGAATGACTTACAAGGATCTTTAAGAAGAGAGAAATTCACTATTACTGTTGGAGATGAATTACCAGCTGGAATCTTGAAATTAGCAAAAATTTATATTGCTAAAAAACGTAAGTTGAAAGTAGGGGATAAAATGGCAGGACGTCACGGTAACAAAGGTATTGTTGCAAGAATCGTTCGTCATGAAGATATGCCTTTCCTTGAAGACGGAACACCTGTAGATATCGTATTGAATCCACTTGGGGTACCATCTCGTATGAACATTGGTCAGATTTATGAAACGGTTTTAGGTTGGGCTGGACAAAATTTAGGTAGAAAATTTGCTACTCCAATTTTTGATGGTGCTACTTTAGATCAAATCAATGAATTGACTGACGAAGCGGGAATACCAAGATTCGGTCATACATATTTATATGATGGAGGAACTGGAGAACGTTTCCACCAAAGAGCAACTGTAGGTGTAATTTACATGTTGAAATTAGGACACATGGTAGATGATAAGATGCACGCACGTTCTATCGGACCATACTCGTTGATTACTCAACAACCACTTGGAGGTAAAGCTCAATTTGGAGGTCAGCGTTTTGGAGAGATGGAGGTTTGGGCACTTGAGGCTTATGGAGCATCAAGTACACTACGTGAAATCTTAACTGTTAAATCGGATGACGTTATTGGTAGAGCTAAAACTTACGAAGCAATCGTTAAGGGAGAGTCTATGCCAGAACCAGGTTTACCAGAATCATTCAATGTATTGATGCACGAATTGAAAGGTCTAGGACTTGATATTCGTCTAGAAGAATAAATATAAGTTATCAGTCACAGTCTCAGTATTCAGTTCAACGCTGAAAACTGGGACTGAAACTGTTTACCAGAATTAAAGTTTTTAAGATTTATACCCGTAACCCGTTCCGATTTTTTATAACAATGCAAGGCATTTTATAACTAGCGCTTCAAAAATTGAGTTTGAAGTTTAGAGAAGTAACCCGAGGTAGCAGCGTAATGATTTAACTCTTTTATAAGGTAACTTTTAAAAGATGTAGATTATAATCTAAAATCAATTTTTAATAGCAAATAAATCAATAGTAAAAACTATGATGAATAATAGAAATAATAATAAAGATAAAAATCCAGTTAAAAGATTTAATAAAATCTCTATTGGATTGGCTTCACCAGAATCTATCTTGAAAGAATCAAGAGGAGAGGTTTTAAAGCCAGAAACAATAAACTACAGAACTCACAAACCAGAACGTGACGGACTTTTTTGCGAAAGAATCTTCGGACCTGTTAAGGATTTTGAATGTGCTTGTGGTAAATACAAAAGAATTCGTTACAAAGGTATTATATGTGACCGTTGTGGTGTTGAAGTTACTGAGAAAAAAGTACGTCGTGATAGAGTAGGACATATCAACCTTGTTGTGCCTATTGCTCATATCTGGTACTTCCGTTCTCTTCCTAATAAAATTGGTTATATCCTTGGACTTCCTTCTAAGAAATTAGATATGATTATTTACTACGAAAGATACGTAGTAATTCAAGCAGGTATTGCTAAAAATGCAGATGGAGAATCTTTACAAAGATTAGACTTTTTAACTGAAGAAGAATATTTAAATATTTTAGATTCTCTTCCTCAGGACAATCAATATTTAGATGATTTTGATCCTAATAAATTTGTTGCCAAAATGGGAGCAGAGTGTATTATGGATTTATTAGCACGTATCGACTTAGATGAGTTATCTTACCAACTAAGACACAGTGCTAACAATGAAACATCTAAACAACGTAAAACAGAAGCGTTAAAAAGATTACAAGTAGTTGAGTCTTTCCGTGAGTCTAACTTAAACCGCGAAAACCGTCCAGAATGGATGATTATGAAAGTGGTTCCAGTTATTCCACCAGAATTACGTCCGCTTGTGCCACTTGATGGAGGTCGTTTTGCAACTTCAGATTTAAATGATTTATACCGTCGTGTAATTATACGTAACAACCGTTTGAAAAGATTAATGGAGATTAAAGCTCCAGAAGTTATCTTAAGAAACGAAAAGCGTATGTTACAAGAATCTGTAGATTCATTATTTGATAACACTCGTAAAGCTTCTGCAGTTAAAACAGAATCAAACAGACCATTAAAATCATTATCAGATTCATTAAAAGGTAAACAAGGACGCTTCCGTCAAAACCTTTTAGGAAAACGTGTGGATTATTCTGCTCGTTCGGTAATTGTTGTTGGACCGGAATTAAAATTGTTCGAATGTGGTATCCCTAAAGATATGGCATCTGAGCTTTACAAGCCTTTCGTTATCCGTAAATTGATAGAAAGAGGTATTGTTAAAACGGTAAAATCTGCTAAGAAAATTATAGACAAAAAAGAGCCTGTAGTTTGGGATATCCTTGAAAATGTAATTAAAGGTCACCCAATATTACTGAATCGTGCTCCTACGTTACACAGATTAGGTATCCAGGCATTCCAACCAAAATTAATTGAAGGAAAAGCAATCCAATTGCACCCGTTAGTTTGTACGGCATTTAATGCCGATTTTGATGGGGATCAAATGGCGGTACACTTACCATTAGGACCAGAGGCTATTTTGGAAGCTCAATTATTAATGTTGGCTTCTCACAATATCTTGAACCCTGCTAACGGTGCGCCAATTACTGTACCTTCTCAGGATATGGTCTTGGGTCTATACTATATGACCAAAGAGCGTCTTTCTACTCCAGATCATAAAATTTTAGGTGAAGGCTTAACTTTTTACTCTGCAGAAGAAGTGAATATTGCATTAAATGAAGGAAGATTAGAATTGAATGCTTCAGTGAGAATTAGAGCAAAAGATTTTAATGAAGCTGGAGAATTAGTGTATCAGATTATTAAAACTACCGCAGGTCGTGTATTGTTTAATGAAGTGGTACCAGAAGCTGCAGGATACATAAATGATGTATTGACTAAGAAAAACCTTAGAGATATTATTGGACACGTTTTAAGCGCTACCAATGTACCTATGACGGCTGCCTTCTTGGACAATATGAAAGATATGGGGTATAAATTCGCATTTAGAGGAGGTTTATCATTCTCTCTTGGTGATATTAGAATTCCAGAACAAAAAACAAAATTAATTGCAGATGCCAGAGAGCAAGTTGAAGGTATTTCTGTGAATTATAACATGGGTCTTATTACTAATAACGAACGTTACAACCAAGTTATTGACGTATGGACTTCTGCAAATGCTCAATTAACTGAGTTAGCAATGAAAAATATTAGAGAAGACCAACAAGGTTTCAACTCGGTATATATGATGCTTGACTCTGGGGCGAGGGGTTCTAAGGAACAGATTCGTCAGTTAACTGGTATGCGTGGTTTGATGGCTAAGCCTAAAAAATCTACTGCTGGTGGTGGTGAGATTATTGAAAACCCGATTCTTTCTAACTTTAAGGAAGGTCTTTCTATCCTTGAGTACTTTATCTCTACTCACGGTGCTCGTAAAGGTCTTGCGGATACGGCTCTTAAAACTGCCGATGCTGGTTACTTAACTAGAAGATTACATGACGTTTCTCAAGATGTTATTGTTAACATTGAGGATTGTGGTACTCTTAGAGGTGTTGAAGTTTCTGCATTGAAAAAGAATGAGGAGATTGTAGAATCATTAGGAGAAAGAATTTTAGGACGTGTTGCATTACAAGATGTAATTAATCCTTTAACTAGTGACTATTTAGTTAGATCTGGTGAGCAAATCACAGAAGCTATAATGAAAGCGATTGAAGCTTCTCCAGTAGAGAAAGTTGAAGTTCGTTCTCCATTAACTTGTGAAGCGCTTAAAGGTATTTGTGCTAAATGTTACGGTAGAAACTTAGCTACTGGTAAAATGACTCAAAGAGGAGAAGCAGTTGGAGTAATTGCTGCTCAATCTATTGGAGAGCCAGGTACACAGTTAACATTACGTACTTTCCACGTTGGAGGGGTTGCGGGTGGTATTTCTGAGGAGTCTAGCATCGTTACAAGATTTAACGGTAAACTAGAAATCGAAGATTTAAAAACTGTTAAAGGTGAGGATAACGAAGGTAACTCAGTTGATATTGTAGTTTCTCGTTCTACCGAATTAAAATTAATTGATGAAAGAACAGGTATCTTATTAAGTACAAACAACATTCCTTACGGTTCAAGTATCTTTGTTAAAGATGGTCAATCGGTTGTTAAAGGTGATGTAATTTGTAAATGGGATCCATATAATGGAGTTATCGTTTCTGAGTTTACTGGTAAAATTGCTTACGAAGATTTAGAGCAAGGACAATCGTTCATGGTTGAAATTGATGAGCAAACAGGATTCCAGGAAAAAGTAATTTCTGAATCTAGAGCTAAAAAATTAATCCCAACTTTATTGGTTTACGGTAAAGAAGGTGAATTGATTCGTTCTTATAACTTACCTGTTGGAGCCCACTTGATGGTTGAAAATGGTGAGAAAATTAAAGCTGGTAAAGTATTGGTAAAAATTCCACGTCGTTCTTCTAAATCAGGAGATATTACTGGAGGTTTACCAAGAATTACAGAGTTGTTAGAGGCTCGTAATCCTTCAAACCCAGCTGTAGTTTCTGAAATTGATGGAGTTGTTTCTTTTGGAAAAATCAAAAGAGGTAACCGTGAGATTGTTATCGAATCTAAATTTGGTGACATTAGAAAATACTTGGTTAAATTATCAAGCCAAATTCTAGTTCAGGAGAATGACTTCGTTAGAGCAGGTGTACCATTGTCAGACGGTGCTATTACTCCAGACGATATTTTAAGAATTCAAGGTCCAGCTGCTGTTCAACAGTACTTGGTAAATGAAATTCAAGAGGTATACCGTTTACAAGGGGTAAAAATCAATGACAAACACTTCGAGGTTGTTATTCGTCAGATGATGCGTAAAGTAAGAGTACAAGACCCAGGTGATACTTTATTCTTAGAAGATCAACTAATTCATACTAAAGATTTCATCGTTCAAAACGATAAATTATACGGAATGAAAGTTGTTGAAGATGCTGGAGATTCTAGTGTATTAAAAGCGGGTCAGATTATTTCTCCTCGTGATTTACGTGATGAAAATTCATTATTAAAACGTACAGATAAAAATCTAGTTGTAGCTAGAGATGTAATTACTGCAACTGCAACGCCAGTTTTACAAGGTATTACAAGAGCTTCGCTACAAACTAAATCATTTATTTCTGCTGCTTCTTTCCAAGAAACAACTAAAGTACTTAACGAAGCTGCAGTAGCAGGTAAAGTAGATTACTTAGAAGGATTGAAAGAAAATGTAATTGTTGGACATAGAATTCCTGCAGGAACAGGTATGAGAGAATACGATCATACAATTGTAGGTTCTAAAGATGATTACAATGAAATGATGGCTAATAAAGAAGAGTATATTTATTAATTTAGGAAACTATGAGTAATCCGAATCAACAACAAGAGCAAATTAATATTGAGTTAGATGAAAAAATCGCTGAAGGAATTTATTCTAATTTAGCAATTATCAATCATTCTTCTTCAGAATTTGTTTTAGATTTTGTAAGCATTATGCCAGGTATTCCTAAAGCCAAGGTAAAGTCAAGAATTGTCTTGACACCACAACATGCTAAACGATTGTTAAGAGCAATTGGTGAAAATATTCATCGCTTTGAAACCGCTCATGGCGAAATCAAAGAAACTGAACAAGCACCAATACCGCTTAACTTCGGTCCAGCAGGACAAGCATAATTTAAATAAAAAAGCTCCAGAAATGGAGCTTTTTTTATATAAGAGAATTTGTGATTTATGTTTTGATCAAAAAAAGGCTTCTTGAATTTATTCTAATAAGTACTTTATCCGATTTTAATTCGCTTTATCGATTAAATTTCGCCTAGAATGCACATTTTTTTATCTTGCAAGTTCCTAAAATTGAATACTCGAGGTTATTTTATTAATTCAGATTCAAAAAAAGCGCTACTTATATAAGTAGCGCTTTTTTTATATAACGTTGAATCGGATAATTATTCAAATTCAGAAGTGAAAAATAATTTTACACTTGGATATTTATTTTGAGTCATTTGTATTGTAAAGTCAGAATCTGCTAAAAATACTAATTGACCATATTTGTCTTTTGCTAAGAATTTTTGCTTGATACGTTTGAACTCTTTGAATTCATCATTTTTGGCATCATCAGGTTTTACCCAACAAGCTTTGTGAACAGGGAAATTTTCATACGTACATTTTGCACCATATTCATGTTCTAAACGGTATTGGATTACCTCATATTGTAGCGCTCCAACAGTTCCGATTACCTTACGGTTATTCATCTCAAGAGTAAATAACTGCGCAACACCTTCATCCATTAATTGGTCAACCCCTTTGTCTAATTGCTTAGCTTTCATTGGGTCGGCATTATTGATGTATCTAAAATGTTCTGGAGAGAAACTCGGAATTCCTTTGAAACTCATTATTTCACCCTCAGTTAAGGTATCACCAATTTTAAAATTTCCAGTATCATGTAAACCAACAATATCACCAGGATATGAAATGTCTACAATTTCTTTCTTCTCTGCAAAGAATGCATTCGGACTAGAAAATTTTAAGTTCTTTTTCTGGCGAACGTGGTAATATGGTTTGTTTCTTTCGAAAGTACCCGAAACAATTTTTATAAATGCTAAACGGTCTCTGTGTTTAGGATCCATATTGGCGTGTATTTTAAATACAAAACCAGTCATTTTTTCTTCAGTTGGATCAACTAAACGAGTTTCAGAATCTTTTGGTCTTGGTGAAGGTGCGATAGTAACAAAACAATCTAGTAATTCACGTACTCCAAAGTTATTTAAAGCGGAGCCAAAAAATACTGGTTGTAATTTTCCGTCTAAATAATCCTGACGATCAAATTTAGGATAAACTTCATCAATTAATTCTAATTCTTCACGTAGTTTATCAGCAGGTTTTTGACCAATAATTTTTTCTAGTTCAGGGTTTTGAACATCAGAGAAAGCTATAGTTTCTTCAATGTTTTTACGGCTATCTCCACTGAATAAGTTGATATTTTGCTCCCATAAGTTATAGATTCCCTGAAAATCATATCCCATACCAATAGGGAAACTTAATGGAGTTACAGTTAAGCCTAATTTTTGTTCAACTTCATCCATCAAATCAAATGCATCTTTACCTTCACGATCTAATTTGTTTATAAAAACAATTATCGGAATTTTACGCATTCTACATACTGCAACTAATTTTTCGGTTTGTTCCTCAACCCCTTTTGCAACGTCTATTACAACGATTACACTATCTACAGCGGTTAAAGTTCTAAAAGTATCTTCTGCAAAATCCTTGTGTCCAGGTGTATCAAGGATGTTAATTTTTTTATCTTTATAATTAAAGGCTAATACAGATGTAGAAACCGAAATTCCTCTCTGACGCTCGATTTCCATGAAATCACTCGTAGCTCCTTTTTTTATTTTATTGTTTTTTACAGCACCTGCTTCTTGGATAGCACCCCCAAATAACAATAGTTTTTCGGTTAATGTTGTTTTTCCAGCATCGGGATGCGAAATAATTCCAAATGTTCTTCTACGTTGTATTTCTTTTAAAAAGCTCATATTTAATATCAATAGTTTGCAAAAGTACTATTAATTACGGCTTAATAAAAATATTAGCTTCTTATTTAAGTCCGTTTAGTTTATAAAATTTGTTGCTATTATTTGATTGTTTGAATAAAAAAGAGGCTGATTTAAATAATCAGCCTCAAAATTAAATATGTTTTTTAGGTAATAATTAATTGTTAATCGACCAAACAGTGTATCCTTTTGGAGGACATTGAATTTTTACCCATTGATCAGCTTGTGTTGTAGGAAGCCAACTAGAACTTCCTGTAAAGTCTTTTATCTGAGTGGTTGCCCAGTTTGTTTGTATCCATCTTTCTTGCCATGTTGACGAATTATTGATGTATACCACTAATCCGGGGTTTCCGTTATATCCGTTTCTGCGGGCAATATATTCATCATTGTCTGCATATAAAATAGAAGTTGTTCCAGTCGCTTTATTGTTGTGAATCCAGATAAGGTTATTTAATTTGTTTTTATCAAGCCATTCTTCATAATCTCTATAAAAAATAGTTGGATATCCTTCGTGAGTTAAAATATAAGAATAGGCTAGTAATTTATTAGAAATTTCATCAGTATCATGATTTGACACAAATGTAACGGCTTTGTATGGGTTTCTTTTCCACATCATGTCGTCATTTAATAACGCAAGATTATTTCCGTCAAAAGCATCATTCATTTTATAATAACACGCAAAATCGAATACAGAGCTATTGGCATTATTTGCCCAATCATTTAATACGTTCACGTTCGAATCCCATAATTCCCCAACCGAAAAGCCGCCTACATTAGCATTCCAGGAATTTACAACCCAAGCACCAAATCCTTTTACATAATCAAATCTCCATCCATCAAATTTCATAGTGTTTTTATAATACTTACCAACTCCGTCAGCTCTTAGCCATAACCAATCTTGTACATGAGGATTTGCGTGGCATAAATCAGGGAAACCGCCAAAAGCACCTTCGTCATTATTACCGTAACTGTTTTTATAAAAATCATTATAATTACGAGTGAATTTTCCTGAAGCAACTCCGCTAAAGTTGGTCCAGGTATTAGTTCCTGTAAACGGATTCGCTTCTGATTGCCCGCCACTATTATGATTAATTACTATATCGGCATATACTTGCATATTTTCAGCATGTACTTTGCTGATTAAGCTCACAAGTTCTGTTTTTGATCCAAATCTGGTTTCTGTAGAGCCATTTTGATTATAATCTCCAAAATCAAAATAATCTGTAGGATCATAACCCATAGAAAAAGCACCATTTTGCGCTTTTGACGCAGGAGGTAACCAAATAGAGCCAATTCCGGCATTAGACCAATCGGTAATTTTGGTATTTAATGTATTCCACCAGTTACCGCCAGCAGGAACATCCCAATAAAATGCTTGCATCATTACGCCTCCGCCAGGATTGGCAACATATTTTCCTGTAGTAGGAGTTCCTGTGCTAAATGGACGCCCATCATGCTTTGTCACATTTATTACTTTGAACTGAGAATTTGCTGCTGCAATTTCAGATTCTGTATTTTCATTAGAGCTACAGGAGTAAAAAAAAGCTGTTAAAGCAGTAATTAAATAAAGTTTTACAATTTGTTTTTTCATAATTAAATGATTTTTAGGTTAATTAAGGATTTGGGTAATCAAATTGTGATTAATTAAATAATTAGCCAATTAATTGTTTAATTACTGTTTTTAAATGCTAAATTTTAATAATCACATATCGAATGTATGTAAAACTTATGTAGCTAATTGCTTTGAGATTTTATTTAATAAGCGAAAACGTTGTAGTGTTGAAAACTTTTGTTTATTTGGTTAAAAATGAACTGTTTGTACTTGCCTTTTTTGAGTTTTTTAGGATGGGGTTTAATCAAATATAGGCTAGTTGGGTTTTCTAAATAGTTTCAAAAATAAGATGTGATTAATTCTTGAATAAGAGAATTTTTTTAGTTGCATATAATTTTTTGTTAATAGTAATAAGTAAACTTGTATTATGTGATTGAATTGTTATTTTTGTTCGTTATAAGATAATTAAGCAATGTTTGTTAGATTTGTAAAGATTTTTATTTTCTGAACATTTAAAATATATATTGAAATATACGGTTTACTATATTTGTAAGCCATTAATGCTAAATAATAAAGCTTCTTTACATCAAATTAAATTTTTAACTAATGCTATTAAAAAAATTACGAATAAAAACTATCAATTGTCAATTTGTATTTACAATAAGTTTTTTGCTTCTTTTCAATTCGCTAACCAGAGCGCAAGAAATTATTAAGGATACGGTTATTGCAAAGCCAGTTGTAGTTAAAAGTAATCAGAAACAAAAAATTGATGGTATTATCGCTACTGTAGGTGATTACATTATTTTAGATTCAGATATCGATAAAGGATACTTAGAAATTAGTAGTCAAGGAGGATCTATAAAAGATGTTTCAAGATGTCAGATGCTAGGAAAACTTCTAGAAGATAAATTATATGCACATCAGGCTATTCAGGATAGTATCATTGTAAGTGATGCTGAAGTAAAAGGCATGATGGATGAACGATTAAATTATATGGTTCAGCAAATTGGAGATATAAACAAAGTTGTTCAGTATTACAAAAAGAATTCAGTTGAAGAATTCAAAACTTATTTTGCTGATATCTTAAAAGAGCAAAAGTTAGCATCAGAGATGCAAAAGAAGATCATCGATGGAGTAGAAATTACTCCTGAGGAAGTTCGTAATTTCTTCAAGAAAATACCAGAAAGTGAATTGCCAACATTTGGAGCAGAGATGGAAGTAGCACAAATTGTGGTGAATCCTAAAATTTCGGATGTAGAAAAGAAAAAGGTAATCGACCGTTTAAATGGTATTAAAAAAGATGTAGAAGACGGTGCTAGTTTTGCAACTAAGGCGGTTTTATATTCTCAAGATCCAGGTTCGAGTTCGAATGGAGGATATTATAAGATGACGAGAAAAACACCTTTTGTAAAAGAATTTAAGGATATTGCTTTTAGTCTTCAGGAAGGAGAAATTTCTGCCCCTTTTGAAACTACCTTCGGATTTCATATCATAAAAGTAGATAAAATTAAAGGACAAGAAGTTGAGTTGCGTCATATCTTGATTGCTCCTGTAGTTTCTGAAGATGCTTTGAAAGAAGCAAAAGAAAGAATTACTGGAATTAGAGAGAAAATAATAGATAAGAAAGTAACTTTTGCAGAAGCAGCCAGAGCAGATTCTGATGAAAAAGAGACACGTGCAAACGGTGGAGCCTTGATTAATCCGAATACACAAGACACACGTTTTGAATTAACAAAAATGGATCCTACGTTATATGCTCAGGTTTCTAATTTAAAAGATAACGAAGTTTCGCAACCAGTTTTAGATACAGATCCACAAGGGAAAAAAAGTTACAAACTAATTACTGTAACTAAAAGAATTGAATCGCATACTGCTGATTACGCTAAAGATTATATCAAGATTAAAGATTTAGCTTTAAAAGAAAAACAAATTAAAGCTATTGCAAAATGGTTTGATGAAAAAATAAAAGAAACTTATATTAAAATTCTTGGTGAGTACAGAGATTGTACTTTTACAAATAATTGGTTGAAAAAATAATTTTTATATAATAAATAAAAAGAGTTAGTTTTATGTATTCATAGAACTAACTCTTTTTAATTTAAAATACATTCACAAATGTCTGATGTAACAGCAATTCATAACTTAGTTCAAAAACGTAATGAATTAAAAACCGAAATCGCAAAAATTATTGTAGGTCAGGATGCAGTGGTAGATCAAATTTTGATTTGCATTTTTTCTGGCGGACATGCTCTTTTAATAGGTGTGCCAGGATTGGCAAAAACATTATTGATAAATACACTGTCTCAGGCTTTAGGGCTTGATTTTAAGAGAATTCAATTTACTCCAGATTTAATGCCTTCTGATATTTTGGGAAGCGAAATCTTAGATGAAAACAGACGGTTTAAGTTTATAAAAGGACCGGTTTTTTCTAATATCATTTTGGCAGATGAGATTAATAGAACGCCACCAAAAACACAAGCAGCTTTGCTAGAGGCAATGCAGGAACGTTCGGTGACGATTGCTGGTGAAAACCATAAATTAGACTTGCCTTACTTTGTGTTAGCTACACAAAACCCTATTGAGCAAGAGGGAACTTATCCTTTGCCAGAAGCGCAATTGGATCGTTTTATGTTTGCCATAAAATTAGAATATCCAAGTTTTGAAGAAGAAGTACAAGTTGTTAAACGTACAACTTCAGACAATACAAGTACGATCAACCCTTTGTTTACGGCTCAGGAAATTATAGATTTTCAGCATTTAATTCGCCGAATTCCTGTTGCTGATAATGTAATAGAGTATGCGGTAACTTTGGTTAGTAAAACACGACCAGATAATAGCCTGACGAATGAGTTTGTTAAAAATTATTTAGATTGGGGAGCAGGGCCAAGAGCTTCACAAAATTTAATTTTAGCTGCTAAAGCTCATGCAGCATTCAATGGTAAATTTTCACCAGATATTGAAGATGTAAAAGCTGTAGCAACGGGTATTTTAAGACATCGAATCATTAAAAATTATAAAGCCGATGCCGAAGGAATTACAGAAGAAATTATAATTCAGAAGCTACTATAACGATATAAAAAAGCTTATTTAGAAAGGTTCTTTGCTTAAAACATAGCAAAGAACCTTTTTCTTTATAACAAAGAATTTCGACTTTGTCAAAGAAAGGATTTTATATTATTAATAATTTAATATTTTGACGTTAAAATGCAATTTTGCTAATTTTACGCAATGTAAATCGTTATTTTTTAATAATAACTTTTGAAAAGGCGACTTCTGTTATATTTTTTTTAATTCTCGGCTTTAATTTTTAAATTTGCGTACAAAAAAATAAGATACCTAGAAAAGACTTCAATTATGAATATTTATAACGATTACATTAAAGAGATTGCAGAACGAAAAGACCAAGGACTTCATCCGAAGCCAATTGATGGTGCTGAGTTGTTAAGCGTGATTATTGCACAGATTAAAGATCTGGATAACGAGTATCGAGAAGAATCGATTAAACACTTTATTTATAACACTATACCAGGAACTACAAGTGCTGCGGGTGTAAAAGCTAAGTTTTTAAAAGAGATTATTCTTGGAGAATCTGCTGTAAAAGAAATAACACCAGCTTTTGCATTTGAGTTATTATCACATATGAAGGGTGGACCTTCTATTGAGGTATTGTTAGATTTAGCTTTGGGTGATGATGCTGCTATTGCAAAAGAAGCAGGAAATGTACTTAAGACACAAGTTTACCTTTATGAGGCAGACACAGATCGTTTAAAAGAAGCGTTTAAAAAAGGCAACCCAATTGCTATAGATATTATTAAAAGCTATGCGCAGGCAGAGTTTTTTACAAAATTACCAGAAGTAGTTGAAGAAATTAAAGTGGTTACTTTTATTGCTGGTGAGGGTGATATTTCTACAGATTTGTTATCTCCAGGTAATCAGGCTCACTCACGTTCAGACCGTGAACTTCATGGTCAATGTATGATTACGCCTAAAGCACAAGAAGAAATTAAAGCATTACAAGCACAACATCCAGACAAAAGTGTGATGTTGATTGCAGAGAAAGGTACAATGGGAGTTGGTTCATCAAGAATGTCAGGTGTAAACAACGTGGCACTTTGGACAGGAAAACAAGCAAGCCCATATATTCCATTCGTTAATATCGCTCCAATTGTAGGAGGAACAAATGGTATTTCTCCAATTTTCCTAACAACGGTTGATGTTACTGGTGGTATTGGTTTGGATCTTAAAAACTGGGTTAAAAAGCTTGACGCAGATGGTAATATTATTCGTAATGAAAATAATGAGCCAATTCTGGAAGAAGCATACTCTGTAGCTACAGGAACTGTACTTACAATAAACACAAAGACGAAAAAATTATATAATGGAGACAAAGAACTAATTGATATTTCTAAAGCTTTTACTCCTCAAAAAATGGAATTTATCAAAGCTGGAGGATCATATGCAATTGTATTTGGTAAAAAACTTCAGACATTGGCAGCGAAAATTCTAGAAATTGAAGCTCCTCTTGTATTTGCTCCATCAAAAGAGATCTCTCTTGAAGGACAAGGACTTACAGCGGTAGAGAAAATTTTTAACAAAAACGCTGTTGGTATAGCTCCAGGTAAAGTATTACATGCTGGTTCAGATGTTCGTGTAGAAGTTAATATCGTAGGTTCACAAGATACGACTGGTCTTATGACGGCTCAGGAATTAGAATCTATGGCGGCTACAGTAATTTCGCCAATCGTTGATGGTGCATACCAATCTGGTTGTCACACAGCTTCAGTATGGGATAAAAAAGCTCAGGCAAATATTCCAAAATTGATGAAATTTATGAACGATTTCGGTTTAATCACAGCACGTGACCCGAAAGGAGTTTATCATGCAATGACAGATGTAATTCATAAAGTTCTTAATGATATTACAATAGATGAGTGGGCTATCATTATTGGTGGTGACTCTCATACAAGAATGTCTAAAGGTGTAGCATTTGGTGCTGACTCAGGAACAGTTGCTCTTGCACTTGCTACAGGTGAGGCTTCAATGCCAATTCCTGAATCTGTTAAGGTAACATTTAAAGGTGAGATGAAAGACTATATGGACTTCCGTGATGTAGTTCATTCAACACAAGCTCAAATGCTTAAGAAATTTGGTGGTGAAAATGTTTTCCAGGGCAGAATTATCGAGGTTCATCTTGGAACTCTTACTGCTGACCAGGCATTTACATTTACAGACTGGACTGCAGAGATGAAAGCAAAAGCTTCTATCTGTATTTCTGAAGATGATACCTTAATCGAATCATTGGAGATTGCAAAAAGCAGAATCCAGATCATGATCGACAAAGGAATGGATAATGAAAAACAAGTTCTTCAGGGATTGATTAACAAAGCAGATAAGAGAATTGCAGAGATTAAATCAGCAGAGAAACCTGCTTTAACTCCAGATGCAAATGCTAAATATTATGCAGAAGTTGTTGTAGATCTTGATCAGATTATCGAGCCAATGATTGCGGATCCAGACGTTAATAACGCAGATGTTTCTAAGAGATATACTCACGATACAATCCGACCATTATCTTTTTACGGAGGAGATAAAAAAGTCGATTTAGGATTTATCGGTTCCTGTATGGTTCACAAAGGAGATATGAAGATTCTAGCTCAAATGCTTAAAAATATAGAACAACAATACGGTAAGGTTGAGTTTAAGGCTCCGCTAGTAGTAGCGCCACCTACTTATAATATCGTAGATGAACTTAAGGCTGAAGGAGATTGGGAAGTTTTACAAAAATACTCTGGTTTCGAATTTAACGATAGCGCTCCTAAAGGTGCTGCACGTACAGAATACGAGAACATGTTGTATTTAGAGCGTCCAGGATGTAACCTTTGTATGGGTAACCAGGAAAAAGCAGCAAAAGGAGATACTGTAATGGCAACTTCTACGCGTCTTTTCCAAGGAAGAGTTGTAGAAGATACAGAAGGTAAAAAAGGAGAGTCATTACTTTCTTCTACGCCAGTTGTAGTCTTGTCTACAATTCTAGGTAGAACACCTACATTAGATGAATATATAGCAGCAGTAGATGGTATTAGCTTAACTAGGTTTGCACCTTCTCATAAACTGTTAGTAATGTAATCGTACGATTAGTTATAATCATTATATATAAAAAGCCTGAGTTGATAAACTCAGGCTTTTTCTTTTCTGGCTCTTCTATTTTTTGTAACTTGTGATGTTCAAAAAACAAAAACAAACAAAAACAATTATACTTATGGCTTTTGATATTGAAATGATTAAAAAAGTGTATGAGAACATGCCAGGTCGTGTTGATAAAGCACGCGAGATTGTTGGTCGTCCACTTACTTTAACGGAGAAAATTTTGTACAATCACCTTTGGGATGGAAATCCAACTAAGGCGTTTGGCAGAGGAGTCGATTATGTTGATTTTGCACCCGATCGTGTAGCATGTCAGGATGCAACTGCACAAATGGCATTATTGCAATTTATGCACGCAGGTAAGGCTAAAGTGGCTGTGCCTACAACAGTTCATTGCGATCACTTAATTCAAGCTAAAGTAGATGCTGTAACCGATTTGGCTAGAGCAAAAACTCAAAGTAATGAAGTTTTCGACTTCTTGTCGTCAGTTTCTAATAAATACGGAATTGGTTTCTGGAAACCAGGAGCAGGTATTATTCACCAGGTAGTACTAGAAAATTATGCTTTCCCAGGAGGAATGATGATTGGTACAGATTCACATACCGTAAATGCAGGAGGTTTAGGAATGGTAGCTATTGGTGTTGGTGGAGCCGATGCTGTAGATGTTATGTCAGGAATGGCATGGGAATTAAAATTCCCTAAATTAATTGGAGTAAAATTAACTGGTAAATTATCAGGATGGACTGCTCCTAAAGATGTTATCCTTAAAGTTGCTGGTATTCTTACTGTAAAAGGTGGAACAGGAGCAATTGTAGAATATTTTGGAGAAGGTGCAACTTCTATGTCATGTACAGGTAAAGGTACTATTTGTAATATGGGTGCAGAGATTGGAGCGACAACTTCAACTTTTGGATATGATGATTCTATGGGGCGTTATTTGCGTTCTACAAATAGAGCCGATGTTGCCGATGCTGCAGATAAAATAGCTCCTTACTTAACTGGAGATCCAGAAGTTTACGCTAACCCAGAACAATATTTTGACCAGGTTATCGAAATTAACTTAACGGAATTAGAGCCACACTTAAACGGACCTTTTACGCCAGATTTAGCTACTCCAATTTCTAAAATGAAAGAAGCAGCAATCAAAAATAACTGGCCATTACAAATTCAGGTTGGTTTAATTGGTTCATGTACCAACTCATCTTACGAAGATATTGCGCGTGCAGCATCTTTGGCAAGACAAGTTTCTGCCAAAAAATTAAAAACAAAATCACAGTTTACAATTACTCCAGGTTCAGAGGTAGTTCGTTATACAATCGAACGTGATGGTTTTATCGATACATTCCATAAAATTGGAGCAACAGTTTTTGCTAACGCTTGCGGGCCATGTATTGGTATGTGGGATAGAGAAGGAGCAGAGAAAGAAGAAAGAAATACAATCGTTCACTCTTTTAACCGTAACTTTTCTAAACGTGCCGATGGTAACCCAAATACACTAGCTTTCGTAGGTTCGCCAGAATTAGTGACAGCTATGGCTATCGCAGGAGATTTAAGTTTCAATCCATTAACAGATACTTTAATCAATGAAGATGGAGAAGAAGTAATGTTAGATGAACCTACAGGAGATGAATTGCCTCCAAAAGGATTTGATGTTAAAGATCCAGGATTCCAAGTTCCGGCAGAAGACGGTTCAGGAGTTCAGGTAGCTGTAAGCCCAACATCAGAGCGTTTACAATTATTAGCTCCGTTTGATGCCTGGGATGGTAAGAATATTACAGGTGCAAAATTATTAATCAAAGCATTTGGAAAATGTACGACAGATCACATCTCTATGGCAGGACCATGGTTACGTTTCCGTGGACATTTAGATAATATTTCTAATAATATGTTGATTGGTGCAGTAAATGCATATAACCAAAAAACAAATTCAGTTAAAAATCAATTAACAGGAACGTATGATGCAGTTCCTGCAGTTGCACGTGCGTACAAAGCAGCTGGAGTTCCATCTATTGTTGTGGGGGATCATAACTATGGCGAAGGATCTTCTCGTGAGCACGCAGCAATGGAGCCACGTTTCTTAGGAGTTAAAGCGGTATTAGTGAAATCTTTTGCTCGTATCCACGAAACAAACCTTAAAAAACAAGGGCTTTTAGGATTAACATTTGCTAACGAAGCAGATTATGATAAAATCCAAGAAGATGATACAATCAATTTCCTTGATTTAGTAGAATTTGCTCCAGGAAAACCATTAACGCTAGAATTCGTTCACGCAGATGGAACTAAAGACATAATCTTAGCAAATCATACTTATAATGCAGGGCAAATTGGCTGGTTTGTAGCCGGTTCAGCATTAAACTTAATTGCTGCTGGAAAAGCATAATTAAAGTTTTAAATCATATTAAAAACTCTCAAGGCAACTTGGGAGTTTTTTTATTTGAAGCTATTTCCAGCTATCCGCTATATCTTTTCTTTTTTAAAGGAAAAAAGAAAAGGATGCCGCTTTTATCTGGGCTAGGAAATCTATTTAAAAAAGAAATTTAGTATAAAGATTTTTACCTGTTAAGTATTATAATTTCGCAGATAATAACTCTGATATTAAAACTAACCCTGTATTTTTGCTAGAGTTGTTTCTTGAGATAAGTTTTTAATCTTATTCGGATTTGTTAATTTAAATTCATCTAAATCTATGCTAAAAATTTTTGCAGAAGGGATTTTAGAATAACTATTGTCAATACGTCCGCCCAAAATGTATAATTTATTATTGTTATAATACATAGCTGAATACTTCAGAGGGAGGTTGATTTCGTATTCTTTTAATACTTTTAATTTAAAATTGTAAGTGTACATTTTTTCATCCTCAAAAAAATAAATAATATCGTCATTGTAAGTAATAGCAGGTCTTTCTAATCCCGAAAATAGTTCACCTTCAGTTAGCCATTTTTCTGTTACTAAATCAAAGGTTTCTATTTTAGATATTGGTTTTCCGTTGTTTCCGCCAATAAGATAAATTTTATCGTCTATCAGTATTCCGGTAGTTTCTTCTGCCGTTGGCATACTCGTAAGTTCATA
Source organism: Flavobacterium sp. PS2 (assembly GCF_046250155.1). NCBI lineage: Bacteria > Pseudomonadati > Bacteroidota > Flavobacteriia > Flavobacteriales > Flavobacteriaceae > Flavobacterium > Flavobacterium sp. PS2. Next base: position 1,233,545 of record NZ_CP176426.1, on the reverse strand, counting down.
CCAATATCCGGAAGTAATATTATACAAATGTACTTTGTTTGAAAAATCTTTCACACCACTTTCAGTTGCTTTTATAGAACCTCCCATTACAATAATATTATCTTTATAAGTAAAAGAAGCAAAGTCAGCAGCCTGATGTGGATTTGTTTTGTCGACTTTAATGGTGAGTTTTTCAAAATCTAAAACTTCAATTTGATCTTGTAAATATTCCCAACTACTTATTTTATTTACGAACATTTTTTTTCCGCCCAAAATATAAATCAAATTGTTATAGAAATGAATGTTATGATACGCTCTAACCTGTAGTTTTAAATCTGGAAATTCCCAAGAGTTGGTTTTGATATTGTAAATAGAAAGATACTTTTTATAATGTCGTTTTGTTGTTGTTATTCCTTCATTAAAAAAATCCTGAAAGGTAGGATCGGCTATTTTTGCCCGCATTTTGGCCATATGATCGATTTCGGGATAAGCGTCACCGCCACTAATATAAATTTTATCGTCTTTTAAAAAAGATCCAAATGAAAAAACAGGATGTTTTAAATTAGTTATTTCTGTAAAAGCAAGTTTTGTTTTCAGTTTAGTATTGGCAACAATTGTAACACCTGATAAATTTTGTGCCTCTTCTTCAAGAAAAACTTTGTAGTTATTTTTTGCCAGATAGCTTAAGGAAACATTTTTAGTGATGTAACCAATGTGAGAAAATTGTAATGTCTCATCCTCTTTAAATTCAGGAAAAACTTTTAAATAAAATTCACCATTTTCATCAGTTATAGTTCCAACTTTACTAGACAATGCAAATACATTGGTGTTTTCAACCGGAAGATTGTCTTTCTGGGAAATTACATTACCTTTTATATTTTGAGCAATCAATAATGTAGGAAAAAATACAAAAATCAGAATTAGCTTTTTCAAGGGTATTTTTTTTGTCAGTTATTCTTTGTTTAAAAGTAGTATTATTTTTTCAAGAAAAATAATTGAATTAATATAGAATGATTATTTTTTATGCGGAATTTGTTAATTTGAATATAAAGAGTTGTTAAAAAATAGCAATTTTTAGTTTAATAAGTTAAATTAGCTTTTTAAGTAATTGGATTGTTGTTTTTTGATTTTTTTTAAATGAATTAAATGTAATCTGCGAATGTAATTTGAATAAGAATGAAAAGTTTTGGACTGATATTAGCGTTGTTTTTTTTTAGTTTTAATGTTTTTTCACAGGAAAAATATATTAAGCATAAAATTTCTAAAGGGGAGAATGTTAGTGTTATAGCCAAAAAATATCATGTAAAAGTAAAGGAGATTCTTGATTTAAATCCTAATGCGGGTAAATTATTAAAACTAAATTCAATTTTACTAATTCCAAGTTCAGAGAAAAATGTTGCCAATAAAGATAAAGCAACAAAAGCGAAGACAAAAGAAAAAGAAGTAATTGCAAGTAATAAAAGCAATTCAAACAATTCGAATACTACAGCAAGTAATCAAGAAACTACTACTCATGAAATTCTAGCAAAAGAAACATTGTACGGAATTTCAAAACAATACCAACTTACTGTCGAGGAATTAAAAAAAGCCAATCCAAAATTAGAAAGTGAAGGGCTTAGAATAGGACAACAAATTATAATTCCGGGTAACGCTAAACCAATTATAAAAGAAACTGCAATAGCTGCTACTACGATTGTTACTACACCTGAGCCAGAGATAATCGAAAAGCCTGTAGAAACCGAAATTGTTCGTGAAGTTTTGCCTAAAGAAACTAAATATGCAATTGCTAAAGAATACGGACTTACGGTTAAAGAATTAGAAAGGCAAAATCCATTTATAAAAGGAAAATTACCAGTAGGTTATGTTCTTAAAATAAATCCTTCAAAATCATATGTAAAGAAAGAAGGAGTACAAGAGGGAGTAGATGCTGCAACAGCAGTAGCGACAACAGCAATTAAAGATACAGCAACGACAAATAATGTAAAGTTTACCCATGACTCAGATTTGTTAAATCAATTGGTATTAAACGCTACAGAGAACGTAGGAGTCCGGTATCGTTCAGGAGGAACTTCGAGAGCAGGTTTTGATTGTTCAGGATTAATGGTTACTACATTTGGAAGTTTTGATATTAAGTTACCTAGAAGTTCTATCGAGCAATCTCGTATTGGAGTTAAAATTGCATCGGAAGATGCGCAAAAAGGAGATTTAATTTTCTTTAAAACTAATGGAAGACGTCAGATAAACCATGTGGGAATGGTAGTCGAGGTATTAGATGGCGAAATTAAATTTGTTCACTCATCTGTTCATGGTGGTGTAATTGTTTCTTCAACAAAAGAGGCATACTACGAAAGAAATTTTACTCAGGTAAATCGTATTTTAGAATAAAATATTTAATTCTAAAAACGTAATATAAGTTTAAGCTTTTAGACTTACTCAGTTAAATAAATTTTACTTCTTTATTTTCTCTAAATTTTCTTTTACTCGAAAATTTACAATCTTCGTTATTAAATCCAAAGGCATAGGTTTGTCTAATGGAAACTGAATAGAGCCCTTTCCTGATTTATAAACAGAAAGTTCTTCTTGAAAAGCTTCATTTCCTGAAGGCAACGCATAAAAGCCAATATGGTTTTTGAAAGCTGCAAAATGCACTAAGTTACCATTAAGCGTAAAAGTAGGGATAGCGTAACTTATTTTCTCTTCGGCATTTGGAGCAGCCTTTCTAATTGTTTGGCGCACTTGTTCTAATACTGCCTGAATGGCTGCAGGAAAACCAGCAATATATTCATCAATAGTTTTAGGTTTTGAAGTTATCATAGCTTTTAATTTTATAAAACCAAAACCGCAATTTTGTCAAATTGCGGCAGTTTTGATTGAGTTTATCAAAGTTGTTATTTAGAGATTTCGTCTAATACTTTCTTTGCATTTTCATTTTTTGGGTCAAACTGTAATGATTTTTTATAGTTTACAATGGCAAGTTTTTTATCTCCATCTTTTAAATAAGCCTCGCCTAAACTATCATATGCATTTCCTGATTTAGGAAAGGTGTCAACATTTATTTTAAAAACGGCTATGGATTCTTTTGTCTTTCCTGATTGTAGTAATTGATAACCAACATCGTTTATTTCACTTTCCTTAATAGCGTATTCATCAGATTTTTTGAACTCCTCAAGTTTCTTCAACCCAGTTTCTAATCCTTGAGATTTAATAATACCAAATAGAGTATAAGCGGTAGACCTTTTGGCAACATCATATGGCATATCGTATAAAATTGCTCGTATCGCTTCAGACATTTGATTAAGACCAGTTCCTCCGGTATTGTTTAATAATACAATTAAATCGTTGGATGATGGAATACGGGAGATTAGAGTATTGAAACCATTTATTCCACCACCATGTTCAATAATTTGTACTTTCTTATCTGTTTTGTCAATATTGGCTTCTTCAATAAACCACCCGTATCCATAATAGGATGTTGCAGAGAACCTTGTATTTATGTATTTGTTAAATAATAATTCTTTGTATTTAGCCGATAATAATTTTTCAGTATAAAGAGCCTGATCCCATAAGTATAAATCCTCTACGGTAGAATATAGAGATCCTGCAGCATAAGGAAGAGACATATCAATGTAACTTGAATTTACATAGTCAGAACTGCCTTTTTCTTTTCTTTCATATCCTGTGGCTCTATTAGCTAAAATCACATCGTGATGGTCGTATCCAGAATTATTCATGTTAAGCGGGGTAAAAATCTTTTCTTGTAAACACTGCTCATACGTTTTTCCTGTAACTTTCTCTATGATATAACCCAATAGAAAATAGCCTGAGTTGCTATAGGAAAATTTTTCTCCAGGCTTGAATTGAAGAGGCAAATCAGCAAATGTTTTTACAAAAGCTTCTGGTGTATAGGGATTACGACTAATATCTGAGAAAAAATTAGGGAATGAAGTATAATTAGGTATTCCAGATGTATGAGTGAGTAATTGATGAATGGTAATTTTATCACCATTGGTTTTGGAATAATCAGGAAGATAGGTAGAAATTGGAACATCTAATTTAAGCTTTCCTTGCTCCACCAATTGAAGAATTAATAATGCTGTGAATTGTTTGGTAATAGAGCCTAATCTAAACTTTGTGTTGGGTTCATTAGGGATTTTCCATTCCATATTGGCTAATCCAAAGCCTTTTTTATAGATAACCTTTCCGTTTTCAGTTACAAGAGCAGTTCCGTTAAACTGGTTGTATTTAGAATATAAGCTTAGCAATTCATTAATTTTATCGGCCTTGGAAGTTTGGCCAATACATACATTAACTAAAATTAATTGAAAAGCAAGACTAAAAAGGAGCACTTTTAATAAAGAGCTATTTGATTTTTTTTTCATGATGGTTGATGATTTTTGGTTATTATATTTTAAGCGTTCATTAATAATAGACGACTAAAATTTAATAAAGTTACTAAAAATCATCACTTTGTTTAGTATAATGCTATAATTGTTGAAGTAGTTGTAACTCGAAGTGATAAGTTATGACTAATCATGTATGCTATGATTTTTGTAGATTTAAGAATAGAAGTTTTATTAGTATCTATAGCTATGCTATGATTATAATATGGCTCATATTTTTTTTGCTCAGTAATCGAGAATAAACCAACTGTAGGAGTTTGTACAGAGCTTGCTAAATGCATGATTCCAGAATCAGCACCAATGAAAGCTTCAGTATTTGCGATTAATGCGCCAATTTCACGTATGTCTTTACTGTAAAAATGTGTGGCTTTAAAGCCAATTTGAGAGACATTTTCAATAGGTAAAATTTCAATAATATTATGATTAGGATATTGAGTTTTTAGCCTTTTATAAAACTTTCCCCACCATGATTCTGAATAACATTTGTCGCCAGTTGCATAAGTATAAATACAAATCGTTTTTTTATCATTATTGACTAATTTGTCTAGTATTTTTTTTCCTTCAATGATTTCAGAATTACTCAATTTAAGATTTAATGCAGCGATTGATTTGTTATTGGGGGTAAAGCCTAGTTCGCTTAAATAACTCCTGAAGTTGTATACAGGATATTTTGCGATATGTTCATAATCAAGATATTTTGATTGAATATCTTCGACTGTAGAATCTCCGAAGAATTTGAATTTTGAATTTGAAAATTTAACCGAAAGCCTTCCAGATGAAGAATTTTTGTCAACATTAATTGCAATATCATATTGTTGTTTTCTAAGCGATACCCATACCTTAATGTATTGAAGTAAGTTCTTAAAAGGTTTTTTAGGTAGCTCAATAATCTTATCGACATTGTCGTAGTTTTCGAATAATATAGGCGCTAGATTGCCTTTTACAAATAAGTCTATTTTGCATCCCGGAAACGTAGTAATGACTTCTTCTAATAAAGGTGTAATTAATAATAAGTTCCCTAATCGGGCATTTGGACGTGAAATTAAAACTCTTTTAATCTCAGGTTTAATGGTTAAATGTTTTTTATTCGCATTTGTAGAGTGGCCAATGTTTTTAGTTAAGCTATGCATTAACTTTCGTCTTACTACGTTTATGTTTTTTAAGATTTTCATAGTGTAAATATTATTTATTAAACTTACTTCAGTTAAAAAAGAATAAATGGCAACTCAAAAAAACAGAAAGAATTAAAAGCAAATTGTTAAAACTTATTATGAGTCTTTTTGTAATGATAACTAAATGAGATTGTTATGTTTGTTGCTTTAAGTAAAGTTAGCAAAATCATTTATAAGCTGATTACATAATTTTCTGTTTTTTTTATATGATGAATCAAAATTGGTTTTTTTTAAATGATTGATGGTTAAGTCTTAGTTAATTTATAATTAGGTTTTTAGGTCTTGTGACATAGTGAGAAGAGTTGTGACTCCGTTTCGTTTGATAACACGACTGAAAGTAAAAATGACAACTGCTATATAATCTAAAATCAGCAATCTAAAAACCAAAATTTATAAAAAAAGTATATCTTTAACCAACCAAAAACCAAAAAAAATGCAAGAAAACAAACCAGAAGATTTTAAAAGAGAACTCGGATTGCTAGACGGAACCATGCTTGTGGTAGGGTCTATGATTGGTTCAGGAATATTTATTGTAAGTGCCGATATTGCCCGACAAGTAGGTTCTGCGGGTTGGCTAATCTTAATATGGCTAATCTCAGGATTAATTACAGTTATTGCAGCTGTAAGTTATGGAGAATTAAGTGCCATGTTTCCAAAAGCTGGTGGGCAGTATGTTTACTTAAAAGAAGCTTACAATAAGTTGATAGCGTTTTTGTACGGATGGAGCTTTTTTGCAGTAATCCAAACGGGTACAATTGCTGCTGTAGGTGTCGCTTTTGCCAAATTTGCAGCTTATCTCTATGAGCCTTTAAGTGATGAAAACATTCTTTTTGAGATAGGTTCTTTCGACTTAAATGCAGCTCAATTGGTTTCTATTGTTACGATTATTTTATTAACGTATATAAATAGCCGTGGGGTTAAAAACAGTAAAATTCTACAAACGGTTTTAACTATTATCAAAATTTTATCACTTTTAGGATTAATCGTTTTCGGGTTAACACTTGGAGCAAAAGCTTCTATTTGGGATGCCAATTGGGTAGATGGTTGGTCTACACGTGCTTTTGATGCAGATACTAAATCTTGGTTTCCAATAGGAGGTACAGCATTGCTTACAGGTATTTCGGCAGCTATGGTTGGTTCTTTATTTTCTAGTGATGCTTGGAATGGAGTAACTTTTATTGCGGGAGAAATTAAAAATCCGAAACGTAATGTAGGGTTTAGTCTATTCTTGGGAACTTTTATAGTTACGATTATTTATGTTTTAACAAACCTGATGTACTTGGCAGTAGTACCTTTTGATGAAATTGCTACAGCAAAATCAGATAGGGTAGCGGTAGTGGCATCACAATATATTTTTGGTAATATCGGAACGTTAATCATTGCAATTATGATTATGATTTCGACTTTTGCTTGTAATAATGGACTAATAATGGCTGGAGCAAGGGTATATTATACAATGGCAAAAGATGGTTTGTTTTTTAAGAAAGCAGCGATATTAAATGAGTCTAGTGTTCCGGCTTGGGCATTATGGGCACAATGTGTTTGGGCTTCGGCTTTATGTTTGACAGGGAAATATGGGGATTTATTAGACTTTGTTATTATCATAGTTCTGATTTTTTACATTTTGACTATTTATGGTATTTTTATTCTGCGTAAGAAAATGCCAGATGCCGAGAGACCTTATAAGGCTTTTGGATATCCATTTCTGCCATTCTTATATATTGTAGTAGCATCGGCAATTTGTATTTGCTTATTGCTTACTAAATTTTCTACTTGTGGATGGGGAGTTTTAATTATGTTAACAGGAATTCCTGTTTACTATTTAACTAAACCGAAAGAATAAGCGAGATAATTTAAAGATATCTATTATCAGTGGCTAAAAATAGTCATATAGATTGAGTAGAAAATAGAATAGCCACAGATTAAAAGGATTAAAAAATCTGCGAGAATCTGTGGCAAAATGATAAAGTATTTAGTAGCTAAAAACAGAAAACCCGTCCTAAAGACGGGTTTTTCTAGTGTAGTAAGCACTTATATAATGCTAGCAATTATTTTGCTAACACTAATTCTTCGTTGAAAGGAAGATTCCAAGCTTCTGCAACTCCTTTGTAAAGGATTTTTCCATTAGCAATATTCAATCCTTTTTTCAATTCTTCGTTTTCAGCACAAGCTTTTTCCCATCCTTTGTTTGCTAATTGTAAAGCGTAAGGTAAAGTAGCGTTTGTTAAAGCAAGTGTAGATGTGTAAGGTACAGCTCCAGGCATATTAGCCACACAGTAGTGTACAATATCATCGATAATGAAAGTTGGGTTTTCGTGAGTTGTTGGTGTACATGTTTCGATACATCCACCTTGATCAACAGCAACGTCTACAACAACAGTTCCTGGACGCATTAGTTTAAGCATATCACGAGTAACTAAGTGAGGTGCTTTTGCTCCCGGAATTAATACTGCTCCAACTACTAAATCTGCATCAGCGATTGCTTTTGTAATGTTATAGTGGTTTGACATTTGAGTGTTTACGTTTGCAGGCATAATATCATCTAAATGACGAAGACGCGCTAAGCTTACATCCATAATAGTAACTTGAGCTCCTAAACCAGCAGCCATTTTTGCAGCTTGAGTACCAACGATTCCACCACCAAGTACTAATACTTTAGCAGGAGGAACACCTGGAACACCACCTAAAAGAATTCCTCTTCCTTTTAATGGTTTCTCAAGATATTTAGCTCCTTGTTGAATAGACATACGTCCAGCAACTTCAGACATTGGAACTAATAATGGTAAACTACGGTCAGCTTTTTCAACAGTTTCGTAAGCTAAACATACAGCTCCTTTTTCGATCATTGCGTGTGTTAACGGCTCTGATGAAGCAAAGTGAAAGTATGTAAATAATAATTGATCTTTTTTGATTAAATCATATTCAGATGCAATAGGTTCTTTAACTTTAATAATCATTTCAGCTATAGCATATACCTCTTCAATAGTTGCTAATACCTGAGCACCAGCATTAGTATACTCCTCATCGCTAAATCCACTTCCTAAACCGGCAGTTGCTTGAACGTAAACAACATGTCCGTGTTTTTTCATTTCCGAAACTCCAGCTGGTGTAACAGCTACACGGTTTTCGTTATTCTTGATTTCTTTTGGAACACCTATTATCATTTTTTATATTTTTTTTGTTTTTGTTAATTTTGTTTTACAAAGCTACATATAGAGAATATATTATCGATATTATGGGTATAATAAAGAAAATATTGTTTTTATTTAATATTTTTACCAAAAAATATTCTTTTTAATGAGCTTTTATCGTCTATAAAAAGAAAAAATGACTGATTTGTAATAATTTTTGAAACACTTTTTACCATGATTTTAGACGAAACTGACAAAAAAATCCTACGCCTTTTACAAGAAGATGCGCATTATACCTTAAAAGACATTGCAAACAAAATAAATTTGTCACTTACACCTGTCCATGATAGAGTCAAACGACTTGAGAGAGAGGGAGTTATTGAGAAATATGTGTCTATTTTGAACAAGAAAAAATTAGGGAATAATCTTACTGTTTATTGCCAGGTAACGCTCACAAAACAGACATATGATACGTCGGAAGGGTTTAATCAATCTATTTTGAATTTACCCGAAGTTGTAGAATGTAATTATGTATCAGGAAATTTTGATTACATGCTTAAAATTATCATTCCAGATATGGAAACGTATCATCATTTTCATCAAAAAAAATTATCAATTTTACCCGAAGTTTCTTTAATCAATACTGTCTTTGTAATGTCCGAAGTAAAAAGTACGACAGTTTTACCAATAATATAATGTGAAGTACAACTGTTGTGAATTGAAATTGATCGAGTTATAAGTTCAATTACATAAAATTATTAGTGTAATAAAAAGTTAACCATGTAAGTGATTTAAGTAAATATAAGTGTGACTATCTGTATAAAGCTTAAATGAACTTAAATCACTTATATGGTAAAAAAACTCAACTGGTTGATTTAAAAGTAAAAACCATCAAGAAATCTTGATGGTTTTGAGAAAAAGTTGGTTTGGTTGGTGTATATGCTAGTAGTAAGTAAAACGTCTTACTTTCGCAATATATTTTGCTAATCGAATAACCTGGTGACTATAGCCATATTCATTATCGTACCAAATATATAATACAATGCTTTTTCCGTCTTTGGAAACTATTGTAGCATTACTATCATAAATTGATGGTGCCGAAGTACCAATTATGTCAGAAGAAACCAATTCTGTATTCAAAGAATATTTTATCTGTTCTACTAATTCGCCTTCAAGGGCATATTTTTTCATTATTTTGTTAATTCCAGCAATCGAAGTTGCTTTTTTAACATCAAGATTCAATACAACAAGAGAACCGTTAGGAACTGGAACACGTATTGCATTTGATGTTAATTTCCCTTCAAGCGTGGGTAATGCTTTTGCAACAGCACTTCCTGCACCAGTTTCAGTAATTACCATATTTAATGCAGCAGCTCTACCACGACGGTATTTTTTGTGCATATTATCAACCAGATTCTGATCATTAGTATATGCGTGTATAGTTTCTAAGTGTCCTTTTACAACACCTAGTGTATCTTCAATTGCTTTTAAAACAGGCGTTATAGCATTTGTAGTACAAGAAGCAGCCGAGAAAATATCATTTTCATCAGGATTATACTCGTTATGATTTACTCCGTGTACAATATTAGGAATGCCTTTTCCAGGTGCAGTAAGTAAGACTTTGCTAACCCCTTTAGAAACTAAGTGTCTGCTTAATGCTTCCTGAGTTGTAAAAGCACCAGTATTATCAATAACTAGAGCATCATTAATACCATATAGCGTATAATCTATTTCTTCAGGAGAATTTGCCGAAATAATATGTACCGTAGTTCCATTTATCAAAAGTGCATTATTCTTTGGGTCAGCAACCACAGAACCCTGAAAATCTCCATGAATAGAGTCATATCTTAATAAAGAAGCTCTTTTTTCAAGATTTGCCAGTTCGCTTTTATCACGAATAACAATTGCTCTTAATCTCAGCTGATTTCCTTTTCCTGTTTTAGACATTAATTCTCTGGCCAATAAGCGACCAATTCGGCCAAAGCCATAAAGAACAACATCTTTAGGTTGAATTTCTTCAGATGATTTAGCTTCTTTTAGTTTTTCGATTACAAAATGACGAGCATCTGGATATTTTTCATCCTCCAAACGATATTCATAAGTTAGTTTTCCAATGTCTATTTTGGAAGGAGGTAATTTTAAAGATAAAACAACTCTCGCAATTTCAACAGAGTCAAAAATAGTAATTGGTTTACCTACAAATTCTCCAGCGTATTGATGTAAATTAATAATGTCGCTTACATTCTTATCTAGTAATTGATTTTTGAATAAAACCATTTCGATAGATTTATCATACCATAAATCGCTTATGATTTTAATCAATTCTACTCCGGCTTTTCGTCTGTCGACTTGAAATGATACTTCTTTTTGGTACAAAGATTTTTTGCTCATAGTTGAAAATTTGTAAAAATAAAACTGCTTGTTTTTTTAAATTTGGCGCAAAAGTACCCATTTCAATCGATTTCGTAAACTATTTTATGATTTATTTTGGAAACGTGTGAAAATAAATTTTTATCAATAAAATGAAAATTGGCTTCTCCTAAAACAAAAAAATAAATTCTATATCAGAAGGAAATAAAAAAGCCATCCTAATTTTTGCAGGATGGCTTTGAATTTGGGAAATAAAATGATTTAGATGATAACTCGAATAACTTCTCCGTTTCTATTAATCATTTCAATTCGTATACTTTGGTTTTCGTCTTTTTGATTTAAAAGTTTCGAAACCGTTTCAATATCTGTTGCTTTTATATTGTCAATACTTAAAATAATGTTGCCTTGTAATTCATTATTATACTGTTTAAGATTTTCGTTTGTAAGTGCTTTAATTTTTACACCATAGTTTATACCGAATCTCTTTTTATCGGTTGCATCGATATTTTCTAATTCGATTCCTTTATATTCAGTACTAAAAAATTCATTTTTACTTAAAGTAACAGGAACTACTTTATTTTTTCCGTCACGTATATAAGTTACCTGAACTACATCATTAGGTCTTTTGGTATTAATATATCCAGAAAAATCAGCATAAGTAGCTATATCTCGATTATCTAATTTTACAATGATATCACCTTTTTGAAGACCAGATTTTTCAGCACCTGATTTTTGAGTTACTTTATTGATGTAAAAACCTTGAGTTTGAGAAATACCCAGCTCTTTAGAAGCGGCATTGTTAAGTTCTCCCCCTTCTACACCTAAAATAGCTCTTTGTACATTACCAAACTCCATAATATCTTCTATTATTTTTCTGGCAATATTAGACGGAACTGCAAATGAGTATCCAACATAAGAACCGGTTGTAGAGGATATCATGGTATTAATACCAATTAAATCTCCTCTGGTGTTTACCAATGCACCACCACTATTACCAGGGTTTACCGCAGCATCTGTCTGGATAAACGATTGAATTCCGTTTGTATCTAAGTTTCTGGCTTTCGCCGAAACAATCCCCGCAGTTACTGTAGAAGTTAGATTATACGGATTTCCAACTGCCAAAACCCATTCACCGACTTTTACAGCATCAGAATCTGCAAAAGGAGTATAAGGTAATTTTTCGTCGGCATCGATTTTTAATAAAGCAATATCCATTTTAGAATCAGTTCCAATGAGTTTTGCCGTATAAGATTTTTTATTGTTTAAAGTAATTTCAATTTCAGTGGCGTTTTTTATCACGTGATTATTAGTTACGATATATCCGTCAGCAGAAATAATTACACCCGAACCAGTACCAACTTGTTCTTGTGTTTGCTGGCCTCCATAACCATAAAAATATTCTAACATAGGGTTAGTAACAGTTCTGCGAGATACATTTTTTACGTGCACTACTGTATGAATGGTTTTATCTGCTGCAGCTGTAAAATCAACAGTTTCGGGACCTAATCCTACTGTTTTAGAGTATGAATTTGGAGCAAGAGTTACTATCGATTTCTTTTCGCCAAAAAGAGAACCGTTATTATCAAATAATAACTTGTATGCACCAAGCGTAGTAGCACCGCTTAATAAGGATACTAAAAATAAGGTTGAAAATCGTTTCATAGTTTTGATTAGTGTTTAAGTTATCTATGTATAAAATTATATCAAAAAAAAACTGAAGTAAAGTGGTTTAACGCTCTTTAACAATGATTAACATTTCATTAATAGTTCGTACTTTTGTATTTCTCAATTCAATAACAATGCAAGTAGAATTTTATAAATATCAGGGTACAGGAAATGATTTTGTAATGATTGATAATCGTTCTGGTTTTTTTCCAAAGAAAGATACGAAATTAATTGAACGTTTGTGCGACAGGCGATTCGGAATTGGTGCTGATGGACTGATTTTGTTAGAAAATGATTCTGAAACCGATTTTAGAATGGTTTACTATAATGCCGACGGAAACCAAAGTTCGATGTGCGGAAACGGTGGTAGATGTTTGGTGGCATTTGCTAAAAAACTAGATGTAATAGAAAATGAAACAACCTTTATAGCTACAGATGGTTTGCATCATGCTACAATCGCACCAGACTCTATTGTTTCTTTACAAATGATAGATGTTGATGCTATAAATAAATATGATAATTATACGTTCTTAAATACAGGATCTCCACATCATGTACAAATAGTAGATGATTTAGAACATTATAATGTAAAAGAAAACGGAGCAGCTATACGTTACGGAGAATTGTATGGAAAACCAGGGAGTAATATCAACTTTGTAAAAAAAGTAGATGATAAAACATTTTCACTACGCACTTATGAAAGAGGTGTAGAAGATGAAACTCTTGCTTGCGGAACAGGCGCTACAGCGGTTGCAATAGCTATGAATGCAATAGGAGAAACTAATGAAACAGATATCAACTTAAATGTTGAAGGAGGTAAACTAGTTGTTTCTTTTGATAAAGTAGGGGAGCACTTTACAAATGTGTTCTTAAAAGGACCAGCAGAATTTGTATTTAAAGGAACAATCGAGATTTAATGTTTTCGGTCTGAAATCTATCCTATCCCGACGTTTTGGGATCGGGGCTAAATTCTAAAATTAAAAATGATCACATTAAAAGGCGATACTATATATATACGAGCATTAGAACCCAATGATCTGGAGTTTATTTATGCAGTCGAAAATGACCTTAGTATTTGGGAAGTAAGCAATACTCAAACACCTTACAGCCGATTCTTAATAAAACAATATCTGGAAAATGCCCATCAGGACATTTATGAAGCCAAACAATTACGACTTGCTATTTGTCAAGATCAGGATTTTCCTGCCATTGGCCTAGTTGATTTATTCGATTTTGACCCTAAAAATAATAGGGCAGGTATTGGGATTGTAATTCAGGATAATGAAAGAAGGAATCAAAATATTGGTTCTGAAGCTTTAACATTATTAATTAAATATTCTTTTTATCATCTTAATTTACATCAATTATATGCAAATATTGGTGTTAAAAACGAAGCAAGTAATGCACTTTTTACTAAATTTGGCTTTGAAAAAATTGGAACAAAAAAAGATTGGCTTTTAGTTAATGGAGTTTATCAGGACGAAGCCCTTTTTCAATTAATTAATAAGGAGTTTTAAAAGTTTAGTTTTTAAATTGTTATAATTAAAAAAAAATACTAGCAAGTAATGCAACCACATATGAATATAAAGAAAATTATAACAATAAGTGCCGTAATAGTAATTTCGGTTTTGATGGTTTATGGGTTTATTTTGATAAGCCAAATTTTTAGTGCTAATACTAAATTTTCTGAGAAAGAAGTTTACGTTTATGTACCTACGGGATCTAATTATGAAGATGTAAAAAAGATATTAGAACCCTTTGTAAAAGATTTAAAGAACTTTGAGATGGTTGCTAGTAAAAGAGGTTATCCTGATAATGTAAAACCAGGACGCTTTTTATTAACCAAGGATATGAATAATATGGATTTGGTTAGAGCAATGCGATCTAATGTTCCGGTAAAATTAGCTTTTAACAATCAAGAACGTCTAGAGGATTTTGCAGGACGTGTTGCTTCTCAAATAGAAGCTGATAGCACATCATTGCTAAAAGTATTTAAAGATTCTATTTTCATGAAAGAAAATGGTTTTAACGAAGATAATGTGTTTGCAATGTTTATCCCGAATACGTATGAAGTGTATTGGAATACTTCGGCTCTTAAGTTTCGTGATAAAATGATTAAAGAATATCATAATTTCTGGACTAAAGAGAGAATAGATCAAGCTGCTGCACAAGGATTAACTCCAGTAGAAGCTACAATTTTGGCTTCAATCGTACATAAAGAATCTGTAAAAAAAGATGAGCGACCTAGAATTGCAGGAGTTTATTTAAACAGATTGCGTCTGGAAATGCCATTACAAGCTGATCCAACGGTTATTTACGCAATCAAAAAGAAATCAAATGACTTTGAGCAAGTAATAAAAAGAGTTTTTTATAAAGACTTAACAATGTCGTCTCCATATAATACCTATATGAATACGGGACTTCCTCCAGGACCAATTGCAATGCCAGATATTACAGCATTAGAAGCGGTTTTAAAGCCTGAGAAAAATGATTACATCTATTTCTGTGCAAGTATAGATCGTTTTGGATATCATGAGTTTGCATCGACATTAGCACAGCATAATGTAAATGCAAAAAAATACTCAGACTGGATTAATAGTCAAGGAGTGGTAAGATAGTCCCGAAAGTAAAATATAATCTATAAAAAGATGCCGAAGTTAATTATTGACTTCGGCATCTTTTTTTTTATAAATATTGATTTTATAAATAGATTTTTGAGAAGTATGATTTGTTTAATTATTGATAGTTGAAATTGTTCAAATAATTGAATTTATTTTTCGACAAAAGAGAGAATTGTTTTTATTGAAAATATCAAAAAAAACGACCCTAATTTGACGATTTAGAATTTTAAAATAGATTGGTAGTCTTATCCCGTCTCGACGTTTTTCTTACAAAAATTGACGAAAAAGCAGTTTTTTTGAAAACGTTTTCATTGGGATTCCACGTTATTGAGAGATAAAATTGATTTTTGGAACGCACTCCTAACTAGGCGGTTACGGGGCGTATTTTGGGTTTTTTGAAAAGTTTAACTGGTTGATTTATAGCTTTGTAAATTTTGTTGTATCTTTGTGGGCAGAAATTTTTGAATGGGACAGCGTTCAAAAGAAAAACAATCTATGATAAAGAAATGGTATTTTTACACAACATTAACCGTTATTATTGGGTTTTTAAGCTCAGGTTTTAAGTCCTTTAATTTAGACACCACTCCTTGGTTTCTTACAGAAAAAACAGATGGAACCGACTACTTACTTCCATCTAAAGAAAAGAAAGATTATCCTGTTTCAGACAGTATTCCTTTCACCGGAAACCACCTAATTGGTTTCAAAGAAGCAATCGCTTTAAGAGAATCTCAAGGCAAATACAGAAAAGTTAATACACTTGGTTACATGGGAAAATATCAATTCGGAACCCAGGCTTTAAGAGCAATTGGAGTACGAAATGATGAAGCGTTCCTAAGAAACCCTGCGTTACAAGAAAAAGCATTTATTGCTTTGTTGTCTAAAAATAAATGGATTTTAAGGAAGGAAATCGAGAAGTATGAAGGAAAGCTTATCAGCGGAATTTATATTACCGAATCAGGAATATTAGCAGCGGCTCATTTAGGAGGTGCTGGGTCTGTTAAAAACTTTTTTAAGAATAATGGACAAAAATATTTCAGAGATGCTTATGGAACGTCTATTAGAAGTTACATGAAGGCTTTTGGAGGTTACAATGTCTCTTCAATCGAAGCAGATAATGATGCCACAGTTCACTCGATATAATTCATTACGAATTAAGAATATAAAAAAACCTGCAAGAGATTGCAGGTTTTTTACTTTTTAGTCAATTAGGATTTCCAGAATTGTAATTGCGGCTTCACTAATTTTTGTTCCAGGTCCAAAAACGGCTACAGCACCAGCATCAAATAAATACTGATAATCTTGAGCAGGTATTACACCACCCACAATAACCATGATATCTTCACGACCATGTTTTTTTAGTTCTTCTATAACTTGAGGTACAAGTGTTTTATGTCCCGCAGCAAGTGAGGAAACACCTAGAATATGAACGTCATTTTCTACAGCTTGTTTGGCAGCTTCTGCCGGAGTCTGGAAAAGAGGACCTATATCTACATCAAAGCCCACATCGGCATAACCAGTGGCAACTACTTTTGCACCCCTGTCATGACCGTCTTGCCCCATTTTGGCAATCATAATTCTTGGGCGACGACCTTCCTGTTTGGCAAAGGTATCGGCCAATTGTTTTGCTTTCTCAAAGCTCTTGTCGTCTTTTATCGCTGCACTGTACACGCCACTAAAGGATTTAATTTGCGCTTTGTATCTTCCGAAAACAGTTTCTAAAGCATCGCTTATTTCGCCTAGAGTAGCACGATTTCTAGCTGCATCAATAGCTATTTCCAGTAAATTACCGTCGCCGGTTTTAGCACAATGAATTAATTTTTCGAGTATTGCTTTTACTTTTTCAGAATCTCTGGTTGCTTTTATATGTTCTAGTTGAGCAACTTGTTGTTTACGCACCATTTGGTTATCAACATCAAGAATCTGTAAAGGATCTTCTTTTTCTAGTCGGTATTTATTAACACCCACAATAATATCTTGTCCGCTGTCTATTCGGGCTTGTTTTCTTGCAGCAGCTTCTTCTATTCGTAATTTAGGAATTCCAGCTTCAATAGCTTTAGTCATTCCGCCTAGTTCTTCAACTTCTTCAATAAGTTTCCAAGCATTGGCAACAATTTCATTTGTTAAGCTCTCTACATAATAACTACCAGCCCAAGGGTCAACGGTTTTGGTTATTTTGGTTTCTTCCTGCAAGAAGATTTGAGTATTACGAGCAATTCTTGCCGAAAAATCTGTTGGCAATGCAATGGCTTCATCCAGAGCATTTGTATGTAACGATTGTGTTCCGCCAAAAGCAGCTGCTGTAGCCTCAATACAAGTACGAGCCACATTATTAAATGGATCTTGCTCGGTTAAACTCCAGCCACTTGTCTGACAATGCGTTCTCAAAGCCAGAGATTTATCGCTTTTAGGATTAAATTGTTGAACCAGTTTTGCCCAAATCATTCTTCCTGCACGCATTTTGGCAATTTCCATAAAGTGATTCATTCCTATTGCCCAGAAAAAAGACAATCGTGGAGCAAACTCATCTATAGGCATTCCCGTTGCCAATCCTGTTCGTATATATTCTAATCCATCGGCTAGAGTATAAGCCAATTCTATATCGGCTGTAGCACCTGCTTCTTGCATATGATATCCAGAAATGGAGATAGAATTGAATTTCGGCATTTTTTTGCTTGTAAATTCAAAAATATCAGCAATAATCTTCATCGAAGGAGTTGGCGGATAAATATAAGTGTTACGCACCATGAACTCTTTCAGGATATCATTTTGTATAGTTCCGGAAAGTTTTACAGGAGGAACACCTTGTTCTTCGGCAGCAACGATATAAAAAGCCATAATTGGTAAAACCGCACCATTCATTGTCATAGAAACCGACATCTCTTCAAGCGGGATTTGATCAAATAAAACCTTCATGTCTTCGACTGTGTCAATAGCAACTCCAGCTTTCCCGACATCACCAACAACACGCTCGTGATCAGAGTCGTATCCGCGATGCGTAGGTAAATCAAATGCAATTGATAAACCCTTTTGCCCTGCAGCTAGATTACGTCTGTAAAAAGCATTGCTTTCTTCGGCAGTCGAAAATCCTGCATATTGCCTGATTGTCCAAGGGCGTCTTACATGCATAGTTGCATAAGGACCTCTTAAATTTGGAGCAAATCCTGCTCCAAAATCAAGATGTTCTATATTCTCAATATCTTGTTTTGTATAGGTTGCTTTTAGGTCAATTCCTTCGGCTGTTTCAAAGTAATCAGTTGTTAGTTGTTTATCTTGAGGATTAACACTATCTACCTGTTCGCTTTCAACTTTTAATTTAATATGTTTAAGGTCTTTTCTCAATTGTAAAAAAGGTATTTAAAAGAAGTTTAATTCACTATCTCTGGATGTGTGAAAAATGGATTTTATAACGATACAATTTTCGTAAATTGAATAATGTATGGCATATGGAAAAGTTTTTAAAAATAATATTCTGATATTGTCATATCTAATTTGAAATAGTAATGGGTCTTTTTTAATAATTGCTATACTTTTTTTAAAGGAATCATTAAATCTAATAGCTAATTTTGGATGTATGTTTTTATACCAAAGCAAAGATTCTTTATAATCTATTTTCGCTTCGTCAATAATTACTATTTTATAGATCATCTTCAATTTCTTTTAAAAAATCATCTATGTCAGTAACATTCGTTGGATTTTTTAAATAATTTTCTGTTCTTTCTCTAACTTGATCAATTTGCCATTGGGGGATTTTATAATTGTCATTTTGTATAGGTAAAATAATTACTTCTACTTCATCTGCTATAAAATCATCGGGTAAAATAACTGTTATAGAATGATTTTTAACCGATATTATTTGTCGAATTGCTTCCATAATTAGTTGTGTTAGATTCAAATATAGCTATTTTAAATCAGTTTTATTCAAGTTCTAATCGTTCTTGCTCCAGTTTTTCGGCCAACCGTTTTTCTATTATTGGTGTAATTAATGTTTTTCTTGGTTTTATTTTTACAAAAGGAAAGAGTTCTAAATCATGCTTCATTTTGTCGTCTTTGTTCGGGTACTTATTAGTTCCGAGTAAAACTTCTTTCTTTGTATCAAATAATTCTTGTTCCTTATCGGCGCTTTCCTGAATTTTTCTTTTGATAATTCCTTCGTTTAATAGTTTTAAGAAACCTCCGTTGGCTTCGATATCTTTAAATAAGGTCAATGATTTCTCAGCAAGTTGGTTGGTCAGACTTTCGATATAATAACTTCCGTCGGCTGGATTATTGACTTTGTCAAAATAGCTTTCGTTTTTAAGAATCAATAATTGATTGCGTGCAATTCTGTCCCCAAATTCATTGTCTTTGTGGTATAAAGCATCGTATGGTAAATTAGCAATGGCATCTGCACCACCAATTATTGCCGACATACATTCGGTTGTGGTACGTAGCATGTTTACATTGTAATCATACAAGGTTTTATTTCGCTTTGTAGGCGTAACAAGTAAATGACATTTTAGGTTTGGATTGTATTCGGGTGCTATTAAATTAAAAAGCAATCGTAAGGCACGAAGTTTAGCAATTTCAAAAAAGTAATTGGTTCCTACTGATACTTGTAATACGATGGTTCCGTTTATTGAGGGAATTCGATTAAAATATTCGTTTGCGTGTGCTACTGTATATGCAATTTGCTGTACCATATTGGCGCCAGCATTTTGATATAAACTTGCATTAATACTTATTAAGGATGCATTTGGAATTTCCTTTGAAAGTATTTCAAGGGTTTCGAAATTGTTTTTTTCTTTGGTTGTAAAGGAAAACCAATTGCCTTCTTTTGCCAATTGCCCAAGGGGATCAATATTATAGTAAAAATTCGCTTTTTTCTGTATTGAAATTGCGTTTAGTTTTTTTACGAAATCGATTGAAATAAAATTCAAATTAAAGTAAACATTTCTGTTTTCTAAAGGTAATTTTTCGAATAATTTATCAACGGCAACGGTGTCATTTTCGATTGTAAAATACAAACTTTCAGCACCTCTTTTTAGGGAATCTAAAGCCCTTTCAACTGATTTTGAAACGTCATGAACAAAAATGTTCTGACATATTTTAAAATCAGTTGCTTTGGTTGTTACTTCAACGGGCTTGATGTTTTCATCACTATGATAAAATGGTTTTACCTGAATGTCTTCTGGCGAATTCCAAATCAGGGTTTCGTTATAATCGGCACCATCCAATTCAAATTGAATTTTTTGTTTCCATTGTTTGGATGATACTGGACTAAAATTATCGAAAAGGGGAGTAGCCATTTTTATCTTTTTATGATTCTGAATTTATTTTTTTTCGATAGTGTCACCTTCAAACTCGATGATGTAAATGTCTTCACTATCTTTTTTCATAAAATACTTTTCCCGTGCATATTTCTCAATTTGCTCTGGGTTTTTAAGTTCTTTTATTTGTTCCTGGTCTTTTTTTATCTCTTCTTGATAATAGGTTTTGTTGTCTTTTAACTCATTTATTTGGTTATCTAGAAAACGATGATCAAAATAGGAGTAATTATCTAGAAAAACCATCCAGATTATAAAAAACAACAATACCCAAACATACTTGTTGCTCAGGAATTTAAACCAGGATTTATCTTTATATGGATTTGTCATTTTTTATTTTTTAGCCCCGATAAAGCCGATATCCTTTGAGAGGAACGAACAAAGATAAAGGTGAAAGCGGGAATAGCTCCTAATTTTTAATGCAATAAATTTACAATAAAATTATAGAATACGTTGATTAATTACTGCACGAACTACATCTATTGCTACGGTATTGTATTTATCGTTTGGTATGATAATATCAGCAAAAGCCTTTGTTGGTTCGATAAACTGCTCATGCATAGGTTTTAAAGTGTTTTGGTACCGTGTTAAAACCTCGTCTAAGTCACGACCACGTTCGGCGATATCACGCTTTAAACGTCTGATAAGTCTTTCATCAGAATCGGCGTGAACGTATACTTTAATATCAAAAAGATCTCTTAGTTCTGGATTTGTCAGGATTAAAATCCCTTCTACAATCATTACTTTTCTAGGATGTGTGCTAATTGTATCGTCGGTTCTGTTATGTGTGATAAAAGAATAAACAGGTTGATCGATAGTTTTTCCTTCTTTAAGTTCTTTTAAGTGGGTAACTAATAAATCAAAATCAATCGCACGTGGATGATCAAAATTTATTAAGGCTCTTTCATCAAAAGATAGATTTTTATTTTCTCTGTAGTATGAATCCTGAGAAATCACGCCCACTTCGGCATGGGGTAATTCATTCATGATTTGATGTACTACGGTTGTTTTCCCGCTTCCTGTTCCGCCTGCAATTCCAATGATGAGCATAAAAATATTGTTATAATTTGAAGCCGCAAAAATAAGAATTAATACGGATTTGTCATTAGATAAAATTCCTAAAATTCCTTGTAGCTTTTATCTTGTTTTAAAATTTTTCTGATTCAATTTTTAACTCAATAGTTGCCCTTGTAATAAGGGAAAAGTTAAACGTAAATTAAGTTTTTTTGCCACTCCCGATAGCTATCGGGATAAAAAGATTAGGAGAATTAGAAACTGTTGCAATAAAAAGTTGACCACAAATTACACAAATTACACGAATTTAGGTTAGCTTTAAAATACATGCAAATTAAAGTCTTGCGTCCTTTGCGGTTAAACTTTAGGTCACAGATTAATTCTGTTTTTCAATCGTTCTTGATATATAGGGAGTAAAAAAGAAAAGACCTCGATTACTTAGTAATCGAGGCCTTTGGTGCAATCAGTGATTTGTTTAAATACTTGACTTTAGTAAGTACTTATTATTTGTTTTTCTTTGCTTTTATCATCATTTCAAGCTGATCCCAAAGTTCTTCTGGAATTGCTTCTAATAAATTAAATTGTCCAGCTCCTTTTAACCATTCGCCACCATCGATAACAATTACTTCACCATTAACATAGGCTGAAAAATCAGAAACTAAATAAGCAGCTAAATTGGCTAATTCCTGGTGATCACCTACACGTTTTAATGGTACTTTTTTAGCCATGTCAAATTTCTCTGCAAGATCTCCCGGAAGTAATCTGTCCCAAGCGCCTTTTGTAGGGAATGGACCTGGAGCGATAGCATTAGTACGGATTCCGTATTTTGCCCATTCTACAGCAAGACTTCTTGTCATCGCTAGAACTCCAGCTTTTGCAGTAGCACTTGGTACAACATAAGCAGATCCTGTCCAAGCATAAGTAGTTACAATATTTAATACCGTAGCCGATGTTTGTTTGGTATCAATCCAGTGCTTTCCGAAAGCAAGTGTGCAGTTTTTAGAACCTTTTAATACAATATCGATAACAGTGTCAAAAGCATTAGCTGATAATCTTTCGGTTGGCGAAATAAAATTCCCAGCAGCATTGTTTAGTAATACATCTACTTTACCAAAAGCTTTTAAAACTTCTTGTAGCATGTTTTCTACTTCTTCGTAATGACGAACATCACATTGCAGTGGTAAACAAGTTCCTCCTGTTAGGCCCTCAAGTTCTGTAGCTGTGTTTTTTAGTTTTTCTAAATCTCTCGACGTTATTGCAACTTTAGCACCTAACTCTAGAAAGTATTTAGTCATGGCTTTTCCTAGTCCGCTTCCTCCGCCGGTTACCACTATTACTTTGCCTTTTAAAGCATCGTCTCTTAACATTTTATCTGTATAACTCATGTTTTTTTAAATTTAAAAGGTAAATATAAGAATTAAATAGTATGCATGCATAATAAATGTGTTAATTTTAGTTTATGCTAAATGCTGCATAATCTTTCGGCAGCTGCCTCGAGTGTAGCATTATCTTTTGCAAAACAAAAACGGATTAGTTTTAAATCTTTTCCGTTGGCATAGAAAGTCGAAATGGGTATTGCAGCAACTCCGTATTCGGTTATTAGTCTTTTGCAGAAAGTTACATCATCTTCGTCGGAGATTGATTTATAGGATGCAACCTGAAAATAAGTTCCTTCGCATGGTTTTAATTCGAATCGACTTTTTTCTAGTAATTTTTTAAAGTAATCTCTTTTTTCCTGATAGAATTTGCCAAGTTTAGTAACGTCAACAATATCTAGATATTCGCTTATTGCAACTTGAGAAATACTGTTTACACTAAAAACCAAAAACTGATGTACTTTCTTGATTTCTATCATTAAATGTTCTGGGGCTACAACGTAACCAATTTTCCATCCTGTAATATGAAATGATTTCCCGAAAGATGAAATCATAATGCAACGGTCTAAAAGTTGCTGACGGGTATGTGCTGAGATATGTTTTTCTTCAAAGGTGATGTACTCATAAACTTCGTCGGATAATACTAATAGGTCTGGGTATTTATCAAGAATCTTCTCTAATCGTACAAAATCTGCTTCCGCTAAAATTTTCCCTGTTGGGTTATGCGGATTGTTAATGATTATCATTCTTGTTTTGGTAGAACAAGCTTTTTCTATGATTTCCCAATTTGGCGTGTAATCATCGTTTAAAGGAACTCTAACTGAATGTGCATTGCATAATAAAACTGGTGCTTCGTAGCAATCATAACTTGGGTCGAGAATAATTACTTCGTCGTTTGCTTTAATTAACGCTTGTATGGTGGTAAAAATACCTTGAGTTGCTCCGGCAGTTACAAGAATTTCGGTTTCTGGTACAACTACTCGTTTATAGGAGTCCAGAATAAGTTTTGCAATTTTGGTCAATAACGGCGGATAACCTGCCATTGGAGTGTATTGGTGTACATTCTCGGTTGCAAGTCGTGCTACAATGCTAGTTAAGCGTTCGTCAACAGGAAAGTTAGGGAATCCTTGCGATAGGTTAATGGCATTGTATTCGTTTGCCATTTTAGACATAACTGTAAAAATACTCGTGCCAATGTGGGGGAGTTTGCTCATAAAAATCTATAATTACTTTTATAAAGATAGCTTTTTTATGATAATTTTAAATTCTTTTTCTGAAACGAATATTTTTCTAAAAAGAGAATCTATAGCTTATTAGTTAACGATTATAGGAAGAGAATAAAGAACTCTAACTTGCTTGTTGTTTTGTATTCCTGGAGTCCATTTAGGAGATGTTTTTAAAACGCGAATAGCTTCAGCGCCGGTTCCATAACCAATATCTCTTAAAATTTTGATATCGCTTAATGAACCATCTTTTTCTATTATAAACGTCACGTATATTTTGCCCTTTAGATTATCTGTTGGGTTTTTATAATTTCGTTTTATAAAACTGTCAAAACCAATTAAGCCTCCGGGAAATTCAGGTTTTACTTCTATACCAGCGGTGTTATAAATTAGATAATCATCGTTAGGAATAGTTCCTTGTGGGGGAATTGTATCATCGATACTTATAGTAAGTGATGCGTCTATGGTAAGTTTATCACCTTCTTTTATTGTTTGAGAAAATGTATTTTGCACAAAGCAAATCAAAATCAGTAATAGAAACTTCTTCATAGATGATGGTTTTAAGGTTTGATTACATTTTATGGATAATGAAAATCGTAGGTCGATTGTGCAAATCTACTTTAATTTTTTTCCAATCAGAAATGCGCATTGTTTTTATAAACTCAGTTGGTAAAGTAATATCTGTAGCAATACAAAGATGTGTTGCGGGATTTAAGATTTGTAAAATATCTTCGACTAGTTTATTGTTTCTGTACGGGGTTTCGATAAAAATTTGAGATTGGTTTTTATCCTGAGATAATTTCTCAAAATGTTTCAATGCCGATTTTTTTTCGTCTTTGTCTATTGGTAAATACCCATTAAAAGTAAAACTTTGACCGTTCATTCCAGAAGCCATCATAGCTAATAAAATAGAAGAAGGTCCAACAAGTGGTACTACCTGAATTCCTTTTTCGTGTGCTAATTTCACAATTGCAGCGCCAGGATCGGCAACACCAGGACAACCTGCTTCGCTCATTAATCCCACATTTTTTCCTTCTAATAAAGGTTTTATGAAGTTTAAATGCTCGCTATTTTCAGTACGTTTATTTAGTGTGAAAAGAATAAGTTCAGATTGTTTTTTTTCGGGAGAAACGGCTTTAATAGATTTTCTTGCTGTTTTCTCGTTTTCTACAATATAGTGGTCTATAAAATCAATACTTCTCTTTATTGTTTGTGGTAAAACATCCATTGGGTCGCTTTCGCCTAAGGTTGTCGGAATCAAATAAAGTTTTCCTAATAAAGAAGTTGATTTCATGTGTTTGATTTTTTAATTTATTAAGACAGATTTCGGTTATTGATGTTTGGCTATTAGTTTTTTAGCAATCACTTCGGCAGCTTCGTCCAGCATTTGATAAACTGAGTTAAAGCCGTTTGGTAGGCCATAATAGGGATCGGGAACATCAACATTTTCTGCGGGAAATAATTCGTTTAGAATAAGTTGTACTTTATCTTTTTGCTGTTGATTTTTTGTCAATGCAATAACGTTATTATAGTTGGAATTGTCCATGACGTAGATATAATCGAAGGTATCAAAATCGGAAGTTTTGAATTGTCTTCCTTTTTGATTTGAAATGTTTAAGCCGTTTTTTTGTGCTACTGCGATTGAGCGTTGGTCAGGGTTACGACCAACATACCAACCGCCCGTTCCTGCCGAATCAACTAAAAAAGTGTCTTTAGGTAATTTTGAAGCTAAAATGCCTTCTGCTAATGGTGATCTGCAAATGTTACCCAAGCAGACCATTAAAATTTTTACGGGCATGGTTCGCGTTTATAGCGTTAATTTTTTATTGATGTCTTCGACAAATTTCTTGAATTGTTTGTCTGTAGAGACTAAATTGTCAACTGTTTTACAAGCGTGTAATACGGTTGCGTGATCACGATCACCAATTTGTGAGCCAATATTTGCTAAAGATGCTTTAGTGAATTTCTTTGCAAAAAACATAGCCAATTGTCTTGCCTGAACAACGTGCCTCTTTCTAGTTTTAGATTGAAGTGTTTCGATATCCAGTTGGAAATAATCGGATACAATTTTTTGGATGTAATCGATAGAAATTTCTCTTTTTACATTTTTAACGAATTTTTCGACTACGCTTTTAGCCAATTCAATCGTTACTTCTTTTTTGTTGAAAGAAGATTGTGCAATCAACGAAATAATTGCTCCTTCTAGTTCACGTACATTCGATTTAATGTTGCGTGCTACATATTCGATAATATCTTCTGGAATTTCAACTCCGTCACGATATAAAATATTTTTTAAGATAGAAATTCTTGTTTCGTAATCTGGCTGATGTAACTCGGCAGATAATCCCCATTTAAAACGTGATAATAAACGTTGTTCAATGTCTTGCATGTCAACAGGAGCTTTGTCAGAAGTCAAAATTACCTGTTTTCCGTTTTGATGTAAATAATTAAAAATATGGAAGAAAACGTCTTGCGTACCTGATTTTCCAGATAGGAACTGAACGTCGTCAATAATTAAAACATCGATTAACTGGTAAAAGTGAATGAAATCATTACGATTATTCTTTTTTACCGAGTCAATATATTGTTGTGTGAAAATTTCGGCAGAAATATATAAAACCGTTTTTTCTGGGTATTTGTCTTTTACTTCAACTCCAATTGCGTGAGCTAAGTGTGTTTTTCCTAAACCAACTCCACCAAAAATCAATAACGGATTAAATGATGTTCCTCCAGGTTTATTGGCAACAGCCATACCTGCAGAACGAGCTAAACGATTTGAGTCTCCTTCAAGGAAATTGTCAAAACTATAGTTCGGGTTTAATTGAGACTCGATTTTTAAATTACGTATTCCTGGAATTACAAATGGGTTTTTTAATTCAGGATTTAAGTTTTTAAACGGAGCATCAACATCTTGAGGTTTCATAGGTCCTCTATTGGCACTTGGCAATTGTTCCGTAAACGGTTGTTTGTTGCCATAAGTGTTTTCCATTTTGATTTTATAGAGTAACTTTGCATTTTTTCCGAGTTCCTTGGTAAGAGCAACTTTTAGTAATTTTACATAGTGCTCTTCTAACCATTCGTAGAAAAATTTACTTGGAACTTGAATGTATAATGCGTTGTCGGTTAGCTCAACTGATTTGATTGGCTCAAACCAAGTTTTGTACGCTTGATCTTGAATGTTGTCTTTTATAAAAGACAAACAGTTTTCCCATACCGATTGTGCAGTTTTAGTCATAGATTCAAATAAATTATGTGTATTGATAATATTACTCTTATAAAAACGAGGTTGAATAATTGTCATTTTTCAAGATAACAAATATGTGAACAAATTTCGTTAAAAAAAAATATTTCGGGTGGTAATTATCTAAAATATTGTTGTAAGGCGAGGTTTAAAAATTAAATTTTTTTAATAAATAAATAATGAAAAATCATCAAACTCAAGTGCGTGTTCGTTACTCAGAAACGGATCAAATGGGAGTCGTTTATCATGGAAATTATATTCCTTATTTTGAAATTGGACGAGTGGAATGGCTTAGAAACAAAGGGGTTTCGTATAAAAGCATGGAAGAAAGCGGGATCGCTTTGCCAATTGTTTCCATGAATATTAATTATAAAAAATCGGCACGATATGATGAGTTGTTAACGGTGCATACAACATTTAAAAGTCAGTCATCTGTCAAGATAGAATTTGATTGCGAGATTTATAACGAGTCAAATGAGTTATTAACAACTGCTGTCTTTATTTTGGTTTTTGTGTCCTTAAAAACGGGTCGTCCAACAGCCCCTCCAAGCTATATTTTGGAGCTTCTTAAAAAGATTGAATAATTGCTAAAATTTACCATAAATGAAAATGATTTTAGCATAATTTTATTCCTATTTCAAACATTGAATCAAAAATGTCGAATATCATTTCGGCATTTTTTTTGCGAATTTGGATCGTTATTTTGCCAATTGGGAGTCCAGAATCTTCGTCGATTTCCATTTCTTGTGAGACAATCTCCAATCTTTTTTCTTTGATAACTCGCATTACTTTATTCATGTTTTTATAATCAAAAGAGATTAAAAACTGTACATCAATGGTTTTCTCGACAATTTCGCAAACTTCTAATGCCATTTGTGCAGTTGTTCTGTAAGCGGCTATTAATCCTCCTACGCCTAATTTAATCCCTCCATATATACGTACAACAACAATAAGAACGTTTGTCACGCTAAAAGATTGTATTTGTCCGTAAATGGGCATTCCTGCTGTATTGCTCGGTTCTCCATCATCGTTGGCTCTGTAGCTTACGGTAGGTTCGATGCCTAATTGATAGGCGTAACAATAATGTACAGCACTTGGGTGTTGCTTTTTTAGGGCTTCGATTATAGGTTTTACTTCTTCTTCGGATGTAATAGGATAAGCATAGCCAAAAAATTTGCTGCTTTTTTCTTTATACAGTACTTCTTCCGATGGGAATGCTATCGTTTGATAGGTATCTTTAATTTCCAAGATTGTTTTCTAAATTATTTTTTTATCAAATAAATCTACGACATCTTCTTTTCCTACTTGTAAGTTCCATACCTGAAGACCAAGTTCGGCAGCAGCATTGGTGTTTTCGATTTTGTCGTCTACAAACAAAGTTCGTTTTGGGGATAACTCGTGTTTGTTTATTATATAGGTATAAGCTTCGTGATTCGGTTTTCTCATTCCGATTTCGAATGAAAAGTAAACTTTTTCAAAGCATTGGTAGAAATCACTATAAAATGATACTCCTGTTTTATGTTCGAATGTTTTAATATGAATAGAGTCGGTGTTGCTTAATAAGAACAATCTGTATTTCTCAGAAAGCATCTGAAGAAACTCTAATCGGTATAATGGAAAATCTAGCAGAACAGCATTCCAGGCATTCAGAATTTCTTTTGCAGATGCATTAGGAATCTCTTTTTGAAATCCTGATATAAATTCTTCGGGAGTAATGTTACCAGTTTCGAATTTAATATTTAATTGATCTAGATTATTATTCCATTCAGTCAGGCCAAGTTTTTTTAGTCCATCAATTGTAGCTTGTTTGTCTAAGTTGATGAATATATCTCCAAAATCAAAAATAATAGTATCAATCATGGTTTCTAACTTGTATTAATTCGTCTTTACCAATGTAGGTTTTTTTATTTTTTATGCCAGCAATTATAGGGGCTTTAGTACCTTTTGTAAAGTAGGTGTTTCCAATAAAAAAACGTCCTTCATCCCATAGGTTAGTATCGATAAAGGATTGTAAAGTTTGCAATCCGCCTTCGATAATAATTGATTGAATTTGATGTTGGTATAAAACTGCAAGTATTTGCGGGATTATATTTTCTTTAAAATCAATTACTTCAAAGATAAGGTTTTCTTTTTCAATGGCAATTTTGGATTTTGTAAATACAATAGTTTTAACATCATTGCTAAAAATATGACTGTCTTGAGGAATGCGATTGTTTTGATCCAGAACAACGCGCACAGGATTATTACCAGCCCAATCACGAGTATTTAATTTAGGATTGTCGTCAATAACAGTTTGTGTTCCTACCAGGATAGCTTGTTCTTCGCTTCGCCATTTATGTACCAATTGTCGTGAATAGGCATTGGTAATCCAGATTGGTTCTCTTTTTATAATTGTATCGTTCTCTTTTTCTGGAGTAAGAAATCCATCTTTAGATTCTGCCCATTTTAAGATTATATAAGGTCTTTTTTGTTGATGAAATGTAAAAAAGCGTTTGTTTAGTTCGTTGCATTCCTCTTCAAGGACTCCAATGGTAACTTTTTTTCCCGCTTCAAGGAGTTTTTTAATTCCTTTGCCGGCAACTTTTTCGTTTGGATCTACAGTCCCAACAACTACATTTGGAATTTCGTTTGCAATAATTAAGTCGCAACAAGGTGGTGTTTTACCAAAATGACTGCATGGTTCTAAACTTACGTAAATAGTTGCTTTTTTGAGCAATGATTTATCTTTTACTGAGTTTACAGCATTTACTTCGGCATGAGGCTCGCCTGCTTTTTTATGCCAGCCTTCTCCTATAATAGTATCATTATAAACGATTACGCTACCAACCATTGGGTTTGGATATGTAGTTCCTAAGCCATTTTTGGCAAGTTGTATGCAGCGTTTTATGTATTTTTCATGTATATTCACAATGCAAAAGTAGTTATTTTTGAGTTTATGATTTAGTTTTGAATCTATCTAAAATAACAATAAAGTATATTTACTTTTGTACATTGTATAAGACAGAATAAGAAGAAATGGAAAATTGGATTATCAGAAAAATAACGAAAGAAGACAATCAGGCTGTGGCACAATTGATAAGAGCCGTTTTTGATGAGTTGAATATCCCGAAAGTAGGAACTGCATACGAAGATCCGTATTTAGATTTTATGTTTGAAGAATATAATAAGTCTAAAGCGGTTTATTTTGTAGTCGAAAATAATGATAAAATTGTGGGTTGTGCCGGAATTGCTCCGTTGGAGAACGAAGCGCCAACAATTTGTGAATTGCAAAAAATGTACTTTTTACCAGAAACTCGTGGTTTGGGAATAGGAAGTAAAATGATGGAAAAATGTTTGGAGAGTGCTAAGGATTTTGGTTTTGAGAATTGTTATATCGAAACGATGCCTTTTATGCATGCTGCTCAAAAATTATATAAAAAATCAGGTTTTGAATATCTTGATGCGCCAATGGGATGCACGGGTCATACTTCATGCCCAGTTTGGATGTTGAAAAAGTTATAAGTTTATGAAAAAAATTATTGTTGGAATTGTTTTGGTTTCAATTCTGTTTTCTTGTAAAGATGCTAAAGAAACGAAAACAGAAAAAATTATTGGAGTTAGTAAAAAAACTATTGTAAAAGATTCTGTTCAGGAAAAAGAAGTAGTTTCGGAGGAGGAGTTTAAAAATGACTTTGATATTTTGCTTGCGCGAAGTTATAGAAGTTATGGAGAAGAAAATCCTGCTGTTGCTTTAACTAAAAAGTGGATTGATTTATATGAGCAGAATGGGGAATATTATTTAGGAAAAGCAGATTTTAAAATAGAAAAAGGATTTGATGAATGTTCGGGAGATTCCTTAGTGTCTGTTCTTGCTAAAAATAAATCAATCATTTTTATGGATTTGCCTGATTTGAAATTGGGAAAAATAAAGTCTTTAAAGATTGAAGAAGATAAAATTTGGCCAGACGAAAAAGTAACTTTTACCTTTAATAATGTTAATTATACTTTGCGTGGGGAAGGTAAAGTTCTTTCTTCGGAAATGGTTTCTACAGATGATAATACAGAAGAAGTTTTTAAGAAGGTCGAAAATTATAAGCTTTATCTGTCTACAGGAAATACTGCTGAAAAATTGCTTTTATCGGAAGAGTCGTTTAATGATACTTTTGTTAAGTTGATTTTTGCAGGAGATATTGATAACGATGGGAAATTAGATTTTGTTTTTAGTGCAAATAGACATTATGAAGAGGAGCGGGTGATTCTGTTTCTTTCGAGTAAAGCTAAAAGTGGTGAGACGATGAAGAGGGTTTCTGAAATTGCAGTAGGATTTGATTGCTAATTAAACCTACTTTTTAACAACAAGTATAAAATGAAAATAAAACAATACAGAACGCAATTTATTCAAGAGCTTTCGGGAATTTATGATGTTCTGGAAGTGGAGAGTTTCTTCTATTTAATTCTGGAAGAGAAACGAAATCTCAAACAAATAGATTTGGCTTTAAACCCAGATTTGTCTTTTTCGGACGAAGAAATTGCAGATTGGAGTATTCTTGTAACTGAATTAAAAAAGGAAATCCCGATACAATATTTGTTAGGGAAAACGAATTTTTACGGATTAGATTTTGAGGTAAACTCAAACGTTTTGATTCCGCGACCTGAAACCGAAGAATTGGTTGAGTGGATTATTAAAGAGGATTTAAAGGTTGGGAAATCCAAAAACTTAAAAATTCTGGATATAGGTACAGGAAGTGGTTGTGTTGCTATTTCGCTGGCAAAAAATATTTCTCATGCTCAGGTTTTTGCAATTGATGTCTCGGAGAATGCTTTGGCTACTGCCAAAAGAAATGCGGAAACCAATGGGGTTTCGGTTACTTTTTTGCTTCAGAATATTCTGGAAACCGAAGATTTAATGCAGGAGTTTGATGTTATTGTTTCGAATCCACCTTATGTAAGGAATCTTGAAAAAGAAGAAATTAAGAAGAATGTATTAGATTATGAACCGCATTTGGCACTTTTTGTTGCTGATAATGATGCACTTATTTTTTATAGAAAAATAGCTGAACTAGCGCAAAAGAATCTGAAAAAAAACGGCAGCCTTTATTTTGAAATCAATCAGTATTTAGGGAAGGAAACCGTTGAATTACTTGAGGATTTAGGTTTTAAAAACATCGAATTGCGTAAGGATATTTACGATAATGACAGGATGATTTTTTGTATTAAATAAATTTTTTTAGAGTAAGATGTATTTTGTAAAAAGTGAAATGAGGGTTTCCTGCAAGGTTTTCAAAACCTTGTAGGAGATGACAACGTGACTTAAAAATGTAAGTTGTAAAATAGCCCCGATTGTCCCGAAGCTTCGGGAGAAATCCTTTTATCTTGATTTTTTTCTCAAGATAAAAGATTGGAGCGTAAAGCGGGACAGTTCGTGGTATGTAACGATTAAGTTGTGCTCCTGCAAACTTTCTTTTGGTAAAATGAAATACGTAAAATGTAGCTGTTATACTGAAACTGAAAACTGCGACTGGATACTATTCATAGCGTAAAGCTTCAATAGGATCAAGTTGGGACGCTTTTATTGCAGGGTATAATCCTGACACAATTGCGACTGTAAAGCTGGTGCCGAATGCAGCGAAAATTGCTCCCCATGGAATTACAAATACGAATTTCATTGCTGTTGCAAAGGCTAAGCCAACTAAGATTCCAAGAATAATTCCGATTAAACCTCCTAATTGTCCTATAAGTAAGGTTTCGATAAAGAATTGTACAGCAATAGTTGTTTTTTTTGCTCCGAGAGCTTTACGGACACCGATTTCTCGGGTACGCTCTGTTACCGATACTATCATGATATTCATTAAGGCTATAGAGGAACCTAAGATGGTAATGACGCTTATAATCCATGCTGCCCAACCAAGGTATTGCGTGATTCCGAGGATGCGATTAATAAGGTCGTCGCTGCGTACTACACCAAAATTATTATCACGTATAGGGCTTAGTTTTCGCACACGACGCATGGTGCTTGTTGCATTATCGATGGCTTGATCCAATAATTCTTTTTTGGAAACCATTACGCTTATCGTATAGTTTATGTTTGGTGCTGTAAATAAGGAACGTGCTACCTGAATAGGAATTAATACTCGTAAATCCTGACTGTTCCCGAATGTAGATCCTTTTTCTTTAAGTACGCCAATAACTTTAAAACGTGCGCCACGAATAGAAATGATTTTATCGATTGGGTTTACATCTTTTAATAATCCTTTCATAAAATCGGAACCTAGTACACATACGTAAGTATTATTCTCGATATCAAACTGATTAAATGTTCTGCCAATGCTGGTTTCAAGACCAGAATTACCAATAAAGTGTTCATCGACCCCAAGTACTTTAATTTCAGGATCAGTTTTGGTGCCAAGATATTTTACTTCGGCTGTAGATGTTGCTGTAAATGAAAGCGATGTTTCGGTAAATGGATATCTATATTTATTCTTGAATGCAACGGCTTCGGGATAAGAAATAATAGGATTTATGATTTCTCTTTCGTTACCGCCACGGTTTCGAACTTCGTTTTCGTATTGGTTTATATTAAAGGTATTTGCTCCCATAGAAGCAAAATCGGTAGAAATAGTGTTCTCTAATGCCGAAACTACAGTTAAAATCCCAACTAAAGCAGTGATGCCTATTGCAATAATTAAAACGGTAAGGATGGTACGTAATAATTGTGTTCGAATGGAACCAAATGCAATCCGGATATTTTCTTTGAATAATTTTAGCATCATACTAGTTTGTCACGAAAATACAATTTTTGTTACAAGTTTGTTTTAGAAGAGTCATTATTTATTTTAAAAAGTGAGATATTTGCACTCGATTAGAATTTAAGATTTCGAAAGTAAATCTAAAGACTAAAATCAGCAATCTAAAATATCAAAGAGAAATGGCTTCGAAACCAAGTATTCCACAAGGAACAAGAGATTTTTCGCCTGCAGAGGTGTCAAAACGTCAATATATTATTCAAACCATAAAAAATAATTTTGAGAAGTTTGGTTTTCAACCTATTGAAACGCCATCTTTTGAGAATTCCGATACTTTAATGGGGAAATATGGTGAAGAAGGTGACCGTTTGATTTTTAAAATATTGAACTCAGGTAATTTTTTCTTCAATAAAAGCAAAATTGAATTACCAGAATCTATAGAATCTCTACAAGTTAATTCTGCCGAAAAAATTGATATCAACGAAAGAATTGAGTTGAATAAATTTACAAGTAGAATTTCTGAAAAAGCATTGCGTTACGACTTAACAGTTCCGTTTGCAAGATATGTAGTGCAGCACCAAAACGAAATTGAATTTCCTTTTAAAAGATACCAAATTCAACCAGTCTGGAGAGCTGACAGACCTCAAAGAGGACGTTACAGAGAGTTTTTTCAATGTGATGCCGATGTGGTTGGTTCTAAATCATTATGGCAAGAAGTTGAGTTGGTACAATTATATGATACTGTTTTTACTTCTTTGGGTTTAAGTGGTGTGACTATAAAAATAAACAACCGAAAAATATTATCTGGAATTGCTGAGGTTATTGGTGCTTCGGATAAATTAATTGATTTTACGGTTGCGCTGGATAAGCTTGATAAAATAGGCGAAGATGGTGTGAAGAAAGAAATGATGGAGAAAGGAATTTCAGAAGAAGCGCTTGTAAAAGTGCAGCCATTATTTAGTTTTACAGGAACGATCTCGGATAAAATTAATCAGCTTTCAGTTTTATTAGCTTCTTCTGAAGAAGGGATGAAAGGGGTAGAGGAGTTGCGTTTTATTTGTGACAATGTGTCTAACTTAGGATTGTCTACAGCAATTTTAGATTTGGATGTTACACTTGCTCGTGGACTGAATTATTATACAGGGGCAATTTTTGAAATAGCTCCACCTAAAACTGTTGCCATGGGTTCTATTGGTGGTGGTGGAAGATACGACGATTTAACTGGTGTTTTTGGATTGAAAAACATGAGTGGTGTTGGAATCTCTTTCGGGTTAGATCGTATTTATTTGGTGCTTGAGGAATTGCAATTGTTTCCTGAAACAGTTACAGCTACATCTAAAGCTTTGTTTATAAACTACGGTGATAAAGAGGCGTTTTATGCGCTTAAAGCAATTCAGGAATTAAGAAAAGAAAATATTAAAGTAGAATTATATCCGGATAATGTAAAGGTAGGAAAGCAGTTTCAGCATGCTGATAAACGTATGATTCCTTTTGCTGTTATTGCTGGTGAACAAGAAATAGAGTCGAATATGTACTCGCTTAAAAACTTACTAACGGGCGAACAAGTTTCGGTTGATTTAGAAGGGTTGAAAGCTGCTTTATTAGTATAAGGGTTTAACCGCAAAGTGCGCTAAGATTTAATTTTACTCACGCATAGAAAACGCAAAGTTCGCAAAGCTAGATCAACACAAAGCTTTGCGGACTTTGTGTTTTTTATAAAACCATACTTTTAAAAATCTTGGCGACCTTTGCGGTTATTTCACAAAGAGATTAGGTTTTTTTAGATTGTCTATAGAGGAACGCGGATTAAGCGGATTTTTATCTATTATTTTTAAAAATCCGTTTAATCCGTGTTTTTACTTTTGTAAATCCGTATCATCCGCGTTCCTTTCGCATAGAAAACACAAAGTTCGCAAAGCCAGATGAATACAAAGCTTTGTGGACTTTGTGTTTTTATAAAGTCATACTTTTAAAAATTTTAGTGATTTTTGCGGTTGTTTCGCAGAATTTTTGTTTTGAAAGAAGAGTGTAAATTTCATAAAGCTTTGGTAGTGATTGTGCTAGTGAATTATTAGCGCTGATCAGCTTAAAACTTTTTAAATTTGCGTAAAATAATTGGTGAGAAAGAAAAAAAAGCCTTTAATTTGCGGCCTTGAGTTACGGGCGTAGTTCAAGGGTAGAATAGCGGTCTCCAAAACCGTTGATGGGGGTTCGAATCCCTCCGCCCGTGCAATAAAAATATATTAAATAACAAATAAGTTATAAAATATTTTTCAGAAGCTTTCTTGGAGTTAAAGGTAAAAAGCATAAAAAAAAGCTTCGTCTATCAGGCGAAGCTTTTTTTAATATAAGGTAAAGTTGAATTAATAATTTATTATAAAGCCGAAGCTAACCTTAAATTCAATTTTTGATAGGTAATAATTAATTGTAATTACTTCAAATGTATTTATTCTAAATCGCAATTATCTTAAAATTATACTAATTTTTTTGAGAATATGATAGTTTTGGATACATTGCCTAAAGACTTGATAGAGTAAGAATTTGTCAAAAGATGACAATTTGACATTTTATAAGGTTTGGCAGTACTTTTGCAATCCATAGAAAAGAATAAAAAATGAAGTTTAAGAATATTTTTAAAAATAAAAGTAATATGACTACGGAAAATACAGAAATCGATCAAGAAATAGATGACGTAACGTTAGAGAATAATGCCAATGGCGAACAGATTATTATTGAGGAATTAAGTGTAGAAGAACAACTAGCTCAAGACTTAGCAAAAGAAAAAGATAAATTTTTACGTTTGTTTGCTGAGTTTGAAAATTACAAAAAAAGAACTTCAAAAGAAAGAATAGATTTGTTTAAAACGGCTAATCAAGAGGTATTATTGGCAATGCTTCCAGTATTAGATGATTTTGACAGAGCAATGGTTGAGATCAACAAATCTGAAAATGAAACATTGACTAAAGGAGTTGAGTTAATTCATGAAAAACTTAAAGGAACATTGGTTGCTAAAGGTTTAGAGCAAATTGAAGTGAGAGCAGGAGATGCATTTAATGCTGATTATGCTGAAGCGATTACTCAAATTCCAGCACCTTCTGATAAATTGAAAGGTAAAATCGTTGATGTTATAGAAAAAGGATACAAATTAGGAGACAAAATTATTCGTTTCCCTAAAGTTGTTGTAGGAAACTAAAATGTCAAATTATAACTCCCAAATCCCAAATAAATAGTTTTGAGTCTTCAGAATTGAGTTATTTATTGGGTTTTGTTTTTTGGAATTTAAACAATTATGAAAAAAGATTTTTACGAAATATTAGGCATTTCAAAAAATGCGGATGCTGCCGAGATCAAAAAAGCGTACCGTAAATGTGCGTTGAAATATCATCCGGATAAAAATCCAGACGACAAACAGGCAGAAGAGAACTTCAAATTGGCTGCAGAAGCGTATGAAGTTTTAAGCGACCCTAATAAAAAAGCCAAATACGATCAATACGGTCACCAAGCCTTTGATGGTTCAGGTGGTTTTGGAGGTGGTGGTCATGGTGGCATGAATATGGATGACATATTCAGTCAGTTTGGCGACATCTTCGGAGGCGGATTTGGTGGTTTCGGAGGCGGTGGAGGCGGAGGCCCTCGTCGTACTAAAGGAAGTAATCTTAGAATTAAAGTTAAATTAACTTTAGAAGAGGTTGCAAATGGTGTTGAGAAAAAAGTAAAAGTAAAACGTAAGGTTCAAGCCAAAGGGGTTACTTATAAAACATGTTCTACATGTAACGGTCAAGGGCAGGTAATGCGTGTGACTAATACTATTTTAGGTAGAATGCAATCAGCTTCGACTTGTCCAACTTGTGGAGGTTCTGGTCAGATTTTAGACAAAAAACCTAGCAATGCAGATTCGCAAGGTATGGTTCAGGAAGATGAAACTGTATCAATCAAAATTCCTGCAGGAGTTGTTGATGGAATGCAGCTTAAAGTTTCTGGCAAAGGAAACGATGCTCCAGGAAACAGTGTTCCAGGTGATTTAATTGTTGCAATTGAAGAACTTGAGCATGAATTCTTGAAACGTGAAGGCGAAAATTTACATTACGATTTATACATAAGCTTTCCAGAAGCTGTTTTAGGTATCTCTAAAGATATTGAAGCAATTAACGGAAAAGTGAGAATTAAATTAGAAGAAGGAATTCAATCTGGAAAAATCTTAAGATTAAAAGGAAAAGGAATTCCAAGTATCAACGGATACGGAAATGGAGATTTATTGGTTCATGTGAATGTTTGGACACCAAAAACATTGAGCAAAGATCAAAAACAATTTTTTGAAAATGCTTTAACAGATGACCATTTTATTCCAAGTCCGGAGAAAACGGATAAATCATTTTTTGAAAAAGTAAAAGATATGTTTTCATAAACACATCTTATCTTTTATAAAACGTTATAATTAATTTACAAACCCATCTTAACTTTATTTAGGATGGGTTTTTTTTGTAACAATACGAAGTTTTCGCTACTAATTATTTACTTTTACACACGCGAAACCAAAAAGGTCGAGTAGTCAAGTAGACGTAGTAAACCCAAAAAAAAAGCATGAGCAACTTACTCGAAGTACATAATGTCGTAAAACAATACGGTGATTATGTTGCGCTTAACGAAGTTTCATTAAATGTTCCAAAAGGCAGTATTTACGGATTATTAGGTCCCAATGGAGCTGGGAAAACATCATTAATAAGAATTATAAATCAGATTACTTATCCAGATAGTGGAGAAGTGATTCTTGATGGTGAGAAATTACAGCCTAAACACGTTCAGCATATCGGATATCTTCCTGAAGAAAGAGGATTGTATAGTTCTATGAAAGTAGGAGAGCAATGTTTGTATCTGGCTCAGATGAAAGGATTGTCTAAAGCCGAAGCTAAGAAACAATTAGAATATTGGTTTGACAGATTAGAAATTCAGGGTTGGTGGAACAAGAAAGTTCAGGAATTATCAAAAGGAATGGCACAGAAAATCCAGTTTGTGGTTTGTGTATTGCATAAACCAAAATTGTTAATTTTTGATGAGCCATTTTCTGGTTTTGACCCAGTTAATGCCAATGTCATAAAAGATGAAATTTTGGCATTAAAAGAACAAGGTTCGACTATTATTTTTTCGACGCATAGAATGGAAAGTGTTGAAGAACTTTGTGATCATATTGCTTTGATTCATAAATCGAATAAACTGATAGAAGGCAAACTGATTGATGTAAAAAGACAATTTAAAACAAATAGTTTTGAGGTTGGAATATTAACAAACAATATCGAAGGATTGATGTATGATATTTCGCAAAAATTTACCGTTTTACCAGCACATTTTAAATCATTGGGTGACGAACTAAAACTGGAAATTCAGATAGGAAATGCAACTCCAAATGAACTATTGAATGTATTAACACAACGCGGACAAGTGACTCATTTTGTTGAGAAAATTCCAAGTGTAAATGATATTTTTATTCAAACAGTAACGAAATAGATTGTTAGACTACTTAGACTGATCTCAAAATCTAACAAGTTTAAGAAAGTCTAAGAAGTCTAAGAAGTCTAAGCAGTCTAAAAATCTAACAATCTAAAATAAAAAATGAGTATTATATCATTAATTATAAAAAGAGAATTTATTTCTAAAGTCCGTAATAAGTCTTTTATCGTAATGACTTTTTTAAGTCCGTTATTGTTTGTTGCAATAGCTGCTTTTATCGGATATTTAAGTTCTATGAAAGCCGATACGAAACGTATTGCAATTTATGACGAAACGGGTTTGTTTGCTTCGGAATTTACCAAGCAAAATGCAAAAAATGTCGAGTTTAGATATCTTGATTTATCCAAAATGCCTTTGCAATCGTTAAAAGATAGTATTGCTAAAGAAAGTTTAGACGGATTGCTTTTGATCCCTAAAACTGATAAAATAAAGGATTTAGAAAGTAAAATCGAATTTATATCAAATAATAGTCCGAGTATTTCTTTTATCGAAAACACACAAAATACAATTGCCGACGAGATTACGAGAATTAATTTTCAAGAAGCAAATTTAGATACATTAGCAATAAAAAATGCACAGGCAAATGTAAATATCCATCTCGCAAAAGCATCGGGAGAAGAGAGTTTAAAGGGGCTTAACGAAATAAAAATCGCAATTGGAGGTTCTTTTGGTTACTTAATAATGATGTTTATTGTTATTTATGGTAATATGGTTATGCGAAGTGTAATCGAAGAAAAAACCAATAGAATCATCGAAATTATTATTTCATCGGTAAAACCTTTTCAGTTGATGATGGGTAAAATAATCGGAACTTCATTGGCAGGATTGTTACAGTTTTTAATTTGGGCTGTAATAGGATTTGCTCTAATGTTTGCAGCATCGGCATTTTTTGGTGTAAATGTTGGGCCAACGGCTAAGATTCCGCCAGAGTTAATGGCTACTGCACAAAAAGAACTTGTAGGTACAGCTCAAATGTATATTAATGAATTATGGAATTTGCCAATTGCAAGCATTCTAATTGGGTTTGTGGTTTATTTTATAGGAGGATATTTTTTATATAGCTCGTTTTATGCAGCTATTGGTGCAGCGGTTGATAACCAAACCGACTCACAACAATTTCTTTTGCCTATCATTATGCCATTGATTTTGAGTGTTTATATCGGTTTCTTTACTGTTGTAAATGATCCACACGGGACAATTGCTGTAGTGTTTTCTATGATTCCGCTTACCTCACCAATTGTAATGTTAATGCGACTTCCGTTTGGAGTGCCTTGGTGGCAAATACTTATTTCCGTAACTTTATTGTTAGCTTCATTTTTTGCAGTAGTTTGGTTTGCTGCCAAAATATACCGAGTAGGAATATTAATGTATGGTAAGAAACCAACATGGAAGGAATTATATAAATGGCTGAAGTATTAGTTATAAAGGTTCAGAGTTGCAAAGACGCAAAGGTTTTTGAACGTTTGAAGTTAAACTATCTATAAGAATTACACAAAAGGCATAAAAAAAAATATAATAACAAAGGTTCAAAGGTAAGAAGCGACAAAGATTTTAAACTTTGTACCTTTGAACCTTTGCAACTTAGAACCTCAAAAAAAGATACAGAGCAACAAAGGGACAAAGGTTTTTAGACTTTGTGCCTTTGTTCTTTTTTAACCTTTGCGGTTAATATTAAAATAATAATAAAGCTGTAAGGTTATAAAGCGACAAAGATTTTAAACTTTGTACCTTTGGGCCTTTGCAACTTAGAACCTCAAAAGAAATGAGTAAAATATTAATTATAGAAGACGAAGCAGCTATTCGTAGAGTACTTACCAAGATTTTATCAGAAGAGAATGATCGCTATCAGGTTGAGGAGGCAGAAGATGGTGTTTCGGGTCTTGAAAAGATAAAAAACAACGATTACGATTTGGTTTTGTGCGATATCAAAATGCCAAAGATGGATGGTGTTGAGGTATTAGAAGAAGTAAAAAAAATCAAACCTGAGATTCCGATGGTTATGATATCAGGTCATGGCGATATGGAAACGGCGATTCATACTATGCGTCTTGGAGCTTTTGATTACATATCAAAACCACCAGATTTAAACCGTTTATTAAATACAGTTCGTAATGCTTTAGACAGAAAAAAACTTGTTGTAGAAAACAAGATTTTAAAGAAAAAAGTAAGTAAGAATTACGAAATGATTGGTGATAGTGAAGCTATAAGTCATATTAAAATTATGATTGAAAAGGTAGCCGAAACGGAAGCCAGAGTTTTGATTACTGGACCTAACGGAACAGGAAAAGAACTGGTAGCACACCAATTGCATGAAAAAAGTGCACGTTCTAATTTCCCTTTAATCGAAGTAAACTGTGCTGCGATTCCGAGCGAGTTAATCGAAAGCGAATTGTTTGGTCATGTAAAAGGAGCTTTTACATCGGCGGTTAAAGATAGAGCAGGAA
This sequence comes from Flavobacterium sp. PS2, assembly GCF_046250155.1. Lineage (NCBI taxonomy): Bacteria > Pseudomonadati > Bacteroidota > Flavobacteriia > Flavobacteriales > Flavobacteriaceae > Flavobacterium > Flavobacterium sp. PS2. The sequence goes on along the minus strand of NZ_CP176426.1, from coordinate 1,191,379 downwards.
AATTTGAAGCTGCAGATAAAGGAACAATCTTCCTGGATGAAATTGGAGACATGAGTCTTTCGGCTCAAGCCAAAGTGTTACGTGCTTTACAAGAAAGTATGATTACAAGAGTAGGTGCAGAGAAAGATATAAAAGTAGATGTTCGTGTGGTTGCTGCAACCAATAAAGATTTAAAAACAGAAATTGCCGAAGGTCGTTTCCGTGAAGATTTATACCACCGTCTGGCAGTGATCTTGATTAAAGTTCCGCCATTAAATGACAGGAGAGAAGATATTCCGGCTTTGATTTCGCATTTTGCCGAAAAAATAGCTTCAGAACAAGGAAATACAGTGAAGATATTTTCGCCTCAAGCGATAAAACTTTTGCAAGAATATGATTGGACAGGAAACATCAGGGAGTTACGAAATGTTGTAGAACGCCTTATTATATTAGGGGGAAGCGAAATTTCGGAAACAGATGTAAAGATGTTCGCAAGTAAATAAAATTAATTTAATGATTTTAAAATTTAATGATTTAAAGATTCGACCTTAGTTTTGATCTTTTAATTTTTTAATTTTTCAATCTTTCAATCTTTGAAGATGAAACTAAAAAAAATAAACGAAAAGTTACAGGAAGCGTTAATCGCAAACGGTTTAACCGAAGCTAATACATTACAACAAGAAACTTTTTCTACGCTAAAAAGTGGTGCAGATTGTATTATTGTTGCTCCAAAAGGAAGCGGAAAATCTACAACAATTGTTCTAAATGTTATTCAGCAATTGACAGGTAAAAATGAAGAATCTCCTCGTGCTTTGATTATCGTAGAAGATAAAGCAAAGGTGTTGGAAATGGAAGAGCTTTTTGAGAAATACGGTAAGTATAGTGACCTTGAGGTTTATGGTGTGCATGACAAAGGCGATATGGATTATGATAAAAACTATATCTCAACAGGAGTTGATGTTTTAATCGGAACACCAAATAAACTAAGCGATATGTTTACTACTGCGGGATATAATGTAAACCGTTTGAAGATGTTTATCTTGGATGATGCAAACCCAATTTTGAAATTACGTCATGAAACTAAAATCATGCGTATTTCTAATAGTATTACTAAAACACAGCGTATTATTTTTGCAGAACAACTGACAGAAAGTATTGATATTTTGGCAGATAAAATGTTACTTGAGCCTTATTTATTCGAAATCGATGAGGACGATGAGGATGAGGACGAAGAAGAGGATATTGAAGAATAAACTAGATTAAAAATAAGATGATGTATAATAAATGGAAATTTTTAAAACACTTAGATTTTTGATTGTAATAGTTTTAGGATTGCTGTTTATTGTTTATTTGTCTGTTGTTTCATATATCTATTTTAATCAGGCAGGTATGGTTTTTCAAAACTCCAAACTCCCTGAGAATTTTAAATTTGAATACCAACAAAATTTTGAAGAACTCAATATTCGTTCTTTTGATGGTGTAAATTTGAATGGTTTGTTATTTAAAACTGAAAGTCCAAAAGGATTGATTTTTTATCTTCACGGAAACGCAGGTACTCTGGATACGTGGGGAAGTATAGCAAATGTTTATACGAGTTTGGGATATGATATTTTTATCTTAGATTATAGAAGTTTTGGAAAAAGCGGAGGAAAGATTGATGATGAAGATCAATTAAACAAAGACATTTCGGTAGTTTATAAAAAACTATGTGAGAGATATAGTGAAAACAAAATCATCATTGCTGGCTATTCAATAGGAAGTGGCCTTGCGACGATTTTGGCATCAAATAATAAGCCTAAAGCATTAATTCTTCAGGCTCCATATTATAGTTTTACAGAATTAACAGGTAGTAAAGTTCCTTTTTTTCCTGATTTTATGAAAAAATTTAATTTTGAAACGCATGATTATTTTAAAAAGATAAAGGCGCCAATTTATATTTTTCATGGAGATCAAGATCAATTAATTCCTTTTTCTAATTCGGTTAGATTAAGTAAATTATTAAAATCGAATGGGTATCTTTATGTATTAAAAGGACAGAATCATATTGGAATAAATGAAAATGAAGATTTTCAAAATCAATTAAAAACAATAGTATTAAAATAAATAGGATATGGGACTAATGAAAGTGTTTTCGGGAAGTGAGATTTTAGCGCAAGCTTTACAGCAAAAATTAGAAGAGGCGCAAGTAGATACAGTAATTAAAAACAATATCCAATCGGCTCGTTTAGGCGGTTTTGGTAATACAGATTTGGCTGTTGAGGTATTTATTCAAGAGACAGATTTTGCAAAAGCAAATCCTATCATCGAAGACTTTAGAATGAGTCTTTAATTTAAGTAATTAGTCTCAGTTTACAGTCTTAGTAATCACAGTGAACTTAAAGTCACAGTTTTCAGTTTCAGTAAGTACTGAAAACTGTAACTAAAAACTGAAGACTGAATCTATTACTGAAAACTAAAAAAAATGCAATATAAAATGCTGGTTTTAGACATGGATGATACCTTGTTGACCGATGACCATAAAATTTCGGATATAAATAAAGAAATGCTTCTTAAAGCTCAGGCGATGGGAGTTTATGTAGTTTTGGCTTCTGGCAGACCAACTTCGGCGATGACTGCTTTTGCAAAAGAACTGGAATTAGATTTAAATAATTCCTATATGATTTCGTTTAACGGAGCTGTTATTAGTAATGTAAAAGATGATGAAATTCTTTTTGAACAAACTTTGTCAAAAGAACAAATTCACGAATTGTACGATTACAGTTTAAAGAACAAAACGCATATTATTACCTATTTAAATAATGAGATCATCAGTGAAACTGATTCGGAATTTATTGAAATAGAAAAGACTATTACTGGTTTAAAACACCATAGGGTAGCAAGTTTTAAGGAAGCTGTTAATACCGCTGCTGTAAAATGTATTTTGCTCGAAGAACCAAGTTATTTAAAAGGACTTGAGGCTGATTTAAAAACAGCAATGCCTCACTTAAGTGTAGCAATGTCTAAACCTTTTTTCCTGGAAGTAGCTCAAAACGGAATCGATAAAGCGGCAAGTTTAAAGCTTTTGGCAGCAAAATTAGATATTCATCAAAGCGAAATCATTGCTGTAGGAAATGCAGGTAATGATTTGTCGATGATAGAATATGCAGGTTTAGGAGTTTGGGTGGATAATGTTACGCCCGAATTACGAGATAGAGCAGATGTTATTGTAGCATCAAATAATAATCACGGTGTTGCCGAAGTGGTGCAACGATATATCTTAAATTAATGAAAACTTCAATTGAAACAGAACGATTATTACTAAGAGAATTCCTCACTACAGATGATGAGGGAATGTTTAAGCTAGATTCTAACCCAAATGTACATAGATATGTAGGTAATAAACCCGTTACCCATATTGACGAAAGTCGTGCTTATATTAAAAATGTTCTGCAACAATATCAGGATAATGGGACAGGGCGTTGGGCAGTAGTTCTTAAGGAAACCAATACTTTTATTGGTTGGTCTGGAATAAAGTTTATTACTGATATGATCAATAATCACCAGAATTTCTACGAAATAGGATATCGTTTTATTGAGGAATATTGGGGTAAAGGATATGCTACCGAAGCTGGAAAAGCTTTTATAGATTATGCTTTTAATGAAATGAAAGTTGATGCAATTTATGCTTACGCAGATGCAGGAAATAGTGGTTCGAGAAGTATTCTTGAAAAGCTTGGACTGCAGTATACAAATTCCTTTATGCTTGATGGCGATGAGGAAGTTTGGTATAAACTAAAAAATCCTAATCTTTAGTTTAAAATACACCCAAATTTTTACAAACTATTGTTTTTAACGCAGTAACAAAATGTAGGTAAAGTTGTTACCGAATTTTGGTATGTAAAGATTTGGGTGATTGAGTTCGTTATATGATAACGATATTTTTTATAGAACTTATTTTTTTGCTACAGAAATAAAATATTTATTTCCATCTCCCATTGTAAGTTTTACACGTTCGTCGCAAACATCAATAGAGTAATTAGCATTCTCGTAACAAGTACAAGTTGTATTTTTATCTTTAGACATTTCGGTTTTACAGTTGTTGCTTTTGTATGTAGACAATTGTGGTGTGTATAATGACACTAAATCAGTCGAAGCAGTTACTAATGATATGATACTCGCTGTATTACCATTTGCAATTCTATAAACGATTCTGTCAGTATAAGAAATGTCGTTTACAGTTACTTTTCTGATGTAGGTAAAAGCAGTAGAACCTTCTTCAACAGATTTCACTTCAAATTTAAATCCAATACTACGGATTTCGATATCAAATTTTGATTGAGAATTATAACTCGCCCAAGAAGTAAGTGTAGCAATAGTAGGAAACGGATTTGTAGTTGTACTAGCAGTTTGTGCCTGTGCTCCAAAAATAGTTAATAGCATTAATAAGATTGTGGGGAAAAATGCTTTCATTTTATTTTTTAAATTAATTTAAATACCTACTCTATATGGTTTTCGGCTTGCCCATTTATGTTTTTGTGTTCAATAAAGAATTGCAACAACTTTATGAAAAATAGTTAACGCCAATTGCTGTTAAATAGTATTGTTTTTACCACATTTTTCGTGGTGTGAATTTAAGGCGAATATTTACGCGAACAAAGCGTATAATAGGAAAACTTTAGTTTTTTAATTCATTTTTTAAAAATGCCCGCATCTTGTTAATATCCATTTAATTGAGAGAATTTTATTTATAGATAATAATGCTAAAAAAAGTATTTAATATGGGTAAAAATAAGATTTGTCTGTAGTTTAAAAACTTTTTATGTTCTTTTTGGAACTTCATTTTGCAGTTTTTTTTCTTAATTGAGGTTTCATTGGGTCAAAATGACACTTTTATTCTGTTTTTTATAAAATTTAGGTTCTGTTTTTGGTTAAAAGTAAAATCAGGTATTGGTTTTTAAGTATTTTTTGAAGGAAGTAAATATTGGTACATGGCAAAATATTGATATATAGCTAATTATTGATTTCGTTTTGAAGAATATTGTACGTAAATTTGCAAACTCTTTTGAAAAGAGATAAATTATAATAAATACTACTTAAAACGTAGTTTATTGCCATGGAAAATAGAAAAAAAGTTGCTTTTTATACGCTTGGATGTAAACTGAATTTTTCAGAAACATCTACAATTGCTAGAAATTTTCAAGATGAAGGTTTCGATCGTGTCGATTTTGAAGATGTTGCTGATATATATGTAATCAACACCTGTTCGGTTACTGATAATGCCGATAAGCAGTTTAAGCAGGTTGTAAAAAAGGCGATGAAACTTAACGATAAAGCGTTTGTTGCTGCTGTAGGTTGTTATGCGCAGCTTAAACCCGAAGAATTAGCATCGGTAGATGGTGTTGATTTGGTTCTAGGGGCAACTGAGAAGTTTAAAATCACGGATTATATTAATGATTTGAGTAAAAACGATATGGGCGAAGTGCATTCTTGCGAAATATCTGAAGCTGATTTTTATGTAGGAAGTTACTCGATTGGTGATAGAACCCGTGCTTTCTTAAAAGTACAAGATGGTTGCGATTACAAATGTACTTATTGCACAATCCCACTTGCAAGAGGAATTTCTCGTAGTGATGCTTTGGAAAACGTATTGCAAAATGCCAAAGAAATATCATCACAAAATATCAAAGAAATTGTTCTGACTGGAGTTAATATTGGTGATTACGGAAAAGGTGAATTCGGAAATAAAAAACACGAACATACTTTTCTGGATTTAGTTCAGGCTTTGGATAAAGTAGAAGGAATTGAGCGTTTGAGAATCTCTTCGATTGAACCAAATTTACTTAAGAATGAAACGATTGAATTTGTATCTAAAAGTAGAACTTTTGTTCCTCATTTTCATATTCCGTTGCAATCGGGAAGTAATGATATCCTGAAGTTAATGAAGCGTCGTTACCTTCGTGAAGTATATACGGAACGAGTGAACAAAATTCGTGAAGTTATGCCGCATGCTTGTATAGGTGTCGATGTAATTGTTGGGTTTCCTGGAGAAACAGATGAGCATTTCCTTGAGACTTATCATTTCTTAAACGAAATGGATATATCTTATTTACACGTTTTTACTTATTCTGAACGTGATAATACTGAGGCTGTAAATATGGCTGGAGTTGTTCCTGCAAATGTGCGCTCAAAACGTAGCAAAATGTTACGTGGATTATCTGTCAAAAAACGTCGTGCTTTTTACGAAAGTCAATTAGGAGCTAATAAAACGGTGCTTTTTGAAAGTGAAAACAAAGAAGGATACATTCATGGATTTACTGAGAATTACGTAAAAGTAAAAACGCCTTGGAATCCTGAATTAGTAAATACGTTACATGAAATAAATCTGACTACGATTGATGAAGATGGTAGTGTACGATTAGAGTTTGTAAATAAATTAGCAGAAGCTTAAAAGAGAGAAAAGACTGAGGAGAAGCAAGAGGCAAGACTTACGAGATTCTAGAAGTATGAATTGTAACTTATTTGTCTAATTGAGCGGAGTCGAAATTTATATAAACGAAAATAGAAATTTTATAAAATAACAAAACCCCTTTTGCAAGGGGTTTTGTTATATATAATAGTTAGCTTTAATTAAGGATTTGTAGACCAAATACTGCTGTTTTTAATGAAAACTCTACGGTTTAATTTAAGTTGAGCAATGATTAGTTCTGCGATATCTTCAGATTGCATTACTTTTTCAGGATTACCATCTGTTAGCTTTAAGTCTTTTGCCATATCGGTAGCTACAGTACTTGGGGTTAAAGCAGTAACTCGGATATTATGTTTTCTCATTTCTTGCATTAAAGAATCTGTTAGTCCAAGAACAGCAAATTTAGACGCGCTATAAGCACTTGTTAATGCATTTCCGTTTAATCCTGCAGTCGACGAGATATTGATGATGTCTCCTGTTTGGTTTTCAATCATATTTGGTAAAACGGCACGAGTAACATAATAGGTACCCATTAGGTTTACCTGAATGATTCTTTCCCAAGCTGCTGGCTCTAATTCTAAGAAATTACCAAAAGCAGCAATTCCTGCATTATTAATTAAAATATCGATGTTTTTAAACTCGGCTATTGCTTTTTCTACCGCTTTATTTACAGAGTTAATGTCGGATACATCTGCAGTTATTGCTAATGATTTTACTCCAAGAGCATTTATTTCGGTAGCAACCTGATCAATATCAGCTTGAGTTCTAGCCAATAAAATCACATTTACTCCTTCTTTTGCTAATGCAATAGCAACAGCTTTTCCTATTCCTTTTCCTGCACCTGTAATTAGGGCATTTTTATTTTTTAGATTACTCATATTAGTTATTTTAATGTACGATAAAGTACAATTTGTTTGAATCGTTTGTCATACAAAAATACTTATTTTCAACTTTGGAAGTGGCTTTTAATAGGGATTCTTAATATAAAATTAACTGCATTTTTGTTTTTTAAAATACTATTACGTTTTCGTTTTTTCTTTTATTGGTATCTTTAAATAAAGAAACATATGGGGAAAATTATGTAATGCTTTTCTCTATTTAATAAGCCAAATTTGTAGTAAACACATTTATTATGAAAAAGATACTTCTTATTTTAACTATAGCAATTCTGTCCTTCTCATGTAAAAAAAAGGAGAGTCCAGAGATTAAAGAAATAGAAATACGAAAAAAGGCAACAGCAATTTCTTATCATATCGAGAATAGAAAAGATTGGTTGAAGGCTAATACAGCAAATGATGCACAATTAGGTAATCTTGCAGCTATTAATCGTACTGACAAAGCAAATTTTGCTAAAATGGATTCTATTATTGTTCCATCAGATTTAAATGAAAAAATCGAGAATTATCTTCCGTTTCCGTTGACTGTTCCTTATTTGAGAGATATTGATAAGATAATATTCTTTTCGTATCCATCGCAAACATTTGCTGCCTATGAGAAAGGACAATTAGTTTATACTGGACAAACTAATATGGGAAGAAAAAAAGACCCAACTCCAACGGGACTTTTTTATACCAATTGGAAAGCCGAAAAAACGACTAGTACTTTTAACGATGAGTGGGAGTTGCGCTGGAATTTTAATATAGAAAACAAAAAAGGTGTTGGTTTTCATCAATATGCTTTGCCAGGATATCCGGCATCACATTCTTGCTTGAGACTTCAGGAAAAAGATGCTCGTTATCTTTATGATTGGGCTGATCAATGGGTATTGGCTGATGAAGAGAATGTAAAGGTTAAGGGAACTCCTGTAATTGTTTTTGGGTCTTATGATTTTGACGGAAAGAAACCTTGGTTACAATTAGTTAAAGATCCGCTGGCTTTGGAGATTTCGAAAGAAGAGATAGAAAAACAAACAACGCCTTTTCTGGAAAAGATTTTGACTGAACAGAAGAATAGGGAAGGATATCAAAATAACAAATAATAAAAAAAAGTCACGAATTTCTTTTTAATGGAGATTCGTGACTTACTATATTTGGCTTTGATTTTTATTCTTTTAATACCATATCGATACACATTACTGCAGCAAGAATAAGTTGCCTTACGCTATCGTCTTGTGCTACTGAATCTTCTATTTGTAGTACATAATTATCGGCACTAGTGAAGAATTCTTTCCCAATTCCAGCCCATTTTTTATTTACTTGCCCAAGCATTTTTGTGTCTTTGGTAAATTTAAAATCCCAACCTGTCCATTTTCCTTGTAGTGTACAAACAGGTCTTTCGTTTTTGTCTAAAATTTCAAATTTTCCTCCAATAGAAAGTAATTTTTGTTTGAATGTTCCGATTAGGCGTTCTTTTTCGTCGAAAATTTCTACTGTAGAACGAAAAATTGCTACACCGCGTTTTACATTGATTATTTTTTCTCCAGTTGGAGTTGCAATTTCGATGTCGAAAGGAGTTGCTCTTTTAAAATCGGTAAAACGTAATACTTTGGTAAAAAAGCCTAGATTTTTTTCTCGGCAATTCATTATTAGTTCATTGTTTTCGGGATTGTAAATGTCATAGTTATTAGCAGCTTTGAACATTCCGACGTGTTCTTTTACTAGAAAAAGGTTTTGATTTAAAAGAGGGTTCATTTTAATTGTTTAGGGTTAATTTGTAAATTTTAGTTTTATGAAATATAATTTTAGTATTAATTTCGGATTTTGTTATTTTAATAATTTCAGTTCTATATGGATAAATTATTTTTTTAATATAATTTGGAGATATTGTATTGTTTATTCACCTAAACAAATATCATTGTAAAAATTAACGATTTCTTCAATATCAGTAAAAAGCCATTTATCTCCTTTTAATTTTTTAACGATAAAATCACAATCTGCGAAAAATTTAGAAGTGTTTCTTCTCCAGGAATTGATAACTCCGCAATTTAGACAAGTTGGATATTTATCTTTTTCTTTTTTAACATAAAAAAATTCGGGGACGTCTCTTGCTTGAGAATATTGTCCATTAATGTTTGTGCTACGAGATTGTAGTTTATCATGCGGATTTGATATTTGATCAAAAAGACTGTAATCCGAACCTAATTTTTTATATAAAGTAGCTTCCCCTTTTGTAATAGTCTCTACTAGTTTAGGTTTGTCTAGTGAGTTTAATGTCACATATTCAAAGGTTCTATTTATTTCAAAACCAAGGAACGTGATTTTTTTAATGTGTTCATAATCCCATGTATCAGGTTTATCGTCGGGAGAGATTTTAAATTTTATTTTATTGAATTTTAGTGAAGCAAAACCTTCAATAGAATCTCCTTCTTTAAAATAAATAATACATTCTTGGTTTTGTGCATAAATAGGAGTGCTAAAAAAGAGTAAGAAGATAAGTAAGTTTTTATAGGTTTGTTTCATTTTTTAAAATACTCTCGGGAATATAAGAGTAGAACTTAATAGATTGGTATTTTGATAAATATTTTTAGCTACGAATTTTCTTCGCTTGTTCAATTCAATATCGTTTGGTACAAATTTTCATGATTTATTTAATTCTATCTAACTCTTTGCGAAAGGAACGCGGATTATGCGGATTCGCTAAGGCGAAAACGCGGATTAAAACGGATTTTATTTTTGATTATTTTTAAATCAGTTTTAATCTGTGGCTTTACTTTTGTAAATCCGTATCATCCGCGTCCCTTTATAGACAATTTAAGTTAGCAACTCTTTACTTCGTCTGTTCGCTATCGCTCGGGTGTCAAAGTTCCAAAACGACTTTCTTGAAATCTGAGAATATTTGTTACTTTGAGTCTTAAATTACAAGGGTAAAGTTAATTTGTAAATTTTAGTTTCTAAAAGCTCAGTATCATTGTCTTCGCAAAGTAAAAACTCGATTGTATTGTTCGATTTTTTATAAAGTGTTAGTCCTTCAAATTTATTGGTTGCACTAATTTTTTTTGTGTAGTCGATTTTCATGGTTTTTAAATCGATTCTACCAATAAAACTACCTAATATCTCTCCATCGGCATAAGTTGATTCTGTATCTTCGGCTGTAGCCAAAAAGTAAATTTTATTATCTACAAGTATGGCATCGGTAAAACTGCTGCGAACTCCTTTTATTTTAGGTAGTTTATAATCTACAGATATAAGACTGAATTCATCTCCCAGACTTTTGGCGTGTATGGTAAATATGGAGTTTTTATTGGTTTTTCCGTTTCCACGATTGAATAAGTACCAGTTTTCTCCATCAAAAATAGAGCCTTCCAGATTAAAATCTTCGGGTTTTATTCCTGAGAAGTTTTGCATTACGGCATAAAAATCGGTTAAGTTGTTTGTAGTGATTTTGGTTTTTGATTTTACATCAAATTCGACCATTTTATTTCTTTGGTCGGTTGAGCCTGAACCAAAAATATACAAGGTATCGTTATGATGTGTGATGGACTCAAAATCGGGCTTTAGATTTTTTACAATATTTTCGGTTGGATTTGTAATTATCTCATGTTTTTTTAAATCAGAATTATCGATGTTGTATTCGTATAAATAACCACTATTATCGCCAATGATATATAATGAATTGTCTTGATATATAAGTCCTGATGCTGAACCGATCCCGATGATTTGGAATAGGATTTCGAGTGTGAATTTTTCCATGATTGTTGTTTTTGAAAATATATTTTTAATTTACTTCGTCTTTTGACTTTTGATTTTGTCTTTATTTATTAGTCTTGAAGTTTCTTGATTGACAATTTGTTTGATTTTCCGTAAAGAGTCAGATGAATTACATTCAGCGATACTTATATAAATTAAATTATTATCATCGGTTACATCTTGATTATCCATTTTAGCTTTATAAGAACTATCCATTCCGCTTGTGAGATATACTGGAGTTTTTTCGTTATAAAGTAAGCCAGCAATTTCAACTGCTCTCCTGAAAATTGCTTCTTGAATATCTTTTTCATTTCTTGTATATTCAACTAGAGCGACACATTCAAATAAGGCACAAATAGGAATGTTTTGTAAAGAAGGAAAGTTTTCAATTTCTTTGATAGGCTGTAAGTTTTTGAAACATTTACTATAAATTTCGCTATAGACCTTTTCAGTAGAATATTCGTTTTCCTTCTGACTGAATATCTGATTTATAAATAAAAGAAAAAGTATAGTAATTGTTTTTTTCATTATTTATGGAATGGTTTAATGATTGTTGTTTTTGAAGTCTTTATCTATCTTGACTTTGTCTTTTTAAATATATTATTTTTTTCTGCTTCTGAAGTTGTTTTTTCAAGAATGTCAATGATTAATTTACTTTTTAAATTGATGTTATGTTCATAGTTTATGTTGTATAATGTTTTGTTTGAGAAAGTATCGTTTATTTTTTTTAGTTTAAAATGGTCGAAAACTTTTATAGTCGTGCCATTTTTGTTCATCATTTTGAAAACTTGAAAACATGAATGGGAAGTTTTCAAAGTTGATGTTTGTTTATTTTTATTAGATAAAATTTTATATTCAAATGGTTTTATAACTTCTTTTTGGATTAGATCTTTGTTTGAAAAATAAATATCCCAAAAATTATTTTTTGAGACAATGCTTCCGGAATATTGGAAACAGGTATTTATTTTTGTTAAAAATGTTATTCCTTTTTCTTTCCAGAAAACATATGCAGGTTGATATTTTAGTTCATCTGTGCAAGTTTCTTCGCCAAATATTTTAGATGTATCGTAAGTTAGTTCACATCCAACACAATAATTTTCATAAACGCAGATTGTATCAATTTTCTTTGATTGGAGATCTTTAATGAAATCAGAAGTTAATTGATCTATGTCATATTCTTTATCGGTTTGTGCATTTGCAATTATTGTTATAAATAAAATACTGAAAACGAAAATTCTTTGGATCATGTTATATTCTTCGGTTTGAGGAAAGTCTTTTGAAAATCAATATCCAGCCCCGATTGTAATGAAAATACTTTGAGAGGAAATTGTTGTTTTTTCTTGAAGGAACAGAGCGACCAGCGGAAGCTCCTGTTACTTTTTAGAAAAAAGCAATTTACTGAAAAGTATTGTAATGCAAAGCGGGAAAAAGCTGACCAAAAATAGTATATTTACTTTAATTAAAACGAGGAATTATGAAATCAATTGACCCGAAAAATTTTAAAGTTGTTGATAAAATAAAATTATCAAAAATCCCGACTTTGTTGGATATAGATGCCGATGAGAAAGAGAAGGAAGTGAAGCTGGATAAGGTTCAGGCCAAATTGAGTAAACTACAAGATGTGATGTATGCACATAATAGGTACGGCGTTTTGATTTGTTTACAAGGAATGGATACTTCGGGGAAGGATAGTTTGATTCGTGAGGTTTTTAAGGAATTTAATCCGCGTGGTGTTGTGGTTCATAGTTTTAAAACACCTACTTCGGCTGAGTTGGAACATGACTATTTATGGAGACATTATCTTGCTTTGCCTGAAAAAGGGAAGTATGCAATTTTTAACCGTACGCATTACGAGAATATTTTGGTAACACGCGTACATCCTGAATTTATATTAAATGAGAATTTGCCTGGAATTGAGAAGGTAGAGGATATTCCGGAAGATTTCTGGAAGGACAGGATTGAACAAATTAATAATTTTGAGAAGCATATTACCCAAAACGGAACTATTGTTCTGAAGTTTTATTTGCACTTAAGTAAAGAGGAACAACGCCAAAGGTTATTGCGCAGATTGGAGAAAGAAAAGCATAATTGGAAATTCTCGGTATCGGATTTAAAGGAACGTGGTCATTGGGATGAATATCAGCAATATTATGAGGAAGCAATAAATAAAACTTCTACCAAAGATGCTCCATGGTATATTGTTCCTGCAGATGATAAAGAAATGGCACGTTATATTGTAGCCAGAATTATTTGGGAAGTAATGCAAAAACATGCTGACATTAAGGAACCTGAATTGCCAGATAGTATCAAGGATAACATTAAAATGTATAAACAACAATTAGAAAACGAGTCTTAGAAATAAGGCTCTTTTTTTTGGTTTGATGGTTAAAGTTGACTAATTTGGTTTGCTGTAAAAACCGAAAACAGATTCTTATTAGTTCTTATTTTGTGTAATTTTTCTTATGTTTGGTTAAAATAGTAAAAAAGCTACAATAATTAAACATCATGGATACAAGCACTTTTGGATTTGGAATAAAAAGCGATTTAAAACCTTATGAATATACGAACCTCTTTGGAGATCCTTTTTGGGGCGAAGCAGGGAGTTTAAAGGCAAGAAACATATATTTGCAACTGAACGAAAGAGAGAAAGCCTTGATGCTTAAAGCAAATTATATTAAAATGATTGAAAAATCTAGAGCAAGAAATTTTAATATGGCAGCCGATTGTTTGCAATGGTGGTTAGACGGTTCAGGATTTACAAAAAACATCAATTTTAATTGGCTTAGAAAACAGAGAGAGGTTATTGCTGCGGAAGAAGAAAATATTGAGCGTTTTGAAGCTAAAATTGAATCGTTATTAAAAAATTTAGAAGAAGATGAAACTAAATATAGTACTCATTTTGACAAGCAATTTACAGGAGGGATTTTTGGTGAGTTGTTTTATATGTGTGGTACAAGTACGATAACTTCGAGATGTAATTTTACGATTGTAAAGAAAAAAAATATTATTATTTTCTCAGGGACAATAATTCATCTTTGGTGGGATAGATACGATTGGCATGAAGGGGCAAATGCCTATATTCCAAGCTTTGGAAATGTTAGGGACTCGGATGCTTTGTTGGTAGAAAAATACTGTGATGCAAAACCGTTTGATATGAGAAGTCAATGGGAGCAAAGTTTTTATAAAACTTTTCAACATGGAATTTCAAAATTTAGTTTAAAATAGAAAAAATGAAAAAAAAGATATACATAGCGTTAACTACTTTAATTGTTTTATTTTCTGTTTATTATTATTGGGAAAATAGGTATGTAGAACTACGTCCTGTACTTTCAAAAGATGAACCACATCCTATAATAATTTTTCAAAATGATTTTTATAGAATTGCAGAGCGAAATGAAACTCCGCCGAATTTTTACAAGAATATAAAATTTGTTTTAGATCATGAGTTCGTAGATTATGTGATAAAAGATGGAGTTGTTTTTATTCGAAATAAGGACATGAATGATTTAGAAATGATTTGGAATCACACAACTAAAACGAACAACCCAGATTGGCTTAAGATGAAAAGAAAAGAAGATAGTATTAATCGAATTAATGAAAAGTAGTATGAAGATTCGCATTATGAAAAATGAAAAATAAATATATTATAATATTAGGTATTATACTATTCTTAATCTCTGCTTTCTATTATTGGGAAAATAGATTTGTAAAACTTTACCCTGTAGTTACAAAAGAATATACACGCCAAATAATAACTTTTGAAACTGACCTATATAAAATTGCAGAACCAAATGAAGTACCTAAAGATTATTATAAAAATATAAAGTATGTTATAGACCGTTCAGGTCAAGATTATATGGTTAAAAAAGGAGAAATTTATGTTAGATATAAATTAATGAAAGACTTAAATCTTATTTGGAATTATATTACTAGAACTAGCGATCCTCGTTATTTTGAAGAAATAAGAGAAATGGATAGTATTAATCGAATTTATAAAAAGCAGTATGAAGATTCTCAAGGAAAACAGCAGAATTTATAAACAACAATTAGAAAACGAGTCTTAGAAATAAGGCTCTTTTTTTTGGTTTGATGTTACTGTAAGTTTATGAATGTTTTGTATTACTAATTTAATGTTAATTAATTTTAAGTTTATTGCGGTGTTTTGGTAGAACTATTGTTTTTTTGATAATATCTAAATCATTTTAAGTTAAAGAGTGGGGGCTTACTTTGCCAAAAAAATATAAACCAACTTAAAACTAAAATGAAAAGAATTATTTTACCCCTAATTATTCTAGGCTCATTGATTACATCATGTAACAACGATTCTAAAGATCAAGAGGAAGTAGCAACAAATAGTGTTGTATTAAAAGACCAATCGGTTACGCCAAGTTTGTTAAAAGCTAAGGCAGGTTTTGAAAACTTAAAAATCTATTCTCTTTTTGGTTCTGATGATGTTTTTCCAGATAGTCCAAAATTTGTTTTTGGAGGTTCTGCTGATGGTTCTGGTTTGTTAAAAAATACCGATGGAACTTTTACTTTTTTAGTAAACAACGAAGACAATTTTGCAGTTTCTAGAATTACTCTTGACAAAACTTTTAAACCTACTAAAGGAGAATATTTGTTAAACTCTAGCGGAGGAACTTGGAGATTATGTGGCGCTACAATGGCTACGCCAGCTGAGCATGGTTTTGGTCCTGTTTATTTAACTTGTGGAGAGTCTGGAGAGGAATCTCGTACACATGCATTGGATCCTAACGGAAGTGTAGGTTCAGCTTCAGTATCTAAAGAATTGGTAGGTTTTGGTCGTTTAAGTGCTGAAAATGCTTTGCCTTTACGTTCATCTGCTTACAAAGGTAAAACGGTTGTTGTAATTGGCGATGATGACTCTGGAACTTACGGAGGTCAGGTTTTTATGTATGTATCGAATACTGTGGGTGAATTATCTGGAGGTTCTTTATACATGTTAAAAAGAAATGATGATAACCAAAGAGAGAAAGATATGGAGGTTAGTAAATCATATCCTGTTTCTTTTGTGAAAATTGATAATCATACTACACTTACTGGTGCTCAAATTAATGCATCTGTAAATACATTAAAAGCGATTAAATTTGGTCGTGTTGAGGATTTAGATTACCGTAAAGGTGGTGGTACTGCTGATCGTGAATTGTATTTTAACGTAACTGGACAAAATACTACAGGAACTAATGCTGATGCATCTAGAACTAAATATGGTAGAGTTTATAGATTAAATCTTGATGCTGCTGATCCATTAAAAGGTACTCTTGAGGTTGTTCTTGATGGTGATAACCGTACTGGAATTGCTGGTAAATTTCAAAACCCTGATAACATTTGTGTAACTAAAAACTTTGTTTACGTTCAGGAAGATGCTAATGGTTACGGAGACGAAACTCATGATGCTTACATTTATCAATACAACATTGCAACTAAAGATTTAAAAGTTGTAGTTGAGTTAGATCACCGTCGTACGCAAGCTGATGCTGCTAAATATAACGTAGGCGGAATGTCTCAATTTGGAGATTGGGAGTATGGTGCTTTAATCGATATTTCGGAGCAAGTTGGTATCGAAGATACTTTTATGTTGAGTGTACAGCCACATACTTGGACTGGCGATAAATACAAAGGTGTTGATGGTGGAACAAATCGTCCTAACGAAAAACAAGCAAGTCAAATCTTAGTACTTAAAGGTTTAGCGAGATAATTTTTTTAAGTAATTATAAAACAGCTATCCACTACTTCATATTGAGGTAGTGGTTTCTGTTTTTCTGAATATTCCTCTTTTAATCGGTATTAAATCATGAAAAAAATATATTGTTTGTTGTTTGTAATAGCATTTGTTGCTTGTCAGAAAAAAAACAAACATCAGGAAGTAAATGAATTGTTTAAAGCAGATATTACTTTATTGATTCAAAAAGTTGCCAAGCTTAAATATTCGGTTCAATCGGATTCGACCGAAGCACAAATCCAGAGGCAGTTTCTAGAAGCACACCAAAGCTATAAGAAAGTTGAAATGATAAGTGAATATTATTCGCCAACGGTTTCTAAAGCGATTAACGGACCTGCTATAAGTGAGTTTGAAGAAAATGATAAAATTACAGTTCCACCCGAAGGATTTCAGGTTATCGAAGAGTTAGTTTTTCCTAAATATAATGCAGAAAGCAAAAAAGAGTTGGTTCAGGAACTGGGAGTTCTTGCGGCCAATTTAACTCGTTTAGAAAAAGTTTCGAGCACAAATGAATTAACCGATGCACATGTTTTTGATGCTATGCGATTGCAAGTGTATCGCATTATTACTTTGGGAATTACAGGATTTGATTCACCTGTTGTTTTCAACTCCATTCCCGAAGCATTGGTATCTTTAGAAACTATCGAAAAATATTATCGCGTTTTTATAGAGGATAAGAAGGTTTCGAATGCCAAAGAAGTGCTTGATATTTTTGAAAAAGGAAAGAAATACTTAAAAGCAAATACTAATTTCAATGCTTTTGATCGTGCTTTTTTTATCAGAGAAATTACGAATCCGTTGAGCAGAGGACTTTATAAAACTCAAACAGAACTAGGGATTCCGTTTATGACTGAATCTAGAGGTTTAAAACCAACGGCACAAACTATATTTGATAAGGACGCATTTGATGCGGAAGCATTTTCGGGTTTTCCAGATTATAAAACAACACCAGAAAAAATAGCATTAGGAAAAAAGTTATTTAACGACCCAATTTTATCCGGAAACAATACGCGTTCTTGTGCTTCGTGTCATCATGAAGAGAAAGCATTTACAGATGGTTTGGAACGAGCAGTTTCGCTAGACGGAAAATCGATGATTCAGCGTAATACACCAACACTGGCTAATATTGCTTTTCAGCGTGTGTTTTTCTCTGATTCCCGAGTGGGGTATCTAGAAGATCAGGCAGTTGCTGTTATAAAAAATGAAAACGAAATGCATGGTTCTTTAGAGAAATCTGCATTGGCGATTAAGAAAAATCCAAACTATGTAAAGGAGTTTAAAAAGGCATTCCCGAAAGGTGAAATAAATGAATTTGAAATAAAAAATGCTTTAGGATCTTACATTCGTTCTTTGAGTCATTACGATTCTAAGTTTGATAAGTATATGCAAAATAAAACAATATTTACAGCAGATGAAAAAGCAGGTTTTAATTTATTTGCTGGCAAAGCCAAATGCGCTACGTGTCATTTTATTCCGCTTACAAATGGAACAGTTCCTCCAAATTTTGACAAGTCAGAAAGTGAAGTATTGGGGGTACCAAATAAAAATAAAACGCTTGATGGTGATTTAGGGAAGTTTGTATTAACGCAAGCAGCCATTCATAAGTTTTCGTTTAAGACACCTACAATAAGAAACATAGAACTTACAGCTCCTTATATGCATAATGGGGTTTATAATACACTCGAAGAGGTTGTCGATTTTTATAATGATGGTGGTGGTATAGGTTTAGGATTTGACCTTCCTAACCAAACGTTACCCGAAGACAAACTAAATTTAACCGAAAAAGAAAAGAAACAATTAATTGCCTTTATGAAGACGTTGACGGATGAGAGGTATTTGGTGAGTAAGAAGTAAGATGATAGATTAGAAGAAGCAAGAAGCAAGAAGCAAGCTGCTGGGTGGATAGATGAGATGGAGCTAGAGAAAAAACAATTTGTGTTAATTTGTGCAATTTGTGGTTAAAAAAATGTTTTCTGTCCGTTGGTCAAAAGAGTAATGCCGTTCATCAAACTAATTTTAATAGGGATTATAGTTTATGCTCCTTTGCATCAAATTAATAAAAACTATTATCATGAAAATTTACAAATTAGTATTGTTGACTACTCTTTTCTTATTAGGTTTAATTTCTAGCAAAGCAAATGCTCAATCTCCGCTACCGATTCATATTGGGATAAAAGGTGGAGCAAATTATTCAGAATTGCCAGTTTCGGATGGCTTTAGTTCTAAATATGCATCAGGTTATTTTGGTGGTGCAATGGCACGATTTGATATAGGAAGGTTTTATATTCAAAATGAAATCTTATATAGTGAGAAATCTTCTAAAATTGAGACTTCTTTAATGGGGTCACGAAATGTAAAATGGAAAAGTATTGAGGTTCCCTTGGTTATTGGTTATAAAGTAGTAAATCTTGACGCTCTTAATGTGAGAGTTTTTGGAGGAGGAGTTTACTCTTATGTTATCGATGATAATATTGCATCATTAAACCAACTGAAAGATTCATACAAGAAATTTGATAAGTCGAATATCGGATATCAGGTTGGAGCAGGAGTAGAGATGTGGAAGTTTACACTTGATTTTACTTATCAAGGCGGCTTAAATAATATAAGCAAAGACTTTGACTCCAAAGTAAGTTCCTTTAATGTAAGTATCGGATATTTTATTTTATAACCTCTTTTTATAGTTAACTCAGAAGCAGCAGCAAAGAATCTTTTCGGTACTTTGCTGCTCTTTTTAGAAATATCGAGTTACTTTTGAATGCTAATTTTCTCTTATTTCTTTTTTAGATGAAAACAAAAAATAAAGATCAATTCCACTGGATATTTTTAATCTTTTTCTGGTTTATACTCGGTACAACTATTTGTGCGCAACTGATAGCCGATTATGGTACAATGGAGGCTATACGCCAATCAGCTTTAATATTATTAAGCTCTATTGTTTTGGCGCATTTTCTTAGTGATGTGATGCTTCCTAAGGCATTACGTAAAAACAAAATGGCACTATTTGCAGTACAGGCTTTTGTTGTGGTGCTGCTATTGTCACTTTGCCTGGCTGTGATTTATGCTATTTTCTCAGATTCGCATGCACGTAACCGAGCATTTCCCGAAGAAGCTAATATGACTACTTTTCAGTTTTTGTGGGCTCGGTTTTGTGGAAGCATTCCCGCTGCAATTTTGATTTGTGGTACTGCTTGCGGGCTTCGATTTTATCAGGAACATAATGAGATCGAAAGAAATCATGCGCAATTGCAGCAAGTGCATTTGGAGGCACAGATAAAGATTTTACAAGATCAAATTAATCCGCACCTAATGTTTAATGTGCTTAATCACATTCATATTTTAATGCAAAGCAATGTAAAATTAGCTTCGGATTTGTTGATTCAGTTTTCGGATATTTTACGATATCAATTGTATGAATGTAATAAAGAATATGTTGCGTTATATCTCGAAATCAAGTATCTAAAAGATTTGGTTTCGGTCGAAAAAACCCGATGGGGAGATGAGCTAGATGTAAAGACTAATTGGAATATCGAAGACGGACAGCTACAAATTGTACCATTGCTTTTGGTTCCTTTAATAGAAAATGCTTTTAAACACGTTTCGAGATTGCCAAACCAAAAAGGATATGTGCATTTATCTTGCGAACAAGTGAATAAGCAGTTGGTTTTTAAAATAGAAAACTCCTATACAGAGCAATATAAAATTCCATCCCAAAGTCAGGGATTGGGACTTGAAAACGTACGTAAAAGACTGGCAATACAATACCCAAATCGGCATGAATTAAAAATAAATAAAACCGATTCGGATTTTACAGTTGAGGTTGTTTTGGATTTAAAGTAATAAACATCAAGTAGGTTTTTACCGCAAAGGGCGCAAAGTTTTGCATACTGATGGTTTTATAAAAACGCAATCCCGAGGCTTCGGGAGCAAAGCTTTGTGTTGAAAGAACTCTGCGGTTAATTTTCTGCCACAGATTAAAAGGATTGAAAGGATTTTGCAAGCTGTATAAGTGGTAAATCTGCTTAATCTGCAAAATCTGCGTGCAAATTATCATCAAGTGATTCAGATTATCTGGCAAGATTACAGATAAGCTTTGTGAACTTTGCGTAAATCTTTGCAAACTCTGCGGTTAATTTTCGGCTATTTAGTCCACGTACCTAATTTTAAAATAAAAAAATATAAGATATGACCATGAAATGCCTTGTAATCGATGATGAGCCTATAGCTAGAAATGGAATTGTAGATTTTATTTCTAAGATAGATTTTCTGGAAGTAATAGGTACTTGTGCTTCGGCACTAGAGGCCACTTCGTACATTCAGGAAAAACAGGTAGACTTGTTGTTTTTGGATATTAATATGCCTTATCTCTCAGGATTAGAATTCTTGGAGTCTTTGGACAATCCGCCGTTGGTTATTTTTACCACAGCTTATTCGGAGCATGCTCTGGATGGATACCGTTTACAAGTGGTCGATTATTTGCTAAAACCTATAGCATTCCAGCGGTTTTATCAAGCTTCTCTAAAAGCGAAACAATGGCATCAAATGATTGGTTCTCCTAAACAATCACAACTAGATCCATTTCTTTATGTACGCCAGGAAGAAGGATTCCAAAAGATTTCCTGGGTAGATATTTTATATATAGAAGGAATGCAAAATTATGCTAAGCTTCACTTTAAAGATAAGGTTCTTGTAATTCATCAAACCATGATTTCATTAGAAGAAACACTTCTAACAGAAATTTTCTTTAGGATTCATAAATCTTTTTTGGTAAACATTACCCACATCGATTCTGTTTCTGGTGGACGTTTGTTTATAAAAGGACAAGAACTACCTATTTCAAGAACACGCCGCGAAGCATTATTGAAAGAGGTAGTATATAAGAATTTGTTAAGTAGATAGTTCTAAAATTTCCATTTAAGAGCTACTGCTCCGTAGAAAGTGGTGGTAAATCTTGGGTCGGCTAAATCTTTTTCCTTAAATATATCTTTTATTTTTCGGTTATTAGTCGAGAACGAACGAACGAGAGTTGATCCCACAGTAGGTTCAAATATCCAGTGCTTGCCCAGTTTTATTTGAGGTTTTATACCAGCAATAATTTGTTGATATCCCAATAATATCGATTTGCCGCCTACGTTGGTTTCTGCTGTCATTCCGCCTAACTCCAAAACAGCTTTTAGGTCAAAATTGTCATTCATTCGGTAGCCTAATTCCAGTCCTTCTGGGAAATTAACTTTAAAGTGAAAAGCACCACGTGATTCCCAATTAAAATAAATTCCAGGAAGTACCATCGGAACACCAAAACTATTAGTAAGGACAGGCCCTAAACCAAGTGCTAAATTTGGATTGAATTGTTTAATGAAAAGAACACCTCCTTGAATCAACACATCATCTTTATTAATTTCTTCCATATCGGTATAAATACCTACCGAAGCCATTGCTAATAAAGACCATGATTGAGAAATTGATCGTAAGTGCTTGACTCCGATTTGTGCATTTAAAATCTCTGTAGGAAACCCATTTGGTAATGCTTCTGGGAGAGAAGGGATGTCATAATTTTTATTTTCCATTTTAGCATAAGCTCCCTGAACCCCAATCGACCATAATCTTGGGTTATTATATTTGTCCATTTTTAAAGAAATGGGAATCTCCAGAATAATTTGAGCTCTTTTAAAATTGCTCTGTGCGTCAGTTTTAGAACTGTCTATTGGTCGAACGTAATTAGAAAACGGAACGTAATCAATTTTGGCTTCTCCAGATATGCCAGATTGTGCTCTTACCGAAACGGAAATCAATAGAAATAAGAACAGTAGTGATAGGTAAAAAACAGATTTTTTCATGATTTAAATTAAATTTTCCACGAAGTACCATGTTCCACTCCAATTCTAAAAAAACGTTTGACTAATGGGTATTATCTGTTGACCAATGGTAAAATATTACTCATATCAAATTGTATATAACTAAAAAAGCCTCTCTTTCGAAAGGCTTCTTATTAATGTTTTATATTTTGGTTTACAATCTAAACCCGTATGCCAATCGCAATGCAACCTGATTGGTATTAAATTTTGTGTAATCTTCATATCGCACACTTATGTCAACATATTTATTAGCATACCCAATTCCTGGAGCCCATAAAAAAGTGGTGTCATTGTTTCCGTTTGTCACTGCAAAACCAGCACCAACTTCTCCTAATACATAAAATTGATCTTCCCAAACAAAGGCTTTAAAACCAGCTTTTGCAGGAATGAATCCTATGTCTTTTAGATCCTGTTTGTTAACAAACAAATTAGTAAAACCTGTTGTTAAGGTTAATGATGTTTTCATAGACAAATCATACTGTAACCTAACATCTCCACCCAACGACCAGCTATATACTTTATTTGTTGGAATACCACCATTTAAACCAAAACCTAAACGGAAACCTTGGTCATAGTTTTTTATTTCGGTGCTTTGTGCCGTTGCAGATGTGTATATAATTGCAAAAACTGCAATTAATAGCATTTTTAAGTTGAATCCCTTTTTCATAGTATCAGATGTTTTAGTTTATTAATGATGTAAAAGTATATTTTGGGTACAAGGAGCATGTTATATAATTATTAGCTTTTATTATATAATATTGAGGTTCCTGATAAAATGAATAATAAATAGGGTTATAAATTGAATAATAGGGAAAGAATTGAAAGGTTCTAATTATCTTTGCAGACTTAAAAAAATATAGAGTGAACTTTTCTCAATATACAAAAGAATTTTCTTATAATTTAAAATTAGCATACCCCATAATACTAGGAATGGTAGGGCATACCCTTATAGGTATTGTCGATAATATTATGGTTGGAAAACTAGGAAGCACAGAACTGGCAGCCGTTTCATTAGGAAACAGTATGATTTTTATTGCAATGTCATTAGGAATCGGATTTTCGACAGCAATTACTCCTATAGTTGCCGAAGGCGATGCAGAGAAGAATGATAAAAAAATTCGCAACGCATTTCATCACGGATTATTCTTGTGTACTATTCTAGGATTAATGCTTTTTGGAGTAATTGTTTTGGCAAAGCCAATAATGGAATTACTAGAGCAACCAGCCGATGTAATTGCACTTGCAAAACCGTATCTTGATTGGGTAGCTTTTTCATTGATTCCTCTAATCATGTATCAGGGATATAAGCAATTTGCTGATGGACTTTCGCTTACAAAATATTCTATGTATGCTATGGTTATGGCAAATGTACTACACGTAGGTATAAATTATCTATTGATATATGGTATCTGGATTTTTCCTAAAATGGGAATTGTTGGAGCAGCACTAGGAACAGTAATTTCAAGGATATTCTTAGTAATGTTCATGCATATTATGATATCTAGGAGAGAAGAATTAAAGCATCATTTTCAGAATTTTAGCTTTTCAGAAATCAAAAAAGAAACTATTAAAAAAATTATAAGCATAGGATTTCCTTCAGCGATGCAAATGCTTTTTGAAGTAGTGTTGTTTACAGCATCAATCTGGCTTTGTGGTAATATTGGTAAAACTAGTCAGGCAGCAAACCAAATTGCGTTAAGTTTGGCCTCAATGACTTTTATGTTTGCCATGGGATTAAGCGTTACTTCGATGATTAGAGTTAGTAATCAGCGAGGATTAAATGATTTTAAAAACCTAGTTGTAGTAGCACGTTCCATCTTTTTACTTGCAATTATAATCGAAACTGTTTTTGCGATTCTATTTATAGCTTTCCACGATTTCTTACCACATATCTTTTTGAATATGGAAAACGGAGGACAACTTTTAGACAATAACGAAGTAATAAGTATTGCATCAAAATTACTTTTAATAGCAGCAGTTTTCCAAATTTCTGACGGAATTCAGGTTGTTGTTTTAGGCGCTTTACGCGGATTACAAGATGTAAAAGTACCTATGTATATTACATTTGTAGCTTATTGGATTATAGGATTTCCTATTTCATACTATTTAGCCGAATACACAGAGTTAAAAGCAGAAGGAGTTTGGATAGGTCTTTTGGCCGGACTAACAGCAGCAGCTATATTTTTGTATATTCGTTTTCATTACCTCACAAAAAAATTAATCAATAATTCAGTTTCAAATTCTTAAATTTGACACATAAAATCTAAAATAAAAATGGAATTACCTAAATTTTTACTCGGCGACAATACTGATTTTCCAGAAGATATCTTCATTATACATCTTGATTACCCAAGGTTTATCATCAATTTAAAAGATGATGAGGTTGAATTTATGGAAGAAGCAGAAGATCTTGATGAAGGCGAATTGAATGCCGAAATGGAAGGATTAATTGTTCTTGCCAATGAGTTTTATGATCGTGAAATAAAACGTTACGAAGAATAAACGCTCACAATTTAATTTAAAATATTTTTTTCAACACTTTAGAAATTCCTTATTAAATGAAAAAATTCGCTTTTTTAAAACCTATATTTAATTTTATAGCAATTGGATTACTGATAACTACATTAAGTCGAATATTTTTATTTTTTTTATTTAAGGAGCGAGTAGTTGAGACTCAGGATTATTGGTACATATTCCCGATAGGTTTGCGAATGGATTTGATATTGCTTTGCTATATGTCATTTCTACCAGCATTATTAGTGACTTTTTTGCCTAATAACTGCATCAAATTCACAAACAAATTTCTGGTATTTTATAGTTTCCTATTCCTGTTTCTGATTCTTTTTGTAGAATTAGCAACGCCAGATTTTGTAAAACAATACGATACACGTCCGAACAAAATCTTTTTAGATTATTTAATATACCCGAGAGAAGTAGTAGGAATGCTTCTTAAAAGTTATTTGGTTTCTATAATCGTAACCTTTTTAATTTTAGGAGTTGTAATATATTTTGCTTTCAAAAAAGGGAAAAAATACTTTCATACACATCCAGCCAATTATAAAATCAAATTAATTGCGTTTCCATTTGTAGCCTTTCTGTTGTTTTTTGGAGCACGTTCAAGTCTTACTTCAAAGCGACCAATAAATGCAAGTAATGCCGTTTTTTCTACAGATCAGTTAACAAACTGTTTAGGATTAAATTCATTTTACACAGTTGCTTTTGCAGCTTATTCTATTAAGAATGAAGGAAATACTAAGATGTATGGAAAAATGGAAGAAGCAGAAGCAATTGCTCGTGTAAAAAAATACATGACAGTAAATCCTGCTGATTTTACCGATCCGGAAATTCCGTTTCTTCATATTCAAAACCCAGATACACTTTTAAAAAGACCTTATAATTTGGTTATATTTTTACAAGAAAGTCTGGGAGCAGAGTACGTTGGGATTTTAGGCGGTAAACCATTAAC
Source organism: Flavobacterium sp. PS2 (assembly GCF_046250155.1). Lineage (NCBI taxonomy): Bacteria > Pseudomonadati > Bacteroidota > Flavobacteriia > Flavobacteriales > Flavobacteriaceae > Flavobacterium > Flavobacterium sp. PS2. The sequence continues at coordinate 1,165,269 of NZ_CP176426.1, read as the reverse complement.
TCCAGAGTTTGATAAACTTTCAAAAGAAGGATTACTTTTTACGAACTTATATTGTACAGGTACACGTAGCGTACGCGGAATCGAAGCTGTTGTTACAGGATTCCTACCTTCGCCTTCAGAAAGTGTAGTGAAATTAGGAAACTCACAACAAGGATTTTTTACTTTGGCAGATGCTTTAAAAAGAAAAGGATACGAGACGAGTTTTATTTATGGAGGAATGGCCAATTTTGATAATATGGCTTCCTTTTTTAACGGAAATGGATTTCAGGATATTGTAGATCAGGAAGATTTTGATTCCGATGGACATAAATATGCATTTAAAGGAACTTGGGGATATTCGGATGAAGACTTGGTTGTAAAAGCAAACAATTACTTTAAAGCCAAAGGAGATAAACCATTCTTCTCATTAATGTTTTCTACTTCTAATCACGAGCCATTCGAGTATCCGGAAGGAAGAATTAAACCATACGATAAGAAAGCTGCAACGGTTAATAACGCAATGAAATATGCCGATTTTTCGATTGGAAAATTCTTTGAAATGGCTAAAAAAGAAGCGTATTTTAAGAATACTATTTTTATCGTAATTGCAGATCACAACACAAGAACATACGGAAAAAATTTAGTGCCAATAAACAAGTTTCATATTCCAGCTTTAATCATGGGGCCAGGAGTTCCTAAAGGTAAAGCATATGATAAATTGGCTAGCCAGATTGATATTCCTCCTACATTATTAAGTTATATAGGTTCACAGTTTGAAACACCGATGATAGGAAGAAATCTAACTAAAATAGGACCAGATGTAAAAGGAAGGTCGATTATGCAGTTTAACGATATCAACGCATTTAGAGTAGATAATAAGGTAGTAATCATGCAACCAAATTTAAAACCATTGCAGTTTGAAATTAAAAACGACACTACTTTAGTTCCTGTTAAACTAGACGAAGAACTTGCAAAAGATGCTTTGGCACATGTCGTAACCGCAGGGAATTTATATAAAGAGAATAAGTATAAACTAAGAGGAAAAGGTACTAAGTAGCTAAGTTTCTGAGTCTTTAATTACTAGTAACTTAGAATCTCAGAACCTTAGCGGCTTTTAGAAAAATATAATTCCAACAAAATAGTAGCAGCTGCAAAAGGTGAAATTTCATCATTTTGCACTGCTTTTTTGTTTTTATCAAGTTCGGCTATGATTTCAGGGTGATTGTAGAAGTTTGTTTTTAATTGCTCATTAATTGTTTCCATCATCCAGAACTGGTTTTGTTCTTTTCTTTTTTCCTGAAAATAAAGACTAGCTTTTGCCATTTCAAAATAATCAAGAATAGTTTGCCATACTTCAGGAATTCCTTCATGAGTAATGGCGCTACAAGTGTTTACAGTAGGTTGCCATCCCGATTTTTTGGCTGGGAATAAATGCAAAGCCCTATTAAATTCAGTTTTGGCAAGCCTGGCTTTTTTTATGTTGTCCCCATCAGCTTTATTTATGACAATTGCATCAGCCATTTCCATAATACCTCTTTTAATACCTTGTAGTTCGTCGCCGGCACCAGCAATTTTTAGCAATAAGAAAAAATCGACCATACTATGAACAGCCGTTTCGCTTTGTCCAACGCCCACGGTTTCTATTAATATGGTGTCAAATCCAGCCGCTTCACAAAGTATAATTGCCTCCCTTGTTTTGCGGGCAACACCACCAAGAGTTTCTCCCGATGCACTAGGTCTTATAAAGGCATTTTCGTCTTTTACCAATTCTTCCATTCGGGTTTTATCACCTAAGATACTTCCGTGAGAGAAAGAACTACTTGGATCAACTGCCAAGACGGCTAGTTTTTTTCCTAATCCGGTGAGTTGTTTGCCAAAGGCTTCAATAAAAGTACTTTTTCCAACTCCGGGAACACCAGTAATTCCTATTCGAACCGATTGATTGGCATGAGGCAAACAGGCATTAATTATTTCATTTGCTTTGGCCAAATGACTCGGATTAGTGCTTTCTATAAGAGTAATTGCTCTGCTTAGTGCAGTAATGTTTCCAGATAAAATACCAGAAACTAATTCTTGTGCAGAAGGTTGAATTCGTCTAAAACGCTGAATTTGCTCAATTGAAGTTCCGCTGGTAATTTCGGGTTGCGAAATTCCAGGCTTTTCATTTAAACTGCTTTTTTGTTTTTTATGTGCTGACAAACTCTTTGCTTTTTAAAAGGTAAAAGTAATCAAAACAAAAACAGTTTCAAAAGTAGAAAAGTGCTTTCGAAACTGTTTTTTGTGAATTTGTTTTGTAGCTGCAAATTAATACGCTGCAGTAAAACGAACCTGATGATGTTTTGGAGTTTCTGCTTCATCGGCAATTACTACTGCCAAATCTTCTACAGATAAAATACTTCTTTGATTTTCATCAAAAACAGGATTGTCTAATCCTAAACGATATTTAGCAGTTCTTCCTGTTGTAATTCCGGGATGCATTTCAAAAGCTGGACTAAAAAATGCCCAATCCAAATCTTTTTCGTCTTTAAGTATATTCAAATAATCTCTTGCAGCTGATGCTCCTGCATGATATTCTTTTGGAAAATCTGGCGTATCTACAGCTTGCAAATTAGGAGCTACAAATAAGCTTCCTGCTCCACCAATCGTGATAAAACGTTTTACTCCCGATTGTTTTACGGCTTCCTGAATAGATTTTGAACCAGCTATAAAATCATCATAAAGATTAGGGTTTGTCCAGCCTGCATTATAAGCGCTAATTACAACATCGTTTCCTTTTAGTATAGTTGCTAATTCAGCTGTGTTTAAGATATCTGCTTTTACCCAATTTACGTTAGCAGAATCTTTTGGATTTCTTGCTATTGCAGTAATTTCATGATTGCGATTTGCTAATTCGTTTAAGATAGTTGAGCCTACAAAACCTGTAGCTCCGATAATTGCGATTTTCATAATATATAATTTAATTAGTAATAAAAAATGTTACAGTTTGGTGTAAAAAAATAGATTAGAACTGATTTGAAAAATTTTCTAACGTGATTGTGCTTAATTGCGCATTTATTTTCTCGTTGATATCAGCATATAATAAGTCTAGATTTTCGTTTATTTTTTTTCCAACAGGACAATCCGGATTGGGCTGATTCTTGGCGTAACCAAGATTTACGGTATCAAAAGTCATTTTAAAAATATCAAGTAAACTGATTTCTGATGCAGGTTTTAATAATCGTGTGCCTCCGTTTTTACCTTCCTTACTTTCTACAATATGATTTTTTTTCAGGTTCGAAATTTCTTTTCGTACCAAAACAGGATTCAAATTTATACTACCCGCAATGTATTCCGATGATAAATAATCATTCGGGGATTTAGAGAGTAACGTAAGAATATGTGTTGTTATGGCAAACTTACCTGAAATCATACTGTAATAAAATATGTTACAAATTTATAGGTTTATATTGAACTGACAAAATAATTTACTTTAAAATTAAGCTATTTAAGAAGATTTTAAGTGCTATTTTTGTTTTTTTTCAAAGATGAGCAACTTTATTTTAATTTTCGTTTTTATTAGTGCGGGGCTTATATTGCAAAATATCAAGGGTTTCCCAGTACATATCTACAAAACGTTAAACAAATTTGTAGTTTATTTATGTCTTCCAGCTTTGGCGTTGTATTTTATTCCAAAAATAAAATGGAGTACCGAATTGTTATTTCCAATCGGTGCGGCATGGATTGCTTTTATAGTTGCATTTCTTCTTTTTTCTATATTAGGTAAAAAGTATGGTTGGTCAAATAAGTTAATAGGATGCTTAATTCTCACCGCAGGATTAAGTAATACCTCATTTCTTGGTTTTCCTATAATAGAGGCTTTATATGGGAAATCAGGGTTGGAAACTGCAATTTTGGTAGATCAGCCAGGATCATTTGTGGTAATTTCGACATTGGGTGTTTTTGTTGCGGCATTTTATTCTAAAGGAAGTCCTAATTCACTCGCAATTGCAAAGAAGATATTGACTTTTCCGCCTTTCATCACCTTTGTTATAGCCTGTCTTATGAACGTTTTTAATTATGATTTTGATGAAAACCTCCAGATTGGATTTCAAAAGTTAGGTAGTTTGGTTACGCCGCTTGCATTACTTTCTGTTGGGTTGCAACTTCGTTTTGAAAAGAATAGTAAACATTGGAAGTTTTTAACCTTAGGATTAGTTTTTAAGCTCATTATCACACCACTATTATTTTTGGTATTGTATGTTTTTATCCTAAAGCAAAATTCCTCAGTAATTAAAGTCACAATTATGGAAATGGCTATGGCACCTATGATTACAGGAAGTATTTTGGCTTCAACCTACGGTTTAAAACCCCGGTTAAGTAGTATGATGATTGGTTTTGGAATCCCAATTTCGTTCATCACGCTTATTGTTTGGTATTTTATTATGAGTTTTATTTAGTTTATATATTAATTTTTAGTTCAAATTTATTATGAGTTCCTCTAGTAATTCAGCTACAATCGATGGTTCGGTTTTGGTTCAAAAAACAGTTTATTCCGTATTATTTTCAATAGCATTTGCTCATTTACTTAATGATTTAATGCAAGCAGTAATCCCTGCTACATATCCTATTTTAAAGGATAACTTCAATTTAAATTTTACCCAGGTCGGATTAATTACATTTGTTTTTCAGCTTACAGCATCTTTACTGCAACCTTTTATTGGTTTTTATACAGATAAAAAACCTATGCCATATTCATTAGTATTTGGTATGATATTTACTATTTCAGGATTATGCCTGTTATCTGTATCCAATGCATTCTGGATGTTGTTGGTGGCAGTTGGTTTAGTAGGTGTTGGCTCGTCTATATTTCATCCAGAAGCTTCGAGAGTTGCTTTTTTAGGTTCAGGAGGAAAACGAGGTTTGGCGCAGTCTATTTTTCAATTAGGAGGAAATGCTGGTAGTGCGATAGGACCATTATTAGTAGCTTTGGTAGTTGCTCCTTATGGGCAATCACACGTAGTTTGGTTTGTTATTGCAGGGATATTAGGTATTATCATTTTATCAAGAATTGCTGTTTGGTATGAAAATCATATGAGCTTGCGAGCTGCCAAAAAAATAGGTGCAGAAGAGACTACGATTCCTTTATCTAATAAGAAAATCACTATTTCGATTATCGTCTTGCTGTTCCTTATTTTTTCGAAGTTTTTCTATATGGCAAGTATGTCTAGTTATTTTACTTTCTATTTAATAGACAAATTCGGAATGAGTATTCAGGATTCTCAATTTTATTTATTCGTTTTCTTAGCTTCAGTAGCAGCAGGAACATTAATTGGAGGGCCATTAGGAGACCGTTTTGGGCGAAAATATATTATCTGGATCTCAATACTAGGAGCAGCACCATTTACTTTGTTGTTGCCTTATGCTAACTTGTTTTGGACAGGAGTGCTGGCTGTAATAATTGGAGTTGTAATTGCTTCTGCATTTTCGGCTATTTTAGTTTTTGCGCAAGAATTAAAACCAGGTAAAGTAGGGATGATATCTGGATTGTTCTTTGGGTTTGCTTTTGGAATGGGAGGATTAGGTTCGGCAATTTTAGGATATGTTGCAGATCAAACAACGATTGAATATGTTTTTAAAATAAGTTCATATTTACCTTTAATCGGAGTTCTTACTTATTTCTTACCAAATATCAAAAAGAAAGCGTAATCCTATCAAGTCTATCAACTTTATGATTTTTTTATAAGGGTCGATGTTTTCCTTGTACTTTTTTTACTTATTTTTAAATAAAATTTTAAATAAATACTCATGGCAACACTACGATTAGGAGATATAGCTCCAGATTTTGAAGCAGATACAACTCAAGGCCCAATAAAATTTCATGAATGGTTGGGAGATTCTTGGGGAGTGTTATTTTCTCACCCCTCAGATTTTACACCTGTTTGTACAACAGAGTTAGGAACTGTGGCTAACTATTACCCAGAATTTGTAAAAAGAAATACTAAAGTTATCGCTCTAAGTGTAGATGGTTTAGCCTCGCATCTAGAATGGATTAAAGATATTAACGAGACTCAAAATACAACTGTAAATTATCCTATTATTGCCGACGAAGATAAAAAAGTGGCAAATTTATATGATATGTTACACCCAAATGCAAGTGATAAATTTACGGTACGTTCAGTTTTTGTTATCGGAAATGATAAAAAAATAAAACTAACATTAACTTATCCAGCATCTACAGGAAGAAATTTTGATGAATTGCTTCGTGTTATTGATAGTTTGCAATTAACAGCAAATTATAGTGTGGCAACCCCAGCAAACTGGAAAGATGGTGACGATGTTGTAATATCTCCATCGATTCCTGACAGCGATATTGCTGCTAAGTTTCCTAAAGGATATAATCCTATAAAACCATATTTAAGAATGACTCCTCAGCCTAATAAATAGGTTTAGCTATTAAATAAAAAAAAGGTATAATGAAAATTATACCTTTTTTTGTGTGTTATACTTTTTTTACGAATTGCTTCATTCGTTTTTTGTCTCCAACGACCCAAATAATATCGTCCTTTTCTAAAATCAATTGAGACTCAGGATTTAGGATTCGTTTTCCGTTTCTTTCAATTCCTACTACCAGGGCATTTGTTTTATGTCTAAATTCACTAATGCTTTTTTTGATAAACTCGTTATCAGAAAGTTCTAGTTGGTTTAAAACAATCTCTGATTCTTCGGTAGTTTTAGGAGCTTCAATTTCGTTTTTATTCAGATAATTGGTAAACTCACTAACCTGTGCATCGGTACCAATAACGCATATTTCATCACCAGGAAACAAACGTTCGTTTTTGGTTGGAATTTGTATTGTAATATCACCACGTCTTATAAAAGCGATATTGATTCCCATTTCTTCTCTAATTTTTAATTCTTCAAGAGTTTTACCTGCAAGATTAGATTCTTTGGCAATCTCAAATATAGACATATGCCCATCCCAAGGAGTTAAGTTGGCATACTTTCTATCTATTTTAGTTGTTTCACGATCATTAAGGTTTTTAAGGAAGTGATTCTCTATTCTGTGGTATTGCTCGTTAAGTTTTTTAGGGAAAAATTGATAAGCGGCAACGGCGATAACTAAGGCTACAAAAGCAACCAAAGGAGAGAAGAAGATGTTTAATAGGAATCCTACATAAAATAATCCTAACCCGATGCGTATTAATATCATCATCATAATCGGACCACGATATTTTCTTTCTTCCCATAAAAGTTCAACCTCTTTTACAGCAACGCGTCTTAACGAAAGTGCCCATAAAAACGGAGCAATAACGATAAGCGTAATAAGCGCAGCGATTGTATTTCCAAATCTAGTGTCCTCTACTAATGGAGCAACAAATTTAGAAGACAATAATATAACCGCAGTTATAATAATAGTGTGTATTACAATCTGAGTTATATAAGATCGTAACACAATTTGCCACGTGCTTACAGATTTTATGGCTTGGGTATTAAGACTGTAACGATTAATGTTTTTAATCCATTTGCGAGGTAATTTCTGTTCTAAGTACTCAGAGAATGGCCCTGCAAATTTCACCATAAATGGCGTTGTAAATGTAGTTACAGCCGATACTGCAACAACTATAGGATATAAAAAAGCACTCGTTACATTAAGTGACATTCCCAGCGTAGCTATAATAAAGGAGAATTCCCCGATTTGAGATAAACTCATCCCGGTTTGCACTGATTGTTTCAAGGGTTGTCCAGAGAGTAAAGCTCCAATTGTAGAACTTATCGATTGACCAAAAATGGTAACAAGAGTTAAAATTGCTACAGGAATGGCATGTGTGATAAGCATCTCAGGATTAATCAACATTCCCACCGAAACAAAGAAAATAGCACCAAATAAATCTTTAACTGGTTTTACTAAGTGTTCAATATGTTCCGCTTGTGTAGTTTCTGCAATAATAGATCCCATGATAAAGGCACCCAAAGCAGGAGAAAAACCAACATTTGAAGCTAAGATTACCATCATTAAACATAAAGCAAGTGAAATGATAAGTAACATTTCGTCGGTTAATAAATGCTTGGCCTTTTTTAATAAAGTAGGGATAAAGAAGATTCCTCCAACGAACCATGCGGTAAGGAAAAATACTAATTTTAATACCGAAAGTAATAATGCACTTCCAGAAAATTGCTGACTTACTGCAATAGTCGATAGTAAAACCATCATTAAAATCGCAATAATATCTTGTACAATTAGAGAGCCAATTACTATGCCGGCAAACTTTTGCGCCTTAACGCCCAATTCATCAAACGTTTTGAGGATAATGGTGGTAGAGGAAATTGATAAAATTACACCCAGAAAGATACTATCCATTTGGGACCAATCCATCCATCGGCCGACCAGATAACCTACGGCGACCATTGTTATAATTTGTGTAATTGCAGTTATGGAGGCGGTTCCGCCGACTTTCATTAATTTTTTAAAGCTAAATTCGAGACCTAAGCTAAAAAGTAAAATAATCACACCAATTTCGGCCCAAACTTCTACGCTTTTATTATCGGTTACAGAAGGAAAAAATTCAATATGATTTCCTGCTAAAAATCCTGCGATTAAGTAGCCCAAAACCAAAGGCTGTTTTAATTTTTTAAAGATTAGCACAGCTATTCCAGCTGTCATTAGGATTAATCCTAAGTCGCTAATTAATGGTTCTAAATGTTGAGCGGCATGTGTTACAGTCTCATTTGGACTCATAGGCGTATACTTTTTTGTATTTATTTTTGAATTGTTGTAAGATATAAAAAAATAAAAAAAAATGAAAGTAATGCGATTCCTTAATGTGAAATTTAAGATAATATTATAATAATAAAATCCCGTTATTTATAGTAAATGTACTTATAAATAACGGGATTTTTATCTGAAAACCAACTTTTTAGATACCTAAAAAGTTGCTTGGAGTAATCTTCATTAGCTCAGCCTTGATTTCTTCAGAAACATCTAACGTTGCAATAAAACTATGAATAGCATTTTTATCAATTGCTTCGTTCGTTCTTGTTAAACCTTTTAAAGCTTCGTAAGGATTTGGATATGCCTCACGACGTAAAATTGTTTGGATTGCTTCAGCAACAACCGCCCAGTTTTTCTCTAAATCTTCATGAAACTTAGATTCGTTTAAAAGTAATTTATTCAATCCTTTTAATGTCGCTTCAAAAGCAATAATAGTGTGTCCTATAGGAACTCCAACGTTTCTTAAAACAGTACTATCTGTTAAATCACGTTGTAATCTCGAAATTGGTAATTTAGCCGAAAGATGTTCGAATATTGCATTTGCAATTCCTAAATTTCCTTCAGAATTTTCAAAATCAATTGGGTTAACTTTATGTGGCATAGCTGATGAACCAATTTCTCCAGCTTTGATTTTTTGTTTGAAATATTCCATTGAAACGTACGTCCAAATATCTCTGTCTAAATCAATGATTATATTGTTGATTCTTTTTAAAGCATCAAAAAATGCTGCAAAATGATCGTAATGTTCTATTTGTGTAGTTGGAAAAGAGTGGTGTAATCCAAGAATGTTTTCTACAAAATTACCACCGAATTTTTTCCAGTCAATTTGTGGGTAAGCAACATGGTGAGCATTGTAATTTCCTGTTGCTCCACCAAATTTTGCAGCAAACGGGATATTAAATAACAAACGCATTTGTTCCTCGATACGTTCTACAAAAACACCAATTTCTTTACCTAAACGAGTAGGAGAGGCTGGTTGTCCGTGAGTACGTGCAAGCATCGGGATATCTTTCCATTCTACGCTTAAATCTTTTAGTTTAGATGTAAGTGTGATTAATGATGGCATATATACTCTCTCAAAAGCTTCTTTTGTAGAAAGAGGAATAGCTGTATTGTTGATATCTTGAGAAGTCAACCCAAAGTGTATGAATTCTTTATACTCTGATAATCCTAGTTTCTCGAAAGCATCTTTGATAAAATACTCAACCGCTTTTACATCGTGGTTGGTTACTTTTTCAGTTTCTTTAATCCAAAGAGCATCTTCGGTAGAGAAATTTTTATAAATGTTACGTAAACTCTCAAAAAGGTCTGAATTTACGGTTGCAAGCTGTGGCAATGGCACTTCGCATAAAGCAATAAAGTATTCAACTTCAATCAATACCCGGTATTTAATTAGCGCTTCTTCAGAAAAAAATGGAGCTAATGAAAGGGTTTTGTTTCTATATCTTCCGTCAATTGGCGATATGGCATTCAATTCGTTTAAAGTAGTCATTGTTGTGTTGTTAATTTTGAAAGATGCAAATGTAAGTTATTGTTAAAACTTCTGAAAGTTAGTTGCAAGTTATTATAGTTAAACATTACAATTTTAAATGATTGTTTTAAAAATTTTGTCCCAAATAGTAAAATAAAAGCCAAAATTATGGGATTCGTTTTTATGATGGTTCGAATGAAATTGTGTGGTCGAAATCCATTTTGTGACAACATTCTTATTCCAGAAATTCGGAAAAATATCATTATTTAAATGACCTAATATTCCATAAGATAAATTCAGGATTAAATACACTATAATACTAATGTAATTAAACTCTAATATCGAAATTATAATAAGCCATATAGCACCAAAACCTAAAGTTTCGATAGGGTTAAGAACAAATAAACTGTACACATTTGTATCAATATGAGTGTGATGTAGCTTATGGATAGGGTGGAACCAAGTTAATTTGTGTGCCAAAAAATGAAAGCAAAACATAAAGAAATCCATCAGGAAAATCAATAAAAGAGTATCTACTACAATTGTGAAAAACGAAGCAGAAAAATCTATTCTAATAATTTGATATTGATATAATTTATAACCTATTAAAGTTACTAACGTATTACATAATAAGGTGCTAATAACCCATTTTATATCTGATTTTTTAATTTTTGTGGCTTCTCTGTCAATTAATTTCCCAATAAGAATAGCCAGAAGCATAAGTAATAAATTTTCGATAAGAAAAAATATTGTTACCGTAAATAGATTATAATAAGACAGTAACTCAAGCCATTTCTGTACAATCATTTTATAGTTTTCTGTTTATTATTTTGTAGTTATTTCGGCTAGTTTTGTTTTTAATATTTCCATTCCTTTAGAAGCCACTTCGGGAATAACTTCAATTTTATTCCTCAGATTCGGAATTTTAATAGGTTTCGGATCAATATAAAAAAGCGGAGCGTTAGCAGGCGTATAAGAAATTAATCCCGCTGCAGGATATACTTGCAATGAAGTTCCTATTACGGCAAAATAATCAGCTTGTTCAGCAATGTCTATCGCTTCTTCTAGTGCGGGAACTTCTTCGCCAAACCAAACAATATGCGGGCGTAGTTGGTTTCCTTTGTCGTCCAGATGCGTCATGAATAAATCATCATTCCAATCTAAAATATAGTTTGGGTTTTGAGAACTACGCACTTTTAGTAATTCACCATGCAAATGTAAAACCTTAGTACTTCCGGCACGTTCGTGCAAATCATCAACATTTTGAGTTATAATATGTACATCAAAATCTTTCTCTAATTCGGCTAAAATCTGGTGTCCTAAATTAGGAGTCACTTCTTTGAGTTGTTTACGTCTTTGGTTGTAAAAATCAAGAACCAATTCGGGATTTTTGTACCAGCCTTCGGGTGTTGCTACTTCCATTACATCATGTCCTTCCCAAAGACCATCGCTGTCGCGAAAAGTTTTTATTCCGCTTTCGGCACTAATTCCTGCACCAGTTAAAACTACCAGTTTCTTTTTCATTTTGGATTATTTCTAAAAAAATAAAAATAGTCAATTTTAGCTTAAAAACTAGCTTTGAATACTTGTTAAAATGATTTTATTAAAGTGAGTCTTTTTTAGTATTTTTACAAGTAACAATAACCAAGATAAGGATTTAGGTTACTGCTGTTTTGTGGATGAAAGTTTAAATAATGATAATTTTTAAATGATATTAATACAATTTACAGGTTTGTCGGGTTCAGGCAAAACCACATTGGCAGAAAACGTTGGGCAATTATTATTGAAAAAGGGCTACAAAGTCGAAATAATTGACGGTGATGTTTATCGAAAAAGCCTTTGCAAAGACTTAGGATTTTCTAAAGACGACAGATGCGAAAATGTTCGTCGGTTGTTTAGTGTCGGGCAGGATTTTGTTAAATCAGAAATTATCGTTTTAATGTCGGTAATAAACCCTTACGAAGATTTAAGAAATGAAATTGGTCAGCATGAGTTTGTAAAAACGGTATTCCTAAATTGTTCGATTGATAATCTGATCAAACGTGATCCAAAAGGATTGTATAAAAAAGCATTATTGCCAGATAATGATAGTAATAAAATCAGCAATTTTACAGGAATAAGCGATGTTTTTGAAACTCCTTTGAAAGCAGATTTGACGCTTAAAACGGACTCTGAATCGGTATCAGTTTCTACCGATAAGCTTTATTATTTTATAATAGAAAATATACCTAATATTGCTATTTAAGTATTACTCATTTTCTATCAGGTTGTTATGTAGATTGTTTTTTGTAAAATGTATATATTTACGTTGCAATACTTTGGAAACTTAATAATAGATTTTATAAAAATGGAAAACGCAGATCATCCCCTTTTAAATTGGATTCCCTATAAATTAGTCAAAACAGATAATGATGTATATTTTGAATGGATTTATCTGGGAGATAAAAGGTATGTAGATCCTTTTTTTGAAGAAACCATTATAAGGTGCAAAGTTCATTATAACAATTCAACAAGGTATAAAGTGGTGAGTAGTGCCGAAAATCTTATTGAATGGTCTGCAGGATTAGTCACAACAGAGTTAAAATCATTATTGTTTCATGTTTCCCGCTGTGGCTCTACAATGATGAGTCAGTCTTTATCAGTTTCTCCACAAAATATTGTAATTTCTGAGGCACCGATTATTGATCAAATCCTAAGAAGCAATCTTTTTGATTTTGATAAAAAAAGAGTTCTTATTAAAGCGGTAATTTCTTTATTAGGACAAAAACGTTTTCCTGAAGAAAAGAATTTAATTGTAAAATTAGATTCCTGGCACATATTTGAAGTTAATCAGTTGCGATTAATTTTTCCGGAATTACCTTTTGTATTACTTTACAGAAATCCAACAGAAGTATTAAAATCTCATGCACAATTAAAGGGAATGCATATGGTACCTAATTTGTTGCCATCGTCTATTTTTGGAATTAGCGCTCAAGAGATTGAGGAAATTTCCTTTCATCAGTATGGAGCAGTTGTTCTGGAGAAATATTTTCAGGCGTATCTTGATTTTTATGCAACAGACAAAAATGTTTCGATGTATAATTATAAAGAAGGAATGAAATCTATTCTGGAAAGGTTTTTGTCTTTTATTGATGCAGATTATTTTATTGAAGAGATTGATTTAATGTGCGAACGTTTAAATAGGCATTCTAAAAATGGAAATGTTGATTTTAAAGGTGATTCTTATGTAAATGATACTTTGGTAATCGATTTTACCAAGGCTAATGTCTTGTATGAAAAATTAGATGTGAGTTTAGCAGAACTAGTTCATAAAAATTAGATTATTTTTTAAATCTTTCGATAGATAAGATTTTAAAGCTAACTGTTTTTCATAGCCTTAATTGTACTCTTTTTTAGTATTTTTGCCACAAATACTACTGAAATGATTAATATAGATTACCTCAATTTTCTTGAAAATATCCTAACCGAAAATCGAAAAAATAAATTTTTAAAAGTTCTCGAAAACCGTACTAAGCATTTTACTGTTGTTGTCGAAGACATTTTTCAGATGCATAATACAAGTGCTGTAATGCGTAGTTGTGAAGTTTTTGGAATCCAGGAACTTAATGTTATCGAGCAACGTTATGGTAAAAGAATCGATAAGGAAATAGCGATGGGAGCTCAAAAATGGGTTGATATTAATACATTTGATAGTATTACCAATTGTGTAGATACATTAAAAAATAAAGGATATCAAATTATTGCTACCACACCTCATGAGAATGATTGTTTGCTGGAAGATTTTGATGTTACAAAACCTAGTGCTTTGTTTTTTGGTACAGAAAGAGATGGCTTATCTGAGGAGATTTTACGAAAAGCAGATGGATTTCTTAAAATTCCGATGGTAGGTTTTACAGAAAGCCTGAATATCTCTGTTTCGGCAGCGATAATTATTCAGAATCTAACAAACAGATTGCGAAATACAGATGTCGATTGGCATTTATCGGAAGATGAAATTCTAGAGAAGCGTTTGGCTTGGGCCAAAAACTCAATTAAAGATATCAAGCGCATCGAAGCCCGATATTTTGAAGAGAATCCTGAATAAAAAATCCCCTAATTAATTAGTATAATTGGGGGATTTTTTTGAGTTTTTAGTTTCAGTTTTCAGTCTCAAAATGTTAATTGAGACTGAATATACTGAGACTGTAGATTATTTAACGATAACCCATTCGCCTGAAGCGATTAAGCTTTCTGCTTTTTTAAATTTCATCGTTTCAACTGTTCCAGTAGCAACTTGTTGTACAGTAACATTATCATTACGATTTATTTTAGGCATATCTCTAGTAATAGTTTCTGTAACTTGACGTTGCTGAGTTTCTCCAGCTTCGCGGTTGATATCTTCACTATTTTCGATTTCGTCTTTACTTAATTTATAATTTTCTTTTTGACGAACTTCTCTTGCTTCATGAATTTCTGGAACGTTTTGAGCTGGTAAATCACCTTTAAATAAGAATGAAATTACTTCTCTGTTTACGTTATCCAGCATTGCACGGAATAAATTAAAAGCTTCTAATTTATAGATAAGCAATGGATCTTTTTGCTCGTGAACGGCTAATTGAACAGATTGTTTCAATTCGTCCATTTTGCGTAAGTGTTTTTTCCAAGCTTCATCAACGATAGATAAAGTGATGTTTTTCTCGAAATCAGCAATTAGTTGAGCACCTTCAGTTTCGTATGCTTTTTTAAGATCAGTAACAACATTTAATGTTTTGATACCATCTGTAAACGGAACTACGATACGCTCAAATTGATTGTTTTTCTCTTCATAAACTCCTTTAATGATAGGGAAAGCTTCTCTAGCACTACGTTCTGTTTTCTCTGTATAGAATGATAAAGCTTCTTTGTATACTTTTCCTGTGATTTCAATATCTGATAATTTGTTGAAATCTGCATCAGAAATTGGAGAAGTGATTCCGAAATAACGAATCAAATCAAACTCAAAAGTTTTGAAATCATTTGTTACTTTATTGTTGCTTACGATTAATTCGCAAGTATCGTAAAGCATGTTTGCGATATCTAGTTTTAAACGCTCTCCAAATAATGCATGACGACGACGTTTGTAAACTACTTCACGTTGTGAGTTCATAACGTCATCATATTCTAATAAACGTTTACGAACACCAAAGTTATTTTCTTCTACTTTTTTCTGAGCACGCTCGATAGATTTAGTCATCATAGAATGCTGAATAACTTCACCTTCTTGTAATCCCATTCTATCCATTACTTTGGCAACTCTTTCAGAACCAAATAAACGCATTAAGTTATCTTCTAGAGAAACATAGAATTGAGAACTTCCTGGGTCACCCTGACGACCAGCACGACCACGTAACTGTCTGTCAACACGACGAGAGTCATGGCGTTCTGTACCAACGATTGCTAAACCTCCGGCAGCTTTAACCTCTGGAGATAATTTAATATCGGTACCACGACCAGCCATATTGGTTGCAATGGTTACTACTCCAGGTTTTCCTGCTTCTTCTACGATTTGTGCCTCCTGCTTGTGCATTTTAGCATTCAATACATTGTGTGTAACACCTCTCATTTTAAGCATACGGCTTAATAACTCAGAGATTTCTACAGATGTTGTTCCAATTAAAACTGGTCTTCCAGCTTTAGATAGTTCAGTTACATCTTCGATTACAGCATTGAATTTTTCACGTGTAGTTTTGTAAATGTAATCTTCTTTGTCAATTCTTGACATTGGACGATTCGTAGGAATCTCAACTACATCTAATTTATATATTTGCCATAACTCACCAGCTTCTGTTACTGCAGTACCCGTCATACCGCCTAATTTGCTGTACATTCTAAAGTAGTTCTGTAAAGTAACAGTTGCAAAAGTTTGAGTTGCAGCTTCGATTTTTACATTTTCTTTAGCCTCAATCGCCTGGTGTAATCCGTCAGAATAACGACGACCATCCATGATACGACCTGTTTGCTCATCAACAATCATAATTTTGTTGTCCATGATAACGTACTCTACATCTTTTTCAAAAAGTGCATACGCTTTTAACAGTTGAGTTAAAGTGTGGATACGCTCGCTTTTTACACCAAAATCCTGGAATAATCTTTCTTTGGCTTCAGCTTCAGCGTCTTTGTCTAATTTTTGTTTTTCAATTGCAGCGATTTCAGTTCCGATGTCTGGTAATACGAAAAAGTCTGCATCTGTATCTCCTGAAAGGAATTTGATTCCGTTATCAGTTAATTCAACTTGATTGTTTTTTTCTTCAATTACGAAGTATAAAGCCTCATCAACTTTATGCATTTCACGGTTGTTGTCCTGCATGTATTGATTTTCGGTTTTCTGAAGTAATTGTTTAATTCCTTCTTCACTCAAAAATTTAATTAAAGCTTTATTTCTAGGTAAACTTCTGTAAGCTCTTAATAATAAGAAACCACCATCTTTAGTGTTTCCTTCTTTTATTAATTTTTTAGCTTCAGCTAAGAATCCATTTGCCAATTGACGTTGTAAACTTACTAAGTTTTCGATTTTTGGCTTCAATTCATTAAATTCATGACGGTCTCCTTGAGGAACTGGACCAGAAATGATAAGTGGTGTTCTTGCATCATCAATTAATACAGAATCGACCTCATCGACAATTGCATAATTGTGTTTTCTTTGTACCAAGTCATTTGGCGAATGCGCCATATTATCTCTTAGGTAGTCAAATCCGAATTCGTTATTTGTTCCGTAAGTAATGTCTGCATCATACGCTTTCTTTCTTTGTTCTGTACTTGGTTGGTGGTTATCGATACAATCAACAGTTAAACCGTGAAATTCGAATAAAGGCGCTTTCCATGTACTATCACGTTTTGCAAGGTAATCATTCACCGTTACTAAGTGAACTCCGTTTCCTGTCAAAGCATTTAAGTAAAGCGGAAGTGTAGCAACTAATGTTTTACCTTCACCTGTTTGCATTTCGGCAACTTTACCTTCGTGCAATACCATACCACCAATTAACTGAACATCATAATGAATCATGTCCCATGTAATTTCTTTACCAGCAGCATTCCATTTGTTAGCCCAAGTAGCTTTATCACCTTCAATAGTAACATAAGTTTTTGAACCTGAAAATTCGCGGTCTTTTGGAGTTGCAGTAACCTCGATAAAAGAATTGTCTTTAAAACGACGTGCTGTTTCTTTTACTACAGAAAACGCTTCTGGAAGAATTTCCAATAATGTTTTCTCTGAGATTTCGTAAGCTTCTTTTTCTAAAGTATCTATAGCTTCGTAAATGTCTTCTCTCTTGTCGATATCTTCAATGCTTTCTACTTCTGTTTTTAGAGAAGCGATTTTAGCATCTTTTTCGGCTCTTGCGTCCTTTATCTTTTGTTTAAAAAATACGGTCCTGGCTCTTAGCTCGTCATGAGACAAAGCGATAAGGCTAGTTTCGAAAGTTTTAATTTTGTTTAAATAAGGTTGTAAAGCTTTGACATCTTTTTGTGATTTATCACCTACAAAGACTTTAATAATACTGTTAATGAAACTCATGATCTGTTGGTATTTCTATAATTTATCTAAATGTGTAAATTTAAACAAAAAAAAAGCCTCTTTTTTGAGACTTTTTCTTTGGGGTTACTTTTTAATATTCATCCTCGTTCCAAAGATAATCTTCGTCTGTTGGATAATCCGGCCATATTTCTTCCATTGATTCATATATCTCACCCTCGTCTTCAATTGACTGCAGGTTTTCTACTACTTCTAATGGAGCTCCTGCTCTAATAGCGTAGTCTATAAGTTCGTCTTTGTTAGCAGGCCACGGTGCATCACTTAAATATGATGCTAATTCTAATGTCCAATACATGTTTTGTCAATTTAGTTTGTGCAAAAATAATTTTTTTACTGAGAAAGACAAGTAAAAAACGATTTATTTTAGTAAAATTTAAGAACGTCTCTTGTTAAAATCCAATATTTAAATTCCAAATCCCAAAAAGGGAAGGTAAAATCGCAATATTTTGAATTTTTAAACCCCAAAAATTAAATTAAAAATTCCAAAAGGAATCTAAAATTTCCAATATTTTGGAACTTTGTATATGATTTAAATTCGCATAATTTTTAAATTATTTCTTTGGAATTTGGGATTTTAAAAAATTGGAATTTAAGAAAGTTTACTTTCTCGGAATCCATTTCACTTCATCCGCTTTTAAGTCAGAAGACAACTTTCGTGCCAAGACAAAAAGGTAGTCAGAAAGTCGGTTTAAGTACTGTATTGCTATTTCCGGAACAGTCTCATTATGACTTAAATGTACTGCCAATCGTTCGGCACGACGACAAACGCAACGCGCGATGTGACAATATGACACGGTTTGATGTCCGCCTGGTAAAACAAAGTGAGTCATTTGCGGGAGTGATTCTTCCATGGTATCGATTTCATTTTCAAGTAATTCGATATCCGAAGGTACAATGCCAAGGTTTTTAAGGCGTAATTCTCCGTTTTTTAGTACTTCTTTTTCTACCGGAGTGGCTAGAATTGCTCCAACGGTAAATAAGCGGTCTTGAATTTCGATTAAAATGTTCTTATAATGCGCATTCATTTCCTGATCACGTATGAGACCTATATAAGAGTTAAGTTCATCAACGGTTCCGTAACTGTCAATACGGATATGGTCTTTAGGAACGCGGGTTCCGCCAAAAAGTACGGTAGTTCCTTTGTCTCCTGTTTTTGTATATACTTTCATTATTTTTAGGTACTGAGTTTCTAAGATTCTGAGATACTAAGTTTTTACTTTTTATTAGATTAAACAATTAACCAAATAAACAGTTAAACTATTTTTTAATAGTAGCGTCGCTTTCAACAACACCGTCGCGCAAACGAATGATGCGGTGTGCGTAGGCAGCAATATCCTCTTCGTGGGTAACCAGAATTACGGTATTTCCTTGTGCATGAATATCATCAAAAAGTTTCATGATTTCTACAGAGGTTTTACTATCTAAATTTCCGGTTGGCTCATCGGCAAGAATGATAGATGGTTTGTTAACCAATGCTCTTGCAATTGCTACACGTTGTCGTTGTCCTCCCGAAAGCTGATTCGGCTGATGGTCCATTCTATCGGCAAGATTTACTTGTTTTAATACTTGGGTAGCACGAACAACTCGTTCGGATTTTGAGTAGCCAGCATAAATCATAGGTAAGGCAACATTGTCTAGTGCAGTAGTTCTTGGTAAAAGGTTGAAAGTTTGGAAAACAAATCCAATTTCTTTATTTCTAATTTCTGCCAATTCATCATCTTTCATCTGGCTTACATCTTTTCCGTTAAGGATATAAGTTCCAGAAGTTGGAGTGTCTAAACATCCCAATAAGTTCATTAATGTTGATTTTCCTGAACCCGACGGTCCCATTAAAGCAACATATTCCCCTTTATTTATTTCTAAATCAATTCCTTTTAAGACATAAACAATTTCGTTTCCAAGTACAAAATTTCGTTTAATATTAGTGATTTTAATTAATGGATTTGCCATTGGAGTTTATGATTGTTGTCCCGAAGTTTCGGGATAAATTTTAGATTTTAAAAGTACAAAACGCTTTTGAATTAATCATAAGTAGTTTAAAATACATTTTTGTTACACTTGTTTATTGTTTGCAAGGTAGGAGGATTGTTTTTTTTGGGTATAAACTACAAAGCTGATAAAATGTTTTATATAATTACTTTTTAAATTTACATAATTATCATATTTGTTTGGTTTTTGTAATTTTAATTTAATAAAATTCATAATATTTTGATAAATATTTAATTTTATTTAAAAAATGTGTTACATTTGGCAGATAACATTAACAATTGAGATTATGAAAAATACACAATTATTATTCGGAATAGCATTTGTTGCGATGGGATTTGTTTCATGTAAAGATGAAAAAGCAGCACAAGCAGAAAAAACTATTGATACCTATGTAGCGTATGTAGATTCAATAAAAAATGTAACTGTAGAAAATGCTAAAACCAATTGGAACACAATTGAAGACAAGTATAAAATAGAATCTGAGAAAGCAGAATTGGCTTTGGCAGACATCAAAGAAAATGCAAAAGCTCAAGAAAGAATTGAAGCTAGTAAAGCTAAATATGAGGCTTTTAAAGCTGAGCTTACCGCCCTTACTGCCCCAAATCCAAAACAAAAAATGCGTGATGCTTTATTTGGAGAAGGAAAAATTGGAAATGACATGAATTTTGATTGGGTAAATGCCAAAAATATTCTTAGTGTTTACCAACAATTTGTAGATACTGCCCAAAAGAATAAAGACAGTTATTCCCGAGAAGACTGGGATGAAGTTAAAATGATGTACGAAGCACTAGATAGTCGTAAAAATACTGTTGAAAAAGAAGGGCTTACGGCTGAAGATAATAGAAAAATTGCTGGGTTGAAATTGAAGTTTGCACCAATGTATACATTAAATAGAATGGGAGCAAAATCTGAAGAAACCGCTGAAGCGAAAAAGTAAGTTAATTGAGTATTTTATATTAGAATTAGGTTGAATTTTGAATTTTGAATGAAATGGCAGTCAGGAATGATTGCCATTTTTTTATGCTCTAATTATAAAATGTTCTTTTTCTTGTTCGCGTCTAAAAAATACGAATCCCCATTGAAACGTATCGATGGTAACTTTTACTCTTGGATGATTTTTTATGATTCCCCAGGCTTCTTCCATTTCTGGAGACCAATGAATGTCATCAAAAATCCAAACAGTATCATTAGTAATTGTTGGAAGTAAAAACTCAAAATAATCTAAAGTTGCTTTTTTAGAATGATTTCCATCAAAATAAACTAATTGATAATTAGTAGTTGATAATTGATAATTGTTCAGATAACTTTCAAATTCTGTTACAACCGATTCTACATTATCATAATTAAATTGTTGCAAACCATTTCTGGCAGCCAATGCTGTTGCAAAGCAGCCTTCGAGTGTAGTAACTTTTGCTTTTGGAGCGCCTAAGGCTAGGGCAGAAGTAGCCAATCCTAAGGATGTTCCTATTTCCAGAATAGTGTCAGGTTTAAAATAGGCTGTAATTCGGAATAGTAATTCGGCTCTTTTAGGTGAAATTCCAGCTGTTTTGGCAATCTTAGAGATTTGTCTGGTATTACTTTTAAAAACTCTGGAACCAGCGCCAAAGTCTGTCACTTCAATCGTATTTTTATTTTGTAAAAAGGATTTGCGATAATTTTTAAGAATCGCATATTCGGGTTTTGTTTTTCTGTCATAAAAACATTTAGTCAATAAATTAAACACAAAAGGCGAATGCACAGCATGTTCATTTTTGGAGTTCCAAAGGAATTTAAGGTATGATTTTATTTGAAATAACATAAGGGGTTTTGCAAAGTAGGTGCGAAGATACAAAAAAGTCGAAAGTCTTAAAGTCAAAGGTCATAAAGTTAGAAGTGAAAGGGGAGAAGTTGGAAATAAAAAGTGGAGACTTTATGACTTTAAGACTTTCGACTTTCAGACTATAAAAAGCCTATATTTGCGCACTTTTAAAATTGAGCTAATAGTAATACGCATTTTTTATGATGACGAAGGAAGAAATAGAAATTAAGAATACAATAACTTCGGAAGAAATAGACCGATGCATTGCTGTTTTGGCACAATTAAATACTGATACAGATCAAATATTTGATATTCCTAAAGAGCAAAGAATTGCATTGCTTAAAGAAGCTGGTATGTTTTCCAGACCAGACAGAGGTGAGTTTTCTCGACGAATTAAAGATGGGAAGGAAGCTGCCAAACGTAAAAAGGAAAAGAAAGATAAAACGGCTCGTAAAGAAACCGGAATTCGTCATGCTCGTGAAGCGAGTATATTTGTTGCGCCAAAATTATTGGCTTATAATGACCTTGCTCATAAGGAACAATTGGAACTAGAAACGCCTAGAAATTGTTATGTATGTAAAACGGGGTTTACCAAGATGCACCATTTTTACGATACTATGTGTACCGATTGTGGCGATTTTAATTATGCCAAACGTTTCCAGACTGCAGATGTAAAAGGGCAAGTAGCTGTTATAACGGGCTCTCGTTTAAAAATTGGGTATCATATTACTTTGATGCTTTTGCGTGGTGGAGCAACTGTTATTGCGACAACTCGTTTTCCGGTTGATTCGGCATTGCGATTTTCTAAAGAAGAAGATTTCATGGAATGGGGACATCGCTTAAAAATTCACGGATTAGATTTACGACATATTCCTAGTGTGGAGATTTTCTGTAATTTTATTGAGCAAAAGTACGAACGATTGGATATTCTTATCAATAATGCTGCGCAAACAGTGAGACGTCCGGCTGGATTCTATACGCATTTAATGGAAAATGAAGAGCGTGCAATAAGTTCTTTACCTAAACAAGCACAAGAATTATTGCTAGATCATACTAATTGTTTGGATGAATTGAAGGTATTGACTTCGGGAGCTTCTTCCAATCAAAATATGCCAGTAACATGGCACGGACCTGAACCAGGTATTGGTTTACGTGCTTCTGCTAAATTATCTCAGATTCCTTATTCTTTTGATAATGCACTTGTAGCAAATGAAGTTTTTCCGGAAGGAGAACTCGATGCGGATTTACAACAAGTAGATTTACGAAAAACAAATAGCTGGCGTTTAAGATTAGGACAAATAGAAACGACCGAGATGATCGAGGTTCAATTGGTGAATTCTGTTGCACCTTTTGTTTTATGCAATCGTCTTTCGGAAGTAATGAAGAAAGATAATACGGGTAAAAAACACATTATAAATGTTTCGGCTATGGAAGGGAAGTTTCATCGCTTTTTTAAAGAAGACCGTCACCCGCATACCAATATGGCAAAAGCTGCTTTGAATATGTTAACACATACCTCATCGGGAACGTTGGCTAAACATGGAATTTTTATGAATGCTGTTGATACTGGTTGGGTAACCGACGAAGATCCTGCCGAATTAGCCAAAAAGAAACAAGAACTAGAAGATTTTCAGCCACCGCTTGATATTGTAGATGGTGCGGCACGTGTAATGGATCCTTTATTCGACGGAATCAATACAGGAAAACACTGGTGCGGAAAATTCTTAAAAGACTATAATCCGATTCCTTGGTAGAATTAGTTTTCAGTCTCGGTCACAGTCTCAGTTTTTTACTTCATAATGAAAAAAGCCATAACAGAATTAAATTTTGTTATGGCTTTTTTGCTTGAATAGATGATGCTCTCTAAATTACAATTTGTTATTTTTTGATTTCCAGTTTCATTTTTAAAATAGGATACTCTTTTCCTTCATCATCTTTATCGGTTCTGTCGTATGGTAGAAAGCCAAATTTAGAATAAAAATTAATCGCATTATGATTTTGCTCGTTAACATCAACTTTGTTAACGCCAAGTTCATTGATGGCAAAATTCATCAATGTCTTGCCAAGCCCTTTTCCTATATGTTCTGGAGCTAAAAATAACATCTCGATTTTATTCTCTGCAATACCAATAAAGCCAAGAACTGTATCAGCTTCTGTTAGACAAAATACGGAGAAAGAGTTAAAATCGATAGATGAAACGATTTTTTTATAATAATCAATGTCAGATGGAACAAGGAAATTATGTGTGGCGCGAACGGAATTTTCCCAAACAAGAATCATCTGTTCTTTAAATTTATCATTGTAAGGTTGTATTTCAGTCTTCATTTTATGTTTTTAGAATAGTTATTTTATAAAATAAAACCACAACAGAATTATATCTTTGTTGTGGTTTTGTTATTTAATTAAAGCTAGGCTTTTAGTAATTTTTTCAGGGTTTAATAAATAAACAGTGAAGCAGTAACTTAGTTTATTGAAATTAATTTAATGTCAAAAATAAGTACAGAACCACCTGGGATAGAACTATAATCATTGTCTCCGTATCCTAAATGAGCAGGAACGATAAGTGTACCGCTGCCTCCAGTTTTAAAATAAGGAATACCTTCTGTCCATCCTTTTATAACTTGATCTAAGCCAAAAGAAATTCCAGCGCTACTTTCGTCAAATACTTTTCCATCTATAAATGAGCCTTTATATGCTACTGTTACATTAGAGGTTGGGGTTGGCTGTGCTCCAGTTCCAGGTTCGTTAATTACATAATACAAACCAGATTCAGTTCTATGTGCATCCAATTTGTTTTTAGCTACATAATCTTTGATTTGTTGCTCATTTTTGGCAACATTGTCAACTACAACATCAGTATTTTCTGTTTTTTTGTTTTTAGCACAAGAGATAAAAAGTGTTAAGGCTAATAATGCAGGTATAAGGTGTTTCATGTATAGTGTTTTTTTAAGGTGTAAAGATAACAAAATTTAGATGTTTTATTTTTTTGACTTATTTACAAATAATGTATTCATAATATGGTCTAGCTCCCATAGGCAGAACTATGAATGTACCTTTGTTAGACAATGTCATCGTAAAATCATTATCATATTCTTCATTTGCAACTGCATTATGGAATATGATTTTTCGTGTTTTTAATTTTTTAGATTGTATTTCTATGTCTCCAATTTCATAATTTTTAAATACGAAGGGTTTATCTTTAAAGTCCCAGTAGGTAAATTCTTTTTTACTAAAATCCAAATAGGACTCATTTTGGGAATCACAGAATTTCTGATGTTCTGTAATGTAGTTTTCGATATCTTTTTTGGAATCAAAAGGGATGAAAGCTGTTTTAGGGTCACTATAGGCAACATCATCTGTGTAATCATAAGACAATCCTACTAGCTTTTTCTTCTCTTTTGTAATTGCAAAATAAAAATTATAAATTCGTTTTCCCTCTACATCCATAGCTAATGCTCTGTAATTACATTTATCTTCCAAAGCATGATGAGACTTAAAAACGCTATCCGAAAGGTTTACATAACCATTGTCAAAATCGGAAAGCTTGAACTTGTTTACATATTTTTCATAAAAAAAGCCTGTTTTTTCAAATTGGGTATCTCCTAAATATGTTGGGAATTTTTCAGAAGAAATGTTTGTATGAATTTTAGATTCAAACCATTCTATGTAATCCATTTTAGTGGTAAAAATTATTATAGGATATGGTCCGTCATATAGAAATTCGACTAGACCATCTTTTTTATCAATGAACTTATTTATCTCTTTTTCTTTATTGCTATTAAATGCTTTTATGAAGTCTTGAAAAAAGATATTTAATTCTGTTTCTGATATTTCTTCAGGAGTTATAGTTATTTCTTTGGGAGTATTTGGTTGTGTTGTACTTGAGATAGTTTTTTTAGGCGAATCACTTTTGATTAAAAAAAATAAAAGAACAATCACTGCTAACGCAAAACCTATAATTATGGTTAATTTTAAAATCTTATTTTTTGATTCCATTTTTATATTATAAAGTGTTGTTAATCCTTGTTTAAGGCATTAGTATTTTGTTTTTTGCTAAAATAGGAATTTACTATTGTAAATAATTAAAAACGACTTTTGTTTTTTAGCATTATTTCTTGTTAATTTCTATTGGCTTTGAGCCAAAAAAAGAACCTCAATATTTTTAGTGTTTTTTACTAAAAAATATTGAGGTTGTATAATATAAAATCTTGCTTTATTCTCCTTCGGGGTTAAGGAAATTACCCTTCAATCTTAGCAGAAAGTTCAAACCAGCGTTCTTCTTTTTGATCTATTTTATTAATGATGTTTTGCAACTCATTAGCTTTTTTCTCAATATCAGCGTCAGCTACTTTTCCGTCAGAGAATAATTGCTCAATTTTAGTTTTATCTATCTCTAAGTCTTTAATTTCTCTTTCTAGTTTTTGATATTCCTTTTGCTCATTAAAAGTTAGGTTTCCAGTAGGATTGTTTTGTTTCCAATCTTTCTTATCGGCTTTGTTTTCTTCTTTTTGAGCTACATCGGCACTATCTTCATACGCTCTAAAATCGGAGTAGTTTCCTGGGAAATCTTCAACAACACCTTGTCCTCTAAAAATGAATAAGTGATCTACAATTTTATCCATAAAGTATCTATCGTGAGAAACTACTAATAAACATCCAGGATAATCCAAAAGGAAACTCTCAAGAACGTTTAATGTTACGATATCCAAATCGTTTGTAGGCTCATCCAGAATAAGGAAGTTAGGATTCTGAATTAAAACGGTACATAAATACAAACGTTTTAATTCTCCACCACTTAATCTATCTACAAAATCATATTGTTTTTTTGCATCAAAAAGGAAACGCTCTAATAATTGTGAAGCCGAAATAATCTTACCTTTCATCAACGGAATGTATTCTCCGTATTCCTTGATAACATCGATAACACGTTGTCCTGGTTTTGGGTTGATTCCGCTTTGCGTATAATATCCAATCTTAATTGTTTCTCCAACAACAACTTTTCCAGAATCTAATGGAAGTGTTCCTGTCAATAAATTAAGGAAAGTCGATTTTCCAGTTCCGTTTTTACCAATAATTCCGATACGTTCTCCACGTTGGAAATCGAAACTGAAATTATCTAAAATAACGTGATCCTTGAATTTTTTAGAAATTTTGTGAAGCTCGATGATCTTACTTCCCATACGTTCCATATTAATTTCAAGCTCGACTTTATTTTCACGACGGCGACTTTGTGCTTTTTCTTTAATTACATAAAAGTCATCCTGACGTGATTTAGATTTTGTCGTTCTTGCTTTTGGCTGGCGACGCATCCATTCTAATTCTTTTACAAATAAGTTTTGGGCTTTATCTACACTTGAGTTTTCAGAAGCAATTCGTTCTTCTTTTTTCTCTAAGTAGTAAGAGTAATTTCCTTTGTATTGGTATAATTTTCCGTTGTCTAATTCTATGATTTCATTACAAACACGTTCTAAGAAGAAACGGTCGTGTGTTACCATGAATAAGGTAATGTTTTCTTTAGCAAAATAACTTTCTAACCATTCGATCATTTCAAGATCTAAGTGGTTGGTAGGCTCATCCAGAATTAATAAATCAGGACGGTTGATAAGAATAATGGCTAATGATAAACGTTTTTTCTGACCTCCAGAAAGACTTTTTACTTTTAGTTTAAAGTTTTCTAGTTTTAGTTTAAACAGAATTTGTTTGTATTGTGTTTCAAAATCCCATGCATTATGTTGGTCCATTCCGTCAAAAGCTTTTTGATATGCTTCTTCGTCTTCTGGATTTTCTAATGCTTTTTCGTAAGCTTCAATAACTTTTAAGGTTTCATTATCCGAAGCAAATATGCTTTCTTCGATAGTTAATTCCTCTTGCAAATTATTGTTTTGCGAAAGAAAAGCCATTCTGATTCCTTTTCTTAAAACTACCTGACCTGTATCTGGTTCTTCTAAACCATTGATAATACTCATGATAGTTGTTTTTCCAGAGCCATTTTTGGCAATGAAAGCAATTTTTTGATCCTTATTGATTCCAAAAGAAATGTTGTCAAATAAGGTTCTTTCGCCAAATGACTTGGATATATTTTCTACAGATAAGTAATTCATGGTGTTCTAGTGCTTTATGTCAAGCTTTTATGTTTGCTAAAATTATGAGGTCTCTAATTGAGTCTCTAATTTTAAATAGGAGTCAAAAACGACGGTGCAAAGATAGCTTTTTGAAGCAAACAAAAAAAGGGGCTTTTGCACTATCTTTTTTGTTAAAATTTTAGTAATTCCCTGACTTAATATCTTTTCTGTTTTTAGATGATTTTGGTGTTTTATTTCCATCTAATTATATGTTGAGTCAACTTTTTAGTTTAGTCATCTATAAAATTACTAGTAGAGCTTTTTGTTTATTAATTTCATAACTTTATATCTTGTTGATACAGTCGAATTATTAATTTGTATCACTTGTTTTAAAATAAATTGTACTTCTTTGGTTTCTGTTGTGCGTTGGTACATATTTTATATAGCCGTATCGACTTAATTTATGCATACATCGGTGGTATGCTTTAGGAGAAGAAACCATTGTAATCTTCATAATTATAAGAACAAATATTTATAGATGAAAAACTAATTATGAATGATACAAGAGTATTAATATTTGATAAACAAAATGAAAAACGGAATGGAATAATTTAATTTTTAAGCTCTTTAATTTCTCTTTTCAATTCTAAAAGGATGTTTCTAAGATTTGAAAAAGCCCGATATTTTTTGTTTTTGTTGCTTTTTTTTATACTAGATTTATACTCCAAGGTATCAAAAGATTTGACTTCTTAGGCAGGATAAAATGATTATCCTATTAAAACTAGGATGTTTTCTTTGTTTTTATTGAGTCGTTTAGACCATGCTTCCATTTTTAATGATTAGGATATAGATTTTACCATCTATTGCTTCTATTATAGTTTTTAGAAATTAAGTTTGATTGGTAAATGTATAAGAAGGTTTATTTGACATACAAAAAAAGTATCTTGATAACAGTTTTGATGGTATGAAAATCAGTATACTTGAATTTTACTAATGTCAAAATCTCAAAAAAAACTTGCAATAAATTTGTGTGAATCTAAAAAAAAGCCTGTTCAAATCTGGACAGGCTTAATATTATTGAATTGAGTTTATTTTATAAGACATAAGTTGAACTACCTCTATTAGGCCATAAAATATTAGCATTAGGTAAAAACGTTGCATCAACATGGATTGGAGGATGCTTTGCATTGTTTTTAAATTCCTGAGTAGTAATCTTTTCGTTGAACCCATTTTTAATGCTTATATCCTTTAATAAAGGATTAGTGAAACACCATAGAGCATTAAGATTGATATTTGAATCAAAATTTAACGTTATCCAGCTATTGAATGAGCAATTTAAGTTTTCTAATTTAGTATATGGAGAAAAATCAAAAGCAGTTAATTGGTTTGATTGAATAAAAAGGTGTGTGATTTTTGTATTTCCATTAAGATTTAGGGTTGTTAATTTATTGTTATAACACCAAACTCCCCAAAGTGTATTAACTGCTGAGGGTAAAGTTAAACTTGTCAATAGATTATCTTGGCACCAGATTTGGGTTAAATTTGTATTTGCACTAAGATTTAAACTGGTTATTTTATTGTTTTGACATTCTAACGATTTTAAATTAGTTAGAGCAGAAATATTTAACGAAGTCAAATTGTTACCAGTTACATTTAAGAATGATAATCCTGTGAAACTTTGAATACCTGTTAAGTCTGTAATTCCTGAATTAGACACATATAAAGCAAATCGTGCAGAATCTACTTCAATATAATTATCTCCAGGTATAGGGTCTTGTGCAGCACCAATTGCAATTAATTTATTTCGGAATGCAACATCTGGCACATATGTATTTACCCATACTTCAGCGGTTCTTCCAGTTACTGAAATGTTTTTCAAATCCTCCATGAAACTAGGGTATTGTGCATTTCTATAGTCTAATGGGGTAGGATTTGGACTAAAGGAATCTGTTTTTACTTCGGCTATTTGATTAGAAGTGGTAATGTTATCTTCATCGGAAGAACATGCAACAAAATTAAGGGCTAGCGCAATTAATAGTAATTTTTTCATAAATTTGGGATTTAAATTAAAATCAAATATACTAATAATATTGTTAATAATTTATGATAAACACGATTAATACTATTAATTTATTATATTTTTGATTATTGTTTTATTTAAAATTTAAATCTCATAAAAAGTTTATTTGAATTTTTTGTACTCGCCAATACTTTACCAGTGCCTACCTCGTACGCATAACCAAGCAACATATGCTTACTTATAGTTAAATTAACCAATCCAGCAAAAGCATTATCTACACGATAAGTAATTCATGGTGTTTTAGTGCTTTATGTCAGGTTTTTATGTTTGTTAAAATTATGAGGTCTCTAATTTTAAATAGGAGTCAAAAATGACGGTGTGAAGACAGCTTTTTCGAAGCAAACAAAAAAACTGATGGGCTATCTTTTTTATTGGATTTTTTTCCAGTTTATTGTACGAGTTACTTTTATTAGGGGGACTAATTATTAGATGCAAAAAATAAAAAGTATATAAAAATTCCCAAAAAACAGATTAGGTGTAAAGCTAAAAAAAGGAAAAAAACCTTTGCTAATTTATAACACGACTTAATACGTATTTTTAAAGTTTTATTTTGAATTTTCTTGCGAAATAAAAGATAAATACTTTTATCTATATCTGATAATTCAAAATTTCCAGTTCCTATATTTTTTAAAAGTTGGGAATCAAAATAGATGTGCCATGCTCTAAAGCCTAGCAGTAAACCTGTAAATAAAAAAAACAATAATAGTAAATTTTCTAATGAGTTTAAATCATGGTTTTGGGCTAGTAAAAAAACAATTGGAATTGTTAAAAAGACTATCAGTCCGAGTATACTGATACTTTTTAGTGTTACTGATGCAACTTGACTCTCTCTGCGTTCTTCTTCAATCATTTTTTATTTTTTTAGAATAAATTTCCAATAGTTTTTCATGTTTGTCTGACAAATTGAATGGATAATTGTTTTGATTAAAGAAATTAAAGCCTTCTTTGACCGTTTTTATTTTGTCAGTATATAATAACCAAGCAAAAACGACAGTTGTACTTCGTGACATCCCTAATGCACAATGTATAAAGACAGTATTGTTGTTTTTGATTAAATGATTTAATTTTTCTACACTAATAGTTAATTCATCTATTGTAGGAGACACTAAATCAATAAGTGAGTGACTTATGTAGTTTTGAGTTTTATTTTGAGCTCTTTTATATTCTGAGCAAACATCAAAAATAGCATCAAAGTTATGTACTTTACTCATCCAAAAAGCACCCAAGTATAGTTTGTCGGTTATTTTTTGTGGCGATTGATAAGATTTGAAAAATATGCTTCTAATAAAGCGTGATATCCAACGGTATGGGAAAAATAAAATGTTGGCAGCAAAAGTAAATGTACCATTTTCGTTTTTTTGAAAAACAACCGGACCTAGACCTAAATATCCCAGACCGATAAAAATTAAGGAAAACCCAATCCAAATAATAATTAGTCCAATATAAATAGGAGGTAAAAATGCTAAAACAAGAAATAAAACACCAACTATTAAATGTATTATAGATAAGGATATTGATCTTACTTCTTGCCATTTCCAGTAATGCACTTTTGACAACGGAAATAGATAACAAATAATTATACCTGTTAATAGCCCAGCTGGTATATCTATAAAATGATGTTGGAAAGTTGTTAATACCGAAATACCAATTAAAAAACACCAAATATTCCAAATAATTTTGCCTTTTTTGCCCAAATGTGGTAAATAGATTCTCCATAAAATTACCAGCAAGATGATATGTAGGGAAGGGGATTGATTAAATGGTTTATCAAATCCCATTAACGCATCAAATAACACTTTCCAAATACCAGAGCATTCTGGTCTTGGAGTAGAAAAAGTTAAAGGAAACCAACAAAAAAACAAAACGGCAATAGGTGTAGCAACCAATAGGCGCATAGCATGTTGGCGTTGTATAAACTTAGTCATTGGTAAAAATAAAGAAAGACCGTATAGCAAATCGATACTCCAATAAGGAAATATGGTGGATGGTAAAAAGGGGATGTATTTTTCCCAATCATAAACAATTTCTCCAACACTTTCTTTAGGTAATGATGCAGCATAATTATTTGCCCAACCATATAGGATGAAGAATAATGGAGCTAATAGTGCAAGCCATAAAAAACCGTTACGCCACTGTATTTTATCTTGTTCCGTCATTTTCTAATTTAACTTTAAATATGGTATCAATAATGTCATTTGGATTGTCTTTTTTAAAAAGTATTTTATTCTTTAATTTTAAAACTTTTTTTGTAAGCGTACTAGGCATGCTGTCTATCATAGTATTTACTTCTACAAAATCTATTTCGCCTGTAGATAGATTGTAATCCATGCCTGACTGTCCGCCAGCACCCATATTATAAGTACTGATAGTAGCAAGAACTAATTGATTGTTTAGGAGATTATATGTAGTTTCCTTATTACCATTTGGTCCGATGCTAGACATAGAAAAAGTTAATTGGTGGCTATATATGGATACATCTTCTGAATCATAAATCCTATAATCATCTACGGTGTATTCTGGACCAATAGCTACCCAAGAAATTTCATTGAGCTTGTATCCTCCATCAGGTTGTTTGATAAGTACCAATGTTGGGCGACTACTTGTTTTGTCGTTCTCATCTTGTAATACAATTGCAATGTCTTTTAATTTGTCATTATCTAAAAAACCTTCGGCTTCATATTGAATTTTATAAGGTGGTTTAACAAAATCAGTAATATGCTTTCCAGTTTCAGGAAATTGATTTATAGGACTATTCTCTATTTCAGTTGTTTCTTTTTTTGTTACTTCTTGATTAGGATTTTTTTTCCCTTTTGGTTCTTGCTTACAAGAAAAAAGTAAAAAAAATGTTGAAAGAAAGAGAAGTAAAAAAGGATAGTTGGATATTGGTAACTTGGTAGTATTCATCAATGTAAAATGAGTATAAGGAAAAGTACAATACAAAGAGGAATCCCTAAATTAATTAAAAACTTTTGCCATCGAAAAGCTTTTAATGCTATTAAAATTATTAAATCAAGGATTGATAAAAAAATAATCAGTGGTAAACCTATAAAACCAAAAACTAATAAACCTGGAGGCCCAAGACAAGAACGACTATTTACATCAATAAATAATATACTATGTAAGATGAAAATAAATAGTATAATTAATACTGTTATAGATCGGGTTGCAAAATGCGATTCGTTGTCGGTATATTTTTCTAAAATTGTCATTTTATAGGTTTACTAAGTGGTATTCTTTATTTTTTTAAAGCTACAGATACTGTAAAAATTCCCCATTGATCTTGTAGCTGCTCTATTTTTTCAAACCCTGCATTTGTGACTAATTGATCCATCTCGGCCTGAGTTCTTCTACGCATAACCCAACGCCCTTTTCCTTGATGATTATTTAAAGTTCTGGCAATTAATTCAACTTGAGGATGCCAAGGCTGATTGGTATATATTAAATATCCTCCCGGTTCAATTACTTTGCTTAGTCCGCTTAAAGAAGCTTTTAATAAGTTATTGTCCGAAAACAACTCATAAACCCCAGAAACTACACTTATACTCGGTTTTGGGGTAACATTTGCAATGCTATCTTCATTAAACGCATCTGCATTTTTAAATTCTGCAAATTCTGTTAATTTTCTTTCTGCTATCATTTCCGAACCAGCCTTGACATTTATATCGCTGTAATCTCTCAATAAAACAGAAGTTACTTTGGATTGGTGAGGAACTATTGCATCAAGAATGTATCTACCATGACCAGAAGCAATGTCCATTATTCGGATCGGTTTGTTTTGGGCATGTAGTATCTCGATATATTTGCCAATTAATTTTTCTAAATTTTGTTTTCGAACACGGATTCCTCTCCATCCAATGGCATCTAGATACCCTCTGTCGATAATTTTTCCTAAGCCAATTGCTTTATAAAAACCTAAACCTTGCGCTTTATTTAAATAAACATAATCAAGGGAACTTCCAGAATCAAATCCAGTTTCAACGCCTTTTTTTATTCCTTTAGAAGCTCTTTTCCCAATTAAGTTCATTGACGTACGGGTTAAAGAAAAATTTATTTCATTGATAAAAGAAGATGCTTTTGGTTTTAATAATTCCTGATATTCATTAAAAGTATATCCTTTTTTATCTGCATCTAATAGATTGACTTTAGAAGAACTTGTTTCTACTTTTTGTATGAATTTGCGAATTAAATCGAAAGCTTTTTCTCTATCTAGTTCACCTAAAGCATCATGGAAAAATCCTTCTAAAACGTGTTTCTCTTTTAAGGTAGCACTTAAGCCGTCGAAGAATTGATGTTGTGGTTTATCTCTTACTACGGCATCTTTTCCGGAGATTAATAACTGTGTAGGAACAATTATTGCTCCCGAATCGGCAATAATCCTATCGGAAACTGTATACAAATCGAGTAAAACATTCGAGGCGATTGGTAATGCTACTAAAGGATCAGTATGATACGATGCTATACGTTCTGGATCATGGGTTAATTGCTTGCCTTTTACATACGATTTTACAAAAAATTCACCAAAAAGCTTTTGATACAATGCAATTCCTTGCTTTGCCCCAGGAACAATTAGGTCAACGCTAAAAGCTGGAGAAGCTAGTATTAGGGCTTTTATTTTTGGAGCATAATCATGTACCCATGTAGCAGCAATTACGGCACCAACACTTTGGGCGATTACTATAATATTCTCAATCGGGATACCATGTTGGGTATTTATATGCTTTATAAAAATATCTAAGTCTTGAACCCAGGTCATAAAACTTGGCGCATAACCTCTAGGGCCTTCTGTACGTCCGCAACCCCTTACATCCCATGCAAAAAATGGGGTGTCGTCCATTTTTAATTCATTTACAACGTGCTCAATTCTTCCAGAATGTTCATGTCCACGATGAAGTAATACTATAACTCTATCGGCAGGTTGCGCAGTTGTTTCTTTCCAGTTTCTATAAAAAATTACTTGTCCATCATGACTAGTAAAGGTGTGTTCTGTTGCTTGTCTTTTGATATTCATATCGTTAATGATTTTTTTAGTCTTATAAATGTACTTAGGCTTACTAATAGTATTAAGCAGAGAAAAATATAGGGTGAGAATGAAAAATGATTAAAACCAAAAAACGATAATAATCCGTAGAGACCAATCATAAACGCTCGGTCACTTTTGCCCATTGGTCCATCGTAGCGTCTTTCGCTAGAAACTACCTTGGCAAGGATTCCAGCAAATTCGTTGATAATACTTAAGCAAATGAAAATTACAATAAAGTATAAAGAATTAGGTTCATATTTTATTAATGGTAAAAAGAGAACAACATCTGAAATCACATCACCTAATTCGTTTAAAATTTCGCCTAATTTTGATTGCTGGCTATAAATCCTTGCCATCATTCCATCAAGTGCATTTAATGCCATTCTAACAAATAGACCAATGGGAAGCGCTAAGAAAAAATAACTGTTGGAATCTGCAAACCAAAAAAATGCAGCAATTAAAAAAGACCAAAAAACAGAAGCCATTGTAATCTGATTTGCTGTAACTCCTTTTGAGTGCAAAAACTCTAAAACGGGTTTTAATAATGCTTGAAACTTAGGTTTCAATTTATAGATTGAAATCATATTATTTTTATTAGTCTTTTAGTTTTAATTCTTCAATTTCATTTTTCATTTGTTCCAAAATGACATCTACTTTTAGACTTGAAATTTTATTAGGTAATCCATATAATATGGCACTTTCGTGAGGAACAATTAAGCTATCGCCTTTGGGCATGGCTTTACCCATTGCCTTAAGATAAATAGGAACATAGGGTATATGAGGATTCTCGATTAATATTAATGCAACACCTGCTTTAAATTCTTTAGGTAAATTAGGTTCGCCACGTGTACCTTCGGGGAAAATAATCAAAGAGTATCCATCTTTAAGTGCTTTGTTCATTTTATAAATAGGATCGTTTTCAGGATTCTCTTTATCTGATTTTCTTTGGATAAGTAATGCATTTATAAAATAATTGCTTAACCATGCCTGCCATTTGGTTTTACCAAAATGATCTTGTGCCGCAACGGGTTTTACATTATGTAATATTGATTTTGGGAGCGAAGCCATTATTGACATTGCATCAAGATGGCTATTATGATTTGCAATAAGAATAAATTGCTTTTCATTTTTTAAGAAACTCGGTTTCGTGAATTTTACTCCGACAATAATTTTTAGAAAATTGCGGACTATGACTGAGTAACAGACTATGAGTACTATCTTTTTCATTAAAATGCCCAATAATAAACTAAGTGAAAGAAAATAGGAGCAGTATAAGTCAGAGAGTCTAATCGGTCTAAAATCCCACCATGACCTGGGATGCTAGTTCCAGTGTCTTTTACACCCAAATCTCTTTTTACTGCTGACATTACGATATCTCCAAAAAAGCCTGAACATGCAATTATAAAACTTGCCAAAATAACTTGCCAATCTAATAAAGGAGTTAAGAAGCCTAGAAAATATCCTATTATTGTAGTACTAATTACACCCCCAATAAAACCTTCCCAAGTTTTATTTGGGCTTACGCTTGGTGTTATTTTATGTTTACCTAGTAGTTTGCCCCAAATAAATTGTAGGACATCATTGATTTCGGTAACAAAAACTAAAAACAATAATAGACCTTGACCTCCATTTTTAAAATTTGGAATATCTGTAGGTAATGCTAGAAAGTATGCTAAGTGACTAATTCCAAAGACAGTAAGCATTAGCGCCCACTGTATTGATGCCATTGATTTTATTATTCCCTTTGTTTCGCCTATGATTACTAAGCGTACAGGAATAAATAAAAACATATATACCGGAATAAAAATGATGAACAACATATACCAACCAATATAAGCCAAGTAATATTGGATAGGGATTGCTAGAAAAGCCCAAAATATGGCTCTTCTGTCTGAGTCTCTAAAACCTAAAATAGAATATAGTTCTCTAAACGCAATAAAAGAAAGTAACCCGATTGCAGGAAATGTTATTTCTCTATCTAAGAGTGCAGAGCAAACAAAAAAAACGACCATTAACCACCAAGAATTAGTCCGTGATTTTAACTCGGCTAAATTTGCTTGGGGTTTTAATTTGCCCCAAATAAAAAAGAGCAAGGATGCAAAAGTTAAAAGCGAAAATATAATTATAACGACCTGTAAAATATCAGGTTTGGTAAATAAATCCAAATTTGAGATAAACTCAATAAATTTTTCTTTCATAGTTTTTTAATAATCTGCTAAAGGGTAAAGAGTAATTGATTATATGCTTTTTAAGGGTGCATATAATAACAATTTTGTAAATGTTTAAAAATCATAATGCTCTTTTGTGGTATTTAGCGAATTATGATTGCAGTGAAATTTTTTTTCGCAAACTATTCTTATGATATATAACGAAGAGTGAGTGTGAAAAAATTATTGGCGAAAGTATGAATAAGATTGTTAATGCACAAGGGCTGATAAGTTTTAAAAGCATTGTAATAAGGTTTAATTTTTGATATGAATATAAATTAAAAAGTATATAAATTACGT
This sequence comes from Flavobacterium sp. PS2, assembly GCF_046250155.1. Lineage (NCBI taxonomy): Bacteria > Pseudomonadati > Bacteroidota > Flavobacteriia > Flavobacteriales > Flavobacteriaceae > Flavobacterium > Flavobacterium sp. PS2. Next base: position 1,128,065 of record NZ_CP176426.1, on the reverse strand, counting down.
TTTTGATTTAAATGTAATGTATTGTTTGTTAGGAAACTATTTTTTGATTTGGATTGCTTGCTAGTAAATTGTAAAAATAAAAGGGAAGTTTCTTTTTGCTACGACAGTTAATTCGTAGAAATCTTTAGCTTTTTTTTTAGTTACCTAGAAATATGTTGAGAGGATAGGTTTTGAAGCAAACAAAAAAAGATAGCTTTAGACTATTGTGTGGACGGAAATATTATAAATAAATTTTGAACACGAATTGTACGAATTTGCACGAATTGACACGAATTAGTTTGTGAAATTAATTCCACAAACTAATTCGTGTCAATTCGTGCAATTCGTGTTTACTTCTTGTAGTTATGTCCAGACGGTACCACTTTAGATTATCTTTTAGATTGGGTTTTCATCTGTTTATTCTTCTGGAAATAGATGTATTTATTAAATTCTTATGTATTCCAAACACCAGTTTTGGATGTTAACTGCGCATAGGTAGTAAAATCTTTTGGTTTTCTGCCAAGGACTTTTTCTATATCATTGGTGACACTTGAATTTCTTCCGTCGAGTACTTGCTCAAAAAGATAATTTACTAACCAAATATAATCTTCAGGTAATTGATACTCTTGCAACATTTGATTGTATTGTTCTAAAGTCAAAGCTTCAAAAGTAATATTTCTATTTGTTGCTTTGGCAATTTCAGCGACAGCCTGCTCAAATGTTAGTAGTTGCGGACCTGTAAGCTCATAGGTTTGTCCGTTGTGGATATCGTGCAAAAGAGATTCAACTACCACATCGGCAATGTCATCTGCATCTGTAAATGGTTCTAGTGTTTCGGCTCTAGGTAAAGCTACAACTCCTGAGAGAATAGGTTCTAGAAAGAAACTCTCACTAAAGTTTTGATTAAACCAACTTGCTCTTATAATTGTCCAATGTTTGGCAGTCGTTTTTACAATTTCTTCACAAATTTGGGCTTCTTTTTCTCCTCTGCCAGATAATAAAACCATTTTTTGCACACCATTTTGTACTGCCAATTTGGTAAATCTCCTAATTGTATCTTCTGCCGAGGGAATGGCTAAATCTGGTTGAAAAGTAATATAAACTGAATCGATGTCTTTAATAACATCTGCCCATGATTCGGGATTTTCCCAATCGAAAGATATTTTTTCGTTTCGTGAACCCAAGCGAGTTTCTACGTTAGTTATCTTTTTTAATCTTTCGACTACTCTGCGACCTGTTTTTCCTGTTGCACCAAGTATTAAAATTTTCTTTGTGTTCATATCAATATTTTTTTAAGTGAATACTGATACAAAGGTGTTTGTATTATGACTAAATCATTTGTCTTAAAAGAACTAAGATTTGTTTGAAAAGAATTGTTGGTTTATTTTAATTCCTTAAAAACGTCTCCCATGATTTTTAACCCTTCAATAAGTTCTTCTTTATTTAAAGAACCATAACCAAGTCTGATGCAATTAGAAGGTTGATTATCTAAATAGAAACTATTAGGAGGTACAATTTGAACTCCTTTTTGCTCCAGTAGTGCAATATATTGGATGAGGTTTATTGGCTCATTAAATTTTATCCAAAAAGCCAATCCTCCTGCAGGTTTATTAAAACTAATAGCGTCTCCAAAATTTTCATGCAAAGATGCTTCCATTATGTCACGTCTTTCTTTGTAAATCGCTACAACTTTACGAGAATGCCTTTTGATAGTTCCATCTTCCATTAATTCGGCTATGGCGTGTTCCAAGATAGTATCTCCTTGGCGGTCTATTTGTACACGGAGGTTTACCAAAGAATCCATAAAAGCTGCTGGTCCTGTTACGTAACCTACGCGTATAGCTGGTGCTAAGAGTTTACTTAACGAACTAATATAAATAACATTATCTGATTTTTCATTACTTGCCAATGCTAGATTATTTCCTATTCCAAAATGGTATTCGTGGTCATAATCATCTTCGATTATGGCAAAATTATATTTTAAGGAAAGTTCGAGTAATTGTATTCTTCGTCCCGCTTTCATAGTAATCGTGGTGGGAAATTGATGATGTGGCGTAACGTATACTGCTTTGATTTTTGTCTTACGACATAACTCTTCAAGAGCTTTAACATTGATTCGATCTTTGTCTATTTCTACAGTTTTTATAATAGCTCCTGTTTCGCGGAATATCTTTTGTACGGCATAATATCCGGGATTTTCGACAACTACTGTATCGCCAGGTTTAATAAGAACTTTGGCAACAAGATATATTCCCATCTGGCTTCCACGGGTTACACAAATGTTATCAGGATTTACATTAAGTCCTCTATCACGAGAAAGCATTACGGAGAGCATTTCCCGGAGTTTATAATCTCCTTTTTCGCTGCTATACCCTAGTAATCCCCATTTTCCTTTGCGTTGAAAGATACGTTTGTATGCTCTCGATAACTCGTTGAGCGGGACAAGTCGTGTATCTGGACCTCCTTCATTAAAAACAATTCGGCTTCCTTCGAGGGCATGGTCGGTAAGATAAAAAGGGTTGTAATGAATATGTTCAAAAGTGCTTGTCTTTTTTGAAGGAGTGGTTTGGTGTTTCTTTATTAACGGTAGATTCTGGGATATATAGGTTCCGGATTTGTGTTTGCTCTCCAGCCAGCCTTCTTCGATAAGTGCTTCGTAAGCAAAAACAACCGTTTTTCGGTTTACTCCAATATCTTCGGCCAAGACTCTGCTGCCTGGTAAAGGTGTTCCTCTTTCTAGTCTTCCTTTAATAATTTCTTTTCGGATTACTTCGCTTATTTGTTCTACTAAGGTTTGGTCAGAATTAAACGAAATATTAAAAATAGTCTTCCAGGTTCTTAGCATCGTTTCTTTTATTTATTAAAAAAAGGAATGGTCTTTTGGTTCAAAATTAGCTTTTTTATGGTTATTGCGTAATTATATCTGGACCTATTTATTTGTAAAAACTGGATTAATTAAATACTCCTGTAATAAATGATATTTGCTCTTTTATAAATCATTAATAAAATTTTAAATTATGAAACACATTGAAATTGCTACGTTAGACCATTTGGATGAATTTGCAGAATTATTTAATAGTTATCGTGTTTTTTATAGACAAGAATCGAATGTCGAAATAGGGAAAGCTTTTCTTAAAGAACGAATTAGTAATAATGAAACGACTACATTTTTAATCAAAGCCGATGGTAAGTTTGTAGGTTTTGCACAATTGTACTCTTTATATCATTATAAGGCATTACAACGACAATGGTTGTTGAGTGATTTATTTGTTGCACCCGATTTTCGTGGTAGAGGTTTTTCTAAAGATTTAATCGATAGATGTAAGCAATTTTGTGATGAAACTGATGCTTGTGGTTTATTATTGGAAACCGAAAAGACAAATGAAATTGGTAATATTTTGTATCCTAAATGTGGTTTCGAATTAGACCAAGACCATAACTATTATAATTGGTGGAAGAATGCTTAATAAACGTGTTGTATATAACATGTAAGTATAAAATGAGCTGTCTCTGAATAATTGGAGCAGCTCTTTTTGTATTTGTCATATTTTAGAAACTTAAAATTTTCTTAAAAAAATAAAAATATCAATGTAACATAATGAGCTTAACCTCGTCATACTAAATAGATAAAGTGTTTATTATGAATGCAAAAGAGATTAATACTAGCAGATTTGAAGATTTTAAGGTAAATGTGAGAATCAAACTTTCGGCTTTATGGGCTTCGGTTATGTTTTGTTATATATATGGGGATTATTTTTCTCTTTATGTTCCTAACAAAATTCAGGGTTTTGTAAGTGGCGAAAATATGCTCGATTCTCCGATAAAATTGTTTGCAGCAACGATACTTATGGTAATTCCATCTTTGATGATTTTTTTGTCAATACTATTAAAACCTAAACTAGCCAGATTACTAAATATAATTTTTGGGATTATATATACTGCAATTATGTTATTAATTGCAGCAACTACACTTGCTCCGTGGTGGGCTTTTTATGTTTTTTTGGCTTTGGTAGAAAGTGTGATTACGGTAGTAATTGTTTGGCAGGCGTATAAGTGGCCTAGATTGATATAATTTGCAGATTAGACCTAACAGTCCCGAAGCTTCGGGACTGTTAGGTCTTCTTAAATTAAATATCTCCAAGGTCAAAAAAAAGACCTTGCAGGATGAAGATTAATTAAGATAAATAAAGAAATAATGGAAAATCAGATAGAAGTTTCGAATAAGAAAATGGCAAGAATTGCAGGTTTATTGTATCTCGTTGTTGTCTTAACTGGGATAATTAGCTTGGCTTATATTCCGTCAAAATTGATTGTTTGGGATAATGCTGCGACAACTTTTAATAACATTGTAAATTCTCAATTCCTTTTTAGGCTTGGGATTGTGAGTGGTTTAATATGTTATACTTTCTTTGTATTTCTTCCTCTTGCTTTATACAGATTACTCAAATCGGTTAATAAGGTTTACGCTCAAGCGATGGTTGTTTTAGCGGTTGTAAGTGTACCAATATCTTTTGTAAATATGCTTAATAAGTTTGCTGTACTCTCGCTGGTTAGTGATGCAAGTCTTCAGAAAGTATATACAAATGAGCAATTACAAAATCAGGTCTTGTTTTATCTTAATCAATATGATTATGGGAATTTAATCGTTCAGATTTTCTGGGGTTTGTGGTTGTTTCCTTTTGGTTATTTGGTTTATAAATCAGGGTTTTTACCTAGAATTTTAGGCATTTTTTTGATGTTGGGTTGCTTTAGTTATCTTATAAATTTTTTAGGTTTCTCTTTATTGTCTAATTACGCTGAGTTTGGAATTTCTTCTATCGTAAGATTGCCGGCAAGTATTGGCGAAATAGGAACTTGTTTGTGGCTATTGATAATGGGAGCAAAGAATAAACCTGTAGTTAATTAATAAAAATGATTTTTGGTTAACGATTTTTGATTCCTTTTGCTGGCGCGAGCGTCCCGCTCGTGAACACAATCAAAATTAGGTTTGTATTTATCTATGCTTTGTAGATTTTAATATTGTTGTTTAGCTTCATGTTCACGAGCGGGACGCTCGCGCTAGCTTGTGATTAATGAAAAATGAGTAAGATTTTTGATTAACAATTTTTGATTAACAATTTTTGATTTCAGAAGTATGAAACCTTTAATGCCAAATGTATTAGCCCAGATAGTAACGGCATCCTTTTCTTTGTTTCTTTAACAAAGAAAAGATAGAGTGTCCCGATAGCTATCGGGAAGCTAGGCATAAGCGAAGCGAACCGACGAAGTAAATAGCTCCTTAAAATGATACTTTATAAAACAAAAAAATCCACTTTAGGGTTAGTAAAATGGATTTTAGTTTATAAACTTCAGAGATTAATTTTTGGTCTTTTCGTTGTCCTTCATAAACTTCTGGAAATTCTCTTCGGATGCAAAATAAGCGACATTTCCTTCTTCATTTAAAGAAACAATATATGCCGAGGCTTTATCAATTTTTTCTCCTGTAAATGGGTCTGTTACTTTGCGAACGCTTTCGTCGCTCGGAATACGTTCTACACACATGGCGCAACATCCGTAGTACATTTTACCATCATAGGGAACTTCCATTTGCTTTTTCTCCATGTGTTTGTCATTTACCATACATACCTCATCGTTGGGAACGTGTTTTGCTATGTTAGGAATATCTTGTTGCACTGGTATTTCTTGCGGAGTTTGTGCCGTGATTTGTTCTTTGGCTTCTTTGTCTTTGCAAGAAATTAATACGGCTGCAATTGCGGTTATAATTAGGTATTTACTATATGTTTTCATGATTTTATTTTTTAATTTTTGTTCCTTCTACAATTTCTTCGGTTGCTTTTAGGAGTATGTTATCGCCTTCGTTTAACTCACCAAATACTTCGATTTTATCCATTAACGGACGCCCTTTTGAAACGGGAATGTTTTTGGTCATTCCGTTTTCGATTCGGATTATGTACATGCCGATATTACTTTCGACCAAGGCTGTTTTTGGGATAAAAAATGTGGCTTCTTTTGCTTGCAACGGAATCATTGCTTCAACCACCATTAAGGGTTTTAGTTCTGGATATGTTTTCAATAAATCGGCTTCGATACGTTCGGAGCGGAGTTTGAAATCGAGGACTCCTGATTTTCGGGATATTTTAGCCATATACTTTTTCTGAGGAATAGAATTTACTTTGAAATGTATAGAATCTCCTAAGTTTAAAAAGGCTGTATTTGCTTCGGGAACTGATAGGGAAACTCTCAATTTCTTGTTATCCTGAAGTATTAATAAAGGTTTATCGGAACCTTTTCCCATTGGTCCAACATACGAGCCTAAATCGATGTTTCTTTCGGCAACGATTCCGCTAAAAGGTGCTCGAATTACCAGATAATCATTCATGATTTGTATTTCCTGATAAGCTGATTTAGCTGCTTCTAGTTGCGCTTGGTCGGCTAGTTTTCTTGCCGTAATCTGGTCTAAAGCATCTTTGGCAATTGCTCCTTTTGTTTCATTGGCTTTGAACATTCGGTCGTAATTGGATTTTGTCGCAATGTATATTGCTTCCTGCGCTTTCCACTTCGATTTTGCCGATGCTAATTGTGCCTGAATTTCGGGTGCTTCGAGTACAAGAATAACTTGCCCTTTGGTTACTACCGAGCCAATATCTACAGGAAGTTTCTTGACATAACTATTTACTTTGGCATAAATAGCCGTTTCCTGATCTGAAACTAATTCTCCGGCTAGTTTTAACTGAACCAGTGGATTACTTTTCTTGATGGATGTAGTTTCAAAATTTGGCATCATCATCATTGGCATTGCATCTGTTTTTTCGGCCTTTTTAGTTTCTGAATTGCAGGATGCAAATACAATTCCGATAAGGATATAATAGATTAGTTTCATCTGTATTTTATTTTTTTAATGTTATATAATGTGTACTGTTTTCGTCTTCAGGGTCTAATGATGGAGATTGTGTCGATGCTTTGCCTTGTATCCATACAAATACTAATGGTAATAATAGCAATACACTAAATGAGGATGCAATTAATCCGCCAATTACGGCTCTCCCTAATGGGGCAACCTGGTCGCCACCTTCGCCATGACCAATAGCCATTGGTAACATTCCTGCAATCATTGCCAGAGAAGTCATGATTATAGGGCGAATACGAAGTGATGCTGCCTGAATTGCTGAGCTTAACGCATTGCCGTTTTGCATGCGCAATGTTTCGGCATTACTTATTAATAATACGGCGTTGGCAATAGAAACTCCTACCGACATAATGATTCCCATATAAGATTGTAGGTTTAAGGTCGAGCCCGTAATTTTCATTAATAGCAACGAACCTAAGATTACAAACGGAACGGTTGTTAGGATTACAAACGAAACTTTGAACGATTGGAAGTTGGCTGCCAGCATCAAGAAGATAACCATAATGGCAATTAATAATCCCATTGCAAGGCTGCTCATGGTTTCATCCAGAACGGGAACCATCCCCGAGATTTGGATATTTACCCCTTTTGGTAATTCTCCTAAGGAAGCAATTGCAGCTTGTACATCTTTTTGAGCACGACCTAAATCGGCATTATGAATATTGGCTGTAACGGGAGTATAGCCCATAGTTCCTAAATTGTAACTTTCGCCCAAAACTTTTGTTGGTGTAATTGTGGCTACATCGCCAAGAACAGGTCGGTCGGAGTTTTTTCCTAGCGGAACATTAAGCAATTCGTCCTTGCTGTTTAATATGTTTTGTGGCGTTTGTACTTGTACATCGTAGGCAATTCCCATCATTCCGCCTACCCACATATTTTTGCTTGTATAACGAGAAGATGCTGTAATAGGAACCAATGAACGAGCAATATCCTGAGCGTCGATTCCTAATTGCGCAGCTCTTAATCTGTCGATATTAATTTCGAAAGCCGGATAGTTTAGCGATTGCGGAATTTGCTGGTCTCTTAAATAATCGATTTCTTTTAGTTTTACCAGTAATTTATTGGCATACATGATGTTCATTTTTTTCATCATTCCAGAGAAACGAACTTCGATAGGCGTATTGGTTCCTTGACTAAGAATTTTTTCTGTCAGCTCGATTGGTTCGAAAGAAAAGTGCAATTCGGGCATTTTAGCTTTCATGTGGTGACGGATTTTTTCTTTTAAGTCATTGGTGTTTCCGTCAAAATCTTTTAATGCGATTTGCATCAAAGCTTCGTGTGGTCCTGCATTGTATAAGTAAATAGGACTTACCGCAAATGAGGAGGGATGCTGACCAATAAATACCGAAGAAATTGCAATATGGTCTTTACCAATTACGGCTTCCATTTCGTGTAAAACCTGCTTGATTTTTAGCTCTGTTTTTTCGATACGAGTTCCTTCGGGCGCTTTTATACGTACCTGAAACTGACTCGAATTAACGGTTGGCAATACATCTTTTCCTGTATTGCTGTACATTATGAAAACTCCTAATGCTACTAAGACAAAACTCGCAATTAATATAGTTTTACGTTTTTCCATTATGGATTGCAAGAACGTTACAAAACGATTTTTAAATCTATCAAATTTGTCTTCTTCATGTACGTGGTTTTCGTCTTTGGCTTTCATTAACCAGTTTGCCATTACGGGAACAAAGGTTTGTGATAGGATAAATGACAATATCATCGAAAATCCTATGGCAAGAGCCAACGGCATAAATAGAGAACCAGGGATTCCTGTCATCATAAATGCGGGTGCAAATACAGCCAGAATACAAAGCAGAATCAATAGTTTAGGGAAGGCAATTTCGCGACAAGCATCCAAGATTGCTTTGGCTTTTGTTTTGCCCATTGCAAGATGTTGGTGGATGTTTTCGATAGTAACCGTACTTTCGTCAACCAGGATTCCTATAGCCAGAGCCAATCCTGATAAGGACATAATATTGATGCTTTGTCCGAATAATTTCAGGAATAATACGCCCGAAATAATCGAAATAGGAATCGTTAATACTACAATTAAAGCGGCTCTGTTATCACGCAAGAATAACAATACCATTAATCCGGTAAGTAAAGCTCCCAATACACCTTCGAGAATCAAACTTTTTACAGCATTGATAACATATACGGATTGGTCAAACTCATAAGAAATAGTAACATCATCCGGTAAATTATTCTGAATCATCGGGATGGCTTTCTTTAAATTTTTCACCACGTCCCAAGTCGAAGCATTACCCGATTTTGCAATATTGATATATACGGAACGCGCTCCGTTTATCAAGGCATAACCAGTTGTAATATCGGCTCCGTCTTTTACAGTTGCCACATCACGGATATAAACATTATCGACCGCACCTTTAAAAATTGGAATATTTCCAAAATCGGCAACTTCTTTAATTGTATTGTTTGTAGGCGTTAAATAATTAATATCATCAATGTAAATATTTCCCGATGGTGAGGTAATATTATTTCGACTTATGGCTTCTACAATTTGCTCAGGAGTTAATTGATGGGTACGTAATTTATTTGGGTCGATGTTTATTTCGATAGTTCTCGGGCTTCCGCCAAAAGGTGGTGCGGTGGTTAATCCCGGAATTTTAATCAAAAATGGTCGCGCCGTAAAGTTGGCAATATCCTGCAATTCATTATTGGTTTTTGAATTACTCTTGAAAACCAATTGTCCAACAGGTTGCGACGATGCATCAAATCTAATAATGAATGGAGGCGGAGCTCCCGGTGGTAAGAATACTTGGGAACGATTGGACAATGCATTGATTTCGGCAATAGCCTGACCCATATCTGTACCTTCGTAAAAGTTTATTTTCATTAAGGTTAATCCCTGAGTATTTTTAGTTTCGATGCTTTCGATTCCGCTCGTAAACAGCATCATATTTACATACATCTTTGTAAAATAACCTTCCATTTGTTGAGGTGTATATCCATTAAATGAATGGGCTATATACACGACAGGAAGATTCATATCTGGCAGAATATCTACCTTTATATCTTTGGTAGCTTTAATTCCGAAGAATAAAAGCCCTAGCACCATCACCATAATCGAGATGGGCTTGCGCAAGGCAAAACGTATTAAATTCATAATTTAGGCTTTAGTATATCGCGTTTAGTAAAATAGTCAGGTCACCCTTGGCAGCAGCTTTAATCCATAAGGCTTGCCAGATGTTGTTTTGCGCTATTTCATAGTCTATTTCGGCTCTGTTAAGCGTGTAGAAAGATTGTGTCAGGTCTACAATTGTCGTTAAGCCATTGTTGTATAATGCAGTATGTTGTTGGTATGCATCTGTGGCGGCTTTTACCTGAGTTTTGGTTTCTTCAAAATTTTCAAATGCATTTTTTAATTTGTCATCTGCCAATTTTTGTTGCGCCACAAGTTCCTGATTCATATAGTCATATTCTTTTTGCAAGGATTGCGTAATGAATTTTTGTTCTTTCTTTTTGGAAGACTGACGGTATAAATTCATCAAATTCCAACTGATACCTACACCAACAATATAATTGCTGCGGTCTATGCCAACACCATCTGAATACGATTTAGAGAAAGCTGAATTATCCTGTACATAATTCCAATCGAATCCTGAGCCACGCCCTTGTATTACGCCAAATGACGAAATAGTAGGAAGTCCAAGTGCCGATTGTAGTTTTTCTTGTTGTTTACTTTTTTGAACCGTACTATTTTGCCATTCCAGAATAGGATGTTTGCTCGTTTCAACCGAAGATTCAAGGAGTAGAGTAGGAGTCTTGTTGGTAAAAAGGCTGTCTAGTTCATATTTTCTATATTCTTCTCCCATCATAACTGCCAGTGCTTTGGAGTAATCGAGTTCTAAATCATAGGCTTTTATCACTGCCGATTTAGCATTGGCAACTTCGGCTTTCGCCAAAGAAAAATCGACTTCTGGAATCAAACCACTATTAGAACGGCTCTCGGTTGTTGTGGCAACAACTTGAGCGCGTTCCAGATTTTTATCCTGTACAAATTTTACACGTTGTGCAGCAAGTAGGTTTAAGTAAGCCGCACCAACTTTTACCTGATGTTGGAATTTTAGTTGTTCCAAATCTTTCTGAGCGACAGCTTCATCTGCTTTGGCTATGGAAACCTGGCTTTTTATTTTGCCAAACGTAAATAGGTTCCAATTGATGTTTGCTAAGTAAAGAGAGCCAAAAGCGGCATTCCAGTTTTGCTCTTGCAGAGGCATAGAGGTCGATGCAACGCCCAAACCGCCATAACCATATAAAGGTCCGTTTTGAGCATTGATAGTTCCATAACTTTGTTGTGCCATCAATGTGAAATCAGGTAAATACTGACTTTTTTGGTATATTACATTTTCTCTCGAAGCAAGTACTATTGCTTCTTTGGCTTTTATTTTTTCAAAATTCTGAACAGAACGTTCAAGAGCATTTGGTAATGTTACGGTCTGCGCCAAAAGATTTCCTGTAGCAAAACCGAAGAATACCAATGCAAAGAATTGCATTTTCATAAATTAAATATTTAAAATTAAACAATAGAAATCCCGTGCTATTCTTTGGAAACAGCACAGTTTATCAATTGAATAAAATCAAATTCGGTAAACGCAATAGTAAATGTAGAGTATTGTATTCCTTAAAGGAATCGTTGTAAATACGTATGAAAAACCAGTAGTTTTTACTTGTGGAAGTTCATAGCCAAATACAACTTTAAAGAAGTGAAAAGGCAAGGCGACTCCCAAGTATTTTAAAGAAGGATTGTCAGGGGAAGCTTTTTGAGCCTTTTCTGTTATTTTTAATAATTTAGTTTCATGTTTGCAGCAATCTTTAAGTATTTTTCCGTCTTTACGGTCGCATTTGGTGCAAGGTTGCCCTTCTTTATTGTTTGCAAAAAAGTAAGTTTCCTGTTTAATTCCTTTACAGATATGAGTATTTTGGGTAAAGCCAGATGTCAATACCAAGTAGAAAAAGGAGAGGAATAGGATTAATGCTTTTTTCATATCAGAGAACAAAGGTTGCTATCTTATTGGAAATGGTTGTTGCATAATTTTGGTAGATATTTGCAAGATTTACAAAATTTCATTTTACCGTTGAGTTTTTTTACCATTAAGAGATTAAGGAAAATTAAGTTTTAAGATGGGAATGCAGATTTAAAAAATTAACCGCAAAGGGCGCAATCCCGAAGCCTCGGGATACGCAAAGGTCGCAAAGTTTATAAATCTTTCTAATTCTTTTAATCTGTGGCGAGAAAAATTGATAGCGAAGAGTTCGTAAAGTTTCTCCCCAATATTCATTCCGAAGAATTGAGGAATCTCCGCAAGTAGCTCGATAATCTAGGACAAGTTTATGAGAATATAGAGTAAAAACAATATTGAGTATATACTCTATAAGCGTATTGTAAGTTTCGTGTTTTTAAAATATTAGAGAAGAGTAATAAATTTAAGTTTAGCTTAATGAAACTTAATATCTTAATGGTTCAATTTTTTATTTTAAAGTTTTTTTGAGATTATTGACCTAGATATGCACTCAAATCAACTCGATGAATTTGTTGAGGTACATTGAGTACAGGTTTTCTAACTAAAGATTCATTGGTTAAATAATAATGTAAACCATCTTCGGTTGCGATACCTTCAATTTGATGAAATGGTAATGCAAGTTTTATCTTTCGTTTATTACCCGATAGAAAATTATTGTTTTTATAATCGTACAAAAGATATAAAAAAGGCCTCCCAACTTTAGAATATCCACAAAGAACAACCAGTTTTTTGGATGGCAAATAAGTAGCGCCAGTTACTAATCCTTTTACGTCTAGGGTTTCTTTTAAACTGGCAATATGATTTCCAGGTGTATTGGGTAAAGCATAAATACTGGATTTAGAGCTCCTCCATTGTTTGGTAAACAAATAAATGCTGTTGTTTGTAACGATAAAAGCTTCACAATCAAAGTTGGTTTGGTTTGCCTTTTCTTGTGTGAAATCTGTTTGGTTGGAATAAGAAAACGAAATGGTATCGATGATAGGTTTTCCTGCCAGAAATGATTCTTTTTTGATTTTCAGAATATGTAAATTGGTTCTGTTTCCCTTATAATTATTCCCAAAATCGCCTATGTATATGTGTGTGCTGTCTTGCGAAATTTCCTCCCAGTCATTATTGACTACTTTCTCCAGTGCAATTTTCTTTTTAATCTCCCCTTGATGATTTAGTCCATAAATGCTCTTGTCATGGTCGTCATTATGTGTCCATAATAAAGAATTGAAAGCGATTAATCCTGAGGTTTCTTTGATAGAATCACTTATTTTTTTAGAATACTCAGGTTTTATTTTTACAGATTTGTAAACACAACTTCCGTTGTTCTGAGTAGCTTTTGGATTGTAGTTTTTAGACAGAGGATCTGTACAACCTAAGATTTGTCCATAAGTTGAAGTAATGCATGAAAAGAAAAGCAAAAGGGCTTTTTTCATTGAGGTGAATTGTGATTATCAAAAGTAGGGGAATATTTTTTGATTGTTGGTATTATAAATTTTAAAACAAAAAACTCACACTTGCGAGTTCTTTGTTTCTTGGCTTGCTTTGTTTTCAGTTGTTTGTGGATGAGAGCTTTAACTTACTACTCAGTTTTCTTAAATAAGGCTAGGTACTATCTGGTACTGCATTGGATAAAACTCACAGTCTTTATTCGTATGCTCATACCAGCAGTTGAAAGAATGATTTTAGGGTATTCCTTAATCAGCGTATATGTCTTTCCAGGATCTGCGGACGCACGATATATAGAAAAGGGAGGTCTTTTATATATTTTTATTTATAAAAATAAAATATCTCTAGAACTATCGGTTGCAAAAAACTAAAATTTTAATTAGTATTTACTAAATCTCTTCCAGCCAAAAAAAAATGGACGAGACTTATTAAATAAAAACTACTACCAATTATTTTTTTAAGTCAGAATAAGCTCTTTTACTTTTGGCGTGTTCTATCTCTATGGGCACAGAAAAACTTTATACACTATGATTGTGCATATTCGAGTGGTCGGGACAACACCTAAACATCAAACATTCTTAAAAGCATAACATCATCAACAAGTCCTTTTAACCCGAATAATAAATGATTATTACTATAAATATACTAAACTCTCAGTATTATTAGAATTATAATCTCTACTCATTTTTCTTTAATCTATAGCTAATTGACTCTTACTACACCAAAGGGTTTGTGCGGAAGTACATTATATAGTATTTACATATAAGTTGATCTCGGATAATTGATTTAAATTTTGATGTTTTCAAATTTTATTTCCCATTGATTTCAATTTGAACATTTAATTGAGATAATGTTCTTTCTATACTCTTATAATGACTGAACATAAGATTTTGACCAAAATGTTCTGTTTCATCAATAATTTTCCTTTCTTTTCTAGGTATCTTTTTTCTCAACAGCTCCCAATAAATTTCTCCCGAAGAAAGATTTGTTTTTTTCTCACGTAGCATATAATCAAATTCTCTGGAATCTAACATTTCGTCAAATTCTTTTAAAACTTTGTAGACTAATAATATATATAAGTATCTTAATTGTCTTGTAAAAAAAGTCTTTTTTACCATTTCTCCAAAAGAAGAATAAGCCGATGATTCATATAGTACTTTTTCTAACTCTGCTATTGCATATTTATAATAAATATGCTTATCCTTAAAATAAGCATAAAAATCCTCTTCCTCAGAATATCTACCTATGGAAAGATTCATTTGTCTAAATAAGATTGTTATCAGTTTAAACAATGGTGAATTTATTTTTAACATCTTTAATAATTAAAATTTCACATAAAAATTAGTATCAATTACAAAGCAATAAGCTATATTTGAATTATTACTTATTTGAAAAGTAATCATTTCTCCATCTTTAACAATCGTGTTTAGAATTTTAAAATTCAGATGAGATTGTGGTTTTACTTGACTATAAATAGGTAAGTAAAATAAAAAGATTATTAATAAAAAGAGCTTTTTCATTGTTGGGAATTCTTATTTATCAAAAGTAAAGGAATGTTTTTAGCTTTTCGCCTGTTCTATTGCAGTGAACACAGAAAAAGTTTATACTCTAATAATTACACAGATATGAGCAAATGACAAATAATCTTACTCACTCAAACTATTCTTAAAATATATCTTCCGGGATTTTATCTCGAAACATATTTTCATATTTTTCAAAATCATCACTATTTTTTATAGGATAATTTAAAAGGATATAACTATTTTCAGGATTTGATCTTTCATAAATGACCAAATAGGAGATGTTTAAATCTGGCTTTGCATCAGGTATTGAAACAATATAACTTTCATAATAAGAATTTTCTATAGTTTCATTATTGCAGACATATTTAAACTTTATTGAATTACCAGGATTTCCTTTATAACCTTTCAAATTTACTACTATATATTTTTCTATTTTACCTGTTGTTAAAGCAAAATTATTTTTTAAATTATTATAATCTTTATTTTCTTCTTTTTCCTGAAAAAAAAGCCAAATTGAACCTAGAATTGCAATGCATAAAAGTAATTTTGGTTGAAAGTCTAGTGTTTTATAATTTTTAAAAAAATAGTACATACTACATATTAACACTAAAAAAAGTATTAATATTTTTATTTTTGGACCATCCTGGAAATCAAAAAAATCTGTCATATTTATATAATTAGAAAAAGTAAGTTTTATTTGGTGTTTAAATAGCATGTTAGAGGTATTACAGACTTCCTGTGTAAATAGTACAGATATTATTTTCTGTATTTCTCAATTTCATCGAAAACTCAATTGATATTGATTGGGCAAAAGCGCATAAACTAGATAAGATTGAACAAGTAAAAATTGATTAGTGTTTTCATGTTTTTTAATTAAAAATTGTAGATGTTGTCCAACTAAATCATAGGATAAAAAACTTTTTCCTTTGTTATCTTAACATCTTTGAAGTTTTCTTCTAATATTGCATCAATTTTACTTGAATACAAAGAGGTAATGATAAAAAAGGATCCATCTAGCATTTTTATTTTTGCATAATAATACTTACTATATGCTAAAGTGCCATTAGAAGTATCTTTTGAACCATTGAGACGAAATGTTATTTCGCTGATATCTGAATTGTTGTACTTTAAAATCTCTATTCCTCTTTTTTTTTATATAACATTTTTGCTTATTTCATAAACGACATCTTTAGTTTGATTTAAATAATTAAAGTGTAACCATAATACAGGAAGGAAAAATATCAAAAAATAAGGAATAAGTAGATAAACAATCAGTTTAATATCAAAAGATGTATAGAAATAATATATCATCAGAAAATAGATGAATGTTATGAAAATCAAATCTAAAAGTATTTTCAATTGGTTTAAAAAACTTATTTTTAATGTCATATTGTTAATTGTTGTCTTATAAAATTTCTGCTACTTAAAGCATTCTTGTATTTGAGGTGCAATAATATTACACTAACGTTCAGTTCCTTGAAAAACAATATTGATGATTATTCTGTTAAAGTGGTATATTGGTTTCGGCTTATCGTTGCGTTTATTATATTCATCTGCTTGGGTTGAATGCCTTCTTCATTATATTCTTATAATATCCTCTTGTACATTGGGAACTTTATTTACTCTTTTATATAAATACAATCTATTGTATAATCTGACAAACCAACTTCATATTGTAACATCTCATCTGTTTTGTCGATATGGTATTCAAACTTGTATCCAAAAGGCATTTTAATCCATCTTTTCTTGATATTTTTATTTACTGATACCACGCTAGAAGAATTATAATCATAATATTTAGATTTCTTTATTTGGATAATAATATTTTGAAAATCTGCGGAATCCAGTTTTATTGTGTAAGACTCTGAATAATCTCCAAAGGCAGATTCTGAAGAAGATTTGATTAAATTAAATTTTGAAATAACTATTCCACTATTTTTTTTAATTTCATTTCTAATATCATTTTGTGTTGATTTATTGGTATTGCATGATAACATGAATACTACTAAAAACACCCATATGTGTTTAATATTTATATGCATAAAATTTTTAGAGTAATTCGGCAAAGATAACTTTTTGACCCAAACAAAAATCCCCGTTTCTACTGATATTTAACATAAATCAACAAGTTTGTCAGTCTTTTAAATACTCCTTTGATTTCTCCTTGAATATTTTATATTTGTTAATGTTAATACTGTAATGAATTATGAAATCGGCATGATTCGAAATCATAATTCATAAAAAAGAATGGCGATACCATATTCCTTTAAAAAACAAATATTATCTCTGTATGAAAATAAAAGAAGATTTATTCAATAAAAGAATTATTTCCATAGATGCTTTTCGTGGAATTACCATTTTTATAATGATTTTTGTTAATGAGCTGGCTAGCATAAAAAATGTACCACAATGGATGAAACATATGCCAGCCGATGCCGATGCAATGACCTTTGTCGATTTGGTATTTCCTGCATTTTTATTTATTGTCGGGATGTCTATTCCATTTGCATTTAACGCTAGATTAATTAAAGGAGATACACCTAAAACTATCTGGACACATACCTTAAAAAGAGCATTAGCACTTATTATTATCGGAGTTTATATGGTAAATGCCGAGTATGGTTATGATGCCTCCAAAATGGTGATTTCTGCAGCTTTTTGGGGACTTTTGGCGTATTCAATGCCAATTCCTATTTGGAATAAATACGATAAATCATTTCCTAAAATCACTAAAAACATTTTGCAATATGGCGGAATGTTGGTTCTGGTAGCCTTATACTTTTTATATGTTCAGGAAAATGGAGAGATAGGAATCACTCCAAAATGGTGGGGGATCCTAGGACTTATAGGTTGGGCGTATTTAATTACGGTAGTCTATTATTGGCTTGTTAATGGAAAATTGATAGCCATGATTGCGTTTCTTTTTGTTTGTCTTGCGGCAAATATTTTAAATCAAATTGAAGGTTCTTTTGTTCATGAAATAAAATGGATAGGTTTTATTGCTGGACATATGACGCACGCTACACTTGTTTCAGCTGGAGTAGTAATATCTCTTTTGTTTTTTGAAGGAAAAATATCCGAAAAAATCAATTGGAAAATAATAGGTTTTGGAGTGCTGTTTTTTGTACTGGGGTATTTATTGCGACCATACTATGAAGTTTCTAAGGTAAGAGGAACACCTTCTTGGGTATTATATTCTGCGGGTATTTGTACTATAATCTTTTATTTCTTGTATTGGCTAATGGAAATTAAAAAACAAACCAAATGGAGCAACTTTTTTATGCCAGCAGCTGCAAATCCGCTTCTTATTTACATACTTCCAGGGATAATATATTACTTCAATTTAGCATTCAAAATACATATAATTCCGGATTATTTCCGTGAAGGAACGCCTGGAATTATCTGGTCTTTAGTATTCTCGACGATTATGTTATTTGCCATGCGAATTTTTAATAAATATAAAATTCAGTTGCATTTGTAAAGTTTCAATTGAATCAGTTTGTGTTGAAAGAAATTAGTTCTATTTTCGGTTATATTTTGAAAATTACATTATGACTGAAGAACAACGCCGACAAATTAAAATTGATAATGATACAATTATTAAGCAAAAAGAATATCGTGTAAATGATTGGTTACCGATTTTAGATACACCAAAATTAAGAACCCTAGAAGAGATTAAGGGGAGGATGTCGGTTATGAATGCTTTGATAAACATCGCGTTTGAGGCTCCAACTTATATTATTAAAGAATGGATAGAGAATCATGATTTAGCTAAATATCTATCAGATTCAGAAAAAGAAATACTAGATAAGGAAAATGATGATTTAACCGAATTTGAAATTAATTCTTTAAGATGGTATCTAGAATCATTGTGGGCTTTTATGTGGGTAACAGAAATGATTCCGGGACTTGAAGCCGAAGAATATATTGGAGATAATATGGCATCGCTATTGCCAAATCTAGAGCAAGGAGATGGCAATGAAAAAATGGAAAGCTTGCAGAATTTAAAATCAGAAGTTGAGATTTATACCATGCTTGATTATTACTACCGACTTCATTGGTATTGTGTAGATGAAAGACTAAACGGTCGAGAAGCAAAGCTAAATGGAGGTCTAGTATATGAAAGACGCAAATCGTTGGAATGGATTTACAACCGAGCCGATGATTGGGATAATGTAGAAATGGGAACATAAAATATAGAAAAAGGGAGTTAATGTGATCATTAACTCCCTTTTACATTTTACAAAAATCATCTCACAAGAAAAAAATCATCTGATGCGTTTAAAAGTAATAGGACCTTCTCTTTTTTTGTTGTCTTTGTAAGTGCCTTCGAGTGTATTACCGTCTTCAGATAAAGTTAAAGTATGTGTACCTTGAGTTGCCCAGCCTTCTATAGGTAAAGTTACATCAACTGTATATTCTATCGTGTTTCCAGTTCTTTTTCCGATGCCACTTTCTACAAATTTTTGTCCTTTCCATTCCAGATAATGTGAGAAAATCACCTTTCCGTTTTGTTCAGAGATAATCACAACTGCATTTTCTACCCCCGAATTAATATCGGCCCAAACACCATTAATATCTGTTTTCTTATTTTGACTATAAGTAAGATTAGAAAAGAACAGTATTAGAAATAAGAATTTTAGAATTTTGATTTTCATAATGTTGAGGTTAGTTAGTTTTATGGATTTAAGTTTTGAATCTGTACTTCAGTTATTTCTAATATAGCGCCAGAAACAGGATGATAATTCACAAAATTGAATTTGCAAAGATTATGAATGTTTACAGATTTGCCGTTTAGTATAAAATCCGTCCAAGGAATTTTTATGGTAGAAAATTTATCGGGAGAAGCAGGTAAATCAGCCATTGCATGAGTTCCTCCATGTATGCATCCAGTTCCAGAATCATTCCCTTCGCGAGCTTGGATTTTTATAGGTTGTGATGATTTATAAGTAATACTAACAAAGCCAGAATTGCTAGGTAAATTGGTTGGTTTTCCGTCATTAGATTCAGATTGAGTAATCATCACATTCAGTTCGATTTCCCCAGCAGGCGAGTCGCTTGCTGTAACAAGAATATGATGTTCTTTTATTCGAGTATTGTTTATTGTTTCCTGATTTTCTTTGGTTGGCCCAGCAATGTACCAAGTGTTTGAGACAACCAAATCAGAATTAGTATGTTGTATAGAAGTTATTTTGCAGCTTAAAAATAAGATTATAATAAAACCAAGTGGTAAAATTCTATTAATGATTGTTTTATATTTCATAAAGAGAAAGCTATTTTTTGCTAAAATAAATAATTAAAGGTTTAGTATTCAGTTGTAGTCACAGTTTTTAGTAGCAGTATTTAGTAACAGTAGTGGGTTTCAGTTTCCATCTCTCATCTTCCTTTTTTCATCTCACATCTCACATCTCACATCTTGCATCTCACATCTTGCATCTCCTATTTTCCATCTTCACATCCCACATCTTTTTGTAAGAATCTTTATTGGAATTTTAGAAGTAAGTGGAATTTTAGTTTTATTTTTGTTAAGATCGAGTGTTTTAAAATGATTAAAAATGAATTACTTACAATTAAGAAGTGTTTTGTCTTTTCTTTTTTTTAGCTGTTTTTGCTATTCGCAAAATGACTCCATCACGCATAAAAAAGATTCTCTCAAACATAATAGTAGAGATATTATCGATGTGTATAAAAGCATATTTTCTAAGAATGATACCGTAAGACATGATGCCAAAAAGAAGATAGCTTTCTCATTATCTCCAATCCCCGTAGAAGGCAATGGAAATGCCAGAATAATTATTTCGTTTCTGAGTACTTTTTACCT
The DNA here is from genome assembly GCF_046250155.1 of Flavobacterium sp. PS2. NCBI lineage: Bacteria > Pseudomonadati > Bacteroidota > Flavobacteriia > Flavobacteriales > Flavobacteriaceae > Flavobacterium > Flavobacterium sp. PS2. The sequence continues at coordinate 1,107,350 of NZ_CP176426.1, read as the reverse complement.
GGGTGATGATCATGAAAAAACTACAATGTCACAAGTTGTTTTTTCACCTTATTTTAGTTTCTCTAATCAATATGTATTTCCAATTCAGTCCTATATATATACTAAGGATGATAAGTATAACTTTACAGGAGATTATCGGTTTATGATTTATCCGCAACCTACATATGGTTTGGGAGATCATCATCTCGACGACGAAATGTCTATTTTGAATTATAAACAATGGCGTTTTTATGAATATGTAACAAGAAAAGTCAAAGGCAATTTCGGACTCGGATTAGGAGTTCTATTTGATAGTTATCAAAATATTTCCGAAGATTCTAAGATTGATGGAGAAACTGATTATTTTAAATATATGAGCGGAGATTATTCTGATGATGTTTCCTTTGGAGTTGCAATTCAAGCACTTTATGATTCCAGAATTAATAATATCAATCCAGAACAAGGAACATATCTAGAAGCCAATTTCCGAATGAATACCAATGGAGGTCTTGATAATAAAGGGTGGCAATCCTTATATATAGATGCTCGAAAATACCATTCATTTAGCGATGTAAAACATAAAGTTTTGGCATATAGAGCTTTTTATTGGTCAACAATAGGAGGAGGAGATCCACATTATCTCGACTTACCGAGTATTGGTTGGGACCGACAGCAAAAAACAGGACGAGGTTTTACAAGAAATCGTTTCCGAAGTAATGCATTATTGTATTTTGAGACCGAATACAGAACAGATATTTCTGCTGATGGTTTTTGGGGAGCAGTATTTTTTACCAATATCTCATCGGTATCTAAATTTCAGACGTATCAATTTACCAAATGGAATCCTGCAATTGGTACAGGATTACGCATAAAATGGAACAAACGTAACAATAGTAATCTTGTAATGGATTTTGGAGTTAGTAAAAATGATTGGTCATTACGGTTCGGTTTAGTAGAAAATTTCTAACTTTCGAACTTTCAAGACTATTTTACATGCAATTATCGGTTATTATCCTCAATTATAATGTACGTTATTTTTTAGAACAATGTGTTTTAAGTGTGCAGCAGGCGCTTAAAGATATTGATAGCGAGATTATTGTAATAGATAATAATTCTCCAGATGATAGTTGCGACATGATTCGTAGTTGTTTTCCTGATGTAAAATTAATCGCGAACGCCGAGAATTTAGGTTTCCCTAAAGGAAATAATATAGGTGTTTTACAAGCTCAAGGAGATTATATATGCATTTTAAATCCTGATACAGTAGTTGCCGAAGATACATTTACAAAAGTATTGGCTTTCGCCAAAGTACAACAGGATTTAGGAATAGTAGGAGTAAATCTTATTGATGGAGCAGGGAATTTTCTTCCCGAAAGCAAGCGTGGCGTTCCGACACCTTGGGTTGCTTTTACTAAAATAACTAGTTTATATAAGGTTTTTCCAAAGTCTAAGTATTTCAATAGATATTATGCGGAACATTTAAACGAAAACCAAACAGGCAAAGTCGAAATACTTGTAGGTGCTTTTATGGTAATGAAACGAGATTTATATAATGAAGTCGGCGGTTTTGATGAAGATTGTTTCATGTATTCCGATGATATCGATTTATCGTACATGGTTCTTAAAAAAGGCAAGGCTAATTACTATTTGGCTGAAACTACGGTAATTCACTATAAAGGTGAAAGTACTATAAAGGACGAGAAATATATGAAACGCTTTCAGGAAGCGATGAATTTCTTTTATAAAAAACACTTTAAAGTATCTTTTTTGTTTTCACTTTTCATGAAAATTGGAATTGTATTTTTTTCTATCGTTAAAATGATTCAGGGAAAAACGACGATAAAAACAATTCCAAAAGAATATTTTTTATACTCCATGAATCATAATTTAAGTGAAAAATTGAGTTCAATTTTGCAAAATAAAGTTACATTTTACGATTTAAAAAAAGAAAAAATGGTAAATTCGTCCCTGATTTACATAGGAAAAGGAGCAGAGGTAATTTTAGATAATCAATACATATCATTCAAGAAATGTATCGATATGATAAAATCTGAAAGGCATAAGAAGATTACTTTTAAAATTTTACCCAAAAACACCACTTTCTTAATCGGAAGTGATTCAAGTAATGATAGAGGTAAAATCGTTAAAATCACATAAAAATTATATTTAATGTAATTTATATTTAAAAATTTCAGTAATTTCGCAATCTGAAAATCAAAATCACCTTTTAGGTTAACAATATGGCAAGATTTGAATTAAAACTTCCTAAAATGGGAGAAAGTGTCGCTGAAGCAACAATCACAAACTGGTTGAAACAAGTTGGAGACAAAATTGAAATGGATGAAGCAGTACTGGAAATCGCTACAGATAAAGTCGATAGCGAAGTGCCAAGTGAAGTTTCTGGAATTTTGATTGAGCAATTGTTTGGCAAAGACGATTTGGTACAAGTAGGGCAAACTATTGCCATCATTGAAACTGAAGAAGGTTCGTCATTTTTAGTTGATAAAGTAACTGAAGAAACGGTCGTTCCTACAGAAGTTGTTTTTGTTGAAAAAACAATCGAAGCTGCTAAAGAAGCGGTTGCAACACCTGCAGATTACACTACTTCGGATAAATTCTTTTCGCCATTAGTAAAAAATATTGCTAAAGAAGAAAATGTTTCTATTGCAGAGCTAGAAAGTATAAATGGTTCAGGAAAAGATGGTCGAGTGACCAAAGAAGATATATTGGCTTACGTTGTTAATAGAACAAACAAAGTAGAAGTTCCAAAAGTAGAAGTGAAAGTAGCTGTTGAAGTTCCGGTGCCAGCACCAGTGGTGGTTAAGGTACAAGAGCCAGTAGTTTCAAAAGCGGCACCAGTTTCTGTAAATGGAGGTGATGAAATCATAGAAATGGACAGAATGCGTAAGCTTATTTCTGGATATATGGTAGCTTCAGTTCAAACATCAGCACACGTACAATCGTTTATTGAGGTAGATGTAACTAATATTGTAAAATGGAGAGATAAAGTTAAAGCTGCTTTCGAGAAAAGAGAAGGTGAGAAATTAACTTTTACGCCAATTATGATGGAAGCTGTTGCAAAAGCATTAAAAGACTTCCCAGGAATGAATATCTCTGTTGATGGTGATTATATCATCAAAAAGAAAAATATAAATTTAGGAATGGCAGCTGCATTACCAAACGGAAACTTAATTGTTCCGGTAATTAAAAATGCAGATCAGTTAAACCTTGTTGGAATGGCAAAAGCTGTTAATGATTTAGGTAATCGTGCAAAAACAGGAAAACTAAAACCAGATGATACACAAGGCGGAACTTATACAGTAACGAATGTGGGGACTTTTGGAAGTGTTTTTGGAACGCCAATTATCAATCAGCCACAAGTAGGGATTCTAGCTCTTGGAGCGATTCGTAAAGTGCCAGCGGTTATCGAAACTCCTGAAGGAGATTTTATCGGAATTCGTCAGAAAATGTTCCTTTCGCACAGTTATGACCACCGTGTTGTAGATGGAGCTTTAGGAGGAAGTTTTGTAAAAAGAGTTGCTGAGTACTTAGAGGCTTTTGATATAGATAGAGATTTCTAGAAAAAATCCATCTTATAAATAATTAACCCTTTTAACGTTTTAAATGTTGAAAGGGTTTTCTTTTTGCAGCATTATTGCATTACAGGTAGTAATCGGCAACTTTCTGAAAAAAACAGGTGAAATTCGTGTTTAAAAATTATATTTGTAAACTTATAAAATTAAAAAATGGAACTGAAACTCAACAAACCAATTTGCTTTTTCGATCTAGAAACTACCGGAATAGACATCGGAAAAGATCGAATAGTAGAAATTTCAATATTTAAAGTTTTTCCAAACGGAAATAAAGAAAGTAAAACTTGGTTGGTGAATCCTACGATTCCAATTCCTCCACAAACTACGGCCGTTCACGGTATTACTGATGAAAAAGTAGCAAATGAACCTACATTTGCAACCCTGGCACCACAGGTTTACAATATGATAAAAGATAGTGATTTGGCAGGGTTTAACTCCGATCGTTTCGATATTCCGTTGTTAGCAGAAGAATTGCTTCGTGCAGGAGTTGATTTTGATATGAAAAATAAATGCTCAGTCGATGTGCAGACTATCTTTCATAAAATGGAAGAAAGAACATTAAGTGCTGCTTTGAAGTTTTATTGCGGAAAAAGCCTTGAAAACGCGCACTCAGCCGAAGCTGATACAATGGCGACATATGAGATTCTTAAAGCACAATTAGATCGTTATCCAGAATTGGAAAATGATATGAAAGCGTTATCTGAATTTACAACCAGAAAAAAAATAGCCGATTTTGCAGGAATGATTGCTTTTGATAAAGATGATGAAGAAGTTTTTACCTTCGGAAAACATAAAGGAGCAAAAGTAGAGAAGGTTTTAGAAACCGAGCCAGGATATTTTAGCTGGATACAAAATGCTGATTTTCCTTTATATACCAAAAAAGTATTAACGGCAATTAAGTTAAGAAAATTAAATACTAAATAAGTTCTCAGTCACAGTGGCAGTTTTCAGTATGCTTGCTGGAACTGAAACTGAATACTGAAACTGAATACTATAAAGATGAAGATAATCTGTATCGGTAGAAATTATACCAATCATATCGAAGAGTTACAAAACGAACGCCCAACAGAGCCAGTTGTATTTATGAAGCCTGATTCGGCAGTTTTGTTAAAGCAACATCCATTTGTAATCCCCGAATTTTCTGAAGATATTCATCACGAAATTGAGCTTATTGTTAAAATTAATAAGGTCGGGAAATATATAGAGCCAAAGTTTGCGCACAAATATTACGACGAGATAAGTGTAGGTATCGACTTTACGGCTAGAGATTTACAAGAAAAACTAAAGCAAAAAGGATTACCTTGGGAGAAAGCAAAAGCTTTTGATGGTTCGGCTGTAATAGGTGATTTTTTGCCTAAGACGCAATTTAGTTCATTGGAAAATATTACATTTGAATTAACAAATAATTCTAAGACCGTTCAAAAAGGAAACTCTAATATGATGTTGTGGAAAATTGATGAGCTTATTTCTTATGTTTCTCAATACTTCACGCTAAAAATTGGAGATATTATTTTTACAGGAACTCCAGAAGGAGTTGCGGCTGTAAAGCCAGATGATGTTTTAGAAGGGTTTTTAGAAGGAAAAAAATTATTCAGAATACAAGTAAAATAATGGCTTTAAAATATAACCTTTCAAAAGTGTACGCACTTTCAGACAACGATCCCGAATTTGTAAACGAAATTCTTAATTTGTTTGTAACCGAAGTTCCTGAGGATTTAAAACAAATTAAAGAAGGGATAAAAAAGAAAGATCATAAGCATGCTTATGCGTATGCGCACAAAATAAAGCCTACGCTTGATTTATTGGGGCTTAATGTTGCTTTTGAGGAAATTCTTCAAGTCGAAGCTTGGACAAAGGCTGAGGGTAAAAAGAAAGCTATAGAAGAAACATTTAAAAGCATAAAAAATCAAGTTAAAGAAGCAATCAAAGAAATTAAGAAAGACTTTGATTTGTAAAACTTCATAGATTGCCAGCCTGAATTTTCAGGCTAGGCTATCTTCTCCAAATACAATTTGCTTTATAAATTAATTATAATACAAGTAAATTGATTTTTTCTTTCTTCCGTTTACTTCGCGATAAAAAGGATTTTCATTGCTATTCCCCACGCAATTCCTTGCGATAAATAATCTAGTAGTAATTTGAATTTTAGATACATGAAAGCAACAATAATTACAATTGGTGACGAAATCTTAATAGGACAAATTGTAGATACAAATTCTGGTTTTATAGCTAAATCTTTAGATAAAATCGGAGTCGAAATTCACGAAATGATTTCGATAAGTGATGATAAGCAGCATATTTTAGACACATTTTCTCAATTACAAAACAAAGTCGATTTGGTAATCGTTACAGGAGGTTTAGGGCCTACAAAAGACGATGTGACCAAAAAAACATTTTGTGATTATTTTGAAGATGAATTGGTTGTTAATCCCGAAGTTCTGGCGCATGTCACAGAACTAATCGAAGGTTTTTATAAGCGACCGATTACCCAAATGAACAAAGATCAGGCGTTAGTTCCTTCTAAATGTACGGTGCTTCATAACCAGATGGGGACGGCACCAGGAATGTGGATGAAGAAAGAAAATACCGTTTTTATTTCGCTTCCGGGAGTTCCTTATGAAATGAAATATTTGGTAGAAAGCGTAATAATTCCAAAAGTTGTAAAAGAATACGAGCGACCATATATTATTCATAAAACGATACTTACATACGGTCAGGGCGAAAGTTTAGTAGCTGAGCGTATCGAGGACTGGGAGAATAATTTACCTGATTTTATAAAGCTAGCCTATTTGCCAAATCCGGGAAGAGTGCGTTTGCGACTTTCTGCCCGAGGTACAGATAAAGAAATGCTTGAAGCAGCTATCGAGGCCAATGTGCAATCGCTAGATACAATCATTCATGATATTATTGTAGGCTTCGATGATAATGAAACTCTTGAAGTAGTAGTAGGAGAATTACTAACAAAAAAAGGAAAGACAGTTGCGACTGCCGAAAGTTGTACTGGAGGAAAAATCGCATCACTTTTAGCGGCAGTTTCTGGTGCTTCGAGCTACTTTAGAGGTAGTGTTGTGTCCTATGCAACCGAGGTAAAGACTACTGTTTTGGGTGTTTCAGCCGATTTAATAGAAGAAAATACTGTGGTAAGTGCTGCGGTTGCTTCATCGATGGCTTTGAACGTAAAACGCATAATGAAAACTGATTACGCAATCGCGACAACTGGGAACGCCGGACCGACAAAAGGAGACTCAAATGCGGAAATTGGTGCTATTTTTATTGCAATTGCCACACCAGACGATGTAATAGTCGAAGAATTTAACTTTGGTCAACCACGTGAAAAAGTGATAGATAGGGCTGTAATTAAAAGTTTAGAAATGTTACAGAAAGAAATTTTAAAAAATGTACACTAATTTTTTGTTTCAATCGTTTATTTTTCTTTTCTTTGCACCCTGATTTTGAATAACGATAAAACATAAGTATAATGTCAAGAGTTTGTGACCTTACAGGTAAAAGAGCGATGGTAGGAAATAACGTTTCTCACGCTATGAACAAAACTAAGAGAAAATTTTCTGTGAACTTAGTTAAAAAGCGTTTTTATCTTCCAGAAGAAGATAGATGGATTACTCTTAGAGTAGCAGCATCTACGATAAAAACAATTAATAAAAATGGAATTTCTGCGGTTTTGAAAAAAGCGCAGTCAGAAGGATTTATCAAATAATCTTTTCCAAAATAAATATATAGCAAGATGGCAAAGAAAGGTAATAGAATCCAAGTAATTTTAGAATGTACTGAACACAAGACTTCTGGTGTAGCAGGAACTTCAAGATACATTACAACAAAGAACAAAAAAAATACTCCAGACAGATTAGAGATTAAGAAATTTAATCCAATCTTGAAACGTGTAACAGTTCACAAAGAAATTAAGTAATAATTAGAGATTTTATAAATCTCAATGGTTTTCCATTAGAGCTTTATAAAAACTTCAAATAACATTTGAATCATGGCAAAGAAAACCGTAGCATCGTTACAAACATCTTCTAAGAGATTATCAAAAGCCATCAAAATGGTGAAATCTCCTAAAACTGGTGCATATACATTCGTAGAATCTATTATGGCTCCTGAAGAAGTTGATACTTTCTTGAAAAAGAAATAATTAACAATTACAATATATAGAAAAGCTACTTTCATTCGGAAGTAGCTTTTTTATTTTTTATATTTGTCTCAAAATTTAGAGAAGCCAAACAAAAGTTCTTTTTTTAATCAAAGTTCCTGCTTTTGCTGCGATCGTTTGTTTTATCTCGAACTTCGGGACCAGAACAAAAGGGTATTGCTACAAACGTAGTTCACTGAACTCCTATAAAATTGGAAAGTATGTGAAGTAATCAGGGTTAATTAAAGATACTTTGCTTTTTTAAACTTTAGAATTGTTGTAGATTGTGAGAAAAATCTAAATAATTCGAAAAACTAACAACCTATATAAAAATGAGTTTTTTTAAAAAAATATTTTCTTCCGATAAAAAAGAGACATTAGACAAAGGTCTTGAAAAATCTAAAACCAGTTTCTTCTCTAAATTAAGTAAAGCCGTAGCCGGAAAATCTAAAGTTGATGACGACGTTTTAGATAATTTAGAAGAAATTCTTGTTTCTTCGGATGTTGGAGTAGAGACAACCCTAAAAGTTATTACCCGAATAGAGAAACGCGTAGCAGCCGATAAATATCTTGGTGTCGATGAGTTAAACCAAATCTTGCGAGAAGAGATTGCGGGTTTATTATCAGAGACTAATACAGGCGAAGCGACTGAATTTGTAGTTCCTATACAAACAAAACCATATGTTTTAATGGTTGTTGGTGTAAATGGAGTTGGTAAGACTACTACAATTGGTAAATTAGCTTATCAGTTTAAAAAAGCCGGTTATAAAGTAGTTCTAGGAGCGGCAGATACTTTTCGTGCAGCAGCGATTGATCAATTGCAAATTTGGGCTGATCGTGTAGGTGTGCCAATCGTAAGGCAAAATATGGGGAGTGATCCTGCATCTGTAGCTTTTGATACCTTACAATCTGCAGTAGCACAAAATGCCGATATTGTAATTATTGATACAGCAGGTCGTTTGCATAACAAAATCAATTTAATGAACGAATTGACTAAAGTAAAACGTGTAATGCAAAAAGTTGTAGCCGATGCACCTCATGATGTACTTTTGGTTTTGGATGGTTCTACAGGGCAAAATGCTTTTGAACAAGCCAAACAGTTTACCGCTGCAACTGAAGTAACAGCTCTGGCTGTAACCAAACTAGATGGTACTGCCAAAGGTGGTGTTGTGATAGGTATTTCGGATCAGTTTAAAATTCCTGTAAAATACATTGGTGTAGGTGAGGGAATTGAAGACTTGCAGGTTTTTAATAAATATGAGTTCGTAGATAGTTTCTTTAAATAGTTTTTAGATGAGTTTTAATAATATCCCGCCGATTTATTTTTATTTTGGTAGTATCCTGTCTTTTGTTTTATCTAATGTTTTTAGAGAACAAAATCTAACATTGTATTATGTTTTATTAGTAGTAGGTGTTATTTTATTTCTTTTAGGTCTTCTTAGAAGGATCCAAACAAAAAAATAATCTGGCAGCATAATTTTCGATTAAAGATTTTATGATGTAAAACTTTTATAATTAGAATAATGTCTGTTCAATATATAAAAACCAACGAATGCTTTTAGTATTCGTTGGTTTTTTTGTTTTATAAGTAAATCAAAATCTATAAAATAGTTTAATGGGTTTTGGCAATTTTTTCTTCTTTATCAATTATATAAAGTTAACTTTGTAACTCACAAAAATAAAATATTTATAGTACCGTGAAGCTTTAGCCCTGATTACTTCACAGAATTTTTATTTTAATAAGAGTTCAGTGAATTTCATTTGAAGCGGTATCCTTTTTTGTGGATTTTTCTTCCACAAAAAGATATAGCGGATAGCAGGAAATAGCTCCTAAAAAATAAAATTTATAATGAAAAACGTATTTAAAATTCTCTTAGTATCATTTTTGTTTGTTGGATGTCAGCAAAAAATAGAACCTGCAGATATTGCTAAATTAAATGGATATTGGGAGATTGAAAAAGTAGTTTTTGATAAAGGTGAAGATAAAGATTACGGGATGAATGAAAGCTATGACTTTTTTAAGATAGAGGCCGATAATAACGGTATTCGTCAAAAAGTAATGCCACAATTAGACGGAACTTTTATGACAAACGATTTACACGAAACGGTAAAAGTTAGATTTAAAGATGGTAAGGCTTTCTTAGATTATTCGACTCCTTATACAAAATGGACGGAAGAATTAATTGCCTTAACAGACGATAAATTAGTGCTGCTTAACGCCGAGAAAAAAGAATATCATTATAAAAAAGCAGGACCAATTAATATTATAGATAATGGCAAAAAGACTAAATAATCAGAGTAGTGTTGGGGATATTTTGCAAAGGATTATCCAGGTAAATAAGCTCCAACCCGGAATGGATCAGATTGATGTAAAAGAGGCATGGCGACAACTGATGGGGAATGGTGTAAATAGTTATACCCGAAATGTAGTTTTAAAAGGAAGTACGCTTTATGTAGAGCTTACATCGTCTGTTTTAAGAGAGGAACTCACTCACGGAAAATCAAAAATCATTACGATGATTAATGAGGAATTGCGAAGAGATGTTGTTCGTGATGTAGTTTTACGTTAAAATTAAAGTTCTTAATATGATAAATATAAAATCTAAGTTTAAAACACCTCCAGTTTTTATTGCTATAGTTTCAATTGTTTTGCCGCCTTTGGTTGTTTATTTAAGTTTTACTTCTCCAACAGCAGGAATGTTTTTGCCTATTTTATTTTTACTACTTGTTGTCTTTTTTTGGTTGACAATGTTTAGAACAAGAGCACATAAGTTAACTATTGATGATAGATATATAATTGTTAGTCGTTATTTTGGATTAGGAAAATCTAAAGTATATGAAATTAATAATTTAGACGGTTTTATAGTTCTTTTTGAGGTTGGAAAAGAAGGTATGGCAGAGTTCCTTTTTATACTCGAAAATGGTAAAAGAATAGCTTCTATTTCTACTTCTTATCATAGTAACTATAACGAACTAAAAGATGTTTTAAGAGAAAAAATACGAGACTTAGGAGAGAAAGTATATGTCTCTAAGGAGGAAAGTGCAGAAATGCTGAAATAAACAAAACCCGCTTCATTGAAGCGGGTTTTTATTTTACAAAAAATGACTAGGTAATAATCTTCAATCGAGAATGAATCAGATTTATTTAAAAGATGGATGGCAACAACTGAAGGGAACGACATAAGGAGTTATGCCAGAAGTGAAGTTTAGTTTTAGACTTTTTTAGATCTTTGAATGGACTACGAACATTAGATTTTAATCTTGAAATTAAATTAACGTTCCTGTCTTAGAAATGGATTTTTTATGATACATTTGAATTGTAAGTATTTTTTTAATAATTATAAACAATCAAATAGAAAAAAAATGAAGAAAGTATTATTTATTTTAACCGTATTATTTGCTTTAAATAGCTATTCACAAAAGAAAAAGGTGGCGGTTGTTGGTTTTTACACAGACAAAACAATTGATCTTTCTGATTTGGGGCTTAACAGTTTGGCTGCAATAGCTGATTTGGGCAACAATCCAAGCTTTAATCTTAGTCCTATTTTAGACAAATACCATAATGCTTTTTTTAATGTTTATTCTAAACAATTTCCATTTGATTTAATTCCTGAAAATGAAGTGATTCAAAAACAAGAATACATTGATTTTTCCCCTAAATATGCTAAAGATGAAGTAGGAGAGAAAACTATAATAAATTACCCAGGATATAAATATATTTATGAAGGAACGGCTGGTCAAGCAAATGAAGTAGGAACAGCTACTATTTTTAAAGAAATTGCAGATGGTGTTTTATTTACAGAAATACATTTTACTTTAGTAAAAGGATTTGCAGTTGGAGGAACAGGAACCGTTAAAATGAAAGCTTATGCTAGAATCTCTTTGTATGATAAAACCGGAAAGAAAGTATTTGTTATAAATGAAGGGGCAAGCTCTAAAAAAACGGGTGTTATAGTAGGTGGAATTCCTGTTTTAACTCCTGAAAAAGTACTGCCTATGTGCGAAAGTGCTTTAGACGAATTGCTAAAAGATTTAGATCAAAAAATTAGCAAAATAATTAAAAAGAGTGCTGCTAATTTCTAATGTTTTTATTTTAATCTAATGTCTAGTCCTGAAATAGCGATACACAAAAAGTATCGTTATGGAATCATCTCAAGAATCACGCTATGTAAAGCGAACACAAAAAGACTATTCAATGTCTTTTAAATTACAAGTTGTTCAAGAAATTGAACACGGAAAGCTTACGGCAACCGAAGCTACAAAGAAATACAGTATTCAATGTAGAAGGACAGTTGTTCAATGGCTTCGGAAATTTGGTAACTTTGATTGGGAGAACCAAACCTCAATCAAAATGGCAAAAACACCTGAACAAAAAATTATGGAGCTTGAAGCTCAAGTCAAACTTTTAGAGAAACAAAAAGCATTCTTAGAAAGACAGGCTTTTGTTGCTGACAAAAAAGCGATCCTCTTTGATATGATGATTGATTTAGCCGAAAAAGAATATCATATTGATATCCGAAAAAACTCTGTACCCGAACAATCGCCCATTTCAGACAAAGAGAACCACAAACAATAGCATTTACCTGTTATTTGTTCGGGATAGACAGACAGGTTTATTATCGAAAAATTAAAAGAACAGTAATCAAACAAAACAAGGCTAAAGAAGTTGTTTTAATGGTTAATGATCTTAGAAGATTAATGCCTAGAATAGGTACTAGAAAACTATATTATCTTTTATTGGATAAACTCCATTTAATGAAGATTGGAAGAGATAAATTCTTTGATATACTTAGAGCTAATCATTTATTAATACAACCTAAACGTAGCTATCATATAACCACAAACTCACATCATCGTTTTAGAAAGCATGAAAATCGAATTTTAGATCTTGAAATAAATCGTCCTGAACAAGTTTGGGTCTCCGATATTACCTATATCGGAAAAAGAGACAATCCATGTTATTTAAGCTTAATCACTGATGCTTATTCAAAGAAGATAATGGGATATTATGTTGCTGAGAATCTCAATACTCAAAGTAGTTTAAAAGCTCTAAAAATGGCTCTTAAACAAAGAACGCATAATACGCTAACTCTAATCCATCATTCTGATAGAGGTTTGCAATATTGTGCTAATGAATATCAAAAAGAGCTTATCAAAAACAAAGTACTATGTAGCATGACTCAAAACTCGGATCCCTATGAAAATGCAATAGCAGAAAGAATCAATGGAATTTTAAAACAAGAATTTATGATTGATAAGTATCATCAAAAAAGAAAAATCACAAACCTAATAATAAAGGAATCTATCAATATTTATAATGAATTAAGACCACATTATTCTAATCACATGTTAACACCAAATCAAATGCATACTCAAAATAAAATCCAAATGAGAACTTATAAAACAAAAAACAGTTGCAAGAACGTTCTTGCAACTGTTTAATTAATTATTTTTATGTAATAATCCGTATCGCTTTTTTAGGACGAGACATAAGTCAGTCTGAGTAGTCTGAAAATCTAACTATCTAAGAAGTCTAAATTAGAATTGCTCTCTTCCAGCAAAATGGAATGCACCTTCGATAGCAGCATTTTCGTCGCTATCAGAACCGTGTACTGCATTTTCTCCGATAGAAGTTGCGTATGCTTTACGAATTGTTCCTTCAGCAGCTTCAGCAGGGTTTGTAGCTCCGATTAAAGTTCTGAAATCTTCAACAGCGTTGTCTTTTTCTAAAATTGCAGCAACAATTGGCCCACGAGACATGAATTCTACTAATTCTCCGTAGAAAGGTCTTGCAGCGTGAACAGCATAAAATGCTTGAGCATCAGCTACAGTTAATTGAGTTAATTTTAATGAAACGATTTTAAATCCTCCATTAGTAATCATTGCTAAGATATTTCCGATGTGTCCGTTTTGAACTGCATCTGGCTTAATCATTGTAAAAGTTCTATTTGTTGCCATTTTTATTTTTATTAAATTTTGTGCAAAAATAGACTTTTTTTATGAATTGAATTTAATAAATTCATAATTATAACTATCCAGAATACCTTTATGATAATTAATTATGAGTAATGACGTACAGCAGTAGAGACGCACCGCAGTGCGTCTTATACAAGTTTTAAAATTTAAACCTTAAAAATAAGTTTGTTCTTGTAGAAAAGCCATAAAATAAACGTCCAGATTCCAACATAAGTTAGTGCTCCAGCTAAGGAAGCTGACATTGGATTACTGAAAAAAGGTGCAATCCCAAAGCTATATAAATAATTTAAAAGATTGATTTGTTCACCTGGACTATGTGGATTCTCAAACTGAACCATTACTAATCCTTGTGGAATTATTTGTGAGAAGAAAAATACAATCATTGGGTTAACGCCCCAAATTAAAAATATTTTGATTCCTTTTTTTAAGTTTAAAATATCAATAAGGTAATATAATAATGCCAGACAAGTTGTTGCTAGTCCTGCTGTGTATAATGTGTATGTACTTGTCCAAAGTGATTTGTTAATAGGGAAAACGATACTCCAGATTTGAGCAACTATAATTAATGCGATACCTGCGATTGCCATTTTTTTGGCAATTTCAATTTTTGGTATGGCACGGTGTAATAACTGACCTATAAGTAGTCCGATAATTCCGGTTCCGATGGATGGGATAGTACTTAATATACCTTCTGGATCCCAAGTTATGGTTCCGCGATACATATGTCCTTTTAGTAAGATACTATCTAGCCAAGAAGCAAGATTGGTTCCTTTGTCAAAATTTGCTTCACCGATTCCTGGAACTGGTATTAAAGCCATTATTGCCCAATAGACTAATAATAAGATTGTGGCGACTATTATCTGTGTTCTTTGGTTTGATTTTAAGTACAAAAGGGATACTACAAAATATACGATGGCTATACGTTGTAAAACACCTGGTAATCGTACGTTTTGATACGCTTCGATACCGCTATAGGCCAAGAAGAGATAAATAAACAGGATCGAAAAGGCAAGAATATTTTTTACTCTAGAACTAAAATTTCCCATTAAGGCATAACCTACCGCAATAGTTATAATTAATCGACCTATAAGTAACGGAATTCCGTCGAGTCCAAAAAGTTGTATTTTGGCAAAAAAATTAAAGAAGATTCCTAAGCAAAACATTCTTAATGAGCGTACTAGTATTTTGTTGAATGTAGTACTATCGAAAGTTTTTGTAGGCATTGCAAATGAAACAGCTACTCCCATTATGAAGATGAAAAAAGGGAAAACCAAATCGGTTAGTGTGCAGCCATGCCACTCAGAGTGTAATAGAGGAGGATAAACAGCGTCCCAGCTTCCAGGATTATTGACAATTGTCATTAATAAAATAGTTAATCCTCTGAAGACATCTAGTGAAATCAAGCGCTCTCTGGTCATAATTTTTTTGTAATAGGTTAGTTCTCGTTTTTTAAAGTTAATAATTTGGTTTAGAGGGTAACAATCTAAGAGGTAAGTGGTTATTTGTTTCTTATGATTGTTACTTTTGTTTTTTTGCTACAAATTTCTGCGAATTAGCGAAATTCGTAGCAAACTTTTATATTGTTATGACATTAAAATTAGATTCTAATGGTTTTAATTCTTTAATAAGAAGGGGGATTAATTCCTCTCCTTTTTCCAGATAAAATTCTGAAAAATTGGCTTGACGTTCCTGTAAGCTTTTATTTGGAAATAGTTCATTTTGCAAGTCGGTAATACGTTGCAAAATGTCATTTAATTTTCTTTTTTGTGCTTTTAAGAGTCTTTTTTCAAGGTTTTCGAGTCCTTTTATTTGTTTAACTTCTTGTGCTTTTACTGCTCCGGTAAACGATTTATCTGTTTGATTTGCTAATTCATAAAGATATTCGAATTGCTTATGCAAAAGTTCTTTTTGAGGCGTTAAATCAATAGAAAATGGTGATAATTCTCTTGTGCTTTTGTTGATTAAACTGTCTTGTTTTGAGAATAAATCGCTCCATGATAAATTTAATTGATCCGCTTTTTTTGCCTGTTTTTCGGTAGCCAAAAGCACGGAATTTCTAATTAAAAGCATCGGAAAAGTAATCTTTGCAGTATCAAAGAGTGATTTTAATTCTAACCAATACGCGATTTCTCCACCTCCGCCAATGTAGCATAAATTAGGCAAGATAATTTCTTGATATAACGGACGCATAATCACGTTCGGACTAAATTTTTCGGGATTTCTTTCTAGTAAATCAAAGATTTCTCTTCCTGAAAATTCAATTTTTGTATTGTTAACTTTATATTTTCCGTTTTCAAAAATGATACGTTCACGTAAATTATCTTCAATATAAAATAAATTGATTTCGCGCGGATTTACCTGTACTGTATAATCTTTCAGTTTTTCGATAGTTTCCTGAACGGCTTTGTATGAGGTTTGAGATTCTAATTCTTCTTTTATATACGGGATAAAAGCACGTTTTAAATTGGCATTATCAGCATCTAGAATTACTAAACCTTGTGATGCAAATAAACTATTGGCAAGATAACGAGTTGCATCTGCCAGATTATCGTGTTTTAAATAAGCATCTTTAAATATTTTTTTCAAAACATTGGCATTGATGCTTGAACCTAATTCTAAAGCATATATTTCAAAAAAATCTTCAAGTCCTTTAGTCGATAATCTTCCAACAGGTCCAGTACTCTCGGCATTCCATCGAAACTTTTTGCCTTTAAAATTAAAATAATTGATTTCTTCGAAGTCATGATCTTCAGTTGCCATCCAATAAATGGGAACAAAGTTATGAGAAGGGTATTTTGACTTTAATTCGTTGGTAAGATTTATAGTTGAGATTATTTTATATAAAAAATATAATGGACCGCTAAATAAATTTAATTGATGTCCTGTAGTAACCGTAAATGTATTTGGGAGCGCTAAGGCTTTGATATTTTGTTTGGTAGAATCCGAAAGATCAATTTTAGCATATTGTTCTTTTAAGACAGAAACTAAGGGGATTCTATTGTTATTATCGAAATTTTGTTGCTTTTCGATAATTTGTTTTTCAAAATTTTCCAGAGTTGGAAAATTATTATATAATGGTTTTAAATCTGATTTTTGTTCTAAATAATCATGTATCAATGTTGAGAAATATCCTGAGTTTTGGTAGCTGATACAGTCGGTTGGCATAAGTATTGGTTTTTTTTGATAGCTGTAAATTTAATCAAAATTTATACTTAAAAATGGATTTAACTATTGCTTATGATTTGATTTTTAAAAATAGATGTAAATATTTGTAAATGAGTGTATTAATCAAATTGAAAGAAAATACTTGTTTTTTAATTTGTTTGAAAAATAATTCACAGAATTTGAATATGTTAATGGGATTTTTAGGGTTGTGAGCATCATAATTTTTTAAAACTAATTTCCTGAAAAAGCTGAATTTAATATTTGTTATTTTCAAAAAATAGAATCAATTTTATATTCTATTTTCAAAAAACTATATAAACCACATGAAAAATAATTCGACTAAGGAAAATTCCTTGAAACACGTCCTTTTCGGGAGCTTAATAGGTACAACAATTGAATTTTTTGATTTTTATATTTATGCCAATGCAGCCGTATTGGTATTTCCTCAATTATTTTTTCCAGGTGCTAGTAGTACAAATTCTACCCTAGAATCTTTGGCTACTTTTTCGATAGCTTTTTTATCCAGACCAATAGGCTCGGCTGTTTTTGGTCATTATGGAGATAAAATAGGTCGTAAAGTTACTTTGGTCGTGGCTTTGCTTACCATGGGATTATCGACAATTGCAATTGGTTTTTTACCGAGTTATGCAAGTATCGGCATTGCTGCACCAATTTTATTGATGTTATGTCGATTTGGTCAGGGAGTTGGTTTAGGAGGCGAATGGGGTGGAGCAGTTTTATTAGCGATAGAAAATGCGCCTCCGCATAAACGTGCTTGGTATGGAATGTTTCCGCAATTGGGAGCGCCTATCGGATTGTTACTTTCCGGCGGAACTTTTTTAATTTTAACGGATACTATGACCAGCGAAGATTTTATGGATTATGGATGGAGAATTCCGTTTATAGCGAGTTCACTTTTGGTAATTGTTGGCTTTTATATTCGTCTAAAAATTAGTGAAACTCCCGCTTTTGAAAATTCTAAATTGGAGCAGAAAGAAGTTAAAATTCCATTTTTTACTTTGCTGAAATCATATAAAAACCAACTGATTTTTGGAACTTTATCTGCAATTACAACCTTTTTGGTGTTTTATTTAATGACAGTCTTTACGTTGAGTTGGGCTACTTCTGACTTAGGTTTTACTAAAAGAGATGCTTTGTTGATACAGCTGTTTTCGGTATTGTTTTTTGCTGCTTTTATTCCTATTTCAGCTTTGGTTGCCGATAAAATTGGTCGCCGAAAAATTCTAATTATTACCACGATAGCTATTGCCTTGTTTGGGTTTTTCTTCTCGTATTTCCTTAATTCAGGAAATTCTATTTTAGTAACAGCTTTTGTGTGTATCGGAATGTCATTGATGGGTTTTACGTATGGTCCGTTGGGAACTTTTTTATCGGAGTTGTTTCCTACCACAGTTCGTTATTCAGGTGCTTCCTTAACTTTTAATATGGCTGGTATTTTGGGTGCTGCTTTTGCACCAATGATTGCAATTTGGTTGGCAACAACTTATGGTTTGAGTTATGTTGGGTTTTATCTGACCGCCGCTGCTTTGATTTCTTTAGTTTCATTTTTGGTGATTTCTAAGAAAGTACATCAGTTTTAAGAACATATTTGCTTACATAAATAACTAGAATATTAGAAAGCTTGATACTTATAAATATGAATTTAAGGATTTATGACTAATCTTTACTCATGATTTTGATTTTATATTGATGTTTATTTTGTTGATAATCAATATTTTGATTTTGAAATAAGAAAATACTTGTTTTTAAATTTGTTTATTTCAAAAAAAAATCACAAAATTTGCATCAGAAAATAAATCATTAACCAAATTAATAACGAAGACAATGTTTGTACCAAACTTTACCTCTCAAAACATCACATCAGGATTAGATTCTGTTGTTATGTGTCTTCGTGGCTTTTCGCAATCATAGCAAATCAATTTTAGATATATGAACAAGCCCGAAGGAAATTAACTTTCGGGCTTTTTTTATTCTAGACACTTCAAAAAATTCCCGATACCCCGAACTCAATTTATCTATTGGAGATAAAATGCTTTTGCCTTGTATTTTCTAATACTTGGCAGGAAAACTATAATTTAAATTTTCTAAATGGACAATTATCTTTTAGATGATTACATCTTGTGTAGTCGTTTAAAAAAGGAAAAGCAAAAAAAGAGCGCAGTTAAAAAAGATTTTGAAAAACAATTAATTCAGTTAGATAAGCTTGAAGATGAACTATTACGTAAGCGCAGTGCTTTACCATTAGTTCTTTTGGCAACACCTTATCAAAAAGGATGGGAACGCAATTTTGTACTTAGGGAGGATATTGCGAGATCTAAAGAAGCATTGTTTTATAAAACGGTATTGGAAAAGATAAATACGGTGCAATATTCTTCTGATAAAGCTTTTAAGAAAAAGAAAAAGAGAAAAAGAAAGCATGTTTATGTCGAAAAACTTCAAACTGTAAAAGAGTTTTCAGAATCGGAATGGAGAAGTCCAAAACTAGCATTGACGGATAAAGAAAAAATGCATTTTTATAAAAGGGAACGATGGTGTCCTAATTGTAAACGCTATAAAGTTCATTATATATTTAATGAGCCTTGGCGCTATGTATTGCGTGTTAGACCAAATATGATAACACATACAAAAATGGTTGATGGAGTTTTGGAAAGTGAAATTGATAGGATAAGTAATTATATCACGAATCGTTTTCTTCGAAATTCAATGATGAAAATTGCACACGGTAGCGCAAAATATTGGAGATGGATAGGTAACAAAGAATTGAAATACCAAAATCCATTAGACAATAAACAAATTCATACCATAATGGATGAATATTATAAAGAAATAGAATATCTAAATAAAGGAGTCATTGCACTCTAAAGATAAAAATACAATGGGAAATAAATTATCTGGAAAGGACCTGATTAAAATAGGCTTTCCAAAAAATAATAGTATCAACATTGCCTTGGGGCAGATAAACAGATACAGAAAACGAGAAAAAAAAGAAAGTATATTAAACGAAGCGAAAGAAGTTTTACTATCGCCAGAAAAGTTTACAGGACATGGTACTTGGGGCAAAGTTGCCGAAGGATTGGTAAATCCGGTTCAAGTAAGAATGCATCAGCTTAATAATACAAGAGCTCCTTTTTCCATATTTGGAGAAAATGAAATCGATGAGCAAGCTAAGTATCAGTTATATGATGCTTTAAAACTACCAATTTCGGTTGCAGGAGCTTTAATGCCTGATGCGCATTCTGGTTACGGATTACCAATTGGGGGTGTACTTGCAACAGATAATGCTGTGATTCCGTATGGGGTAGGAGTAGATATTGGTTGCCGAATGAGTTTGTCAATTTTTGATATTCCAGCCTCTTTTTTTAAAGGAAAAGAGCATCAGTTGCAAGCGATTTTAAAAGACAATACTAAGTTTGGAATGTACGAAACCCATACTATAAGAGCAGACCATGAAGTGTTTAGCCGAAGTGAGTTTCAGGATATTCCGATTATAAAAAACTTGTTAGGTAAAGCGTACAAGCAACTCGGGACATCTGGTGGTGGAAATCATTTTGTAGAGTTTGGAATTGCCAAAATAACTGATCCGCTTAATGAATGGAAAATTGGTGTAGGCGAATATTTTGCAGTACTGTCACATAGCGGATCAAGAGGTTTAGGAGCAAATATTGCTAAACATTACACGTATTTGGCAACAAAACAATGTCCGTTACCTAAAAACGTACAGCATTTGGCTTGGTTAGATTTAAATACGCACGACGGACAAGAATATTGGCTGGCTATGAATTTAGCGGGAGATTATGCCAAGGCTTGTCATGATGATATTCATCGTCGTATTGCCAAAGCTATTGGTAAACGTGTGGTTGTAACAATCGAAAATCATCACAATTTTGCTTGGAAAGAAATGGTAAATGGCAAAGAAGCTATTGTACATCGTAAAGGTGCAACTCCAGCTAATGCAGGTGAACTTGGGATTATTCCGGGGTCGATGACTGCACCTGGATTTATTGTTCAGGGTAAAGGAAATACGGAGAGTTTAAACTCTGCTTCTCATGGTGCTGGACGACTTTTTTCTCGTAGAAAATGCAAAGAATCGTTTACACAAAGTGAGATTAATAAGGTCTTAAAAGCAAACGATGTAACCTTGATAGGAGGTAATATAGATGAAGCTCCAATGGCGTATAAAGACATTAATAAAGTAATGGCCAATCAAGTTGAGTTGGTGGATGTACTAGGTACGTTTACACCAAAAATCGTGAGAATGGACAGATAAATAAATTCAAGATTATGGAAAGGTTTAAAGATGAAAATAAATGGTTAGGAAGTTTTGGAAATAGCATAAATGTAAAATGCCCAAAATGTGCTTCGCAAGCAGTTGTTAGGAGAGCTTTGAAATCTGAATTTTATTATCTAGATAAAAGAATCTTAGAATGTAAAAAATGCTATTATTCTTTAAAAGAAGGGATGGTAAAATACATTGCTTATGTAGATACTTATTGCTGTAATAATGAAGACAAGATAAAGTTTGAGTCGCAATTTCTGAATGAAAAACCAGAAACAATCAAGCTAAAATGTTCTGTATGTAATGAGATAAAAGAGTTCAAGCCGATGATTAAGGAAGTTCCTTTTGTGTTCGATACTGATAAATCATTACAAAGAGAAAGTGCTTTTAATGCTGAAATATGGTATCAGAAAGAATTTGACCAATCAATTTTTTGGGCTTATAATTTAGAACATATCAATTACTTAGAGAGATACATTAAAGCTGATTTAAGAGAGAGAAACAATAACGGAAGTGGTAACGGGACAATGGTTTCGAGACTTCCAAAATTTGTAAAAGAAGCTAAGAACAGAGAAAAACTGTTGAAAATTATAGAAAAATGGAAAAAATAATTCAAATAACATCAGGTCGTGGCCCAGCAGAATGTAGCTGGGTTGTGGCTCAGGTGCTGAAAACATTCTTGGAAGAAGCAAATGATAATAAAATAAAAACAACGTTGCTTCAGCGAGAAACTGGAATCGAAAACGGAACTGTAGAAACAGCAACTATTTTATTAGAAAGTACTAATCTTAATGAGTTTGTAAATTCTTGGATTGGAACAATCCAATGGATAGGGCAGAGTCAGTTTAGAAAATTTCATAAACGTAAAAATTGGTTTATCGGCATTTTTGAAATTGATAAAGCTACTACAACGCAAATTTCTGAGAATGATATTCAGTATCAGGCAATGCGTAGTTCAGGTGCAGGAGGACAACACGTAAATAAGGTGAGTTCAGCGGTAAGAGCAACTCATGTTCCTACGGGAATAAGCGTTGTGTCTATGGATTCACGTTCGCAGCATCAGAATAAAAAACTAGCTACTGAGAGATTATTACAGAAATTTAAGGATGAAACCGTAAAGCAGTTTAAAGCTGAATTTCAGGCACAATGGATGAATCAATTACAAATTCAGCGAGGAAATCCAATTCGGGTTTTTCAAGGTTCGGATTTTAAAAAACAAAAACAAACAAAAAATTACAAACAGGAAAGGCAAAGACTAAAAAGAGAAGATTATTTAGATAATGATTGATCTAAGGAAATTTGAATTTCTTAATAGAATAAATTATGAAAACAGTAGATAAATACCTTTTTCAGGCATTAGATAATTATCCGTATTCGCTGGAAGATACCATCGAATCATTGGATTATGCATTGTCTTATGATGATAAAAATACAATGGCTTTATGTTTATACGGGCAGGTTTTAAGTGATCAGTTATTTAAATATGAAGAAGCCAAAGAATATTTCCAGCAAGCTATCTCTATTAATATTAATGCAATCGAAGTATATTCTTTTTATATTCATACTTTAATTTTGAATGAAGATTACGAAGAGGCAATGAAGTTAATTGATTTTGCATTGACAGTAAAAGGAATCAATAAAACAGAAATTCTTTTGAAGAAAGTGATGCTTTTAGAAAGCAAACAAGAGTTTAAAAATGCTTTGAAAGCAATGAAAGAAGCTAAACTTGTAACTTTAAATTCAGCTTATGATTATAGTATTGAAGAAACAGAAAAAAGATTAAACAAAAAATTAGATAAAGGTTCTGGAAAAAATAAGTCAAATAAGAAGAAAAAGAAAAGTAAGTAAATGAGAAAAAGGATGCTGTGAGGCATCCTTTTTTAGTTTGTATAATTATCGTTTTAAAGTAAAATGACCTCTAAAGGATGTACCATCTAATCGGGTTATTGTAAACCAATAATCAGAAGCAGGCTCTTCGCGACCAATGTATGTTCCGTCCCAGACATCGTTTTTATGTAATTCTTTGATAAATTTACCATAACGGTCAAAAATTTTAATTCCAGTATTTGGCGCTAAATAATCAAAATCTATAGTCCATGTATCGTTATAACCGTCATTATTTGGAGTGAAAAATTTCGGAAAAGGAAATTCCGTCATGTAATTGATACATTCTACAGTAGTTGGTTTAAGAACTTGTATTGTAATAGAAGTTCTATTGCTTTCGCAACCATTAATAGTTTGAGAAGCATAATAAGTATTTCCATTTTCAAGTGGAGTCGATTCTGATAAATCAGTTCCAAGCGTTGCTCTATCATGCCATTTTATATTTTCGCCAGTAATTTTGATAGTACTAAGTGAAGCATTTTGTTGTTCGCAAAAAGTCTGGATTGCACTTCCAAACGGAGCTTGTGTATCTTGAATTTTTATTGCAACGGCATATCTTTCGCTTTCGCAACCATTTATGTTTTGTGTAGCGTAATAAGTACCGTTTTGTAGTATCGTAGTAATAGGTAAAATATTCCCAGCTGTTTTGGCATCATACCATGTGGTTAATGTTCCAGTTATATCAATATCATTTATAGTAGCATTTTCATAGATACAGAAAGTTTGTTTGTTATTTCCATTTGGTAAAGGAGTATCATAAACTTTGATAGAAATTGGAGTTCTCTGGCTTTCGCATCCTATATTTTGTGAAACATAATAAGTCGTATTATCTTGTAATAATGTACTATTTGCTAATGTAGCGGTCGAAGTGTTTGATTCGTACCATTTTATATTTG
The DNA here is from genome assembly GCF_046250155.1 of Flavobacterium sp. PS2. Classification (NCBI taxonomy): domain Bacteria; kingdom Pseudomonadati; phylum Bacteroidota; class Flavobacteriia; order Flavobacteriales; family Flavobacteriaceae; genus Flavobacterium; species Flavobacterium sp. PS2. Next base: position 1,083,413 of record NZ_CP176426.1, on the reverse strand, counting down.
AACCAAAAACAGTAATATTGTCTAAAGTTCCTTTTTGATTTTTACAAAAGGATTGATTGGGATTTCCTGTCGGAGCAAGAGGTGTATTACCAACCGTCACGGTAATTCCAAATCTTTCACTTTCGCAATTATTAAGAGTTTGCGATACATAATAAGTTTTTCCGTTTTGAAGATTAGTAGTAGTTGGCAAAAGATTCCCATTTAAAGCAGCATCATACCATTTTATAAGATCTCCACTAACTTGAATACTTGCAATTGTAGGGTTTTGCCCTGAGCAAAAAGGTTGGTTTGCAGTTCCTGTTGGAGGAGGTGTATTCTGAATGTTTATGACTACTGAAACTCTTTCGCTTTCGCAGCCACTTATCGTTTGCGAAGCGTAATATGTAGTTCCGTTTTGTAGTAATGTTGTATTTAATAAAAGATTCCCAGCTGTTAGCGCATCGTACCATTTTATATTTTGGCCAGTAGAAATTGCTATGTCATTTATTGTTGGATTTTGCTGAATACAAAAGGTTTGTGGAGTATTAGCAACAGGAAGTGGTTGACTTGCAATAGTAACGGTTTGATTTTGGGTAGACTTATTCCCGTTTCCGTCATTATAATTCCAGACAATTGTATAATTTCCAGGTAAGCTATAAGACAAAGGATTTGTAGTTGTACCAGTTATTGCTCCTGCACAAACATCTGTCGCAGTAGGAATTGTTGTTATTGTCGTGTGACAATTTCCTGTTATAGTAGGAAGATTAATAATGTCTGGAATTGGAGCTTGAACGTCACCAATAACAACAGTAATTTTTTTCGTATCATCACAGCCACCAGTTCCAGTAATTAGACAACTGTATTCGCCACTATTATTAACTGTAGTATTTATTATTGTTGGGTTTTGATCTGTTGAGGTAAATCCGTTTGGTCCTGTCCATGAATAATTGGTTCCTCCTGAAGCTTTAAGTTCTAGTGTTTTGTTTGTACAGATTGGTGAATTTGATGAAATTTCTGGAATTTTAAAGGAAAGATCTTCAGAAAATTTCATTAAAAAAAAATTTTTATCGCCCAAAATATTAGATTGATAAGAACTTCCATCGGCAATATCATCATTGAAACTTGATAATCCAGCTACAAAAATTGCACCGTCAGTATGTAAAGCTATTTTTATAGTATTATCATTTCCAATATATGTTCCCCAAATAAAAAGTCCTTCTTTAGAAAATTTACCTGCATATCCATAATGACTTCTAATTCGGTTAGGTTTATAAGAGCAGGGAGTTGTGAGTTTTAAGTCAGTTCTAAAATCAATATTTCCGCCTCCAATGTAAAGTGAATTATTTTGAAAGACTATAGAAGAAATGTTAATATCTCCCACGTAAGTACCCCACATTCTTTGTCCTTGAGCATTTAGTTTTGCTAATAAACCTTTATAAAGATTTGCATTTGAGTCTTCAAATGTTCCAGATGTAGCAATGTTATCGCTACTATAAGTATATCCTCCAATATAAATATTTTCGTCATTATCAATTTCTACCGATCGAATTTCTTCCATGGGTGAGCTGCCGCCATAATAAGAACCCCAAATTCTTTCTCCGTTTAAGGAAAACTTACAAACGTATCCATCTCCGAGAAAATTAGAGTTCGGTTTTTCCTGAAAAACACCAGTAGTTGCCATATTGTTTGTACTTTTAGTAGCCCCTCCAGCAACTAAGTAAGAATCCTTTATTGTAATAGCACTTAAATTATCATTTCCGTCCCCTCCAACATAAGTACTCCATATTAAATTTCCATTTGTATTAAATTTTGCAATAAACGCGTCTGTATTTATCCCATATGGACTTGCTGAATAACTTAATTCAGTTTGAAAATTACTATTTATAGCTATATTTGTTTTACTGGAAGTTGTACCAACAATGTAAACATTATCATTAATGTCAATATCCAATTTAGTTGCATAATCGCTATCTTCACCACCAAAATAAGTTCCCCATTGTCTTACGCCATTACTATTAAACTTTACTAATATAGCGTCTGAGGATCCTCTCAAATTTGGTTGAAAAGATCCTATAGTACTAATGTTTGTCTCTGACCAGGTATAGCCTGTAATTAAAACATTGTTTTGTGAATCAGTTTTCACACCATAAAGATAAATAGCCTGTGTACCAGAATAGTATGTTCCCCATAATCTATTGCCGTTTTTATCAAACTTAAAAAGTATACCATTTGTAATTGAATTGATATACTGATGGCTTCCGCTTGTTTGATGTGCTCCAGAAGTTGCATAAGAAGGGCTTTGCGATGTTGTAGATCCTGAAACATAAGCATTGCCAAGGGAATCAGTTGTTAAATCAACTTCGTGCCAATTTGAACCAGCATTTCCAGTTTCGTCTCCATAAAAAGTTCCCCAAAGTCTTACAGGCACAGGATCAATAACAATAGTTCTTCCGGAAACAGCTTCTAAGCTATCAAACCCATAAACATCTTTTTTAATTTTTCTATATCCAACCTCAATTTCCTTTTTACGATTTCCTTCTTCAATCCAGCTTGCAGGAAGTGTTTCTTCCATTTTTCCAAAGCGGACATTCATTTGGATTTTATTATCAACCAAATCTGTTTCGGCACCGTTAAATTTTAACTGAATATCCGATATTTTTCCTTTTGGATGTATGACAAAATTATACTCTACAGTTTTTTTAGGGTCATCAGGAATTGTAAAAATAACATCAATATTAGGGTAGATATTTTTATATGTAATCTGTTTGTATTGGCAGACACCAATAATACCTTCGGGTTTGTTTGGGACATTGTAGTAATTATCGAAGTCGCTTGATTTTTGTTCAGCAATGAATTCAACTTTAGAATTTGAATTCACAAAATCAATATCTATTCGGTGGAATAAATATTCTAAATTATATTCTGGATTTTCTTCTTTTTCCGGAATTAAATAGGGAAGTGTTTTTGACGTTGAAGGATGTGTAATTGGAATTTTCTTTACTTCATAAATATCATAAGAAAAACCATTTTTCTTTAATTGAACATTTAAGCCTCCAGAATTTAGTAAATACTTTACTGCATTATTCGGTTTCCCTTTTTGATCAATTATTTGGCCTTTATTCTCTTTAAATCCAATAGATTGATTTTTATTTTGAGCAAATATTGGAAGATTAATTATTAAAAATAGAAAAAGTAAAGTATGCTTCATAGTGGTATTTTAAACGGATGTAAATGTAATTAAATATCTGTTAAAAAAAGTAGGAGTAAAATAGGAGTTTTAAAAAAAGAGAGGAATAAAAACAGCTATAAGAGTTGTCAAATCTTTTTATAAAAAGTCCCTAAATATGCCTTATTTTTGCACAAAACATTTCCCTTTGAAAACCAAGCTTTTTATAATCACTCCTCCTTTTACACAACTGAATACACCGTATCCGGCAACTGCCTATATCAAGGGGTTTCTGAATACTAAAAATATAGAATCGGTTCAGGCAGATTTAGGAATCGAAGTGATTTTAGAATTGTTTTCGAAAGAGGGATTGAAGAATTTGTTTAAAGCTTATGAAGATAAGGCAGAAGCAAGAAGCAAGAATGGGCAAGTGTTGGTCGATGCTGAAAAAATCTCAGATAATTCCAAACGTATTTTTGCTTTACAAGATGAGTATCTTAAAACGATTGATGCTGTCATTGCTTTTTTGCAAGGAAAGAACCCAACATTGGCATTGCAAATTTGTCAGGAAGATTTTTTGCCTGAGGCTTCTCGATTTGTACAGTTGGAAGAATTGGATTGGGCTTTTGGAACAATGGGAACTCAAGATAAAGCAAAACATTTGGCGACTTTATATCTCGAAGATATCTCCGATTTTATAGTGGAATGTGTTGATGAGAATTTTGGCTTTAGTCGTTATGCCGAACGTTTAGGTCGAAGCGCCAATTCTTTTGATGAATTATACCAAGCTTTGCAACAAGAGCCAACTTATATTGATGAAGTTTTAATTTCCATTTTAAAAGAGAGAATAGAATCGGTAAAACCAACTTTGTTTTTAATTTCAGTCCCTTTTCCTGGGAATTTATATAGTGCTTTTAGATGTGCACAATGGGTAAAGGAGCATCATCCCGAAATTAGAATTTCGATGGGTGGCGGTTTTCCAAATACCGAATTACGTTCATTATCAGATGCTCGTGTTTTTGAGTTTTTTGACTTTATCACTCTGGATGATGGGGAAGTACCTATCGAATTGATAGTTGATAATTGTGAATTGAAAGTTTCTGATGAGTATAAAAGAACTTTTTTACTCGAAGAAGGGAAAGTTGTTTATAAAAACAATTCATTAAAACCAGATTATAAACAATCTCATGTTGGAACTCCCGATTATTCTGATTTGCTATTAGATAAGTATATTTCGGTTATCGAAATTGTTAATCCGATGCATCGTATGTGGAGCGACGGACGCTGGAATAAACTCACCATGGCGCACGGTTGTTATTGGGGAAAATGTACGTTTTGTGATATTTCATTAGATTATATAAAGGTTTACGAACCTGTTGCAGCCAGTTTGTTGTGTGACCGAATGGAAGACATGATGAAGCAAACGGGGCAAAATGGTTTTCATTATGTAGATGAAGCTGCTCCGCCTGCGCTTATGCGTGCTTTGGCTCTTGAGATTCTTCGAAGAAAATTAGCGGTAACATGGTGGACAAATATTCGTTTCGAGAAAAGTTTCTCTGCCGATTTATGTTTGTTACTGAAAGCTTCGGGATGTATTGCCGTTTCTGGTGGTTTGGAAGTTGCTTCGGATAGATTATTGAAACTAATAGATAAAGGTGTTACGGTTGAGCAAGTGGCAAAAGTTACCCGCAATTTTACCGAAGCAGGTATTATGGTTCATGCCTATTTAATGTATGGATATCCAACGCAAACAGTTCAGGAAACGGTTGATAGTTTGGAAATGGTACGTCAGTTATTTGAAGCTGGAGTTTTACAATCGGGATTTTGGCATCAGTTTGCCATGACAGCACATAGTCCGGTTGGGATGTATCCAGAAAAGTTTGGTGTGGTTAAGGAAACCGAAGCCATTGGAACTTTTGCTAATAATGATATTAATTATACCGATAAAACAGGAATAGATCACGATAAATTCAGTTTTGGATTAAAGAAATCTTTATTCAATTTCATGCACGGAATCTGTTTTGATTATGAACTTCAGGATTGGTTTGATTTTAAAATTCCTAAAACGAAAATTGGATCCGACTTTATTTATGATGCTTTACAGGAATCTGAAGATTTTAATATAAAACCTACTGCCAAAATTGTTTGGCTGGGAGGAAAGCCTTTTACAGAAGCTTTTACCAAATCTAAAAAAGGAAATTCGTGGGAAATGCTAACGCTTACTTTTCATGATAAAAAAGAAAGCTTCAGTGTTCAGACCAATAAAAATGAAGGAGAATGGTTAGTTGAAATACTACAGAAAATTTCTTCTTCTAAAACTAAAACCTATACATTTCAGGAAGTAAAAACTGATTTCGAAACCAATTTTGAGGACTTTGAGTTGTTTTGGTATTCTAAACCTGTAAATACTTTAAGGGAATTTGGATTGTTGGTGTTGTAGTAGATTATTACGCAAAGTTTCACAAAGAGAAAACGTAAAAGGTTATTGTATAAAAGGCCTTCTTCCGTCCCTAAGTTTCGGCATTGGGACGTTCAGGATGATAAAATTGAGATGTTTAGCAAATAGACGAAACAAGTCAGCGTAAGATAGATAACGATTAGTTTTAATCGTTGTGGAATTATATTGAGAAGACGCACTGCGGTGCGTCTCTATAGGCATTGCGTAATAACTGTTGCGCTACGATTGATTTTTTTAAACCTTTGAACCTTTGTTCCTCTGCTTCTTTGAACCTTTCTTCAACAATCAACCTTAAACCTAAACCCAATTCCGTGTAAGTTCTCGATAACAATTCCTTTTTCGTTTACTAGGATTTTGCGTAGGCGTGAAATAAAAACATCCAAGCTTCGTCCCATAAAATAATCATCATCACCCCAAAGAGAAGTAAGGATTTGTTCTCTTTTTAAAACGGTATTTTTGTTGTCGATAAACAACTTCAGAAGTTCTGACTCGCGTTGTGTAAGACTTGTTTTTTCATTTTCATTGTATAAAATGAAATTTTGAATATCAAAATGGTATTTTCCGATTTTATAAACCGATTTATCTATGGTGTCATTCTTTTGCGAACGCTTTAAGAAAATTTCAATTTTAAGGAGTAATTCTTCAATACTAAAAGGTTTCACGAGATAATCATCGGCACCCAATCGTAATCCTTTTATTCTGTCCTCTTTTAGTGTTTTTGCCGAAAGGAAGATAATAGGAATATCGGAGTTGATTTTTCGTATTTCGGTAGCGAGTTCAAATCCGTCTATTTTTGGTATCATAATATCCAGAATACAAATATCGAAACTCCCTTTATTAAAGGCCTCCAAACCCAATTCTCCATCACAGCAATGCGTTACCTCATAATTATTTTGTTCCAAATTATCTTTGGTAAGAAACGCCAAGGTTTCATCATCTTCAGTGTAAAGAATTTTGAAAATACTCATTTTTTGTACGGAATTAAGATGGTTATGGTTATCCCTTTTTCGGGATTGTTAATAGCATTGATTTTCCATTGATGCAAGTTGCAAATCTTTTTCACATAATATAAGCCCAATCCAAAACCATTAGATTGCGTACTTTTTTCATTTGGAATCCTATAAAACTTATCGAAGATAAAAGAAATATTTTTGTTAGCAATACCAATTCCGTTATCTATAAAAGCAATTTTTAATAGCTGGTTTTCAGTAGTTAAACGAATTGTGATTTTTGGTTTAGTATCACAATATTTTATGGCATTATCAAGAAGGTTGTAAACAATGTTTGTAAAATGAAAAACATCGGCAACGATATGATAATTTGTAGCGACTGACTCAATTTTTATATCAGTTTCGGGATATTTTAGCTTGATGTTTTCTATTGTTTCCTCAATAGCAGGAATAATTGAAATCTCTTTTAATTCGAGCTCCAAAGGAGTGTAATCAGACTTTGCAATGCTCAAAATCTTCTCGATATGATTATTTAATTTACCACTTTGACTGATAATGATTTCGGTATATTTTTCGAGTTTCTTGTCTTCCTTAATCGGATTCTGTTTAATTAAATAATTAGATGCGATTAAAATAGAAGCCAAAGGTGTTTTAAACTCATGGGTCATATTATTAATAAAATCGCGTTGTAACTCAGAGTATTTCTTTTGCTGTAAAAGCGTAAAAATCGAATAGATATAAATTAGTAAAATGACAATAAGCATTATCGAAAGCACAAACCAAAAACGCATGGAGCTGAAGATATAGCTGGTTTCATTAGGAAAACGAACAGCGAAGTAATAGACTAGATTTTTGTGTTTCGGGAAATAAACTGACTGTTTTTCTTTTGAATTTTTGGATAAAGAAACATGATTTCCATAAACCATTTCGTTGCTTTGACAATTGTACATAGCATATTCAAAATCGGTTGTAATATTCATTTTTTTGAATTCCGATTTTAAATAAAACTCTAAGATATCCGGTTCAAAATCATTTTCGATGTTTACAACATAATAGTCATTAGATATTTTCTGGATAGGACTTTGTGCAGGCAACTCGTTACTACTACTTTCATGTAATTTTTTGGCAACTTCAAGTAACGCAATATGTGTTTTCTGATTCAGTTTTTTTTGCTCAAGCATAAAAGCTTCCTTGGTCCATAGTAATTGTGCGACCAATATGCCGATAATTGCTATAAACCCCAGAAGGATAATACTGTTGAGTCTGTTTATTTTCACTTAAATAGAATTTTCAAGGTGTAATATTAATCAAAAATATCTTTAAATATAGCGATTAACAAGTCGTTAACAAACATTTGAGATCGATTAACAGCGTTCCGTTTTTATGTCATTTACATTTGTAATGTTCAAAATATGAAAAACCAAATAATCATTTAAATCTTAGACTTATGAAAATTATCAGACCTTTATTATTAGTATTTACATTAGGATTAATGTCTTTTTCTGCAATTGCTCCAGTGCAATCATTAGTAGAAAATAATGTTGTAGCTGCAGCAGGAATTGCATGGAAAGCTGAAACGATTGATGTGGGACAGATCCCTCAGAATGTACCAAAAGCAATTGATTTTGAATTTAAAAACACAGGAAAAACAGCTGTAGTTATTACAAGTGTTCAAGGGTCATGTGGATGTACAGCAACAAATTACACAAAAGAACCAATTCTTCCTGGAAAATCGGCAAAAATTACAGCAACATACAATGCTGCCAATAAAGGTGCTTTTTCTAAAACTGTTACAGTTGTAACAAGTGCAGAAACAACACCAAAAGTACTTACTTTGAAAGGGATAGTTTTATAATAAGTAGTTTTATATCTCTGAACTCCAAACAACTCAACTTGTTTGGAGTTTTTTTATGTTTATTTCTGAAGTAATTATAGGTAGATTGTAAAGCAAAGATTAAATTTTTATAAATGGTTTGTTTCTACTAAAACTTTTCTATTTTTATTAAAAAATATATTATGAAAGTTTTGTATCCACTTGTAGCTGTTGCCATTTTTTTGGCTACTATTTCTTGCAATAAAAAGTCAGAAAAGAAAGAAGGAGAGTCAAAAAACACTTCAGAGAAAGTAGTTCCCGAATTAAAAATTACAATAGATAGTTCGAGCGTTATTACTTTTTATCAAGCATACCCTAAATTGCTGAAATTCCAGAATGATGTTTTGGCATTATACAAGAAAAATAAGTCTACTCAATTGTGGTTGGACAATAAAGGTATTGTAGAGTTCGCACATACATTATTTAATAAGTATAACGGATTGGATCAGGAAGGTTTAAAAGCTAATTTTCCTTATAGTGACAAGATTAGTCCTATTTTTGAGCATACTTCAGAAAACCAATTATCGCAGGTCGATACAGATTTAATGATTACAAATTTATACTTTTATTATGTTCAGAAAGTTTCTGGAGTAGATGAAAAAACAACTAAATCATTAGAATGGCTTTTACCTCGTAAAAAAGTGAATTATCAGGTTTTTACAGATTCAATTTATAAAAAATCTACTATAAGTGATGACAAAAAGAACAAAATGTTCAGCCAGTATTACAAACTTCGTGATGCACTTCATCAATATAGAGAAATTGAAAAAAAAGGAGGTTGGAAATCAATTGAGGCAGGTGATGATTTTAAAAGTCTAAAAAAAGGAGATTCAGCACTTGCTGTTGCGCAAATCAGAGAGCGATTGTTTATAACTGGTAACCTTAAAGAGGATAATAAGAGTTTAGTTTTTGATGATGTTTTGGTCGAAGGGGTTAAAAATTATCAATCACACAACGGGAATACTGTAAATGGGAAAATTACATCGGAGCATATTGCAGAAATGAATATTCCGGTATCTGACAGGATTAAAACCATAATTGCTAATATGGAGCGTTGTAGATGGATTGATCCTGAACTCGAAAAAGGAAAAGAATATATAGAAGTTAATATTCCGGAGTTTAAACTGTATTTAATTCGTGATAACGAAATTGCTTTTGTATCGGCTGTTGTTGTGGGAAAAATGATGACTCAAACTGTTATTTTTAGCGGAATGATGAGTTATATTGTTTTTAGTCCATATTGGAATGTCCCTACAAGTATCATTAATTCAGAAATAAAACCAGGAATGGCTAAAGACAAAAATTATTTGGCAAAGAAAAATCTGGAATGGAATAATGGAGCTGTTCGTCAGTTACCAGGAAAAAATAATTCGCTTGGTTTAGTGAAGTTTTTATTTCCAAACTCAAATAATATTTATTTGCATGACACTCCTGCAAAAAGTTTGTTCGAAAGAGAAAATAGAGCTTTTAGTCATGGTTGTGTGCGTGTAGCAAAACCAAGAGAGTTTGCAATTGAGTTATTAAAACAAGATCCTAAATGGACTCCTGAGCGAATTGATAAAGCAATGCATACAGGCAAAGAAAGTTGGTATACGCTAAAGAAGAAAATCCCTGTTTATATTGGTTATTTTACCGCTTGGGTAGATCGTGATGGGAATTTGAATTTTTATAAAGACATTTATAAAAGAGATGAAAGTCTTATAAAGCTACTTACAGAAGAATAAGGTTTTGTGTAGAATAGAACGCAGATGAGACAGATTCGCTAAAGCGAAAACACAGATAAACACAGATTTTTTTCCCTTTTATAAATTTTGATAAATCCGTTTTTATCTGCGTCTTTCTCATCCGCGTTCTATTCTAGGTAATCCTAAATTAGCACAATTTAATTAGTGAAGATTTGCAACAAAAACGTTATTTAGGGCAATACATTAATACACTTATAGAAGCGCTTGCTATAATGATCGGAGTCCAAATTACTAATGGTTACACTACCAGCTTTGCCAGAAGAGGCATGTATGAATTTTGATTTCATGCCATTGGCTTCACAAATAATCCCTACATGACCAACTATAGTTTTATTCCTGTAACCGTAAAAAACTAAAACGTCTCCAATTTTAAAGTCTTCGGCTTTTTTAGTAATTCCCAGACTTTTATAACCGCTTGAACTCCGCGGTACGCTCACATCAAAATGTTTAAAAACATAATTAACAAAACCGGAGCAATCAAAACCTTTATTTGGATTATTCCCTGCATATAAGTAAGGTGTTCCCAGATATTGTTTAGAATATGTAATAATAGAATCTCTATCTATTGCGGTTTGTATTTTCTCAACTTGATTTATTCTAATTTTTTCTTCTTTCTTTATAGTAAAAGAAGAGAATAAAATAGCTGCTGCAAATAATATATAAATTGGGGATTTCATTTTTTTGAGAGGGAAGTAATTTAATTTATAAAGATATGTGGTTACTTTTTAATATCAAAGAAATGCTAGATCAAAGGGTTGGAAAGCATTTTTTGAATAGGATTTATAAACTTATTTAAGAGAAGAATTAAAGGCTGCTTTATGAGTTATTTTTTATAAATAGGGGTTTTTATTTCTTATCTTTGAGAGACTTCGTAATAAAATAGCTTAAATATGGCTACTTTATGATGAGGTTAACCATTAAAGGTAAGCTGAAAACTTTATAGAGTAGGCGTGATTTAAAAATATACTTATGGAAAATTCTTTATTTAAAAAAGTAAAAAAAGCTATTGATTACTGGTACATTCCATTATTAGTGGGGTTGCTTTTTGTGGGAATCGGAATTTGGTCTTTTATAACTCCCTTAGCAGCTTATTTAACCCTTGCGTTTATCTTTAGTATCTCGTTTTTGGGAAGTGGAATTTTTGAAATTATTTTTGCACTTTCTAACAGAAAAAAAATTGATAATTGGGGTTGGACATTGGCTTCAGGAATTTTAGGATTAGTTGTAGGAAATTATTAATCTCTAATCCGTTAATTTCTATTACTATACTTCCGTTATATGTAGGATTTGTTATTTTATTCCGATCTATAATGGCAATAGTTATTGCTTTTGATTTAAAGAGTTATGCCGTACCTGATTGGGGGAACCTTTTGGCTTTAGGAATACTAGGGATTATATTTTCATTTATATTATTGTGGAATCCTATTTTTGCAGGACTTTCACTAGTATATTGGACCGCTTTTGCTTTTATAGCAATTGGTGTTTTTTATATTTATTTCTCTTTCAAGTTGAAAAGAATACATGATATCCCCGAAAGGTTACATGATTTAGAAGATAAAATTAATTCATAGAAGATATTAAAAAGAAACTAAGACAGAAGTTTTGGATAGAAATAACTAATAAATTTCTAAAATCATTAACTCATTATTTGATATAAATGATTTTATAATTTCCTTTTTTGAAATAAGAATTTCAGCAATTTGCTTAGTATTCTTATTGAATGTTTTTAAAATTATTACTTTTGGAGGAACTCCCTTTAAGAGTAATAATTTTTCAAAATCATCATCGTGTGTGAGTATGGTAAAGCTATTTTTCCTTGCGTATTCCCAAATTTCTATATCTTTTGCAGGTTGATTTACGCTAGTAATATCTTTTGAATGAAATGTGCCTGAAAAATCATTCTCAACAAGTTTAAGAATTCTCCATGAAATATTTGCATCAAGAAGTAATTTCATTAAGCTGCAATTATTTTGGTGATGTTTTCTCTATTTGCAGCAAAAGCTAGCGCAGCAAGAATATGCTCTTTTTTTAATTCAGGAAAATCTTCAATGATTTCATCATATGACATTCCGTTAGCAAGCCACGAAAGAATATCAGAAACACAAATTCGAGTTCCGGTAATTATAGGCTTGCCAAATCGAATATCTGAATTTATTGAAATTAAATTTTGCCAGTTAGTATCCATAATTATTATATTTATACAAATTTACAAAAATAATACGCTAATTTGCTTTAAAATAAGTTTGATTGGTTTATAAGGAATTATATCAATAAAAAGAGTAAAATGGAATATAATAGATGCGGAAAAAGCGGATTGTTATTGCCGCAAATTTCTTTAGGATTATGGCATAATTTCGGTTCGGTAGATAATTTTGAAAATGGTGAAAGTATTATCAAAGAGGCTTTTGATAAAGGAATTACGCATTTTGATTTGGCTAATAATTACGGACCAGTTCCTGGTTCTGCTGAAGAAAATTTTGGAAAAATATTGTGGCACAATTTTCAAGGAAACATGCGTGATCAAATCGTAGTTTCTACCAAGGCTGGTTATACAATGTGGGACGGACCTTATGGTGATTGGGGTTCTCGTAAATATTTGCTATCAAGCTTAGATCAGAGTTTAAAGCGCATGAAACTCGATTATGTAGATATTTTTTACTCCCACCGTTTTGATCCTGAGACTCCGCTGGAAGAAACGATGATGGCTTTGGATTATGCTGTAAGAAGCGGAAAAGCATTGTACGCTGGAATATCTAATTATAATGCAGAACAAACTCGAGAAGCAACATCAATTTTAAAACAATTAGGTACGCCTTGTTTAATACATCAGGTAAAATATTCGATGTTTGTACGTGAAGCCGAAGCTGGTTTACTAGATGTTCTCGAAGAAAAAGGAGTAGGTTGCATCGCATTTTCACCTTTGGCACAAGGGCTTTTAACGGATAAATACCTGAAAGGAATTCCAGAAAACTCCAGAGCATCAAATCCAAATGGACATTTGCAACTCGAGGAAGTATCAGAGCAAAAAGTACAAAAGATAATTGCTTTAAATGAAATTGCTCAAAACAGAAATCAATCTTTGGCACAAATGGCATTGGCTTGGTTATTAAAAGATAATCGAATTACATCAGTTTTAATTGGCGCAAGCTCAGTAGGACAGTTAAATAACAATATAGATAGTTTACAAAATCTTGACTTTTCTCAAGAGGAATTAAAAGCAATTGAAACTATTTTAGGATAGGAGTACTGTAGAGATGTATATTTTTTTAGTATTCAGTTGCAGTTTTCAATCTAAAATTAAAAGCAAAAATCCCAATCTAAATTTTTAGATTGGGATTTTTTATTGTTTTTCGGCTTAAGCCAAATAAAATTATTTCTTTTTCGCAGGTTTCGCAGGAACATCAAAAATACCTGGAATTGCAGTTAACTCAGCTATTTTTACAATAACATCAGTTGCTTTTTGCATGCTTTCTACAGGAACGTATTCATATTTACCATGAAAGTTATGACCACCAGCAAAAATATTAGGACAAGGCAATCCTTTGTACGATAATTGAGAACCATCAGTTCCACCTCTAATAGGTTTTATTAATGGTTTTATATCTAATTCTCTCATTGCTTTCTCTGCAATATCAACAATATGTTTTACAGGCAAGACCTTTTCTTTCATATTGTAGTATTGGTCATTTATTTCGGCAATTACGATTGGTTCTCCGAATTTTTTGGCAAATTTATGATTGATTTTTTTCGTAATTCTCTCAATCAATTTTTTACGTCTTTCAAATCTTTTTGCGCTATGATCTCTAATGATAAGTTCCAGAACAGTTTCTTCAATACTTCCGGTTAAGTGGTGTACGTGAAAAAATCCTTCATAACCTTTAGTTTCTTGAGGTGTTTCTCCTTTTGGTAATTCATTAATAAACTCATTAGCAATAAGCATTGAGTTAATCATTTTTCCTTTGGCATAACCAGGATGTACACTTTTACCTTTAAAAGTAATTTTTGCACCAGCAGCATTAAAGTTTTCATATTCAAGTTCACCAATTTGGCTTCCGTCCATAGTATAAGCCCATTCGGCACCAAACTTATCTACGTCAAAATGATGTGCTCCACGACCAATTTCTTCATCGGGTGTAAAACCAACTCTAATTTTTCCGTGTTTAATGTCTGGGTTTTTAATTAGGAATTCCATTGCCGAAACAATTTCTGTAATTCCTGCTTTATCATCGGCACCTAATAAAGTAGTTCCGTCGGTTGTTATTAAGGTTTGCCCTTTATATTGTAATAAATCTTTAAAGTAACTTGGAGATAGAATTATGTTTTGCTCAGCGTTTAATACAATGTCTTTACCGTCATAATTAGGAATAATTTGAGGTTTTACATTAGCTCCCGAAAAATCTGGAGAAGTATCAAAATGTGAGATGAAACCAATAGTAGGAACTGTATGTTCTACATTGCTTGGTAAAGTTGCCATTATATAAGCCTTGTCATCTATAGTAACATCTTGCATACCGATGTTTTTTAGCTCTTCGACAAGTTTATTAGCAAGGTCCCATTGTTTTGGAGTACTTGGTGTAGTTTGTGAATTTGGATCAGACTCTGTATCAATTGTTACATAACTAATAAATCGATCTATAATATGTTGCATTTTTATTTTTTTAAGCAACAAATATAGACATTTTTTTTAGCTGTCTTATTTTAGATTAAAACATCCTATTGGAAACAAAAAAGGATTCTATTTAAGTAGAATCCTTTTCGTGTTAATTTTAATTTTTAAATGCTTTTAACGCATCTAAACCCAAGATGGTTTGCAGCAGATCTTACTTCTCCTTTTCCTCTTGTACCTACCATATAACGAGTACAATATTGGTCGGTACACAAAAATGAACCACCACGATGTACTTTTTTTAGCTGTCCTGGCTCAGATGGATCATTGCTTGTAGTTGGTCCCTGAGGATTTTTAGCAACATTGCCATTTTCTGATAATGATTTGTAATAATCTACGCTATACCAGTCATTAACCCATTCCCATACATTTCCTGCCATATCGTATAATCCATATGCATTTGGGGCAAATTGTGCTGTTGGCGCAATTCCTTTAAAGCCATCTTCACCAGTATCACCATCCTTAATAGGGAAATGACCTTGATAGATATTAGCTTGAAACTTTCCTTTAGGTTTTAAAGTATTTCCCCAAGCATATAATTCTCCTGTTTTACCACCTCTTGCGGCAAATTCCCATTCAGCTTCACTAGGAAGTCTTTTTCCTGCCCATTTTGCATAAGCAGTAGCATCTTCATAAGCGATTTGTACAACGGGGTATTTTTCTTTTCCTTTTATAGTACTTTCTGGTCCCTGAGGATGTCTCCAATCTGTTCCGCCTACGTAAGACCACCATTGCAGGAAGTTGTTTAAGTTTACAGATGTTGGAGTAGGAGTAAATACAACAGATCCAGTAATTAAATCTTCTTCGTTAGCGGTAGGAAATTCTTCTTTCGTAGGTTTTTGTTCGGCAACGGTTATATATCCAGTTGCTTTTACAAACTGCTCAAATTGTTCATTAGTAACCTCAGTTTCATCCATCCAATACCCATCTACATATACACGATGTATTGGGGCGGCATCTTTGGTAACTCCTTTTATACTACACAAACTTTCGTCAGCAACATTACTTCCCATCGAGAATTCTCCACCCGGAATCCAAACCATACCTTTTGGAGCTTTAGATGGAGCTGCTTTTTTATTAACGATTGTAGGTTCAAATTTAGATTCTGATGAAACCATTTGAACTTCATTACAATCCTGAGTTGTTTTTTCTGTAGTTGGCTTTATAAATTTTGCATAGCCAAAGCTAATAAATAGAATACCAGCGGCTATTGTTCCAAATAACCAATATTTGTTTATTTTTTTCATTAATTCGACTGTTTTTGTATAGTTTGTGTTTTCAACAATAAAAATACAATAAAAAGTTAAAACAGATCAAATTAAGAAGTTGTTTTTTTATATAAATTGGGTGCATTTTAGCATATAATAGCTAAATTTGCACCCACAAAAACAACAACACACTTATGTACAAATTGCTTATTCGTCCGATACTTTTTAGGTTTGATCCAGAAGAAGTTCATTATTTTACTTTTTCATTTGTTAGATTTATTTCAAAAATACCAGGAGTTTCATCGATTATAAAAGCAATTTATAAAGAAAATGACCCTCGATTAGAGCGAGAAGTTTTCGGGATAAAATTTAGTAATCCCGTTGGTCTTGCAGCAGGATTTGATAAAGATGCTAAACTATATAAAGAACTTTCAGATTTTGGTTTCGGATTTATAGAAATAGGAACTGTAACACCAGTAGGACAAGAAGGAAATCCTAAAAAGAGATTATTTCGTTTAAAAGAAGATCAGGCAATTATTAACCGTATGGGATTTAATAATGGTGGTGTTATCGAAGCTGTAGAACGCTTGAAGCAAAATAAAGGAGTTTTAATTGGTGGAAACATTGGGAAAAACAAAATAACCCCAAATGAAAATGCAGTCGATGATTATATCATTTGTTTTGATGCCTTATTTAATCATGTAGATTATTTTGTGGTGAATGTAAGTTCTCCAAACACGCCAAACTTAAGAGCGTTACAAGATAAAGAACCATTGACGCAATTATTGCAAACGTTACAAAATAAAAATCTAACGCATGCGAAACCAAAACCGATATTATTGAAAATTGCTCCAGATTTAACCGATGAGCAATTATTGGATATTATCGATATTATAAAAACGACCCAAATTGCTGGTGTAATCGCAACCAACACTACTATTTCCAGAGATGGATTGCAATCGGTAAATAAAGAAGAAATGGGAGGTTTATCGGGTAAACCTTTAACCCAAAGATCAACTGAAGTAATTCGTTTTCTTTCTGAAAAAAGCAACAAAGCATTCCCTATTATAGGAGTAGGAGGAATTCATACTGCACAAGATGCTATCGAAAAATTAAAGGCAGGTGCAAGTCTGGTTCAGTTATACACAGGTTTTATTTACGAAGGTCCAGCTTTGATTAAAGAAATAAACAAAGAGATTTTAAAAGGTTTGTAATAACATAACTTGAGCAATCAAGCCAGTAAGTAATGCAATACCAAAGCTTAAAAGAGTTCCTATAAGAACATATTCAGTCAGTTTACGATCTTTGGCTTCTTTTAAGTCACCAAATCTAAAAATAGATTTTGCTGCCAGTAAAAAACCAATGGCTTCAAAATGTCCGGTGATTATAAAACAAAATACAAATAGACGTTCTAGTATGCCAATGTAATTTCCTGCATTGGCAAGAGAATCGTCGGTTCCATTTTTATTTTCGGGAGTCCAAATCGAGATCAGGTTTCTGATGCAAATAGAAGTTGGTTTTGTTAAAAATAAAATCCCCGTTACTATAATCCAGAATTGACTGTTAAGCCAATGCAAGTATATTCTTTGCTGACTGTATAAAAATGCAATAGCTATCAAAACTATCAAATGTGCAATTTGGTCACCAATAAACCAAGCTCTTTTGGTAGTATCTTTTTGGAAATGTAGTTTTAAAAAATCAATAAAACCATGTGTTATTGCTAATAATAGCGCATACCATCCAAAGGATAATTCACCAACCAGAATCCAGGCTATAATACCATGCAAAGCTATATGTATATATAGGTAAATGCTTTTTTGTTTTTTGGTTTCTTTATCAATAACCCACGAATTAGGCTGAAATATAAAGTCACCAAGTAAATGTGCCAAAAATAATTTTACAAATAGTATCATAAAGTAAATTCTTTTATTTGTGATCTAAAATATTGGTCTAGATCCATCATTAAATCATATTGTGCACGTTTCTGTCTTCGACTTACGGCTGCTTGGTTAATGCCTAATTTTATCCCGATTCCTTCCTGTGATAATGTTGGATTCTGAATTGCAATTACTATAAATTTAGCAGCAGGAACCAGCCAGTTATCCATAAAAGTAAGACTTAAACGTAACATTAAATTGAGTTTTGTATCAAAATCAAGATTTCCGGATTTTAATGCCAAAGTTGTTTTTTGTTTTTTCAAAGTTTCAAAAAGTTCTCCGGAATTTATAAAAGCAGTTCCATTACTTTCGGATATTTTCTTTGCTGTATAGGTTTTGTCTCCAAAACCAATACTCATTCTGGCATCCAGTTTTATAGATCTCAAATAAGCTTTTATCAATAAAGTTGCCAATAGAGCTTCTTCAGGATTTTTAATTTCTATCTGGAATTCATCACCACGATAAATCTCCCATTCGCTCGGATTTTTGCCGAATTGAGAAAATAGCTTTTTTAAATTCTCAATCCAATCTTTGGATTTTAGTTGTCTGGAACCTATAATATCCCCTGTGATTACGCTTATCATATTCAAATATAATTAAAAATTAAATAGCTTTTTTGTTTCAATTGGCTACATTTCTTTGGTTTACCTATTATAAAATGTCCCTTCGACTCCGCTCAGGTGGACATATAAAAGTTTGTCAGGCTGTGCGTCCCGATTCCGAAACTTCGGGACGGGAGAAGCCCACATTTATTATAAATGCTCAAATCGATTAACTTTACTCATAGGAGTTTTAATATTACAAATATAAGGAATATTATTTATTATTACGTTTTTGTGTAATATTTGTAATTATTACTTTTTTATGTAATAAAATAAACGAGGAAGATATTTTTTATTTATATAAAAAAGACAGTAACTTAGCATTCAGAAACAGAACTGCTTTGAGTAAAGAAATTAAGATTATCGAATGTCCGCGAGATGCTATGCAAGGCATCAAAACATTTATTCCTACCAAGAATAAAGTTTCTTATATCCAGTCTTTATTGCGAGTAGGTTTTGATACCATTGATTTTGGGAGTTTTGTTTCTCCAAAAGCAATTCCGCAAATGCAAGATACTGCTGAGGTTTTGGCACAACTAGATTTGTCTCAAACTACCAGTAAATTATTAGCAATTATTGCCAATACACAAGGAGCAGAAATAGCTTCGGAGCATAAAGAGATTCAGTATTTAGGATTTCCATTTTCGATTTCCGAGAATTTCCAAATGAGAAATACACATAAAACTATAGCTGAATCTATAATTACGCTTCAGGAAATATTAGAAATTGCTGATAAAAATAACAAAGAAGTGATCACCTATCTTTCGATGGGATTCGGGAATCCGTATGGAGACCCTTGGAACGTTGAGATTGTTGGAGAGTGGACAGAGCGATTATCCAAAATGGGAGTGAAAACACTCTCGCTTTCTGATACCGTAGGAAGTTCAACTCCAGATATTATTACGTATTTATTTTCGAATTTAATTGCACAATATCCTCAAATCGAGTTTGGCGCACATTTGCATACCACACCCAATACTTGGTTCGAAAAAATAGATGCTGCTTTCCTTGCAGGTTGTCGCCGTTTTGATGGAGCGATTCAAGGTTTTGGAGGATGCCCAATGGCTACCGATAAACTAACAGGGAACATGCCAACAGAAAAAATGGTATCGTATTTTACAGCACAAAAACAAGATACCAATGTAAGGGCTATGAGTTTTGAAAGTGCTTATAATGAAGCGTCTAAATTATTTGGAGCATATCATTAATACACAATTCAAAATAATTTCATGAAAGATTTTGAACTTTGGTTAGAGTTTGAAGAAGTAGATCCAGATAATTGGGAAATAGATAATGAGTTTAGTAATATCCATATTTATATGAAAGATGGAAGGAACTATGGGCTAAATGTTTGGACTTATAATTTTTTGAAAACTATTGTCGAATTAGATAAAAAAGAAGGAAATAATCTTAATGGTTTGTATCAAATTCCACCAGATTTATTTGTCAAGGAGTTAACCCGAAGCTGCATAGAAAAGACAATTTCTGACTTATTAAATATTGGAAATCTTGAAGAAGTCTTGAATCCAAGTATAATAGCGAGAAAAGATTCGGAAGAATAGTTTATCTAACAAAATAAAAAACACCTCATTTCTAAGTAATAACTAACAATTAAAAATCGTTGTTCTTATTAATCAAATTAAAATAATTTTGCAATGAAATTATATCAATATAATATGTTTTTCAGGCTCATAATCGTTGCGTTATTGTTTTGTTCGTGCGCTAGTGATTTAGATTTTGACCAAACTAAAGATCTTAAATTAGAGCCTGTTTTTGTTGCTAATTTAACCTACTTTGATGTTAAAGCAAATACATTTGTTGATAATGGAGAAGAACAAGATGTTGTTTTTAACGTACAGGATTTCGATGTGTTTAGAGATAGTTTTTTTAGAGACAATTTAAAGAAAGCCGAGTTCAATTTCGAAATTGATAATACGATTGCTAGAGCCTACATAGTTAATTTTGTTTTTCTTGATGTCGATAATCAGGTGGTTCATCATACCGAAATAGATGTTCCGGCTTATGTAAACACACCAAATATTGTAAAGTATACAGATGTTTTTGAAAATGAGACATTAGATTTATTAAAAAAATCAGTTAAACTAGAAATAGGAATTACCATGTTGCCAGGAACTCCATTAACTCCAGATAGCCCAGGAAGATTAAAATTACGTTCGGGAGCAACTGTTTACTTCGAAATAAAATGAGAAAAATCTATTTAATTTTCTTGTTGGTAATGACTATTTCAGGATTGGCACAGAACAAACAAGTGTTGTATAATTTCTCTTCAATTCCGCAATCGTTGCTTGTAAATCCAGGAACAGATATTTCGTATAAGTATTATTTTGGAGTCCCATTGTTATCTGGTATTTCGGCAAACCTTGGTTCAAGCAGTTTTTCGGCTTATGATTTATTTGCAAATAACGGAGTCGACTTTAATACCAAGTTAAGAAATGCAGTAAACAAAGCATCCAAAAATGATAAGGTTTCTGTTAATCAGCAAGTCGAATTGTTTTCAGGAGGATTCAAGGTTGGAGGCAGAGAAAGTAAAGCTTACGTTTCATTTGGAGTGTATCAAGAAGCTGATTTTTTTATGTATGTACCTAAAGATTTGGCATTATTAGCATTAGATGGAAATAAAAATTATATCGGAAAATCGTTTGATTTAAGTCAGTTAACCGCCAAGGCCGAAGTAATTTCTGTTTTTCATGTTGGATATCATAAAAAAGTAAGTGATAAATTAGTTTTAGGAGGTAGAGCAAAGTTGTATTCTAGCGGATTAAATGCGACTACTACCAAGAATTCAGGATATATTTATACAGGAAACTCTAATACAACAATGTATAATCAAATTATATCTTCTAATTTAGAACTAAAAACCTCAGGAATTGCCGAATTTCGTAAAGATGATTATAATGGAAGCGTAGCTTCGGATATTGCAAAAAACACTTTTTTGGGTGGAAATTTAGGACTCGGTTTTGATGCAGGAATAACCTATTATCCTAAAAAAAATATTCAGCTCACAGCAAGTGTAATCGATGTTGGTTTTATTCGCCACAGCAAAGATGTCGAAACGATTACTTATAAGGGGTATTATCAATATGAAGGAGTAAATCCTAATTTTACCAATCCCGAAAAACCAGAAAATGTATTCGATGAGTTCGAAGCAGCAATTCCGCGTGACACAGTTTATGGTAAATACACTACTTGGCGACCAGTAAAATTTAATGCATCATTTCAGTATTCTTTCGGTGAATCCAGATCCGACGAAGAATGTAATTGTGTGTCAAAAGGAGAAACTGAATATCTTAATGGGGTAGGAGCGCAATTATTTGCAATGTCTACACCAAGAACACCATTGGTAGCTTTAACGGCTTTTTATAGACGTACTCTTTTTGAAAATCTTCAAGTAAAAGCAACTTACACCATAGATTCTTTTTCTTCAAAAAACATAGGATTTGGACTTTCAACAAATCTGGGTAAGTTTAATTTATACGCCATGGTCGATAATATTCTGGAATACAAGGATATCACAAAAGCCAATAGTGCTACGTTTCAATTTGGACTTAATTTTATTTTCAAAGAAAATTCTGAATACTATTAAGTTATTTTTTATAAGAAGCTAATCCGGCTATTCGCTATAATCTTTATTGTTTTAAAGGAAAACAATAAAGGATTTCCGCTGCTATCCGGGCTAGGAACGAGGTAGATTTCAGGAGCTTTTTTTAATAGAGATTAACTGTAGGAATTTATCCCGAAGCGTCGGGACTAAAAATTTCTGAATAGTATAATGTAAAAGTTTTCAATTTATTCACTATATTTGCACGCAATTCAACTAGAAATTGCACCATGATAGCACACAACTCCAAGATTATCGGCGAAGGTTTAACTTACGACGATGTATTATTAGTACCTAACTACTCGAATGTGCTTCCTCGCGAAGTGAGTATCCAATCAAAATTTTCTCGAAACATAACGCTAAACGTTCCAATCGTATCTGCTGCTATGGATACCGTTACCGAAAGTTCAATGGCAATTGCTATGGCGCAAGAAGGTGGAATTGGTGTTTTGCATAAAAACATGACCATCGAGCAACAAGCTGCCAAAGTACGTAAAGTAAAGCGTGCAGAGTCAGGAATGATTATCGATCCAGTTACATTACCATTAAGTTCTACAATTGCAGATGCTAAAATGGCAATGAAAGAATTCGGAATTGGTGGAATCCCAATCGTTGACGAAAACAGAATCCTTAAAGGAATTGTTACCAACCGTGACTTACGTTTCGAAAAAAATGGAACAAGACCAATTGTTGAAGTTATGACAAGTCAAAACTTGGTAACTGTAGCCGAAGGAACTTCATTAGAACAAGCCGAAGTAGTTTTACAAGGTCACAAAATAGAAAAATTACCAGTTGTTAATGCAAACTATGAATTAGTTGGATTAATCACTTTTAGAGATATTACTAAACTTACCCAAAAACCAATTGCTAATAAAGATGTTTTTGGTCGTTTAAGAGTAGCTGCCGCAATTGGAGTTACTGGTGATGCAGTTCAAAGAGCAGAAGCATTAGTTGCAGCAGGAGTAGATGCCATTATCATTGATACCGCTCACGGACATACAGAAGGTGTTGTAAATACCTTAAAAGAAGTAAAATCAAAATTCCCACAAATAGATGTAATTGTTGGAAACATTGCAACTCCAGAAGCTGCTAAATATTTAGTAGAAAATGGTGCCGATGGTGTAAAAGTAGGAATCGGACCTGGTTCAATCTGTACAACACGTATCGTAGCAGGAGTTGGATTCCCTCAATTCTCGGCAGTATTAGAAGTTGCTGCAGCAATAAAAGGATCTGGTGTACCAGTAATTGCCGATGGAGGAATACGTTATACAGGAGATATTCCTAAGGCTATTGCTGCAGGAGCCGATTGTGTAATGTTAGGTTCATTACTAGCAGGAACAAAAGAATCTCCAGGTGAAACGATTATCTTCGAAGGAAGAAAATTCAAATCTTACCGCGGAATGGGTTCTGTTGAAGCTATGCAAACGGGATCAAAAGATCGATATTTTCAAGATGTTGAAGATGATGTTAAGAAATTAGTTCCAGAAGGAATTGTA
Source organism: Flavobacterium sp. PS2 (assembly GCF_046250155.1). Lineage (NCBI taxonomy): Bacteria > Pseudomonadati > Bacteroidota > Flavobacteriia > Flavobacteriales > Flavobacteriaceae > Flavobacterium > Flavobacterium sp. PS2. The sequence continues at coordinate 1,059,714 of NZ_CP176426.1, read as the reverse complement.
GGTCGTGTTCCTTATAAAGGAGAATTAAACGAAAGTATGCTTCAGTTTATCGGAGGACTTCGTGCAGGAATGGGATATTGCGGTTCAAAAGATATTCCGACATTACAAGAGTCAGGACGTTTTGTTAGAATCACTTCTAGCGGAATCACAGAGAGTCATCCTCATAATGTAACAATTACCAAAGAAGCTCCAAATTACTCAAGATAATCAAGAGATTTCTATATAAAACAAAAGGCATAAGATTTAGTTTCTTATGCCTTTTATTCTTTTATTTAACTTGGTGTAAATACTCTTTTACTATATTGTATTGTCTATTCTTAATTGTTATTTTATAATCTCCTTTGCTCAAGATTAGATTTCCTATCTGGTTTTTATCTGAAATTTCGATTATATCAGCGGGAATCCCGTTTTGTTCAAATTCATTATTTCTATATGCTAAAACTAATGCCGGATATTCGGTTATTATAGAATTTGGAATTTTATATGTTTTTCTTTCTCCGGATAAAGTTAACCAATTCGGTCTGCCATTATTATATTTGGTAATAGGATGTATTATAGAGCAGTCAATTTTTGTATCGTTGTTGATTTTTCCGTTAAATGTTTCACCATTGTCATTAATCATAATCACAGGATAATCTAGATTAACCATTTGGATGTAAGGATTGTTAAGCTTTAATTGTCCTCTCTCTGAACTTGAAATTTGATCAATAGTAAAAGGATTTATTCCAGTTATTTCTGTTAATCTTCCAGCCATTGCTTTTTCCCAAGATTGAATTCTGGGAACTCCTTCTATAATGTGATCATATCCACAGTAAATTAAAAATTTAGCGTTTGGATTTGCTTTAATTATTTTAGCAATGTTTAAAGCTTGTTCTATTTCTCTCTCTTTTCCTGTTATGCTTTTTTCAGATGTATATTCGTAGTCAAACAGTATAAAGCCAATTTTTATTGCTTCATTAATCAAGTTAGCAAATTGAGGTTCTTTCGTATAAAAACCAGTTTCTTCAACAGTAAATTTATTCGTATTTACCAAGCTGTTCCAAAGAGCTTCTATTCCTAAGTAACGGTAACCATTATCATAAAGTCCCTGTAATAAAGATGTAGTAAATACTCTATGTCTTGAATTATTGTGAGCTTCATTTATTATGACAACTTGCTCATTTTTAGAACGATTTATAATATATTCTTTTGCATTTTTTGGTTTAAACGATTTAAAATATAAACTATCCTCTTTTGTTATTTTTGGTATTGTAGCTCCGTTTTTATCCCAAGCTTCTAGAGCTTCCTGATAGTAGCCACTCATAGAGTAAGAAACAGCTCCTGATTGATATTTCCATGCGACAGTATCTTTTTCAATAGATGTATTTATATCTTCTTTAAAATGATAAGTCTCTTTTTTTGGTTGTGAAAATAAGTTAGCAGCTGAACATATAAGGAATAAGAAGATAGTTGTTTTTTGTTTCATTAAGATTTACTGATTTAAACTAAAATTACTATTTGATTGTAATATTAAGATATTCTTACGGCATAAATGATTCTACTTAAGATAAGTATGTCATTATCGTATCATATTTTAAAAATAGTAAATTTAGTTTTTTATCTTAATAAATAATTTACAAGATGAGTATTATATTAATTTAACCAATCAACAAATTCGAGGTAATTGTTCCCCAATTAATGGAGATAAAACTCTTTTACCGCCAAATGCACTCTCGGTGATAATTTTTAAAGGATGGTCCTCGGTTATAAAACCTATGCAAGAAGCATGAGGATTCTTTTTTTGTAAAATTGCTAAAGCTCCGTCTTTAATTTCAGCATCAACAATACACACAAATATGCCTTCATTGGCAACATATAAGGGATCTAAACCCAGTAATTCACAGGCACTATTTACTTGATTTTCTACTTTTATATTTTCATCATAAAGATTCACTCCAAAATTGCATTCAGTTACAATTTCGTGTAATACTGAGGCTAGACCTCCGCGTGTTGCATCCCTTAGAAAATGAATTTTAGCACCATATTTTTCTATCAATTCAAGTGTAATCTCGTTTAAGTTTGTGGTGTCACTCAATATATCACTGTCAAACTGAAGACCTTCCCGTTCCGACATGATTGCCATTCCGTGTGATGCTATAGGACCATTTATAAGTATAGCATCGTTTTTGAGAATATTTCCAATTTTTATATTTGCTTTTTCATGTACAATTCCAACTCCAGAAGTATTAATGTAAATTTTATCTCCTTTTCCTCTTTCGACTACTTTAGTGTCTCCGGTAACAATAAAAACACCAGCTTTGTCGGCAGCCGATTTTATAGATTTAATAATCTGGGTAAATTCGTCTAAACTAAAACCTTCTTCAATTATTAATGATAAAGAGAGATATTTAGGAATTGCTCCACACATAGAGAGGTCATTTACAGTTCCGTTTACAGCAAGCTCTCCAATGTTTCCTCCTTTAAAGAAAATGGGAGAAATAACATAACTATCGGTAGAAAAGGCTAAATTTCCTTGTAAATTTATAAAGGCACCATCATGTCGAACATCTAAAATATCGTTTTTTAAAATCTTTAAAATAACATCATTTAATAATTGCGTCATATGTTCTCCACCGCTTCCGTGATGTAGATAAATTGCTTCTGAATTTTTAGAATTATTCATTTTTAGAATTTAAATTTCTTCCCCCATTTCCTTTAAAACTGCCATAGTACGTTTGGCTTCTTCTTCGTCTATAATACCTATAGCAGCACCAACATGTACTAAAACATAATCGCCTTCTTTTGCTTCGGGAACAAGCGTTAGATTGACTTCTTTAATAATTCCTTCAAATGAAACGTTTCCAATTCTAAAAGTTTCATCGAGTTGCATTGTTACTTTTTTAAGTTGACCAGGGACTGCTAAACACATACTGTTATTGGTTTATTGATTGGGTTAAATAGGTATACCATGCTTCTAACCCTTCTCCAGATGTGGCCGAAACTTCAAAGAATTCTAATTGAGGATTTACTTTTCTGGCATATTCTTTTAATTTTTCTAAATCAAATTTTAAATATGGTAATAAATCTATTTTATTGATGATGCATATTTGCGAACCATAAAACATGTCAGGATATTTTAAGGGTTTGTCCTCACCTTCGGTCACAGATATAATTACAATACGTTTAGATTCTCCTAAATCAAACATTGCTGGACAAACTAGATTTCCAACATTCTCAATCATCATAATCGAATCTTGTTTAGGTTTCAATTCTTTAACAGCTCTCGAGATCATTTCGCTATCAAGATGACATCCTTTTCCAGTATTTATTTGAATTACAGGAACATTAAGTTTGTGAATCCTGTCAGCATCATTTGTGGTTTGTTGATCCCCTTCGATAACTGAAAAAGTTATTTTACTTTTTAAATCAGTAATTGTTCGTTCCAGTAATGATGTTTTTCCTGATCCGGGAGAACTCACCAAGTTGATTGAGAAAATATTTAAAGCTTCAAAGAAACCTCTGTTTCTCTCGGCAGTTAATTGGTTTTTATGTAAAATATCTTTTTCTAATTGTATCACACTTATCTCGTGACTATGATCATGACTATGACTATGATGATGGCTGTGGTTATGATTATGGTCATGAGTATGTTCGTGGTCATGTTCATGATCATGTTGTAGTTCATTATCATGATGGTGATGATGAAAATTACTATTGTTAGAATGATTCTGTTTTTCGCCCATTTTAGTATATCTTATTTCATTCTCATCAGAGCTACATCCGCAGGTGGTACACATAATTTTCTATTTTATAATTAATTTTTTAATTTTTAGTTCTTTCCCTTCTAAAATTTCTTTAAAAGGACTGTTGCAATTGGGGCAGGAATCAAATATTTTTTTGATAATAAAGGTGTGATTACATTCTGCACATTTTGCCCTCCCGACAGGTTCTTCAACAAATAATTTGGAACCATCCAGCACACTGTTATTAGTGCACAATGGCCATACGAAATGAAAAGAATCCATCTCGACGCCAGATAATTTTCCTATTTCGAGATAAATTTCTAAGACCTTTTTTCCTTTTATTTTCTCTGCTTCTTGATGAGCAGTTTTTACAATAGAGGAGACAATAGAAAGTTCATGCATATTGAATTTGCTTTTAGGACAAAATTTAGGGGTCAATTTAAGTTTATTAAACCTTTCAGAACATGATAATTATCATAAAATTGTAGGAAAAATAAAATAAAATTTGAAGTATTGATATTTAATGAAAATATTGGTCTGCAATGTTGAGTATTCTAAATCAAATAGACCATGAAGTGTTTTAAAAACTAACTTAAGGATGGAGGATAAAGTCAAAAAGAATGAGACCTATTATAATAGTATCGAAAGACAAGGTTATAGTAGGAGAGATTTTTTAAAATTTGTAGCATATATAGGGGCATATATGGGTGTAGAAAGTTCTGCAATAGGACAGATCACAAAAGCATTAGAAAGGACACCCAGATTACCCGTTATTTGGGAACATTTTCAGGAATGTACCTGTTGTAGTGAGTCGTTTATTCGTTCGGATCATCCTATTGTTGCCGATATTATTTTAGACAAAATATCATTAGATTACACGCTAACACTAATGGCCGCTTCTGGGCATCAAGCCGAAGCAGCTAAACAAGCAACAATGAATAAATACAAAGGAGAATACATTCTTTGTGTTGAAGGCTCTATACCTCTTGGTGCCGACGGAAATTATTGTTGTATAGGAGGCCGTAGCGCTGTTGATATACTAAAAGAATCTGCTGCAGGGGCAAAAGCGATAATTGCTTGGGGAAGTTGTGCAACATCTGGTTGTGTACAAGCAGCAAAACCGAATCCTACAGGAGCAGTACCTATAAACAAAATCATTACCGATAAACCAATTATCAATGTTCCGGGATGCCCTCCTATAGGAGAGGTAATGGCTGGTATTATTGTACATATTGTTGCCTTTGGGAAATTGCCAGAACTAGATAATGCAGGTAGACCAAAAGCATTTTATTCTAAAAGAGTCCATGATAGTTGTTATCGCCGACCTTATTTTGACGCAGGATTATTTGTCGAAAATTTTGATGATGAGAATGCAAAAAAAGGATATTGCTTATACAAAGTTGGTTGTAAAGGACCTAGTACCTACAATGCTTGCGGTAATATGAAATGGAATGGAGGGGTAAGCTACCCAATTCAATCCGGACATGGCTGTTTAGGCTGTAGTGCCAAAGATTTCTGGGACGCAGGAAGTTTTTATTCAAGGGACTCTTCTGTATCAGCGGGTGATATAGAAGCAAATGCCGATACAATAGGTAAAATTGCCCTTGGTGGAGTTGCTGCAGGTATTGGGGTTCATGCCATCCTCTCTAATGTATCAAAACGAAAAGAGCTAAATCAAAGAATTAATCAGGCAACTGAAAACGAAAAACACTTAGACGATTTATAATCTATAAAATAATAAAGAATGGCAGAGAGAATAGTGGTAGACCCAATTACTAGAATAGAAGGACATCTTAGAGCCGAAGTAGAAATTTCGGATGGAACTATACAAGAAGCCTTTTTATCTTCGACTATGGTTAGAGGTCTTGAAAACATTGTAAAAGACAGGAATCCAAAAGACGTTTGGGCTTTTGTACAACGTACTTGTGGGGTTTGTACAGCTTCCCATGCTACCGCATCAATACGGGCTGTTGAAGATGCACTTGGAATTGTAGTTCCTCCAAATGCAGAAATGGTTCGTAATATTATGCTAGGAGCTTTATACTTACATGATCACGTAGTTCATTTTTATCATCTCCACGCATTTGATTGGGTAGATGTAATAAGTGGCTTGAATGCAGATCCTGTAAAAACTTCTCAAATAGCACAATCTATTTCAAATTGGCCAAAAAGTTCACCAGGTTATTTTTCGGATTTACAAAAAAGACTGAAAAAATTTGTAGAGAGTGGTCAATTAGGAATTTTTGCTAATGGTTATTGGGGACATCCACAAATGAAACTACCACCTGAAGTTAATTTAATGGCAACTGCACATTATTTGGAAGCCTTAGAGTGGCAAAAAGAAATTGTGAAAGTACATGCTATTTTTGGTGGTAAAAATCCACACCCCAATTTTTTAGTTGGAGGAATGGCTTGCTCTATTAACCTTGATGATGCAAGTGGACTAAATGCAGAAAGACTTGCCCACGTAAGACAACTTTTAGAAGAAGGAAAACAATTTGTAGAACAAGTATATGTTCCAGATGTTCTTGCCATTGCAGGATACTATAAAGACTGGGGGGCTATTGGAGGGTTTCATAATTTTATGTCTTCTAGAGAATTCCCAATGCAGGGGCATAATAATACAAACGATATTAATTTTAAATTCCCGTCGGGAGTTATTTTGAATAAAGATTTATCTAAACTTCATGACTTAGATTTAAGAGATTTAAAAACAGTAGAAGAGTATGTAAACAATTCCTGGTATGATTATGAAGGAGATGGTAACTTAGGAAGACAACCGTGGAGCGGAGAAACCAAAATAAATTACACAGGTCCTAAACCACCTTATACACATTTGAATGTTGATGAAAAATACAGTTTTATCAAAACACCAAGATGGAAAGGTCATGCGATGGAAGTAGGTCCGCTTGCTAGAATGTTAGTTGGATATGCGTCCGGAAGAGAGGAATTTAAAGAAACTATTGATTCTACATTATCAAAATTGCAAGTTCCAGCCGCAGCACTATTCTCGACTTTAGGAAGAACTGCCGCCAGAGCTTTAGAATCAAAATTAGTGGCAAACTGGAATCTGGAATTTTTTGATACTTTAATTGAGAATATCAAAAAAGGAGATACCAATATCGCAAATACAGAAAAATGGGAAACGTCTACCTGGCCAAAAGAGGCTAAAGGAGTAGGTATTGTCGAAGCACCACGAGGCGCTTTGAGCCATTGGATTGTTATAAAAGATGCAAAAGTGGCTAATTATCAACAAGTAGTTCCATCGACATGGAACGCTTCTCCCAGAGATCCAAAAGGGCAACGATCTCCTTACGAAAGTAGTTTGCTAAATACACCAGTTGCAAATCCAGAATTACCATTAGAAATCATTAGAACGATACATTCATTTGATCCTTGTATCGCTTGTGCAGTTCATTTATACGATGAAAATGGAGATATTATTAAAGAAGTAAACGATATCACAATTTGTAATTCTTAATTTAAATTGTAAAGTATGCCAACAAAAACCAACGATTATAAAAGAGCTTATATATGGCAATTACCCGTGCGTATTTTTCATTGGGTAAATGCTTGGGCTATTACAGGATTAGTCGCAACAGGATTTATTATTGCAAATCCGCCCGGAATTATCTCCAGCAAAGAAGCTACAGAACAATTTTGGTTTGGCTACGTTCGTGAAATCCATTTTATATGTGCCTATCTATTGGTAGCAGTGATGATTTTGAGGGTTTATTTTGCTTTCAAAGGGAATAAATACGCTAATTGGCGTGTATTTCTTCCTTTTAAGAAAGAAGGATTTAAAAGGATGTGGCACGTTATTAAATACGATATTTTTTTGCAAAATGAAGAAACAAATAATTCTCCTACAGGAGCTGTAGGACATAATAGTGTCGCTGCAGCTTCTTATTTGGTTATGTTTTTTATGGGACTTGTTATGATAGCGACAGGGTTTGCAATGTATGCTCCCACATCGACCTGGTTTTTACCAAAGATGTTTGGTTGGGTTGTAAACTTGTTAGGAGGAGATTTTAATGTTAGGACTATTCATCATATTACTACCTGGACTTTTATCTTGTTTGCAATCGTTCATGTTTATTTAGTATTCTTTCATGATTGGTTGGAAGGATTGGGTGAGACATCGGCTATGGTAAGTGGATATAAATTTGTACGAACCGAAAGGGTTAGAAAAGATGAAATTGCCGACGATGTAAAAGAAGTTGTGATAAATACTGGAAATCAAGAAGAAAATAAAAAAATATAAAAGCAAAGATGATTACAGAAAAAGTCAATATGCCATATAAATATGATGAGTTTCACTCTAATGGAAATGAAATTTTAGTACTTGGTATTGGTAATTATTTAATGGGGGATGAGGGTGTTGGAGTGCATTTTATTAACAGGATTGAGAAGACCGATTTTCCCGAAAATATCTCTTTTATTGATGGAGGAACAGGAGGATTTACATTAATTCCATGCATCGAGAACCATAAAAAAGTAATTATTGTAGATGCAACAATGGATGGAAAAGAAGAAGGGACTATTACACTCTTAACACCCAGATTTTCTAATGATTTTCCAATTTCTTTAAGTGGTCATAATTTTGGATTAAAGGACATGGTCGAAATTTTGACTATGCTTGATACGATGCCCGAAATTTATTTGTATACAATTACGATTTCTAAAATGGAACCAATGCTTATGGAGCTTTCTCCAAAAGTCGATGGTGCGATAAAAGAAGTAACAGAAAAAATTATTCAATTAATTGAAAATTTTAATAAAAACTAAACCTTGAATCATTCTTTTCAAATAATCATTTCTGGACGTGTGCAAGGTGTTGGTTTCCGCCCTTTTGTTTATAATTTAGCTACTGAATTTGGACTGACTGGTTATGTTTCAAATAATGAATTGGGAGTGATTATAATAGCAAGTGGAGAGCCCGAAAGAGTATTTGAATTTCACAAAACGATTAAAAAAAAATATCCTAAGAATGCAAAAATAACAGCGATTAAGATTTCAGAATTTACTACAAAAGAAAAATTCGAAATTTTTTATATAAAACCAACAGCAGAAAACATTTCGGCAAATTTACCTTTAACACCAGATTTTGCAATTTGCGAAAGCTGTAAAGATGAGGTTATAGATTCTGAGAACAAACGTTATTTTTACCCTTTTACTACTTGTACACAATGTGGTCCTCGTTACGCTATCACCAGGAAATTCCCTTTTGAAAGAGAAAATACGAGCATGAATGAATTCCGAATGTGCCAAGCATGTTCTGAAGAATATTGTAATCCGAAAGATATTCGTTTTCATTCGCAAACAAATTCATGTCCCGATTGCGGGGTTCAACTTTCTTTTACTGATAAAGAAAATCAGAAAATTATAGGTACAAATTTGCAAATTTTCAAACGTATTTCAGATGAATTAAAAAAAGGGAAAATTATAGCTGTAAAAAATATTTCGGGATATTTATTACTATGTGATGCTAGGAACTCAGAGGTTATAATGGAATTAAGAAGTCGGAAAAGACGTTTAAAAAAACCTTTTGCAGTCTTATTTCCAAATTTCAGTCAGGTTGTTGCTAATTTGAATTGTAATAAAATAGAAGAGAAACAATTAAAATCTGTTGAAGCACCTATTGTTATTTTAAATTTAAAAGATCAAAGCAATCTGGCAGTAGGTGAAATTGCTCCAGAAATGAGAACAATTGGAGCGCTGCTTCCTAATTCAGGCATTTTACAATTAATTTCATTTGTTTTTAATGCTCCTTTAATAGCTACTAGTGGTAATTTTCACGGGGCACCAATTTGCACAAACGAAAAAGAGGCTACGACTATTTTAAAACCTATTGCAGATTTTTTTCTCCATCATAATTTAGAGATAGAACATCCTCAAGATGATAGTGTAATTAAATTTTCGGAAAAGAACAAAGTAAAAATAATCCTGAGACGATCCAGAGGTTTTGCTCCAAATTTTAAAAAAGATTTTTGTAATGATACCAATCAAAAAATACTTTGCTTAGGCGGAGATTTGAAAAATACTATTACAATTAGTCCTAACAATCAATGTTATGTTAGCGAATATAATGGAGATTTAAGTAATTATGATGCTTATGATCGATTTGATAAAAAAATAAAAAAGTATCTGCAAATTTTTGATTTCTTGCCTGAGGTTATTATTTGTGATAAACATCCAAATTATCATAACAGTCAAATTATTAGTGATTTTACAGATGCGAAAAATCAAAAAGAAATTCTGAAAGTTCAACATCATGAAGCTCATTTTGCAGCAATTTTAGGAGAGAAAAAGCTATGGGGAAGAAAGAATGTTTTAGGTGTTATTTGGGATGGAATGGGTTTTGGAAATGAAAATGAAATTTATGGAGGAGAGTTTCTACGTTACAATGCTAATAAGATTAAAAGAGTTGGTCATTTAGAATATTACCCATGGATTATGGGAGATAAAATGTCAAAAAATCCAAAAATTGCTGCATTTTCTATAAGTGGGAATAATACTTTTTTTCGAAATTTTTTTGATGAAAACGAATTGAAAATTTATAAAAATGAGATAGGGCTCGCAAAAATAAAAACATCCTCTATGGGGAGATTATTCGATGCTGTTGCCTTTACTTTAGGTTTTCTGGATAATATATCATTTGAAGGAGAAGCAGGTTTATATCTTGAAAATTTGGCTCAAAGAGGATATGATAAACCTGTTTTAGAATTAGAAGATTATTTAAAAAATGAAATAATTACCAACCTGGTTCCTGTAAGAAGAATTTTATTGCAAATTATTACAGCTCGTAAAAAGAATGTTGGTATAGAAATTATCGCTCTTAATTTTCATTATACTTTGGTAAAATGTATTGAAAAAGTAGCAAATTTTTCAAAAGCAAAAGAATTAGCATTTAGCGGAGGAGTTTTCCAAAACTCAGTACTTATAGATTTGATTGTTGATCATTTAAAACCAAAATATAAGCTTCATTTTCATAAAATAGTTTCTCCCAATGACGAAAATATTTCATTTGGACAACTCAATTACTATTTACATATAAAAAAATAAATCATGGATATTTTAGAATTATTAGGGCATGTTGGTAAAACAGAAGAGAAAGATAAAATCTCTTATTCTGCGGGAGTGGTGATGGCATTAAGTCTAAAAGATATAGGTTTTGACGAAATAAAATACGAAGATTTTGTAGATGGAATGCAATCTGTATTTGGAAAAGCAAGTTCGAAGATTTCTCCTAAACGATCTATCGAGATCTTTAATAATTATGTAGCACTTTTACAAGAAGAATTGAAGATTACGAATGCAGAAATTGGAAAAGAATTTTTGGATAAAAATTCTAAAAAGGCAGGAATAATTTCGCTTTCAAGTGGATTGCAATACGAAGTTTTAGTTGAAGGAAATGGAAGTATTCCTAAAAGAACAGATACTGTAAATGTTATTTATGAAGGCTATTTGCTGAATAAGAATGTTTTTGATTCGACTAAAGAAACTGGTGCACAGAAAATTAAATTATTGCAGACTATACAAGGTTGGCAAGAAGCATTGCAATTAATGCCAGAAGGCTCTCGCTGGAAAGTTTATATCCCACATCATTTGGCATACGCCGAAATTGGAGCACCTCCGATGATTCAGCCCAATTCAACTTTAGTTTTTATAATTGAACTTTTAAATATTGTTTGACATGAAGTATCTCTCAGAGTATAGAAATCCTGAATTGGTAAAACAGTATATTACCGAATTGCATAAAATAACTACAAAGCCTTGGAATATAATGGAAATTTGTGGTGGACAAACGCATTCATTAGTTAAAAACGGTTTGTTGGATTTATTGCCTTCAAACATAAGAATGATTCATGGGCCTGGTTGTCCTGTATGTGTAACTCCAATTTCTTTAATAGATAAGGCAATACAATTGATGAAGCAAGATGTAATTTTGTGTTCATTTGGGGATATGACCCGAGTACCAGGTTCTTCTCAAAGTCTGTTGCAAGCTAAGGCTGAAGGGGGAGATTTACGTATTCTATATTCCCCACTGGAGGCGGTAAATATAGCTGCACAAAACCCTGATAGGGAAATTGTATTTTTTGCAGTAGGATTTGAAACGACAGCCCCAAGTATTGCTTTAGCAGTAATTCATGCTCAAAAATTAGACTTGGATAATTTTAGTTTATTAGTCTCGCATGTACTTGTTCCGCCTGCTATGGAGACTATTTTATCTGATGAGTTTTGTACTATTGATGCTTTTTTGGGAGCCGGACATGTATGTACAATAGTAGGATTGGAAGAATATTATCCTATTTCTGCAAAATATAAAATTCCGATTGTAATTTCTGGATTTGAACCTGCCGATTTGCTTCGGGCTATTTATCATGCTGTACTACAATTAGAAGCAGGAAAATTTGAAGTTGAAAATCAATATACCCGACTAGTAAAAGTAGAAGGGAATGTAAAAGCTAAAGAGGTTGTAGACACTGTTTTTACAATTGGAGATCAAGAGTGGAGAAGTATTGGCGTAATCGAAAATAGTGGATTGGTGATGAGAGAAAACTATAGAAAATATGATGCTAATTCTCGATTTTCGATTAACAGTAGTAATAAAAAGACAGACCAAAATTGTATTGCAGGAGAAATTTTAAGAGGAACTAAAAAACCAAACCAATGCCCCGAATTTGGGAAAAAATGTAAACCGTCTAATCCATTAGGAGCACCAATGGTTTCTTCTGAGGGGGCTTGTGCTGCATATTATAATTACTTGTAGTTGTCATGATTGGGATAATAATAACACTTTATGCAGGATTAGAGCATGCTCTTGAAATGGATCATTTATTGGCTGTTAATAGTTTAGTAACTAATAGAAAAAATATTAAGAAAGCTGCTAAAGATGGGATGTATTGGGGAATAGGACATACCCTTACCATTTTTGTGATAGGTGTTGTTATGATTGGTTTTAAGGTAATTATAAAGGAAAGTGTTTTTAGTTATCTTGAAGGAACTGTTGGTTTAATGTTGATTATGCTAGGTGTTTTTCGTTTGTTTAAGTTATTTAAAAAAAATACCCATACTCATACCTACACGCACTCACATGAACATACCCATAGTAATGGCGTTACTCACACCCATTTGCATTCTCATACATATACCCATTCTCACCCCATAGATTTGTTTGAGCATGAACATCCAGATGAGTCTAAGGGATATCGGGCAGCATTTGGTGTAGGATTAATTCACGGATTGGCGGGTAGTGGCGCTTTGGTCGTATTAGTAATCTCTCAGATGAAAACGGTTTTAGAAGGATTAATGTATATCTTAGTTTTTGGATTAGGTTCAATTTTCGGGATGTTTTTAGCCTCTGGATTATTCAGTATTCCTTTTACTAAAAATGTACTCAAATCTCAAAAACTACAATACGTATTAATTATAATCTCTTCGCTGCTTTGTATTGCTTATGGATTTAAAGTAGTGTATGAAAACTTTTTTGCATAAGGAGCAAATATTAAATTAATCCTTTTATCTTGGCGTGTTGCAATAATAAAATTGTTTTGGCATCTTTTATTTCTCCAGTTGCAATCATATTGTAAGCTTCATCAAAAGTCATTTCTAGTACTTCGATGTTTTCATTTTCGATATCCAGTCCTCCGCCTTCACTAACTTTCATACTTTCGTCATATTCTCCTGTAAACAAATATAGAATTTCGGTTACCGATCCTGGTGACATATAGGTTTCGATTACTTTATCTACATTCTTTAATCGATATCCGGTTTCTTCTTCCGTTTCACGGATGATACATTCTTTAGGATTGTCTTTGTCTAAAAGTCCAGCACAAACCTCAATCATCATTCCAGATTCATTTCCGTTAAGATAAGTTGGCATGCGAAACTGTCTTGTAAGGACTACAGTTTTCTTTTCAGAATTATAAAGTAATATTGCTGCGCCATTCCCTCTGTCATATACTTCTCGAGAATGGATTTCCTGCTTTCCGTTATTCTTTTGATAATCAAACGTTACTTTGTTTAATACATACCAATTATCAGATAATAATTTAGTCTCAGTTATATTTATTTTAGGATTGCTCATGTGTAAAATATTTTTTTGGCAAAAAAAACGCCCTGGATTTCAGAGCGTTTAATGTTTTTATTTAAGTATCGTTTGTTTTCTGTCTGGACCTACAGAAACAATCTTGATAGGCACTTCGACTTCTTTCTCGATAAACTCGATATATTCTTTTAATTCAATTGGTAATTGATCATAAGTTGTCATTCCAGTTAAATCAGCTTGCCATCCTTTAAACTCTTTGTAAACAGGAGTTACATTTTCTGGCTCAATATTATAAGGGAAATGAGAAATGTTTTGTCCTTTGTAGTTGTATTCAGTACACACTTTTAAAGTTTCGAATCCAGAAAGTACGTCACCTTTCATCATCATTAATTGTGTAACACCATTTACTTGAACAGCATATTTTAAAGCTACTAAGTCTAACCATCCACAACGTCTTTGTCTTCCTGTAACAGATCCAAATTCGTTTCCGATTTTTGCCATTGTAGCTCCAACTTCGTCAAAAAGTTCAGTTGGAAAAGGACCGCTACCTACACGAGTAACATATGCTTTAAAAATTCCGTAAACTTCTTTAATTTTGTTTGGCGCAATACCTAAACCAGTACATGCTCCTGCAGCAGTAGTATTAGATGAGGTAACAAATGGATATGTTCCAAAATCTACATCTAATAAAGATCCCTGAGCACCTTCACATAAAATAGATTTACCAGCTTTTTGAGCTTGGTACATATATTCTTCACTATCAATAAAATCTAATTTTTTTAATTCTTCGATAGCTTCAAAGAATTCTTTTTCAAGTTCTGCTAAGTTGTATTGAATAGCAACATCATAAAAAGCAATCATAGCTTCATGCTTGTCTGCCAATGCTCTGTAACGTTCTTTAAAATCTTCTAATTCGATATCACCAACACGTAAACCATTTCTACCAGTTTTGTCCATGTAAGTTGGACCAATTCCTTTTAATGTAGAACCAATTTTTGCTTTTCCTTTTGATGCTTCAGAAGCTGCATCAAGTAAACGGTGTGTTGGCAAAATTAAGTGTGCTTTTCTAGATATAATTAATTTGCTTTTGATGTCTAAATTAAATTTCTCTAGACCTTCAATTTCTTTTTGGAAAACCACTGGGTCAATTACAACTCCATTACCAATAATGTTAATAGACTTTTCATGAAAAATTCCTGATGGAATTGTTCTTAAAACGTGTTTTATTCCGTCGAATTCTAAAGTATGTCCTGCATTTGGTCCACCTTGAAAACGAGCAATAATGTCATAATTAGAGGTAAGAACGTCTACAATTTTCCCTTTACCTTCATCTCCCCATTGTAATCCTAGTAATAAATCTACGGTCATTCTGTTTTTAATTTTAATGTCGAGGCAGTTTTTACCGCCTGCTCAGATTAATTTGTTATCTATTTTATTTAAATATTTTCGAGAACAATCTTTTTTAGCGATTGTCTATTTCTGTTTTTTGTTTCCGTAAAAATATAAGGAATGATTCGTGATTTCGATATCAAATATTTCTTCGATTGTTTTTTTTATGGTCTGAATTCTAGGGTCGCAAAATTCGATTACCTCACCAGAATCAGTCATAATGATATGATCGTGTTGCTTGTCAAAATACGATTTTTCGTAGTAGGCTTGATTTTGCCCAAATTGATGTTTACGAACCAAAGCACAATCTAATAATAATTCGATTGTATTATATAAAGTGGCTCTACTTACACGATAATTTTTGTTTTTCATTTTGATATACAAGTTTTCAATATCAAAATGTTCTTCACTATCGTATATTTCCTGAAGTATAGCGTAGCGCTCAGGTGTTTTACGATGCCCTTTTTGTTCAAGATATAATGTAAAAACATTTTTTACAATTTCTTGATTTTTGTTGTTGTCAGTTGAAATGAGTGTCATATCCTGCAAAGATAATTTATTATTTTTAAATGAATAAAAGTTTCCTGTTTAAAGTTTCACGTTCAAATGTTTAATCGTGAAAATTCAGACACTTATGTTCTATATTCTCTGGTTACTTTATCTACACCATCAATTTTTTTGATATTATTAATCATTTTCTTGAGTATAGAATTATTTCGTACAATTACTGCAATCTGACCATGAAAAATCCCGGCATCGGTACTCAAAGAGATGCTCTGAATGTTCACGTTCATGTTGTTAGAAATCACTTTTGTTAATTGGTTTGTAAGTCCTAAAACATCCATTCCTGTAATATTGATAATAGCTTTAAATTCTTCTTGAGATGAATCAATCCATTTAGCAGTCATTATACGATACGCATAGTTGGATTGCATTCCGATGGCATTAGGACAGTCTTTCTTGTGAACTTTTATCCCTTCGTTTATCGTTACAAATCCAAAAACATCATCTCCTGGAATTGGGTTACAACATGGAGATAATTTATAATCTAGTTTATCGTGCTCAGTTCCAAAAACCAACATATCATAATTACTGCTGATTTCAGGTTTATGAATATCGATATCAGCTGTATTGCTGTTATTACGTTTTATTTTGTTTTTGAAGAAATTAATAAACGTGTTACCTTTTTGGGCAGCATAGTCTTTTAATTGTTGATTTTCGATTGCACCAACACCAACTCTGTAAAATAAATCTAAACTCGTTTTAAGTTTAAAGAAGTTAACCAACTCGTTTATAACTTGTTCGCTAATCGTAATTTTTAAGTGTTTAAGTTTGCGAGTAAGTAATTCTTTTCCTTCTTCGGCAATCTTTTTGGTGTTTTCGTTTAAAACGTTTTTAATTTTATTTTTAGCTCGGGATGTAGTAACATAATCCAGCCAGTTGACGGTTGGCTTTTGGTTTTGAGAAGTAATAACTTCTACCTGATCACCACTTTTTAATTCGTAGTTAAGAGGAACTAATCGTCCGTTAACACGGGTTCCACGAGTTTTTATTCCTATTTCTGAGTGAATGCTAAAAGCAAAATCTAATGAGGTTGCACCTTTTGGCAATGATTTAATTTCTCCTTTTGGAGTAAATACAAAGATTTCTTTTGAATATAAATTCATTTTAAAATCCTCAACAAAATCTACCGCATTGGTTTCGGAATTTTCTAAAGCTTCACGAAGTAAGTTTAGCCAAACATCCAGACCACTTTCTTCGGTGGCTCCGTTTTTATATTTGTAATGTGCTGCATATCCTTTTTCTGCAATTTCATCCATACGTTCGCTTCGAACTTGTACTTCGACCCAGCGTCCTTTTGGTCCCATTACTGTTATGTGCAAAGCTTCGTATCCAGTAGATTTTGGTGATGAAATCCAGTCACGTAATCGGCTAGGGCTTGGTCTGTAATGGTCTGTTACGATAGAATATATTTTCCAGGCAAGAAATTTCTCGTCATGGGGATTCGATTTATAGACGATTCGAAGTGCAAACTTGTCATAAACTTCGTCGAAGCTTACGTTTTGCGCACGCATTTTTCTTCGAATAGAATAAATAGATTTCGGACGACCTTTTATAATATAATCGATTCCTTCTTCATCCATAGATTTTTTAAGAACATCAGAAATGTCTTTGATGTAAGCATCTTGTTCTTCTTTGGTTTCGCGAATTTTGCTTACAATATCATTGTAAACTTCAGGTTCAGTATATTTTAATCCTAAATCTTCAAGTTTAGTTTTAATGTTGTACAATCCCAATCGATGTGCAAGTGGAGCATAAATGTATAATGTTTCGGATGCAATTTTGGTTTGTTTGTATTCAGCCATCGAATCCATAGTTTGCATATTATGCAAACGGTCGGCTAATTTTATCAAAATTACACGAACATCATCATTTAAGGTAAGGATCATTTTACGGAAGTTTTCCGCTTGCATTGATGCATTTAAATCCCTTTGAACCATCGAAATTTTAGTTAATCCCTCTACAAGTTGTGCAACTTTAGGATTAAATAAACGCTCAATGTCCTGAACAGTCAGTGGAGTATCTTCGACAACATCATGCAATAAGGCAGCAGCAATCGAGGTGGCTCCCAAACCAATTTCGGAAGCTACAATTTTTGCAACAGCAATAGGATGGAAGATATAGGCCTCGCCTGATTTTCGTCGTTGTTCTTTATGAGCATCAACAGCAACATCAAAAGCCTTTCGGATTAGTTTTTTATCTGTAGGACTTAAAGTCTGATAACTAATTCGAAGTAATTCTTTGTATTCCTGTGCAATTGCTTTATTCTCTTTTTCAATATCTATCTCTATCATATATTCGCCTGGTTCAATTCCCTAAAAATAAGAATAAGTTTCAATATACACAAGGGAATGAGGTGTTGATTTTAGATTTTAGTATCGAAGTTCCGGGATAAATTTTAGAAAGGACATTAACAGTTTTTATCTAAAAGGAATTATTTAGCAAAGTTTCACAAAGAGACACCAAGCTACGTAAAGTTTATTCTTTTTTTAACCTTTGTTTCCTTGTGCCTCTGTTCCTTTGAATCTATAAAATTTACGGAATTTTAATAAAGTCTAAGTCTTGAAAATCGTAACTAAAATCAGTTAATTCAGAAATTGCTTGCATTTTTAAATTAGTAGCTTTTCCGTTAGAATCATATTTAAAGAAAAGATGTGCGTCTGCATGAAAATAGGCATTATCCCATTTTACTACATAATTTCCATCTTTATAAAAGAATGCTTCACCTACTAATTGTGGAGAACGTTTAGAAGCAAAATATACTTTTCCTTTTTTCTCTGTAATGGTAACTTCTCCAAACCAATTGTCTTTGTAAGTTCCAGTAATTTTGGTAAAATCAGTTTTTAGTTTATCCTTTTTATTTTTAGCAACAACAGCCCAAACTTCATCGGTTACTTTGTCTGCTGTTTCTTCATTTGCTTTCATTTTGCTGCTGTATAATGCAACATAATCTTCAGATTTAATGCCTAAATAGCTGTCTTTTATAGTATTTGTAATTGCAGTAAATGCTGCACCTGATTGCTGATTTGTTAAGACGATAATTCCTAATTGTAGCTCGGGAATTAAAGTTACCTGAGTTACAATGCCCTCTAATCCACCAGTATGAGTAACCTGTTTGTATCCTTTTACATCGCTAAGGAACCAGCCTAAACCATATCCGCTAAAATGAGTATTGTATGGGGCTCTGGTTCTTGCAGGGATAATAGTTTGCAATTGCCACATTTCGTCATGTTCTTTTTCTGAAAATAATTGTTTATTGTCAGATCCATATTTACCGTTATTCATTTGCATAATTGCCCATTTGCTTAAGTCATTTACGCTTGAATAAATACCTGCGGCAGCATCAAAAAGTTGGTTTTTATATCTGCTAATTACTTTTAGTTTTCCGTCAATAGGTACGTGTGGAGCAATAATATTTGTAGAGTCTTTTAAGCGCAAAAATGAAGCTGCACTATGATTCATTTCTAATGGTTTCATGATGCGTTCTTCAACAAAATCGCACCAACTTTTTCCGCTTACCACATGCACAATTTCGCCGGCAACGATATACAATAAATTGTCATAATCGTATTTGGTTCTAAAGCCTGAAACAGGTTTTAAATATTGTAAGTTTTGAGTAATATCTTGTGCAGTAAAGTCACTTCCGTCAGGCCAAATCATTAAATCTCCTGCTCCAAGCCCAAGCCCGCTACGGTGAGTTAATAAATCACGAATCGTAAATTCTTGCGTCACGTATTCATTGTACATCTTAAAATTTGGAAGATATTTTATCACTTTATCATCCCATTTTATCTTTCCTTCATCAACTAACATTGCAAGGGCAGCACTTGTAAAAGCTTTACTGTTAGACGCAATTCCGAAAAGGGTATTTGCATCGACTTTTTCTTTTGTTATGATAGATTTCACACCATAACCTTGAGCCTGAACGATTTTTCCATCTTTAATAATAGCAACAGCAATTCCAGGAACGTTAAATGTTTTTAGAGTGTTTTCTACCAGTGCATCAACTTCTTGATTGGTGATTTGTGCAGAAACCGTAAAACCGAATAATAGTGTTAAAAGTGATAATTTATAGTTCATACTTTAAATTTTATAATTGATTAAAACCTCGTTGTCTTTTTGCTTCAAAAATTAATATGGCCGCTGCAACCGAAACATTCATGCTGTCTATTTCACCTTCCATCGGGATAATGATGTTTTGTGTCGCTGCATCTCTCCATTCCTGTGTTAGTCCAGTGGCTTCAGTACCAACAACCAAAGCGGTTGGAGTAGTGAAATCCTGTGTGTGATATGAAGTTGAGTTTTGTAATGTAGCACAGTAAAAATTGATTTTGTTTTCTTTTAAAAAAGTAATAATTTCAGAAGTTGTTCCCGTTGCAATCTGGTTGGTAAATAAGCAACCTACACTTGAGCGAACAATGTTTGGGTTGTATAAATCACTTTTTGGGTTGGCGATAATTACAGCATTCAAATTTGCTGCATCGGCAGTACGTAATAATGCACCAATATTTCCTGGTTTTTCAGGAGCTTCGGCAACAAGAATTAATGGATTATCAGATAATTTTAAATCAGATAATTGCAGCGATTTGGTTTTGGCTATAGCCAAAACACCTTCGGTTGTGTCTCGATAAGCTAGCTTTTGATAAACTTCTTTATTGATTTCGATTAAATTAACTTGTTTGCTGGTTAATTTATTGATTTCATTTTCTGAAATTAATTCGGGTAAAAACAGAATGGTTTCTATTTCATAACCGCCTTTTATGGCCAATGAAATCTCGCGTTTTCCTTCAATTAAAAACGTTCCGGTTTGTTTACGTGCTTTTGCTTTTTCTTGCAATAACACTAATGATTTTATAAATGGGTTTTGTATCGAAGTAATTTGTTTCAAGGGAAAAAGTGCTGAGTTTGTAAGTGGCTAAGGTAATAAGATTTTTTAAATTTTAAATTCAATACTATTTTTTCAAAATGGCTACAATTTATTAATTGGGGTTAGCACCTATTTATAATGGGGATTTCTTTATTTTTGTCAGAATACTAGAATTTCATTTCATTTTAAAAGCATATAAATGTTTAGCTTATTAGATATCATTGGGACAATGGCATTTGCAATGTCTGGCGCGTTGACGGCAATGAATAAAAGATTGGATCCGTTTGGGGTTTTTATAATTGCCTTTGTTACTGCAGTAGGTGGGGGAACAGTGCGTGATGTCTTAATTGGGAGAACACCTGTGGGTTGGATGCTTGATTTAAAGTATGTGTATGTTATTATTTTAGGATTTATTTTATCTGTTATTTTTAGAAAAAAGTTTGATAAACTAAGAACATCATTGTTTTTATTTGATACTATTGGCTTAGGAGTTTTTACGTTAATAGGTCTGGAAAGAGGAATAATTACAGGTTTACATCCTATAATCTGTATTGCATTAGGTACCATGACAGCGTGTTTTGGAGGTGTAACTCGAGATATTTTATGCAATGAGATTCCAGTGATTTTTAGAAGAGAAATTTATGCTACCATTTGTATTCTAGGCGGAATTGTTTTTTTTGCATTGAAAAAATTGAATCTCAATGATGATATTTTGTATCTCGTAACTTGCGTTGTTATTATTATCGTTCGATTAATGGCTGTAAAGTATAAATGGTATTTGCCAGCTTTAGAGCATAAACGCTAAATGATTTCTCTAATGAATTCCAATAATAAATCGTGAAAAACTATACCGTAAAATTATATCAGGAAACAGATTATGAAAAGTGGAATGACTTTATCGGTCAAGCCAAAAATGCTACTTTCTTGTTTCATCGTGATTTTATGGAATATCATAAATACCGATTCGAGGATTTTTCATTATTAGTTTTTGAAAATGAAAAATTAGTTTCAGTTTTACCTGCAAATAAAGTCGGTAATGTAGTTTATTCTCATCAAGGATTGACTTATGGTGGTTTGGTTTATTTAAAAAAAATAAAAGGAACAGAAGTAGAATTGATTTTAGATAGCCTTTTCTCTTTTTTGAAGCAAAATGAAATAAAAACATTCTATTATAAACCAATTCCAGCTTTTTATCTTCCAGATGGAAATAGTGAAGTTGATTTTTTTATCTTTAAAAGAGGTGCTTCGTTAGAAAAGAAAGAAATGAACTTGGCAATAAACATGTCGGTTTCATTAGATATTTCAAAAAGTAAATTAAAGCATTTTAGGAGAATTCAGGAAAGGGATTTAGATATTTTAGAAGAAGAATGCTTTAAACCCTTTTGGGAATTGGTTCTTGAACCAAGATTGTCAGAAAAACATAATGCGAAACCTGTACATAATTGTACAGAAATCACTTTGCTAAAGCAAAATTTCCCAAATAATATAAAACAGTTCTCAGTGTATTATGAAGATGAAATTATTGCAGGAATAACTATTTTTGAAACTGATGCGGTTGTAAAATCACAATATGGAGCAACAACAAGAAAAGGAGAAGAATTAAGAGCATTAGATTTTTTATTTATTAACTTGATACAGAAATATAAAGAAGAGGGAAAGCTTTTCTTTGATATGGGAATTGTGGGAGATGATAACGAAAAAGGATATAATCTAGGGCTTTTAAAGCAAAAAGAAGAGTTAGGATGTTCAGTTTATAATCAGGATTTTTATAAAATAATACTATGATTTCTTTTTTAGATTTAAAAAAAATAAACGAGCCGTATAAAAAATCATTTCAGGAAAAAACTGAAACGGTTTTAAATAATGGTTGGTATATTCTAGGAAAAGAGGTCAAAGCATTTGAAGCGTCTTTTGCGGATTATTGTGGTGCAAAACATTGTATAGGAGTAGGAAATGGTTTAGATGCATTAATCTTAATTTTTAAAGCATACATTCAGTTAGGGAAACTACAAAAAGGAGATGAAGTCATTGTTCCGGCAAATACTTATATAGCCAGTATTCTAGCTATTTTGCAAGCCGATTTAGTTCCGGTTTTGGTTGAGCCGAAGTTAGAAACATATAATATTGCCCCTGATTTGATTCAGGAAAAAATCACATCTAAAACTAAAGCTATTTTAGTAGTTCATTTATACGGACAATTAGCCGAAATGGATGCAATAAATGAGATTGCAACTAGAAATAATCTTTTCATTGTTGAAGACGCTGCACAATCACACGGTGCAATCAGTAATCTGAAATCTAAAATCAACAATCTAAAATCAACTGCAGCGTACAGTTTTTATCCAGGAAAAAATTTAGGTGCTTTGGGAGATGGCGGGGCAATAATAACTAATGATTCTGAGTTGGCTAAAATTTTGTTTTCGCTTCGTAATTATGGTTCAGAAACAAAATATTATAATGATTTTGTTGGTGTAAATTCGAGATTAGACGAATTACAAGCAGGATTTCTTAATGTGAAATTGCCAAATTTGGATGCTGAAAATGTGCAGCGAAGGACTATTGCAAAAAAATATTTAGCTGAAATAAAAAATGAAAAAATCGTATTACCATTTTGGAATTTTTCAGAGAATCACGTTTTTCATTTGTTTGTAATTCGAACTCAAAAAAGAAATGATTTACAGGCTTATTTATTAGAGAATGATATTCAAACCATGATTCACTATCCTGTTCCGCCACATAAGCAAAAAGCATTCCCACAATGGAATAATTTGTCTTTTCCTATTACCGAAAAAATACATAACGAAATTTTAAGTCTACCAATAAGTCCAGTTTTGACAGATGAGGAAGTCAGTTTTATTATTGAGATTTTAAATAAATACTAATCTTGAATTTCGTTAAAAAATATACCCAAACGAATCTATTTAAAATTACTTCTTTAAATAGCTTGAGTGTAATATTGAAAATTTGTATTGGACTAATTACATCAAAATTATTAGCAGTTTTTGTTGGGCCAAGTGGGATGGCATTGGTTGGGAATCTTCGTAATTTTATGACTTTATTGGAGAGTATTTCAACGTTGGGTTTTCAAAGCGGAATTGTAAAATATGTTGCCGAAAATGATAAAAATAAAGCGGAACTTCAAAAAATAATAGTCACAGTTTTTATCTCACTACTTGTTATTGCTGTTGTTTTAAGCGGACTTTTATTTTTTCTAGCTTCATTTTGGAACAGTAGAATTTTCGGATATAATTATGAATATTCGTTGGTATTTAAAATTTTGGCTTTAACGTTACCTTGGTATGCTATTTCGGTTTTTTTGCTTGCTGTAATTAATGGTTTGGGGAAATTTAAAAAAGTAATTTGGATTAATTGTATTGGTAATATTATAGGATTATTAGTTTCATTGCTTTTAATCTTTCAATTAAAAACTTTAGGGGCTTTATTGGCTGTTGTAATTTCGCCTGCATTGTTGTTCTTTGCAACATTTTATTTTATCAATAAAGAGATAGTTTTTTTTGAGATGGTAAGATTTGGTCAGTTCGATTTTAAAATCATAAAAAATTTGTCTTCATACTCTTTAATGGCTTTGGTTTCATCAGTTTTCGGGCCTTTGGTTTTCTTGGCAATCCGAAATAATGTGATAGAAAATCTTGGAATAAATCAAGCAGGTTATTGGGAAACTATGACTCGTATTTCAAGTTATTATATGATGTTTATTTCGACTATTTTAAGTGTTTATTTTTTGCCGAGATTAGCAATTGCCAAAAATAATCAAGAATCGAAATCAATATTCTGGAGTTATTATAAAACGATTTTACCTATTTTTATTATTGGAGTTACGGTGATTTATTTTTTGCGTTTCTTTATAATAAAATTACTTTTTACATCAGATTTTCTTCCTGTAGAGAGTTTGTTCTTCTGGCAATTATTAGGTGATGTTTTTAAGGTTTGTTCTCTTATTTTAGGCTTTCAGTTTTTTGCAAAAAAAATGACAACTGCGTTTATAGTTACTGAGTTATTATCATTAATGACTTTGTATTTTTTAAGCTTATGCTTTATTAATAATTTTGGAATAGAAGGAGTTGTTATGGCGCAGGCTCTAGGTAGTTTTCTTTATTTACTAGTATTGTGTGTTTATTTTAGGAAAAGTTTGGTTTAATAAATTGATGTAATGAAAAAAACAATAAAAATTTTCTCTCTTATATTTATAATTCTATATGTTTTTAATAGTTTTTTCTTTGAGAAGATGATTGTAGGGACTTATTTTAATCGAAATTATGAAAATGGTTTCATAACGGATAATCCTCATGTTTCTGATAAGTTAGTTCTTTTGGATAATGGCACATTTATTAGTAGATATTATGGAAAAGGAAAGTATGAATTGTATCATTCTTTAGGCGGAACATAAATTTCATTAGAACCTAATAGTAGCTCAATTATGCCATTTCGAACATCGATTAATAGACTACATTTTTTTGGGAACATTAAAATTGATTTATTTAAAGATTTAAATCAATATTATGAGAAAATAGATTAGTAATCCTTTTAAATTTTTATATGTACACTGGTTTTATTGTAAGTGAAGGATTTAGTTTAATAAAATAAAAATATGTTATTTAATACTTTAAGTTTTGCACTTTTTTTTTCTGTAGTCTTTGTGTTATACTGGTTTGTGTTTTATAAAAGCTTAAAGTTGCAAAATCTGTTTTTATTGTTAGCTAGTTTGTTTTTTTATAGTTGCTGGGACTGGAGATTTACTTTCTTATTAGCTTTCTCTATAGGTTTAGATTTTTATATAGGAAAAAAAATATATGATAATGTAAGTGATACTTCTATAAAAAAGCGTTGGCTTTGGTTAAGTATAATTCTTAATTTGAGTTTCTTAGGTTTATTTAAATATTATAATTTTTTCATCGATAATTTTTCGGAACTTTTTTCAGTCTTAGGACTTAAGATTAATACTTGGACATTGCAAATAATATTACCAGTTGGAATTTCATTTTATACCTTTCATGGGTTATCATATGTAATTGATATTTATAATAACAAAATTAAACCAGTAAAAAGTATAATTGATTATTCTTTATTTGTTAGTTTTTTTCCTTTATTGGTTGCCGGTCCGATAGAAAGAGCCACGCATCTTTTGCCACAAATCCAAAAAAAGAGAAGTTTTAATTATGAAAATATTGTTTGTGGATTAAGGCAAATTTTATGGGGATTAGTGAAAAAGGTAATTATTGCAGATAATTGTGCAGAATATGTTAATCTAATTTTTGATAATCCGTCTAATTTTTCAGGAAGTACATTGGTTATTGGAGCAATTTTATTCTCATTCCAAATCTATGGGGATTTTTCTGGTTATACAGATATTGCTATCGGAACTGCTAGATTATTAGGAATTGAATTATTACAAAATTTTTCTTATCCGTATTTTTCAAGAGATATAGCCGAATTTTGGCGAAGATGGCATATTTCTTTATCAAGTTGGTTTAGAGATTATGTTTATATACCACTAGGAGGTTCTCGCGGCTCTAAATGGGAGCAGGTAAGGAATGTTTTTATCGTTTTTATGTTAATAGGTTTTTGGCATGGAGCCAATTGGACCTTTATAGTTTATGGTTTTATTAATTTTTTATACATTCTACCTTTGGTATTACTCCATCAAAACAGAAAAAATATTGAAATAGTTTCAACTAATGGTTTTATTGTAAATAGTAAAGTCTTTTTTAATATTATTTTGACTTTTGGATTAGTTTCATTTGCGAGGATTTTCTTTAGATCCAATACTATAGAGGATGCTTTTTTATATATATCTAAAATATTTTCTCATACATTGTTTACTTTTCCTGAAATATTTCCTAAAACAATAATTGGATTTTTATTTTTATTTATGTGTATTGAATGGAGAGGAAGAAAAGATTATTTTGCAATTGAAAAATTTGGATTGACTTGGATGAAACCAATTAGAATAGGATTTTATTATGTTTTGGTAATGTTGGTTTTGTATTATTCTGGTAAGGATTTACAATTTATATATTTTCAATTTTGATGAAAAAGTTAATCAAAAACCTAGTGTTTTTTTTATTACCAATACTATTGGTATTGTCTCTTATAGAATGTTTTTATAGATTAGTTCCAAATAATTATACTTTAAAAAATACAAATATTCAAAAGATATATGATACAACCGAGGTATTAATTTTAGGAAACTCTCATACTTTTTATGGATTGAATCCATCTTTTTTTGATAAACAGACATTTAATTTGTCTAATATTAGTCAAACATTGTATTTTGATCAGCTTTTATTTGAAAAGCATATTAATAAATTTAAAAAACTAAAATATGTTATCTTAAATATTGAGTATACAAGTTTGAGTCAATTAAAAGATACTGAAGAAGATAGTTGGAGGAAATATTATTATAAGAGTTATATGGATTTAAATGTTCCAATAATTTCTAAGTTTGATTATGGTAATTATTTTTTATCATCTACAAGACCATTTAATAAAAATATAAAATTAGTAAATAGCTATTTTATCGAAGGGACAGTTATTGATTGTGATGTAAATGGTTTTGGGATTAATTATACTAAAGAAAAACGATTTTTAAATATAGATAAAATTGCGCCTAATACAATAAGAAAGCATGAGGATAATTTATTTGATTTTTCTGAAAATATTTCCAGAATTGAATCAATTATCCGCCAATGTAAAGAAAAAGAGATTGAAGTGATTTTAGTAACAATGCCAGTTTCTAAGGCATATTCTGTAAGGGTGAATAAGTTTAAATTAGATAAGATCGTTAAAACAGCTAAATTATTTGAAAACAAAAATTCAAATGTCAGATACTTGAATTTATTTAATGATTTTAAATTTACAAATAATGATTTTTATGACCCAGATCATTTACATACCGAGGGAGCAGAGAAGTGTTCTTTAATTGTAAGTACTTTTTTAGATAATAATTAAAATACACTAATAATTAGTTATATAAAAAATGGTTTAATTTTTATTCCAAATTTCCAGATATTTTTCAGCTATTTTTATGTAGTTGTGTTCTTTCTCTATGAAAGCTCTGGCTCGTTTTCCTATAGCTATTATTTCTTCGGGATTTTCAATTAAAAAAGATAATTCATCTACTAAATAATTTACATCGGGTAGTGCATTTATAGCAACACGTTCTCCAAGATTATAGTACTCTATGAATTCTTTTTCGGCTCCTGTGAAAACAACTTTCCCTTTGGCCATTGCTTCAAGAGCATTGTAACCTTGATCATATCCGTAAACTTGATCTAATACAACATGTGCTTTGTTATATAGGGTAATGTATTCATTATAAGGAACGCTTTCTACAGTAATGATTTCTATTTTAGCCTTATATTTTTCTTTGATAATTTCAAGGGCTTCTTCAAAAAAAAGACTTCCTTTTTTTATATAACTCCCTTTGTTTATTCCTATAAAAATGATAATTCTTTCATTAATAATTAGAGATTCAAAAGAGATTTTAGTTGTATTTATAGGGTTTGGAATTAATTTTTTTTCAGGTAAAGGAATTTTATAGTCTAAGTCGGAAACAATTATTTCTAAAACATTTAAGCTAACAAAATCAAACAGATTTCGATAGCTATCTTTCATGTATTTTAATGAAAATCTATAATCAGATTTTAATTTTGAATTTTTTAAGAGAGGAGTCATAATTGAATATTTCAATGTATCTCTCATTAAAAAATCAATTATAGGAGTATCTTCACCACAGACAAGAAGAAAGCTTTTTCCATTTTGTTTGAATATTTTTTTTAATAAGTATGTTGATAGGAAAGGATAGGTTTCAATTGCATTTGAGTTAATCAATTGTACAATATCGTAATTTTTTAGTTTTGGTAAGAAAAACCAAAACCGAATACCTTTTTCTAGTAATTGTAAATCAATGTGAAAGATTTTGAATAGAACTTTATTTAAAAAAACACAAAATCTATTTGAGAGGAAATATTTTGGGGAAATAGAATAATCTACAGGAAATTGTTTGAAATTATCACCTGTGCCTATAATTTTAACTTCATGATTAAATGACTCTAATCCTTCTTTTAAGGAATTATGTAATCGACTATATTCACCTATTAAGAGTATTCTCATTATTATTAATAGAAATATTTATATTTACCTAAATATATATGAAAATGTCAGATATTTTTTCGGAAAATGACTTAGAGATTTTAATTGCTACCAAAGATAGGTGCAATTTTGATTTTTTGCTTAAAATGTTTCCTTTTAAACATTTTTCTAATTTTAATTTATTGATAGTTAATCAATCTAAAACTGGAATTTTACTATCAGAATATAATTCAGTAAGGGTAATAAATAGTAACGAAAGTGGCTTATCAAAAAGCAGAAATATTGCAATTAAAAATGCGGTAAAAAAGATTTGTCTTATTTCTGACGATGATGTGGTTTTTTCTGATACTTTAGAAAAATCTGTTTTAGATGCTTTTATGTTATATCAAGAAGCGTCGATTATTACCTTTAACCACATAAGAGTAGGTAATTCTTATCCAGAAAAAAAACTTAATAAAAAATTTGAGCATAATTTTAAAAGTATTTGGAATGTTAGTTCTATTGAAATAGCTTTTAAAGTGGATGATATTAGAAAAAATGAGATTTATTTTGATGAAAATTTTGGATTAAGTTCATTCTTTGAAACTGCAGAGGAATTCTTGTTTTTGAGGAGTTCTTTGATACAAAAAATAAAAGTGATTTATAGTCCCGAAATAATTGTTTCCCATCCTCAAGTATCTTCAGGAAAAGATGCTGGCGCTGATAATTTAATTTTTGCAAGAGGTGCTTTGTATTATAAAGTTAAAGGGAATTTTGCATATTTATGGTTACTCAAGTATATGTTGTTTTTGATATCGAATAACTATATCAATAAAGCGGATTTTATTAAAAAATATAAAAAGGGACTAGCAGGAATTTATAAATATAAAGAATTAACAAATGCATAAAGTAACAGCCAATTCTGATGTTCAATTAATTGAAATTCCTAAAATTCAAGACAGGAGAGGGAATCTTTCGGTTATTGAAGGAGAAACTATTCCATTTAATTTTAAAAGAGTGTATTATTTATATGATGTTCCTAGTGGGAGTAAGCGAGGAGGCCATGCACATAAAGAGCAACAAGCATTTTTGATAGCCTTAAGCGGTAGTTTTGATGTAGTTTTGAAAGATGGAAAATCAATAAAAACGGTAACGCTTAATAAACCTAATGTCGGTTTACTTATTGTTCCTGGAATTTGGAGAGAATTACGAAATTTTTCTTCTGGATCAGTTTGTTTGGTATTATCTTCTGATGAGTTTAACGAAGATGATTATATTCGGGAATATAAAAAGTTTAGGTTATTTAAAAACAGATGAACCTACACCTAAATGTGCAAGTTTTGTTTTTAGATTAATCAGCTTAACTAGTTCTGAAGCAGGTAATTTTAGTAAAACTCTTTTTCTTAAATTTAAATTTTGCAAATTAATGTCTTCGCAGTGTTTTTTGAAGAGAATATCTTCCTTTGCAATCTTACTTTTTATAGCTAAAGAAAACCGATTTAAATCAAGAAATTTTTTTAAGTCAGAATTTGATTTTTCATACTCTAAAAATTTTGTAAAATCCATTTTGCTAGCAATAAAATTTGTGTTTTTAGAAAGACTGTTTTCATCGTATACATAACGTGCTAATACTTTCCATGTAAATAAGACAGGATATTTTAGTCCAATTCTAACCCATAAATCAGTGTCTTGGCCGCTTTTTATATTAGTGTCAAAATTTCCTATTTCTGTAAAAATGCTTCTGTCAAACACAGCGCATGAAGTAAATATTACACTTTCTTTTAAACTTGCTTTAAAATAATTCACGATTTCATAATCGCCAGTTTTTATAATAGAATATTGTGATGGAATTACTTTTTTTGAAGTGTCTACTTCAATAGCAGCTGAGAATACTTTATAATCTGAGAGATTTGTAATATTTTCATACATCACTTTTAAAAAATCGGGGTACCAGTAATCATCTGCATCTATGAAAGTAATATAATTAGCAGAAGCTTTTTCTATTCCTAAATTTCTTGCACTTGATACGCCTGCATTTTCTTTGTGATAATACTGAATTCTGGAATCTTGAAATTGAATTAATTTTTCTTCACTTCTATCAGTAGATCCATCGTTCACAACAATAATTTCAAAATCTTGAAAAGTTTGATTCAAGATACTTTGCATCGTTTTTTCGATAAAATTTTCTTTGTTGTATAACGGAATAATTACTGAAAAAAATGCCATATTTTTTATTTTTTCAAAGTGAAATAATAACCCAATCGATATAGATCAAAGATAAAAAGTGACGGATTATCACTCAATAAATTTTTCTTTAGCGATGATTTAAATATTAAAAATAGCTTTTCTAAAAAAAGAGAGAGCTTATACTTTTTTACTATTTGGTAATAATACGAAAGTTTTACATATTCTACACCTATCAGTTTTTCGTCGACTAAGTATTTTAAACCTATAACTGATTCTTCCGATTTCTTTAAAAACGTTTTACTACTCTCGATACCTAAATGATAAACAGGGTTTTCAATGTGGATAACCTCAATCTTATTTTGCTTTAATTCAAAAGAAAACAAAGTGTCTTCATGTCTTAAATTTGGAATTTCTTCATTAAAAAACACTTTTTTAAAGATTGATTTCTTTATCAGAAAGTTTAATGTTAATAACGAAAGATATGGGCTTATTTGCCTTTTTTCTACCGATAATGCTTCTCTGGATTTACCGTAAATCCATCTTAGAATTTCAGATTTTGTTGGTTCTTCTTTTTGGTATTGAATTCCGCCATAAATGACTTTTTCGTCTTTATTTATCTGAAGAATATAATTAGTAATAAAATTAGAATGAATTGGTAACGTATCAGCATCCAGAAAAAGCAAATCCTCGAAGTTGGCTTTCTGAGCTAATAAATTCCGGATAGCACTTCTTCCAATATTCTTATCTAAAATAGCATAAGAACTGTTTGTTAATTGATTTAATTTTTGATTTTCAGTTAAAAACTGAGAGGAAGCATCATCCAAACAAATAATTTCAAATTCGATTCCAGATTGTAAACATTGTTTATGTAGCTCAGTGATAAGAGAGCAAACATCATAATTGTATACTGGAATAAGAATAGAAAGCATTAATTGTCGTTTTTTAAAATATATTTGTAAAGAAAATACTTTTTATTAAGAAAATCTCTTTGTCGATAAAAATGATATCAAGTTTGTAAAAAAAAGTAAAACATTAAAAAATGAATTTAAGATCTGTTTATTATTTTATCTCTCCAAAATCAAGGCTTGTTGTTCGGAAAATTTATTATGCGCCCATTGATTTTTTAAATTCGATAAGTGGACGTAAAAATAAATTGATTCCTAATAAAGGAGATATTTTTATAGGTTCAGGTGATTTTGTAGAGCAAGGAAAGCATCATCTTAAACTCTTAATAGAATATGCAAAATTAAAACCCAATCATTCAGTTCTGGATATTGGTTGTGGTATTGGTAGAGTAGCCGTTCCGCTTACTAATTATTTATTAACTGATAGTAGATATGAAGGATTTGACTTGGTTAAGAAAGGTATTAATTGGTGTAAAAATAATATCACAAGTAGCTTTCCTAATTTCAATTTTCAACATATTCCTTTAAGTAATGATTTGTATAGTTTAACAAATCAAAAAGCCGAAAATTTTGTATTTCCTTATAAAGACGATTCTTTTGAAACGGTTTTTTTGTTTTCTGTTTTTACACACATGCAACCATTAGAGGTTCAGAATTACCTTAATGAAATTTATAGAGTATTAAAACCAGAAGGAAAATGCCTAGCTACTTTTTTTGTGTATAATGAAAAAAATGAAGATATAATTTCAAAAAATAATGGAACCTATATTTTTCCATTCAAAAAAGTAGGATATAGATTGATGAATCAAAAAGTTCCTTCCGCTAATATTGCCTTTGATGAAGAATCTCTAAATAAAATGGTAGATTTGAGTAACTTAAAAGTTGAAAATAAAATATACGGAACCTGGTCTAAAAGAGGAAATAAACCTCTAGTAGACTTTCAAGATATCTTAGTTTTTGAGAAATAAAAATAATTACACCGTTCTCTGAACAACTTCAAAAATCCTGGCATCTTCACATTTTAATGTTTTCGAAGGGAATTTCATTAGTAAAGCATAATCATGAGTTGCCATGATAACAGTTTTTCCAAGTGCGTTGATGTTTCTTAAAACTTCAAGAACTTCTGAACTTGTTTGTGGGTCTAAGTTTCCTGTAGGTTCATCGGCAAGGATAAATTCAGGGTCGTTTAATAAAGCTCTTGCAATTGCAACACGTTGTTGCTCACCACCAGAAAGTTGGTGTGGCATTTTTTGAGTAAACTCTTTCATACCAACTTTATCAAGAACTTCGTCAATTTTACGTTCCATACCTTCTTTGTCAACCCATCCAGTTGCTTTTAGTACAAAAAGCATATTGTCTTTTACAGTACGGTCTGGAAGTAATTTGAAATCTTGGAATACGATTCCGATTTTACGTCTCAAATATGGAATCTCACTCTCTTTTAAAGTTGCCAAATCAAAATCAACAATATGACCTTCCCCTTCAGTTAAAGGTAAATCGCCATATAAAGTTTTCATGAAACTACTTTTTCCTGAACCTGTTTTTCCGATGATATAAAGAAACTCACCGTGTTTAACTTCTAAATTTACGTGAGATAAAATTTTTCTTCCTTCTTGATAAATAGTTACATCTTTAAGAGACAGTACGGTTTGTGACATGATAAAATTAATTTGAATGGTAAAAGTAATAAGTTAACGGCTGTATTCAAAATAAATTTTCCTCAATTAAGGAAATAGTCCTTTATATGTCTTTATTTAAGACAATAAGTGTGTGGTTGTTGGGTTTTATAAGTGTGTTAAATCATGATAGTTGGATTTTTGTTTATAATAAATACCAAAACGGTTTCGTTATACCCAGTAGAAAATGATACATTTGAATATTAAATTAAAATCACAATGCACAAACTTTCACGGTTATTTTTTATACTAGTTCTTCTTTTATCGATTAAGGTTTCGGCACAAAAGTCGGCTATCTATACCTACGATTTAAAGGATTTCGACAAAGCACTTTCCTTATATAATGATAAACAATATACATCGGCTCAGATTATTTTTGAAAAAGTAAAAGAAAAAGAGACGAGAGAAGAGGTAAAGGCAGACTGTGCTTATTACATCGCCAATTGCGCCATAAGAACCAATCAGCCAAATGCTGATGAACTTATGGAGCGTTTTGTTGAAGATTACCCAATAAGTACCAAGCAAAATCAAGCATATATAGAAGTTGCTCATTATTTTTTCGATCAGGCCAATTACCCAAAAGCATTGCAATGGTTTGATCGTGTAGATGAGAACTATATGAGTAAAAGTGATTTGGATAAATTCAACTTCCAAAAAGGATATAGTTACTTTAATTCTAAAAAGAAAAAAGAAGCAACAACCTACTTTAATAAAGTGGTAAATTCTCCCGAATATGGTTCACAAGCCAAGTATTATTTGGGTTTCATGGCTTATGAAGGTGATGATTACAAAGAAGCTACTAAGTATTTTGATGAGGTTTCGGGCGAAGAAAAATACAAAGAAAAACTTTCGTATTATCAAGCTGATATGAACTTTAAGTTAGGTAATTTCCAAAAAGCAATCGATTTGGGACAAAAAGCAATGCCTAAATCTAATGAAATCGAAAAATCGGAACTGAATAAGATTATCGGAGAAAGTTACTTTAATTTAAAAGCGTATGATAAAGCGATTCCGTTTTTAGTACAATATAAAGGTAAAAAGGGAAAATGGAATAACACCGATTTTTACCAGTTAGGATATGCTTATTATCAGCAAAAAGATTATGAAAATGCCATTTCACAATTCAATAAAATCATTGAAGGAAAAGACTTCGTGGCGCAAAATGCATATTACCACTTAGGTCAGAGTTATTTAAATACCGATAAAAAGCAACAAGCTTTAAATGCATTCAAGAATGCTGCCGAAATGGATTTTGATAAAGCAATTCAAGAAGACGCAAGTTTAAATTACGCTAAACTGAGTTACGAAATCGGGAATTCATACCAAACGGTACCAGCAGTTTTACTTGATTTCTTAAAGAAATATCCAAATAACTCCAGTAAATCTGAAGTAGAAAAACTATTGATAGATTCTTATATTTCTTCTAAAAACTATAGTGAAGCATTGACTTTATTAGAAAAAAACAAATCTCCCGAGAATAGATTGGCTTACCAAAAAGTGCTTTTTTACAGAGGTTTAGAACTGTATAATGATAATAATTATCAGGAAGCTTCTAAGATGTTTATTAAGTCGCTTAACGAACAAAAAAGCCCAGAGTTTACAGCTCGTGCAACTTTCTGGAAAGGAGAAACGGAATATCTTAATGAAGATTTTAAAAACGCATTAATCAGTTATAAGCAATTTGCGGGTATGGCAGCAGCCAAAACAACTCCTGAGTTTAAAAACGTGAATTATAATATTGCTTACACTTATTTTAAATTAAAAGAATATGATAATGCAGCAAATTCATTTCAGGCTCAAATCGATAATGCCAAAGATGATGCTTCAAGATTACATGATTCCTATTTAAGATTAGCCGATTGTCGATTTGTAACTTCTAAGTATACTTCGGCGATGGAAGCTTATACTAAAGTTATGACTTTTAAAGGTGTCGATGCTGATTATGCCTATTTTCAAAAAGCCATTTGTTATGGTTTTATGAATAAAAATGATAAAAAAATAGAAGAACTTAACGGATTTCTTCAGATGTACAAAAAATCAGAATACCGTGACGATGCCATGTTTGAGTTAGCAAATACATATGCTGCCGAGAAAAAAACAGAGCAGGCAATTAAAACTTATGACCAATTGGTTGCAGAATTCAAGAATGGAGCTTTCACTGCAAAATCTATTTTGCGTGAGGGATTAATTTACTATAACTCCGACAGAGATCAATTGGCTTTGGTGAAATTTAAAAAAGTAGCCGCCGATTTCCCTAGAACTCCCGAAGCTCTTGAAGCAGTTTCTACAGCGAGATTAATTTATGTAGATAATGGTAAAGTAGATGAATATGCTACTTGGGTACGTACGCTAGATTTTGTAGCTGTTACAGATGCCGATTTAGATAATGATACTTTCGAAGGGGCAATAAAACAATATGAGCAAAATAATAACAAACAAGCTATTGTCGGTTTTAGTAATTACGTAAGCAAATTTCCAAAAGGAATCCATGCGCTTGAGGCGAATTTTAAATTAGCCCAAGCTTATACTACCGAAGGTTCTGAGGGTAAATCGATTCCTAATTATCAATATATAATCGAGCAACCTCGTAGTGAATATACAGAGCAATCTTTAATGCGTTTAGCGCAGATATTCTTAAAAGCTAAAGATTGTGATAAAGCAATTCCAGTTTTATCTCGTATAGAAAACGAAGGAGATTCTTCGCAAAATAAAACATTTGCACAAGCTAATTTGATGAAGTGTTATTATGATAAAAACGATTATAGTAACTCGGTTGTGTATGCAGAAAAAGTATTGCAAAACCCTAAAACGGATGAAAATGTAAAAAGCGATGCGCAAATTATTGTAGCAAGAGCAGCAATTAAATCTGGAGATGAGGATAAAGCTAAAACGGCTTACGCAAAATTGGCTACAACATCCAAAGGAGAATTGGCGGCAGAATCATTGTATTATGATGCTTACTTTAAAAATAAAGAGAACAAGTACGATGCTTCTAATGCTGCGGTACAAAAACTAGCTAAAAACTATTCATCATTCAAATATTTTGGAGCCAAAGGATTGGTATTAATGGCAAAGAATTTCTATGGCTTAAAAGATAGTTATCAAGCAACTTATATTTTAGAGAATGTAATTCAGAATTTCACTGCTTATCCAGATGTAGTTTCTGAGGCCGAAAAAGAATTAAGTGCTATAAAAGCAGAAGAGTCTAAAACAAATTCATCGATTACAAAGTAGAAAATAGAGGAAAAAGAGTATAGATAATAGAGACAAGAAAAATAGATAAGTCTTTTCTCTTTAATCTTTGCTCTCAAAAAAATAAAATATGAAAATCAATTTCCAAAATAAACATATCGCTTTTCTTTTGTTGCTAACTTCTCAGTTGACTTTAGCGCAGAAAAAAGACGAAACAAAAAAGAAAGAAGAAACAATTGGTACCGAAGAAGTAAATGTGGTAAAAGCATATTCTCCTACAATCTCGGATGCTTTTAAGGTAAAAGAAATTCCGTCATTGAATGATGAAGGAAATGCTGCTAAAGAAACGATTAAATACGCTATTTTTTCTTTTCCAGTAGCTTCTACTTTTACACCTTCAAAAGGAAATGCGCAATTGGTTGATAAAGCCAAAAAAGAGCATTTGTTTACTAACTATGCTACTGCAGGTGTTGGTAATTACGGTAATTTAAATGCCGAATTATTTGTAGCGCAGGAATTAGGAAACAATGATTATGTAGCAGGAATGTTCAAGCATCAATCTTCGCAAGGAGGTATTAAGGATATAGATTTAAATGATAAATTTTACGATACATCACTAGATTTAATTTATGGAGTAAAAAACAGAGATATGTCCTGGAATATTGATTTAGGATATCAAAACCAGATTTATAACTGGTATGGTTTACCAGTAGATTTCGGTTCTACCTTAACTCCGCAAGATCGCGGGATATTGATTAATAGTATAAGTTCAAAGCATTCGTATAACGGAATTAATCTTGGCGGAAATATCGATTTTAGTGATGGCATTTTTACTAAGGCAAGTATGAAGTACAGTCATTTTTCGGATAATTTAAAATCTTCTGAAAATAGATTTTACATAAAGCCATCTTTTAAAGTCGAAATAATGGATCAGTCTATAAATACAGATGTAATTGTAGATTATGTTGGTGGAAGTTTTGAAAATAATTATGAAAAAACAAACTTACAGCCTATAAAATACGGTTTTACCAATTTCGGATTATCACCAAGTTTTGTAATGCAACAAGATGATTGGACGCTTAATTTAGGAGCTAAATTGTTTTATAGTTTAGATAATGAAAATAGTAATAGTAAGATTTTAGTGTATCCAAATGTAACTGCTTCGTATAAAGTAGTTGGAGATTTAATGATTTTTTACGCTGGAGCGGAAGGGAATTTAGAACAAAACACCTATATGGATTTTGTAGATCAAAACCCGTTTTTATCACCAACACTAAATATTAATCCAACGGATATGCAATTCAATATTTTTGCTGGGTTAAAAGGAAAACTAGCTAATAATGTAAGTTATAAAGTTCAGGGATCTTATGTAAACGAGAGAAACAAAGCTTTGTTTAAGAGTAATGACTATACAGAAGATATAACTAATGAAAATTACGCTTTCGGAAACTCTTTTCAGGTTGTGTATGATGATATGACGACAATGCGTTTTTACGGAGAGTTAAAAGCTGATTTCTCAGAGAATGTTTCTTTTGGAATCAACGGAACTTTTAATAGCTACAGTAATGATCATCAAAGCGAGGCTTGGAATCTGCCAACAATGAAATTAAGTGCTAATCTTGATTTTAATATTACCAAACAATGGTACGCAGGATTCAATTTGTTTTATGTAGGAGAAAGAAAAGACGAACAAGTAAATACAAGTTTAGCTATTGATGCAAGCCCGATTACACTAAAAAGTTATTTTGATTTAAATGCTCATGTAGGATATAAGTACAGCGATAGATTAACATTTTATTTAAAAGCAAATAATATTACTAATCAAGCTTACCAAAGATGGTTGAATTACCCAGTTCAAGGTTTTCAGATTATGGGTGGAGCTAATTATAAATTCGATTTTTAGGTTTATTTAACCGCAAAGACTGCAAAGTTTTACGCAAAGTACGTTAGGATTATTTAACCAAAAAGAATACAAGATTCGCTAGATCTTTTTTAAGATTTAGCGAATTTTGCTTTTTAATTAATGTTAATCTATATCTAATAAATAAACCCTTCTTTGTGGTCTTTGTGTGAAACTTTGCGTTCTTCGTGGTTAACTCCTCAAAGTTCATATTAAATAAATTCTTTTTTGCGACCTTTGCATAAAACTTCGCGCACTTTGCGGTTAATATTTTATTATGACTTTCAAGCAAAAAATACACGCCTATTATTTACAAATGGTTCAGGATCGAATAGATGTTTTTAAAGACATGATTTCGGCATTGACCGAGGATTCTAAAAATGATGCAAAAGGTTCGGCAGGTGATAAGCACGAAACAGCTTTGTCGATGATGCATATCGAACAGGAAAAGCTAACCAATAAATTAAAAGAAGCGATTAGTCAAAAAGCTATTTTGGATCGAATAGATGCTGAGTCTGTGGCTTCGACTATTATTGTAGGGAGTTTGGTTCAGGCAAACGGTATTTATTTGTATCTAAGTGTTGCTTTACCAAAAATAACTATCGATGGTATTAATGTAATTGCATTATCTCCTCAATCTCCACTTGGGAGTAAATTAATGGGGAATGCTGTAGGTTTTGAATTTGATATTAATACAACTCATTACATAATAGAGAGTATTTGCTAGGCTTAAACGCTTCAATTATTTGTGACTTACTTTGGTTTAATGGGCTCAAATTAAAATCTATAACCAGCATTCTGTTTTTTGTATATTAAAAATTACATTTTTATTGTAAATAGTTTGTTTTGGTTTTAGTTTATAACTAAAACAGCTGTTTGTGTTTTGTATATGTAACTGTTATCGCATATTTGCCTTATTAAAATAAACAAAACATCAAAAATATATAGTTATGTGCGGAATAGTATGTGCCTTTGACCTAAAACAAAAAGCAGAAACCTTAAGACCTCAAGTATTAGAAATGTCTAAAATCATTCGCCACCGCGGACCAGATTGGAGTGGTATTTATAGTAATGATAAAGCAATTTTGTCGCATGAGCGTTTGGCAATTGTAGATCCTGCTTCAGGAAAACAGCCTTTGTTTACTGAAGATAAGAAATTAGTTCTGGCTGCAAATGGCGAAATATACAACCATAGAGAATTACGTAAACAATTCGAAGGGAAATATAACTTTCAAACAGAAAGTGATTGCGAAG
The DNA here is from genome assembly GCF_046250155.1 of Flavobacterium sp. PS2. Taxonomy (NCBI): domain Bacteria; kingdom Pseudomonadati; phylum Bacteroidota; class Flavobacteriia; order Flavobacteriales; family Flavobacteriaceae; genus Flavobacterium; species Flavobacterium sp. PS2. The sequence continues at coordinate 1,019,919 of NZ_CP176426.1, read as the reverse complement.
TTATCTTAGCACTTTATAAAGAAAAAGGACCTCATTTTTTAGACGAAATGAATGGTATTTTCGGATTTGCAATATATGATGTAGAAAAAGATGAGTATTTTATTGCTCGTGATCATATGGGAATTATTCCGTTATATATTGGATGGGATCAACACGGAACTTTTTACGTAGCTTCAGAATTGAAAGCTTTAGAAGGATATTGTACAAAAATACAGTTGTTTCCTCCAGGACATTATATGACAAGCAAAGACGGCGAATTTGTACAATGGTACAAAAGGGACTGGATGGAGTATGATGCAGTAAAAGACAACGAGACTAGTATTCCTGCGATTAAAGAAGCGTTAGAAGCTGCAGTTCACAGACAATTAATGAGTGATGTTCCTTACGGAGTTTTACTTTCAGGAGGTTTAGATTCGTCTATTACTTCGGCTGTAGCCAAAAAATTTGCGCAAAAACGTATAGAGTCTGATGATACTACAGATGCTTGGTATCCACAATTGCATTCTTTCTCGGTAGGATTAGAAGGTTCACCAGATTTAGCAGCAGCCCAAATAGTAGCAAAGCATATCGGGACAATTCACCACGAAATTAAATTCACCATTCAAGAAGGTTTAGATGCAGTTCGTGATGTAATTTACAACTTAGAAACGTATGATGTAACTACAGTTAGAGCATCAACTCCAATGTGGTTAATGGCAAGAGTTATTAAGTCAATGGGGATTAAAATGGTATTGTCTGGTGAAGGTGCAGATGAATTATTTGGAGGGTATTTGTATTTTCATAAAGCGCCAAATGCGAAAGAGTTTCATGAAGAAAACGTTCGTAAGTTAGGAAAACTACACATGTACGATTGTTTACGTGCTAACAAAAGTTTAGCTGCATGGGGAATCGAAGGTCGTGTGCCATTCTTAGACAAAGAATTTATGGATGTTGCCATGCGCATCAACCCACAAGATAAAATGATCAACAAAGAGCATCCAATGGAAAAATGGGTTGTTCGTAAAGCTTTTGAAGATATGTTGCCGGAAAGTGTTGCTTGGAGACAAAAAGAGCAGTTTTCTGATGGAGTAGGCTATAGCTGGATTGATACTTTGAAAGAAGTGGTAGCAAAAGAAGTTTCGGATGAACAATTAGCGAATGCAAAATATAAATTCCCTTTGCAAACACCAACTTCTAAAGAAGAGTATTATTACCGATCTATTTTTGCAGAACATTTCCCGAGTGATGCTGCGGCTTTATGTGTACCTCAGGAAGCAAGTGTGGCTTGTAGTACAAAAATTGCATTAGAATGGGATGAAGCATTTAAAAACATGAACGATCCTTCAGGTAGAGCAGTTGCAAGTGTTCATGATGATGCTTATGTTAAAGCATAAAAAGGAGCAATTGTTTTAGAGTGAAATAATATAAAAGAAAACGCTCTCAATTTTGAGGACGTTTTCTTTGTGAATATAAAACTATTGATTCAATGGGGTGAAAAGAAATTTTAACCATATTTGTTATCGCAAAATTTTAAAAGTATTAAAAAGATATAGTTATGTGTGGAATATTAACCATTATTGGAAAAGGAAAAGACCCGCAACTTGTAAAAGAACTTTCAGAAAGAATGTCACATCGTGGTCCAGATGAAAGTGATTTGCATATAATGGAAAAAGGGCATATCATGAGTCATGAACGTCTTTCTATTATAGATTTACATTCGGGAAAACAGCCTATTCAGGGAACATCTTCTGCTTGGATGGTTCATAATGGTGAAATATACAATCATCAGGCTTTAAGAGATGGTGTTTTAAAAGGACATACTTTTAGAACAAAGTCTGATTCAGAAGTAATTGTTCATTTGTATGAAGAGTTTGGTTATGATTTTTGTAACATGCTGGATGGAGATTGGGCTTTTGTAGTGATCGATGGAGATGATTTTATTGCAGGAAGAGATCCGTTAGGAGTAAAGCCTTTGTATTATGGGTTGGATGAAAGAGGAAGAATCTATTTTTCATCAGAAATGAAACCTATTGCAGATCAGTGTAAGTCATTTTCGACGTTTCCTCCAGGACATTATTACACACCAAAAACTGGATTTGTAAAATACTATCAACCAGAATATGAAGATTATTTAAAGGCAGATCAAAATTTAGATTTAGACTTAATCAGAGAAACTTTGACAGAGGCAACTCGTAAGCGTTTAATGAGTGATGTACCAATCGGAGTATTACTTTCAGGAGGGTTAGACTCATCTTTAACATCGGCAATTGCTTCAAGATTATTGGCTGAAAGGGGGGAGAAACTACATTCGTTTTCTATCGGATTAGATGCAGATGCTCCAGATGCAAAAGCAGCTAAAAAAGTGGCTGAGTTTTTAGGAACTGAGCACCACGAAATACATTTTACGATAGAGCAAGGGATTGAAATCCTCGATAAATTAGTTTGGCATCTGGAAACTTATGATGTAACATCAATTCGTGCAAGTACGCCAATGTATTTCTTGTCTAAAGCAATTACTGATATGGGAATAAAAGTAGTGCTTTCAGGTGAAGGAGCAGATGAGATTTTTGGAGGATATTTATATTTTAGAAATGCTCCATCTGCTGAAGAATTTCAAAAAGAAACAATCGAAAGAGTTCAGAAATTATTTACTGCCGATTTGTTAAGAGCGGATAAGTCAACAATGGCTCACGGATTAGAGGCTAGAGTTCCGTTTTTAGACAAAGCTTTCCTTGATGTGGCAGTTCGTGTCAAACCAGAAGAAAAACAGCCTAAAACGTACGATGGTAGAGAAAAATATATTTTAAGAAAAGCTTTTGATACACCAGAAGATCCATATTTACCTGCGGAAGTATTGTGGAGACAAAAAGAACAATTTTCTGATGGAGTAGGTTACAACTGGATTGATAAATTAATAGAGTATTGTTCATCTAAAGTTACAGACGAACAATTGGCTGGAGCAGCGGTTGAGTTTACTTATAACTCACCAACTACAAAAGAAGCTTATTTTTACAGATCAATATTTCATAAATACTACCCACAGGTTAGCGCAGCGCAAACTGTTAGAAAATGGATTCCAAAATGGCAAGAAAACCAGGATCCAAGTGGTAGAGCAAATGCAGCACACGTTAAAGCAGATACAGAAATTGCTAAATCGGGAGTTGCAGTTTAGTAAAACGAGTTTCATTTTGAGTTAGAAATATTAATTAAGTCAATTAGCAAAATTTCAAAACAACATTTTTAATGTGCGTTTTGGAATTTTGTCGTTTATAAGAGTTAGGGTTTTTGTTTTTTATGCTTTTAAAAACTTGATTTTTTAATAATATGTTAATAACTTAAGTGCTTTAAATGGTATTTTAACGGATATATAATTTGCGTTTTTATATATTTGCGTGTTAGACAAATATTACATTTTTTAGAATAAATTATATGAGCGAAGAAATCAAGAAGAGCAATTATTCAGCAGATAGTATTCAGGCATTAGAGGGAATGGAGCATGTAAGAATGCGTCCATCGATGTATATTGGAGATGTGGGTGTTCGAGGACTACATCATTTGGTTTATGAAGTAGTAGATAACTCTATTGATGAGGCCATGGGAGGGCATTGTGATACCATAGGTGTTGCGATAAACGAAGATGGATCTGTAAGTGTAGAAGATAATGGTCGTGGTATCCCAGTAGATATACATAAAAAAGAAGGTGTATCGGCATTAGAAGTTGTAATGACTAAAATTGGTGCTGGAGGTAAATTTGATAAAGATTCATATAAAGTTTCTGGAGGTTTGCACGGTGTTGGGGTTTCGGTAGTAAATGCCTTGTCAAATCATCTACGTGCAACTGTTCACAGTAGTGACGGAAAGGTATATGAGCAAGAATATGAGAAAGGAAAAGCTTTATATCCAGTTAAACAAATTGGAGAAACTACAAAAAGAGGAACTATTGTAACCTTTTATCCTGACGAAACAATTTTTACACAAACTACAGAGTTCTCTTATGATACTTTGTCAGCTCGTATGCGTGAGCTTTCTTTCTTAAACAAAGGAATCACAATTACATTTACTGATAAAAGAGAAGTTGATGAAAAAGGCGAGTTTAAAACAGAAATATTCCATTCTGACGAAGGATTAAAGGAATACATTCGTTATCTGGATGGAAATCGTGAGCCGATTATTGCACACGTTATTTCTATGGATCATGAAAAAGGAGAAATCCCTGTAGAAGTAGCTTTAATTTACAATACAAGTTATACGGAGAATATTTTCTCTTATGTAAATAATATTAATACACACGAAGGAGGAACGCACCTGCAAGGTTTTAGAACTGGATTAACCAGATCGTTAAAGAAATATGCAGATGCTTCTGGAATGTTAGACAAATTAAAGTTTGATATTTCTGGAGATGACTTCCGTGAAGGACTTACAGCAATTATTTCGGTAAAAGTAGCTGAGCCACAATTTGAGGGGCAAACAAAAACTAAACTAGGAAATAGAGAAGTTGTTTCGCCAGTAAGTCAGGCTGTGAGTGAAATGATTGAGAATTATTTGGAAGAAAATCCAAATGATGCTAGAATCATCGTTCAAAAAGTAATTCTTGCTGCTCAAGCGCGTCACGCTGCTAAGAAAGCACGTGAAATGGTACAACGTAAAACCGTAATGGGTGGAGGCGGATTGCCAGGGAAACTTTCAGATTGTTCTGAGCAAGATCCAGCACGTTGCGAAGTATATCTTGTCGAGGGAGATTCGGCAGGTGGAACTGCAAAACAAGGTCGTGATCGTGCGTTTCAGGCAATTTTGCCATTACGTGGTAAGATCTTGAATGTTGAAAAAGCAATGCACCATAAAGTGTTTGAAAACGAAGAGATTCGTAACATATTTACAGCTTTAGGAGTTACAGTTGGTACTGCTGAAGATAGTAAAGCATTGAATTTAGAAAAACTACGTTACCATAAAGTAATTATTATGTGTGATGCCGATGTCGATGGTAGCCACATTTCTACTTTAATATTAACATTCTTCTTCCGTTTTATGAAAGAACTAATAGAGGAAGGGCACGTATATATTGCTGCTCCACCTTTATACTTGGTTAAAAAAGGAAATAAAAAAGAATATGCATGGAATGATGTTCAACGTGATCAAGCTAACGAAAGAATGGGCGGAAGTGCTGCAATTCAACGTTATAAAGGTCTTGGAGAGATGAACGCAGAGCAATTGTGGGAAACTACAATGGATCCAAGTTTTAGAACATTACGTCAGGTAACAATTGATAGTTTAGCAGAAGCTGATAGAGTTTTCTCTATGTTAATGGGGGATGAGGTTCCGCCACGTAGAGAGTTTATCGAGAAAAATGCAGTTTATGCAAAAATTGATGCTTAAAAAAGTTTAATTGTTTATATTTTTAATTGACTGTTGCTTATATTAGCAGCTAAGTAAATTGATTTAGAGTAAACAATTAATCCGAAAAAAAAAATTAACTAATAACCGAATAAATTTTAAAATATGAAAGTTACCATTGTAGGAGCAGGAAACGTTGGAGCCACTTGTGCAGACGTTATTTCTTATAGAGGAATTGCAAGCGAAGTAGTATTGTTGGATATCAAAGAAGGTTTTGCTGAAGGTAAAGCTTTGGATATTATGCAATGTGCTACAAATACAGGTTTTAATACCAAAGTATCTGGGGTAACAAATGATTATTCTAAAACCGCAGGTAGTGATGTAGTAGTAATTACATCAGGAATTCCTAGAAAACCAGGGATGACACGCGAAGAATTAATTGGAATCAATGCAGGAATTGTGAAAACAGTTGCAGAAAATGTATTGAAACATTCGCCAAATACTATTATTGTTGTGGTTTCAAATCCTATGGATACAATGACTTATTTAGCATTGAAATCAACAGGATTGCCAAAAAATAGAATTATAGGTATGGGAGGAGCGCTTGATAGTTCTCGTTTTAGAACTTATTTATCTTTAGCTCTGGATAAACCAGCCAATGATATTTCGGCTATGGTAATTGGAGGTCATGGTGATACAACTATGATTCCGTTAACACGTTTGGCTTCATATAATGGGATTCCAGTAACGGAATTTCTTTCAGAAGAAGTTTTACAAAAAGTAGCAGCCGATACTATGGTAGGAGGAGCTACGCTTACGGGACTTTTAGGTACATCAGCTTGGTATGCACCGGGAGCTTCTGTTGCTTATTTGGTTGATAGTATTTTAAATGACCAAAAGAAAATGATTGCATGTTCTGTTTTTGTTGAAGGCGAGTACGGACAAAATGATATTTGCATTGGTGTGCCATGTATTATTGGTAAGAATGGTGTAGAAGAAATTTTAGATATCAAATTAAATGATCAGGAAAAAGCATTATTTGCTAAGAGCGCCGATGCGGTTAGAGGAATGAATGACGCTTTAAAATCGATTTTAGTATAAGATTTACGAGTAAATAGGAAAAGACTGCACTTTTGCAGTCTTTTTTTTGAGATTAATTAATAAATAAATTGGTTAATCTTTTCGTTAATTATATATTTGCTCGGTTTAAAAAAAATAATGTAATTCGTGATTCCGTTATTTAGATATAAAAAACAGCTTAACGGCTTGATTTTGTGGAATTTAAAACAAAACAAACTATAAAACATAATTAATTTTTAGTAATAATGCAGAATAAAGGACTTATTAAATTTTTCGCAATTCTATTTGCATTGGTAAGTATTTACCAACTTTCCTTCACTTTTGTCGCTGATAAAGTAAAAAGTGATGCGAAATCTTTTGCAGGAGATAATCCTGATAAAGAATTAAAATATTTGGATTCTATTGGTAAAGAAAAAGTTTTCAATCTAGGATTTACTAGTTTTACTTTTAATGAAGTAAAAGAAAAGCAAATCAATAAAGGTCTTGACTTAGAGGGAGGAATCAACGTTATTCTTCAAATCTCTGTTAAAGATGTTTTAAAAGGATTGGCTAATAATTCTAAAAATCCAGTTTTTAATAAGTCATTAGCTGATGCAACTGCAAATCTAAAAGGAAATCAAACGTATTTAGATGCGTTTTTTGAAGCTTTTGAGGCAAACTCAAATGGAACAGTAAAATTAGCTTCTCCAGAAATTTTTGCTAACAGAAGTTTGCAAGGTGAAGGTGGTATCGATTTTCAAATGAGTGATGCTCAGGTGAAAAAAGTTATCAAAAGAAAAGTTGATGAGTCTGTAGAAAGTGCTTTTGGAGTACTAAGAAAACGTATCGATAAATTTGGTGTAACTCAACCTAATATTCAAAAAATTGGAGAAACAGGAAGAATTCTTGTTGAACTTCCAGGTGCGAAAGATGTTGATAGAATCAAGAAATTATTGCAAAGTACTGCTCAATTAGAGTTTTGGGAAACTTACAAAATTGAAGAAATGGGTAATTTCTTAATGGCTGCTAATGATGCCTTAAAGAAAACCGAAGTTAATAAAGTTGAAACTAAAGCTGTAGTAAAAGATTCATTAAATGATTTACTTACAGGTGGTAAAGATTCACTTGCTACTAAAAAAGGAAACAATCCTTTATTTGACAAAATGATAGGTCAGGGTGGAGGACCAGTTTTAGGTCTTTTCTCTCCAAAAGATACTGCTGTTGTAAACGGTTATTTAAAAAGACCAGATATCAGAGTATTATTAGGTGCTGATCAACATTATGCAAAATTTGTTTGGGGAAAACCAACAGATGTTAAAGATGCAAAAGGTAAAGAAATTGAAGCTGTAGAATTATATGCTTTAAAAGGAAATAGAGATAATGTTGCCGCTATGGGCGGTGGTGTTGTAACTGATGCTAAAGATACTTTTGACCAAATGGGTAAACCAGCTGTTTCTATGCAAATGAACAGTCAAGGTGCAAGAGCTTGGGAAGAATTAACAGGTAGAGCTTATACTCAAAAAAGTAATATCGCTATCGTTCTTGATGATATCGTATATTCAGCTCCAGGAGTTTCTAGTGGTCCAATTTCAGGAGGAAGATCTGAGATTTCAGGTGTATTTGATGTTACAGAAACTAAAGATTTAGCTAACGTATTAAGAGCTGGTAAATTACCTGCTGCTGCAGATATTGTTCAGTCAGAAGTTGTAGGACCATCCCTAGGACAAGAGGCTATTGATAATGGAACAACATCGGCTATCGTGGGATTACTTTTAGTATCTCTTTGGATGATGATTTATTATGGTAAAGCTGGTTGGTATGCAAACCTTGCGTTAGCAGTTAACTTACTTTTCTTATTCGGTATTTTGGCAAGTTTAGGTGCAGTTCTAACTTTACCTGGTATTGCAGGTATCGTATTAACAATGGGTACAGCAGTAGATGCGAACATTATTATATATGAAAGAGCAAAAGAAGAATTGCGAGCAGGTAAAACACTTGATGAAGCAATTAAAACTTCTTATAGCTGGAGAGGTGCAATGTCATCTATTACAGATGCAAACGTTACACATATTTTAACAGGAGCGGTATTATTTATATTTGGTTCAGGACCAATTAAAGGATTTGCTACTACATTGTTAATTGGTATTATAACCTCTTTATTTACTTCTATTTTTATCGCTAGAATATTTATTGATAGAAATATTAGCGGAAAGAATGATTTAACTTTCGTTACTAATTTCTCTAAAAATATGTTTAACAACTTCCATTTTAATTTCTTAGGAGCTAAAAAATGGACGTATTTATTCTCAAGTATCGTTGTTGTAGTGAGTATTACATCATTATGTATTAACGGACTTGATCAAGGTGTGGATTTCGTTGGAGGAAGAACATTCCAGATACGTTTTGAAAAACCAGTAGAGGCAGAAGTTGTTAAAGATGAACTAGCAGTAGTTTTTGGTAGTGCCGAAGCAAAAGTTTTTGGTAGCGATAACCAATTAAAAATTACTACTAAATATAAAGTAGAAGAGCACGGTATTAAAGCTGACGAGGAAGTAAACAAATTATTGTTTGAAAACTTGAAAAAGCACTATTCTGAAGGATTAACTTATGATAAGTTTGTTAACTCTTTCGAAGGTAATGGAGGTAAGAAACTTGGTATCTTACAAGCTTCTAAAGTTGGACCTACTGTTGCTGAGGATATCAAAACAAATGCATATTGGGCTGTACTTGGAGCAATGGCAATTGTGTTCTTATATTTAATGATTAGTTTTAGAAAATGGCAATTTAGTTTAGGTGCGATTGCAGCTATTGCTCATGATGTTATCTTCGTATTAGGTATTTATTCATTATGTTACAAATTCATGCCATTTGGTATGGAAGTAGATCAGCACTTTATTGCGGCGATCCTTACGGTAATTGGATACTCGATGAATGATACTGTAATTGTATTTGACAGGGTTCGTGAATTCTTAGCAGGGAAAACAAAAGGTTCTTTTGAGCAAATTGTAAATGACTCTATTAATACAACTATGTCTAGAACAATCAATACTTCATTAACAATGATTGTGGTATTATTAATCATGTTTATTTTTGGTGGAGAATCAATTAGAGGATTTATCTTCGCTATGTTGGTAGGTATTATCGTAGGAACATATTCTTCGTTATTTATCGCAACTCCAGTATTGGTAGATTCTATCTCTGCAGCTGATAAATTATCGATTGAAGAAAGACATAAAAACGCATAACAGTTTTTATAACTATATATTTAAAAAGGATTCAATGAAAATTGAATCCTTTTTTTTGTGTAAAAAAATATAGTTTCAAAAGGGTAAAGAGGTAAAAGAGTTGTGGTGTATGAGTAGCAAAGGTCTGAAGTCACAAAGGATTAAGAGGTTGGGTAAAGAATAATGAATATTTGAAATAGTAAAAAACCTTGAGCTTTTAAGTAGTATGGAATGCTAATTTCATTCATAATACAACTCAATCTTATCTTTCTGCAGGAAGAATCTTTGCAAGTAGCTCGTTAATAGAAAAGGCATGTGCTTTCTTAGGGGGAATTAAAAGACAGCTTATCTGGCGAAGTTGTTGAGAGTAGAATTCAAAATAGGGGGAATGCTAAGTTTCTGAAATGGGTAATTAATACTGAAGTAAAAAAAAAGACCCGATACTTTCATATGAATGTATCGGGTCTTCTTATTAAGTATGTTTTATTTAGCTTTTTAAGGCTTTTTTATTGGCTCTAATCATAAAGTAAGCTCCAACTATTATAAAGGGAATACTTAACCATTGTCCTGTTGAAAACAAGCCTAATTCGTTTTCAAAACCGCCTTGGCTGCCTTTTACAAATTCGACTATAAAACGAACTACAAATAAAAGAACTAGAAACAAACCGAATAAAAATCCAGGTTTCTGGCTTGCATTTGTTTTCCAGTATAAATAGTAAAGGATTGCAAAAACAAAGATGTAGCAAAAACCTTCATATAATTGTGCTGGATGTTTTACGGGAACTTGTGCTAATAAGTCGGTAAATTTTGGATCTGTAGCAATAGCAGTATATGCGTCTTTTGGATTAGCAATCTGAGTTTTGTTTACTGCATCATTTTTGCTGAAATATTCATGTAAAAAACGAATTCCAAAAATAGAATCGGTCTCATTTCCTGTAATTTCTGAATTAAAGAAATTACCTAAACGTACAAATATTGCTCCACTGGCAACAGGAATTACCACCCTGTCTAATATCCATAACAAAGGACGTTTTAATATTTTTTTGCTGTAATAGTACATTGCAATTATAATTGCGATTGCTGCACCATGACTAGCTAATCCTTGGTATCCTGTAAACTCAAAATTTGGACTAAAGCGGAATGGTAAAAAGATTTCAGAAATATGATTTCTATAATATTCCCAATCGTAAAATAATACGTGACCTAAACGTGCTCCAATTAAAGTAGCTAAAACAGTCCAGATAAATAAAGAATCTAATTTGTCGATTGGTTCATTTTCACGTTCGAAAATTTGTTTCATTATGTACCATCCTAATCCAAAAGCAATTACGAACATTAGGCTGTAATAACGAATCATAAAAAAACCTAAATCAATTCCCTCCGAAGGATTCCAAACAATGTTTAAAGCGTGTATCATGTAGTAATATATTTTTATTTTGTAAAAATAAATATTTAAAGTAAAGTTATACTTTATAAAAAGTTAATGTTTGTGATTGCATTTCTTTTCAGGAACAGGATCGTAGCCACTTCTTCCCCACGGATGGCAACTCAATATTCGTTTGATGCCTAAATAGCCGCCATAAAATAAACCATGGGTTTGTAATGCTTCAATCATATAACTCGAACAGGTTGGCTCAAAACGACAAGCTGCCGGAGTAAATGGAGAAATAGCATTCTGGTAAAACCGAACGAGTAAAACAAATGGATATATTAATATTTTTGATATCATATGCTCAGTAATTCAGTGTCGCTATTAAAAATATCAATACAAGACTATTTTCTAATGTTCATATGCAGAGTACTAAAAACTCTTTATTGAACACTAAATAAAGTTCCATCTTTACCATCTTTCAATTGAATACCTAGTTCAATCAATTGATCCCTGATTTGATCAGAAAGAGCAAAGTTTTTATCGGCTCTGGCTTGATTTCTCATTCCGATTAGCATAGTTACAACACCTTCTAATTTATCATTATTAGAGTCAGACATTTTCTCGTCTTTTAATCCTAAAACATCAAATACAAAAGCTCGTAAAGCAGTTGATAGGTTGTTTAAGTCTTCAGAAGTTATGGTTTCTTTATTGTCTTTTAATAAATTGACATAACGAACAGCTTCAAATAATTGTGCGATTAAAATAGGAGTATTAAAATCATCATTCATGGCATCGTAGCATAATTGTTTCCAACTTGCTATATTAATTGAAGAAGAAGTGCTTGGAACAATTGTATCCAATGAATCCATAGCCTCCATCAATCGTTTATATCCTTTTTCGGCAGCAACAATTGCATCATCCGAAAAATCTAAAATGCTTCTGTAGTGTGCCTGCAACATGAAAAAACGAGCTACCGAAGCAGAAAAAGGTTTGCTAAGGATAGTGTTTTCACCACTCAAAATCTCGCCTGGTAAAATATTATTTCCAGTAGATTTTGCCATTTTCTTTCCGTTTAAGGTAAGCATATTAGCATGCATCCAATAATTTACTGGACTTTGACCTGTACAAGCTTCATTTTGTGCAATTTCGCATTCGTGGTGTGGGAATTTTAAATCCATTCCGCCACCGTGAATATCAAAATGATTACCCAAATATTTGGTACTCATTGCTGTACATTCAAGATGCCAACCAGGGAAACCATCACTCCAAGGTGAAGGCCATCTCATTATATGTTGTGGTTCTGCCTTTTTCCAAAGAGCAAAATCCTGTGGGTTTCTTTTGTCCGATTGTCCATCAAGATCACGAGTATTAGCTAACATATCTTCGATATTTCGTCCGCTTAATATACCGTAATTATTGGTTTCGTTATATTTTACGACATCAAAATATACAGATCCATTAGCTTCGTAGCCTATTCCTGTGTCGATTATTTTTTTGACAATCTCAATTTGTTCAATAATATGACCAGTAGCAGTAGGTTCAATACTTGGAGGTAAAAAATTAAAAGCTTTAAGGATATCATGAAAATCTACAGTATAACGCTGTACAATTTCCATAGGTTCTAATTGCTCCAAACGTGCTTTTTTTGCAATTTTATCCTCACCTTCATCAACATCATCTACAATATGTCCAACATCGGTAATATTTCGTACATAACGCACTTTATAATCTAAATGCGAAAAATACCTAAAGATTACATCAAACGACATAAAAGTTCTAACATTTCCTAAATGTACATTACTGTAAACTGTAGGCCCGCAAACATACATTCCAACATTTCCCTCATGAATAGGATTGAAATTTTCTTTTTCACCCGAAAGTGAATTGTATATTTTTAGATGTTGACTTGTATATAAAGGCATATTTTTTTACTGTTTGATTGTTTATTTGAAGCTATTCCTGCTGTTCGCTATATCTTTTACTGGCTAAAGGAGCCAGAAAAAGGATGCCGCTTCCATCAGGGCTAGGTCATAAATATAGTTTGAAAAGATGTTATAAACTAGAATTGTGTTTCTAACTTAATGTAATCCAAAAATTCTCTTCTTGTTTGAGGATCTTTAAATTTACCGCCAAATTCAGATGTTACTGTACTGCTTTCGATATCTTTAATTCCTCTTGAATTTACACAAAGGTGTTTTGCATCAATGACGCAAGCTACATCTTCAGTACCAAGAGCTTTTTGTAATTCCTGAACGATTTGCATAGTTAATCGCTCTTGAACCTGAGGCCTTTTTGAGTAATACTCAACAATTCGGTTCATTTTTGATAGACCAATTACTCTTCCGTTAGAAATATATGCAACATGAGCTCTTCCTATAATTGGTAATAAATGGTGTTCACAAGTAGAATAAAGCGTAATGTTTTTTTCAACCAACATTTCGCCATATTTATAATTATTATCAAAAGTAGATGCTTTTGGTTTTCTTATAGGATTAAGTCCGCCAAAGATTTCTTTGACAAACATTTTTGCTACTCGGTTTGGAGTACCTTTTAAACTGTCGTCAGTCAAATCCATTCCAAGTGTAAGTAGAATGTTTTCAACATCTTTCTTTATTTTTTCTATTTTTTCATCGTCAGTAATTGCAAAAGCATCTTCTCTGATTGGATTTTGCGCACTTGAACCGATATGATTGTCACCTATTTCGTCTAAAAAATCTTCGTTATTTATCATTAAAAACTACTATTATATTGGGTATATCTTTTTGAGTGCGTAAAGATAATTAATAAAAGGGAAACATTTTCTATCGTTTCTACTATTTAATCTTCACTTTTTAGATTAGATGCACGTAGTTGCCTAAAACAGAAATGACAACAACTTTTGATTGTTGTTATCATTCACACTTTATTAACTAATTGTTTCTTTTGTTGTCTATTATTTTTAGCAATATAGGCTAAAATGTTTTGTTTTAAAGTATTAACTCTGTCCATTAATTCTTCTTTGTTCAAGATAAATGTAATTTGCATTTGGTTTAATCTCATTTTAATCTAGAATAGAAACCTACTGCAGATTTATAAAAAAACCTCTCAGAATTTAATCAGAGAGGTTTTTCTTCATTACATTTCTCAAAAAGAAGAAATCTTTATTATTTTTTAATTAACTTATGTGTACTTACTGTACCATTACCATTTACAATCTTTATAATATAAAATCCAGAATTTAGATTTCCAATATTTACAGTATTAGATTGACTTGTTAAGGTATTGTTCTGTACCAGTTTTCCATCGATAGAGTAAATACTCATCGTTGAATTTACAGAAGCTGTATTCTCTAAGTTTACATTAATTTCGTTATAAGCAGGGTTAGGGTAAATAATTACATGTTGAGCTTCGGTATTTAATAATTCTTCCGAAATATTTGCTGCCGAACGTTTAGTCATTACACTACCTTTTACGTCTGCCTTAGACAAAGGCCCCCAGTTATTAGTGGTAAAAGCTCTCGATACCAACGAATAAATACCCGAAGAAAGTGTAATACCTTTATTTGCATCGTACAGAAATGCCGATGGAGAAACAACACCATCTTTGCCCATAGGATCTGAACCATCGGTCGTATAATACACTTGTGTTCCTGTATTAGGATTGTTAATTGTAATATGCCCTGTAACAGTTGTATCAAATGGTGCTGCCAGCATAGTATGAACCATATTGTATTCTTGCCATTTTTGCAATGAATAAGATACCCTTTCAGGTACTTGAGCTATTACTCTGGGTACATCTATATTTTTCCAATAATTGTAGACTTCTCTGTCATAAGACATATAAGCTGCGTCCAGTTTATACACATTATTCAGTTCGGTCACTGTAGTTTTTATCTTAGTCTGTACATTACTCACAGAAAGAGGAGCTGCAACCGTACTTTTTGAATCTCCAAATGCTGCTTGTACATAATCTTTTACGAGTGTTTTAAATTCGAGGTTACCCGTAGTTTGATTCGTATTTGAGCCCATGAAGTTGCCGAATAAGCCACCAGGGCCTAATCTGGAATCATTTAAAATCCATTTTTGTTTGTAATTACCTCCGCCGCCAGCAAAACCTATTGCAGGCATTGTTGTTGATGAAGTAGGGGCTGTGAATCCTCCAAAAAACGCACCATCGGTATCATTTATATTCATTTTGGCTTTCATGAAAGTCGGTGCATAATTGTGTACTATGGCAATTGCTTCGTTTTCTGTATCAGTAAACATAAACATAATCTGGAATTTGATTAAGTCTTCAACATCTACCCAATTTTTAAAACCTTGAAAATCTTTGGCTGCTGCGAGTTTTTTTATATTTTGCCAAATGGCAGTACTACCATCGCCTTCCTCAACAACACCTCCTGGGAAATTACCATCCTGTAAATTTACGGTTGTGTAATTATCAGCATCATCTCCAAATACTTCTTCTAAATTGTTGGAACTGAAGTCGTTTCTCATGGTCTTAACACCTCTGTATTTACCGTTTATAAAGAAATTTACATAACGGGTGTCTAGTGCATATTTACCTATTTCTTTGCTAAGGTTCATTGTCATCTTCTCGTCGAAACGTAAGTAACCAGTATTGTAAATATTATTCTGAGGGCCATCTTGTCCTTCTTTCAATGAGATAACTTGTATCTTATTTGTGGTAGGATAAACTTCACCAGGATACGTATCAAAGAAAGGATAGTTTGCCTTTTTAACGGCTGCGTTTTTGTTAAATTTAAATTTAACTCCGCCGTTATATTGTGCTAGACTCGCTTGTCCAAACTGCTTCGTAGTAGAATTTGAGAAAAAGTTGGTATGGTCGCTATAAATATGTTTATCTATATATTCAAACGAGCCTTGTACCCAAAGAGTAGATATCTCTGCATCTGTCGATATAGAAATAATAGGTAATTCAGCTATTGCTTTTGAATATTCGTCGGCTGTTAATATATAAGTTTTATTATACCATTGCGCATAACTGGTAGGTAATTCGTTCTTATAATTGTCTTGCAATACGTAAGTGTGGGATGCTACTCCTGAATTACCTGTTGCGTCATAAGCATATACTTTAAGTACACATGATTGTTTTATAGAAACGGGAACGGTATATTTTGTTCCAACTGTTTTTGAAGGAAACTTACCATCTAATGTATAATTTATGGTAGTACCTGCGGGAGCTGTGATTGTAACATCAAAGCCTGTTGGGTATACACCTCTTTCTTTACTGAACGACAAAGCCAATCCTTGTTGACCCACACTATTAGATAAATTGTATGTAGGATTGATAAAAGCCGCTAAAGTAGTTGATGCATCTGTGCTTCGTCCGTAACTTGTATTGTATGGAGTTTCTAAGTATTTCAATTCATCCAAAGCAGTTGTTTTTTTACCTACTAAAGTCGATAAATAGAGTGTACCTCCTGTATTTTTCAAATCGAAATTAAGATGGAAGTCTCCCTTTTCTGGTTTTTTATCTGCTATTAGTGCAGCAAATCCTTTAGCAGGAACAAGAATGTTTTTTAGTATATTAAGATCTTTTTTAGTGTCTTTATTAGATACGGAAACATTACTATCGATAAGAACCATTTTATCTAGACTGTTATATATCTCTATCCAGTCTTCCTTTTGATCCGTAGTACCTTGTGCCGATACCTCGTTAATAACAAGTCCGGTCATTTGCGATGGAGTAGTTATTACATTGTTTAGCGTACTAATTACAGATGCTGCATTCGGTCCTTTTTGATTGTCTTTGTATTTAATTACTAGACGAGGTCTATACATATTACCTGCTTCGTAAGCGCGTACACGAGCAAAATTTGACGACACACCCTTGCCTTCAAATAAGAATGCTAAGCCTTGTCCGGATTCCCATCCTCTCAAACGGTTTTCGTCGATCAGTTTTTTAATATCTACTGTACGGTTTTGTGCATAATCGTTACGTGTGTCCGTATTCCATAATTCAGTATTTTCGGTATAAGTACGGCTTGAAATATTATTTTTTACCGGTGAATAAATTTGCGCATCGCCTATCTCTGATTTTATAGATACGGTAGTTGCATTACTTGAACCGTAGGCATAAAATTCGATGTATGCTTCTGTTATTTCGGCATTAGTAGGAAATTCAACAGCTTGAAAGCGAATACCTGTTTTATAAGAATCGGATTGTCCAGCTAGTGATAAATAAGCGTCACCCAAATATATGTTACCATCCGTATTTTCGCGTCCATCATCATATCCATTGGTTACAATCGAAACAGAGGTTTGTATTTCGTTAGGGTCAACCACTATACTTGGTCCTGCACCGTTAAGAACATATTTTATCACCAAGCGTGGTTTATAAAGTACTGAACCTTCATAAGCATAAGCTCTTGCTCCATCGTTTATACCTAGTCCATTGAATTTGAATGCGATATTTTCGCCTGATTTCCATCCATTTAAACGAATTTCATCGATAATATTTCTCAGATTAGGAGTTCTATTTTTTGCCAAATCAGTATTCCAGGCTTCGGTTACCCAGTTGATTTTATTATTGGAGTATTGGCGAGCCGTAATGCTTTTAGGGTCATATGTATAAGGTGTTTTTTGGTTTACCTCGGCATATATATCTACAGTTGTAGCGGGGCTTGTGGCGTAAGCGTAAAATTCAATATAAGCATCTTTAATTTCTGAATTTGCAGGAATTTGAGCATTGCGAAAAATATAACCACTGTCGCTACCATCAGTACGTCCGCTCAAAAACATATAACCATCTCCTAAAGCCATATTGCCGTTGGTAAATTCTCTTCCATCATCATTTCCGGTAGATACAATCGAAGCTTCAGTTTGTATTTCGTTAGGGTCAATCACTATACTTGGTCCTGCACCGTTAAGAACATATTTTATCACCAAGCGTGGTCTGTAAAATGATGATCCTTCGTATGCATAAGCTCTTGCCCCATCGTTTAAGCCTATTCCATTGATCTTGAATGCAATATTTTCGCCAGATTTCCATCCGTTCAAACGAATTTCGTCAATAATATTTCTCAGATTTGGAGTTCGGTTTTTTGCAAGATCGGTAGTCCAGTTTTCAGTTACCCAATGGATTTTATTATTGGAATATTCACGAGCCGTAATGTTTTTCGGGGTATAGGCATAAGGTGATTTTTGGTTCATTTCAGCATATATATCTACAGTTGTAGCGGGGCTTGTGGCGTAAGCGTAAAATTCGATATAAGCATCTTTAATTTCTGCATTTGCGGGAACTTGGGCATTACGAAAAGTAAAACCACTATCGCTGCCATCAATACGTCCGCTTAAAAACATAGCACCATCTCCCAAAGCCATATTACCGTTTGTGTATTCTCTTCCATCATCATTTCCTGTATTGATAATGGAGACATAGGTTTGTACTTCGTTCGGGTCAACCACAATACTTGGCCCTGCACCGTTGTTAACATATTTTACTACCAAACGTGGTCTATAAAGTGTAGATCCCTCGTATGCGTAAGCTCTTGCGCCGTCATTTAAAGCTTGTCCATTGAATTTAAATGCAATATTTTCGCCCGATTTCCATCCGTTTAAGCGGATTTCGTCGATAACATTTCTTAGATTAGGAGTTCGGTTTTTTGCCAAATCACTGGTCCATGCTTCGGTTGCCCACTGAATGTTATTGTTGGTATACTCGCGAGCTGTTATGCTTTTAGGATTATTTGTATAAGGTAAATTTTTGCTTTTCTCAGCATATATATTTACGGTTGTAGCAGGACTTGTGGCGTATGCATAAAATTCGATATAAGCATCTTTGATTTCTGCATTTGCTGGAATCTGGGTATTTCTAAAAATAAAACCGCTGTCGCTGCCATCAGTACGTCCACTTAAGAACATAGCACCATCTCCTAAAGCCATATTACCGTTGGTATATTCTCTTCCATCATCATTTCCAGTATTGATAATGGAGACATAGGTTTGTACTTCGTTCGGATCAACCACTATGCTTGGCCCTGCGCCGTTGTTAACATATTTTACTACCAAACGTGGTCTATAAAGTGTAGATCCCTCGTATGCGTAAGCTCTTGCACCGTCATTTAAAGCTTGTCCATTGAATTTAAATGCAATATTTTCGCCCGATTTCCATCCGCTTAAACGGATTTCGTCTATGATATTTCTCAGGTCAGGGGTTCTTTTTTTCGCAAGATCGGTAGTCCAGGCTTCAGTCGCCCAGTGAATGTTATTAGTGGTATATTCGCGAGCCGTAATACTTTTCGGATTATAGCTGTAAGGTGATTTTTGGTTCTTCTCTGCATATATATTTACTGTTGTAGCAGGACTTGTAGCGTAAGCGTAAAATTCGATATATGCTTCTTTAATTTCTGCAGTTGCTGGAATTTGGGTATTGCGAAAAGTAAAACCACTGTCGCTGCCATCAGTACGTCCGCTTAAAAAGATAGCGCCGTCTCCCAAAGCCATATTACCGTTAGTATATTCTCTTCCGTCATCATTTCCTGTAGACACAATCGAGGCAGAGGTTTGTATTTCGTTTGGGTCAACTACTATGCTTGGGCCCGCACCGTTGTTAACATATTCTACGACCAAGCGTGGTCTGTAAAGTGTTGATCCCTCGTATGCATAAGCCCTTGCTCCATCGTTTAAGCCAGTTCCATTGAATTTGAATGCGATATTTTCGCCCGATTTCCATCCGTTTAAACGGATTTCGTCGATAACATTTCTTAGATTAGGAGTTCGGTTTTTTGCCAAATCACTAGTCCATGCTTCGGTTGCCCACTGAATGTTGTTATTGGTATACTCGCGAGCCGTTATGCTTTTAGGATTATTTGTGTAAGGCAAATTTTTGCTTTTCTCAGCATATATATTTACGGTTGTAGCAGGACTTGTGGCGTATGCATAAAATTCGATATAAGCATCTTTGATTTCAGCATTTGCGGGAATTTGGGTATTTCTAAAAATAAAACCGCTGTCGCTGCCATCAGTACGTCTACTTAAATGCATATAACCATCTCCCAAAGCCATATTGCCATTGGTATATTCTCTTGCATCATCATTTCCAGTTGATATAACGCTTGCTGAAACTCCATTTAGCGGATTTGTTTCGATTTTGGGACCATTCCCTTCTGTTTTGTATTTTATTACAAGACGAGGTTTATATAATTCGCCCATTTCATTAGTACTTGCAGTAGCTCCATTATTTTGCAAAGTCCCAACAAATTTAAACCCGATTGCTTGACCTGATTGCCATCCCGATAGACGAGTTGCATCAATAATGTTTTTAAGATCTGGTGTTTTATGTTGTGTGTTACTAATAGTCCAAGATTCGGTAAACCAATTGACTGTGTTTACTGAATAGTTTCTTTTGGTAATATTGCCAGAAGTGGTAGCGTATGTAGCAGCATCAGCCAACTCAGTATAGATGTTGACGGTGCTCGCAGGGCTTGTTCCATAGGAATAAAACTCTATGTAAGCTTCTGATATTTCTGCTTTTTCTGGTATTTCGACAACAGGAAATCTTACAACACTATTACTAGAGTCAGATCTTCCTCCTAGGTTGATGTAGCCATCAGTTAGGTACATTGATCCATTGGTATTTTCGCGACCATCATCGGTATTAGCTAACACGGTAGTTGTAAAAGTGCCGTAAGCCGATGTAAAAGTTATTTGTAACTTGGGAGCCATAGCAGCGTTTCCGTCAAAAGACCACATAACAAATGAGCCTTTTTGATTTCCTGCTAGTTTAAAAGATATATTGGCATTTCCTACACCTGCAGGAAACATATCCTGTAATAAGTTTGTTACATCGGGTGTTGTGTACTCTTTATTTGCTACACAAACAGGGGTATTCCATGTTACGGAATCGAATGTGTATTGACGTCCTTTTATTGAAGTAGCTGTAGTTGGTGCAGTAGAGGTAGGGTATGCATCCGAATTTCCTCTTTCGCCAAAAATAGTAACGGTTGTGCCCACTGTACTGGCAGTTCTTCCGTAAAATATAATATTAGCACTTTTAATGACAGCATCTGCTGGCAACGAAATTTCCTGGAAACGAATGTATGTTTCTGTAGGTGCGGCGGTAGTTCCACCCTCTAAGTATAAGCCGGTACTTGTATAGTTTACAGCATTAGATGATGTAGTTATTGCAACATCATTGTAGCTGCCCTTGATAGGGAGCTGTGTCTTTTGTTGGGCATTTAAGTAGCCACCAATGAGGCACAGTGAAGCAAGAAAAAGGTGTAGTTTTTTTTTCACGATGATTGGGTATTTTGTTGTAAATCAATATTTTGAGTATCGTGCAAAGGTATAAATATGCTCATGTGGTGTTTTCCCAGATAAGTTTTTATTGTAACATGATAAGTTTTTATTGTATCATTTAGAGCAGAAGATAAAAAGATTGTTGTATAAAGCTAAAATTAAACACACAGAATGAATTAATTTATTTTTGTAATTGATCTAGTAAACAAGATTTGTTTAAGATTATGATTTAAATTTTGGATAAAAAAAAGCTAGGAATTCACAAATTAACATTGGCTAATTTGCGAATTCCTAGCTAAAGGATTTGAAGATTATTTTATTACTTCTTGTTATAAACTAAAAGCGCTTCTTTTAATATGTTTACAGCAGTAATTAAGTCTTTTTTATTTAAGACGTAAGCAATTCTTACCTGATTTAATCCCATTCCAGGAGTAGAATAAAATCCTGCGGCAGGAGCAACCATAACAGTTTCTCCATTTAAATCATAACTTTCTAAAAGCCATTGTGCAAAATCATCGGCATTTTCTATTGGTAATTGTGCGATGCAATAAAATGCTCCTTTTGGTTTTGTTACAATTACGCCATCAATTTTATTTAATTCGGTTATTAGAGTATCGCGACGACTTTTATATTCTGATATAACTTCATCAAAATAACTTTGTGGTGTGTCTATAGCAGCTTCACAGGCAATTTGTTCTATTGTTGGCGGACTCAAACGTGCCTGAGCAAATTTCATTACTGTTGCCAGAACATCTTTGTTCTTGGTAACCAAACAACCAATTCTTGCGCCACACATACTGTAGCGTTTGGAAACTGAATCGACCATAATTACATTTTGCTGTACATCTTCAAGATTCATTACTGAATAATGTACATCGTCTCCATCGTATAAAAACTCACGATAAACTTCATCGGCGATTAAATACAAATCGTGTTTTTTAATCAAAGTAGCCAATTGTTTAATTTCGGCTTCAGTATATAAATAACCTGTTGGATTACCAGGATTGCATATTAAAATTGCTTTAGTTTTAGGCGTAATTAATTTTTCGACAGTTTCAATGCTTGGTAAAGCAAAGCCGCTTTCGATTGTAGAAATTACAGGAACTACAGTTGCACTTGTTGATGATGCAAAAGCATGGTAATTAGCATAAAAAGGTTCTGGAATAATAATTTCATCACCAGGATCTGTTATCGTGGCCAGTGCAAACAATAAGGCTTCAGAACCACCTGTAGTAACAATGATGTCTTCTGAGTTAACGTTTACATTTTGGCGTTGGTAAAATTTTGCTAGTTTTTTTCTATAACTTTCATATCCCGCAGATGGACTGTATTCAATAATAGTTAAATCAATATTTTTTACCGCCTCGATGGCCACTTCGGGTGTCTTGATATCCGGTTGACCAATGTTTAGATGATACACTTTGTGTCCTTTTTGTTTTGCAAGATCTGCAAAAGGAGCAAGTTTACGTATCGGTGATTCGGGCATGTTTCTGCCTTTGTGTGAAATTGTTGGCATGTGTTTTATTATTGAAGTGCAAATTTGCATTTTTTTTTCGAATTTAACGTGAACAATATTAGCACATGCTTATTTGTATTAATTAACTAAAATTTTAGTATTTTTATAAGAAATACTCTTAATGAAAAGAAAAATTACTTTGTTTTTTTTGCAAATAGTCACCTTTACTGCATTTGCACAAGATGGATTTGTTATCGATGGACATACTAACAAGATTAGTATTCCCTTTAAATTAATAAATAATTTAATATTTGTACCTATAAAGGTAAATGGAGTCGAATTAAATTTTTTATTAGACTCTGGAGTTGATGACACTGTGCTTTTTAGTTTAGAAGATAAAAAGGAAGTAAATTTTTTTAATGTCGAAAAAATAAGGCTTAGAGGTTTAGGAGCCGAAGAAGCAATCGAAGGTTTAAAATCGACAAATAACACATTAGATATAAATGGTTTAAAATCGATAAATCATCTATTGTATATAATATTGGATCAGGATTTTAATTTGTCTTCTCATATAGGTATTCCTGTAAATGGTATTATAGGATATCAGTTTTTTAGAAATAATTTAGTTGAGATTAATTATCAGAAGAAAAAAATTATTGTCTTTAAATCGAATGAACAAAATCGAATTAAATTTGAGAAAAAATTCAAGTCTATTCCTATTACTATAGAGAAATCCAAACCATATCTTTATTCTACTGCAGTTATAGACAGTATTGAAACCCCTGCCAAACTTTTAATTGATATTGGGAATAGTGATGCTTTTTGGGTTTTTCAAAACTCAAGAATAAAAGTACCTAAGAAAAACTTTGAAGATTATTTAGGAAAAGGATTTAGTGGAGATATTGAGGGAAGGCGAGCCAGAGTTTCTTCGTTTTCTATTGGAGATTTTACTTTTAAGAATCCTATAATTGCTTTTCCAGATTCAAGTTCTATTCGTAATGTTAGGATGGTTCCAGATAGGATAGGTTCTGTAGGAGGGGAGATATTAAAAAGGTTTACATTGGTTTTTGACTATGCTGATAAAAAAATATACCTCAAGAAAAATAGAGATTTCTCTCATCCTTTTGCTTATAATAAAAGCGGAATTATAATTCAGCACAATGGCTTGCAATGGGTACAAGAAACTGTACATCTTGAAACTGTCCCTGTGATGGGAGATTCATTTGATTCTAAAGGAGAAAAAATGAGTAATGATTTTAGATATAAATTTCAATTAAAACCTGTTTTTGAAATAGCTAATATTCGAAAAAAATCTGCTGCTGAGCTTTCAGGTCTAAAAAGCGGAGATATTATTATTAGCATCAACGGAAATAAAGCCTATAAATACTCTTTGCAACAAGTAAATGCATTGCTAAAATCGGAAGATGATATTTGGATAAATTTAGAAGTTGAGAGAGAGAGTCAAATTTTTAAATTTCGTTTTAAATTAACAGATGAATTATAAGGTGCCTGGATTTTGACAATTGTTATTGTTGGATATTGACACTTAATGTGTTAAAATATATTGTTTTTAGGTGCTAAATTGCTAAATAAATATGTTTTTTTGGTGTTAAGGAATTGTTTTGTTAGTTTTATTAGAAATTTAATAATAATATATGGTCAAAAACTACCTTGTTGCATTAAAAATACTTTTATTTTTTATTGTTTTATTCTTATTACCATCCCAAAGTATTGCACAATGTGCAGGTATAGATACTGACGTAAAAATATGTGATATTGAGAATCCAGTACATGAATCAATTAATCTACTAGGATTATTAGATGGTAATCCAACTGCTGGAGGAAAATGGACAGATGATAGTAACACTCAAGAACTAGATACTATAACGGGTATTTTATATGCGCAAAATATTAGTAGGGGTGGTGTTTATCAGTTTACCTACACAGTTCCAGCTACTCCTGGATGTGTAAGTACTACAGCGAAATTAAGAATTACTATAGGGGCTTATGCAGGAGTACCAGCTCCTTATGCTACGCCATGTAGCGATAGAGAGACTTATAATCTTTTTGAAGCATTTAATGGTACCGTTATGGGGCCACATAAAAACGGAACCTGGACTAACGGTGCAGGTCAAATTGTTCCCTCTGGATTTCCGATTAAAGGATTACAAGGAACCTTTAAATTTACGTATACAGTACCTCCAGTACCCGGCTGTATATTACTAATACCATCAGTAACGGTATGGATAACGGTTGTTAGAGCACCCGAACCAGGAAACGCAAAGGATTTATTGTTGTGTGGAAGTACAGATTTAGCCACTTATACCAATTTTGATTTGCATGGTTTACTTGTTGGTCAAGATCCTGGAGGCGAATGGAGTGGTCCGGGGATAGTAGCGCCAGAGTATAAAGTCAATCTTCAGAAAATATTTGATACGCAGGGAGCAGGAGATTATGAGTATACTTATACCGTTTTAGCACCAACTCTTAATGGTCATAGGCCATGTTCTAATAAATCGGTATCAGCAGTAATTACACTCGAAAAAAGTTTAGATTTTACAGGAGCTACTCTTGTTGTTGATTCAGATATATGTGAGACCGAAATTGCCAGTGCGACTTATTTGGCAACACTTACAAGAGGACCAGAAGTTATTCCTAATGGTAAATATAAGATTACTTACACCATATCGGGGCCAACAGGGACATCAGTTACTACTGAATCAGTAATTTTTAATAACGGTGTAGTAACTTTTCCATTAGAGGCTGTTAATTTTCAAGAAGTTGGGGCTTTTAAAGTTGAAATTACGAGTATAGTTGCCGAATGGAACAAAGGCGTTTGTGAAAATATAGTGGATAATCTATCGGATATTTTAAACATTTTTCCAATTCCCAATTTAGATTTAGCAAAATTAAAAATTGACCCAATCTGTCAGAAAGAAAATGCTGTAGTACAGATTACCGGAGCTTCAAAACTTTTAAACGGAACTTATGATATTGTCTATAAGCTTAGTGGAGCCAATACTGCAAATGCCCAAGGAGCATCAATAACTGTTGTTAATGGAGTTGTGTCTGATTTTATAATTCCAGCAGCTTTAATTAGTAAAGATGGAAATACCTCTGTGGTAATTACAAAGATTACAAATAGCGTTACTAAATGTACTAATACAGCTAATGTTATAGGTAATATTGTGGTTAAGCCTTTGCCTAATGCAACTAATTTTAAGGTACAAATAGATGATTTCTGTTTAAATGAACCTGTCCCTGTTACTATTTCTGGATTAGGAACTTTAAAAGATATTGCAATTTCGTACACGATTTCGGGAAGTAATTCCGCAACGACGCAAACAATCAATTTATTAGTAACAAATGCAAAAGCGAGTTTTATAATTCCGCAAAATTTACTCCTTAATACAGGTACAACCAGACTTACAATTACAAAAGTTACCAATAATGAAACTACTTGCGGTATTGCACCTACAGGTTTATTAGATGATTTTTTAATAAATGCTATTCCTACTGCACCAACAACTAATTCCCAGTTTTTTTGTAAATCAGATGAAGCAACAGTTGCCAATTTAGTACCAAGCGGGACTCAATATAAATGGTATAATTCAGTCACGGCTACGACTCCTTTAGGAGCCTCAACCATATTGGTGTCGGGAAATTACTATGTTAAAGTAACGGCACCTGGAGGATGTGTATCACAAGAAAGTTTAAGTGTTGTTACTGTAAATGATACACCTGCACCAGTATTAATACCTAAAGGACAAGATTTTTGTGGAATAAATAACCCTACAATTGCAGATTTATCTAATAATACAAATGCTTCGGCTTCGGTAGTTTGGTATGATGCTCCAGATAATGGAAATCAGTTAACTAAAGTGACTTTATTAGAGGATAATGCAACTTATTATGGGTTTGATTTCTCGAGCACTACAAATTGTTTTTCTAATGATGTGCTGATAGCAAAAGTTTCACTTACAAATTGTACTAATGAAGAAGAGTATGCTGATTTCTTCATTCCCGACGGATTTTCGCCAAACGGAGATGGTACAAATGATACTTATACAATCCCAGATATAGACTTTTTATACCCCGATTATACCCTCGAAATTTATAACAGATATGGAAACTTAATGTTTACAGGTAATAAAAATAAACCAGAATGGGATGGTAAGAATTCCGATTCCAAAGTAATTGATGGAGTTGCACCAAATGGCGTTTATTTTTATGTTGTCCATTTCAATAAAGATAACAGATCGCCTTTACAAGGTCGTCTTTATTTAAATCGATAATTCCTATTTAATATAATTTTCAGATGAAAAAAATAATACTAATTATAAGTTTTCTTTTCTATGTCGTTCACGCTTTTGCGCAGCAAGATCCCGAATACACACATTATATGTATAATATGAGTATTGTAAATCCAGCCTATGCAACAGGAACACCAGCAATGCTAAATTTAGGAACTTTATATAGAACACAATGGGTAGGAGCAGTTGGCGCACCTAAAACATTTAACTTTTTTGCACATACTTCTTTAAGTGATAAAATAGAAGTGGGAGCCTCATTAATATCTGATGATATAGGTGATGGAGCCAAAAAAGAGAATAATTTCTATGCCGATTTTGCTTATATACTAGAGTTAGGAGGAAACAATAAACTTTCGTTAGGACTAAAAGCGGGATTAACTTCTTTGCAAACTAATTTTAATGGATTTCAACTTCAGAGTGGAGATGTTACTACCGATTTAGCTTTTGCTGAAAATGTAAATGTTACCAAACCTAATATAGGTTTAGGAGCTTATTATTTTACAGATAAATTTTATGTTGGATTATCTGCACCAAATTTATTGAAGTCCAAACATATCGAAGAGAAATCAGGAATAAATGCGTATGGTTCCGAAGATATTCATACGTTTTTAACTGCAGGATATGTATTTCAGCTTAGTGATGCGTTCAAACTAAAACCAGCTTTTATGTCAAAATTTGTGGTTGGAGCACCGGTTTCTGTAGATATTACTGCGAATGTTTTGTACAACGAACGATTTGAACTAGGTGCCGCTTACAGGATCGATGATGCAGTAAGTGTCTTGATGAATGTAAACGTTACCAAAGCAATTAGAGTAGGTTATGCTTATGATTATACCACAACCAATTTTGGACAGTTTAATTCTGGAACGCACGAGATTATGCTTCTTTTTGACTTAGATTTATTAGGCAAGGGATATGATAAATCACCAAGATTCTTTTAAAATGAAAAATATGAAAAAATTACTAGTTATTATATTCGTATTTTCAATACAGTTTATAAATGCTCAAGATCAAGATTTGGCTCGGGCAAAACGTTTCTTTGATAAAACATATTACAGCGAAGCTATTCCGTTGTACGAAAAAATAGTCTCCGAAAAGCCTTCGGCGGAAGCCATAAAAAACTTAGCCGATTCGTATTATTATACCAATGATTTAAAGAAAGCACAACAATATTATAGACTTCTGATTAAAAGTTATGATAAGGATTTAGATAGAAACTACTATTTTAAATATGCTCATACGCTTAAAGCGACCAATAGTTATGAAGAAGCAAATGAAGTTTTAAAACAATACTATTCTAAAAACAGTCAGGATTATTTAGACTTTGAAAATGCTACTAAAGAATTAGAGAATATTACGGCTATTGGAGAGAGATTTATTATTAAAAATCTAGCGATAAATACCAAAAACTCCGAGTTTGGAGCAGTAAAATATAAAGACAGTTTAGTTTTTGCAGCAGTAAAGAAGAGACCAGGAATATTTGATAAAATGTACAAATGGGATAATGAAACGTATCTTAATCTAGTTTCGGCATCTATAAACAAGATAAAAGCAGGAGATTCGATTGCGTATTATTTTGCAAAAGAATTAAAAACAGGAATGCACGAATCTAATGCTGTTTTTACAAAAGATGGTAAAACCATTTATTTTACACGAAATAATTATAAAAACGGACGAAGAGGAAAAAACGATGATAAAATTTCGAATCTTCAGATTTTTAGAGCTGAACTTGTAAAAGGAAAATGGAAAAATGTGATTTCACTTCCGTTTAACAGCGAAAATTATTCAGTAGAACATCCCGCTTTAAGTCCTGATGAAAAGACATTGTATTTTGCTTCGGATATGCCTGGAACATTAGGTTCATTTGATATATTTTCGGTAGCAATAAACGAAGGTGCGTATGGTAATCCTCAAAATTTAGGCGCATTAATTAATACCGATAAAAGAGAACAGTTTCCGTTTGCATCAAAAGATAATAAACTCTATTTCTCCTCCGATGGGCATTTAGGCTATGGTTCACTCGATGTTTTTGTATCCGAGATTAAAGAGAGAACATTTACAAAACCCTTGAATGTAGGTTTGCCATTAAATTCAAATTTGGATGATTTCTCCTTTAATATAGATTCAGATACCAAAGAAGGATATTTTGCCTCGAACAGAGTAGGAGGAAAAGGGAGTGATGATATCTACCAATTAAACGAAATTAAACCATTGCTGATTGAAGATTGCAAGCAACTTATTGCAGGGATAATTACTGATATTGATACAAAATTGCCACTAGAAAATGCGGTGGTTATACTTCAGCAGGAAGAAAGCAAACAATTGCGTACGATTGTAACGGCTGCCGATGGAAAGTTTAATTTTAAAGTAGCTTGTGAGTTAGCCTATACAATTTCGGCATCGAAAGAAAATTATACGAGTAATTCCAGAATCTTAGTTCTTGATAAAACAAGAGGAAAAAGTAACGATGCATCGATGGCGCTTAAATCTCTTGAGGTCATAAAACAAGAAGAAAAAGAACTTGAAGAGCAGAAAAAACAAAAAGAAGCTCTAGAGTTGGTAGCTTTAAAAGCAAAAGAGGCAAAAACTAAAGCAAATGAATTAGCACAAGCTGAAATCAAGAAAAAAGAGAAGGCAGAGAAAGCTATTACAGATCAAAAAGAAAAAGTAGAGAAGATTATTGCACAGGAAAAAGATGTTATAAGAGATAAAGACAGATTAATTATCAAGACCGATCCTATTTATTTTGATTACGATTTATGGTATATAAGAAAAGAATCTAAAGTTATCTTAAACAGAGTTTTAGAATTAATGAAGAAATATCCTGATATGGTCATCGAAATAGGTTCTCATACCGATTCCAGAGGTAATGATAAGTATAATGCCGATTTATCTCAAAAACGAGCGCAATCAACCAAAGAATATCTGGTAGACTCCGGGATTGATACAAAGAGAATTGTTGCCAAAGGTTATGGAGAATCTGTGCCGATTATAAAATGTAAAACCGATGATGCTTGTAACGAAGAACAACATGAGTTAAACCGTCGAAGCGAATTTGTGATTAAGAATTTATAAGAATTATTTATTTGGTGGGGAAATTAACAGCAAAGTTAGCAAAGGTTTACGCGAAGCTCGCAAGGTTTTAAATCAGTTTAATCTTTTAATCTGTGGCTAAGAAATTAACCGCAAAGGGCGCAAGGGTTTACGCAAAGTTGGAAAATCCTTTTAATCTCTTTAATCTGTGGCAAAAATTTTAACCGTAAAGGTTCAAAAGAAGGCTCTTAGGTTTTGAGGTACAAAGTGACAAAGGTTTGGTTTGCGCGTAAAAGGGAACGCGGATGATACGGATTCGCTATCGCGAAAACACAGATAAAAACGGATTTTCTATCTATTGTTTTTAAAAATCTGTTTTATCAGCGTCTTTACTTTAGTAAATCCGTATCATCCGCGTTCCTTTGTAGCCAATTCGTGCCAAACTAAAAAAAAAATCGCTTCCTAAATTTTAGGAAGCGATTTGTATTTATAAGAAGTTTGATTTGAACGTTAGTTCGCTACTTCTCCTCTAATTTTTAAAGCTACACGACCCTCAGGGTAATTTACTGCATTAGTTTCTACAGTAATTGTTTTTCTTATTGGCCCTGGAGCCATATTAAATTTAACTTCAATTTTTCCTGATTTTCCAGGCATAATTGCCGCACTTGGTTTAGATACAATACTAATACCTGCTGTAGACTGTACTGATGTAATCATTAATGGTGCATCTCCAGAGTTAGTAAATTCAAAGGCTTTGGCCCCGTTATCACCTTTACTTACTGTACCATAATCAATCGTATTGTCCTTGGCAGCAAAATCAATTTTTGGGCCGTTTTGAGCAAGACCGATGGTTGTTACCATAAGGATTGCTATAAATGAGGCTGCTTTCTTCATTTGAAATTGTTTTAAGTTATTAAGTAAATATACTTTCTTTTAATTAATACACAAATTATTAATTCGCTTTTTATAGTGTACTTAATTATTTACTTTTGTTCTCTATTATAAATACAAAAATCAAACCAAAGTATAAAAGGGTTATTTGTTAAGCTGCCTGATCGGTTATTTTGCTGAGGTAAAAACGATTAGACAATTTAGTAATTAAACAAATTAACGATAAAACATATCCAAGATAAAATGACAATTCCAGCACAATTTGACGCTAAAACAATCGAGAACAAATGGTATGACTATTGGATGAAAAATAATTATTTTCATTCAGAGCCAGATCATAGAACACCTTATACTATTGTAATCCCTCCACCTAACGTTACAGGAGTCTTACACATGGGGCATATGCTTAACAATACCATTCAGGATGTATTGATAAGAAGAGCACGTCTTAAAGGATTCAATGCTTGTTGGGTACCAGGAACAGACCATGCATCGATTGCTACTGAAGCTAAAGTTGTTGCTAAATTAAAAGCCGAAGGAATCAATAAAAATGATTTGACTCGTGAAGAATTCTTGGCTCACGCTTGGGAATGGACAGATAAATATGGTGGTGTAATCTTAGATCAGTTAAAAAAACTAGGAGCTTCTTGCGACTGGGAAAGAACTAAGTTTACTATGGATCCAGATATGTCAGCATCTGTAATTAAATCATTTGTTGATTTATATAACAAAGGATTAATTTATAGAGGATACCGTATGGTAAACTGGGATCCTGAGGCAAAAACAACTTTATCTGATGAAGAAGTTATTTATGAAGAGCAACAAGGAAAATTATTTTTCCTTAAATATAAAATAGAAGGAACTGAGGAATTTTTGACCGTTGCCACAACGCGCCCAGAAACTATTTTTGGAGATACTGCCATTTGTATCAACCCAAATGATGAGCGTTTTACACATTTAAAAGGTAAAAAAGCTATTATTCCTATCTCTGGAAGAGTTATTCCTATTATTGAGGACGAATATGTAGATGTAGAGTTCGGAACAGGATGTCTTAAAGTTACTCCTGCACACGATATGAATGATAAAACGTTAGGAGAGAAACACAATCTGGAAATTGTAGACATCTTTAATGAAGATGCTACACTTAATAGTTTCGGATTGCATTATCAAGGAAAAGATCGTTTTGTAGTTCGTACTGAGGTTGCAAAAGAATTAGAAGAAATTGGTGCTTTGGCGAAAACTGAGATACACCTTAATAAAGTAGGAACTTCTGAAAGAACCAAAGCGGTTATCGAACCAAGATTATCAGATCAATGGTTTCTTAAAATGGAAGATTTAGTAAAACCAGCAATTAAATCTGTTTTAGTTGATGGTGATATTAAATTACACCCAAAACGTTTTGAAAATACCTACGCGCATTGGTTAAATAATATTCGCGATTGGAATATCTCTCGTCAGTTATGGTGGGGACAACAAATTCCAGCTTATTTTTATGGAGACGGAAAAGAAGATTTTGTTGTTGCAGAAAACATTGAGGACGCTTTAAAATTAGCTCAGGAAAAAACATCTAACAATTCACTAAAAACATCTGACTTAAAACAGGATGTTGACGCACTAGATACTTGGTTCTCCTCTTGGTTATGGCCAATGTCGGTTTTTGGTGGAATAATGGATCCGGAAAGCGAAGATTTTAAATATTATTATCCAACAAATGACTTGGTTACAGGTCCGGATATTTTGTTTTTCTGGGTTGCCAGAATGATTATTGCAGGGTATGAATATGCAGGCGAAAAGCCATTTACAAATGTATATTTAACAGGTTTAGTACGTGATAAGCAACGTCGTAAAATGTCTAAATCATTAGGTAATTCACCTGATCCTTTAGATTTAATAGATACATTTGGTGCTGATGGAGTTCGTGTAGGATTACTTTTAAGTGCTTCTGCAGGAAATGATATCATGTTTGATGAAGAATTATGTAATCAAGGAAAAGGATTCTCTAATAAAATATGGAATGCCTTTAAATTGATCAAAGGATGGGAAGTTTCGGATACTATTCCGCAACCAGAATCATCAAAAGTAGCAATCGAATGGTATGAAGCTAAATTGCAACAAACATTGGTTGACATTGAAGATAATTTTGAAAAATACAGAATTTCAGATGCTTTAATGGGAATTTATAAATTGGTTTGGGATGATTTCTGTTCATGGTTCCTTGAAATGATTAAGCCAGCTTACCAACAACCTATTGACAGTGCTACTTTTGCGAAAGCAATAGAAATGTTAGAAAGTAACTTGAAATTGTTACACCCGTTTATGCCTTTCTTAACAGAGGAAATTTGGCATATAATTGCCGATAGAACTCCAGAAGAAGCTTTAATTGTTTCGACTTGGCCAGAATTGAAACCTTTTGATGCTAAATTAATTGCTGATTTTGAAAACACAAGCGAGGTAATTTCTGGAATAAGAACAATCCGTAAAGACAAGAATATTCCGTTTAAAGATGTTATTGAATTAAAGGTTGTAAACAACGATAAAGCTTCTACTTATTTTGATTCGGTTGTAACCAAATTAGGAAACATTACTTCATTAGAATATGTTTCGGATAAAGTAGATGGAGCATTATCTTTTAGAGTAAAATCGAATGAATATTTTATTCCGATAACAGGAAATATTAATGTTGAAGAAGAAATTGCAAAACTTACTGCAGAGTTAGTTTATACACAAGGATTCTTAAAATCGGTTCAGTCTAAATTGGCAAATGAGAAATTTGTTGCAGGTGCGCCAGAGAAAGTTTTGGCAAACGAAAAACAAAAGGAAGCAGATGCATTAGCAAAAATTGCTACAATTGAGCAAAGTATTGCTGGTTTGAAATAAGAACTAGATTTTCTTTTAAAAATAAAAAATCCCAGTACTAGTTTTAGTATTGGGATTTTTGCATTTAAGGAGGCTTTATTTTACAGGTTCTCTTAGTATTGTTCTCAATTTTTCAGGAGGTGTTTTTCGGAAATCCGATAAATAGATTTCATGATGCATTCCGTTTTTCTGCAAATTATTTTCCTTAGAAAATTCCTGAATTTGTTTAAGAGTTTCGGGCTCATTAGCAAAAGGTCCAATATGAAGAATTTGTATTACTTTGCCTTCAGTCATTTCATAAAATTCAATTGTACTTGCTAGTTTTATTTGTTTTTTGATGGCAATATCAATAGCAGTTTCAACTTGTTCTTTGGTGACAAAATCTGGCATTCTAATCATGATTCTGTAATTCCATTCGCTTCTTGGGATTTTTAATGGTGCTTCATCAATAGATACGTTATTGTATTTTTCTTCATCAAAACTCCATAAAGCTTCAAGTTTAGGAACAACAAAGTCATTGTTTAATGCTTTGCACATAAACTTTATCGCATAAGCTGTTGGATACAACGCCTGGATATTATTTGCAAAAGCTTCTCCAGAAGGATCGCCTTTACCTACAATTGATAAATAATGTGCTTTTTCAATATGAATTATTTGTGGCTTAGTTTTGGCAGTATAATATACCTTATCTGTTTTTGTTAAATCTAATTTATTCATTTTTTGTATGTTTAGATTACAAAGTAAATTACATCTGGTGACAACCCTATGTCATCAGTAATTCAGTTTTTACTTCTTTCTGGTTAAAACCAAAAATAAAGGATAAGAAATCAAGGTGATACCAACTATAATTATAAAGCTTTTAGGATCGCTATATATAAATCCTATTAATAGTGCTAACGATACCAAAATAGCCAAAATAGTAGTCCATGGATACCAAAAAGAACGATAAGTTCTTGGTAAATCAGGTTCTGAAATTCTTAGTTTAAGAAGCGAAAAATAGGCTAATCCCCAAACAATAATAGAGGTGAAGGCTGCAAAGGAAAATAAGACTTCAAACGAGCCGATACAAATTAAGAATAAACTAAATAATGAGGAAACCAAAAGAGCAACAATTGGAGTTCCACCTTTGTTTACCGCTGTTCCTTTTTTGATAAAAAAGCCATCACGACTTAATCCGTATAAAATTCTTGGCGGTATCATCATAAATGCATTCAGGATACTAATCAGAGAAAAAATAGAAATGACTGTGACTATTATAGCACCATTTTTTCCGAAGATAATATTTGCTACATCGGCAGCAACCAAATTAGATTTTGCGACAGTTTCAAGTGGTAAAACATGTAAAAAAGCAATGTTTACTAAAACATAAATAGCAATTACAAGCAGTACGCCGCTAAATAATGATTTCGGAATGTTTTTACTTGGATCATCATTTTCTTCTGCAAAAAAGCAAACGCTATTCCAGCCGTTATATGTTCCGATAATAAGCTGAAGTGATTTAAATAATCCAAATAAAATACCAATCTGAAAGATGGAATTATCTTTTTGAATCGGAGCTAATTTTACTCCCGAATACATAAAACAAGCAACTACTAAGGCAACAAAGCAAATTACTTTAATGAAGCTGGTAATTTGTTGGATAATACTCCCATTTTTTACACCACTTAAATGTAATAATACAAATGCTATTAATAGTGAGATGGCAATTGTTGTTGAGTAGTTTTGCAGACTTGGAAACAAGATGATGATATATTCACTGATAACAATGCAGTAAAAAGCAGGCGGAATTACATTGGTAATATAATCAAACCAACCCGAGAGAAAACCTGCATAGTTGCCAAAAGCTCTTTTTATATAATTATAGGATCCTCCAGCTTTAGGAAGCATAGTAGCTAGTTCGGCATAGGAATTGGCTCCAATTAAGACAAACAATCCACCAAAAAGCCAAGATGCAATAATGAGCCAGTAATTATCTAATAATCCCGCAATTGTACCCGGTGTGCGTAAAATTCCAACTCCTATAGTACCTCCAATTAATACCGCAATGTTAAAACTTAGCCCTAGACTTTTTTTTAATTGGTTCTTTTTGGAGTCTATCATATTTAGAATTTTTGTCGGATGTTGAGGTTCGGATTATTTGCTTGGCAAAAGTAATACAATTAATGTACTTTTCTTTGAAACAAAAAACCTCGTTTAATAATAAACAAGGTTTGATTTTTATAATAACGAATAGGGATTAAGCTAGTAAAAACAAGAATGTAAGCAGAAAAAACGTTCGATGCTAGTTTCTAATTTCTGAGTTTAAAGCTAACCTTGGTTGAATATTTATATTTGACTAAAATTAAAAACCTTTTTCTGATTTTCATTAAATGAAAATTTCAGAAAAAGGCTTTTATTAAGAGAAACGAAATGTTTCTTAGAATTTATATCTTAAGCTTGTCATTACTTGACGAGGTGCAATTGGATTCACACTATAATTCTCGTGAACTGTATAGTTTAACTCATTTGTTATGTTTGATAATTTACATAAGATTGAGAATTTGTTCCATTCGTAACCTGCTGATACGTCAATTGTAGTATATCCTTTTAAAGGAATTTCTCTGTCGTTGATTGTAAGTATTTTGGCTGTAGAGTCATTTGGGTCAACAACTTCAACATATTGGCTATTCCAACCACCAATTCTATCTCCGATGTAATTTCCGATTGCTCCAATAGAAACACCTTTTAACAAGCCAGTTTGTAATGTATAGAAAAAGCTTAAGTTAGCAGTATTTGCTGGAGTTCTTGCCAAACGGTCTCCTTCTACAAAACTTCCAGGTTTTCCAGATGTTTTGGTATAACGCATGTCATTATAGCTATAACCAGCGATGATGCTTAAACCGTCAACAGGTCTTGCTGTAATATCAATCTCTATACCTTTACTTTTTGTTTCTCCACTTAACACTTTTAGGTTAGCATTTGTGTTAGGTGTACCATCAAGATTTAGCTCAGCAGTCTGAACTAAATTATCATTTGTGATTTGGTAAACAGTAATGTTTGTACTTAATGCTCCGTTCCAAAAATCCTTTTTCACACCAACTTCATATTGATCAATAATTGAAGGATCTAGAGGTTCGTTATTATATGTAAATCCTATATTTGGAGTAAATGAGCTTGAGTAACTTGCAAATAAAGACATGTCTTTAGTAGGCTGATAAATTAATCCCACTTTTGGAGAGAATGCTTGATCAGTCAAAGGAGCAACTTCTGGTAAAGTTTCAAGTTGCTTAGTTTTTACATTAAGTTGTTGCGTTTCGGCTTTTGCTTCTTGCCAAGACCAACGTAATCCTGCTAAAACTTTGAACTGTTCTGTGATTGAAATTAAATCCTGGAAATAAATACCAAAACGATTTGTATCTGTTTTTACAATCTTTGTGATATCTGCATTTGGGATGTCAGTCCTCTCTTGGTCGTAATTGAAGTTAAAAATATTTATCTTATCATAGATTGCAGGATTAAAAGCATATGTAAATGCTTGTGTATATGAATTCTCTAAATCAACTCCTGTAAATAATTGATGTTTTACTCTTCCAGTATTGAAAGTTCCTTGTAAACTAAATTGCTCACCAATTATTTGTTCTAAAGCTTTATTTTGTCCTAATGGTCTGTTCCAGTCACCATAAACGTAATTAGGTATTTTAGGATCAATTGAGACACGTTCAGTCCCTTTAGATTTTCTGTCAAAATTCTGGAATGAAGTATTGAAATTGAATTTCCAATTGTCATTAAAATTATGATTTAATAATGCCGAAATAGTAGTTTGTTGTGTCGTTCCATTAGACCACAATGCGCCTAAATATTTATTACGAGGTACATCAGCAATATCTTTATCTATTGCACCTGTTCCAAAATCTGGAGTCCAATCATCATGCAAATAATCTCCTTGTAATGTAATGTCTGTTTTATTACTTATTTTAAATAAGAAAGAGGGATTGATGTAATAACGTTCTCTTTTTACTATATCTCTAAAGCTTTCTGAATTTTCGTAAGAACCAGTAAATCTATAGGCAACAACATCACTTAAAGGGCCATAAAAATCAACTGTTGGTTTGTAAAATGAGTAGCTTCCCATTTGAATAGATACTTCTCCACCACTTTTAAAAGAAGGTGCTTTGGTAACCATGTTTAAGATTCCCCCTGGATTAACATTTCCAAATAATAAAGCCGAGCCTCCTTTTAAGACTTCTACTTTTTCAAGAGAAGAAACTTCAGGCATAACTCCACTGTTTACGCGGAATCCGTTTTTAAACATATTATTTGTAGACATATCGTAACCTCTAGAGAAAAAAGATTCCTGAGCACCACCACGAGCTGATCCTACATAAACTCCATTTACATTTTTTATTACATCGCTTAATCTAATAGCTTGTTGTTGTTCGATTACTACATTGTCTATTACTTGTACACTTTGTGGAAGATCCATAACTTTGATGCCTGAACGTACTGCAGTTACGGGTTTTCTTTGTTTATTGGCTGTAATTACAACTTCGTTAAGAATTTCTCCTTTTTTGTTTTTTACAGTATCAGTAATTGCTGTGGCTGTATCACGATTTTCGACTGTGTTTGCTCTCCCTTGTGCAAAACCTGTTAGACCGAATAATAAGCCTAGAGTAGGCAATAAAATATGTTTCATGTTTGTTTATTTGGAATAAAAAAAAATAACGCCGCAAAAGTAATGTCTATGATTGAATAATCAAAGCTTATTTAGATTAATTACGCATAGTTTTTAACAAATTTTTAAGGTTTGGTTTAGCGTATAAATAACAAAACCCTGTTTATACAAACAAGGTTTTGCTTTTTTTATATAAAAAGATGCTATAAAAATTCCTTTTTAAGGAATTAAGTTATTTAACTTCAATTGAGTAAGTTGCCATTTTCCAGATTTCGTCATACTTTTTTCCATTATGTTCACCAGCACTTTTTTCTGTGTGAGCAAATTCTACCATATATTGTCCAGACCAAATAGGAGTAAATTCAAATTGTCCTTTTTCGTCAGTATATAATTCTTTTTCCCAACCGTTTGGAGCAATTACTTTAATTTTTTGTTTTTTGGCAGCAGCACCTTCATATAATGCAAATCCAGATATTTTTACATTTTTCTTAGCTACATCAACACTTTCAGAAAACACACCGATTGTATTTTTGTTTGCTGTAGCATTATTACCTGCAGTTTTGTTCCCAACAACAACATTGGCGCTAGAGTTATAATCTAATTTCATTGTGCCGTATACATCCTTTACAGTATGTTGCATTACTACTGTATAAACTCCATCTTCCTCTGGAGTAAAAAAAGCTTGGTATTTTTTCTCTAAAGCTGTTGGAGTTAATTTGATTTCTTTTTTAGATGGGCTTATTAATACTAAAGAGAAATCTTTTAAATCAGAAAACCATTTTGCAGCAGGAGTAATATCATTATCTGAGAATTCGCCAAAGTATATTGAAATTTCTTGTGGTTTTCCTTTTGTACCAGTTGCTTTGGTTTCTATCCAAAGAGCGTGAGCAAATAATTGTGGGCTTAGTATAAGAGTTAATAATACTAATAGCGTTTTTAAAGAGCTTAATTTCATGATGTAAAATATTTAAGTTAATTTTTGTTTTTAATTTTTATGGTGATTAAAATTTATATGCAACAGTTAAACGTGCATTAGTTCCTGCTTCGGTTTGCCAATCATAGTAACCGTTATAGATTCCTCCTGAATATAGATATTTGTTTAAAATATTGTTTACTATTACGTTAAAAGAGATTTTTCCTTTTTGGTAAGTAACACCACCATCTAAACGGAAATAATCTGGTAAGTTTTGTTGAGAACTATTAGATACAAACCAAGGAGATCTGTCTATTTGATATTGGTATCCTAATGAAAGTCCAAAACCATTTAATACGCCGTGATCCATTTTATAGTTAATCCAAGTGTTTTGGATGTGTTTTGATGTACCTGGAACTTGTGTACCTACTAAAGCGGGGTCTGAATCTTGAGTAACTTTTGCTTGAGTAAAGGCATAATTGATAACTACATCTACATTACGAATAATTTGCCCTCTAATATCAAGGTCAAATCCTTTTACTTTTTGTTGTCCGCTTTGTCTGCTATACTGTTTAGCACTAGTCGAATGTTCAGGATCTGCAGTTAGTACATTATTTTTAGTGATTTGGTAAGCCGAGATTACAGAATTCCATTTTCCATTTAACCAATCTCTTTTTAATCCTAACTCTATGTTTGTCCCTGTTTGAGGGTCAAAACTATTCCCTTGCCAGTCGGTTCCGTAGTTTTCGGTAAAAGCTTCATCTCTTACAAAGTAAGCGGCAGTATTTTTATCTATAGAATAACTAATTCCTAAACGTGGAGTAAATTTACTATCTTTAAAAGAACCTGTATAAGCAGTTGAAGTTTTTAAAGTTGTATAACGCCCTGCAACTGTTACACGAAGTTTATCTTCAAACATTCCAAGTTCGTCTTGAACATAAAATCCTGTGTATCCATTTTGGTATTGAACACCTCTTTCTCTGATATCTTTGCTTCTGTTGAATTTAGGCATTTTATCTGCAGGAACATTTCCATGTATTGGGTTGTAAATATCAAAAGGAACAATATTACCATCGGCATCATAACCATCAAGATCCGCAGATTGGCTCCAGTCATGATAATATAATTTATCGCTCATGTCTAGCCCACCTAATATTTTGTGGTTTATAGGCCCAGTTTTTACTTCGCCATTTACAAACATTTGTCCCGTTTTGGTTATTCCTAAAACATCCCATATTGAAACTTTACGATGTAAAATTCCACTTTTAACGCCTAGGCTAGGATCTGGATCGAATGCATTCCAGGCTGGCCACATCGACATTCCTTCTTGCTTGTAATTAAAATAAGCACCTTGAGCTGTAAATTTCCAATTTTGATCAAGTTTATGTTCTAAAATAGCCAAAATGCTTTTGTCATTCATGTTGGTTGGGTCAAAATTAGGTTCTCCAGTTGTGAAACTCCTAGGCAATTCGGCAAACTGTTTATTAGAGAAAACATAGTTAGAACCAATTATATTTACTTGCGAGAATTGTTGGGTATATTCTAAAGTAATAGATGTTTTATCGTCAACAAGATATTTTAATACAGGCGCAATAGAGTAGCGGTTGTTGTAATCATAATCACGGTGACTTTCTTTCATTTGTCCCATTACATTGATTCGATACAATAATTTCCCATCCTTAGATAATTTCCCATCAAGATCAAGAGTTCCTCTATACATATCAAAGCTTCCCAAAGTAAGATTCATTTCTCCTTTTGTACGTCCGCTTGGTTTTTTGGTAACCACATTATAAAATCCGCTTGGGTTTCCGTTAGCCATCATAAATCCAGCCGGTCCTTTTACAAATTCAATACGTTCTACCATACTCATATCTTCAGTAAGAGGTCCCCAATCGGTACTTACGTTCATACCATTTCTAAAAGCAGCAACCTGGCTACCTCTCATCATGATATTGGCATAAGTGTCCCAATGTTCTACTCTTGTTACACCACTTACATTACGAGTAACTCCTTCGAGCATATCATAAATTTGTTGGTCTTGAATTAATTTTCCAGTAATAACCTGAATGTTTTGCGGGATTTCTATAATTGCCGATTGTAAGCGAAGTGATGATGAAACCCTGTTAGTTTTAAAAGCACTTTTATTACTTAAAACTACAACTTGGTTTAGCTCCGTATTAGATAAAGTAAGTTGAACATTTGTAGTAATCGTTTCTCCAGTAGCAACAGTAACTTCTTGCTCAACATCATTATATCCTACCAAGGTTATAATTAATGTTTGTGTTCCTACAGGTACCTTTTTTATTTCGAAAACACCATCATTATCTGCGATAGTTGCTTTGTTTACTCCTTTAATAGAGATAGATACTCCTTCGGCAGGTTTGTTATCGTTTGTAAGGACTTTTCCTTTGATATTACCAGATTCCTGAGCAGAAACGGCTGTTATTGCAAAGAAAAATAAAACTACAATTAATAATATTTTAGTTATTTGTTGGTTTAGATATTTCATTATTTAAAATATAAAATTTGGTTTTAGGTTTAAATTGTGTTTGGTTTTTGAAATATGCAGCAAATGTAAAATTTAATATTTGTTTAACAATGCTTATTTAGACTAATTATTAATAATATTTTGAAATATTTGTATAAAAATTTTAATGTTGAATTAAAAAAATAGGCGAATTATATTTTTATTTATGAGGTAGTTACTTCTTTTACTTTCAGTAAGCAATGGGATAACACTTAATAAAGCTTAATTTTGCAGCTTTTATAAATTGAAATTTGCAAGATGATTGTATCTTATTTTAAGAAATTACAGAATTCCCCAAAAGGATTTAGACTAGCCAATACCGTATTTTTCTTTGTATCAGGATTCGGATATTCATCTTGGGCGTCTCGTATCCCGAATATAAAAGCACAATTAGGTTTGAGCGAAGCAGAATTTGGAGCTGTTTTATTTGCATTTCCGATAGGCTTAATGTTTACAATGCCATTTACAGGAAAGTTATTAAATAAATACAGTAGTAGGTATTGTATGCTTCTTGGAGCAGTTTTATTTAATATTGTTTTGGCATTACCAGGTTTTAGTGCTTTTGTTTGGCAGTTGGTAATTATCCTATTGATATTTGGAGCTTCGCGAAATATTCTCAATTTATCGATGAATGCGCAAGCTTTAGAAGTTCAGAAACTGTATCCAAAATCGATTATGACACGATTTCATGCTGTGTGGAGTTTGGCAGGATTTGCTGGAGCAGGTTTGGGATATGTTATGGTTGCACAAAATATAGCACCATCATATCATTTACTAGGAATAAGTGTTGCTATGATGGCAATTACAGCCTGTTTTTACCCAATGAGTATTCATACAGAACCTATACCGGATAAAAAGAAATTCTTTTCGATGCCTGATAAAAATTTGATAAAGTTTGCTTTAATCTGTTTTGTTTCGATGGCATGCGAAAATACGATGTATGACTGGAGCGGAATATATTTCCAGAATGTATTACACGCTTCGTCAAAACTTACTACGGCAGCATTTGTGTTTTTTATGACAGCTGTTACTTTAGGTCGTTTTTTTGGAGATTATGCAGTACAAAAACTAGGTGTAAAACGCATCTTGTTTTACAGCGGTATTTTTATCACAATAGGATTTTTAATTTGCTTTTTATTCCCTTTTATTTACCCAACAATATTTGGATATCTCTTAATCGGGATTGGAGTTTCTTGTGTTGTTCCGTTGGTTTTTAGTATTGCCGGACAATCAAAAACCTTGAGTAATGGCTCGGCATTAACCTCTATTTCGACTATTGGATATCTTGGATTTTTAATAGTACCACCAATGGTTGGTTTTATATCCGAATTTCTAAACATGAAATGGGCCTTCTTGATTATGGCTTGTCTGGGAGGACTTATGATTGTTATGGTCAATAAGATCGGGGAGGAGGAGTAGGTTTTTTTTAAGGGACAAAGAGACAAAGGTTCTGAGGTTTTAAGTGAGAAAGGTTTTTTTGAAGCATCAGAGGTACAAAGAATCTAAGCTATTAAACTAGAATATCTTTGAATGCTAACTAACGATTTCAGATTTCGTGTGAATAAATAAAAAAACATCTATTTTAAGAGGGTCACACATCTGAAATCAAAAACCGTTAGTCAAAAATCTTAAATCATTTCTTTAGCGCTTTAACAAGTTCGATGATTCCGTATATAATTAAGTGTAGTATTAGAAATGCTAAACCATAAAATAAGACGGATAAGGAACCCCCATATTTAAAATTATTTTCATCAGAAAAAATATAAATCATGAAAAGGGTATAGACTGAAAAGACTATTAAATTTATCTTGAAGCTTTTCTTTTTGGTTAAGAAGAATCCTAAACTAAAATAAAGAAACACAATAATATAGCTTAAATACAAAAATGAAAATTCGGAGTCAGTTGGAAACATTCAAAATGTATTTATTAATATTGAATTTCAGTTTTTAGAACTTTAAAAGACTTACTTCTTAACCATTACAAACTTTTCTGAAGATAATTTTCCTTGTAGTTTCCCTGAAATTTCTGCTGTTAAAGTATTGTTTGCGTCTTTAGTATAGCTAATTTTTTGTGGATAATCGTGTTTTGGATTTTCGAAAACTAATTCTTTCTCGGTCGAAGTAGTTAATTCAAAAGCGACTGCTTGATCATTATTTTGTCCTTTTACAGTAGCGTTATAAGTTAAGTTTTCCCCTTTTTGTTGTAGTTTAATCGATTCAAAATGAATGGTATCTTTTCCTTTTATAAAATAAGAACTCCCTTGAAAAGTACTATCGTTTACTTTACTCCATGTTTCGGTTAAGGTTCCTTGTGGAGAAACGTTTTCCCATTTTCCGATAAGCCAATCGGCAGT
Organism: Flavobacterium sp. PS2; assembly: GCF_046250155.1. NCBI lineage: Bacteria > Pseudomonadati > Bacteroidota > Flavobacteriia > Flavobacteriales > Flavobacteriaceae > Flavobacterium > Flavobacterium sp. PS2. The sequence goes on along the minus strand of NZ_CP176426.1, from coordinate 975,720 downwards.
TTTTATTTTTTCTTTTTCTGGAGTTTCAGCATTTTTACAAGAAACAACAGCCAATAAAAGTAGTATGAAAGTAATTTTTTGAGTCATTATATATTTATGTTTGATGTTATTTGGAAGTACTAAAGTATGAAAAAAAAGTTAGCCACAAATTTCACTAATTTATTTTGAAACTTGTCACAGATTTAAAGGATTAAAAAGAATTATTGTTTCACGCAGATTTTGCAGATTAAGGCAAATTTAATTTTGATTTAAAATTACATAAATCTGCTAGTATCTGCTTAAATCTGTAGAATCTGCGTGAAAAAAATCATGACGAAAAAATCTTTTTAATCCTTTAAATCTGTGGCAAAAAAAACTAAACGTTTTCTTGTAAAATAGCGTAAACTAACTCTTTGGTAGGTTTTTGATCTTTTAGTTTTTCTCTAACTACATCAAAAGTTACTTTAAAATCACAACCCAATTTATAATCGCCACAACCATAAGCAGTTTTCCCTTTCATAATTGTTCCTTTTTTGCATTTAGGACATATTAATGAGTCAGGTGTCGCTGCTGAAGCTGCTTTTGGTGTTGCTTTCTTAGGTTCTAGTTTTAGTTTGTAATTTTCCTCAAAACGGATTAAACCTTCTACTATACCAGCATCGGTTTTAAAGCCTTTTATATTTACTGTTGATCCTTTTTGGACTAATCTTAAATATTGGTTCTCGGATATTTTCTTGTCTGCAAAAGTATAAGGCAATACAAAATCACAGCCTGCTTTATAATTGCCACAACCGTAAGCAGATTTTCCTTTTATAAGTGTTGCTTTTTGGCATTTCGGACAGGTTTCTGCCAAGATTCCTGCTGCTTTCTTTTTTTCGACTGTCGCTACTTGTTTTTGAATACTTTGTGCATGCGAAATATTGGCGTGTCTGGTTTCGCTTCGTACTTCATATACCAAGGCTTCTACCATGCGTTTCATATTGATAATAAAAGCACCAGCGGTAAAAGTTCCTTTTTCGATATCTTTCAACTGTTTCTCCCAAGAACCGGTAAGTTCTGCCGATTTTATTAATTCATTCTGAATCGTATCAATAAGCTGAATTCCTGTAGGTGTTGGTAAAACCTGTTTTTTGTTTCGAACAATATACTGACGTTTAAACAGCGTTTCGATAATATTAGCTCGGGTAGATGGACGTCCGATACCGTTTTCTTTCATCAATTCGCGTAAATCTTCATCATCAACCTGTTTTCCTGCGGTTTCCATGGCACGTAATAATGTTGCCTCTGTAAACTGATTGGGTGGTTTGGTTTCTTTTTCTAGAAATGAAGGTTCATGCGGGCCTTTTTCTCCCACAACAAAACTGGGTAATAAATCGGCTTCTTTTTCTTTTGCGTTAGGATCTTCAAAAACAACACGGAATCCTTTTTTTAAGATTTCTTTTCCTGTGGTTTTAAAGTGCACTTCGGCTGCTTTTCCTATTACTGTTGTATTGGCTACCAAACAATCATCATAAAATACGGCAATAAATCGTCTTGTAATAATATCATAGACTTGCTGCTGATTGTATTGTAAATTAGATTGTACGCCAGTTGGGATTATCGCGTGGTGATCCGTTACTTTTTTATCATTGAAAACCTTAGGCGATTTTTTAATCTTTTTTTCTAAAAGAGGTTGGGTCAATACGGCATAATTGCTTAAATTTTGTAGAATACCAGGTACTTTCGGATAAATATCATTTGGTAAAAATGTAGTATCAACTCTGGGATAGGTAACAACTTTTTGCTCGTACAATGTTTGCACAATTTTAAGTGTTTCATCTGCCGAGAATCCAAATTTTGTATTGCAATATACTTGTAAACCTGTTAAATCAAATAGTTTAGGTGCAAATTCGTTTCCGTTCTTTTTTTCAACCGAAACAATTTCAAACTCGCTTTCTTTGACTTTATTGGCTAAGAGTTCTCCATCTTCTTTTTTTAAGAAACGCCCTTCTTCATAGCTAAAAAGAGTTTCTCTATATAAAGTTTGTAGTTCCCAATAGGGTTGAGGTTTAAAATTCTCGATTTCTTTCCAGCGATCTACAACCATTGCCAGTGTTGGTGTTTGTACCCGACCAATAGACAATACTTGTTTGTAACCACCATGTTTTACGGTGTACAAGCGAGTAGCATTCATACCCAATAACCAATCGCCAATAGCTCTGGAAAATCCGGCATAAAATAAATTATCGTAGTTGGCAGATGGTTTTAAGTTTTCAAAACCTTCTTTTATGGCTTCGGTTGTTAAGGACGATATCCATAAGCGTTGTACTTCGCCTTTATAGTTGGCTTCATTCATCACCCAACGCTGAATGAGTTCTCCTTCTTGTCCAGCATCCCCGCAGTTTATAACTACTTCGGCTTTGTCAAATAAACTTTTTACAATCTTAAATTGTTTCTGGATTCCTGAATTTTCCACCACTTTGGTTTCAAATTTCTCGGGAAGCATAGGCAGGTTGTTCAAATCCCAGCTTTTCCAGTGTGGTTTGTAATCGTTAGGTTCTTTTAAGGTACATAAATGCCCAAAAGTGTAAGTTACGGCATATCCGTTGCCTTCATAATACCCATCGTGTTTGGTATTGGCTCCTAAAACGGATGCGATTTCGCGCGCTACACTTGGTTTTTCAGCAATACATACCTTCATTTTTCTCCTTCTTATTTGAGGGCAAAATTAACGATTTTTTATAAGAAAGGGGCAAAGGTTCTTAGGAACAAAGGCACAAAGATTCTTTTTAAATATCGTAGAGGTGCAATTTTTTTGTTTCACGCAGATTGTTAAAAGATTAGAGCAGATTTACTCTGTGAAGACATGGATTAATTACGGATTTTTATCTAATCATCATTAAATCCGTTTTTATCCGCGTTTTCGTGAAAGCGAATCTGTTTAATCCGCGTTCCATTTTATACGTAACAATTTGTAAATAGGCGTCGGACTTCGAAAAGCATTTATTGCACAAAAAAATATTAAGCATTTTTCTTTTCTGCCATAACGAGATAGTATCCCCATTTACCATTTTCGTAGGCTTTCTTTTGGGCAATACCAGTCTTATAATGCACCTTTGAAAAGTGACTTACTTTTTTGAATAAATTATATATTTTGGATGCTACCATACCAGCCAATGAAAGGGAATACAGTCTTTCGACAGATTTTTTAACATCTTTTGTTACGTCGTTTATTTGAGGAGTTTCAAAGTTATGATCCTGTGCTAGTTTGGTTAATTCTTCGAGAGATAATATATCCGAAATTGCCCAGCCATTAAGCATTATTTGCATATCAATTTCTTGGTCGATATCATACGGATACGGTTTAAATGTATCGGCAAACAAGATTTTCCCACCTGGTTTTAAGATTCGTTGCATTTCTTTAAAGAAAAGTTGTTTGTCAAAAGAAGAACCAAAACTTTCCATTGCCCATATTTTATCAAAGGATTGATCTGCAAAACCAGTTTCAAGATAATTTAGCTGATAAAAAGATACTAATTGGTCAACAGAATTTTCTATTGCCAGTTTTTTTGCTGTAGCAACTTGTTTTGCGCTTAATGTTACACCAGTAACTTGGCATCCTACTTTTTTTGAAAGATATATGGCTGATCCGCCAATGCCACAACCACAATCTAATACAGAATCTGATGGTTTGATTTCGCCAAATTTCATGAGTAAAAAGTTGGTATTGATTATCGATTCATGAAGTGTTTTGGTCGATTTGTCCCATATGCCGTAATGAAGTCCCATTGATTTTTCTAGTTCCCAATGCAATTTATAGTGAACTTCTGTTTGGTCGTAATAATTTTCGATGTCTTTACTGGTAAATGTTTTCATTATTTAGTGGGGTATTAATTACTGAATAAATTGAACTGAAGTTTACGCTAATAAGTGTGGTATTACTCTTTATAAAAAGAATGCATTATTCTATCAAATATAGAAATTAATAACGAAAATATTGATGGGAATGGATGGTTTTTATGTCTTTATTTTGTTTTAACTTATTTGTTTGTAGGTGTTTAGTTTTTGTGTTGCTGGAAAGTAGAGTGGTTTTTTATTCAAACTTCTTGTAGTTTTTATTCCAATAGTTCTCTATATAATCCCATTTGTCGCTGTAATAACCAGGTTTTCTTTTTTCAGAGAAAATTCTTTTTCTCGAATCTCCTTTTGTTTTATAAATGAATATGCCATTTTCTTTTTCTTCTTCACATCCAATTCCTTCAATTTCTCCTATCTTGATTACTTTAAAGTTTTCAATCTTAAATAATTCACTTCCCCAGTTTATATCAGCACAGCCGCTTCGATGGTAAGAATACCAATATTTTGTGTTCTTGATTTTAGTTGGATTTGGATAATTAGAAAAGTCTTCGACTGCTTTAAAAATTTTATTGTTTTTGTCATAGAAAATCAACTCACTAACTCCACCAACATTAGTGATTTGGTCAAGTCTTATATCTAATATGCCATTATTATCAAAATCTTCAAAGTTAAAACCATTTGTAGCATAAGTATCATGCACATAAATGGTATCCTTTTTACTATTTAATATAGAAAGGTTCATTTGTTTATCGTCTCTTGGGTCATTTTGGATAACAATAAACTTTAGCAAATCAATTTTTAGCGTATCAATTAGTACCGGATATGTTTCATGCGTAGAATCTGGTTTTCTTTCAGCCACATTTTTTATCGGTTTACTATCTAATTTTTGAAAGGCTTTATTAGCTTGCTTATTTTGATGGCAAGATGCTAATATGAATAAAATAAGGACGCTATATATCTTTATCATTTCTAGATTATAATGGTTTGTTATGCTTTAATTTTTTCAAGTTGTTCAATGTCTAATACGTCACTCAATTTATTTAGGCTTGATTTAGAAAATCTTCTGAAAGCTAATTCAATAAAAAAATATCGAATCATAATTACTTGAAGAATAGCGACGACGACAAAAACGATTGTGAATTTTTCTTCATTAAATATAATTTGAGAAATTATACCTAAAAAAGGAAAGCATAAAAATATACTTAATATAATTTGGAAGGCTTTATTTATTTCTACATGTACTTGTCCGTTTTGATTCTTAATTTCTCCCGTTAAAACACAAAAAGCGCCTCTTCCAATTTCTGATGAGATTATTCTAAATGTATTATTTTTAACGATTCCTCGAAATGATTTATCGGTTATTTTTGAAGTCAAGCTTTCAGAAAATTCTGTTCTTCGTTGTAAACGATCAAGAGCATTAGTTTCTTCTCCAATTATTTTGAAAGTGTAATCGCTTGTTGGAAATAGTTTCATTTTTTTATTTATAATTGAGTTTAGCATTGTGATGTTTTCGCGAAGGCGAAAAGCCTCAAAGTTTTTAGAAATTGTTTTATCCTGTCTTGACGTTTTGGTATGTTCTGCCGGCAATATTGCAAAAAATATTCTGATGAAAATCGAAGACCTAGCCCTGATGGGAACGGCATCCTTTTTCTGGCTTCTTTAGCCAGGAAAAGATACAGTGGACGACAGGAAATAGCTCCTTAAGGTTTTAAAAGTGAGAACGTTTTAATTTAACAATCGGTTTCTAAAATTACTCTTTTTTTCTTCTATCTGTTAGATATTTTCGAACCGGAATATCATATAAAACCATTGTAAGGTAGGCGATACCCACCAGAAGAATTGTTCCTATGATTATAATAAAAGTAAGTTGGCTTGTATCTGGTTTGTATTTTGTGTAATAGCCTGCAAACATCCACATTACGGCATAATGCGTCATGTATAAAGGATATGATATTTTCCCGAAGAAGATACATAGTTTTTTGAATACTGGTGCCAGCGTTGCTCCAGCTCCTAATACGATTAATAAAGGGAAATAGAGTAATACAACGATAGGTTCTGTAAGCCAATTCCAGCTTGAAAACGGTACTAAAAAGGCTAGAAGTAGTAATACGGATAAACCGATGAATCCTAGTTTTGATTTAATAATCCAATTAGAACGATAAATAAGCATTCCTGCCAAAAAGGAATATGAAATACGAGCACATCCATCCCAAAAGTTTTCTCCGCTCCATCCGCCCATTAACGAACCTCCCGCACGATGACTGACAAAACAGATTCCTGCTGCGGCAAAAATGGTTAGTAAAAACAGGGAACGACGGCTTAATTTATAAAGGAAAAGAGCATATAGAATATTGGCTACATATTCCCAAAACAGAGACCAACCTGGTGCATTTAAACCAAATAGATTAAAATAACGATCTGCCATTACGGGGAAAGGAATTAGGAAAACGGAAGCCAGAAATATCAAAATCAGTTTGCCTGTTTCGTAGGTTCCAGATTGACTGCCAAAAGGGTCGAAAAGGAAAGCCAAGAATCCTAACACTGAACCAAAAATAACCAAAGGATGTAACCTGATAAGTCTTAATGTGAAAAAATCGGTAATTTTCATTTTATCAATTCGGTCATGATACGCATAAGCAATAACAAACCCAGAGAGACAAAAGAAAAAATCGACGGCTAGAAATCCGTGAGCGATGAAGTTTTCGTTGGGAGGATAAACTATTTCCATAAAATGAAAAATTACTATTGCCACTGCGGCTATTCCTCTTAATCCATCAAGGATTTCAAAATGTTGTTTTGGTTTTAAAACGTTGGTTTCTGGTTTTGTCATGGTTAGTAGTGTGGTATTTTAATATGTGGTTTATTATTTTATATGTGGCGTGTATAATTTTTACGGGTCAAATTTAATGTTTTTTCTTACGGTTAAGTGATTGCTTATAGTTTATTACCAAAGAGGTAAGGAACTTGGTTTTATGTGTTAAAGGACTCTAATTTATTAAGTACCGCCAAAGAATAAAGGGTATTGTTCCTTTTGTTTCTTTGATTTTATCCTATTTTGGTCATAGCCCACGGTTTCAACCGTGCGGTACGAATTGTGGAAATGCATTGCGCTCCAACGGTTGAAACCGTTGGCAATGTTTATAAAATGTTATTAGTGTTTACAATCTGTGTTTTTGGTTTGATTTGCATTGTTTGTTTAAGTTTCCTCATATCAAAAAGTCAAGATTGTGTATGGTTATATTAAAGAGCGTAAGGAAATTTCGAAAGAAAGTTCCTTACGCTCTTAGTTTTTTGGTTGGTTTTTAATTTTTAGGCTAGCGCCAATTAGGAAATATACAAAAGCTTTTATACTGAAAACTTTCTCAAAAACGAAAATATTGCAATAAAGATTGATGCTGTATTATACTTTAAAAACATCAAGTTTTTTGATCCAGAAAATTCCTGATTCTAGAAACGTAAGTTTTGTTTTAATTACCTGATCTGTTTTATCTTTAGGATTTTTGGATGTAAATCTAGCTTTAGAATTATTAAAATCTAATGTATATTTTTCATCAAAGTCTTCTTTTTTATCTGAAGAAAAAGTGATTACATTGTCTTTTGCATTCCATTTTCCTTTTCCGTATTTATCTACTTCAGGAGGATTTCCGCCTTTAATTTTTGAATAGGAATGAAACAAGAAAGTTCCGTCTTGATTTAAGGTTAGTTTATATTCAATTTCATGTTTTCCTTCTTCACTAAGTGTGCGATTATAATCGCCAACGAACGGAGTCGATTGTGCGAATAATGTCAGGTTGAAAATTAAAAGTAAGGTGGTAATTAATAGTTTCATTGATTTGGTTTTATTGGTGTTAAAAATGGATTGTTTATGTTGTCGTATTATTTTGATTTGGTGTTAATAAATAAAAAAAAAGCCTATTTTAAGAGGTTTCATATATCTGAAATCAAAAATCGTTAGTCAAAAATCTTAAATCATTTTAAAATTATTGCTTAGCTTAATGACTGCTCACGCCAAGAGTCATCATTATGTCCTTTATTTTTTATCCGTTAGATATAAATTTGAAATATCTTCTATAAAACGTTGTGGATGTCCTCCTTGTAAATTGGTCAAAATAACTACTGAAACATCATCTTTTGGATAAATATACAAAGCGTTTCTAGCACCGCCTAAAGCAGTAATTACAGGATTTTTATCTCTAAAATTAGTGTCAAAACCAATAGCGGTTCCGTTGGTAGAATCGGCTGAACCTGGTTTTTTTCCGTTGTTCAATAGAGTAGGAGTCCAAAGTGTTTTTAGGGTTTCGGCTTTAAGTAAAGTGTTGCTTTGTAAAGCAATAACCCATTTTGCCATTTCGCTAGCGGTAGAATATATACTTGCTGCTGGATATAAATTTGTTGGTATTACTTCGTAAACATTGGTTAAACTTCCATTTCTAAAATAAGAATAAGGTCTGGCTGAGTGATTCACTATTTTATAATAATCTCCTAAACCAGCTTTGATGGTATTTTTCATACCTGCTTTTTCAAATTGATTTTCTACAAGGAATTGCTCATACGATTTTCCGCTTATTTTTTCGATAATCATTCCAAGCAGCATGTAATTTGTTTGATTGTATCTTCGATCTTCTCCGGGCTGAAAAACCACAGGTAATTCTGTTATCTTTTTGAATAAAGTTTTACTGTCTTCAGACAACATATGTTCTGGTGATTCCCAAATATCAGGAACTCCAGATGTGTGGGTTGCTATTTGTTTTACCGTAATGTTTTTCCAGGAGTTTGGCAGACTGTCCAGATATTTAGAAATAGGATCTTCTAGTTTTAATTTACCCTTTTCTACCAATTGCATAATGGCAACACCCGTAAATGCTTTCGCCATCGAATTAATGCTAAAAACAGTTTTATTGTCAACACGAATGGAATCCTGAATACTGGCTAAACCATAATGATTTTTTTTAACGATTTTATTGTTTTTGATTATTGCCAATTGTAAACCCACAATTTTATTTTTTTGCATTAGCTCTTTTATTGCAAGATCAACCTCGTCTGATTGGGAATGAATGGAATTGCTAAGGGCAAAAAATGATAGTAAAAACAGTTTTTTTTTCATGGTTTTGGTTGGTTTATTTGGTTAGTTTTTTATGGTTTTAAAAACTGATTGTTTACGGAGGGAAGAAACTATTTTAGAAGTTGAATTATTTCGTTATTCTTTGTTTCTTCTGCGGCTTTTAAAGCTGTCATTCCGTTATTATCTTTGATGTTTTTATCGGCACCTTTATTTAATAATAACTTTGTTAGCTCTATGTTTTGGTTTGCTGCTGCCCACATTAAACAAGACATTTTAAAACCATCTGTTTTATTGATATCAGCACCATTTTCTATCAAGAATTTTGAGATTTCATACTCATCATTCATTACAGCTTGCATTAATACAGGGATATAAAAAGATTCGTTTATTTTTCGGATATAATTAGCTTGCGATTTATCTTTTTCGATAATAGTTTTCACAGCATCTAAATTATGGTCAAAAATGGCTTTAAAAAGTTTTTCTCCTGATTCCTGAGAATATGTGCTTATTGAAAATCCTAATAAAAATAAAAGTAATAATTTCTTCATCGAAATGGTTTTTGTGAGGTTTGTAAAGTGTTGGTTAATGTTTGGTTTCTTGGTTATTATTTGTGAATCATTACATGGAGTGAAAGACTTTATAAATCAAGATTAAAATAGGATATCTGAGTATATTACATCATTATTGTTCTTTTTTATTTGTTAAATTAAATACTAATGTGTCAGTTATAATACTTTTTGTCCAGCCAATATTTTCGTTTGGATTTCGTTCTGTCACAATTATTTCTAATTTATTTGGCAAATTTTCAAAATGCATCTCTTTTTTATTTTCATTAAGTCCAAATGATCTTTTACCAAATTTATCTTCTGTTAAAGGCATTAAATTAAAAATGAAATCTTTATTAGTTTTTTTGAATTCAAGAATCACATTATATCCTTCGATTTTTTCGCGTTTAGGAGATTTGCAATCATCAGTATTTATTAGCCAAGATTGTTCAATCCAAACATTTGTTATGATAATTTTTTCGTTGTAGTTTTTTAGTTTGATTGTATCTAATGTAGGTTTATAATTACCAATGTAAAATCCAGATTCTTTTGAAAATTTAATATTTTCGGATGTCTTAGGGCAATTTTTGCATTTAATTTCGCATTTACATAGAAAATCAGTGACGTAATTATAAGCAATTACAATTATTAACAATCCTAAAATGATTCCTATGATTTTTTTCATTGATTTTTTTCAAAAATGTGATTACTTACAAAGATTGATTTTTTCTCTTTATAAATGTTAAAAAGCTACAAAAATATTTTCTTGTAGCTTTTATTTTATCAGATTGAAAGAAGTCTGTATTATTTAGGTTGTAAATCTTTAATTAAATCGCTTGGATCTATTTTTAAAGATTGAGCAATTTTAAACAAAGTACTTATTTTCATTTCTTGAGAACCTTTGATGTACTTTCTTAAGTTTTCTACATCCAGTTCGGCATCATGAGCAACCTCTCTTTGTTTGAGTTGATTGTCTTCTATTATATTTTTTATTCTGATTCCTAATTGTATTACAACTTCAGGAACCTCACTTTTTCTTGTTCTTTTCATGAAGATGAAATTACAAGTAATAGATTGTTTTTGTTTGATTGTAAAAAATCGATTGTTTGCAACCGAATATTTTGTAGTTTTGTTTTTCAATTAGTAAAACATAATCCAATTCAATAATGGAAATAGAACATAAAGAATCAGCCGCAGAATTGTTAGAATTAATGAATAAAGGAAAATATTTCACAAAACTAAAACCAGAGAACAGTATTGATAACTCGTTTAGTGTAACACTAAAAGTATCTTGTTATGATGAACTTAATCTAATGGTTTCTGATTTGCTTAAAGCAAGTATTTTGATACTTAAAACGGAGAATTTGTCAAATCTTACAACTAATGCTGATATTAATGTAATGACTTTGCTTGAAATTGCTTTGCAACTTCTGCCAGAGGAAGAAATGGAGTTATTGGATGATTTGCATAAGATTCATTTGAAGTCTAATGTAACCTTCTCTAAATGATTTTATAAAACTGAATAGTTTTGAATTGCATTAAGCAAAGCGATTAAAAGACTTTGTAGAGTGAGTAAATAGCTCTTTATAATAAAAATTGTTTTTTATTATATAAGTTGATTTTATTTTATTTCTTTGTGAGAATACTTATTAAATTAATTAACTATGATGAAAAAAACTTTACAATCAATTACCGCTTTATTTTTTATATTCTTTTTAAGTTGCTCTTCAGACAATGAGATGCCAAAAGAAGAACCAGCAACATTGCCTACTGCTGATTTTTTATTCAAGGCTGAAGTAACGGCACCTAAAACGATATTATTTGAGAATAAATCTACAAACGCAACTAATTATTTATGGGATTTTGGAGATAAAACTACTTCATTAGAAAAAAGCCCAAGTCATTCCTATACTGCTGCTGGTACGTATTTAGTAAAATTAACCGCAACAGGAGCGGGAGGTACGGCTACAACAACAAATACCGTAATTATTGCAGCGCAACCAGTTGCTACTAGTGTTAAAATAACAAAGGTAACGATAGTTAAAATGCCATTTATGGATGCAGATGCTAATAGCTACGATACTGCGTATATTAGATTTCATATTGTTGATAAAGAAACTTATATGGATCAAGTAAGTTCTGAAATTTTTAAAAATATTTCAAAAACACAATTGCCTTTTTCTTGGACTCTAACTGAACCAAAAGTAATTAAGGATCTTTCGTTAGAATATGAATTTTCAATCAGTAAAATTGAAGGATGGTCTGGTAATACAATTGGCGGGAGTATGTTTGCTATAATGAAAGATTATACTACTGGTGTAAATGCATACCCTAAAACAATTACTCTAAATTATGTCCCTAACAACCCAATCCCATTCCTAGAAAGTCAAAATGTTACATTAATATTAGACGTAACTTGGCAATAGAATAGCTTAACGGTTTTCTATTATAAACAAAAGGTTCTTAATTATATTAATTAAGAACCTTTGTTTTTTGAGATTATCCGCGCATCTGTGTACAAATGTAATGACTTTGCTTGAAATTGCTTTGCAACTTCTGCCAGAGGAAGAGATGGAATTATTGGATGATTTGCATAAGATTCATTTGAAGGCTGATGCAGAATAAGCATTCTTGAAAGGCAAATCATTAAAATTTAGAATGTTGTACGAAGCCCGAAGACTTCGCCTTTACTTTGGATTAGATAAAAAACTTTAATTTTATTCAAAGGAAAGCAGAGGTGAACTTTAGACTTCGCTAGTTAAGAACCATGCTGTGCATTAGTCCTCTGCCTTCTCCTTGAATCCCGTTGAATTGCTTCAAATAGAATGATAGACATGACGGTCTAATAAAGGCTCTAAAGAAGTTCAACATTTTTATTCATCTTAAATTCAAAGTTATGAAAAAGTATTTATTTTATGTTGGTATTGATGTATCAAAAGCAAAATTGGATATTAATATTCTTGATTCTTTAACTCTTAAATCAGAGCATTTTATCATAGAAAACAATATTAAGAGTATTTCTATTTTTATTAAAAAACTGGATAGAAAAGTTGATAAAGGATGTACTCTTTTTTGTTGCGAGAACACAGGTGTTTATACCAATCATTTATCAAGTGTTTTAGTGAAACTTAATCTAGATTTATGGATTGTTCCCGCTATTGAAATAAAAAAATCTAAAGGAATTTCAAGAGGAAAAAATGACAAAACTGATGCTAAAGATATTTCTTATTACAGTTATAGAAATATAGATAAATTAAAACTATTCGCTTTCGCAAGCATGGATATTCAGAAATTAAAAATTCTTTATACTGAAAGAGAGAAAATGCTAAAAGCGTTATTACTTCTACAAGCGACTAAGGAAAGTAAAGCTTTCACGGATAAAATAATTTTTAAAGAAGTATCACAAATTAACCAAACTCTTGTCAAATCTATTAAAAATTCCATCCATAAAATTGAGTCAAAAATTAAAGAAGTCATCAAAGCAAACGATCAATTAACTAAGCAAGCTCAACTTATCAAATCGATTCCTGGATTGGGAGAACAAACCAGCGTATATTTGATTATTGCAACAAAAGGATTTACAGCTTTTAAAAACTGGAGACAATTTGCCTGTTATTCTGGTGTTGCGCCTTTTGAACATAGTTCAGGTTCGAGTGTAAAAGGAAGGACAAGAGTAAATCATATGGCAGATAAAAAAATGAAGTCATTATTGCAAATGTGTGCTATGACAACATTAAAATATGATCCACAATTAAAAGAATATTACAAAAAGAAAAAAGCGGAAGGTAAAAACTCAATGTTGGTTTTAAATAATATTAGATGCAAACTTATAAGCAGAGTTTTCGCTGTTATAACTAGAGAAACTCCCTATATAAATACTTATAAATTTGCATCTTGAATTTTAACTCTTTTTACTTGTTTTTCATCATAGAATGCACAGCTATTCCGATATTTATAAAAGGAATTCTTCGCAGTGCAAGAGCTATTTAGAAGGTCTTGGTGCTGAGGGTCTAGAAGGGGAACTTGGAGGGTTGTTTCCTCTTCCTGGTCCTGATGGGTTTCCTGTTGTACTTGGTCCGTTGGGTGGTCTTTGATTACTCATAGTTATAAAATTTTTAAAAGTTAAATATTCAGTATTGTTATTTTATAATGTATCTCACTGTTGTGGGTACGGATTGGAAATCCGCGCTATCGAACGTGAAGATATACACGTGCCATCTGAGTTTATTGAATATATTTTAAATATTCATCTCTAGTTGTAAAATATAGAATATCTAAAACTTTTACACTCTTTACATTGTCTAGATTTACTTTTAAGTATTCAACTACCGAATTAGTATTTATTGATGTAAATCCTAGCGAAAGCTCATGAAGAGTAGGTCTTCTAATTTCAGTTCTATTATCATTATAGACCACTTCACATTCAATAATACATGCTATTTCTTTCATATGATTATATCTGTATTTTTATGTTTATATCTATCCGGATGACACATGTTTTTAATTGGTGCCATAAAGATTTGTTTTTTACTTAAGATTATTGTTGTGTCTCATTGTTACGGCACAGAGGCTGGGAACACTTCCGAGAACGGTAATAATATTTTTTTTTAAACACTCTGTTTTATTGATGTTTGATTTGTTATTAAGTTGTGAAGAATCTTTGGATAAAGATATTATTAAGGCAAGAATTGAAATAAAAATAGGAATTAACCAAGCGATTCTTTGTAATGTTTGGTTTATTGATTTTTCATTAATTTCTTTGTTAAAGCTTTTAGTTTTAATTTTCATATATCCTTCAAAACTTATAAAAATTTTTCCATCGGATTGATTTATAAAAACGAAATTTTGCTTTACTAGATACTCAATGGCAAATTGTAAATCTATTAAAAGATCGGGACTAAATTTAATATTTCCTGACATTCCAAAAAGATCAATTGGAGTTATTTTATTTTGAATATCTTGTGTTGAAAATGATTTTCCGAAATCTTCAGCGAGAATATTTAATATTTTATCTAAGTATTTGGCTGGTTTTTCAATCATAATATGAAGTTTTTAGAATTTTATGAGATAATTTTTGTTAGTATAATTATGTGAATCATTCAATATTCATTCTATTTAATGCGAAGATATATCTGTGTCTTCTGGCTATTATTTGGAATCATTGTTTAACTTGTTTATAATTAATTCGAATCTTTCGCGATTGTCTTTTAAAATATCTCCCTTTATAGTTATTAAATCTTTTTTTAAATTATTTAGTTCTGAAAATAAACTTTTAGCAATTAAGTCTTGATAGTCTAAAATCAATTTAGTGTGTATGTCTAGTTCTGTGACTTCTGAATTTTGATTAAAAACAGCAATAAATTGTGCTCTAGTTGTGATTAAATGTTGGTCAAATTGGTCAATTGTCATAATTTAGTTTTTAAAGGTTTTGTGTTTTTGATGATATATTTATGTTTTAGTTTTTCAATGCAACTTATTTTGATTAATCGTTTTCCTATACTTATACTTAGTATTTAAAAAATAAATTTAGCTTAACTCGATAATTTTATTTTTAACAGAATAGTTCATTTGATCTTCTAATTCACCCCACAATAAATTATAAATAAAATTAGGAATTAAAGGACTTAGTATTCTGTTTTGATATATTCTATCTTGTATTTTTCGTAGCTCATCAATTTCTATTGAATCATTTATAGAAGAGGAATTTAATTTGTCTTCTATAATTTCTCTTAATTTTTGTAAGTTATCTACAGTTTCTAAATTTGTTTTATATTCTTTATATGTAAATATAAAAAGTGGCATCGATGGAGAAATTACTTCTATTAGGAATTTTTTTAAAGTAAAACCACTAGAAGTTGCAAATATCAATAAAATAAGGAATGTTAATATAGATATTGAAACTAGGAGAATACTATATTTTTTTTTGATATTTTGGTCGTAACAAATATTCATTCTTTGACAAAATAGAATTGCTATATTAGTTTGAATATTGTTAATTTCTTTTGAATACCAATCAGTCACTTTATTAACTTTTTCAGGTACCAATTTGTCTTTTTTTGAGTATTTCCTAATAATGTTTAAATCAATAAAGGTTGTATTTAATAGTTCATTTTCTGGAAGTAAGTATACTGAAGTATCAAAATCTTCTTGAATGGATGCGGCAGTTTTTTTACATCTGTCAATGTATATTTCTAAAATCTTTTCTCCGATAATTACAACTACTGTGTAAATAACATAAATCCAATTTTTGTCATCAATTTTAAGAGTTGTGAAATTTGTAAAAAAAGAAATTAGAATTGGGACTAAAACTGTAATGGCAATTAATAGATAGTTTGTTTGTTTTGCATTTGAGTATAATCTTCTTTGAGCAAGAAGTTTATCAATATTTATATCTAAATTTTGATTGTTTAATATTTCTTGACCTTTATTCATAAGAAGGGAATTTGTTTCCGAAAATTTCTCTCCATTTATTTATAGATTTTTCTTGATTTTTTTCAGTTGTTTCAAAATATATAGCTTCTTTTGATCTATCAAATGCCCAAGCTGCTTTTTGAGAAATTGACTGTCTCTCTAAATATGTAAGATTATTTAAATTTCCTTGAATACCTTTAGGATCATTAACTGTATAATGAATATTTGTAGATAAATAATTGAAAAAATCCTTTATGTTAAAGTCAATCCATTGGTTCAATTCATTTTTTGAATTAATAAAATTCAATATTATTTGTTCGTATAAATATGACGAAATTGTATAAGATGAATTATGTCTGTTCCAATATTTCAGAATTCTAATTAATTGTAAAGCCTTTCCATCACAATTTTGATTTGTTGTACTTACTAAATTTTGATCAATTCTAGGATCAGTTGCTTTCCAATTTCCATTTGTATCAGGTATCAAATATAACTCAGTATCAGTATAAAAACATGGTACAATGTCAAAAACCCATTCATAAGATTGTAGATTTAGTGTAACTGCTTCACCTTTGCTATGCAAATCAGCTTCGTTATAATGCGGAATGTTTGAAAGAGAAGTCTTAAGTTTATTAACTATTCTTTTTGAATTTAAGATGCCATTATCTGATAAGTTTTTTAGCCTTTGTCCCGCATTTGGTGTGTAAATAGTGTAAACATTTTGATTTTTTAAATAGGTAGCTCCATCTCCTGTCATGCAAAACATAATATCAACATCATCGAGTTCTCGAATTTTAGTTTTTCTAGCAAATGAACCGTATTTTATATTTTTCTCTTCATATTTAAAAGGAAAATTTAAATCTTCTTTTCCATCTAAATTATTTAATTGACTAAATAGCCAATCGCGACTAGAGATTGCTTTGTTGGTTCTCGTGGGATCGAGGTTAACAGTATTTGTATTAAATTCATTAAATGCACTATTTACATAAGTTGCCATGAGAATTATTATTTAGTTTTATAATTTTGTTCCATTCTATAAATCATATTGATAATTAAGTTTTTATAAAAAACAAACATCGCTTTTAATTTAAATTTACCACCAAGTAAAAACACCTGATTTTTATGAAAAGATTATCTATCAATTATTTAAAATAATTTTCACCAAAACTAATTCCATTTAAAACAACTATTTTACTGAAAACCGTAAACGCTCTTTCTATTGCAAAATACCTAGCCCTGATAGAAGTAAAAATCCTTTTGTGAAGCTTTAGCGGAACAAAAGATTGCAACGGATAGCAGGAAAGAGCTCCTAAAAAAGACCATAAGCAAGCTAAAATTCATCATGAATTTGTGGTTAAAAAACTCAGAACTTTAATGATAGAATTTTAAACAAAAATTTTGTAATTTTGCAGTCCAAATAAAGGACTTATAAAATGTTAGATAGACTTCAAATAGTAAAACAACGTTTCGACGAGATTTCGGATTTAATCATCCAACCGGATGTTATTGCGGATCAGAAACGTTATGTGCAATTGAATCAAGAGTACAAGAACTTAAAAGCATTGGCCGAAAAACGCGACGAATACGTGCTTTTGATGGCAAATATAGAAGAGGCAAACGAAATTATTGCAGACGGTAGCGATGCCGATATGACCGAAATGGCCAAAATGCAATTAGACGAAGCTAAGGATAGATTACCAGAACTGGAGGAAGAAATTAAGTTTATGTTGATTCCTAAGGATCCTGAAGATGCCAAAAACGTAATGGTAGAGATTCGTGCTGGTACGGGTGGAGATGAGGCAAGTATTTTTGCTGGAGATCTTTTCCGTATGTACACTAAATATTGCGAAAACCGTGGTTGGAGAACTTCGGTTGTAGATATGAACGAGGGTACATCAGGAGGATTTAAAGAGGTTATCTTTGAGGTTACTGGTGAGGATGTTTACGGAACATTGAAGTTTGAAGCTGGTGTGCACCGTGTACAACGTGTTCCTCAGACAGAAACTCAAGGTCGTGTGCATACATCGGCAGCTACGGTTATGGTACTACCAGAAGCCGAAGAGTTTGATGTACAAATTGATATGAACGATGTACGTGTTGACTTTTTCTGTTCGTCAGGACCTGGAGGACAATCGGTTAATACAACTAAATCGGCTGTGCGTTTAACGCATATTCCAACTGGTTTGGTGGCTCAATGTCAGGATCAGAAATCACAACACAAGAATAAAGATAAAGCGTTAAACGTATTACGTTCTCGTTTATACGAACAAGAATTAGCCAAAAAAGAAGCTGAGGATGCTACTAAGCGTACTTCGCAAGTAAGTTCTGGTGACCGTTCGGCTAAGATTCGTACGTATAACTATGCGCAAGGTCGTGTAACCGATCACCGTGTAGGTCTTACTTTATACGATTTGGGTAATATCATGAATGGTGATATCCAAAAGATTGTAGATGAATTACAATTGGTAAATAATACGGAGAAATTAAAAGAAGCTTCGGAAGTTTTCTAAAAAAAAGGTACTGAGGTACTAAGTTTCTAAGATATGAAAAAGCCGAATTACTTTGTAATTCGGCTTTTTTTTTGGTGGTATTTTTTCTTTAAGGTTCTGAGGTACTAAGGTTCTGAGGTGCAAAGGTTTTTTAAGAAGGTTCAAAGGTGCTGAGTTGCAAAGGCTCAAAGGTTTTTTAAAAAGGTTCTATCCCGAAGCTTCGGGACTGAGTTGCAAAGATCGAAAGCTTTGCGACCTTTGCGGTAAAAAAAACTTTACGGTAAAAAAACTTTGCGTTTAATCTTTATTATGTGCAGCGGTTTTTCTCGAAATAAAATTAGTTACTACTAACTGAAAAATCGAGCCAAAGAATTTTGTAACCTTATTATGTGTGGTTCCTACCAATATGCGTTTGGATAAATATCCTGCGCCAATACTAAAGATAGATTGAAGTAAATTACTTTTTATATCGATACCGCTATTAATTTCCTCTAAGGTATCTTTTATTATATTCAGTGGTTTTAAATGCTCTTTTAGGTCATGAAATTTATCTTTTAAATCAATCCATTCGGCTTCTTGCTGATTTTTTAATTGCAAAATCATCTGATTTAAATCATCGGTTGCGTTATTGGTTTTCATGATGAATTGTTTTAAAATTAATTTCAAATCATTTAACTCCTGTTTTTTAATAAAAGCGAAATTATGATGTTTCCTATAGGTTTCTTAATCCATTTATTCTGATTTTTATACAGTACGATTGCAAGAATTAAATAAGCAAATGCTAGTACAAAAAAGCCATAATAATATTCGCCAAGGAGTTGGCCAATTAATAAACTAAGTCCAATGTTGAGGAATAAACTAAAAAAAACAACAACAACAGCAACAATAATTTGTGATGTTAGGGATGATAGTACATCGGCGGATACAGATACCGATTTAAGTTTGAAAAGTTCAAAGCTTGTTTTGGTATAGTTTTCGGCCTTATCAAAAAGTGTATCTGTTGTTGTTGTCGTTTTAGTTTCCATCTGATTGTGTTTGCTTATTAAATAAAATCACACTTCTTCTTAATTAGTTACGTGCTCAATTCCGTCGCTTACTTCGGTTTTTGCACTATTGTATTTGGCTTTTCCTTGATTCATAAGGTCTTTTCCAGTACTTACGATATTATCTAATTTGCCTTTAAATTCGTCTTTGTAATCTTTGCTTTTGTCAGCTATTTTTTGTCTCGTTTTTGATCCTTTATCTGGTGCAAACAATACTCCTAATAATGCTCCTGCTGCTGCAGCTCCGATAATTCCTAAAATGGTGTTACTAGTTTTCATAATATTTGTATTTAATGTTTAATAATATAACTTGTTTCTAAACTTCTTTACCTTTAATTAATCTGAACAATACGGCGATAATTGCAATAACCAATAAAATATGAATAATACTTCCCAGGCTATAAACAAAGAATCCCAGTGCCCACATAATGACTAAAATAACGGCGATGGTGTATAATAAATTCGACATGGCATATATATTTAAGGGTTAATAATTATTAAGAATGCTTAGTTTAATTTATACGCAAGGTATAAGCTTAAATTGCTATTCTTGGCATCTGGAAAAGTGTAGTTGGTTCCTAAGAAACTGCGTTCTTTTCCTACGGTTGTTAATCCGTAATTATAACGTAATCCTATGCTAAGCGGGTCAAAGTCGACACCGACACCTGCTGATAATCCAGCATCAAATCGATTAAAATCATCGGCATTGATGTTTTCTTCAAAGTCAAAAGCTGTACCAGCACTAGATTCGTTGGTAACTTTTCCGTCTACCAGATAAGAGGCGTAGCCCCCTACATGTACATTGAAGTTTTGTGTTACTTTAAATTTTACTAATAAGGGAACTTCGATATAGTTAAGTCTAAAACGACCTACACCGCTTACGAAATCACTATTGTATTCTAGCTCTGCACCCTTGGTAGTGTATAATATTTCGGGTTGTATGAAGATATTATCTGCAATAGGAAATGCAGCATAAACTCCGACATTAAAACCATATATGGCATTTTTGTCATCGACTTCTCCAGAATAAAGATTAGACATATTTGCTCCTCCTTTTATCCCGAATTCGGCATTTACAGGAGTGTTTTGGGCTTGTAATACTCCAAAAGAAGCTGAAATAAATAATGTCACGGCATGTAATAATTGGGCTTTGTTTTTCATAGTTTTAAAATTTTAGGGCTTATAAATTACGTTGTTGCTATTTAAATAATCATGATTCTTTTTTTATCGCTTTTGCTGTGTCCAGAAAGCGGTATTGTGTTGGCAAATATTTAATCGATAATTTTATTATATCAGTATCATTGGTTTCTCTTGTTATCGATTTTAATAATTCAATCTGATCGCTTATAGATTCGATTATTAAATCTATGTATGCTTTATCAAAATCGGCCTTGGTTGCATCAATCAATGAATATAAATCGTTATTAGTTTCCTTTTCGTCGGTGTTTATAATAATGATTAGCTTTTGGTTGGCCATTCTGGCTATTTCATGAAGCAATTCATTCTGATTGGTTTCTATTTCACTGCTTAATTTTTTTATTTTACCCTCTTGACATTTCTGCTGTGCGATTTGGCTTTTTGATATTATAGCTTTACTAATATTAGCTGTAGCTATTAAAAAATAAGCATCAATTTCTTCTGAAGCCGTTTTGCTAAAAACTTCATTATCTGATGTTTTTTCAAGCGCTTCGTTTTTTTTGCATGAAAGCATTGTCGTCAGAATTAAAAAGACAAAAATTGCTCTAACAAGCAAAAATTTAGAGGGGAACAGTGGGTTAATTTTCACTTCATAAAAGTTTATATTACAAAGTTGCAACCTAAATACAATTAATACTTTACAGCATAAAAAAGAATCGTTATATAATTCCCATAATATGAATTATATAACGATAAAAGTTAGTTTTTTGAGAGGATTATTCGGGTAGAAAAATGGTAAAAATAGATCCTTTGCCCGGTGTACTATCGGCAATGATATGACCTTTATGGTTTTCGACTATTTTTTTGCAAATAGCCAGACCTATTCCAGTTCCAGGATATTGATCTGTTTTAGAATGTAAACGCTGAAACAATACAAAAATGGTTTCTTTAAACTGAGGGTCAAATCCCATCCCGTTATCGGTAAACGTAATTTTGTAATATTTTTTTATAGATTGTTCTAGCAAATCAGGAAATTCTGTGGCAAGAATTTTGGCACACGAGATATTGATTTTTGGTAAAACATCTGGTTGGTCATACTTTAAAGAATTGCTAATTAGATTAATAAATAACTGTTCTATTTGGTACGGAATAACATGTAGTTTTGGTAGTTTATCCGATAATATAATGGCGTTTTTCTCCTGAAGTACTTCAGTGAATTCTAGTTTTACTTTTTCGAGTAAGTCGTTTAAATTCGTTTTTAAGAATTCTTTCTTGGTAGTATTAGTTCTGGAGAACAACAATAAATCATCGATTAAAATACGCATTCTTTTAGCAGATACTCCAATCTTGTTGATGTATTCTCGTCCGCTTTCAGACAAAGCGGCTTTGTCGTTATCCGAAAATCTCGAAATAAAAGTTTGGATTTTACGAAGTGGTTCTTGCAAATCGTGACTCGCCACATGGTTAAAGGATGCTAGTTCCTTATTCGTTTTCTCTAACTCTTTATTACGTTCGTAAATTGCAATATTCTGAAAATGTTCTTCGGTAATGTCAAACGTTATTCCTAACATGATTTTACTTCCTTGCTCGTCTATTAAAAGTTTACCAATAGACTTAAAGTATCTGATATCGCCGTTTTTTCGAATAATTCTATAGTATATAAGCGGAAGTTGTTTATTCTCGATAATCCCCTGCATTAGGTTTGAGAAAGCTTCTTTATCTTCGGGATGTACAAAATCCAGAAAGGTATCTTTTTCTGGAACAAAATAGTTTGGCGGGTAGCCTAATAAGCGATATTGATTATCAGAGTAAACCATTTTATCGGTTCCTAAATCCCATTGCCAAGTGCTAAAAGCTCCAATTATTTCGGACTCAGCCATTAGTTTGCTAGAAATTAATAGCTTTTTGTTAAATACACGCAAGCGATCAATATCATTACTAATTTGTCTGTACGAAAGTAAAATAAGCGAAAGCGCTACCAGAAATAAGGATATGGTAAAGACAGGAGTTAATGAAATCTCGCTTTGGTATATTTTTTGTCTTTTTTGTAAGATGTCTTTTTCAAAATCATTCATTTCATCTATCTGAAAGCGAATGTTTTCCATTACTATTCTTCCTCCAAACATACAGTTATCGAGTTTCCTTTTGTCATAGGTTTTTTCGTTGCTGTATTTTAATGAACCTTCAAGATAGGTATAACGCTGGATGATTAAATCGAATAGATTTTTAAGATTTTTTTGTTGCTTAGGATTGTCTGCCGTTAATTTTCTAAGTGCGATAAAGGATCGATTTACTTTATCGCGAGAAAATAGGTAAGGAGCAAGAAAACGGCTATTTTTGGTTATTATATAACCTCTTTGTCCCGTTTCTGCATCTTTTACAAACGAAAGTAGTCGCTCTAATTGAATGTTTATTTCATAGGTATGCATCATTAACTTGCTAGAATTCTGCAAGTCACGATTGTGTTGATAGGATACCGATGAAATAAACAATAAAATAAATATCGATATTGCAAAAATAATCCTCAGCGCACGTGGGGAATTAAAATTGGGTATCAATTTCATCCGATTTTAATTATTTTAAGCGTAACAAAAATGTATCACGGTTTAAACCAGAAGTGTGATAATGCCAATTTAAAGTTACAACTTCATTAATAATCTTTTTTAGAGCATTAAAATTGCTTGGTTTTTTAATGTAAATATTTGCTCCTTGTATAAAAGTATCTTCAATATCTTCCTCTGATGAAGAAGTAGAGTAGATAGCAATTATAAGGTGTTTTAAATGATCTGTTTTTTTTATTTCCATCAAGCATTCTTTACCTGTTTTTTTAGGCATATTTAAATCCAGAAATAAAATATCGGGTAATATGGTATCAGGATGCATTAAATGCTCCATCAACTCTATTCCGTCATGAGCAAATTGTACTTGTGTCTGTATTTTTACTTCTTCAAAGGCGTCTTTGAAAAAAAGGCGATCATCTTCATCATCATCTGCCAGTAAAATATGTAATGCGTTTTTTTGCATTTATAAATTCTTTATTTTAGGTTTTCGCGTCGTTTTTTTATGATTCTCTGAAAGGCCGAAGGAGTGATTCCTGTTGTGTTCTTAAATTGTGTGCTTAAATGCGCAACGCTAGAGTAATTGAGTAAAAATGCAATTTCGGTCAAGCTCATTTCATTTATAATAATGAGATGTTTGGCTCGTTCAATTTTTTGTAAAATGATAAAATTCTCAATAGACGAATAAGTAACTTCCGAAAATACGTTTGATAAGTATCCGTAACTATGATTTAATTTTTCGGCTAGATAAACTGAACTTTTTAAGTTGTTCCCGTTTTCATCCATAAAAACCATTTCTATAATAGCATCTTTTATTTTTTGTACTAAAACACTCTTCTGATTCTCTACAATTTCTAACCCAAAAGGCTCTAACTCATTCTTCATGCTATCCAATTCTTCGGATGTTAGGTTTTTGTCCAATTCAATTTCTCCAAAACCCAACGGTGTATAATTTATTTGGCGTTCGCCTAATTTCTGTTTCAGAAATTGGGTGCAAACTGTATTAATGTCAAACTTAATAAATAACTTCATCGTTTAAAAAATATTGCTAAAGATAGATAAAAAAATATTGCTAAGTAGTAATAAAATGAGCAGTAAAGTAAGTGTAGGGGAGTGATTGTTATTATTTTAGTAATTAACAAAAAAATACCGCCTAATATAAAATTAGACGGTACTAACTGAGTTAAAAAGAATTTACAAATCAGATTGATTTGATTCTCTACTTTTTTTGATTTCCCTAATTTTTGCTGAAGTCTTAAATAATAATTTCGACTTCCTCACTTCAGCAAACATCAAATCATCATCTGAAAATGTAGTGCGTAATATTTCAACTTTTCTTTATAACCCGTTTTCTTTATTTTATTTACACTTCGAAAAGTATAGTATGTAAATGTACAAAATATTGAGAGTTAAATAGTTATATTAAAATGGGTATTTGTTGCAGAATTCCCATTTTAGTAAAAATTTAACTTAGATAACGTCTTAATATCCAGGACATTTTTTCGTGTTGTTCTAATAAGCCAGTGATAAAATCGGCAGAACCAATATCATGATTTTCATTTTCGAAAGCAGGAATGTATTTTCTAAATTCTGTAATAACCTGTTCGTGATTTTCTAATAACTCACTTAGCATTTCTTTTTGCGACGGATACTTATTAGGAAACTCTTTTAATGTCGAGTTACCAATAAATTCTGTCATGGTTCCGATTGTTTTTTCGCCAAGCTGATTAATTCTTTCAGCTACTTCATCAATGATAGTTTCTAATACGCCATATTGGTCTTCAAATAGTTTATGTAACTCCATAAAACTGTTTCCAGATATATTCCAATGAAATTTTCTTGTTTTTACATATAAGATCATTTCATTTGATAAAATTGAGGTTAAGATGTCGGCACTTTTCTTTAAATCTTTTGGAGCTATTCCTATATTGGGTTTCATGTAATTTACTTTAAACGTTGTTTTCCAAATTTAGTTTTAACAACAGCTTGACTTGTTACACAATTACTGCTCTGTTTTATAAGAATTCTATGTTTGCCGAAATTCGAATACCAATAATATTATTTGTAATTTTGCCGCACTAGCAAATTACAATATGACAACACAACAACTACACGAACAAATTCTTCAAAAAAAATCATTTTTATGCATCGGTTTAGATGTCGATTTAACCAAAATCCCACAACATCTTCTAGAAACCGAAGACCCAATTTTCGAATTCAATAAAGCAATAATTGATGCGACACACGATTTGGCAATTGCTTACAAACCCAATACAGCTTTTTATGAAGCTTACGGAATAAAAGGTTGGTTGTCGCTGCAAAAAACGATTAACTATATCAATGAGAAACATCCTGATATTTTTACAATTGCCGATGCCAAACGTGGTGATATTGGTAATACATCGAGCATGTATGCCAAAGCTTTCTTTGAGGATTTAAATTTTGATAGTGTAACAGTTGCACCTTATATGGGGAAAGATTCAGTAGAGCCTTTCTTAGCTTTCGAAAATAAGCACACTATAATGTTGGCGTTAACATCTAATGAAGGCGCATTCGATTTCCAGACTTTAATTACCAATGGTACCGAATTATACAAACAAGTTCTGGAAACTTCTAAAACATGGAAAAATAGCGAAAACCTAATGTATGTTGTTGGAGCTACCAAAGCCGAATATTTTACTGAGATTCGTAAGATTGTACCCGATAGTTTTTTATTGGTTCCAGGAGTTGGCGCTCAAGGCGGAAACTTAGCAGAAGTATGTAAATACGGAATGAATGATAAAGTAGGATTACTTATTAATTCTTCTCGTGCTATTATTTATGCTTCTAAAGGAACAGATTTTGCCGATAAAGCAAGAGAAGAAGCTTTGAAAGTACAACAAGAAATGGAAGAGATTATGAGTTCAACGTTCAACGTTTAAAGTTTAAAGTTGCTGCACGCTTAAAAAAAATAACCGCAAAGGTCACAAAGATTTACGCAAAGAACACTAAGCTTGGCGAACTTTGCGTAAATCTTTGTGTTCTTTGCGGTAAAAAAATAACAAATGAAAACCCTAATAGACCAAATCGGTACTTCACATTCTTTCGGAACTGCACCAAAACGAATTATTTCGCTTGTTCCTTCGCAAACCGAATTACTTTATGATTTAGGTCTCGAAGATAAAATAATCGGAATAACCAAATTCTGTGTTCACCCATATCATTTTAAATCAACAAAGAAAATGGTTGGCGGAACGAAGAAAGTGCATTATGAGAAAATCCGATTATTGAATCCAGATATTATCATTTGTAATAAAGAAGAAAACACAAAGGAAATTGTCGAAAAATTATCAGAGATATGCCCAGTTTGGGTTACTAATATTTTGACTATCGAAGATAATTTCCAAATGATTACCGATTTCGGACAATTGTTTAATTGCCGTACCGAAGCTCAAAAGTGGAACGATAAATTAGCTTTTGGGTTGAAGGATTTTAAATCCTATATAAAAGACAAGCCGTTTAAAAAAGCAGCTTATTTTATCTGGAAAAATCCTTTTATGGTTGCAGGTTCAGATAATTATATCAATGAGCTACTCAAGCTCAATCACTTTACAAATATATACCTTGATAAAGGACGTTATCCTGAAATAGAAATTAAGAAAATGCGTTTAGAGGGCGATCCAGATGTAGTTTTATTATCCTCAGAACCTTATCCTTTTAAAGAAGAAGATGCATTCGAGATTGGTCGATTTACACATCATGCCAAAACTGTTTTTGTCGATGGCGAAATGTTTTCTTGGTATGGAACCCGTTTGCTAAAAGCATTCTCCTATTTTAAGCAAATGCACGAACGCTTGCAATAATATTTTTTTATAGAGAATTTCCATTAAAACAAAAGTGCTCCTATAAGTGTCAATAGGAAGAATTGGTTTTTGCATGCTTTAAAATGTAGGAAATTATAATGCAAAAAAAAGCCGACATCTAACAGATGCCGGCAATCATTTAACTAACCAAAACCAAAATAATAAATAACCAGTTTATTACATTGCAAAGATCAGACATAAGCCAATGTTATCCTGTTAAGGTTTTGTTATTACTTTGTTGTACATAAGTTAACTTTTTTTTGATTACTTTTAGGTAAATTAAAAATGTACTAATTTAAAACTTTTCAATAGTTTGTAGTTATCAGAATATAAAAACAATCAATTTTGTTTATATATGCAAGTACGTTACCTTTGAATATAATCATTAAAATTTGTTACTTATGGAATCGAATGACAAACTTACCACGGCAACAGGAACGCCTGTACCAGACAATCAGAACATAATGACTGCAGGACCTCGTGGTCCGGTATTATTGCAGGATTTTTGGTTTTTAGAAAAAATGGCACATTTTGACCGAGAGGTAATTCCCGAAAGAAGAATGCACGCCAAAGGATCTGCAGCCTACGGAACATTTACCGTAACTCATGACATTACTAAATATACTAAAGCAGACATTTTTTCGGAAATTGGGAAAAAAACAGACATGTTTGTTCGTTTTTCTACAGTTGCTGGCGAAAGAGGTGCTGCTGATGCAGAAAGAGATATACGTGGTTTTGCCATGAAGTTCTACACCAATCAAGGAAATTGGGATTTAGTAGGAAACAATACGCCAGTATTCTTTTTCCGTGATCCAATGAAATTTCCTGATTTAAATCACGCCGTAAAACGTGACCCACAAACCAATTTAAGAAGCGCAGATAACAATTGGGATTTCTGGACATTACTTCCAGAAGCACTACATCAGGTAACAATTGTAATGAGTGATAGAGGTATTCCTAAATCGTACCGTCAGATGCACGGATTCGGAAGCCACACTTTTAGTTTTATCAATGATAAAAACGAAAGACACTGGGTTAAGTTTCACTTTGTAACACAACAAGGAATCGAAAACTTATCTGATGAAGAAGCTGCAAAATTAGTTGGAGCCGACAGAGAAAGCCACCAAAGAGATTTATTTGATGCTATCGAAAGAAAAGATTTTCCAAAATGGAAATTGTCTGTGCAAATCATGACCGAGGAGCAAGCGAAAACCTATAAATATCATCCGTTTGATTTAACCAAAGTTTGGTTAAAAGGAGATTTTCCACTTATTCCAGTTGGAGAATTTGAATTAAACAGAAACCCAGATAACTATTTTGCCGAAGTAGAGCAAGCAGCTTTTAATCCAGCCAATATAGTTCCGGGAATCGGATATTCTCCAGACAAAATGTTGCAAGCACGTTTATTCTCTTACGGAGATGCACACCGTTACCGTTTAGGAGTTAATAATGCTCAGATTCCTGTAAATGCAGCAAAATGTCCAGTAAATAGTTTCCACAGAGATGGCGCAATGCGTGTAGATGGAAACTACGGAAGCAAAAAACATTATGAGCCAAATAGTTTTGGCAAATGGCAAGAACAACCAGAATTTAAAGAACCACCTTTATCAATTCACGGAGATGCGTATGCTCACAACTTTAGAGAAGATGATAATGATTATTTCTCTCAACCAGGAAAACTATTCCGCTTAATGACCGATGATAAAAAGCAATTTTTATTCAAGAATACTGCTGCACAAGTAGGAGGAGCGCAAAAGTTTATTCAGGTAAGACATATTCGTAATTGCTTTAAAGCCGATCCAGCTTATGGAGAAGGTGTTGCAAATGCATTAGGAATGACAATGGATGAAGTAAATAATTTTAGTGATCCAAGATTATTAATAGAAGTTAAATAAGCTTCTTTAAGTTGCAAAGGTTCAGAGTTACAAAGGTTCAAAGAGCTTTAAAGAACGCTTAATCTTAGATTTTAAATAAAAAACCCGTCAGATTTTTAAAATCTGGCGGGTTTTTCGTTTTAAAGGTACTGAGGTTCTAAGTTACAAAGGTTTTTTTTTAAAAGGTACTAAGGTACTAAGGTTCTAAGGTTCTAAGTTACAAAGGTTCAAAGGTTTTTAAAAAGGGACTATCCCGAAGCTTCGGGACTAAGTTACAAAGGTTCAGAGAATTAAAACTTTGCGACCTTTGCGTAAATCTTCGCGCACTTTGCGGTTAGAATCAGGGTAAACCCTTAAGAAAACACAACCGTTTTATTACTATAAACCATTGTTTTACGCTCAGCATGTAATTTTATGGCTCTTGCCAGAACAATACGTTCCAGGTCACGCCCTTTCATAATAAAATCATCTACCGAATGTATGTGCGAAACACGTGCAATATCTTGCTCAATAATCGGACCTTCATCTAGTTCCTCAGTTACATAATGACTTGTTGCCCCGATAATTTTTACTCCTCTTTTAAAAGCCGAATGATATGGTTTTGCTCCAGGAAACGCGGGTAAGAATGAATGATGTATATTAATGATTTTGTTTTCGTAAAGCGCAATCAGACTAGGTGTGATAATTTGCATGTAGCGCGCCAGAACAATAAAATTTATATCGTATTTTTTTAATAATGCAATTTGTTGTTTTTCGCCTTCTTCCTTAGTGTCTTTTGTAAAAGGAACACAATGAAACGGAATATCAAAACGTTCGGCAATCGATCTTAAATCATTATGATTGCTTATAATTACCGGAATTTCTACACCCAGTTCATCAGCACTATAACGTCCTAAAATATCAAACAAACAATGATCGTATTTAGAAACAAATAATGCCATTTTAGGTTTTTGTTCCTGATTGTATAATTGCCATGACATCTGGAAATCGGTTGCGATAGTAGTACTAAAGTCGGTTTTTATATCTTCAATACTAATATTGCGATTAGTAAGTTCGCATTCCAATCGCATAAAGAATACATTTTGCTCCACATCCACATGTTGGTCAATGTAAGTAATGTTTCCTTCAACTTTTAGGATAAAATTGGTTACAGCCGCAATAATACCTTTTTGGTCCTTGCAGTGAATAAGAAAAGTTATTTTTTGCATTTTATTTTTTGGTTAATCGGTTAGCTGTTTATTTGTTTAATTGCCTAATCGTTTTTTAGTTAATCAGTTAGCTGCATATATTATATTCAGTTTTTTCAATTAAACAAAAAACGATTAAACAGTTAAACGTAAAATTACTTCTTATCCTGCAAAGCAAAAACACTTTTTAATAAAGGCGTAGTTCTTTCGCTTATATCAGTTCTAATGCCTTTTTCTTCTACAGCAATCATTTTAAAAACTCCAGCAAGAGCTTGGTTAGTAGTGTAATCTGTTAAGTCAGGATTTACTTTCTTAACAAGCGGGATACTATTGTATTTAGCAATAATGTTCGACCAGATTACGTCGGCACCAACTTTACTAAAAGAGTTTTTAATAACAGGATTAAATTTGCTGTATAAAGCAGTAGTAGTGCTAGATTGTAAATAAGTTGTTGCAGCATTCTCATTGCCTAACAAAATAGATTTAGCATCGTTAAAAGACATGTTTTTTACAGCCGAAACAAATATAGGCGTAGCTTCTTTTACAGCATCTTCAGCAGCACGGTTCAATACCTTAATACCTTCATCAGCTAGTGACGAAAGACCAATTTTTCTTAAAGTAGCATCTACTTTTTGCAATTCGGCAGGCATAAGGATTTTAACCGCTTCATTTTTATAAAACCCATCGGTAGCTGTTAATTTTGTTACTTGTTTAGATATTCCTTTATCCAAAGCTTCTTTTAAGCCCGATGCAATATCTGCGCCGCCGCCCAAAGTTTGTATTTGCGAAGATAATTCATTTAAATTTTTCGGTATTTTTATTTGTGCACAAGCAGTTAGAGAAAATGTCAACGCAAGGAGTAAAATCTTTTTCATTAAATATTAGTTTTATAAGTTTCAAAAATACTACTTATTCAAAAACAAAGCCACAATTTTATTTTAGGAGCAGAAACATTTTGTTTTATTAGTAACAATGTTCCCGCTGTACACTATATCCGCGCCAAAAAGAGCGCAGGATGCCGTTTCCATCGGGGCTAGATTAGGAAAAATAGTTTGTATTAGGAGAGAATTTGAGATGTGAGAGAATAGAAGCAAGACAATAGAAGTAAGATGATAGAGGCAAGACAATAGAAAAAGTGGTAACGATTATTTTGTATGTAAATAGAACTGCAAAAGATTTACAGCAAAGAGCAGGATTTTTACCGCAAAGTGCGCAAAGTTTTAATTCTTTGAACCTTTGAACCTTTGTAACTCAGTACCTTTTTTTAAAGAACCTCAATACCTTCCTAAAAACCTTTGTTCCTTTAAACTTAGAAACTTAGTCTCTCAGAACCTTAGAGTCTTTTTTAAACCTTTGAACCTTTGTAACTTAGGACCTCAGTACCTTCCTAAAAACCTTTGTCCCTTTGAGCCTTTGAACCTCTGAACCTTTTTTAAATCCTCATCTATGTATCTCAATTGGATAAATAAATACATCATTAGGTTCAAATAATACTCTTAGATCTTTATTATAAAATGCTTTTCTGTTCTTGAATATTCCTTTTTTTGTATACGGACTTTTCACTTCAGTAAAATCATTTGGGTAGATAAGCTTTTTATCTTTACTCGAATAAATTTTAGTTTCTTCAACGTAAATATCTATTGTTGTGGCCGAGTTGAGTTTGATTTTTTTTAATTTATTCTTTTTGCCAAAAGTTAGTTTAAAATCTTCCCAGACTTGATATTTTTTTTCTTCTTGTAAAGGTAATTTTCCTATCAATTCCTTTATTTCCTTTTTCGTCATGCCAAATTTCAAAAAATCTAAACTTACTCCAGGTTTTAAAACAGAATTAAGCGCTAGTTTTTTACCAGGACCATAAATATTATTATAAGTTCTGCCCGAAACAATTTCTTTTTCTTCTTTCTTCTTTTTGTTTTCGGAATAAACGGCAATCTGAATTATTTCATAAGGAGACAACAGGCCACTAATCATCATGTTTAAATCGGTGAATATTAAATCTCGATTTACAATATATGGGTTGTGTTTTGATAAAAAGAGGTTTTTTTCGTCCTCATTACCTATCGTATATTTGGTTTTGTCTATTTCGATACTAGTAGCATCGTTTAAAATTATAGTTTTTAATTTATCATTTTTAAAGTAAAAATAATAACCAAATTCTTTTGTTGAGCTTAATGTAAAACGAGATCCATTTGTATATTTCTCATACTCTCTGAATTCGTTTTTTTGTTTTAATATTTTCTCCACTTCATTAGGATTCATGTCTATTTTATAATCATCAATCCCGTCTTTATATATTAAAAAAGTATTTTTCATTTGTAGTTATTAAATTTTGGTAACTAAGCTTTTTCCATGTAGTTTAAAACAAAAAGTTCTTGCAAGATTCCGTCTGTATTCTCATCATTCAAAAGTAACTGCGGTTCCAGTTTTTTATCCGGATTTACATTTCCATCTAAGATTCCTAAGACATCTACAACAGTTTCTGTAATCGTATTTTGTATAATTTCAAAAAACACCTTTTGGTTTTCTTTAGACAAGCTATTAAATAAATTTAAAGCCGATTTGTAATAGGGGATTAACTCATCGGTTACAGTAGTTTTTTCGTATATCTCTTTGTATAAATTAGTGCCCAATAAAACTACATCCTCATATAATATATCCAAAAAATGTTCGCTCATTTCTTCCGTCGTTTTCATATTATCTATTGGTTTTAAATTAATCTATTTGAATTATAAATATCAAAATCGATAAAACCCATTGTATGACTTTATCGATTTTGATTATTGTGTTTATTTTATGTCTGCGTAATTATCGGTAAAAAGGCGTCCTTCGCCTATAGATATTAAAGTATTGTATGGGTCTTTGTAATCATCGGACATGATTGATGCCATTTGTAAATCTTTGATGCCCTTAATTTTATTGTCCTGAACATCAAGTTCACCGGATAAGATAATCAGATTTTGATATTTTGCAATATAAGCCCCTTTATCTAGCTCGCCATTACTATGAAATAAGATAGTGAATTTATTGCCTTCGCCAGATATAAAAGTGCCTTTTCCTTCCCATATTTCATTATTGCTATCATAGGAATAAATTAGAAAATTTTTAAAATCGATACTTAATTTAGCCGTATTTTGGTTAGAGAGCGTAAGAGTCGATGTACCGAAAGTAGTTCCTGATGCAAGATCTGCAAAGTTGGATTTAGCACAATAAAACGGGTCAATGGTGTAAACACCTTCTACCAGAGGTGGAGTAGTGCCTTTGTGTATGATAATCCCTAATTGGTCAATCGATTTTTGCATGGTACTATTTATATAGTAATCGTACAAGATTTGTTCTGGTAGTACAGGACGGTCTTCATTATCATCACTAGATGAACATGCGGTAGTAGCCATTACAATACATAAAAGAAATAACTTGATCGTGGTAATTTTCATAGCATTAATAATTTTGGAATTAATAGTGATAAGAAGTATTCTCAATAAGAATGTTTGTAACCAAAATAATTACAATTAAATGCACTTATTGAGAAATAGTTTCAGTTTAGTTATATGCGAATATCATTTTTATTAAAGTTATTTCAGGCTATTATAAGTTTAAAAACGAGTATTTTAGGGTAATGTTTTTAGGTTTTATTGATGGTATTTATTTAGGAAATAGAACAAAAAAGCTTATTAATATGATTAATTAAAGAGTTGTTTTTGGGTAAGATTTTGCTCTGTTTTTAATATGGATAATAGTTTTTCCTGTTGTTGCATCAATCTCAAATCTTTCCTCGCTTACACCATGAGGAGTAAATTCGCATGGAATAATAATAAAATACTTCATTACTTGTGAGTTTCTAGATACAGACGAAACATAATTATTAGTCTTGATTTGGTCATTTTCATTCATAAGATCTATATCATATTCCTGTTTCATTTTCTTTACCAAATCTTGCCAACTAAATTTAAAAGGTTTGTCGTTATTTATCTCCTTTATAAGTTCTCCTTTTTCATTAAATTCTCTTCGGAAACCAATAATACAATCATAAAAGCTTTCTATTTCTTTTGTTACATTTAAAGTTTTCTTATCATACAAATGCCTTTTTTTTATAGGTGTATTTAAGTATGTCACTGTTTGTTGGTAAGAATCTGTATGTTCCAAGAGATAAATTTCAAGGGCATTACCATTGCTATCTGTAGTTATATATCGGCAATAAGTAGCGCCGTTTTTTTTGTGTTTGTAAAATGATTCTAAATCAAATTTTCTCATGGTATTTTTTTTATAATTACAATTGGGTATAGCGAGAAATTTTTATTTTTCTGTCAGATGGTATATGATTTGTCCTGGTATAGCCCCAAAGAATAAATTCTAACTCTAGGTATTGAGCATCTTTTTTTAAAACGGTAGTTGAGTCTGGAATAATTTTAAATGAGTCAGTTTTTTCATCTTCAATGATTGAACTATTAGTGTTATCCTTTAAATCTTGATGATTGTTTTTACAATTAGTAAAAAAAATGCTAAGAATTAATAGTTGCCAGCTTTTCATTTTGCATTGCCCATTAGGCTTCGTTAACAGTGTCAATAACATGATGATTGAGTAATGTTTTGTAATTAAAAATGAACAAAACAGTCTTTGTCTGAATGTTTTTGACTTATTAAATAATAATTTTGTCGAAACAACAAAGGTTCTCTTAATTAATGGCGATTAATACTATTATAAGTTTTAAAACTACTAGGTTAAGGTAATATTTAAGTAAAAATGATTGTAGAGACTGAGAGCCAGCTTATGGGGAAATTCATAAAGTTGAATTTTATGAGTTCTGTGTACAGAATTATTTGTTTTGACTTTTATGCAAATTGCAAATAATGTAGATCAGGAGTATAAACAGGATTGTTTTGTTCTAGGTCATTTAGTATTATTTGGGTACAATCTTTACCGCCAATTATATGATAATATAACGAGCTAATTGTGTGAATTGGGCCTAAAGGAAGTCCCCACCAGCCGAAAATTAAATTTAGCATAAAATAATTAAAAGAGTACTTGAGCGTATTCTCGTTAGGTCGAACAAAATAAATAGGAGACTCTTTTTTATAAGATAAAAAAAGGGCAGAAACGGTGTAAGGAAATGCAACAAATTTTCCTCCTTGTTGTATTAGTTGTTTTATTTCAAAAAGTGTAAGTCCTTCAGTGTTATTCGTTTTCATTTTTAGATTTTTTATAAGTTATATTTCAGAAAAGAAAATTGACAGGGTAATCCTTAAAGTAAAAGAATCTTTGACCCTAATAGTAAATAAGTCGTAATCGAAAAAACTGCGATGATAAATAGTAATGAAATCCATCCGAAGATGTGTCTTTTATTATAGTAAACTGCTATTGTTGATAATATAAGTGCTGCTAAAAGCGTGAGAGGAGTAATTGCAACGATAGAAAATTTGCAGAAATCCTCAATTTTTGCCGGAGCAATAATAAAAATGATTATCAATATAAGAAGAGTACTTAGAGATGTGAAGCCTAAAATCTGGACGCTTTTTTGTTTACTTTGCATCAAATGGTATTTTAATAATTAAATAAAAATTTGATTCTGTTTTAAAAGTATTGTGACTAAGAAATTTTAATCACATAAAAATTCGCATTTATTTGTTGTTTAAAATATAACTACTTCTAATTCAGTATTTTTTGAGATTCAAGAAAAGTCATATATAACTCTTAAATCAAAGTGCAAAGGTCTGTTTAAAGAAAGCTGTTTTACGCCACTAGAAGTTTTAAAATTAGCAAGTTAGGGTAGTTTTTTGCTGTTTTTGGCAATAGAGAATTGATAAGTAAGAATACTATTATAAGTATGTGATTTTGTAAAGGAATTTAATCTGAAAAGAATATAATAACTCGCTGGGTGTAATTAATTTTAACACATAGAAACATAGGTCTTGTACGCACAAAAAAGGCGTTTCACTTGTTTTAAATGCATCCCGTCCCGATGCTTCGGGATCGGGACTAGCTATGTGAAAGAAATAGATTTCTTTTTGTACTCTTTTTTACACATAAAATCTATGTTTCTATGTGTTAAATAATTTTTTCACGACCCGAGCGAAGCGAATAGACGCAGTAATTGCACCCAACGGGTTATAATAGTATTCAATTATAATGTACTTGATCTTTTATGTTTCAATAAAATATCTCTATTCTTAAAATGTTTATGGATATGATAAGTAGAATAGTTATTTAATAATAAGGTGTTTATAATAATTAAGAGTCGAATATATTTATTAATTTACTTTAGGTTTGTCGATAACGAACCATTTGTTATTTATCATAACCATGATTTTATCTTTTGAAAAAAAACTTGCCATATCATCGTATTCAAAAGGAACGATGGTTTCTCCGTTTTTATTTATCATTCCCCATTTACCATTGAGTACAACTCTGGCTAAACCATCTTCAAAAGCATTTGCCAGTTTATAGATAATCGGAATTATAATTTTGCCGTTTTTGTTTACATATCC
The DNA here is from genome assembly GCF_046250155.1 of Flavobacterium sp. PS2. Classification (NCBI taxonomy): domain Bacteria; kingdom Pseudomonadati; phylum Bacteroidota; class Flavobacteriia; order Flavobacteriales; family Flavobacteriaceae; genus Flavobacterium; species Flavobacterium sp. PS2. The sequence goes on along the minus strand of NZ_CP176426.1, from coordinate 939,273 downwards.
ATATTTTTCATTTTTGGATACTAAAGCTAAACCCTCAGAGAAAAAACTTGAAGAAAAATCGGCTGGGTCATATATTAACGGAATAACTTCTTTTCCAGTCGCATCAATAAAACCACTTTTATTATTTAGTTCAACATAAGCCATGCCTTCGCGAAAAGCGGCTATGTTGTCATATTTTAAAGGTGTAATTTCATTGGCAGTTGCGTTTATAAAGCCCCATTTGCCATTTAGTTTTACAGCAGAAAATCCCCCTTGATAAGCCTCTATTTTATCATACTTTAATAAGGAATCATCAGTTTGCGTAGTTCGGTTTTTCATGCATCTGGCAGAAAGAAGTCCGACACTAATTGCTGTAATAAATACTATTATTTTTTTCATACACTCTATAAAATTGGATAAATGACTATTTAGGTTTAAGTGAAATCAAATATATAAGAAAAAACGTATGTTTTAATACTTTTGAGTAAGAAAAAATGAACAGAATAAGTTTTTTTTTCCGTATATAACTTGAGCCTGCTTTAAAAAGAGTATTTTTTTTGATAAGGTTTAAAACTAGATTCAAGAATCATTAAATTTTTTTGTAAATTGCTCTCCTAAAATTATCATATTCTCAAAATGGAACCACAAATACCTTATATTCCTAAAAATAAAGTAAGAATTGTTACCGCAGCATCACTTTTTGATGGACATGATGCGGCAATTAATATAATGCGTCGTATTATTCAATCCACTGGAGTTGAGGTAATTCATTTAGGTCACGACCGAAGTGTCGAAGAAGTTGTAAATACAGCCATTCAGGAAGATGCAAATTCTATTGCGTTAACTTCTTATCAAGGTGGTCACAACGAATATTTTAAATATATGTATGACTTGCTTCATGAAAAAGGAGCTGGGCATATCAAGATTTTTGGTGGTGGTGGTGGTGTAATCTTGCCAAGCGAGATTGCAGAACTACACGAATACGGAATTACACGAATTTATTCTCCAGATGATGGACGTTCTTTGGGATTACAAGGAATGATTAATGATTTGGTAGAACGTTCTGATTATCCTATTGGAGATAAACTTACAGATGAAATAAATCATATCGAAGATAAAAATCCAACGGCAATTGCACGTTTGATTTCTGCAGCCGAGAATTTCCCTGAAATTGCAAAACCTGTTTTTGATAAAATACATCAAAACAATGCAACTTCTAAAATTCCTGTTCTGGGAATTACAGGAACTGGAGGAGCAGGAAAATCATCTTTAGTAGATGAATTGGTACGTCGTTTTTTAATCGATTTTCCAACAAAAACTATCGGAATCGTATCTGTAGATCCATCAAAACGTAAAACTGGTGGAGCACTTTTAGGAGACAGAATCCGAATGAATGCTATTAATAACTCAAGAGTTTATATGCGTTCGTTGGCAACTCGTCAATCAAATCTAGCTTTGTCTAAATATGTTGCCGAAGCGATTCAGGTTCTTAAAGCAGCTAAATATGATATTATCATTTTAGAAACTTCGGGAATTGGTCAGTCAGATACAGAGATTATGGATCATTCAGATGTTTCCTTATATGTAATGACACCAGAATTTGGAGCAGCTACGCAATTAGAAAAAATTGACATGCTTGATTTTGCCGATTTAGTAGCATTAAACAAATTCGATAAACGTGGTGCACTAGACGCCATACGTGATGTGAAAAAACAATACCAACGCAATCATAATCTTTGGGATAAAAATCCTGATGATATGCCTGTTTTTGGAACAATTGCTTCGCAGTTTAATGATCCGGGGATGAATACATTGTATAAATCTATCATGGACAAAATTGTCGAAAAAACGGAATCAGATTTAAAATCGACTTTCGAAATTACTCGTGAAATGAGTGAGAAGATATTCGTAATTCCACCTCATAGAACAAGATATTTATCTGAAATTGCCGAGAACAATCGTAAGTATGATGATACTGCTTTGTCGCAACAACAAGTGGCACAAAAGCTATACGGTATTTTTAAAACTATCGAAAGTGTTACGGGGAAAGTTCCTGTGATTACCAAAGCAGGAATCGATGATAGTGCTTTTGTAAACGGAGCCGAAGAAAATCGTGTGTTCCTGAATCTTTTACTAAATCAATTTGATAAGGTAAAAATGGATTTAGATCCTTATAATTGGGAGATGATCCTAACTTGGGATGAAAAAGTAAATAAATACAAAAATCCTGTTTACAGCTTTAAAGTTCGTGATAAGGAAATAAAAATAGCAACACATACCGAAAGTTTATCGCACCAACAAATTCCAAAAATAGCTTTGCCTAAATATGAAGCTTGGGGAGATATCTTGCGTTGGTGTTTGCAAGAGAATGTTCCTGGAGAATTTCCGTTTGCTTCAGGTTTATATCCTTTTAAGAGAGAAGGAGAAGATCCATCTCGTATGTTTGCAGGAGAAGGTGGACCAGAAAGAACCAATAAACGTTTTCATTATGTAAGCGCAGGATTGCCTGCAAAACGTCTTTCGACAGCTTTTGATAGTGTAACATTATATGGTAATGATCCCGATGTACGACCAGATATTTATGGTAAAATCGGAAATGCCGGAGTTTCTATTTGTTGTCTTGATGATGCTAAAAAATTATATTCAGGTTTTGATTTAGTTCATGCTTTAACATCGGTGAGTATGACCATTAATGGGCCAGCGCCTATGTTGCTTGGTTTCTTTATGAATGCTGCAATCGATCAGCAATGTGAGTATTACATTAAAGCCAATGATTTAGAAAAAGAAGTAGAGCAAAAAATCATCAAATTATACAAACAAAAAGGAGTTACAAGACCTAAATACCAAGGCGATTTGCCAGCGGGAAATAATGGTTTAGGATTAATGCTTCTGGGAGTTACTGGTGATGAGGTTTTACCTATTGAGGTTTATAATGATATAAAAGCCAAAACACTTTCGCAAGTACGTGGAACAGTTCAAGCCGATATTCTTAAAGAAGATCAAGCACAAAACACTTGTATTTTCTCTACCGAGTTTGCTTTACGATTAATGGGAGATGTTCAGGAATATTTTATTACGCAAAACGTACGTAATTTTTATTCGGTTTCTATTTCAGGATATCATATTGCCGAGGCAGGAGCAAACCCAATTACGCAATTGGCATTTACGCTTTCTAACGGTTTTACTTATGTAGAATACTATTTGAGCCGCGGAATGAACATCAATGATTTCGGACCAAACTTATCATTCTTTTTCTCGAATGGAGTTGATCCAGAATACGCAGTTATTGGTCGTGTAGCGCGTAAAATTTGGGCAAAAGCCATGAAGATTAAATATGGTGCAAACGAAAGAGCACAAATGCTTAAATATCATATCCAGACTTCAGGGCGTTCATTGCACGCACAGGAGATTGATTTTAATGATATCCGTACGACATTGCAAGCTTTGTATGCTATTTATGACAACTGTAATTCATTGCATACCAATGCGTATGATGAAGCAATTACAACGCCTACCGAAGAATCAGTTCGTCGTGCAATGGCAATACAGTTGATTATTAATAAAGAATTAGGTTTAGCCAAAAACGAAAACCCAATACAAGGTTCATTTATAATCGAAGAATTAACCGACTTGGTAGAAGCGGCTGTTTTACAAGAATTTGACCGTATTACAGAGCGTGGTGGAGTTCTTGGTGCAATGGAAACGATGTACCAACGTTCTAAAATTCAAGAAGAAAGTTTGTATTACGAAACCTTAAAACATAACGGAGATTTCCCAATTGTGGGTGTAAATACTTTCCTGAGTTCAAAAGGATCTCCAACTGTTATTCCAGCAGAGGTTATTCGTGCTACCGAAGAAGAAAAACAATATCAGATAGATATGTTGAATAACTTACATGAGTATCATAAAGAATCGGTAAAAGACCATCTTAATACTTTGCAAGAAGCAGCTATTAAAAACGAAAACTTATTCGCCCATTTAATGGAAGCGACCAAAGTATGTTCGCTTGGTCAGATTACTTCGGCATTGTTTGAAGTTGGCGGTCAGTATAGAAGAAATATGTAGATTTTACTATTTTATAGATTTAGGAAACCTCTCAGAAATGAGAGGTTTTTTTGTAAAAAAAGTTTCTCAAATTATGGAAACCCGTAAAAATATGATTCTAGATAACTCTAGATTTACAGTCAAAATTTTATGGAAAGATTCATAAGATTGATGATTGTTTTGCTATATATTATTTTTTTTAATAATTAAAATAAAAACCTTCTATTTTTTTGTAGTAATATATTTCTATATTAGCATTTAAATAGCAGAAAGACAATAAAAAACTGAAAGAAATATGGCAAAACCAAGAATATTTGTTAGTTCAACTTATTATGATTTAAGACACATTAGAAGTGATATCGAAAGATTTATAAAAGAGCAAGGGTATGATGCTGTATTAAATGAACAAGGAAACATTGCCTATGGTAAAGATGAAAAGTTAGAAGATTACTGTTATAAGGAAATAAATAATGTTGATATTTTAGTATCTATAATTGGAGGTCGATATGGCTCTGAAAGTAAGAATGATAATAATTCTGTTTCACAAATGGAATTGAAAACAGCATACGAATTAAATAAGCAAGTTTATATTTTTATTGAAAAAAGTGTATACAATGAATATCAATTTTATCTAAATAACAAAGAAAACGAAACTACAATATATACTTATGCTGATAATGTGAAAATTCATCAATTTATTGAATTTGTCGAGTCTTTGCCAAATAATAATACTATTCACGGTTTTGAAACTTCAACAGATATAAGTTCATTCCTTAAAGAGCAATGGGCAGGTCTTTTTCAGCGATTTCTTCAAGATCAAACTAGGAATAAGGAATTAAATATAATTAAAGGCATTGAAAATACTGCAAAAACATTAAATCAATTAGTTACATTTTTGACGGAAGAAAAAAGAGGTTCAGAAAATGTAATCAATGAAATTCTGCTTAGTAATCATCCAGCAATGGAACAAGTAAAAGATTTGCTAAAAATACCATACCGTGTTTTTTTCTCGAATAAAGAAGAATTTATAGATATACTAAAAGCACGTGGTTATAGAGAGTCAAGTCTAAATTTACCTTTTGATACAGAACAAATTTGGGAAATGTTCAAATCAGATATAAGATATGAATTAACATATAATGAAGAAATTTTTAATACGGATAATAAATTGAGAGTATATACTAAAGAAGAATGGAATCCAAACTTTATAAGGTTAGTTATTTCAGATATAGAAGATTTACCATTCTAAAAAAGTATTTCTGTAAACGGTGTTTGTGTTTAATGTGAAAATTTGACAATGATATTAGACATCCCTTAAGTTAATAACCAATTATTCAATATAAATTATGAGTAAAATTTACAATTATTGCGCATTTTATGTAAGTGAACCATTCAATGAATCATCTCTTGGAGCTCACGCAACTGAAGATTTTTGTTATTATAATATGCTTAAAGCGTGGAAAGGTTTAGATAGCTCTTTCCCATTTAAAAATGCACACGATACAACCTATAACGTTCGTGATAATAGTGATTGGGAATCAACTCTTAAACCAAGACTTAGAGAAAGACTTAGAAACTCTAAAAACATTATCTTATTTTTGAGTAAAAAAACTTCCAATTCACAAGCCCTAAAAGAAGAAATTGATTACGGAATTAATATTTTAGGTCTGCCTGTTATTGTTATATACCCTGATTTAAAAACAAAGGAGGATTTACTTACGTCTGATAAAAGTAAATTAAATAGTACTGTAACAAGTTTGTGGAATAGATTGCCAGTTTTCAGAGATTCTAAAGCAAAAGTACCTGTATTACATATTCCATTGAACAAAGATGTTATACGTGCCTCTCTAAACAATTCTGATTTTATAGTTAGTTCTGGCAAAGCCCCAGGTGATTATTTTATAAAAACTAATTAAATGAAAGTTAATTTTTTTGACAAAGGAATTTGGAATAAATTCTGGGTTTGCTTTTCAGTAATATCTGGTATTTTATCATTCATTTTACTTTTTGATATTATCCCTGCAGATTATAAAGAATACTTAAAGTACATTGGTTACTCATTATTTTTTATTTTGATAATTATATATCTAGTTATTTGGTGGAGAGCCAATAAGCTAACAGATATAAATATTGATATAGATGGAAGTAATGTGAATATCAAATGTGGAGATTTATTTTTAGAAGATGGTCTTAAAACTATTCCATTTAATGAGTATTTTGATACTATAGTTGATGATAAAATAATATCTGCTAAATCTTTGAATGGTATTTTCATTGATAAATATTTTAGCGGAAAAGTACCAGAATTGGATAATTTTTTAGTAACCAATTCAGATATATTGGATATAGTTGATAATAATGTTAACAGAAGGTTAGGCGGTAAAAAAGTGAAATTCAAATTAAGTACCATTTTTGTTCATGATGAGTTCATATTAACTGCATTTTCTAAATTTGATGAAAATAACCAAGCAACTCTAACAATGCCCGAATATATAGAGTTTTTGATTAACTTTTGGGATAGAGTTAATCGCATTTATGCTCAAAAATCTGTTTCTGTTCCAATTTTTGGTTCTGGAATTACCAGAATAAAAGAACACAAAAATATTAGTGATGAAGATTTATTAAAAATAATGTTATGGACATTTAAATTGAGTGAAATGAAATTTAAATATCCTGCTAAATTGACAATAATAATACATAAGGACAAAATTGATCAAATTAATTTGTTCAATGTTAAATCAATTGAATTAGGATTGTAAAGAACAGTAAAAATCCCACTTAAAAATCGATTAAATATGGAAAAGTGTTTTGTAATTCAACCTTTCGACAATGACAAATTCGACAAAAGATTTGTTGACATATTTGAACCTGCAATTAAAAAGGCAGAATTTGAGCCCTATAGAATTGATAAAGATTTAAGCGTAAGAATTCCGATTGATGAAATAGAAAAAGGTATTGCTGAAAGTAGAATTTGTTTTGCTGAAATAACCAGTGATAATCCGAATGTATGGTACGAATTGGGTTTTGCTTTCGCTTGCAATAAAGATGTTATACTGGTATGTTCTGATGAAAGAGTTGGTAAATTTCCATTTGATATACAACATAGACATATAATTACTTATAAGACTAGTTCAACAAGTGATTTTATAACCTTAGGAGATATAATAACACGGAAAATAAAAGCATTTCAGTTAAAATCAAGCACTATTAAACAATTAAATGTAACTCCTGTAGTTGAAACTGAAGGTTTGAAAAGCCATGAAATTGCCTTATTAATATTAATGATGGAGAACCAAGTTTCATCTGAAGATAGTTCTGCTGTTTACACCCTCAAAAATGAAATGACAAAAGCGGGTTATACTGATATTGCAACTAGTGTTGGAATAAGAACTTTGACTAAATTAGGAATGATTGAAACTTATAAAGAAATTGATAGTTGGAATAATGAACAGGAATTTATTGCTTGTAGATTACTAGAAAATGGAGAAAATTGGATTTTAAATAATCAAGATCAATTGGAGTTCCGAAAAAAGAATATTACAGAAGTTTCTGAAGTTGATGATTTACCATTCTAGGAAGAAAGTGTAAGGTATTGAAATCAAATGTGTTGTATAGAATATTATTCAAATTATTTCAAAGATAGAATTTACATTATAAAATAGGCTTATGAACTCTTTTTTTAATTTACAATTTGGAAATTTTAGCCAAAGTACGCCTAATTGGTTTGATTGGTTCTCATTAATAAGCTCTTTACTAGTAAGTGGTTTAAGTATTTTTTTCGCTTTTAAACTTGCTGAAAAAATTTATCAAAAAGAAAAAGTAGATAAAAATTTAGAAGATTTAGAAATCCAAAATTCCGAATTGGAACTTTTTAAAAATAGTCTTATTGAATTAAATAGCTCTATTGAAAAGCAAATTATAGATTTACAAAAATATAGTGATAATAAAGATTTTAAATTAGTGTTTCATCCTGATATACAGGTAGATTTTTTGCAATTTATAGATATAAAGTACTTGTACAAAAAGATTGGATTTTCAAATACTGAAGCCATAAAAAAGATAAACAATTTGATGACATTGTTATATACGCTTTATGATTTCAGGGCATCTTTGAGAGATGAATTTAGAACCTATATGAAAAAATATAATTATCATGAAGGTAAGTTTTATCAATATCGTCAACTTTTATACACTAAATATTATTCAATTTGTCATCATCGAGCTGAGGTCGAACTTTCTGGGGATGGAGGTATAAAAAAATGGAAGTTTAAAGGAGATGATGAATTCATTATAAGATACTCAGAATTAATAGACAAGATTTCAAGTGACGATTCGATAATAGATAGTACAGGTCTAAAAGATAGAGCTAAATTAAATAGGGAATTTGTTATTCCGCTCACTAAGATAGCTTACGAATATGTACCAGAAGATTTAGATGCGATAGAAGTAAATGATATAGGAAATGAAGTTAATTCAGCATTCCTTGACATGGAATCAATCACGGAAAAGCATTTTTATGTGATTTATACGTATTTGCATAACTTAAAAAATATAAGCGCTAAAATCAAAGAATTTCTTGAATGAGAAACAAATGCTTTGTTATAATGATTTAGTCTAAGTGGAAATTGTAGTTGTGTCTAATTAACACCCCTCCACGAAGTGTTCACAATTGCTGTACAAAGTCTCCCGACTTTGTACCCACTCCAATAATCCGCAAAAGAGAATTAAAAAGATAAAATTGGAACAGAGAAATCTTCGCGAGAAGCTCGACTAAGATTGAACTTTCGTTACGGAGTTACTTGTGAAGATTTCTCCTTCGTCGAAAAGACAATATTGTGGTTATTTTTCAGCGTAACCTCTTTGTTCACATAAACGAAAAGGTAAAACATTATATTCATTTCCCACCAACCATCTCCCCAACATCACTCAAAAATTCCAACTCATCCATAGGAAACATTTCCAGTATCATTTCTAGAATTAGCCCTACATTAATAGGTGAATGTTTAATTGTGGTTGAGGTTTTATGTGCGTCATGATCTAATGCTACAATGCATAATTTTAGGATTTCGGTAATAACACAACCTAGTTCAAAATAATTTACAAACTTAATTTGAGCGATATACGCTTTCGATTTGTCATCGGCAGGTTTTAGGGTACGGAAATGTAAGGCGGTTAATCTTTTTAGATTTTCTAAAGTTTTAGTTTCATTGGTTTCCATGATAATATATTTTTATTAGTTGTATATTGTTAATCGTTTTACAATTTGACTTTTATAATTTTATTATAAGAAAAATTGTACTTTTGTTTAGCTCGGCGAAGAAAGTGATAGATTGTACCGTACCAAATCATTTTTAGCCGTATTGTACATTACTAAATATGTTTTTTACTTATTGCCAGTTATTATACTTAATTATTATCTTTGAATTATGAGCACACTAACAAAACCAAATCATATAGGGCGAAAAATAAGCCGTATTCGTGAACTTCGAGATATGAAACAAGAAGCTTTGGCCCAGGCTTTAGGAACAAACCAACAAGCTATATCTGCTTTAGAGAATAGCGAAACTATAGACGAAGAAAAACTGATTGAAGTTGCAAAAGCACTTGGTGTAACGGTTGAGGCAATTAAGAATTTTTCGGACGAAGCTGCAATTAATTATTTCAATAGTTTTAACGAAGCAGTAAATAATAGCCATTTTGGAAATAATAATCATTGCACTTTCAATCCATTAGATAAATTAATGGAAACTGTAGAAGAAAATAAAAAGCTTTACGAGCGTTTGCTTCAAGCTGAAAAAGATAAAATCGAATATCTAGAAAAATTACTGGCAGGAAAATAATATTCTCTATAAAGATTTACTAATTAAAAAACAGCTCCATCCAGAGCTGTTTTTTTGTTGTTGTTTTCTTGTTTTTTATGGGAAGAATACCCCAAAGAATTACTTATTATTTTTAAGTTTGGGAAAAATTAGAAATTATGACACATCAACAAATTTTAGATAAACTGGCTGCAAAATCATTAGTTCAAAATATTGATGAGGATTTGGCGAGACTTACTGGTACAGCGATGAGGTATGCCAAACATGATAAAGAAATAGCAGCAAACTTAACGAATTACATACTTCCTAAAATGTTACTACGCTGGAATTGTATATTAGAAGCAGATAGTACAGAAGTGACAATTAATTATAAACGTAAAGCCAATATTGCTTTGGCGTTAACGCTTCATAAATATGGACTAACAGATGAGATAATAAAGGAAAAGGCTATAAACGCTATTGATGATTTAAATAATGAAGTTGTTTTAGGTGATGATTTTTTTAGAAAAACAGCCGAGATAAAAACTTTCATAAATTCTAAACCGACGGAATTAAAACGAATACCATCATCTCTGGATAATATTACTTTTTACAGACCGAAGGATGTAATTTCTATTCAATTAGGAAAACAATATTTCTGTGCCTATATACATAGCCATGAGCGTCCAAATGAAAGTCCTGTACTTGAGTTTTATGATAAGATATTTGATAGTGTGCCTAAAATTGAAGAATTAGAAAAAATAAATGCAAAAGGAAGAATGAATGACAGTGGTGTTGCACGAATTTCTAAATTTTCGATTGCAGGGATTAAATTTTTACCAGACTTAGCAAATCAAATAAAATTAATAGCTGCTTGTGTTGAAGCTACGCCCTTTAATGCGCATTTAGATAAGCCGATGGGCTTGTATACAATAACTGATGTTTTTGGAATGCAGGATGATATTCATAACTTATTTAAGTAAGATTTATTTCTCCCCTGATTATTTTATGCAAATTATAGTAATCAGGAGGACAGTATAGAAGAAATATATAAAATATTTAGATATAAGTTATTTAGAAAAACCTTTCAGAGATGAAAGGTTTTTTTATATTTTAGTGTTATGAAAAACACTGCCTATTATATTCTGTTTCTTTTTGTTACGGTTTTTGGTTATAGCCAAGACAAGCAATTGTTACAAACGGGAGTTATTATCGATTCGGTTAAAATTGCAACGACTCCATCAGAATCGTATGCAATATATTTCCCTAAAAAGTATGATGCCAAAACTCCAACGGCATTGGTTTTTATTTTTGATCCAGATGCAAGAGGAAAAATAGCAATTGAGCCTTTTATATTGGCTGCAGAAGCGTATAATTATATTTTGGTATGCTCTAATACTTTAAAAAATGGATCTACCCAAGTTAATATTGCAGTTGCTAATAGATTATTTGATAATGTATTGCAAACCTACGCCATTGATACTTCCCAACTTTATATTTCAGGCTTTTCGGGTGGTGCAAGATTAGCTAGTTTTTACGGAATATCTTCGGGAGCTTTTCAAGGTGTTATTGCTTGTGGCGCTTCTTTTAATGGTATGGATAAGCTTATTCCTCCTTCTAACAATTTTTCCTATGTAGGAATGGTTGGAGATAGAGATATGAATTACCTGGAAATGATAGCAAACAAAGAATGGCTAGATAATGCAAAGATTGTAAATACACTTTTTATTGCACATGAGGAACATGTTTGGCCTAAACAAGCCGAGATGCTTCGCGCATTTGACTGGTTGGAAATTCAGGCATATAAAAAAAATATCAGGCCAAAGAACGATACCATTATTAAAAGGATTTATGATACCAATTTGCGAATAGCAGATAGTTTAAAGGCTAATAAAGAAATGATTGCTTCGGTGGATGCTTATGAAAAAGGGATTACCTTTTTTAATACAAATGAAGACAATTCTTTAAGAACCAAAATTGCCGAAATCAAAAAAACTAGAGAGTATAAGGATGAGGTTGCAAAAATGGAGAAGATAAAGGTTCAGGAAAATGAAATTTTAGACAAACTTTCGCTTCGTTTTGATCAAGAATTAAAATCGGCTAAGAGCAATACTAATTTTAAGTTTTGGAATGCCGAAATGAAGAAGTTGAAAGCGATGAAGCTTGATAATAATGATATTCCAACCCAGAATATGGTTATTAGAGCATTATATTGGTTTCAGGTTATAGTTTATGAAACTGGAGAGGAAAATAAAAGAAACCAACAAAAAGATAAGGCTGATTATTGTACCGAATTGTATAAAATTATTACGGAAACAAATTAAAGATAAAAGCCCAATTCTTAATGAGAATTGGGCTTTCTATAATAACTAAATTGTAATTGTTTTGCTTAATAAAAAGCAGATAAATTAACGACGAAAAGCTGGGCTTTGATTATAAGATTCGTCAGTTGTTTTGTTTGCTTTTGAAGATTTTACGATAATTTCGTGTTTTACTTTTTTAGCATTGTCTTGAAATTCTAAATAATAAGTTCCCGCAGGGTATTCTTCTAAGCTTAATGTTTTTGAAGTTTCTAATTCATTAGTTGCTATTCCTTTATATATCAAATGACTTTCGTTATCAATAATAGAGAAATTTGATTTCTGTTCTCCATTCAAAGTAAAACTAACTACTTTGCCATTTCCAGTTTTTATATTCAAGATATAATCCCCTTTTCCATCAATTGCATAAGTACTCATTGATGTCAAAAAAATAACCAATACTAAGCTTAATCCTAAAATCTTCTTCATGTCTTTGTTTTTGTTTTTTAATTTTCAAATCGCGGTGCGCAAAACTACAAATAGTTCGCTAACTACAAAATGTTTTTTATATTATTTTTAGTCCTAAGTCGTTGACTTAAAAGTGTTTCGGCTGAACTCGTGATTATATACGGATTTATAAGATTCTTGGATGTTATTTTTATAACTTTTGTCAAATCAGTATTTTGCATTTTTGTAGTGGTTGACGCACAAAAGATAAATTTAGAATAAAAAATGATCGAAAAAATAGCTCTCTTTTGAATATTTAGCACTATTATATAAAAAAAAACAGCTCTTTTAACCATAAAAGGGCTGTTTTTAAACGATGACGTTTTTAACTTTACTAAACTAAATTAATTCATTTTTATAAATGAGTGGGAATGCAATTTTCTAACGTGATGCTACAGCTGTATTTTTAGCATTAGTTGTTTTGTATGTTTGTGAAATAGATTTATTAGACAATGTAGATTCTCCATTGGTAACATTAATTTCATATCTCAATTTTTTTACGTTGTCTTCAATATCCAGAAAATAAGTTCCTTCTGGAAACTCTGTTAGATCAAATGCTTTTAAAATTCCGCCTTTACCTGTTGCGTTTTCAGAGTAAATTAAGATACCATCTTTATCATAAATAGAAAGATTTGCTTTTGATACATTGTTTAAAGCAAATGTAATTAGTTTACCGTCGCCTTTTCTTACATGAAGTGCAAAATCGGTATTTCCATCAATTGCATAAGTACTCATTCCTGTAAAAAGTACTGCACATACTAGACTTAATTTTAGAATCTTTTTCATGGCTTTAGTTTTTTAATTATTAGTTCTAATTCTCTGATGCTAAATTACTTTAAGAATATATTGTTTTACACATCTCTATTTGCCAATTTCTATGCTATATTCTCATTTACGAAAGCGTTATAGGTTAAAGTTTGAATTATATTAGGTGTTTTAGTTAAATTTGTTTTTATTTTTCAAAGAACTTATCATGAAGAACACCGCCCCAGCTCTTGAAGTGATATCAAACTCCTACGGAAGCTCTTTTAGCTATATTAGGCATGCCGAAAAGACCAATAGCAAATCCCATTTATGGCATTATCATCCCGAAATCGAATTGGTTTATGTAAATGGAGGAGCAGGAAAACGACAAATAGGAAGTCATGTTTCATATTACACCAATGGCGATTTGATTTTAATAGGAGCCAATTTGCCTCATTGTGGTTTTACCAATGAACAAACTGGGAATAAAAACGAAATCGTTATCCATATTAAACCAGAATTTTTAGGAAATGATTTTTTTGGAGTTCCCGAAATGAAAAAAGTTCAAAATGTTTTTGGTCAAGCCAAAGCAGGAATCGCATTTACAGGAGAAACCAAAGAACGAATTGGTAGGAAAATAGAAATGATGGAAAACCAACTTCCATTAGAACGATTGCTAACACTCCTGAGTATTTTAGACGAATTAGAATCTTCTGAAGATTATACGGTGCTTAACGCCGATGGGTTTTCGTTAGAATTATACACTCAGGATAATGACCGTATTAATGTTGTTTTTAATTATGTAAAAGACCATTTTCAGGAATCGATTGCTATCGATGAGGTTTCGAGTTTAGTAAGTATGACTACACCTTCTTTTTGTAGATATTTTAAAAAAATCACTAATAAAACCTTTACTACTTTTGTTAATGAATACCGTTTGGTACACGCTTCGAAGCTTTTGGCAGAAAAGCCTATTAGCATTAATGAAGTTTGTTATGAAAGTGGATTTAATAATTTTAGTCACTTTAGTAAATTATTTAAGACTTATACAGGGAAAAGCGCATTGCAATACCGTCAGGAATTGAAAACTGTGATTAAGTAGGGAGAATTAACAGCAAAGAGTTTAACCGCAAAGGGCGCAAAGATTTTATAAGTGAGATTCTATAAAAACGCAAAGTTCGCAAAGCTGTATGTTTTATCAGCTTTGTGAACTTTGCGTAAAACCTTTGCGTGCTTTGCGGTTAATTTTAAGCTGAGCGAATCCGTGTCATCCGCGTTCCCTTTTAGACAATCTTTATAATTTGAGTTCTATCTAAGTCTTTGTCAGAGTACCATACTGGGCGGTAATAATCCATTTTTTAGAATTGAAGTTTCATTTTGTATGTGAGAAAAAATTATATTTACATTCTTGTTTTTCGAATATTGTAACAAACAAGTAGTAATTAGTTAGATTTAATCAAAACAATCAAAATTATACTTAATGAATTTATTTAGAACACTCATCGTATTTACACTTACGGGAATAGTTGTTTCAAGCTGTGGCAAAAAAGAACCAGCAGTATTTCCAGATCCTTTAATAACCAATCGTGATACAACAATAAATCCTGCGGATGATTTTTTTAACTACGCCAATAATGGTTGGTTTAAGAAACATCCAATTCCGAGTACCGATAGTAGCAACGGTATCGGGAGGATTGTTATGGATACAATTAATGAACAAATAAAAAGTATTTGCGAAAAATCAGCAGCAGATGAATCAGCAGCAAAAGGAAGTAACAAACAAAAAATCGGTGATTTTTATGCTTCAGGAATGGATACAATTGCCATCGAAAAAGCGGGTTTATCTCCGCTTAATAGCGAAATGCAAAAAATTGCAGCTATAAAAGATGTTTCTTCTTTGGTAAATTCTATAGCGCATTTACAAACTCTTGGTACAAGTCCGGCTTTTTCATTTTATGTAGGTCAAGACGATAAAATAAGCACAAAATATGCGTTGTTTTTTGGTCAGGGCGGATTAGGAATGGGGCAAAGAGATTTTTATCTTGATACCGATAAGCGAAATGAATCTATTCGTAAGGAGTATTTAATTCATCTTAAAACGATGATGAAATTTACAGGCGAAGACGAAGCTACGGCTGCCAAAAGCGCTGCAACTATCATGAAGCTGGAAACTGATCTGGCAAAATCTTCTCGTAAACTAGAAGCGCTTAGAGATCCAGTAAAAAATTATAATAAACTTACTGTTGAGCAATTCAGCAAAACGACTCCAAATATTGATTGGAAAACAGTTTTACCAATTTTGGGTATTGCCAAAGCAGATACGGTAATTGTAGGTCAGCCTGAGTTTTTTACTTCATTAAATAAGTTATTAAAAACATATCCTGTTGAGGAATGGAAAACTTACCTTAAATGGAATCTGGTAAATTCTTATGCCGAATATTTAAATGCAGCGGTTGAGAAGCAAAACTTCAAATTCTTTTCGACAGTAATGAATGGAGTAAGTACTCAAAAACCACGTTGGAAAAGAGTTGTTGGGCAAACAGACAGCTATTTAGGTGAATTAGTTGGACAAGTATATGTAGCCGAATATATGCCAAAAGGGGTTAAAGAAAAATTACTAGAAATAGGTAATAACATACGTGATGTATTTGCTGTACATATCAAGAAATTAGATTGGATGAGTGATGCTACAAAAGAGAAAGCATTACAAAAATTAAATAAAATCGTTATGAAAGTTGGATATCCAGATAAATGGAAGGATATGAGTAAACTTTCTACAGATAGAAGTTCATTTTGCAGTAATGTATTAAAAGCTAATTCTTGGCATTACAATGATATGGTTAACAAATACGGTAAACCTGTAGATAGAACTGAATGGAGTATGCAACCACAAACATATAACGCTTATTATAATCCTAGTAATAACGAAATTGTGATTCCGGCTTGTAATATTATCGTTCCTGGTTATGAAGGAAGAATGCCTGATGATGCTATCTTATACGGAATTCTTGGAGGTTCTTTCTTTGGACATGAAATCACGCATGGTTTTGATGATCAGGGAAGCCAATATGATGATAAAGGAAACCTAAATAATTGGTGGACTGCCGAAGATTTGAAAAAATTTAAATCTAAGACGAAGTTGATTGTAGATCAATATAATAAGTTTACTGTACTTGGTAAACACGTTAATGGAGAAGCAACTCAAGGAGAAAATATTGCCGATTTAGGTGGTGTTGTAGTAGGTTATGAGGCATTTAAGAAAACGGCTCAGTATAAAAATAATGAGAAAATTAGCGGATTAACGCCAGATCAACGTTATTTCCTTTCTTATGCTTATTCTTGGATGATCAATAGAAGAGATGAGTCTAAGATTAATCAAATCATGACCGACGTACATTCTCCAGAACAATTTAGAGTAAATGGACCTTTAAGCAATATGCCAGAATTCTACAAAGCATTTAATGTGAAAAAAGGGGATAAAATGTATCAGCCAGATAGTTTACGTGTGGTTATTTGGTGATTTTTTTTAAGATGCTGAGGGACTAAGGTTCTAAGGTTCTGAGATTTTTAGGTTCAAAGGCTTAAAAAAGGCTCAAAGGTTTTCTGTAGAGACGCACCGCAGTGCGTCTTTGTCAAAGAGAGTCAAATAGTTTTGAACATAAAATAAACATAACTTATTTTTTAGAGATAAGAGTAATCTCCGCAAGGAATTGACACAAACTAGTCAGTTTCTTATGGAGATTCTTTTTTTGGAAGAAAAAAGTTTGCGTTTGCTGTATGTTCAATCCAAACCTTTGTCCCTTTATAAAACCTTTGCACCTCTACGGCTTTTGAATCTTTTTTTATATCTTAGAACCTTAGTCTCTTAGAACCTTAAAAAAAAACTTTATCTAAAAAAAATGAAAAACTTTAAAATTATATTGTTGGCTGTTTTTTTATGTAGCTCCCTTTTATCTTATGGTGCCAAAGTAGATACGCTACAAATTGAGAGTGTTGCAATGGGTAAAACGTATAAAGCAGCAGTTGTTTTACCAAATTCGTATGCCAAAAGTAAAGCTTCGTTTCCTGTATTGTATTTGTTGCATGGTGCTTACGGACATTTTGGAGATTGGCTAAAAAACACACCAGATAAAAAATTGGTGCAAAATTTATCTGATCAATACAATTTGATAATTGTAATGCCCGAAGGAGAAACATTTAGTTTTTACTTGGATAGTCCAGTAAATAAAGGAAGTCAGTTTGAGACTTATATAACCAAAGAAGTAATTCAGAAAATAGATAAAACTTACCGTACAATTAGTGATAAAAAAGGAAGAGTAATCTCGGGGCTTTCGATGGGAGGCCATGGAGCATTGTATTTATCATCCAAGCATCCAGATTTGTTTTGCGCAGCAGGAAGCATGAGTGGCGCTGTAGATATGGGCGGAATGCTTAATCGTGATGCAGTACAGGTAACTAAATTAATGGAACCCGTTTTTGGTAAAGAAGGAGCACCACAAGAAGTATATGCATCATATGCTGTACTTGGTATGGTTGATAAAATGAAAGCCAATAAACTGGCATTGATAATTGATTGTGGAGTAGATGATTTTTTAATTGAACCGAATCGTGAACTACACCGAAGATTGGTTTACAGTAAAGTAGAACACGATTATACCGAAAGACCAGGAGCACATACTTGGGAATATTGGGAAAACTCATTGCCGTATCATGTATTGTATTTTAGTAAAGTATTGGCTAAAAATGGAGTTGTGGTACATTAAAACTATACAATTGTAAAAAATAGCCTTTTATGATTTAAATGTTATGTGTTGAAAATTAATGATTTGTATGTGATTGTGTAATTTTTTTTCAAGAAAATAGTACATATTATTTTTTTTGGTTTGATTTTTGGAATACCTTTATGTATAACTTAAAAAATAAAAAAACATGAAAAAGATAATTACACTTTTTGCAATAGTAGGATTGATAGTGTTCTCTAGTTGCGAAGGACCTGAAGGACCAATGGGGCCAGAAGGATTAGAAGGTTTACCAGGACCAGTTTCCGAAGTTATTGAAAGACAAGTAAATTTTAATCCAAGTGGATTTTCAGTGACAATACCATTAAGTCCACCAATTTATAAAAATGACGTTGTATTAGTTTATCATTTGTATGGTGCTTCAGCTGGAAATGATGTTTGGAGACTAATACCACAAACTTATTACATGAGTGATGGTGGAGCTCTTGATTATAACTTTGATTATACAATTAATAGAGTTAATATTTTTCTTGGTGCAGATTTTGATTTAAATACGCTTAGTCCAGATTGGACTCAAAAGCAGGTTTTTAGAATTGTAATTGTTCCGGCAGATATTTTTGAAACTGGAAAATCTGTTAATAAAGCGGATTATTCAGATTACAATGAGGTTATTAAAAAATATAATATTAATGATAGCAATGTTCAAAGAGTGAAGTTGTAATCTAAAAATAAAGTAAAAAAGGGAATCGTAAGATTCCCTTTTTTACTTTCTAAAAAATCCGTTTAATCCGTTTAATCCGTGTTTTCGCTTTAGCGAATCCGCATCATCCGCGTTCCATCTACATTTAGGAGAGAGTTAGAGGATTTTTAATGAATCTTAATCTCTTAATGGTTCGAAAAAAAACTGTTATATTTCTATTCTTCTGTTTTAGAAATCTTCTCTTTGTTTTTGCTTAATCGTAATGAAACAATGATTCCTATAATTAATGAAAGTCCGATAAAGGTAAGTGAACCCCATTCGGGTACTTCGATATAATCGTGTAGGAGCATTTTAAGACCTACGAAACTTAAAATAGCAATAAGGCTGTATTCTAAATAACTGAATTTAGCCAACATATTAGCAAGGAAAAAATACATCGAACGTAATCCGAGAATAGCAAAGATATTAGAGCTAAAGACTAAAAAAGGATCTTTGGTAATGGCAAGAATTGCAGGAACGCTGTCGATTGCAAATAAAACGTCCATAAACTCAATTACTATTAAAGCAACAAATAGCGGAGTGGCAGCTTTTTTTCCTTTTTCAGTTAAAGTGAAAAATTTTTCATGCTCCATGTGAGAGGTAATCGGAATTACTTTTCCTAATACCTTATATATAAAAGAGTCTTTTGGATGAAAATCTTCCTCTTTGCCCGAAAATAACATTTTCATTGCTGTTAACAGTAAGAAAGCACCAAATACATAAGTTGTCCAGGTGAATTTATTGATAAGCATAACGCCAAAGAAAATCATCAATCCGCGGAAAATGACAGCGCCTAGAATTCCCCAAAATAAAACACGATGCTGGTATTTTTGTGGAATCTTGAAAGAAGCAAAAATAATAGCAATCACAAAAATATTATCTACGCTTAAAGATAATTCGATTAGATATCCGGTAATGAATTTTATTGCGGCAGCAGCTGGTTTTAGTCCGTCGGGATTTTCGATATAATCAGTACCATATAACCAATATATTACGCCAGAGAATAAAAACGAAACGCTTACCCAGATAAGTGTCCACCTGCTAGCTTCTTTTGTGCTTATAATGTGTGGTGTTTTATTAAATACGCCAAGGTCTAGAGCAAGAATAAGTACTATTGCTATTAAAAAAAGTATCCAGACTATCATAAGCCGATTTTTTTAGTGAATTACAAAGATAGTTTTTGATTTTATACCTAAAAAGCATATTTCCAATATTTTAAATGCTGATTTGGTGAGAAGTAAAAAAGTTTTACCATTAAGAGGTTAAGGGAAATTAAGTTTTAATCTGTGGTAGGGAATTTAACCGCAAAGAGCGCAATCCCGAAGCGTCAGATACGCAAAGGTCGCTAAGTTTCAAATTCTATGCGAAGGGGACGCGGATTAAACGGATTCGCTAAAGCGAAAACACGAATTAAAAGGATTTTCTATCTGTTGTTTTTAAAAATCCGTTTTTCATCCGCGACTTTACTTTTGTAAATCCGTATCATCCGCGTCCCTTTAGATAGACAATTTAAGATTTGGTACTATTCTTAAATTTTCTTAATTACTTAATGGTAAAAACTTTTTTACAAAAATAAAGGGCATAAAAAAAGTGCCTACATATATATGAGGCACTTTTTGGTTTTATGAAGCTATGAGATTACAATGCTGATTTTACAGTTTTGATAATTCTTGCAGCAATTTTATATGGGTCACCGTTAGATGCAGGTCTTCTGTCTTCTAACCAACCTTTCCAACCTTTTTGTACTGTAATTAACGGGATTCTTATAGATGCTCCTCTATCAGAAATACCATAAGAGAAATCATGGATAGAAGCAGTTTCATGTTTACCAGTTAAACGTAAATCGTTGTAAGCTCCGTAAACTGCAATATGCTCAGCAGTAACAGGACGGAAAGCCTCACAGATTCTTTCGTAAGTAGCTTGGTCTCCACAAGTTCTTAAAACTTCGTTAGAGAAATTAGCGTGCATTCCAGATCCATTCCAATCTGTATCACCAAGTGGTTTTGGGTGATATTCGATATAGTAACCATATTTCTCTGTTAAACGATCTAGTAAGTATCTTGCAATCCAAATTTCGTCACCAGCTTTTTTGGCACCTTTAGCAAATAATTGAAACTCCCATTGTCCGCAAGCAACCTCTTGGTTGATACCTTCAAAGTTAATTCCAGCTGCGATACATAAATCTGCATGTTCTTCGACTAATTTTCTTCCGTGAGTATTTTTCCCACCTACAGAACAGTAGTACATACCTTGTGGAGCAGGATAACCTCCAACAGGGAAACCTAATGGCAATAAAGTTTTAGTGTCCATGATGAAATATTCTTGTTCGAAACCAAACCAGAAATCATCATTATCATCATCAATAGTAGCTCTACCGTTAGAAGGATGTGGAGTTCCATCAGCATACATAACCTCAGACATTACTAAGTATCCATTAATACGAGTAGGATCTGGGTAAATTGCAACAGGAACTAATAAACAGTCAGAAGATCCACCTTCGGCTTGTTTTGTAGAAGATCCATCAAATGACCAATTACCAAGTTCTTCTAGTGTTCCTTTAAAATTTTCGTGTTCTTCAACTTTAGTTTTGCTTCTAAGATTTTGAGTTGGTTCATATCCATCTAACCAAATGTACTCTAACTTTATTTTAGCCATAATAATATAAATTAATTTTTCTTTTTTTTTGGATTTTTTTGTTGGGTCAAATATATATTTATTTTTTTATTGCTAGAAAAACGGGGGTAGTTTTTATTTAGGGTAATGTTATTTTTTGCATAAGCTTAATTTTTGCGCCCTAAATTTAAAAATAGGTAATTTTAGAGGGGGATAAAAAATAATTTCGCAATTATGGGTGGTTTTTTTGAAAAGGAGCAAGGTTTCGCGATTGGCAAATTGTTTTATAAATACCGAAAA
The DNA here is from genome assembly GCF_046250155.1 of Flavobacterium sp. PS2. Lineage (NCBI taxonomy): Bacteria > Pseudomonadati > Bacteroidota > Flavobacteriia > Flavobacteriales > Flavobacteriaceae > Flavobacterium > Flavobacterium sp. PS2. The sequence goes on along the minus strand of NZ_CP176426.1, from coordinate 917,510 downwards.
AGCTGCTCTTTTGTTAAATTACTTCGAAAAGACAGGGGTGTAGTTTGAATTAGTTTCATAAAATGCACAAAGGGGGCTATAATAAAGGGGATTAATTATTATATTTGCACTTTATTATCAAATCTAAATTAATAATAACTTAAAATTTGTCTGCATGTCAACATTACGTTTTCAAGCTTTAAAAGAAGCTTCAACAAGAAAATCTGTTCAGTTTGAAGAAACCGACAGAAAATCAACCATTTTTGGATCTAATGTATTTAACGATAAAGCGATGAAGCAGTATTTGACTTCAGATGCATTTAAAGGAGTACAAGGAGCAGTTCAGCATGGAACTAAGATAGACAGAAAACTGGCCGATTATATTGCGATGGGTATGAAAGAATGGGCACTCTCTAAAGGGGTTACTCATTATACACACTGGTTTCAGCCATTAACAGGAACAACTGCAGAGAAACATGATGCATTTTTTGAGATTTCTTATGATGGCAGTGATCCGGTTGAGAAATTTGGAGGTGCACAATTAGTACAACAAGAACCAGATGCTTCTAGTTTTCCAAACGGAGGAATAAGAAACACATTTGAGGCAAGAGGATATACAGCTTGGGATCCTACATCTCCAGCATTTATTTTTGGAACTACTTTATGTATTCCTACCGTTTTCATTTCTTATACAGGAGAAGCATTAGATAATAAAATACCTTTATTAAGAGCATTATCTGCAATTGATGATGCAGCAACAGATGTTTGTAAATATTTTGATAAAAATGTAAAGAAAGTTACTGCAACCCTTGGATGGGAGCAGGAATATTTCCTTATAGACAGATCTCTTGCAGAATCTCGTCCTGATCTTATGATGACAGGAAGAACCTTGTTAGGACATACATCTGCTAAAGGGCAACAATTAGATGATCATTATTTTGGTTCTATTCCTACTCGTGCTTTATTATATATGAGAGATTTGGAGCAAGAATGTATGTTATTGGGTATACCAGTAAAAACACGTCATAATGAGGTAGCACCAAATCAGTTTGAGTTGGCGCCGATTTTTGAAGAAACAAACCTGGCAGTAGATCATAACTGTTTATTAATGGATGTAATGCAAAAAGTGGCAGAACGCCATGACTTTAAAGTATTATTTCATGAAAAACCTTTTAAAGGAGTAAATGGTTCTGGTAAACATAATAACTGGTCATTAGCAACAGATACAGGAGTAAACTTGTTAAGTCCAAGCAAAACTCCTATGAGTAATTTACAGTTCTTAACTTTCTTTATCAATACGATTAAGGCGGTTAATGATTATGAAGAACTATTAAGAGCAGCAATTGCTACAGCAAGCAATGATCACCGATTAGGAGCAAATGAAGCACCACCGGCAATTATCTCTGTATTTATTGGTGAGCAATTAACAAAGGTTTTGGCTGAATTAGAAGGTGTAACAACTGGAAAATTATCTCCGGAAGAAAAAACAGATTTAAAACTAAATGTAGTAGGTAAAATTCCAGATGTATTATTAGATAATACTGATAGAAACAGAACTTCACCATTTGCTTTTACAGGTAATAAATTTGAGTTTAGAGCAGTAGGTTCATCTGCAAACTGTGCTAACTCAATGACAACTCTTAATGCAATTGTTGCAAAACAATTAAAAGACTTTAAAATAGAAGTTGATGCATTGATTGAGTTAAAAGACATGAAGAAAGATGATGCTATCTTTAATGTTTTAAGAGAGTATATAAAAGTTTCTAAAAAAATCCTTTTTGAAGGAGACGGATATAGTGAAGCATGGGAAATTGAAGCTACCAAAAGAGGTTTGAGTAATCATAAAACAACTCCTGAGGCATTAAAAGCCAGAGCATCTAAAAAAGCTTTAGATTTATTCTCGGAATTGGGTATCATGAACCATGTTGAGGTTGAGGCACGTTACGAAATTGAATTGGAAGAATACACTAAGAAAATTCAAATAGAAGGAAGAGTTTTAGGAGATATTTCTAAAAATCACGTTATCCCTACAGCTATTCGTTACCAAAATACATTAATAGAGAACGTAAAAGGATTAAAAGAAATCTTTGGAGACGATTTCCTTACTATAGCAAAAGAGCAAATAGTATTGATTAAACAAATTTCTGGACATATCGAAGGAATTAATTCTAAAGTAGAAGCAATGACAAACGAGAGAAAGAAAGCAAACCATCTTACAGATGCTCAGGAAATGGCCGAAGCATATTGTAATAACGTAAAACCTTATTTTGAGGATATACGTAATCATTGCGATAAACTAGAGCTACTTGTAGATAATGAAATTTGGACATTGACTAAATATAGAGAGCTATTGTTTACAAAATAAGAGCTTAAAGCGCATTATAAAAAGGTCTGGCATTTTGCCAGACCTTTTTTGTATAATAAATTCAAAAATGGGGTTTAAAATGCATTTTTTAGAATGAAACTCAAATCTGAATATTGATTTAATGATAAAGTAACTTTTTTCTGATAGCAATTTAAGATAAAATTAGCATTTCATCGTTATTGTTTTGCAGTTCATCGAAAAGATGATTAACTTATTGAAAAATAGGTGGTTGTATTTATTTCGTTAGCAGAAAGTTATTTAAATTTGAATCGTAATTAAGAAATAAAGCTTCACACTTTCCCCTTTATTTAACCTATCAATAATTACAATTTTGCAGTGATTCCCCGTCACGAAACCTACATAATAATTTGTATTAATAACCAATTAAATATATTTATTATGAAAAAAGTAGTTTTAAGCATCTCCGCGATGCTATTTGTTGGTACAGCTGCAATTGCGCAAGCTAATGTTAGTGATGTAGATCAAACAGGCTGGATAAATGGAGCCTTGGTATCTCAGGTAGGTTATTCAAATGATTCACAAGTTACACAATTTGGTTTGGCAAATTTAGCATTTGTTAGTCAAACTGGAGATGATAATGAGTCAGATGTTTCACAAGCAGGTATTTTTAATATCGCAGCTGTAAATCAAAACGGAGATGATAATAGTGCAACAGTATTACAATTAGGTCTGGCAAACGTGGCAACAATCGACCAAATGGGAGATGATAATGATGCGTTAACTGTACAATTAGGAGCATTTAACTCAGCTTCAACTATTCAATCTGGAGATAACAATAGTGCTACAACATTACAATTCTTTGTAGGTAACTCATCAACTATTGAACAAGATGGGGATGGAAACAATGCACTTGTTGTACAATCTTATTGGTTTAACACCTCAGATATTTATCAATTAGGAGATGGAAACACAGCAATTACAGCACAACTTGGTTATGACAATACATCTAGTGTTTACCAAGATGGTACTGCTAACTTTGCGTTAACACTACAATTAGGAAACGACCACATGAGTACAATTACTCAAACAGGTATTGCAAACGGAGCTATAGTTTTCCAATCTAACTAAGCTTTACTTGAAAAGAGTAGAATTTAATTCTGCTTACAATTCAGTTTATACCAGTTTTATTTATGAAACTGGTATAAATTTTTAAAGAAGATTTATTTTAAAAATATGTCATGAAACCAGCAGTGTATTTAATATTACTTTTATTTACAAATATTGCTTTCACACAGGAGTTAAATCCTTTAGATGTATATGCTATAAAAGCATTAGAAAGTAATAATGACTATAGAAACCAAAATGCAAATCTGTTTGTTCAAAATAATAATATTGTAAAAATTATGCAAATTGGAATTTACAATGCTACAGATGTAAGTATCATTAGTAATAAATCCAATGTAGTTCTTAATCAAATTGGTAATGACAATTATATAAATATGTATAAGAAAGCACCTGAAATTAATCAATCAGTTGTTCAGTCTGGAAATAACAATATGGTAAGCGACTTTTCTTTATACTCCAGTGGAGCTATAAATATGTCGATTAATCAAAGAGGAGATAATCTGACCATTTTTAATAATGGCTCAAACTCAATATCAGAGGGAATGAGAATTACCCAAACCGGAAATTCAGGCACTATTTATATTTTCAATCACTAATATTATGGAGCGATATAATCTAAATATTATTTTAATTATTATGATGTTAGTAGTGCAAAACACATTTGCACAAGTGGTTTATACAGAGGTAAAAGCAAAAATTGAAATTGAACAAATCGAAAATTCATTAGCAATTACCGGAACTGCAGAAAATTTAAAAGCAGAGTTTAAAAACATCTCTTATAAATTATCAGTTTTAAAAGTAAATAAATCCAATACTAATAAATCCAATAATGCACAAGATGGCAGAGTTACACTAGAACCAATTCAAAAAGTAAACCTCTCCAAAACACAAGTAAATTTTACTAAAGACGACGAAATAATTATTCTATTATTAATTTATGATGATAATAATGCAGTAATAGGAAAAGACAAAGTAATATTTGGAGGAAAAGATGAATCTAAAACAGAGATTCAAACACCTACAGACGGATTAGAAATGATTGGTATAGTTTCTAACGATACCAAGACTAAGTTGGGCAATGATTTTTACGATTATTTTTATTCAGAATATTCGAAATTAAAAATCAAATCACATAAGATCGTTACAGTTCGAGAAGAATTAACCTTCGGGAGAACAACTAAAATAATGATAGATGTTGATGGAGAAATAATTGATGAATTTATTTCAAGACCAGACGAAGATTTTTTAAAATACATGGCAGAATCATCTTCGGCCAAAATTTTCAAGTATTTTAAAAATATCGAAAGACAAAATAAATTGATCACTCAGTATTAAGTTGTGCATTTAATTAGTTGACATTCGAATAGATTAATTAAATGTTTTTTGGCAGTTATTTTTAAACCCTAAAAATACCAAAATGAAGACAATAACTTTACTATTTTGTTTACTAGGAATATGTTTTACTTCGGTTGCGCAAGATTTGGCCTATAAACCTATCAACCCAGCTTTTGGCGGAGATACGTTTAACTACAATTGGCTACTTAGTTCAGCGCAAGCACAAAACGACTACAAAGAAGATAAGACAACTGGATTCGAACAAAAATCAGATTTACAACGTTTCAAGGAAAATCTTAACAATCAGTTACTAAACAAACTTTCTAATTCATTATTCGAGGATCAGTTTGGTACAGGTACAGGAGGAGGTATAGGTACTGGTGGTACAGGAGGAGGAATAAAACCGGGATCTTATGTCTTTGGGACACTCTCTGTAGATGTTTATGACTCTAATCTTGGGCTTGTTGTAGATATCCTGGATATAGAAACAGGAGAACAAACGCAAGTAATTGTTCCTGGAAACAATTAGGATTAAATTTTTATTCCTAGTAATAAGTTTTATATTTTTTATCGCTAATAAGTTAATAAAAAATCACTTATGAATCAAAAATCACTTTTTGGAGTCCTAATAGCTATTTTATTCTCAGGTTGTGGTGCTTATTTTAATCAACCCGTTGGAGTACAAAAAGCTGTTTATGGAGAGAATACACCAGCTACCTCGGCATTAACCAATATCCCTAAACCCAAAGAACAAATTGTTGTAGGGGTTTATAAATTCAAGGATCAAACAGGGCAATACAAAGCCGTAGAACTAGGTAGTACATTTAGTACAGCAGTTACACAAGGAGCAACTTCTATCTTGATAAAAGCCCTTGAAGACTCAAAATGGTTTATTCCAATTGAACGAGAAAACTTGGGGAATTTGCTTAATGAGAGAAACATCATTAGATCCACAAGACAAGAATATGCTACCAAACCCAATGAAAAAGAAGCCCCATTAACGCCTCTTTTATTTGCCGGAGTTTTGCTGGAAGGAGGTATTATATCCTATGACACAAATATAATTACAGGAGGATTTGGAGCCAGATATTTTGGTGCCGGAGCTTCGGTAAGATATAGACAAGATAGAGTTACAGTTTATCTAAGACTTGTTTCAACATCAAATGGTAAAATCTTAAATACCGTTTATGTTTCCAAAACAATTTTATCACAAAGTGTTGATGCCAATTTATTTCGATACGTAAACCTAAACAGACTTCTGGAAGTTGAAACAGGATTTACCCGAAACGAACCCATACAATTAGCCGTTACCGAAGCTATAGAAAAAGCAGTCGAAGGACTTATTGTAGATGGTATCAAAGACAAATTGTGGGAAGTAAATGCCCCACAAACCCAGGTAGATAATTTTATTGCCAATTATGACAACGAAAAAAGCGAAGCCGATTTAGCACAACTATACGGAAGAAACCTAGTCGAAAAAAGAGGTCGTTTTGGTATAGAACTAGCAGGAGGAGCAACCCTTATGAAAGGGGATTATCCTAGTCCGGTTGCAAAACCAATGGGAAGAGGAGCCGTGAAATATTTCTTTACACCAAATTTAGATATAAGTGCCTCGACAAATGTTTTTAAACTCGGTAATAAAGATAAGCTAGATGTTGGGTATGCAACCCTCGATTTAAATCTAGAATTATTGGTATTGCCCTATGACAACTTTACGCCTTACATATTTGGCGGCGGCGGAATAGGATTTAATTCTAAATATGAAAATAGGCATAGCAAAGTTCAGTTTGGAGGAGGAGTAGAGTATTTGGTAACAAGTAATCTTGGACTCAAACTGTACGGAGAATACAATGTAAATTTCACAGATATGATAGATTATGTCGATAGCGGAGTCAGGGATGATTATTACTGGCGTTTCGGATTAGGGGTAACATATTACTTCCCGAAAAACTATCACAAGAAAAAAAAGATGTAAAAAAATATCATTCAAAAAATTCGTCGAATAAACTCGATAAAGTCTAACAAAATAAAATCTACAAATGAAAATAGGATTAAGAATTTTAGTGTGTTTTATTCTTTTGATTTCTTGTAGTGAAGAACAGCTAGAGGATGGAGCAAGTGGAACTGTAAAAGGAAGAGTAGTCGAATCGGGAACATTTACTCCCATCGAAAATGTACGAATATCTTCGAGCCCTGCAACAAGTACGGTATTTACAGATAAAGATGGTTATTTTACTTTAGAGAAAGTGTTGGTTGGAGATTACTCCTTTCAGGCTCAAAAAGACGGTTATATTGCCAGATTCGAACCCGGAAAAGTTACTGCCGATGCAACTATCCAAATTATATTCGAATTGCAAATTTCTACAGCAAACAACAAACCGCCAGATATTCCGGTTTTAACAGCTCCAGTAGATAATGCAAAAGACCAACCGTTAAATTTAAATCTAACCTGGACAGCAGCCGATAAAGAATCTGATTCTTTAACTTATACCGTTACCTTAAAAAATGGAACGACCGATGAGATTAAAACATATCCAGATCTTAAAGCAAAAACGCTGGCGATAAAAGATTTAAATTATAGTACAAAATACTATTGGCAGGTAGCCGTTTCAGATGGAATTAATAAACCAACTAATAGTGTAACCAATTCATTTACAACATTGGCATTTCCAAATCCAAGATTTTTATTTGTCAAAAAAATAAATAATAACAACGTAATTTACACCGCAGACGAAGCAGGAAATCAATTACAATTAACATCATCAACTGTTAATAGTTTTAGACCAAGAAAAAACCTAAGTGTAAATAAAATTGCGTACCTTAGTTCTGATGGTTCTCAGAGTCAGATATATACGATGAATCCTGATGGATCTGGAGTATTTAGAGTTACAAATTTTGTTCCCGTTGCAGGATTTAATATGGAATATGTAAATTACTGCTGGAATACAAACGGAAGTCAGATAATTTATCCAAACTTTGATAAACTATATCGTATAGATTCAGATGGAGGAGGACTCATTCAGTTATTTCAAACACCAAACGGAAAATTTATATCCGAATGCGATTGGAGTCAGGACGGATCACAAATAGCATTAAAAGTAAACGACAGATCAGGATATAATGTAGAAATTTATGTGATAGATATGGCGGGAACAGTTTTATATACAATACAAACAGGTTTAAGTGGTGCAACAAGCGGATTAAACATTTCTATAGATAATCAGAAAGTGATTTTTACAAGAGACGTTTCCGGTTTTGAAAACACAACATACCGAAGATTAGATTCCCGAATTTTCATGTACACACGTTCAAATAATACTGCAGCAGAATTAACAACTCAAAAACAGAATGGTTTTAACGATTTAGACGTGAAATTCTCACCAAATGAAGCCGAAGTTATTTTTGTAAATACATCCAATGATGGATTATCAGCACAAAATGTACAAAAAGTAAGTGTTAATAGTGCAAGTGGTTCCGCATCGTCAAGAACCACACTATTTCAAAACGCATCAATGCCCGAATGGAAATAAGCGTGGTATGGATCTAGATTTCCAAACACTTTTTTCTAAAAATCCGATAAGAGTCTCAAACTTATCGGATTTTTTTATGTTTCAGACAGCCATAAAACCCAACAATTAAAAAAACTGGTTATCTTTGCACCACATCAACAACACAAACTAATTTCATGAGTTCAGATTCTAGCAAAAGGTACGCACAAAGAGGAGTTTCGGCATCTAAAGAAGACGTACACAACGCCATAAAAAATATTGATAAAGGATTGTTTCCACAAGCATTTTGTAAAATCGTCCCAGATTATTTAACCCAAGATCATGATTATTGCCTTATCATGCACGCCGATGGAGCAGGTACAAAATCATCTTTGGCATATATGTACTGGAAAGAAACAGGCGATATATCAGTATGGAAAGGAATTGCACAAGATGCATTAATCATGAATATAGATGATTTGTTATGCGTAGGAGCAACCGATAATATCCTACTTTCATCAACAATAGGAAGAAATAAAAACCTAATTCCAGCCGAAGTAATTTCAGCAATCATAAACGGAACCGAGGAATTAATAAAAGAACTAGACACTTTTGGCGTAACCATTCATTCCACAGGAGGAGAAACTGCCGATGTGGGCGATATCGTTCGCACCATAATCGTAGATTCTACTGTAACAGCAAGAATGAAACGTTCAAAAGTAGTAGATAATGCCAACATCAAAGCAGGCGATGTAATCGTAGGATTAGCTTCATTTGGACAATCAACTTACGAAAAAAGCTATAATGGTGGTATGGGAAGCAACGGACTAACATCTGCACGTCATGATGTTTTTGGTAAATACCTGGCAACCAAATATCCAGAAAGTTTTGACGCAGCAGTTCCCGAAGAACTAATTTATTCAGGACAAGTAAAACTTACCGATGCTGTCGAGAACAGCCCGATAGATGCAGGACAATTGGTGCTTTCGCCAACAAGAACCTACGCACCAATTATCAAGAAAATATTAGATAAATATACACCAGAACAAATTCACGGAATGGTACATTGCAGTGGAGGAGCACAAACAAAAATTCTTCATTTTGTACAGAATTTGCACATTATAAAAGACAATTTATTTCCAGTTCCACCATTGTTTCAGCTTATTCAGGAACAATCTAAAACCGATTGGAAAGAAATGTACCAAGTATTTAATTGCGGTCACCGTATGGAATTATACGTTCCCGAAGAACTTGCAGAAGACATAATTGCTATTTCAAAATCATTTAATGTCGATGCACAAATCGTAGGAAGAGTAGAAGCAGCCGACGATAAGAAACTGACAATTACCAGCGAATACGGTACATTCGAATATTAATATTTTAAGGTACAAAGGTTCAAAAGGTTCTGAGTTACAAAGGTTTTTTATACTGGAGTTTACAACGGAACCTTTTTATTAATAATAGCTTTTTTTAGGAGCTAATCCCGCTATCCGCTATATCTTTTCGGGCGAACACCGCCCAAAAAGGATGTCGCTACTATCGGGGCTAAAAATCACGTTATCATGTACGAATTACTTTTTTGGAGATACTCAGAAGGAATTTATTTAAACCATCACGAAGTTTACGAAGCACTTATCGAAGAGCAGGAAGTTGACGGTTTAGAAGAACTTCCAGTTACTGTAATCCTAAACAGGATAGGTTCATTGTTTTCCAAATGGGAAAAAGTCGATGATAATAGCTGGAAAAGCAACGAAGGAAAAGGAGCATTTCAAGTTATAACTACACCGCAAAGCGTTAGAATAGATTGTTACGGAACCCAAGGAAAAGCAATGGATATTCTGGTAGGCGCCTTAGAAGAATTTAAATGTCCGCTTTACGACCCGCAAGTTCCAGAGCGTTACGACGAAATGAGCGAATAACAAAAAGAGTTTTTAAATAGATTATAAAAATATTTTTTTTACAAAATGGATTTCAATTTCTCTGAAAATATAGTACTCGAAGACGATTTGGTTTTATTACGTCCGTTACAAAAAACCGATGTAGAGAATTTATTAGAAATTTCTATCAACGAGCCCAATACCTGGGAATATTCGTTAGTTCGTGCCAACGGAAAAGAAAACCTAGAAAACTATATAGACATTGCCTTAAAAGCAAGAGAAAAGAAAATAGAATTCCCATTTATAGTCTTTGATAAAAAATCAGGAAAATACGCCGGAAGCACTCGTTTTTACGATATGCAATTTCAGTTTAAAACCCTGCAATTAGGATATACCTGGTATGGTTCAGCCTTTAGAGGAACAGGATTAAACAAACATTGTAAATTCTTGTTATTGCAATACGCATTCGAAACCATGGGAATGGAACGAGTAGAATTCCGCGCCGATAATAATAACCAACGAAGCATAGCAGCCATGAAAAGTATTGGTTGCAAAGTCGAAGGAGTTTTACGTAATCATATGCCTACTTTTGGCAGCGAAGTACGCCGAGATTCAATTATCTTGAGTATTCTGCGAGAAGAATGGTTTGATGAGGTAAAAGAAAACTTGAGGAAAAAGCTGTAAAATAAGTTGTTGGTAAAAAAATTAACCGCAAAGTTTTTAACCGCAAAGCACGCAAAGGATAAAAAATCCGTGTAATCTTTTAATCTGTGACTAAGGAAAAGGTACTAAGATTTTTAAGTCGCAAAGGTTCAAAGGTTTTATTGATAAAAAACTTTTTCATAGAGTTTATCACAAGATAACCTCAATATTGTCATTCTGAGCGGAGTCGAAGAATCGCGAGAAACTCCATAATCTTTATATTTCGATAGCTATCATAAGTGGCAAAGCAATTAAAACTTGTTTCTACCCATCAGCAAGAATAACATTTTGCTCTTTCCTAATTTTTACAACTAGCTTATCAATATGTGTTTTTACTTTTGTAGGTAATGAATTCCAGTTTTTATCTTTTTTAAAGCTTCTGCAATAATCTAAGTCACATTCAACAGCACGTATAACATACTTTTTACCTTTATAAAGAGTAATAATTTTAATACGTCTTAAGTCACCAACATCCGTTTTTGTGCCATAAACAAGTACTGGCTCAATATAACCATCATCGTCTAAATCTTGTGTGCTGCAATATTTTGTCCAGAACCAAATAGAAGTTTCTTCAACTTCGGCACTTTCAATTAAATCATTTATTTTCCATTTTTCGATATAACCACCATGATCGTTTAAATAGCAAACAGCTTCAATTTTGGTATTTAGCGTATCCTTGTCCGAAATTACTTTTTGGTTTTCGCTTAGAACCAATTCATAAACACCACCTTTATCTTGATATTCATAGGCTCTAAAAATGGGGAATTTACCACCATCTAAATCTCTTTCGGTTATTTCGGTTTGGCTTAATACTTTGCTTTGTACAGCTTGCGAAAAACTAATTGTAGAATAAAAGAAGAAGAATAATAAAATGAAATTTTTCATGAGATCAATTACTTTTTTGAATACTCAAAGATATTCATTTTTAGCCTTATTAAAAACAAGAGAATATATGATAGTATATCAGAGCTAATAAAATTCAGTAACAATTTTCATTAATAGAATTCGCAAAGTAATTTTTAAAAAACCAATATTTATTGTAATTTTCTAACCTGAAATTGTTATTAAATCGTTTTAGTAAAAACGAATAATGCTATAAACACAAAACCATAAACTAAAAAAGACCTGATGAATATTGTAAATTATAAAAGTTTCCTTTTCGGATTATCAGTTTTAATGCTCAGTCATACTAATAAAATGATTGGGCAGGAAAGAACTAATAAACTCAAAGATTTAGTTCAATATGTAGATCCTATGATAGGAACTGCCAAGATGGGGCATACATATCCAGGCGCAACAGTACCTTTTGGGAGTGTACAATTAAGCCCGGAAACCGATACGATTCCTTACGCAACAAATGGTAAGTATAATAAAGATGTTTACAAATATTGTGCAGGATATCAATACGAAGACAAAACGATTGTAGGGTTTAGTCATACTCATTTTAGCGGAACAGGACATTCCGATTTAGGAGATTTCCTTATTATGCCTACAACAGGAAAATTACAATTAAATCCTGGTACAGCAGCGCATCCTGAAACAGGATATCGGTCAGTATTCTCGCATAAAACTGAAAAAGCCGAGCCAGCTTATTATAGCGTACTCTTAGAAGATCATAATATCAAAGCCGAACTTACTGCAACAACAAGAGTTGGGATGCATCAATATACATTTCCAAAATCAGATCAAGCACATATAATCTTAGATCTTACAGCAGGAATTTATAATTATGATAAAAAGAATGTCTGGACATTTGTTCGCGTAGAAAACGACACTTTAATTACAGGATATCGACAAACAAATGGTTGGGCAAGAACAAGAACAGTATATTTTGCAATGTCATTTAGCAAGCCAATAAAAGGATACGGACAAGCTACACCCGAAAAAAGTGTGTATAAAGGTTTTTGGAGCAGATTTGATCAAATCAAAAACTTCCCAGAAATGGCAGGAGCAAACCTAAAATTATACTTTGATTTTGATACAAATGAAAATGAAAAAGTCAAAATAAAATTTGCTATTTCTCCAGTAAGTACCCAAGGAGCTTTGGCAAATATGAAAGCAGAAATTCCGGATTGGAATTTTGAAAGAGTTAAAAAAGAAAGTCAGGAAGTTTGGAGCAAAGAACTGAATAAAATTCAGGTACAAACCATCCAAAAAGAAGACATGGTTAATTTTTATACCGCAATGTATCATGCTTTTCTAGGACCAACAGTATATATGGATGCTGATGGAAACTACAAAGGATTAGACGGAAACGTTCATAAAGCAACTACATTCCAGAACTACACAAGTTTCTCATTATGGGATACCTATAGAGCTTTACATCCTTTATTTAATCTGGTTCAGCCCAAAAGAAACTCCGATATGATTAATTCTATGTTGGCGCATTACGACCAAAGTGTGCATAAAATGTTGCCAGTTTGGTCACATTATGCCAATGAAAACTGGTGTATGATTGGGTATCATAGTGTTTCGGTAATTGCAGATGCGATAGTAAAAGGTAACACCAATTTTGATGTAGATAAAGCACTTCTTGCAACCGTAAATACAGCCAAAGTTTCCTATTATGACGGATTAGAGTATTATATGAAAAAAGGATTTGTTCCAGAAGACAAAAATGGTTCATCGGTATCTAAAACTTTAGAATATGCTTATGATGACTGGGCAATTGCACAAGCAGCAAAAAAGTTAGGAAAAGAAGATATCTATAACGAGTTCTCTAAAAGAGCAACAAATTATAAAAATGTATACGATGCCAAAACAGGTTTTATGAGACCCAAACTCGATGATGGAACATTCAAGAAAGAGTTTGATCCATTAGACACACACGGGCAAGGATTCATCGAAGGAAATTCTTGGAACTACAGTTTATATGTGCCACAAGATCCTGCCGAAATGATAAAAATGATGAATGGTGCAGATGCTTTTACAAGAAGGTTAGATTCTCTTTTTTCTATGCATTTGCCAGATAAATATTTTGAAAATACTGAGGATATTACCAAAGAGGGAATAATAGGGAATTATGTGCACGGAAACGAACCTTCGCACCATGTAGTCTATTTATACAATTGGACAAAATCTCCTTGGAAAGCGCAAGATAAAATCAGGATGATTCTTAAAAGAATGTATAAAAATGGTCCTGACGGATTAGGAGGAAACGATGATTTTGGACAAATGAGTGCTTGGTATATTTTTAGCAGTCTAGGATTTTATCCCGTAGCACCAGGATCAGAAGATTATAGTTTAGGAAGCCCGCTAGTAGCAAATGCTATTTTTAATCTTGAAAACGGAAAAACATTTGAAGTTGCTACAGTAAATCAATCTGATAAAAATGTATTTGTGAGTAAAGTGCTTTTAAACGGAAAACCACTAACAAGTCCTGTTATAAAACACAGTGATATTGTAAACGGAGGAAAGATTACATTTTATATGAGTAGTAAGCCAAATAAGAAAATATATCTGGAAAAGGGACTAAGAGACTAAGGTTCTAAGATGCAAAGGTTCAAGGGTTTTGTTGGTGAATTTAAAAAGCATTTTAATCGTTTAAATTATTTTAGTATAAGCTAGAAGTTTTAGGTTATCATTCTGCAAGATCAAGAAAAAAAACTTGCAGGAATAGAATTTCTAAGAAGATTTGAGGTTAGCTCTTAATTTTCCTTAATTTCTTAATGGTTCGGTTTCTTGTCTTTAATTTTTTATTGAATTAAAATAGAAACATAATGCAGTTTGTAAAAAACTTCACGAAATTTGCCTTTTAAATTAATAGAAAGAGACACATGAAAATAAATCCAAAGAACGGAATAGACAAGTTGTTGTTCGGTATGAAACAGAACGATGTTACAGCTATTTATGGTAAACCAGATAGAAACTATAAAGACGAAGATGATAATGTAATTTTTGCTTATAACAAGCATAAAATAAGATTGACATTCTATCAGGAAGAAGCTTTAAAATTGGGTTATGTTGTGGCATCAAGTCCAGATTTAGAAATCTTTGGTTTTAAAATTATAGGAAGAAAAATTGCTGATGTAAAAAAAGATTTGGCAACCAAAGAAATTACAAAATTCACGCAAGAAGAGTTTGATACTTTCGAGAATTACTTTAACGAAGAAAACTGGATTATCTTCCAGACAGAATTTGAAGAAGTAGTAAAATTTGAAATTGGAGCAATCATTAATAATAAAGATGAATTCGATTGGAAGTTTCCAACTAAAAAATAAAATAAAAAAGAGTATAAAAAAACCGATAGTTGTAACTATCGGTTTTTTTTATGATATATAATTTAAGTAAATTATTGTTTTGGTGTTGGTTGATCTTTATAGATTTCCAATTCAAAAACAAGAGTTGTATTTGGAGGAATCACATTACCTGCACCTCTTTCTCCATAAGCAAGTTTTGAAGGAAGGAAGAATACTGTTTTCTCACCATAAGACATAAGATCTAAACCTTCGATAAAACCAGGAATCATACCATCTTTTTTACCAGCCTGAAAAGGAAATGCTTGGTATCCTCCTTGAGCGGCACGATTTGTATCATGTTTTCCGTAAGTTTTAGCGATTTCTTCGATACTACTATCAAAAAGAGTTCCGTCTTCAAAATATCCTGCATACTTAAAATAGAAAGTAGCACCATTTGCAGGTTTTTCTCCAGTACCTTTTTGAATTACTTTATAACTTAAACCAGATGGAGTAGTTGTTGCAGTTGCTTTAGCAGTTTCTAGGTATGCTTTTTTAGCAGCAATTACAGTCGCATATTTTTCTTTGTAAAGACGTTCTTGTTCAAGAGCAGCAGCTTGTGCTTGTTTGGTCTTTTCAGCCTCAATTAAAGCTTGTTTTTTAGCATCTTCAGCTTTGTTTTCATAATAAGCAGCAAATACCTTCGGAGCATCAAATTTCTTAGCCATAGCTCCCTTACGAGTAATCGTTACAGTAAGCATTACATCATCCTGAAGAATAAGATTAACAACATCCATTCCTTGTACAACGTGACCAAATATACTGTGTTTATCGTTTAACCAAGGTGTTTCTTTATGAGTGATAAAAAATTGACTTCCGTTTGTAGTTGGACCAGAATTTGCCATTGCAAGAATTCCGCCTTTATCAAATCTAAGATCAGATACAAACTCATCTTTAAATGCATATCCAGGACCACCAGAACCATTTCCGTCAGGATCACCACCTTGAATCATGAAGTCATTAATAACTCTATGAAATTTTAAACCATCATAAAAAGGTTTTCCTTTTAATTTATCAATAGTCACATAAGGATTAGTTCCTTCTGCCAATGATACAAAATTAGCAACAGTAATAGGAGCTTTTATGTATTCTAGTTGCAATACGATATTTCCTTTTTTTGTTGCAATTGTAGCAAAAATTCCTTCGTTAACAGAAGGCTTAGTTTCAACTTTTGTAATTGTTGTTTTTTTGCCTGGAACAGGCTTTTTAGTCTGCGCTTGTAGGTTAAGTACACCCAAGCAAAATAAAAAAAGAATTTTTAATTTCATCTTATTCGATTTTAAAATCTGTTAATTTCTAAAATAAACTTATTGTTGTGGCATTTTTTCCAACAACTGTACTTCAAATATAATATTTGCATTTGGCGGAATTACACCTCCTGCACCAGCTTGTCCATAAGCTAAATGAGAAGGGATAAAAAGTACTGCTTTATCTCCAAAAGAAAGTTTCTCGATACCTTCGATAAAGCCAGGAATCATACCTTCTTTACTACCAGCTTGAAATGGTATTGGGTTGTATTGCTTAGCTTCAGCTCTGGCTGCGTCAAATTTCCCAAAAGTTTGAGCTACATTTTCTATACTAGTATCAAATAAAGTTCCGTCTTCTAGGAAACCAGCATAATGTATAAAAACTTGTGCTCCGGCAGCAGGTTTTTTACCTGAACCTTTTTCAGTAATTACATATTCTAAACCTGAACTAGTTTTTGTAGTTTTTGATTTTAAACCAGCATAGTAAGCTAATTTCTCGTCACGAACTCCTTTAAATTTAGATTCAAATTCGCTTTTTTGTTTCGCTTCAGCAGAAAAATAATCATGAAAAACCTTAACAGCATCAAATTTCTTAGCTGCCTCACCATTTCTGATAATAGTTACTTTCTTGATGTAATCATCTTGTTTAACTTGGTTAACAACTTCCATTCCTTTGTCTACAACATGACCAAAAATAGTATGTTTTCCTTCTAACCAAGGAGTCTCAACATGCGTGATAAAAAATTGACTACTATTTGTAGCAGGTCCGTTATTTGCCATTGCAAGAACACCACCTTTGTCAAATTTTAAATCGCTAAACTCATCTTTAAATTTGTATCCAGTATCTCCAGAACCAGTTCCTAATGGATCCCCAGTTTGGATCATGAAACTTTCGATAACTCTATGAAATTTTAATCCGTCAAAAAAGTGTTTCTTTTTTAATTCAGGATTAGTAACAAATTCGTTTTTACCCTCTGCAAGCGTTACAAAGTTGGCTACAGTAATAGGCGCTTTTTGATAATTTAATTCAACAATGATATTTCCTTTATTTGTTTCAATTTCGGCATATAAACCATCAGGTAAATTGCTATGTTCGTCTTTACAAGAGTAAAGAGTTGTAATTGCAAGTAATAATAATATGAGGCTTTTTTTCATTTTAAAAATATTAGTTGTTTTTATTAATTTAATGAATCTTTCTTTATTGCAGGAGCTGCAGGTGTTGTAGGTTTAGGAGTCTCAGATTTTGGTTTTTTTGTTTCCATTTGTCTTCTATAAGCAGTTTCAGGAACAAAATTGTGTAACGTAACCGTACAGATTAAAGGCTGATTAATTCCAATTCTTTTTTCATCACCATGATAACCATAAGCCATATGAGATGGAAATAAGAAATTTACAGTTTCATTCTTGTGCATTAATTTAATACCATCACGCAACCCCATCATGATTTCTTGTTTATCTACAAAATAAGTTTGAGGTCTTAATTCCATTTCACTATAAATAACATTTCCTTTTAAGTCTTTTATTTCGTAGTCAAAAAAAGCAACATCTCCTTTTTTAGGAGTTATAGTATCTGTAGTATTTTGGTTTTCGTAAGCGTACCAATATCCTTTTGTCGAAGCAATATATTTTATTTTAGGATTGTTTTTTATAACAGCCTTAATTTGTTCTTCTTCAGTAGCTACAAGTTTTTTATTTCGCTCGATAGATTTTTTCATGAAAGTTCCCGAAGAAATAGAAATGGGTCTTCTGGCATCTTCATGTTGCTTACAGCTCGAAACTAAAACGGCTAAAACAATAGCTGAAGCAAATATTTTAGGATAGTTCATGATAGGTTATATTTTTAGTTTGGTTACTAAATCTTCAAATTTTTTCAAAGTTTCTTCCATCGAATCAACTGATTTTCCTCCAGCAGCATTGCTATGTCCGCCACCATTAAAATGAGCTCTAGCAAACTCATTTACATCAAAACCACCTTGAGAACGGAAAGAAATCTTGATTATTTTCTCGTCTTTATTTTCAATAAATATAGCAGTAAAAACGATACCTTTCATACTTAAACCGTAATTTACGATTCCTTCAGTATCACCTTTTACATAATTAAACTCATCTAATTCGGCTTGAGTTAAAGAAGTATAAGAAGTTTTATGCTCAGTTAAAATCTTCAGGTTTTGCAGTGCTCTTCCAAGTAATTGCAAGCGACTGTAAGAACTGTTGTCATAAAGCAAAATCGGAATCTGCGTGTTTTCGACACCCAAATCAATAAGCTCAGCTATAATGCGATGCGTGTTTCCTGTTGTTCCAGGAAAACGGAAAGAACCAGAATCGGTTAAAATTCCAGTATAGATACAAGTTGCGATAGTTTTATCTAAATCTTCTTTTTTGTCTAAGAATGAAATAAAATTATAAACCATCTCACAAGTAGATCCAAACGAAGTATCAGAATAGGTGTAAGCGGAGTAATCATCAGGTTTTTGGTGATGATCAATCATTATAAATGGAGCTTTTAGCTTTGCCAAAGTATGTTCCATTTCGCCAGTGCGATGTAAAGCATTAAAATCTAGCGTAAAAATAAGCTCAGCTTCTTCAAGAATTTTAGTGCAGTTATCGATATCTTTTTCGAATACTTTTACAGTTTCAGAACCTGGTAACCAAGCAAGGAAATCTGGAAAATCATTCGGAGCAATTACAATTGGCTCATGATTGTTTTTTAATAAAAAGTGGTATAAACCTAAGGTTGAGCCCATGGCGTCTCCATCGGGACCTCTGTGCGGAATTATGGCAATTTTTTTGGGAGTTGCAAGTAACAACTTTATGGCTTGAATGTCTTGTATTTTCATAGTGTGCGAATTTACATTTTTTTACTGTAAACCTGAAAACATTTTAGACATTAACATGCTTTTATATCTTCTTATTTTTAGTTGATAGTTGTTGGTTTATAGTTGTTGGTTTATAGTTGTTAGTTTATAACTTTAAGTTTTCAGTTGCAGTTGCAGTTTTCAGTGAGCAACTTTAGATTTGATTTTTTAACTGCAATCGCAACTGAAAACTGAGACTGGTACTGAGAGCTGCAACTGCATACTGCAACTAAATGCTATATCAAAACCATTTCTGATACAAATCATACTTAGGACCTTTTACAATTTGCGATTTGTAAATACCTACAGAGCCCGATGATAAGTAGGCTATAACACAGGCAATGGCAATAAAAATTCCGCTTTCAATACCAAAAAGTTCTATTCCCATAACGGTGCAAGCAATAGGAGTGTGGGTTGCACCAGAAAAAACGGCAACAAAACCCATTCCGGCAAGAAGCGCAATTGGCATAGGAACAATGAGAGATAAAGCACTACCAAAAGTTGCGCCTACAAAAAACAGGGGAGTAACTTCTCCGCCTTTAAAACCAGCGCCTAAAGTAAATCCAGTAAAGAGAATCTTGAGTAAGAAATCATACCAGGCATTAGTATTTGTAAAAGCGTCAACAATTACTGGAACTCCTAATCCTGAGAATTTTGAAAATCCGAAACCAGCAATAGCAATTGCCAGAATGATTCCGCCAACAAAAGGACGAAGTGGAGGATATTTTATCGTTTTAGAGAATAACGAACCCCAAAAATGTGTGCTACGGGAGAATAATAAAGCAGCAAACCCAAATAAAGCTCCACAAATTAAAGTATAAAATAGATTAGTCGCGGTGATTTCCGGCACAAGCGGAATACTATAATGAGTGTGTTTTACCTGCCAAATTTCGACAGTAAAATAAGCTGCGTAAGCCACTAAAAAAGAAAGTAAAATGCTTTTTAAGTTAATTTTACTAAAATATACAACTTCAAGGGCGAAAATAGCACCAGCTAATGGCGTTCCAAAAACAGATGCAAAACCGGCACTAATTCCTAAGATAATTAATGTTTTTCTTTCAGAATTATCAAGTTTAAAGATTCGGGTAAATTGATCAGCAATTGCACCGCCCATTTGCACTGCAGTACCTTCGCGACCAGCCGAACCACCAAATAAATGAGTGATTATAGTTCCAAAATAAACTAAAGGAGCCATTTTTAGCGGAATAATTTGCTTAGGATTTTCATATTCTTCGAGCAATAAATTATTGCCTTTTACAACATCTTTCCCTAAGTAATAATAGCTAAAACCTACAAGTAATCCGCCAATTGGCAAAAGCCAGATAATCCAATCGTGTAGGATTCTATATTGAGTAACAAACTCTAAAGTAATTAAAAAAAACGCCGAAGCAGATCCCGATAAAACACCTATTAAAACACAAATGAAAATCCATTTGAGAATGAGAAGTATAGTTGCTTTTAAATTCATTAAAGAAGGTTAACTGTGCTTGTGTGGGTACAAATATAATAAATCAGTTTTGAACACAAATTTCACTAATTACCACTAATTCTAAAGGCTAACTTAGTTTGTGATATTAATTTCACAAATGGATTTGTGGTAATTAGTGAAATTACTTCGTCTGTTCGTTCTTTCAGGCTCGAGTCGTGTTTGATTTTTATAATTTAATGATTGTTTGTTATTCTACAATTACAGCAGTAAATTCTATTTCTACCAAGTATTCAGGAGATACAAGTTTACTAATTTCGTAAAAACCAGTTGTTGGTTTTATATCTTTAAAAAACGCCGAATGGGCTCCAGCTACAGATTCAAAAGTCGAAATATCGGTGGTAAAAATTCGTGTTCTAATTACGTCTTTCATGCCGATTCCTAAATCTTCCAATACTTTTTCGACTCTTTCCAGTATGTTCAAAGTTTGTGCGTAAGCATCATCTGCTTTAACTTTGTCGCCATCAACAATTGCAACAGTTCCCGAAACTTCTACGATGTTACCAATGCGAACTGCGCGACAGTATCCCATTTTGTCCTCCCATGGTGATCCCGTCAAGATGTTTTCTCTTTTCATTATAAGGTTGTTTTGTGTGTTTTCGAACTGCTTTTTTGTGGTTTTAAAGAGCAATTCATAGTTAGATTAATATGCTGCAATTTATAAAAAATGCACAAGAAAATCTGTAAAACACCGCTAATAATTCCTTATAAATAATCAGTTTTTGTGATAAAATTTCAGGATTTGGGCGTGTCCCTACGGGTCGGGCTGTTCACGGCAAGTCCTCGCACTTCCTTCGTCAGGCTGTGGGCTTTCTGTTGCCATCCCTCACGCGAGATTGCGAATAAGAGAAACTTCTTAAACCAATTAAAGATTGTTTTTTAACACAAAAAAGAAAGTGTTTTATAGCATATTGTGACCTATATCCATTTTTCGTTGCTAGTATAATCATTAGGGAAATAAGTAAGATATTGTACCATTCTAGGAGATGTACCTCGGTTTGCAGATGCACAATGAGGCAATGTATTTTGCCAAATAATAAAGTCGCCTGCATTTGCAACAATTGGTACAGGTTGAGTTATTTTAAATATTTCCTCTCGAGGGTTTATATCAGACTCAAGGTTTTTTAACCAAGAATCAATTTTGTTATGAAATCCAGGAACACAATGAAAAGCACCATCTTGAGCGCCACAATCAGTTAGATAAAGTAGTCCTTGCAAGCCAAAACTAATAGGCAAACTTAAACTAACATCCCAATGAAGAGCGCCGCCTAAAAAAACAAATTTCTGAGTTTCTGGCGGATTAAAGCTTACTTTATCAATCGTTTTATATATATTGTTAGTTTTATAAAGCTGTTCATACGCTTTTTTTATACGAGGAGAAAGTCTATTTCTATTCAACGTTTCATGGTCAGAAAAATTAAGCATCAATCCTTTTTGATCTTGATGATTGTTATACCATGATTCCCTTTTATCAGGATCCATTTTTAAGAAATCCCAAATAGCAAGCTGTGTGGCTTCACAATCTTTTTTAGAAATAGCATTTTTTACAATAACATAACCGTTTTTATTCCAAAAAGCGAGATCATCATCAGATAGTACATTTTCAGTAAGGTCTTCAGGTTCTAAAGTTTTGTCTTTCTTATTTTTGTTAATCCAAATTTTAAAAGCTTCAAAATCGGGTTTCTCAAAATACAGATATTGTAAAGTATCTTCCATGCTAATTCCAAATTGGTAAAGCATTTCAATTTCTTTATCCCAAGTTATATTTTCATTAGTAGTAAACGTATTTGGGTTTAAAGTACGATTCCATAGATTTTCAAGAATATTCCAAGGCATAGTTTAAAATATAGATATGGTTTAAAATTAAGAAAATAAACAGATTACTGTATCATTTCATGTGGTAATTGGTCAAAATAGACTTGGAGTATAAAATCACCCACGACAATATCATTAACTAAAAGTAAGTGACCATTTGGGGTATTGTCCCACTTTATATTTGTCGAAATTTGGTGTGCACCACCTTTATGATTTTTAATACTAAGGTTGTCAATTTTTAATGATTTCCCGTCTTTATCGACTATTTCCTGTCCAGAAAAAAGTTTGTCGGCTCTGGTATATTTTCCATTCGGGAGTAAAAAAGGCAAATTAGAGTTACAAACTAAATAAGGAGTATCATTACGATCTAAAGTCATATATACCATTTTATTTGATTGATATTGATTACCTGCACTAAAAGAAATTTTTGCTTTAGATGATGATAATTTAATTTTTCCTCTGTATAGTTTTACTGATATTGCCGATACAGCATCTCCTTTTTCAAAATGATCTATTGGTTTTAAACCTCTGGGAATCGTAATTAAAGCTTTGGAAGTTGGAGTGAAATTGTTTTTCATAGTGCATTTTTTTTAGGAAGTTGTAGACTGTATTAAAAAAAATATGACTCAAAATTAATGTATTTAAAAATCTAGTCGTTACGTATAAATACCTGTTTTAAGAGTATAAAAAAACTAATTGAATGAATTCATTTATTTCTTGTCAGCGTAATTTGAAAATAAAAAGACTTCTTGCATTTAGTTAAGTTTCATAAAGAAAATCACTAAAAGCAAGAAGTCTTTTAGAATTAAGGGAATATTATTCCGAAGAATATATTCGTATAAGCAACATCATCATAATTAAGTATACTAATTAAATTATTCAACTTGATATTGTTCAAAAAGGCGAAGCTTATTTTGGGTTGCAGTAAGGTCTTTTTGTAATGCTTCTATTTTATTTAATAAATGAGCAATAGCATCAATACCTTCTAGATTAATTTTGAGATCATAATGCATTCGTATCATTTTTTCTATAGCTGGCAATTGTTCAGGTTGCAAATATTGTTCTTCTTCCAGAACAATAATTTCTACTAAACCATAATTATTTAGTTTAGCTATAAAGGTGTCTTCAATTTCATGATATATACAAAATTGCTTTATCTGGATTAAATTTTCACTATTCATGATTTCTTATTTTAGCTAATTCTTGGAATAATTCTTTTTCCTTTTCGGATAAATTTGTTGGAATTTTGATGGTATAAGTAATATACAAATCTCCAAACTGATTGTCTTTTTTATATACAGGAAAACCTTTCCCTTTTAGTTTAACTTTAGTTCCGGGTTGAGTTTCTGCAGGAACTTTAATTTTTACTTTTCCATCAAAAGTATTTACTAAAACTTCGCCTCCTAAAATTGCCGTGTATAAATCAAGATCAACATCGGCGTATAGATTATTTCCTTCTCTTTTAAAATCAGAATCGTTTGCAATTACAAACGTAATATACAAATCGCCATTTGGGCCACCATTTGCTCCAGGACCGCCATGACTGGGGATTTTTATAATTTGTCCGTTTTCTACCCCAGCAGGAATTGTAATTCTGATATTCTTACCGTTCACAGTCAGATTTTGTTTGTGAGTAGTATAGGCCGATGCCAGATCTAATTGTAATTCGGCATTAAAATCTTGTCCTCTGTATTTAGCCTGACCTCTGGAACTTCTTCCGCCAGAACCGTACATAGAATTGAAGAATTCAGAAAAATCACTTCCCGAAAAATCACCTCCGCCAAAACCAGAATAATCGGGATTACTTTGTTGTTGTCTGGAATATTGTTGCTGGTTAGGATCATATCCTGCTTTTTCAAACTCCTCAGCATGTTTCCAGTCTTTTCCGTATTTGTCGTATTTTTTACGATTCTCCGAATTGCTTAAAACTTCATTAGCTTCGTTTATTTCTTTGAATTTTTGCTCGGCTTCTTTATCATTCGGATTCAAATCAGGATGGTACTTTCTAGCCAGCTTTCTATACGCTTTCTTGATTTCGGCTTCAGTCGCAGATTTTGTGATTCCTAATGTTTTATAATAGTCTATATAATCCATTTTTATGAGGTTTTAATAATGGTAAATTAAAGCATTGAAGTTATGAATAAGTTATTAATTATCAAAATAGTACATTTTTTTATATTAAAAATTTGAAAGAAAAGTTTTAATATTATGTAATGTCAATTAAGTCTTTTATAATTTTTTGGCAGGTTTTTTGTATCTAAAAATTAGCCTAATATATTGTTATAAAACTCTTAAAGTTGTAGAGCCCATTTAAATTATGCTATTTTTGCGTATACTCTTGATTTTAAAAAAATCTAAAAATTGATTCCATAATATTATACCCGAATGAAACAGCTTTTATTTTTTATACTATTAATCACAACTGTTACAGCATCAGCTCAAGCAGAATTTAATACTAAGTTTAAACCAATTCCTCCAGCAAGTTTTGGTATTAAGCCTAAAAAAATACCGCCTGCGGGAACAATTCCGCCTGAAATACCTAGTATAAAAGCACCAAATGTTTTTAACAGCACAAGTATTGCACCCGTACAGTCACAATTAAACTCTACATATCAAATAGGTAAAAAGGATAGCTTTACAATGACACCTTCTGATGAATTTGCAAATCCTGGAGATCGATTCATACCAGGAATGGAAAAAGATTTGAATAAAACCCTAAAAGATCAAGGTTTAAAAGAAGGAAGAGGGACGTTGCTCAAACAGAATATTTCGTTTGGAGATTTTAAAACCAAAGCAAATTATTTTATTATCAGGCTTAGAGATTTCGGAGCAATTGATGGCGATTTGGTTAAAGTATCTTCTAATGATAAAGTTATACAATCGGAAATATTTTTGGATGTTAATTTTAAAGACATCAAAATCATTCTCGAAAAAGGATTTAATAAAATGGAATTCGAAGCACTAAATATTGGTACTTTAGGAGGTAATACTGCCGAAATCCAAATATTAGATGATCAAAAAAATGTGATTGTTCATGACTATTGGAATAATCTTGCTGCAGGTTTTAAAGCATCTGTAGTAGTTACTAAAGAGGAGTAGGTCTTTTAAAGGTTCAGAGGTGCAAAGGTTCTGAGGTTCTAAGGTTTCTCTTTTTGAGGTTCATTCTTTGAGGTTTAAAGGTTCTGAGGTTTTTTATAGAAACAGAAACATTCTTGTCTTTTGATGTGAGTGAAACTCATACCATATAAATCAAACCAATAGCTCTACAGCGTATTGTAAATACAAATAACATGTTATAAACATTGCCAACGGTTTCAACCGTTGGAGCACAATGCATTATCGCAAACCGTATTACACGGTTGAAACCATGAGCTATGATTAAAATAGGATAGAATTTAGTTTTTTAAAGGTACTGAGATACAAAGGTTCTAAGGTTTCTCTTTTTGAGGTTCAAAGTTACAAAGGCTCAGAGCTGCAAAGGTTTCTTTTAAGGTTTTGCTTTACTGTTTACCTTTATTATATAAAAATCCCTTATTCTGTTTAATCGTTAATTCAATTAAAACAAAATAAGGGATTTATAAAGTAAGAGTTAAGCTAATATATATTTAGCCTAGCGAAAGAATTTGTAATCGTGAGTAAGATTATACGAATCTATAATTTGTAATTTATATGGGCTGTCGCTTAAAGGCAATTTATCAACCTCTATAGAAAATTTGTTGCTAGTGAGATTATCTACTTCTAGTACTTTACTTCCAGTACTATCATACACAATTCCTGATTTTAAATTTTTATTGGCTGTAACATCAATTTTATCAACAGCAATAGTTTTTGTTGAGTCAATCTGATATTGGACTTCATGGTATCTATTAATCTTCAAACCTAATGCGATTTTTTGCATTTTAAGGAATTCATTATAATATCTTGCACCCATTTCTCTTTGTCCAGCAGCATCAAAATGAATATCATCAAAATTATTGTTAGGTTTAGAAATTACAGAAGGGAATTCAGAATCAGCATATCCTGTGTTCATAACTCTATCAGGAGTAGCTTTGATGATTTGCTGTTGTGTTCTTCTGTTGCTTGCTGCATTTACCCAATAAGGAACCATACCACCAAGTATAAATGGGACTTCCTGAATATCTTCCTGATGAATGTCGCTACGCATATCAGCAATCATTTGATCAAGCGTTGTTTGATATGGAGCCCACCCAACATTGGCTTCACCTTGATGCCAAAGTATAGCAGTTAATCTACTTCCGGGAATATTATCTAATAGGTAATTTACCCTTTCCATAGCATCTTTATATAAATTCTGGTTTTTTGTCCAGCTTGTAATACTACTTCCTGAATATCCGCAAGGAACAATTAAAACTTTTCTTTTTGAATTTTTTAAAATGTCATTTACATAAAGGTTAGAAAACGTAGTAGAAAAACTTACTCTGTCATTTGCTCTGGTCCAGAAATCTAGTGCTGGTTTTGCAGGTGCAATTCTATAGTTTAATCCATCTAATCTATAAATAGAATAAACTCTTGAGCTAACCGTATCGATAGCTTTGTTAAGTTGGTAACCATAGTGCGTATTAGATTGTCCAGCTACTAGGATTACATCATATCCTTCGCTTTGATCTAAATTTGTATTGTTTTGGGCAATTGAAAATTGGAAACAAAATAATATTAATAGTAATTTTATATATTTCATGTCGATTATTTTTTAATTATTTTTATTTGTTTAATCACATTGTCTTCAAGTGTTACTGATACAATATGAATTCCTGTTTGAAAATGATTTACTGCAATTACAACCTCATTTTGGTCATATTTGTTTTGAAAGACTACTTGCTGACTTTGATTAAAAATGGCTATATTTTTAATCTTTGACGTTGCCGATACAGTTAAGTTGTCAGTTGTAGGATTTGGATAAACCATTACATTTTCTGCTGTAATCTCAGGTTCAATCGATACCGTTTGTGCCTCAATTGCCGGTTCAATTAATACCGCTTGTTTCTCAACCGTTGGCTCAATTACTTTGGATGTACTTAATAATTGAGGTTTTGTATCATTATTAAGCATTCTTAAAAATTCCTTATAATATCTTGCTCCCATTTCTCTTTGTCCAGCTGCATCAAAATGAATATCATCAAAATTATTATTTGGCTTTGTAATTACAGTAGGAAACTCTGAATCAGCAAATCCAGTATTTAGAACTCTACTTGGTGTACTTTTTATAATTTCTTGCTGTGTTCTTCTGTTGCTTGCTGCATTTACCCAATATGGAACCATACCACCAAGTATAAAAGGAACATCCTGAATGTTTTTTTGATCAATGTCAGAACGCATATCTGCAATCATTTTATCAAGTGTTTTTTGATAATCTGCCCAACCTACGTTAGCCTCACCTTGATGCCAAAGTATAGCTGTTAACTTACTACCAGGAACATTCTTTAAAACATAGTTTACTCTTTGCATAGCATCATTATACAAGTTTTGGTTTTTTGTCCAGCTTGTAATACTGCTTCCCGAATAACCACAAGGAATAATTAGAACTCTTCTTTTTGAATTCTTTAAAATATCATTTACATAAAGATTAGAAAAAGTTGTAACAAACCCAACTCTGTCATTTGCTCTTGTCCAGAAATCTAGTGCTGGTTTAGCAGGTGCAATTCTGTAATCTAATCCGTCAAACCTATTAAGAGAGTATACTCTTGTGCTTACCGTATCAATAGCTTTGTTAAGTTGGTAACCATAATGAGTATTTGATTGACCCGCAACCAAAATCACATCATACGAAACATCATTAGCATTTATTGGATTTTTTTTGGTTTGTGCAACTGATGTTTTTAATCCTAAAAAGGTGAATAGGACCGAAAAGAGTAATAGCGTAATTTTATTTTTCATTGACTTGTTTTTTTAGTTTATCCTTAAAAAATAGATTTAATTTAAAGGACGTAATTAATATTCAATATTTTTTTTGTAAAAAAAGTATTATAATTTTTGCAAATGTAGAACATCTTTATGTAAATTTTTTCTTAATATTAAAATAATTTTTTTCTTTTGAGAGCAATTGAGATAGTTTTTATTCTGAAAAAAAATGATTTTAATATAGAAAATGTTTAATTGGTGTTCATTTATTAAGTTATTGATTATTAAAGAGTTATTTCGTTGCTCTTTTTGTAAAAATAATTTTCACAAAATTTAAGCTAATATTTAATTGTTTTGTAAGTTTTTAGCTTTTAAAAATTACATAAAGTACTGGTTTTTAGTTAGTAATGATTTTGTTTTGTGTGGTTTTTTTAAGTCAAACAGATAACTAATAATGAAGTTTTGTAATAAAATTTTCGGGTAAATTTGAAAATGAATAAAGGATGTATGCTAAGAATGGATAAAACCTTAAAATATAAACGTTCAAAATGATAAGACGTTATTGTAATGCTTTTGAAATCTCAGAACCTTTGTGGCTTTGAACCTTTGATTCTAATTTTGAAAAAAAAATCAGAATTCAATTTTTCAATTCGGAATATAAAAAGTATTTTTGCGCATGCAACACAACGTACTTATTTTAGATTTCGGATCGCAATATACTCAGCTTATTGCGCGTAGAGTTCGCGAATTAAATATATTCTGCGAAATCTTCCCTTACAATCATTTTCCGAGTGATTTATCAAGTTATAAAGCAGTAATTTTAGGAGGAAGCCCATTCTCTGTTCGCGCAGAAGATGCTCCACATCCTGATTTATCTCAAATTCGAGGTAAACTTCCAATGTTGGCAGTTTGTTACGGAGCACAATATCTAGCTCATTTTAGCGGCGGAAAAGTAGCTGCTTCAGATACTAGAGAATATGGTAGAGCCAATTTGACTTATATTAAAGAAGACGAAGTTTTCTTTGAAGGTGTTTCTGAAAACAGTCAAGTTTGGATGAGTCATAGTGATAGTATTAAAGCTTTACCTACAAATGGAGTAAAATTAGCAAGTACTCATGACGTAGAATTTGCTGCTTACAAAATTGAAGGTGAAACTACTTATGGTATTCAATATCACCCAGAAGTTTTCCATTCTACAGATGGATCAAAAATGCTAGAAAACTTTTTAGTAAAAATTGCTGAAGTTCCTCAAAACTTTACACCAAATGCTTTTGTTGAAGAAATGGTGGGAGAATTAAAAGAGAAACTAGGTAATGATAAAGTAGTTTTAGGATTATCTGGAGGAGTAGATTCGACAGTAGCAGCTGTATTATTGCATCAAGCTATTGGTAAGAACCTATATTGTATTTTTGTAAATAACGGTTTACTTCGTAAAAACGAATTCCAAAATGTATTAGATCAATACAAAGGAATGGGATTAAACGTAAAAGGAGTAGATGCTGGTGATCGTTTCTTGTCTCAATTAGCAGGAATTAGTGATCCAGAAACCAAACGTAAAACTATTGGTCGTGTATTCATCGAAGTTTTTGATGATGAATCGCACCTTATAGAAGATGTAAAATGGTTGGCACAAGGAACAATTTATCCTGATGTTATCGAGTCGGTTTCTGTAAAAGGACCTTCGGCAACTATTAAGTCACACCATAATGTAGGTGGATTACCAGATTACATGAAACTGAAAATTGTAGAACCATTACGTATGCTTTTTAAAGATGAAGTACGTAGAGTAGGTGCTACTTTAGGAATAGATCCAGAGTTATTAGGAAGACATCCTTTTCCAGGACCTGGATTATCAATTAGAATTCTTGGAGATATTACTCCAGAAAAAGTACAAATTTTGCAAGATGTTGATGCCGTATTTATCGACGGATTAAAATCTTGGGGATTATATGATAAAGTTTGGCAAGCAGGAGCAATTTTACTTCCTGTAAATAGTGTTGGTGTTATGGGCGATGAGCGTACTTATGAAAAAGTAGTAGCGCTTAGAGCTGTAGAATCTACCGATGGTATGACTGCTGACTGGGTACATTTACCGTATGATTTCTTAATGAAAGTTTCTAACGACATTATAAATAAAGTAAAAGGCGTGAATCGTGTAGTTTACGATATCAGCTCAAAACCACCTGCAACAATTGAGTGGGAATAGTATTTTTTTTCAAATTAAGGCATTACATTTGTAATGCCTTAATTTTTTCAAACCTACTATTTATGAGAGAACTTTTAACGATTTCTCTTGTCTTTATTTTGTCTTTTAACAAAATAACTGCGCAAGAATCAATTATTGAACACAAAATCCAAAAAGGAGAAACTGCTTATTTCATTGCCCAGAAGTATAAAGTTTCCTTAGACGAGATTTACAGATTAAATCCCGAATCGCAAAGTGGATTAAAGGATAGTCAGATTATCCGAATTCCAGTACATTCTCCAGTCAAGGAGAAAGAAACCAAACAACTTACGCACACAGTTGCTGCCAAAGAAACTTTGTTTGGATTATCAAAACAATACAATGTGAGTGTTGAAGCCATTCAAAATGCAAATGCTTCGATTCTTGCTGATGGATTAAAAATTGGTCAGGAACTTATTATTCCACAAGATGCCGCCAGTATAATTAAGATTGCATCTGCAAGTAATGTTACTTCATCAAAAGTGACGCATGAGGTTTTGGCCAAAGAATCGTTATTTAGTATTGCCAGACAATACAATGTTTCGGTTCAGGATTTAGAAACCTTAAATAAAGAAACTTTATTAAATGGTTTGCAAATAGGACAAACTATTGCAATCCCTAATAAAAGAAAAACACTCGATGGTCGTGTTCGTGTTATCAACGGAGAAACTATTTTTCATGTTGTAGCACCAAAAGAGACAAAATATTCGATTGCTAAAAAATACGGAATTACAATTGATCAGCTTGAAGCTCAAAATCCCGAAATTGTAAACGGACTAGTTGAAGGAAATAAACTAGCCATCAATACCAAAGAAATTACGCCTACCAACGACAATGAAGAATTGATGCTTGCATTGGCAGAGAAACAAGTTGTAGTCGAAAAAACGAAAGCCAAGACAATTGAATTAGAAGATTTAAAAGATAGACTTGTTGTTCAGAAAGAGATGAACGAGAAGGTTATTAAAATTAATGACCTTAATGTTGATCTTAAGGGAATGGATGGTTTAAAAGGAAATTCGGTAGAAAAACTAAGATTAGTTCTGGAAGCGAATAAAAATGTTCAGGAAGTTTTAATGTCAAAATTAGATTCATTAGTTGTTAGTATGACAGATGATTTATATGACTTAAAAAAGATGGATGTGTTGAATATGAAAGAATCTAAACGTTTAGAAAAACTTTCGTACGAGGGTATTGCTAAAACTAATGAGCTTTCTTCTCAACTTAAAAAAGAATTAGCCGAGAACAGAAAATCGTATGCGGGATTGATGAATAAAGTAGAGCGAATTGCTGTAGAAGAAAATCAAGAGTATAAGAGAAAGGTTCGTGAAAACACAAAGAATAAAACTGGCGAAACTCTTTTGCAAAGTCTTTCTTTAGAAAAAATCAAATATTATAAAATTGATCAGGAGAAAAATGATGCTCAGAATCAGAAATTGATTGCCAAAATTGATTCATTAGATACTCAGAAAAAAATTGAGGTAAAGCGACATATTAGTAAAGCATCATTTTATGGATCTGAGGCCAGAGCATTTGATGATAAAGTAGCTTTGGTTAAATTAAAAAGATACCAAGATAATGCAATTCAGAATCAGGGAAATACTGAAACTTCAATTGTAGCGTTATCATTAGACGAAATAAAACAGAAAATAAAAGAAGATCCTCTTTATACTAATAAAGATGTTAAAGTTGAATTTTTTGATAACCTGAAAGCAGTTCCCAATGGATATTACTTGGTTTTAGGTATATTTACAGACGCTACGCCAAGGGATCAATTTATTATGAAACTAATAGATTCGGGGGATTTTAATGCTAGTTTTTTCTATAATGTAAACAGTCAGTCGTATTATGTTTATGCTGAGAGTTTTGAAAACATAGAAGAAGCTTTGTATAAATACAAACAAAAAGAAAATTCACCGCTTTATAAAAATTGGAGTATCGCTAAATTAGAATTATACATTAGCAAATAATTAACAAGCTTGTGGAATCTTGTTTTATACAGAAATACTATCTTGTTTAAAATTTTTTATCTTATTATGAAATACATTTCAATACTAATTACAACTGCTTTTTTGATGTCTTATTCTGTTTTCCCACAGGATAAAATTAGTAAACACACGGTTACCAAAGGAGAAACAATTAACCAAATTGCCCAAAAGTACAAAGTAACACCTTATGATATTTATAAGCTTAACCCAGATGCACAAAGTGGATTAAAGTTGGATAGTGTTTTGTTGATTCCGAATAATTCAGGAAAAACAACAAGTTCAGATAAATCTACAGCAACCGTTACTCCTAAAAAAGCAAACGGAGCAACTACGCATGAAGTAGTTGCTAAAGAAACGCTTTTTGGTATTGAAAAAAAGTATAATGTTTCGGATGAAGCTTTGAAAAAAGCAAATCCATTTCTTGAAAAAGATGGTTTACAAATAGGACAGACGCTTACTATTCCTTCAGGAAATGGTTCTAAAGCGGCCTCAAAAGATTCTAAGATACCTGCTACAAAATTAGTTCCTGCTAAGCAACAAGATAAATATGTTTACCATGATGTTTTGGCAAAAGAAACTAAATATTCGATTGCAAAAGAATACGGTATTACAATAGAAGAATTAGAGAAACGTAATCCAGAAGTGGTGCCGAGTTTGCCAGTAGGATACCGTTTAACAATAAAAGGAACAGCTCCAAAAACTGTTGCAACAACGACTACTCCGGTTAAAAACGAAGTAAAAACTCCTGTAATCGAAACTACCAAAAAAGTATCGTATGCAGATTATCAGGTAAAACCAAAAGAGACATTATATAGTTTGTCTAAAACATTTGGTGTGTCGCAAGATGAGTTACTTAAATTAAATCCAACTTTATCTGGAGGAGTTCAGGAAGGAATGATTTTAAAAGTTCCTGCAGGAATTATGCCTCCACCAGAAATTAAATCTGAGACAAGACCAGAAATTAAAGAAGAAGCAAAAGAGATAGTTACTCTGACTAAAAAGAGAAGTAATGACCGTAAAAAGATAGCGTTATTATTACCTTTTAATTTATCTAAAATTCAAAGTGATACTACCAGTGCTGCTACTCGTTTGAAAAAAGATAAATTCTTGAATATGACTTTAGATTTTTATTCTGGAGCATTAATGGCAATAGATTCTGCTAAAGTTCTTGGACTACCAATAGATGTTTCGATTTTTGATTCTCAGGAAACCAAAAACGGATCAAATGTAGCGGCTATTATACAAAACAACAGATTGCAAGAAGCTGATGCTGTTATCGGACCATTTTATCAAAGTAATGCAGAAGCAACTGCTAAGTTATTAGGAGAAAATAAAGTTCCTGTAATTTCGCCGTTGTCTAAAGATCAAGGAAATTCATTTGATAATTTATATCAAACAATCCCATCTAATGATATTCTAAAAAATACAATGTTTGATTACATGCGTTCTAAAGGAGGTAATATAGTTGCAGTTGTTGATAAGAAAAAAGAATCAATAAGACAGTATATTCAGCAAAATCAGAAAGGTGTAATTTTTGCACCAGTTACCGAAGCAGGAGATTTTAATCCGGCAGGTTTAAAAATTCAGTTTGTACCTAACAGAATGAATTATGTTGTAATGGAAACAGGAAATACAGCTATGATTAATGCTACGATTAAAGTTATGTTGAGTTCTATGTCATCATATCAGGTACAGTTGGTGATTTTAGAACCAAACAGTACATTAGATACAGATGAAGTTAGTTTTGAAAGTTTAACTAAATTGAAATTAATGTACCCATCGGTAACACGTGAAAACGAATCTTCGGGAGCACTTATTTTTGAAAAAGAGTATAGAAACAAAAATAAGATCAATCCAAATACGTATGCTACGAGAGGTTTTGATGTAACTTTTGATACTATGATGCGATTATCACAAGGAAAAACGTATGAAGAAACTGCAAGTGAAATTGCAACAGAACAAGTAGATAATAAATTTCAGTTTTATAAAAAAGAAGATGGAGGATTTGCTAATAAAGGCGTTTACATCTTATATTATGATAGTGATTTAACAATTAAAGAAGCAAACTAATGACATCAAAAGTAACCTATTTAGGGGATTTAAGAACTAAATCAGTACACGTGCAATCAGGAAATGAAATCATATCTGATGCACCTATAGATAACAACGGAAAAGGGGAAGCTTTTTCTCCAACCGATACTGTTGCTAATGCTTTGGCAAGTTGTATGATGACTATTATGGGAATTAAAGCCCGTGATTTAAATGTAGATTTCATTGGTTCAACTGCCGAAGTAACTAAGATTATGAATGCTGAACCAAGAAGAATTGGAGCAATAGAAATTGTTTTTGATATGCAAGGTGTTGCAGATGAGAAAAATAGAACAATTCTGGAACGTGCAGGAATGACTTGTCCAGTTTTCCTAAGTTTGAATGCTGATATCGAAAAGAGAATTACTTTTAACTGGAAGTAATTTTGTTTTACACATATTTAAAAAGCCATCAAGGAATAATTCTTTGATGGCTTTTTTGTGTTTACTAAATGATTCTATAATCCTTTTTCAGGTCTTAAATCTTGAAGAATAGGAGTAGGGATAGTTTTTACTTCCTTTTGAATGGTTTCATTTTTTTGCTCAAAAATAACGATGTTGTTTTTTCCTTTTTTTAGCCAACATCCCGGTAAGTAAAGTGTTTGTTGTGGACCAACACTCCAATAACGACCAATGTTTATTCCGTTTACAAATACAATTCCTTTGCCCCAATCACGCATATCCAGAAATGCATCTCCAGTTTTGCTAAGGCTAAAAGTACCTTGGTATAAAGTTGGTCGATTTACTTTTGCAGAATTTTTATAAGCGGTTAAATCTGGTTCGGTTGTCATTGGTAATTTATACATTTCCCAATCGCCTGTAATTGTTTCTCCATTGATAATAACAGGACTTATGATTCCTTTATTATTGGCATTGATTTGTGAACCGTAATTAATGCGTCCCATGTTTTCGACAACAATATCTAATGTGGCATTAAATGGAATTTCTATTTCGCAATCGTATTTTTTGTAATAACGATTTAACTCCGCTACTTTTTTTCCATTTACATATACTATTGCATAATCGCGTAATCCATTCAATTCTAATTTCCCACTAATAGGTTGAGTAAATTTTTTGCTATACCAAACATAACCATCGCCTTGATTTAATTGTTCAAATGTTTGTGGATTATCTTCGATTACAGGAGAGATTTTAGATTTTAAATCGGCTAAATCTACTGCTTTTGTCAGCTTTATATTCGGAATAGTGATTACTGGTATTTGGTCAGGAATAGCTGGAGTTTCATTTGTTTTTAATAATTCTCTTAAAGCATTATATTTTGGAGTTGCCCAACCTGCTTCACTAATCGGGGCATCATAATCATACGATGTCATATCGGGTTGAATATCGTGTTCTTTATCATAATTAGCGCCCGAAGTAAAACCGAAGTTTGTTCCTCCGTGTACCATATAATAATTAAATGAAACCTGATTGTCCAGATATTTTTTTGTTTGACGAACAGTTTGTTCTGGTTTTTGAGTGGGGAATGGTTCTGCCCAATGATCTAACCAACCAGGGTAAAACTCAGCTACCATATAAGGACCTTGATTATTATTAAATTGATTCACGACTGCTTTTAGTTTAGCGATATCACTTTCACCATTTGCAGTGGGTAATGCACCTGGTAAAGCACCTCCTTCAAACAACCAACTTCCATCAGAGGTAAAGAAAGGAACTTCAAAACCAATATCTTTTAATTGCTGAAATACGGCTGCGCTATATTTTTTATGTTCTTCGAGAGGAACATCTTTGCGTTGAGCAACATAAGAACCAAATTCGTTCTCTCCTTGCACCATGATTATTGGACCGCCTTTGGTAATTTGTAAATCCTTAACCTGATTATACAATTCGGTAAAATAGGCTTTGGTCGCAGCCAAATATGCTGTATTGTAACCACGAATTACCATATTAGGAACATTCTGCAAGAACCACGGATAACCTCCAAATTCCCATTCGGCACAAACATAAGGACCTGGGCGTAGGATTACGAACAAACCCTCTTCTTGAGCTATTTTTATATATTCGGCTAAGTTTTTATTTCCTGTTTTAAAATCCCAAACTCCGGGAGCTATTTCATGATAGTTCCAGAATACATAGGTAGCAACGGCATTTAATCCCATTGATTTCATCATTTTTAAACGATGACGCCAATACGGTTGAGGAATACGAGAGTAATGCATCTCTCCAGAATGTATCTGGATTGGTTTATCATTTAATAAAAAGTTCCCATCGCTTATGGCAAAAGTTTGTTTTTGCTGTGCTACTAGTGGGGAGAGTATAAAGAAAGAAAACAGAAGGGTTAAATAAACTTTTTTCATTTTTAATTTGAATTAAAGATTATAATTTATTGTGTTTTTGGGTTTATAGAGGTTGGTTATTAATTATGTCACCCTGAGGCGAAGTGCTATATTGAGTTTCAATAGCGCTTAGTTGGGAACGCGGATGACACAGATTTACTCCGTAAAGACACGGATAAAAACAGATTTTTTTAAATTAAGGATAAGAAAAAATCCGTTTTTATCTGCGTTTTCGTCTTTGACGAACCCGTATTATCCGCGTTCCTGACTAAGCTTGATATTGATTAAGTTTATCTAGAGCAAAGTTGAATGAAATTAGTTTGACATTTTGCCTAAGCAAATGATTATAACAAAAAGAGGGCACTTTATAATGGTGCCCTCTTGATGCAATTTAACTAACTTCAAAATTTTATTTTATTTAGAAAATTCTAAACCTTTTAATTTATTCCAACCTCCACGTGTAAAATCTGGGATTTCTACTGGAGAAGAATTGTTGTCAAGAGAAATTTCTGTTAATGGACCTAAACAAGACCATTCTGCAAGATCATATACATCCATATCAAGAGGTAATCCATTTTGTAAGCAGTGAATCAAACGGTAATCCATGATGAAATCCATTCCACCGTGTCCACCAACTTGTTTTGCTTTTTCTTCGATTCCAACTACAATTGGGTGTTTGTATTTTTCCATTAATGCTTTTTTCACATCTTCTGGCATGAATTTGTGTGCACTTAAGTTTTCGTGATCTGGTTTAATATCTGAGCTAATAGATTTAGAATCTAATGCATAACCTTCTACAGGATATTTATTAGCAAATCCTTTAGTTCCGCTTAATTGGTACATACGGCTATACGGACGTGGAGATGTTACATCATGCTGGATTTGGATAGTTTTTCCATTTTCAGTACGAATCATTGTCATAGTATGATCTCCGTTTCTAAAATCTTTAATATCGATTCCAGATTTTTCTTTGATGTAAGCAGGGTTTCCAACTGCTTTTGTGTCCATAGAAACTAAATAGTTCATTTTGTCACCACGGTGGATATTTAATGCTTGACAAGCTGGCCCCATACCATGTGTAGCATAAATATCACCACGGTGTTTTATATTGTAATCCATACGCCAGTTATTCCAGTACTCTCCCCAAAATGGTTGAAGACCGTGAATGTAAGATCCTTCTGCATGAAGAATTTCTCCAAATAAACCTTGTTGAGCCATGTTTAATGTAGTAAGCTCGAAGAAATCATACACGCAGTTTTCTAATTGCATACAGTGTTTACGAGTTTTTTCGGAAGTATCGATAAGATCCCAAATTTCTTTCATTGTCATTGCACCAGGAACTTCGATAGCTACGTTTTTGCCATCTTTCATAGCTTGAACCCCTATAATAGCGTGGTGTTTCCAGTCGGTAGCGATATAAACTAAATCTACGTTTGGAAGCGCAGTTACTTGTCTCCAAATGTTCTCATCACCATAGAATTCTTTTGCTTTAGGAAGACCTTGTTTAGTAAGGATTTCATTTGCTGATTTGGTATTTTTTTCAAGCATATCACAAAGTGCTACAATCTCTACACCTGGAATATGTGTCATACGTTCTACTGCACCTGGACCACGCATTCCTAAACCAATAAAGGCTACACGAACTGTTGGGATTGGAGCAAGTGCCAAACGTAATACATCCTTTTGTCCTTTGGCACGCGCAGGAGTAGGTGTCTTAATCATTTGAGCTGAAGAAGTAGCATATCCTAAAAAGAAGCAGGATATCAGAATAAATTTAAAGATACTAGTTTTCATGTTGAATTAATTTTAATTTAAAATTGTGGGCAATCTATTTTGGGATTGTCTTACTGTTTTTTTATGGCAAAGTACTAAAATTTATACTTGGCTTATTATGCTTTAATGGTTTTGTAAATTTAGTTTTGGCTTTAGTGTATTTGTTAAAGAAACCTCCGTCTTTTAAAAAGAAGTATCCTTTTTCGACTCCACCAGAATAATCCATTCTATATCCTTTTCTTCCAGTATTATCTACTGTAAAAATAGCCGAATCTATTTCTGTCCAAACTCCCTTATCATCGCAATACCATTGATTGTTAAACAAAACTTTGCGAGATTTATTTCCTTGTTGTGGTACGAAATTCTCTAAGAAAGAATGAAATCTTTTTAAATAAGTATTGGTTTGCGGACGGTTAAAACTTGCTATTAACATCCATTTGTTTGTTTCTGGTGCATAAAAATAGGCAGTGTACGTGGTTGAGTTATCATTTTGAGGAACTCCGTTAAGCAAGAATTTATATGTTTTGCCAGCTTTCCAGTTGTATCTTAAATAACTTTGCCCACCAGAACCTTCGTTTCCGAATTCACCAGTTTGTACATTTTCTCCTTTTTTCAGCATTTTAATTTTATGCGATTCAGGAATACTTTTTGGATCATCTGTAACAAAAGGGCTCCAAACAGAAAACAATACGCGGCGCTCTGTTTCAGAATTTACCTGAATTCCAAAATAGCCTTCGCCAAAACCGTTTGCCATATAATAAGAACCTATTTTGTCCTCATTTACAGGAACGGTGATTTCGTTATAATACCATTGAACATTTACTTTTTCGGGTACTTCGTAATTTAAATGTACCGAAGGACCTCTTCGTCCCCAGTGAAAAAAGTTGTCATCATTATTAGGTACAAAAGCCGTTTTTCCTTGGAGTGCTGACCCACTAATGATTAATTTAGAAATAGAAGGGAAATTGTTTTGTGTTTTACTAATCCCTTTTATTTTTAAAGCAACATATCCTGTATCAATAATTTTCCATTCGTTTATTATAATTGGTCTTTTGTTACTTTCGTCAAATTCGATTTTTTTCAATTCTTTGTTAATACCAAATTCTAATGTAGATTTTCCTTGAACATTTACAAATTCATCTGTTGAGATTCTAACTAATCCTGGAGTTGAAACTCTAAAATAAACTGTGAAATATTCTTTAGGATCTGTCCAGTTTTCTATTCCGTTATCGGTTATAGTATTATTACTTTCAAGATTGTAGGAACTAAAAGCATTTCCGCCAAGAGGTAAATGGATTTCGTTTTTAGAATCTTGTGCCAATACATTTGTACTTATAAGTAACAATGTAAGGAAAGAGAAAATAATTTTGTAATATTTCATTTAGCCTGATTTTAGCTATTGTTGTTTTTGCATTTAACTTCTCTAGAATCCCCCTTATTTATATAAGAGGGAAATTCTAAAGAGAGCCTTATTTACTAACTAACCATTAAACTCAAAATTAGTTTTTCAAAATCTTTATTAAGGATTTTGAGTTAAAGTTCCAGGATAAGCATTTATTTCCGATTGCGGAATGTATTGTACTACTCTTGGACTTGTTGCCGGATAATCTACCATTGGTGTATGAGGACCAGGGTAATGACGTGTCATTGTTTGTCCGTTTCTATAAACGTCATATCCACGTTGTGCTTCAAAAGCTAGTTCCAGTTGGCGTTCTTCATCAATAAGTTGTACAGCATTTGTACTAGTTAAAGAAGTATATCCACCACCTACAATTGATCTTTCTCTAACAATATTTAAATTCTTAAGAGCATTCTGATAATCTGATTTTTTAGCATAAGCTTCGGCCATATTCAAATACATTTCGGCTAATCTTGAAATAATAGGCGAGTGTAGGTGAGAGCTATTGTCTTGCAAAGAACATTTTGTAACGTAGTACATAGGATATACACGATTTAATAACATCATGTAATCTTTTTCTCCTACATAGGTTTTACCAGCGTAATTTATTGAATAACTATTTTCGGCAGCATTTACTACAGTAAGATTGTAATCTGTATTTGCTATAGTAATATAGTATGAACCGCTAGAATTAGTTTTAAGAGGTTGTTGTACATAGTTATAACCAGTTTGTACTCCACTAGCATTAAAAGCATCTGTTATAAAACGGAAAGCTTCTGTTTTATTGTTAGCAGCATCCAATGCATATTGTGGATCGATAAAAGCCCATCTTGCATCTTTCTTTAAACCAGATTTACGTAATAAATCTAAGTATTTTGCACTAGCGTACATTTCTCCCCAACCTTGTCCTTGAATATTAGCATACATACCACCAATACCATAATAATGATCAAAACCAGAGTACTCTGAAGCCACACGTTTAACAGCAAAAATAGTTTCTGTTTGTCCGCTTGCATCTGGTGCAAAAGTGTTGTATTTCATAAAATCGGCTCTGCTAAGCATATTATAACGACCGCTAGAAATTACTTTGTTAGCATACTCAATAGATAAATCAGCGTATTGTTGATTTGGTGTTTCATAAGTTCCGCTCATGTATAAATATACTCTAGAAAGCATTGCCTGAGCAGCTTCTTTAGTTGCGTAAGTAGCAGTTCTGCTTTCATTCATTAAGGCTTCCCCTTTTTTAAGATCGCTAATTGCTTGCTCGTAAGATGCTTTTACTGTAGCTCTATCCGGAAGATTGATGTTGGCAATATCCTCCGGTAATCCGTTAACAATTGGTACACCCAAATTAGTTTCTGGAGATTGTGCATAAGGTCTGCCGTATGTTTTAACTAAATAGAAATAAACCATTCCTCTTAGGTAATAAGCTTCTCCTAATTGCTGATCCATTTTAGGGCTTTCTCCTTCAGAAATCATTTTCATTAAGTCACTAGATTGTGAGATAACTTTATAACTATTATTCCAGAAAGTAGATAGTCTATCATTAACTGGACTATGCTGATAAGAAATAAAAGTATAGAATGCATCAGTAGAAGTTCCTCTAATCATGATGTTGTCTCCAGGATATTCACCAACACGGTGCATTACATCTGACCAACCTTTAAGTTGTGCATAACATCCGTTAAGAAGTACTTCGACAGCAGCTTCTTTATCCTGCATAATTTTATCTTTTGTATATGAGCCAAATGGTTCTCGCTCCAGCTCACATGAAGATAGAAAACTAAGGGTAATAAATAATATGAATATTTTTTTCATGGTTCTGTTTTTTAAAGAGTAAGATTAAAACCTAATGCAAATCTGCGTGTCTGTGGATATACTGAGGTTGAAACTCCAGTTATTGTTCTTACACCATTTCTTTCAAATGGAGGTATTTCTGGATCTACACCTGAGAAATCGGTAATTGTAAACAAGTTTTCACCAGATACAAATATTCTTAGATTAGAAATATTCAAACGCTCAATAGATAAATTATATCCAAATGATACACTTCTCATTTTTAAGTATGACCCATCTTCTAAGAAACGTGATGATGCTTTATTTGAGTTGCTCGAATTGTTATAAATTGCTTGTGGGTGTGTAGCAATATCCCCTGGTTTTTCCCAACGACTCCATCCTTTTTGAAGATTCATTTGGTTACGATCTGTATAAGCTCCATCTGAATCAAATTCTGCACGAGCATAGTTATAAATTTTACCACCTACTGAATAACTGAATGTTGCTCCAAAATCGAAATTTTTATAATTTAAACTAGTCGAGAATCCTCCGTAATAAGATGGCGTGTAGGCATCGATAGCAATTTGATTTTTAGATGCATCTCCATAGTTAGATGTCTTAACACGTTCTCCAGCTGCATTGGTTGTAAACCATTCTGGCTTTCCATTATCAGGATTTACACCAGCCCATTCTGTAAGGTACCAAGTATCTACATCTTTACCAGGTGTTAATAGTTTATTTGCTGAACCTGAGATTCCAGTTCCATCAGGAACAATAATTTGTTGTTTTGTTCCGTAAAGGCTTGTCACTTCATTTCTATTTAAACCAATATTAGCATCTACATTCCATCTCCAGTTTTCATTTTTAATGATATCTACGTTAATAGATGCCTCAAAACCTTTGTTGTTTACAGCCCCAACATTTCTCCAGATACTTGTTACTCCAATTACTCCAGGTAAGGGTACCTCGTATAATAAACCAG
This sequence comes from Flavobacterium sp. PS2, assembly GCF_046250155.1. Lineage (NCBI taxonomy): Bacteria > Pseudomonadati > Bacteroidota > Flavobacteriia > Flavobacteriales > Flavobacteriaceae > Flavobacterium > Flavobacterium sp. PS2. The sequence continues at coordinate 874,658 of NZ_CP176426.1, read as the reverse complement.
AGGTGTCTTTATTGTAATAGTCTAATGTTAGATTAATTCTGTTTAAGAAACTAACATCTAAACCAATACCAGTTGTAAACGTTTTTTCCCAGCTTAAATCAGGGTTTCCTATTTGAGAAATAAGCGCACCAGGATTTTCATTATAACCAGAAGACACAGAATATAAAGGTAAGTGCAAGTATAAACCATTTGGTCTGTTTCCTACTGAACCATAACTAGCTCTAAGTTTTAAGTTATTGATATAATCGGCTTTAAAGAATTTTTCTTTATGAATATTCCAACCACCACTAATAGAAAAGAAATTACCATATCTTGCATTTTCTCCAAAATTAGAAGCCCCATCACGGCGTATAGAAAATTGTGCCATGTATCTGTCGTCATATGTATAGTTGATGTTGGTAAACAAAGATTGAACCGCCCATTGAGATCTGTTACCTTTAACTTTTTCTGGAACAGTTGCAGCATCTGCAACAATAAATCCTGGAGGTATTCCAGTTGAAACACCTTCAGTACTTTTACCATTATATTCATTCCATTCGTATCCAGCAATTGCGTTTATAGCGTGTGCTCCAAATGATTTGTTGAATTTGAATAATTGACTAGTATAAAAACGATTGCTACTAGTAGTTTCATCTGTAATTCTTCCTTTTACTGATAACCCTTCAGAAGATCTTGGATCAATGTAGGTCATTGAATTATAATTTGAGAAGGTATAGTTATTTGTAGAAGTGAATGATAGCCAACTATTAATTTTAGCATCAAAGTCTAAATTGGTTCGAACACTATATCTTTCAGATTCTCCATAATTCCATTGTAAGTCATACAAATAGTTTGAACCCGTTGTATTTACCCAAGTAGGATTTGGTTGGTTACCTACCAAAGTTCCATCAGGAAGATATGGGTTATCCCAAGGCATATTGCCATACATAGCACCGACAGAATGTTGTTTGTCTTCAGTTTCTGTACGTGTAATATTAGCTTGAGGACGTATGGTTAACCAATTGTTTACTTTATAGCTAAATTTAAGTAGTAAGTTATAACGAGTATAATCATATCCTTTTATAGCACCAGTTTCGTCATATATACCAAGAGAAACATAGCTTTTAAATACGTCACTACCACCGTTAATTGATAAGTTAAAATCTCTTGCAATACCAGTTCGAGTAGCATTTTTCCACCAATCGTAATTTTTGTTTCTTAATTCAGGGTTCCACCACCATGCATTACTAAAATCTTGTTTGTTAGGGAAAGAGTCATATAAGTCATATAATTCCTGACCATTCATGATGTCAAAATTTCCTGTATTTACAGTTGTTGCAGCAGTTTTGATAGAGGCATTAATAGTTGCCTTACCACTTTTTCCGCTTTTTGTAGTAACAATGATTACACCATTTGCCCCCTGAGAACCATACACGGCTGTAGATGCAGCATCTTTAAGTACAGTTAAAGTTTCGATATCGGCTGGATTCATATTTCCAGAACTACTTCCTACAATCACACCATCGATAACCCATAAAGGATCAGTACTTCCGTTAACAGTAGTTTTTCCACGAATAACGATTTTACCAGTATCTCCTGGCTGTCCATTTCCTGAACTTACATAAACTCCAGTAGCTTTACCAGCTAATAAATTCTCTACAGATGGTGTAGTGATATCAGTAAGTTTTTTATTATCTAACGTTTGTAAAGCTCCAGTAAGACTTTCTTTTTTGATTTTGCTGTAACCAACGATAACTACTTCGTCCATTACTTCTCCAGCTTCTTTTAAAGTTACAACGATAGGTCCTTTTCCAATCGTTACTTCTTGTTCTTGCATTCCCATATAAGAAATAACCAATATTGTTTGATTATCTGCTACTTCTATGGCAAATTCACCATTGTAATCTGTTTGTACACCGATAGCAGTTCCTTTAATAAGAACATTTACTCCAGGAAGTGGCATTCCATTAGAATCGGTTACTTTACCCTTAACAATTTTTTGTACCAATGATAAATCAATTCTATTTGTGCTTACTTCTTTTGATGAAGCAGCGGTTGAAATTTGAAAAGTCAAAGCGAACAATGAAAGAATTGCTAATTTAATTTCCTTTCTAGAAGGGGCGTTTAACCGAAAACTTCTAGGTTTTTGTTTAATTAATAAATTCATACTCTTAAAAATGGGTTTGGTTAATAATTTGTTTTGTGTTGTTGTGTTAACTGGTATTCATTTTTATTATAATCGATTTAAGGAAATCTGCCTTAAATGAAATCGTGATGCTATTCTTTTTTTACTATTAATTAGCTGAAAATTCAATTTTTACAATCTCAAACGTGTACACTTTTTCTTGTTTATTTAGTTATGTTTTTTTAACATAAATTGTACTTTAATTTTTAAGATATGACGAAACTATATATTTAATTTTTATTAAACAAGGAAAAACACAAAAAATGTGCTCGAACACACAATATTTGTGTTCTCGAGCACATTTTTTTTGTGGAAAATGTTTTTTTAGTAATAAAATTCTAGTTTCTTATTAAAAAACATGAAGCTTCTTGATTATTTAAAAACTAGTATTTTGATGGTAATTACCATAAGAAGATGAAATAAAGAAAGAGGATTGATAAAAAAAGTATCAAATTCTTATATAAGGGTACAGTTGAATATTAAATATTCCTGAAATATTGTGTTAACAAAGGCGATAATATAGTATCAATAACGGTATTATAAACTTAAGATTTAGTGTGTCTTTTTAGCTTAATGGAGATAACAGGAAATCCTTCAGATGACCGCAATCATTTGAAGGATTTTTATTGTGTGTATTTAAGTTAATTTTTGTTAAAAAATGTGAATTTGGAATGAAAAGAAACCAGGCTGTAATTTCAGTTTAAATAGTAATCGAAATATCGAATACAAACGGAATATTAAAAAAGTTTAAACCTTAAAAAATTACCTTTTACTATTAAGTTGAAACAAGCCAATTTCTTTACCAGAATCATTAAGCATTTGCAAATTTAAAACTTTAGGATTGGCTTCAATTCGTATTAAAGTTCTAATTCCAGTTTCTGGTCCACCGCCAATAACAAAATGATAGGAGTGATCTTTATTTGGTTCAAACATTCCGTATTCGTGTGTGTGTCCTGCGACAAACAAATCAATTTTATATTTTTCGAATAAAGGACCAAATAACCTGCGACATTCTGTTGTTCCGTGTTCTTCATCGGAATGATAATGCGGAATGTGCATTATTACTACTCTAAACGGAGCATTCTTAAAAGCCTTAGATTTCATTTGTTTCTCTAGCCAAACTGCTTGTTCTTCTCGATAAGAATCATAATTTACAGTTCCGCCATATACAGGATGTGAGTCTTTTTTATCTTCGCCAGTATCTAAAACAATTGTAAAAACGGGACCCATTTTAAAAGTATAATACTCTTTCTTATCGTAGTTGTAGTAATAATCTAATAGATTTCTTGAGTATTTACCTCTGGTTTCATGATTTCCTCTTACAAGCATAAATGGTTTCTCAGTTGAAAATATGCTACAAGGATTAAGCAAATGATTGATGATTTGGCTTTCATCCGTTTGATAGTCAAACATATCTCCGTTAAGGAAAACAAAATCGTAAGGTTTATTTTGGTTAAGTTGTATGAGTTCTCCAAAAGATTCTGGGCGGTCGTGTATGTCGTTTAAAACGAGCCAGCTTATTTCTTTTGCTTTTGGATTGAGTGTTTTAAAATGATATGTTTCACTGTTTATAATATCTCCAAAAGTGATTTTATATGGTTGAAAATCTAAAATTTGTTTGGAGAAAACTTTATAGTAATAGGTCGTATCTGGTTTAAGATTTGTGAGTGTTACAGTATTGATTCTAGAATTAATATTCATCATACCATGAGCACATTGCTGGACTTTGATCCCTAATTTTTCGGTTTCGCCATATTCTACCCAATTTAAGCAAAGTTGGTTAGTGAGCCACATTATGGTGATACCATCATTGGTAGGAGCTTGTAAATAGGGCTTCGTTAAAAAATCATGTTTCGAGTCTAGTACTTCGACATTTGTGTTTGATGCTAATGCTGATAATGGTAAGCCTGTTGCTATAACTGTTCCCGAAATACCTGCAATAGTCTTAGTTAAGAATGAGCGACGGGAGTTTTTTTCTTCTTTCATAAAAGATAAAAATTTGGTTATTTATAGTTAAAAAGGTCGTTCTTTTGAGGTTAATAGGAACGAAACTATAGATTATATTTTATTAAACAAAGAAAAGTATTGTAAAATGTGTTCGAGCACATTATATTTGTGTTGTTGTAATAATTATGTCAAAAAGATAATTGAAGAATAATATGAATCAGGGAATTAAGAATTACGAAGTAAAGTCAATAGCTGCAAACCAATTAATTGTATCCGGAAAAGGCGATTCTGATTTATGGAAGACAGCAATTATCCTGGATGATTTTTGTTCGCCTTGGGATTCTAAAGCGGTTTCCCGAATCGAGTTTAAAGCCTTGTGGGATGGGGAACAATTGTTCTTTTGTTTTACGGTTTATGATTCCGAAATTCATATAGTAGATAAGGATGATAGTATTGATAGCATCAATAATTCCGATAGGGTAGAGCTCTTTTTTAGGGCTGATAGTTCGCTTAATCCCTATTATTGCATGGAGATGGATACTAAAGCCAGAGTAATGGATTTTATAGCGTATCCAGATAAGAATTTAAATTTTGATTGGTCTTGGCCAAAAGATGATTTAGTAGTTAAATCATCTGTAAATGAGGATTCTTTTGTTGTAGAAGGCGTAATACGTATTGCATCCTTAAAGAAGCTTAATTTAATAAAGAATAATCAAATCGAAACTGGAATTTTTAGAGCCAAATATTCTAAAACCAGTGGCTCTGATTATGAACCGACTTGGATAACTTGGGTAAATCCTGTTACCGAAACGCCCAATTTTCATATTGCATCATCATTTGGAATTTTAACCTTGAAAGACTAGATTATTCCAAATAAAAATCGGCATTTTCGGAGTTAATAATATCAATAGGTAAGAGCGTAACAGCAGGTGTTTCTTTGTGAAAAAGGAAATGCTCTACAAGATATGTTATGCCAAGATATGCTTGTCTTTTTTGGTTTTGATGAATTAAAAAATCAATTACGCCAAGATTTAGATTATTTACATTCTCATCGATTAAGTCATAACCAATCATTCGGATTTTTCTATCCTTAATCTCACTAATGGGTTTGGCTATTTGATATGCTCTGGATGTGGTAATAAAAACACCAGATAAATCAGGATTTTCAGTGATGAAGTTTTTTAGAGTGACTTCAACATTCGGGCTTTTTAGTTTTAAAGTAGTAATCTTATAATCAAGTTTTTCTTTTTCGATAAAATAATTTCTAAAACCTCTTTCTTTTTCCTGCATGTGAATTGCATTCTTGTAGGTTTCATCAATATGTATAATTGCAATATGTCCTTTGTCTAGAATTGTATTCAATAATTTGGCTGCTACGCGACCACTTCTAAACAAATCTTGCCCAACAAAATTCTTTATTAAAGTAGATTCTACCTGATTATTAAATGTATTTACAATAATATTTAAAGAATCGTATTTTTTTATAGCATCTAATGTTTCCTTATGAAATAAAGGAGCTAGCAAAACTGCATCTGGCGATTTCTCTATAATCGTTTCATTTGTGTTGGTAAACGATTTTGTTTTTTCGGGATTAAAGTAAAATGTTTCAACACGTATATTGTATGCTTTAAATTCCTGAATAGCATCTTTAATTCCTTGGATGCAAGGAAGCCAATAAGGGTCGATTTGAGGATCGGGTAATAAAATACAGATATGATAAATCTTATTGTTCTTTAAATTTCGAGCAATAAGATTGGGTTCGTAATCAATTACATTTAAAACTTCGTTTACTTTTTCTAGAGCTAGCGGAGAAACTTTTCCTCTTTTATGCAAAACCCTGTCAACAGTACCTTTCGAAACACCTGCTAATTTAGCAATATCTTTAATCGTATATTTTTTATTCATAAGGAGGCAAATATATAAAAACTTTGTATTTATTCTTTTTAGGAGATATTTATAAAGTAAATGGCTTTTTTATTTGTAATGAAGTATTTGGTTGTGTAATAAATGGTTAATTTACTGAAAAAACGGAATGTAAAACAAAAATATAAAATTAGGTATTCTTATTTCAATTAACATAAAAATCTTAATAAATTTCAAGAAGATTTTTATCAACATTTTCAGGCATCTATATAAGTGTGCTCGATAACATTATTTAAGTGTGTTCGAGCACATTTTTTGTTTTTTCTTAGGTTAATTAAAATTTAATATCTAGTTTCGTAAAGTTAAAACTAAAATAAAAGCCTATTTTATAAACTAATAATAGTGTAATTACCAGTATTGCAGTATTTTAATATATTTTAAAAGTGAAGAAAATTATATCATTGGCACCAGGACGAACGTGCCTTTTTGGAGATCATCAGGATTATTTAGGATTACCTGTTATAGCTTGTGCAATAAATAGAAATATACAATTAACAGCAGTAGAAAATGAGACTTCGGTTTTTAAACTAAACATGGAGGATATTAATGAAGTTAGAGTCATTGATATCAACGCAACTTTTGAAGAATTAGAACCACGTGATTACTTCGCTTCTTCGCTGAGAGTTTTAAGAAGACACGGTTGTATCCCTACAGTAGGATATGATATTACTGTAAAAGGAGATATTCCGATTAATTCAGGAACGTCAAGTTCATCGGCATTATTAATGGCATGGATTAACTTTTTAATTACAGCTTACGGAGTTGATTGCGAAGTTACTCCAGAGTTTATTGCGCAAATGGGGTATGCTTCAGAAGTTTTGGAACATGGAGAACCAGGCGGAATGATGGATCATTTTAGCATAGGAGTAGGAAATATTGTTCATATTAATACAAGTGTTCCGTTCTCGTACAATATAATTGGCACACAATTAAAAGGATTAATTACAGGTGTTTCGGGAGTTCCAAAAGAAACAATTGGGTTAATAGGAGAATTAAAAGGCAATGCATTATTGGCCATCGATATTATAAAACAAAATTTTAAAGATTTTGATTTGCATAAAACCGAATTAGAAGATATAGATAAATATCGTAATTATTTACCAGACAGATTGATTCCGTTTTTTGAAGCAGCTATAAAGAACTATCAATATACAAAAGAAGCTTTAAAAGAATTTGATAAACCAACGCTTGATTTGGTTAGAATTGGTGAATTAATGAATATGCACCATGCTGTTTTAAGAGATTTATTAAAAATAACAGTACCAAAAATCGACGATATGATTAATGCAGCCTTACGTGCTGGAGCTTATGGTGCCAAGATTGTTGGTTCAGGCGGCGGCGGAAGCATTGTTGTAATTGCAGATCCTAAAAAAGAAGATGCAGTTGTAGCTGCAATATTAGCAGCAGGAGCAAAAGAAGCATATACTGTAACCGTTGATCCGGGAGCAAGAGTAATATAATAATTTTAAAATTTTAAAGAACAAATTATGCATGACAATTTAATTATTTTAGCAGGCGGTGCATCTTCTCGAATGAAAAAAGAAGTTGTATTAAATAATTTAACCGAAGAAGAAATCGCTCAGGCGAATGAAAGAAGTAAAGGCTTAATAGGAGTTGGTCCTAACGGAAGACCTTTGTTAGATTATCTTTTGCTAAATGCAAAAAAAGCAGGATATAAAAATATCATCATCATTATAGGAGAGCAAGGAGATTTGTTTAAAGAATTCTACGGAAATCAAGATAAAAACAATGATTTTCATGGATTAAATATTTCATTTGCTGTACAGTATATTCCCGAAGGCAGAGTAAAACCATTTGGCACAGCCGATGCGTTATTTCAGGCAGTAGCCCAATATCCAGAGATGAACACCCAAAGTTACTCAGCTTGCAATAGTGATAATTTATATTCTACAGCAGCGTTGCTTGCGTTAAGAGAAACTAACAGCCCAAATGCTTTTATTGGCTACGACCGTGACGCATTGGATTTTCCATCTGAAAGAATTTCTCGTTTTGCAATAGCCAAACTAGATAAAAATAATCACTTATTGGATATTCTGGAAAAACCAACCGCAGACGATTTAGAAAATTACAAAGATTCCGAAGGAAAATTAAGAGTAAGTATGAATGCTTTTAAATTTGATGGAGCAATGCTATATCCTTATTTAAAAAATTGTCCGGTTAATCCAGAAAGAGACGAAAAAGAATTGCCAACAGTGCTTTTAAATACAATAAAAGACAACCCAAATACAGCTTTAGGAATCCCTTTTTCGGAACATGTTCCAGATTTAACTGCCAAAGAAGATATTGCAGAAGTAAAAGAATATCTCAAAAAAAACTACCCAGAACTAAACTGGGAATCATAAAAAATTAACAAAAATTTCATATCTAATTTAGGAATAAGAAGAACTTATTGAGCTACTTTTGTCGTAGTATTGCAAAAAAATCGCACAACCCGTGATTAATTTGCAAAAATTATGAAAGTGTTGGTGCTATTTTAGATTGAAAAAAAATAACTAATCTATTAACCATCAACCAAAAAAAAACTATGTCAAAGATTGAAAGTGCAATACGTATAGACCAGAGGAGTACCATTATTCCTATGGTTATTTTAACCGCATTATTTTTTATTTTAGGATTTGTTACCTGGCTTAACGGGCCGCTAATTCCTTTTTTCGAATTAGCCTGTGAGTTAACTGCTTCTCAAGCTTATTTTGTAACATTTGCTTTCTATATCGCCTATTTTGTAATGGCAATTCCATCTTCTTGGGTTATCGAGAAAGTAGGATACAAAAACGGAATTTCGCTTGGCTTAATTGTAATTGCAGTAGGAGCTTTTATGTTTTATCCAGCAGCAGCAACAAGAACTTTCTTATTCTTTTTATTAGCATTATTTACCATGGGAACAGGTTTAGCAATTTTGCAAACTGCTGCAAATCCTTATGTAGTTGTTATTGGGCCGAGAGAAAGCGCAGCAGCAAGAATTAGCGTTTTAGGAATTGCAAATAAGTTTGCAGGATTTATAGCCCCATTAGCTCTGACAGCTTTGGTGTTATCAAATATGCAAGAATACACAGCAGATAAAATTGCACTTTTAGATGAGGTTTCTAAAACAGAAGCCTTAAATTTGCTCACATTACAATTGCAAACACCATATCTTTATATGGGATTGGTTATTTTGGTTTTGGCACTTTTAGTTAAGCTATCACCATTACCAGAAATTGATTTAGATGAAGAAGGTGATGTACTACATTTAAGTATTTTTAAGCAAATAAAAAATGCTTTCAAACATCCACAATTAGTTTTAGGAGTAATAACTTTAATGTTATATCTGGCAGCCGAAGTTTTAGCAGGAGATTCCATTGGAGGATTCGGAAAACATTTGGGAGTATATGGTAAAGACGGTAATTTTTATTTAAAATTAACCTCATTTACAATGTCAGCAATGGTAGTAGGATATGTTTTAGGAATTACATTAATACCTAAATATCTTTCGCAAGTTACTGCATTAAAAGCATCTGGAATTTTAGGATTAATTTTAGTAATTTTAATAGTTGTAATATCACCTGCAATAACAGTTCAGTTTTCGGGGATTCCAGCGATACCATTAGTTGTCATTTTAGTAGCATTAATGGGACTTGCAAATGCACTTTGTTGGCCGGCAATATGGCCAATGGCATTACAGGATTTAAAAGGATATACCAAAATAGGAAGCGCAATTTTAATCATGGGTATTATAGGAGGAGCAATCTTTCCTTTAATTTATGGAGCTTGGGCAGAAAGTGTTAATGCAGCCAATATAGCAAATGGAGTTGCTAAAACGGCTAAAAGCGGAAATCAGATAGCATATTTAATGTTAGTGCCATGCTACTTAATGATTATATTTTTTGCATTCAAAGGACATAAATACAGAAGTTGGTCACGCAAATAAAAAACAGGATAAATAAATAAAGTAAATATAAAAAGAAGCGAATAATGTTAAAAAGTTCCATAGATAAGGCGACAGGTTTCGAAAAACGATTCGAAAATATTGACACGGTAGTTTTTGAGAATTCCACCGATGCATCCAAAGCAGTTGCGCAGCAAATAGCGGCACTTATCAAGTCAAAACAAGAGAAAAACGAATCATGTGTATTAGGATTAGCAACAGGATCATCCCCAAAAGGGTTATATGCTGAGCTAGTACGTTTACACAAAGAAGAAGGATTAAGTTTTAAAAACGTAATCACTTTTAACCTGGACGAATACTATCCAATGGAGCCAGATTCAGTAAATAGCTACGTACGATTCATGAAAGAATTGTTGATGGATCAAGTAGATATTTTACCTGAAAATTACCATATTCCAGACGGACTTTTAACTAAAGAAGAAATCGCAGATTATTGCGCAGATTACGAAGCTAAAATAGAAGCTCTGGGCGGAATCGATCTACAAGTTCTTGGAATTGGAGCAAACGGACATATCGGATTTAACGAATCAGGATCATTACAAAACTCAAAAACAAGATTAGTAGCCTTAGACCATATTACCAGAGTTGCAGCAAGTAAAGACTTTTTTGGATTAAATAATACGCCAAGAACAGCCATTACACTTGGAGTAAAAAAGATAATGGAAGCCAAACAAGTTATTCTATTAGCTTGGGGAGAAGGAAAAGCAGACGTTGTAAAAAAATCTGTAGAAGGAGAAGTTACTAATAGAATTCCTGCGTCATTTTTGCAAGAGCACAACAATGTAGTTTTTGTTCTGGATAAAGAAGCATCATCAAAACTAACAAGAATCAACAGACCATGGTTAGTAGAGAAAATTGTTTGGACAGACAAATTAACTCGTAAAGCTGTTTTAGGATTAGCACTAGATTTAAAGAAACCAATCCTAATGCTTACCGATGCCGATTATATCGAAAACGGAATGAGCGATTTATTGGCAGATTCAGGACCAGCATACGATATCAATATTAAGATATTTAATAAGCTGCAAAATACCATTACTGGATGGCCAGGAGGAAAACCAAATGCAGATGATACCAAACGCCCAGAAAGAGCTGAACCAGCAAGAAAAAGAGTATTGATATTCAGCCCGCATCCAGATGATGACATCATTAGTATGGGAGGAACATTTATGCGTTTGCAAGAGCAAGGACATGAAGTACATGTAGCATACCAAACCTCAGGGAATATTGCAGTTGCTGATGATGAAGCCTTGCGTTTTGCAAGATTCGTTACCGATTACAACGAGAAATTCGGAATCAAAAGTGCTGAAGCAGAAAATATCTATCAAAAAGCAGTAACCTTCTTAACCAATAAAAAGAATAGTGAGATAGATATTCCAGAAGTTCGTTACATAAAAGGATTAATCAGAAAAGGAGAAGCACGCTCAACAAGTCATTTTGTAGGTTTGCCAGACGAACAAATTCATTTTATGGAACTTCCATTTTATGAAACAGGAACAATCGAGAAAAAACCAATTGGAGAAGAAGATATTCAACTTACAATGGCTTTAATCGAAAAAATCAAACCACACCAAATCTATGCTGCAGGAGATTTAGCCGACCCACACGGAACACATAAAGTATGTCTGGATGCTATTTTTGAAGCAGTAAAACGATTAAAACCAAAATCGTTTATGGATGATTGTTGGTTATGGTTATACCGTGGAGCATGGCAAGAATGGGGAATTGACGAAGTAGAAATGGCAGTACCAATGAGTCCGGATCAGGTATTAGCAAAAAGACATGGAATCTTTAAACACCAATCTCAAAAAGATGGAGTTGTGTTCCAAGGGTCAGATGCACGTGAATTCTGGCAAAGAGCCGAAGACAGAAATGCAGAAACAGCCGAATTATACAACCAATTAGGTCTATCACGTTACGCTGCAATGGAAGCTTTCGTGAGATGGCATTACTAAAAGGGTCAAAGGAACAAAGTTACAAAGGTTCTGAGTTACTAAGATTCTAAGTTTCTGAGTTTTTGTTGAAAAGGTTAAAAGAAAGGTTCAAGGTTTTTAAATCTGTGAAAATCTTTTTAATCAGTGGCAAAAATAAAAGGAAAATAATAATAGCTTTGCATTCAATAGAAGCAAGAAGAGAGAATAAGTCTATATTCTTTTTTCTTGCTTCTTTTTTTCTTAAAAAAAAATGGAACAAGACAAAAAACTTCTCATAAAATTAGCCCACACCAAGATGCCTTTCGGGAAATACGAAGGACGATTTTTAATTGATCTTCCTGAATATTATGTTGTTTGGTATCATAATAAAGGATTTCCTAATGGCGAGCTAGGCCAACAATTGGCGCTCGTCTATGAACTAAAACTTAATGGTTTAGAAGAGTTAATCAGGAATATCAAAAAGCAATATCCTAAGCTGTAGTTTAGACATCTTAGATTTTTAGACTACTTAGACTTACTTAGACTTACTTAGACTTTTGGATTATTTGGTTCTAGCTATTGGGACAACTGGAGTATGTAGATTATATACTATGTTAAATATAGAGTATATACTACTTAAAAAAGATTTTTTTTTTTGATATTGATTTTAGAATTTAGTGAAGACACAATGCTATGCACCTATACATTTCGTCTAAAAATCTAAGATGTATAAGAAAGTCTAAAATTCTAAGCAAGTCTAAGTTAGTCTGATAATCATTTATTTGTTAATAACTTTGGTTTATTCTCTCTAATAGGGATAAGTGTTTTCTTATTTTTGCAGCAATTAACATAAAAAACGATATGGATAACAATTTACAATCATCAAATGCAGGTCAAGGAATGGGAACTGCCGCTTTAGTTTTAGGGATATTAACAATTCTAATAGCATTTATTCCTTGTGTAGGATTAATATCGGTATTTTTTGGAATACTTGCAGTGATTTTTGGGATAATTGGTTACATGAAAGCCAAAAAAGGAAATGCTTCTACCTCAATGCCAATAGCAGGAATAGTTTTAGGAGTTGTTGGGACTATCTTTGCACTTATGTGGGTACTACTTTTTGTAGGTTCAGTTTGGGCAGGATCATTATCTGATGAAAATGAAATAAGATCAACTATAGATTCTATACATACAGAGACATTAAAATTGCAGGATTCTTTAAATAACAGTGTTGAAACAGTAACTGATTCAATTGAAGTTGAAGAACCAAAAGAATAATTTTTTGTGAAAACAAAACCTTCTTACGAAATTGATTCATACAAAAGGATAAACAAGATTTTTATTATAATAATCATGTTTATCTTTTTTTATTGTTATTTATCTTCTTTTTTAAATTTAGGAGTACGTTCCCTTTGCGAAGGAATGCCTTTGAGTTATTGTAAAAGTCGAGGATTAACAAGGGCGTTTTCTCAAATTCTAAATTTAAACTTCAAAGAAGCAATTGCCTATAATCCTTACAGTTTAAAAATTTTCTCCTTTTTTCTTATTCAGTTAATAGCACGTTTTCTCATTAATAAGATACTTCAATTTTCTAATTTTAAAATAGTATTGATTTTTGATGTATTCTTCAGTGTTGTATTTTTTATTTTTTCATTCTATAATTTAGTAATGATTTTAGACTAACTTAGATTATTAGACCTGCTTAGACTGCCTTAGACTTCTTAGATATTTAGACTCCTTAGACTTGCTTAGATTTTTTAGTATTGTCGGATTATTGAGCTTCTTAGAGTTTTCAGACTTACTAGGAATATAGGATTTTAAATTTTTACATTATATAGGTTATATACTACGTATCATATAGAGTATATGCTATGTAAATCACCAGAATAATGAGTCATTACTTTTATATTCGATTTTGAAATTTAATAATATAATTTGGGAAATTTTTTTAGGATTACTATAATTCATCAGTCTAAAATTAGACAATCCAAATATCCAAGAAGTCTGAAAACTCTATGAAGTCTAAGCAATCTAATAATCTAAGTCAGTCTAAAACTCCAAGTAATCTAATAATCTAAGTCAGTCTAAGTTGTCTGAAAATCTAAGATGTCTAAGCAAGTCTATGAATTCTAAGAAGTCTAGGATAAAATTCTAATAATCCAATTTTATTCACTATTTTTGCCACGTTTTTTACACAACTACAATACAAACAACAACAGAATGAATCAAACGAAATATATTTTTGTTACTGGCGGTGTGACTTCTTCATTAGGAAAAGGGATTATCGCAGCATCTTTAGCAAAATTGTTACAAGCAAGAGGTTATCGCACAACTATTCAAAAATTTGACCCGTATATAAATGTAGACCCGGGTACATTAAATCCGTACGAGCACGGAGAATGTTATGTGACTGATGATGGTGCCGAAACCGATTTGGATTTAGGTCACTACGAGCGTTTTCTTAACGTTCCTACATCACAGGCAAATAACGTAACTACTGGTAGAGTATATCTTTCGGTTATAGAAAAAGAGAGAAGAGGAGAATTTCTTGGCAAAACAGTACAAGTAGTACCACATATTACCAACGAAATTAAAGATAGAATGCAATTGTTAGGTAAATCTGGCGATTATGATATTGTTATTACCGAAATCGGTGGAACAGTAGGAGATATAGAGTCATTACCTTATATAGAGTCAGTTCGTCAGCTAGTATGGGAATTGGGAGAAAATAACGGAATTGTAATACACTTAACTTTAGTGCCTTATTTGGCTGCTGCGGGAGAGTTAAAAACAAAACCAACACAACACTCTGTAAAAACGTTGATGGAAAGCGGTATAAAAGCTGATATCTTAGTTTGTAGAACAGAACACGAATTATCAGATGAATTACGTAACAAACTTGCTTTGTTCTGTAATGTTAAGAGAGAAGCTGTAATACAGTCTATCGATGCATCTACAATATACGAAGTACCTAATTTAATGCTAGAAGAAGGCTTAGATGTAGTTGCTTTAAAGAAATTGGATTTACCTAAAAAAGCGGCTCCGGATTTAAAAAACTGGAACACTTTCTTAAAAAGATTAAAAAATCCAAAGCATACAATTAATATTGGTTTGATTGGTAAATATGTAGAAATGCAAGATTGCTACAAATCAATTTTAGAAGCATTTATACATGCAGGAGCTTCAAATGAAACAAAAGTAAATGTAGTTTCTATACATTCAGAGTTTATCGATGCTGATAATATAGAAGACAAATTGAAAGGTTTAGACGGAATTCTTGTGGCTCCAGGATTTGGAGAAAGAGGAATAGAAGGAAAAATCGAAGCAGTGCGTTATGCGCGTGAAAATAAAGTTCCATTTTTCGGAATTTGTCTAGGAATGCAAATGTCAGTAATCGAATATTCTCGTAATATTTTAGGTTATGCAGATGCAAACTCAACAGAGATGAATGAGAAAACAGCTCATCCAGTTGTAAATTTAATGGAAGAGCAAAAAACGATAACCGATAAAGGAGGAACAATGCGTCTTGGAGCATGGAAATGTGATATTACACCAGATTCATTGGCACACAAAATTTATGGTAAAACAACTATTTCTGAGCGTCACCGTCACCGTTACGAGTACAACAGCCAGTATGTAGATGAGTTACAAAAAGCAGGATTAATAGCATCAGGAGTAAACCCTGATACAGGATTGGTAGAAATTGTAGAATTAAAAGATCACCCATTTTTTATTGGTGTACAATACCATCCAGAATACAAAAGTACGGTAGCGAATCCGCACCCAATTTTTGTGAATTTTATAGCCGCTGCGGTAACGGCTCATAAAAAATAATACGTATTTGTATAAGTTTCTAAAAAACAGGAGAAACGCAAACATAAAACTTGAATAAAAATTACAATGGAAGAAAAAAAATTTGATCTCAATTCAATTATTGGTTTTATATTGATTTTTGGTATTTTGATTTGGATAATGTATCAAAACAAACCATCTGAAGCTACTATTGCTGCAGAAAAAGCCAAGAAAGAATTAGTTGCAAAACAAGAAGCTCAAGCTAAAGAAGCTACTACTGCTAAAACTGCAGTCTTGCCAGTTGCAGCAACTCCTGGAGATACAGTGCAATTAGCAAAATTGCAAAAAACATTAGGTGGATTTGCTTATTCAGCTACGCTTCCTTCTGCTAAAGATGCTTATACAACTATCGAAAATGAAAAGATTATACTGAAAATCGCTAATAAAGGTGGTTATATAGTAGAAGCTACATTAAAAGGATTCAAAAGATTCGAGAAAAATTCAGGACAATTAGTAGAGTTGATTAAAGACAACAATGCTCATTTAAATATTCAGTTGCAAACAACTGACAACAGAACTTTAAATTCAAAAGACTTATATTTTGAACCTACATTAACTAAAAATGGTGAGGATCAAATATTATCAATGCGTTTAAAAGCTGGTGCAAATGAATTTTTAGAGTACAAATATGTATTAAAACCAAATGAATATTTAGTTGGTTTTGATATTCGTTCTCAAGGATTGAACAAAGTTTTGAATTCGTCTAAACCATTAGATTTAGTTTGGGATTTAAAAACGAATAGAAATGAAAAAAGCGTTTCTATAGAAAAACGTTTTGCTGAAATCTTTTTTGAGTATGGAGATAAAAAGTACGATTTTGTAAGTCCTAACGGCGTAGGGAAAGAAGAAACACCTGAAAAAGTAAGTTATATAGCTTTCAAACAACACTTTTTTACCACTATTTTATCTACAGATAAGCCATTTGAAAAATCAAGATTACAATCTGATGATTTAGTAAAAGATGAAAAAATAGATACTAATTATATAAAACAATTTAAAGCAACAGTTCCTTTAGCTTTTTCAAACGGAGAAGTTGATTATAAAATGAGTTGGTATTTTGGACCAGCTGATTATAAAACATTAAAATCTTACGATAATAATTTCGAGAAAATTATTCCATTAGGTTGGGGTATCTTCGGATGGATTAATAAATTTATTTTTATTCCGTTATTCGGATTCTTGAGTTCTACAATTGGATTGTCATTAGGTATTGCTATTATTGTTTTTACAATTATAATAAAAATAGCAATGTCGCCTATTACTTATAAATCATTCTTGTCTCAGGCAAAAATGAAAGTGTTGCGACCAGAAATTACTGAGTTGGGAGAAAAATTCAAGAAAGACCCAATGAAGAAACAGCAAGAAACAATGAAGCTGTATAATAAAGCAGGAGTAAACCCAATGGCGGGATGTATTCCAGCCTTGATACAACTTCCGTTTATGTATGCTTCGTTCCAGTTCTTCCCATCTGCTTTTGAGTTAAGACAAAAAAGCTTCCTTTGGGCAGACGATTTATCTTCATTTGACTCAGTAGTGAAACTTCCATTCCACATCCCAATGTACGGAGATCATATTAGTTTGTTCCCGATATTGGCAGCAATTGCGATTTTCTTTTACATGAAAATGACATCTGGTGACCAACAAATGGCAGCTCCACAACAAGAAGGTATGCCGGATATGGCTAAGATGATGAAAATCATGATTTATGTTTCTCCACTTATGATGTTGATTTTCTTCAACTCTTACGGAGCAGGTTTGAGTTTATATAACTTTATCTCTAACTTAATTACAATCGGAATTATGTTTGTAATTAAAAATTACATTGTAGATAGCGATAAAATTCACGCTCAAATACAAGAAAACAAATTAAAAGAGCCTAAAAAACAAGGTAAGTTCCAAAGACGTTTACAAGAAGTTATGGAGCAACAAGAAGCTGCTAAAGCTGCCAAAGGCAAAAAATAATATACTTGTTAAAAATAAAAAAATCTCGATTTATCGGGATTTTTTTATACACGTATAATTTATAATACACTATTTCGTTAAGGTTTTAAATAGAAGATAAAATGATTTGTAAAAGAATAATACTCGGATTGCTTTTGTTGAATGCTTTTTTTATAAATGCTCAGGCAAACTTGAATAAGCTCGATGCGGAAGGAAAAAAGGATGGACTTTGGAAAGGGATTTATGAAGAATCAAAAAGACCTCGTTACGAAGGAACTTTTAGTCACGGTAAGGAAACAGGTATCTTTAAGTTTTATGATGATACCAAAGCTGCTAGTGTAATTGCAACGAGAGATTTTAGTGCTAATGACGGGAGTGCTTATACTATTTTTTATGATCAGAGCAAGAATAAAGTTAGCGAAGGCAAAGTAGTTAATAAGCTTTTTGAAGGGGAGTGGAAATATTATCACCAAGCTTCTCCAACTGTTATGACAATCGAGAATTACAGAAAAGGGAAGTTAAACGGTTTGCGTTCGGTTTTTTATCCAAATGGAAAAATTGCTGAAGAAATGAATTATAAAGACGGTATAAAAGACGGTCCTTATAAAAGATATGCGGAAAATGGAACTGTCTTAGAACAGTTGTATTATAAAAACAACGAATATAACGGAGAAGCTATTTTTAATAATGCTGATGGAACTGTTGCTTCAAAAGGGATGTTTTTAAATGGTAAAAAATCAGGTAACTGGCAATTTTTCGAAAAAGGAAAACTAGTAAAAGAAATCAATATGAGCGATCCGAAAAATGCAAACAAAACAGCTGATAAAGTCGAGAAGAAAAAAAAATAAAACAATAGATAAATTTGTTAAATTTGAGTCTTAACTAATAGATTCATATGGATTTACAAGAACTTTTCGGAAGGTTTGTATTATTGTTTTTTTCAATTCTGATTTTATACTTTTTTTCGAACAGAAAAGATAATGAAACAATTAATCCATTAATGGTTATTGTTGGGTTATGTACTTTTTCCTTATGTTATTTGTTTACCAGAATCGAAATAGGAGTAGGAATTGGCTTTGGCTTATTTGCGATTTTTTCTATTCTAAGATTTAGAACCCAAACCTTTACTGTAAATGCAATAATCTTTTTGTTTGCTACAATAACACTTTCTATTTTGGATATTATGTATCCATTTGAAAAAATAGAAGTGTTGCTTTTCTTTCAGTTAATTATCATTGGTTTTTACATTATAGCTTCCGTTTTAGTAAACAAAAAAGCATCGAGATATCTTAACACGGTTGATGTGAAAGTAATCCTGGGAGATGACTTTTCTTTGAATAATCAGAATATACGACAATTAATTCAAACACAAATTAATATAGAAAATTTCGACTTTAAAATCATTACCATAAATACCGTAACAAAAGAAATCGACGTTACAGTTTTGTATTGATTTTTATTAAAATAAAGGTTTTTAAAAAAGGTTTTACCATTAAGAGATTAAGAAAAATTAAGTCAAGTTTTAAAAATTTAGCAAATACGCAATGCAAGAGAGTAAGGACTTTAGCTTTACACAAAACAATCTCAAACTTGTCTTTTCGACGAAGGAGAAATCTCCACGGGTAGCTCGACAATTTAAGAAAAGAAAAAAAACTGTGAGTCAGTTTCTTGCAGAGATTTACTACGTCTGTTCGCTATCGCTCGAGTCTCCTTCGTCGAAAAGATAATATTGAGGATAAACCTTGCGAGAGATTTATGAAAACTTAATTTTACTTAATCTCTTAATGATAAAAAAATGGTAAAAAAATGGTGAAAGCTAATTATTAAAAGGGCGGACTTGTTTTATATATAAATCCCTGCTTTGGTTTACAATCTTAAATTCCATGTCGATAGCGCTACTTGAATTTTTCCAATAACGGGACATTTTGCTTTCTATCTTTTTGCTAACTAAATAAAGGTTATTGATCTCCTTTTTCGTTAGCAAAGGTTTATTGTCATTTAAATTTGAATTAGAAGTAAAATCGACATCAAAATCGGGATCTTTAGCTTCATCGAAAGTAAAATTATAAACTACAAATTGTTCGCAAACTTCTCCTTTTTCTGGTTTTACAACTGAGTTTTCTCCTTTTTGAATGTTTACAGTAATTCCAGGAAGGCTTTCTCTAAAGATATTCTTAGTAATAATAACACCATTTGCCAATTCATCTGGGAACGAACGATGAACGAGAACTCCCATTGCAATGTTTTGTTGGTCGATGCCAAAGAGTTCACGCTCCCAATACGAACTTTCATTCCATACGCTTGCCCAAACTTGTTTAATCGCTTTTTCGAATGTTTTAATAGTGTCTCCCAGAATTCCGGTTTTAGACTCATATAAGCCTGCACCATTAAATCCATCTATATCTTCGGCATTAGTAGAAGAGCGAAATCTAAAATTCTTAAAATCAGTTTGTTTTCCTAATTTTTCATTTAGTTTAGTAATCAATACATTATCGATGGGTTCTTTTTTTATCGCAGTTCGAATCTTTTTCAATTGATTGTTTATCCATTGTGCGGAGTCCTTATGCGGATTATCTAAAAGCTCTTTTATTAGTGGTGAAATACTTTTATTCTGAATGTGTTTTGTGTAATAATAAAATGGAATCGCATTAGCATTCTCTGGTGTTTTAAAAGGGGTTTCTTTTGCAATAGCAATTAGATAAGCGAGATTTTGTGCTTTTGCACCAATATAATTCACGCCATTTTTTGGAATGCTGGATAAATCAACTAGTTCTGTAACCGAATTATCTACGACTAGTTTTTTCTTTTTAGAGATTGGTTTCTCGGCTATTTTCTTGGTAGTTTCACTAATGTAAAAGGTATCAATAGCAATTTTTAATTCTACTTTTTTACCAATTAAATTTTTGATTTTATTATCCTTTAAAACTTCGGTATAAGCCATAATAGGAATCTTTCGGTTCTTTCCTAATATGACTAAATGACTCAGAGGAGTTTGTAATTCATTTACAATAATTCCTCTTACATTTGGTAGGATTTCTGGCGTTCCGTCTAGAATAATAATCTCGTCTTTGTTGGGTTTTATCTTTTCTAAATCTTTAGTTCGGTACATTTTTAAAATACCAACATTCTTTCCAGAAACGACTTCTTGGTATTTAAGTTCATTAAAGATATAGTCGGATTTTACACAAGGAATTTTAAATTTACCCAATTCATATAAATCGATATTTTCTCTGTTATTTAGATAGAATTTTAGGTTTTTTTCAATAAAACTAGTTTCGGTAATGAGGTTGTAAAACTGCTCAATCAGTGGAATTGGCATATGATCAGAAGCAGCCAGTTCAAAAATCCATTTTTCGGTTCCTTTTATATGGTTAAGATTCCCAAGTAGATAGTTTCTATTTTTGTCGGTATTGCTATAATTATCACGGTTAAAGATTTCTAATTCTTTACTATAACCCAAATAATCAACCACAAAATCATAATGGAGCTTAATTAATGTACTATTGAAATAGTATATCTTTTTGCTTTTAAGGTCATAAATAATCTTAACCGATTCGATATTCGAGAATTTATCAGATAGCGGTTTTCCTCTGAATGCTTTGTATGCTTCGTAGTTTGGTAATTTTGAAACATAATTTTGAGCATAAAAAGTGGTAATTATTACAAAGCAAATAATGGTATAAATACACTTTTTCATAGCAATTAATTTGAGTATTAAATGTAAACAAAAATTGTAATAACTTTTATCTACTACCCAATTGCATAAACTAATGGAAACAATAGTTATTATCTGCAATTATGGATTAACTTTGCAAAATAATTTTTTTTAGATTTCAAATATATGAAACGTGTTGTAGTAGGACTTTCCGGAGGTGTTGATTCTAGTGTTGCAGCTTACTTGTTGCAACAACAAGGATATGAGGTTATTGGTCTTTTTATGAAGAATTGGCATGATGATTCAGTTACTATTTCTAACGAATGCCCTTGGTTAGAAGATAGTAATGATGCATTATTGGTAGCCGAAAAACTTGGGATTCCTTTTCAAACCGTTGATTTAAGCGAAGAATATAAAGAAAAAATCGTTGACTATATGTTCAACGAATATGAAAAAGGACGCACACCAAACCCTGATGTGTTGTGTAATCGTGAGATTAAATTTGATGTTTTCATGAAAATCGCATTAAGTCTTGGAGCTGATTATGTGGCTACAGGACATTATTGCCAAAAAACAGAAGTCGAAGTTAATGGCGAAAAAGTATACCAACTTATTGCTGGAGCTGATACCAATAAAGATCAATCTTATTTCTTGTGTCAATTGTCGCAAGAACAATTGTCTAAATCGTTGTTTCCTATTGGAGAATTGACTAAGCCAGAAGTACGCGAAATTGCTGCTGAAATGGATTTGGTTACTGCCGAAAAGAAAGATTCACAAGGATTATGTTTCATTGGGAAAGTGCGTTTGCCTGAATTTTTGCAACAAAAACTACAACCTAAAGATGGTTTAATTGTACAAATTGATAAAAATGACCCAATATATAATGCTGAGAAATCTGAAGATTTATCTCTTGAAAAAGAATTAGAACTTGAAGCTAAGAAATTACTTTACACTCCAAAAATGGGTAAAGTAGTTGGAAAACATCAAGGGGCACATTATTTTACTACAGGTCAGCGAAAAGGACTTAATGTGGGCGGAACAACTGATCCGTTATTTATTATTGCAACCGACGTTGAGACTAATACTATTTATACTGGTTTAACAAGTCAGCATCCTGGTTTGTTCAAGAAAGCATTGTTTATAGAAAAATCTGAAGTACACTGGATTCGTACCGATTTAGCTTTAAAAAAGGGAGAACAAATGGAGGTAATGGCAAGAATTCGTTATCGTCAGCCTTTACAAAAAGCAACTTTACACCAATTTGAAGGTGGAATGTATGTTCATTTTGATGAGCCACAATCGGCTATAACCGAAGGACAATTTGTTGCTTGGTATTTAGATAATGAATTAGTTGGTTCGGGAGTAATTTCTTAGATTAGTACTTTTTTACGGAAGGTTTAACCTTATCTAAAAAAGTATCCTATGAAAAGATATTTCATAATTCTCTTATTATTCATTTCGGCAGCGAGTTTTTCGCAAGAAGAAGCATGGGTTTATTTTAATGCAAAACCCAATTCTCAAACCTATTATGATAATCCTTTATCTATGCTTTCTCAAAGAGCTTTGGATAGAAGAACCAATCAGAATATTGCTTTAGATTTTAAAGATATTCCTATCGAAACAGCTTATGTTAGTCAGGTACAAGCTAGTACAGGAATAACGGTTATGGCAAAATCGAAGTGGTTGAATGCAATGCATATTCGAGGAACACAAGCTAATATCAATAATCTAAAGCTATTATCGTTTGTATCTAAAGTTGATTTTGCAAATAAATCATTGAATCTTACTGGGAGAAAAGTAGCTTCGGATAAGGTTGAAGTAACAGATAAAGAGCTTAAAACTGCTGTGAACTATTCTTATGGGACTTCTGCAAACCAGATTCAAATGCTTAACGGACATATCTTGCATCAACAAGATTATACCGGTGCGGGCAAAATAATTGCTGTTCTCGATGCGGGTTTTCCAGGTGTTAATACCGCAAGTACTTTTCAGCGCTTAAGAGATAATAATAAGATTCTAGGCGGTTATAATTACGTTTTAAGAAATCCAGATTTTTATACCGGCGTTTCTCATGGTACCGAAGTTTTGTCGACTATGGGAGGATATAAAGTTAATGCGTTGGTTGGTACTGCTCCCGATGCTTCCTATTATTTGTTTATTACTGAAGATGATAACTCAGAGAATCCTGTAGAGGAATCTCTTTGGGTCGAAGCTGCAGAAGAGGCAGATAGGTTAGGGGCTGATATTATCACAACTTCTTTGGGATATTTTGGATATGATAATGCAAATTATAGCCATACATATAGCGATATGAATGGTACAACTAATTTTATTTCGCGAGGAGCTGAAATCGCTTTTAGCAGAGGTATGATTGTGGTTGCATCTGCTGGAAATGAAGGAGATACTGCAGAAAAACATATTGGAGGCCCAGCTGATGCTGCATCTGTAATTACTGTAGGTTCGGTAACAGCTACCAAGAATTTATCTTATTTTAGTTCTATTGGCCCTAGTTATGACCAGAGAATTAAACCTGATGTTATGGCTCAAGGTACGGCTGCTGTGGTATCGGATGTTTCAGGAAATATTGGTACAACAAACGGAACTTCTTTTTCATGCCCCATAATGGCTGGAACAATTGCTTGTTTATGGCAGGCTTTCCCGAATAAAACGAATCAGCAAATTAGACAATTGGTTTTGCAATCTGCAGATAGATATGCTTCTCCTAATCCACAATTTGGCTACGGAATCCCTGATTTTAGTTTGGCATTAAATAATGCTTTAAGTGTAAAATCGAATGAAAATATTGATTTTTTACTATATCCTAACCCAACTGATTCTGATATTTTCTTTACTTTATCAAATGGTATTAATGAAGCGTTTGTAACGGTATATTCTATTCTTGGACAAAAGGTACTGGAAAAGCAAATTACAAATGAGGCTTCGACGGTTTCATTACAATCATTACATTCTGGGATTTATTTTTATACTTTAGACGCAAATAACCTACACAAAACAGGTAAAATTATAAAACAATAATTGGCATTATTACATGAATAAGATTACAACTCTTTTTAATATAAAATATCCAATCATTCAGGCAGGAATGATTTGGAATAGTGGCTACAAACTTGCTAGTGCAGTAAGTAATGCGGGCGGTTTAGGAATAATTGGTGCTGGCTCGATGTATCCTGAAGTATTGCGTGAGCATATTCAGAAGTGCAAGAAAGCAACATCTAAACCATTTGGTGTTAATGTACCGATGCTTTATCCTAACATCGACGAAATCATAAAAATCATTATTGATGAAGGGGTGAAAATTGTATTTACATCGGCTGGAAATCCTAAAACATGGACATCTTTTTTAAAAGAAAATGGCATTACGGTTGTGCATGTGGTAAGTAGTACTATTTTTGCGTTAAAAGCACAAGAAGCAGGTGTTGATGCCATTGTTGCCGAAGGTTTTGAAGCTGGGGGACATAATGGTCGTGATGAAACAACGACTTTTACATTGATTCCGATGGTGCGCGAAAAAATTACTATTCCGCTTATTGCAGCAGGGGGAATCGCAACAGGTAAAGGAATGCTTGCAGCAATGATTCTGGGTGCTGATGGAGTACAGGTTGGTAGTCGTTTTGCAGCTTCGATAGAATCATCGGCACATGATAATTTTAAGCAAACTATTGTTAAGGTTAAGGAAGGTGATACTCAATTGACATTAAAAGAGTTGGCTCCTGTGCGATTAATTAAGAATAAATTTTATCAGGATGTTCAGGCATTGTATGAAAAATGTCCAACTAAAGAAGAACTTGTCGAACTTTTGGGTAGAGCGAGAGCGAAGCGCGGAATGTTTGAAGGTGATTTGGAAGAAGGAGAATTAGAAATCGGACAAATAGCTGGACTTATTCATGATATTAAACCTGCTGCTGAAATTATTGAAGAAATGATTTCGGATTTTGAAAATGCACGTAAGCAAACATTAAATTTAGATTTTTAGATAAATGAATCGCATAAAAATATACATAGTATTACTTTTTTTAGGTCTTGGTTTGCAACAAACCTATAGTCAGAGTTACAAGTTTAGGACTTCTGGTTATAGCGTTTTACAGAAAAATGAAAAGGGGAAATGGGGCAAATGGTCCGACTTGGAATTGGTTAATATTATGGTTGTTTTAGATACTGATAAAAACCGAATTGTTGTTAACTCTCAAGAGGTGCAAGTTTTTCAAATTTCTGATTATATAGCCAGAGAAGAGAATGATACCGATATTGTGTATTCTTTTATCTGTAAAGATTTAGGCGGAAACGATGCTAAGTTGTCTATCATTACCAGAAAAATGCAAGATAACAGAAAGCAATTGTATATAAATTACAATGACCGAATTGTAGTGTATAATATTTTTAATATGTAATTATATTAGAATGTGTTTTGCGTGAGGGATGGCAGCGAAAAGCCCACAGCCTGACGAAGGAAGTGCGAGGACTTGTAGCGAACAGCCCGACCCGAAGGGACACGCCCAAATTATTTAAGATACGATAATGTAAACGCTGTATCGGACTAATAAGGAAGAAATAGAAACTAAATAGAAAACCCGACAGATTTTAAAGTCTGTCGGGTTTTTTGTTTATTTTGAGATAATAACTACAACTTTATTAAAATCTGCGGCTGCATTTATAACTGCTTTGTATTGCTCGAAGCTCGATAAGGGGTAGTTTACGATATTGTAGAACTCACTATTCTCGATTATAACTTCGTTATTGTTCTTAGTGTATTTACTTGTAAAACCAGCTTCGGTTTTGCCGTTTATCTGTGTCTTGAAATCCATATTAAATTTCTCCAGATTTTTTATGGTCGCTCCTTTTGGGAGTATAAGCTTAATTTTTCTTGTGTAGGAATGTGGGTAATCAATTTCTATAGGTAACATTCTTTTATTTTCCTGGTAAAGCTCCATTTGTTTACCAATAGTTTTTCCAGCGGATACTAAGTAATTTGCCCCCGCTTTTTGAATTATTTCTTTTCCATCGAACGTAAGATTAATTATAAAAGGTTTTTTTCCTATAAAATCGGTTCCATCATTTTCGGTAGTTAATGTTTTGAATTCTGTTTGCGAAGTATAATTTTCGGCTATGCTTTTTAGCATGGTTTGGTATTGTTCATCAGAAACAAAATCTTTTATAGGCTGAAAATTTAGTCCTGAATAACCTCCGTAAGTAAATTTACTTGTTATTAATGGGTTTTCTATATCTTTTGTAAAATCTATAGTAATGTCCATGAAATCATGTGTGATTGTAGCATCAGGAATTTCGATAAAATTAATCTCGCTAATTCCCATTTTTACGCCTGCAAATACTTTTTCTTTTATAAATAAACCATTGTTATTTGCTAAGTAAGCGGGAAATAACGGAATACGGAATTCCATTTCTGTTGGGGTAAGATATTTTTTTATTGAAGGGAAATAGAATAAAAATTCGCTTAAGTTTTCATAACTCTCAAAATTTTTATCAAAAGGGATTTCGTATCTGTTTGAAGTAAATACGACGTTGTTCTCGATATTAAAATTCTTTAAAACGGTAACATATAATTTTAAAATATCGATACTACAGGCTTGCTTACTTTTAATTACCTCTGTTAATGTTTCTTTCTGGCTTACATATTTATCGTAAGCAATGCTTTTTTTAATTGTGTTTTCAATATTCCAGATTTGTTCTTGTAAGTCATTTGACTTAGGTATTTTAGAACAAAATTCTGTTATTGCTTTTTGTTGTTTTTTATCTAATTCTGGATTGATGCGTTCATATAAACTTGTAGCATATTCTTTAAAGTTATTGATGTTTTTTGAGCCGCTATAATTATTAGCGTTTAGTTTGTAACGTAGTAATCTTAATTGTACGTCCCAATTTGAGTATGCTTCGTCATTTTTTAAAGCAATGATGTTTTTATCGTTTATGCTCAATACCGTTTTGTTTTCAAACTTTTTATCGTCTAAAACTGGTTCACTTAATCCATTATATGATTTAGTTTTAAAAACGAGGTGTACTGGATAAATTAATTCAAAGTTTAGCTCGGCAATAGGGTATTGCGATTGCATTTTAATTGTTTTACCATCTAATTCTGGCGTTTCTTGCAGGATGTATAATTTCTCGATTACTGCTCCTTTTTCAAGTCCGTTTACAGCAAAATAATGATATTTTAATCCTTTTTCGGCATCAACTTCTTCTTTAATATCTCCTTTGTCTAAGGTTATTACTTTTCCATTTTTTAAAATTACTCTGGCTTTATTAAGCAATAGGGTTTCATCTTCATTAAAAGGGATATAGATTTTATTATTTCTTTCTATTGATTCATCAGAATTGATGTAAATTTTTTCATGAAATAATCGGTATTGTTGAGCTGCTTTTCCTACTACAATAATTTCTATTTTGGTGGTACGATTTAAAATTACTTCTTTTTCGTCTTTGTATTGTTTAGGAATTTCTATCGTGGTTTCTTTCTCTTTCCAATCATAGTCTTTGAAACTGTAATCTTGTGCAAAAAAAACGGAAGTGTTTATAATTGCAATAAAGGTTAAGATTGTTCTTAATAGTTCTTTTTTCATTATTTCTCAGATAAGATTAGGTTCTCGTTGTAGTTGGTTTTTAGTTTTTTTATCGTTTCATTCCAAGCAGCAAAATCAGAATTGATAAGTAATAATTTCTTCTGGCTTAACTCGATATTTAGATATAAAAGATTGTTTTTTAATATGTAAGTAAAATTTGCTTTTATATAATCGTTGTCTAATTCAAAGTTTTTTGGAAGATATTTTATCTTATAATTTTTAGGAATTTCAAGAATATACTGTGTATTGAATTTCGTTAGATATTCAAACTCATATGGAAAAGTTCGGTTTTGGTCTATAACAGCTTTATCTAGATATTTATCCAGAAATAAATTGATATAGACTTCATTATCTACTTTTACGATGTAATTATCTAAATCGAATTTGTAGTTTATTATATAGGCTTTATCTCTGTCATTTACATTTTCCTCGGTGTATTCCTCCAGATTAAACTTGTTGTTGCCTTTTATAACAAGACTTTTTATTCTTTCGAATCGGGCTTTATTTGTTGCATCTCCAATTTGCATTAATGTATGGCTTCTGTCATAACCTGTGCGTGATACTTTTCCTGACCCTATTAATTTATTTTTTGCAATAGTGATGTTTACGGTTTCTTTTATTTCATTTTTTTCGGCAGGTACTATCGGGACTTTAATAATTTTATAGGTACCATTTTCGCCAAACATGGCTTCTTTTCCTTGTATGAATGCTGTAGGGATTCCGTATCGGGTTTGTTTGTCGGTACCGTCTAAAAAGATGTATTCATCATTATTTTTAAAAAGAGCAATCATATGGTTATCAACAGCAGGTGTAGGTAAATCATCGTATGAATAGGGAATACTTCGTGTCCCTATCCAGGCTAGAGTTACATTGCTTACATTGGCATATTTTGCCATACAGGAAATTATGCTTGCCATGTCCTTACAGTCTCCAAATTTTCTCTGAAAAACCAAAGTTGCTTCACGAGGAATAAATCCTTCATAACCGTTTTCAAAAGCGATGTATTTAATGTTCTCTTTTACCCAATAAAAGATGCTTTTTATTTTATCGCTATCTGTTTTCTTATCTTTTGTAATTTCGAGAGATAGCGCTTTTAAGTCGGCATTATCGTCTTTATTTAAATCTTTAACAAAGCCTTTATAATAACCAAATAATTGATTTGTAGTACCTAATACTTCTGTTGGTTTATTGTCTATTTGATACTCTTTTATATAAAACGCAATATGAGGAACCAGATATAAATATCCTGGAGAATTGTCTTCGTATTTTACGGGTTTTATATCGGTTAATGTCCATTTATAAATCCATTTTCCTTTTTTCTCTGTTTTAGAAAATACGATTGTATTTTTAGGATCATTAAAAATCTTAAAATCTATCGAGATATTTTTATCCGTTTTTACTTCTAAGCTTGAATATTGAATTGGTAAATTATTTCCAAAAATGAATCTTTGTAATAAATACGGATCTATAAATTCAGTTTGATAATCATATACTTTTTTTGCACCCGTTTCAAGATTTGGAAATGTAAGCTGACGTTCCATAACATCATTATAAAACACAGAACTTTGTTGCGATTGCTTTTCGTTTGTTTGCGTTACTTTTATTTTTTTCTCTTTTCCGTTATCGTTAATAATGGTGTATGCATCGTAACTTTTTAGTTTTATTAAATCCGAATATGAAAATGATTCTTTGGTGTTTTGAATACCATTTTGGTTAAGAATCATTGATTCATAATGATTATCCTGTATGATTTTTAGTTTTTTATCTTTAATAGATATATCATAAGACTGAACCTCATTCAAAATGAGTTCATTATAATCTGGATACAAAATTTTATAGTCCTTAAGTGATTTCTGAGCAGAACTCGTTAATACAAAAGACGCAAAAAAAGCAATATATAAGAGGTGTTTATTTAGCAATATTGACCAATTCATTTGAATCGTATTTTTTTGTTAATACTAGCTTTCCTTCTTTATAAATTAATGTGTTCCCGTGTAACTCACCATTTTTATAAGCAGACTTAAGCCAAGGTTTTCCATCTTCTTTAAAATATTCCTGAATGCCTTCGAAGTCATTTTTTACAAAATGCTCTTTCTTATATATTTTACCATTTGCATAATATTCAATACGATCTCCGTCTAGAATACTATTTTTGTACATAGATTCATATTCAGGTTTACTCTCCATATTGTAAATGACTAATTTACCGTCTAGATTTCCTTTTAAGAGATTCAGTTGTATCGCAACTTTTCCGTTAGGGTAATAAGAACTAACTTCAGCTGTTTCGTTCTCTATAATTACTTTATCATTTAGTTCGCCTGTTTTACTTTTGCGGGTATAATACATAGGCTGATTATTTGTATAGCCAATAGCTAATATAGGTTCCCCTTTTTGATTGTAATAAATGTATTCCCCTTCCGTTAATCCGTCGAGTTCGTTATATTCTGATAATTTAGTTTTATTGTGGTAATAACGAATGGTTTTTCCGTTTTCATCCCCAAAAGTGTACTCGGTTGTAAGCCTTAAATTACCCACTAAATCGTATTGTTTACTCATACCATTTATATCTCCAGAATAATAATTACTATCGGTATAAATACTACCAGATGGGCTATACGATTTGTATGAATTATGTAATTTGCCATTAAGATATTCGGCTGTAGTAATAGGAGTATTTAGTTTGTCTTTTAATGTATAAGCACCGTTAAATACTCCATTTTTTAGGTTGTAATCCTGAATAACTGTACCATTATTATGTGATAAAACAAATTTTCCTGTTTTATTCTTATAATCAATTTCATTCTCTTTAATTCCTTTTTGATTATAGTATTCTTTACTAATCAAATAACCATCAACATAATTATCGATGATAGAGATTACTCCATTTTGAGAATAGCTATATTTTTTGAAATTCAAATCTCCATTTACAAAATAGCCCTCAATACTTGTTGTTCCATCAGAATAAAAAGATTTAAAAGGTCCGTTTTGAGTGTTGTTTTGATAATAGAAAGTTCTGTTTAATTTGTTATCCTCGTATACTTCAAAAGTTCCATTTATTGTATCATTTGCATAATTTCGGATGTTGTCTATATTTCCATTCTGATTATAAGCAGTATATAAACCATGCAGTTTACCTCGGGAATAAAACTCTTTAGATTTAGGGCTGCCAGATCTATAGTTATAATTCCATTCGCCATTTTTATTACCTTTCTCATAATTACCATAAACTACTACTTTTCCTTCGTAAGTTTTAATTTCAAAAGGTTTTTGTGACAGACTTATTTCTTTAGGTTTTGCATTTTTATCAGAATATTGTAATCCGTATTTTAATTCTCCAGATTTGTATTTTTCATCATAATATTTATTACCATTGATGTCAAAATAACTGTATGCTTCTAATTGCCCTTTTTGGTCGTATGTTAATTCAGTGGATTTTTTACCATTCGGGAAGTAATCATTTAATTTTACTATTTTACCTGCTGAAAAAGTACTTTCTCTTTCTAGAGTTTTATTACTGTAATAGGATTTGTATGTATCCTGTACAACACCATTTTTATAGGTAACTTCATTTTTTACTGTTTTGCCATCATGGTATTGAACAGATTTTCCGTCGACTACATCATTAACATAATTCGCACTCTCTACTATATCACCAGCTACATTGTACTCTAAGTAATTCCCGTTTAATTTTCCGTTTTCATACCCTGTTTCAGATTTTTTTCCACCGTTTTGATACAAACAAATTAGCTTTCCGTTACGTTTTCCACCAGTGAAAGTTATCTCGCAATTTTTCCCTCCATTAGGATAATAAGAAGTGCATATTCCATCTAAAAGACCATCTTTATAATTTTCGACTAAGTCTATAGATCCATTTTTATAATATGTTGTTCTGGTACCTTCTAACTTTCCATTTATAAAATATTTTTCTTCGCTTAGGTTTCCTTTGTCATCATAATATTTTTGATGTCCATCTAATAAATTATTCTTAAAGTTGATTTCTCCTTTAAGATTTCCATCACTATTTAAGTATTTATATTTTCCTTCTGATTTTCCATTTATTTGCGGACCAATAAGATAAGGTCTGCCGTTTTCTAATGTTATCACAACATCTTCTTGTTTTCCAAAAACATCTAAGTTTCTCTTAGCATATTTTGACCAAAAGCTTTTTTTAATGTAGTTTTCATTAAAAGAGGTGATTTTCTTTACGTTCTTGGTTAATGTTTTTCCTAACTTTTCTTCCATTGATACTAACATATAATAGGAGAATCCTTCAAATTGGTTTTCTTCCATCATGGTTTTTACCCATGGAATATAAATAGTTTCAAAAAAACCATCACCCATTTTGTGCTCTAATGTATATTCGGCAACTGCCTGAACTTGACGTGTTATAACATCATCGATATTAGACTTTACTTTGTAAGCACTTTTTAAAGGCAATTGGTTTCTAAGTATAGTTTCTATTTCTTCAAAATTATCTCCTGTTTTAGAAAAAACAACTTTGCTTTCGTCAAGATAATTTTGACCATATTTAGCATTTAATTTTAAAATAGCAGCTTCTGCATATGGGCCAGTTGGAGCAATTATAAGGTAGCTCATTAAAGCAAGTGTGCCTTCGGTTATTTTTCCGTTCTCTAATGCAATCGATCCCAAGAAAAAGTGAGATGAAGGGTGGTTAGGATTATTTGTAATTATGCGTTCAAGTATATCAACACTTTTTTGTGTTTCTCCTTTTCGAACATACAGAATTGCAAGATTATATAGAAATGAAGAAGAGTTAGGTAAGTATTTTTCTCCTTCTTTAAAAATTTTCTCTGATTTGTCATACTCTTTTTCATCACTCAAATAATTAGCATAAACCGCGTAAAGTTCAGGGAACTCGGGCATTACATTTTTAGTGTATAAGCTTTCGATAAAGGATTTGAATTCTTCCTTTTTATCAGATTGTCGAAGGCTAATTGCTTTTTCATATTGAGCATTAAAGAATTTAGGATCAGTTTTACTGATTTTTTCATACTCCTTAATTGCTTCATCATATTTTTTTGCATCGTGTAGAGAGATTCCTTTTTTAAGTATGGAATCATTATTATAAACGAATGCGTAATTTGTTTGAGAATAAGTTTTAGCAAATGAAACTAAAATAATTGCGAGTAAAATTTTTTTCATTGATTAGGTTTAATTTTGTCAAATATAAAAATTTTATTAACGTTTGTAAGAAATTAAGTGTTTTAATTTGAGTTTTTTTGCTGATATTAATTTGTTGTTTTTGAAGCTAAACAAAACTGATTTTTAGCTTTTATCGCAATAATTAGTAACTAAAAAAACAAACCCGATAAGTTATAAAACTTGTCGGGTTTGTTTGTTCCTTTTTATAAAATTATATTGCCACAATTCATAGAACCTTTGTTTCTTTGAACCTTTAGACGCACTGCTGTGCATCTCTACAGGAAAACCTTCGAAACTCTGAATCTACTCAATATCCTTAATAAATTCATCGTACTCTAGATAAAACATTTCCAGTGCATTCATTTTCTCGTAATAGAAATCAAAAATAGCATCCCAATAATTACGATTGCTAAAACCAACTCCAAGTTTTTCAACCCAAATTCGGCTAATAGTTTTTCCGCTTTCCAGTGTGTATTCTTTTTCGAAAATTAGATCTTTAATAAATTCTTCTTCCAGAATATTTTTTAAGGCTTCTAGCTTTTCATAGTAAGCATTTCGTTTTTCATCACTACGATGTTCGATATCTATTAAGACTTGTGCTTTTTTATTATCGACATAAAATTTAAATGAAAAATCTTTTATTTTGGTATCATAAAGCACCCATTTTCGAGGATATTTTTCTGCGAAAGAAACCCAGAATTCTCGTTTTAATTTTTGTGATTCTTCTTTACTATACATTTTTATTGGCTTAAGATCTAGAAAATTTGTGAGACACCATTTTCTAAAGTATATTTATATATTATTTGAGACTACAAAAATAGACTTTGATTATGGATTTTCAAGACTTTTTACATTTTGTTCCCAATTTTGCGCATGCAAAACTTCCAGCTATTGATGCTCACTTAAAAATGGCACCTTTGGAAAGAGTAGAGTCCTTGATAAATCAGGATATGAATACTAAGAACCCAAGAATTGCTGCGGTTATGATGTTGTTTTATCCCAAAAACGGAAAAACACATTTGGTATTAATTGTTCGTAATGCCTATAATGGAGTTCACTCGTCACAAATAGCTTTTCCTGGTGGGAAATATGAACTCGAAGATGAAAATTATGAGCAAACTGCTTTAAGGGAAACATATGAAGAAGTAGGAGTTTCACCTGAAAAGATTAAGGTATTAAAGGCTTTTACACCTATGTATATTCCACCTAGTAATTTTATGGTACATCCTTTTCTTGGAGTTTGTAATGAGGAAATTCATTTTTATCCAGATTCTAGAGAGGTTGCTGATATTATTGAGTTGCCACTTTTAGTTTTTTTAGATGATGAAATAGTTATTGATACCATTTTATCAACTTCGTATGCGGCTAATATTTCGGTTCCGGCTTTTAAGATAGAAAATCATATTGTTTGGGGAGCTACTGCTATGATATTAAGTGAATTGAAAGATTTTTTAAAAGAGAATTTTGTAACCAAATAGTTTTAGCACGGTATTTAAAAGCTCACACCTTAGGTAAAAGTAATAGAAAGTCTTATTTTTTTAAGATACAATTATTTAACATAAAGAGACGTTTATTTTTAATAATTGACAGTATTAATGCTGATATTAAATAAGTTGCAATTTGCATTCATAGACTAGTTTCTACTTGGTACGACAAAAATAAATTTCGTAAGTTTGTCCTTCTAATTTTTCAAAATAACACATAAATTTATGGGATTGTTTAAAAGAAATCCTTTTGGTCATATATTATTCATTAAAAAATGGTTAATTCGAGTTTTTGGAGCAGTTACGCACAGACGCTATCGTGGTTTTAATGAATTACAAATTGATGGCTCAGAAATTATAAGAAGCTTACCCGATACAAATGTTCTTTTTATATCCAATCATCAGACTTATTTTGCCGATGTTGTGGCTATGTTTCATGTTTTTAACGCAAGTTTAAGTGGGAGAGAGGATAATATAAAAAATGTAGGTTATCTATGGCAACCTAAAATGAATATTTATTACGTTGCTGCCAAAGAAACAATGAGAGCAGGGTTGCTACCAAGAATTTTATCTTATGTAGGAGCAATTACAGTAGAGCGTACTTGGCGTGCTAAAGGCGTAGATGTTACCGAAAAAAGAGAAGTAAACCCAAATGATACCGAAAATATTAAAATGGCACTTAATGATGGTTGGGTAATTACGTTTCCGCAAGGAACAACCAAATCATTTAAGCCAGTTCGTAAAGGTACAGCACATATTATTAAAGAACACCGACCAATAGTAGTTCCGATTGTGATAGATGGTTTCCGTCGTTCTTTTGACAAAAAAGGATTACGATTGAAAAAGAAAGGAATTCTGCAATCATTTATTATCAAAGAGCCACTTGTTATTGACTATGATAATGAAACTATAGAAGAGATTGTTGAAAAAGTAGAATTTGCTATCGAACAACATCCTTCATTTTTAAAAGTTATTCCATCTGAAGAACTAAAAGTTCAGGAAGAACTAAATCAAATGCGTAGATGGGATTATTAGTTTTCCAAGTAAATGATTTTTGTAAAAAGGGAGATGTAAATATATTTTACATCTCCCTTTTTAGTTTTATAGTATTTCTATTTGCAAAAGTCTTTGAGTCTTTGTAACTCTGTCCCTTTGAACCTTATGATTATAAATCAATCTTTTTAAGTTCTTTATAATTAGAGTACAATCTTCGTAGTAACGTACCATATATAAGTCTGTAAAAACACCAGAAGAGCCCTAGGAATCCAAGAGTCACTAATAGTAAAATTCCTATTACCATTAACATTACCGTTGCGTTGGTAGCAATCTTTTCTTTAAGATAATTCATTTCTGGGCTTGAAAAAGCAATAAAGAAACTTATAACAGAACTTAAAACAGCCATTGCCAAGTTGTACCAAACGTAGTATTGAACCGTTTTTCGGGTTTTTAAAATACTACTCATTAGTAATTTTGTAGATTTTGTTGTAGAAATTGTTGTGTAGTTCTTATAGAAAAAATACACAAAAATTAATACTACTACATAATTAAAGTAAGTTATTACTTCAAGATATAGTATGTATTCAGGATGATTGATTTGTTTTAAAAAATCATCAATGCTAAATACAAAATTTGATATTGTCCAAAATAATATTTCTAGAAGACTTATAACTAAAATCCATTTCACAATCGAAGACGATTTTTTATGAATCATGTTATAAATTTCAACTTCAGATACTTGATGAAAAGTGTCTGCCGTTTTGTTCCAATCTTTTTTTAGTAAATCCAGTTCTTTCATAATTTTTTTAAGGATTTAATATTTTTTTAAGTTTCCCTTTAATTCTATTCATTTTCACTCGTGCATTCACTTCACTAATACCCAACGTTTCGGCAATTTCCTGATAATCTTTATCTTCAAGATACATAAAAACCAATGCCTTTTCGATATCGTTTAGTTGGTAAACGGCTTTGTACATTAACTTAATTTGTTCTTCTTCCTCATAGTTGTAATCAACTTCTTTTATAAAATGTTGGTGATTTTCAAACTCTACAGTTGCTATCGAGCGTTTCGTTTTTCGATATAAAGTAATAGCAGTATTTAACGCGACACGATAGGTCCAGGTAGAGAATTTGCTGTCGCCCCTAAATTTTGGGTATGCTTTCCATAGCTGAATCGTAATTTCCTGAAACAAATCTTTGTGAGCATCTTGGTTGGCAGTATATAATCTACAAATCTTGTGGATTATATTCTGGTTTGCCTGCAATTGCACAACAAATGAATGTTCTAAATTATCGCTCATAAATATATTAGTGTTAGGAACACTGATTTTGTTACAAAGTACATCTTTTTATTTTATATTTTTTTGATATTAATACTTCATAATAGAATTATTGCTGCAAGGTTTATATCATGAGAAGAATATTTCCATAATAAGATTATTACTAGCTTATAAATTCAAGGTTCTTATTTTTATTTTAACAAAAGAAAAAGAATGTAAGGCAAAATTAACAATTTATGTCTTCGTATATCTTTATAAATTGTAAGAATAGTTATAATTTCGCGTTTCAGAAACTTAGTAATTCAATAATCTAAAATGAACACTCAGTCTGTATCAAATATAAAAGCATCATTATATTGGTGTAAATTAAAAACTTTGAAAAATATTTAGCGAAACAACTAATAGTTTCTTTTTGACTGTCAAGTACATTTGATTATCTGAATATAAACATAAAATATGCTGTATTAGTAAGCAACGTAATTTGAATCTTAATTTTATAATAAATGCTAACTAGAATATCTAATACTCATCCTGAGCTGGGTGATATTATTGCTAATTACAAAGAATTTTGGTCAGAAATAAATTTGCCGTCTAAGCGAACCGTTTTAAAAGAAGGAGATGTTTCTAATACGCTATACTTTGTAGTAAAAGGAAGTATGCGACTTTCTAATAACAATAACGGTAATGAAATAACGATACAGTTTTTCTTTGAAAATGATTTTGTTGCTTCTTTTGAGAGTTTTTTAAAAGATACTCCCAGTTTTTTTAGCTTAGATACTATAGAAAATACGACAGTTTTGGTAATTAGAAAGGAACATTGGAAAATTATCATGGATGAAAACCCTTCGTTAAAAGAACTATTTTTTGATTTTACTTCGGATAGATTTATTAATTATATACATCATTTTTTATCTTATATAAAAGAGAAACCCGAAGAACGATATCAAAATTTGTTAAAAAACAAATCACATATATTGCAACGTGTTCCTTTGCAATATATCGCTTCCTATTTAGGAATTACTACGGTATCTTTAAGCCGGATTCGAGCGAGGAAAAGTAAAAAATAAGGTTTCCAATGTAATTGAGATATTTTAAGGGTGGGTTTTTTGTACGTTTTTAATTAACAATTGTTAATTTTTAAAAAACAAATTTGACTGAAATTTGTTTAAAACTAACCCCCCCCAAAAAAAATGAACAAAAAAATTATTTTATTTAATTTCCAACCTATCCTTGTAGGGAAATTAATTGACCAAAGGAAACTTAATGAATACACTAAATTTCTTTACCATCATTTTCAAAACCAATCTGTTTTATCGCTTGCTGGAGAAGACGAGGTATCAACCAGCTTTGAGTTTGTCTCAGATCAAGTTGATAAGTATTCTATTTCTCCCGAAAACATTAGTCAAAGGCAGATTTTAATTTTTGAAGAAGTAGCCCAGTTTATTGAAAACGAAATGGATGGTGTTTCACATTTAGATTATCAATACCCTAATAGTCTTACGAATGAGTCTGGCGATTTGTGTATCCCTAAAATAGGGAACCGCATGCAATGGTTTAAAGAAAAAATGAGTTATGTTTTTGACGAATTTTATTCTAAAACAGTAACTGCTCCAGAAAATCTCGTGCATGTTACATGTTCTGGTTATGCCTCACCTAGTGTAGCTCAAGAAGCCGTTATAAAAAGAGAATGGGAAACAGCTCAAGTAACACATTCTTATCAAATGGGATGTTATGGAGCTTTTCCGGCGATTCGTACAGCAAGCAGTTTAATCAGCGCTAGTCCTGGTAACGGAAGGGTTGATGTTATTCATACAGAACTATTGTCTGCCCATCTTAATTTAACTGAATTTTCTATCTCTAATACTATGATTTGCTCTCTTTTTGCAGACGGATTTATTGGATATTCTTTACTCGAAGAAGAGGCTTTCATGAGTGATGATAGTATAGAGGAGAAAAAAGGATTGCGTGTTTTGGCCTCACATGAAGTTATTATACCAGATTCTTTAGAAGATATGTCATGGGATTTAGGGGAGTTTAATTTTATAATGACACTTTCTAAGCGAGTTCCTGTTTTTATTCGTAAAAATATCAAATCATTTTTGTCAGTACTTTGTGAAAAAGCAGGTATAAATCTTGAAGAAGAAAAATACAATATGCATTTTGCAATTCATCCTGGTGGTCCTAAAATAATTGATTATGTAGTTGACGAAATAGGAGTTTTTAAAGAACAAGCCCGCTGGTCTTACGAAATATTACGTCGCCAAGGTAATATGTCATCAGCAACAGTACCTCATATTTTTAATGAAATTATAAATGATCCAACAATAAAACAAGGGACAAAAATTGTAGCAATGGCATTTGGGCCAGGACTTACAGCAACAGCCTTGTTAGTCGAAAAATTATAATTTAAATATCATATGGAAGAAGTATATGATGTAATAATAGCAGGATGTGGCCCCACAGGAGCCACATTTGCTAATTATTTTGGCAAGCAAAATTTAAAGGTTTTACTCTTTGATAGGGGAGCGGATATTATCGAATATCCTAGAGCTGTACACATTGATGAAGACGTAATTAGAATTTTTCAGGAATTAGGACTTTATGAAGGAATGAAAAAAGATGCGATAAAGCCTTTTGTAAATTATTCATTAGTTTCAAAAAAAGATAAGCTGCTTTTTCAGTTTCAACCCAATTCAAGTATTTCCGAAGACATTCCTGATTGTAGTTGGATTTTACAGCCTGAAATAGAGAAACATTTGCGAAACGGGTTTTTGCAGTATCCAAATGTCGAATTTTTAAAAGAAACAACTTGGAGTGATTTAGATAAAAAAGTAGATACAGTTTCTTTGGTATTAACCAATAATAGAAAGGAATCTATAAATGTAAAAGGTAAATTTCTTATTGCCTGCGACGGAGGTAGAAGTGCCATTCGAAAAAAGATGAATATAGCTGTTCATGATTTTGGATTTAAAAAAGAATGGTTTGTTGTTGATACAAATTATACAGGAAAAAAGATTTTCTCCGAAGATCATAAACAATATTGTGATCCAAACCAACCTATGACCTATGTAAATGGGGTTAAAGATCATTTTAGGTGGGAATTTATGATTTCTAAAAAACATGCTAAATTTTCTGATGAAATGCTGGCAGATACGATGATTCCAAGATTGGCATCTCATTTTCCTATACATGATTTTGAAATTATTAGAAAGAAAAAATATGTATTCCATACTTTAGTAGCTAAGGAATGGCGTTCAGACACTGTTTTTCTTGCAGGTGATGCAGCACATCAAATGCCACCTTTTTTAGGGCAAGGTATGTGTTCTGGTATAAAAGATGCTAAAAACTTATCCTGGAAGATTGTTAGCGCTTGTACTAATTTTAATGTAGCAACAAATGAATTATTAGATTCTTATTACAAGGAAAGAGCACCGCAGGTAGAAAAAATAATAAAAGTGGCTTCTGTTTTAGGTGGATTTATTCAGTATTCTAATCCTATTTTGGCATCTTTTAGGAATGGATTCTTGCGATTGCTGAATGTTTTGCCCAGCAAACCTATTGATGCACTTATAGAAAAATATCTTTATGGTTTAGAGGTCAAAAATTTTTCAAAATTAAAGCATCCTTTGGTAGGCAAACGAATCCCTCAACCCCTTGTTATTTTAAAAAATCAAAGAAAAGTATATTTAGATGAATTATGTGGTTTTCATTGGGTTGTGCTATTTCGTTCAGATTGCAAAATAATCCCTTTTAACCCTTCAGGTTTTTTAAAATACATTTCGCTAGTGGAAGATTTTTCGGATTCCTCGATCGAGATTAAATCTGTTTTTTTTAATAAATGGATGATTAAAAATAAAGTAGATTTTGTTGTAATCAGACCTGATAAATTCATTTTCGATATCGGAAAAGTTAAGGATTATGACGAGATTATCAGAAACATTGATTCTTATATTAATAAAATTAGTTCAAATTAAATAAAAAGCTATGAATTATTTAATCATCTTTAATCACCCGTTTAAAGGAAGTTATTGTAATGCTTTACTCGATGCGGTACAAGAAGGCCTTAAAACTGCGCAACATTCTATGGATTTAATTCATCTGGATAATGAGCAATTTAATCCAGTAATGACAGCCGAAGATTTAAAATCGTTTAGAGATAAAAAACCTAGCGACAGACAAGTTATAGCTTATCAGCAACGACTGGAAAAAGCGGATTATCTCGTTTTTATATTCCCTATCTGGTGGGAATTGATGCCAGCTTTAATGAAAGGTTTTATTGATAAAGTTATTTTTCCTGGACTGGCTTATGACTATGCAAATGATAAGAATACAAGAATGAAACCTTTATTAAACAATATAAAAGGAGTTACTGTAATTACAACAATGAATACGCCGAGATATATCTATCGTTGGATTTTTGGCAATGCAATTCAAAAAGCTTTCATGAGAGGCATATTTTGGAAATTAGGCTATAAAAATAGAAAATGGATTAGTTATAATAGAGTAAAAATGGTGAGTCAAAGCAAACGTGAAAATTGGTTGGATGAGTTAGAAAAAAAGTTCTCAAAGTTATAGTTTAAACCATTGAATATATAGTTTTTCTAAATCTATAGTTCTTTTCCTTTATAGTAATTAACCATTAAATCGACAAATTTGCTGTAGCTTTCCATGCCATCTTTTTGCTGATTTATTTTTAAGAAATTATCATAGAAAATATGGAAACCAGTTTCGATAAAAGTCTCATATTGTTTCCAGAAATCCTGACTTTCTTTATAGTTTTTTATAATTCCGGGATGAACGGTTTTTACTAATTGTTTAGATAATTTTTCATCTTTTGCTTGAATAATCCCTAAGCAATAACGCAAAGCCAAGCTATAACCTGAATATTGAATATAGATATTGTCATTTTTTATCGATGCCAGAAAGCCTATGAAATTGCATTCGTTTTCGCTAGCATATCCCATCTGGTGTGCCATTTCATGATTTGTAGTCATTGGAAAACTATACATGGGACCAAGACTATTTACTTGAGCCTCATTAGTAAATGGGTTTAAATAACCACCAAAACCCATATAAGTGAGCGGTAAACTAAATAATGATTTCTTGACACTTAAATGTGAATAGGTAAAATAAGGATGTTCGGCAGCAAGATTATTATATCCGTTTAAGTTCATGTTAAAAACCTGTTCTTGCGAATAAGGAAACACAACTTTAAGGCTATCATTCTTGGTTATTTGTAATTGAATGGTGTTGGTTTTCGTAATTAGTTTTTTGGTAAAAGCCAATAAATCGGCATCAGAATAATCCTTTTGAATTCCCATTTTTTCAAATAAAGGCTCTCGGTAATAATTAAACGCCCATAGAAAATGAAATAAAAAATAAAATACCGACAGATAACTTAAAACAGTCAGGAGGTTATCTTTCCATAATAATTTCCATGATTTTCGTTTTATCCAAAGCCATCTTAAAAACAATACAATCAAGATAAAATAAATACAATCTCCTATCGAAAAAGGAATTCTGCCAAGTACAATTCTAGAAAAGGAAGCAATTTTTAAATACAATCCGTTACTATAATTTTTTTCAATGAACTCTGGAAAGAATGGAATAATCTTTAAGATGATGATTTGTAGGAGTAAAAAAAGAGGAAGGATATATTTTCGTTTCACAGTGTAAATTTTGGATACGTAAATATAAATACAATATCAATTAGTATCGAAAAAGAATTTAAACTTTGTAACTTTGAAGTTGGAAAATGTTAAACTTCAAACAAAACATAAATGAGTCAAGAAATAAGAAATTTAGAACCAAAAGCACTTTGGAATAAGTTTGCCGATTTGAATGCTGTACCTCGTCCGTCTAAAAAAGAAGA
The DNA here is from genome assembly GCF_046250155.1 of Flavobacterium sp. PS2. Lineage (NCBI taxonomy): Bacteria > Pseudomonadati > Bacteroidota > Flavobacteriia > Flavobacteriales > Flavobacteriaceae > Flavobacterium > Flavobacterium sp. PS2. Next base: position 831,929 of record NZ_CP176426.1, on the reverse strand, counting down.
GCGTGTTATTGAGTTCATGAAAAACTTCGGTACTAGTTTAGGATTAGAAACTTTTGAGGATGAAATTCGCAATGTAATTATCCGTAAACCAGCCACTCCGGGAATGGAAAATCGTAAAGCAATTGTTTTACAAGGACACTTGGATATGGTACATCAAAAAAATGCCGATACGGTTTTTGATTTTGATACACAAGGAATTGATATGTATGTTGATGGGGATTGGGTTCGTGCTCGCGGAACTACACTTGGTGCAGACAATGGACTTGGAGTTGCAACAATAATGGCAATTTTAGAAAGTAAAGATATTCCGCATCCTGCAATCGAAGCATTGTTCACAATCGATGAAGAAACAGGAATGACTGGTGCATTAAATTTAAAAGGAGGAATTCTTCAAGGTCAGATTTTATTAAATTTAGATACTGAAGAAGATGACGAAATTGATATTGGTTGTGCAGGAGGAATTGATGTAACAGCTACAAGAACCTATAATGAAGAAGAAGTTCCAGAAGGTTCTGTTGGGCATATTATTACTGTAAAAGGTTTAAATGGTGGTCATTCAGGAATGGATATCAATAAAGGTTTAGGGAATGCAAATAAAATAATGAACCGTTTATTATTTGATGCTTTCGAAAACTTCGGATTACAAGTTGTTGAAATCAATGGAGGAAGCTTACGTAATGCAATTCCGAGAGAAAGTGTTGCGAAAGTGATTATTTCAGAAATGTTTGATGAAGCTTACATTTTTGATATGCAAGAAATCATCAACGATATTAAAACTGAATATAAAACAACTGAACCAAACCTTACAATAGAAATCGTAAAATGCGATTTACCTAAAAAAGTTATGGATTTAGGTGTTCAGGAAGGAATTATTCGTGCTATTTATGCAGCTCACAATGGAGTTTACAGAATGAGTGCTGATATGGACGATTTGGTAGAAACATCTAACAATATTGCTCGTGTAATTGTAAAAGACGGGGAGATTTCTATAGGATGTTTAACACGTTCTTCTGTTGAAACTTCTAAATTTGATTTAGCAAATTCATTGCGTTCTGCTTTTGAACTAGTAGGGTGCGAAGTAGAACTTTCAGGAAGTTATCCTGGTTGGACTCCAAATGTAAACTCTGAGATATTAGATGTTTTAGTTGGAATCTACGAGAAACAGAATAATGAGAAACCAAAAGTTGTAGCTTGTCACGCTGGTTTAGAGTGTGGAATTCTAGGAACAAATTATCCAGATATGGATATGATTTCTTTCGGTCCAACAATTCACGGAGCACATTCGCCAGACGAAAGAGCAAATATTTCATCTGCTCAAAAATATTGGAAATTTGTATTAGAAATTCTATCAAATATTCCTGTTAAGTAATAAAGTTCACAGTCGCAGTTTTCGGTTTTCAGTTAAAAAAACTGTATACTAAAAACTGCGACTGATTACTAAAAATTAGTCTCTTTTAGGACTATTTTTCTTTTCTCTCTTTTCCTCTTTTTTTTCTTTTGCAGTTTTAAGAGGTTCTTTTTTTGCTGTTTTTTTAGCGTCTTGACTCTTTGCCATGATATTTAAGTTTAGTTAATTTCTTTTTATATATAAGTAAATATAGTGACTATTTTTCAGATGTTTATACTTGTAAAGAGTAAAACCTTTTTTGTTAAAATAATTTCAGATGCTATTTCTTATTTAGATGCCTGTTTATACACTTCTATCGAATCTTTTGCTAGTCGAATTTTGAGCCATGATTTTAATCTTTTATCCATTTCACGGTCTAACTCTTTCTTGCTTTGATATAAAACTATTGGAATTATTTTAGTAGTTTGTCCATCTTTATAAGAGTAATTTCCAATGGCTAATGCCGATATATAAGGGAATAATGCTTTTGATTCGTTTGTAATTTGCTCATTGTTAAATTGATATTCGGATAGTTGTTCTCGTAAACTATTAATGAGAATATCTTTTTTATCTACTAAATCCTTGCTAGAGTTTATCCTTTTAAGAACATCATTGCTTAGATTAAAAGTATCTTGCTGAATTATTAGTTGCGTATTAAGTAGGTTGTATTCGACCAATTTTTTATTCAAATCAACAATTTCCTGATGGTTGAATTTTTTAGATAAAAAGGCAAGTTTTATTTTCTTAGGTTTCGAATTATATTCTATTTTCTCATATATTATTGGGTAATCATGGTCGGTAAATTCTTTTTTAATGAAAATTTCAGTCCTTTGAGTGTAGCTTTTTTCAACAAATAGCTGATAAGCAAAATAAATACTAGGCAAAATCATAAGCATTATAAGAATTGAAATTCCGTATTTTACTTGTCTCTCGCGTTTTAAATCCAGTTGTTCTGCAACAGGATATTCTAGAAATTTTACAATCACAAAAGTGGCAATACAAATAAACACACAGTTTATAGTGTATAAGTACATGGCACCAAAAAAATAGCTAATGTTTCCTAATGCCAAGCCATATCCAGCAGTACATAAAGGAGGCATTAATGCTGTGGCAATAGCTACACCAGGAATAGGATTTCCTTTTTCGACTCTGGTTACTGCAATTACACCAACTAATCCCCCAAAAAAGGCAATTAGGATATCATATATGTTTGGTGATGTTCTTGCTAAAAGCTCAGATTGAGCTTCTTTAAAGGGACTTACATAAAAATAGATAGTCGATATAGCTAAGCTTACAAATGTAGCGATAAGAAGGTTCTTAATGGATTTTTTGACCAATTCGAAGTCGTACATGCCTAAACCAAAACCAGCTCCAACAATCGGCCCCATTAAAGGCGATATTAGCATGGCACCTATAATTACAGCAGTAGAATTTACGTTCAGACCAACAGATGCAATAAGTATCGCACATGCTAATATCCATAAATTAGAACCTCTAAAAGAAATGGCACCGGTAATATTTTCGATTACCTTCTTTTTGTCTTCTTCTCCTTTGTGAAGGTCTATAAAATCCAAGACTTTGTTTATTCTTCGTTTCATTGTAATAGAGGTTTTATTTACAGTTAAAGTACGAATTTTATATTGAAATAGCTATGATGCCTAATGCTGACGCAAAAAAAAAATCCTCAACTACTTTTGGTAGAGAGGATTTGCTTTTTATTATTTAAAGTAATTTTAATTACGTTTAAGTATTTTATATTGTTCGTAGCAACCGCTTATGGCATCCATTATTTGTAAGTCATTTGCCGATTGTATAAAAGAATCGGAGTAGTTGCAACGTTTTAAAATCTCAGGAATTTCATCTTTGCTTACTCCAAGAAGTACAGCTACGGTTTCCCTGTCAAATTTAGATTCTAATAAGTTACGCACTGTATCGTCTTTTTTCATTTCCTTGAGTTTCTTGAGCTCCTTGGGGTTTTTTCCGAAAAAGTTATAAAGTACATCTGTCGGATTAAAGATGGATCCTAATACTTTACCAAAGGCATTTGGCGAATATTCTCCAGCTTCATATCCTTGGGTTAAACCCGAAATACTATATCGATAATTTTCTTTTGCAGGAATCAGTTTAGAGTCAACTTCCAGATAACCAGTTAGGTTAAAAGGGCGTATAATTACCTCTTCAAGGGCAATTGCTTTTTCAGTAAGTTGAATTTTTGTGACTTTGTTTTTTATCCAGTCATTCGTAACACGAATTCTTAAGGATTGGAATCCTAAAATAGAGAAGTGTAAGGTATCATTTGGTTGTACATCAATTTCAAAATATCCTTTAGCATCAGATGTAGCACCTCTTACCTTATTAAGGTTAATGATGTTTACGCTAGATAGAGGAAGTTTTGTGTTGTCGTTAACAATGTAACCAGATACTCGTTGAGAATGCTCAATGTCTTGAGAAAACGCGGTCGTGGAAAGTACTAAAAATAAGAAAACTACAAAATATTTCATAAACTGATTTAAAACTTTAAAAGTAGTAAATCAGGATTAAATATTTTGTAGTCTTCAAGTATAATTATAAGAAAATTAACAAAGAGTATTAATCTCTTCTTGGTCTTCTTGGTCTTGATGAATCACCAAAGCTTTCAGAACGTCTTGGAGCTCTATCAGAACCACCTTCACTTCTTGGAGCCGAGCTTCTGAAACCTCCTTCTCTTGGAGCTGAGTTTCTGTCGCTTCTAAAACCACCTTCTCTTGGAGCAGAATTTCTGTCGCTTCTAAATCCGCCACCAGAACCTTCTCTTCTTGGAGCAGAACTTCTTCCGCCACCAAAACCACCACCAGAACTTCTTCCGTTATGGTCACGTCTTCCACCACCGTCATTTTTAGAAATTTCAACATTAATACGACGTCCTTCTAATTGTACGTTGTTTAATACTTCCATTACTTTGTCAGTGTGCTCAGGATCAGTGTTAAAGAAAGAGAAACCTTCTTTTACATCTACCTTGAAAACGTCATCACGACCTAAGTCTAATGTTTCTTTCAAGTAATCTTTTAATGACATCCAATCAAAATTATCTCTTGATCCAATGTTTACGAAATATCTTGTTGCACCACCATTGTTATTAGGTCTTGCAGCACCATCTCTATCATCACGTCTTTCAGAACCAGATGATTGATTAGAGATATCTCTGTTCTTTTTGTAATAAGCAATAAAACGGTTAAATTCAACAGAAACCATTTTCTTGATTAATTCTTCTTTAGATAATCCTTCTAAAACATTGTTAATAGCAGGAAGATAGTTGTCAATTTCGTGATCAACCTCAGTATCTTTAATCTTGTTTGCTAAGTGCAATAATTGGATTTCGCAAATTTCGATTCCAGAAGGAATAGTTTTTTCTTCAAACTTTTGTTTGATAATTCTTTCGATAGAAGAGATCTTACGTAATTCACTTTTAGTAACAATTACGATAGAAGTTCCTAATTTTCCAGCTCTACCAGTACGTCCAGAACGGTGATTGTAAGTTTCGATTTCGTCAGGTAATTGGTAGTTTACAACGTGAGTAATACTATCAACATCAATACCACGTGCAGCAACGTCAGTAGCTACAAGCATCTGAATTTGTCTTCCACGGAAAGATTTCATTACACCATCACGTTGCGCCTGAGATAAATCTCCGTGCAATGCAGCAGCGCTGTATCCATCTTCGATTAATTTTTCGGCAACAGCCTGAGTATCTCTTTTAGTACGACAGAAAACTACAGAGAAAATGTCTGGATTAGCATCAGCTAAACGTTTCAAAGCCTCGTAACGATCACGTGCATTTACTAAGTAAAATTCGTGAGATACAGTTGAAGAACCTGAGTTTTTAGCTCCAACAGTAATTTCTAATGGCTCGTGCATGAATTGTTTTGCAATTCTAGCAACTTCTTGTGGCATAGTTGCAGAGAACAACCATGTGCTTTTTTCGTCTGGAGATGTAGATAAGATGTTTACGATATCTTCGTAGAATCCCATGTTTAACATTTCGTCAGCCTCATCAAGAACACAATAGTTGATTTGAGAAATGTTTACCAATCCTCTGTTAATCATATCTTGCATTCTACCTGGAGTAGCCACAATAATTTGTGCTCCTCTTTTTATGTCTCTAGCTTGTTCTGTTATACTTGCACCACCGTAAACTGCTACTACATTAATACCTTTTTCGTATTTAGAGTAGTTTTTAATTTCGTTAGTAATCTGCAAACAAAGCTCGCGGGTTGGAGATAAAATTAATGCTTGTGTATTTCTGTTGTTGGCATCAATTTTTTGAATTAGCGGAAAACCAAAAGCTGCCGTTTTCCCTGTCCCTGTCTGAGCCAACGCAACCATATCTGTGTCTTTTTCCAATAATAGGGGAATCGCTTTCTCCTGTACTTCAGTCGGATTTTCAAATCCTAGATCTAAAATCGCCTTCAGTAACGATTCACTCAATCCTAATTGTTCAAATTTATTCATATGTATTTTTAAAATAGGGTGCAAAATTACTGTTAATTATTCAGATAAACTAATGCTATTTTAAGAATTGTATATTTATTATGATTTGATTATCAAACGGTTATGTTTTTGATTAAGTATTTTATCATCGTTTTTTATGAAATTGCAGCAAAAAAACGTCTAGAAATTTAAAATTTGGGATGTAAAATGTTGCATTCTAAACAATTATTGAACGAGGTTCAGAAAATCAATAAGTTGTTGGGTTGCTTTTCCGCGATGACTAATTTTATTTTTAACAGTTAAGGGTAATTCAGCAAAAGTTTCTTCATAGCCTTCAGGTTGAAAAATCGGGTCATAGCCAAAGCCTTGATCTCCTTTTTTATCCTGAGTAATACTTCCATCAGCAATACCTGTAAATAGGTGTTGCTTTCCGTTTAAATTTAATGCAATTACAGTTTTAAAATGAGCCTTTCGGTTAGAAACATTATTAAGCCCGTTTAAAACTTTATTCATATTATCATCAGAGTTGCGTTGTTCTCCGGCATATCTGGCTGAATATACTCCAGGTTCTCCATTTAAAGCACTTATTTCAAGTCCTGTATCATCGGCAAAACAATCGTAACCATATTTTTTGGTTACATAATCGGCTTTAAGAATAGCATTACCTTCAATAGTATCAGCAGTTTCTGGAATGTCTTCGTGACAACCAATGTCTTCTAAGCTTAATATTTTTATACTACCGTCGAGTATACTTTGTATTTCCACAATTTTATTTTTATTGTTCGAAGCAAAAACGAGATCCATTATATATAGGTGTGTAATTAAAAAGATGTTCATACAAAGTTACAAAGTTTTGATGGAATTTCGACTTTGTAGTTTTTATGAGGCTTCAGGAGTTTTAGGGACACTGTATGTTATATTTTATATGGTAATCCTGCGGAAAGTAGAATATGTTCCTTGCAGCCTTGGTTCAAAACTTTGACAAAGGTGTATGAATGTCAGTCCAATGATAGGTATTGCGTATGAAATATAATTAGATTATGTTTGAATTAATGATTTATTGATTCAACTCAAAAGAAAAAAATATGATTAAGAAAATTATCCAACTCTCATTTGCTATCGTTATTATATTGTCATTAGTAAGTTGTAAAAACACCAAACAAAAACTTCAGGAATACGTTATTACTTATAATACTAGTATAGCGCCAAGTTTTAAAGGTGAAAATATTACTGGAACTACTGCCAGAGGATATTTAGAAGATAATAAAATTGAAATAAGAATAGAAACCGATTTAGAGCAAAACGAATCAAATAAACAAAAATATAGCAAGGCATTTCCTGATTTGTTGGCTGAAATGATTAAAAAAGAACAACTCCCTAAAGCGTTAATCGAGGAAGGAGTATCTTTTCATGTGTATTTTTTAGCTAAGGATAATACAGTTTTGTCCAAAGTGATAATTAATAAGGAAGAATTAAAAGAGTTGCTAAAAGAAAAGTAAACTTATAAAACGTCCTAAAAATTTAAAAGCCTCTTTGTGTAAAACAAAGAGGCTTTTTATATTTAGCGTTTGGTAACGCTTGTTAGATTATCTGGGAAATATAGTTCGGATAAATTGGTAAATTCATCACCACGCATAAAGATATTAATGTCGACATCAGCAAAACGTGTTTTTCCTGCAGCAGCCAATAATTCATTTGCCGAATGCAAGGTATTTTTATGGAAATGAAATACACGGTCGGATTTATCAGTAACTACTAAACCTTTCATCAACATTTTATTTTGTGTTGCAACTCCAGTTGGGCATTCATTATTATGACAACGTAAAGCCTGGATGCAACCTAATGAGAACATAAAACCTCTGGCACTATTACACATATCAGCACCAAGTGCTACAGCATGAAGGATAGAGTATCCAGAGATGATTTTTCCGCTACCAATTACTCTCATTTTATCTCTAATATTTAGAGAAATCAATGTTTTATTTACAAAAATTAAAGCAGGCTCAAATGGCATACCCACACCATCTGCAAATTCTAGCGGAGCTGCACCTGTACCACCTTCGGCACCATCGATAGTTATAAAATCAGGAAAACAATCTTCGGAAATCATTTCATGACAAATGTCTTCAAATTCTTTAGTGCTACCGATACAAAGTTTAAAACCAATAGGTTTACCGTTAGATAATTCGCGTAAGCGAGCCACAAAATGAACTAATCCTTTAGCATCAGAGAATGCGCTGTGACTAGGAGGAGATAAAATTGTGGTATGTGGTTGTACGCCTCTTATTTTAGCTATTTGTTCTGTATTTTTAGATGCAGGAAGTACACCACCATGTCCTGGTTTTGCTCCTTGTGATAGTTTAATTTCTATCATTTTTACATTTGGAAGTAATGCTTTTTCTTTAAATTTTTCTCCATCAAAGTTTCCATTTGCATCACGGCAACCAAAATATCCAGTACCTATTTGCCAGGTTATATCACCGCCACCAGCAAGATGAAATTCTGTAAGTCCACCTTCACCAGTATTTTGATAGAATTTTCCTTTTTGTGCACCTATATTTAAGGCACGAACAGCATTTTCGCTTAGCGAACCAAAACTCATTGCCGATATATTTAGTAAAGACGCTAAGTAAGGTTGCTTACAATCTTTACCACCTACAAGTACACGAGGTAATTCTTCATTTACTTTGGCGGGAAAAATGGAATGTTTTATTCCTTCGTAACTATCATGATTAAGATTTAGTTGTGTTCCAAAAGGAGAACTAGAATCTATATTTTTGGCTCTTTGATAAACTAATGAACGTTGATTTCTAGAGAAAGGTTTACCGTCTGTAGATCTTTCGATGAAGTATTGCTGAATTTCAGGTGCAATCATTTCAAATAAATACCTGAAATAACCTAAAACAGGAAAGTTTCTTAAAATAGCATGTTTTGTTTGAATTGTATTATAAACACCAACAACTAATAGTATTGGAATAATAATAAGGAGTAAGAAACCACGTCCTGACTCAGAATAATGATAAATTGCTGCAACAACTAGAAACAATAAGAATCCGTAGATAAAGAATTTTTTTCTCATGTTTTTTAATTTTTAATTTGAAAAGTGTAAATGTAAATTGTAAAATATGTTAGCTGTATCTCAAGCGAACGTAATTATGTTTGATTCCTTTTTTATCCGAATCTCTTTCGTCGATTTCAAGAATATCCGTTAAGGATTTTAGCATTGGAGTTAATTTTGAAAAGCCATAATTTCTTGGGTCAAATTCAGGTTTCTTCTTAACCAAAAGATTACCTATGTCACCTAAGAATGCCCATCCATCATCATCTCCAATTGCATCAATTGTATCTTCGATAAGTTCAATTGTTTGAAGATCAATTTTGTTTAGTGGCTTTTCGGTTTGTTTCTCAGGTTGTTTTCCAGTTGGTTTTTCAACAGGTTTTTTAGAGTCAGAAGTAGTAGGTTTTGGCTCTTTCTTTTTGATAGCGCCATCTAATACTTCAATATATATAAAACGATCGCAGGCTACAATAAATGCACTTGGTGTTTTCTTTTCACCAATACCAATTACTTTCATGCCAGATTCACGCAATCTAATAGCCAATCTGGTAAAATCACTATCGCTAGAAACGATACAAAAACCGTCTAGTTTACCTGAATATAATAAATCCATGGCATCGATAATTAATGCCGAATCGGAAGAGTTTTTACCTACGGTGTAACTATATTGTTGGATAGGGGTAATGGCATGTTCTAGTAATACACTTTTCCAGCCGTTTGCATTAGGTTTAGTCCAGTCGGCATATATACGTTTAGTTGTTGGAGTACCAAATTTAGTAATTTCCTCCATCATCCCTTTTACATTGCTATACGGTACATTATCGGCATCGATAAGTACAGCAAGTTTCAATTCTTTGGTGCTGTTTAAAGACATTTTTTGGTTTTACAAAATTATAATCTACCAAAGATAAAACTAAAATTAGTTTTTATAGGATCTTGCTTTATAATATGTGTTTCTGAATAATTAAATTATTCTGGTTATAAATAAGGTAAGATTTTTATTTTGGAAATCTATTAAAGATAAATTTGTCTTTTAATATGTTTTTAAATACATTTGTATAAAATTAAATCAACTAGTCTATGTTTTCAAAAGCCTGTGAGTATGGTATTCGCGCCTCGATATTTATTGCTACAAAATCATCACAAGGAATTAGGGTTGGGATAAAAGATGTGGCAAAAGAAATTGACTCTCCAGAACCGTTTACTGCCAAAATAATGCAGATTCTTACCAAAAACGGAATTATAGATTCGGCAAAAGGTGTAGGAGGTGGTTTTGAGGTTTCTACTGATAAAGTAAAATCTATTAAATTAATTCAGATTGTTGATGCCATTGATGGAGACAACATATATAAAGGATGTGGTATTGGCTTAAAAGAATGTTCAGAAGTGCATCCTTGCCCGGTACATAATCAATTTAAGCAAATACGTGAATTACTTTTAGATATGCTTACGAATACAACCCTGGAAGAACTCGCATTAGGTGTAAAATCAGGAGATTCTTTTCTTAAAGCATTAAACAAAAACAATTAATATTATATAATTTAAATACTCAAAAATGAATAAAAAAGTCAAAATTTCGATTGTAATGCTAATGGGATGTTTAGCAATAACTTCATGTGGTAAAAAAGAAACAGCACCAACTGATACGCCAACAGAGGTAAGTGAGCCAACAGAGGATTCTGAAGGGCAAACAGCAGCAGTTAGTAATGTTTTGGTTATTGAAGGAAATGATCAAATGCAATTTAATACCAAAGAGTTAAAAGCTGTAGCAGGAAAACCTATCACGTTAACATTAAAACACGTAGGTAAGATTCCTAAAGCTGCGATGGGACATAACGTAGTTATTTTGCAGGAAGGTACAGATGAAGCTGCTTTTGCGGGTAAAGCTGCTGCTGCTAAAGACACTGATTATATTCCTGCTTCAGAAAAAGCTTCGATTATCGCTCATACTAAATTAATTGGTGGAGGAGAAGAGGATACTATTGAGTTTACTGTAGATAAAAAAGGAACATACAATTTTTTATGTACTTTCCCAGGGCACGTTGCCATGATGAAAGGTGTTTTAATTGTTGAATAATTAAAGAACTCTAATCCATAAATTAGTGGGTTAGAGTTTTTTATTAAACTAATAAAGGATAAAAAAGTCTTTTATTGATGAAATTTAAAAAAATGAAAAGAGAAAAAAAATTATGGATAGCATTTGCTTTGGTAATGAGCATATCGTTTGCTGTTTTGGGGTATTATGGCTATGAAATTTACCAACAGGCGCCACCAATCCCTAAACAAATAGTTTCAGATAGCGGAAAACTTATTTTTTCTGAAGATGAGATTAAAGACGGGCAAAATGTTTGGCAAAGTATAGGAGGACAAGAGGTAGGATCTATTTGGGGGCACGGTGCTTATGTAGCACCAGATTGGACTGCCGATTGGTTGCATAGAGAAGCCATGTTTATTCTGAACAAATATTCGAAAGAAGATTATGGTAAGGAATTTAATGACTTAGATAAGGAAAAACAAGCAGCATTAAAGATACGCTTACAAAAAGATGTGAGAACAAATCGTTATGATAAAAATTCACAAACACTTACAATTTCAGAAAATAGAGTAGCAGCAATTCAATATCTTAGTGAATATTATCAAGGACTTTTTACCAATGATCCTAAGTTTGATAAATTAAGAGAAGAATATGCAATTCCTAAAAACTCAATAAAAGACGAAGCAAGAATGCATAAAATGAATGCATTTTTCTTTTGGGCAACTTGGGCAACTGTAACTCAACGTCCCGATTCGGATATTTCATATACACACAACTGGCCATCAGACGAATTGGTTGGTAATAATGCCACAAAAGAATTGCTTGCCTGGTCGGGTGTCAGTATTATTTTACTGATTTTTAGTATCGGAATCCTAGTATTTTATCATGCGAAATCGGGTGAAGAAGAGGAGTTTCCGCTTCCTAGTAAAGATCCAATACTTAATCAGGGAATGACTCCATCGATGCATTTGATCAAAAAATATTTCTGGGTTGTGAGTTTGTTGATGATTTTACAAATGGCTTTAGGGATAATTACAGCTCATTATGGTGTAGAAGGAAATGCTTTATATGGCATTCCCATAGATCAAATTTTACCTTACGCAGTTACACGAACCTGGCATACCCAATTGGCTATTTTTTGGATAGCAACAGCTTGGTTGGCTACAGGATTATATATTGCTCCGGCAGTTTCGGGTAAAGACCCTAAATTTCAATGTTTTGGAGTGAATTTCTTGTTTATTGCTTTATTAATCATTGTTTTGGGTTCTATGGTAGGACAATGGTTTGGGGTAATGCAAAAACTAAATTTGGTACAAAACTTTTGGTTTGGACACCAAGGTTACGAATATGTAGATCTGGGACGTTTCTGGCAAATATTCCTTCTAGTTGGATTATTCCTATGGTTGGCATTAATGATACGTCCGTTGATTCCTATTTTAAAGAAAAAGACAGAAGAAAAAAATCTAATCATTTTATTCTTGATTTCTTGTACAGCAATTGCCATGTTTTATGGAGCAGGATTAATGTGGGGAAGACAAACAAATTTAGCCATTGCCGAATATTGGAGATGGTGGGTTGTACACCTATGGGTAGAAGGATTCTTTGAAGTATTTGCAACAGTTGTTATCGCATTTTTATTTGTTCGTTTGGGATTATTAAAAACTAAAACAGCTACTTTAAATGTGTTATTTGCAACTATTATTTTTATGTCGGGAGGTATTCTTGGAACTTTCCATCACTTGTACTTTTCTGGAACACCAACAGCTATTATGGCATTAGGAGCTTCATTTAGTGCACTAGAAGTTGTACCGCTTACCTTAATAGGTTTTGAAGCATATCAAAATTATAAACTGTCAAAATCTACACAATGGATTATTGATTACAAATGGCCAATTTACTTTATGATAGCCGTTGCGTTCTGGAATTTCCTTGGAGCTGGAGTTTTCGGATTCATTATCAATCCGCCAATTGCATTGTATTATGTACAAGGTTTAAATACAACTCCTCTTCACGCACACACAGCATTGTTTGGTGTTTACGGAATGTTAGGAATTGGTTTAATGCTTTTTGTTTTAAGAAGTTTATACAGAAATATTACCTGGAACGAGAAACTGCTTAAAATTACGTTTTGGTCATTAAATATTGGGTTGTTTTTAATGGCTGTATTGAGTTTGTTGCCAATAGGAATTTGGCAAGCTATCGAAAGTATTGATCACGGAATGTGGTATGCACGTTCATCAGAGTTAATGCAACAACCTACAATGATTACTTTAAAATGGATGCGTGCCATAGGGGATTCTATCTTCGGAATAGGAATTATAACTACGGCTTGGTTTGTCTTTGATTTGACATTAAAAAACAGAAGAAAATAATAAAATAAAAATAATATCATGGAAAATTTACAAAATAAAACAATAGGAACATTTGTAGCAGAAGACTTTAGAACTGCTGCAGTATTTTCAAAATATAAAATCGATTTTTGTTGCAAAGGAAACAGAACCATCGATGAAGTTTGTGCAAAGCAAGAAATTGACTCTAAAGTTTTGCTTAAAAAAATTAAAGAAGCTTTATCAGCCGAAGATACTAATGCAATAGATTTTAACTCATGGCCATTGGATTTATTGGCTGATTATATTGAGAAAACACACCACCGTTATGTAGAGGATAAATCAATCATTATAATGCAATTTCTAAATAAACTTTGTAGTGTTCATGGAGGGAATCATCCAGAATTGTTTAAGATAAACCAATTGTTTACCGAATGTGCTGGCGAATTAGCTCAACACATGAAAAAAGAAGAATTGATGTTATTCCCTTTCATAAAAAAGATGGTTAAAGCAAAAGAAACAGACGAAGCTTTAGCACAACCTCCTTTTGGAACTGTATCGAACCCAATTGCAATGATGATGCATGAGCATGATGCCGAAGGAGAACGCTTTCGCGAAATTGCCAGTCTAACTAATGATTATCAGGCGCCAAGCGACGGATGTACCACTTACAAAGTAACGTATGCTATGTTAAAAGAATTTGAAGAGAATTTGCATACACATATTCATCTGGAAAATAATATCTTGTTTCCTAAAGCAATGATTATGGAAAAAGAGTTTTCTTAAAAAATAAGAATGTATAATTAATGAAAAGAATGCACCGATAAATTAATTAACATCGGTGCATTTTTATTTCTATAAATATGAGATTAGGATTATTTTGAACTACTTTTAATTTAAATAAAGATGAAATTATTAACTAAAATGAGTTCGCAAAAAAGTTGGGTTGTATGTTGCTTCTTTAATTTTTTAATAGCTTCGCTTATGGGGTTGTTAATGCGTTATGTCTATCTATTTCCTTTAAATATAAATTATAGTTTCTTACTTCATGCACATTCACATGTAGCGATGTTAGGTTGGGCTTATTTGATGATTTATGTTTTAATTGTTCGTTTTTTTATCCCAAAAGAAAAAAGTCAGAAACCAATTTATAATCAGTTATTCTGGGTTACCGAATTTGCTGTTATTGGTATGATGGTAACTTTCCCGATTCAGGGATATGCTTTGTTTTCGATTATATTTTCTACAATGCATATTGTACTCAGTTATGTTTTTTGTTGGCTGGTTTGGAGAGATGGTTTTAAGGATAAAAGAAGCGATCATAAACTTTTATTGGCAGTGATTTTATTTATGGTTTTCTCGACTTTCGGAGTTTGGTGTTTAGGACCAGCAGTAAGTATGTTGGGGAAACAAAGTGCTTTTTATCAAATTGCAATTCAGTTTTTCCTGCATTTTCAGTTTAATGGATGGTTTTTGTTTGCGGTTTTGGCTTTGTTCTTAAAGCAATTTGAAGATAAAATAGAAAAAAAGTCGTTCAAAATATTCTTTACTCTACTCATCATAGCTACATTTTTAACCGTTGCATTTCCTGTAAGTTGGTATGTCGAGAATAATTTATTAAGTTGGATTAATACTATTGGAGTTGTTTTACAATTGGTTGCTTTTGTCCATTTTTATAAAATGCTAAAGCTTCAAATAAACTCGTTTAAAGCTAATTTAGATTCAATGACTAAAATAGTATATGGTTTGGCGTTGTGTTCTTTATTCTTGAAAATTGGCATACAATTATTGGTTTTGATACCTAATCTAGCTGAAATTTCACATCAGATCCGAAGCTTTATAATTGGCTTTATTCATTTAACAACTTTAGGTATAATCACAGGATTTTTGCTTGGAGTATTAATTCAGAATAAGCTGCTTTCGCATCAATCTTATTTACTTCGTGCAGGAATAAAGTGTTTTATTTTGGGATATATAGCAACAGAAATATTGCTATTTATTCAAGGGGGATTTCTTTATTTTGGTAAAGGAGCACTTTGGGGTTATTACGAAGAAATTTTCGGAACAAGCGTCCTTATTGTTGTAGGGTTAAGTTTGATTACAGCTTCAATCATTAAGACAAAAAATGTTAGATTGTAATATTTTTTCGCCACAGATTATTATGATTAAAAGAATTCTAACACTTTGTCAATAAAAGGAACGCGGATTAAACTGATTCGCTAAGGCGAAAACGCGATCCCGAAGCGTCGGGACGGATTTTCTTTTTATTGTTTTAAAATCCGTTTTTATCCGCGTCTTTACTTTTATAAATCAGCGCTAATCCGCGTCCTTTTTTTGCTACAGGTTAACTTTGCGCTCCTTGCGGTTAATTCCTCAGTATATTATAAAACAAAAAACAAGAGTCGATTAATCAAAATCTTCCCTTGTTCTTTACGAATTAATTAACCTATTTAATTTTTTCTGCTTCCAGATTTATTCTGTCTACTGTTTTGTCATTGTTTACTCCTAAGCCTTCTTGTTGGTAAATCAATTCTCCATCAGGATTAAAAACACTTATAATATTGGAGTGTGAAAAATCTATGGGAGATATTTTTTTATAATTAACAGCTAGAACAGCTGCAAATTCTCGAGTATTATCTTCTGTAGAACGTAAGAAAATCCACGGGTCATTTTCCATTTTATTAGCAATAGCAAATGCTTTTAGTTTTTCGGGAGTATCAGTTTCTGGGTCAATACTTACGAGAATAAGTTTTACGTTTTTCTTTGTTTCTTTATTTAATCGAGATTCTATATTTCTCATGTCAGCAACTAATCTTGGGCAAGCAGCTTTACAAGTTGTATAAATCATTACCATAACCAGAACATTTCCTTTTAGACTTTTTAGTTCGATATCTTTTCCATCTTGAGTTGTCCATTGTGAGGGCAAATTATAAATAGATAAATCACTAATTGGTTTGTCTTCTGTGGCTAATAAACCGTCTTCTTTTTTAGATTCTTTGCAACTTTGCAAAGTAAAAAGAAGAATGAAAATTGCCATTATTGTTTTTTTCATTTTTAAATGATTTAAAATTATAGCTTTGTTGTACTAGCACATCTAAAACCTAGATTTCGCGTTGAATATTGCGCTTTAAGACTTCCTCTAAAAGCATATCGCATAAAAGCAGCATAATCCATCAAGTCGGATGCATTTACAGATGCGCCTCCGCAAAAAAGATTCTTATCGTCGCTTTTATCTTTTCTGGATTCTCCAGATAAAAAGATACTATTAAAGTCTGAAGTCCATTCCCATACTAAACCATGCATATCATAAACGCCCCAATAATTTTTGAACGTTTGTCCAATAGGATTTTCATACGTTTTTGATTTCTCGTACCAGGACAAAATGTATTTATTAAATTCCGTTTTAGTTCTGGCATCAATCCTTTTTTCATCTGCCATGGCAACATATTCCCATTCGTCCATTGTAGGCAATCGCTTTCCTTGACATTCACAATATTTTTTGGCAGCAAACCAAGAAACGTTGGTAACAGGAGCTTTTGGATTTGAATTTCCGAAATCAAAATCCGATTTCCAATAAGACAGATAACTTTTGTCTGCAAAAAGTCCTTTTATTTTAGATTTGCTATAGCTTGGATTCTTTTTGAGGAAACTCAAAAACTCATTGTTTGTAACAGGGTAAGCATCTATAAGAAAGGGTTTTACAATGACAGGCGTTTTTGTTGTAGCCCCGTAAAGAGGGACAAAGAAGCCCTCTTTTATCGGAACCATTTTCGATTCTTGTGCCCATACCATTCCCGTAATATGAGCCAAGAAAAGAATAATAATGAAAATGCTTTTTTGCATACTATTTGGTGTTGTTATCTTTGTGCTTTTACCATTTCGGGAGTAACATCTGTTTTATTATTTCCCCAACTGTTGTATATATAAGTCATAACATTTGCTATTTCATCATCAGATAAATTCTGGCTAGGCATAACATTGTTATATTTTTTACCATTTACAGTTATCTCTCCACTTAAACCATGCAGGATTGTTTTAATTGCTCTGTTAGCATCTGCATTAAGATAATCTGATTTTGCAAGAGGAGGGAACGTACTAGGAATTCCTTGCCCTTCGGATTGGTGACAAGCAAAACAGGTTGTGCCAAAAATCTCTTTTCCAATTTTCACCTTTTCTGCTACAGTCCTTTTTGGAATTACTGTTTTAGCAGCTCCATTATCAGGCATTTTCTGAATTGTTCCTCCTTCTGGTAAATAGATACCTTCTTGGATAGTTCCAGAATATATGTTTTTATGCTCAGCACCTTCTACTTTTAGTATTCCTAGTGCACCTTTATTAAATGCTCTAAAAATGGAGTGATCGACTATGACAAAACTTCCCGGAGTTTCTACTTTAAAATCAACTATAGATGCTCCACCAGCAGGAATTAGCGTAGTTTGAACATTTTTATTAATCATGCTTCCACCTTCTACATGTACATTATCAAATATTTCACCAATAACATGGAAAGAAGATACTAAGTTTGGTCCACCATTACCAACAAATAAACGAACCGTTTCACCAACTTTTGCAGTAAGTTCACCTCCATTTGTTAATGAACCAACTTTCCCGTTAAATACAACATAATCAGGTGTTTCTTTTACCGCTTTATTCATGTCAAAAGGCTGAAGTCCTTGAGCTCCATATTCACCTTGAGTGTAAAAATCACCTTGCATAACGTAGTATTCTTTGTCTACTGGAGGAAGACCGCCTTCAGGCTCTACCAAAATTAAACCATACATTCCGTTTGCAATGTGCATTCCAACAGGAGCTGTAGCGCAATGGTAAACATATAGTCCAGGATTTATTACTTTAAAGCTAAACACTTTTTCATGACCAGGTGCTACAAGTGATGATGATGCTCCACCACCAGGACCCGTAACGGCATGTAAATCGATATTGTGTGGAAGTTTATTATCCGGATGGTTTTTTAAGTGAAATTCGACTTCATCACCAACACGAGTTCTAATAAAACTTCCTGGAACAGAACCTCCAAATGTCCAATAGGTATATTTTACACCATCAGTCATAGTTCCTTCCTGCTCTTTAATTTCCATATTAACTTTTAGTTTCATGGCAGGTCTGTTACCAACTGGTTTTGGTACCATTGGTGGAGCTGTAAGTTCAGCTTCCATTTCTCCATCAGTTTTAATATCAGTGTAATTCGTAGATTCTTCTCCTTTTTTACATGATGCTAATAATAGCATTGCAAAAATTGCACAAAAAACAGCTCTCAATTTTAAGGGCATTTTATAATTCTTTTTCATAACAAGTTTGGTTTATTTTAGTTTTAAATCTTTAAGCAAAAATAAAAGACTATTTTGTCTTTTATTATGATAAAAATCATGTAAGGCATATAACTTAAAATTTAATTTTGTACTTATAATTGGGTTTAATCTTGTTAAAGATGGGGCTTTAAAATAGGGTTTAATTTTTAAATATTGATATTCAGAATATTTTTTAATAAAAATAAATGGCAAACTCTATTTTAGAATAATAATCATTATTTTTGCACGCTGTTTAAATTAAAATTATTACTTCAAAATATATTTATGGTAAAAGATTTATTCGAAAGAATTCAAAACAATAAAGGACCATTAGGAAAATGGGCTTCACAAGCTGAGGGCTATTTTGTGTTTCCTAAATTAGAAGGTGAACTTGGCCCAAGAATGCAGTTTGGTGGAAAAAATATTTTAAACTGGAGTTTGAATGACTATTTAGGTTTAGCAAATCATCCAGAAGTACGTAAGGCTGATATTGATGCTGCAACTCAGTTTGGTGCAGCTTACCCAATGGGAGCACGTATGATGTCTGGTCATACTAAATATCATGAGCAATTAGAAAATGAATTGGCTGATTTTGTAATGAAACCAGCAGCTTATTTATTAAATTTTGGTTATCAGGGAATGGTATCTATTATTGATGCTTTGGTTACTAAAAATGACATTATTGTATACGATGTAGATTCTCACGCTTGTATTATTGATGGTGTTCGTTTGCACATGGGTAAACGTTTTACTTACAAACACAATGATCTTGAGAGTATGGAGAAAAACCTGCAACGTGCTACAAAAATGGCAACTGAAACAGGTGGTGGGATTTTATTTATTACCGAAGGTGTCTTTGGAATGCGAGGACAACAAGGAAAATTGAAAGAAATCGTTGCTCTTAAACAAAAATACAATTTCAGATTATTAGTAGATGATGCACACGGTTTTGGTACACTTGGTAAAACAGGAGCTGGAGCAGGTGAGGAGCAAGGAGTTCAGGATGATATTGATGTTTACTTCTCTACTTTTGCTAAATCTATGGCTAATATCGGAGCTTTCGTAGCTGCAGATAAAGACATTATCGATTATTTAAAATATAATTTGCGTTCTCAAATGTTTGCAAAAGCATTGCCAATGATTCAAACAATTGGTTCATTAAAACGTTTAGAATTATTGCGTAATCACCCAGAATTGAAAGATAAACTTTGGGAAAATGTAAATGCATTGCAAAACGGTTTACGTTCTAGAAACTTTAATATTGGTGATACAAATACATGTGTAACTCCAGTTTATCTTCAAGGAAGTGTACCAGAAGCGATGGTAATGGTAAATGATTTAAGAGAAAACTACGGTATTTTCTTGTCAATTGTTATCTATCCAGTTATTCCAAAAGGAATTATTTTATTAAGAATGATACCTACTACATCTCATACTTTGGCAGATATTGATGAGACACTTACAGCTTTTGAAGCTATTCGTGAAAAATTAGAAAATGGAACTTATAAAGAAATTGCTAGTAGAACTACAGTTGATTTAGATGCATAGTTACAATCCAATATTCAATTGAATATATGGGAATTATATAAAAAAATCCATTCGTTATGCGAATGGATTTTTTTTGTTTAAGACTATTATGTACTATATTTAACATTCAAACTTTTAAACGGAATAATTATGAAGAAAATAATAGCAATAATAGGAGCCGTTACATTAGTATTGGTTTCTTGTAAAAAAGAGAAACAAGAAGAGATAATCCCTAGTACGGTCGAATCTGCAAAAATCGAAGAATCTGTGGGCAAACAATGTTTTCAATCAGTAACTAATAAGGATACAGTCATACTGACTTTAAACACAAATTCTCATAATGAAGTAGATGGGCAATTGACGTACAAGATTTATCAAAAAGATAAAAACGAAGGAACTATAATAGGGAGCATAAAAGGAGATACACTTATTGCTGATTATACTTTTAAATCTGAAGGAGTTTCTTCTATAAGAGAAGTTGCTTTCCTGAAAAAAGCAGGAACTTTTATTGAGGGATATGGAGACCTTATAGAAACAAATGGTAAATTGGTATTTAAAGATAAAAAGCTTTTAAAATTTGATTCAAAAATGACTTTATCAAAGGTCGATTGCAAATAGTTTGGGAGCTGAGAGAATAAAAAAATCCATTCGCATAACGAATGGATTTTTTATTATAATTCTTTACGAAAAGTAGCTCTTCGCTTGTGTATTACAGGATCAAAATGTTTCCATAAATTATGGATAGCTACATTATCTGATAATTCAGGAGTTCTATAGCAATTAACAATTCCTTTTTCTTTAAAAGTATGGTAATATTCATTGAAGATAATAGCTGTTACAGCCTTGTTCTGATACTCAGGGTGAACACCAATCAAGTAAAAAATCATATCCTTACTATGCTTTTTTGCTTTAAGTAAATGAAGAAATCCAAACGGGAATAATTTTCCTTTTGTTTTCTGTAAAGCTTCCGAAAAGGATGGCATTACAATACTAAAAGCTACAATGTTATGGTCTTTATCTTCTACAAATTTTATAAATTCGGGATTGATAAAACTGATGTATTTCTTTTTGAAGTATTCTTTCTGTACATCCGATATTGCTACAAATGAAGATAAAGAAGCGTAAGATTCATTAAATAAATCAAACATTTTATCTACGTGAGGCATAACTTCTTTAGTTGTCTTAAAGTTAAGCGGTTTTAATTGGTATCTTCTCTTAACCAACTCATTTGCCTTTTCAAAAAACTCAGGTTTTACGTTAGCAAAAGGGAATTTACTTTCGTCGTATTTTTTTTCTACCACATAACCCAATTGTTCAAAATGAGTTGCGTAATAGGGATGATTATACCAAGTAATCATCGTTCCTATTTCGTTAAAACCCTCGGTTAAAACTCCAACTTTATCCAGATTAGAGAATCCCATTGGACCCTCAACATATTCCAGGTTGTTTTTTCGCCCTAATTCATATACTCTTTCAAGTAAAACTTTGGTAACTTCGATATCATCAATAACATCAAACCAGCCAAAACGAACTTTCTTTTTTTGTTGGCCATTAACTTCATCCCAGTTAATTATGGCAGCAATTCGTCCTACAATTTCATTGTTTCTAGAGGCTACATAAAAAGTAGCTTCGGCATTTTCGAATGCAGGATTTTTGGTTTTATCAAAAGTCTCTAACTCATCAGCAATAATAGGCGGAACCCAATATTTATTGTCTTTATATAAAGAGAAAGGGAATTTTACAAATTCGGTTAATTCCTTTTTAGTTTTAGCTTCTTGTATTGTAATCATTAAGACGGTATTGTTTATTTAAAATTCTCCTTTTTAAGAGATAGTGTATTAGTAACTACAGTTTTTATTCAAAAGTAGCTTTACGCTTTTGTTCCATTAACTGATAATCTTCTTCTTTTTCTTTTTTCTTGCTTTTTTTAGGGTTTTTGTCTTTTTTACCTTTTTTATCAGTAAAATTCATCTGAACCTCTTTGTATTTTGCATCGTAACGCCAAGAAAAACCTACTCCACCATAAAAAATAGAAGGAGTGTCTTTAAAATTAGTACTTATAGAAGCGTCAATTTGCATGCTTTTGTTTAGTAAATATGCAGCACCACCTCTAATAATACAATCGCTATAAAAGTCGCTTTTGTATCCTTGATTTTCGACAAAACCAGACCATTTATCATTAAAACCTCTTGTAAGTGTTAATACATATCCATAACTAGGATAGTCGGTGGTAATATAATCTGCAATGATATTGGTTACAAAAACCCATTTCCCATCGCCTAAGTGGTTTTGAGTAATCAACATGATTTTAGGAGAAATGCTAGATTCATTTGAAAAAGCATACGGATTTCCTGCAAAAGTAAAATTAGCTCCTGCAAAAATAGAAACCGCAGGAATTAATTGATGCCAGTCAAACTTTTGATTAGCCTTCCAGCTATAAATATTAGGTTTCTTTTCGTAGTTTTTAAAAGGATCGTAGATTAAATATTTAGCTCCAAGTATGGTTTGTTTAAAATCATTTTTTTTGTAACTATTAAAAGGAGTACTGTAATCTTCCATTTGGTATTGCAAATCGGCGATAAGCTCAAGTTGCTCACGAAAAAGTCCCCAACGAAGCGTTAAATCAGTACCGAAACCACTTGCGTTATAATTTAATAAGTCATGTTTTTCATTAATTCCGTAAACACCAACTTCAGCTTGTATTACAGATTTTCCTACAGCAAAAGCAGACATTGTTTCTCCTGGGCGGTTTGAATTAATTACATCGGTATGTTGTCCGAAAAAAAGATAAGGCGTTAAAAAAACGCTGGAAATAATCAAGTTTCTGATTTTAAACATATTATTTTTATTAGTTAAAAAGTAATAACGCATTTCAAATGTACTATATTTTATTATTAATTTAAGATTGATATTTTAATTTTGAAGAATGGATTTATTATTTTTGAAAAAAATTATATGATTATGCAAACAGCATCTTTTTCAGGTCTTATAAAAGCGATTTTTTATATGATTGCTTTTTATTACATTTTTAGATTCTTGGCAAAATTATTTCTGCCAGTTTTAGTTAAAAAAGTAGTAGATAAAGCAGGTGAAAACTTTCAGAGACAACAGCAACAACAATATAGACAACCACAAGATAATTCATGGCAAAAAACCAGAACAAATGATGAGGTTATAATTGACACGGCCAATGCGAAAAATCCTCGTGAAACCAAAAAAGTAGGCGATTACGTTGATTACGAAGAAATAGATTAAGTTTGTAGTTAAAATAATAGATTTTCATCCATAACCAAACCCACCAAAATTGAAAGTAATAAATAAGCTTTATCCGCATGCCCTTGTTATATTGGGATTTGTACTCGTTTCTTTAATTTATTTTTATCCTGTATTACAAGGAAAACAGATTTTTCAATCGGATATTGCACAATATACCGGAATGGCCAAGGAACAAAATGATTTCAGAGCAACTGAACATTCTGAACCATATTGGACAAATTCGGCTTTTGGCGGAATGCCAACTTATCAACTAGGAGCTAATTATCCGCATGATTATGTAGGTCAGATAGATGATGCTTTACGATTTTTACCTCGTCCGGCAGATTATCTGTTTCTATATTTCTTAGGGTTTTATGGTTTGTTATTGGTTTTGAGAATCGACCCGCTTAAGGCTTTTATCGGAGCATTAGCTTTTGGATTCTCTACTTATTTAATTATCATTCTTGGAGTTGGACATAATGCCAAAGCGCATGCTATTGCGTATATGCCATTGGTTATCGCTGGATTTATACTTGTATTCCAGAAAAAATACATTCTCGGAGGTTTGCTCACCATGTTTGCGGTAGCGTTAGAAATTAATGCTAACCACTTCCAGATGACGTATTATTTATTGATATTCTTATTGATTCTTTCAGGATATTATACTTTCAATTTTATTAAAGAAAAAGAATATAAGCCACTTTTAATTTCATTTGGAGTTTTGGCAGTAGCCGGAATTTTCGCTTTAGGCGCAAATGCTACTAATTTATTGGCTACTAGCGAATATGCTAGTTTTAGTACCAGAGGAAAAAGTGAACTAACATTTAATCCAGATGGTTCAAAAAGTAATACAAACGGAAGCGCATTAAGTCGTGATTATATTACAGAATACAGTTACGGAATTGCTGAAAGTTTTAACTTAATTGCACCAAGATTATTTGGTGGTTCTAATAGTGAAAATGTTGGTACAGATAGTAAGATGTACGAATTCATGATTGGACAAGGTGTTCCAGAAGGTCAAGCTCAGGATTTTGTTTCGGCAATGCCAACGTATTGGGGAGATCAGCCTATTGTGGCAGCTCCAGCATATATTGGCGCTATTGTTTTCTTTTTGGCAATTTTGGCTTTGTTTATTGATGACCGAAAAATTAAATATGTATTCTTTTCGGGAGCAATGGTTGCTTTAGTACTTTCCTGGGGTAAAAACTTTCCGATATTAACTGATTTCTTTATCGATCATGTTCCTATGTATGATAAGTTTAGAGCAGTTTCTTCTATACAGGTTATTTTAGAATTATGTTTCCCAGTTCTTGCAATTATGGGATTACAATCTTTCTTTAAACTAAAAGACATTGACCCAAAACTACAGCAAAAAGGATTGGTGCAAACAGGAGTATTTAGTATTGGTGTTTTACTAATATTAGTTTTCTGCAAGAGTATGTTTAATTTTTCAGGAGGTAGCGATAGTTATTTTTTAGAGAATTACGGACCTGATTTTGTAGATGCATTAAAAGAAGATAGAAGAACATTATACTCAGCAGATTTGTTGCGTTCTGGATTCTTTATAGTAGTTACTTTTGGAGTATTATGGTTCTTTATCAAGAATAAATTATCTCAAAATGCAGCATTAATTATTGTGAGTGTTTTTATGATTTTTGATTTGTTCTTTGTTGATAAAAAATATGTTTCGGCCAAAGATTTTGTAAGCGGAAGAGAGGTTGCAGTTCCTTTTCAGGAAACACCTTCGGATGTGCAAATTTTAAAAGACACTACACATTATAGAGTTTTTGAAGTAAATGGTAACTTATCAAGTGCTAGAGCTTCTTATTTCCATAAATCAATTGGTGGATATCATGCTGCAAAACCAAGAAGAATGCAACAGTTATTTGACTATCAGATAGCCAAAAATAATATGGAAGTATTGGATATGTTAAATATAAAATACATTATCCAAACAAATAAAGAAGGACAAGAATTCCCGACAATAAACCCAAATACTAACGGTAATGCTTGGTTTGTAAAAGATGTTAAATTGGTAAATACTGCCGATGCCGAAATGAAACTTTTGGATCACTTAGATACTAAGAATGTAGCAGTGTTTAATATTCATGATCATGGTTCTAAATTTAAAAGTGCTCGATTAAAGAAAAAATGGGATGCAAGCGGAACTATAAAATTAGACGTTTATAAACCAAATTATATTAAATATACATCGGATAACTTAAATGATGGTTTAGCGGTATTCTCTGAGATTTATTACGAAAAAGGATGGAATGCTTACATTGATGGAAAACTTACAGATCATTTTCCTGTAGATTACGTGTTAAGAGCACTTGAGGTTCCTGGAGGAAAACATACAATCGAATTTAAATTTGAGCCACAAGTTGTTAAAACTGGTAGTATGATTACACTTGCTAGTTCAATAGGTATGCTAGTTCTTTTAATCGGAGGAATTTATTTTGAAAGAAAAAAATCGATTGGCGTTAAGTAATCGGTTTTCAATCTCAGTTTGCAACTTTAAACATTAAACCACTTTTTTCTTGGAACAAAAGAAACTCCTAATTATAACATATTACTTTCCACCAGCTGGAGGGCCTGGCGTGCAACGTTGGTTGAAATTTGTAAAATATTTGCCCGAATTTGGTGTTCAGCCAATTGTATATGTACCAGAAAATCCAACATATCCTATTGTTGATGAAGGTTTGATGAACGAAGTTTCGGATCAGGTAATTGTTATTAAGAATAAAATTATTGAGCCTTATCAATTAGCTTCATTTTTTTCGAAAAACAAAACAAAGAAAATAGCTTCTGGAATTATTCCGAATCAGAAAAAGCAATCTTTTCTGGATAAAATATTCCTTTGGATTCGTGGTAATTTATTTATTCCTGATGCTCGTGTTTTATGGGTAAAGCCATCGGTTTCTTTTTTAGAAAAATATATTGTTGAAAATAATATTGATACGATTGTAACTTCTGGGCCACCACATAGTTTGCATCTTATTGGTTTAGAATTAAAGCAGAAATTAAACGTAAAATGGTTTGCCGATTTTCGTGATCCATGGACTACGATAGGTTATCATAAATCATTGCGTTTATCAAGTTATGCTGCTAAAAAACATAAGAAATTAGAACATCAGGTTTTAAATACTGCCGATACTATTCTTGTTACAAGTAAAACTACCAAAGCAGAATTTCAGGAAATAACAACAAAACCTATTGAAGTTATTACCAATGGTTATGATGTAGAAAATGTAGAGAAGCAAACATTAGATACCAAATTTACTTTGGCGCATATTGGTTCTTTTTTATCCGAAAGAAACCCTCTTTTTTTATGGGAATGTTTGGTTGAGTTATTGCAGGAAATCCCTGAATTCAAACAACACTTGCAGGTAAAACTAATTGGTGCAGTTAGTCAGGAAGTATTAGAAACAATCGAGAAGTTCAAACTGAATGATTACCTGAATAATTTAGGTTATGTTTCGCATAACGAAGCTATTGCTCATCAAAGAAAATCTCAGGTTTTATTGTTAATCGAAATAAACTCAGAAGATACAAAGAGTATTATTCCTGGTAAGTTGTTTGAGTATATGGTTTCTAATAGACCAATAATTGCAATTGGACCTAAAGGTTCTGACTTCTCAGATATTATAACTCAGACAAATACGGGTGTGTTTTTTGACTATTCTGAAAAAATGAAATTAAAAAGTGTAATTTTGGATTTTTATAATCAATTTTTAGAAGGAAAACTACAATCAAACGGAGTTGGATTGCAGCAATATTCTAGAAAAAACCTAACAAAACAGTTAGCACAATTGATTAAATAGAATACTTTTTAAAATTTCAATAAAAAACATAAATACCTTCAATGGGCATAGTCTTAAATCAGTCTTTTAAAAATACTATTATAACATATATTGGTTTTGGTATTGGTGCAATAAACACGCTTTATTTATATCCGATTTATTTAGGCGAAACGTATTATGGTTTAACAAATTACGTTACTTCAGCGGCAAATGTTATCATGCCTTTGTTTGCTATCGGGATGCAAAATACATTGGTCAAGTTTTATTCTCAATATAAAACAGAAGAAGAAAGAGAGCAGTTTTTGTCCTTTACAGCACTATTTCCTGTTTTAATGTGTATTCCTTTGGGAATAATTGGACTTTTCTTTTTTGATGATATCACGGCTTTTGTATCAAAGAAAAATCCTGTTGTAAAAGAGTTTATCTTATTGATTCCTTTTATCGGAATTTGTATGGCTTATTTCGAGATTTTTTATGCTTGGGCAAGAGTACATATGCATTCCGTTTTTGGTAATTTTATCAAAGAAGTTGGTTTAAGATTGTTTTCTACACTTGCTTTGGTAGGATTATATTTTGATTGGATAACCTTAATTCAATTTGTATATGTGACGGCTGCAATTTATTTTATAGCTTTTATCGTAACGATGTTTTATGCTTTTAGTATTAAAAAGCCTAAGTTTCAGATTACAATACCAGCAAATGTAAAAAGTGTAATGGAATATACGTTTTACATAATCCTTTCAGGAAGTGTAGCCAATTTGCTTTTGGATGGAGATAAGCTTATGCTTAATCAGTATATGAAAATTGAGAATATTGCTTATTATTCGGTAGCAACATATATAGCCCTGGTAATCTCGGTTCCAAGTCGTGCTATGCATCAAATTGTATATCCTATTACGGCTAAGTTAATGCACGATGATAAACACGATGAGTTGAATGATTTGTATAAAAAGACATCTATTAACTTACAGATCGTTGGTGGATTTGTGATGTTGTGTATTTTCGTAAATATTAATCAGTTATACGAAATCGTTCCTGAGGAATATAGAGGAGGAGTTCCTGTTGTTTTTATGATTGGATTGTCTAAATATTTTGATCTTATTTTAGGGAATAATAATGCTATTATTTTTAATACAAAATATTACCGAACGGTATTGTTCTTAGGATTAGGTTTAGTTGTTTTAACCTTTGTTTTAAATATAATTTTTATACCGATTTATGGTATTACAGGTTCTGCATTTGCAACGTTGCTATCTATTACAGCATACAGTTTGGCAAAATTACTTTTTGTAGTTAAGAAACTTCATTTGTATCCTTTTACTAAGCAAAATTTGTATTCATTACTGGTTACAACGGTATTGTTTCTATTATTTTACTTTTGGGAATTTCCAGTTTATCCTTTAATCGGAATTGCTTTAAAATCAGTTATTGTGACTGTTTTTTATGTGTATTTAAACTATAAATTCGCTATTTCTAAAGAAATTAATGATGTGATTAATAAGTTTATAAATAAGCTTGGAATTAAAATTTAGTAAGAAATAAGGTCACGAACTAAAAGTGATGCATTTTGTTTTTATATTTGTTATAGCCGCTTGTGGTTTTATTACATACAAATATGAAAAAGAGAGTAATTGTTTTTCTGTTTATTTCGTTGCTATTAGTTTCACAAGTTAGTTTTGCTCAAAAGGCAAAAATGCAACCTGAAAAAGAAATCGTTCAAGGTAATACTGTCGATACGATTGCTAAAATTAATTTAAGGGGATATCCTGTAACACCTTTTAAAGACACCCTTTTTTATGTTTATAATAAAGTAGGTTCATTCTCTGCCGAGAATAGAGCCAAAGCTATTTCTGACAAAATAAAAAAACTTTATGAAGATGCTTTTTTTGTAAGCGATTCTCTAAAAATTATTCCTTCGGATATAAGTTTGGATATTGTTTACGAAAGTGATTTTGTAATAATGTCGATTCTTGAAGCGGATGCGAAATCAGAGAATATGCCTGCTGCCAATGTTGCCAAGCGTAATTTTACGGCAATAAAAAGAGCTATTCTTTTTCAGAATGAAAACTATTCTTTATTACCAAAAAGACTCGGATTTACGGCTCTGCTAATATTAATTCTTGGTCTTGTATTGTTTTTTGTAGGCAAACTTTTTAATAAAGGAAGTCTTTATGTATCCAGAAATAAAAAAAAGTATTTTACAGGATATAAATACAATGAGATAACTATTCTTAGTCCGCAAAAGCAACACT
This sequence comes from Flavobacterium sp. PS2, assembly GCF_046250155.1. NCBI lineage: Bacteria > Pseudomonadati > Bacteroidota > Flavobacteriia > Flavobacteriales > Flavobacteriaceae > Flavobacterium > Flavobacterium sp. PS2. The sequence continues at coordinate 802,512 of NZ_CP176426.1, read as the reverse complement.
TTTTGGTATTACGATTAATAGGAGCTATAAAGGTTTTCGTTTTGTTATTAATTGTGTATTTATCTTTACCAATACTCTTTAGTATTTTTCCTGCTACCGAAGGTTATACAACAACTTTATTACGATGGATTCTTACGCCTGCAAAATTGGCTGTAATGGGGTTTCTGGCATTTCTTCCTAATTTGTTTACAATACTTGTAATTGCATTTATTTTTAGATACACCTTAAAAGGGATTAAGTTTTTTGTAGATGAGATTAGTAAAGGGAACATAAAAATAGATGGTTTTTATAGTGATTGGGCAAAACCAACCTTTAATATCATCCGCTTTTTAATGTATGCCTTTATGTTGGTTATTATTTTTCCGTACTTACCAGGTTCAGATTCACCTATATTTAAAGGAGTTTCGGTTTTTGTGGGAATCTTATTTTCATTAGGATCGTCTAATGCAATTGCTAATATGGTTGCAGGACTTGTAATAACCTATATGCGTCCTTTTAAAATAGGAGATTTTATAAAAATAGGAGATGTAAGCGGAGAAGTAATCGAAAAAACGGCTTTGGTTACGCGTGTAAGAACACCAAAATTTGAAGACATTACAATACCAAATTCAACTGTTTTATCGAGTACATCGACTAATTATTCGGCAAATACAAAAGAAGATGCAAGAGGATTGGTTATGCATTCTACAGTTACAATTGGATACGATGTGCCTTGGAGAGATGTTCATAAAGCATTAATTAATGCAGCTACAAAGACAGATTTTATAGAAACTACTCCGGCTCCGTTTGTTTTGCAAACAAGTTTGGATGATTTTTATGTTGCCTATGAAATTAATGCTTATACCAAAGAGCCTCAGAAACAACCTCAAATTTATTCATCCCTACATCAAAATATTCAGGATAGTTTTAACGAAGCTGGTATCGAAATTATGTCGCCACATTATAAAGCGCTGCGTGATGGAAATAAAACGACAATACCCGAAGACTATTTAGGTAATAATTACGAAACTCCTACGTTTAATATAAATGGCAAGTTATAATTTGTTTAAAAGGAATTAGATAGCTGAAAAAAAGAGAATTGCCTTATGTGTAATGAAACTTTTAATAAGGGACTCTATCTTGTGGAATTAATATTTTTTAGTGTTTTATGATGAAAAATTAATTGTAATATCACTAAAAGTGGGTATTGTGTAGTTTCTGATTGTGAGCTAATTTTGCTTTCTAAATTCCCCCAAATAAATTATTAAAGTAAATAGCTAAAATAATTTTAATTAACGATTATGAAAAGCCCACAGTTTACACAAGAAGAAAGTCTACAAGTATTTTCGAATATAATTTCAAATAAAATACATAACGGTTTTATCTTAGAAGAAAGAAACGATGAAATGCTTTTTGCAGTTTTATCAAAAGGGGAGAGAGTAGTTGATCATAGTTTTAATTTCCTGATTTGTTGCTTAACATTCGGATTATGGTCTATTGCGTGGTTATACTTAACCATAGAATCATCTAAAAACAAAAAGATATTAGTTGCCATAGATGAAGATGGAATTCCTTTTGAAGATAAATGTTACTACGAATAATTTAAGATTACAGCTTGTCTTTTAGATAAATACCTGTTATAGATTTTTTTACTTTAACGATTTCTTCTGGAGTTCCCTCGGCCAATAATTCTCCACCATTTTCTCCACCTTCTGGACCTAAATCTATTATCCAGTCGGCACATTTTATAAGGTCAAGATTATGTTCAATAACAATTATTGAATGACCTTTGTCTATCAATGCATCAAATGAAGCCAATAATTTCTTGATATCATGAAAATGAAGTCCGGTTGTAGGTTCATCGAAAACAAATAAAGCTTTGTCTTTTGTCGCTCCTTTTACCAAGAACGAAGCCAGTTTTATACGTTGTGCTTCACCACCAGAAAGAGTCGAAGAGGATTGTCCTAATTGTACATATCCTAAACCAACATCTTGTAGAGGTTGCAATTTTTGAGTAATCTTAGTCTGATTGTTTTTAGAAAAGAAACTAATAGCATCATCAATTGTCATGGTTAAGATGTCATTGATGTTTTTGTCGTCAAAAGTAATTTCTAAAACTTCTTTTTTGAAGCGTTTTCCACCGCAAGTTTCGCATGGCAACTGTACATCGGCCATAAAAACCATCTCGACGTTAATAGAGCCTTCACCTTTACAAGTTTCGCATCTTCCACCATCTACGTTAAAAGAAAAATGTTTGGCTTGGTAGCCTCTTATTTTTGATAGTTTTTCTTTGGCATATAATTCTCGTATATCATCATAAGCCTTAATGTAGGTTACAGGATTAGAACGCGAACTTCTTCCAATAGGATTTTGATCGACATATTCGATATGTTTTATTTGCGAGAAAGAACCTTTTATTTCGGTAAATTGACCAGCTTTTTCGGCTGCATTATCTAGTTTTTTCTGAATTGCAGGGAATAAAATCTTTTTAACAAGCGTACTTTTTCCGCTACCAGAAACTCCCGTAATTACAGTTAAAACATCTAATGGGAAAGTAACATCTATATTCTTAAGGTTGTTTTCGCGAGCACCAATAACCTGTACGAAGTTTTTAGATTTACGGCGTTGTTTAGGAACAGTAATTTCTAAATCGCCATTTAAATATTTAGCCGTTAGAGAAGTTGATTTTAATATTTCGTCATACGTTCCCTGAGCTACTAATTCTCCTCCAAAAGTTCCTGCTTCAGGACCAATATCGATGATCATATCGGCAGCTTTCATGATGTCTTCATCATGTTCTACAACAATTACCGTATTACCTAAATCACGAAGAGAAAGTAATACTTTTATCAATCGTTCAGAATCCTTAGGGTGCAAGCCAATACTAGGCTCATCTAGAATATACATAGATCCAACCAAGCTACTTCCTAGAGAAGTTGCCAGATTGATACGCTGAGATTCTCCACCAGAAAGAGTCGAAGAATTTCGGTTTAAAGTAAGATAAGATAATCCGACTTCCGTTAAAAAGGATAATCTATTATTAATTTCGACCAACAAACGTTTTGCAATTTGTTTTTCGTAAACGTTAAGATCTATTTCGTTGAAAAAAGTAACTAAATGCTGAATTGGTAAATCGACTAAATCTGAAACCGTTTTGCCATTTATTTTTACATAAGAAGCTTCTATTCGTAAACGTTTTCCTTTACAAACGTGGCATTTTGTTTTTCCGCGGTAACGCGAAAGCATTACTCTGTTCTGAATTTTATAATTTTTCTCTTCTAGTTCTTTGAAGAAATCATTTAAACCTTCAAAATATTGATTTCCTTTCCAGATTAACTCTTTTTGTTCTTCGCTTAATTGAAAGTAAGGTTTGTGTATCGGGAAATCAAATTTATGTGAATTATTTACCAACTGATCACGAAACCAACTCATGCTTTCGCCACGCCATGGGAAAATAGCATTCTCGTAAATAGATAAAGAAGTATTAGGAACGACTAAATCGGCATCGATACCAATAATATTTCCATATCCTTCGCAAGCAGGGCAAGCGCCGTATGGATTATTGAAACTGAATAAATGCGGATTTGGTTCTAAGAATGTGATTCCGTCTAACTCAAAATTATTAGAATAGCTGAATCTTTTATTGGTGTTTAATTCTTGTAAAAAACAAATTCCTTTTCCTTCAAAAAATGCAGTTTGAACAGCATCCGAAAGACGGTTGAAAAATTCTTCTTCGTCTTTTACAACGATTCTATCAATAATCAATAATATATCCTGATCCTTTTTCGCGTCAAGCGAAGAAGCAAATTCATCCAAACGAACCATTTCGTTATCGATTAAGATACGTGCAAAACCTTGTTGTAATAAAACATTAAGTTTCTCTTCTAGTTTTCTTCCTTTTTCAAGATGAATAGGAGCAAGAAGCAACCATTTACTATCTAATTCGAAGCTTTTTACATCGGTAACAACATCGGTAACGGTATTTTTTTTGACTTCCTGACCAGAAATAGGAGAGTATGTGCGACCAATTCTTGCAAAAAGTAACTTTACATAATCGTAAATTTCTGTAGATGTTCCTACAGTCGAGCGCGCATTGGTAGTATTTACTTTTTGCTCAATAGCAATTGCAGGAGCAATTCCTTTTATGTATTCGACTTTTGGTTTATCTAATCGACCTAAAAACTGACGTGCATACGATGACAAACTCTCGACATAACGACGTTGTCCTTCGGCATACAAAGTATCAAAAGCCAAACTTGATTTTCCAGAACCCGAAAGTCCTGTGATAACAACAAGTTTGTTTCTTGGAATGGCAACATCTACATTTTTTAAATTATGTACCTGAGCACCTTTAATGATGATATTTTTCTTTGGGTCGAGTGTAGAAAGGTCAATTTGCATACAAAAAATCAATTTCCACAAAAGTAATCAATTTTCATTTGAGTTATGTTAAGGATAGGGACTCAATTTGTTTAAAATAATGTGATAATTATTGTTTTAGAGTTTAAATAAGTGTGATAAAATACTATTTGTATTTTTATTTCATTTTTTGCCAAAATAGTGTTTTATCAGTTAATAATGATTTATTTTAGTGCAGTTTTAATACTAAATTAATACCACAGATACCATTGAAATCGAAATTTCACCTTTTGTTCGTTTTTTTATATTGTAGTGTTTATTCTCAGGAATTACCACCTATAATTAAGTATCCTCCCAGCGTTTACGGAGCAGGTAATCAGAGTTGGATGATTTCGCAAGACCAAAAGCATTCTTTATTTTTTGCTAATAATGAAGGTCTTTTAGAATTTAATGGAACCAATTGGGAGTTATATCCATCTCCTAACGAAACGATTATTCGATCTGTAAAAGTTATCGATGATAAAGTTTATACTGGTTTTTATATGAATTTTGGTTTTTGGACAAGACAACCAAATGGAAAATTAAAATATACTTCGCTTAGTGATTCTATAAAAAATAAAATTCTTGATGACGAACAGTTTTGGAACATATTAAAATACGATCAATGGATTCTGTTTCAATCTTTAAACAGAATTTATATTTATGATACTAAAACTAAAAAGTTTCAGATAATAGCGCCCAAAAATGGTGTCGTTAAGTCATTTAGAACAAATACTTCGATTTACTTTCAGACAATGAAAGAAGGTCTTTTTGAAATAGAAAGTGGCAAAAAAGTCTTGATTTCGGATAATCCAATTTTAAAAAATAATACCATTGTAAACATTTTTTCTGTTGATGAAGGTTTGCTAATTCAGACGCAATTAAGCGGATTTTATAAGCTAATCGGGGATAGTTTAACCAAAGTTCATACAGAGATAGATAATCAATTAGAAGCTAGTTTTGTTTATAGTAGTCAGCTGCTTTCGGATGGTAGTTTTGCGCTTGGAACGGTATCTGATGGGATTTTTATAATTTCGAAAGAAGGTAAACTCAAGTATCATATTTCTCAAAATAAAGGACTGAGTAATAATACCGCTTTATCATTGTTTGAGGATGATGATAAAAACCTTTGGGTAGGATTAGATAACGGTATAAACTGTATTAATCTTCAGTCGCCCATTCATAGTTTTACCGATGATACAGGGATTCTGGGAACGGTTTATGCCTCGGCAACCCACAACGGAATTTTATATATAGGAACAAATCAAGGGTTATTTTATAAAAAATACCAAAGCACCGAAGAATTTAAGTTTATAAGCGGAACCAAAGGTCAGGTTTGGTCTTTGTTTACCTATGACGGAACTTTATTTTGTGGGCATGATTCGGGAACATTTGTTATAGAGAATAATATTGCTAAAAAGATATTCTCGGCGTCTGGAACTTGGAAATTTGAAACAATCGCGAGTCATAGTAATTTATTGATGCAAGGTAATTATTATGGTATTTCGATTCTGGAAAAGGGTAATAATCAGTGGGGATTTAGAAATAAAATAACAGGATTTGATTATTCGTCACGCTATTTTGAAATTACTAAGAATCTGGAGATATATGTAAGTCATGAGTACAAAGGTATTTTTAGGTTACAACTAGATAATGAACTAACAAAAGTTAAAACATTTTTTGCGTATGCATCGCCCAAGAAAGGGAAAAATGCGAGTTTAATTAAGTTTAATAATTCTATTTATTATGCTTACAAAGGAGGGATTTTTAAGCTTAATAATGCAACAAAACAGTTTGAGAAAGACAAACTGCTAAGTTCTGTTTTTGAGAAAGACGAATATACTTCGGGGAAATTAATTGTAGATAATTCTAATAAAATATGGTTGTTTTCTAAAAACTATATCCATTATTTTTCGGCAAGTAAACTAGGAAGTGAGCTTAAGCAAAATGTTATTCCGATTCCGGCATCGTTAACCAACTCCATGTTAGGATTTGAGAATATTACACAGTTATCCAAATCAGATTACCTCATCGGTACAACAGATGGTTATTATACGTTGAATATTGATGATTTGAGTTTTAAAAATTATGTAGTTTCTATTGCTGCCATTACTACAAATAAACTTAATGAACGAATTGCCAATGAATCTATTCTTGAAGAAGGAAGTTTTAAATCTGACGAGAATAATATAACTTTTAATTATACGGTTCCTGAATACAATAAATACATTAACTCAGAATATCAATATTTACTAGAAGGTTTTCAGGATGATTGGAGCGAATGGAGTGTAAAGCCAGCGGTGAATTTCAAGAACCTTCCACCAGGAAATTATACATTTAAGGTAAGGGCAAAATTTGCCAATAAAGTATTAGAAAATACAGCAACATATTCATTTACGATATTAAAACCCTGGTATCTTACCAATGTGGCTTATTTTATTTATTTGTTATTAGCATTAATCGTAGCTTATTTTATAAATAAAGCTTACAGGAATTATTACCATAAACAGAAAGAGAAACTAATAGAAGAAAACAACTTGTTATTAGAGATTAAAGAGCTCGAAAATGAGCAACAATTAATGAAGTTGCGAAACGAGCAATTAACTCAGGATGTAGATAGTAAAAACAGAGAATTGGCAGTTTCTACAATGAGCTTAAATAGCAAAAACGAATTATTGGCTTTTATAAAAGAAGATCTAAAGAAAACATCCGAAGACGGGGATAAAAATATAAAATCGGTAATTACGACCATCAATAAAAATATCACCGAAGATGATTCCTGGAACGTGTTTAAAGAAGCATTTGATAATGCCGATAAAGATTTCCTGAAAAGGATAAAACAACTTCACCCTTTATTAACTCCAAATGATTTACGACTTTGTGCATACCTGAGATTGAATCTGTCGTCAAAAGAAATTGCTCCATTACTAAATATCTCGGTAAGAAGCGTGGAGATAAAACGTTACCGTTTGCGTAAAAAAATGGATTTGCAGCATGAACAAGGTTTAGTTGAGTATATTCTTGCTGTATAGGAAGCTACTAAACAGAAAATTTTACCTATACATCACCACAACATTAACGTTATTGTTGTGGTTTTTTTATGATTTACATTAATATTTTAACATAATTTAACATTGCTGATTTACTATTAATACTGGTAATTTTTTATGTTATATTAAAAATAAATAGTCTTTTTTGTGATTGTATGTTTTTTGTAAAGGTTGTTTTTGAATAATTATCAATGAATCCGAATAAATTTATCTTTCAATAAAAACTAACTAATTATGAAATCTAGATTATTACTAATGGTATTGTTACTGTTTACATCTTTTGCGTTTTCGCAAGCCTTTGATGTAAAGGGAACTGTACTCGATGGCTCAGGTTTATCATTGCCTGGCGTAAATGTAAAAGTTAAAAGTTCGTCACAAAGTACAACCACCGATTTTGACGGATCTTTTAAGTTGTTAGGTATCCCAAAAGGAACCACAATTGTTTTAAGTTATATTGGTTTTCGAACACAAGAAGTTGTGGTTTCAAGCAGTATAATTACTGTAAAGATGAGCGATGATGCCAGATCGCTTGATGAAGTTGTTGTATTAGGATACAGCAGTAAAAAGAAAAGAGATGTAACAGGAGCAGTTTCTATTGTATCTAGTAAAACTATCGAAGATTTACATCCTATTAAAGTAGAGCAAGCCTTGCAAGGAACCGTTGCAGGTGTTAGCGTTACTGCACAATCGGGTTCTCCGGGAGCAGCTATGGATATACATATTAGAGGTGTTGCCACCAATGGAAATAATGCTGCAACTGTATTTATAGATGGATATCAGGGAGATTTGAGTATTTTAAATCCTAATGATATAGAGTCGATTACGGTTCTTAAAGATGCGCAAGCAGCAATTTATGGAGTATTAGGAGCTAACGGAATTGTTTTGGTAACTACAAAAACGGGTAAAAAGAATTCTAAAACCAAGGTTTCTTTTAATTCCTCTTTTGGTACACAGGAAACAACCAAAAAGATGTCAGTATTAAATGCTACAGAATATGCATTACTACTAAATGAAAGTTATGCCAATGGCGGACAAACATTGCCTTATCCTAATGTTTCGGGTTTAGGAAAAGGAACAGATTGGCAAGATGAAATTTTTAATCCGGCTCCTATAATTAATAATGATATATCAATATCAGGAGGTTCTGATAAAATCACATATACATTTAGTGGATCTGATTTAAGCCAACAAGGTATTATTGGAGGTTCTAAATCTGACTTTAAAAGAAATACAGCAAGATTGTCTTTAGGAGTCGATTTATCTAGTAAAATAAAACTACAAACCAATATTATTTATACTTACCTAGATAGAGATTCATTAAATGAAAACGGATTGGGTTCTGTGCTTTTTAATGCTATAAATACACCTTCGACTTTACCAGTTCGTGACCAAAACGGGAATTATACATTAGTTCCTAGTACACCAGGTTACGGAGTCGAAATTATTAATCCGCTTGCACAAATAGAGAATACATACAATGACTATAAATTAAAAAAACTGAACGGGAGTGTTAGTCTTACTTATGATGTAACCAAAGAGTTTAAACTTACATCACGTATCGGATTTAATACAGGAAATAGTATTAGGAAAAACTTCTCAAAACAAATAAGTTATGGAGGAAAAGTGTTTGATATTTCCCGAAGCAGTGTTACTCAAAACACAGTAAACGATAATGATTATACCTACGATTTTTTGGCAGAGTATAAAAAGACACTTTTTGACAGTCATAACATCAAAGCAATTTTTGTATCAACAAGTTATAAAACTTGGGGATCAGGACTTGGAGCAACAGGTTATGATGTACCTAATAATTCATGGCAATATGCCGATATAAATCTGGCTAAAGGAACAAGCCCAGCTGGAGGTCGTGATGTTTCGTCTTATAACTACGATGAAAGAAGAATCTCTTATGTTGGAATTTTAGAATATGATTTTAAAGGAAAATACCTTTTTAGCGGAGTTATCAGAAGAGATGCTTCGACCAAATTTGGACCAGATAACAGAGTAGCATTCTTTCCATCATTTACTGGGGGATGGGTAGTCTCTGAAGAATCATTTTTAAAAGATAACAGTTTCATTAATTTCTTAAAACTAAGAGTAAGTTATGGTGTTTTAGGAAACGACTTAATCCCTAATAATGGTTATGCAGGATTGCTAGATGGAGAAGCGACTTATGTATATAATGGAGCTTTAGTAAACGGAACCGCAATTGGGGCGTTACCAAATTCAAAATTGCAATGGGAAGAAGCTAAAAAGTTTGATGTAGGATTAGATTTTCGATTATTTAATGAAAAAATAGACTTTACAGCAGATTATTTTATAGATACACGTGATAACTTATTAATCCCAAGAATTCCAGTATCGGCAATAACAGGAGTTTATGCTCCGGGAGCTTCTCCGCCTACTATGAATGCAGGTTCGGTAAGAAACAAAGGATTTGAGTTTGCTATTAATTACAAAGACAAAATATCTGATAGTTTTAATTTTAATATCGGATACAATATAACAACCATCAATAATGAAGTTTTAGAAGTAGCAAATAGCACAGGTTATACCGATGCAGGAAGTTTTGGAGTAGGGCAACCGCTACCTCCGTCAAGAATGGAAAAAGGACAGCCAATAGGTTATTTTTATGGATATAAAACTGATGGAATTTTCCAGAACCAAGCCGAGATTGCAGCGCATCCATCGCAAGCAGCTTTAGGTTCGGTTACAACAGCTCCAGGAGATATTCGCTATAAAGATTTAAATAATGATGGTGTAATAGATAGTAGAGACAGAACCAACATTGGGGATCCAATTGCAAGTGTAATCATGGGATTAAATTTAAACTTTAATTACAAAAACCTTGACTTTCTTGCTTATTCCTATGCATCTATAGGAAATGATATGGTGAGAAATTACGAACGTACACTTACAGATGTAAATAAATCTAATTATGTTTTAGGAAGATGGACAGGTGAGGGAACAAGCAATACAGTTCCTAGAGTAACAACCGGAGCTACAAACAACACACTTTTCTCTGACTATTATGTAGAAGATGCTTCTTTTTTAAGAATCCAAAACGTGCAATTAGGCTATACATTAAACAAAGCATTCTCGGATAAAATCGGAATCTCAAAACTACGCTTGTATATGGGAGTAAACAATTTGTACACATTTACCAAGTACAGAGGTTTTGACCCAGCAGCTTTATCAGGACCATTAAATGCTGATAATGTTTCGCAATCGTCAGTGGGATCAGGAATCGATAACGGATTTTATCCAACACCAAGGATTTATACAATGGGATTAAATCTAAATTTTTAAAATTAAGAAAATGAAAAAGTATATTATAAATATAGGACTAGGAATCGTGCTTTTGGGAGCAATAAGTATTTCTTGTACAGATAGTTTTGTCGAGCGTGACCCAGTATATTCAATAGATTCCGAAAATTATTTTAATTCAGAATCAGATTATTACAATGCCTTAATTGGAGCCTACGATTTATTGCAATCCTCTTATGTAAATGTTTTATTGGGCGAGATAGCCTCAGATAATACATTTTCGGGAGGAGAAAGTGCCAGTGATGTAATAGGATTCCAGCAAGTAGATGATATGACACACACAGCTGTAAATAGTAATATAAAAGATGTTTGGAACTGGATGTTTGCGGGAGTTAATAGAGCAAGCTACATTTTAGAGTTTAAAGACAAAATAGACTTCCCAGGGAAAAATCAGATATTGGCCGAAGCTCATTTTTTAAGAGCATATTATCATTTTGAATTAGTAAAATGGTTCGGGGCTATTCCGCTAAACGGAGATAAGAGATTTAAACTAAATGATGAGAAAACAATTCCGCGTTCATCAGTTCCAGAAGTTTACGCTTCAATAGAAGCCGATTTGCTTTACGCAGTCGCTAATTTAAACCCAAATGCCCCAGAGGTAGGAAGAGCGACCAAAGGTGCAGCACAAGCACTATTAGGAAAAGTGTATTTGTATCAAAACAAATATTTGGATGCATCCAAAGTCCTAGATAAAGTAATCGAATCAGGTAAATATTCATTAGTGACAGATTACAATACAATCTTTGAAAACGCTGGAGAAAACGGAAGAGAATCTGTGTTTGAAGTACAATATAGCGATGCCGAAGGAGCAAATTTTGGATGTTTGCAATGTAGTGAAGGTAACGTAGCAGTAGGATTTAACGGAGTAAGAAACTATGTAGGACCATTTTTTGACTCGGGGTATAGTTTTAATGTACCAACTCCAAAAATTGCCGATGCATTTGAGGTAGGCGATAAACGTAAAGATGTTGCTATCCTGGATATTGTCGCTTGGGCTGCAGCCAATAATGCCACTTATGGAGTAGGATATAAACACACAGGATATTTTAACCGTAAATATTTACCACGCCAAGGCGATGCTAATATTGGGGATCAAAACCTGACAAATCCTAATAATTATAGAGCAATTCGTTATGCCGATGTGTTATTAATGGCAGCAGAAGCTTATAACAGAGGAGGATTAGACGATGCCAAAGCAAGAACATACTTAAACGAAGTAAGAAGACGTGCATTTGGAGATACAAATCATGATATATCGGCTTCAGGACCAGCCTTAACAGATTTTATCTGGTCGGAAAGAAGATTTGAATTTGTTGGAGAAGGACTTCGCTTTTTCGATTTAGTACGTACAGGAAAAGCAACACAAGAAATTGTGGGTTTTAAGGTTGGAAAAAATGAAATATTTCCAGTTCCTATCGAAGAGATTCAATTCTCAAACGGAAACTGGCAGCAAAATCCTCAATATTAAAAAATAGTATCATGAAAAAATTACATTTTATTATAAGTCTGTTCGTTTTAGCAATGGCAATAGGTTGTTCTAATGACAGTAGTGGCAGCGATGTCGATATCGATTCGGTTGGAGCACCAGTAAATATATCAGCACTTACAACAATTGCACAAGATAATTCAGGAAAAGTTACTTTTTTGCCCAAAGGCGAAGGAGTTACACAATATGAAATTTATTTTGGACACGGAGCCACACAGCCCGTTATTGTAAATCCAGGAGCTACAACTACACATACATATCCAGAAGGAATATATCAGGCAAAAATTGTGGCAATGGGAATTAATGGAAAAAAGACAGAAATAACACAAACACTTACAGTTTCATTTTTGGCACCAACAAATTTACAGGTAACATTAGCGCATGTAGTTGGCGATAATTTATCGGCATCAGTAAGCGCAAAAGCCAATTTTGAAACCTTCTTTCAGGTTTATTTTGGCGAAGACCCAAATGAAATTCCTGTTGATTTTATGGAAGGAGAAACAATTAAGCACACTTATGCAAACGTTGGGACTTATGAAGTAAAAGTTGTCGCTTTAAGCGGAGGAGTAGCAACGACTACACATACAGAATCTATTACAATTTCGAACCCAATTTTGCTACCAGTTGATTTTGAATCAGCTACATTAAATTATGCATTTAATAATTTTGGAGGAGCACTTACTGCTGTAGCCAATAATCCTAGTGTAGATGCCAGTAATGTAAGTGCAAAAGTGGCTAAACTAACCAAAACAGCAGGAGCAGAAGTTTGGGCAGGTTCATTCTTAGAACTAGGAGAACCGATTGATTTCTCTACATTGAAAAAAATCAGAATTAAAGCTTGGTCTCCAAAAGCGGGAATTGTGGTTAAAATGAAACTAGAGAATTTAACTGATTCAAATATAAATACCGAAGTAGATGTTACTAATACAGTGGCTAATAATTGGGAGGAACTTACATTCGACTTTTCGGCTGTAGATAATGCCAACAAATACCAGCGAGTAGTTCTTTTCTTCGATTTTGGTAATGCAGGAACAGGAGCCGATTATTACTATGATGACATTCAGTTAAGCTCCGGAGCAGAATCTCTAGTGCTGCCATTAACATTCGAATCGGCTACGCTAAGTTATGCTTACGGAAATTTTGGAGGAGCAACCACAGCAGTAATTACAAATCCAGAGAAATCAGGAATAAATACATCATCAACCGTAAGTGCTTTAACAAAAGGAAACGGATCCGAAGTTTGGGCAGGTTCATCATTAGCATTAGATACTCCGATAAATTTCTCCACATTCAAAAAATTAAAAATGAAAGTTTGGTCACCACAGGCAGGAATTATTGTAAAATTTAAATTAGAGAATCTAACAGACTCGAGTATAAACAAAGAGATAGATGCTACCACAACAGTTGCCGATGGTTGGGAAGAACTTACGTTTGATTTTGCAGGGATTGTAAACGCCAATAATTATCAGAGAATTGTAATATTCTGTGATTTTGGAAACAGCGGCACAGGCAAAACATACTATTTTGATGATATAAAACAATCCAACTAAAAATATAAGGAATCATGAGTAAAAAAATAATTATAAATATCGTGTGCATACTCACCATGCTTCTTATGGTAGGCTGTCAGGAAGATGATTTAAAATTTGGGGCATTACAAGCGCCAACAAACCTTGTAATTACTGCCGAAATTGTGGGTAAAACGGATGCAGATCCTAACGGAGATGGCTCGGGATTGGTAAAACTTGTCGCTACTGCAAATGATGCAATCTCATACAAGTACGCCTTTAGCGACGGTACATCGTTAAACTCGCCAACAGGTAAAACCGAAAAGCGATTTACCAAAACAGGATTAAATACCTATACAGTAACTGTAATTGCAACAGGAACAGGAGGGATACAATCAAGTACCTCGATAGAGGTTACCGTACAAAGTGATTTTAGCGATCCCGATGCAGTAACGTTCTTAACAGGCGGAACTTCTAAAAAATGGTATTGGTCAGCTTCAGAACCAGGACATCTGGGAGTTGGACAAAATGATGGCGACGCAACCAAGAATTATTATGCCAATTATTATACAGCAGGACCATTTGAGAAAGCAGCTTCACCAGCAAGTAGTTGTTTATATGATAATGTATTGACCTTTTCGCTAGACGGGGAACAAATAAAATACCAGCTGGATAACGGAGGAGCAACATTCTTTAATGCAGCTTTTGCAAGCGTAGCAGGAGGAAGTTCGCCAGACGATGCATGTTTAGCATACAACTCAAGCGGAACAAAAATAGTATCATTAAGTCCTTCAGAATCGGTTATTATGGGTAATCCAGACCATTTAACGCAAACAAGAGGAACAACAATGAATTTTTCTGATGGAGGATTTATGGGGTATTATATAGGTCAGAACTCATACGAGATAATCTCCATAACAGCAAACAGAATGGTTGTAAGAGCAGTTATGGGAGGTAATCCGGCATTAGCATGGTATCATATATTTACCACAACAAAACCTACGCAAGCGCCTCCTGCTGATTATACTACCTTAGTTTGGTCGGATGAATTTAATACTGACGGAGCACCAAATCCTGCAAACTGGGTAAATGAGTTAGGAACTGGTGACAGCGGATGGGGAAATAATGAAAAACAAAATTATACCAACAGTCCAAACAATGTAATAGTGCAAGGCGGAAGTTTAAAGATAACTGCCAAAAAAGAAGCTTCAGGCGGAATGGCATATTCTTCGGCACGATTAAAAACAGATGGTAAATTTAAATTCACTTATGGAAAAATTGAGATAAAAGCCAAATTACCAATAGGAGGAGGGACTTGGCCAGCAATCTGGATGTTAGGACAAAACTATGCAACAAGCACATGGCCAGCTTGCGGAGAAATAGATATTATGGAGCATGTAGGTAATAGCCAAAATCTGATTCATAGCACATTGCATTATCCAGGACATTCTGGCGGAGGCGGAAACACAGGTTCAACAACTATTGCAACAGCATCATCAGAGTTTCATGTTTACAAAGCAGTTTGGAGTCCGGAATCTATTAAGTTTTATGTAGATGATGCCTTGTTTCATTCTTTTGCCAATGATGCTACAACACCATTTAATAAAGATTTCTTTCTGATATTAAATTTTGCAATGGGAGGAAACTTTGGAGGAGTCATAGATCCAGCATTTACACAATCTACAATGGAAGTAGATTATGTAAGAGTATATCAATAATATAAAAGTTAAAGTTAGTCGGAGTAAGGAGGTTAGCGGCACATTTGCTAGCCTTCTTATTTTTAATGATAAATAAAAGAAATAAAATGAAGAGAATTTTAATCCTATTATTAATAGGTAATTTAAGTTTTGCACAACAAGCAAAAAGGAAACTGGTTTGGGAAGAAAATTTTAACGGAAAAACCCTAAACGAAACCGTTTGGAATTACGAACTCGGAGACGGTTGTCCTGATTTATGTGGTTGGGGTAATAACGAAAGACAAATTTATACCAAGACAAACCATCAATTAAAAGATGGAAGCTTAATTATTAATGCAAGAAAAGACGGAAACGTATATACATCAACACGTATTACAACCAAAGGCAAAAAAGAGTTTAAATACGGACGCATCGAAGCCAGAGCCAAATTACCAGTTGGTCATGGCCTATGGCCAGCATTCTGGATGTTAGGAGCAAATAAGGATCAGGTAAACTGGCCAAAATGTGGCGAAATAGATATCTTAGAGTATATAGGCAGAGATCCACACATGGTTTATACCACTTTGCACACCCAAGATAGCCACGGGAATACAATTAATACCAAGAAAACTGCATTTCCAGATATCGAAAAAGGATTCCATGTATTCGCAATAGAGTGGACAAAAGACAAAATCGACTTTTTTGTCGATAAAGATTTAGTGTACACATTCGAACCAAAAGATAAAACCGAAGATGTTTGGCCTTTTGATAAGCCATTTTATATATTAGTTAATCTGGCAATAGGAGGAAATTTTGGAGGACCTGAAGTAGACGATAAAGTTTTTCCACAAGATTTTATTGTCGATTATATTCGGGTATATCAGTAATTTAAGATTGCAAAAAAAAGAAGGTTAAATCGTAATTGCTTTATTTTGTGAGATTTAAGCTTCTTTTTTAACTGTTGTAACCAAAATGTTAATTTATTGTTTCTTGGTCTTTTTTTAGAAATCATTGACTTTATTTTAATGTTTCTCAGTTTTTTGTGTTAATTATTCTTAATTTAATTTGCTTTATAAAATATTTATTTGTTAAATTTGAACACTTAATTAACACTTTAAAAACCAGAAGCCTATACATTAAAATTACTTTTTAGAAAATTACTCCAATTCAAAACTAAAACTAAAAGGTAGTATTATGGCTAATCTGCAAATTCCTGACGCTCTATTGGTGAAGAACTATGTTGAAGGTAACGAAAGTGCCTTGTCAACATTAATAAAAAGACATGAATCTAAGATTTATGGATTCATATATTCAAAAATAGCAGACAGAGATATATCAAATGATATTTTCCAAGATACATTTATAAAAGTAATCAAGACATTAAAAAGTAATTCTTATAACGAAGAAGGTAAATTCCTTCCTTGGGTAATGCGTATATCACACAACTTAATTGTGGATCATTATCGAAAAAATAAGAAAATGCCAATGTATAGAGAAACCGAAGAGTTTTCGATATTCTCCATCATGTCCGATGATTCCTTAACGATAGAGAACAAAATGATTATGGATCAAGTTGAGGTTGATTTAAAAAAATTAATCGAAGAACTTCCAGATGATCAAAAAGAAGTACTCGTAATGCGTATGTATCAAGACATGAGCTTTAAAGAAATATCCGAAATAACTGGTGTAAGTATTAATACAGCATTAGGTAGAATGAGATATGCATTGATGAATATTCGAAAAATTATAGAAAAACATCAAATTATTTTAACTAATTAATATACTAAATTGAGCAATAGGTCGTTGTTATATAAAATAAACATTTATTAGCATGGCAAAAATTTACTCAAAAAAAGTGATGATTAGTAAAAATCTAAAACCAAACAAAGAAGTAGTTTCTTTTTTATTGAGCTATTCACAAGCCTTAACAGTAGTGAAAATCGAAGATAAAAGTTTTGAGATTATAGCTAATTAAACAGCCCACAGCAACTGTCGGATGTTTTGAAAGTAAATGAAATTAATCAAATTGGTCGTTTGATTAAAAAATCACTAAGGGCAATATGCAATTAGTGATTTTTTTGTTTTCTAGAAGACTGATTTTCGTAATACTCATCAATAACCGATTTTCTTCCAATAGTCTTTGTAATAATATCTTTGTCAAGATCCCATCCTCGAGCAGGCGAATATTCTCGACCGTACCAAATAATTTCAAGATGCAAATCATTCCAAACCTCCTCAGGAAAAAGACGTTTAGCATCCTTTTCGGTTTGAGTTACATTTTTTCCGTTAGATAAATTCCATCTATACATCAATCTATGAATGTGAGTATCTACAGGAAATGCAGGAACACCAAAAGCTTGCGACATAACAACACTTGCTGTTTTATGCCCAACAGCAGGCAATTCCTCCAGATATTCATAACTCTGAGGAACCTCTCCGCCATGTTTATCAATCAGGATATGCGACAAACCATAAATACCTTTAGCCTTCATAGGCGATAAACCACACGGACGAATAATATTCTGAATCTCTTCAACCGACATTTTAATCATATCATACGGATTATCAGCCTTTGCAAACAATATAGGCGTGATCTGGTTCACGCGAACGTCAGTACACTGAGCCGACAATAAAACAGCAATTAATAAAGTATAAGGGTCTTTATGATCTAGAGGGACAGGGATAGTAGGATATAATTCTTTTAACGTATTTATAACAAAAGTTACCCGTTCTTGTTTATTCATTTCCGTAAATTTAATCCCGTAAAAATAGTACAAATTTTATCATGAGCCTAATCCAGCTTTCCGTTACAACACCTCATTGTGGCAGTAACATTTTTAAGTATTCGCAAGAGCTTCCGCTGGTCGCTTTGCCAATACATAAAATGTAAACCACCACAATTCCAGGGTTTTCACTACAATCTGGGCTAACAAATCAAGAATTATGGCAGATGAGTTAGGAATTATAAGTCATGAATTATTTAAATTTGCTATCAAAATTCTAAGCGAGTCTAAAACTCTAAGTAGCCTAAGCCAGTCTAAGCCAGTCTAAAAAAAACAAAAATCTAAAATAAAATGACAACATTACAAATAGGAGATAAAGCACCAAATTTTTCAGGAACAGATCAGGACGGAAATACACATAAACTAGCTGATTATGCAGGCAAGAAATTAGTAGTATTCTTTTATCCAAAAGCAAATACACCAGGCTGTACAGCCGAAGCTTGCGATTTAAGAGATAATTACGAACGTTTTCAAGCAAACAATTACGCTCTTTTGGGAGTTAGTGCCGATGCACAAAAAGCACAAGCCAAATTCAAAGAAAAATACGATTTCCCTTTCCCATTATTGGCAGATGAAGATAAATCAGTAATTCAAGCCTTTGGAGTTTGGGGACCTAAAAAATTCATGGGCCGTGAATACGACGGAATCCATAGAACAACATTTGTAATCAACGAAAAAGGAATTATCGAAGATATAATCTCAAAAGTAAAAACCAAAGAACACGCCGATCAAATCTTGAAGTAGAGATTACTATTTCGGTTTTTAAACTCAGTTTTCATGAGGTCTTTGTCAAAGTTTTGAACTTTGACAAAGATTACCACTCGTTTTTTATTTGTTGAGGTTTAGTGTTTTACTCTCAGTTTTGTCATCCTGAGCGGAGTCGAAGGACAGTACGAGGATTTAAATTAGCCTGATAATTTTGCGTTAGTTTCTTTGTAAAATATATTTTTTCGAACTATTTTGGTTATAGCTCACGGTTTTAACTATAGCCCACGGTTTCAACCGTGTGGTACTGTGATAATACATTGCGCTCCAACGGTTGAAACCGTTGGCAATGTTTATAACATGTTATTTGTGTTGGGTTTTGGTTTGATTTATATCGACAGTTCAATATCGTTTGAATTTCTTTATATCAAAAAGACAAGATTGAGTAGATACTCTCAAACTTGTCACCCCGAGGCACGAGAGGTCTCCGCAAGAAACTCTATAATCTTTACTGAGTTACTCGTAGAAATTCTTTCTTTGTCAGAAAGACAAGATTGCGATTGTTTTGCGCGTAAACCAAGTCAAAAACAAAAAAGCATCAATCGTAAAATTGATGCTTTTTTTTATGTGTTCTGGGTCTTTGAACCTTTGTTTCTCAGAATCTTAGTTCCTCAGAAAACTAATTAGACTCTTTTAAAACTTTATTCGGTTCATAACCAAATAAGTGATGTTCTTTTATAATTTCGGCAATACCTACAGGAAGCATTGGTTCCCATCCAGGTTTTCCTTGACTAATCATTTTTAATACTTCTCTCGAGAATACTTCTAATGTATGAGGATCGAAATCGGCTACATCGACAACTTTACCATTGAATTTAAAGAATTTGTACAATTCTTTCATTCTAGGATGTACTTTTAAGTTAGTCGAATTCATGATAGTACCATCTTCATCAATCATAGGATATAAGAATACTTTCATATCGCGGTAGAATAATTTTCCGAAAGCTTCAAGAATTCCTCCACTTAAATGGCGGTAATATTTCTCATCAAAGATGTCGACTAAATTGTTAACACCCATTGCTAATCCCATTCGGGCTTTAGTATAATTTGCAAAATACTCAACAACTTTATAATATTCCTGGAAGTTCGAAATCATTACAGTTTGTCCTAACGAACAAAGTAATTCGGCTCTATCCATAAAATCGCGTTCATCGATTTCTCCATCAGAACGAAGATTAGATAAAGTGATTTCAAAAATTACAAGCGTATTGTCTTTTTCGACTTTATTTTCTTCGAGAAACATTTTTAATGATTTCTCGTACATATCCATATTAACCTTCGTTACAGGACGAAAACTCCCACGTAAGGCAAGAATATTCTTTTTGTATAATATCGCAGCAGGAAGGATATTTTTACCTTCAGGATTGAACATAACGGCATCAGTCATACCGTTTTTTACCAATTGTAAGCTAATCAATCGATTATCTACATCGGCAAAACGTGGACCAGAAAAGTTAATAGTATCAATCTCAAGCTGATCTTTATCTAAGTGATCATATAAATAACGAAGTAATCTTTTAGGATCATTGTATTTATAAAATGCTCCATAAATTAAGTTTACTCCAAGAATACCTAATGTTTCTTGTTGTAATCGAGCATCAGTTTCTTTAAAACGAATGTGAAGTATAATTTCATTATAAGCTTCATCGGGTTCAATTTGGTATCTTATTCCTACCCAACCATGACCTTTAAATTGTTTTGCAAAATCTATTGTTGCAACAGTATTAGCGTAGCTAAAGAAAAGTTTTGTAGGGTGTTTTTCTCTGCTTAAACGTTCTTCAATTATTTGCCCTTCAAGAGTTAACATTTTCTTTAATCTCTCTTCAGTTACATAGCGGCCATCACTTTCAATTCCGTAAATGGCATCACTAAAATCTTTGTCGTAAGCAGACATCGCCTTCGCAATTGTTCCAGACGAACCACCAGATCTAAAAAAATGTCTTACCGTTTCTTGCCCCGCACCAATCTCTGCAAAGGTTCCGTAAATATTTTCGTTTAGATTTATGCGTAGTGCTTTGTCTTTTATGGATGGTATCTGAGCGATGACTTTGTCACCTTTAAGTTTTATTTCTATACCCATTTTATTTTAAATATGGCTGATTTGTTACAAAGTTAGTAAATTAGGCTTCTAATGAAAGATAATTAATCCTATTTTTGTAAAAAAATAAAGTACAATTGAAGGTATATTTTTTAGGCACAGGCACATCACAAGGCATTCCGATAATAGGGGTAGATCATCCTGTATGCAAAAGTACTGACGCTAAGGATAAAAGGCTTCGAGTATCGATTTGGATTAGTTGGGATGACCATTCTTATGTTATAGATTGTGGTCCTGATTTCAGGCAACAAATGTTATCTTGTAACTGTCAGAAATTAGATGCAATTTTATTTACACATGAGCATGCAGATCACACTGCAGGTTTGGACGATATACGTCCGTACAATTTCAGACAAGGCGAAATGCCAATTTATGCACACGAGCGTGTTATTGGTAACTTAAAAAAACGTTTTGATTATGTTTTTGAAACCGTAAATAAATATCCAGGAGCACCATCTGTAAAAACAATCGAGGTTATTAACGATGAGCCATTTGCTGTGGGTGATAAAATGGCAATTCCAGTAAATGTTATGCACGGAGATTTACAGGTTTTTGGGTATCGAATTGATGATTTTGCTTATTTAACAGATGTAAAAACTATTGAAGAAGTCGAAATCAAGAAACTAAAAAACTTAAAAGTATTAGTGATAAATGCATTACGTGTTGAGCCACACGATACACATTTTAATTTGCAGGAAGCCTTAGATTTTATAACTTTGGTTCAGCCAGAAAAGGCTTATTTAACACATATTAGTCATGTATTAGGATTTCATGAAGAGGTACAAAAAACGCTGCCTAAAAATATTTTTCTAGCCTATGATAATTTAGAAATCACAATTTAATTACATTTAAAAATGAAAAAATCCCTATTGCTTTACCTTTTTATCATTGCGATACTTATGAATATATTTACCTATATGTTTTATAGTAAAGAAGTAAAGTTTGAACAGGAACGTTATGTTAAAACAACTAAAAAGCTTAGAGATAGCCTTAATTTAGTAGAAACTAAATTAAACGAAGCCAATTACTTTTCATTAGAAAATAATCAAAACGCCCAAAATTATTTTGATTCAGCAGATGCTTCTAAAACTATTCAGTACGAGAAACTAATTCCTATTGTTACTGAGAAATTAATGGATCTAAATGCGAATCCAAAAGGGAATCCATATACAGGACAAGACCAAATAGGCGCCAATAAATTTATCATCAATAAAGTTAAGGTTTTAAATCACAGATGGGTTATTGCAGACTTTAGTGATGGAGAAATATGGGGAGAAGTCTTGTTAAAATACTTTGTTAATAATGATGAAAGTATTACTTTTGAAGTAAATCAATCATTATTATACCAAAAATAGGATTCCTAACACAGTGTAATAATTGTAACAACTAATAAATAGAACATATGAAAAAAGTATTTTTATTTTCGATTATTATAGGTCTTACATTTTCTTGTGCTAAAAAAGTTTCTCAGGAAGAAACAAAACCTATTAAAGAAGAAGTTAAACCCGAGCGTATTGTAGGAGGAGATTCGGATGCACATGGATGTAAAGGATCTGCTGGTTATACTTGGTCGGTTGTTAAAAATGAATGTGTACGATTGTTTGAAGTAGGTACAAAGTTAGAGCATGCCAAAGATGGTAAAACGTATTCTACAGTTGCTTATGTTATTTTTGAAAAAGACGGAAACAAAGCCGAACTTTTTCTTGATACAGAAGATGGAACAATTATTTTAGAGCGTAAAGCCGAAGGAGAACCTTGGATCAATGGAGATTACGAACTAATACCTTGGAAAGGTTACGTACTCAAAAAAGCTGGAAAGATTATTTATACTGGCGAGTAAATTAAAAATATAACAAAGGCGAGAAGTAATCCTCGCCTTTGTTGTTTATATATAAATCTGTTATTTCTTTCTACCACAGATTAAAATGATTTTCAAAAATAATAGAAGGAAATCCGTTTTTATCCGCGTTTTCGCCGTAGCGAATCTGTTTTATCTGTGTCCTTTTTTAAGCAACAGGATTTTAGCCTTTGCATGCTTTGCGTAACTCTTAGCGATGCTTTGCGGTTAAATTAAATATTCTGCTTTATAAAATCGGTTGTTACTACTTGAGCAAATTCTTCGTTTAAACTGGCAAGAGCAGTTTCGTGAATTGTCTCGGCACTAAATTCCTGTCCATTCAATCCCTTCTTATTAAAAGTGGCAGTTGCATCAGAAATTAGAAAGGTATTATAGCCAAAATTCCCAGCCATTCTTGTAGTTGTCGAAACACAATGATCGGTTGTTAAACCTACAATAACAAGCGTATCGATTTTATCATCATCAAGTTGTTCTTTTAAATTGGTACCAATAAAAGCGCTATTTACATTCTTCTGAATTACGGTTTCTCCTAAATAAGGTTTTACAATATCTTTAAATGCATTTCCAGGATTGGTTTCATGGAGCAATGAATTGGGATTAGAGGAACAATGCTGAATATGGAAAATAGGTAATTTATTAGCTCGCCAAATTTCGAGAAGCTCACTTGCATTTTTTTCGGCATTTGGATTATTGCGTTCTCCACCCCAATATTCTATATTATCAAAACCTTTCTGGATATCAATTAGAATTAATGCGGGATTGTCAAGTTTAGATATTTTCATTTTTATAGTTTAGTTGATGTTGTAAAAAAGTGAAAAGTGAAAAGTGAAAAGAGAGATGAAAATCAAATTTTTACACAATAATGCCAACACTGTTTTTATCATTTTTTTAGTTTAAAAGGAGACTGTTATGCGTTATTTTCCTTTTTGAAGTTCTTCCAGTTTTTGTTTCGTTTCGGCACTTTCCTTGTTGATGGATAACGCTTTTTTGTAATTGCTTATTGCATTAGTTTTATCATTCACTTGTTTGTAATAATCTCCTAGAGAATCATATACATTAGCGCTTTCTGGATAGTTTTTTACATTTAGTTTGAAAAAATACTCGGCTTGAGCTAAGTTCTTTCTGCCTAGTGCCATATATCCACATTGATTAATAGGAGCTTCGGGAGGTGGTATTTTATGCCCCATTTTTTCGGAAACATTTTGATAATGTTTTTCAATTTTTGTAGGTAATGCCATCCCTGTTTCCATTAAATCAGTAATAGTCAAGTTCAGATTATAGAAATCAAAAATGAATCTAAGTGCGTCATATTCGGCAATAAACGGAACAGAACCATGACTGTCTTTATCATAATATTTGTATTCAAAGTGTAATTGGTTTTGTTTGTTCTTTTTTAAATCATTGGCTAAATCTAATATTGAACGAATGTGTCTTGTAACTTGAGTAGTATCTTTCTTTACTCTAAGAGTGTCCATTCCTGCTTCCATCGTGTTTGCAATACCTAAAAATAAACTAGTGTTTTTGAATTTTTTCTCAGCAAATGTTTTTTTGCTTTGACCTAAAAATTTCTGTTTGTCCCACCACATACTTGGGTCGATAGCAACATAAGAATTAAATAAATTAGCATGATTTGCAAGTGTATTTATAACTGTTAAACCGCCAAAAGAATGACCAATTAGCATTTTGTATGGAGCAGTAGGATAGTTGGTTTCAACGTATGGTATTAATTCTTTTTCAATAAATGCAATAAAATTTTCATTTCCGCCAGTAGTTTTACTCGCTTCACTAGTCATCATTGGTAAATCAGATTCAATGTGTGTAGGGGTTAAATCACGCGCTCTGTCAGTATTGAGTATTCCCACTACAATCATTTTTGGACAAATTGTGTTACCGTTCATGGTACTTAATTGCTCCGTCATACCAACAATAGAAGTGAAATGTACGTTTCCATCTAATAAATAAAGAACAGGATAATTCTCAGTTTTAGGAGCGCCTTTGGTATAACCATCCGGGACATATATCCAAACTTTTCGATCTTCATTAAGTATTTTAGAATGAATGGTTTCAATCGTACCAATAGTAATTTTGTTATCCGATTGTGCTTTTGCGAAAAAAGAAGTGCCAATAAAAAGCAGTGAAAATAATAGTTGTTTCATGGTTAGTTAAATCAGGTTTATCGAGTTAGTCTTATACTTTGTTATTTGTTACAAAGTATAATAGTTTAAAGATAAGATGATTTATTATTATATGTAAAAAGTGAGAAGTAAAATGTAAAAAAAAGCAAGAAGGTGAAATGTGTGTTGTAAAAAGGAAATGTAAAAAGTGAGTTTAAATTCCTATTCTTGAATTGCCTCCTGCTTTAGTTCGATGTCATTAAGTTAAGCTTTTTTGAACTGATCATGGTTAATTATTTTCTCGCAAAAGCGCAAAGATTTTAGGATTAAACTTGGCGGCTTGGCGACTTTGCGAGAGATTTATTCAGTACAGTATTAAAAGTTTTTTTCTTAACTTAATGGCATTGTGCTTTAGTTGGAGGTTTAAGAATTGTTTATAAATGTGGCTTTAGTCAAAATAACGGGGCATTTTGACTAAAGTCAATATATTATTACTCCAGCTAAGGCTGGAGACAATTCAAAATATCAAAACTGATATTAAAGAAAAAATAGAAGATATAATTTCATTAATAAATTTAGAATCCCTAAAATGAATAATATCTTCCAGTATTTTTTTGAAGTTTGGAAGTTCGGATTTTTAGTGTTTTTTATAAAAAGACCACCGGCAATTAATACTATTGGTAAAATAAAACCAATTAAACTTTCTATTCCCATAATTGTGTTTTGTTGTTACTATTTTTAAACTGAATTCAGTGAACTATTGAGCTAACCAATTCTTAAAATCAAAGAAATTTTGGGGAGCAACTCCATGTCCAACTGGATATTCTTTATAAGAAACAGGAATATTTAGATTTTCTAGAATTGCAGGTGTTTTTCTAGCCCAATCAATAGGGATTACCTGATCTACAGTTCCGTGAGAAGCAAATATTTTTAAGTTTTTGAAGTCGTTTTTCTCGTAACCATCTTTAATGATTTCATCATTAAAATAACCACTCATTGCAACTACTCTCTGGATTTTTTCAGGATAAGAAAGCGCTGTTGCATAACTTAAAATTGATCCTTGGCTAAAGCCAATTAAAGTTATATTGTTTGAGTCGATTGGGTAATTTGCAGTTAACTCATCAATGAAATTTGCAATTAAATCACGTGATGTTTTAGCTTGTTCGTTATCAGAGAATTTGTTTTGATCTGCATCAAAATTAATAGCATACCATGCATAACTACCATATTGTAAATCATAAGGAGCTCTAGCCGAAATAACATGATAATTATCAGGAAGTTCGCTGGCAAAAGAAAATAAATCTTCTTCGTTGCTGCCATATCCGTGAAGTAATAGTAATAGTGGGTTTTTGTCTAAGATAACTTTTGGTTCTCTTATTTTATATTCTAAAGATAAATTCATTCTTTTAATGGTAAATTGTGAGTTGTAAATTGTGAAATGCAGTTGTCGGCTCTTAGTTTATATCTGAATTTAAAAATCAAAGACTAACCGATGCTTTTAAACCATTTTTGAAAAAGTGCACCTACTAATGGTATTGGTTTTGTTTGCCCTTGTATAGCGCTGAAAATCCCGTATGTCCATAAAATAGAGATACAAATCCACATTGGGAAAGTAATCATAAAGCTGTCAAAGTTGCTTATGATAAGTCCGAAGGAGATAAAAGTTAATGATAACCCTAACGCCTGACGTATATGAAAAGAAGCAAAGCTATTTTTATTTTCAGAGTTCATCGACATAGCGATTAAAACACCAATTATTAATATATAGCTGGTTATAGCGGGAGTTTTTCCTTCTTCGATTGAGTTGTTCATTCTTGTGTTTTATTTTTGTTTTTTACCACAGATTATTAAGATTAAAATGATTCTTCAATCATCTATATAAATTAGAACTTAATTTTCTTAATCTCTTAATGGTTTAATTTTTTTTAAATACCAATTGATTCTGATTCACGATTCCGTAAACAGAACCTTTTAATTGAGCTCCCAAAAAGGCAGAATTTTTAGATTTAGATTGTATGTTACTTTTTGCGAAAACACTTTCTCCATTAGGATTAAACAACGTGATATTTGCTTTAGAACCTTCGGTAATTGTGTCGTTTTTAATACCAAAAACTGACTTTCCTAGAGTTAGTTTTTCGATTACAGTTTCTAGAGGTAATACAGTTAGCAAAGCACCAAAAGCACTTTCTAGACCAATTGTTCCGTTTTTCGCCATATCAAATTCCATTTTTTTGAATTCAATATCAATCGGGTTATGATCAGATGTAATCATATCGATAGTTCCGTCTAGAACACCATTAAGCAATGCTTGTCTGTCAGTTTCAGTTCGTAATGGAGGCGTAACTTTAAAACGGGTATCAAAACCTTCTAATTTTTCATCGGTTAAAACCAAATGATGTACAGCAACACTAGTTGTTACGTTTAGTCCTTTTGCTTTAGCATCTTTAATTAATTGAACCGATTTAGCAGTCGAGATAGTTGGAATATGAAGTTTTCCTCCTGTATATTCTAATAAAAATAAGTTGCGAACGATTTGTAATTCTTCAGCAAGATCTGGGATTCCTTTTAATCCTAATTTTGTTGAAACGATTCCTTCATTGGCAACACCATTTCCTTTTATATTTTGATCTTGCGAGTAAGCAATTACCAAACCATCAAAATCTTGTACATATTGCAATGCAATCTTTAGCAAGTTGGCATTGTCAAGGCTTTTATTATAATCACCAAAAGCTACCGCTCCTGTTTTTTTCATGTCAAATAGTTCAGCCATATCCTTTCCTTCGCTAGCTTTGGTTAAAGCTCCTATTGGGAAAAGTTCTGTAGCAAAACCATTGGCTTTGTTTTTTACAAAATTAACTTGTGATTGGTTATCAATAATCGGGTAGGAGTTAGGTTGTAAAGCAATGGCGGTAAATCCACTTTTTGCAGCTACATTTAATCCGTTTGAGATTGTTTCGCGATCTTCATAACCTGGTTCTCCAAGCGAAACGCTACTGTCAAACCATCCTTGCGAAATATGTAAATTGTCGAGTTTTATCTCTTCGGCATTTTCAGTATTAGGAAGCGAAGTTCCTATTTTTTCGATTAAACCATCTTTAATTAAAATATCTGCAGTCTTATTATGAAACGGACTTTTAGAATCTATAATTTTTGCTTCACGGATGATTATTTTCATATGTAGATAAATTTATTTTAATTGTAACAATTAAGTTTTAAAATAGTAAAGCTTAATTTATTTGAACCATTAAGGAATTAAGTTGATAAAGGAAAAACTTAATTTTCTTAATGTCTTAGTTGTAAAAAATTACTTCACAAACCTGATAATTGCCATTTCTAATGCTAAAAATAACAGTGCAAAGATAACAAACCATTTCCAAATTTGATTGTCAGTTCGTTCAGTTTGTAAGGTGTTAAAAATAGTCGAAATCGTATCGGCAGTTTTGTAATCAGAAACTAGATTTGACTTGACTTGACTTAAATCGCTTTCGCTTCGTTTGTAATTAAAACTTACGTTCTCTAATGCTTCTTTTTTATTGTAAATGGTATAATTACCAGCTTTTTCAGGATAATCGTTGAAAACGATTTTTACTTTATTATTTAAAATCTGTTGAATCGGAATAAATTGTTCATCAGTTCCTCGTACTTCCAGAATTGCATCTTTAGATAATAAAGCTTCAACAAAATAAGGCTGATTATTACCAATTGTTATTGCTACTATTCCAGATTTCTGATTGCTTTGTGCCATTTTATAAAAAACAGGAACAATTAAAGGTGATTGCTGAAAGTTAGAATTAATACTGTTTATAGGTGCTGAAAAAACGGAAACTGCCGAAACTTGATTTTGTATCGAAGTTAAAAATGCACTTTGATCTTCATAGGACAAAGCCGATGAATAAGAACTTGTAATAGGGAATGAACTTTTAGTTTTTGGATATTGAAAATTCTTGATTTTATTTTCGAAAACACCTGAGAATATAGGATGATCAAAGTTGATTTTGGTAATCAGTTTTTCTTTGTTTTCAAGTGAACCCATTTGCACTTTACCAAAATTTGATAAAAACTTATTTATATTGGCTACAGCCATTTTTTCTGATGGAATAACAATAACGTTTCCACCTTTGGATACAAATGATTTTAAAGTGGTTTGCAATGCTTGAGGAATTTCTTCTAACTCATTCAAGACAATTGCGTCTTGTTTATCCAGACTATTGTAATCAAGCGAACGTATATCAAAATTATGATAGTTGAATTCTTCAGATGTATAAATTCGAGATAAGAAATTGCTTTTTGCAGGATCTCCAATACTAATAACATTGGTTTTTTTAGGGTCAGAAATACTAAAATACAATCTATTGTCGTATTCTAAACCATTGTCTTCAATAGCTACATAGCCATGAAAAGCTTGTTTAGGAATGGTAAAATTAACTTTCTTCTTTTTAGTGTCAAAGTTTACAATGGTTTTAGCTATTAGTTTGCCATTGTTGAATAAAGACATAGAAATAGGTTTGAAATCATCACCATATCCAGATAAATTAATACCTATATCATAAAAGTTATCCAAGGTTTGATTGATAAAAACGCTATCAATCGCCACATTATTTTTTTGCTCTGCTTTTGGAATTATAAAATACGGAGCATCTTCAGTGTTTATATTTTTTAATTGTTTTTCGTCTAGTCCAACGGCATCTGTAATAATGATGATATCTTTTTTAAAGGCCGATTTGCGAGCTTTTACTTTTGCCATTATATTGTCCAGCTCAAAAGGAGTTGCGCTATAATTTAGACTTTGCAATGAGTTACGAACTGATTTTATGTCGGTATTCCAATAATTATCAGTGTTAGTCAATAAAGAAAATTGAGCATTTTCGGGCGTATTCTCTAATAATTCCTGAACGGCACGTTTTAGTAGTTCGCCTTTTTTGCCTTTAGCCTGCATACTAAACGAGTTATCTAGAATGATATACATTTCGTTATTGGTATTTTTACTGTCTTTGGCGGTAAAAAAAGGTTGAGCAAAGGCAAGAATAAGGCAAGTAAGCAACAATAATCGAGAAGCTAGTAATAGCCATTTCTTGATTTTAGAACTTTTTCGGGTTTGAATAGAGAGTTTTGCTAAAAGTCGAACATTGGTAAAATAGGACTTTTTAAAACGGCGTAATTGAAATAAATGAACCAAAATAGGAACAATCAATAAGAACAGAAAGTATAAAATTTCGGGATGTTTAAAATGCATTCTAAAGTTTAGTTTATTTCACTACGTTTTATTTTTCGCGAAGATGCTGGTCAAAAATACAAATTTGTTTAGAGTTAAAGGTTTTAAAGATTATTTTTTATTGAAAATAAGTATGTTGCTCAGTTTTTATCTAATCAAAAAAAGCAAAATCTCCCACATTTATATTACCTATTAGGTGGTTAGTAAATTCTTTTTTTGCAATATAAAAATATCCTTCAAGATGAGGCATTTTATCTCCTTTTTTTATAATAGAATTATCTTTGTCAACTTCTATAACTATAGTATTACTTTCATTATTTAAAAAAGTGCAATATTTTAATAACTTATCATCATTTACCCAAGTATAAAAAATTATATTTTTAGAAAACACTTTGCTTTTGGTTATAATTGGTTTGCCATAATCTGAGATTAATAAATGAATGAATTTGTTTGAATTTTCTAAGCTAATTTCATCAATTAATCCACTCACTAAGATTAGTTTATTGTCTAATGTAGTCAGTACGTTTATAGCTTGAAAAGGAAATTTTTCATATACTGCTACGGTATCTATAGAAGAGTAATTCTTTTTAGTATATACAATCCATTTTGAAGTTTTGTTTTTTGTAAAATTAGAATTATCAAGCGTACCATCATCGTTAATAAATAGTGTGTCTTTCTTAATTAATTGCGTATGTAAATCAATCCCTAAATTATTATTTATAGGGATTTCATAATATTCGGGATTATTTTTCAACTTATATTTTTCAGGAAAAAAAACGGGAATGTTCAAATCAAATATTTTATTTTTAAGATTTAAAGGCTTTTCTCCAAATATTTCTGGTTGTTGAGCATTGCAACTAGAAATAATCATAAGTAATAATAAAACTGAAAGTTGTTTCATTTATAATGTTTTGATTTAAAATAAAAAAGAAGAATATTCTTAATTAAAAGCAAAAGTACAATTTAATTTTTGAGATTCCATTTGTTATAAAAAAAACAATCTCTATTGATAATATTGAGTATTTTAGCATACTCAAAAAAACATTTTTATACTATGAAAAGAACATATATACTACTTTTAGTGGCTTTTGCTGTTACAAATTTAAAGGCGCAAAACAAAGTTAATTTATTAGTAGGAACGTACACTAATAGTTGTGATAGCAAAGGTATTTATGTGTATGAATTCGATACTAATTCGGGTGAATCTAAATTAAAAAACACGTCAGAAAGTACCGTAAGTCCAAGCTATTTATCGGTTTCTGCAGATAATAAATTTATTTATGCTGTTAACGAAAGTGGAGCAGAAAGTACAGTTAGTGCTTTTGGATATGTACCTGTATCAGGAAAGGTTACTTTTTTGAACAAGCAAAAAGCAATGGGAGCAGATCCATGTTACTTAATTAATGATGGAGAAAATGTAATTACAGCTAATTATTCTGGAGGAAACATCTCAGTATTTAAAAAGACTGCCGAAGGAATTTCGGAAGCAAAACAAGTGATTCAACATACAGGAAAAGGAGTTAACCCACAAAGACAAGAAGGCGCTCACGTGCATATGGTTTATTTTTCGCCAGACAAGAAATATGTTTTATCGAATGATTTAGGTCTTGATAAAGTTTTTATCTACAATTACAATCCAACTTCAAAAGATAAAGTCCTTACCTTAAAAGGAAGTGTTGATGTAAAAGCAGGAAGCGGTCCAAGACATTTAACGTTTAGCAAAGACGGGAAGTTTGTGTATTTAATTCAGGAATTAGATGCTACCTTAACTACGTTTAGTTATGATAAAAACGGAAGTTTGAAATTAATCGCTGAAACAAATATTCTTGCTAAAGATTTTAAGGGAGGAACAGGAGCAGCAGCTATCAAAATTTCGCCTGACGGTAAATTTTTATACGTATCTGATCGTGTAGATGCTAATAATATTTCAGTTTATAAAATTCTTAAAAATGGAAAAATTGAATTAGTAGAACAAGTGAGTACATTAGGAAAAGGACCAAGAGATTTTTCTATAGATCCTACAGGGAAATTCCTTTTGGTAGGACATCAATACACCAATAATATTGTAGTATTTAAAAGAGATAAAGCAACAGGAAAACTTACAGATACAGGAAAGAGAATTGAGTTGTGCGCGCCAGTTGGTTTAGTTTTTACGAAGATTTAATTAAAGGTTCAAAGGTTCAGAGTTATAAAGGCTCAAAGGTTTCTCTATCTTGTGAGTAAAATATAAAAAGAAAAAAATCCAATAAAAAAATTCCAAATTCCAAGCGTAACAGCATTGGAATTTGGAATTTTTAATTTTTGGAATTTAAGAAAATCTATTTATTCTTATCTTTTCTTTTCTTATCTCTTGTTTTTAGCATGTTTCTGTTAACAGATCCGTGCGTTTTCTTTTTAGTTTTAGAAGGACCTCCCAAGTTGATTTTCTTGTTCTTTTTGGCTTTATCATGAAAAGCTCCGTCACCATCTAGTTTTTGTTTTTTCATCAAGAACTTAACGGGTTGTCTGTCTTTTTCAGGCTCAATTAGTTTAATAGAAACTTCTACTTCTTCAGGGAAATCGGCAATTTCAAGTTCTCTGTTCATTAAAACTTCTACTTCTACTTTAAACTCCTCTTCACGTGGCGTGATGAAGCTTATTGCAGTTCCTGTTGCATCGGCACGACCAGTTCTACCAATTCTGTGCATATACAATTCTGGGAATTCAGGAAGTTCAAAGTTTATAACGTGAGTAATATTAGAGATATCTAAACCTCTCGCCATAATATCGGTAGTTATAAGTCCGCGTAGGTTTCCTTCTTGGAAAGAAGCCATCGTGCTCAAACGATAATTTTGTGATTTATTAGAGTGAATTACTCCAAACTGACCTTCAAAATCTTCTTCGATACGGTCATGAAGCATATCCGAAATCTTCTTATTGTTTACAAATACCAGGACACGACTCATGTCTTCGTTAGTTTGTAATAAGTGTTTCAGTAAGTTTACTTTGGTATTAAAGTTAGGAACGTTGTATGTAATTTGCTCAATGTTCTCTAAAGGTGTTCCAGATGCTGCAAGTGTAACTTCTTCAGGGAAATCAAAAAAGTCATTTAAAACCGCATCAACTTCATCTGTCATCGTTGCAGAAAACAATATGTTCTGACGTTTGGTTTTCATCATTGCCAAAAGTGCTGTTAATTGCGTACGGAAACCAAGATTAAGCATTTCGTCGAACTCATCAATAACTAGTTTTTGAGTTTCATCAAAACGAACCACTGCATCTAAGGCTAAATCCATAGTTCGTCCTGGTGTTCCCACCAAAATATCGATTCCTTCGTAAACAGCTTTCTTTTGTGTATTTATATTTACACCACCAAAAATACCCAATGTTTTAACCGACATGTATTTGGTTAATTTCTCTACTTCTTCTACAACCTGAACTACTAATTCACGTGTTGGAACAAGGATTACAATTTTTGGCGTATTGGTTGGAGTAAACTTGTATAGTTTTAATAAAGGCAATAAGTAGGCAAATGTTTTACCTGTACCGGTTTGTGCAATTCCCATCATATCACGACCGGACATAATTACAGAAAAAGATTTTTCCTGGATAGGAGTAGGCGTAACGAAGCCTAATTCATCGATTGCTTTTTGTACGGATTTAGGAAGATTGAATGTCTCGAAAGTGCTCATTTGCATTAAATTTTGTGCAAAGGTACATTAAAATCATGGTTAGTTCACTAAATTCTTGGAATCATCTAATGATTTAGTAATATAACAATCTAATTATCAATCTTAAAAGCCTTCAAAAACGCCTAGTCCAAATAATGCAAAATCGTATTTTACTGGGTCAAGTGGGTCCATTTTGCGGAGATTTAAATCTAGTTCTGCCAGTGCTTTACCATCGTTTTGCTTTCGCGAAAGCAGTTCTAGTTTACGAGCGACATTTCCAGAATGTACATCAAGCGGACAAGAAAGTTTTGCAGGCGAAATATTTTTCCATATTCCTAAATCTACTCCTTTTGTATCTTGGCGAACCATCCATCTTAGGTACATATTAATGCGTTTGGCTGCCGAATTGTTTAAAGGGTCTGAAATGTGTTTTTGAGTTCTTTGTAAATGATCGATTTCAAAAAATGCTTTTTTAAATTCGTGAATGCTTTTTTGTAAACTATCTTTTTCCTGATTTTTAGAGAAAATAGCTTCTAAGCCGCCATGATTTTTGTAAATGTGCTGCAATCCTTTTATAAAACTTCCAAAGTCTTTTCCGTTGAAGGTGCGGTGCACAAAATTTTCTAATCTTGCTATGTCTTCATCGTTGTGGTTCATGATAAAATCGTAGGGAGTGTTACCCATTAATTCCATCATTTGGTGTGAGTTTTTAATAATCATTTTTCGATTTCCCCACGCAATTGTTGCACTCAGGAAACCTGCAATCTCGATGTCTTCTTTTTGTGAAAATAAATGCGGAATCTGTACCGGATCACTTTCTATAAAATCCTGATTGTTATATTGTATGACTTTTTCGTCAAGGAAATCTTTAAGCTCAGTTTGATTCATTTGATATGTTTTTGGCGTAAAAGCCGTCTTTTAAATTAGTTGTTCGCATTTGAGGTTTTATCTTGTAATAAGCCTCAAAATATTTAATCTGTTCTTTATTAACGCAAGGTATTAGACCATCTCCGGTTCCCCAGAAAAAAGAATTATCTACAGGAGAATTGTATCGTAAATTGCCATTAATGATAGGTTTATATTCGGTATCAAATTTGGAGTTTTTATATGGATAAACGATGTTGCTTATAGAGAAGGTACTATTACTCGTTAAAAAAGTATTTGTTGTAAATACTTTTAAATTAATTGGAAAGATTACAATAAATGCCAGTATTGATAATGATATATAAAGAACAACAATAATCCTGTTTTGATTATTAAGAATAAGACTCGCTATTAGAAATGAAAATAGCAGTATAAAATTCATGAAGAATCTATATTGTGGTGAAGATAATAACAGCAATATTATTTGAAAAACAAATATGCCATATAAAGCCCAAAATGTTTTTTTATTGAAAAATTTAAAGATAAAAAAAGGCATGATTATAAGTAATAATACAATCAATTTATTAAATAAGCCATGTAATGCGGGTCTTGAAATCCATGTTTTAAAGATTTCGAATACACTCATAGTATCGAATTCATTCTGTGTAATCGAAAAAGCTGCCCGTTTAGTTTCATCATAATAAAAATGCGCCATTGATACAGGAATTTGAAAATCAAAATGGAATATATTTAGTGTTATAGGGAATAAAGGATATCCGCTAATAATGGTGTTTTTTATTAAAAATAAAAAGAAAACAAGTATTCCAATGCTTAAGGGTTTTGCTATTCTTGGAATTAAAATTTTGTAGTGTTTTATAAATAATAACAGCGGAATCAAGATAAGTGCAATTGCTGTTGTTTTAATATATATCGCAAAAACAACTAGAATAAAAACGGTGTTAAATGTCCCAATATTAAGATTTTTATAGCTGCTTAAGAAGCTGAAAAAGATAATCAGAGATAAGATATAAACAGGTAAATCGGGGGAAGGAGAACTAATAAAAGAGAAAAAGAAAAGATTTGCCAAAGGCAGCAACCCAATTACTAGGTAATTGATTTCTTTATTCTTGAAATAGGAATTGAGATGTAAAATGGCATAAATATTCCCTAGCAAAAGACAAAAGCCACTTAAATCATTAAACTTATCATACAAGAATGAAAAATTAAATGCACTTTGGGTAATATGCCAACCACTTGTTTGGGCAAGAAAAAGATGCAAATTGGCAAGACCTTTTACAAAACCATATTCATTAATCCATTTAATGGTTTGTATGTAATAAGATTCATTATCTATTATGTAAGGAATTGATGCACATTGAGCTAAAATTAAAAGAGTTATACTAATTAAAGCTATTTTTAAGGATCTATCTAAAGATCGTAATTCATTAAAAAATGAGGTGTAAATAACTTTAATTTCCTTTTTTAACTTTAGGCAGATTCCAATATTTGCTATTAAAAGAAAAAGATGGAACTCAATATTTATCCTGCCAAAAATAGCCCAAATACTCGCAAGAATAGTTGCTGTAAAAAGACCTAGAATAGAGAGAATTACAAAGTTTGAATTCTTTAATCGTAGAATCTTATCAGTTTCTAAACCAAGATTTATGGTTGTGAAAAGAATATAAATCCAGCTTAAAAGAATTAAAATCATTTTAGGATATTATTTGCCCATCCACCATTACTAGTTTTCTATCGGCCATATTAGCAAGTTCTTCGTTATGTGTTACGATAACAAAAGTTTGTCCAAATTCGTCACGAAGCTGGAAGAATAATTGATGTAAATTCTCTGCAGAATGAGTATCTAAATTCCCTGAAGGTTCATCGGCAAAAATAACATCGGGTTTATTGATTAGAGCTCTGGCAACTGCAACACGTTGTTGTTCTCCACCCGAAAGTTCATTTGGTTTATGATGTATTCTGTGAGATAAACCTAGATATTCTAAAAGTTTTTTAGCTTCTTTTTCTATTTCGCTTTTAGATTTATTGGATATAAATGCGGGAATACAAACGTTTTCTAATGCTGTAAATTCAGGTAATAGTTGGTGAAACTGAAAGATGAAACCTAAATTAAGATTTCTAAATTCAGACAATGTTTTGTCTTTTTTACTTTTCTCTTTAAAATATCTAAAGTAATAAATAAATAGAGATACTATTGGTAAAAATATTGATACTAAGGTAACTGTTCCAAGCAAATCATCTCCTATTTTTGATCTAAAAAATAATAAGTATATGGCTAAAACTACAGCGTAAATTCCTCCTATCCAAGTAACAATTTGAAGTCTTTTTTCTTGTTTCGAATTATCATTTTCTACATCCTGAAGTGCTAAAATATTCTCGCCATTTATAGTTAGAGATGATTCTTTATTTCTTTCAGGTTTGTCTAATGTTCCTAAAATTTGTAAAAGTGTTGTTTTTCCTGCTCCAGAAGCTCCAACGATAGAAACAATTTCTCCTTTTTTTATATGCAAATCAACTCCTTTTAAAACTTCAAGTTGATCATAGAATTTATGTATATTTTTTGCCTTTATCATTACGAAACTGTTTTTACAAAGAAACAAAGATTCTACCGATATAAAAATGTGTTGTAACAGAATTTTAGGAACATTTTTTGGTAAAAGTAAATTGTGAAAAAAGGGAAGAGGATTCTAAAAAAGGAAATCTCTTTTTTGATGAAGATTATTTTAGGAATGAAATTTGATTAATGGTTACGGAATGATAAGTTTATTCGAAAAAAAATAAATAGACAATCTGTTCAAAATGAATTATATTTGAAGTAACTCAGGTTTTAATATATATTAAAATGGAAGAAAAAACACTTGTGAAAGACGAGAGAACAAAAAAACTTTTATTAGGATTGCTTTTTGATGCAATCGGAATGGTAAGTTTTACAATTCCTTTTTTAGGGGAATTTGCCGATGTTATTTGGGCGCCACTAGCTGGTTTCTTAATGACTTATATGTATAAAGGTCGAGTAGGGAAGGTGGCAGGAATCTTAACTTTTGTCGAAGAGATACTTCCGTTTACAGATATTATCCCATCATTTACCCTAACATGGATTTATACTTATTTTATCCAAAAGAAAGATAAGCATATTGATAACGATATTATTCTTTAAACAAGAATCCTAGTCCCATATTCTTAAGCATTTTTTTCTCGAAGTTCCAGAAAAAACGGAATTGCCCAAAAATAGCTCCTATTGCTACAAGTAATACTTGGTAGATAGGGAAAATAATTATTAAGCGGATAAGGGTAAACCAAAAGCCAAAATCTTCTTTTGTAATTCCTAACCAAACGCAAAAAGGTTTTGATAACCATGCCGAAGTAGAACCGGTTATAGCAAATACAATAAATATGATAGTGAGTTGAAAATTAGAAGTAATCCCCCAACGTTGTTTTAATTTATTCATTTCTATTTATAATGAATACAAATATAGTAACATTATCTTGATGGGACATATCCTGCTAGCTTTTGTTTGTAAGTATTTTGAAAATAAATCATGTAGTTGTAAATTAAGTAATTTACCTCGTATCCATAATTAATTGTAGTGTCGTAATCAATTCTCATTTCGTACAAATTGGGACTGAAACGCTGTGGTTGTAAAACCCTGTTATTCCATTCACGTACATATTGTTGGTTTTTATTTTCAAGATAAGCTTGTGAATAATAATTTCGAGGTAATGCAGTAGAAGCTAGCCAGGTACTAAAATCGTTGTCTATTATAATTACTTCATATTCTAAATCGTCGTTTGCAATGCGAACTGTATCATTTACCGATGTAGCAGGTTGTTTTGTAATGGCCATACTTGTTTTTTGAGTAGAACACGCAACAATAACAAATAGAACAAGCAATATGTAGATACTATTTTTCATGGCTTAAAAATGAGATATAAATTTACAAAAAAATCAGCGAAGGCTTTTTTTATTTAACAGTTTTTTCAAGAGAGGTTCTCAGGAGCTAAGGTTCAAAGGTTTTCTGTAGAGACGCACCGCAGTGCGTCTAAAAGGTGCAAAGAGACAAAGGTTTTTTAGGAAGGTACTAAGGTTCAAAGGTTCAAAGGCTTCTTGTTGGGGTGTAATTGCATATCTTTTTAGGTTCAAAGGTTTTCTGTAGAGACGCACCGCAGTGGGTCTAAAAGATTCAAAGAGACAAAGGTTTCTTGTTGGGGTGTAATTGCATATCTTTTTAGGTTCAAAGGTTTTCAGTAGAGACGCACCGCAGTGCGTCTAAAAGGTGCAAAGGGACAAAGGTTTCTTGTTGGGGTGTAATTGCATAATTTTTAGGTTCAAAGGTTTTCAGTAGAGACGCACCGCAGTGCGTCTAAAATATTCAGAGACACAAAGTTTTTTGCAATAGGCTTATGTATTAAGAATGAAAACTTCAATAAACATACTCACAAAAAAAAGCTGTTTACATTTATGTAAACAGCTTTTGATTATTTTTTTAACTTAGAATTTAGAAACTTTAAACATACTGAGTTGCGTCTCTACAGAAAACCTTTGCGCCTTTGCGCCTTAGTACCTCAGTACCTTCCTAAAAAAAACTATTTCCCGAATAATTTACCTAGTAAACCACCTATGCCACCGCTTTTGTTTCCTAATGCCATAGCATCGCTGACATCTACTTTCCCATCACCATTTTGATCTAAGCCAAATTGAGTTCCGTATTTAGAAATTGCATCCATAATACCCGAAGCTTGCCCTCCGTTACCAGAAATAGCAGTAATAATATCTGAAATTTGAAAGCTACTATCGTTTGAGTCTTTTGCTTTCCCTACAAGAGAACCTAAAATTTGCGGAATCATACCTGCAGCAACACCACTAGATGCTTCACTACTTAATCCAAATTTTTCTCCAAGATTACCAGACAACTGTTGTGTTATTTGTTGTACAACAGGGTTCGAACTGTCAATAGGTGATTTTCCGCTAAATAAACTGGCGAGTTGTTCTGCGCCACCTTCCGAAGCAATTTTTTGCAATCCTGCAAAAATAGAATTACTTGTTTCACTTATTACAGCTTCATTGTGTTCATTAGGAACAGCGGGGTTGTTTACGACTGCACTGCCTCCGTATTGTTGCACTAATTGGGTTAATTGTTCAAACATGATGTTTACATTTAGATTAGACGACAAATTTAATAAAAAGAAAGGGATTTACTACAATGCGCAGTAAATCCCTTTAAAGTTAAACTATTTTTTAATTACTTAACTCAACAAAGTAATAATTTGTGAAGCTAGTTCAGTACCAATTCTGTCTTGTGCCTCTCCAGTTGCGGCTCCAATGTGTGGAGTCAAAGAGATTTTTGAGTGCATTAAAATAGCCATTTCTGGTTTTGGTTCGCTTTCAAAAACGTCTAAACCAGCAAATGATACTTTTCCGCTATCCAATGCTTTTACTAGCGCCACTTCGTCGATAACACCACCACGAGCACAATTTACGATTCCAACACCATCTTTCATGATTTCAAATTCTTTCTCTCCAATGATGTAACCATTTTGAGCAGGAACGTGTAAAGTGATGAAATCAGCTTCTTTAAATAAAGATTCTAATGATTGAGACTCTATTGTTGTTGTGATAGATTGACCGTCAAAGAATTCAACTTTAACGTCTACTTTAGGAATAAAACTATCAGCAGCAATAACTTTCATACCTAAACCAAGAGCCATTTTTGCAGTAGCTTGACCAATACGACCAATACCAACGATACCAAGAGTTTTACCTCTTAATTCAGTACCATTTGCGTACGCTTTTTTCAAACCATCAAAGTTTGTGTCACCTTCTAAAGGCATATTTCTGTTAGAATCGTGTAAAAAACGAACTCCATTAAATAAGTGTCCAAAAACTAATTCAGCCACAGATTCAGATGAAGAAGCTGGAGTATTAATTACATGAATTCCTTTGCTTTTTGCATAGTCAACATCAATGTTATCCATACCAACACCACCACGACCAATAATTTTTAATCCTGGGCAAGCATCGATTATATCTTTACGTACTTTGGTAGCACTACGTACCAAAACTACATCTACGTTGTTTTCGTTTACAAAATTAGCTACTTGTTCCTGAGCCACTTTTGTAGTTATAACTTCAAATCCACCTTTTTCTAAAGCTAGAATTCCACTTTTAGAAATTCCGTCATTTGCTAATACTTTCATTTTTTTGATATTTAAAGATTGAAAAATTTAATAATTAAAATATTCAATCTGAATTTTTAAATAAAGAAATAGAATGATTTAGTGTAGAAATAAATCTTTAAATCATTCAATATTTTAATTTTTAAATCTTTGTTTCTAAAGCTTTCATTACATCTACCAATACCTGAACGCTTTCTATAGGCATTGCATTGTATATAGATGCTCTGTAACCACCAACTGAACGGTGACCTGGTAAACCAGAAATGTTAGCTTCTTTCCACATAGCATCAAATGTTGCAGTATGGTCAGGATTGTTTAATAAGAAAGTAACGTTCATGTTAGAACGATCCTCTACAACTGCAGCTCCTTTAAATAAAGGGTTTCTATCAATTTCTGCATAAAGTAGCGCCGCTTTTGCATCGTTTAATTTCTCAACGGCTGCAACACCACCTTTTTCTTTAATCCATTGTAATGTTAATAATGAAACATAAACAGCAAAAACAGGAGGAGTATTATACATACTTTCTGCTTTAATATGTTTAGCATAATCTAACATACTAGGAATTGTTCTTCCGTTTTTCTCTAAGATTTCTTCTTTAATAACTACCAAAGTAGTTCCTGCAGGACCCATATTTTTTTGAGCTCCAGCATAAATTAAATCAAATTGTGAGTAATCTAAACTGCGAGAAAATATATCCGAACTCATGTCGCAAACTACTGGTACACTCGTTGTCGGGAATTCTTTCATTTGAGTTCCAAAAATGGTATTGTTACTTGTACAATGAAAATAATCTGCATCGGCAGGTATTTCGTAACCTTTTGGAATATGGTTGTAATTTTCTTCTTTAGATGAAGCTACAGTAATAGTTTCTCCAAAAAGTTTTGCTTCTTTTATAGCGGCAGTTGCCCAAGTTCCAGAATCTAAATAAGCTGCTTTACCATTCTCTTTCATTAAGTTATAAGGAGCCATTAAGAATGCTGTACTTGCACCACCTTGTAAAAACAGGGCTTGATATCCTTTTCCTTGAAGTCCTAATAATTCTAAAGCAAGAGAACGAGCTTCTTCCATTACAGCAACGAAATCTTTACTTCGGTGCGAAATTTCTAAAATTGATAATCCTGAGTCATTAAAATTTAAAATAGCTTTTGATGCTTTCTCAAAAACTTCTTGAGGTAAGATACTTGGTCCTGCGCTGTAGTTGTGTTTTTTCATGGTGTAGTTAAATTCCAATATTTTTTAGAAACGCAAATTTCGGTAATAGCGCCCGAAAAATCGTTAAATTATTCGCAATAATTATCAGATTTTAACTTATGTTATTAACAAAAACGATATAGTATCTATATTGTCTGCATAATCCCACAAATCAGGAGTTTGCGTTTTTCCAAATAAAATGCTGTTTTCTATCATGTTATCGCTTACAATGCATTGAATTTGCTCATTCTCAGCTTGTAATCGTTGTTTTAAATCTTCGATATTATTGTAGGTTTCATAAAAAACACTCGAAATAGGAGAGGCGTGGCTTGTATCTTCTTTTAAAGTTAAGAAGCCATTATCTAGTAATTTAAAATTACTCATTAAGAAAACTGCCTTATTGTAATCGTAATTGTTAGCGTATTTTTCATAATGAATAACATCCTGATATTCGAAAATTGCTTCAAAAAAAGCATCAAATTTATATCCTTCAGGAACAAATAGCTTAGAAACATTTCGGCATCCTAAACCAAAATATCTAAATATATCTTCACCCAAAGCAATAAGTTGTTCTTTAGTTTCTTTTCCGTTTAAAACGGCAATAGAGTTTCTGCTTTTTCGAATAATCGAAGGTTTATCTTTAAAATAGTATTCAAAATAACGTGCCGTATTATTACTTCCTGTAGCAATTACAGCATCAAAATTTTCTAGTTTTCCTTCCACGAAAGTGATTTTATTAGCAAAATCAGGATTGATAGCAATAAGATATTTCGCCAAGAAAGGAAGTAAATGTTGATCATTAGAAGATGTTTTTACCAAGACATTATGTCCGGTAATTAAAACAGATAGAAAATCATGAAAACCAACTAGCGGAATGTTTCCAGCTAGTATTAAGGCTACGTTTTTACTTTCTTTAACAGAGTCAAAAGAATAAGCAGAAAGCCATTTATTAAGGTTCTCTTCTGTTAAAGCATTGGCCCATGATTGGATAGAAAAAAAAACTTGTTCAGGAGTGTACCAACCGTTATGTGATTGAGACAAGTGAATCAGTTTTATGAAATCATCAAAAAACAAGTCATTACATAAAACATTATTGTGTTTTTTACAATCATTTTCTGAAAATTGGCTCAAAAATTTGCCCAGTTCTATAAAAGATTGTTTTTTTTCGTTTTGTAACATAAGTAATTTGTATATGAATAGTTTTGATTGTAATTTTGCACAAAAATAAGGATAAATAAGTCGAAAGTCAAAAGTCATTAAGTCAAAACGCTAAAATGCTCTTTTTTGTTTTTTTTTGACTTTGATAACTTTAAAGCTTTTAACTTTAAGACTAAAAAACAATGGCAATAATTATAACCGACGAATGTATCAATTGTGGTGCTTGTGAACCAGAGTGCCCAAATACAGCAATCTATGAAGGTGCTGATGATTGGAGATACAAGGATGGAACAGCTTTAAAAGGAAAAGTAATTTTGCCAGACGGTACAGAAGTTGACGCAGATGATGCTCAGACTCCTATTTCTGACGAAGTTTATTATATCGTTCCGGGTAAATGTACAGAATGTAAAGGTTTTCATGATGAACCACAATGTGCGGCAGTATGTCCTGTAGATTGTTGTGTACCAGATGATAATCATGTAGAAGATGAAGAGACGCTATTAAATAGACAAGCGTTTTTACATAACGAATAAATACTAAAGTCTTTTTAGATTTTAAACATAAAGAAAATCCTGGGTTTACGCTCAGGATTTTTTTGTATATAACCTTTTTTTTGTATTGTATTGGTTTTTAATGTTTTATTTGTAGTTTTATAGCGGTTAATTTTTTTAACAAAGCCTATGAAGAGACTTATACTTTTATTTATTGTGTTTTTTAACGTGAGTATTTTTGCACAAAGCAAAGAATATTCTATAATCGTAAAAGATATAGAAACGCAGTTGCCGATAGAAAATGCAATGGTAGTTATAATGAAAACTAAGCAAGTTTTATTGAGTAATGAAGAAGGTAAGGTTACTTTTATGTTAACAGGAGCTTCAAATGTTCAGACTTCCGAGACAAATTATGAGAGCT
Organism: Flavobacterium sp. PS2; assembly: GCF_046250155.1. Lineage (NCBI taxonomy): Bacteria > Pseudomonadati > Bacteroidota > Flavobacteriia > Flavobacteriales > Flavobacteriaceae > Flavobacterium > Flavobacterium sp. PS2. Next base: position 758,290 of record NZ_CP176426.1, on the reverse strand, counting down.
TAACAACTCGTTGGATAGCTTTAAAAGAGAATGAATTTGTAGTTTATTTAAAGAACAAGAAGAATAGGTTAACTGAGATTGTTGTGTCTAAAGAATCTCCACAAAAAATACTTCAAAAAATTGTCTCTAATTCGGTAGAAAAACTAACAATGCCATATCGATTAAAAGTATATGTACGAGAGTATTTTATGCTTGATGATAAATATTCGTATTATAATGACGGACTTGTAAATTTTCAGTTCTCAGGAAATCGCAAAAAAGCAACAACAACATTATTGGTAGAGCAAAATCGATCTTACGGCTTGCTAGAAGCAGATGTAAGTGCTGATTTAAAAGGATATAATCTGAATAATATCATGGAGAATTATTCTAATTTGGATTATTTTGAGCCTATTTTAGATTCAAAAGCAAAAAAAGAATATGATTTTATAGTAAAAGGATTTCCGGGTAATAAAGACTATTATGTAATGAGTATTACTCCGCTGGACAAGTCTAAGAAGGAGATGGATAGTTTTGAAGTTATTTATGACCACAAAAAAAAGATAATTATTGAGTTTACGTGTGCTTTGATTCCTGCAAAGCCAGTTGAAACGGAAGAAAAACCAGATGTAGGTTCTAAAAACATTACGAGATCATTCATAAAAGTTAAATACAGAATAGATGGGTCGGATTATTATTTATTGAGTTCTAACGAAGAAATAGCTTATAATCTTATTTTAAAAGACAAAGTCAAGAATATTCAAGTTCGGAATAGTTTTATAACGACCAATTTCAATAAACAAAAATTCACTTATAACGAAAGCGATGTTTTTAAAGAGAAAACACTCTTTAATAAAAAGAATAAAATCCTAACCAATTACTGGGATGTTTCGGGATTTACCGCCACCGATAAAGAAAAAGAAATAATAAGTTCTTTAGATTATAAGTTGTGAATTGTGAGATGTGAAATGTAATCTTTATATAAAAAAATCCTGAGTTTGACGCTCAGGATTTTTTTTTGTTTTGTCAGGCTGAGTCCATTCGACTTCGCTCAGGATGACAAAAGAAAGGCATTGTATTAAAACGTAAATCCAAGTCTTGCATAGTAATACGCTCCGCTGAAACCCATTTGTACAGCGTCCCAATATCCACCAGCCTCAGTATTTCCTTGTTCATCTTGTTTTGTTGGGTAAACATTAAATAAATTGTTACTACCAACACTTAATTTTAATGATTTTGTAAGCTGGTATCCTACAGTTAAATCTGTTACAATTCTTGGGTAATACGTATCATCTTCATCACCATAATCTACTAAAACTACTTTGCTGAAATGAGTAAAAGCTAAACCAGCATCAAATTTATGACGAGCATAATTTAAGTTCAAACCAAATTTGTTTTTTGGAGCCGAAGCTAATAAAAATGCTCTATCGCGTCTTCCGAAAAAAGTTTCTTCAGGTAAGCTGCCATTTTTTATATTGTCAATTTTCATGTTATTGATGTTTCCTACCAATGTTGCACTAAATAGCGATTCTCCAAATTTTTTCTTCCATGCAAGAACCAAATCCAATCCAGTTGTTTTAGTATCAACACCATTAACGAAAAATTGAGCTTCAGAGACACCAATGTTTAATGCGGTTGCATCAAAATAACCCGTAAGTACGATACGATTTTTTACTTTTATAAAATAACCATCGACAGTTGCTGTAAAATCACCAAAAGTTGCAGTGAAACCCAAAGAAGCGTTCAACGCTTTTTCTTCATCTAGTTTTTGGATGCCAAAAGCGCGGGTAATTGGGCTGTTATTTGGTGCAAGTAATACTTCTGTTGCTCCACCAGCATTAAAGTTTGTAAAATGTAGATTATAATATATTTGTGCCAATGATGGGGCGCGGAATCCAGTACTCACAGATCCTCTAAAATTTATGTTTTTGCTCGCTTTTAATCGCATAGCAAGTTTACCATTTAAAGTGCTTCCAAAATCGCTATAATTTTCAAAACGAACAGCACCACTAATTAAGAAAGCATCCGTAATATCTAGTTCGGCATCAGTGTATAAAGATAGATTAGTACGACCTTTATCAACTGTATTGAGAGGGCTGTATCCAGGGAAACCTTGAGAGCCTCCAGGTCTTGGATTGCCAGAAATAGGATCTATTGGAGCACTTTGATTTGCGGGATCTCTTATCGGAATTCCGTTTGTGTCATAAGTAGCGTAAGAGCCTTCATCGCCAGCAAAAATGGTGAAATTTTCAGTACGATATTCAGCTCCAAAAGCTAAGTTTAATCCATCAAGTACAGAGTCGTAATTTTTGGAGAAATCAAAATTAGTTGTGTTTTGTGTTAGCGTATGGCCTCCAGCATCAAACTCAGTTGGAGAAGCAGCTTCAAGAGAAGCATTTATGGTTCCTTTTATATAATAGTGAAAAAGGTTTTTTCCGTACGTATTACTAATATCTATTTTCCATCCACCAGTAGTTACAGTTCTAAATCCTGCGGATAATGAGTTGTCAATAATATTCGATGTAATTCTTGGTGTGTATCCGCCAGGATATATAGATTCTACGACTCTCTCGCCATCATTACGAGTAAATGCATAAGCATCAGTATCTCTGTAATTTCTTCCTCCAAAGGCGTAGAACTCCGTTTTATCCGAAATTGGGATAGCAATATTTGCAAAAAGATTAAAACTCTGAATTGCAGCATCTCCAAAGCCTTTTCTAAAATCGTAAGCAGGGCGAAGTGTTTTGTTTTTGTTGATATATTCAGTAGTAAAATTAGCAAATCCACCTTTTTCTCCAATGGCAACACCATAATTGGCAGCAACTTTTACGGAACCTCCGTCAAAATCTTGATTTTTTCCATACGAGTTTCCATTTCCGTTTTTATCCAAACGATATCCCTTAGTGTTAGGAGTTCCAGGGAGAAAATCACCTTTAGCTTTAGTATTAAAAACTCCATAAGTAACCGAACCATTAAGTTCGTTTATATTATCGTTTAGTACGATATTAATAACTCCCGCAATAGCATCAGAGCCATATTGAGCCGCTGCACCATCTCTTAAAATCTCAATTCTTTTTATAGATGAAGCAGGAATAGCATTTAAATCCGTTCCAGTATTTCCGCGTCCACGAGTTCCAAATAAATTTACGAGCGAAGATTGGTGTCTTCTTTTACCATTTATTAAAACCAAAGTCTGATCAGGACCTAAACCACGTAAAGAAGCAGGGTCAACGTGATCTGCTCCGTCAGATCCAGATTGTTTGTTAGCATTAAAAGATGGGGCTATGTATTGCAGTAATTGGTTAATTTCCAGTTTTCCGCTTTGCGTAGTAACATCTTTTATATTAATAATGTCAATAGGTACAGCAGAGTTTACAACTGTTCTTTTTGTATTTCTGGAACCAACAATTACAACATCTTTTAAGGTTTGTCCGCCGTTTTCGTTCATAGTAATATCGATAATACCACTTGTAGCATTTTTTTCGGTATTGGAGTACCCAACATAACTAAAAACTAAGACCGCACCTTCTTTAACCTTAATAATGTAACCACCTTGTATGTCGGTAGATACTCCGTTATTAGTTCCTTTTTCCATAATGTTTACCCCCGGAAGCGCTACGCCATTATGGTCTTTTACGACGCCACTAATTTCTTTTTGAGCAAAAAGAAATGTAATATTTAGTATAAATACTAATACTGTAAATTTTTTCATAATTAATTGAATTTGGTTTTGTTGTTTGGTTAGATGTTTAGCTAAAAGTAATTCTTTTTAACAAAATATTAATATAATGTTTAATTTTTTTTAAGGGTTTGTTTAAAAGTGTATTAATACGCAGTTTTTGTTCGGCAACGAAGTATTAAATCTTATATTTGCAAACTTTTAAAAGCGAGAACATAAATTTCAGCAGAATTGAAGCGCTGCAAATAAAAATAAATAGAAACTACATATGAAAGCAGGAATTGTAGGATTGCCAAATGTTGGAAAATCAACATTATTTAATTGTTTATCAAATGCAAAGGCACAAAGTGCAAACTTTCCGTTTTGTACAATCGAGCCAAATATTGGTGTTGTAAACGTACCAGATCCAAGAATTGAAAAATTAGAAGAATTGGTAAAACCAGAACGCGTGCAAATGGCAACTGTAGATATCGTAGATATTGCAGGTTTGGTAAAAGGAGCAAGTAAAGGTGAAGGACTAGGAAATCAATTTTTAGGAAACATCAGAGAGTGTAATGCGATTATTCACGTTTTACGTTGTTTTGATAATGATAATATTGTTCACGTAGATGGGAATGTAAACCCAATTCGTGACAAAGAAACAATTGACATTGAGTTGCAATTGAAAGATTTAGAAACTGTTGAAAAACGTTTGGAGAAAGTAAATCGTGCAGCTAAAACTGGAAATAAAGAAGCTCAGACAGAAAAAGCACTTTTAGACAGAATTAGAGAGTCATTATTACAAGCTAAATCAGCTCGTACTATTACGCCTCAAGGTAATGATGAAGAGGTTTTAATGGAATCTTTCCAGTTAATTACTGCAAAACCAGTATTGTACGTTTGTAATGTTGACGAAAGTTCTGCTGTAAACGGAAACAAATACGTAGATCAGGTTCGTGAGTTGGTAAAAGATGAAGATGCAGAAGTTATTATCCTTTCAGTAGGAGCAGAAGCAGATATTACTGAATTAGAAAGCTACGAAGAACGTCAGGTTTTTCTAGAAGATATGGGCTTGAAAGAGCCAGGAGCATCAGTTTTAATTCGTGCTGCTTATAAATTATTAAAACAACAAACTTATTTTACAGCAGGAGTAAAAGAAGTTCGTGCCTGGACAATCAATATTGGAGCTACTGCGCCACAAGCTGCAGGAGTTATCCATACCGATTTCGAAAAAGGATTTATCCGTGCTGAAGTAATTTCATACGAAGATTTCGTTCATTACGGTTCAGAGGCAAAAGCTAAAGAAGCAGGGAAATTCAAAGTAGAAGGAAAAGAATATATCGTAAAAGATGGAGATGTAATGCACTTCCGTTTTAACGTATAATTTTTCTTTAGAAAAAAGAATCAAGATTAAAGAGAATAGACAAAGCTGCTGAAGAAATTCAGCAGCTTTTTTTTGTTTAAATTTTTATTTTTAAAGGTAATAAAGAGGTTAATCTGCTTTTATCTGTAAAATCTGCGTGAAAATGTTTTTTGTGCTCATTTTGGTTTTTTTTAACATTTGGCTTGAATTTTGGTTAATCTAATTAAAAAACAACTTATGAAAAAAATCGCTCTAATTTTAGGAATATTAATTGCTCTATCATCTTGTAGAAAAGCCAATCGTGCTCCTTATGAAGGTTTTGATTTATATTTTGAAAATCCTCAGCCTGTTAATGATTCTGAGTTAGACCGATTTCCTGATAAATTTAAAGGGCTGTTTATGGATAGTGATTCTACATTTTTAAGAATTGATGAAAATGCAATTAGGTTTGAGAATTATAATAAATTTATAATCCATAAAAATAAATTAGATTCTTTAAAAGGAGAATATGATATTGTAGATGGGAAATTAATAAAAAAAGAGAAGAATCAGAAGTATGATATGAATTCAAAGGGTGATTCAATAGAATTAATCGAAAAACATGTAGATACATTATTTAGATTTTCATACTATAATAAAGCAAAACGAATTGATGGTAAATTGGTTTTAAGCATACGTGATTCTATTTTCTGGAGAGCAAAAATTTTCTCAATAGATAATAATGTTATAAAGATTAATGATATCCATTCAATGGAGGATTTGAGGAGATTAGATTCTATTACAGCGATTAAATCGCAAAAGCTAGATTCAACTTCTTTTGTTGTTAAACCAACCCGTAGAGAATTCAAAAGCTTATTAAAATTAAAGAATTTCGGATATGAACAACAATTCAAAAAAGTTTCAGAATAGCTTGGTTTTAAATGTATAAAAAGGAAAACTGTTGAAGATATTCAGCAGTTTTTTTGTTTTTACCATTAAGGGATTAAGAGAAGTTAAGTCTTAATAAAACTCAATGTCTTAATGGTTTAAATTTTTATTTTCAGAACCCATTTCCAGCTTTCCGTTTCAAGATTTTTCGGTAAAACCTTTTTTTGTAATACTATAAAAAGAGCTTCCGCTGGTCGCTTTTTTACAGTAACAAAAAAGTGGTTTTCCTCTCAAAATGCTTTCCACTACAATCTGGGGTAGTCATGGATAAAGTATAACATTTACAGGAAATATGAGAATAATTTTATTTTTTTAATTGCTTATATTTGAGAGAAATAATTAATTAAAGTATTGTGAAAAGTCAAAATATAATATCCAAATCATGGTATTTGTTAAAAACTACAGTGTTGGAGTTTAACGATGATAATGCAATAAAGTTAAGTGCTGCATTGGCTTATTATACCATTTTTGCATTACCACCTTTGTTAATTATAATTATTACCATTTGTGGTGTTTTCTTTGGAGAAGATGCTGTTGCAGGTGAGCTTTATGGTCAAATAAACGGATTAGTGGGAGATAGTGCAGCGATACAAATTCAGGAAACAATAAAAAATGTACAGCTATCAGGAAGCAATGTTTTTGCAACTGTTTTTGGAGTCGGGATGTTATTAATTGGAGCTTCAGGAGTTTTTGCCGAAATACAGAGTTCTATTAATTTTATTTGGGGATTACGCGCCAAACCAAACAAAGGACTTAAGAAGTTTATACAAAACCGATTAATGTCATTTTCTATGATTGTTTCAGTAGGATTCTTAATGCTTGTGAGTCTTTTTGTAAGTACAATTTTGGATTTAATGAGTGCACGTTTAAAGTTGTATTTTCCAGAGAGTACCGTTTATTTATTTAATATAATAAATCTGATTATTATATTGATTAGCATCACGTTGCTTTTTGCAATTATATTTAAAGCATTGCCAGATGGAATAATAAAATGGAAAGATGCTTTTATTGGAGCAACTTGTACCGCAGTACTTTTTATGATAGGGAAATTTGCCATAGGATTTTATTTAGGAAGTTCTACAACAGCATCGGTTTATGGTGCGGCAGGTTCCGTAATAATAATTCTGGTTTGGGTCTATTATTCGGCAATTATTCTGTATTTTGGAGCTGAATTTACGAAGGTATATGCTAAGACATATGGAGGTAAGATTTACCCGAATGAATATTCGGTAGAAATAAAAAAAGAAATCTTAGAAATAGAGTAAACACTAAAAATAAAATCATGAAAATCATAGCATTTGGAGGAAGTAATAGTCGGCATTCCATCAATAAAAAACTGGCAACATATGCTGCAAGTCAATTTAATAATGCCAGTGTAGAAGTGCTGGATTTAAATGATTTTGCAATGCCTTTATTTAGTGTTGATGTCGAAAAAGAGATAGGGCAGCACCCAACAGCAAAAGCTTTTCTTGGAAAATTAGCAGAAGCAGATATTTTGGTGGTTTCTATGGCAGAAAATAACGGGAATTATTCAGTAGCTTTCAAGAATGTTTTCGATTGGTGTTCGCGTATAGAGAAAGATGTTTTTCAGCACAAACCAATGCTGTTATTAGCTACATCACCAGGAGGGAGAGGGGGAGCTTCAGTTTTAGAAATTGCCACAAAATTGTTCCCACGTTATGGTACCGAGATTAAAGCAAGTTTTTCATTGCCGAGTTTTAATGCTAATTTTGATTTAGAAGAAAATAAAATATCAAATACAGAGTTAGATAAAGAATTAAAAGACATTATTAAGTCTAGTTTTTAATCGATGACAATAAAAAAGATTGCTTTTATATTTCTTTTTCTGAATTATATTTTTCTCTATTCGGCATATTCACAAAAGTACAATGCGATTGATGATATTGTGCGGAAATACCCAAAACATTTTAGTTCAACAGAAGATTTAGCGACAAGAATTCAAAAAGATTTTACTTCAGAATATGATAAGGCAAGAGCTATTTATAGCTGGATTGCTTTAAATATAAAATATGATTACAAAGCGTATTTAAATCCGCAGAAGCCCGTACAATTTAGCTATAGAACTGAAGCCGAAAAGCAAAAACAAATAGAGTTAATAAAGGAAAAAACGTGGCAAAAGGCATTTGATTCTCAAAAAGCAGTTTGCGAAGGTTTTACGCTTTTGTATCAACGTTTAGCTTCTTTGGTAGATTTGAAATCTCAAGTAATTCGAGGTGATTCCAAGCAATCATTGACAGATATTGGTCGGAAAAATTTGTTGACTAATCATTCATGGAATATTGTTTGGGTTGACGGAAAATGGATTTTGGTCGACGTTACTTGGGGGCAAGGATATTATGATAGTAATAGAAAAGTAATGGTAAATTATTTTAACTCAGTTTACTTTAATACGGATCCAAAATACTTTTTTGCGAAGCATTTTCCTGATTCAGGAATGTATTTGGATCGTAAATTAAATCAGGAAGATTTTTTAAATGGCCCTTTAATTTCTGATAAAGCTATTGAAGAAGATCTCGAAATTTTAAGACCTGAATCAGGAATAATTAAAGCCAATGATGGTGATAAAATATCTTTCAAAATAAAAAATATTTCAAAATCGGATACATTTTTTTATTTAAAAAGAGGACAGCCAGTTAAAGTAGAAAATCCAAAAGAAGTAAGAAGAACTTTGGAATTCCAGATTACTTATGACAAAAAAATAGGCTCATTTATTACTTTTTTTCTCTATCAAAATAGTGTTGCTTCTTTTAAAATAATTCCAAAGTAGAGATAATTAAAGATGTTTGTTTAAACAATTTTCTTTTTTTGTTGAATTGCCGTATATTAGCAATCAAGGTTTTTTAAAATTAATAAAGCAATTTGGGTATGGGGACAATCTTCCTAAAATCAATATTAGATAACGATTTCTATAAATTTACAATGCAGCATGCTGTAATAAAGCTGTTTCCTAAAGCTAAAGTACGGTATAAATTTATAAATAGAGGTGAGCATGCTTTTCCTCCGGGTTTTGCTGTTTTATTGCGTCATTCTGTTGAAGCAATGACAAAACTACAATTGACTCAAGAAGAGAAATTATATTTAAAGAAACATTGTCCGTATCTAGACCCAACTTATTTGGATTTCTTACAAGGATATACTTTTGACGCTTCTGAGGTCGAGATAGAACAAGTTGGTTCCGAATTAGATATTACAATCGAAGGATTCTGGTACCGTACCATTTTATGGGAAGTCCCATTGATGGCTTTAATTTCGGAACTTTTTTACGCATCTCAGGATTTAGTGAGAATAGATGATAAAGCAGTTCAGGATATTACCAAAGCCAAAATTGAAAGTTATAATGCATTAGGAGCTTCAGTTTTAGAATTTGGAACAAGACGACGTCATTCGTATAAAGTACATACTTTGGTTAATGAAACATTAGCTCTTTTTGGTCAGGAAAGTTTTCTAGGTACAAGTAATGTGCATTTAGCAATGCTTAACGGTAAACGACCTTTAGGAACTCATGCGCACGAATGGTTTATGTTTCATGCGGCACAATATGGGTTTAAAGTTGCCAATATAGTTGCACTGGAGAACTGGACACAAGTTTATGGGGGTGATTTAGGAATTGCCTTGACAGATACTTATACTACAGATGTGTTTTTTGAGCAATTTGATAAAAAGTATTCCAAGCTTTTTGATGGAGTTCGACATGATAGTGGAGATCCAATTGAATTTGCTAAAAAAATTATTGCACATTACACAAAACTCGGAATCGATCCTAAGTCAAAAATCATAGTTTTTTCTGATTCATTAAACTTAGAAAAGGTAAAAGTGATATCAGATTTCTGTAAAGGCAAGATAAAAATGTCATTCGGAATTGGTACAAATTTTACCAATGATGTAGGCTTGCCAGCAATGAATATGGTTATAAAATTAACCGAAACGAAGCCAGATTTTACACATTGGGAAGGAGTTGTAAAACTTTCGGACGAAAAAAATAAAAATACGGGAACTCCCGAAATGATTGCTTTGGCAAAACAAGTTTTAGGTATTAAATCCTAAAATATTGTTTAAAAAGCAGTTTTTTTATAAAAATAATGAGTTTCTGTTTTTAATTTAAATAAATGCGTTTAAAAGATACTTTTATTGATAACTTTCAAAAGATTGACTTTCATTTTTTAAGGAGATATAGTACATTAGCAAAAAATCCAAAATTCATTTATGCTAGAGCAAAATCAATATAACGAAGATAATATTCGATCACTCGACTGGAAAGAACATATTCGTATGCGTCCCGGAATGTATATCGGGAAATTGGGAGATGGATCTTCACCAGATGATGGTATTTATATTCTTTTAAAAGAGGTTTTAGATAATTGTATCGATGAGTTTGTCATGGGTGCAGGAAAAACTATTGAAGTGACTATCAGAGATAAAACCGTTTCGGTTCGTGATTACGGCCGCGGAATTCCTCTAGGGAAAGTTGTTGATGTAGTTTCAAAAATGAATACAGGAGGGAAATATGACTCCAAAGCTTTCCAGAAATCAGTAGGTTTAAATGGAGTAGGAACCAAGGCAGTAAATGCACTTTCTAACTATTTTCGCGTAGAATCTGTTCGTGATGACAAACAAAAAGCAGCCGAATTTTCAGCAGGAAATTTGGTTCTTGAAGAAGATGTAATTGATACTACAAAACGAAAAGGTACAAAAGTAACTTTTGTTCCAGACGAAGCTATTTTTAAAAATTATAAATTCCGATTAGAATATGTAATAAAAATGGTTAAAAACTATTGTTACTTAAACAATGGTTTGACGATTATATTCAATGGGGAAAAATACATTTCTGAGAATGGTCTTAGAGATTTATTAGAAGAAACAATTAGTGCTGAAGATTTAGAATATCCAATTATCCATTTAAAAGATACGGATATCGAGATCGCTTTAACGCACAGTAAAACACAATATAGCGAGGAATATCACTCTTTTGTAAACGGACAAAATACAACGCAAGGAGGAACGCACTTAGCTGCTTATAGAGAAGCAATTGTGAAAACTATCCGTGAGTTTTACAATAAGAATTTCGAAGCATCAGATGTACGTAAATCGATTGTGAGTGCGATTAGCATCAAGGTGATGGAACCAGTATTTGAATCTCAGACCAAAACCAAATTAGGTTCTATGGATATGGGATCTGATGATGGAACGCCGCCAGTATCAGTTCGTACTTTTGTAAATGATTTTGTAAAAAATAAATTAGATAATTATTTACATAAAAACCCTCCAACAGCCGAAGCTTTACTTCGTAAAATTTTGCAGGCAGAAAGAGAGCGTAAAGAACTATCTGGTATCAGGAAACTTGCGACAGATCGTGCCAAAAAAGCCAATCTGCATAATAAAAAATTAAGAGATTGTCGTGCGCATCTTCCAGATACAAAAAATCCTAGAAACTTAGAAAGTACCCTTTTTATTACCGAGGGAGATTCGGCTTCGGGATCAATTACAAAATCGCGCGATGTAAATACACAAGCAGTTTTTAGTTTGCGTGGTAAGCCTTTGAATTCCTACGGAATGACAAAGAAAATTGTGTATGAAAATGAAGAGTTCAATTTACTACAAGCAGCTTTAGATATTGAAGACGGATTAGAAAAATTACGATATAATAATATTGTAATCGCAACCGATGCCGATGTCGATGGAATGCACATTCGCTTGTTGTTGATTACTTTTTTCCTGCAATTTTTCCCGGAATTAATAAAAGAAGGGCATTTATATATCTTGCAAACACCACTTTTTAGGGTTCGAAACAAGAAAGAAACAATTTATTGTTATTCTGAAGAAGAGCGAAAAGCAGCTATCGAAAAATTAAAACCAAAACCAGAAATCACGCGATTTAAAGGTTTGGGAGAGATTTCGCCAGATGAGTTCAAGAACTTCATTGGAGAGACGATTCGACTAGATCCTATTATGATGGATAAAAACACATCGATAGAACAATTGTTATCTTTCTATATGGGTAAAAATACACCAGACAGACAAGAGTTTATTATCAAGAATTTGAAAGTAGAACTAGATGCTATAGAGGAGGAAGTTTAGTTTTTAAATAAAATATATTGTCAACCGATCTTCAAAATAAAGTCATATTTCAACAAGTAGTTGAGTTATTGCAAAATGCTCGACAACAAGTTTTACGTACTGTAAATTCAACGATGACAATTACCTATTTTGAGATAGGAAGAATGATTGTTGAAGAAGAGCAAAACGGAAAAGACAGAGCTGAATATGGAAAACAATTATTAAAAGGATTATCTCAACAATTAACAAAGGCGTTTGGAAAAGGTTTTTCTGTTGATAACCTACAGAATATAAGAAAATTTTATTTAGTGTATTCAATTTCCGAGACAGTGTCTAGTATTTTGGAAATTAAGAATTCCGAGACAGTGTCGCGGAATTCTAATGATTCAATTTCGTCATCGCTGTCGACGAATTTCAGAAATGAAAAAATGCAGATATTATCTTCGTTTTTTAAATTGACTTGGTCTCATTATGTTTTTTTAATGCGAATTGATGATGAAAAAGAAAGACTTTTTTACGAAATAGAATCAGAGAAACACAATTGGAGTGTTCGAGAATTAAAGCGACAGTATGATTCGGCACTTTATAGCAGATTATCATTAAGTTGTGATAAAGAAGGAGTTTTAAAATTATCAGAAAAAGGTCAGATTATTGAGAAACCTAAAGATATTATTAAAGACCCTTACATACTTGAATTTTTAGGATTGCCAGAATTACATCAATATTCAGAATTGCAATTAGAAGAAGAAATTATTAATAAGCTAGAACATTTTTTACTAGAGTTAGGTCATGGTTTTACTTTCGTCGCAAGACAAAAAAGAATTACATTTGATGATAAACACTTCCGAATTGATTTAGTTTTTTATAATAGAATTTTAAAATGTTTTGTACTTATTGATTTGAAAATAGGAGAATTAAAACATCAGGATTTAGGTCAGATGCAAATGTATGTTAACTATTATGATAGAGAAATGCGTTTGGAAGATGAGAATAAAACGATTGGAATTATACTTTGCCAAAATAAAAGTGAGGCAGTAGTAAGATATACTTTACCAGAAAACAACGAGCAAATTTTTGCTAGTAAATATAAAACAGTGTTACCGAGTGTTGAGGTTTTAAAAGAACTCATCGAAAACAAATAATATTAAAATTATAATTTCGAATATAATTAAATGAAAGACGAAGAAGACGATAACATAATTCCAGATAACGAAGAAAATAATTCGGAGGATACTAATTCTTTTGATGAGAATCAAGAAGAAGATGAATCTGAAGAGATTATCGAAGTAGATGCCAAATCTTTTGAAGGAGGACATTTTTACGATAATAACGATGGCGAAGGTGGTGATACCATCACCAAAGTTACCGGAATGTATAAAGACTGGTTCTTGGATTATGCTTCGTACGTAATTCTGGAACGTGCTGTTCCTGCTATCGAAGACGGATTTAAACCCGTACAACGTCGTATTATGCACTCTCTTAAAGAGTTGGATGATGGTCGTTATAATAAAGTTGCCAATGTTGTAGGTCACACCATGCAGTATCACCCTCACGGAGATGCGAGTATTGGTGATGCAATGGTACAAATAGGTCAAAAAGATTTATTGATAGATTGTCAGGGAAACTGGGGAAATATCTTAACAGGAGATGGAGCTGCAGCTTCGCGTTATATTGAGGCACGTTTATCTAAATTTGCTTTGGAGGTTTTATACTCTCCAAAAATTACCGATTGGGGTGTTTCATACGATGGTCGTCGTGCAGAACCGAATAATCTACCAGTAAAATTTCCTTTGCTTTTGGCACAAGGAGCCGAAGGTATTGCGGTTGGACTTTCTACAAAAGTATTACCACATAACTTTAATGAATTAATCGATGCTTCGATAAAAATTCTTAAAGGAAAACCGTTTACATTATATCCTGATTTTATGACTCAGGGTATTGCAGATATTTCTAATTATAATGATGGACTTCGTGGCGGACGTGTTCGTGTACGTGCCAAAATTGCACAATTAGACAAGAATACACTTGTAATTACGCAAATTCCGTTTTCGACCAATACGACTACTTTAATTGATAGTATTTTGAAAGCCAATGAAAAAGGCAAAATCAAAATCAAGAAAATTGAAGATAATACTGCGGCAGATGTAGAGATTTTGATACACCTTTTCCCAGGAGTTTCACCAGACAAAACAATTGATGCTTTGTTTGCATTTACAGCCTGCGAAACTTCTGTAGCGCCTTTAGGTTGCGTTATTGAGGATAATAAACCATTGTTTATTGGTGTTTCTGCGATGTTGAAGATTTCTACGAACAGAACTGTCGATTTGCTTCGACAAGAGCTAGAAATTCAATTAGAGGAATTAAAAAATAAATGGCATTTCTCTACTTTAGAGAAAATCTTCATTCGTGAGGAAATGTACATTGATTTCAAATTATATTCTGATAGAGAATCGTTGTATAAATATTTATATGACCGATTTGAGCCTTTCAAGAAATCATTCGTAAGAGAAATTCACGATGATGATTTACAGCGTTTGACTCAAATTCCGATGATACGTATTACCCGTTTTGATTCTGATAAAGCCGATGATTTTATCGCTAAGTTAGAAGATGAAATGAAGGAAGTAGAATACAATCTGGAAAACTTAACAGATTTTGCGATTGCTTATTTTACCAGATTAAAAGAGAAATATGGTAAAGGACGTGAACGTCAGACAGAACTTCGTGTTTTTGATAATGTTGAGGCTACAAAAGTAGTTTTACGTAACACAAAGCTTTATGTAAACCGCGAAGAAGGTTTTGTTGGAACTAGCTTGAAAAAAGATGAGTATTTAACTGATTGTTCGGATATTGATGATGTGATTGTATTTTTACGAGATGGTAAAATGATAATTACAAAAGTTGATTCTAAGACATTTGTGGGTAAAGATATCATACATGTTGCTATTTTTGATAAAAGCGATAAACGTACAATTTACAATATGATGTATCGTGACGGAAAATCAGGACCTTCATATATAAAACGTTTTAATGTTTCGGGAGTTACACGTGATAAAGCGTATGATTTAACCAATGAAACTACAGGTTCGCAAGTAGTTTATTTTTCGCATAACCCTAACGGAGAAGCCGAAGTAATAACTATTTTACTGCGTCAGGTTGGAACGATTAAAAAATTGAAATTTGATATTGATTTTGCCAAATTAGCTATTAAAGGAAGAGCTTCAAAAGGAAATTTGGTAACCAAATATCCAATTAAGAAAATCGAACTTAAAGAGAAAGGAATCTCTACTTTATTGCCAAGAAAAGTTTGGTTTGATGATACTGTAAAGCGTCTTAATGTAGATGCACGTGGAGAATTGTTAGGAGAATTTAAGCCAAGTGATAAAATATTAATCATTAGCCAGACAGGAAAGCTGAAGGTGATTATTCCAGAATTATCAACTCATTTTGATGAAGACATGATTGTTTTGGAAAAATGGAATCCTAAAAAGCCAATTTCAGCTATTTATTTTGATGGGGAAAAAGAACGTTACTATATTAAACGTTTCTTGATTGAGACTGAAAATAAAGAAGAATGTTTTATTACTGAACATCCTAATTCTCAGCTAGAGATTGTTGCGACTGATTATCGCCCTGTAGTCGAATTAGTTTTCACTAAAGTAAAAGGAGTTCAAAAAGATAATTTGTATGTAGATATCGAAGATTTTATTGCTGTAAAAGGCTTTAAAGCATTAGGGAATCAATTAACAAGTGATAAGATAAAACAAGTTAATCTGTTAGATCCATTACCATATGAAGAACCAAAAGAAGAAGTTCCTGAAAAACCGGAACTATCTGATGATGATTCAGTTGAAACGGAACTAGACGACGATGGACAAATCGGATTGGTTTTAGATTAAAAGATTAGTTTTAGAAATATAAACACAAAAAAAACGCTAAGTAAATCTTAGCGTTTTTCATTTATAATATATGGGAATTAAATTAATTTTCTGAGTTAATTAATGCTTCCTCTTTAATCCATTTTACCTCGTCATTTTCGATAACGACAATCATTTTATCGCCATCTTTTACTTCGCCAGAAATTATTTTCTTGGCCAATGGTCTTCTTAAATGACTACGAATAATACTCTTAATAGGTCTTGCACCGTATTTGGCATTGTATCCATTTTCTGCCAGATATAGTTTGGCTTCCATAGGAATTTCAACAGTTATATTGATGTTTTTAAGTAAATCCATGAACTCTTTTTTGAGGTGGATTTCAAATATCTTCAATGCGTTTTCTTTGCTAATAGGAGCAAAAGGAACAATTTCGGTTAATCGTCCTAAAAATTCTGGTCTAAAATAATTCCCCATAATTTCCATTAAGGAAGTTGAAGTTGGAATTTTACCACTATTAAAAGTTTCTACAATATGATCTGCACCAATATTTGAGGTAAAAAGGATAATAGCGTTTGAGAAATCTCCTTCTTTACCTAATCGATCATGAAGTTTTCCTTCGTCCATAATTTGCAAAAACACATCATATACAGAGGTATGTGCTTTCTCGATTTCATCAAATAATACGATTGAATATGGTTTTTGTCTTATTTTGTTCACCAATAATCCACCTTCTTCATAACCCACATATCCCGGAGGTGCTCCATAAAGTAATGCTGCAGAGTGCTCTTCTTTAAATTCGGACATATCAAAGCGGATAATAGCATTTTCATCCTGAAAAAGGAATTCTGCCAAACTCTTTGCTAGTTCTGTTTTTCCTGTTCCTGTAGGTCCTAAAAAGAAAAATGAAGCAATAGGTTGTCCGGCTTTACTTAAGCCTGATCTTGATTCTAAGATAGATCCTGCAACTGTAGCAATACAATGGTCCTGACCAATAACTCTTCGACCTAAAACTTCTTCAATATTGTTTAATTTTTGCTTTTCTTCCTCTTTTAGTTTTCCAGCAGGAATACCTGTTTTTTGAGCAATAATAAGCGATAAATCAAAAGCTTCGATATGTACACGTTTGTCTAAAGCTCTTTCTTCAAGAGTACTTATTAGGCTTTCGATATGGTTGATGATAGACTCTGATGTTTCAAATACTTTGTTGTCATTTTGTTCATCAACAACCATCAAAAATGTTGTCTTATTGATTAAATCGGTAAGGAACCAGTTTGATTCTTTTATTAATTGTTCTTCAGATAAACCAGCATCATTTTGCTTTAAAAGCTCTAATTTATCAAGAATTGATTGTTTTTCTTTAAGAAAAGTTTCGCCAGACGTTTTTAAAACCGACATCGTATGGTCGATAAGATTAATAGCCGATTCTGGTAGACTTTTTTCTTTTAAATATCTTTTGGATAATCGAATAGACTCAGTAATTGTCTCATCATCGATTTGTATTTTATGATGTTCCTGATATGTTTTAATGGACTCGCGAATCATTCGAAACAAAGTGTCATCATCAGATTCTTCTAGTTTTACAATCTCAAACATACCAGATAAACCTTGTTCTTTTTCAATTCTTTTGGTGTATTCATCGATTGTCGATGTAGCAATAATGTTTAATCCTTTAGCTAATTCGCCTTTTAAAACATTAGAAACACCTGAATCTCCACCGTTTTTATCTAATAGAATATGAATTTCTTCGATGATAAGAATCGCTTTAGGAAACTGTCTTAGTTCCTGTATGCAATTCTTTAATCTATCCTCGATTTCGCCTTTATAAGAAGCTCCAGCGATTAGGGATGATAAATCTAGTTCAAAAAGTTGTACTTTGTTTAAGACATCTGGAACTTGATTTGCAATTACATTTTGAACAAGTGTATCTATTAAAATTGATTTTCCAATACCTCGATCACCAATTAACAATACATTGGGTTTAGAAAATCGACAAAGAATTTCTTTAATCGTGTTTAATTCTGTTTCACGACCAATAGCAACTATTCTCTTTTTCTTTTTTTCGAGGTTTTTATGAATGCAATATTTGCCTAAAAAGCCTTTTTTGACTTCTTGTTTGGCAACGTTTTGGTCTTGAGGTATATTAGTTTGGTCTTCTAGTAATTCGTTTCGGGAAATAGGATAAGTTTTCATCTGGTCGAAGTTAAAACCTACACCAGGTGAACTTAAGGCAACTATAATGGCATAAAGAGTAATTTCATCTTCATTTAATATAGCTCTTACCGATTCGGCTTCTTTGATAATTTCATCAATTACATCGCTCGGCTCTGCATTAAGAACTTGACTTGTTTTAGGTTCATCTTCCATTCGAACTTCTGCCCATTCGTCAAGATAATAAACATCTTTCCCCATAGTTTCAAGTTGTTTTAAAAGAGATAAATCTCTGTTTAAAATGGCTTTTAATAAATGGGCTGCCGAATAATATTTGTTTGAATTGGTTTTAGCAATTTTTCTTGCTATTTCAAATGCACTTAGTAATTCTACGCTGAAAATGTTTTTTTCTTCTTCCATACTATTTTAATCTTTAGACCAGATCAAGTATTTTTTTACTTTATAGCTAATATTTAGTCCCTTAATGCAATTATTTTGTTTGTCTTTGTTTAATCGTATTGATTCTATTTTTATTTTTTTTCCTTTAATAGCAGCACATAATTGTGAAAAAGTCAACAATTCTTTATCATTTTTTACAATCGGAATATCAAGATCATCACATAAATATTCAGAGAAATCATCTTTGACTTTGCTACCTTCTGCAACTTTAGTTAGTAAAATTTCAAACTGATCTTCGGATACTTTTGGAGCCTTTTTTACTGCGCTAATACTATCTTTTTGAGTTTTAGTTTTTGGGGCAACAGGTACATATTGTAACATGTCTTCCAGAGGGTCTTTTTTAACGGAACCCCTTGGTAATGAAAAAGCTTCTGCCTTTTTTTCATATTCATACGAGGTAACATCGAGCGGATTTGTTTTCTTAATTACTCTGGTATGTACATAAATTGTTTTTTTGGCAACGGTGCTAAAATCTCCATTTATGATAAGTGTAATTGTTTTTTCGCCCGGAGTTGAAAAAGTGTATACTGGATTTGCCGAAGTTTCGTCGATTCCTCTTCTATTTTCTCCAAATGACCACTCCCATGTTCTGGCATCATCAGATTCTGATCTAAAATAGGTGGGTTGTCCTGCGGTGATTATTTTTGGGACGATAATTTGAGGAGTTCCAAATTTATCGGCAGCATATTTATCCTTAATTACGAGTTCTCGAGTATGGGTACAATCCCCATTTATGGTTAGGGTAACTTTATATTTTCCTGGTTTTTTATACACGTGAAATGTATGTCTTCTTACATCTAGTAACGACCCATCTCCAAAATCCCATTCCCATGTTTTTGCGTTATGGGTTCGGTCATAAAACTCAATGGATTCCTCGCTTTGCGAGTGATCTGAAAAAATGTAAAGCTTAACATCTTCACAGTCTACATGGTTGAAAAACTGTACTATAAATGCAACTATTCCTATCAATAATAAAATTGAAAAGAAGAATATAACCCTAATATCGATATTTTTTTTATTCATTTTTTATTTTTAAGAATTCACAAAAGTCAGAATATATTTTATAAAGTTGCTCGCAAAAATAGTTTTTATTATTTTAAGATTCCAAGAATTATTACTATAAAATTTACAAAAAATAATTTGTATTCTTACAGAATAATTTATTACGTTTGCAACCTTGTGATTATGGATGTAATAAATTCATAATATAAAGAACCAAGCTAACAAATACCACAACAGTTAGTCTTTTGGAAACTAAAAAGTGATATTTCATTTCACTTTTTAGCATTATTACATTTATTTAAAAAATAATAAATACCGTATTGTAGTATTTTTACGACTTGTATAAGTCTTTTTTAATAGAATTATAATTTAGATTGCAACAAAAATTTTAGAATAATAAAAATCTGGAGATAATTGGATGTTTAAATTCATTATCACTAAGAAAAATTATAACAAAGAATCTAAGCTAATAAATACCACAACAATTAGCTTTAAAAATTATAAGGATTAAAGGATTTTCAATAATTGATAATCTTAATAAATACTCTATTTTTTTCTATAGAGATAAAATAATAAATTTTATAAATGAAGCAGGTAATTTTATTAATGCTAATGATATGTTCATTTACGGAGTGTAGGAGTCAGAGTTATATTTCTCAGATTCCCTTTAAATATGATTATTCCTTGGATTTGTTGAAAAAACAATCTCATATGGAAGAAACTGGATTAAAGAATAAAACTGTTGTAAATGATAATTCGGAAAATTTAAGTGATGCTACTTTAGCCTTAAAGGAGAAGTATTCAATAGTTCTTGCTGTAACTCCTAATAAAATAACGAATTACAATTTGTATGGGTATATCGATACTTGGATTAATACGCCGTACAAAGAAAAAAGCTTTTCGAAAAAAGGAATCGATTGTTCTTATTTCCTGCAATCACTGTATAGTGATGTTTATAAAGTAACACTTCCTAAAGACCCTGCTGGAATGTGGAAATCTAAAGCAATTCAGATTTTTACAGGGCGAAGTTTTTTGGCAGAAGGGGATTTAGTTTTTTTTAGATACGATAAAGATCATCCTATCTCGGATGTTGGTTTATACCTTCATAACGATAGGATTTTGGCATGTACAGATAAAGGATTGGCGATTTATAATTTCAATGACGAATATTTTCAATTGCGCTATATAGGAGCAGGAAGAATCAATGAAGATGCAAAGAAGAAATAAACAGTCTCTTGAAACTTTGGTAAAAGAAATAGAGAGTATTTCTTATGATATCAGAGCCGAAATTATAGCCAATGAGCTTATTGAGAGCAATAATGTTGTCTCCGAAGAAATTATAATTTCTAACAGAGGACAATTCTCAAGAGCGTATAGGAGTGATGTTTTGGGCGCAACGATTCAGGATGATAACTATGATAAACAGGAGTATCTTAACATATTCTTGTCTAGAGATAGTATTTATGATGCGCTACCAGAGGGTTATGTTCATAGTTTGAGTGAGAACAATACTGATAAGTCTGTTCGACAAATGATAAAAGAGCATAAGCATCAGAAAAAACAAGAAGCTGAAGCTCGTAATTTTTTTATTCCTTTTGAAAATGAAATTTTTCATTATAGGACTAAGATAGAAAGTGTTGAGAGAGATTTTTTATACAAATTAAACGGAAGTAAACCGTTAGATTTCTTTTATGATTTCTGGGGTTTGCCACATATTTACCCAGCAGTTTTGGTGTCTAAGTTTATTCAGCTTTTGCCATACGCTTATAAGATTGTTGGTGATATTGATTTAGCATGCCGCTGTTTAGGCAGTATTATAGAAGAAAAAGTACAATATAAAATAACAAGTTCTAAAGAATATAGTGATGAGAGTCAGCAAATTAATTTAGGAGAGAATAGATTGGGTGTCGATTTTATTTGCGGTAACAAGTATATGGATTACTCCATGAATGTAACCGTCGAGATAGGACCTATAATCAATAAGCCTTTTCAAGATTATATTCATGAAGGCGGGGTTAAAAAATTTATAGATTGTTTTTATGAGCATTTTTTTCCAATGGAAGTTGAGCTTAAAACAATCTTATTAATGAATGAAGAAACAGAAGCATTTAATTTTAGTAAACAACCTGTGTTGGGGTATACAACACGAATTTAGAAATGGTAAAGAAACATTTAGCAGCGCTTATAGATATTAGGCTCATTGTATTTCTGGTTGTAATTATAGCAGTAAGTGTTATTCTTACAATGGTATTTAGTGATAAAATAAAAGAATTTGCAGTAAAATATAAGAAGAAATTCTACATCTATATATTTTCATTTGTGCTTATTTACGCATTAGTAGCCTTCTTGGGTTATAACAAGTTATTTACAGAACTATCCGATGAATTTCTGTTTTATCAAATAGCTTCTTTATTGTTTGGATGCCTCCATGTTTATTTATACCGATGGTATTTTGAGGAATTTAGTATGAAATCTGTTGGTATCGAATTGTTATTTTCGTTATTAATTATACTGTACTCAAGTGTTCTGTTTATAATTATTTATACAGCACTTAATGGTATTGGGCTTACTTTCCTAATGTGCTCTCATTTCTTGGTATTTATTGTTCCTACTGGGATTTATGCTGTATTTAATTATATGATGCAAATACCACCTAAAGAATATGTTACCTGGAGAATACCTAAAGGGAAAAATCCTTTTCCAGAAATTGATGGTGTAGAGATGAAGGATTTATTACTTATAACCTTGTTGATCCAGAAAAAACCTGATAGTGCTACTTATACCTCTCTTAGATCTAAAGGCCCCGTAAGGATTGATTTTGGGAACTTATTTTATCATACTGTTTCGGGATATAACGATCATAATGCCGAAAGCATAATAGATTTGGACCAAAATGGTGAAAACTACAATTGGGTGTTTTTCTTGCAACCCAAATGGTATCAAAGTGCTAAGTACGTAGATGCGAAATATACTTTGGGAATGAATGGTATTACCGAGAACTCGGTTATTATTTGTAAAAGACAGAAAGAAAAAGAAATCAAAGTAGATAAAAAAAAGAAGAAAGATGAAGAAGGTTTTATGTACGAACCTACTGTAGAGGAAAAAAAAGGAAGTAAAAAAGAAGTTAAAGAACCTGCATTGTAAAATTGTGGAATAAATTAAAATTAGCTAAGACATAATGTACTATATAGAGGGATCTGAGATGTCATCATACGACAAACATCGCATTTATAAAATAAGGGTAGGAGATACGCTGGAAAGTGTAGCTCATAAACTTGGTATAGATGCCAGAGAACTCAGACGATATCATAATATATATTGTCCTATTCCTGATTTAATCGAAGCTGATTTTAAAAGTCATCTGGAATTATTGATTTTGGCTCCTGTAAATAGTGTCAATGCAGAGAAAAAAAGCATTGAGGATGGAACAGCAAAAGTTGTTTTAAAAAATGATTACACATTGCCATTTCTGCTTAGAGGTCTTGATAAGAAATATAAAGTGCATTACACTAGCGAAGTAGGAGATCAGGTAGATACTATTACTACAGAAGTAAATGTGAAATGGCTTGCTGTAGATAAGAATAAGTTTCAGCTTTTTGAAATTAACAAGGCGTCTAATATTTATATTAATGCCGAAAAGCCTGATACAATGATGGATGAGTTGGGAGCAAAAACTGCCGAAATCCTCTATCCATTAAAGATTGTAGTTGACGGAACAGGAAAATGGGTTGATATTTATAATTATAATGAAATTGTAACTCGCTGGGAAGATACTAAAAGAGAAATTTTAGATTATTATGAAGGAGAAGTAACTAATGCTTATATAGAACATACCGAGTATGCATTAGAAAGTTCAGAAACATTATTGGCATCATTATCTTCTGATTATTTTTTGAGAGCTTTTTTTAATGGTATTCATGTAGGATATACAGCCAATTACTCTTTTGAGAATAAGATTTCTTTTCCGTTAGAGAAAAATGAAGAGTCTCTATTTACAGTAGAACAAAAGGTAGCTCCTTATTTAGAAGTATCGGGTTTAATTAAAGTAGAGCAAAAAGGAACTTATATAGATTCTAGTTTTGATGAAAGTTTTGGGTTTGAACCTTGGGAAGGGAATTATAGAGCAACCTATTTTTTAGATTCAGATACTTATTGTATAGAAAATATGAATTTGGAATGTAGTATTGACTACCATGAACCCATAAAAATAGCTATAACAATAGATTCTCTACCAGATAAAATTGAGACTGAGAGCTAAAAAAGATAATAATTGATTTGAGTAAGATTTATAAAAAAGAAAACGGAATCAACAAGGATATTTAATATCCAAAAAAGGTAAAGCCATGAGTGAGAAACATGTAGTAGTACAAGGAGCAACGGTAAAATGTAAGTTTAGTGTAGAGCCTAAGTTGGATAAACTTAAGGTGAAAACACAAAGTAAGCATTATGCTAATGACAAAGATGCCGAAAAAAAACTCATAGCAACCGATAAAGAAATTGGACAAACACTAGAGAAAAACACTTTTGGTAAATGTAAGATGCAACCTAACGGAAGTGGAGATTATTTGCCTTGTAAAGCAACGATTACCAAATGGAGTGGTTTTTATGATAAAGTTACATTATCTAATAAAGGGAAAATTTTATTAGAAGACAGTAAAGCAACTTGTCCTATAGGAGGACCGGATTGTATTACTGTAGATAAGCATGGACAAAAGGCAGAACCAGGAAAACAAAATGCAAAAAAGGCTAAGCCACAGGTAAGTAATCAAATAAACCCACTGGTAGATACTGCTAAATTTCAAGAAAGTTTAGAAGAGAGTGATTCTATTTGTAAATAAAATTAAGCAGTATGTCAGATTTTAAAATAACTGGTAATCCTAATCCTGTAGTAGGAAAAGAAGAGTTTTATACGATAAATGCTTTTTTTGGTAGTTTGCTACCCAATCCTCTTATGCCTAAGAGTTCGTTTGGTCCACCAGTTTCCTGGACGATACACGTATTGGAGAACGGTAAGTGGCGAAAAACAAAAGAGAATGACAAAACAGGAGATAAAGTATCTTATACTTTCTTGCAGAAGAGTCTGGAAAGAAAAGGTATCCGCATATTGGCAAAAAGAGGAGAAGAAGTTGCTCGACTAGATATAAAGACCCAAGCAGCTGGGAGTCCAAAAATTGATAGTGTAGAATTACTTGATAAAAGCGGAAAAAAGCCTGCGAAGCCATTATCTTATGGACAAACACTTAAGGCCAGAGTACATTGCTTACACATGGAGAAGCGCAAAGTGTATGTTACCCTATGGGAAGATGATGCAAAGAAGGGTGGACATAATACAGCGAATGAAAAAAATATAATAGAAACACGTTTTGGTATCGTTAAAAACGGAAAAGCAGATGTTGATTTTCCTTTAAGACCAAGTTTTGCAAAAATTGCAACAAAAGCAGGACCAGAAAAAGACAAGATCCATGAATATTATGTGACTACGGAATTTAATAAACAAAAAATACCTAGTAATAATGTTAATGTAAACGAGCTTGAAGTTCCCGTAGCACCTTTTAAAGGTAAAACAACTACTCCGGCGCAAACGCAACCGGTTAAGAACAATGTGCCTGTACAGAAGCCTAAAACTCCAACTCCAACTGTGCCAACACAGACAAAAGTAAAAGGCGTAATTAATAGTGTAAACATTACTGATGCTAATGGAAACAAAATAAAAGGTGTTTTTAAAGAAAACCGAATTAAAGTTTGGATAAATTCTAAAGGGCTTATCGGGAAAGAAGTTCGTCTTAAATTGTATGATGAAGATGTTGTTAGCGATGATGAATTACTTGATCAAAAATTTACTATCCAGTCAGATTTACATGTTAGGCTAGTACCTCTAAACACAATACCAAGAAGCTTAGGAGGTGATTTTGGAGAAGGACCTGAACTAGAGCTGTTTGCATATGTTGAAGTGTTATCAAGTGGTGTGAATAAACCAAGTGGAATAGTAAATGTAGATGCTACAGTATTTAAGCCAGATCCTATAGAGCCTTCGAGTAGTGTGATGAAGCAAGGTAAGAATGATAAAAAGGATGAGAAGAAGGATGATAAAAAGGGTAAATGTTTAAATTGTGAAAAAGATATTACACTTAAAAATATAGAAGACATATTTGGAGTATATACAAAACATAAAAGTGCTAGACAAGAAATAGTTAAATATATAAATGAATTTATAAAATTAAGTAGGAAAAAAGGAAAACCAATCCATTTAGATACTTGTTTGAGGAAAGCCCATTTTTTTGCACAAGTAGGGACAGAAACATTAGGAATAAATCCAGATTGGATGGTGGAGACAGATGCAAAAAGGTATACAGTTGCTAATTGTAAAAGGGTATTTGGAGACAGGGCAAAATATCTTGAAAGAGCAGGGCTATTAGATAGTTATTGTAATGACAACCCTCAGAAGAGACTTCTAAATTATGTTTACGGCAAAGGAAATGGTTTTGATAATGGAAATGGAAATGAGGCAAGTGGTGATGGATATAAATTCAGGGGTAGAGGGCTAAAACAAATTACAGGAAGGGATAATTATAAAGATGCTGCTAAAATTTTAAAGGATGTTTTTCCAGAGTACTTTATTGATTTAGAAGCTAATCCTGATAAAGTTAAAGAGCCAAAATATGCTGTGCTAACTGCTTTTGCATATTGGGAAAAGCATGAAATTTGGAAAGTAGCAGACTCATTAAAAGAGTCTACAGATTCTAATATAAAAAAAATAAGAGGTAAAGTAAATCCTGGTCTTGCAGGTTGGAAAGAATGTAAAATGCATTTTGAAAAAGGAATCGAAGTATTTAAAGTTAATCAATGTCAACCTACTACTGTTTCAGAATCTAAGGAAGATAATGGGAAGTGGAGGTTTCCAATAGATAATCCAATGTTGTGTATGTACTCACAAGGAGGAGGACACAAACCATGGCACGGTTCTTTTGGGAAAAATATAAGAGATGGAAGTGTTAATCATACAGGAAATGATTTATTGGCTAAACCAGAAACTAAAGTTTATGCTTGTGTAAGAGGTGAAGTTCATAAAATATATACTTCTTCATCAATGGCAGGAAATGTAGTTGTGCTAAAAGTTTTGGATGTTGAAACATTTAAAAGTATGCGAAATGACAGTTATGTCCCTAAATACAAAAATAAAGGAGAAATTTTGGAGAACGAATTTGATCAAAATGCGACAATATATCTTACTTTTTGGCATTTAAGTAAGAATAATTTTTACAAAGAAGGTGATGAAGTAAAATATAATGATGTAATTGGTTTGACCGGAATTTCTGGGAATAATGGTAGTAATTTCACTACACGAAACCCTCATTTGCATTTTGAAGTTTCAAATGTCGGATCTGCAGCTGGCTTAAAAGGAAAATGTAATCCATCAGTTTATTTTAAATTCAAAACTGAAGATGAATTATCGCAAAAAGAAATAGATTTTCAAAATAAATTAAAGGAGAAAGAATGGAAATAATAGGTTTGTTTAAAACAAAAAAAGTACTTTTAATTTGTTTATTGTATACAATATTTTGTTGTAAAGGAGAGAATAAAGATAATGGTACGACGTATAAAAGTAGTAATAGTGGTATAATTGTTAATGAGTCCTGTTTTGTTAAGCAAAAAAGTTTTAATAAAAAAGAGGATAAGGAATTAATATACAAATATGAAAATGAAACTTATGAAATAAAGAGCAACAACGAACAAGCTTATGATATAGTATTAAATGGTAAAAAATATTTGTCAAATCTAAATTTAGAAAGTGCAAACATTAACTTTTATTATTACAAATGTGAGAATAAAAAGGTCTTTTTAATTGAAGGAGATGATTATTATAGTTCTGTTTTTTTTGTATATGTTTTTGAAAATGAAGATCTATATTATTTAGGAGATTTCGATATTAATCAGCCAAACGTAGAAAAATCGGGTGTTTTAAAAAAAGATTTTAAGATTTCGTTTAATAATAATGAATTCATTATTGATGCTTTAGTGAAAGATAAGCTTTTTAAAACATTCTATTTAAAACAGAAAAAGAGTATACCTCAAGAATCTCAAGATTCTAAATTAGATTTAAGCGGATTGTGGAGATTAAACTGTGAGAATTCCTTAACTACATTTGATATTTCTGATAAAAATGGTTATTTGTCATTGTACTCAGATAATGCAATTTACATAAATGTGGAAATAATTAATATTGAAGATAAAGTTGGGGAATATTATATAAGATTTAAAAATACTGAGTCGCAACAAAATTACAGTGGAGATAAAAAAAGTATTGTCGATAATGAGATATCCAAATCAGAAAATATTGGAAGACTTGTTTTAAAAAATAATAAGCTTCTGCTTTATTGGAAAGGATTGTTCAATGATAAGGCTAAAAAACTGGACTTTGAACAGGATTTTATTTTAATTAAAGAAAATGAAGGTAAAAATCCTATAACATTAACAAAATGCGACTAATAAAGTTGTTCAGATAGTGTAGCAGATCAGTAATTTTTATAAAAAAAATATTTGATTTCCAAATAACAACAAGGTCATTGACGTATTGAAAAGAAAAGCCCCAGCTAGCAAGTGAAATACTATCGTTAGCTGGTGGAATTTTTATAAAAAAAGAATATGAAAAAAATATTGAGTATTATATTTTTAGTCTTACTCTTTACTAATTGTAAGGAAAATAAAAAGGCAGATAGTGATAAAGATTTAGGAGATAATTTAAAAACAGAATCAGTAAAAGATTCTTCTAATAAATCAGTTGAAAAAAATAAAGAAGAAGGTATAAAGAATAATAATACAGTTGGAAATGATTGGACTTTTTATAAAATTTCTGAATCTTCTATATCAGGAACTCCTAAAAAAACAGAATCAGAAGTAATAAATCAATTTAAAAATATAAAAATCGAAATTGATGATAAAAGTGTAAAAATTGGAGATTTATGTTCGTTTGAATATTATAAAAGTAATAAGACACCAATAAAATATTATGAAAGCAGTAAAACTGCTAAATTATATGAATCTATATTCTTAAAGAATGGTCTAAAGCTTGGTAATTCATTGATTGTATATCAATCATTATATCCTGAAAAAGCATGTGAAATTCCATGGGATGAGTTATTAGTTGTCGATAATACATTAGTGATTGTCTTTGATGATTATCTAGTTTTCTTTAAAACAGGAAATAATGTTGATAAAAATGACTGCTTCTCAAAAGCAAAAATTACAAGTTTGCCCATTACAAATAGTATCATAGATGGCAATAATGTATGGAATGAATTAGATTGTGATATAGCAAATTTAAAAACTAGAGATTATCTAAGATTACCCGATGTTAACGAAGTCAAAGTTTTTATTATAGGCAATTTTAATTTTGATGATTTTACATATACGTTAGTAACATTAAAGAATAATAAAGTTATTACTAAAAAAGATATTGGTTTTGCTAAACAAGGAGATGAACCAAATACAGTTTCTGAATTTACTGAATTTGAAGTTAGTAAAGATTATGTTTTTAGTTTAAATACCAAAACTAAAAAAGGGGGAGAATTTAAAACTATAAAGTTAGAGAAGTTTAAAATAGATAATGACGGTTCGATTGTAGTTGTAAAATAATTTTTCAACTATTTAATATATAATAAAAAGGAACAACAAGGTCATTGACGTATTGAAAAGAAAAGCCCCAGCTAGTGAGAGTAAAATTCTCTTGCTAGTTGGAGGTATTCCTAAATTGATAAAAGAAAAATGTGTTTAAAAAATGAAGATGATTCTAAATGTAAATAAAATGAGAGCAATAATGTTAATTCTTTCACTACTTCTAATTAGTTGTAAAGATTCTTCAATTATAAAGAATAATGGAAAAAAGAATAAAGATGATATTCTTAACATTGAAGGACATACTTTCTTCAAAGTAACAGAGACAGATTCAGGAAAAGTTTTATTAAAACCATGTGATGCATCTATAGAGAAATACAAATTTTATAAAGACACTTTATATCATAATTTGGGACAGGAATATGATTTAATCAAAAGAATATCATTTATAAAAAATGAGGGTACTTATATATTTAAAGGATATAACTTTAATACAAAGAAGAATGAAGTAATTCAAATTAAAAAAAATAATTCTGAGGAGTATTATTTAGAAATAAATAATCAAACATTTATTGATAGCTTGTTTATAAATAAAATAGTTCTTACTAAAGAGCCTTGTATTGATGGTGATAAAGAAACAAACGATATTTCTGAGGAAACTATAAATTTTGAAAAAGATATTGTTTCAGCTAAGTCATGGTCTAATGACTGCAAATTAGATGAATCGTATGTATATTTTAGTGTAGTTGGGGGACAATTTGTATTTCGACAAAGATTTAGTATTAATACTAAAATTAAGAAAATAGGAAATAATGAATTTCATGTTTTATTTGATAATAGTTATATGAAAAGACCATATCCTGATAATATGGAAAATTACCAAGATTTCTCAGCAACTGAACCGATTGGGAAAATGAAAAAAAAAGGAAATGCGATTGAGTTTATTTGGTATGGATTTTATAATACTAAATCGAAAAAAAGAATTCATTTAGAAAACCCATTTACTAAAAAAATAGAGACTGAGCCAATTGCATTGACAAAATGTGATGACTAAATTATTGTATAAATTTAGAGTGCTTATTCATATTAGTGAGTAAATAAAGTAATAAGGTCATTGACGTATTGAAAAGAAAAGCCCCCAGCTAGTAAGAGTAAAATGTAATTACTAGCTGGTGGAATTTTATAAAGAAAATAATATGAAAAAAATAATGAGTGTTACTCTTTTAGTCTTGTTCTTTATTAATTGTAAAGATGTCGATAAATCAACTAAAATTAGTAAAAATAAAATTGGTAGTACTGGAAATTTAAAAGAGGAATGCATTATAGATTCAATAGAGTTGCAAACTTCAGAGTACAATGGGATTAGATTTTATACTGAAAATAAGTTGAGAGGTAAAGGAGTTATTTCAATTTCAATAAACCAAAAAATTGAAATTTTTAATATAGACAAAACTGTATTTGGTGATATTTCATTAATAAAAAATGATGATGAAACTTTATATAAAATAGATTTACCGAAAAAAGTAATAGTAAGAGAAATAATGCCTGATCAAGAAATTCAAGTTTTTAGTTTTGATGCAGAACTTCCGGAAACTGATAATAATTTTATAATCTTATATATAAACCAAGAGAGAAAGCTCATTGCTAAGAAAAATATTAAGTATACATTTCTTTCATGGGAAAAATATATTAAATCTTCATTTATACAATTAACATCAAATGTAAAAGATATTAGTAATGAGGAGAAAAATTACTGGTATCAAGCATTGCAAATTAAAGGGGATTCGATGAAGATAAAATCTATTAAAACAAGTTGTGAATATACGGAGAATTATAAAGATTTTACAAAATGGATAAAATGGAAAAACGATTCATGCAAGCTAATTAAATTTAATTTTTGTTATTAATTATTTCTATGTTAAAAAATAAATTGCTAATAATATTTACATGTTTTATTGTAATAAGTTGTAATAGAAAAAAAGAAAACACTATTAAACTAGACAATAATCAGAGTACAATCTTATTTTTTGGAGACTCTATTCTAGGTACGAAAAACTATTTTAAAAATTTAACTAAAGAAAAGGGATACACAATACTAAAAAAGCAAAATGATTTATATCAAAAGAGTTATTTAAATTTTGAAAACGGTGATATTTCTCAATTTAATACAGAAAACATTAATTTCAAATTTGAAAAACAATTTTTGAATAGTGAGAAAAAGTTTAGAATTGTTTTATACACATTTGTTGATAGTAAAAAGAAAGATTCAATTGAATTTTATAGAAATGTTGATGATTTAAAATATGAGCCTAGTAATTATACATGCTTGTCTTATTTAGATTTAAAAAATAAAAAAATTTGGCAAATGAAATATTTTTCCTCTCCAGTAGATAAATCTGTGGGTTACATTTTATATAAAAAAAACAAAGTAATGGAAAACGGAAAAATTGAAACAGATTCACTTTATTATCTGGATGAATCCCTAGACGTTGAAATGGAAAAATATAAACTTTATTATTAATTTAATAAAGGAAATGAAAAAATAAGGTCATTGACGTATTGAAAAGAAAAGCCCCAGTTAGTGAGAGTGGTATACTCTTGCTAATCGGGGAAATTATAAAATAATAATATTATGAAATTTTTAAAGATTGCAGTCATAATTATTTTTTTTGCATCATGTAAAAACAATGAAATAAAAAAAGATGTTCATTATGATAACGATAACAAAAATGAGATTATCAATAATTATGTTCAAACGGATTCAAAGAATATAATTGGTGTCTGGAATTGGAGATCTGATGATAAATCTCAACAATTTACAATACAAATAAAAAGAATTGAGAAGGATTCTGTATTTGGACAGTATTGTGCAGTTTATAATAATGGTAATAAACTTGATTGTGATGTTGATGATACAAATAACATAAAAGGTTTAATTGTAAAGGATAAAATTCAGCTAAGTTTCGATAGCTTTTTTGGAGCCAAAAATGGAAAGGCAGAAATTAAAATTTTTGAAAATCATATTGAGTGGAAAATTATAAAATCACCTAAAGGAGAATTCTATTCGCCTGAATCTGCAATTTTATATAGAAAAGGTGATAAAAGTGAGGTTGCCCAAAATAAAACTGATTTATCTCAAAAGAAAGTGAAACTTCCTTTTGATTATGAAAAATATATAGATTTATGTTACGTAGAAGAAAGTAAAGTTTGTGATGAAAATTTTCCTTTTTACAAAAGTGATGAATTGTCGGTTGTAACACAATTGATTAACAATAAGATAAATAAAAATACACCAGAGAGAATTTATTGTATAGATAATTCAGGT
This sequence comes from Flavobacterium sp. PS2, assembly GCF_046250155.1. NCBI lineage: Bacteria > Pseudomonadati > Bacteroidota > Flavobacteriia > Flavobacteriales > Flavobacteriaceae > Flavobacterium > Flavobacterium sp. PS2. The sequence continues at coordinate 725,863 of NZ_CP176426.1, read as the reverse complement.
TTGGATTTTGAAACTTATGTTTTTATAATAAGAGATGAAGTACAAGATTATCTTTCAACTACTTATTTAATGAATGTGAGAAATAATAAAATTATAGCAAATCAACTAATTGGGCAATATCCTGATGGAGAAGCTCCAGAGGATGTATATGTTAGTAATCAGACTTATGTAATTAATAAGGATTTATCAGTTTCAGTTTTTGATAAAGTTTATAAGAAAAAAAATAAACTTTCGGCAAAATACATTGTCAATTCAGATGGAACTATACAGGCTTATTAAACTGATTTAACAAATTTTAAAATATATAAGTTCTTATGATTAAACGCAAAATGATAAAATTATAAAATGAGAAAACTAGTATTTATTTTATTTCTATTAGGTACGATGGCTTCCTGTAAATCAGAAGATAGTAGTGAAGATTATATAGGAATTTGGTTAGAGGTTAAACAAAAAGGAAATGAATTTGTACTTGTAGATTGTGGTTATGATGGAGAAAGTATAAAAACTTCGAGAGATTCAATTTTTGAAAAAGGAATAATGGAAGATAGTAATATGAAAATCGACCATGTAAAACTAAATAAAGACGGGATAAGTTTATTTACGGATAAATCAGAAAAATCATATTACAGATTTCAATGGATTGATAAAAATAAAGGTATATCTAAATGGGAAATCACATATGATGGATCGTCAACTGTTGTTAAATATTTTGTGAATAAATTGAATTTTAAAAGCATAAAAACAGTTGAAGGAACAAAAGCAGATTGCATTACAAGTGATGATGTTGGAGACTTAGCTAATGATTCTATTGATATTATAAATCAAGATTCTTTGGATATCTGGAGAGGAGTTTATCATTTTGAAGCAAGTAATAGAGATAATGAGAAAACGGTTTTTGATATTATAATTAAATCTCTAGACGATATATCTGTAAATATTGACGATGCCGGAAGCAAAGAAAAATATTTAGATATAAAGGGAGAAAAAGTTAGTGAGAATAAAATCAAAATAGCATACAATAAAGCATTTGAAGATGAAATGGGAGTAATATTTATAGAGGTAAATGAGGATAAATTTTATATCTCTGGAAACCCGATATATTTTATAAATCCTGGTAACAATGAATTTCCTTTAATGAAGATTAAATAAACCTATTAACAGATTTGCAATAAGCATTTTAAGAGAGATTATAAATAACGAACCCAATAATTAAATTCTAAAAATAGAACCTTAATAGGTCGTTATGAATAATTAATTAAGCATAAAATTATTTAAAGTAAATAAATTGTAAGGTAAAAATTTTCTGGATAATATGGGCTCATTGCGCGCCATTGCTTGTATTTAACCCAAATAAACTTATTTAATAAGTCTGTTCATGACATTTTAAAATTAATAAATAGTAAACAAATAATATAAAATGAAAATAAATTTTTTAGTACTCCTTTTAGTTCTTGCTTTTGGTAAAAATGCGAATGCTCAAGATATTTCCATACAAGTTTTATCTGCGGTAGAAAAAGATAAAGTATTAGACAATGCAGAAGTAATGATTCAACGAAATGGGGAATCATCAGCAAAAAGATTAACAAATGCTCAGGGTAAAACAACCATTAATGGAGGTTTTCAAGACGATTCGAATACTTTATTAATTATCAAAAAAGAAAACTATTCGACTCTTGTTGTAAAATGTCCATGTAATGATTTAACATATGCGTTGAGCCCGGTAATGAAAAACCTAGACGGAATGAGAATTGTTTTAAACTGGGGGAAATATCCGGAGGATTTAGACTCTCATTTAAGTTTTCAAGGCAATCATATATACTTTCAGCATAAGAAAGGGAATATGGCTAATCTAGATGTAGATGATACGGATAGTTATGGACCAGAAACGATAACGATTGAGAATAAAAAATTCGGAGAAGCCTATCATTATTTTGTTCACGATTATTCTAATAGAGAAGACATGAACTCTTCGCAACTATCGGCAAGTGGAGCAAAAGTATTTGTTTATGTAGGACAATCATTGGTTAAAACATATTACATCCCAAAAAATAAGAAAGGTAATGTGTGGAACTTATTCAAAATAAATGAAAATGGAGAAATCATTGATATAAATAATATCATTTCGAAAACGGAGCAAGAAGTAGGTATTGTTGAAACGTCTGGTGAGGATACCGAAGAACAAGTATATGTATCTAATGAGGACAGAAAAAAAGCACTTCAATTAAACACAAAGGGAGATTTAGCTTACCAAAGTAAAGATATAGATGGTGCTTTAAATTTTTACAAACAAGCTTTAGAGTACAATCCAGTTTTTGGACAAGCCTATGGTAATTTGGGACTTATGTATATTAAAAAAGGATATAAGGCAGAAGCTATTTATGCTAACAGGAAAGCAATAACCTATGCAGCAGGTAATTCTATTAACACAACCAAAGCTAGCGCATATTACAATATTGCTAAAATATTCGAAAACGATAATGATTTTGAAGAAGCATTAAACTATTACAAACTTGCCAAAGATTTAAAAGATAATGTTGTTTATGACAATGCAATAATTAGAGTAGAGAACAAAATAAGAGGATAAGAAATAACAAAATTATATTTCCAATAAAAAAATAAATAAAGAATTATGATAGAAAAACTGAATCATTTTCCCGTTAACTGGATTGATGGGATGAAGATAAACAAAAGTCATTTCTTATCGATGCAGGACAATGTTTCCGAATTGGTAAATGATGCAATAGGTATTCATACAACACCTATGAGTTATGGATTACTGGATTTGGGAAATCAGAACAGAGAATCGACAAAAATTACTTTAGGAATTGATAATCATAAACTACTTCGCGTACGTGTAGAGGAGTGTCATGCAATAACCCCAAATGGATCAAGAATCGAGATTAGTAAGAGTAATACAGATACATTAGACCTTCAGGTTCCTTATCCAGAGGATACTTATCAGATAAAAGAAGGAGAACAATTAGAATTGCTAGCCTGTATATCGGTTAATTCTAAAAAAAGAATTCCGTTTGGTGAGCCTGATCCAGATGAAGTTCCGCCAAGATATCCGTACACACAACCAGAATATAAATTACACTTAATTAAGGCCGAAGAATTTCGTTCAGGAATTGGGTATGGAGGATTTTATCTGGCAATCGGTAAAGTTTTGGTAGGAGATACTACTGTTCTGGATGAGGATTATATTCCATCATCAGTTACAGTAACCTGTCACCCAAAACTAGTTGATATGCAAGCACAAATTGCACGTTCGTTTGGACAGATAGAAATTTACTCAGTACAGATTTCTCAAAAAATTAACCGCGTTCAGCAAACAGGTGTTTTGGCACATACGATGATGCATTTGGCAGATAATACAGGATATTATTTAGGGAATTGTTTAACTCAATTTCGTTGGTTTTCGTTGCACCAGCATCCAGCAGCAATGTTAAGTACAGTGGTTTCTTTTGCCAGAGTGATGAAAAATTTTATCGATTCGAAATCTGGAGCAGGAAAAGAAGAGTTGCTAAACTATTTTGCTGAGTGGTGTGATATTTCGCAAGGAGATTTTGAAATACTGTTTACTTCACTCATAAATACAGGTTACGATCATGTACATATAGATAAAACAGCAGGTTTAACAATGACTTTTTTACAAAGAATAGAGAAGCTGTTTGAAACTTTGAGTAAGCTGGATTATATAGGGAAGAAAAAAGAAAATATCGAATTATTTGTTGCCGAAACAGACAAAAAAGATATTGTTCATAACCCGAAACGACATGGTTTCTTTATAAAAGATTAAAAAATAATAGTAATATAAATTATGGAAGTATTAAACAAATCAGAACGCCAGAAAGCATTTATAGCTTTTCTAGTAGCCTTTATTCTAACTTTTACAGTAATGTTAATTGCAGTATCGTTTAATTTTTATATGCCAATGGCAGAAAATAAAATGCTAAAGGCTGAGAATGAAATGATGAAAAGAGAGTATGATTATCAAACTAATTTTTCGGTAAAAATTGATAGTGTTCGAATGACGATTGACTCTATTAATTCGCCAAAAGTAGATAATGATTTTCAGCAACGTTTGGCTAATGTTATGATAGCCAATATTTATCAGAAAATACCAAAAGACACCACTGAAAATAAAAAGCTATATAACAATGTGATTTTGGCATACAAGAATATTATTGATTATAAAAAGCAAATTAGAAGTCTTACCCATAATTCTCATTTAATAGATAGTTTGAACCAATCGGCAAAAACATATAAAGAAGAGTTAGAAAAAGTAAGTAGAGACTTGGATGTTTGTCGTCAGATTTATCAAAACCAATAATAAGAAATTAGAGTAAAAGAATTAATAAACTAATCATTAAAAAATTAAAATTATGTTATCAAATTATGGAATTGGAGGTAATGAAGTAAAATTAGATGCAGATGAAGCAATCACTGCAATCCCTCAAAACAGAACACTTGTTGCTCAAAAACTAACTGTAGACGCACCTGTTAAGCCAGAATTAGTAGAAGGAATTACAAGTGTTGAAAAAGCATTTGAACATTTTAAACCAGAAGTAAAAGTGAATTTTGAAACTGCAGATGGAGCTACGAAAGTAGAAGCATTAAAGTTTAAAAATTTAGGAGATTTTGGTATAAATGGGATCACTGCACAGAGTAAATTTTTATCTGATCTGGAAACTGAAAAAGACCAATATCAAAAAATTATTCGTCAGTTAAAATCGAATAAAATCTTAAAAGCAGCATTAGAAGATGCTGATGCTAAGAAAGCTTTATTAGAAAGCCTTGGAACTCTAATTACAGAATTGAAAGAGAATAAATAAGAAATTTAAAAAAATATAGAAAGTATGGCAAATAAAGAAGCATATAAAAGTAATGACGTTGATACTGCAGTATTAGAGCGTAAAGTAACAGGAGGTTCTTCTATTGAAAAAAACGTTGAAAAACTAGCTAAATACGGTGGGTTTGATTTGTTAGAAATGTCTATTGAAGGAATTCAAAACCTTAATCCAGAGAGAAAAGCAAGAAGAAAAATTTTCCTTGGAGAAGTAAACAAAGCTAAAGAAAGAGAAACACTTTTAAAAACATTAGAACTTTGGGCTTCGGTTTTAAGTAACAATGAAGCTTTGACTGATATGGTGGCTCAAAGTGAAGACAAATGCAAAGAGTCTGAAGTATTATTAAAAAAGAATTTAGTAAAAGCTGTTGAAGATACAAGAGAAATCGAGGCTGCCTATAGAACTGTTGCTTTGTTTTTCAAAAATACTGAAACAGATAAAGTAAAAAATGTTACCATCGTAAATGCCGATTTAGAGCAATTAAAAGACCTTGATAACACTCGTTTTATTGATGCAATTCACTCAGAATTAGTTGATAACTACGATCGTTTAGATCTTAAAAACAACTATGGTATCCTTGTTATTCCAGGTTATTTAGGATCAAATAAAGTAATCGAAAAATGGGCAAAAATTGCACATGAAAACAAAGTAATGTTGGTTACAGATTTTGAACATTTAGATGAACCGGATGATGTAATGGAAATGTTTGATGCTGCTTCTTTAACAGGAGGAGATGTATATCGCTCAAATGTAATTATGACATGTAACTGGTTAGTAGGACGTGGAAGATTTGACCAAATTGGTGAAAACGAAGATTTACACATTGCTCCATCTGCAGCACTTGCAGGAAAAATTTACAAAACATTAATGTCTCAGGTTACTGCTGGTAAAAAATTCGGTGGAATCAATGAAGTTGATGGTGTAAAATTTGATCTTAAGAAAAGTGAAATTGCAAATCTTGAAAACTTAGGATTAGTTCCTATGGTAAACGAGTATGGTAAAGTAATGGCTTTCTCTGCAAAAACATTATTTAACGGAGACAACTTAGGATTACAAACGTATTCAGTAGTTCGTGTATTTGATTATGTGACTAAAGTATTAATGGATTTCCTTAATCGTCGTGCATTCGAAAACTTTACAGCTAAGACTCGTAAAGAGATAATGAACCAAATCGTTGCTTTCCTTGATGGTATTACAGGTCCAGACAAATTAATCGAGAACTTCGAGATTAGAAGATTTGAGCAAGATCCAATCCAAAAGGATAGAATATATATGGATATCCATATGAAACCATATTTCCCAGCCAAAAATTTCCTTATAAAAATGGATGGTCATAAAGGAGATGATGGAACAGAATGGGATACAGATTACGAACAAAAATAATTGTTGTATAGTAAATTCAAAAAAGGAAACACATATGTTTTGTGTTTCCTTTTTTAAACAAAATATTGATCTTTTGAATGATCAAACCAAATAATTCAAATTCATGAACGTACTTAAAATTTTACTTTTAATCGCATTATTTTCAATTTCAAGTTCGGCTAATGCTCAAAAAATAAGAGCAATTGATACTTTAAATTGCCCTATTTCGCAAAATGAATTATTGCTTTCGGGTAAACTTTTTGCAAGTGCGACACCAATTTTGCTACGTGTTTTTAATGAAGATTATGAATATGCAGTATTTCAACTTGGGAAAAGAAGAAGTAGCATATACTTATATTTTAAAATCTTCACAGATAATGTGTGTGTGAAACAACAGCAACCATTGGAAATTTATTTTAAAAATGGAGAAAGATATATCCTGAAAAATTCATTTGCTGTAAACTGTGATGGGACAGCTGCTTTGGAGCTCAGAAGAAGAGACATAAAGAAATTAATGGCCAATGATATTAATACCATCAAATTTTATACACTTAAAAGAGATTATGAATTTAGTCCAAGTGCTAACGATAATAAAAATATAAAAGAATATTTACATTGTCTGAAATTGTATAGAATCAAGAAAAAATAGAATGAATTTATAATTTCAAAATAGAGATAATAAGCACCATTCTTAAAAACAAAACTAAAGTTTAATTTATTTAAAAGACTAAATATGCCAATTCCAGAATTAAATCTCTCATTAGGACTTACAGACAATGATGGTTCTGTTTTTTATGCAGGAAGTGGCGAAGGTAAAGTTATTGTTCGTACAGATTCTGCATTGAAACAGCATACTATTAGTATTACAATCTCTGAACAGCAAATAGGATCGGTGAATTTAAAAACACACTTTAAAGGTGCTGAAATTCCTGCTGAAATTGAGATTCCAACGTATCAGATGATAGTTACTGATGATAAAACAGATGAAAAAGAAATATATAAAGTTACCCGAGATACCTATTTCTTTAAAGAACAAACTACCAAAAAAGGATTATGGAGCTTTTTGGGATTAAAATTTTTAGCCACTAAAAATTTCCTATTCGAAAATATTCCTTTTGAACCTTTAAAAGAAGAAATAGAGACATTTGATATTTCTAGATATAGAAAATTAAATCATGATGAACTTACTTATACTTTTCAAAAAGAAAATCAGAATATACAAATTTTTGCAGGAGATATAAATACGCTTAAAGTAGAAAAAGGAACAAGTTATTTTGTTATTGTCGATGAAAAAAAAGGACAACGCTTTATAGGAGATATTCTATATCGAGAGAAATTTTTAAAGCTTACGCCAAAGGTAAAGCTTCACGTAATTAAGAGAAAGCAAGTTTCGAAGGCTATGGAAACAAATAAGCAAGGACAAACAGATCGATTGATTTATATTTAAAAATTAAATAAATGAAAGGAGCTTTTTATAAACTGCCTATAGATTTTAATGCTATAATTCAGAAAAAAGAACTAGAAAAAACTTCTATAGAACATTCTATTGCCCAACAAGTAATATTGTTGGCAACAACCACTTTTGGAGAATGTAAATTTGATGAAACCTTTGGTTCTAAAATCTGGGAGATTGATTTTGATTTGTTAATGAATGAAAATACATTAAAAGAAATAATTTCTAAAACCATGAAACAATCATTACTTCTTCATGAAGGAAGGATTAAAGTTAATGAGCTTAAAGTGGAATTAACTGAGGCAAAATATGTAATTGATGATGTGAGCAGAGCCAAGAAAAGAGTCGATATTATTATTGAAGCAACAATAAAAAGTACTAATAGAAATTTTGATTTTAGAGGATATTTTTTTGTAGGACCATTATCTTATAAATAAAAGTTACTCGTCTGAGTACTAAATACAAGGGTTTAGCTATGTTTTGATTGCTAAATTCTTAAAATATTGATAATGTAAATAAAATTTTATTAAAAAATATATTATAATAAGATTTTTTTTATATATATTTACAGGATAAATAAATAAATTAATAATTAAAAAATTTTTATTATGTCGTTTTTAACATCGTTGTCAGTAGCCGGAAAGGACTACAAAGTATTAAATGTAAGTTATGATTTAGCTCAAGAAACTGATGCTTCTGGGCGTCCATCTACAGTAACACGTGGTGGTAGAATCATGATCGAAGTAGAATCAACTGGTAGCACAGAATTGTTCGAATGGATGACCAATAATTTCGAAAGAAAAGATGGGTCAGTAAAATTCATCAAACGTGATTCGAATGCTACTTTAAAAGAGTTGAAGTTCACAGAAGCTTACATGGTTAAGTACAAAGAGAATTTTGATCATAACAGTGCTACTCCGTTAACGGAAACTTTTATGATCTCAGCTCGTAGAATCTCGATGGGCGGAGGAGAATTTGATAATGCTTGGGTTTAATCCTTTGGACTTTATCAAACTTAATTAAGCTTGAAACTATTAAAGGAAGTCCATTTATTGGACTTCCTTTTTTGTTTTGATGTGACTACTTAAATCTTTTTTAAGTAGAAGCTTAAACCTTATAACACTACTTTTTAACAATCTAAAAATCTACAAATGAGTTTTTTATCAAAATTACACATAGACGGGGAAGAATATAATGTCCTGGAATTTAATATTAGTTTTAAACAAAAAATCGATACAACAAGTAAACCTACCGGTGATGCCAAAGGTGGTGTTATAAGAATGATTATCGAGGCAAGTCAGAATAGTCATTTTCTATCATGGATGTTAAATAGTGATTTAACTAAAGATGGAAAAATTGTTTTTTATAGAAGAGATGCTTTGAGCAAAATGAAAGAACTTACGTTTGTAAAAGCATTTTGTATAGGTTATGATGAGCAATTTACAAGCACAACCGAAGTACCAATGAAAATAACAATGGAGTTGGTAGCCAAAGAATTGACTTTTGGAGATGCTAAATTTTCAAACAACTGGATTGCTTTAGATTAATTGTAAAGGCTAATTAAAAACAAGGACGCATTATTATGGCACACTTTTCAGAACAAGTACATATATCTATAGGAAGTTTTACCCAAAACGTTGTTTATTATGATTTAAAGCTATCGCAAAAGATGGCTGATCATCATCATTTTTCGTTTATTTGGCAATACACAGGTAAAGCAATAATTAAACCAGCAGACCAAGCAAAAGCTTTAAGAGGTTACTTAGGAGATGAAGTTATTTTTACTTTTAAAAGCCTTACCGGAATAAGATTGATGAGTAAAGGTATCATTACAGAGCTTTCGTCTGTAGATCTTCATGGAAGCCCAGTGGGTTTACATGTAACAGGTGTGAGTCATAGTATTGTTCTCGATGATATGAAAAAAACAAGATCATATCAGGAACGAGGAATGGATGATATTGTACTTAGTATCTTAGCCGAAGGGCCAGGAGAATTTTATCAAAGAGATTCTATAAGATCAACTTATCTTAAGGAATTAAAATACATAGCACAGTATAATGAATCCAGTTTTGAATTTCTTAAAAGACTGGCAACACGTTATGGACAATGGTTTTATTTTGATGGTATGCGCATGCAATTTGGACAAACAAAAACTAGTAAAGTAAAACTCATCAATGGAGCTTCTTTACACAGTTTTAAGATACAGACCAATATGGTGTCGCACAAAATTTCCTTAACAGGTTATGACTATGAAAGTGGAGCTACAATACGTAATGCTGCTGCAAGAACTTCTGCGGGTAGTAAAGATAGTTTTTCGGCTATTGTAGGCTATAATCAAGGAACTGTTGCACAATCAGATTTAAGTATTAGTGCCTATACAACCAACGCACAGAATAAAGAAGAAATTGATGAAATGGTTACGTTGCAAACAGGAGGTAGCGATGCCAATAGTGTGTATTATAGCGGAATCTCTTATTTTCCTTTAGGAGTAGGTCAAGTTTTTACGATAGTAAATCAAACCGTAGAACATGAACTTATTGTTATAGAGGCCATACACCATTCTGAGGTTCACGGTAACTATTCTTGTGAGTTCAAAGCTATTCCTGCAGATGTTGCTGTACCACATTATACTAATGTACATGTTTTTGCTAAAGCAGAGAGTCAGCCAGCACAGGTAAAAGATAATAGTGATCCCGAAGGATTAGGACGAGTTATAGTACAGTTTTATGGAACAAGTGGCAATGCTGTAAGTCCATGGATACGTATGATACAACCTCATTCTGGTGCAGGAAAAGGATTTTATTTTATTCCAGAAATTGGAGAAGAAGTATTGGTAGGTTTTGAAGGAAATAATGCCCAGAATCCTTACGTAATAGGAACACAATACAACGGACAAGATAAAAGTGGGTATGCAGATGCTCAAAATAATATAAAAGCTATTCATACCCGTAGTGGGCATATAATCAAGTTTACAGAAGAAGAGAGCATAATAATTGCAGATCAAAACGGTAACGAAATACAACTCGATACTGTAGGCGGAAATATAAATATTACCGCATCAAATACAATAACAATGAATGCTACTAACATTATTATGAATGCTTCTGAAAATGTTACTACTACAGCAGGAATGAGTATTATGGAAAGTGCAGGAGCAGACAAAACTACTATGGTAGCAATGATGCTAAATACTAGTGTTGGAGGAGATAATATGCTAAATGTGACGGGGAACTTCACGGAAAATATTCAAGGTAATTTAGAATCTCATACCGCTAAGGAAAGACAAGAGGTAGCAAGTAAAGAGTATAACATGCATAGTTCGGAAGATAAAGTTTCTGTAAAATCTTCTAAAGAGTTACAACATCATAGTGGCGAAACAACTAAAAATGGTTAATCATGTCTAGAATAAGGATAGTAGGCGGGAGTATAACAAAAACAAGTAAAGGAGCAACAACAATAGAAGTTCTAGATGGACACTTTATCTCATCTGCAGCTAAGCAAAATATTTGGGATGGTGGAGAAAAAGGAAATACCTATCATGAATATAAAGCTCCTGAAAAAAAGGAAGTAAAGGAAGGTGTAAAAGAAATTGAACGATTAACTCCATTAGACTTTGGTTCTACAAATGATAAAACCGGAGGACTTAACAATGAAGGAATGGTTTTTGGGAAAACGTATCAGTTTAGAGTAAAAAGTTATGTCAAAGATGCTCCTAAAAACAAATCTGATATTAAATGGCTATTAAAATATCATAATTTATCAGAAAATAAATGGAAAGAAATTCCCTTACCTGTAAAAGGAGATAATGTAAAAATCACCATGAATAATGAAGATTTATGTGGTCGTTTTGTTAATGTTCGTGCTTATATTAAAGATCACGAAACTGAGGCTAACCTTCAAGTTTGGAAGCATAATAGGTTTAGGTGGTTTGATAGAATGGTAATAAATGATGAAATCACTGAGAGAGTGGATAATTTTAAGCCTTGGTTAATAAATCAATCAGGAACTTCACTCTGTGGGATGGCATGTATTTTTTATGTATTTGCAAAAGAGCAACCACAAGCGTATAAAAAATTTGCAAAAGAGCTTTTTAGGACTGGTGTTGCTACTTTTAATAATTATACTGTGACACCAACTATAGATATTTTAGAAAGACAACCATTTTTACCTAAAAAAATACTTAATGAAGGTAACTTTCCATGGCACTGGGAATGGGTTGGAGGTAATCAAATAAAAGTTAATATGCCATTGATTGATTATGTTACAATGGCCGGAACTAGGAATACAGATAACAAGAAGTATAAAGGAGGAGAAGAAGAATTTCAAGCAATTAATTGGCCTCCCTTCATGACCTCTTTAAGTGAAATTCTTTTAGGATACAAAGACGTGAGTTCAAAAGGTGTTTATAATCCCGTAAAACCTTTGGTTTTTACTACATTAGATGTTGAGAATAAGATTAACGACATAAATAAACAATTGAGTTTAGGTTATAAATTAATTTTAATGATAGATTCTGATTTAATTGACGATAGGTGGGATATATCATCTATGGACTTACATTGGGTAGTTTTGGAATCTCCAATAGTATGGAATTATATACCTGGTTTTTTTGGAGCTAAAAAAGATGAAATAGATTTCAAAGTTTATACTTGGGGAACAGATCCGAATGGACATAAACGATATTTAAAAAAGAAAATAACGTCAAATCACTTTATGGCTAATTATAATGGATATATTAAAGTTAAATAGAATAATATGCATATTATTTTTTGTTTTGTTGGGTTGCAATACAAAAGAAAATAATAATTGCAATATTTATGTAGGAGCTGGAGAAGGAGTTTTAATTTCTTTTGATAATCATTCAAGAAAATATTCTGAAAAAGATTTACAATCTCTTAAAATACTTATTAATAATAAGAATATTAGATATACTAAATGGGAAGGAGGATATCATTTATATTCAAATAATTATAATATCAGTTTGTCTGAAAAAGTATTATTAAAAGATACTATAATTATTAATATTAAAAGTGATATTATTAAAATATATGATTTTATTAATATTACCGAAGAAGGATTTAATGAAAGTCATAATAAAATTCTAGTTTGTCGCTATTGTAAATCTACAATGAATAATCAAAAAATGGAAGATTATGGTAATAACATTATTATAGTAGATTTTGAAAAATTAAAAGAATGATACATAATGAACATTGATTTATTAAATCAATGTTCATTTTTTTAAATGACAAGTTATTGAAGAAGAAGCGAAAACTATATATCATTAAATGAGGAAAATGAAAATTTTATAATTATTATGGTAATGTTTTTTTTGAGTAATTGTCATGCTAAAGTTATCCATAGTTATTCTTCTCGTGATACTGGCTTTGGTGTTATTGTTCTGGGGACATGACAAATATACTATTGCTCATGAATGTTTGCATAGTCTAGGATTTCCTCATTCGTTTTCTGGGGATTTGTTTTTACTTATAAAATCCTAAAAAGGATAATATAATGGATTATTCTCATAATCCAATTGATAAAATAACAGGATTACCCAATACCCCAATTGATAGAATTGCTACATGGTACTGGCAATGGAAAGTAATAAACGGATTATGAAAAAAATATTGTTTTTAGCAACAGTTTTGGTTTTATTTAGTTGCACTACAGGATTGATAAAGAAAGATTTTAAAAATAACCTTTTTGAAAAATTCCCTATTAGTCTTTGGAATAACCATTTCGAAGATTTAAAAAAAGGAACAAAATCGGAGGGTTCATATATATATATATATAGAGAGAGAGAGAGGAGTGGAATTTTATCCAGATTCTTGGAAAAAAAGTTGGGATATATATGTATATCCACAAGAAAAACAATTTTATACTATTGTTTATAAATATGATTATACAAAATACACTCTAAGAAAAAAGTATAAAATATTTGGTTGGGATAGTTTCTTACGTCAAAAACTAAAAATTGGATTTTCTTACGAATATGATGAACAGAGAAATTTAATTAAAGAAACAGATGAAGATAAAAAATTTGGGAAATTCGGATATAATGAACTACTTCGATTTCTTGACAAAGAAAAAAAAATAAATTTACGCAAAGGATTAGAAGGGGACATAAATCGAGATGATAAAATGGATATAGGGTTTTATTATTCAGACACTTCAAACAAAAAATCGTGGGATGTATTTGTACATATAGGATTAGCGCAAGGGGAAATTACTCCACCTTGGGAAATAGGAGAAAGAGCTTCGCAGCCTGGAAAAGGATATTTTATAGATGGAAATACAGGTGAGGTTATAAAAAGATCTAAAGAAACGATAGAATATTATAAAGAAATTGGGTTTAACTAGATTGGTTTTCGGAAATTCTCACTATTCTAAACCTTATTTGAAAATAGTATCAGAAGCTAAGCAGGTACGAAGTCAGAAGACTTCGTAGCCGTTCAGATATGTATTTAAACCTGTTTGAATTATTATTTTGGGCTTAGGAGTATAGTACTAGCATTGGAATGAAATGCAAAAAACAGGAAAACAAAAAAAATATTTTGAAGAAATTAAATAACTGTAATATAAAAAAAACACTCCTTATTTTTTTGACTGTATTACTTCTGTCTTTTTTCGGATTACTTTATTTTGTTAATACTAAACCCAAAAATATTAAGCCAGACTTAAATTATTGTCATGGAGTAGTTTTAGATGAAAATTTAAAACCTATAATTAATGTAGATGTTTCTAACATTAGCAAACATCATTCGACATTTACAAATATAAATGGTTATTTTCAACTTCAATTAGATAGTACGACTGCACCTGAACCATTAATTTTTAATAAAAAAGATTATCAAATTGATACTGTCAATGTTGTGGATATTGCGCCAAGAGGTGATAATTATTTTTATCGTTTTATGTATAGTAAACCAGATACTATTGTTTTGAGAAGATTAAAATCTCAGTAGTCAAAAAATAGTATAAAATCAATACAAGTAAAATAAGAAAAACTGTAATACTAATTAAAGAAACAGATGAGGATAAAAAGTTTGGAGAATTCGGTTATAAAGAGTTACAACATCATAGAGGAGAAATTGATTTAATGAAATATTATAATGACAATATAAAAGCTAAAGACAGAACAATTGCTGCGGAAAAAGATGTAGTAAATTTAATTTAGTTAACAAAAATAAAATGATAATTTTTTTTTTCATATCAATAATTACTATTCTTTTAGTATCAAATAAAATTTTCTTTAAGAGGCATAGCATAAAATTTAAATTGATATATTCCATTTTTATTACTTTCTTTTATACATTCATTTATATAATAATTATTGTTTATTTATGGAATAATAGTTCTGGTAATTTAGTGCCAGAACCTAGTGTAAAAAAAATAAAGCTAGTTAACTTGCATAGAAATAAGTATATAGCTTATATTGATTTTGAATATTCCGATAAAGAAATTTTAAATAATCTAAATATTGATATTGCCAATAATCGAATTGATACTGTTTATTTAGATATTGGAGAAACAAAATTTTTTAAGACTCCTATTTTTTTATCAGACACTATTAAATTCCCTGAAAAATTTAGTATAAAAATAACCGATTTGCAAGGTAGGGTTATTAAAAAATATGATAAAAAAGTTTTTTTTGATGAAATAGAAAAATCAAAACATGGAATAAAGGGAGATTTAGAAAAAAAAGAAACAGATTGGGATTTAATAATTAAATAAAATCCTGTAAGAAAGATGATTTAAGCTTAATATGGTTAACTAAAATTGAAATAAAAAGACAGGAACAATCTTCTTTTATATTATACTTTTTATGTTTATATTTTAGATTGTTAGGGTATTGATGTATAGCTGAAAACTAATGAAAAAAATAATTTTCACCTCTGGATTGTTAATGTTGTTGTTCTTGTTTATATTCTTTTCTTTTTTGCATTCATGGAAGAAAGGAGGACCTGGTAATGAACAACCAGTTGAAGATCCTAATTTAACTAAAGGTATTACACTTATTAATAATACTGATAAATCACTAAATGTTGTGATTGATTTTAGGTATAATGCCATTGATTCTATTAAATTGTCGGATATTAATATTGCTTATAATAAAGTTGATAGTATTTATATTAAAAAAAATGAAGGTGGATATTTTCTACTACCTATTTTTAATACTTCTAGGATTAAATTTCCTGAAAAAATAAATATAAAAATCAAAGATTCTTTAGGGCAAGTTATTAAACAATATGATAAAGATGAGTTCTTTAACAGTATAGAAAAATTTGAATATAAAAATAGAAGTGATATAGAGTGTAATCAGACAAGCTGGACGTTAAAAATAAAGTAATTTGTTTTTTAAATAAATAATATGAATAGAATTGAATTCTGGTTCAAAAAGCATCTTGTTACTTATAATTGTTATTTTATATTTTACTTCAGTATTATCTACTTTTTCATTGTATTCAATCAAACAACATCAAAATATTATTAATAAAAAGGGAATGTCAGGAAAACTAAATGAAACTCTTTCCTAAATTAAATGGATTTATTATTGGCTTAATTACATGGTTGATGCTGCAGTTAATTTATACGGAGCTAGACTTGTTGCGGATGAAATATTGATAATTACGGGTGAAAATTTACTCTAATAAATTACTAGAAATAGAAAAATTTTACAATTAAGGTTGGCATATTATTCTGCTTATAGATTTAGATATGCTAGATGATTCAATAAGTTATTTAGGATGTGTAACTCAATATCATTGGATCGCTTATGAAGGGAATTTAGTTATAGGTCCAATAAAAAATGAATATAGTTTTCATATTATTGTTGACAAAAACTAAATACAAGTTCACAAATACGTAGTTCTGTTTTTAATACTAATTTTTAGGCATATCTCAAATTTAAAAAATAATCTAAAAATATTTCTTCTCTGTCTTTTATTTATTAATTGCAAGAATACAGATGATAAGGGATATGTTCTTGCGAATCAATTGCCTATTATTTCAATTGAAAATAGCTCTGAAATAGAAATAGTAAATTCAAAATTGATTTTTAAGCGCAATGATGCTAGCATTGATACAGGTAATCTTAGAGTATATTCTAAATCTAAAAATACAATTGATGTTGAGATATCATTAAAAAAAATAGATACTATATTCAAAACTGACATCATTGTGATTTGTATAAAAAATAAATGTTTTTCACTTTCTGAGATTGATAGGAAAGGTGTCATTTCATCTGGAAGACCATTTATGCTCAGTTATAAAATTAACAGAAAAGAATTCATCGATAGAGATGGAATTTACATTTTACCTAATTAATTATAATAAACAACGAATTTCTATAGAATCTTTTAAAAGTAATTATTATGGCTATATTAAGGTATATTAGTATAATGTTTTGTTTTCTTTTTATAAGCTGCAATAATAAAAGTGAGTATTCAAAAGATGATAGCTCTTTTTATGGAATCTATCTTAAAGAATGGAACTCTTTGCTGTGTCCAAAAAAGATTCTTTTTGAAAAATATGAAAAAAACTCAAGTTTTAAAATAATAATCAGAGGTGATACGAGGTTCAATATTGAAGGCTGTGAAAATGAAGTTAAAGAAATTAATCAGCGAATATTTACGCCCATAGTTTCTTATACAGGAAAAATAGATTATGATATAAAATTGATAATTGATGATAGTCTAGAATTTAAAATAACTTCGATAGACAATAAAATTGATACAGTTTTCTCAGGAGGTCGTCCTGGAGATTTTATCATAATGAATAATATTTCATCATTTATTGTCAATGGTTATAAGGTAGATAATTCAAAAACTCCTTTGAATATCGAAATTCCAACAAAAACCGGTAAGGTTTTAAAGAAATAATTTTAGGAGGTATATTATTTTTATGTGTATAATGGATATATTAAAGTTAAATAGAATAATATGTATATTATTTTTTGTTTTGTTGGGTTGCAATACAAAAGAAAATAATAATTGCAATATTTATGTAGGAGCTGGAGAAGGAGTTTTAATTTCTTTTGATAATCATTCAAGAAAATATTCTGAAAAAGATTTACAATCTCTTAAAATACTTATTAATAATAAGAATATTAGATATACTAAATGGGAAGGAGGATATCATTTATATTCAAATAATTATAATATCAGTTTGTCTGAAAAAGTATTATTAAAAGATACTATAATTATTAATATTAAAAGTGATATTATTAAAATATATGATTTTATTAATATTACCGAAGAAGGATTTAATGAAAGTCATAATAAAATTCTAGTTTGTCGCTATTGTAAATCTACAATGAATAATCAAAAAATGGAAGATTATGGTAATAACATTATTATAGTAGATTTTGAAAAATTAAAAGAATGAGATATAGTGATATGATTTTAAAAAGAGTTGTTACTGATGAAAAAGATATATAAATAGTATGAAATTATTTTGGAGAATAAATTTGAACATAAGTAGAATAGTTTTTGTCTTGTTTCTTATGTATTTTATTACTGTAAAGGTTTCATTTTTAAATTCATCAATTAACAATATCATCATATCATTTACATTTATTTCCTTTACGTATGGGACATTTTTAGAGATTGTTCAAATTCCAATATGTCTTATCGCTTTATTTTTTAAATTTCGTCCTATTAGAATCTGGCTTATGTTTTTACAGATGTTTATATTTTTTACTATAAAAATAATTTTATTTATGTACTTATTAGGTACTGGTTTATAGCTTATGACAGACAATTATAGATATATAATTATGATAGAAATATTGATAATTGGTTTAATGTAAACCACAAAATAAAAAGGAATAGAAGTAAAAAATAAGACATTAGCAAATGGAAAATAAAATCATTAACAAGACTACTAATAAAAGTGCATTAATCATTTTTCCAATAGTAATAACAGTAATTCAATTAGTAAGTTTTGGGCATTTATATTACATTCATAAATACGGGAGTGGGCAATTTCCTGCTGATTTTATTGAATTGAATATTTTGGCTATTTGCAATATAGGAGTATTAGTTTTAGCTTATTTTTTCTATTTTAAACCAGATAATAAGTTTAATACGTGGTTAGTTCCTATTTTATTATCAGCTATTACAATTGCCACATTATTTATCTTATATATAATAATGTGGATTGATAAATAATCAGGAATAGCTATTAAAAAAAGCATCTATTCATGATTGTTTTTTTGAATAATTACTGAGAAAGAATAAATTTATAAAGGATTTAAACTATAGAAAATCAGATGAAAATTAAACAAATTTTATGCATTCCTTTATTTCTGTTAATGGGGCAAAATGTATTTTGCCAACAGTTTAATAATAGTAATGTTTTATTGTTTCAAAAATCTGATAGTGTTGTTGTATCCAATATGTTTTATCGAGACAAAGAATTTAATGCTCCTTTGGCTATAAATAGTATACCAGCAAAAAAGGATAGTATTACAGGGGAGCTAACACTTCCGTATAATGATTTTAAAGAAGAAAAAGATACAATTTTTGTTCAATCCAAAAAAAGATTAACAAAGAACCAGGTTGCTACATTAAATAGTTTTTTGCAAAATAAAAAAACATTTAACAAGAACGATATCGCATTATTAGGACATTACAATATTGAAATTAATTATTATCAAAAAGGTGCGATATTTCAGTTTGTAAGAGTATCTTTAATAACTAATAAAACAACTATTTCCAGAATAGGATGTAAAAGCATTATAGATAAAAATAAGCAAGAAATAGATCCATGTTTGTTTTACGGTAATATAAGTAAGAATTTTAAAAAGTATATTTTACAATTAGCATCAAAATAAAGTAATTAGATAAAAAACAAATAAAATACGTTTCAATTAAAATAAGACAATGAGACAAGAACGAATAAAAGACAGAGTATTAAAAAGAGCAGCAAGATCATGGGGCTTTTCGGATGTAGAAATGGAAACTTCATTTGATCCTGTGGTATCAATGATGTTAAATGCATTGTCGTACGAGTTAGAAAAAGTTGCACATGAACTTGAGGATTCCAAAACACGTGTGGTCGAAAGAGTTCTTGAAATTATGTTTCCAGAAGTTAGCGCCGGAGCCAAACCATCTAGGGCAATCATGCATGCTTTACCTATAGATAACAACATGAAAGTTTCTTTGCTAAACCAAATGTCGGTAAGCAGAAGAATTCATAATATTTATAATCCGTTAGCACCAATTACTAAAGAGATAACGCTTTCGCCAACATTAGAGGTGAAATTAGCTTCTTGTGAGGTTAAGTATATTGCTTACGAAAGAAATCTATACGAAGTTTCAAATCTTTTTTACAAAGACTCAGTTCGCGATTATAAAAACTCACTACCTTCAGGAATAGTGTTTTTAGGAATAGAATTAAATAATACTAGCATAGAAGAACTAGAGGATTTAATGTTGTTTATAGATATTAAAAACACCCACCAAAAAGAAATGTTCCATTATTATTTAAAGCAAATGAAATGCTTTCATGATGATGAGGAAATTAAGGTAGAGGAGGGATATAATGTTCCTGTAAACAATCTAGATATCGAAAGTATCATAAACAGAAATTATACTCATCTTAGCGAGTTGATGCAAGAAGTAAATGAATTTTACTTTGATAATTTTTATACGCTAAAAGGTGCATTGAAACATAAGAACATAAGAGATTATGGCTCTGAGTATAGATGTTTTGATGAGGTAACAAACAATAATGATAATTCTGTTATTTGGATTAAAATGGTTTTTCCAGAGTCATTAATTCCTCAAATAATAGACAATGTATCTTTTACAGCAAACTGCTTTCCTGTAATAAATAAAAGACGACATATCATAAATAAAACACTTGGTGGTTTCTTGTCTTATGTGTCCTTAGATACTGGTAATAATATATACCTTGATGTAGATACCGTAGTAGATCCATTTGATAACCATTATGAAATAAAAGAGTTTAAAGACGGAGTTATCGAAGAAGGAAATGCTGTATTACGTACAGGTGGAGTTTCTAGATTTGATTCCAGAACGGCTTCTGAATTACTTCAGAATGTATTAGACTTATTAAAAGACGAGAGTTCATCGTTTTCGGGTTTAGGAAAAGATTTCATGAATAGTTCGTTGGTCGAAATTAATCAACTATTGGCTTCGGTAGAACAACAGGCGAAAGAAAGTAGCTTTTCTAAAAATAACGACCCATATTTAATGATTAAACCAAAGATTGATGAATCAGTAGGGAAATCATTTATAATAAGTTATTGGTCGACATGTGCCGAAGAAGGAAATGATATTAAAGCAGGTACAGTCTTAGAATCTAAAGAAGATTTGTTTTTTGTGAGTAAAGAAGCGGTATTAGTTACTAATACGGTTGGCGGAATGAATAAACAGAATAATAAAGACCGTATTCTGGCTTATCGTAATGCATTATTAACACGAGGACGAATTGTAACTTTTGCAGATATAAAAGCATTCGCTTTTAACCATTTTAAAAGTTGCATTACCGATGTTAAAATAGAAAAAGGAACACGAAAAGAAATCTCTGTAAAAGCAGGTTTCAGTCGAACAGTAGATATTTATCTAAAAATTAATGCAGCCGAAAAAGAGCATTTATCAATAACCGAGTGGGATTATTTGTGTGAGAGTTTTATGAAGAATTTAAAAAACAGATCATCAAATGTATTCCCGTATCGATTATTTATCGAGGATTAATTTTAGGAAACAAATGAATACAAAAAAAGCGCTAAGATATCTTAGCGCTTTTTTTGTTATAAATTAAATCAGTTATGATTTTGATCTCTTTCTCATCTTCATATTAATAAACTCAACTGCCAATGAGAATGATATAGCAAAGTACAAGTAACCTTTTGGTACGGCTCCGATATGTTCTCCTATTAAAGAAGCATTAGATAAGTGCATACTTTCAGTAATAAGCATAAATCCAATTAAGATTAAAAAAGCAAGTCCTAAAATCTGAATAGAAGGGTTTGCATTTACAAAATTCCCAACAGGAACAGCAAACAACATCATAACTGCTACCGAAATAACAACGGCAGTAATCATAATTGTTAAAGCACCGGTAACACCATTTGTCATTCCTACTGCAGTTAAAATAGAATCTACAGAGAAGATTAAATCGATTAGTAAAATTTGTACAATTACATTCGAGAAGGATTGTTTTGCAACATCTTTTAATGTTTTTTCTTCATCGCCTTTATGGTCAACTTTTTCGCTAATTTCTTTGGTGCTTTTATAAATCAAGAATAATCCACCACCTAATAAAATCAAGGCTTGTCCAGTAAAATCAGCATTTAGCCAGCCCCATTTAATACTAAAAACTGTTGCTTTCATAGCAATTAAGTACGAAATACCCATTAGCAAAGCAATACGCATGAACATGGCTAAAAACAAACCAATTCTAGTTGCTTTTTTACGACTTTCAGGAGGTAATTTTCCTGTTACTATCGATATGAAAATGATATTGTCAATTCCTAAAATAATTTCAAGAAAAGTCAGTGTTAATAAGGCAACCCAAGCGTCAGGGTTTAAGAATACTTCCATTTAAAAAGGTGTTAATTAAGGGGTATTAGTATAAAAAATGTAATTTAATCTACTCGAACAACTTTTCCGCGTTGTTTTTGGGTAGAACCAACCATTCCGAACTCAAAAGTATATGAATCTTTGGTTGTACTCAAAATTTTCATTCCGATAGCTTTCTCTTCTGCTTTGTTCTTTGGATGTTTCTTTTCCAGAACATATTCGCAATCACTTACCCAGCGAATTGTTGCCGTGTCGGTTTTTCCTTCAAAAGTTTCGATTTCGATATCATCTTTTCTTTCAAAAATAGTTGTCTTTTTTACTCCATCAACTTCGTATTCAAATTTGAATTTTCCAGTTTTAAAATCCTTGCAATTGTGTTCCGTATTATAACAAGATGCAACAATAAGTAATAAAGGGAGTAATAGTAATTTTTTCATAATATATAATTTGTTTATTTGAAGCTATTTACTTCGTCAGTTCACTTCGCTCGAGACCTGATTGTAATTTTAAAATAAAACTATTTCAACCGTTTCAGCTCATCATCGGTAAAGTTCTTAATTTCTTTTTCTTTAGCAAACTTTCCTGCATTGTAATTTTTAGATTCTTTTCTTGGAATCGATAGGCTTTCCCAGCTGCTGTTTTTTAATTGTTTGGCATAAAATACAATTTGACCAACATGATAAGGATAATGTGCTAATTGTCTGTTGACAGCTTCAATAACCGTATGTCCTTCATTTCGGATATATATAATGTCTGAAAGTTGATTGGCTTGTAAATCATTTATAGCATCAAAAAGACATTTCCAACCTTTTTCCCAAGCAGTCATTATTTCTTCTTTAGATTGGAAATCATTTTCAAATTCTTCATCACGATTGCGCCATTCTTTTTCGCCATCGGTTGTAAGGAAATCGGTCCAACGAGAAAGCATGTTGCCCGAAAGATGTTTTACAATCGTTGCTATACTATTTGTATCCTCATTTATTGTAACAAGAAGTTGTTCTGGATTGAGTTGAGCGATTGCTTTTTCGCCCAGTGTTTTATAATATAAAAATTGTTTTTTTACACTTTCTAAATACGCTTCGGTTGCATTCATAATTATACAATTTTAATGTCATATTTATCTAAAAGACCTAAAATTCCCTCGGTCGAGAATTGAGCTTTTTTCATGGGATTAAATTCCGGATCAATTTTAAAATTATATGCTGTTTTAAAATTAACACCAGCCAATTGTGTTTCGTTAAAAATTGCTCCTTCCAGATTGCAGTTATCAAAAACAGAACTGGTTAAATTAGTTCCTATAAAAGTAGTTTCTTTCATAGAGCAATTTACAAATTTAGTTTTCGGCATTTTTTTATTAGAAAATAAGGCATAGTCCAAAACCGATTCTTCAAAATATACCTGGAATAAGAAATCTTCACATTCATTAAATGCAATTCCGAGCAATTTACAGTTCTTAAATGTTACATTTTTTAAACTTGTACCTTTTAGGCTGGTCATAGATAAATTGCAATCGATAAATTCGCAATCTAAAAAGGTATTGTAAGCAAAATTACTATTAGAGAAATCACAATTTTTAAATACACAATCCTCAAATTCGCGGTTGTTTATTTTTTTATCAATGTAGATAACCTTATCGAATGTTTTTTGAATATGAATTAGACTTTCCATGAATGTTTTTTGGATTTTCGGGCATTATGTCTTACTCGAAGAATTTGGATTGTACGATTGATGATTCGGTATGAAATGCTATAATTATAAATGCTATAAACTCTAAAACTACCATCATTATTAGTTTTTTGTTTGTCAAGTTTAAAAATTTCAGGTTGCATTTTTAGTATTTCAGTGCTTTCAAATATATCACTTACTACTTTATCAGCAATATGGATTGACTTACTTTCGAAAAAAATATAAAAATGAATATTTTCTAATTGTTTTAAAGTACTGTTGGACCAAATTATTTTCGACCCCATTTTTTTGCTATTTCTTTGGCTTCCTTTTCAGAATAAAAGTCACCCTTTTTTATATCTTCCATTGCATTTTCTATGTCTATATTATAAGCTGCATCAGAATCAAGAGTTTGGTTATTGATAGATTGTAAAAGACTTTTTAGTTTTTCAACAAAAGTTGGGTCTTTTACTTTATCAATTTCTTGATGAATCCAATTTATTTCGGCTTGAATATCCATAATTAGCAATTTTAGTAAAGATACAAATTAGTCGTTAAAGAGACCTCTCATGATTGTTTTTAAACCATAAAAGATTAAAAACATTCCCGCTAAACAGGCAATTATGCCAATAGCTAGAACTAAGTAATGCCAAACGTTTTGTTTGTTCATAAACGCATTGTAAATTACTGCAGGGCCAATAAATAATAGGGGCAAAGAACCCGATAAGTATTTAATTCCTTTTCCTATTAACTCTTTATTTGTTCCCATATTTTTTATTCTTAAAAGTTTAAGGTTTGAAGTTTAAAGTTACGAGAACTAAAAAGCTTCTATTTGTTGTTGCATGACAGATAGTATATCCTTACAACATTTTTATTGAGACTAGTACCAGTAACTGTGACTGAATTACTGTGACTGAAAATTATCTACAGCATTTCTTACACTTCCATATTTGTGTAATAAATCAGATGCTTGCTCGTATGTAACAGGAATTTCTCCCATAATCATTTTTACTCCACGATCAATTAATTTGCTGTTGCTTAATTGCATATCCACCATTTTGTTGCCTTTTACTTTTCCTAGTTTTATCATGGTTGCTGTCGAAATCATGTTAAGAACTAATTTTTGTGCAGTTCCAGCTTTCATTCGGGAGCTTCCTGTAACAAATTCAGGACCTACAACTACTTCTATAGGATATTGGGCTGTTTGCGAAAGCGGACTTTCAGCATTACAGGTTATGCAACCTGTGATTATGTTGTTTTTATTGCAAACCTCTAAACCACCAATTACATAAGGTGTTGTTCCCGAAGCAGCAATTCCTATCACAACATCATTTTCGGAGATATTATGCGCTTGCAAATCTATCCAGGCTTGTTTGGGATTATCTTCGGCATTTTCTACCGCTTGACGAATGGCTTTATCTCCTCCGGCAATGATTCCGTTTACTAAAAATGCTGGAACGCCAAAAGTAGGAGGGCACTCGGACGCATCTAAGATTCCTAAACGACCAGATGTTCCTGCACCTATATAAAATAAACGTCCACCAAGTTTTAGTTTGGCTACGATTTGATCCACCAAAGCTTCTATTTGTGGAATTGCTTTTTCTACGGCATATGGAACTGTTTTGTCTTCCTGATTTATATTAATCATTAAGTCATGAACACTCATATTTTCCAGATGTTCATATTTAGAGGACTGTTCTGTAGTTTTTGTGAAGGTCATTTTTTGTATAATATCTTGCCCAAAATTAATCTTTTTTCTCGCGATTTCGAAATTTAGAACGTAAGAATTAAAAGATAAAAAAAACTTTTTCTCTTTTAATTTTTATGCAACGATTGCTTTCTGAAATCTCATTAAAAGAACTAAAATATTATATTTGTTAAATAATCAAAAAAATAAATGAATATAGATAGCTTTTTGGGTGTTATGGGCTGGATGTCAGTTTTTGTTTCACTATTGCTGGCATTCTTTTTACTCACTGTGAAAACCCAAAATAAATCAGCAAACCGACTGTTTGTGGCATACTTACTGCTTTTTGCAATTGATAATTCTGGAATTTTTATTAATGAAGCTTTCGTTAAAGACCATCTTAATTTAGAATTTTTCAGATGGGCTAGTTGTGCTTTGATACTTCCTGCTTTTTATCTGTATATAGTATCAGTTTGCTTCACTGATTTTCGATTAAAAACCAAGTATCTAATTCATGCAATTCCATTTATAATCATAAATGCTGTTTTCATACTCAGGATTTACTTTTTAAATGATGTAGATAAAATGCAGTTTTATAATCATCGTAGTGAAATGCCTGAATTTTACGGTTTCCAGTTAATGTTAGGTATGCAAATCGTATTGTATAGTATTGGTGTATTTTGGGTTTTAAAAAAGTATAGAGAAATATATCAGGAAAATTATACCAATCCTAAAACTTCTATTTTTAAATGGTTATTTCAAATATCAATTGTACTCTTTATTTTGTATTATTTATCAATAGCTAAGAATTTTATAAGATATACCGATTTTAATTTACTGTGGATTTGGGCAAATGTAGTAATGCAATTTCTGGCTTTAGTAGTAACCTGCTGGTTTGTCTTAAAGGCTTTAAATTATCCCGAACTTTTTAGAGGAATTGATTCTAAATTGCAATTAGCAAGAGACATTGTTCCTGAGGAAAATGAAAATACGATCGAAATAAAAGAGAATAAAAACGAAGTGATTACGGCTCAAATTTCGACATTGAAACAATATATGACTGAAAAAGAACCTTTTCTTCATCCGTCGCTCACGATTCAGGAACTCTCCAATCAAATTGATATTCCTGTTCGGGATTTATCGGTTTTGATTAATCATCATATGGATCAGCATTTTTTTGATTTTGTAAACGAATATCGCATCCAAAAAGCTATGAGTATTTTGAAAAATCCTTTAAAAAGGGATTTAACAGTTTTAGAAATTCTATACGAAGTAGGTTTTAATTCAAAATCTTCGTTTAATACTTCTTTTAAAAAATATACTAATCTTACACCTACGGCTTACCGAAACGCTTCGTAATTAGCGGTTTGTAAAAAGTCGTACTTCATGCTTAATAAAGTCGAACTGATTTCCTAAAAAGAAATTGGTTCGACTTTTTTTGTCGGTCGCATATCGGAAATTTCTAAGGCAACTTTGCTTCAAATTAACAGAACCAATTTAAAATTAGAAATTATGAAAAAAGTATGCCTCTTTATTTTTATGCTATTGCCTCTCTTTTGTTTAGCACAAACATCCTTTAAATTAAATGGAAAAATTGCCGATGAAAAAACAGCAGTAGCCTGGACAGATGTTGTAATCTTAAATCAAGACGGAAAAATTATAAATGGAGCAACCACAAAAGAAGATGGTAGCTTTGAATTGATTTTGAATAAAGGATTCTATAAAGTAAAAATTAGTTCACAAGGATATTCGGAATTTGAGAAAGATATTACGATAGAAAAAGATACCAATTTGGGTTTGATTATCTTAAGGGAAAATGTAACAAATTTGGGAGAAGTTGTCATTCAATCCAGAAAAAATACGATTGAGCAAAAAACAGATCGTTTAGTCTATAATCTTGAAAATAATGTAACAAACGTTGCTGGCGATGCTTTGAGTGCTATAAATACTGCACCAGGAGTTGCGGTACAAAATGATGTTATTAATATATTAGGAAAGGGAGTTTCTCGTGTGATGATTGACGGAAGGATGATTGAATTAACTGGCGAAGAATTAAACGATTTCTTGAAATCTATCTCGGCAAGTGATATTAAGAATATCGAAATTATAAGTAATCCTTCGTCAAAATATGAGGCGGAAGGTACTGGGGGATTGATTAATATTGTTATGAAAAAAGGTGCTCGTGATTCATGGAAAAACACAACAACAGCATCTTATGATCAAAATAAATACGGAATTTATACTTTAAGGAATAATTTCTTTTATAATAAAAATAAGTTTAGGTTTTCGGCTAGTGTTAATGGAAAAACTGGTTATAAAAATATTAATGAAACTCTGGATATGTATTTCGTAGAAGGGCCTACGAAAATGGATGTGATAACAAAATTAAATGAGGAAAATGTATCTGGAAAGTTAGCTTTAGATTATGATTTTTCAGAAAAAACAACCATTGGTTTTCAATTTTTAAAAGATAAAAGCAATCCGGATTTTGACTCGGATATTAGAATTAATAAATATAATGCTCAAAATGTATTGGATAGTTATATAATCAATGAGAGCTTTTTAGACAGGAAATCCGGCAATCAAACTTATAATTTACATTTGATTACAAAACTGGATTCTCTCAACAGAAAATTATCATTTGATGTTGATTACTTCGATTATAATTCAAAATTTGATAGAGATTTTATAGCAAACAATTATTCATCAAATGGAACCTTTATCGATGTAGATCAATCAGGACGTAATCTTTCGAATCAGGATATTGATAATTTAAGCTTCAAGGCAGATATGGAACATCCGCTTCAAGCGTTAAATTTATCTTATGGGGTGAAAGTAAGTTTTACAAAAAGTAATAGCGATGTTATTTTCTTTAATACGATTACTGGAACTCCAGAATTAGATATAAACCAAACAAACCAATTTAAATACACCGAAAATAACCAGGCAGTTTATATTAGTGCTGACAAAAAAATCAATGAAAAATGGAATTTTCAAGCAGGATTGCGATTAGAAAATACGCAAACAAATGGTTTTTCGGAAAACCTAAATCAGGAAACGATAAACAATTATCTTAAGTTATTTCCAACGTTTTATGCTTCTTATAATAAAAATGAAAACAACAGTTTTAGTTTAAACTACGGAAGGAGAATCCGTAGGCCGAGTTTTTCTTTATTGAATCCGTTTCGAGTTTATATTAGTAGTAATAGTTATTCTGAAGGGAATCCGTTTTTAAAACCTTCTTTTAGTGATAATTTTGAATTTTCTCATTCGTATAAAAAAATATTGCGAACTAGTGTTTTCTTAAATGCGATTACGGATGGTTATGGTGTGATATTTACTGCAAACCCTGAAACATTGACTCAAGTTGTATCGAGAGAGAATTATTTTAAAGGTATTAATTATGGAGTTGGAGAAACGTATTCGGCTAGTTTTACAGATTGGTGGCAGAGTGAGAACTCTTTGTATTTTTTAGGATCAAAAATTAAATTTACTAAAGATATCAATGCAACACCAGCAAATAGTCTTGAAGTCGATTTTTCGACAAATAATACATTTTCATTGAGCAAAGCGACTAAATTGCAAATAGATTTTAGCTATACTTCGCCTTACAAAAGCGGTTTATATGAAACTGGGTATACGTCTAGTCTGAATATTGGTTTTAAACAAGATTTGTTAAACAAAACAATGCAGATTGCCTTTTTGGTAAATGATATTTTTAATACATCTTATTTAAAAGATGATGTTTCGATTGTAAATGGTGTAAAACAAGTTTATAGCCAAAATGAAAGCAACCGATTTGCTCGTTTATCTGTAGTTTATAATTTCGGAAACAAAAAGATTAATGTTAATCAACGTGATTTTGGAAATGAAGATGAGAAGAAGAGAGCTAATTAGATAATTTGTCAATTAGATAATTAGATAATTACAGTAGAGTGTTCTAACATGTTTTAATCCAGGGGTTTCGGGTAATGTTATTAAATTAAGGGAAAATCTATAATAGTGTATTGAATAAATTTATCGCAAAGGCGTGAATTTTTTATAAACATCAATTATCCACACTGTTTGTCATTTCGACGAAGGAGAAATCTCCACAAGAAACTCCGCAACGAGAGTCCTAGCTTTGTAGAGTTGCTCACGAAGATTTCTCCTTCGTCGAAATGACAAGATTGTGTTTAAGCTTTGCGTTTTACATCTTTACAAGATTAATGTTGCTTTCTAATAAGCTTAACTTAATAACATTGGACTTCGGAACTGTTAGATGTTTTTTGAAAACGATAAGTTATTGTTTTTGCGTGAGGGATAGGAGCTAACTACCGAAGTAGTGCGGATAGCCCGACCGTATTTACAGAAGGCGCATATAAGCGGTTTGCTAAATAGCGCCTTTTGTAAATGTGGTCACGCCCAAACTATATAAAATATGCCAAAGCGATTCCGAATATAATCATCGAAATTTTGGCAATATTAAATTTGTGTCCTTCGCTACTTTCAAAGATTATTGTTGATGAAATATGGAATAATATCCCGATTACTACGGCTGTGATTTCGGTGTAATAATCGTTTAAAAATGGTAAATATTCCGATGCAATAGTTCCTAGTGGTGTCATGATTGCAAAGGTTATCATAAATGCGAAAATGGCTTTTTTGTTAAGCTCGGCATTGACGAAAAAAGTGGTCAAAATAATTGCAATAGGCAAGTGATGTATGGCAATTCCTATGACGATATCGTGGTGATGACTCACAGGAAATCCTTCTAGGAAAGCATGAATACATAAACTTATAAAGAGCAACCACGGAATTTGATGCATTTTGGCATGACCATGTACATGTCCGTGCTCGGCTCCTTTAGAGAAAAACTCAAGTATGATTTGGAATAAAATTCCGAGCATTATAAATAACCCAATATTGTGGTTGTGGGATTCGTAAACTTCTGGCAACAGATGCATTACTGTAAGTGATAGCAGGAATGATCCGCTAAAAGCCAATAAAAGTTTAAGATTGGTTTTGTCTTTTGGTTTAAGTACCAATGCAACAATATATCCTAGTAATACAGAAAGTAGGGGTAATAGATAATTCATCTTTTTGTTTAATCGGTTTTTTGTTTAATCGTTTTGTCGATTTTGTTACTTTGCTTAATCGATTAAACAAATTAACAGTTAAACGATTGAACCTATTTAAAAATCATGATTAATCGTTCGCTATCAGTTTTATGGAATTTCTTTAGTTTATAATCACCAAATGTATCCAAAAGGAAAATACCTGCTTGTTCCATTAAGTCTTCGAAATCTTTTAATGTTAGGGCTTTTACTTTTTCGGTAAAATGAAATTTACGTCCTTGGTCTTCAAAATCTATTTCTTTAAAGATATGTCCGTCCTC
This sequence comes from Flavobacterium sp. PS2, assembly GCF_046250155.1. Lineage (NCBI taxonomy): Bacteria > Pseudomonadati > Bacteroidota > Flavobacteriia > Flavobacteriales > Flavobacteriaceae > Flavobacterium > Flavobacterium sp. PS2. The sequence goes on along the minus strand of NZ_CP176426.1, from coordinate 694,914 downwards.
TACGTATCGTTTGATATGGAAATCAATATCGTCGACAGTTTTTACTTCTTCGGGAACTAGTGTTTCGATTACTTGTGTTACGTTCATAAAATCGATTACAGCAAAACCATACTCGCTTAAACTTGCTTTTATTGCTTTTAGCGTGGTAAGATTATCGTCGTCACTTTCGAAATAACCAAAACTGGTAAACAAATTAAAAATAGCATCAAATTTTTCTTCGAATGGTTCGCGCATATCATGCACTTTAAAATGCAAAGTTTCATTGCTATTCTTGCTAGCTTCGGCAATACTGTTTTCGGATAAATCGGCTCCTAGAACATTAAATCCTAGTTGATTTAAATAAATAGAATGGCGTCCTTTTCCGCAAGCTAAATCAAGTACATTGGCTTTTTCTGGAAGATTAAGATAATGTGTAAGATTATCCATGAAAATTTGCGCTTCTCTATAATTTCTGTCTTTATATAGTATATGATAATAGGGTGTGTCGAACCAAGAAGTGAACCAGTTTTCGGACGGTTGGCTTGTATTTGGGGTAGATGGGTTATGTGCTTCAGACATTTATTCTTTTTCAATTAATTCAAGTCCCGCAAATTTAGTGTATTTTTGCTGAAAAATAACTATTTTGCAAGTGATAGACTAACAATGTCGCTGTGTAAATTCGAAAATTTTTTATTACAGATTGATTTTAGTTTAAATAAATCTGTTTTAATTTAAATATAAAAATGGAAGATAATTTTAAAATGGTGGCCAAAACCTTTTTTGGCTTTGAAGAAATTTTAGCAAAAGAACTACAATTGCTAGGAGCACAAGATGTTGAACAAGGTGTGAGAATGGTAAGTTTTAAGGGGGACAAAGGGTTTATGTACAAAGCCAACTTATCGTTGCGTACAGCATTGAAGGTGCTAAAACCAATTTACTTTTTTAGAGCAAATAATGAACAAGCTTTATATAAAGGTATTTCGGGGGTAAACTGGTCTAAGCTTATAAACGCTAATCAGACTTTTGTGATTGATGCAACTGTGCATTCAGAACATTTTAATCACTCTGAATTTGTTTCTCAAAAGTGTAAAGATGCTATTGTAGATCAATTTAGAGAACGTACCGGACAAAGACCAAGTATTGATAAAGCACATCCGGATTTAAGGATTAATGTACATATCGATAAAGATCAGGTTTCGGTTGCTTTGGATACTTCGGGTAATTCATTACACCAACGTGGATATAGAACGGCAACAAATATTGCTCCTATAAATGAAGTATTGGCAGCAGGTATTTTATTGCTGTCTGGTTGGGAAGGTCAAGGTCATTTTCTAGACCCAATGTGTGGTTCGGGAACTTTTCTTGCTGAAGCGGCTATGATTGCATGTAATATTCCAGCGAATATTAACAGAAAAGAGTTTGCTTTTGAAAAATGGAACGATTGGGATAATGATTTATTTGATCAGATTGTAAGCAGTTTGATGAAAAAAACTAAAGAGTTTCATTATACTATAAAAGGTTTTGATAAAGCACCAAGTGCTGTTAGTAAAGCTAAAGACAATATTAAGAATGCTAACTTGGAGGATTATGTCACTATCGAAGAGAATAACTTTTTTGATACTGAAAAAACAACTCAAGGAACTTTACACATGGTATTTAATCCGCCTTATGATGAGCGTTTAGATATTCATATGGAAGAATTCTATAAAAACATTGGCGATACATTAAAGAAAAATTACCCAGCAACTAATGCTTGGTTTATTACTGCTAATCTTGAAGCCTTGAAATACGTTGGGCTTAAACCATCTCGTAAAATCAAACTTTTTAACGCAAGTTTAGAAGCCAGATTAGTAAAATACGAAATGTACGAAGGAAGTAAGAGAACTAAGTTTCAGGTTAACGAATAGAAGTTGCAGAGAAGCAAAGGTTCAAAGGGACAGAGGTTTTGTTTTAGTTAAAAAAATGAACTGTTAAATTGCTTTGTACCTTTGAACCTTTGTGTCTTTGAACCTTAAAAAAATAAACAAATGACAAAATTACAAGTAAGAGCTTTTTTATATCAGTTGGGCTGTTTTGCTATATTATTTATATTAGCTCGATTTTTGGTAGCTGAATACTCAGGATTAACAGGATTTTGGGTTCCTATGACAGCATTTGTTATTGGAACTCTTTTGTCTCCAAAATTTCAAGCCGCTAAAACTAAAGATGGTGAGAAACTTTTTATGAAATGGATTTTCATGAAAGGAATTAAAGAAATAGGGTAGTGCCTATTTATATTTTACAATTTGGTTATTGTTATATGAATAACCAAATTGTAAGATTATATTATTTTTTGGTCTCTATTTCTGGGATTACTACCTTTTTCTTATAAATAGGAATAAAGTAAGAAACAGTATAGTTGAAACCAATTCCGAAATTACCGTTATATGTTCGGTTGAATCCAGGAATATAAAGATTATCGAAGTTGTCTGGTTTTTTGTTTGTAACCAATGTTTTTAATTGCACGCTGAAACCTACAAATATATTATTGATTACTTTTACTTTTACTCCTGCATTTACTTCTAGCCAACTAGCAGATAAACCGCTATACTTTGTACCTGAAACCTCAGGAGGAAGTTCTCCCCAATATCTATCTGAATTGTATATTTTATATGTATTTAATTCTTGACTAAATGTACTGAAACCATAACGCAAACCGACAGATATTATGTTTTCCATATCAAGCCAGTTTTCATACAAATTGTAATCAAATCCTGCTTTTATGTAGGTACCATTTGTTGTTGAATTAAGTCTGTCATCATCGGTAGTTTTATCTTCGATACCTATTTCGGCAGCCAGATAATATTTTTTGGATAATCGATAATCTCCTACGAATTCTACACCTTTATAGTCTGAATCATATAAGCTGCGAGTTAATTTATATAAATCGACACCAACACGTACTCCATAACGATCAGTTTTTGCAGGAATGCTGTCTTTTTTAGCTTCCTGTGTAGCTGCTTTTTTAGGAGTAGTCTTTACTACAGGTTTTGTTTCAGTTTTGTTTGTTAGCGTAGTTTTGGTTGTAGGTGTTTCTTGGGCTTGAACCAAAAACAAAGACAACATAAGGCAAAAACTAAAAATATACTTTGATGTGTGTCTCATTTTCTAATTCAATATTAAACTTTTCTACATTAACAACCTGCATCCAAAATCCTTCTGCAATATCAGAATCAGTGCGAACAAATGGTATATTTCGATCTAATTCAAAAGTGGTTTTATAACCACATGCTCTTGAAACAAAAATATTTTGATGAGTATAATTAAATTTCAATCTATCTTCGTTTATCAAAGCCGTATTTGGATCATTGTAATTTAAAATAAAACGATACGTTGTGCTTTCGGCATTTGTTTTAAGCGGTATAGAAATAGTATTTCCATTAGTGATGTATTTGTCTGCCTCGATAAGAGCCTTTTCATTAAAGACAATACCTTCAGTCATCCCTTCGCCAATCACTTTTAGGTTTCTTACGGTTTTAGGAACTGTAGTATTATCACGGTCAAAAAAAGAAATTACCAATCGAGGTGTCGTAGGTGTATTAGCATCACAAATATCATCTTTCTCACATCCTGAAAAAGTGAAGGCAATTATGATTATTATAAAAAGTATTTTTTTCATTTATTGTTTGTGATTTATGCTTCACGCGTTTTTGTTAACTAGAACTTAGCGAAGTTCCAAAAGTACAACATTTTCTACGTGATGTGTCTGCGGGAACATATCTACTGGTCTTACGCGAGTTACTTTGTATTTTTCGTCCATTAATGCCAAATCACGTGCTTGTGTAGCCGAGTTACAGCTTACATAAACTACCTTTTCTGGAGCAATTTTCATAATTTGTTCAATTACATCTTTATGCATTCCGTCACGAGGTGGATCAGTAATAATAACATCTGGTTTACCATGTGTGGCAATAAAACTTTCGTTAAATACAACTTTCATGTCTCCAACAAAAAACTCACAATTGGTAATATTATTGCGTTCTGCATTTGCTTTAGCATCTAGAATTGCTTCTGGAACACTTTCTACACCAATTACTTTTTTAGCTTTTTTAGATACGAACTGTGCTATTGTTCCAGTCCCTGTGTAAAGGTCATAAACTGTTTCGTGACCAGAAAGACCTGCAAAATCACGAGTGATTTTGTATAACTCATATGCTTGATCAGAATTGGTTTGGTAAAAAGATTTTGCATTGATGCTAAATTTTAAACCTTCCATTTCTTCCAGAATGTAATTTCTACCTTTATATAGTTTTACATCCTGATCGTAAATTGTATCGTTAGCTTTTCCGTTTACAACATATTGTAGCGATGTTATTTCTGGAAATTTATCATAAAGATGATCTAAAAGTAATTCTCGGTTAGCCTTATCTTCTTCAAAAAACTGAATCAATACCATGATCTCTCCAGTTGAAGCAGTACGAATCATAAATGTTCTTAATAAACCAGAATGTTCTCTTGGATTAAAAAAAGCTAAGTTATGTTCATTAGCAAAAGCTCTGATTTCGTTTCTAATTGCATTTGATGGATCTTCTTGCAGATGACATTTATTAATGTCTAGAATTTTATCCCACATTTTAGGAATATGAAAACCTAATGCATTACGATTCCCTAAATCTTCGGTACTATCAATTTCTTTTTCGGTTAACCAACGGCTATTCGAAAATGAAAATTCCATTTTGTTTCTGTAAAAAAACTGTTTTTCTGAACCTAAAATATTTTCAAATTCTGGAAGTTCAATTTTTCCTATACGTTGTAAGTGATTTTTAACCTCATTTTGCTTGTAGTACAACTGTTGGCTGTACTTCATGTTTTGCCATTTACATCCTCCACAAACACCAAAATGCTCGCAAATTGGTTCTATGCGATGTTCTGATAATTCATGAAATTTCACGGCTTTTCCTTCATAATACGCTTTGCGTTTCTTAAAGGTTTGTACATCTACCACATCTCCCGGAACTACGTTCGGGATAAATATTACTTTTCCGTCGGGAGCTTTTGCTACCGATACGCCTTTTGCTCCAGCATCAAGGACTTGTATTTGATGAAAGACAACTTTGTCTGTATTTTTTCTTCCCATAGCGCAAAAATAAGGGTTTGTAAACTTTTATAAATTTAATTTCGGAAAAATTTTATCAATTTCTTTTATTTAACATTTATTTTGTGTTTAAAAGTTAACTTTGTTTTAATCTAGAACCCCAAATTCTATGGCTTATCAGGAACTTACACTATTTTTATGAAGTTGTATCACATCTTGTCGAAGATTAGTTTTTTGAAGAAAAGCTATGCGTTTAAATTTCTTTTTGTTGCTTTTATAGGCATTCATATTCCGTTAATCGGAATTTTGTTTTTTGTCCTTTATGGTAACAATACAATTTCGGCCAATTCTATTTTGATTTTTTCTTTAATCATGACCTTATTTGCAACTTTGGTTACATTGGTGGTAATAACTCAATTAATAAAACCAATTGTTGTTGCATCTAAAGCATTGGATAATTACAGAACAGCCCGAAAGTTATCAGTTTTGCCATCTCTATATGAGGATGAGGCAGGATTACTAATGCGTAATATTCAGGAATCTATTGATGAAGCGGAGAGTTTTATAAATGAAAAGCAAGATTTGATTTATATGATTTCTCATGATTTAAGAAATTTTGCAGGAAACCCTCAGGGACTAGCAAAGCTTATTATAGAAGAGAACCCGTCAGAATCGGTTAAAAATATGGCTGAATTAATTTGTGAATCGACAGATTTGCAGTTTCGATATATCGAAAATTTCATTAAATTATTAAAACAACAAGATGAAATTGCTAAATCGAGTTCGGTAATCAAAACAATTCAAATAGCGCCAATTCTTCCAGCTGTAAGAGAACAAGTATCACAGCTTTTGGCACAAAAAAATATTAAGTTGGTTTCGGATATTACAGTTGATGAAGCTGTACTTAAAATAGATGAAGGGTTGCTAATTCAGGTTCTTGTGAACTTGATTAGTAATGCCATAAAGTTTTCTTATTCTGGAAGCGAAATCTTATTGCGTATTTTTGAGGATAATGAGGAGTTGGTTTTTACTGTTTCGGATAATGGGACTGGTTTTGACCAGAGTCGAATCGAAGAGTTGTTTAAAAAATTTACGAAAATGAGTAAATTAGGAACTGCCAATGAAACTTCTACAGGAATTGGATTGTATTTATGTAAAAAGATAATCGATAAGAATGGAGGTAAACTAAGTGCAATGAGCCTTGGGAGAAATAAAGGAGCGACTTTTACAATTGTCTTTTCTTATAATGATTCTGAGAAACTTAGTTTTTAAGGTTCAAAGGTTCTGAGTAACAAAGGTTCAAAGTTTTTTTGTGTCAAGTCCAGAGTCTTTGCAATTTTGTATCTTTTTTTAAGGTTCTAAGAAAACAAAGTTGCAAAGATTTTTTTGTAGCAAGCTTTTAAAACCTTAGTACCTCAGAACCTTTGCAACTTTGAACCTTTTCTGTCAATCAAATAAATCTGAAGATAGATAACGATCACCACGATCACAGATTACAGCAACAATTACCCCAGATTCTAGTTGGTTAGCAATTTTTAGAGCTACAGCTACAGAGCCTCCGCTACTCATTCCTGCAAAGACACCTTCTTCTAGCGCTAATCTTTTTGTCATATCGCGTGCTTCTTGTTCGCTTACATCTACAATAGTATCTACTTTTTTAGCATCAAATATTTTTGGTAAATATTCTATTGGCCATTTTCTTATTCCTGGAATTTGAGAACCATCGCTTGGTTGTGCTCCAATAATTTGAATATTGGCATTCTTCTCTTTAAGATAAGTTGATGTGCCAATAATAGTTCCAGTGGTTCCCATTGCCGAAACAAAATGAGTTACTTTTCCATCGGTATCATTCCAGATTTCTGGACCAGTGGTTTTGTAATGTGCTTTCCAGTTATCATCGTTTGCAAACTGATTTAGCATAATATAACCACCTTCGGCAACTTTTCTTTCGGCATAATCTCTTGAGCCGATTATTCCTTCGCTAGCAGGCGTTAAAATAACTGTAGCGCCATAAGCACGCATAGTTTGTACGCGTTCTTTGGTAGAATCCTCAGGAAGTATCAATTCGATATCAATACCCATTAATTGTGCGATCATTGCAAGTGCAATTCCGGTATTACCACTTGTAGGTTCAATAAGTTTATCGCCTTTTTTAATATCGCCTCTCTCCATAGCTGAAAAGATCATATTATATGCTGCTCTATCTTTTACACTGCCGCCAGGATTATTTCCTTCAAGCTTTAATAAAAGTTTGACGTTTTTATTTTTGACTAAATTCACTGTTTCCATCAAGGGAGTATTTCCTATCAGGTTTACTAATGTATGAGTGTTCATAATTATCTTTTTTCTTTTACTTTAACTTCGGTTGTGGTGGTATTGGTTACGATAGATTTTTCTGGGATAGATTTAGTAATCCACGCATTTCCGCCAATAATACTGTCTTTGCCAATAGTGGTTTCTCCTCCTAATATTGTAGCATTAGCATAAATGCAAACATTTTCTTCGACAGTAGGGTGTCTTTTTGCATTTTTCATTTCTTTGGCTATGCTTAATGCTCCTAAAGTTACACCTTGGTATATTTTCACATGTTTTTTTATAATCGTCGTTTCACCTATTACAATTCCTGTTGCGTGATCGATAAAAAACGGAGAAGCAATTGTTGCACCTGCATGAATATCAGTTCCGGTAATTCGATGAGCATATTCACTCATTAATCTTGAAAACAGTAATAAGTCCAGTTTATATAATTCGTGACTTAATCTATATATTGCAATAGCATAAAAACCGGGATAAGCCAAGTATACTTCTTCGATGCTATTTGATGCAGGATCATTCTCTAAAATATATGTTGCGTCTTGAATTAATTTTTCCAAAACAGTAGGTAGTTTTTCTAGAAACTGTTCCCAAATCGATTCACAGGAATTTTCTGATTTTTTGCAAGCTATTATCGCAATTTCTTTAAAGCATTTTTCAAGTTCATTGATGCTTTTGTCTAAAGGAGCATTAGAGTCGAATAAAGTATAAAATAGCTTCTCTGTAAAATCTTCCGTCTTAGTTTTGATTCCGTAGTTTATAGTAGTGTGGCTCTTTAAAGCATTTATATTTTGGATAATCATATTTTTTGTCACAATTGTAAAATTGAATTGTTAGTTTGAAATGTTAAAAGTAATGTGTTTTTTGTAAATAGAGGTAGTAATTGGTTAAAGAAATTTATCCATTAACATTCTGTTTGCAATAATTAAAAAATTTTAAGCAGCGCTAAAGTTGTTAGTATAAAGCGAATTAAAAGAGTAAATTAGCTTATAAAATTATTAAAATGAAAACAAACGGAATGTTTAAAAGTACACTTTCACATATTTCTTATCCTGAGAGTGAAAAAGTATCAGGAAAATCCATTCAGAGCCCAATTTTCGCATTAATTGTTGCTGCTTATCCGTTATTTACCCGAGAAGGATATATTTCGATACATGAATTAAATGTATTTCGAGAAAAATATATTTCGAATTATTTATCTGAAGAGATTGGAGTACTTTCTAATCTTGAAAAGAATGTAATTGGATCTTTAACGGATGAAAAACTTTTAGTAAGTGCTGTTGAAGATGATATGGGGCCAAGAAGTTTTGGTCAAAAAATAGCAGACAAAGTTGCTGATTTTGGAGGAAGTTGGACTTTCATTATTCTGTTTGTAGTTTTTATAATGTTATGGATTTCCATTAATATTTATATTTTGACAAATAAAGGTTTTGATCCCTATCCGTTTATTTTACTTAATTTGATTTTGTCATGTGTTGCCGCTTTGCAAGCTCCAGTAATTATGATGAGCCAAAATCGTCAGGAGGAAAAAGATCGTGACAGGGCTAAAAAGGATTATATGATTAACCTAAAATCAGAATTAGAAATAAGAATGATGCATGAAAAATTAGACCATTTAATTTTGCATCAACAACAAGAATTAATCGAAATTCAGAAAGTACAAATTGAAATGATTAATGATATTTTGAATCAGATAAAAAAATAATTATTCTGATTTGTGAAGAATTAATTATAGTGTTTGTACGCATAACCTAATATCATTATCACGCTATTTGTGATGCCAAAAATCCAAAGAGGTTTTTTGTAATTTCGACTTTTATCAAAAAAATATAAAGTAATAATTATTAAGAATAATAGGCTTGTATAAAGCGCTGGATACATCTCAAAAGCTGCTTTAAAATTACTTTTAAAAAGTAGGAATAAAGCGCGCTGGAAACCGCATCCTAAACACTCTATCCCAAAGAGTGTTTTGCTTAAGCATGGCAACATATATTTTTCTAGATTCAAGAGATTTGGTTTTTACAATTTTACAAAAAATATTCGAATGCGTTTCAAGAATAATTAGATCGTATTTTAAAGTTGATTACTTTTGGATTCTGATAACGTATTAAAATGAAAAAACTAAGAATCCCAATAATGATAATTGCAATTTTAATTGCATTATATGAACAGTCATCTGCGGATAAAAATATTTATATTACAATTATTGCGATTGTAATTTTTATGATAGGGATGATGCAGTTAAGTGCAAAAACGCCAAGTAAAAATCAAGATAAAGAAGAGGAAGATGTTGAATAAAGGAGACAAGGTTTCGGTTCTGGACGAAGCTATAAATGGAGTAGTGTTATCGACTAAAAATAACGAGGTGACTATAGAAACTGAGGATGGATTTATGATGACATTTTTTGTCAACGAGTTAATTAAGATTCATGATTCCAGTAACTTAATGAATTCTATTAAAAGAATTGATATAAGTGAGGTTTCAAAAGAGAAAGAAGAGCCAAAAGCAAGGAGTTTTGTGAAAGAACGCAAGGATAAACGCGAAATTCCTGCCCCAGAATTTGATTTGCATATCGAAAAATTAGTGCCAAATAAACGCGGAATGTCTAACTATGATATTTTGACTTTGCAGACAGAAACGGCAAAGCGACACATTGAATTTGCAATTAGAAATCGTATTCCTAAAATTGTTTTTATTCATGGTGTTGGCGAAGGGATTTTAAAAGCCGAACTTGATTTTTTGTTAGGACGTTATGACGGAATCAATTTTCAGGACGCCAATTATCAAAAATATGGCTTAGGAGCAACTGAAGTTTATTTTGTACAAAATGCTAAATAAAGTATATTTTAAGGCATAAAATAAATTAGTATTAAGCATAAAAAAACGTCTGTTTTTAAAGAGAATTTCAGTTTGAAACTCAATTTAAAAACAGACGTTTTTGTAAGAAAATATTTTTGCTAAGTATGGGTGACAACATTCGAAAAAGGGATTTTTTGAATGTTGTTTTTTTTTTGTTTTATTTACTGGTTGTTATTTCGCCTAAGACAAAAGCATCACCTAGTTTGAACACATTGGTTCCTTTCTGTAAAGAAACTTTTTTAAGTGTTATTGTATGTAAAAAACCTGTGCTTCCTATACCTGTAGTCTTAACTTCTATAATACCACTTTGTTCAGCAATACCATTTATACCTGCCCAAATTTGAGTTACTGAAGGACTAGTTGGAGGGATGGCTTTACAGAAATAATCTTTTGTTAAAACACCTCCTTTATAAGTACGATATATTACTTTGTTTGTTGTGTCATTGATTAATCCAGTTCTAGGAGCATCAGGAGGAGTAACTTCGTTTACTATTAAACTAGGATCAATATTATCGATAGTAATTGATTCACTAGATCCAGCATTATAGTTGTATACTTGTTTTAACTCAGTGCATTGTCCTGCGTTTGACGCAAGAAAAGGTTGTGCTAAAGTAGCAGGTGTAACAGTAGTATTATAATCTCCGAATGAAAATGTTTGATAAGTTTGAGGCCCACTAGGTTTATCAAATGTAATATTATTGAAAACGATGTTATAGTTGTATCCTGTTATACGAGTACTATTATTGGTTTCATTGGTTACTATAATAGGAGATGTGAGAACTCTAATTAACCCTGAAGTTGCTATCCATTCTTCAATTACATTAGGAGTTGCGGGCGGGATAACAGCGCAAATATTATTTTCCTCAATTTTACCATTATAGGCGCGATAAATAACACGATGATCGGTAAGGTTGATGTCGTAAAATTTTGGTACTATATTTGGCTCTCCTCCAAAAATGGTTTTAGGTACGTAGAGTAATAATGATTCCTTCTCTTTTAGTTTAAAAAGTAGAGAGCTTAGAACTGTATCATCAGTAGGACAATTTAATGTTTTAGTATCTTCAAAATTAATGAGATCAACCGATAAATCTCCATCGTCACAACCGTTTAATAGAAAGGCAAATAATAGTATGCTTGCAATTTTTTTCATTATGTTTTTATTTGGGTCAAAAATAGTGAAAAAATTGATAATTGATATTTAAGAATAGACAATTGATATTTCATAACTTTGCCACAATGAAAAAAGTATACCTCGATAACGCCTCTACAACTGCCATACGTCCAGAAGTCATTCAGGAAATGACAAAAGTAATGACAGAAGATTATGGAAATGCATCATCGCCACACAGTTCTGGACGTAATGCTAAGACAATTTTAGAACTTTCAAGAAAAAGTATAGCTAAACAATTTAATTGTTCGGCACAAGAGATTATTTTTACCTCTGGTGGTACCGAAGCTAATAATTGGATACTTCGTTCGGCTGTAAAGGATTTAAAAGTTGAACGTATTATTACTACCAAAATCGAGCATCATGCCGTTTTGCATACTGTTTTGGTATTAGAATCAGAATATAATATTCAGGTTGATTATGTAAATATTAATTCTGATGGTTCTATAGATTTAACTCATTTGTCAAATTTACTTTCAGATGAGAAAAAAACATTGGTGAGTTTAATGCACGTTAATAACGAAACTGGGACTGTTTTAGACCTAGAAAGAGTAAGTGTTATATGTAAGCAATACGATGTGCTATTTCATTCGGATACGGTGCAATCTGTAGGTAAGGCAAAAATTGATTTACAAAGTAATTTGCTAGATTTTATTGTTGCAAGCGCTCATAAATTTCATGGACCAAAAGGAATTGGTTTTGCTTTTGTTCGAAAAAATTCGGGATTACAACCATTACTTTTTGGTGGAGAGCAAGAAAAAGGCTTGCGAGCAGGAACTGAAGCTGTACATCAGATTGCAGGTATGGCTAAAGCTTTGACACTTTCATATGAAAACTTAGAGGTTGAAAAAGAATATATTTTAGATTTAAAAACCTATTTAATTGCTCAATTAGAGAAAGAGTTGCCAGGTTTTAGAATTAACGGAACAAAAGATGATTTCTATACAATCCTGAATGTAATATTGTCTTTTTCGGCAGATAAAACATCGATGTTGTTGTTTAATCTGGATATGAAAGGAATTGCTGTTTCTAGAGGAAGTGCTTGTCAGTCTGGAAGTATTAGACCATCACATGTTTTAAAAGAAATGCTTTCGGAAGCTGATTTAAAACTTCCAAATTTGCGAATCTCTTTAAGTCATTATAATACCAAGGAAGATATCGATTGGTTAATAGAAAGTTTGAAACTAATTGATAATTAACAATTGTTAATTATCAATTAGTTCTAAATTACTTACGGATTACTTTTACTTGAGAATCACTTGTAAGTTTTATAATTGTAGATGGTTTTCCTGCTACTTTATCGTGATATAGGTTTACTACATAATCAACTCCCTTAATGATTTCAGGATTAATGTCTTTGAAAGCAATTGGAGTAGGTTGTCCAGAAATATTAGCTGAAGTTGATACTAGAGGCTTTTTCATTCGCTCTAAAAGCTTAAAACAAAAAGGCTCTTTTACTATTCTAATCCCTAGAGAATTATCTGGAGCAATAATATTTGGAGCTACATTTCGGGGTTTGTCTAAGATAATCGTTGTTGGTTTTTCAGACAAATCCATAATTTGCCAAGCTACTTCAGGAATATCTTTAAATACATTATACATCATTTTTTCGCCATTCATTAGGCAAATCATGCTTTGAGTTTCGGCTCTTTGTTTTAGTTTATATATTTTAGCAACAGCTTCAGGATTTGTTGCGTCACAGCCAATTCCCCAAACAGTATCGGTTGGGTAAAGTATAATTCCGCCATTTTTAATGACTTCGTATGCGTTGAGAATTTCGGTGTTTATGTCTTGACTCATAAAGTTTGGATATTAAATGAGAGATAAATTTTCATGATAGCAGCGTATAACTGATACTATGATATTTCTTTGTTTATAATTTGAACAATTTTTTCTAAATCTTCAGGAGTAAGTCCTACGTAAAGTGGTAAACAAACTATTCTTGATGCAATAGATTCAGATATTGGCATTGCATCGCCTTTTGTGTAATCAATGGTGTTTAGCGATGGGTAAAAATAACGTCTAGGAACTATATTTTCTTTTTGTAATTCTTCCTGAACTCTCAATAATGTTGTTTCAGAATCAAAAAGTAAAGGATAATAACTATGGTTCCATTCTGTGTTTTCTCTAATTTTTATGCTTTTTAAGTTGCTGAAATTTAGATTTTCATTATAAAAATCAGTTACTTTTTTTCTTTCGGTAATAATGTGTTCCATATATGGGAAAATCGCTAATCCCATAGCCGATTGTAATTCAGAAATTTTAGCATTAATCCCAAGGCCATGAAAAGCAAGAGGTCCATTATGACCAAAATTATGACTGTAAAATAATTGATGATGTATTTCTTTGTCATTACAGAACATCGCTCCACCTTCTCCTGTGTGAAATAATTTTGTTGCATGAAAACTACAAGTGCTTACATCTCCAAAATTAAAGAGAGATTGGTTGTTGTATTTAACGCCAAAACAATGTGCAGCATCATAAATAACCTTAAGGTTATGTTTTTTTGCAATAGATTCTATAGCAGTTACGTGACATGGATTTCCGAAGACATGAGTGGCTAATATTGCCGTAGTTCTTGGAGTTATTGCGGCTTCGATTTTGGTTTCATCTATAGTTAGATACTCAGGATGAATGTCTACAAAAACAGGTTTGCAATTTTCCCACACAATTGCAGCCGAAGTGGCAACATATGAAAAAGGAGTTGTTATTATTTCGCCTCCTTTGCCAAATAATTTTAATGCAATTTGTATCGGGATTGTACCGTTATTAGTAATTGTTAGGTTAGAAACACTAAGATAATCTTTAAGTTTTTGTTCTAATTCTAATGTCAGTTCACCACGGTTTGTGAGCCAAGCTTTATCCCACGCACGTTTTATATAAGAATTGTATTCTTCTTGTGGAGGTAAAAAAGTTTTGGTTACAGGAATCATTTAATTATGGATTTAGTGAGTTTAATTAACCGTTAAGGGTAAACTATTGTTATATTTGCGGGGTAAAAATAGGAAAAGAAACCTAATTTATTAGTATAAGTCAATATTATAAAAGAAGAAGAAATATTCTTAATGTCAGACTTGTTTGAAGAACAATATTTTAAGAGTAGTTTTTTTTGTTTTTTATATGATATTACCAGCTTTGTAATTTAGAGTAATACGAAAAAATGATATGTTGAGATTCATAAAATAGACTATAATTGCATTTAATTATTAAATGTGAATTTTTGGATATTATTTTAAAATCAATATCCTAATGCGAAAAATGTTATTTGAACATTTCTTTAATTTAGGGAGATTAATTAGTTGATTGATTTTTAAAAGAGGTATTGTGTGTTCTGACTATATTTAAAAGTGTCAAGAATATGTTTTGTAGATTTTAGGATAAAATAAACTCTATAAATGATATCATTTAGCGATTGTTTTTACGAAAGTATTGGTTTCTTCATAAAAAAAATAATTTTAAGCTTGATAGAAATAAGTAAATAAATAAATGATTTTTTTAATAGATATATTGATTAGGTCAATTACATTTTAGATAATAATTTTATGAAAAATCAACATGGTATTATTTCAAATTGGATAATGCAAGGGAATGAGCCATTAGTAAGTATTATATGTACGACTTTTAATCAAGAAAATTTTATCAGGGAGACCTTGGAAGGGTTTTTAATTCAAGAAACTAAATTCTCTTTTGAGATAATTGTGCATGATGACGCTTCTACAGATGATACGGTAAATATTGTAAAAGAATTTGTAGATAAATATCCTTTAATTATTAAACCAATTTATCAGAAAGAAAATCAATATTCTAAAAAGGAAATTAATATTTGGAGTGATTTTACTTTTCCAATGGCGCAAGGAAAATATATTGCTTTGTGTGAAGGAGATGATTATTGGATAGATGTATTGAAATTACAGAAACAAGTTGATTTTTTAGAAAGCAATGATGATTATGTAATAACATGGACTGATTTTTTTACTAAAAAAGGAACGGAATTAGTTCCAAATGATTTTAAGGATACTTTGCCTTCAGTTTATACTATTGATTTTGATAATCTTTTTGTTCCTTATTGTACTTATACTTTAACTTGTCTTTTTAGAAAATCAGCGGTTGATCCACTTGATTATAAAAAGTTTACTTACGGAAAGGATAATACACTTTATTCTTTGGCATTATGTCACGGAAAAGGTGCTTATATGAATTTTAAAAGTGCCGTTTATAGATGGCATCCAGGAGGAATATATTCTTTAAAATCTGCTTTCTTTCAGCGATATTCATCATATCTCAATCTAAAAGAAATATACGAATGTATTCCAGAAGCCAGAACAAAGAATGTGGCAAAAATTATGAATTCATTATTGAAATATTCAGCACAGGAAGCTTTGAAATTAGTTAAAGATAAAAATCAAGATAAAACAGAACCTAAAAAAGCAATCAAAGCATTTTTAGCGAATGCTGGTTTTTTAACTAAAATGAAATTTCTTTGGCGTTATATTAAAGCCTAATTATTTCTTCAGGTTAATTATAGATTTAAATAAAAGAACAATTTTGTCCAGCCCATTTATTTTCTGGAAAAGTTTATTCTCATTTTTTCTTAAATGATTATAATAGGAAATATTATAGTTGCTAGCATTACGAATTGTACGTATTAATGTCTTGTTTATGTGTTCTTCAAGTTGAGGATGATCAAAGTTTTTTAGTTTTTCATTTTGTGAAAGTAAAAATTTAGAAGCATTTATAACTTCAATTACTTCGTCAGTAACGAGTCCTCTTTTTACAGAAAGTGCATTTATGTAAAAATCTATTTTAGGATCAGCAGGATTTATACCAAATTCTGTCATTTGGTTTGCTTTTACCCTTTTTATAGATTTATTTACATTGTCAATTTTTGTCTTGCTAATGTTATTATTATGCTGTCTATAATTTAATAAAGATTCTTGGATATTGTGAAACTTAGTTTTAGGTAACAACCTACTCCATAAATCATAATCTTCAACAGGGACATAATCATTATTAAATTCTAAATTATTTAAAGCTTCTTTTTTCAGCATAACTGTTGGGTTTCCGATACCGCAACTATGTAAAAATGAAATTTTTATGTGGTCATGATCTTCACCATGTCTGATAACTTTATTTTGCTTTGATCCAAAAAAAGTAAACCACGTTCCGCATACTCCAATCTCGGGATTGTTTTTTAGAACTTCTACTTGTTTCTCAAAGCGATTTGGTAAAGCAATATCATCGGCATCCATAAGGGCAATAAAATCTCCTTTTGCAATCTGCATTCCTTCATTTCTAAGGTTTGCAGGGCCAACGTTTATTTTTTTGTCAATTATAATAATTCTTGAATCTTTCTGCTGGCATTGTTTAATTACTTCTAAACTATTATCGGTAGATTTATCATTCAGGATTAGTAATTCAAAGTCAGTATATGTTTGGTTCAGAATGCTTTCTATGCTTTCTTTTAAAAAAGGCTCTGCATTATATACGGGCATTATAACAGAGATTTTTGGAGTGTGCATGATATTTGTTATTAACAGAAAAACGCAAATATATAATATTACTTTTTCAATTGAGGTTAGCTCTAAAAATAATTTTAATTAATATTAGTACATTTGTACCTTTAAATATAGATAAATGAAAAAAATTCAAGTTGGCTTTTTGGTTTCTTATGATTATAGTTATCTTAAAACTGCTCTTCCTCAAGTATATAAAGAATCAGATTCAATTTTTTTAGCAATTGATAAAGAAAGAAAAACTTGGAAAGGGGAGTCTTTTATTATAGAAGACGAATTTTTTCAATGGATTAAAGCAGTAGACGTAGATTCGAAAATTCAGATTATAGAAGAGAATTTTTATTGCCCAGAACTAAACAGTATGGAATGTGAAGTTCGTGAACGTAAAATATTATCTGAAAAAATGGGTATTGGTAATTGGTTAATCCAATTAGATTGTGATGAGTATTTTTTAAAATTTAAAGAATTTGTTGCTTTTTTAAGAACTAAAGATCATTTTCTTGACAACCCTGAGAAAAATCAAGTTCAAATATCTCCTTATCTGATAAATCTTTATAAGAGAGTTGATAGTGGTATGTTGTATGTTGAAAAAACATCAAAAGTTATTGTAGCTACAAACTATCCGAGTTATAAGATTGGAAGAAGAACACGTAAGAGGGTAATTTATTATAAAGGATTGGTTCTTCACGAATGTGTATCGCGCTCAAAGGAAGAATTAGAGATGAAGTTCAGCAATTGGGGGCACGACTTTGAGATTAATAAAAAGGCGCTTATAGAAAAATGGGAAAGTGTAAATGAGAATAATTACAAAACTATATTCGATTTTTATTATTTAGAGCCAGAAAGATGGAAAAGACTAGAATTTGTTAAAGGAACTACGTTTGAAGAAATAAAAGAGAATCTGGATCTTGAAAAGATAATGCCTACCTCTTTTTTTATATGGAAAAAAAACTTTGGACAATGGTTTAAAGATTTCTTTGTATAATCGTACTATGTATAAAATTTAAAAAGTAGCAGCAAGTTTTTATTCAAGACTTGCTGTTTCTTTATACTTTATTTATGAAAACAGGATATTAATTTGAAGTGTTAACTTCTATGCGTATTTTTGTTTTTTTATAAAAATCTACTAAATGAATTTCAAAATAAATCCAGTTTTTGCTAACGAAACGACATCAATACTTGATAAAATTAAAGCATTTAATAGCTCAGGTACCCTTTTAGGGAATGGTCAGCGTAATGTTATTAAATTATTCGATTTAAATGATAAGGTAGTCAATATAAAGTCATTTAAAATCCCCAATTTAATAAATAAAATTGCTTACAATTACTTTCGAAAATCGAAAGCAAGGCGTTCTTTTGAGTATGCTACAATTTTATTAGAAAAAGGTATTGGAACTCCGTTACCAATTGCTTATTTAGAGAATTATAATTGGTTAGGACTTAGGGATAGTTATTATGCAAGTGAGCATTTAATAACCGAGCTTACTTTTAGAGAACTTGTAGAGATTCCGGATTATCCAGATCATGAAAATATACTAAGACAATTTACCAGATTTAGTTTTGGTTTACATGAAATAGGAATTGAGTTTTTAGATCATTCCCCAGGTAATACATTAATCAAAAAAAATGCAGATGGTAATTATAGTTTTTTCTTGGTAGATTTAAATAGAATGGAATTTCATAATTCTATGAGTTTTGAGATGCGAATGAAGAATTTATGTAGATTGACACCTGTTAAGGAAATGGTTGCTGTAATGAGTAATGAATATGCTAAGCAATATGGTGAATCTGAGCAAAAGATATTCGATACTTTATGGAAGTATACTTCAGACTTTCAAGAGCATTTTTATAGAAAAAAACGTTTAAAAAAGAAACTTAAATTCTGGAAGAAATAATTAATACAATTTATTTCGCTTATACTTCATAAAATTAATATTGGAAAACATTATCGATATTACTTTTTTTTTCTTAATCAAAATCGATTTTTACTAGACAAATAAGCTTTTTCTAAAAATAATTTACAAACTATTTTTAGAGAGACATAATTGTAACAAAAGATTAAGGATTGAGTAATCAAAAAAGTTATATTTTTGTGTTTCATATATTAAATTTTAAAATGAAAATTAGTGGATTGATTATTACTTTCAATGAAGAAAAAAATATAGGAAGATGTATTGATGCTTTATTTAGAATTTGCGATGAAGTAATTGTTGTAGATTCTTTTAGTAAAGATAAAACAGCTTCTATTGCAAAAGAAAAAGGAGCAATTGTTATTGAACAATCTTTTTTAGGAGATGGACCACAGCGTACATATGGTTTACCATATTGCAAGAATGATTGGGTTCTTAATCTTGATGCAGATGAATTTTTGGATAAAGACGCTGAAGACTTTATTTTAAAAGAAAAATATTTAGAAGGCGGTTATGATGCTTTTAGTTTTAGAGTAAAAAACTTTTTAGGAGATAAACTTATAGATTTCTCAGGTTGGTATCCAGATTATAAAGTTCGTTTTTTTAATAAAAAATCAGCCCATCCTTCTAACTCGATTGTGCATCAAAGCATAGTAACTCAAAGCGAGAAAAAAGTACCAGTGCATATTCTACATTATGGTTGGGAATCATTAGAGCAAATTATTTCAAAGAAAAACCAATATTCTACTTGGCATGCACAACAACTTTTTGACCAAGGAGTAAGAATTTGTTTTTTCAAACCTGTCCTTAACGGAACTGTCGCTTTTGTTCGCTGTTATTTTTTTAAGAAAGGTATTTTTAACGGAATAGACGGATTATCAATTGCAATGATTCAGAGTTTTTTTTCTTATATGAAATATGCTAAACTTTTAAAGCTTCAAAAACGAAAAATATAAAATTCATCAGATTTTTAAAGATTTCGTGTCATGAAAAAATCAATCTGACTCTTAAATAATTCAGGGTTTAAATCTTGATACAATATAGCCGAATTGTTTTTAATTTCCTTGTGAGGTAAGCTTTCATTAATTAATTCAGGTTTAAAGTCATTTAAATGTACCGAAATATTTTGCAATCCATCTTCGAAGGTTGCCCAGTCATTTTTCTTTACATAAGGTGAAAATATTGTAAAAGAAGGTTTGTTTAGTGCTTTTGCCATATTAATTGCTCCACCATCGTTTCCTATAATTATATCGCATTGATTCATTATACCAATGAATGATCTTAGATTACTTCCTAATAAATCAAAATGTATCTTCTCTTGTGTGCTTTTAGAGCAGAAATTAAATACTTTTTGAGCATCTTCAATTTGATTTGGAAAATAATTAAAAAGTATCGTTACGTCTTTATTTTCTGCAACATAGTCTACGACTTTCGCCATATATTCTAGAGGATACGTTTTTGATTTCTCACTTCCCAAAAGACTTATCATTACAATTTTGCGGTCCTTGCTTACTTTATGTTTGTTTAATAACGCAATTGCTTCTTGGTCCTCTTCTTTACTTACATGTAATTTCGGAAAAGGGTCTATTAAAGTATTGTCAATATTAAGAGGTTTAAGCAATAAAAGCCTATTGTCTATTGCAAATCCATATTTCGTTTCGTCATTATTGTCAAATCGTTTCATATTGTGATTATAAAACAAAGAAGAATACCATTTGTGGTATGATATTTTATAATCGGCACCAGAGAAAATAGTTATTAAATTAGTCTCTAATTTGCCATATACATCGATTAATATATCATACTTATTAGATCTCATTTTAAAAATAAATTTAAACAATGATAAGTATGATTTTCTTGTTTTTTCTTCTAATACAATTACAGAATCAATATTTGGATTACCTATTAAAACATCTGTGCAATTAGAATAACACATAAAATCGATGGTTGATTCTGGGTATTTCTTTTTTAGATTGTTACAAAGAATTGTACTAATAAGTACATCACCAATTCTTTTCTGTTGTATAACTAATATTTTCATTATTGAGGACAAGTTTAATAAAAAACTGTATTGTGTTTTTGTTGGATTCTAGATGTCAAAAATAGCTATTTAAAAGCTATTATTCCATTTTATTGTGAGTTAACCAAAGAATCAAATAGCGTTTTAATACTGCAAATGAGTTTATGTAAGCAAGAATGTAACCTTCTTTACCATCAAGAAATCCTAATCGAATAAAATATTGATTTATAAAACAAAAAAAAGGTTTCATTAAAAAATGATAGAAATTTGGTTTTACTTTTTTATCATACAATTCTTGAGCTTCTTTTTTACTTAATAGACTTAGCTGATAATTGTATTCATCGAAACTCTTATAAGCATAAGAGTCTATTCTATTTTTTAATATATTAGATTTTCCAAATAATGTAATAGATGGATTACTTTCTTCATTACCAGAATAAGAGTGTCTTTTTTTATCAAAAAGAAAAACTCTTTTTCGGTTATTAAATTCTCCATGCTTTATTTTCTTTTTAAAGAAAAACAGGGTTTGTTTAATGTAATAAAGAGCATTGCTTTTTGGATTGGAAATTTTGGTCAAAATTTCATCCTTAAGTTCGAGAGAAATATATTCGTTTATGTCCAACAACAAGATCCAATCATTTTGCGCCTGATTAATAGCTAGATTGTGTTGTAGTGTTTTATCAGCAGTAGTTTGTTCAATAATTGTTGCGCCAAGCTCTTTTGCAATAGCAACTGTTTTGTCTGTACTATTGTTGTCTATAATGATAATTTCATGAGCAAACGACACATTCTCAATAAGTTTCTTGATGTTGTTTTCTTCATTAAAACAAAATGCCAAAATACTAATTTTGGGAACTATTACATTTTGAGGCATAAAATCAATTTTGTGCAATATTAATAATTTTAGATTTATAACTTTGTAAAAAATCAAACAAAATGTCAAGACTCCCAATTTTAATGTATCATAATATTTGTCAATCTGAAAATGAAAGTAATAAGTTGACTATTTCAGTGCAAAAACTGGAGCAACAACTTCAGTATCTGAAAGATAATAATTATGAAACATTTCATTTTGCAGAATTAGAAAAAATGAAATCTATTCCTAAAAAGAGTATTGTTCTTACTTTTGATGATGTAACTGAAAATCAGCTTGTTTTTGCAGCACCGTTATTAGAAAAATTTAACTTAAAAGCTAGTTTTTTTATTCCTTTTTCATACATAGGAAAGACAGATTTATGGAATGGTAAGTCTGAATCCTTGGGAGAAAAAATAATGACAATTGAACAATTAAAGGGGTTAAACAATAAAATAGAATTAGGCTATCATTCCTATGAGCATAAAAAATATAGTTTATTATCAGCCTCAGAAATAGAAAATGATTTTCTAAAATGCGAGGAGCTGATTAAAAACACTGATTTAAGAGTATATCCGGCTTTGGCTTATCCATATGGGAATTATCCTAAAAAGGGTGATGAAAATGAGCAATTTAAACAAATAGTCGCTAAGAATAAAATAAAGTTTGGTTTAAAAATAGGGAATCGTCCAAATAATTTTCCTTTTAAAGATAACTACGAAATCAAACGAATAGACATTAAAGGTCAGGATAGCTTGATGACTTTTAGGTTAAAAATAAAATTCGGGAAATTAAAGCTATTCTAAATCTTTTTCGATTAGCATCATTTTTGCATATCTGGAGAATACTCCATAGGCATCTATGGCAGCTGCAGCAAGACCAGGAACTCCATCTAGGTAGACTCTTTTTACGATATATGTATGAAAAAATCGGTAAAATGGCTTAAAAAAGAGTAGGAACAGTGTTACTTTCTTTCCCTTATTGGCACACATCTTTGCTTGAAACCAAGCGTATTTGTCTTTTTTACCTATAAAGTGAAATAATCCTTTGTAGGTGTAGTGTACCATATAATTTTTTAATACACCAGGTTTTGATTTTATGATTAATTTTTCATGTACTTCATTTTCAAAAACTAACTTTTCATTTTTCATTAAACGAACAACTTTGTCGGTATAATGAAATAAAAAGCGATTCATGAAAAAATGAGGAAACCAGATTTTATAGGTATCAAATTCATCCCATTCGATGCTTTTTAAAATTTCAGCTTGAAGTTTATCTGTAACCCTTTCGTCTGCATCTAGAAACAATATCCAGTCACCAGTTGCAAAACTTATTGCATGGTTTCTCTGATTACAGTAATTGTCAAATTTTCTAGAAAAAAGTTTAACGCCTAAATCTGTAGCAATTTTTTGCGTAGCATCAGTACTATTAGAGTCTAAAACAATAATCTCATCAGCAAATGAAACAGATTTTATTGCATCGGCAATATAAAACTCTTCATTATAAGTAAGTATGATAACGGATAGTTTTTTCATTTCTTTACTTAACATACTTACTTATAATTATGGAGTTTAATAAAATAATATTATACTGCAACATCGTACTCCCGAAGTGCATTATTTAATGACGTTTTTAAATCTGTAGATGGTTTACGAGTACCAATAATTAAGGCACATGGAACTTGAAATTCTCCAGCAGCAAATTTTTTGGTATAACTTCCAGGAATAACTACTGAGCGAGCAGGAACATATCCTTTCATTTCTACAGGAGTTTCTCCAGTTACATCGATAATTTTTGTAGAAGCAGTTAAGCATACGTTTGCTCCTAAAACAGCTTCTTTCCCAACGTGTACACCTTCTACAACAATACAACGAGAACCTACAAATGCTCCGTCTTCTATAATTACTGGCGCTGCTTGTAAAGGTTCTAATACTCCACCAATACCTACACCACCGCTTAAGTGTACATTTTTACCAATTTGAGCACAGCTTCCTACAGTTGCCCATGTGTCTACCATAGTTCCTTCGTCTACATATGCACCAATATTTACATAACTAGGCATTAAGATAACTCCGCTAGAAATATAAGCTCCATAACGTGCTACAGCATTAGGTACTACACGGATTCCTTTTTCGGCATATCCTTTTTTTAGCAACATTTTGTCATGATACTCAAAAATACCAGATTCTAAAGTTTCCATTTTTTGAATAGGGAAATACATTACAACTGCTTTTTTTACCCATTCGTTTACTTGCCAAGCATCACCAACTGGTTCTGCAACACGTAATTTTCCTGTATCCAAAAGTTCAATAACTTCTCTGATAGCATCAGTTGTTGTAGTTTCTTGTAACAAAGCTCTGTTTTCCCAAGCTTGTTCTATAATAGTTTGTAAAGGATTCATAGTACTAAAGATTTTAGGCAAATATAATTCGATTTTTTTTTAAAACAACCCTCATTTCTTTATAGTAACATTTTTATAAAAAAATATTATTTTTTTATTGTTGTATAGGATTAAGTCTTTTTATTTTAAATAATTTTTCCTACATAAAATATTTTTTATCTTATTCCCTGATAAATATCAATTTTTAACTTTTCTTATAAAATTACTTTTGTAAGACAATTTAACAACAACATAAGGTGATTTTAAATTGTTTGAATTCAATAATTTAATTAGTATATTAACAATGAATCAAGAAAACGAGTCGTTTCACAGACCTACACCAATTGATAAAGAAGTTTCTTGGGATAAAACCCAAGTTATCATGAGTAAAACAAACCCATTTGGAATTATCGAATACGCCAATGAAATTTTTGTTGATGTTTGCGGATATGAAGATTATGAATTAATGGGGCAACCACACAGTATCATAAGACATCCTGATATGCCACGAGTGATATTTAAAGTATTATGGGAAAATCTTAAAAAGGGAAATAACTTTCATGCTGTTGTTAAAAATCTAGCTAAATCTGGAAGATATTATTGGGTTGTTACCGATTTTGAAATTGCAAAAGATTCAAATGGAGCAATAGTAAATTATTTTGGACGTAGACGTTCTGTGCCACAAGAAGTAATCGCGATGCATATTGAACCTTTGTACAAAAAGTTGCTTCAAATAGAATCTGCTAGTGGAATGGAATTTAGTGAGAAATATTTGATTGGATTTCTAGAAGAGAAAAAACGAACTTATGTTGAGTATATTAAAGAATTAATGTACGAGCATGAAAAAGCACAGTCTGCAAATCAACAAGTGGAGACTCATGTTGAGGAAGAGGAAGAAAGAGGTTTCTTTAGTCGTTTTTTTGGTAGATAGGATGTAAACTGGGCAATTAAAAGCCTTAAGTTTTAAAATAAATGGGGTTTAACTTTTTAATTAAGGTTAGACCCTTTTCTTGCGAATATAGGTTGGTAGTTATTGACTTTATTTCCTGATTCTAGATAGTTTTATGTGTGAATATTGATATGGTTATCTAGATCAGACTGTGCAGAATTATAATTAAACAAAAAAAGGAAAGAGATTTTAAAACCTCTTTCCTTTTTCGTATTATTAAATTGCTTTAGCTTTTTTAAATTAGTTAAATCGCTAATTTATTATTGACTACTCTTTCATTGAAAGATTGTATGTATGCTTTTAAGAATTTTTCAGACTCTTCAACTTTAGCTTTATCCTTTAACATCAAATTGTTTTTTAATAAAGGGTCTTTTTTCCAGTTATATAATCCAATTGTTTTATTATTTGCAAAAGCAAGATAATAATCATCTTTGATGTAATGATATGTTCCTTGGAGGTAATAAACCACATAGTTTTCTTTAGATTTATAACTTTTACCAAAACTAACCATGTCAGTTTTTATATTTAAGTAATCTAGAATACTAGGCATGATGTCAATTTGCTGAAAGTTTTTCTCGTTAACACCTGTTAATTCAGGATTAGATGGATCGAAAAACAAAATCGGAATGTGGAATTTTCCAATATTAGTCTTGTCAATGTCTTTATCTCCTCCAGACGAAGTATGGTCAGAAGAAATAACAAATAGTGTGTTTTTGTACCATCCTTGTTTTTTTGCTGTGTCAAAAAATCTTCGCAATGCAAAATCAGTGTATGCTATGCTTTCTTGAATTTCTGTAGTTCCCTTAGGGAATTTTCCTTTATATTTTTCTGGAATAGTATATGGGCTATGAGAAGAAATAGTAAATAACGAACTAAAGAAAGGTTGTTTAAACGAAGTTAATTTAGCAGCGTAAAATTGTAGAAAATCTTCATCAAAAATCCCCCATTTACCATCAAAAGATTCTTCTCCTGTATATTGGTCTTTTCCAAAATATTGGTCAAATCCTGCTACTTGAGCATATTGGTCAAAGTTCTGACTACCATTAAAGGCGCCATGAAAAAATGAAGTAGTATAGCCTTCTTTCTTGAAAATTTTAGGAAGACCATTTATTTTATTTAAAGAGTAACTAGATGTTATAAAAGAGTTATTCATTAAACTAGGAATACTTGAGAGAATAGATGGAACAGCATCAATTGAAACTTTTCCGTTTGCAAACCCATTCTTAAAATAGTATGATTTTGTTATTAGAGAATCTAAGAAAGGAGTTTGTCCTCGTCCAATGTTTTCATTACCGAAACTTTCCAAAATTAAAATGACTACATTCTTTTTAATAGTTGGTTCGCTTGATTTTAAAGAAATGACAGGGTTGTAAATTGAAACTAACTCTTTTTCATTAAAATAATTTACTTTCTCAATATCTTCTTTTTTAACAGCAGATTTTAAGATGCAAAAAGGAGTATTTAAGACTAATGCAGAATTATTTAATGCTCCATATTCTGCAGCATCTACAATTTTAATTGGTTTTTTTCGGAACCCACCACGTCCCATAAGTAAAATTATAACTATCGAAAGAACAAAATATGTGTATTGTTTATAGTAGTCTTTTTTAGTTGATTTTTCGTGTATTAAATGTGTTTTTAAATTCGGAATCAATTTCCAAAATATAATACTAACGATAAGAAATAGTACAAAGATGTACCAGAATTCTTTTAAGAAAGAAGGAATTAAACCTAAGGCTTCGTGTTCCATTCCTTTGGCAGTAATCATCCCAAAAGTACTTCTTCTACCAGTAAAACGATAGTAAATAATGTCTATGAAGTTGGTAGCAATAAAGATAAGGTTAACAGCATAAAAGGAAACTTTTAGGATGCTTTGATATCTTGGTTTGTATTTGAAATTTCCTGGAATCAAATGCGCTAATAAGAAAACAATATTTATATAAGCTATAGCTGCAAAATCAAAAAGAAGACCTCCTAAAAAAGTTTGAAATGTAAAAGGTTCGAATAATTTTGAGTTCATAAGATAGAATAGAACTCTAGAGAATTGATAAATTATGACAATTAAAAAGAATCTTTTTAGAAATAAAATAATGCTATTTTTATAATTATTCATTTGGTATTTAGTGAATTTGGGTATTTGTTTTTGAGTAATTTTCTATAATATGTGGGAAATTTGAAGCAAAAGAACTATTTTTTTTTCAAATTACGATTACTTGGTCAATCTAATTTTATAACAATATAACTCTGATTTAAAATATTTTAAACTTTAATTTTTTGTAATTATTTGGTTTTTAAATTGTTAATTGATTTATGTGTACTATTAAGTGTTGTGAATAAATATCTATAATACGTTAATTCTTTCTTTTGTTCGATGATAATTATCATGAATTAGGGATGTAATTAGGCCTACTTTTGAATTGAAATTATATGCAAGAATATTTTAAAGAGCAAAGTTCTATTTATGGATTGTTTAAAATCTGTGAATTAGTATAAATAGATGGTTAGTAGGTTTTTAAATTAATTTTTTTGATATCGTTTTAATTTTTTTTTGGAAAAAAGTTTAATTAATCCGTTCTGGAATATAGAACGGATTAATTTTTTTAAGGCACAAGGTTTTTACTTTATGTATCTTTGTTCCATTAATATTTAATAAGATGCCAAGAATTCTCGCTATAGATTACGGACAAAAAAGAACAGGAATTGCTGTTACTGATGAACTGCAAATTATTGCCTCGGGTTTAACTACAATTCCATCTAATACAACTATCGATTTTTTAAAAGATTATTTTGCTAAAGAAAAGGTGGAAGCGGTCTTAATAGGTGAGCCAAAACAAATGAATGGAGAGCCATCACAAAGTGCTTCAATTATAAAAGGTTTTGTAACTCATTTTTCGAATATTTTTCCGGATATGAAAGTGGTTCGGGTTGATGAAAGATTTACTTCTAAAATGGCATTTCAAACAATGATAGACAGTGGACTTAGCAAAAAACAACGTCAAAATAAAGGTTTGATCGATGAAATCTCAGCAACGATAATGCTTCAGGACTATTTGTCTCGTAAAATGTTTTAAAATATCAAAGGATTTAGCTCGCAAACGTTTTAGAAAACTATAACTTTTAAGGTGAAATTTATAGTTTTTTTTTGCAATTTTATGAAGTACCTTTGCACTTTAAAATTTTCTTGCTATGTCCGACAAAACCATACGTTCAAATACCGAAGTAGTACTTATTGGTGCTGGAATTATGAGTGCAACTCTTGGGTTAATCTTAAAAGAATTACAGCCAGATTTAAAAATTGAAATTTACGAAAGATTAGATGTTGCTGCAGCCGAAAGCTCTGATGCTTGGAATAACGCAGGAACAGGGCACTCAGCCTTTTGTGAATTAAATTATACACCAGAAAAAAATGGTAGTATAGATCCTAAAAAAGCAATTAGTATTGCTGAATCCTTTGAAGTTTCTCGTCAGTTTTGGTCTTACTTAGTACAGCAAAACAAAATTACATCTCCTGATAATTTTATAAAAAGTGTTCCTCACATGAGTTTTGTTTGGGGAGAAAAAAATGTGGATTATCTTAAGAAAAGATTTGAAGCACTACAAAAAAATCCAATCTTTAAAGAGATGGTTTTTAGTACTGATTTTGCTCAATTAAAAGAATGGATGCCATTGGTAATGGAAGGAAGAGATGCTACAGATAAGTTTGCAGCAACTTCTATGGCAATAGGAACCGATGTGAATTTTGGAGAATTAACACGAAGCATGTTTAACTATCTAGGAAAATTAGATGGTGTAACAATACATTTTAATCACGAAGTAAAAAAATTAAAGCAGCGTGAAGATAAATCGTGGAGAATTAAAATCACAGATTTAGCAACCGGACAAACTAGAAAAGTATATACTAAATTTGTTTTTATTGGTGCCGGAGGAGGTTCATTGCCTTTGTTAGAAAAAGCAAATGTTGCCGAAGGAAAAGGATTTGGAGGTTTTCCTGTGAGCGGACAATGGTTAAAATGTACTAATCCAGAAGTTATTCTTCAGCATCAAGCCAAAGTTTACGGAAAAGCTAGTGTTGGTGCACCACCAATGTCAGTTCCTCATATTGATACACGAATGATAAATGGAGAAAGAGCATTGCTTTTTGGACCATTTGCTGGTTTTTCGACTCGATTTTTAAAGAACGGATCTTATATGGATTTGCCTTTATCTATAAAAACAGACAATATAATGCCAATGTTGGCAGCTGGTTATCATAATATCCCACTTACTAAATACTTAATTGAGCAAGTAAGACAATCACCAAAAGATAGAATGAATGCTTTACGCGAATACTTGCCAAATGCAAAATCTAAAGATTGGAAATTAGAGCGAGCAGGACAACGTGTTCAGGTTATTAAAAAAGATGAAAAAGAAGGTGGAATTCTTGAATTTGGTACTGAGGTAATTAATACAGATGATGGTACATTGGCTGTTTTATTAGGAGCTTCACCAGGAGCTTCAACTGCAGTTTCTATCATGGTTGGATTAATAGGAAAATGTTTTAAGGATAAAATTAAAACACCAGAATGGGATGAAAAGCTTAAAGCAATGATTCCTTCTTATGGTCAGACTTTAAATGATAAACCAGAATTGTTATCTGAAATTAGAAAAAATACCGCTGCAACTTTAAAGTTAGATAACTAAGTAGAGCATACATAATAAGAATAAATACAAAATCCAGATTAATTTAATCTGGATTTTGTGCTATAAACTCTTTTGTAATCGTTACTATTTTTTCAGACAAATCAGTCATCCATATTAATTGTTCGATTACCAATTGGGCTTCCTGCATTTTGGTTTCTCTTGCGCTATCATCGAGTTCGTTATCATTTTCTAATCGACTGAAATTTTTTCTTTTTAATTCCTCAAAATGAAAAGTCAATTGTTCTTTATTAATGTCTTTGTTTTTATATTCAGCTGTGCTTTCATGTCTTAAGATAGCAATAGAATAATTTAAGTTATAAACAACAACGCCAATTACAAAATTAAAAGACTCAGATGCCGATGTCGTTTTGTGAGATTGTATATATGTGCCTAATGATGCCGCAGACGAAAGTAAGGAATGATTTAGTACAGCAAGCTTGTTTATTTGCGGAAGCTGTTTTTGCTTTGATTTAGGTTCTTGTACCATTCTCTGGAAAGATGTCATAAGATTTCCTATTTCTATAAAAGCATTTTTTCTTGCCAAACGATACGATGTAGGCAATGTTCCTTTTTTATTATAATATTCGGCAATTTCTCTTAAATAGTTTCTGTTGGCCTCAATAGATTTTTCTAAAAATGATGCAGCATTTAAGAACTCCCAAGCAGGCCATAAATAATAATTTGCCAAAAAGGCTAAGGTAGCCCCTACAAGTGAATCCAGAATTCTAAACTGAATTACCTCAAGAATATTAGGTGTTAATATTCCGTACACAAAAACCACGTACATGGTAACAAGTGTAGTGCTTATTTTGTAATTGCTTTGCGTAAAAGAAATACCGATAAGCATACAGACAATAGCAAATATGCTTATTGCTACATGATTATGTACCAGAGAGACAATCCCAAAGGCTATTAATCCGCCTAAAATAGTACCAAAAACACGATTATAAGAACGTTCTTTGGTTAAACCATAACCAGGACGCATAATTACTACGATTGTCAATAAAATCCAGTATACGTTTTGAAACGGAAGTAGCTTGCCAATTATAAAACCTGCCATAATAGTTATGGTAAGTCGCAGCGAATGCCTGAAAAATGTTGACGAAAAACTGAAATTTTCAATTAATGTACGTATCGGATAATATTGCGGAGTCAGGAATTTTTCAAGTTCTTTATCCTTGTCTTTAAAATCAAAAGATTTAATAGCTAATGAAAAAGCCATTTCTACGATTTTTATTTTTTCGACTTGCTTTTGAGCATATTTCAGCATATTAGTAAGCATCCAAACCCCTTCAGAAGCTTCTATTTTTCCTAAATTATTTTGATACGCATCAATAGCAGATTGTAATCCGTCAAGTTCCTTTTTTAAATCATTTATCGAGATATATTTAGAGGCTTTATGAACACTTTTAGATAGTTTTTTTAAAGTCGATGCAAGTTTATAAGCAAGGTTTTGATAAGAACGCAGAACTTCAGGATGATCACTAAATTTTTTGTGTAATTTATCATGGTCAAATGATGTCGATAAAGCCAATTCCTGTATTTCGACCAACGTTATAAAAACAATAAGCATTTTTCGGTTTTGGCTAGAGTCGCCAGAAGTAGCTCTGTTACCAATAAGTACTTGTCGTAAATTCTCGTGAATTTGGTTTAACTCAACCTGAAGATGCAACTGTTTTTCGATAATCTTTTTTCTATCAGCTTCAGGATTCCATAAATCACCCCTAAGTTTTAAGTATTTTGCAGTTAATCGAATTCCGTCGGCAGTTTGTAATTCTATATAACGATACGGTTTTATATAATGAAAGATAAGTGAAACTATTAAATAGAATAATCCACCAGCAAAAATATAGCTAGAATGTAATACAGCTTCCCAGCCTTCGTGTAAATGAGCAAATGATAAAGAGATCGAAAGTAGGGCAGAGAATGATGCCATAGTCGCTCTTTGTCCATAAACAGAAATCATAGAGGACAAGAAAAGTAATATTCCTAGAAACGGATAAAATAGCCAAGGATAAGGATAAACAAGATTAACTAGTAGGTTAACGCCAGAAACAATAAGAGCAGTAACTACAATTCCTTTTATTTTGTGTTTAAGATTACTCGGGATATCACTCGGATAAGTATAAAAAGCACCGAGAGCAATCGTAAAACCAATTTCAAAATAACCTAAAAAGTTAAAAAACAATACAGGAACTACTGATGCAATTGTAACTTTTGAAGCATTGGTAAAAGAAGTACTGTCTGTGAATTTAACGATGCGATCTAACATAGAAATAGGTTTACTAGCAAAGATAAGAATTGTAAGAGTTATTTAGTAATAATAGTGAGTTTGATTTAAATAGAAATCAAAAAGTAGATAATCTGGTTAATAGAATTATTCATTGACTATTTTTTACTATTTTTGCCAACCTAATTCAGAATAATGAAATTCTGGATTAATAGTCGTTAATACATAATACAACAAGAATGATTTTACCAATTATAGGATATGGTGATCCTGTTTTAAGAAAAGTTGGGGAGGCAGTATCGCCAGAACATCCAAATTTGAAAGAAACAATAGCTAACATGTACGAAACAATGTACAATGCTTATGGAGTGGGTCTTGCTGCGCCACAAGTTGGTTTGGCCTTGCGTTTATTTGTAATTGACACAACTCCTTTTAGTGATGATGAGGATTTACCAGCAGATGAACAAAAAGAATTAAAAGGATTTAAGAGAACTTTTATCAATGCCAAAATCTTAAAAGAAGATGGCGAAGAATGGAGTTTTAACGAAGGTTGCCTGAGTATTCCAGATGTTCGTGAGGATGTTTACAGACACGAAAGAATTACAATTGAATATTGTGAAGAAGATTTTGTCGTAAAAACCGAAGTATTTGATGGGTTAATTGCCAGAGTAATTCAGCATGAATATGATCACATTGAAGGAATTTTGTTTACAGATAAAATTTCATCATTAAAAAAACGTTTAATTCAAAAGAAATTAAAAAATATCACCGAAGGCAAAACTTTTCAAGAATACAGAATGAAATTTGCTGCTGCTAAAAAAGGAAGATAGTTTTTGAAGATCTTTAGATAAAAAATAAAATAACCGAATTCTTAATACTAATTATAATAAACATGAATTTAGAAAAAATATTAGCTATTTCTGGGAAACCAGGTTTATACGCATTAAAAGTACAAACGCGTACAGGATTTGTAGCTGAATCATTAATTGATGGAAAAAAAATCACTGTTAGCTTAAAGAGTAATGTAAGTTTATTGTCAGAAATTTCAATTTATACTTATGAAGGAGAAAAACCTTTGTCTGAAGTAATGCAATTAATTGCAGTAAAAGAAAACAAAGGACCAGCTATTTCTCATAAAGAAGATAATGCTACTTTAGGAGCTTATTTTAAAGAAATTTTACCTCAATACGACGAAGAGAGAGTTTATCCTTCGGATATTAAAAAAGTATTGAACTGGTACAATATGCTTCAGGCAAAAGGATTAGTTACAGATTTAGCACCTGCACCTGCAGCAGCTAAAGAAGAAACTCCAGTTCTTGAGGAAACAAAAAAAGCACCAGCAAAAAAAACTAAAGCAGCTGCTGAAAAAAAATAGTTTCATTTAATTGAACGATATTTAATCCTGTTGAGATGATTTCTTGACAGGATTTTTTACTTTTACATGAATTCGTTACCAACTTAAAATTACTTCAAAAATGAGTAAAGAACTGCAATTACAAGCCTTCGAGAGATTATTAAATATAATGGATGATTTGCGTGAAAAATGCCCTTGGGACATGAAGCAGACTCTACAAAGTTTACGCCATCTTACTATTGAAGAAACATATGAACTAGGTGATGCAATTCTGGATAATGACTTGAATGAAGTAAAAAAAGAATTAGGAGATTTGTTGTTGCACATTGTTTTTTATGCCAAAATAGGTAGCGAAACAAATGATTTTGATATGGCAGATGTGTGTAATGAAATTTGCGAAAAACTCATTCATCGTCATCCTCATATTTATAGCGATACAGTTGTAAAAGATGAAGAAGAAGTAAAACAAAACTGGGAAAAACTAAAACTAAAAGAAGGTAAAAAATCTGTTTTAGAAGGTGTTCCAAGGAGTTTACCAGCATTGGTAAAGGCAAGTAGAATACAAGATAAAGTAAAAGGAGTAGGTTTTGATTGGGAAGAACCGCACCAAGTTTGGGATAAAGTACAAGAAGAATTACAGGAGCTACAAGTAGAAGTAGAGGCTGGAAATCAAGATAAAATTGAAGCTGAGTTCGGAGATGTATTATTCTCTATGATTAATTATGCCCGATTTTTAAATGTAAATCCCGAAGATGCACTAGAACGCACCAATAAAAAATTTATAAAACGTTTTCAATACCTTGAAAGCAAAGCAGGAGAATTAGGAAAGCCATTAATGGACATGACTTTGGCAGAAATGGATGTTTTTTGGAACGAAGCAAAGAAGCTTTAGTTATTCGGCCATTTTCTTTAAGGCACTAATATTTTTAAGGACAATTTTCTTTCCAACTAATTCAATAACTTTTAGTTTATTAAAGTCAGATAATAGTCTGATGCAGCTTTCTGTAGCAGTACCAATCATACTTGCTAGTTCATCTCTGGAAAGTTGAATTTGTAACGTGTTGTCTTTGTTCTCGCCAAATGTGTCATGTAAGTATAATAACGTTTCGGCTAAACGAGATTTAACGGTTTTTTGGGCTAATGAAACAGTATGATTGTCTGATTCTTTTAAATCATCACAAATTGTTTTCATCACATTCATAGAAAACTGATTGTTTTGATTAAAGAAATTGATGATTTCTGTTTTAGGAATAAAACATACTTCCATGTCATCTAAGGCTTTAGCACTTAAATTAGCAGGTTCATTACTAATCATAGAGCGTTGTCCTAAAAGTTCTCCAGATTTTACAAGCTTTACAATTTGATCTTTACCATTGGCACTTAGCTTAGAAAGTTTACCTACACCATCTTTTACACAGAAAACACCATTAGTAACTTCGCCTTCTTCAAAAATAGAATCACCTTTCTTAATAGTATAAGTAGTTTTACTATTAGCTAATTTTATAACTTCATCTTTGTTTAAAGCTTTTAACGAAGTAAGTTGTCTTACGATACATTGGTCACATTTATTCATAGCAAAGTTATTTGTTTGCAAAATTAGGTATAATTATGTTTTTTTTATCTTATTTTTTATAATAATAACAGAAATATGATTTCTATAAGTTTATTCCCAATTTATTTTATTAAATTTAAAAATGTAATTTAGAGGCTATGATAATTGTCATGTTTTTTAACTAGGCTGTTTGTGACCTTTGCAAAAGCATAAAATGGTTAAATTATGAGTGTACAAAATTGTTTTCATTGCGGTTTGATTATTCCAAAAAATGAAGTAATTGTTTTTGATGAAAAAGAATTTTGTTGCAGCGGATGTAAGACAGTTTATGAGATTTTTAGTCTTAATGACCTAACTTGTTATTATGATTTCGAAAAATCTCCAGGAGCAACACCACAAGATATTCAGGGCAAATATGATTTTCTGGATAATGAAAGTATTCAGGTAAAGTTATTAGAATTCCAAGAGGATACAACAGCTATTGTCTCGCTAAATATTCCACATATTCATTGTAGTTCTTGTATTTGGATTTTAGAAAATTTAAATCGTCTAAAACCAGGAATTAGTACTTCTCAGGTTAATTTCCCTGAAAAGAAAGTTAGAATTACTTATAATCCAGAAAAAATTAGCCTTAAAGATATTGCTTATACCTTAAGTTCAATAGGATATGAGCCATATATAAGTTTAGAAAACTATGAAGCTGGAAAAAATAATGTAGACAGAAGTTTGACATATAAATTAGGTGTCGCTTTTTTCTGTTTTGGAAACATTATGTTACTTTCTTTCCCAGAATATTTTGAAGTAAAAGAGTTTTGGCTAGATAATTACAAACCCTTTTTTCGTTGGTTGATATTAATTCTGGCAATGCCAAGCTTTTTGTATTCGGCAAGTGGCTATTATGTTTCGGCTTATAAAAGTATCAAAAGTAAAATGCTGAATATCGATATTCCTATCGCTTTAGGAATTATTGTTATGTTTATTCGAAGCACTTTTGATATCATCATGGATTACGGAGGAGGTTTTTTTGATAGCTTAACAGGATTGATTTTCTTTATGTTGTTAGGGAAAATGTTTCAGATTAAAACCTATAGTTTTTTAAGCTTCGAAAGAGATTTTAAGTCTTATTTTCCTATTGCAGTAACCCGAATAAATCCTAATACTAAAGAAGAAAGTATTCCTATTTATGATATTGATAAAGGGGATCGATTATTAATTAGAAATCAAGAATTAATTCCTGTAGATGGAATCTTGATAAGTGACAAAGCCGAAATTGATTATAGTTTTGTAACTGGTGAAGCTGTTCCTATTACCAAAAAATCTGGTGATAAGGTTTTTGCTGGAGGAAAGCAAATAGGTAAAGTAATAGAGATGGAAGTATTGCATACTGTTTCTCAGAGTTACTTGACACAATTGTGGGGAAATGATATTTTCCAGAAAGATGTTCAGCAAAAACACAAGACGATAACCGATACTATAAGTCGTTATTTTACTCCAATTTTATTATTAATTGCTTTTGCAGGTTTTGGTTATTGGATATTTATAGACGCTAATACAGCTTTTAATGTTTTTACAGCGGTACTTATTGTAGCATGTCCATGTGCACTGGCATTGACGGCACCATTTACATTTGGTAATATCTTAAGGATTTTAGGAAAACAGAAATTTTATTTAAAAAATGCTTTAGTTATTGAACAGCTTGCTAAAGTCGATACATTGGTTTTTGATAAAACTGGAACTATTACAACTAATAAAAAATCGAATATTACATACGAAGGAGAAAAACTTTCTGATGTAAACCTTGTAATGCTTAAAAATGTACTTCGAGCTTCAAATCACCCTTTGAGTCGAATGTTATATGAGTTTCTGCCTGAATCAAGCCGAATAAAATTGGATGATTTTAAAGAAATAACAGGAAAAGGAATCTTGGCGGAAATCGAAAATCATCAATTTCAGATTGGATCATTTTCTTTTGTTGCAAATCAAGAAGAAAACTCAATTCAGCAAACATCACTTCATATTAAAATAGATGGAGTTTATTACGGTAAATATATTTTTAATAACCAATATCGAGAAGGGTTAGGGGACTTATTTAAAGAACTAAGTCTTAATTATAAAATCAAAGTATTATCGGGTGATAATGATGGGGAGCGAGAAACTTTAGAAAGTCTTTTACCTAAAGGAACAGAGCTTGTTTTTAATCAAAAACCGGAACAAAAACTAAACTTTATTAAAGAACTGCAAGACCAGGGGCATAATGTAATGATGGTTGGTGATGGGTTAAACGATGCGGGAGCATTAGCGCAAAGTAATGTAGGAATATCTATTTCTGAGAATGTGAATGTTTTTTCTCCTGCTTGTGATGCAATTCTGGACGCAACCGAATTCCAGCGTTTAAATTATTTTTTAAAACTCTCCAAGAACTCTATTAAAATCATCAAGATGAGTTTTGTTTTGTCGCTACTTTATAATGTTGTAGGACTTTCTTTCGCTATTACAGGTAACTTATTGCCTTTGGTGGCAGCTATTATAATGCCTTTGAGTACTATTACAATAGTGAGTTTTGTAACATTAGCCTCTAACTATTTTAGTAAGAGTAGTTTAAAATGATTATAAATAATTTAAAGGTTATTTTTTCATAAATTTAACATAACTAGCTAAGGTATGATAAATGTCATATTTTAAAAGAATGTATAAAAGTAATTTTGTTTAACAAATTTCATATGTTATGAGCGTAATTTACTTATTAATCTCAGTTAGTATCATCATTGCCATTGGTTTTTTTATAGCATTCGTAATAGCTGTAAAATCAGGACAGTATGATGATGATTACACTCCTTCCGTTCGAATGCTTTTTGATGATGAAATCAAAAAAACTCCCAATAATAAAATAAAAACAACCACAGAAAAACAAATCTAGATTATGGAAATGCAACAATTTTATTACGACAACAAAATTGTAAAGAAATTCATTTATGCTACCATTCTTTTTGGTGTAGTAGGGATGCTGGTCGGTCTTACATTGGCCGTTATGTACCTCTTTCCTAATATTACCGACGGAATCTCATGGTTAAGCTATGGACGATTAAGACCTTTACACACCAACGCAGTTATTTTTGCCTTTGTAGGGAACGCGTTTTTTGCAGGAATGTATTATTCTTTGCAGCGACTCTTAAAAGCCAGAATGTTCAGTGACTTTTTAAGTAATGTACATTTTTGGGGATGGCAATTAATTATTGTAGCGGCAGCAATTTCATTGCCTTTAGGTTATACATCATCTAAAGAATATGCCGAATTAGAATGGCCAATAGATATTGCTATTACTTTAATTTGGGTTGTAATGGGTATCAACATGATTGGTACAATTTTACGTCGTAGAGAGCGCCATTTATATGTTGCAATTTGGTTCTATCTAGCCACGTTTGTTACTGTTGCAGTATTACATATTTTTAATAATATAGAGATACCAGTTTCTGCAATGAAAAGTTATTCTGTTTACGCAGGAGTTCAGGATGCTTTGGTACAGTGGTGGTATGGTCATAATGCAGTTGCATTCTTCTTAACAACTCCGTTCTTAGGTTTAATGTATTACTTTGTACCTAAAATAGCTAACCGTCCAGTGTATTCTTATAGACTATCGATTATACATTTCTGGTCATTAATTTTTATATACATCTGGGCTGGTCCTCACCACTTATTATATTCAGCGTTACCAAACTGGGCGCAAAATTTAGGAGTTGCTTTCTCTATTATGTTGCTTGCTCCATCTTGGGGAGGTATGATAAACGGACTTTTAACACTTAGAGGTGCATGGGACAAAGTTCGTGAAGAACCAGTTTTAAAATTCTTTGTTGTTGCAATTACAGGTTATGGTATGGCAACTTTTGAAGGACCAATGCTTTCTTTTAAAAACGTAAATGCTATAGCGCATTATACAGACTGGATTATTGCTCACGTACATGTTGGAGCATTAGCATGGAATGGATTTATGACCTTTGGTATGATTTATTGGTTAATACCAAGAATGACAAAAAGTACTTTATTTTCTAAAAAATTGGCAAACTTCCATTTTTGGATTGGTACGTTAGGAATTATATTATATACATTACCGATGTACGTTGCTGGTTTTCAACAAGCGTCGATGTGGAAACAGTTTAATCCAGATGGTACTTTAACTTACGGAAACTTCCTGGAAACAGTTACAGCGATTATGCCATTATATTGGATGAGAGCTATTGGAGGTACTTTATATCTTGTAGGGATGTTTGTATTGGTTTACAATATAATTCAAACAATACGTGTAGGTAACCCAATTGAAGATGAATTGGCAGAAGCACCAGCATTAGAAAGAATTAGCAGTAGTAGAGTTCGTGGAGAAAAATTCCACTCATGGTTAGAAAGAAAACCTATCCAGTTAACAATTTTGGCTACAATTGCTATTTTAATTGGAGGAATTATTCAAATTGTACCTACGATTATGGTAAAATCAAATATTCCGACTATTACAAGTGTAAAACCATATTCACCGTTAGAATTAGAAGGTCGTGATATATACATTCGTGAAGGATGTGTTGGGTGTCACTCACAATCAGTACGTCCGTTCAGAAGTGAAGTAGAACGTTATGGACCACAATCTAAAGCAGGAGAGTTTGTATATGATCATCCATTCTTATGGGGGTCTAAACGTACAGGACCAGATTTATTAAGAGTAGGTGGTAAGTATAATGATAACTGGCACTTTAATCACTTCTGGAATCCACAAAGTATATCGGCAGGTTCAATCATGCCAGGATACAAATGGTTGTTTGATAATAAGCCAATGGATATTTCATTGACACAGAAGAAAATGGAAGTAATGGTTCAACTAGGAGTTCCGTATTCTGCTGAAGAAGTAGCAAATGCACAAAAATTATTAAGAGCACAAGCTTTAAAAATCGAAAAGAATTTAGAAAACGATCCAGACTATGTTGCTAGTTATGCAGATAGTAAGAAAAAAGCTGAGGCAAAAGGAGAGAAATTCATTCCGATGAATGAAAGAGAAATCGTAGCGCTTATTGCTTACATGCAAAGATTAGGAACTGATATCAAAGTAAAAGAGACTTCAAAATAGAGAAATTATGTTTGAACAAGTAAAACACAACTTAGAAACTATTGCGGGTGTGCAAATCTTCCCAATACTTTCCTTACTAATATTTTTTATCTTTTTTGTTTGCCTGGGAATTTGGGTGTTTTCATACAAGAAAGAAAAGATCGAAGAAATGAGTCATATACCATTAGACGAAAATTAAATTGTAGAATTAAAAATAATATATAAAATGAAAAAATTAATTCCAGTATATGTACGATTACCACTAATTTTCTTCATCGTTTTTGGTGCAATGGAATATTTTATAGACTCAGGTGATAGGCCGGCATTTATAAAATACCCAATGGTTTCTGTCTTCTTGTTTGTATTTCTTTTCCTTTTAATAGCAATAGAAATTACTGTAAGTGCAATAGATAGCATAACATATAGTTTGCTAACAGATGAACAAAAGGCTAAGCTTGAAATTGATAGTAATTTGAGTTTAAAAGAAAGAGCCTGGTATAAAAATTTGATGCAAAAATTAACAAAGACAGAACCGATGGAAACGGAAGGAACTTTGTTATTGAATCACGATTATGATGGTATCAAAGAGTTAGATAATAACTTACCGCCATGGTGGATTTATTTATTCTACATTACTATTGTTTTTGCCGTAGTTTATATGGCACGTTACGAGTTGTTTGGTGCAGATAACCAAGAAATGGAGTTGCAAAAGGAAATGGCTCAAGCTAAGATAGATGTTGATGAGTATCTTAAAACTGCTCCGGATTTAATGGATGAGAAAACGGTTACCTTGCTAACAGATGCTGCTGATATTGCTGCAGGAAAAGAAATATTCACAACCAATTGTGCTGCTTGTCACAGAGCTGA
This sequence comes from Flavobacterium sp. PS2, assembly GCF_046250155.1. Lineage (NCBI taxonomy): Bacteria > Pseudomonadati > Bacteroidota > Flavobacteriia > Flavobacteriales > Flavobacteriaceae > Flavobacterium > Flavobacterium sp. PS2. Next base: position 654,126 of record NZ_CP176426.1, on the reverse strand, counting down.
TGGAGGAGGGCAAATTGGACCAAACTTAACCGATGATCATTGGATCTTAGGGGGAGGAATAAAAGAAATTTTCCATACAGTAACTAATGGAGGTCGTGACGGAAAAGGGATGATAGCATGGAAAGGAACGTTAAAGCCGAAAGAGATACAAAAAGTATCGAGTTACATCTTATCATTAAAAGGTAGTAATCCTAAAGATCCGAAAGAACCAGAAGGAGATATTTGGATAGATAAAGATGCACCCAAAACAGACGCAGCAGTAGTTGCAACACAAACAGACACTACACAAGTTAAAAAATAATACAATGTCAAATTTACCAGACGAAGCTTTTAGAGATACCATTGGAACGATTGATGAAGGAGGTAACAGAAAATTTATTTTTCCTAAAAAACCGTCTGGTAAGTTTTACGAATACAGGAAATGGGTTAGTTATGTTTTACTAGCTATTTTAGTTGCAAATCCATTTATAAAAGTAAATGGAAATCAATTTATGATGTTCAATATATTAGAACGTCGTTTTAATATATTTGGATTCCCTTTTTGGCCTCAGGATTTTTACCTTTTTGTAATTTCGATGCTGGTAGGTATCGTATTTATACTATTGTTCACGGTCGTATTCGGTCGTATTTTCTGCGGATGGATTTGCCCACAAACTATTTTTCTAGAACTCGTTTTCCGTCGAATCGAATATTGGATTGATGGAGATAGAGGAGCTCAAACCAGATTAGCAAAACAAGAGTGGAATGGAGAGAAAATTAGAAAACGCTTAACAAAATGGTTCATCTTTTTTGTAATTTCTTTTTTAATAGCCAATGTTTTCTTAGCTTATTTGGTAGGAAGTGATCAATTATTTTTAATGATTGAGGAAGGACCAATTAAACAGTCCAGTAACTTTATTGCATTATTGATATTTACAGCAGTTTTCTATTTTGTATTTGTATGGTTTCGTGAGCAAGTATGTATTATAGCTTGTCCATACGGAAGATTACAAGGTGTACTTTTGGATAATAAATCCATCAATGTTGCTTATGATTTTGTACGAGGAGAAAAAGAATTAGGTAGAGCTAAATATAATAAACAAGAAGATAGAGCGGTAACAGGAAAAGGAGATTGTATCGACTGTAAGCAATGTGTGCATGTTTGCCCAATGGGAATCGATATAAGAAACGGAACTCAATTAGAATGTACTAATTGTACGGCTTGTATTGATGAGTGTGATACTATAATGGAAAATGTTGGTTTACCAAAAGGACTTATTCGATATGCATCTGAAGATGAAATAGAGAAAAAAGAACCTTTTAAGTTTACTGCAAGAATGAAAGGTTATACGGCCGTATTGATTATCTTGCTTGGAATTTTTGTTGGAATGCTATTTTTAAGAAATGATGTTCAAGCTATAGTTTTACGTTTACCAGGACAACTTTTTCAACATAAAGGAGATAAGATAAGTAATATTTATACGTACAAAATAGTCAATAAAACAATGAATGATTTTACAGACATTCATTTTGGTTTAATTGATCAAAAGGGAACTATAAAAAACGTTGGAAATCAAAAATTTAAAGTTCCAAAACAAGGAATATCACAAGGAACTCTCTTTATAGAAATTGATAAAGCACTTTTAGAGGGCGACAAAACCAAGGTTCAAATTGGAGTTTATAATGGAGATAAGTTAATCGAAACAACATCAACAAACTTTTTAGGACCGCGAAGTTTTAATTAAAAAAAACAATATTATGAAAATTAACTGGGGAACAGCAATTGTAATTGCATTCGGATTGTTTATGACTTTCATTTTATACTTTGTTTTTAAAGTACAATCAGATAGTAAATATGATAATGATTTGGTTGTAGAAGAGTATTATAAGCATGATTCACATTTTGGAGAAGAAATGGAGCGTGTTCAAAATGCGCATGATTTAAAACAAAAACCAACAATTATTACGATGAAAGATGGGGTTAAAATTGTTTTTCCAAATACTTTTGAAAGTAAAAATATTAAAGGGGAAGTATTAATGTACCGCCCATCAAATAAAAAACTAGATTTTAATACAGCAATAGCCTTAACAAATTCTGAATTATTGATTCCTCAAAAGAAATTGATAAAAGGACGTTGGGATGTTAATATGGAATGGCAATATAATGGTAAACAGTATTTAACCAAAGAAGTTGTTTATATTAACTAAAAAGATTTTTGCATAATTATCTAAATATAGAAAACAATGCTCTATTCTGCTTTTATATTCGGTTTAATCAGTAGTTTTCATTGTATTGGTATGTGTGGTCCTATTGCCATGATGTTACCAGTAGATAAGCATAATCAAGCAAAAAAAGCACTACAGGTTACAGTTTACCACTTAGGAAGATTAACTGCATATGGAACGATAGGATTAGTTTTTGGATTATTAGGAAAAGGTTTTTTCCTGGCAGGAATCCAGCAAAAACTATCTATTCTTATTGGTGTGATTATGATAATAGTGGTTTTAACACCCGAAAACGTGTTTGCAAGATATAATTTTTCAAAACCTGTTTACAGACTTATCTCAAGAATAAAGTCGAACCTAGGAAAACATTTTAGAAACAAAAGTTACAAGTCTCTTTTTATTATAGGAATGCTCAATGGTTTTTTACCATGCGGAATGGTATATGTGGCTTTATTTGGTGCGATTGCAATGCAAAGTGCCGAGTTTGGTGTTCTATATATGGTTTTGTTTGGACTAGGAACAGTTCCTTTAATGACCAGTGTAGTATATTTTAATTCCTTTTTAACGCAATCTACTCGAAATAAATTTCAAAAAGTAATTCCTTATGTTGCTATTTTTATTGGGGTATTGTTTATTTTGAGAGGATTAGGATTGGGGATTCCATATCTTTCTCCATCTAATATGAGCTTATTTATACAAGAAACTCCTAATTGTCATTAGGAGTTTTTTTTATTAAATAGTCATTGAGAATAAACTTGTTTCAGGAGCTTTTCTTTTTAAATGTAAATCAAAAGCCATACAGATATTGCGTACAAAAGGTTTACCAGCTTCGGTAACCTTTATTGTTTCATTTGTAATAGTAAGTAATCCATCATTCTCCATTTCTTTTAACTGAATTAGAATTTCAGGTATTTCTTTAAAGTAATTACTTTCTTCGCTCCATGTTGTTTCAAAATTGCACATCAAGTTTAAGATGTGTTTTCTAATAATAAGATCCTCTTCGGTTAGTATATGGCCTTTTACAACAGGAAGTTTGTCCCATTCTAATAATTGATAGTAGTCTTCTATGCTTTTTACATTTTGAGCAAAACTATACCAGCTATCGCTTATAGATGAAACTCCCAAGCCAATCATTAATTGCGTTTTAGATGCACTATATCCCATAAAATTACGATGTAATTTACCGTCTTTAAAAGCAGTATATAAATGGTCAGATTTTAGGGCAAAATGATCCATACCAATTTCATGATATTCGTTTTTATATAATAATTGTTTTCCAATTTCATATAATTTTCTTTTTTCGGCATCTTTAGGAACGTTTTCATCACTAAATCCTCTTTGTCCGTTACCTTTAATCCAAGGAACATGGGCATAGCTATAAAAAGCAAGACGGTCTGGTTGTAATGAATTTGTTTTTTCTATTGTGTCAATTATGTCTTCAACTTTCTGAAAAGGTAAACCAAAAATTAAATCATGACTTATTGAGGTATAACCAATTTCTTTAGCCCAAAAAGTTACTTTGGCTACATTATGAAAAGACTGCTCGCGATGAATTGCTTTTTGTACTTTTTGAGAATAGTCCTGAACACCATAGCTAACTCTTCGGAAACCTAAATTATAAAGCTTTTGTAAATGCTCATAAGTTGTATTGTTAGGATGACCTTCAAAGCTAAATTCGTGTTCTTTGGCTTTATCAGCATAAGAAAAAATACCGTTTATTAAATCTTCAAGATTCTTAGGGGAGAAGAAAGTAGGTGTTCCGCCCCCCAGATGAATCTCTTTTATTATTGGTCTTTCGTTAAGAAGTTTGCAGTATATACTCCATTCTTTAATTACTGCTTCTATATATGGATTCTCTACATCATGATTTTTTGTAATTCGCTTATTGCAACCGCAAAAAGTACACATGCTTTCGCAAAAAGGCAAATGAATATATAGACTAATTCCGTCTTTTTGATTACTTTCGGCAAATGATCTCTGTAGAGATTCAATCCAAAGTTGATAAGTAAAATCATTTTCATTCCAATATGGAACCGTTGGATAGCTAGTGTATCTTGGTCCTGGAACATTATATTTTTGTATCAACGAATTTTTCATAGCACATTATTTAAGCGAAATCAAAATTAATTAGAATACAAAGAGATTAAAATGATAATTATCATAATGTAATCCAAAAAAAAGAGGCTCATGACGAACCTCTTTAGTGAATTAAGAACTAACTAGAAATACAATCTTGGATGATTTGCACCCATTTTTTACCTAATTGTTGATCTTCATGCAAGCAAACTTGCCTTATTTGATCGTCTTCAATGTTGTAAAATGGAATTACAATTTTTTGTCCTGATATCTTGTCTTGAAACTCAAAATCAACTTTTACGATAGTATCGTCTACTTCGGTAGTAGGAACTAATCGACAAGATTTTACATGATTTAAATCTATAAATGAAGCTTCTTCTTTTCCTTTATTAAAGTTCATTACTAAAAAGCCTTTGTTTTTTTTATCTATAGTTAGAATTCTTTTGTTTTGTGATTCTGTTAAATCAAACTCAAAAGCTCCATTTAGGCTATGCTTTTCTTTTATTGCTTTGATTTTTGCTTTGTTTAGCGAATTAGAACGTAAAGAAAAATAAAGAGGTAATAGTGTGATTATGGCAAGTGCGATGCCTATTATAGTTACAGATGTATCCATTATTGTTTGTATTTAAGATTTAATTATATAACATGAAATAATAAACCGAATGCAGATTGCAAACCGGTTTTAGTAGAAGAAACTAATCTTCTATAGCTAGAATCATGTGATTAAATCACCAGAAATAATGGAAAGGGTAGAGCAATATTGAAATCTTTTTGCTCTGATTTAAAGTTTGATTTGCAAAATTGGATATACTTCTTTGAATTTTGCAATCTGGGATTACAATTAAAAAAGTATCAAACCATTTGTTAAGAGTAGGACTCGGATAGTTTGTTTTTACATCGGCTACAACATGAAATCCTGCTTGAGGTTGTATAAAAGCTGAAGTATGGATGCTATCGTGAGTAAAGTTTGAATCTGTTTTTTGAGGTTGAATTACATCAATAGCAACTTTGTCTGCATTATAAGCAGATAAAAAGAGCATTAAAAGCCCAACAAATACGATGGTCTTACGAATCCAATTCATGCTGCAAACTTAATTCATAAAAGGCAATTTATATGCCCTTTTAAGAAAAAAAATGAATAACATAAGACAAATGTTGTTGTTTTAATGTGTTATTGTTGCATTTTAAAATAATAATCGGCAGAATGTTTTCCACTGCCGTAAAAAAAGAAAAATAAACAAACTATAAAGACACAAATTGCTAATAGTAAATTTTGAGAATGCATTTCGCCCATAAAATTTACTAAAATTGCTCCTAATAAGATTGGTAATTGTGCACCAATTGCCCATCGGGTAAGCAATCCAAAAACAATCATGATACCTCCAATCATGTGTGCTGGTGCTATGTAATGTAAAAGGAACATTCCGCCACCAAATTTATCAATTGGAGATATTAAATCATGTAAGTATTGGATGTTTGTTACGAAGAAAACACCTTTCATAAATAAAAATACACCCAAAGCAATACGTAATAAATCTACAGGTAAATAAGTGTGCGCATTTGCCCATTTATTTAAATTTTTTACATTTTCCATGATATTATGTTATTTAAAATAATAGTACTAAGTTACTAATTTTTAACGACATAGTTATTTCTTGGACTATAAAATTGATTTGGGTAATTTTATCTTTTCTAAGGATTTAGGTATGTTTATACCTGAATAACGCCTAGATTAAATGGTTTTAAAATAGGAGCGTGGTTCGCTGCTTCAATCCCCATAGAAATCCATGTTCGGGTATCTAGAGGGTCGATAATAGCATCTGTCCATAATCGGGAAGCTGCATAATATGGAGAAACTTGTTCATCGTAACGCGCTTTTATTTTTGCAAATAATTCAGCTTCTTTGGCTTCGTCTACAATTTCTCCTTTTGATTTTAAAGAAGAAGCTTCGATTTGTGCCAATACTTTTGCTGCTTGAGTTCCGCCCATTACTGCCAGTTCCGCACTTGGCCATGCAAATATTAGTCTTGGATCGTAGGCTTTACCACACATAGCATAGTTTCCTGCACCATATGAATTACCAACGATAACGGTAAATTTTGGTACTACCGAATTACTTACGGCATTTACCATTTTGGCACCATCTTTTATAATTCCTCCATGTTCAGATTTAGATCCTACCATGAAACCAGTAACATCTTGTACAAAAACTAGTGGAATTTTTTTCTGATTACAATTAGCAATAAAACGAGTTGCTTTATCTGCGCTATCTGAGTAAATAACTCCACCAAATTGCATTTCGCCTTTGGCTGTTTTTACTACTTTTCTTTGATTGGCTACAATTCCTACTGCCCAACCATCTATTCGGGCATAACCTGTAATTAATGATTGACCATAACCTTCTTTATAGGCTTCAAATTCCGAATTATCAACCATACGCTTGATGATTTCCATCATATCGTATTGCTCATTTCGGGCTTTTGGTAAAATACCATAAATTTCTTTTGGATCTAAAGTTGGTTTTTCTGCTTTAATGCGGTTGTAACCTGCTTTATCATAATCACCAATTTTATCTACAATATTTTTTATTTTATCTAATGCGTCTTTATCATCTTTGGCTTTATAATCCGTAACACCCGAAATTTCGCAATGTGTTGTTGCACCTCCTAAAGTTTCGTTGTCTATAGTTTCTCCAATAGCTGCTTTTACCAAATAGCTTCCTGCAAGAAATATGCTTCCAGTTTTATCTACAATCAATGCTTCATCGCTCATGATTGGCAAATAAGCTCCACCAGCTACACAACTACCCATTACAGCAGCGATTTGAGTTATACCCATGCTACTCATTATGGCATTGTTCCTAAAAATACGTCCGAAATGTTCTTTGTCTGGAAAGATTTCATCTTGCAACGGCAAATAAACTCCAGCACTATCTACAAGATATATGATAGGTAATCTGTTTTCCATTGCTATTTCTTGTGCGCGTAGATTTTTTTTGGCAGTAATAGGAAACCAGGCACCAGCTTTTACAGTAGCATCATTGGCAACAACTACACATTGTTTTCCTCGTACATAACCTATTTTTACAACAACACCGCCAGAAGGGCAACCGCCATGTTCAGCATACATTCCTTCTCCAACAAAACCTCCAATTTCTATATTTTTTGAATTTTCATCAAGTAAATAATTAATTCGCTCTCTTGCTGTCATTTTACCTTCGGCATGAAGTTTTTCGATGCGTTTTTCGCCACCACCTAATTTTACTTTGGCAAATTTTTGTTTTAGTTCAGAAAGTAAGAGTTTATTGTGATCTTCGTTTTTATTGAAGTTTAAATCCATAATAATATAGTTTTTTAACAAAATAGTGTGTGCTAATTTACGAAATCGATCGAAATAAACAGTATAATTAATTTGTTTTAAAAAATGTAACTGTAAAGTGTTCATAAACAGTTATAAACAAAAAAAAACAGAAGCGAACTTCTGTTTTTCTTATATATGAGGAATATTGTTTTATTTTTTAGAATCGCAAACTAATCGTTTTAAGATTGCCCATTGTTTTAAAGCATCACGAGCTTCTACAGCAGGATATCCTAACATAGTTTTACCAGCAGGGATATCTCCGGTAACTCCAGATCCTGCACCAACAATAGCGCCATCTCCAATAGTTGTATGGTCTTTTATCGAAGCACTACCACCAATGATAACTCCGTTTCCTAGTGTTACAGATCCGGCTAAACCACTATTTCCAGCCATGATACAAAACTTACCTAGTTTACTATTATGACCAATTTGAACTAAATTATCAATTTTACAGCCATCTCCAAGAACTGTAGAACTAAATTTACCACGGTCAACACATGAATTTGCTCCAATCTCAACTCCGTTTCCTATAATTACATTTCCGATTTGCGGAATTTTAACTAATCCTTTTTCACTACATGGACGAAATCCGAAACCGTCGGCTCCAATAGTTGCATTAGGATGTATGATACAGTCATTACCAATATGACAACGCTCACGAATTACTGTTCCTGACCAAATAATAGTATTTTTTCCGATAGTAGATTCATCAAGAATAGTCACATTTGGGTAAATAGTTACATTGTCTGCTAGTTTTACTTTTGGGCCTATATAGCATCCTGCACCAATACGAACGCCTTCGCCAATAATTGCAGACTCATCTACAACTGCTCTAACATGGATGTTATTATGGAATATAGGTGTAGGTGGGGCAAAAAGAGCTAAGATTTGAGACATTGCCAAATCTGCGTTCTTTACTTTTATAAATGCACGGTTTTCTCCTGGTTCTATTGAAATATCTTCATTAACAACAGCTACACTTGCTTTGGAGTCTTGCCAGTGTTTTTCGTATTTTTTATTTCCAATGAACGAAATTTCGGTATTGGTGGCTTTGTCTAATTGTTCAGTTGCGGTAATGTTCTGTGAAGTATTACCATAAATAACACCATTAATTACTTCATTCAGCTCTTGGATAGAATAGGATTTCATTTATTGTTATATAGTTTTAGGGGGTTAGCGGTATTTTTTGCCAAATAAAATCAATTAGTATTTAATTACCTAATTATATTTTGATGTATTTTAATAAAAAGATATAATAACAATTCTATTATTATAAAAACGTTATTAAATCTATTAAATTGTTAACAGTTTTTTGATTTGCTAACTTTAATAGTTATTTTTTGTTTATCTAGCGATTAGTACTGATATATGGGAAATGGTAGATAAATAAGAGCACAAATAATATAAGATTTTAATGTAAAAATATAAGAGTAACGGCTTTTTAAGCAGTATTTTTATGATAAAATTTAACCAAACATTCATGAAATTATTTTCTAATAAAAACATACTTTTTTTCCTATTATTTAATTCCTTATTTGCTTATTCTCAGGTTAAAGACTTATTTAGTAAGCCTAATAAACTTCATACAATATCTGAGAGATGGGAGTTAACTCCTGAGTCATCTAACGGAACATTTTTGATAACACCATATAAGTCTATTTATATTTTGCCTGCTAATTGGTATAGTTCGCCAAATGAGCAACCATACTCAGGAAATGGTAAGCCCGAATATGTTGCACCACCAGGAACGAACTATAATAATATTGAAACCAAATTTCAGCTTAGTTTTAAAACAAAAATATTTCACAATCTGCTTTTTGGAAAAGGCGATTTATGGGTTGGATATACGCAAGCATCGCAATGGCAGATTTATAACGAGAGTTTGTCAAGGCCATTTAGAGAAATTAATTATGAGCCAGAAGTTATTTTTAATTACCCACTTAACTTTAATATTTTAGGGTTTAATATGCGAATGGCTGGTGTTGCATTTAATCATGAATCAAATGGTAAAGGTTTGCCTTTTTCCAGAAGTTGGAACAGGATTATATTTCATTTAGGATTTGACCGTGATAATTGGAGTGTTTATGTGAGGCCTTGGCTAAGGCTTCGTTCAGAAAAAGATGATAACCCGGATATTGCTCAATATATAGGTCGTGGAGATATAAATATTATTTATACTAACAATAAGAGTATCTTTACTTTTACAGGAAGTAATAATTTAAATTTTGATAGAAATAGGGGGAATGCGGCATTCTCGTGGTCATATCCAATTGCTGGAAATTTAAAAGGATTTCTTTTGGTTTCGCATGGATATGGAGAAACTCTAATTGATTATAATAATTTGCAAACTACAGTAGGCGTTGGTGTTTCTTTAGTTGGGCCACTATAGTAAAATAAAAACCCAGCAAAAAAATGCTGGGTTAACTATTTGTTTGAGATTAAGATTCTTCTTCTTTTTGTCCCATCATCATTAAGAATGCTTTAAGGAAAGGGTCGATTTCACCATTCATTACACCATCGACATCGCTGGTTTCATAACCTGTACGAACATCTTTGACTAATTTATAAGGTTGCATCACATAGTTTCTAATTTGTGATCCCCATTCTATCTTCATTTTTCCAGCTTCGATATCGGCACGTTGTGCTTGCTGTTTCTTTAATTCGATTTCGTATAACTGAGATCGTAACATTTGCATGGCACGTTGTCTGTTGTCTTGTTGAGATCTTGTTTCAGAACATTGAATTTGAATTCCTGTTGGTTTGTGGACCAATTGTACTTTGGTTTCAACCTTATTTACGTTTTGCCCTCCTGCGCCACTAGAACGAGAAGTTGTAATTTCAATATCGGCAGGATTAATATCAATTTCGATACTATCATCGACAAGCGGATAAACATAAACGGATGCAAATGAGGTATGGCGCTTAGCATTACTATCAAAAGGGGAAATTCGAACTAAACGATGTACACCGTTTTCTCCTTTTAAATAACCAAAAGAATAATCTCCTTCAAACTCTAGAGTAACGGTTTTGATACCTGCAACCTCACCAGCCTGAAAGTTAAGTTCTTTTATTTTGTAGCCATAACTTTCGCCCCACATCATATACATACGCATAAGCATTCCTGCCCAATCGCAACTTTCGGTTCCTCCGGCGCCAGCAGTAATTTGTACTACGGCACTTAAGCTATCACCTTCGTCTGAAAGCATGTTTTTAAACTCGATATTTTCGATATGTAATTGCGCAGCTTTATAATGCTCGTCTAATTCTTCAGCCGAAAGACCTCCTTCTCTGTAAAAATCATAGGCAATTTGCAACTCATCAGTAAGTTCGATGGCTTTGTTATAATCTTCGATCCATTTTTTCTTGTTTCTTAGATTTTTTACAATAATCTCGGCTTCTTTTGCATTGTTCCAGAAATCAGGTGCAAAAGTCTTTTCTTCTTCGTTGGCGATTTCAATTAATTTGGCATCAACGTCAAAGATACCTCCTCAACGCACCAAGGCGCTCCACAATACCTTTTATTTGTTCGGTAGTTGTCATAAATTAATAGTAGTTTTATATTTTATAAATAGTACGCTAATTCGGTTTTATGTTACTTATAGATTAGATTTTACAGAAAAGTGTTTTAAAAAAAAACTATTAGTAAATACGTAATTATGCTGGACAAAAATAAGATATAGTTTTTAGAATATGGAAATAAATTTCATTGGAGAAAAAAGAATACTAAAAGTTTATATTATAGCGTAATAGCACAAATAATAATGGAAAATATAACTTACGTGAATATGTTTTTTAAAATTAGTTAGCCGATTTTAAAATTTATTTAAAACTATTAATGTGTGTTTATATGTTTTTTATAAATAATACGTTAATTTGGTTCTGATGTTATTTACAAGTTAAATTTTACTAAAACTTGCTTAAAATAACTATTAGTAATACGTAATTTTGTTGTGTAAAATTAAGATACAGTTTTTAGAATATGGAAATAAATTTAATTAGCGATACCATTACCAAACCTAGTATTGAAATGTTGCAATACATGTTCAATGCTAAAGTAGGAGATGATGTTTACAAGCAAGACCCGACGGTTATTGAACTTGAAGCTGGAGTAGCAGAAATGTTCGGTATGGAAGCAGGGTTATTTTTTCCATCTGGAACCATGGCAAATCAAACCGCAATAAAATTACATACACAACCAGGAGAGCAATTAATTGCCGATAAATATGCACACGTTTTTCATTATGAAGGAGGAGGAGCTTCGTTTAATAGCGGTGTTTCTTGTTGTTTATTAGATGGACATCGTGGTATGATTACTGCCGAGCAGGTTGCAGCAGCAATTAATGACCCTGAGTTTTATCATAGTCCATTAACAAGTTTAGTATGTGTAGAGAATACTACTAATAAAGGTGGAGGGGCATGTTATGAACTTGAAGATTTAAGGAAGATAAAACAAGTTTGTGATGCTAATAATTTGAAATTCCACTTAGATGGAGCCAGAATTTGGAATGCTTTAGTTGCAAAAAGACAAGATCCGAAAGAATTTGGAAAAATATTCGATACCATTTCGGTTTGTTTCTCAAAAGGATTGGGTGCTCCAATTGGTTCTATGTTATTAGGAACTAAAGCCGATATAAAAAGAGCATTAAGAATCCGAAAAATGTTGGGAGGAGGAATGCGTCAGGTTGGTTATTTGGCGGCAGCTGCAATTTTTTCCTTAGAAAATAACTTAGAAAGATTAGCAGAAGATCATAGAAGAGCCAAAGAAATCGAAGCGGTTTTGTTAACAAAACATTGGGTTGCTTCAGTAGAACCTGTAGAGACGAATATTTTAATTTTCTCATTGCAGCCGAACTTCAGTGATCAGCTTTTGATAGAAAAATTAAAACAAAAAAATATTTCGATAAGTTCAATGGGTAACGGAAAACTTAGGATTGTAACACATCTTGATTATAGACAAGTAATGCATACATATGTTTTAGAAACGCTTCAGAAGTTTTAGAAAAAAAAGGTTTAAGAAAGGTACAGAGAAACAAAGGTTCAGAGGTTCAAAGTTTACTAATTAGTGTAAATATTTGAGTCTTTGAGCTTTTTTTATTTATTTAAAAGATTATCTATTTTGCAATAGCATAAATTTTTAAAAGTCTTATTAAATAACAAAGGTTCAAAGTTTACTTATGTCGTAAAACCTTTGAACCTTTGTTTCTTTTCTTTAACCTCTGAGTCTTTGTACCTTTTTTATTTAAAAAGGTCATCCATTCCAGGAATCATTGGCATATCCATTTTTGCGACAGCATCAAGCTCGGTTTGGTTAACATCTGTAGCTTTTTCTATTGCTTTATTTAATGTTACAATCAGGTAATCTTCTAATTGCTCTTTATCTTCTAATAAAGAATCAGCAATTGTAATTGATTTTATTTTTCGGTTAGCTGTCAAAGTAACTTTTAATAATCCATCAGCACTTTGTTCATCTATTAAAACCGTATCTAATCGTTTCTTTGTATCTTCAATTTTTTGTTGGGTTTCTTTAAGTTTTCCCATCATTCCCATTAAATCCATTTTCGGTTGTTTTTAAATTATGGAACGAAATTACTAATTCAAATTTAAATTCAAGTGTTAATTAGATAAAAAAGCATTTAGTTACCCGTTCGTTTATGTTATTTTTGTACTTTCATTTTAAAATTAAAATCCAAAAAATGCCAAATAAAATTGCTGCCCCCATAGCTAAAGAAATTCCTAAGTCATTAAAGAAACATAAAGAAGTTAGAATTGATAATTATTTTTGGCTGAATGATAGAGAAAATCCTGAAGTTATTGACTATCTAAATCAAGAGAATGCTTACTACGAAAGTATGACAGCGCATACTAAAGATCTACAGAAAGCATTATATGAGGAGATGAAAGCCAGGATTAAGGAAGATGATGAGTCGGTTCCTTATTTTTATAATGGATATTTTTATATTACTCGTTTTGAAACGGGCAAAGATTACCCAATTTATTCTCGTAAAAAAGGAAGTTTAACTGCCGATGAAGAAATCTTATTTAATTGTAATGAGTTATCGGTAGGACATAATTACTTTAAATTAGGTGGATTGAGTATAAGTCCTGATAATAAATTTGTGTCTTTTGCACAAGATTTAGTCGGAAGAAGAATCTATACCATTCAGATAAAAAATTTAGAAACTGGCGAAATTCTTTCGGATAAAATCGAAAATGCAACAGGAAGTTCAGTTTGGGCAAATGATAACAAGACTATGTTTTATACAAAACAAGATGAGGTTACATTGCGTGCTGATAAAGTTTTTAAGCATAAATTAAATACAGATTCTATAAATGATGTTTTGGTTTTTGAAGAAACTGATGATACTTTTAATGTTTCTGTAGGTAAAGAGAAATCCCGTAAATATATTGTAATTAGTTCAGGAAGTACACTTACTACCGAATATAGAACACTAAATTCTGATAATCCAGATGGAGAGTTTGTTGTTTTTCAGTCTCGTGTTCGTGGTTTAGAATACAGTATTTCGCATTTTGAAGACCATTTTTATATTCTGACCAATAAAGACAAGGCGACGAACTTTAAGTTGATGAAAACGCCTGAAAATGCTACTGGAAAGAAAAACTGGAAAGATCTTATTCCGCATAGAGAAGATGTTTTATTAGAAGACATTGAAATTTTCAAAAATTATTTAGTTGTAGAGGAGCGTTCGAATGGGTTAAACCACATCCGAATCATGCCTTGGAATGGGGAACCAGATTATTATTTGCCTTTTGGCAGTGAGACCTATAGTGCTTATACCACAACAAATATCGATTTTGACACGGATATTTTACGTTATGGTTACCAATCGTTAGCAACACCATCTTCGGTTATCGATTTTAATATGAAAACGAAAACCAAAGAAATCCTAAAAGAACAACAAGTTCTAGGAGGGAAGTTTGATAAGGATAACTATATCGAAGAACGTATTTGGGCAACAGCTACAGATGGAGTAAAAGTGCCAATTTCTATGGTTTACCGTAAAGGATTGGAGAAAAACGGTAAAAACCCGTTATTACTTTATGCATACGGATCATACGGAATTACAATGGATACTTATTTTTCTTCAACACGATTATCATTACTAGATAGAGGTTTTGTTTTTGCAATAGCACATATTCGTGGAGGAGAAGATTTAGGAAGACAATGGTATGAAGATGGGAAATTATTGAAAAAGAAGAATACTTTTACAGATTTTATAGATTGCTCTAAACACGTAATTGAGCAAAAATATACTTCACCAGAACATTTATATGCCGAAGGAGGCTCTGCTGGCGGGCTTTTAATGGGTGTTATTGTAAATTGGGCACCCGAATTATATAACGGTGTAATTGCTCAAGTACCATTTGTAGATGTCATGACCACAATGTTAGATAGTAGTATTCCGTTAACTACTGGAGAGTATGATGAGTGGGGAAATCCCAATACAAAGAAATATTATGACTATATGTTGTCTTATTCACCATATGATAACATAAGTGCTCAAAAATACCCTAATATGTACATTTCTACTGGTTTACATGATTCTCAGGTACAATATTGGGAACCTGCTAAATGGGTAGCTAAATTAAGAAATAAAAAAACTAATGATAATTTATTATTCCTTCATACAAACATGGATGCGGGTCATGGCGGTGCTTCCGGGCGTTTTGAAGCCCTAAAGGAACTTGCCAAAGAGTTTAGTTTTTTATTAGATTTAGAGAAAATTAAAAGGTAATTAGAATTTTTTTGTTAAATTTGCAACCTGTCGAGGTTAATTTAAAAATACCCTTGATTAACTATTTTTTTATGAAAGAAGAAATAACTGCTTACAACAACGTTTTAGAATTAATAGGCAATACACCGCTTATTAAACTAAATAAAATCACTGAAGAGTTAGAAGGCAATTTCTACGCAAAGGTAGAAGCTTTTAATCCGGGACATTCCTCAAAAGATAGAATCGCATTATATATTATTGAAGAGGCCGAAAAGAAAGGAATTTTATCTCCAGGAGATACAATTATAGAAACGACTTCGGGCAATACAGGTTTTAGCTTAGCAATGGTAAGCATTATAAAAGGATATAATTGCATTCTGGCTGTTAGCTCAAAATCATCCAAAGACAAAATCGATATGTTACGAAGTCTAGGAGCCAAAGTATACGTTTGCCCAGCGCACGTTTCTGCAGATGATGAGCGTTCTTATTATAATGTTGCCAAGAGACTACATGAAGAGACCAAAGGTTCGGTTTATATTAATCAATATTTTAATCAATTAAATGTTGATGCGCATTATAACACTACAGGACCCGAAATTTGGGAACAAACCAAAGGTCAGATTACACACCTTGTAGCCTGTAGCGGAACTGGAGGAACAATCTCGGGAACTGCAAAATACTTAAAGGAACAAAACCCAAACATTCGAATTCTAGGAGTTGATGCTTTTGGATCGGTATTAAAGAAATACCACGAAACAAGAGAATTCGATAACAAAGAAATTTATCCATACCGCATAGAAGGTTTAGGTAAAAATCTTATCCCATCGGCTACAGACTTTGATATCATCGATAAATTTATAAAAGTTACTGATGAAGAAAGTGCTCACTCAGCCAGAGAAATTACCCGAAAAGAAGGTTTATTTGTAGGATATACATCTGGAGCGGTAATGCAAGCGATTAAACAATATGCAGAAGAAGGTGAGTTTACTAAAGATAGCAATATAATAGCAATATTCCCTGATCACGGATCACGTTACATGAGTAAAGTATTTAGCGATGATTGGATGAACGAACAAGGTTTCTTTGACAGTGTCAATGAAGAAGAAGTTCAAAAAATTGAATTTGTAAAGTAGATAAAATATTATTTTATATATAGAAAAGCCTCAGATACTTCTGAGGCTTTTTTTGTTTTTAGGATATCGTTAATTGATTAGAGTATATATAACATGCATTTTTTTGATGCATTTTTGTTTAAGAGTTGATTACTTATTTTTTAAAAGAGAATTTACCAAATGATCAGCTTGTCTGGTTGTTTCAGGAAGCCTATAATCAGGTGTTAATTTTAATACCCAATCTATAGCCGTTTCAAGAGAGATTTTATGTCCTATTGATATATACATAGGATTTGTGTTATCCTGTGTTCGGAGTGCTTTACCAACCAAGACATTATTGTAAATTAGTTCTTGAGTATCTCCTCTTTTTTGTCCTAATAAAGTTTTATCATAGCTACCAACCAATCTTTTCTTAGCACATCCGATTGTTGGTATATTTAATTCTATTCCTAGATGTGTTGCCATACCAACTCCTTTTGGATGAGCAATACCTTGTGCGTCACAAACTATTAGATCTGGCTTGATTGTAAGTTTTTTAAAAGCTTCAATTAGAGGAGGGATTTCTCTAAAAGAAAATAAACCTGGAATATAAGGGAAAGTAATTTCCATTTCATGAAAAGCCTGCTCAATTACTTCACGAGTCTGTGCATTTAAAACGACTATGGCACCAATCATTTTATCTGAGCCATCATTGTATGCAACATCTACTCCAGCAATATATTTAATTATCTCTGGTAATTGATCTTGTTTAATTACTTTATCACGCAGATTATTCTGTAAATCGTAATATTGCTTAAACTCCTGTTGTTCTTCAAATAATTTATTCTTCATAATTTATTTAATAAGGTAGATCTACTCGACAACCTACTAATGTAGTATTCAAAAAATCAACAAAATAAAATGTATATGGAGCATAACATTCTACATAATCAGAATGGAATAGTTGGTAACACAATGAATAATTAAAGCCAATTTTATTATAAAGCGTATTAAAAGATCTCCCCGGTTCTTTATAATATATTGTGTTAAACTCAAATCTAAATTTATCTAAATGATTAGAATATTCTGAATCAATTATTTGATTAAATGGAATCAATATTTTTTTTGCAATAACATCTAATTGATCACTTAAATTTTCTTCTAGAAATGATAAAAATTCTGGAATTTGAGTTTCATTAAATTGCTTGTTTACAAATTCTTTTAATTGTATTTCTATTCGAAATTTAAATAAATAATTTTTACTTTTTAAAGTAATTAATTCTTTACTTATCCAAGAATCTTCACTAGTATGATAAAAAAACTCAAAATCCTTATTATTAAATGTAACTGTCATATTATAATTTATTTACCTTCTAAAACTTTTACACCAAAAGAAATATGAAAACAGCATGGACATCTTTGCATTACATTATCTCCATTACTTCTTATAAACATGTCAAACTCAGATAATGATTGCTCAGTAGCTTTGTTCCCTAGTTTATATAAAGCAGTACTTAAAGCTCTTATTTCTCCATGAAAACCAGCACGTCCTGCTCTTGTAAGTTTGTCTAATTTATCAATATCTAAAAGTCTATTTGCAAGTTCTGGATTTGTAACATTGCCTGTTAAACCAATAACACTATTTCTAATAAAATTCATATACTTTATTCGATCTCTCAATAATGGATGACATCCAGTTGAAAGAAATAAATCTTCTTCTGATTTTTCTGATTTTTTGAAATTATATCCTAACAAAACTTCACCTCCAAAACTTTGATGTGTTACTCCAACAACTACTTGTTCTTGGTTTGATGGAGGATTGGCTTCCATTACTTTTTTAACTAAATTTCCTAGGTATCCCGACGGATGTTTATCAGCAACATTTTTACAAGATTGAAATTGACCTTCATCTGTAATATACTTTCTGCCTTTGAATTCAATATTGAATCTTTTCCACAAATCTAGGGAACTTAATTCAAAGTTTTTAATTACTTCTTGGCTGGCATATACAAAATCTTCTAAAAAGGTTTTTTGAATATTTTTATCATATGTCAAGAGCTTATTTACGATAGTAAGGGAAATTCCCTTAGAGCATATATTTTTTACTCCTGTAGAATTGTTAGTATTGTTTGCAAGTAATGTTAGCCTTTTACATAATTCAGAGTCTAAAGTATTTATTTCAGGACAATAATCACATTTCGGGTTTTGTTCAGAGCTGCTATTTTTGGTTGATTGATAAAAATGAGGTGTTGCTCCAGTTAAATTAAAAACATTATAGATGACCTGATTGTTTATTTGCGTTGCTATAATAAAACTATCATTATTAATATTTGCTAACGCCATTTTACCTTCTTGGGCAATAGCATCTGGAGCATTTTTGATGCTTATAAATGCCGCATTGTTTAAATCTTCAGCTAGCTGTGGGGTTTTATTAGATATTTGTAAAAGTACTTCAGCAGTCGAAATTTCAGCTTTAGTAGCATTAATAGTTAATTCTATCGTATTGCTTACTTTATTTATAGCTGCAACATCTGTAGTAGCAATTTGTATTGCCATTGCGCTATAAATAGTAGTTTTCTTTACGAAATTTTTAAAAGGACTAACAAGATTGTCAAAATTATTAAAAATTTTAATTGAGTTCAGAAGTTTAGCATCTGCTGTTCCACCTGCTACAACAGTTTTTATCTCATTAAGACCATTTAGAACTGCTCCAGGTTTAATAGCATTTGAAGTATTAATAATTCCTTCAAAGTTTTTAAAATTATTTATAAAACCAACTGTAGATAAAGCTCTATAGGAATTAAAAGCAATATTGCTAACTCCTGCACCTGCATCTAGCACACTATAAGCTATATATGTATTATCCCAAGCTTTGTAGATACTACTGTTAGGGTCTAATCTTCCATTTTTTATTTCTGCTTGCATATAATTGTCGACTAGTCCTACCGCAACCCCAGCTGTTGAAATACTTGCTGCTACAGCAACTAGGGATCCACCACCTGAAAAAGGAGCTGCAAGTGTACCTGATACGATCATTACGGAGTTACTAAGTTGTCTTAGATTCTCTGCTGCAAAATTTTCTTTTAAAACTCCCTGATAAGCAAGAGCTACTATTGCGGGTACTACATATTCTTGACCGACTTTTAAATCAAATTTGTTTGGTGTTCCTGCTATAATTGTAATCGGCTCAAAAGGATTATAATCTTCCTTGTATTCAATTACTCCATCTCTTTTGGGACTAGGAGATCCAGCAGCACTTATGTAGGTTCTTAGATCAATTAAGTTGTATTTATTATAGAAGCCAATTCGGCCATTATTTACATCTAATGAAGTTGAAATAATTTTAGATTCAGTATCCTTCCCACTATTTATATTTATTTTATAATCACCTATTCCTAAAAGAAATGGTTGCTGACCAGGATAATAATTTGTTGATGTATTATAGCTAAATTGTTTTTTAGTAGGATCTATTTTTAAGGAATCATAATTTTCCATACTCCACTTTCCTAAACTTAAAAATATTTCTGCTACCTGATTATAATTTACATCATTGCCGAATCCTTTAATAGTCTTTCCTTGATCATATAATTTAGTAACCCATTTATAATTATCATTTTTAATTTGTTGAACCAACATTTTTTGTTGATCTTTTGGAGTGGTTAAAATTACATCTTTAATAAAAAAATGATCTCCAGTTGATAATGTACTGTAACTTATTTCCCAATCGGCATCATCTGTTACTGTATAATATCGGTTTAAAATTTTATTTCTTAGATCGAAGGGTAGTTTCTCAAGAACACAAGTTGAGATGTTGTTTTTAAAAATTAATTCGAGTGCTTTAAAATCTTTTGTTTGATCATCAATAGCTTTAGTTATATTATCTATGTTTACTTTTACTACAGCATCATCAATTCCCGAACAATTTATTGGGACATTATTTTCTTTGGACCAACTAGGGTTTTGATTTTTCTCACCACTAGATAAATTATTTGTAAATGAGTAACATTTTATTGTTGAGGCTTTTGATTTATTGGCATCAATAAAGGTTAATAGTGCTTTTTCGGATTTATAATCATTGCCTATTTCAGATTTTTTGGTAATTAGTAATCCAGCAGGACAATCTGTTAAATTGTAAAACAAATTAATAATTGCTTTATCATTTGTTGTACTGATACCAGTAATAGGTTCTGAATTTGTTATAACATCGAATTTACTATTAGTTTGATTCCAACTATAACTCTCAGTGTTTTTATAATTTTTATTTGGGGCATCCCATAAATAATATTTCTTTTTTGTAATTGTAGCTTTATCAGTACTCTGTTCATAAACAATAAAACCTGGTAATGTTCCAGGTGGTACTGTTATTCCTCCACTATGAATAGTGTTACTTTGAGTAATTGAAACGATATCATAATTTGGAGTCATGACATAATTTGAAAATTCCCCAGCTTCATCCCCTTGAAACAAATACAGTTGTAATCCTGGTGCATGAAGAACCTGCCAGTCGTTATGGCTAAACTCTGTACCAGTACCATAATCCATTAATAAATTGGTAGGAGAGGTAGTCTTGTATTCTGTAAATGGGTGTTGTAATCCAAAAACTCCATGACCTAATTCGTGTGCCATGGTTTTTACGGTACTACCTTTGTCTTCTTCTTTATCAGTAGCTTTACTAAATACGAATCCAAATTGACGTTTTAATGGCATAAAACCGGCTAAACCTTTAGATGAAGGAATATTGGTAACTAAGACATAGTACGAATCCTTTTCGTAGGTTATTTGTGTTTTTATGTAAGCTATTATGGCTTGTTGTTCTGCGGTATATTGTGCTAGCCAACCACTATCTCCACATTCAATAGTGTTTTTAGGGTAGTAACTAGTTGGTAAGTTTACATTTTGAGTTGCTACATTAAACTTAATTCCCGCTTTGTTGTATATGGCGTTAAGGTCGCTTTCGACATTAGTAATAGGAGCATTATTTATGCTTATTACTTTTAGATTAATGCTTTTTTGCGTTAAATGCCACATATCCATTGTTCCGGCAATGTCATATTTACCTACAACTGCTTTCGGGTCTTTTGGATCTTTTGGTGCAGCTGGTTTTACAGTTGCAATTATGCTCTCTTTTGCAAAATCTAAAGTACGTTTTAATCCAAGACTAGCTACATTATCAGACCAGGTTGGTTTTATTTCGGTACCATTTTGGGTTTTAAAAACGATATCATCTTTGGTTTTTCCGTTTTTGAAAGTAGCAGTTGCAATTACTACATCTGTACTATTTGGACTGTCGGAAATAGCCTTGTAATTTACGTTATATGGGTTTCCATTTTTTTGCGGAATTGTTACGTAGGTTTTGCTTAAGCTTCCGTTATCTGTTGTTGGAGCAACATCAAAAGCATAGAATCCATCACCTTTAGAAAAGACAACTGTAACATCCTCAGATGAAATTTGTGTTACATCTCCACCAGAGCCCATTCCGTTTGTATTCTTGGAGGTAGGGATTCCTCCTGGAGCTAGTTTCCCTGTTTGAGCAATATCTCCTGTCGGAGCATCTGCAGGTACAGCAAATTGTTTTCCGTCTTTGTCTGTAATTACAATATCATTAACAGTTTTTTCAATTATTGCTGTTACTCCATCAGGACTTGTAATAGTAATGCTGCCATCAGGATTTTTTGTTACTTTATCGATAACAAATTGTACATCATGTTGTACAACATTACCTGCGTCTCCAAATACGTCATTTACTAATGGATCTAAATCGCCTACACCTTTCCATGTAGGATCATAACTAGCAATAATCTCTCCTGAAATTAATTTGAAATCGGTGTTAACACCAATATTATTAAAAGTAATTCGGATACGGGAGAATTTACCAATATCTATTTTTTCGCCACCCAAAGCATCGGCGGCATCAATTAATTTTCTGAATTTTTCCAGAAATGGTAATGTTACATAACCATCTCCGGTGAATGTACCGTTACTACCGGATGAGTGTAAAACTACTATAGGAAAATCTCCTGCTGTTACAACATCATTAGGGAAAAGATTAGGTAAAGGATTTTTATTAACTAAATCATTTGGATCTGGTTTAATTCCACAACCTGCAAAAGCAATTTCATCACTAGCCATAGTGGTGAATTCTTTAATCGTACTGTGGGTATATTTGCCTAAATCGCAAGATGCGCCTACAGTATATTCGTAGGTAGTATTTGGTTTTAAATTGGCTATGGTTGCATATTCTCTCGGGCTAACTAATTTATACCATTCGGAGTTGGCATTCTTTTCACGGTAATTTACCTGATAATCATAATTATCAATATTTCCGCTCCAGCTAATTTTTGCCTGATCCTGACTTACTGCTGTTGTTGTTATAGCAAGTGGAGCTGTACAAAATACTTCGTAGGTAAAGGAGTAGATTTCGCTATATCCATTGTTTTTAAAAACACCTACTTCTTCGGCATTAGCCAATGCTTTTGCTTTTATTCTCCAGGCATATCTTTTACCGGGAATTAGTTGAGGTTCGGATAGACTATATTGTAATGTTGTAGCTCTTGTAGTGGTTGTATAAAGAGGAGGGGAGTAGGCAAAGGCATTTTGTACCGGAGTATATTTATCCCAAATTTCTACTAAAGCAAACTCATATTCTACATTACTGACATTGATTTGTCGTGGTGTCCAGCTAAAAATGATATTTTGTATGTTCTGCTGCATGATCGAAGCATTGTTCAATGGCAGGTTTAAGAACGGAGGATCATTTTGGAAAATGATTGTAGTAACACTTGTTTTGCGTGATAATTTTTTGCCGGTAGCAAAATCATATACTTCTACCGAAAAGGTGTAAATACCTTCGGGAAGTGCTTGTGCATATTGATTTGGATTAATTCCTTGTATGTTCTGAAACTGAAAATAAGGAGCTAAATCAACATTGGTAAGTTGTAAAGGGAATCCTCCCTCAAGGTAAAGCGCTCTGGCTCCAACTACAAAATCATTGGTAAGAAAAGAAACTCCATTACCCTGAAAATAGCATTTAAGTCTTACCTGACGATTAGAAATACTTAAGTCATTAAGTATTAATTGTACTTTTATCGGACTATTTATAGTTGTTGCATCAGCATAATTATTTAAATATATTGGTGATGGTTGCGTAAGTTGTGTACTTATCGTAACAGGATATGTTTGTGCTACACCAGTAAACGCCAAAAGCAAGAAGCCAAGGGTTAAGAATAGTTGTAATTTTAGTTTTTTTAGCATTTTGGGTAATTTATTTATAACTATTATACTTTTAGATTTTAGTCTTTTTAATATTTTAATTCAATTTCATCATTGGCAGCTTTTTTGACTGCTAATTGATGGTAAAATGGAATTATTTTTTCTTCTAAACCTTCGATAATTTCAATGTCTGGTTTTTTATTTGCTATCATATCAAAAATTGTATCAACTTCTTGTTTACTGAAATCTGCTATTTTTTCGTTTGTTTGTAATTGAGTTGCAGGTATTTTGGCAAGGTTTGAAAACTCACGAAGCATCCATCTGTGATTTACAAGTTGCTGCTGGTTTTTGTTACTTCTTTCTACAAGTTTTAAGTAAGCATTGTAGCTTATTTTATCTGTAATCTCATTACTATTTACTCCATGCATTTTATGGTTGTTTACTTTACCTATTGCATCTGTGTATGATCTTTCGATGTTTTCATCTTTTCGAATCATTTCCTGATAGAGTTTTTTGCAAACATCCGATAATAAAGAATTGTACTTATTAATAGTTTCTTTATCGAATGTATATTGATCTAAATAATCTAATACTTTCTCCTTGAATTCTGCATCATCCAACGTCATTCTGGCAACAGTTAATAAATGATCCAGATTGGTTGTTTCAGAAACTGGTACAGGATTAAGTTGAAGTTGTAATTCTTCTAATTGTTTTACAATCTCAGCTTTGGTTCCATCTAAAGTAATGTTCTTGAACTTGATTTTCAGAACATTGTCATGAACCAGATTATCTTTATTATCGATTTTGTCTTCTTTTTTTATAGTACGAAGTTTTATTTTATCAAAAGAATAAGAATAGCTAAAAGTTGCCGTTATATCATTATTTTTTGTAGTCTTGGAATTGCTAAAAAGTGTAATTGCATTTAAACCGAAATTATGTTTTTCCATATAAATGTAAGTACCGTTAAGACGTACATTAAAAATATCATTTTGTTTATCTCCATTATTATAACTTGTATTATAACTAGTAGAAAAGGATGTATTTACTTTTCTTTCAAAAAAGAGTTTTGTTACGCCAATAGTAGGGCCGATGATTAAGTTTTTGCCTGTATCCATTTTTCCAACAGTACTATTTAATGAAGCTGTTAGGTTAAGTGATCTTTCGGGATAGCCTAGTATATATGAAAGCCCTGAATTATAGAATGTAGTTGCACCACCCGCAATAGTTTTACCTTCTTGTTGGTTTAATGCATCTTGAAGACTAAAATTAGCATTGATAGCCTGTTTTATTTTTTTATCGCTTTTAAGTAGATAATTAATAGTAATTGCAGCATTTTGATTGACTTGTCTGAAATTTAAAGTGTCCAGGTATTGATATTCAGAGGTTTGATTGATATAATCAAATTGATTGCGACTGTTGGTATAAGATTGAAAATTAGAATAATTAAAATTAAAATTCAATTTCTCATTTGCTCTAAAATCTGCAGTTATGGCAGAAACTAAACGTTTCATTTGGCTTTGTTTCTGTTTATCCAGATTGTCTTTTTGGAGACCTAAATTTAAGTTTAAACTTAGTTTATCTTTATACAACGTTTGGGATGCATTTATTGTAATGTTTTCTAAATCATTATTAAAATAATAACCACCAAATGTTCTGTAATTAGGATCTATACGCTCGTATCCTAATCCTAACGTTCCTTTTCCTGCAGGATATACTAATTGACCTTTAAAGGCCTTATAGCTTGTCGTGGTGGCATTTGAGTTTAAGAAGAGTGCTGAAACACTTCTTGCCTTAGTACTTGATGTTACTCTGGAATCTTCGGTGATGCTGCTATTTGCAAATTCAGTAACAATTTGTAATTTCTTAAAAAGCTTAAAAGAAGTCTCAAAACTTATTGCTGCATTTTCTTGTGGGGTTACACCTAGTTCAAACGGAATTGGAATCGATAAAGAACTCATTTGGTCTTTGGCTCTAAAAAATGTAAGCCCAAGGTTTACTTTTTCCAGTTGGTATTGTGTTTTAAAACCATAACCATATCTTTTGTAGGTAGGTACTAATTCGGTATTGATGACATCATATTCGCTACTTCGAACTAATCGTCCATACATGGCACTAACTTTAAATTTGCCTTGAGGTGTTAAGTCGATTCCGAAACCTGTAAACTGATGTCCGCTTAAAGTGTAAGGTGAGAAATTCATGCTTACATCACCAATATGTGCCGTAATCCATTTATAAGAAGGATGTATACTTAATCGGTTCATTAATACGGGTTTGTTATAACCAAATTTCTGACTTGTATAAGAAAATGAAAATGGCAAATTGTATAGGTTCGCGATATTTATATTTATATTTCCGTTAAGGAAATAAGTAAAGGGATCTCGTGAAGCATTACCAGAATATAGGACTGCATTTGCAGATGCTCCTCCGGTAACATTTACTAATTTGGATTTGGCTACCTCTTCGACATTGAAGTTTTGGGAATATCCCAATATACTTGTAAGTAGTATGATGAAAAATAATATTCTTTTTAAACTCATTATTATGTTTGCTAAGAAAATAAATAGGGAAGGGTTATTTCTCTATTTGTTTCTGACTATATGATTCAAATTTTCGTTTTTGGAAGCTATCTTTTATTGTATAATTATTTTTCTTAACTTATTTCCTTGTTGAGATTCAAATAAGACGAAATATATTCCAGAAGGTAGTCCGCTTAGGCTAAAATTGAAAGAGTAAGCATCTTTCCCGTTTTCAGATTTAGAATCAATTACCATATTATTACTTAGATTATATACTTTGACGTGTCCAGTCATTATTTTGTCCAAAGTCACATCTACAGTAAAAATTCCGTTTGATGGATTTGGATAAATCTTCATATCAAATTTCTTTTGCAGATCGGTTGTGTCGGGATCTTTATATTCTCCTTCTATTACCAATACTTTCTTGGTTTGAAAAGCGGTACAATCTCCTTTTTGGGTAACCATTGTAATTTCGTATTCACCAGCTTTGGAGAAACTCATTTCGGCATAGTCTTTATCTTTCGATTTTACTGTTGCGTCGGCAGGTAATATCCATTCAATACTATCGGCTTCTGGGTTACTGATATCTACAATAATGAATTTTTCGTTTACAAAAACTTGTGATGAGATGGCAAATTCTGCACTAATCGCTGTTTGTTGGGCAGATATTTTGATAGTATCTGTTGCTTCACAGCCTAGCTTATTTGTAACAACGACTGTGTAGTTTGCAGGTTGAGATACCGTAATCATTGGTTTGTTACTTGTAAAACCTTTATCAGATGTCCATGCATAGGTTGCTTTATCATCATCGATAGTTGCATTAATAGTCAAGCTCTGATCGAAACATAATGTTACATCTTCTCCTAGATTTATAATATCTTTTGGAGGATTTACGATTGTGTAGGTATGATCTATGATACAGCCTTTACTATCGGTTACAGTAATAGTATAATTACCAGCTGAGACATTACTTAAGACATTCGATTTTTCGCCTGTGTTCCATAAATAATAATAAGGTGCTTTTCCTCCAGAGGCTGTTACTGTAATTGTAGCATCTCCACCAGCATAACATGTTGGGATCTTTATTACTTCGGCTGCTGCCAAATGAATAGGAGCAACAATATTTATATTTTTAATGATTGTACAACCATTATTATCTGTAACTAATAATGAATAATTTCCAGGAGGAGTATTTACTAAATCAGGAGTTCTTACTCCAGTATTCCATAAATAGGAGTAAGGTGCTGTGCCTCCAGATGCTGCCGAAGTAATTGTCCAGTCATTTCCATCACCACAACGAGTATATTGGGATGAAAGAGAATTATCTAAAGCGCTAGGTTCTGTAATTGTGATGTTTTCACTTTGAATCGATTTACCAAAATAATCTGTTGCGATAACGTAATATGTTCCAACTTTGGCATTTATTAATGTTTCGGCTTCGCTAATAACCAGGTTTGGATTGGTTACATCGTACCATTTATAATAATAATCAGGTAATCCTCCAGAAGTAATTGCCTTTATGCTTGCTGTTGCATCGCCATGACATTTTACAATGTTAATTTGAGCCAATTTGATAAACAAAGGATCAACTTTATCTAAGTCTCTTTTTTCAATTAAACAACCATTTGCATCGGTTATGGTAATAAAATATTGACCTACATAGATATTGTAAATACTATTAGATTCTTTGTTGTCATCGGTATAAATCAAAGTATCATTTTTATCATACCATTTAAAATTATAATTTGGAGTTCCGCCAACTACTGTAACTTTAATACTTGCATCATCTACACCAAAAGCCGATGGAGGAGTTTTAACTACTATTATTCCCATAGCCTTAGGCTCTGTAATGATAATTTCCTGTTTTGTTTCGCATAGATTGGCATCGGTTACAGTAACATTATATGTTGAAGCTATAAGGTTGTCCAATGTATTTTTGTTTGCGTTATTTCCTGTACTCCATACAATTTTATAAGGCCCTGTACCTCCAGTAATAGCAATTGTAATTGCGGCATCACTACCACCATTACATGAAACATTTTTTTGAGTATAATTAATTTTTAAAAGATCAGGTTGAATTACTGTTACTGGAGTTGAGGTGAAACTATTCCCAAAACCATCTGAAACTTCTAAAATATAATCACCCGCAAGCAATGTTTCTGAAGGATTGGTTGTAGAAGCAACAACAGCTGGAGTTAATTTATTATACCATTTGTAGATATAATTTTTATCTGCATCTGGAACACCAATTGGTGCACCTCCTGTGATAGTAGCTTTTAAAATAGCTTGTTTGTTCTCAAAACATTTTATGGCTTGAGTTTGAGAAATATTTGTGATTAATAATTCATCTGGCTGATAAATGGTATAGGTTGCTTCGGTTGTACATAGATTTTTATCCGTAACAACTACAGTGTAGGTTCCTTCTCCAATTCCGTTTAGTAAAGCATTCTTTTTACCTGCCATTACTGTTTTACCAGCACCTTGATACCATTGATAAGTATATGGAGCTGTTCCATCGGCTGCTACGATATCGATACTACCATTTTTTAAACTGTAGCCACTAGCTTCTATTTTATTGTAAGAAGCTATAATTAATGGTTTTAAAGGTTGTGTGATTTTAACCGCAACTGGTGTTGTCGAATAAGAACATCCATTATCATCTGTAATAGTAAAAGAATAATCACCAAAAGGAATTCCTGTTCTATCTTTTGTAGTTACGCCATCGTTCCAGGTGACATGGTAATCTCCTGTTCCTCCCTGAATAGTCAGGGTAATAGTTGCATCGCTACCATTAAAACAGCTTACATTCGTTTTAACAAAAGTGCATGTTATAGCAGGTCTCTCTATTAATTCTGCAATTATGAGTTCTCTCGAAATATTTACATTGTCGGTTACTACAACTTTATAGAAGCCTGCGTATAAATTTTGCGCTCTATTTGTTATTTCGCCAGCAAGTTCTGTATAATTAATATCGGTTGCATTTTGCTTGTAATACCATTTGTAACTGTATTGTGGTTTTCCACCGCTTACAAGCACTTCTATGCTACCTGTATTTGCTCCATTACAGGTTACATCAATTTTATTTACAAAAGCTATAGCCAACGCCTTTAGAGTTACTGTTTCGCTGCTAGAGGTACAGTTGTTACCATCTCTAACTGTAACATCGTAAACACCATCTCCTAAACCTGTAATTACATTAGTTGTATATTCTGTACTAGTATCATTTTTCTTTAAGATATAAGTGTACTTTTTTGTACCTCCATCTGCATTAATAGTTATTACTCCATCATTTGCAGTAACTATAGTTGGCTGTGTTTGCGTGATGCTTGTTATAGCTACTTGGGCATTCTGGGAGATTGTGATATTAGCTGGACTATTGTAGGTACAATTATTAGCATCTGTAATGATATAAGAATATGTTCCAGCGATTAATTTAGTTGCATCTATTGTTTTAGCAGGATTCTTAATGTCTGTGTAAACAACTGTGTAACCCGCTGTTCCTCCTTTAATATCCAGTGTAATAGTTCCATTATTACCACCATAACAACTTACATCTGTATAAGAGTGAGTTGCTTCAAGTGGATTTAAAGGTTGTGTAATATTATAATCGGTATAAATTTCTTTAAATTTATCCTTTAGTTTAATTCTATATTTACCTGCGACAAGACCAGTAAGGCTAGAATTTGTTTGTAAGGGAATTACTGTTTCTACACCCTCAACAATATTAAACCAACTATAAGTATATGGTGTTGTACCACCTACAGCCTCAATGGTTAGAGCTCCTGTTTTTTCTCCAAAACATTTAATATCAACTTGTTTAACAAGA
This sequence comes from Flavobacterium sp. PS2, assembly GCF_046250155.1. Taxonomy (NCBI): domain Bacteria; kingdom Pseudomonadati; phylum Bacteroidota; class Flavobacteriia; order Flavobacteriales; family Flavobacteriaceae; genus Flavobacterium; species Flavobacterium sp. PS2. The sequence continues at coordinate 624,110 of NZ_CP176426.1, read as the reverse complement.
TTAATAGCTAATGCTTTTAGTGTAAATCGTTCTGAAGTTGTAGTACAACCATTGCCATCTTTTACATAAATATCATAGATCCCATCCCCTAAACCAGTAATTATGTTTGTAGAGTATGTAGTAGTGGTACCATTAACTTTAGTTACAATATAAGTATAACCATTTTCTCCACCAATTGCGTTTATAGTGATTTCTCCATCATTACTTGTTGATGTTGAAGGTTGTTTTTGAGAAGCCGTATTGGTTGATAGTTTTACCGTTGGTTCTTTTATGGTTACTAATGTAGAATACTTAGAAAAGATACAACCTTGAGAATCTGTAATCTTATAATAGTAATCACCAGCTTTTAACCCAGTTCTTTTTGATCCTGTAGCATTATTATCTTCCCAGACTACATTATATGGACCAGTTCCTCCAGAAATATTTAAGTCAATTTCTCCAGTTAATTCATTTTTACAGAGTACATGTTTTATTATGGATGTTGTTGGGTTAACTGTAAGAATATCTCTTTGGCTAACTTTTTGAGAAATAACAAATTTATTTACAGGCTTAGCATTATCATATACAGTAAGCGTATAGAGACCAGCTTTTCCTGTTACAACATTCCCTGTGGAAGATGTTGATGTACCATCTTCGTATGCAATATCCCAGGAGTAAGTGTAAATTGCATTTGTATTAGGAAAGCCTCCACTTGGATTAGCCGTTAATGTAGTAGTTCCTCCATTACAAACAATGTCGATATTCCCTGATATAGTAGCTACAAGTTCTTTATCTGGTTCACCAATTCTAAAATCTTTATATACCGTACATTTGCCATTTTCTGTGATAGCAACAATATAGTAACCGGCATATAAATTATTAAAACTGGTAACATCCGTTACAAATGCTTTATTATCTTTTGTCCATGAATAGGTATAAGGACCATTTCCATTTGTGATACCTCCGGCAGGAGGATTTAAGATAATCGTTCCGTTGTTTAATCCTTTGGCTGTTGCATCTGTAGAAGATCCTGTAATTAAAATTGCTTTAGGATTGTCAATAGGAACTGTTCTAGCACCTCCACTCAGTTCGCCAACACCAGTTTTTTGTTGTGAATAACCCAATAAACTAACAAAGAATAATAGTAGTAGGTAGTATTTTTTCATAATTATAGTAGAATAATTTGAGGTGTATTTTTTAGATTTTTTCAATGCAACCTTTTGTATCGGTAACCATGATATTATATGTCTTTGCTCCTAGGCCCGTGATGAAATATTTACCATTTTGTAGTGTAGGGGCGGGAGTAATTTCAACTCCATCTTTATAAAAATAATAAGGAGAGGTACCACTAAGTACTTTTATTTCGATTACGCCATCGCTACCTCCCTTGCAAGAAGGTTCTGTGTAATTGGTTATTTCAAACTGCATTTTAGTAGGATTGGTATAGGTAAAATTAAAATTCTGCGGAGATTGTAAAGATCCAGCAGGACTCTCATTTCTATTTGCTTGGTATTCTATTCGATAAGTTTCTTTCTCTTCAAGTATTCCTGGACTTAAAAAAGTATATTTATAAAAACCTGTTTCAGCATCTTTAGTTAGAGATTTTAAAGGTTCAACAAGTTGGAAATGAGGAGAATTTTTTAAAGGGTTAATATTAATAATGTAAAATGGATATAAAGTTTCATTATACTTTAAATCCCTGTCAAAGAAAACTTCAATTTTTTTAATATAATCGTTATTGCATTCTGGGGGCGAGTATGTTACGTTTTTTAGTATAGGTGCACAAGCTGAGTATTTAATAGCCAAAGGAGTTGTAAATGGTCTATCTTGTCCATAGCCTAATCTGAAATAAATTAATTTATCTAAATAATTGATATGATTGATACCATTGGCGCTTAAGATTTCCTCGATTGAGAATTTAGCTATAGCGTTATTATTTTTAGAGGCAAGAACATCTGTCCAACTTACATTATCTAGAGAATATTGCCAATGGTAAGCTTCATCGGGAAATTTCCCAGTACCATTAGTCGGATATCCAGATAAGCCCAGTTGAAATCCAGCACATATCTCATTTGAATTCGCAGTATCTAAGTTTTGTATGGTTACATTTGGTTTAAATAATGTTATGCTGACTCCACCGTTACAAGCTCCAAATCCAAGGTAATCGCCTTGAATCATTTTCACATTGGTGCTCGACTTGGAGTTGGTTGAAGTACAATTTGGGGATGAATCCAAAGGTCTACAATTACTGCCAGATGATAATTTAAATGTGGTAAAATTTGCAACATTAGGATATATTTTAATATCATCAACGTCCATGCTATTTCCCCCATCACTAAATGAATCTATTGTAGATGAATCCCCTTTTAAATCCCATCTAAATCCAGCTGCATGACATCCAGCGCTTGATGCATCATATGATACTTTTATAGTATAGGTTTGCCCATAACTTTTAAAAGATAAAATAATTAAAAATAGAAAGTAAAGTTTTTTCATAAGCCTAGTTATTTTAAGTTTTTTCAATACAACCTTTTGCATCGGTAACCATAATATTATATTCTTTTGCTTCTAATCCAGTGATATAATATTTCCCATTTTGTAATGTAGGAGCGGGAGAAATTTCGACTCCATCTTTATAAAAATGATAAGGTTCCGCACCACTCAGTACTTTTATTTCTATTATACCATCACTACCTCCGTGGCAAGAAGGTTTTATGTAATCGGTTATTTCAAACTTCATTTTGGCTGGATCGGTATAGAGAAAATCACTAGGTGTTATCATTAGTCCTTTTGGAGTTGGTCCCATAAAAGCTAAATATTTTACTGTATACTTAGCTCCACTCTCTAATCCTACAACATTATTATATGTAAATTGTGATGGATTTCCAATGTCAAAAGAAATAATAGATGGGATTTGATTTGGTGTTAGTTGTCCATCTATTTTAGTAATTTGGAATTCGGTTAGTCTTTCATTTTGATATAAACCTCTATCAAAAGTCACTATTACATTTACTGGTTCTCCATTGCATGTTGCTCCAGATGGAGTAATACTTGTTATTATTGGAGCACAAGGGGAATATTTTATTTTTAATGAATTACTAAAAGCTCTGTTTTGGCTGTATCCTAACCTAAAATAAAGGTCTTTATTGTAGTATTTTTCATGATCCTTTCCTAAGAGTTCGTAAATAGTAGATCTTAAGAGTTTGTTATTGTTATAACTTGTAGGTACATCAATCCAGGTAAGTTGATTATCTAATGAATATTGCCAATGATAGACTTCGTTAGGAAAACCAGAAGTATTACTTGGTACTAACTCGGTTGGAAAGGCTGCTAATTCCAGTTGAGTTCCAGCACATATTTCGTTTGGGCTGGTATTGTCTTGATTTTTAATAGTTGCATTAGCTACAAAACCATCAATTGCAAATCTTTGGTAGTATTTACAATCCCATACGGTAGTAGCTCCGGCTTTAATTAATTCAGGAAGGGTAAAAGTTTGTTGTTTTATTTTGGCATCACAACTTGTTGATGAAGTACAATCATATGCTATGATTTCAAAATTAAACATGGTTGGATTTGCTTTTAAAGTATATTGGCGACTATAGAAATTTTCAGGATATAGCGAATTATTTTCCTGTTTTGTTATATTTTCTATGGGAACAGTAGGAGTAAGAATCTGTAATTTCCATCCATGCCATCCATCAGTACATCCAGTAAGTTGCTTAGTATATGAATAATAAAATGTATAGGTTTGTCCGTATCCTTTTGATGCGGTAATAATAAAAAGTAAAATAAATAATTTTTTCATGCTCTTAAAACTTTACAGTATAAAAAACCATTTTAGACATTCTTCCGTCTTTAAATTGTGCTCTTATTCCGTATTTGTATGTGGTATTTATTGTAAGTGTAGGATCAGATAATTTTCGTGATTCTCCTTTTAGGATTTGTATCAATTGTAGCGGTTCTTGATTTGTAGCTTTGTAAATTTCAAAACTATCAACATCACTTTCTTTATAATCCCAAGATAAATCTATGCTTTTTGTAGCTGTATTTGCTTGAGCATAAAATCCTTTTACAGCTGGTTTAACGGTATATTTTGGTATAAATAATGCAATTTCTGGTGTAGGGTTTGATACTAGGCCACTTTCATCTTTAGCGAAAATGGCATATCTGTAAGTTGAGCCCTCGTTTGTTTTTTTATCTTGAAAGGATTCTAGTTTTGTTACATCGTTTAAAATCAGTTCCCATTTTTCTTGTTCATTTTCTTTACGATATAATTGGTGAGAAGCCACATCTTCACTTTGGCTATTAACCCATTCTAGAAAAACGGCGCCATCTTTTATTTCATATTTAGTAAATACAGGTGAGGTAGGAGGGATTACGTCTGGTTTTTTAATAATTAATGTTTCCGAAAATGGGGACATATTATAATGATAATCAACAGCAATTACTCTATAATATACTTTGCTGTTCAAACTCTTGATAATCACTTTATCTTCGTAAGTATTAGGCTCACTTGGGCTCACTGTTAACTGACTAAATTCTTCCTCAGCAGTATTACCTCTATAAATACGATACCCCATTAGATCTTTTTCTTTATTAGGAGCCCATGTGATTTTAACGATACCCAGACTATCAATTACACCTTTTAAGCCAATAGGTTTAGATGGTGGAATTGAATCTACAGGTTGTACTAGCATAGGAAATGAAGTTCTGCTATTTCCTTGTTTTCCAATTGCTGTAATAGTGAAATAATTTGTAGATAAAAGTTTATTATAGGTTACTGAACGGTTTTTTGCAGGGATGTTTTTTAATACTGTAGTATATTTTTCATCATCTTTATCCGAACGATTTAGTTCAAACCCTGAAATCTCTTCATTTCCTTCTTCTGGGAACTCCCAAGACAGAGTAACTGTAGTATCATCTTTGAAGTCTTTAACAGTAAGATGAGGTACAAATTTTAATAGAGATTTACCTTTTCCAGTAATAATTTCAGAATATGGACCTAATTCTCCAAACGAGGATATTCCTTGAATTCTGTAGCTGTATGGTTTATTATTGGCAATAGAATCTACATAAAAAATGCGATTATTATTTGTGTTCTCTTGATTTAAACTTGTGTATGGCTTATCTGTAATTCTTTCATAAGTTTTTTTATCTGTAGAACGTTCCACATAATAACTACCGTATGCATGAGATAGGATTTTAAAGTTCCAACTTAACATTGTACTGTTATCACTAAAGTGCGCAGTAAAATCCATTGGTTTTGGTAGAGATTCATATTCTTTTAGCCCTACAAAAATACCTCCATAATCAATGCTCATTTCAGTTTCGGGTATGTTTGATGATATTCTGTATGCGTATTTTTCGTTTTCTTTGGCTGTTTTGTCTTCAAATCCTAAACCAGCTTTTTTTGCAATCTCAAAATCTTTATCGGCAGTGAATAATGCAAACGTAAATCTTTGTTCTGTTTCTTCGGCAAGATTAATGATGTTCTCCATTTTATCGGTTCCAGAAACTGCAAAATCTTCTCCATAGATAGCCTGAGCAATAATCGCTGCATTATCATTATCCTGAATTAACTTTTCCCAGTTTTCTAGTGGTTCTGGTTTCATAATTTGAGATAAAACCACTCTTTCAGGGTTAGATAATGTTTTGTTATCTCTTGTAACAGTATATCTTTCTATTAGGTATCCATAAGTGTTTAGTTTTTTCCAAGCAATAGGATTTGTCACCGCCCAACGTAATAAAATCCTGTCTTTTTGTACTCTTGCTATAACTTGAATTCCAGGTTTTTTTTCAATCGATGCTATTTCTTCTTTTTTATTTTGAGCAAAAACATTACTAATTATTATAAAAAAAAGTATAATTAAAATTTTAAACTTCATGCTAATTTGATTTATTGAATGTAAAAATTGAACTAGAGCCTAATTGCCCTCCTGGTAGTGTATAATTCAATTTAATGTTATATGAACCTTGTTTTATGTACGGGAATTTACCGTTAATGATATAGTCGTATTTGTTAATCATTGCTTGATTTCTGGTATTTACAAAGTAGTTGACTATTTTATAACGTACATCTAGAAAATCATTTTTATAATAAAATGGTTGATTATATCGGAAAGGCAAATATTCTTTCAGCATAAAACTATTAGGATTATTTATGATGTAATCCTGATACCATGCCAAGGTTTCAACTCCTTTAGTAGGAGGGATTCCCAATATTTTGGTATCTCTATCGAAAGTTATGATTCCTTCTAACGGATATCCTTTATAGACCAAAGGATAGATTTCGTTTTTGTAATAACTATCATCTAGTATTGCTTCAACGTTTATCAATGGCACATTTAGTGTTTTTTCATTACCAATTATTTCTATTTCATCAAATGGTTCTGTTGAATTATTAAGAGATTGTAATGCATGGATATCTGAATAAATGATTTCTACCAATGTTTGTTTAGGCTTTTTTGCTGCCATTTTTTCTTGGAAAGTATTGTATTGGCTTGTATTAAAATTATATTGTAAAAGTTCAATACCTTGCCCACCTGTAATAGTTTCTGTTAATTTATTGCTTTTAACTTCTAAGCTAGAATCTGATCCTAAATCCTGTTTATCAAAACTTTCGGTCATATTTCCATTTGCATCTGTTTTTGTTTCTAGTGTCATTAATGAAACATTATATTGTTTTGATGTTTGTAAAGAGGGTAAATCGACGACAACTTTTTTAAGAGAACTGTTGTAACTTATAGATCCAGATCCAAGAGCTATTTTATTTCCTGTTTTATAAAATGCTTTTTGCGATTGACCAGTTTTTAAATCAAATAAATAGGGTTGACCTTGTTTTAAGACAACATAAGCTTGCTTCGTTTCATTTTGGTACACATATTTCTGATCAATTACAGGATAACAATACGCTATATTATTTACAGGGATATTATTTGGAGCAACACCAGTTGTAAAATTTCTTGTTTCGGTCTCGGTTGCTATTTGCCCATTTTCATATATCGTTTTCCAAGTTCCATTTACATTTTCTTGGAAACTTACTTTTGCTGTTATACTTAAACTCGAATTTTGTGGTAATATATCAAAAGCAGTAAATGTTAATAAATCTTTGGTTTTATTCCAAGCTAATTCCCCTACAATAGGAACACCATCTTTTTTAACGGTACATTCTTCAAGTTTTAACATGTAAGTTTTTACTCCTCCATCATCTTCAATAGTAAAGTTTTTATCTATAGGCATATTAAATCCGACTTGAGGAATGGTAAAAACATCTACATCTTTTGTTCCTTCGGCAGGAGTTATGTCTGCGATTGTCTTAAGACCTCCTAATGGACTATCTGTAATGAATTCACATTGCTTACCAAATTCTAATTTAAATCGGAAGCTACCTTTTACCGCTCCACCTAATAAATTAAAATAACCTCCTAAATATCCTCTTATCCATACAGGATTAGGTAATTTTGCTTGTAAAAGAACAGCTCCACCACCTTTTATGATTGATATTTTCTTTCTAATCATGAATAATTTAATCTTCAAACCTAGTTCGCCCTGCAAATAAGCATAGGATTGTCCATTGGCATACCAACCATTTATACCAATTTGCCCTGAACCTTTACATGCAGCTTCGCCATAATCTTTTACCATTATATCGAATCCAAATCCTGCTTGAAAATTTGCATAGAATATAAGGAAGGTTAGGTCACCAGTTTTTAGACTAAAATCTGACCCAAAGGCAAAACCTTTTCCTGACGAAATGCTATTTTCGTCTCGCATATAATCTAATTTTGCAACTTCCAACCCTAAAATTTGTGCTACTATAGCAGGTGGTGGTGGACTTGCAGGAATGTCGTCTCCTAACATGAAGTAACCTCCAGCTTCTACTTCTATAGGTCCAATTGCTAGTTTTATTCCTAAACGATCAGTAGGAGTCCCCATGCGTATATACCATTTGTCTGGTCCAAAATGTAATACTGCCCAACCAGCCCTATTACCCGAAGCACGACCTTTTATAAAACCTCCAGGCGTATCTATATATAAATCGAATGTACCATGCAAGGTCTTTGCTCTAAAGTCATATTCTATGGCTGCAAATGCATTGATACCCATAGATTGTTTTACCGTATTAGGATATAGCTGTTCAGCAGCTTTAGATAAGTTTGAGGTTTTTAGAGCCTCTAATGCAACTTTAGATAATAATGATTCGTTTTCGGCAACGGCTTTTAAAGCACCTGTTAACTCTTCTGCTCCAGGTATTTCAAAAGGTTGCATTACGTGACCTTCTCCATAAATACTAATTCTATTTATACCAGAGTTACTATTAAAAGCAATTTCAAAACCAGCACCACCCCAAAAAGCATCGGCGGTTGCAGTTCCTGCAAATTTTATCATCGCTTTAACTCCAAGACTAGAATCGATATCTGGAACATAATTAGAACCCGATGCTACAAATGAAGAACTAAAGCCGTCCTTTCTCATCTTATAATAGGCGCCTCCACCAAAACCTTTGAAAGTGATTGCTCCTGCAGGTATATTAAGGTTATCTACCATAGCGTCTACATACCAATATCTAAATGTAGTAGAACCAAAAATAGCATTTGCCTCTACAGCTATTCCGCCAGTAAAATCAGCTCCTACCATTCCTTTAAAGCCATTGCCATAAACAGGGTCGTTATCCATTATGGTAATACTTCCTTTAAATTTCACTCCTCCTAAATCGGCAGAAACCTTAATCTCTTCAAATTTTAAATGATCAAATTTCCATTTTTGAATGCCTTCATTTTTTGCAAATTTTCCAACAACATAAAATTTTGTTTGTCCTTTAAATTGATCTTTCATCAAGTTAACGGCCAAATCTATTTTTAAACTCGCCGATTCGTCATCTGCAATTAAGGCAATTTCATTTATTGTTATAGGGAAATTACTAACTTTTGCATCATCTTCAGCAGCATTCTTATACCCAAAATAATCTGCTTTTATATAAGGAACTACAGTTTGTAATTGTAAATTCTGAAATGTAACTCCTTTAAAATTTACTGTTTCTTTTGTATCGTTTTCAGACTCGGGAGTGTTACTTCCTTTTATAGCTAAGCTTCCATAAAGAACAGCTTTGGGCAGGAAAACACCTTCTTTTACTTTTAGTTCTACATACGAGTTTTTTTCTATTTTTGCATTTGCCTTAAATAATTGAAAACAAATATCACTTTTTACTTCTGCTTTTAAAAGATATTCATTATCTATAGGATTAATGATTGCTTTATAGCCAAGTTCGCTCCTTACACCTGGCTTGCATTGCTTGGATGGGTCAGTAACTGGTAAAACGATGTCTCCATCAAACGAGGCATATGTTAATGAATTTGCTCTAAACCCTAATTCAATATGATTAACGGAAAATTGCCAGCCTGAAGCACTTCCTTTACCTAAATCCAAAACATTTTCGGCAGAGAAATTCCCCGAAACACCCATTCGGTCAATTAATAAATCAGTAGCTTTAAAAACAATTCGCTGATTTGTTTCTTTATTCTTAAACTGTGCAGGTAAAACTACTTTTAAGGATTTTACATATAAACCCCTCCATAAATTTTCATTACCAGGAACTAGATAGTCTTTTTCATAATCCTTTGGCCAAACTACATCACTAGAATTTCGAATATCACTAAAATCGATTACCGCTTTGTTTAATTCAAAGGAGGTACCTTTATAACTAGTCAACTGAAAACTTGGTAAAGAGATTTCTACCAAAATATCATTCCAGTTAGATACTATTGTTTTAAATTTTGCTTCCACTCTTTGTGGAGATGCTATAACATTGTAATTAGCATCAACAGGTTCTAGCAATGTTCTCGAGAAAACTACATCCGCAGTTATTCCTAATTCTTTAAATCCATTACAATCTATAGTTACGTATGTTTTATTCTCGACTTGCCCAGTGGCCATAGTCATGCCACCTTTTAAAATCAATAATAAATTCTCACCATTAATTTTTATTGGAACATCACCAAGTAAAACCAAATTAGTATCACCTACTAATCCCCCTTTATGAGAGAGTTTAATGTTATTAGCTCCAAAAAAGAGCTCTTTAGGATTACCAGATGCATCATGCTGAGGGAGGATTATTTTTACAAATGCAGTTAACTCAGTATATTCGGGAGTGAATTTTGCATTACTAACGCCTAAAATATATTGTATACCACCAATTGTCTTTTTAATACCCAAAGGTAGCATTGACAAACTTTTAGGTTCTAATAGATCAGTTAAATTACTGTTTTTATCAATTTCTTTAAAAACTCCAATTGCCTTATTCAAATCCTCATTAGTTGGATCAGCAATTGGATAGTTTTCTTTTATAAAAGTATTGGTAAATTCACTTTGTGAAGCTGGAGAAAAAAGAGATAAAGTGTTTGTTTCTTTTTTGGAAAGTATATTTATAATCGGATTGTTCTTTTTTAGATTACTAATCGTATCTCGATTTGTATTTGAAAAACAATTAATACTTATGATAAATAAAACGAAACTTAATAAGAAAGAGGATAACCTAGGAGTAGTTTTTTTCAATGTTTTGTAGGTTTGATTTGGTATTAGGCATTAAATTAACGAATTAACTTAGCTTATTGTAGTGATTTAATGGCGGCCAAATATAAATAATTTTTAATAGGAAAAAAATGGTTTACAAAAAGTTATAATAACTTTCTTAACCGTTAAATTATATGGCAATGGAATTGTTTTATAGGTTGTTGATTTTACATTGTTTATTTTGATAAATACTCGAAAGCAAATTAGTTTTATTTGTTTCGGAGTATTATAAATTAGGTTTAGCAAAATGTATTCTTCAATACTTTGTTTTAAATTATTAGATTTTTTCTTGTGTATAAGAATAGCACGAAAGTAGCAGACTTTTGATGGATGCACAATACCCAGTTTTAGTGATATTCTAATAAAAATGAGGTAAAGAAATAGTATTAAAAATTGTAATAATATTTCTTCTTTAAAACAAAAAAACTCCAGATTTCTCTGGAGTTTAGTATATAGTATAAAAGTAAAAATTACTCTTCTTTCATCGTATGATATACGTTCATAACGTCATCATCTTCTTCGATCTTTTCGATAAGTTTTTCTACATCAGCAATTTGAACTTCAGTAAGTTCTTTCGTTATTTGTGGGATACGTTCAAAACCAGAAGACAAGATTTCAAGACCTCTATTTTCTAGTTCTTTTTGGATAGTTCCAAAACTTCCAAAAGGAGCATAGATTAAAATTCCGTCTTCATCTTCAAAAACCTCTTCAGCACCAAAATCGATTAATTCTAGTTCTAATTCCTCAGGATCAAGATTACCTTTAGGGATTCGGAAATTACAAGTATGGTCAAACATAAATTCAACCGAACCTTGTGTTCCCATAGTTCCGTTACATTTGTTAAAGTAACTACGAATATTGGCTACAGTACGATTATTGTTATCAGATGCAGTTTCTATTAATATTGCAATTCCGTGAGGAGCATAACCTTCAAATAAAATTTCTTTATAGTTGGCAGTATCTTTATTGCTGGCATTTTTTATAGCGCGCTCAACGTTGTCTTTAGGCATGTTGGCTGCTTTGGCATTTTGTATAACCGCTCTTAGTCTAGAGTTGGCATCCGGATTAGGACCACCTTCTTTAACGGCCATTACGATATCTTTACCAATACGGGTAAATGTTTTGGCCATTGCCGACCAACGTTTCATTTTTCTACCTTTTCTAAATTCAAACGCTCTTCCCATTGCTAATTTTTTATTTTGAGTTGCAAAAATACAGTTATTAGTTATTTTACAAAAACAAACACTATGTTTTTTTTGGTGAAATGTAAACTGGTGGCAGTAAAATGTAAATTGAGAATATATACTACATTGGAAGTAGTCAATAATCTCAGTATTCAGTTTTAAACTGGTATCAAATACTGAGACTAAACACTGCCACTGAATACTGTAAACGGAGACCGAATACTAATTAGCTGCATTAAAATCATTAATAATATTTACAGCCTCATTTAAGTACGGATTAGTTTTAAGATTATTAATTTGATATTGATTCATGACTTTTTCGGTAGGATAAATACCTAGCAGAAATTGGTTAACGGTCGAGTTATAAATCTCAAGTGGACTATTCTTGCTATTAAAAGCGTTTATTTCTTCCCACAAAATACTTCTTGATTTTTTCTGATTAAAAACAGCATCCAAAGTCATCGGAATTTCAGTTTGAGGGATATTAATAAGCTGGTCTATTTTTTGATTTATCTGGATAATGTTATTAAAATAATCACTTGCAGCAACCCTAATACTACTATCATCTGCTAAGCTATTTATAAGACTTCTTTTTACATAAGGTCTAAATTTTAAAACAGGAACAATACTATCGTTTTTAATTGCCGTGGGGAAATTTTTCTCCTTCTGGATAATGTTTTCGTAAAACTCAGGAAGAACCACATCGGGAGTTATACCTATATATTGATGACTCTTTCCTGTTATTCTGTAAAATTTATTGATAGTTATTTTCAGGAAGTCGGTGTTTTTTTTCTCATCCAGAGATTGTATAGTTTGCATTGTAGCTTTTCCTAGCGTAGTACTACCCAATAATAAAGCCCGGTTGTAATCCTGCATAATTGCAGCAAAGAACTCACTAGCCGAAGCCGTGTTGCCATTTACCAATACCACAACAATACCTTTATAAAGCATACCTTTATAAGGATCATTTATAACCGATTGCTCCTTTTTATTATCAACCACAATCGAGATAGGGCCGCTATCTATAAACATTCCGGCTAGTTTTATGGCTTCTTCCATAGAGCCACCACCATTATCTATTAAATCGATAACCAGACCTTTAATATTATCTTTTTGTAGTTTAATAATTTCTTTAGCAGTATCATCTGCACAACCTTTTCCGCTATTTCCTTCTAAATCGGCATAAAAACTAGGGATTTTTATATAACCAATTTTACTTTCTTTACCAATTATAAAGCTAAAAACAGAGTTCTCCTCATCCTTCATAATTTGTTTCTCTATGCTCACTTCAAAACTTTTTCCAGAATTCCTTTTAAGAGTAAGAATGATAGTTTTATTCAGCTCAGATAATATCATGGTCGAAATAGATTCAAGTGTGGCACACGAAACCTTTAAAGTTTCTTTTTGGTTAGAGATAGAGATAATTTGATCTCCCTTTTTTATCTGACCAGTTTTAAAAGCAGGACCATTAGGGTCTAATTCATCTACAATAATCTCATTTTTTTCATTCAAATTCACATTTAAACCCAGAGATAAATGCTCTTTGGATAAAGAAGCTACAAAACTAGATTTTGAATCATCGCTAAAATAGGCAGTATGAGGATCAAAATACGTACAGAAATAGTTATATAGTTTTTCTTGAGGATTTTTTCCCGTTTGCAAAAGCGTATTAATTCGGCATATTTCGTTATCAAGAACAGTTTTTTTATGAATCGGTTCAAGAGAAGCGAAATTCGTTTTAAGCGAGTCCAGATTAGAACTTACTTCAGAGATTTCATCCAGAATTTCGTAGCGCATTTTTTTACGCCAAACCTTCTCGATTTCAGTTTCCTTCATATATACAGGAAAAGATTTTTTGTAAAACCGAATCGTATCTTTCGCAGAATAATCAATAGGCAGAGTCAGGATTTTTTCTAAGGCAGCTTTGTTTCTTATAAGACCATTACGATATTTAGTAACAATATCATTCAGGAAACTACAATCTTTATTCAAAATAAGATTGTCAATATTCAAGCGGTATTTTTTGGCAAGCGCCTCGTATTCCGATTTCAGGAATATATTTCGGGAAGGGTCAAGGTCATCGATAAAGTTATCAAAAACAAAAACCGATAGACTATCATCTACCGGTTTTGGCTGAATATGCTCGCTTTGAATAAGCGCATTTATTTTAGTTAATATTTCACATGTAGAGTCACTATTTTGACCAAACAGAGAGAAACCAACAAGCAGAAATACTAATGAAAATTTTTTCATAAATCGGGTATCAACATTTAAACTAAAATTACGCTAATTTTTTTTATAAAAAGAGTATAATCTCACTAAAATATTGATGCCAGAAAGTATTATTTCTTATAGAAAGGTAATTTTACCACTTTCGCAGGAACATCATTTTTTCTAATTCTAATAAAGATATCGCTATCTACAGCACTGTTTGAGATAGTTACGTATCCTAACCCAATACCAATACCCATAGATGGAGACATAGTTCCAGATGTTACCACCCCGATTACATTTCCTGAACCATCAACAATTTCATAATCTTGTCTAGGTACAGCACGTTCCTGCATCTCAAAACCAACAAGTTTTTTAGTAACACCAGCTTCTTTTTGTTTTTTCAGGTTCTCAGAGTTCGTAAAATCTTTAGTAAACTTTGTAATCCAACCCAATCCAGCTTCAAGAGGCGAAGTAGTATCGTTAATATCATTTCCGTATAAACAGAAACCCATTTCTAGACGTAACGTATCACGAGCTGCCAGTCCTATTGGTTTAATACCAAAAGCAGCACCAGCTTCAAATACTTTATTCCAGATAAGTTCAACCTCATCATTTTTGCAATAAATCTCAAAACCACCAGAACCAGTATAACCAGTAGCCGAAATAATTACATTATCGATTCCTGCAAAAGTACCAATCTCAAAATGGTAATAAGGAATAGCCGATAAATCAACCGAAGTCAAACTTTGCATAGCCTCAACAGCTTTAGGCCCTTGTATTGCTAACAAAGAATAATCATCCGATAGGTTTTTCATATCCACACCCAAATCATTGTGCGAAGAAATCCAATTCCAGTCCTTATCAATATTCGAAGCATTTACAACAAGTAAATACTCTTCATCTTTCATTTTATAAATAATCAAATCATCTACAATTCCGCCATCATTATTAGGTAAGCAAGAATATTGAGCTCTACCAATAGTAAGCGTTGATGCATCATTCGAAGTTACTTTCTGAATCAAAGCCAAAGCATTTGGACCAGATAATAAAAATTCTCCCATATGCGAAACGTCAAAAACGCCCACACTAGTACGAACCGTCTCGTGTTCAGCATTTACACCCTCGTATAAAATAGGCATATTATAACCAGCAAAAGGTAGCATTTTCGCTCCCAAACCCTCATGTATGTGCGTTAGCGCAGTATTTTTCATTGTGTGTGTTTATAAAAGTTAATCGCAAATTTATTCAAAAAATGTTGTAAACAAGTACTCAAAATTATAAAAATCGCAAAAATTAGTAGCTGTTTCCTGCTATTCGCTATATCTTTATGTCCGCCGCGGCGGAACATAAAGGATGCCGCTATTATCAGGGCTAGAGCTTATCAGGTAATATTAATGATTTTTGAATCATGGTTTTTTGTAATTTTAATAAAAATACCCATTTCATGAAAATACCCATTCTCATAACCCAAGCCGAGATTCAACAGATTTACAAGCCTATAAATCCCAAAACACACAAAGGAATACAAGGACATGCAGCAATAATTTCAGGAAGTTATGGCAAGATAGGAGCAGCCGTTTTAGCATCCAAAGCCTGTATAAAATCAGGCTGCGGACTCGTAACGACACACATTCCAAAATGTGGCTACGAAATCCTCCAATCTACAATTCCCGAAGTTATGGTGGTAACCACAACACATGAAAAATACATATCCGAAATCATATTCGATATAAAACCACAAGCCATAGGAATAGGCCCAGGAATAGGGCAGGAGCCCAACACACAAAAAGCATTTTTTGAGTTTTTAAAAACAAATAAAACTCCACTAGTTATCGATGCCGATGCACTAAATATCCTATCACAGAATAAAGCATGGTATGATTTGCTACAACCAGATACCATACTAACACCACATCCGAAAGAATTAGAACGCTTAATAGGAAATTGGACTTCAGACAGCGAAAAATTTGAAAAAACCATAGAATTCTCCAAACTATATAAAGTAATCATAGTCATAAAAGGTGCTCCAACACATATAGTAAATGGCGAATCGATTTATCAAAATACCACAGGAAATGCAGCATTGGCAACCGCAGGAAGCGGAGATGTCCTAACCGGAATAATCACAAGTTTACTGGCGCAAGGATATTTACCAATTCAAGCTGCTCAATTAGGAGTTTACATACATGGTTTAACCGCCGATATTGCCTTACCCGAAACAGGATATCAGTCATTTATAGCATCCGATATTATTGCAAATCTTGGGAAAGCATTTTTGACATTAGATTAGTAAGATTTTTAGACTTCTTAGAGGCAAGACTTAAAGAATCAAGATTTTAAGATTTATTGTATGTTACTCAGTTTGTCCTTCTGAGCGTCCCGAAACTTCGGGAGAAGAACCACAATATAATTCCGAAAAGATAAACACACGCAATGCAAAGACGCATCGCAGTGCGTCTCCCGTGATATATTCCACAAACTATGCCTTAAAACCAAACCAGAGAAAAATCCGCTGAATCTGCCAAATCTGCGTGAAATAAAATTAGCGCAACGGTATCGCATCTTTACGGATTCATATTGTGGGAGACGCTGCGGTGCGTCTCTACAGCCATGACGTGAAAAATGTTGACTCAGCATGATAAATCGATAAAAAATCCGCTGAATCCGCGTGAAACAAAATTAGCGCAATGGCCATCTTTACAGAATACATTGCGGGAGACGCACTACGGTGTGCCTCTACAGCCATGACGTGATTAACTTCAGATGTAATCTAAAAATCTAACTAATCTAAGAAGACTAACAAATCTAAATTAGTAAGTTTGTATTCCAGTAAAAGCTGACTATGAAAAACAAACTAGATCTAAGAACGGTAAACGTAACGCGATATATAAGTCCGTTGCGCGAAGGCGGTTCGTTACCCGCTTTAGCCGAAGCAGATGACGATTTTAAATACGTCCTAAAATTTAAAGGAGCAGGACATGGTGTAAAAGCCCTAATTGCCGAATTAATAGGAGGCGAAATTGCCAATGTCTTAAAACTTCAAATCCCCGAATTAGTATTTGCTAATCTCGACGAAGCTTTTGGCAGAAGCGAAGGCGATGAAGAAATTCAGGATTTACTACAAGGAAGTCAAGGACTTAATTTGGCTTTACATTTTTTATCGGGAGCAATTACTTTCGACCCAGTTGTAACAGTAGTTGATCCTAAACTAGCGTCGCAAATTGTATGGTTAGATGCTTTTATTACCAATGTCGATCGTACGTTTAGGAATACCAATATGCTTATATGGCATAAAGAACTATGGTTAATAGATCACGGAGCATGTTTGTATTTTCATCATTCATGGAACAATTGGGAACAACATGCAAAAAGTCCTTTTGCATTAATAAAAGACCATGTATTGTTACCACAGGCATCACTTATAAAAGAAGTCGATTCAGAATATAAAGCAGTTTTAACTCCCGAATTATTACAGGAAATTGTAGCGCTTATTCCAGACGAATGGCTCAATTGGGAAGATACCGATGAAACGCCTGAAGCATTGCGAAATGTATATTTGCAATTTTTGCAAACACGATTAAACCATTCTGAAATTTTTGTAAAAGAAGCCGAAAATGCAAGATAATCACTTATATGAATATGCCGTAATTCGTGTTGTGCCAAGAGTAGAACGTGAAGAATTCCTAAATATAGGTATCATATTATTTTGTAAAAGAGCCAAATTTATAAAAGTATTGTATCATATAAATGATACGAGAATTCAAGCACTTTCAGCCGATTTTGATATCGAACAATTACATTGCAATTTAACCTCGCTAGAAAAAATAGCCAATGGAGCCAAAGACGGCGGACCAATTGGACAAATGGAAATACCGGAACGTTTTCGTTGGTTAACGGCGATTCGTAGTTCGGCAATTCAAACCTCACGACCGCATCCGGGTTTATGTCAGGATTTAGATAAAACGATTCAAAGATTGTTTGAGGAGTTAGTTCTCTAAATTTAAGGGACAAAGGTGCAGAGGTTCAAAGTGACAAAGGTTCAAAGTGACAAAGGTTCAAAGGTACAGAGGTTGAAAAGGTACAGAGGTTGAAAAGGTACAGAGGTTGAAAAAGTAAATAAACCTATAGCTTTTTCTTTGCGACTTAGCGTCTTCACGAGAAAAACTTTTGCGTTCTTTGTGTAAACCTTTGCGAACTTTGCGGTTAAATCCTTAGTTTATATAAAAAAAAGAAACATATAAGTCATATAAGAAAATCTAAATGCTCTTACATAACTTATATGGTTTAAAAAATAATTCAGTTTTTAATTAAAAAGAACCACAAGTATTACCTGTAAATGTAGCACCAGCTCCAGCAGTAACATCAGCTTTAACCGCAGATGCAGCAAGAGTCACAATAGAATATGGTGGCGTAAAAGCAGTATTACTTCCTGCAGTATTTCCAGTTGTACTTGTAAAAATATTTCCAACAGCAGTTACAGCTGTATAGCCAGTCATTAAGTCAATAGGAGTTTTTACACCTTCGAATACGTTGTTTTCTACACGAATATTAGCTTCGAAACCTGCTGCAACACATTTATTGCTAACCGTACTATTAAAGTAGCTATTTATGATATGCACTTGACCAAAACGAACTCTTGGCATTCTTTCCTTACATCCTGGAGCCCACCAACAACGAGCAAAAGTAATTTTCAGATTTCCACGGTCAGCCGTAGCACCATCGCTAGAACCAATTAAGTTAGAGTATCTATGATCGTCAGATCCTCCAGAACCACCAGCTTTAGGAGGTTTTAAGTACCCAAATTTTGTGTAAGAAACAGTAACGTAATTCGACTTGTTTTTTATATCAAGATTACCATCTACACCATCTCTAAACTCACAATGATCTACCCAAACATTTCGGCAGTCATCTATAATAGCATTATCCCAACCATCAGTATCATAAGCACCGGGACCTTCAAAAATTAAATTTCTGATAATAATATTGGTACATCTTTTAATATTAATAATACCAGAATTTGCCTGAGTTTGATCTGTAGAGACCAATTTAGCTCCGCTAGCGCCATAAATTGTTTTGCCAGATTGATCCTGAAATGATAACCTTGTTGTAATTGTAATAGTACCAGTAATCTTTACCACTTTTACAGCACTGTTTTCAATAGCGGCTTTTAGTTGTGCGTAGGTAGTTACAACAGTTTCTGCTGCGCTTCCGCCTCCTGTAGTTCCTCCGTTTTGAGATGCCCATCCAGGAACCTCAGCACAATTACCCACTTTGGCAGTCAGATTTTGACTTGTTGATAAAGTTGTACTTGCATTGCTGTCACCATTTTGTGTAGCAGTAATTTCTTCGTTGTTGCAACTTGCAAAGCCGAAAATCAGAGTTAATAATAACGCTGATAATGTAGATTTAATCTTCATAATAGATATTTTGGGGTTAATTAATACGCCAAAAGTCTTTATAAAATATTTTAAAAAAATTGAACTAGTTCTATCTTTTTTATTAATTTAGTAATCGATTACATTTATTTTTTATTATCTATAAATATATTGTAAATTAAATAGTTATAATGTTTTTGCTAAAAATGAAAAATAACCATATGTATAAACTATTAAGGGATAATATTGAGCGCAAAATTGCCCTTACAGATACTGAATGGGATATAATTATAGAAAAAACAGAATTTATTAAACTGAAGAAAAACGAGTTTCTACAAATTCAGGATTCTAATAGTGTATATGAAGGTTTTATTTTAAAAGGAGCATTTAAAATCTATATCCTAAACGAAAGCGGAAGTGAAAGTGTTCTCTTTTTTGCTTTCGAAAATGACTGGATGTGTGATATTGAAAGTTTCTATCACCAGAAACCAACCAAATACAATATTAAGGCAATAGAAGACAGCGAAATATTGGTAATTAATAAATCGAATAAAACATTATTATTTAAAGAAGTGCCAAAGCTAATTCAGTTTCATATAGCAATGGTAGAAAGAGCCAATATCCTTATACAAAACAGACTTCTTGATGTTTTAAACAAAACATCCAAACAACGATATCTTGAATTTATAAAGACTCATCCAGACAAAACACAGAAAATAAATAACAAAAATTTATCCTCATACCTTGGAGTTTCACATGAGTTTTTATCGAAGATTAAGAGAAATGTTTAGGTTTTTGAGAGGTTCAGAGGCTTTTTTTAGGGTTCAAAGTGGCAAAGGCTCTAAGGTTCGAACGGCATAATGTTAATGATTCTCAAAGCTTTTTTTTCTTTGCGACTTAGCGTCTTAGCGAGATAACATCTTAGCGAACTTCGCGGTTAAATTTTAAAATCTAATATTCCAAAGAGACATTCATTTGAAAAGGCAAGCATTATATGTTCCTTTTTTTGATTTTCAATGACTAATAAATGTTTAGTTCTTTTTTTAGGTTCAAAGTGGCAAAGGCTCTAAGGTTCTAAGGTTTTTTCTTTGCGCCTTTGCAAGATATTATCTTAGCGAACTTAGCGTAAATCTTAGCGGACTTTGCGGTTAAATTTTATGCATAATTAAAGGATTAACTGTGGATTAAAAATCCAATATTCCAAAGAGGCATTCATCAGAAAAATGAAGCATTATATGTTCCTTTTCTTGATTTTCAATGACTAATAAATCATAAGGATTTAGATTATATGGCTTCTCATTAATTTTAATAATTGTTGTATGTAAAGAATATAAAATTATTATTTGGGCATTACAATTCTGGTTGCTATTCGTTATTTTTAGTTTGTGATGGGGAATTTTTTCAGAAACCATCCAATTAAAATCAATACCTTTTGTATAAGAAGTTACTTCATCATCCGAATTAAATTCCATGATTTCATATTTCTCATATACTTTTTTTTCTTTGTTTATCTCAATCTGCAAGCCGTTATCAAGCATAACTAAGTATCGGTAATAACCCTTAAATTTGGTAAACTCCGAAGGCTCTTTTTCTATTGTGGCACTGCTTATCCTGAATATAAAATCCCTATCGGTATAGTTTGCTGTTTTCGGATATATCAGATATTCATATGTCAATCCACCACTCCAAATAGAGGCTGTACAATCTTTTTTAGGCAAAAGGTGTATGTTCATTATTTATTTTTAATAAGAAATCATTATTTTTTTTAGGTTCAAAGGTTTTCTGTAGAGACGCACCGCAGTGCGTCTAAAGGTTCAAAGGTTCAAAGGTTTAAAGGTTTGAAAGGCACAAAGTTACTGATAACCAAAGCTTTTTTTCTTTGCGACTTAGTGTGTTAGCGAGATAACGCTAATATCTTAGCTAACTTCGCGTATCTCTTTGCGACCTTTGCGGTTAATTTTTTCGGGTGACTTATAAACTTTGTGGTTAAACAATTAAACCTTTTTCTCTAATAGAACAAACTCCAAAGGTTCTTCAGCAACAGTAACATGAACATCACTTTCAGGGAAAGGTTCTCTTACGCCCGTATCTACATAACCATTACGTTTGTACCAAGCAACGAGCTCTTCTCTAACAGATATCACTGTCATTATGATTTTAGGTAAACCTAATTCTTTAGCGTGAATTTCGGCCCGATGTAATAGTTTTTTACCAATACCGCTATTTTGTAACTCAGGCGAAACCGTAAGCATTCCTAAATAGAGTTTATCCTCTTTTTCTACTAACAAAACACAACCAATAATCAGGTCATTCTCAGTAAATTTTAAGATAGTATTTTTCGAATCTAGGATAGTTTCACTTAATTCTTCCTCAGTAGTTCTTTTTCCTTCTAATAAATTAGCCTCGGTAGTCCATCCTTTTTTAGATGATTCTCCGCGATAAGCAGAGTTTATTAATGTATTTAATGCTGGAATATCTTGTAATGTTGCTTTTGTAATCATGAGGTTTTTATTCTTGAGATTGGTTTTCAAAGATAAAAAAAAGCTACAAAATTATAGTTGTAGCTTTTAGTTTAATCTTATGGAAATCGGTTATAAATTCAAACAGTTATTGAAATTACTCGTAAGTGTATAGCGTTTTCATAACTAAAGGACGATCAGGCTGCGATGCTCGAGTTGTCGTTTGTTTAGACTCTTTTAAGTATCCATTTGAGTCATACACATATTCATAATCATATCTCAATTCATATTCTGTCACACCTTCAGATACCGCCTTAACTTTCCAATCTAATATATGCATCCAATTATAAATGTAACATCTAAAGATAGGTTCACTAGAATATATACCAGCCTTCGCGTAATCTATGGTAAGTTCGTATGTAATCTCAGTAATTTTATCTTTAACAACATATTCAATTCCATTAGGAGTTTCTTTAGCTGTAGAGTAATTTTTTTCAGTCAAGAGGATATTAACAAATACTTTATTATCAACATAGTTGTATAGATAAGTAGCGGTTTTAGGATTGGTAACAGTTTCGTATGTATAATTACCATCAGGTTCTTGATGTTCAATCTCCTGCTCATAAGTTCCTGTTTCAACTTCTTTTGCAAGACGCCCGATTTCGTCGTAATAGATGTCCATTATTCCTCCATCGTTGCCAGTTGTTTTTGTGATATATCCACCACTATTAATTTCAACAGGATTATTACCATGATAGGCTTTTGTAACTTTATCTGCAGCATCAAACTCATATTTAGAAATTATTCCAATGAATTTGTCTTTGATGTATCTGTCTATTGAATACAATCGACCTTTTGAGTCATATAAATATCTGTTTTCTTTCAACTCATTTTGAACCTCATTCCCAAGTTGATCTTTGGTAACTCTAAAAATTAATTCTTTGACGATACGCTGTTTTGTTGCGGTTGATTTTCCAGTAACTTTTCCAGTAAGGGATTTAGGAACCAATTGTATTGCGGGTTTAAATACTTCTTGATTGGGTAATCTTGGATCTGGTGTTTGGGCAGTTTGAGGTGGAGTAACTATACTACTTTCGTCCTTAGAGCAATTAATAAATAACATTGGTAAAGCGATAAGTAGTATTCCTAAAGTAGTTTTCTTCATTTTTAATATTGGGTTAGTTAATTATAAGTGGTTTCTAAAATAGATAATTTAAGAGAAAAGACAGGTTATTATTATTTTATCTAAGTGAATAAGCTGCTATGGTTTTTTTGAAGAGGGAAGGGACATAGACTATTTTTTTTCCATTGTCGAGCCCTATATCCGCCGAGTAATATTCTTCTTTTCTGGTATCCGAAAGAATTTCTTTTGAGCCATCTTTATTTACATAATAAATAACTCCAGTCCAGCAACTCACAACAAACTCTCCTTTTGCTATTTGCTCAATTCCATCTGTATTTTCATCCATACCGTCTGTCAAAAGGTGCTTGTTCTTTTTATTATCCATTTTGTATAATGAGCCATTGTCTAAAAAATACAAATCATTATCGATGAATTTTAGACCATTTGGTTTGTTTAAGTTTTCTAAATAAACAGTTGCTATATCATTTTCTAATTTGAAAATTTTACCAACTTTTGGATCAGACACATAAACAACTCCTTTTTTATCAACAGTTACATCGTTTAATATTTTGGAATCATTAACGGTTATTTTTTTTAGTATTTTTTGTTGTTTTATATCAATAATTACAATTTCTGTAAGGTCGGCTACAAATAATTTATCTTTGAATTTTGCCATTCCTTTTGGAGCATTTAAGCCTGATATCCAATTTAAATTAATGATTTTACCATCGGTAGTTAATTTTCCTATACTTCCTTTTCCGTCACGTTCAGCTGGTGAACCATCCATTAAAGAGGTATATAATACCCGATCTGTTTTATCATAAAATACCGATTCTGGAATTGGTAAAATACTATCTGTTACCCAAATTCTTTTTAAAGAATGTTGAGCAATACTTGAAAAACTTATTATAAATAGCAATAAAACATAAAAAGCATTTTTTTTCATTTTGATTGGTTTTTGGTTCGTTTTTAGCAATGCTGGTCAATTCGATAAATTAAATAGCTATCGAAACTTCATATAATCTAAATGTTTTTATATTGATAATATCTCACAGTTATTGAATTCTTATGCCTGATTAATTCAGTAACCCACTATTCAACACAATCTTCCTAATTTCAGCTTCAAAATAATAAGCGATATCAAAATTATCAAAGGTTTGATTTTCTAGAACAATGATGCTAGTTTTAGTTTCAGGATAATATAAATTTACCGATGTAAAACCTTGTTCAGGTACAATTCCGGTATGACCAAATTCTTTAATTTTAGCTTCATCGTTTACACGAATGCCATAGCCATATCCAATTTCTTTATCGCCAAAAACAGGATGTTGGTTTGTAATGCTATAAGTGGTCATTCGGGCGTAGGTAGCTTCTTTTAAAAGTTTACCATTATGCAGAAAATCATTCCAAATAGCCAGATCTTTAACTGTGCTAACAAGCCCTGCAGCAGGAACTCGATCTTTAGGAATAATAATACCCTGGATTACTTTGGTTGTATTGTCTTTAAGATATTGACGACCGTTTACAACTTCATCTTGGTTATCTGAGTTAGGAAAAAAACTATCATTCATTTTGTTCACTTTGAACAATTCGTTTACGACAGTTTCATAGGTTTTATTAGTTACCCTTTCGATAATCTGTCCTAGCAAAATATAATTTAAATCGGTATATTTAAATTCAGTTCCAACAGCAAAGGCGGTTGGTTTTTCTAAATCTACAATTCCTGAGGTATGATTTAGTAAATTCTCTACAGTAACAGTACTAGTCCAGGGCTGTTTTAGGTTTGGTAAATATTTTTTTATAGGAGTATTTAAAACAATCTTTCCTTTTTCAACTTCCTGAAGAATTAAAACAGCTGTTATTTGCTTACTATTTGACAAAATAACAAAATGGTCATCTAGTTTTAGAGGTGTTTTTTTTGTAAAATCAGAATAGCCGTAAGCTTTAGAGTATTTGATTTTTCCGTTTTGAGAGATTAGTATAGTCCCATTAAACGGACGTACTGAAGTTGTTTGAATCAAACTATCAATTCTGGTTGTGTAATTGTCTTTGGTTTGAGCAAAAAAACTTTGTTTAAAAGCGAAAAGTAATAATAGAATTAGGAAAAACGTAGGTTTGATTTTCATGAAATTAGAATAGTTTTTTTTGGTTTATAGTTAAAAAAAGCAAAACAAAAATACTATTATATTTGTTAAAATTTTATTTGATAAGGAATAAAATTATCTTAGGTTTTACTTCGTGTTTCATCTGATTTTGGTTTGAGGACTCCGATACAAATCAATTTTTTAATTAATATTTTTCTTTACTTCTTTGTAGATTTAACTAGCGTAGATAATTTTTTAATTGTAAGATTAATGTCTTAATATTGTCACAAAAATTTAAGACTTAATATAATCAATTACCTATTTTATGAAATTTCCAAAACTACTATTTTTTTTACCTCTAATGAGTGTGGTAATAACATCATGCTCCTCTGATGATTCTAAATCTGATCCAGTTGTAGCACCACCAGTTATTGATTTAGCAAATCAAAAACTGATTTCTTTTTCTTATCCTTATGATCCGTATATCGGAATTAGACGTGATGACGAATCCTATGAATATGATAACACAAATAAAATTGTTAAAGTAAAAGAAGGTGGATATGTTTATGGAATTACTTATGTGAGCCCAGATTTAATTGAGGTTAATCAATTAGAAGATAATCTTACTGGTTTTAAAATAATTTCTAAAAGATCAATTCATTTAAAAGCTGGAAGTGTTGAATCAATAATAAATAACGAAATTTTTGTATCTGAAACTAATAGTGAAATTTCTAGTGTTAGTTCAGATTCAACAGTTTTTACATATAAAAATCAATACATTTCTAAAGTTGAATCATATAGAAAAAGCAAATATTATCCTACTTATAGATTAGGTCAACAAGTGGATTTTGAAGAACAGAATGGAAATATTACCAAAGCCGTAATCAAATCAGTTCTGGCAGGAACTAGCTATACGATTAATTATACTTATGATTCTGATGCTTATGTAAAAGGTAGTGATTATACGTATGAAACTCCACTGCTTTATAGCTACTATACGCTTTTTTCTGTACTACATAACAAATTTGGAAAAAAGAGCACTAATAATATTGTAAAAATAGATCATGAGTATACTGATTCAAAGCCATCTCCGAGGTCCTTTAAAACAATGACTCTGAGAAGAATTTTGGATAGTGAAAAAAGATTAAAAGAAATTGTAGTATCAGGAACTACTTTTGATGATCTTAAGAATTATGTAGGTTTAGATTTTAAAGATGCTAAAGGTACTTTTACTTATAAATAATTGTAGAAAATAGATTGTTTTCCTAAAAGAAAACCACAAATTGTACTAGTCATTTTTAGTGTAATTTGTGGTTTTTTTTTAGGTTTTATAATCAGAAGTGTATTACCCTAAAAATGATTTCAATTCCTCATAAGTAGCAATCTTTACACTTACTTTTTCCTCATTAATAACACTCTCAATTTGAGTAGGAATAGGAAGTGTAATCCCCAAAGCAGGTTCAACAACATCAAGAAATTTAATAGGATGAGCAGTTTCTAAGAAAATCCCAATTGCATTGTCATGCTTTTGTAATTCTTTTTTCAAACCAAGGTAGCCAACTGCACCGTGTGGTTCAGCAATATAACCGTTAGCTTTATAAATCTGTTTCATTGCTTCCAGTGTTTCTTCATCAGTATAACTATAAGAAGAAAAGTCTTTTTCGAACGCTTTTAAATCATTTTGGTACATTTCCTGAATACGGATAAAGTTACTTGGATTCCCAACATCCATTGCATTTGAGATAGTAGCTTTAGATGGTTTTGGATCGTAATTTCCGTTTTCTAAGAACCTTGGTACAGTATCGTTTACGTTTGTAGAGGCCACAAAATGTTCAATTGGTAAACCTAATTTCTTAGCTATTATTCCGGCGCAAATATTTCCGAAATTTCCGCTTGGGCAAGAGAAAATTAACGGTTTGTTTTGTTTTTTTAACGCTTTATAAGCAAAAAAGAAATAGAACATTTGCGGTAACCAACGCGCAATATTGATAGAATTTGCTGAGGTAAGGTTTTTATGTTTTAGAGTTTCATCTAGAAAGGCTTTTTTTACCATATCCTGACAATCATCAAAAACACCATCTACTTCTAGAGCTTTGATATTTTGTCCTAAAGTTGTCAGTTGCTTTTCCTGAATATCGCTTACTTTTCCTGATGGATATAAAATCACAACTTCTACACCCGCAACACCAAGAAATCCGCTTGCAACTGCTCCACCAGTATCACCTGATGTAGCCACAAGAACCGTGTTTTTACTTTCTGCTTTATCTTTGTTAAAATAGGCCAGACAGCGTGACATAAATCGCGCTCCAACATCTTTAAAAGCCATTGTAGGTCCGTGAAATAATTCAAGCGAATAAATTCCTTTTTCTACCTCAACAACTGGGAAATCAAAGCATAACGTTTCGGCAATAATTTCTTTTAAAGTCTGCTCAGGAATTTCATCTCCAACAAATTGTTTGATGGCTTCAAAAGCAATTTCTTCGTTACTCAGATTTTCGATTGCATCAAAAAAAGAAGAATTTAATGGTGTGATAGTTTCTGGAAAATATAATCCTTTATCACTTGCTAATCCTTGTATTACAGCTTCCTGAAAAGAAACCTTTGGGGTATTATGGTTTAAACTATAGTATTTCATTTTTTTATTGCTTTGCGCAGTAAGCTTTAGGCTAAAGGCTTTAAGCTTTTTTGCTAAATGTTTAATTATTTTTATGCTTCAAACGGTAGGCTTAAAGCTAAATTACGCGTACTCCATCGGGATTAATTTTCGAAACGTGAATTTCATATGGTAAATTCATCTCTTCGTAAACATCACTCATGGCTTTGGCTATTTTCTCGGCAGTTTCTTTTCCTCTGCTTAAAGCAAAAATAGAAGGACCCGAACCTGAGATTCCTGAGCCCAACGCACCATTTTCAAGAGCCGTTTGTTTGATTAAATCAAAACCAGGAATCAAGACACTTCGTAAAGGTTCTACAATTTCGTCATGAAGAGATCTTCCAATTAAATCGTAATCTTTAGTATATAAACCCGCGATTAAACCACCTACATTTCCCCATTGCATAATGGCACTTTTTAGGGAAACATTTTGTTTTAATACCGAACGTGCATCAGATGTTTTTAATTCGATTTGAGGATGAACCACTGTAGCGTATAATTCTTCTGGACTATCTATTTTTATAATATCCAGCGGATTGTAACTTCTAACCAAAGTGAATCCTCCCAAAAGGGCAGGAGCAACATTATCAGCATGAGCATTTCCGCTAGCTAATTTTTCGCCTTGCATCGCAAATTGTACCAATTCTTTTCTAGAAAAAGGACGACCTAATAACTCGTTTATACCAAATACAGCACCAGCAGAACTTGCGGCACTACTGCCGATTCCGCTTCCAGCTTTGATGTTTTTATAAATTTCAATTTCAAATCCGATAGTTATCGGATCAAAATCTCTTCGATATGCTTCAAGCATTGCTAATGCTGCAACTCCTGCTACATTTTTTTCTGTTTCTAAAGGTAAATCAGCACCAACAATTTTTGTGATACGAACACCTTTCTGATCTGATTTACGAACAATCATTTCATCGCCCGCAGTCTCTAAACATAGTCCGAGAACATCAAATCCACACGAGAGATTGGCAATTGTTGCCGGACAAAATAGTTTTATTTCTTTCATTTTTTTTTAAGTTTCTGAGGTTCTAAGTCGCTAAGTTTCTAAGCTTTTACTTTGCGTATAGGTCTCTTTATATCTTTTATTTAAAGTCTAAGAAGTAAATTTCTAATATTTTTCACTTAGTATCTCAGTCACTTAACAACTTAGAACCTTTTAAAAAACTCAGAACCTTAGCGTCTTAGTATCTTAGCATCTTAAAATTAATTATTTCCTATTCTAATTACATCTGCAAAAATTCCCGAAGCTGTAACTGCAGCACCAGCACCAGCACCTTTTATAAGTAGCGGCTGATCTACATAACGATCGGTGTAAAATAATACAATATTATCTTTTCCTTCCAGATTATAGAACGGATGGTCTTTTGGGATAAATTGCAATCCTACGCTTGCTTTTCCGTTTTCGAATTGAGCTACATATTTTAACCTTGAATCTTTACTTAAAGCTTCATCATAAATAGATTCAAAATGTGCTGAATGTTTCTTTAATGATTCAAAGAAAGCTTCATTTGTAGTTGTAGCAAGAGATTCTGCAGGCATGAAAGATTCATTTGCAATAGCATCGATATCCATTTCATAACCACTTTCTCTAATTAAGATTAAAATTTTTCTGGCAACATCAATTCCGCTTAAGTCAATTTTAGGGTCAGGCTCAGTAAATCCTTGTACTCCGGCTTCTTTTACTACATCGAGGAACGAATTGTCTTTATCAAAATTATTAAAGATAAAATTCAAACTTCCAGATAAAACAGCCTGAATTTTATGTACTTTATCACCCGATGCAATTAAGTTTTTTACTGTATCTATAATTGGTAATCCTGCGCCAACATTGGTTTCGAATAAAAACGGAGCGTTAAACTGGCGTGATAAATTTTTTAGTTTTTTATAATTAGCATATTCAGATGAACAAGCAATTTTATTACAAGTTACTACTGCAATACTTTGTTTTAAGAACTCTTCGTAAGTTTCAGAAACAGTTGCATTTGCTGTGATATCAACAAAAATACTATTACGTAAATTCAGTTCTTTTGCACGTTCTATAAAAGTATCTTTATTGGCAGTTTTTCCATTTTCAAGAGCTGATTGCCATTCTTTAAGTGAAATGCCATCTTCGTCGAAAATCATTTTTCTCGAATTGGATAAAGCAATAACACGAACATTTATCTTTAGGTTTTCTTTCAAGAACTTTCTTTGGTTGTGAATTTGCTCAATGAATTTTTCTCCCACGTTTCCAACTCCCATTACAAATAAGTTGAGTTGTTTAGTATTCTCTTCAAAAAAGTTTTCGTGCAAAGTATTCAATGCCTTTTTTACATCACGCTCATTAATTACAACCGAGATATTTCTTTCGGATGCACCTTGTGCGATAGCGCGAATATTCACGTTATTTTTACCCAGAGTGCTAAACATTCTTCCGCTTAAACCTTGGTGGTTTTTCATGTTTTCACCAACCAATGCAATGATGCAAAGGTTTTTCTCAACAATACAAGGATCCACTTTATTTTGAGTAATTTCTACTTCAAAAGCACCATTAATTGCTTGTTCAGCATTTTCGGCATCGGCATTTAAAATACCGATACAAATAGAATGTTCAGATGATGCCTGAGTAATAAAAATGACATTGATACTTTCGTTAGACAAAACTTCAAAAAGACGTTTTGAAGAACCCGAAACACCAATCATACCTGAACCTTCAAGCGTTATTAGCGAAATGTTATCGATATGACTAATTCCTTTTACAATGGTATCTTTTGATGAAACCTGATTCGATATATAAGTTCCTTCCGATTCTGGTTCAAAAGTATTCTTGATTACAATAGGAATGTTTTTTCTTAAAACGGGTTGGATTGTAGGCGGATATAACACCTTGGCACCAAAATGCGATAATTCCATCGCTTCCTGATAAGAAATAGTTGCAATAGGGTGTGCTTGTTTTACAATTTTAGGATTGGCAGTGTACATTCCATTTACGTCAGTCCATATTTCCAGTCCTTTAGCATTCAGTGCGCCTGCCAGAATTGCAGCAGTATAATCAGACCCGCCACGACCTAATGTTGTAATGATTCCATCTAGTGACGAAGCTATAAAACCAGGCATGATAACAACTTGAGATTCATTTGTAGAAAAGTAATCACGAATTAATTGATTTGTAACTTCAAAGTTTACAGCGGCTTTTCCAAAATGGTTATTGGTTTTTATAAGTTCGCGGCTGTCTTTGTAACCGCTATTTTTATTAGTTTGTTTTAAAGCTTCGGCAATAATATAAGACGAAAGCAATTCTCCAAAACTTAAGATAGTATCAGATGTTCTATTGGATAATTCTCCTAATAAGAAACATCCGTCAAGTAAAGTTTCAAGATGGTTTATAATTCTTTTTACGTGGCTTAATAAGCTACTTTGTTCGCTAACAGGAATTAGAGCTTTTAACGTATCTAAATGCTTTTTCTCTATTTCTGCAACTATATCTTTAAAACTTTCGTCATTAGAAGCTGCTTTTGTAGCAGCAGCCTGAAGTAAATCGGTTACTTTACTTAAAGCTGAAACAACAACTACTAATTGATCTTGTTCTGATTTTTGGTTTACAATTTCTAAAACTCTTTTTATATTTTCGGCATTGGCGACCGAAGTTCCACCAAATTTTAATATTCTCATTTTGTGTTTTTTATTTTATAAATACAAGTGTTTATACGTATTCAATGCTTTTCTTCTTTCAAGAAAAAAAGTATGGATAACCGGATTATATGTAAAAATGTATACCCCTAAGGGGTAGTAGTAATTGTAGAAGTTGTTGTAGCAGTAATTGCAACCCAGTTTTGAGTTGTTATCGAAGAGTGATATTTTATACTTTTATCTTTCATTTTTGATTTTTCAAATGTACAGGTTTTTCTAAAGAGCAAAAAATCAAATTGAGTTTTTGCGAATATTTTAATAATCAGGAGGGTAAAATTGCAATACTGACTATTTGTTAAAATTTAAAGCTTCAAAATAGGGTATTCATATATTTATCTCAGATTAAGAGGGGTGTTTTCTTTTGTCTGAGCAACAATATGAGTTTAAATCGCTTACAAATCGAACTTCAATAGTTAAATACAGATATGTAGTATAATTTCATTTTTTAATATTTGCTGTCTTATTATTTGGCTTTATACTTCTGAAAATAGACGTATTTAATTTCAAGGAAAATTATTATCAATTGTTTTAATTTTAACATGTTTAATCTTATTATATGTGTTTGTTTTGACTATTTTAGCCTAAATAATTTAAAAAAAAGAAAAATGAAGAAAAAAATTACTCTGTTATTTATATCTTTTTTCATACTTGCATCTTGTAGTAATGATGAAGATAGTTCGATCATTCCAGTTGCTCCAGTAGCTCCTACTGCTATTCATGCAGTATTAAATGAAGGTAGTGTAGATATTACCTGGACTGGTGTAGAAGGTGCTGGTATTACATATAATGTTTACAGAAACGCAGTAAAAATTAATACAGCTTCGCTTAAGGAAGCAAAATTTACTGATGTTCTTAAAAATACAGGTTCTTTTGTATATACTGTTACGGCTAATTTAGATGGTGCGGAGAGTACAAAAGGAGTGGTTTCTGAAAAAGTAATATTAGAACTTCCTAAAACAAAAACTATGCAATCAATTGATATATATTATGACACGAAATATGAATATGCATATACTTATGACACATCTAATATTACTAAATTAGTGAGTCAAACTAGTAAAGTAACGGATGTAGATTTAACAACAAAAAAGGTAACTGTAACGAATACAGTAATTAAGTTTACCTATACCGGAAATTTAATTACAAAAATAAGCTACTATAGTGTTGATGATATTCCTAGGTCCTTTGTTGAGTATGTGTATAATGCGCAAAAGAAAATGATAGGTAGGATAGTAAAAAGATCGGATGGAAGTATTAATTATACTGTTACTTATAAATACAATGAGGATGGAACAATTACTGAAACAAATGACGCACGTGATTCGGGTGTAGGGATATATACTTTTGGAAAAGGGAATTTGGTAAAATATAGTATTACAACTCCAATGCGTGAAGATGAATATCTTGCGGTAAGTAATTATGTATTTGATACAAAGAATGAACCTACTTTAAATATTTTAGGAATTAATTTTTTTGTAAATAATAGTAAAAATAATGAGATTAGCTCCTCAACTGTTATTACTCTTAATGGAGAACTTTCGAGTACGAAATCGTCTAAAAGTGATAATACGTATAATGAAAATGGTTATGTTTTAACAACAATGAAAACTCTTAAGGTATCTTCTGGTGAAACATTACAAACTGAAAAAACAGTTATTACTTATTATTAATTTATGAAGTTTTTTAGCTTACCTAAAATTATAACAAAAGCAACCCATTTAGAGTTGCTTTTGTTGTTTTGGCACGTTCCTTTATTTACTATTAAGATTAAATAATCCTAAATAAACATTACTTTTTAATATTTGGCATTATAAACGGTCAAATTATAGTGGTTTATATTTTTGAGAATTGATATAATTTTATAATTAATCCTAAAAAAAAGATTATTATTCATTTAATTATGTGTTTAACATGTAGAACCTTTGGTTATTTTAGCTATTTTCGCCGAAATAATTATAAAAATAAAAATGAAGAAAAAAATTACTCTGTTATTTATATCTTTTTTCATACTTGCATCTTGTAGTAGTGATGAAGATAGTTCAGCTACTCCAGTAGCTCCTATGGCTCCTGTGACTATAAAAGCAGCATTAAATGGGGGTGGAGTAGATGTAAGCTGGTCTGTTGTGGGAGGTACTGGTATTACGTACAATGTTTACAGAAACGATAATCCTGTAAAAATTAATGCCGCCCCACTTACAGAAACAAAATTTAAAGATGTACTTACATCTACTGGTTCTTTTACATATACTGTTACTGCTAATTCAGGAGGTATGGAAAGTGCAAAAGGAATAGTTTCTGAAAAAGTAATATTAGAACTTCCTAAAACAAGAACTGTAGAATCAATTAGTACTAGAGAAAACACAAAATCTGAATATACGTATACTTATGATGCGACCAATATTACTAAAATAATAAGTCAAACGATCAAAAGTACTACGACTAGATTAAGTGATCAAACCGTAACTGTATATGATGTAATAGCAAAGTATACGTATAACGATGATTTAATCACAAAAGTGACCTACTATAATGTTGATAATACTGTTAAGTCATCTTATGAATATGTATATAATACAAAAAGAGATTTGACATCTATGATAAGAAAGGGATTTGATGGAACTATTGATTATACAATTAATTATGCTTACGGTACGGATGGTTTAATCACCGAGACGAGCGATTACCCTGATTGGGGCACCTGGGTTTATACTTATGAAAAAGGTAATATGATTAAATATGTTCATTCAACTTCATACGTTGATATGACTAACTATGTTGAAACATCAGATTTTGTTTATGACACAAAAAATATGTCTACAAAAAATATTTTAGGATTTAATACTACTCTTATAGGTGTTAATAGTGCTAATAATGAAGCTAGCTCTTCGGTTATTGTAACTGAAGATGGAAATGTAGTCAATACCAGATTATCGAGAAGTGAATATACCTATAATGAAAATGGTTATGTTTTAACAAAAATGAGATTTCATGGAAAACCTTCACCAACAGTGCTAAATGAAAAAACAGCTATAACTTATTATTAGTTTAAGAAGTTTTCAATTACTTAAAATTATAACAAAAGCAACTCTAAATGGGTTGCTTTTGTTATTTAGGCTCGTTCCTCTATAAACATTGCTTTTTAATATTTGGCATTATAAATGGTCAAATTACTAGGGGGTATATTTCAGGAGATAGATACATTTAGTTTTAAGGAAAAATATTATTAATGATTTATGTTTTTAATATGTGAAATATTTGATTGTTTGCGTTGTTTTTAACTATTTTAGCCGAAATAATTAAAAAAAAATACAAAAATGAAGAGAAAAATTACTCTGTTATTTATATCTTTTTTCATACTTGCATCTTGTAGTAGTGATGAAGATAGTTCAGCTACTCCAGTAGCTCCAGTGACTCCTCTGACTATAAAAGCAGCATTAAATGGGAGTGGAGTAGATGTAAGCTGGTCTGTTGTGGGAGGTACTGGTATTACGTACAATGTTTACAGAAACGATAATCCTGTAAAAATTAATGCCGCCCCACTTACAGAAGCAAAATTTAAAGATGTACTTACATCTACTGGTTCTTTTACATATACTGTTACTGCTAATTCAGGAGGTATGGAAAGTGCAAAAGGGGTAGTTTCTGAAAAAGTAATATTAGAACTTCCTAAAACAAGAACTGTAGAATCAATTAGTAATGTAGATAATACAAAAACGGAATATACATTTACTTATGATGCGACCAATATTACAAAATTAGTTAGTATAACGATTAAATGGACTATGATAAAATTAAGTGATCAAACAGTAACTGAAGGAAATAGTACAATTATGTACACTTATAATGGAGATTTAATTACTAAAGTAAATAACTATAAAGCTGCTACACCTTCTACAGAATATGTATATAATGAAAGGAATAAAGAAACAGCTATGATACGTACAAAATCAGATGGAAGTATCGATTATACAGTGAATTTTGCACATAATGATGATGGTACAATTACTGAGACGAGTGATTTACCTGATTGGGGTACTTGGGTTTATGCTTATGAAAAAAGAAATACAGTAAAATATACTTATTCAGCTTTGAAATATGGTTCTACTAATTATGTTGAAACATGTAATTCTATTTTTGATACAAAGAATTCTTATTCAAAAAACATTCTAGGATTTAATAACCTTATTACAGAAGGGGGAGGAGTTAATAATCAAATTAGCTCATCAATTATTGGAACCAATGATGGGAGGGTAGTTACTACCAGATCATATAAAAGTGAATATACTTATAATGAAAATGGATATATTTTAACAAAAATGAAATACATTATGACACTTTCAGCACCAGTACTAACTGAAAAAACAGTTATTACTTACTATTAATTTAAGAGATTTTTAAAGTTTATATAAATTACAATAAAAGCAACTTATTTAGAGTTGCTTTTGTCGTTTTTAGTACTGCTTTTTGTCTTTCTAATTTTTTATTTGAGAAGAAGTATTAAATAATCCTCAATAAACATTGCTTTTTAATATTGATTTGCTGAATTTTGACATTCAAATACAATATAAAATGAGCAACATTCATTATATCAGTACGGAGCTACTGAATTTAGAGCAATTACAAGAGATAATCGTAGAGCAAAAAACATTAGAACTATCTGATGAAGCTAAAATCAATGTTCAAAAATGCAGAGATTATTTAGATAAAAAAATGGCTTCACATTCTGAGCCTATTTATGGT
Organism: Flavobacterium sp. PS2; assembly: GCF_046250155.1. Taxonomy (NCBI): domain Bacteria; kingdom Pseudomonadati; phylum Bacteroidota; class Flavobacteriia; order Flavobacteriales; family Flavobacteriaceae; genus Flavobacterium; species Flavobacterium sp. PS2. The sequence goes on along the minus strand of NZ_CP176426.1, from coordinate 588,052 downwards.
ATCAATACAGGATTTGGATCACTTTGTAATGTGAAGATATCTAATGAAAATTTATCTAAACTTCAAGAAAACCTTGTAAAATCTCATGCTTGTGGAACAGGCGAGGAGGTGCCACAAGAAATTGTAAAATTAATGTTATTGCTTAAGATACAATCATTAAGCTACGGACATTCGGCTATACAATTACAAACATTAGAACGCTTAGTTTCTTTCTACAACAATGATATTTTACCAGTTGTTTATACGCAAGGATCACTTGGAGCATCTGGAGATTTAGCTCCATTAGCACATTTATCATTGCCGTTGTTAGGTGAAGGTGAAGTATATTTTGAAGGGAAGAAGGTACACTCAAGTGAAGTTTTAAAACACTTTAACTGGGAGCCAATAGTATTAAAATCTAAAGAAGGATTAGCATTATTAAACGGTACACAGTTTATGAGTGCTTACGGAGCTCATATTTTAATGAAAGCTTATAAGTTCTCTTATCTAGCCGATTTAATTGGAACAATTTCTTTGGAAGGTTTCGACGGAAGAATCGAACCGTTTCATGAATTGATTCATTTTATCCGCCCTCATAAAGGACAAATTGTTACCGCACAACGTGTCAAGGAATTTTTAGAAGGAAGCGAAATCATATCTCAGGTAAAAACGCATGTTCAGGATCCATATTCGTTCCGTTGTATTCCGCAAGTTCATGGAGCTTCAAAAGATGCGATTGATTATGTGAGAAAGGTTTTTAAAACAGAGATAAATTCGGTTACTGACAATCCTAACATATTTGTAGAAAGCGATGAGATTATTTCTGGAGGAAATTTCCACGGGCAACCTTTGGCTTTGGCTTTAGATTTTATGGCAATTGCCTTGGCAGAATTAGGAAGTATTTCTGAAAGAAGAACGTATCAATTAATTTCGGGATTACGTAATCTTCCTGCATTTTTGGTAGATAATCCAGGATTAAATTCAGGATTAATGATTCCGCAATATACAGCAGCAAGTATTGCTAGTCAGAACAAGCAATTAGCAACACCATCTAGTGTAGATAGTATAGTTTCTAGCAACGGACAAGAGGATCACGTGAGCATGGGTGCAAATGGTGCTACAAAAGCATTGCGTGTTATGGACAATTTGGAGCGTATTCTTGCTATTGAATTATTAAATGCTTCGCAAGCAATTGCTTATAGAAATCCGTTGAAATCAAGCGACTTTATCGAGATGTTTTTAAGCAGCTATCGCGAAGTTGTACCGTTGGTTACTGAGGATAGAATCCTACATTATGATATCGAAAAGACAATTTCATTTTTGAATAGTTTCCAAATTGAAAATGATTTGTTAACAATGGCTTAACATAGCGAAAGAATAATGAAGTAATTTTGCAGTATTAAAAATATAAAAATGTCAATAAACAGTATTTTCCAATTTTTAGTGCCGAAAGACAAGAAATTCTTTCCACTTTTTGAAGAAGCATCAAGCAATTTAATTGAGTTAGCTTCTAACTTACACGAAGCAGTAAATCTTCCTTTGAAAGAAAGAGAAGTACTTTTTCAAAAGATTGATGAATTGGAACAAAAAGGCGAGGATATTACTCGTCAGACAAATCTAGAATTAAGCAGAAACTTCATTACTCCATTTGATAGAGAAGATATTCATACTTTGATTACTTCTATTGATAACGTAGCCGATTATTTACATGGTGCTGCAAGCAGAATGAAGTTGTATCAGGTTGATAAGATTACAAAATCTATCAGAAAAATGACTGAAATCAATCTTGAAGCATGTCAGAATATTGATAGTGCAGTAAAAGAATTGAGAAATTTAAAGAATTTCAAAGTCATTAAAGATGCGTGTGCCAGAATTAATAAACTGGAAAACAAGTCGGATAATGTTTATAACAAAGCAGTTTTTGAAATTTTTGAAAACGAAACAGACGCTAAAAATATTATTAAATATAAAGAAGTGTTATCTGTTTTAGAATCTGCAACAGATAAATGTAAGAGTGTTGCAAACATACTAGAATCTATTTCTGTAAAACATTCTTAAATTCAATTTATTTCAATTCTGAAGTTATAATTTTATGACGCTACTTATAATTATTATAGTATTAGCTTTAATCTTTGATTACATCAATGGTTTTCATGATGCGGCAAATGCTATAGCTACAGTTGTTGCTACAAAGGTATTAACGCCTTTTCAAGCCGTTCTTTGGGCAGCATTTTTTAACTTTTTGGCTTATTGGGTTTTCGGTTTTGGTGTAGCAGATACTGTTGCTAAAACGGCAAACACCATGGAAATCAATCTAGTTGTGATTTTGGCAGGGGTTATCGCTGCTATTTGTTGGAACTTATTAACTTGGTGGTTAGGAATTCCTTCAAGTTCATCTCATACCTTAATTGGAGGTTTTGCTGGTGCTGCAATTGCTCATGCAATCGCTGTACATGGTTTCTCTGGTTATGTAGGAGAAGATGGTACTACACAATATTGGTATCAAATTGTAAGCTGGTACAAAGCAGGAAAAGACGGAGGGATGCCCTCGGGAGTTCTCGTCATAGTTGCTTTTATCGTTTTAGCACCGTTGTTAGGAGCATTGGCTTCTTATTTAATTTCTATTTGGTTATTGAACTCTTCTAAAAAAAGTATTTTACCAAAGTTATTCACGATTGCTTTAATGATTTTTACAGCTGTTTTTATCTATTACCAAATGATTCCTTATGAAACAATCATAAAGGATGGAGGAAAACCTCGTTTTGCGTCTTCAGAATTTTGGAGCGTTGTATTAGAGGCACATAATATAAAATGGTTTTTGGTAGGATTTATTATCTATTCAATTTCAGCATTTGCTTTGATATTTAGTAGTTTAAATCTTCATCAGGCAGATGGAGCACTGAAAAAAATGCAATTACTATCTTCGGCTGCTTTTAGTTTAGGTCACGGTGGTAACGATTCTCAAAAAGTAATGGGTATTATTGCAGCAGCAGTTGCGGTTTATATTCATACAAATCCAGGTGTACATATGGATGCTTGGTTAGATGTGGTACTTCCGTCAGATGATGGAGCATTCAAGATGCCATCTTGGATTCCTTTAGCTTGTTACTCTGCAATTGCAGCAGGAACATTAAGTGGTGGTTGGAAAATTGTAAAAACAATGGGTTCTAAAATCACTAAAGTAACTTCATTTGAAGGTGTAGCTGCAGAAACTGCAGGAGCATTAACATTATACTTTACAGAGCATTTTAAAGTACCAGTAAGTACAACACATACTATTACAGGATCAATCATCGGGGTTGGATTAACAAAACGTGTATCTGCCGTTCGTTGGGGTGTAACAGTAAGTTTATTATGGGCTTGGGTATTAACGATTCCTGTTTCGGCACTTTTAGCTGCGATAGTGTATTATATACTTAGTATTTTTATATAATAGAAAAAAAGTATTTGTGAAATGTGAGATTCAAAATCGCATTTTAAACCTATAAAAAAAAGCTAGTTTCTTTATTGAGACTAGCTTTTTTGTTTGTTGAATGTATTTTACTGCCTAAATTTTATTTTCTATTATTTAATATGTTGATTTAAAAAGATTAATCTTTCTGAAGCTTTAATAATGTAAAAGACAATTTAATGGTTATTGTCTTGTTTTTTAAAAACTAGTTTTTTTTTAGAAGTTTTCATTCGTGTTAATTGCAAGGATGGCATAAATTAAGGTAAAAATGGCATTTACGCCAAATCTGAAGTTTATACCTTTGAATTATGGAAAAAAAACTGATAGTTATTGTTGCAATACCCGATATGCTTATTCTGGATCTTGCAGGTCCTATGGATGCATTTCGCCTTGCAAAACATCTGATTGAAGAACAGGATAGGCAAATTAAATCTTTTAATTATGATGTTGTAATTGCATCACCTACGGACGAATTATATTTAGGTAATTTTAATGGTTTAAACTTTAGTTGTGATAAGAAAGTTGTTGACATTGTTGAGCCAATTGATACCCTTATTATTAGTGGATTTTCCTTTAAAACTCCACCACAGGATTATCTGATTTTTCAGGAATGGTTACAGAAAAATGCATACAAAATCCGTCGTGTTTGTTCCGTTTGTGTGGGAGCATTTTTATTAGCAGGATCAGGATTGCTGAATGGTAAACATGCAACTACACACTGGATGTATTGCGACTTACTAAAAAAGAAGTATCCCTTAATTCAGGTAGAATCGAAACCTATTTATATACAACAAAATTCAATATATACAGCTGCGGGTGCATCAACTGGTATTGATTTGTGTTTGGCTTTAATTGAAGAAGATTGTGGAAAGGAAATAAGTCTTTCTATAGCAAAAATATTAGTTATGTATTTACAAAGACATGGTAATCAGAGTCAGTATAGTAACTTTCTCTTACAGCCTGTGGTAGATAGTATGATTATTAAAAAACTTCATTTCTGGATATTAGAAAATTTAAATAAGCCGATAACTGTTCAAAATTTGGCTGAAAAAGCAGCTATGAGTCTGCGTAATTTTAATAGAGTCTTTACTGCCGAAACGGGAATTACTCCTGCTAAATACGTAGAAAAAGTACGATTAGAAACGGCGAAAAAATATTTAGAAGAAACAGATCATGAACTAAAAAATATAGCGCATCTAGTAGGATTTGTATCAATAGATACTATGAGAGGAGTATTTATGAAACATTATCAGATTTCTCCCGCTGTTTATCGTATACAGTTTCAGAAATCAGACTTTAATCTGCTATTATAAAACCGTAGCGTTAAAAATGTAGAATAATAATTAAAATTAAAATCATTTAAAATGGAATCAAAAAAATTTCCACAATTCAACGAAAAAAAAACAATAAAAGTTGCGTTTCTAGTATTTGATCAAGTTGAAGCACTTGATCTGAATGGTCCTATAGATGTATTTGCCAAAGCTAATTTTTTTGGTAACAGATTTGAGCTCTATAGTGTTTCCCCAAATGAAAATTTGGTGTATTCTGAAGGTAATATCCTTCAAATCAAAGCTACTTATAATTTTTCTAATGCTCCACAGGCAGACATTATAGTGATTCCCGGAGCAGAACCATCTTTAGCAAAGCAGATTGGGGATAGTAATATTGAGATTGCCGAATGGATTAAAAGTCAACATAAGGCGGCTGCATTGATATTCTCAGTTTGTACAGGCTCCGTGATTCTTGCTGCAACTGGAATATTGGATAATAAAAAAGCAACTACTCATTTTGGAGCAATGCAGTATTTAAAGATGCATGAAAGTATTGAGATTGTTGAAAATGTACGATATGTCTTAGATGATGAAGTACTCACCACTGCAGGAATCACTTCGGGTTTAGACGGAACATTATATGTAATTGAAGAAATATTGGGTAAGGAAATTGCTGATAATGTTTCGAAAATACTGGTTTACAATCGCGATGCGGTTTATGAATAATTAAATTTAAATTTATTAAATGAAAGCTACAGGAGTAAAAAATCTTGTAGCTTTTTTGTTTGTTGAAATAATTTGTGCAAAAACTAAAATAGAGTACATTTATTCTATTCTAAAAATTGAACGAAGGAATAAAGATTAAAATGGAAGAATCGAATAGTAAGTTCATAGCTGAACAAATAGAAAGGATTAAAAGTAAGTTAGTTGAAGCTAAACAGATAGATAAAGACTTAAAAGTATTTGGCGCTTCGAGCCATAAATATGCTTTGGGAGAAGTTGTAAGTAAAGAAGATATATTAAAATTTGAAACCGAATACAATGTAGAGCTTCCTAATTGTTATAAAGCATTTTTAATGAATATTGGTAATGGGGGAGAATCATTCTCGTCTTCGGCTGCAGGCCCTTTTTACGGAATATACCCACTAGGAAAGAATGTAAATGACTTAATCTATGAAAACACTAAGGAGTATTTAAAAGGAGATTGTATTCTGTATCCTAAAATGTCAGATGAGTATTGGGACGATTTAATCGAAAAAATAGAAGAAGATGCCATTTCAGATGACGATTATGAAAAGGAACTAGGCAAGATATATGGCGGAATATTGCCTATTGGTGAGCAAGGTTGTTCTTGTTATCATGCAATTGTTTTAAATGGAGAATTTAAAGGAAGAGTTGTAAATATTAATAGTGAAAGATATAATCCTCAGTTTACTTTCGAATTAAATTTCCTGGATTGGTATGAAAGATGGCTTGACGAAGTAATTTCGGGTGATTTAATGCAGGATAATGCAGGATGGTTTGGGTATAGAATAGGAGGTTCTTTACAAGATATTCTAAAAATGTACTTTTTGACTAATGATGATGAGGTGAAGAGCGATTGTTTGACAGGAATTTTAATCAAGCAAAAGCTAGATGCTGAGACATTAGATATAATCGAAGAAGAATATAAAATAAGCAAGGGCGAAAATCAAAAAGAGCTACTTCAGATACTCGCAAAATTTGATTATGAACGTGCGTATCCTTATTTAGTTGATTTTACTGATGTGAGCTTATTGCATGTTTTTCAATTTGTATTTTGGTATGCAAAAGATAAAAGTTCAGATTGGCTAGGAGTAATTGAGGCGAATATGGAAATGATAAAAGACGACGAAACTTTTAGTTTTTGTGCGTATTTATTAAAAGAAATGAATATCGATTATAGCTATCTTATAGTTCCTTTTACTGAAAGTGATAATGAGAGTATAAAAGTTACTACATATTATATGCTTGGACAATTAAGCAATAAAGAAAATTATATTGATGCTTTTATTGTTGGGTTAAATGATGAATCAAACAGGGTTGTTCATACGGCTTTGCAAGCTTTAAATGTTGTAGAAGACAAGAAACTTTTAAAGCATTATAAAAGTATCGCAGAAAGATTTCCTGTAGAGCAAGATTATATTTTGGTAAATCTAAACCACAGACTTAAGCCGTTCGGGCTATCCAATATTACAATTAAAGATTTGGTTCTAGACACTTAAAGTAATTTTAATTCTATAAAAAAGAGGATAATTTTCAATGAAATTATCCTCTTTTTTATGATTCATGTTTCCCTGCAAAGTCTTTTTTTGACCTTGTAGGTGTTTAAATGATTATTTCTATTTTAAACTTCAACTTTAAATCCTAAATCAACATCATATGCCGATTGTCCTCCCTGAACACCCCAACTTTCTTTCTGACTATCTCTAACAACAATTAAAACATGGTCTTTTGGGATGCCTAATTCAGATAAGTTTTTAGTCATTTCACTGAATAGGTTTCTTTTCGCATCAATAGAACGTCCCGAAAAGGCATCAACACTTATTAAAGTGTATAATTCAGGTTGAGTTTTAGTTGGTGAAACTGCAAATCTATGTGGCGGATGAACTAAAAGTCTGACGGTTTTATCTTCAGGTGGGATCTGGAAAGCTGTTACCATTGCAGAATGAACTGCATCGATAATTCTAGTACCTTCTTCTTCGTTATAGTCTTTTCTAACTTCTATTAAAATTGCCGGCATAATATTTTTGTGTTTGAGCTACTTGGTTTTAGTTGTTTTGACTGATGTTGATCCTTTTGACTTTATGACTTTTAAACTTTCGACTTACTTTTAACTACTTCTGAAAGTTTTTGTGATTGTGTTTTCGCTTGTATATTGTCTGCTTTAAATGATTTGTACTTTTTGAGATAATGCTTATTGTACCATCTATTTCTAGCATGGCTAATTTTACCTCTTTATAGTGTTCTACACCATGTTCCCGCATAGCTTCTTCAATTTCATCCGAAGATATATTTAATTTACTTAGCGATTTAAAATCGATATGTCCATTATGAATAAGAACTTCAGGTTTTTCTAGCAAAAGATTATGTAGTCCTTTGTATTTGTAGGTAAGTTTTTTTAGAATATAATTAATGATAAATAATACGGCTGCTGCGGCAATTCCTCCTAAAAGGCTTGTGTCGCTACCAACCATTGCGTTCTGGACAGCATTACTAATTAATAATATCAGGATTACATCGGCAGTATTGAGCTGAGATAATTCCTTTTTTCCAAAAACACGTAATGCGATTACCATAAAAAAGTAAACCGAAGCACTGCGGATGACAATATCGAGATATGGATTCATTTTTTTAGTATTCGGTTTTTTAGTAACAGTGTTTAGTAACAGTATTCAGTTGCAGTAACTGAGACTGTAAACTGCAACTGTTTACTAAAAATTTATCTAAGTTTAAAATTCTTTTCGATAGCTTTTATCATTTCACTGGCAACATCTTTATTAGTAGCTCCTTCAATTCCTTCTAAACCAGGAGAAGAGTTTACTTCTAGTAATAAAGGTCCTTTTGATGAACGTATAATATCTACACCAGCAACTTTTAAATCCATTGCTTTGGCAGCTTTTATAGCGATTCTTTTTTCTTCGCTAGTTATTTTTAATATCGATGCGGTTCCGCCTAAGTGAATATTTGCTCTAAATTCACCAGGCATAGCTTCACGCTGAATTGCAGCAACAACTTTTCCGTCGATTACAAAACAGCGTATATCTTTACCGTTTGCTTCTTTAATGAACTCTTGTACCAGAATATTAGCATTTAGGCTTTTAAAGGCATTTATAACACTTTCTGCAGCTTTTTTTGTTTCAGCTAATACAACACCTTTACCTTGAGTTCCTTCTAATAGTTTTACGATTAAAGGAGAGCCTCCAACCATTTTTATCAAATCGTCGGTATCTAAAGGAGAATTTGCAAAACCAGTTGTCGGAATATCAATTCCGCTATGCAATAATAATTGTAAAGAATATAGTTTATCGCGTGATTGGGTTATTGCTGAAGCAGAGTTTAAGCAAAAAACCTTCATGGCTTCAAACTGGCGTGTTAATGCACAGCCATAAAAAGTTATGCTTGGGCGAATACGCGGAATAATAGCATCAAATTCATTTAGAATTTTTCCGCCACGATAATGAATTTCGGGTGTTTTGGCATCGAGTTTCATGTAGCATTCTTTGATGTTCAAAAACTGCATATCATGACCTCGCATTTCGCCAGCTTCCATGATTCTTTTGTTGCTATATAATTCAGGATTACTGGCTAAAAGACCAATTCGTAAACCAGAACTTGCTTTTTCAGAATTTTGATATAATTCTTTTAGTGTATCAGATGACGGTTGCCCTAAAAGATATTTTTCCTCAGGATCAACAAGTACTCTGCCACTCATTGCTTCTCGACCTAAAAGCATTCTGAAACCCATCGAATCTCGATTGGTCAAAGTCATTTCTATAGGCCATTTGGTATCACCAATTTTTAGGCTGGTTTGTATAACATAGCGTTGCTCTCTAAAACCGCTAGAGCTTTTTACAACCCTTTTGTCTACTAGGGGAGCTTCGCAATGTATTATGGTTTTTGTATTGTTTTGTATCGGATTAATATCAAATTTAACCCAATTTGCATCATTTTTTATAAAAGGAGCTATGTTAATGGCATGCATCGCCGAGGTTTTTGCACCCGAATCTACACGTGCTTTAATTGTAGGGATTCCCAATTCAGGAAATGAGCACCATTCTTCGCTACCTAAGATGACTTTATTTTGAAGCATAATTTGATTTGTTTTACTTAATCAAAAGTAAATATTTGTTTTTAATAATTGACCGATTTCATATAAAGAATAAGCCCATTATGTTATAAAAAACGTAACGGGCTTATGATTTGTTATAAAAAATAAATTATATTATTGATTTGTTGGTTCTTCTGCTTTATGAACATCAACAGTAAGTTCTTGTGATTCTTCATTTAAATCAATTAAGATTTCATCGCCTGAAGTAATTTTAGAAGTAATTATTTCTTCTGCCAATATATCTTCAACGTATTTCTGAATCGCTCTTTTTAATGGTCTTGCTCCAAATTGCTTATCGAAACCTTTATCTGCGATGAAAGCTTTGGCTTTATCAGTAAGATTTAATTTGTAACCTAACTCTTCTACACGTAAGTATAGTTTTTTAAGTTCAATTTCGATAATCAAATCAATATCGCTTTTCTCTAAGCTATTGAATACAATAACATCATCAATTCTGTTCAAGAATTCTGGTGCAAATGTTTTCTTCAATGCATTTTCGATAATGCTTTTAGAATTATCATCGGCTTGAGCAATTTTTGCAGCAGTTCCAAATCCTACTCCTTGACCAAAATCTTTTAATTGTCTTGCTCCAACATTAGAAGTCATGATAATTATAGTGTTTTTAAAGTCAATTTTTCGACCTAAACTATCTGTTAAATATCCATCGTCTAGAACTTGAAGCATCATGTTAAATACATCTGGATGTGCTTTTTCAATCTCATCTAAAAGTACCACACAATACGGTTTTCTACGAACTTTTTCGGTTAATTGTCCGCCTTCTTCGTAGCCAACATATCCCGGAGGCGCTCCAACTAAACGAGAAATAGCAAATTTCTCCATGTATTCGCTCATATCGATACGTACTAAAGCATCTTCAGAATCGAATAATTCTTTTGCCAGAACCTTTGCTAGTTGTGTTTTACCAACACCAGTTTGTCCTAAGAAAATGAATGATCCAATAGGTCTGTTTGGGTCTTTAAGACCGGCTCTGTTACGTTGTATAGAACGAGCAATTTTTAAAACAGCTTCGTTTTGACCAATTACTTTGTCTTGAATTAATTCAGGAAGTTTAGCTAATTTGTTGCTTTCTGTTTGTGCAATTCTGTTTACAGGAATTCCTGTCATCATAGATACTACATCGGCAACATTATCTTCGGTTACAAGAATTCTATTATTTTTAGAGTCTTCTTCCCATTGTTCCTGAGCTATAGCTAGTTCTTTTTCGATGCGTTTTTCGTCATCGCGAAGTTTAGCAGCTTCCTCGTATTTTTGTTTTTTAACAACTACGTTTTTCAGTTCACGTACTTCTTCTAGTTGGCGTTCTAAATCCAGAATTTGTTTTGGAACATCAATATTAGTAATATGTACACGAGATCCAGCCTCGTCAAGAGCATCAATTGCTTTGTCTGGTAAGAAACGTTCCGACATGTATCGGTTTGTTAATTTCACACAAGCTTCTATTGCTTCTGGAGTATATGTTACGTTGTGGTGATCTTCGTATTTGTCTTTAATATTATTTAAAATCTCAATTGTTTCTGCAACAGAAGTTGGTTCTACAATTACTTTCTGGAAACGTCTTTCTAAAGCACCGTCTTTTTCTATATATTGTCTGTATTCATCAAGAGTAGTTGCTCCAATACATTGGATTTCTCCTCTTGACAAGGCAGGTTTAAACATATTCGAAGCGTCTAGAGATCCAGTTGCACCTCCAGCACCAACGATAGTATGAATTTCGTCGATAAAAAGGATGATATCATCATTTTTCTCTAACTCGTTCATTACAGCTTTCATTCGTTCTTCAAACTGACCACGATATTTGGTTCCTGCTACAAGGCTTGCTAAGTCTAGGGTAACTACACGTTTGTGAAATAAGATACGGGATACTTTTTTCTGAACAATACGCAAGGCTAGTCCTTCGGCAATAGCAGATTTTCCTACTCCAGGTTCACCGATTAATAAAGGGTTGTTCTTTTTTCTACGGCTTAAAATTTGCGAAACGCGTTCAATTTCTTTCTCACGCCCTACAACAGGATCTAGTTTTCCTTCTTCTGCCATTTCTGTTAAATCTCTCCCAAAATTATCTAGAACAGGTGTTTTTGATTTTTTGTTGGACTTATTGGCTGGATTATTAAAACTTCCTTCTTTAAGACTGTCATCTTGTCCTGAATCATCATTATATGATTCGTTTCTTGGCAAGTTTTCTAAAAATTCTTCTTCGCTTGGAGTCATATTTAAGTATTGTTCTTTAGCTATATCATAATCTATTTTTAGCTTATTCAATAGCTTGGTTGTTGGATCGTTTTCGTTTCGTAAGATGCATAAAAGCAAGTGTGCCGTACTAATAGATGAACTCTGGAATACTTTGGCTTCTAGAAATGTAGTCTTTAGCGCTCTCTCAGCTTGACGTGTGAGGTGCAGGTTTTTTTTCTCTACATTGACTTCGGCACTAAGATTGGCAGGGCTCAGTATTTCGACCTTCCTACGTAAATGCTCTAAATCGACTGCTAGGTTATTTAATATATGAATGGCTTTTCCGTTTCCATCCCTTAAAATGCCTAGCATCAAATGTTCAGTACCAATAAAGTCGTGACCCAATCTTAAGGCTTCTTCTTTACTGTAGGTAATAACATCTTTTACTCTTGGTGAAAAATTATCATCCATAATATATAATTAGTATTGTAAATTTAGTGAATTAGTGTATGAAAAACAAAAACCATACCCATTAGAAACTCATGTCAGCTAAGGGACGAAAAAAATAATAATAAAAGAGTTAAATAAGATTTAAATTATTAACTAAAATGTAAAATAAAGTTGTTAATAAATCATTGAAATAAGTAGGGGAAAATACCCTCAAAAATTTCAAAAAGGCGTATATTGGCACGTTTTGAAACTAATATAATTTTTTAATATAACAACTTATGTCTGAAGGAGAAAAGTTAATTCCTATTAACATAGAGGATGAAATGAAATCAGCTTACATCGATTATTCGATGTCAGTAATCGTATCAAGAGCACTTCCAGATGTTAGAGATGGCTTGAAACCAGTGCATCGAAGAGTTCTTTACGGAATGTATGACTTAGGAGTAACATCAAAATCTGCCCACAAAAAATCTGCGAGAATCGTAGGGGAGGTTTTAGGTAAGTATCACCCACACGGAGATACTTCAGTATATGATGCCATGGTGCGTATGGCTCAAGAATGGAGTTTACGTTATTTATTAGTGGATGGCCAAGGTAACTTTGGTTCTGTAGATGGAGATAGCCCGGCAGCAATGCGTTATACGGAGGCTAGAATGCGTAAGATTTCAGAAGAAATAATGGCTGATATCGAAAAAGAAACAGTTGATTTTCAATTGAACTTTGATGATACTTTATATGAGCCTAAAGTAATGCCTACCAGAGTCCCTACCTTATTGGTTAACGGAGCAACAGGTATTGCAGTTGGTATGGCTACAAATATGCCACCACACAACTTAACAGAAGTTATCAATGGTACATTAGCGTATCTTGACAATAACGATATTGAAATTGACGAATTAATTACTCATATTAAAGCTCCCGATTTTCCAACAGGAGGTATAATATATGGTTACGAAGGCGTTCGTGAAGCATTTAAAACAGGTAGAGGACGTATTGTAATGCGTGCCAAAGTAGGTTTTGAAGAGGTAGATGGTAGAGAATGTATCATCGTTACCGAAATTCCATACCAAGTTAATAAAGCAGAAATGATTAAACGTACTGCTGATTTGGTAAATGATAAAAAAATCGATGGAATTGCAAATATCCGTGATGAATCAGATAGAAACGGTATGCGTATCGTTTATATCCTAAAACGTGATGCAACTCCTAATGTAGTTTTAAATACATTATATAAATATACGTCATTACAATCTTCTTTTAGTGTAAATAATATTGCACTGGTAAAAGGTCGCCCACAAATGTTGAATCTAAAAGATATGATTCACTATTTTATTGAGCACCGTCATGATGTTGTAGTTCGTAGAACAAGATTTGAATTACGTAAAGCAGAAGAAAGAGCTCATATCTTAGAAGGTTTAATTATTGCATCTGATAATATTGATGAAGTAATTGCTTTAATAAGAGGTTCGAAAAACACCGAAGAAGCTCGTGAGAAATTAATCGAAAGATTTAAATTATCAGATATTCAGGCACGTGCAATCGTAGAGATGCGTTTACGTCAATTAACAGGTCTGGAACAAGACAAGTTAAGAGATGAGTATAATGAATTGATGAAATTAATCGATCATTTGAAAGCATTATTAGCAGATGTAGACTTAAGAACTAATTTGATTAAAGAAGAACTTATCGAAATCCGTGATAAATACGGAGATGCGCGTCGTTCATTAATTGAATATTCTGGTGGCGATGTAAGTATCGAAGATTTAATTGCCGATGAGAATGTTGTAATTACAATTTCGCATGCAGGTTATATCAAGCGTACAAACTTAACAGAATACAAGACACAAAATAGAGGAGGAGTTGGACAAAAAAGTGCAGGAACAAGAGATCAGGATTTCCTTGAGCATATGTTCGTAGCGACCAACCACCAATATATGATGTTCTTTACCCAAAAAGGAAAATGTTTCTGGATGCGTGTTTATGAAATTCCAGAAGGAAGCAAAACGGCAAAAGGTAGAGCAATCCAAAACTTAGTAAACATTGAGAGCGATGATAAAGTAAAAGCTTTCATTTGTACACAAGACTTAAAAGATAAAGATTATATCAATAGTCATAATCTTGTAATGGTAACTAAAAAAGGACAGGTTAAGAAAACTTCTTTAGAGAAATATTCTAAACCTAGAGTAAATGGTGTTGCTGCAATTACAATTAAAGATGGTGATGAATTACTTGAAGCTAAATTAACTAACGGAGAAAGCCAAATTATCTTAGCTGTTAAGTCAGGTAAATTGGTTCGTTTTGAGGAAACCAAAACGCGTCCGATGGGAAGAACGGCTTCTGGAGTTCGTGGAATTACCTTAAAAGATGATACTGATGAAGTAATTGGTATGGTTACTGTTGATAAAGACAACGTTAACGATTCACAAATCCTTGTTGTAACTGAAAACGGATACGGTAAACGTACTAAATTAGTTGATGATGATGGAGAAGATGTTTACAGAATTACTAACCGTGGAGGAAAAGGAGTGAAAACTCTTAATATTACCGAAAAAACAGGTAAACTTATCTCTATTAACGCAGTTACAGATGCTGATGATTTAATGATTATCAATAAATCTGGATTAACAATTAGAATGGCTATTGAAGATTTACGTGTAATGGGTCGTGCAACGCAAGGTGTTCGATTAATTAACCTTAAAGGTAAAGATTCTATTGCAGCTGTTACTAAAGTTATGAAAGATGATGTTGCAGAAGTTATTGTTGACGAAGATGGTAATGTTATCGAAAGTGTTATCGAAAGAGTAAAACCAGATTTAGAAGTTCTTGAAGACGATGGAGTTGTTGAAGACGATGAAGACGACGAAGATGATGTTGAGGACGAAGACGGAGATGATTCAGAAGAAGAGGAAGAGTCTGAAGAATAAATAATAAGAACCCAACAAACAATTTAAATAAATCAAAAATTAGAATTATGAAAAGTAAATATGTAATACTAGCGTCAGCATTATTGATATCGGTAGCTACTTTTGCTCAAAAAGATCAAATTAAAGACGCTGAAAAAGCATTGAAAAATGGCGATTCTAAATCGGCTATTACTATTCTGGATGCAGCAGATTACCTAATTGTAAATGCAAAAGATACTGAGCAAGCTCAATATTATTTCGTAAAAGGAAATGCTTATTTAGACATGGCAAAAAAAGGAGTAGAAGAAAGTAAATACCTTCTACTTGCTGCAGATGCATATAAAACATTAATTGATACTGAAAAAACATCAGGAAAAGTTAAGTATTCAACTCAGGCTGCTGCTTCAATTACTGATATCAAAGGAAGATTGATTAATGGAGCTATAGCAGATTCAAAAGCTAATAAAAATGCTGATGGTGCAAAAAAAATATATGATGCTTATTTGTTAGACAAAAAGGATACTATTAATTTGTATTATGCTGCTTCTACTTATGTAAATGCAGGAGACTATACAGCTGCTTTACCTTTGTATGAAGAATTAAAAAAACTGAACTATTCAGGAAAAGGAACAGCTTACTTAGCAACAAACAAAGCTTCAGGAGAAGAAAATGCATTTAATACTGCAAGTGAAAGAGATCTTGCTGTTAAGATTGGAACTCATGAAAAACCAAGAGTAGAAGTTTCTCCTTCTAAAAGAGGTGAGATTTATAAAAACATCACTCTTATTTTAGTTCAAAGTGGTAAAATTGAAGAAGCTAAAAAAGCAGTAGCTGAAGCTAGAGCTGCAAATCCAGAAGATTCTTCATTAATCTTGACTGAGGCAAATTTATACTTAGAAACTAAGGACTTTGAGACTTATAAAAAATTAATCGGTGAGGTTTTGAAAAACAATCCAAACGATCCTGATTTACTTTTTAATTTAGGTGTACTTAGCGGAAATGCTAAAAATGCTGCTGATGCTGAGAAATATTACACTAAAGTAATCGAAATCAAGCCTGATTATACTAATGCTTATATTAACCTGGCTGCATTAAAATTAGAGGACGAAAAGCCTATAATTGATGAAATGAACAAGCTTGGAACATCTGCAAAAGATATGAAACGTTATGATGAATTGAAGGCTAAAAGAAATAATCTTTTTAAAAGCACAATTCCTTATCTTAAAAAAGCTTCTGAGTTAGATCCTAAAAATGAGGATATTTCTAAAACACTTTTAAACGTTTACAGCGCACTTGAAATGACAGCTGAATACAAAGCATTGAAAGCAAAAATGTAAAATTATTTTGCAAGCATAAAAAAACCGAGATTTATATCTCGGTTTTTTTATGCTTTGTAAAGATGTACCGCAGTGCATCTTCTTTCTCTATTAATTTTTAAGAACTGAGATAATAATTGCAATGTGAGTTAATCAGACATTCATTGCATTTTGGTTTTGGACGACAAATTTCTCTTCCTAAAAATGATATTGCCATTCCTATTTCTCCCCAAATATCCTTTGGTAAAATCTGCATTAATTCTTTCTCTACTTTATTACCATCTTTAGATTCATTTGTTAATCCAATTCTTGGAGCAACACGTATAACGTGTAAATCAGCAATAATTCCTTCTGCAGGTTTTTTCGATTCTCTCAAAATTACATTTGCAGATTTTCGACCAATACCTTTTAAAGCAACCAGATCCTTCATTGTCATCGGGATGTTTTCATCTTTTTTAAGAGTATTTGCAATTTCTATTAACCATTCCGCTTTCGTTCTGTAGTTTCTAACTTTACTAATGTCAGCAAAAAGTTCTTCCAGATTTGTTGCAGCAAGACTTTGCATATTTGGATATTTAGCAAAGAATGTAGGCGCAATGGAGTTAATATTTGCATCAGAATCTTGTGCAGACAATATGACCATTACAAGCAGCTGATACGTGTTTTTATAATCCAAAGGATGTTTTCTTCCCTTATATTTAGCAAGAAGAGGCTCTAGATTTTCTTTCCAATTTGGCGAATCTCCAAATAAATCCATGACTATTTGTCTTTAAAATCTATCGATAAGGAATTTACACAATAGCGTTGTCCAGTTTCAGTCGGGCCATCGTTAAATACATGTCCCAAGTGACTTCCGCAATTGGCACATAAAATTTCAGTTCTTTTCATACCATGACTCACATCCGAGATATATTCTACTTTACCTGGAATCGATTCGTCAAATGAAGGCCATCCACAATGCGCATCAAATTTTGAGTTGCTCTCAAACAAAGGTTCATTACAAGCACCACAACAATAAACACCTTTTTCGAAATGAAGATTGTATTCTCCAGTATGTGGGCGTTCAGTTCCTTTTTGGCGAAGTACTTGATAACGGTCATTGCCAAGTTGTTCTCTCCATTCTTGTTCTGTTTTTTCGATTGGATATTTCATGTGTTTTATTTTAATTTATTTTTATCAAAAAGTAAGACTAACAAAATTAGTTACTTATGTTCGATAAATTGTACGGTTTTATTAATAACATTAGTATTGCCTAATATTTTTCGATGACCTAATCCTTCAGTTAATATTAGTGTACCATTTTGTAAATGTTCATTAATATGAATTCCAGCTTTTACGGCAACTTCAGGGTCATCTTTATCATGAATAACCAAGACAGGAATAGTTACAGCTGCAGCGGCTATATATGCCGAAAAATCATTCATTTTTATGTTGTGCTTTTCTTCAAAATAATCACGTAAACGAATGCCTATTTCTGGTTTTAATTCTAGTTTAGCAACAAAGTCATCAACAATATCCTGAACAATATCACCGCTACCAATAAGTACTGCTCGATTAATCTTTAGTCCCTGCTTAATAGCGTTTAATACAGACATACCACCTAATGAATGCCCGACTGCAGCTTCAAAAGGACCATATTGTTTTTCAATCTCTAAAATAGAGGCAATAAAATCTACCATATGAGTAGTTTTTCCAGGAGATTTTCCGTGAGCAGGAGCGTCAAAACTTATGGTTTCATAACCATGCTTAAGTAGTTCATCGGCAATCTTAAATAATTGCGTTCCGCGGCCCGACCAACCATGAACCAATAGAATCTTTTTTTGGCTTTGGCCAAACTTATAGACAACAACTTCTTTATTAATCGCAGGAACTTTTATTGTATTCTGGATGCTTTTATGATCCATTTCTAGTTCTCTTTTCGGAACTTTATGTTTTATTGGAGTTATAAAAAGTTTTATCGCATAGGAAGTAACCCACTTAAGTGAAATGAAATTAAGGAGTTTGCCTGTAAATATTATAAATTGAGGAACTTTTAATGATTCTGTAGGGCTAGGCTTTTTTTTAGACATTATAATACGTTTTAAGGAGCTTTTGTTGTAATCAAATTTTAAAAATATAAAAGTAACACAATTAATAAAATCTATTGATAAGTTATAATTTAATAAATGTGCGATGCATAGGATAATAATCTAATTATGATATTTTTTAAACGAATTGTATAAAAAATGAATTTAGAATAATCGTATTTTTGTATGTCATTAAATGTAAAAGTCATGAGAAATAAATTATTGTTGGGAATATTCACTATAGCTTCAGTGTATTCATGTGCAGTAAATCCTGTTACAGGAAAAAAGAGTCTTAATTTTGTTTCTAATAGTGAGTTATTTCCATCTTCGTTTCAGCAGTATAATACTTTTATTAAAGAAAATAAAGTAATTACAGGAACTGCCGATGCTAAGCGAGTTGAAGTTGTTGGGATGAAAATTAAAGCAGCGGCTGAAAAGTATCTAACTTACTTAGGACAATCTCAATATCTTAAAGATTATCGCTGGGAATATAAATTGGTAGATAATAAAGAGGTGAATGCCTGGTGTATGCCAGGAGGTAAAATTGTAGTTTATTCTGGTATTTTACCAGTAACTAAAGATGATGCTGGTTTAGCAACAGTTCTAGGACATGAGGTTTCGCATGCTTTGGCTAATCACGGTGCACAACGTATGAGTGCAGCTCAATTACAACAATTAGGTGCCGTAGGAGTTGCTGCGGTAACAGGTAGTCAGAGTGCTGACAAGCAAGAAATGTGGCAAAAATATTATGGAATTGGCTCACAAGTAGGAGTGATGCTCCCATTTAGCCGAAATAATGAAAGTGAAGCTGATAAGATAGGGTTAACGCTTATGGCAATTGCAGGATATAACGTAGATGAATCTATAGCTTTTTGGAAAAGAATGTCTGCTCAATCTTCGGGACAAACGCCAGAATTTCTTAGTACACACCCATCTGATGCTACTAGAATTGCTAATTTAAATGCGTTAATTCCAGAAGCAAAAGCTACAGCGCTTAAAGTTGGTATTATTAAGTAAAAAGAATTTATAGGTTTTGAAATATATAATTAAAAACCTTGGAATAAATTAAAACAAAAAAGATTGACCTTTTGCAGTCAATCTTTTTTTTGTTTAATAATTTGTCTGTGTATTATTTTGTAACAGTCATTTGTGGGTATACGCTATTTGTTGCTGGGTTAATAACTCCAGTAGCTAGGTAACCATTAGCATCTTTAATAGTAATATTTTTGATATTACTTGTTTTTGCTACACTAAGAATATTGATTTTTCTGAATGGAATACAAAGATTGAATTTAAAACTATTTGCTGTGATGTCCTTTGCAGCAACCGTTACTTTTTTGGCAGTTTCTAATACAGTTCCTGTATCTGAATATACATCATAAGTAATTTCTAAGTTACCAGAAGAAAGTACTTTACCAGTAATTGGGTATTTGTAATCTAAAGTAACATCAAAACCATAAGAATAAAGTCCACTACAAGGTAATGCAGAAGTTTTAACTGATCTGAAATTAGATACGGTCATGGTTTTTTTGTATTCTCCAACATTCCATAATACTTTGTTTTCTTTAAATAATTCTGTAGTATAAACAGTTAATCCTAAAGCTCCAAAAGAGAAAGTTCCTGAAGAATAGAAATTTCCTGTAGAAGCAAAAGCAGATGGTTGAGTTAAACTTCCGTTTCCAATAGTAAAGCTGTTTATTCCGAATACAATATTTCCTTTTACATCTAAAATATTAGAATCTAATAATTGAATTTTAGGTTTGATTGATATTTTCATATCCGTACTAACTTCTCCTGCTAAATCACCTTCAGTAATTTTTGAATTTGTGATAGTATTTTCATAGATAAAATGACTCTTTTTTCCAGGAATACCATTATAATAAGCAAATCCTATTTTGAATATTCCATTTGAATTAATGGCAAAATGAGAACTTTTTGATAAGTTAGCTTCAACTTCCATTGGGAAAGCAATTTCATCAATACTTATTTTTGCAGGAATATCTCCTAAAAGATCTCCAGCAGGAATAGTAACATCTATTTGTACTTTTTTAAGTAGGTCTAAAAGATTTGCAGGAACATTATCGATTAGGTTATAAGAGTATTTTTTATTTACAGCTCCAGCAAAGTTATAATATGGGTTGATAGCGCTGTTAATTTGATAATACACTTCAATTTCGTTAGGAAGTAATTTAGACTTTCCAAATCCTATTTTCATGCTAAGAACTGAATTTACAGAAGTATTTGGACTCATAGAGAAACCATCAGCCTTATATTCAGTGATGTTATTGAAAATGTCATAAGTAAAACTGTTGTCATAATTACCTCTTGCAGTAAGCAATGAAGTGTTTTTAGATCTTAAAGCTTTTTCATTTTCTTGTACATCCATCGATAGTTCAATAGAACCACCTTGGAATAAATCTCCTATATGAGCATCAGCTGTTTTCAGTGAGTAGCTATTATTGTTCTTAGTAACACTAGCTATTGTTCTGAAATATACTTTTCCTTCATCAGATGTTAAGTAAATTAAGTTTCCAGCAATAAGTTTTTCAACTACATCAGAAGTTGAAGTTTCAATTTCGAAATTACCACTTTTCATTTCTGCCTCTGAGCTAGTAATTATAGCATTTTCAGAAGAAATTTTTGTTAAATCTGGGTTTACAGTTAAGTTTTGGAGTTTATAAGTTACCCCATCTGCAGATCCAGATGCATTGATTACTCTGGTAGGATCAGTAACGGTTGCGGAAAGGTCTTTGCTCAAATCATTATCATTGGAACATGATGTAAGCGACATAAAACCAGCAATAAATAAGTAGAAGATTTTTTTCATGATTTATTTTTTTTAAATTCGAAACAAAATTACCCAGACATAAATCTTAAAATTACCTCAAAAGATTATTAAAATGTTTAAATAAGACTATATTTTGCCTTTGAATTAAGACGTATTTTGTTTTAAGAAAACATAACTATTTTTTAAGCTTTTTATCGAGTTGTAAAATGATGTGGTTGAGAAGGATAAATTTTTATTAACAACAGATTATTTAATGTATGTTTTTTCAGAAATCTATTTAATTACAAATAATAAATAGATAAATTCGCAGCCTATTAACGAAACTATTTTTATGAAAAACTTACCAAAAGGTGATAAGAAATTATTAAATGCGTGGGCATTTTATGATTGGGCAAACTCGGTTTATACTCTGACTATAGCATCGGCAGTATTTCCAATATTTTACGAAGCTTTGTTTGCAGAACGTGATCATTATATTCATGTTTTTGGGATGAATCTTAAAAATTCTGCTTTAATTAGTTTTATAACTGCGATGGCCTTTTTGGTTGTTTCTTTTATTTCCCCGTTATTATCAGGAATTGCTGATTATGTGGGAGACAAAAAAACATTTATGAAGTTCTTTTGCTATATGGGAGCCTTATCTTGTATGGGATTATATTGGTTTAACCTTGAGAATATATACGTAGGATTAGCATTTTATTTTCTGGGATTACTAGGATATTGGGGAAGTTTAGTTTTTTACAATTCGTATTTGCCAGATATAGCTTTTGTAGAGCAGCAGGATAAGATTAGTGCCAAAGGATATTCGTTAGGATATATTGGAAGCGTTATTTTATTAGTTCTCAATTTAGCTATGATAATGAAACCTAAGCTCTTTGGAATTACAGGAACAGATGGCGAGGCAGCTATGAAAGCCATGCGTTATTCGTTTTTAATGGTAGGAGTTTGGTGGATATTATTTAGTCAGTATACTTATTATTATTTACCAAAAGGAAGTAAAGACAAAGGAGAAAAATTAACTAGATCTGTAATTTTTAATGGCTTTAAAGAATTAAAAAAAGTCTGGGCATTATTGAAACAAAATATTCCTTTACGAAGATATTTGGGCGGATTTTTCGTTTCAAGTATGGCAGTTCAAACCGTTATGCTTGTTGCTACTTATTTTGGAGCTCAGGAAATTGAATGGTCGTCTAAAGAAGAAAGTACTGTTGGTTTAATCATTTGCATTCTGTTGATACAATTAGTGGCTGTTATTGGTGCTGTACTAACTTCGAGAGCTTCTGCAAAATTTGGAAATATCCCAACCTTAATTGTAATTAATATTATTTGGGCAATTTTTTGTGCACTTGCTTTTTTCATCACATTACCAATACATTTTTATGTGATGGCTACGGTTGCTGGATTTGTAATGGGAGGAATTCAAGCGCTGTCACGTTCTACGTATTCCAAGTTATTGCCAGAAACAGAAGATACTGCTTCATTTTTTAGTTTTTATGACGTGGCTGAAAAAGTCGGAATTGTTATCGGAATGTGTGTTTACGGTATAATTGATCAAATAACAGGAAGTCCGCGTGCTGCCATTGTAATTTTAGGAGTCTTTTTTGTAGGAGCTATTTTTCTATTAAGAAGAATACCTAAAAATGACATGGTAAATAAGTAAAATATAATTATAAGATAATTACTTCGCCACTATTAATATGTTGTGGCGAAGTAAAAATTATTTGTTTACAATTTCTTTTAACATCTCTTGAGCTAATTTATTAGTCGAATCTACTTCTAAGGCTTTTTTATAGAAAACTGTTGCCATTTTTTTGTTTTTACTTTTTAAATAACATTCACCAATTAAAGTATAGGTATTTGAATTTCTATTTAAATTAGAAAGGTCTATAGTAGTAGCACTTATCGTAAATATTTTGATAGCATCATCATATTTATCTCTTCTCATAAGGTATTTTCCAGTATTAACTAAATCTGAAACTTCATTCGAGAAATCGTATTTATCTTTTTCTTTTGATTTAATATGATTGTAAAATGCAATACCTGAATCGTAATTATCAAGTAATTTACCTCTAATATCTAAATAAATAGATTTTTTGGGTACAGAGAAAGGTTTGTTATCCAGGATATTAATGATTGATTCTGCAATTTCAGGAAGTTTAAAATTTTGATTATTAGTTATCATTGTTATAGTTAAATTATCTTTATTTCTATAAAAAATAAATGATTCATAATTATTTCCTGATCCTTGATGAGAATGTTCCAGAACCTTACCTTTTTTAATAACTACATTTCCTAAGTTAGATTCAGAGTTTATATCAAATTTTTGCGAAAGTATATGTAAAGAATTTTGATTTATTAATTTTCCATCATGCAGACCTTTAACCCAATAAAATAAATCACTAATGGTAAAATACATTTCGCCACCACCATGAATAAAGGTTGTTTCTTTATAATCATTATCAAATGAACCTGCCATGTTTAAAGAAAGTATGGAGTCTTTAGGGATTTCTCCACCTTCAATATCTAGTGGTTCAAAAAGATTTTCTTTTATAAAATCAGGATAAGAAAGGGATGTGATTTTCTTTATGATTTCCTGCTGAAGAAATATATTGGCATTGCTATAAATATATCCTTTGCCGGGAGTAAATTCTAGTTTTTTAATTTTATTTAATTCCGAAATATACTCAGCTTCGGTATTTTTTGATATTTTGGGTAAACCGCTGGTGTATTGTAAAAGATGTTGTATTTGAATTTCATTTGCCCATTCTGGTAAATAGGTTAAGTAATCAGAAACCTTATCTTCCAGTTTTAGCTTTCCTTTTTCTTTTAATAGTAGTATTGCAACACCATTAAATTCTTTACTAATAGAGCCAATAGACATAGAGGATTCGTAGCAGAGTCTTTTGCTCTTAGTGTAATCGGTATATCCTAATTGTGACACATAAATGATTTTACCTTCTTTAGCAACGATTATATTCCCATTGAATATCCCTGTTTCATTTGCTGATCTCATTAAAGAATCTAAATTTCTTTGCTTGTTTGGTTGTCCAATAATCATAGAACAACTTAAAAAAACAATGAGAAAAAGTAATTTTTGTTTCATGATTTCTATTTTTTTGATTAATAGCTAAAAAGAAGACGTTTGAAACACTAATTAATCTTTATAGCTAATGATTTATTTGTTCATTCTGTTTTCGATTTTAGGAAGCATTTGTTTGGTATTATCATTTTATAGTTTTCAAAAACTGCAACACTCAGTCCTTTATGATGGTACTTAGTCATTAAGGATGCTGTGCTAGCTTTTAGGCTATCTAGGGCGATGATTTTATTTGCTGGTTTTCACGTATATTCTCTTTTTTGCCCAAAAGATAGGGCACAAGAAAGCACCAGAAGGAAAATATAAATTATCCGTCTCATTTTATCGAGTTTTAAAGGGGGGGGTTAGGGATTATATCCCTTCGGCTTTATTTGCCAGAGTTTTTTAAATCGGTCAATAAACCTAGAGATGCAGCTTCAAGGTAAGTGCCTGAATTGTTATCGCTTTGATTCATAATAATTATAAAACCTAAATTATATTCAGGATATATTTTTAGCATATTTTGCGTGCCATTAGAGCCACCATCTTTGGCATAACTAAGCTTTTTGTTGCTATCTTCCTGAATTTCCCAAAAATAGCCCATATCACCATTTACATAGATTCTTCGATGCGATTCTATTACAACCTTATTGGTCGTATCCAATTCAAATTTTATGAATTTGATTAAATCACTCATCGTTGATTTTAGCATTTTTGAAGCTCCCCAAAGATTGCTTGATAAATTTGTCATTAACAATCCACTTCCGTTATAACCATTTGCAAGAACATCATTAGGAGCTAATTTTACCTTTGTGTTTTTCATTCCTGCTTTGTCAAAAATCACCTGACGCAATAGGTCTTCATAATTTTTTTTGTAAATATTTTCCAAAATATGTGCACATAATTCGGGACCTAAAGCTCCGTATTTAAACGCTGCGCTTGAGCCTGGTAAAGTATCAACTTTTACTTTTCTTAAAGCGTTAAAAAAATCAGTTTTGGTGTAAGATTTATCTAGCCTGTTTTTATGAACAAGAAAGCTATCAGGACTAAATTTTTGTCTTATTTCTTTGGTATCAGGAAAAGGAGTTAGAATTCCGCTTCGGTGTGTAATTAGATTTTTTATTTTGATAGGAGTTCCTTTAAATTCTAAATTTGGAAATCCTTCATTGAGATACTTTCGAATATCATCGTCTAATTTTAATTTTCCATCTAAAACTGCATTTGCAACAAGAGTTCCTGTAAATACTTTAGTAGTAGACGCTATTTCAAATAGTGTTTCGTTTGTGGCTTTATTCCCTTTTCCTTTATCTATTTCGCCATAATGTCTGGTATACGTTTTACCGTCTTTTATTACACCAATAGAAACCGAATAGGTTTTTGAATCCTTTAGTAATGCATTTGCATTTTTATCTATAGATGCGAAAATTTCTTTTTCGCTAAGAGTATTTATTTTTTGCTGACTTGAGCATGAAAAACCAATGCTTAATAAAAAAGCAATAATTATATTTTTCATAGTTAGTTTTTTGTTTAATAATTATTGCTTCTTTATGATCTTTATTTTTTAGGCTTTCGAGATACTTCCTGAGCCGCTTACTTTGGTATCTTTTGTTTTAGGATCTCCTTTATATTGAATATCACCTGAACCCGAAACTCTGGCTTTTAGGTTTTCGCTACAAAAAACTTTGCTGTCACCAGATCCAGAAATGGTAATATCTACATTTTTAGCTTTTAATGCATCTGAATCGATATCGCCAGAACCAGACAATTTTGTTGTGAAATTTCCAGTATTTCCTTTTAAAACAACATCTCCGGAACCACTTACAGCAAGGTTAAATGAAGTTGCATCAACATCTAGATCTAAATTTCCTGAGCCTGATAACGCTGCCGAAAAAGAATCAGATTTTATTGTACTCTTAGATCTTACATCTCCAGATCCTGAAAGTGTAAGACTAGATATTTTTTCGAAAGGAATAGTTAGTTGGATATTTTTTCCCATGCTCGAACTAATGTTTTTGTTTTTTTCGGTGTAAATTTTAAGGGCATTGCCTTCAACTTCAACTTTAATATACTGTTGTAAATTTTCTTCGGCTTTAACTATAATTGCACCTTCTTTTCCTGCAACTAAATCGACATCAAACGATCCCATTACTTTAATGTCATCATAAGAGCCAGTTGAGCGAGTATTGGTTACAACTTTTCCATTTCCTTTTATGCGTTCTTTAGACCATTGTGCATTGGCAACTGTACTTAAAAAGAATACGCTACAAACTAATAATTGAATTGATTTTTTCATTTTTTGATTGATTTTTAATGATTTATTGTTTTTTAACTAATGATATACTTCCATAACTTGAGATAAGAACGACTTTGTTTTGTCCTTTTTTCTTGTAAAATCCGTCGATTTTTTTTGCATTACTCTTTTCTTCACTGTTAGAAATCTGAAGAGAAGAATCGGTTTTTATGCCAGAATACCTTGCCGAAATATCAAAGTCGAAAGCATAGTTGCTATCATATCCCAGTGATATATCCGAATATCCAGAGGTAACATTTATATTATTGGCTTTTTCGTTTATGATTCCTACAGCCAGATTACCATAATTAAGATCTATGCTTAATGTATTTAAAATTTCACCAATATTAACAGTCAGATAATTTCCTGCTCCTGCAATAGAACCCATTTTCTGAAATTTAAATGTTCCGTAATTACAATCGTACCTAATATTCTGACCATCCCCCATAACAATATCAGTATAATTGGTGTCAAGATTAATTCTTCCAGCACTATTAATTTTAAGTCCTGAATATCTAGCTTCTAGATTTCCGTTTTTAATATATTGTATGCTAGAGTTTTGACAATATTCTATATGAATTGTATTTGCATTCCCATTTAATCTGCCCAGGTTTACTTTCCCATATTTACAAGAGATATCTGTAGTTGATGCTAAATCTCCTGTAGTGATATTTCCGTATTTATTATTAAGCTTTACAGTTCCATTTTTTGGGATTTTTAAGGTGTAATTAATCTCAAAACTATTATTACTCCCTTTGCTTTTGTATGTTGAGTTTCCTATGCTTGTGCTGGCAGTAAGCATTGATTTTAATGCTGTGATATTTACATTGATACTGTTTAATTTTTCGTTTACCCAGTTTTCATTGTTTCCAGATACTTTTATAATTACTTCAATATCGATTTTATCTTCATCCCAGGTTGTAACCGTGATATTTCCGTATTTACTGTCGATATCTATTCCGGCATCAGAGTTAACGATATAGGTTTTTTTGATAACTTTTTGCTTTGTCGAATAACCATCGTCATTTGCAAATCCTAAAAAGGGAATTATCAGTAATAAGATAAGGAAGTTATAGTGTTTTTTCATGAGTGCTGTTTTTAAATTTTTCATTTTCGTCAATACGGGTTAATACATTTTGCAAGAATGAAATACGGGTTTGTAAATTGCTAATCATAGCGTAAATAATCTGTTTGTTTTCGCCATTTTTTTGTAGTTCGGTAATGATTTTTGCATAATCATTATCCATAACTTTCATTTGTTTAAGCGCATCGCTAATTATTTGCTCGTTTTCGGGCGATTTCTTGTCATGAAGTTTTTCAAGTTCATTGGCAATTAGAGCTCCAAAAATCGAATCAGTTCTTTTGGTTTCCTGTGAGGCAAATTTTAATTCTTTTGGTTTTTGATTTACATTAAAAAACACAGAAATCCCTAGCATAAGTACTATCGAAGCTGCGATAGCATATGTAATTGTATAATTCTTTTTCGGTTTTGTTTTCTTTAATTTATTTAAAAAATCTGCTTCATGTTGGGGTTCCATCTCCTGAATATCCCACTGATTTTCAAATTTTTCAAATAATTGGTCTAGTTTGTCATTTTCCTTTTTCATATATCCAAATTTTTATTTTTTAGAGGTGATATATAGTATCGCCTTTTTGATAATTAGTTCTTTGTTCCCACAAAATTGTTTAAGTGGCGATTTCATATCTCCTCTAATTTTTTTCTTAAACTGTTTTTAGCTCTGTTTAATGTGGTCCGGCAGTTGGCATAGCTAATAGTAAGTATTTCACTTATTTCTTCTTGATCGTACCCTTCAATATAAAATAAGGTCAAAACCATTCGATAGTTATCCTTTAAACTTAAAATAGCTTCCATGACTTGTTTTACTTTCAGAGAATCCAGATCTAGATTTTCAGAAAAGAAACTATCATTTTCCTCTATTTTGTATAAAGTCTTACTAAGATCTTCTATTTGAAACTTATTGTTTTTTTTGTAAAAATCAATACTGTAATTAATTACGATTTTCTTGAGCCAGGCTCCAAAAGCGACTTCTTGTTTATAGTCATCAATTTTGGTGAATGCTTTAAGAAAAGCTTCTTGCATAACATCTTGAGCATAGTGTTCGTCTTTTACAATACGATACGCAACATTATACATGGCTTTACAGTATCTGTTGTATACTTCAAATTGTGCTTTTTGATTCTTTTGTTTGCACAATGTTATTAATTCTTCGATATTTTGGTTAGTTATATTCAAGTAGCGTCTAATGGTTTTTATTAATGACGGTGGTTTTTTTGGTTTGTTACACTTTTGATAAAATTAAATGTAAATTTTTTATAAAAGTTTTTTTGAGGCTTTAATTTAAAGCGAAACTTTCTATATTGCCGATTCTTAAAAATCAAAGTCGTTGTTTGCATTTGTTTGGCACAATGATTGTCTATTTTTATAGTTATGCAAATAAATTAAGCTCCTGTGGCGTTTTTATTTGAGATTAAGCAAGTTTATTCGATAATTTGCGATTTGAATTTATTTTTTTAATGACAAAACGACTTATATTATACTATGTCAAATCATAAAATACTTACTATTGACAATCTGTCACTTCAAGAATTTGATTCTGAAGCCGAATTAATACCGTTATTGACTCCTGAAGATGAGGAAGAAATGAATAACGAAGAATTACCTTTTTCGTTACCAATTTTACCTTTACGCAACACTGTTTTATTTCCAGGAGTTGTTATTCCTATTTCTGCAGGTAGAGATAAATCTATAAAACTTATAAATGATGCAAATGCGGGTGATAAAATCATCGGAGTTGTATCTCAGATAAATGAAGAAGACGAAGATCCATCCAAAGATGATATTCATAAGGTAGGAACAGTTGCGAGAATTCTTCGTGTTTTGAAAATGCCTGATGGAAACATCACGGTTATTTTACAAGGAAAAAAACGTTTTGAAATTGCTGAGGTAATTTCTGAAGAACCTTATATTACTGCAAATGTAAAAGAGGTTGAAGAAACGCGTCCAGATAAAAACGATACAGAGTTTAATGCTATTGTTGATTCTATAAAAGAATTAGCAATCCAGATTATTAAAGAAAGCCCAAGTATCCCTTCTGAAGCTACATTTGCAATTAAAAATATTGAAAGCCAATCGTTTTTAATCAATTTTGTTTCATCGAATATGAATTTATCGGTGAAAGAAAAACAAGGATTACTTTCGATAAATGGCTTAAAAGATCGTGCGCTTGAAACGTTACGTTACATGAATGTTGAGTTGCAAAAATTAGAACTGAAAAACGATATACAATCAAAGGTTCGTTTTGATTTAGATCAGCAACAACGCGAATATTTCTTACATCAGCAAATGAAAACCATTCAGGAAGAATTGGGTGGTGTTTCGCAAGAGGAAGAAATGGACGAGATGAGTCTGAAAGCCAAAGAAAAGATTTGGGATGAGAAAACGCAAAAACATTTCGAGAAAGAATTGTCTAAAATGCGAAGAATGAATCCGCAATCGCCAGATTTTGGTATCCAAAGAAACTACTTAGAGTTATTTCTAGAATTACCTTGGGGAACATTTTCTAAAGATAATTTTGACTTAAAACATGCTCAAAAAGTATTAGATAGAGATCATTTTGGTTTAGAAGAAGTAAAGAAAAGAATGATTGAGCATTTGGCAGTTTTAAAATTGCGAAATGACATGAAATCACCAATTATATGTTTAACAGGACCTCCGGGAGTTGGTAAAACATCGATAGGAAGATCTGTTGCCGAAGCTTTAGGTAGAGAATATGTACGTATTTCGCTTGGTGGATTACGTGACGAAGCCGAAATACGTGGACACAGAAAAACATATATTGGAGCAATGCCAGGTAGAATAATCCAGAGTTTGAAAAAAGCTGGAACTTCTAATCCAGTTTTTGTTTTAGACGAAATCGATAAATTATCAAATAGTAATAGCGGTGATCCATCATCAGCTTTACTAGAAGTTTTAGATCCAGAACAAAACAATGCTTTTTATGATAACTTCCTTGAAATGGGATATGATTTATCTAAAGTAATGTTTATTGCAACTTCTAATAATATGTCGGCTATTCAACCTGCGTTGAAAGACAGAATGGAAGTTATCAAAATGTCTGGATATACAATTGAGGAAAAAGTAGAAATTGCACGTAAGCACTTGTTCCCAAAACAACTTTTGGCTCATGGTTTAACTGCAAAAGATTTGACTATTGGTAAAAAACAATTAGAAAAAATCGTTGAAGGATATACCAGAGAATCAGGTGTTCGTAATCTTGAAAATAAAATGGCTCAAGTAATCCGTAATGCTGCTAAATCGGTAGCGATGGAGGAGGAGTACAATAAAAAAGTAACCGACGAAGATATCGTTAAGATATTAGGTGTACCAAGATTAGAGCGTGATAAATATGAAAGCAATGATGTTGCTGGTGTAGTAACAGGACTAGCTTGGACAAGCGTTGGTGGTGATATTCTTTTTATAGAATCATTGATCTCCGAAGGAAAAGGTTCTTTGAGTATTACAGGGAATTTAGGAACTGTAATGAAAGAATCGGCTACAATTGCATTAGAATATATTAAGGCAAATGCTAAGAAGCTAGGATTGAATCCAGAATTGTTCCAGAAATATAATATTCATATTCACGTACCAGAAGGAGCAACTCCTAAAGATGGTCCGAGTGCAGGTATTGCAATGTTAACTTCATTAGTGTCATTATTAACGCAAACTAAAGTGAAGAAAAACACTGCAATGACTGGAGAAATTACTTTGCGTGGAAAAGTATTGCCAGTAGGCGGAATCAAAGAAAAAATATTGGCTGCCAAAAGAGCTAACATTAAAGAGATTATTTTATGTCATGAAAACAAAAGTGATATTGATGAAATAAAACCAGAATATTTAGAAGGTTTAACTTTTCATTATGTGAAAGAAATGAGTGAAGTTTTAGCTCTTGCTTTAACAGATCAGAAAGTTAAAAATGCTAAAGATTTGAAATAAAAGACAATTCAAAATCTGAAATAAAATTCCAGATTCTAAACGATATAATAAAAAGTTTAGGGTTTGGAATTTTTTATTTGATACATAGAAGATTTAAGTAAATTTTCACCATTAAGTAATTAAGAAAAGTTAAGTATTCGGGACGAGAAGAAATCCGTGTTTATCCGTATTTTCGCTTTAGCGAATCCGTTTAATCCGTGTGTCATTTGCGCTGAATTTTCACCATTAAGTAATTAAGAAAAGTTAAGTATTCGGGACGAGAAGAAATCCGTGTTTGTCTGTGTTTTCGCTTTAGCGAATCCGTTTAATCCGTGTACCATTTGCGCTGAATTTTCACCATTAAGTAATTAAGAAAAGTTAAGTATTCGGGACGAGAAGAAATCCGTGTTTGTCCGTGTTTTCGCTTTAGCGAATCTGTGTTATCCGCGTGCCATTTTCGCTAAATTTTTTACCGTTGAGTAATTAATTAAGAAAAGTTAAGTAAGCCCCAAACTTGTCTTTCCTGTAAAAATGAATATTGTGTTTAATCTGCGTTACTTTGGCAAAGAGTTAAACCAGATAGAAGCTGCAATACATAATAAATTTAGGTTTTGGAATTTTTATTTTAAATTGAAATCGACAATTTGTAATTTGTCACATTATAATTTTATCTTCGCAGCTGCGTTTTAGTAAAAGGTAAAAGCAATATATAAAGCATGCTAAAAAAACTGGGATTCTTTTATTTATTTACTTTTTGTACTGTTTCCTACGGGCAAATAGGAGGTAAGTATACCTATCAGTTTTTAAATCTAATGCCTTCGCCTAGACAAGCCGCTTTAGGAGGTAAAGTAATCACCATTTATGACGACGATGTAAACCAGGTATTGTTTAATCCTGCGACTTTAAATCAGGATATGAGTAATCGTCTGGCATTAAATTATGGAAGTTATTATGGCGAAGTAACTTATGGTAGCGGTTCTTACGCATATACATATGATCAGCATTTGCAAACTTTTCAGGCAGGCGTAAGTTATGTCAATTACGGAAATTTTGACGGATATGATGAGAATGGTCAAGCAACTTCGGATTTTACAGGAAGTGAAGCTGCACTATCTTTTGGGTACGCCTATAATATTCCATATACAGACATTCATATTGGGGCAAATGCCAAGCTGATTTCTTCAACTCTCGAGAGTTATCATTCTTTTGGTGGAGCTCTGGATTTAGGAATGATTTATATCGACGAAAAAAATGATATAAACTGGGCTTTAGTCATCAGGAATATAGGAACTCAATTTAGTACCTATTCAGGAATTCACGAGAAATTGCCTTTGGAGGTAATTGCAGGGGTTTCGCAAGAATTAGAAAATGTGCCTATTCGATGGCATCTTACATTAGAGAATTTACAGCAATGGAATCTTGCTTTCTCTAATCCAGCACGAGCAGAAACCGGTATTGACGGAACTACAACCGAAGAAAATGTATCGTTTTTTAATAATGCATTACGCCACATGATTTTTGGGGTTGAACTTTTCCCTAAAAGAGCGTTTAATTTGCGACTGGGATACAATTTTAGGAGAGGCGAAGAATTGCGAATTCTAGAGCAGCGTAATTTCTCTGGAATGTCTCTAGGTTTCGGACTAAAATTAAATAAATTGAAATTTAATTATTCCTATTCTAGATATAGTTTAGGAGCAAACACAAATCTTTTTGGGTTAACAATTAATTTTCAGGACTAAAAATAAAAATAATTAGAATTACTATCTTTAAACATTAAAATCGATATTTTGAAAAAAATAACAATAGCTATCGACGGATTTTCGTCAACGGGAAAAAGTACTTTGGCAAAACAATTAGCAAAAGAGTTGGAATATGTATATGTAGATACTGGTGCAATGTACCGTGCAGTAGCGCTTTATGCTATGAAAAACGGATATATAAATGCAGATTCTTTTGATAAAGAAAAGCTTGTTGCTAGTTTACCTTCTATACAATTGGTTTTTCAATTTAATGCCGATTTGGGTTTTGGAGAAATGTTTTTGAATGGAGAAAATGTAGAAAAAGAGATTAGAACAATCGAGGTTTCTAGTTTTGTGAGTAAGGTTGCCGAAGTTTCTCAGGTGCGTTCTAAACTTGTAGAGCAGCAACAAGAAATGGGAAAAAATAAAGGTATCGTTATGGATGGCAGGGATATAGGAACTGTAGTTTTTCCAGATGCCGAACTTAAAGTATTTATGACAGCAAGCGCAAGTACACGTGCACAAAGACGTTTTGACGAATTGCAACAAAAAGGAGATGATGTATCTTATGAAGAAGTCTTGAAAAACGTTGAAGAACGTGATTATATCGATACACACCGTGAAGATTCGCCATTGGTAATTGCCGATGATGCTGTAGAGATAGATAATTCCTACCTAAATAAAGAAGAACAATTTGCAGCCGTTATGGAATTAGTGAATGATGTTGTAAAAACAGCTTAATTCTTTGCAGATTTCATTTTAAATAGTAGTTTTACCGCCTAATTTTATTTTAAAGACAATTCATCATATGGGAATTAAAAACAGATTGATTATAATGAGCTTTCTTCAGTTTTTTGTTTGGGGAGCGTGGCTTATTACAATCGGAAATTATTGGTTTGGAACAAAAAATTGGGAAGGAACTCAATTTGGTCTAGTTTTCGGAACCATGGGAATTGCTTCTTTATTTATGCCAACCCTTACAGGAATTATTGCTGACAGATGGGTAAACGCCGAAAAATTATATGGTGGTTTACATATAGCATATGCTTTAGTTTTGTTTGGAATAGCGCAAGTTACAACTCCAGATCTTTTTATATATGTTATGCTTGCTGCAATGTGCTGCTATATGCCTACAATTGCATTGAGTAACTCCATCTCATATACTTCGCTTAAATTAAATAATAAAAATATTGTAAAAGATTTTCCACCCATTCGTGTATGGGGAACAATAGGTTTTATTGTTGCAATGTGGATTACCAATCTTAGCGGAAATAAATCAACAGAATATCAATTTTATATTGCCGGAATTGCGGCATTGATATTAGGGGTATATTCGTTTACCTTACCTAAGTGTAAGCCACAACGTTTAACGAAAGAAAATGCTA
Source organism: Flavobacterium sp. PS2 (assembly GCF_046250155.1). Taxonomy (NCBI): domain Bacteria; kingdom Pseudomonadati; phylum Bacteroidota; class Flavobacteriia; order Flavobacteriales; family Flavobacteriaceae; genus Flavobacterium; species Flavobacterium sp. PS2. The sequence goes on along the minus strand of NZ_CP176426.1, from coordinate 553,306 downwards.
CATTAACAGAAACATTAGGATTAGAAGCGTTTAAGTTATTTGCTAATTATAAAATGGCTTTATTCTTCGTGTTCTCTATGTTTTTAGGAGGAGCTTTGCAACTTACAAATGCTTACGGAGATGTTTTCCTTGATGAATTTAAGCATTTTCCTAAATATGCCGATTCATTTGTAATCCAGTATTCTACAATTATCATGTCGATTTCTCAGGTTTCTGAAACCTTGTTTATCCTGGCAATTCCATTTTTCTTAAAGCGTTTTGGTATTAAACAAGTAATGCTTATTAGTATGCTAGCTTGGGTATTACGTTTCGGATTATTTGCTTTTGGAGATCCTGTAAACGGTTTATGGATGATTATTATGTCATGTGTGGTTTACGGAATGGCGTTTGACTTCTTTAATATCTCAGGTTCATTATTTGTAGAAAGTAATACGGATTCTAAGATACGTTCTTCGGCACAGGGATTATTTATGATGATGACTAATGGTGTTGGGGCAATTCTAGGAAGTTTAACTTCGGGATGGGCAATAGATAGATTCTTTACAAAATCATTTAAAAACTCATCTGAATTAGCTGGATTTCTGCAAACAGATGCTGCAAATCCTAAGATGTTAGAATTTGTAAAAAGCCATGGAAATACAGTTTCTTCTGATGGTATTTTTGGTAGTGAAATTTTAATGAAAGACTGGCATAACATCTGGTTGTCATTTGCAGCTTATGCCTTGGTTATTGCGATTGCTTTTGCTATTTTATTTAAGCATAAACATGATCCAAAAGAATTTGAAAATATGAGTCATTAAGTACTTATTGATATATTTTAAAATCCCGTTTTCTAGTTATAGAAAACGGGATTTTTGTTTATTTGTGTTATTCAAAATTATATATTTCACCCCAACGACGCAATCAGGTTTTCTACTTGCTTTTTTTGTTCAGCATATTTTTGTTGCAATTCTGAGCCTTCGCCCATTCGGTTGTAATATTCTAAGCCTTTGTTGGCGAAGAATTTTTTATGGAAGTTGGAGATTTCGGGTAGGTTCGGAAACAGAATATGAAAATTCATTTCGTAATAAGCCTGCCATTCTCGTTCGTTTTTGTCTAAGACATAGGGTTTTGTTGTCTTTTGGTTTACATGAACCATTTCGTGAGCAATAAGAATAAGCATTAATTCTAGAGGAAACTCGAAAGTGTTTTCTGGAATTCGGATAATTTGTGGTTTTCCAAAATCACCTTCGGTAGTCATTAGGATAAAACTAGGTTCTGCTTTTTCTCTAAATTCAAATCCTTTTAAGTTAGAATTCTTGAGGTTATATTTTTTTAAAAGCCAATAAACAGCATTGATAACTTGTCCCTTTTTATGGAAAGTATCAATTTTTAGTTTTATTTCTTCGAGTGTTAATGTCATGAGATAAAAATAAGAATTTTAAACTTTTATAGTGTTATTTAGAGTTTTAATTAAAACTTATTGTATAAATTCGCTTGATCAGTTTGGAGAATGAAGAAATATAAAAAAAAATATTTATGAGAGATTTGAAATTGTTTTTTCTAATTTTTTCGTTGCTCACTTTTGGTAGTATTTATGCTCATAAGGATAGAGGCGAGTATCCAAAAAGTATTAAATTTATTTTTATTGATAAAGAGGTTTTAGTATTGAGTTATGATGATTCAAGATTAAAAAATATTTGCGATGAAATAATTTCAGGAAAAAGGAAATTGACAGAAGTGTACGTGACGTATAAAACCGGTGAAGTAATAAGTGCAAAAATTAATGATAAAAATTGGACTTCAATTAGTATATTGTATAAAAATAAAAGAGTATTTGTTGACAAAAATATCTTAGAAAAAATTAAAGAAATTCATTTTTCAACACTGACTTTGTCTTGGTCATCAGATTACGATAAGGCTTTCTCATCATCTTATTTTACAATAAGTTTTGATATGGGATCTGAACTTTTTTATGATGAGTTTCCTAATGTACAATTGTTTTTTAATAAGCAAGTATTTTCAAAAGCTCAAGTTTGGAAACAAATTAGTAAAGATGGTAAACAGGGGAGTAATTTGTAACCTTAAATTTACCGCGAAGGAGTAAGTATATCTTCGAAAACTTTTTCTAACATTTCAATTTAATAACCCGACAGATTTAAAAAATCTGTCGGGTTTCGTTTTAGCGTTAGTAAAAAGTTCTTAAAAACTACAAAACCTCTAATCTAGCCCCGATAGAACGGATATCCTTTTTTTGTCCGACGCGGCGGACGGAAAAAGATAGGAGTGAAAGCGGGACTTTAGGCCTTGAAAACCCTTAAATTTGATGCTTCTGAACAATTGGCTGATAATCATTTGGAATTGTTTTGCTATTACAAATAAATGTATTAATTTTGCAGACCTTTTGGCAGAGAAGAGTTTCCATTAGGTATCAACTATTTATGTAAAACAACTTCTGTTTTTTCTATCGCTTTATGAAACTCAAGAAAAGCAGAATACAAATTTTTATCAGCATGTCTGAACAATTAAAATCACAAGAAGAGTTTTTAGCAAATTTTAACTGGCATAACTTCGAAGAAGGTATCGATGCAGTAGATGAGAAAAACTTACAAGAATTCGAAGACTTAGTATCAAAAACTTTCATCGCTACAGATCAAGAAGAAGTAGTAGAAGGTGTAGTTGTTAGAATTACAGATAGAGACGTTATCGTTGATATCAACGCAAAATCGGAAGGTGTTATTTCTTTAAACGAATTCCGTTACAACCCAAACTTAAAAGTTGGTGATAAAGTAGAAGTATTAATCGACATCCGTGAGGATAAAACAGGTCAATTAGTATTATCTCACAGAAAAGCTCGTACTATTAAATCATGGGATAGAGTTATTGCTGCAAACGAAACAGGTGAAATCGTTAATGGTTTTGTAAAATGCAGAACTAAAGGTGGTATGATCGTTGACGTTTTCGGTATTGAAGCTTTCTTACCTGGATCTCAAATTGACGTTAAGCCAATTAGAGACTACGATGTATATGTAAACAAAATGATGGAATTCAAAGTGGTAAAAATTAACCACGAATTCAAAAACGTTGTTGTATCTCATAAAGCGCTTATCGAAGCTGATATCGAAGTACAGAAAAAAGAAATCATCGGTCAATTACAAAAAGGACAAGTATTAGAAGGTGTTGTTAAAAACATTACTTCTTATGGTGTGTTCATTGACTTAGGTGGTGTTGACGGATTAATTCACATTACTGACCTTTCTTGGAGTAGAATCAACCACCCAAGTGAAGTTCTTGAATTAGACCAAAAATTAAACGTTGTAATCCTTGATTTCGATGATGAGAAAACAAGAATTCAATTAGGATTGAAACAATTAAACGCTCACCCATGGGATGCTTTAGATGCTAATTTAACTATTGGTGATAAAGTAAAAGGTAAAGTAGTTGTAATCGCTGATTACGGTGCATTTATCGAAGTTGCTGAAGGTGTTGAAGGTTTAATCCACGTTTCTGAAATGTCATGGTCTACTCATTTACGTTCTGCACAAGATTTCGTAAAAGTTGGAGATGTTGTTGAAGCTGTTATCTTAACTTTAGATAGAGATGACCGTAAAATGTCATTAGGTATCAAACAATTGACTCAAGATCCATGGACTGATATTACTTCTAAATACCCAGTAGGTTCTAAACATACAGGTATCGTTAGAAACTTTACAAACTTTGGTATTTTCGTAGAATTAGAAGAAGGAATTGATGGATTAATCTACATTTCTGACCTTTCTTGGACTAAGAAAATCAAACACCCATCTGAATTTGTAAATGTTGGTGAGAAACTTGATGTAGTTGTATTAGAATTAGATGTTGAAGGACGTAAATTATCTTTAGGTCATAAACAAACTACTGCTAATCCTTGGGATCAATACGAAGATTCTTTCGCTGTAGGAACTATCCACAATGGTGAAATTTCTGAAATCGTTGATAAAGGAGCTACTGTAGAATTCGGAGATGATATCGTTGCTTTCATTCCTACTCGTCACCTTGAAAAAGAAGACGGAAAGAAATTGAAAAAAGGTGATACTGCTGATTTCAAAGTAATCGAATTTAACAAAGAATTCAAAAGAGTAGTTGCTTCTCACACTGCTATCTTCCGTGAAGAAGAAGAGAAAAACGTGAAAGCTGCAACTGAAAATACTTCATCTAACTCATCATCTACAAATGCACCAGCTGCAACTTTAGGAGATAACAATGATGTATTAGCTGCATTGAAAGCTAAAATGGAAAAAACTGAGAAAAAATAATTCTTAAGTTTATCTAAATATAGAAAGTCCCACAGCAATGTGGGACTTTTTTTTGTGCTTTATATTTTTGTTTCAGGTTTTAAGTTTTTCTTTGTTTCAAGTTTTAGATTGTCACGCTGAGCGTCCCGAGGCTTCGAAAGAAGCGCATTTCTATTGAAAATTAATACTGTCAGTTTAAACGAAGTCGAGAGCATTAAATAATTGGAATTTGGAGTTTTTAAATTCGGAGTTTGAATTTTCAGGAGCTATTTCCTGCTATCCACTATATCTTTTTATTTTTAAAGAAAAAATAAAAAGGATGTCGTTACTATCAGGGCTATAAGAATCATTTTCATTAGAATATCATTACTTAAATAATAACGTGGACTATAACGTAAGATTCTTGGTTTTTAAGTGGCGATGTGGTTTATTTAGTTTATTTTAACAAAAAAAGTTGTGTTATTGTCTTAAAAAGTTATTTTTGTTCAAAAATAACTATATGAAGAAAATCTACTTTTTAATTCTGGTTTTATGCTTTTTTAATGGATTGAGTGCACAGGTTGTGAGTATTCCTGATGCAGTTTTAAAAAATATTTTGATTTCTACAAATTGTGTCGACACAGATAATGATGGTATAGCCGATAGTGATGTTGATACAAATAATAATAATGAGATTGATTATGATGAAGCTAGTGTAGTTAATAATTTATATTTGGATGGAAATATTAGCTCTTTAGAAGGTTTTAATTCTAATATTTTTTCAGGATTGAAAAACTTAAGTATTAAAAATACTTCTTTAACTAAAATAAGTCTTTCCTATTTTGGTTCGTTAAAGATCTTAAAAATAAATAATAATTCACAATTAAAATCTTTGCTTTTAACTTATCTGACTTCTTTATCAACTCTTGATTGTTCTAATAATCAATTGAATTTTATAAAAAGAGATAATACCAATAATATCGCTAACGTTAATTGTAGTTATAATAATTTGACTACACTATATTTTTCAGATATAAACGCATTAACTAATTTAAACTGCTCAAATAATAACATTTCAACTTTATTTTTAAATCGTCTATATAACGTTTTTAGTTCTCTAGAGTTTAATAATAATTTAAATTTAAACTCTATTTGTGCATATCAAAGTGATATTTCATTAATTCAAAATAAATTAGCAGAATATGGAATTGCTAATGTTGCAGTAGTAAATTCTTGTGCTTTACCTCCATGTGTGGAAGGAACCATATGTTTTGATGATGAAAATTTTAAAAATTCTATTTTAAATAATACAACTATTGATTTAAATTTTGATGGTGAAATTCAATTTTCTGAAGCATTACAAGTAACTACAATGAGTATAGCTCAAAATGTTAAGTCAATTAATACAATTAAGTATTTTACCAACTTAAAAAGTTTAACTATTGATAACACTCAAATTGGAGGAACAATAGATTTAACCAGTTTGGTTAATTTAGAAGATTTGACTGTACAATGGAACAGTATTTTTTCAACATTAAAAATTGATGATTTAACTAACTTAAAGACTTTAAATATTAATAATAATCATAATTTGGTCGGCTTGTATGCAAATGGACTTACAAATCTTAGCAATGTTAGATGTAATATTAATCAATACTTGTCTGTTTTTCAAATGAAAAACGCCCCTAGTTTATTAACTATTGATTGCTCAAACAATGCTATTACATCTTTAGATTTATTAAACGGTACAAACATAAAATCCATTAAATGCAGTAATAATAATATAACTTATTTAAACACTGGTTCTACAACAAATTTAATTGATTTAAATTTTTCCGGAAATAAAATTACCTCTTTTGTTTTTTTACCATTTGTAAATTTGCAAACGCTTAATTTTTCTGCAAATCCAATATCAATTTTTGATTTAACAGGGTTAAATAAGTTACAAAAGCTAGATTGTCAAAGTGGAAAGTTTTCAAAAATAGATGTTTCCTATTTACCTAATCTAAAAGAATTAAATTGTGGATATAATAATATTTTAACTGATATTTTTATTAAAAATAATAATCCTAATCAGGATTTGATAAAATTAGACATAAGTGGAAATTTAAATCTTAAACATATTTGTGCAGATATTATAGATTTTAATGTTATTCAAAAAAGCATAGATTTAAGTGGTTTAAATAATGTCTTATTAGATTCTAGTTGTAGCTGCGTAGGTGCTTGCAGTGATGCAATTATTAATTTTACAGATCCAATTTTTAAAGCAAAATTATTATCTGCAACTAATCAAAATTATGTGGCAAGGAATTTATATGGTTCTTATTTTAAAATTGATGCTAATAATGATAAAGAAATACAATTAAGCGAAGCGTTTAATGTTTATTCTTTGACTTTAAATGAAAGTAATATTTCTTCTTTACTTGGAATTGAATATTTTGTAAATCTTGGAGTATTAGATTGTTATATTAATAAAATTAAATTGCTTAATGTCAGCAATTTGTCAAAATTAACTTCCATTCAATGTCAGATTAATGGCTTAACTTCATTAAATATAAGTGGGTTAACAAAAATTCAACGACTTATTTGTTCTACAAATAGTTTAACATCTTTGGATCTTAGCAATTTAACCGAATTAACGCATCTTGACTGTTCAGCAAACCAATTGTCATCATTAATGATAAAAAATGGAATAGATGAAGACCGACTTTATTTTACTCAAAATCCCAATTTAAAATACATTTGTGCTGACGAATCTCAAATTCCAGCTATACAATCACAACTATTATCAGCAAATATGAAGGATTGTAATGTTAATTCGTATTGTACATTTAAACCAGGAGGTAAGTTTTATGCAATTAAAGGAAATAATAGATTAGATTTAGATAATAATGGATGTGATAATGGAGATATTAAATTTCAAAATATGAAAGTTAATATTGCAAATGAAGTTATAACAAACAGTTCCGCATCTGATGAAAATGGCGATTACAATTATTATGTTAAATCGGGGTCTTATAATGTTACTCCAATACTAGAAAACCCAGCGTATTTTAACGTTTATCCAACAACTACTAAAGTTACTTTTCCAACAGAATCCAGTCCATTTACTCAAGATTTTTGTATTACTGCAAACGGTGTTCATCCAGATTTAGAAGTTGTTTTATTACCATTAGAACCCGCAAGACCAGGTTTTAATGCTGTATATAAAATTGTCTATAAAAATAAAGGAAATACTATACAATCTGGTTCGGTAAGTTTAAATTTTGAGGATGCTGTTTTAGATTTCGTTATTGCAAAACCTACACCGGTGACTCATTCCTTTAATAATTTATCTTGGAATTTTGTTAATTTATTGCCATTTGAAACTCGCGAAATTAAATTCACGCTAAATGTAAATTCTCCAATAGAAAAACCAGCATTAAATATTGGTGATATATTAAAATTTAAAACAACAATAGCAGGTGCTGTAACAGACGAAACTCCAATTGATAATATATTTGCTTTTAATCAAACAGTTGTAGGATCGTTCGATCCAAATGATAAAACCTGCTTGGAAGGAACAGTTATTACACCAAGTCTAATAGGTGAGTATGTACATTATATGATTCGTTTTGAAAATACAGGAACCTATGCTGCGCAAAACATCGTTGTAAAAGATATGATTGATTTATCTAAATTTGATATTTCAACTTTAATTACAACGAGTTCAAGTCATTCTTTTGAAACAAAAATTACTGAAGGAAATAAAGTAGAATTCATTTTTGAGAATATCAATCTTCCTTTTGATGACGCTAATAATGATGGTTATGTTGCTTTCAAAATTAAAACAAAACCAACATTAGTAGTTGGGGATACATTTACAAACGAGGCAAATATTTATTTCGATTATAACTTTCCAATTTTAACCAATAAAGCAACTTCTACATTTCAAACAACATTAGGGACTGAGGATTTTGAGTTTTTAAATTATTTTACAGTATTTCCTAATCCTGCAAATGAGGTTTTAAATATAACTAATGCAAAGGATATCGAAATACAATCGATTGCTGTTTATGATGTTTTAGGGCAATTGGTTATTGCTATTCCAAATGCAAAATCAGTTTCTATAATAGATGTTTCGAATCTTAGAACAGGTAATTACTTTATAAAAATAAAATCGGATAAAGGAAATTCAAGTACTAAGTTTATTAAAAAATAATTCTTAGTTTTCCAGAATATAGAAAGTCCCACAGCAATGTGGGACTTTTTTTTATGCTTAATTTTTATCGCTCTGATAAAGTCGTAGAGTTTGAAAGTTTGTCTATATAGTAACGCGTGGATGATATGGATTTGCAAAAGCAAAGTCGTAGAGTATAACGGATTTTGGTTTATTCGCAAACTTGTCTTTCTGAGGAACGAAGAATCACTACAAGAATCACCGTTTGCTATATTAAGTTTTAGTTGACTGCCAACAATTCTGATTCCTCAGGTGTAAAATCATTTACAATTGCATAAGTTTCAATTTTAGCAATTGCCATTTCGTCCAAAATGTCCACTAAATTCTTATAATTGGATTTTTTACTTGGTTTTATAATTACAATTGGACCAATTTTAGGTTTTCCAATTGCTGCTGAATATTCCAAAATAGTTTTATTTCTATTAAAAAGTTCTTGACGGATTCCGTTCTTTCCATAATTTAGTTCTTTTGGACCAGTTATCGGAGTAAATAAAAGACCGGAATAACTAATAATTTTGTCATTATCATCCAGTAAAATGGTTATAATACGGCTCATATCTGCACCACAGCTGATAACGTGATGTTCTTCTTCATCGAAATCTTTCTCAGGTAAGCTTAAACTCATGATTTTCGGTTTGCCCAATTCAGTTGTAACCATAAAAAATACAATTAATAAAAAAGAAACACTTACCATGGCAGTTAAATCTACACGTGCTTTTAGTTTTTTGCTTCTTACTTTCTTATCTTTTTTGTAGATTTCCATAACTGATAGATTAAAATGAATGTATTATAAAATAAGTGAGATTGATTTATTTGTGTTCTTTATCTAGCTGCTAATAATTTTGATTCCTCAGGTGTAAATTCATTTTGAATAGCATAGGTTTCTATACCAGCAATTTTCATTTCATCAAGAATATTAACTAAGTTACCGTAGTTAGATTTATTACCAGGTTTTATAACTATAATAGCCCCATTTTTAGGTTTACCTATGCTGGCAGAATATTGGAGAATAGTTCTGTTTCTATTTGATATTTCTTTTCGGATGCCATTTTTACCATACTTAATTTCTTTAGGAGCTTCAATTGGATATGATAATAAACCTGAATAGGTGACTATTTTATCATTATCTCCTAATAATATTGTATAAAAGCGATTACTATCATAACATGCTATAGGTCCACAACCTTGCTCTTTATCAGGTAGACCAAAATCAAAATTTTTCGGTTTACCCAATTCGGTAGTAACCATAAAAAATACAATCAATAAAAAAGAAACACTTACCATGGCAGTTAAATCTACACGTGCTTTTAGTTTTTTGCTTCTTACTTTCTTGTCTTTTTTGTAGATTTCCATGATTGTGAGGTTTTAAATGATTTAAAAGTAAATCTGAGTTAGTTTAGGTATTTGTGTTATTTGGTTATCATAAATATAATAATTTTTGAATATGATTGAGAAATAAGTTGATTTGTTTTTTTATGTATTGCTATTTCAAAACAAGATATAAATATAAAAGTCCCACATTCCTGTGGGACTTTTATATTTAATTTTTATCACATTGAGCAGAGTGAAGAGTTAGAGAACTTATCTAAAATAGTAACGCGGATTAAACGGATTTGCTAAAGCAAAAACGCTGATAGAACGGATTTTTTTAAACAATGAAATAAAATCCGTTTTAATCTGTGTCTTCGCCTAAGCGAATCCGTTTAATCCGCGTACCTTTTTCAAGACAAACCAAGCCTTTGAACCTTTGTTACTTAGAATTTAAGAATCTTAGATTCTCTTTTTTTAAAGTAAATTCACCGTTAAAGTAATATTCGTTTTCAATAACTTTGATATCGGACAAATTTCTTTGGCTTTTAAAGCAGTTTTAGAAAACTCATCTTCGGTGATATTTGGAACTTTTCCCTTTAGATCCAAATTAATCTGAGTTATTGTGCCGTCTTCAAACGTAACAGTGGCTTCTGTATGCAAATCTTCGGGAACATAACCAGCTTCTGATAATAAGAAGCTTAATTGCATTGTAAAGCAGCCAGAATGAGCTGCAGCAATCAATTCTTCGGGATTGGTACCTACACCGTTTTCAAAACGAGTCTTGAATGATAGTTGTGCATTATCTAGAGTGGTACTTTGTGTACTAATAGTTCCTTTTCCTTCCATTCCGGTACCTTTCCAGTTGGCATGTGCTTTTCTAGTAAATTTCATCTTTTTTGAATTTAATGGGTTTATTAATAATTATGACAACTCAATTAATTGAATTTTATGTATTGTTTTGAATTTCAAATGATTGTATTCTCAAATATAATCAAATTTTGGTTGTAGAGACGCACAGCAGTGCGTCTTTTAGATGTTGTTAAGAAAAAAAACACGGTGAAGACGCATTACAGAGATACATTGCGAAGACACACTGCGGATCGTCTCTATTATTTCACAATCATTTTTTTGACAATTCCATCAGATGTTTTTACAAAATAAATCCCTGTAGAGAATTGTGATGTATTGATGGTTTGTGCATTTTTGGTAGTTAAAACATTTTTACCGTTTACATCAAATACCTGAACATCGGCAGTTCTGTTAAAATACACAATTCCTTTTTGCGACGGATTTGGGAATAGTGCAAAAGTAGGAGTGCTGTCCGAAATAAAATCGGGAGCTGATAAGCTTTTGGCATTAACTTCAAAGATGGTGATTGTACCACTTATTTCATTAGCTACAAGAATATATCCTTTTCCGGTAGGGCTATTTTCGGGAGCGATATAAGTAATACCTTCTGGCCCGTGATCTCCTGCATATGCCGATGTGCTTCGGCTATTTTTGTATTCTACAAATTTTGCATTATTAGGGTCGGTCACATTATATACCATAACTCCACCAACACGTTCTAATGATATGAAAGCAAAAGTTTCGCTTCCGATTTTTGCAGTTGTTATACCTTCAGGCTCCGGACCTTTGGCACGGCTTCTTGTTTTGGCAGTATTACTTTCGTGATCAGCATTAAAGAGTAATGGTAAATTTGAAGCTGTGTACATTTCGAAGTCGTCTCCGCTATCAAAAACAATTTGTTTGGTAGTTGTATTAAAAATAGAAAAAGAACGTGTTCCTACGCAATTGATTTCCTCAAATTCTGCATCACCATCTAAATTTCCATTTAGATTTGTTGTTCTAAAACGACCCAAATTATACGTTTGTTTTAAAACAGCTGCATTAGGAAAAATAGTTGCATCTAGATTGGTTGCTCCTACAGTTGTTCTTTCTACAAAACCAGTATATTCTTTTTCGTCACCTTCATTTGCTGTAACCAAATATGTATTTGCTCCAACAGTATAATTTGCAACTCCATCAGGAAGATAAAAGGCTTTTATAGGCCAATTGGCAATTAATACTTCGCCGTTGTTATCCGATACATCAAATCCATTTCCAGGAATGCTGATATCTTTTGTTCCTAATGCCCAGATATCGGTTATCGTATTATTGGTTAAATCAATCTCAGCAATAGCATTGTTTTCTTGGAAAGTTACCCATGCCTTTTTAGAGTCAGAATTTATAGTAACGTATTCTGGTTCTAAATCCTGAGATAGAGTACTCGTTAATTTCAGTTTTCGAACGCCTGACGCAATTAAAGTAGCTTCTTGAGCATTATAAGCTGTAAATAGTAATGTAGTAACATTTGATTGATTTAAAGCGGTAATTCCGCCAGAAATATCAATTATACTTACAGAACCTTCTGGATCTACAGTATAATCAAGATTTGGTTGTCCTTCATTGGCGGTCATAACCTTTTTTCCATCTGGTGAAAATGTAATCATATCGGGTAAAGCACCTACGATTACTTGTTTTTGAAACACACCATCGGTATCAAAAAATACTACTGAACCATTAAGGGCTTCATTTGTATTTGGAGAAGCAACAGCTACAATTCCGTTTTTTACCGCAACACTTGTTACGCCGCCATAAACATTCATATCTATAGATTTTATCACTTTTGGGGCTGTAGGGTCACTAAAGTTTATTACATCCAGGAATCCTGCAACTGCACTTGTAGTAAATAAGCGTTGAGAAGTTTTATCATGAACTACAATCTCGCAGGTACTCGTGTTACTTCCTGATGGATCAAAACTGCCTATATAATTTAGTTCGATTTCTTTATTAGGAACAGGAGCTAAACGATCATTATCTTTAATGTAAATTGTTGCTGTTGGTGTTCCTGTAATTGTATAACCAACAGGATTTTCTAAACTCAGTACAAAATATTCAGCTTGTTGTTCTTCTAAATTATCATCGATAATAGGAATTGTAATAGTTTGCGTTAAAGCGCTTGAATTGGTAAGATGCAAGGTTTGTGTACTTAAGGTAAAATCATTAGCATCAGCAGTACTAAAAGGCGCTCCTTTTACAACCAAATCGACAGAACCAGTTATCGGACTTCCTAAATTGATTACAAAATTCAGGTTTCCTGCATTTTCGTTTACAGTAACAAAGTTAGAAGCAAATGAAATAGTTGGACTAGCGGTTGTAAATAATGATGATTGTGTTGTAGTAATTGCATTGTTACTTAAATCTTCGATAGCATTTGGTAATAATGCCAGATAATAGGTTTGGTTATTTGCCAATGCTTGTGCTGGTACAATTGTAATTACCTTATCATTTACTGTTGCGGTAAATGGAATTAGGGTTCCAGTTGCATTATTTAAACGTAATTCTAGCAAAGATGCTACATTAGCGTTGTCTATAGTATTATCATTGATTAAACGGATACTTTCGTTAAAAGTAATCGTAGGATTAATTGTAGTGCTAATAGCTGTACTTGCGTTTGCAGGCAAAATAGTTGCGACAGGAGCGTTTGTATCTCCTCCACCATTAGGAGTTCCTTCGGTTGTGAAATTATCAAAACGATTATTTCCGCCAGTTCCGCCAGGACCTTGAACAAATTCGACCTTTAATTTAAAATTCGAATTGTTGTTTGCGCCTGTAATTGCTGTAAAATCTAAAGTAGCCAAACCTGGATCACCGTTATTTGGGGTGACTGGAATAAAGGAGATATATGTATTTCCGTCAAGAGAGTAGAACCAATTTTGTGTTCCTGCTCCTTGTGCAGAGCGGCGTGTAGTAAATTTTACAATTATATCTTTATAGCCTGTGGTTGGTAAAGCAAATACTAGTGCGCCACCTATAGGATTACTAAAGCGGAGGTGAGTTCCTGAAACTTCACTATTACGTGAGTTTAGATTTAAGAGATCAAAATTTTGTCCAGTTCCTCCATTAAATTCTATAAAACTAGTTCCTCCTGCAATGGCAGTTATAGTAGTTCCAGAAACCAGAGCAACACTTGGAGTTGTTATAGTTGCTACAGATGCAGGATTATTAAATGACCAGTAATTAATTAATGTTTGACTCCAGGAGTAAGAAGAGGTTAGGAGTAAGAAAAAATAAAGTAACCTTTTTGTGTAATGTTTTTTCATAGTTTGTAGTTTAGTAATAGACTACAAACATCACTTAAAACTGTTATAATAAGATTAATATAAAAACAAGGAATGATTAAATCAAAGACCTGAACGTTTACTAAAGGTTATTATTTGTGATTGTTATTCAGGTAATTATAAATTGATTAAATAAAAAAATGGTTTGAAAGTTTTACACTCTCAAACCATTTTATATGATATAACAGAAGTATTAAAGTGCAGTTACAATTGCAACAAAATCATCTGCTTTTAATGCAGCTCCACCAATAAGACCACCGTCTACATCTGGTTTAGAGAAAATTTCTTTTGCATTGTCAGGTTTTACACTTCCTCCGTATAAAATAGAAACTTCTTCAGCAATCTCTTTTCCAAAAGCTTTACGAACAGTTTCTCTAATAAATTCATGCATTTCTTGTGCTTGTTCTGGCGAAGCAGTTTCTCCAGTTCCGATAGCCCAAACTGGTTCGTAAGCAAGGATAACATTAGCCCAAGATTCTTTTTCTATTTGAAACAAACCATCAGTTAATTGGTTTTCAACCACATTAAAATGATTTCCTGTCTGACGGTCTTTTAATTCTTCTCCAAAACAGAAGATAACTGTTAACTCATGTTTTAATGCAGTATCTACTTTGTTAGCAATTAGAGCATCAGTTTCTTTAAAAATAGCTCTACGCTCAGAGTGTCCAAGAATAACGTAGTTTACACCAACGCTTTTAAGCATGTCTGCAGAAACTTCACCTGTAAAGGCACCGCTTTCAGCTTGGTGTACATTTTGTGCAGCAACCTCAATAGTTGTAAACTCTAAATGTGCAACTGCAGAAGCTAAGTTTACAAAAGTAGGAGCTACAATTACTTGAGCCTCACTTACAGTTGGTAATTTAGCAATTAATTCGTTTAATAAATCTTCAGTTTGCTCTGCGTTTTTATGCATTTTCCAGTTTCCTGCAACAATTTTCTTTCTCATCTCGGTTTGTTTTATTTTTTTATTTTTTGAAATTCTATACTTTTATTTTAAGCTTTGTAAAGTTTGATTGATTTTTTCAAAATCCTTTTCGATTGCACGATACAAAACAATTTTACCTTTTTTGTCCACAATGATATATCTCGGAATCCAATCTAAATCAATTGCTTTTCCAAAAACACCTTTCATACCATCATTCATCATAAAATGATCGCCTTTTATTTCGTGTTTTTCAATTCCAGCTTTCCATTTATCAGCAGTTTTATCTGCCGAAAGGAATAAGTAAGATACATCTGGATTGTTTGCTTGTAATTCTTTTACTTGTGGCATTGCTTTTACACAATCTCCACACCATGAAGCCCAAACTTCGATAACCAAAGTTTTTCCTTTATACTTTTTTAAGATGTCTTTAAAAGCAACCTGACTATTATCAGTCGCTAATAATTTTTCTGATAGCGCTTCTTTAGAAAAAGCAGTTTTTTGCGCATTTGTACAAGAAAACGTAACAAAAGCAATAAGCGATAGAACTATTTGTTTCATGGTTAATTATTTTTTACCAAAGTTAAACAAACAAATCGAAACAGAAATAGAGATTAACAAAATTTGAAGGCGTCCTTATTTTGTCACAAATTGAGAAGTTTTGGTTACAAAAAGGAAAATGAAATCGTAATAGTTACACCACAAAACGAGTTTTTGGAGTGTTTTTTATTCAAGAGATTTCATGAAGAGGGAAAAAAAGCTGTTTTTTTATTTAGTTAGATGATTTTTAAAAGTCAAAAAACGTCTGGGTAAGCTATAAAAAATGTCCAATAAATTCTCAGTCAGAATTATATTGAATATTATATTTTATTTTAATTCGTAATTGCCATTTGCCCATTTTTTACAAGGCACAATCCAATCATTTAAAGCTTTATATAAAAAGCCATGTTTCAAACCTGTATTCAATTCAATTTCCTTGAAATGATTGATCTTTAATTTTGAAGTTTCTTTTCGTTTTATGGCTGAAACTCCGTAGATATCTGATTTCTCATAGATTGTCAAGATATTTCCACAATAATTTATAACTGGAATATTTTGAATATCAGCTTCTGTAAAACAGCCGATAAATACAAAATTAACATTGGGATTTGCTAAATAAGTAGAAACGTATTGTGCAAGATACCCTCCCTTAGAAGTTCCTATTACTGTTATTTTATTTGGTTTAACACCTTTTTTAATTAAGCTTTTAATTTGCTTTACAACTTTTTTAGCATATCCATCAAAATCGGTATTCTTATTTCTTAGTTCACTAAAAACGATGAAGTTGTCATCTTTAAATGATTTAATGATTTCATTGTATTCTGCTCTTCCATATTCAGGATGTACAGCATTCAAATCATTTTCTTCAAGAAACTTATTATGTAAAAAAAAGATATAGGCTTGGGTTGTATCTTGTGCTTTGGCTTGACCAAAACTTAAAGAACTCAAAAGCATAAAAAATAAAATTAACAACAGATTATGTATTTTGCTCATTATGTTTTCGTTTTTTAAGTAAGAATGTTATTGACTTTGGTATTAAAAAATATAATAAGTGGTGTAAATATAAGCATGACTAATCAGCATAAAATTTACACCACTTATTATGGTTATTCTCTTTATTTTATAATTTCAAATCTTTAATGTCGTTATAATGTACTTTTTGAGTAATAGTTCCATCATTTAAGATTACGATACTAGGATTTGCTCTTTCGATTGTTTTCAGCGTTATAGCATCACAAAAGTAAAAATCGACATTTAGTTTATATTGTTTTTTTGCAGCAGCAATTTCATCTTGTCCCGAAGCTGTCATTGCAATTACTTTATATCCTTTTGCTTTAGCTTCTTGATTTAGTTTTTCTAATTTTTCCATTCCAGATGGCTCAGAACGAGTTAAATCATAAGTAACAAAAATCATAAGTTTAGGCTCTTTTAGTAATTGATCTTTATGGTCTTCACCATCTTTTTCCATGCTAAAATCATGAATTGGTGGTACGTAACCTTCAGTGATTACTTTGTCTTTTCTGTCAACAAAAGTAGCTCCCTCTGGAATTGCCATTAAATCTTTCTCAGTAAATTCTTTGTTCACACCATTTACGTTGTAAATAAAAATCATTTCTACAACAGATTGTGGTGCTCCTTCTGGGATTTCCATTCCTTTCTCGATGTTTGAACCTACTTTGTAAGGACGGAAATCTTTTATTGGTAAATGGTTCAATACCCAAACTCCCATAAAAATGCATAAAAATATAGTTACGTATGCAACAATATTTTGAACGCTATTACTAAATAAAGGTTTAATCAATTCTTTATTAATGAACAAAATCAAGATGAAGAATAATAAAACAATATCTTTTGTAAATGATTGCCAAGGTGTTAAATGTAAAGCATCACCAAAACAACCACAGTCTTTTACTACATCAAAATAAGCCGAATAAAAAGTAAGGAATGTAAAAAGTATAATCAGGATTAATAAACTCCAAATTGTAGCTTTAGATTTGTATCCAATAAGCAACATTACACCTAAAACGACTTCTAAGATTACTAAGAATAAAGCCAAAGCCAAAGTTATTGGCTCTAAAAAAGGCATATTAAATACAGGTTCGCTAAAATATTCTGCCAGTTTATATGAGAATCCTACAGGGTCGTTTAGTTTTATTAATCCGGAAATAATAAATAATACTCCAACAAAAAGTCTAGAGAATTGGGTAATTATATTTTTCATAAAAAGTTTTTTTTATTTACAAATTGCAATTTATTTTTTTGTATCCAAAGGGTTTAATATCAGTGCAAAAACAGCATAATTGATCATATCCTGATAATTAGCATCGATACCTTCGGATACTAAAGTTTTTCCTTTATTATCTTCGATTTGCTTAACGCGAAGTAGTTTTTGAAGAATGATATCGGTTAAAGAACTCACACGCATATCACGCCAAGCTTCACCGTAATCATGATTTTTGGCAAGCATTAGTTCTTTGGTAAGTTTTATTTTGGCATCGTATAATTCGGTAGCTTTTTCTACGTCTAAATCAGGCTGATCGACAACACCTAATTCTAATTGAATCAATGCCATTATGGAATAGTTGATGATTCCGATGAATTCTCCTTTTTCATCTTCGTCAACTTTACGAATTTCATTTTCTTGTAAACTTCTAATTCGTTGTGCTTTTATAAAAATTTGGTCGGTTAATGAAGGCAATCTTAATATGCGCCATGCACTACCATAGTCTTTCATTTTATTGATAAAAAGCGAACGACAAATCGCAATTACATTATCGTATTCTTGAGAAGTATTCTTCATTATTGATGTATATTTGTCTAAATTTCTTCAAAAATAGGGATAAATTTTTGAAAGAGTTTAAAGTTTCAGGTTTAAAGTTTTAAGTTGTTGAAATAGTTAATCTTGATTTCTAGGCCTCAAACTTTAAACCTGAAATAAAGAAAACATTAAACAAAATACAAAATGACAATTAACTGCAAAGGGCAACTTATTGATTTGTCAGTTCCTAAAGTAATGGGAATTTTAAATGTAACGCCAAACTCTTTTTTTGATGGTGGAAAATATGATAGCGACGAAGCTATAATAACTCAAGTAGGAAAAATGATTGCCGATGGAGCAACGTTTATAGATCTTGGAGCTTATTCGAGTAAACCAAGTGCCGAATTTGTTTCGGGAGAAGAAGAACTAAACCGAATTGTTCCAGTTGTAAAGCTGATTTTGCAGCATTTTCCAGATGCATTACTTTCCATAGATACTTTTAGAAGTGAAGTTGCACAAGCTTGTATAGAAAATGGAGCGGCAATTATAAATGATATTTCGGGTGGCAATCTAGACGAAAAAATGTTTGAGGTTATAGCCAAATATAATGTTCCGTATATCCTGATGCACATGCGAGGTACGCCACAAACGATGCAAACCTTAACTGATTATGATGATATTGTAAAAGAGATGCTTTTTTATTTCTCCAAAAAAGTAGCACAAGCCAGAAGTTTAGGTATAAACGATATCATATTAGATCCTGGTTTTGGCTTTGCTAAAACACTAGATCAAAATTATGAAGTTCTACAAAAAATGGAGTTATTCAATATCTTAGAGTTACCTGTTTTAGCTGGATTTTCGAGAAAATCTATGATATACAAATATTTAAATACAAACCAGCAAGAAGCGTTGAACGGAACAACAGTTTTGAACACGATTTCTTTAACAAAAGGAGCTAAAATTTTACGTGTTCATGATGTGAAGGAAGCAATGGAATGTGTGAGTTTGTTTAATAAAATGGCAGTTTAGCGAATAAATTTAATTCAACACTAGCGAAAGGAACGCGGATTAAACGGATTCGCTAATGCGAAAACACTGATTAAACGGATTTTTTCTTGTCCCGACATTACGGGATCTGCATTCCCTTATAGACAATACTGAAAGTCATACAGACAAAATAAATCTGTGGCAAAAAAATAAATAAAAATATAGAATTTAAAATATGAAACACCTTAGTCTTATTCTCGTTTTACTTCTTTTCTCTTGTGGAAAAAAAGAGGATGTTCTGTTACCAAAATCGAATGTGTCTGTAGTGAAAGATGTGCAAGACCATTCGCCTATTTATATCTTTTTTAGAGTAAACGGAAAAGATACTTTGGCGGAAGTAAATAGAAAAAACAGTATTATTTCGACCAATTGGTTGTTTAATATAGACAAGCGTTTGCCTTTACGATTAGTTATTCCAGAAGTTGCAAAATTGCAAGAAAAGAAACGAGCTGACAAAGCACATGAAAACAAAAAAGCCGAAAATTATTATTCGTACGCAGATAGCATCGGAAAGAATTTAGCTTTTGTACCTTTTACGGAAGTGTATTATAAACTCGAAAAACCAAAACAAGAAGGATTAATCATCTTTTTTGAAAAGAATAATAAAATGGTTAGGGTGAATAACGAAACAATTAAAAGAGAAGAATTACTCAATTATATTACGAGTCTTGATTTTGCGGTTAAACCAAAAATGCAATTTTGCTTTGATAAGAATATGAGTTATGAAAGTTATATTCAGGATAAAGTTTTAATTAATAAGTTGCAATCATTTGCAATGGTTATAGATGAATTTATCTATTAAAAACGAATAAATCTAGCTGTACGAAGTCTTCAGGTTTTGTACTGGCAAAGAGAATTAAAAAGGAAAACCTTGCAGGTATGCAAGGTTTTTTTTTATGTCTTATTTTATTATAAATAAAATTGTAAGTAGTTTATTTAGTGTTTGTTAATTGGTAATTTTGCAAGAATTTAGATAGATTCTATATTCACAATGGTAGCATGGTTTTTTTTGTGCTAGAAATAGAATTTACAAAGAAAAAGAGAAAATCAGGAGTGTGAAGTCTGGTTTAATGGTTGGTTTACTATTGATAAAATTCAGTATTATGGTAATGAAAAAAATAATGATTGCAGTTAGCATTCTTTATATATTTAGTTTTAGTATAGATGGAAATGCACAGTCTTCTGTTGTAGATTCATTAGAAAGTGTGACTATAAAATATTTGGATAAATATAGTAATAATATTAATAGGCAAACATATGTGGTAGTTAGATTTTGCTCTTTGTTTGGTAAGTATATAATATACATTGAACCCAGGCATGATAAATTGTGTAGAGACAGTGATGGTATTTACAAAATACAAAACATAGATGGATTTAAGAATGTCTATTTTTTTAATGATTTTATGAATTCTATTAAAATAGATGAAGAAAATAATCATTTTTTTCTAAATGATGAAGAATGTGAAGAAGCTAAAGGAACAATGTACCTCACAAATTTAATAATGTTATTGGTTGACAATAAATTTTCTATAGAAAAAGAAGTTAAAGGAATTAGTTATAGTGCTTTAAAAGAAGATTTATTATGTCCAACAGCACCTGGGTCTATACAAAGAGCTCGTATAATAAAAAAATATGGACATCTGTAAGTGTCAATCTTATGGCTTGGATGTGCACGCTATTAGCGTATAAAATCTCCTTGCTGATAAAAAACGATAAAGAATGAAAAAGAATGCAAAAAGAGGTTAATGCTTTTATAGATAAACATCCTGAGTTTATCTATTTAATAATTGGAGTAATTGGATTTGTAATAATCGGAATTATCGATGATAGTTTAGATACTATGTTTATACTATTTTTAAGTGTTTTAGTGCTCGGTACCTTAGTAGGATTAATATCTTTTTTGATAAAAATATTTTTAAAATAGGATAATTTATATCGTTGTATAAGGTCTCCCGATTTGATACCGACTAAGAAAATAGAAAGTAAAACAGCGTATTATTAATAAGAGTAAAATATGATATTCATAAAACTGTTGTATTCAATATTATTTATTGTATTTACCTATATTTTATATTTAAAATACAATTATAAGGTAGAGATTAAGTACAAGTATATAATTGTGCTATTAATTTTTAGTATTGCACTATTTGTAATTAATAGTATATACGATGGATTATCGATTAAGTTATTACTTTTATTGTTCTTGTTTTCTTTTGCTCAAGTAATAATGCATTTTATGAAGAGGATGATAAGTATTAAAAATTCAAGTAATATTTTAAATGAAAATTTGCAGCTTAATAAAAACTACCTAGATTTTAAGGATTTTATTTTTGATAAGATTTTTATAATACTGATTTTGGGTTATCAATTATTACTCATTTGGTTTCCAGCAATTTTTAATAGAATGATTAGCGAATAAGTTGATATGGAATTATCATTAATATATAAAATACAATTAGTAAAAAACTAGAAATGATGAAAGAAAAGATCTATATTTTGGAGCATGTTTATACTGAAGATGAAATAGACGAGATAAAATTTATAGGAGTATTTTCTTCTAAAGCAAATGTTCAACTAGTAATATTAGAATTGAAGGACAAACCTGGATTTAAATAGGATCCTGTAGAATGTTTTATTATAAGTGAAGATATTTTAGATAATTATGGATGGAAAGAAGGGTTTGGATGGTAATAAATAAAATATAGTAATAAATGGAAAATAGTAAGTATTTATACAGTTTTATAATGCAATATGATGGGGGAACTTATATTGCTCAGGTTTATGCAACTAATGAACATGAAGCAATGCGTGTATGGTTAAATGAATTAGATGTTAAGCCTATAGACAGTTTCACGGAAAAAGATAAAAAAAGATTAATTATGGAGGATTTTGTTGATGAAAATCCTATTCTGATTTCAGGTTGTAAAAACATTTGGAATATCGGATTAAGAATAAGAAAAAATAAAATGTTAGCCATGATTAATATAGTAAAAACTATAGAATGAACGAGATTAAAGGATAGGGGTAATTCGTTTATAATAACGAGAAATTAGATAACCCAATGTCTCGGATATACCGCCCGATTGCGCGGAAATTTTTTCCGTGTCCACAAAGAGAATCTATAAAGAATAAAAAAAGAAAAACCTCACTGTGTGCAGTCAGTTTCAGGAAACAAACTGTACATAGTTTCTCGGCCTTGTACTAATATAAAATAGTGCAGGAATTTGAGAAACAATGACAACGGTATATAATATAATAACAGCTTTTAATTTAATTTAATTGAAAAAGCAAAATTCAAAATAAATAAAATGAAGAAAGTGATAATTGTGAGTGTGATATTGCTGTTTGTAAGTTGTAATGATAAAATAGCTGGTACTTTAGGTAGAGGATCCGCATATGAGTTTAAATGTAGTGAAGAAAAATTAAATATATGCTTAGATAATTTTCAGGAAAGTTCTAAGTATTTAGCAGTACCGGAAAAATGGAAGCAGTATGATAATTGGGAACAAATAGGTTATGGATTTCTTAATGGTAAGATTTTTTATTTCGAAGGTAATTCTGGATCACCAGAAGAAATGTACTACGTTACTGTATTAGGATCTGATCCTAAATTAAAAAACATCGCTAGTACTTCTATAAGATCAGTTTTTAGAATGGTCGGAGAAACACCGCGTTGGTTATATTTTGAAGATTTAAGCAAATCAGAGGCAAATGAAGTTGAAAATAGATTTCAAAAAATGATTTTAAATGAAATGATAAAAAACGATTGTGATTGTAGTGATTATGTTATAAGCAATAGGTAATAGCCTAACTCTTCGAAGATTTCCTCATCGTTTGAGCATATGCAATGATAGCGCGATAATTCCAGCTGCCGAAGTTTCACGACTTCGTACCCACAAAAAGAATCTATAAGAAAAATTACGTGAGATGATATTTCTTTATCTATAGTATTTTATGAATTTATGAAAACAATTTTTAAAACAGTATTAATCGTTATTGGAATTCTGCTTTTAGCTACAATTTCTTATTTGATTTTTGTATATTTTTTTACGAAAGAATCTAAACCAATTGAAGTGTATACTTTTCCTATATCATATAATGAATTAGAAAGAAGAATACAGAAAGGAATGATAAAAAATTCCAATCTTAATATTAGCATTTCGGATAGCACTTATACAACTAGATATATAACTTTAGGGGAGGATTGTGATAGCTATTTTTTTATAACTAATTTAGATGAAAATAAATCTAATGAATATAAAGAAGCTTGGATTGAACTTCAAGCTGTAGTAGATTCTAATTTTAAAATGATTGATATTTTTTATAAAAATAAAAATGAATATCCAGATAAGATTAAAGTATTTGAAGAAGATTTTATTAATAAATTAAAAAAGTAGATAATACTGCTGTATAAAGTTCCTGATGTTTTGGATATGTAGTAAAGAATAGAAAAAATAAAACCCCGCAATGCGAGGTTTTTTTATGTTTTTAACGAAGAAATCTATTGATGATGATAAGGTTCATTTCTTAAAATTGTAAACCCGCGATACAATTGTTCGATAAAAAATAAACGTACCATTTGGTGTGAGAATGTCATTAGCGAAAGCGAAATTTTGGCTTGTGCTTTGCTGTAAACCGTATCTGAGAATCCATAAGGTCCACCAATTACAAAAACCAAGGTCTTGATACCTGAGTTCATTTTTTTCTGTAATTCTTCTGAGAAACCAACGCTTGAGAAGTTTTTACCATTTTCGTCTAATAAAATTAACTGATCGGTTGGCGTTAGTTTTGCCAGAATCAATTCGCCTTCTTTTTCTTTTTGCTGACTCTCCGATAAGTTTTTTACATTCTTAATATCTGGAATAATCTCCAAGTCAAATTTGATATAAAAAGACAAACGCTTGGTATAATCGTCAATTAAAGTTTGAAGCGATTTATTGTCGGTTTTGCCAATGGCGATAAGTTTGATGTTCATTCTCAGGAATTATATTTTGTTTTGAGTTTTAAGTTTTTGCCACAGATTAAAAAGATTAGACCGATTTTATCCCGACGCTTCGGGATTGCGAGCTTTGCGTAAATCTTTGTGAACTTTGCGGTTAAAAGCTAATTATATTTTATTCTCAAAAACCACTTCAAAATGCTCTACAATAGGAAACGGCTCGTAATAATGATGTAATAATTTCTTCCATTCCAGATATGCTACCGATTCTCTAAAACGAATTGTGTGGTCTTCGAGATTGCGCCAATCGACCAATAAAAGATATTTATTGGGCTGTTCCATGCATTTTTTAAGACTGTGCCCTAAATAACCTTCTATAGAACTTATATATTGACTTGCTTTAGCAAAATCATTTTCGAAATCCTTTTCTTGGTCTTTTTTTACAAATAAAACTGCTGCTTCTTGAATCATATTTTATTTCTCTGAAAATTTGGCTTCAAAAGTTTTAAATCTTGTATCAAGGTCTTTTAGTAATTGCTTTTTTACGGCATTATCCTGAATGAAACTGTAATTGATACTATTGTAAACATATTGCTTAATAGTTGCATAAGAAACATCCTGATATCTGCTGGCTAATAAAACATATTGCTCAGTCATATTTGTTCTTAAAATCCCTGCATCATCGGTACTAATTACAATTGGCACATTAAATTCTTTGTATAATGTAAAAGGATGACGTGCATTTTTAACTTTCAGGATAAACTCATTACTTACTAAGTTAATCTCAATCGGAATATTATTCTTTGCCATATAACGCAATAAGTCATACGAGTTTTCTTCGTAAGCGATATCTACACCATGACCAATTCTATTAGCTCCGGCAGTATGAATAGCTGAAGTAATATGCCATGTTAATTCTTCTGGTTGTACAAGTCCTAATGTAAGTTCACCAGCATGAAGTGTATATTTTACATCTGGAAAACGAGAATGGCAGTATTTAAACATTACCATGTGTAACCAATAATCTTTCATAGACGTTTCGCCATGTTCTGGAGAAACGATATTTACACCCGCTACAAGCTTGCTTTTGTCAGCAGAGATAAAGGCAATCATAAGATTTTTGAACAAATCTACAGGCTCCATAAAGCGCAACACAAAGTTTTGATAGCGCATTGTGAAGTTTGCATCATCAATTTTAAGGTCTTTATGTAATTTGGCTATAAAATTAGTATTGAAATCCTCAGCGTATTTTACAGCATTTTTATCTTGTAATGATTTATAAAGTACATCTAGAGATTTGAAAATTGCTTTTTCGTCTTTTTGAGCAGCAGCTAGTCTTAGTTTTGTATTAAAGTCGGCTAAATCATCCACATTCATATCACAAGGAATTGTGTTTAATTGTGTTTCGATATAGCTTACATTTTCTTTAATTGCTCTGTTTTTAAGCTCAAGCATACCTTCGGCAAAATGTCCGTCGATAGTTGGAGAAAATTTCTCGAAAGAGTCAAAGAATAAATCATCAGAAGGAACAGCAACACCATTGTAGTCTTTTGCAGACCAGGTTTGCATGATTTGTTGCTTGTAATATTCTAGTTTTCCACTGTTTCTAAGGGAAGAAAAAGTCTCCCAGTTTCCTTTTGCAGGTTTTGCTTTTAGAACTTGCATGGTTTCTAAATTCAAATAGAAATCTTCTGCGATAGCTCTTTCTAATAAAGGTTCGGCATAGATTGAGCCTGAAAAATGATGATGTAAATCACCGCCTTTTGGCATTTGAGAAAAGAAAGCAGTTAGTGCCGCTTCGTTATTTCTGATTTTATCTAAATAAGTTGCTGTTGATTGTGAAAAGCAGAGTTGTGCTATGAAAAAACTAAAAACTGTAATTATCCTCGTCATATAGTAAGTTTAAATTACATGCAAATGTAATTGATTAGGAGGACATTTGAAAATTAAGATGAAAATTGGTTAGTGAAACATTGTTCGAATCAATTTATTTTATAATAATATAATAAAAAAAGACGCACTGCGGTGCGTCTCTACAGTGCGTCTTTACTTTAAAACCTTTGTCCCTTAGTTCCTCAGAACCTTTGAGCCTTTTAGTGAAACAATACGTCTTTTATATCGTCTGTTTTATCAAATACGCTTTTCGCAAAAGGGCAAAGCGGAATGATTTTTAGATTGTTTTCGCGAGCATATGTTACTGCTGCCATAACTAGTTTTTTCCCAACACCTTTACCGTTAAAATCGGGATTTACTTCGGTGTGGTCAATTATAAATTTAGTATCTCCAGCCCAAGTATAGGTCATTCTTCCACCTTCTTTTCCGTCTTCTACTGCTTTATAATATCCTTTTCTTCCTTCGTTGATTTGTTCTATTTCCATGATATTTAGTCTAAAGTTGTTTGTATTTGTATCGTGTTTGTTAGCGTTTTGTGAATTGGACAACTATTGGCAATTTTTAAAAGCCTTTCCTTTTGAGTTTCCTCTACATTTCCTGTTATCTCTATCTTGCGGTTTAATAAGGAAACGTTTTGTTCTGAGTTTCGCTCAAAATCTACCGAAATATTAATTTCTGTAACATCCCATTGTTTACGGTCAATATACATACGTAATGTGATCAATGTGCAAGATGCCAATGCAGAAGCCAATAACTCGGAAGGGGAGAAGCCTAGATTTTTCCCCCCCATTTCTTGTGGCTCATCAGCAATAACAATATTACCGCTTGCCGATTTTATTTCCGTTCGATATTTTCTTGTGTCAATACTTGCTGTTATCGTATTCATAAATTTATCGTATTTGAGGTTTTGGTAAAGGGACAAAATCGGTTTCACCAGGGACTTTTGGAAAAGTTTGTGCTTCCCAGTCTTGTTTTGCTTTTTCCAATATTTCTTTGTCTGATGAAACAAAATTCCAAAAAATGAAATGTTCTTCTGGAAATGGAGTTCCTCCAAATATATAAACGGTTGTATTGGCAGCGATTTCAAATTCGCATAAGGTACTGTCGTTTGCAATCAGGATTTGTTTTGGGTCGTATGTATGTCCATCAGCTTTTATACTTCCGTCAAGAATATATAATCCGCTTTCTCCAAATAAATCTTTTCCGATGTTTATTTTTTGAGCCGACGTGCTTTTGATCTCAATAAAATATAACGGACTATACACGGGAACTGGTGATTTTTTTCCGAAAGCTTCTCCTGCAATTAGCTTATAAGAAACTCCATCTTTTTCCCAACTCGGAATATCACTGGCTTCTACATGCACAAAATTAGGTTCCATTTGTTCCAATTCTTTTGGTAACGCTACCCAAATTTGTAATCCATGAAGCGTTTTTTTAGATTCACGCAAGTATTGTGGTGTTCTTTCAGAATGCACAATTCCTTTTCCTGCTGTCATCCAGTTTACTGCTCCGGGTTTGATTTCTATTTCGGATCCTAAACTGTCTTTGTGCATGATACTTCCCTCAAATAAAAAGGTAAGGGTAGATAATCCGATGTGAGGATGTGGCGGAACATCTAAATTTTCTTGTTCGCTTAAATGAACCGGTCCCATATGGTCAATAAACACAAATGGTCCAACGGCTCTTTTTTGCCGAAAGGGCAATAATCTTCCTACCATAAAATTACCAATACTGGCAGCGCGTTCTTCAATAATTAGATTTACGTTTGACATATTATATTTTTTAAATTAATCTTCCAGAGTTCCAAATTTACCATTATTGTAATCATTTACAGCCTGAACTAATTCTTCCTGCGTGTTCATTACAAAAGGTCCGTGAGTAGCAATTGGTTCTTTAATTGGTTCTCCGCTTAAAATCAATACGATACTATTTTCTTGTGCTTCGATATGAAAATCTTCGCCTTCATTTTCGAATAAAACCAAATGATTTGTCGGTACGTTTGTAATATCGTTTACTGTAATACTACCTTCTATAACCAATAATGCAGTGTTGTAAGTTGCTGGGAAATTAAAAGCTGCTTTTCCGCCTTTAAGTAATCTTGCATTAAGTAAGTGCAAAGGAGTAAAGGTAGATGCAGTTCCTTTTACATCTTTATATTCTCCAGCAATTACTTCGATATGACCACCATTTTCAGGAAGTTCATATTTATTAATTTGGTCATTAGTGATTCCTTGGTATTTAGGTTTCGACATTTTGTCTTTAGCAGGTAAGTTTACCCAAAGTTGTACCATTTGGAAATCGCCTCCAGTTTTACTGAAGTTTTCTTCATGATATTCTTTGTGCAAAACTCCCGATGCTGCAGTCATCCATTGTACATCGCCTTCGCCAATTACTCCGCCGCCTCCGCTACTATCATGATGGGCTACTTTGCCTTTATAAGCAATAGTTACGGTCTCAAAACCACGATGTGGATGTACACCAACACCTTTTGGAGTATTTGTAGGCGGGAAATAAAATTTTGAATTATAATCTAGCATGATAAAAGGGCTCATGCGTTTCATGCTTAATTGTGGTACACTTGGAATAAAATTGTGCACTCTAAATCCATCACCAACATAATGTGGTTGTCTTGGAGCTACTACTATTTCTATATTTTTAGTTTTCATAATGTATTTGTTTTATTGTTATACAAAGTTACTCTCATTATGAAAAATGTAACTTAATGTAGATTAAGAAGTGAGTTAGTATAAAAGTAAGGAATATTATTTAATTTTTTTTAGTTGTTGGTTGAGGGTTATCAGTTGTTGGTTTTTAAAATGATGAGTTTTAGAAAATAGGAGGTTTTGAATTGATTATAAATGATTTGGCTTTAGCCAAAATAATAAAGCTTTTTTAGGCAATTGTTACTAAAATTTTCACGCAAAGCCGCAAAGTCGCAAAGGAAAGGTGTGTAATCTTGGCGTTTTTGCGAAAACTTTATTTGGAAGAGTATTAAAACGACATTAACCTATAAAAAAGAAATCAATTCAAAAATGAGAATAAAAAAAGGACGTTCATACAAAATCGTACAAACGCCCTTTATTAAATAGTATAATACTTTGAATTTAATTGTTTTTAACACATAGAGACATAGGCTTCACTAAAATGAAAGAGAATTAAAGAAAATCACAATTTCTTCACATAGCCTTATGCGGTTTATTTAGAGTGAAACGTCTTTTTTACAGTTTGCATATTATATGCTATGTTTCTATTGTGTTAAATAAGATTTTATGGATTATTTAGCAATACCTAAAATTTCATTTTCTGAATCCTTACGGCATTTAATATTGCTAATAAAGCAACTCCAACATCTGCAAATACTGCTTCCCACATGGTTGCCAAACCTCCTGCACCAAGTATTAGCACAACAGCTTTTACAACAAATGCCAAAGTGATATTTTGCCAAACAATCTGCTTTGTTTTTTTACCAATGTTTATAGCAGTATAAATTTTTGTTGGTTGGTCGTTTTGGATAACGATATCTGCAGTTTCAATTGTAGCATCACTTCCTAAACCACCCATTGCAATACCTGCATGAGCAAGAGCAACAACTGGTGCATCATTTACGCCATCGCCAACAAATGCAATTTTCAGTTTTTTGTCTTTTAAGGCTGTTACTTTCTCTACTTTGTTTTCAGGCAATAAATCTCCGTAGGCTTCATCGATATTTAGTTCTTTTGCTACAGCATTAACAACAGCAGTTTTGTCGCCCGAAAGCATAACTGTTTTTACATTTATACTATGTAAGCTTTGAATCGCTTGTTTGGCATCTTCTTTAATTTCATCGGCGATTAAAAAGTAACCTGCATATTTCTGGTTAATGGCAATTACGATTATAGTAAACGGTGTATTGTCTATCTCGGAATCACAACTTATGTTGAATTTCTTTAATAGTTTAGCATTACCTGCCAAGATTTCGTTTCCATCAACTTTTCCTTTTAAACCATGACCTGCAATTTCTTCTACATCAGTAACCGAAACACCTTTTTCAGTACCTTTTGCATATTCTATTATGGCAGTTCCTACAGGATGCGTTGATTTGGTTTCGAGTGCTGCGGTATATTTTACTAAATCTGCTTCTGGAATATCTATTGCAACTACTTTCTGAACTTTAAAAACTCCTTTGGTCAATGTTCCTGTTTTGTCCATTACAACAACTTGAATAGCTGCCATGATATCAAGGAAACTAGAACCTTTAAACAAGATTCCGTTTTTACTTGCTGCTCCAATTCCGCCAAAATAACCTAGCGGAATAGAAATAACCAAGGCACAAGGACAGGAAATAACCAAGAATACCAATGCTCGGTACAACCAATCGCGGAAGATATATTCATCTACAAAGAAGTAAGGTAATAAACAGATTGCAATTGCAGAATACACTACAAATGGTGTATATACTTTGGCAAATTTCCTAATGAACAATTCAGTTGGCGCTTTCTTAGCGGTTGCATCCTGAACCATTTCCAGAATCTTGGATAATTTACTATCGGTATATAATGCTGTAACGCGTACTTCGGCTACTGAGTTTAGATTTATCATTCCTGCCAAAACACTTTCGCCTTTGCTCTTGGTGTCAGGTTTACTTTCGCCTGTTAAAGCCGCTGTATTAAACGAAGCATTATCAGAGAGTAATTCTCCATCTAAACCTAGTTTTTCTCCATGTTTAAGTTGAATAATAGCCCCAATTTGAACACTTTCGGCTTTAATTATTTTTGGCTGATTATTTTCCAGAATAGTAACCTCATCAGGACGTTGGTCGAGTAATGATTTAATATTTGCTTTTGCTCTGGTAACTGCCAGTGTCTGGAAAGTTTCGCCAATAGCATAAAACAACATTACCGCAACTCCTTCGGGATATTCGCCAATGGCAAAAGCTCCAATAGTAGCAATACTCATGAGTAAAAATTCTGAAAAGAAAGAACCTTTTCTAGCACTTTCTAATGCTTCTTTAACGACTGGAAAACCTACCGGTAAATAGGCAATTACATACCAAACGATTCGTATCCATCCTGTAAACCAGTTTTGTGGCAAATAATTATCAAAAACAATAGCAATAATTAATAAAGCAAAGCTAATTATTGCTGGAGCAAACATCTGGAAAACGGTTTGGTCTCCTCCTGAATGGTCGTGCCCGTCGTGGTCATCATGAGTTTCTTGCTCATCATGGGAACAACATCCTGAATTCGTTTTTTTTGAAGATTTTTTATCGGGGACTTTACAATCTACTTGCTTATTATTCTCGTCGGGTTTATGTTGATGGTTCATATTTATTTCTTTTTAAATCCACAAAATTGAAAATTCTGTGTTGTGTTAAATGGTGTAATATGATCTTCTGTAAAACATTTTATTGTTTCAAAACTTTCCTGAAAAGTATCTTTCATATTCTTTTCAGAATATTGCTTTATTTCTAATCCGCTGCATTTTAATGGTCCGTTTTCTGAAAATGTGCCTAATAAAAAATGACCATTAGGATTGACTGCATTACTGATAATGGAGACATATTTATTGATACTTTCGTCATTAGTTAGAAAATGGAAAACGGCTCTGTCATGCCAAAAATCGAATTTTACATCAGGGATAAATTCTGTAATATCCGAGACAATCCAATGTACGGAATTAGCTTTTTCGCCTAAGCGTGTTTTTGTTTTTTCTAGTGCAGCAGCAGAAATATCCAATATCCAAATGTTTAGAAAACCTTTGTCTAATAAAGCATCGACCAGATTACTATCACCACCGCCAACATCAATGATATTGGCAGTTTTTGATAGTTTTATGTTTTCTATATAATCTATTGCAGTTTTAGGATATTCTTGTGTCCAGCTTACTTCATTTGGAGTTTTGGTCGTGAATACATTTTCCCAATGTTGCTTATTATTCATATAAAAATTAATGTGTGTGCTCTCCACCGCCTTTTTGGGCTGCTAATAAGTAGAAAGCACCCTGTGTAACAATTTGACTATTCTCAGGGATTGAAGTTACAAATTTTATTTCGGTATATCCCATATCGGTTGTACCAGGAATAACTTCTATTGCTTTAAAGTGTATTTCTTCATGCTCCTCTTTGTGTTCTGCTTCAGATTCTTGTTTTGCTCCTTTTTCAGGATGAGGATGTGAATCTTCTTTTATGTAGATAAAAAATTTGTCCCCATTTTTTACCACAGCTGCTTTTGGTAAAGATGGAACTGTGGCACTGTTTAAATTGATATTAGCAGAAACATACATTCCTGATATTAATCCTTTGGCATCATCTGGGTTTATTTTGGCGTGAACCGCAACAGTTTTACTTTCGTTAGAAAACGATTTATTGATACCAAATATTTTTCCTTTTATCGATTTATTAGATTGATTGGTAAGAATAAAATCGACTTCCTGACCAATTGAAATTGAGCCTAAATCTTTTTCATATACATTTAAATCTAAGTGCATCTGGCTATTATCAACAACTTCAAACAACGGGATTCCTGTATCTGCAAATGCGCCTTTGGCAATGCTTATTTTTCCCACATAACCACTTATTGGTGATGTAATAGGTATTAATGCGCTGTTACTGCTTGTGCTTACATTCAATGCTTGCAATCTGTTTTTTGCAGCTTGTGCTCTTGCTTTTTCTACGGCTAGTTTTGCTTTTACTTCCTGAAATATTTTTCGGGGATTTACATTTTCATCAGCCAATGTTTTCTGACGATTGTATTCTAATTGTAAATACTCGATATTGGCTGTAGCCGATTTATAATCTTCTAACATTCCAACAACTTCAAGATTTTGGATGGTTGCCAAAACCTTTCCTTTATTTACAAAAGTACCTTCCAGAACAAAGATATCTTTAACTGTTCCACCAAGTAATGTAGCTATTTGAGCCGAATTTTGAGGAGGAACTGTTGTGTATCCATTGGCTTTAATAATGGTGTTGAGGTTGCGATTTTCGACTTTACCAAATTGAATCCCAACTGTCTTAAATTGCGCTTCGGTTAGTGATACTTCTGTTTGTTCCTTTTCTTCTTCATGTGCTTCTTCTGTTTTCTTTTCGTTGCAAGATGTTAAAGCCAGCATTAAAAAAGCAATTGGAAGTAGAGTAGAAGTTCGGAGTATTGTGTTCTTTATATTTTTCATTGTATGGAATATTAGTTATTGGAAATTGTTGGAAATTGTAATCGAATGGCACTTTGATTGTATGTATTCAAAGTCTCAGCATATTGTTTTTTGATATCAATTGCTTGATTTAAAAAACTGATATACGTCCAATAACTCATATCTCCGTTAGCATAACTTTTTTGTGCTGTTGTAATAATTTGTTCTGCATAGTGCAAACCTTCTGTTTGGTAATAATGCAACCCTTTTTCCTGTTTTTCAAATTCATTTTGTAGTTCCTGCATTTGTAATTCCAGCGAAAATTGATTTTTCTCTAATTCCAGTTGTGATTGCGCAATACTTATCGAAGCTGCTTTGGCTTTAGCCGTATTTACACCTCCAAACAACGGAATTTGTAAACCAGCCGTAAATCCTTGAAACATAGATTTAGTATCGATGGTTTGAGCAAAATAACCTAAACCTAATTTTGGTGTACGTTGTGCTTTAAACGTATTAGCTTCTTTTTGGAAAACCGAAATTTGTTGCTGATAATAATCATTCATCAAACCTTCTACTTTCGATTTATTAGATTCCGTAAGAGAAGCAAATTGAAGCGGTGTAGTACTATCAGGGACAATGTTTTCTTTTGTTCGAACAAAAAACTGTAATTGCTTCTGATAAATAGCCAAATCGTATTCTAATTGTGCTTTTTGTGTCTCAATTTCTTTAGATTTAGCCTTTGCGCTAATAACTTCTATATTGCCACTTTCGCCTGTTTTAAAACGAAGTTCTGCATTTTTTAGGAACAAAGCATACACATTGAATAATTCGGTATTTAGTTTTTGAACAGAAACACCGTATAGATATTGATAATAGGCTAGCGTTACGGCTTTTTCGATTTCATATTCGGATAAAGCTTTTTGTTTTTCGGCTAGTTTTACCAGTTCTTCCTGTAATTGTCGATTGGCTTTGGTGATTTTTCCGATAGGGAAATATTGCTGTACCGAAACATTATTATCATATGAAGCGCTATTAAATTGCCCTCCCTGATATTCTACTTGCAAAGGGTCGGGCTGAAACGCTGTCTTTTTAAGCACCGTTTGTTTTTCTATCTCTTTATCAGCAATTTTCAAGTTAATACTATTCGTTTTTGCCATTTCGATTGCTTTATCCAAACCAATAGGTTGGTTGTTTTGTGCAAAAGAAAAGCTGCTAATAAGTAATAAAAGCACTGTTACTATAGGTTTTATCATCGTTGTTTTTCTTTTAATTTTCGTTTCGAATAATAAGTATAGTATCGGCAAAACAATAAGTGTAAGTAATGTAGCCGAGAATAAACCGCCTATTACAACAGTTGCAAGAGGTTTTTGTACTTCGGCACCGCCACTAGTAGATAATGCCATTGGTAAGAAACCTAAAGAGGCTACGGCTGCGGTCATTAAAACAGGACGTAATCTTGTTTTGGTTCCAATTAATACACGTTGTAAAGGATCTGTAATACCTTCGGCTTTAAGCTGGTTAAAGTAGGATATTAGTACAATTCCGTTTAAAACTGCAATTCCAAATAAAGCAATAAAACCAATTCCTGCCGAAATACTAAACGGCATTCCACGCATCCACAATGCGAATACACCTCCAATTGCCGAAAGCGGAATTGCGGTAAATATCAAAGCGGCTTGTTTGGTGCTTTTAAAAGTGAAATAAAGTAATACCAAAATTAAACACAAAGCGATTGGTAAAGCAATAGAAAGACGCTTATTGGCTTCGATTAAGTTTTCAAATTGTCCTCCGTAAGTAACATAATATCCTGCAGGAAGTTTGAAATTGTTATCCAGTTTTTGCTGAATTTCTTCTACAACACTTTTCACATCACGTCCGCGAACATTTAGTCCGATAGTTATTCTACGTTTACCGTCTTCACGAATTACCTGTACTGGACCTTGCTCATAATCGACAGTTGCAACTTGCGAAAGCGGCACTTGCTGACCATTTGGTAACGGAATAAATAAATTACTCACATCGTTAATGTCGTTACGATTGTCCTTGTTCATACGAACTACGATATCAAATCGTCTGTTTTCTTCATAGATTTTACCTGCAGCTTCTCCTGCAAACGAAGAACGAAGAATTTTGTTTAAATCCTCGATATTCAAACCATACAAAGCGATTTTATCATAATCGTATTTGATGGTTATCTGAGGCAATCCACTTACTTTATCGGCTTTAAGGTCACCAATACCTTCAATTTTATTGATTTTTGAAATTAATTCATTGGCTTTTCTTTCCAAAACATCCAGATTGTCTCCAAAAATTTTAATAGCAATATCACTTCGGCTACCTGTCATTAATTCGTTAAAACGCATTTGAATAGGCTGAGAAACTTCGATATTGGCTCCAGGAATTTTTTCCATTTCCTCTTTCATCATATGTGCAAGGTCTTGCCAATTATCTGCGCTCGTCCATTCTTTTTTGTCTTTTAGCACAATAATCAAATCTCCACTTTCTATAGGCATAGGGTCGGTTGGGATTTCGCCACTTCCTATTTTGGTTACAATGGTTTTAATCTCTGGGAATTTTGCTTTAAGCATTTTCTCATATTGCGTTGTTGTTTTTATCATTTGCGATAAAGAACTTCCTGTCATGATCGTAGCATTAATGGCCAAATCTCCTTCTTCGATAGTAGGAATAAATTCTCCTCCCATGTTTTGAAACGTTACAAGAGCAAGAACAAATAATGTAACGGCAATACCCAAAACAGCTTTCTTAAAACGCAATGCTTTATCTAAGAATGGTGCATATATTTTTTCGAACCAAGCCATCATTCTGTCACTAAAGTTTGGTTTATGCTCAGTGTTTTTAGATAAAAACATAGCACTCATCATCGGGACATAAGTAAGCGATAATATAAATGCACCAATAACGGCAAAACCAACTGTCATTGCCATTGGTTTAAACATTTTTCCTTCGGTTCCAACCAAAGCTAATATTGGGAGATAAACAATCAGGATGATGATTTCTCCAAAAGCAGCACTATTTCTGATTTTTGAAGCCGAAGCATATACTTCTTCGTCCATTTCAGATTGGGTTAATTCTTTTTTCTTCTTGAGTTTTTGCAAATGATGCATCGTGGCTTCGACAATAATTACAGCACCATCGACAATAATTCCAAAGTCAATTGCTCCAAGACTCATTAAGTTTCCGCTTACGCCAAAGGCATTCATTAAGATTACAGCAAAAAGCATGGCTAGCGGAATCACAGAAGCTACAATTAGTCCGGCACGAAGGTTTCCTAAGAATAATATCAGTACAAAAATTACAATTAAAGCTCCTTCCAGTAAGTTCTTAGAAACAGTTCCTATTGCATTATCTACCAGTTTGCTTCGGTCAATAAATGCTTCGGCAACAACACCTTCGGGTAGCATCTTGTTTACCTCAATCATTTTTTCTTTTACACGCTCTACAACTGCTTTAGAGTTTTCCCCTTTTAGCATTAGCGTTAAACCACCTACAATTTCGCCTTTACCATCTTTGGTTGTAGCACCAAAACGAATGGCATTTCCTAATTGTACAGTGGCTACATCACGAACCAAAATAGGAGTAGCATTTCTGTTTTTAATAACAATGTTTCCTATATCTTTTATTCCAGATGCCATACCAACACCACGAATAAAATAAGCGAATTCATCTTTTTCGATATAAGCACCACCAGTATTTTGGTTGTTTTTTTCGAGTGCATCAAAAATTTCGGTAATCGTAACTCCGGCACTATTTAAGCGGTTTGGGTCAACAGCAATTTCGTATTGTTTTACGCTACCTCCCCAAGTACTTACTTCGGCAACCCCTTTTACACCTTGTAATTGTGGTACGATAATCCAATCCTGAATCGTTCTTAAACTCGTAGCATTGTATTTATCTTCGTAGCCTTTTTTGGCATAAACATCGTATTGATAAATTTCGCCAAGACCTGTTGTAATTGGAGCCAATTCTGGCGTTCCTGCATATTTAGGAATGTTTTCTTCGGCTTGTTTTAATCTCTGGAATACTTGTTCACGTGCCCAATAAGTATCGGCATTTTCTTCAAAAACAACTGTAACAACCGATAATCCGAAACGAGAAATACTTCTAAGTTCAATTACTTTCGGAATTGTTTTTAGAGATTGTTCTATCGGATAGGTTATTAATTGTTCTACTTCCTGACTTGCAAGAGTAGGAGCGGTAGTAATAATTTGCACCTGATTATTTGTAATATCAGGAAGCGCATCGAGCGGTAAATTTTTAAGTGAAAAACTTCCCCAGGCTATAAGAACCAAGGTTAGTAATAGTATAATGAATTTATTCTTTATACTAAATTGTATAATCTTATCTAACATTTTCAGGATATAATGAATGAGAAATCAGGACGAGAAATCGCCTGTTTTTTTGTGGTACACCACAACACATTTACCCGTATCCCGAAGCGTCGGGGCGGGCTACATTATACTATTTGGGGCGGTTGCCAAATACTTCCGTAGAAATTGGAAGCAAGAATTGAATGGTAAGATGATAAAGGCTTTTTAATAAGAGCTGTCTCTTCGTTAAAAATCCATGTAATAGCAGGAGCTGCAGTTAAAACTTGAGCTGCGCAACAATTACAACTACAGAAAGGAGCACAAAGGTCCAATCCTTTTGTGTGAGATTGATGACCATTATCTTTACTTACTATTTCGCTTGTATGCGATTTAGTTTCGCTTTCCAGCGTATCTGCACAAGGCAAGCACGATAGCACGATTAAATAAACTGATAATATGATGTTAATCCATTTCACGGCAGTAAAATTAATGATAAAAGTCTAATGTTTTAAAAAATATTTATGTTTTTTAGCAGAATAATAACATAGTTTTAGTGTAAAACCTTGAGATATAAGTAAGGTCTTGTTCAGGAAATACCTATTTTTTTATCTAAATTTTAAAAAAAATGAACCATATAAGTTATATAAGCTCATTTAAGAAAAACTTATATTTCCTTATATCACTTATATGGTTTAAAATTGTAACTGCTTGATTTTTCACGTTAGTATTAAATCAATTCGAAATCCAGTAATTCGCTTTCAGTACCATTAATTATTATCGATAATTGATGTTTTCCTAAATGGAATACACGTGTTGTGATTATCTTAAAAGATTGGTTTCTTTTAATCTTAACCAATTGATTTGGCTGATAAATACGCTCACTAATTTTGAATACTTTTTTAGCCAGATGCCCTTTTGATTTCTGATAATAAACGGCATATTCTAATCGAATAGTTTTACTCTCAGAGTTAGCATTATTCAATGAAAATTGAAATTCTAGGTATTCGCCAATTTTTACTTTTGGAGTACCAATTTCAAATTCAGATAATAGGATATTAGTGCTCTCTAAGCCATAATGTTTCAGGATATCTACATTACCTTGTTTTAGTAAAGTGCGAGAACCATGTTTGATAATAGCATCGGTTTCGGGGCTTATATTTTGCCATTTGGCAGCAATATCAAGTACAATTTCGGGATTGTCTTTTACAATGTCGTTGAGGTTGTTGGCAACGCTTCGACGAACATATTCGGACGAGTCAGTTTTTAAATTTTCTAATATTGGTAAAATTGGCGTAGGGTCTTTCTTTAAGGCAGGAATTGCCATTGCCCAAGGTAATCGAGAACGAGAACCTTCGCTTGCCAAGCGTCTTACATGGTGATTTTCATGCAAAGACCATTTTATCATTTCATCAATCATATCCTGATGGTATTTAATAATAAATGGGCGAACGGCAAACTCGCAACTTATAAATTGTGTAATCATTACAAATGCTTTTGCGCTTGTTTTAAAATCATCAATACCGTATTTCTCTATATAATCTGCAAAAAAGATAAAAGCCAGATTACCATCAGTAAATTTGTTTTTCTTTAAATTCTCGATAATATTCTCAATTGTTAAAACTGCTTTTCCAAAGTCTTTAGGCATAAATTCGTGCAAGACAATTGTAGTATGCTGCATGCGATCTTTCCATTCTTTATTGACAAAATCAGCATCAAAAATCAAATTCATAAAGTGTTGTTTGTCAAACTCAGGAATGACTTTAGCTACACAATCAGTAAAATTTTCGTAAAAAGCAATCGAGTAAATATCTTTAATTAATCCCATTTGATAGTAAATTGAAGTTCAAAGATATCTAATGTTTACAATAGATAATGTACCAAAAGGAAAAATATTTAAAGCATTAAGGCATTAAGTTTCATAAAGCGTAAAGCCTAATTTTCTTAATGTCTTAATGGTAAATAAGACAAAAAATAACCATTAAGACATTAAGTTTTTATAAAGCGTAATGCTTAATTTTCCTTAATCTCTTAATGGTAAAAGAATACAAAAATAAACCATTAAGACATTAAGTTTTTATAAGCATAAAGCTTAATTTGCTTAATATCTTAATGGTAAAAAAGACAAAAATTAACCATTAAGATATTAAGTTTCATAAAGTGTAAAGCTTAATCTTTCTTAATCTCTTAATGGTAAAAGAAGATAAAAATTAACCATTAAGGCATTAAATTTCATAAAGCGTAAAGCTTAATTTTCCTTAATACCTTAATGGTGAAAAAAATATTATTTAGGTAAATAAGATAAATCTTTAGCAATGTCTAAATAAAATTTATTTAGCCAAGTACTAGTTGATTGTAAATAATCAGGAGCCACAACACTTAAGTGATCTTGCCCTTTAATAGTAGGATGCACATCCCAAACACCTTTTGGCGCCAACTTTCTGTTAAGAGGATCCATTAATACATAATCATGCCCAATAGGATATTGACTTGAAACTACACTTACTAGTCCATCATTAGGTCTCCAATTTAAGAAACCAAGAGGTAAGCTTGCTGTGGTTCGGCCTATATTAGCTGCTTCAAGTTTAAATAAAAGACTCATAGTAGAGGCTGGCGACCAAGTTCCGTTAGTTTGCTCAACCATGTCATTAAATGTATACGATGCATAATAAACATTTGGCGAACTCTTAACCCATTCGTTTTGTACCTGCATTGCTTTTACACTCAAGTCATACATACAATTATCTTGCGAATTCCAAAAACGAGCCGATGATGGAGCGCCAGAAGATGTTTTGTCAAATATCCTGTCAAAATATGCCTTTACAGTTTCATTTTTTTGGCGTTGTAATCCCCATTGACCAAGGTCAAAATTGTAAAATGTATTTTGCTCTAGTCCAATTCCTCCTATAGCGCCCATTCCAAGTACCATTTTCATAAGATCCTCTCTAAAATAACCAGAATCTACAGTTAAAGCACCATTTTGTACACCAGCAATTGAGGTAAGACTTGCTACCCAATTTTTTTTGTTTCCTTTAAATAAGTCCGAAGTCGGAGCTTCTTGACCACTAGGAACATAAGCTTTTTCTGCAGCATCTCCATTTTCTAACAGCTGAATTAAAAATCTTGGAGACGCACCTCCTAAACTATGACCAACAATGTGTACTTTATTAGTAGCACTCCATTGTTTGTAAAATCCAGGATAAGTATCGCCATAACGGTTATGTCCATGTTTTAGAGCATGCGCAGCACCATAATCTACTCTTCCGCCTACGATATTATAGTAAAGCTCAACAGCACGATCCCAATTACTAGATATCGGCCCTACCGATGCCGTAAAAGTTTTATATCCGTAAAGGTTTAAAAAGGTTTGAGTATCTCCAAGTCCGCCCCAATAACGATAACCAAGCATTTCATCGCGTCCCCAGCCGCACATTCCGTGAACCAGTATGATAGGATAATTATTTTGTCGTTTGTTAGGATAAGCATCGAGACTGTTTGTCGTTACTTGTTTTGCAGTAAGAGATTTAGTGGTTGCGGTTGTAGCTGCCGAAGTCAAATCTTCTTTTTCACACGAAGTAATAATTGTTATGCAGAAGAGTAAGAGAATAATTTTTTTCATAAATAAGAATTTAATTTTTTTTTAAAAATTGAGTGTCATAAATTAGGATGAGTACTTTAAAAATGCACCAGTAAAACTTTTTTGTACTAATAAATCAACTTTATTTAGTCTTTTAATAGTAAGATTATATTTACATTGCGAATTTGTTTAAAAACGAAAAGACTATCTACTACTAAAAGTTTTTAAAAAAGTATTTTAAGACATTTTTTATTTCTGAAGTTCAGAGAATCAGAGGATTCAGTGTTGTGAAACTCAAGGAGATTATTCCGAAATTTCGGGACTGAGATTGTATATTTTCGCTAAAGACTTTTTCCGTCAGATATTAATAAAAGTTGTGTTTTAAATTTTCAAATCGTCTAAATTTTCAAATCCACAAAATATATCCTACTTTAGCATTCTATTAAAATTCATACAAAATGATTAACGAAGTACAATTTCAGAACGAGTTACAATTGCTTATTTTTAATGCAATTCGCGAAGATGTAGGCACAGGAGATTATAGTTCTTTGGCTTGTATTCCTGCAGATGCACAAGGAAAAGCCAAATTATTGGTAAAAGAAGATGGAATAATTGCAGGAGTTGCTTTTGCTAAAATGATTTTTAATTATGTTGACCCAAGTTTAAAAGTCGAGACATTCATCGAAGACGGAACTCCAGTTAAATATGGAGATATCGTACTGCATGTTACTGGTAGTTCACAATCTATTTTAAAATCGGAGCGAGTTGTGCTTAACTCGATGCAGCGTATGTCGGCAATAGCTACTAAAACAAACCAATATGTACAGCTTTTAAAAGGTACAAATGCTAAGATATTAGACACCCGTAAAACGACACCAAATTTTCGTGTTGCCGAGAAATGGGCAGTAAAAATAGGAGGTGGCGAAAATCATCGATTTGCACTTTATGATATGGTAATGCTTAAGGATAATCATATCGATTTTGCTGGCGGTATAACTTTGGCTATAGCCAAAACCCAAGCCTATCTTAAAGAAAATAACCTTGATTTAAAGATAATTGTCGAAGCCAGAAGTCTTGATGAAATTAGAGAAATTCTACAAAGTGATGGTGTTTTTCGTATTTTAATAGATAATTTTAATTATGAAGATACTAAAAAAGCGGTTGAATTAATCGGTGATAAATGCCAAACAGAATCTTCAGGTAACATTAACGAAAAAACAATTCGTGAATATGCTTTATGTGGAGTCGATTATATTTCTTCGGGCGCATTAACGCATTCAGTTTATAATATGGATTTGAGTTTAAAAGCATTTTAGTTTAAGTTTTAATTATGACTTACGACTTGTGAGTTAGAATTGTAATCTAAACTCAAAAATCTAAAATTTAAAAAGTATGTCTGTAGAAATAGAAGAGCGACTTGATAAAGTTCCTGTAGTACGCTATCTGGTTCGTCTCTTAAAGAATATAAAACTGCCATGGCTCGAAGGATTTTCATTGTATGATTTACTCGAATTATATACTATTGGAATTATCGAAGGAGCATTTTCATACCATGCAAGTGCTGTTTCTTTTAGTTTTTTTATGGCATTATTCCCCTTTGCGCTGTTTATACTTAACTTAATTCCGTTTATTCCGATTGATGGATTTCAACAAGATTTTTTGCAGTTTGTACAGCAAGGAGTTCCGCCAAATACGTATGATGCAATTAGCAAAATTATTAGCGATATTTTAAATAATAGTCATTCAGGTTTATTATCATCGGGTTTTTTACTTTCCATTTTTTTAATGGGAAATGGTATTAACGGGATCCTTAGTGGTTTCGAATCATCAAAACATGTCTTTGATAAACGCGGTTTTTTTCGTCAATATTTAGTAGCCTTAGCAATATCGCTTGTCATGACAATTATATTGTTTGTAACCGTTGCTACAATTGTTGTTTTTGAGGTATTTATCCAAAAAACAACAATTCAGGATGTTCTAAGCGACAGGATTCCTCTTATTATCATGGGGCGTTACTTATTTGTAATCTTAATGATTTTGATAACATCTTCTATATTATTGCGTTATGGTACCAAGCAGTATAATAAAGTGCCGTTTATAAGTATTGGTTCCGTATTTACAACAATCCTAATTGTTATATCTTCATACTTTTTTGGGATTTGGGTTATAAAATTCTCAAAATACAATGAACTTTATGGCTCAATTGGTACATTATTAATTCTAATGTTTTACATTTGGATAAACTGTATGATTTTGCTTTTGGGTTTCGAACTAAATGCCACAATCAGAAAATTAAGACAAAAAAATAATAATAACATTTAGAAGCTATTCCTGCTTTCCGCTATATCTTTATCCCTAAAAGAATCGGGATAAAGGATGTCGCTATAATCAGGGCTAAAAAACAAACATCATGAAAAACTGGATCTTAACAATGGGCTTATTATTTGTA
The DNA here is from genome assembly GCF_046250155.1 of Flavobacterium sp. PS2. NCBI lineage: Bacteria > Pseudomonadati > Bacteroidota > Flavobacteriia > Flavobacteriales > Flavobacteriaceae > Flavobacterium > Flavobacterium sp. PS2. Next base: position 509,824 of record NZ_CP176426.1, on the reverse strand, counting down.
GTAATAGGCAACGTACAAAGTCAAACTGTAATCGGAAAATGGAAAACTATTGATGATCAAACAGGAGAAGCAAAATCGATTGTAGAAGTGTATGAACAATCAGGTAAAATTTATGGTAAAGTAGTTGAGATTCTTCGTGAAGATCACAAAAAAGATGTGTGTACTTCGTGCTCGGGAGCGCTCAAAAACAAGCCTATCTTAGGAATGGTAATCATAAATGGTTTAAAGAAAGATGGTGATGAGTACAACGGAGGAACAATTTTAGATCCAACAAACGGTAAAGTGTACAAATGTTATATTACATTAGACTCTGCAAATAAATTGAAATTACGCGGATTTATTGGATTTTCTCTTTTAGGAAAAACACAATATTGGGTAAGAGTTAAATAAACTTAATTGAGTTATAAAAAAAATGCGAAATAAATTAATGATATTATTTTTGCTCATAGGATTCACAAAATCTTTTGGACAAACAGAAAATAATAAATTACAAATAAGTCATCTTACAGGTGACTTTTATGTTTATAAAACTTTTCACGATTACAAAGGAACCCTGATTTCTGCCAACTCCATGTATCTGCTTACAGATAAAGGCGTTGTGTTATTTGATGCCCCTTGGGACGAAGCACAATTTCAGCCATTGCTAGATAGCATAAAAGCCAGGCATCATAAAGATGTTGTTATGCATATTGCAACACATTCGCACGAGGATAGAGCAGGAGGCTTGGGATTTTATAAACAAAAAGGTATAAAAACATATACTATAAAACTAACCGATCAGATTCTTGAAAAAGAAGGTAAAAAAAGGGCTGAGTTTATAATACCAAACGATACTACATTTACAGTTGGTCAGCACCGTTTCGAGGTTTTTTATCCAGGTAAAGGACATGCGCCAGACAATGTTGTAGTTTGGTTTAATAAAGAAAAAATACTGTACGGAGGATGTTTTGTAAAAAGTACCGATGCAACAGATTTAGGTTACTTAGGAGATTCTGATGTAAAAGAATGGGAGCAATCTATTAAAAAAGTTCAGGCAAAATTCAAAAAACCAGTATATATCATCACAGGACATGATGATTGGAAAGATCTCCAATCTCTTAACCATACCTTAAAAATGGTAAAAGAATATAATGCAGCAAAAGCTTCTGGGAATTCAGATAAAAAGTAAATTTGCTTTAAAATTAAAAACTAAATAATAGTATTTCAAATACTATTATTTTAAAACATACATATCTTTAAAATGCATTTTGTAGAAGTCATTTTACCACTTTCATTAGCCAAAACGTTTACGTACCGTATTTCCGAAGCAGAGTTTAATTTTATTCAGAAAGGGATGCGTGTTGCTGTGCCTTTTGGTAAAAGCAAAATGTACACTGCATTAGTTCTGGATATACATCAGGATGAACCAACGCTGTATGAAGCCAAAGAAATTCATCAAATTCTGGATGAAAAACCAATCGCTACCGAAATTCAAATAGCGCATTGGCTCTGGATTGCTTCCTATTATATGTGTGCTATTGGCGATGTATATCGTGGTGCATTCCCAAGCGGATTATTGCTAGAGAGTGAAACAGTAATTTCGCATAAAGCAGATGTTTTTATAGATCAAACTGTTTTAACAGACGAAGAGTATTTGGTTTACGAAGCATTGCAACAACAGAGTTCGCTTAAGGTTCAGGATATTGTTGCGATTTTAAATAAAAAGAATATTTTTCCTATTCTTCAAAAATTAATAGATAAAGATATTGTTGTACTTCAGCAGGAGATACAAGAAAGTTACAAGCCAAAATTGGTTCGTTATGTTAAGTTACATAGCAAATACGATTCCAATCAAGGGTTAAGTGAGTTGCTAGACGTGCTTAAAAATGCTGCCAAACAAAAAGAAATTGTTATGGCATATTTTCAGTTAAGTGCAGCCGAAAAGAAACCAATAACAGTTAAGAGATTGGTTGAGGCTTCGCAATCATCATCGGCAGTTGTAAAAGCCTTAATTGAAAAAGAAATCTTCGAAGAGTATTTTTTACAACAAGACCGAATTAATTTTATAGGAAAAAGTACCGAAAAAGAACTACAACTAAGTTCGGTTCAGCAAACAGCTTTCGAAGATATCAAAACTAGTTTTATCGAAAAAGAAGTTTGTTTACTTCATGGAGTAACTTCCAGTGGTAAGACCGAAATTTATATAAAACTTATAGAAGAGTATTTAGCAACAGGAAGACAGGTTTTATATTTGTTGCCCGAAATTGCACTTACTACACAATTAGTAAGTAGATTACGAATTCATTTTGGGAATAAAGTAGCTGTTTTTCATTCTAAATATAGCAATAACGAGCGTGTTGAGGTTTGGAATCAGACTTTAGGAAATGCTGAAAATGCGCAAATAGTAATAGGAGCAAGGTCGGCTTTGTTCTTGCCATTTGCTGATTTGGGATTATTGATTGTTGATGAAGAGCATGAACAAACTTTTAAACAAGTAGATCCTGCACCACGTTATCATGCGCGTGATGCGGCAATTGTTCTGGCAAACTTTCATAAAGCAAAAGTTCTTTTGGGCTCGGCTACGCCAAGTTTAGAAACTTATTTTAATGCACAATCACAAAAATTCGGGCTAGTAACTGTTACAGAGCGTTATAATAATGTTCGGATGCCGGATATAGCCTTGGTCGATTTAAAAGATAAGTATTTTAGAAAACGTATGACGGGACATTTTAGCGATGTTTTAACCGAAGCAATTTCTGAAGCGATAAGTTTAGGCGAGCAAGTTATATTGTTTCAAAACAGACGTGGATATTCACCTATTATAGAATGTATTACTTGTGGGCATGTTCCGCAATGCCAGCAATGCGATGTAAGTCTTACTTATCATAAACATAAAAACCAATTGCGATGCCATTATTGTGGTTATAGCATGGCAAAACCAACAAATTGCCATAGTTGTTCTAGTATTGATTTAACGACCAAAGGTTTTGGTACAGAGCAAATAGAGCAGGAGTTGATTGCGCTTTTCCCAAATGCCAAAACAGGCAGGATGGATCAGGATACAACGCGAGGCAAGTTTGGGTTTGAGAAAATTATCGATAGTTTTAAAAATCGAGAAATAGATATTTTGGTAGGAACACAAATGCTTGCCAAAGGATTAGATTTTGATAATGTAAGTTTGGTAGGGATAATGAATGCCGATAATATGTTGTTTCATCCCGATTTTCGTGCTTTCGAAAGAAGTTTTCAAATGATGATGCAAGTTTCAGGACGTGCAGGACGCTCAGAGAAACAAGGTAAGGTTGTAATCCAGACCTATAACCCAAATCATAATACAATTCAGCAGGTAACTAATAATGATTATGCCGGGATGTACAAAGAGCAATTGTATGACAGGCAAATTTATAAATACCCTCCTTATTTCCGACTGGTTAAATTAACGCTTAAACACCGTGATTTTGATAAGCTAAAAGAAGGTTCTATATGGTTGTATCAGGTTTTGAGTCAGAATTTGAATATGCCAGTTTTAGGTCCGGAAGAACCTGTTATTAGCAGAATAAGAAATGAGTATATACGAACGATTCTAATTAAGATTCCGCAGAATGTGCCGTTGGGAGGTACAAAAAAAACTATTCAGAAAATACTGAATAGTTTTGAGGCTGTTGCGCAATATAGAGCGATAAAAGTGATAACAAATGTCGACTTTTATTAAACGTTTTAGTGTGTTATAGATAAAGCACGAACGAGGTCTTCTTTTTTGTTTCGACTTAACGGAATTTTTGTGATTCCGATTTCGGCAAATTTGCTATTAAAACGTTCTACTTTGTCGATATTGATGATATACGATTTATGTACTCGAATAAATTTTTCTTTTGATAAATCATTTTCAAAAGACTTCATTGTCGAAAGTACAAGATTACTATCATCTTCTGTAACAACTCTTACATAATCTCCAAAAGCTTCAATCCACTTAATTTTTGCAGTGAAAATTTTAAGTTTTTTTAGATTACTTTTGATAAAAATATGTTCTCCTTCATCTTCTTTTACATCTGTACGTAAGGCATATAGGTCTAGTGCTCTTTTTACGGAAGCATTAAAACGATCTATTGCTATTGGTTTTTGTAGATAATCGGTGGCGTCATAATCAAACGCCTTTAAAGCATATTCTGCTTTAGACGTAATGAAGATAATTTGAGGTTTTGTTTTTAGACCATCTAAAAAATCAAAACCATTTATAACGGGCATTTCGATATCTAAAAATATCAAATCAATATTATTTAAAGAGATACAACTTCTAGCTTCAATCGCATTAGAAAAATCTCCTATTAAGTGTAAATTCGGATGATTATTGACTAATTTTGAGATAATAGTTCTTTGGATAGAACTATCGTCTACTACAACACAATTTAGTTTCATAACATTTAAATTTAGGGAATGTAATAGTAAATATAGATTTATTTTTAATAAAAAACTAGATTTAGAGCTTATTTTTTGTCATACGTCGAATAAAAGCAAAAAAGTGTTGGATATATAAAATAAATGGTTACTTTTGCACCCAATTTTAACAAATAAATATTGTATTTATGAATCATTATGAAACTGTTTTCATTTTAAATCCCGTTTTATCTGAGGTTCAGGTGAAGGAAACAGTAACGAAATTTGAAGAATTTCTTACTAGTAGAGGAGCTGAAATGGTATCAAAAGAGGATTGGGGTCTGAAAAAAATGGCTTACGAAATCCAAAACAAAAAAAGTGGTTTTTATCACTTATTTGAGTTCAAAGTAGCAGGAGAAGTTCTTATTGCTTTTGAAACTGAATTTAGACGTGACGAGAGAGTTATGCGTTTCTTAACTGTAAGTTTAGATAAACACGCTATTTCTTGGGCTGAGAGAAGAAGAACAAAATTAAAATCTACAAAAGCTTAATTATTATGTCTACAATAGAGCAATCAGCAAAAGGAAAAAAAGACGGAGATATCAGATATTTAACGCCTTTAAACATAGAAACTAACAAAACTAAAAAGTATTGTCGTTTCAAAAAATCTGGAATCAAATATATCGATTATAAAGATGCAGATTTCTTATTGAAATTCGTTAATGAGCAAGGAAAAATTCTTCCTCGTCGTTTAACAGGAACTTCATTAAAATACCAAAGAAAAGTGTCTGTAGCTGTTAAGAGAGCACGTCACTTAGCTTTAATGCCATACGTGGCCGATTTATTAAAATAATATTAAACAACAGTTGTTGGTTTCCGGTAAGATGGAACCTAACTTCTCAAATATAAGGACAACAACATGGAACTTATTTTAAAACAAGACGTACAGAATCTAGGATTTAAAGATGATGTAGTATCTGTAAAAGCTGGTTACGGTCGTAACTTTTTAATTCCTCAAGGTTTTGCTAATTTAGCAACTCCTTCTGCAAAAAAAGTATTGGCTGAAAACCTAAAACAAAGAGCACACAAAGAGGCTAAAATTGTTGATGACGCTAAGAAAATAGCTGAAGCATTGAAAGCACTTGAAATTAAAATTTTCGCAAAAGCTGGTGGAGAGAAACTTTTTGGTTCTATCACTAACATAGATATTGCTGAAGCTTTAGAAAAAGCTGGTAACTCTATCGAAAGAAAATTTATTACTAGCGGTATCGTAAAACGTACTGGTAAATATGCTGCAAGCATTAGATTACACAGAGATGTTGTAGTTGAATTACCTTACGAAATTGTTGCTGAAAAGTAATAGTTTTAATTTATAATATGAAATCCCGATGTAAATCGGGATTTTTTTGTTTAAAAGAGATAATAATTAATTAGACTTAAAGTTATTTGCACAAAGCATCTTGCTTAAAGCTTATAGCGTAAGGCATAAAGCCTAAAAAAAATGAAATACGCAAGATTAACAAAAGAACAATTTGATGAATTACATGCCGAATTTGCTAACTTTTTAGGAACGCAAGCAATTGATAAGGCAGAGTGGGATTCGATCAAAATAAACAAGCCTGAGGTAGCTGAGCAAGAGCTAGATGTATTCTCTGATTTAATTTGGGAAGGCGTTCTCTCAAGAGCCGAATTTTTAGAGCATTTTTCTAAGAACCATATTTTCTTATTTCAATGTTTTGATACACATGTGCAATCAATAGTTTTGAAATCCTTAGTTCCAGAAACTGATTTCCTGACTAAAGAAGGTTTACAATGGCTTAGTGAGAATATGTTTACTGAAACTATCGAAATGAAAGTTGGTAAAAAAGTTTTTACCGATGATCGTAATACTTCAATTTTTGAATTGATTCAACAAGGGGCATTCTTGAGCGATGGTCAGTTGTTTAAGCAAATAAATACGATTATCGAATCGTAATCGATTTGATTGATTACCATTAAATAAATCTGGATTGAATTAAATTCTAATCAGTATATTCTTTACTGCCCAGATTTCCTTAATATCTTCAGAGTCGATAGTAGTGTTTTTAAAGAAAGCATTATCATTGCTTAAAGTAAAGTTTTTTTCTAAAGGGCTATCATTACTTATTCGATTAATGATTAGTCCTTTAGTTTTACTTATTATTACTACAATCGCATTTTCTTCTATTGTATTTATATCTGCAATTTCACAAACTACAAATGAATTTGCGTTTATAATAGGTTTCATATTATTACCAACTACTTCAAAAGCTCTTGAAATTTTGCTTTGGATAAACGGAAAATGATATTTGGGTAAAGTGTTTAATAAATCTTCATTTCCAAGACAATATTCAAACTGAATCTCTCTTTTAATTAAAGGGGTATTGTTTAATATTATATTGTTAGTTTTTTCGTTGTGGCTTTTTTCTGAAAGTATTTTATTTAAGTCAATTTCATGAACATTGCAAATTGAGATTATTGCACTAAAATCCAAAGTATCTCTTTTCTTCCATGTAGAGATAGTGTTTGGTTTGATATTCAATAATTTAGATAACTCAATGTCAGTGTTTATATGTAAAGCTTTTTTTAATCGTTTTAAGATTAAATTCGCATTTAGTGATTTTTTTACTTGCATATTCGAAAAAAGATTTTTACATTTATGAAATATTAATCATTAAACGATTGTTAATTAATCTTAAGACTGTTAAAGAAATAGTCAAAAAACGTTAATTACTCTCATCTTTTAAGTTAATATCTTAAAATTTGAATTATTGCCCAAAATCGCACAACACCGAAAGTCAGATATAAATCTGATTAAGTATAGATAGGTTATATATTTATATAGAATCGGGGAATTCTAATGAAATGGAGAGCAATATATAAAAAAAAATGATTATTTATTATTATTCTAATTTGTTTTCTGTAATAAAATAATATAATACCACATAATAGCATGAAGGCTTTTTAAAAAAAGCTCTTTAAATAAATAAATTTTTTGTACGATTTTTTGTCAATTATTATTTAACCTGGATGCTTATGGAATTTATAATTACTTTTTTCAGAAGAAATGAATTCTTCTTTTCTTTATTTTTTACTTCATTAGCATTCAATTCAAAATTAAATGTCATATCTAATTTTGTTGGTATAGCTAGAAAGCAATTTTCCCTTTTAAATATTTTTATAAAACAACTGATTTTTTGTATCCCAAAATTAAACAATCAGTATGTTCAATATAGGCGTGATTATCGATGTTGTCTATTCGATAATAATACGTAGGTAGTATTATTAATTTGAGTCTTCAGTCCCCAGAAGCGTAAATCGACTACTCAAGTATTAGTAATTAAATCTATTTATAAAATCAATAGATCTTAGTTTTTCGCATTTCTTGTAGAACTCAGTTTCTTTAAGATTATCATGTGAATTCTTTCTTGTACTTAAAATCGTCGAGTTAAAATTTCTGTTTTTTATTTTTATGGATGACCATATGGAGCATCGCATACAGGCTTTTAGTGCCTTATGGTAGCCAAAAAATGACAAAAGTAGAATCCCTAATAAATACATTAATCTCTTAAAAACATTTTTATGAAATTAAAATCTACTTTAAATGACTCTTGTAAACGTCTTTCTTTTTTTAGCATTCATTTGACTTTTAAATTTTGTCGAATTAAGGAATCATACGCTTCTTCGCGAATTGAGTTTGCAACAAATTCTGAGTAATTTTTTATAGACCTTAAAATTTAGATGTTTTTAACAGCATTAGAATGTGTTTCTGATGATTTGTTATTATGGCTTTTGTTTTAATAATCTCTGCGTAAATGCATAAGAGAGATTGTTGATAGAGTTGCCTATTTATCATATTGGAATTTATTTATCACTTTATTAATCTCTCAGGAATATGAAAACATTTTTCTTAACAATAAAAAAGGGGGCATTTCTACAAAATTATTTGTGGTTGTTTTTGATATTAATTCCCTTTTCGAACTCATTTTCACAGACTTTTTGTAAGCCGACCTCACAGACCAATAGTACAGGTGGATTATTGTGCGTTGGTATGAGTGTAACGACTCCCAATGATGCATTTGATGGAAGTATGGCTACTTATGCTTCGTTAACAAATGCTGTTGGTTTACTCTGTTTTGCACAAGAGACATTAAGTTTTAGTCAGACAGCAAAAGCGGGAGACCAAATTGTTTTTTATTTAGGTACAGGAAACGGATTGTTGGATGTTGGTTTATTATCTAATGTCTCTGTTCAGGCTAAAAATGGAGCGGCTGATGTTGGCTCGCAGGTAGCCTTAAATAGTCCATTATTAAACCTTCAGCTGTTACCTGGTAATGCAATAGCAACTGTAACATATACATTGCCTGGTGATGCAAATGGTGTAAGAATTGAAACTGGAGGCCTATTAAGCTTATTAGTAAATTTAAGAGTATATGAGGTGCGTTTGCAGTTTGCACCGCCAACTATTACAGGAGGCCAATCACAATCAGTATGTTACGGGCAATCAGCAGCTCTTTCTGCTACGCCTAGTGCTGGAACAACATTGGCTTGGTATAGTTCAGCAACTTCTACTACTGCACTTTCTAATACTAATACATATACAACACCAGCTTTAACAGCTACGACTACTTATTATGTAAGCGTTTCAAGAGGTGTAGGTTGCGAAAGCGATCAGCGAATACCTGTAACAGTAAATGTTCTAAATCCTCTATTGCCTGCTATAGATAGTAGCGGTACTGCAATTTGTTCTTCTACAGCTACACAGGCGACTACATTATCGGTGATAAGTCCCGTACCGGGAACAACTTATTCCTGGTTTAGTACTCCAACTGGAGGTGTTGCTATAACTACAGGTACTACATATACACCTACAGTATCAGCGGGTGTGACTAATTTTTATGTTGAGGCTTCGATAGGAGCTTGTAAGACAGCAACAAGAACTCCGGTTAGTGTTACTTTAACTCCAATTCCTGCTGTGGCAACGGTATTAACACCAAGTGTCTCAATATTAACGGGACAAAATGCAACCTTAAGCGCTTCGACATCAGAGTCTGGCGTTGTTTTGGATTGGTACGATGTACCTACAGGAGGAACTTTATTATTGGCTAGTTCTAATACTTTTACTACTCCAATACTAACTGCTACCAAAACATATTATGTTGAGTCGCGTAATGTTGCTGGAGGATGTGTAAGTGCTACCAGAGTACCGATCGTTGTAAATGTTTCAACTAGTTCGTTGGGAGGATGTTTGGATGCTAATAGCCAACAGACAGCTCAAAACGGACTTTGCTTATTATGTTCTTCAAGTAATCCTAACAATTCGGTTGATGGTAGCAGCAGTACAGCAGCTACATTATCAGTGCCTGTTGGTTTAGTTACTGGTTGGATTCAACAAACACTTCAGTTTAATAACTCAGGTCAGGCCGGAGATGTTATTACAGTTGATTTAGAAATTCCAACTGGACTTTTAGATATAAGCGCCTTAAGTTATATTTCATTAGCTACCTATAATGGTGCTACCTATAATAATGATAGGGTAGCTGTAAACAGTTCTCTTTTAAATATTCAATTATTAACGGGTAATCGTTTTAAAGCAAGTCTTACAGCAGGTTCAGCCTTTGATCGTGTTGAGATTAGGTTAGGAGGTTTAGCAACATTACTAACAAATCTTAATATTTATGGGGCTTCATATAAATTTAAAGCAAGAACTATAACTGGAAATACGACAATTTGTAGCGGACAAACAACAACGTTAATGTCTAGTGCAGCTTTAGGTGAAACGATTAAGTGGTATGATGCTTTAACTGGAGGTACTTTATTGAGTAGCACAGCTGCTTATACAACATTACCTTTAACCGTGAATACTACCTATTATGTAGAAGTTACTCGTAATGGTTGTTTAAATAGCGAAAGATTTCCTGTTACTGTAACAGTTAATAATCCTGTTGCTCCAACAACGGTTGTGGCTACACCTTTAAATGTATGTAGTGGAGAATCCACAATAATAACAGTTGATTCCCCAGTTGCAGGTACAACTTATAAGTGGTATGATGAATCCGCGGGTGGAAATTTGGTATTTACAGGTACGACTTATACGACACCAGGTTTAACTGCTTCTGTAACTTATCATGTTGAAGCAGTTATTGGAAGTTGTTCAAGTCCTACACGTACTCCGGTACATGTAAATGTTAATCCAATACCAGCAGTACCAACTGTAGGATCATCAACAGTATTTATTCAATCTGGACAGAATGTTACTTTGCAGGTTACGAATCCTGTTACAGATGTAGCTTACGATTGGTATGATGCTCCAATTAATGGAAACTTACTATCATCTGGCACAACCTCATATACACCATCTCCTGCTTTAATAGTAAATAAGAGCTTTTATATTGCAGCGAGAAATACAACTACAGCTTGTACAAATAGCACAAGGGCTGTTATTAATGTTGTTATAAGTAATTCAATCAATTCTTGTTTATTAGCTAATTCACAAGTAACTTCAAAAGGAGGAACAACAGGATGCTTATTATGTGATTCAACAAATAATGGAGCTTCTGTGGATGGAAATAATGCAACTGCAGCCAACCTTTCAATTCCTGTTGGTTTACTAGGGGATTATATTCAGCAAATGTTGAGTTTCCCTACAACAGGGCAAACAGGTGATATTATAGATGTTGAATTAGGAATTCCTGTGGGACTTCTTGATATCAGTGCTCTTTCGAATATTACTTTGCAAAGTTTTAACTCAGGTGTTCCTAATAGTGATCAAGTTGCTATTAGTTCGCTTTTAAATGTTCAACTATTAGGAGGAAACCGCTTTAGAGCGAGTTTTACAGCAGCAGGTCCATTTACAAGCGTTCAGATTCAATTAAGCGGATTAGCTACTCTATTAACGAGCTTAGATATTTATGAGGCTTCTTACAGATATCCAAATGCTTCGATAACAGGAGCATCATCTCCAATTTGTGCAGGACAAACTACTACATTAACAGCTACGGCTACGGGTACACAAACATTTACTTGGTATGATGTAGCAACTGGTGGGACTGCTTTAGCAACTAATACAAACACTTATACAACGGGATCATTACCAGGAACTAAAACATTTTATTTAGAAGCTAGTCGTGGAGTTACACCGTGTTTGAATACTAATCGTCAGGCTATTACAGTAACAGTGTTGCCTATTCCTACAGAAAGTGATATTACGATAACAACTCCTTTAACCGCTACTTGTGCGGGAGGTGCTGTTTTATCTCCAACATCTACATTTGCGGGAGCAACATTTAAATATTATACAGATCAAAGTAAAACTCAGGAAATTATAACAGGGACTACTATTGTTGCCCAACCTGGAGTTACCTTCTCCAAAGATGCTTCAACAGGTGCTCTTACAATTAGTGGACTTAATGCTACTGATGCACCTTATAAATATTATGTTTCGGTACTTAATGGAGGTATTTGCGAAAATATTGACGGAGCTTTAAAAGAAGTTGTAGTAAATTTTCCAGCAGGCTCAGCTTTAACAGTTACAGCAACTTTGGCGGGTTGTGCTAAAGTAAATTTAAAAGATGCTATCACAAATTTTGATACATCAGGAAATACAACATATACTTTCTTTGATTCATCAAACAATCCAATCACAGAAGTTGCCGCAGGGAATATTACAGTAAGTGGTGATTATTGGATTCAGGCACAAACAACCGGTGTTGATTGTCCATCTGTCAAACAAAAAGTAACGGTTACAATTAATCAGTTACCTACTTTAACAGCAGTAACAAGTTCGGTAGTTGTGAATTTAGGTGATTCTGTACCTTTATCCGCAACTTCAAATGGAACTGTTACCTGGTATGATCCATCAGGGAATGCTATACCATCAAATAATACAGGCGCACTTAATACTGTTGGTGTTTTTACTTATACGGTAATTGCGAGTAATGGAACCTGTACTAATAGTCAGACTATTACAATTACTGTTATAGACCCAGCTAGTTGTGATCCATTATTAGAGAGAGAATATGCTACAACTCAACAGTGGGGAACTATTGTTACAGGAACTGTTACAAATGAAGCTAGTGCTGTAGATGGTAATCCACAAACCTATTCTACAATAACAACTGGTTTAGGACTTTTAGGTATTGGAACAACATGGCAAAATCTACAATGGCCAGGAACAATAACACAAGGTACTCCTGTAACAATTAAGTTAGGTTCAGATTATAGCGCTGTTGCACTGGGACAAAGTGTTACTGTGGTAGGAACTAAACGTGATGGACTTGGAAACCCAATTGATATTGGAACTTTACAATCTATATCGGGATCATTACTAAATTTATTATCAGGTCAAAATTCATTCGAATATACATTTGTTCCATCCGATGCTACAGGGCCTAAAGCTTATGACGGTATTCGAGTACAAATGGGGTCAATTTTAGGTGTAGCACAAAATATTAATGTGTATGATGCTTATTATGATAAGCCAGTTACTCAGATAACTTGTGGACAAGGAGATATTGAAGATGTTTTCTTTGGTGTAAAAGACTTAGGAGTAGGCGCATTAACAGCTACAGTAGGGGTGACAGACCCATGGAATATTGCCGATGGTGATGTTGCCACTTATGCTACAATGTTTAGTGGAGCAGGAGTACTTGCTGCTGCTCAGCTTACAGCAACTTTTAGAACACCATCGATGGTTGGAGATAGCCTTAGAATAACAATTTCTAAACCTGGAACGATTTTAAATCTCAATTTGCTTACAGGATTTAATATTCAGCTTTATTTAGGAAATACTGCTGTTGGTGCACCGATTCAAAACGATAGTAATTTATTGTCTTTAAGACTACTTTCGGGAGGTACAATAGCAATGACCGTTGTTGCACCTCAAACTCAACCATATGATAGAGTTACAATATCTTTAGGAGGTGTAGCAAGTGTGTTAGACCAACTTAGAGTACATAATATTGACCGTGTAACAAATACTAAAGTCCTTGGGGGAGACATTAATAATATGGTCACGGTCTGTCCTGGTAGCAATATAACATTAGAAGTGCCCCCTGCCAATTGTTCGACTTATAAATGGTATGACTCCCCAACTGGAGGAAATTTCCTTGCCGATGGTCAGACATATACGATTCCAGCTACGTTAGCAGCAGGTACTTATAAATATTATATCCAACCAATTCGTTATGGCTGTGCAGCTCTTGCGAGAGGAGAAGTGACTGTAGTTGTTAGAGCTACAACTCCTGCAGCAGCAATAGCAAGTGTAACAATTAATGGGGGAAATAACACTATTATTTGTGCTGAAGATGGAAAAGTAACATTGAATGCAACTTTAGCTGTTACACCAGTACTTACAAATCCAATATACTATTGGTATAGTTTTGATGGTACAACAAGTCAGTTGGTTCCTGGGGAAACAACTTCTGAATTAAAGTTAACAGGATTAGCTCCTGGAACTTATACTTATTATGTTGGAGTAAGTTCAGATGAGTTTTGTGAAACAGTTTCAGGTGATAGAAAACAAGTTACGTTCACAATATTGCCAACATCTTTACCAACAGATATTGCAGTAAACAATGCTTCTATTTGTAATGATACTGATGCTGTATTAACACCAACAAGTACTTTGGGAAGCCCAGTCTTCTTTTGGTATTTTGATGCGAATAAAACACAGCCTATTACTGATGGATTAGTGGTTGATAATGTCACTTATGCAGTTAGTAATGTGGGAGTTTTAACAATCTCAGGGTTAACAAAACTTATGAGCCCTTTTTCTTATTATGTTGCAGTAACAAGTGATTTTACATGTCAAAATAAAAATGGAGAGCTTCAAGTTACAACCGTAACTGTGATCGACCCAGCTACACCAACTACTACTGATGATACTCAAGATTTCTGTCTGGTAAATACGCCAACAGTAGCAAATCTTCAGACAAATGAGACTAGCGTAATTTGGTACAACGTTGCAACTGGAGGAGCGGCTTTAGCTCCGACAACAGCTTTAGCAAACGGTGCTTATTACGGAGCAATCTTAGACCCAATAACAGGATGTGAGAGTTCAGTTCGATTACTGGTAACAGTAACCGTAACAGATCCTGCTACACCAACTACTACCGACGCTACTCAAGACTTCTGTTTGGTAAATGCACCAACAGTAGCAAGTCTTCAGGTAAATGAAACTGGCGTAGTTTGGTACAGCACTGCTACAGGCGGAGTGGCTTTAGCGCCAACGACAGCATTAGCAAGCGGAACATATTATGGAGCAATTCTAGACCCAGTAACTAATTGTGAGAGTTCAGTTCGTTTACTGGTAACAGTAACGGTTACTGATCCAGCTACACCAACTACTACCGACGCTACTCAAGACTTCTGTTTGGTAAATGCACCAACAGTTGCAAGTCTTCAGGTAAATGAAACTGGCGTAGTTTGGTACAGCACTGCTACAGGCGGAGTGGCTTTAGCGCCAACGACAGCATTAGCAAGCGGAACATATTATGGAGCAATTCTAGACCCAGTAACTAATTGTGAGAGTTCAGTTCGTTTACTGGTAACAGTAACGGTTACTGATCCAGCTACACCAACTACTACCGACGCTACTCAAGACTTCTGTTTGGTAAATGCACCAACAGTTGCAAGTCTTCAGGTAAATGAAACTGGCGTAGTTTGGTACAACACCGCTACAGGTGGAGTGGCTTTAGCACCAACAACAGCTTTAGCTAGCGGAACTTATTACGGAGCAATCTTAGACCCAGTAACTAATTGTGAGAGTTCAGTTCGTTTACTAGTAACAGTAACAGTTACTGATCCTGCAACGCCAACCACTACTGACGCTACTCAAGACTTCTGTTTGGTAAATGCACCAACAGTTGCAAGTCTTCAGGTAAATGAAACTGGCGTAGTTTGGTACAGCACCGCTACAGGCGGAGTGGCTTTAGCGCCAACAACAGCTTTAGCTAATGGAACATATTATGGAGCAATCCTTGATCCGGTAACTAATTGTGAGAGTTCAGTTCGTTTACTGGTAACGGTAACCATAACAGATCCTGTAACACCAAGTACTACTGATACTACTCAAGACTTCTGTTTGGTAAATGCACCAACAGTAGCAAGTCTTCAGGTAAATGAAACTGGCGTAGTTTGGTATAATGTTGCCACTGGAGGAACAGCTTTAGCACCAACAACAGCTTTAGCTAGTGGAACTTATTATGGAGCAATCTTAGACCCAATAACTAATTGTGAGAGTTCAGTTCGTTTACTGGTAACAGTAACAGTAACTGATCCAGCTACACCAACTACTACCGATGCTACTCAAGACTTCTGTTTGGTAAATGCACCAACAGTTGCAAGTCTTCAGGTAAATGAAACTGGCGTAGTTTGGTACAGCACCGCTACAGGCGGAGTGGCTTTAGCGCCAACAACAGCTTTAGCTAATGGAACATATTATGGAGCGATCCTTGATCCAGTAACTAATTGTGAGAGTTCAGTTCGTTTACTAGTAACCGTAACAGTTACTGATCCAGCTACACCAACTACTACCGATACAACCCAAGACTTCTGTTTGGTAAATGCACCAACAGTAGCAAGTCTTCAGGTAAATGAAACTGGCGTAGTTTGGTACAGCACCGCTACAGGCGGTGTGGCTTTAGCGCCAACAACAGCCTTAGCAAATGGAACATATTATGGAGCGATCCTTGATCCAGTAACTAATTGTGAGAGTTCAGTTCGTTTACTGGTAACAGTAACAATAACTGATCCAGCTACACCAACTACTACTGATGCTACTCAAGACTTCTGTTTGGTAAATGCTCCAACAGTAGCAAGTCTTCAGGTAAATGAAACTGGCGTAGTTTGGTACAATGTTGCCACTGGAGGAACAGCTTTAGCGCCAACAACAGCATTAGCTAGTGGAACTTATTATGGAGCAATTCAAGACCCAGTAACTAATTGTGAGAGTTCAGTTCGTTTACTAGTAACAGTAACAGTTACTGATCCAGCTACACCAACTACTACCGATGCTAGTCAAGACTTCTGTTTGGTAAATGCTCCAACGCTAGCAAGTCTTCAGGTAAATGAAACTGGCGTAGTTTGGTACAGCACCGCTACAGGCGGAGTGGCTTTAGCACCAACAACAGCTTTAGCAAATGGAACATATTATGGAGCGATCCTTGATCCAGTAACTAATTGTGAGAGTTCAGTTCGTTTACTGGTAACGGTAACGGTAACAGATCCTGCAACGCCAACTACTACCGACGATACTCAAGACTTCTGTTTGGTAAATGCGCCGACAGTAGCAAGTCTTCAGGTAAATGAAACTGGCGTAGTTTGGTACAGCACCGCTACAGGCGGAGTGGCTTTAGCGCCAACAACAGCTTTAGCTAGCGGAACTTATTATGGAGCAATCTTAGATCCAGTAACTAATTGTGAGAGTTCAGTTCGTTTACTAGTAACAGTAACAGTAGCAGATCCTGCAACGCCAACTACTACCGATACAACCCAAGACTTCTGTTTGGTAAATGCGCCAACAGTAGCTAGCCTTCAGGTAAATGAAACTGGCGTAGTTTGGTACAGCACTGCTACAGGCGGAATTGCTTTAGCACCAACAACAGCTTTATCAAGCGGAACTTATTATGGAGCAATCCTTGATCCGGTAACTAATTGTGAGAGTTCAGTTCGTTTACTGGTGACAGTTACAGTAACTGCTCCAGCTACACCAACTACTACCGATACAACTCAAGACTTCTGTTTGATAAATGCACCAACAGTAGCAAGTATTCAGGTAAATGAAACTGGCGTAGTTTGGTACAGCACAGCTACAGGTGGAGTGGCTTTAGCGTCAACAACAGCTTTAGCTAATGGAACATATTACGGAGCGATCCTTGATCCGGTAACTAATTGTGAGAGTTCAGTTCGTTTACTGGTAACAGTAACGGTAACTAATCCAGCTACACCAACTACTACTGATGCGACTCAAGACTTCTGTTTTGCAAATGCACCAACAGTAGCAAGTCTTCAGGTAAATGAGGCCAATGTAGTTTGGTATACCACAGCTACAAGCGGAATCGCTTTAACACGAACAACGGTCTTAGCTAGCGGAACCTATTATGGAGTCATCCATGATCCGACAACTAATTGTGAGAGTTCAGTTCGTTTATTAGTAACAGTAACAGTTACCGATCCTGCAACGCCAACTACAAATAACGCAACTCAAAGTTTCTGTTTGACAAATGCGCCAACAGTGGCAAGTCTTCAGGTAAATGAAACTGGCGTAGTCTGGTACAATGTTGCAACAGGAGGAACTCCATTAGCACCAGGAACATTACTAGTTGCAGGTACTTATTATGGAGCTCTGAAAGATGCGACTACAGGTTGTGAAAGTAGTTTGAGATTAAGTGTACAGGTCAACTTTACAGGTAATGATCCGGTTACAATAACTCCAAGCAAAGCAGTTCCTTGCGTTTTTGATGAGATTACGTATACAACTGCAAGCGGAATGTCAAATTATAATTGGACAATTACTGGAGGTGGTACTATTACAGCTGGAGGTCTAGCTACCGATAATTTTGTAACAGTTTCGTGGCCAGCAATAGGACCAGCAAGTGTAAGTGTTTCTTATTCTAATCAATGTAATGAGACAAATAGTAAATTACTAACCCTTGCAGTTGCAACTTGTTCAGATATAACAATGAGCAAAACGGTAGATAATCCAACTCCTAACATTAATGATAAAGTTACTTTTACTGTAACAGTAAATAATGTAGGATCAGGAGACTTTATAGATACAATAGTTAGTGAAATTTTGCCAACAGGATATGATTTTATAAGCGCACAAACTACTACTGGAACATATAGTAATATAACTGGAGCATGGAATATTCCAGTATTAAATGCTAATGAAAGCGCAGTACTTACTGTAGTGGTTCAAGTATTACCAACAGGAAATTACCTAAATGTAGCCACGGTTGTTATTTCAAATCCAATAGATTCTGATACAACAAATAATCACGGTGAAGCTTCTGTAACTCCTGTATGTTTAGTGGTTTATAATGAATTTACTCCTAATAATGATGGTGCAAATGATGTTTTCAAAATAGATTGTATTGAAAATTATCCAAACAATAGTTTAAATGTTTATAACAGATACGGATCATTAGTTTATAAACAAGACCATTATAATAACGATTGGGACGGAATAGCAAATGTTTCGGGAGCAATTAACAAAGGAGATAAATTACCAGCGGGAACATATTATTATGTTCTGGATATTGGTGCAGATGGAGTAGTTAAAACAGGTTGGTTATCTATTATTAGATAACCCCCTGTTAACATAAATCATCAAATTAAATTAACTGACTAAATAGTTATAGTATGAAACTAAGTGTAAAATTTATAGAGTCCTATTTTTTAATATTTTGCGGGTTTGTATCGTTCTTTGCTAATGCGCAACAAGATCCTGAATATACACAGTATATGTACAACACAATGGTTATTAATCCAGCTTATGCGGGTTCTACAGGATACTTGGAGGCAGTATTATTACATCGATCACAATGGGTTGGTATAGATGGTGCGCCACAAACACAATCACTTTCTGTACAAGCACCATTAAGAAATGAAAAAATAGGTTTGGGACTAAGTGTTGTCAATGATAAACTAGGACCATCAAATGAGCTGTATCTAGATGGTAATTTTTCATATTCCATACCATTAGGGTATGAAAAAAGATTAGCATTTGGGTTAAAAGCAGGAATGCGAATGATGAACATAGACTGGTCAAAAGGCCGATACTATGATGGTAATGATGCATTGTTAAATACTAATATAAATAATGTTATTAAACCTTCAATAGGTGCTGGGGTATATTACTACACCGACAGGTGGTATGCAGGAGCATCCGTACCTAGCTTTATAAGAAGTGATTATTATAATGATATACAAGAATCGATAGATTATGATAGATTGCATTATTATTTTATGGGAGGATATGTATTTGATTTGAGTCCAAGTTTAAAATTTAAACCTGCATTTTTAGCCAAACTGGTAAGTGGAGCACCAATGTCTGTAGATGTTTCTGCCAATTTTATGCTTCAGGAAAAAGTAGTGCTAGGAGTATCCTACCGCTTTGATGATTCGGTTAGTGCATTGGCAGGATTTCAAATTTCGCCAAGTTTTTACATCGGATACTCATATGATTATACCGTAACCAATTTGAATAAATACAACGATGGTTCCCATGAATTCATATTGCGTTATCAATTTCATAAAGATCCAAGTAAAATTAAATCTCCAAGATTCTTTTAAAAACCTGACCTATGAAAAAATTCTATATACTTAGTTTGCTATTTAGCTTTGTATCAATTTTGGCGCAAACAAACTTAAAAAAAGCCGACGCTTTATTTAAAAATTACTCCTATACAGATGCTGCAAAAGCATACGAAGAGTGTTTGCAAAAAATAGATAAACCATCGGTTCAAACTTTAAAGAATGCAGCCGACTCGTATTATTTTATTTCCGATAATCGAAATGCTTTAAAATGGTATCAAAAGCTATATGAAGTTCAAGGTGATAACCTATCCGATATTTATTATCTAAGATACATTCAATCCATGAAAGGAGTTATGGATTATGATAATGCAGATAAAGTAACCAAAGAATACTTAAATAAAAAAGGAGATCAAAAAGAGATAGACAGATATATCTATCAAAAGAAATTATTAGATAGTTTATCAAAAGCAAAATCACTTTATACTTTAAAAAATATTGCTATTAATACCGATAAATCCGATTTTGGAGCAACTTTTTATGGAGATAAAGTAGTATTTACATCGGCAAGAGATACAGGTAATTTTGATAAAAAATTATACAATTGGAACAAACAACCATTCTTGAATTTATATGTAGCCGAAAGAAGTGCGATTGATGGGAGTTTATTCAATGAAGTACTTTTTATACCTAATGTAATGTCCAAGTATCATGAGGCAACAGTAACCTTTAGCCCAGATTGGAAAACCATGTATTACACAACCAATATTCTTAAAAAGAATAAATTAGTGATAGATGAATCCAGAACCAATAACTTCCAGATTATAAAAGGAACAATAGAAGATAACAAATTGGTTAAAACCGAAAAAGTATTTTTTGATAGTGATAAATACTCAGTAGGGCATCCATATTTAAGTGATGATGGCAAAATGTTATTCTTTGCTTCGGATATGCCAGGAGGTTATGGAGAAACCGATTTGTACGTTGTAAAGATAGCCGATGATGGTACAATGAGTTCACCACAAAATTTAGGACCAACAATTAATACACTTGGTAATGATGTTTTTCCTTCATATAGAAATGGAGTACTTTATTTTTCATCAGATGGACATTATGGTTTAGGCGATTTAGATGTATATGAAAGTAAACTATCGGGAGAATTAAATTTTTCTGCTCCTAGAAATTTAGGTGCACCAATAAATAGTAATAAAGATGATTTTTCATTTGTAATAGATCCCAAAGAAAATTACGGTTATGTATCATCAAATCGTGCACAAGGAAAAGGAGATGATGATATTTATTATTTTACCAAAGGAAAACCTATCTGTAATCAACTCGTTTCTGGTCAGGCAATAAATACCAAAACCAAGAAAGGTTTAAGCGATACATTTATTATAGCATATGATGTTTATGATGCCGTTATTACCGAAACCAAAACCGATGCAGATGGAAATTATAAATTAGAAGTTCCGTGTAATAAACGAATAAAAATGACGGCCAATAAGCCAAATTTTAGCGGAGACGAAAAATTTATAGAAACTACAAAAGATAACAATGCCGAGATAAAAGACGTTAATTTCTATCTTAGTAATTATGATGATTTAGTAGTTAAAAAAGATGGGGTAGAAAAAGTAGATATCAATCCTATTTTCTTCGATTATGATAAATCAAATATCAATCCTCAAGCCGCAGCCGAATTGGATAAAGTTGTATTTGTGATGCAAAAATTCCCTAAGATTAAAATTAAAATCGAGTCACATACAGATTCCAGAGGTAAAGACGCTTATAATATGAAGCTTTCGGATGCCAGAGCAAAATCTACTCAAACTTACATTCTTTCTAAAGGTATTGAACCTTTCAGAATTGCTAGTGCAATAGGTTATGGAGAAAGCCGATTGGTGAATAAATGTAGTAATGGTGTAAAATGTACTGAACAAGAGCATCTTGCTAACAGACGTTCCGATTTTATTGTAATAGAAAAATAATGTTCAAAAAACTTTGTGAAAACCATTCTTAAAAGAGTGGTTTTTTTGTTTTTAATTATACTTTTGAATGTCTATTTTAGACAAACTTTTTTAGGATAATAAAAGACAATCGAATTATAATAAAATATGAATATTCAGGATTCCATACAAGCTTTAAGAGATGAACTAAACGTGCATAATTACAATTATTATGTACTTGATAATGCTACAATATCAGATTATGAATTTGATTTGAAATTAAAGCAACTTCAGGAGTTAGAAGATCAGCATCCAGAATTTTTTGATGAAAATTCACCAACTCAACGAGTAGGAGGAACAGTAACCAAAAACTTCCAGACAGTAGCTCATGAATATCGTATGTATTCATTAGATAATTCATATTCAAAAGAAGATTTGGTCGATTGGGAAACCAGAGTTCAAAAAGTATTAGGAAACGTTGATTTACAATATACTTGCGAATTAAAATACGATGGAGCTTCGATAAGTATTACTTACGAAAACGGAAAATTAAAACGTGCAGTTACTCGAGGAGATGGATTTCAGGGAGATGATGTAACCAATAATATCAAAACTATAAAATCGATTCCGTTACAATTAAAAGGAAATTATCCACCTGTTTTTGCAATTCGTGGCGAAATAATTTTACCATTTGCAGGATTCGAAAAAATGAATCAGGATTTAATCGAAATAGGAGAAACACCTTATTCAAACCCAAGAAATACAGCTTCAGGAAGTTTAAAGTTACAAGATAGCGCTGAGGTTGCCAAAAGACCATTAGAGTGCTTACTTTATTTTGTAACCGGTAATAATTTACCTTTCTCCTCACAGTATGAAGGGCTAGAACTAGCAAGAAAATGGGGATTTAAAGTACCTGTAGAAGCTAAACTGGCTAACAATTTACAAGAAGTATTTGACTTTATAGATTATTGGGATGTACATCGTCATGAGCTACCTTATGAAACCGATGGAGTAGTAATAAAAGTAAATAGTATTCAGCACCAGGAAGAGTTAGGTTATACATCTAAATCGCCTCGTTGGGCAATTGCATATAAATTTAAATCAGAGCAGGTTTCGACCAAATTAAACTCGATTTCGTACCAAGTAGGAAGAACAGGGGCAATTACGCCAGTAGCAAATCTAGAGCCAGTACAATTGGCAGGAACAATTGTAAAACGAGCTTCTTTGCATAATGCCGATCAAATAGAAAAATTAGACATTAGAATAAACGATACCGTTTTTGTAGAAAAAGGAGGGGAAATCATTCCGAAAATCATCGCAGTCGATTTAACACAGCGTCCAGCAGATGCAGAACCTACAAAATACATTACGCATTGTCCAGAATGTAATACAGAGTTAGTTAGATCAGAAGGAGAAGCAAATCATTATTGCCCTAATTTTTACGGATGTCCACCGCAGATTATAGGTAGAATCCAGCATTATATTTCAAGAAAAGCAATGGATATTGAAGGACTTGGAGGAGAAACCGTAGCGTTACTTTTTAATAATGGATTAGTTCATAATTACGCCGATTTATATGAGTTAACCGTAGAGCAGATTTTACCTTTAGATAGAATGGCTCAAAAATCGGCAGAAAACCTAGTAAAAGGAGTAGAGAATTCTAAAAAAATCCCATTCGAGAGTGTTTTGTTTGCACTCGGAATCCGATTTGTAGGAGAAACAGTAGCCAAAAAATTGGCTAAACATTACAAAAATATTGACGCATTGAGCCAAGCCACTTTAATGGATTTAGTTCTGGTAGATGAAATAGGAGAGCGTATTGCAAAAAGCGTAATAGAATTTTTTGAGAACGATGAAAATAAGAGAATCATTGAACGCTTAAAAAGTTACGGAGTACAATTTGAGATTGTCGAAAAAATCAATCCAAATGCAACTACCAAATTTGAAGGAAAAACTTTTGTAGTTTCGGGTGTTTTCTCTAAATTTTCAAGAGATGATATTAAAAAAACTATCGAAGATAATGGAGGTAAAGTAGGAAGTTCAATTTCTGCCAAAACTGATTTTGTTGTTGCCGGTGAAAATATGGGGCCAGCTAAATTAGAAAAAGCTAATAAATTGAATATCCCTATAATTTCAGAAGATGATTTTATAACCAAATTAAATGAAAGCTAACACCCCGTCATTAATTCTTTACTTCTTAGCATTAATATTAACAATTATCTTTGATTTCTTAGAGCAAGATTTTATTGGTATGTATGCAAAGGCAATAGTAGTGCCTTCAATATTTATATATTATCTTATTA
The DNA here is from genome assembly GCF_046250155.1 of Flavobacterium sp. PS2. Taxonomy (NCBI): domain Bacteria; kingdom Pseudomonadati; phylum Bacteroidota; class Flavobacteriia; order Flavobacteriales; family Flavobacteriaceae; genus Flavobacterium; species Flavobacterium sp. PS2. The sequence goes on along the minus strand of NZ_CP176426.1, from coordinate 485,949 downwards.
CAACCAATTATAAGATAAGTATAATTCAGGGATTTATTTTTGCGCTTTGTTTTATTGGAGAAGTATTTAATTTAATGGAGGTAGAAGCCTCAGAGTTGGGTTCACTCTTCTCTTTCTTATTAGTCTATTTGTTATTGTTAAGACTAATAATAGAAGATTATCGAAAAATAAAATTAAGAAAAAACGACTATTTGCCAGTAGCAATAGTCGTTTTATTTATTATATACCTTTTAGTATCTGTTCTTGGGTTACAATACGAGAAAGTAGGTCAGAACCATTTTATTTATACCATATACGGTATCATATTGAGTGTGTTGGGCTGTGTCTCATTTATTAGTTATATAACCAAAGGTACGTATCTCACCCTTTTAGTAACGTTGATGACAACTTGCTTTATCTTCTCAGACATCTTTTTTATTTTTAACCAATCCTTTGATCATTCAGTAGTATTGGCGCTAATAAGAGATACGACCCAAATGTTGTCCTATTATTTTATGGTAAAATATTTTATCCAAAAAAGAATCGAAAATATTCGGGTTAGACAATAATAGATTTTCCTTGAGCCGATTTTGTTTTATCATTATTAAGATAAAAGTCAATTCTTCCTAAATTAATCCCGTAACATCCTACCTGATTAACTAAGACATCTTCACCAGCTTTATTTTTTACAACAGTAGGCTTATCAAGAAAAGTATGCGTGTGTCCACCAATAATCAAATCGATATCCTGAGTTAGTTCAGCTAGTTTTAAATCACAGATTTTAGCAGCATCATCACGATATTTATAACCCAAATGTGATAAACAAATTACTAAATCACATTTTTGTTCTTTTTTAAGAATTCGAACCATATCAGTAGCCGTTTCTACAGGATCATTGTAAACAGTTTCCTTATACATCAATTTATCTACCAAGCCATCAAGCTGAATCCCTAAACCAAAAACACCTATTTTAATACCATCTTTATTAAAAATCTTGTACGGTTTTACAAGACCGTCCATTACAGTATTTTTAAAATCATAGTTAGAAGAGATAAACTCAAATTTAGCATGAGGCATTTGTGCATATAATCCATCTAAACCATTATCAAAATCATGATTACCAATTGTAGACGCATCATATTTCATCATGCTCATTAGTTTAAACTCCAGTTCACCACCATAATAATTAAAGTAAGGAGTTCCCTGAAAAATATCTCCGGCATCCAATAAAAGAACGTTTGGATTTTCTTTACGAATTACATCAATCAAAGCAGCACGTCTAGATACACCACCCATGTTTGCATTACGAGGATCATCAGCAGGAAAAGGGTCAATATGACTGTGAACATCATTGGTATGTAATATAGTTATGTGTTTTACATTTGATGATGTAAAACTGCTCATAGATAAACCCAAACTCAATAATGCTGTACTAGCAGCGGTTTTTTCAATAAAATCTCTTCTTTTCATTTTAATTTATTTTGCGGTAAAACGCTTGAACCCAAAGCTCTTAAATATTTTTTTAATTGTTTATCTTATTCTTGTGTTACTCGGACATCATTAGGAACCGGAATTGTATCAACAGATTTAAAATAATCAATAAGAATGTCTCGTAGTTTGTAATTTAAATCATATTTCTGAACACTCTTTTTAAAGAAGTTCATATTGTCACCACCATTTGCTAAGTAATCATTTGTAGCAACATAATAAATTTTGTCTTTTTCGACAGGTTTACCCTGAACTAAAACATTCGTAGCAGTATTATTCTTAGTTATAGTAAAAGTCATCCCAGAAAGAGGATGAGGTTTTTTTTCACCAATAAAATAGGTAACCATTTCCAGAATCTGTTCTCCTTTTAGAGCCATAACAACTAGACTGTTTTCAAAAGGCATAATTTCAAATGCATTTCTGGCAGTAACATTCCCTTTAGGAAGAATTGCTCGAATCCCACCATGATTAAGAAAACAAATATCAAGATCTTTTTTCTCTCTGGCTTTAAAAACTAAATTCCCTCTTTGCAGGCATACATCAGCCATTAAGTTACCAATAGTTGTTTGCCATTTACCAGTACTTTTGTCCAGTGTTTGAGGACAATAAGCAAGCACACTATCTAAATCTTTATTAATGTGCTCTCTGTAAGGCTTAATAAAATTCTCAATCTCGGGAGTTTGATTTTGAGTACTTGTAATAGGAATTAGTTTACCTTCAATTTTTGAAACTTGATAAGTTTGTTTGCTACAAGAAACTCCAAAAAAAAGTGTTAAGAATATAACAAAAAGTTTTAAAAATCCGTTATACTTTTTTAGTTTTACCATCTTAAATGCGACTTAAATAATTAATTTTGTAATCTAGTAAAAGTACTATGTTTTTAAATTATACAAAGGTTTTTTTTGTAAAAAAATCGTTAAAGAAAAATCTTAATAATGTAAAAAACGGTGCATTTACTAATGATATACAAAAGGTTGGTTTACTTATAGATGAAAGTCATTTTTCAGAAAAAGAAGCTTTACTAGCCGAATTGGTATCAAAAGGAATTGAGAAAAAGAACATCAAAATTATTGTTTATAAAGACAAATTCAATAAAAAAGAGACGTATTCTTGTCCAACTTTTGGGATTGATCATCTTAATTGGAATGGAAAGATTGCCGAAGGATTTTTAAAAGACTTTGTAAACGAAAAATTCGATTTATTAATAAGTTATTATGATATCGAAAAAGTAATGCTGATGCTTGTAACACAAAATTCGAATGCCAGGTTCAAAGTTGGTTTTGCATCAATTGATAAAAGATTAAATCGATTGATGATTGATACCAACATTCGGGAATATAAAATTTTCGTGAATGAATTATTTAAATATTTAAAAAACATTAAACCAAATACAATCTAATATGCAATCATTAATAGGAACAGGCGTTGCACTAGTAACTCCTTTTAAAGAAGATTTTTCAATTGATACAGAAGCATTACAAAGAATAGTTAATTTTTCTGTAGATGGAGGAGTTGAATATCTTGTAGTTATGGGCACAACTGCAGAAAACGCAACATTAACTCAAGACGAAAAGGAACTTGTTATCACTACAGTTATTAATGCAAATAAAGGAAGATTACCTTTAGTATTAGGAGTAGGAGGAAATAATACAATGCAAATTGTTGAAGAATTAAAAACTAGAGATTTTTCAGCTTTTGAAGCTATATTGTCAGTGTCACCTTATTATAACAGACCTACCCAAGAAGGAATTTATCAGCATTTTAAAGCTATTGCCGAGGCTTCACCGATACCAGTAATATTATATAATGTTCCAGGAAGAACATCTAGCAATATGTTGCCATCAACAGTTATACGTTTAGCAAATGATTTTGCAAATGTAGTTGCAATAAAAGAAGCTGCAGGAGATTTGGTACAAGCAATGCAATTGCTTAAAAATAAACCAAGTGATTTTCTCGTTATATCGGGAGATGATATGATTGCTTTGCCAATAATTTTGGCAGGAGGTTCAGGTGTTATATCAGTTATTGGACAAGGTTTTCCAAAAGAATTTTCAGAAATGATTCGTTTAGGATTGAATAGAAAAGTAAATGAAGCATTTAAAACACAATACTTTTTATCAGATTGTATTGATATGATTTTTGAGCAAGGGAATCCAGCAGGAATAAAACAAGTGTTTAAATCACTTGGTATTGCTGAGAATGTCGTAAGATTACCGCTTGTTGCAGCCGATGAATCACTTGCAAATCGCATTGATGAATTTGTTAAAAAAAGCATTAAATAAAAATAAAAAACGAGGTATTTTATTATACCAAAAAATATTTTGTAGTAGCTAAATTAATAACTAAATTTGCCACCGAAACTTCGGTGTGGTTTTACTTGGATATAAACATCCTGGGAATCATAATAAAAGTAAAAAAATGAAAAAAATAATATCTGTATTGTTTGTAGTTGTTCTTTTTTGTTCTTGTAGTGATTATCAAAAAGCACTAAAAAATGATGATGTAGCAGCAAAATTTGAAATTGCAACAAAAATGTACGATGCCGGAAAGTATACTAAAGCAATTCGTTTGTTTGAGCAACTTGCAGCATCATATAGAGGAAAGCCTCAGGCAGAGAAATTGTTTTATATGTTTTCTCAATCCTATTATAAAACAAAACAGTATTATTTAGCTGGATATCAATTCGAGAGTTTTGTTTCTGGATATCCAAGAAGTGAAAAAGTAGAAGAAGCAGCTTATTTAGGAGCAAAAAGTTATTCGATGTTGTCACCAGTATATAGTTTGGATCAAACAGATACTAATAAAGCGATCGATAAGTTACAGGCTTTTATAGATAATTATCCAAATTCACAATATATAGTAGAGGCAAATGCAAGTCTTAAAGCATTAACTACTAAATTGGAGAAAAAAGCATATGAAAATGCAAAAGGATATAATACTATCTCAGATTTTAAATCGGCGATAGTAGCATTTGATAATTTTGTTGGAGAGTATCCTGGAACAGAATTCAAAGAAGATGCATTGTATTATAAATTTGATTCAGCATATCAGTTAGCAATTAACAGTATTTCAGCAAAAATGGAAGACCGTTTAAAAGTGGCTAAAACTGCATATTCTAATTTAATGAAATATAAAAGTGATACTCATTACAAAGTGAAAGCTGATGAGATGAATGAGAGAGTTGAAAAAGAGTTACAAAATTTTACTAAATAAAATAAAGTCATGGATTTAAAAAAGACGAATGCTCCAGTAAATACAATTACCTACAATAAAACGGTTATTGAAGAGCCTACAGGTAATGTGTATGAGGCAATAACTATTATGGCTAAAAGAGCAAATCAAATTAATTCTGAAATCAAAAAGGAATTGACTGAAAAGTTAGAAGAATTTGCTACCTATAATGACAGTCTTGAAGAAGTTTTCGAAAACAAAGAACAAATCGAAGTTTCTAAATTTTACGAAAAATTGCCTAAACCACACGCTTTAGCAGTTCAAGAGTGGTTAGACGGTAAAACATACCACAGAAATTCAAATAAATAATATAGTACCATGTCAGTTTTAAACGGTAAGAAAATTTTACTAGGAGTTTCTGGTGGAATTGCAGCCTATAAAACAGCATCATTAGTACGACTTTTTATAAAAGCAGGTGCCGAGATTCAAGTAATCATGACACCTGCTTCTAAGGATTTTGTAACGCCACTTACGTTATCAACCTTATCAAAAAATCCAGTACATTCTTCTTTCTTTAATCAAGAAGATGAAAATGAAAAATGGAACAATCATGTCGAATTAGGACTTTGGGCCGATTTGATGATTATTGCTCCAGCTACAGCAAATACAATGTCAAAAATGGCAAACGGTACTTGCGATAATCTATTGATAGCAGCTTATTTATCGGCAAAATGTCCAATTTACTTTGCGCCAGCAATGGATTTGGATATGTATAAACATCCCTCAACGTTAGCGAGTTTTTCGTTATTAAAACAGTTTGGAAATACTATTATTCCTGCTGAAAGCGGAGAGTTGGCTAGTGGTTTGTCTGGAGAAGGTCGTATGGCAGAACCAGAAAATATAATTGCATTTTTAGAAGCTGATTTAGAAAGTAAATTACCTCTTAAAGGGAAAAAGTTTTTAATCACAGCAGGTCCAACATACGAAGCAATAGATCCAGTACGTTTTGTAGGAAACCATTCCTCAGGAAAAATGGGGTTTGATATTGCATCAGAAGCAGCAAACTTAGGAGCCTCGGTTATTCTTGTTGCAGGACCTACAAATTGTAAAGTTACAAACACATCAGTAAAAGTAATTTCGGTAACATCAGCACAAGAAATGTATGATGCATGTCATGAATATTTCTCAGATGTAGATGTTGCAATTGCAGCAGCAGCAGTTGCGGATTATAGACCGAAAATAGTTGCATCGCAAAAAATAAAGAAAGCTTCAGAAGATTTTACAATTGAGCTGGAAAAAACAAAAGATATCTTATTGTCATTAGGGGAAATAAAGAAAAAACAATTTTTGATTGGATTCGCTTTAGAAACTGAAAATGAAATTGAGAATGCAAAGCTGAAAATTCAGAAAAAAAACTTAGATTTGATAGTTCTAAATTCGTTACAGGATAAAGGAGCAGGTTTTGGTGGGGGAACTAACAAAGTAACCTTTATTGATAGGGCTTTTGCCATCGAACCAATGGAATTAAAATCCAAAGAAGCAGTTGCAATTGATATTTTAAATAAGGTGATAAAGCATTTTCATGAATAAAATACTTACTTTTTTGTTGTTTTTAACTTTTGGCCTTACGCAGGCGCAACAGTTAAATTGTACGGTAACCGTAAACTCACAAATGCTTCCTAATGCCAATCAGCAAGTTTTTAAAACATTGCAGACAGCATTGAGCGAATTTGTAAACAATACAGATTGGACAGGGAGTTTGCTAAAGCAAAATGAAAAAATAAACTGTTCGATGTATATTACGATTACGTCAAATAACTCAGATCAGTTTTCGGGTACAATACAAATACAATCATCTCGATTAATTTATAATTCTACTTACTCATCTCCAGTATTCAATTTTAATGATAAGGATTTAAGTTTTAGATATACAGAATTTGAAAATTTATTGTATAATCCAAATGTTTTCGAATCAAATCTTGTTTCTATAATGACTTTTTATAGCTACATGATTTTAGGAATGGATGCTGATACTTTTATGCCAGCATTAGGGAATCCTTTTTTCGAGACTGCTCAAAGTATTGCCAATGTAGCTCAACAAGGAGGATATAAAGGCTGGAGTCAGGCTGATGGAGTACAAAATCGTTATTTCTTAATTAACGATATGCTTTCGCCAACATATAATGACTTGAGACAATGTGTTTATGGGTATCATACAGGTTTAGATGTAATGAATCAGGATTTAAAGCTAGCCAAAGAAAAAATTAAAACTTCGTTATCGCTTATAGGGAAACTAAATGCAACGAAACCAAATGCTTTTTTAACGCGTGTCTTTTTTGATGCTAAATCAGATGAAATTGTATCTATATTTACAGGAGGACCAAGTGTTCCTATAGCAGATTTAGTAGAGAATTTAAATAGAGTTTCGCCAATGAACTCTGCTAAATGGTCGCAGATTAAATTTTAAGCATTCTTATTAAGATTGCTTATTTCCAAAACTTATATTACAAAAAAGAGATATGATTACTTCATTGTCAATAAAAAATTATGCACTGATTGAAAAATTATCAATTGATTTTTCAAAAGGCTTTTCTATAATTACTGGTGAAACAGGAGCGGGAAAGTCGATAATATTGGGTGCATTAGGCTTAGTTTTAGGTAAAAGAGCCGATTTGACTTCATTGAAAAATAAAGAAGAAAAGTGTGTAATCGAAGCGCATTTTAAAATTTCTAAATATAATCTGGAAGCTTTTTTTGAAGCTAATGATTTAGATTATGAAGAAGATACTATAATAAGACGCGAAATCTTGCCTTCGGGAAAATCACGTGCTTTTATAAATGATAGTCCTGTAAATCTTCAGGAATTGCAAGAGTTGAGTTTGTATTTAATAGATATTCATTCACAACAGCAAACCCAGGAACTTTCAGAAGAAAGCGTACAATTTCAGATTATTGATGCAATTGCTGATAATTTTGGTGTTATTGCAGATTATCAAAATGTTTTAAAGAAATATAAGTCAGATAAAACAAAGCTGAATTCCCTTCTTAAAAAACAAAGTGAATCGGCTAAAGAGCAAGAATACAATACCTTTCTTTTAAATGAATTAGTTGCTGCGCAATTAAAATCAGGACAACAAGAAGAGCTGGAAGAAGAATTTGAAAAACTTAACAATGTTGAGATTATCAAAGAATCATTAGATAAATCTTTGGCTATAGCCAATGAAGAACAATTTGGAGTAATCCAGAATCTTAATGAAATAAAAGCTTCTTTACATAAAATTGCTACTTTCTCAACGGAATATGGAGCTTTGTTTGAAAGGATAACAAGTCTGGCAATAGAGTTTGATGACGTTTCGGGTGAATTACAAAAAGCATCAGAGAAATTATTGAATGATCCGGCTCAGCTTGATTTCATCAGTCAGAAATTGCAGGTTATTTATAATCTACAAAAAAAGCATCAAGTTGCTTCGGTTGATGATTTAATCGAAATTCAAACTAAACTAGAAAATTCAGTTCTGGAATTAGGTAATATCGAAGATGAGATAGCAAAACTAACCACTTCGATTGAGCAAAAAACAATGGAGTTGGACGCTTTTGCAAATAAAATTCATGAAAACAGAATTGCAGCAATACCATTATTATCAGATAAATTAATAACAATATTAGAAACATTAGGAATGCCAAATGTTCGTTTTAAAATTGATATTAATTATGGAGAAACATATTTCCCGAACGGAAAAGATGAACTTCATTTTTTATTTTCTGCCAATAAAGGAACCGATTTTGGGTTACTTAAAAAAGTTGCTTCAGGAGGGGAAATGTCACGTATAATGCTTGCAGTAAAAGCAATTTTGGCACAATACTCTAAATTGCCAACATTGATTTTTGATGAAATCGATACAGGAGTTTCAGGAGAAATTGCTGTTAGAATGGGAGAGATAATGAAAGAGATGAGTCAGCAAATGCAAATCTTTGCAATAACTCATTTACCGCAGATAGCAGCCAAGGGAGAGTCTCATTTTAAAGTGTTTAAGTCAACAGTAGATGATGATACACAATCAGAGTTAAAGCTTCTGTCACAAGAAGAACGAGTAATGGAAATTGCTCAAATGTTGTCAGGTTCAGTCGTTTCAGATTCGGCTTTAAATCATGCTAAAGCCTTGCTTAACTAAAAAAATGGATTATATTTGTCAATCAAAATAAACGGTCTTGCCAAGTAAAAAACGGTAGTTAAATACCATCATTTTATAAAATAAAAATAAAAAACAGTTCCAAAATTATGATTATAGAACCAAGAATGAGAGGATTCATTTGTTTGACATCACACCCAAAAGGATGCGAGCAAAATGTAAAAAATCAAATAGAATATATAAAATCTAAAGGACCAATTGAAGGTGCTAAAAAAGTATTAGTAATTGGAGCATCAACAGGTTTTGGATTGGCTTCTAGAATTACAAGTGCATTTGGATCTAATGCCGCTACAATTGGAGTGTTTTTTGAAAAACCACCAGTTGAAGGAAAAACAGCTTCTCCAGGATGGTATAACTCAGCAGCTTTTGAAGCAGAAGCTCACAAAGCAGGATTATATGCAAAAAGTATCAATGGTGATGCTTTTTCTAACGAAGTAAAACAACAAACATTAGACTTGATTAAAGCTGACTTAGGTCAGATTGATTTAGTTATTTATAGCTTAGCTTCTCCAGTTCGTTTGCACCCTGTTACAGGAGTATTGCATCGTTCAGTTTTAAAACCAATCGGAAGTACGTTTACTAATAAAACAGTTGATTTTCATACAGGAAATGTAACAGAGGTTTCTATCGAGCCATGTACAGAAGAAGAGATTGCTAACACTGTTGCAGTAATGGGCGGTGAAGATTGGTCAATGTGGATGGATGCATTGAAAAAAGAAAACCTATTAGCTCCAGGAGCTACAACAGTTGCTTATTCTTATATTGGGCCATCTTTAACAGAGGCAGTTTACCGTAAAGGAACTATCGGTCGTGCTAAAGATGATTTAGAAGCTACAGCATTTGCTATTACAGATAGTTTAAAAGATTTAGACGGAAAAGCATACGTTTCAGTAAATAAAGCATTAGTTACACAAGCAAGTTCAGCAATTCCAGTTATTCCTTTATATATCTCATTATTGTACAAAATTATGAAAGCCGAAGGTCTTCATGAAGGATGTATCGAGCAAATTCAGCGTTTGTTCCAAGACAGATTATATACAGGAAAACCAATTCCTACAGACGAAAAAGGAAGAATCCGTATCGACGATTGGGAAATGCGTGAAGATGTTCAGGAAAAAGTAGCTAAGTTATGGTTGGAAGCAACTACAGAAACATTGCCGGCAATTGGTGATTTGGCTGGATACAGAAATGACTTTTTAAACTTATTCGGATTTGAATTTGAAGGAGTAGATTACAAAGCAGACACAAACGAAGTAGTTGGGATAGAAAGTATCAAATAATCCAACTGAATTTATATAATTATTTAAAACCATCAACCCAAAGTTGGTGGTTTTTTTATGGATATAACTTACCTTTGTTAAAATTTTACAGTTAAAACAAATACTACCTTAATACCGCATACCTAATTATGGTGTTTTCTTTAATTATACCAGTGTATAATCGTCCTGACGAAGTTGATGAGCTATTAGAAAGCTTATTATTATCTGAATATAAAGAGCCTTTTGAAATCGTACTTGTAGAAGATGGTTCAACATTGCCATGCGATGACATAGTTCAGAAATATCAAGGAAAATTAAATATTTCCTATTATTTTAAAGAAAATTCAGGACCTGGAGATTCCAGAAATTTTGGAATGCGTAAAGCATTAGGAGATTACTTTATCATTTTTGATTCAGATTGTATTATCCCGCCGGATTATTTATCAGAAGTTGATAAAGCACTAAGAGAAGATTATGTAGATTGTTTTGGTGGTCCGGATAAAGCATTGGCTAGTTTTTCGAATATTCAGAAAGCAATTAATTTTGCCATGACATCTTTCCTTACAACAGGAGGGATAAGAGGAGGCTCAGAGAAAATAGGCAAGTTCCAGCCGCGTAGCTTTAATATGGGATTATCTAGAAAAGGATTTGAAGTATCAAAAGGATTTGGAAACATTCACCCTGGCGAAGACCCAGATCTATCAATACGTTTATGGAATTTAGGTTTTGAAACCAGACTTTTCTCTAAAGCTTATGTATATCATAAACGAAGAATCGATTGGGATAAATTTTCGATTCAGGTAAATAAATTTGGAAAAGCCAGACCAATACTAAATAGTTGGTATCCCCAATATAATAAACTTACTTTTTTCTTTCCAACTTGTTTTATTTTGGGACTTGTTTTGGCGGTTATTATATTGCTGTTTTTCAATATTGATATATTATTACAGTTGTATTTTGTTTATTTTGTCATAATTTTTATAGTATCGACAATTCAAAATAAGAGTTTAAAAATTGGATTTTTATCAGTTATTGCAGTTTGGAAGCAATTTTATGGTTATGGAATTGGGTTTTTAGAATCATTTATTAAGATAATAATCTTAAAGAAAAAACCACAAGAAGCATTTCCGGGATTATTTTTTAAGATTTAATATGACAAAAGTAATAGGCTTAACAGGAGGTATTGGTAGTGGAAAAACTACCATAGCAGGGTATTTTAATGAAATGGGAATTCCTGTTTATATTGCCGATGATGAGGCTAAAAAAGTAATGCAATCCGATGAAATAATTGCCGCTATTCGTGAAACTTTTGGTGCTGAAATTTTTGATAATAATACATTAAATAGAGCCAAATTGGCTGATATTGTTTTTAATAATGCAGATAAATTAGCATTACTCAATGCAATTGTACATCCTGCTGTAAAAACGGATTTTGAGAATTGGTTACTAAAGCATAAAAAAGAGCCCTATATAATTTACGAAGCAGCAATTTTGTTTGAAAGCGGACGTTATAAAGAATGTGACATTATAATTACGGTTACCGCACCCCAGGAAACCAGAATTGAGAGGGTAATGAATCGCGATAAAACTACTCGCGAACATGTTTTAAAAAGGATGAATATGCAATGGAACGATGAACAGCGTTTTGCTAATAGTAATTATATTATTCATAATTTGAATCTTAAAATTGCTAAGCAAGAAGTTGTTAAAATTCTTAAAATTTTAGATATTAAACAAAATCACTCTTAAATGTTAATATTTGGTTAATGTATTATTTAGTATATTGTTAAAATATTAATTTTGTTTCGATGAATAAATTGTTTTTTAGAATTCTTGTTTTATTGATGAGCTTATCCTTAATAGGGATAATTCTTGTTCAGGTATATTGGTTTACTTCTTCGTTTAAAAATAATGACGAACAGTTTAAGTTTCATGTTAAACAAGTTATTGGAAATGTAGCCGATAAGCTACAACAGCAAGAAGCCTATAGTTTTTATGATAAATACAATCATTATAAAGATAGTACAGGTAAAGTACCACAAAAAAATGATTTGTTAGAATTTTATTACGTTCAAAAAAATCCTAGAACAAATAAAACAATTGTATATTCAAATAGTATTATATCAGAAGATTATAATATAAATGGCTCGTTCTTTGATAAGAAATTTAGTAGCGAAAGGTTTAAGAATTTTAATTCTAAGCGTACAACCGAAGTTTATAATAATAACAGTATAGATAATTCGTTGCAACAAAGCATAATACCAGATGTAAAGATTGAGAAATCAGGAAATCTGGATGTTTTAGATAATGCGCAATTTGAGATATTCTTTAAAGACATTGCTTCGGCAATGCCAATTAACGAAAGAATCACCAAAGAGAAGCTACAAAAGCTTCTGAAAAAAGAATTAGAAGAGTACGGTGTAAAAACAAAATTCGAGTTTGGAATTTATAGTAGTGGTATCGCTACCAAAATTAAATCGGATGGGTTTAAATATGATAAAGAATCAACCTACTCGATACCAATTTTTGCAGATAATGAAGGGAATAACAAATATGAGTTATCGGTAACATTTCCTCACAAGAAGAAATTTTTACTATCAGAGTTAGTAAGTATAACCATATTGTCAATCATATTTACACTTATTATTATAATTGCATATACAAGTGCATTGAATCAGTTAATACGTCAGAAACATATATCTGAAATTAAAACTGATTTTATAAATAATATGACGCATGAGTTTAAAACTCCAATTGCAACAATAAATCTGGCTTTGGATGCCATTAAAAATCCTAAAATAATCGAAGATAAAGAGAAGGTCTTTAGGTACCTTCAGATGATACGGGACGAGAATAAACGAATGCACGCTCAGGTTGAGAATGTATTACGAATCTCTAAATTAGAGAAAAGTGAATTGGATATCAACAAAGAACCGACCGAAATCCATGGGATTATCGATGATGCAATTGAGCATGTAAGTTTGATTCTTGAGGATAGACAAGGTACTATTACAAATCATTACGATGCAGCCAGAGCGACAGCATTAATTAATGAAGTACATTTTACCAACGTCTTAGTTAATATCTTAGAGAATGCTATAAAGTATTCGCCAGGTATTCCTAAAATAGAAATTTTTACGGAGAACATTAAAGATATGATTCTTATAAAAGTAAAAGATAATGGGTTAGGAATGAGTAAAGTGGCTCAAAAAAGAGTTTTTGAGAAATTTTACAGAGAACACACGGGAGATTTACATAATGTTAAAGGCCACGGATTGGGCTTATCATATGTAAAAAGGATAGTAGAAGACCATAATGGTCAAGTTTACGTAGAAAGTGAAAAAGGGAAAGGTAGTACCTTTATAATAAAAATACCACTAATAAATTAAAATATGGAAAATATCAATAAAAGAATTCTTTTAGTAGAAGATGACCTTAATTTTGGTGCAGTTCTTAAAGACTATTTAATGCTAAATGACTTTGAAGTTACATTGGCAAAAAACGGAATGGAAGGCTTCGAGAAATTCAAGAAAGACGTATACGACTTATGTATTCTTGATGTCATGATGCCATATAAGGACGGATATACATTAGCAAAAGAAATCAGAGAGAAAAATAGCGAAGTGCCTATTATCTTTTTAACAGCAAAATCTATGAAAGAGGATGTGTTAAAAGGGTACAAAGCAGGAGCAGATGATTATTTGAACAAGCCATTTGATTCAGAAGTATTATTAATGAAAATCAAAGCGATTATTCAAAGAAAATCTTCTGATACTAAAGCTGAGCAAGTTCAGTTTGAGTTTAACATTGGTAAATTTCATTTAAATTCAAAACTTAGATTTTTAACTTTTGAAAATGAAGAGCCAATAAAGTTATCTCCAAAAGAAAACGAATTATTGAAAATGTTAATCCTTCATGAAAATGATTTAATGCCAAGAGAATTAGCATTAACAAAAATCTGGAGAGATGATAATTACTTTACTTCAAGAAGTATGGACGTTTATATCGCCAAACTTAGAAAGTATCTTAAACCAGACGAAGATGTTGAAATTCTTAACATCCACGGTGAAGGTTTTAGACTAGTTGTTAAAAACAAAGTAACTGCATAAATTAAAAAGCTTCGAGAAATCGGAGCTTTTTTTTGTAACTATTTCCCGCTTTCCGTTACAAGATTTTTTATAAAAAAGGCATTTCCTATGATTAAAAACGAGCTTCCGCTGGTCGCTGTTTTTATTCAGGAAATGTTTTTTTTTTATTTCAAAATGCTTTTCACTACAATCAGGGTTAAGAGATGTTTATTTAAAATAGAATATGAAGATTTTAATTGATAATCCTGCAAGGTTTTTTAACCTTGCAGAATATTAAAAATGTTAGTTCTGAAAACCTTATTTCTTCCAGTTAAGTTGTAATGCGAAGCAAGATTTATCGCCTTTTGTAATACTAAAAGTTGAGTTGCCTTCAGTTTCACTTTCGTGTATTACAACAGCATCATTTAAGGATAATTCTTTTAGGAAATTCATTTCGAAACTTTCTATTTCCTGATTCAGAATATGTTTTGGGTCAACGTGATCTAAACACCATTCTAAGTATTTTACATTATTGGCATGGTTTACAATATCTAAATCGGATAGATAAACAGTTTTTTCAAAAACTGATTCTTTTTCTGGATTGATATTAATTTTAGAGAAACCTTCTTTTGTGGCTCTGTTATCTGGATATAACTCAAAATGGTCATAAGGAAGTGCTAATCCTTCAGGGCGACGTGCTTTTGTATTAAAAACTGCCCAGAATGTCTCGCTGCCAATTATTTTTTTGCCGTTTACATACATTTCTAATGCACGAACAGAACGGGAATTTTCCAGACTGTTAATCCATGTTTTTACCGTTACTACATCTTGCCATTTTGGTAATGCAGTAACTTCTACACGCATGCGGCTTAAAACCCAAGCTTGATCGAATTCCTGCATATCTATAAAACTAATTCCTCCAACTTCTGAGTGGGCTGCGGCTGTTAGTTGTAAAAGATTGCACATATCGGTATATTTTAAATATCCATTTGGCGTGCATTGTGTAAAATTGATTTCCCAGTCTTTGCTTAATACAGATGTGAAATTTGGAGAGATTGGCATGAGTCCTTTATCTTATTTTTTTATACTTTCTTCGATGAAGTTTATTATCTCATTTTTTGGAGTGAGATAATCAAACCATTTTGTATTTTCATTGCGTTTAAACCAAGTTAACTGACGTTTTGCAAAGCGTCGGGTGTTTTTCTTGATTTCTTCGATTGCAAAGGGCAACGTGAATTCTTCATCAAAATAACTAAATAATTCCCGATATCCGACCGTTTGTAGTGCATTTAACGCTTTGTTAGGATAAAGGCTTTGTGCTTCTTCTAGTAAACCTTGGTTAAGCATTATGTCAACACGTTGGTTTATTCGGTCGTAAATTACAGCTCTGTCAGCTTCTAAACCAATTAAGACAGGAGTGAAGTTTCGATTATTCTTTTTCTGATTTAAAAACGATGAATATGGCTTTCCTGTTCCTAAACAAACTCCGACAAAGCGCATCATTCGTTGCGGATTTTGTAATGTCTGTGGATTTTCGATAGTCAGTTTATCGTAATAAGCAGTATCTAATTTTTTTAATTGCTCTTGTAAATACAAAATTCCGTTTTGTTCATATTCTAGTGCTACTTTTTCGCGAATTGTTGTATCGATTTCAGGAAATTCATCAAATCCTTTTAATACAGCATCTACATATAATCCTGAGCCACCTACAAGAATAACATAATCATTGTGTTGGAACAGTTCTTCTAATTTGGTTATAGCTTCTTTTTCGTAATCGCCTACGGTATAGTTTTCGAAAATAGATATGTTCTGGATAAAATGATGTTTAGCGGCCTGTAGTTCGTCTTGATTGGGTACGGCTGTACCAATTGTCATTTCTTTGAAAAACTGACGGCTATCGCACGATATTATCTCGCACTTAAAATGTTGTGCCAAAGCAATACTTAAGGCAGTTTTACCTATAGCTGTTGGTCCGACGATGGTGATTAAGTATTTCATATTTTTTAGCCCAGATGGAAACGTAAACCCCGGACTTAGATTTGTTTATTTTTTTTGGTATAAAAGAGCGACTTTATGAAGCTCCTTTTATGCCTTAAAAAAATTACGAATGTAAGGAGGAGTTGTAGTACACAGCTGGAAATGGCTTCATAAATTAATTATCGGGTAATGTTTCGCCACATTCATAGCAATATTTTGCATTATCAAAATGAACTTGGGAATTACATTTTAGACATTTCTTTTTTGTACTGATAGAGTTGCTTTTCAGGCTGCTTTTGGCAAATTCGGCTGTAACGATTCCGGTAGGAACCGCAATGATTCCGTAACCCATAATCATAACCAATGAGGCTAAAAATTGTCCTATTGGCGATGCTGGCGAGATATCACCATAGCCTACGGTTGTTAGGGTAACGATTGCCCAGTAAATACCCATTGGGATGCTGGTAAAGCCGCTTTCTTTGCCTTCGACTACGTACATTAATGAGCCAATAATTACTGCACTAATAACTACAAAATAGATGAATACAAGGATTTTTTCTTTACTGGCTTCCATTGCTTCGCGAAGCTGTATGGATTGTTGTGAGATTTGGGGGATATGTAAAATCTTAAACAATCGGAAGAAACGTAGCACTCTCACAATTGTTAAAACATTTGTAGCAGGAAAAAATATAGATAAATACATGGGTAATATCGCCATTAAATCGATGATTCCATAAAAGCTAAAAACATATTTTATGGGTTTTTGTATCGAAATAATACGTAAAATGAATTCTATGGTAAAAAATACGGTGATTATCCATTCACAAATAAGAAGCTGTGTATGGTATTTTTGATTGATTCCTTCTACGGTATCCATCATAACCAATAATACGCTTAGTAAAATAAGTCCTAGAAGTACCAAATCGAACAAGCGCCCTAAAACGGTATTTGTACCATAAAGGATGATTTGGGTTTTTTGCCTAAAAAGGTCGTATTTTGATTTTATTCTTGACATATCTGCGAAGATACTGAAAGTTAATATGTATTAAAAATGAATTACTTTTAATGATTTGCTTTTTCTCATGTAATTCTGAATTATGCTTTTGGCATCACGATTGTTTTGCATCGGAATTATGATGTTTTTCAGGATTTCGATGTTGGTAATCTGATAGTTTAAATCGTAAAAAGCATAGCCTTTATAAACACCATTTTCTATTAATACTGCGCTGCGCTCGTTTACAGTTCGCCCACGGTCTACTAAAATCATGTTTTTGTTTTCGAAACTATAATCGGTAATAAAATTTTGAACTCTTGCATTATATTTTTCGGGAGTGATTTCTCCGATACAGGCACCGTCGCATTCTTTTATTTTATATTGAAAACATTCTTTCTTAGTGAGATATAAACCAGTCAGTTTTTGGCACAATTTGTATTTATCGGTGATGAAAAACAAAGCGTTTTTTCCTTCTTGTAAACTTCCGTAAGAGGTAATTTCTTTTTTGCGTCCGTCGGTTTTCTGAAGTTTTAAGTTTAGATAACCGTTTTTGTCTTTTTCGGCGTATAATGAAAGCGGGAAAATAGTTTTTTTCTGCGAACGATTGTATTTGGGTTTATTGACTTTTATTTCTTCACTTTCTTTTAAAAGCGCAATAAGTTCGCTTCCTGTTTCATCATAAGTTACTGTAAATACTTCGGCTTGGATTTTTTTACTTTTGGTATTCGTTCCTGTAAAATGCTGATTGATGCGTTTTTTTATGTTTCGACTTTTGCCAATGTATATTAAATTTCCGCTTTCGTTATGAATGTAGTATACACCTGTTTTTGTAGGTGCTTGCGCTACAATATCTAATAATTTTGGTGCAATTCCTTTTTCGACTTCGAGTTTTATGAAGTCCTTTATAATTGTTTTTTCGGTATCTTTTTCAAGAAGCATTTTGAACAACTTTACTGTTGCCATTGCATCACCATTGGCACGATGTCTGTCGGCCATTGGAATTCCTAGTGCGCGAACTAGTTTTCCTAAGCTATAAGAAGGTTGTTCTGGAATTAATTTTTTGGCAAGTTCGACTGTACAAAGCGTTTTGGCTTCGAAATCATATCCTAAACGGCGAAATTCGGTGCGTAAGATTCTGTAATCAAAAGAGGCGTTATGTGCTACGATAACACAATCGGAAGTGATTTCTATAATTCGTTTAGCAACTTCAAAAAACTTTGGTGCTGAACGTAACATTGCATT
Organism: Flavobacterium sp. PS2; assembly: GCF_046250155.1. NCBI lineage: Bacteria > Pseudomonadati > Bacteroidota > Flavobacteriia > Flavobacteriales > Flavobacteriaceae > Flavobacterium > Flavobacterium sp. PS2. The sequence goes on along the minus strand of NZ_CP176426.1, from coordinate 467,582 downwards.
ACTAATACCTGTAAGTTTTACAACAAATGGCTGAATGGGAATTTCCGGGTTCACCAGACTAATGAATTGATCGACTACTTCATGACCATCAAATTTATAGATGGCAATTTCGGTAATTCCTTCTTCATTAAACTGTCCTCCAGTTGTTTCTATGTCTAGTATTGCGTACATTATCAATGTCAATTTCAAAAATCAATTTCAATTTCAAAGTCAATAATAATCCTTAAAATTACTATTGTCGTTGTGATTGTTATTGACTGTTTTTATTTATTATCATTTTTGATGAAATTGCAATAAGTTGTTCTACTTCAATTAGAAGTTTATTTCTTTTATCGTTATCACCTTCTTTAATATAATTCAGAATTTTTAATGAGTTTCTTGATTCTTTTAACTCTTTTGCTACTAATGAAACTTTAAAAATAAAATCTTTATCAGTAATTGTACCTTGGGCTTCTCCAAAATTTAAGGAAGCACTTCCGGATGATCTGATTAATTGATTTTTATAGTATTCATTTTCAAATAATCTCTCCAATTGCCTTGTAAAGAAAATACATTCTCCTGCAAAACGAACTAACCTATCTTCAAAATTGAATATTTTTTCCATTAAGTATTGATTTTTGCAATTGATATTGATTTTTGAAATTTATCTGCCTCCAAATATACTACTTCCAATTCGAACCATGGTACTACCACATTCTATGGCAAGTTGGTAATCTCCGGACATTCCCATCGAAACAGTATTCAGTTTACAGTTTACAGGTTTTGTAGCTTGTAAAGAGTCAAAAATAGACTTTAAATGTGTGAATTCTTTTTTTATTTGGTTTTGATTTTCTGTAAAAGTTGCCATTCCCATTAAACCCAAAATTTGAATGTTTTTCATATTATGAAAATCTTCTGAGGCTAGGAGTGATGTGAGTTCTTTTTCGTCAAGACCAAATTTAGTTTCTTCTTCGGCAATATGCATTTGAAGCAGGCAATCTATAACTCGGTTGTTTTTTAACGCTTGTTTATTGATTTCCTGCAATAATTTTAAACTATCAACACCATGAATCAAGCTTACAAACGGAGCCATAAATTTGACTTTATTCGTTTGTACGTGTCCAATCATGTGCCATTGGATGTCTTTTGGCATTTCTTCCCATTTGTCTGTCATTTCCTGGATTTTATTTTCTCCAAAAATACGTTGACCAGCTTCGTAGGCTTCCATTAAATCGGTAACAGGTTTGGTTTTAGAAACCGCAACTAATGTTACATGTTCGGGTAGAGAAGCTTTTATGGTACTTAGATTTACTTTAATAGACATTGTCTTTTTGTTTTTTATGAAATGATAAATTGCTTTGATATTTTCTCTGCTTTTTTACTTTCACTATAATCATAGAATCCTTCACCAGATTTCACTCCTAATTTCCCAGCTCTAACCATATTTACCAATAAAGGACATGGTGCGTATTTTGGGTTTTTGAAACCGTCGTACATTACATTTAAGATTGCTAAACATACGTCAAGACCAATAAAATCGGCTAGTTGCAATGGTCCCATTGGGTGTCCCATTCCTAGTTTCATTACTGTGTCTATTTCGTAAACGCCAGCCACTTTGTTATATAACGTTTCGATTGCTTCGTTTAGCATAGGCATTAAAATTCTATTTGCCACAAAACCTGGATAATCGTTTACTTCAACTGGAGTTTTACCTAGTTTTACAGATAATTCCATGATGATTTTGGTAACTTCATCGCTAGTATTATAACCGCGAATAATTTCTACCAATTTCATAATTGGTACAGGATTCATAAAGTGCATCCCGATAACACGCTCTGGATGAGTTACAACAGCTCCGATTTGTGTTATAGAAATAGATGAAGTATTGGTCGCTAAAATTGTATTATGCGAACAGGCTTCGTTTAATTGCTTAAAAATATTCAGTTTTAGATCGATGTTTTCTGTTGCAGCTTCTACAACTAAATCAACACCTACAACACCATCTTTAATATCGGTATAAGTAATAATATTAGTTATAGTTTTAGCTTTTTCTTCTTCAGTAATACTTCCTTTTGCAAGCATTCTGTCTAAATTAGCGGCAATAGTTGCCATTCCTTTATCCAACGATTTTTCGGAAACATCAATTAGTTTTACTACAAAACCACTTTGTGCAAACGTATGAGCGATTCCGTTACCCATTGTTCCTGCACCGATTACAGCAATTGTTTTCATATTATTTAAGTACTATATTTTATAATTTTAGCCATAAACTCACAAATTAATTCGTGAATTTATGGCTAACTTTTTTTAAGATTATTTTATTTGTTAAAACAGTCAATAATTTGGTAAGCTACTCTTAAAGCATCTGTTGCTTGTTCTAGAGTTACCACAGGAGCTGTATTTGTATTGATTGCATTTGCAAAAGATTCTAATTCATCAAGAATTGCGTTGTTTTGCTCTACATCTGGATTTGTAAAATAGATTTGTTTTTTTACACCTTCGGCATTTTGCAAAATCATATCAAAATCACCTGGAACTTCAGGAGCATCTTTCATACGAACAACTTCACACTTCTTTTCTAAAAAGTCAACCGAAATATAAGCATCTCTTTGGAAAAAACGTGTTTTACGCATGTTTTTCATCGAAATTCTACTTGCTGTTAAGTTGGCAACACAACCGTTTTCAAATTCAATTCGGGCATTGGCAATATCTGGAGTGTCGCTAATAACTGAAACTCCACTAGCATTGATACTTTTTACTTTAGATTTTACGACGCTTAAAATGGCATCGATATCATGAATCATTAAATCTAAAACTACAGGAACATCTGTACCACGAGGATTAAATTCGGCTAAACGATGTGTTTCTATAAACATCGGATTTTCAATCATGTTTTTTGTCGCTATGAATGCTGGATTAAAGCGTTCTACATGTCCTACTTGACCTTTTACGTTATATTCTTTTGCTAAAGCGATAATTTCTTCAGCTTCTTCAACAGTATTCGAAATAGGTTTTTCGATAAAGATATGTTTTCCTGATTTTATGGCAACTTTAGCACATTTATAATGGGATAATGTTGGGGTTACAATATCAATTACATCTACAGCGTGTATTAACTTGGCAATTGTATTGAAATTTTTATAACCGAATTCTTTGGAAATTTTCTCGGCGTTTTCTTGATTTTGGTCATAAAAACCAACTAATTCATATTTATCAGATTGTTGTAATAAACGTAAATGTATTTTACCTAAGTGACCAGCACCTAAAACTCCTACTTTTAACATGAGAATGTATTTTTAACAAAAATATAATTTATTTGTTGAAAGTGAAAGTGAATGCTTTAAAGTTTTAGTAATTTAATATTTAAGAATCAATATTTGAATTACTATTTACTTTCTTATTTTTACCAAAAATTAAATAATAAACATTGAAAGACACTGCCAAACATCAAGGACTTCGGAATCAATTAGTAAGCACTTTACAACAAAAGGGAATTACCGATAAAGCTGTTTTGGAAGCGATAAAAAAAATTCCAAGACACCTTTTTTTGAACTCTAGCTTTGAAGATTATGCTTATCAGGACAAGGCTTTCCCGATTGGTGCGGGGCAAACTATTTCTCAACCTTACACTGTTGCGTTTCAATCGCAGCTGTTAGAAGTTAAAAAAGACCATAAAGTATTAGAAATTGGTACTGGGTCAGGGTATCAAACTGCAGTATTATATATGTTGGGAGCAAAGGTATTTAGTGTCGAAAGACAAAATGAACTGTTTAAAACAACATCTGTTTTATTTCCTAAATTAGGAATTCGTCCGAAACACCTTTCTTTTGGAGATGGTTATAAAGGATTACCTACTTATGCACCATTTGATAGTATAATTGTAACTGCCGGAGCGCCATTTATTCCGCAACCATTAATGGCACAATTAAAAATAGGAGGAAGGTTAGTAATTCCGCTAGGAGAAGACGTTCAGATTATGACGTTGTTAATTCGTAAAAACGAAACACAATTTGAAAAACATGAGTTTGGAGAATTTAGATTCGTTCCTTTATTAGAAGATAAAAATTAAATATTTTTTGGTGTGTAAGCCATAAAAAAAGAATTTTACCATTAAGAAATTAAGTTTCTTTAAACTTCAGATTTCTTAATGGTTTTTTTAGCCACAGATTTTTCAGATTAAAATGATTTCTCGATTAAGTATCTTAGTTTTATTTTAGATTAAACTTAATTTTTCTTAATTTCTTAATGGTAAAAAAAAAACATTTTTAAATGTTTATGCTCTAATAATGTAATTATTGAGAAACCAATTGGATGGCGCGTTGTAAATTTTCCTTTTCTACTTGTGCAACATAGTTTATAAAAATAGATTCATCATTTTGATTTTGACTTTTCTCAAGAATGCTCAGATATTCGTTTTTATGTTCTGTATCTCCTTGTATTGTTGCAAAGACATAGCCATTTTGTATTAATATCCAATTCATTAATAAATGAGCTATTTGTGTGTTTCCACTTTCGAATGGGGTAATTTTTATAATTCTTAAGTGTACCTCAGAAGCTAATAATATTGGATGTAAGCTGTTTTTGTTGGTCTCAAACCAGCTAAAAAAGGAAGCCATCTCGCGAACAATCAAGGCATCATTTTTATATTTCCCAGCATGGTCGGGTTTGATCCCTCTTGAAATCAAGTTGTGGATATTGAGTAATTCTTTTTCGTTAACAGGGCTATTTTTTTGAGTCAAATCTTTAATATAAGAAATAGTTTCATGGTGGTTTACGGCCTCTAAGTGCTCGCGCATTGTTTTACCCGCAATTGTTAATCCCTCATTAATTACTGCTTTGGTTTCTTGTAATGTTAATGTGTTTTCGTTTAAACGATTACTCTCATATGTAAATTCCAGTTCTAGAATTTTAGAAATTCGGTGTAGTTCAAATTGTTGGAACGATTGAACTTTGGTTTTTAAAGTTTCAATTTCATCCAAAACGTTCTGTAGCGTTGATAATATTACTGAAGCGACTACTTTTTTGTTATTTTGAATTTCGATTTCTGCAAGATGCAGAGCTTTAAGTGCAAATTCTTCTTGACCGATTTCGTGTATTATTTTTTCTTTTAGCCAAAGAATTAATAAGTTTTCAAAATCAATTTCAAGTAATGAGGCAAGTTTAACGATTTGTTCTCTTGTGGGTTTTCGGGTACCACTTTCAAATTTACTTATTAAAGCTTGGTCAATTTCTAATAACTGCGCTACTTCTCGGGTTTTAAACCCTTTTTTCTCTCTGGCATTTTTAAGAATCGTTTTCATTTTAAAAAGCAGGTTTTGATTGTCAAGACAAGTTTAGTCATTATTTTTTAAATAAAAATAGCATCAAATTAATTCGATGCTATTTTAGAAGAAATTATTTTTTAGGAAGCGTTCCGTCTTTTTTCATTTCGTTTACTACAGTTCTCATGATATCATCTACTGTTGCACCTATATCTGTTATATCTGATGATTGTGTGGTGCCTGTCCAGATTAATTTATTGTGTTTTAAAGAGAAAACGTTGGTTTCTACAATATAAAATGTGTTTTCTACATAATAGCCTGGAGAATAGAAATCAGTAGCGTACATGCCGTACCAACCACCAAAAGCACCTCCATATAAACCATTATAACCACCGTAATAAATACTAGTATCAATTCCTGGTACATAATCAGTTTGTTTTTCTTTGCTTACCAAGCGCATGGTAACTACACCATCAAAATTTTCGTCGTTTAATATTTTTAGTTTCTGATCATTTGTTAAGTCATTATTAATTTGATTTAAGAATTGATAAGAAGTATGGAAGATAGGGCTGCTGGCAGCAATTCTGTTCTCCGTAATTCTTCGTGTTTCTTCATCTTTGACTAAAGCTACGACTAATACTTTTTTGAAATTTTCTGAACTAATTGTTATTTTGGGATCTCTCCAACTACTAACAATTGTAGAACTAGTACCGCAACCACAAAGTAAGATGACGGTTAATACAACAAATATTCTTTTCATAAACTTGAAATTTAGAATTTATTGTAGTAAAAATAAGTATAAAAATCGAGAAATAACTCTTATTAAAAGAGGATTAAAAATTAGAAAGCTTTTTTAATTCTATCTAAATCACGTTTGGTATCTTGTTCTTTTAAAGATTCGCGTTTGTCGTAGTTTTTCTTTCCTTTACAAAGACCGATTTGCAGTTTTGCTAATCCTTTTTCATTAGTAAATAGTTTCAAAGGGATGATTGTTAGTCCTTTTGCTTGTACATTTTTCTGAAGACTCTTCAATTCTTTTTTATTCAAAAGCAATTTTCTTTCGCTTCTTGACTTATGATTGAATTGATTTCCAAAAGCGTATTCTTCTATATAAGTGTTTATGGCAAAAAGTTCATTACCACTAAATTCACAAAAACTCTCGGTAATATTTGCTTTACCAAGACGTATTGATTTGATTTCGGTTCCCGCTAAAACAATTCCAGCAGTATAGGTATCTATTATTTCGTAATCGAAACGGGCTCTCTTATTGAGTATATTGACAGTTTTTAACATAGGATTGCAAATGTAGAATAAAAAAGAAAAACTTTAATGAAATCAAAGATAATTAAAGATTTTTTTAAACCTATGATTTTAATCATTCTTCAGGAAAAACCTTACGCTTAAGTTTGTTAAATAATTTATAACAAAAACTTAAAAACATGAAAAAAATTTTAACATTAGTTAGTATTGTGTTAGTAGGCTTAACGGTAAAAGCTCAGGAAGCAAATCAAGGTCTAAAAGGTGCATGGTTTGTAACATCGCAATTTGGTTACCAACAAACTAAAACAGACGATGTAAAAAGCACAAATTTATTAGTAATGCCAGTTGTAGGTAAATTTATTACGCCATCTGTAGCTGTTGGAGCAGGGCTTGGATATATTAATATAAAAGCAGATTCAGATAAAGGAACTGCTGCAAATTCTAATTTAATAGTTATTCAGCCTTTAGCTAGAAAATATTGGAATGTTGCTGGTTCTTTATATTTCTTCGGACAATTGGCAGCACCAATAATCACTGGAAAAGAAAAGGAAAGTGAATTAAAAGTAAATCAATTTGGACTGTCTTTATCTGGTGGATTTGATTTCTTCGTGACAAAATATTTCTCAGTTGAGTTCTCTTATGATTTAGCTAATTTTACATCTACGACTTTAGATCCTAAAGATGGTTCTAAAACTACTGTAACTAATTTTGGATTAGCACATGTGGCTAATGTTGATTCTTATTATAATGGGGCATTAGGAGGAAGTAATCCAAATTTAACTTCTCCACTTTCTTTCGGATTTAAATTCATATTCTAATATTTAGGAGATTATTTAAATTTCAATTTAGTAATTTTGTAAAAAAGAAAGACCGTACTTTTCATAGTACGGTCTTTTTATTATTTATTTAAAAAATATTAAATGCAAAATCAAGATAAAAATCCTCTACACGGAATTACTCTTCAAACAATACTAGAAAAACTAGTAGAGTATTATGGATTTGACACTTTGGGAGAATTAATTCCGATTAAATGTTTTTCTTCAAATCCTAGTATTAAATCTAGTTTGACTTTTTTAAGAAAAACGGATTGGGCTAGAAAAAAGGTAGAAGATTTATATATAAAATCGATTCCTAAATTTTCAAATTAATTTAATTTATACGAAATCATTACACCACCACCGTAAGGTAACCATTCTCCACTTTTGTTGTAATCATGGGCTTTTTCATAACGACCAGGTGTACCGTCATTATAAAGGCCTTTATAAAAACCTTGGTGCCATCCTCCGCTAACAAAAAAATCTAGCATGAATTTATCATTTAGTTTCTTTTGATATCCTAGCGTAGCTCCTAATCTATAGCCAAAACCATCTTCGTAATTGTTACTATCCCAGTAGTTCCATTTTTGAATTTGATATATATCACCTCCAATATGACCACCAAGGTATAAGCCATTGAATTTCTCATTAAAATGGTAACGAACTTCCGGAGTAAAGGTGACAAATTTCATTGGGCTTTTTCCATCAAATGATTCCCAAAAAGAAGCCATTAAATCAACATTCAGTGTTAATTTTTTACCAATGCTTGTTTCTACGGCAATATCTGGAATTAATACTACTGCAGTAAGAGCATTTGCTTTAATGTAAGTTTGACTTTGGGATTGAATTGAAAATAGTAGAACGATTAGGGCAAATAAATTTTTCATAAAATCTAGTAATTACTAGCAATAAGTTAGTTTGGGTTGCTAGTTTTGGGTGCAAATATAACGGAATGAAATATGTTGTATTGTTATAAAGTTAAAATTTAACAAGAATCAATAAAAAAAGATATTGCTATGAATTACTTTTTGTTTAATAACGAATAAATTACGCTATCTAAAAAAATGCCTTCATAATATTCGACTTCTTTAAAATGCCCTTCTTTTACAAAACCAATTTTTTGTAATACTCTTTCTGATGCAAAATTATCAGGGTCAATGGCTGCTTCGATTGAGTGTAGTTTCATTTCATTAAAACCATAATCAATTACTGTTTTTACTGCTTCAGGAATAATTCCTTTTCCGTGAAGTTCAGGTAATAGCATATAGCCAATTTCGGCACGATAATGTTCTGGTTTTATTCTATAATAGCCAATGATTCCAACTACTTTGGAATCGCCTTTTAGTGTTATTCCCCAATTGATTCCTTCGTTAGTTTCAATTGTACTATCAATTTGAGCTATATGTTCCAATGCCTGTTCAGTAGTTTTTGTGAGTGGCCTTGGAATGTATTTCATAGTTTCAGGATTAGAACGAAGTGCTATAATTTCGTTTGCATCCTCATTGGTTACTCTTCTAATAATTAAGCGTTCCGTTTCGAGTACTGGAAATGGAGAAAAATTAAATGTTAACATAATATATCAAGATAAGATTATAGAATTTCGATACTAAATTTAGAGTTAAATGTTTGATTTGCATCTAAAGTTACTATTCCTTCTTTTTCGAAAAGATTTCCTGTGTTGTCAGGAGTATCAGAATAACCAAACCAAGGTTCGATACAAATAAAGGGAGCATTTTCTTTTGTCCAAATACCTAAACTAGGAAAATCTGCAAAATCTACTTTTATATATGGTTTGTTGTTTTCTAAAATGGTTAGCGAGTTTGACTCTAATGATTTAAAAACTAAAGCATCATTTTCAAATAGTTGATAATTTAGCTCAATTTGATTTTCTTTCGTTTCTAATTGTTTTGTTTTATTAGATATCAAATCATTTTCGAGCAAAGAATATTTTAGAGGCTCTTTTTTTTCAAATTCTAAAGCATAATTTTCAAAATTCCTAGGTAGCGCAATTGCTGGATGTGCACCAATAGAGAATGGCATTTTAGAATCATTTTTGTTAAATATTTTATATTGGATGTCTAATTGAGAATCTATTAAAGTATAAATTATTTGTAATTCAAATTCAAGCGGATATACTTTCAACGATTCAGCATTAGATTGAATCGAAAAAATGGCGCTTTCGTCAGTTTTAGAAACTAGATTAAATTCCATATCTCTTGCAAATCCGTGACGTGGCAAGTGATAAGATATATCATTAACGGTGTAAGTATTGTTTTTTAAAGTACCAACAATTGGGAATAAAACAGGGGAGTGTTTACCCCAAAAATCTGGGTTTCCTTCCCAAATGAATTCTTTATTATCGTTGTTTTTTAATGAAAATAATTCGGCTCCGGCATGTTTAATAGAAGCAGTAAGTTTTGAATTTGAAATAATTGTAGTCAAAATTTAGTTTTTGAATGGTTTAAGAATGAGTTGTAAATATATTTATAAATTTAATTTATAGGTAAAAAAGCTGATGAAATATTTTTTGATAAAATTGTATTAACCGGTAGGATTTAATTCATAAATAGCTTTTTTTTTCATTAATTTGCTAGATAAACAGCAACAAAAATGAAAAAACACTCTTTAAGAGCCTTGTTAACGATGGCTTTATTGTTTGGAATTTCGGCCACCTGGGCACAACAAGTTCCTACTGCGACAACTAATCCTATTTCTAAATATGATTATTATGATGCATTCTCTCCATTATTTTATTCTAAAAACGGAACAACAACCCGTTCTGCAAGTGGTCAGCCTGGTCCAGAGTACTGGCAAAACAGAGCAGATTATAAGATAACTGCTAAGTTAAATGGGGTTACTAATGAAATTATTGGTACAGACGAGATTACATATACCAACAATAGCCCTGATAAAATGTCATTTGTTTGGCTTAATTTGGATCAAAATCTATTCAAAGAAGATTCACGAGGAAATGCTGTAGTGCCATTAACAGGAAGTCGTAACGGTGCTCAAGGACAGGTTTTTGATGGTGGAAATAAAATTAAATCGGTAAAAGTTACTATACTTGGTAAGAAAAAATCGGTTGAAGTTGATGCCAAATATGTTGTTACCGATACAAGAATGCAAATTTTTCTTCCAGAAGAGTTAGCCTCAAAAGGAAGCAGCGTTAAAATTAAAATTGATTTTTCTTATATAGCTCCTAATGAAGGATCTGATAGAACAGGAGTTCTTGAAACTAAAAACGGTAAAATATTTACAATAGCACAATGGTATCCGCGTATGTGTGTGTATGATGACGTAAGAGGCTGGAATACACATCCGTATTTAGGTGCTTCGGAATTTTACTTGGAATATGGTAATTTTGATGTAAAGTTGACAGTTCCTGCGAATCATTTTGTAGTTGCCTCAGGAGAATTATTAAATGCTCCAGAAGTGTATACTGCAGAACAACAAAAACGATTTAAAGATGCTGCACTAAGCGATAAAACGGTTATGATTCGTTCAGCCGAAGAAGTTGCAGCTGCAAAAGCTAATGGAAATGGAGAAAAAACATGGCATTATCAAATAAAAAATGCACGTGATTTCTCTTGGGCATCTTCGGCTGCTTTTATTTTAGATGGTGCTAAGATTAATTTACCTAGCGGGAAAAAATCATTGGCTCTTTCTGCATATCCAGTTGAAAGTGAAGGAAATGCTGCTTGGGGACGTTCGACAGAATATACTAAAGGTGCAATTGAAAATTACTCAAATAAATGGTTTGAATATCCTTATCCAGTTGCAACAAACGTAGCAGGGAATGAGGGAGGTATGGAATATCCAGGAATTGTATTTTGTAGTTGGGAATCAAAAGGAGAAGATTTATGGGGTGTTACAGATCATGAGTTTGGACACATCTGGTTTCCTATGATTGTAGGTTCAAACGAAAGATTATTTGGTTGGATGGACGAAGGATTTAATACATTTATTAATTCATTGAGTTCTGCCGAATTTAATAAAGGTGAATATAAAGATGCACCTAAGGATTTGCATAAAATGGCTGAGGCATTTACAAATCCTAAGTTAGAAACTATTATGAGTTCTCCAGATAATATGAAAGAGGCAAATATTGGGATGTTATGTTATTTTAAACCAAGTTCAGGTTTGGTAATTTTAAGAGAACAAGTATTAGGAAAAGAGCGTTTTGACACAGCTTTCCGTACTTATATAGATCGTTGGGCTTATAAGCACCCTACACCAGATGATTTCTTTAGAACAATGGAAAACGTTGCAGGAGAAGATTTAAGCTGGTTCTGGAGAGGTTGGTATGTTAACAACTGGCGTTTTGACCAAGGTATTAACTCAATTAAATATGTGAAAAATGACCCTGCAAAAGGAGTGATTATTACTATTGAGAACTTTGAAAAAATGGTAATGCCTGTTGTAATTGATGTGAAAACTAAAAGCGGAAAAGTTTCCAGAGTGAAATTACCAGTTGAAATCTGGCAAAGAAACGTAGAATGGTCTTTCAAGTTTGACTCAACAGAAGAAATCGAAAGTGTTACTATAGATCCTGATCACGTTTTTCCTGATAGTAATGAGGCAAACAACGTATGGACGGCCGGAAGTGGTAAATTAGAAAAAGATGTTGTTTTAGACCCTTATTTAGGGACTTATTCTAGTAAAAAAACACCTTTAAAAATCACTTTTACCGAAAAAAATAGTGCTTTAACTGTAGAGCTTCCTAATTATCCTAAATTTCCAGTTCAGCCTGTTGCGAATGCGGCAGATACTTTTGAATCGGTGAGAGCTGGATTAAGATTTGCATTTACTAAAACTGGATTAAACATGACAATTTTAGAAAATTCGCAAGTATTAGAATTTACGAAAGAATAATTTGAATTGATAAATATTCAATAAAATTAACCCGTTGAGTACAATTAATTTAACACATAGAAACATAGGTCTTGCACACAAAAAAAGGCGTTTCACTTATTTTAAATGCACATAGCTAGCTATGTGAAAGAAATATATTTCTTTTTGTACTCTTTTTTACACATAAAATCTATGTTTCTATGTGTTAAATAATTTTTTCACGCCCCGAGCGAATAGATACAGTAATTGAAACCATCAGGTTAAAATTATAATTTTTAGGCTTTTTTAAAGAGCAATAAAGATATAAATAATTAAAATCGGCTATTTGAGTTTAACTCAGATAGCCGATTTTTTATTAAAAGTTTAATTTTTAGTTGATTTTTTAAGTGTAGAAATGAGATAAATTGATAAAAGCAACATAATATTAAAAAAATGTTACAAATTATCAATAATGTATTGTAATTAAAAAAAAGATGTAAATTTGCACCAATGAATAAAATGAGTTTACATATAATTTCTATCTCACGGACAAACTTGCCTGTTACTTCTCCCGAAGTACGGATGCTATCTCTATAGCATTCACAAGAGTTTTTCGTCGTATGTATTTATATTCATTTTTTTGTTTTGAAATTACCTAAGTTGTCCTTTGGACAAACACATCCTACAAGTACATTTTATTTAAAATTATCTCAATGTCATCTTTTTGATATTAAGGGTTTTATGTATTTTTTATTTAATTTTGCTGAAGCAACTCTTGGGTTTCAGAAGAAAAATCATGTCTTATTTTTTAACCCTAACTTCAACTATTGAAATGAAGATCTCTATTGTTGTAACACAAGAAGAACATTATAAATATGCGCAAGAAATATGCGATACTATAGAGTCGTCTGCCTTATTGAGAGGTACCGGAATTGCCAAAAGAACTCCTGAATATATCCAGAAAAAAATGGAGAACAGGGATGCATTGATTGCTTTGGTAGATGGTAAATTTGCAGGTTTTTGCTATATCGAAAGTTGGCAACATGGCAAATTTGTGGCTCATTCTGGTTTGATAGTACATCCAGATTACAGAAATTTAGGTTTAGCCAAAAAAATTAAATCTAAGGTTTTTGATTACTCATTAGAAAAATTTCCAGATGCAAAAATATTTGGAATCACAACTGGTTTGGCAGTAATGAAAATTAATTCAGATTTAGGATACAAACCAGTTCCTTTTTCAGAACTTACAAGTGATCCAAGCTTTTGGGCAGGTTGCAAAACTTGTACAAATTATGAAATATTAAAAAGTAAAGAAAATAAAATGTGCTTATGTACAGGAATGTTGTATGATCCAAAAGAAAAACAAAAAGATCCGCCAAAACATCCTTTTAACGTAAAAGTACTCAATAGATTAAAATCAATTAAACAAGCCCTTTTCTTAAAAAAATAAAATTATGAAAAAAGTTGTATTAGCTTATAGCGGAGGATTAGATACTTCGTATTGCCTTAAATATTTAAAAAATGAAAAAGGATATGAAGTCCACACTGTACTTATTAATACAGGAGGTTTCGATGAAGAAGAATTAAATGCTATTGAAGAAAGAGCTTACGAATTAGGAAGTGCACAACATGCAAATCTTACCATCGTAGATAAGTATTATGATAAAGCTATAAAATATTTGATTTTCGGAAACGTATTAAAAAATAATACTTATCCATTATCTGTAAGTGCCGAGCGTGTTTTTCAAGCTATTGAAGCAATAAAATATGCTAAGAAAGTAGGAGCAGAGGCAATTGCACACGGAAGTACAGGAGCAGGAAATGACCAAATTAGATTTGATTTAATTTTCCAGACAATTGCTCCAGAGATTGAAATAATTACTCCAATTAGAGATTTAAAATTGTCAAGACAAGAAGAAGTAGATTATTTGTCTAAAAATGGCGTACATTATTCTTGGGAAAAAGCACAATATTCTATCAATAAAGGACTTTGGGGAACAAGTGTAGGAGGAAAAGAAACTTTAACTTCTGGTACACCATTACCTAGTGAAGCATATCCTTCGCAATTGCAAAAAGAAGGTGAAGAAAAAGTGACTTTACATTTTGAACAAGGAGAATTAGTTGGAATAAATGGTAAAACAGATAAACCATCAAATAATATTGTAGCGCTAGAGAAATTAGCAAATGCATATGCAATTGGTAGAGATATTCACGTAGGTGATACTATTATAGGTATTAAAGGAAGAGTAGGATTTGAAGCTGCTGCTCCGTTAATTATCATCAAAGCACACCATTTATTAGAGAAACATACACTTGGTAAATGGCAACAATATTGGAAAGAGCAATTAGGGAACTGGTACGGAATGTTATTTCACGAAGGTCAGTTTTTGGATCCAGTAATGCGTAACATCGAAACGTTTTTGCAAGACACGCAAAAAACGGTTAATGGAGTTGTAACTGTTTCGCTTAAACCATATCATTTTTCGCTTGACGGAATCGAATCAGATAATGATTTAATGAATACAGGATTTGGTCAATACGGAGAAATGAATAATGCATGGACATCAGACGATGCTAAAGGGTTTATTAAGATTTTAGGAAATGCTCAAAATATATTTTCATCTGTAAATCACTTAGACTATGATTAATGTTGGTATAATTGGCGGTTCAGGCTATACAGCTGGGGAGTTGATAAGAATATTGATGTATCACCCAAATGTAAACATCGATTTTGTATACAGTACAACCAATGCTGGAAAGCCACTTCATGTAGCGCACCACGATTTATTGGGAGATATCGAAATGGATTTTACAGATGCTCTTAATCCAGATGTAAATGTGTTGTTTTTGTGTTTAGGCCACGGAAGATCGATTTCGTTTCTTAAAGAAAATAAATTTGCGGGTCATACTAAAATTATTGATTTAGGAAATGATTTTAGATTAAACAAAGACGCTAATTTTGATGGAAAAGAATTCATTTACGGCTTACCAGAACTGAATAAAACCGCTATCAAAAAAGCACAATTCATTGCTAATCCAGGTTGTTTCGCAACAGCAATTCAACTAGCATTATTACCATTGGCAAAGAATGAGCTTTTAAATAACGATGTACATATTAATGCAACAACAGGGAGTACAGGAGCTGGAGTAAATCCTTCAGAAACGACACATTTTAGTTGGAGATTAAGTAATATGTCACATTACAAAGCATTTGATCATCAGCATTTGGGAGAGATAAACCAAAGTATAAATCAATTGCAGGCAGATTATTCAAACGAATTGTTGTTTATTCCGAACAGAGGAGATTTTGCAAGAGGAATTTTTGCAACTTTATATACAACTGTCGAAGAAAGTTTAGATGAAATCGTAACGAAATACGAAGATTTTTATAAAAACGAACCGTTTGTAACCGTAACGACAACCAACATCAATATGAAACAGGTGGTACAAACGAACAAATGTATAATAAGCTTAACTAAAAGTGGAAACCGGATATTGATTACTTCAATAATCGATAACCTAACCAAAGGAGCTGCTGGACAAGCAATTCAAAACATGAATTTAATGTTTGGATTACCAGAAACGACAGGTTTACATTTGAAACCAAGCGGATTTTAAAGAAATTGAAAGATTAAAAAATTATTTCAAAGCTTAATCTTTTTAATTAATTCATCTCGCAGAATCTTTAAATTATTCAATTTTTAAATCTTTAAATAATAAAAAAATGAACTTATTTAACGTATACCCACTTTATGACATAACACCTGTAAAAGCATTAGATTGTACTATTACAGATAATAACGGAGTAGAGTATTTAGATTTATATAGTGGACATGGGGTAATTTCTATTGGACACACACAACCAGATTATGTAGCAAAACTTAAAAATCAATTAGATAATTTAGGTTTTTATTCCAATGCAATTCAGAATCCTTTGCAGGTAGAATTAGCTGAGAAATTAGGGAAACTTTCTGGATTAGAAGATTATGAACTGTTTTTATGTAGTTCAGGAGCAGAGGCGAATGAAAATGCTTTGAAACTAGCTTCATTCCATAACGGAAAATCAAGAGTTGTTGCTTTTGATAATTCTTTTCACGGAAGAACTTCGGCAGCCGTTGCAGTTACAGACAATAAAAAAATTGTAGCTCCAATAAATGCACAACAAGTAGTTACTTTTTTGCCTCTTAATAATATCGAATTAGTAGAAGCAGAACTGGCAAAGGGAGATGTTTCGAGTGTAATTATTGAAGGAATTCAAGGAGTAGGAGGTTTAGACGAAGGAACAACTGAGTTTTTTCAGGCTTTAGAAAAAGCTTGTAAAAAATACGGAGCAGTTTTAATCTTAGACGAAGTACAATCAGGTTATGGAAGAAGCGGAAAGTTTTTTGCGTACCAACATCACAATATAAAAGCCGATATTATTTCGGTTGCAAAAGGAATGGGGAATGGATTTCCAGTTGGAGCTATTTTGATTTCGCCAGAATTTGAAGCTAGTTTCGGATTATTAGGAACTACTTTTGGAGGAAGCCATTTGTCTTGTGCAGCAGGAATTGCGGTTCTGGATGTAATCGAAAAATTGAAATTACAGGATAATGTAAACGAAGTTTCGGCTTACTTTTTTGAGCAAATCAAGCAAGTTCCTCAAATCATAAAAGTAAAAGGAAAAGGATTAATGCTCGGAGTAGAATTCGATTTTGAAATTGGTCCGCTTCGTAAAAAATTAATTACCGAAAAGCACATTTTTACAGGAAGTGCCAACAACAAAAATCTATTGAGAATTTTGCCGCCATTAACTGTGAAGAAATCTGATATTGATACCTTTATCGTTGCATTAAAAGAAAGTTTAGAAGAGCTTCAATATTAAATGAAAGCATTAAAAAATATTTGGGGTGTTATATTGGTAATTAGTGTTTTACTACCAATGTTGCTTTTTCTGAATCCATTTGCTTGGGGAATGAGAAGGGCTCCTGATTATGTTCCTTCTGTAGGACTTGAAAAAGTTTTGGGAAGAATGCAAAATGAAATCAATGAGCAAGAAGACATAGAAATTGATACTTATAATAATGAAGTTGATCTATGGTATTTGAGAGATTGTGAGAATCTAAAGCTAGATTCTTTAGATAATTTTAAAATTGAACTTTCAGAAATCAAAAGTGATTCTTTCATTAAAGAAAAAATTAATAAATACGCACCTTTGATTGAGAAAGAAATAGGCTGTAAATGTTATGATTCTTTAATATTCACCTATAAATTGAAAGAAGAAAAAGTTCAGCTAAATGAAGAAAATGCTTTAGCTAAAAAATATAATTTAGTAAAGGAAAGTGAGCAAAAAAAAATAGTTTATGGATTTAAAATTAAAAGACATGAACAATAATTTTTTGATTTCACATTTGTTTCTCAAATATCAGTCATTAGCATATTTGATTATCATTTTTTGGGCGATTTTAATTAGTAGCTTTCAAAGTTTGTTTGTTATTTGGAAACATATAGAAATGATAAACCTAATTCTTTTTGTTGTATGTTTTTTAATTGGATTATCTTCTGTTATAATATTGATAATGCAGATTTCAAGGATTTATTTTTCCTCGGATAATAGTATAAAAAGGAGAGTATGGATAGTAGTAAATATTTCACTTTATTACGGAGTTTTATACGCAGATTTATATCTCTCAACACAAACTAGATTTTAGAAAACAACCAAAAATAACCAACTACAAAAATTATGAACCACCATTTATCAATTGAAAAGCGAAATTTGGTTTTACTCTCGATGGCAAAGCTTGTTGAAGAAGAAAGAAACCAAATTATTCTGACGAATCAAGCTGATTTAGCCGCTTACAATGGCGAAGATTTAGCAATGGAAGAACGTTTAAAAGTAGATAGCGCCAAGATTGACGAAATGATTCTGTCATTGAATCAATTAGCTTCTCAGGAAGACCCAGTTGGCGTGGAAAGGTTTCATTTTGTACACGATAACGGAATTAAAGTCAGTAATAAAACAGCAGCTTTTGGTACGATATTGATTATTTACGAATCAAGACCCGATGTAACTATCGAAGCTGGTGGAATTGCCTTTAAATCAGGAAATAAAATTTTGCTTAAAGGCGGAAAAGAAGCGCTAAAATCCAATTTAAAGATTGTGAGTTTATGGCATCAGGCTTTAGCAGCGCATAATGTTTCGACAGAATGGGTGGAATATCTAAATTTTACTCGACAAGAAACTCAAACTTTTTTAGAAAAACCAACACAAAAAGTAGATTTAATTGTACCACGTGGAGGTGAAAAATTAATAGAGTTTGTAAAAGCACATGCTAGTTGCCCTGTAATAGTAAGCGGACGAGGAAATAATTTTGTTTACGTTCATAAAGAAGCAAATACCGATATTGCTTTGAAAGTGATTCTGAATGCAAAAACATCTAAAATCTCGGCTTGCAACGCTGTAGATAAAGTTTTGGTAGATTCACGATTGCCAAATTTTGAAGGTTTTCTAGCCATTTTAATAGAAGAACTAGATGAATCGAAAGTTGAGATTATTGTAGATAAAACATTAGAATCTTTTACGAACACAAGTGTTCTAAAAGATGAAGATATTTGGTACGAAGAGTTTCTTGATTATAAAATCGTATTAGGAACAATCGATTCAGAACAAGATGCTATTGCAAAAATAAATAAGTATTGTGGCGGACATTCGGCTGCGATTATTACAAGAAATAATGATGTTGCCCAAGAATTTATGGAATCAATAGATGCAGCGGCAGTTTATCATAATGCATCAACTCGATTTACCGATGGAGGACAACTGGGCTTAGGCGGAGAATTAGCCATAAGCACAGATAAATTACATCAGCGGGGACCAATCGGATTGCAACATCTGGTTACCAATAAGTGGTATATTTACGGAGAAGGGCAAATACGATAATTAGACTTCTTAGATTGTTAGACTATCTTAGATTATTAGATAGTTAGATTTCTTAGAATTTAAGTCCCGAGGCTTCGGGATAGATTAATGATTCTCGATTGTTGGAATTTAGAATTTAAAATTTGGAATTTAACTATAGATATAGCTTTGCGAACTTAGCGTTTGTAAACACAAACAGAATATAAAACCTTGCGCCGTTTGCGGTAAAAACGTTTACAATATAAAAACTTAGTCCCGAGGCTTCGGGATAGTAACTCAGAACCTTAGCCACTTAAAAAAAATGACTAAAAAAAGGATTTTATTAAAAATAGGAAGCAATACACTAACCAAAGAAACCAATCATATTTCGAGAGGAAAGATTGAAGATATTGGAATGCAAATTGCTGCTTTAAATGACAAATACGAATTTGTAATCGTAAGTTCCGGAGCTATTGCAGCAGCGAAACAATTTGTGAAACTAGAGAGCAAAGGCAAAGAGATTATTGTAAAACAAGCTTTGGCATCGATCGGACAACCACATTTAATGCGGATTTTCCATGAGAACTTCAGTGATTTGGGATTATTAACTTCGCAATGTCTGCTATCCTATTCAGATTTCGAAAAAGAACAATCCAAAATCAATATTGTAAATACAATTAATGTTTTGGTCGAGAATAATTACATTCCGATTATCAATGAAAATGATACCGTTGCAACCGACGAAATTCAGTTTGGAGATAACGATAAATTAGCAGCATTAACGGCAGTTTTATTAAATGTAGATATCTTGATAATTGCCACAAATACAAGCGGAATTTACACAAAAGAATCTATACATAATGAAGTGCCAGAAACGATAACTTTAGTAAATGATCTGCGGCTTTTAGAAAAAGAAATAGGAGAATCTAAATCGTCACACGGAACAGGAGGAATGCAATCAAAAATTGAAGCAGCAGCAATCGCCAAAGCAGCAAATATCGAAACCTGGATTGTAAACGGATTAGAAGATAATTTTATTCTAAAAGCATTAAAGGATGAAATTCCTTTTACCAAGATTGTGTGATGGAACGCAGATGAAACAGATTTGCTAAAGCAAAACGCGGATTAAAACGGATTTTAAAAAAACACAACAATAAATAAAGAAAACATAAACTATATTTTTAATTCAAATTATGATGATTATCAAAAGAAGAACGCGGATGATGCGGATTTGCTAAGGCAAAGACACAGATAAAAACAGATACTATTCTTAAAAAATGTTGATTTGGTTAATTGGTCATTCGGTTAAACAATTAGACAAAAAACGATTAAACAATATATTATGAACTATATTTCAATTCAAGATATCAACTCATTATCAAAATGGGTAAAAGGTGCGTTAAAAATCAAGAAAAAACCACTAAAAAACCAACACCTGGGTAAGAACAAAACCTTAGGAATGTTATTTTTCAACCCGAGTTTAAGAACGCGTTTAAGTACTCAAAAAGCCGCTATAAATTTAGGGATGAACGTAATGGTAATGAACTTTACCAATGAAGGCTGGACGCTAGAGTTTGAGGATGGAGCGATTATGAACTCAGGAGCTTCAGAACATATCAAAGAAGCTGCCGAAGTAGTTTCTCAATACTGCGATATTATTGCTATTAGAGCCTTTGCAGGATTATTAGATAAAGAAAAAGACTATGCAGAAACTGTTATCTCGGGATTCTTAAAATACGCTACAGTTCCAATCGTAAATATGGAAAGTGCTGTTCGTCACCCGATGCAATCTTTGGCAGATGCTATTACAATGGAAGAGTTTAAGACTAAGCACAAGCCAAAAGTAGTACTTTCTTGGGCGCCACATCCTAAGGCTTTGCCACAAGCAGTTGCTAACTCATTTGTAGAAATGATGCAAATGAAAAAAAATGTAGACTTTGTAATTACACATCCCGAAGGATACGAACTAAGTCCAGAAATTACTAAGGATTCTAAAATAGAATACGATCAGGACAAAGCATTTGAAAATGCCGATTTTGTGTATGTAAAAAACTGGAGTAATTTTAATGATTACGGAAAAGTAACTAATTCAGATCCAAATTGGACAGTTACTGCCGAAAAAATGGCATTAACCAACAACGGAAAATTCATGCATTGCCTTCCTGTTCGTCGTAATGTAATTGTAAGTGATGAAGTTTTAGATGGCGAAAATTCAATTGTAATCGAGCAAGCCAATAACAGAACATACGCAGCACAATTGGTGTTACAGAAGATTCTTAAAAAGTTATAAATAAAGGTACAAAGGTGTAAAGGGATAGAGTTTTTTTTAAATAAAAGTTTAAATGAGTAAAATAGAAGAGATTATTTTAATAAATTCTAAGCTTTCAACTTGGAATTTGATATATAAGTATTTTGATATAAAGTGGAAAATAAGATTAATTTTGGTTTCAATATCTAGTTTGATATTTTGTATGTTAGGTTTATATTTTCTTCATATGAATATCTTTTTTACTATTTTTTGCTTTATTGTAGGAATTATTTTGGCAATATATTTTTTAAACTTTTCAAATGAAAAGGAAAAAATAATAATACAACAAAAATATGTTTATGTTCATTTAGAATTTGAAAAGTTTAGTTATAAAGCTATTCGAGAAATTCAAGAAGAAGAATTTAAAAAATCACTTAATAATGAAAAAATCTTTAATAAAGAAAATCTTTTATTTTTAATTGAATGTATTAAGAGGGAAATTGAGAATAAAAATTTCAAATATTCATTTTTAGTTAATTCTGTTATTATTTTAACAGGTATATATTTTGGGGCTTTTCTAGGAGGCTTTGTGAATTTTGCTAAAGAACTAAAAGATTATCTTGAATTTTATAAAGTAATTGGAGTGCTAATTTTTTTAATGTTAGTACCTATTATTTTATGCATTGAAATGACCTTTCTAAGAGATTTGATAGAGACTAGAAGAATAAAAAGAAATAGATTAGTAAGAATTTTAGAGAATATATACTTAGAAAAATACGCATCATAGTTTTTTTTAAGTTCAATCTATCACAACCTTTGAACCTTTGTCCCTAAGAACCTCTGAACCCATAAAAATATGCAAGTATCATTAATAAAAATTGGCGGTAATATAATCGATAATCCATCAGAATTGGAGAAATTCTTAACTGATTTCTCTAAGATAGAAGGACATAAAGTATTGATTCACGGAGGTGGAAAATCGGCTACAAAAATGGCTGAAAGTATTGGTTTAGTTCCGCAAATGATAGATGGTCGTCGTATAACCGATGCAGCAATGCTGGATGTTGTCGTGATGATTTATGCAGGACAAATCAATAAGAATATTGTAGCACAATTGCAGGCAAAAAACAATAATGCAATTGGATTTTCGGGAGCCGATGGAAATTTAATCCAATCGACAAAAAGAAACCATCCAACAATCGATTATGGATTTGTAGGCGATGTAAAACAAGTAAATACAAGTTTATTGGCTACATTGCTAGAAAACAATATTGTACCAGTTTTTTGCGCCATTACGCACGATAAAAACGGACAATTGCTAAATACAAATGCCGATACAATTGCAAGCGAGTTAGCGATTGCATTATCCGAAAATTTTGATGTTACGCTTACCTATTGTTTTGAAAAACAAGGTGTTTTGTCAGATTCAGAAGACGATGATTCGGTTATTACTGAAATAAACGCCGAATTTTACGAAAAACTAAAAGCCGAAAAAGTAATTCATTCCGGAATGATTCCAAAACTAGACAATTGTTTTAATAGTCTGTCTAAGGGAGTTCAGACCATAAAAATTGGACATCATAGTATGTTGCAAAATTCCAATATATTGCATACAACTATTAAATTATAAAAGAAAAAAGTTGCTAAGTTTCTAAGAAACCAAGACTTTTGTAATCTTAGAACCTCAGCCCCGAAGCTTCGGGATAGACTTCAGTACCTATCAAAAAATGAAAAATATAGAAACGCTTACTCAAGAAGCAATAGCATTATTAAAAAGTTTGATCGAAACCCCATCTTTTTCAAGTGAAGAAGATCAAACGGCACTTTTAATCGAAAATTGGTTCAATCAAAACGAGATTCCTTTTAAAAGAGAGAACAATAATGTGTGGGCTTTCAATAAATATTTCGACAAAAATAAACCAACACTATTACTGAATTCGCACCACGATACAGTAAAACCGAATCAAGCATATACCAACGATCCGTTTAAAGCAATTGTAAAAGACGGCAAATTATTCGGTTTAGGAAGCAACGACGCAGGAGGATGTTTGGTTTCGTTATTGGCGACGTTTGTACATTTTTACAATAATGAAAACTTACCTTATAATCTGGTAATAGTAGCTTCGGCAGAAGAAGAAAGCAGCGGAAAAAACGGATTAAACAGCGTTTTGCAACATTTGCCAGAGTTGGATTGTGCTATTGTAGGAGAACCTACATTGATGCAATTAGCAGTAGCCGAAAAAGGATTATTAGTTCTTGATGTAAAAGTAAAAGGAACAGCAAGCCACGCTGCACACCAAAACGACGATAACTCATTATACAACGCTATTCCCGTAATGGAATGGTTTAGGAATTATAAATTCGATAAAATATCCGATGTTTTAGGACCAGTAAAAATGACCGTTACCCAGATAAACGCAGGAAAACAACATAATGTAGTGCCGTCAGAATGCGATTTGGTGGTCGATATTCGCGTAACCGACCGTTATTCCAACACCGAAATTCTGGAAGTTGTAAAAGCTAATGTAAAAGCCGAAGTAACGCCACGGTCTATGCATCTTAACGCTTCGTCTATTCCAATTGCACACGCTTTAGTACAAGCCGGAATCGCTTTAGGAAGAACAACTTACGGCTCGCCAACACTTTCCGATCAATCGGTTTTAAGTTGCCAGTCATTAAAGCTAGGACCAGGAGAAACGTTACGCTCACACTCGGCAGACGAATTTATTTTTATCAACGAAATCGAAGAAGGAATCGAATTGTATATTAAAATACTAACCGATTTCTTTAAATTATAATAGTTATTTTTTTCTCATCCTGAGCGGAGTCGAAGGATAAGGAGCTATTTTCCGCTATTCGTTACAATCTTTTATGCCGAACCCCGGCACAAAAGGATTTTCACTGTTATCGGGGCTAAGGCATTTAGGAAATAAAGAAACATAGTAATAAAATTAAACTTTGTGAATCTTTGAGTTTTTCTTTGAGAAACTCTGTGAAACAAAACAACATACAGCTTATGAAACTTTGGGAAAAAGGAATTGCAACAGACAAACAAATCGAACATTTCACTGTTGGAAACGATAGAGAACTAGATTTGGTTCTGGCAAAATACGATGCATTAGGTTCAATAGCTCATGCAAAAATGCTGGGACAAATCGGACTTTTAACAGCCGATGAAACCAATTCGTTAGTAGATGCATTAAACGAAATTATTGTCGATGCCGAAAAAGGAAATTTCGTAATCGAAGATAGTTTTGAAGACGTACATTCCAAAATCGAATATTTACTAACAGTAAAACTAGGCGATGCAGGAAAGAAAATCCATACAGCACGTTCACGTAACGACCAAGTTTTAGTCGATGTGCATTTATACCTAAAAGATGAAGTAAAAGCATTAAAAGAACAAGTAAAAAGTCTTTTTGATTTGTTAATGGAATCTGCTGAGAAACATCAAAATGTATTATTGCCAGGATATACACATTTGCAAATAGCAATGCCATCATCATTCGGGATGTGGTTCTCAGCCTATGCCGAGAGTCTTATCGATGATATTACGATGCTAAATGCAGCTGCCAAAATTGTAGATCAAAACCCACTAGGTTCTGCTGCAGGATACGGAAGCTCATTTCCTATAAACAGAACATTTACAACGCAAGAACTAGGTTTCGAAACCTTAAAATATAATGCCGTAGCAGCTCAAATGAGCCGTGGTAAGGCAGAGAAAACTGTTGCTTTTGCAATGAGTAGTGTAGCTGCAACATTATCTAAATTTGCAATGGACGTTTGTTTGTATATGAGTCAGAACTTTGATTTTATCAGTTTGCCATCACACCTTACAACAGGTTCAAGCATAATGCCACATAAAAAGAATCCAGATGTATTTGAATTAATTCGTGGTAAATGCAATAAAATCCAAGCATTACCATACGAAATCACATTAATAACAAATAATTTACCAAGCGGATATCACAGAGATTTACAACTTTTAAAAGAAGGATTGTTTCCAGCAATCCAAAACCTTAAAGCTTGTTTAGATATTGCGATTTTCTCTATAAAAGACATCACCGTAAAAGACCGTATTCTAGACGATAAAAAATACGATTACCTATTTACCGTAGATACACTAAATGAAATGGTTGTAGCAGGAATGCCGTTTAGAGATGCCTACAAAGAAGTTGCAGAGCAGCTAGAAAACGGCACATTTAAGTCGCCTAAAGAAACAAAACATACACACGAAGGAAGCATCAATAATTTATGTTTAGATGCCATAAAAGATAAGATGAAAAGTTCTTATTAATTCAGGAAAATGCGCTATGATATCATAGCGTTTTTTTTTGGTTAAAACCTTTTTTATTGAAAACAGAAAATTCATACTAAATACATATATTTGATACATAGTTATCTTAAAGTAATAGTATGACACAATTTGATGAACAGGCAACTCAAAAACTTTTTGAGAACAACTTAATTACCGAAGAACAATTTATACAGGTAAAAGCCTATCGTAGTTTAGGGATTTTTTCGCTGCATAACGAATTAAAGTTGTTCTTGTATCTGTCGGTTTTGTTATTTACAACAGGAATCGGAATCTTAATTTATCAAAACATCGATACAATAGGGCATGTAGCTATTTTATCTTTATTATTAATCGTAACGGTAATTTGTTTTTACTTTTGCTTTAAAAAATCAAAAGGATTTCAAAAAGAAGATTCTAGTTTTGAGAACCCCGTTTTACAATATTTAGTCCTTACAGCAACAATCCTCAGTTGTATTTTTGTAGGTTATATTCAGTTTCAATATCAGCTATTTGGTACCCATTATGGTTTAGCAACATTAGTACCTACAATTATAAGTTTCTTTTGTGCGTATTATTTTGATAACAAAAGTGCCCTAACAATTGCAGTAACAGGACTAGCTGCTTATATAGGACTTTCAGTAAGTCCGCAAACATTACTAAGCAATGATTTTTATACTACAGATACCTTAAGTTATTCAGCAATTATATTAGGAGGATTATTAGTCCTTTGGACAATTTATAGCGCAAAGATTAGCTTAAAAACGCACTTCAATTTTATCTATCTTACCTATGCATTACATCTAATAAGTATTGCTGCAATCAATAATTTATTTCAAGATTATTGGCCGATTTTTGTAATTGTTTTAGGCGCTTCTACCTATTATTTTTATAATGTAAGTTATCAAATCCCTGCAATTTCATTATTTGTATTCACAATAATATACGGATACATTGGTGTAAATATCGTAGGTTTTAAAATATTAGATTTTATAAATGCTTACGAATTTTACGGATTGTTATTATTTGCAACACCTTTATATTTAGTAGCTTCGATTATATTATTTATCAAATTAATTAAAAACTTCAATAAACAAAAAGCAAATGATAGTATACAATAAGGATTTATTGAAGAATATTTTCTTGGTCAATGAGGCTGAGAAATTACAAAAAGCTAATTTTATTACTAAAGAGCAATTAGATACAGTTTCTAAAGAATTACCAGTTCTTAAAAGTCAGGATAATATATTAATACGTATTGGGTTCTTTTTGTTAGGAGCATTTTTATATTCATCTATTTGTGGGTTATTATCTATTTTTGGACTTACTTATAATGATGATTATTTAGTGGTCTTACTTTATGTATATGCAATAATAGGATTTGCAGGAACTGAATTTTTAGCAAAGCAAAAATATTATGGATATGGCTTAGATGATGCCTTTGTACTAGGAGCACAATTAACTTTGGCGGCAGCAGTTATAATGTCTTTTGTAATGAGTATATCTCGAGTTACAGACCTAGATGTGCTATCTTGTATGATTACAGTAACCGTAGTTTCTTTACTATTATATCTGCGTTATATACATTTATCTTCAGCATTAATTTTTTGTTTAGCACTAACCACAACATTAGGATTTTTTGTCTTTAAGTATATCGAGCTGGGGAGTCTTTTCTTACCGTTTGTATTAATGATTTATGCAATCGGAATGTATTTTGTTAGTAAAAAACTTCTTAAGGATTTAGCAGAACCTTTTTATTACAACGGCATACTTTTGATGAAAAATTTTAGTTTAATTGTTTTGTATTTTTCAGGGAATTATATGGTTGTAAGAGAGTTTTCGGCTTTTTTATCAGGGATGTATTATGAGTTAAGTCCAGATGTTCCTTTTTCGTTATTCTTTTGGACTTTCACGTTTATAGTTCCGGTTCTTTATTTGTTTTTTGGATTACGCAATAAAGACAGAATCTTACTTTGGATAGGTTTTTTAGCCTTTTGTTTTTCAATTTTTACTTTTAGAACCTATCATCATGTTTTGCCAGTAGAAGTTGCCTTGACTTTTGGAGGTTTATTGCTTTTTGCCTTTACTTATTTTGTGATAAGAAAGATAAGGGACAATGAAAAAGGAATAACATTTAAACCAGATCGTATCGATAGCTCAAATTCATTACTAAATGCCGAAGCCTTGATTATAGCTTCTACTTTTAATTTAAAACCGGAAATGAAACCAGAAGAATCACCAATGGAGTTTGGAGGAGGAGATTTTAGTGGAGGAGGCTCAGGAGGGAGTTTTTAATTAAAAAAAAACAGATTAAAACATTTCTGTTAACAGGAATGTTTTAATCAATATAAGATTCATATTCTTGTATTTTTATTAGCAAACGATTTTCTAAATATTGATTTGCTCCTTTTAATTTTTCTAAAATTGTTTCAGCTTCTTCCTTATATTTTCTTTTTTTAGGACTATCCCAGCTTTTAGGAGGTTTTTGTAAGTTTGTTATTCTATCTGCTAATTTCACAGCCCAAACTTCTTTTCTTTGGGGTAAAATTCGGTTCAAACTATCAAGCATTCTTTCTTCTTTTGGTAAATCACCATTCTTAGTGAGGGCAGAAACACCTTCAGCTATTTCAATTCCAAATTCAAGTTCTAATTCATCAAATGTTGTAGCTGTATCTTCTAAAGTATCATGCAATAACGCAATTTGAATAGCAAAATTTATGTCAAATTCCTTTGTGTTATTTGAAGCAATTAAAATTTCCATGGCCACATTGCTTAAATGGACAACATAAGGTAGTTGAGAATCAGGAATGAGTTGATTGTTTTCTAAATGTTTAAGGGTAGCAAAAATTATTGTTTTTTGATAAATTGATTGGATATCCATTTAGTTTTATTGAAAATTAAACTTTCTCTTTCAATACTTCAGCATCAATATCGCTATGAGAAGCATTATATATTGACTTTCCGTCTTTGATAAGTAATAATTGTGGAGATTGGTGAACAACGTTAAAACGAGAAGCTATTTCGTTCGAAACATCACGATACGCTATTAAATCAAGAAAATAAGCATTAACTTTATTGTCCAAATCGAACTCTTTTTCAAATTGTTTTAGTGCCATTCGGCTAATACTACATCTTGTACTATGTTTGAATATAAGAATTTGCTTATCTTTAGATGCCGTTTCGATTTCGTCTAATTGCTCCAAACTTGTTAAGGGAATCCAGTTTATTTTGGTTTCTGATGATTTATTTTGATCAGAATCTCCGAATAGTGATGATAAAAAACTCATATTTTGTCGTTATTTATGACTTTTTGTCGTTTAAAAATGATAAAAATCAAATTTTAAGCGTCATTTTGTCTGTTTTATTGTTGTGGAATATAATTTGAGAAATAATAAACAAAGTTACTTATTAAAATAGAATCATAAATCATAAATCAAATAAAGATGAACATAAATAAATTTACAATCAAATCGCAAGAAGCAATTCAGCTCTCTCAGCAATTGGCCCAAAAAAATGGTCAACAGCAAATAGAGAATGAACATATCTTCAAGGCTATTTTTGAAGTTGATGAAAATGTGGCGCCATTTATTTTGAAAAAACTCAATGTAAATGTGCCTTTATTTCTTCAAATTCTAGATAGCACCATACAAAGCTTCCCAAAAGTTTCGGGAGGAGATGTAATGCTTTCCAGAGATGCGAATAAAGCATTGAACGAAGCGGAAATTATTGCACAAAAAATGAACGATGAATATGTTTCAATCGAACATTTAATGCTTGCAATTTTTGATTCAAAAAGTAAAGTTGCTCAAATCTTAAAAGATCAAGGAGTAACAGGTAAAGGCTTAAAAGCTGCTATTGAAGAATTACGTAAAGGAGAACGTGTAACTTCAGCATCTGCCGAAGAAACATATAATTCTTTGAACAAATATGCTAAAAACTTAAATGAATTAGCACGTACAGGAAAATTAGACCCTGTTATCGGACGAGATGAAGAAATTAGACGTGTATTACAAATTTTAACACGTCGAACTAAAAATAACCCAATGTTAATTGGTGAGCCTGGAGTTGGTAAAACTGCAATTGCCGAAGGTTTAGCACGAAGAATCGTTAATGGTGACGTGCCAGAAAACTTAAAGGATAAAATTGTGTTTTCGCTAGATATGGGAGCATTAATTGCTGGGGCAAAATATAAAGGGGAATTCGAAGAACGATTAAAATCGGTAGTAAAAGAAGTTACTGCAGCCGAAGGTGATATCGTCTTGTTTATAGATGAGATTCATACACTTGTAGGAGCGGGTGGAGGTGAAGGTGCAATGGATGCGGCTAATATCCTAAAACCAGCATTGGCTCGTGGAGAATTAAGAGCGATTGGTGCAACAACTTTGGATGAATACCAAAAATATTTTGAAAAAGATAAAGCGCTTGAACGTCGTTTCCAAAAAATTATAATCGAAGAGCCGGATACCGAAAGTGCGATTTCAATTTTACGTGGAATCAAAGAAAAGTATGAAACACATCATAAAGTTCAGATAAAAGACGAAGCAATTATTGCTGCTGTTGAGCTTTCTCAACGTTATATTACCAATCGTTTCTTACCAGATAAAGCGATTGACTTAATGGACGAAGCTGCGTCTAAATTGCGTATGGAAATCAATTCAAAACCTGAGGAATTAGATGTTTTGGATAGAAAAATAATGCAGTTAGAAATTGAGATTGAGGCTATAAAACGTGAGAAAGAAGAAAGCAAGCTTAAAGCTTTACGCATGGAATTGGCTAACTTGAAAGAAGAACGTAATGAAATCTACGCTAAATGGAAATCTGAAAAAGATGTAGTAGATGGAATTCAGGCTGTAAAATTAGAGCTTGAAAACTTTAAACATGAAGCAGATCGTGCAGAACGTGATGGTGATTACGGAAAAGTAGCTGAGATTCGTTATGGTAAAATTAAGGAAGCTCAAGAAAGACTGGATGTTTTATTGAAACAAATGCATGAATACCAATCTGGAAATTCTATGATAAAAGAAGAAGTTACCAGAGAAGATATTGCCGAAGTTGTGGCAAAATGGACTGGTATTCCAGTAATGAAAATGCTTCAAACAGAAAGAGAAAAACTATTGCATCTTGAAGATGAGTTGCACAGACGTGTAGTAGGTCAGGAAGAAGCAATTGAAGCAGTAAGTGATGCTGTAAGAAGAAGCAGAGCTGGTTTACAAGACATGAAAAAACCTGTGGGTACATTCCTGTTCTTAGGAACTACCGGGGTTGGTAAAACAGAGCTTGCAAAAGCTTTGGCAGAGTATCTTTTTGATGATGAAAATGCCATGACCAGAATTGATATGAGTGAGTATCAAGAACGTCATAGTGTGAGTAGATTAGTAGGTGCACCTCCAGGATACGTAGGATATGATGAAGGAGGGCAATTAACTGAAGCTGTACGTAGAAAACCGTATTCAGTAATTTTGTTAGATGAGATTGAGAAAGCGCACCCAGATACATTTAATATTTTATTACAAGTATTAGATGAAGGACGATTGACTGATAACAAAGGGCGTTTGGCCGATTTTAAAAATACGATTATCATCATGACTTCGAATATGGGAAGCCAGATTATACAAGAAAAATTTGAAAACCTAAAAGGTGGAATCGAAGCTGCCACAGAGGCTGCAAAAGTCGAAGTGCTTGCTTTATTAAAACAAACAGTACGTCCGGAATTTATAAACCGTATTGATGAGATTGTGTTGTTCCCGCCTTTAACAGTAGACAATATTAAACAAATTGTTGGTTTACAATTAAAAAGCGTTACCAAAATGTTGGCTTTGCAAGGAATTACAATGGATGCAACTCCAGAAGCAGTTGCTTATTTATCAGATAAAGGATTTGATCCGCAATTTGGTGCAAGACCAGTAAAACGAGTTATACAAAGAGATGTTTTAAATCAATTGTCAAAAGAAATTTTGGCAGGAAAGATTACAACAGATAGTATTATTTTATTAGATGCTTTTGATGGTAAATTGGTTTTTAGAAACCAAACACCAGAACTGGCTAATTAATATTTAATTTTTAGTAGTTTGAAAGCACCAGTCGAAAGACTGGTGCTTTTTTTGTAAAAACTGACAATCAGTAAATAATGAAACTTTTTTTTAAATTATTATAAAAAAAAATCTAATTAAGTTCTCACCTTTACGTAGGCTGAGTTAAACTAGAATTAACACGATATAAAAACTTAAAAATAAATATTATGAACAACATATTTAGAGGGTTAATAGCAGGTTATGGAGCCAAAAAGCTAGGTAGCGGGTGTTTTGGTACTATTTTCGTTTTTGTAATCATCTGGCTGCTTTTAGGGCAATGTAGTTAAAGAAAGTCAGATTGAAAATATTTGATTAAATCAGAAGAAAGAGATTTAAACAAAAAGTATTAGATTCGCACAAAATAACAAAATGTGTCAATTATTTTTTTGTGCCCTACACAAAGAGATAGCGCAATTTTTAAAACAAAGATATGGCATCAGGTTTTTTCGTTCTATTAGATGATATTGCAGCAATTATGGATGATGTTGCGGTAATGAGTAAAGTTGCAGTAAAAAAAACAGCAGGTATATTAGGAGATGATTTGGCGGTTAATGCCGAAAAAGCTTCAGGATTTGTTTCTTCAAGAGAATTACCTGTATTATGGGCGATTGGTAAAGGTTCGTTTATTAATAAACTTATCATTTTGCCAATAGCATTTTTATTAAGTGCCTTTTTTCCAGTAGCAATTATTGTAATCTTAGTACTTGGTGGGGCTTTTTTAGCTTATGAAGGAGCCGAAAAAATATTTGAATTTTTCTTTCCGCATAAACACGCAAAAATTGAGGTTACAGCACAAACTTTTTCAGAAGAAGAAATTTTAGCTGCCGAAAAAGAAAAAATAAAATCAGCAATAGTAACCGATTTTATATTATCTGTCGAGATAGTAATTATAGCATTAGGAACTGTAATAGAAAAACCTATTCTAACGCAAATTATGGTTGTTTCGATAATTGCAGTAGTAGCAACAATTGGAGTGTATGGTATTGTTGCGCTTATTGTAAGAATGGACGAATTAGGTTTAAAACTTATTCAGCTTAGTAAAAAAGAACGTAGTATATCAAAAACTATAGGGAATTTTTTAGTGCAGGCACTTCCAAAAGTGATTCAGAGTTTATCAGTAATTGGTACAATCGCTTTAATTCTGGTAGCAGGAGGTATATTTGTACATAATATTGATTTTTTCCATCATTTAGTTCCACAATTACCTTCTATCGTAAAAGAGTTTACTATCGGACTTGTAATCGGTTTTGTGGTTTTAGCGATTGTAACTCTAATTAAAAAAATACTTCCTAAAAAAGAAGTAGCAGAATAAATAAAAAAAGCAATTATTAAGGAACATCAGTCTAACGGCTGGTGTTTTTTTATGCCAAAAATGAAAATTTTAAAATTATTAATTTGTTGATTTTTAAGTATTTGTTGTTTTGTTTGGTTTTTTTAACATTTTTATGAAGCAACCATAGTAATCTATTTGCATCTATGTTATAATTAACAACAATAATTATTTATATGAAAAATTTTAAATTAAAAACAGTTTTAGTCGTATTATTCTTGTCAACAGCATTTATTGCATGCAGCAATGATGATGATAAAGAGGAAGAAAAACCACCAACTCCTGAGTTTGTAATAAAAGGTGCTTTGGCAACAGAAGTAAAAGGTCCTACAACTGGAAAATTAAATGAGGAACTTAGTTATGATGTAACTTATATAGTAGATAATACTTGTGGAGAATTCAGTAAAATTTCTGATGTAACAATTGGTAAAGACAAAGGATTACAAGTTGAGGTTAAATATCCAACAGGAGTTTGTACTACACAAGTTCCGGATCCTAAAAAAACGATCTATAAATTTAAATCGGCTACTGCTGGAACTTTTGAAATAAAATTCAAAAAATCAGAGACAGAATTCGTGATACAGAAAGTTGTTATTGAATAGTTTATTCAATAAAAGTAAATAGCTGTTAAAAGCGTAATGCTTTATATAGCTAATTTAAAAACCGTTTTATTTTTATTTCTTTTATCAAAAAACATTGAAAAGAAATATTTATAAAACGGTTTTCTGTTACTATCTAGAAAATTAACTATTTTTGCAGTCTAAAAATTTTAAGTCATGCCGAATAAGAAATATAAAATTGCTGTTATTCAATTGAACCTTAATGATGTTGCCGAAAACAACTTGAAAAAGTGTATCAGTTGGGTAAAAGACGCTGCAAATAAAGGTGCCGAAGTTATATTATTGCCAGAATTATATAGCAGTCATTATTTTTGCCAAAGTGAAGATGTTGATAATTTTGCTTTAGCAGAACCATTATATAGTACTTCATTTATTGCATTTAGTGCTTTAGCCAAAGAATTAGGTGTAGTTATAATTGTTCCTTTCTTCGAAAAAAGAATGGCAGGAATATACCACAACAGTGCTTATATTATCGATACAGACGGATCTGAAGCTGGATTATACCGTAAAATGCATATTCCAGATGATCCACATTTTTACGAAAAATTCTATTTTACACCTGGGGATTTAGGTTTTCAAGCTATTGAAACAAAAAAAGGAAAAATAGGAACATTAATTTGTTGGGATCAATGGTATCCGGAAGCTGCTCGTATTACAGCTTTAAAAGGTGCTGAAGTATTATTTTACCCAACAGCAATTGGATGGCATCCAAAAGAGAAAGAGCAATATGGTGAAAACCAATATGGAGCTTGGATGAACGTGATGAAAGGACATGCTGTTGCAAATGGTGTATTTGTTGCTGCTGCTAATAGAATTGGTTTAGAACAATATATAGATGGTACAGATGGAATTCAGTTTTGGGGAGCTTCATTCATTGCAGGTCCACAAGGTGAAATTTTAGCGCAAGCGTCACATGATAAAGAAGAAATTCTTATTGCTGAAGTTGATTTAGATTTACAAGAAAATGTACGTCAGAACTGGCCATTTTTTAGAGACAGAAGAATAGATGCTTTTGGAGATATTACTAAAAGAGCAATCGACTAATTGAGTTGATTTATATAAAAGCAAAAAGGACAAAATTTACATTTTGTCCTTTTTTTTGTTTCTAAAAGTAAAATTAAATTTATTTTACCTGGAAAGTAACTCTTCTTACGATTTGACGAGCTTCTTTAGAATTTTTATTCACAGAAGTATCTTCACCGTTAGCAATAACATTTAATCTAGATCCATCGATTCCAGCATTTAAAGCTACTTTTTTCACAGCTTCAGCTCTTTTTCTAGATAGCTCAGTGTTATAGCTAGAGCTTCCAATTTCGTCAGCATAACCTACGATATCAGCACTTTTTGATGGATTGTTTTTTAAGTATTTAACTAAAAAGTCAACACCAGATAAAGACGCATTTGTTGGTTTTGATGAGTTAAAGTCAAAATAAACGTTTACATATCCTCCGTTAATTAACTCCTCAACAGTATTGTTTGTAGCGGTAGTATTTTTTTGCCCGTAGGTTTTATCTAAGTAACTTTCTAATTCATCTGGAACACCATTTTGATTGTTGTCAATAGATTGTCCTTTGGTATTTACGGCAACTCCAGCAATAGAATTTGGTTCTAAGTCATATAAATCGGCTACACCATCTTTATCGCTATCGATAAGACCTGTTTCGATAAGACCAACTCTTTCTTCTAATTTGTTGTACTTGTCGTTGTCTTCAGAATACCAATCGGCATGTTTTTCGTTTTTACCTAAGTAGAAAGTTAAACCTACAGAAGCATTTAATAATACGCCGTCAAAGCTACCACTTGTTGTTGGGCCCATCCCGTCGAAATTGTAATTTTGTCTTCCATTAACGATTCCGGTAAGATCTCCAGTTAAAGCAATTCTATTACTAAGTCTAACTTGTCCTGTAAGACCAAGAATTCCGTGACCTGTGTAATCTTTTCCGTCAAAACCTGTGTCAGAACTTAATTGAGAAACTCCGAATCCACCATGTGCTAACAGACCAAAAGTATTAGTCCAGGTTTCAAAGTTTAAAGCTCTACCAAGGTTTATAACTCCTTGCAAGCTTGTTCTTAATTGTCTGCCTTCAAAGTCGGGAGTATCATCACGTTCTTTAAACTGATCATATCCAAAATCGAATTTCAAACCAAACTTTGGATTAAACATGTATCTTACCCCTAAATCTGCATGAAATGGGCTAAGTGTAGCAGTCGAATACCCTTCGGTCATTGTTCTGGTTGGTTTGTTTATACCACCATTTAATTCGATAGACCATTTATTATACGGATTTTTTTCAACTGAAGGTTGGGCAGAAGTTGTTGCCATGTTTTGGGCACCTGCTGCCACGGATAGTAATAAAAGCGATACGGAAGCTAATTTCTTTTTCATGATATCATTTGTTTAATTTGATTTTTGTGAGCTCTATTTTTTAAACTCAACATAAAATTAGAGTAATGATTTTAAAAGAGTGTTCTATCGGTATTATATAATTCCCATGTTTTAGGGCTTTGGCTAG
Source organism: Flavobacterium sp. PS2 (assembly GCF_046250155.1). Taxonomy (NCBI): domain Bacteria; kingdom Pseudomonadati; phylum Bacteroidota; class Flavobacteriia; order Flavobacteriales; family Flavobacteriaceae; genus Flavobacterium; species Flavobacterium sp. PS2. Next base: position 431,484 of record NZ_CP176426.1, on the reverse strand, counting down.
AGTAAGATTGCTTTATTAGTATTGTATTTTTAATTATTTTAGAGAATATATATATTATAAGGAGAGGAAAAAATGAATATTGCACAATGATAAAAGTTACGAATGATTATCTTTGCTTTTTTTAATTTAGAACCTTTTTATGACAACGAATAATAGAAGATTTCCTGCTGAATGGGAAAAACAACAAGGTATTGTATTGTGTTTTCCTCATAATGGTAAAGATTGGCCAGGGAAATACGAGGCAGTTCAATGGGCTTTTGTAGAGTTTATAAAAAAAGTAGCTACTTATGAAGCTGTTTTCTTGGTAGTTGCCGATGAAGTTTTAAAAGCTAAAGTGAATGATATGCTCGAAAGAGCACGTGTAGATTTAAACAATGTTACTTATATTGTTCATAAGACTAACAGAAGTTGGATGCGTGATTCTGGACCAATTGTGGTTAAAAATGGAGATAAAAGAGAAGCATTAAACTTTAATTTTAATGGTTGGGCTAAATATAAAAATTATCAATTAGATAAATTTGTTCCAGCTAAAGTTGCTGATGTTTTAGATATTCCGCTTACACAAGTAATGTATAAAGGGAAACCAGTTATTGTAGAAGGTGGTGCGATTGATAGTAACGGAAGAGGTACCTTATTAACATCAGAAGAATGTTTGATGCACCCAAGTATCCAAGTTCGAAACCCAAATTTTACCAAAGAAGATTACGAAGCTGTTTTTAAAGAATATCTTGGAATAACCAATGTTATTTGGTTAGGAGATGGAATAGAAGGGGATGATACACATGGGCATATTGATGATTTGTGTCGTTTTGTAAACGAAGATACAATTGTTACGATTGTAGAAACCGATAAAAATGATGCAAACTACGAACCTTTGCAGGATAACTTAAAAAGGTTGCAAAATGCAAAGCTAGAGAACGGAAAATCTCCAATAATTGTTGCTTTGCCAATGCCTAAGCGAATAGACTTTGAAGATTTAAGATTGCCAGCAAGTTATGCTAATTTCTTAATTCTGAATAATTGCGTTTTAGTTCCTACTTTTAATGATAGTAATGATCGCGTAGCACTTAATATCCTCTCGGAATGTTTCCCTGATAGAGAAGTAATCGGAATTAATTGTGTTGATTTTATTTGGGGATTCGGAACATTACATTGTTTAAGTCAGCAAATACCAATATAAATTCTGAAAAGTTTATGCCACAGATTAAAAGGGTTTAAAAAAAAATCGTTTAATTCTATCTAACTCTTTGCGAAAGTAACGCGGATTATGCGGATTCGCTAAGGCGAAAACACGGATTAAAACGGATTTTATTTTTGATTGTTTTTAAATCAGTTTTAATCCGCGACTTTACTTTTGTAAATCCGTATCATCCGTGTCCTTTTATAGACAATTTAAGTTAGTAACTCTTTATCAAAGACCTAAAAATACTTTCTTGACTCGAGACTGAAAGTCGAACAGACGAAGTAAATTTGTAGCAAAAGCCTTCTTTTTTGTTTTGGGAAAAAAGTATAAAAAAAACGCATTGAAAATTTTCAATGCGTTTTTTTATTATTCTGAATCAAGATCTCTTCATTGTCTCACGAAAGGAGCAAGTAATTGGCTTGAAACTTCTCCAAAACCAATACGAACTTCATTGCTCTCGCAATATCCTCTCATAATTACAGTATCGTTATCCTCGATAAATTTACGTTCGCTACCATCATTTAACTTTAAAGGATTTTTTCCTCCCCAAGTTAGTTCCAGCATAGATCCACAACTGTCTGGAGTAGGTCCGGATATTGTTCCAGAACCCATCATGTCGCCAGAATTAACACGACAACCATTAGAGGTATGATGTGCTAATTGTTGACTCATCGACCAGTACATATATTTAAAATTCGATCTGGAAACTACAGTTTCTTCTTTATCTAATGGTTTAATAGAAACTTCTAAATTGATATCAAAAGCTTTCTTTCCTTTAGTTTGTAAGTAAGGAAGCGGAGATGGGTCTTGTTTAGGTCCTTTGGTTCTAAATGGTTCTAAAGCATCCATGGTAACAATCCAAGGAGAAATAGAAGAAGCAAAGTTCTTAGCCAAGAAAGGTCCTAAAGGTACATACTCCCATTTTTGGATATCGCGTGCACTCCAGTCATTCAATAAAACCATTCCGAAAATATATTCTTCGGCTTCATAAGCAGGAATAGGTTCTCCCATTATGTTAGCATCAGTTGTAATAAATGCTGTTTCTAGTTCAAAATCAATAGATCTTGATGGACCAAAAACAGGAGAGTTCTCTCCATTAGGAAGTGTTTGTCCCATTGGTCTGTGTACAGGAATTCCAGAAGGAATAATGGTCGAACTTCTTCCGTGGTATCCTACAGGAATGTGTAACCAGTTTGGGAACAAAGCATTTTCCGGATCACGGAACAATTTACCTACATTGGTAGCATGCTCTCTGCTTGAGTAAAAATCGGTATAATCACCAATTAAAACAGGTAATTGCATTTCGACATCATCAATTTTAAAAATGACTATATCTCTATCTTTTGTAGAATCTCTTAATTGTGAATTGTTGATGTCAAATATATCGGCAATACGGTTTCTAACCAATCTCCAAGTTTTTTTTCCATCAGAAATGAAATCGTTTAGAGTGTCTTGCATAAACATATCATCAGTTAAATCAATTCCTGAGAAATAGCTTAATTGTTGCAAAGCACCTAAATCTATGGCGTAGTCGCCAATTCTTGTTCCAACCGTTACTATATTTTCTTTGGTAAGAAAAACACCGAAGGGAATGTTTTGAATAGGAAAGTCACTATTCTCTGGTACATCTAACCATGATTTTCGTTTAGTATCGTTGGCAGTTATCGGCATGTGCATGTTAATTATTTGTTGAAAAATTCTATGTCAAATATATCATAATCTAACAGTTTGACAAACGTTTTTTTGTATTTTTGCATCAAATTAACGAAAAACTAAAAAATGCAACGCGACGAACAAATTTTTGATCTTATTCTTGAAGAACAAGACAGACAAATTCACGGATTAGAACTAATCGCTTCAGAAAATTTTGTAAGTGATGAGGTAATGGAAGCAGCTGGTTCTGTTTTAACAAATAAATATGCAGAAGGTTATCCAGGCAAAAGATACTACGGAGGTTGTGAAGTAGTTGACGTTATTGAGCAAATTGCTATCGATAGAGCTAAAGAGTTATTTGGAGCTACTTACGCAAACGTACAACCACATTCAGGATCACAAGCAAATACTGCTGTTTATCATGCATGTTTAAAGCCAGGAGATAAAATTTTAGGATTTGACTTATCTCACGGTGGTCACTTAACTCACGGGTCTCCAGTAAACTTTTCGGGACGTTTATATACTCCGGTTTTTTATGGTGTAGATAAAGAGACAGGACGTTTAGATTATGATAAAATTCAAGAAATTGCTACTAAAGAGCAACCAAAATTAATCATCGCAGGAGCTTCGGCTTATTCTCGTGATATGGATTTTGAGCGTTTTAGAGTAATTGCAGATAGCGTAGGAGCAATCTTATTTGCAGATATCTCACATCCAGCAGGGCTTATCGCTAAAGGATTAATGAATGACCCAATTCCTCATTGTCATATCGTTTCTACTACAACACATAAAACATTACGTGGACCACGTGGAGGTTTAATCTTGATGGGTAAAGATTTTGAAAACCCACTAGGATTAACAAATCCAAAAGGAGAAATCAGAATGATGTCTGCATTATTAGACTTAGCTGTATTCCCTGGTAACCAAGGAGGTCCTTTAATGCATATTATTGCTGCAAAAGCGGTTGCTTTTGGAGAAGCATTACAAGATGAGTTCTTTACTTATGCAATGCAATTAAAAAAGAATGCAAATGCTATGGCAGAAGCGTTCGTAAAAAGAGGATACGATATTATTTCTGGAGGAACTGACAATCACATGATGTTAATTGACCTTAGAAATAAAGGAATTTCAGGTAAAGAAGCTGAAAATGCATTGGTAAAAGCTGAAATTACTGTAAATAAAAATATGGTTCCATTTGATGATAAATCACCATTTGTAACTTCAGGAATTCGTGTAGGAACAGCAGCAATCACAACTCGTGGTTTAGTTGAAGACGACATGGAAACTATCGTTGCATTAATCGATAGAGTATTAACAAATCACACAAGTGAAGAAGTTATCGAAGAGGTTGCTAACGAAGTAAATGAAATGATGAGCGAAAGAGCAATTTTCGTTTATTAAGAATATTTTATTTAAAAAGATTAAGGTTTAAAGTTTAAGGTTTTGTTGATATCGAAAGCTATCACAAAAGTTTTAAACTTTAAACTTTTTTACTTCCAGCCCTAACTTTAAATACTTTTTTAAACATTAAACAAAAAGAAAAATGGGTGTATTAAGATTACAGTTACCAACTGACCCAAGATGGGTAAATATCGTAGAGAAAAATATTGAAGAGATATTAACGGATCATGCTTGGTGCGAACAAAAAGCTGCAACAAACGCTATCACGATAATTACGAATAACTCAGAGCATCAAGATTTAGTTAAGGATTTATTGGCTCTAGCCAAAGAAGAAATTGACCATTTTGAGCAAGTACATAATATCATCATCAAAAGAGGATTAAAACTTGGTCGTGAGCGCAAAGACGATTATGTAAATGAATTGTATTTATATATGAAGAAAAGCGGTGACGGAAGTCGTGTTTCTAGCTTAGTCGAAAGATTACTATTCTCGGCGATGATTGAGGCAAGAAGCTGCGAACGTTTTAAGGTACTTTCGGAAAACATCAATGACGAAGAATTATCTGTTTTTTATAGAGATTTGATGGAAAGTGAAGCAGGGCATTATACCACTTTTATTACTTATGCCAGAAAATACGGAGTTGGGATTGATGTAGAGAAACGTTGGAGAGAATGGCTTGCCTACGAAGAATCAATAATTACCAATTACGGAAAAGGAGAGACGATTCACGGGTAAGATTAGTATTAAGTCACAGTATTAAGTCACAGTATTCAGTCTCAGTGTTCAGTTTCAGTTTCAGTTTCAGTAACAGTGTTTAGTGTCATCCTGTGCGGAGTCGAAGGACATTCCAATTATCCATATAGTCTAAAAATCTAAGAAATCTAACAATCTAAGAAGTCTAACAATCTAAGTCAGTCTAATAATCTAAGAAGTCTAAAAAAATGATTACACTTAAAACAGCATCAGCAACAGATATACCTACAATAAGAGAAATTGCATTTAAAACCTGGCCTAATACTTATGGCGAAATCCTATCTCAAGAACAACTTGATTATATGCTGGACAAATTTTATGAGCCAGCCCTTTTAGAAGAAAGCATTCGTAACGGACATATTTTTACTATGGCTTACGAGGATGATTTTTGCCTTGGTTATGCTGGATATCAACATAATTATCAAGACAAGAATGCTACACGCTTAAATAAACTGTATTTGCTTCCAGAAGCACAAGGGAAAGGTATGGGGAAAATATTAATTGATGTTGTTGTGGCTGCAGCCAAAGAAAAAGAAGCAGATATCGTTACTCTGAATGTAAATAGATTTAATAAAGCAGCTTCTTTTTATAAAAAAATGGGATTCGAAATTGTAGCCGAAGCTGATATTGAGCTAGATCACGGGTATTTAATGGAAGACTTTATTATGGAAATGAAAGTAAAGTAATAACCTACTTTATTCAATTCTTAAATAAATTAGAATTTTACTTTAGTAATGCCAAAATTGGTAATGTAGCCATGTTTTAAAAAACTTTTTTGTAATATTACTATATAAATCATTTATTGAATGAGAAAAATAAAATACAAAAAAGGCCGAAAACTACAACCCTATTCTTTAGAATATACAGGTCGGCATAAAGACACTCAGTCGGAAATGCAACTTTTTGTTTACGATGATTTAGAAATCACCGAATATGAGAATTTCAATATATTAGCTTTAAATGCGTGTATCGATTACACTAAAAATAATTGGCTAAATATTCATGGTTTAAATAATATAGATCTTATTAAGACTATTGGAGAATATTTTAAAGTAGACGGCTTTATGCTTGCTGATATTCTCAATACTACAAAAAGGACTAAACTACAAGAACAACAAGAAATACTCTTTTTTAATATAAAATCTCTTTTACCTTCTGAAGATTCGGATAATATTAGTGTAGAGCAGATTAGTTTTATAATCAAAGACGGTATTTTAATCTCTTTTCAGGAAAAACGAAGTGATTTCTTTACACACATTCGCGAACGTATTAGGCAACATGCAGGAATTGTACGAACCAAAAAAGTAGATTACTTGCTTTATTTATTATTAGATGCTGTGATGGAAAATTTTTATATCACACTCGAAGATGAAGAAAATAAAGTAGAAGAATTGATTAATATTACTAAAGGAGATACTAATCCTGCTATTCTTGAGGAAATAGAAAAACACCGCGATAATTTCAATTTTTTAAAACGCTCTATTATACCACTTAGAGATTCTTTGTATGATATAAAAAGTATAAAAGACGACAATACATTTAATGGAATCGAAAAGGAAAATTTTAGTTTTTTTGCACGTTTACATCAAAAAAGCTTAGAACTTTTAGAGCAAATAGAGTCGGATATGAGTTCATTAGAAAGTGCTTCTAATTTCTATTTTTCGGCGCAAAGCCGTAAAATGAATGAAATTATGAAGACATTGACCATAATTTCGGCAATATTTATACCACTTACTTTTATAGTTGGAGTGTATGGAATGAACTTTGAAAATATACCAGAACTTAAATATCAATATGGATATTATTCTGTTATGATTGGAATGTTTTTATTGGTAATTGCGTTAATAATTTATTTTAAAAAAAGAAGGTGGTTTTAGGGTTAATAGCTGATAGTGAATTAACTGTCGTTCCTTAGTTGGCCTGTAATTACGGATAAAATTAATAGAGGACAATATTGTCCTTGATATGACAAATGTCAGTTGTAGTAAGGGGCAATTTCTCTAATTTTGTTTCTTTTTAATTGAAAGGATTTATAAGATGAATGCCGATTTAATTAAAACTATTTTTAATAAATAAAATATAGGATCTAGACTATTTTTAGATGTTTTTTAAACAATAAAATTATGAGTAAAGCAGTATATATAGCAACAAGCGAGCAGAATAGTGGTAAGTCGATTATTACTTTAGGGTTAATGAGTATGTTGATGGGGAAAACTGCCAAAGTGGGCTATTTTAGACCCATTGTTGAGGATTTTATCGACGGAGAATTGGATAATCATATCGAAACTGTGATTACACATTTTAATCTAGACATTAAATTTGAAGATGCATTTGCTATCACAAAAAGTAAATTAATCAAGAAGAAGAATAAAGGCAAAATAGGAGAAGTATTAGACTTAATAATTGAAAAATACAAACGTCTCGAAGAGCGTTTTGATTTTGTATTAGTCGAAGGAACTAGCTTTACAGGAGAAGGAACAGTAATAGAACTGGATACAAATGTATTAATTGCTAAAAATTTAGGAATTCCAACTATTATCCTTGGTTCAGGAATTGGTAAAACATTAGATGAATTGGTAGATAACCTTTCTCTGGTATATAATTCTTTTAAAATAAAAGAGGTAGAAGTTCTAGCGGTAATTGCAAATAAAGTTCAAATTGAGAATGTTGAATTGGTAACTTCAGGATTGAAAAAAAGCCTTCCAGAAAGTGTTTTGGTTAATGCTATCCCGGTTATTTCGAGCTTGAATAATCCAACAGTTCAGGAAATTGTAAATGAACTAGATGCTAAGGTTTTATTTGGAGCTGCACATTTAAATAATCAAACGGGACATTTTAGTGTAGGAGCGATGCAATTGCATAATTATCTAATGCATTTAAAAGAAAATAGTTTAGTTATTACTCCTGGTGATCGTGCCGATATTATATTAGGTGCTTTACAGGCTAATGAATCGGCCAATTATCCTACGATATCGGGGATCGTACTTACAGGAAATATTATTCCCGAAGAGAGTATTTTGAAGTTAATAGAAGGACTTTCGCCTATTGTTCCTATTATTTCAGTAGAAGGTGGAACGTATAATATTACGAACCAAATTGGTGCTGTTAAATCGAAAATTTATGCAAATAATGAGCATAAAATAGAAACTTCAATTAATACATTTGAAAAATATGTTGATTTAGATAGTTTATCTGAGAAACTAATCACTTTTGTGGCAGAAGGAATGACACCAAAAATGTTCCAGTATAACTTGGTAACCAGAGCCAAAAAACATCGTAAACATATTATTTTGCCAGAGGGAAGCGATGAGCGTATTATTATTGCTGCATCGAGATTATTAGCGATGGATGTTGTTGATATTTCGATAATTGGAGATAAAAAACAAATAGAAAGTAAGGTGGCTGAATTAGGAATTACTTTTGACTTTTTGAAAATTAAAATTATAAATCCAATAGAATCTCCATTTTATGAAGACTACGCAAATACCTATTATGAGCTTAGGAAAAATAAGAATGTGACCATTACTATGGCAAGAGATTTAATGGAGGATGTTTCTTATTTTGGAACGATGATGGTTTATAAAGGACATGCTGACGGAATGGTTTCTGGTGCTGCACATACAACCCAACATACAATATTACCCGCTTTACAGTTTATTAAAACCAAACCAAACTCATCTGTAGTTTCATCGGTGTTTTTTATGTGTTTAGAAGACCGTGTTTCGGTGTTTGGAGATTGTGCTATAAATCCTAACCCAACGGCAGAACAATTGGCAGAAATCGCCATTTCATCAGCAGATTCTAGCGCAGCTTTTGGGATAGAACCAAAAATAGCCATGTTATCTTATTCTTCCGGTACTTCTGGTAAAGGAGATGAGGTTGAGAAAGTAAGAGCTGCTACTGAAATTGTTAAACAAAAACGTCCTGATTTAAAAATTGAAGGGCCAATTCAATATGATGCTGCCGTAGATAGAAGCGTTGGTAAAAGTAAAATGCCAGATTCTGAAGTTGCAGGACAAGCAAGCGTACTTATTTTCCCTGATTTAAATACAGGAAACAATACCTATAAAGCAGTACAGCGAGAAACAGGAGCACTGGCAATTGGGCCAATGTTGCAAGGATTAAATAAGCCTGTAAATGATTTAAGCCGAGGTTGTACCGTAGATGATATTATAAATACAGTTGTTATTACAGCAATTCAGGCGCAAGGATTGTAATTAATTAAAAATATGTAAAAAAAAAACTAAGCTTATAAAAAAAAAGGAACTTAGAAACTTAGTGCCTTAGCACCTAAAAAAATAACAATGAAAATATTAATTTTAAATTCAGGAAGCTCTTCTATAAAATATCAATTAATGAAAATGCCAGCAAATGAAGTGATTTGTTCTGGTATGATTGACAGAATTGGTTTAGAAAGTTCGAATGTAACATATAAAACAAAAGATGTTTCTTTTGAAGAAATTTTGCCAATTGCAACACATAAAATAGGATTACAAAAGGTAGCCAGCTTACTTTTAAATAAAGAAACAGGCGTTATAAAAAGTACTTCAGAGATTAATGCTGTAGGACATCGTGTGGTTCATGGCGGAAGTGAATTTACCAAAACAGTTAAGATTGATGAAAAAATAAAAGCCAAAATCAAGCAACTTTTTGAATTAGCACCATTACACAATCCTGCAAATCTTGAAGGAATAAATGTTGCCGAAGAAATTTTTGATACAGCGGAACAAATTGCAGTTTTTGATACTGCTTTTCATCAAACAATACCAGTTGTAGCCCACAAATACGCTATTCCTGACAAGCTTTTGACAGAGAATAAAATACGTATGTATGGTTTTCATGGAACAAGTCATAAATATGTTTCGGAGAATGCTATTAAATACTTGAAGAAACATACTGATACAAAAGGTAAAAATATCATTACAATACATTTAGGTAACGGTTGTAGTATGACAGCGGTTAAAGATGGTAAGAGTATTGACCATACAATGGGATTTGCACCTGCTAATGGTTTAATAATGGGAACACGTGCTGGTGATGTTGATCATTCGATAATTTTCTATATGAAAAATACCTTAAATTATTCATTAGAAGAGATTAATACAATACTCCAAAAACAAAGCGGAATGCTTGGTCTTACAGGTTTTAGCGACTTAAGAGATATTGAGGCTCAAGCAGAAAAAGGTAATAAAGAATGCCAATTGGCATTGGCAATGAATGCTTATCGAATAAAAAAATATATAGGTTCTTATACAGCTGTTTTAAATGGTTTAGATGCTATTGTTTTTACTGCAGGAATAGGGGAGAATTCATCTTATATGCGAAAATTAGTTTGTACCGATATGGAGTTTTTTGGAATTGAATTAGATAATGAGAAAAATGAAATTCGTTCTAAATCTAATCGCGAAATCAATACAGAAGCGTCTAGAACCAAAATTTTAGTAATCCCTACAGATGAAGAATTTGAAATTGCAAATCAAGTTCATCATTTGCTTAAAAACTAGATATAACACATTATTTTATAAAAAAAGCTTCTCATCGAGAGGCTTTTTTTATATGAAAATTTGAATAAATGTGATTATATTTGATGATAAATACCAATATTTTGAAATCAAATCTTCTTAAATCACTTTTCCTTATTTTTATAGCGTTACAGGTTCATGCTCAAGAGTTACTCCCTTTTGTAGAAAACTATAATAAATCTAATTACGAAGGTGATAATCAGATATGGAGTGTTGCACAAGGAAATGATAATGCAATGTATTTTGCAAACAATCATTATTTGGTGCGTTATAATGGAGTAGTTTGGGAAAAATATACCTTGCCAAACAAGACCATCATTCGCTCGATTATGGTCGAAGGAGATAAGATTTATTCAGGTTCCTATAAAGAGTTTGGTTATTGGTATAGAGAAGATGGAAAAATGAAGTATGTTTCTATCTCTAAAAATAGGGGAGTATTTGATGAAAATGAAAATGAAGAAGTATGGAAGATTTTTAAATTTAATGATGTAATATACTTTCAATCATTTAATCAAGTTTTTGCTTATGATGGAAAAAAAATCAAGAAAACTAAACTACCGTTTTTAATATCCTATTGCTTTATTATCAATAATCAGTTGCTTGTAGCTTCTGTAGAACATGGTGTTTATGTTCTAAAAGGAGATAAATTAAGTCCAGTAAAAGGGTGGAATTCCTTAAAAAATAATGTTATTCATGCGATCGAAAAGTATAAGAATAAGACATACATTTTTACACATAAAAACGGAATTTTTGTAGAAGATAAGGGAACTTTAATTGCCTGGAATAATCCATTAAATGGAATCCTAAAAAGTGCCAATATAAATGTTGCCCGATTTTTAAAAAATAACAAACTTATAATTGGAACTGCCGGAGACGGGATTTATATGTTTGACTTTAATGATAATTCTTTTAAAAACATCAATAGAAAAAATGTATTGATGAACAATTCTATCTTAAGTATAGGGCTGGATAAAGAAAATGATTTATGGTTGGGACTCGATAACGGAATAGCGCATATTGAAGTTACTTCGCCAGTATCTATTTTTTATGATAATTCGGGAGTTTTAGGATCAGTATATTCAGTTGTAAACATCGAGAAGGGATATTTAATGGCATCTAACCACGGTGTTTTTAAATATGTAGATAAAAAGCTCTCATTGATTCCTAATAGTCAAGGTCAGGCTTGGAATATAAGTAAAATAGGTTCTAAATACTTTATTGGTCATAACGAAGGAACATTCTTGTATGAAAATGGACAGTTTTCTAAATTAAATACAACAAATGGTGGTTGGAATTTGACTAAGAGTAGTATTGGTAATTCTTATTTTCAAGCAACATACAGCGGAGTTGTTGTGTATAAAGACATTAATAACTTAGATGAAAAAGTTATCTTAAACGGATTAAAGAAACCTATAAAATATGTAGCTCAAAATAAAAAAAATGAAGTTTGGGCAGCTGATAATTATAGAGGTTTGTATAGAATTTTATATAATGACGATTACGAGACAAAAAAGGTAGAAAACGTTACGCAACACAGTAAAATTAAAAATGATTTTGGTGTAAAAATATTTGAGTTTAGAAAGGAAATACTCTTCTTAATAAATAAAACGTGGTACACTTATAATTCGATAGCGAATCAATTAGAGAAAAACGAACTTTTTAATTCGAATTTTAGTAATATTTCTGATGTAGCTGCTATTGACGAAAGTCATTTTATATTGCTACAAGACGGGTTTTTGTATCACATTTATGCAAATGGCAATAAATTTATCTGGAACAGTATTCAAGAGAAATATTATAAGGGTAAAATAATTAATGATAATCTGAATATTTTTAAAAATAACAATAACTATTTATTAAATCTGGATGATGGTTTTATTTCTTTTCAATTAAAAGACATCAATAAAGAAAAACTAAATTTAGAGGTTGAGGCGTTTAATAACGAAAACTTGATAGAGAATAATTCGAGTATAAATTATAATACCGAATTAAAAATAAATGTAATCTCAGGAATATTTGGGGCATCAAAACCAAATTTGTCTTATAAAATTAATGGAGAAAATAAATTTATTCCCATAAAAGACGGTTTAATTGTTTTGAACAATTTAAATAGCGGTTCTCACGATGTCGAAATATTTAATCATGATGGTTTAAGTTATAGTAAGATTGCAAATTTTGAATTTGTAGTTGCAAAACCATGGTATCTTTCTGCTTGGATGCTTTTGTTGTATTTGTCTATTATAGGTGTTGTTTTGTATATCTATTATAAATGGAATAACATACGCTACTTACAAAAACTTGAATTAAGAGAAGAAGAGCTAAGACATCAAAAGAAAATTCTGGAAATGGAATTGAAAGCCGAGAATGATTTAAATAGTCAGGAGTACCAAAAACATATTCTTGAACTAGAGTTACAAACTAAATCATCAGAGGTAGCAGGTAAATCACTTTCTATTGCCAAGCAAAGCGAAATGATTGAAAAGATACAAGGCATTCTAGATTCTGAAGCAGATTTTAATAAACTCAAAAGCGAGATAAAGAAAGCGATTAAAATAAATGCTGTTAATAAACACGAGTGGGAAACTTTTGAAAATAACCTGAATCAGATACACAACGAGTTTATCACAACACTTTCTCAAAAATATCCTAACCTGACTTCAAAGGATATTAAGCTTTGCATTTACCTAAAAATGAATCTTTCCTCAAAAGAGATTGCACCTCTAATGAACATCTCATTTAGAGGAGTAGAACTACATCGTTATCGATTAAGGAAGAAATTGAACCTTGTACAGGACGAAAACCTTTCTAATTTTCTATTAAATATATAAAAACACCCTGTTTTTTTAGGGATAATATATTATTTAACTTTAAATTTTATCATATAACAATACATCATTACTACATCAACATGATGTGTAATGGTGTTTTTGTGTTTTTGTAATTTATTAAAAACCATTAACTTAACGTGTTTTTTTGCTGTTTTGATGTAGTCATGTAGTATTTCTATTTAACGCACTATAACGTTGTAATTATCTAAGTTTGACAAACTAACTTTAACAATTTATTAATATATGAGAAATCTTATTTTTAGCTTATTAGCGCTCATTCTACTTCCAGCATATATGTCTGGTCAAGTAATTAAAGGTAAGGTTTTGGATTCACAGGGTATGGCAATTCCAGGAACAATGGTCGTTGCCACAGAATCTAGAACTTCAACAGACACAGATTTTGATGGTAATTTTGAAATTAAAGCCAAAGTAGGCGAGACATTAAAAATTAGCATGGTTGGTTTTGAAGCTTCGACTATTAAAGCAACTTCAACTCCTATGAGTATTGTTTTAAAAGAATCTCAAGATACCGCTTTAAAAGAAGTTGTAGTTATTGGATACGGAACAAGAAAGAAAATAGATAATACTTCGGCTATTACTTCTATAAAAGCAGAGGAAATTACGAAAACAAAAGTTTTGAATGCTTCACAGGCAATACAAGGTAAAGCAGCAGGGGTTCAGGTTATTTCGTCTGATTTACCAGGAAGTACACCTTCTGTTGTTATTAGAGGTTTAGGTACTGCATTGGGAGGAAGATCTCCATTATATATTGTTGATGGTATGCCTACTGATAATATCAATAATATCAATACAAACGATATTACTTCTTACGAAATATTAAAGGATGCATCTTCTTTGGCTATTTATGGTACAAGAGCAGCAAATGGGGTAATAATTATTACCACTAAAAAAGGAAAAGGTGATAAAGTTTCTGTAGAAATTGAAAGTTTTGCAGGAATGAGAACACCTCTTAAAAAAGTAAAAATGGCAAATAGTGCTCAATATGCGGCATATTCGAATGTTGCTTTAGGGACTAATAAATTTGCAACGGATCAACCTGTAAACACAGATTGGTTTGATGAAATTACAAGAACAGGATCTTATACTCAAAATAATATTTCTATTTCTGGTGCTTCAGAGAATGTGAAGTACTTTTTTAGTGCAGGTAACTATCAGGAAAAAGCAATTTTAAATGGTTTAGATTATAGTCGTACTAACTTTAGAAATAATAATGAATATAAAATTTCTAAGAAAGTAACATTAAATCAAAATTTTAGTTTTACTTCAGCTAATTCATCACCAAAACCCTTAAGTGCTTTTACAAATGCATATAAACAAGCACCACTTATTCCAGTTTATTTTTCTAATGGTAAATATGGTGTTCCTTTTGTTGATGGTAATGGTATTGCAAGTCCAACAGGTAACTCAATTAATAATGTTGGAAATCCTGTAGCTCAATTAGATTTTTATAATGAGCAACAAAGAAGCATTACTTTACAAGGAGGATTAAAATTAGATTATAATATCATTAAAGGATTAAAATTCACGTCGCAATTTAACGGAGAATATTATTCTTGGAAGCAGTATAACTATGAGGATACTAAAAACATCTGGTTAGCAGCTAATCCAACTCGTCTTGAATCTCAGTATTTATCTACATCAAATATCAATTTATTAACAAGAGGTAGAGAACAATATTTTAACTGGAACTTATCTAACTATTTAACCTATAATAAAGTTTTTGGAAATATCCATGATGTAGAGCTTACAGCAGGTATTGAAACATCTGTAAAAGGGCCTAGAGAGAAATTAACTATCGCTAGAAAAAACGTAAGTCCTGATTCTAATTATTGGTCTTTAAATGATTCAAAAGAAGGACATGGAGTTGATTATGTTGGTACTGTGACCAGTTTATATGATGTGACATTTAATGAAAGCAAACTAGCTTCTTATTTTGGTAGGTTTCAATATAAATTAATGGATAGATATTTGTTAACGGGAACAATTAGACGTGATGGATCTTCAAATTTTGCTAAAGATTATCGTTGGGGAACTTTTCCATCGGTAGGTTTAGGTTGGATTATGACGAAAGAAAACTTCTTGAAGGATATAAAAGGAGTGGATTTGATAAAATTAAGAGGAAGTTGGGGTAAATTAGGTAATCAAAACGTACCATTAAATAACCAAGCGTATGCTTCTGGACTTAATAGTTATTTAGGAGGCTCAATATTAAATGAGGGTACTAGCATCACTTCACAAATTGACCCTAGTTTGACATGGGAAATAACAGAAGAACTTTCTGCTGGTCTTGATTTTGAATTATTAGGAAGCAGATTAAAAGGAACGTTTGATGTTTATGACAAAACGACTAACAATGTTATTTTAAATGTAAAACCATTTCCAACTTCAGGTATTACTGTAGCATCACCTTCTCACGTTGGTGAAGTTTCAAATAAAGGATATGAAATTTCTTTACGTTGGGATGATAAAATTACTGATAATTTAAGTTATTGGGTTGGAGGTAATTTCTCTCATAATCAAAATAAACTTACAGGTTTAAAGGACGTATCGTTATCACAAGTAATTGGAGGTAATTTAGGTAATGGTATTGATACTAAATTATTGTATAATAATTCCGTTGGTCAGCCATTAGGGAGTTTTTATCTCTATGAGTATGCAGGTATAGACCCAGCAAATGGAGATATGTTGTACTATACAGCTAGTGGTCAAAAAGTAACTCAAGATGCTTTATCTGCTACTAATGATAAAAAATATTCAGGTTCAATTTTACCAACTTCAAATTATGGTGTTTCATTAGGCGTTGTTTACAAAAACTTCGATTTATCAGTTGATGGATATGGTACTGGAGGAGCAAAAGTATACAATGGTAAAAAGGCACAACATTTTGGAGGTGAAAATATAGAAGCTTCTGCTACAAAAGATTATTGGAGTCCAACTAACAAAACGTCTTTAAATCCTAGACCATTTAACACAACTCCTGTAGCTTCTACTTATTATATGGAGTCTGGAGATTTCTTTAGAATCAATAATATAACTTTTGGTTACAAACTACCTCTTAAAGAAGATCAGTTTATTAGTTCTTGTAGATTATATGTAAATGCAATTAATCCATTCATCACTCAAAAATTCTCTGGTTTTTCTCCAGAATTAAATGGTGATGGAGATCCTTATAAGCTTCAAGGTATTGAGTTGGATGCTTATCCTTCACTAAGATCTTTTGTTTTTGGTGCTAATTTAAAATTTTAATATTATGAAAAAAATATATATATCAATGTTTGTGTTGTCAGCATTTTTCTTTTCTGGATGTGCAGATGATTACTTAGATGTTAAGCAAACTGAAACTGTTTCTACAGATGATATCGAATTGTTTAATAATGACAACGGAGCAAAAACATTTGTAACTGCAATTTATAGCAAGTTTTTAGATTGGGATATGAGCTCGTTTGGCTGGATTGGATTGGCTAGTATAACATCTGATGATGCAGATAAAGGTTCTACACCAAGTGATGTAGGTACTGATAAAGATGTTTTGGATGCATTAACTTATAATTCATCAAATCCGTCTGCAGAAAGTACGTTCAATGCTAATTATGATGGTATAAACAGATGTAATCAAGCTCTGGCTATTCTTCCTAAACTTGATAAAGCGGATCCAGCTTTGAGAGAGAGATTAATGGGAGAAGCAAAATTTTTGAGAGCTTTCATGTATTTTACTTTGGTTAAATGTTATGGAGGAGTTCCTATTGTAGATCATTTGGCTAGTATTCCATTATCTGCAGAAGATAAAGCAATGCAGTTAACTCGTAAGACTGCTGTAGAGGTTTATGCTTTTATTGAAAAAGATTTGAATGATGCAATAGCTGTATTACCAAACAAATCGGCATATTCTTCGAATGAAAAAGCTAGAGCGTCAAAAGGAGCAGCTTATGCCTTATTAGCAAAAGTAAATCTGTACCAAAAAAATTGGCAAAAAGTAGTAGATAATTGTAATCTGGTTACAGGTTATATTATTGTTCCGGATTATGCTAAAATGTTTAGATTAGAAGGAGAGAATGATGCCGAATCTATTTTTGAAATAAATGGTGTAGGTTCTGTGCCTGTAAGAGGAATTACAGGATATTCTAATACACAAGGTGTACGAGATTCATTCGGTTGGGGCTTTAATCAGCCTTCTAAAAGTTTATTAAATGCTTATGAATTGGGTGATGTAAGAAAAGATGCAACTATCATTTTTAGAGGCACAACTTTATATGATGGGAGAGAAATTCCGCAGATATATAAATTGAATGACAAAGGTGAAAAAGTGGTAGATACTACTCTTAATCCAAGATACAACTTTAAAGCATATTCTTCTGCTTATACAGATGCTTGGGAAACAGATGCTAATATTAAGTATTTGAGATATGGTGAAGTTTTATTGATGAAGGCTGAGGCACTTAATGAGTTGGGGCAGACTTCGGAAGCTATTCCTTTGTTGAACCAAATCAGACGTAGAGCTGGACTGGGTGATTCTCCTGCAGTAGGTCAAGATGATGTTAGAAAAGCAATTTGGAAAGAAAGAAGAGTTGAATTAGCTTTTGAGTTTGATAGATTTTTTGATCTAGTTAGAACTGGACAAGCTAAGGATGCTTTTGCTGCAGATAAAAATAAAGATTTCCCTAAGGGGAAAGTATTTACTGTAGGGAAAAATGAATTATTTCCTATACCAGATTCATTTATTAGAATAGCTGAAGGGATGTCAGAACAAAATCCTGGTTACTAAAATACCAAATAATCACTTCCTCCAGAGTATGGAGGAAGTGATATTTATTAATTGCATAAATTTTTATAATGATTAGAATTTCAGTTTTATTGATGGCTTTTGTTTTTTTAGGTTGTGGATCAAAAATGGACAAATCTAAAGAGAATACTGTAGCTCCCACAGTTGTAAAACTATCGGATGAAGAGCTTATGGATGTAGTGCAAAAACAAACTTTTAAGTATTTCTGGGACTATGCTGAACCAAACTCGGGATTGGCGAGAGAGCGCTATCATCCTGATGGGGTTTATCCCGAAAATGATGCTAATGTTGTTACGACCGGAGGTTCTGGTTTTGGGTTAATGGCAATTGTGTCTGGAATGTCAAGAGGTCACATTACAAAAAAAGAAGGTACAGAGAGACTTAATAAAATAGCTGATTTCTTGGCTAAAGCCGACCGTTTTCACGGAGCTTGGTCACATTGGATTGATGGAAATACAGGAAAAGTAAAACCATTTGGAACTAAAGATAATGGAGGAGATTTAGTAGAAACTTCATTTTTAGTTAGCGGAATGATTACGGTTCGTGAATACTTAAAAAACGGTTCGAGCGCTGAAAAAGCAGTCGCCGAAAAATACGATGCACTTTGGAAAGGGGTAGACTGGAAATGGTACACAAATAACAAGAATTTTTTGTATTGGCATTGGTCGCCTACTTACGATTGGCAAATGAATTTTCCTTTAGAAGGATATAACGAATGTTTAATTACTTACATATTGGCGGCAGCTTCGCCAACACACCCAATTACGCCGAAAGAATACCACGAAGGTTGGGCAAGAAATGGGGGAATAGTTACGGATAAAACCAAATATAATATTCCCCTAATTCTAAAACACAATGGAGCTGAAGAGTTTGGAGGTCCTTTATTTTGGGCACATTATTCGTATGTTGGACTTGATCCAAACCAATTAACTGATAAATATGCAAACTATTGGGATCTTAATGTAAATCACGTAAAGATCGATTATGAGTATTGTGTAGAAAATCCTAAGAAATTTAAAGGATACGGTTCTGATTATTGGGGATTAACTGCATCTTATTCTAGAAACCCAGACGGAACGACAGGTTACAACGCACATATGCCTAGTAATGATGTAGGAGTTATTGCACCAACAGCAGCAATTAGCTCAATTGTTTATACACCAAAAGAGTCTATTGCAGTGATGCGTAATTTATACGAAAATCATAAAAAAGATACTTGGGGAGTAGCAGGATTTTATGATGCTAGTAGTCTACAATATGGTTGGACTGCTCAACGCTATTTGGCGATAGACCAAGGTCCAGAAGTGGTTATGTTAGAGAACTATCGTTCTGGTTTATTATGGGAATTATTTATGAATGCTCCAGAGGTTAAACAAGGATTGATAGGATTAGGTTTTCACTCAGGTAAATACGGATTCTAGAAAACAGTTTTAATATGAAGTATAAATTAGCAGTAGTAGCTCTATTATTTTCGTTCATTTCTTTTGCTCAAACAACTGTAAATGGGAAGATCAAAACCGAAATCATTCAAAAACATGAACTAGGGTACGCATTGCATATTCCAGCGGATATAAAAGAGAAGAAACCATTGCTAATTTTTCTTCATGGTTCAGGCGAAAAAGGAACCGATATTGAGAAAGTAAAAATTCACGGTCCATTTAAGTATTTAAAAGATCACAAACTCGATGCTTATGTTCTTGCTCCACAATGTCCAGAAGGCGAAGAATGGGATGCAGAAGTTTTATACCGATTGATCTTAAAAATCCAGAAAGAAAACAATATAGATTCAGATAGAATTTATGTTACAGGATTAAGTTTAGGAGGTTGGGGAACATGGAATTTAGCTTTTGCACATCCGGATATGTTTGCAACAATAGTTCCTATTTCGGGGTTTGTAGATTTAATACAATTAGAACAAACCTGTAAAATTGCAAAAATACCAACACGAATTTTCCATGGATTAATGGATGATGTCGTGAATATAGATTATGCGATTACAATTTATAAAGAATTAAAAAAATGTAATAGCAATGTAGAGTTGACCATTTTTGATGATGCAGGTCATGATAGCTGGTCAAGAGTATATGACAACCAGGAAGTTTATGACTGGATGTTTAAACAAGTAAGAAATAAATAAAACCCATAGAATGAAAAACAAATTAGTAATACTCTTTTTAGGATGTGCTTTTTTGAGTTATGCTCAAAAAAAAGAAGCCAAAAAAACTGTAAAAATTAAGCCAAGATCAGAGTTCGTTTCAGAGTTGATGTCAAAAATGACAGTAGATGAAAAAATCGGACAGTTAAATTTACCAACTTCTGGAGATATAACAACTGGTCAGGCTAATAGTTCTAATGTTGCTAAAAATATTGAAGAAGGAAAAGTAGGTGGACTATTCAATATTAAATCAGTTCAAAAGATAAAAGAAGTACAAAAGATTGCAGTCGAAAAAAGCCGATTGAAAATCCCTTTGCTTTTTGGTATGGACGTTATTCATGGTTATGAAACTACATTCCCAATTCCACTAGGATTATCTTGTATTTGGGATATGAAAGCAATAGAAAGAAGTGCTCAAATTGCAGCACAAGAAGCTAGTGCAGATGGTATTAACTGGACATTCTCACCAATGGTAGATATCTCTCGTGATCCACGTTGGGGTAGAGTTTCTGAAGGTTCAGGAGAAGATCCGTATTTAGGTAGTGAAATTGCAAAAGCAATGGTTAATGGATACCAACAACATGATCTTTCAAAAAACAATACTATTTTATCATGTGTAAAACATTTTGCTTTATATGGTGCGCCAGAAGCAGGACGTGATTACAACACGGTAGATATGAGTAAAATAAGAATGTATAATGAATATTTCCCACCATACAAAGCTGCTATTGATGCAGGAGTAGGTTCGGTTATGGCATCTTTCAATGAAATTGACGGAATTCCAGCAACTGGAAATAAATGGTTAATGACCGATGTTTTAAGAAAAGAATGGGGTTTTAAAGGATTTGTAGTTACAGATTATACAGGAATTCCAGAAATGATCGATCACGGAATGGGTGATTTACAAACTGTATCAGCATTAGCATTAAATGCAGGTGTAGAGATGGATATGGTAGGAGAAGGATTCCTTACTACATTAAAAAAATCATTGGCAGAGAATAAAGTAAGCATAGAACAATTAGATAATGCTGTGCGTCTTATTCTTGAAGCAAAATACGATTTAGGATTGTTTGAAGATCCTTATAAATACTGTGATCCAAAAAGAGCTAAAACAGAAATTTTTACTGCAAGCCATAGAGCCGAAGCTAGAAAAATATCTTCACAATCATTGGTTTTATTAAAAAATGAAAATCAATTATTGCCTTTAAAAAAATCAGGAACAATTGCAGTAATTGGACCATTGGCTGATGCCAAAGAAAATATGCCAGGTACTTGGAGTGTTGCTACAAATATGAAAACTGCTATATCATTATTAGCAGGAATTAAAGATGTTGCAGGAAAATCAACAAACGTACTTTATGCAAAAGGAAGTAATCTTGATTATGATGCTGAATTTGAAGAGAAAGCAACAATGTTTGGAAAAACATTACACCGTGATAACAGAACTAAGGAAGAATTACTTGCAGAAGCTTTAAAAGTTGCTTCACAATCAGATGTAATTGTAGCTGCAATTGGAGAATCTGCAGAGATGAGCGGAGAAAGTAGTAGTAGAACTAACTTAGAAATTCCACAAGCACAAAAAGATTTATTACAAGCATTATTAAAAACAGGAAAACCTGTTGTTGTAGTTTTATTTGATGGTCGTCCGTTAGTAATAAAAGAAGAAAGCGAAACAGTTCCAGCTATCCTTAATGTTTGGTTTGCAGGAAGTGAAGCAGGACATGCAATTGCAGATGTTTTGTTTGGAGATGAGAATCCTTCAGGAAAATTAACATCTACATTCCCAAGAAGCGTAGGACAAGTGCCTATTTATTACAACCAAAAAAATACAGGAAGACCACTTGTAAACAAAGAAGGAAAATTTGAGAAATTCAGATCAAACTTTATTGATGAAAGAAATGAGCCTTTATACGCTTTTGGTTACGGATTAAGTTATACAACTTTTGACTATTCAAACTTGAAAATTTCATCTGATAAAATGAACTTCACAGGAAAACTAAATGTTACTGTTGATGTTACAAATACAGGAAATTATGACGGTAAAGAAGTAGTTCAATTATACATAAGAGATTTAGTAGGATCTGTTACAAGACCAGTAAGAGAACTTAAAGGTTTCCAAAAGATAGACCTTAAAAAAGGAGAAAAAAGAACTGTGAATTTTGAAATTACTGTTGAAGACTTGAAATTTTACAATTCAGACTTAAAATTTATTGCAGAGCCAGGACAATTCGACATATTTGTTGGAACTGACTCAAATGCAGAGAAGAAAGTTAGTTTTGAGTTAATCAAGTAATTGGTTGGTTTGATTGATTCGTGTTTGGCCCTTCGTTATTGGTTTCGAAGGGCCTTTTTTTTAACTTAAAATGGCGTAGTTTTTAAGTAAACTCGCTACCTATTAACTATTTTAAACCTTAAAAAATTATACAATGAATGCTAGTAAAATATTAAGCGCATTTTTTATGCTAACAATATTTGTTTTCACTTCTTGTAATGTTACAAAAAACGGAATTGTTGCACATCGAGGAGCTTGGAAAAAAAATAATTTACCAGAAAACTCTATAGCTGCACTTAGGCATGCTATCGATTTAAAAGCGGTAGGGTCAGAATTTGATGTAGTCATGACAGTCGATGATTCTCTTGTTATAAATCATGATCCTCATTATAACAAACTAATTGTTGAAGAAACAAAATATGCCGACTTAATAAAGTTTAAACTCTCTAATGGAGAAAAGCTACCAACCTTACGAGAGTATATTCTGGAAGGACAAAAAAATAATAAACACACAACTTTAGTTTGCGAAATAAAACCTTCGGGAGTAAGCAAGGAAAGAGGGAAGAAAATTGCCTTGAAAGTGGTGGAAACAGTAAAGAAGCTTAAAGCTGAAAAAATAACTACATATATCAGTTTTGATTACGAAATCCTGAAACAAATTAGAGAAGTAGATTCAAAAACTACATTGCAATATCTAGAAGGAAATAAATCTCCTAAAGAAGTAAAACTAGATAATATTACAGGTGTAGATTATCATTATTCAGTTTTTAAAAAACATCCGGATTGGATAAAAGAAGCAAAAGATAATAAGATAAGCCTAAATGTTTGGACTGTTAATGAAGTAGATGATATGGATTGGATTATTGAAAACAAATTTGACTACATCACAACCAACGAACCAGAATTATTAGCCGAAAGAATAAAGACTAAAAAATAGATTTTTTGAGAGAATAAGATTCAGCCAGATTATGTGTAAAATATAAAAGATATGATGAAAATTAACTATAAACTATATTCATTAGCAGCACTTTTGTTGCTTTTGGTAGGATGTAAAATTCATACATCAGAACCTAAAACAAACCTTATTGGAAAAACGGAATGGTTTGATCCAAATAAACCAGCATCAACATATTGTAATCCAGTAAATATTGGATACAATTACACGACCGAAAACCATAACGGAATCCCCGAATCACGCCGTTCGAGCGCAGATCCTGTGATTATTACCTATAAAAACGAATACTATCTTTTTGGTACGAATCAGGCAGGATTCTTTTGGAGTAAAGATATGTCCAATTGGGAATTTGTTTACGGTAGTTTTCAGAGACGTCCTGCCGATGATGATCAATGTGCGCCAGCAGCTTGGGTTGTAAATGACACCTTATTTTATGTAGGTTCAACCTGGAAAAAAGACCATCCTATTTGGAAAACAGCTAACCCAAAATCGGGTAGATGGACAAGACATGTTGATACTGCCATGTTACCAACTTGGGATCCGGCAATTTTTCAGGACGATGATAAAAAAGTGTATATATACTATGGTTCAAGTGGAAAATTACCACTTGTGGGTACCGAAGTAGATTATAAAACATGGTTGCCAGTAGGAAATCAGGCAGATTATGCCAAACTATATGCAGCAACCGAAGTAGAGGATATTCAGCATCCATATGGCGAAATAAAAGAAGTAGTAGGTTTAGATCCTGCAAATCATGGTTGGGAACGTTTTGGACCTAATAATGATATGGAACCTGCGCCGTGGGGGAATTTTATCGAGGGAGCTTGGATGACCAAACACAACGGAAAATATTATATGCAATACGGAGCGCCAGCTACTGAGTTTAAAGGTTATGCCAATGGAGTACATGTGGGAGATAATCCGTTAGGGCCATTTGTTTATCAAAAACACAATCCGATGTCATATAAACCAGGAGGTTTTGTAATAGGAGCAGGACACGGAAATACTTTTGCAGATAATTATGGGAATTATTGGAATACAGGAACATGTAAAATCTCCATAAAAGACCGTTTTGAGCGTCGTATTGATATGTTTCCGGCAGGATTTGACAAAGATGATGTAATGTACTCTATTACATCTTATGGTGATTTTCCGATAGTCTTACCGACCAAACAACGTGATCAAACCAAAGGAGCTTCTGCAGGTTGGATGTTATTATCATATAAAAAGCCAGTAACGGTTTCTTCTTCAGAAGAATGTATGGAAGTTCAAACACATAGAGTTGATAACGGAGGGAAAAAAGTATTTGAGAAATTTTGTTACGGAGCTAGTAATTTAACCGATGAAGATATTCAGACCTATTGGTCGGCAAAAACAAGTAATCCAGGCGAATGGTTACAGCTAGATTTAGGTAGAAAGATGCAAATAAATGCACTGCAAATAAATTATGCTGATCATAAAGCAACGCAATACAATAAGGCAATGGATATTTATTATCAGTATAAAATTTTTATGTCTGATGATGCTGTAAATTGGACTTTGGTTGTAGATAAGTCCCGAAATGACAAAGATGTACCACATGATTATGTCGAACTAACAAAACCAATCAAGGCACGTTATATAAAAATGGTAAACATTCATAACGCTTCAGGATTATTTGCAGTTTCAGATTTTAGAGTTTTTGGAAACGGATTGTTAGAAAAACCAAAACCAGTTTCTGAATTTAAAGTAGACAGAAGCGCTACAGATTCTCGTAATGCAATGATTTCATGGAAAAAACAATCAGATGCAATAGGATATACTATTTATTACGGAATTGCTCCTGATAAATTATACAACAGTATAATGGTTTATAATGAAAGTTCATATGATTTTAGAGGCTTAGATAAAGGAACAAAGTATTATTTTACTATTGAAGCTTTTAATGAAAATGGTATTGCAGAAAAAAATCAGATTATAGAAGTAAAATAATTTAGATTTAATCTTCAGAAAAGGTTCTGGAAAATTTCACGGAGTTGTAAAGAATTTTGTTCCTTTGTGAAACTGGTTTGAATAAAGTTAAAATCAGAATAATTAACCATACAAAATGCTATATAACCAATGAAAAAAACATCTTTATTAACTGTTTTTCTTTTAACAGGATTGGTGTCGTTTGCACAAACACCAGATGAACAAAATTTAAAATCAATTTACAAAGCAGCGCTAACCCAATCTAAATGTTATACTTGGTTAGAATATCTATCCAATGATATCGGAGGGCGACTATCTGGCACAAAAAATGCTGCGGATGCAGTACAATACACTAAAAATCAATTAGAGAGTATTGGACTAGACAGAGTATATCTTCAAGAAGTGATGGTGCCACATTGGGTTCGTGGAGAAAAAGAAACAGCTTATATTTTAGACAATAAAACAAAAACTGTAGTACCAATTACAGCTTTGGGAGGTTCTATAGCTACACCAAAAACTGGAATTACCGCAGAGGTAATCGAAGTAAAGGGAATTAAAGAGCTAAACGAACTAGGAGATAAAGTAAAAGGAAAAATTGTATTCTTTAACAGACCAATGGATCCTGAAAATGTAGAAACATTTAAATCATACGGAGGTTGTGTAGATCAAAGATATGCAGGAGCAAAAGAAGCTGCTAAATTTGGAGCAGTAGGAACAATTGTTCGTTCGATGAATTTAAGATTAGATGATTTTCCTCATACAGGGGCACAAAGTTATGGCGATTTACCAAAATCAGAATACATACCAACGGCTGCAATTAGTACAAATGGAGCAGAATTATTGAGTAAATCTTTAAAGAAAAACCCAACCTTAAAATTCTACTTTAAACAATCTTGTGAGCAACTACCAGATGTATTATCTCATAACGTAATCGGAGAAATAAAAGGAACAGAGCATCCAGAAAACATTATGATTGTAGGCGGACATCTTGATTCTTGGGATTTAGCCGATGGTTCTCATGACGATGGAGCAGGAGTAGTGCAAAGTATGGAAGTAGTTCGTATCCTTAAAAATTTAGGATACAAACCTAAAAACACAATTCGTGTAGTATTGTTTATGAACGAAGAAAACGGAGGTAAAGGTGGCGCTATGTACGAAGAGATGGCGCAAAAAAATAAAGAGAACCATATTTTTGCTTTAGAGAGTGATTCAGGAGGATTTAGTCCGAGAGGATTCTCTTTTGAGACAGACGATGAAAACTTTAAGAAAATCGAAAGCTACAAAGGTTTATTTGAGCCTTATTTAATACATAGTTTTGTAAAAGGACATAGTGGTTCAGATATTGGACATTTAACATCGGCTAAACCACTTGTAAAAGCAGGTTTAAAACCAGATTCACAACGTTATTTTGATTATCACCATGCAGCCAATGATAAATTTGATGCAATAAACAAAAGAGAACTAGAACTTGGAGCTGCGACAATGGCTTCATTAGTGTATCTAATTGATCAAAACGGAATCTTGACTAAATAGTCTCACTATTTATAAATAAAAGCAAAGCCACTTAATTATATAAGTGGCTTTTGTTTTTATATAGATTATATTATTTACCCCAATCTATTTTTCTTGAAAAGTACATTACAGCTGCAAGAATTAAAAATAAACCTACACTTCCCACCAATAATGCGTAATTCTCTAATTGGATAATAACATAAATAAAAGTGTATAATCCGGTGAGTGAAAACCCGATGAATATGGGGAATTTTTTATTCTTTAAAATCGAAAATGAATAAGCAGTAATAAGCGATATAACGGCTATTCCAGATAATATATACGCTTTGGTAAAATTACTATGTTCAGTTATCGAAATTAATAAAGTATAAAACATAATTAGAGCTAAGCCAATCATTGAATACTGGAAAATATGAATACTAATTTTACTCATATTTTGAATTAAAAAGAAAATCAAGAATGTAAGTCCGATAACAAGAAAACCATATTTAGAGGCACGCTCATTTTGTTGGTATTGATCTACAGGAATCACAAAGTCAACCCCAAAACTATACATACTTAAATCAGGCAGAATATCAAAAGCTTGTTGAGAGAATGCTCTGTTAATATGTAAAATTTTCCAATTTGCTGTAAAGCCAGTTTCACTTATCTTTTTGGTTTTATCATCAGGCAGGAAATTACCAGTAAAACTAGGAGAAGCCCAATTAGACTTCATTCCAACATTGGTAGTTTTCCCAATCGGGACAATCTTAATTTGTTTACTACCATTGTAAGTAATACCAAAGCTATAATCGGTTTTAGGAGACGATAGTATTTTTGTTAAATCGATGTAACCTGTTTCAAGAGCTTCTGTAGTATCTGATTTAGACGAATTATATACAGGTTCAAAAACATAGTTAGTAGTTCCTATTTTAATTTTAACTTCCTCTTTTATACTTTTTAAATTTGTAGTTTTAATTAATATAGTTGCTTTGTCCCATTGAATGGTTTCGGGAGCAATATTTTTGCTACTAAAATCAGGTTGAATATAATTACCGTTAAATTGCATATTCGTTGTAAATACAGCCGATTCGTAATTGTTTCTATTTAGTATTTTCGTGTCAATACTCGAATTGATATTTAGTTCTTGAGGGAAAAAATAGGCATATCTTGTAGATGCTACTTTTTGCTTTACCGTTTCTTTCGTTTTTTCGTTTATAGTTACTGTTTCCTGATAAGAAGTATACGGAATCTTTAATATCGGTCCATAGATATAGACACTTTCTCCCCATTTATCATTGATTTCAGATATAACATCGTTTTGTCTGTAAGAGCGTTCCGAGATTAAATTTTTTACATATTCCAGAGGAATTAATAAAAATAGAGTAAGCAAGCCTACCATAATCATTTTGGCAGTATTAGACTGAAAAATAGAGGACGGTTTTGGAGTTTCGTTTGTTTCCATTGTAAAGTTGTTTTAAGGTTTTTATAATAAATTAAGTTTGATAATGATTGTATAGTACAAAAGCGCAATAGGGATGTTTGATAATAGAATTAAAATCTTACGACCTATGTATTCCCTTTGACTTGGTATAGAAATGAAACTCTCCACTAAATGAAATAACATTATGGCATTAAGAAATAAAGCGGCAACGGTAAAAAGAAAGCCAACAATCAAGATATAAGAGTTGTCATCGACAAGTACAAACAGTGCAAAAAAGAGCGAACAAATTATAAGACTACCAATGGTGAGTTCAGTTGATGCTCTACATTCAAATTTTTCATGGTTAATTAAATCATCTTTCATCGTTTTAAATTTTAAAAGTTTTTTGAATGGATTGAATAGGAGTGAGTAACATTTTGGAGAAATCCAAATAATAAAAAGGCATTGCTTTTTTTCCTCTTTTATATTGTTCTAGAAAATAACCAAGTTGGGTAGGATAGAAGATAGTCCCTGATAGAATTACCATAAACAAATACAAACTCTTTTTGCTATTACCCAAAAGATAATATTGCATCCCGATTTCGTCTATAACAGTAATTCCGGTATTGGTCAATACATGAATGATGTCATGATCTTCTAATTTGGCTTGAATATCAAAATTGTTCCTATGAAGAAAGTCTCCCAAACCATATCCTAAACTTCCTTCGGGGAAGGCAAGTAATTCATCCTTGTTAATTTCCCAAGGCGCATTTTTCTTCATGTATTTCTGATATGGTTTTCGGGACCACTCGTACATTTTTTCTATTAATATATCCTTCATATTTTTTCGGTTAGTTTTTTTAAAAGTACTTTGTATTTCAAAGTTAATAGGTAAAAAAAAGGCTCACTTCTTCTGTATCAATTTTTCAAGAGCATCGATATGTGCAACAAATGCAAGTTTTCCGTCTTTGGTTGCCCTATAACTAGTGTTGGGTTTTTTACCTATAAATTGTTTTTGTATCTCGATATAGTTTTCTAGTTCTAATGCTTTAGCATGGCTCGCAAGATTACCATCCGTAACGCCCAAAAGCTCTTTCAGAGTACTAAAATCAGCCGATTCATTGACCATCAATACAGACATGATTCCAAGTCTAATTCGATGATCAAAGGCTTTATTTATATTTTGAATGATGCTTTTCAATTTTTAATAGGTATCAATTACGGTTTTTAATAATTTCGAATCCACAATGTTCGAAGGTGCAACAACATCTTCCTCAAGCGGGATATTATTACCATATCGTTCTTTTAATATTGCTTTAACTCTAGGATCTTCTAGGTTAAAGTCTTTTAATTTCTGTAACGGACATAACTCAATACCTGCTCCATTTTTATAAATCTTCCAAATTAATTCAGAACAATAAATTTTAGCATCCGACCAACTAAAATGAGCATCATAATCTCTATTAAGGAAATTACGACTATATATCTCCATTTTTTCAATAGTAGTAGGAGTTAACGCAGTTGTATCTTTTAACCTCTTTACAAGATAACTTTGATTTTTTCCATGCTCAATCCATTCGTCCAGAGGAGTTAGTTTTACTGGCTGTACAGCTTCAAAAACAAAACGTTTACCGTCTAAAATATAAACGATTCCGCAATGTGAGAATTTAGATTTTGTAGCAATTCTTACCGCTTCACACTGACTAGATTCTGAAGTTTGAAAAATTAAATCACCTGCCTGGATTTTGTCTAACAAATTAATCTTTAACTTTGGATTTTCAGCTGTTGGTTTCGAAAAAGGATTGTTCGGAAAAAACTGCTTTGTAATGTATAAAGCAAAGCAAAAGCTAATTATCAAGGTAACCCCTGCAAAAATATATTTAAAATTTTTCATGTTTTACTTTTTAGAGTTATGACAAATAAAGATTATTTCCTGTCGTATTTAAAGTACATAACGCTTCCGTATATAATATGGCAAACTCCAAAGCCTAATGCCCAGAATTCCAAAGCGTAACCAGAGAATTCAGTTGAAATTAATCCAAGGATAATTATGGTAATTCCTAGATAACGCACATCTCTCAAAGTATATTTACTTGCATTTACACAAGCTAATCCGTAAAATAGGAGAGTGACTGGACCGATTAAACCATAATAACCATTTCGGAGCAAAAGTAAGCCGAAAATACCACCAGTAACAAGCGGAATCAAAAAATTGATTAATACTCTTTTAGAAGTAGAATTCCATATTTTTTCTCCCTGCTTTTTGGCTTTGCTAACAGTTAATATCGCAGCAGTTATAACAGAAAATAATAGTACCAAAAAAGCAGTTAGTACAATTAACTTAAAAGTTTTACTTTCCAGAGTTACATAATAACTCGAATGGCTTTCAATAAGACCATTGGCGATGTGAGCGCCAATAAGAGCATATATTCCTGCCATAATTCCTGATAAGCCACTTAATGAAATAAACTGCGAAGATTTATTCATCATGTTTTTTATTTCAGTAATAT
This sequence comes from Flavobacterium sp. PS2, assembly GCF_046250155.1. Taxonomy (NCBI): domain Bacteria; kingdom Pseudomonadati; phylum Bacteroidota; class Flavobacteriia; order Flavobacteriales; family Flavobacteriaceae; genus Flavobacterium; species Flavobacterium sp. PS2. The sequence continues at coordinate 400,586 of NZ_CP176426.1, read as the reverse complement.
CCTGTAAATATTTATCTTCCATATAAAGTACTTTGAATTACAAAGTAAATAATAAAAAAAATAGTCACCAAATAAAATGATGACTATTTTTTATGAATTTGTAAATTATATTCTGAAGATACCTCCGAAAGCAATAATTCTTTGGAAAAAGAAAAAGTCTTGAGAAGCACTATCATCGCTACTTTGTGTAGTTCTAATGTCTTGCATGTTTATATAACCACCTTTTAACTCACCTTGAATATAAAAGTGTTTAAAGAAAGTAATATTTAAACCAGCTTTAGCCGATAATCCATAACCTGAAACATGAAAATCATCGTGACGTTCTTTTCCTAGAAGGGTTGTATTTGTTTTAGGAAATAAAAGACCGACACCTAAACCTTCGGTTAAGTTAATTTGAACTTTATCTGTATTAGGAAGATTGAACAAAGACGAAATATCATCATGTCTTGAAACCTCTGTATTAACATAGTTCAAACCATCTGTGTGTTCGTACATTAAAAAAGGAGGAGGATTTTGAATAGTACCTTTATCAACACCACCTTCTTGAGCACCATACAAAGACATATCTACAGGTTTATTATCGTAAGGACCGTTGTAAAAAGATCCAGCTTGATCTGCAGGTAAATCAATATATCCATTAACATTAGCTGTCTGATTTTGATTCATTACATATTTCATGTGGTCTACGCCAATCGTTACACTATAATGGTCGCTAAAAAAATAACCCAAGCGTAAATTAGTTTGAGGAATGGTCATTCTTGCAGGATTAACATAATCCATGTGCCACCCTTTTGGTTTGTCATGAGCAGACATATCTTCTACTGTAAAGTTGTAACCTTTCCCTCTAAAGTTAACATCTGATTTGCTGTAACTTTCTCTGTTACCACCCCAGGAAACAAAGAACTTTCCTTTATTATGTGCGGTGTATTTTTCTTGTAACGGCATTTCTTCTTGTGCAAAGGTGTTTATTGAAAAACACAACAAGAAAAATAATATAAAATTAGTTTTCAAAGTATTAAGTATAAAAAATTAAAATTGATTAATAGTTTTTCTGATGGCAACTAGTTTGGTCATTAAATCTTCAAAATAGTCTAAATGTAACATGTTTGCACCATCACTTTTGGCGTTAGCCGGATCAAAATGAGTTTCGATAAAAATTCCATCAACACCTACAGCAATACCAGCTTTAGCAACAGTTTCGATCATATCAGGTCTTCCGCCAGTTACACCTACAGTTTGGTTAGGTTGCTGAAGCGAATGTGTTACGTCAAGAACCGTAGTAGCATATTGTTGCATTGTTGGGATTCCTCTATAATCTACAATCATGTCTTGGTAACCAAACATAGTACCACGATCAGTAACCATTACGTTTTGGTTGTTACAATCTAATACCTTCTGTACGGCATGTTTCATGCTTTCAGGGCTCATAAATTGTCCTTTTTTCAAGTTTACTACTTTTCCAGTATTGGCTGCAGCCACAACAAGATCAGTTTGACGTACTAAGAATGCAGGAATTTGTAAAACATCTACATATTGAGCGGCCATATCTGCATCCTCATTAGTATGAATATCAGTTACAGTAGGAACATGAAATGTTTCAGAAACTTTTCTTAAGATTTTTAATGCTTTTTCGTCACCGATTCCAGAGAAACTATCGATTCTAGAACGGTTAGCTTTTTTAAATGATCCCTTAAAAACATAAGGAATCTGAAGTTTGTCGGTAATACCGATTAATTTTTCAGCAATACGCATTGCCATTTCTTCACCTTCTATGGCGCAAGGCCCTGCAAGTAAAAAGAAGTTACCGCTATCTGTATGCTTAATTTGTGGAATATGTTGTATGTTCATAGTTTGTAATTTTTGAAAGTGCAAAGGTAGTTAGGATTTGCGATTTACAGATTAAGAATTAAGTTTTTTTTAAGAAGCCTCTTTGCACTATTGATGTACTATTTTTTGTTTATAATGCTTTTTCATGGATTTTCAGGAGCTTCCATTGGTCGCTCTTTAAATTCATGAAAACCAGCTTTCTTAAAAAATGATTTCCACTTTTATCGGGGCAATATTAAGACATTGAAATAAACTAATCAATGACATTTATCATATATAGCCTATCTGGTTCTTTATGTTTTTCTTTGGTGTATTTGGACGTCTAAAAGTTTTTGGTATTACTTGTTGCCAACAAGTAGTTTCTTCCTAAGTTTTATATAGAAAATCCCAAACAGAATTTGTGTAAGTAAAAAAAGAATATTTATAAGTGTTTAAATGCCAATTAGTATTTGAATTCTAGATATAAAAAAATCAAAATAAAGATAATGGAAACCGAGTAGGTGGTATATTTTAACTTTAGTAAGCAAAACCCCTGGAATGGTTAATAAAAGATGAAGTACGAATTTTTTGAAGTTTATTTCATCAGTAATTCTCGAAAGTTTCCAATAATAAAACGTTACCACAGATAAAACAATAAATTTAATCAATACTGAACCAACTCTCGCAAAATCGATAGCAATTAAACCCGAAAGCAACGAAGAGAAAAAATCAGAATTTGGATAGAAAATATAATGCGGAAATACCAATTACTGATAAAGCTATGAAAACTATGAAAGCAGTTTTTGTTTTAAATATAGTATCTTATTTAGCTTTTCTTTCTTTTAAAATTTTAATAAAAAACTGAAGAAGTATTAGAATACATAGGACTATAATAAAAAAGATAATAGACATTAAAACTCCAAAAAAGGGCATTCCACATCTTGTTGAATTCGGATGCTCATCAAAATATTTTGAAAGATTATAATTGGCGATGTAAATAGCAGCAATAGAAAATATTATTTGCGAGATAAAGCTTATTAGGCTTATTTTTCCAAATTTAAGTTTAGTAGAATTTTTGAAGAATATAGTTTTCGAACCAACTATTAATTGAAATAGTATTGGTAAAATAACCAAAATTAAACATGCTATCCCGAACATTACTATTAGTTTAAATTATGTTTGTTTGCTTTCAGATTGTTCTATAAAATCTTTCCTCTTTTAGTCTTGCTTCTACAAACAAGTCTTTCTTCTATTTCTTTAAAGTCAATCCAAGCGGAACCATTAAAACTCCTTTTTCGTAGATATTAAGATATAAATTGATTGTTTTTTTTTGTCCTTCCCATTTTAATTCATAAACATCAAGAAAACCAGCTCCCATATCGCTTCTTTTGCTAGGGAAAGGGCAGCAACTTTCAAGTTTAGTATAAGTTATCTTTTCGCCATTTGGTCCGGCTAGAGCGTTTAAAAAGCGTTGTTGGTTAATTACTTCATCTTTAGATGTTCTGTAAAATATATTTACAGGGTAATCTTTGTCATAACCATATTTCTTGTCTTTGCTATATTCAGTGATTATAAAAGTATTGTCTTTGCTTAAAGTTAAGTTTGGCGCATTATCGTCTACATTTTTTAAAGTAGATTTTGTACTCACACAAGATGTGGCTGTAATAAGTAAAATGATAAAAAGAGCTATTTTTTTCATGTTTTGACAGTTTTATGATGCAAATGTAAAAGGTTTTGATAAAATAAGCCATAGATTAAAAGTGATTAAAAGAAAATCTGCCAAATCTGCTAAATCTGCGTGCAAAAAATGCTTAAATCTGTTTAATCTGCGTAATCAGTACTTTATTTTGTTTTTATAGAATTCAGTTTTAAAATACCAATTACAATCAGATATTGTGCCATAAGATAAGTAAGCATTATAAAAAAGGAATTTTTATAAATAGGTTCATAAAATTTGTCCATTGCAAGGATACTATCCGAAAGCACAAAAATAATAGCACCAACAAGAATGTATGTGTTTGCAGGTTTTTTCCAAATTAAATATCCGCTAAAAGCGTACAAAAGCATGGTAGAAATAGTTAATGCATAAACAATAACAGGAAGTTGTAAATCGCCAAGTTTTGGTAATAAAACGGTAAGCATTGTTGCTAAATAAACTAAAATAAATCCCAAGCCAATAAAGAAAACACCTTTGTTTTTGGGAACATCTGGCTTGTTTTGTTTATTAAATAGTATAATATAAATGACATGAGATATTAAAAAAGCGACCAAACCTAATATAAAATAGATTTCGGCCTTATCGGCAAATAATAAAATTACATCGCCAATCCATGAGAATAATAAAGCGCCAAGAAGTATTTTTTTTGAAGGAAAGTCTTCAGAAAGATAAACAGCAAGCCATAAAATAGGGATGAGTAATCCCTTTAAGTACCAAGCAATATTTTCAAGATTATAAAGAAGAATTAAAAGATAAAAAAAACTAAAACCAATATAGAATTTTAAAAGAAAGGGGCTTTTCATAATTTGTTTTTAAGAGTTTACCAGAACTGGTTTTATGTTTTTAAAATCGACTTTTACAAAATAAATCGTGACTAGTAAAGAGATAATATGATACCCGATAACAACGATATTACCAAAGGGGAAAACAGAATTAAGCCCAAACCAATCTCCAAAATAAAGAATAATTGCAAGAACAGTTAGTAAACGTAGGCTTTCCCATAAAATAGTAAAACGGTTTTTATCCATTAGTTCAGTATAACTATAAATAGTTATGAAAATAAAAAAGCCATAATAAAAGATATTTGGGAAACCAATCTTGGCAATATTACTAAACAAGTAACTTACAAACAGTAATGTTATCATAACTTGAGTAATCGACCAAAAGATGAGTTTGTTAGAATTATCGGTTCCGTACTTGGAGTAATTATATACATCGGTGATTTTGTTGACAGGATATTTTTCTTCAAAATTTTCAGGACGCCAACCTGTTGGTTTAAACCAAATTGTGAATTTATCTTTCCAGTTTTCGGCACGCCAGGCATCACTAATCATTAATGCCAAATGCTGAAAATTTATTCGGATAGGATTCCATGTATTTGCGGGTCTTGTAATACCAAAAACAGGCGGAACTGTATCTAGTTCTTCTTGAAAAGTGCCAAAAAGTTTATCCCAGAATATAAAAATCTGCGAATGGTTTTTGTCCAGATATTCAGGGTTTATAGCATGGTGAACTCTGTGATGAGATGGCGTTACTAATATATGCTCCAAAACTCCCATTTTCTTGATATATTTAGTGTGATACCAAAACTGTAAAAACAAATGAAGAGGTAATGTTATAGCGATAACACTAGCAGGAATCCCAAGTAATGCAGCGGGAATAAGCAAGAATGTAAATAGATTTACAAAACTAGCAATAGGTTGTCTTAATGCGCAAGCCAGATTAAATTCTTCACTACTATGATGAATGGCATGTTTGTTCCAGAGAAAATTAATTTGATGTGATAAACGATGACTCCAGTAGCCATAAAAATCTATTACAAAAAATCCGATAAGATAGGTGAGGACAGTAGTTTCGATATGATAAATGGCGATTTTAGAAACCAGCCATTCATAAGAAATAAAGGTAATTGTAAGCCCGAGAACGTCCTTAACCGAATTTGTAATTCCAGAACTTATGCTAGAGACACTATCGATTAAAGGAACGTGGTCTTGTTTTATATATAAACCATAAGATTTCTCGATTATAATTAATAATAAAAAAATCGGCATTGCAATAATTAGTATTTTCCCGTACTCTTCCATAAAAAAAATAGTGTAATTTATTCAAATATAGAATAAATTACACTATTTTTTAAATTATAGGTAATTAAATTAAATAATCTCAGCGCTCAGTCCAGCTTCTAAAAGTTGGGTGCATTGTGGTTTTAATTTATCCATCGATCCCGTTTTTACAGTACATTTTCCGTTATAATGTACAATAAGGGAGCATTGTTCTGCTTGTTCAGGTGTATGATTACATACGCGAATTAAAGTTTCGATTACATGATCAAAAGTATTTACATCATCATTATACACAATAATTTCGTTGTTAAACGATATTGCTTCTTTTTCCCGAACTTTTTCTCTTACTTTTTCTTTAGTACTCATTTTTTCAGCTTTTTGTACTGTTGTAATTCCTTAAATTACAAATTTACATATTTTAAAGAAACCCAATTATTTCTTTGAAATTTTTTAACATATTCTAATCCTCTTTCAGTGCATGATGCATCGATGTAAGGGATGTCTTCTTCATAAAAACCACTTAATAATAAAGTCCCTTTTGGATTCAGACAATCAACATAACTTTGCATATCATTCAGTAATATGTTACGGTTGATATTAGCAATAATTAAATCATATTTTTTACCTGCTAATAAAGCTGCATCACCTTCGTAAACGGTGATATGCTTGCAATTATTGCGTTCAGCGTTTTCTATAGAGTTTAAATAACACCAGTTATCAATATCAATAGCATCGATTGGTTGCGCGCCTTTCATTTCGGCAAGAATAGCAAGAATAGCAGTTCCACAACCCATATCAAGCGTTTTCATTCCGTTAACATCCATTTCTAATAAATGCTGAATCATCATGTGAGTTGTTTCGTGATGACCAGTTCCAAAACTCATTTTTGGTTCAATTACAATATCAAACTCGGCATCAGTTTTTGGATGAAAAGGAGCACGTACATGGCAATTTCCATCAACATCGATAGGTTCGAAGTTTTTTTCCCATTCTTCGTTCCAGTTTACTTGCTCGATTTCTTCAAATGTATATTCAATTTTAAATTCATCCGATTGTAAAATATGAATATCTTCCAGGATAGCTTCGTCCCATAAATCCTTTTGAACAAATGCAGAAATCCCAGTTTCGGTTTCAGTAAAACTCTCAAATGCTTTCTCGCCTAATTCGGCAATTAGTATTTCTGATCCTAACTCTTTAGGCTCAATTGTAAAGTGATACCCGATATAAATGTTTGACATGTTTATTTTTTTTGCAAAGGTAGCAATCGAAACTTAAAATTGTTTAAAAAAAATAAAGAACCTTATTCTTTTATGCATTACTTTAGCTTTAAAATTGTAAGTATTATTAAAAAATGAAAAGCTTAATTATTATACTGTTGTTTGTGGTAATAAATAGCTCTGGATGCGATGAAAAGAAAGAAGTCGTTCGTTCTTTTTGTTATTGGAAAACAAGTGCTTATTTTGATAAAGAAGAAGATTCTATTTGTAAGAATTTAAATGTAAAACACATGTATGTTCGGTTTTTTGATGTGGATTGGAATCCATATACTAATGAACCTCTTCCTGTTGCAACGATAAGCCGAATAGATCTGAATGAAAGTAATCCAGAAATTACACCAAGTGTTTTTATTACTAATGAAGTTGTTTTGAAGGCAAATAAAGTACAATTAGATAGTTTAGCCAGAAGAATCCAGAAAAGGATAACAGAAATTGGACTCAATTATAATAAAGAAAAGGCATATAAAAGAGCCAGTACTATTGTATATTCAGATTATGGGAAGCAAAATGGGCAGATTAAAAAAGCATTAGATTTAGATTCCATAAAAGCAATTGAATTAGCTAAGTTAAAACCCAATTTTGAAGAGATTTTAATTGATTGTGATTGGACAGAAAAATCCAAGGACAATTATTTTTATTTATTGCAACAAGTTAAAAAAGAATTTAAAAGTTCTCAATTATCTGCAACCATAAGATTATGGCAATATAAATATTGTGAAAAAGCAGGAACTCCCCCTGTAGATCGTGGGTTATTAATGTGTTACAATTTATCAAGTCCTAATGATTATAAAACAAAGAACTCAATTGGTACAAGTGATGAATTGGAAAAATACATAACACATAGTGATTATGATCTGGATTTAGATATTGCATTACCTTTATATAGTTGGTCGGTTGTTTTTAGAGGAAATGAATTTAAAGGTATCGTTTCTGATTATGAAGAGTTTGTTAAAGATTCTACACGTTTTAAAAAAGTAGCAGACAATAAATATCAACTTCAAGATGATGTTTTGATAGGGCAGACGTATTTGCGAAATGGGGATGAGATAAGAATTGAAAAAATCTCAGATGAGGAGATAAATAAAATGATTTCGATTATAAAAAACAGAATACCATTTGATAATCATACAAAGGTTACTTTCTTTTCTTTTGATAAAAAATACATCCACGATTATGGCATCAAAAACATATCCGGGTATTATGCGCGTTTTCAGTAGTTTAGTTTTACTGTTTATTTTTCAGGCTTCGTTTGCTTGCGGATGGTATGAATCGGCAGAAACGAGTCGTTTAGCCTTGTTTAAATCAGAAAGAGAGGGGTTTTTAAAACTGCATTATTTTTGTTATTCAGCTAATAGTTATCATGAGGTTAGCCAGGTTTCTAATAAAGATCAGGAATTAAATTGTATTGAGTGGCAGAAAAAAATAGGAGCAAATGTTTCTACATCAGATATTTATACAATTTTATACGAAACAGATTCTGATAAATTCCAAGCAGCTTATCAAACCAATACATTAAAGCAAGTTTTTGCAAAGAATACTTTTATCGCAACTTTGTTGCGTTTTAAAAACAAACCCTTCTTAGACTATTTAGTATTAGCTAAAAAATTAGAATATAATAATGTTCCAAGTTCTAAATGGGAATCTTGGAGCGGAATAAACAGTTATCCCGAAAATGTAAACACTGTTGCAATAGGTGATTATAATAAAAAGATTTTGTCTGCCAAAGATCCTTTTTTAAAACAACGCTACGTATTTCTTATTCTTAGAGATCGTTTTTATAGCTCAGACAAAGCCGAAGTAATCCGTTTATACGATACTTATTTTGCTAACAATAATAATACGATTTTAGCACCTTGGGCATTGTATTATAAAGCTTTATGTATTGATGATTTTCCTCTTCAAAATTATTTACTGAGTAAAGTTTTTGCTTCTTGTGATGATAAATCATTTGCGGTAATGCAGCATTACAATTTTAAGCAAACTGCTGCTACACTAAGATTGGCAAAGAATGATGATGAACGAAACATGATTTTGATTATCGAAAGTTTGCGTAATCCTGCTCCAGACTTAAATACTATAAAACAAATCTATAAATTCGATCCTAATAGCATTTATTTTAGTTTTTTAGTTCAAAGAGAGATAAACAAACTCGAAGATTGGATTTTTACTCCCAAATATTCCGTTAATAAAATTCCGGCAGTAAGTTTTGATAAAATGAGTTGGTATGATAATTATGAAAAAGCCAAAGCAGATAATTTTAATAAAGACATTTTTTATCTAAGAGAGTTAAAACAGTTTTTAATTGATGTTCATGACGAAGTTTCAGGAGAGCAGAAAGATTTTATTGCGTCGGCAATTGCTCAACTGTGTTTTATAGATGATGAAATAGACTTGGGAAAAAAATATGTCAACATGATTTCTGTTAATGCTAATGTTTCAATCCAATTACAAAAAAATATTCAGTTGGCTCTTGTGGCATTAAAACAAGATAATTTACAAGATAAAAACACCCAAAATAATCTCTTTAAATATTTTAATGTAATAGAGGATTTGGTTGAAGAGGATGTTAGTTTACTTAAAAACTTGTATAGTTTGTATCGAATTGCAAGTGATGAATTTTCTAAACAAGGAGATAAAGCGATAGCAGGTTTATTATTTTTAAAATCTAATCTTAAAAAAGAAGCATCTGATTCCTGGTATTATTATGCACCATCTTTTTACGAATATACTGGCTACTTTGAGCGATATGCAACTCTAGAGGATATGGATAACCTGATTGAATTGTATCAAAAAGAGGATAAAACACCGTTTGAGAAATACATTTGTGCAGGAACTACGGCACCAGATGTAAATTTTTATAGAGATGTAAAAGGAACGATTGCTTTTAGGAAAAATAATTTAGCAATAGCCTATCAGGTTTTTGCTAGTATGCCCGCTAATTTCTGGCAGAAAAACTACGAGTATAAAAATAATCTTAATGAAGATCCATTTGTTCCGAAGGTGTTGCAAAAAGCTAAGGAAAGAAAGTTTAGTTATCGTTTTAATAAAGCTGAATTTGTAGCTAGATTAATTGAGTTAAAAAAAGAGAATACTGCCACAAGCAATTTACTATTAGCGCATGCTTATTTTAATGTTTCCTATTGGGGTAATTCTTGGATGATGCTTGCTTATGACTGGTCTTCTAGAATTGAAGAAACGGATTCTGATTATATATATGGAGGAAATAATTATGATTCTGAGATGATGTATCAAAATTCAAATTATTATCGATGTACACTGGCTAAAATGTATTATGAAAAGGCATTGAAATTATCTAAAGACAAAGAAGAGAAAGCATTGGTAAGTTTAATGATTTTCGAATGTAATTATTATGATTATTATCGAAATTCTGACATTTCACCTGGTAATCTTACAGCTTTTAAATCAGGAAAAGAAATTACCGATTTTTATTCTGTGTATAGTACAACAAAAACATTCAAGCAATATAATTGCCCACTTTTAAAAGCATTTATAAATTAGGATTTGGATATAAATTTAACCGCAAAGCACGCTAAGATTTACGCAAAGTTCGCAAAGAATACAAGGCTTTGCGAACTTTGCGTTTTTTCGACATTATGTAGAGAAACCTTAGCGCCCTTTGCGGTTAAATATTAAAATATAAAACAAAAAAAGAGCGATAAAATTAATTATCGCTCTTTTTATTTATAAACTTTTTAATAGATTTAGTGGTTGTCTAAATTTCTTAATTGGTGTAATTTTTCTTTCCAAACATCAAGACTTTCTTTGTGAAGCGCAATGTTTTTGCGAACTTCCAGAACTATTGAGTTTTCTTTCTTGGCATTTTTAGTATTGGTAAAGAACTGAATGTTATTTTCTAATTGGAAAATTTCATTTTGAACTTCTTCAATTTTACGCATTAAGAAAATTTTCTCATTGTCTAATTTTCTAGTATCATTACTTTCTGATAAATTATCAATTCTATTAGCAAATCGAATCATTTCTGTTTCTTTTTTGCTTAAGCTTAATTTTTCAAAAAGCGCATCTAGTATCTTATTGAATTTACCTTCGATATGACGTCTAGGAAATGGTACTTTTCCGAAGTTTTTCCATGTCTCGATGTGTAATTTTATAGCATCAAGATCTGTTTTGTGATCTCCAGTAAGTTGGAATTCACGAATAGTTTCTAAGTAAGCCTTTTTATTATCAAATGCGGCTACTTCATCACCATTTTCTTCGTTTTTGTGCTCTTTTAATTTATCAAAATAACTATTACAAGCATCTTTAAATTCTTTCCAGATTTTATCAGAGTATTTTCTAGGAACATGACCAATTTGTTTCCACTCTTCCTGAATTTTTTTCATTACAGGAGTAGTCGATTCATAATCGGTGCTTTCTTGTAATTCTTTGGCTTTGGCAACAAGAGCCATTTTTTTATTTAAATTGTCGTTTTGATCCTTCTTAATATCTTTATAAAATGAATTTTTAAAAGTATTAAAGTTTCTAACGGCAGTTTTAAATGCAGTCCAGGTAGCTTCGTTTACATCCGAAGGAACTTTTCCTGCTGCGAAGAATGCAGAGCGTAAGGCTTCTACTTTTTCTATTTGTAACAACCAAAGCGCGTGTGTATTTACCTTTTCGGTAGCAAGAACTTCGATTTGTGCAATAATATTTTTCTTAACTTCTAGATTTTCAAGTTCTGAACCTCTAATGTTCTCAAACAAAACTTCGCGTTTATCATGGATTTTTTTAGTTAATTCACTAAACTTATTCCATATCTCATCACGGTGTTCTTTAGAAACTGGACCGATATCTTCTTTCCAGATTCTATGTAAATCTTGTAATTCTCTAAACGCTTTGCTTACATCAGCTTCATTAACTAATTCTTCTACGCGAGCTACAATTTTTTGTTTTTGTTCAAGATTGTGTTTAAAATCTAAATCTCTGGCTTCACGATCTAAATGCAAATAATCATAAAAATTTTCTACATGAAAATGGTAGTTATTCCATACGTGATTGTACTTGTCTTTTGGGATAGAACCAGCATTTTTCCATCTTTCTCTTAATTCATTAAAATGTTTAAGAGTATCTTTTATGTTTTCTTGCGGATTAATAAGCTCTTTTAATTCCTCAACAATAGCCAGTCTATTTTCTAAATTTGATTTTAGATTGGTTTGTAGATTTTTAAAATGTGCATTTCGATGATTTCTGAATATATTGTAATATTCATCGAACTTCGTTTTTAATGGAGAATGATATTGAAATTCTTCATTTGGATCTTGATTCTCAGCATTAAATTCTTCTCTTTTTTCTTCGATAAGATGATTATACTGTAGTAAAAACGATTTCTTTATTTCTTCAATATGCTCTTTTACAGACATAACTTTGTCTGAAGAAACTAATTTTTTTAGTTCAGCAACAAGTTCGTCAAGCGAAAAAGTATTATAATCTTGCATCGGAAGGTCGTGACGCTCTTTTAGAGTTTCGTCTTCACTTTCTTCAGCATTAGAATTGGTTATTGCATCTAGTGCTGTCTGATTTTGAGTTTCAGCAACAGCTTCTGTATTCGATAATTCTTCCTCAGAAAGAGTTATTGTATTTTCAGATTCAGGCACAATGTTCTCTGCTTCATTTTCAATAATTTCAACCGAAGTTGTCTCACTGTTTTCAGCAGAATTTGCAGATCCATTTTCTAATTTTCCATCTGCATCTTGCAGGTTATCATTCTTTTCTTCTAACATCTTGTCAATGTATAAGGTTTTTACTTTAAATCTAGAGCGAAAGATAGTAAAGGTGTTCGGAACTACAAAATAAATCCCTTATTTATAGTGTGTTTATGTTTAAAATTCTTACTAATGGGTTGTTTTTGAGGAGATAAAAGAGATTGAGATTAGTGTAGAATATTTAAAATATTTTGAATTTTTTTGTCTAAAGTTGGTTTTAGAGCTATTTTATGTTCGAAAAACGTTTTGCAATTGTCTGATAAGTTTTGCCTCCATTTTTTAATTTTCTTTCTTGTGTTTCAAGATTTACCGTGAATAATCCAAATTTTTTGTCATATCCTAAACTCCATTCAAAATTATCGATTAGTGACCAGTAGTAATATCCTCTTACATCATAACCATCTTTTATAGCTTCGGATATGGCATATAATTCTCTTTCTATAAATAAACTTCTTCTGTTATCTTTGGCATCGGCAATACCTGTTTCGGTAATAATAATTGGTTTCCTAATGCGTGACATTCGTTTTATGGCTCTGTAAATTCCTTCGGGATAAACAGTATAATCCATGTCGGTCATTTCTTCGCCTGCTACTGGCGAAAACATTTTTTCGTGTTCTATAAATTTGAAAGTTGTAGCATAATGTGAATAGTAATTAAGCCCCATAAAGTCGATTGTATTGGAAGCATCTTTATCAATGTAATTTACATTGGCTTCAAACGGAACGCCAAAATGATATTTCCCAGTTTCAAAAAAGTTCAATGATGAATTGTTAAAATTATCATTGGCAACCAAAGCTCCAATCCAATCGAGTAAATTCCATCTGTTTTTAGGCTCAAAAAAGAAAATGTCTTTTACAATACCTATTTGAGATTCCTTGCCATTTGGTAAAGCTTTCAGCATTTTGTAAGCTTGAGTATGCGCAATTAGGATGTTTTTTAAAACTTGCCCGGCAATTTTAGAGTTCTTTTTGCCCGGAGGAAATATATCTGACATAAATGCCAAATTGGTGTACACATTAATTTCATTAAATGTTGTCCAAAAAGTAACCCGATTACTGTATCTATTAAAAACAGTTTTTACAAATAATAAAAAATAACTGTTATTTACTTCTTTTTCAAATCCTCCTTTATTCATAAACCAAAGCGGTTCTTCAAAATGGTGTAATGTGATGTTTGGGATGATTTTCTTGGCTAATAAGCCATCAATTACATCTGAATAATGCAGAATTGCTTTTTCGTCAAACTTGTCTTCTTCGGGGTTTATTTTGCTCCATGATAAGGAGAAACGATAGGAGTTAACGCCTAGTTCCTGCATGAGTTCGATATCTTTGAGGTATAAGTTCCAATGATCTGTGGCAAGTCCAGCTTTGTCACCATTATCGATGCGGGGTTTACCATCTTTATTTTTTTGATTTTCCCACCAAGACCAATTACTATTAGTATGTCCGCCTTCGACCTGATGAGCGGCTGTTGCAGTTCCCCAGTGAAAATCTTTAGGAAAGTTTAAATCATTTGTATTTTTCTTAGTCCAATCCCAACTTATAACGGGGTATTTTATAGAAAGATAAATAATTATAAGAAGATATAGTATTGCTATTACAACGAGTACTTTTAAAAATATATTCATACTTTATTTATCTGTTTAACAGAAACAAAGCTAGAGTATTAAGGTTAAGTGATTATTTTATGGTGTTATGTTAGTATTAAAAAACGGCAATTAATGGTTGTGTTGTTATGTTTCGCTATAGTCTGGAAAAAAAGAACGCGGATGACGCGGATTTACAAAAGTAAAAACGCGGATAAAAACGGATTCTACTTGTTATTCTTAAAATCCGTTTTTATCTGCGTCTTCGCCTAAGCGAATCCGTGTCATCCGCGTTCAAAATCAGCGTTCTATTATTCGTGAAATAGTCGTAAATAAAAAAGACCACAATCTTGCAATTGTAGTCTTTGATATTATTTCTGGAAGTATTTTACTTATTCCATATTTTCCAAGCTTTTTCGGCTTGAAAAATAAGCATATCGTATCCGTTTTTTATTACGGCTCCGTTTTCTTTTGCTTTTTTAAGAAATGTAGTTTCTTCAGGATTATAGATTAAATCGTAAGCGATGTGTTTTTTTGTAAAAAACTCGTACGGAATTGCTGGATAAGCTTCAATATTTGGGCTTGTACCAACAGGTGTACTATTGATTATAATTTGGTAATTATCAAAAGTTGTAGCGTTGATTAAATTATAATCGATAATGTTTTCTTTGGCTTCGCGAGAAACAAATGTGTATAAAATCCCTAATTCGTCTAATGCAAAAGCTACTCCTTTAGAAGCGCCACCTGTACCTAAAATCAATGCTTTTTTATGGTGTGGTTGCAATAAAGGTTTTAATGATTTTTTAAAACCATAATAATCGGTGTTGTATCCTTTTAATTTTCCATTTTTGGTAAATTTCACTGTATTTACAGCACCGATTAATGTGGCTTTTTTTGATAGTTTATCTAAAAAAGGTAGTATTTGTTCTTTGTAAGGAATCGTTACATTCAATCCTTTTAAATCGGGATTGTTTTTTATTAATGCTGTAAAAAAGTTAATTTCCGGAATATCAAAATTCTCATAACTACATCCTTTAAAATGTTCGTCGTTGAATTTTTCGGTAAAATAACCTTTTGAAAAAGAGTAACTAATATTTTTTCCTAATAAGCCAAAACGCCTTTTTAAAATATGAATCATTATTGTTTTTTATGTTTTGTAATATAATTTTGTACCGTTTTTTTAGTCCAAACCACTGGAAATAGGTCTTCGATTAAAATATAATTGTCAAAATTTAATCGTAATCCATTACTTAAGTGAAATTTGGCTTTAGTATTGTCTTGTATCATAAAATACAATCCTGCTAAACGGTATTCGATTTCATTTTCTTCTGGGAAATATTCAGTTGCTTGCAATAATGTTTGAATTGCGCTTTCGAATTCGCCCAAAAACTGAAGGATATCTGTCCAGAACAACCAGGTGTCTAGTGCATGATCACCAAATTCGACTGCTTTTCGGTAACCAAATTCTGCTTCTTCAAAAAAGTTCATTTGTTTGTTTATCATCGCATAGCGTTTCCAATACAAACGGTTTTGATTGTCGATTGCTAATGCTTTATTAACAAAGAACAATGCTTTCTGGAAGTTTTTTTGGCGTACATAAAAGTCGGTTATGGCAATCCATCCTTTGTCTAAAAGTGGATCTTCATGTACAGTTTTATTGTAATATTTTAGCGCTAAAGCTTTATTGCCTAGTTTCTCGTAACATTTTCCTATTCTTAATAATGCATACGATGTTGCATCATCTAGCTCGATGGTACGGTTGTAGCTTTCTATTGCTTCGGCATATTGTTTTAAACGTTCGTAAGCTTTGGCTCTTTCCATGAATGCACCAAGAAACTCATCGTCGATTAAAGTTGCATAATCAAACGCACGGATGGCACTTTCATATTCTTTTACGCCATAATGCAAGCGTCCTAGCTGATGCCAAGCGATTTCGCTATAAGGATTTTTGTTTATGTATTGGTTTAAATAGGTAATTGCTTCTTGATTTTGATCTAAAAACTCAAAACAATATACTACGTTGTATAAGGCCGATTGGTCTTCTAAATCTTCTTCCAGACATTTGATAAAGCTATCTTTTGCCATTTCAAGATTGTCCATAAAAAGATATTCCATACCGATTAAATTGTACACGTCGGCAAAATCATCTGTGTATTCTAAAGCAATTTTAAGTAATTCGACTGCTTTTTCGTGTTGATCTCTTTTAGAATAGATGTTTGCTTTCTGGATGTAAATTTCTTCGTTGTTAGGTTCGATTGCGTACAACTCGTTCAAAAGCTTTTCGGCTATTTCGAGTTTGTCGTCATACACCAGCATCTCTACTTGTACTAATTTTAAGCCTGTAGATTTAGGATGTTGATCTAGTGCTAGTTTTAAGGCCTTTTTTGCTAAATTAGCCTTGCCTATGTCCAGATAATGAAGGATAATCTCTTCAAATTCTTCTGAATCAAAAAAGAGTACTTTGTTAGTTTTTAACATAGACTCAAATTTGGATAGGGATAGGTTATAATCTTCTTCTTCGTTGCTTAATTGCATACTTTATTTTTTTGATATTAGCCTATTATAAATTTAGGCAACATGTTTTTGTTATGTAGGGAAGGAGGGAATTGTTGTGAACAATTTAATTAACAATATTTGCAGTACCTGCAATCAGTTTCTAGGTGAGTTTTTTATAAAACTGAAAGTATTTTAATTTTTAACTGCTTTGTAATCAACGATATTTTTTAGCCCAGATAAAAGCGGTATCCTTTTGTTTTTTTCTTTAAAAAACAAAAGATATAAGCGGATAGCTGGAAATAGCTCCTAATTATTCTTTTTGCTTCATTATTTCATCCATTACATTTAGGATGATGGCGCAACCTTCTCTTATTTCTTCTTCAGAAATTGTTAACGGAGGTGTAATACGTATGGCACATCCTTCAAACAGCAACCAGAATAAAATAAGCCCTTTGTCCTGACAGGTTAAAATAACTTCGTTTGTTATTTCGGCACTTTCTGTCATGGCGGCAAGCATTAATCCTCTTCCTCTAACTTCCTTAATCAAAGGATGTACCAAAAGTGATCTGATGAGTTTTTCTTTTTCTAATGTTTCGGACATTAGGTTTGTCTCAGTAATTTCTTTCAAAGTCGCCAAACAGGCTGACGCAATGACAGGGTGTCCTCCAAAAGTGGTTATGTGTCCGAGTTTTGGATTTTCGGTGAGCAGATCCATTTTTTCTGCAGATGCTGTAAATGCGCCTACTGGCATTCCGCCTCCCATACCTTTTCCCATAACTACAATATCGGGAACGACATCGTAATTCTGAAAGCCAAATATTTTTCCTGTTCGACCAAATCCTGGTTGAATCTCGTCGACTATCATCATGGCTCCAACCTCGTCGCAACGTTTGCGTACTTTTTGAAGAAAGTTATTATGTGGCTCTATAAATCCTGCTCCTCCTTGTATTGTTTCGAGTATTATTCCGGCAGTTTTTGTGGTGATTTTTTGTAAATCTTCTTCGTTGTTAAACGTAATGAAGTCTACATCTGGAATTAAGGGTCTAAAAGCTTGTTTGCGCTCTTCGAATCCCATAACACTCATTGATCCCATTGTATTACCATGATAAGCGTTGTGACATGATATTAACTGGCTACGTCCTGTTGTTCTTCGGGCTAGTTTTAGTGCGCCTTCAATTGCTTCGGTTCCTGAATTTACTAAATAGGTTTTATTTAATGATTCGGGAAGGTGGGAAGCCATTAGTTTGCAATACTCTACGGCTGGACTTTGCGAATATTCTCCGTAAACCATTACATGTGAATATTTGTCTAACTGATCTTTTATTGCTTGATTTACTCTTGGATGCTGGTGACCTAATGTACAGGCTGAAACACCTGCTACGAAGTCTAAATATTTTTTATTATTGGTGTCGTATATGTAGGATCCTATGGCGTGCGAAACTTCCATTCCTAACGGATATGGTGATGTTTGTGCTTGGTATTTTATAAAATCTGGATTCATTTCTTTTTAAGGTACTAAGGTTTAAAAAAGGTACTAAGGTTCAAAGGTTTCCTGTAGAGACGCACCGCAGTGCGTCTAAAGTTGCAGAGGTTTAAATTTTGGACTGAAAAACTATACGACTATAAACTAGAAATTGAGAGTATATACTATTTCTTGGTCTTAGTTGTCTTAGCAGGTTTTGCTGCTGGTTTTTTCTTGTCGTAATCGAGTGTTTCTTTCCTTACTTTCATAGGAACATTTTCCTTAGCATTTTCGTCTTTTCCTTCTTGGACTAATTTGTCGTTTTCGTCGTTTTCTTCTTTTGTGAAAATATCATCTTTAGACTTTATCTTTTCGTCTCCTCGCCAAACCATACCTCGAAGTTTTCTAGCATTTTCGGGTAATTCGGCTTCGGGGAATATATCTCCATCGACTTGATTGAAGAATGTAATGGTTTCGATAGCATTGTTTTCTAAAATAAGATTGATTTTGCTACTTACATTTTTATTGATTCCGATAAGTTCATTGGCATCATTCCGCATATAATAAATTACTTCGGTATTTTTTATGACATCAACATCGTGTAGTTTTCCGTCCCTAAATTTTCCGAATAAATTTAATCCCTTGACTTGATTATAGCCAGTTCCCAAGGTATCCTTAGAGATTATAAAGGTGTTATTGAGGACTTTGAGCGAGTCGAGTTTTTTGGTGTTATTATCGCCAATAAGATGCATAATATCACCTGTAATCTGACTTTCGCCGTTCCAGAGTATTGGGTTTCCTATTAGTTTTGTTAAGGCTGTTCTGCTATTAGAGTGTATCGAATCGCATTTTCCACTCATATCGGTTTTAAAAAAACGAACATTGTTAAAAGCACGAATGATTCGATCACCTTCTTTTCCTGTAATCATTAGCCTTTTTCCATGTATGTAAACGGAATCGTTATCGACAAAGTTTATTGCAACAGCTCTCTTAGTAACAAACATAGAATCTTTTTGTTTGTATATTTCGGCATAATGACCTTTTACTATTCCTCGATTTATTGAGTCTGTAATTTTTACATTTCTAGTTGCCGATGCAAAATCTTTATTTCGGTCATAGTATAAACTATCACCTTCTATTAGGCGGGTATCATAGCGAATGTAAGATTTCCGGAGAAAATGTGCCAGATTTTTTTTAGTATCATAAAAACCTTTTTCGGTATAGATATAATCGGTTTTACTGGTAATTGTAGATGGTCCAAACAGATAAGAATGTCCAGAATTACTGTAATAATCTAAGTGGTTTGATTTTATAACACATTTAGGATTGGTAACCGTAACTGCAGTTAGGAATACAAACTTTTTTTGTTCGGCATAATATCTTCCTGATTTACTTTCTAAAGTATTGTCTTTGTTGATAATAGTTCCTTTAGAATTATAGAATACTTCCTGAACGTTTCTGTCAAAGTTTATCGTGTCTGTTTGTAATGTTGCATCTGGAGAACTCATAACTGCATTTCCTGTTGCAAATGCTTTTTTAGAGTTTCCGCTATATTCTGCGTATTTACTATTTAAGAATAAGGTGTCACCTTGTACTATTTGTACATTTCCAAAAGCTTTTAGGTAATTTTCTCCTTGAAATAAATAAGCTTTATTACAAGTTAAAACCACACCATCGTGATTTACTTTTACGTTTCCGGTAAGTAAAATGGCGCCTGGCATTTCGATTTCATTTCTGTCGACAAAGTCAGAATGCTCGATGTTAATAATTTTTGGAGCTTGTGCCATTCCTAAATTAACACTTAAAATTAGCAAGCAGCTATATATGAAAAAGAGTGATTTCTTCAATTGATTAAATTTTTGTCAAATTTATGAAAAAGGAAACAACCTTAACAGATATTAGGATTTATTTATAACTGATATTATTTGATAGGGCTAAACTTTTTTTGCCATGAATTGCACGAATTTACTCGAATTGGGTTGATTTTGTTTAATTCTTTAGTTTGTTGGGGAAAAGAACGCGGATAAAACAGATTCGCCTAAGCGAAAACGCGGATAAAAACGGATTTTTTAATCTGTGGCAGAAAAAGTTTAACCGCAAAGGGCGAAAAGATTTACGCAAGGTTCGCAAAGATTTGAATCTATTTAATCATTTAATCTGTGGGGGAAAGGAACGCGGATAAAACTGATTCGCTCAAGCGAAAACGCGGATAAAAACGGATTTTAAAATCATTCTAATCTTTTTAATCTGTGGTAAAAAGATTTAAACGCAAAGAACGCAATGATTAACGCAATCCCGAAGCGTCGGCAGCAAAGTTTTGAATCTGTTTAATCATTTTAATCTGTGGCAAAAATTAATAGCAAAATAATTGTTTACGCAATCCCGAAGCGTCGGGAGTAAAGTTTCAATCCTTTGAACCTTTGTAGCTATGAACCTTTGCACCTTCAATAAAAAGTTTAAGTTATCAACAAATAGATTTACTAACACGTTGTAGTGTTAGTAGTGAAACCGTTTTTTTAGTTAAATTTTATTCTGCCATTTTATGTCTTAAAAAATAGATTAAATTTAAAAATTGGTTAATACATTTTGGTATTAAAAATTAATAAAAGCACACTATATAAACATGATAAAAGCACGTATTCTTATAGCAGGTATTACCGCAATGGTATTAGTTACTGCATGTAAAACAAAAGACATAAAATTAAATACGGACAAGAAGGAAGCAGTTTCAGGAAATAAAGTTGTTGTATATCAGGTTTTCACCCGTTTGTTCGGAAATACAAATACCACAAATAAACCTTGGGGAACTATTGAAGAGAATGGAGTAGGGAAGTTTAACGATTTTAGCGATAAAGCTCTTCATGAAATTAAAGATTTAGGTGTTACCTATATTTGGTATACTGGTGTTCCTCATCACGCTTTGGTTCGCGATTATACTGCATTCGGAATTTCTAACGATGATCCCGAAGTGATAAAAGGTAGAGCAGGATCGCCGTATGCCGTAAAAGATTATTATAATGTAAATCCCGATTTGGCAGTTAATCCAGCCAATCGCTTACAAGAATTTGAAGCTTTGATTGCACGTACGCATAAAGCGGGTTTAAAAGTAATTATAGATATTGTTCCGAATCATATTGCGAGAAAGTATGAAGGCAAAAACAATCCTGTAGGTATAAAAGATTTTGGTGCCAATGATGATGTAACGGTTGAATACAAGCGTAATAACAATTTTTATTATATACCAAATACTCCGTTTCAAATTCCTGATAATGATGTTCCGTTAAACGGAGAGAAAAATGCGCTTGTAGATGGGAAATTTGATGAAAATCCAGCTAAATGGACAGGAAATGGTTCGCGTAAAGCTAAACCTGATCAAAATGACTGGTATGAAACAGTAAAAGTAAACTACGGAATTCGTCCTGATGGTTCTAAAGATTTTCCTGAGCTTCCTGCTGATTTTGATAAAAAATCATACCAAGAGCATTATAATTTTTGGAATGATAAAGATGTTCCTGATTCTTGGAAGAAATTTAAATCAATCGCTTTGTATTGGACAGATAAAGGTGTTGATGGTTTCCGTTTTGATATGGCCGAAATGGTT
The DNA here is from genome assembly GCF_046250155.1 of Flavobacterium sp. PS2. NCBI lineage: Bacteria > Pseudomonadati > Bacteroidota > Flavobacteriia > Flavobacteriales > Flavobacteriaceae > Flavobacterium > Flavobacterium sp. PS2. The sequence continues at coordinate 378,859 of NZ_CP176426.1, read as the reverse complement.
CCGTACGAATTTTGGAGTTATATGAACTCAGCGATTAAGGTTAAGAACCCAAATGCTTTCTTATTAGCAGAGGTGTATAACCCTAAGGAATATCGTAATTATATTCACTTGGGTAAAATGGATTATTTATATGATAAAGTAGAAACTTATGATAAACTAAAAGATATAATAAGAGAGAAATCTTCGCCTGACGAGCTTTCAGGTATTCAGCTTAATATGTCAGATATTGAGCATAATATGTTGCATTTTCTAGATAATCATGACGAACAACGTTTAGCAAGTTCTGAGTTTGCTGGAACTCCAGAAAAAGGAAAACCTTTGATGGTAGTTTCTACAACAATAAGCACTTCGCCAACGATGGTTTATTTTGGTCAGGAAGTAGGAGAAGCTGGAAATGAAAATGCTGGATTTGGAAAACCTTCCAGAACTTCGATTTTTGATTATATTGGTGTACCAAATCATCAGCGATGGATGAACAATGGCAAATTTGATGGAGGACAGCTTACGCAATCTGAAAAGGATTTGAGAGATTTTTATAAGCGATTATTAAATTTCTCGATAAAGAGTTCTGCATTAATGGGTAGTTTTCAAGAAATTCAAACTGTAAATAGAAAGAATACTTCAGGATATGATGCTGGTATTTATTCTTATGTGCGTTGGTCAAATAATCAAAAACTAATTATTGTAGTTAATTTTTCTGCGGATAAAACCAGTGAATTTGAATTGAAAGTTCCTGTGGATGTTATTGCTAAATGGAATTTGAAAGATGGAGAATATACGCTTACGGATCAATTGTATTTAAAAGGTAAAACTAGTTTGGTTGTGAAAAATGGTGAAGGAAAAGCTAAAGTTAAATTAGCGCCATCGGAGTCGTTTATTTATGAAGTGAAGTAGATTAATATTTTTGTTAAAACCAAAAAAAAGCTGATACAAAATGTATCAGCTTTTTTTTTAGACTTTTCTAACCTTGGTTAGAGCAGTTTTATAATTTTCGTTTATCCTTTCCCAATTAATAATATTGAAAAAAGCATCGACATAACTATTTTTTCTGTTTTGGTAATCCAGATAATAAGCATGTTCCCATAAGTCCAGAGCTAGAATTGGAGTTCCAGAGATTAATGCGTTTTTCATTAAAGGATTATCTTGATTTTGGGTTGTTGTAATTTGTAATTTCCCAGCTTTATCTACAACTAGCCAAACCCATCCTGATCCGAATTGTTTTGTTGCTTCAGCTTTAAATAAATTTTTAAAATTATTATATGAGCCAAATTCTTTATTCATTGCACCAGCCAATGTATCTGTAGCTTGTTCAGCTTCTGGTTTTGGAGTCATACATTTCCAATAAAGGGAATGGTTGTAATATCCACCAGCATTATTACGAAGAATTGCATCATTTAAATCTAACTTGCCTAGAATTTGCTCAATCGTCATATTTACATAATCAGTATTAGCAATTGCTTTATTTAGGTTATTAGTATAAGTTAAATAATGTTTTGAGTAATGCGTCTCCAGAGTTAAGGATCTAATATTTGGAGCTAATGCGTTATATGCATACGGAAGTTTTTCTAGTAGAAAAGCTCCTGGATTTGCTTTAACTTCATCTGGGCTCCCAATTATTATTTTTTCATCCTTTGATGGTAGAGGAACTTCAACGACTTCAGTTAGTTTATTGTTATCATTACAAGAGAGAATCGTAAGTGAAATCAAGATAAAAAACGAAAATTGAATACTATATTTTTTCATAAAATATCTATTTTGTTATTAGTGAATTAATGATTTCTATATAATTTTCTTTGGCTTCGTCTACACTTAAATGACTAATTTGAATCCACGCATTTGTTTTAAAAGCGTTTCTCAAGTCAAAATTTTCAGATTGGCTATATTTTGCAGTACCAAAAGTTGCTTGTTTATAAAAAGCATACAGCCTCAATTGCACATCTTGTGGCAGTGAGGCTTGTGTCATTTTGGAAGCAATTTCAACAGCCTCTAAAAATCGTGTATCTAAATCTTTTTCAGTCATTACCCTTTTGTAGCAATAATGGTTTTACCCCCAATTGCTTTTTGGTCTAATACAACATTAATAGGTGTGCCCAAAGGTAAGAAAATATCTACTCTTGAACCAAATTTAATAAAACCTGCATCTGTTCCTTGTACAACTTGCATTCCTTCTTGTGCATAATTCACAATTCGGCGTGCTAATGCACCTGCAATTTGTCTATATAAAACTTCTCCGAAAGTTTTATTTTCGATTACAACAGTTGTTCTTTCGTTTTCTTCACTTGCTTTTGGATGCCATGCAACCAAAAATTTACCTGGGTGGTATTTGCTAAATTTTACAATTCCGTCTAATGCATAACGAGTAACGTGTACATTAATAGGCGACATGAAAATTGAAATTTGTAGGCGTTTGTCTTTAAAATATTCACCTTCGTAAACTTCTTCAATTACAACAACTTTACCATCAACAGGAGCAAGAATCTGATTGATATCTTTGATAACTGTTCTTTTTGGATTTCTAAAAAATTGCAATATTATAATTAACAATAATAAAGCACTAATCTGAATCAACAATTTAAGCCAATTGATATCAATAAAATGATCAGTTAATAAAAGTACAACACTAACGAATATAGTGCCTAATAAAATGGATTGGGTTCCTTCTTTATGAAACATAATTTAAAATTTGGTAAAATAAAAATACAATTGGTGCTACAAATATAACACTATCTAATCGATCTAGAACGCCTCCGTGTCCAGGCATTATTGTTCCGCTATCTTTAACTCCGGCTATTCTTTTAAATTTTGATTCAATTAAATCGCCGATAGTACCAAAAACACCAACGATTAAAGCGATGATTGTCCATATTAAAATAGACATATCACTAAAGTTAGCGTTAGGTTTGATATATAATTTTGAAATTAAATAACCTGCAAAACAGGCAAAAACAACTCCGCCAAGAAACCCTTCGATGGTTTTTTTTGGTGAAATACGTTCAAATAATTTATTTTTTCCAATAGATTTTCCTACCAAGTAGGCAAAGGTGTCATTCGTCCAGATAAGAATAAATAATCCAATAATGATTTTTGGATTATAATCTTTTATTCCAAACGAAATTTTAGTAATAAAAATAAAAGGCAATGTAATGTATCCTAATAAGTAAAGATATTTAGATGCTCGACTTATTGTTTGAGTATCATCAAATAAAAACACAATGCATTTTACCGATATCAATAAAGTAATTACTAATAAAGCAGTGTTTAATTGATCTACATTGATGGTGAATTTAATATCTTCTTTTAAAAATTTATTGATGTAATTTTCAGTTTCGCTTTTATAAAAACTTAGGAGTGATATGGTTGAGTAAAACACAGAAACAAATAAAATTGAAAATATTTTATTAATGTGAGCCAGATTACAAAATTCGTAAGTTGCAATAATTAGAAAAACACCGAAAAGTAAAATAAAACTTTCCGTTGAATATAGGATAGACGTTAGTAGTAATACTATATAAACGGCACCAGATAGAGCTCTCTTGAGGGTTTCATTCATCTTACAGGTCTTCTAAGAGCAATAAATACAAGTTCTTCGCTACACTTCCGTATTGCGTAAAGTCTTCTTCTTTTGCTTTTTCGAAATATTTTATAGTGGTAATATTGGTAGGGTAATCTCTTTCGTACTTACGTTTTATGGCACTAAGACCATCACTTTTAGCAGTAAGAATTTGACTTGTAGTTGCAAGAATAACAATATTTATAGGCAACTCATTAGGTTTGTTCTGTTTAATTTGTTTTGATGAAAACAATATAGAACCTTCTTCTGCAATTAGATTTTCACAACTAGCTAATAAGAATTTAGGATTAGTTGGTCTTTGGTAAATTAATTTATTCTCTTCTAGTAAATGAAATAAGGCGGGCTCATAACATGCGGCTTCGCTTTCAAACCAATCATTTTCTTCTAGGATATTTTCAAACTGTTCAGTTACTTCCTGAATATTTTCGCAGTATAAAAATTTACCTCCATTTTTTTTAAAATTGAAAATGAATTGTTCATCTATAGAAAGAGGATTCTCAGAAAGTGAATTGCTATATTCACTTTGATTCTCTTCATCAGATGCGTCATGGCTTGAACCAAATAATTTTTTAAAAAAGCTCATTATTGTTGAAATGCTTTACGTGTTAATTGAAAACGTTCAAAGATAAAAAAATCTTAATTCAAAAGTGGCTTTTGAATTAAGATTTTAAAAATAATTAAATTATTTGAATAGTATTACGAAACTACTTCTTCTAGGTTTTTATCAAAAGTACGTTTTCCGAAAATTGCTTCTAGGTCATCTTTAAAAATAACCTCTTTTTCAATTAAGATTTCAGCAAGTTGATTTAACTTATCTTTGTTGTCTTCTAATATTTTTATTGCTCTTTGGTATTGACCTTCAATTAATTCTGAAATTTCTCGGTCGATAACTTTTGCAGTTTCATCAGAATACGGTTTTGAAAAGTTATATTCGCTTTGTCCTGTTGAATCGTAATATGTAACATTTCCGATTTTGTCATTCAGTCCGTAAATCGTTACCATAGCACGAGCTTGACGTGTAACTTTTTCTAAATCGCTTAATGCACCAGTCGAAATTCTGTCAAAAGTTACTTTTTCAGCAGCTCTTCCACCCATAGTTGCACACATTTCGTCTAGCATTTGGTCTGTTCTTACGATTTGTCTCTCTTCTGGTAAGTACCATGCAGCTCCTAAACTTTGTCCACGAGGTACAATAGTTACCTTAATAAGTGGTGCAGCATGTTCCAGCATCCAGCTTACAGTTGCGTGTCCAGCTTCGTGAATTGCAATTGCTTTTTTCTCGTCTGGAGTGATAATTTTGTTTTTCTTTTCTAGACCACCTACAATTCTGTCTACAGCATCAAGGAAATCTTGTCTATCTACAGCAGTTTTGTTGTTTCTTGCAGCAATTAATGCAGCTTCGTTACATACGTTAGCAATATCTGCTCCAGAGAATCCGGGAGTTTGTTTTGCAAGGAAATCTAAATCAAGACCTTCTACTTTTTTCAAAGGAGCTAAGTGTACTTGAAAAATCTCTGCTCTTTCACGAATGTCTGGTAAGTCTACAAAAATCTGTCTGTCAAAACGACCAGCACGCATTAAAGCTTTGTCAAGAACATCGGCTCTATTTGTTGCAGCTAATACAATTACGTTAGAGTTTGTTCCAAAACCGTCCATTTCGGTAAGTAATTGGTTCAATGTGTTTTCTCTTTCGTCATTACCGCCAGACATATTGCTTTTTCCACGAGCTCTACCTACAGCATCAATTTCATCAATAAAAATGATAGCAGGAGATTTTTCTTTTGCTTGTTTAAACAAATCACGTACACGTGAAGCTCCAACACCTACAAACATTTCAACAAAATCAGAACCTGATAATGAAAAGAATGGTACTTGTGCTTCGCCAGCTACAGCTTTTGCTAATAATGTTTTACCAGTCCCAGGAGGCCCTACAAGTAAGGCACCTTTCGGTATCTTACCTCCTAAGTTGGTATATTTTTCTGGGTTTTTCAAGAATTCTACAATTTCTTGTATTTCTTCTTTAGCACCTTCTAAACCAGCTACATCTTTAAATGTAGTTTTGATATCAGTTTTCTCGTCAAAAAGTTTAGCTTTTGATTTTCCAATGTTGAAAATTTGTCCGCCACCGCCACCAGCGCCGCCTGACATTTTTCTCATAATGAAAATCCAAACACCAATAATAATGATAATAGGAAGTAAACTAATTAATATGTCACTCCAGTTATTTTTTTGAAGGAAATTAAAATCTTTCAGTTTGCCTTCGCTAACTGCTTTTTCTAATTTAGTTTGAAAAATTTGATCGTTACCAATTTCTAAAGTATAGTGAGGACCTTTGTTAGGTCTGTCAAAAATGTCTTTAGATACTTTTTTTTGCGCTGGATCCTTAAGTGCAGCAGCATTAAGATACACTTCAGCTTCAGCTTTATTGTATACAATTACTTTATCAATTTGTCCTTTTTCTAAAAAATCATTGAATTTAGAAGAGGTTAATTGGGCAGGCTCTTGTAAACTTGATCCTCCGGTTGCAAAACTGATAAATAAAAATATTAAAAGTATTGCGGTATAAATTAACCAAGGACTTATTTTAAATTTACTCGGGGTTGGATTATTATCTTTAGCCATTTGAAGAATGTTTCTTTAGTATTTGTTTTCGATTGTAGTTATTTTGGCATCTCCCCAAAGACTCTCGATATTATAATATTCTCGAATGTGTTTTTGAAATACGTGAACAACAATGTGCACATAATCCATAAGAACCCACTCTGCGTTATCGGTTCCTTCTATATGCCATGGTTTGTCTTTTAATTCTTTTGATACAGTTTTTTGTATTGAGCCTACGATGGCGTTAACTTGGGTATTCGAATTTCCGTTGCAAACGATAAAATAATCGCAAACTGCTGCGTCTATTTCCCTTAGGTCTAGGATACTAATATCATTTCCTTTTACTTCTTCGATTCCTTTGATTATGTTCGCTAACAGAACATCATTATTAACAGTCTTTTTCGCCATGAATTATTTTATATGAGTTTGTAAAGTTACCAATTTTTGTGATTATTTTTGAACCTTAACAAAATATTAAATTAAGTTATATAAATTATTTAGATGAAACTAATCAAACTCGATGCCATAGATTCAACAAATGAGTTCTTAAAATTATTAAGTAGCCAACAGGAGTCGGAGAATTTTACTGTTGTTACTGCCGAAAACCAAACAAAAGGGAAAGGACAAATGGGGGAGGTTTGGCGTTCTGATATAGGTAAGAATTTAATAATGAGTGTGTTGGTTAGGGATTTCTTGCTTGATAGTGAACAGTTTTTTAATTTAAATATTATCTTTTCATTATCAGTAATAAAAGCTTTAGAAGAATTAAATATTCCTGATTTAAGTATAAAATGGCCAAACGACATTATGTCATATAATAAAAAGATTGGTGGTATTTTGATAGAAAATACGCTCAAAAGTGATGGCACTATCGTGTCAGTAGTTGGCTTAGGCTTAAATGTAAATCAGACAAATTTCGAAAATCTGCCAAAAGCTTCTTCATTAGCAGTGATTTGTAACGCCCAATTTAACAAAGAAAATCTAGTTGTTTCGATTGTAGAGATAATGAAAGAGAATATTTTCCTTTGGAACAAACAATCTAGCTTCTTTTGGGGAGAATATTTTAATAAGTTATTTAGAAAAGGAGTTCCAATGCCCTTTAAAAATGTAAATAATAAAAATTTCATGGGAATTATTCAGGGAGTTTCTCCAATAGGAAAATTACAAGTTTTACTAGAAGATGACTCAGTTTCGGAATTTGAAATTAAAGAGATTAAGATGCTTTATTGAGGTTCTAAGGTTCTAAGTTGCAAAGGTTCAAAGGTTTTTCTGTAGAGGCGCACCGCAGTGCGTCTTTTTTGAGGTTCTAATCCCGAAGCTTCGGGACTAAGTCACAAAGGTTCTGAGGTTTTAAGGATTGTGTAAAACTTTGCAAAGACTTAAAATTTGGTCTTTTCTTGGTGTTTTGGTCGCTTTTGGAGTAAATATAATCGGCTTAATCTGCCGAATCTGCGAGAAACTATTTAAAATATCGCTTTAATTCTTTTTAATCTGTCGATAAAAGAGATGCAAAGGCTTTAAATAGTAAGGATTAACAAGGTTCGTAGTTGTAAAGGGGGAGTGAAACATAAAGAATAAAGAAGTAAAGAAACGAAAGTTCTTATTACAGTTTCAAACAAAAAGTCCGATTTAGCTTTGCTAAATCGGACTTTTGAATTTTATAATTATGAATTAACAATTATCCATTGTTAATTATAGTTTAGTCATATTATTGGCTAGAGTTTCGATAAATTTACCAATAGGTCCTTTAATCATCATTGCCATCATTGGGTTGAATTCTCCTTCAAAATCAAGCTTTACAGCGCTAGAAGTGTCTGAAACTGTTTCGATGTTAGATACCAATGTAAATGGTAATTTATCGCTTGCAGCACCCAAAACAATTTTGCTTGGAGCTGTTTTTTCTTTCATTTTTAATTTTATTTCCGGCATACCTTTTAATCCAAAAATAAAAGCATCTTCGCCAATTACTTCAAATTTAGCAATGTTATCTGGCATTAATTTTTCAAAATTTTTCACATCACTCAATAAATCAAATAATTCTTGAGCCGATTTCTGAACGGTAACTTTTGGACTTTCTAAGTTCATGTTTTATATTTTATTTAAATAATATCGTAAATTTTTGCAGCAAAGTACATAAGTTCTTTATGTTATTAAACTTTATAAAGTCCAGGTTTCAAAACTGTGTCGGAACTAAATTTCTAAAATCTAGAATTTAAAATTATTCTTCTTGTCTCCAAACCGAAGGATTTACGCTCCATTCCTGCAAGGTAACCAAATCTTCTTCAGGAATATATTTTTTAGCGACAGCAAGGTTTAATAAATTCGAATAGTTACTTAGTGTGTATAAGTCGATTTTTGCATCCTGAAAGTTTTTCTCGGCAACATCAAAGCCATAAGTAAATATAGCAGCCATACCCTTAATATTGGCTCCAGCATTACGTAAAGCCTCAACAGCAAGCAAACTACTATTTCCTGTGCTTATTAAATCTTCGACAACAACAACATTTTGTCCCTTTTGTAAAAAACCTTCAACTTGATTTTGTCTTCCGTGTTTTTTAGGTTCTGGTCTAACATATACAAATGGCAATCCTAAGCTTTCGGCAACAAGAATACCAATACCTATGGCTCCTGTAGCAACTCCAGCGATTACATCTGGCTTACCAAATTGTTTTTCAATGTTCTTAGCAAACTCATCTCTAACATAATTTCTGATGCTTGGAAATGAGAGAATTAGCCTGTTATCACAATAAATAGGTGATTTCCATCCTGAAGCCCATGTAAAAGGATTTCCTGGATTCAATTTAATTGCATTTATTTGCAAAAGCAATTCGGCTGTTTTTTCGGCAGTATCTTTATTAAAAATCATAGTACAAATGTATAAAGTTTTTGTGAACGACAAACCACTTTTTTTGACAAATGAAATCTCCAAAGAGACTAATTTTCAATTGTTCTTGTTAGAAAGTATTGACATAGAGCAAATTATAGTCAAAATGTTCCAAAATAAAATTCAAGCGGCGTATTTATATCATCCTGACGAAAAGGAAATTATGAAAACGTTAAAGTCAAAAATTCCTGTAAATAAAGCGGGAGGAGGACTAGTTTATAATAAAAAAGGAGAAGTGTTATTCATCTTCAGAAATGGAAAATGGGACTTACCAAAAGGCGGAATAGAAAAAGGAGAGGAGATCGAAGACACCGCCATGCGTGAGGTAGAAGAGGAAACAGGAGTTGGTAAATTAAGAATTACCAATAAATTACAAAAAACATATCACGTTTTTAAACGCAACGGAAAATACAAATTAAAAATAACGCATTGGTTCGAAATGCAATCCGATTTTAAAGGAACGCCACAAGGACAACAAGAAGAAGGAATCGAAAAAGTAGCCTGGTTAAGTCCCGTACAAATAAAAGAAGCACTTAAAAACTCCTACGAAAACATCAAATTACTATTCGAAGAAGAAAGTAAAATCGCTTAGAATAAACATTTGGGCGTGCCACCATATAAAGAAAGACCCAATGAGCCATAACGTTCATTGGGTCTTTTTTTATATGCTGTCGGGCTATACGCGCTACTTTGGTAGCTTGCTGCTATCCCTCACGCGGGATTTTCAAAACTAAATAATTTTAATTATATGTAGTCCCAAAATCAACATTTTCATTAGTAGTCTTAGCTTCTTTTATTTCAATATTTGAAAAGTTTAAAGATTTATCATAGCCTGTATATAATTCTATTTTTGATTTAAGATCAGGTGGAAATTTAGAAATTAAATCCACTGACTTATTTTTAATTTCTCTTTCAATTTTTTCATATTTAGCAATTTGCTTAGATAGGCCTTCATAATTATTTACATTTATTGAAAGGTTTTCGTATTCTTGTTGGAGTTTGTCTATTTCAGTTATTTCCTTTTTAAACTTTTTTATATCAAATGCAAATATAGATTTAATGCCTTCAGAATGAGTTAATATGTTGTTTAAATGATCTTGTGGGGCGTCAGTTGTATTTCCTGATTTGATTATAAGAAAATATTTTCCAGGTGGAATTTCTTCAATTTTATAATTTCCTGCAATATCGGTTGATGTTTCAAAATGTATATTTTTATCTGCAATAGAATAAAGGTTAATTTTTGAACTAGCATCCGGTTTATTACCGACATAATTGTTGTATTTCCAATATACGTTTCCAGTTAAAGTTCCTGGCTTTTTTGTACAAGAAGTTAATATGAAAACTAACATAATTGTAATTAATAATTTTTGTTTCATTTTGTTTTATTTACTTGATAATAATAAGGTTTTATTTAATTTTTCTCAAAAATAAAGCCTAAAAAAAAAGAAACATTACGGAAAACCATAACGATATTAGTAATCTTAAACTAAGTAAAACTTTGACAAAGTTCACCTCTGCTTTCCTTTGAATAAAATTAAAGTTTTTTATCTAATCCAAAGTAAAGGCGAAGTCTCCCGACTTCGTACCCACTCCAATGATCCGCAAAGAGAATGAAAAAAAATTGGAACAGAATCTAGTAAGGGGTACGAAGTCTCCCGACTTCGTACAGCAATTGTGAACACTTCGTGGAGCAGCATCAATAAAAATCACTATTTTTCATGTTAAATAAATGAAAATCAGTGTTATCGGGTTTTATGTTCTTCCCAAGATAGGATGTAAGATTTTTGGTCTTCAAAAATTTTGATATCGAACTTATATTTTCCGTGTGTAATAGTTTCAATACCTGTTCCGCAAAGAGCAAATTGAGTAGTATCAATTTGTTTATTTCTTATGATTCCGTTAGGGATTCCAAATGGTAATCCATCTTGAATGAGAATTTTTTTACAATCCTTAATTATCAGAGACTTTCCTTTTTCAATATTATAATATTTATTATTAATTTCTAGAGAGTCTATATTATGATTCGTTTTGTTGTAAAATTCTATTTGTAAGTTTTTTGAAAAAAGTAAGTAATAAATACAAAAAAATATAAATAAAACTATTGTGATTAAAAGTATTGAGTTTAGTTTTTTATTTTTAGTTATTTCTATCATTGTAATATTTAGACTTAGTAATTTTTTAAATGTTTAATATAATTATCAAGTAAGCTTTGAATTTGTATTGATGCTACAGGATTGGCAGAATGAACATTAAATTTTAAATTTAGTAAATCAAGTCCAGATTCATAAACTAACCATTTTGCAGCAGCATAACCATCTTCGGCAACATTATTGTTCTCATCTAATCCTAAATCATTATCAAAACTAATTAATTCTGGAAGTCCGTTTTCGATTATTACTTTTTTAAAATCATGAAAATTTCTAACTATTACAAAATCAGCATCAGTTAAGTTTTTGTAAACCATTTTTACATCTCTAATATCGTCAAGAAAAAGTTTGTACGGCATTTATTTAGTTTTTGTGAATTAATGTGCTATTTACCTTTGTCAAAGTTGAAAAACTTTGACAAAGATTTAAGAATAGCTTTGCGACCTTAGCGTTTTACAAGGTAATCAATATAAAAACCTTTGCTCCCGAAGCCTCGGGATTGCGGTTAAATTCACAATACACGATATACAGGATATTGCATATGCGCTTTTTCATAATAAGCAGAATGTTTGTAAACCCAATCCAGTTGTGCTTCGGGATCTTTGGGAAGTTTCGGATCGTTGAGTTTTGCTTGTTCCAAATCTGCTTTTAATTTTGGATTATCTTTCAGAAGTTTTGCTGCAGTATCTTCAAAAACATACTCCGAATACCCTTCTTTTTGTTGTAACATAGTATCGAAGAAATTCCAGCTAAAAAATGAATCAATGCCTTCGGGTTCTAATGTTTCTAATAAGTATTTAATTGCTTTTTGTTGGGTTGAGAATACATAATCGCCTTTGTAAAAAGGTACTTTTGTTATCTGAGAAGTTATTTTAGTATTTCGGTGTAAATAATGCCCTTCGTAGGCTGAATTTGTCGTTTTAAAATCGGCAATTCGGTAGCTCTCAACTTCTATAATTGTATCTTTTTTTAGTTGCGTATAAGTTACGCCATTACTTTTGAGTAAATCGATAACATTCCAAAATCCTTTAGGAATAATATACGCCGTAGGAACAATAATATCCTTAACCGATTTGAATTCTTTTATATAAGGAATGTCTTTTTTGTATGGTTTAGTTCTGTCATAAAATAATCTATTACCAGTTGTAACTTCGCTCTTTTTATGAGTTGCTTCATATCCTAAAAATGAAAAGGTTGTCATTTTTGTGCTATCAATTTCCCACTTAATGGTATAAGGTTTTTTAGGTGCATATTGCGCTTCGTTTTTTAAACGCATTTCCTTTATTTTTTTATAATTAGCATCTGTAAAATCAATTGTAGATGTCATGTATTCGTAAGTAGCTTTTACACGATCGGCATAGTTTTTAAGCATATGTGTTTCGACCACAAAACCGATTGTATTAAAAAGAGAAGTATAGCCAGTTGTGTAACGTGGACTATCCGAAAATTGTATAAAACCATTATCAGGAGTTTCTTCAAATGCATTGACATAAGGTGTTGTTTCCAGATTTTTTTTCTGTAAATCTTTTACCAATGCTGGCATCATTTCCTGATTTAGATAATCTCCTAAAACAGTTCCTAGTTTATTATGTTGTGTCATAATATAAGTCAGCTTATATTGATAATCAGACCCGTTGCTTACATGGTTATCGATAAACACATCTGGGTTTGTTTTATGGAAAATCTCCACAAAGCTTTTCGTGTTGCGAGTATCCGATTTAATTAAATCACGGTTTAAGTCATAGTTTCTTGCATTTCCGCGAAAGCCATATTCTTCTGGTCCATCCTGATTGGCTCTTGTTGTGGAGTTTCTGTTTAAAGCACCGCCAATATTATAAACAGGAATTGTTACTATTACGGTGTTTTTTGGTGCTTTTATCTTTCCTAAAGCCAAATCTCTAAACAGTTGCATAGTTGCGTCAATTCCGTCAGGTTCGCCAGCATGGATTCCATTATTAAGAAGTATTACAGCTTTATTCTTTTTGATTGCCTCAAAATTAAATTGCTTGTCAGAATTAAAAGTAATCATGTGTAGAGGATATCCACTATCTGTGAGTCCCATTTCTTCCATTTTGATAGTTGGAAAATCATGTGCAAGAAGCGTATAGTATTTTATGGTTTCTTGATAATTAGCCGATTGGTTTCCGTTTCCTTTTTCGAAATAAGTCTCGTATTTATTGTTTTTCTGAGCAAATGCTGTGAAGCTTAACAATAAAAAGCATAAAGTAAAAATTCTCATGGTTTGGTTTTTTAATAGAAATCAAATATAATTATTTTCTTTTAAGGCACTATCCCGAAGCTTCGGGACTAAGTTGCAAAGGTTCAAAGGTTGCTTGATTGTCTAATATTATGTGACGATTAACTATAAGGAATACAAAGTTTTGTTTTGACTATAGTAGAGATTAACCGCAAAAGAGGCACGGTTTTACGCAAAGAGCGTAAGGTAGATAAAAGTACCACGAAGCTTTGCGAACTTTGTGGTAAAATAACTTGGCGTTAAAATAAAACCATCATTTTGAAACTTATAATCATATAACTTTTCTCATAAATTATATAACTTTTTTTATTTTATAATTAAGACTTTCGTTATGTTTTAATTATAAAAACCCCAAAACTATGAGAAATATTAACCAAATTGCTATTGTTTCGAGTATGCTAATAAGCTTATTAAGCTGCTCTAGTGATAAAGATGTCGATGTAAAACCAGGTACAGTAACAAATCCTGTAGAAGGAAATGCTGCCAATACAACTTACAAACCAGCATTTGAAGGACAAACTCGAATTAGTGGTGTGCAAACCAATACCCCTTATGAGGGAGTTGTTATTGCTACAACATTAACAAGCCCATGGGGAATTACAAGTCTTCCTGATGGTAGATTATTAATCACCGAAAAAACAGGAACGATGCGTATCGCTACGACTACAGGAGTTGTAAGTAGTACAATTACAGGTATTCCTGCCGTTAATTCTGCCGGACAGGGTGGTTTATTAGGACTATGTATTGACCCTGAATTTGCAACTAATCGTATGATTTACTGGGTTTTTGCAGAAGCTACAACTGGTGGAAACAATACAGCAGTAGCCAAAGGGAAATTATCAGTTGATGAAAAAACAATCGAAGGCGCAACCGTTATTTACAGAGCTAAACCAGCCAATGCAAGTACACTTCATTATGGCGGACGTATTCTTTTTGATAAAACAGGTTTTCTTGTTGTAACTACCGGAGAAAGATCTGTGCTTGAAACCAGACCATTAGCACAATCAGTTGCAACAGGTTTGGGTAAAGTAGTTAGAATAACAAAAGAAGGGCAACCCGCAACTGGAAATCCCACTTTTACGCAAACTGGAGCTTTACCGGAATTATATAGTATTGGTCATAGAAATCCACAGGGTTTAGCACTTAATCCTGTTACTAACGAAATTTGGGTTGCTGAGCACGGACCACGTGGAGGAGATGAAATCAATCGTATAAAGGCAGGTGCAAATTATGGATGGCCAACCATTACATACGGAATAGAATACAGCGGTGAAAAAATTGGAGCAGGAATTCAGCAACAAGATGGTTTGGAGCAACCGGTTTACTATTGGGATCCAGTGGTTTCACCAAGCGGAATGACTTTCTATACAGGAAATCGTGTTCCAGAATGGCAAAATAATCTTTTCATAGGGGTTTTAAGCGGAATGCATATCGTACGTCTTGCCATAAAAGACAATAAAGTTGTTGGGGAAGAAAGACTTTTGGCTTCAGAAAACCAACGTTTTAGAGATGTCACTCAAGGAAAAGACGGAGCATTATACGCTATTACTGATGGAGGAAGACTTTATAAGATTGACAAAAAATAACAATTAATTTCTTTGTATATCCTATTTTTAGAATTCTAATATCCTGTGGGGATTAACCGTAAAGAGAGTAAAGATTTTCACAAAGTTCGCAAAGCTATATTCACATAGCTTTGCGAACTTTGCGTTTGTCAACACATTCAATATAAAAAAAATTGCGCTCTTTGTGGTTAAATAAACACACACACACACAGTATTAACTTGAAACCTGAAACAAATTACCCATTACAAATGTTTTGCTAGTTCTATAATTCCTTCTTCGATTTGTTGTTCGGTTAGGGAAGCGTAGCCAAGTCTAAAACCTGATATTGGTTTGTTAAAACTAAACTTTTCGGGAGTCATGATTTTTATTCCTTTTAAAAGGAGTTTATCTGCAATCTCAGAGATGTTTACGGGTGAATTCGGTACAATCCAAAACGCTAAACCGCCTTCGGGTTTTACGAATGTTGTTTTGTCTTTTAGGTATTTATTACAAATGGTTTCAAAGTAATCTCTTTTGGCTTTGTAAATGATTGTAGTTCTTTTGATATGTCTTTTTATTACGCCTTCATTTATAAGTTGTAAAACTGCTTCTTCCATAATATTATCGCCTTGCACATCGATTATTTTCCTGTGTTTGGCTACTTTTTCTATGGTTTCTGTATTGGTTACCAAGTATCCAATTCTTAATGCTGGCGCAACTATTTTACTTAATGTGCCAATGTAAATCGTGTTTTTGGCATTGCTATAACTCGAAATTGGCAGGATTGGTCTTTGTCCAAAATGGAATTCGTTATCATAATCATCTTCTATAATGGTAAAACCGTAAGTATTGGATAATTCTACGAGCTTTAATCTTCTTTTTAAACTCAGTGTTACTGTCGTTGGGAATTGATGGTGAGGTGTAACGTAAATAGCTTTAATATTCTCATATTTCTTTACGTATTCCTCAACCTCATCAACTACTAATCCGTCTTTATCAACAGATATTGGGAGTAATTGAGCTCCGGCATTTTCAAATGTTTCCCAAGCTGGTTTATATCCAGGATTTTCGACCATTATGTAATCTCCTTTGGTAAATAAACAATGGGAGGCAAGATACATTGCCATTTGGCTTCCTCGGGTAATGCATATTTCATCTGGAGTAATATTCATTCCTCTTTTAAAATTTAGCATTTGAACAATGGCTTTTCTAAATTCTAAATTTCCAAGTCCGTTGCTATAACCCATTATTTGCCAGCGCGATTTTCGATTAAAAATCTGTCTGTAAGCCCTTGCCAGTTCGTTCATAGGAGCAATTCGACTGTCGGGAATACCATCATCAAAAACTAAAAGTGGTTTTACTTCTTTAGTTGTAGATTCAGTTTTCCTTTTATGGTTTGTAGATTCAGAAATAATAGGTAAAACATCGGCAACAAAAGTTCCTTTTCTTTCCATTGTAATAAGCCAACCTTCGGCTATAAGTACATCTAGCGCTTCAATAACTGTATTTCTGTTCACTTTAAGTAGTCCCGCAAGTTGCCTGCTTCCTGGTAAAGCGTTTCCGCTATTAAGGATTCCTGTTTTAATGGCATCGATAATAGCATCGGCAATTTGTAGATAAATTGCTTTATCGGAATTGTTATTTATCTGAATCTCTAATTGCCAAGGTCTTAACATCTGGACTAGGTATTTGTGTTTAAACTGTGTTATATGGGTAGTCCAAAGTTACGGTAATTTTGTAACGCAATAATGCAAAAACAAATAAATTATATGATTATGGAAACTAAGAAACAATTTTCATCAAAAGACTTTCACGAAACATTTGCACGACCAACTTTTGTGATGCCAGAAAAATTAATACACAGAGATGTTGAACAAGCTGGAGTTCACAATCAATTTTCTACTGAAAGAAAGCATCCCGTTTTCTTTATTGATCTTCCAAGTAAAAACGTGAGTATGACTATTGGTGGATTATTACCAGACCAAATGACAAACAGACACAGACATACTTATGAAACAGTATTGTACGTAATTGAAGGGCACGGTTATACTGAAGTTGAAGATGTAAAAGTAGAGTGGAAGGCAGGCGATGCTGTCTATATACCGAGTTGGGCTTGGCACAGACATAAGAATTTAAGTAATGTGGTTTCGGCTAAATATATAGCTTGTGAAAATGCACCTCAGCTACAAAATTTAGGTGTTGCATTACGTGAAGAAGAAGGAAGAGATCTTTAATTTAAAAAAAAAGTAAATGAAAAACACATTGTTTAAAGGTATAATTGCCTATCCGATTACTCCGTTTGACAAAGACGAAAAAGTGGATATTGTATTGTACAAAAAATTATTAGAAAGATTGATCATTTCTGGTTCTCATGGCGTTGCTCCGTTAGGAAGTACAGGAGTTATGCCGTATTTGACTGATGAAGAAAAAGAAGCAATTACCGAAGCTACAATAGAACAAGTTAATGGTAGAGTTCCTGTTTTGGTAGGTGTATCAAATTTAACAACCGAAAAAACAATTTACCACGCGAAGTTTGCTGAAAAAGTAGGTGCAGATGCAGTTATGATTATTCCGATGAGTTATTGGAAACTTACTGATGATGAAATTGTACAACATTATGATGCTGTTGCTAAGCAAATTTCGATACCTATAATGGCGTATAATAATCCTGCAACGGGTGGAGTAGATATGTCGCCAGCATTGCTAAAGAGGCTTTTGGAGATTCCTAAGGTTACTATGATTAAGGAAAGTAGTGGAGATGTACAAAGAATGCATTATTTGAAAAGAGAACTTGGTGATGATGTTGCATTTTTTAATGGATCTAATCCGTTGGCATTGGCAGCATTTTCTGCAGGAGCAACAGGCTGGTGTACGGCTGCGCCAAATTTAATTCCTGAACTGAATGTTGATTTATACAATGCTATTCAGAAAAATGATTTGCAGGAAGCTCAAAAAGTGTTTTACAAACAATTAAATCTTTTAAAATTTATTGTAAACAAAGGTTTGCCAAGAACTATTAAAGCGGGTTTGAAAATTAAGGGAATTGATGGAGGTTTTTTAAGAAGTCCGTTGAAACCATTAACAGAAGATGAAATAGCAGAATTGGAGTTGATTTTTAAAGAATTAGAACAGTAGGGTATTGAGTCTTTTAAGTTTTTAACCGCAAGGAGCGCAAAGATTTTTGCAAAGTTTGCAAGGTTTATAAAACATGTAGCTTTGCGAACTTTGCGATTTTAATAAATCCGGCTTATTAAAAACTTTGCGTGCTTTGCGGTTAAATTTCATGTATTTCTGTTCTCATTTCAAGCCTGAAACTTTAAACAAACAGTATTTTGACTACTTTTGCAAAATGAATAAGAAACACCATTCGAATAATATACTTTTGAATTTAGGCATCGAAAGCCTAAACGAAATGCAAGAAGTTGCTCAGGACGCTATCCTGAATGATAATAATGTTTTACTACTTTCTCCAACCGGATCAGGAAAAACTCTAGCTTTTTTACTACCAGTTTTAGAATTATTACAACCCGAAATCCTTTCTGTACAATGTTTAATCCTTGTTCCTTCGAGAGAATTAGGATTGCAAATAGAACAGGTTTGGAAAAAAATGGGAACCGATTACAAAGTTAATATTTGTTACGGAGGTCATTCTATCGATACCGAGATTAAGAATCTAAGTAATCCGCCAGCAGTTTTAATAGGAACTCCGGGAAGAATTGCTGATCATATCGACAGAGGTACTTTCCGTTTAGATAAAGTTCAGACTTTAATCCTGGATGAATTTGATAAATCATTGCAATTGGGCTTCCATGAGCAAATGTCTTTTATCATTGGTAAATTACCAAAATTGAATAAACGTGTGTTGGTTTCGGCTACATCGGATATTGAAATTCCAAAATATACCAGAGTAATTAATCCAACGATTTTGGATTTTATACCTGAGGAGGAAGATAAATCGAATCTTTCGATGAAAATGGTGGTTTCTCCATCTAAGGATAAAATAGGAAGTTTATTTAATCTTATTTGTTCTTTAAAATCGCAATCGGCTATTATTTTCTGTAACCATCGTGATGCTGCTGAACGTATTAGTGATACGCTAAATGAAAAAGGGATTTACGCTACTTATTATCACGGCGGAATGGATCAGGATGAGCGTGAACGTGCTTTGATTCAGTTTAGAAACGGAAGTGTGAGTTATTTAATCACAACGGATCTTGCTGCTCGTGGTCTTGATATTCCTGAGATGAATCATGTTATTCATTATCATTTACCATCTAAAGAAGATGAGTTTACGCACCGTAACGGACGTACTGCTCGTATGCTTGCATCGGGAACGGCTTATATCCTGGTTCATGAAAGCGAAAAGAAACTGGATTATATTAATTATGATATGGATGTTTTAAAGGTCGACAACGCTACGACTTTGCCTAAACCTCCAGAATTTCAGACTATATATATTAGTGGTGGAAAGAAGAACAAACTTAATAAAATTGATATCGTAGGGTTCTTTTCTCAAAAAGGAAAACTAGAAAAAGGTGACTTGGGATTAATAGAGGTAAAAGATTTTATTTCGTTTGCAGCTGTAAAATTCAATAAAGTAAAAGATTTGCTTCAAAACATCAAAGAAGAGAAGATGAAAGGCAAAAAATTTAAAATAGAAGTAGCTAGAAAAGTAATTAAGAAGGAAGAGGAGTAATTTATTTATACACAATTAGTTACTGTGTTATTGTTTGTGGTGGCAAGTAATTATAAACAATAAATTATATTTAATGTCAATAAATTAACTGTCTAAGAAAGGAGTTAATTTTTTTTATTATTATGTTTGCCCCATAAAATAAATAAACCCCAAAGAATATTATGAAAAAAATTATTACTATTGCTGTTTTGTTTTTAAGTTTTGCATCTTTTGCTCAAATTAAAGTTATTGAAACTGTGCCAGTTGAGAAATTAGGTAAAGTGAATAATAATTATATCCAAAAAATTGGAGACGAATACACTGTATTTTATAACTGTATTCAAAGTGATGATGAAAACAATACTTTAAGAAAATTCACTTTCAAGAATATTGATAACGATTACCTAAATCTTTACAATATTATCGTAAACGGATTTACAGCAACTCCTTTGTATGATATCAAACTAGAATTACCTAACAATTATGTTTGGTTGCATTATACAGCAAGTGTTGATAAACCTACTGTTCAATTTATGGTTTCGAACAAAGAAGGTAATGCAAACAATGTTTCTGAGGCTTTAACAAAAGACCAAGTAAGTAAATTGTTTCAAAAATAATTAGATTATCTACTAAACAAAAGAGGCTATTCATATGAATAGCCTCTTTTGTTTAGTTTCAAATTTTAAAGAAAAGAATAAGTCTTTGTCCCTTTGCTTCTCTGAACCTTTGTAACTTAAAAATAAAAATTATATTTTCTTCACGTATTGTGTGATAATTACAATTTGCTGACCATCTACTTTTCCTTCGATGTATTCGGCATTTTCATGGTCTAAACGAATGTTACGCACAGCAGTTCCTTGTTTGGCTACCATACTAGATCCTTTTACTTTTAAATCTTTAATTAAAACTACAGAATCTCCGTGTTCTAAAATTACGCCATTACTATCGCGGTGGATGATTTTGTTTTCGTCTTCTTCACCTTCTCCAGTTGCTTGTGCCCATGCTAATGTATCTTCGTCTAGGTACATCATGTCTAGCAATTCTTGCGGCCATCCTGCAGCACGCATTCTACTCAACATTCTCCAGGCAACAACTTGTACGGCAACATTCTCGTTCCACATACTGTCGTTTAAACATCTCCAATGATTTAAATCTACGTTATCTGGATTTTCTATCTGATCTACACATGTGTTACAAGCCATTACGCTTTCATCAATTCCGCCTTTTTGAGTTGGTAAAACTTGATATACTTTTAGGTTTTCGGTTGCGCCACAAAGTTCACATTTAGATCCGCTACGTTTGTTTAATTCTCTTTCTATGCTCATTTTTTAATTGTTTATTTGAAAATGCGAATTTACTTATAATTTAGGAGGGGGACAAATTTATATTTTTGGTGGTTTTTTGCCACAGATTAAAAGGATTAAAAAGGATTTTTTCGTTTTGTCTTTTCGAGGAACGAAGCAATCTCATTTAGTATGTCCGTTCCAGTGATTTATCATTTTAGTGTGTTTGCTTCGTTCCTCGCAACGACTTACGCAAAATATTTACTTCTTAACCCTAACCGCATCGGGAACCAGCATTTCGTACTCTCCACCATTTCGTAATACATCACGAACGATGCTTGAACTTATGTATGATGTTCTTGCTGCTGTTAATAAAAATACAGTTTCGATTTTGGATAAACGTCTGTTGGTATGTGCGATTGCTTTTTCGAATTCAAAATCGGCTGGGTTGCGCAATCCTCTTAATATAAAATGTGCCTTTAATTTATGGCATAAATCTATTGTAAGCCCTTCGTAGGTTATTACGGTTACTTTGGGTTCATCTTTGAAAGTTTCTTCGATAAATCGCTTTCTTTCTTCGAGTGAAAACATGTATTTTTTTTCGGCATTTACACCAATCGCAATTACGATTTCATCAAATAATGAAATTCCTCGTTTGATGATATCTTCGTGTCCAAGTGTAATTGGATCAAATGATCCTGGGAATATGGCTTTTCTCATTTCTTTTTTAAGGTACTAAGGTTCTGAGTGACTGAGTTTTTTGAGTTTTAAAAACTAAGGTGCTAAAATCTTAGAATCTTAGCACCTTAGTTTCTTAGCATCTTTATGAAAGAGCTAACTCAATTGAATTTGTAAACAAATCTTCTAGTGAAATTCCTGCTGCTTTTGCTTGTTGTGGAATCAAACTTTCGGTTGTTAGGCCTGGGATTGTGTTCATTTCGAGCATATATGGTTCGTTGTCTACAATGATGAATTCGCTTCTTGAGAATCCTTTCATTTTTAAGACTTCATAAGCGCGTTTTGCAACTTCGCTTACTTTTTGAGTCATTTCGTCAGATATTCTTGCTGGTGTGATTTCTTGTGATTTTCCTTCATATTTTGCTTCGTAATCGAAGAAGTCATTGTCAGAAACAATTTCAGTAATAGGTAATACGATAATTTTTCCTTGGTAATTGATTACTCCAACAGAAACTTCGGTTCCGTCAAGGAAGCTTTCGATGATGATTTCGTTATCTTCTTTATAAGCAACTTCTATTGCAATAGGAAGTTCGGCAGCTGTTTTTACTTTTGAGATTCCGAAGCTTGAACCTGCTTTATTCGGTTTTACGAAACATGGCAAGCCTACTTTTTTTACAATTTCGTCGGTATTGATAATGTCTCCTTTGTTTAGGTAGTAAGAGATAGCAGTTTTTATTCCGTATGGTTTTAGAACTGAAAGTAAATCACGTTTGTTGAAGGTAAGTGCGGCTTGGTAATAATCGCATGAAGTTTGCGGTATGTGCAATAATTCAAAATAGGCTTGCATTAATCCGTCTTCGCCCGGAGTTCCGTGAATGGCATTGAACACGCAATCAAAAGTGATTTTTGTTCCATCTACGGTTACTGAAAAATCATTTTTATCTATCGGGAATTCGGTATCTTTTTCATCTACATAAACCCATTTTTCTTTAAAAATATGAATTCGGAAACCATTATATTTTGTTTTATCAAGGTATTGGTATACTACATTTCCGCTGATTAGTGATATTTGATATTCGCTAGAATATCCTCCCATGATGATGGCAATGTTTTTCATTTTAAATTTTAGTTTAAAGTTTTAAATATTTTAGTTTAAAGTTTTTCTGGTTTAAAGTTTTTCCCAGAGAACTTATTTTTTTAATTATGTTATTATGAAAACGTTTTGTGTTTCTAGCCCCGATAGCAGCGGTATCCTTTTTTCATGCTTTTTTTGCATGGAAAAAGATATAGCGTATAGCGGGAAACAGCTCCTAAATCTTAGGCTTGGCTCTGGGTGAGGAAATGTATGATTTACGGATCTAATAACACTCTTACACTCCGCTCAGGGCGACTATAAAGCTGCTTTCTTGTATTAAACAAAATTATCATTTTTTTTGGAACGAAATCTTTATCTTTGCCACAAATAAAAATAAATTTATGAGTTTACGTAAGTATCTAACTAGCCGAGTATTTTTTACGCAAATACTAATTGCTGTTGCAATTATTGCAGTTTTAGGTTATTTGTTTATGCATTGGTTAACATTTACAACTGATCACGGACATGAAATCGAAGTACCAGATTTAAGAAAATTGACCGAAGAGCAAGTGGAGGCAAAACTGGACGGACTGGATCTGGATTACGTACTTTTGGATAGTGTGGATTATAGAAGTGGATTCCCGAAATTTAGCGTTGTTGAGCAGGATCCTTTGCCAGGAACGAAGGTAAAAGTGGGTAGAAAGATTTATATTAAGATAAATGCATCTGGTTTTTCATCAGTTCGTATTCCGGATTTGATAGAGAAAACATATCGTGAGGCTATACCAACTTTGAAAGCTTTAGGGCTTGAAGAAGGTACAATTACGTATATTCCTAATCTTGGAAAAGATATGGTTTTGGAGATGCGTTTAAAAGGAAGAAACTTAAAAGTGGGAGATCGCGTACTGAAATCATCAAAAATTGATTTGGTTTTGGGCGATGGAAAAGCAAGTTATTTAGATGAAAGTCAACCGGCAGATTCTCTAGCAGTGCCAGGAGACGAAAAAACAGCAAATGAACAATAATAATACCGATAGTTTAGATTTAGAAGAAGAGTTATATGAGCATTTTAGATTTGAAGTTCCTAAGGGTCAAGCACCTTTAAGAATCGACAAATACTTAATGGGCTTAATACAGAATGCTACAAGAAATAAGATTCAGAATGCTGCAACAGAGGGTAATATCTTTGTAAACGACGTTATTGTAAAGTCGAATTACAAAGTAAAAGCGTTTGATGTTGTTACGGTGATGTTATCGCATCCTCCGTATGAAAATCATATTATTCCAGAAGATATTCCGTTGAACATTGTTTACGAAGATGACGCTTTATTGCTAATCAATAAAGAGCCAGGAATGGTTGTGCATCCGGGACATGGTAATTATACAGGAACACTTGTTCATGCTTTGGCACATCATTTTGATAATTTACCAATGAATAGTAGCGAGCGTCCGGGATTGGTTCATAGAATCGATAAGGATACTTCAGGACTTTTGGTTATTGCCAAGACAGAAGCTGCTATGACACATCTTGCCAAACAATTTGAAGCAAAAACTTCTGAAAGAGAATATATTGCTCTTGTTTGGGGAAATGTTGTTGAGGAGCAAGGAACTATTGAAGGAAATTTAGCAAGACACTTAAAAGACAGAATGCAAATGGCTGTTTTTGCTGATCCAGAAATAGGAAAACCTGCTGTAACGCATTATAAAGTTTTAGAACGGTTTGGTTATGTTACTTTGATTTCTTGCCAGCTTGAAACAGGTAGAACACACCAGATTCGTGCTCACATGAAACATATTGGTCATCCGCTTTTTAATGATGAACGTTATGGTGGTCACTTGATTTTAAAGGGAACTACGTTTACAAAATACAAACAGTTTATAGATAATTGTTTTAAAGCTTTGCCAAGACAAGCTTTGCACGCTAAAACATTAGGTTTTGTTCATCCTACAACGGGTGAAATGATGCGTTTTGATACTGAACTTCCGCAGGATTTTCTTGATTGTATCGATAAATGGCGCAATTATTCGAAATCGCATAATACTGACGAAGAAGAAAGTTAAAAATATAAAGCCCCAATTTGGGGCTTTTTTTATGCTTTATCTGGAATAAAATTTTGATTTTTTTTACCATTAAGAGATTAAGATTAATTAAGGTTTTACTTTTTTTGCTGTTAGATTGTCTATAAAAGAACGCGGATGATACGGATTCGCTAAGGCGAAAACACAGATTAAACGGATTTCCTCTCAAGCCTTTTTCTTAATCTCTTAATGTAAAAAACTTTATTGTAAGCCAGAATCTAGCTTTTCTTCTTTCACGACTTTGGGTTCTTCTTTTTTGGAAGTAATCATTACACCAAACATCATCAAGAAGGCACAGATTAAGATTACTTGAATAATAAGGGATTCGTTTACTAAACCGATTTGATTTTCGACAGTTATACCAATGAATAATAATATGGTTATTAGTCCGCGTGGTGCTACGAAAAGTAAGGGTAATAAGGGAACTTTAGATAGGTGTAATTGAATCGTTCTAATTATAAAAATAAGTATTACGATTCCAATTGCCCAAAAGATAGTGTCTGGGTTAAGTATTTCGGCTCTTCTGAGTGAATAGCCAAATAGCAGAAAAAATAATGCTCTTACTATAAAAGCACCTTCGGCAGTGAGTTCTTTAAATTTCTGTACCTCTTTTGCTAGTGACTCTGAGCGAAGGCGTTCACTCCATTTATAGTTTTTTAACTGATTAAAATTATTAATTGAGAGACCAAATATCAAGATGAAAAGTAGTGCTGGTAAATGGTGTTTTTTTGAAATTTCATAAATTAGAATCATTAATAAAATAATAGGTACAAACTTAATATGATGTTCAATTCTATTAAGGAGTAATGATAATAGCATGGTTGCTAAAAAGGAGATTACTATCATAATTAAAATCTGCAGAAAAAAGTAGCTAAAAGTTGAGAATCCAAAAGTGGTATTATAATATATGAAATTGAAAAATACTACGCCAAAGATATCCGATAAGCTACTCTCGTAAGTTACAAATTCTCGTTGGCTCAGGTTTAGATTTTGAACACTTGGAATTGCAATGGCACTACTAATTACGCAAAATGGTATTGCATTTATTAAACAGGCTTGAAGCGGGTATCCTCCATAATAATGGAATAAATAAGCCAGTACAAAGGCAAATGCTATAAAGGAAAGAAATGCACCTATTGCTGATTTTTTTATTAATGGCAACTTGGATTTGTCAAGTTCGAGTTCTAGTGCTCCCTCGAGTACAATTAATATAAGTCCTATGGTTCCTAAAATAGGGAGTAGATGTGTGAATTTAGGAAGCTCGATATCAAGGAATTTAGTTATTTGCCTTACTGTCCAGCCCAAAAGGAGTAATAATATTACGGATGGAATTCTTGTTTTCGATGAGGTTAAATCGAATAAGTAGGCGATAAGCAATAAGACACAAAATGTAATTATTATTGTCATTTTTGATTCTTTTTTAATTACTCTTAGCTATTGTTATTATACGGAACGGAAGGAAATATTGATGTAATTTACCAAATCTCGCTAATAAATCATAGATTTTGTTAAAGAAATAATGGCTTTTATCTCATTTGTAAAGTTGGATTTGTAACGATATACGCTGTAAAATAGTTACTTTTGTTGCGCTTATAAAAAAGTTATTTTGCTATTGTTGAAATATTAATAGTAGGAAAAAACTGTTTTTTATTAGTTCTCATCTTTTCAGATTTATATTTAAATAATGAAGCAATATTTTAACTTATTTGATTTTACACAAAAAGTAGATTATAAAACCGAAATTCTGGCAGGTTTTACGGTGGCTATGACTATGATTCCCGAATCGCTTTCGTTTGCCATTCTTGCTGGTTTTCCACCTTTGGTTGGTTTATATGCTGCATTTATCATGGGATTAATTACGGCTGTTTTTGGTGGTCGTCCAGGTATGGTTTCGGGTGGAGCAGGAGCAACAGTGATTGTATTGATTGCTTTAATGAAATCGCATGGTTTAGAATATGTTTTTGCAGCGGTGGCTTTGGCTGGTGTTTTGCAAATTCTGGTAGGTTTGTTTAAATGGGGTAAATTTATCCGATTAGTTCCTCAACCTGTAATGTTTGGTTTTGTAAATGGTTTGGCAATTGTAATTTTTATGTCGCAATTAAAGCAATTTAAAACGGTTGTTAATGGCGAGTTAGTTTGGTTATCGGGAAATCCTATGTTTATTATGTTAGGCTTGGTTGCTTTAACAATAGCAATAGTAATTTTGTTTCCTAAAATAACTAAAGCAATTCCGGCTTCGTTAGTAGCGATTATTGTTGTTTTTGGTTTGGTTCTTGGTTTAGGTATTCAGACAAAAACTGTTGCCGATATCGCCTCAATAAGTGGTGGTTTTCCTCCTTTTCATTTGCCTAATATTAATTGGAATCTCGAAACGCTGCAATTAATTTTTCCGTATTCTTTAATCATGGCTTCTGTAGGGTTAACGGAGGGGTTACTAACATTAAACTTGGTCGATGAACTTACAGGAACTAAAGGAAACGGAAATCGGGAATGTATTGCTCAGGGAAGTGCCAATATTGTAAATGGATTTTTCTTCGGGATGGGTGGTTGCCCAATGATTGCCCAAACGTTGGTAAATATCTCGGCTGGTTCCAGAGCTCGTTTATCGGGTATTATTGCATCACTAACCATTCTTGTTATTATCTTGTTTGGAGCACCAGTAATCGAGAAATTACCTATGGCAGCTTTGGTTGGCGTTATGTTTATGGTTGCAATAGGAACGTTTGAATGGGCTAGTTTCAGGATTATTAATAAAATGCCTAAACACGATATTTTTGTTGGAATTATCGTTGCGGTGATTACTGTTTTTATGCATAATCTGGCTTTGGCAGTTTTAATAGGCGTTATTATTTCGGCTTTGGTTTTTGCTTGGGAAAGTGCCAAACGTATTCGTGCCAGAAAATATATCGATGATAACGGAGTAAAGCATTACGAGATATTTGGACCGCTCTTTTTTGGTTCTACAATGGGGTTTATGGAGAAATTTGATGTTCAGGATGATCCAAAAGAAATAATAATCGATTTTAAAGAAAGTAAAATAGTAGATATGAGTGCCATTGATGCTGTAAATAAAATTACAGAACGGTATGCAAAAATCAATAAAACGGTTCGGTTATATCATTTAAGTGACGATTGCCGATTATTACTTAAAAATGCTAATATTATTGTGGATATTCTCGAAGATCCTACTTATAAAGTTACTGCTGATTAAGAATATTAAAAAGAGCCTGAAAATATTTTCAGGCTCTTTTTAATTATAGGGATTTTGATTTTATGTTTCCAATTGACCCAGTTTCTGATGGAATTAATTCGAATATAGATCTAGGTGTAAGACCTGGTTCTATGCGATGAGAAACATACAAGATTGTCATACTAGTTTCTTTGACCAAAAGGTTAACGAGTTCGATTACTAAAGCTACATTTTCATCATCCAGACCTTCTACAGGTTCGTCTAAAATTACTAAAGGCGGATGTTTTAATACGGCTCTAACGATTAATGCAACTCTTTGCTGCCCAATAGAAAGTTGTGTAAATGTTTTATTCTTTAAATGGCTCATTTTAATTACATCAAGCCATTGCGATACAATTTGTCTTTGTAAGGATGTTGGTTCCGTATATAATCCAATTGAATCAAAAAAACCAGATAGAATCATGTGTTCTAAACTGTGTTTTTTCTGAAATAAATCGGTCATAGAAGTCGAAAAATACCCAATTCTCTTTTTGATATCCCAAACGCTTTCTCCGCTGCCTTTCTTCTTTCCAAAAAGGAATAAATCTTGTCCGTAACCTTTTGGGTTATCACCAGAAATTAAGGATAGGATTGTACTTTTTCCAGAACCGTTAGGTCCGATAAGTTGCCAAAATTCATTCTTTTTAATTGTCCACGTAATAGCGTTAACGATTTTTCTTTCGTCGTAACTTACAGAAACGGCATTCATGTGTATCAATACTTCTTCATCGTAATCTGTAGGTTCTGTAGGTTTAGGAATAGAGACTTTTACTGAATTTGAACTATTTTCGGTAGTTTTTATTTCGTTTAAAACAAAAGAATTATCTGTAATCTGAGCTTTATTCTGTATAAAAGGAAACAAATCGGCAGCACGATTTACCAATTGAATAATTCGAACTGATTTCGCCAATTGTTCCAGAGAATTCGCCAATGTAATACGTGAGGCATGATCCAAATGATCTAGCGGATTATCAAAAATAATATAATCTGGATTTTGCTTTACGCAATAGTTTAAAAATTCTTTTTTACGTTCGCCAGAGGAGAATGTTCGTAGTTTTCTATTTGATTTTGCAGCAGCTTCAATCAGATCATATTGGTATTCTTTTTCTATAAATTTATCAATTGCAATGTCCGAAAATAGAATTCCGTTTAGGGAATTAAAAGCCGCTAATTCTCCTTCGGCATTTCCGTCAAGTACCGTTTCGATAAAAGCTTTTTTATTAACGGTATTGGATAAAAGGATGTCCCAATGTTCTATAGTGTTCATTCGCGCAATTTAAGAAATCTATTTTGTTTCGGCAGTAATCATTGGACGATTATTTCTTGACCATTCGCTCCAGGAACCAACATAAAGTTTAGGAATTGGTAACCCAGCATAATCTATTGCAAGTAGCGTATGACATGCTGTTACGCCCGAACCGCAATGTACAATTACATTTTCGGGTTTTGTGGTGCCTATTATATCTTGATATTTAGCTTTTAAAACTTCTGGAGATAAATAGGTGCCATCTTCATTTAAGTTGCTGGTAAAAGGAACATTTGTCGCTCCGGGAATATGTCCTGCAATTAAATCGATAGGTTCTGTTAAGCCATCAAAGCGGTCTTTATCCCGAACATCAATGATTATAGTATCTTGGTTCTTGCTTGCTTTGTCAATTTCGGTAATATCTGCTTGAGATAATTCCCAGTTAGAGATTGGATATAATGCTGCTTCCGCAAAAGTTTCAATTCCAGAACTTACAGGAAAACCTGCTTGTACAGCTGCTTGTAAACCACCATTTATAACCTGTACTTTTTTGTGTCCAATTGCTCTAAGCATCCACCAGAAACGTGCTGCAGCATTCGAACTATTTTTATCATCATATATAATTATATGACTTGATGGCGATATTCCGAGTTTTGATAACACTTCGGAAAATTTTGATAATGAAGGTAAAGGATGTCTGCCACCATTTGCAGCATCTGTAGGAACAGTTGCCAAATCGAGATTTAAATCAACATAGCGAGCATTTTGTAAATGAGATGCTGTATAATTTTCTTTGGCATTGATTCCTGCTCTGGCATCAACAATTACAATATCTGATTTTTGTAAAGCTATTAAATCTTCTGTATTTATGATGGGTGATACTTGTTCTGACATTTTTTTATGAATTAAAAATTAAAGTTTTCCTGTATTGCTTTTTAGCCACAATAACGTGTTTATAACCAGCTGACTTTGTGGTTCGTTTTCGAATGTGTACGAAAGTGTTTTATTGGTGTTATTCTCATAATCGATATCATTATGTCCCATATTAAAATAGACCATTTTATACTTCTTATTTGTCCAAACTACGGGATAATAACCACTATGCCATATCTCGCTTGGTTTTGGTCCAGTACCTAAAGGAAAACTAGTATCATCTATTGCTAAGAGTATATTGATATCAGGATTATCCCTAAGATCATTTTGCCATCTGTACCATTCGTTTGGCGATGATTTAAATGTTTGAGGAACATCTTTGGTTATAATAAATTTGCTTTCAAGTCGTAGTATTGCCGATGTAGGTTTCCATGTATTGCTTCCGTATTCGCCAGATCCTAAAAATTGATTGTGGTACCAATCCCAGTTTTGTGGGTATTGAGAATCGTTTAAAGCAAATGCAGCGAAGTGAAAACCAATCCAGGCGCCACCATTTTCCATATACTTTTTAAACGCTTCTCGTTGCTTGGTTTCTTCAGGTCGTGTATCTAAGAATATAACGACCTGATATTTTGCTAAGAACTTAGCATTTAGATTATCCCAATTATTGGTTGAATCATATTCAAAATTATATTTCTCTGCCATCTTAGGAAACCATTTATTGGCTTCATGCACAAAACTGATATGTGCTTGGTCATTTTTGGCAGTATAAAATGCAATTACCTTAAATTTTGAATTGCTTTTACTATTTTGAGAAAATCCTGAAAAAGCAGTTATAAAAAGTAATAACAACATACTTTTTTGGGCAATCGAATAGATTTTTTGACCAGAAAATTGCATTGAATAAATTTTGAATTGATGATTTTATTTAATTAATCAGGAATCTTTTCTATTAATATTTCATTTCCAGATTTATCGTAGTACGTACAAGTCATTTCGATAATATCTACTCTCCATTTAGCAATTCCACATTCTCCTGCTTGTTTGCAAAATGTTATATAATCTGTTTGTCCGTCTTGGTGTTGTAATAAGAATTCTAAAAAACGTTCTTTATTAACATTTGATGTTACTTTAATTTCATCGTATTTATCATCAGTGGCAACTCTATAATTGTTTACACCATAATATTCTACAGTACCATCATTTACATTGGTGTCATATCCTTTTACTCCTAAGATTATTAAATCTTGAATATAATTAGGAAAATCAGCTCCAGTTTTCACTTTTGAGTGTGCTTCTTTAATTTGCTCTATTGTAAACATATTAATTTGTATTGATGTTAGAATTATTTATTGTTTCAAAAATACGATTAATGGCAATACGTTTTCTTTTTATGAAAACAAAAAATTGCATAGCAGATGTGCAGAGATAATTGTTTTATAATTTATGGTTAAGTTGTTACTTTAAGAATATCTCCGTTTTGAGAATATGTAAGTATGTGTTTGATTGCTAATATTTTGTAAGATATAATTGTAAAAATATTGCATTTTGACGAATAATGATGCACTTCATAGGACTTCTTTTATTAACAAGAAAAATATATGTAAATTAGATATATAATGTTGTAAGCTAAAACTGGAATTATGAAAATAACTATACTTTTACTCTTATTTGTTATACCCACATTTGCTCAAGAAGTCAATACATTTGATTTTGCAGTTATAAACTCGACTTTAATATCGCCAAATATCGATCTTGATAAAGGACGAAGCGTTGTTGCGGGGAATAATAACGAATATTCAACCTATTTTCAATATGCTTTTGGAATGCGTTCGGATGATATCATTCTTGGAGCTGGAATTGATAAATCAGAAATTGACAGAACTTACATAGGCTATGTTGGTAAAATATTTGAGAATTTCAGAGCAACAATTGGTGTTGGTTACGTAGAATCGCGCAGTGGTTATGATGGAACATTTACTGGGCTTAATATTTCGTGGCATCCAAAAAATAATACTTTTATTGGTGGAAGTTTAGAAAATTTGCATTCTACAAGTGTTGATTATGAAACAGATGAAAGTTTGGATTATTATCAAAAAATGGCTCCAAAAGTATTTGCGAGCTACGAAATTGTTCCTAGAATAATAGTCTTCGGGCAATTGAGCAGTCGGGTTAATGATATTGCATTAAAATATCAGATTGACCGTTTTTCTCTTGGAGGATTTTACTCGGGTCATGGAGTTGAGGGCATTTTTGGAACTTTGAATATTGGGAGATTTGCTCTTTCTTGCAGTACAACTTTTGATAAAGTAAATTTAGGACTGAAGTTTCAGTAATAACTAGAGTTCTTTTTTTAGCGTAACAACTTGTTGTGGGAATGGAATTTCTATTTTATCGGCATCAAAACGATTTTTTATACTGTGTAATAAATCGCAATACATAACAAAACCATCGGTCGCATCTTTGGCCCAAGCCCAAACTTTTAAGTTTACGCTCGAATCGTTAAGCGCAACAACTCTTGCTACAACTAGTGGAGCATTATTTTTTTTGTTTGCAGCAGTTCGTGTATCTATAAAAAGAGGATGTTTAGCAACTTCATCTTTCATTATCGCTAAGGCTTTATCAATATCTGAGTCGTAACCTATTCCTATTTCGATTATTTTGCAGCATTTAGAATCATTCATATTTGTGTTTAGAATAATCTGATTGCTTATAACGGAGTTTGGAATAATAATACGGTTGTTTTCCATGTCTTTTAAAACCACTTGTCTTAAATTAATATCTTCGACTACACCGCTAAAATTATTGATTGTTATTTTATCGTTTATCTTGAAAGGTTTAAAAATCACCAGGAATATCCCGCTCATAATATTGCTTAAAGCTTGTTGCGAAGCAAGTCCTGCAATAACCGAAAGTACTCCTGCACCAGCGAGTAATGAATGTCCTATGAGTTTAAATTCTGGAATTTGTATTAATGCAAATGCAATCCCCAGAATATAAACTATAGTGATTACTAAATGTTTCAAGAATTTATATCCTGTACTATCAAAATCATTAACACCTAATCGGCGGCGAATAAAACGGATAAAAAGCTTATCGATAATAGTAGCCAATAGGATTGTTATAATCAGTATTATTACTATAGCAACAATTAATCTAAAGTCTTTTAAAAGGTTTATCATTGGTTGATTTTTTTACCATTAAGGTATTAAGTGTCATTAAGTAGTAAAAGCTTAATTTTCTTGATATCTTAAATGGTTAAAGTTTTATTGTATGTTTCTAATGGAAACACAAATTTAATTAAATTCAGAGAAATTGGAAGCTTTTAATTCGCTCCAATCTTCTTTAATAATGCTATAATAGACATCGTCTTTGCTTTTTCCGTCAGCATCGATATAATTATTTCGAAAAACACCTTCTTTTTTATGTTTGATAGCGTGTTTGGACGCGGATTATACGGATTCGCTAAAGCGAAGACGCGGATAAAAACGGATTTATTATTTTGATGCGTGTTAAAAGATGAATAAAACGGATTTTATTGTTTTGCTTTTCTGGTATTTTCGAAAATTTTTCTTTTAAATTCAGGTTTTTTTCCAAAATTTAAAAGTAATCCTACCTCGCAGTTTGTGCCTCTTAAATAATTTAGAACTTGATTTTCAAAATCTTTTACTAAACAATCAGCAGCTTTTAGTTCTAATATAATTAAATCTTCTACAATTAAGTCAGCATAATATTCTCCAACTTCTATTCCTTTGTAATAAACACTAATTTTCTTCTGAGCTTCAACTTTAAATCCTTTGTTTTTTAATTCTAAATACAAAGAATTTTGATAAACTTTCTCCAAAAAGCCATGTCCCAATTCATTATAAACTTCATAAAAAGTTTTAATTATAGAATCTGTTAACTGTTGATGCAGTAATTTCATGTTTTAATAAATTTGTTATTATTTGAATGAAATATAGTACAAATTTATTAATTGTAAGATTTGAAAATGAAATTTTTAAAAAGAGATTATGTTAGTTTTATATAACAATCATATTCATATAAAATCTGTTTTTATCCGCGTTTTTGCTTCAGCAAATCCGCATCATCCGCGTTACTTTTTTTAGGCAATCTTTATTCTTGTTCTTCGAAGTTATCGTAGTACGTGAAATCCTTGGTTATTAGTCCGTTTTCGATGGTAAAGATGGTACAAATTGGTAATTCGAAAGTCGAATCATCTTCAGCTGTTCCGCTAGAAACAAATTCTACGATTACGTGTTTTTCTCCTGATGGATATACTTGTATCACTTTATCTTTTAAGTCTGGAAAAATCTGGTTTAACTCGCTGTATTTTTTTTCTATTTCGGCACGAGTTTGTTTTACAATTCCAGGTCCTAAAGACGGGTCTTTAAACTCGGCGGTTGGAATATACATTTCGGACATTTTTTTCCAATCGTGATTGTTGAAATGGGTAAAATACTGTTTGACTAATTCGGTGTTTTTAGAATCCATATTTTGTGGGTTTTGGTTGTTACATGATATTAATGATACAATTGTTATTAGAACTATGATTACTTTTTTCATAATTATGTTTTTTTAAATTGTTATTATTTTACAAAGAACCTTATAATAATTCCACACAAAATATGGACTTACCTATGCGTATTGATGAGGTATTATTAGGGCGTTTAAAGCCCTACAAAGTCTTCGCTTTTCGGGAAGATACTCAATGCTTCTATTGCGATTGATGGAGTAGGAGAAGCTAGTTTTCTTAGTTTGGTGTCCATCCATGCACCATCGACAGTAATGGTTGCACAAAGTTTTCCTTCTTCATTGATAAATTCATGTATAATCGACCAGCGTGATCCATCAGGTTTCATCTTTGATGTTTTGGTATGGATGAATATTTTATCCGAAAGTTTTATTTCTTTTCTAAAAATACATTCTTCTCTAAAAAGCACAGGACCAAAGCTTTGTTGTTGCATTACTTTTAAAGTCAAGCCTAGTTGTTCTAAAATTTCGATACGGTGTTGTGCTCCAAAATCATAATAAGCACTATGGCGTAAGTGAAAATTAGGGTCTAGATCAGACCAACGGAAAGACAATTCTTTGCTAAATGAAACCATTTTAATTCTATTTTATAGTTATTTTCGATGTATTGCTAATAATCAATCGATTATTTGAAGAAATACAATTTTTTTGAGAATCGAAAATACGAATAAAAATTGAATAGCTATTGCTATGGTAGTTAAAGTATAATTAATGGAAAATGATTTTGTGATATTATTTTTATAGCTGTTTATTGCTAATACTAAACAGTTTTTTTGTCACAAATTGTACGAATTTCTACGAATTAATTTTATTAATGTAGTATTCTGTTTTTAGTAAAATTCGGTAGTAAATGGTTTGAAATCCTGTAATTTTGGCAATGGTCGTATTAGGATTTTCTTTTGGTTTTTGGTAGGTTTTTCATTGCTATCATCGTAACGCTCGCTTGTGCTTACTCGTATTCCGGTTGATAAATTAAAATCGACCATTCCCATTGTTCCTTGTCCATCTGAATATACTTCTGAAAAACCGATTAATTCGAAATTAGTATTCTGATAGCGAAATTTATGTTCGAAATTGCCTCTTGTTAGCTCGTTTTTAATAGTTAGGATTCCTTTTTCGATAGTGATATCATAAAAAGAATTCCCATTGTAATATCCGTTTTTGCCTTCTGGATATTGTGGGTCAATGGCTTTTATTGTTGAAACTATTAACTTAAAAGTACCGTTGGGTTGAGCAAAGAATATGCTTAGTTTATAAGGAGCTTTTGGGTTTATGGTATCTTGAGTAACTACAACCAAATCGGGTAAATTATCTTTGTTTAAATCTCCTTTTACTTTTTTTATTTGAACAACAAAGTTATCTTTTTGACTCCTTTTTTGAGCTATCAATGATGATGAAATGAAAATAAAAAGAAGTAATACTATTTTGTTCATAGTGTTTTTGTAGAATGGTTTTATTGTAATGACCTGTTGATTGAGATTAATTTAAACAAATAGAAACATAAATGTTTATCTATGTTTCTATTTGTAAATTTCATTTTTGCGAGTTATACTCAACGGTTTATAGTAAAAATGTTCTTGAATTATTTATGGTTCGTCACACTCTGAAGTTACTTTTATAAACAGTTTGGCAAATTCTTTTGCCATAGTACCATCATCATTTATCTTGAATGCTGCGGCATTAGCACAATTCCACCAGCCATAGGTCATTAATTCTATTTTAGCATTTAAAACTCTGTCTTTAGAATTGTATTTCTCCAGATGTCTTTTCATAAAATCTTCTGGACTACCATTATTCTTTTTTTGCTTTTCAGCCAAATTATTCCAGGTTTTCAGCATTAAAATGGAATCATTAGAAGTTAATGCTTTTGTATATTCTGTACAATTTTTAGAGAATCGGTTGTTAAGTAAGACTGAAGGATTGGAATAGGCCTCGATAGCTATTTTTGTTAGTTCGTATGTGTCCTTTAATTCATGTAACTTCTCCGCTTTTATTTTTTCCCAATACGGTGATGAAATCATTTTTTTGTTATAAAAAGCTTTTTTCTCGTTGTATTCTGCGGTTAAATCAGAAAGGCTTAGTTTATCGATTTCGGCTTGAGAACTCGGGCTTGAATTGGTACTTAAACTGCCGCCTGAATTAGAAAACCATAAATCGTAGGTGTTCTTTAATTCTTCTTCGGTGTATTTTTCTGAGTCATATGTTCCTGTATTGGCACATAGTTCGGTATCCCATTTAAAAACGGCAGTTTTACCGCTAGTGGTACTGTTTTCTGTAGTAGAGGTTGTGGTTTCTTGTTCTGTTTCTTCTGTTTCTTCTGTTTGTTTTTTTTGCTTATCGGAGCAAGATAATAAGAGTATTGAACTTAAGAATAATAATAGGGTTTGTTTCATTGGGTAATAATTAAATATAAAACTTGGCTTTTAATAATTCGAATTTAATACTATTTTTAATATCCTTTATCATTATAGATATTGAATTTTTCAAACGAAACTTCTCCAAAGTCTTTTACTGTTTTTAGTTTCTCATAATCAACAACTAAGGCTTCGGCATTTTTATCATTACCGTCATTAAGTTTGTAGTTTATATAATGGTCTTTGTACAGAAACCAATTGTTTTTGACTTTATTATATTTAAATGTAGTAACATTTTCCCAATGATGTCCTCCTGAAACGCCATGTTCTATAGAGAAATAACCATTTTTTATTGTTATTCCTGTAAATGGATCTCCAAAAAGTCCGCCGCAATCTATGCAATACACGGCATTATCATTTTGATACGCTAGTTTGTAAGTAC
This sequence comes from Flavobacterium sp. PS2, assembly GCF_046250155.1. Lineage (NCBI taxonomy): Bacteria > Pseudomonadati > Bacteroidota > Flavobacteriia > Flavobacteriales > Flavobacteriaceae > Flavobacterium > Flavobacterium sp. PS2. The sequence continues at coordinate 341,387 of NZ_CP176426.1, read as the reverse complement.
CGTCTTTTTGACCTAACAAGATAAGTAATGGTCTTTTATCGGGTTTGTTTTCGGCATAGTTAGATGTAGATGCTTCGCTGGTTTTGCGTAAGACTAAGATAGCATCGGTATATGGGTCAAAATTAAGATTTCCTGATTCTATGCTTATAACACTATATTCTTTTGGCACAAAAGCTTTTAAATCTTGATCTAAACTATCAATGGAGTCATTAAATGTTTGATGCTTTTCTATCGAATCAGATTTAGTTTCTTCTTTTTGAATAGAGTCAGTGTTATTCTCTAACTTATCGATTGTTTTTTCTTTTGTGGCATGATTGCAAGAGAAAAGTAATATTGATGCTAGTAGGAGGTATGCGGTATTTTTCATTGTTTTATCAATTTCTATAATTCTAAGAAAAGTTTAAGAGGTTGTCTAAATTATGCCAGTCATGATAACAATTATTTTGGCAATATGTATTTCTTCTTTCGGTATCTGCGATTTTAAATACCGAAATTAATGTAATAAAAGTTTTTTTTATTTCATAATCTGGAAGTAATTCAATCTTATCCAAAGCAACTTTTAGGTTTTTATAAGTTTTTAAAAGCACAATAGCAGTTGCCGTTGGTTTTAAAGGTATTAATTGAATTGCTTTATTGAATGTTTCTTCGGTAGGATGAGATTGTATTAAACATTGACCTGTCCATCTAATAATTTTTTTTTGAGTTTGAGTTTCAAGATTGCCAAACCAATCCAAAATTTGCTCAAGATTGATTTTTTCTTGAGCAAACTTATTTATCATTAGGTCTCTTACTGTAAGCAATTTTATTATTTTAAGAATATTGTTTTATTTTTTCTTGATTTCTTGGGCTATTTTAAGAATGTCCCACCATTTTTTCTCAGAGCTTGGTTTTGGATTGTCTAAAATAGTTTCTCCGTTAAAGTCTAAAATGTATTCATTTGATTCGAAGTCGAATAAATGAATTTGATTATTTTCTATACTAAATTCTGTTTTTCCTTCTTGATTTACCCAGATATTTCTCCCTCCAAAACTCCATATTATCTCTCCGCTCTTGGTTATTCTTTTGATGTCGAGTTCTCCGTGGATAATAAAATCATCTTCGACTTTATGAATTGAAAAATTGGTTATAAAATCTATTTCTTTGCGCCATATTAAATCTAATGTTGGAATTTCAAGACAATATACTTTGTTGCAAACGCAAATCCAGATTTTGTCTTCTTCGATTACAAATGATTTTTCGGTTATTGCTGTTGCTCCACCGCTTTCGCAAATTATGGCACTTGCAATTTCATTATCGGATTCTTTAATAATAATTCCGCATTTACTTGTTGGGTAAAACCGATCTTCATTATTTTTTCCAGGAAAGAAAACTGTATCGTAAACTTTTAAATTATCAGCCGAGTTTATCGTGTAATTGATGTCGTTTATGACTTCGATTTGATAATTTTTATAGTTAAGTTTTACCATTTATTATTTTATTGCTAAGGTAGTTGTTTACAAATTTAAATGCTTTATCTAAATTAATTAAAATATATAAGCTGTCACAAAATTCTTAGACCTGATTATAGCGACATCCTTTTTCTGGCTTTTTTAGACAGGAAAAGATATAGCGTCCCGAAGTTTCGGGAGCAGGATTGGCTCCTGAAAATAATTATTCCTTTTTTGGATTAAGTTTTTTGACTATCCACGGTAATGTAAGTCCTTGCCCGATGAGAGTTAGTAATACTACGGCAACTGAGATGAATATTATTGCGCTTCGTTGGGGAAATGGACTTCCGTCTTCGAGTGTTTTGGGTAATCCCATGGCAATGGCTAGCGAAACAATACCGCGCATTCCAGACCAACTTATTATGAAGCTATTCTTGGAATCCAGAAGTGTGTGTTCACTAACTTTTCTTTTTTTCGTGTCATTTTTTTTGAATGCTTTCTGAAGCTTTATTTTCTGAAGAAATACCCTTGTCATTCGTATCAATAATGCTACAATTGTTATTATTACTGCATAACCAATATAAGGTAGTATAAGGCTGTTGTCGATATTTTTTAGGATATAAGGAAAATTGAGTCCGATTAGGATAAAGATTAATCCGTTTAGGAGGAAGATAATAATATCCCATAATCCTTTGGATTGGTTCTTTAAACTTTCGGGGAAAATCTTGTTGCTAAAACGTGCTATTGCTAGTCCTAATATTACTACGGCGATAACTCCTGAAACATGCAGGTGTTCGGCAACCAAATAGGTTACAAAAGGCATAAGGAGCATGAAGCTTATTGTGACTATTGGGTTTTTATGTACTCTCTGGAGCACAAACGCTAAAATTTTTCCCATTGTAAAACCTACCAGAAATCCGCCTCCTAATAATAGTATAAATTGTAATGTTGCTTCCCATATTACAAATGAATATCCTAATGCTGCTGCAACTGCAAAGCGATATGCTACTAATGCCGAAGCATCGTTAATAAGGCTTTCGCCTTCTAGGATTGTTATGGTTTTGTGCGATAGTCCTAATCCTTTGGTAATGCTCATGGCAGCAACAGCATCGGTTGCAGAGAGTATGGAGCCTAATACAAATGCTAGTGGCCATGTCATTCCTGGTATCATATAACGCGCTACTACAGCTATCCAAAACGTGGTAAGAAATACTAAGGGTATTGCTAGTGTGCCTATTGTACTAAGATTGGTCTTAAAATCTTTTGGGGAAATATTAAATGAGGCGTCGTATAATAATGGTGGCAGGAAGAGTAGGAAGATTATCTCGGGATTAATTTCTATCTCAGGAATTCCGGGAATAAATCCTATGGCAAGACCTACGATTACCAGTAAGATAGGGTAGGGCAATTTTATTTGTTCTGCAAGTACAGAAAGTCCTATTACTATTGCGAGTATAAATATGATGATGCTGTAATTTTCCATTTACGTAATTTTGAAAAATGCTAATGTAATATTGCTGTATTTGTTTTTTTTTGATTATTTTAACTTGTTGGAAAACATTCTATTAGTAAAGTGTTTCCATTCTTCCATTTTATCCATCCTGATTTTATTTCACTTCTTACGTCATCACATTCAGATGTGAAAATCTCAATCCAATCGCCTTTCATCGATTTAACCTGAAAACACTCTTCTCCTAAATATTTAATTGTTCCGGAATTTGTATTTGGCAATTTATAAATTTTGTCAGCTTTCGATTTTCTTGAAATTCTAAACATATCCTGAAGGTACTTTTCCCAATCTCTAAATTCGGTATTTTTACTTTTCTTAATCCAGAGTGATTTTCCAGACTCATTGTCTACAATTATCTTAAACCAGTCTTTTTCTTGTTTCTCGCAGCGGAAAACAAAGAAGTTATAATCTAACCATAGTATTTCTGGTTTTAACCATTTTTGTTGATTTTTGAGATCTTTAATGTTCCAGCTGTTGATCGTTTCATCATTAAAAAAACGAATTGTTTTTATAGGTTGTTTATCATTAATTGAAGAATAAAAGGGCAAAACTGTTTTGTCATTAAATTTAATAGCAATTAAACCAATTCCCAAATTGGTTTGTGCAAATGCCGAAATAGACAAAGTCAAAAAGAGTAAAGTTAGTTTTAGTTTCATTTTTTTATTTTGGGTTAATAGCTGTTTTCTAGCTTTCCTTACAATCTCCAACAGGAAGATTATCTGTAACTCTCAATTTTGACCTACTTGTTGGCAACAGTATTTTTAAAATCGAGTATAATCTTTTGTTTTTGTTAACTCTGACCATCTTGCAGATAAAAACTTAGCATAATTTGTTGGGCTTATTCCATAAGTTCCCAACGAATGTCCATCATTTATTTCGACTAATTTCATAGTGTCATTTTCATCTATACCAAAATCTAAAGCGTATGAAGCTGGAGCACTTTTAAAATCTTTAACAGCATTTTCAATTATAGACAAGTCGAGTTTAGAATCCCAAGCACCTTTATACTGTCTAATATCTAAAATTTGACCGTATCTTATAAAACATCTCCATTCAGTTTTAAAATTTACTATTTCAGAACACCAAATTTGCGTTGGATTGTCGTTGTCAACAATTCCAATAAAGTCTTTATAATCCTTAACGACTTTTCCTGCAAACTTTTTGGTGTCTTTTTTTGGTTTTATAAAAATATTCCAATTTTTTTCGTCTGCAAATATTTCTTCAATTGTAGAAACCCAAACCTTTCTGCCTAAATATTTTTCTAATTCTTGAGGATAATCTATTTCATTTGAAGGTCGTTCTATTCCAAATTTTTCCAATCGTTTTCTAACGTTTCCAATGCCTCCAACAACTAAACTTTCGGGGTTGTTGTCTGTGATGTCATCTATTAAAAAGTATTTTTCTGTTTCCCAACCTAAAGTTTGGAAGCCTTCGTTGGCAACATAAGCGTTTACATTGTAGTAGTTTCCGGATTTGTCTGTTTGAATGTATGCTTTCATTGAATGTTCTTATCTGTTACTATTTTGGAAAGTATTTTTAATCTAGAACAGCAGTTGTTCATCAATTCTATTTGTTTTGTTGCTGTTCCTGTGAATATAAGTAATTTAAAAATGGTGCTAATGTAGCTATTTCCTTAAAATTATTTAAATCCTGTAGGGTATTATGCTATTAGATTATGCTAATTTTTTTTTGATAATAAAGTTAAGATTAAGTTTAGTATCGGTTATGTTTTTTTATCGTGACCTTAAAATTCATTGTCTTTTGGATATTTATGTTTAAATTTATGTTTTTAATAACTTTTTGAAATATAGTATTTTATATAAGATTTGTAATTTTATATTTTTAGGGAAGTATTAAAGTAGGGTAGTTTAATAGTTGTTCTAGCCCTGATGGAAACGGCATCCTTTTTCTGGCTTCTTTAGACAGAAAAAGATATAGTGTACAGCAGGAATAGCTCCTGATAATGACATTGTATATTGGGTTGTGACGTAAATGTCAGTAGGGAAAAATGTCATGTTGTCATATAATATTTGGTGTGCCAGTATGGAAAACTGACAATTTATATGGTTTTTTTGTATTGGCACAAAGATTGACTTAAGCACCATGAGTTGTTAAAATAAGTATACATCAAAATTAAATATATAAAAAAATGGGTAAAATAATCGGAATTGATTTAGGGACTACGAACTCTTGTGTTTCTGTAATGGAAGGTAACGAAGCAGTTGTTATTCCTAACGCAGAAGGAAAAAGAACAACGCCATCTATCATCGCTTTTGTTGAAGGTGGAGAAATTAAAGTGGGTGATCCTGCAAAAAGACAAGCGGTAACGAATCCTACAAAAACGATTGCTTCTATTAAACGTTTTATGGGACACACTTTTGCTGAGACTACAAACGAAGCAAAAAGAGTATCTTACAAAGTAGTAAAAGGTGACAACAATACTCCACGTGTGGATATTGATGGTCGTTTATATACTGCTCAGGAATTGTCTGCAATGACTCTTCAAAAAATGAAAAAAACTGCTGAAGACTATTTAGGTCAAACTGTAACTGAAGCGGTTATTACTGTTCCTGCTTACTTTAATGATGCACAACGTCAAGCTACGAAAGAAGCTGGTGAAATTGCAGGTCTTAAAGTTATGCGTATCATCAATGAGCCTACAGCAGCAGCTTTGGCTTACGGATTAGACAAAAAAGGAACTGATCAAAAAATTGCTGTTTACGATTTAGGTGGAGGTACATTTGATATCTCTGTTCTTGAATTAGGAGACGGTGTATTTGAAGTATTATCTACAAACGGAGATACTCACTTAGGTGGAGATGATTTTGACCACGAAATTATTGACTGGTTAGCTGACGAATTTAAAGCTGAAGAAGGTATTGACTTACGTCTTGACCCAATGTCATTACAGCGTTTGAAAGAAGCTGCTGAGAAAGCAAAAATTGAATTGTCTTCTTCTTCTGAAACTGAAATCAACTTGCCATACGTAACTGCTACGGCTTCTGGACCAAAACACTTAGTGAAAAAATTGTCTAGAGCTCAGTTCGAAAAATTAACTGATTCATTAGTTAAACGTTCTATGGAGCCAGTTGCTAAAGCATTAAAAGATGCAGGTTTAACTACTGCTGATATTGACGAAGTTATTCTTGTAGGAGGTTCTACTCGTATGCCAAGAATCGCTGACGAAGTTGAAAAATTCTTTGGTAAAAAAGCATCTAAAGGTGTTAACCCTGATGAGGTTGTTGCAATTGGAGCAGCTATTCAAGGTGGAGTTTTATCTGGAGATGTAAAAGATGTATTGTTACTTGACGTTACACCTTTATCTTTAGGTATCGAAACTATGGGTGGTGTATTGACTAAATTAATTGAGTCTAATACTACTATTCCAACTAAAAAATCTCAAGTTTTCTCTACTGCTGCTGATTCTCAACCATCTGTTGAAATTCACGTATTGCAAGGTGAAAGAGCGATGGCTGCTGATAACAAAACTATCGGTCGTTTTCACTTAGATGGTATTCCACCAGCACCAAGAGGAGTTCCTCAAATCGAGGTTACTTTTGATATCGATGCTAATGGTATCATCAAAGTTTCTGCTACTGATAAAGGAACAGGAAAATCTCATGATATCCGTATCGAAGCTTCTTCTGGATTAACAGCTGAAGAAATCGAAAAAATGAAAAAAGATGCTGAAGCTAACGCTGACGCTGATAAAATAGCAAAAGAAAGAGCTGAGAAATTAAACGAAGCTGACAGCATGATTTTCCAAACTGAAACTCAATTAAAAGAGTTAGGAAGCAAATTAGCTGACGATCATAAAGTTGCTGTTGAGTACGCTTTAACTGAATTGAGAATGGCTCACCAATCTCAAGACATTCCAGCTATTCAAACTGCTCTTGACAACATTAATGCAGCTTGGAAAACAGCTACAGAAGCAATGTACGCTCAAGGAGAACAAGGTCAACAAGCTGCTCCACAACAAGAGCAAGCTCAAGGAGACAATGTTGAAGACGTTGAATTTGAAGAAGTCAAATAATTACTGATTAACATCAGTTAATAATAAGTATTAAGCCGCTGTAAACGAAACGTTTACAGCGGTTTTTCTTTTTTGTTCTTTTTCGTTTCAGCTGTTTTTTAATCGTTTTTTGCCATACATTTGTACCATATTTGTACCGGCACTTAAAAGGAGACGAAGTGGCACTTATGTCTACTTATGGTATCTTAATGAGGAGACAAAGATGATGAAAAGAATAAATAAACAATGTCTTAACTGCGGGGAGGAATTTCTGCCTAAAACTGTGGCTTCTGTTTACTGCTCACATTTATGCAGTAAAAAAGCATACAAACTCAAGATACGGTTCTGTCGCATCTGGGAATAACTTTTATCTTTAGAATTTTAAACCGATCAAAAGATGAATACTAAAGGTCATTGTTATCCAAAATATATAATTCTTCAGGCAGTATATTTCAAGCTAAGATTTACACTTAGTTACCGTGATGTTGAGGAAATAATGAAAATTAGAGGAGTGCTTGTGGATCATGCTACGATTCAGCGCTGGGTTTATAAGTTTACACCTTTGCTTGAGTCAGCGATGAAGAAGAGAAAAGGTAGCGTGGGAGGGAGCTGGAGATTAGATGAGACCTATATCAAAGTAAATGGTATTTGGTGTTATTTATATAGAGCAGTAGATAAATTAGGCAATACAGTAGACTTTCTTTTGACCAGAAAAAGACAGAGAATGAGTGCGCAGTCATTTCTAATTAAAGCAATTAGTGATAACTACAGGCCAAGAGTAATAAACATTGATAAAAGTGGTTCTAATACTGCCCCTATCAAAGTCTATAACAAGTGTTTATGCTCAAAGATTAAAATCCGGCAGTGTAAATATCTCAACAATATTGTAGAACAGAACCATCGATTTATAAAATGGCGAATACAAAACGGGTTAGGTTTTAAAAGTTTTGAATCGGCTAGGCGAACATTGAGTGGAATTGAAGTTGTGCATATGCTTAGAAAGAAACAGATGGTCAGTCTAGGGATAACTATGTTTAAATCATTCTGTAAACTGGCATGCTAAATTTTAAATCACTTAAATTCTTATATTTGATTCTGATAGATGCGACAGAACCTAATATAGACTATTTATATTAAATGTGAAATTGCTTATCTTTGCTCAAATGAGTAAAAATCTTTATATAATAGCAGGGTGTAATGGAGCAGGTAAAACAACCGCTTCATTTACAATACTTCCAGAAATATTAAATTGTAAGGAGTTTGTAAATGCAGATGAGATTGCGAAAGGTCTATCACCCTTTCAGCCAGAAAAAGTTGCTTTTGAAGCTGGCAGAATAATGTTACATAGGATAAATGAGCTATTATCTAACAATGAAGTATTTGCTTTTGAGACAACATTAGCCACAAAAAGTTATAAATCAAAAGTATTTCTGGCGCAGGAAAAAGGATATAAGGTTATACTTTTGTTTTTTTGGCTTCAAGATGTTAATCTGGCTATTGAACGAGTAAGAACCAGAGTCCAGGAAGGTGGTCATAATATTGAAAATGATGTTATCAGACGCCGATATGCCAATGGATTAATAAATTTATTTAAGATATATTTACCAATAGTTGATGAGGCAATGATATTTGATAACACTAATGCAAAGGCAGAATTAATAGCACAAAAAACATTAGGTAATACGATTGAAATTTTAAATAAAATTAAGTTCGATAAACTAAAAGAATAACGACAAATGGAAAATCACAAAACAACATCGACTCAGAAGAAAGTTCTAGAAGGAATGGATAAAGTTTACGAAAAGCTAATTGAATTTAAAAAGAAAGCAAACAGCGATTTAGTAGTAATGAAGGATGGTAAAATAGTCAGAATAAAACCTAATACATTGTAATTTTTTTTTGAAAATAAATTTTAAGCCCATTTCTATGGGCTTTTTTTATGCAGATATTTAAACAAAAGTAAAGATGAAATTTCTGACGGAGCCAGTAATGCGGTGCTTCATCTGCGATACTTTTATAATAAACGGTTCCATGTAAGGAATTTCTAATAAATATCAAGGATTTAAACCAATAGCCTAAACAAACGGTTCTGTCGCATCTGGGAATAACTTTTATCTTTAGAATTTTAAACCTATCAAAAAATGAATACTAAAGGGGATTGTTATCCAAAATACATAATCCTTTAGATAGTATATTTCAAATTAAGATTTACACTTAGGTATCGTGATGTTAAGAAGTAATGAAGATTAGAGGAGGCTTAACCATTCGAACCTTAACTTCTTATGTGCTGATTTTATTAGGTGACTTGCTTTTGAAAACAGCCTGTGCCACGATTCTGCCACAAAACTTAAAATGGTAGTTCTATTCTTTTCATCATTAGATGTTAATTCTGTTAGGGGACCCTTAATGAACAAATTGCAAACCATTTTCTACAGGATTTAAAGAAAATAGTCGGCTTTAAAATTAATATTGAAAGATGAATATTGAAAATTAGCATCATAAAAGTTTGCATGTTTAAGGAGTATTATTGGGATAATTATGTTTAAATAATACTGTTCTTCAGTAGTAGAGTTTTATACTGTCGCTATCTCAATAATATTTTAATGAAACACATGCGACAGAGCTGGGTATTTCACCTAAAAATTTACTAAATGAAATTTTCTAGCAATTTGTCAATGAAGCTTTCTTTCTTTATAATCTAAAACTTTTTTTTTCTTCTTACAAAAAGTAATAAATATATGATTGAAAATTAAAGACATAGAGTTTTTTTTGTAACTTGGTATGAATTAGATTTAATTTTAACAAACAGATACTTATGAAATTATTCAAAATTTTTTTAGTTGAAGATGATCCCTTTTTTGGAGAAACTTTAAAGTATCACCTTAAGTTAAATCCTGATTTTGAAGTTTTTTTATTTAAAACAGGAAAAGAATGTTTGGATAATTTATTTCAGAACCCCAATATTATTTGTTTGGATTTTGGATTGCCAGATATAACAGGTGATTTACTTCTTAAAAAAATTCAACAAACAAATAATCAAATTCCCATTATCATTATAAGTGGTCAGGAAGAAATTGAAGTAGCCGTTGATTTTTTAAAATCGGGTGCAAAAGATTACATTGTGAAAAGCAATCACACAAAAGAGTTGCTTTGGAATTCAATTATTAAAATCAGGGAAAATTTAAACCTTATAAATGAAGTAGAAGAACTAAAGGAAAAACTCGAGCAAAAGTTTAGTTTTGAAAATACTATAATAGGGCAAAGTGAAGGAATAAAAGTTGTTTTTAATAAAATAAATAAATCTTTAAGTACTAATATAAATGTTTCTATAACGGGAGAGACAGGAACTGGTAAAGAGATTGTTGCAAAGGCAATTCATTACAATTCTGAGAGAAAAAACAAACCCTTTGTAGCATTAAATATGGCTGCTATTCCAAAAGAATTGGTCGAAAGCGAGTTTTTTGGACATGAAAAAGGAGCCTTTACCGGGGCAGATCAAAAAACGATTGGGAAATTTGAGCAAGCCGATGGCGGAACTATTTTTCTTGACGAAATAGCTGAGCTAGATTTAAATCTTCAAAGTAAATTACTACGAGTGCTTCAAGAACGCGAAGTGACAAGACTTGGTGGAAAGGCAGTCATTAAGTTTAATGCCAGATTAATTATTGCGACTCATAAAGATTTAAAAGAGGAGGTTAAAAAAGGAGCATTTAGAGAAGATCTGTATTATAGAATTATCGGTTTGCCAATAGAATTACCACCTTTAAGAGAGAGAGGTAACGATATTTTACTTTTGTCAAAACATTTTATGGATTTGTTTGTTAAAGAAAATAAATTGAAAACGATTACTATTACCAAAGAAGCTAAAGAAAAACTCCTTAAACATAAATTTCCAGGAAATATAAGAGAACTTAAATCGATAATAGATCTTGCTTGCGTTATGTGTGAGAGCAATGAAATTTGTGTAGAAGATTTAACTTTTGACTCGATAAATGATACCGATTTTTTCTTGTCTGAAGATAAGACATTAAAAGAGTTTACTTCTGAAATTATACTGCATTACTTAAAAAAGAATAATGATGATGTATTAAAAACTGCCAAACAATTAGACATCGGAAAATCTACGATTTATAATTTAATTCAAGCAGGTCAAACTAAAAAAAAAGATTTAAATGAAAGTAGCCACAGTTTTATTTGAAAGCAATTCTTTTGTAAGAGAATTAAATAATGATAATTTGGATTTTACTGATTCCGACTTAGTTTTAGGTTTTGGATCAAGAGATTTAGTTTCTGATGATACAATTTTTAATCAGTTGAAAAATAAATTTCCATCTTCACAATTAATATTATGTTCTTCGGCTGGGGAGATTTATGATAATGAAGTTCTTGATGATACAATAGCTCTTACTGCAATTAAATTTTCTTCAACAGTAATTAAAACTTATGAAGTAGATATAACAGATTTTAAAAATAGTTTTGAAGCAGGTTCTTCCTTGATTGAGAAATTTGTTCAGGAGGATTTAAAATTAGTTCTGGTACTCTCTGATGGAGGAAAAGTAAATGGGAGTGAGTTGGTAAATGGTATGAATGCCGTAAAAAAGGAAAAAGTATTAATAGTGGGTGGTCTTGCTGGTGATGCTGCAAAATTTGAAAAGACTGTTGTAGGATTGAATGCCCGACCAACTCAAGGTAAAATTATTGCTATTGGTTTTTATGGCCAGAAGTTATTGGTATCTCATGGCTCTTTGGGTGGCTGGGAAAGTTTTGGATTAGAAAGGATAGTTACAAAATCGAAAAGCAATGTTCTATATGAAATTGATGGTAAAAACGTATTAGATCTTTATAAAAGTTATTTAGGAAAATATGCGGATGAATTACCAGGTTCGGCACTACTTTTTCCGCTATCTATTAAGATTGAAGAAGTAGACGAACCCATTGTTAGAACTATTTTATCGATAGATGAAACCAATCAAACCATGACTTTTGCAGGAGATGTTCCCGAGGGGAGTAAAGTGCGTTTTATGAAGGCAAACTTTGACAGACTAATTGATGCAGCAAGTGATGCTGCGTCTTCTTGCTTAGAAGTAAATAGTTTTAGCCCAAAACTGGCTCTCTTAATAAGTTGCGTAGGAAGAAAATTAATTCTTGGAACCCGTATTGATGAAGAAGTTGAAGCTGTTTCTGATATTTTTGGAGGCGATACTATTCTTTCAGGGTTTTATTCCTATGGAGAAATTTCGCCATTAAAACCTTTTGGAGAATGCATACTTCATAACCAAACAATGACTATTACTTGTATAAATGAAATAGAGTAGTTATGGATATTCATAAGCTTTTGCAAAGACAAATTAATAAAAATATAAGTGATGATCTTAAAAATCATCCGGATTTTCAGTCTTTTATAAAAACGGTCAACGACTCGTATCTATCATTTGAAAGAGATAAAGATTTAATGGATCATTCTTTTAAAGTAAGTGAAAATGAATACAATGAAGTAAATCAGAGTTTAAAGAAAGAATATGAATTAAAACAAAAGTCTATTTTAAAGTTATATGAAAGCCTAACAGAATTGGATGAAGGGTATCGATTAATAAATGAAAGTGAAAAAAATGATCTACTTTTTATTTCAAAATATTTAAGTGAACAAATAACTAAAAGAAAAGAGACTGAAAAGAAATTATTTGAGACTGCCCAATTTTTAAAAATATTATTAGAAAGCTTACAATCGGGGATCTTAGTTGTAGATCATAATGATACTATATTATTTGTTAATCAGTATTTATGCGATATGCGCAATATCAATGCTCTGCCAGAGGAAATGATAGGAAAAAAACCAGCGGAATATTTAAATGATGCCCAGTCATTATTTAAAGATAGTGAAGCCTATAGAAATAGGATTAATGAAATTTTATCCAATAAAGAAATTGTAACTGGTGAAATACTTGAAACAGTAGATAATCGTTTTTTTGAAAGAGACTACATACCAATTATGGTCAATAATGACTGTATTGGACACCTTTGGAAATCAACAGATGTAACCCAAAGAATTAAGAGTAAAAATTTACTAAAGCAAAGTGAAGAGCGTAATCGTATTATAATGAACTCCTCACTTAATGCTATAGTAACAATAGATGGTACTGGAAAAATAACTTTTTGGAACAATCAGGCCGAAATTATTTTTGGATGGAAAAAAGAAGAAGTTTTAGGTAAAACATTAAACGAAACCATAATTCCCAAACGTCATAAAGATAGTCATTCACAAGGGCTTAAGCATTATGAAGCAACAGGTAAGGGGCCTATTTTGAATAAACAAATAGAACTACCTGCAATAAATAATAGTGGACATGAATTTCCCGTAGAAATTTCTATTATACCTCTGGAGCAAAATGGAGAAGTATTTTTTTGCTCCTTTATGCAAGATATCTCAGAGCGAAAAAAAACAGAAACTAAACTAAAAGTTCAAGAAGAGAAATATCGCAACATTATTGCTAATATGAACTTAGGTCTCATAGAAGTTGATACTAATGAAATAATTCAATATGCCAATCAAAGTTTTGCTACTATCTCAGGATTTGAAGTTGAGGAACTTATTGGTTTGAATCCTTCAAAAACATTTGTCCTCGGTAAGAATATTGAAATGATGAATAGTAAAAATAAATTACGGGAAAAGGGTTTGTCAGATGTTTATCAAATGCCAGTAAAAAATAAAAGAGGAGAATTAAGATGGTGGGCCATCGGTGGAGCTCCCAATTATGATGATAAAGGTAAATTGGTTGGGTCAATAGGAATCCACTTAGATATTACCGAGCAAAAACAAATGGAGATTGAACTTGAAAAGCAAAAAATCAAAGCAGAACAAGCCTCTAAAGCAAAGGAAGCTTTTTTAGCCAATATGAGTCATGAAATAAGGACACCACTAAATGGTATAATTGGTTTTTTAAGAGAATTAGAGAGGCAACAATTAACTGATTTACAAAAAAAATACGTCGAGAATAGTACAGTAGCTTCAAAACATTTGTTATCGATTATAAATAATATATTGGATATTTCTAAAATAGAAGCAGGAGAGATGTCCCTTGAAGTAGAAGATTTTATTCTTGAGAATACAATTGCTAACGTCGTTAATGTACTCGAACCACTGGCAAAGAAAAAAGGACTAAAACTGATATCGCAGATTTCTAAAGATATTCATGGGGTCTTAAAAGGAGATATTTTAAGACTAGAGCAAGTATTATTTAATCTAATAGGAAACTCCTTGAAGTTTACTAATAAAGGTAAAATATATTTGAAATGCGAAGTATTAAAAGACACTAAAGCTTTTCAAAGACTACAGATTTCAGTTGTAGATACAGGAATAGGAATGGAACAAAGCTACGCTGAGAATATTTTTAATAAATTTTCGCAAGAAGACAAAGCAATTACCCGCAAATTTGGTGGTACAGGATTGGGTATGACCATTACTAAAGAACTAATCCTGCTTATGAAGGGCAAAATTAATGTACAAAGCGAAAAAGGTTTAGGAACTACCGTGAGCTTTATAATCGATTTAGAAAAGGGTAATATTAATAATATTAAAAAGATTCAAAATGAAATTAATGTAGACATTTCAGGCATAAATGTTTTATTAGTAGAGGATAATATTATTAATAGAATGGTTGCTATTAATTCATTAAACTATTTTAATTGTGTTGTTACCGAAGCAACCAATGGTATTGAGGCGATTGAAATTTTAAAAAATAAAAGTTTTGATATTATATTAATGGATGTGCAAATGCCCGAAATGGATGGTATTGAAACAACAGTAAAGATTAGAGAAGAATTACAATTGCAAACTCCTATTATAGCCCTTACGGCAAATGCTTTTAAAAGTGAGGTTGATAAGTGTAAAAATGCAGGCATGGATGATTATATCACTAAACCTTTTGAAGAGTTTGATTTAATAGAAACAATTTCAAGATTTACAAATAAACAATCAGATGCAACAAATAAACCTTGCAAAGAAAATAATGAAAAACTCTACAATTTAAAGTCATTAGATAGTATTAGTAGAGGCAACTCTGAGTTTATTACAAAAATGATAATGATTTTTATAGATCAAATAAAAGAAGTTATTCCAAACGCAGAAACAGCTCTTGCTTCGGGCGAATTTTTAGCAATGAGCAAACTTATACATAAGATTAAACCAAGTATTGAAGGGATGGGAATAACTAGTATTGCAGATAAAATCAAAACTTTGGAAAAGATCACTAAAGAAGGTAAAGACAAAGAAAAGATTAGCAACCTATTCTCTCAAATAAAAATGGCGTTGCTTACTGTGATAGAACAACTACAAGAAGAAATTTAAAGTTAATTTCTCTATTCCTTGGAATTATTTCCAAAAAATGGAAATAATTGCTTAAAAATAAAAACACAAACCCTTTGTTTTCAGTGTTTTGAAATTTTGGCTTGACTATAGCGTATATGTTATCAATATAAAAGTAGGATAACATGGAAACTAAAACTCAATTTAAATTCTTTATAGTAGATGATGATTTTTTTTGTGCCAATTTGTACAATCAATATCTCACCAACATGGACTATAATGACGTAACACTCTTTGCTAATGGCATTGATTGTATTGATAACCTGCATCTAAAACCGGATATTATTTTTTTAGACCATAATATGGAAGATATTACGGGATTTGAGGTATTGAAAAAAATTAAACGATACAATCCCAATATATACGTAGTTATGGTTTCGGGACAGGAAAATATCAAAACTGCGGTTGATGCGTTAAAATTTGGTGCTTTTGATTATGTAATAAAGGGTAACGATGTTAATGAAAAAATGATTGTGATTATTACTAAAATAATTGCTGTCAAAGAGCAATTAAAAAAAGTATACCCAGGTTTAATTAAACGTTTGTTATCTATTTTTTAATCAAACATACCATACCTACTATGAAAAGTTTACTTACATTTTTTTTAATAACGTTACTTTTTTGTTGCTGTAAAACTCAAAATTTACTAGTAAGTGATGCAAAAGTAAATGATAATGAATCTTTTTTAAGCGATCCCAATTATCAATATAAAATACGAAAAGACGATAAAATATCAATCTCAGTATGGGGAGAGGATAATTTAAGTGTAGGTTCAGTTTACGGAATTTACAATTCAAACGAGGTCTACGGAAAATGGTTAATGGTAGATACAAATGGTACTATCGAAATACCAAAAATAGGAGCAATGACCGTTCTTGATAAAACCGTTCCAGAGTTAAAAGAGATGATTAAAAGTGAGCTTAAAAAATGGTTAATCAATCCTATAGTAGATATTAAGGTACTCAACAAGGAGATTATCGTTTTAGGAGAGGTAAGAAACCCAAATACAGTTGCGATAGATAAGGATCATGTTAGTCTTTTGGAAATGATTAGTAAAACGGGGGGATTTGAATTTTATGCCAATTTAAAATCAATTAAAATTTTAAGGCAAGAAGGAGAAAACGTAAGAGTTACTAATATCGATCTTACTCTTGGCAATAATATTGCAAGTATCAATATACAATTGCATCCAGGCGATATTGTTATTGTTCCATCCAAAAAGAATAAAGAGTTTGATAAGCGCGTAGCCACTATAATTCCATTGACTACAACAATAAGCGCTGCTGCAATAATAATGGGAGTATTATAAATTAAAATCCTATGAACGAAAATGTACGAATACTAAAACCTCTTTTTAGAGGATTGCCAATTATAATCTTAGCAATGCTAATTTTGATACTTGCTGCAAAAAAGTACCTTAATTACGTAACTCCAATGTACGAGAGTACAGCCAAGTTAAAACTAGCTGATGTACAGGAGGGAGTTCCTAGTGCCAATCTTTTTAAAGATTTTGATGTTTTTGCTTCGGCAAATAAAATAGCTACTGAAATAGAAGTTCTAAAATCAAACCTGTTAATAGGAAAAGCAATTGATGAGCTACCATTTAATAAAGAAATATATCGAAAAGGTAATGTACGATCTGTAGAGTTATTTAGGAACTCTCCAATCGTAATAGATGGTACTTTTAACTCTGAAAAGGCACTAGATAAAAGATATGGTTTAGATATTATCTCAAATAAAGAATTTGTATTCTATTATCCGGATTCAGAAAATGGTATACCTGGTTACTTTGGAAAATCTCTTTCAATTAATGGAGGTATTCTTTTAATTCATCTTAATGACCCCTTTATAAAATCAAAGAAAGACTTAAAAATTATAGACTCTTATGAATTTGAGTTTTTAAGTAAACAAAAATTAATGGATAAGATTAATAAGAATCTTGATATCGTAGCTGTTGATAAAGATGTACCTGTTATACGCATAAATCTTAAAAGCAATGTACCTGAAAAGGCTGCCTTATTTGTAAATAAATTGGCAGAAGTTTATGTAAAAGATTATATCGAAAGTAAATTTAGAGCAGCAGACACCACTGTCGATTTTTTAAAAAAAGAGATCAACACTTCTAATAAGAATCTTTCTGCTTCAGAAAATAATATCCAAAATTTTAGGGACAAAGAGCATATTATCAATATACCTCAGGAAACCGAGACAGATTTAAGAAAAATTGCCCAGCTGAAAATAGAAAAAGTTAACTTAAAAATGAATCTTGATGCAATAAAGGATCTAAATAAGTATATCGCTAATGCAAAAGGAAATTACTTAGATTTAGCTCCAAATTTTGAGGCTTTTACTGACTTACTCTCTACAGAGATGATTAAAAATATGAAAAGTTTACAAGCTGAAAAAAAAGACCTGTTACTTACTTATACTCCTGAGAATGAAAAAGTAAAAGTAATAGATGCTAAATTAAAAGATTTGACAGATTATCAGATAGAAAGTATAAAAAATACAGAAAATAACTTACAAACAAAATATTCAGAACTTACAAACGAAATTAATGAATCTGAAAAAGTTTTTATAGGCCTTCCTGAAAAAGAAAAAAAATTAACGATTTTAAACAGAGATTTTAACTTATATGAAAAAAACTATAATTTTCTTAATGAAAAAAGAATTGATGCAGAAATAGCAAAATCAGCTAAAATTGCTTTTCATAAAGTTATTAGTCCTGCCGAAATTTCGACTACACCCGTTTCACCAATACGTTCTATAATAATTATAGTTGCTGCTATAATGGGAATGTTTGGATCTATAGTATTAATATATATCGTTCATTTTGCAAAAGCAAAAGTTAATGACGTATATACTATCGAAAAAAACAGTAGTATCCCGGTGGCAATTGCAACCCCATATATCAAAGTAAATGCCCAAATTGAGGATCATTTTTTAAAAGAGGCCTTGCAAATAGAGTTAAAAGGGCTCGTTCAGGAAAAAGGAATTATAACAATTAGTTCTTATGATAATACAAGAGCACATTTGTTTCATTCTAAAAATCTTATCAAGGCTTTCTGTTCTCAAGGACGAAAGGTGTTGGTTGTTGATACTACTGGGGAGTTTTTGAATCAAATAGATCACAATAGCTATATCAACTTTTCGGACTCTAAATATTTAAGCGCAATCCAATCTGTTTTTAAAAATGAAATTGAACAAAAAATGGCAAGCCATGAGTTATGTATTATTCACAACCAAGCTATAAATAAAGGACGACTTGCATTATTGTTTATGAGTATAGCATCTCAAAATTTTGTTGTCTTAGATAGTCGAAAAACTGCCGAAAAAACAATACTAGCCATTGAATTATTACAAGAAGAATATCATTTGCCTAATATGTGGTTTATCCTTAATAAATCAGGTTATAATCCCAGTATTTTTTCTTGTGTAAAAAAGGGGTATAGAAAATATTTAAATAAATAAGCTAAATGTACACACTAAGAACATTACTAGTCAAAGATTCTTTTTTAGTTCTCATAGATCAAGTAATTACTAGTGGTACAAATTTTTGTTTAACATTAGTAATAGCCCAAAAATTAGATATAAAAAGTTTTGGTTTATACTCTTCGGTTTTATTGATTGCATATCTTTTATTAAGTGTCAATAATGCCTTAATTATTCAGCCATTTCAAGTTACTATTGCAAAAACAGAAAATAAAGAGCAATATATTACCACCTTATTTTTCGGGATACTTTTTTTATTGATTCTCCCTTTACTAATAATAACGGGTATGTTTCATTTTCTTAAAGATAGAATTTTATTTCAAATAAGTCCAAGTGCTGTTATTTGTTTTACAATAGGGTTTTTGATTAATGATTTTTTTAGAAAATTACTTTTAGGAGTATCCAAAATAAAAAGAGTATTGGTTATGGATATGCTATTCTTAATTCTGGCTTTTTTATTTTTAGTACTAAAGAAATTAGACTTATCGGAGGTTTTATTAATCTTTGGAATCATTAATTTAATTTCAACAATCCCAGGGTTTTTATTTATGATAAAGAATTATCAAAAGCCTGTTTCCTGGAGGATATTTTTTGAAGCTCATTTAAAACAGGGTAAATGGCTATTAAGTGTAGCTGTATTACAATGGTGCTCTAGTAATTTTTTTATTCTTATTTCAGGGATTTATCTTGGTATTGAAGCATTGGGCGCTTTAAGATTGGTACAATCATTTTTTGGAATCATAAATATTGGTTTACAGACAATAGAAAATTATTTTCTTCCTAAAATAGCCATGATATATGATAAAAATAGCATCACTGCAAAAAAATATTTGTTAAGATTAACTATAGCAGGTGCCTTTGGATTTGGCATATTAACAATATTGTTTTTCATTTTTTCTGATCAAATTATAGTATTGGCAGGAGGCCTAAAGTATGAACATTATGGTTATGTAATAAAAATGGTAGCTGTTCTTTATTTCTTTATTTTTTTAGGTTATCCGATACGAATTATGATTAGGGTATTGATGCTTAATAAAGTTTTCTTTACAGGTTATTTACTTTCATTTTTTATCTCGCTGGCTAGTTTTCATTTTCTATTAAAATATTCGGGTCTGTATGGTGCTGTTACAGGATTAATTATAAATCAAATCATAATGATTTTGTATTGGCAATATCAGTTAAACAAAAAGCAATTTCAATTATGGAAATAATTCACTTAATTCTCGGAAAAGCAAACCCTCAAAGGATGAACGGAGTTAATAAAGTAGTTCATCAATTGGCAACAAAACAACATCTTTATGGTGAAAAAGTTGCTGTTTGGGGGATTACAGACAATCTTGAAATAAACTTTGACGAAAGGAGCTTTGAAACACGATTGTTTAAAAAAATGGATTTTCCTTTTTCC
Organism: Flavobacterium sp. PS2; assembly: GCF_046250155.1. Taxonomy (NCBI): domain Bacteria; kingdom Pseudomonadati; phylum Bacteroidota; class Flavobacteriia; order Flavobacteriales; family Flavobacteriaceae; genus Flavobacterium; species Flavobacterium sp. PS2. The sequence goes on along the minus strand of NZ_CP176426.1, from coordinate 321,179 downwards.
TTTTCAAAAGAACTTAAACGGGCAATAATTGATAAAAAGGACAATGCAATTTTTCATCTTCATGGAGGCTGGATTCCGGTATATTATTCGTTGACAAAATTATTTTTTAGATATAATATAAAATTTGTCCTTACTCCCCACGGAGCTTATAATGTTATTGCGATGAAAAAGAATACTATTTTGAAGAAGGTATATTTTTATTTTTTTGAAAAAAGAGTACTTCATATAGCTCAAAAAATTCATTGTATTGGTAAAAGTGAGGTACATGGTTTAAAAAGAATTTTTAATACTAATAAATTTATTTTGCTACCCTATGGCTTTGAAAATAACTTGCCAATAGCATTAAAGACAATTACCGATGAAAACATAATTTTTGGGTTTATAGGCAGATTAGATATTTACACCAAAGGCTTGGATACTTTAGTAAAAGCGTTTAAAAAGTTTCATGCTAAAGAGCCTTCTTCAATGTTATGGATCATTGGAGATAGTAAGGAAAGAAACACGCTGCAACGGCTTATTTCCAGATATTTATTAGATAGTAGCGTTATTCTTTACGGAAGCAAATTTGGTATGGAAAAAGATGCATTATTACAGAAAATGGATGTCTTTGTTCATCCCTCAAGAAATGAAGGGTTACCACTTTCGGTGATCGAAGCAGCTAGTTACGGAAAACCTTGCATCGTAACAGATGCAACTAATATTGGTTATGAAGTTGTAAAATACAATTCGGGCAAAACAATTTACAGTCAAAGTAGTAAAAAATTAGAAGGAGCTATGAGTGAAATTTTTGCAGACTATATAAATCATGATAAATTTATTGTGATGCAGCGCAATGCTATTAAAATGGTAAAAGAAAATTACAATTGGGATGTACTACTCTTACAATTCAATACAGATTTATATCAAATATGATGGAAAAGCAAATCATTAACCACGAGCCTTTTTTAAAAACAATAAATAATTATATGTTTATTGTTTTACTACTTATGATAGCCTGTTTTTTTACATGGAGTGAAAATGTAAATATTACAAGAGCTATAAAAGTTGTTGGGCGAATGGGACTTATGCTTTCTTCAATAGCTATATATTACAAAATAATTCAGTATGGTGCAGTACATACATTAAGTTATAAAAACATTTTTTCACCCTTATTTTACTTTGGTTATTTAGCATTGGGATTTTTATCCTTTATGTGGAGTACAAATCCAGGTTTTAGTGCTTTACAGTGGTTTATGACTTTTCAAAGCCTTGTTTTTGCCTTTTTTTTTATTAAAAGTATAAAAACATTAGATGCCTTTTTTGAAGGGCATACAATTCGGCTTTATCATCTTTTAGGCAATTCCGTATTTGTTTTACAAACCATATTTGTTGTGGGAATGTGGATCGATCCTGATACTTTTTTCAGGCTTACCAATGGAGGAGAAGAAGCCAGATTGGGAGGCGTAATGATGAATCCAAACGAGCTAGGAATGCTCGCAGGAGTGGGTGTTGCCTGCCTTATTTTTGATTTGTACAGAAAAAAAAGTAAAGTATGGACAATACTAAAAATACTTGTAATATTTTATGCTTTATTCATGACAGGCTCAAGATCTTCGTTAATAGGAGTACTTTTAATTATTTTTTTTCATATCAATCAAACTAAAAAGAAAGGATTAAAACTAGCTATAATAGCCGGAGTGCTCATGGTAGTTCCTTTTGCAATAAATCAAATTATCTTAAAAGGAGGTGATGAAAAGCGTCTGGAAGAAATACTAACCCTAACAGGGCGATTGCCCTTTTGGCAAGCATTAATAACCGAAGGTTTGCCCAGAGAACCATTATTAGGTTTTGGTTATATGAGGATCGATTATAAAGAGTTTTTTCAAAGTGTTCATACTTATCCGGGTAAGATGACGCATAATACTTTTATGCAGGTATTAATGAACTTAGGATTTGTTGGTCTATGCATAGCCATCTTTCAATTATTTTTTACTTTCCGGGCATTCATCTACGAGGATAAAGAAAATCGTCTGATGCTCATCGGAATCCTTATTCCTGTTTTAATAAATTCATTTACCGAGTTTGGAATTTTTGGCGAAAGCAATTATGGAATTTTATTTTATCAGATGATCATTTTTTCCGTTTGCTTTAAAACAAACAAGCATTTTACTTCAGAACAGAAAATTTATTTAAGGAAAAGAAGACCTGATCTTGTTACATAATTGATTTCCAAAAATATATATATATTCCAAAATATGGAAATTCCAAAATGATTCAAAATCTGTAACGTGTTGGTTTTAATGGTTTTACATTTTAGGCACGGTTTTCCAAATAGATTGATTAATAAACTTTCTTATTATGGAAAATATATTTAGTAAAATCGGATACACTATTTCTAATCAAAAAAATAGTGAACAGGATATCGTTCAGAATGTTCTATTTATCAAAAATCTAAACGGGAGTATCAGATGGATTTGGAACGCAGAGAACAGCAAACCTCTTTTCTTGAAGTTTTATAACGTTGGAGGCATTCGGGCTAAGACCTTTACTTTGGCAGTTAAACTAATTTTTGTCTTGAGAGTACAAAAGATAGTTTTCAATAAAAAGAAATACTATTTTAAAAAAGAAGAAAATTCATTTTTTGATTGCCAGGAAAATTGGGCATTATTTACAGGCACCATGGGTTCTAATAATAAAGCTATTTTATATGCCGATGCATCATTCTTTAAAATAGCAACTACTGTTAAGGCTAAGAGATTAATTAAATCAGAGCATAAAATCTTATCGAATATCACTTTTGATTTTTTTAAAATCCCCAAATCAAAACAAATTTCAGAAAATGTAGTTCAATTTTCAGATATAACTTGTGGAGGGACACGTACTAATAAAATTGAAATTGCACATCTGAAAGCATTAACAGAAATGAATTTTAGAGGACATAATTTAATACAAATTAAAGATTGGGAATTATTTAAAGATTTAAAATTTGATTTTATTATGACCAATGATAGCAGACTTCCTATAAACATGATGAGAAAAATCAGCATGCTTTTAAACGAAATATCTGAAGATGATTATATTAATGTCTCGCTTTCTCACGGCGATTTTACATCATGGAATATGTTTGAGAGTGAAGAAAAAATTTCATTGTATGATTGGGAGCTATTTGCTTTTGACAGATCTACAGGATTTGATTATTTCCACTTTATTATACAACAAGGAATTTTGATAGATAAAAAATCCTGGAAAGAGATTTATATCGATATAAAAGAGCAATGTAGAGGAGAATCTGCCAGCTTTTTATTTGATTATGATCTGGAGATACTTCATAAATATTTAAAATATTATCTTCTTATAAACTGTATTAACTACCTAAAAATATATGCAGCACAAGATAAATGGCATATACAAGTTGATTGGTTATTGCAAGTTTGGAATGATGCTTTAAATAGTTTTGTCATAAAAGCAAAAACCGCCAGAGAACTTATAATCATGGATATTTTTGATGCATTGCAAAATCAAAAATATGCAACAATTAAATTTCATGATGGTTACCCTGAGCAACTTAGTGTTAATTCGGATATTGATATCTTAATAAATAAAGATCTATCTGCGTCAATTTTAAAGCTGATTAAAAGCCATTCATTAGTTGCCAAAGTTTCTCAAAACAAAAAGTCATTTATGAATTCATTACAGTTAGTAATGATTGATGGGACGATTTTAGCTATTGATTTAATTTGGGAATTTAAAAGAAAAAATATCATTTTTTTGGATGCTAAGAAAGCTTTGAAACATGCTTATGTTAACAATTTTGGAGTAAAAAGTTTATCCTTCAAGGATACTCAAAAATACATAAGTGCCTTTTATATTCTGAACAATGTAGCAATTCCTAGAAAATATAAATTGTATATCAAAGAAGAGAAGCATCAAGTAGTAAAAAAGACTACTAATAATAGTTTACAAAGCATTACTTCTCCAAAAACAGATTTGTTAAAACAGCTTTGGGAAAAAAGAGAAAACAAAGGAATCTACTATTTTAGAAATTCATTCTACTATTTGTATGATACGGTTTTTAGAAGTTTCTCCAGAGGATATATAATAACTTTTAGTGGTGTTGATGGAGCTGGAAAATCTACTATAATCGAAAACGTAAAAATTATGATAGAAAAACAACTAAGAAAACCAGTAGTTGTTTTGCGCCATCGCCCTTCGGTATTGCCAATTATTAGTACTCTTTTTAGAGGAAAAAAGGCTCAGGGAAGTTTTGAAAACACGCTTCCTCATTCAGGAACTAATAAAAGTTTAGTATCATCTTTAATTCGGTTTATGTATTATTATGTTGATTATTTTCTTGGTCAGTTTATTATTTTTATCAAATATACTATCAGAGGATATGTTGTAATCTATGATCGTTACTATTTTGATTTTATAGAAGATAGTAAAAGAAGCAATCTTATTTTGTCAAAAAAAATAGCATTATTAGGCTATAAGTTGTTGCTCAAACCTAAATTCAATTTTTTTCTTTTTGCAGATTCAGGAACAATTCTTAGTCGAAAAAAAGAATTAGATGAGAACGTTATAAATGAACTAACTACAAACTATCAGAACCTTTTTAGTAAACTGGATAAAAGAGGTAACACAGCAGTTTACAAAACAATTGAAAACAAAGAAATTAATCAGACGCTACATATTGTTTTACAAACTTTAATTAATAGATAATATGAAAGCTCTTTTACAAAAACTAATACAATTTCGTAACCCTGCTTTTAAGTTTGATGAGAGTTTAGATTCATTAGCGTTATTACAATTTTTTTGGATACAAGGCATCGCTATTATAAGAGGTTTATTTGTTTTTATTTATTTCAAAAAGGCAAAAGGACTTATGCTTGGCAGAGCAGTTACTTTTTTTAATCCTTCAAAAATTCATTGGGGCAAGTTTTTACGATTAGGTAATCATGTAGCAATTTCGGCCTTGGGCAAAAATGGTATTTGGTTTGGAAATAATGTAAGCATAGGAGCTTTTAGCCGAATAATTATTTCGACTTCATTAAATAATTTAGGCGATAGGATTATAATAGGTAATAATGTAGGGATTGGAGAATTTGCTTATCTAGGAGGAGCTGGCGGTCTTGAAATTGGAGATGATTGTATAGTGGGGCAGTATTTAAGTTGTCATCCTGAGAATCATAATTATGAGCAGTATGATATTTTAATAAGACATCAGGGAGTAACCAGAAAAGGAATAAAAATAGGTAAAAATTGCTGGATTGGAAGCAAAGTAACCATTTTGGATGGTGTAGAAATAGGCGAAGGTTGTGTAATAGCTGCGGGAAGTGTAGTTACTAAATCGTTTCCTAAAGATTGTATCATTGGAGGGGTACCTTCTAAACTTTTAAAAACGAGATTATGAGCACTAAAATCATTTTGGCTAGTTGTTATGCCGTAAATCCATATAAAGGATCTGAAGACGGAATGGGATGGAATTTTATAAGACAGATTGCTCGTTTTAATAAAGTAATAGCAGTTACCAGAGAAAATAATAAAGAAGCAATTGAATCGTACATGCTGCAAAATCCTGATGCTATTTATAACAATGTAACTTTTATATATTTTGATCTTCCGTACTGGATGAGATTTTGGAAAAAAGGAAGTCGTGGTGCCATGCTGTATTATTATATGTGGCAAAAAGGAATCGTTAATCATATAAAAAGAAAGAAACTCAATTTTGATATTGTTCACAATGTTAACTTTCATAATGACTGGACGCCAAGTTTTTTATGGAAACTAGAAAAACCTATGGTTTGGGGACCTGTAGGGCATCATCCACTTATTCCAAGTGTTTATTTAAAACCCTATTCATTTAAATATATTATTAAAGATCGCCTTACCTGGCTTATAAAAAATTTATTTTGGAACTACTCTTCAGGTCTTAAAAAGACTATAAAAAATGCAAGTCATATATGGTGTATGAACACAGGTGTGGTAGAAAAACTTAATCTTAGTGGAAGCTCTTATTCGGTATTTCCATCAGTAGCTTCAGAAGATTTTAGCAAAGCCAATGCCATCATAAAAAATAGCTTTCATGTTATAAGTGCCGGACGCTTTGTACCTCTTAAAGGGTTTGACCTCACCATTCGTTCTTTTATTGCGTTTTTAAATTCTATTTCTCTGCCAGAACGTGCTAATTGTAAATTAACATTAGTTGGATCAGGTCCAGAAAAAGTTTTTTATGAAAAAATAATAGCAGAGAGTAATATGGAGGATAATGTTGAAATAATTGAATGGATAGAGCGCAAAGAACTGATGAAACTGTATGATAAAGCAACTGTTTTTATGTTTCCATCACATGAAGGGGCAGGAATGGTTGTGGCCGAAGCTTTATCGTATGGATTGCCTGTAATATGTCTTGATAATATTGGTCCGGGCCAATACATTACAGCAAAATGTGGTTTTGTAATTCCTCATTCAGATTATTCCTCAACGATTTTTAATCTGAAAGAAGCATTAAATAAATTGTATTTGAGTAATACATTACTTTTAGAAATGAGCACTAATGCCAGAAAACGCTATATAGAAAGATTTACATGGGAGAGTAGAGGAGAGCATTTAAATACAATTTATAATAATTTATAAGATGAGAGTTATTGCAATTCATTTATTAAACGATTACAGCGGAAGCCCTAAAGTACTTAAGCAGTTACTTGCAGGATGGGCAAAAAAAGGCGTCGACTTGCATTTATACACTTGCAGTGGGAGGGAAGGTTTTTTGTCTGGACTACCAGATGTAAAATACCATTTTTACTGGTATAAATTTATGAAGAATCCTTTACTGAGACTCCTTTTTCTTACAAGCAGCCAATTTTTGCTAGCCTTTAAACTGTTGTTTAGCTTAAAAAAGAATGATGTGGTGTATATAAATACCGTACTTCCTTTTGGAGCAGCCATTGCTGGAAAAATAAGAGGCAATAAAGTGATTTACCATGTGCATGAAACAAGTATGAAACCTCTGGTATTCAAGAAATTTCTTTTTGGAGTTTTAAATTTATTTGCTGATGAGGTTGTTTATGTTTCTAATTTTTTGGCCAATAAAGAACCCGTAAATATTAAAAAAAGAATCATATACAATGTTCTAGAAGAGGATTTTGTGAAATTGGCCTTGGCCAATAAAAACCAGGAAAAAGAAAAAAAGATTGTTTTAATGATCTGTTCATTAAAGGGGTATAAAGGAGTAAATGAATTTTTAGAATTAGCACAAACTAATCCAGGATATATTTTTAAATTGGTTGTGAATGCAACAATTATAGAAATTCAGCAATATTTTAATGCTATAAAACTTCCTGAAAATTTATTCATTTATCCCACACAAACCGATACACATTCCTTTTATAGCGAAGCAAGTGTTGTATTGAATTTATCAGATCCTAAACTTTGGGTCGAAACATTTGGTTTAACAATTCTTGAAGCCATGGCATACGGTCTTCCTACCATAGTTCCTCCTGTAGGTGGTGTTACAGAACTTGTTATAGAAGGTAAAAATGGCTATTTGATTGAAAGTAAAAGAATTGATAAAATATCTGATAATTTAAAAGAACTTCTTGAGAATAAAGTATTGTATAAATCGATGAGTAATAATGCTTTTGAAATGAGTAAGCTTTTTAGTTTGGAATATTTTGAAAAACAATCAGCTGAAATAATTTTCCAATAAATGAAAGGCAAATCCAAAATATGGAAGTTTTTAAAAGCGAGTAAATCGTAAATACTTGGTAATTAAGTAGATGTATTTAAAGCATGGTTTTGGCAAAGCATATTACAAATACAATAAGCTATGAAAAATAAAAGAATCGCCATTATTGGCACAGTAGGTTTACCAGCAAAATATGGGGGATTTGAAACCCTTGCAGATCATTTAGTAACTAACTTATCAGACAAGTATGATTTTACTGTTTATTGTTCTAAAAAGAAATATACAAAAGAAGAACAGCTAGTTTGGTATAAAGGAGCAAAATTGCACTATATTCCTTTAGAAGCAAATGGGATTCAAAGTATTCCTTATGATTCTCTTTCTATACTTCATGCCTTAATGAAAAATGATGTTTTATTGATTTTAGGTGTGGCAGGAGCCTGGCTTATTCCTTTTATTAGAGTATTTACCAATAAGAAAGTGATAATCTCTATAGATGGCATCGAGTGGAAAAGAGACAAATGGTCGTTAATGGCAAAACTATATTTATGGTGGTCAGAGATGATTGCTGTTAAATATTCGCATATCGACATTTCAGACAATGAATCTATACAAGATTATACAGCCATACGATATAAAACCTTAAGCCGTGTTATTGAGTATGGAGCTGACCATACAATGAAAGTTTCTCCAATAACAGATGATTTCGAAAAGTACCCTTTTCTAAAAACAAGCTATGCTGTAAAAGTTTGCAGAATAGAACCAGAGAACAATGTACACTTAGTATTAGAAGCATTTAAAATTAAAAAAGACATGGCTTTAGTTTTTGTTGGGAACTGGAACAATAGTGATTATGGGCAAAAATTAAAAGAAGAGTATAAAGACGTAACCAATATTCATTTATTTGACCCTATATACAATCAGCGGGAAATCGATTTGATAAGAGGAAACGCAACGTTATATATTCACGGACATTCTGCAGGAGGCACTAACCCTTCACTTGTAGAGGCAATGTATTTAAAGCTTCCTGTTCTTGCTTTTGAAGTTTCATATAATATTACAACTACAGAAGGTAAAGCAATCTATTTCTCATCTGTAGAAGATTTAGTTAAAGAATTGGGTACATTATCTCCCCTAAAATTAATAAGCCTAGCCAATGAAATGGTATTAATTGCTGAAAGAAGATATACTTGGAAAAACATTTCTAAGCTATATGAATTGTTAATAAAAGAAGCTCTTTCAATTAAAAGTAAAGTGGGGGTTACTTCTGAATTACAAAATCTGGATGCTTCTTTTCTGCAGGAACTTCAATTGTTACACATAAATAACAGTAATTTATTTTACGAAAACTAACCAATCATGAAAGCAATATTTGAAATTTTGTCGTACGGATTATTATCCTTGACTTTGACTCTTGTCTTTGTTCCAATAATTAGGAAAATTGCAATAAAAGTGAATCTTGTTGATAAGCCTAATTATAGAAAAGTTCATTTAAGCGCAGTGCCTTTGGTTGGTGGAATTTCAATAGGTTTAGCTGTATTAGTTACTGTTTTTACTTCAAGTTTCAGAGTTATTTTTCTTAAAGAATACTTCCCAATATTTGCGGCAGCAATGGTTTTGTTGATCGTTGGAGTTATTGATGATAAAAAAGATATAAAAGCAAAATACAAATTAATTATTCAGGTACTTTTAGCTCTCATAATTGCATTTTCAGGTACAAGAATAACATCATTATATGGGTTGTTTGGAGTTTATGAAATTGTAATTTGGCAACAATATATAGTTACAATTTTGACAATAACAGGTGTTGTCAATGCCTTTAATCTTATGGATGGAGTTGATGGTTTAATTGGAGGGCTATCTTTATTAGGATTTTCAATTTTATTTTTTGTGGCTATTTATTTTAAGGATTATAACTTGGTTTTTTCAAGCGCGTTATTTATCGGAGCCGTTTTAGGTTTCTTAAAATTTAACTTAGGCAAGAAAAAGATCTTTATGGGAGATTCAGGTTCCTTATTTATAGGTTTCATTTTAATTACAGAAGCAATAAAGCTTTTGCAAAAACAACAAATATATAAAGACCACAATTGTAGTTACACTATAATACTACTTATCCTGTTTTTCTCGATTCCAGTTTTAGATTCTTTGCGGGTTTATATGGGAAGAATTAAAAGAGGTAATTCCCCCTTTAGTGCAGATAAATCACATTTACATCATTTACTTCTAGGAACAGGACTTAATCATAAAAAGACGACACTCGTGGTTAGTGCTATTTTTGTATTCTTACTTTTTATTGCGTTGATGTTGCGATATTTTGTGTCAATTACTTTTATAATAGCTATTAGTATTATTGCATTTTCAACTATAATCAGAGTGCTTTTAATGATTAATAAACTTCATCTGTGGAGACTTAAATTAAAAAAACTGGAAAATAGATAAAACGTTGTTTTATATGCAAAGACTTTTCTTAATTCTATTATCCTTTTTTAATAAAGGTATTATATAAAATAGAAGTTGAATAAGTATACCAAATGAAAGATTATCTTATCACTGAGAATGCAGGATCTGTTTAATATCTGTTTTTCAAATGAACTATGGTTTGGTAACATTTAAATTCTAACTAGTTAAAAAAATAATCATGAAAATTCTCTTAACAGGCGCAACAGGTTATATAGGCAAGCGAATCTTGCCATTATTAATAAAGGAAGGTCATGAAGTTATTTGTTGTGTAAGAGATAAAAATAAATTTTATTATCCTGATAAATTTGAAAAAAATATAAGAGTTATTGAAGTTGATTTTCTAAATCCCGAAAGCCTAATAAATATTCCTTATGATATCGATGCAGCATACTATTTAATTCATTCTATGTCTGGTACAGCGACCAATTATAATGAATTAGAAAGTATTTCGGCAAATTATTTTATAGATAAAATAAATAAGACAAATGCGAGGCAGATAATATATTTAAGCGGTATTGTAAATGATAAGTCTTTATCTAAACATCTATCTTCAAGAAAAGCAGTTGAGGATATTTTAAAAACAGCAACAATTCCTACAACGACTTTAAGAGCGGGAATTATTGTAGGATCAGGAAGCGCCTCATTTGAAATAATACGTGATTTGGTAAGCAAGTTACCTGTCATGATTACTCCGAAATGGCTTAATACCAAATGCCAGCCAATAGCTATTACTGATGTTTTAGAATTTTTGAAAAAATCATTGTTAAATACCAAAACATATAATCAGAGTTTTGATATCGGAGGCCCGGATATATTAACTTATAAAGAGATGTTATTGCAATTTGCAAAGGCAAAAAATCTCACAAGATATATTTATACCATTCCGGTAATGACTCCAAAATTATCATCTTACTGGCTGTATTTTGTAACTTCGACCTCCTATAAATTGGCATCTGCTCTGGTTAGTAGTATGAAAGTAGAAGTCGTTTGCAATGATAGTAGAATTAATGCACTATTAGAAGTGTCTCCAATTACTTACGTGCAGGCATTAGAAAGTGCTTTAATGAAAATTAATGAAGAATGAATTGTTATGGGGTGATAGGAATTTTAAAAGTACTGTTTTTACAATTGAAAAAAGTATAAATAGAGAGGGATGTAATTTAAAACAAAACCAGGATCTAAATTACAGATCCTGGTTTTTATTTAATTATTTATACTTAATGTTTATACTAATAATATCAGATGTCATGTTAGTAGTTCTGGTATAATGACCATACCTAATCTCCAATGTATTCCAATGTTTAAGACCGAAAATTCCATTAGGAGGCGTGTATTTGATCCCCATCCCAAAGAAACTACTATCGAACTTTGATAAATCATAGTTGCTGGTGTAGTATTCATCTGCAGCTGTATGTTCGCCATAAGGTTTAAAATACTTCGTTCCTGTTTGCGTATAATATCTGTAAAATGGACTTAATGAAAATGCTTGAGTTAATTTTACAGGAACTTCAATATCGGCCGTATGTGCTTTTAAACTCCAATCGTCTGAATAGTATCTATAATAAGCTCTTATAATAATGTTGTCTCCTAAAAAATAACTAGCTCTAATTCCCAAAGGAATCTTTAATCTAGTATCAGGCATTTTTTCCTGATGTACAGAACCATCAGTGAAATACACTCGATGAAACGGCAGACTTAAATACCCATTTTGGCTAATTACATCGCCTACAAGCATAACTTGCAATCGTTGGTTTATAATCTGAGAGTAACTTAAAGTTCCTGCAAAAGTGTTTCGATTCGCAGTATCATAACCCTCACTACCGGGAACACGAAGTTCGATTGGCGCAATTAGTTTTAATTGATCAATAAAAGTTTGGAATTTGGCTGTAAATTCTCCATTTCTATCTTTGGTTTTTTGAGAGAAACTTATATTTCCTCCAAAAGATTGATAATCAAATTCAGTTGAAGACGAAACTCCAATACCAATAGTTCTTCCTTTTGCTTCATTTTCTCTAAGATAAGATAAAGAAGGATAAAAGCGGTTGTCTGATGATGAGGCCGATGAATTAGCGCTTAAATCAATCATATCTGAAGAGGCAGAAGTATAATGATCAATACCTGCTTCGATATCAAAAGTATGTTTGATTCCTGTTTCTCCGTATTTTACCAGTTTAACATCGATGGTATTGGCAATATCTGTAAGATGTTGATCGCCAATTCCTCCGGTAACAGCTGAGTTATCTCCGTTTTGGTTATAATAACTAGAAACTAAATTTACTTCTTCAACTTTTAGTTTCTTGCTTTTATAACTGGTAGAATCTGTAGGAATGTTTTGTGCTCTTAATTGAAATAGTCCCAATAAGGCAAATCCTGTAATAAAAATTCTTTTCATTTGTTGATAGTATGAAAATTAGTTACAACCGCAGCCACCGCCGCTTTTTCCAGCATTTGCTCCGGAAGCTCCTTCACGGTAGGATTGAAAACTGAGTTCTGTCTTTTCGATTTTTCTATTAGAAAGTACCATTTCAGAATCGTTTATTTTCCCTTTTTGGTATTCTTTTACCGAAGTACAAGAGGTGAGCAGAATGCCTGTAAAAGCAATGCTACATAATAGTACGAGCGCTTTTTGTTTTGGCTTTTTCATTTCAGGTTGATGTTTTTTGAAGTGTAAATTTTATTGTTGTCGTCGATGATAATACAATATAAATCGGGGATTTGATCTATTAAAAATAAACCTGCTTTAATCCCCATAACAGCAATTGGAGTTGCCATTGCATCTGCAAACTCGGCATTTGCAGCAATAATAGTGACACTTTTTATTCCAGTTACTGGTAATCCTGTTTTTGGGTCTATGGTATGCGAATATTTTTTACCGTTAATGGTTACGAACTTTTCATAGTTACCAGAAGTTGCTATTGCTTTATTAGAAATCTCCATATACGAAAATGCCGCAGTAGGAGAGTCGGGATTGGCAACTCCAATGGTCCATTTTTTGCCATTAGGTTGTAATCCCCATGCCGAGAGATCTCCGCTTGCATTAATGATTCCGCTTTGAATATTATGTTTTAAAAGCACTTGCTTGGCCATTTCAGCTGCATAGCCTTTTCCGATTCCACCAAAACCAATTCGCATTCCTTTTTTCTTTAAAAAGACAGTTGTATTTTTTTTGTCTAGAATAATATTTCTGTAATCTATAAGATGCACCATTTTTAATGCCGTGTCAGCATCTGGCAGTTTAGTCATTGATTTATCAAAATTCCAAAGACTTTTGTCGATACTTCCATAAGAAATATCAAATGCTCCTTGTGTAATTCTCGAAATACCAAGGCTTCTTTCAATTAGGTTAAAAACTTCCAGATCTACTTTTACAGGTTGAATTCCAGCATTATCATTAATCAGATTAGTTTGACTATCATTTTTATAAGTAGTCAAAAGTTTTTCAATCCGTTTGATTTCATCAATCGCCAGATTAATATTCTCGTTTCCAATCTTCTCATTTTCTGCAACAACAGTAATAGTAAAGTTGTTTCCCATGAGTTTTAGGGATTGTGAATATTTTTGATTTTTCAGGATGTTATTTTTTACTATCACAGATCGCTTTTATTTCGGCTGTCCACTCTTCGGGAGTCATTTCTGGTTTTCCATGCCAGGTTTTAATTACTTTGCCATCTGCATTCAGAAGAAGTGTTAAAGGGAAACTTCCTTCTTTGTTGTATATTTCGGCTAAATCCTCGTTTCGTTTTACTTGCTCTGGAGTTCCAATGTTTTTCTTCTTGCGGGGAAAATCAGCATTAACTAATACTAAATTTTCATTTGCCATGTCTGCGAATGACTGATTTTCCAAATAGTCTCTACGCGTTACAATACAAGGCCCGCACCAGTCTGAACCTGAGAAGTTCAATAAGATTAATTCGTGCTTTTCCTTTGCAATTTTTTTTGCATTATTAAAGTCGGATTCCCAATTTATAGGAAGTACTGTCAATAAAAGGAACATTGTAATTAGTTTCATTTTGCAGTTTTGTTTTTAGGTATTTAGGAAATAACGAATTGGGACTTTGTTTATTTTTTAGATTCGCTTAAGATTAGATTAAATTTAGGCAATATCTTGTTTGCTTCTTTTATATAGTTTTACAATTTCGTACCAAGCCACTGACACAAATCCTGTAGCAATTGCTATTACTAATTGATTGGTATTTAAAAAATCAAATTCAAAGAATAAGGTTAACGGTTTTATATAAAGGATTAACCCTAAAAGAATGATTGTAATTAAAATAATAAGTGGTACCATTGGATTTTTATATCTAATTGTTGTCAAGATTGAATAATAAAACGAGCGGTTAATTAAAGTAAGGAATATATTAGCAACTATTAGAACAGTAAAAACCATAGTTCTGGTTAATGCTTCATTATAATTATTAAAAGTACAATATTGATAAATAGATAGTGTTCCGATTGTAATAATTATTCCTTGCAAAAAGCTTGTAGATAATTCTTTCCAATTAAAAAAAGTTGTTGTAAAAGGTTTGGGTTTTTGAGACATTGTATTTTTTTCCATAGGTTCATTTTCATAAATTATGGAACATGTAGGGCCCATTATCAATTCAAGAAAAATGATATGTATTGGCGAAAAAATATTTGGATAGACCCACCCTAAAGCCAGGGGGATAAAGACTATTAATATTATAGGTATATGTATTGAAATTATGTATTGAATTGCTTTTTTTAAATTGGCATATATTTTTCGACCTACAGCCACAGCTTCTACCATTTTTGAAAGATCATCTTCTAGTAAAATTAGTGACGCGGCCTGCTTTGCAATTTCTGTACCTTTTTTACCCATCGCTATACCAATATGTGCGGCTTTTAGTGCAGGACCATCATTTACCCCATCTCCGGTCATAGCTACAATTTGGTTATTTTGTTTTAAAGCATTTATTATTTTTAGTTTAGCTTCTGGAAACATTCTCGTAAAAATGTTTATTTTCATTACATTGGTTTGTAATTCATTATCATTCATTTTCATCAATTCATCTCCAGAAATACTTTTATCACAATCTTTAAACCCTATTTGTTTTGCGATTGCTTGTGTGGTTGGAGTATTATCACCTGTTATTATCTTTACCGAAATTCCTGCGTTATAAAAATTTTCCAATACTTTTTGGATGTTTTTCTTTGGAGGGTCATAAAAGGCTACAATTCCTAAAAACTTAAATGGAAAATCTTGCTGATTAAGAGGGAAAGTATTTCCTGTAAAAGTTGATAAAGCTACTCCAAGGACTCTATATCCATCTGCAGATAAGGTATTTATAGCGTCATGAGTTTGTTTTTTTTCAATCTCTGAGAGCATAGCCACTTTCAAAATGGCCTCGGGTGCTCCTTTAGCAGCTATAATGCGTTTACCATCAATGGCTTCAAATATATGAGTCATCATAGGAGGTTTACCACCAAGTGGGTATTCATGAATGAGTTTATAATTTGAACGATCGTCTTTCTGGCAGGTCTCTTTATATGCCTTATGCAATGCAATTTCCATTGGGTCAAAAGGAATTGGTTCACTTGCCCACATAGCAGCAGTTAGTAATTCTTTTTCTTCTTCTGTATCAATATTTTCTAAGGTTATTATTTTTTGGCTTGACATTAAAAATAATTTAGCAAGCGTCATTTTATTCTCCGTAATCGTACCTGTTTTATCGACACAAATTATTGTTGCGCTACCTAATGTTTCAACAGTTTTCATTTGTTTTACAACAACCCCCATTTTCATTAATCTCCAAGCTCCTAAAGCCATAAAAGTTGTAAAAGCTACAGGGATTTCTTCAGGTAATATACTCATAGCCAGAGTTAATGATTGTAGCAGGCTATTTATTATATTTTGTGAATACAAGTAATTTATTATCCAAACTATAGCAAAAACAATTGTCCCGACTATAACCATTTTTTTTACAAAGTCACTTATTTGTATTTCCAAAGGGGTTTTCTCTTCTTTAATATGCTCTAAGCTAGTGCCTATTTTACCTAATTTTGTTTGATTCCCTATGGCAGTTACTGTTGCGATTGCCAAGCCTGTAGCTACAGTAGTTCCTAAATAAATATGGTTATCTTCTTTTGTCTTATCCTTAAATACAGATAATGATTCTCCAGTGAGGATAGATTCATTTACAGAAAAATCATTTGAATGTACTATAATGCCATCTGCTGCAACTGAAGTACCTTCTTCAACAATCAAACTATCTCCTACAACTATTTCTTCACTTTTTATTTCTTCTTCTTTTCCATTACGAATCACTTTACACTTTGGTTGTGCAAAATCTTTAAGCTTTTCTAATGCGTTTTTGCTTCTTGAGTATTGAAATAATGATATCGATACTTGAAAAATGATTGCTGCTACCAGAAAAAAGCCATCATTTGTTTTACCGCTTATAAAATAAATAAGTGCTGCAATTAGAAGTAAAATTATCATTGGTTCTTTTGCAATCCGTTTAATTGTACTTAACAAAGTATTCTCTTTTTTGTAATCTAGCTTATTTAGGCCATACTTTTCCCTGGAAAGAATTACTTCTTTATCTGTTAATCCATTTATATTAAAATTATTTACAGGCATATTTGAATTGCTTTTAGGGATGGTTTATTTATTATTTGCTTCGTTAGTACATTATATTTTGAAGTTAGATATACGTATCATTTAATTTTTAAGTAGTTTGAACTCCAAACAGATACCCTACTAAAGCAGACATCCCCATTGCAATGGTTCCCCAAATGCAAATTCGTGCAACGGCTTTTAAAGTATGTGATCCACCCGCTTTAGCAGCTAATACGCCTGAGAAAGCTAAAAAGAGTATTGAAAAAGCATATTGATAAAATACCATTTCTTTTATCGGCGCAAAAATGGCAACCAGAAGAGGTAATAAGCCTCCAATAATAAAAGATACTGCCGATGCAAAAGCAGCAATTAATGGATTAGCTTGTGTGATTTTATTTATTCCTAGTTCATCGCGCGCATGGGTTTCAAGCGCATTATGGGCTGTCAATTCGATAGCAACCTGTCTGGCTAATTTTTTATCTAATCCTCTTTGAATATAAATATCCGTTAATTCTTCCAGTTCTTCTTCAGGCTGGGTTTCAAGGGCTGTTTTTTCTTTTTTTAAATCAGCTGCTTCTACATCAGATTGGGAACTGACTGAAACATATTCGCCAGCAGCCATAGAAAGAGCACCAGCAACTAAACCTGCAATTGCAGCAAGGAAAATAGGCTCTCTGGTTGTACTCGCCGCCGCAACACCAATTGCCAAGCTGGTTGTGGATAAAATACCATCATTGGCACCAAGTACAGCTGCCCTTAGCCAGCCACTTCTGTTAATATGATGATTTTCAACATGCATAGTTCTAGTTTTTATTTTTGTTTAATCCAGTCTGGATCTTTAGTGGTTTTTTCAAAACCTCCAAAATTAGTCTTCAATAACTGTCTTATTTGTAATGCTGTTTTATTTCGGGTAGCGTTTTTCCATTCATTAAAATCATAAATATAAATTTGTTGAGCATTAGGATTAGTTGTAAATGCTATTCGAGATATTAAGAATTTATATTGTTTTATTTGCTGAGAAACATGACGATTAGGCACTACAATGAGTATTGTTTCCCAATCTAGATAATTCTTAGGAATATCCTCACGGTCTTTTAACCCTAAAAATTCAAGAAAAGCTACTATTTTTTGGTCATTAAGTTTGTGTATGTTTAAATCTACTACTTTTAAAAGGCTATGAAGCTTTGCTTCATCTAGGATGAGACTCATGATATAATATACTATTTTTTATATAAAATTACATTAACCAAGTATAATATAATGGTTTAGGGAGGATAGAATGATTCTAAATTTTATAGTTTTGTTTTTGTGTTTAAATAGTTGGTTATAAAGTGATTAAATTTATTTTGTCAGCAATAATCACGGCGGGGATTTATGAAGCCGCTGTGGATTATAACTGATTTCTGGAAACACATTGATGTTGTTGCTACCTAATTTCAGAGTGTCTAATTTCACCGCCAGTAGTACCTGTTTGTTGGGCAAAGTATAAAACTACAAGACAGTATGCAATTATAGCATACCCAATGTAATTTGCATATGATTTCTTTTTCCAATTGCTCCATAAAGCTAGTATTGAGGTTATACCCAATATATAAGATAATAGGGCAAAAACTTCTGCTTTTTCTTCATGTTCGTGAATTAAACTTTTAGAAATTCCGTCAATTTGTTTTACTACATCCTCAGCTTCCTCGCCTGTAGTTATAGCAGCAAATGTTGCTATAGCTCCCAGAATAAAAATACAATAAGCGGTTCTTTTTACAATTTCTGATTTTACAGTAAATCCACCAATGAGAACCAATAAGCCTACGATTGGTATAATAATCGGCAAGTGATTCAATACTAAATGATAATGCGCTCCGTTCATAATGTTTTGTTTTAAGTTATTAATTTTTATTTATTTTTCATCAATAGGGTATAAGCTCCATTGGTAATCAATTTTTTGTTTTTAAGTTTTTCAGGGTTTAGAATCTCCAAATAGCCATTTTCTTTGGCTCTAAATGAAAGAGCTATTGTAATAATTTGCACCTGATTATTGGTTATATCTGGAACAGCATCAACAATGGGTAGGTTAGTGGCTTCGTATGAGCCATAGCCAATTAGGGCAATTATAATAAGCCCTACGATGAGTTTATTCCTCACGGAAAACTCAATTATTTTAGTAAGCATAAGTTTGTTTTATTAATCGTCGTTATAAAAAATAAGGAATACCAAAGACACACGCCATTAGACGTGAAAGTTTTTAAGCCAATAAAAAACGATTAACAGTTTCTGGGTGGCTGCCAGATAGACGAAAGTGAAATAGAAGAATAGGAAAAAGAATATGTATATAAAATTTCTTTTTTATACTTAAAATTGACTTTTTGTATTGTTTTATATTCTTGTATTAGTGGATAAAAGACAACAGAGGATATATTAGTATGTGATTTAAAAGGTAATTTCATATCCTTATCATAATCAGCATCAAATACATGTTGCGCCTGGTAATGAATACGTAAAAAGTTCAAAATAGTCAAATTACTATTTTGCTGTTTGTGTTCCATATAATGTTCTACCAAGAGAGGTAGCTTTATTAATTCACCTAATTGAGTAATTGAGAGTAGGTAAACAGATAAAAATAATATGGATAAATATTTTTTCACAGTACAAATATACGTAATATTCGGATGTTTTTTTTAGTAACCAATTGTTTATAAGTGTTGTAAATAGTTAAAAGAGGTTCAATAGTTTTGTCTCATCAAGAGTCTAGTTTTCGTAGCGTATATAAATTTAGTTTATTTATTTAATTGTAAATCAGTAAACTAAAGAAATCGATACAATAGGTGATTTATTTAAAAGTTAAAGGGCAGTAGTGTTATCTATATAGAGCTTGGCATACATTTGATTTTCTATTCACTTTATAGTTGAGGATATAAAAAGACTTAGGTTTTAAAAAGTTTGAATCTGCAAAGAGAACTCTTATTAGAATTGAGGTTGCGCACATGTTGAAAAAAAACAAATAAGAAATCGAGAGAATAGTAGTTAAAAACAACTATAAGTAGCGTACAAACAACTATAAGTGTTTGTTTTTTTTTGATGCCGAAAAAGCATCCGAATATCTTTGCAATGTCGAATTAATAAAAAATAGTACTTATGCTAAATACTAAAATGATTGGCAATAAAATTGCCGAGGCTCGAAAAAGAATAAATATTTCTCAAGCTCAGCTTTCTCAGCGGCTATTCATAAGTTCTCAGGCGGTAGGAAAGTGGGAGCGTGGTGAATCAATGCCAGATATCACTACTTTTAGCCGTCTGGCAGAAATTCTGGGTGTCGATCTTAATTATTTTTCAGAGCATTCCCAATCTGAAACGACTGAAACAGTAATCGATGCGTCTATTGTTAAACAATCTGATGAATTGCAATCCTCATCTATTAAAGAGGAGAAAAAGATTAAGTGGGATTTGTCAGATGGTAACTGGATAGAAGCTGACTTTTCCGGATTGAAAAACCTGCATGAAAAATTCAGTTCCTCCAACATGCAGCGTTGCTTTTTCATTGGTTCAGATTTGTCTGGTCTTCTTCTAAAGAATAATAATGTTGATGGCTGTGATTTCTCAGATTCTGACATCAGCAATAGCCAGATTCAGAAATCCAATTTACACAAAAATTTATTTAAGGGATGCAGTCTGAAAGAGGCAGAATTTTCTACTAGTTATATTATGGGATGTAATTTCTCTGGAGCAAATCTTACCAGAGTGAATTTTCTAAAAAATAATCACGTTGATACTTGTGACTTTTCAGGTTCGGATATTAGCAGCAGTCACATTCAGGGCTCTAGCTTAGCCAATACTATTTTTAAAGACTGTTGCCTTAAAGAAACGGAGTTTTCAAGAAGTAGTGTCATGAGGTGTGATTTTTCTGATGCCAATTTTTCTGGACTGGCCTTTAAATCTGGAGCTTTTGGGAAGAATACAATTGTAAATGTTATTTGGAATCACACTTCTTTTACAGCAATGGAGATTGAAGATATAGTTTTCGAGGGTAGATTAGAAGACTGTTATTTTGAAAACTGTACCTTTAAAAGAGTAACATTCCAGAATGCTGTACTTACGAACACTTTCTTTAAAAATAATAATTTGAAACGGGTTAAGTTTGTAGACTGTCAAGCAGATCAAATGACCTATGAGTTTCTGAAAAGTGGAAGCGCGGATTTGACGGGTATCAAATTATTAACACCCTAAAGAAGATTTTTACAAAATAGCTTAATGAGAATTAACTATCAATATGAGTTTGGTGAAGAAAACCTGTAGCATCTTAATAAAAGGGAAAAAAAATGCTAAATCTTTCGATTTAGCATTTTTTTTAGAGCGTATTTTTCCTGAATCTTTTTGATTGTTTTTTTGTTTAACTAGTTTACCAACATTTGCCTCCTATCTGTATCAGAGGACATTTAATGGTTTGGTAAGATTTACTATTTAAGTGTGGGTGATAAAGCCTCATTTGTTATTGATAATTTTGGAAATTTCACCAAAGGTGTCGACAAAAGGGATTATGGGATCTAACTATATGATTTATCTTTTAGGAGTTCTAAATCTTTTAATCCATAACTAATAAAGGCTATTGCTTTCCAATTCAGAAGAAGCAAAATAATTTCTTTTAGATTATAGATTAAAGCCGAACTAGTAATAGTTCGGCTTTTTTTATGCGAAAAAATTATTCTAGAACTATTTTTTTAATTGTTTCATAATGTTTTTTTATTAGGAAAAATTAGATTTAATTTGCCGAAAACTAACAAATAAATATGAAAAAAATTTTAGGAACAGGATTAGTGATTTTATCATTATTCTTTGCAGGATGTAGTAGCGATAGTGGCGATGATACTAATGACGCAAACAATGCTAATAATGCAAACAATCAGGCTAGCTCAATTACTGCTACTATTAATGGTGCTGCCTGGACAGGTAAGGTTAATAGCGTAACATTAATTGGTGCAACAAGTACAAAAGAGCAACGTTTTGATATAAGTGCTCAGGATGCATCACAATTATTGTCTTTGACATTTTCTAGTGAATTAACGACTGATAATGGGATGCCTGTGCGTACTTATTCTTTTGATGAAGAAAGCGAAACAAGCGATGCATTATTTATAAATACGTATTTAATAGGGAATAGTACTTATACTGAGCATGCTCCTAAAATAGGGAAAATAACAGTTACCTCTATTGATAAAGAAAAGAAAACTATTTCGGGAACATTTAGTTTTACTGCTATAAAAGCTGGTTCGTTGCAAAATCAAATTGTAACTCCTGAAACGGTAGAAGTTAGCAAAGGTGTTTTTACAAATTTATCTTATAAGGTAATTACGATAGATTAATTATTCTAAATGCATAAAAAAACCGAGCCAGAAATGACTCGGTTTTTTTATGCTTTATACTTTTTAAAATTCAATGTATTCGTCTTCTGGTTTTCTTATAACTATTACACCTGTCATAATTAGAGTTTCATCTTTAGAAGCTGTAGTTCTTTTTAGATTAACTTCAATGTTAGGATTATTGGAAAGTTTGAGTTCTTTTTTTTCGAAAGTAATATAAGCTACTTGTAATATATCTCCTTTTTTTGCCTTTACAGAGAATTTACCATCAAAATCAGAACTTATTTGAATTTTGTTTATAGTTATGTTAGCTCCTGACAAGGGCAGTTTCTCTTCATCATAAATAGTTCCGGTATATGTAATTTCTTCTGATATTGTATCATTGAGCTGTTTTGTATCGGTTTGTTCTGTTTTTGTAGCTTCTTGTGCTTTTACACTTTGCTCTCCTAGTCCTAAGAAAGTAATTACAGATGCAGCAGCTATCGTCCAATAAGAGTTTTTCTCTTTTTGTGTTGTGATTTTTCGGTTAAGTTGCGTGCTATTAAAACGACCACATAAGATATTATTCTTAGTGTATGCCATAAGAATTTCTCTATCTGATGCTTTTGTAAAATCAATTACATTTTTCTGACAATTGTTACAAAATCTGCCTTTTTCGGTTGGTGTCATTTCTAGCCAGTTTTCGTGACAAGGCTCGGGAATTGTTATTTGGATATTATTTTTCATTTTAATTTGAATTAAATTTTCATCAGACAAATAATATTATGGAGTACATTTTTTGTGTGTGCCTAGCTTTTGTGAGTTTTATAAATGTATTTAATCATCTTCTGTTTTTGCTGTAACGACTTCTCCTATAAAATAATAATTTTTCATTATTGGTTTAATTTTAATATCATTTTCAAGTTTAAATTCGGTGGTTAAAAAATCTTCATGTTGAAATATTAAAACTGCTCCTTTTTTTGCCTTTATTGTAAACTCTCCGTCAAAATTAGTTTTGGTTTCAATTTTGGTTCGTTTTACTTTAACATTAGCATCTGTTATTGGGTTATTTTGAGAATCATATAAAGTTCCTGTATAGGTTATGAGGTCTTTTTTAGACTTAACCTTTATATTGTTTTTAAGTTGTTTGCGGTCTGTTTGTTCTGTTTTTGCCTTTTCTTGTGCTCTTATTATTTGATTTCCTAATCCTAAAAATGCAATTGCTGATGCTGCAGCAATCATCCAGATTGATTTTTTTTTCTTTAGGAATTATCATTTTTCTATTAAGTTGTGTACTATTAAAACGTCCACATAAGCTATTATTCTTGGTATATGATATAAGAATTTCTCTATCTGATGCTTTTGTAAAATCAATTACATTTTTCTGGCAATTGCTACAAAATCTACCTTTTTCGGTTGGTGTCATTTCTAGCCAGTTTTCGTGACAAGGTTTTGGAATTGATATTTTGATATTATTTTTCA
The DNA here is from genome assembly GCF_046250155.1 of Flavobacterium sp. PS2. NCBI lineage: Bacteria > Pseudomonadati > Bacteroidota > Flavobacteriia > Flavobacteriales > Flavobacteriaceae > Flavobacterium > Flavobacterium sp. PS2. The sequence goes on along the minus strand of NZ_CP176426.1, from coordinate 297,670 downwards.
TTTTAATTCAAATTAAATTTTCATCAAACCCATAATGTTATGTAAGCACATTAGCTGTTTAAAGATGTAATAAACATGGCATGTACACTTCTTTTTGTTCCAGATTGCTTTTACGAGTTTAAAAATAGGAATTAATTGATTAAGGATTTGAATATTTTTTTAAATGATTAAAATTTTATAGAGGTTAATGTCAAATTATCTTGTCAAGATTAATAAGAACTTGACTCAGGTTATCTTAGGGTTATACTATTTTATCCGATGTTGTTTTTAGTGCATTCTTTTAGCTAAAACATTGGTTTCCATTATTTTTTATTCTTTTTATTTGTAGCAAATCAGACATAAATAGTCTTTCCTTTTTCTAACTTTAAAAACCATAATTATGTATTCAGAATTTTTAGTTTCAATACTTTTATTTGTTGTTTCAATGGTATTAATGCTTTTTCCACCAAAAAGAATTAATCGCTTTTATGGTTATCGAACTAAAAAATCGATGAAGAATATCGAGAATTGGAATTTTTCAAATCATTTTGCCTCTATTGCAATTTTTGTAATCTCAGTTGGTAATATTATAGGGTTTTGTGTTGCGTCTTTATTTGTAGATGGAGTAAATAAAATTGTTTTTGCTGTAATTTTATTAGCTGAATTGGGATTAGTTTTTCTTATTACTGAAAGAAAATTATCTGAATATGAAAAAATAAGTAAATAGGATGACATCTATTTTATTTTTTAAAAAAATGAAAGCACTATCATTGGTAGTGCTTTTTTGTATATCGGGATATTCACAAGAAGTTTTTACATATGAGAAAGAGATCAGTGAAATCGGAAAATATGACTCTACTGAGATTGAAATCGAACAAACCGAAGAAAAAATAAAACTTTATGGAACTTTAATTTGTCCTAAAACAGAATTTGATAAAGTAGTAATTATTATACCAGGTTCAGGTAAAGATTCCAGGAATAGTCATTATATTTTGGCAGAAGAGTTATTGAAGAATAATATTGCCGTTTTTAGATATGACGAAAGAGGTGTTGGGAAATCTGAGGGTAAATATAACATGGTTTCTTATTGTATATCTGACAAGATAAATGATGTTATTTATGCAATTGAACATATCAAAAGTTTACCATTCTTAAAAGATAAAAAAATTGGTGTAATTGCACATAGTGAAGGTGGCTTAGCAAGTATTGGAGCAATTGAAAAAGGAACAAATGTTGATTTTTTAGTGCAATGGGCCACACCAGTAGAAAAGCATGGAGCTTTCTTAAAATACCAAGTAAAAACTGGAGTAAATTTACAAGAGAGGAATCTTCAATATACAGATTTAGAAACTAAACTCGAGGTTATGGACTTGATCCATAAGATGGTAGAAGAAAATAAAAATGATGCCAACGATTTATTAAGAGAGAAAATTAAATTTGCTTTAAAAGAAAAAGGCTTTAAGAAAAAACAATTCGAATGGTATATTTCTTTTCCTACTCATTTGGATTTATTAAGAAAGAACTACGAAGACACGTATAGAGCCCTTAAAATACCTACACTTTATATAATTGGGAGCAATGATAAATTTGTAGATCCAGTATCAAATATCAATCTTTTAAAAAGCTTTGACAATGATAATATTGAGATAAAACTTTTTAATAACCTCAATCACTATTTGACTTATGGTGAAATAAAAGCAATGAATTTTCATTTATATGAAATAGATAATTTGGCGTTAGTAGAGATTATTACTTGGATTAAAAAGATTTAGTCATTTTTTTCTTAAAATAAAATAGGTGATTTTAAGTTGAATATTTGGTCTTTTATCCTTTAGAGAAAATAAAAAGCAAAGTAATAGTGTAAATAATTTTATAGCTTAAAAATTAAATTATAAAGGCAAATAATATTGTGATGACAGCATTTTTACATTCGTATTTTACCGTATTTATGAGAGAAATCTATTTTCGGGAACTAAAAAATACGGTTGAGGTCCAAAAAATGATTCTTCGGTAGTTTTAGAAAGAATCTAAACAAATAATTAAGGAACTTTACTTCTATAATTATTTAATTGATATATTATGACTTCACCACTTACTATTATTGCAGCTACAAATTTTTCCGATATAGCAAATAACGCTGTTGCTTATGCAGCGGGACTTGCAAAAGCCACAAGTGCCAAGCTTGTTTTGTTTAATTCCTTCTCTTTGGGGTTACATAGCTCTAATGCCCATATTACTGCGGAAGCTATGCAAAAGCAAATCGAGAAAGCTACCGAGAAACTAGAAATTTTCGGGAAAGAAATTGCAGATCTTTATGCTATCGAAGTAAGTTGTTTTTGCAAATATTCTTTCCTGGAGGATCAGCTTACATCGATAATTGACGATACTAATGCTGAGTTAGTTGTCATGGGAATGGCAGAGCGATCTTTTGAGCAGGAATTATTAGGAAATTCAACAACATCGGTAATAAAGAACTTAAATATACCAGTATTGGCAGTTCCTAAAAATGCTAGTTTCCAGAACATACAAAAAATACTCTACGCTTGTGATACTTTAAGTTTCTCTTCGATAAAAAGATTTAGTTGGTTAAAAGATATTGTAGGTAATCTTGGTGCCGAGCTAGAGTTTTTTAGTGTAGATGAAAAAATAGACAATCTTAAGCAGGAGCAGGGGGTACAGCTATTAAATTCTTCGCTTGAAGAAGAGTTTAAAGAAGTTAAATATATTTATAAAACGGTTAAGTCTAATGCTGTAATTAATGAGATCAAGAAAGAAATCAAGAATTATAATGCAGATATTTTAGTAATGGTACCACAAAGGTATGGTTTTTGGGATTCTTTGGTGCATAAAAGTAAAACCAGAATTATGGCAGCAGGTTTAGATATACCCCTATTATCTTTTCCTAATTTCTGATGATATTTTTATTTTATATAAAAGCAAAGAAATAACAATATAATCGATTAAAAATGAATGCAACAATTACGGCTATAGGTGGCTTTGTACCGACTTCTATCCTTAGTAATGAGATGATCTCTGAAACGGTTAATACAACTGTTGAATGGATTGAAAAAAGAACTGGAATAAAAGAACGAAGACTAGCTACTGGCAAAGATCAGGCAACATCAGACCTTGCTTGTGCTGCAATTGAGAATTTATTGCAAAACTATGATGTTGACCCAAAGGAAATAGATGGATTATTGCTGGCAACAACAACTCCAGACCATCTTTTAACTCCTACAGCAAGTAAAATATGCGAAATAAGCGGACTTACCAATGCATTTGGATTTGATCTTAACGCAGCTTGTAGCGGCTTTTTGTACGCGCTAGAAATGGCTACTACAATGATTGAAAGTGGTCGATATGAAAAAATTATTGTGGTTGGAGCTGATAAAATGAGCTCAATTGTAGATTACGAGGACCGCAATACCTGTATTCTTTTTGGTGATGGGGCTGGTGCAGTCCTTTTGGAGAAAACAGATTTAGAATATGGAATGATGAAAAGCATCTTGCGTACAGACGGAAGCGGCACATCAGCCTTATTAGTTCCTGGAGGTGGCTCTAAACTTCCTGCTACAGTGGGAACTATTGTAAACCGAGATCATTATATTAAGCAAGAAGGGGCTTTTGTCTTTAAAAAAGCTGTTGAATCCATGAGTAGTGTTTCTCAAGATGTTCTTGCTAGTAATGGGTTAAGTGTAGAAGATGTTGATTGGGTTGTGCCACATCAGGCTAATTTAAGAATCATTAACGCTGTAGGCGAAAGTTTAAATATTGGGACCGAAAAAGTTAAGGTGAATATTGATAAATATGGTAATACAACATCTGCAACGATTCCGTTATGTCTTTGGGATTTTGCAGCTGATTTTAAGGAAGGGCAAAATATATTAATTACCACCTTTGGAGCTGGTTTTTCGTGGGGAGCGACTTGTATAAAATGGGGAGTTATGCGAAAACAGAAACCTGTAAAGTCTTCAAAAAACGATAAAAAATCAGAATATGCTTTAACACATTAATAGAGATTTCAATTACTTTAATAATTTTCCTAACACAACAATTGTTCTTACTTATTAGCTTATGAATTCAAAAACACAAAATAAAACTAATGGTAAGAACTTTTTCTATAAATATTATAGGATTATTGTAATACCAGTTGTTTTTTTAGTGTACTTGTCTTCTTATTTTGTTTTAAATCCTTACAGAAGTTATGGACAAGATTCTTTATGGGATTTAGATTGGACTCTTGATATATTCTTGATTTTAGCGTATTGTGCAATCCTTACTGAATTAAGTCTTTTTGTAGGACGTACGCTAAATCATTGGATTAGTTGGGAACAAAAGCCTATTTTTAGGGCTTTTGTGCAATTTTTGTTTCTCATTATAGGTAACATTCTTTTAAATTATTTGTTTTCTTTTTTATGGCAATTTTTCTATCCCTGGACTCCATTAAAAGAAAGTGAACTTCTGATTATATGGCAGTCAAATTTGATGGCAGCTATATTGTCACTTTTCATAAGTTTTATTCATACTAGTATATTTTTGCTTAATCGATGGCGCGTCACTTTGGATGAGGCTGCGGAGCTCAAAATTAAGGCTTCTCAGCTGCAAGAAGCAGTAACCCGATCAGAGTTAGAATCTTTAAAATTACAGCTTGATCCCCATTTTACGTTTAATAATTTTAGTACTCTTACCGAATTAATTCACGAAGACCCGCTTTCGGCAGCTTCATTTTTAGAGAATATCACAAAGGTTTATCGCTATATGATTTCTAACCTTAATAAAGACACTATTACGGTAAGAGAAGAAATTGAATTTTTAAATGCTTATTTTTATCTTTTAAAAAAACGTCTTGGCGATAAGGTTGAATTGAAAATACAAGTGAATATAACTTGTCTAGATTTTCATTTACCACCTTTAACACTGCAATTACTGGTAGAAAATGCTGTAAAACATAACGTAGCTACGTTGTCTAATCCGCTTATAATTTCTATTTATTCAGATGTTGGAGATATTGTTGTTAGGAATAATTTGCAACCTACATCAGGTAAAAGTTTTGATTCTACAGGTGTAGGGAATAAAAATATTGAATTTAGATATAAAATATTATTTGATCGAATGCCTGTCTTTTCTGAGTCTAATGGTTTTTATTGTGTTCGTTTGCCTTTAATAAAATAGTATGAAAATTTTAATTGTAGAAGATGAAATTATCAATGCCAATCGTCTTAAAAGATTGTTGGAAGAATTGGAGCCAGATTGTAAAATTCTGGATATCATAGATACGGTTCAAGGTACGGTAACATGGTTAAATACCAATGCCATGCCCGATTTAATTACAATGGATATTCGTCTGGCAGATGGTATAAGTTTTTCTATTTTTGAAAAGGTAAAAATTACTTGTCCCATCATATTTACTACCGCTTATGATGAATATGCAGTGAGGGCTTTCAAGGTAAATAGTATCGACTACTTAATGAAACCGATTGAAAAGAATGAATTACAAGATGCTTTAACTAAATTTAAGTCTTTAGCAAAAGCAAAACATAATACCGAGGATATTGCAGATATTTTAAAAAAATTTGTTCATAAACCTTCCTTTAGATTACGTTTTTTAGTCACTTATCGAGATGGATATAAAAGCGTGGTTGTTACCGATATTGATTTTATATACTCAGAATTTAAAACGTCGCATCTTTTTCTTAAAAATGGCACTATTATAGCCATTCCCCAAACAATGGAAGAGCTTGAGGAAGAACTCGATCCAAATATCTTTTTCAGAGCCAACAGGCAATTTTTTATACGGGTAGAAAGTATAAAATCTATTTCGAATTACTTTAATGCCAAGCTTAAAATACTACTTTACGGAGATTCTGAGCGTGAGGTAATCATTAGCCGAGAAAAAGCTCCTTTTTTTAAGCAATGGATGGATCGCTAATGCACTTAAAATTAGGTATAACTTACTAGTTTTATAGATACTACTCTTTTTTATTGCGGTAACTATTTATCATTTATTCAATGATTATTTAGTCTGTCTGCATTACAAATCCAAAAAATAAATTCAATTTTATTTCCTCATTGTAAATCAAACTAATAGCTCAAAAACGGATTGTAAAGACAAATAGCATAAACATTGCCCACCGTTTCAACCGTTGGAACGCAATGTATTATCGCAATCTGTACTGCACGGTTGAAACTGTGGGCTTAGTTCTTTTTTCCTTTGGTAACCTACGTATTCGTTTCAGTATTGAAAAATTACGGTTGGGTAATCTTCTAATAATTTATGAGGGGTTTGGGGTGTTATTTTGTCGTCAAATTCGATGTATTCATTCAAAACGAAATAAAATGACAAAACAGTTTTTCCAAAATAATAAAACACTCAGCAAAATGGTAGTTTTATTGATTATCATTAGCTTTTCTTCGTGTGGAAAAGGTGGGGCAGAAGCTTTAGAAGCTCCAAAACCAGAAGTAGATTTTTTTCAGGCTAAATCTATGACAGGTGAAGTTGAAAAAAAATACCCAGGAATTATCGAAGGTTCAGTTAATGTAGATATAAAGCCTCAGGTTTCAGGATATCTTGAAGCAATTTATGTAAAAGAGGGAGAGTATGTAAACAAAGGACAATCACTTTTTAAAATTAAAGCAGATGTTTTTGTAGAGCAAGTTAATAATACTCGTGCTGCATATAAGAGTGCTTTGGCAAATCTTGCAAACGCTAAATTAGAGATTGAAAAAATTAAACCTCTTGTAGATGCTAAAGTATATTCGGATATGCAATTAAAAACTGCACAGGCCAATTATGAAGCAGCAGTAGCGCAAGCAGCTCAGGCAAAATCGGCTTTGGGATCTTCGCAACTTAATGCTGATTTCTCTTTGATTAAAGCACCGGTAAGCGGTTATATTAGCCGTATTCCTAATCGTGTAGGTAATTTGGTTACACCAACAGATGCTGTTCCATTAACTATTCTTTCTGAGATTAATACAGTATTTGTGTATTTCTCTTTGAGCGAATCTGATTATTTGTCTTTTTCAAAAGATTCACAATTAAACCAATCTGTAAGTTTGATTTTGGCAGACGATAGTTTGTATGAACATCAGGGAAAACTAGAAGTTGCCAGCGGTAATATTGATCGTACTACAGGAACTATTGCATTAAAAGCAATTTTTCCAAATCCAAAGAAACAATTACGATCAGGAGGTTCAGCAAGAGTTGTATTAAATAGTAGTTTGTCTTCGGTAATTAGTGTTCCAATGGCAAGTGTAAAAGATATTCAGGATAAATTTTTTGTTTATGTTTTAAGACAAGGCAACAAAGTAGCTATGGTTCCTATTGAAATTACTGGTAGTGCAGGTGCAAATTATTTTGTGAAATCTGGTGTAAAATCAGGAGACAAGATTGCATTAAATACTATCGATGCACTTTATGACAATATGGAAGTAGTTCCAAAAGTAGCTGCAAAAGCGCTAAGCAATAAATAAATTTCGGTTTTAATATAAAATAACATTTTCCATGTTAAAAAAAATAATAGACAGGCCTGTACTGGCTACAGTTATCTCCATTGTATTGGTGATATTAGGTGTCATAAGTCTTACAAGATTATCGGTAACAAGGTTTCCAGATATTGCACCACCAACAGTAATGGTAAGTGGTACTTATCCCGGTGGAAATAGTGAAACCGTTATTCGTTCTGTAGTAACACCACTAGAGGAACAAATAAACGGGGTTGAGAATATGCAGTATATAAAATCTACTGCGAGTAATGACGGATCTTTTTCTATCAGTGTAATTTTTAAACAAGGTGTCGATCCTGATCAGGCAGCGGTAAATGTGCAAAACAGAGTACAGCAAGCAACACCAAAATTGCCGCAAGAAGTTATCAGAATGGGGCTTACGACCTCTAAGCAGCAAAATAGTATGATTGTTATTTTTAATCTTTATACAGATGATAATAACAAATACGATGAGTTGTTTTTGCAAAATTATGCCAACATTAACTTGGTTCCGCAAATAAAGCGAGTTCCGGGAGTAGGTCAGGTTCAGATTTTTGGACAAAAAGATTACTCTATGCGAGTTTGGCTTGATCCACGCAAAATGGCAAATGCGGGCTTAGTACCGTCAGATATAAGTCAGGCTATTGCAGATCAAAGTTTAGAGTCGGCTCCGGGAAAATTAGGAGAAGAATCAAAGTCGGCTTTAGAGTATGTTATCAGATATAAAGGAAAGAAAAATAAGCCAGAGCAATATGAAAATATTGTAGTTAAAACAGATGGTAATAATATTTTAAGACTAAGAGATGTAGCGAGAGTAGAATTTGGTTCAATTTCTTATAGTGGAGACAATAAATCTAGCGGAAAAAACGCCGTTACAATGGCGATATTACAAACATCAGGTTCAAATGCAAACGACATTGAAATCGGGATTAATAAAGAAGTAGAACGTTTATCTAAATCTTTTCCTCCAGGTATTAAATACGTTAACGTAATGAGTACCAAAGAAAGACTTGACGAAGCAACAGGACAAGTAAAATCGACATTACTAGAAGCTTTTATTCTGGTTTTTATAGTAGTATTTATATTCTTGCAAGACATTCGCTCGACGATTATCCCAGCTATTGCAGTTCCGGTAGCAATTATAGGAACGTTTTTCTTCCTGCTCGTATTTGGATTCACCATAAATATTCTAACGCTTTTTGCTTTGGTTCTGGCGATTGGTATTGTGGTCGATGATGCCATTGTGGTGGTTGAGGCCGTGCATAGTAAGATGGAAGAAGATTCTGGGCTTTCTGCCAAAGAAGCTACTCATAGTGCCATGACAGAGATTACAGGAGCGGTTGTTTCGATAACACTGGTAATGTCGGCAGTATTTATCCCGATTGGATTCATGACAGGATCATCAGGGATTTTCTACACGCAGTTTGCTTATACACTTGCGATTGCAATTATCATTTCGGCAGTAAATGCACTTACGCTTACACCAGCATTATGTGCACTTTTGTTAAAGAACGACCATAATGGTAAACATGAAGGGAATGATCATAAATCAGGATTTAAAGAACGTTTTTTCGTAGGATTCAATACAGGGTTTAACAACTTAACGGGTAAATATATTAAAGGAGTTCGTTTTCTTATAGGCAGAAAATGGCTTGCAGGAGGATTAGTTGTTGGGATAAGTACTATTGCTATCGTAATGATGATGTCTACACCTAAAAGTTTTGTGCCAATGGAAGATGATGGCTTTATGCTTTACAGTTTATCGATGCCTCCAGGAACAGCATTAGATCGTACTACAGCAGTAGTTGAGAAGATTGAAAAAGAGCTTTCGACAGTAGAAGCTATTGATAATAATACCAGTATTACAGGTTTTAACATTCTTAGTAATAGTGCCAGTCCTGCGTATGGTTTAGGGTTTATAAAATTAAAGCCTAAAAAAGACAGAGGAGCGGTTAAGGATATTGATGAAGTATTAAATATGGTTACGGGCAAATTATCGGGTATAAAAGAAGGTTCGATTATGGTACTCAGAATGCCTCCTGTAGAAGGATTTGGAGTAACAAGTGGTGCCGAGATTGTGCTTCAGGACAGAACAGCGCGTGATCCAGCTACATTAAAAGCGATGACTGATAAAGTGATTGGGCAAATTATGCAACAACCAGGAGTACAATACGCCTATACTACATTTAGAGCAGATTATCCGCAGTTTGAACTAGAAGTAGATGAGGAGAAAGCCAGCCAAATGGGCGTTAACATACGTGAACTTTTAAATAATATCCAGACTTATTTTGCAGGAGATCAGTCGGCGGATTTTACAAGATTCGGAAAGTTTTACCGAGTTAATGTTAAGGCTGATGGGATTTTTAGAACAGACCAAGACGCGTTTAACGAAATATTTGTTAGAAATGCAAAAATGGAAATGGTACCAGTAAAATCTCTTGTTAAGCTTCATAAAGTTTATGGGCCAGAATCTGTAAACCGTTACAATCTTTACAACTCGGTTAATATTACTGCGGTAGCGTTACCAGGATTTAGTAATGGAGAAGTTATGGGCAATCTGGAAAAAGTTCTGGATAAACTCCCTTCTGATTATAGTTATGAGTGGACAGGATTAAGTCTTGAAGAAAAAGAGGGAGGAAATCAGACTATTGCCATATTTGGGTTATGTCTTCTATTTGTTTTCTTTTTATTAGCTGCACAGTACGAAAGTTATTTATTGCCTCTTGCAGTATTGCTTTCTATCCCAACAGGTATATTAGGAGCTTTTGCGGGAGTTAAAGCTGTAGGTCTTGATAACAACATTTATGTTCAGGTTGGTTTAATTATGTTGGTCGGGCTTTTGGCCAAAAATGCTATTCTTATTGTAGAATTTGCGCTTCAAAGACGTTATGCAGGTCTATCTATTACAGAAGCGGCTATCGAGGGAGCCAGATCGAGATTAAGACCTATTATCATGACATCTCTAGCTTTTATTGCGGGTATGATTCCTCTGATGTTTGCCACAGGAGGAACAGCAGTAGGAAATAGATCTATAAGTGTAAGTGCTGCTATAGGAATGTTTAGTGGCGTTGTTTTGGGAGTTTTTGTAATTCCGTTACTTTTTATACTATTTCAATATTTACAAGAAAAAGTATCGGGTAAGAAGATTGTAATTAAAAATATAAAAGAATAATAATGAGAGTACTATATAAAATTGGAATTTCTTTATTTGCGGGTGTTTTGCTAACATCCTGCGTAGTAGGGAAAAAATATTCTCGCACAGATTTAAATGTTCCCGAAAAATATCGTGAAGAAGTAACACTAACCGGAGATACTATTTTGCATCCTTGGAAGAATTACTATAAAGATCCATTGTTGGTTGATTTGATAGAGAAAGCCCTCGTTAAAAATAACGAGGTGCTTATCGCCATAAAAAGCATGGAGCAGCTAGACCTTAATTACAAACAAGCAAAATTAGGTCTATTACCAACGTTAGATTTTGATGCAAATGCGAGTCGCAGTTATCAGTCTAAAAACTCACTTAATGGTTCTTTGAGCGCACAGTTTACCAGTAAGGATTATATGGACGATTATAATGCCAATATTCAGCTGTCTTGGGAAGCAGATATATGGGGGAAAGTAACGATGCAGAAAAGAGAGGCTAAAGCCAATTATTTTGCTCAAAAAGAGAATCTTTCGGCTTTAAAAACCAGAATTATTGTTCAGGTTGCGCAATCGTATTATAATCTTTTAGGATTGGACGAACAACTTAAAATTGCACAGAAAAACATCGAATTAAGTGATAACACTTTAAAGATGATGAAGCTGCAATATAATTCGGGAGCAATTAGTTCCTTGGCACTTTATCAGACTGAAGCTCAGAAAAAAACAGCCGAATTATTAGTTCCTTTAGCGAAAGCAAATATTGCGGTTCAGGAAAATGCATTGCAAATTTTATGTGGAGAATATCCGGATAGCATATTACGATCTGGAAATCTGGAAGTAGCAGAATTTGATGTTGTTTTGCCTTCAGGGATTCCAGCATCACTTTTAAGTCGAAGACCAGATGTAAAAGCTGCCGAATATGCTGTTATGTCTGCTAATGCTAAAACAGGATTGGCAAAAGCTACCATGTATCCAACACTGAGTTTGAGACCTTCAATCGGAAAAAATTCATTTGAGTTTGATACTTGGTTTAATTTTCCAGGTTCAGTTACTAAAACTATTGCAGCTAATTTAGCTCAGCCAATATTTAGAAAACGTGCTTTAAGAACTGCTTATGAAGTTGCGGTTATAGAACAGGAAAAAGCAGTTATTCAGTTTAAGCAATCGTATATAACTGCTGTTGGAGAAGTAAATGATGCCATGTCTCAATTAAAATATGCCGATGAACGCATGGAACTTGCGACTGAAAAAGCAGTTTCTTTAGATAAAGCAACTTCTGATGCGACATTACTATATAAAAGTGGTATGGTAACTTACCTAGATGTTATTGTTGCCCAAAATGGTGCTTTACAAAATGACTTAGATGTTGTTACTATAAAGTTAGAAAAACTAAATGCTGCAATAAATTTATATCGTGCTTTGGGCGGCGGAGTGCAATAGATAGTTTTAAGTAAAAAAAGAATCCATCATCTCTATAAATTATTATAAAGATGATGGATTTTATTTTTCTTCCATTTTACAAGGGTTGCAGCGTGTTTTTGGTTTTATTTGTTCAAATTTTAGATATATTAAAAACCAAATTGAATGTTATGTCGTAAATGCTTTTATAACTAAAAAATTAAATCATGAAAACGAAAAGCATTTTAGCAGCAGCATTTTTTGCATTAGTATTTGGAGCAACTTCTTTCGCTCAAAAATCAGTTATGGTTGGTGGAGCAGCAATGTATCCAAACAAAAATATTATCGAGAATGCCGTAAACTCAAAAGACCACACCACATTAGTAGCAGCAGTAAAAGCAGCTGGTTTGGTAGAAACATTAGAAAGTAAAGGACCCTTCACTGTTTTTGCTCCAACAAACGAAGCATTTAATAAATTACCAAAAGGAACAGTTGAAACATTATTGAAACCAGAAAACATTAAAACGTTGCAAAATATTTTGACCTACCATGTTGTGGCTGGAAAAATGAATGCAGCCGATATTGCCAAAGCAATAAAAATGGGTGGAGGTAAAGCAACATTAAAAACTGTAAGTGGTGGGACACTAACAGCTTGGATGAAAGGAAAAGATTTGTATATAAGCGACGAAAGCGGTAATAAAGCTAAAGTAACCATCGCAGACGTAAACCAATCAAATGGTGTAATTCATGTAATTGATACGGTATTATTACCAAAAAAATAAAAGCACTGATTGTCCCAATAATCAAAAAAAGTCCTGTATGTTGTATAGGACTTTTTTGTATTTATTAGGAATGTATAGATTTAATCTAAAGCACGTTTTGTAACGTAATAACGGTAACCAATTATTGCCATTTGCCATTTTTTGGCTTTTGTAATATCAAGTCCTCGCTTGGTAAAACTGGGTAAAATCAATTTGTTTATCTGAGCTAGAATTTTATACATAAGAGTAGGATTTTTTTCAAAGATATAAAAAAAGACTTTGTAGTGTTACAAAGCCTTCTTTCATTGGATTCTCAAATATTATTTTACTAAAAGTTTATCTATTTTGGTTAGCATTTCTTTTGCATTTGCATTTTCTGGCGAAAGAGCCAAAGCTTTTTGATAAGTCTGTTTAGAAATCTCAAGTTGAGCATTATTAAAATAACTTTCGGCCAGGCTATCAAATGCATTTCCTGATTTAGGATTTTCTTTTGTATTTAATTCAAATACTTTTATAGCATCATTTATTCTTCCGTAATTCATTAAAGTATAGCCGACAACATTTAATCGGTATTCAAAATTCCATTCAGGATGATTCTTTTTCAAAGCAAGATAATTTTGCTCAGATTTAGCAATATCTAATTTCAAAAAATCTTGTGTTGTCTTTTCATCTGCTAATAAATAATCATCAATTAAGGTTTTATCTACAATTCCTGCCACATGATTAATTACTTGAGACTGTACATATAAATTATCATATTTATGTCCATTGGATAAAAAGATAATTGTCATATCGTTTTTAACGAACTTTCTAAAAGCAGTTTCATTACCTCCTGTAAAACCATATGAAAGAATTTTGTTTACAGGGTAAAAGTCCCATCCATATCCAAAGTTTTCATCACTTTTAGTGTATTTAAATGGCTCCCACATCGAATATTTTGTTTCCTTTTTCAAGAAAGTATTCTTATCCAGATTTTCATTCCAACGAATAAATTCTGGCAACGTTATATTTAAACCATTAGCAGAATGACCATCTGAACCACTGTTTAAAGTGTTTTTTACATACTTTTTGGTTTTACTATCATAGTTATATCTAAACGCACTATTAGTAAAGCTTTTGCCAAAGTCTGATGAAAAATAAACACCGGATTTTACTCCTGGAAATTGATTTTGTAAGATGTATTCTTCAAAAGGTAAACCAGTTATTTTTTCAATAATCTTAGCAAGAAAAAAATAATTGGTTTGATTGTAACTGTATTGTTCTCCTGTTGCAAATTCCATTGGTTTGGTTGATAATATTGCAATTTTTTTATCATAAGGTAAAGTGATCGGAATATCTTCGAACATTACAATATCTGGCAAACCAGAAGAATGAGACAATAAATTAGCAACTTTTATCCCTTGCCATTCTTTTGGGAGATTATCCAGATATTTTGATATTGGATCTTCCAGCGATAATTTTCCTTTTTCTATAAGTTGAAATATCCCAACATTTGTAATTAATTTTGTTGTAGAGAAAATCTTGAAAGCGGTGTTTTTATCTACTAGTTTATTATCCTCAAAAGAAGCTGTGCCATAGTATTTTTCATAGATAACTTTTCCGTCTTTAATAACAGCCAGTGCCACTCCGGGAATTTCATTTATTTCGATTACTTCATTAATGTAAGTATCGATTTTTTGCTTTATTTCCTTTTGATTGCTATCTGCTTTTTGACCAAAACAGATGCTAAAAACGAGTAGAAATATTGAAATTAAAAATGTTTCTTTCATAGTAACAATTAAGGGGTGATACATATATTATTATGATTTTTGATTAGAGATGGATGGCGTTTTTTATTTGGATTTATTTTCCTTTTCAAATTTTCGCATCTCCTTTTCATGGTTCTTCATCTCTTTTTCATATACTTTCATCTCTTGATCGAAATTCTTCATTTCCTGATTAAAGTTTTCCATTTCTTGATTAAACTTCACCATTTCCTTATCATAAATAGCTTGACGTTTTGCCATTACAGCTTCTACTTCTTTTTCGTAAGCAGACATATTTGGTTCAAAAGCATCCATCTTCTTCTGAAATTCTTCCATTGCTTTGTTGAATTTTTGCATTGCTTTTTCATCATTTACATCTTTTGGATGTACAGGAGGTTTTGGCATTTTAGACATGTCAATATTTGCAACAGGCATTGGTCCTTCAGGAAATTCTGGAGCATCAGGTGGTGTTGGAGGCGTAGGAGGTATAGGAAAATCTTCATCGTTATTATAACTTTCGGCTCCTTCTGAACTTTCACTTAGAGTTACAGGCTGATGAGTTTCTTTGCCAGTTTGCAAATTAATAGTTTCGGTACCATCTTCATTTTTTATTATAACAACACCAAAAGGTTTTATGGCTTCGTTACCGCTAGTTTGCATGATTTGCGATTTGCCATTCTTTCTTTTTATGTCAACTCTTATTCCAGTTAATTCATTATCAGAATTTCTTGTTACTTCTGTAAATGCAACAATTACTTCATGATTTGTTTTTAATTTCTGTACAATTTCATCTAATTCTTTATCAGTTGTATTCTTTTTAATTTTGTACACAAATACATCTTTCGGGTCAGATTTTGTATTTATAACAATATCTTCTTTTGCTTCTTTTTGTTCTTTTTCCTGGGCAATAACTTTAACTTGAAATAAGAATACAAATGCTCCTAATACGGGAAGAACTAAGGCATACTTCCAGTAATTTTTCTTTTTTGATTGATTTTTGTTTAACATGACGATTCGTTTTTTGATTAATGATTGATAAAAGTGATTGGTGATTGCAACACAATTTTCATGTGTTGTTATTTTTAAAAGCGTGTATTGATACGCTTTTTTGTCGGTAATTTTTTTCAAAGCTTCGGCATCGGCAATGAATTCTAAGTTTTGCATAATAGCTTTCTTGTACAACCAAACGATTGGGTTAAACCAAAATACGATACAAAATATCCTAGTTATCAATACGTCGGTAGTGTGATTTTGTTCGCTATGAATTTTTTCATGTTCCAGAATATTCTCCAATTCGCTCGTATTGTACAGTGATGAGTTGTACACGATATAATTGAAGAAAGAAAACGGAGCAATATTCTCAGAAACATCTACAAACTTAAAATCGGCTTGGTTTTGAATGATTTGTCCTTTAATAACCTTTTTAAGACTATAAAAGTCGAAGGCAAATTTTAATAATAATAAAGTGATGATTGAAACATATAATATAACGAGACACAGGTTTAAATGTGTGTCTAACCAACTCTGCTCTATAGGAACTGTTTTAATTGTGGTATTTATAGAAGAGGTAAAATTGGTACGAGTAGGAGCAACCCAAACTATTTTGGTGTAAACTACAAATGGCAATACAATCGATGTGATTAATCCCGATAATAAAAACCATCTATTGCTATTAAAGAAAGTTTCTTTTCGCAATAAAATGTAATACGCCAAATAAAACAAGGTGATTAGTCCGCTAGTTTTAAGAATATAGATAAAAATTGCCTCCATAAATTATTATTTTTTGTTTTCTATCATATCTAAGATTTCACGTAACTCATCGGCCGAAATTTTTTCTTCTTTGGCAAAAAAGGAAACCATATTCTTATACGAACTATTAAAATAATTATCAATTGCAGTACTCATAAAGCGCTTGCTATATTCTTTTAGAGTTACTACAGGATAGTATTGGTGTGTGTTTCCAAAAGGAGTATGTGCCACAAAACCTTTCTCTTCTAAGTTTCTTACAATGGTCGATAGGGTGTTGTAATGCGGTTGATCCTCGGTAATTTCTGCTTGGATTTCTTTTACAAAAGCTTTATTCAACTTCCATAAAATGTGCATTATCTCTTCTTCTTTGTTGGTTAACTTTTGCATGTTTTCTAATTTTAATTCAAACTTACAACTAATTTTATAGTTACACAACTATAAATGCAGTTATTTAACTATTTTTATAGTTAGTTATAAAATAGAGAGATGCAATTAGAAACGTATTTCAGGTTTAAAATATTGTTTTACAGTGATTTAATTTGTTTTGAGGAAAGGGTTTTGTGTTATTACAAAATGCTATTTTCTTTTTGTAATTCTTTTTGAATCCAAATACAACATGCGGTTGCAGCCAATCCGATAGTTCCCATTATAAACCAATTAGACTGATATCCTAATCGGGTAATGAATTCAAAACCTACTTTAGAACTAATAATATGTGCCAGACTAAAACTCATGGTGTATAAAGCCATGTATCGCCCTTCTTGACCGCGAGGGGCTCTGCTTAAAGCAAAAGCATTAGAGAAAGGAAAATTCAATATTTCGCCCACCGAAACCATAATCATTGCAAACACAAGTACTCCAGCCCAAACATTAATTAATAATAGATAGAAACTAGAGGCCATAAGTAATGTTCCGTAGGTAATTATTTTTATTTTCGGGAAAGCTTTACGTTCTAAATAACTTACTAATGGCATTTCTAATGAAAATATCATAAGTCCGTTTAAGGTCATTAATAGCCCCGTTTGTAATTCGCTTAAGCCAAATTTTTCATTGTGATATAAAGGTAAAGTGGTAAAAAGCTGGAAGAAAACCATTGCAGTAGCAAAACTCACAAATAAAAACACCCAGAATATCTTATCTCTAAATACCGATTTTGGTTCGCTTATTATATCATGGCTACTATCATAAACTGGTTTTTTCTTCTCTTTTACTAATAATGCAAAAATTGAAATCGAAAGAATACAAGAAGCTCCATCTACCCAAAATAATCCCTGATAACCAATTCCCATAATAATTAAACCTCCTAATGCAGGACCAGCAGCAAAACCAAGATTTACCGCAAGACGTACCAATGTTAAGGCACGGGTTCTATTTTCGGGTTTGGCATAAGCACTAAGGGAAACATACATTGCAGGGCGAAACATATCGGCAACAGTCATAATTGCAAACATACCCAAACACAATGACCAGAAAGTGGTTATGTATTGCAAAAAGAATAGGGCGACACCACTTGTAAATAAGCTAAATACCATTATTTTGTAAAAACCTATTTTATCGGATAGTTTACCACCAAGCCAGGAACCTAACATAGATCCTAAACCAAATGCTACCATAATCCAGCCCACTTCGTTATATGTAAACTGAAGGTCTTCTTTTAAATACTTGGATAAAAAAGGGAGAACCATAGTTCCTGCACGGTTAATAAACGTAACAAGTGTAAGTATCCAAATCTCTCTAGAAAATCCTCTAAAATTATTAATATAGCGTTGAAAGGCGGTGATTAGCATTATAAATGGGTTATATATGCAAAGTTATAAAACTTTGTAACTTACAGACTTTGTTGCTTTGTTACTTTTAAACTATTTTTGCTAAAATTTATACGATGAAAAACCTAATTCTATTTTTGACGCTTTTGGCTTTAAATTTTGGTATTGCCCAAGAAAAATTTGATCGTGCTGCTGCCGAAAATTTCCAAAAGACAATTAATGGAGAATATGCAGATGCAAAGACAAGCCCGTTATTGCCAGAAGATTTAAAAACATTCCAGACATTAGATTTTTATCCAATAAATGAAAAATATGCTGTTGTGGCTAAATTTGTGAAAGCCAAGAAAGAGAAACCTTTTGAGATGAAAACTTCTACAGCCAGAAAGCCAATGTATATAAAATACGGAACCGTATATTTTACCATTGATGGAGTAGACTTACAATTAAATGTATATCGCAACATCGACCTTTCTAAAAAAGAGGAATATAAAGATTATTTATTCCTACCATTCTCGGATTTAACTTCAGGGAAAGAAACTTATATAGGAGGAAGATATATTGATTTAAAAATACCAAAAGGAAATACAATCGTAATCGATTTTAATCAGGCATATAACCCATATTGCGCATATAACCATAAGTATTCTTGCCCGATTGTACCTTTAGAAAATGATTTGAACGTGGCGATTGAAGCAGGCGTTAAAAAGTTTCATGATTAATGCAATTTTTTAATTTCCATACACATAAATCGACAAATCATCCAGATGTTCTGGATTTAGTAAATCAATACCCTAATGAATTTGACGAAACTATTCCGTTTTATTCTATCGGGATTCATCCTTGGTATATTATAGAGGAAAGGATTGGAGCTGAATTGGAAATTATAGATAAAAAACTGGCTGCAGCAAATTGTCTTGCCGTTGGCGAATGTGGTTTGGATAAACGAACAGAAGTTTCGTTTGAATTACAGAAATCAGTTTTTGAAAAACAATTACTTCTAGCCGAAAAGCATCAAAAACCAGTCGTGATTCATTGCGTAGCAGCGTTTCAGGAAGTAATTGCTTTAAAGAAAAAACTAGGAATTACTGTTCCTATGATAATTCATGGGTTTTCTAAGAATCAGCAAGTAGCTAAGCAACTTTTGGATAACGGATTTTATATTTCTTTTGGAAAATATCTAATCAAGAACCCTGATTTGGAAGCGGTTTTTAAAAGTATTCCCAATAATCGATTTTTTTTAGAAACGGATACAATCGAAGAAACGATAGAAATAGTGTATGCTTTGGCAGCAAAATATAAAAACATAACAATTGAAGAATTACAGCAGCTAATATCAAGTAATTTTGCAACTGTTTTTAATAAACAAAAATTGGATTTTTAAACTTCAATAACATTAAACTTTAAACAAAAAATATATGGCAGAGTGGACGGAAAGAGCCGAATTATTATTTAAAAAAGAAGGATTAGATAATCTTAAAAATTCACACGTTCTTGTAGTAGGATTAGGAGGAGTAGGGTCTTTTGCAGCAGAGTTTTTGGCAAGAGCAGGTGTAGGAACAATGACAATTGTAGATGGAGATGTAGTTGATATTACAAATATAAACAGACAATTACCAGCATTACATTCGACAGTTGGGCAACCTAAAGTTACAATTGTTGGGGATCGTTTGATGGATATTAACCCAGAATTAAAATTAATACGTGTTCAGGAGTTTCTTTCGCCAGAGCGCGCTTTTGAGATAGTTACTGAGGAGTTTGATTATGTTTTGGATTGTATCGATAGTGTTACTCCAAAACTAAATTTGATTATTGCTGCCAAACGTAAACGTGTAAAAATCATTAGCAGCATGGGAGCAGGTGGAAAAATGGAAGCTGCAAAAGTGAAAGTAACAGATATTAGCAATACTGTAAATTGCTATTTTGCAAAAACTATCCGCAGAAGATTAAAAGAAGCCAAAATTGATAAACTGAAAGTAGTTTTTTCTTCAGAAATTCAGGATGAATCAAGTTTAAAAATGACGGACGGATCTAATTTTAAAAAATCATTTTATGGTACAAACAGTTATATGCCAGGATTATTTGGTTTATACGCAGCCGAAACCGTGATTCGTTATTTGCTCAAGAAGTAGTTTTGTTGTAAGATGATAGATGCAAGATGCAAGATTTATTGGAAGTATCCATTAGATTGTATAAACTCATTTATTCTTTTAAATCTCTGCGACGTAAAGAATAGTGAATAGTCTATATTATAGTAAATGCTCTAAATAAATAATATTTCCACAATATAAAAAAACTATGCGCCTTTGTTACTTAGTGCCTCAGAACCTTAGAAAAAAACCTTTGAACCTTTGCAACTTAGAACCTTAAAAAGAAAAAATGATAAAAACAGTAATTTTCGATATGGACGGTGTAATTGTAGATACAGAACCCGTACATTATTATGCCTATCACAAACAATTTGAAGAATTAAATATCGATGTAACTGATGAGGTTTATGCTTCGTTTACAGGGTTTTCAACTCGAAATACGTTTCAGAAACTAAAAGAGACTTTTGTGATAGAGCAAGAGGTGGAAGATTTGATTCAGAGAAAAAGAACTATTTTTAATGATGCTTTCGATACCAAAGAAGATTTATATTTATTGGAAGGAGTTGAGGATTTAATTAAAGATTTATATGCCAATGGGATGCAATTGATTCTGGCTTCATCGGCTTCTAAAGTTACTATTGAGCGTGTTTTTACTCGTTTTAATTTGTATCAATATTTTACAGACATTGTAAGTGGGGAAGATTTTCCTCAATCGAAGCCTAATCCGGCTATTTTTCTGCATGCAGCATCGTTGTCTAAAGCACCGAAAGAAAACTGTATTATTATCGAAGACAGTACAAATGGAGTAAAAGCTGCAAAAGGAGCAGGGATATATTGTGTGGGATATAATAGCGAGCATTCTAAAATGCAAGATTTATCTGATGCCGATATAATTATCAACCATTTTGATGAATTAAACTTTGAAAAAATAGTAAAAATTAAGTCTACCATTAGGTAATTATTAACAATTAAAACTAATTGAATTCGTAATTTTGAGGAAACAAAAAAACTATATATAAATGAAAAAAATACTTATTGCCCTAGCAATTGTTATTGCTCCATTTGTTGCCGAAGCACAAATGAAAACACCTCAATCGAGTCCTAAAGCTGTTGTAAACCAAATTGTTGGTCTGACAGATGTAGAAGTGGTTTACTCTAGACCTGGTGCTAGAGGTAGAGCAGTATTTGGTAATTTGGTGCCGTTTGGTAAATTATGGAGAACGGGTGCTAACGAAAATACAGTAATATCATTTAGTGATGATGTTGTAATTGACGGTAAAACATTGAAAAAAGGTAAATATGCTATTTATACTATTCCAAAAATTGAAAGCTGGGATGTTATTTTTTACTCAAAAACGGATAACTGGGGATTACCAGAAAACTGGAATGAAGCTGATGTAGCTTTAAAAACTACTGTAAAAGAAGAGGCTTTAAACAAAGCTGTTGAAACGTTTACTATCGGAATCAATAATTTAGATCCTAATTCTGGAACTATCGATATTGCATGGGAGAATTCTTCTGTATCAGTAAAATTTGAAGTTCCTACAGATAAAATTGCTTCAGAAAGTATCAAAAGAGTATTGGCTGGACCAACATCAAATGATTATTTTAACGCTGCACAATACTTTTTTCAAACTAAAGGAGGCGATATCGCTAAAGCAAGAGAATATGTTGACAAAGCATTAGAGTTAAGCGCTGATAAACCATTCTATTTTTACAGACTTAAATCATTAATCCAAGCGAAACAAGGAGACAAAAAAGGAGCTGTTGAAACTGCTAAAGTTTCACTTGCTGCTGCTGAAGCTGCTAAAAATCAGGATTACGTAAAAATGAATAAAGACAGTATTTCTGAGTGGAGTAAATAATAATTTATTCTATCTTAATTTAAAAATCCCATTTCGGAAATATTCGAAATGGGATTTTTGTTTTGAGTGGTTAGATGCCTTTATTTATATAAAAGTTCTTGAGGATATTCTTCTATTAAATCACGTAAAATGTAATCATAATAAGCCTTTGAGTATTTAGGATTTTTCGCTTTCATGCTATCTATTTCCTGTAATGTTTTATCTCTGCCATTAAGATATAGTTTCATGATAAAATATTGTGTATACAGTAAGGAATCGTTAGGAGTACTTGTAATTTTATTTTGTATTAAATCGATATTTTTATAAATATACTTTTTCGAAAGTTCCATATCTTTCTGATTGTTTAAAGACTTAATTAAATTACTGGTAATTTCTTTTTGATATTTATCGAGTATAGTATCCTCTTGTAATAATTTTTCTAATTCATCATATTTTTTCATGTACATTAATAGGGGTAAGACTAACTCTTTGTTGTCGTTGGTAATACCTTCTTCCTTATAAATTGTATTCTCATTTAATGATTTATAACTCTTTTCGAGAAACTTTTGATTCTTTGTTTTATAATATTCAGTTAAATACTGATTTGCTATTTTAAGCGAATTAGTATCGTTTAAATTATCTTTTTTATTGCACGATAATAGTATTACACAGCTTATTAAATAGATTAAATTTTTCATAGTTTATTTGTTAGTCTAAATAAATTTTTAGTCTATTTGATACTTACTTCTTTTTCTTTTTAGAATAAAAAAAAGTAATAAGGTGATAATTAAAGCGGTTAAAAATACATAAAATCTAAGATTGGTACTAGTTGTTCCTCCTTCATTATCCCATGGCGCACCTAATGTAATTGTAGTAAGAATCGCTTCTACAAGACCAATGAATATTCTACCAAATATCTCACTTATTCCTTCGCCACAATCTTTGCAAACAGAAAAGCCATAAATAAATCCCGTTAATGGAAACGAAAATATAATACCTACAATTACAGAAATAAAGAGTAGTTTTCTTTCTGATGTTGTCTTTTTTTCCATCGATTAATTATTTTTCGAGTTACTTAATGATTATGACCTATTAATGTATCGTGTTTGCTACGAAGTTAGGAGAGTTCATAGAGTAATCAAAATGTTTATTTAATTATATGACAAATAGGCTTCTATTTTCTCGTGTGTTTTTGATTTAAAACGCTTGAATTCGGCATAGTATTTACTTGTGCAACTTTCGTCGAGGAAGACATCCGATAGTGCTGATTTGTAATCTGTGCCTTTAACGAACTATACAAGAAAAAGATAAGTTATATTGTTTGCGAGTACAGAAAGAATTTCAGCGCTATTGTTGCGCACATCTGAGCCATGTAGTTATTCTTTATCTTGTCCTGTTGCTTTTAGATAATCTCTAAACTGTTGTTCCCAAATAGGACTTTCATAAGTGATCCCTCCATAAAGATAACTTCCGTCTTTTTCAGTATTAAGACCGAAATTTTTGGTGCATTTTTTATTTGTTATCATGTTACTATGACTTTTTCCTCGAATAAAATTATTCTTATTTTTATCTAATGATTTTAAAATTCTATCATAAAATTCTGGTACTTTCCTAAAGTCTCCAATATTTACTTCAAAATCATATGCCATAAGTATATTATCTTTAAATTTTAAATTAAACGCAATAGTTTTTTTTTCTTTAAGAAGGATGATATTTTCATTGAATGTTACAATATCAATTCCATAAACACTTTCTTCCTTGAATTTTCTTTTTAATGATTTACTGTCCTTTATAAATTGAGCATAATTTGACCCCAATGTGAAATCCCTTATACCTATTTCATTAAAGTATAACTGGCAACTGTCTTGTTTTACGTTTTGCGAAATTGCTGAATAATAGAATAAACTTAAAATGATAATAAAGGTTTTTAGCTTCATGATAAATTTATTCTTTGTATTGTCCTATTGCTTTCATATAATCTTTAAATTGTTGTTCCCAAATAGGACTTTCATATCCAATACCACCTGAAAGAGATTCGTTTTCATGGTTTGGGAAATCTGAATCTAGTTCGAAGAATTTTTTGCAAATGTTAGTTCTTTCTGTATTATAATAGTTCCCCTTCTTTATAAACTTATTTTTATTCTTTTCTAATAATATTACTATTTTGTCATAATAAGCAGGGGCTTTTCTAAAATTTCCGATCTTCATTTTAAATGTATAATCCATAAGTGTGTCATTATGAAATTTTAGATTATATTCTACAGTTTTCTTTTCTTTAAGAAGAACTATATTTTCGTGGAATGTTATAATATCAATTCCATATACGGTTTCTTTCTTGAATTTTATTTTCCTTTTTTTTACTATCATCAATAAATGATTTGAAAGTTGATCCAAGATTAAAATCTTTTATGCCTATTTCCGCAAAATATAACTGACAATCATCTTGTTTTGTATTTTGAGAGGCTATAGGTAGGTAAAAAAGAATTAAAAATACAATTAGCAGTTTTGATTTCATATGTAATAACTCAATTTTTCTTTTTCTTTATAGTTTTTAAATATTCTATTGCCTGTTGTTCCCATAGTTTTGGATCTGTATAACTAATTCCACCGTTTAAGCATTCTCTTGTTCTTATGGAATCATTAGGAACTAGCCAGAAAAGTTTTTTACAAGTTTTATTTGTTTCCATGTTATTGATTCTACCTATTTTTATAAAATTATTTTTATTCTTGCTCAATAAAAGTAAAATCCTTTCATAATAAGCCATCGATTCTCTATAGTCACCTGCATCTACAGTAAAATCATAACTGATTAAAATATCATCTTTAAATTTTAGATTGTATGCTACTGTTTTTTTTTCTTGAAGAATGATTGTTTTTTCATTGAATGTTACAACGTCGATTCCATAAGCATCTTCTTTCTTGAATTTTCTTTTTATAGATTTGCTTTCTTTTACAAATTGGGTGTAATTTGATCCCAATATAAAATCTCTTATCCCAATTTCTTTAAAGAATAATTGGCAACTATCTTTTTGTACGCTTTGAGAAATTGCTGAAAAACAGAAAAGACTTAAAACAATAATAAAGGTTTTTAGCTCCATGATAAGTTTATTCTTTGTCTTGTCTGGTTGCTTTCATATAATCTCTAAATTGTTGTTCCCAAATAGGACTTTCATAACTGATTCCTCCATAAATAGATTGACTTTCATTTTCACTTGAAATGAGATCAAAAAATTTTTTACACATTTTATTTTTTTTCATAAAAGAATATCCCCCTTTTTTCATGAAATCATTTTTATTTTTATTGTCATTAAGTAATTTTAAAACTTTTTCATAATAATCAGATGCTTTTCTGAAATTTCCAGCATTTACTTTAAAAGTATACGCCATGAGTACATTATCTTTAAATTTTAGATTGTATTCAACTATTTTTTTTTCTTTAATGAGTATTATGTTTTCATTGAATGTTATAATATCAATTCCATAAACATTTTCTTTCTTGAATTTTCTTTTTAATGATTTACTGTCCTTTATAAATTGAGCATAATTTGCCCCCAATGTAAAATCCCTTATACCTATTTCTTTAAAAAATAATTGACAGCTATCTTGTTTCACGTTTTGTGAAATTGTAGATAAATAGAATAAGTTTAAAATTATTATAATAACTATTTTTAATTTCATAGTTTATTGTTTTTGTTTGGCATATTGGTCATTAAGAAATATTGTTTTGACAATTCTTCCATTATAAGTTCTTCTTATTAACATTGCTTCTGTTAACCTTTCGGCTATAGGTGAATTAGCATTAATTGAGTTTAATTCTTTAATAGATTTTACTTGCCCAGAAAGATATGCAGCCATAGCTGTTGGGGTAAAATGATGCACATAATAATCCTCTAAAATTTGAAACTTCGGTGACATTGCTTTTATATAATACTCAGTCATCGTAACTCCTTTTTGTGTTTCGACCTCTTCGAGATGTTTGGCAATGTAGGCGTTAAATTCACTTATATCTTTCATGATTTGGTTTTTCATAATAGCTAGAATCAAGCCTGCAAAAGGGTTTCCGCCTGCAACCAGAGTTGGTAGGGCTGCGTCGAGCAATGGCATTGCATCGGGTTCACCTTTATCGAATGTACTACTTAAAAATGAAATAGCAGTTAAAAAATAGCCTGCATTTTCGCCTGCTGTGCTTGCATATTTAGACCACTTTATTAGTTTTTTGCTCCTAAAAGCTTCGACTTGATCTACTGTTTTGGTTGTAAAATACTTATTACCAAAATCTTTGGCTCTGTAAAAAGAGACTTTTTTATTATCTACCAAATCGGTTACAAATTTATTTGCCAGTTTTTGATAGGTTTTTCCATTCGACCCCATTAAATAACCTTGACCTAGTTTTTTGTAGGCTACAGCATACGAAAGGTAATTAAATTTATCCTTACCATTTTTGAGCATTGTTGCAATAAAAAACTTTACGAATAACTTCTTTCCTGATGTATTTTTTATTTCGGGAAAATCATCGCCAGGTTTTACATCGGCGATAAGGGTATCGTTTTCAAATAAATCGTCAACCTCTTCTTTTTCTATCTCTTTCTCGGGTGCTACATAATCATGATGGGTATTGCCTATCTTTCCGCCATCCCAATTATTTTGTTTGGCAGCGCTAGATATAAAGTTCCCATCCTGAACCTCTATGGTTGTAGTTCCTCGGCTTGTTTTGGTTATACTCCCGCCAACTATACGTATCCTTGACATAATTATGAACTTTTAGTTTTTTCGCCACTGTGCTGTTGTAATTCTTTAGGTGATTTTATGTTAATGTTCTCTTCAGAGCTATGCATGTTGTAATCTTTGTTTGTAATTTCTTGTCTTTCTTGTTCGGTATGTGAATTTAAATCTCCTTCGATATGTTCTGAGAAACTTCCTTTAATATTAAGGATACTATCTCCACCTACGATTGTGCTATGTAGCATTCCCACTGAGGTAGATTTATCGGCTCCAGCGCTCTCAGTAATATTCATTCCAGCTATACTACTAATACTCTCTGAAGCATTCAGATTGATGTTTTCGGCATTTAAATTTATTGTTTTTAATGCAGTAATATTTAGCGTATCTCCTGTACTGTCTATATGGAATTTGTTTCCTTTTTTATCGGCAAGCGTTATGTTTTTTAACACCTCAAATTCCAGATACTGTCCTGAACGATCTTTTATTACTTTAAAATCATTTTTCTCGGTTGCATATTCACTTTTTTCTTTACCGTTATAATAGGTGCCTGATATGTAAGGACAATCGACATTATTGCCTTCAAAGCTTACTTGTACTTCATCGCCAATTTCGGGTATAAAATAAAAACCCCGACCTGCTCCTGCATAAGGTTGTACCATACGCATCCATTCACTTTTTGTGCTTCCAGCTGCCCAATAAAAGTCTACTTTTATACGTCCTATTCCTTCGGGGTCGTTGTTATCTATTACTCTTGCTGGTTGGCTTTCGGCAGTAGCAAATACTTCGATATTGGTATAATGTGGTGCAGCTACATCGGCAGGAATGGCTATAAACTCACAGTTATAATTACCGTTTACTTCTGAGTGGTGTATTACTTCTATTGCAATAAGTTCGTGCTCTACAGTTTGATTCTGGATTGTAAATACTTGTCCTAATCCTATTGGCAAATAGGAGATTCCGCTATAAAAAACACTATTTGCATCTCTACCCGCTGTTTGTAGTTTTACTATTTCGGTAATTTCGGTTGCATCTTTTGCCTGATTAGTATAAGCGGCGATACTTAAATCGGGTTGTGCTACCGATGCTTGTCTGTCGCCAACGACTCTCGCAAAACTGTCGGCACTTCCTGCACTGGTTTTTGCTTCGGCACCTCTTAATGGTGTTGCATTGGTATAATTATATCCTGCAAATGAGGTTTTATGCGATACCAAATTGGTTTCAATACTAAAATTGTGTAAAGTTGCTCCATTGATTAGTCTTACTTTAGATGTTTTGGTTTGCCCAAATTGCATTCGCATTCCGTCAAAATAAAACCATTGTCCGTAACGTGCCGAGAGTCGTTTTAGGAACTCAAAACTGGTTTCGTTGTATTGTGGTTTGTATTCAAGGTATTTTGTGTACGTAGGTTCAATAGCATCTATTTGGTAAAACTCGCCAGCCGTTTCTTCTGAAAATATTTTTAAAGCTATTTCTTTTATACTACGATCAAGAAAGGTTCTTGATTTTTTCATATCGTCCAATAAAACCGTGTGACTTATACCCTCTACATATAAACCTACTGGGCTACCGTTTACATCAACAGATTTTAGCTTTGAAATTATTCCTTTAGACATTAATCTTGTTCCGTTGACGATGAAGGTAAAAATTACTTCTCTGCCTTTATATTTGCGAAGTGCAGCAGCTTGGTCAGCGGGTTTAATCACTGCTCTGCCTGTATATTGCCATACAAACGAAAAATGATGATGATCCATCATAGTTTGCGAAAGCTTTAAATCATAATAAACTACATTTTGGGTAAATTCATCAATTGTTATATGTACTTGTTCTGAAAATTTTGACATGATTTCTTAGTTTAATTATATGACAAATAGGCTTCTATTTTCTCGTGTGTTTTTGATTTAAAGCGCTTGAATTCGGCATAGTATTTACTTGTGCAACTTTCGTCCAGGAAAATCAGATAACTGAATTTCTTTTTTATTCCGTAATTGTTGTCTGTAAATTTTTCAAAATAGGTCGTTGCAATTGCTATAACTGCTTCTTTGGTAGTAAAATAATATTTTACACCATTTTTAAGCGTAAACTCATCTCCAACTACTGGATAGTGAACGGTTTGATTGATAATGAAAGATTTGGGAACTGTTACCCAATAGTTTTGGTCTTTATCTCTATAACTGTATATAGCATTATCTGATACTGTAAATAAAGTACCATTATCGGTATCGAGAATGCATTTGCGTTTAATATCTCGATTACTAGCAAAAACAGCTATTTCTGAAGTGTATTTTTGTGTCAGTAATTCGGTTACCTTTTTTTCTATTTGCATAATAATTACTTTAGGTACAGTTGATTGACTGTAAGGTTGAAGTAAAAATATGTTTAAGGCTGTTTGGTTGTAACCCAAATAAATTATAAGAATGATATAATAAGGTATTTTCTTAAAGCGAAAAATAGAAGTATGATTTTTAGGTTTTAGCCCTGATGGGAACGGCATCCTTTTATGGTAGGGTTTGCCATAAAAGATATAGTGTACAGCAGGAAATAGCTCCAAAAAAAAAATGCTGTAAAACTAAGTCTTACAGCATTTTTATACTAAATGTGATTTATGTTAAGCTACTATGGCTTTTTGTTTTCTAAAGATTGTAAGTTGCATTAGTAAGGAAAGGAATATGGTTAATATTGCTCCGATAAAGTTGAGCCATAAATAACCTAATTTTTCTTGCCCGCTTGGATAAATCCAGATTGAGTAATAAAAGATGATAAATATGGTTATCTGGCTAATTAGTGCACTATAAAAAACGGCTTTAGACTGTACATGTTTGATGTAAAAACCAACCAGGAATATACCTAAAACTGTTCCGTAAAATATGGATCCGATGATATTTACTAATTGTATTAAATTCTCAAATAAGGTTCCTACACAAGCAAAAAGTATGGCGATAATCCCCCAGAATAGAGTAAAAAACTTGGTTGCATACAGGTAATGCTTGTCTGATTTTTCGGTTTTAAGGTTACGTTTGTAAATGTCGATTGCTGTTGTCGATGCCAATGCATTTAGCCCTGAAGCGGTAGATGACATGGCTGCCGAAAGGATTACTGCCAATAACAACCCAATTAATCCTTTTGGTAAATAGTGCAGGATAAAGTGGAAGAATACATAATCTTTATCGTTGGTTTCGCTGTTACTGTCGGCTTTTATAATGATTTCTTTGGCTCGCTCGCGCAAATCTCTTTCTTTATTAGATAATGTAACCAGTTCTTTGCGTAGAATCGGATTGTCGTAATCCTGATTTAACTGATCGATGTATAATAAATTGATTACTTTTTTATCTTCAGAAAGTACGTTGAGTTTTTTCTCAAGCGCATGATATTCGTCTTTATACGCCGACTTCTCGATTATGACTTTGTTATTTGGATTAAAATTTAAAGGAACTGGATTGAACTGAAAGAATACAAATACCATTATTCCGGTTAACAAAATAAAGAATTGCATAGGAACTTTTAAAAGTCCGTTCATGATTAATCCCATCTGGCTTTCTTTAACCGATTTACCCGATAAGTACCGTCCTACTTGCGATTGGTCGGTTCCGAAATAGGCAAGGGCAAGGAAAAAACCTCCTGTGATTCCGCTCCAAAAAGTATATTTTTCTTCTGGGTTAAATGAGAAATCTACGATATTCATCTTATCATTTGCTCCAGCAATATGCATGGCATTGGTAAATGTCATATCGTTTGGCAGGTAATGTAATATCAGGAAGAAGGTAATAAACATTCCCGACATGATGACAAACATTTGCTGTTTTTGGGTTACGTTTACTGCTTTTGTACCGCCTGAGAAGGTGTAGATAATTACCAGTAATCCGATCATGACATTCATTAAAGTTAGATTCCAGCCTAAAAGTGCTGATAGGATAATTGCTGGTGCATATATGGTAAGTCCTGTTCCTAAACCTCGCTGAACTAAGAATAGTATTGCTGCAAGTGATCGGGTTTTTAAATCGAATCGTTTCTCTAAGAATTCATAGGCTGTAAATACTTTGAATTTGTGGTATAAAGGTATAAAGGTTACGCAAATGACTATCATAGCAATTGGTAATCCAAAATAGAATTGCACAAAACCCATTCCGTCATGATACGCTTGTCCCGGAGTTGATAAAAAGGTAATGGCGCTTGCTTGAGTTGCCATTACCGAAAGTCCTACGGTGTACCAAGGAGTTTCGTTATTGCCTAGAATAAAATCTTCGACATTTTTGCTTCCTTTGGTTTTCCAAGATCCGTAACCAACAATAAATAAAAGTGTAACTATGAGTACAATCCAATCAAATAGTTGCATATGTTATGAGTATAAGTGCATTATTAAATAAAAAATCAGAATATAGATGGCGTTGGCTACAAGCACATAGGTGTAGCTTTTTTTCCATGTTTTTATTTTTTTCGTTGCCATATTAAAGCTTTTAATTCTTAATTTCTTTATTTGGGATTTGTACTGGTTGTTTTAATGAGATCATATTTGATAATAATCGATAGGCTCCCGGAACTCCTTCGGGTAATTCTCTAAAGAAGCTTAAGCCGGTGTAAATATAATATCCTTTTCCGTATGGGGCGACTAATAATGCGCCCTTTTTAGCCGATTCTCCTTTGTCATGGGAAGATAGGATAGGAGTGAAGGCTTTGTCGTATTCACTTGGGTAATATAATCCTTGTTCTTGTTTCCAGCCTTCAAAATCTTTGGAAGTAATTTTATTAGGTGTACTTAGAACAGGATGATTTGGTGCCAGAAATGTAACTTCGGCATTTTCTTCGGTTACTCTATCTGAGGAAATTTTTAGAGGATATGGCGCAATAGTATCGGTTACAAGATCGCCTGCTGTATTGTATTGTACTATCATTGTTTTTCCGTTTTTGACAAAGTCAAATAATACAACTTGTTTATTAGCAAGTGCCTGAATGGTGTTGTAGGCACGGATTCCTGTTATTACGACATCAAAATTATCTAATCTTGTTGGTGTAATTTCTTCGGGTTTTAAGATGGTTACTTTATATCCCATTTGTGCCAGGCTATTAGGAACTTCATCGCCTGCACCCATAATATAGGCAATTGAATCTCCTGTTGTTTTTAGGTCAAATCGGATGCATTTGGCTTCTGCTGGGGCTAAAACCTGCTGTTTGGTGATATGACTATAATCGATGATGGTTTGGTCTTTATCGTAGCGTTTATTGCCTACAATCGCTACGCTTTTTACTGTTGCGTTTTCTGGGTTTACTGGTGGTGTTACTTCAAAATAAACAATTTGTTCTATTCCTTTTTTGGCTAGGGTAAACGGAATTTGTTTTGGAGAAATTATCCAGCTTTTAGGTAATTCTAATTGTAAATTACCACTTACACCATCTTTTCCTGCTTTTATTTTTACAGCAACTGTTTTGGTCTGAGTATCTTTAAATAGTAATACTTTTTCTAGAATTGTGGTTGTAACTTCGGGAACGATATCCAAGAAATCATACATTTCGCCTTTTACATCATCATTATATTTATAAACAACGGTACGCTCAAACGGAATTTCAACATTGATTATCTTAATATTAAAAATAACTTTTACATCACGAATAATATCTGGAACGCCTATGTTTTCCTGATTAGAAACGGTGTACATTCCTATAGTTGCTTTTTCGGCTAACCAATACGGTTGTGTGTAAGGAATTGTAGTTGGTAATTGAGTTTTTAAATTGATTTTTTGATCTTTATTATTAATTAAATCAATGTTTTGAGGTGTTGTTTTTTGGTCAGGCAATGTTGTTATGCTTACTAATTGCATAGGAACCGAAGTACGATTAATAGCTTCTAGTTTTAGGTTTACAGTGCTTCCTTGTGTTGTTTCTTGCTGTTGTGCAACTGCTTCCAGATATAAACCAGAACAGGCTGCTATTATTTTTTTGATTTCTTCAGATTTCAAGACTTTCCAATGATTTTCATTTAATGACTGAATCATTGTGTAGGCTTTTACTAAATCGGGTATGCTTGCCGATGGATTATTAAAATTGTATTGTGTCAGGATTGTATTTATTAATTCTCCAATAGGTTTTCCTCCCTTAATACGGTTCCAAGTAGTATCGATTCCGTCAAAAATATTAGATGGGTCTTTTGGAGTATCTCCGTTAATAAGTTCCAGATATTCGGTATCCTGACCACGGCTTCCAGTTGCGCCAAAACCTTGTGATTGATGACGACTGCGGCTTAAGGCTGCAATTTCCTGATTAGATTTTCCTATTCCGGGATAATAAACCCCAGTTTCTAATGTTGTAAATTTAGATTTGTTGGCTGCTTCAAATTTTTCCTGACTACCGTAAAACCACCAAGAAGTATTAAAGAATTGGCGCTTAGGTTGCCATGGCGTTACATATTTTAATTGTTCGGGATATATACTAGGATTATTGGCCAGATCAAAGCTCTCAACGCTTAACATCGCCGATGAGGTATGATGCCCATGTGTTGTACCGGGTGTACGATGATCAAAACGATTAATGATTACATCGGGCTGAAACTTACGAACGGTCCATATGATATCGGCAAGTACTTTTTGTTTATCCCAAAGAGTTAATGTTTCATCTGGTGTTTTTGAGTAACCAAAATCATTGGCACGTGAGAAAAACTGTTCGCCACCATCAACTTTTCTGGCTTCAATAAGTTCTTGTGTTCTAATTACTCCTAATAATTCTCTTAATTGTGGTCCTATTAAATTTTGACCACCATCGCCTCGGGTTAAAGATAAGTAGCCAGTTCTTGCGTTTACTTCATTAGATAAATAAGAAATTAATCTTGTGTTTTCATCATCTGGATGTGCAGCTATATAAAGTACCGAGCCCAAGAAATTTACTTTTTTTATTTGATTGTAAATTTCAACCGAATTTGGTTTTTGTGGTTTTTGGGCAAAAGCAGCTTGTAAGCTAATAAGAACTAAAAGGATAATCTTTAGAAGGAGTCGGTGCATCTGAGAATTATTTAATTTTTTAAGATTGTTTTCAAAAATAGTAATAATAGAAACTGGTAATTGTTAATGACATGTAAAGATGTTAAAGTATTTGTTAAAAAAAAAAGAGAGTGCCATATCCAGGCACTCTCTTTTAATTACGAAATGTTGTTTAGTGTCTTCCGTGTCCACGACCATGTCCTCTTCCGTGATCATCATCATCGTCATGGTCGTCATCACGGTCATGTCTGTCATGACGATTGTGTTTGTCTTTTTTGTAGTAATCATTACGATCTTTTTTATAATAACCGTATGTTCTTTGCGGTTTACCACGATACCCTTTGCAATATTGAACTCTATGTCTGTCAAAATAAGCATACGGAGTTCTACCGTGATAATCATTTAAAACTACTTTGTATCCTCCGTACAAATCATAATTTCTATATTGTCTTGGTAAACTGGTTGATCTAATCCATCTTCCTCCACCAAAATAAATAAACTGTGTGGCACGAACGTCATAATAAGCCTCAACGTCTGGTAAATAATAATATTCTGTTTCAGCATATCCAACTGGTCCCCATTGTGGCGGTGAGCCTATGTTTACGTTTATCGAAACTTGAGAATGCATGGTACTTGAAATAAATAGTAATATTCCGAAAGTAATTAATTTTAGTGTTTTCATTTTTTCTGGGGTTTTGGATTCTTAATTTCAATATTGAAATGTTTGACTATTTCGATATCTGATTTGTGAAATCCAAAAGTTGTGCCACAAAAAGTTTTTAAAATGATAAAAAAAGACAATATTTATTTATTTAAAAATAAAAACGCTGATATATAAAGTGTTAGGTTGGTTTTTATTTTTAGTTTTTTTCTGAAAAATAAAATAAAATGAGGGAATATTCTGTGCCTATCTATACTCGACTAATCTTGGTTTAGCTAATTCAAAATTTTGTAATCCAAAATCGGTGGTTTCAAATGTGTTTGTTTTAAAAACATTATCGCCTTCAAAAGGAATTGTTGGGTAGTAAGAAATAGATAACTGAAAGGAACTAAAAACTAAATAGTCATTACTTATTAGTAATCCCAGAGTTATTTTAGAATATACTTTATTTCTCATCATTGCATCGCCAGTACTTCCTAATACTGCAGCGGTATAATTAAAAAAGGGATTCACACGAAAACCTACTACTGCATGTGGCGCATAGGTTTGGGTTTGTAATGACAATACCATTTTGCTAGTGCCATATATTGGACTGTTAAAACCTTGCAGACCATTATTTCCATTAATATTAAGTTGGTCACCGACAGTATTTTCTCGATTAGCACCAATAACTAATGCAGGTTTTACAAACTGTCTTAGTTTCCAGTTTCCTATTTTTACTAGGTTTGTAAAATAATTGGCTTCAAAGGCAAATGCACTTTGGTATGTTTTAGATTGATGAAAGAAAGTCCCAAATTCAAAATCGGCACTAAAGAATCCCCATTTATGATAATCTCCAAATGATGCCTGAGCGCCTATATAAGGACGCCAAAATGTATTTTTATATTGATATCCGGCTGTTATCCCAAAGATTCTTCCTGTGGCGACATCTTCGGTAGCACCATTTCTAAATATATAATTGTCTTTAACAAACTCTCGGGTGTTGATTCCGATTCCGGTTAGCATTAATTTTTCGTCCGAATAAAAGCTAATAGGGTCGTATTGTGGCTCGGGAGATTCTATATAGTCTACATTTAAAATACGCCCTGAGATAATTAAGTTGGTTTTTCTTTCTTTTTCTTTAAAAATAGGAAATGCTTTTCCTAACCATGCATCTTGCGTATTGTATTTAAAATTCTGAAAAGAATATTTAAGATCAGGTCCTTGCAAGGAATCTCGTCTAAATTGCTGACCAATATACAATCCGCCTGCCCATCTTGTTAAAGGGGAGTAAAAAGGGCGCTCTATGGCAATGCTTTTATTGTAATTGTTATCTAAATCATTATTATACTTGGCCGTTACATTGATAAAGGTATTTTTTATATTAGGAACTGTATAGGTAAAATCATTGGCATTTTTTCCATCACTAAAACGGTTTGTAAATTTATATTCTAATTGCTGACCTGTCCCAAAGAAGTTTTTATCTTTTATTCCCACACCAACCTGATTACTAGAAATAGAAAACTTAGGTATGTAACTCCAGGAATCCAGAACTCGAATCGTAACATCTACCGAATCAGATTGTACGCTGGTTAATTGCTCTGAAATACTTACAGTATTAATATATTTTTGAGATCGGATGATACGCTCCGATTCCTGTACTTTGTAGGCATCGTAAGGCGTATTTTTTTTGAATAATAATAAATTACGTATTGCGAATTGTTTTGTTTTTAGATGAAGCCTATTTCCGGTTCTTTCTCCCCAATTTCTAGGTGTAACTGTCGAGTCACTCTCAGAATATCCAAAAGGATCTAGGGTTACAATGGTAATTTTGCGTATAATTTTTCCATCATAATTGGTAGTATCTACTTTTTGAATTATTTCCTGATTTTTTTTTGGACGTGTAGTTCTAAAAACAAACCGGTGAAAGAAATTAGTGAACTTATGTTTTTTGGTATATGATTTAAGCTTAGAATACATTTCGGTACTATCTTTTTTAGGCTCATTTACCTGCGAAAAAGAACTAGTATAGCAAAAACATACTAGGATGAGTAATAGGTATGTTTTATATTGAAATAGTTTTATTATCAAGTTAGGTAATTTTTATGAATTCATTTTAAATAGTATATAAAACGGCATTCTATTCTTTTAATTTTGTTTTCTTTATTTTCCAACTAAATTTTTTCGGCAAATCATTCCCTATTAAATATCCCCAAGGTTCTAAAGATTCTATCCTGTCAAAAATTATTTTAAGAATAGCCAGTAAAGGTATTGCCAGAAACATTCCTGATATGCCTGCAACTCCGCCACCGACAATTATCCCAATTATAGAGAATAGTGCATTTATTTCGACCTTGGTGTTTATAATCAATGGTACAAGTACGTTATTATCTATTAGCTGAACAATTATATTTACTATCAGAATTCCCAGAATTATAGAAATTTCGGGAGTTCCTGTAAGTGATGCTAAAACGGTTAATACGCCTGCAATAAAAATTCCTATGTACGGAATCATGTTTAAAATCCCTGTAATAAGACCTAATAGAACAAAATATTTTACCCCAATAATATAAAGACCTAAGCTTGTTAATACAGCCACTACAATCATTTCTATAATAAGACCTACAATATAATTGTTTATCGATACTTTTATCTGAGTTAATATCTCTTTTAGTTTAGTATGATGTTCTTTCTTAAACAATTTAGCCAAGAAAAGGGTAAAGTGTTTTTTATATAAAAGAAACAGGAATATAAAAATAGGTATTATGGTACAATCCAAAAGAACATCTGAAAGAGATCCTAATGCTGTTCCTAGTTTTTCTCCCCCATTTTTTACAGAATCAGAAGTAACGTTTTCAAGATATTTTTTTTGTTCTCCATTGCTGATATTAAAATTTGCTTTTATAAAATTTTGCAAATCATTAAAAACGGCAATTGCATTTTTCTTAATTATAGAGAAATCATTGGCGATATCACTAATCTGATACGAGATAAATGTGAGTATCCCTATTATTACAAGTACAAAAATAAGGACAGTTACTATAGATGCAAGAAAATGTGGGAAACGTAACTTTATGTGTAATATTGAAAATAAGGGTAGTAATAATACCGAAAATAAAAAGGCTAATAGTACTGATGTTATGATGTCCTTACCAATAACAAATATAAAACCAATACAAATTATACTTATTAAAACACACACAAGTTTTACATAAAAAGGCAATTTAATTGATTCCATAACTGATTTGTTGAGGTTAAAAAGCTTTTATTACCACTAATAAAAGCTAAGTTAAACAAATGTTATGCTTTATTCCTCTTTTTATGTTCTACATTTTTAAAGTTAGCTTATAAAATTCCCATAAAAGAGCTTAATCAAAAAACTCTTTATCTTCAAAATGAGCTGGTATAATTGAGATTCCTTTTTGCAGAAGCAAATTATTAGGATAGATTATTTTTTCTCCTTCTTTGGTTTTTAAACTTACGTGAAATGCATTTATATCTTCGATTTCGGCTTCGATAGGGAAATCTTTATCATGAATTTTTATTGAATCTCCTATTTTAAACGGAAAGGAAAAAAACAAAATAATTCCTGAAGTTATATTACTTAATATAGACCATTGTGCAAACATTGCCACACCAATAACGGTTGCTATAGAAGATACGGTAAGGAAAATATCATCGGTTTGAACACCCCAAACAACAAATAAACCGATTACAAATAAGATATTGGTTAGTAAATGGATGTACTTAATTATCAAATTGGTTCGATGCTCCAAGAAATGCTCTTTTTTAGCGTATCGTCGTACCAGTTGGGTAATAGTAACTCTTACCGCAGCCGTTATTACAATAAGGATTCCTGTTGCAAATATTTCTTTGGCGTAATCGGTAAAAAAAGCTGTCATAATTTTATATTTTAATCTAATGTACTTAAATATTCATAAACTCTGTGTGTAGGAAGTCCCATAACATTGGTGTAAGATCCTTCTACTTTTGCAACTCCTACAAAACCAATCCATTCCTGAATACCATATGCGCCAGCTTTATCGTATGGTTTGTAATTTTTGAGATAATATAAAATTGCTTCATCGCTCAATACTGTAAAGGTAACCTTTGTAGTTTCGTTTATAACAACCGATTTTTCATTGGTCCTAAAACAAACAGAAGTAATTACATCATGAGTTGTATTCGATAATGATTTTAATATATTAAATGCATCTTCTTCATCTTTTGGCTTACCCAAAGCTTTGTCATTATGCCAAACAATTGTATCACTTGTAATTAGGATTTCATTTGGTTTTAATTCACCGTCAAAAGCTGCTGCTTTAAGTTCAGCCAGATAATCGGTAATTTCGCTTCCTTTTAATTCTGGAGGAAAGATTTCTTCTACATCTTTTAATCTAATTTCGAAATCTAGATCCAGGTCTTTAAAAAATTGCTGACGTCTAGGTGAGCCCGAAGCCAGTATTAAAGTATATTTTTCTAATTTTTGCTTAAGCATTGTATTTAATATTAAGATTGATGATTAAAATAGACAGGATCCCGAAGAATAAAATCCATTTTAAAACTGCGCTCAAATGATGAAACTCTTTATTGGTTTTGGCAGTGATTATTTTTGCTATAAAGTAAAATAGTGGTGCCAGCACAAATACAAACGCATATAATGTAGCGATGTACAGATTATAAGCGACAAAATAATTATTGATATAAATTAGTAATAAAACGATTGGAATAAGTGCAAGCGCAAAAACTACTTTGGCAGTTCGGCTTGTGCCAATTGCAATAGGTAATGTCTTCATCCCTTGATTATAATCGCCATTTGCATCTTCGATGTCTTTTACAATCTCACGTATAAAATTAATTATAAAAGCAAATATGGCATAATCTAAAAGAATAGAGAACATACTCGCCATTTGTGCTCTATTGCCCACGTCTGTAGCAGGAAAAATATCAAAAACTCCGATTATTATAACACTAAAAGACAATACTAAGGCAACAACAACATTGCCCAAAATCATGATTTGTTTTAAAGTTGTAGAGTAAAAATAAAGACTGGCAGCAATTAGAATAAAAAGAGTCGCAAAACCGGGTCTCATAATTACATTAGATAAATAAAATCCAATTGCAACTCCTGTAATATTAAGCGCTACGTATATGTTATAAGCAGCAGTTTCGGAAATACTTTTGCCAACTACAACATCGCTTGGTTTGTTAATTAAGTCAGTTTCCTGATCAAAAATATTATTTATAACATATCCAGCTGCCGCAATTAAAATAGTGCTTAAAACCAATAAACCATACTGCCAATCGGCTAATGCCAACGGGATATTTTGCAATTTTAAGAAACCATAACGAAATAGTATTTGCATAAATGCAAGCATTAATAGGTTTTGGTAGCGAATGAGTTTGAGGTATTTCATTTGTTTTAAGGTGCTGAGGTTTATCTTAAAGACACAAAGGTTCTAAGTGGCAAAGCTTCAAAGGTTTTTTGTAGAGGCGCACCGCAGTGCGTCTTTATAAGAGATTCAAAGGTTACAATATTGTCTAAATCATGGGTGTTTAGATTATACACTACATAAATCACAATAATAGATTATATACTACATGGTTTTGTTACGAAGTCTATAATGTAAAACTCAATTCTTAATGTGTAATACAGGTACTGCAGATTGATACTGAACACTGTTACTGTATACTAGACTCTAATCGTGTTTCCCGTTAAAATGCTCCATCCATTTCCCTTGTACTTTCATAACTTGTTCTATTACATCGCGTGCAGAACCTTTTCCTCCTTTTACGTGTGAGATATAACGACAAATTGTTTTTATTTCTGGGCTAGCATCTTGCGGGCAAGTAGGTAATCCTACCAATTTCATTACGTGATAATCAGGAATATCATCACCCATGTATAATACGTGCTCAGGATTAATGTTATATAATTCAGTATATTCCTTAAACGTTTCAACTTTATCCGGAGTCCCTAAATGAATATCTTTAATTCCAAGATTGCGTAATCGTACGCGTACGCCTTCATTGCTTCCGCCAGAAATAATACATACGTTATACCCACTTTCTACAGCCGCTTTCATAGCATAACCATCACGAATATTCATCGTACGAAGAATTTCTCCTTCATTGGTTACAAAAACCGAACTATCAGTAAGTACTCCGTCAACATCAAAAATAAAAGTAGTGATGTCGTTCATTATTTCTTTATAACTTTTTGCCATTATTTTGTATAGATTTTGTTAGTAATGTATATATGTTTTTTTGATTTTCATCAGATAAATAACTCAAATGAGCTTTAATTGTTGTAGCATCTTTACGTTTTGCAGGTCCTGTTTGAGCATCAATAGGAGAAAGTGTATTGATTTTATTAGCTGTTTCGGCTATTAAAGGCTTAAGGATTTCGAAAGAAACGCTATGCTCCGTGCAAATTTCCTGCCCGATTTGGTATAGGTGATTGGTGAAATTATTTACAAAAACGGCAGCTACGTGCAATGCTTTTCGTTGTTCAGAATTGATAGGATATACTGCATTCGAAATGATCTTAGCAAGTTTTTCGAGTACTAAATAATCGGTTCTGTTTTCGGCTTCCAGACAAAGCGGAACCTCCTTAAAATTGACTTCTTTATTTTTTGTAAATGTTTGTAAAGGATAAAACACGCCACTTCGGTTTTTTATATTAATTGCTTGTAATGGAGCAGTTCCTGATGTATGAGCAACCAGTTTATTTTTAAAAGGTAATTGCTCCGAAATAGTAGAAATAGCATCATCAGAAACAGCAATAATATACAAATCGGCTTCTTTTAAAAGAGCCAAATCTGTTACAATTTTGCTAGAATCGAGTAGAGGAGATATCACTTTTTTTGTTCTGGAGTACACCTGAATAAGTTCAATCGCACTACTTTTTGCGAAAGCATTTATTAAATGTTGGGACACATTTCCCGAGCCAATTAGTGTTATTTTAATCATATTGCAAAATTAGCATTTTTTTTTAAAGGACTCCCGTTACAAAGTAAGTTCGTACAGAAAGTATTTTTAGTAAGAAAAATAGCTCTTTAATAGCTGTTAGAGTACTTTATTTTGGATATTATTAACAAATCCACGAATATCTGAATCAACATTTTTGAGTACTTTTGTGCCACTTTATAAAATGTAATTCCTCAATAATGGATAAAAAAATATTCTCCTTTTTGTTTTCTACACGATTAATGGCTGTCCTTTTTTTAACATTTGCAATTGCAATGGGAGTTGGGACTTTTATCGAAAGTAAATACAATACCGATACCGCTAGAATTTTTATTTACAATGCATGGTGGTTTGAGGTCATAATGGTCTTCTTCTTAATTAACTTCTTCGGAAACATAAAAAGATATCAATTACACAAAAAAGAAAAATGGGCTACCTTAATGGTGCATTTAGCTTTTATATTTATCCTTTTAGGAGCATTCATAACACGTTATATTAGTTACGAAGGAATGATGCCAATACGCGAAGGAGCGGCTGAAAACCAAATCTATTCGGATAAAACATTCATTACCATTTTTGCCGATGGTGAGTACAAAGGCGAGATGAAACGCCGTGTTTTCGAGAAAAGCTTACTATTATCTCCAGTTGCCGATAACGATTTTAGTATTTCGGGTAAATTCAACGAAACTCCATTTGAAGTTGAGTATAAGGATTTTATCATGGGAGCAAAAGAGGTTATAAAACCAGATCCTAGCGGAATCGTATATTTAAAACTTGTAGAAGCTGGTGAAGGCGGACGTGAAGAGCATTTTCTTAAAGACGGAGAAGTTCAAAACATACACAACGTTCTGTTTGCATTAAATAAACCTACAGACGGAGCTATTAATATTAATACAACAGGCGAAACCTATACGATACAAACCCCTTTTGAAGGAGATTTTATGCGTATGGCCGATAAACTTAAAGGAAAAGTAACTAAGGATAATGTACAGCCATTAATGATGCGTTCATTATACAGTATTGGCGATATCCGAATTGTTTTCCCAGATCCAGCCGTAAAAGGAGTTATTGCTTACGAATCTAATAATGATTATAAAGCCAAAACACATGAAGACGCATTAATTGTAAAATTAACAGCCGAAGGACAAGAAAAAGAAGTAACCTTATTAGGGTCTAAAGGTAAAATAGGAGACTTTAAAACAGTTAAAATCGGAAATATCGATTACACATTCTTCTACGGAAGTAAAGCTTATGTATTGCCTTTCAAGGTTAAACTGAATGATTTTATTGCTCAGAAATACCCAGGAACAGAGAAAAGTTATTCCTCTTTTGAAAGTAAAGTTACCGTTATAGATTCAAGTAAAACATTTGATGCTAGAATTTACATGAACCACGTATTAGATTACAGAGGATTCCGCTTCTTTCAATCTTCATTTGATCCAGACGAAAAAGGAACAGTATTATCTGTAAACC
Organism: Flavobacterium sp. PS2; assembly: GCF_046250155.1. Taxonomy (NCBI): domain Bacteria; kingdom Pseudomonadati; phylum Bacteroidota; class Flavobacteriia; order Flavobacteriales; family Flavobacteriaceae; genus Flavobacterium; species Flavobacterium sp. PS2. The sequence continues at coordinate 254,949 of NZ_CP176426.1, read as the reverse complement.
ACGATTTCTGGGGAACTAATATCACCTATTTAGGTTATTTTATGTTATTCTTCGGGTTAATGGCAATCATGTTTACCAAACATTCTCGTTTTGCAGACTTAAAACGCAAACTAGAAGTGGTGAAAAATAAAAAAGCAAAACTAATTACTATTTTAGTATTAATGTTGAGCTTTAACGGATTTGCACAAGAGCAACATGATCACGACCATGACCACGATCATGCGGCACATAGTACAGACCCAAATCATGACCATGAGAAGGATCATAAACATGATCATGCACCACAAAGCACAGATCCAAACAATCATGCAAATCATGTAACAAGACCACCAAGTCAGAAACAACTTGATTCGTTAATAAATATCTATAAAGCGCCAAAAGAGCATGCTGCTAAATTTGGACGTTTAATTATTCAGGATGCAGGCGGAAGAATGAAGCCTATTAATACTTTCTCATCAGAATTATTGAGAAAAGTAAGTCATGACGATACGTATAACGGAATGAATTCAGACCAAGTATTTTTGTCAATGACACAATACGCACAGGTTTGGATAGAGATCCCGATTATATACATAAAATCAGGAAATGATAGTATTCGTAAAATTATAGGAATTGATAAAGATGCAGGATTTGCACCTTTTATTAAGTTTTTTGACGAAAAAGGAAACTATAAATTATCACCTTATTTAGATGCGGCTTATAAAGCAGCAAATCCGAATCAATTTGAAAAAGATTTTATCGAAACCGATAAAAAAGTAAACCTTATGGAATCGGCTTTAAGCGGAAGTATGCTTAAGATTTTCCCGATACCAAAAGATCCAAACAATAAATGGATTTCATACCTGGAGATTAGTAATGCTGGTTTAAAAGGAATGGACGAGACGTATGTAAAGCAAATACTACCAATGTATTTTGCTGCTTTAAACAACGCTTCGATAACCAAAGATTTTAAACAAGCCGATGAGTTACTAGAAAGTATTAATGGATTCCAGAAGAAATTTGGAAGCAAAGTACGACCAAGCGAAGAGAAAATTACATCAGAGTTATTGTATAATAAATACGATGTGTTTAAAAAGCTTCCGTATTGGTATATTACAGCTTCAATCCTGATGCTTATTTTTACAATTCTGAATATTTTCTTCGAGAAAAAATCATTAAGAATAACAGTTAATGTTTTCCATATAATTATTGGAGCCTTATTTGGGTTACATACACTAGGATTAATAGCACGTTGGTACATTTCGGGACACGCACCATGGAGTAATGCTTACGAGTCTATTATATATGTAGCTTGGGCAACAATGTTTTTCGGGTTGGCTTTTGATAGAAAATCTAAGCTTACCGTAGCATCATCTGCATTTGTTACAGCAATGATCCTAATGGCAGCATATATGAACTGGATTGACCCAGAAATAGCCAATTTACAGCCAGTTCTTAACTCATACTGGTTAATGATACACGTAGCAGTAATTGTTGCTAGTTACGGACCATTTGCATTAGGAATGATATTAGGATTTGTATCGTTGGTATTAATATTCTTTACCAATAAGAGCAATAAAGCCAAAATGGATTTAAACATCCAGGAAATTACATACATCAATGAGATGGCATTAACAATTGGATTGATTATGCTAACCATAGGAAACTTCCTTGGAGGACAATGGGCAAATGAAAGTTGGGGACGTTACTGGGGATGGGATCCAAAAGAAACTTGGGCATTAATTAGTATCATGATTTACGCATTTGTAATTCACGCTCGTTTTGTACCAGCCCTACGCGGAAAATGGATATTTAACCTAATGAGTATGTTTGCGTTTATCTCAATCTTATTTACGTATTACGGAGTAAACTTCCACTTAGTAGGATTACATTCATACGCAAGCGGAGAAGCACATTCACTAGACTGGATTTGGTATTCATTAGCAGCAATAACCTTAATAGGAGCTGTGACATACCCAAAATACCGCAAGTATTATAAAAAATAACAGATTATTAATTCACATAAAAAGGTTCAACTGCAAAGTTGAACCTTTTTTTATTTAGGATTTTTCTTAGTAACAGTACAGCTTTGCGAACTTTGCGTAAATCCTTGCGTTCATTGCGGTAAAAAAAACTCAGTGCTTTTATTAATAAAATTTAGAAGCTATTTCCTGCTGTCCACTATATCTTTTTATTTTTAAAGAAAAAATAAAAAGGATGCCGTTCCCATCAGGGCTAGGACACCCATTTTCATGATAAAGCAAGCAATATAAATCTGCTTAATCAGCCAAATCTGCGAGAGTCATTGAGAAAGAGACTTCAGCGATAGCTAACCGATGTAGTAATAGCTCTCCAAACTGTTTAGAGTTACTAGTGGAGACCCTTCCTTCGTCAGGGTGACAAGATAGAGAGATGCTGTGTTAAAACTAACTGCAAAGAGTGCAGGGATTTACGCAAAGTTCATAAAGAAACCTCACAAAGATTTATACACAAACTAAGCAACCTTAGAACCTTTGCAACTCAGAACCTTAGTACTTTTTAAAAAAAATCCGTTTAATCCGCGTCCAAAACCAGAGTAAGTTGCTCTGCAAGCTGTGTAGAGTTACTAGTGGAGACCCTTCCTTCGTCAGGGTGACAAGATTGAGAGATGCTGTGGTAAAACTAACTGCAAAGAGTGCAGGGATTTATGCAAAGTTCACAAAGAAACCTCACAAAGATTTATACACAAACTAAGCAACCTTTGAACCTTTGTAACTTAGAACCTCAGAACCTCAGAACCTTAAAAAAAGAACCTTTTCCTAAACCAAAAAGCAACATTAACCAAAGCAATCAAAGCAGGAACTTCGACTAATGGACCAATTACGCCAGCAAAAGCTTGTCCGCTATTGATTCCGAAAACGCCAATGGCAACAGCAATCGCAAGTTCAAAATTGTTTCCAGTAGCTGTAAATGCAATTGCAGTAGCTTTAGAATAATCGGCACCAAAATATTTTCCTGTAAAAAAGCTAAATACAAACATTATTACAAAATAAAGAACCAGCGGAATAGCGATTCGTATAACATCCATTGGGATTTGTACAATTAATTCTCCCTTTAGGCTAAACATTATTAATATGGTAAAAAGCAAAGCAATCAATGTAATAGGGGAAATTGCAGGCACATATTTATTCTCAAACCAGGTGATACCTTTTAGCTTAATAAGAATGTAACGACTACCAATGCCAAGTGCAAAAGGAATCCCTAAATAAATACCAACGCTTTCGGCAATTTGACCAATGGATATGTTTACATTAAAACCAGTATATCCAAAATATGGAGGTAAAACAGTAATAAAAAACCAAGCATAAACACTGTAAAGTAAAACCTGAAAAATACTGTTCAGCGCAATTAAACCAGCGGCATATTCACGGTTTCCATCAGCAAGATCATTCCACACAACAACCATTGCAATACATCGGGCTAAACCTATTAAGATTAAGCCAATCATATATTCAGGATAGCCATTTAAGAATAATAAAGCCAAACCAAACATTAAAAAAGGACCTACAACCCAGTTAAGAAAAAGAGAAGCACCCAATACACGAGTGTTTTTAAAAACTTCACCCATGAGTTCGTATTTCACTTTTGCTAGCGGAGGATACATCATAAGTATTAATCCAATTGCAAGCGGAATATTGGTAGTTCCGCTAGAGAATGAATTGATGAAATCTCCGCTAGACGGAACAAAATAACCAATAGAAACCCCAGTTGCCATAGCAATAAAAATCCAAATCGTTAAAAAACGATCAAGAAAACCTAACTTTTTTCTTTCGATAGTAGGGGCGCAAGTATTAGCAGACATATTATTTTTTTATTAGTGAGAAAACATAAAACATTTCGGTAGCAATTTGCAAACTGCGCTCCTGATATTTCTCAAGTTGTAAAGGTGTATTATCAAATGCTTTTGGGTCTTCATAAGTAATCGGAATTCGTTTCTCGGCACCAGCAATAAATGGGCAATCACCATCGGCTTGAGAGCACGTCATGATAGCTGCAAATTTGCTTACAGGATTAAAACTTGCATCAAATGATTTAGAAAATCCAATAATAGGATGTTCATTCGATGCAAATTTTATCGAATAAACAGGGTTTTCTCCCTCAGAAATAGCTTCGATTTTAAAACCAGATTTTTCTAATGTTTTTACTACCATTGGATACAAAGCTGTGGCTTCTGTTCCTCCCGAATAACTAGAAACGTTTTTTATGTCAAAATATGCCGCTGCAGCCTGCGCCCAAACTTGAGCCAGATGGCTTCTTCTTGAATTATGAGTACAAATAAAAACAAGCCTAATTTCTTGTAGCGTATTTACTCTATCTTGTATATAAACTATTAAAGGCAGCAAAGCATTCTTTCGTTCATTGGGAATAGATTTAAAATCAAAAGAACGAATTGTGTTTTCGATTTCAGGAAGTAGTATGTTCATATTTAGGAGATTATGAGATTAGCAACAACTACCGCCTGGAGTACAAGAACTAGATTGATTTGATATATCCGAAAGATGAACTTTTGGTTTTTCAGATGGAATTCCGCATTGATCCTGAGCAAGACAAGCTGTTTGTTTATTTAGTAAAACAAAATCTTTACCGTTAAAACCTAAATCATATTTCCCGATAGTAGTATCTTGATATTCTACTTCAATTTCAAAATCTTCGATCCCGATAGCTATCGGGACTAAAACCTTTTCCGAAAGCTCGATGATATGAACCAGTTTTTGAGGTTTTAATCTATGTTCGTAATCATTGGCGTCCCAAAGTTGAAAGTTAACAACCGTTTCCTTGCGAACAGTCCCGCCACAATCGATAAAATTCTTGGTTATTAAACCAACTTCAGTTACGTGAAAATATTCGGGTACAAAAGTCCCATTTGGAAGCTGAAAATTAATAGCTTCAACTGTTTTTAAGATGTTTTTAATTTCTGAAAGTTTCATAATTTTTATTTTTAATATTTAACAACATTCATTATTTCTTTTCTCCAAATGCGTTTCAACATGTTGGAAAAAAACTTTAATTTTTTCAAATCCCGATTCGTTAATGCAATAGCAAATAGCGTTTCCTTCGATATTACCTTTTATCAAACCTGCATTTTTAAGCTCTTTAAGATGCTGAGAAACCGTAGGCTGAGATAGAGGTAATTCGTTTACGATATCACCGCAAATACATGCATTTACTTTTAGTAAGTATTCTATAATGGCAATTCTTGCAGGGTGACCCAATGCTTTTGCTAGAATAGCAAGTTCGTTTTGGTTGTCTGTAAAGAAATCTGATTTAGTTGCTCCCATTGTTATATTTTTATATTGCAATATTACGATATAGATTTTAGAAAATAAATAAAATTAAGAAGAATTTATTATAATTGGTTTGTATTGATGTGTGTAGACTTAAAAAGGTGAGTATGAAAAACAGTATTCTTTAAATCGATTTTAGGCGATAATAGTAGTTATTCCGGGGAGAAATAAATTCTGAATTAAGTATTTTTGTTACAGATTTAAAAAAAGATCATTCATAGACTAAAAAATATATAGATATTATTAATTCAAAAAATATGATAAGAGAAATTGCCGAAAAATTATTAGGGCGTTCATTAACAAACAATGACGGATTTGATGTAGAAACAATTGAAAATGCAGAAACGAAACTAGGACAATCAATACCAGCAATACTGAAAGAGTTTTATATTACCGTAGGTAAATTGGATATTTTTATGTCTTCATTTCAGCGATTTCTAAAACCCGAAGATTTGTTTTATGAAGATGGAAAATTAGTTTTTCTAGAAGAAAACCAGAATGTATGTTATTGGGGAGTTAATATAGCAGATACTTTAGTTTATCAAACTCAAAATATAGATAATGCGGTATGGTATTCAGAAGAAATATTGCTTCCAGATTTTTTACAAATGATAATGTACGGACAATGTGCAGAAGGTGGCTATCCGTTTTCTGGTGCAATTTATGATATGGATCAAGATGAGTTATCAGAATTTATAGAAGAGATAACCGCTAAAGATTGGCAAAAAGTTGTAGATCATAATAACTGGATTATTTATGAAAATGACAGAAAGCTAATTTGGTATTTCACAGATGATAATGGAAACTTATCAGAAGATTATCCTTTATTTGTTTCAACTCTAACCAAAGAAGACTTGTTGAAGATGGAAGAAGAGTTCGGTTTTTCAGATTTAGATTAATTTTTTTTATAAGGTTCTGAGGTACTAAGAGACAAAGGTTCAAAGGTTGCATAGTTTGTGTAAAAAAATTAATCGAAAAGGGCACAAGGTTTTACGCAAAGTTCGCAAAGCTATTGTGATTATTTTATGTGCAAACTATGCAACCTTTGAACCTTTGCAACTCAAAACCTTAGCTCCTTTAAAAAACCTTTGAACCTTTGTCTCTTAGTACCTCAGAACCTTTATTTCTCAGAACCTCCAAAAAATCCTTTTGGAAACATAATTGCTAGTAAAACGCAAATCAGTAAAAAGTTATATTCCATTCCGTTTCTTCCGCCGCCTACAACAAACCATCCTTCTTTAAAGTGAACTAAAATAATCCCCATAATAAGAACTAAAATAGTAACGATTGCAGCAAAGTTGATGTATTTATTGATAAGCAAAAGTACAGCAGCTACAATGTGCGATAGTTTTATGGACCAGGCAAGAAATACACCAAAAGGAGCAAAACCAATTTGGTTTAAATAGAGATTCCCGAAATTATTAATGCCATTATCGAATATTCCGAAAACGCTGTGTGTAAGTAAGATAATCGCAACTGCAACTCTTAAGATTAATGTACTGTTCATAAATTGGGTTAGTATTGGTTAGTTTAGATTTTAAAAATAATAAAAAAACGCATATTAATTTGTTTTAATATGCGTTTTAAATTTTTATAATAAGTTGGTTTTTAAACCTTTCCTAAAGTATATAATTGATCCATTGTAGGACTTGGGCTTCCGCCTTCAGGTTCGAGTGTGATTCCAAAAGCTTCGGCATAACCAGTATTTTCTACCTTGAATATTTTTTGAATGTTAGAGTCAAATTCAGTCAACAAACCAATACTAGTAGGAGTAAGTACAGGACTTAATTTTAAAGCCCAAACCTGATATACTTTTCCTTTTGGAGGTTTTGGTAATCCAGCAGCATCAATATAAGTTACTTTAGTGTCTTTATTCCAATAGGCTTTGGCAAAAGATTGTGGCGCAACAGCTTGTCCGCCCAGTGTAACTCCTGTGTTTTTTATATCCCTTACAATCGATAAGTTTTTCTCAGTGATTTTGCTTTCTTGGTCTAAGAGCGCATATTCACTTTTTAATTTATCTTTTTCACTACCTACAACTTCTATTGCTTGTTTAGTTTGGGTAAGTTGCACATACTGATAAGCAAAACCTAATAAGAAGAGTACAGCTGCTGCCCAACCTACATATTGAGACCAAGTAGAAGCTGGTTTCATATCGACAACCTTGCCGTGTTTAAGTTCTAGTTTAGCTTTAATTTTTTCAAAATTAGCTACCGAATGAAAAGGAGAAAAACTTGAGGATAATGCCACTATTGCTTTTTCAATTGCAATAATCTCATCATTAATTTCGTCATGTTTTTTAGCCATTGCGGCTACTTCTATGCTTTCGGACTCAGTAAGTAATCCGTAAACATAAAGCTCTAAAATTCCTGATTCTATATATTCTTTTGTTTCCATTATAATTTCAAATAAATTCGTAAGTCGTTAATACAATTTCTGTTTTGCGTTTTTATAGTTCCCAAAGGCATCGCAAGCTCTTCTGAAGCTTCTTGTTGCGTATATCCTTTAAAGAATAATAAATCGATTATTGCAATACATTTAGGTTTTAGTTTTTTTACAAACTCATGAATACCAATAGTATCTATTTTATTGACGAGTTTGTTACTGTCGTCAAGTAGATGTACGAAATTATCTGAAGAAAGGTTTTTTTGACTGTTATTGAAATTTTTTGATCGGAGTTTATCAATGGATGTATTCCTGGCAATATTAAGGATCCAGGTATAAAATCGACCTTTACTTTCGTGGTAAGAATCGATGTTTTTCCAAATTTTAACAAATACTTCCTGAAGCACATCTTCGGCTTCTTCTCTATTTTTTATAAGAACATTAATTACTGCAAATAAACTTTTGGAATACATATCGTAGAGATGTGTAAAAGCTTTTTCGTCTTTCTTATAAATTAATACTAATAACTCTTCTTGACTCATATTCTATAGATTTTGGGTGAATAAACACATGAACTTTAGTTTATAAATGGGGAATATTGGTAAAGTTGGTATAAATATAATTCAAAAATTTAAAGAAATTGTAATTTATTTCTAACAAGAAAACTTCCTAAATGCATGAAAAATAAAATATTACCTTTTTTTTATTTTTTTAAAACCAAACTCAAACCAATCTCGTATATACAAAATAATGAAGGTCTGAATGGGGGATAATTTAGACTTAAATATTTGTTTTTAATCAGGGATAGGTTTCCATTCTAATGTATTTAGGATAGTAATGGTAAATATGGGGGATAATATTTTGCCATTTTCTACAGAGCAGACGAAGGAACGAATTCGGAAACCTTTTCCTAATTAAATTACATTCTACTTCAAAATTCCAATCACCAAAAGTTAGATTTAACCACAAAACGCTTAAAATTGAGTTATTAATGTCGTTTAAGGTTTTAAATTAAAGTTCGACTTGGCGATGAGTTATAAAAAGAATATTTTTGCCAAAAAAAATGTAAGAATAATCAATTCAAAATCTTACATGCAAAAATAATTCAGATTATAAAATTCCCCAATGAAAAAATATTTATTAATACTCCTGATGACCTTTGGGTTAAAAAGTTACAGTCAAATTTTAAAAGGTATTGTAGTTGATGTAAATGGAAACACTATTGAAAATGCTTATATTTTTAATACAAAATCCGAAAGTCACGCACATACTAACGAAATTGGAAATTTTAGTATCGAGAAATCTACCATTGGAGATGTTTTAAAGGTTAGCGCTTTGGGATATAAAAAGACAACTTACACAATAACTGACTCAGATATCATAATTGCGCTAGAAGACGATAGTTTTAAATTAGATGAAGTTGTAATTCAGCCTAAAGTACTAGCTATGAATGTGATTTCGAAGATAGATTTGGAGGTAACTCCAGTAAACTCTTCGCAAGAAATTTTACGTAAAGTGCCAGGATTATTTATTGGACAGCATGCTGGAGGAGGAAAAGCCGAGCAAATGTTTTTAAGAGGGTTTGATATAGATCACGGAACCGATATTGCAATTACGGTTGACGGAATGCCTGTAAATATGGTTTCGCATGCACACGGACAAGGATACTCAGACTTGCATTTTGTGATTCCCGAAACGGTAGATAAAATAGATTTTGGTAAAGGAGCATATTATGCCAATAAAGGAGATTTTGCAACAACAGGATATGTTGATTTTAAAACCAAAGACAAACTAGAAAACAGTAGTATTGGTGTAGAAGTAGGACAGTTTAATACCTTTAGAACTGTTGGTTTATTTGACTTACTAGGAAAACAAAAAAAGCAAAGCGCTTATATTGCTACCGAATATATTATAACCGATGGCCCTTTTGATTCTCCTCAAAACTTTAATAGAGTAAATTTATTAGGGAAATATTCGGCGATACTTGATGATAATAGTAAAATATCGATTTTAGCCTCACGTTTTTCGAGCAAATGGGATGCATCAGGGCAAATTCCGCAACGATTGGTAGATCAAGGGATAATTTCGAGATTTGGATCTGTAGATGATACAGAAGGAGGAAACACATCTAGAACAAACTTTAATGCTTCTATTCATAAAATAATTGACGAAAATACATTCTTAAAAGCCAATGCTTTTTATACCAATTATGAGTTTGAATTGTATTCGAATTTTACTTTTTTCTTAAATGACCCAGTAAATGGCGATCAGATTAAGCAAAAAGAAAATAGAAATATTTATGGAATGAATGCTGAATTGAACAAGAAGGTAAAAACAGATAAATTAGATTTAGGATTTCAATGGGGAGTTGGATTTCGTAGTGACGCTACAACCGATTCTGAACTTTCGCATACACTAAACAGAAGAACCGTTTTAGAACAAATTAAGTTAGGAGATATCGATGAGTCTAATCTTTTTACCTATTTAAATTCTGAGATAAACATTGGAAAACTGATTATAAACCCAGCTGTAAGAGTCGATTATTTTAAGTTTAATTATCAGGATAAATTAACGATAGATTACAAAACACAATCAGAGAATAAAGTGAGAGTTTCGCCTAAGCTTAATTTTATTTATACTCAAAACAATAATTTGCAATATTATCTTAAATCAGGAGTTGGTTTTCACTCTAACGATACTAGGGTAGTAGTGGCTAATAAAGGAACAGATATCTTACCTATTTCGATAGGAGCAGATTTAGGAACAATCTGGAAACCATTCCCTAATTTAATCGTAAACTCAGCTTTATGGTATTTATATCTACAACAAGAGTTTGTGTATGTAGGTGATGCAGGAATTGTAGAACCAAGTGGTAAAACCAGACGTATGGGAGCAGATTTAGGATTGCGTTACCAATTAAACCAATGGTTGTATTTTGATTTTGATGGAAATTATACCTATGCTCGTAGTATAGATGAACCTAAGGGAGAAAATTATATTCCGCTAGCACCAGATTTTACAACAACAGGAGGATTAAGTTTTCATAAATGGAATGGGTTTTCGGGAGGAATACGTTACCGTTACTTAAAAAATCGTCCTGCCAATGAGGATAATTCTATTGTTGCAGCAGGTTATTTTGTATGTGATATGAATGTGAATTATGATTATAAAAAATTCACTTTTGGAGTTTCAATCGATAATTTATTTAATACAGCATGGAATGAAACCCAGTTTGCAACAGAATCGAGATTAAAAAATGAGCCAGAAAGTGTCGAAGAAATACATTTTACGCCAGGAACACCCTTTTTTATGAAAGGAAGAATTATATACAAATTTTAATAAAATAATTTAATTTGTTTGTTAAAGAAGCCTAACGTTTATAGCGTTAGGCTTCTTTGGTTAATTAACCATTGTTCATCATAAAATAAAGTGAAGAACGAAATCAGGTAAATCAAATTTGATTAATTTTATAAAAAATTTAATTATGAAAAATATATTGTTTCTATTCTGTGGAGTTATGTTTTTATTTAGCTGTCAGAATCAAGCACAAACTAAAAAAAATAAAAACAGCAAAAGCGAAAACGTCATGGAAAAACAAACCATTTATCAGTTTAAAGTAGAAGACTTATCAGGAAATCCGTTTGATTTTGCTTCTTTAAAAGGGAAAAAGATAATGATTGTAAATACAGCTTCAAAATGTGGATTAACGCCACAATACAAGGATTTAGAAGCGATTTACAAAGAATATAAAGATAAAGGTTTTGTAATTGTTGGGTTTCCTGCAAATAACTTTGCATCACAAGAACCTGGTACAAATGAAGAAATTGGCGCTTTTTGCCAACAAAATTACGGCGTTACTTTTCCTATGATGGACAAAATCTCAGTAAAAGGAGATGATATGAACGAAGTATATAAGTTCTTAACTCAAAAATCTAAAAACGGAGTGCAAGATTCAGAAGTAGAGTGGAACTTTCAGAAATACCTAATCAACGAAAAAGGAGAATTAGTAAAAGTAATCTCTCCTAAAACATTGCCAACTGATCCAGAAATTATCAATTGGATTAAAAGCTAATTAGCGTTTAAAGAATAAATAAAAAGCGATTTTCATTATTGAGAATCGCTTTTTTTATGGGTAAAAGTCTATTTATTTAAGTGATTTAGATTCTTATTTTTAATCGCAAACAAAATAGAAAGTAAGGATAATGTGATGAGTATTAAACCAAAATTTTGAACTAATCCAGAAATAGCCAACCCAATTCCTATTAGAACATAATACATTAGCCCAAATAAAGCACCTGCAGTACCTGTAACATCTCTGTATTTAATTAGAGCCTGACTTAATATATTTGGAATTGCCAGACCATATGCTACGATAATTAGCATCATAGGTATTAAAAAGTATAAACTTTGTTGTAATAATAGAACTCCTAAACTTCCTAAAGATGCAATTATTGTCGCAATTAGAATTAGACGATCTGCAGAAATGTTATTATGAATTAGTTTTTTATTTATCATACTACCTATAAAAGAGCTTATCGCTAAGATAATCCCACTATATCCAAACTGAGTTGAATTGCATCCTAATTTTTCAAAGATAAATGGAGCAAGCGAATAATAGCTAAATAACATTATGTTAAAGGCACTAACCAAAAAGGTGTTTAACCAAATAGATTTATCATTAAGTAACTCAATCAGGGTTATTTTGAAGTTAAGCTTCTTTGCTGAATCATTTTTTGTTTCAGGAAGAAATTTAAAGGACATTAAGCTCAATATAAAAGCTAGTAGCAGGAGAATTGAAAAAACTCCAATATGTCCATATTTTTCAGCAGCTATTCCTCCAGTTATAAGCCCAATGACAGGACTAATGGAAAGAGCGATTCCCACTATCGAAAATACTTTCCCAAGTTCTTTTTTATCATAAATATCTCTGAGGATAGTTTGTGTTATTACAGAACCAACTGCTGCTCCAAAAGCCGATATTATTCTGGCAATTAGGATTATATTAAAATTGCTGGCTAATATGGCAAGAATTGACCCAATTGTGTAGATGATTAAACCAGAAAGCATAGACTTCCGCCTTCCAATTTTATCAGATAGGATCCCCCAAAATACAACACCAAGTGCAAAAGCGATGAAATATATTGATATGGTTTGGGAAGATTCTTTATTACTAACATCAAATTGCTCGACTATACTTGGTAGCGCAGGGCTATAAATTGTCTCTACAAATTGAGGAAACATTATTAAAACAATCAATATAGTTATAGTTGGTTTCTTTTTCATTGTGGTTCAATTGTAATTATTTTTTATTTTTAGCAAAAGTATCTTTATGATTTAGTATCTCATTAACGACATTAAGACTAAAAACATCAAAATAAGGACAAATGGCATTTATTTTAAAAGACAGTTATTTTAATCCTGATGATTTAGAGGCATCAGTTATTGGTATTGCATCAGATTTTACTAATCATGATTCGGGGTTGCATCAGCATGAAAAGGCACAATTTTTATATGCTCCAAGTGGTTGTATTACAGTTATTAGTGAAAACAAAAAAAGTATTTTGCCTCCCACTATGGGAGTATGGCTTCCTGCAAATTTTCCACATAGAGTCATTACCCGAAATGTTGTGGCTTATCGCTCTATATATTTTGATACCGTTTTGTTTCCGGAAATACCTGTAGGATTAACAATTTTGAATGTAAATAATTTATTAAAAGAGATAATAGAAAAAATCTCTTTTTGGGAATGGGATATGCCTTTTGATTTGCAAAAAAATGTATTATCGGTTTTTTGGGAAGAGTTTTATAGTGCAGCAAAAGAAAACCTAACATTAATAGTTCCTCAGGATTTAAGAATTAAACCATTTGTAGAACATTGGAATCTGGGAGAATCGCTACCACCTTTTTTAAAAAAATTAGCCATAGATGCTCTTGTAAGCGAAAAAACAATAGGTCGTATCTTTTTGAAAGAGACTGGCATGTCATATCAGGAATGGAGGCAACAATGGCGCCTTCAAAAAGCAATTGAATTACTGGCAGAAGGTAAAAATGTTGGCGAAACGGCTTATGCTCTCGAATTTTCAAGTGATAGCGCTTTTATCGAATTCTTCAAAAAATATTTAAGAGCAACACCAATGAAGTATTTTCAATAACCTTAATTTAATAATTTCGGGTGTCAACAAAGTTTATTCTTCATGAATAAGAGGTGTTGTATCAGATCATTACTTTAAGAGCTCTTGTTTTAAGGGCTCTTTTTTTATTGTAATACTTGTATGAATAATTTTTATATTTACGTAGTGCATTTAAAAAATGTCTTAATCTGATATTTTTTAAACATATTGAGCCGAAAATATTGTTTCATTTTGCAGTCTGGTTTTTTAGAAATAGAAGATAAATAACCAGATTAAGTAGTATTGACTCTATCATTGCCCCGCGATAGTTGATTAATAAAATACAATCCATTAGATTTTTCATTTAAATATGGAGGTTTTTTGAAATTAAATTAACGCAAAACCAACTTTGTTTTGTAAAAGGCTTAAGTAAAATATTCATGAAGAAAATCACACATCATTACGGGGTAGAGTTGGACTGGGTAGAGCCCCTGGCAAATCAACTTGAAGGAAAGGTTGATGGTAATTTTATTTTGGTACCAGATCATATTCATACAGGTTATAGGTATTTTTTAAGTTGTGACTTTGGAATCTCAGCACTTTATCTGGATGTTTTGTATCATTCAGACATTCATTACAGGCAAGAGAACAAAACAGATGATTTTATTGGTGTTTATTATAATCTTACCGAAGGAGAAGCTGTTTTTGTATCAAATGGTTTATCGAGTCCTATTGGCAGGTGGAATTATAATTTAGCTTTTGTAGACAGTAGCTTATATCATGATTACTTTGTTAAATCAGGTAGTCAGGTGCTTTCGCTTTGTATTTTTATAAAAAAAGAAGTGATAAAAGGGTATTTTAAAAACAACCCTTCTATTAAAGATCATGCGGATGATATTTTTAATCCAGAGCTTAATACGATAGTTAAATTAACAAGGATGACTAATGAAAGTTATAATCTTTTGATGAATTTAAAGGCTCAGAAGCCTGAGGATGGATCTTTTGAGCTACACTTAAGAGGTACGGTACAAAATCTTCTGGCAGAATATATAGAAAAAATGATTCTGGATGAGATTGTAGTCGACACTGTCAATGAGATTGATTTGGGGAGTATCATAAAATCACAAGCCTATTTAATCGAAAACTTAAATTACACGTTTCCAAGTATCAATTTCTTGGCACAAGAGGCAAATATGTCCGAATCAAAGTATAAAAGCCTATTCAAGAAGATTACAGGAATGACTCCTAATTCTTTTTTCTTAACCAATAAACTCTTAGAAGCCAAACGACTTTTACATGAAAAACAATTAACGATAGCTCAAGTTTCACATGAATTAAATTTTACCAACAATTCTTATTTTACTGCTAAGTTCAAGGAATTATTCGGAATGTCTCCAAAGGATTTTATTAAACAACTGCAATAATGATCGAAATTAGTCACACTTATACTTTAACATCAGTATGGCAAAAACAACTTGTAAAACAACTTATTGAGCAACTTGGAGCAGAGTTAATAGATGATAAATTCTTGCAGATGCCTAAAAAAGTTGGAGATGGAGGTTTTTACTATACCGAGGTTGTTCCTGGACTATCTGTTGTAATTTGGGATTTAATATTTAAAGAAACTATTCTTATAAGAAAACTTAAATCCGATGAGGCTTTATATATAATTCATTATGATTTTAGCGATGAGATGAATCTAATTCATATTCAGGGGATAAAACATAAAATAGGATATAAAGCAAATTTAGGTTTAGGAGTATTTGATAATGCTATCGATAAGGTTTTTCAACCTGTTGTGGGAGAAAGGGTTTTTGCGATGCGATTATTGGTTGCCAAAGATTTATTAAAATTTTCGGTTGTAAACGGAGCTATAAAAGATGTTAATAAGCGTAAAATAAAAAGCGGAAAAAATACACTTTTTTTTTATGATCATATAGATAGTGAAAGCAAGGTCATCATGCACGCTATTAAAAGTAAATCCTTTCTGGATCCTGCTTTTGAAATATATTTACGAGGAGTAGCGCTTAGATTACTGGCAACATTTATCGATCGGTATTCTAATCTTGCGCCTATGCTTCATCATATACCAGAAAGAGAGGCGGAAATTTTGAATACTACCAAAGATTATTTGTTGGATAATTTATATACAGGGTTTGTTGGAGTTGAATTTTTGGCTGATATGGCAGGAATGTCAGTTTCAAAATATATGTCTTTGTTTAAAAAAATGTTTATTAGTCCCCCGAATAATTTCTTTGTAAGAGAAAAAATGATTCTTGCCAGTGAACTTCTTAAAAGCGGTAAGTTTGATTCATTGCTGGATATTTCTCAAGAACTAAATTATACCAAGCTAAGTTATTTTACTTCAAAATATGCTCAGCAATTCGGAAGAAAGCCTTCTGAAGATTTTGTTAAAGCCTTTTATTAAATCTTTTTATTCGACTCTGTTTTACTACTTCTTTTTGTTTAATAAATAATTCGCATTTATTTGATATTTAGACGCTTGTTGTTTGTTGAATATTCAAAGTATGTCTTATTCTGTTACTTTTTAAACATATTGTGTCAAAAAGTTTGTGTCATTTTGCATTCTAAATTATTTAGTAATGGGAAATAAAAGAATAAGGCTAATACTAGTAGCACTATTGGTATATAGTGCTGCTTGGGCGCAGCAAGATTCGCAATACACACAATACATGTACAATACAACAAGTATAAATCCTGCTTATGCGGGTTCACGTGGCGTAATGAGTGTTTTTGGTTTGCATAGGAATCAGTGGGTTGGGTTAGATGGCGCTCCGCTTACCAATGTCATATCTTTTAATACGCCTATTAACAATAGTAATGTTGGTTTAGGAATATCGGTTATCAATGATCAAATAGGACCAATGACAGAGAATGATATTGCGGCCGATTTCTCTTATACAATTAATACTTCGGTTAACTATAAATTATCTTTTGGGTTAAAAGCTACGGCAGGTTTACTTAATGTCGATTACACCAAACTAAATATTTATGATCCTTTAGACCCCAATTTTCAAGATAATATCGATAATAAGTTTTCTCCAAATATTGGAGCAGGAGTTTATTTACACTCAGATAAATTTTATGTTGGATTATCGATTCCTAAAATATTAGAGAATAGTTATTTTGATAAAAGTGCTTATAGTTATGTTGCCAAAGAGCGCATAAACTATTATTTAATGGCAGGATATGTTTTTGATTTAGACTACAATTTAAAATTCAAACCCTCCTTATTGACAAAAATGGTTGATGGAGCTCCTTTACAAGTAGATATATCGGCTAATTTTTTATTCGATGATAAATTCACCGCCGGAGTTGCTTATCGCTGGAGTGCAGCTTTAAGTGCAATGGTAGGTTTTCAGGTATCTGATGGTTTGTTGATTGGCTATGCTTATGATGCCGAAACAACCAGGTTGGCAAATTACAACTCAGGTTCACATGAGATTTTTCTACGGTTTGAGCTTTTTAAAAATTATACCAGAATCGTTTCTCCTCGATTCTTTTAAGATCCAATTTATTACAAAATAGAACTTCATATGAAACTAAAATTACTATTTATATTTCTGTTCAGTATCAGTATTGCTTTTGCTCAAAAGAGAGAAGTTAAAACAGCAGATAAAGACTATGATCAATTTGCTTATATCGATGCTATAAAGGTTTATGAAAATATAGCCGGGAAAGGATATAAATCTACGGACTTATTTCAGAAACTAGGAAATGCATATTATTTCAATGGTGAATTGGCCAAAGCCGAAAAATGGTACACAGCACTTTTTGATTTAAAAGAAACAGTACCAACAGAGTATTACTATCGTTATGCACAAAGTTTAAAAGCGATTGGAGATTATAAAAAAGCTGATGCAATACTGGATCAATTCAGCCTGAAATCTGGTCAGGATAGCAGAGCTCAATTGTATAATAAGCAAAAGGACTATCTGGAAGAGATTAAGAAAAACTCAGGAAGATATATTGTAGAGAATGCAGGAATCAACTCGGAATATTCGGATTATGGAACTAGTTTTCTAGGTAATCAACTGGTTTTTACCTCGGCAAGAGATACAATGGGATTTGTAAAGCGCAGAGATAAATGGACAAATCAATCGTTTACCAATTTATATACTGCAATTATTGATGATAATGGACATCTAAGTACTCCGAAACGATTTTCGGAAATAATAACCACTCATGTAAACGAGTCAACTCCAGTATTTACCAAAGATGGGAAAACGATGTATTTTACCCGAAATAATTTCTTGGACGGGAAGAATCAAAAAAGCAAAGACAAAACAATTCTTTTAAAAATATATAAAGCAGTTTTAAAAGATAATAAATGGACAAATGTTGTCGAATTACCTTTTAACTCCAATGAATATAGTGTAGCACATCCTGCGCTTAGCCCAGATGAGAAAACACTTTACTTTGCTTCGAATATGCCCGAAACCAAAGGAGATTCGGATATATTTAAAGTATCGATTAATGCTGATGGAAGTTTTGGAACCCCAGAAAATTTAGGAGATAAAATTAATACTGAAGGAAAAGAAACATTCCCTTTTATTTCGGAGGCAAATGAATTGTATTTTGCTTCAAATGGGCATCCTGGATTAGGCGGACTGGATATTTTTGTATCACCATTAGAAAAAAACAATACCTACCAAAGAGTATTTAATATTGGGGCACCAGTAAATAGCAGTAATGATGATTTTGCTTTTTGGATTAATTCACAATCCAAACAGGGATTTTTCTCGACAAATAGAGAAGGCACTCTGGGTTATGATGATATCTTCAAACTAAAAGAGAAACTTCCCTTAACCTATAATTGTGACCAAGAACTTGTAGGTATTATTACCGATGATGTTGCAGGGATGCCTTTGGCTAATGTACAAGTACAATTATTCGACTCGAAATTTAATTTATTAAAAGAGGTTTATTCCAATGATAACGGAGCATATACTCATGAAGTTGTATGCGAAGAAAATTATTATGTACGTGTTTTACAGAAAGACTACGAAACAAAAGAAGTTAATGTTACGACTTCTCAAATTACAGGAAAAACACAACAAGATTTTGCTTTAAGTAAAAAAGTAAAAACAATTACTACTGGAGATGATTTAGCAAAAGTTTTTGGGATCTCTAATATTCATTTCGAATTGGATAAATCGAATATTAATCCAATTGCAGAGCATGATTTAGCCAAGATTATAGCTGTTATGAATGAATACCCAATGATGAAAGTTGATATTCGTTCTCATACAGACAGCCGCGCAAGTATAGCTTATAACCAAAAACTATCAGAAAAAAGAGCGCAGGCTACGATGAAATACATGATTAAAAATGGGATTGATAAAAGCCGACTAACGGCAAAAGGATATGGAGAATCACAATTGATAAATGGTTGTAATGATGGTGTATCGTGTACAGAAGAGCAACATCTAGCCAATAGGCGTAGTGAGTTTATTATAAATATGGGTAAATAAAAATTGCTTAGTTCCAGCGAGCTCAATTAAAAAATAAATTATGAAAAATATAAAATTACTAATACTGTTTTTTTGTTTTTTGCCATTGGCAGGAGCAGCCCAAGTACTTGATTTTACAACGGTGAGTACTCCGGCCTTTTGTGTAAACGATGGTTCGATTACAGTAACGGCGACTAATGCAGTTGGAAGAGTACAATATGAACTGGTAGATTATAAAGTAGCCCGATCAGTAATTGGTACCCCACAAGATGATCCTGTTTTTTTAAATTTGGCGCCGGGTACTTATACCGTAGGAGTATATGATGACAACAATGCATCGACTCCAATAACCAAAGAGGTTATTGTGCCAGATTATGGATCAGGAAGGACATTAACAATAAATAATATTTATTCTAACCGATTGGCTTATTGTGCTACGGATACAAATCCTGGGGCAAGATTAACAGTTGTTCCCAATGGAGGTGCTGTTCCTTATACAATAACAATATTAGATACTAATGATGTAATAGTAAGAGAAGAAATTTCATATAGTAGTTATAATTTTCAAGGTATGCCTGCTGGCACTTATAAAATAAGAGTAAAAGACAATTGCGGGACAATTGTAAACAGTAATAGTCCTTATGTTATTGCCCCAAATATTGTTTATAATTTTACTGTTACTACGCCTACATACTGGTATTGGGACAATAATGTTAAAGTTGCTCATAGTGGTGCAGGAACAATATGTGACCCTGTTACTGATGCTTATTATGATTTTAGTTATTCTGGCGGGATTCCTGTAATTACAGGTAATGATGTGTTTCCTATTTCGCAAGTACCAGGAATGACAAGAATGTATGCTGTAGAATATGATGGTGTAAAAACGCCTTATATGACTTATAATGAGCTTATAGCTTATAAGCAACCTTTGCCATTGGATATAAATGCGTGGAAATCTATGACTTTGTGGGTCTCTATTTGCGGAATAGAAAAATCGACTATTTATAACCTGCCATCTCGTAAAAATGAGTTTTTGCCTAAGCTTATCGCAAATGCGGGATTAACATTTTACTTAGCCGATGATAAAGCAAGTACGCTTTGTACCCCAACAGGTTTAGTCACATTATCAAGATTATCATTACTTTCGGGTTTTTGTGATCCACTTACTTTAACCATTACTGAAAAAAATGGAGTAGTACCTCCAAAACAATACACTATAACGGGAGCAAACCAAAATGATTTTGAGGCACAGTTAGCGATAGGAAATACTTATACTTTTAAACTTACAGATATTAATGGAAGTGAATTAAACAGACTTTCTTTTGTAAACGTAACAAGAGGGCAATGGATAAACATGAATTCAAGAACAGAAGTGTTTATAGATCCAGCTAATTTTCGTTACTATAATCAAGATGAATTACCGCTTGAATTGGCTAGTATGGCCGATTTTAAAAACTTTGGTAAGAGTCAGCTTGGTATTAAATTAGATTATTATATGCCAATGCCTTATACTATAGCAGTTACAGGGCCCAATGGCTTTTATCTAGAGAAAACGGTTAACACGATGAGCTATAGTGGTACATTGATTAGCGATAATCTGGAGGTGGGCAATTATTCTGTTCATATTACTTCGGCAACAGGATGTTATGACAGGACTTTTACAACAACGTTAGATAGAGTAATAGATAGTATTTCGGTTACTTCAACCATTACACCAGATCCTGTATCTTGTGATCGTTATATAAAAACATTTAATTATAAAATTAGTAATCAGGGATTATTAAGACCTTATCCCAGTACGAGTTTTGAATCCATGTTCAATGTTCCCCAAATAGGTTTTAAAGTAATTGATGGTCCAGCAGGTTATACTGAAACTAATGCAATAGTAAATAGTAGTTATAGTTGGCCAATGTCTTTCCGCGAAACTGTAACAGCAGCTTTTCGAGGTGATATTACAGGACTTTATAAAATAAATCTGGTCGATTATTATACTCCAGCAAATGTGTATGGAGGACCTTGGGAACTTGATGTAAAATCAGAATTTCCTGTGTTTGACATGAATGGATCAGGAGGAGTAATTTGTACTGGATCTACAACGGGAACACTAAGTGTTGTGGTAAAAAATGCAACATCGCCAATGTATTACTTAAAAAAGTCTACAGATACCGATTATCCTGTAGTAGGGCAAAGTTCCTCTGATTTTCCTAATCTTACCGCAGGTGATTATATGGTAAAAGTAGAAACGGCTTGTTATCCAACAGCATTGGAAGCTTCTTTTAAAATGGATTATGTTAGTAATTTAGGACATGTTATTACGGGAACCAATGTTTTATGTGATACAGATACATTGAATTTATCAGTTAAATCAATAGGGCCGATAACTAGGGCCGAATGGAGGCTGCCAGATGGAACTACTCAAACTTCTAATACTTTGGTTCTTGATAATCCTCAATCTGGAGAATATTCGGTGAGAGTTCTCACACGTTCCGGCTGTGTTGTGACAGATAAGATAGAGGTAAAAGTTAAGAGAAGAGCCACTGCAGCCGATATTACAGGACTTAGTCAGACAATTTGCGAAGGAATGGGGGCTGATATGCTTGTTTTATCCAGTGTTGCTAATCCAATATTTACTTGGTATAGTGATGCTGCCTTGACAGATGTAATTGCGACAGGCGAAAACTATGGTGCAATGCCAACCGTAACAACAACATATTATGTAACCGTACAAGGAGATAATGTTTGTGAAAATTTACCAGGCACAGCCAAAGAGATAGTTATAACAGTGAAACCGACACCAGCAATACCAACAGGAGATGCTACACAATCTTTTTGCGGAAGCGCTACGATAGCCAACATTGTAACTAATGAAACAGGCGTAATTTGGTACACTGTAGCAACAGGAGGTATTGCAATACCAAACAATACACTTTTAGTAACAGGAAGAACTTATTATGGCGAATTACAATCGGGTAGTTGTGCTAGTCTTTCACGATTAGCAGTAACAGTTACAATAAATCGATTAGCTGTTGCTGCCGATATTAGTATTCTTGACCAGACGATATGCCCGGGTATAGGTATTACATTGCCTCCTTACACAACAATAAGCAATCCTATTTTTACTTGGTATGATGATGAAGCGCTAACAAACCCAATAGGTACCTCGCCAATATGGTTAGAACCTCTTGTAACAACAACTTATTATATAACTGTAAAAGGAGATGGTGTTTGTGAAAATTTGCCGGGTACAGCTAAACCGTTTACAATTATTGTAAATCCACATCCTGACACACCTATTGGAGATACCAATCAATCCTTTTGTAAAGCAGCTACAGTTGCCGATTTAGTAGTATCGGGGATTAATGTGGAATGGTATGATAGTTCAGAGTTTGGTAGGTTTGTTACGCCGAATACTCCTTTGGTTAATGGAACAACTTATTACGCAGTTTCACATGTTTACCCACTTTGTGAAAGCGAAATTCGTCTTGCAGTAACGGCAACAATTTATCCTGCTTTGGTTGTAACGCCACCAGTTCCACAAATATCAGGCAACCAATGTATTTTTCCTGATATTAATTTTGATAGTAATGATCCCGGGACTTTATATGTTTGGAGCGTTGATGATTGGAGTATAGGTTTAGAAGATAATTGGATTTCAAGCCCTAATATACCCTCTTTTAAAGCAATTAATAGTGGAACAAAGCCAGTAACAGCAACAGTAACGGTCCATCCAATTGGAACTGTTTGCGGAACGGGGTCTTTTACATTTACCATTACTGTAAATCCAGATATAATCTTGATTAAACCAACTGATAAAGAGATTTGTACCAATAATATAGTTTCAGAAATTGTTTTTGATAGTAATATAGCAGGAACTACTTATAGTTGGACAAATGATAATCCTAGAATTGGTTTAGCTGTTGTTGGTACAGGAAATATACCTGCTTTTACAGCAATTAATACTAGTGATTCTACAGAAATTGCTACAATTACAGTAATGCCTACAGCTGCTGGCTGCACAGGTATTCCAGTTGTATTTACTATTAAGGTAAATCCTGAAGGAGTGATAGATAAAATAGAAAATCAGAAAATTTGTGTGGGAGAAACAACAGTATTAACTGCAAGTAGTTCTACTGTTATCAATCCAGTATTTACTTGGTATAGAGATACAGCTTTGACAGATGTTTTAGGCGTTGGAGCTAGTTTTACAACTCCTGTATTAACAACTAATAAAATTTATTATGTAACAGTTAAAGGTGATAACGCATGTGAAGCGAATGCAGGTATGGCAGTGATGGTAACTGTTAACGAAATACTACCTCCAACTGGAGATGTTACTCAGGAATTTTGTTTAGCATCTAACGCTGCAGTTTCAGATTTAGTTACTAATGAAAACAATGTCATTTGGTATGATGCTCCAATTGCAGGGAATATAATTCCGACAGGAACAGCATTAATAAATGGAACTATTTATTACGGATCCTTAACCGTTGGAACGTGTGAAAGTGCCACACGTTTAGCCGTAACGGCAATAATTAATGATGCAAGAACACCAACAGGAGATGCTACACAAGAATTCTGTTTAAATGAAAAAGCTACAGTTGGCGATTTGGTTATTAATGAAAGCAATGTTATTTGGTATGATGCTCCAATTGCAGGAAATATAATTTCGACTAAAAGAGCATTAAATCATGGAGTAATTTATTATGGTTCGTTAAGAGTTGGAGCTTGTGAAAACCTAGTACGTTTAGCTGTAACAGCAATTATTAAAACCGATTTACCAGGAGAAACTATCGGTTGGAATACTACAGCATGTATAGGCGATGAGGTAACCTACAGAACAACAGCAGCGATGTCCGATTATAATTGGATTGTTACAGGAGGTGTAATTAAGGCAGGAGGACAATTAAATGATGATTTCGTGACTGTTACATGGACAGCAGCAGGAAATGGTTCAATCGGAGTAGAGTTTATCAATGTTTCTAATTGTAACCCGATTGTTACGATTCATTTTCCAGTAACAATAGCGGTTTGTTCAGATATAGCAATAGGAAAAGTGGTAAACAATTCAACACCAACAATTGGAGAAAACGTAATATTTACAATAACAACAACCAATATTGGAACAGGTGATTTTAAAAACGTAAGCATCGACGAAATGTTACCATCGGGATATAGTTACGTAATGGCAACAACTACTTCAGGCAATTATAATAGTGTCAATGGAGTTTGGAATCTTCCAGTTTTAGCTGCGGGAACAACCGAAACATTAACGCTAACAGCAAAAGTACTGGAAACAGGAGATTATCTTAATGTAGCCTATTTAAAGGATTCAACACCTACAGATCCTAATCCAGATAATAACCGTGCAGAAGCAGCAGTTGTTCCTACAGGTGTAGTGATTTATAATGCAGTTTCGGCCAATGGAGATGGATTAAATGATTATTTTAAAATAGAAGGATTGCAGCATTATCCTGACAATACCGTAGAGATTTATAATCGTTGGGGAGTAAAGATCTATGAAGCTAATGGATACGGATTAAACAATAATGTATTCCGTGGTATATCTGAAGGAAGATCAACGGTTAAAAATGGAGATATCGTACCAGCTGGAACGTATTTTTATATTCTGCGTTATAAAACAAATACAGAATCAAGAATTGAAAAAAGCGGGTATTTATATATTAATTAAGCCCAGCAATAAGATTAGATTACAAAACAAAAATTGTTCAATAAATGATTTTGGACAGTTTTTGTTTCTCAATTTGTATTGATAAGTAAGGATACAAATCAATACTATAAGAATATAATAACAGTTTTGGGTTTTGCTCAGTGCTAAATTATTAGGAAACGATGAAGAAAAAAAGAGGATTGGTATATGATAGTCAGAAATGTTTTTCGAGATTCTTAAAATATGAATTCAAAGAACATTTTGCATTCGATGTATATAAAAATTTTAAAAACTTCGATGGAGAAGTAGAAGAATATGCCGTAATGTTATTTGTGGTTTATTCGGATAAAGAGTTAATAGATTTAATGCAAATACATAGAAGAGGAGTTCCATTAATAGTTTCGACACTAAATGAAGAAATGAAATCAAAACTTGAAAAAATAGAGGATATACTATTATTTGATCCAACCAAAGTTAAATCAGAAATGAGAGCTGAATTAAAGTTCTATCTAAATATAGTTGCATAAAAGGGGTTATAATAAAGTAAAAAACAAGTATGCCGTTACTCTTTGATAAAGTTAAATACAGAAATACTAATTTATATAAAATAAAGCTAGATAAGCTAAAAGCTATATACCTATTTATAGATAAGTTTTTATCTAAAAGAATCCCCAAAGCAATTGCTTTAAGAAAACAAAAAGCAAAATTTAAACTATCAGAAGAGCATTTTCAATTTGCATTAGAAGCGTCCTCCATAGGAGTTTGGGACTGGGATATAAGAACAAATACCGTTTTTTATTCGTCGCAATCAATGAAAATACTTGATTTAAAAATGACAGATACTTTTGATAATTCACAACGTTGGGATAAAATAGTCCATCCAGATGACTTAGAAAAATATTATGTAACCATTCAAAAACACTTTGATAAGAAAATACCCTTTTACGAAAATTACCATCGAATAATAACTTCAGATGGAGAGTATAAATGGATTCTGGACAAAGGTAAAGTTATAGAACGGGATATAAACGGGAGACCATTAAGAGTTATAGGAACGCATATTGATATCTCTTCCCAAAAAGAGAAAGAATTAGAATTAAAAAATAAGATAGAATTATACCGCAAGCAAAAACATCGTTTGTTGAATTTCTCATATATCGTTTCACATAATTTAAACACCCATATAAGTAATATTAAATTGCTTTTGGATATTAATGAATTAAAAGGAAATAAAAACGATATCGAAACTTTAATGAATCTGCGAACAGTTTCTAATGACTTAAACGACACATTAACCGATTTGTCTCAGATAGTTAATATTCAGAATAACCTAAACATAGTGGTTAAGCCATTAGATATAAATTTTTATTTCATGAAAGTTTTGTCTTTAATTAATGGATACAATCATAAAAACAAAGTAGCTATAGAAAACAATATTCCCGTAGGAACTGTTGTTAATTTTAATCCGGCCTATTTAGAAAGTGTGTTGTTGAATTTTTTTACAAATGCAATTAGATATGCACACCCCAATCGTTTTCCGATAATTAAATTAAACTTCTTTATAGAAAACGAAAAAAAAACGCTGACCATAGCCGATAATGGTTTAGGAATTGATTTGGATAAATATGGGGATTTATTATTTGGGATGTATAAAACATTTCATAGACATAAAGACGGACAAGGATTAGGTTTATATATTGCAAAAAATCAAATCGAAGCCATGAAAGGGCAAGTAAGTGTAAGTAGTAAAGTAGGTGAAGGAGCAACTTTTAAAATTGTATTTAATGATTGATTCTTCAGAGATAAAAATATAAATGTAGTAAGATGAGTATTATTATAAAACCAATAGTAGATCACGAAAAATATATGGTCAATGAACATTTAGTCTATAGAGACAGGCTCTGGAACTGGTCCTGCAAAGATGATTTGTCAAACAAAGAACTTCAAGCGTTTAAACTCTATGAAAAATTGATTATAAAGAATTCAAGAATAAAAAAGCATATTAAAGCAGTATATAACATCAATAATGTAAAAAATAGGTCCTAATTGAACAGTTTGATACTAATTCAAAAGAACTCTTTTTAATAAATGAATTAGTGAAAATTGGTAACAGAAAATTAACCGCAAAGACCACAATCCCAACGTTCAGTCAGGACGAGGGAAAATCCGTGTTTGTCTGTGTTTTCGCTTTAGCGAATCTGTGTCATCCGTGTTCCCTTATAGACAATCTTTGTCGAGAATACAATTAACCATAATTGGCTAAAAAAAGCTTAACTTAATGATATTGCGCTTCGGGATACGCAAAGCACGTAAAGTTTAGAAATTCTAACTAGCAATTTTTAGTTGTTTAAAAATGTAATAATTCTATTTTCAATTGCAGGTTCGGTGTCAGAATGTCCCGCATTTTCAATATATAAAACAGAATTATTTAATTTTTCATGTAGTTCCTGAGCATATTCAATTGGGCAAATTACATCGTTTTCTCCGTGAATTATAGTTATTGGTATACTATCTAGTTTATCCACATTTTTAGTGATATAACCTTCTTCGATAAAACAATTATTACCAAGATAGTGTGCTTCTAATATTGAAAGAGAATGATAAGGAATTTGTTTTACAATAGCATCAATTTCCTTATCTGATAATTCTTGTTTAAAAATAGATATTTCGTAGAATGCCCATTCGTAACAATAGAATTCCTTGTTTTCCGCTGATCCGTTTAACATCTGTGATAGATAATATTCAGATATTTTTTGCCTAGAGTTTACGGGGACATTATTTTCAAACCGATTCCATTCTTTTGGGTACTTATCTTTGATACCGCCATTAGTAAAATGGTCAATTGATTTTTTATCTCCCAGAAAAACTGCTCTAAGCAATAGATTTTTAGTTTTTTCAGGATTCTTAATGGCATATACAAGACTTAAAGTTGTTCCCCATGAACCTCCAAAAATGTTGATTTTATCAATATTCAGATGATTTAAAAGTGTATTGATATCATCAACTAAATGTTGAGTGTTATTTTCTTCTATACAGCCAAAAGGTTCACTTTTAGAAGAGCCCCTTTGATTAAAAAAAATCACTTTATGTTTTTTAAAATCAAAAAAGCGCTTGTCATTTTCAGAAAAACCAGCACCAGGCCCTCCGTGAACAAATAGGTATGGATATCCATTTATATTTCCGCAAACCTCATAATATATTTTATGAAGTTTACTGACCTCAAGAAAACCTTTTTCGATAGTGTAGTTTTGTTCCAATAGATTTCTATTTAAGAATCAATTGCATGAAAACCAAATCTAGCCAATGGTCAAATTTATATCCAACTTCACGAATAGTTCCAGTTGCTACAAATCCGAATTTCTCATGAAAAGTAATACTTCCTGCATTGTCAGCATCAATTGCACCAATCATAACGTGATATCCCTGTTCCTTGGCAAGCCGAATTAATTCAGTCAATAATTTAGAACCAATACCTTTGCCAATAGTGTTTTCTGTAACGTACACAGAATGCTCTACAGTGTATTGATAGCCAATTTTTTCTCTAAACGGACCATAACTACCAAAACCAATAACATCACCGTCTAGCTCGGCTACAATAACAGGCAGGTTTTTAGCATTCTTATCTTCAAACCATTTTTTCTGAACATCAATAGTCTGGATTTCATAGCTATAATTAGCTGTAGTATGTAAAATAGAATAGTTAACAATATCAAGAATTTTTTCTAAATCCTGAAATGTGGCTTGTCGAAGTGTAACAGACATATTGAGTTGTATTATTTGTGGTTTTATTTAAGTTCTGTTAGTAAAGCGTCGGCATCTTTAGAATCCCAATCCATTTCCTTGCAAATAGCTTTTGCTTTCTTAGCATATACCAAAGCCGATTTTTTGTCTTTAATTTTAATATAAAGACGGGATAACAGTAAATTCCCATCATAAGAATCATTTAGTTCTAACGAACGTTTTACCCATTCTATTGATTTTTTAAGACTTTCGACATCAGTAATGTTTTTTAAGTATACTTCACCGATTTCTTTTAAGATACTTGGAGTATTCCACACATATTTTTGAGTTCCATCTAAAGTTGTTTTCTTATAATATCCCCAATTAGTACTTCTTTCTGCAATGGTTAAATCATAAGAAAAAATAAGAGAATCAGTTTTTTGAAGCTGAATCGTCTTAGCAATTTCCCTCTGTTTGTAGTAATTAATAGTATCCAGGCTTTCAGTATAAGGACGAAGCAATTCGGTAACGATATTAACTATTTTTTTCTCTACACGATCAGTAGAAGCAACAGTTCCGAACTCTTTTTGGTGTTGCAATACATATTGAAATTCATGCGACTTGATATCACTCACACCATTGGCAATAATGCGCCAGTTCATTTCGGTAAGCAATTGAGCGTCAGATTGTGTGGCAAGATATGTATGAGTGGCTTTAGATAAATCAACCCTTTCCCGGCCTTTTCTTAACGTATTTAAATAAGCCAAACATTTATTAGCATTACTTGGATCAGCCATAAAAACAGACTCCAAATAAGGCAATTGCATTTTTGGATTTAATGCATTTTTAATTTCGTTTAAAAATTCAGGAGTTTTTATTTCACCTTTCAAGTTATATAAAACAGTTTCATTAGCATCAACAATCAAAAAACTAGGCAAGGATTTAGTGTCAAACTTCGTTTTTAGAGCAAGACCTTCTTCTTTATCAATATCTTTCCAGACACAAATATAATTATCCTTTAAAAAAGCCATTACCGTAGCGTCCTGAAAAGTGCTATTTTTCATTGCATTACAATGCGGACACCAAGTAGCATAAAGCATAATAAAAACAGGTTTGTTTTCTTGTTTAGCCTTAACCAATGCATCTTTATAAGTAATATCATCGTGAACAAATTGTTTTTGAGCATTTCCGGTATGAATAAAAAGGATAAGTAAGGATAGATAAATAAAACGCATGATTCTACTGTTTTTAGTAAAGATAATAGTTACAAATATATTTCCTTTTTCTATAATTAGATGGTAATATATTGTTATTTATACCCTAAATCATTTCTGAACTTACTAACTTTGTACTTTATAATTTCCAAGAAAATGATTTACCCCAAAATACCTCTGGCTCAGAGTATCATTCAGATTTGTTTAGAAAAAGGAATCACCAACATAATTATATCTCCAGGATCACGAAATGCACCTTTAACCATAGGATTTGTTAGTAATCCGGCTTTTCAGTGCTATAGTATAGCCGACGAAAGGTGTGCTGCATTTTTTGCATTAGGAATTGCACAACAAACCGGGCAACCAACAGCTTTAGTATGTACTTCGGGTTCAGCATTATTAAATTATTATCCCGCTTTTGCAGAAGCATTTTATAGCCAGATTCCACTTATTGTAATCTCAGCAGACCGTCCGCAAAGCAAGATAGATATTGGCGATGGGCAAACCATTCGTCAGGAAAATGTGTATATAAATCATTCCATATACAATGCCAATTTACACGAAGATGTTTCGCTCGAAAACGATAAAAAAATAAACGAAGCAATAGATACAGCCAGAGCTCAAAAAGGGCCAGTACATATTAATGCACCTTTTGAAGAGCCATTGTATGAAACCGTTTCAGAACTTGCCGTAAAACCAATAATAAACACTTACGTAAAAGAAAACCAGCCAGAAACAATCGGAGATTTAGCCGATATGGTTGCAGCTTGGAACAAAACAACTCGTAAGATGGTTCTTGTGGGAGTAAACGAGCCAGACACTATTAATAAAGAAATAATAGACGGATTGGCAAATGATAAATCAGTAGTAGTTTTAACCGAAACAACGTCTAATTTACATCATCCGAGTTTTATCAATAGCATCGATACTTTAATTACACCATTTACAGCCACTGATTTTGAAGATTTTCAGCCTGAAATTCTGGTAACTTTTGGAGGAATGATTGTTTCTAAACGTATAAAGGCGTTTTTACGAAAGTACAAACCAAAACAACATTGGCATATAGATACATTAAGAGCTTATGATACATTTGGAGCTTTATCAAAGCATATAAAAACAAACCCAAATGATTTCTTTAAAGCCTTTTTGCCACAAACAAAATCTATAGAGAGCGATTACTTCTTAAGAATTAATAAAATAAATGATTTAAGAAAAGTAAGAGCAAAGGAATATTTAAGTAAAATTCCGTTTTCGGACTTTAAAGTATTCGAAAAAGTAATAGAATCATTGCCTAAGGATAGTCAGTTACAAATAAGCAACAGTTCAGCCATTCGATATGCACAATTAATAGACATCGATTCATCTATTAGCGTATTCTGTAATCGTGGTACAAGTGGTATCGATGGTAGTACATCGACAGCCATAGGAGCGGCAGTTGGCAATTCTAAACCAGTAGTTTTTATTACAGGAGATATTAGTTTCTTGTACGATAGTAACGCTTTATGGAACAGTTATATCCCTAAGAATTTTAAGATTATAATCATAAATAATGGAGGAGGAGGAATCTTCCGTATTTTGCCAGGACATCAGGAACAACCAGTGTTTAATACCTTTTTTGAAACATCACATCATTTAACCGCCGAGCATTTGGCAGGAATGTTTAAGATGAATTACATAAAAGCAGACAATGAAAGTTCGTTACAATCAGGACTAGAAACACTGTATAATGTAAATGAGGCACCAGCTATTTTAGAAATCTTTACACCAACAGTCGAAAACGATAAAATATTACTTCAGTTTTTTAAAGAGTTATTGTAAGTTTAATTTTCATAAAAATTACTTAAAATAAAGGCTTGTATAGAATAAATGCTTAAATTTGAGAATATAAACTAGTATTAATCAAATATTAAAATTTTATTTATGAGCGCAAGAGACGAATTAATTGTAAAGTATGCTGCTGACTTAAAAGATAAATGCGGCGTAACTCCGAATATGGATTTATTGACAAAAGTAACCATCGGTTGTGGGCCGTCAATATATAACGCAGATGCAGCTACAGTTGCAGGAACTCAAAAATCGGAATTAGATACTGTAAAGAATAATTTTTTAATCAAAAAATTAGGCTTGCCAGATGGTCCCGCTTTAGATGCAGGAATTGATGCAGTATTAGAAAAATACGGGCGCTCAAACAAACATAAATACAGAGCAGTAGTATACTACTTATTAACGCTACACTTTAAAAAAGAAAGTGTTTATAAATAGTATTTAAACTTCCAAATATAGAAAGCGCCTTAATGGCGCTTTTTTTAATAGAATAATTTTTATGCTTCTCATTTTCAAACTTCGTACCTTTGCGACTTAGAAACTTGCTTAAATAGCAATACAGAACTTTAAAGAAGATGATTGAAATAGGAAAATACAACACCCTAACTATATTACGTGATACCAAAGTAGGATTATTTTTGGGTAACCCCGAGAAAGATCCAGAAGGAATCCACGACATACTATTACCAAACAAATATGTTCCAAATGAATTTGAAATAGGCGAAGAACTTATCGTTTTTGTTTATTTAGATCACGAAGAACGTCCAGTTGCAACAACCCTAGAACCATATATTTTGTTGAACGAGTTTGCTCTTTTACGAGTAAATTACATTAACCAGATAGGTGCTTTTATGGATTGGGGAATGGAAAAAGACATTCTTGTTCCGTTTAAAGAACAAGCGCGCCCTATGGAAAAAGGAAAGCGTTATTTGGTTTATTTATACATGGACGAAAAAACCAATCGTTTGGTAGCTTCAAGTAAAACAAACCAATTCTTAAGTAATGATAACCTAACGGTAGAAAAAGGCGAAGAAGTAGATTTAATCGTTTCGCATATTACCGAGATAGGAATCAATGTAATTATTAATGAAAAGCATAAAGGATTATTATACAAAGATGAGGTTTATGATGATGCCATTCGTACAGGAGACCGTATGCGAGGATATATCAAGAACATACGTCCTGATAATAAAATAGATGTTTCATTACAAGTGCAGGGATACCAAAGTATCGAACCAAATGCCGAGAAAATAATGGACGAATTAAGAGCAAGTCGTGGTTTTTTAAGACTTACAGATAACTCACATCCAGAAGACATTAAAACGGTGCTTAAAATGAGTAAGAAAACATTTAAGAAAGCGATTGGAGCTCTATATAGAGAGAAACTAATCGAGATAAAAGAAGATGGTATTTACTTGGTAAAAGAGTAATACTAAGTTAGGATCAACGCTAAACGTTGTAGAAAAACTTAAAAATATACTCACTAATTATTTTTTACCGCAGAGAGCGCAAAGATTTTTATCTAAGAATACCTTATAAAGTACAGAGTTCGCAAAGCTAAATCGATACAAAGCTTTGCGAACTTTGTCTTTTATTAAAGTTAAGAGTAAAAAAACTTAGCGTTCTCTGCGGTAATTTTTGTGTATCGCTATTTCAGGACTAGAGATTACAATAACAAAAAAGGCTAATCATTACGATTAGCCTTTTTCTTTTTATTCTAGTTTTATAAAAAAATTGTAATTAAAAAAAAACAAAAATAAAAATAAATCTACTTTCATCACGAAAAGTGAATAGAACCACACAATATGTAATACTGTACTTAATCTTGTTGCGTGTGACTTACTACTTCTTCAGATGGGTTTGTCTTGAATGGGATAACAATTTCTTACATGCTGAAATTGATTTCACGGCAGAACCTTTGGTTTATTTTTAATATTTTTAAAGATGATTAAACAATAATAAGTACCCATTTATAGAGTAGTTTAATATATCTTTCTTGTTAACCGTAGGTGTTACTATCTCTTTTTTGCAATTTCGACAAATGCTAATCTCATTTGCTCTTTGTCTAAAGGTTTTAAATTTAAAACCATAGAAAAATGAGCGACAAATTTTTTAAATTTTCTCAAAAAATCATTTTTTAGGTTAATAAATCAGTGAAAGAAAATCAATCTTAAATGTGTACGAAAAATAATGTATCACATTGATTAATAGAAAGTAAAGATAAAAATAAAAAATAGAATACACTATAAAATGATTGCCGTTTTTAATTGAAAAACAATATTTAACATTTGATCAAAATTTTTTTAGAATAGACTTCATGATGATTGTATAGTCTAAAGTGTAAAAAATGATTTATTTTTACACTATAATTAATTAAAAATACATCTAATGGATTGGATTACTGCCAGAGAATTTGAAGATATAACCTATAAAAAATGTAATGGAGTTGCAAGAATAGCATTTAACAGACCTAATGTACGCAACGCTTTCCGCCCAAAAACTACATCCGAATTATACCAGGCATTTTACGATGCACAAGAAGATACCTCGATAGGAGTAGTTTTATTATCTGCCGAAGGACCTTCGACCAAAGACGGAGTATATTCTTTTTGTAGTGGTGGAGACCAAAACGCAAGAGGACATCAAGGATATGTTGGAGAAGATGGACAACATCGTTTAAATATTCTAGAAGTACAACGATTAATTCGTTTTATGCCAAAAGTTGTCATAGCCGTAGTTCCAGGTTGGGCAGTAGGTGGCGGACATAGTTTACATGTAGTTTGCGATATGACATTAGCGAGTAAAGAACACGCTATTTTTAAGCAAACAGATGCCGATGTAACTAGTTTTGATGGCGGATATGGATCAGCTTATCTAGCCAAAATGGTAGGACAGAAAAAAGCACGTGAAATTTTCTTCTTAGGGCGCAATTATTCAGCTCAGGAAGCAATGGATATGGGAATGGTAAACGCCGTTATTCCTCATGATGAACTAGAAGACACTGCTTACGAATGGGCGCAAGAGATATTACAAAAATCGCCTACATCTATAAAAATGCTAAAATTTGCTATGAACCTTACAGATGATGGTATGGTAGGGCAACAGGTTTTTGCTGGAGAAGCAACCCGTTTAGCGTATATGACCGAAGAAGCCAAAGAAGGAAGAAATGCCTTTTTGGAAAAAAGAAAGCCTAATTTTGGCGAAAATAAATGGTTGCCATAAAAAGAGTTTAAAGTTTAAGGTTTCAAGTTCAGGAACCTTAAACTTTAAACCTTAAATTTTAAATTAAATAAAACATAAGAATGAAACATTGGATTGAAGCCGCTAGATTAAGAACATTACCCTTATCAGTTTCTGGGATTATCGTCGGTAGTATGTATGCTTTGGCAAATCCCACAGAAAACGTTTATACGCCTACAGAAGTTTTTAATTGGAAAATTTTTGGTTTTGCACTTTTAACAACGCTAGGATTGCAGGTATTATCCAATTTTGCCAACGATTATGGTGATGGAGTAAAAGGAACCGATAACGAAGACAGAATAGGACCAAAACGTGCTATACAAAGCGGAGTAATAACGCCACAAGCCATGAAAAAGGCTATAATCATTACTTCGTTGTTAACTTTATTATCGGCAGTTACATTGATTTATTTTGCCTTTGGCGAGACAAATTTTGTGTATTCAATCTTTTTCTTACTATTAGGGATTGCGGCAATTGTTTCGGCAATACGTTATACAGTAGGAAACTCAGCTTATGGATATAAAGGCTTTGGAGATATTTTTGTATTCGTATTCTTTGGTTTAGTAAGTACATTAGGCGTTAACTTTTTATACTCAAAAGAAATAGATCCACTTTTAATCCTGCCAGCAGTAGCCATAGGATTATTAAGCGTAGGAGTTTTAAACCTAAACAACATGCGTGACGAAGCCTCAGATAGAAAATCGGGCAAAAACACAATTGTAGTAAAAATGGGTGGACAAGCTGCCAAAAAGTACCATTACTTCTTAATCATAACAGCAATGATTTCGGTAGTTGCATTTGCTATTTTAAGCGATTATAACTTTGATCAATACTTGTTTTTATTGGCTTACATACCATTAACCAAACATTTAATTGTTGTTTATAAAAACCAAGAACCTAAATTACTAGACCCAGAATTAAAAAGAGTAGCACTTAGTACATTTTTGCTTTCAGTATTATTGACTTTGTGCATGATATCATTAATTTCAGACATTATTGTAAACCTCTTCTTAGGAGGAAGATAATTTATTAAACTTTAAAATTGTATCAATATGAAAATTACATTTTACGGTCATGCATCATTAGGAATCGAAGTAGGAGGAAAGCACATTCTGGTAGATCCTTTTATCTCAGGTAATCCATTGGCATCACATATCGATATTAACACATTAAAAGCCGATTATATTTTGCTAACGCATGCGCATGGAGATCATATTCTAGATGCCGAAGCAATTGCAAAACGTACCGAAGCAGTAATCGTATCTAATGCCGAAATTGCGAGTTATTTTGCCCAAAGAGAGCTAAAAGCACATCCAATGAATCACGGAGGAAGCTGGCAATTTGACTTCGGAAAAGTAAAATATGTAAATGCTATACATTCAAGTTCATTTCCCGATGGTAGCTACGGAGGGAATCCAGGAGGATTTGTAATCGAAGGCGAACACAAAAATATCTATATCGCAGGAGATACAGCACTTACGATGGATATGAAGTTAATCCCGATGCGTACTAAGCTAGATTTAGCGATCTTACCAATAGGAAACAACTTTACAATGGATGTAGAAGATGCCATTATAGCATCAGATTTTATCGAATGTGATAAAATTCTAGGGTATCATTATGATACCTTCGGGTATATCAAAATCAATCATGACGAAGCAATACGTAAGTTTTTTGATAAAGGAAAAGACCTAATGCTTATAGAAATTGGAGAATCTATTGAATTGTAAATAGCGTTATTCTAAAAGAAATTGAAGAATTAGGAGCTATCCCGATAGCTATCGGGACCCGCCATACGCTTTATCTTTTCCTGTCCGCCGCGGCGGACAGGAAAAGGATATCGCTGCTGTCAGGGCTAAAAAACACACACATCCAGTCAAGAAAATGAAATCTAAAAAACTGATTTTAGTACTTTTATTAAGTTCGTTTTATTCAGCTTTTGCACAAAAAGAAGGATATTGGGACAAAGAACGATCCACTACAAAAGAAATAATCGTTTCAGCCCGCGACAGAATCATCATTCCAACCGAAGATTTACCATTAGGAACCACCGAAGTGATATATAGGATCACTCTGTTGGACGAAAACCAACAATTGGCAAGCAGCTTAGTCTCGGTATTAAAATCGATTCCAGACCCATCAGGAATTAGTCAGGGATCAGCCGGAGCAGTATTCCTAATGTCAAAAATATCAGGAGATGATAAGTGTAAATATGCCTTGTTTACCGATCAGGCAATTGCTAAAAGTTATGTACAAACGGGAAAAACCGATAAAGCCTGTTATGCACAAGAAGAACCAGTAAGCAAAGACGCAAAACGATTATCATTAGATAAAACCAGCTGTTTGCAACCAAATGTAAATACAATTTGGTTTGGATTCGAAAGCAAGAATTGGCTTTTAAAACAAAAAATAGTGCTAGAAGTAGTGCCGTGGGTTGATGTAAAGCTAAGCCGTGGTTGGAATCAGGAGAATAAAAAAGAAATTATCAGCCAATGTAAGACCTCAAATCTGGCACAGAAAATGGCAAGTTCTGATGAATTTTGCGTTTGTATCCTCGAAAAAATCGAAAAGCAATACCGTTACACAGAGTTTGATAAACTATTGGCAATGGAAAAAATCAAAGCCTATAAAGATTATGGTAATACCTGTTATAACGATACCAGTATCTCTAAAAACATTTATAGCGATTTAAGAAATCAGGCTTCTAAATTAATTAAAAGTCAGAAATATGGTGAAGCGATAACATTGTTAAACACTGTAATTGCTGACAAAAAGGCTACAGCACTAGATTATAGCGCTATTGGATATTGTTATATAATAACCAAGCAATACGAGAAAGCGATTAAGTTTTTAAAAGAAGGAGAAAAACTAGATGAAACAGAGTTGCAATTAAAACTTAACCTAGCCCATGCTTATTTGGTAAGCGACGATTATAAAGACGCCAAAGCCATTTATAAAAAATACCAAACACAAAACGTTACTGATAGTTTAAGCTGGATTCAAAAAGTAAAACTTGATTTTGCAGCTTTTAAGAAAGCAAATTTACCTTCAGCAAACTTCGATAGAGTTTTAGACCTTTTTAATTAATAATTAATCCTATAAGTGATGCAAGCAAATATAAATTGTATTTTCTAAATGCTTTATTATATGAACTTATATCACTTATATGTTTAAAAAAAGTAAATCACATTGAAAGCCACTTACCACAAATATATTCTCAATTTTAAGCGCCCATCGGGAACTTCCAGAGGCGTAATGAACGAAAAAGAAACTTGGTTCATTATTATTGAAGAAAATAATAAGAAAGGAATAGGCGAGTGCGGAATCCTCAGAGGACTAAGCGCAGACGACCGAGATGACTACGAAGAGAAATTGCAATGGTGTTGCGATAACGTCCATCTAGGTGAAACAGCCCTTTGGGAAGCCTTATTAGAGTTCCCTTCGATACAATTTGGTGTAGAAATGGCTTTCCGTTCATTACATAGTAAAACGCCCTTTTTGCTATTCCCTTCACCTTTTACCACAGGACAGAAATCTATCGCAATAAATGGTTTGGTCTGGATGGGAGAACCGGAGTTTATGAAGCAACAAATAGAGGAGAAGCTAGCCACGGGTTTTCGTTGTATAAAACTCAAAATTGGTGCTATCGATTTTGATAAAGAACTGGAGTTATTAGGTTTTATCCGCAGTCATTTTAGCCCAGAAGAGATAGAAATAAGAGTAGATGCCAATGGAGCTTTTAGTTTAGATACCGCATTACATAAGCTAATTCAGCTTAATGCATATAAGTTGCATAGTATCGAGCAACCTATAAAACAGCACAATATTCAGACTATGGCTAATTTATGCCAGACAACGCCTTTTCCTATAGCATTAGATGAAGAGTTGATAGGCGTGTTTACATTGCAGGAAAAAGAAGCATTACTACAAAACATAAAACCACAATACATTATCTTAAAACCAAGCTTTATAGGAGGTTTTAGAGGAACGCAGGAATGGATTACGTTGGCAGAGAAATATAATATCGGTTGGTGGATAACATCAGCCTTAGAAAGTAATATTGGTCTTAATGCAATCGCACAATGGACTTTTTTGCAAAATAATATGATGCCACAAGGTTTAGGAACAGGAGCATTGTATACGAATAATTTTGATTGCCCGCTAGAAGTTACCCAAGGGCAATTATGGTATAACCCAGATTTAAACTGGGAAATAGATATTGATAAGTTTTAATCTAGAAGAAAAGGACAACGCTTTTATCTTTGTCAAAGTTGACAAAGATTTTCACCAATAGGTTGTCTTTAAAATTAGAAATAAAAAAAACTGGCATAAAGCCAGTTTTTCAATTTTAGTGAATAAAAATTATTCTTTTCCGCCATCTAAGACATCTTGCCATTCTTTTAATTCTTTCCATTTTCCTTCATAAGCCAACTTAGCTTGTCTTGCCCAGGTTCCAGGATTATGAATCGCATAGTTTTCACCAGCGTTATCTAGAATAGTTTGAGATTTTTCTGTTGGTGTTTCCGATAAAGCCAACCAGGTTTTGATTCCAGCCTGATGATACAGCTCTTCAATTTTAGGACCAATTCCTTCAATTATCTTCAAATCATCTTTCTTTATTTTTTTGCCAAATACAGTTGCTGCCAATGCAGCATCAAAAGTAATTTCTGGAATTGTAGTTTTACCCACAAATGATTGTGCAGATGCCGAAGCATTATTTAACTTAGCTGCTAAATCTGCTTCAAGCGAAGAGATTTTTGCATTTAAGTTCTTAGTATTAGCTCTGCAAGCGTCTAAATCAGCTTGTAAAGAAAGCAAATCAGAATCGTTTCCTTTTGAAGCCATTTTTCCTATCAAGTAACCTAAAATTCCACAGATTAACCCAACTAAAGCTGGTATTAAGATACAAGGTATATTCATAATATTATTTTTTTGGATTAATTATTTTATTGTAACTACAGTTCTACGATTATTTGCTTTACCGTCGGCGGTTGTATTATCTCCTACAGGTTCATCTGGACCTTTTGATTGAGTTTCGATTTTACTACCATCAATGCCATTTTTAGACAAATAGTTTTTAGTAAAGTCAGCACGTTTTTGGCTTAACACAACATTCGATTCACGGTTTCCAACATTATCAGAATGTCCAACAACCAATAATGCGCCATCATTTACATGAAGAATGTAATACGAAATGTCTTTAATTTTTTGACGATCGGCAGCATTTAGATTATTATTGGATTTATTGGTATTAAAATGAAGAACCAAAGGATCAGCATTTATTTTGGTTTTTAAAGCAGCAAAATCTTCACCATCAGTTTTTGTTGCAACCGAATCAGTCGAAGTATTAATTTCGAAAGAAACTGGACCTAATAGCGTATCTCCACTTGTTTTCCAGCTATCGATTATTTCGCCATTAGTGTTAAACTTTCCAGCTGATAGCCCTTTTGATACAAAATAATTTTTAACATCATTTGCCCTTGCAATACCAAGATTAGGGTACGTTGTGGTGTTCTTTTCATCGGTAGTCGCATATCCAGTTATGGTAACCTTTTGCTCTGGATTGGCATCTAAGAAAGTTTTCAGTTTTTCAATACCAATATTAACAGAGTCTTTAACTGGCATAATCACCGAAGCACTATTCTTCAGGAACTTCAGATTGTCGCTACTGCGGTAGTCAATACCGGTACCATTAATTACAAAAGGAACAATCTCCGTGACCGTTTCTTTAATAACAACTACTTTTTCGATATCGTCTGCGGGTTCTTTCGTACAGCAATTGCAGCAAAATTTCAGATACAGGAATGTACCTAAGATAATTGTGACTACAATGCCTAAGAGATAAAGTGTTTTTTTAGACATAATTTTTATGAGTTAAAATTCTCTCAAATTTAACAAAAAAATAAATGCAAAACGTTACTAATCAGTTATTTTAATATTATTGTTAAAAATAACCTCTTTTTATGTTTAAGAATTTACTTACTTTTTAAAATTAACAATTAATTTGAATAATTGTAAGGAGAAAATCTTAATTCGCCAATTAATTAAAATGAGTAACTTGCTAACTGAATTTAGTTATGGATATGATGGTCGAAATAGAAAGAAAGTTTTTAGTTAAAACAACCGATTTTAAAGAGCAGGCTTTCGCCAAAAATCGAATTGCTCAGGGATATTTAAGCTCCGAACCAGAGCGAACAGTACGTATACGTATAAAAGGCACGAAAGGGTTTATTACTATAAAAGGAATAGGAAGTGATAGTGGAATGTCACGATTTGAGTGGGAAAATGAAATTCCGCTGGACGAAGCACAAGAATTATTGAAATTGTGTGAGAAAGGTAAAATAGAGAAAACACGATTCGAAATAAAGTCAGGAAGCCATGTTTTTGAGGTTGATGAGTTTTATGGAGAAAATGAAGGATTGATAATTGCCGAAATCGAGCTTGAATCAGAAACAGACACGTTTGATAAGCCTGATTGGTTAGGAGAAGAAGTAACCAGTGATCCAAGATATTATAATTCTTATTTAAGCAAGCATCCGTTCTCAGAATGGAATAAAGAATAATGTTTATGACAATTGAAGCATATGATTTGATTATAGTAGGAGGAGGACCAATAGGTTTGGCCTGCGCGATCGAAGCACAAAAGAAAAATTTAAAGTATTTAATTATAGAAAAAGGAGCAATTGTAAACAGTATTTTTAATTATCCGCTGTATATGACGTTTTTTTCTACAGCCGAAAGACTAGAAATAGGAGATATACCTTTTAATTGCCTGGCTCCCAAACCAGGCCGACAAGAAGCATTGGAGTATTATCGCAATATTCATCGTTATTTTGACTTCTCCATTCATTTATTCGAAAATGTGACCCAAGTTATCAAGCAAGAAAATTCGCTTTTTAAAATAACCACAAATAAGACATTGTATGAAGCCAAGAATGTAATTATCGCAACAGGCTTTTATGATATTCCGATTTATATGAATGTAAAAGGCGAGGAGTTGCCACAAGTGCGCCATTATTACAAAGAGGCACATGAATATGCTTTTAGGAATGTTCTTGTTGTAGGCGCAAATAATTCATCTGTAGATGCAGCCTTAGAATGTTGGCGAAAAGGAGCTAACGTTACAATGGTTATTCGCAAAAGCGAAATAAACAATCGAGTAAAATATTGGGTTAAACCAGATATCGAGAATAGAATAGCCGAAGGAAGTATAAAAGCTTATTTTGAATCGAATATTACTGAAATCAGAGAGAATGAAGTTGAAATTGATACTCCAAACGGAAAAGTAACTATCGAAAATGATTTTGTTTTGGCACTTACTGGTTATAAGCCAGATTTAACGTTTCTGGAAAAAATGGGAATTCAATTATCTGATGATGAAAGAAAAGTACCAACATACAATCCTGAGACAATGGAAACCAATGTTGTAGGATTGTTTTTGGCAGGTGTTGTGTGTGGCGGAATGGAAACTCATAAATGGTTTATTGAGAATTCCCGTGTTCATGCCAATATGATTCTAGATTGTATTACTTCAAAATAGAAAAAGATTGCCATGATCCGAGCGCAATGTTATTAAGTTAAGCTTTTTGGGCTATAATTTTACTCGCAAAGCCGCAAAAGCGCAAAGTTTACACATTCTTTCTTTGCGTTTTTGCGACTTTGCGGGAGATTTAATTTGACAAAGCATTATAAATATTCCCTTTATTTAATGAAATTGCGCTCGGATCGTGACAAAAAATAGCTAAGAACTACAAGAAAGCATAGAACAGCCTACTTTGTCTCTTGCCCAATCTGGACGTTTGGCAAACCATTTTTCGTATTCTGGTTGTTCATCGTAAGGATTTTTAAGTAATAAATGTAATTCCTCTATTAGAGAATAATCACCTTCATCGGCAGCATCAATACTTAGTTGAGCCATATAGTTACGCAAGACATATTTAGGATTTACTTTGTTTTGGCTTGCAGCACGTTCTTCGTCGGATGTTTTTTCGGTATTTAAACGCGTTAAATACACCGAGAACCATTCTAGCCAAGTATTTAAAATAGTACCTTTAATTTCTTCTGGTTTATAAAAAGCATCCTGAATGCAAGCAAATGCCTCTTCTGCAGATTGTT
This sequence comes from Flavobacterium sp. PS2, assembly GCF_046250155.1. Classification (NCBI taxonomy): domain Bacteria; kingdom Pseudomonadati; phylum Bacteroidota; class Flavobacteriia; order Flavobacteriales; family Flavobacteriaceae; genus Flavobacterium; species Flavobacterium sp. PS2. The sequence goes on along the minus strand of NZ_CP176426.1, from coordinate 211,896 downwards.
CTTTTTTAATTTTATTTAAATTTCTAAAAAAGATAGTCATATCTGTTTCAGATAATTGCAAGTTGGTTTCTAGATCTAAGATGATTTTATCATCAATTTCTTTTGATGTAGAAATTCCTAATTTGCTTAGCATCATTTCTTTATATTCTTCATCAAATGAATCAGAGAATGATTCTAATATACTCTCTAAACCTTCAGCTTCATTGATTAATGGGTATAATGCATTTGCTAATTGAAATAAATTCCATTTAGCAACATTAGCCTGATTACCAAAACGGTATCTTTTATGTTGATTATCGGTAGTATTTGGTGTCCAATTCGGATCATAATCTTCTAACCAACCATAAGGTCCAAAATCTATTGTTAAGCCGTGAATCGACATATTATCGGTATTCATGACCCCATGTACAAAACCTACACGTTGCCAATCCAGAATCATCTTACGGGTTTTATCAGCTACAGCTTTAAAAAACTGGATATAAGACTTCTTAGGATCTTCCTCGGTTATCTCAGGATAATAATACTTGATGGTATAATCAGTAAGAGATTTAAGATTTTTAAGTTCATTACGTGCCGTTAGCATTTCGAAACTTCCAAAACGAATAAATGACGGTGCTACACGACATACAATTGCCCCTTTTTCGTAAGCAGGATTGCCATCATATAGTTTATCACGCAATACTTCGTCACCAGATAACATTAAAGAAAGGGAACGAGTGGTAGGAACTCCTAAATAAAACATGGCTTCGCTACATAAATGTTCTCGTATAGAGGAACGTAAAACTGCTAAACCATCGGCAGTTCTCGAATAAGGTGTTTTTCCTGCTCCTTTAAGCTGTAAAGTATAAAACTGGTCATTGTGTTCAACCTCGGTTAAATTAATCGCTCTACCGTCTCCTAATTGTCCCGCCCAATTCCCGAATTGATGTCCTGCATAACACATGGCGTATGGATGCGTGGTTGGTAAAACTTCTTTACCTGAAAAAACATTCAGAAATGATTCCGATTGAATGTCTTTTGGCGAAAGCCCAATTAATTCAGCCACAGCTTCAGAAGCGTGAATTAGCTTAGGTTCAGCAGGAATTCGTGGGTTAACATAAGAGAAACAAGTATTTAAAACCTGCCTTATTTCGTTAGTACTTAGTGGATCTTCGGGTAGTTCGGCTGTAAACCGATTATGTATATTTAATTTTTTCATTTTATTTAATTTCAATAACAGTAATACGTGCTTGTTTATGCCAGTTTATCGGCATACATTTTTCTTAGTTTTTGCACTTTAGGGTCGATTACCATTCGGCAATAACCAGCTTCCTGATTATTGTTGTAATAATTTTGGTGATCTTCCTCAGCTTCATAAAACACTTCAAAAGGTTTTAATTCGGTTACGATTGGATCAGCATAAAGAGGTTTTACAGCTTCAAAAACCTGCTCTGCAATTGCTTTTTGTTCCTCATTATGGTATAAAATAATAGAGCGGTATTGTGTCCCTCTGTCAGCTCCTTGTTGGTTTAATGTCGTTGGGTCATGACTCGTCATAAAAATGGCAATTAAGTCATGGTATGAAATGATTTCTGGATCGAAAGTTACCTGAATAACTTCGGCATGACCTGTTCTCCCGGTACAAACCTCGCGATAAGCAGGGTTTTTGATATGACCATCGGCATAGCCCGATTTTATTGATATTATCCCCTTCAGGCGTTGAATAACTGCTTCGATACACCAGAAACAGCCCCCTCCAAAAGTAGCTATAGATAAGTTTTTCATAATATATAATTTAAATAATTATTGTTCTTTGTTGATAATGAGTAACATATTTTAAATAGATACTCAAATTTAATTCTAATTTGTTGGTTTTGCTAAAAAGAAACCTGTTTAAGAGGTGTTTATTTAAAAATAACAGAAATTGTAGTACAGTTTTCACTTAAGTATTAACAAATTCACAATTATATAAAAAATATATACCTTTGTCATCAAATCAGTTTATAATGAATATCAAAAACAATACCACGGCTTTAGAAGCTTATTTCCAAGATTTTCGTAAAAATATCATTGGAATCGACCAGGAATTTACCTCTCCTTATGGTAAAAAACAGATAATTTATACCGATTGGACTGCCAGCGGACGATTATATAGACCGATTGAAGAGAAAATTATGAACCAATTTGGACCTTTTGTCGCAAATACGCATACTGAGACCACTGTGTCAGGTACTGCCATGACAAAAGCGTACCATCATGCCAGAAATATCATTAAGCGTCACGTTAATGCCAATCAGGATGATATTTTAATTACTGATGGAACAGGAATGACTGGTGTTGTTAATAAATTTCAGCGTATTTTGGGTTTGAAAATCCCTGAAAATCTAAAGGATTTTACAACTATACCAGCTGATAAAAAACCAGTTGTTTTTATATCTCACATGGAGCACCACTCAAATCAAACGAGTTGGTTAGAAACTATTGCCGATGTCGAAATTATTCCTGCTTGCGAAAAAGGACTTTTTAGCCTTGAAAGCTTAGAAATTTTATTAGATAAATATAAAGACCGAGCTTACAAAATAGCTTCGATTACCTCTTGTTCTAACGTAACAGGGATAAAAACACCCTATTATGAAGCTGCTAAGTTAATGCACCAACATAATGGAGTTTGTTTTGTAGATTTTGCGTGTTCTGGACCGTATGTAAAAATAAATATGCACCCAGAAGATCCAGAAGCGTATTTGGATGCGATTTTCTTTTCTCCACACAAATTTTTAGGAGGACCTGGAACATCGGGAGTTTTAGTTTTTAATAAAAAGTTATATAAAAACATGATTCCGGATTGTCCTGGAGGAGGAACAGTAAGCTGGACAAATCCTTGGGGAGAGCATAAATATATCGATAATATCGAAGACCGTGAAGACGGCGGAACTCCTGGCTTTTTGCAAGTTATTAAAACTGCTTTGGCAATTGAGCTAAAAGAACAAATGGGAGTAGATAAGATGCTACAACGTGAGCATGAAATCGTAGATTATGTGTTTAATGAACTAAATGATATTCCGAATATTAAAATTCTTGCAGGACAACATCAGGAACGTTTAGGAGTAGTTTCGTTTTTTATCGAAGATTTACATTTTAACTTAGGTGTGAAAATATTAAATGACAGATTCGGAATCCAAACCAGAGGAGGCTGCAGTTGTGCAGGTACTTACGGACACTTTTTGTTACATGTTGACCAAGAAACGTCTAGTAAGCTGATTGATCAAATCACTATTGGAGATTTAATCCGTAAACCGGGATGGATAAGAATGTCAATACATCCTACAACAACGAATGATGAAATTGCTTTTGTTTGCGAAAGCATCAAAGAATTAGCCAAAAACCATAAAACATGGGCCTTGGATTACGAATACAATAAAGAAACCAATGAGTTTATACATGAAAATGTAACTTCATTCGAAGATGAATTAGTCGCAGGTTGGTTTGCATCATAAAACAAAAAATAGCTTCAATCGAAGCTATTTTTTTTTGATTTTTTTAACCATTAAGAGATTAAGGAAAATTAAGAATGCTATTAGAAGGCAAGTTGTGATTATTGAATCTCGTAAAGCCGCCAAGTCACAGTTTTTAAAGAATATTTTAAGAAATTTAAAATAACAGTAAAAGCTTAATTTTTCTTAATCTCTTAATGGTTTAAATTGTTGTCAGTCAACCATTTTACGCGTCTAATAATCGGCGGTGATAGTTTATTTGTCCTAAATGATAGGCGAGGTGAGTGGTGAGATGCGTTAGGATAAAATCGGTAGAGTTTTTACCTTCAAAAACAAATACAGGAAATTCATGTTCCAAATCTTCTTCTGATAAATTACTTAAAGCGGCATCAACAACACTAATTGTCTCTTCAATTTTAGCTATTAATTCTGCTTTTGGGATGTTTTTTAGAGAAAACTCTAATTCTCGATGTCTGATATAACCAGAATTACCCAATGCAGCGCCTATATAAGTGTTTAAATTACCAATTAAGTGTAAACATAGATTACCACCCGAATTTAGAATTTGTTCGCTTACAAGCCAGATTTTAGCTTCGTTTTGATAAGATTCTATTTCGAGTTTTAATTTATTAAGATCTCGGTTAAAAAGAGCTCTTAAGGTCTCGAGATGTGCCATTATTTCTTAGTTTGATAATTATGAAGTGATAATAAGGCTTGTTCTTGTATTTTTTTCTGAAAAAAACCTGTCCAGCCCAATAAGTATCCTGTAATACCAAATGCTTGTTTTGACCATTTCCAGACATCAAAGGTATCGGTATGTTTAATAATCAAACCATCTTGAAACTGAAATTCGGCAGAAATACTATTGATTACCCTTCTGTTTGTTTTGCTAAAGTTGTAAGTAGCAACCCAATGCGCTGAACCTACAAAATCATCGGCTTTTACATCCGAGAATTCTATTTTTATGTTTCCTTTGCTTTTTTTAAGTAGCATTTCCCACATTTTAGAAACCTGATTCTCTTTTAATAAACCAAAAGCAGGATCACGAAATTGTACTTTAGGATGGTAACATTCGCTCATTTTGGCTGCGTCGGCATTGGCAAATGCAGTATAAAATTTCGTAATTGTGGCTTCGTTTGCAGTCATTTTTAATCTAATTAGAATATAAATGTACAGAATTATTGACTATTTACTCCAAAAATAAGCTTATAAACCTTGAATTTCTGTTGCGGTATCAAAGCTTTTTTTAGTTTTGTCAAATTTGGTCGAAAAATAAGACTTCTTATTTACGGCAGTAAAATTACCAATTTGGCTACTAAACTTATTTGCAGTCCCTGTTATATTGAATCTAATAGATTGTATATCAGTTTTCTTTAGTTTATTCATTTCAATAGCCGAAAGATTGTAATAATTTGCCGTTTTATTTTCGGCAGCTTCAGTATTTTTTTTATCAATACATACAATAATCGTATTGTCTACTAAGTAAATATAGGCAACGCCTGTAATTTGTAATTTAGGATCTGTTGTGGCAACACTAAGTTTTAAGAGACCTCCCGTTTCTGTTTTTGCAATTTGCACATTGGCTTCGCCAGATAAAGCATAATTTTCGCAGATAAAATCCCAAGATTGGGTAGCTGGATATGTTTTTCCTTTAAAATTAAGCGACTCCTGAGCATTAACCAAAATGGATAAGAAAAAAAAGGGTAAAATCAGTAGTGTTTTATAATTCATATGTAGATAGTATTTGTTTTTTAAAGGAATATGGAATTCGCAGATCTTCATTGGTATTTGCGACCAATTTTCGGTAATGCTCATTTCATAAGGTTTTATTTTTCAATTAAATTTGACTCGAATGTTTCGTCCCAGTCCAACGATTTTATGGCAGAAATCAGATTGTCTTCGTTTACATAGACGCGAAGTTCTTTATTGGCTACTTTTTTTTCATATAAAGCTCTGTATCTGTAGATGGTTTCGTGTTTGGTTTTATAAACACCATCTAATTTAAGATCTTTAAATGCTCCGTACCATTGTCGGAATTTCTGGCATGTTTTTGTCAATCGCTCTTCTGTTGTATTTGCCATAACCGATGGCGTAACTTCAGTTTCGTTAAAAGGCTTAAATTTTGAGGTATTACAAGTCAATAAAACTCGTTTTCCTAAATCGTAGGCCTTTTTTTGTTGGCTATTATCTACTTCTGTAGGTAAAACTTTTGATATTTTTAAATCCTCTGTTTTGTTTCCTCCTGTTTTAGATTTGCAACCAATCAACAGAAGCAAACTTAGAATAAATAGTACTTTTTTCATCGTTCTTTATGTTATTTTTAATACTAAATTGGGATTTGGGCAGTTGTTAGCATAATAATCTGCGTCGATTTTACTGCAAACACCTGGATAATCGCCAAAATTATCTCCAATATTTTTTATAATCTGAAAGTGCAAGTGCGGTGCATAATCCCCATTTACATTTGATTCTCCTAAAGTGCCCAAAATTTGTTCTTGAATAAAAACATCTCCAACTTTAAGATTCTCTATACTTTCTAACGATAAATGCCCGTATAAAGTATAGAAAATATGATTTTCGATATCATGTTTCAGGATAATTGTAGGGCCATAATCACCCAAACCAATATTGTTTTTAAAACTATGCACTGTTCCGTTAAACGCTGCCAATACTGGAGTTGAGGCTTTTATCCATAAATCGACACCAATATGAATATTACGTTCTGGTGCATCAGAATTATTGAAATTTTCACTTCGTTTGTATAGATTACGTTCCTCTAAATATCCGCCAAAAGCAACTTTTGCATTGGCATGAGCTAATAAATTATCGATATAATTCTCAAAATCGGCAGCAGTTTGTAGCTTGTTGTTTGCTAAATCCTGATTTGTAATTGATAAATCCAAAGGCATATACTGAGCATAACCGATTGTTGCATCGATTACTTTTGCTGGAGCTAATTTTTTTAAAGTAGTTTCTAAATCAGGCATATATTTTACTTTTTTTAATATTCTATCTAATACTTTGTGGAAGGAACGCAGATTAAGCGGATTCGCTAAGGCGAAAACGCAGATTAAAAACGGATTTTTTTCGTACCGACGTTTTGGGATTAGTAAGGGATTGGGATTGTTTTTGAAAATCCGTTTTAAATCCGCGTCTTTACTTTTGTAAATCCGCTTAATCCGCGTTCCTCCGTAGACAATAAACAACTCGTTAAATAAATTTACCGCTAAGCTAGTTTTTCAATAATTATCAATTCATTGTGTTCTTCGATTCGAGGAAGCATTTTTACAGTATGTTGGTCATTGTTTATCTCCGAAATATATTTTTGGTTTCGCACATTATGCTTCTCATCCAGAATCATGGTATTGAAAAGTACAAAACCGCTATTTTTTAAAAGATCACAAACCCTATTACTGAAGAAACTTTCAAATAAAAAATTTGGCATCGTAGTATCCTCAAAAACATCAATTATTATAAGATCGTATTTTTTATTTGTTTTTAGTACAAATTCAAAAGCATCATCAATAATAACTTCGAGTTGTTTTATTTTATTTAGGTTAAAATATTTATTGGCAACCTGAATCATTTCGGGATCAATTTCGACACCGGTGATTTTGCCTTTGTATTTTATTTCATCGACCAGCGTTTTTATAACACTTCCTCCGGCAACACCAAGAAGTAAAATGTGTTTCATCGGAGTTATCTTTTCGAAACCAATATTTTTTAAACCATATCTTAGAATGCGTTGCAAACTTCCGTAAGAGTAATTGGTATTTTCGGAATCTAGGACTAATTCTCCGTTTGCCCAAGTAACTTCGATTGCTTTACTGCGGGCAGATTTTTTTTCAAATATTTTTATAGGAACCAGGTAACTGAATATTTTCTTAATCATTCGTATGCGTTTTTACCAAATTTAAGATTTAAATTATTTATTTTGCAGGTTAAAATAAAATAATGAAGAAACAATTATATAAATTCATCTTTCTGAAGTTGATGGGATGGAAAATTGTAGGGGTTGAAAATGCTGAGGTTAAAAAATGTGTATTAATGGTAATGCCACATACAAGTAACCATGATTTTTATTTAGGAATTTTTACCCGAGGTATTTCAGGATTAGAAATGAATTGGGTCGGAAAGAAGGAATTATTTAAATTTCCTTTTGGATATTATTTTAGAAGTGCAGGAGGAGAGCCGCTGGATCGTTCAGGAGGTTTGAACAAAGTCGATTCCATTGCAGCCATTTTTGATAGAAAAGAAACTTTTCGATTAGCAGTTGCTCCAGAAGGAACTCGTAAAAAAGTTTCAGAAATTAGAACAGGATTTTACTACATCGCTTTAAAAGCAAATGTGCCTATTGTGCCTGTAGCTTTTGATTGGGGTAAAAAAGAAGTTAATCTTGGGAAGCCTTTTTATCCGACAGGAAATTACGAAGAGGATATGGAAATTTTAAAACAACATTATAAAGGCGTAGTGGGGAAAATTCCAGAAAACGGATTTCAATTATAAAAAGATGCTCAGTGAGCTTTCTTTTGGATATAAAAAAAACACAATTTTCTTTAGTGGTATCGGAAATTGTGTTTTTTATTTAAACGAGGTGCTCGTTTATTTTTTTTTGACGTCTTTTTTCTCAAAAAAGCCTTTAAAAAAGCCCTTTTTTACTTTTTCTTTATCGTCTTTTCCAGTAGCTACAAGATGATCTACATATTCCATGTACGTCTTGTTGCGTTCCTCCAGAAAACCTATTAAATATTCTTCAGAGGCTTTAACTCCGCTAGCTTCCTCAATATGTATTAACTTTTTATACAAAGGCTCTATAAACTTTACTATAATGGCTTCAGGAACAGATTTTCTTGTTCCAAAGAATCCCGCAATTTCTCCATCTGAATCGGCAATTATTTTAAAATCGGTAATTACCCAATAGTATCTACCGGTTTTAGACATGTTTTTGATAATAGCATGTATGTTCTTGCTTGCTCTAATATTATCCCACAAGAATTTAAAAATTACTTTAGGCATATCGGGGTGTCGTATAACATTGTGAGGTTGCCCAATTAGTTCAAACTCATCATAACCCGACACGTCTATAAAGGCTTCATTTGCATATAAAATCGTTCCTTTTGTATCTGTTTTACTTAGCAGTACTTTAGTTTTGTTCCAATCAACTTCTCTATCAGATGGAGTCGGGCGAGTAGTTCTTGTTTCCATAAATTTTTATTTTAAGTTAATATATGAGTTGGTTTTTTTTATAAAAGGTGTGATATTTTTTATAAAGTAGTGCTTAGTTAAATTCTTTTTCTAAAGTTGCTAATAGGTCATTTATTTTCTGGAAAACCGTACCTAATTCATCTTCTAGCCAATCAGGTAGCGTATCATCATTTACCAATCTCAAATGTTGGATATCGGTTGCAATATGAATGATTTTCTTGTATTGAAAGTCCAGGTTTTTAACGGTTGCATTGGTGCTGTGTTCATTTAATAATTTTTCAACCTCTTTGCCAAAACCAGTTTCAGATACTACCATATCTCTTGGATTTAGCGCGATGTTGTTTTTTAAAAAATCATCAAAAGATTTTTTCCAGGTAATCAGTGTTTTATTTGCTGATTGAAAATCATATTCTGCCATAAAATAGAGGTTAAGGTTACTAATTGATTTGGGGGGAAATAACAAATACGCCTAAAATTTGGAAATAAAAAGTTTAATTCGCCATATGGTTTGCCGATTTACCGTGGATATCATTGACTAAGCCATCTATTTTTTTGGTATTTTCTTTAATCATTTCAAAATAACCAAGGAGTTTCTCATTGTCGGTTTGCCCTTTAGAAACTTCGATTAATGTGAGTACGGAGTGTACAGGTGATTTTAAATCTTGTGACGTTTTATAAATAAAACTATTAAATTCATTGTTTGCAGAGAGAGAACTATATTTTGCCGATGCCAATTTGATATTTTCCAATTCGTATTCATCAGAAATTTTAGAAATATGATTTTCACTATGTTCTTTAAAATAATAAGACCAATAGCCATTCATAAAAAATACAACAGCAGCAAGGACAACGTGAATGATAAAAGTTTCTATATCAAAATTAACTTGCGAAAAATATATTTGAGGACCATTAGCATCATTGTAAACAAAATTTTGCAAGTAAGCCAAAGCTCCATGATGAAGTACAACTAAAAGCGTAAGCGGAATTTGTAATTTCCAGTTCTGATAAATAATCAAAATCGTACTGGCGATGAATACTGTAAAATGCATTTCGAACAAACCATGCATTTGGTAAATATACTGCGCCATAAATATAGCCAGAACTACAGAGAGAACGTATTGGTAGAATTTAGATTTTTTGAGAAAAAATTTTGCAGAATAATAGGCGATGAGATTAAGTGCTCCAACACCGACTCCAATTTCCCATGTATCATATTTAAATGCCAAAGCTATTCCGAAGAGGAAATAGAACGCAAGAACATAGTTGATAATGGTATCAGATTTTTGTGTCATCGTAGACATAAAATTGTGCAGGTAATCTCGTTCATTCAAACTTGCTTTTGTTTTCATAGTAATTAGAAATTGGTTAGGGTTAGATTTATTTAGTACATTTAGGTAATGAACATCCATAAGCTTTAAGAGCCAAAGCATCAAAAGAAGGTTTGTTATTTTGGATTAATAAAGAATCAATTGCCATTTGTGCATAATTAGTATTTGCATCAGTGCAATATCTTGTCTTGTTATAATTTCCTCGATAATATAAATTTTGGGAAGCATCAATAAGAACCGCTTGAGGTGTAGAGAACACACCGCATTTTTCAGCAATATCATTATCAAAGAAAACAGGAACCTTAGAATCAAATTTGTCTTGAATTTCTTCTACTGTGAAATTTTTTACTTTGTTGAGAACTACGATATTGAAATTAATCTTATCTCCATATTTTTTTATTAATTCACTTACATGTGGCGCGTTAAAACGGGAGCATGGACAATCGGGATTAAAAAAATGGATGAAAATAGGTTTATTTTTAGTAGTAAACTGTTTTCCAAGATTAATGTGAGATCCCATAGCAATATCGTGATGATTTTTTGGGACGGGTGTAGGTAAACTGTATTGGTATTCATTTTGCCAGAACAAAACTAAGATGGCACCGAAAAGAAATGAAAACCACACGGCAAGAAGGAATTTTTTCCTCATAAATTGGTTGTTTTTTTGGTTGAAAATATAGAATTAAACACTTGTTAATTATTTTCATTATAAAACACATTTAGCTAATATGAATAAAAATATCATATTTAAAGACTATTTAAATAGATAATAATAAGATATTATTGTTAAAATATGTTTTTCTTAAGCCGTATCAATGTTACAAATAAAATCGATAAACAACAAATAAAATGGACAAATTGCGACAAAAAAAGCAATATGTAAGAATAGGATTAATTATAGGAAAATATCGTACAATTTTAGGTTAAACAAAAATTACTTTGTTTTAGAAGTATCTTTTGTAAACAAGTCTTGATTTTGCAGTAATAGTTTGAGAGTAAGACAGAAGAGAGGTAGTGTAGAGGATGTTTTTTCCTGTCTTACAAAAATCGAAAAGGGCTCGCTTATTTTTTAAGGAGTGTAAATTTTAAAAGTTCCATTTTTATAAAAAAGCACAATTTTTTCTATTTCTTCGGAAGAAGAAGAATTAGGAATTACGTTTTTTATTTCAGGAGTATTTTTTTCAATTGGTTTTTTCTCCGTTGGATTTTCTATTTCTAAGAATAGGTCTTCGGGGATAAAGCTTTTAGTTGGAAAAATAGGAGCGATGGGTTTTTCAATTTCTTGTGGAATTGAATTTGTAACCACTTCGATATTTTCACTTTTAGGAAAAGTACCTTTTCCGTTCAAGACCCAATACAAATCTACATCGGGAAAAATCTCAATAATTTTTAATATAAAATCTAAGCTAGGTTTGTTTCTGCCAGAAAGTAGGTGAGACATACTAGAGCGTTGCACCCCAATTTTGTCTGCAAATGATGAAGCATTTAAACCATAATAATCGAGTATGGTTTCCAATCTTTTTATAAAATCCTCGATGTTTACCATTGTAAATTGTTTTTTAAATTAAGATGGTTTACAAATGTAACTAAAATATACCGAAGCACCAATTATACAATTGTAAATTGCCTAATTCTAGCTATTTTACTGATTATATGACTTCATGTAATGTTATATAAGTTGTTAGTATTTAGTGTTGTAAGTGTGTTTTTGTAAATAGGTAACAAATGTCACCAAAACCAAGGGAAATGGAGGTTATTTCGAGAAAATAAGCGTTTACAAATGTAGATTATGGCAAAATTTAATTGTTTACAATTGTAAAAATAAAGATGTTTACTTTTGTAAACCAAACAATACGACATGAATTTAGAAGAATTATTTAGCTTACATAAAGAACAAAGTATTCAAGGAAGGTATCTTACACTAGATGCAATTACTCCCTTATTAGACAAATTAAATACTAATAATCAAGTTAAGATTATTGGTAAATCGGTTTTGGATCAACCTATATATAGTTACGAAATTGGGTCTGGAAAAACACGAATTTACCTTTGGTCGCAAATGCATGGAAACGAAAGCACGACCACAAAAGCCTTATTTGACTTTATTAATGTCTTAAATAGCGGTTCAGATTTTGCAAATAAAATGCTAGAAACCTTTACTTTTTATTCCATTCCTATACTAAACCCCGATGGTGCGAAGTTATATACCCGAGAAAATGCTAACAAAGTCGACTTAAATCGTGATTCGCAACAGTTAACTCAACCAGAAAGTAAAGTATTAAGAGCTGCATTTGAAGCGTTTAAACCTCATTATTGTTATAACCTGCATGATCAGCGCACTATTTTTGGCGCAGGAGACACAGGGAAGCCTGCTACGGTTTCGTTTCTGGCACCTGCATATAATGAAGAGAGAGAGATAAATGAGTCTCGTACAAAGGCTATAGATCTGATTGTTGCTATGAATGATGTTCTGCAGCAGTATATCCCTGGGCAAGTAGGGCGTTTTGATGATTCTTTTAATATTAATTGCATAGGAGATACATTTCAATATCTGGGAGTGCCTACAATTTTATTTGAGGCGGGGCATTATCCTAATGATTATGAAAGAGAAGTTACTAGGAAGTATATATTTTTTGCCTTAATTACTGGATTTAAAGCACTAAGCGAAAACGATATAGTTGTCAATGGAATTAATAAATATTTGAATATTTCACAAAATAAAGTCGTTTTTTATGATTTTATGTATAAAAACATCAAAATAAATTATGATGGTATCGAAATAATCACGAATTTTGCCGCACAATACAAAGAAGAATTGATTGAAAATAAAATTTGCTTCACTGCTTACATTACCGAAGTTGGTGAATTAGAAAATTATTACGGTCATTTTGAATATGATGCTAAAGGGGCAACATATACTGATGATTTTAGTAATATTCCGAAAACAAGTCAGAAAGCAGATTTTTATTTAGATAAAAACATAAAATTTGTTAATGGATTGATAAAAAGTTAGTTTTTTTGTCATTTTGTTATTTTTTATATATATTTTTATACTTTGTAATAGCAATTAGTAATATTAATTAAAGAATTATGAGTAAATTTCGTTTGGATGAAGTAGATCACCAGATTTTAGACATGTTGATAGACAACACAAGAGTACCGTTTACTGACATTGCAAAAAAATTATTGATATCTGCAGGAACAGTACATGTAAGGGTGAAAAAAATGGAAGATGCCGGAATAATAATGGGATCTTCATTAGCCTTGGATTATGATAAATTAGGATATTCATTTATAGCTTATGTAGGTGTTTTCTTGAATAATACATCTCAAACAAAATTTGTTTTAGAGCGTATTAATCAAATTCCATTCGTAACAGTAGCATCTGTAACTACAGGAAAATTCAATATTTTCTGTAAAATAAGAGCAAAAGACACGAAACATGCTAAAGAAGTTATCTTTATGATTGATGATATCGAAGGAGTTTACAGAACAGAAACTATGATCTCGTTAGAAGAAAGTATTAATGATAAGAAGCGTTTGATGCATACTATTTTTAAAAATATGTAATTGACCTTGAATGCTATATTGAATATAACCTCAAGTTTTTCTTGGGGTTTTTTTATGAAAAATTAACTATTAACAACCAACCAACTATAACACATTATGTATACGCTTCCTAAAATTGAACGTTTTAATCAAGACGTTCTTTCTAAATACCATATTTACAATAGTGTCTTTATTACATTACCATTTGATTCTATTGATAATACTGGGGTTTTACTTCCTTTATTTACCGAAGTTTGCGAAACAGGCTTCAAAAAACAAGAAACACCTAAAGAAATTGTGAATTTTTTCTCAGGAAAGTATTTAAATAATGCTTCCGAGAAAGATAAAATCGACTTAATGTTTCGATTTATTCAATATATCGAGCGACAAATTGTATTGTTTGATGCTATCGAAGACGCAGCTTTTCCTACTGTAAACAATATGGAAGGAAGAGGATCGCTTCGTGATATCAAAGAAAAGTCTGATGCTAAAGAAAAAGAAGATGATTTAGTAGAGTTTTTAGAAGACTTTAATGTTCGTACCGTTTTAACTGCGCATCCTACACAATTTTACCCAGGGCCAGTATTAGGTATTATTAATGACCTGACCGATGCGATTCGTGCAAATGATTTGCTTAAAATCAAGAAATTACTTGCTCAATTAGGAAAAACACCATTTATACAAAATGAAAAACCAAATCCTTACGACGAAGCGGTAAGTTTAATTTGGTACTTAGAGAATGTATTTTACGAAACCTCGGGCGAAATAGTACATTATCTTCAAAGGAATATCTTTCACGGAAAATCAATTCAAAATCCATTGATAAAACTAGGATTTTGGCCAGGAGGAGACCGTGACGGAAACCCATTTGTAACCACTGCAATTACCTTAAAAGTTGCAGAACGTTTGAGAACTTCGATTCTAAAATGTTACTATGTAGAGATACGAAACCTAAAAAGGAAACTGACTTTTGCGGGAGTAGATACATTAGTTTCAGATTTAGAGTTTAAATTATATCGTTCTGTTTTTTATTCAAAAGGGGAAATTTACATCACTTTAGGCGAATTTAAAACACAATTAAACAAGATAAAAGATATAATTATCGATAAGCACCAGTCGTTGTATTTAGACGAATTAGAGGCGTTACTTATAAAAATTAACTTGTTTGGTTTCTATTTTGCAACACTAGATATTCGTCAGAATAGTAAAATACATGATGCTGTTTTTAAAGATGTTGTAACGTATTACTTAAAGTCTGACTCTACAGTTTTTCCTGCTAATTATTATGATTTATCAGAGAATGAAAAGATAGCAATCCTTTCAAAAGTAAAAGGAGATCTTAATCCTAATGTGTTTGAAAACGAAATTACAAAATCAACAATAGAGTCAATTCAAGCTATTAAAACCATACAAGAGAATAATGGCGAGTATGGAGCAAATCGCTATATAATCAGTAATAACGAAAGTGCGCTGAATGTAATGGAGACTTTTGCATTGATTAGATTAAACAATTGGGAAAGTCCAACAGTTGATATAATCCCACTTTTTGAATCTGTAGATGATTTACAAAAAGCCCATAAAATTATGGAGCAATTGTACACAAATCCAGAATATGCAAAACACCTTGTAGAGAGAGGAAACAAGCAGACTATAATGTTAGGATTCTCAGACGGCACAAAAGATGGAGGGTATTTAATGGCAAACTGGAGTATATACAGGGCCAAAGAAGCACTTACCGAAATCTCAAGAAAATACGGAATTAAAGCTATTTTCTTTGACGGACGTGGAGGACCACCAGCTCGAGGAGGAGGAAAAACACATAAGTTTTATGCTTCACTAGGTCCAAAAATCGAGAATAACGAAATTCAGATTACAATACAAGGGCAAACAATTAGTTCAAATTTTGGAACATTAGATTCTTGTCGCTATAATTTAGAGAATTTATTAAGTGCCGGAGTTACAAATCAGGTATTTAGTAAAGGTAAAAATGAGTTGACTGTAGATGAAAAAGATATATTAGATCAACTAGCAGAACTAGGGTATCAAGAGTATTTAAGCTTTAAGAATCATCCTAAGTTTATTCCTTATCTGGAAAAAATGAGTACTTTAAAATATTACTCTAAAACAAATATAGGTAGCCGACCATCAAAAAGAAGCAAGTCAGAGAATCTGGATTTTGCCGATTTACGAGCTATTCCGTTTGTAGGTTCTTGGAGTCAGTTAAAGCAAAATGTACCAGGTTTCTTTGGGGTAGGTTCAGCTTTGAGACATTTTGAAGAAACAAACCAATGGGAAAAAGTTCAGGATTTATATGATAATTCATTATTCTTTAAAACCTTGTTAGAAAATAGTATGATGTCACTGGCAAAATCATTTTTACCATTAACAGCTTACATGAGGAAAGACCCTGAATTTGGTGATTTTTGGCAAATTATCTACGATGAATTTTCGGAAACTAAACGTCTTTTATTAAAAATTGCCGGACATAAAGAGTTAATGGAGAATTATCCTGATGGTAAAGCATCAATTCAGATAAGAGAGCGTATAGTATTGCCATTGTTAACAATACAACAATATGCTTTGTTAAGAATTAATGAATTAAACAAGCAAGATAAAGTCGATGAAGACCTAATCAAAGTTTATGAGAAAATAGTAACGCGTTCGCTTTTCGGAAATACAAACGCAAGTAGAAATTCAGCTTAAATTTAATTATTATGTTAGGATCACAATTATTAGAAAACGAGTATTCTGGCGGATTTACAACTTATATCCGCGAAGCAGGAGATGTAAATTTGATTGAAGAACTAGAAATTTCTTTGCATGATTTTATAAAGTTTGTTCAGAATATCCCAATGGATAAATTTGATTATCGTTATGCCGAAGGAAAATGGACAATCAAAGAAATCATTCAGCACATAATCGACACCGAACGTATTTTTGCATATCGCGCTTTACGTTTTTCTAGAAACGATAAAACAGGATTGCCAAGTTTTGATGAAAATGATTATGTAGATAATACGAATGCAAACGCAAGAAGCATTCAGGATTTATTAACGGAACTTTCTGCAGTAAGACATTCGAATTTATTGTTCTATGAAAATTTATCAGAAGAGCAGCTTAAACGAATTGGTACAGCATCAAATAATCAGATATCAGTTAGAGCTTTAGGTTTTGTAATTATTGGTCACCAAAAACATCATCAAAAAGTTTTTCAAGAAAGATATTTGTAGCTAATAAAACGCTACAATTAAATATTAAAAGTCTTGTGAAATAGTAATTCACAGGATTTTTTTTTGAAGCTATTCCTGCTGTTTACTATATCTTTTTATTTTTAAAGGAAAAATAAAAAGGATGCCGTTTCCATCAGGGCTAAGGATTATCCTAGTTTATAAAAGATTTTGTGATTAAAGTTTCAAATTTGTCCTCCTGAGTCGAGTCGAAGAGTAATTGCAATTTGTCTTGTTTTTGTTGATACGCGAGTAGTTTGTGTCCTTCGATTCCGCTAGAAAGTCTTAAAGGAACGCAGATGATACGGATTTGCTAAAGCAAAAACGTTGATAAAACGGATTTTTTAAACGAATAAAAATAGAATTCGTCTCAATTTTGATAGATAATTTTCTGCAAACTTGCTTTTTTGAGTGCGATAAATCCCTGTAAGAAACACAATAATCTTTGTCAAAGTTCAAAATTTTGACAAAGATTTAGAGGTGTAATATCGTTTAATGAGTACGTGAATTTATCATGTTTTAATAATTCTTCTCAATAATCGCCAGGCCTAAGCGTATTTTATCATAAGAAATTTGCTCTTCAAAAAAGTCATAATAGGGCTTTAGTGTTTCAGGATTTTCAAGTTTTACTTGGGCTTTTCTTATCTGGATAACTTCGGCATCAGAGACATAATCAGATAAATTAATATCATGCCCATCAACATATAGCTTGGCTAAGTGAGATGCAATTGTCGAAATACCAAGTTTCCTTTTTGCTGCGATAGCCTCAATAGAAATTCCTTCCTGAAATAACTCTAAGGTTACTTTATATGTGCTGCTTTCCTTTTTAGATTTTGCCTTTGGAGCTTTTTTGTTTTTAAAAAAATCGATTATAGCATTTACAAAATCAGAACCATACTTCTCGAGTTTGGCTTTTCCGACTCCGTCAATTGCGATAAGTTCATCATCGCTCATTGGTCGTAATAATTCCATTTGCCTTAAAACAGCATCGCTAAAAATTACATAAGCCGGAACTTCTTCTTCTTTAGAGATTTTGTAGCGCAATTGTCTGAGTATTTCAAAAAGAGAATTTGGCTTAGCTTTAGTAGCTTTTTCTTGTATTTCAATTTGCTCAATAGCTTTCTTAACTACTGTTGTAAGCTGAACTTTTTCCCCTTCAAATAATACTTTTTTAGCAAAAGAAGTCAGTAAAATTTTATTGTGTTGGTGAAAAGCAATTTCGCAATAGCCTAAATTTATCAACTGAATTAAATATTGGTTCCAATCGTACCAAGAAATATCGGCACCAATACCATAAGTTTTTAAATTCTGATATTCGTTTTCGTAAATATGAGCGTTTTTAGAACCTCTAAGAAAGTCGACAATTACTGCTAAAGTTTCTTTTTCTTGTAAACGTGTAATGGCTGATAGCGCTTTTTGAGCAATAACGGTTCCATCAAAAAACTTAGGAGGATTTTTGCAAATATCACAGTTACCACAGTTTTCATTTACTAATTCACCAAAATAAGAAAGCAAGATTTTTCTGCGACAGCTTAAAGCGTCCGCATATTGTTTCATTCGTTCTAATTTTGCAAGTTGTACTTCGGCGTTTAAACCTTCAGAAGCAAATTTCTGCAACTGAATAACATCGCTGTAACTTTCGAACAAAATAGTTTCTGATGGCAAACCATCACGACCAGCTCTTCCGATTTCCTGATAATAACCCTCTATATTTTTAGGTAAATTGTAATGAATTACCCAACGAACATTTGATTTATCGATTCCCATCCCAAAGGCAATTGTAGCACAAACAACCTGGCAATCGTCGTTTATAAAATCATCCTGAGTTTTAGAACGTAGTTTATTATCTAGACCTGCATGATATGCTTTGGCGTTAATTCCTCTTTTTTGTAATTTTCCTGCAAGTTCTTCGGTTGTTTTTCTGCTTAGGCAATAAACAATCCCAGATTCGTGAGGTTTCTTTTCTATAAAATCTATAATTTGTTTTACTCTGTCGAGAGCAGGACGTACTTCCAGACTTAAATTTTTTCTATCAAAAGAAGCAACAACCGTTTTCGGGTTATTTAAATTTAATTGTTTTGTAATGTCGGTTCTCGTTGCTTTATCGGCAGTTGCTGTTAATGCAAGGACAGGAGTGGAAGGGAAGCGATTTTTTAGATATCCTAAATTAGTATAAGCAGGACGAAAATCATGTCCCCAAGCCGAGATACAATGCGCTTCGTCTATTGCTATTAAGCTTACCGTTAATTGATTGAAAATGATATCTAGATAAGATAAGCTTTCGGGAGCTATGTAAACCAACTTTATTGTGTTAGATTTTAAGCTTTCCATGTAAAATTGTTGCTCTTGCTCAGATTGGCTGCTGTTTATAAAACAAGCAGCAATTCCGTTTGCTTTCAAGCTATCGACTTGATCTTTCATCAAGGCAATAAGAGGGGAAATAACGATTGTAATTCCTGGTAGTACTAATGCCGGTAACTGAAAACAGATAGATTTTCCGCCACCAGTAGGCATAATTGCTAAAGTATCCCGACCAGAAAGTATTGTATTTATAATATCTTCTTGGTTTGGTCTGAATTTTTCAAATCCAAAATTTTCTTTTAGCTTGGCGTGTAATATTTCTGTTTTCATTGGCTTATATTTTTGTAGGTAATTTACTAAATAAAAAAGGAACTCATATTATGAGTTCCTTTTTTATTTTGAAATATTCAGATTAATTAATCTTCATCTTCTTCGTCATCATCCTCATCGGCGATATCTTTCTCACGGTCTTCATCGTCATCATCTCCGTCAAGATCTGGCTTGTCTAAGTTTTCATCTTCATCGTCGTCATCGTCAGCAGCGTCGTCGTCTAGATCAAGACCTTTTATTGGTTCGATTGTGTCAACATCTGCATCGATTTCATCATCTTCATCGTAATTTTCAATTCTATCAGCAAGTTTAGTACTAATTTTTACTAAATAGATAGTATCTTCTGTACGTACTTCAACGGCTTCTATCAATTCGTTTTTAGCATTTCTAAAACGGATAACATCCGAATCATCATAACCATCAGGAAATTTATCAACTAATAAGTTTAAAATTTCATTGGTAAGTTTAGCGTAATCAACTATTACTCTTTTCATAAAGTTATTCTATAAATCTAATAAATATGCAAAAATTAACGGTGCTACAATGGTAGCGTCTGACTCTATAATGAACTTAGGTGTTTTAATATCTAATTTACCCCAAGTAATTTTTTCATTAGGAACGGCTCCAGAGTATGAACCATAACTGGTTGTTGAGTCTGAAATTTGACAGAAATAGCTCCAAAACGGAACATCGTGCATTTCCATATCTTGGTATAACATTGGTACCACACAAATCGGGAAATCTCCAGCAATACCACCACCAATTTGGAAAAATCCAATTCCGTTAGTGCTATTTTTAGGGTACCAATCTGATAAGAAAACCATATATTCGATTCCAGATTTCATCGTAGATGCTTTTAATTCACCTTTGATTACGTATGAAGCGAAAATGTTACCCATTGTGCTATCTTCCCATCCTGGTACAATAATAGGTAAATTTTTCTCTGCTGCAGCATACATCCAGCTATCTTTTAAGTCAATTTCGTAGTATTCTTCTAATACACCAGAAAGTAACATTTTGTACATGAATTCATGTGGGAAATAACGCTCTCCTTTATCATCTGCATCTTTCCATATTTTGTAGATATGTTTTTGCAAACGACGGAATGCTTCATGCTCAGGGATACAAGTATCTGTAACTCTGTTTAATCCTCTTTCTAATAAATCCCACTCATCCTGAGGAGTTAAATCACGATAGTTTGGCACTCTTTCGTAGTGAGAGTGTGCCACTAGATTCATGATGTCTTCTTCTAGATTTGCACCTGTACAAGAAATGATTTGAACTTTGTCCTGACGAATTATTTCGGCAAAAATCTTTCCAATTTCGGCAGTACTCATTGCTCCAGCCATACTTACCATCATTTTGGCTCCATTTGCCAATTGTTGCTCGTATGCTTTTGCAGCATCAACTAAAGATGCAGAGTTAAAGTGTAAATAATGTTTTTCAATAAACTGACTAATTGGTCCTTTCATTTTTTCTTTTTTTTTTGAATTCAAAGGTTATAAAAACCCTTAAAGATTGTTATGCAAATTAATAAAATTTATAAAAATATAGTACAATTTGCGATTTTTTTTATTGTTTTTTACTGTACCCTAATATCTTCAATACTTGATCTGATGTTTGCTCTTCTGAAAAGACTTCAGTTGCCAAAAATCCATTCTCATCTCTATCTATCAAAATGTGCTTAGGTTGTGGGATTAAACAGTGATGTAATCCTCCATAACCACCAATCGTTTCCTGATAAGCTCCTGTATTGAAGAAACCAATATATAAAGGCTTTTCTTTATTATATTTAGGTAAGTAAATGGCATTCATATTTTGTTCGGAATTGTAATAATCGTCACTATCACAAGTAAGTCCGCCTAATAGAACCCGTTCGTAAGTATCATTCCACCGGTTTACAGCCAGCATAATAAATCGTTTGTTAATTGCCCAAGTGTCAGGTAAAGTAGTTATGAAAGAAGAATCAATCATATTCCATTTTTCTCTGTCATTTTGTTGTTTTTGGTAAAGAATCTGATAAATCGCACCACCACTTTCACCTACGGTAAATGAACCGAATTCAGTAAAAATATTTGGAACATCTACTTCAGCTTCATCACAAGCAATTTTAATTTGATTGATAATTTCATCAATCATGTATTGGTAATCGTACTCAAAAGCCAATGAGTTTTTAATTGGGAATCCACCTCCGATGTTCAAACCATCTAGAGTAGGGCATTCCTTTTTTAAAGCTACATAAACTTTAATACATTTTACCAACTCATTCCAGTAATATGCATTGTCGTTGATACCTGTATTAATAAAAAAGTGCAACATTTTTAGTTCCAAATTTTTATTTTCTTTGATCTCTTTTTTGTAAAAAGGAACAATATTTTTGTATCCAATTCCTAATCTCGAAGTATAGAACTCAAATTTTGGTTCTTCTTCGGCAGCAATTCTAATTCCGATTTTAAATTTACCTTTTATTTCTGCCTGAAGCAAATCAAGTTCTTCGTAATTATCAATAATCGGAATGGTGTTTTTATGACCATTATTTATAAGTCTTGCGATATTAGTTACGTATTGGTCTCTTTTAAAACCATTACATATTATATGTGTATTTTTGTTAATCTTGCCATTCTCCAATAAATTTTCCGCGATATTGATGTCAAACGCCGAAGAAGTTTCTATATGGATATTGTTTTTGAAAGCTTCATTCATGATAAACTCAAAATGCGAACTTTTAGTACAATAGCAGTAATAGTATTTAGCTTCGTATTTATTTTTTTCCATCGATTTTCTAAACCAACTTTTTGCTTTGTTGATATTATTAGAAATTTGAGGTAAATAAGTAAATTTTAATGGCGTACCATATTTTTCTACTAATTTCATCAAATCGATGTTGTGGAATTGAAGGTTGTCTTTGTTTAAAGTAAATTCCTCTTGAGGAAAGTAATAAGTTTGATTGATTAAATCAGAATATTTTGTATTCATTGAGATATGTATATTTTAAATTAAATTATGTGGTAAACAATAAAATAATCTAAAATTCAAACCCGAATATTTGCATACACGATTTGTAGTTTCTCGTGCTCCGCTTTTGTACATTGAAACAGGTCAAAACAATAGTTTCCTTTTATATTATAAAAACGGTTCAATATCCTCAGGAATGAAGTATTGACTTGGTTCTTGTATGAACGGAATTCTTTTTGTTTTTGATTTTTTTTCACGCTGCAAATGTAAAAAATATTATATACGTAAAGCAAAGCTTTTTTATTAAAAAATACGTTAAGATTTGTAATCTTGAAAGGACTCAAGAATTAATTCATTTTCAACCGATTGATTGATCTTTATTTTCCCGATTCCTTCTATTAATGCAAACTGAATTAAGCCATATTCGTTTTTCTTATCATGAATTAGTAATTCTAAGATAGGTTCGATATCATTTTCTTCAATAATAACATCGTCATAAATAGATTTTATAGCCGATTTTATCTGTGAATATTCCTCTTTTGTAATTAAATTTTTGTGTAACGATATGTAACTTTCCAGAATCATACCTATAGCAATTGCCTCACCATGTAGTAATGTTTTCTTATTTTCATTTTCTAAAAAGTAACTTTCGATAGCGTGTCCTAATGTATGTCCGAAATTTAAAGCCTTACGAATATGTTTTTCAGTAGGATCTTGCATTACAATCTCGTTTTTAATCTCTACCGAGCGATAAATTAACTCGTCTAGATCTGCAAAATCGATAGCTTTTAAATCTAAAAATTTCTCCCAATATGCAGCATCATAAATTAATCCGTGTTTTAGCATTTCGGCAAGACCAGAACGCATCTCGCTTTGAGGTAGAGTTTCCAGGTATTGCGTATCAATTAATACCATTTTAGGTACATTGATAACACCAATCTGGTTTTTTAAATTCCCTAAGTCAACACCATTTTTACCACCAACAGATGCATCAACCATAGATAATAAAGTAGTTGGGATGTGTATAAAATCAACTCCACGTTTAAATGTAGAAGCTACAAAACCACCTAAATCGGTAACAACGCCACCACCAAGATTAATAACCAATGTTTTTCTATCAGCACCAAGTTCCGTTAGAACCTTCCATATTTCGATGCAAGTTTCAATATTTTTATTGATTTCGCCCGATTCAAACTCGATAATTTCGATAGTTAAGTCCGTTTCTAATAAAGGTAAAAATTTAGGTAAACAATATTCATTTGTGTCGGTATCTACAACAATGAACAGGTTTGAATACTTATTTTCTTTTAAATGATTATTTAAAGCTTCGTATGCATTTTGATTAAAATGTATCGGATAATTATTGGCGTGAATTGATTGCATGTTTTCTGTAGTTAATTGAAAGCGCAAAAATAAGGCATTTTAAACTAAAAAATATTCAAACCTGCTCTCTAATTTGCATAAAATACTAACTAATAAGAGAAAAAATATTCAATAACAAACAACTTACTTTTCTGTTAAAAGTAATGAAATGAAACGTAAAAGAGGTTGTTTTATTTTTATAATTAGTTGTATTACTTACAGTTTAGATTTAATTGCTGCTGAGCATCAGGAAAGTTTTTGGCTTTTGAAATAGAAAAGTACTTACAGGCATTTTCTCTTTCGTTAGTTTTTAGGTAACAATTGCCTATAAAAAATTCGGTACGTCCAGATTTAAACTCACGACGTTTTAATGCTTCCAGAAAATATGATTTAGCATCTTGGTATTTGCCTAGGCTATAATAATAGAATGCTAAGTTTTGCATTGTATCGGGATTATTTGGGTCGATTTTTAATGCTTTCTGGTATAACTCAAGACTCTTTTTTAAATCATTTTTCAGGAATAAATCCCGACCTTCGTTGGTATATTTTTGAATTAAAATGTTGTTTTTCTGTTTAGTCAAAAGAGTGTCGGCAGGATGGTATCGCAAACCGTTGTCTATAAAACGGAGTAATTTGGAGCTGTTATAATTACTTTTTTGTAGTTCCTCTGCAGCAATTCCCCACGCTTCGGGAATGTTTCGGTATTTAATAAAGAGATTATGTTCTTTAAATATCTCTGAAGTATCGTTTTTAGCACGTGCAAATTGTGCAGACATTTTAAAGAAATTTACATTTCGAGGTCGTAAATAAAACGCCTGTTTTGCATAGATATAAGCGCTGTCTATGTTTCCTTTTGCATTCGATATAACCATTTTATAAAAGAAGATGCGTCCGAAATGAGGGTTTATTTTATCAGCTTTCGAAAGGTATTTTAATGCGTCGTTATATCTTTTTTCATTTGTATAATAAATACCAGCATATTCATAAAATGATTCGGCTGTGCTAAGTGTATTTTTATATTTTGGTATTCTTTTAAGTAGTTCATCACCAGTTAAATTATTTGTAGCAAATAAACTTTCAACATCTTTTTGGATTAAATATTCAAGACTTGAAGCTTTGTTGTTTAAAAAGGCAAAATAGCTAGTTATTATGCTTATTATAATCAGTATTAAATAGGATTTACTTTTGTTAGTTTCAAATTCAAGGCTTGATGGAGGTGGAGTATTAATGATTGTTAATACAAATATTAAACACAAGAAAATTAGCATTGCAGGACGAAACATCGGGAAGTTTATAGCAGAATCGACTCCATAAACAATCGTCATCATCAAGGTTAGTAAGGCAATTGTTTTGCGGTTAGTTTCAGCTGATTTGAAGATTCTTTTTATATTGATAAAAGTAATAAGAATAAAAATGGATAGATAGATCAAGCCGTTTAAGATTCCTGTTTCGGCAGCTACTTCCAGGAAATCATTATGAGAGTGTAAAGAAATAGAAGAATTGTTATCTAATGTTTTCTCATACGGAATAGATTCTACTTTATAATTTCCTAATCCAACGCCTGTAATTGGGTTTTCTTTGGCTAATTGTATCGAATTTCTCCAAATTGTTATTCTGGTTTTAATAGATTCATCCTTAAGATTTATTTGTTCTACCCGGTTTCTTAATGATATGTAGCGTTCTTCGTTTGCAGATCTTTCAAAAACTAAATTGGTAATAAATACAGCTATAATAATCGGGATAATGAGCGATAAACAAGTTCCTAAAGAGGATTTGTTAGCCGAATTATTTTTTAGATAGTAGAGTATATAGACAATAAAAATTAAAAACATACTAATAAATGTTGCTCTTGCCGCAGTTAAAAGGATGGTTGTGAGAACAAGTAATAATGTGATGTATGAAAACAATTTTTTAAAACCTGAAAAAGTAGTGATTCCGAGTAGTAGAAAAGGGATTTTGATAGTTAAGCTTGAAGCTAAAATATTAATGTTTCCTGTGGTTTTTATCATATTCTGAAGCCCAAATGATATTGTTGCCTGAGATGCTAATAGCTTTAAATTGTATATTTCGACACAGGATTGTAAAAAGGCTGTTATACCAACAATGAAAATAATTTTATTAAATAAATCAAGTCTGTTTTTTAGTAAAACGGTGAAGTTTACCACTAAACAAAAGGCTATGATTAGTTCTGTTATTTTCTCTAAAACTAAAGTTGTATTTTTTGTATTAATGGCAGATATGCCGCAAAGAATAATAAATAGGAGGTATAACCTTAAGAGAGAACTCTTTTTTAAGAGCGGAAAGGTATCGGTGGAAATGACATTTGGATTAAGATAAAAATACAATCCCATTACTAAGTTTAGCCCCGATAGGTATAAAAACTGAGGATAAAGAAGATCGATAGATTTGGGATGGGGCAGGAAATTGGTGAGTAAAAGCGATATTGTAAAAAAAATAACAACGGTGTCTGAAATATTTTGCTTGTCAATATTGTTTGCCATAAGAAAACATTTTATCGATTAATATTTTTTCTTTAACAAATATAACTTTTTTTATTAAGTGAAAATTTACATTTTTACCTTGTTTTTATTTGTTTTAGGCATTTAATAATGTGAAATAATGAATTTTTAACAAAAAAAGTATTCAAACTCTCTCTATATTTGCACAAAAAAATCCCTAATAATGGAAAAAATATTTAATAATACACAAGTTGCATTTTCGTTAAAAAGTGATACAGAACTTGAAAGAGCTTATTTTCTTTTTAAAATGATTGCTAATCAGCCTTTAGTTCGCATAGGAACGGCTGTAACTAACTTTGCTTTAAAAGCAAATTTACCAGTAGAAAAATTAATTCGTGCTACAGTTTTCGACCATTTTTGTGGTGGTGTAAACGAGAACGATTGTATTACTGTTGTTGACAAAATGTACACTAAAGGTGTTTGTTCCGTATTAGATTATTCAGTAGAAGGGAAAGAAGAAGAGGAGCAATTTGATGCTGCTTTAAAAATGACTTTAAAAACAATTGAGTTTGCCAAAGAACGTGAGGCAATCCCGTTTGCGGTTTTTAAACCAACAGGTTTGGGTCGTTTTGAATTGTATGAAAAATTAGGAGAAAAGCAAACTTTAAACGCTGCTGAACAAGCGGAATGGAATAGAGTAGTAGAGCGTTTTGATATTGTATGTAAGGAAGCGCATAAAAATGATGTGGCTTTACTTATTGATGCTGAAGAAAGCTGGATGCAAGATGCAGCCGATGAATTGGTTACCGAAATGATGCGTAAGTATAATAAACAGAAAACAATTATATTCAATACATTACAAATGTACCGTTGGGATCGTTTGGATTATTTGAAAAAATTGCATGAACAAGCTAAAACAGAAGGTTTTTTCATTGGTATGAAACTAGTTCGTGGTGCTTACATGGAAAAAGAAAACAAAAGAGCAGAAGAGAAAAATTATCCTTCGCCAATTTGTGAATCAAAAGAAGCTACGGATATCAATTACGATGCAGCAGTTTTATATATGTTAGCGCATTTAGAAACTATGTCTATTTTTGCAGGAACACATAACGAAAACAGTTCTTATACTTTAATGCAATTGATGCAGGAAAGAGGAATTAAAAGTAACGACCACAGAATTTGTTTTGGTCAGTTATACGGTATGAGTGATAATATTAGCTACAACCTTGCTGAAAACGGCTATAATGTTGCTAAATACTTGCCATTTGGACCTGTAAAAGACGTTATGCCTTACCTTATCCGTCGAGCGGAAGAAAACACTTCGGTTGCGGGACAAACAAATAGAGAACTTGAGCTTTTAAAAGCAGAGCGTAAGAGAAGAAAAGGATAGTAGATTTTAGTCTCAGTTTTCAGTTGCAGATTACAATCTCCAGTTAATATAAAAAAACTCCAATGAAAATTGGAGTTTTTTTTTGATTTTACTTTCCAGATTTAATCTTTAAAACTTAAGAATTACTAAATTGTAAGTTGCTTAAGTTTTTATATGTTCCGTTTTCTAACGCAATTAATTCCTGGTGCGTTCCTTGTTCTGAAATAATTCCATTATCCAGAACCAAAATTTGGTCGGCACTACGAATCGTTGATAGGCGATGAGCAATGATTATACTTGTTCTTCCTTGCATTAAAATCTCTAATGCTTCTTGTACCAGTTTTTCGCTTTCGCTATCTAATGATGATGTTGCTTCATCAAGAATTAAGATACTTGGGTTTTTAAGCAATGCACGTGCAATAGCTATACGCTGGCGTTGACCACCAGAAAGTTTAATTCCTCTTTCTCCAACCAAAGTGTCGAATTTTTCAGGAAAACCTTCAATAAAATTAAACGCATTGGCTTGTCTGGCAGCTATTAAAATTTCTTCTTCGGTTGCATCAGGTTTACCGTAAGCGATGTTTTCTCTGATGGTTCCTCCAAATAAAATAACATCTTGAGGTACAATACTCATGTTTCCTCTTAGATTTTCTAAATCGTAATCGTAGATGTTTTTTCCGTCTACAATTATTTCTCCAGCATCAATATCATAAAAACGTAATAACAAAGATGAGATTGTCGATTTTCCAGCCCCACTTGGTCCAACAATTGCAATTTTCTGACCGAATTTAGCAGTGAAATTTACATCTTTTAAAACCTTGATTTCTTTTCTTGACGGATAACTAAATTGTACGTTTTTAAAAGTAACATTTCCTTGTATTTTTTCGATTGCAGTCGAATTTTGGTGTGAGTTTATTTTCTCAGGATGTTCGTCTAATAATTCAAAAACACGCTCGGTTGCTCCAATAGCTTTTTGGATTTGCGCGTATAATTCGGCGATTCCACCAAAAGAAGCTCCAACAAAAGTAGAGTAGAGTACAAATGAGATTAATTGTCCTACGCTCATTTCGCCAGCAATACTCAATCGTACACCATACCAAACTACAGCTACAATTGCACCAAATAAGCAAAAGATGATAAAGGAAGCAAAGTAACCACGGTATTTACCACCTTTGATGGCTAATTTTACTACTTCTTTAATTTTCCCGTTATAACGTGCAATTTCGTACCATTCGTTAGCAAAAGCTTTTACAATGCTAATTCCTTGCATGGTTTCTTCAACAATTACCTGACTTTCGGCTACCTGATCTTGTACTTTTTTAGAATATTTACGAATAAAACGACCAAAAATAACTGCTGCCACTGCCACAAGCGGAACTACAGATAGCATTAATAAGGTTAGTTTTAAGCTCTCGGTAGCCAATAAAATAACGCCTCCTATAATTAATATAAACTGACGTAAAAACTCGGCAATTGTAGAAGTTAATGTGTCTTGTATTTGAGTAATATCGGCACTTATACGACTATTTAATTCTCCTACTCGTTTTTGAGAAAAGAATGACATTGGTAGTTTTACTAAATTACTGTAAAGTGCCGAACGAAGATTTGCCAGCGTATTTTCGGTAAAATTTACAAATAAGGATAATCTGAAGAATGAACATATTGATTGTAAAAAAAGGATAACAACTAATCCTAGCGCAATCATATTAGCCTCAGAATTGTCTTTGTTCTTAACACAATCTATTAGCATTCCCATTAATTTAGGAAAGGCCAGAGCAGTTGCTCCTGTAAAGAGTAAGAAGACCAATCCTACATAAAATTTCCATTGGTGTTTTCCTGCGTATTTAAATATTATGGTTGCTTTATTGAGTGAAGTAGCGGTTATTTTTGATTTTGGTAAATCATTTTCTTTGAATCTTGCCATTGTATAGTATTTATAAATGCAAATGTATGACTATACCAAGTTACTACAAAAGAAATGTAGCATTTCATCACGTAATTAAAACGCTGCAAAAGAGTAGAGTAAAAAAAACTTTAAATTTATTTAAAAAAAAGGCTTGCGAATATGAAATCTAGCTGTATATTTGCACTCGCAATCAGATAATGATAGCAACCTAGTAAAATAGGGCGATTAGCTCAGCTGGTTCAGAGCACCTCGTTTACACCGAGGGGGTCGGGGGTTCGAACCCCTCATCGCCCACTAAAAACTCCATTAGTAATATTGGAGTTTTTTTATGTCTTTCCCCACTTGTACTTTACTGTTGGGGTATGGATTGCAAATTTGCACAATCGGCCTCGTGGCGCAACTGAATAGCGCACTTGATTACGGCTCAAGAGGTTACTGGTTTGAATCCAGTCGAGGTCACAAAATAAAAAGCTTCAAATCACTGATTTGGAGCTTTTTTTATGGCTTTTTCTTACTACAACTTTTTTATTGATCAATCAGAAAGTAGTAAAACTTCCAAAATGCATATTCATGATAGTATCTGGTAAACTAAAAGTCATTTGATGATTTATTAAGAATTGTTTTTATATTAGTATAAAATATAATCTGAACGAATATCAGACACAATGAAGAAATACTTACAGGTTTGTACTTTGCTATTTATACTTTTTCTTTACACCTCTTGTCGACAAAACAAAACAGAAAGTGGGGGAATTATTATCCACTCCAAAACTGAGGATGTAATTACTTCCTATGGACCTCAATGGATAAGTCGAAATATTATACAAGACAGAAAGAATAATATTTGGATTGCTACATTTACTGGTATTTTTCGGTACGATGGAAAGTCTTTTACTAATATTACAAGTAAAGTGATTTCGACTCGTTTTTTTTCTCTTTTAGAAGATAGAAATGGCAACTTGTGGTTCGGTTCTATAGGTTCAGGTGTTTATTATTACGACGGGAAAACCTTTCAGAATTTTACAATTAAGGAGGGTCTTCTTAATAATGAAGTTACAAGTATTTATGAAGATAAAAAAGGCAACATTTGGTTTGGTGTTTCCGGAGGAGCAAGCCGTTACGATGGCAAGTCCTTTCGAAATTACATCATAGATGGGAATAGCATGAATGAGGATAGGACAGGGAAAACTTTTCCGAATAGACGTCCTTATGAAGTTAATTCTATTATAGAAGATAAAAATGGCAAGTTTTGGTTTGCTACAAGAGGTAACACCTTTATTTATGATGGAAAAACATTTTCTGTTTTCACGCATAACGACAAACCTTTTAAAAATGTTCGTTCTTTAATCGAAGATAAAAAAGGAAATATCTGGCTTGGTGGGTTTGATGGTCTTTGGTGCTATGATGGCAATACATTTATCAGTTTCACGAAGAATTTTGTTGGTTATATACTTGAGGATAAACAAGGTAATATTTGGACTAGTTCACAAAGGAACAATAGTCAGGTTTGGGCACTTTTTAGGTATGACGGAAAGTCTTTATCTGATAAAAAGCCTACTATAAGCGAAATTAAATCAGGAGGAAACGGTCTTTTTGGTATTTTAGAAGCTCGTGATGGGAATATTTGGTTTGGATCTATGAACGGAGTGTATCGTTATGATGGAAAGACCGTCACGGACTTTAAAAATAAAGAGAGTCAGAAATAATATTTACGCCATTTTAAGAACTACAAAAGTATGGATAGCTATAAAGAAACATTTGAAACTTGGAACAAAATTGCTTCGCTATATCAAGACAAGTTTATGGACTTAGATTTGTATAATGACACTTATGATTTTGTATGCAGTTCATTTGATAAAGCAAATCCAAAAATTTTAGAAATCGGTTGTGGGCCGGGGAATATTACAAAGTATTTATTATCAAAAAGGCCAGACTTTGATATTTTCGGGATAGATATCGCACCAAATATGATAGAACTTGCAGGTAAAAGTAATCCAACAGCAAGTTTTGCTGTAATGGATAGTAGATATATTGACGAAATCAAAACAAAATTTGACGGAATAGTTTGTGGCTTTTGTTTGCCGTATTTGTCTCAGTTAGATAGTCAAAAACTTATCAGTGATTGTTATAATCTATTGAATGAAAATGGACTGATTTATATGAGTTTTGTAGAGGGAGATCCGAGTAAATCTGGCTTTCAAGTTGGGAATAGTGGTGATAGAATTTATTTCTATTTTTATAATTTAGATGACTTAAAAGCGCAATTTGCTAAAAATAAATTTGAAGAACTTCAAACATTCAAAGTAGAATATAAGAAATCAGAAACCGAAATTGAGATTCATACAATATTAATTGCGAAGAAGAAGGTATAGTATTACGGTATAAAAAACTAAATATTTATACCCATTTATTAAAATCACGTATTTTTACTTATAGTCTGAGAATTAAAATATCCTAGTTTTGAGTACTTTATAATTTATTTTTGAAACTGTAGCAATCATATCTTAATAGTATAGTTTGTAGATTATTGGCAACTTATACATGACATAAAATATTTATATTTTATAAATTCTACAATGGTCATTTGTTTGAATATTAGTGTTTTAAGGAATGTGTCTGGTTTTGATGAATGTAAAGTCTAATTATTTAATCAATAATACCATCAAATTATGAGCAATTATCCGGCACTAAATTGGGTTACATTTGAGAAAGGCGGTATAAATAGTTTTTTTAATGACTACCGGCCAGCAATTGGTCCGGACGGTGAAGCTGTAATATTTGAACGAACGTCATTCAATATTGAATTGGAGCCGTCGGCTACCCAGCTCTTTATTGTCAATGATCTAAAAAATCCTTCTCCGCAACTTTTTCTTAATAACTGTGATTCTCTCCAACAAACCAGACCTGATTGGTCTGGTGATAACATAGTTTTGAATTTAGAATATGAGAAAAAGGTTACTGTTTGGACAGTTGATGCCAAAGGTAATAACTTGAAACAGATTAAAAATACAACGAGTTGTATTTATCCGCAATGGGCTATCGATCCAACATTTAAAGGTTTCGTTGTGATGAACAATAAACAGCCAAAACCGCACAGTACATTATTAGATATTGATGGTAATATTGTTATTACCAACATGAACGGTAAGGATACTAATAACAATATGATGTTTGGCGGTATGCCTGCAGTTTTCCCAAATAAACCAAGATTAATAGCATTTGCTGGCCAGTCTTCATCTAGCGGTAGTTATAATCAGGAGGATAACTATATTTTCCTTAATGTCGAGGACGGGAATGAATTTTTATCAATACCTATGGAGCGTTCAGCAAATTTAAATTGCTTCGATAAGCATTTTCAAGGACGGGCTCCTGCTATTTCGCCTGATGGAAACTATATTGCTTTCGAGAGCAATAGAGATGGGGGCTATGCAATCTATTTATTTAATTTAAGTAAGCCTGAAAATCCTCCTGTCCAGCTGACTGATTCAAAAGTTAAGCTCAATGCGCAGCATCCAAAATTCTTTCCTGATGGTAGTCGACTAATTTTTAGTGCAGTATCTCCTGGAGATGCTTATAATAGTATTGTCTGGATTGATATTTCTGAATACTTATGACATTTTTCAATTTTATTTTGGCATTTGTATTACGTCATTTGATTGTTTTTGATAGTGCTTTGTTTTAGAAAATAAAAAAGCAGTTTTAAAACATTGAATTTTAAAAATAAACTTGTCTTTTGTAAAAAGTCTACTGACTTACAAATAAGATAAGTAAGCAGTGTAGATGGAACTTTTTTAAATTATTTAAAAAAAAGGCTTGCAAATACGAAATCTAACTGTATATTTGCACTCGCAATCAGATAACGATAGCAACCTAGTAAAATAGGGCGATTAGCTCAGCTGGTTCAGAGCACCTCGTTTACACCGAGGGGGTCGGGGGTTCGAACCCCTCATCGCCCACAAAGAAACTCCATTAGAAATAATGGAGTTTTTTTATGTCTTATTTGAAATATTTTTGATTTATGGAATTAATGCTAACGTTAATCTATTTCATATTATAAAGTTTGATAAAATAAATAGTTATATGCTAAACTATATACCATTTTCTTTTTTCCCATCATTTATTAATTCTATAATCTTTAAAGCTACACCACTTGACGATTGAAAATTTTGTCCAGTAACGATTCTTCCATCCGTTTCTACATGTGCGGCATTACGAACAGAAAACTTAAAAACGCCTCCTCTTTCTTCAATTGTCTTTTGAATTAAGAATGGAAAGTATTTATAATATTCTCCATCTTGCTTTTCGAAAGAATCGGGGTAACCACTAATTTTTTTTCCTGCCACTAAATAATTGCCGTCTTTTGTTTTTAAGTTTACAATTCCTGCAGTTCCATGACAAACAGAAGAGATAATACCCTTATTTTCTTCATATACTTTAAGAGCAATAGTTTGAATTTCTTTATTTTCAGGTACATCATACATGGCAGATCCACCACCGATATAATGAACAGCTTTATAATTTTTTGAATCAATTTCTTCGGGTTTTTTAGTGCTTTTTAGTGCATACATAAAATCTTGATCAAATAAATATTGCTTTTGCAAAGAGTCGGATGTGTTGATATATGCCAATGGAATACTTCCTCCTTCTGGGCTTACAAAATCGACGGTGTATCCTGCTGTTTTAAAAGTATTGTAAGCATTTACTATTTCAGAAAAACTATTGCCTGTTGCTATGGTTGATTTACCATAATAATGAGCATTAGAAACAATAAATAGAATACGCTGTCCTGATTTATTAGAATTTAAGCTAGTTGCAGATTTACTAATAATTTTCCATTCGCCTTGAATCTTTTTAAGTAAAAACAGATCAATAAATTCTAATTTTTTGGAAGGTATTACTATTTCGGCCTTAGCCAAAGCAATATCGTTATACAACTCAACTGAAAGAATTCGGCCTATACGACCATTAAATTGCCCCTGAACGCCCTTTTTATACCCATTGGCGTATTCGTTAATAGGTACAATCCAGAGGTCTTTGTCTTTATGACTTAAAAACAGATTGGCTTCTGGATAAAATGCTTTTTCGATGCTTTCAGGTTTGTTGTATGAACTTCCTTCAATGTAATTGTCAATACATTTTTTCACTAATACTTCTTCTGTTTGTGCTAATAAGCAACCTGGCAAAAATAATAGTGCGATAAAATAAATGATTTTTTTCATAAGCTTTTTTGAATTAAATTTTTCACAAAGCTATGATTGGTGGCATTTCAACAGGAATGAATTTATAAATCAGGACTCCTGATTTATAAATATTAAGAGAAAAAAATGAGTTTTTGCGTAGTTTATAGATGTTGTTCCAGTTTAAGAATAGTTTATTAGATTTATGTCTTTACTCGTGTCTTATTGTGTGGGCACGGATTAGAAATCTGCTATCGGGATTTTGTACTTAATTTCGTAATCTATCAAATCGGTGATTATCTACTGGCCTTTACTTATTAATTGTATTTTGATAATCTGATAGAGATTTCCAAATTTGCTCTATTTCTGGCCAAACAGTAGCTGTGAAATCGGTATCAGTGTTGACTAGTACTATGGTGCCAATTTTAGTTTTAGGATTAAAATACATTGCTGTAAACACACCCGGGTCTGAACCGTTATGACCAATCATTTCATTTTTAATATCTAAAAAGGAATCACGAAATTCAATAAAAACACCATATGCTTCATTTATTCCATTGCTAACAAATGTTTGTTTTTCAAAGAGTTTATTGTAACTTTCTTTCTTTAAAAGTTTTCCATTTCCCTCATATCCTTTTATGAGTTCTGATAAAAATAATCCTAAATCCTTACTTGATGTTAGAAATCCTCCATCAGGATATGTTATGAGAGAATACTCGGCAATCATCTTCTCTTTGTTTGCAAATAATCTCGAACGTCTATTAGGATCAATATCTTTTGATGACCAACCAGAGGAATTCATTTTTAATGGTTTTAGAATATTCTCTTTAGTAAATGAGGCGTAATCTTGTCCCGTTGCAGATTCTATTACTAAAGCACAAAGAGCAGCAGCTATATTTGAATATTCACGCTTTTCTCCTGGTTTAGCATTTAAAAATGTATTTTTTGAATACCATTTTCCGTTTTCAGTAAGACTATTTCGCATGAAATCTGATAATGGAATATTATTTTTGGGTTTATTGAAGTAGTCGTAAACTCCTTCATTTTCATCGTGTTTGTCTTTCGTTAAAATATATGATTTTGCATAAACTTCATCAAGATCAGTAATTGAAGAGGTATGATAAGCCAAATGTTTTATTAAGATTGGAATTTCAGGATGATTTGGATTAACAATCTTGAATGGTAAATACTTATTGATTGGGTCGTTTAGATTTAATTTTCCTAATTCTTGTGCTTTAAATAAAGATATTCCTATTAGCGTTTTTGATATTGAAGCTATGTTTTGAATTGTATTTGATGTGTATGCTTTCTTTTGCTCAATATCTGTAAATCCAAAACCTTTATCGTAAATTAATCCCTTTTCGTTTACCAAGGAAACTGAAAATCCAATTATTGCCCCTTTTTTATAAGCTAAGTTTAAGTTTTTAGTTAGCGTATCATTTTTTTTGGTTTTTTGGTTACACGAAAAGACTAGTATTGAAAGTATGAGAATTAAAGATTTTTTTTTCATTGTCTGTTATTTTTTATGCTATATTTTCTCTATTTTAGTTATGATTACATCAGTTCCTCTTATTTCTATGCAGCCTATTCTTTGTGATTTTTTAGCTGTTTTTATTACTTCAATTTCATAAAGGATTTTTTTATAAAGTCTTTAGACTCCCAATATCCGTTTTCCCTTTACAGATATGGTTTATGAAGCGTAATATAGCGACATCTCTATGTGTGATATCATTTTTGAAATAAATCTCTTAAGTATAAAATAAATTCTACGTTTCATAATTATGGTATTTATAAGTAAGTCAAAAGTTTAAATGTCGTAAAGTCAAAAGAATCAATATTGGGAATAATAGCTTGAAATCAATCTGTTGTGTTATTTTGTCAAATTTTTAAACACGACATTATACAATAGTTGCTACTTAGTTTAATTGGAAAATTTTATTTAAGATACGCTAAAATAAAAAAATGAAAGAATATTTGATTAAAACATTCTTTCATTTTTAATTTTCTTTAGAAAAATAAAGATTATTATAAGCTGTCTTTTATTCTTTCAGTAATTTCGTCAATCGTTCCAAGACCATCAAAAGTGAGTACTTTGATTTTTGATTTCATATATTCAATTGCAGGTCTGGTAGATTCTTCAAAAACCTCTATACGTTTTATATGAATTTGAGGATCTTTGTCGTCTTTTCTATTAGATGTTTCGGCTCTTTTTTGAGCTCTGATCAATAATTCAGATTTTGGAACTTCGATATTTAAAGCTTTTCCGATTTTTAATCCTTTTGAATCAACAAGTTCTATTAAATCGTCTACTTGGGCTTTCGTCCTTGGATAACCATCTAGAATTATACCCGATTTTGTTTTATTTTCATCCAATATTTTACTAAAAAGATCTTTCATGATAGAATCAGGAACTAAATCTCCTTTTTCTTCATATTCACACATAATCTTTCCTATTTTGGTTTCATTTTGTTTTTCTTCTCTGCATTTATCACCTGTTGAAATATGTTCAAAACCAAGGAGTTCTTTTAATACATTACATTGAGTTCCTTTTCCTGAATATGGTGGTCCGGTTATTAATAAAATTTCCATTTTAGTGTAATTGTTTTTTAAGCTAATATAAGAAATATTGTTGCTATGAGTGATTAACTTTTTTTCAAATTTAAACAGAAAACATTTTTGATCAACATGTCATTTTTCAGAAAGAGCTTTGTAAATTAAAATGGCTACAACGAAGATGTATGTTGTTGATTTAGAGTGCGGTTTTTAATTTTGTCTATTTCTTATTTCCTGAAGTTTTAAATTAATTTTAGTACTAATTTCATCTGGCATAGCATTCTTATAAAATTTAATTGTTTTGTTTGTAAGATCAAGCTTTACGATACCACCTCTTACTCCCATAAATATATTTTCATCATCGAATGCTGCAATTGAAGTTGGGTATAAATTGTCCCAAAAGGTGCTTTTAAAAACGAGTTCTTTCTTAAAATCTTTGAGAATGTAAAATTTTTTATGTGTAGCGATTAGAATTTTGTCCTGATATATGGTGTAAGCCATGGGAGTATCATCAAAGTTGACAAGTTCCTTATAATTAAAATTATCATCTTTAATATCAAGTTCGTATAGTTCACCACTATGAAATGTCATATTTCCAAATCCTTCAATAAAATATATTTTATCTTTAAATTTGAAAATATGTCTCATAGCTGCATCTTTAATTTTAATGAAGTTTTTCGGATTATCTTTAGGAACATAAATAAGCTTACCTCCACCAAATTCACCTCCATCATTTCCTGCTAAATAGCCATTAGCCATCAGAAGGATGCATATTTGATCTCCCTTATATTTTTCAATTTTAAGTTTTCCATCAAAAATCTGAACCTTATATTCGATAGAATTATTTAATAAAGACCACTCAGCGCTCCCAACTTTAGGAATTTCACTTTCAACAAATTCTTTCGGAATTAAAATAGTTTTTTGTTTATAATTGGTTAAACCAAATAAATTCAAAATCATTAAAAAAATTTTGCTTATCTTAAGTTTAGATTGTTTTTCTTCAAGCATATATTTATTTAGATAAAAATATTAAATTGATTAAAGCATCTTACACATCTTTTTTCTTCAAACATCTTCCTCTCGGTTGGTCACCTTCATGGAGTACAACTTCGGAATGTAGGAACTGTGCGGCTTCAGCTGAATCTTTTACTTTTATAGCGCTACGTTCTAGCATTTCGGCTTCATAATCATTTAATACACTTTTTCTAATTCCAGCTTTTTTCCATTGTGATAAAGGTCTGCATTCTTTTGTGATTCCTCGGGCGAGTGAGAGGGCATCTAGTAGTGCCTGATTTGCTCCTTGACCTTTAAACGGACTCATGGGGTGGGCTGCATCTCCAATAAGAGTTACTTGCTGTCCTTTTTCTAACAATTCAGGTTGGAGTAATTCCCGATCATAAACAGGATAACCAGAAATTTGAGCTTCTTGAGTAGCTGCCAAAATTTGAGGAATAGGGTCGTGCCACTGAGTTCTGCGACAGGCTTCTTCCTTGAGTGCTAGAGGGCCTTTGGCACTTAATGCTTTGGCTTCTTCTTCGGGCATTGGGAAACTAAGTTGCCACATTATCGAGTCAGATGTATAAGGCATAATATAGATTCGCTCATTACCATTGGCAGTTTGAAACACTGTAGCTGAGTCTAGTAAAGAACTATTAAGATTTTCGAGAGCACTTAAAGGACAAATACCTAATATTACAATACAGTCTAAATAGCGTAAAGGGGTAATGTCTTCACCAATAAGCAATCTGCGGACTGAACTACGAATGCCATCGGCTCCAACTACAAGATCTGCTTTTGCCGTTTTTATTTTGCCGTTTACTTGAAAACTTAAATCAACACTTCCATCCTCAGATTCTTTAAAATCTATTAATTGATGTCCCCATTGTACGATATCATGCTTGCCTAGTTGCTCAAGTAGCTCTAAGCGCAAAGATTGTCGTGCAATATGTATATTTGAACGTTTTGGAGAGGTTTTTACATCCGATTGTATCCATTTTCGAACTCCCCATTCGCCAATCACTTTTCCTTTTGTAGTATGAACGAGATGTCTTGTTGAAACCACACCATCTTTTAACGAAAAAATACCCAATCCTTCGATTGCTTTACTCGCTTGTTGCAAAGTAAGTCCGTAGCCTTGTGATCTTGCAGCAAAGTCATTATCTCGCTCATAAAGAGTAAAAGGGATTCCGCGGTGTAAACAAGCTACTGCCAGAGCAACTCCTCCTATACCAGCACCAATAATAGCAACGTGTGGATAGTTTTCTTTATCTACTACAGGTGGAGTAGTAGAATGTACCAACCCAGACCCGTGACAGATAGTACAGGAATATAAATATCCTTTAGGGCGAGTTGGAGCCGTTCCTTCTCCCTTGTTTTTCTCAAATAGATCGAGTGCCATTTGATATTGGAGTCGAACTTTCTTGCTGATTCTTCTGCTTTTTTTGCCGCGTCCTTGGCATTCCGGGCAAATAGTCCAGCTTACCTCTTCATTTTCTCCTTTTTTCACTTCCTCTATATTAAACTTAATCTTTGCTTCGTTCCGTATGCAAAAATACAATGTCTTGCTCTATATAAGAGTTATCGTGAGACTTGTTTTCTATGTCTAACCATTTATTTATCTTAATTAAGACAAAGCTATCTGGGTTTCTTGTATACTTTTGAAGTCTATTTGTTGCTGCTTTTCCGTGTTGTCAGAATTACATCTTACTATTAAGAACGTTTTTTATTCGTTACTTTTTTTATTTATATTGTTCTTTATCAAAAGAAAAATCGTTGCTAAAAAAACGATCAGGTATATAATAGAGAGACCTAGTTTTTCAAATCTTAGAGTTTCAAAATTAAACTGTTTGTAAAGCGCACTTCCTAAAATTAGTATTATAATAACGGGTACAAAATTCTTCATTTAATTATTATTTAATGGTTAATAATTGTTTTTTATTCAAATAATTGCAATCTTTTTTATCCATTTAGTTTTATAAGACGTGACTGGTCATCAAATTCGGCTGTTACTGTATCTCCATTTTTAGTTGCGGTTAGTTTTATTCCATTTTCTGAAATGTTGTATCCTTTATCAGTTAAATAATTGGTCAAGGCGAGATTATGGTTCATGTCAAATTGCGAAATTAGTTGCGGGAAAACAGTCATAATTCTAAAATGATTGTCCTTGTGATTTTTATCAATTAGATCACTTTTTATTGTTACGACCATTGCACCTTGTCCGTAATCACAAATATAGTAAGCACTTGAATTATGAATTCCGGACGCAATAGTACCTATTAGATGTAAATCTT
Organism: Flavobacterium sp. PS2; assembly: GCF_046250155.1. Taxonomy (NCBI): domain Bacteria; kingdom Pseudomonadati; phylum Bacteroidota; class Flavobacteriia; order Flavobacteriales; family Flavobacteriaceae; genus Flavobacterium; species Flavobacterium sp. PS2. Next base: position 171,415 of record NZ_CP176426.1, on the reverse strand, counting down.
CTTTTGAGAAATCGAAAGTATCATTTTTTAAAATGTTGATTTTATTATCTTCTCCATATTTTTTTAGTTCCAAAGCTTGTTGGATAACTTTATCTGTAAGCCCAGATTTTGTGTTTGCCCAAGCCCAAAGCCAGGTTTGAGAGGAATGTGAAATAGTACCTAATACTTGAATTGGAAAAACAAGGTCGGTTCCAAAACTAATTTCTCCGTTGGCAATATTTATATTCCAATTATTATTCCCAATTAAGTCTCCAAAATCTAATTGTTTATCAAATACAATCCCACCATATCTTTCGATCAGTTCTTGGTCTGTTTTAAAAGCTATCAAATCCTGTTGTGTTTCTATCTTGTTATTTTGCCCAAATATTTTATTGAAAAATCCCATATGTTTCTTTTATTATTGTTTAAAATTAAAGTTTAGTTTGTAAAATATTTATTAACGGATTATATTTTTGTCAAAATTATTTCGAACCAATTTTTATTAGTTCACTATATAAATTATCTAAAAAAGCTTGCTGTTCTTCATTTTCCTTAAAATAGCGTTGATAGTTTACACTACAACTTTCGACATCTGAAATGTTTTTTGTATTAAAAGACCAATCATCTGTGTCTTTGACTGTAATTCCTAAGTCATTACAGCAACTTTGCCACAGCTCAGAGAATTTAGTTTTTTTATCATTGCTTAATTTATCAAAGTCAGTATTAACAGTAAAACCATGCATTTCGGAATTAAAAAATTTATCAATCGAAATTATAGGAACACCGCCCCAATTTAATGGTTTCCCAGTTGGAAATTCTATCGTTATAAGGTTTTCCTCGTTCATTATTTGATCTTGTTCATCTTCTTTAAAGTATTGTTCTTCATAAACTAGCTTTGTTCCTACTGGAACTGCTATTTTCTTAACGACCAATGGTTTTGTAGTGATAAAATAAGGATAATGTGGTGAAGAATTCCCACCTGTAGGACTCATATTTCCGATGCATCCCGTTAAAAAGAATAAGACGAATAAAGCAGAATAGGGTTTAAAAGATTTCATAAGTGTTTTTCTTTATTTTAAAATTTAAATTTTCTAATCTCCTCCGCATCCGCTACAGCCACTTCCGCAACCACTGCATCCACTACTACAACCGCTGTCAAAACTAGAAGAGTAATCATCAAAACTCCAATCGTAACTACTACAGCCACTTCCTCCGTCATTTGAACTATTTATATTAATTTCGGTTACTAAATTCTTATCAATCTGATTTAATAGTTCGTAATCAAGATTTACTAACAGGAATATATTTGCTCCAATTATTTTTATTAATTCAATCGCTTTTTGGTTTTCGATATTGTCTATGTCTGAAAGCTCATTTCCTGCGTCTTGAATTTCTTTTTTAACCTTTTGTTTTAATTCAGTTCCATATTCTGTAAGACTATAACCATAATAAAATTGCTGAAAAATGTTTTGAGTAAAGCATTTTTTCAGAGTTGGAGTTTTTATTAAATCATTTATTAAATCTTGTACTGTTCTAGTTTTTTGAAAAGCAATTTTAGCCAAATTCCTAAACAATATTTCCATCGTATTATCAGTTCCAAAAGTAGATAGAAACGATCTTTCGTGATTTTGAGAATTATAAGTTTTATAGTTTTGTCCTATGCCAACATATTTATAAACTTTCACTTTTTCTCTAATGTGTGGCTGTCTTTCTACTTCAAAAGTTCGTAAAACTTGTTTAAATAATAAATCGATGAAAGTTATTTTTAAAAGTTCCTGCTGAGTAACATTTTTTTTAGTTAATATTAATATTTCTGCTGGCGTTAGTTCAGATAAATATCTCATTTAAAAAGGTTTTTTTATAATCCAGTTTCTATCCAGATTTATTCTTTCAAAGTTAATTTCAGTAAACCTAATTTCGCTTGACGGCCAAATATCTTTTGGTGTTTCGGTTTTGAAAATTTCAAGATATAATTCTTTGGTTTTTTCGTAATAATTAGTGTATTTACTTTTCTCGGTATTACCGCCTTTAGTTGGCCCGTGATGTATTCTTCTTTTGATTGTGTTTTCGCAAAAATCTTCCCAATATGATTGCGTGTAGAGCAAATGCAAATGCCAAACCTGATCTACTTGATCCGATGGAGTTAATGGATGATTTGCAATAGTTAATAGAAAAATGAATTTTTTATATTCTAAAATCGCTCGGATAGAATATTCAATTGTCCAACCATTTTCTCTGGCAAGTCTATCTGTAAAACTAAATGAAATTTCAGGTTCATCGAGCTCAAAATTCTTAATCCTATTCCACAATATTAATTGTTCGTCATTCATATTTTACTTAGATATACTATTTTTTGATCATTTTTTATTTCTTTAAACTCCAAAACGAAACAGTTCTTGCTAATCTAGTTATGCCTTTAGTAAACTACTCAGAACTTTTTTTCCGTTTTCGTTATTAGGATTTAATTCAACAGATTTTTGATACATTTTAATCGCATCTTCTTTTTTGCCACATTGAAGTAATGCTTCACCATAACTATCATAAATATTCCAACTCTCAGGAAAAATTAATGATCCGGTTTTGAATGTCTGCAAAGCATTTTCATTTTTTTGGAGTCTAAGAAACTGATAGCCTAATCGATTAAAATCTCTTTCGGTTGCTTCATAATTTTTTGGATTTTTTAAATAGTCATTAATCAATTGATTTGCTTTTTCTTTATTTACGTTTTCAAGTAAATTGCCATAGATTCTTGAAAGATTTTGTGCAGGAATTGTATAAGGTTTGTTGTCCATTAATTGTAAGATGGTATTAAGGATAGAATACACTGGGCAATTTCCTGTATTGGATAAAAGGATTACAGTTTGATTTTTAGTAATGTTATGAGCCAAAATACTGGTAAGACCTGTAATAGAGCCATCATGAAAAACTATTTTTCCGTTACTTTCATCGGTGTACATTCCCCAACCTAAACCATAACTCATTTCTTTTCCTTCTAGATTATAAGTTGCTTTTTTTCCATCATTAAGTATTGTAGCTGTAAGAGCTTCCTCTAGTTCTTTTTTGCCTAAAATCTGATAGGTAAATAATGCGTTTTGATATTTTTGCAAGTCTAAAGCGGTGCTTACGATTCCTCCATTTCCATAAAAGTTGCTTTTTTCGAATATTAAAAAAGGTTCTTTTAAGGTATTTATATTAGCAAAATCTGTCGAATAAAAGTTAGGATACATGTATAATTCTACTTGATTTGGTTCTTTAATTTTTCTGTTAATCGGAACAAATGAATCTTTCATTTTTGCAGGGCCGAAAATATTTTTTTCCATATAATTAGCATAACTAATTCCTGATACTTTTTCGATAATTAATGCAGCGATGCAAAAATTAATATTATTGTAGTCCCATTTACTTCCTGGTAAAAATGCAAGCGTTGTTTTAAAACGAATGAATGTTGGAATAATATCCTGATTCGAAATTATTTTTTCGGGTTGTTCTTTTATTATACTATCAAATAAATTATAATATTGAGCTAATCCCGAGGTGTTATTAAGCAGTTGTTTAATGGTGATATTTGGATAAGGAAAATCTGAAAGGTATTTCTGAACCGGATCATCAATTTTAAGTTTGCCTTTCTGTTTAAGCTGCAGTATGGCTGTTGCTGTAAAGGTTTTTGTAACAGAAGCAATTGGAAATCGAGAATTGTCATTAAACTTTTCTTTCTTTTCGATATTAGAAAACCCATAAGTATTAGAAAAAATGGTTTTTCCTGATTTAGAAATTACAGCACTACCCTTAAAAAGATTCCTTTCAGAAAGTGTCGAAAATAAATTGTTCAATTCTTGAGCAGAAACTGTATTCGTTAAGAAGCTAGAGAGTAAGATAAAAAAAAGTATTTTTTTCATTTATTTTAATTTTTATTGTTCGCTATTACTTTTTTCAAAACTTCACCATAATTTGTATCAAACAGATAACTCCAATAGAACTAGAATTATGATACTTGTAATTATTTTTACAGATAGATGTTTTTTATAATAGACTAATAATTAATAAGATTGTTACGCCTATAATTTTATTATTTTGAATTATTGTGTTTATCTACTTAAAAAGTGTACGAAGTCAGGAGACTTCGTACAGCTTAAGATTTTGAAGTGTATTAATTTGCTAGATTAATCATCATTAAAAGATTCATCTTCCCAAGCCTTTTGGCCTAAAAATTTTCCACAAAAGTCATAACGTTTTATTATTCCTTTTTCAGGATTTGTATTGTAATGAAAAAACCATATTTCATTATTTACAATTTTTACTCGGCGATATTTTATATCATCACAAGAGCAGGATGAACAAACTTGAATTGTAGTTTTCTTTAATATTCTCTTTCCGCTACTATCAAATACTTGATCAATATGAATTATTTTTTTGTGTGGTAATTTCCAAAAAAGGAATTTTCGTTTCTTCTCAATTCTTTCTGTTTTTAAAGTTACGCTAGTAACAGAACATTTGCTTTCAATATTATTTATACTATCTATAGGCGGTAATTTATACATACCATAAGCAGACGATAAAATAAACAACATGATTATTTGTATGGTAATTTTCATTTCCTGATAAATTGACTGTATCTTATTTTACTGATTTGATAAGGGTTTCAATTGTCGATTTTTTTTGGTTCAATATTATCAATTGACTTTTATCGTCTAATAGAATTTTGTAAGCAAACTCATTGTCTGCGTTAGCTTGCCAGTTTTTTAATTCTTTAAATTTAGTTTTTAATAGTTTTATCTTTTCAGAACTGTTTTTGGAAATAATGACCACTTTTGTAAGCGATGTTTTTTGCATTTTTTCAATACTACTTTCTGTAATTTGGTCTTCGCTTTCGGTTCTGGAACGATAGCGAAACAGTTGGTTTATGGTCTTAATATCTTTCTCATTTTCGGTAAGCACAAATCTGTAAGACATTATATTATTAAGCTCATTTATCCAATCAGGAAAGTTTGTTTCATATAGGTTGATGTATGTATCGATAAAGTTTTTATCTATTGGTTTCTTCTGATTAATATATTCTGTAACCAACGGATAAATTTGCTTAGCCATAAGGTTAATATATTTTTTATTATACCAATCTCCAGTATCAATTTTTCCGTCTAATTTTTCATAAACATGCCCATTTCCTAAAGCGGTTGCCAAGACTTCGTTCATAAGCTGATAGGCATAATTGCTGCATTTTGATTTATTTTCTTTAAAATAAGTATTAATATCTGTTTTTACTTCAAGCGACTGTTCATCATAAATTATATGATAGGTTTCGTGTAGCATAACACTAAATAAGTCTTTATACGATGTTAAATCGGTTTGTATTGCGCTAATAAAATTGTTGCAAAATGCTTGTGCAGTAAATCCTTTAGAATTTGGTAACGGGTAAAAAGCTACGTTGAAAGGAATTGAATTGTCCCAACTCGAATTATAGAATAATAATCCCGTTTGGAAGTAGTTTTCTATCTGGTTTTCGTTAGAATACTTTGTGAGTTCCTTAATTTGGTTTTCGAATTTATCTTTGTTCGGATTGTATATTAGCTCATTATAAATTGGGGTAAATTCCAAAATACTTTCAGCTAAATCATTCAGTGTATTATTTGGAATAAAACCAATCGAACGAATTTTAAAATCCTTTAGATTTTCTGTTTCTATTAGATTTTTTTTCAATAGATCCTCCGTTTGCATCGTCTTTTTTGAGCCATATGGATAATCATCATATGGGAAACTATAGTAAATGTTTAATTTGTTAAATCTTGAGATTATAGTTTTGTATTTGTCAACGTTATATTTTGATTTTTGAAATTCAGTCTTGAAAACATTCTCAGGATAATCTTCAGAAAGATTTTGTAAAAAAACATAAACGGCCAACTGTTCAGAATATTTAATATTAAAAGTTGCCTTTTGTCCAAAAGCTAAAGATGTCAAAAATAAAAATGCTAGTAAAAGTCTGTTCTTCATTCTTTTAGTTTTGGTTTTTTGGTGAATGTTTTAGGTTATAAATGGCTCTGAATAGTATGTTTTTAAATTATTTTAAGATATAAATTGAATTATGTTTAAGCGAATATAAGAAAAATCTTGAGTATTGGTAATTTAATAGTTAAGTTGATACAATGAATATAATTAGAGGGTATTTTATCAAAATGTTACTAATAAAGACCATAAATTCTACAAAAAACCTCCATTATTTTTAATGGAGGTTTTATAGAATAGATCGATTATTAGATTTGTATGGTTGGGTAGAGTAGGAGTCATCCAGTTTGATATTTTTTATATTGTCATTGTGCATTAATCTTTAAAATAGAACTTCGAAATATTTTCTGTTATAGTATAAGTTTCAATCCCAGTAAGGTTGGTAAACAATATAATAGCTAAATTATCATTAGGATCGAGAGATTTTGAAAAAAGAACTTTATTATTTTTAATTACAGCAATTTGTAGTCCTGGAATCTTTTGCTCTTTCATTTCTTTTTTAAGATACGATATAACTTCTTTCTCATGGTTTTGTGCAAAAATAAAATCAGTTTGAAAGAGTAAAATACATATAATGAATAAAATGTTTTTCATAGAAACAACTTAATAAGTTTTATTTTAGAAAGTTACTGATTAGTTATTTATAAAAATCATAAAATTATTTTGTCAATGTAAGTTTGATTGACTTTGTGCCACAAATAGGCTTTTATTCATGTTATTATAGATCTAATTTCAACGTAAATAATGTATTTATTTAATCATAAAAAAATGCGCAAAGTATGAGATACTTGCGCATTTTTTATAAGAGTTAAGTTGTTTACGAGATTATGGGTATATCATAAGGAATACAAAAGCAAATAGATTGACCAGCAGTACCACACCATAAACAATATTCGACTTTCCTTTGCTTAACGACAACATTACGGTAAATACTGATAATGCTAATAATACAATAGATTTTATGTCGAGCCCAAGAATAATAGGCATATCCATCATGATACAAACAGCTGCAACACTAGGAATGGTTAATCCGATACTTGCCAATGCTGAACCTAAGGCTAAGTTTAAACTCGTTTGTAGTCTGTTTTTTCTTGCCGCAGTAATTGCTGCAATTGCTTCGGGTAACAAGATTATTGCTGCAATTACAACTCCCACTAAAGTTTTAGGAAGATGATAGCTTACAATAATGCTCTCGATAGTAGGCGAAAGTGTTTTTGCTAGTAGCACCACAATACCTAAGCTTACGATAAGGAAAACCAAACTTGTATAAAAGGTTTTATTATCGATTGCTAATGGTTCTGCAGCATCTTCATTTTCATCGGCTCCAATCGTAAGGAAATATTGGCGGTATCTTGTGGTTTGCGCAAACAGAAATGAAGAATAAATAACAATACAGGCACCTGATGCAAAAACAAGTTGAGGTACTGAATAATAAGAACCCTTAACACTTTCGGTGAAAGTAGGGAAGACCAATGTAAATACGATAATCGAAACTAGCGAAACCAATCCAATAGTTACAGAAGAGACAGAAAAATTCTGTTCGTAATGTTTTAGACCACCAATTAATAGGCAAAGACCAATGATACCATTAAGAATAAGCATTGTGGCGGCAAATACAGTATCTCTGGCTAATGAAGCTGCTTCTGCGCCTTCGGACATCATTAAGGAAACAATAATCGAAACCTCTATAACGGTTATAGATATGGCTAAAATAATGGTTCCGTAAGGTTCTCCAACTCTTTCTGCGATTATTTCTGAATGATGTACTGCCGACATAACGCTCAGGATAAGTAGTATACTTGCAATAACTTGAAAAATACTGCTGTTGTCAACAAGTCCGCTAAAAAATAGAATCCAGGAAAGTGCTGGAATGATGATTGTCCACTGTAGTAATTGTTTCATTTTTTTTAATATAAATACGGGTAAATTAATATTCTCGCCAATTGCTTTTAATCACAAATTGGCTCTGATTTTCCGTAATATAGAACTTTTTTCGCTAAAAACGGCAAAAAACTCACATTTTCTTTGATTTTAGGTTAAAAACTGTAAGCTTGAAAAGGACAATTTTGGAGCTAATCTCTTTAAAATCACTTGTAGAAAATGAACTTATATTTAGGTTTTGCATGAACAAAAAAAATGCGCAAAGTCAGAGACATTTGCGCATTTTTTTATATAAACTCTTTTCAGATGATTTTGTAAAATTTATTAAATGTATTCTAATTCATTTTTGAATTGCTTTACTAATTCATAAAATAATTTAATAGATTTTAAATGCTGCTCCTGAGTAATATCATAAGCAAAAAACTCTTCCCATTTTATATTCTCAGGTTTGAATCCTATACTATATGCTAAAATCATATTTGCCCATCCAGCAGTTGATTCAAAATAGCCAAGCTTATTTGCAACCCAATCAAAAAAAGGTTCATCTATTGCTCATTTACAATCTTATTATCAATAAGCGCTAGATAATAGCCCGAAACAAAGGTCTTTATACTCTTAAGACTTGCTTCGCCAGTCCACATGATAGGTCGCTGTTCTATTGCTTTTAATAAACTGTAACATTCTAGAATCATAAATATTGATGAGGTTATTTTATAAATGGGTATTTTGTATATATATCCACATCTTCAATTTTTCTTAATGATGGTCCTTTACTTGTAAGTATTTGTTTGCTTTCGACTATCAATTCATCTAAATCAAATCCTTGTATAGTTCTTCCTAATAAAAATGAAATGGTATAATCGGTCCAGTTTTCCCCTTTTTTAATTGCTATTTCAGAAGCTTTTTTCATGATTTCCCAAGTTTCATTTTCGGTTAAATAACCTACCCAATAACACCATTTTGCTAATGATACTGCTCTGCAAATATCCCATGCATAAGCTGATTTTATTTTTGTAACATTATCCAGATCTAATCCTAAACCTTTTGAAATATCTTTCTGAATACTGCTTAATTCTTTTGATGATTGCAAAAAAACAGGTTCGAACTCATTACTTCTCTGCAATGATAATAAATCATTCAAAGTTTCTTTGGCTTCAGCTTCGTTTGTTATTTCCCATTGAAGTTTTAAACCTCCTATGTATTCATTTAAACTATTCTCAGGTTTAATACCAAGTATTTTTTCTCCTCTGTAATAAAACAAAATTCCTCCAAAAGAAAGTAGTCTTTTTTGCTCATCTGTTAGTGGTGAGTTGGAGTGATTGTTATTAAAATCTTCTAAAAGTTTATTATTGCGTTTTTTCATAATGGTTTTTAGAAAAATCATGTATGCAATAAATAAAACGGCAATACCGCCAATAATAAAGTAAGTGTTTGTAGTCATAAAAATTTATAGTATTAATTATTTTGAGGTTAATAAATTCTGAGGTTAGTATTATAGTTGTTATCAAGGTTAATTAGTATTTAATACTAACTATCATCTATGATGGTATTATGCCGTCTTTTTATATTTTTATTTTAGTTTTTAAAAAGGCTCCTTTTTTATCCTCATTCCACATATCATCCCCAATTAAAAAATAGTTGCCATTTTCTTTAATTATTCTGTTTTTAAAATCTTTATCTTCAGAAATAAAGGCCTTTGTTTTTGCAATTTTTTCCCACTTTTGATTATAAAAACTCCAAATAGAAATTTCATTCCACCAGCCTTCATGAGTTCTGGAAAATATTATGATTTCATTTTTATTATCGCCATTCAAATCATTTACTTTTTGAATATAAACACCTAAACTTTCAAAACTTAAGGGAGGAATTATTTTAGAAAACTCAATAGCTACTTGGTCAAGACTGTTATGACTTATAACACGTACAAAAGCGGTATCTTGGATTTTATCATTATTAACATCGCCAGTAATAAACCGTTTAATTTCGGTTTTGGTTTCTCTTGCTGTATTGTCTTTTTTTGTTTCGCATCCAAAACAAAATATTAGAAAAACAAAAAGGACAAATTTCATATTAGCATTAGTTTGTGTAAAATAATAGATAACTTGATTTTAAGAAAAATCTTCGTTTTATTGGTGGCAAATATAATAAAAGAGTAATATAAAAACAGGATTTTTCGTGTTATTAAAAAGAAACTATATTTCATTAAGAATTTCTCAAGGCTAAAGGCACAATAATCTTAAGCTTGTATTTAAGGCATAAATATAAAAGCCGTGCAAAGTCAGTGATACTTGCGCAGTTTTATAAGAGATGTTTAAATAATGAGGGATTTTTAAAAACGATTAATTTTAACTAACTCCACATTTTATTCAACTATCTTTTTATGGTTTGAATTGATTGATTTTTTTTTAATGGATTAATATTAAATTCTATTATATTTATTAAAAATTATATATGAAAATAGTTAAAAGCAATAGAATTATACTCCTCATTGCCTTATTAGTAACTTGTGGTAATTGTTACAGTCAATCCTCTCAAAAAACGACTAATCTAGACAGCTTATTTCAAAAAGCGCATAAGTTAAAAGCTTTCAACGGTAATGTTTTAATTGTTCAAAAAGGTAAAATAATTTATGAAAAAGCCTTTGGTCAAGCCGATGCAAGTAATACAACTCCATTAAACACAAAATATCGCTTTCATATAGGTTCAATTGCAAAAGAGTTTAACGCTATTGGAATTATGATGCTTAAAGAGCAAGGAAAATTAAAACTGGACGATTCAATTTCTAAATTTCTACCCGAACTTCCTTCTTGGGCAAATAAAATTAAAATTATTCATTTACTGCAATACACAAGCGGTCTTCCTCAAATAAAATGGAATGAAGTTAATCAGGATTCTGATAATATGATGTTACTGAAAAAAACTTTGATTCTTGATTTTGAGCCAGGAACGAAGTATGATTATAACAACAATAATGTATTTCTGCAGAGAAGAATCATAGAAAGAATCACCAATATGCCTTTCAATTCTTTTGTAATAAAAAAGATTCTTGAACCTATTGGTATAAAAAATGGGCTCGTTGATCCAGACGAAAAAGAGAAACTTTTTGCAATATCATTTAATAATAAAGGAAAACAAGATGTCATTAAATACAATATTTCGGGCTGGACAGCACTAAATTTAAAGGATTTTTACAAATGGTCTGAAGCAATTAATTCGTTTAAAATTATTAATCCAGAATCTACACTTGAGCTTTTCATTCCATTTTCTGCAGGAAATCAAACTGGGTTAGGTGAAGGAAGTATAGAAGAGGGCAAAGTTACAAGTCATATACATGATGGAGCTGCTTTTAATTACCAAGCTTTATTGGTTAGTAATCAAAATTTCACGATTATTTTAATGACCAATAACAAACAAAATAATTTAGATGAAATAAGCGATTCAATACAATCTATCCTTGAGGAGAAGCCTTACAATCAAATTAAGTCCCTATAAGTACTTTACTAATCAATGTGCTTTTGCAGTAAGTTTGTGCTTTTTTGTAATGGCAATAAATATCATATAACCATTCTGTGATAATTGATTATAGCAGTCTTGAACTAGTTTTTCTCTTTTGGGATTATCTAATAAATGAATCAGGGCATAGCAAAATATTCCATCATATTGGTAATTGTCTAACGGTATATTTGTTACCGAGTTGTGATGGATAGCAATTAAAAAAAATCAGTATTAAAATTTAATCGTATATCATTTTGATAGAAACTAAACCAATTTCGCAAAGTAAACGAACACCAATTATAGATATTTTAAGAGGTTGGGCATTATTTAGTGTGGCTGTAATGAATTATTCTACAATATATAGCTGGAACAATCACTCGAAGGATTCTGATTCAAATTCTCTTTCGGAAACTTTAAAAATAATATCCGAAACTATTTTTGAATCCAAGGGATGGACATTATTAGCTATTTTATTTGGTTACGGATTTTCTGTTTTGCTCAAAAACATTAAGCAAAATGGACAGAATCATTATACTTTTTTTATAAATCGTATGCTTTGGTTGTTTGTATTTGGGTTCATAAATAGCATATTTTTTGGAGGTGATATTTTAACTGATTACGCATTCATGGGGCTAATATTGCTTATGTTTTATAATTGTAGCACAAGATCACTCTTTATTTTGTCAGTAACTATTTTATTACTGACACCGGCATTACAGTCATTGTTGGGACGGCATCATTTATTGTTTACACCAAAGTATCGTGATATTTTTTATGAACTTTATAATAGCCATACAACTTTGGATAGTGTTAAAGCTAATTTATATATGCGATATAAATGGATGTTACGCTTAAGTTATTCGGTAATATTGCATTTAATTCAATTAGGGTGTTTTATATTAGGAATGGCATTTCAGAGAAGTAATTTCTTCGAAATGATAGATAGAAAACCAAGGATAGTTCTAAAAAAAATAGTGTTCTATAGTTTAATTATTTCTATAGTCATGTTTCTATTACAAATGGCTGTAGATAAAAATGACTGGACTCTTAATGATTACTACAATCTGTATTACCCAGTAGCATTAAGTTTAACGGTTTTCTCAAGTTCACTTATTTGCTGGATATATTTTTCAGGATATTTTAAGAGTGCATTTAATCTTATTAAAGCTACTGGGAGAATGACGCTAACAAATTATGTTTTGCAAAATATAATCTCCTTCTTTTTGTTCATCTGTATTAGACCAAACTGGTCTTGGTATTGGTATTTTCTTGCCGGAATTATTATTTATATTCTGCAAGTATTTTTTAGCAATTGGTGGTTAAAAAAGTATAACTATGGCTTATTAGAATGGTTATGGAGAAGCTTATCATACAAAAAGTGGTTTCCATTAATTAAAGTAAAATAAAAAAAGGATTACCATGTCAACAGACTTTTATCAACTTTAATAGAAAATAAAGAACTGCGCAAAGTCAGGGACATTTGCGCAGTTTATTTTAGCTCATAGCAGGAAAGGTGTTTACTTCTTTTCTCTTTGATAATACGTTACAATACTTGCCTTTGCAATAGTATTTGCCCATAGATTGTAACCAACAACGGCAGGATTTGTATTGGAGTCTAAGCCTAGTTTATCGATTTTTAGAGCATAAACGGTTATTATATATTGATGAAAACCGTGATTTTCGGGAGGACAAGGTCCGCCATATCCAGCCACACCATAATTGGTAACACCTTGAATTGCTCCTTTTGGGGTAAGATTTAAAGTTAAGTTTCCTGCATTTGTAACTAACTCGGTAATGTTTGCCGGAATATCAAATACTACCCAATGCCACCATCCGCTACCAGTTGGAGCATCAGGATCATACATGGTGATTGCAAAACTTTTAGTGCCTTCTGGCGCATTTGCCCAAGATAATTGTGGAGATTGGTTTTTACCTGTACATCCGAAACCTCCAAATTCTTCGGTTTTAGTGGCTTGTCCGCCTAAATCTTTACTACTTAAAGTAAATGTCTTTTGAGCGAAAATCGTACTTGTAGTAAATAGTAAACCAAGCAATGCTAAACTAATCTTTTTCATTTTTTAATTCTTTAAAATTATAGACTACAAAGATATTTTGCAAGGAAGGTTTAGGGATGTTCTAAGAAGTTCTAAAAGTGTTTCCAGAAGTTCATTTTTCTAGCTGGAACTGTTTAGGGGTAGTATTGTATTTGGTTTTAAAGGCTTGTGTAAAACTAGATAAACTTTCAAATCCTATTTCATAATAAATATCTACAGGGCGTTTCTTTTTGGTACTTAATAAGTAAGCAGAGTACTCCAATCTTTTTTCTTGGAACCATTTTCGGGGGCTTGTTTGATACTTTTGTTCAAAGTTTCTCTTGAAAGTAGAAATACTCATATTACATAAAAAAGCAAGCTCCTGAATGGTTAAATTATTAAGTTTATTACTTTCTATTACATCTGTAAAGCGCCTGTTTTGACTATCTTGGGCGAGTATATTATTTAAAAATCCAGTACCGTTTTTGTATAATAAATAGGTTAGTATTTCCTCAAGTTTGGTTTGTAATAAGCTATCTCGAAGGGAATGATCGTATGTCTTTATTTGGATTAAACTCTTTACAAAATGATGAACATAATCATCGTATTGGAATATTTCATAAGGTTTGGAACTAGGATCTGCAGTTTTTGAAACATTGTTTTTTTGCAATAATTTTAGAAGGACATCATCGTTAAAAAAGAGCAATACACTACGATATACATTGGTATCCGAAAGGTTTTCGGTCATTAAACAATTTCCTGATTTTATCAATAAGAACGCATCATTATTGATAATTGTTGCTTTATCTTTTGTAATGAATTCTTTAGTTCCTTCAAGTAAAAAACTTAAAACATTTGTATTAAGCATTACCTTATTCTTGATAGATGAGCTAGTTACACTATAATCAAAAATTTGTATCTCACTTTTAGAATCTATGTTTAAGTCGTTAGGAAGATTATGAATGTTCATTGTATTGTATACGATTAACGAAGATATATTATAATTACCAACTTACTCGTGTAATTATTACAGATTTATTATCATTTAAAAAGCCAACCGAATAATACTTTCCTGCATATATTTCTTTAATATATTCAGCTGAATATTTTTTGTCACCTTTTCTTTTTTCTATATAATCAAGTTCTTTAGCAGACATTTTGCTTTCCTTTTTAATGAAGGCTTTATTTTTCAGATTTGCTTCAAGTTTTTTTATATCTGTTATGCCAAATTCAACTAAAAACGAAGATGTATAATCTCCAAATAGATCAGGATATGAAGCGGTTTTGTATATTATTTCTCCCTTTTCAGGAAATTCCATTTCTGTAACTTCTTTAAAATCTTCTTTGTAGAAATCAGAATCTGGATAAAACGCATCGTATATAAAATATCCCGTAATAATTATCGGGATAAGTGCTAATAGCCTGTATTTTTTGTTAAGTCCTTTTTTCTTAATCCATTTATAGATGAAATAAGAAACACAAATTGGGATTCCAATTAATAAAAGGAGAACGATAATAAATAAAATTAATAATTGCATTTAGTTTTTTATCGTATTTCTTTAAATGTAAAAAATAACATCAAAATATAGGCGATTATTGGTAAATAAAACTTTTTAGTGATTTCTATAATTTCTTGCCATTCTATTTTGAAATTTTTTTCGTCAATTGGGATTATCCTACGGAAATCCCCACAAACACGAAAGATAGTTTTCTTTTTTTCTCCTCTTGAATAAGCAAACCAAATATCATTTTTATATGGAACATAAAATTTGGCATTTTGGATTTCTAGAATTTCAAGAACCTTAATAAAGCTCCAATATTCAGATTTATCTTCAAAATGAAATTTTATTCCATTTATAGAATCTTTAGTCGCAATAAGTTCTTTAATTCTTTTTTCAGCTGCATTTAGTTTCGCTTTATCGGAAGTTGAATTTCCTGTTAGGTTAACAGCAGTAAATTTTTTTGAATTTATAATAGGAACAATTTCTTCTTTATAATTTTCTTCATTCCAAGGTTCTAATTTTATAGAATTATAACTTGTAAAAGCATCATTCTTTTTTAAATATAGAATACACAAAATTGGAAGTAACATGATACTAATTAAACCTGCCGAATAATAAATTTTTCTATTGCATTTCTGCATATTTCCCTAAAGGTAGATGTTAAGTAACTTATCGTTTTAGTCTTTTTTATACACATTAGGATTAAAAAGTTCCATGTATATTTCTGGTTTTGGCAATTTGTTAAAACCATATTTTTCATAAAGCCAATCAGCAGTTGAGGTTAACAAAATCCAGCGTCTTAATCCTTGTAAATTTGGGTGACCCATTACAACTTCCATTAGTTTTTTAGAAAGCCCTTGTCCTCGATAATCATCTAAAACATAAATATCGCCTAAATAGGCAATAGTCGAAAAGTCAGAAATCACTCTTGCAAAACCTATTTGTTTGTCTTTATAAAATAGTCCAAAGTTTAGCGAATTGTCTATAGAAGTTTTTACGTTATCAAAAGGAATATTGTCACTCCAACCTGAATGTTTTGATAAAAAATCATGAATGGCAACAATGTCTAATTTAGCTTTATCAGTCGTAATAAAAAAATCTCCAAAAGAGTGTTCAGTTATTTTCATTTTTGGTTTTCTATTTTAGTATTGAAGGTGTTATTTAGCTATTTTTCGAACCTCAGGATTAACAAGTTTAGAGACTATGAAATAAATTCGTTTTTTAAGTATTATCTAATGGGTTCGCTCAATATGATTTACTAAGCGCTAATATAAAGCTAATTTTATTAAGATTAATACGTTATTTAGTGCTAACTCTATATTATGTAAAAACCTTCAGAATCAGTAATTTTGAAGGCTTTTATTTTTATTAAATTGTAGTTTTAATCTTTTTTGTAAATTCTTTCTTGTCCATCCTGAAAAACTCTTTTGATTCCTGTTACAGATTTATTTTCAGTAATAATTTTGATACGAAAATCGTCTATACCATCAACTAAAAATAAATCTTGTTCCAGAGGAGTAAGTAATAAAGTGACGATATTATTCCATTTGTAATATAAGCTATTATCTTCAAATACTATTTCGGCTTTCCCGTATTTTCCTTGATATGATTTTAAAATTGCATTATCTACATGTACTGGTTTTTGTCTGTTCTTTATGATAGGAATAAACCAATCGAGGTTGTTTAAAGAATCTTTATTTTTAGAAGATAGTTTTTGTAAGGCTATCAAATGCGATGTATTCAGTGCCTCTTCACTTTTGCATAAAACATCTGGCATAACACCTTTACCTTCAAAATCCGTATTTGTAATAGGATCTTTTACTTCTCCAAAAGGGATATTTACAGAAAAACCATGAGCCAAAACTTTTCGATCGATAGGGTGGGCGCCACCAGCTGTTTTTTCGCCTATAATTGTAACACGTTTTAAATTTTGGAGCGAATAACTCATCCATTCCGCTGCAGAAAAAGTAGCACCGCTTGTTAAAATATAAACATCGATATCATCCAGACGTTTACCAGGAACAGATGGTAATAACCACATTTCTCGCTCCAATTTTTTTCTGCCTTTCTCGTAATAATAGTATTTATAAAGAGGTAATTCTTTGTTAGAGTACAGATAACTACTAATAAATTGTCCCATCTCCATCGCTCCGCCATTATTTTTGCGCAAATCTATAATTAGAGCGTCTGTATTGCTTAAAATTCGCATCATTGCAGCTGCAGTTTCGCTTCCTATTGCAGGATCTTCAAAATAATTAAATTCTAAATAGCCAATATTTCCTTCCAGAATTCGCGCTTGTTGAAACCCAAAGTTCTTCTTTTTAGCTTCAGCTAATTCTTCCGCTTTTATTTTTTTAAATGTTTCTTTATCAGTGTCTTTTAGCTTACTTTCTGCCCATTCAGGATCAAACATTACTCTAAAATGTAAATCTTTGCTAATATCTATAAGATTCGAGGAGAGTTTAGAGGCAAATTCATTTGGATTTGAGATGTCCTTATACATTCCTTGCTTATAATTCTCATTCAGCTTTTTCTTTATCTCACCAATAGCATTTGGTCTGATATAGAATTCTTCGAGTTGTTTGGTTAACGAATCGATAATTTGTTTTTTATTTAATTCGGTAAGGTTTATTTCTTCTTTTGCAGTAGGATTTTTTTGAGAAAACGTGCAAACGGAGAATAGTAGCAATGCTAAAGTTACAATGTGTTTCATTTTTAGGAAGTTTTACAATTTGAAATTATTTTATGTAGAATTTTATCAAGTAATTCAATTTCATCAGCAGATAAACCGTCTAGAGCAGTATTGCGATTTAGCTTAAAAACAGGAGTTAATAGAACAATTGTTTTTTGTCCTTTTTCGGTTATAACAAGTTTGGATTTTCTTTTATCTAATTCATTTGTTTCCCTCGTTAGATAATCTTTTTTAACCATTAATTCTATTATTCGGGTTACCGAAGCATTATCCTTAAAGATTAATTTGGCCATTTCTATTTGAGAAATTGTTGCGTTATCGTTTAAGATAATTAATACCAAACATTGATCAACTGTAATATCATCTACAATCTTTTGGATGTTTTTTTGGCAAATTTTCCTGTATTCTTTAATTGTCTGTTCTATTGTATAAAGTACAGTTCCAGTTGGAGTTTTCTGCTTCATGCTTACTGATTTAGATTTAAAAGTATTTGATATATCAAATATAATTATTTATTTCAATATTGGTTATTATTTTTATTAAATTAGTTATGATTTTGTAAATGAGTTAATTATGAAGAGTAAAATGATTTTTGCCGCATTAATACTAGGTTCTGTATTATCGGCTAGTGCACAAAAGAGAATTACAATTACTGAATTACCGAAAGCATCACAGGAATTTCTGCAAAAATATTTTAGCCATTCAACAGTAGAGATTGTCAAAAAAGATGCTGAACATGGCGAAAAAGGGTATGAGGTAATACTTAAAGATGGTACCGAGATAGAATTCTGGAAAGATGGTTCTTATCGTGAAGTAGATGGAGGGAACAAACCAATTCCTACCGAGTTTATTGCCGCATCAATTAAAGAGTATGTTGCTTTTAAAGATGCTAAGGTTCTAAGTTGCAAAGGCTCAAAGGTTGATTGGTTTGTGCGTAAATCTTTGTAATATCAATCAGAACAAATAAATCATGACGATAAATCGATAAATATTATGGAATTTTTAGCGGAGATACTTCCTTCGTCAGGATGACAAGTTTGTGGTAAATGGTGCGCTGATTAAGCAAATTAAAGGTTTCTTTTAAGGAACTAAGGTTCTAAGTTACAATCCCGAAGCCTCGGGACAAAGGTTGATTAGTTTATGTATAAATGTACCTTTGTCAAAGTTTTTTTTAATTTGACAAAGGTCTATACATAAATTGATTAAGATTGCTATTTCATCTGCTTGCTAATTATTATATCATCCCTCAACCAGGCAAAGTTCAAAAGTAGTTTTACCATCTTCATTTTTATGAGCGAGATAACCACCATGTGCTTCGACAATACTTTTGGACAAGGTTAATCCAATTCCTGCACCTTCTTGACGGGTAGTAAAAAACGGCAAGAATATCTTGTTTTCTATTTCTTTTTCGATGCCTTTTCCGGTATCGGTAATTCGTATAAAAGTTCGGTTTTCTTTGGCTTCAGCCGAAATAATAATTTGTTTGTTTAAAGAATCTTCGAGTGCATAAATACAATTTGTTAGAAGATTAATCAGTACTTGTTCCATCTGCTGAGAATCGACATTTATCTTGCGATTTAAAGCGATTGTATTTATAACTTCTATTTGATTTTTTTGAAACAACGGAGCCATAATCTGAAGACTATTTTCTACCCAATACTGCAATTCTATCTTTTCTTTTTTAGGAGAGGGCAACATGGCTAACTTGCGATATCCTTCGATAAATTTTTGCAAATGGTCGCTTCTTCTTAGCATTGTTCCCACGCTATTTTTAATGTCTTCCAGGTCTTCGGTCGACATGGTGTCCTGATCGACCAAATCTTGTAGGTTTTGGCAAATAGAACGAATAGGAGTGATGGAGTTTAAAAGTTCATGAGAAATCACTTTCATTAAATTCCCCCAAGCTTCTTTCTCTTTCTTCTCTACTACATTTTGAATTGAATCTAGCAAGACAATAAAATAATCTAAATCGCATATTTCTGTTCTGGAAGTTTGCATAACAAAGGTTTGCACGTTTTCCTGATTCACACGAATTTCTAGTGATGTTTTAATTTCCTGAAAATCCTGATCTTCGATAACTTCGCATAAAGGTGGTAAATGGTTCTTTAGATATTTCCATTTAGAAATTTTAGGCACATCAAAATATTTGGAGAAATAGTCATTCATCAAAAAAATGTTCCATTCATCGCCATCTTTTTGCAGAATAAAAATTCCGGTTTCGATATTATTCAATATAGAGCGATATATAATATCTCTTGAAACTTGTTCTTTTTGGTTGTTTTTTAGAGTATCATATAAAGTAAATAAATCATCATAATTTTTGTTGAATTTATGCTTAGAAAAATCCGAACTAAAATCATTTTGCAATATCGATGCAATAGTTTTATTATAAAGTAAAACGAAATTACGAACATAAAAATACATTTCGCGTACAAGGAAAAAAACGATGAACAAGCTAAATATAGCAGTAAAAATCAATTCCTTTTTAAAGAAGTAAATAGCGATTTCTACACCAGATAAAATAAGTATTAATCTCAGGAAAAGAAGATTGTATATTTTTAATGATTTAAACATAGTAGATAGTAATGTTATTATTGGTTAAACTAGGTTGTCTATAAAGGAACGCGGATGATACGGATTTACAAAAGTAAAGACGCGGATAAAAACGGATTTTTAAAAAAAAAGTTAACCACAACCCGAGCCCGAAAGAGCGAACAGACGAAGTAATTGCACAAATTTTCACTAATTAAAAACTTTGCGACCTTTGCGTATCCCGTCCCGACGCTTCGGGATCGGGATTGCGTCCTTTGCGGTTAATTTCTCTACCACAAATTGCACAAATTAAAAACTTTGCGACCTTTGCGGTTAATCTTTTGTATGCTTTGCGGTTAATTTCCCTAAACACTTATGGATTAATATTGTATTTCTCTAAACGTCGGTATAAAGAACCTCTTGATAATCCTAGTTCTTCGGCTGTTTTGCTAATGTTGTTATTGTTCTTGAGTAATGCTTTTTCCACGGTTGCTTTTTCGACTGTGGAAAGCTGAATATCATCTGGATTTTCGTCATAAGTTGTTATTTCGTTTAAATCCAAATCAGAAACCGTAATGAGATTGTTTTCGCAAAGGATAACAGCGCGTTCTATTTTGTTTTCCATTTCACGGATATTACCTTTCCAAGCGTGCTTTTCGATTTGTTCGAATACTTTTTTGTCAAAAGTAATTTCGTCTCTTCTGTATTTAACAATCATTTTTTCCAAAAGATATTCTGCCAGAGGAATTTTGTCTTCGTTTCGTTCTCGCAACGGCGGCAGCACTATCTCCATCGTATTAATACGATAATACAAGTCTTCTCTAAAGGTTTTATCCTCAACTTCTAATTTAAGATTTAAGTTGGTTGCTGTTATGATGCGTACATTAAGAGGTCTGGCTTTTGTTTCTCCTAATCGGGTTACGGTTTTGGTTTGTATAACCTGCAAGAGTTTAGATTGTAAATGCAGCGGGACATTTCCTATTTCGTCTAAGAAAATAGTTCCGTTCTGCGCCATTTCAAAACGTCCGGGAGTATCAATTTTAGCATCGGTAAAAGCACCTTTGGCATAGCCAAATAATTCGCTTTCGAATATATTAGAGTTCAAAGATCCCAAATCGACTGCAATAAATGGATTGTTTTTTCTTTCGGATTGTGTGTAAATATGATGTGCCAAAACAAATTTACCAGTTCCGTTTTCGCCCAGAATCAAAACATTAGCATCGGTTTTTGCCACTTTATCTGCCAATGAATATGCTTTTTTTATAATCTCTGAATTGCCAATAAAGAAATCTTCTGCAGGTTCGTGGTCTTTCAGTTTCTTTTGGTCTTTACGAGATTTATCTACTGCTTGTTTTACAGATTCTAGTAGTTTTTTATTTTCCCATGGTTTTAAGATATAATCAAAAGCACCCGATTTTAAACCTTCTACAGCCGTTTCGACTTTACCAAAAGCCGTCATTAAGATTACTACTGTTTTTGGCGAAAGCGTTTTTATCTCTTTTAATAAATACAAACCTTCTTTTCCGTCCTCAAAACCTATTCTGTAATTCATATCGAGCAAAACTACATCGATGGTGTTTTTTGCCAATAATTCGACGATATTTTTTGGATTATTGAGCGTATAAATGTTCTCAAAATACTTTTTTAAGTACACTTTTGATGCAAAAAGGATGTCTTCCTGGTCATCTATAATCAATATTGAGGCATTTGTCTTTTTCATTCTTGTTCGGTTTTGGACGAAAGGTGTTCAATAATGGACACTTTTAAATTTAGCTTTAAATAAAAACTTAAAAATAAGCTAGTTACATATTTTTAATTTTTGGCATGAAAATCACTTTAAGACTAGTAAATCATCAAGTATGAGAATCATTATTGCTAGTAAATGTAACAAAAATAGATATTTATAGATTATGTTATCAATTATCTTAATTTAGGATCTGTTTTTTACTTCAGCGATACAATTCTTAGACAGAAAAACAAACATCAAAAATCAAATTATTATGATCAAAATTGAAAAGCTTTCTAAAATATTTAGAACTGAAGAAGTAGAGACAAAAGCTTTAAGCGAAATTTCATTAACGGTAAACGAAGGCGATTTTATATCGATCATGGGACCATCTGGAAGCGGAAAATCGACTTTATTAAATATCATCGGATTATTAGACAGTGCTTCTGGTGGAAGTTATGAATTGTTAGGACAGGAAATGATTGGATTAAAAGAGAAATTTGTATCGAAAGCCAGAAAAGAAAACATTGGATTCATTTTTCAGAATTTCAATTTAATCGATGAATTATCGGTTTATGACAATATCGAATTGCCATTAATTTACAACAATGTTCCATCATCAGAAAGAAAGAAAAAAGTAGAGAATATTGCGACTATATTAGGTATTTCTCATCGTTTAAAACATTATCCGCAACAACTTTCGGGAGGACAACAACAACGTGTGGCTGTTGCCAGAGCTTTAATTAATGACCCAAAAATTATTCTTGCCGATGAACCTACAGGAAATCTGGACAGTAAAAACGGTAATGAAGTAATGGAATTATTAACGGATCTTCATGCTAGTGGTTCTACAATTTTAATGGTTACACACTCTGATTATGATGCTTCATTTTCGCAGAGAACCATTTTAATGAAAGACGGTATTGTTCTTTCGGAAAAAAAGAATAATCGAAATGTAGATGTTTTAGTAAGTAACTCAATAAACTAAATCATGCTAAAGAACTGGATCAACGTATTTATTTATCACATCAAAAACAATAAGCTTTTTACGGCTTTGAATGTTTTGGGCTTGGGTATTGGAATTGCAGGTTTAATTTTTGCGATTTTATATTGGAACGACGAACAGAGTTATGACCAATGGAATCCTAATAAAGAAAATGTCTTTTTAGTCGCTAATCAAATGGATGCAACTACCTATTGGGCTTCGAGTTCATCACCAATAGGATCTGCGATACAGGCTGTAAGTCCAGAAGTAGAATCGTACTGTTATTTAAGCGGAAGTTATGATAATGAGATACTGTATTTTAATAATAAAAAAGTGCAATCTGACAAGGTTGTCGTAGCACAAAAAAACTTTTTTGATTATTTCCCTTATGAGTTTATAGAGGGGAATCAAAAAGCTGCATTACCAGATGTAAACAGTATTTGTTTATCGCAAGATCTGGCTATTACCCTTTTTGGAAACGAAACGGCTCTGGGTAAAAAAGTAGTTTTACAGAAAAAAGTTCTGATTGTAAGAGGTGTTTATAAGCTGGATAAAAAATCAGTATATAATCCTTCTTGTGTGGTCAATTTTATGGATGCAAGAGTAAAAGAAACGATTCAGCAATGGGGTAATTTTCAATTTGTTCTGTTGTTAAAATTAAAAAATCCGAACGACCAAAAACGAGTGACTCAAAATCTTCAAAAAATATATTTTGAAAATATGACAGCTCGTTATGCAAAGGATCAAGGTATTAAAATTGAAGAATTTATTAAGAAATTTGGCGAAGTAAAACCCCTTTTAGAACCCTTATCATCTATTCGTTTACATTCAAAAACTGGTAGTTTAATAGAAGCAAAAGGTAATCTTCAATTTTTACTTATTATGGTTGGGTTATCGGTTTTGATCCTACTGTTATCTATTGTAAATTATGTTAATTCGGCAACGGCAAATGCTATAAAAAGGGCTAAAGAAGTTGGAGTTCGCAAAATTATTGGAGCTTCGAAATTCTCTATAATTCAACAATTTATTTTTGAAACTGCTATCATTTCGTTGTTTTCAATTTTAATAGCATTGGTTATTGTCGAGATTTCTTTACCGTATTACAATGCTTTTTTAGAGAAATCACTTGTTTTACAAACTGGACAGTTTTACTCTCAGCTTGTTGTTATATTTTTTGTAACCGTTGTCGTGGCAGGAATATTTCCGGCTATTTATGTTGCTAATTTTGAACCGCTAAAGGTTTTAAAAGGAAATTTTGGGCGAAGTAAAAATGGTATCTGGCTTAGAAACGGAATGCTGATATTTCAATTTGCGGTAGCTACTTTCTTTATTATTGGATCTTATATTGTGTATGAACAAATAGAGCTTATGAACTCAAAAGATTTGGGTTTTAACGGAAAACAAATCCTTAATATCTCTTACAGAAATATTTACGGCGAAGCAATAACTGAAAAAGAACAATTTGCCCGCTACAACAGTATTAAAAACCAATTGCAACATATAAAAGGAGTACAACAAGTTGCAGGAGGTGGCTTTGTTTTTGGGAGTGGGGCAAAATCTGTAATATCCTATCACTATAAAGATAAAAATATTGATGGTAGTAATATGCCAATAGATTTTGGACTGTTGGAAATGATGAAAATAAAAATTGTAAAAGGGCGCTATCTGAGTCCGAAATTTGCGCAGGACACCATTACTTCGATGCTAATTAATGAAACTGCCCTAAAATTATTAAATGAAAAAAATCCGATAGGTAAAAAACTAAACTGGAACGGAAATGATGCTATTATTGTTGGGGTTGTAAAAGATTTTAATATCGGAAATCCGGGAGATCCAATACCTCCAATGTCTTTTTTCCATTTTAAAACAGTACCCTGGTTTCCCGGACTTTTGAATAATATTTATATTACGGCCGATCCTAAAACTATGCAGCAAACCATAGCTGATATAGAAAATCTCTGGACAAAAAAAGTAGATACAGAATATCCGTTTTCATACGATTTTGTAGATAAAGAATATAAAAGATCTTATAGTAATTATGTGAAGCAAAAGAATCTTTTCACTTTGTTGAATGTCATTGTTATTATAATTGCACTTTTTGGGTTATTTGCCCTGGCTTCGTACTCTATTGAGCGTCGCATGAAGGAAATTGCTATTCGAAAAACACTTGGTGCCGATACAAATGTTTTATTAAAAGAACTTTGTAAGCAATATGTTGTTTTCAGTATAATAGGTTTTTTAATCGCTTTATTTCCAGTGTATTATTTCCTCAATAAATGGTTGGATAATTTTGCTTACAGAATTAGCATTTCTGTTTATCCTTTTATAATCGGATTTACCGTCTTACTGGTATTAACATTATTAGTTGTACTTACAAGAGCTTATCAGGCAACCAAAATAGATGTTCTAAAATACCTTAAATACGAATAAGATGCTAAAGAACTGGATCAACATATTTATTTATCACATAAAAACCAACAAGCTTTTTACAGCTTTAAATGTTTTAGGATTGAGTATTGGAATTGCGGGATTAATTTTCGCGATTCTGTATTGGAACGAGGAACACTCTTATGATCAGTGGAATCCCGAAAAGGACAAAGTATACTCGGTCATGAATGATATCGGGGGAGGTAACATCTGGTCGGTAAATCCTACGACGACTGCTCCAATGCTAAAAATAATGTCGACAGCGCTGGATAGTTATTGTTATACCCAATGTCTATATACTAAAGAAACGGTAGCCTATAAAGGGAAGCGAGAATTATTAGATAAAATCTATACGGCTCAAAGTAATTTTTTTACTTTTTTTCCTTACGAATTTATTCATGGTAACGGAAAAACGGCTCTTATGGACCTTAATAGTATTGCTTTATCAGAGGAAACTGCTTCTCGATTATTTGGAAACGAAAACCCGATGGACAAGCAAGTAAGGTATTTGGATAAAATATTTATGGTTCGTGGAGTATATCGTTTAAATCATAAATCGTCTGTAATGCCAGATTTGGTCACTACTTTGATAGAAGAAGATTTAGAAAAGGATAAAGGAAAATGGAGTTATAATTATGGATTGATGCTTAAGCTCAAGAAGCAAAGTGACACAACTTCGATTAGAAAAGATTTGGATGCCATTTTTATAGATAATAATTTAAAAGTTTCAGCAAGAGAAGAAGGTGTATCGGTTGCGGAATATGTAAAGATGTATGGCGAACCTGTTAAAGCTAGTTTACTTTCCTTACCCAATACCAGATTATATTCGGGAAATTGTCCTTTTCCAGAAGGCAATGGCAATTTGTTATTCTTGCGAATATTGATGGGTTTATCAGTACTTATCCTATTACTGTCTATTGTAAATTATATCAATTTGGCTACAGCCAATGCAGTAAAAAGAGCCAAAGAAGTAGGAGTAAGGAAGATTGTTGGAGCTGGAAAAAAGCAAATTATAGCACAGTTTGTATTTGAAACGGCGTTAATTACACTTTTCTCAGTTTTATTGGCATTGGTAATGGTAGAACTTTCGTTACCATTTTATAATTCGTTTTTAAGCAAAGAACTTGTATTAAATGGAGCTCAGTTTTATGTTCAGTTAATACTTATTTTCGTAATTGTAATTTTAGTTGCTGGAGTTCTGCCTGCTATTTATGTGTCGAATTTCGAACCATTAAAAGTTTTAAAAGGAAATTTTTCTCGTAGTAAAAGCGGAATTTGGCTGCGAAATGGTATGCTGGTTTTACAATTTGCTATAGCTACTTTTTTTATTATTGGTTCATTTATAGTGTACCAACAGGTAAAATATATGAATGAAAAGGATTTAGGGTTTAGCGGAGCTCAAATTATCGATGTGATTTTTAAACCTCAGCAAGGCAAAAGTCAATTTGAAAGATACAAACTAATTAAGCAGCAAGCAATGAAGATTAAAGGTGTTGAGGCTGTTTCTGCAGGATTGTTTTCTATTGGTAGCAACGAGAATTCCTGGGATAGTTTTTCTTATAAAGAGAATAAAGGAATCTTAATTCAGCGTATGGGAGTCGATTTTGGAGTATTGGATATGTTGGGAATCAAAATTGTAAAAGGGAGATATTTAAATGAAAAGTTTTCTTCAGATACAATTTCGAACGTTTTGGTAAACGAAGCAGCTGTTAAGACAATGCAAGAAAAAAATCCGATAGATAAAGTAATTAATTGGCTAGGTAAAGATTATAAAGTTGTAGGCGTTGTAAAGGACTTTAATTACTTTGGACTTGAGAATGAAATAAGCCCGATGATTTTTGTACACATAACGGCAAGTGCTATTAATAAAGAGAACTTACATAATGTTTCTTTTAAAATTGCTCCGCAAGATATGGCTAAAACAATTGCTGATCTGGATAAGTTTTGGAGATCAAAAGTTGATGCAGAATATCCTTTTGAATATAATTTTGTAGATAAGAATTTTGCCAGAAACTATAAAAAGTATGAAAACCAAAGAGATTTATTTTCCTTATTAAATGCAATTGTTATTCTTATCGCCGTATTTGGATTATTTGCTTTGGCTTCTTTCTCTATGGAACGTAGATTACGCGAAATTGCTATCAGGAAAACACTAGGAGCAGAGACTAATGTTTTACTCAAAGAATTATCTAAACAATATGTAATCTTCTGTGTAATAGGATTTATAATAGGGATTATTCCAGCGTATTTCTTATTGCAACAATGGCTTGACTATTTTGCTTTTAGAATTAATATTCAGATATTTCCGTTTGTAGTTGCCTTTTTGTCTTTATTATTTTTAACACTAACTATTGTTTTGGCAAAAGCATATCAGGTTACTAAAATTGATGTTTTGAAGTATTTGAAATATGAGTAGTTTTTGAGGTTCAGAGGTTTTTTTAAGGTTCAGAGGTTCAGAGGGACAAAGGTTCAAAGTTTTTTAAGATTGAGTTTAAAATCTATAAAATAGAATATATGCTCAATTGTTTTCTTCGTAGTCTTGTAACTCTGAGCGTAGTCGAAGAGCCATAATGAGTTTCGACTAAGTTTATACTTTACGAACTCTTGTTACGTATAATTTAGGACGCGGATTTTAACGGATTTACTTCGTAAAGACGCAGATAAAAACGGATTTTTTTCTTATTCTTACTTTAAGAAATCCGTTTTTATCTGCGTTTTCGCGATAGCGAATCCGTTTCATCCGCGTCCAAACTTTTTAGATGGGGTTATACTCTAAGCGAGCTACGGAATCCTCTTACGGCATAGTATGAATCGGCACCGTTATGGTATATAAAGATAGTATTGTAACGAAAATCGGCAAAGATAGCACCACCGAGTTTTCTTATCTCCGCTGGGGTTTGTATCCAGCTGGATGTTTTTGTATCAAATTTTCCGAGTTTATGTAATTCCCGATATTCTTCTTCGTTTAAGATAGTAACACCCATAGTTGTTGCCATATTAATTGCACTATTCTTTGGCTTGTGTTCTTTTCTTGCTTCTAGTGCTACATGGTCATAACAAATACTTCTGCGCCCTTTGGGAGTTTCGGCTGAGCAATCGTAAAATATGTATTCGTCGGTGCTTTTATCATGTCCTACAACATCGGGTTCTCCACCAGTTTCTTCCATTTCATTAAGCGACCATAATTTTTCGGGATTGGCTTCTAGTTTAGCTTGTATTTTGGCCCATTCAAGGCTTTCGTGACGAGCCTTATTTTTTTCAAAACGAGTTTTTAATAGGTCAAGAAGTTCTTCTTGTTGTTTTGGGGATAATTCTTTTTTCATTTTATTTCTTGATTAAAAATTAAACTAAAATGGTTTTTCTGTCTGTAGGTCTGTAATACCAAGATATAACAGTTAGAACAAGTAATAATATTGGTCCAAAATATTCTTTGGCGCCATCACCGCTTGCAAAATGAGAAAATACTGCACCCGACATTGCAAAAACGAAACCTGCATATGCCCATTCTTTTAATAACGGAAGTTTAGGGATAAGAATTGTTATAACACCTAATATTTTCCAAACACCTAGTATGGTCAAAAAATACAGCGGATAACCTAAATGTGCCATCATATCGGCCTCTTCTTTTAGTTTTAATACTTGTACTATTCCAGTTGATAACATTCCTAATGCTAGCCAGAGTGTAGCAATCCAATAGATAATTTTATTTCTCTTTGTCATAATATTTTATTTTAATTTGTTAGCAATGTCTTGTAATCTGTTGTGAGCCATATTTATGCCTTGGGCAAAAGGTAGTTTTAGCATTTGATCTCGAAGTTCAACCGATTTATATATGATATGTATATCTAGTTTACTTGTATTGTTTGTAAGTTTTTCAAATTCTAAGAATTCAAGTTGTACAGCAAATGGTGTGTTTTCCATTTCAAAAGTTCGTGTGATTTTTTGGTTGGGAACAAACTCATGAATGGTGCCATTGGCTTGAAATACTACATTTCCGTTAGCGTTACTTGTTTGATATTGCCAACTGCCGTGTTTTTTATTTTCGAGTTTTAGTACTTTAGTCCCCATCCATTGTGCTACAATTTCGGGTTCGGTGTAGGCTTTAAAAAGCAATTCAAGAGGCAAATCAAATTCTCGTGTAATTACTATTTCCTGTTTGCCATTTTCAGCATTGATTTTTGTTTTTTTCTCCATGTTAGATAATGTCTTTATAGTTTTTCATTATTGTTTCTAATTTATTAAATCTGTCTTCCCACATTTGGCGGAATGGCTCAATAAAGTCGGATACGTCTTTCATCTTTTTGGGATTAAGGTGATAATAAATTTCTCTTCCGTTTTGTTCTTGTTTCAGTAATTCACACTCTGTGAGTATTTGTATGTGTTTAGAAATAGTTTGTCTCGATGAGTCAAAATTTGCTGCTATTGTACCAGGAGTCATTGCCTGTATTGCAACTAGACTTAATATTGCCCTGCGAGTAGGGTCGGCTATTGCCTGAAATACATCTCTACGAATTTTCATTTTGAAGTTATTTGACTGCTAATATAGTGCAGTTATTTGACTGCGCAAAATTTTTTCTGATATTTTTTTAGTTAATTGTTTGATTACTAAAGATAATAAGTGTTTTTTGGTTGATTTTTCTGCCACAGATTGTACAGATTAAAAGGATTTAAAACAAATGTTAGCTCAATTCTTTACGGTAAATTCTCGTATCAGTAGGATCAAAGTTTTGTGACCTTTGCGCATAAGTCTTGCGCTCTTTGCGGTTAAACTCTCGCCACAGATTGCACAGATTAAATGGATTTAAAACAAAATTCAGGTAAGTTCTTCTCTGTAAATTCTTGTATCGGTGAAACAGCTTTGTAGACTTTGCGTATCCCGACGCTTCGGGATTGTGCTCTTTGCGGTTAATTCTTACTACAGATTTTCGAACCCGTTTAATCCTGTTTTTAGGAGTTATTCTTACTTATTACTCAAACGATGTAGTTTTTTGTAACTTGTTTATTACAAAATAATTAGAATAATTTGTTTTTAAAGAAAACTATCCATATTATTGTTATTTGTTTAAAGTTTTTACTTACAAAAAAAGTATATTGTATAATTAAGCAATCTGAAAAAATGAAAAAACACTACTTATTACTCCTGTTTATTTGTCCATTATTCATGCACTCCCAAGATATCCTTTGGGAAAAATCGTATGGGGGAATACATGCAGATTATCTTTTTGATGCACAACCCACAGCCGATTATGGTTTTATACTCGCAGGAAGTTCTTTATCTGATAAAACAGGTAATAAGACTGACAACAATAATGGAGATCTAGATTATTGGATTTGGAAAATGGATGAAAAAGGGGAGTTAGTTTGGCAGAAAAGTTTTGGAGGTAGTGGTTTTGACTTGTTACAAAGCATAAAAAACACAAGAGATGGTGGTTTTATTCTTGCAGGAACTTCGAATTCTCCAAATGATTTCCAGAAAAAAGATCCTTGTAAGGGAGGTACTGATTTTTGGGTAATTAAGCTAGATGCCAATGGTGAGGAACTATGGCAACGAACTATTGGTGGCAGTGGTCAGGATGAACTTTTATGCGCTTTCCAGACCAGAGATGGAGGATATATACTTGGAGGTTCCTCTAGTTCGATTCCAGAAATAACAGACGAAACGATAGAAATTACACAATCATTAGATTTTAAACCAAATATATATACCAAATCGGAGAAAAGCCGTGGCAACATGGATTATTGGATTGTAAAATTAGATAAAGCGGGAGTTGTAGAGTGGCAAAAGACATACGGAGGCGAATATGCCGATGTATTAAGAAGCATGGAGCAAACCCAAGACGGAGGATATATTTTGGGAGGATATTCTAATTCTCCACAATCGGGAGATAAAACAGAACCTAATGCAGGGATAGGAGATTATTGGATCATAAAGATTGATGGTGTGGGTGGTATCGAATGGCAAAAAACATACGGAGGTAATGGAGACAATCAGTTGTATGTAGTTCATCAAACACTAGATGGCGGATATATAGCAGGGGGAAATTCAAATAGTACCAGTCCGCTTACTTCTTTGGGGGGTATGGTAGGCAATGGTACCGATTATTGGGTATTAAAGCTCGATGATAAAGGAGATGTTGTATGGAGTAAGACTTATGATTTTGGTAAAACGGATATTTTGACCTCTTTGGTCGAAAACCAAGATCAAACCTATTTAATTGGAGGGTATTCTCAAAACGAAAATGAATACGCTAAAGATGGAATTGCCGGAAAAGTAGCAGGACTTGTCAATAAAAACAAAGAGGCAGGATATATTGCTTTAAAAATTGATGATAAAGGCGAAGAAATCTGGAAGAAAAATGTAGCTAGCAATGGTGATGATGTGCTACAAAAACTATTCGAAACCAGAGATGGAGGTTACTTAATGGCAGGAACATCTAACTCCGGTACATCCAAACAGAAAAAATCGACTATAGGAGGTAATGATTTTTGGGTAGTCAAGCTAAAAGACAAGACCAAACCCGAAAAAGTTAAAGCCAAAGGCATAGAAGCCATTCCTAATCCTGCAGTAACATTTACCAATATTATTATAGGATATGAGTATGAAAAAGGAACGGCTACGGTTGTAGATATGGCGGGACGCATCCTCCAGCAGTTCGCAATCACAGACCGGACCGTTCCTATTGATTTAAGCCGTTACCCTGAAGGAATTTATGTGGTGAATATAAAAACCAATGTACAAACGGATGGTGTGAAAGTAATAAGAAGAGGGAGAAATTAAAAAAATAAAATAGAGGCCATGAGATATAGCATATTAACAATACTACTTTTAGTTTATTCTTCAGTTTTTTCGCAAACAGAGGTAAATAACATTGTCCCCTTAGCACCAAATACTGCTGCCTTTGTAAGGTATGGAGAAGTACCTGTCAATAATTTTACAGGTACGGCAAACATATCAATTCCTATTTATAACATTAAGACAAATGCATTTAATTATCCTCTGGAATTAAATTATCATACAGGAGGTAATAAAGTTGAAGATATTGCTTCGTGGGTTGGTTTAGGTTGGTCTTTAGGAACAATACCCATGATTTCTAGATCAGTCAAGGGTATACCAGACGAAGAAACTGGTGGCTTTTTTAATAAGTTCAGTGAACTGTCTATTGAGAAGGTGTATAGGTTAAGTAATAGTGATATTAAAAAACAGCGATTTATGAGCGCATTAGCTGCTGGAACTGCAGATTCTGAACCAGATATATTTTACTTTAATATATTGGGTAAAAGTGGCAAATTTATATACAGTCAAGAGCATAATCAATTTGTAACACTAGAAGAATCACAAATAAAAATCACTTATAATGATAATGGAATTTTCAAGATAATTACAGAGGAAGGTTACGAATATACATTTTCTGAAAAAGAGATTTCCTATGTTGACAATACAGAAACTACAACGGCATGGTACGTTTCTAAAATTGTTTCACCAAATAAGAGTGAAGATATTGTTTTTGAATACGATTTGGAAGTACAAACACTAAAAACAATGACGCCTAAAACGAAGTTAATTTTTATGAGTGGAGTAGCTAGTGATACAAGAGATATTACCGAAGGGCCTATAACAACTATTACTACATTACATTCTAATCTTTTAAAAAGAGTTTCTTTTAATGATGGAGTTGTTGAATTTAATCGAAATATAATCGAAAGATCAGACCTTCAAGGCGGGTATAGTTTGAAAAATATTAAGGTAAAAGATTCTAAAAAAAATGAAGTATTAAGTTATGATTTTGAATATAAGTTTGTTACAGGTGGAAGTTGTTACAGTAAAGAAACGTATTCAAATAAATGGATGTTGTTAGAAAAAATTAGAAATACTACTTCATTAACAAGCTCAATTGGGCATGCTTTTTTTTACGATGAATCTTATTTTCCACCTTGTCGTAATAGTCCAGCTCAGGATTATTGGGGATACTATAATGGAGCTACTGACAATATCGATTTAATTCCTACAATATTTTTGGAGAGCAGACCAATCGAAATTAAAGGAGCCAATAGATTCGTTAATCCTTCTAAATCTCAATTTGGTATATTAAAGAAAATAATATATCCTACTGGAGGATATACCGAATTTGATTTTGAAAATAATGATGGCTATTCGACTAAATTACCTGATGTATATTTGGTTGATGCTGCTTCCATAGACAGTAGTACTGTAATAGGACTTGATGAAAGTTACGAAGAGACTTTTACTATAAATAACCCTCCAGACCCTTTTTTAAATGGAAATAATCCTTTAGGTGGAGCATACGGTGATTTTAGTATGGGATGTAGTGGATGTGGTCTAAAAAATGGAATTGCAGACGCTAATATTAATTTTAGTTTAACAAGATTAGCAAGTTCTACATCACCAGCATATACTTTTTATATATCAAGAAATTTTAATTCCTATCTGCAAAATGGAGACTATATATTAAATGCCCATATAGCTGGTGCTGGTCAGGATTTAGAAATAAAAGATTTTTTTGTTTCTGTTACTTGGAATAAATTAAATCCAAATAACAATCCTAAAAATATTAATAAATATATTGGTGGATTAAGAGTTAAGGAAATTAGAAGTTATCCAGATGCTTTGGCTTTACCTATAACAAAAAAGTACAAGTATAAAAAGGATTATTTTTCTGACTTGAGTTCAGGTAAAGTTTTTAATGAACCAAAGTTCATTTTTGAAGACGATATTATAGTGGGCGCAGGTGAATGTGTTGGTGGACATTGTGATGGCTATTACCATAGGTTAAAATCATACAACAATATTCAGCAAGTAACGTATTCAGGAGCTAATGTAGGTTATGAAACTGTTATAGAAGAATCTAATGATCCTAACAAAACAGGGGTGACTATTTACAATTATACACATTCGATGGATTTTGTGGTTAATAAATTCCCTTTTCCGCCCCCAATTAGTATGGAACTATTTAGAGGACAACCAAAAGAAATTTCATATTATAAAAAAAATGGATTAGCATCATTAACTTTAGTAGAAAAGAAAGAATTTGAATATGATGCGTTTTTGAGTAATACTCAGATAAGCGCTTTAAAAAATATATTTGCTTTTAAAATTGGTAGATTTTATTTTTCTAATAATATACTTCTCACATTTTGGGATACTCACATGGCACTAGAATATGAGATTACTGCAAATGTTAATTTATTGTCTAGTGAAAAAACTACAAGGTATTTTGATAGTGGAAATTTAGTCACTGTAAAAAAATATAACTATAACAGTCTAAAACATTTTTTATTAACCTCGGAAACTATAACAAACTCCAAAGAAGA
Source organism: Flavobacterium sp. PS2 (assembly GCF_046250155.1). NCBI lineage: Bacteria > Pseudomonadati > Bacteroidota > Flavobacteriia > Flavobacteriales > Flavobacteriaceae > Flavobacterium > Flavobacterium sp. PS2. Next base: position 136,836 of record NZ_CP176426.1, on the reverse strand, counting down.
AGCCTTAGAAACCAAATACTTTTACCCTCAAGATCCACAAATGGCAAGTGAGCCATTTGTAAAAGAACTAATTGCCCAAAACAGGGTTGGAGTACCGTTGGATGTACAAACATTTAGAAGAGGAATAAAGCTATCGGAGCAAAAAACAGTTTATGATAAAAGCATTGCCACCAGTAATTTATTATTACCGAGTTATATACTCGAAAACAAGGGGACAGCGGCATTAAATCCTGTTACCGACAAGAAAATATCCTATGATTTTTATGATGACAGAGGGAATCTCTTGCAATATACTCAAGATGGAGGTACGCCAACATCTATTGTATGGGGATATGATAAAACATTGCCTGTTGCCAAGGTAGATAACATTGCTTATAAGAACATCCAAACCTATTTGGTTAATGGAGTACAAAATGCTTCATCTTGGGATAAAGGAACCGAAGGCGATATGATTATTGCATTAAATAGATTTTGGTATGGGTATTCAGGATTATATAATACATTGATAACTACTTATGCATATAAACCATTGGTAGGAATAAGCCGTATGCGAGATATAAACGGCACAATGACTTACTATGATTACGATGATTTTAATCGATTAAAGTTTGTAAAAGATAATGATCAGAATGTTTTACAAGCCTATTTCTACAATTACAAAGGGCAGGTTATGGATATTTCGCTAGATGTTGCTCCAGTATATCGTAATACAGCAATAAGTAAAACTTTTTATAGAGCTAATTGTAGTTCAGGGCTTACTGGACCTTTAGTATATTCAGTTTCTGCTGGAACTTATACTTCTGTAATCTCACAGCAAGATGCAGATAATAAAGCGTTGAACGATATGAACATGAATGGGCAAGTTAATGCTAATAGAAATGGATATTGCGCTTTTTGGAATAAGGAGAAAAGTGGTGTTTTTACCAAGAATAATTGTGCATCTGGAACAGCAGGAACTTCTGTAGTGTATACGGTTCCTGCAATGACTTCTTATTCTCTTACTTCACAAGCAGCAGCAGATGAAATTGCACAAACATCTGTAAACAAAAACGGGCAAGCTTATGCAAATGCTAATGGTAGTTGTATTTATTTAAGCAATGAACTAAGTGGTTATTTAAATATGTTTTCGGAGTACCTCGGTATGGTAAAGGTTGCCTATCTCGTCCCAGCGGGTGAATTTAGTTCTACTATTTCGCAGGATGATGCCGACAATCAGGCTCAAGAAGGATTATCTCAATGCTGGCAGGAGTTTAGTTGTGGAGTGGAGCAATATCAAGATTTTGCACCAAATATTCCACCAAATAAAATACCAGACTTTAAGGGATATGATTGTAAGAATGTAGTATTTACAATTATGCAACCTTCTTATGAAACAAACTAATCATAAACTAAATAATATGAAAAAGTACTTATCACTAATTATTTTGCTACTATTTTCGAATGCTACTGTAGTGGCACAGGCTTTTAGCGATGATAATTTTATTTATACAGCTTCACCCAAAAAAGGAGTTACAGCAGATTATTTTAAAACGCTGAAAAAAGAAGAAATGAACCAGAGTGTAACTTACTTTGATGGTTTAGGACGTCCTATACAAACTATTGCCATTGGGCAAGGAGGAAATGGAGAAGACATCATAACCCCAATAGAATATGACGGATTTGGTAGGCAAGAGAAAGAGTATTTGTCTTTTTCGCTGCCCAATGGCAACAATAAATATCCAAAAAAGGATAGGCAAACAGCAATTAATGCTACAAAAGTGTTGTATGGTACCGAAAAATACGATTATACAGCAAATCCTTTCTCAGAGAAAAAGTTCGAAAATTCGCCGCTTAACCGAGTTTTAAAACAAGCCGCACCTGGAAACGATTGGGCAATGGGTAGCGGTCATGAGATAAAGTTAGATTACCAAACGAATACTACAAATGAGGTACGATTATTAGAAGCCGCCACAATCTGGAATGCTACAGCAGGATTGTATGATATAACTTTTTGGGATAATAAGTATTATGACAAAAATGAGTTGTATAAAACTATTACTTATGACGAAAATTCCTCAGCAAATCTCTCTGAAACAAAAGGAAGCACGGTAGAATTTAAAGATAAAGAAGGAAGGCTTATTTTAAAGAGAACTTATGAGTCTGATAAAAAACACGATACCTACTATGTATATGATGAATATGGGAACTTAACCTATGTGATTCCTCCAAAAGCCGATGGAGCAATAAGTGATAAAATCCTGAATAACTTATGTTATCAGTATAAGTATGATAATCGCAACCGATTGGTAGAGAAAAAATTGCCAGGAAAACAATGGGAGTTTATTGTTTATGACAGACTTAATAGAGTTGTGGCGACGGGACCTGCAAATTCTCCATTTCAGGATGATACAACTGTAGGCTGGTTATTAACGAAGTATGATGTTTTTGGCAGATCAATATATACAGGATGGGATAATACAGTATGTAATAGTGGTACAAGGCAAACTTGGCAAAAAACTCAAAACGCAGTAATTCCAGTAATAGAGACTCAAAAAAAAACAGGAATGATCGAAGGGATAAAAGTAGAGACTAGTAGTATTCCGTCAGCATCAAGTTTTAAGTTACTTACAGCGACCTATTACGATACATATCATTTTCCTAATCTTGCTCCAAAACCTTCGGCTATTTATGGACAATCTGTTTTATCTATGGAAACTCGTCTAGTAACAGGTGGCTGGACTAGAATAACTACAAGTAAATCGATTGTTTTAGGAGAAACAAACTCTCTGTTTTATGATACTAACAGAAAACCAATAGAAAGCTATATTATTAATTATTTGGGAGGATATACCTATGTGCAGGATAGGTTAGATTTTACAGGTAAAAAAATTACTTCGTTAACAGCTCACAAAAGAATGATATCAGATTCGGGTGTTAGTACACTTGAAAATTTCACATATTCTATACAAGACCGTTTGCTTACACACTTTCATAGAATTGGTTTTGCTGCCGAAGAACTCTTGGCAAATAATACCTATGATGCATTAGGGCAACTTATAAATAAAAATGTAGGAAACTCAGCATCAAGTCCATTTCAGAAAATTGACTATAAGTATAATATACGAGGCTGGCTTACAGGAATTAATAATACCGATAACTTACAATATGGCAATGATCCAAAAGATTTATTTGCTTTTAAAATAAATTACAATAAAGTCGAGGGAAATGCAACGGCAACCAAAGCGCTTTATAACGGTAATATAGCCGAAACGTTCTGGGCAGCAGGTTCAGATGGTATAGGAATTATTCGCGGGTACGGCTACCAATACGACCATTTAAATCGTTTAAAAAATGCTACGTACCAGACTCCAAAGCTCACAGACAATAAAAATTATTTTGGAGAGAACATGGATTATGATAAAAACGGAAACATTACCCGACTACAACGCAAGTTTATGGCAGGAACATTGAGTAATCCTTATGTAGATGATATGGATAATTTGGGATATTTTTATCCCGAAAATTCTAATCAGCTTGTGAAAGTAACCGATACATCCAATAACCCACAAGGATTTAAAGATGATAGCAATGGGTATAACGATACTGAAGATGATTATGCGTACGATGATAGCGGAAACCTAATAAAAGACCAAAATAAAAACATTACTAAAATACAGTATAACCATCTTAACTTACCTACCAAAATAACATTTGGAACAGGAAACACGATTGCTTATATTTACAATGCAACGGGACAAAAATTAGAAAAAAATGTAACCGAGAATGGAGTAGTAACCAATACGAAATATTTAGCAGGAGGTTTTCAGTATAAGAACGATGTTTTACAGTTTTTCCCAACGGCAGAGGGATATGTAAGAAATACAAGTACCAATGCAACTACATATGTTTTTGGTTACGTTTATAATTACACGGATCATTTGGGGAACGTAAGACTAAGTTATGCTCAGAATCCATTAACAAAAAAAGTTGAAATTCTAGAAGAAAATAATTATTATCCGTTTGGTTTAAAGCATCAAGGGTATAATACTCTTAATAATCAACTGGGATATAAGTATAAATATAATTCGAGAGAACTGCAAGATGAGTTGGGGCTTAACATGACGGCGATGGATTATCGTCAATATGATCCTGCGATAGGAAGATTTAATTCTATGGACAGACTTTCGGAATTAGCTTATTCAATAAGTCCTTATCGTTTTGCTTATAATAATCCTGTTTATTGGAATGACCCAACAGGTTTGTTTGAAAGTATAGATGAAGCTAAAAAATGGGCAAAAGAACATGGTATAAGAACTGGCTGGTTTAGTAGAAATAAAATTGAAGAAGTTGGAGATGGAACTTGGGCTATCAATAACAAAAAAGAAGGAACTTCACATTCAGCGGTTAATGCGACAGATGCCGAAGCAATGGGATTAAATGCTGGTGATGTTGTGACTTCCGTTTTATTTGTTGGAGAGAGCAAGAAAAAAGAAAGCGATCCACTTGATTTTAGTATTTGGGGGACAGACAGGTCAGGAGATACCAGTGGAAGAAAAGGAAGTGCTTCGCATTCTTTGAATTCGACTGATTTTGTGACCCCAGGAAACTCAAGATCTTTAAACAATAAAACAACAGGTATATGGGAATGGATAATGAGTCTAGTTTATAATTCATCTTATACAGGTCAGCATGCTAAGGCCATTCAGGATAATGTAAAGAAAAGTGGAAATACCTCTACAATGGAAGTTCAAAATCTTAATCCAGAGCTTCCCCCAGAAATAATTACGGTTCTTCTTGACACAACCCACTATCATATAAAAAGTGATGAAAAGGTAATAGAAAAGAGAACAGGAAAAAAGCTGTTTAAAGGAACAAGAGGAAGTATACAATCATCAAAAGATTCAATCAATGAAAAAAATAAATATTATGACAACTGGTTTAATAACTAAAAAGGTTCTGCTATTATTGCTGTTTATTACATCCTGCAAAGACAAGCCTTTAGAAGAATTAAAAAATTATTATGATAATGGAAGTTTAAAGAGTGTTGAGTATGTAAATGAAAAAGGAAATAAAGAAGCAGAAAACAAATATTATACTGAAGATGGTATTTTGAGTTATATAACCACTTTTAAAAACGGAAATCCGATAAAGACTTTACATTTTTATGATAATGGAAAAATACGCTATAGTTCTGAATTAAAGTCAAAAGATACGATTGAGGCTATAAGTTATTTTAAAAGTGGCAAGATAAAAAATAAAGGAAATTTGATAAACGACATTAAAGTTGGTTGGTGGACAGAATACTTCTCTGACGGGAATGTACATAAAGAATATGAGTATTTAATAAATGATGGAAAAGAATATCAGAATCAAATTAAAGTTTATGATAAAAATGGTAAAATAATAGAAAATCAAAGTTCTTTTTTTACAGTAAACCTTTCTGATACATTAAACTTAGGTAAAAATGAAGGGAATCTAATCTATTGTTCAATTACGAATAAGAATTCTGAAAGACATCTATATGTTATTATTGATAATGAATATGAGGGAGGGGTAATAAAAAAAGATACTTTTTTTATTAAAGAAAATGGTAAAAATCGTTTTGGAGTTTATGCTTATAAATTAGGGATATTGAAAGTAAAAGGAATGATACTAGAGCGAGAGTTACATGAAAAAAAAGATGAAAGGTATTCTGAATTAGAATTTATTGACCATCACAAATACTTTCAAAAAAAGATTTATGTAAAAAAGTAAGAATAATTACTAATCCTAAAATATAAATGAAAAGAATGAAAAATATATTTTTATTTTTAGTAATATGTTGTATAATTTATTCTTGTAATGAGCCTATTGTTAAATATTCAAAATTAAATAAACAAAAAACAATAGAACAAGGAGAATGGATAAGTAACTTAGATTCTTTATCAGGAATTAGTATTAGAGAGAATAAAATAGCTTTCTTTAAAAATATGGAGTTTACCTCTGACGATATTTACGAATATCAGATTATCGATTCCATACATCAAAGTAATGGAAGAGATATAAAAGTTGGAGAGTTTTTAATGATGAAAGACTTTAAAGACACAATATGTTATCAGATTATAAATAAAAATGATAGTAGTCTTACATTAAAAACAGATAAAAATAAATCAGAAATTTTTAAGCATAAAGCCTCTAAAAAATAATATGAATGATTATGTTGGTTTAGCAATTTTAATATTAGCCTTAATTATTAGTCTTTTAATTGCTAAGAAAGATTATAAGAATTGGTATGATTCAGATGGAACCTATAAATCCTATATTATAAGAGTAATACTTATTATTAGCTTTGGAATTATTTTATTAATATGGAAAATTTGTAAATTTTAGTTTTAAACTTTAAAATTCTTGAAGAAAATAATTATTACCCTTTTGGTTTAAAACATCAAGGGTATAATACGGATAATTTACAGGTTGGGTATAAGTATAAATTCCAAGGTCAAGAATTGCAAGATGAGATGGAGCTTGGTTGGTATAGCTATAAATGGAGAAATTATGACCCTGCAATTGCAAGGTTTATGAGTATTGACCCATTGACTGAAGAATATGAAGATTATACTCCATATCAATTTTCTTCAAATCAACCAGTTCATGCAAAAGAATTGGAAGGTTTAGAAAGTTCTAATGATTTAAATAAAAATAAACAAACTCCTACGCAAAGAGCTTATAATCCTAAAACGGGAAATACTGATTTACTTGTGTTTGTAAAAGAAGTAGTTTCTGATTTTGTTCAAAGTATAAATACGTATAGTAGTATAACTGATAAAGAAATTACTACAACTGTTACTTCTAAAAATGCACGTGGGGATAACCCAAAATCAACAGGTAAAAAAGTTGGTGATAATTTTAATGGCGATGCATTTCTTATTGCTGCTCCAGGTTTGGAAAAAAATGGAAATAATCTTAAAACTTTGAAAGATATGCTAGAGGCTGGAAATGATTTAAAATTGATGTTTGAGAAAGGTCAAAAAATTGGGAATGGTGTCAATGAGGTTATCGAAGAAAATGAAAATAAAAAAGAAAAATCATCGGATATGGTTCAAACAGTTAATGACTCTAAAAATCCAAATAAGAATGAGTTCGTGCGAAGAGATATTCTTGAAGAACAACAAAAAAAGAAATAATGAAAAAAATATATATAGTAATATTTATTATTCTACTTGGACTGGTAGTTTTGTTTTTTTATTTTAAAGATGAAAAAGTTCATACGTTTAAAGAATACAGCCCATCAGGAAAATTAATAAGTACAAACGAATACGTGATTAGAAACGGTAAGCCAATTCAGCACGGAAAGTTTGTAAACTATAACGAAAAAGGGATTAAAATTGCTGAAGGCAATTTTGTAAACAACGAACCTAATGGGAAAAGTATTTATTATTTTGATAATGGTAAAATAGAATCGATTCAGTATAAGAAAACCAGTAAAATCACAGAAGAAAGCATTTTTTACAATTCCAATGGTTTAATTAGAAAGTATATATTTTATAATGATTTAGGAGAGCCTTACTTTATTATTGATTTTGATGAAAAAGGAGTAAGAGAATTTAAAGGACCTACAATAAAAGAAATTGATCAATATAATATCAAAAATAACCAGCATTTAAAAATAGGCGATGTTTTAAAATATAGTTATATTGTTGCCAATATTCCTAATACAAAGCGTGATTTCAAAATTGAGAATATAAGTATTGATGATTCAAAAGTTAAACGAACTATACAATTAGTACCCCCAACTCGAATTGATGTAGAGGAAGTTTTAATCAAAAAAGGTATAAATACAATTAGAGCGATTGTTAAATATGAATTTGAGGATAAAATTACTCCAGCAATAAACGATACAATTTCTTTTGATGTAAATGTGAATTGAAACCTTAAGCGACTTATGTTTTTGGTTACGTTTATAATTACACGGATCATTTGGGGAATGTAAGAGTTAGTTATGCCAAGAATCCAACAACAAATAAACTGGAAATATTAGAAGAAAATAATTATTCCCCATTTGGTTTAAAACATCAAGGGTATAATACCCTGAATTTACAACCTGGTTATAAATATAAGTACAACGGAAAAGAGCTGCAAGACGAACTGGGGCTTGGGTTTTACGACTACGGCGCAAGAAATTATGATGCTGCAATTGGGCGTTGGATGAATATTGACCCGCTGGCAGAACAAGGTCGTAGATGGTCGCCTTATAATTATGCAATGAATAATCCTGTATATTTTATTGACCCCGATGGAATGTGGGTTGGTGGTGGCGGTACGAAAATTATTAGCTCTTCTCATCGAGGAAATGTAAATATGACGAAAACGCACACTTTTAGAGGTCATGGCAATTATAACAATGACAGAGGTAGAAATGCGGATAAAAGTATATTCCCAGGAGTAACTAAACTTCAACATTCACACACTTTACCGACTTCAGGGAAAAATACAACAGGGTCATCAACAGAATTAAGTAAAAAATATTCTGGTTTTGAAATAATGGGAAATGATGTAACAACCTCAGTATCTTTAAAATCTACTTCTACGTCAGGTACATATTATAATTCTGATGGCAAAGTGGTGTCAAGTATTTCAGATGCAAGTACTTTTGTGTCAGTAACTAATACAAAAACAATGACAGTAGATGTAGGTATAACAGGAACATCGGATACGGTAAATGTTTCAAATAGTAGTAGTGTTACAACTTATAACGTTACGGATAAGTCAGGAATGCAAGATTATGGAGGGTTACAATTGACCGATGGAAAGACTAAAACGAGCAATACAAACTCAACAATGGAACTTTCAGCACCGCCAGAATCACTAAGGACAGCAGCATCTAGCGAGGCACAAGGTAATAGTAAGGCTATACCTAATAATGCTTCAGACCATATTGATAGTTCAATACAAAGAACTCTTGAACAAGAGAATATGTATAATGACCATCCCACTAATCAAACACGAAAATAAATAAAAATGAAAGGAAAAATATTAAAATTTATCTTAAATTATCTTCAAGCATATCTGTTCTGCGGACTTACAAGTTTGTTATTATTAATTTATTTAGTAACTACAGACCCATATTTTCATAAATTAGATTTTAAATTAGATGAGTTTAAAACAAAAATCGAATTATATTTATTATTCACTTTTAATATCCCCATCATTTTAGGAATTGTATTTATGATATTTCAATTATTAAAAAAATCTTCAAATAGCAACAAACTAATCATTGGACTATCTTCTGCTTTCGGAATATTTACATTTATTATAAGTGATAAAATAATTAAAAAACTATTTATTTATCCTGATAATATTTTGCTTGGTTTGGTAGTGGGGTTTTTACTATATTGTTTATTATTTGTGATAACATATAAATTCACTAACTTAAAATCAATAGTTCAACGATAGCATGAAAATCCTTACCCGACCGCTCGGATATGTGTAACGATAGCACTGATTTGCAATCAGTGCCGACAAAGAAAATAACTTAAAAACACTTAAACCTCGTCCAAATACTGGCGAGGTTTTTTTATGTTTAAAAACAAAATCATCCTCGATATTCTTTAATCCTGAGCTTGTTTTTTTGGAGCATGCTTAATTATGCGATGATATAAAAAATGAAATAATTGACAGATTTATCCTGTATAATGCTGATTTAAAGGATGATAACATGGCAATGTTAGAACATTAAAACAGAATGTAATAACTTGTTTTACAGTGTTATATGGTAAATTTGGTAGGTAAAAGAGTCCCCGAATTTTTACTTAAAAACTTTGCATTTATGTACTACTGTAAAAATTTAAAAAATGAAAACATTATATCCATCCGCTATAATTTTAGGCCTTTGTTTTTTTGTTTCTTCTTTTGGGAGATATGAAAAAAATGACTTAAGTGAGATTAAAATTGCTACATATTCTAATGGTCAAATTACAAATGATAATGACCGTTTAGTTGACAAGGAAGTTTTAAATGATTTTTTCGAAAGATATCCTGATTTTAAAAAATATCAAAATGATGTTGTCTTATTATACAAAAACAGATCGTATGGAACGATTTGGTATGATAGAAATAAAATCACTGAATTTGGAAATTTATTATATCAAAAATTAAAAGTTACAGATGAAGAAGGAATACAAATTACTATTCCTTATGAAAATACAATTGACCAAATTTTTGATAAAAAATCAAAACAAAAACCTTCAATAACTGATACCGATATGCTGTTGAGTACTGCTTATATCATTTATATGAGTAATGTATATGGAGGACTTGATGAGGCTGCTGTAAAAAAAACTGGTTGGCTTTTGCCTAAAAAAAAGATATCCTATGATACTCTATTAGACTCTTTAATATCTAAACCTACGTTATTAGAAGTAAATGGAGAACTTCTTTTTGATCAATATTATAAACTTCAGGAAGCGCTAAAAAAATACAGAAAAATAGAACAAGATAATACTTGGCAACCTATTATCACAGACATTCCTTATAATGATTTGAGACCAGACGCAACTTCGGCAACCATTGGACAAGTCAGGACACGATTATTTGTAATGGGAGATTTAAAGAGTGACTCAAAAAGTAATTTTTACGATCAGGAATTAATGGATGGTATTATGAAATATAAATTACGTAATGGTTTTAAACCAAACTACATTATTTCTGAAGTTCATATTAAAGAAATGAATATCCCAATAACGGATAAAATAAAAACGTTGATGGTTAATATGGAGCGTTGTAGATGGATTTCTCCTAATCTGGTAAAAGATAAAGAGTATATTATGGTAAATATCCCTTCTTTTGAATTGATTTATGTAAGAAACGGAAAAGTTGAATTGCTTTCTAAAGTCTTTGTAGGAACAGTACTGACTAAAACCACCATTTTTAGCGGAAGTATTGATAAAATTGTTTTTAGTCCCTATTGGACTATACCACAAAGTATTGTAGAAAATGAATTGAAGTCAAAAATTGCTTCTGATAAAAATTATTTGGCTGATCATAATATAGAAATGGTAAATGGTCAGTTGAGACAAAAACCAGGACCGAGCAATTCGTTGGGATTGGTGAAATTTATCTTTCCAAATTCAGATGATATCTATATGCATGATACGCCATCTAAAACGTTATTTGATTTTGAAAAAAGAACTTTTAGCCATGGTTGTATAAATATGAGTAAAGCCAAAGAATTAGCTGTTGCCATGCTGAAAGATTATCCGGAATGGACACAAGAAAGAATAGATAAGGCTATGGATGGGACAGAAGAAACAACATTTAAATTATCTAGTAAGGTTCCAATTTATATTTGCTATTTTACTGCATGGGTAAAAGATTCGGGCGAAGTTAGCTTCTTTCAGGATGTTTATGATCAAGATGCAGATTTGGATAAAATTCTTTTCCCTCTAGTTGAAATATGATAGTATTTTGAAATGCCATGTATTAAGATGCGAGTTGTTCAGAACAAATAAAAAAACTAAAAAAAGCTCTCATTTTGAGAGTTTTTTTTTGGCATTCTAAGTCCCAGAGGGACGATCATATTTATAGAAATTCACAAATTCATTTTACAAATCCCATTGGGGTGACATACATAGTAATTGGAAAAAGAGATCAAATAGCGCTACGCTGTAACTTTAACACTAGATTCTAAAAAAATGCTATAAATATTATGCTCCGCTGAAGGAATTAGCAATAATGTTTTCGAAAATCAATAAAGAAGCTGTCTAAAAATTACTTTTTGGACAACCTGATGTATTTTTAAAGCATCGTTTTTACAAACGAATAAATCCCTAAAAGATAAGCGATAAAGCTTATATCGTTTATAAAATCCATGTCGTAAATATAATTATAAAAGCCTAGCCCAGATAATAGCGGCATCCTTTTTATCTCATTTTTTTCGAGATAAAAAGATATAGCGGATAGCTGGAAAAAGCTCCAAATTTGGCTAAAATGTCTTTTGGGTTTCGGTCTATTTTCCTCAATAAAATATACCTTTGTGGTAAATTGATTATCTACAAAAACATAATTGTATGGATTATGACAAATTTATTTTCTGCCTCGAGGCTGTTCCCGATGTAGAGATTGACGTGACTACCGAAGTGGTTAAAAACTTAGAACAACTGGCTTTTGATCAAGGTATTTCGAGTATTCATAAGACTTGCGATACTATCGAAGGTTTAGAGGATAGCTTAAACGCTTTGCTTTATGATGACCATAACTTTAAGGATTATGAAATAATATATTTGGTGATGCCTGGGGAAGGAAACAATGTGTGCCTTAATGATTATTACTACAGTCTGGAGGAAATAGCCGAAATTTTTGAGGGTAAAATGAAAGGTAAAATTTTGCATTTTGCCAATGCAAAAATATTAGATTTAAGTGAAGAGGAAGCGCAATATTTTCTTGATATTACCGGAGCGAGAGCCATTTCGGGTTATGGAACTGCACTTAAAAAAATAACTAGTTGTAGTACGCTTGACAAAGCTTTCTTTAGTTTGTGTCAGGAGGAAGATGATGTAATTGAGATTGTGGAGGAATTACACCAAAAACACTATGACCTTTGTAAACATCTAGATTTTAGATTATATTATTAATAGAATCTGTTGGATGCAATTATTAAGAATTGTATCCAACAGATTAATATTTGCCTATTTAAGTTTCTGAATCTGTTCGAATATTTCGTTTAAGGTATCTTTCATGTCTTTTGGTGTGTTTTCGCCACTTTGGTTTGTGATAATAAATACCCCTAAATTATATTCTGGAATTATATAAATAAAACATTGTGAACGAGGAACGCCTCCATGATGCATATATAACGTTCCTAGTTTTTCATCTTTGGTTACTCGCCAGCAATATCCTGAGCTAAAACGATCATTAACTTTAACCAATGGGCGGTGTGATTCGGCTACAACGGCATCATTTTTTAATTGGTATTTAATGTATTTTACCATATCGGGAACTGTAGATTTCACATTTCCGCCCGCGCCCCAAGGCAATGTTGTCATTTGGGTAGTGATTTCGTCGTAAGCACAATGATATCCTACTGCAAGATTTTTTTGATCCTCTGGAGATAAATTTATCATTGTATGATTCATCTGAGCATTTTTGGCAAAATATTCTTTTAATATAACTTCAAATTGTTTGTTATATACTTTCTCCAAAACTGCTGCCAAAAGTTCTATTCCTGCGCTTGAATAAGAGAAGTTGTATCCTGGAATGGTATCAATTTTTATTTGATGCAGGTCTCTGAAAAAATCTTTTTTGGTGTAATTTTTTAATGCATTGTTGAGGTCTGCTGGTGTCTCTTTTTTGGTGAAGTTTTTCAACATTTCATTTACGCTTAAAGGAATCATATTTGGTAAACCACTTGTATGGGTAACTAAATCTTTTATGCGAATTGGGTGGTTGTTAAATATTAAATTAGGATAATCTTCGCTTAAATATTTTTGAACCGGATCATCAAGATTTATTTTTTTATCTAAAACAGCTTTGGCTATTAATGTACCTGTATGGGTTTTTCCTAATGAACCAATTTCATAAATTGTATTATTAGTTGGTGCATTTGATTTTCCTTTTTCTAATTCTCCATAATGTCCTATAAATTCTTGCCCTTGATATACTATCCCGATTGAGGTAGAATTGATCAAAGGTTTTTCGATCATTTTGGTTGCGGCATTATCAACTATAGTTTTAATGGTTGTTTTTTGTGCAATAGATAATAGTGGTAATACTAAAAAAACGATAAGGATTAATTTTTTCATGATTTCTAAATTTTATTGGTTCTTGTTATTTGATACAAATATCCTTTAGATAATTATGGAATACGTACGACAAAAAATAGTCGTACGCATTTTTTTATTTAAAATGAGTTCGACTATTTACAAGAAGGCGTACGAGTAGTTACAAATGTTTGAAAATCAATAATTTTAGAGTGATTTTTAAGCTTGGTTTGTATGGTTTTTTGAAGGAAGTCTTAAAATTTTATTCTTTGCAATGGTCTTTAAAAATTGATTTTTCTTCGATTAAAAAAGCTTTTTGGAACTTAATAAAAGTATCTATCTTTTTATAAATATAAAGTAAGTTGGTATTATTGTAATCATAATCCTCTGCGTTTTCTTCGCCCGCCACATAGTTTAGTTTATTGATGTAGGCGTTTCTTTTTTCATCTAAATTATAGTTTAGTTTAAAATTGATATCCTCTGTATCTGATTCTCGAATATTATATTTTAGTGTAGATAGTACAATTTTTGGTTCAAAATCGATACCCGAAATTTGCCCGAATTCAGATTCTTTTAAAGCATCATTTAAATTCTGTTTTTTGCTATAATCATCTTCATCTTCGTACATAACATTATCCTTGAATAGGTATGAAAACGCATGATAATTTGGATGGTCACTAAAATGATATACAATAAAATCGTTAAACTTTTCGGTGTTATTATAAGTGTAAATTGTAGGCTTGAAATCTTTAGCTCTTAGATTATCATAAGGAAATGAAGAGAATGATATGGTATCTACTTTTTTAGTTGTTGTATATACTTCGGGAAATTGAATACAATGATGTCCTTTTACATAAACTCGTTGTAGTTTTGGGTTTACTGCACTAAGTTTCCCTATATGCATAAAAGTTTCTCCTTTGTCTAATCCGTTTGAGAGCATGAATTTGGAGTTTTCTTTTAACTCTGGAGTATATCTTCCGTAAACCTGAAATGATTCTTTAGGAGAGTCGGGAACAAAGTTTACTTCGCCATGTTCTTTTAATGTCCATTTTCCGGTTATTAATGTTGCGTATCCTATTATTACAAATGTACCATCGGGTTTTAGGTAATGGCTTCCGCCTCTTAATTTGTAATAACCAACGACATCGTTTTGAGTTTGCGCTTTTGCATTATAATTAGAAAACATAAGTATAATTAGAATAAATATTTTTTTCATTTGTTGTTCCTTAGTGTACATCAATTCCGTTAAAATAGATTTCGGTTATAGCGGTGTCGTTGAATTTATCTCCTTTATAGACTTCAGCAATTTCGAATTTTAAAATTAAGTCGGTTCCGTTTTTGTTATGTCCAAATGTGCCAAGGTCGAATATTTGGTCATTTTTACTGTCTTCTAAATTCAGGATTCCAAATACTTTTCCGTTTATACTTAATCGTAGTTTTTTTACTCGGTTATTGTTTTTCCAAGCGGCATCGGATTTTACATATCCGTTAGAGATTATAATTTGTGTAATCCTCGGGCTTTTGTTGTAAAAATAATACTCTAAATATTCTCCAATTCCTTCATCTGGTTTGCCTTCGACCCAAGCGGTTTGGTAGCTTAAATCATTGGCATTTTTTGCTTGGTATTTTGTGTCTTTTTCGGTGTTTAAAGTCGATGATGCTTTTACTTTATAATTTCCGCCTGCGCAATACCAACTACAGCCACCATCTACAACATCCCACATACTTTCTACAACCTCACCATATTTCTGTAATAAAATATCGAGTTCTTTTTGTTCTGCAACTGTAAGTTTCGATTTTTGTAAAAGTTCGTTTTGACGCTTTATTTCATTGTCGGTCTTTGTACTTAAATCTACTTTTCGGGTTTCCTTGGGATAAAAGTTCTTATCTGAATTTTGGGCATAAGTAAAGCTTACAATTATTGTAAATAAAAATAGTGCTAAGTAGTTTTTCATAATAGGATTATCAGTTTTGGCACTATTCTTTATTTTTTGGTTGGATATTTTCCAACAGCTGTTATTCCGTTTTCCGAAATAAACAATATTTCTGTTGTAATTGGATAACCTGAATTCTGATATTCTTTGACTACAGTTGTTCCTATTCTATTTGCGAAGAAATCAAAATCTTTTTCAGAAAAAATATAACAAAAATCTCTTACCGGGATTACTGCGTAAAATGGAAATCCAATATCGGCTTTCAATTTTTCTTTTATTTTTGAGGCAAATAGGAGTGAACTTTTCAGAAATGTTTTTTCAACTTCGATCATACCAAGTTTCCTGTCTTCTATTATTTCAAAATCTATCTTCGTCTTTGCTAGTAGTTCATTAGCGTTTAAATCAGCTTGTTTAATTAAATCTAGCTTAGTTATTTTCCACTTTTTTAAATTATCTGCAGAAATCCAAGTTAGTTTTTCATTTTCGCTTACTGCATAAATCTTACTAAATTCATCTGTGACTTTTTCAGAAATTAAGTGATTGAAATCAAAATCATTTGGAAATAGCTGGATGTAGACATTATTTTTTGAATTCTCCCAATTTGGAACGTCAGATGGATAAGATAGATAGGATAGTATAGTTTGAACCAAATCGGTTATATGACTTTCGTCGGAATCTCTTTCGTAATTTCGTCTTACGTTTTCCAAACTTATTTCTAAATTATTTCCGTCAACATTAATATGAATGAGATTTTCGTTGTCAATTGAATCGATTTTTAGACCACTTTGTTCAAGTTGTTCTCTAAATTTTTCAAAAACAATATCTTTTTTTTGATTGTTGTGTCCAGAAAGATCAAGCATAAATATTTAGTGTTATTGTAATTTTAAATTGCCTTATTTTTTTAACAAAGTGTTTTAAAACACTTTCTTATATAAGCTATAAGAAAGGCTTGCAAAGTCTGGTTTTGGTAGACTTTGTGTCATAAATACCCTTTTAGTAGGCTAATATAGCACTATTTTTAGTACAAATAATGTACGAAATAATGATAAATTAAGGAAGTAATTATAATAAAGAATAGGAGTGGAGCTAGTATCCTAAAGATTTAGGAATGCGTATGCAATATCTTATGGACTGACAAAAAATAAAAATAAGTGTGAAGAGAATAAACGCAAGAAACGTTTTTAGGAATAAAAAGAAGGGAATCAGGAATGGGATATATTTTAAATGCAACTTAATTTTACTTAAATTAAGTTGCATTTTTTTTACTACAAGTTTCATTAATGTGAAACTGATTTTAATCCGATGATTGAACCAACCAATGTTGCAATAAAGAACAATCTCCAGAAGTTTGTTGGATCTTTAAACACAAAAATACCGACTAAAACTGTCCCAACAGCCCCAATTCCTGTCCATACAGCATAGGCAGTCCCAATAGGTAATGTTTGTGTACTCTTGATAAGAAGCAACATACTTATAATAAGTGATGCCAAGAATCCTCCATACCATAAATAAACATCATTTCCTGTTGCTTCTTTAGCTTTCCCCAAGCACGAAGCAAACGCCACCTCAAATAATCCTGCAATAATCAAAAGAATCCAATTCATATTTTTAAATTTTAATAGGGCAAAGATCCTCTAGCGGATTCAATTAAAATTTAACAAATGATAAAAAATAAATTTATTTTATTTCGGCTCGAATTCGGCTTAAACTTACTTGGGTAATCCCGAGATAGGAGGCAATATGACCAAGTTGTACTCTCTTGATTAAATCGGGGTTGTTGGTTATTAGTTCGTTATATCTTTCAGACGCTGTTTTAAATTGTCTGGAGATTAATCTTTCTTCTGTTTTTATGAGTTCTTTTTCGGCAAATTTTCTTCCCCAATTTGCAATATGTATATCTTCTTCAAACAATCTTTGCAAATTGATTGTATTTAATTCATACAGATCACAGTCTTCCAGAAGTTCGATATCTTCATAGCCTTTTTGGTTTTCTACATAGCTTTTCATCGAGAGAATTGTTTCTCCTTCTTTGCCAAACCAAAAAGTAACATCGCTGTCATTCTGGTTTACATAAGCTCTTACAATTCCTTTTTTTATGAAATAGATATTAGATTCGATTTTACCTGCTTTTAATAAAATATGTCCTTTGGGGAAACTAACCAAAGTAATGTTTTCCTCCAAGGTTTTTCTGGAGCTTTCTGGCAGTTTAGATATTTGATCAAAAATAAGGTTACTGTTCATTTAGGGGTGTTGTTCTGGGATATTGTTTAATTGTTTTTTATGGCTTTATCTATCTCATTTTTCCAAATTTCTCTGTTTGTTACAACAAATCGTTCATTCATGCCATTAGAAGTGATTATAGATAATCCGTTATTAACGATTCCTAATGTTTTTTCAAAATGGGTTTCGGTTATATTTTTAATATCAATTGCAGTTTCATGCTTTTGAATAAAGTTTAGCATGTTGGTTTGAAAAATAAGCTGATTGTCTGTTAGGTAAAGATTCCCACCAACTGTTACTCCATCTTTATAATGATTTGCACGTCCTGAATATGCTACGTTTTTTAGTTGTTGAAATTTTACTTCTTGATTTGTTATATGTGCAAACATTTTAAAATAAGACATTAAAGTCATCATAATAAAAACAAAAATAGCACATACAATAAGTACATCATTATTAAAGTCTTCTGTAAGGGTTAAGTATAAACTTAGAAGAAGGCTTGTTACTAACCCTAAAACAATCGAATATTTAAATCTTTTCATATTTAATTACTAAGAACAGGAATAATATGCTCCCAGTTTAATTGTTTAGCAATGTCTAATGCTGTTTTACCTTGACTTGTTTTCATGTTTTTATCTACACCAGACTCTAATAAAAGAGTTATAGAAGTTAAATTTCCAGCAACGGTTTCAGTATGTAATAACGAGAATCCTTCTTCATCCTGATAAGTAATTTCGTCAGGATTTTGCTTTAAGAAATCCTGGAGTTTTTCTTTCATGTTTTTGCTCATAGGATGTTCTATAAGGTTTTCCGGCTTTTCTTTTTGCTCGTTAACAAGAAGCACTTCATTGTAATCTCCAAAATCTAATCCCCAGGCTTTATCATGATCTTTTCTTTCCTGATTTGTCATTTCTGAGCGTATTGCCTGAATGGTAAATCCTCCATAAGCTCTAGGTTGAGGCGATGAGAATAGTTTTGAAAGCCCTTTTGGCGAACTACCTTGAATTGCAAATAACCAATCGCTAATTTGGTTTAAAGGAACTACAACTTCATCTCCGTTCTCGATGTTTGTTAACTCGTTTGGATCATTTATTAAAACACCCTTTATTTGTTCACCGTCAAAAGAGATATCGTTAATCCACATATGTTCTACAATAGGATGTTCGTTTCCGTCTACATCTTGCGAGAATGCTACTTTTACGCACGCTACGGTTAATGCAGGAACAATTCGGCGGTATTCCCAAGATAATTCTCTCCAAAAATATTTA
The DNA here is from genome assembly GCF_046250155.1 of Flavobacterium sp. PS2. Classification (NCBI taxonomy): domain Bacteria; kingdom Pseudomonadati; phylum Bacteroidota; class Flavobacteriia; order Flavobacteriales; family Flavobacteriaceae; genus Flavobacterium; species Flavobacterium sp. PS2. The sequence goes on along the minus strand of NZ_CP176426.1, from coordinate 117,702 downwards.
AATGTTTCTTGAGCATTTTTAAAAGCTTCTATCATTTTTGGACTATCTCCTTTGGCAAAGAATATTTCTTGGTTTGGCATTTGTTTGAATATTAGATTATTAATAAAATAAGTAAACTCAATTTAGTTTGAGTTTGTATTAAAATGTAATTTTTGTATTGCTAATATATGATTATTTTATAATTAATAACAAGCGATTTTTTGACTAATGCCACGTTTTTGACATAAAAAAACTCCCTAATTTCTTAAGGAGCTTAATTTTATAGATTGCAATTAGAAGTTAAGAAGATTTAATTTTTTTATTGAAACTAGTGCATTTATTATTGGATTGAATGAGATTTATTCATAGAATTTCAGGAATGAAAAGTCTGAACCATGCATGGCTATTTCGTTCTGGCTTGTTTCTTGTTGCGCTTCGGTTGCATAAATCATCATTTTTTGTTCATAATCATTGATTGCTGCTTCTATGGTTTCAAATTTTCCATTAGTCAGATTATCAGATAAAATTAAGGCGTCTAATAATCCTGTATTTGCGCCTTGACCAGCAAAAGGAGGCATTATATGTGCTGCATCGCCAATAAGTGTGATAGGCAAAGGGCGGTTATTCTTCCAAGGATTTCCTAAAGGTATTCTTCTCGTTGGCCATAAAATAAAAGACGATGTAGCGCTAAATAATTGTTTATAACTGTCATGCCAATGGGCAAATTTATCGATAAGGTATGTTCTTACACTTTCGGTATCTTCGGGGTTTAATCCAGTTTCAGAGTTCCAATTTTCTGGTGTTTTAAAAATTACATTGTAGCTCAATATATTGCTATTCTTAGGGTTTGCTACTAGCGAATTACCTTCGGCTGCAATCATTAGTATATTATCATTGCATAATTTGTAGCACTCGTTACAGGCAATTTCTGGCTCAGGAACATCACCTTGTATAATAAGCGTTCCTGTGTATACTATTTGAGCATCTGTTACATATTTTCTCACTTTAGACATTCCGCCATTGGCACCAATAATAAAATCTGCGATTACATCTTTTTCATTTTCAAATTGTAAAAACCATTTTCCGTTTTCTTCTTTAATATCAGTAAATTTCCTATCCCAAATTACGGTATCATTTGCTAAACTATCTAGTAGCAATTTTCTTAAATCATTTCTGTTTATCTCAGGATTATCATATTTGTTTTTGGTTGTAGGTTTGTTAGAAAATAGCACTTTGGCTTGCTCGTTAGCAACGGTTCTTCCCATGGGTGTTCCCATTGCATAATACTTTTCGAGCAATCCAGCTTTTTTCATTGCTTCTTGTCCAGAACCTTTATGCAGGTCGAGTGTTCCGCCAGAAATCCTTGTTTGTGCGTCTTTGTCTCTTTCGTAAACAGTTACATCTATTCCTTCTTGCTGTAATAATTTTGCCATGGTAAGACCGACAGGTCCTGCACCTATAATGGCTATTTTTTTATTTTTAAATAACATGATTTTGTATTATTAATTATCATACAAAATTCAATAATGTTAGTAGGTTAGGATTGTATAAACGCGACAAAATCATTACTTAACGTTTCTTTCTTTGCCTTTCGTGCAAATGCTGCTGGTGTAGTGCCACTATAGCGCTTAAATTCTTTACTTAGATGAGATTGATCGGTGTAGCCAAATTCATGAGCTAAACTGGCAATATTCGAATTTGGATTGTCCCATAATTGGTTTCGTACTTGCTCAAACCGCATGAGTCCTGATACGTCTTTTACACTATAACCAGAGGATTGTTTAAACTTTCTTTCTAAAGTACGAACTGTTGCATGTGCAGCTTCGGCAACTTGACTTACGGGTATAGAACCGTTTGCTTTATTCATAGCAACTCCAGCTTTGTATAACATACTGTTAGTAGGGATTTGCGATTGTGCATTCAGGAAGTATTGTTTTACCAGAGTTATGGCACCATCAATTTTATTACTAAGTACTAAATCTTTTAATACTGATTGAAGTTGATTAATAGGATGTTCAAATGCTTGAACTCCGTTTTTTCCAGAGGATAATCCTAGTAAATCAAATACTGTCCAGGGATAACATCTTATACCAATAATTTCTAAACAATCTTTGGCATAAAAAAGAACCGGTTTATTAAGTAATCCTATCAAAAAAGGTGACGGGAGTGGCTGTAAACTTCCATTATAAGATATGCTGCAGGTGCTGCCGAAATAGAAAATTATTTCGGCATAACCATCTGGAACTACTTCAAAACTAGTTTCTAATTCTCCTAAATTTCTTTTGTCATACCAAAAACATTTTATGGCAGCGAGCAATTCTGTAGGAGATTCAAATTCTTGATGTTGTACTTTTAAAGATTCCATATATTTTACAATAAAATTGTTCGCTCAATATTTATTTGTTCCAAAAAGTATTCGTCGTGTGATATAACGATTAATGTTCCTTTAAACTCATTAATTGCTGCAGTTAGGATCTCGATGTTCTGAATATCAAGGTTATTTGTCGGTTCGTCGAGGATTATACTATCTGGCGACTGATTGCTTATTGTTAGACAACAAAGCATCAAACGCATTTTTTCTCCACCACTTAATACATTGCAAGGTTTATCCCAATCTTCTCTAGTAAATAAGAAACGGTTAAGCCTCATCTTGATTTCATGCTCTTGTAATGCGGTGGTATTAAATTGTTGTGCTTGTTCGTATACTTTAAGCTGATTGTCTATAAGCGAATAATCCTGATCTATATAAACTGACGTATTTTCTGCTCGGGATAATGTACCTGTTTTTGGTTCTAATTTCCCCAGTATTAATTTTATCAAAGTGGTTTTTCCTGAACCATTAGATCCTTTTAATGCAATGCGTTCGCCACTAGTAATCTGAATATTTAGGTTTTGCTTCCAAATAAACTCATTATCATAGCTATAATTAATGTCTTTGGCATTAAACAGAATTTTGCCTTTGTGTAATGACGAATTATCAAAACCAAATTTCATTTTGTCAATATCTGGTAAGGCCGAACGTAATTCTTGCAGTTCTTGCGAGATACCATCAATTTTTTCGGCATGCATACCTTTTATTTTAGAGGTACTATTCTCAGCATTATTTCTTAAGGTATTTATCATTATTCGGGCTACACCAGCTTTTTCTTGTTTCTTTTTGCCACGAGCGTCTAGTTTTTGTTGGCGTTCCAGCGTTTCACGTTCTTTTTCTTTGGCTTTTCGTAACGCTTTTTCTTTGCTATGTAAATCTTGGTTTAGGGCGTTTTGTTCTATTTGCTTTTGCTCAGCATAAAAATCATAATTACCACCATAAATACTAATACCTCGCTTACTTAGTTCGAAAACGGTGTTTAAAAGATTTAATAATTTTCGGTCGTGACTTACTACAATTAAAGCGCTCGATGTAGACTGAATAAAATCATACAATAATTGTCTGGCTGTTACATCAAGATGATTACTGGGTTCGTCCAACAGCACTAATTCTGGCTGATGAATAGAAATACCAGCAAGGAAAACCTTTGTTTTTTGTCCTCCGCTTAAAGTTTCTATTTTTTGTGATAAATCTAAGTCTGTTAATTGCCAATATTTTAAGGCATTGTTGCAGCGTTCCTCGATTGTCCAATCATCATTTAATGCGTTAAGATTATTTTCGGATACGTTTCCTTTCAGAATCTCTTTTAGAGCGGTTAGTTTTTCCTCAATTTGTAATGCCTGAGCAATTGTAAGATCATTATACTGACCAAATATTTGTGGTATATAATAAGGTTCAGAGCCGCATCTTACTTGTCCGTTTGAGGGTTGTAATTTGCCTGCAATGATTTTAAGCAAAGTCGATTTTCCTGTGCCATTGTTGCCTATTAAGGCGATTTTTTCGTTAGTATTGACAGTAAAGTTAATAGTGTCAAATAACAATTCCTTGTTGGGATGTGTATATGAAATGTTTTGTAGAATAAGCATAATTTCTTTCTTTTGAGATGAATAAATTAAGCAGACTCGATTTGGAGTCTACCTTCTTGATTGTCCGAAAGAAATTATTTTTCACATATAGTGTTGCTTTAATTTTGAGATTACAAAGATACATTTTTTTGTTTAATAGGGCATATAATATGATTTTGGAGATAATTCTGCTGTCATTTTTTTCTTCTATTATTTTAATAAAAAGGATAACAAAGCTATATAATTCAATATCTCAGCTGTAAAAAGGATAAAAATCTGTTATATTTACAACAATAGATTTTATGTTATGTATGAGGAATTAAAGTATTGGTATTTGCGTGATCACAAATTGTTTGAAACATTGAGTTTTAGACAAATAAAACAATTATGTATTATCACTGGTTTTAAAAAAGCAAACAAAGGAGAAATTATTTATTTTTCTTCTTCTGATGTGCCTCGTATTTTTTTGTTGAAAAAAGGAAATATCAAAATTGTTTCTGTTGATGAAGAAGGCAATGAAAATATAAAAGATATTATCCAGAAGGGAGATTTATTTGGAGAATTAAGTCTCGAAACTGATGAACAGACAAATGAATATGCCAAAGTACTCTCTGACGATGTTACAATATGTAGTTTTTTGATGTCAGATTTTGAAGATTTATTATTACGAAATCCAGCTTTGGCGCTGTCTTACACTAAATTTGTCGGGCTAAAAATGAAACGTATCAAAAACAGTTATTCTAATCTGATTTCTAAGGATGCCAGAACCAGAATGATTCAGTTTCTAAAAGATTGGGCAGCAAAAGAAGGTGTTCAGTCTGGAAACTCTGTTAGAATAGAGAATTATCTAACTCAAAATGATATTGCTCAAATTATTTGTACTTCAAGGCAAACAGCCACACAATTGATTAATGAATTAGAAACAAATCAGATTCTTGTTTATAACCGAAAAGAGATTTACATACAGGATATTACTAAATTATAGTTATTTGTTTGACGATTAATTTAGTAGATATTTTGATTTGAAAGGGTATTGTAGCTTTATATTATTTATTAAAACAATATCGATTGCATTTTGTACAGCGTAATAAAATTGTAAATTTTTATGTTTTGTTTGAAATAAAAAAGCTCCTTAAAATGATAAGGAGCTTAAAGAATTATGTTTTTTTAGGTTGAAAAAGCATTAGATAAGTTCTAGGTTTATTTCTTGTCTAATGTTAATTTCATTTCTTCACCATCTAATATTAATTGATCTTTTTCTATAGTACTTACAAAAGGGTAGGGAGTACCTACTTCATCTTTAATAATTAAACTTTTTCCTGCTTTGTATAGAGCAAATGTTCCATTTAATTCTGAATCTAAATACCCGGTTACTTTTCCATCTTTTGTAAACGTAAGATTTCCTTTGGTGAGTATTATGTTTTTGATTGAATCTGTAAGTGGTTTTTTGACCTCTACATTGGTAACTTTCCAGGAATTAACAAGTGTATTTCTTCCTTTATGACATGAAATCATTAATATTGATAATAAGGCAATCCCGAAGATAAGCAGTGTAGATTTTTTCATAGTTTTTTTGATTAAAAGTTAAACATGAAAAGTTACAAAAAAATAATATTCAATCAAATAATAAAATTTAAGATTTTAGGATTGAATTGACTAGTTATTAATGTATTATGAATGCTGGGACTAAGGTGTTTTTGAATTATATATCATGCATTTTTCTTGATTTAAAAATGTTACATTGATGCTAGATTTCCTCTTCCTTTTATCTTTTTTTGTATCAATAAGACGAATATTCTGTATAGTAAATGATTTTTAATAAAGGTTCAAAGTTTCTGAGGTACTAAGGTACTAAGGTTCAAAGGAACAAAGGTTAAAAGGTTGTAAAAAAGAAGATAAGAATTTAAGGCAGATTTAGTCATAAAGTAATACCAAACTTGTCACCCTGACTCAGGAAGGGTCTCCGCTAGTAGCTTGACAAAAAGAAGAACAGTATTTGATTTAGATGATAATAAGTTAGCATATAACACAGAGTAAATACTCTCATGTTAAATAGAGTAAAGGCTCATTTTTTTTCTTGAATTGTTTCATTGGATAATTGAGTTATTTACGGAGACCTTTCCTGAGTCAGGGTGACAAGTTTGAGGATATTTGGATACAATTAACCGCAGAGGACGCAAGGTTTTACGCAAAGTCCACAAAGCTTTTCAGAGCCTTTGTACCTCAGTCCCGAAGCTTCGGGATTGCAACTTTGAACCGATGCCTCTCAGAACCTTAATAAAAAAAAGCCCAATTCAACTGAATTGAGCTTTTTTGAGTATAAAAAGGGGGGGCAAAATTAGTTGTTTAGCTTTATAGAGTAGCTTCTTGTTGTACTGGGGTTTTACTTTCTACAGCAATGAATTTTGTTAGCATCATGTCTGCAGTTTGTAATGCTCCTTCAACCCAGCCTTGTCCATCTGAATAAGCTTCTCCACATATATATAAAGAACAATTGTCTATCGGGTGGATAATTTTTTCTTTTACTTCCCAGCTTTTTACTCCAATATTCCAACTATTCCAACCTCCTCCAAAAGGGTCTTCTCCCCAGTCACGGAACGTTGCGTTCTTAACTGCTGGTGCATAATCGACATCATGTATTTGTTTTAACTGACGGCTTAATTCTTCGACCATTTTGCGTGGAGCCTGATATTGATGCCAGGTTTGATTTAAAGCTTTACTTAAAAGAGATTCTGTTTCTGAATATTCTCCAATAAACGGATCATCCAGAAGTTCGGCATGTGAGATGCCTTTTTTCCAGGCTTTTTTACGTTGAGGTCTAAGTCCATCCCAGAACCCGATATTCGAACCATCATCATAACTTGCTAATAGCATTGATTCTCCACTTACTGAAGGATGTCCGTTATTTAATGGCCAATAATAAGTTTGTCTTATTGGTAAATCGGTAACGGTTCTTCCGGATTGTAATGGAACATATTCTCCTTCAGAATCATTATATCCTGCATTTCTCCACCAAGGACTAGTATAGGTCGTAAATATTTTAAATAATGGTCGTGGTGTTACACTGCTTATAAGGGATTGAATTTCCTGTAATCTAGGCGAAGTATTGGTTAATAAGTCTAGCGAACGACGTGGCATTGCCAATATTAATTGTGTCGCCTCGATTATTTCGCCATTAACAGTAAGTTCAAATAAATTATTTTTAGACTCAAATCCTTCGAGTTTGGAATCTAATCTTATTTCGCCTCCATCTGCTTCGAAGAAGTTTGCTAATGAAATCGGAACTTGTTGGAATCCATTTTTAAATCCTTTATATACAGGTTTAATACCAAAATCTGAGAGGTACCACGGAATTGCATCAGCAGCATTCCAATTGACTAGTGTTGAGTTATATCCTCCGGAATCGATACTAAATTGATATGCTTCACCACTAATTACGCGATAGAGCAGATTCCAAAAACCTAATTTGTATAATGGTTCTCCTTCAAAAGTAGCTTCCTGACACATTTTTAAACGCTCTTTTTCCGTCAATTCCGTATTTGTTATACCCGGAACCAATTGTTCGATTGCATTTACTATTATGGCTCCAGAGGTATTGCCTTTTTCTAAAAAGGATAATTTATAAGGTACTTTGTCTGGTTCGCTTGTAAAATCAGATAAGCGCAGGTGCTCTCCACGCAAATAAGCGATGTTTTGTGGCTGATCTACTGGGAAATCATATAACTTGATTTGATCCTCCTGAGATAATTTTGCATTAATATCATCTATTAATTTTACAATTAAATGTTGTGTGTTTTCAAGAATTCTCATTCCGCCTAACTCTGCTACCATATTAGGAATTCCTGGGGGGATTACAGATAATAAACGCCCTCCAATATGATCTCCTCCTTCAAAAAGAACAATCTTTTTGTTTGGATATTTTGTTTTAAGTTTCCATGCGCTGTATACGCCCGAAACACCTCCACCAACTATGGCGATATCAATTTTTTCGTTTTCCATTTTGTTATATATTTATGTTGTTTTCACAACGATTATTTCTTTAAAAGAATGATGGTAAATTAAGTATTGTACTTTCGTTTTCTAGAAGGTCAGTGTTTTTTAAAGATGCTTTCATGTTTAATGAATTCCCTCTTAATGAATCTTCCAGAGATATATTTAAGGTTGGTTGTAACGCATATCGTTTATCGACCAAAAAGGTTGCATCATTAGATTTTATTTGTATTGGTGGTGTGTCCGATGCAATACGCATATCTAGTATATAAGAAGTATTATTGGTTAAAACGTGATTTATTCCTCTCTCGACAGCTTCTTTTACTGTAGCGGGAGTAAGAACAACTTCGCCATGTTCTCCACCAAAAGCTTTTGCCAGATTCACAAAATCCATTTTTGGTCTTTCTAATCGCAAATAAGAGGGATCCATAGTTTTAGGGTTCCATCCATATCCAGGAGCTTTACCATAGGCAGCAACTACTTGTTGTAAGCCTAACTGTAATGTATGGTATTCGTGATTATTGGTAATGATATATAAGATTGGTAATTTTTCGTGCGCTGCTGTCCACCATGTTTGCGGATAGAATAAAGATGATCCATCGCCAATGGCATTAATGACTAATTTAGTACCAATTCCTTGTGAAGTTTTGTCTTCTAGTTTAATTCCTAATGATGCTGGCATTGACCATCCTAGTGAGCCTCCTGCGACACAATAATAACTAATAGGTTTTGCTCCTTTGGTTCCAAAAGGTAGATAATACTGAAATGGAGCTCCATCGGATACAGCTTCGTGTACATAGACAAAATTATCGGCTAAGTTGCGATCTTCTATAGCTTCTTTTAATGCTTTGGCTATAACAACTGCCCAGATATCTGGCTCATTCATAGCTTTTTCATGATACAGATCCCATTTTTGAGCACGAACAAGATCTAAGGCCTTGAGTTTTTGATTTCTTGCATCGGCTTCTTTAGGTCTTTGCGGGGAGATATAATTGTTTAGTATTGGCAATGTGGCTTTAATATCTCCTAGAATGGCTGTTTCACCATAAAAATTCTTAGCTATATCCCAAGTGTTGTTTGTAAGATAGGCTAGTTTTACCTGTTCTGGTATAAGCGGTCCATCTGAATATTTGAATACTGCTACTTGTGCCTGAGCTCCAAAACCGATTAAAAAAGCTACGTCATGGTCTTTAAAAGCAGCTTGAACTCCTGCTTGACTTCCTGCTAATTCTCCTTGCCAGTGATAGTCATTGTTAGGGAAGTTTGCTACACTACTAAATGATTGTAAAACTACAGGTGCACCAATTAATTCGGCTAGGTCTTGAATTTCTTTCCAGGCATCGGCATATCCTACTGCATCGCCAGCTACAATAAGCGGGTTTTTGGCTGTAGCCAATAAATTAGCAGTTTCTTTAATAGACTCATCATCTCCTGTAAAGTGTGGAGAAATACGGGTAACTCCTTTTATTTTTTGATTTTCCTCGATGGCTACCATTGTAAATTCCCATGGTATAGAGATAAAAACTGGACCATTTGGCGGCGCCATAGCTTCTTTAAAGGCTCTTTGTAATACAAGTGGCATTTCTTCGGCTGTGCGCACTTCATGAGCCCATTTTGTGTATTGTTTGGCAAGATCTACTAAGTTTGATGCTAGTAATGGTTCTTGTGTTACCAGCTCGTTCTGTTGCTGACAACAAAGTACTACTAATGGCATTTGCGATCGATGAGCGTTAAAAAGATTACCAATACTGTGGGCAATTCCTGGTGTTACATGCACTATAAGTACTCCTGGCTTACCTGTCATTCGAGCTGAACCCATTGCAGCTCCAATAGCAATATTTTCGTGTAAACATTCTATATACTTAACTCCATTTTCGGGGTAAGAGGTTCCATCTATTAGTGGGATTTCGTTGGTACCGGGAACACCAAATATGTAATGGATTCCTAAATCTTTGAGAATATCAAATAAATAATCTCTGGTCCATCGCGTAGGTGGGGCAATAGCGTCTTTTTTCATTTCTTTTTGATTTTTAGCGTAGGTTACTAAATCAAAGATAGAAACAAGGTTTTACAGAAAATTGAGTATAAATACGTGTTTTATAATTAGTTATTTTATTTTTTTAGAATAAAAAGGTAAGTGTTTTAATATAAAGAATAGAAGTTAATGTTGTATTTCGAAATTTTATTAGATATTACCTTTTATAATTCCTCTAGTTGATTGTTTTATAAAGTGTATGATTTTATCGCGTTCTACAGTTTGTTTAAAGTGGTTTTCAATTAATTCTAAAGCAAGGGTTGTATTTTTCTTTTCTTGAAAAATAATACGATATATTTCTTTGAGTTCATTTAATTTTTCGGTTTCAAATCCTCTCCTTTTTAAACCTACAGTATTTATGCCCACATAACTCAGTGGTTCTCGAGCTGCCATTATGTATGGAGGGATATCTTTTACAATGCGACTCATGCCACTAATCATGCTGTGCTCACCAATAACAGAAAATTGATGTATGGCAGTTAATCCACTAATATTAGCCCAATTACCTAGAACTACCTCTCCAGCCATTCCAACACTAAATCCTATAATACAATTATCTCCAATCAGGCTATCATGACCAATATGTGCATTAGACATTAATAAATTATTATCTCCAATTATAGTTTTTTGTTTGGATATTGTCCCTTTATTAATGGTTACAAATTCTCGTATAATATTGTTATTTCCGATTTCGAGTGTTGTGTTTTCTCCATTATATTTTAAATCTTGTGGCATTCCTGCCAACACTGCTCCCGAATGTATTTGGCAATTTTCGCCAATTCTTGAGCCATTTAAGATACTTACATTATTACCAATCCAAGTATTATTGCCAATTATGACGTCACTTTCTATAGTAGTAAAATTTCCTATATGAACATTTTTCCCAATATTGGCTTTCTTTCCTATTATTGTATTTTTCACTTTTGCTTTATTAGTTGGCAAATGTTGAAAAAATATAAATGATTTTGATTGATGTAATATCAATTAATTGAAGCTCTTATTCGGCTTAAGGTTTCTGGACTTACATTGATAAGGGAAGCAATATGTTTTAATTTTGCTTTTTTTATGATGGAAGGAAATGAATGAAGTAAGTACATATATTTTTCCTGAGCACTCATTAGTTTATATGAATGATGGAATTCATTAAGTTTAGAAAGATATAGTCTTAGTAGTTTTATATGAAATTTTGCAAATAATGGATATTCTAATAAAAGTTGCTCATCAGTATAAGATAAGGAATATAGTATAGTTTCTTCACAGGCTTGAAAGATTTCGAATGATGGTTTTTGTTCAAAAAAACTACTTAATGATGTAACGAACTGGTCGTTGGTATAAATCCATTTAGTTATTTCTTCACCATCATCAAGATAGAACCTACGGACTAATCCTGATTTTATGTAACTGATTTTTGAACATATTTTTCCTTCTTCAACGATAAACTCATTTTTAGCATAGGTTTCCTTGACAAAGCATTTTTTGATGGCTTGTTCGGTTTCGAAATCTAATTCTTGTAGCGTATTTATAAATGCAATTAGTTCGGTCATTTTTTACGAAGTTTTAGGAATCATCTTCCAGGTAATTTCTAGCACACTAAAATACTATTTAAACTGATATTTCCATAAAATCTCTAGCCCAGATAGCAACGGCATCCTTTTCTTTGTTTCCTTAACAAAGAAAAGATAGAGTGGAGAGCTGGAAATAGCTCCTTATTCTTCTCCTGTTCCGAAAAAATCTCACGTAAAGACGCTAAATAGAAATGACAAAATTGTAGTGAAACTTTGCGCCCTCTGCGGTTAATTTTTTTGCCACAGATTAAAAGATTTAAATGATTTTAAAAAAAAATACTTAGCGTCCTTTGTGTATCTCTTTGTGAACTTTGCGGTTAAATCGCTCAGGTTTCCTACGTCGAAATTGACAAACTATAGGGTTTTATTTAAGTGTAAGTTCTCCTAGAATTTCTTCGGACATGAATGGTCCTCCAGGATATTTGGCTGTATAATCAAGGTTTAGCCATACTTGTCCGCGTTCATCGATATGATAGTGCAATGTTTTCTTGTAGCTTTCGTTTACAAAAAGGACATTTTTAATCAAGTAATTTACTTTTTCGAGGTCTATCATTGACCCAATTAATATTTCTGGGTAAATATGCCCTTTGGTATGAATAAGTCTTGGTGTGCCGCCGATAGAGCGTACAGCTGCTGCCATTAAAATAGAATGATCGTCGCAATCGCCCGAAAAATACATTAAGGACTCACTTGCTGTAGCGATATAGTCGCCTTCTTTGGGATCATTTACATAATTCCATCGACTATTGATTTCTTTAAAAACAGCAAAACATTGTATTATGGTTCTATAATCCGAATATCCTTTGATGTTCTTAAAATGTTTAGACGTTGCCATTATAGCAAAATTCCTCACTTTAGGATTTTGATATTCTATGGCATTAATAATCTTAGATTTGTTAGGAAACGGAAGCAGTTTGGCAACAATAATATCCTGAGGATAAGGATTATCGGACATGGTATAGATAATCGAATTGTAATCTTCGGCAACTTCGCTAAAGCCATAATTGCCCAAAGCGGTTCCGTAAAACAAGATTATGAGGTATAAAACGATACAAATAATGATTATCGTTTTTAATTGCATTAAGAGAAAATAGAGTGCTACGAGAACAAATATAAAGAGTAATACTCTATCGAAATTAAAGGGCCAGTTGAGGTCGATTAAATTTTGGTGCAATATGATAAAAGTAGGAAGCGTGATTAAAAAACTCAATAGCATAATAATAACCTGATTCCAAGGTGATTTTACCTGAAGGCTACTTTTAAGTTTTATTAAGTCAATTTTTCTATTTTTTATCATAATGCCCCCTAAGCAATTTTTAAAGAACTTTTACCGTTTCTACAAAAGTACCTTTTTTATCAATAATACTCAGTTCAAATAATTGATTTTGAATTTTATTAAATGTTTTTTCATTTAATGGTTTTTGTGACCATTGTGTAAGTTTTAACCATTCTTGGATATCTTCGACTTTTTGCTCAAATAATTCGGCTAAAGTTCTGTCTATGCTAGGTATTGACTTGAAATCTTCGGTTGTGGCGTTTATAACTTCCAAAATTGAAGCAATTGCCTTTGGATTCTTTTTGAGCACTTCGTCACGCACAGCAATTACAAATGATGGCCATGGAGTAGGACAGTCGGTTATGCGTCTGAAAACGCCTTTATCGACTAATGGTTTTGTCATGAAACGTTCCCACATAAAGTAATCGGCAGTTTTATTTGTTAGTGCTTCGACTGCGCCATCGATAGTGTTTACGATTTCGAATTCCAGATTATTTGTTTTCCAATCTTGATTATTGGCATTTACGTAAGCCATTAATTGTGATCCTGAACCTAAGCGGGAAATTGCTACTTTTTTGTTTTCTAAATCTCCGATGGTTTTATAATCTGATTTTGCCGCAACGTGTATGCCCCAAATTAAAGGCGATTGTACATATACTTGCACAATTTTGCTTGGGTTTCCTGCAGCTATATCTTTTACGATTCCTTCGGTTAATATTACAGCAATATCAGTTTCGCCATCGCGAAGCATCTGGCACATTTTGCCTGTTCCTTCGGGAACATCTGTCCATTGTAAATCGATTCCGTCGTTTTCGAATTCGCCATTTTCAATACATAAATGCCATGGTAAATTAAAATGCTCGGGAACACCTGCTATTTTTATAGTTTTCATTTTTAGACTTCTTAGATTTTTAGATTAGTTAGACTACTTAGATTTTAGAAAATTTATTTAGCTTTTAATGATGAAATAATAATACGGAAACCATCTGGATCAAGCAACATTTTTCCGTTTTCTTCCAAATTCCAATATGGATTTTTAGCCGTTATAAAAGATATGTTATTATTTAAAATATTAATTACTAATCGATTATATTCTAAAAGTGTTTCGGGATATAATACTATAGCATCGTCTTCATCTGAAGTATGATTGGCTTTATCATTCGACTTTGTAAATTCAAAATGCCAGCCTAAATCAGGTTTCCCGATAAAAGCTCCATCATAATTGTTATGATCCTGAAAACCTCCTAGTCTTTCAAATCCCAAAATATTGACATAGAAATTTACTAGTTTTCCTAGATCATTTGTATGGCGAGCAACTCTTAAAGTCATGCTATTTTTTTATTTGATTAATATGATGTTCCAAATGCTCAACGTAATCTTTCATCAAGAAATCGAGGTTAATCATAGAACCATCACTTAATATAATTTTGTAATCGAGTGCTTTTTCATCAACAGATTTAAAAAGTCTAATAATTTGCTTATTTATCGAGTACCAAAGCTGTATTAACTCCTCCATATCCATTGTTTGATATTGGTTTATGTTAACCAAATCATTCTGGTTGTATGGTCTGTGATTATACGGCTTTGGCAGATAATTTATCTCTGTAAAACGAATTAAATTATGTATAGATGAATCTACAAGATGTCCTAAAATTTCTTTTTTTGACCATTTTTCAGGAAGTTTCTTTTCTAAAGTTTCGTTGTCTAAAGATCTTAGGTATTCTGAATTTTCATGGAGCAATTTTTCAAACTTGTAGATTGCATTTTGCATATTAATTCGTAATTAATTTGTTTAACGTGTATTTAATTAATTCATCTACAGCTTTGTATGGGTCTTCGCTAAAAGTTCCCGAAGCACGATTGGCAATAATTGCATTTAGTGATAATGCATGATGTCCTAAAAGTGCCGAAAGTCCATAAATAGCAGCAGTTTCCATTTCTAGATTTGTAATTCGGTTATCATTAAAAGTAAAATTATCCATCTTAGCATTTAATTCTTCATCCTGAATGTTTAAACGTAAAACACGCCCTTGTGGACCATAAAAACCTCCTGCAGTTGCAGTGATTCCTTTGTGTATTTTGTCGCTCTCGATAAGTTTTTCTAGTTTCTCTGAACCAGCAATTACATATGGTTTTCCTTTACGGATGTCCCAATTGGTATGGTTTATAAAAGCTTCTTCCATGGCAACATTCGAAACTTCATCGATTAAATAAGAACGAAGCATATTATCAAGACCAAGTCCAAAAGTAGACATTACAAAACTATCTACAGGAATATCTGCTTGTAGTGAACCAGAAGTTCCAATTCTGATAATATTTAGAGAGGTTAGGTTTTCTTTTGGTTTACGAGTTTCTAAATCAATATTTACCAAAGCGTCTAATTCGTTTACTACAATATCAATATTATCTGGACCAATACCAGTAGACATTACAGTAATTCTTTTTCCTTTATAGGTTCCGGTTTGAGTTTTAAATTCTCTTTTTTGTGTAGAAAACTCGATGCTGTCAAAAAACTGAGTAATTTTTTCTACACGATTTTGATCGCCTACAAAAATAATGTCATTTGCAATATGTTCTGGGCGAAGATTTAAATGGTAAACGCTTCCGTCTGGATTTAGTATTAATTCTGATGATTGTATCATTGTTTGTATTTTTTAAGGTTCAAAGGGTTTTTAAAGGTTCAAAGAGACAAAGGTTCTGAGGTTCTAAGGTTTTCTTATAGAAGCGCATAACTGTACGTCTTTTTTTTTATTTTTTTAAAGGTTCAGTTCTGTAGAGGCGCACCGCAGTGCGTCTTTTCCTGTGTTTTGTTATGATTTAACCGCAAAGGGCGCAAAGGTTTCATACTAGATTTTCATAAACGCAAGGTTCGCAAAGAAAAATTTTGCGCTCAAAGTTATGTATCTGAAAACCGAAACTGATTACTGGTACTAAATACTAGCCGCCAACACGTTTTACTTTAAATCCTTTAGCTTTTAGTATTTCCATTATTTTATCTCGGTAATCACCTTGTATAATAATAGAATCGTCTTTAAAAGTGCCGCCAACGCTTAATTTGGTTTTAATTTCTTTGGCTAGGATTTTAAAATCTTCATCGGTTCCTTCGTAACCTTCGATTATGGTTGTAGCTTTTCCTTTTCGTTTTTCGTATTTACAAATCATAGGTTCTTTTTGAATAAAAAGCGTATGATCTTCTGGAACCACAATTTCGTCGGGAGATACTTCGTGATCCGGGAAAAGATTTTTTAGTTGGTCTTGTAAGTCCATTTGTAATTTATTTTAAAATTAAAAAGACATTAAGTATAAACTCAATGTCTTTTTATTATTAGGTAAATTTAAAGATTATTTTTTGATTAAACCCAAATCTACCAAACGTTCGTATAAATATTCTCCAGCAGTAATATCCTCGAATTTTTTAGGATTCTCGTCATCAATACAGTTTTCTAAACAATCCAAACGCATATCGCTTACAGGGTGCATAAAAAACGGAACAGAGAAACGAGATGTTCCCCATAATTCTCTTGGAGGGTTAACTACTTGGTGAATAGTCGATTTTAGTCTGTTGTTGGTATGACGAGAAAGCATGTCTCCAACATTAATTACCAATTGATCATCTTCGGCAATGGCATCAATCCATTCTCCATCATGATTTTGAACTTGTAATCCTTTTCCTTGCGCTCCCATTAATAAGGTAATAAGGTTAATATCACCGTGAGCAGCAGCACGAATTGCATCTTTAGGTTCAGATGTAATTGGTGGGTAGTGAATAGGACGTAGGATAGAATTTCCGTCTTTGGCATATTTGTCAAAGTAAAATTCATCTAATCCAAGGTGTAATGCTAAAGCTCTTAAAACATAAACTCCAGTTTTTTCAAGCATTTGGTACGCTTCTTTACCAACTGCATTAAATTTAGGTAGTTCTGTTACTTCAACATTTTCTGGGTATTCTGAGGCATACTTTGAGTCTTCACTCACATACTGACCAAAATGCCAGAATTCTTTTAAGTCACCTTCTTTTCTTCCTTTGGCGTGTTCTGTACCAAAAGAAACATAACCTCTCTGACCTCCAATACCTGGAATTTCATAATTATGTTTAGATTCTATTGGCAATGCGAAAAATTTTCTAATTTCGCCATAAAGTTCGTCAACTAACTGATCATCTAAAAAATGACCTTTTAGGGCAACGAAGCCAATGTTTTCAAATGCATTTCCGATTTCATTTACAAATTTTTGTTTACGTTCCGGGCTGTCCGAAAGGAAATCACGTAAGTCTACACTAGGAATGTTTTGCATACTTTACATATTTATTGATAACTTGATTGGTTTAAAAACCATATCTTGAGCAAATGTAAAACTAATTTGTTATTTTTATTTCAACAAATGCTAATAATTTACAATTATATAACAAAATATAGCTTAATTGTTATATTTTTACAACATTCATTGACTAAATAATAAACCAAAAAATGATTTTTGACAGAAAAAAACTGACCAACGACCAACTACTAGATTTATACAAGAGAATTTTAAAACCAAGATTGATAGAGGAGAAGATGCTCATCTTAATCCGCCAGGGAAAAGTTTCTAAATGGTTTTCTGGAATAGGGCAAGAAGCAATTTCGGTAGGAGTTACTGCCGCTTTAGATTCCGATGAATACATTTTGCCAATGCACCGTAATTTAGGTGTTTTTACAGGAAGAGATATTCCATTATACCGTCTTTTTTCGCAATGGCAAGGAAAAGCAAATGGTTTTACCAAAGGTCGTGACAGAAGTTTCCACTTCGGAACACAACAATATAAGATTATCGGAATGATTTCGCATTTAGGACCACAATTAGGTGTTGCCGACGGAATCGCTTTGGCTAATAAATTAAAAAAGAATAATAAGGTAACTGCTGTTTTTACTGGTGAAGGAGCAACGAGCGAAGGAGATTTTCATGAAGCATTAAATATTGCTGCTGTTTGGGAATTACCTGTAATGTTTATTATCGAGAATAATGGTTACGGACTTTCGACTCCTACAAATGAGCAATATCGTTGCGAAAACCTTGCTGATAAAGGCGTTGGTTATGGTATAGAAAGCCATATTATAGATGGGAATAATATTCTGGAGGTTTATAACCTTTTATCAGAATTAAAACTTTCGATGATTGAAAATCCACGTCCTGTTTTATTAGAGTTTAAAACATTTAGAATGCGTGGTCATGAAGAGGCGAGTGGTACTAAATATGTTCCGCAAGACTTGATGGATATGTGGGCAGTAAAAGATCCTGTAAATAATTACAAGAACTACCTGACAGAAATAGGGGTATTAACGCCTGAATACGATGAGAAATTACATGCAGATATTAAAACGGACATTGAAGAAAGTTTGGTTATTGCTAATGTAGAATTTGAAATCGAGGCTTCGTATGAAGAAGAGTTAAATGATGTTTATGCGCCATATAGCTATAAAGAAATCACGCCAGATCCTGAAGAAAAAAATATCCGTTTTATAGATGCTATTTCTTCAGCTTTAAAACAATCAATGCAATTACATCCTAATTCGGTTATAATGGGACAAGACATTGCCGAATATGGTGGTGCTTTTAAAATTACGGATGGTTTTGTAGATTTATTTGGAAAAGAACGTGTACGGAATACGCCAATTTGTGAAAGCGCTGTGGTTTCTGCCGGAATGGGACTTTCTATAAATGGTTACAAAGCGATTGTCGAAATGCAATTTGCAGATTTTGTTTCAACAGGATTTAATCCAATTGTAAATTTATTGGCAAAATCACATTACCGTTGGTTAGAAAAAGCTGATGTTGTAGTTCGTATGCCTTGTGGAGGCGGAACTCAAGCAGGACCTTTCCATTCGCAAACCAATGAAGCCTGGTTTACAAAAACTCCTGGTTTAAAAGTTGTTTACCCAGCTTTTCCTTATGATGCCAAAGGGCTGTTAAATGAATCTATCAATGATCCAAATCCAGTTTTGTTCTTTGAGCATAAACAATTATATAGAAGCGTTTACCAAGATGTTCCAACAGATTATTATACAATTCCGTTAGGAAAAGCAGCTTTATTAAAAGAAGGTACAGCTGTTACTATCATTGCTTTTGGAGCTCCTGTTCATTGGGCTCTGGAAACGTTGGCTAAAAATCCTGAAATCTCAGCTGATTTATTAGATTTAAGAACATTACAACCGTTGGATACCGAAGCAATTTTTGAATCGGTTAAGAAAACTGGACGCGTAATAATTTATCAGGAGGATTCTCTTTTTGGTGGTATTGCAAGTGATATCTCGGCATTAATTATGGAAAACTGTTTCCGTTATTTAGATGCTCCTGTAAAACGTGTGGCGAGTTTAGATTCTCCTATTCCGTTTACAAAAGCACTTGAAGATCAATATTTACCAAGAGGTAGATTTGAGAAGGAACTCCTTGATTTGTTAGCTTACTAGAAGGTTCTGAGGGACTAAGATTCTAAGAGGCAAAGGTTTATCTTTAGACGCACCGCAGTGCGTCTAAAGATTTAACGGTTCAATGAAAAAGCCTCAAAGGTTTTCTAAACTTTACACATCCCGTTTCGACGTTTCGCGATCGGGATTATGAACCTTAGCGTTCTTTGCGTATCCCGACGCTTCGGGATTGCGAACTTTGCCTTAACTTCTTTTGCCACAGATTTAAAGATTTAAAGAGATTAAAAACTTAGTGCTCTTTGCGTAAACCCTTGCGAACTTTGCGGTTAAATTTTTCGCCACAGATTAGATTAAAATATAGCCCAGCATAAAGATCATTTTTTATCTTTAGCGGTTTAATACATTATATATGAAAAAACTTTTTATTCCTATTGTTATTGTAGCTCTACTAGTTTCCTGTAATAAAAATGCTAAAACAGGTGATGATAAAGCTTCAAACGAAAAATTTGAGAAATATAAGGATGGTTTTATTACCGACTTATGGAAACTGAATCCTGATTGGGCTGCAAGCCAAGGATATCATAAATTAGATAGCGTTTTGGTTATACCAAATGCCGAAAATCAAAAGAAACAATTGGATTTTGCTAATTCTCAATTAGATTCATTAAAACAATATTCTTTAGAAAGTCTTTCTGATAATAATAAAACTGATTTTTATATGATTAAAAATCAGCTAGAAGGAACACTTTTTAGCATAAACGAACTTAAATCTGGACAATGGGATCCATCAGAATATAATGTTTGTGGCGCTTTCGCAGAAATATTAAACGGAAAATATGATTCATTAGATGTAAGATTGCATAATTTTAATTTGAAGATGAATGCAATTCCTGCTTATTATGAAGCAGCAAAATTAAATATTAAAAACCCAACTCAGGAACATACATCACTTGCAATAGATCAAAATCTAGGAGGAACTTCGGTATTTAAAGAAGATTTAGTTGCCGCTTTGAGCAAAAGTAAATTATCTCCTGAAGAGAAAAAAGCGATTACTACTAAAGCAGACGCATCAGTAAAAGCAATTACAGATTATGCTAATTGGTTGAAAAAACTAGACAATAAAACACCTCGTTCGTTTAGATTAGGATCTGAGTTATATGCTAAGAAATTTAATTTTGATATTGAGTCAGGATATACTGCCGATGAAATTTTTAAAATTGCAGTAAACCATAAAAATGATCTGCATGATAAAATGTTTGTTCTTGCCAATAAACTGTGGTCAAAATATAACGGAACAGCAGTAAAACCAACAGATAAACTGGAATTAATTAAGCAAGTAATCGATAAGATTTCATTACAGCATACAACTCCAGAGAAATTTCAATCAGAAATAGAAAAGCAAATCCCTGAACTTGTTGCTTACGTTAAGGCAAAAGATTTACTTTATATAGATCCATCAAAACCGCTTGTAGTAAGAAAAGAACCTGCTTATATGGCTGGAGTTGCAGGAGCTTCGATATCTGCGCCTGGTCCTTACGATAAAAATGCAAATACGTATTATAATGTTGGTAGCATGGTAGGTTGGACAGCCGAAAATGCCGAAAGTTATTTAAGAGAATACAATGATTATATCTTGCAGATTCTTAACATTCACGAAGCAATTCCGGGACACTACACACAATTAGTTTACAGCAATCAATCGCCAAGTATCATAAAATCTATTTTAGGAAATGGAGCAATGGTTGAAGGTTGGGCGGTTTATACTGAAAGAATGATGCTAGAAAGCGGCTACAAAAACTCAAATGAAATGTGGTTGATGTATTACAAATGGAATCTAAGAACAACTTGTAATACAATATTAGATTATAGTGTACATACTAAAGATATGAGTAAAGAAGCTGCAATAGCTTTACTTACTAAAGAAGCTTTCCAACAACAAGCAGAAGCCGATGGAAAATGGAAGCGTGTAACATTATCTCAAGTTCAGCTTTGTTCTTATTTTACAGGATATACAGAGATTTATGATTTTAGAGAAGCATTAAAGAAAGAACAAGGAACGAAGTTTAACTTAAAAGAGTTTCATGAAAAATTCCTAAGCTATGGTAGTGCTCCAGTAAAATACATAAAAGAGCTAATGACAAGCAAAAAGTAACATACATAAAAAAGCCTTTAGTTAATTCTAAAGGCTTTTTTATGTATGTTACTAAATATGAAAGTATTTTTAAAATGCTTGCGTAAAACTAATAGTCATACGCGTGCCATTTTCTTTTACATAATTCATGTTATTAGACCGCCATTGAGAAATAACAGTATAGTAACTTATCAGGTAAGTAAGTATGTTTTTAAGCAGATATAATTAGTTTTTTATTCAGCATGAAACATACTAGAAATCTCTGATATTTGTTTATTCAGAATGGCTTTTGTAAAAGTTAAATTTGCTTTTGAAGAATCGGCAATTAAGTAAATAAAGTAACTATTATTTTTCGAAATTTTTAAAAACTGATACTGATTCGTTAATGTTATAGTAATATCGTCTATGCTTTGATTCAGTTTTAGAAAATCATTAGCATTTAACTGAGCTCGAATCATTTCTAATGCAAATTTTGATGCTACTTCTATATTAAAGCTATCATTAATTTTTTTTGAATAATATAGATTTCCACTTTTCACATCAATAACACTCAAAGCTACAAATCCGGGCATTTCCCTAGATATATTTTCTCCGAATAATTTTAAAAAATCTGACATCTATAAAAATTTAAGAAGCAAATTTAATTTTTTTCTGCTTCAAATACTACAAAACCTTTTTTATTCTTCTAAATATTTATTAATCTAATAACTGAAAGGCTGAGTACATTAAACACATAAAAAACATAGTAAAATTACTTACAATTCACTTCTTTGTTTTATTAATTTAAGAACGGCTTGAAATATAGTTAAATTCTTATGATTAATGTAATGCTGAAATTGTATTAAACTGTAAATCACATCAAGAGGTAAATTATATTTATCTAACATTAAAAAAAATCACTAACGAATTATATACTAAATAATTAAAGAAATATTCAGATGAAATCTTACATTTTATTCTTTAAAAATTGAGGTATGCTGATTTTTTTTTGTAGCTTCGCAGCCCAAAAACACTAGCAATTGCGATGAAAGTGACATCCAAAAATTTGCTTTACAACTAATTTAAAAATCTTTCTTTTTCATTCTCAAAAGATATGATATTTCTGCATTACTAAATCACTATAATAAATTACGGGATTTTAAATGTCAACCCGAGACAAATAAAACTTAACCTATGAAAAATCTAAAATTGTATTTTACACTATTTCTTTTATTTTTTATTACACCAATACTTTTTTCACAAGAAAATATTTTTGCTGGAATTGAAATTGGAAGTAAAGGAATTAAAATGTCAGTTATTGATGTTTACAACATTAAAAGAGGAGACTTCACCGTCAAATCATTTTGGACAGAAAATGTAGCTATAGCAAAAGGTATTTCTATAGATGGAAATATGGCACTAGTTGATATTGATAGAGCTATTGCAGTTATTACAGCTAACTACAACAAAATGAAGACAACTATGAAAGTGCCTGATGAAAACATTTTTATAGTAGGTTCTTCTGGAGTAGCCATGGCTCAAAACACTCAAATTCTTACCGATAAAGTAAAAGCTGCCACAGGTAAAGATCTTGAGTATATTGAAGTACAAATGGAAGGGAAAATGCTTCTAAAAGGTTGTATTCCTCCTGTTGATTATAAAAATTCTATAATACTAGACATAGGTGGAGGTAATACTAAAGGTGGTTATGTAGATGTTAGTAACAATAACACTTTTGTATTTTTCCCATTATCCCTTAATTACGGAAGTGTAACTCTTACAGAAAGTGTAAAAAAAATAGCTCGTAGTCAAGATATTGATGAATTCAACTCTAAATCATTTAGCTTCTTGCCAATCTTAAGAGAGCAGGTAAATGCGATGTACAAGTCTAGTCCTCAGGCTTTAGATAAAGATAAAGTCTATTTGTCTGGTGGAGCTGTTTGGGCATTTTATACTTTGTATAAAGGTGCTACTAAAGAAACATACAATCAGTTTAAACTTGAAGATGTTATAAACTATGATGCTATCTTAAAAAACAATTTCAAAAAATTTGAGGATCTGGCAAAAACAGATAATGAAGTCAAAAAAGTACTAGAAACATACTCGCAAAAATACTTAATTTCAGGTAGTAATATCTTATTGGTTAGTCTGGAAGCCTTTCCTGATATTAACAATAAAAAATTGTATTTTGCAAAAGAAGGACAAATAGCATGGTTAATATCTTATATTGCTGATCGTTCTAAAAGAGTGAAAAAAATCTACTAAATACAACGAACTCATATTTAATGAGTTATTTACTAAAACCCAAATAAATTGAAATTTTATGGATAAAATATGTCCAACCCCAATTGATAAAGAAGTTAAGTGGGATACTACCAAAACTATTGTAAGTAAGGCAGACTTGTACGGAACTTTAGAGTACGTAAACGACACTTTTTCTAAAGTTTCAGGATATGATGAATCTGAATTAGTAGGTCAGCCACATAATATTATCCGTCATCCCGATATGCCTAAAGTGATTTTTAAAGTCTTATGGGATAATATTAAGATGGGAAGAAAGTTTCACGGTATCATTAAAAACTTAGCCAAATCTGGAGAATATTACTGGGTAATTACTGATTTTGATTATATAGTAAATGAAGATGCAAAAATCACGAAATATATTGCTCGCCGTAAAGCTATTTCGGCTGGAGTAGTAGAAAAAATCGAAGATTTGTATAAAAAACTATCTAAAATCGAACAAGTAAGCGGAATAGAGGCAAGTGAAAAATACTTAACTGGTTATCTTGAAGATCATAATCTTGATTATGTAGAATTGATTACAAAATTGATGATGGATGATTTAAATGAACAAATTAAATTAGAGTCATCTACTGAGGAAATTGAAGAAACTAAAAAAAGTTTCTTTGGTAGGTTCTTTGGAAATTAGTACTTCTTTAAAGTACTCAAAAAAATATATGCCCCAACTAAATATTTTTGAAAATGCTTAACCGTTATTTAGGAAATTTTAAAAATTTCCCAAGAGAAATATGGATTCTTGCCCTAATTACTCTGGTAAATAGAATAGGAGCTGTAGTAGTTCCTTTTTTATCTAAATATTTTAAAGACGAATTAAACTTAAGTTACTCAGAAATAGGTTGGGTTATGGTTTGTTTTGGAATAGGATCTTTATTCGGAACTTTCTTCAGTGGAAAATTATCTGATATTTTTGGGGCGTACAAGGTCATGGTTTTTAGTTTGTTTTCTAGTGGAATAATCCTTCTTTCACTGCAATTTGTAAAAACTTTTGAACTATTATGTCTTTCCATTTTTCTTTTAACGGCAATAGCAGATATGTACAGGCCTGCAATGATGGTAAGTCTAAATAGTTATGTAAATAACGATTCACGACTGCGTGCCTTATCATTATTAAGAATGGCAACCAATGTTGGTCTTGTCGTTGGTCCTGTTTTAGGAGGACTACTAATTATAAATTCAGAGTATAATACCTTGTTTATTGTAGATGGTTTAACTTCTATTATTTCTATAGTAATTTTTGTCTTTTTTGTAAAAGAAAAGAAGCTATTGTATAAGCTTGAAATGAATACTGTAAATCAGGATAAATTTGCACCGCTAAAAGATTTTCCTTTTGTAATGAATTGGATAATTGCTTTAGTAACAGGATATCTCTATTTTCAGGTTTTTTCTATTGTACCCATTTATCATAAAGAAGCATATCATTTAACAGAATTTGATAGCGGAATGTTCCTTGGTTTTAGCGGAGTTATATTTGTCTTATTTGAAATGGTGGTGGTAAATTTTGTTCAAAAGAATAAAATCACTGATCTGGTTGCTATAATGATAGGATTATTATTAATAGGAACTTCATATCTCATGTTGTTCTTAGTACATCAGGCATGGGTATTTTGGATCTTTATGTTTTTAATGTCTTTTGGAAACATGCTAACTTTTGCTTTTGCTAGTGGTTTTGTCATGAATAGAAGCCATAAAAACCTAGAAGGGATATTTATGTCAACTTTTCAAATGAGTTATGGTTTTGCACATGTATTTAGCTCTAAAACAGGTTTGACAATTATTCAAAATTACGATTACAATACAAATTGGATGTTTAATTATATACTTGCATTTGCTACAGCTTTTATTACTTATTTAATTTATTTAGTGGTTAAAAAAGAGCAAAAAAAGGTAAAAGAAGACATTGTGGTTTCTTTTTTTAAGTAATAAATATTCTGGATTTTTGCAATCCATTAAATTAAATGGAATTTAAAAATTTATAAGGAACATTTTACAAAACACGTAAAACTACGCGTACAACTTTGGTTTTAATTATTTTAATTTACTTATGTGTAGTAATGTAAAATACTTTAAAATGAAAAAAGAAATAATATTAGTATTACTGTTAATCACGACTTTAATAAGTTGTAAAAAAGAAGTTGAAAATCCAGCAGACCTTATTTATTTTGGCGGTGATATAATCACAATGGAAGGAGATCAGGCTCAATACGTAGAAGCAATCGCTGTAAAAAGTGGGAAGATTTTATTTGTTGGTTCTAAAGCTGAAGCTGAAAAATTAAAAGGAAGCAATACTGAAATGAGAGATTTGAAAGGTAAAACATTATTGCCTGGATTTATTGATCCGCACAGTCATTTTTTGAGCTCTCTGGCCATGAATTCCCAAGCTAATTGTCAACCAGCACCTGCAGGAGAAGCAAATAGTGTAGAAGGGATTATTAAGGCATTAAAAAAACTGAAAGTGGATAAAAAAATCCCTGATGGTGAAACAATAATTGGTTATGGTTATGATGATAATGCTATGCCTAACGGAAGATTATTGAATAGAGATGATCTAGATAATGCATTTCCAAATAACCCAGTGATGGTAATTCATGTTTCTATGCATGGTGTAGTATTGAATTCTAAATCGATGGCTATATATAATATAAATGACAAAACGCCAACTGTTCCAGGAGGTATAATCGTTAGAAAACCAGGTACAAATGAGCCTTATGGGTTGATTATGGAAATGTCATATCTCCCTATTTTTGCGGCAATGCCAAAACCATCTATAGAAACACAGCTTTCTCAATTAAAAGAAGGACAAATGTTTTATGCAGCCGCGGGAATAACAACTGCACAAGAAGGAGCCACACATATGGGCGAGGTTACAATGTTAGATCGAGGTGCCAAAGAAGGTAAATTGTTTATTGATGTTATTTCATATCCGTTGTTTACAGAAATGGATACTTTATTTAAAGCGTATCCGCCTAAAGTCTTTGGGAAATACAATAACCATTTTAAATTAGGTGGTATAAAAATTACGATTGATGGTTCGCCGCAGGGAAGAACTGCATATTTTACAACACCATACTTAACAGGTGGTCCCGGAGGAGAGACAAATTGGTATGGACAACCCTCATTTAGTCAGGATGAAGGCAATCAACTATTAAAACGTATTTATGATGCAGGTTTGCAATCAGGATTTCATGCCAATGGAGATGCGGCAATTGATATGTGTATTAAAGCTCATGAATTTGCTTCGGCTGGAAATCCAACAAAAGAGCGAAGAACAATTATTGTTCATGCCCAATTTGCCCGAGAAGATCAATTAGATAAATTTGTTGAGTACAAATTAATTCCGTCATTTTATACTGAACATACATACTTTTTTGCTGATACACATATTAAGAACAGAGGTAAGGATCAGGCAT
This sequence comes from Flavobacterium sp. PS2, assembly GCF_046250155.1. NCBI lineage: Bacteria > Pseudomonadati > Bacteroidota > Flavobacteriia > Flavobacteriales > Flavobacteriaceae > Flavobacterium > Flavobacterium sp. PS2. Next base: position 90,702 of record NZ_CP176426.1, on the reverse strand, counting down.
TTTTTATAAGTCCTTTTAAAACTGCACTTGATAAAGGACTTCGTCCAACAAATCATACTGATTTTAATGTGGTGCCAATAAATCAGATGTTTGTTATTTGGTCTGCGGTAAATCGTATTTCCAGAGATGGAGTTGTTATAGGAGCTGATCAAAGAATTTCTCCATATCAGGCTTTGCAAGCTATTACAACTAATGCGGCATATCAATATTTTGAAGAAAATAATAAAGGTTCTCTTAAAGTTGGAAAATTGGCTGACTTAGTTATTCTGGATAGCAATCCTATTAAAGTAGCCGCTATGGATATAAAAGGTATCAACGTAGTTGAAACCATTAAAGAAGGGAAAACCATTTTTGGAAAATGATTTGTAAAGAATATATAAAAAAACAAACTCCAAAGTCATTTGATTTTGGAGTTTTTTTGGTTTTGAAATTTATTTTGAAAATATCTTAACACTTGATAGATGCACAACTAAAAAAAACGGGAGTCTTTTACAAAATTCTATTGGCTTCAAACTATTTTGCTTCTGTCAGATTCATAATCCAATTTGTTATTAAATCCTTTGCCTGTTCTATGTATTGAAATTTGTTTCCAAACATATTAACTCCTTTAATTCCCCAACCGTGATCTCCCTGAGGAAATATAAATAAACTTGAATCTATCCCATTGTTTCTAAGTGCTTCATAATACATTATGCTATTAATGGGAGAAACAATGGTATCGTCATTACTTGTCAATATCAATGTAGGCGGGGTAGTTACAGACACTTGGTTTTCACAAGAAAATGCTTCGATATCCTCTATTGATGGTTGATTTCCTAAAAAATTTTCTCTGGTATTTATTTGTGTATTACTATTCATGGTAATAACCGGATAAAATAAAATGGAGAAGTCTGGGCGGTATTCCATACCATTTTTAGAGGATAAGGTAGAGACTAATGCTGCAAGATGTCCTCCGGCAGAAAACCCAGCTATACCAATTTTGTTATCATCTAAATTTAATGTTTTTGAATTTCTACGTACATAACGTATTGCTTCCTTGACATCATCTAGAGGAATTTCTTTGTTTGCGTTTGGCATTCTATACTTTAATACGATTGCCATAATACCAATTGAGGATAACCATTCTGCAAAATCATATCCTTGAGGCGTAATTGCTAAACCTGCATAAGCGCCACCTGGGCAAATAATAATTGCCCTTCCACTATTTAAGGAAGGGGTAGGAGAATAGATAATAATCTCCGCTTGTGTAATATTACTGATTTCAATAACCTCATTAGGATGCAAAATTTCATTACCGATTAAGCCACTATTTGTTGGCATATTGTTATTCCAGAGATTAACTCTTTTAATTGTTTCCATTTTTTATAATTACGTATTATTTATTTGCTAATGCAGCTCTTACTTTAGGAGCAATTTTTGTCCCGAATATTTCAATAGATTTCATAATATGACTATGAGAAGGCGCTCCTACATCCATATGAGCTGTAAAACGAGTCATTCCGTATAGTTTATGTGAATACAATATTTTATCTATAGCTTGGTTTTCATCTCCTACAAAAAGAGCAGCTTCTCTTGATCTTCCATAATCAAATTGGTTTTGACTAAAAGGCGACCATCCTCTGGTTTTCCCTATCCTATCCATTTGAGCAGCATATAATTGGAAGTAATATTTTGCTATGTCATTAGCATCATTACCAAATAGCGAATGAGAAAACATACCCACTTGAAATTTGGACATATCATGACCAAATGCTAAATAAGTCTCTTTATAAAACTCAAAAAGGGGTTTAAAATTAATTAAAGGAGTTCCTGCCACAATTGCAAAAACTAATGGCAATCCCAAACGACCTGCACGTTCTACAGACGCGGGAGTTCCTCCAGCAGCAACCCAGACTTTTAGGCTATTATTAACTGCTCTGGGAAGCACCAGCTGATCTTGCAAATCTGGGCGGAATTCTCCCCTCCAGGTAATCTTTTCTTCATTATTGATTCTAAGCAGCAAGTCTAATTTCTCCTCATACAAAAGGTTATAATCTTTTAGATCATAGCCAAATAAAGGAAAAGATTCTGTAAAGCTTCCTCTGCCGGCCATCAGTTCAGCCCTGCCATTTGAAAGCAAATCGACTAATGCAAAATTCTGATACAATTTAACGGGATCCGAAGAGCTTAAAACAGTCACAGAACTTGTCAATTTTATATTCTTTGTTACTATCGCTGCAGCAGCAAGTACAATCTCAGGACTTGATACTGCATATTCTTTTCGATGATGTTCCCCAATTCCCGCAAGATCTAAACCTACTTCATCAGCAAGTTTTATTTCTTCAATTAATTCTTGTAAGCGCACTTGCGCAGATTGTATTTTGCCAGTAGTAGGGTCAACATGTAAGTCCCCAAAAAGGCTAATTCCTAATTCCATATAAAGTATTATTATTATTATTAAAAATGCTGTTAAGTAAGATTTATTACTGTATTATCCTCTTTTTTGTTTCCATACCTCTAAGTAATCATACGTTAGATATGCTTCGGAATTAAAGGCGCCCCAAGCTCCTTTTTCGATGGCAAGATTTACTTCTCGTAATTGAGATGGAGCAAATCTGAGTGTGATTAAATGTCCAAGACCAACCAATACATTCCAACTCAGAACTTCTACATTAGGAGAAGGGAAAATTTGCCAGAATTTGTTATCCTCCAAAATCTCAGAAATACTATCGAGATTTTTGTCTTGTTGATGCTTTAAGATGTAGCTAACTACTATTTTATTATTTTCTTCCATTTTTATTATTTTTAAATATCACTTATTAGAACGAACGTTCTATTTTAAATCAAAAAAATATGGAGATTGTTTTATCTCCATTAAATAAACTTATATGCTTTGATTATTAATTATATAAATATCATTTTAAACTTTCCAAAATACGTTCTGCCATTGCTTCGACCATCATTCTATCATTAAATAAAGACTGCATTTGCCAAAGTCCTGCAAAGCTTCCAACAATAAATTGAGCAGATTTTAATGCATTTTTTTCTGTTGAAATCTCACCAGCTTCCTGTGCTTTTATAATAAGATTCTGAAAAATTATAATTAGTTTTTGAGTATGTTGTTTTAATAAATCTCTCATGCTTTGATCAAGTGGAGCCAGCTCAAATGAGGATTTAACAATCATACAAATTTTCTCCTTTTCAAACGAACGTTCAATTGCTTTTGATATAATGCCTTCTATGGCTTTTTTGGGTGATTTTTCTAATTGAGCAATGCTATTAAATTCACCATATGTTTCGATTGCATAGCTTTCAAGACTTTGAATAAACAACTCATGTTTATCTCCATAAGTATCATACATACTTCTTCTATTAACTTGCATTTGGTCTACCAAATCTTGTATAGAAGTTACATGATATCCTTTTTTCCAAAAAAGATCTCTAGCTTTTACTAGTTTTTCTACTGGGTTAAATTGTTTATTTCTTGACATAATGTGGCAAAGTTATATAATTAGAACGATTATTCTAATATAAATTAAAAATATTTAGCGCTTCACAGCTAGCATTGGTTCTGTTTATAATTGTAGGAAGAATTTATCTCAATACGGTTACTGGTTTTAAGAGCTAATTTGTCAATTACTTATGCTTTAATAAAGCTCTCTTGAAGGATTTTTTTTGCATCATTTAAAAATAAAAAAAGAAGATGATAATTACTTTTTTAAACTGCTCATTAACATAATCTACGAAGATATTAAAACAGGTATTTTTACGTGATAGTATATAATTTTCTTTTTTTAAATTTGGTAATTACTTAGTTATCAATAGTTTGTTTCTTTGTTGGACTTATTTTTAATACAGAAACTAACCATTAAATTTTTACGGAGTTAATAAAACATTATATCCCAATAAGGTAATTTTTTGGTTTAATAGCAGGACTTAGACTTCTTCTTAAGAACTTTTTTTAAACCATTTAACCCTTGTAATTTTTATCATTTTTATTAGATAAATAACATATAATCAGTGTATTATTTGTCATTAGAGAATTATATAAGAATCAATGACAATAAATTGAACAGCCAAGACAACACATTAGTAAAGTATAAAGTGTTGTAATCTCACCTACAAGTCGATAAAGTTACCCTCATTTGCTTTTGCCTCAACGCATTAAATAATAAGAAATGAAAGAACAGACTAAAAACAACTCTAACAATGAATTTCTCCAAACTGATGGAGGAAAAACTAAATCCAATGCAATAGAGGTGCCGTCAATTTCTTTACCAAAAGGAGGTGGCGCTTTAAAGGGAATTGATGAAAAGTTTACTGTTAACGCTGTAAATGGCACATCTTCATTTTCAATTCAACTTCCGTTTTCATCTGCAAGGGGTACATCACCTTCATTAAGTCTTTCTTATAATTCAGGTACCGGTAATGGTATTTTTGGATTAGGTTGGGGGCTAAGTTTAGGGTCAATTAAACGTAAAACAGACAAAGGACTGCCTCAATATCTTGATTTAATTGATTCGGATACTTTTCTATTTTCGGGTGCGGAGGATTTAGTTCCTGAATTTACAAAAGATCCGGATGGAAGTTTTCAGTTAGATGTTAATGAAGACTATATTATACACGAAAGAATCTCATCTGACGGACTATTTATTATAAGAAATTATAAACCCAGAATTGAAGGTCTTTTTGCCCGCATTGAACGCTGGACAGAAAAGGAGACTGGAAGAATTAAATGGCGGGTAATTTCAAGAGATAACGTTACGACTCTTTTTGGATGGACTAATAATTCTATTATTACAAATCCAAAAGACCTGACAAAAATTTTTGAATGGTTTCCTGAATTTGTATTTGATGATAAAGGAAACTGCACTCAATATATTTATAAGAAAGAAAATGAGATTGGTTTTGATGATTCTTTATTGCATAACAAAAACCGATTTAAAGACGGTAAAATTACGTACACCAATCTTTATTTAGAAAAAGTTTTATATGGTAATAAAACACCCTACAAAAAATTTGGTGATGCATTCCCAAGTGAATCTGATTATTTGTTTTCAACAGTTTTCGATTATGGAGAGTATAATGATGTCGCACCTTTCAATAAAATAAAAGATTGGACCTTCAGATTAGATGCTTTTTCAGATTACAAATCAGGATTCGAAATTAGAACGACAAGGTTATGCAACAGGATATTACTATTTCATCATTTTACCAATTCCAATGAATACGAAGGTTTAGTAAAATCCCTCAATATAGGATATGACCTTGCAACGGAGCAGGATTTTACATTTCTGAAATCCATAACTTCAATCGGCTATATTAAAAAAGGGGATGGTTCCTATTCTTCTAAAAAGATCCCTCCTATAGAGTTCGACTATCAAAGGCATGAATGGAATGATATTGTTAAATCCATAGATGCAGGAAATTTAGCTCATGCACCATCAGGCTTGGATGAACAGCAATATCAATTTACCGATTTATTTAATGAAGGATTGTCGGGTATTCTAACAGAACAAGCCAATGGATGGTATTATAAACACAATCTGGGAGATGGAAAATTTGAACATGCAAAATTAGTCTCCCCTAAACCTGCTTTTTCAGGATTGGGTAGTAGGATGCAACTAGTAGATTTAGATGCAGACGGTGGTAAACAACTAGTCAGTTTCAATACCGAACCTAAAGGTTATTTTGAATTGGATGACGATAATGCATGGCAGGGATTCCGCTCGTTTAAGGCGATTCCAAATATTGATTTTAACGATCCCAATACTCGAATGCTGGATCTGAATGGTGATGGAAAACCCGAAGTAGTTATTTCAGAAGATCAGGTTTTTACATGGTATGCTTCTGAAGGTAGAAATGGTTTTTCAGCTGCACAAAGAGCACCTAAATCATTTGATGAAGAAGCTGGACCGCATATTGTTTTTGCCGATGCAAAGCAAACGATTTATTTAGCTGATATGTCAGGTGATGGTATGACAGACATTTTAAGGATTCGAAATGATGAGATCTGTTATTGGCCCAATATGGGTTACGGAAAATTTGGTGCAAAAGTAGCGTTGGATAATCCACCAATTTTTGATAGTGAGAACGATTTTAACCTTTCCTTTATAAAACTCGCAGATATTGATGGTTCTGGAACAACAGACATCATCTATTTGGGTAAAAACAAATTTACTTGCTGGAAAAACCTAAGTGGCAACCGTTTTAGTACAACTCCGTTTGAGATAGACTCCTTTCCAGAAATCGATTCCCATGCTAAAATTACTGTAACTGATTTATTAGGCAATGGCGTTGCGTGTATTGTATGGTCCAGCATATTATCAAAAAACACTCCCTCTCCATTAAAGTATATTGACCTAATGAACAGTAAGAAACCACACATCATGGTTTTCTATAAAAACAATTTTGGGAAAGAAGTATCATTAGAATATACACCCTCGACTAAATTTTACATCGAAGATAAGTTAGCAGGAAAACCTTGGATAACTAAATTACATTTCCCCGTACATTGTGTTTCCAAAACCACCACCGAAGATAAAATATCAGGCTACAAATTTGTAAGTGAATACAAATACCATCATGGCTATTATGATCATTCAGAAATGGAGTTTAGGGGTTTTGGTATGGTTGAACAAATTGACACCGAGAGTTTTGAACATTGGAAAAAGAGTAATGCCACTAACATTGTAGAAAAATCATTGCATCAGGAGCCAGTCGTTTCCAAAACCTGGAATCATACCGGGGCTTTTTTAGAAAAGGATAAAATTCTGACTCAATTTTCGAAAGAGTACTGGTATGAAGAAATGTCTCGCAATGGATTTGATGTTATTCATCATGAAATACCTCTGACAGATGCCCGATTGATAACCGCTCCTGAGGTTCAGCCAACTATACTTAATCACCTTTCTGCTCAAGAATGGTGTGAGGCACTCCGAGCCTGTAAAGGCATGAGTTTACGCTCTGAAATTTTTGCAAAAGACGCTATTAATTTTGAAAACACAGCTGAAGCAAAAAGAAAAGAGCTTATTCCTTTTTCTGTAGCTTCACATAATTATGTTATTGAATTACTACAGCCCAAAGGAAAAAACAAACATGCCATTTTTATAGTTAAAGAAAATGAAGCTATAACTTATAACTACGAACGAAACCCTGAAGATCCGCGAATTGCTCATAACTTAAACATTAAATTAGATAAATACGGCAATGTATTAGAGTCCGCTGCGGTTGTCTACCCGCGATTGTTAACAGATGTAACTCTTCCTGTCGAAACACAGCAAGAGCAAAATAAAACTGTTATTATCTATACACAAAATCAATTTACAAATGATGTCATTAATGCTGATACACTTCGATTGCGATTGCCTTCAGAGGCAAAAACATATGAACTAAAAAATGTGCCAAAAGCAAATGCATTTTATATACCCAATGATTTTAATGAAATACTCACCGAAGTAAAATCAGCAATAGCTTTATATCATGAAATAGATAAACCAACAATCCCTGGTTTATCACAAAAACGATTGATAGAACATACCAAAACGATTTACAGAAGCAATGATCTGAAAAGTGCTTTGGCTTTGTATAAATTAGAATCCTTAGCCATGCCGTTTGAGAGTTATCAGTTGGCATATACTCCCGATTTATTGCAACATATTTACCATGAAAAAACAGACGATTGGGCACTACAAAATTTAATGTTAGAAGGCAAGTTTACTCACGCATTAAATGAAAGTGGTTTAGAAGATGCCAATTGGTGGGTACGTTCTGGTACGATACAATTTCTAGCAGATGTAGAAGCTGTGATAGATGCAAGCAAAAGATTTTATGTCCCAATATCTTACACAGATCCTTATGGAGCCCTAACAAAAGTAAAATACTATGGGAATTATTTTCTGTTTATAGAAGAAACCGAAGACGCAATAGGGAACATGGTTAAAGTGAATTTATTTAATTTCCGAACACTATCGCCTCAGCGGATGAGTGATATAAATACCAACTTATCAGAAGTAATAACAGATGAATTAGGTTTGATAAAAGCTGTTGCAATAATGGGTAAGGGAAATGAAGCGGATGAATTGACCGATTTAACCGAAATAACAGATGCAGCCGAATTAATACTGATTAATAACTTCTTTCAGGCTCCCGATTCTGTTGATTTAACCAATATTGGGAAAGACTTATTGAATAAAGCAACGTCAAGATTTGTTTATGATTTTGATACTTATATCAATTCCGGTAAACCTGCTGTATTAGCGTCAATAAGTAGAGAGCAACATTATAAGCAAGATAACAATTCACCAGTTCAAATTGGCTTTGAATACTCCAATGGTTTAGGTGAAGTAATAATGAAGAAAGTACAGGCAGAACCTGGACTTGCCAAAAAGGTTATTGTGCTTCCGGATAATACGATTACTATTTCGGAAACAAATACATCAGCAAGTCTACCTAAACAACTTCGTTGGATCGGTAATGGCAGAACCATCAAAAACAACAAAGGCAAAGCTGTAAAACAATATGAACCCTATTTTTCGGTAACACATCAATTTGAAAATTTAAAAGAATTGGTCGAAACTGGAGTAACACCCATCATGTATTACGATGCAGCTGGACGATTGATAAAAACAGAAATGCCAAACGGTACATTGTCAAAAGTTATTTTTGATAGTTGGAAAGTAAGTATGTATGATCCTAACGATTGTGTATTGGAAAGTGAATGGTATAAAAAAAGGACAGATTCTACCCATCCAGAATTTATCAATGATCTCAAAGAACAACAAGCAGCATTAAAGGCCGAAAAACATGCCGATACTCCCAGTGTTCAATGTTTTGACACATTAGGAAGACCAATTCTGTCAATTGAAAATAATAAAAATGGAGTAACAGGTGTCGACGAATTGCAATATACACGTGTAAAATTAGATACCGAAGGAAACCTGCATTACGTAACCGATGCGCGTGGTAATATAGTAATGCGCTATAAACATGATATGCTGGGTAGCAAAGTATATCAACAAAGTATGGATGCAGGACAGCGCTGGTTATTAATAAATATTTTAGGTAAACCGTTACGTACTTGGGACGAACGCAATCATGAACTACACTATTTTTATGATACACTACAAAGACCCTTATACAATAAAATTATAGGAGGTGATGGCGATGTAAGTTTAAATCACCTATTTGATAAAATAATTTATGGAGAAACACAACCTAATGCGCAACTCAAAAATTTAAAGGGACAGGTTTGGAAACATTATGATACCGGTGGTGTAATAGAAACGCCAAGCTATAATTTTCAAGGTAAACCAACAAGTACCAAAAGAACACTTTTTAAAAAATATAAAGAAGTTGTGAATTGGATCGATGATAATTTGGTCGATGATTTAGAAAATCAATCTTTTACTTTTATTACAGAAATTGATGCCTTGTCACGTATTACAAAACAAATTGCGCCTGACGGTAGTGTTATTACACCTTCTTACAACGAATCTGGTTTATTAGATGGAGAAAGCGTATTACATCCCGATAATGTATTATCAAATACCTACATCAAGAATATTGATTACAATGAAAAAGGCCAACGTAATAAAATTGTTTACGGAAATAATGTAACCACTAAGTTTTATTACGATAAAGAAACGTTTCATTTAAAACGTTTGGAAAGTAAACAGAATAATACCCCTTTGCAAGATTGGTTTTATACTTACGATCCAGTTGGGAATATTACCCATATAGAAGACAGAAATATACCTGTTGTATTTTTTAATAACCAAAAAGTGACGGGTATTTCAGAATATACCTATGATGCATTATATCGATTAATAACAGCAAGCGGGAGAGAAAATAATGCTGCACTAACACTCAATGGGCAAGACAATTGGAATGATACTCCTTTTATGCACCAATTAAATCCTGGTGACCCAATGGCAGTTCGAAATTATACTCAAAACTATCGTTACGATAAAGTAGGGAATATGATGCAGATGAAACATGTTGCAGCGGGTAATAATTGGACACGCGAGTATACCTACGAAACCAGTAATAATCGTTTAAAAATGACACAGGTAGGTAGTGAAATGTTTACTTACCCACATCATGTACAGCACGGTTTCATAACCACATTACCTCATTTGCAGGAAATGGGATGGAACTACAAAGAAGAATTAATCAAGACAATTAAACAAAAACGTACCGATGGCGGTACACCGGAAACGACGTATTATCAATACGACGGACAAGGACAACGTATTAGAAAAATAACAGAGAACACTGCCAACGAAGGAGAAACACCAACATTAAAAAACGAACGCATTTATGTATCGGGTTATGAATTGTATAAAAAGCATAGTGGTGCCGATGCCGGATTAGAAAGAATTAGTTTGAGTTTAATAGATAAAGGGCATCGTTTTGTAATGGTAGATATGGAAACTAAACCTAAATATATTTTGGGCATTCCCTTTGGCAGAACATCGATTGAATTTACTACACGTTACCAGTTATATAATCATTTAGGATCTTCTGCCTTAGAACTTAACGAAACTGGTGATATTATCTCTTACGAAGAGTATCATCCCTATGGAACAACCGCATATCAAGCTATAAATGCATCTATTAAAGCGGCAGCTAAACGCTATCGTTATACAGGCATGGAGCGTGATGAGGAAACTGGGTTGGAGTATCACAGTGCCCGGTATTATTTGCCCTGGTTAGGCAGGTGGATGAGTAGTGATCCTATTGGGATTGGGGATGGCGTGAATTTGTATGCCTATTGTAATGGCAACCTTATTATAAAAAATGATAAAGCAGGAACAGATGGATGGGATTTCTTAGAAGGTATTGCAATAGGCATTGGAACTGGTCTTGTAGTTGCTGCTGTAATTGCGACTGCCCCTATTACTATACCTGCTTCTGTCGCAACAGGTTTAGTTGTTGCTGGTGTTGCAGTAACTACTGCAACTGTTGTTCAATCTGCTAGACAAAGAGATTTATTTAATAATGAAATAACTCCTGCACAGGCAGATAGACAAATGGGCATGGCCTTAGGAGGGATTGTTGTTGGCGCTGCAGCTGGTCCAACTTCTACTCTAATGACTGAAACTGCCGAATCTTTTGCTATTCCGGGCATGGTCTTAGCAGAAGGGGCACTTGTAACTGGAGCAGCACCAGCAATTCCAGCAGTAGTGTCTGCTGCTCCTGGAGCAATTACAGCAACTGCAGGGCCTATACTCATGTCGATGAGTGGAAATGGAGGTTCAAATGAATCTGGTAATAGAAGTAGTTCCTCAACCAGTAGAGGAAGTTCTTCTGGCAGTAGAAGTAGTCGATTACAGAATCAATTACCTGAAAGATTACCTGAAGAATTAGCTGCTGCTGAAAGTGTTGGCGTTAGACCAGAAATTGCCACAGCTGAAACCATAGAATCAGCTACTTTAGCATCAGACGTTGGAAATATTAAATGGGTTCTAACTGAAGAAGGGCAGTTAATTGTTGCTCCTCATACAGTTGAAGGAGTTGAAATTTCTCATGCTGTTCTTGCTGAAAATCAAGCTATTATAAGTGCTGGTGAAGCTAATATTGCAAACGGATCAATTGGACTTGATATTTCTAATAGTAGTGGACATTTTATGCCTCCAAATAGTACATTGAGTTCAGCATTAAGTGCATTCGAAGAAAGTTTAGGGATATGTTTTGATCCATCAAGCATAACATTAGTGGGAAGATAAACTTAAAGATATTGAATTTAATATTCTAAATTATTTAAACTAAATGCAAAGCTATTAATAGAATCATAATTATTTTTTGAATTAAACAAAAAGACAATCCATTCTTTATAGTTCATTTTGTGTATCAATCAAAAAAAAATAAAGAATGTAATGACCTTAAACTTTTTAGCACAACATTTATTAACCATTTAAAAATTTTAAATTATGACAGCAAAGAAAAAAAATGACGAAGAATCGATCTTCTTAGTATCCTTAGAAGGGCTTGATTTATCTAAAGATCAGAAGAAAAGAATTGAAGAAGGTATAAAAAGCCTTGTTTTAAAGGAAATTGCGGGAATAGATTTTGAAGGCGACATAAAGATCAGTAGGAGATTTACAGGAAAGCCCGGTTGGGAAGATTTATGGAAAAGAGGACAACTAGCAGGTTTCTGGATTGGAGGTTTCCCAAACTTCCCATCTGAGATCCCAAAATAATGTTATCAAGGTTGCTAAAATTCATAATTATGAATTTTAGCAACTTATAATTGTCATTTAAAAAATAAAGAAATGGAAAACAATAAAGATAACGACAATAGTTATTGTCCTAGTTATGCCGTTAAACCAGGTGCAAAACTTTATGGTATTGTAAATGAAAACGGCTTCATTAATTATCTAAAAAGTCCCATTGAAATCAATCAGGATTTTATTGAAGAAGCTTACAAAGGAAGAGACCCCGAAAAAAGATTCAGATTTGCTGGCAATTGCTCCAAATCTGGCTGTAATCAATGGAATGGTACTTCAAAAGAATGTGGTCTGGTTGATCAATTGATTGATATCATAGGGAATGAAGAGTCTATACAGTTACAGGATTGTCCAATTCGTTCAAAATGCAGATGGTTTAGTCAACGTAAAGGTTATGCTTGTGCTCAGTGTAATGAGGTGATTCGGGATATAGAAATGAAAATTATTGGGGTTGATTGACATAATCGCTTCAAATAACTGATTTTATAAAACTGTCAAAATTCTAAAGTTTTGGTTTTTTCGATAGCACGGATTTACACTCCATGCCACATCAAAGTATTTCTGCTAAGTCCAATAATTTAGGAAAAATTAGAGAATAATTTTAAAAAGTTGAAAATTATGAAACCTACAAACGATAAAAAAACACATCAAAATACACTACCCGTAAATGACAAAATATTTCAGGCAGTATATGATTCTCCCTCTTCATTACCAGGAAAGCAAAAATGGATAACAAAAGACGAAGATGTTCGCATAATAGAAAAATTATTAGGTATGCCGGACAAAACAATTGGTGCCCCGCTTTGGGTAAGTGGAGATAATAAAAAATGTCCAAAATGCAGACGCGAAATCAATTGGCTAGATATTGTTTCCTCCGCAGTAGATAGCATTCATGCTAAAGAAATGATTGCACAAGTTATTCTTGGCGAAACCAAATTTGTAAATATTGAAGTTCCAAGAGCTATAGCAAATCTACATTGTTTTAAATGTAAAACCGCTATTGAAAACCTTCGCAGTTTTAAATGCCACAATTGGGCTTATGCAAAACCAGCTTTGCTTAAAGTGCTGCAGGAAATGGAGAGAAAGCAATAACCGATTCAGAAAACATATAATAACAATATCATGGCAACACAATCTGACAACCAAGATCCAAATAAAAATAAACTCAATTTTTTTAAATTCGATTTAAAAGCCGGAAACCAACTCAAAGCATTCGATGCTATTTATAAAATACATCATGGCAATTGGGATGAGGTAAAAAGTGAACTATCCAAAGACAAAAGTTTTACACCAATACTGGTTAAGAATCTTGAGTTTACACACTACTTGTCTAAATGGAGTAATGATAATAAAGCGGTTGTTGAGCTTTTTCAGAAAGATGATAAGTTACTTTCGATGCGTGATATTGCTTTAAATTTTAATAAAGAGGCTTTTATCCAAAAAGTAAAAAGTAGTTCACCGGCAACATCAAACGAGGATAAAAAAGCATTTGCCATTGATTTGCATCATAAGCTTTTTGAGTTTGAACCCACTGCGGTTGTCGTAAACATGATAAAAGACCCACAAGTAACAGTGTTAAATACTGCTGTAGGAACAAAAGTTGCTACATTATTAGAAAAAAATCCAGATTTTAATATCAGAACCACTTCGATATATGAAGTATTCAAAAATAATAAGGAATTCAAAAAAATCCCGGTCGAATTACAACAACCTGTTCAAACAGAATTAAAAACGTTACAAAGAATTGTTGCTATTAGTCCCATAGCCGATGCTATTCCGGTTTTGTACGATGCCAAAATTCATACTGCATTTCAAATTTCAAACGTGCCACCTGCGCAATTCAAAACCGCAATGAGTGGTAAAGGATTGGATGAAAACGTATTGTTGCAAATTCATACCAATGCGCAGCATTTACGTGTACGTAATGAACACGCTTTAATAGCCTTAAAAGAAGCCAGTCAGAATACTGGTATTGACATGATTGACAGAAGCGTGCGCTTGGGTAATGGGGCTGAAATAAAAAAGGGGCTGGGAGCAATGAAGACAGAGAGTAATACCATTATATATTCTCCGGAAGAAGCTACAAAAGAGATTATAGAAAAAAATAATTTAACATGGGATATGCTTTTTGGCGATGCAGATATTTGCGAATGTGGCGAATGTACTTCCGTCTACAGTGCCGCGGCATATTATGTAGAGTTATTACAGTATTTGCGCAACAACAATCTTGATCCTGATGCCACGGAAGATGTTGCCATAAAATCCAACCCTAAAAATATTTCCGGAACTCCATTAGAAAAATTATTCAATCGTCGTCCAGATTTAGGCTGTCTGGAATTGACTTGCAAAAATACCAACACCATTTTACCTTATGTAGATTTGGCCAATGAAGTCATGGAAAGTTATGTGGCATTCAAACATTTAAAACCTTTTAATGTAGCCGATGAAACCAGTAGTGAGTTACTTGCAGAACCTCAGCATACAGAATATCAGGCGTATTGCATCCTGAAAAATGAAGTATATCCATTTACACTACCATACCATCAGCCCATTGATGCCACAAGAATATATCTGGATTATTTAGGAACAAGTCGTTATGAAGTAATAGATACATTCCGAAAAAACAATAGTAGTAACAATGTCGAATTAACTCAATTAAAAGATGAGGTTTTAGACAGGGCATCTGATTCTGAATTTTTAAATATTACTAAAGAAGAATATATCATACTCACAAAGGAATGCTTTGAAAGTAAAGCCCTGATGAATAAGCTCAAAAATAAAACATTCACAGATTCAGAATATCAAGAACTGATTGGTGTAAAATCAGTAGGTGAATATTATGGCTATGATAATGATGCAACAATGTTGAGCGATAACGGACTCACATTAATCAAAAAAGAATTTTTACGACGCACAGGAATTGATTATTTCAACCTTGTTGATTTACTTAAAACACAATTTATCAACCCGTTTTTACCCAAAGGAAAATCAAAAAACATAACGGAAAGCCTGCATTTTAGCTATCGATTTTTACAAAACTATGCCAAAAAATACGGCATGGATAAAATGGCGGAAGATTTGGTAAAATTGGAAAAATTTGCTGATTTATTGCCAATGATTATAGATCAGATTGAAGTATTAACCAACAAAAAAGTACTAAGTTGCCCTGATACATGCAAAGATAAAGTCGAAATAAGCGATAAAGATATTATTTGTTGGGTGAAATGCCATTTTGAGAAAATAGGCAAAATGATAGTCATAGAAAGCGGTAGAGGATGCGTGAACGGGGAAATACTGTTTGCGAATAATAATAGTTTATTTGATAATGACTTCAGCATAAGGGTTGAAAATTGTAAAATACTTTATGATACAGCAAAAGAAAAACTTCCACTTGGGCAAATCGATAAAAAAACAGGAAAAGTCACTTTTTTGATTGATAATGGAGAAACGGATCCTAAAAGTTGGGAGCAAATAAAATTTGTAGGTGACAAGGGCGAAAAAGGCGTATTCTTAATAATAGACGGAGAAGTATATCTCATTTTCCTGGAACAAAAAGACAGTTGCGATTTAAATACGGCGCTATTGCAGCATTTAGACGGAACACCGCTGACTGTTGACGAATATGATCGTATACATCGTTTTATACGCTTGTGGAGAAAATTAGATTGGACAATTGATGAAATTGATAAAGCAATTATTGGATTAAGCATCCAGAAAACAGTAGATAATGAAGACGATGTAAGCGAGGATGATTCTATTTGTGATGATTGTGGTGATGAGTGCAATACTTCAGATTGTGATGAATGTGATTGCGATGATTGTAGCGAAGAATGTCATCATGATTATGCTATTTCAACAACCTTACTACATCAATTGGTAGCCGTAAAAAAACTATTGGATAAAACAGGAATTGAAGTAATAAAATTACTTTCTTTTTGGACAGATATCAGCACAGCAGGAGAAAATTCGCTCTACAAAAAACTTTTCTTAACACACAATGTACTAGGAATCGATAAGGTATTTAAGGCCAATGCAAATGGAAATTATCTTACTGTAAATACTACAATTACCGAACATTTTCCGGTATTAATGGCGGCTCTAAATTATACAGCCGATGATTTGCAAACTGTCATGCAGGCAACAGCAATGACAGATGAAATGACTATCAGTAACCTCTCAACACTATATCGCTACCGATTGCTCTCAAAAGTTCTGGGCTACAAGATTCCTGCATTTATGGATATCGTTCCTTTATTAGGTACTATATTTAATGATGCATACAGTACACTTGAATTTATAGAGAATCTATCCAAAATAGATGATGCAGGTTTTACACCACAAGAACTCAATTATATCATTAGCGATTTTGATGATATTAAAAAACCGTTTAAACCTACACAGAAATCAATTTTAATTTTGGCAAAATCCATATACGATGGATTAAACACAATCGACGAAACTCAACAGGACTTGAAGCCTGATGATAAAATAGGTAATGCAGCATTAGAACAAATTAATCTCAAAGAAAAAGCAACGTCAGAATTTGTAAGAGCTAAAGCAAGTTTGCTTTTTGAAACGGATATTGTAGAAAAAGTCATCGGTATATTGAATGGTACAAATGTATTTATAACCAATGCTCCTAAAAACATAGCGTTCATTCTAGGAGAAGATAAAACGCTTCAAAATAAATTAAAATATGATAAAATAAATGGTAGTATCCAAATAACAGGGATCTTAACCGAAGCTGAAAGCATTGATTATAAAGCAATCAGTAACGACCCAGAGTGGATATCTGCGTTAAACAGGGTTGAAAAACAACAAAACAAACAATTTAAAGAATTATTGTCTAAAATTTTTGAGACTGAAAAAACAAAAACAGACGCTCAAAAAGAAGCATTAGAAATAATAATTAAAGCAGGTGACATAAGTTTACCTATTGATAAAATACTTGAAGGAGATCCTGATATTAATACAGCTCCACAAAAAAGAATAGCATTTTTAGAAATTTTCATGCCTTACCTGCGTCAGGAACTGAGTCATCGTTTTATTGTAAACACTTTGTCTGGCATAGTAGGTTTACAATCTAATATTACTGACTTATTGATTTCTGATATACTAAAAATTGGTAATATACCAGTTTCGTTATTCAGTATTTTTGAAAAAATAAAAGAAAGTAGCAAGCCTGTTGAAAGCAATTGGAATGGATATCTAATTCCTTCAACAACTGCTACATATACTTTTGTTATTAAAGAGAGCAATGTTCAACCTATACTTAGTATTGATGGAACAACATTGACTTTTACAGTTCAGGAAGACCCTACAAATGAATGGTGGAGTACTGATATTGTGCTCCAATCTGGCAAATTATATAAATTATCAACTACTGGTGTCGAATTAAAAAAGATCCATTGGAAAACAACTGCCTCTGCTATTACAGCTGTTCCATCATCGGCATTAATTCCCGACTTTGCCTCACAGCAATGCGAGCCCGCATTAATTGCATTAAAAAAAGTGGCCATGCTGGTTACTGGTTTTGATTTGAGTGCAGATGAAATTCAGTTTCTGGAAAAAAACAAAGTTCATTTTGATAATCTGGATTTTAACAAATTGACATTAATCCATTGGTTGCGACTGGAGGTATATACCAGATTGCGAAACTCTTTGCCAGAATCTGAATTCAATATACTTGATTTTTGGAACTGGACTTACAATCCATTATCTGATGGCACATTATTGAGCGGTAAAATTGTGGAACTCACAACATGGAAAAAACAACGAATTGATAAATTGATTGCCCCAAATCATTTCAATATAACACAACTACAAGATTACAACAACGAAAAAAATCTATTAAAACTGCAGTCTGCTCTGGCTGTTGCCGATAAGATAAGTGTAGATATCGATTTGCTTTTTGAATGGGCAATCCCAACTTCTAAATTCAATAAATGCAGGGTAATAGCCGATAGTATAAAAAATGCAATTCGTGCCAAATACAATCAAACCGATTGGGAACAGGCTGTAAAACCATTGAGCGATAAACTGCGTAATAACCAGAAAGAAGCCTTAATTGGATTTTTGTTGCAACAACAAACATTAATAGATTGGGGGGTAACAGATGCAGATAGCCTATTTGAATATTTTCTGATAGATGTTCAAATGGATGCCTGTATGGAAACCTCACGTATCAAACAGGCTTTATCATCAGTACAATTATTTATACAACGTTGTTTCTTGGGATTGGAAGAAGAATACAGCGGAATTGCGCCAGATATATTAGATAGAGAACGTTGGGACTGGATGCAGCGTTACCGCGTTTGGGAAGCTAATCGTAAAGTTTTCTTATATCCCGAAAATTGGATTGAAAGCAATCTACGAGATGATAAGAGCCCATTTTTTAAAGAATTAGAGGGCGAATTACTGCAAAAAGACATCAACAAGCAAAATGTTATTGATGCGTTAAAATCCTATCTCTATAAAGTTGATGAAGTGGCTAATATGGAAGTAGTAGGATTGTATATTGACGGCGAAAAAACATCCGAAAAATGGAATGAAGGAGCAAAATTACATGTGTTTTCCCGCACCCGCAATGCTCCCTATTTTTATTATTATCGTTATTTGGCCCTAGATGAAATGAATTGGTATCCTTGGGAAAAAATGCAGGTAGATATACCAGGTTATGATGTAGAAGATGCAACTGGGAAAGTTACAGATAATGGTTGTTTTTTAACAGCTGTGGTATGGAATGAACGCTTGCTGATTTTCTTTCCTCAGATTGCAAAAAAAGTAAAGCCAGCTAAGACTGGTAATGATTCAATGAAAACTCTTGGAGATACAACAGTTAACAGTAATTTGCCTGTAGAATATTTTGAAATAAAAATGGCATGGAGTGAGTACCGAAATGGTAAATGGACACAGAAACAATTGAGCAAAGATGTTTTGGCTACAAGTCCTAAAGATAGTACTCATGATATTCCATTTTTTAAATTCATTCCTATTATAAGTGATGATAAAATACTAATTAATGTAGATGATCTTAAAGATGCTGATGGTGGTTATTTTGGTGCATTTAAATTTGAAGGGAATACCATAAAAGTAGGATCAGCGATAGGAACTGTACCAATTCCAATTGATCATTTTAATCAGTCAGACGGGAAAATGTATTCATGGCAGCTTAACAGTCCAACTTTTGCACGTCATCTTGATTTTTATTTTAATGAAGAATCATCAAAAGAAAATTTAGTTTGGGATTATGGAAGTTCAAATACGGTAAAATTCCATCATTCTTTTACACATAAACTAATGGGTAAAATTAATTCAGGGAAACTGGAAGAATTTTTTAATTGTAATCTAAAAATAGTTGATAAAGATGATGCTTTTGGTAAATATGACCATGATGGAGATGCAAGTACACCCGAAATATACAATGAGCTCAAACGCCCTTATTCTTTATACAATTGGGAACTGTTTCTGCATACACCAATGATGTTGGCAGATGCATTAAGTAAATCACAACAATTTGAAGAAGCCATGAAATGGTATCATTTTGTGTTTAATCCTATTGCCGAAGGTTCTGATGATAAACGCTTTTGGCAATTTGCGCCATTCAAAGAAACAAATAGTCAAAGAGTTTTAGAAAGCATTTTCAATAATCTGAAACCTAATAAGGCTGATCAAACCATTAACGAATGGCGTAACAAACCTTTTATGCCACACTTGGTAGCCCGTAACCGTCCGGTGGCATACATGAAATGGGTCGTAATGAAATATATAGATAATCTGGTGGCGTGGGGCGATTATCTATTCCGACAAGACACTATTGAAAGTATTAATCAGGCTACACAATTGTATATTTTAGCCATGCATATTATGGGACCTCGCCCTATGATTATTCCTAAGCGCGGTATTACAAAACCGCAAACCTATATTGGTTTATTAGACAAATGGGATGCTTTTGGGAATGCCATGGTAGAATTAGAGTTAGCAGCTCCATTCAGCAATCAAACTGCCTTACCTTTTGGGGCAGTAAATGGGGAATTGGCCTTTGCAAATATATACGGTTTAGCTTCTTCGCTCTATTTCTGTATCCCGGACAATCCTAAACTTATGGGCTATTGGGATACGATTGCCGATAGATTATATAAAATACGTCATTGTGAAAATATCGAAGGAGTATTCCGAAAATTACCATTGTTTGAACCACCAATTGATCCTGCATTATTGGTAAAAGCTGCGGCGCAAGGATTAAGTATTGCCTCGGTAATAAATGATTTAAATACTCCAATGCCTAACTATCGTTTTTACTATTTACTCCAAAAAGCATTGGAATTGTGTGTAGAATTAAAATCTATGGGGAATGCCTTGCTTTCCGTAATCGAGAAAAAAGACAATGAAGCCATTGCACTTATCCGTTCCAGACATGAAAATGCTATGCACAATCTGGTAATGGAAATTAAAAAATTGCAACTGGAAGAGGCTCAGAAAAATATGGATGGTCTGGAACAGAATCGTAAAAGTCCAGAACATCGTATGAAGTATTACCTAAAATTAATAGGGGAGGACTTAGGCAAAGTACCGGGATTGGATGCTGAATTTGCTGAAATTGTCAATAGTATAGAAGCACCTGTGGATGAAAGCGGATTGAAACTTATACCTTTTGAGAAAGAAGATATGGATAAGGCCAGTGCTGCTGCCGATTGGCAAACTGGTATTGGAGTAGTAGAGACATTGGCTTCGGTTTTTCATGCATTACCAACGATAAATGGTCACGGAACACCCTTAGGAGTAGGGGTTGCTGTATCTTGGGGATTTCCTAACTTAGCAAATGCTACATCAGCAGTTGCTAGAGGTTTACGAATTTATGCAGATCATCTTTCTTACCAATCTTCATCAGCTGGTAAAAAAGGAAATTTTAAACGTGCTTTACAAGAACGAGTTATGCAAGCTAATGCTGCAGGTTATGAACTAAAACAAATAGATAAGCAAATAACAGCTCAAAAAATTCGTATTGCCATTGCCAATCAGGAAATTACCAATCAACAAAAAATGATCGATAATGCACTGGAAATAGAAGATTTTTTAAAAAATAAATATACTAATGAAGAATTGTATACCTGGATGCGCGGCAGTCTTAAAACATTGTACCATCAGGTATATAGTTTGGCACATGAACTGTCTAAAAAAGCAGAAAAAGTATATCGCTTTGAGCGAGGAATAAGCAATTCCAATTTCATACAATCAGGCTATTGGGATGCTGGACGAGAGGGCTTACTCGCTGGAGAACAACTTTATGTTGGATTAAAACAAATGGAAGCCGCTTATCAGAACGAACGAGGTTATGATTATGAAATCACAAAACATGTTTCTTTATGTTTATTAAGCCCATTGGCACTTATTCAGCTTAGGGAAACAGGCAAGTGTGAGTTTGAAATACCCGAAGTATTATTTGATATGGATTATCCGGGGCAATACAAACGTCGTATTAAATCGGTATCAGTATCATTACCATGTATTGCTGGACCTTATACAGGTGTCAATGCCAAATTCAGTCTGTTGGAAAATAAATTCAGAAATAATGCGATCGGAGGTAAGACATATGAGGAGAATACAGATGATACAGATGATCGTTTCAGTACATACCGAATACCAATTAATGCTATTGCAACCAGTACAGGTCAAAATGATAGCGGTATGTTTGAATTGAATTTTAAAGACGAACGTTACATGCCATTTGAAGGTGCTGGTGTTGTTAGTAAATGGCGTCTTGAATTACCAGAGATTCGTCAATTTGACTATGGAACAGTTACCGATGTTATTGTACATATTAGATATACATCCAACGAAGGTGGAGAACGATTAAAACTAAACGCTACAAAGACCGTATTTAAACAATTGGAAAATATTAAACAACAATTGAACGAAACTGGTCTCCATTTGGCATTAAACATGAAGCATGATATGGCTAATGAATGGCATTTATTAAAAAAATCAGGAACAGTTGAGTTGAATATTGACAAAGTACGATTGCCTTATTTGGCTCAGTCTATTAATTCAGTACATATTGAACAAGTTATGTTCTTGGCAAAAGTCAAAGATAATCCAGTTAGTTTTGTACTTAATATTGATGAAACCGAAACAATAGATCTTTCTAAAGTAAATGAATTGAATATGTGTCGTGGCATCAACTCGGATATTAAACTTAATATTCCATTTAGCCTATCTGTTGAAGAAGTCGATAAATTAAAATTGGAGGAATTGATAATGATAGTGAAATATGGTTTTTAAAGTTAAATGATTCTATATTTAGATGGAGAGGTAGTTGACCATGCCACAATATAATTGACTTTTTTTGTTGACTAAGCAAAGACAGAGGATGGGTGCTTAGGTATTTTAAATAAAGGTAATTGAGAATAATTGTAAACCAGATATAATAAATATTGATAAAAGTGGCTCAAATATCAGTACTGCCAGAGTTTATAGTAAACGTTTGTTTTCCAAAATAGCAATCCGACAGAACTTTATAATTTAACCATCATAAAATGGCGCCACTACAAAAGATTTAATTTTTTATAGTAAATAAGGGGAGGAACTCCAATAAACACTTTCTATAAAAAGACTGTAGACTCACTCGATAATGATGCGTATATTTGGAATTATAAATTATAATAATGCTATCTATGAAGAAAATAGGATTTTTATCGTTTGGGCATTGGGCCAATCATCCTTCCTATCAAACTCGTACTGCTGCTGATACACTGCTTCAATCTATTGATTTGGCCGTGGCTGCTGAGGAAATTGGTCTGGACGGCGCTTATTTTCGAGTGCATCATTTTGCTACACAGCTGGCATCGCCTTTTCCTTTACTTTCGGCCATTGGTGCTAAAACGAGTAAAATAGAGATTGGGACAGGAGTAATCGATATGCGGTATGAAAATCCGTTGTATATGGTGGAAGATGCTGGCGCTGCAGACTTAATTTCGGGAGGACGTTTGCAATTAGGAATCAGTAGAGGGTCGCCGGAGCAAGTCATTGATGGTTGGCGTTCTTTTGGTTATGAGCCCATGGAAGGTGAAACTGATGCTGATATGGGACGCAAGAAAGCTTTGGAGTTTTTGGATAAGTTAAACGGTGTGGGATTTGCTGAGCCAAACCCGTATCCGATGTTCCCAAATCCACCAGGTTTATTGCGCCTTGAACCACATTCTGAAGGTTTACGAGAACGAATCTGGTGGGGAGCAGCCTCTAATGCTACTGCCATTTGGGCGGCCGAAAACGGGATGCATCTGCAAAGTTCTACCCTGAAGTATGACGAAAATGGTAAACCTTTCCATGTTCAACAGGCCGAACAGATCAGGTTATATAAAGAAGCCTGGAAAAAAGCAGGACATAAGTACGAAGCACGAGTTTCGGTAAGCCGTTCTATTTTTGCACTGGTTAATGATCAGGACAAATACTACTTTGGAGATCAGGGTAAAGGATCAGATAGTTTTGGTAATATTGAGAGAGATAAACGAGCAATTTTCGGAAAGAGTTATGCTGCTGAGCCGGAGAAACTCATTGCAGAATTGGCACAGGATGAAGCTATTCAGGAAGCTGATACGGTGCTGTTGACCATACCCAACACATTGGGTGTTGACTACAATGTACATATACTGTCGGCTATATTAAAATATATTGCTCCAGAATTGGGCTGGCGTTAGTTTTTTATAAAAAAGTGAACCTCCAAGATTAAATAATTTTGGAGGTTTTTTTGTTTCAAAAACTCTTAATACCATCGATTTATAAAAAGGAGGATATAAAATCACTTAGACTTTAAAAGCTTTGAATCTGAAAAACAGAATGTTATATAAGCAATAGAATCTTAATTTACACAACTACAGTTACTTGATCTATTCTTAAAATCAAATCCAATAGTTAACATATGTGTGCCTGAGTTATGATTTTGAAGTTGATTTAAACTAATATTAAAGGAGTAAGCGGCATAAAACTTATTTTGTCTGAATCCTACTAAGGGTGCGATTGAATTGGGCTTAAATGATTGATCTGCTAACAATCGTAAGTTTATGCCTCCCCAAATATAGTTTTCACCAGTCATTTTCCGAATCTTAAGGTTAAGATCAAGACTTGACCGACCATCACTTTCGTATATTTGATATAGGATAGATGGTTCATATTCTATAGAAGTAAATTTATTTTTTAAAAGAAATCCTGTATATAAATAATAGTTTCTAATATTCATTGGTTCTTTTAAGATTGTAGGTTTTACTGATTTATTTAAAATATTAACCGCATTGAAACTGACGAAAAAATTTTCTAAACGATATAAAAAGCTTAAATCAAAATTTGAGTTATTCACATTATAAGACTGGACACTCGGATCAGATGTGTTAATGTCGGATATATCAATATTAAAATTTGTAAACTTATAAGAGAGCCCAAATGACAAATACTGATTATTAAACTCTGATAAAGTAATATGATGAGCATAAGTTAACTGTCCTCCCTTTTGAGAAGTATTTCTATTTTTATCATTAAAAAAAATGGCACCAATGCCTGAGCGATCTGCAATTCTGGCATCAAAGGATAATGATTGTGTTTGTGGTGCATCTTCTACTCCTAACCATTGTGTTTCGCCAGTAAGACGTATTTTATAAAATTCACCAATACCTGCGTAGGCTCCAGCAATAACATACGGATTGTCTGCTAAATATTGGCTAGTTGGTGCTAGTTGTAATTCTTGCCCATAAGTGGGAAGACTAGCTATTATGAAAAGTAATAATACTATTTTGTTTGTTTTTTTCATTTTATCTAAATAAAGTCATTCCGCCAATAAATTCTCTTCTATCCTTATCATTATTAGTTTTAATAACGTACCAATAATCCCCAGTTGGCAAAGGTTTTCCTTGATATGTACCATCCCATCCCATTGTTGTATTCCCTTTAAAATTCATGATTAATCTCTGATATCTATCAAATATTGAAACTTCTAAATTTGGATAATCTTCTATTCTTGTAGGATACCAATAATCATTACTTCCATTTCCATCTGGTGAGAAAAATTTAGGAAACTCTATTCCTTCATAAGCTAAATATGCTGTTTCAGTAGAGAAACAACCTTTGTTATCTTTAACATAAATGGTATAATTTCCAGAGTGATCAATCTTAAAAATTGGATTGGAGGTATAACTATTAGCGCTATTAATGCTATATTGATAAGGAGCAGTACCACCTGATGCAACAATTGTATATTGATTAACTCCTGTTTCGGAAAAAGAAAAATCTGGATTCTCAATATTTTGTGTAACTAAAACAGTATCACTAGAAGCACATCCCAAAATACTATTTGTGACTGTTAAAGTATAGACTCCACTGGAACTAACAACGGGGGTTAAAGTATTCGCACCACTATCGATAGTTCCCCCAGTCCATAAATAAGTAACACCCGAAATATCAGAACCAGCTCCATTAAGCATAATTGTTGATGAAGCACAAGTAATTATAACTGGACTACCTGCTTCTGCAATGGGAGCAGTTTGTCTATTTATAGTTACTGTAGCTGTAGCAGATAGATTGCAAGGAGAAACAGCATTTACAGTATAAGTATAAATATTACCAACATTAGTCCAAACACCACCTGTATCTGGTGTTCCGCCCAACTGAGCAAACAATTGAGCATTGGTAGGAGTAGTTCCTGAGCATAAAGTCAACGTTCCGTTTGTTCCTGCATTTGGAATTGTTTGCCTATTTATAGTTACAGTAGCTGTAGCAGCTATATTGCAAGGAGAAACAGCATTTACAGTATAAGTATAAATATCACCAACATTAGTCCAAACACCACCAGTATCTGGCGTTCCGCCCAACTGAGCAAACAATTGTGCATTGGTAGGAGTAGTTCCAGAACATAAAGTCAAAGTTCCGTTTGTTCCCGCATTGGGAACAGCTTGCGTATTTAAGGTTACAGTAGCTGTAGCAGGTATATTGCAAGGAGAAACAGCATTTACAGTATAAGTATAAATATTACCAACATTAGTCCAAATACCACCTGTATCTGGCGTTCCGCCCAACTGAGTAAACAATTGAGCATTGGTAGGAGTAGTTCCTGAACATAAAGTTAACGTTCCGTTTGTTCCTGCATTTGGAGTTGTTTGTCTATTTATGGTTACAGTAGCTGTAGCAGATAGACTGCAAGGAGAAACTGCATTTACAGTATAAGTATAAATATCACCAACATTAGTCCAAATACCACCTGCATCTGGCGTTCCGCCCAACTGAGCAAACAATTGAGCATTGGTAGGAGTAGTTCCTGAGCATAAAGTCAACGTTCCGTTTGTTCCTGCATTGGGAACAGCTTGCGTATTTAAGGTTACAGTAGCTGTAGCAGCTAGACTGCAAGGAGAAACTGCATTTACAGTATAAGTATAAACATTACCAACATTAGTCCAAATACCACCTGTATCTGGCGTTCCGCCCAACTGAGCAAATAATTGTGTATTAGTAGGGGCAGTTCCTGAGCATAAAGTCAACGTTCCGTTTGTTCCCGCATTGGGAACAGCTTGCGTATTTAAGGTTACTGTAGCTGTAGCAGCTATATTGCAAGGAGAAACAGCATTTACAGTATAAGTATAAATATTACCAACATTAGTCCAAACACCACCTGTATCTGGCGTTCCGCCCAATTGAGCAAACAATTGTGCATTGGTAGGAGTAGTTCCTGAGCATAAAGTCAACGTTCCGTTTGTTCCTGCATTTGGAGTTGTTTGAATATTGATAGTCTTAGTTATTCCTGTTAGAACCTGACTACAGATACCATCTGTAGTATTTGTTAAATTTAAAGTCGTATTAGAACTTGCTGAAGGAATTGTTACCACTACAGAACCTGTTGTTCCTATTACAGCTGTTCCTGAAACGACTCCTGTATAACTCACATTATCACCAGTTTTCCCAGTTATTGTAAAATTAGCATCCGATCCTAAGCAAATGGAATTTGGACCCGTTAATGTTGGAACTGTTGGTAACGAATATGCTCCTGTAACATTAACAGTTACCGGAAGAGAACTACAACCTCCACCAGCTGTATTGGTTACAATTAACTTATAAGTACCTGCAGCATCCACAATTGGGTTTAATGTTGTTGCTCCGCTGACAATTGAGCCATCAGTTGTTGTCCATTGATAATCGATACCAGCACCGGTTGTCGAGCCTGTGCCATTTAGCGTAACCGAAGGACTCAAGCAAGTAATTACCGCAGTAGTAACTACTTGTGCTACCGGAATGCTACAAGTTGGTGCTGTACTAGTCTGGCAACTATATTTTTCAACGTCAAAACAAGTACCAAGACTACCTACTGGAGTTACAAAAATCTCGACATTATCGGATGGTTGCAATCCGGTTACACTATAGGTTAAGACATTACCAATGGCTCCAATATTTTGGATTAGATTAGTGTTTACTTGATAAGAGATTGTATAATCAGTAGCTCCCGCAACTGCTTCCCATAGAAAAGATACCGCATTTTGTGATGGTACTCCGCATGAAATTTTAGGCTTTAATATTGAATTTATACCAACCTGTATCTGTTCTTTTTTTATAATGTCTGTACTACCATCACAATCCTTAACTGTACAGGTTACTTCATAAATACCTGCATTAATTGTTTGCGCATTGGTAATACTCGGATTTTGGGTTGTATTAGAATAGCCGTTGGGTCCAGTCCATGAATAAGTAGTACCTGTAGGTAAAGTTCCGTTTACTTTTAAATCGATAGTGCTATTGGCACAAAGAGAAATTGGCGTAACAACGCTTGGTTCAAGAACCACGCTAGGAGTAACCACTAGTTCTTTGGTTCTTGTAATCAGGCAATCAAAAGAAGTAATTTCTAAGGTATAAATACCAGCATCTTGAGGTGTTACAGCGGAGATAGTATATTTATTAGATGTGGAAACGACTGTCCCCAATGGATTCTTCCATTTATAAGTAACCCTGGAATCAGTATCGAGATACTTTGGAAAATTATTTTCGACACTAAAATCTGCTTGGTATCCTTCGCACAATAGGGTAGGCATAGACTCAGTATAAAGTATATCTTCAAAATCATCTACATTAAACAAAAACATTTGCACGCCCGAAACAGTACTTCCGTATGTAATATTCCTGAAGCCTATTTTTTGAGGTTTAGAACAATCACTGTTTACATAAATAGCATGCACTTTTCCAGGTTTAGAGTAGCGGGTATCAACTCTTCCTGCTTTAAATTGTGATTGGGTTTCGGCAATAGAAGTCCAAATTCTTGGAGCGATGAGAGTTCCGTTATTTATAGTAATAGCCGTTTCTTCTCCAGCTATTGGGCTCACAGTATTTTTTTGTTCTACGTACATTTTACCTAAAACAGGAGTATCATCATTATTGCGCACCCCAGCATATAAGCCATCTTTACCTATAAACCCATTGCCATGCAATCGGTAGTATTTACCTTTAACAGCCCCACCAGATTGAAATTCAATATTATAAATATATAAACCAGTCGTTTGTATCTTATAAATAATCCTGTCGGCATTAAGACCCAATCCATTATACCAACTTCCATCGTTTATTCCCCCATTAGTGATTGCACGATCTGCAGAAGTTGTGTACAAGCCATGACCATCTATTCCTGTTGGAAAACAAGGTGTACCTGTTAAACTTGGTGGCAAACAAGGACCTTGATTAGGTCCATAATATCCAGCATCATTGTTTCTAAAATTTAGAGTGTTATTAACCGCTCCAGTTGTATAATTTACGATATCAATTTTTCCAGATGAATTATTAAGTTGATGAAACCAACGTTGGGTAATATTACCAGAGTTATCTAATTTATCCCAGGACCACTCGTTTCCTCCAGGTAAATTTTGAGTTTCAATTAAATGGATTCTATTATCATGTCCCATATCGCGCACTCCATCGGCACCCTGAAAACTGAGCATATGCACTTTTTTCCCTGGGATCACTTTACAATCTAAAACACGTTGTTTGTCTATCCACAAATTGGTTTCTTTTTCTTCAACTTTAGGCAGTACCGTACTAAAAATGTCCACGAGTAAAGATCGTGATGTTAACAGCGTATGATCGGCATTCATTCTTCTGTAATATTCAGCATTGAATTTTTTGAAAACATCAGAATCTTCAACATACATTTTATAAAAAGCAGCCGAACTCGTACCATAGCGTTCCCAATGTGCTCCAATACCTTGATCACTTGACCAAAAATCAGTAGTGGTAAGTTGAGAGTGGTTCTGAAAATCATAATCCCAATCAAAGGCATAACCGTCCTCATGTCCCCAATGCTTATTTAGATAGGCAGTTCCTGCAGGGAAGTAATTAGGATATGCAGCAGCAAACTTATCCATTACAATCTGCGCAACACATTCTGCCATACCTTCTTCAAAACCACTTAAAGTATTTTGGTAATGCCAAAGATTATCAGAAGACAAACACACATTATCACGCCAGGCATGCAAAAGTTCATGAACCATTAAGCGTGGTTGAGTCATCTTGCCAAAAGCATCAGCAGTATATTGAGTCGAAATCCAGTTAGGGCCATTATAAAATGTATTACTCCCAGAAGCATTACCATCATTCACTACATTTACTGTATAAGAGTGAGAAGAGGGACCATATATTTGCGCTATAATAGGGATTACTTTGCTGTAAAAGTCCATCATATTGGTAGCTTGCCAATTGGCAAAACCTCCCAATCCATTGACTCCAAATTGCGTCTCTATAGTAACATTTACCATATTGCCAGCTGTACCCAAATTTTGCCATGTAAAATTTAACGGACCAATTACTGTGTCTGTACCACCATTTAATAAGTGAAAATAAAAATTTTGCCCTTGCATAAATGTAGTTCCCAAAGCGAGAGCCGTTAAACGTAATTCTTCATAGCTATAGCCGTAAGTCGTCTTATCTGTATTATTCAAACCTTGACTCCAACGAATATTTTGCGAATTAGGACCATTAGGAACTGAGCCTGTTCCGATAGAGAAGCTTGTAAAACCTCCAGTTTGCCAGTTTACAAAAGCACTATGAATACTTTCTACATTTCCTGTTATTCCTGTGGCTGCTACAGCCTTTAATTTGCTTTGTAGGTTTGATTTAATCGGGACCGGAGCAGGAACATTTGCGGGTTTACATCCCATTGGCAAAGTACCAGACTGTTGTACTTGAGCGACTAAAGTGAAGGAAAAAAAAGCAAACAAGGCTAGGATGTGTAATTTTTTCATTGCATAAAAGTTGTAGGTTAATCGACAATGGACATGTTTTATCGAAGCACTACAAAATTAGTTTTGTCATGAAAAGAAAATAGTCATAAGTTATTCAGTATTGATATTAAATTAACATAAAAAATACACTTACAATAATTATTTACAATATATGTAGTATTAATCGTTGTTTTTGGTTTTCTGGGTAATGAGAGATGAGGTATGGTTTATTAGTTGATATAAGAGATTAAGCGTTATAATCTGATTTAAACTTAGGACTAAATAAAAAATTAAAATAACGGCTGGGATCTCAAAGCCCGCTTCAAAAAAGTGATAAAAAAAATTAAATGACACTGTTTCTTTTTAGCTTGAATGTGGTCAACTCAAGAACTTTTATATATTTGTTGCGCCTTATAAATCAGTTTTTTATTGGGAATAAATGAACATTATTTATAAAATTATAACACATATAACAATGAATTTGAACACCAAATACGGGAAGAAAGAATTCCTGAAGCTATAAAAAATGTTTTTATTTTGAATGACCTGAACTAAGAGAATTACTTTATTTATTATCCATTCCATTGGAAGGAGTCTGAGAAGAATTGGATTTTAAGCAATATAAATTAATAGATTTTATCTTCAGAAGTTGTTCAGAATAAGCCGTTTTTATTTTGTGGATATTTAACTTAATTTATTAGAATGAGAACAATTTCTAAATTACTAGTTGCAAATAGAGGAGAGATTGCACTACGTATTTTTCGCGCTGCCGCGGAATTAAAAATTAAAACTGTAGCTATTTATACCTATGAAGATAGGTATTCCCTGCACCGCTACAAAGCCGATGAGGCGTATCAGATAGGCAAAGATACAGACCCCCTAAAGCCCTATCTTGATATTGATGAAATCATTAAAGTTGCCAAAGCCGAAGGGATCGATGCTATTCATCCTGGGTATGGTTTTTTATCAGAGAATGTACTATTTGCTACTAAATGTGCCGAGAATGGTATTTTATGGATTGGCCCCAATCCAGAAGTCATGGAACAATTAGGTGATAAAGTGGCTGCCAAAAAAATTGCACTTGCTGCCAATGTACCTTTAATCGAAGACAGTAAAATAGACCTTTCTTCATTTTCTATTGCTCAGGAAGAAGCAAATCGCATTGGATATCCTTTGATGTTAAAGGCTGCTGCAGGCGGAGGAGGGCGCGGTATGCGAGTAGTTAGAAAGCCCAACCAGTTAGAAGCTTTGTTCAACGAAGCAAAAAGAGAAGCAAAAACAGCTTTTGGAGATGATACGTTATTCCTTGAAAAATTCATTGAAAATCCCAAACATATCGAAGTACAATTATTAGGAGATAATTATGGAAATATTGTCCATTTATTTGAACGTGATTGTAGTGTTCAGCGAAGATTTCAAAAAGTGGTTGAAATTGCTCCGGCCCCAAATTTAAAACAAGAAACAAAAGATAAGTTATATAAATATGCACTTAGTATTGCAACTAAAGTAAATTACAATAATGCTGGAACGGTTGAATTTTTAGTCGATGCGGCAGAAAATATTTATTTTATAGAAGTAAATCCCCGCATTCAGGTAGAGCATACCGTTACGGAGGAAGTAACAGGAATTGATATTGTTAGAAGTCAAATTCTTATTGCTTGTGGTCATAAACTCTCTAGCCCGGGAATTTATATTATGGGACAAGAAAGTTTAAAATGTAGTGGTTTTGCAATTCAATGCAGGATTACTACCGAAGATCCAGCAAATGATTTTACACCCGATTACGGGACAATTATTGCATATCGAAATGCTGGAGGTTATGGTATCAGAATAGATGAAGGTAGCTCTTATTCGGGAGTTAAGATTTCGCCTTTTTTTGATTCTATGCTCGTAAAAATTACTGCCAGAGGAAGAACATTAGAAGGAACCAGCCAGCGTCTTTTAAGAACGCTGAAAGAATTTACTATTGAAGGAGTAAAAACTAATATTCCATTTTTAGAAAATTTAATTGTACATCCCGATTTTCAGGCAGGAAATATCACGGTGAATTTTATAGGTGATAATCCGTCATTGATGAAAATCAAAAGAAAATCTGATAATGTAACCAAGAATTTGGCATTTATAGGGAATATAATTGTCAATGGTAATGCAGATGTTCCTTTTATCGTCCCTGATAAAAAATTTCTGACTCCAAAATTACCAATTCCATCAAGTGCCTTTCATACTAATGGAACCAAACAACTACTAGATCAGTTAAAACCAAAAGGATTTTCAAACTGGATCAAAGAGCAAAAACAAATTTTGTATACAGATTGTACTATGCGAGATGCACACCAGTCATTACTTGCTACCAGAGTGCGTACGATTGATATGATGCCTTTTGCAGAAACATTTACAAAAGACTTTCCACAAATGTTCTCTATGGAAGTTTGGGGAGGAGCGACATTTGATGTTGCGATGCGATTTTTGAATGAATGTCCTTGGAGTCGTTTGGAACAAATGCGAAAAGCGATGCCCAATGTACTGTTGCAAATGTTGATCAGAGGTTCTAATGGAGTAGGTTATACGGCATATCCAGATAACTTGGTCGAAAAATTTATTGAAGTATCCGCTCAAAAAGGGATAGATGTTTTTAGGATTTTCGATTCATTAAACAGTATCGACAATATGAAAAACAGTATTAATGCCGTACTTACAAATACAGATTCCCTTGCCGAAGTATGTATGGGCTATTCAGGAGATATATTAAATCCTGAGCGTCCAAAATTTAATCTTAACTATTATTTAGATCTCGCTAAGAGAATAGAAGATACAGGAGCTCATATTCTTTGTATAAAAGATATGGCAGGTTTATTGAAACCTTATGCTGCCGAAAAATTAATTACCGAGTTAAAAAAATCCATTGACATTCCAATACATTTGCACACACATGATACAGCAGGAATCCAGTCTGCAACCTATCTCAAAGCAGTAGAGGCAGGGGTTGATATTATAGATGTTGCATTATCCTCTATGTCAGGACTTACCTCACAACCCAATTTTAATGTATTTGCAGAAGCCTTAAAAGGAACTCCTCGTGATTCGGGGCTTGATGTCGAAAAACTAAATCAATACAGTAATTACTGGGAAGATATCAGGGAGTATTATTACCCTTTTGAGTCCGATTTAAAATCAAGTACGGCAGAAGTCTACAAGCATGAAATTCCTGGCGGACAATATTCTAATCTTAAACCTCAGGCTTATTCCTTGGGCTTAGAGACCAGAATGACAGCTATAAAACAAGCATATCAGGATGCCAATAGTTTACTTGGAGATATTATTAAAGTTACACCTTCTTCAAAAGTAGTGGGTGATCTGGCGATGTTTATGGTAAGTAGTAACCTGAGCAAGCAAGATGTTTTAGATCAAGGCACCACCTTGTCTTTTCCTAATTCTGTAAAAGGAATGCTTAAAGGTGAATTAGGACAACCAGACGGCGGATGGCCAATTGATTTTCAACAAATGGTTCTCAAAAAAGAAAAACCATTTTTAGATTTACCCAATGCACATTTAACCCCTATAGATTTTGATAACGAATTTGAAGCTTTTCAGGAAAAATTTTCATCATCCTGCACTTTAGCTGATTTTATATCTTACCAATTTTATCCAAAAGTTTTCGAAGATTATTTTAAAACTATCGAAAAATATGGAGATGTGAGTGTAATTCCTTCGACTACATTTTTCTACGGATTAAAACCTAATGAAGAAGTAATTGTTAATATCTCGGAAGGAAAATCTATTATTGTAAAATTCTTGTATAAGTCAGAACCTGATTTACAAGGAATCAGAACAGTCTATTTTAAGCTTAATGGCCAGACAAAAGCTATTGAAATAAAGGATAAGTCTATAAAGACAATGAATGTTCAGAACCGAAAGGCATTAACAGCTGCTGAAATTGGGGCTCCTTTACCAGGATTACTGAGTAAAATATGGATTAAAGAGGGAGAGGAAATTAAACAAGACCAACCTTTATTTACTATTGAAGCCATGAAAATGGAAAATACAGTATTAGGAAAGTCTGGAATAATCCATAAAATCCATCTCAATGAAAATAGTTTGGTAGAAAAAGGAGATTTACTTATTGAGTATCTTGTTGAATAACATACTTATGTCAACTTTCAGTTTCTTCTAAATAAAAAAGCTCTTTTGTTACAAAAGAGCTTTTTTTTATAATTGATTTTGACCAATTAACTTTTAAACAACTTAAATACTTATTATTCAATTCTGATAGATGTGACAGAACTATGTTTTGTACGATTCCTTTTTTAACTTATCTTCGCTGTTTATACATTTGTGAGTACATTTAACTCATTTAAAAAATCTAATTTGTGAAAGAAAAACATGAAGACGTAAAAGAGAATCAGCTTAAACGTGGGCTGACTAACCGCCACATTCAGTTAATTGCCTTAGGCGGATCAATAGGAACAGGTCTTTTCCTCGGTATTGGTCCAGCAGCTGTATTAGCAGGGCCATCTGTTATTTTAGGATATGCTGTTGCCGGAATTATTGCTTTTTTTATTATGAGACAACTTGGCGAAATGGTTGTTGAAGAACCTGTTTCAGGAAGTTTTAGTCACTTTGCCTATAAGTATTGCGGTTCTTTTGCAGGTTTTGCATCAGGTTGGAACTATTGGATTTTATATATTTTAGTTAGTATGGCTGAACTTACAGCCATTGGTGTTTATGTACAGTTTTGGTGGCCTGAAATTCCGCTGTGGGCATCCAGTTTATTTTTCTTCCTGGTTATTAATGCTTTAAATTTTGCCTCTGTAAAAGTTTACGGAGAAACTGAATTTTGGTTTTCAATTATAAAAGTTGTCGCAATTATTGCAATGATCCTCTTTGGTACTTACTTGCTAATAAGTGGTACAGGAGGAGAACATGCTACAATTCATAATTTGTATAACGATGGAGGCTTCTTTCCAAAAGGAGTTTTTGAAAAAACGGGAGATGGTAATTTTCAAGGTTTATTATCAGCAATGGCTCTAATTATGTTCTCCTTTGGTGGTTTAGAACTAATTGGGATTACCGCTGCTGAGGCAGAAAATCCAGAAAAAAATATTCCAAAAGCAACAAATCAGGTTATCTATAGAATCCTTATATTTTATGTTGGTGCATTAGTAATTTTATTTGCTTTGTCACCTTGGCAACAAATTACTACAGATAGTAGTCCATTTGTAATGGTTTTTCAAAATTTAAACGGAATGGAGTTTGAGTTGTTTGGCAACAAAATATTTTTTACAAGCCTTATTGCTAATGTGCTTAATTTAATTGTATTAACTGCCGCTTTATCAGTATATAATAGTAGTGTATATAGTAACTCACGTATGTTATATGGTTTAGCAGATCAAGGCAATGCTCCTAAGTTTTTAATGAAGCTAAACAAACAATCGGTACCAATTAATGCTATTTTAATTTCTTCCTGCTTTGCAGCGATTTGTATTTTAATAAATAAGCTAATTCCAAAAGAGGCTTTTAGTATTTTAATGTCTTTAGTGGTGTCTTGTTTAATTATTAACTGGGTTATGATTTCTTATACGCATCTAAGATTTAGACGTTCAAAAGACAAGGAAGGTACAAAAACTAAGTTTGCTTCATTATTTTATCCAGTAAGTAATTACATCTGCTTTGTATTTTTATTGGGTATTTTATCAATCATGTGGATTACTAATATGAAGTTATCCGTAGAATTAATTCCTATTTGGTTAGGTATTCTTTTTGTATGTTATAAAGTTTTTAAAACAAAAAAATAAGTAGCTTTTACTACATTATTCTAGCTATCTGTGTACATCTGCTAAAATCTTTTAAAATCTGCGTGAAACAAAACTAATATCTTCTAAGTATGCAGATATTAGATTATTAAACTAGCAACTTTAATTAAAGGATTTAACACATAGTCGACAAAGATTGGATTCGTGTTGCGAAGTTATTTACGAAGTAATTGGACCCAATGGGTTAAAAAAAACAGATACAATTAAGATTTATAGTAAAAGTAAAAAAAACAAACCTTGCTTAATTTTATTTAAGCAAGGTTTTTTTATTTATTATGGGCTTATTTTTTAGATTCTTCTACAGATACTTTTCTAAACTCTTTTAATAGTTTTTCAATTTCTAAAGTTGATTTACGAGCTCTTGGTCCTGCTGCTTTCACACCTTTCTCGATTAATGATTCTGATTCAGTTTTGAATGTTTCGAATTCTGCATTGATTTTTGATACTAGATCTTTCATGATGTTATTTTTAATTTAAGAATCCAAAAATATTCTTTTTGCTCTTAATACATAAATTAGATGCAATTAATTTTACTCAATGCTTTTAATCTTTAAATCAATTACTTTAATTTCACCGTCGGTTAAGAATCCTAGTTTTCCTTGTTGGCTTAAATTACTTTTTTCTATAGAGCACTCTAATGTCTTTTCATTATTAACAGAGAAGTATAATTGATTGTTCGTTACCCTAATTTTTACCGAATACCATTTGTCATTTTCTAATTTCATTGGCTTATTAAACAAAGTTGGACCGCCGCGTTTTTCGTATTCGTCACTTCCTTCTTTATAAACACCTTTCCCTATTACAATATTCTGATCAATATTATACAAATACGTTCTTATATATTGTTCTTTATCAATGTTTAGCATTACCTCAAATAGAGATCCTTTGGTCATGTTTACTCTAAATTCGATTTCATAATTTTTTGAGAGTTTCTTTTTAGATTTTATAACTCCCCAATGCATTGGTCCTCCAGTACCTATCAAAGTATCTTTTTTTAGTAACCACTCTTTTGAGTTAAAATTCCAATTTGATTTCAGTTTAGAAGTTTGAACAATTTTATATTCTTTTTTTGCAGTTGAAATTGTGCTAGAACACGAAATCATAACGAGAGATAGTATCAATAAACCGAAATATTTATTCTTCATTTTTGTTTTTAGTAAATTTATAATTATTTTTTTTAAGTCTTTTAGAAAACATAATTTTTAAAGGTAATTACATAATTTTGTAATGTACGAAGCAACGAGCTTTTTAAATTATATTATGAGCAATACATTTTCTGACAGCAACCAAATTGGGATGGTACCAACTTTCTCTGATCTTATACAGACCAGTTTCAAGGGAGAAATGAATGCGCTATGCTGGCACAGAAATTTGGATGGCGATTTTAACGAGATTGTAACCCAACTAGGTTTAAAAGAAAATATAACCGAAGTTTATCCTGAAGATTTACTCGCACTCCAACTATCAGAAAAGGGGAGTATAGCAAGGGAAATAATCTTAAAAGATTTACAATTATTAACTGATTTTGGCGCTTCGCCGGCTCTTAATTTATTGAAGTATTATGAACGTGATGATGAATTTGATTTCATATCTACAGATGTATATTCTTTTCATGTTGATCGTTCGCCCATTGCAACAGATACTTTTTTATGTACCTATCACGGAGCGGCAAGTGATATTGTTTCTAATTCGGAAGCAGCCCAAAAAGTTCTAATTCCGGAAATACGAGTCAAGCTAAAAGAACTGCATGACGGACCAGAGGAAGAATTCGAAGACTTCTTGAAGGAAAATTATTTTGATTTGCATTATCAGATACACGACGATGCAGAGCCTATTAATTTAGGCATAGGACATCTTTGGCGATTGGCTGTAGATCATCCAAAACAACAAGTGCTGCCTTGTATTCATAGAGCACCAATAGAAAATGAAGGGGAGTATAGGTTGTTGTTGATTTGTTAGGGAAATTGTTGAGACAATGTAGTTGAGAAAAGCTTATTTAAATCCTTGAAAACCGAATAGATTTATGGCAATAAGCAAAGTAGTTAATCACGAAACCCCTTAATAATACTATCTAATTCTCTCTATTTTCCTGATC
Organism: Flavobacterium sp. PS2; assembly: GCF_046250155.1. NCBI lineage: Bacteria > Pseudomonadati > Bacteroidota > Flavobacteriia > Flavobacteriales > Flavobacteriaceae > Flavobacterium > Flavobacterium sp. PS2. The sequence continues at coordinate 52,355 of NZ_CP176426.1, read as the reverse complement.
TCTATGGAATTTAATAGAGTCTGTCTTTATAGTTTTTAAAAGAGAATCTATTATTGTTTTTTGAGAATCTGTACGTTTTTTGATTCTAATAAGATATAGACTATCTCTTTCTCTTTCTTGTTTAAAATACTTCGTAGAGATAGCTCTAGTGGTGTAATTCCAAACCATATTCATGTCGTTCAGAAATTTATTTCGAACATAAATAATTCCATTTTCTTCTATATAATCTACTCTGGAATCATTCAAAACCCATTTTATGTTCTTATAGTAACTTGGAGAAATCTCATTTGGCTTGGCAAATTTGTAAAGATCATTGTCAAAAAAAGTTATTTGACGTGTATATTCTCTTTCTGCTACAATTACTGGCTTAAGTTCGACGTATCTATTTTCCCAATAATAGTAACCAGAAAACAAAAGAACTAGAGCGATTAAGGTTACGTATATTTTCTTTTTCATTTTAATGAATAAACCTCTTAATAATAGTGTTTAATTCTCTTTATTTTCCTGATCTCTATGGAATTTAATAGAGTCTGTCTTTATAGTCTTTAAAACAGAATCTATTTTTTTTCTCCGAGAATCTACATACTCCTTTTCGGAAATAAGATTAATGCTATCCATTTCTCTTTTTATTTTAAAATACTTGGTAGAGATAGCTCTAGTAGTGTAATTCCAAACCATCTCCATGTCGTTCAGAAATTTATTTCGAACATAAATAATTCCATTTTCTTCAATATAATCCACTCTGGAATCATTCAATACCCATCTTATGTTCTTATAGTAACTTGGAGAAATCTCATTTGGTTTTGCAAATTTATAGTAGTCATTTTGAAAGAATACTATTTGGCGATCGTATCCTTTTGAAATTACCGGCTTAAGTTCGACGTATCTATTTTCCCAATAATAGTAGCCAGAAAACAAAAGAACTAGAGCGATTAAGGTTATGTATATTTTCTTTTTCATTTTTCTATTTTAATTTAAGATATAAATCACCTGAAGAAGTAAATTTAAAGGTTTTTTCGAAACTTTGCTTCCAGTTTCCTCTCATTTCAAATGGTTTTGCCCCGCAATATTTTTCAACCAACAATGCATCAGAATCCTTAACACTTCCAAAGCTGGGTATGTAAGCTTTAGCCCCTTTATGCCAATTGTAAGTATCGTGCCAAGAATGAATTATATACCCTGATAACGTATAATTATCTTTCCCCTTATTAGTGACCTTAAAAAAACATCTTGAAGTCAAAATACTAGTACCACTAGTATAATACAACTCGCCAAAAATTCCTCCAGTAAATTGCTTGTCATAATAAGTAGTAAAGTTCCTAGGCTTTCCTTCTTCCAGAGTTAGCAGAAAAATCCCAAAATTAGTGTCATAATCAATTTCAAAACGTTCAAGATTTACATTTTCTGCGGCAATAACCTCACTTTGCTTTCTCAACCAGTTAAAGTCCATGGTTTTTGTAAATCCTGTACCGTCTAACCACCATTGTAAACAATCTGCTGCCATATTGAAATTTCTTTCTCTGGCTTTTTTAATCATTTCAAGGTAATTCTTTTTTAACATTAAAGCTTTGTCTTTTTCGCTCAGCTGGAGATAGAAGTTTCTAGCTTTTGAACTTCCTTGTTCATTCCAAAAAGGATCTCCAAATAATTTTTTGTACTCTGAAGGATCTAAATTAGTTTTTGATTTAAAAATATCTTCATTCATATTTTATAATTATTTAATTATCTCTCAAATTTGAGATATCCAAATAACTACCATGCCTGAAATAAGGTTTAAGAATATTACTAAAAGTCTAAATATTGTTTTTGTATAAATTCGATCTCTCGGATATGCGCAACGAGAGCACGGAAAATCTTTCTGTGCCTATAAAGTAATTAGTTTCGTCAAAATTAGATTTAAGGGTATTAAATTATTGACTTCTAAATGGAATAAATTTTGTTTTTTTACATATAAATTCTCCCCTAAACAAAAACCTATGATAAGAAATTTTTTAATAGCCATTAGTTTTTTATTGTTATTGAGCTGTCAAAATACTACAGTTCCGGCAATGGCAGAGCCGGCTTCTGAAAATATCAAAAAGACTGTACCACAACAAGCAATAAAATTAGAAAAGCATCACGATAGTAAGCCAGAAGATAATGAAGTTTATAATGCTTCTGCGGTAGAAACTCTGCCAAAATTTCCGGGAGGTATTGAAAAGTTTTATGCTTTTTTAAAGAAAAATTATGTTATACCACAAGAATTAATGGATGATGAAGCTTCCAGAGGCGGTGTTTTTGCAACTATAAAAATTGAAAAAGACGGCAGTTTGTCTGAAATAAAAATTCTTCGTGATTTTGGTTACGGATCGGGAAAAGAATTAGAAAGGGTTTTAAGATTATCCCCAAACTGGATTCCGGCAATCAAAGATGGAAATCCAGTACGATGTTTATATAATATTCCGTATTATGTTCAATAATTAATAATAACTATTGTTTATAATAGTTGTCTTTAGAATGTTTAAACCACTGCTGCAAAGTCTCCCGACTTCTTGCCGTTCCAATATTCTATAATATGATGCTATTACTTTTTGAGACTTCTCTTTGTTGATTCTCTATGCGGGTGCGAAGTCAGGAGACCTTCGCACAGTTTTTCATAAGAACTCTTCGGGGAGCGGGCTGATAGTGTTTTGATTGCACTTTATCTTGTTTAATAGTGGCTGTTGTATTATTTTTTTTTTTAAGAGTTAAGTTTTAAGCATAGTGCGATAGAAGTTTTGTTTGAGATTATACAATTTAGGATAATATAGTATTATTTGATGATAATATTGTATTTCTAAAATCTTATGAATTATTGTTTTTTTTGCTTAAAAATTAATTATGAATAATCATATATTTAAAAACACTTCAAATATGCCTTAGACGATTAAAGTTTAAAGTAAATATTACAAAATATATTTATTTTATCATTTTGCTGTCTTTAAAAAGTATTCATACTCTCAATTTATATAAAATTTTCAATTTGTTTTGAAACCAATATTAATGACTAAAACACTGATTATTTCATGAAAATACAAATATTAATGGTATTAATATTTTTTTACACATCAGGATATTCACAAGATATTTTTGAGTACGAGAAAAAAAATATAGATATCGAAAAAGATGATTTTAATATCGAAGTTTCTCAATTTATTAATTTAAAATCGACACAAAATGCATTCTAAACTTTTTAAAACCTGTTTCGTTGTGATGATATTTTTTACAGGCAAGGCTACTAGTCAGGAAACCATTACGGTATCCACTGAAAATACAGTTCTAGTTCTGCAAATAGATAAAGACAGCTCTTTATTGGCTACCTACCTTGGGAAAAAACTAAAAAATACAGATGAATATGCGGTCATCAATTCGCTGGATAAGTTTAAGGTGGGTAATGATGATTTGTTTAACAAGCGGGAAGCCTACGTAGCTTCCGGCTCGCTTAACCTGATGGAACCTGCCCTGTCTGTAACCCACAGCGATGGAAATAAATCCGCCGTGTTGAAGTATGTGAATCACGAAGTAAAAAAAATTGATGATAACCAGACATTGACTACTATTGTGTTGAACGATGCGAGGTACAAATTCCAGGTTACATTATTTTACAAGGCCTATTATAAAGAAGATGTAATTGAACAATGGTCGGAAATAGAGCATAAGGAAAAGGGTAATGTTGTGCTGAATAAATATGCTTCTGCGAACCTTACACTTCAGGGTAAAAAGTTTTTCCTTAAAAATCATTACAGTGGTTGGGGGCGTGAGATGCTGTCGGAAGAACAGCAGTTATTGCATGGCATCCGCACACTTGATTCAAAGCTGGGTACACGCAGCAACCTGTTGCATTCATCCTCATTCATGATATCGATCAACAAGCCCGCAGGCGAAACAGAAGGTGAAGTAATTGCTGGTTCATTGGAATGGTCTGGTAACTTTAAAATTGATTTTGAAACCTTTGATGAATACTACTTGCGGGTAACAGCGGGCATCAATAATTTTTCATCGAACTACACATTAAAACCATCTGAGAAGTTCACTACACCACGTTTTGTTTACACTTATTCTGATGAAGGTAAGGGCAGGGCAAGCCGTAACTTGCAACGCTGGGCCAGAAACTATCAATTGGCGCAAGGCAGCGGCCAACGCCAAACCATATTAAACAATTGGGAAACTACTTATTTCGATTTCAATGATGAAAAACTGAGCGAGCTCACTAAAGACACAAAGAAACTAGGAGTGGATGTTTTTCTGTTAGACGATGGGTGGTTTGGTAATAAATACCCCCGCAACGGAGCCTCAGCAGGGTTGGGTGACTGGCAGTATAATAAGCAAAAACTCAAGAATGGTATCAGCTCTATAGGTAAGGAAGCTACTGCCCATGGCGTAAAGTTTGGTATATGGATAGAACCCGAAATGGTGAATCCTAAAAGCGAATTGTATGAAAAAAATCCTGACTGGATCATCAGGCAACCAGGTATAAAAGAATTTTATATGCGCAACCAACTTGTGCTTGATCTTACTAATCCAGCGGTTCAGGATTTTGTATACAACACTGTGGAGCAGTTGTTTAAAGATGTACCTGAATTGGCATTCATCAAATGGGATTGTAATTCACTTATCTATAATGCCCACTCACCATTCTTAAAAAACCAGGATCACTTTTATATTGAATATGTTCGTGGTTTAAACAAAGTATTGGAAAGAGTAAGAGCCAAACATCCAAAAACACCTATGATGCTTTGTGCAGGTGGTGGCTCAAGAGTTGATTATGCTGCCCTGCAGTACTTCACGGAGTTTTGGCCGAGCGATAATACCAACCCGTTTGACAGAATATTTATGCAATGGGAATATTCATATTATTTTCCTTCTATTGCTGTGGACAATCATGTAACGGATATGGGCAAACAATCCATCAAGTTTAAAACAGATGTTGCCATGATGGGCAAACTGGGTTTCGATATTCGGGTAAATGAATTAGATGCTAAGGATTTACTGTATGCACAAAATGCAGTGAAGCTGTATAATGGAATTAAAGATATCATCTGGCATGGCGATCAATACAGGTTACAAAACCCAGATGATGAAAAAGTGGCATCGATGGCATACGTAAAGGAGACTCAAGAAGAGGTAATTGTGTTTAACTATTATGTAGCCACTACATTCAATACCACCATTGGGTTGCCTATTAAAATGCAGGGACTGGATCCAAAAAAACAATATAGAATTGAAGAAGTAAATCTTTATCCCGAAACACAGTCACCCATTGATAGCTCCAAGATTTATTCGGGAGATTTTCTGATGAAGGTTGGTTTTAATCCTGAAGTCAATGCTAGAAGAACCAGTGTAATCTTGCAGGTGAAGGCTGTGAATTAAGTTAATTTGTTAAGGAAAGAAAATTTAGGCAAACATTACAACAAAATAGGTTTAAATACCTATTTTGTTTTTTATTTTAATTCCCGATACCTTGGATATGCACAACGATAGCGCGAAAATTATTCCTGCTGGCGAAGTCTCCCGACTTCGTACCCGTTCCAACATTCTATAATATGATACTATTACTTTTTGAGACTTCTCTTTGTTGATTCTCTATGCGGGTGCGAAGTCAGGAGACCTTCGCCTTTACTTTGGATTAGATAAAAAACTTTAATTTTATTCAAAGGAAAGCAGAGGTGAACTTTAGACTTCGCTAGTTAAGAACCATGCTGTGCATTAGTCCTCTGCCTTCTCCTTGAATCCCGTTGAATTGCTTCAAATAGAATGATAGACATGACGGTCTAATAAAGGCTCTAAAGAAGTTCAACATTTTTATTCATCTTAAATTCAAAGTTATGAAAAAGTATTTATTTTATGTTGGTATTGATGTATCAAAAGCAAAATTGGATATTAATATTCTTGATTCTTTAACTCTTAAATCAGAGCATTTTATCATAGAAAACAATATTAAGAGTATTTCTATTTTTATTAAAAAACTGGATAGAAAAGTTGATAAAGGATGTACTCTTTTTTGTTGCGAGAACACAGGTGTTTATACCAATCATTTATCAAGTGTTTTAGTGAAACTTAATCTAGATTTATGGATTGTTCCCGCTATTGAAATAAAAAAATCTAAAGGAATTTCAAGAGGAAAAAATGACAAAACTGATGCTAAAGATATTTCTTATTACAGTTATAGAAATATAGATAAATTAAAACTATTCGCTTTCGCAAGCATGGATATTCAGAAATTAAAAATTCTTTATACTGAAAGAGAGAAAATGCTAAAAGCGTTATTACTTCTACAAGCGACTAAGGAAAGTAAAGCTTTCACGGATAAAATAATTTTTAAAGAAGTATCACAAATTAACCAAACTCTTGTCAAATCTATTAAAAATTCCATCCATAAAATTGAGTCAAAAATTAAAGAAGTCATCAAAGCAAACGATCAATTAACTAAGCAAGCTCAACTTATCAAATCGATTCCTGGATTGGGAGAACAAACCAGCGTATATTTGATTATTGCAACAAAAGGATTTACAGCTTTTAAAAACTGGAGACAATTTGCCTGTTATTCTGGTGTTGCGCCTTTTGAACATAGTTCAGGTTCGAGTGTAAAAGGAAGGACAAGAGTAAATCATATGGCAGATAAAAAAATGAAGTCATTATTGCAAATGTGTGCTATGACAACATTAAAATATGATCCACAATTAAAAGAATATTACAAAAAGAAAAAAGCGGAAGGTAAAAACTCAATGTTGGTTTTAAATAATATTAGATGCAAACTTATAAGCAGAGTTTTCGCTGTTATAACTAGAGAAACTCCCTATATAAATACTTATAAATTTGCATCTTGAATTTTAACTCTTTTTACTTGTTTTTCATCATAGAATGCACAGCTTTTCATAAGAACTCTTCGGGGAGCGGGGTTACAAATCCTCGCGATAGGGCTTAGTATTGTTGATTTGTTGAGGGAATAAAATTTTGGCAAACATTACAAAAAACGGGTATAAATATCTATTTTGTTTTTATTTTAGTATAAGAACGTTGTGTATATTTAATACAAAATCAGCAAACAAAAAACATTTAAAATATGAAAAGAATAATATTACTATTTACTATAATGATTGGACTAAATAGTTGTGGTCAGAAAAATGAAAATTCAGTAGAAAGTGAAAAATTTGAAACAAAAATTCTAAAAATGAATGATGACGAATTATTGGCTTATTCAAATCAATTGTACGATTCTAATTCAGAAAATGCAAAAACCATAATTGCTTTTCAAGAATGCGTAAAAAGAAATATAGACAAAGGAAATAGTTTATATAGACTTGGAGTAAGTTACATTGGAAAAGGAGAAACTGAAACGGGAATAGAAAACCTTGAAGAATCAATTAAAATAAATCCGAAGAATTTTAAAGCATATTTTAATATTGGTGCGGTTTGTTATGATACAAGACAATTTGAAAAATCAATCAAATTTTATAAAAAATCATTAGAAATTGAACCTAAAAATGATGCAAGTTATTACGGAATTGCTTTATCTGAGTATGTTCTGAATGAAATAAAAAGTAGTAAAGAAAATTGTAAAAAAGCACTACAATTAAATCCAAATAATGAGAATGCTAAATTATTAATAGCAAAATACTAAATAGAATAGACTTCGGATAACAGCGACTGTAATCGCATAAAATCGGGATGATTTATAATTTGTCAAAAAAATATCTATTGAAAATACAAAACTAATAGTTTTAATCTATATTTTTAATTTTTTAAATCATAAAAAAATGGAAAAGATAAATATTTTAATAAATGATATTCAACAATTTGAAGTTGAATCGAAAGAACAGTATAACAGAAATGAAGAAATAAATCGAGAGCAATATTTTAAATTGGTGGATCGTATAGAAGAATTAGCTTTTGAAGATTTTAGTACATCTGAAAAGTTTGAATATTTTTTCCAATATTGGAATCAAGATAATAGAAAAGCCACAAGATTTGTAATAAGTAATTCATTTATAGATAACTATATAGACTTGAATTCCTTTCTAATACTTTCAAATGATTTTGTTGGAGCTGTAAATTGGTTAAAAAACTGATTAAATAATAAACAACTACTACCAATACATATTTTATCCGAGTGCTGAGATATGCGTAAAACCCTTCATGACAGAGAGGTGCATAGTATAAATAAAAAAAGCACTTAATTTGAGTGCTTTTTTTATGGTACTTTGTTAGGAGTAACTGCTTCGTCTTTTGGATATAAATTTGGTACTGGAACATCATAAATTTTAAAATCTTTCACATTACTCATTTCATAAATAAGTGTTTGATTTTTTGACTTATCATAAATAAAAATATTATCGTTGGTTTTACCTATCAAGTATATATTAAATTTTTTACCTGTTTCTACAATTTTAGATTCATTGTAGCAAAAATAGAGACGGTCAGATTTTGGAAAATAGTTTACTTCGTTAATAATCAATTGACACATAAAGTAAGGTATGATCAAAATGACACTAAAATATGCTTTTAGATTGTATGATGTAATTTTAAATTTATAGCGTATAAGTTTGCTTAACCTATCAATAGCATGTATAATACCAATTACGACCAATGCTGTAACGCTAAACAAAGGTCTGTTTATTGATGAATCAATTCCTAAAAGCAACATTATAAACAAACCTATAAAAATTATAAATAAAATATAAAAAATGGCTATAGTTTTTCGTATAGAGAGTTTATTAAAAGTCTGATTTTTGACTTGAAAAGACTTTTTAGAAGTTCCTGCCACGACTAATAGGACAAGGGTAGAAAAAATTATAATCTTAATCGTATTACTTAGGAATAGTGTCAAAACCCCTTGTAAATCTGTGTAGTAAAAAATATTTATACCATAAAAGCCATAATATACAAAAACGTAGATTATGGAGTAAAATGTAAATAAAATTCCTAAATTTTTAAAAGTTAAATTGTCGGTCATTTAATCAGATTTCAAAATCAATTTTATTACGTCGACAATATTCTTCAATACTTGCATGCATTAATATAGTGTGTCCATTAGAGATAACAACGTAAATTCTTAATTCAGTTCCAGCGGGCAATAAACGACAAGCTTGTAAAGTTGCCTCCTTATTTGATAGAGTATGGTGTACAGTCCTAGAAATAGCTACTACTGGAGCAATTAAATTTGCATTAGATGCAAAAGGTTGTATTAATAAATTTTGATCTTCGGGTCCGACAAAAGTATAGTCATTCCCTAATAAAAAAGGTTGAAATTTCTTTTCTAATTTAAATACTTCTTCGTTCATGTTTTTTGGTTTGTTAATTTTATAAATGTTTAAATATGATTTTCGACAATGATTTTACCATCATTATCTTTATAAACTGTTTGGCTAAATTCTATTTGCACACAGCCACCTCTATTTTTGGTACGATAAAAGTCTAACCCGCCAAAATGGACAGGTAATTCAGGGTCAAAAATCTTTAATTGCTCAATAAGCTCTCCAACAGTTATTTCCATAGTTATATAGTTTTTATTTCAAATATACTTTTATTTTTTTATGTTTGTTTAAATAAAAAAAACATGACATTTTCTGAAGTTTTTAAAGATATGGTAGAAGCATCAAAAGAAAGAATAAAAACACCTATTGCTGGAGCTTTCACTTTAGCATTTGTACTTTACAATTGGAGACCCATCGCACTCTTATTAAGTTCAAAAAAAACAATTGAAGAGAATATCAATTTTATCGATAAAAATTTTATAGGCCTGCATACAATTTTAAATCCATTTATAATTGCATTGATTTATTCAATGGTTATTCCCATTGTTGGGTTGCTATTAGATATGTTTTTAGTTTTTGTTAAAAGAAAGAGATTAGAAATTATTTACAATAATAAAGGATTCGTTTACGACCTTAAAATTAAAATTACCAGTAAAGCTCTACAATTAAGAAAAGAAGAATTAGAAGTTGATCGCTTGAATGCTCAAGTAGAACTTGCAAGAAAACAAATTGATGATTTAGATGATAAACTTATAAATCGAACTCAAAAAGTATTGCATAGAACTCAAGAATTCCAAGAATTTAATAAAATTTTACAGAATTTTAGTGCTAGGGAAATTAGAATTATATTAAGTACATTCAAAAATCTATCAAAAAAACAATTAGAAGATTTCGACCTTTCTATATTAGATGATTCAGTATTATCCAAGTTTGAATTTATGAGTATGATAACAGTCAACAATGGAAATCAAACCTTGTCAGAATTAGGAATTAAATTTATTGATTTTGCAATTGAAGTAGGATATGATTTAAATATTTAGTAAAAAATGAATTAGTAAAAAAGCCTCGACTTTTTACAGTTATTTCTTAATATTGGTTTGATTTTCTCTTTTCTAGAAATTACATCTAAGAAATTTAGTTTTAATTCTGAGTTTTTATGACAGATACATTTTAAATTGCAAATTGCCAAAATGGCGCAAGGTCAAAGATATTTTCGAAATGCTTTTGTGGTAAACTTTGTATAGCAGAGGTTTAGTGTTTTTAAAATTAATTAGCACTTATAAAAGATTTTAAGTACTCTTCATTTTCGCAGGCAATTTTATCTTGGCAATAATCTAGATTTATTTCATTTATTTCTTTTACAAGTTCTGAAGAACAATATGTAATTATGTAATTTGGAACTTGAGGATTTTTATAAAGCTTTTCAGAATAAAAACGGATGTATATTTTGCTTTCCAAAGGCAAACTTATAAAAGCAATATCCTTTATGTCTAGATTAAAATATTCATTGATTCTTTCTCGTGCAGTTCCAGCAGAGAAATCGGGAACAATAAAAAAATCGGTTTCACTTTCAGGAATTAATATTTCAAAAATCAATCTACCCATTTTTTGAAATATCTTTTCGGTTATTTCAATGAAACTCACCATATTGCTATATTTCACTTCTTTTTTATACTCAAAGACCTCTTCAATTTGAGTTTTTAATTCTGGGGTACAACGTGAGTGAAAATTTGCAAAAATTTCTTCGAGTGCATTGTCTGTCTCTTTCTTAAATCTAGGAGTTCGCATTTCTCCAATAATTCCATATTTTGCAAAATAAGTTAAAGCGGAATTTACACCTTCGGTAAATTCTTTATTACTCACAAATTTTTTGATTATTTGAGTGTTTCTTGAAAAGTCTTTTTCAAAATAATCATTCAATTCTTTTTCGATAGAATAGTGGTCAACTTCTCCTTTTTTAAACTTAGAGTTTAATTTCGGTTCACTAAATAACGATTTGGTAGTTTTTTTAAAATATTGCCTTTTTTCAATTTTATCATAGACATAAATTTTTTTCTGTTCATTATTAAAAAAGTTTTTTATGTGTACTTGAGAAACAAAATGATGATTAATGGGAGGATTCATAAAAAGTAATTTAATTCAATGATAATATTATATTTAGTAAAAATTAATATATCTACTTAAATAATTATTTATTGGTTAATTTCTCAAGCCTCATCATCATTTCATCTTTTTCTTTCAACATACGCTCGTATAACTCAATTTTTTCTTCGTGTAGTTTAACCAATTGATCAATTTGATTAATGTTAGAATTGTAAAATACAGATGCCGGTTGCTGACAATTGTCAAATGTATTAGAAATAATATTTATTGCTTGATCTTCATCAAAATTCTGAAAAGCTTCTACAGGAATTTTTAATGCATCTGAGATTTGATTAAGTATATCATCTTCGATAATGTCTTTTTGCTCCAGCATAGAAATTTTCTTCTGATTCCAGTCATTTCCCAGATTATAAGCCAGTGCTTCTTGTTTTATGCCAAGCATTTCTCTGAAGCGTTTTACGTTTCTTCCCTGATGTATTTTCTGTTCCATAATGAATATCAATTTTCTGAAGGCTCAAAGATAAAGCCATTTGGATAAAAATCCTGAGTTTCAAAGATAAAAAAATATCCAGTAAAATATCCTCTTTTGTCAGATATTATATCCGCATTACGAATAGATTATCCTTTGCAAAGAATGGAACTTCGCTTGAGAATTTTAAATCTCCGTGATATGAAAAAGAATAAAGTATCCTTCGAAACTTGCTCTTGGGCAGGGTTTGCTGCAGATAATCCATTTAAAACTCTAGATGCCTTTTTTGAGTTTGAAGATCTTGATTATTATAAACAGAGTTTAACCGAAGCGGTAATTTACAGCTATAAGGGGAAAATTTACAAACGAGACAATCCATCCGATGTTTTTGTCTTTTATACTATTGTCAACTCATTTCTCAAAGTCTGTTACTGCCTGCAAGAGAAAAGCAAAAAATGGAAAGTTACAGCGTCTTTGTGCTCTGAAACAGTATTTCATTTTTCTTCTCTGACGGAGGAAGAATACGAGAATCCTTTTATTGTATTTCAAAAGGCTTTTGATGAAAAAACGCTGGAAGAATTTGAATTATTTCTATGCAAAATCGTGGAGTTTTCATTGTCTCCCCATGCCAGAGATCCAGACTCAGATCTGACGACGCCCTATATTCATTTAATCAAAATGTTGGATGCAGTCGAATTAATGAGAGAAAGAGGAGTGGAAAAAATCAAGAAAACAAATCAGATTGATGCTGTAACGGAATAAAATATCCGCTATCCAAATTTAAAATAGTATTTTCGTTTTATTCAATAACTTATCGTTTACGCAATTAATCAAAAAACGGGACAATATATTACTATTATTTACACAGATGAAAAATTAGAGATTGATAATGAAATACCGCATTTTCGCGAAAATGTTATGAAGCTAACAGTTATGTAAATCATAATCATTCTCAATGGAAAGCCAGTTATCAAGCTGAGCCAGGTAACGAACCCGGCAGCTCTACAGGTTCTATGTGGCAAGATCTTGGTTCAGAAGCATGTGAACCAAAATCATAAGTGTACCTAAATTAATAATAGTGCAATAAAGCCGACTCTTAAACAGAGTCGGCTTTTTTTTTGAAATTTTAATTAATCCCGTATTGAATATTATAAAACTAATTTTCCCGCAGCCTTTTTCCAATTAAGCCACGACACTATCAATTCTTTTTGAAGTTGATTATAGGCTAGTTCCAGATTTTGCAATTGAATCTCTTTATCATTTAGTTCATTAAACGATATTTGGTCAAATTTATATCGCTCCTGATAAACCAGTACCATTTCGGAGGTGAGTCTACTATTTTCACGCACTGTTTTTAATTGTTGCAAGACGTTATTATACGTAGCACTAGCATTCAGGGCATTGTATTTGTTTTTATTAACATCCTCAACAATTCGATTATTATTTTGCTCTTGCTGGAATTTTAATTGATCTATTCTTTTTGCTGTATTCTCTCCAAAAAAAATGGGTAATTTTAATGAGATACCAATATAACTATTCCCATACCAACTGTCTTGCTGAAAAGGATTCATGTTTTCTGTGAACTGATCTGTTCCTAAATAACCATTGGCACTAATCATCGGACTATGTTTGGCTCTTTCTAGTTTCTTTTTATTCTCTAGTACTTCATTTTGTGTTTTCAAAATTTCGATCTGAGGCAATGCCAGAATTTGATTTTCATCAAGATCAGTAATATTTTCACTCATATTATACTTCTCTAATATCATTGAAGACGCTAGAGAAGATTCATTTCCGGTAACATACAAAAGATACTGTTTTAGAACCAATGCGTTATTTGTTGCATTAAGATATTTTTGTACAGCATTATTATGCGTTATTTTGGCGTCATTTACATCAACTTTTAAAACTCTTTTATTATTATATTTTTGGGTTATAGTTTTCAGACTTAATGCCGTACGAGCGGTATCGCCAATAGCTTCTTTTACTTGTTCCTCTGTTACCAATATATTAAAATACACTTTTGAAACTTCATAAGTTAGTTCCAATCTTGCTTCTTTTTCACTTAAATTGGCTAGTTTCTCGTATAACTTAGACTCTGCAATTAATTTTGAAATGGTGATATCCAGTAAAGGTTGTTGCAGCAAAATACCTGCATTTTGAGAATAATTAGCGCCTAATTTTATCGGAATCATATCACTTGAAGAAGTTCCAGAGTTAAATGCGCTTGCAGGTAAAACATTTGTAGCAATAATTGGATTATACTGATAATTGTAATTCAGCGATACTCGGGGTAAATATTTTGCATTTAACTCTTTTGTCTTTAATTGATTGATTTTATATTCAGTTTCCAACGAAGCCAATAATTTTCGATTCTTTTGTGCTTCTTCAATTGCTTTATTTAATGACCATACAACACTTTGTGCATTCATTTTTGAAATGCTTATTAGTATAATACATCCTATAAAGAAGATATTAATTGAATTGTTTTTTATCATAATAACTTTTTTAGCCTCTAAATACTGAAGCTGGTTCTACATTTTTTATTCTTCTAATAGCAAACACAGCCCCAAAAAGCGAAATAGAAAAAGTGACCATTAGGATGGAGAAGAGTATTATTGGGGTAAAATCGATCACTATTCCCGATTGATACATGCCTTTTTTAAAACCCATTAAGAAAACCAGAGCAATTAGAAAGCCAACAACAGCAAACAAAGTAGCTTGAGTAAGTATTAACTTTCGGATGTACGAATCGGTAGCGCCAATTGCTTTTAAAGTTCCATAATCTTTAATCCTGTCAAGTGCCGACGAATACATTGTGAGACCAATAATAAAAAAACCGGCAATGATAGCAAATCCCACCAAAGATCCTGTGCTGGCACCTAAGCCAGTAGAAGCCAAAACACTTTTTATAGTAGAGGAACTTAGGGATGATGTACGCCAAGCTCTTACACCATAAATAGAATTATTGATCTGATTTACAACATGATTTATATCTTCGCCTTCTTTTACATTGACCATTAAGGCACTTATATTGGTGGAAGAAATATTACCATAATATCTTGCTCTATCTATTGAGGTGTACATTAAATAACCACCCCAACCTCGTATTCCTTTAGTTTGTAGCATAATAACGGCTCTTTTTCCGTTAATTTCAAAATAGGTTCCAACATTTGATGAACCTCCAAAATTGCTCCGATCAAAGTAATCTGCAGAGACTCCCGCTTCTTGCAATAAATCAGGAAGTTTTCCTTCTATTATTTTAGTGCTGTCAGGACCTGCTTTAAAATAAGGGTATTCGCTGCCTATAATGTTTACGACAGCACTGGTTCCTCCAGAAAATTTAGCTTTCCCATTTGTCATAACAATAGGAAATGCTTCTTTAACACCTGGCAGGCTCTTAATCTCTTTTTCTTTTCTCGAGTCAATCAGGCTAAGTTGGTTGGCATCTGTCGTCTTGTTATCAACAACCCAAATATCTGATGTTGTATTTTTTACTAACACACTCATTAGTCCTGTCAAAAAATTAAATGTGCCGATTTGCTGACCAATAAGAAAGGTACTTATCACTATCCCAACAACTACTCCTATACTTTTTGTTTTATCAAAGCGGATAAACTTCCAAGCTATTTTAATAATAGAATTCATCTTTAGAGGCTATTTGTTTATAATGGATCATAGTATTTGCGTATCCAGATTGGTATTTGCAACCAATTTGAAGGTATATACAATTCCATTCTTGTTTATCTTACTTATTTGATGTTTGAATAACGCATTCAATCCGGGAATTAATTAAATACTTTGTTTGGTTTGCCAATAGAATTTTTATTTCCCGAACCCTTCTGTCTTCCTGATCGCCAGCCTTTTCAGAAAAAAGTGATTTGCGCTTAAGTGCCGAAGAAGTAAAAATTACAATGCCAGAACCAATAGTTTTATTGGAACCAATTTGGCGGATAATAGCTTTTTGCCCTTTTTTAATTTTGTGTGCAAACAGCTCATCAATTTCGCAAGTAGCAACCAATTTGCTTTTTGGAATAAAATCTGCAAATGATTGATTTGGTGATAGTGCAGCACCTTTAGTAGCATTCATTGTCAAAATTTGTCCATCGCTTAGTGCTTTTACCAAATACTGTTGCAATTCCTTATTTGAAACTTTCAACTCTTGTTTAATTTCCTGAAGTTGTGAATTTGCTATCAAAACCCGCGCTTGTAATTGTTCTACATTCGTTTGAAAAATTTTGGTTTCTGTTTCCAGATTATCAAAGTTTTGTTTTGTTTCGGCTCCTTCTTTAAGTAAGTTTCTCAATCGCTCCAACTCAATTTGTTTATTGGCTAAATTTATTTTCTGCTCTCTTAAGTTTAGTTGCGCTACATTAATTTCGATTCTTTGTGTTTCGATTCTGCTCTTAATTTGGTCTTTTTTTGCATCCTGAACAGCATGATCCAATTCAATAATTAGATCTCCTTTAATAATCACATCATTTTCTTTCTTATGGATAGCTACAACAATGCCTCCCACTTCTGTTGCTAATGAGGATAGTTTCTCGTCAGGTTCTATGCGACCAAGCCCTACAATACCTGATAGAGGAACTTCTTTGTGATCTGATACCTGATTTGATATCTTTTCTTCTTTCTTACTACAACTGCAAAAAAAATAGGGCTATTAGATAAATTAAAATATATTTCATTCTTTATAATATTGGTTTAATGATTTTCAATAAATGCTAGATTTTCATTCTCGGTTGCAATCCCATTATCTACATAAATAATTCTGTCAGCAAATTGTTTAAGGCGCATATCGTGTGTAACAACAATAACACTCTTACCATTTTGGGCAAGTGCTTTTAATTCATTCATTACCAAACCAACGCTCTTAACATCTAATGCAGCCGTTGGCTCATCACAAAGCATTATTGGCGGATTAGTTACCAGAGCTCGTGCAATTGCAACCCTTTGCTGCTGACCACCACTTAGCATTTTGGGTAAGTTTTTCATTCGATCTTTCATCCCGACTAATTCCAAAGCTTTCTCTGCTTTTTTCTTTGCTTCAGGATCACTTAAATTCATAAGTTGTAGTGGCATCATAACGTTTTCTAAAGAGTTAAGCGGAGCCAAAAGGTTAAAGCCTTGAAATACGAATCCTATTTTATTTAATCTCAAAATCGATAATTCTTTGGCCGAAAGTGTATTTACTTGTTGACCATCTATAAAAACATCTCCTTTTGTGGGGTAGATAACACAACCCAACAGGGAGAGCAAAGTAGTTTTTCCTGAACCCGAAGGACCTACTATCAATGTAAGTTCTCTGGTTTTAAATTGAACAGTTGTAGGCTGTAAGGCTGTAATTAATGTATCGCCCGTTTGATATTCCTTGCAGGCACCTTTTATTTCTGCAATAATTCTATTTTTAAAAGTTGCCTCTTTCATAATTTGATATCATAATTTAAGTTTTCTTAATTGAGGTCAATTGTAATTGTAGAATCATTATTTAAAACATAAATTGAGCAATCACCAAATGTTGGCGCTCCACCATCAGGCTTAAAATTAGTGCTGTTTCCTACGGGCTCTTTAGGAATTCCTAACCAGTTGCTATTAAGATTGCCGTTATTATCTAAATCCTGAAAAACGGTAATAGCATAAGTTCCTCTTGGTAAATCGACTTGAAATTTTATAGTTCCCTGATTTGCCTTTTGAACCTTGGTAAAGTAAGCGGTTTTAAGAAAGTTTTCTTTTTTGTTGTAAACATTCAATACGACACTGCCTTTTCCTTTTTGAACATTGGTCACATCAACATTCATTTTTAATTGTTGCGCATTAGTAAAATAGGACACTCCTAATAGTAGAATACTAAGAATTAATTTCATCATTTTTCCTTCTTTTTATTTATTGTTATTGATTTTTATTCTGCAATTATTTTCCAAAACGATAGGTTAGCATCATCTTTACATAAGGCATTTCTTTTGCTTTGTAGTTACTAATGGTATCATTATTAGAATTATATAAAGTGTATTTGTTTGCAAATCCGAGACCTCCTTGTAGTTGAAGCCAAAAACCATCAAAAAGACGTTGATTAATTTGTAAGCCTCCGTGAATAGCCGAGAACTGAGCATAATCAATCTCCAGGTTCTCATTATTCTTGTAATTTTGTAAGTTGTGAAGTGTCCAGTCTATTGATCCCGCTACACCAATTTGTGTGTTATTGCCGAGATTTCGAAAAATATTAACCCTTGGCCAGTATAGCTGTGCAAACCACTTACCGTTGTTACTTTTATAATCGACAGATACTGCAGGTGTTATCAGAAATTTTCCAAAAGCATACATGATATGAGGACCAATCCCGATTTCGAGATTTGATTTTTCTCCGAATTTTCTTGAGACTCCAAAAATGCCATCATATACCATATCATTCATCGAAAAGGAGCTTTTAAAATCGGAAGCAATAGTTGGTATTAAAACTCCAAAAACTGCCCATCGTTTTCCAAAAGGATGCCGCACTACAATAGTTGGTTTTATCTCTTGTATTTTTGTGATGTAATTCGGACTAACTTCAATTTCCTTATCGAATGTAAAGTCTAAAACGCGGTAGTTGACTGTTCCAAGAATACGAGTTTTTCCAATTTTAAAAGATGGTATTGGCAACCAAAAATCGTACGTATTATATTTGAATTTATTCCCATAATACGGATCTGCCGAAGATAAATTCTTAAAGCTGCTTTTCCCACTAACTGTAACGCCAATCCCTGCGCCATCAGTTATTAATTGAGCATAAAATTTATTAGGAAGGCAAATAAACAAGGTTAATAAAACCAATGATAGCACTTTTTTCAAAATAACATTTATTAAATTTAAACACACGAGCCGCATTAGCCCTCTAAGATTTTCTTAAGACAAAGGTGTGGTTAAAACAATAATTGTTGCTAGGATTTAGCTTGCCTTTATTCGGACAAATCGTGCCTAAGTGAACTTCGATACTGTGAAGGAGTTGTACCAGTTATTTTTTTGAAAAGTCGTCCAAAATACGAAGGGTCTTCGTAATTCAATTCAAAAGCAATTTCGGAGATATCTTTAGTCAAATCTTGTAAAAGAATTTGGCTTTGCAGGATACTAACGTTGTTAATCCATTCTTTTGGGGCTATTCCGGTGGTTTGCTTAATACATCTGTTGAGATAATTTACAGAAATTTTTAATTTATCTGCATAAAAGGATACCGATTTATCCTGGCTATGGAATTTATAAACCAACTCTTTAAAGGAAAAAGTGATTTCATTACCACGATGTACAGTTTTATTAAGTTCTTTATTTGAAGAAATTATTTTTTGAAAGGCTGCTTGCATAAGCGAATAACAAATTTCAATATTGGAATTTTCATTTCGAAATTCCTGACCTAATAAGCAAAATAAAGAATTAAGCCATATACTAGTTTCTTTGGGTAGTTTAATAACCGAATTAGTGGCAAAAATTTGTATCAACTCTTGTTTAGACAAAATATGATTGAGGACGCTTTCTTCAAATAAAATAAAATGACCCGTAATTACCAGATCAATTTCTTTCATTGCTGTAATATGGCCTTGTTTTATAAATAAAACATCATTTTCTGTTAATGATATTACCTCATTATCTACTTGCTGTTTTGCATTACCCTTAGTAACATGGACCATAAAATTATAATCAGGTCTAAAAAGGGGAGTTGGAATTTGTATATACTCTGTTGTTGTATTCAGATCATATATCTGTAAAGGAGTTTTTAAAAAATCAAACTCTAAAGAAGCATCAGACATAAATTGTCTTGGAAATTCCTCTGATGAAATAATTTTGATAGTCTTCTCCATGCTACAAACTTAATTATTTTTTTATTGGAATGATATGATTTATTTGTTTGAAGGTTGAGTAGGGGAGCTCATGTTGTGAGCCTTACGAGATAATTTATAAACCATTTCCTTTATGATTTGAAGAAATGAATGAACTCAACCAAGAAATAAAATATTCACATCATAATTTAGTGCGTATTTTATATACCTTCTTGAGGTATTTTTATAAGAGTATTTTTTAGCCTCACTAATTGATTCACTCTCCAAATCAAAAATATGGTGCAAAGTGTTATTGCGGCAAATACATATCCTAGTATATCATAGTTTTCCAGCGGTGATTGTTTAGTATCCTGATGTACAATAAAACCAGCACAGACAGCAGCAATCCCTCCGGCAATTTGTTGCAATGAAGAAGTTACAGACATATAGGCACCGCGATCTTTTATTTCTGGAATGGCTGTATTTAGAGTAGAGGCAGGTATCATTCGGCTCATTATTGCCATGTACAATACTATAGTTATTGCTACGATTTCCCACAATGCTATGGGATTTAAATTGGTGTAGATTATAACCATAATTATCGAGAGAAGAGATGCTATTGTAAATAGCTTAAATTTATTAAACTTATCACTTAATTTTCCAATCACCGGCATTATTATAAGTATTGAAAGTCCTATAAGGAAAAATATCATAGGTAACTGGAGTTGACTAATATGTAAATTATTAACCATAAAAGCGGTTCCAAAGGGTTGGAGCATAAAAGCGCCAATAGACAAAAGAGCAATGGCAGTAAAACCTATCCTATATTCTTTATTGTTTAATGTGCCCCAAAGATGGAGAAAAGGATTCTTACTGGATTGGAATTCTAGATGTTTGTTTATAGACTGCATTTGAGTCACTATCGCAATAAGGATTAAAATACCTATACCTGCAATCATAATAAAGGCCGAATGCCATCCCCAGTTATTGGCAAAATAAACTCCTACTGGTATTCCTAAAATCAGGCTTGCAGCAAATGCCATTTGAATATAGGCCATAACACGTCCTCTTTGATTAATCAAAAATAAATCAGCTACTATGGCAAGGGAAATGGACCCGATTACACCGCCAAAGAGTCCTGTAACAATCCTCGCTATAAGGAGCATTAAGTAACTGGAAGAGATAGCACAGGAAACAGTACCAATAATAAATCCGGTATAGAAGAAAATTAAAATCTTTTTTCTATCAAATTTATCTGCAAATCCTGCCGCCAGTAATCCTGATATTCCCGCGCTAAAAGCATAAGCTGAAACTACAAAGCCAAAACTAGATGTAGTCATATCAAGGTTTTTAATCAGCATATCCCCGAGAGGAGAAATAACAATAAAATCTAATGTGACCGTAAATTGTAAAAGGAATAATATAACAATTATAAATTTTTGGTAAGGAGTAAAAGATGTACTCTTAACTATTGATTTTTTCATTTATAGGTGTGTATAAAATGATGTTTTTTTTCTCTTTATTTTTTAAAGATATGGAGGTTCTATTAAAATAGGATATTTCATTGCATCTAAAATCATTTTATCTGATTGATACATGACCATAAATTATCTTTTTATGCTGACTATTTAGAGATTAATATTAGCTTATAGATTTTTTTTCCAAGACCTTATTCATTACATATCTGAATCTTAAATACAGTAAGACAGACGATGTTAACAAACCAAGAGTCAGACCATACCAGATTCCATTTACACCTAAATTGAAGTGCATACCTAAAACATAGGCTGCAGGCAGACCAATAATCCAATAGGCAACAAAGGTTATAAAAGTGGGAATGTTTACATCTCCCATTCCTCTTAGTGTTCCTAGTCCAACTACCTGTGTACCATCAAAGAGCTGGAATATTGCAGCAATTATTAATAATTGCGCAGCCAGAGCTACAACATTTACGTCATTTGTTATTAAGTAAGGTAAATATTGATTAAATATTGTAAAAATTACAGCAAAGAACATCATGAAAATGATAACTAAATGATAGGATGCATAAGCAAACTTTTGAAGTCTTTTGTAATTTTTATTTCCGAAACTATTTCCGACTTTAATAGTTGCAGCCGATGCAATTCCTCCTGCCATCATGTAGGTCATTGCGGCAAGGGTTATTGCTGTCTGATGGGCTGCCTGTTCTACTGCGCCTATATGACCCGCCATTAAAGCGGCTACTGCAAATACTCCAATTTCAAACACATACTGCATGGCAACAGGTAATCCTATTTTTACCACTTTTGCAATTTTTGAAAAATCAATAAACTTAACGGAGAAATGGTGCAGGTAAACTCTAAAATTTTCTGAGCGAAGTACATACCACATCATAACTAGCATCATTAAAATCCTATCGATCAATGTTGCAATTCCAACTCCTTTAACTCCCATTGGCTCGATCCCAAACATTCCCTTTACCAGAATTACTGCGATAATTACGTTGAGCACATTTCCCCATATCGTTATGGACATTGCTTGTTTTGTAAAGCCCAGTCCTTCTGCAAACTGTTTGAAAGTTTGAAATATCATTAAGGGTATAATAGATAAACTTAAAATAAGTAAATAAGGTTTTGCTGTTTCTACCACCTGAGGATCCTGATCTGCATGCTGCATGGCAAACATAGAACCATAGTACACTACTAAAAAAAGAAAAATTGAAGACGCAACATTAAGCCATAAACTGTTTGACAGAAGCTCGGCGCATTCCTTAAAATTTGATTTTCCATTTTCTTGTGCAATCAAAGGTGTTAATCCGTAGGCAACTCCTAATCCTATAACTAAAACTACCATGAAAACAGAATGAACCAGCGAGACTGCTGCCAATGATATAGTTCCTGCATAATGCCCAATAATAACTGTATCAAGAGTTTGCACCAGAGTATGCCCCAGCTGAGAAATTACAACAGGTCCTGCAAGTGTTATTGTACTTTGGTAATATATCTTATTGGATTTGTATTTTTTGATCATATTGAAAAATTAATTGCCTCGAGGCAGATTTAAATGTATTGAAATTACCATGCTGTAAACTTTCATTTAAAGTATAGTAATTCTTTTGTTGTAAAATTATCTTATTCTGTAACAGCTTTATAAAATGTTATGAAAATATACCATTTTGATAATCTGAGAGGAACTGACTGCTGGTTATCCCTGTCTGTGTTTTAAAAAATCGCATCATATGTCCAGGTTCAGAAAAATGAAGATCATAAGCAATCTCAGCAATAGTCTTTCCGGAATGTATCAGGTCATTTTTTATCTCAAAAAGCAGTCTTTGTTTTATGAGCTCTGTCGCGGTTACATTAAACTGCTTTTTCACACAAGTGTTAATTGTGATCCTGCTCACATTTAATAAATCGGCATAGTAGTCAATTCGTTGCTTCTGCCTAATATGTATTTCCAACAATTGTTTAAATTGGTATGCAAAGTTATTTTCTGCCCTATCAATTGAAAGATTATTTGCATTAGCATATATTCTGTTAAACTTCAAAAGTAGGTAATAAGTAAGAGATCGTATAATATGAATACTATCTGTTTTGCTATTAATAAGTTCGTATTTGATTTCCATAAGCTGACCAAGTGCTTTTTGAAGTTCTTCCTTTTCAATACTAATATTTAAAGGATAATTCAATTGATAGAAATACAAAAGGCGATATGTAAAGAATTTGTCTGAGAAAAAATCATTAAGAAAATTTTCCTGAAAAACCAGAACCGTATAATCCAATCCCTCTTTTTCTAAAGTCCATTGCCTTTTTTGAAAGGGAGAAATAAAAACAATTGTATTGTCCCTTATATCGATCTTCTGCTGATTTAAAATCAGAGATCCTTTGGCAGTCTTAAAAAGCAATATTTCAAAAAAATCAGTATTGTAAGTATCACGCTCTAGATATCTTTCGCTCAGCATATCGCCGTGCAATACATTTAGAAGCACTTCAACACCACATTCTGTTTTATGAAATTTGACCGTTTTCATTTTTTTAATTAGTTAATGTATTGGAATCTGTTCCTTATTACTTTCTTTAAGAGGTGCTTAAATATTATAATTAACCCGTTGGACGCAATTAATCTTAACACATAGAAACATAGGTCTTGTACGCACAAAAAAGGCGTTTCACTTGTTTTAAATGCACATAGCTAGCTATGTGAAAGAAATATATTTCTTTTTGGACTCTTTTTTACACATAAAATCTATGTTTCTATGTGTTAAATGAATTTTTCACGACCCGAGCGAAGCGAATAGACGCAGTAATTGCACCCAACGGGTTATAATTAAAGCAAATTTACAACTTCATTTACAAATTACTCCCAACGAAAAAAAATAAGCTGCAATAAATTACAGCTCATTTTATAAAAGTGATTCTTTATTTGCCCTTTATTTTACGACAGCAAATAATCTTCTGTTGTTGTAATTTTTGCGTAAAAGAATTCCAGTGCCGCCAAAAATGCATTATGAACATCTGCAGCCTTAACTTCCTGACCGTTTATTTGAAGATTCAATGTAGCACAGGCATCTCCAATTACAGTACATTCAAATCCAAAGTCAACAGCGGCTCTTGTTCCTGCGTCAATGCACATATGAGTCATCATTCCTGCGATTACCAAATGTGTTATTTTCTTTGACTGAAGATATTCTAGTAAATCAGTCCCTCTAAAACTATTAGGAAACTGTTTTGTAATTACTTTTTCTCCTGCTAACGGTTTTACATTTTCATGAATATCCACTCCTTTTGTACCGGGAACAAAAATGGGAGCACCTTCTCCAGATATGTGCTGAACATGAATAATAGTCCCATTTTCTTTTCTAAAATGCTCCAATAGTTTCTTAGCGTTTTCACTTGCAGCAATAGGGTTTACAAGTTCTAATGCTCCGTTTTCAAAATATTCTTTCTGTATATCAATTAATAATAATGCCTTATTCATTTTATTTTTATTTTAAAATTTATATCTGACAAAATTAAAACTTAGACTAGCGATACCAGATACCAAAGCACTGCCAATACATACCATTTTGATAAGCAATGTTTTTTTATCTATGTTAATGGAAAAATAAGTCACTCGGATCACGCTCTTTCGGTAAAGTTTGAGCAGTAGTTTAGGAAAACGTTGTTTAACACATTATGTAAACATCTAAAAAAGTACTGAAAGTAGCGTAAATGAAGATAGAGCTCCTTAACTTTTTGTGACAAAAAAAGCAGCAATTTTACAGGTTATATCTTATAATCAATATGCATCCAAGGTGTTAGGTTTTGCCTATGTCAACATTGTTTTTATCAGTTTGAATTTATAAATGTGCTCATATACATTTGTCCTCTAAAACAAAATGCTATATGAAAAAAAGATCAATTCTGTGTGCTTTGGTTATGTCATCAATATCAATAATGGCACAACAAAAGCAGATTACAACTAATACAGGTACTCCTGTTGGCGATAATCAAAATTCAAAAACAATCGGTCAGAATGGACAGGTTTTATTAGAGGATATTCATTTAATCGAAAAACTGGCTTCTTTTGATAGAGAACGCATACCAGAAAGAGTAGTTCATGCCAGAGGTACAGGAGCTTATGGCGAATTTATAGCATCTGGAGATTTCTCAGGCTATACAAGAGCTTCATTATTTGAAAAAGGGAAGAAGACTCCTGTTTTTGTTCGTTTTTCTACTGTTGTACACGGTACAGGTTCGCCGGAGACTTTGAGAGATCCAAGAGGATTTGCTACTAAATTTTACACAGATCAAGGGAATTATGATTTGGTAGGTAATAATTTGCCTGTATTTTTTATTCGTGATGCGATTAAATTTCCAGATATGGTGCATGCTTTCAAGCCATCACCCGTGACTAACAAGCAGGATGCAAGCAGAGTTTTTGATTTTTTTAGTAACATTCCCGAAGGAACACATATGCTTACACGTGTTTACTCTGATTACGGAATACCTGCTAATTACAGACAAATGGATGGTTCTGGAGTACACGCTTTTAAATGGGTTAATGATGGGGGCGAAGTAACCTACGTAAAGTATACATGGAAATCTCTACAAGGCGTAAAAAATCTAACAGCTGCAGAAGCTACCGAAATGCAAGGAAAAGATTTTCAGCACGCTACAGTAGATTTATATGAAAACATAAAGATGGAGAAGTATCCGTCATGGGAACTTTATGTACAATTATTAAAACCTAGTGACTTTGATAAATTGGATATCAACCCGTTAGATCCTACTAAAGTGTGGCCTGAAAGTATGATTCCCTTACAGTTGGTTGGGAAAATGACATTAAACAGAGTTCCAGATAATTTCTTTCAGGAAGTAGAACAGTCGGCATTCTCACCTGGAACATTAGTACCAGGAATTGAACCATCAGAAGATAAGTTGTTGCAAGGACGTTTGTTTTCTTATTTTGACACACAACGATACAGGATAGGAACAAATTTTCAGCAATTACCTATAAATGCCTCTAAAGTAGCAGTAGTTTCTAATAATCAGGATGGTGCATTTTCTACAAAGAAAGGAAATGGAGATATTAACTATGAACCTAGTGCTTCTAAAAATGGTTTTATCGATAACGAAAATTATGAGTATTCAAAATCAAGCTTTGTGAATACAACTACTGTTCAACAAAAAATTAGTAAGCCGAACGATTTTAAGCAAGCGGGTGAATTTTACCGTTCTCTAAATGAAAAAGAAAAGCAAAATCTTATAAGTAATCTATCGGGTGATTTAAAAGGTGTAGCCAATAAAGATGTGGTTAAGAAAATGGTTGGTTATTTTTATATGGCTGATGCTGATTATGGAAAACGTTTGGCAAAGGAACTTGGTTTATCTAGAGAGGATGTAGAAAAAATGTTTTTAAGATAAACAGTTCTGATATACATTTAGAAGTAATATCACTCTAAAAAAAGGAGTTCAATTTTTAATTAAATGAACTCCTTTTTTCTACTCCACTCATAACTAAAACAATAGTTTTTATGGCTATACTAATTTATAATACATCAAGAAAATGAAGACAAAATACAATATGCATATTTTGCTTTTAATGTTATTTACATCTTTTATAGCTTTTGCTCAAGAAGATATTTTTACAGCTGCACGTACCAATAATGTCAAACTATTGAACAAGCTGTTAGTTGAAGATATTAATAGAGCGGATGAAAGAGGGAGTACTGCATTAATAATAGCATGCTATAACGACAATTTTGAAGCTGCCGAATTGTTGTTAAAAAAAGGGGCGAACCCTAACATTCAGGATAAAATGGGGAATACGGCACTTATGGGAGTGTGCTTTAAACGATTGGATAAAATGGTTCAACTATTATTGAGTTATAAAACAACCATCAATCAAAGAAATTATAATGGAGCAACAGCATTAATTTTTGCAGCAACTTTTGGCACTGATTCAATAATAAAAATTCTACTTGATAAAGGAGCGGATAAAACAATACAAGATAGGTTTAGTAAAACGGCATTTGATTATGCAATTCTTCAGGAAAATGAAATTGCAGTGCAACTTTTAAAATAGATAAAAATGTTTATTGTTTCTCTTCAAAACTTAAATAGTTTTTTATTAACATGTCATCTTAATTGTAATAAGGTTTTTTTAATTTGATATTTACTACTAAAAAAAAATTAAAAAAAAATATTCATTGTAATACAATTTAGATATATTTATATATAAATTCCTTATTTTCTTTTTGGAATATTAAAACGCCGAATCTTATTATACGCTGTTATTTTTAAACTTGTAAAACATTAAGTGTCTGTTTTATAAACGTATGAGTACCTATGTGGTATGTGTTTTTTAGGATGTTACCTAGTTTTTATAATATGTTTGCCTAACGTTTTTATGTAGTGTGAATATTGTCCCCAAATCAATCTCACATTATAAATTGCTTACTTAACCTCAAGAGCTATTGAGAAAATTTTTTAGTTTTTTACTTGTTAAAAAAAAGTAACACAAGTACAAACCTAAATTTTATTTTCTTCTAAAAGAATTACTGAGTTATTAACACAAACTAAAAATTTAAGATATCCTTATGGGTATTGTTATTGACCAAAATCGCAAAGAAACTTGTTTTTCTTAACGTTTTTAGGCATGATGCAATATGACAATTTCAGTACCAGATAAATCTTAAATCTATAGCTAATAGCAGTAATCGCTTATTACGCATGTAATTTTTAAACAACTTATATATTATGGATCATTCTATTTTTTTGAGGCGCTTTGTGCCTTGGGCTAAATTGTTTTATAAAATATTTAAACCAATTAGTATTCGACATGGATTACAAATCCCGAATCATCAAGTAACGGCTAGTGGTAACAATAGTGCTTATAGTACTACACAGTCATTCTTGACAACACTGATCAGTTATTAACATTAAGCCCAATTTTAAATCAATTTAAAAACTTTATAACTGCGAAACATGAAAAAAATTACTTTAATTAAAAAATCCTGCTTGGCAAAGGTTTTTCACCGTAGATCGGTTTTATTGCTATTTCTACTGGTGAATTTTGCAATGCAAGCGCAAGTGACCTTGCCTACATTTACTCTCAGCGTGACGCCAACTCCAGAGACTTGCAGGAACAATGGCGCATTAGCATTTAGTACTACGGGAACAGATCCCGGTGCTACTGTTACCTATGCGATCTACAAAGCTCCAAATTTTAGCACGGCGCTTGTTACAACAACAAGCAATTCTCAGACGGGACTAAGCGGTGGTGTTTATCGTATCGTTGCCACCCAAAGTATGGTCGGACACACGAGTAACTCTCAAACTTGGGATGGCAATATAAGTGCAAATGTGAGTCCGCTAGGTTTTACTGTTACCAAAACAGATGTGACTTGCCCTAATTCAGGCGCAATTAATGTCACGATTAATGCAGGAAACCCAGCTGCTGTTAATGCGTATTCAATTACAGGCCCTATGAATGTAGGTCCTCAATCGAGCGGATCTTTTACAGGTCTTAGCGGAGGTTCTTACGTAGTGTCGGTTACAGATAATTGTGGGGAAATTGTAACTCAAACAGCTACTCTTACTGTATTTACACCTAATATAGAATTTGCTGATGGTAGTAATGGTATTAGTAGTTATAATACAGAAAGAAGTGCTTGTGGTTTTGGCGATTTTCGACAATTTATAAAAGCAGGAGCAGATAGTAACGTAATGGTTTACCCGCTTCAGTTTGACTATATTGTTCATCCACCTGGTGGAGGAGCAGACATAACAACTTCTAAAACAATTACAGGTCCTAATCGGTTTGGTAGTAGTACTGAGGACATAACTACCTCTATTCCTTTTTATACTGCACCTTTTGTATTAGATCTAAAGATCACAGATGCTTGCGGAAATGTCTTTCCTGCTACACGAAATATTAATAATCCTGCAGAAGTATTTGCTCAGATTTTACCTGCAGATTGTATGGGATCCTATATTTCTTTAGGCACTCAATATATGGTAAAAACTTTGCAATATGAGGTTTTATCGGCACCGCCGGGATACACCATTGGTGCACCATCGAATTCTAACCTTGTTGGAGGTGTTGGAAATCCAATACCAGATGGGGTTTATATGATTCGTGTAACGGATGCTTGCGGTGTTTTTATTGATGAAGAGGTTACTGTATCTACTCCAACTCCGAGTGTATGGGTATTTCAGGGAATAGGTTGTGGAGCTGGAAATGGTACATTTTCGGTATCACAAAATACTTCAACATATACTTTTGTAAGTGCAAGAATTTTGGCAGGTCCTTCGGGTTTCTCAGGTTCTTATCCTGTTGACGTTACATCTCGTATTACTGCAGACGGATACAATGTTGTCTTTGATGATGTTGCAGGAGGAATATATAAAGTTGAAACGACAGATAATTGCGGACATATCATTCCTACCGATGTGACTGTTATAGGTTATGATCAAGGGACTGTAGTTGCAGCTAAAGTTCAAAAGTGTGGTAGTTTTGATGTTAATTTGAGTGTAACAGGAGATAATCTTGTTCAAGCTAATCAAAATGTGTTTTATTGGCTACAAATAAAAGATCCTTCAAGTAATAATTGGGGACATCCTACAGCAGGAGGTTTTTCCAGCGATGTACCTAGTGCATCAAATGCTCAATCATTAATAAATGGTCAGCAGCAAGGTTCTTGGACAGCACCGGGAACTTATAGAATAGTAAAGACTTTTACAACGCTTGAATTATATCCAGGTGTTGCTAATTATGGTTATGGAAGAAATTGTTTTGATGTTCTTTCTACTTTTGATTATGCTACAATGGGGTTGAAACCGAAAGATTTATATTCGTTTAAATGTGCAGATGGGGTACATTATAATGCTTCTATAACTGGTTATGACGGTGTTGAACCTTATACGTATGCGATTACTACTAAAGATGGTAACCCATTTGTAGTAAATAATGGTAGCAGTAGCCTTTTTACAGGTTTAACCGGTGGTATCTATAATTTTAGGATTACAGATAACTGTGGTAATGTGGTTAACTCTTTACTTGATATTGAAAAACTAGGTTTACCAAAATTAACAGCTGTAAATATATGTAATGGTTCAACAACAGGAAAACTTTCTGTAGATGGAGTTCCATATCTTAATTTTAGCTGGACAAAAGACAATGATCCAACTGTATTGAGTACTACTTCAACGTTATCTTTTCCAACATTTAATACAGCTACCGATACGGGTACTTATCATGTAAGACTTACTTCGTCTCCTCCAGGATCTTGTGTA
Organism: Flavobacterium sp. PS2; assembly: GCF_046250155.1. Classification (NCBI taxonomy): domain Bacteria; kingdom Pseudomonadati; phylum Bacteroidota; class Flavobacteriia; order Flavobacteriales; family Flavobacteriaceae; genus Flavobacterium; species Flavobacterium sp. PS2. The sequence goes on along the minus strand of NZ_CP176426.1, from coordinate 21,970 downwards.
GATGTAGTATTAGACTATCAAATAACCTCAAATTTAGATAACCCAAATTCTGGGGCAGATAGTTCAACAGCTGTTTGTAGATCAGTTACTACTTTAGATTTAAATACATTACTTCCTGCTACAGCAGATCCTTATGGAACGTGGGTTGAAACAACAAACCCATCAAGCGGAAACTTAAATGGTCATCTTTGGTCACCATCAGTATCTGCAACAGGATCATTTACATTTACATATACTGTGAATGGGTTATGTTCAGGAACTTCTGTGTCAACTTATACAGTTGTTAATACAGCTGCTCCAGCTGCTCCAACAGCTGATGTAACGGAACCAACTTGTACTTTAAGCACAGGTACTATTACTGTTCTTACTCCCGTAGTAGCTCCGGATATTACTTATACGCTTACGGGAACAAATCCTGTAGTTCCAGCAGTTACCAATGCAACCGGTATATTCTCAGGATTAGCATCGGGTATTTATGATCTTACTGCTTCTGCAGGAACATGTATCTCTGCAGCAGCTAGTTTTACCGTGAGTGCACAACCAGTAACACCTGCAATAGCTTTATTTGGTGCAGTAACACAACCAACGTGTACTGTTGCTACAGGTAGTTTTACAATTACCAATTATGATGCTACAAAGACCTATAATTTTACACCATCTGCAGGAGTTAGTATCTCTGCAGGAGGAGTTGTAACAGCACCTGCCGAAACATATACAGCAACAGTTACAGATGCAAATACAGGATGTACGTCGGCAGCTTCGGCTAGTACAACAATAGATGTTCAGCCTGTAACGCCAGTTGCACCAACATTAGGAGCTGTAACACAGCCTACATGTGCCACAGCAACAGGAAGTTTCACAATTACCAACTATGATGCGACTTACACATACACTTTTACACCAAATACAGGAGTAAGTGTCTCTGCATCAGGAGTTGTAACAGCACCGGAAAGTAACTATACAGTTACGGCAACATTAGGAGCTTGTATTTCACCTTCGGCTAGTACAACAGTTAATGCGCAACCTGTTACACCAGTACAACCAACATTAGGAGTTGTAACACAACCAACAACTTGTGCTTCTCCAAATGGTAGTTTTGCAATTACCAATTATGATGTAGCTTATACATATACTGTTACACCAAATACAGGAGTAACTATATCGGCTACAGGAGTTGTAACAGCACCAGCGGGAGATTATTCAGTAACAGCTACATTAGGAGCTTGTACTTCGGTAGCTTCTTTAGAGGTAACAGTTAATGCAGCACCATCTGCACCTGCAATAGCATTATTTGGAGCGGTAACACAACCAACGTGTACTGTCGCTACAGGTAGTTTTACAATTACCAATTATGATGCTACAAAGACCTATACTTTTACACCAAATACAGGAGTAAGTTTATCGGCAACAGGAGTTGTAACAGCACCGGCAGATTCATATACAGCCACAGTTACAGATGTAACTTCAGGATGTACGTCGGCAGCTTCAGCTATTTCAACAATTAATGTTCAGCCTGTAACGCCAGTTGCACCAACATTAGGAGCTGTAACTCAGCCTACATGTGCCACAGCAACAGGAAGTTTCACAATTACTAATTATGATGCGACTTACACATATACATTTACGCCAAATACAGGAGTAAGTGTTTCTGCATCAGGAGTTGTAACAGCACCAGAAGGTAACTATACAGTTACGGCAACATTAGGAGCTTGTATTTCACCTTCGGCTAGTACAACAGTTAATGCACAACCTGTTACACCAGTACAACCAACATTAGGAGTTGTAACACAACCAACAACTTGTGCTTCTCCAAATGGTAGTTTTGCAATTACCAATTATAATGCAGCTTACACTTATGTTGTTACACCAAATACGGGAGTAACTATATCGGCCACAGGAGTTGTAACAGCACCGGCAGGAGATTATTCAGTAACAGCTACATTAGGAGCTTGTACTTCAGTAGCTTCTTTAGAGGTAACAGTTAATGCAGCACCATCTGCACCTGCAATAGCATTATTTGGCGCGGTAACACAACCAACTTGTACTGTTGCTACAGGTAGTTTTACCATTACCAATTATGATGCTACAAAGACTTATACTTTTACACCAAATACAGGAGTTAGTATTTCTGCATCAGGAGTTGTAACAGCACCGGCAGATTCATATACAGCCACAGTTACAGATGTAACTTCAGGATGTACGTCGGCAGCTTCGGCTATTTCAACAATAAATGTTCAGCCTGTAACACCGGTTGCACCAACATTAGGAGCTGTAACTCAGCCAACATGTGCCACAGCAACAGGAAGTTTTACAATTACCAACTATGATGCGACTTATACGTATACAGTTACACCAAATACAGGAGTAAGCGTATCTGCAACAGGAGTTGTAACAGCACCAGAAGGCAACTATACAGTAACGGCAACATTAGGAGCTTGTACTTCACCTTCGGCTAGTACAATTGTTAATGCACAACCAGTAACACCTGCAATAGCATTATTTAGTGCAGTAACACAACCAACGTGTTCTACAGCAACGGGTAGCTTTACCATTACCAATTATGATGCTACTTACACATATACGTTTACACCAAATACAGGAGTAAGTATATCAGCAACAGGAGTTGTAACAGCACCAACAGGAGGATATACCGCTACAGTTACAGATGCAACTTCAGGATGTACATCAGCAGCTTCGGCTAGTGCAACTGTTAATGCACAGCCAGTAACACCTGCAATAGCATTATTTGGCGCAGTAACACAACCAACGTGTTCTACAGCAACGGGTAGTTTCACCATTACCAATTATGATGCTACAAAAACATATACGTTTACACCAAATACAGGAGTAAGTATATCAGCAACAGGAGTTGTAACAGCACCAGCAGGAGGATATACCGCTACAGTTACAGATGCAACTTCAGGATGTACGTCAGCGGCTTCGGCTAGTGCAACTGTTAATGCACAACCAGTAACACCTGCAATAGCATTATTTAGTGCCGTAACACAACCAACGTGTTCTACAGCAACGGGTAGCTTTACCATTACCAATTATGATGCTACTTACACATATACATTTACACCAAATACAGGAGTAAGTATATCAGCAACAGGAGTTGTAACAGCACCAGCAGGAGGATATACGGCTACAGTTACAGATGTAACTTCAGGATGTACATCTGCAGCTTCGGCTAGTGCAACTGTAAATGCACAACCAGTAACACCAGTAACACCAATATTAGGTACTGTAACACAACCAACTTGCGCCATTGCAACAGGAAGTTTTACTATTACCAATTATGATGCTACTTACACGTATACATTTACGCCAAATACAGGAGTAAGCGTATCAGCTACAGGAGTTGTAACAGCACCAGAAGGTAACTATACAGTAACGGCAACATTAGGAGCTTGTACTTCACCTTCGGCTAGTACAATTGTTAATGCTCAACCTGTTACACCTGCACAACCAGTATTGAGTACTGTAGTACAACCTACAACTTGTGCCATGACAGCAGGAAGTTTTACAATCACTAATTATGATGCAACTTACACGTATACAATTATACCATCTACAGGAGTAAGTATATCGGCTACAGGAGTTGTAACAGCACCGGCAGGAGATTATACAGTATCAGCTACATTAGGAGCTTGTACTTCAGTAACTTCTTTAAGTACAAAAATCAATGCAGCACCATCTGCACCTGCAATAGCATTATTCGGTACAGTGACTAAACCAACGTGTACTGTTGCTACAGGAAGTTTTGCAATTACCAATTATGATGCTACAAAGACATATACTTTTACACCATCTACTGGAGTTAGTATCTCAGCATCAGGAGTTGTAACAGCACCGGCAGGAACATATACAGCAACAGTTACAGATGTAACTTCAGGATGTGTTTCATCAGTGTCTGATGATGTAGTAATACAATCTGTAATTTGTGCCAAAATAGATGATTACACTCCAATGCCAATCATAGGAAGAGATGGAGGTACAACATTGAGTGTACTAAGAAATGATACTTTGAACGGATTAGCAATCATTGCATCTGAAGTGAACTTATCAGAAGTAAATGTACCAACAGGATTAACATTAAATGGTGATGGAACTATAACTATAGCTCCTAACACACCAGCGGGTATTTATGTTGTTACTTACAGGATTTGTGAGAAGTTGAATCCATCAAATTGTGATACAACAACTGCCACGGTAGTTGTAGTTACAGCTAGAATTGACGCAATAGTCGATGATTATTCTGCAACACCTATCAATGGGAAAAATGGCGGTACAACTACGAGCGTATTAACAAATGATACTCTTAACGGATTCCCTGTTGTACCTGCTGAGGTAAACTTAACAGGAGAAAATGTACCAACAGGATTAACCTTAAATGCAGACGGAACTATCACGGTAGCACCAAACACGCCAACAGGTAATTATGTGGTTACTTACAGAATCTGTGAAAAGTTAAATTCATCAAATTGTGCTACAACAACTGCTACAGTAGTAGTAGCAACAACAGTAATTCAGGCAAACGATGATGATTATACTGCAACGCCAATTAATGAAAAAGATGGAGGTACAACGCCAAGTGTATTAACAAATGATACCCTAAACGGAGTACCGGTTATACCATCTGAAGTAAACTTAACAGAAGTATCTGTTCCGGCAGGATTTACATTAAATCCCGATGGTACAATCACAGTTGCACCTAATACGCCGGCAGGAAACTACACCATTAGTTACAGCATCTGCGAAAAAGCAAATCCAACAAATTGTGATACAGCGACAGTTTCAATAGTTATAGATCCATCTTGTATTATAGAAGTCTTTAATGCTGTTTCACCAAATGGAGACGGAGAAAATGATGTATTTAAAATTGATGGATTAGAATGTTTCCCTGATAACACAGTAGAGATTTATAATCGTTGGGGAGTTTTAGTATTTGACCAGGATCATTATAATAATTCAGACAGAGTCTTTAAAGGAATATCTGAAGGACGTGTAACGATTAATCAAAGTGCAGAGCTGCCAGTAGGAACTTACTATTATATTCTAAAATATAAAGACAACGCTTCAAATGCACATTCGAAAGCAGGGTACTTGTATTTAAACAGATAACAGATAAATTTAAATTAATCCCTGAGAGCTGGGAAACTTTTCTTCTCAGGGATTTAAATAAAAAAACAGATGAAAAAAATAATATTAAGATTTGTTTTGCTACTGGCAACAATCGCAAGTTATGGACAACAAGACGCACAGTATACACAGTATATGTATAATACTATAAACGTCAATCCGGCCTATGCAGGATCAAGAGGAGTAATGAGTATTTTTGCTTTGCATCGTTCACAATGGGTAGGACTGGATGGTGCACCAGTAACTAATTCAGCATCGATAAATACCCCAATAAATGGAACTAATTTAGGAATAGGAGTTTCAGTTGTTAATGACAGAATTGGTCCATCAGACGAAAATAATATTGCTTTAGATGTTTCGTATACTATTCATACATCAGAGCGTTATAAATTATCTTTTGGAATAAAAGGAACAGCTAATTTATTGAATGTTGATTTCACCAAGTTGAATCAATACGATAAAAATGACTATGTTTTTGAAACCAACATTGATAATAAATTTTCGCCTAATATTGGAGCAGGAGTGTACTTGCATTCAGATAATACTTATGTTGGTTTGTCGGCACCACAATTGTTGGAGACCAAACATTTTGACAGATATGCTGATGCAGGATCAAATAGTCATGTGGCTAAAGAAAATATGAATTTGTATTTAATTGCAGGTCATGTATTTGATTTAAGCTATAATGTAAAATTCAAACCTTCTTTGCTAACCAAATACGTACAAGGAGCCCCTTTGCAAGTAGATGTATCAGGAAATTTTTTAATCAATGAAAAATTTGTTGCAGGTGTTGCTTATAGATGGAGTGCTGCATTAAGCGCTATGGTAGGATTTCAGGTAAGCAATTCTTGGTTTATCGGGTATGCATATGACTTAGACACCACCCGATTAGGAAATTACAATTCAGGATCACATGAAATCTTTTTGCGATATGAATTGTTCAATAAATATGATAAAATGATATCTCCAAGATTCTTCTAAACTACTACTATTATGAAAATAAAAACTCTACTTTATAGCACCATTTTTAGCGTTCTGGCTTTACATAGCTATGGACAAAAAGCAGGAATAGTTGCGGCCGACAAGAAATATGAAAGATATGCCTATGTCGATGCTATTGCCATCTATGAGCGTGTAGCCGAGAAAGGTTACAAAGACGAAAAAATGTTTCAAAAGCTTGGTAATGCTTATTATTTTAATGCTGAATTACCCCAAGCTGAAAAATGGTATGGTGAACTTTTTGCTATGAACCCAAACCAGGAACCTGAATATTATTATCGTTATTCTCAAACACTCAAGTCTGTAGGTAATTATGCCAAAGCAAACATGATGTTAGAGGAATTTAATAAGAAATCAGGCAATGACCTAAGAGCTAAATTATATGAGAATAATAAAAATTATCTGGAAATAATTACAGCCAATTCAGGTCGTTTTGATATAGCTGATCTCGGTATTAATTCTGCATCTTCAGATTATGGGAGTTCATTTTTGGACAATAAATTAGTTTTTGCCTCAGCAAGAGATACAGGAGGAGTTTCTAAGAAAGTGTTCAGCTGGACCAATCAATCGTTTACTGATATATATACTTCTGAAATAAAAGCTGGAGGAGAAATGGGGAAACCTGAGCGCTTTAGTAAAAAAATAAATTCAAAATTTCATGAGTCAACACCAGTATTTACAAATGATGGTCAAACGATGTACTTTACCCGAAACAATTATTTGAACAGTAAAAAAGGAAAAGACAACAAGAGTATAACACTATTGAAATTATACAAAGCAACGCTAACGGATAATCAGTGGGGCAATGTAACCGAATTACCTTTTAATAGTAATGACTATAGCGTTGCACATCCTGCATTAAGTTTAGATGAGAAGACATTATACTTTGCCTCAGATATGCCAGGAACATTAGGGCAGTCAGATTTGTTTAGTGTAAAAATTAACAGCGATGGCAGTTATGGTGTTCCAATGAATTTAGGAAAGACTATTAATACTGAAGGAAGAGAAAGCTTCCCATTTATATCTGGAGATAATGAGCTTTATTTTGCAAGCGATGGACATCCCGGGCTTGGAGGTTTAGATGTATTTGTATCTAAAATAGGAAATGACAACAGCTTTGGCGAGGTTCAAAATGTAGGCGCTCCAATAAACAGTTCTCAGGATGATTTTGCTTTTTTGATAGATAGCAAAAATCGAAATGGGTTTTTCTCTTCCAATCGAAGTGGTGGTAAAGGATATGATGATATTTATCGTTTTTTAGAAATGCGAAAACTAATTTGTGAGCAATTATTATCGGGAATTATAACAGATCGTGAAACTGGTGCTGTCCTTGCAGACTCAAAAGTAAGCTTGTACAACGAGAAAATGGAGTTAATAACTACCACAACAACCAATGATAAAGGAAGTTATAAATTTGATGTAGTGTGCGGAAAAATATATTCAGTACGAGCAGAGAAAAAAGACTATGAAACTAAGGAAGAAAGAATTACGATAAATAATACAACGGGAAAAACGGTGCTATCATTGCAGTTAGAGCAACGAATCAAACCTATAGATGTAGGTACAGATTTAGCAAAAACCTTAAATATACCTATTATCTATTTTGATTTAGATAAGTCATTTATTCGCAAAGAAGCAGCCTTCGAACTAGAGAAAGTACTTGCTGTAATGCAACAATATCCAAAGATGAAAATCGATGTTCGTTCGCATACCGATAGTCGTGCAACATTTAAATACAATATTGCATTATCAAACAGAAGAGCCAAATCTACTATCGCATGGTTAGTGAAAAACGGAATTTCTACAAGCAGGCTAACAGGAAAAGGTTATGGCGAATCGCAATTGGTAAACCATTGTTCTGATGGGGTAAAATGTACCGAAGAAGAGCATCAGGCTAATAGACGTAGTGAGTTTGTTATTGTTTCGATGCAATAGTGAAATAATGTTACACTATTAAAATTACATTTATTTAAATAAATGATGGCATAAATATTTAGAAGGGATAGGCGATTTAGGATAATGATTTTAATTATTATTACAGCTGACTCCCTTCTTCTTAAATTAGGTTTGTAATTGTCATATTTATTTTAGTATTGAGTCAAATCTTTAAATTGAAAATACAAATAGAGCCGTTATTCTCTTTACAATAACATTTCCCCCTTTTCAAAGTAAATATATTTAACCTAAAATGAAACAACCAAATAATTTTTGTTTTGTAGTTGCTGATCGTCATTGTGTAGTCCGGCATGGACTTTCTCTAATTATAAAAGAATCATTCTCAAACGCTGTAGTTTATCAAACAAAAAAATTTAGCGATATTATTAAAACCCTTACAGAAACTAAAGTTGATTTATTAATTCTGGATGTGAATTTTCCAGAAGGCAGTAGCCTGAATATTTTAAAAGAAATAAAAACAATTCAGCCCAATGTAAATATTTTAATATTCTCAATCTGTGATGAGGATTCGTATGCGATGCGCTATTTAAACGCTGGAGCATCTGGGTTTCTAAGCAAGGAAAGCTCAGAAGAAGAAATAAAAAATGCCTTAAATGCAATGATTTTTTCAGGTAAGTTTATCACACCTAGTTTAAAAAATAAAATTTTAGAGTCTTGCATCTCAAAAAAACCAGTTAATCCACTAGATCTTTTATCTAACAGAGAACTTGAAATTGCTCGTTTACTAGTCGATGGGTATGGAAATTTAGAAATAATGGCATACCTAAAAATAAAATCAAACACTATTAGTACTTACAAATTTAGAATTTTTAAAAAATTAGAAATAGATAATTTGGCTAGTCTAATAAAGCTCTTTTTGCAATATTCAGATGTAGTAAATTAGTTAATTTCTATTCAAAAAAAATGATACAGAATCATGAATTCATTATTTATCTAATTTGTTTTAATGAATTAGTAATGAGTGATTTTGTAATGATTTGTTGTTGTTTTTATAAAGTTTCATCTTTAAAAAGACAAATGTATATTTGCAGACTTATACACGTAAACTAATAAACTTAATTATTATATAGATAAAATCTAACACAGTGAATATACAGCAATTAGAATACATAGTTTCATTAGATAAGCATCGCCATTTCTTAAAAGCATCAGAAGCTTGTTTCATTACACAAGCGACCTTAAGCGGAATGATTAAAAAACTGGAAGATGAACTCAATGTCATATTATTCGACAGGAGTAAGCAACCAGTTCGACCTACAGACATTGGCATGAAAATAATAGAGCAGGCAAAAATTGCTTTGCAGGAAACCAACAGGATAAAAGAGATAATACGTGAAGAAACAGGTGAGGTGAGAGGAGATCTCCGAATAGGAATTATACCATCACTAGCTCCATATTTATTACCTCTTTTTATAAAAGATTTTATGGCAAGCTATAAAGAAGTTAAGTTGGTCATTAATGAGTTGACTACCGAAAAAATTCAGGAGAAATTGAAGGATGGCTCAATAGATGTAGCCATATTGGCAATTCCATTATTAGATAAAGGTTTAAAAGAAGAAACCTTATTTTATGAAGAATTCTATCATTATGGTGATTTGAATGCTGCTTCGGCTAAGAAAAAATACATTGTTCCGGAAGATATAAATCCTAACAAATTGTTACTGCTGGAAGAGGGGCATTGCCTTAGAAACCAGATTGTAAATTTATGTGAATTAAGAACCAAAGGCGCTTCAGATCTAAAAATAGATTATCAGTCGGGTAGTATCGAGACCCTTAAGCAAATGGTAGATTTGAATATGGGCACAACGATTCTCCCTGAGTTAACAGTACTAGCGTTAAATAAAGAACAAAAGAACAAGATTAGCCGTTTTGTATCCCCATATCCAGTTAGGGAAATAGGATTAGTTTATTACAATCATTTTGTAAAAAAAAGACTGATTGAGGCATTAAAAAAATCTATCCTTGAGACTATTCCAGACACTATGTTATTGAAGAAAAATATGTCTATTATTCCAGTAAAACAATAGTCACTTTGTTATAATCTGAATAGCACAAAATAATAAATAAAATAAACGCGTATGAATTGTCATTGAAAAACTTTAATAGCCATTTCTGGATTATTACTAATGACAGTTTGTAGCAAAACTGAAAAAAAACAAATTCAGGAAAAGAAAGTACATGGAGAAGAATAAGTTAAATAGATGTAACGTTTAAATAATAAATGATGGAATCAAAACAGGTAATAGTGTATGATAATCAGCATGGTTATTCTAGATTTTTAAAAAAAGAATTTGGAAAAAGAATAGATTTTGAAGTTTATAAAAAATTTAATTTTATTAGCGATTTTGATAACAGTAAAAGTGATTACTCATTTATTTTTTTTGTAATTTATTCCGAGAATGATTTATTAGACTTTATTAAAATACATGACCAAGGACTTCCTATTGTCGTTTGTAGTTCTAAAGGAGTATTTGATAAGTTTGACAATAATTGCGGAGTTAATTTCATTGATATTTCTAAACCTAAAAAAGAACTAGTAAATGATTTTCAATCTTTTCTTTATAGATAACAACAAGCCATCAAAGAATACTAATATCTCATTTTTAGACTATTGATTAACTATTAGTTTTTAACTATATTATCATAGAAAATACCAGTTTGATTTAGATATACTTGTTTCGTAAATTTGCAAAGAACTTGTTTACTGGGTCTTACAAAATAAGTAGAGATGATTTGTATTTTAATAATATCTTAAAATAAATACTTTAATTCGCTGTTTTATGGGTATCCTTTATGTTTATAAAATGTAGTTATCAATAATAAATTCATTAAAAAAATGGAAAATAATTCAAATGATATTAGTAAGTGTCCATTCCACAACTCAAGCAAAGAGCAAAGTATTGCGAATGGAGGCACAAAAAATCAAGACTGGTGGCCAAATCAATTAAAAGTTAATGTACTACGCCAACATTCTTCTTTATCAAACCCGATGGGTGAAGACTTCGATTATGCCGAAGCTTTTAAAAGTCTAGATTTAGAAGCCCTAAAAAAAGACCTTCATTTTCTTATGACTGATTCACAAGATTGGTGGCCAGCAGATTTTGGACACTATGGAGGTTTGTTTATTCGTATGGCATGGCATAGCGCCGGTACTTATAGAGTAGGTGATGGTCGTGGTGGAGCAGGAGCCGGACAGCAGCGTTTCGCTCCGCTTAATAGTTGGCCAGATAACGTAAACCTTGATAAAGCCCGAAGATTACTTTGGCCTATCAAACAAAAGTATGGAAGAAAAATTTCATGGGCAGATTTGATGATACTTACAGGTAATGTTGCACTGGAATCTATGGGATTCAAAACATTTGGCTTTGCAGGTGGTCGTACAGATGTATGGGAACCAGAACAAGATATATATTGGGGGTCTGAAAAGACATGGTTAGCTGGTAATGAAAGATATGCAGATAGTAATAGTGCTCGTAATCTGGAAAAACCACTTGCAGCAGTCCAAATGGGTTTAATTTATGTTAATCCAGAAGGACCAGAGGGACAACCAGACCCAATAGCAGCGGCGAAAGATATTCGTGATACTTTTGGACGAATGGCAATGAATGATGAAGAAACAGTTGCCCTTATTGCAGGAGGTCACACTTTTGGTAAAACACACGGAGCAGCACCAACCGAACATGTAGGAGGAGATCCGGAATCTGAGAGTCTTGAAACGCAAGGTTTTGGATGGAAGAATAGTTTTGGTTCTGGAAAAGGTGCAGATACAATCTCAAGTGGTTTAGAAGTAACATGGACAAAGACACCGACTCAATGGAGTAATAATTTCTTTGAAAATCTTTTCGGTTTTGAATGGGAACTTTCTAAAAGTCCAGCAGGTGCACATCAGTGGGTAGCAAAAAATGCTGAAGCTTTTATACCTGATGCCTATGATAGTTCAAAAAAGCATCTTCCAACGATGTTAACTACCGACTTGTCTTTAAGATTAGATCCAGAATATGAAAAAATATCACGACGTTTTCTTGAAAATCCTGATCAATTTGCAGATGCATTTGCCAGAGCATGGTTTAAATTAACCCATCGTGATATGGGACCACGTGCTTTATATCTTGGAACAGATGTACCTAAGGAAGAGTTGCTTTGGCAAGATCCAATTCCAAAAGTTGACCATGACTTGATAAACGAAAGTGATATTACATTGCTTAAAGCAAAAGTATTAGCTACTGGATTAAACATATCAGAACTTGTATCTACCGCATGGGCTTCAGCTTCAACATTTCGAGGTTCAGATAAAAGAGGTGGGGCTAATGGTGCACGAATTCGACTAGCTCCTCAAAAAGATTGGGAAGCAAATAATCCTGCGAAGCTGCAAAAAGTATTAAATGTATTGGAAGGTATTCAAAGAGAATTTAACCAGACACAATCTAATACTAAAAAAGTTTCTCTTGCCGATATTATTGTATTGGCAGGTAGTGCAGGAGTAGAAAAAGCTGCCAAAGATGCTGGAAGCAACATTAATGTTCCTTTTGCTCCAGGTCGTATGGATGCTTCACAAGAACAAACGGATGTAGAATCATTTGGATTCCTGGAACCAATAGCTGATGGTTTCCGAAACTATAAAAAAAATAAATACGCTGTTGCAACTGAGACTTTATTAATAGACAAAGCACAATTATTAACACTTACAGCACCCGAATTAACTGTACTTGTAGGAGGAATGCGTGTATTAGATTCCAATTTTGATGGTTCTAAAAAAGGTGTTTTTACAGAACGTCCCGAAGTACTAACTAATGATTTCTTTGTAAATCTGCTAGATATTGGTACAGTTTGGAAAGCAGTTTCCGAGGATAAAGAAGAATATAACGGACATGACTATACAACTGGAAAAGTGAAATGGACAGGTACACGTGCAGATCTTGTATTTGGTTCCAATTCAGAACTTAGAGCTCTAGCCGAAGTTTATGCTAGTGCAGATGCTCAGAAACAATTTGTTACTGACTTTGTTGCAGCATGGACTAAAGTGATGAATCTAGATCGTTTTGATTTGCTATAATGTAGTATATCGTACAGACAAGCATTATAAATAAAAAATTGTTAAGTACAGAATGAAGAAAAGAACAGCCCTTAGGCTGTTCTTTTTTAGATAATAAATCTCATAAAAGATTGTGAGTTAATTAATTCTTGTTCGATTTAATTGAAAAGTAAGGTTAAAACAATAATTAATTTGTGAGGAATATTCCTGTAGTACAAAGTCTACAGAGCAATCGTTCACAGTTCTACTGATTTATAATTTTATTGATGCTATTTTTGCATGCTGATAAAACACCAGTTTTTAAAAGTTTTAAATCCCACTAAATCGAAAAAAAAGTACTTACCATAAATACAAAAATCTTAACCTAAAACAGTATCCCACGTCTATTTTTACAATAAATAAAGGCTTTTTTTTATACCATTAGCCTTATTAATTGATTTTATTAAAACTAGATATAAAATCACAATAACGCTTTAGTTTATAGCGAGTGTTTTTTATAAAGTTTACTTAATAATTTGCCAATAAGATTTATCGAGAGAATAAAGTAAGAATTAAAGCCATTAATAAAATTGGTAGTACTCAACGATCAGTAAAACTAGTAAAAGTAGAGGTAATGCCTAATAAAAAAAGAATAAATGAATAAACAATATGTCCCAAAATAAGTTTTTATTAGTAAAATATATACGGTTATATTTTACTGTTTTTTATATTGTTTTTGGGTTATGGAATAGTTATGGTCAAAGAAAAAATTTGACTGTAAAGGAAATAGATAGCACTTTAAATTCGGTAAATCAGTATTTAAAAAAATCACCAAATGAAGGTTATGAAATTTCAAAAAATATATATCATATTGCACTAAAACAAGACTATCGTGTAGGTTCGTGTTTCGCTTTATTAAACATGGGGAATTGTAAAGGGAAACTTCGCGACTTTGACAAAGCATTAAATTATCTAGAACAATCCAAAGAGATAGCCCAAGAAATAAGAAATGATTCTCTTTTGCTTTATGCAGATTTTGTTATTGCAGTTCAACATGGGAGAATGCACCTTAATAAATTAGCACTCTCTCAATTAGACAATTGCTTAACAAGGGTTAATTGTTTAAAAGGAAAATCAAAATACTGTTTTTTAGGTAGAGTGTATAGTTTTAAAGCTTGTTTTTCAGCTGGTCTCAAGAATAAACCGACTGTTGATGAGTTTATAAAGTTACATAAAAAAGCAGCCTATTATTTTAGTAAGAATCCACGAGTTCCCAATTTTGCTTTGGTGAATATCGGAGATACGTATATGTCAGCGGGCAGACTTGATTCAGCCGAATACTATTTTAAAGTGGCATTATTAGATTATAAAAAAAAGAACATAAGCTGCACAGAAATAGTACTAAGTAATCTAGGTGAAATTTATTATAAAAAGAAAGATTATGCTAGGGCAATTACATATTTAGACAAATCTACTGTCGTGGCCAAGCGCGAAAAAACTTATTACATTCTAGAATACAATTATGGATTATATAAAAAAATAGCAGAAGAAAAAGGTTTAAACCAGGCAGTATTTGATTATCAAAAACTAGAATTAATTTATAAAGACAGTACTCAAATAGCTGAACAAAAAAGTATGATTGCGGCAACTAATTATGTTGTTTCAAAAGCAGAAGCTGAAAAGGAAGTATTAGTAAACAGAAGTATGATTTTATTAATAATTGCAGGCTTGCTTATAATTAGCTTGTTGGTATTTTCCTATTGGCAGTTTTGTTATAAAAATAAATTAAAATTAGATACTCAACAAAAGAAGAAAGAAATAGAACAAAAAGCGACTCAAATTGTATCCCTAAAACAGAAAGTAACAACATCATATGATGAGGTAATAGAAATGGCTAAAAAGAATGATCCATTGTTTGTAGTTGTATTTAAAGAGTTGTATCCTGATTTTTATTTAAAATTGATTGCCATACAACCCGATTTAACGATTACCGAACAAAAAATTTGTTTTTATCTTAAACTTAAATTTTCAACTAAAGAAATTGCAGATTACACTTTTGTTACCGCTAAGGCAATACAGAATAGGAAAAATCGCTTGCGGAAGCGGCTTTTTCTGAAGGAAGGAGAAGATATTTACAAATATTTCGACTAACTAATATATTAAAGATAGTATAAGTAGAGACTGAGGGGATTAGATATTCGAAGGCTACTTATCTTTTAAATCTAAGAACATAAAAAAAATAAAACAAATGAAAAAAACAATTTTGATCGTTGGAGCCATTGTAGTAATAATTTTACTGGCTGGAATTTATAAATTCAATTTTACAAATGACGACATTTATGTGAAAGATCCTGAGGGAAAGTCTATACCTATTGATGAAGCAAAAGACATTAGTAAGAATACAGATTCCAAGGAATTTAAAACTAAGACAGGAAAAATTATCATTATTACCGAAACTCATCCAGTTGGACAAAGTATTTCGTCTATAACTATTACCACAAAAGGATTTAAAGAAAACAAACTCATTGAATTAAGTGATATCGATCCAATTGAAAAAATAGAACTAAAAGATTTAGACAACGATGGTTTTGATGAGATATATTTGTTTACTCGATCTGTTGGATCTGGAAGTGGAGGTGATTTTTATGTATATGGCTCGGACAAAGATGATAGACTAATGGAATATGAAAAAGAAAAATTAGATGAAAAAGAATATCTAAAAGGAGGAAGACTAGAAGGATATATGGGACATGACACTTATTTCTTTGATAAACAAATGTTGGTAATGGAGTTTCCAATTTATAAAGAAAATGATGCAAATTTAAAACCTACTGGTGGGACAAAAAAAGTATATTATATGTTGAATCAATCAAAGTTCAAAATTAAAAAAATTGCAGGTTAGTAAGGATCAGCAAGAAACTCCATTGTTACAAATGGAGTTTTTTTATGCTTTATTTTTATTGAATGGATTAGATTTTAAAAATTCTGAATCGCCTATACCTATATATAGTAGGTATGAAACAATAATTAAAGTGACTAAATTCGGAAAAACTCAGTCTTTTTAATAGGGACATTGCGAAAAATACATGTATAATAAGAAAATTCTTAAAAATGTAAAAAATGGATAAAATGCAAATAGTACATTATCAAGTTGTTAGTAAAAAGTTTTAAAAAACATTCGAAAAAGTCTGTAAAAAGGCTTGCGAATCTAAATAAAGGGAGTACTTTTGCACCCGCAATGAGAAACAAACGAAACGAACAAAGCGAGAGTCACACAGAGTGAGACACATTAAAAAGAAGAATACGTTCCTAGACATATTGAATTGACAGCCGTTTTAAGAGAGATCTTAGAACAACAAAATAAGAGTAATAGAATCGATAGATTTGAATAAAACCGATAGAATCATTAGTCGAATATAATATTAAAATATACGATGAAGAGTTTGATCCTGGCTCAGGATGAACGCTAGCGGCAGGCTTAACACATGCAAGTCGAGGGGTATACTTCTTCGGAAGTAGAGACCGGCGCACGGGTGCGTAACGCGTATGCAATCTACCTTTTACAGAGGGATAGCCCAGAGAAATTTGGATTAATACCTCATAGTATAATAGCTCGGCATCGAGCAATTATTAAAGTCACAACGGTAAAAGATGAGCATGCGTCCCATTAGCTAGTTGGTAAGGTAACGGCTTACCAAGGCTACGATGGGTAGGGGTCCTGAGAGGGAGATCCCCCACACTGGTACTGAGACACGGACCAGACTCCTACGGGAGGCAGCAGTGAGGAATATTGGACAATGGGCGCAAGCCTGATCCAGCCATGCCGCGTGCAGGATGACGGTCCTATGGATTGTAAACTGCTTTTGTACAGGAAGAAACAGTTCTACGTGTAGAACCTTGACGGTACTGTAAGAATAAGGATCGGCTAACTCCGTGCCAGCAGCCGCGGTAATACGGAGGATCCAAGCGTTATCCGGAATCATTGGGTTTAAAGGGTCCGTAGGCGGTTTAATAAGTCAGTGGTGAAAGCCCATCGCTCAACGGTGGAACGGCCATTGATACTGTTAAACTTGAATTATTAGGAAGTAACTAGAATATGTAGTGTAGCGGTGAAATGCTTAGAGATTACATGGAATACCAATTGCGAAGGCAGGTTACTACTAATTGATTGACGCTGATGGACGAAAGCGTGGGTAGCGAACAGGATTAGATACCCTGGTAGTCCACGCCGTAAACGATGGATACTAGCTGTTGGGTGCAAACTCAGTGGCTAAGCGAAAGTGATAAGTATCCCACCTGGGGAGTACGTTCGCAAGAATGAAACTCAAAGGAATTGACGGGGGCCCGCACAAGCGGTGGAGCATGTGGTTTAATTCGATGATACGCGAGGAACCTTACCAAGGCTTAAATGTAGATTGACCGGTTTGGAAACAGATCTTTCGCAAGACAATTTACAAGGTGCTGCATGGTTGTCGTCAGCTCGTGCCGTGAGGTGTCAGGTTAAGTCCTATAACGAGCGCAACCCCTGTTGTTAGTTGCCAGCGAGTCATGTCGGGAACTCTAACAAGACTGCCAGTGCAAACTGTGAGGAAGGTGGGGATGACGTCAAATCATCACGGCCCTTACGCCTTGGGCTACACACGTGCTACAATGGCCGGTACAGAGAGCAGCCACTGGGCGACCAGGAGCGAATCTATAAAACCGGTCACAGTTCGGATCGGAGTCTGCAACTCGACTCCGTGAAGCTGGAATCGCTAGTAATCGGATATCAGCCATGATCCGGTGAATACGTTCCCGGGCCTTGTACACACCGCCCGTCAAGCCATGGAAGCTGGGGGTGCCTGAAGTCGGTGACCGCAAGGAGCTGCCTAGGGTAAAACTGGTAACTAGGGCTAAGTCGTAACAAGGTAGCCGTACCGGAAGGTGCGGCTGGAACACCTCC
Source organism: Flavobacterium sp. PS2 (assembly GCF_046250155.1). Lineage (NCBI taxonomy): Bacteria > Pseudomonadati > Bacteroidota > Flavobacteriia > Flavobacteriales > Flavobacteriaceae > Flavobacterium > Flavobacterium sp. PS2. The sequence continues at coordinate 3,920 of NZ_CP176426.1, read as the reverse complement.
TTTCTAGAGCCCTATATGTTAGCACTTGTGCACGTTAGGGAAAGAAGACGAAATGACCTATAGGTTAAATTGAAGATTATATTACTCTGCTGTTAGTTCAAATAATACAATTAAGTAAAACAGAGTCTCGTAGCTCAGCTGGTTAGAGTACTACACTGATAATGTAGGGGTCGGCAGTTCGAGTCTGCCCGGGACTACTTTTTAAAAAGTAATTGACAATTAATAATTGACAATTTCTAATTAGAAAGACTGTAAACTTAAAAAAAAGGAAATTCTAGAAGTTGGAATTCACCAAAAGAAATTAGATAAGAATTAAGAAGTCTAAAATCTGAATTCTACAATCTAAGATTGAAAAATGGGGGATTAGCTCAGCTGGCTAGAGCGCCTGCCTTGCACGCAGGAGGTCAACGGTTCGACTCCGTTATTCTCCACAAAAAGCTATAAGCCGTAGGCTATAAGCTTAATGCCTAAAGCGTAAAGCCTAAAGCATAATAAAGTTCATTGACATATTGAGATAAGAAAATAATAAAAAGTAGAAAGCATTTTTTATTGAAAGTAGTGATACAGACGATAAAGAAAACGGTCTTGATTTATCAAGACTGGTACAATAAGCAAAATAAGGGCGTATGGGGGATGCCTTGGCTCTCAGAGGCGATGAAAGGCGTGATAAGCTGCGAAAAGTTACGGGGATCGGCACACACGACTTGATCCGTAAATACCTGAATGGGGCAACCCACTATGTTGAAGACATAGTACACCGATAGGTGGGCAAACCCGCTGAACTGAAACATCTAAGTAGGCGGAGGAGAAGAAAACAAAAGTGATTCCGTAAGTAGTGGCGAGCGAACGCGGATTAGCCCAAACCAATGTTGTTACGGCAATGTTGGGGTTGTAGGACCACGACATTTCTTGCACAAAGAATTAGAATCTACTGGAAAGTAGAACCATAGAGGGTGATAGTCCCGTATAGGTAATGAGTGTAAAGGATAGTGGTATCCTGAGTAGGGCGGGGCACGTGAAACCCTGTCTGAATTTGGCGGGACCATCCGCTAAGGCTAAATACTCCTGAGAGACCGATAGTGAACCAGTACCGTGAGGGAAAGGTGAAAAGAACCGTGAATAACGGAGTGAAATAGATCCTGAAACCATACGCTTACAAGCGGTCGGAGCCCTTTCGTGGGGTGACGGCGTGCCTTTTGCATAATGAGCCTACGAGTTAACGTTGCTGGCAAGGATAAGTGGTTAAGCCACGGATCCGTAGCGAAAGCGAGTCTGAATAGGGCGCTTTAGTCAGTAGTGTTAGACGCGAAACCGTGTGATCTACCCATGGGCAGGTTGAAGCTGTGGTAACACACAGTGGAGGACCGAACCGGTTGACGTTGAAAAGTCTTCGGATGACCTGTGGGTAGGGGTGAAAGGCCAATCAAACTCGGAAATAGCTCGTACTCCCCGAAATGCATTTAGGTGCAGCGTTGTGCATAAAGTTATATAGAGGTAGAGCTACTGATTGGATGCGGGGGCTTCACCGCCTACCAATTCCTGACAAACTCCGAATGCTATATAATGTTTCACAACAGTGAGGGCTTGGGTGCTAAGGTCCAAGTCCGAGAGGGAAAGAACCCAGACCATCAGCTAAGGTCCCCAAATATATGTTAAGTTGAAAGAACGAGGTTTGTCTGCCCAGACAGCTAGGATGTTGGCTTGGAAGCAGCCATTCATTTAAAGAGTGCGTAACAGCTCACTAGTCGAGCGGACGAGCATGGATAATAATCGGGCATAAACATATTACCGAAGCTATGGATTTTGACTTAGGTCAAAGTGGTAGGGGAGCATTCTAACAGGGTTGAAGGTGTGTCGTAAGGCATGCTGGACTGGTTAGAAAAGAAAATGTAGGCATAAGTAACGATAATGCGGGCGAGAAACCCGCACACCGAAAGACTAAGGTTTCCACAGCTATGCTAATCAGCTGTGGGTTAGTCGGGACCTAAGGCGAACCCGAAAGGGACAGTCGATGGACCACGGGTTAATATTCCCGTACTACTTATTACTGTGATGGGGTGACGGAGTGATGAAAGCGCCGCGAACTGACGGAATAGTTCGTTGAAGTACCTACCTATAAGCTGCGCAGGCAAATCCACGCGGCTTGGGGAAATACGATAGTACTCGGAGACTTCGGTCAAAGAGATAGTGCGCCTAAGGGCTTCCAAGAAAAACCTCTAAACTTCAGGTAATAAGTACCCGTACCGCAAACCGACACAGGTAGTCGAGGAGAGAATCCTAAGGTGCTCGAGAGATTCATGGCTAAGGAATTAGGCAAAATAGACCTGTAACTTCGGGAGAAAGGTCGCCAGCAGCAATGCTGGCCGCAGTGAAGAGGTCCAGGCGACTGTTTATCAAAAACACAGGGCTCTGCAAAATCGTAAGATGAAGTATAGGGCCTGACACCTGCCCGGTGCTGGAAGGTTAAGAGGAGATGTTATCTTCGGAGAAGCATTGAATTGAAGCCCCAGTAAACGGCGGCCGTAACTATAACGGTCCTAAGGTAGCGAAATTCCTTGTCGGGTAAGTTCCGACCTGCACGAATGGTGTAACGATCTGGACACTGTCTCAGCCATGAGCTCGGTGAAATTGTAGTAGCGGTGAAGATGCCGCTTACCCGCAGTGGGACGAAAAGACCCTGTGCACCTTTACTATAGCTTAGTATTGACCTTGGATAAATGATGTGTAGGATAGGTTGGAGACTGTGAAGTGGCGTCGCTAGGCGTTGTGGAGTCATTGTTGAAATACAACCCTTTGTTTATCTGAGGCCTAACCCCGCGATTGCGGGGGACATTGCTTGGTGGGTAGTTTGACTGGGGTGGTCGCCTCCAAAAGAGTAACGGAGGCTTCTAAAGGTTCCCTCAGTACGCTTGGTAACCGTGCGTAGAGTGCAATGGCATAAGGGAGCTTGACTGAGAGACATACAGGTCGATCAGGTACGAAAGTAGAGCATAGTGATCCGGTGGTTCCGCATGGAAGGGCCATCGCTCAAAGGATAAAAGGTACGCCGGGGATAACAGGCTGATCTCCCCCAAGAGCTCATATCGACGGGGGGGTTTGGCACCTCGATGTCGGCTCGTCACATCCTGGGGCTGGAGAAGGTCCCAAGGGTTGGGCTGTTCGCCCATTAAAGTGGCACGCGAGCTGGGTTCAGAACGTCGTGAGACAGTTCGGTCTCTATCTACTGTGGGCGCAAGAAATTTGAGTGGATCTGATTCTAGTACGAGAGGACCGAATTGGACAAACCTCTAGTGTATCTGTTGTTCCGCCAGGAGCACCGCAGAGTAGCTACGTTTGGAAGGGATAAGCGCTGAAAGCATATAAGCGCGAAACCCACCACAAGATGAGATTTCTTTTAAGGATCGTGGGAGATGACCACGTTGATAGGCTATAGATGTAAAGGCAGTAATGTCATAGTCGAGTAGTACTAATAATCCGTAAGCTTATGTACGCTTTTCCCCACGCTTCGGCGTGGGGGAGAAACTTTCTAAAAAATACTTTTTTCTTTATCTCAGTGTGTTAAGATATTTGCTCGACGCAGAGCAGTTGATGGTTACTAGTTGATAGTTGCTGGAGAAATCCATCAACCGACAACCAAAAACCAACAACTAACAGCCTTAAGGTGGTTATTGCGGCGGGGCTCACCTCTTCCCATCCCGAACAGAGTAGTTAAGCCCGCCTGCGCAGATGGTACTGCAGTTATGTGGGAGAGTATGTCGTCGCCTTTCTTTAAAATCCTCATCATTTATTTGATGAGGATTTTTTTTTTTGCTTTACTTTTTGGGATTTTGTGAAAAAGTTGTTTTGCAAAGTTCCGCAAAAGAAAACACAAAGGTTCGCAAAGTTTAATCAATAGCTTTGCGAACCTTTGTGTTTTTTCT